>JOGW01000074.1 GCA_000721375.1 Streptomyces sp. NRRL B-3428 | reverse complement strand
GGACGCCGCGCTGGCCGAGGCCAAGAAGGAGAACCAGCGTGTCTCCGTCGCGGTCGTCGACCGCAACGGCAACACCATCCTCACCATGCGTGGCGACGGCGCCGGCCCGCAGTCCTACGAGGCCGCCGAGAAGAAGGCGTTCACCGCCGTCTCCTGGAACGCCCCGACCTCCGAGCTGGTCAAGCGCCTCGAGTCCGCGCCG
>JOGW01000073.1 GCA_000721375.1 Streptomyces sp. NRRL B-3428 | reverse complement strand
GGACGCCGCGCTGGCCGAGGCCAAGAAGGAGAACCAGCGTGTCTCCGTCGCGGTCGTCGACCGCAACGGCAACACCATCCTCACCATGCGTGGCGACGGTGCGGGCCCGCAGTCCTACGAGGCCGCCGAGAAGAAGGCGTTCACCGCCGTCTCCTGGAACGCCCCGACCTCCGAGCTGGTCAAGCGCCTCGAGTCCGCGCCG
>JOGW01000072.1 GCA_000721375.1 Streptomyces sp. NRRL B-3428 | reverse complement strand
GCATGCTCGGCGAACTGCGACAACGCCAGAGCAACCAGCCCGCCGTTCTCCGAACCCTCCGCGCCCTCGGCCGCGATCGTCCCGGCCGATGTGGCGGCAGATTTCAGATGCTCGCCGAAACCCGTGGCCTGCTTCTCGATCCCACCGGCCGTCTCACCCGTGGTCTTCAGCACGCCCTGAACACCCTGCGGCCGAATATCCCAGCCCG
>JOGW01000071.1 GCA_000721375.1 Streptomyces sp. NRRL B-3428 | reverse complement strand
GCTTCGACTAAGGCCGGATCGCGGCGGCGGTGCAATGTCGACGGACCCGCTTCCATGGTCGTTGCCCATCGGCGGGGGCGGCCGGCTCCACGGCTTTACACAGCCACTTTGGGGCGAGCCTCTAAGATCATGGCCCCAACGTCGTGCTTTAACGGGCAGGTCAACAGACTGCCCGACTCGCCATCAGCTTACGGAGCCATGATCACTCGCCC
>JOGW01000070.1 GCA_000721375.1 Streptomyces sp. NRRL B-3428 | reverse complement strand
GCTTCGACTAAGGCCGGATCGCGGCGGCGGTGCAATGTCGACGGACCCGCTTCCATGGTCGTTGCCCATCGGCGGGGGCGGCCGGCTCCACGGCTTTACGCAGCCACTTTGGAGCGAGCCTCTAAGATCATGGCCCCAACGTCGTGCTTTAACGGGCAGGTCAACAGACTGCCCGACTCGCCATCAGCTTACGGAGCCATGATCACTCGCCC
>JOGW01000069.1 GCA_000721375.1 Streptomyces sp. NRRL B-3428 | reverse complement strand
CGTGTGATGCGGGAACTTGTTGATCTGCGACCACGAGATCTTCTGCGTCAGCAGCCACTTCGAACCCGCCGCCTTGATGATCTGCGGCAGCCCGCCCGCGAACCCGAACGTGTCCGGCAGCCACGCCTCATCGTTGTCGATCCCGAACTCGTCGATGAAGAACCGCTTGCCGTGCACGAACTGGCGCGCCATCGCCTCCGAACCCGGCATGTTCGTGTC
>JOGW01000068.1 GCA_000721375.1 Streptomyces sp. NRRL B-3428 | reverse complement strand
GGCCGGGGGAGGCCCGATGAAGTTCGACATGGGTGCGTCCGTGTTGTCGACGCTGCGTTCGTCGTCGCAGGGTTCGAGTGATGATCTCGGGTCGTTGATCCGGCAGTTGATTGCCGCGGCGCAGCCGTTGGAGGGCAAGTTCAACGGCTCGGGTAAAGCGGCATTCGACTCGTTCAAGGCGAATTCGGATGAGATCACGGCGGCGTTGAACGGGTCGCT
>JOGW01000067.1 GCA_000721375.1 Streptomyces sp. NRRL B-3428 | reverse complement strand
GACACGAACATGCCGGGTTCGGAGGCGATGGCGCGCCAGTTCGTGCACGGCAAGCGGTTCTTCATCGACGAGTTCGGGATCGACAACGATGAGGCGTGGTTGCCGGACACGTTCGGGTTTGCGGGCGGGCTGCCGCAGATCATCAAGGCGGCGGGTTCGAAGTGGCTGCTGACGCAGAAGATCTCGTGGTCGCAGATCAACAAGTTCCCGCATCACACG
>JOGW01000066.1 GCA_000721375.1 Streptomyces sp. NRRL B-3428 | reverse complement strand
GCCCGCCGACGTGACGCACGACGCCCGCCGCCGGAGCATTCCGGGGCGGGCGTCATGGCATTGCTGCTTAGGCGGGGGTGATGTTCTTCCTGGAGCTCACGGAAGCCCTGGGCGGCGATGTTCGAGTAGTGGGCGAAGACGTCGGGGCCGCCGCCGTCCTGCTCGATGAAGCCGAAGCCCTTTTCCGAGTTGAACCACTTAACGGTTCCGGTTGCCATGCGTCCTCCAAGGGGACTCGAAGCCGGTTCCCGCACGGTGCGGGAACTCGGAGGTGATCGTCCTGGCCCTCAGACGCTGAACAGCAAGACGCCCG
>JOGW01000065.1 GCA_000721375.1 Streptomyces sp. NRRL B-3428 | reverse complement strand
GGTCTTCTCGGCCTCGCGGTGTACCCAGGCGATCGAGGATCCGGGCAGGATGTCGTGGAACTGGTGGAGCAGGACCGTCTTCCAGATCCGGTCCAATTCGGCGTACGGGTAAGGGAATTCGGCCCGTACCGCAGCCGTCGCCGCCCACAGTTCCGCCTCCCGCAGCAAATGCTCCGAGCGGCGGTTGCCCTGCTTCGTCTTGGCCTGGCTGGTGAGCGTGGCGCGGTGGAGC
>JOGW01000064.1 GCA_000721375.1 Streptomyces sp. NRRL B-3428 | reverse complement strand
GGTCTTCTCGGCCTCGCGGTGTACCCAGGCGATCGAGGATCCGGGCAGGATGTCGTGGAACTGGTGGAGCAGGACCGTCTTCCAGATCCGGTCCAATTCTGCGTACGGGTAAGGGAATTCGGCCCGCACCGCCGCCGTCGCCGCCCACAGTTCCGCCTCCCGCAGCAAATGCTCCGAGCGGCGGTTGCCCTGCTTCGTCTTGGCCTGGCTGGTGAGCGTGGCGCGGTGGAGC
>JOGW01000063.1 GCA_000721375.1 Streptomyces sp. NRRL B-3428 | reverse complement strand
CTTACTTGTTCAGCGCGGCGACGCCGGCCTGGGCGATCTTCTCGTCGATGTCGCCGGACGGGGCGCCGGCCACACCGATGCCCGCGATCGGGGCGCCCTTGGCGGTGACGGGGGCGCCGCCGCCGAGGAAGAGGGTGCCCGGGATGTCCTTCAGGGTCGGCGCGGACTCGAGGCGCTTGACCAGCTCGGAGGTCGGGGCGTTCCAGGAGACGGCGGTGAACGCCTTCTTCTCGGCGGCCTCGTAGGACTGCGGGCC
>JOGW01000062.1 GCA_000721375.1 Streptomyces sp. NRRL B-3428 | reverse complement strand
CTGGGTTGATAGGCCGGATGTGGAAGCCCTGTAAAGGGTGGAGCTGACCGGTACTAATAGGCCGAGGGCTTGTCCTCAGTTGCTCGCGTCCACTGTGTTGGTTCTGAAATAACGAACTCAACACGCCTCCTTTCCTGGGCCACAGGAAGGTTGAGGCATCGGTTCAGAATTTCATAGTGTTTCGGTGGTCATAGCGTGAGGGAAACGCCCGGTTACATTCCGAACCCGGAAGCTAAGCCTCACAGCGCCGATGGTACTGCAGGGGGGACCCTGTGGG
>JOGW01000061.1 GCA_000721375.1 Streptomyces sp. NRRL B-3428 | reverse complement strand
GTGTTAAGCACGCCGCCAGCGTTCGTCCTGAGCCAGGATCAAACTCTCCGTGAATGTTTACCCGTAATCGGGTGAGCATCCGCGTTGAGCGGAACAATCAGCGGAATAAGCCGATCGTTCACAGCGTCCTCGCTGATGTGCCTTCCGTAGAAGGACTTTTCAAAGGAACCGCGTCCGACCGTGATGGCCGAGACGGGGTTGTCAATCTGGCGTTGACTTTTGGCACGCTGTTGAGTTCTCAAGGAACGGACGCTTCCTTTGTACTCACCCTCTCGGGCTTTCCTCCG
>JOGW01000060.1 GCA_000721375.1 Streptomyces sp. NRRL B-3428 | reverse complement strand
GCCGCATCTCGTGCTGTGGCAGGCGGTCACGGTCCTGCGCGCACACCGGGGGGACGGGCACCTCGCCCCGCTCACCGCGGCGGGGCCCGACCCGGTCGAGGGGCCGGGGGCGTTGTCGGGGCATCGGGCCGGGTGCGCCCAAAACTTTGAGGGGCGGGGCCCCCAGCCCCGCCTCTGGAGGCTTTCGACGGACGCGCCCCCGATGCCCGCAAACGACCCCAGCGCCTCGACAGCGTCGAGCCCCGCCACGGTGAGCGCGGCGAGGTGCCCGTCACCCCGGTGTTCGCGCAGGACCGTGAG
>JOGW01000059.1 GCA_000721375.1 Streptomyces sp. NRRL B-3428 | reverse complement strand
GCAGTACGGCGAGCGGCTCCGGGTCGCCTTCCCGCTGCGCCGCGGTCAGCAGGTCGGGCGCGCCCAGGTGTGGAGCGAGCCGTTCGCCCACCAGGTAGGCGGTGAGGTCGGGAGCCAACCCCCGCTCCACGACCGTGCGGATCTCACTGACGAGGGCGGCCATCCTCGTGGTGGTACGGGCCGGCGTAGTGGTGGTCATATCGGCAGCGTGCTGCCGACGTTCCATCACGTCCAACGACAGTTATGCCCTGAAATCCCAAGCCCTGCTTATGGATCGGTCGGTCAGCAGCCCACCCGGTTCGCCGCCACCTGCTTCAG
>JOGW01000058.1 GCA_000721375.1 Streptomyces sp. NRRL B-3428 | reverse complement strand
TGCCGCCACATCGGCCGGGACGATCGCGGCCGAGGGCGCGGAGGGTTCGGAGAACGGCGGGCTGGTTGCTCTGGCGTTGTCGCAGTTCGCCGAGCATGCGGTGAAGGACATCCAGTTCGTGGCCGCGCGGGCGGGCAAGTCACTGACCGGGGCGGTCGAGGCGACCACCGCGTATCTGAACGGCGATACGGAGATGGCGGCCGAGGCGCAGAGGAAGGCCCTGTCGTGATCACTCCTTCGGCGATTCCGCAGTTCACCGGTGACCTGGGTGTGCTGGAGACGGCCGTCACGTCGCTGGGCAAGGACGCGGGCGCGATCCGCAAGA
>JOGW01000057.1 GCA_000721375.1 Streptomyces sp. NRRL B-3428 | reverse complement strand
CACTGGAAACCCGGCATCCGCTCATCGAAACCCAGATCAAGCACGGCCTCGACGGTCCGGCCCGCCCAGGACGCCGGCACCTCACCGGTCACCTTGAACCACGTGGTCGCCCACGGAGCCCCCCACGCATCACCCACCTCGACCAGTGAGTGCGTCGCGGCCAGACCCTCCTCCACCGGAACCGGCTCACCAGGCGCGGTCCACGCCTCGACCGTCAGCGGCACCGACTCGGGATAGACAGCGGGACGGATGCGCTCTTCGAGCACACGCTTGAGGCGGGCCTCAACGAGGGCACGGTCGTCATGCATGAGGGGACTCCAACTTCC
>JOGW01000056.1 GCA_000721375.1 Streptomyces sp. NRRL B-3428 | reverse complement strand
GGTACAAGGTCATGAAGGTGGCGACGAAGGCCCCGAGCCGGTTCACCAGGGTGCTCGTCCAGAGCCACCAGAAGGCCCGGGGCAGCCCGGAGACGCTCTCCTGGGCGGCCTGTCTCAAACGGGCAGCGGACATGAGGGATCCCCCCGGCGGCGTAAGTGTCACTCGTACGCGGTGCACATTACGAGCGGCAGGCTTCCGGGCGCCAGTCGATTGACGCGCACCGTCAATCCGACGGGACCCCGCACCGCGCGCGAGCGCCCCCGGGCGTCCACTAGGCTCGTACGCATGGCCGACGCACCGTACAAGCTGATCCTCCTCCGCCACGGCGAGAGCGA
>JOGW01000055.1 GCA_000721375.1 Streptomyces sp. NRRL B-3428 | reverse complement strand
GCGACGCGCTGGACGCCGTGGCGGTAGGCGCCGCGGGCCGCGTTGCGGACGGTCTCGCGGACCGCGCCCCGGACCCGGCCGGGCTCCTGCCACATCCGGATGCGCAGCGTCTCGCCCGGGAAGACGATCCCTGCGAAGCGCGTGCGGTAGGCGCGGACCCGCGAGACGTCCCCGCCCAGGGCCGTGTCGACGACGGCCTTGAGGGTCATCCCGTACGAGCACAGGCCGTGCAGGATCGGCTGGTCGAAGCCGGCGGTCTTGGCGAACTCGGGGTCGGCGTGCAGCGGGTTCCAGTCGCCGGAGAGGCGGTAGAGGAGCGCCTGGTCCTCGCGGATGTGC
>JOGW01000054.1 GCA_000721375.1 Streptomyces sp. NRRL B-3428 | reverse complement strand
CGCTTCACCAGCGACCTCTACCTGGAGAAGCCCGCGGACCGCCGGCCGTACCACCTCATGTACGACCACCTCCAGGCACAAGCGCTCGGCCCCGAGCAGAGTCGCGGGTTCATCCGTGACACCGTCCGGATCCACACCCGGTCCTCGTAGACGAGGGGCGGTGCCGGAGCTCAGCCGGTGACACCGTCCCCCCAACCGGACAGGGCGCCGCACGCGGCACACGCCGATTCGGCAGCCGCCGGCGCTTGCGGCCGGGAGGGCCGGCGGGCCTGCGCATTCCGGGTCAGGACCGACCTGAAGCGCTGTTGACGCCGCAGTTCGAGAATGTCCCTGTGCCGCATTCGGCCCACCC
>JOGW01000053.1 GCA_000721375.1 Streptomyces sp. NRRL B-3428 | reverse complement strand
TGCCGCCACATCGGCCGGGACGATCGCGGCCGAGGGCGCGGAGGGTTCGGAGAACGGCGGGCTGGTTGCTCTGGCGTTGTCGCAGTTCGCCGAGCATGCAGTGAAGGACATCCAGTTCGTGGCCGCGCGGGCGGGCAAGTCACTGACCGGGGCGGTCGAGGCGACCACCGCGTATCTCAACGGCGATACGCAGATGGCGGCCGAGGCGCAACGGAAAGCCCTGGGTGCGCCGGATATCGATCCGACGAAGCCGGGGGTGCAGACCGGATGATCACTCCTTCGGCGATTCCGCAGTTCACCGGTGACCTGGGTGTGCTGGAGACGGCCGTCACGTCGCTGGGCAAGGACGCGGGCGCGATCCGCAAGA
>JOGW01000052.1 GCA_000721375.1 Streptomyces sp. NRRL B-3428 | reverse complement strand
GCCCGTCGCCGTGCCGTCCGTGGTCGTCGGCCTCGCCGTCCTCGTCGCCTTCAGCCGGCCGCCGGTCCTGCTCAACGGCACAAGCTCGATCGTCGTCCTGGCGCACACGATCCTTGTCACGGCGTTCGCCTACCAGTCGGTCTCGGCGGCGATCGTACGACTCGACCCCGCGTACGAGCAGGCTGCCGCCTCCCTGGGCGCCCGCCCCGCGTACGTGCTGTGGCGGGTCAGACTTCCCCTCCTGCTGCCGTCCCTCACGGCTGCGGCCGGCCTCTGCTTCGCCCTGTCCATGGGCGAGTTGAGCGCCACGATGATGCTCTACCCGCCGGACTGGATGCCCCTCCCCGTCCGCGTCTTCTCCGCCACCGACCGCGGTTCGCTCTACAG
>JOGW01000051.1 GCA_000721375.1 Streptomyces sp. NRRL B-3428 | reverse complement strand
CAGGTCGTCGTCGGCGTAGAAGCGGGAGTTGAAGTCGAAGCCGCCGAGCTTTCCGGCGCGCAGGAGCAGGGCGACGATGAACTCGATGTTGGTGCCGGGAGCGTGGTGACCGGTGTCGACGACGACCTGGGCCTTGTCGCCGAGCTGGAGGCAGTGGGCGTATGCGGTGCCCCAGTCCGGGACGTCCATCGTGTAGAAGGCGGGCTCGAACAGCTTGTACTCGAGCAGGATGCGCTGGTCGTCGCCGAGGCGCTGGTAGACGGTGTGCAGGGCTTCGGCGAGGCGGTCCTGGCGGGCGTGGATGTCGTCCTGGCCGGGGTAGTTGGTGCCGTCGGAGAACCACAGCTTGAGGTCCCGTGACCCGGTGGCGTCCATGATGTCGACGCACTCCAGGAGGT
>JOGW01000050.1 GCA_000721375.1 Streptomyces sp. NRRL B-3428 | reverse complement strand
ACCTCCTGGAGTGCGTCGACATCATGGACGCCACCGGGTCACGGGACCTCAAGCTGTGGTTCTCCGACGGCACCAACTACCCCGGCCAGGACGACATCCGCGCCCGCCAGGACCGCCTCGCCGAAGCCCTGCACACCGTGTACGAGCGCCTTGGTGACGACCAGCGCATCCTGCTCGAGTACAAGCTGTTCGAGCCCGCCTTCTACACGATGGACGTGCCGGACTGGGGCACCGCATACGCCCACTGCCTCCAACTCGGCGACAAGGCCCAGGTCGTCGTCGACACCGGACACCACGCACCCGGCACCAACATCGAGTTCATCGTCGCCCTGCTCCTGCGCGCCGGAAAGCTCGGCGGCTTCGACTTCAACTCCCGCTTCTACGCCGACGACGACCTG
>JOGW01000049.1 GCA_000721375.1 Streptomyces sp. NRRL B-3428 | reverse complement strand
GTCTCGTGGGCTCGGAGATGTGTATAAGAGACAGGATCAGCGCGATCGCGCCCGGGGCCTCGTACACCTCACGGGACTTGATGCCCACGAGGCGGTCCTCGACCTCCTGCGTGACGTCGGCTACGAGGCGCTGACCATGGACGCGGTCGCCGCCCGTACGAAGTCCAGCAAGGCCACCCTCTACCGCCAGTGGGGGAGCAAGCCGGAGCTGGTCGCCAAAGCCCTGCGCTGCACGCAGCCGGTCTCGCTGCGCGAGATCGACACGGGCAGCCTGCGCGGGGACTTCGCACGCATGGTCGAGCACTCCGACGACGCGCAGATGGCCAAGGACACCGCGCTGATGCGGGGTCTGGCCCATGCCGTCCACGAGAGCCCGGAGCTGCACAAGGCCCTGCGCGACCTGTTGGTCGACCCGGAGATCAACGGTCTCCAGGCG
>JOGW01000048.1 GCA_000721375.1 Streptomyces sp. NRRL B-3428 | reverse complement strand
GCGAGCCTCTAAGATCATGGCCCCAACGTCGTGCTTTAACGGGCAGGTCAACAGACTGCCCGACTCGCCATCAGCTTACGGAGCCATGATCACTCGCCCCAAAGCAGCTCCCGCCCAAAGCCGCTCCACCGACCGCGTGCAGATGCGCCGCGATCACCCCCGCCGGGGGATATCCCTGGAGGCACCATGGACCTGATCATCGGCGCACTCAAGTTCTTGTGGGGCGTGATCGACTTCAGCAACCTGCTACCCGACCGCGTTCGGGAGCGAATCGCCAAGGCTCTGCCTGGCGGCTCCAAGCGGCGCTCAAAGAAGGGCACCAGTTGACGTGAGCGTGGCCATCCAGCCGCACGACAGCCGCACCAGAAGCGCCCCAGATCCGTCGGGTCCGGACGGTCAACCACGGGCATGAGCCGACCGAGGGCAGCGGCTCCAACCTGACCGTTCCAGCAG
>JOGW01000047.1 GCA_000721375.1 Streptomyces sp. NRRL B-3428 | reverse complement strand
GAGGAGGAGTTCGTCTTCGGGATGTCGCAGGCGCAGCAGTTCGCCTGGATCAAGGAGCACCGCCCAGAGGTGTATGCGAAGGTCAAGAAGGCCGTGGCCGAGGGCCGGTTCGTGCCGGCGGGCGGTATGTGCGGGCGGGCTGCCGCAGATCATCAAGGCGGCGGGTTCGAAGTGGCTGCTGACGCAGAAGATCTCGTGGTCGCAGATCAACAAGTTCCCGCATCACACGTTCCACTGGGAGGGCATCGACGGGACGCGGATCTTCACGCACTTCCCGCCCATCGACACCTACAACTGCTCGATGCTGGGCCGCGAGATCGCGCATGCGGCCCGCAACTTCAAGGACAAGGGCGTCGCCAAGCACTCCCTGGCCCCGACCGGCTGGGGTGATGGTGGTGGTGGCACGACTCGGGAGATGATCGCGAAGGCGCGGCGGATGCGTGACCTGGAAGGCTCGGCGCGGGTGGTGTGGGAAAAGCCGGCTGAGTTTTTCGCGAAGGCGCAGGCCGAATATCCCGAGGCGCCGGTGTGGGTGGGTGAGCTGTATCTGGAGCTCCACCGCGCCACGCTCACCAGCCAGGCCAAGACGAAGCAGGGCAACCGCCGCTCGGAGCATTTGCTGCGGGAGGCGGAACTGTGGGCGGCG
>JOGW01000046.1 GCA_000721375.1 Streptomyces sp. NRRL B-3428 | reverse complement strand
TTGGGGAGGAGTTGGTCCGCGTCCTTGTCCTTGGCGGTGTCGGTGAGGATGTGGTCGAAGGCGCGGATGAAGTCGAGTTGGCGTGCGTCGCCGATCTGGGTGAGGGAGTTGGTGATGCCGCGGCGGTAGAAGATGCCGAGGTGGCTGGTGACGGCGAAGGTTTGGGCTTGGCGGTGCAGGCGCCAGATCCAGGGGCGGTCTTCGGCGGTGCGTAGGCCGTCGATGAAGTGGAGGAGGTGTTGGTCGAGGAGGCGGCGGTGGTAGATGCCGGCCCAGGCGTAGGCGTAGTCGACGGAGGTGGAGCGGTCGGCGGGGAGGATGACGTCGCGGGGTGACATGACGGTGTCGCGCAGGCCGTGGGGGACGCGGTGGATGGTGCGGGTGCGTCCGGTGAACTGGACGTGGTCGGTGCGGACGAAGTCGCAGTCGAGTCGTTCGATGGTGTCGAGGAGTTGGGCGAGGTAGCCGGGTGCGATCCAGTCGTCGCCGTCGAGGAAGGTGAGGTACTGGCCGCGGGCGGCATCCAAGCCGGTGTTACGTGCGGTGGCGAGCCCGCCGTTCTGCTCATGCCGGATCAG
>JOGW01000045.1 GCA_000721375.1 Streptomyces sp. NRRL B-3428 | reverse complement strand
GGCCACGGCCTTCTTGACCTTCGCATACACCTCTGGGCGGTGCTCCTTGATCCAGGCGAACTGCTGCGCCTGCGACATCCCGAAGACGAACTCCTCCTCGGTTTCGAGGAGGTTGGTCATGTTGGAGGTGGTGCGGGCGACCTTGCGGACCGTCTCGCGCAGCGGCCACAGCCAGGCGGAGTCGATGTGCGCATGGCCGACCGCGCTGATGCGGTGCGCGGAAGCATCCGCGGGGGCCGACAGGACGCCCACCAGCTCGGAACGGGCCGCCGCCGCCGTGCCGTTGACATCCTGCAGATCGACGGCGTCCAGGCAGCGGTTGACCGCCCGCAGAATCTCGAAGCGCCGCCCGCCCTCGACCGACAACTCCTCCATCAGCTCACCCAGCACCTCCAGGTCAGCGATCAGCTCCCAGACCTCCCGGTCGAAGACCGCCAGATCCATCCGCTCCAGGCGGTACTGCGGCTCCGAACCCGCCGTGTCCTTGTCACCCAGCCGAGTCGGCGGCCTCCAGATGCCACTCCACCCGCTCCCCACCCGCGACCTGCTCCCCCACCCGCACCCACTGATTACGCGGATTGACCGCCTTCAACGGCTCACCGGCCGGGGTGTAGACCAGCGCCTCGCACTGGAAACCCGGCATCCGCTCATCGAAACCCAGATCAAGCACGGCCTCGACGGTCCGGCCCGCCCAGGACGCCGGCACCTCACCGGTCACCTTGAAC
>JOGW01000044.1 GCA_000721375.1 Streptomyces sp. NRRL B-3428 | reverse complement strand
GTTCAAGGTGACCGGTGAGGTGCCGGCGTCCTGGGCGGGCCGGACCGTCGAGGCCGTGCTTGATCTGGGTTTCGATGAGCGGATGCCGGGTTTCCAGTGTGAGGCGTTGGTGTATACGGCGGCCAATCCGCGTAATCAGTGGGTGCGGGTGGGGGAGCAGGTCGCGGGTGGGGAGCGGGTGGAGTGGCATCTGGAGGCCGCCTCCAACCCGGTGCTGTTGGGTGACAAGCCGTTCCGGCCGACCCAGCTGGGTGACAGGGAGACGGCGGGTTCGGAGCTGCAGTACCGCCTGGAGCGGATGGATCTGGCGGTCTTCGACCGGGAGGTCTGGGAGCTGATCGCTGACCTGGAGGTGCTGGGTGAGTTGATGGAGGAGTTGTCGGTCGAGGGCGGGCGGCGCTTCGAGATTCTGCGTGCGGTCAACCGCTGTCTGGACGCCGTCGATCTGCAGGATGTCAATGGCACGGCGGCGGCGGCCCGTTCCGAGCTGGTGGGCGTCCTGTCGGCCCCCGCGGATGCTTCGGCGCACCGCATCAGCGCGGTGGGTCATGCGCATATTGATTCGGCGTGGCTGTGGCCGCTGCGCGAGACGGTCCGCAAGGTCGCCCGTACGACGTCGAACATGACCAATCTCCTGGAGACTGAGGAGGAGTTCGTCTTCGGGATGTCGCAGGCGCAGCAGTTCGCCTGGATCAAGGAGCACCGCCCAGAGGTGTATGCGAAGGTCAAGAAGGCCGTGGCC
>JOGW01000043.1 GCA_000721375.1 Streptomyces sp. NRRL B-3428 | reverse complement strand
GCAGCCGTTGGAGGGCAAGTTCAACGGCTCGGGTAAAGCGGCATTCGACTCGTTCAAGGCGAATTCGGATGAGATCACGGCGGCGTTGAACGGGTCGCTCTCGGCGATCCTGGGCGGTCAGGCGGGGATGGACTCGTCGTTCGCGACGGGTGACTCGGAGTCGGCGGACAACGCCCGCTCCAACATGGCCGCTGCGAACTTCGACGCCGCTCGCTTCGGCGGACGCTGAGACACGGGGGATCTGAAGACTTATGGCTGGTAACGCTGACCGCCGCTCGTACGACATCGCCGCGTCCTCGGACGCGCAGGGCAACATCCAGGGCGTCATCGCACGCCTGGAACAGGTGATCACGGACCGCGACCGTGCGGTGAAGGCGGCGATGGCCGACTTCCAGGCGGACGGGGTCTCGGACTCGTATCACGACAAGGAACTGCGCTGGAACAACGCCTCCAACGAGGTCCGGAACATCATCCAGCTGCTGAAGACGACGCTGGAGAAGAACGACGGCACCGCGCAGCAGACCCTGTCGCGCGCGAAGGCCGCCGTCGACAACATCGGCTGAGAACGGTTCGGGGGTTGCTGGTGTCGGGCTGGGATATTCGGCCGCAGGGTGTTCAGGGCGTGCTGAAGACCACGGGTGAGACGGCCGGTGGGATCGAGAAGCAGGCCACGGGTTTCGGCGAGC
>JOGW01000042.1 GCA_000721375.1 Streptomyces sp. NRRL B-3428 | reverse complement strand
GCTCGCCGAAACCCGTGGCCTGCTTCTCGATCCCACCGGCCGTCTCACCCGTGGTCTTCAGCACGCCCTGAACACCCTGCGGCCGAATATCCCAGCCCGTCATGCGCTTCCCCTACGCCCTGGAACAGTGTCAGCCGATGTTGTCGACGGCGGCCTTCGCGCGCGACAAGGTCTGCTGCGCGGTGCCGTCGTTCTTCTCCAGCGTCGTCTTCAGCAGCTGGATGATGTTCCGGACCTCGTTGGAAGCGTTGTTCCAGCGCAGTTCCTTGTCGTGATACGAGTCCGAGACCCCGTCCGCCTGGAAGTCGGCCATCGCCGCCTTCACCGCACGGTCCCGATCCGTGATCACCTGCTCCAGGCGTGCGATGACGCCCTGGATGTTGCCCTGCGCGTCCGAGGACGCGGCAATGTCATACGAGCGACGGTCAGCATTCGCAGCCATAACAGTCCATTCCCCCGTGTTCAGCGTCCGCCGAAGCGAGCAGCGTCGAAGTTCGCAGCGGCCATGTTCGAGCGGGCGTTGTCCGCCGACTCCGAGTCACCCGTCGCGAACGACGAGTCCATCCCCGCCTGACCACCCAAGATCGCCGAAAGCGACCCGTTCAACGCCGCCGTGATCTCATCCGAATTCGCCTTGAACGAGTCGAATGCCGCTTTACCCGAGCCGTTGAACTTGCCCTCCAACGGCTGC
>JOGW01000041.1 GCA_000721375.1 Streptomyces sp. NRRL B-3428 | reverse complement strand
TCGTCCGGCCATACCCCGATGTGATCCGCCTCGAGCTCCAGCGCCACCCTGTCGCGCATGCCGAGTGTGTGGGTGTATTCGGTGGGGAGTTGGAGGCGTCCGGCGCGGTCGAGCATGGCGTATTCGCGGGCGATCAGTTGTTCTTCGCCGGTTGTTTCGTCGATGCGGGTGCGGCGTAGGACTTCGGTGGAGGTGCGGCCGTCGCGGATGGCGACGGTGCGGCGGACTTCGGTGGCGACGGTCTGGTCGTGGGTGACGATGACGATGGTGGTGCCGAGTTCTTCGTTGGCGGCGCGGAAGGATTCGAAGATCTGGCGGCCGGTGGTGGAGTCGAGTTCGCCGGTGGGTTCGTCGGCGAGCAGGACGGAGGGGTCGTTGGCGAGGGCGACGGCGATGGCGACGCGTTGTTGTTGGCCGCCGGAGAGTTGGGTGGGGCGGCGGTCGCGGAGTTCGCCGACGCCGAGGAGGTCGAGGAGTTCTTGGGCGCGGGCTGCTTTTTTGGCGCGTCCGCGGATGCCGCGGAGTTGCATGGGCAGGGCGACGTTCTGGGCGGCGGTGAGGTAGGGCAGTAGGTTGCGTGCGGTTTGTTGCCAGACGAAGCCGACGATCGAACGTCGGTAGTGCAGTCGGTCTTTGGCGTTCATGGAGAGCAGGTCGCAGTCGGCGACTTTGGCTTGGCCTGCGGTGGGTTCGTCGAGGCCGGCGAGGATGTTCATGAGGGTTGATTTGCCGCTGCCGGAGGCGCCGACCAGGGCCATCAATTCGCCTTTGGTGACCAGGAGGTCGAGGCCTTGGAGGGCTTGGACCTCGATGCCGTCGGCGGTGAAGATACGTACGAGTCGGTCGCAGGAGATCAGGGCGTCCTGGCCGTAGGCGGGCCGGTCGCGACGGGTCGCGGCCCG
>JOGW01000040.1 GCA_000721375.1 Streptomyces sp. NRRL B-3428 | reverse complement strand
GCGCCGCCGGTGAAGACGGTGGTGACGACGTTGAAGGTGACGGCTCCGGCGGCGCGGGCGGGGTTCTTGCCCCACTCGTCCCAGGCGACCAAGGCCTTGCCGGTCTCCTTCAAAGCGGTGCGGGAGTCCCGTAGCCAGGAGGGGAGTTTGTCGTCCGGCGCCATCATGTACGCGGCGCCGACGACCGGCACGGACATGATCAGCAGGCCGGTGGCGAGTTGCGCGAGGCCCTTCCAGGCCTGGCCCATGGCGTCGAGGCCCTGGAAGCCGACCAGGGTGCCCAGGCCCTTGATGGTGCCCCAGATCCCGTCGACGATCAGGCCGTCCCAGACGAACGACTTGACCCAGTGCCCGACCTCGTACCAGTGGTGCGACTCGTCCTCGGGGGTGCCCCAGGGGACCTTGGCGTTCTTGAGATCGTCGGCGTTGTAGCCGTACATGTTCTCTTTGTTGGAGCCGTCCCCGGCGATGAACTGGGTGCCCCCGAACAGGGCGGTGATCTTGTTGGCGCAGGTGCGTTCCGCGGTCCAGAACGCGGCCACCGCGGCGGTCACATCGGACTGGATCCCGTTGTGCTTCTCGATCTTGTCGCCGTCGTACTTCCAGTCCTCGTCGTCCTTCACGGAATCGACGAACGCCTGGGCGTCCAGCTTGAGTTGCTTGAGCCGGTCCGCGATCGGCTTCACCTCGGCCGCATACGCGGTGAGCGCCGAGGAGACCTTCTCCAGGTCGTCGCCGAACGCATCGGCCCGGTCGGCGACCGGCTTGGTGGAGGCGAACAGCTGCTCCGCCTCGGGCGCGGTGTAGTACGCGGACAGGCCCTGGAACTGGGAATGCACATCCGCGCCGGTCTTGCGGATCGCGCCCGCGTCCTTGCCCAGCGACGTGACGGCCGTCTCCAGCACACCCAGGTCACCGGTGAACTGCGGAATCGCCGAAGGAGTGATCA
>JOGW01000039.1 GCA_000721375.1 Streptomyces sp. NRRL B-3428 | reverse complement strand
TATTCGGATGGTGGTGCGATGCATCCGGCGGATGGTGCTTCGTTCATTCAGGGTCCGGCGCATTATCTGGTGACGGCTTCGGCGCGGATCTCGGGTCTGGCGGAGGGTACGACGATCCAGACGCGGTTCGCGGAGGTCAGTGGTGCGAGCCCGGGTGCGCTGCAGAAGCCGGGGCCGATCGAGGAGCACGTGGTGACCTCGGGCGACACATTCATCACGCAGTCCCGCAACGGCGCTTTCTGCGACGACGGCAACCGTGTCCAGTGGCACATCCAGGTGGCCAACGGCACCGCGACCGGCACGCTCGCCTTCTCCGACCTGCAGGCCAACTACTGGGCCGTCTGATCCCCGCAGACCGGCCCGCGGCGGCGCTCCTCATCCGCTTCGCGGATGTGGGGCGCCGCCCCCTTTTCCCCTTCTCCGGAAAGGAGTTCCGTATGGTCACGGCCGCGGATCTCATGCCGTACACGCTCACGTACGCCCAGACCAGCTGGACCTTCGACAGCACCCAGAAAGGTCATGGCCGCACCATCCTCGAAGAAGCGCTCGAAGCCGGTCTCGGTTATCGCGGCGCGGTCGTCGGTGTCGCCACCGCCTGCCAGGAATCGGGTCTGCGCAATCTCAGCGGCGGCGACCGGGACAGTCTCGGTCTCTTCCAGCAGCGGCCCTCCATGGGCTGGGGCACCGAGGAACAGATCCTCAATCCCCATTACGCGGCAGGGAAGTTCTTCTCCGTCATGAAGAGCACCTGCCCGGGAAAGTTCGGTGCGGACTATCTGACGAAGACTCAACTCTGGGAAGTCGCCGACGCCGTACAGCGCAGCGGTTATCCGACGTACTACGCGAAGCACGAGCGCGCGGCGGCGGAACTGGTGGCGGAACTCGTCAACGGTCTCGACGTTCCGCCGAAGCGTGTGAGCGTTGCCCGTAAGGCCACCGATGCTCTGGCGGTGGGTACTTGGGAGCTGGTTTCTTTCGATACGGAGTATTCGGATGGTGGTGCGATGCATCCGGCGGATGGTGCTTCGTTCATTCAGGGTCCGGCGCATTATCTGGTGACGGCTTCGGCGCGGATCTCG
>JOGW01000038.1 GCA_000721375.1 Streptomyces sp. NRRL B-3428 | reverse complement strand
GTCGTCGCCGTCGAGGAAGGTGAGGTACTGGCCGCGGGCGGCATCCAAGCCGGTGTTACGTGCGGTGGCGAGCCCGCCGTTCTGCTCATGCCGGATCAGGACAGCGCCGGGCAGGTCCTTGGCAGCCTGCTCGAGTATCTGGGCGGTCCCGTCTCTTGAGCAGTCGTCGACGAGAAGGAATTCGAAATCGGAACGCGCGTTGGCCGCCAGACTTCTGAGCGTGTCAGGGGCGTATTGCTGCACGTTGTAGAACGGCACGATGACGGAGAGCTTGACCACCCGCAGGACGCTAGGCGCCCGCCCCGCATTCATCTTGGCCCACTGGGAAATATCCGATGAACGAAGAGTGCCGATACCGTTAAGCGCCCGACTGGGGGCGGCCGTCACCGGACAGCCACCCCCGCGTAACGGCTACTTGGCGAAAGCCCGTTGCCTGAGCACGGTCCGCCGCAGCGCCCGCGCCTGACGCACCACCCGCCGCGCCGCGGGATGTTTCGCCAGCGGTACGAACCGGGCCGGCACCCCGCCCGGAAGTCCGAGCGAAGTGAGCCTGCGCTTCTTGAAATACACCCGCGTACGGTCGTCCAGATGCTGCGCGAGATACGCCTCGGCGGTGGGCCGAAGACCCGGGTAGATCTTCGGCTGCATCGCGAAACCGATCGTCCGCACGAGCCGGTCCAGGCTCACGGCCGCCGCGTCCCGGGGCCCTTCGGCGATCGACCGGACGTCGTCCAGGGCGGGCAGCAGGGCGTGCACCAGGGACACCGGGACGCGATTGCTGTTCTGGTACGGGGTGAGCCTTTCGAGCAGCAGCTCCGTACCCACGCGGGCCACCGGGAGCCCGTAGAGCCGGGACGCGGTGAGCAGCGCCGTGGAGAAGCAGCCCACGACGAGCTCCGGGCGAAGCCGCTGGTAGACGACCTCGGCGAGCACAGGGGTGTCGAGGACGGTCAGCTCCGCGCCGAGGCGTTCGGCCTCGGTCTCCAGCGTCCGCGAGAAGCGCTCGGGCGCCGAGGGGTGCGGCTTGAACAGGACGCTGCGGTGCCCCGCGGCGACGGCGCCGCGCAGTATCCGTACCTGCAGCTGCTCCTCTTCCTGTGCGCTGAGGATGTCCAGGGCCGAGAGGTACTGCCCGAGGGTACGAGATCGAGGTGGAGCAGCCGCTGCACCCGCGTCCCGATCATCGGGTCGATCTTGCTGCGCGTGGGCCCGTAACTCATCAGTCCGTCGGCGTACGCGTGGACCGGCGCGCCATGGAAGACCCGGCAGATCGCGAGGGCCGGGTTGACCTGGAGGGACTCCACGACGAGTTCCACGGGGGCGTCACCGAGCTGCCACGTCAGCCGGAAGTACCGCTCCCACAGGGGCAGTTCATCGCCACGTGGTGTCCAGCTACCCGGGTGCAGCGGACGGATCGCCTCGTTGAAGGAGACCACGTCGTCGAAGCGGCCGCGCAGCGCCTCGAAGCCGTTCATCCGGTCGACCGGGGTGGAGGTCTCCGGTGTGGCGCCGTTGTTGAGGACGACGAGCAGCCGGCGCCCCGCGGGCGCGAAACAGCCGGCGTCGAGTGCGGCGGCCAGGGTGGCCGCGCCGTACAGGGTCGAGGCGCAGAAGATCTGCGTGGTGCGGGACATCAGGCAGGCACCGCCAGACGGATCGTCCTGCGCCGCAGCTTGCGCAGCAGCGCGGAGCGCTCGTGGTTCATGGAGTCGAGCGCGTCGGTGAGCAGGTCCTGGGGCATACGCCTGAGCGCGGCGGCACTCATGGCGCGCAGCCTGCGGGCCACCCGGGGCTCGAACTTCACGGTGTCGCCCACGTGGTGCGCCATGATCGCGCAGTACGTGCGGACGGCTTTGGGGAGGAGTTGGTCCGCGTCCTTGTCCTTGGCGGTGTCGGTGAGGATGTGGTCGAAGGCGCGGATGAAGTCGAGTTGGCGTGCGTCGCCGATCTGG
>JOGW01000037.1 GCA_000721375.1 Streptomyces sp. NRRL B-3428 | reverse complement strand
GACCTCGATGCCGTCGGCGGTGAAGATACGTACGAGTCGGTCGCAGGAGATCAGGGCGTCCTGGCCGTAGGCGGGCCGGTCGCGACGGGTCGCGGCCCGCTGCTCCAGGTCGGCGAGCGTCGCAGTCGCATCGGTCTGAGTCATCTCGGTCTGAGTCATCGCGAATCTCCAGCCCTGAGTTCGGTGAGGGAGGTCTGTCGGGCGGTCCACCAGGCCTGGACGAGGGCGACGCCGGTGGCGAGGACCTGTGGCAGGGCTTCGAGGACGAGCAGCCGCCGCGCCTGGCCCTTGCCCAGGCCCATGGTGCGCAACCGGGCCACCAGAGCGGTGCGTTCGGGGGCGGTCTGAAGCAGCGAGAGCAGTACGGCCAGTACGGCATAGCCCGCTCCGGCCGCCACCGCGAAGCCGTACACCGTCTCGGCGCCGCTGCGCAGCGGGGAGTCGGACAGCGAGGCCCGTTCGTCGGCGCGCAGTTCGTAGTGGATGGGGGCGTCCGTGGTGCCGATCGCCTTGCGTATGTCCGTACGGTCGAAGCCGCTGCCCGTCGCGAACAGCGCGCTGTCGTAGGCGTCCGGCAGCGCATGGGAATCGATGAGCAGGAAGTCCACCCCGAAGTTCGCCGGAGTCGTTTCGCGTACGCCCGTCACCTTGAAGGTGAACTTGCCGCCCGGTGTGCGCAGGGTGTGCTCGCCGCTGCCGAGCCGTTCCGCGACCTTCTCGGAGGCGAACGCAGGCAGCGCACCGGAGCCCGGGGCCTTCAACTCGCCCGCAGGGAAGGCGCCCAGGCCGGTCTGGGCGGACAGCCGTGCGTACGACTCGGGGTCCACACCGATCAGCGTGATGTCCTTGCCGCCGTCGGGCATCCGCAGGTTGCCGTCCAGATAGACGGGGCTGACCTCGCTGATGCCGTCGACGGCGCGCAGTCGTCCGGCGAGCGCCTCGGGCAGTCCGGTGCTCGGCTCGGCATTGATCCGTACATCGGCGCCGACCGCCTTGAGCGCCGCGTCGTCGCGGGCGTCGGCGATCCCGGCGATCACCGAGCCGCCGAACGCCGCGGTGGTCAGCGCGACAAGGAGGGCGAGCAGCGGAAGGGCCTGCGTGGACGAGGTGCGTCCGGCGCGCGCGAGCGACAGGAAGCCGATCGCTCCGCGTCGGCGCATCAAGGGGCGGCCGGCGATCCGGATGGGCAGTGGATACAGGCGTACGAGAACCAGTGCGGCGATCAGGGCCACCATCACCGGAGCGGCGCTGACCAGGTCGTCCGCTTCCTCGCTGCCGCGCCGCCGCAGGGCCACGACGGCGCCCACGGCAAGGACGAGGAGGGTCAGTTCGGCGACCGTGCGCCGGCGTGAGGGCTTTGCGGTGACCAGATCCTCGCGGCCGCCGTGTGCGCGCAGCCTGAGGTGCCCGGCGACCGCCCGTACCGGAAGTGTCGTACAGGCGATCAGCGCCACCGCCGCGGAGGCGATGAGCGCGGGAGCGGGCCGGCCGTCGGGGCGGAGCAGCGCCGCGAGCCAGCAGCCGAGCGCGGCGGCGGGCACGGCCACCACGGCGGTCTCGGCGAAGAGCCGGACCGCGATACCGCGTACCGAGCCGCCGCGGGCGCGAAGCAGCGCGACTTCACCGCTGCGCCGCGCCGCGGAGAGCGTGCCGGTCATCAGGAGCACGATCAGGGCGACCGCGCCGATGCCGTAGACCGCGACCGACACCACGGGGGTGATGGCCTCGCGGGCCGTGAGGAATTCGCCGGTGATCGTGTCGAGTTCGGTGCTCACCAGGGCGGCCGGTCCGACGGACTCGTGCAACCGGGTCAGCGCCGGGCCGTTCTCGATGGCGGCCACTTGTCTGCCGACGCCCGGCAGATCGCCGACGGTGATGCCGTCGAGGTCGGTCGGAATGCGCCAGTACACATAGGGGTTGGGATCGAGCGCGAGCAGGAACCCCGAGGCCTCCGGTGCGAGGAGCAGGCCCGCATGCCAGTACTTCGACGGCGGTTCTTTGGTCGGCGGTGTGAGGGCCAGGGCAGGGGTGCGCAGGGCGGTGTCGTAGGACCAGTAGCTCCCCTGCGGATTGCGGGGCTCGACGATCCCGGAGATCTTCACGCCGACCTCGCCGCCTTCGATGGCGGCGAAGTGGATCACCGACCCCACTTTCAGCTTGAGCGCCTTGGCGGTCTCCGCCGTCACCGCCGCCTCGGCCTGCTTGCTCGTGTCGGTGATCCCCTCGCCCTGCGGCAGCCGGCCTTCGATGACCCGGGAGTGCTTGCCGACCTGGTCCTGTGTGGAGATCACGAAGGTCGGGTCCACACCCTCGGGCCGGGGGAGCCAGGGGTCGAGGCCCGACTTGGGACGGTTCGGCTTGGCGCCGTGCGCGATCTCCGAACGGTCCACGGCCAGCGGTTCGTTCAGCTCGTCCAGGATGTACGGCAGCGTCAGCGCGATGGTCTCGGCATTGACGTCGTTCACCAGCGCGGACTGGTACATCTCGCCGGTCGGCAGGCCGACCTCGATCCCGCTGCGGTCGGGGCCTGCTTCGCGCAGGACCGTGCGCAGCCCTTCCGACTCGTAGGTGTCGACCGCGCGCGGGAACAGCGCGGCGAGGAATGACGTCACGAACACAAGGAGCACCAGCGCCACCGCCGGCATCGGCGCGGCTTTCAGCCGGGTCCGCACCCAGGGGGCAACGGCCTTGGTCTGCATCTCAGTTGTCCCCTTCGCTTCGACCGCGCTGTTCAGAGCCGACCCCGTCGGCCGAGTCGTCCGGCCATACCCCGATGTGATCCGCCTCGAGCTCCAGCGCCACCCTGTCGCGCATGCCGAGTGTGTGGGTGTATTCGGTGGGGAGTTGGAGGCGT
>JOGW01000036.1 GCA_000721375.1 Streptomyces sp. NRRL B-3428 | reverse complement strand
AACACAGTGGACGCGAGCAACTGAGGACAAGCCCTCGGCCTATTAGTACCGGTCAGCTCCACCCTTTACAGGGCTTCCACATCCGGCCTATCAACCCAGTCGTCTACTGGGAGCCTTAACCCCTCAAAGGGGGTGGGAATACTCATCTCGAAGCAGGCTTCCCGCTTAGATGCTTTCAGCGGTTATCCTTTCCGAACGTAGCCAACCAGCCATGCCCTTGGCAGGACAACTGGCACACCAGAGGTTCGTCCGTCCCGGTCCTCTCGTACTAGGGACAGCCCTTCTCAATATTCCTACGCGCACAGAGGATAGGGACCGAACTGTCTCACGACGTTCTAAACCCAGCTCGCGTACCGCTTTAATGGGCGAACAGCCCAACCCTTGGGACCGACTCCAGCCCCAGGATGCGACGAGCCGACATCGAGGTGCCAAACCATCCCGTCGATATGGACTCTTGGGGAAGATCAGCCTGTTATCCCCGGGGTACCTTTTATCCGTTGAGCGACGGCGCTTCCACAAGCCACCGCCGGATCACTAGTCCCGACTTTCGTCCCTGCTCGACCCGTCGGTCTCACAGTCAAGCTCCCTTGTGCACTTACACTCAACACCTGATTGCCAACCAGGCTGAGGGAACCTTTGGGCGCCTCCGTTACTCTTTGGGAGGCAACCGCCCCAGTTAAACTACCCATCAGACACTGTCCCTGATCCGGATCACGGACCGAGGTTAGACATCCAGCACGACCAGACTGGTATTTCAACGACGACTCCACACTAACTGGCGTTAGCGCTTCACAGTCTCCCAGCTATCCTACACAAGCCGAACCGAACACCAATATCAAACTGTAGTAAAGGTCCCGGGGTCTTTCCGTCCTTCTGCGCGAAACGAGCATCTTTACTCGTAGTGCAATTTCACCGGGCCTATGGTTGAGACAGTCGAGAAGTCGTTACGCCATTCGTGCAGGTCGGAACTTACCCGACAAGGAATTTCGCTACCTTAGGATGGTTATAGTTACCACCGCCGTTTACTGGCGCTTAAGTTCTCAGCTTCGCCCGACCGAAGTCGGACTAACCGGTCCCCTTAACGTTCCAGCACCGGGCAGGCGTCAGTCCGTATACATCGCCTTACGGCTTCGCACGGACCTGTGTTTTTAGTAAACAGTCGCTTCTCGCTGGTCTCTGCGGCCACCCCCAGCTCAGACAGTAAATGTCGTCACCAGGAATGGCCCCCCTTCTCCCGAAGTTACGGGGGCATTTTGCCGAGTTCCTTAACCATAGTTCACCCGAACGCCTCGGTATTCTCTACCTGACCACCTGAGTCGGTTTAGGGTACGGGCCGCCATGAAACTCGCTAGAGGCTTTTCTCGACAGCATAGGATCATCCACTTCACCACAATCGGCTCGGCATCAGGTCTCAGCCTTAATGAACGACGGATTTGCCTATCGTCCGGCCTACACCCTTACCCCGGGACAACCACCGCCCGGGCTGGACTACCTTCCTGCGTCACCCCATCGCTTACCTACTACCACCTTGGATCGCCGGCTCCACCACTTTCCTTTCCCCGAAGGGTCCGGAACGGCTTCACGGGCTTAGCATTAATGGATTCGATATTGGGCGTTTCAAAGCGGGTACCGGAATATCAACCGGTTGTCCATCGACTACGCCTGTCGGCCTCGCCTTAGGTCCCGACTTACCCTGGGCAGATCAGCTTGACCCAGGAACCCTTAGTCAATCGGCGCACACGTTTCTCACGTGTGTATCGCTACTCATGCCTGCATTCTCACTCGTGAACCGTCCACAACTCGCTTCCGCGGCTGCTTCACCCGGCACACGACGCTCCCCTACCCATCCCAGCCCCCGTTGGGGGTATGTGCTGGAATGACACGACTTCGGCGGTACGCTTGAGCCCCGCTACATTGTCGGCGCGGAATCACTAGACCAGTGAGCTATTACGCACTCTTTCAAGGGTGGCTGCTTCTAAGCCAACCTCCTGGTTGTCTCTGCGACTCCACATCCTTTCCCACTTAGCGTACGCTTAGGGGCCTTAGTCGATGTTCTGGGCTGTTTCCCTCTCGACCATGGAGCTTATCCCCCACAGTCTCACTGCCGTGCTCTCACTTACCGGCATTCGGAGTTTGGCTAAGGTCAGTAACCCGGTAGGGCCCATCGCCTATCCAGTGCTCTACCTCCGGCAAGAAACACACGACGCTGCACCTAAATGCATTTCGGGGAGAACCAGCTATCACGGAGTTTGATTGGCCTTTCACCCCTAACCACAGGTCATCCCCCAAGTTTTCAACCTTGGTGGGTTCGGTCCTCCACGACCTCTTACAGCCGCTTCAACCTGCCCATGGCTAGATCACTCCGCTTCGGGTCTAGAGCGTGCAACTCAATCGCCCTATTCGGACTCGCTTTCGCTACGGCTTCCCCACACGGGTTAACCTCGCTACACACCGCTAACTCGCAGGCTCATTCTTCAAAAGGCACGCAGTCACGACGCATTGAGTAAACTCAATGCGCGACGCTCCCACGGCTTGTAGGCACACGGTTTCAGGTACTATTTCACTCCGCTCCCGCGGTACTTTTCACCATTCCCTCACGGTACTATCCGCTATCGGTCACCAGGGAATATTTAGGCTTAGCGGGTGGTCCCGCCAGATTCACACGGGATTTCTCGGGCCCCGTGCTACTTGGGTGTCTCTCAAACGAGCCGCATGAATTTCAGCTACGGGGGTCTTACCCTCTACGCCGGACCTTTCGCATGTCCTTCGCCTATCCATACGGTTTCTGACTCGTCTCACAGCCGGCAGACTGTGAAAGAGAGATCCCACAACCCCGTATACGCAACCCCTGCCGGGTCTCACACGTATACGGTTTGGCCTCATCCGGTTTCGCTCGCCACTACTCCCGGAATCACGGTTGTTTTCTCTTCCTGAGGGTACTGAGATGTTTCACTTCCCCTCGTTCCCTCCACACTGCCTATGTGTTCAGCAGTGGGTGACAGCCCATGACCCTGGTGCCAAGGCATCCACCGTGCGCCCTTAAAAACTTGGCCACAGATGCTCGCGTCCACTGTGCAGTTCTCAAACAACGACCAACCACCCATCACCCTCACTGATTCAGTGAAGTTCACTGGGGCCGGCATCCCGAAGGACAGGCGTAAGCCCGTACCTTCAGATACCCAACAACGTGCCCGGCACAGCCAGTTGACCCGAGCCGCGTTCCAGAAGTGCTCCTTAGAAAGGAGGTGATCCAGCCGCACCTTCCGGTACGGCTACCTTGTTACGACTTCGTCCCAATCGCTGGTCCCACCTTCGACAGCTCCCTCCCACAAGGGGTTGGGCCACCGGCTTCGGGTGTTACCGACTTTCGTGACGTGACGGGCGGTGTGTACAAGGCCCGGGAACGTATTCACCGCAGCAATGCTGATCTGCGATTACTAGCAACTCCGACTTCATGGGGTCGAGTTGCAGACCCCAATCCGAACTGAGACCGGCTTTTTGAGATTCGCTCCACCTTGCGGTATCGCAGCTCATTGTACCGGCCATTGTAGCACGTGTGCAGCCCAAGACATAAGGGGCATGATGACTTGACGTCGTCCCCACCTTCCTCCGAGTTGACCCCGGCGGTCTCCCGTGAGTCCCCAACCTTCCGAAGAAGTTGCTGGCAACACGGGACAAGGGTTGCGCTCGTTGCGGGACTTAACCCAACATCTCACGACACGAGCTGACGACAGCCATGCACCACCTGTACACCGACCACAAGGGGGGCACTATCTCTAATGCTTTCCGGTGTATGTCAAGCCTTGGTAAGGTTCTTCGCGTTGCGTCGAATTAAGCCACATGCTCCGCTGCTTGTGCGGGCCCCCGTCAATTCCTTTGAGTTTTAGCCTTGCGGCCGTACTCCCCAGGCGGGGAACTTAATGCGTTAGCTGCGGCACCGACGACGTGGAATGTCGCCAACACCTAGTTCCCACCGTTTACGGCGTGGACTACCAGGGTATCTAATCCTGTTCGCTCCCCACGCTTTCGCTCCTCAGCGTCAGTAATGGCCCAGAGATCCGCCTTCGCCACCGGTGTTCCTCCTGATATCTGCGCATTTCACCGCTACACCAGGAATTCCGATCTCCCCTACCACACTCTAGCCAGCCCGTATCGAATGCAGAACCGGGGTTAAGCCCCGGTCTTTCACACCCGACGCGACTGGCCGCCTACGAGCTCTTTACGCCCAATAATTCCGGACAACGCTTGCGCCCTACGTATTACCGCGGCTGCTGGCACGTAGTTAGCCGGCGCTTCTTCTGCAGGTACCGTCACTTTCGCTTCTTCCCTGCTGAAAGAGGTTTACAACCCGAAGGCCGTCATCCCTCACGCGGCGTCGCTGCATCAGGCTTTCGCCCATTGTGCAATATTCCCCACTGCTGCCTCCCGTAGGAGTCTGGGCCGTGTCTCAGTCCCAGTGTGGCCGGTCGCCCTCTCAGGCCGGCTACCCGTCGTCGCCTTGGTAGGCCATTACCCCACCAACAAGCTGATAGGCCGCGGGCTCATCCTTCACCGCCGGAGCTTTTAACCCCCGCCCATGCAGGCAGGAGTGTTATCCGGTATTAGACCCCGTTTCCAGGGCTTGTCCCAGAGTGAAGGGCAGATTGCCCACGTGTTACTCACCCGTTCGCCACTAATCCACCCCGAAGGGCTTCATCGTTCGACTTGCATGTGTTAAGCACGCCGCCAGCGTTCGTCCTGAGCCAGGATCAAACTCTCCGTGAATGTTTACCCGTAATCGGGTGAGCATCCGCGTTGAGCGGAACGTAGAAGGACTTTTCAAAGGAACCGCGTCCCAACCGAACGGTTGGAGACGGGGTTGTCAATCTGGCGTT
>JOGW01000035.1 GCA_000721375.1 Streptomyces sp. NRRL B-3428 | reverse complement strand
TAGGCGTGCTGCACGGGGGGTGCGGGCGGGGCCTGCTGGGGGTGCGGGGCCTGCTGAGAGTGCGGCTGCGGAGCCTGCTGCGGCTGCGGCTGCGGCTGGGGCTGGGGCTGGGGAGCCTGCTGCGGGAGCGGCTGGGCGGCCGGAGCCGGGGTGGGTGCCTGTGCGGGTGCCTGTGCGGGTGGAGCGGGCGTCGGTACCGGATTCGGCACCTGACCCTCCGCGCCCCTGAGGTCGCGCAGCACATCGCCCTGCCAGTTGCCGCCGTTCGGCATCTCCGTGCTCACTTCCCTGTGCCCCGTTCCCCTTGGAGTTCCAGCAGTTCCGTCAGAACTTGTTCAGCAGCTGGCCGTAGACACCGAACGCGCCCACCGCGAGCGGGAACAGCCCGATCACGCCGATGGACTCGATCAGATCCGCGATCCTGCGCAGCCGGACCACCACATGCTCGGGCGGCTGCACGGCGAGCACGAGCAGCGGCAGCACGGCCGCCGCGCACAGCACGGCCAGCGGCCCGAAGCCGTCCGCGTGCCCCATCCACAGCATCACCAGCCGTACGACCAGGAAGCCGGCCGCGACGAACAGCGCGACGACCTCCGCGACCAGCGGGAAGGCCCGTGCACGCGAGAGCAGTACGACGGCGGTGAGCGAGGCGAGCAGCACCGTCCACACCGTCGGCTTCGCCGTGGTGAGCAGGAAACCGGCGGCCGCGGCGGACAGCCCGGTGACGATGGTGGCGAGCGCGAGCCCGCGGTGGGTGGCGGCGAGCGCACCGGCCACCTGGTGGCGGCTGACCGAGGCGCCGCCCGAGCGCCGGTCGTCAAGACCCGTGAGCCCCGAGGCCATCAGCGCGAGCCGCGGCAGCATCCCGAGCAGCACCACGGAGATCACGGCCATCACGGCACCGAGCCGCGCCGGGTCGTCCTGGGCCGCGGCGGCCACTTCCCAGATCAGTGTGAACGCCCCGGTGGCGGCGGCCCCGATGAGCCCGCCGCGGCCGAGCGGCGAGAAGAAGCCGAGCAGTAGCTGGGTCAGAACGAGCGCACCGCCGACCGCGGCCGTCCGCACCTGTCCCGACCAGTCGTGCGCGTCGGCCGCGGTCCAGGCGGCGAGCAGCCCGAGCACTCCGGAGGTGAGCAGCAGAGCGGTGGCGAGGCCGCGGTTGCCGACGCCGATCTTCGCGACGAGCGCACCGGCGGCGGCGAGGACGAGCGTGGCGACGATCAGCGTGGTCGCCACGGAGGCGAGCGCGAACTCACCGCGGGCGAGCAGCGCCGCGATGGCCGCGAACAGGACGGTGGCGACTCCCGCGCCGGCCCGGCGCACGCTCGGGCGCCAGCGCCAGGCGTGCAGATCGAGATCGTCGGCCACCTCGTCGGTGACGTCGTGCACGACGGGTGCCGGGGGCGCCGCGTGAGCCCGTACGAGACGAAGCACCGCACCGTCGGCGACCTCAGCCGACGACAGGGTGCTCTCGTGCGGCAGTACGGCGCCGTCGGAGGTGATCAGCTGCCGGGTCATCGGGCGTGCGGCGGCCCGGTCGTCCAGCAACTGGAGGATGTCGGGAAGCAGTTGCCCTATGGGCGTGTCCGACGGCAGAACGATGTCCGCCCGCCGGCGCTCGCCGACGAGGGTCACTCGGCTGAGTTGCGCTCGGGAACTCGTTGCAGTGCTCACCACTTACCGGAACCTATCATCGCGAAGTCGAGGCGGACGGTGGGTTATTGGTGCCGTATTGCCCGATATGCCCTGTTGCTTGCCTGGTTGCTTGCCAGGTTGCTTGCCAGGTGCGCTCCAGGGCCTCGTGGCCGACGAGCTTCTCCTGCTTCTGCTGCTGCTTGCGCTGCTCGTCCTTCTGCTTCTCGAGCATGTTCTGGATGAAGGACCAGCCGACACAGCCCGCACACAGGACGGCCGCGATGGCGATCCCCGCGAACACCTTGCCGAGCCGCTCGTCGGCGGTACGCCGTGCGCGCCCGGCGCCGAAGAGCAGGGCGTCGCGCAGCCGGCGCCGGCGTACCGACACCGACTCCAGCAACTGGCTGTCGTAATCCCGCGCCATGACTCTCTTCGCCTCAGTCGTCCTCGTCAGCCGTCAGCCGTCAGCCGGCTGTCATTTCGTCCGTCAGCCGTCAGCCGTCAGTCGCCCTCGGCGAGGCCGAGGAGCTTCCGCATCTTCGCGTACTTGAGCGCGAGTCGCTCCTGGGTCGCCCGATCAAGGGCCGCACGTCGCGCCGGATCAGAATTGTGCGCAAGATCGGCCGCCTTGACGAGCCTTGCTCCCGGGGTCGCGAGGATACGCGCCGCGTACTCCTCCGCCTCCTCGCCCTCCCGCTTGGTGAGCGCGAGCACGATGGCCTTGGTGGCGGGGGTGAGAGCGGCCTGCTCCAGCCAGTCGCGGGTGAGGGCGTGATCCTCGATCGCGTCGTGCAGCCAGGCCGCGGCGATCTGCTCGTCGCTGCCGCCGCGGGCGCGGGTGCCCTCGGCGACGGCCCGCAGATGTTCCGTGTACGGCCGCCCGGCCTTGTCGGTCTGCGCGGCGTGCGCGCGACGGGCGACGGCCTCGACCTCGTCGAGCCCCATCGGCTGCTTGTCGTCGGACATGACGCTCCCCCTCGGCTTTGCCTCCGCAACATAAGGCATGAGTAAGGGGGAGGTACAGCTCGGGCGGGGGCGGGTGCCGCGTCTCACGCGACGGCTTACGCCTGCGACACCCCGGAGATGATCAAGAAGGCGATCCAGAGCAGCGGGATCAGCGCGACATACGACAGCGGCCGCCGGTGGACCGGCACACCGGTCGGCATCTGCGGTCCGTGCTGCCCGGGCATCGGCGGCTGCAAGGCCTTGACCTTGCGCCGGGTGAAGAGGTTCCACAGCAGCGTGAACGGGGTGATGAGGAACAGCGAGAACGGGCTCCACCAGCCCTGCCACAACGTCTTCGCCTGCATCTCGCGGTAGACGCCCTCACCGCAGGTGGCGCACATCGGCCCGTCGAGCTTCTGGAAGCGCATGAGGATGAGCAGCCCCTGGTGAGCGCGGAAGGTGACGCGCTCGGCGGGCATCGCACCGCAGAAACGGCAACCGGCGGGCGGGGTCTGCGGGTTGGCGGCGCTCCACTGCGGGTTCGCCCACTGGCCCTGACCCTGGCCCTGGCCCTGGCCCTGAGGCTGCGCCTGGGGCGGGATGCCCTGCTGGGCGTACGGGTTGGGCTGCTGGGGCGCGTACGGGTTGGGCTGGGCGTACGGGTTCTGCTGCTGCGGCGGTGGAGTGGTCACCGGGGTCCCCCTGCTTGGTACTTGGTGCTTGTGCCGTTTGCAGGGGCATGCCTATCAGGCACTTCGTTGCTGATGCAACGCCTAGACGGCCGCCGCGGACGACTGCCGGTACCAGGCGAGCAGCGAGGCGACCACAGCATCGAGCAGCCCTTCACGCGCGGCCTGTGCGATCGTCCCGTCGCTGAAGCGCTCACCCCGTGCGATGGCCGTGGCCGCGCGAACGGCGTCGGCGTGCGGGAGTTGGCCGTCGGCCGGGACCTCCTGCATCCGGTGGTCCATCCAGTAGTACGCCGGTGTGACGGCACCCACCCGCGAGATCGCCGACATGAGGCGCCTCAGCCGCGGGCTGTAGTCCGGGTAACCGATCCTGTACGTCCCGCCCGGCTGCTCTCCCGAACCTGCCCACTTGACGTCCCGGTCCTCCACGGTGAGCTCGGCGGCCGCTTCGGCCAGCTCCTGCCAGGCGGCGGCGTCCCGGCTCAACTGCCCGAGCAGCAGCCGGTCCTCGGCATCGGCGCAGTCGGCGAGCTGCTGCACCTCGCGCAGGCTCCCGGCCGTGGTCAGGGATACCTCGACGAGCCGGTTGTCGATCTCGGTGTCCGCCTTGAAGAACTCGGCGAGCGCGGTGGAGGGCGACAGCCCGCGCGCCTCGGCGTCATCGAGCTTCGCGGCCCAGAACGCACCCCGGCCGGCCGCCTCTTCCCCACGTACGGCCCGCAGCACCCAACCGGCGGCGCGCTCCTCGTCGTTGAACCAGAGGTAGCCCTGTACCGTGCCCAGCTTGTCCGTGACCGTCACGTACTGCACAGGCTGCAAGGTGGTGGCGGTGTAGGGCACGGTGTGGTTCTCCTAGGCCTGGGAAGCGAGTTCCTTGAGGGCGGCGAGGGTCGGGGCCTCGGACAGGGATCCAGGCTGTACGCGGCTGGTGGCGGACGGATCCGAGTCGCGGATCATCTCGGCGAGCGCGGCAGTCGGGGTGACGCCCCTGGCCTTGGCCTCGTGCAGCTTCGTCGCCCAGATGAAGCCGAGGTTGAAGGCTTCGTCGCCGCCGGCGGGACGGACGGTCCAGCCTGCCGCGTCGTCCTCGTCGTTGGCCCACACATAGCCGATGACCTCGCCCGCGGCGCTCACGATCACCACGTACTGCACGGCTTTGTCCGTCCGGCGTGCATAGCGCGGCGGGCCGCCCTCCACCCGGTTGAAGTGGAGGTCCTCGGTCATACGCGGCGAGACGCGTCGTTCGCTACTCATGGGATGTGCCTCTCTCCGCTACTTCCTGGGCAGGACTTCGCCGTAGACCTGCACCTGGCCATTCTCCACGAATACCCGGGTCACCCGGTATTCCGTGCCGCGCCCCAGGAGCAGCTCCCGCTCTCCCATGCCGAAGGCGCTGGCCTTCTCGACCCACAGGGCCGGCGTGCCCTTGGGCACCCGCAGGTGCAGGACCGCGTCCATGTCCTTGAAGGCGGAGACGGGGTGGTTACCGAGGGACGTCGACATGTAGGCCGGGTCGCCGTAGGTCTCGCCCAGCATGTCGTACGGCGAGTCCAGGTCGAGGTGGCTGATGCCGGTACCACGGACGACCATGACGTCTTCGGGAACGGTCCGCCCGGCGAGCGCCGCGTCGGTCTCGGCGATGTTGCTCCGCACGTACGGACTGTCCATGGCGTCGTTGCCGCGCAGGAAGCCGTTCATCTCCTTGTAGGTCGCCCAGCCCTCGGACGTGGGCGGCGGCTCGTTCTTGCCGTGTTCCAGCGTGTAGTCGTGGACGGCGTCGAACTGGGAGCTCGGCAGGTTCTCCGTGTAGTGGTTCCAGTACGCCTGCCCGTACTCGATCGCATCGGCGTCGTTGAGGAACGGGACGGTCCCGTCGCCGAGTTCGGACAGAGCGATCCGGTGCTTCTCCGCCGTGGAGAGGTTCTGCCACTCGTCGGGTGTGACGTGCGGTGTGTACTTGTACTCGTCGGCCACACCGCCGTTCGCCGGGCCCTCGCCACCTTGGCCGGCTGGTGTGCCCGTCTCGTCGGCACCGTGCACGGCATCGTCGACCGCTCCGGAAGGAGCGTGATCGGCTCCGTGGGCCGCGTCGTCGGTGTGACCGCCGGCGTCGTCGGCGTGCCCCGCCCCGTCGTCCCCATGCCCAGCCGCATCATCACCGACATGCGCCCCATCGTCCGCATGGGACCCCGGACCGCTCGGCAGGTCGGAGCCGGGGCCGTGCGGCGGCAGGTTGCTGCCGTGTCCGGTCGGCTGGCTCGGCAGGGCGTTGTCCGTCGTGCCGGATGGGACATGGTTGTCCGCCACGTGCGCGGCCGACCCTGCGTTGTCCAACGTGGCGGCGGCCGGCGGCATCGCGTCGCCGGCATGCACGCTCGCCAGGACCGGCTGCTGTACGGATGTGTGGGCCGCCACCTGAGTGGGGACCGTCTCCGCCTTCACCGGAGTCGGGTCCACCGCCCCGTTCGGCGAGATCAGTGAGCCGTCCGGTTCCAGGACGCGGCCGTCCGGCAGGGCGACCGAGTCGTGGGAGACGGTGGTCCAGCCCTCGGGGAGCTTGAGCGCGCCGGACGGGGTCGGGACCGCGTTCGCCGGGATCGTCGCGCCCTCGGGGAGCGTGAACGAGCCGTCGGGCATACGGAGCGAACCCTCGGGCAACCGCACCATGGTCTCGGGGAGCGCCGGGATCTCGATGTTGCCGATGCCCTTCAGCCCGGCCATCACGTCGCCGAGTTTGGACAGGCCCGCGCCTGCGCCCTTGGTGATGTAGGTCATCGGGTCGATGGCCTTGCCCGCCTTCGACAGGGCCGACAGGGTCTTGGCGACCGCGCCTGCCTTGCCCGCACCCGAGACGCCTGCACCCGCGCCGCCGGTGAAGACGGTGGTGACGACGTTGAAGGTGACGGCTCCGGCGGCGCGGGCGGGGTTCTTGCCCCACTCGTCCCAGGCGACCAAGGCCTTG
>JOGW01000034.1 GCA_000721375.1 Streptomyces sp. NRRL B-3428 | reverse complement strand
TCGCGCTTCCCTTTCCGGCGGTGTCGACTCTATCAGATCCTTTCGGGCCTGACTCCCGGTCAACTCGGGTTGTCTTTACGGCTGTTGGGCCGTTCCGACATCCAGAACCTTAGCGGATTCTCCGGCCGACTCATAATCGAGCCTTTCGGGCCTGTGAATTGATTTTCGGGCGCACGAAGGCGCACGTAATTCAATCCCCAGAGGAATCGTGCGTTGGTTGTGGTGTGCCGCTGTGAGCGGCGAGAGTGGCTGCCGCAGAACCGTTCCGGCTCCGTGACAACTCGAAGAACCTTACGGATCGAGCGGGGCCGTGTCAACCCCCGCCCTGAACCGATCTTGGTCAGCTCTCGACGCGGACCAGCAGCCTGGTCAGGAGCTCCCCCAGAACGCCGCGCTCCTTCGTGGAGAGGTCCTGGAGCAGGTCCTCCTCGAAGGTCGTGGCCAGCTCCATGGCGTCCAGCCACTTCTGCCGGCCGGCGTCGGTGAGGCCGACGATCACGCGTACGCGATTGGCTTCGTCCCTGTCACGGGTCACCAGTCCCTCCGCAACCATGCGGTCGATGCGGTGGGTCATGGCGGCGGGTGTGAGGCCCAGCTGCTTGGCCAGGTCGCCGGGGCCCATGCGATAGGGCTGGCCGGCCAGGACCAGAGCCTTGAGGACCTCCCACTCGGCATTGCTGATGCCGAGGGTGGCGGTCTGCCTGCCGTACGCCACGTTCATGCGGCGGTTCAGGCGGCCGAGCGCCGAGACGATCTGCTCGACCTGGGGGTCGAGATCGGCGAACTCGCGCTGGTACGCGGCGATCTGTTCGTCGAGCGTCGGCTCGTTCTCAGGCATGCCTCGGAGTATGGCACGACCCCACTTTGCACTTAAGGCCTTCGATGTTTACTCTTTAGCTCTTAACTTTAGCTTTGAAGTCTTCAGCCTCAAGGGATGCCCCCTGGCGCAGAGGACTTCGCTCGTATGAAGGCAGGTGAGAAGTGACCCAGGCGATGGGTGCCGCGATGCGGCGGATCCACGTGGGCAACGCGCTCAGCGCGTTCGGCCTCGGTTTTACCGTCCCGTTCCTCTACGTCTACGTGGCGCAGGTGCGGGAACTCGGTGCGACTACGGCGGGTCTCGTGCTCGCCGTCTTCGCGGTGGCGGCCCTCGTGGTGCTGCCGTTCACCGGGCGTGCGGTCGACCGGCGCGGGCCGATGCCCGTACTGATGGCGGCCCTCGTGACCGCGTCCGTCGGTGCGATGAGCCTGGGGCTCTCCTCCAGTCCGCAGCTCGTGATCGCCTCGGCCGCGCTGCTCGGTGCAGGGCAGGCCGTGATGCAGCCGGCGCTCGCCACGATGATCGTGGAGTGCTCGACGGCCGAGACCCGTACGCGGGCCTTCGCGACGCAGTTCTTTCTGCAGAACCTCGGGCTCGGTGTCGGTGGTCTGATCGGCGGCCAGATCGTCAAGCACGAGCGCCCCGGTGACTTCACGCTGCTCTTCGCCATCGAGGCGTCGATGTTCCTGCTGCTCGTGGTCGTCATGGCGACTGTGCGCCTTCCGCAGCAGGCGCGGATCGCCGATGCGCTGCCGCAGGCCGAGCGCGGGATGCGGCAGCTGTTCAAGCACCGCGCGATGGTGCAGCTGTGCGGGCTCGGCTTCGTGATGTTCTTCGCCTGCTACGGACAGTTCGAGTCCGGGCTCTCGGCGTACGGCGTCGAAGCGGCCGGGATATCGCCGTCCACGCTCGGGTTCGCGCTGGCGGCCAACACCGGTGCGATCGTCGTCGCGCAGTTCCTGGTCCTGAAGTTCGTCGAGCGGCGCAAGCGGTCGAAGGTGATCGCGTCCGTCGGGCTGATCTGGGTCGTGGCGTGGATCTTCGCGGGGTACGCGGGTCTCGGCCACGGCAGCCAGGCCATGGCGACCGCGGCGTTCATCTCCACGTACGCGCTCTTCGGTCTCGGTGAGGCGATGCTCTCGCCGACCATCGCCCCGCTGGTCGCGGATCTTGCGCCGAGCGGCATGGTCGGTCAGTACAACTCGGCCTTCGCGCTGGTCAAGCAGCTGGCCCTGGCGGTCGGTCCGGCGATCGGCGGGCCGATGGGTGCGCAGCTGCACGCCCCGTACATCCTGACGTTCATCGTCTTCTCGCTCGGCATCACGCTGCTCGCGGTGAAGCTGGGCAAGCAGCTGACGCCGGAGCAGAACCATCCGTGGGCGCACCGCACCCGCCGCGTGCCGGCGCCGGCCGTGCGTGCGGAGGCCGCCGTTCCGGCGAACGCCTGATCCGCTGGTCGGTGCCGGGAGGCTAGATCGCGGTCTGTGCCGTGGCGGTGGCCAGGGCGTCCTCGGCCTTACGGGCCAGGGCCTCGGCGGTCGGTTCCTTGCTGGTCGCGGCGAGTGCGAGCAGGGCGCGGCACTCGGCCTCGGCTTCCTCGTAACGCTCAAGGCGGTTGAGGGTGTGCGCGCGGTCGGCCCGGAGCTTCAGGGTGAGGGGATGGCCGGGCGCGTGGATGCGCTCGTAGAAGGGGAGCAGTTCGTCCTGGCGGCGCAGGGCCTCGGTGGCGTCGCCCTGTTCGCGTACGGCGAGGGCGCACAGTGCGAGGGCCGCGAGCGCGAGCCGGTCGTCGGGGCGCTGGGCGCGATGGGCGGCCAGGTCGTGGGCCTCGGTCTCGGCTTCGGCGTACCGGCCACGGGTGTAGAGGATCGTGGCGAGGACGACCCGGGCCGTGGCGGAGTGTTCGTGGGCGGGGCCGAGGGCCTTGTCGGATACGGCGAGGACCTGCCGTATCAGCGTCTCGGCCTCTTCCGGGCGGTCCTCGTGGAGCAAGGACTGTGCCTGGCGGATGCCGCGCTGGATGCCGACGGATTCGGGGGAGCTGAGGCGGTCGAGGAAACCCATGTCCGGAGGCTATGCCGCCACCCCGTACGAGCGGCACCCCTATTTCGTGGCCGGCTCCTTGAGCACGAACTCGCACCACACCGCCTTGCCGCCGCCCGGCGTGCGGCGTGAGCCCCAGCTCGACGCGATCGTGGCGACGATCGCGATGCCGCGGCCGGCCTCGTCGGCCGGTTCGGCCCGGCGGCGCAGGGGCAGGTGGTCGTCGCCGTCCGTCACTTCGATGATCAGGCGGCGGTCCGTGCGGCGCAGGCGCAGGCGCATGGGCGGGGTGCCGTGCTGGAGGGAGTTCGCGACGAGTTCGCTGGCCGCGAGGACGCCTGCTTCGCAGAGCTCGGCGGGGAAGCGCCAGCTTGCGAGGACCCCGGTGGCGAAGGCGCGGGCTCGGGGAGCCGCTTCGACTCCGCCCAGGAGGTCGAGGGACGCGCCGCGGAACAGCTCCGCGTCGGGGCCCGTGCGCTCCGGGTGCTGGAGGACCAGGAGCGCCACGTCGTCGTCGTGGTCCGCGGTGACGTTCAGGGCTCGGAGCAGGCGGTCGCAGATGACCTGGGGGGTGCCGGTCGCTCCGGCCAGGGCGCGTTCGAGCAGGTCCACGCCGTGGTCGATGTCCTCGCTGCGGCGCTCGACAAGACCGTCGGTGTAGAGGACGGCGGTGGAGCCGGGCGGGAACTCCATCGAGCCCGACGCGTGCAGCCAGCCGCCTGTGCCGAGCGGCGGCCCGGTGGGCTCCTCGCCACGGTGCAGAGCGCCTTGTTCGTCGCGTACGAGGATCGGGAGATGGCCCGCCGAGGCGTACGTGAGACGGCCCTCGTTGGGGTCGTGGATCGCGTAGACCATCGTGGCGATCTGGCTGGCATCGATGTCGGAGGCGAGTCCGTCGAGGAGTTGGAGCACCTCGTGCGGGGGCAGGTCGAGTCGGGCGTAGGCGCGTACGGCCGTGCGGAGCTGGCCCATGACCGCTGCCGCGCGGACGCCGCGGCCCATCACGTCGCCGATGACCAGGGCGGTGCGGCCGCCGCCGAGGGTGATCACGTCGTACCAGTCGCCGCCGACCGCCGCGTCCGCGCCGCCGGGCTGGTAGGTGGCGGCGATGCGGAGGTCGTCGGGCTGCTCCAACTCCTGCGGGAGCAGGGAGCGTTGGAGCGCGACGGCGGCTTCGCGGTGGCGGCGCTCGCTGGCGCGAAGGCGTTCCGCCGCTTCCGCGTGGTCGGTGACGTCGGCCGCGAAGACCAGGACGCCGCTGCCCTCGGGGGTGGTGAGGGGAGTGCACGTGAAGGTGTACGAGCGTCCTGACGCGACCTTGCGGGACTTCACCGTGCGCGGCTTCTCGCTGCGCAGGACCTGGTCGATGAGCGGAAGCAGACCGAGCTCGCGCAGCTCGGGCAGCGCCTCCTCGGCCGCGGCGCCCGTCGGGCGCGGACCGAAGGCGGCGACGTATGCCTCGTTGACGTAGGCGATGCGGTGCTCGGGGCCGTGCACCAGGACCACGAGGCCGGTGATGCGGTCGAGGATCTCGCGTACCGGCAGGTCCTCGACATCGGGAGTCGGCGCGTCGGAGCCGTGCTCGGCTCGGGCGGCGGGTACGGAACCCCGGTCGGACCGCGCGGCCGCGCGGCGCTGTGTACCGGGGAGCCGGGCGCTCCAGCGCGTGAAGTTCACGAAGGGTTGCCTCATGGAGGTCGTGGTGGGCCAACGGCCCTTGGTCGTGGGGGGTGCTGTTCAGGACACCGGTCAGTCTGGCCGACCGGACTGACAACCGTCAGACGCCGGTCTGTACGACGGAGTTCCTCGATCGGCTCAGGAGGACTCCTTCGGGGGCTTGCCCCCGGCAGCGAGTTCGAATTCCGCACGCGGATGCTCGAGCGAGCCGAGGGAGACGATCTCGCGTTTGAACAGCCCCGACAGGGTCCACTCGGCCAGGACCCGGGCCTTGCGGTTGAAGGTCGGGACCCTGCTGAGGTGATAGACGCGGTGCATGAACCACGCAGGGTAGCCCTTCAGCTTGCGTCCGTAGACGTGCGCGACACCCTTGTGCAGGCCGAGCGAGGCCACCGAACCGACGTATTTGTGCGCGTACTTCGTGCGCGGGCGTCCCTTCAGCGAGGCCGCGATGTTGTCGCCGAGGACCTTGGCCTGGCGCACCGCGTGCTGGGCGTTGGGGGCGCATTCCCTGCCGTCGTCCGAGGTGACGTCCGGTACGGCCGCCGCGTCACCCGCGGCCCAGGCGTTCTCCGCGCCGTCCACGGCGAGCTCGGCGGTGCACTTGAGGCGCCCTCGTTCGTTCAGCGGCAGATCCGATGCGGCAAGGATGGGATGCGGCTTGACGCCCGCGGTCCATACGAGGGTGCGCGTCGGGAAACGCGAGCCGTCGTCGAGCACCGCGACCCGGTCCTCACAGGAGTCCAGACGGGTCTCCAGGCGTACGTCGATGTTGCGCCGACGCAGCTCGCTGACCGTGTACTTGCCCATCTCCGGGCCGACTTCGGGCAGGATCCTGTCGGAGGCCTCGACGAGCACCCACTTCATGTCCTCGGCCGAGACGTTGTGGTAGTAGCGGGACGCGTAGCGCGCCATGTCCTCCAGTTCGCCGAGCGCTTCGACGCCGGCGTATCCACCGCCCACGAACACGAAGGTCAGCGCGGCGGCGCGGACGGCGGGGTCGCGGGTGGACGAGGCGATGTCCATCTGCTCGATGACGTGGTTGCGCAGGCCGATGGCCTCTTCGACCGTCTTGAAGCCGATGCCGTAGTCCGCGAGGCCCGGGACCGGCAGCGTGCGCGAGATCGAGCCGGGCGCGAGGACCAGTTCGTCGTACGAGAGCTCGAGGGGGCCCGTGCCCTCCTCGTCGGTGGCGAGGGTGGTCAGCGTGACCTTGCGCTTGGCGTGCTCGATCGACTGCGCCTCGCCGATGACGATGCGGCAGTGCTTGAGGACGCGGCGCAGCGGGACCACGACATGGCGCGGGGAGATGGAGCCCGCGGCCGCTTCCGGCAGGAAGGGCTGGTAGGTCATGTACGGCTCGGGTGTGACCACCACGATCTCCGTCGTGCCCGCCTTCAGCTCGTGCGCGAGTTTCTTCTGCAGCCGCAGGGCGGTGTACAGGCCGACATAGCCGCCACCGATGACGAGGATGCGCGCTTGGGGGGCGGGGGAGGTCCCGGTCCGGGGGGCGGGGTTGGTCCCGCGGGAATCAGCCGTCACCTTCCCATGAGGCACCGGCGTTACGTGTTTGTCCACAGGCCCGGCAATTTGTGTGACCGTCCACGGCACGGGACGCACGGGCCGTTGCTTGGAAAAATACGCAGGTCAACGAGGAGTCGAACAGGTCCGCGCACTGGACCAAACAGGGACGGACCGGTGCGTACTCCGATCGGGGGGCGCTCCGTGCGGAACTGGCCCCTTCTGAATTGACTCCGGCTCAACTATGTTCGTGTGTCGTCGGGGTGTGGGGGGTGTACGACTTCAGGCCGGTACGCATGGTTCGCGGGCAAGCGGCGGACGGCGTGGCGGGCAGGTTCGCGGACGGTCCGCGCACACCGATCGACAAGGCGGGGAGAGTCTCCGGGGGGAGACGTCATTACCGGGGGAACGCTTATGCACATTCGTGATTCACGTTGGGGCGCCGCTTCTGCTTCTGCCGCTCCTGCTTCGGCCTCCGTGGTGGGCGACGGCGCGGTGCGCCGGAGTGCCGACGGAGGTCGTACGACACCGCTGCGCGTCGACGCGCAGCGCAATCTCGAGCACGTACTGCGCGCCGCGCGAGAAGTGTTCGGCGAGCTGGGCTACGGCGCGCCGATGGAGGACGTGGCGCGGCGGGCACGGGTCGGGGTCGGGACCGTCTACCGGCGGTTCCCGAGCAAGGACGTGCTCGTACGAAGGATCGCCGAGGAGGAGACGGCCCGGCTGACCGACCAGGCCCGTACCGCTCTCGGCCAGGAGGATGAGCCGTGGTCGGCGCTTTCGCGCTTCCTGCGGACCTCGGTCGCCTCGGGCGCCGGACGGCTGCTGCCGCCGCAGGTGCTCCGGGTGGGCGTGGCCGAGGAGTCGGACGAAACGAGCGCGGACGAGCAGTTCGTGGACGGCGCTCGGGTGCCGCAGCAGCGGCAGGCGACCGGGCCCGATCTGCGGCTTGTGGACCAGCGCACGGTGGCCGGTGACGAGCTGGACGACTCCGGGGCGGCGGCGCTGCTCGAAGTGGTCGGCCGGCTGGTGGACCGGGCGCGGGAGGCGGGTGAACTGCGCGGTGACGTCACCGTGTCGGACGTCCTGCTCGTGATCGCCACGGCGGCGCCTTCGCTGCCCGACGCCGCACAGCAGGCCGCGGCTTCGGCTCGGTTGCTCGACATCCTGCTCGAAGGGCTGCGGTCGCGGCCTGGACGGTGAGTGCGTGACCGGACGGTGAGTGCGTGACCGGACGACAAGAGCGTGAACCGCGGTCTTCGCGGTTCTGCCCCGGATTCCCGGCTTCTGCCCGGGGTTCCGGGGTTTTTACGTTGTTCCGGGGATTTGTACGGGGTGTGGTGCGCGCGCGGGAAATGGCCAACTTGCCTGCACCGATGGCCATTTGGGGCTGCCCCGAACGGGTGAACCGTGGAGATACGCGACCGGAAGTCACCCCGGATGAGTGGTTGCTGTGCATCCGGGCTCGTCGTGCTTCTCTCGTATGACACTCTTTCTCGGTGTTCGAGACCGAGTGTGCATGCGGGGGCTTCACGCGATGAGTGGTGACGGGCGGGAAGAGCAGTTCGGTGGGGCTGCTGTTCCCTCTGACGGCGGGCTGCCCTCTCGACAGGTGCCGAGCCAGGGCGGTCCTGCCGAGGTGCCCGCGGCCGGGGTGCCGGCGCAGCGGGAGCCCGTGAGCTCACTCAGCGACGAGCTGCTCGCCGGCGGTGAACCACCGGTCTCCGACGCCGAGTTGATCGGCCGGATGCGCAGCGGTGACGACTCCGCGTACGAGGAGCTGTACCGCCGTCACGCCGACGCGGTGCGCCGCTATGCGCGCACCTGCTGCCGTGACGCACACACCGCTGACGACCTCACCTCCGAGGTCTTCGCGCGCATGCTGCAGGCGGTGCGCGGCGGTTCGGGGCCCGAGCACGCCGTACGCGCCTATCTCCTGACGACCGTACGACGGGTCGCGGCCGCCTGGATCAAGTCGGCCAGGCGTGAGCAACTCGTCGAGGACTTCGCGGTGTTCGCCACCCAGTCCGCGCGGACCTCCGAGGTCTCCGACGACGACACCCTCGACCTGGGCGCCGATGTCCTCGCGATGCACGAGGCCGAGCGCTCCATGGTCATGCAGGCCTTCCGCAGCCTCTCCGAGGAGTGGCAGGCCGTCCTGTGGCACACCGAGGTGGAGGACGATCCGCTGAGCGCGGTGGCCCCGCTGTTCGGTCACACCTCGACCAACACCACGGCGCAGCTGGCCAGTCGGGCCCGTGAAGGGCTCAAGCAGGCGTATCTGCAGGCGCATGTGAGCGTGACGCTCGCGGACGACGACGAGTGCGCGCGGTATGCGGACCGGCTCGGCGCGTATGCGCGCGGGCGGCTGCGGACACGGGCCGAGCGCGGGCTGCGCAAGCACATGGAGGACTGCGCCAAGTGCCGTCTTGCCGCGGGCCAGATCAAGGAACTGGCGAGCGGGATTCCGGGAGTCGTGCCGGTCGCGGTCATCGGTTGGTTCGGTGCGGCGGGTTATACGGCGAAGGTGGCCGGGCTCATCGGGGCCGGTACGGCGGGAGCCGCGGGTGCGGGCGCCGCTGCGGCCGCCTCGGGCGGCGCCGGTGGTGCGGCCGCGGGCGGCGCCGCCGCGAGTGAGGGGCTCGGGGCTCCGGCGAAGGCCGGTATCGCGGCGGCCGTGGTGGTCGCGGCGGGTGTCGCCGTGGCGCTGGCCCTCGTGGGGGACGAGCCCAAGCCGAAGGCCGATCCGAAGCCGAGTCCGCCGCCGGTCTCGCAGCCGGTGGTGCCGCAGAAGCCGAAGCCCTCACCCGAGCCGGAGCCTCCGGCGCCGCCGGTGGTGGCGCCGGATCCGACGCCCACTCCCACGCCCACGCCCACGCCGACACCTCCGCCGAGCCCCAAGCCGACACCGACCCCGACGCCGACTCCGCCCAAGCCGACACCGCCGCCTCCGCCGGCCCCGGAGGCGTACCAGATCCGCGAGTTGGACTACGGCCTCTTCGGCGACGGCACCAAGCCGGAGGTACGGCTCGGGGAGTCCAGCTGGCTGTGGCAGCGCCAGGGGCTCGGGATCGCGGGGCAGCGGTTCACGCACGGGGTGACCGTGCACGCGTACTCGTCGGTGGTCATCGACCTCAACCGTGAGTGCACGGCGTACGACGCGTACGCGGGGGTCGACGACCTGACGTTCGGGCTCGGCGCCGTGCGCTTCTCCGTGTACGCGGATGGGGAGCGGCTGTGGCAGTCGGGGGTGGTGCGGGGTGGGGAACCCGCGGTGCCGGTGCATGTGAACCTGACCGGGCGCAAGACGTTGCGGCTGGTGGTGGAGCCGCATACGCCTATGGATGCGGTGGCGTTGGCGGATTGGGCTCAGTCGCGGATCAGTTGTCGTTGAGGCGGATCAGTTGTCGTTGAGGGGGAGTCCGGCCACGTCAGGGAGGTCCGGGGCCAGCAGCTCCAGTACGTCCTCCGGTGTGAGCCGCTCCCCCGCCGACTGCTCCCGCTCGTAGGTCTCCTCGCCCAGCCGCCCCCGTAGCAGCGTCCGCACCTGGGCGACCTCCGCGCGGTACGGCTCGGGTGTGGGGAGGTTGCCACGCCACTGGGCGGCGGCCGCAAGGACTCGGGGCGCGCGGGGGTCGTCGAGGGCGGTCAGATACGCGGCCGCCGCTTCGGCGAGTGAGGCGAGCACCGGCTCGGAGCACTTGTCCCGTACCGCACCGCGCAGCCCTTCGACCGCCTTCGGCAGCGCCTGCGCAGGCCCCGACTCACGGGCCGTGATCCTCGCATCGGCATGCATGAGCCCGGCCTCGAACTGCGGCGGCGGAGTCCCCCGCTCACCCCACTCCTTGGCCGACTGCCACTCCACACGCGCCAGTTCCCGCTCGTCCTCGGCCAGCGCGATATAGGCGGAGAGCAGCCGGACGAACGCGCGGGTGTCCATGACGCCGTACCGCTCGCTCTCCGCGTCCGACTCCTTGATCGCACGCCGCGCGATCTCGAGATCGCCCGCGCGATAGGCGATCTCGGCGAGCCGGGCGATCAGCAGGGGCGCCTCGGAGTACACCCCCATCTCGTACGCGAGGTGCAGGCCCTCCTCGTACTCCGCCTGCGCCTCGGTGAGCCGGCCGCGCATCATGGCCGCCTCGCCCATCGCCGTACAGACATGGGCCTTGAGCCAGCGGTCGCCCACCTGGCGCGAGAGCCGGCTGAGCTCCTCCAGGTCCTCGTCCACCGTCCCGAGGCCGCCGCGGGTGTCCACGGCGACATGGGCGCGGAAGAGCAGGGCGATACAGACCTCCCACGGGCCGCCGTATCTGCGGCAGGTCGCATACGCCATGGTCATCGCGTCCCGGCCGCCGCTCGTGCCGTCAAGCACGAACGTGGCGAACGGCCACAGCAGCCCCGGGAACTCGGCGGCCTCGGGGATCTCCCGGCCGAACACCTCGCGCAGCACGGCCAGTTCGGACCGCGCCATCGGATCGTCCAGCGGCTGACCCTGCACGGAGTCCGAGAGCAGGAACAGCTGAAGGAGCCGCAGCTTCATCCGCGGCCAGTACCGCGGGTCGCGCTCGGCCTCGGGCCCCAGCCTGCGGCCGTCGGGACCCGTCGGGTCATCGCCGAGGGCCAGGGCGCGCGCTCCCCATTCGGCGCCCTCGAAGCGGTAGTTGCGCAGGGACCAGAACCAGCCCATGGCCAGGGACATGTCGACCGCGGTGCGCTCGTCGCCGGTGTCGATGGCGCGCTGCAGCACCGCACGGAAGTTGTCGAGCTCGCGCTCGACCAGCTGGATCCAGGGCAGTTGCTCCGCGGTGCGCAGGAGCGGGTCGGCCTCTCGCATCAGGGCGAGGAAGTAGCCGGTGTGGCCCCGCAGAGCCGCCTCATGGACGGGCGGTGTCTCGGCGGCGCGCTCCACCGCGTACTCGTGGATCGTCTCCAGCATCCGGTAGCGCATGCCCTCGTCCCCGCGCCCGCAAGGGGCCGCCACGATCAGGGACTTGTCGACCAGCGCGCCGAGCAGCAGGGCCGCGTCCCCGCCGCAGACCGCCTCGGCCGCGGGCAGATCCCAGCCGCCGGCGAACACGGACAGCTCGCGCAGGAAGCTGCGTTCCTGCGCGTCGAGCAGCTCCCAGGACCAGTCGACGACCGCGCGCAGGGTCTGCTGGCGGGGCAGCACGGTGCGGCTGCCGGAGGTCAGGAGCCGGAAGCGGTCGTCGAGGCGGTCGGCGATCTGGCGTGGGGTGAGCAACCGGAGCCGGGCGGCGGCCAGTTCGATCGCGAGCGGCAGTCCGTCGAGCCGCGTGCAGATCTCCGCCACGGCCTCGCGCTCCTGCTCCGGGTCGAAGCCCGGGCGCACGGCTGCGGCCCGCTCGGCGAAGAGCCGGTGGGCGGGCTCTTCGGGGAGCGGGTCGACCGGCCGTACGGACTCGCCGGGCACACCGAGCGGCTCCCGGCTCGTGGCGAGGATCCGCACCCCCGGGCAGCGGGTGAGCAGAGCCTCGGCAAGCCGGGCGGCGGCGTCGATGACGTGCTCGCAGTTGTCGAGGATCAGGAGCAGCTCGCGCTCCGCGCAGAACTCGGTGAGCAGGGCGAGCGGATCGTCGTGCGTGACCGAGAGCTCGCTCGTGCGCAGCACCGTGTCCCTGAGGCCCAGGGCGCTGACCACGGCTCCGGGGACCGCCTCGGGGTGGTCCAGCGGGGCGAGCTCGGCGAGCCAGACCGGGGTGGGATGGCCGGCCGCCGTCTCCTCCGCGAGGCGGGTCTTGCCGGAGCCGCCGGGACCGGTGAGGGTCACGAGCCGTGCTCTGTACAGATCGGAACGGATGGCGGCGAGTTCGGGCTCCCGGCCGACGAAGGAGGTCAGGCGGGGGCGGAGGTTGCCCTGCGGGCGGTCGTTGCCCTGCGGGCGGTCGTTGCCCTGCGGGCGGTCGTTGCCCGAGGGGCGCTCGTTGCCCGAGAGGCGGTCGTTGCCCGAGGGGCGCTCGTTGTCCGAGAGGCGGTCCGGCCTGAGCGCGGGCTCGGACACCCGCTCGGCGCTCAGCAACTCCTCGTGCAGCGCCCGCAGTTCCGGCCCGGGGTCGGCCCCGAGCCCCTCCGCCAGCGTGCGGCGCATCTCCTCGTACGCGGCCAGCGCGTCGGCGCCCCGGCCCGCGTCGCGCAGCGCGCGGATCAACTGCGCGTGCAGCGGCTCGTCATAGGGGTGTACGCCGACGAGTTCGCGCACTTCCGGTACGAGCTCACGCCCGCGCCCCAGCCGCAGATCCGCCTCGATCCGCGCCCGCGTCGCCTCAAGACGCTGCGCCTCGGGGCGGGCGGCGGTGGCGCGGTCGGGCAGATCGGCGAGCGCGGGGCCGTGCCACAGGGCGAGGGCCGCGCGCAGGGTGCGGGCGGCGGATTCGGGGTCCTGGTGGTCGAGGGCCGCAACCCCTTCCCGTACGAGATCCTCGAACTCGAAAAGGTCGATGTCCCGCGGCCGTGCGGTCAGGCGGTAGCCACCGGGGGTGGACTCGACCGCGTCCTTGCCGAGCGCGCGGCGCAGGCGGCCGACGAGTGCCTGGAGGGCGGCGGGGGCGTCCTGGGGCGGCTCCTCGCCCCACACGTCGTCGATGAGGGCCTCCACGGACGCGGTGCGGCCCGCGCGCAGGGCCAGGGCGGCGAGGAGGGCGCGCAGGCGGGCGCCACCGAGGGGGATCGCAGTGCCTCGGTCGTCTCGCGCCTCGGTGGCGCCCAGGATTCGGTACCGCACCGGTTCATTGTTGCCTGGGGGTGGGTCATGCGGGGTACGGGCCGGTGCTTCGGGGTCCGCACCCCGCGCCTGCTAACCCTGTGAGAGGACCCCGTCCACCAACTCCTTCGGCAGCCCATGCGTGTCGTGGAGATAGCGGTAGTCGTCCTCCGTGAGGAGCCGGCCCCGGTACCTCGGCCCCGAGAGCACCCCCCGGCCACGCTCCAGGAGACTGCGGAAGCGGTTCTCCTCCTCGCGCAGAACGGTGAGTACGGAGCCCGGGTCGACCGGCAGCCGAAAGTGGGACTGGGTGTGCTCCACGAGTTCACCCGGCAGATCTCCCAGGCTGCGGCTCGGGTCCTCGCGCCAGAGCGTGGTGAGCGTGCGGCGGATCAGGCGGCGCGGGACGTAGCCGCGGCCGGTGTTGGACGGGCGGACCCCGTCGCCGTGCACGACGACGAGCGAGCGCAGATGGTCGCAGACGAGGCGCAGATCCGAGGGGTCGTCGAGGCCCCAGAGTCCGGGCACGAGACGCATCCACGGCTCGAAGAGATCCGTCCCGTAGACCGAGTCCTTGCCCTGCAACACCGTCAGCAGACGCTCGAACCCCATCCCCGTATCGACGTTCTGCTGCCGCAGCGGCGTGAGGCTCCCGTCCTCGTGGCGGCGGTAGCGCATCATCACGTGGTTCCAGACCTCGACCCAGCGCGGGTCGGTGGTCGGAGTGCCCTGCGAAGGGCCGTCCCCGGTCCAGATGAACATCTCCGAGTCGGGGCCGCAGGGTCCGGTCGGCCCGTTGGACCACCAGTTCTCGTCCCCGCCGGTCAGCTCGACAAGGAGACCGAGCTCCGTCCACGTATCAAGGGACTCCCGGTCCACGGGCACCTGCTCGTCCCCGCCGAAGACGGTGACATGGAGCATCTCGCGCGGAATGCCGAACCCTTCGTGCAGCAGCTCGTACCCCCACCGCAGACTCTGCGGTCCGCCGTAGTCCCCGAGCGACCAGGAGCCGAGCATCTCGAAGACGGTGAGGTGGGTGCTGTCCCCCACCTCGTCGAGATCCGTGGTCCGCAGACAGCGCTGGACGTTGACGAGCCGCCGCCCGAGCGGATGCGGACGGCCTTCGAGATACGGCGTCAGGGGATGCATGCCCGAGGTGGTGAAGAGGACCGGATCGCCGGGTGGCGGCAGCAGAGAGCTGCCGGTGATGAGGCGGTGGCCGCGCTCACGGAAGAAGTGGGTGAACGTCTCGACGGTCTGCTCGGTGGTGAGGGGTGTGGTGTGCGTACGCATGGCGGGTGGCCTTTCGGGGGTCGAGACGACCGGAAAGGAACCGCTGGAGAGGGGGCACCCGTCGAGGGGTACGGCACTACGACACCGGCGATCCGTTTCCGGTCGCCGGGGTGTGTGCGGAGAAGAAGGTCAGACGGCGGCAACCGGGGAGCGGGGCGCTCGCGCGGTTGCGGTGCTCGTATGCGTTCGGGTGACCTTCATGTTTGCCACGGTAACAGTGGGGGGTGCGCCTGGGGCGAGCGATTCTTCCCTACCCGGCCCTTCCCGGAACCGGGGCTCCGCCCCGGACACCGGGTGGGGAGGTGAGGCGTGGAGTGGGTGGGGTGGCCGGCATCGGACGGATAGGAGTCGCCGGGGGGCTCCGCCCCCTGCACCCCCGATGCGTACTCCCCACGAGCCGTTGGCCGCATGTCGCGTACCCCCACCGGCCGTTGGCCGCTCGACGACGCAAGGGGACGGGGTGGGGTGCCTGGCACCCGGGCAACCCCGACGCAAACGGCGAGCCTTCGCGAAAACGGCGCCATTGCCCGGGTGAGCATGGCACCCCA
>JOGW01000033.1 GCA_000721375.1 Streptomyces sp. NRRL B-3428 | reverse complement strand
GCGGAGACATGACGCGGAGTGACTGCGTCACTCCCAAGGGGCCGCGCTGCTGCGCAGCGCCGGGGAGAGTGGACCCGGCTGGCAGTCACCGCAGGTGACTGCGGGGCGGTGCCGGCCTCTACCGGGTCTGCGGGCCGTCCGTGGTGCCGGCCTGCCCTTCCGTGCCTTCTGCCCACCCCCTGACGAGGGCATTTTCCCTGTTCAGAGAGCTGATCGGCCGCTGATACCCGGTATGATCCCTCCGGCCCTGCGGGCCTCCGGTCACCGGATCGCGCTCTCGCACTCCCCTTGAACTAGTAACAGGCTGCACCCAACCCACCACCCATGTCAACCCCACAAGCGCCTGCGGCGCCAAACACACACCGTCACCAAGCTGTCTGGTAGGCACTCAGGATTGGTTCGACCACTCCGCAAAGATAAAAGCGCAGCAACAAGAGCAGGCGTCCTTCCGAGGCTGAATTCTTGGCATTCCGAAACCGCATAACCGAGACAGCAAAGAACACTCACCCAAACCACCCGGCTTATGCCGAAACAGCAATACCAAAACAGCAAAAACCCCACCCGCGAATAGACGACGGTGGGGCCAGAAAAGAACGCGCGAACTATCCGTGCGGCTCTTCACGGGATACGCCGCTGTCAGACCGCACGGCTCGAAAACCACGCGCTCCCCGCAGATGCGCCGGCCGGAGGAGACGGTGCTGCATGGGGTCATGTGACCAAACGCCCTCTGCTGCTTCCTGCCCAGGCCACGCTATGGCGTTCCCGAGTTGCTCACCCACATGTCCCACAGAAGGTAACTCTCCTACCAATCCAGGAGATTGTGTGAGTTCTCGCTCGCCCTTCTGGCGTGGTCGGGTCATGTACAGCTCAGCACGCGGTGCAGTAACGGCTCTTGCCGTCACAGCGGTGCTCTTCGGTGGGGTCACCGCCCCTGCCCAGGCGGGGCCTGCCTGGAACAAGTCTGTCCACTGCCAGCAAAAGGATTGGGATGGCCGTGTCATCCCTACGCGAGTCGGCAACAGTGAACTGGGATGGCGTCACCTGTCCGGCCCGCACAACATCAAGAAGTGCTCGATCATCGATGCCGCCCTCAACGGCAAGCCCGACAAGATCGACGGACCTCGGCTCGAGTACTGGGCGTACGCGTGGGACAACAGCAACTCGGCCCGACGCGCCAAGGTGGTCGTGATCGTTCAGTACGCCCGCAAGACTGCCGACGGGCGCTACAGCGTAGGCGCCGGTCAGAAGGTCGGTGTCATCACCGCGTACTGCGCTGGCACAAATAGGTGCCCAAACTGGCTCAACCAGTGACAGAGTCGACACGTGAACCACGCGCCTGACGACATCGCGGAGCAGCAGGCCGAGATCACCCGCGTGCTGCTCCACTACCTCAACGGACCGCTGCCCAGCGGGCATTACATTCGCGGGATCCTGCCGTCGCCGACGGCCGACCAGTCGATCCGTCTCGTCACCGGCCCTCGGCACTCCGCCGGCCGAGATGAGCTGACGGTGTGGGAGATCCCTCTCGCGCCGCCCGACAGTCCTGAGGATCTCCTCGACGGCGAGGAGATCCTCCAGGTTCTGCGCTCCCTGCACACGGGAACCCAGATCTTCGCCAGCGACCGCATCAGCACCCTGATGGGCATGGAGCACGTCGCCGTGGATCTCACCGCAGTGGACACGCCCTCCGCAGGCCCGGACGACAACGCCTTCACCATCTTGCGTACGCTCACCTGCCCTTGGACCGAGGACGAGCCGTCCACGCGTCTGCGCGGCTTCCTCTACGCAGGACATGACGGCCTACGGCTGTACCTCGACCAGGCGCAGGATCGCGCGGTGGTCGCCGTGGACGTACGGCCCTCCGGCGCAATCACCGCTCTCCTGACGGCTCTCCCCTCTCTCATTTCCGAGGAAGGGCGCGGCGGGTACGACCCGGACGACCCACACTGCGCTCGCGCCGTAGATCTCAGGAACTGGTAGATCGCGCCGGGGTAGTGGGCCCCTCAGAGGGTCAATCCGGTGTACCGTGCTGGCCGACTCCTGGCCTCATACGCCTGAGCGCTACAGGCCTAGGAGTTGGCGCAGGAGGCCGGCTCGGGCAAGGAGCGCGGCGATCGTCTCTTCTCGCTCTCTCTGCGCCAGTGTGGGGACAGGGACAGGTGTGGGGCTCTCCACCGGGCCGTGCTCCCTTCATGAGGCGTCCTGTTGATCAGGCGATATCAAGACTCGTGGCCCGTGGTCAGGGTTGTACGCCCGGCCCGCTTCGAGGTGCCGGCCGAGGCGACGACGCCGCCAAGAGGCCCCAGTCGGATGACTGGGGCCTTCGTGTTGCCTGCTTCGTTCAGTAGTCGCCGGGGAGCAGCAGGAGCAGTGCGGGCGATCCGTCGTCTCCGGGGTGTACTTCGCCGTGGAGCTGCTCGCGGGGGCCGGCTGTATGCCCGGACGCGGTGGGCGCGCCCGTGATCATCAAGCTCTCTGCGTGGGGAGATCGGGTCAAGGCCTCGACGACGGCGTCCAGGACGGCTGGCAGGTGGCTGTCTGGGTCGTCACCGATGTACGCGGTCCAGGCAGGGGTGCTGAACGTGACGGGCACGGTGATGCCGACCGCGTGAGCGGCCTGCCGAGGAACGGCGACCAGTACCCCCGCGCCGACAAGGTCGGCGGTGGTGGGGATCCCGGTACTGCGTCCGGTCAGGCGCTCGCTCATGCGTCTAGCATCCTCTGCCCGTACGCCCGCGGCTGTCCCTCACATGGGTGAGTTGGTCCAGTCACCAGCGGGCGTTGACGCCGTTTTCCAGGTCTGCCATGTTCGCCGGCTCTTGGTCGTATGGTCAGGCGCCGATGCCGACCGAGGACACGTAGGCGTACGCGGCGAAGTCACTGTCGAGGTCAGTGATGATGTCCTCCCAGATCTCGTCCATCAGGTCGGCGTCTTGGTTGGCCCAGGCGTCGACCATGTCGGCCCACACGTACCGGACGGTGATCGAGCGGTCGGACAGGTCGCGACGGGTGCCTTGGGTGCGGCGGTAGGCCTCGGGGACGTGGCGTTCGTCGACGGGGTAGATCTCGACGCGTCGGCCGCGGCCGTGGTTGTCGAGGTGGCGCTTGAGCCAGCCGGAGCGGATCAGGTTTTCGCGTCGGCGGACCCAGTACGCGGAGTCGAGGCGCTCGAGGTTGGCTTTGCTGGGGTGGGACTTGCCGCGGAACCAGGAGCGCATCGCGCGGTCGCTCACGCCCTGGTTCTTCAGTTCGGCGCGGCCGGCCTTGCTGTTCAGGTAGTTGAGGCGGGCGTCTTGGCCGCGGCGGGTGGTGATCGGGGAGGCGATGCCGGAGGTGTAGACGATTCGGTTCAGTTCCAGGATGAGGGCCTCGCCGCCCTTCATTCCGTGGGTCCCGTGTTTCTGCCAGACGCCCCAGTCTGCCCATAGTCCAGGTGATCCGGACATCAGCGGTTACCCCCGAGCGTGTAGGTGTCCTGGTCGCTGTCCTTGAGTTTGACCTGGTTCAGGTCTCGGCCTTCCGGGAAGACCTTCCGCCAATCGCCGATCGCATGCAGTTCGTCGGTGCCGGAAAGCTCTACCACGGTCAGCCCCGCCTCGTGTGCTTTATAGGCCTTGCGCCACAGATTCGTGAATGCTTTCGATCGAATGTTGTGCATCCAGTCCGGTCGGCGAATTTCCGTGTTTGATGCGGACTCGCCGATTGTGGACGCAAATTTGGAGTACATGGATTTTACGTACTCCGTGGTGATGTTGTCCTCTTCGTTGATAGCGTTGATGCGGGCTTCTGCGAGCGCGCGGCGCAGCTTTTCTAGGAGGTTCTCTGTTGCGCCGGACAGGAGTGCCTTATGGATGATCGGGGCGTCGGCGAGGCCCCACTTGTGGCAGTCGAGCAGGAGGCGTAGCAGGGAGTCGGGGACCCACATCGGGCCGGGTTCCATGCGGGATCCGAGCGGGTTGGGCAGGTGCGGGGGCGTCCAGTCGGCCGGGGTGATCTGGTAGGCGCCGGACTTCTTCGGGTCGAACACGCCTGAGTGGTCTTCGATGAGTTTTCCGACGGGGAGCCAGCATTTGAACGCGGACAAATAGGCGGCATTCATGTCGAGTCGCGCAACCTTGAATGTCTCGCCTTTTTTCGCTGCGGCGTATACGTCAGGATTACGCCACTTGGGACGTCCTTCCCAGATTTCGTCAGCGCCCTTCTGCGACTTTTTTCTGAGGACGTCCTCAGTCGGCGGGAACTTCGAGTGTGCGTACCGTCCGCCGACCCGGGAGCGCTCGAACAGCGCCATCACGTCCGGGATGGCAGATTTGATCAGCCGGGCCTGCGCCTCTTCGGTGTCGCCCTGCGTGGCCTCGAGGGCTGCGTGGACGCGGGCAGTGATCTGCCCGACGAGCGTGTCCGCGGCGTAGCCGGGCGCACGACGATCCGGCGCAGCGGCGGGCTGCGGAGCGGGTGCGGTGTTGGCGGGCGTCGGTTGGGGTGTGGCGGGGGTCGGTTCGGGTGTGGCTGGTTGCCGGTGTGTCGCGGGATGCTCGATGTCGGCGCCGGTATCGGGTTGTTCGGTCTCGTGCACCGGAATGCCCGGGGGTGTCGGGGTGAGTTCCTCGGTCTGGTCGTGGTCGGGGGTGATCGTTGCGGCCTCGGCGCATTCCTCACTCGTGAGGTGCTGCCACATCCCTTCGACCGCGTCCGTCGCGGGCTCCCCGCACAGCACGCATGGGCCGCTTGGGGGCTCGCTGTTGCGTGGTGCGGGGGTGCGTTTTGGGGTGGGTGTCGCGGGGGGTGTGGGGTGTGGCAGAGGTGCTTGCGTGGTGGTTGGGTGGCTGGAGGCGAAGGCGGTGACGGCGTGGGTGGGGCCGGCGAGCAGGTCGAGTACGGTCAGGCCGTAGTGGGCAGCGAGGCGGTCGACGTCGTCGAGTGTCCAGTGCTGTCGGCCTGACTGTTTGCGTGACACCTGGGTCTGCGCCTGGCCGATCGCGGCGGCAAGGTCGCCCTGTCGTTCGCCGGTCCGGCTCATCAGGGCGGAGATGGTGAGTCTCAGCAGGTCTTCCGTGCTCAGTGCCATGCATGCCAATCTAGCGCTCTCAATGCTGAATCCGCATAGATGATGCGGGTGGTGTCGCGGGTGAGGAGCACGTGTGGCCGCCGGTGCCGACTTCAGGGCGGTGAGGGCCAACCTCGCCTACGTGGAGTGGGTCCGCGGCCGGTGCCGCACCACGTAGCCGTATCGAGCTGTTTCCCGCACACGGCGAAAAGTTGGCCCCTCGACGCAGAACGTCTCTGCCTTTGTGGGTCCCTGGCCCTCACAAGGCTGGTTCCCGCGCCGACTCCACCGGCCTCGGCGCGAACTGCTGCTCCCTGCACCCGTGGGGGCTGGTTCCAGCAAGTCGTCTTGTTGAACCGGGTGTTGCAAAGCCGGCAGTACCTGGCTCCACGCGCTGCTCCCCTGGGAGTCGAGACCGATGGTGAGCGCTGCGGGCGGACAGGCGTCCGTGTCCGTGATCAGCCAGGTCGTGACGGTGCGCACGCGCAGGCGCCGAAAACCGCCCCTGCCGGCAGCAGCAGCGTGCCCCCGCGGTCCTGGCCGCATCAGCACTCACCCGTCGGACCGGCAGCCCGGTCAACTGCGCAGGGCACGTCCTAGGCGTGGTGCATGTCGGCGCAGTCGCAGTGCGCACACGGCTGGCGCTGAGCCGGATGTCCCGGGTGGCACAGCCAGTCGTGTCCGCAGGTGCAGAGCATGCCGTCGTGGGCGGCCGCCCACGCGCATGTGGTGCAGGCCGCACCGTCCGACCGCCCATGGCCGGGCCCGGCCATGGGGCCGCCCAGCCGGTCCAGCGTCCTGCCAGACACGGGGACGCGGGCAGTATCGAGGAGGATCTCGGCCAACTGCTGTTCCAGCCAGGCCGCGCCCGGGTCAGCGGCATGGACCATCAGCCAGCTGCGCAACGCGGGCGGTGCCTCGTCCCACAGCGCCAGTTCACCGGCCGCCACGGTCGCCAACAGACGCTCCAGCCGGGCTGTCACCGCCTGCCCCCGCGCCCGGCCGGGTCCATCAGTCTTCCGGGCGTGCAGCACCACCGTGGTGGTCCCTGCGGGCCGGATCAGCAGACAGTCCGGCAACCCCTCGCCGGCCTGCGCCGGGTCATGCCACGGACACGGACGCTTCCCCATGACCAGACCGACACACCACCCCATGAACACCTGCGCATCCTCACGCTGCCCGCTCCAGGCCCAGTCAACGACACAGCCGCACGCCTGCCCCAACGACGTCCACACCACCTCCCCCGGACAACACACCCAAGGATCCTCCGCTTCACCCATCCCAGCCCCCAACCACAGCTCCGCCCGCCACACCGCCACCATGCCGCAAACCACACCCGCAGAGCCCGCTGCTCAGTCAGCGTGCCGCGGTCGTCCTGCTGCTCGGTGTCCTGACGGCCGTCGCGGCGACGGCACTGACCGTGACAGCCAGCACGGCCTGACCCACCAGGCTGTTGACCGCGGGACCGCGGGTACCGCGTTCGCCGCGGCAGTGCTGTTCTTCAACGCTGCCGGCAGCCAGGTCCCTTTACTGGAACTCAATGTCGTGCCACTGGACTTCCCCCAGTCACTCGGCCCGGGAGCTGGAAGGGCTCCACGGCTCGCTGCAGCACCGGATCCGCATATCCGGGAAGGTCCGCCATGACATCGCTCTCACCATGGCAAAGTCCGCCAGGCACCAGACCGTAGGCATCCCTGAGAGCCGCCCCCGGACCTGGAACCAACCACAGCCGAATGAACTGGCGGAAGTGCGCCTCTACAAGAGCAGCCAGCTCACCATCAAGGCCTCACCGCCCTGCGACCGTCCCGGCTCGATCCTGGATCCGACCGCCCTGCCCCAACAACTCACCGAACTGCTGCAGTCCGCCAGCGCACTGAACACTATTCAGCAGGAGCAGATTGTGTGGCGACGGCCGTGCCCACCTCTGCGATGCTCAGCGTCGACACCTTCAACCCGCATCGGTCACGGCTGTGTACGGCCAACGCGACAGCACCGTGCTGCGCCCATGGGCCGCTCAGAAGAAGGGGGTTGGTCATGGAGCTCGCGGTGGCCACCGTGTTCGGTTCTGGCCGTGCTGGCGCCTGGTATCAACGAATGGCTCACCAGTGTGGCCGTGCGGAATCGGGCCGCGGCCCGCGCCGAGGCCACCGTGCGAGTCCTTCGACGCCAAGCCAGCTAGATCGCGGTGCGGCGCAGCGGCAGGGTTCTCAGGCGTGAGTGGAGGGGCTTGGGCCGCACCGGGCGCCGGAGTTCCTTCGACTGCAACAACCGCCACCGCTCGGTGTCGTGGTCGTCAAGCTCGTGGGCCACGGACCGCTCACGTGCGATCTCCTTGGCCAGTTCCTGGCTCACGCTCTTCATCAGCTCAGCGTCGTACCAGTGCTGGTTCTTCTTCCACACCCGCGACCAGGCATCGAGCCAGTCCTGGTGCTCGCGTTCGGGTACATCGCAGACCGTGAGGAAGATGCGCAGCTGCTCGTCGCTGAGCATGCTGGCGCCATTGAGCATGCGGCGCATGGTGGTGCGCGGAAGCCGCCCGTTCCCCGCCCGGCGTTCCAGCTCGCGCAACGGCATGGCCCCTGCCTTGTAGTACGTCGCTCGCAGTGCCGCACGCAGCTCGGCAGCGTTCTCGACCATCCGGGGCCGCGGCGCCTGGCCAGATACGAGCAGGGCGTCGGGCTCGAAGGAACGGGCATCCCGCCAGTAACGGCGGGCCTTTTGCGGTGTGGCTCCGCAGGCCACCGCGTACGCCTCGACCACCGGCAGGCGCGGGACGCGTTCACCGCTCGCGGCCCGCTGCAGCGTGGCAGCGGAACATGCCTGCCCGGTCAGCGCCGCGAGCTCGGCGTACGTGAGCCCTGCGTCCATGCGGATCCTGCGCAGCCAGACGGCCAAATACCGCAGGCCCGGGTTGTCAGTATGGGCGATCTGCTTCTCGGGGCGTCCCATGACGTCCCCTCAAACCGTCGGCAGAGACAGCGTGACCCGGCGGCCGAAGCGCAAGGTCACCACCGTTCCCACCGAGATCAGCCCGGCACCGGCCAGCAGCTGCAGGACGGTGCCCAGGTCCATGCCGCCCCACGCGAGCGCGGAGCAGGTCAGGACGATGACGATGATGACGGCGGTCTCCGTACCGGTGAGACGGTGCGGGGCGGGCGTACGAACACCCGCGGCATGGCGCCTGCGGCTCATGCGAGGTCCCCCTTGGGGATCAAGGCGGCGGCACCCCGGGTGCCGCCGCCGGCGACTGCGGACTCCTCATCCGCGGCCGGGCGGTGGCACGCCCGAACGCGTGAATGCATAGTGCCCCATGTGCCGTAAGCGCGGCGGCAGTTGATTCATCCACGGGCCCTCCCGCATCCGTACTGGGTGCCTGCGCAGCCAATCCACGCGAATATAGGTTTCTGACCTGCGGCGATCGAAGTGGCTTGCCACTTTAGGGACGAATTGATGCACCAGTGACCCAGGTCCGGCAGGCCGCGCTTGCTCCCTCCCCCGGGAGGATGCGACGCTCCAGTACAGGTTCCAACTCCCCCGACGGCTGCGGACTCCTCCCATACCGAACGGGCCAGAACCTTCGGGTACCGGCGTGCGTGGCAGCACCCGGACCACCAGTGAGGGCCGACCTCTAAGAGGTCGGCCCTCACCCATGTCCGGGGACCGCCAGGACAGCCGCGGCAGGCGCCCCGGAAGACTCGGCAAAAGAATCTTGGAACACGTGTAAAGAGAATCCCGCCCTCAGCCCTCTATGTCTCCGATCGGCCGAGACGCCAGCACGGTGCTGCGTCCAGGAGCCGATCAGGACAAGGAGTTGGCCGTGGAGCTTGCCGTTGCCGTCGTGTCCGTCGTCGCCCCGCTGGCGCCTGGTATCAAGGACTGGCTCGACAGCATGGCCCTACGCAACCGAGCCGCGGCCCGCGCCGAGATCATCCGGGCCCGCAGCGCCGGGCAGGCCGACAGCAGCGAGCCGACGGCGAGTGAGGAGGGGGACGCGGCCAGTGAGTGACGACAAGGATCCCGAGGCCGAGACTCCAGAGTCACTGGAGATGGTTTTCGCGGAGTTCGGACCCCGTCTGGTCATCCATGCACGTGCCAAGCTCGCGGAGTACCGCATCCCTGACTCCGAGATTTCCGCGGAGGACCTGGCACAGAGCGCCTTCACAAAGGTGCTGGAGATCGACGAGGAGACCGTCTCCGCCAAGCGGACCTATCTGCGCCGGATCGTCGCGAACGAGGCCGCCGCGATCGCCCGGCACCGCGGCCGTCGGCAGTGTGAGGCACGCACGCCGGTGGCCGAGGAGGCGGCCTCCGTTCCCGATATCGCTGCGCAGATCGTGAACCGGCAGGCCGTACTCAAGTACCTTGACCAGCTGCCCGTTGGCCAGAGGGAAGCGGTCTGGGCGAACAAGGCGCTGGACTACAGCCAGGCGGAGACCGCCGAGTTGCTGCAGAAGGCCCCGGGCACGGTCGCCGTCCAGGTTTCCCGGGCAACGCGGTTCTTGCGGGCGAACCTCACCTTGGCGTACATCGGGATCTTGACCTGCATGGCCGCGCTGCTCTTGGACGGAGTGCGTCGCGTCAGCCCGGCCAGCCCGAGCGGAGGGCACCCGCCGGGTACGGGCTGGGAGGACACGCCGCTGTACCGATTCCTGGATGCGCTCTCCTGGCCCGCCGTGGTGATCGCGCTGGGCGCGCTCCTCGGCGTCGAGATGCCTCGCCGCGGATGGTGGCCGCACCAGCTCGTCCAGCAACTCCGCTCCAGGAACCGTCAGTACTGGCGCGAGGTTCGCCGCCAGCTCCATCTCTTCTGGGAGCAGCTGCGCCGTCAGCTCCAAGGGTTCTGGGCCGAGGGGCGCAGCGTGTTCCTCGGGTTCTGGATCGAGGTGCGCAAGATCTGGCGCAACCTGCGCATGCTTTTGGGGCGGCAGGTGGCCCCTCCGGAGCCGGTCAGGAATCGCGACGGGAAGCCTGCGCAGGAGGTCCGCGAGCGCTCTGCTCGGGAGTCCCGCAGCGCACAGCAGACTGTGACCGTCGGGAACGGTGCGGTCGTCGCGGGAGCTGATCTCGAGGGTGGCGTACTCGGCCCCTTGGACAACACAACCGTCGCGGCTTCCAAGGCCGATCTCGGCATCGAGGCCACGCTCACCGCGGCCGGTTCCGTCGAAGAGGCACAGCCGCTGAGGGGGCACAAGGCCACGCGACTACAGCCCGCCTACGCTCCGCCCCAGTGCCCTGAGTGCAGCAGGCCGCTACCCGAACCCTCGGGGACAGGACGGCCATCGACCTACTGCTCGGCGCAATGCGCGCGGGAGGCCCGGAAGCGCAGCAAGGTGTCCGGATAATCCGGTGGTCACTAAGCCCCCTCCGTCCTCTCCTCGTTCAGAGCGCCGGCGAGGCCTGCGGCAAGGCCGTATCCGGGGCTGTCATCGAGGAGGTCCTTGCGGCTGTTGTAGCGCTGGGTGGTACGGGAGTCGTCGTGTTCGGCCCACCGCTGCACCTTGTCGATGCGGGCGCCCGGTTTCGCGAGCGCGTGCGTGATGGCATCGCCCTTGACCCCGTGCGGTCCGCGCGGCGGTAGTCCGGAGCGGCGGGCGAGCGCGCCGAGCAGCCGCCACACCGCGGGCTCGTCGAGCTGCTTGCCGGTCGCGGTCTCAAAGAGCCAGCCGCTCGTACGGCCGGCGAGGTAGGTCTCAAGCGCGTCGTACGCGAGCGGCGGGATCGGCTTCTTGCGACGGCCGCCGCCCTTGACCTTCTCCAGCAGCAGCACCCGGTGGCCCTGGTCGTAACCGAGGTCCTCGACGCGGGCGTTGAGCAGCGAGTCGATGCGCAGACAGCAGGAGTACAGCATGAGCAGCAGGGCGTAGGAGCGGGCCCGGTAGGCGGCCACCCGGTGGTGATCGCGGGCAGTGCGGACAAGCGTGGCCCACTCGGCCTCGGTGTAGCTGGGGGTGGGTAAGAAGTCCGGGTCGATGACCGGGCGTTGCACAGCGGTGAACGGGTTCTTCACCCCGTCGTCGCTCACCTTGTCCAGGTAGACGAAGAACGAGGACGCCGCCGACAGAGCGTTGGCGCGCGAGGCGTCCGAGTACGGCGGCCCGGTGCGCGCCATCTGCCCGTGGGCCCCGCCCTTGACCCGCCGCCAGGTCGGCGCGGTCTCCAGGTGGAGCCGGAAGGCGTCTGCGAGGACGAACTTCACGGCCATCGGGTGGGTGCCGTGCTCGCGGGCGAACTCCTCGAAGACGCGGAAGCCGCGGGCGTACGCCTTGCGGGTGTTCTCCGAGCGCTGGTGAGCGATCCAGCCGCCGGCGAGGGTGGGCAGCACGTCGTCGGCCCCGTACAGGGCGACCAGGTGCTCGTAGAGTTTGCGCGCATGCGCGGGCCACAGGTCCCGCGGATCGCGCGCCGAAGTGGTCAGTGCGCCGCCCGCGTTGGGCCCGATGACCGGGCTCGGGGCGTCGCCGCCTTCCGGGGTGAACTCCGCCCTCATGACGCCGACCCGCTCACGGCAGCCGGGGCGTCCGCGTCGGTGATGACGACGATGCCGGCGAGGTGGTCGGTGACCCAGTCGGGGGGTGTGCGGTCCTCCAGCACGTCGCGTACGTAGCTGGGCGCCTCGGTGCGCAGGCCGCGCAGCAGGTACTGCACGTAGGGCACCGAGAAGTGGCCCCGGTCTGCGGGGACGCTCGGGAAGACGGCGCCAGCCGCCGAGGCCGTACGCTCCAGGGTCGCCGGGCCGAACTGGCCCATCCTCATGTGGTGGACGGGGCGCAGCAGTTCCTTGGCCACGCGGCGCGCGCCGCGCTGCGGCTGCTGCAGGAAGCGGGCCAGCTCCTCGGGCAGCCTGCGGCTGAGCGTGAGCCCCGCGACGGGCGGGTCCGCGGTGCCGGGGCCGGTGAGGTCCTCCAGCGGAACGGCCGTAGGGAAGGCGGCCACTCCCGCGTCTTTTCGCAGCAAGGCGAGCAGCTGACCGGCGACCAGCGCGGACACGGCAGACACCCCGGCGCGGTCGCGCTCCCGGCACGGCACGTCATCCCGGTGCGGGCGGTCGCACTCCAGGCTCGCGCGGTACTGCGCGTCCCCGCAGTACAGGACATAGGCCGCGGCGACGCCGAAGCGGTCGGAGGCCGCGAGCAGCTTGGCGATCTGTGTCCGGTCGTCGGTCGGGTTTCCGCTGGGGGTGTGGCTGAAGACGCAGCGCGTCGCCTTTAGGGCGGGGCGTTTGGATGCGGAACGGGTCGCACAGTTAGACGAGTTGGGGATGGTGTGTCGCACCAGGATCTCGCCTTCGAAGAAGGCCTCACAACGGCGCGGAAATGGGCGCGCGTGCACGGGCACTTTCTGCCGCCGCTGAGTGCGGTGTGGAACGGTTATCCGGTCGGGAACTGGGCCAAGGCCCAACGCGCCGCCGCGAAACTGGCCGACGAGCTTGAGGCTCGGCGCGCGGCTGGCGAGCTGGTCGGCTCACAGGCCGGCGCGTTGCCCCAGTCGCGGCGGGAAGCGTTGGAGGAGATCGATGCCACCATCAAGCCGCGCAGGCGTGTAGTTCGGGTTCGCAGGCAGCGTGAGGCCACCGACTGAGGTCTAGTGCTGCGGCTGGCATGAGGCACACTCCGGCCGCGGTACCAGTAGCTCTGGGCCGGTCTCAGGCATCCTCGAGCCTGCGAGCTTCGTCTTCAGCGTCACCCACGGCGGCGGTGAGCTCCTCAAGCTGCACCCTCGCACGGGCGAGTTCCTCGGTGAGGTCAACCAACTGGATCGCAGGGGCCGCGTGCACTGCTTGGTTCAGCAAGTGCTTTATCCGGGCGAGGTCAGCGAACGCGGCGGTCTTCGGTAGCGGCAACGCCGACAGCTTGAACCGAACGTCCAGCACGTCGCGAAGGGTCGTGACGGAGAGGCCCAGGTCGTGCAGTCGAGCTTCGTGCGCCTCACTGGCGTTGCGGGGCGCGAACGCGATGTTGAGATCGGTGTCCAGGGCGCGGGCAAGGCGGGCCAACAGCGGCAGTGCCGCCTCCTTCACGGCGGGAGACCTGCGGCTGGGTCATGCCGGCGCGCTCCCCCAGCTGCGTCTGAGTCAGCCCCAGCTCGGTGCGACGGTCGTAGACCATCCGTCCCAGCTCATCAGCGAGCCGAGTCTCCTCATAGAGCGCGTCGTACTCTTCCTGCGCCTCGTCGTGGGTGGACTGCGCGGTCGTCCAACGGCTGTGAGGGCTCACGTGAGCTCTCCCTTCTTGAACGTCCGGCTGAACACTGCGTGCTCGTCAGCCGGCGGGTGCTCGATCTCGCAAAGCGTCTGCATTCTCTTGGTGGGCCTGGCCGCGGTCGGTGTGCTGCACAACCTGCTGCGGTGACCGGGGCGGGCGCCCCTCCAGGCGGCCTCCTCATGTGTGACTTGGATCGGTTGATGGCGATCGTCGAGAAGGGCTGGAACGCGCCGCTGCTCCCGTGAGGGGGATAGGCAGGATCGAAACATGCCGAGGACAGCACCTACATGGCCGTGACCATCAACGATCCAAGGGGCAGCGGGCCGTTCGACCTGTCCGCCACGGGCGTACGAGGGGACAACGCCACTGAGGCTCTGGCCGACCTGCTCATGGGGCCGGGCAGCTTCATCGTGTTCCCGACCCTCGTCGGCGTAGTCATTCGTGCCGGGATAGACGTCAGATGGATGGCTCAGCCTCCGATCGCAGTGGATCGGAAGGAGTCGCCAGGCCACTGGGGCGTCAGGGTTAGCCAGGAGGAGGGGGTGGAAGTGAGGCTGTTCTCAGCCGACGATGTGAGTGAGCTACTGACGCGTCTTCGGGCCGAGTACCCGACGTAGTTCGCGATCCGCTCGGGCGCCGCCCTGAGCAGCGCGTCCAACAACCGATCGGTTATTGAACAACACCCCCTCGACAGCAGGAACGGCCCCCTACGGCATCGCAGAGCGTCCAGAAAGGGTGTCCAACAACTTCACGTGTTCAACAACAAGTTGAGGCCCTTTCTGTACGGTGTCGGTATGACGGCGACCGGAGAGTGGGCCGACGCCGACAGCCCCATGGAGACCTTCCCCGCGACCCCCTCAGGAGCGCGGGTGGGCTACGGGCGCGTGTCCACGAAGGAGCAGCTGCTCGATCGGCAGATCGCCGCCCTTGAAACGGCCGGCTGCAGCCGGGTCTTCACCGACAAGAAGTCGGGCAAGAACGCGGAGCGCGAGGAACTGTGGAAGTGCCTCGACTACCTCCGAGCCGGGGACACCCTCGTCGTGCCGTCCCTCGACCGCCTCGGCCGCTCGATCCAGGACCTGATCTCGATCGTGGCCGGGCTGCGCAAGCGCGGGATCGGCTTCCAGTCCCTGCACGAGTCGCTCGACACCACCACGCCCGGTGGCCGTCTCGTCTTCCATGTGTTCGCCGCGCTCGCGGAGTTCATCCGCGAACTGATCGTGCAGGGAACGCACGAAGGCCTCGCAGCCGCGCGCGCCCGGGGCGAACGGATCGGCCGGCCGCCCGCCATGACGGAGAAGCAGATCCGTCACGCTCGCGGCCTGCTGACAGACCCGGAGAACACCATCACGTCGATCGCGAAGCTGCTGGGCGTCTCCCGTACGACGCTCTACAAGTACGTTCCGGAGCTGACGGCCGGGCGCGACTCTCTGGTGCCGTCTGCTCGCGCAGATCTGTCCGCGTCACGCTGACACAGGCGGAGGTGGGGGCGCGTCAGGGCTGCAGATAGGCCCCAAAGTCCTAGCTCAGACACCAGGGAGCAAGTAACCCATCAGTAGCTGGCTTCAGGGGCGTACCCCTGTCTATCCCCGTGGGGCTTGGTGCCGCATTCGGGCGCCGACGGTCGGCGAGAGTGCGGACGGCGATCCCCTTGCGCCCCGCACCTCCGCCCGTCGAACCGCAGATAGGTTGAGCGCATGACTGTGCGCGTGTACGAAGACTTCGGCACGGGACGCCACCGTGAGGCCTCTCTGATCCGGCATGCCTTGGGCAGTGTCCACGACGAGGAACTCGTCGCTGGCCTGGCTGGGGGGATCGGCTTCATGTACTTCGTCTTCGAGTACGCGGGCCGGCTGCCCATCGCCACGATCGTGGCCCAGGCCCATCCCGAGCCCTGGGTGCAGGTCTCGCTCGGCCGCCTGGGCATCCCGTATGAAGCGACGCGCGCGACCAAGCCCCGCTGGGGCCGCGTGCGTGCCGCGCTCGATGAAGGGCAGCCCGCCTTCTGCTTGGTTGACCGCTCCTCCCTGCCGTGGCACAAGGTCGACCCGGACGCCGAGGTGACCGGCGCCGACCCTTACACCGTTGTCATCGCCGGGTACGACGGCGACGACCTGCTGATCGAGGTCGGCGCCGAGACCCCGTACCGCATCGACCGCGAGGAGTTCGGCGCTGCCTGGACCGCGCACCGCAAGGGCCGCCACCAGCTGATCGTGCCCACCGGGCCGTCCGAGGGGGAGCCGGACGTGGCGGGGGCGATCGCCTCCACCGTCACTCACCTCACCGGGCCGGTTCTGGGGAACAAGTTCGACGTGAACTTCGGCTTCACCGGGATGGAGAAGCTCGCCGCGCAGCTGCGCGACAGCACCACCAAGACGGGCTGGGAGCGCCGGTTCGGCAGCTCGCCCGAAGCCTTCCGGGCCGGCACCGGGCGGCTGTACGCCTGCCTGGAGGAGGAGTGGACCGCCCCGGGCGCGACCCGGCCGCTGTACGCAGACTTCCTCGACCTCATCGGGCGCCCCGAGGCTGCCGGACTCTTCAGAGAGTCCGCCTGGTACTGGTCGGAGCTGGCCGCGCTCGCCCGCGACGCGGAGCCGGAGGCCGGGGCCAAGGAGCGGCGTGCGCTCTTCGACGCGTGTGCGGAGCGCGTGGACCGCTGCCTGGAGCTGGAACAACAGGCGGTCCGGGCGCTCCAGAAGTAACTGGTTGGCGGTGAGGGGCCAGGCCCCAGCAGTCCTTGCCGACCGGCCGCAGACACTGCTCCGCCACGATGTATGTCGACGCTGGTATGGGCTTGAGCGCGGCATGGTCACGCACTGCCCGCTCCCCCGGTCAACGAGGATCTGGTGCGTAGCGGTGCGTGGTGTTGATGTGGGCTTGTGTTTGTGTCTGCACGGTTTTCAGTCGACGTGCTCAGATGCGAAAGATAGTTGCGCAAATCTCTTTTGCAGTTTGTCTTTCCTGTCTACGGTGGGCGCATGTCGTCGAAGAAGGTCACCGATGTGCGTGCGCTGAAGGCGTACGCCCACCCGCTGCGTATCCGTCTCGACCGGGCGTTGATCACCGCACAGACGGCGACGGCCACCCAGCTCGCCGAGATGGTGGACGAGCCGGTCTCGCTGGTCAGTTACCACCTGCGCAAGCTTGCCGAGCATGGCTATATCGAGGAGGCGCCGTCGCAGGGGGGCGACGGTCGCGAGCGTTGGTGGCGGCCGGCGGCTGAGGTCTTTGATATGCACTGGAAGGACTTTTCGGACTACCCGGAGGGTGTCGCGGCCTACGTCGGGGCGGGCCAACAGGTCATACAGGCCCGTATGCAGAGCCTGCTGAGTTATGTCGGCCAGCAGGCTCTCTGGCCGCAGGAGTGGGCGGCTTCCGCCTTCGGCAGCGGCCGGCTGCTGAAGCTGACCTGGGAGGAGCTCCAGGAGATGGCCGAGGAGGCCGCGGCGTTCTGCGACCGGTGGGCGGCGCGCAGCCGTGCGGCGGAGGAGTCCGGTGACGGGCAGGACCGTGAGCACGTCGAGCTCCAGATGTACGGCTATCCGTTCAAGCCCTGAGCAGGCGGCACCGCTGCGTAAGGAGACCGCCCCATGCCTCGTGATGACATGTTCCTGACATCCTCTTCGTGTCCGGCCTACCGCGATGCCAATGTCCTGCGCTGGCTCACCGCGTACACCCTCTCCCTGGTCGGCGATGCCATCTGGATGGTCGCCCTTGGCTTCGCCGCCCAGGAGGTGGCCGGCCCTGCCCAAGTGGGCATGGTGATCGCGGCCGGTGCCGTACCGCGGGCGCTGCTGATGCTCGGCGGCGGGGTGGTGGCCGATCGCTTCGGGCCCGGCAAGGTGGTGATCGGCAGCGACGCCGCACGGTGCGCGATCGTGCTGGGCATAGCCGCCATGCTCTGGCTGACGACACCGGGGCTGTGGCTGCTGGTCGTCGGTGCGGTCCTGTTCGGCGTGGTGGATGCGCTGTTCATGCCCGCGGTGGGTGCGCTGCCTGCGCAGCTCGCGGCGTTGGATCAGATCGGCCGGATCCAGGGGCTGCGCATGCTGGTGATCCGGATCAGTTGGATCGTCGGACCGCCGCTGGGTGGGCTGGCCATGGCGTACGGCGGGGCTGCCGCGGCGCTCGGGGCCGCGGGGTTGTTGTTCGCGCTGTCCGTGCCGCTGCTGATGGCTCTGCGGCTGCGGTCACTACCGGCCGATGACGAGGTGGGAAGCACTGTCCCGCAGAGCGCCTGGAGTGAACTCGTTGACGGGCTGCGGTACATCCGGCGCCACCGGGTGATCGGGCCGCTCATGGTGTCGGGGGCGATGAGCGAGCTGGGGACCAACGGGCTGCTCACCGTAGGGCTGATTGAGCTCAGCAGGGATCAGGGCTGGGGTCCTTCGGGCTTCGGCTGGGTCGCCGGTGGGTTCGGGCTGGGGCAGGCCGTGTGTGCCGCCCTATTGGCCGTCAGGGGGCGGGTGGCAAGGGCGGGGCTGGTGCAGAACGTGATGCTTGTCGTGGGCTCGGCCGCAGTGGGGGCGGTCGCGTTCATGCCCACGCTTGCCGCGGCCGTCGCCCTGTCGCTGCTGTCCGGGCTGCTCTGCGGCATGTGCGGAGGGCTCGCCATCGCCCTGATCCAAACCTCGACGGAGCCCGGCTACCTGGGGCGTGTCACATCCGCGATGAGCCTCACCGGCGTGGGGCTCACCCCGCTCAGTTTCCCCTTGTTCGGCGCCGCGATCAGTGCCTGGGGCGCGCAGCCGGTGTACGTGATAGGTGCGGCGTTCAGTGCGCTGGGCGCGGTTGCCGGGCTGTCCTCAGCAGCTGTACGCCGCGCGGAACTGCCGCGGCTGCCGGGTGGGAAAGACACCAGGAAGCCGGTACCGGAGTCCGCTCGGATCCCTGACGAAGCCTCGTAGGCCTGTCGGCCGCGGCGTCCTTGTCGCCTTCCGCCTGGACGGGAGTGCGCAGTTGGCCGACAGTGCGCGAAGAGCAGCAGATTCACCGGCTCACCGGTCGCTACGGCCAGGGCGACGGCGCTGTGGGTTTTACCGACACCGGGCGGACCGAGCAGGGCGGTGTTCGCGTCGCGCCGATTGTCGGCGCGCGAGAGCGCGTATGAGCCCACACAGGGCCGTACAGACAGCGCGGAGCCCAGCCGACGCGCAACACCCACAACAAGGCCTGCCCCCAACGCACGCCCGACGCCCACAGCCCCGACCTCCTCTTTCCTCGGTCAGGCAGGGGGCACAGCTACGCACAGGGGGATGTCACCACCCCGACCACCATCAAAAGGCCCTGCGGCCATGGGCAACGAACATGCACGCGCACCGACACCGCAACAGCCCCTGCAACTCACCGTGCAACCTGCGGTGCAACAGACCATGCAACTCGCTCTGCAACACGCGGGCTCTCACCGGGACATAGGGTCGTTCCCAGCCGTCTGGTGCAGGGCGACCCTCCACCGCTGACGACCGCAAAGGAAGTCACCAACCACGCCGAAGGCCAGAATGAACACCAACGGTGGGATCGACAACACATTCACAAACGGGGTACAGCAGTCATCCAACCGATCACGCCCGGCCTGCGCACACCCATCCGTGAACACGCTTCCTGCATTGTGGAGTTAGTCCCTGAGGGGACAAAAGTCGCACGCTGGCAGCCAGCATGACGCAGCTCACCGCTACGCCCCGCGGCCCATGCTGCTGCCCACCATTCCTCACCGCATTCGCATCCCCGAGCGCGAGCAGACGAAGAACGCTCCGGCCAGCCTTGCAATCGGAGCCAGCGCCCCGACCACTCCCCCGACCACCCACAGCGTTGCCGAGTCGTGACCCTGGTCGGGGTCGAGTGGTCGAAGGTCCGGTCAGGGCACACGGGTTGGATCACCCCATGTCCCCTGCCCGTTTCACGCCAGCAGCCGATACCGGCGCACGCCCCAGCCCCACCGAACCGCTACGGCTGCAAGTCCTGGCCGCGCTCGCGCTACACCGGATCGCCACTACGGAGCAGCTGCGCCAGATGCTCCGCCCCAACGGCACCCGCCAGTTATTGTCCCGAGCGCTCAACACACTGCGCTCCACCGGCTGGGTCAACCGGTCCGCACTGCCGGATGCCCCGACATACGCCTGGTACCTCACCCCGGAAGGCGCACGGATCATCCGCGATCTACCCGTTCTGCGAGGACGGCAGCCGTATCCCCTCACCTCGGAAGCAGCCGCGCCATTGAGGACCCCGCACACCCTGACGGTCGTGCGAGCGCACCTGGCCTTCGCAGCGGGCGCCCGCCAACTCGGTCACGAACACGGGCCCTGGGACTGGACACCTGAGGTCGCGCATTCCATCGGCGAAGGTGAACGCCTCATCGCCGACGCGATACTGCACTACACCGTCGCCGACGAAGCACGCCGGCGCAAACTGCGCGCCTTCGTGGAAGCCGACCGCACCACCATGAGCAGCGAACGCCTCGCCACCAAACTCATCGACTACGCGCGACTGTTCCACCACGAACCCCAGCCCATCGGCCGCCGCAATGCCACCACACCAAGCCCGGCCTGGCTGCGCTGGTATCCCGTCTTTCCCCGCGTCCTGTTCATCCTCACAGGCGCCACGCGACACCGGCTGAAGAACCGCATCAGCGACCTGCAAGACATGACCCAGCAGCATCCACTCGTCGCAACGTTCGCCCGCGAAGTGCCTCTGGGGGCGGCCGTCCTCGAAGACATCGAGAACAGCGGCCCCTCCGCCGCCGTGTGGATACCACTGACCGGAGGAGAGCCCCGCCCATGGACCGAGCTCTAGGCACCCATCGACAGTCGAGCCGGACCCGTGACTTCATTCACGTCCAGCGACACCTTTTATCGATGACAGCTTTTATCGATCGGTTACAACAGCAGTCACAGCGTGCTTGTCCAATCGGCACGGACCTGAGCCGATACGGCGACAGCAAGTCACCCCCATGTCCCCGCTGCAGAAAGATCGCGCCGAGTGTCGGGGGTGCCCCTATGTCTTTGGTCAAGGTGGTCGGGTGGCAGTGTGGCTGTCATGAGTGATGACGTGCCTGTTCAAGAGCCGGCGGGCGAGAGCCCGCGGCCGTGTGACTTCTGCAGTCATCCGGTCGTGTTGGACTCAGTCGACGAGCGGGACTGCCCCGTGTGCGGCGAGGCTGCTGAGGATCAGCCCGCTGAAGCTGGCCGGGGTTCCTAGAAGGTTCCGTCACGGAGCATGGCGAAGAGGACGTCAGCGCGTCGTCTGGCGAGGCAGAGCAGAGCCTGGGTTTGGTGCTTGCCCTGGGCCATCTTCTTGTCGTAGCAGGTCCGCGATGCGGGATCGGACAGGGTAGCGAACGCCTGGCCGCGAAACTCATCGACTACGCGCGGCTGTTCCGCTACCAAGCCCCGACCGTCAGCCGCCGACGGCCCCCCAGCGCGGGGCCTGCCTGGCTGCGCTGGTACCCAGTGTTCCCACGCGTGCTATTTATCCTCACCGGCGCCACCCGCGGACGCCTCAACAACCGCATCAGCGACCTGCAAGACATGACCCAACAGCACCCACTCGTCACTTTCGCCCGCGAAGTGCAGCTGGGCGCTGCCGTCCTCGAAGACATCGAGGAAAACGGACCATCCGCCGCAATGTGGATACCACTCACCGGCGGCACCCCACGCCCCTGGACTGAGCTGTAAGAGAGGGGTCGGCGGAACGCCCGGCCCTTTCACATCTGCCTCCCGCGATCCGAGGTGCTGTGCGTGCAGGTGTGTTGGGCCGGTCGTTCCGGGTGATGTGCAGATCAAGGGTTGCGGTCGAAGCGATCCAGCAGTCGCCTTGAGGCCGCTGGGGAGCAGGAGCAGGTCCCGCTCGCGGTACCACTCGCGAAGGTGAGGGGTGCTGTCGGCTCCGCTGCTGGCTGGGACTACTGGGCGTTGCTCGGTTGCGGGCGTTCGATGGTGGTGGGTCGGTACCGCACGTTCACTTCCGAGCCGGGGTCGGCGCTGTCGGCCCGGTGGAGGTGGATCGGCCGGCTGCCCGGGTTGTCGTACAGCCGGATGCCCTCGCCGAGCAGGACCGGTGCGATGTGGAGGTCGATCTCGTCGATCAGTCCCAGTTCGAGTAGCTGACGGCCGACGGTCGGGGACAGGACCTCGAGGTTCTTGCCGCCGGCCGCCTCCAGCCCGATCCGTACCGCCTCCGCGAGGTCACAGTTGAGGAAGGTGACGCCATCGGCGGGTTTCGCGTCCTGGGGGTGGTGGGTGAGCACGAAGACGTGTCCGGTCCAGTCATCGCCGTACGGGCGGCCGCCGTTCGCGCCGAATTCGTCCCAGCCGACTCGACCGCCCAGCACGGCACCGGTGGTCGTGACGTACTCCTCGATCAGGCCCGGCCGGTTCGTTGCGCCGGCCATCCAGCCCATCTCGTGGTTCGGGCCCGCCACGAAACCGTCCAGCGACATCGAGAAGTGCCAGAGCACCTTGCCCGCTGCGGTCTGCGGTGTGGTGTCGTTCATCGTCGTTCTCCTTCGTTACGAGATGGTGTGGTTCAGCCGAGTGCCAGGGTGGCGACGGCCAGGATGCAGATCCCGATCCCGGTGCGTTGCCCGGTGCCGATCCGTTCTCCGAGCACGCGGGCCGCGAGCAGGACGGTCACGGCCGGGTAGAGCGAGGCGAGGACGCCGGCGATGCCGAGGCTGGTCGTCTGGGTGGCGACCATGAACGCGAGGGTGCCCGAGGCACCGAGCACACCGGAGGCGCTGCCCCAGCCGAGCACGCCGCGGCAAGGACGCCATGACTGTCCGAGGCCAGCGGCAGCGGCGACGGTCAGGATCGCGCCGATCAGCTGGTTGCCGGCAAGCGGCAGCAGACCGGCGTCGGCCGAGACCTGGCCGAGTGCGATGAACAGGATCCCGAAGCCGGCGCCCGCGAGGGCGCCGTCCAAGAGCCCTGCCCGCGTACGTGCTTGTCGATCCGATGTGCTGTCGCGGGAGACCAGCCAGATCCCCGGAAGTGCGGCGAGCACACCGACCCAGACCAGCCAGCCGGGGCGCTCACCGAGGGCCACTCCGACCAGCACGGGAAGGGCCGCCGCCCCGACCGCCGAGATCGGCGCCACGAGACCCATCCGGCCCCGGGCGAGCCCGCGGAACAGGAAGATGCTGCCGGTCGCCGAGCCGACACCGGCCAGCAGCGCCCAGGCGAAGTCCGATATTGCCGGGCTCCCCGGCAGCATCAGGCCGGCCACGAGCATGACGAGCGCGCCGGCGGCCTGCCCGACCAGAACGATCGGCCAGGACGAGTGCCGTCGCGAACCAACGCCACCGAGGAAGTCCCCGGCGCCGTAAGCGAGAGCCGAAGTGAGGGCGAGAAGGATTCCGAAGTTCATGCCATTGAGCCTGGGGCCGATGCGGTCCAGTCTGTAGGTCCACTCACTGACCCGTGGAGTGAACCATTTGGTGAACTGGTGGATGACATGACAGTTCAATGGGCGCGCGGTGGCCCCGACCTCCTGGTCGCGCTGGACCGTGGCGCCGGGCCGCTCGGGATGCAGATCCAGGATCAGCTGCGCGCAGCGATCCGCGACCGACGGCTCGGTGCCAAAGAGCGCTTGCCCTCGACCCGGCGCCTGGCCGAGCTGCTCGGTGTCTCCCGCGGCACCATCGTCGATGTGTACGAGCAGTTGCTGGCCGAGGGGTACGTCGAGTCGGCGGTCGGCTCCGGGACCCGGGTCGCCGCGATGCCGGCCGGCGAACCTGTCGGCGGGCCGGTCGGGCAGGCACCCGCCGTCGCACCGGCCACGCCGCCGTCCCGGCCGGCCGAGATCGACTTCGAGTACGGCATTCCCGATCTCGGCTCGGTGCCGTTGGCCGACTGGAGCTGGGCGGTGTCGGAGGCGACACGGACGCTGCCGACCGCCGAGTTGAGTGACGAGAACCCGGCCGGTTCGCGGCATCTCAGGGAGGTGGTCACCGCCTACCACCGTCGCGTCCGGTCGGGCTGCGCGGTCGCCGAGAACACGATCGTCGTCTCCGGATTCCGGCAGGGGCTGGCCTTCGCCCTCCAGGTGCTGGCCCGGCACGGCATCAGGAGTATCGCGCTGGAGGATCCCGGCCCCCGCGAGCATGACGTCATCGCCCGCCGCGCCGGCCTTGATGCTGTGCCGGTGCCCGTGGACGACCACGGCCTGGACGTCGGCCGCCTGCGCGAGAGCGGGGCGCGGGCGGTGTTGCTGACGCCGGCGCACCAGTGCCCCACCGGTGTCGCGCTCGGCCCGTCCCGGCGACGCGACCTGGTCGCCTGGGCGCACGACGTCGACGGAGTGATCCTCGAGGACGACTATGACGCCGAGTTCCGGTACGACCGCCAGCCGGTCGGCTCACTGCAGGGCCTCGCCCCGGCCCGCGTGATCGCTCTGGGATCGGTCAGCAAGACCCTCGCCCCCGCGATCCGGCTGGGATGGGTGCTCGCGCCACCGCGGTTCATGGCGGGGATCGTCGAGGAGAAACGGCTCAGCAGCCGCGGCGCCCCCGCCCTGGACCAGGAGGCGCTGGCGCTACTCATGGAAACCGGCCGGTTCGACCGCCACCTGCGACGCGTACGGGAGATCTACCGCGCACGCCGGGACACGCTCGCAGCCGAGACCGAACTCGCCTTCGGACCGGGCCGACTGCACGGCCTGGCAGCCGGCTGCCACGCCCTGCTACGCCTACCCGACGAGACATCCGAACACACCGTCGCGGCGACCGCAGCAACCATGGGCGTCAAGGTCAAAGGACTCGCCCACTACCGGTTCACGGCCGCAGACACAAAACCCGAACCGTCCCCGCACCCGCCCGCGCTCGTACTCGGCTTCGGCAACGTCAGCGAACACCAAATCCGCCAGGGCATCCACACACTCGCCAAAGCGATCCAACACCAAACCACGCCCTGACTGGCTCTATTCACGGGTCGTGAAGCCAGTTGTTCATGGGTTTGGGAGGCACCCGGATCCCCCGGTCGGGTGATGTTCACGAGTTTTAAAGTCACTGGGGTCCTTGCCAAGGCAGCATCCACTGGTCACCGCGCTCGGGCCCGAGGTGCCGCTGGGCGCGGCCGCACTCGAGGACATCAAGGAGAACGGACCATCCGCCACAGTGTGGATACCACTCACCGGCACCGACTCCTACCGCTTGGCCCACACAAAGGCTCAGGTCGAACAAGCCCAGGCCGGCTGAGCAGCGTCCATCCCCACCAGATCGAAGCCACCACCGCTGCGGCCGTTCCAACGGCAATCCCGTCATCGCCGCCCACAGTGATCCCGGATCGGTGCCATAGACCGACCTCACATCATTCGAGTCCGGCGGCCAGAACCAAACAGAAGTGGATTCCACGCAGCGCCGTTCCTGGTCTGGATCTACCGAATCGGGTGTGATGCCTGAACACCCGATTCGGTCCGGAGCCGGGTTATGTCCCCTATAGCGTCGGTGACAGCCAGGCGGAGTAGGTGCTGGCGAGTTCATCGCAAACCGCGGTGCTCTCCGCGAAGACGTCCACGCCGCCGTCGTAGGGGTGAACAACCCATCCACATGCGGGCTCGATCAGGCTGACGCCGTCCGTCATGTCGTCGGCCACGCAGCGCAGGAGGCGATCCAGAGCGGGATCGCGCAGGTCTGTCGCGGAGACGTAGAAGTGCCACCACGCGTGGAATCCCGGCTCGGTGGCCAGGTCGTCGCTTCGCCAGTACGCGGCCCCGGGCGTCGTGGCTGCAACCGCACTATCCCGCAGGGCCGGGGAACTGGTCGCGGACCAGGAGCAGGTGACCGCTACCAGTTCTCTGCCACGAAGTGTGGTGCCGCGGAGAAGATCCTCCAGAAGTACGTGGTGACGACGCAAAATCCCGGCTTGCTCGGCGTCCGAGGTCGCATACCTCTTGCCATCCGGCAGGGTGCAGAAGCGGACCCAGCGCTCTGGGAACCGGTGACGCAGACGGCCAGCCTCTGGCGGGCATCCAGGCCACGGCCTGTTCCACGCGCCATTGAATCCAGCAGTATTCACCGCCAGGTCTCTGCCACTCACGGCATCGCAACATAGTCGATCTTGCTGTTGGTAGACAGCGAAATACGGTCCGGAACCGCTCCCCGCCCGACAGCTGCCTGCCACACGTCACAGATCTACGCAGTGGCGAAGATCCAAGTTGTGAAACTGACATCAAAACTCATCACGATTGGTCATGCCGAAGGACGCGAAACGACTCCCACACTCATCGCGAAACGACTCCCAACGAGACCTCCAAAGCCAGCACGGTGACGGCCCATATCAAATCGGCTCTGAACGCCGCCTGACCCAACACCCGGATATGCACGAGTACTTGAGCCCGACCGTGTCCTACGCGGTCCAATCCATGACCGACCAATCTGCCCCGCGCCCCCCGGCCGTCAAGCCGGGGCGGCACGGGGCGGATTCACCGCGTGAGGCCGTCACTAGGCGATGCTGGCGGTGCCCCCCAGGGACCAGGTCTGCTCGCCCTTGCCGTCATTGTTGACGTTGTATTTGATGAACGCGTCGGCGGTCCAGTTGTTCCTGCTGGTGGAGGTCTTCGTCGCTTCCAGGTCGCAGTCGAACGCGAGGCCGCCGGAGTCGCCGTTGCGGTCGAAGTTCGATGTCGAAACAAGGTTGATGGCCGGGCGCATCCTGCAGAAGCTGCTGCCCTGGGCCACATCGTTCTTCTCGAGCCGCAGGTAGATGTCGAACTGCTCGAACTTGGTGACGGCCCCGCCGCCGTCCGACCAGGTGCCCAGGGCATAGGCGACGTACTTGTTGCTGCCCGAGTCACGCTGGACACACAGCCTGATGTAGAAGTCGGTGTCCGTGCCGGGCGTCGGGAACTCCTTGTGCTGCCGGTTGGCGTTGCACTGGAAGGCGGCGGCTGCCGGGCTGGCGCCGAGAGCGATGGTGCCCGTCAGCGCGATACCGAAGGCCAATGCTGTCGTACCCGCGCGCTTGGCCACCCGATTCATGAGCTGATCCATGTCTTTCGATTCCCCCGTCCGGCGTGGGCGCACTGCCGCACCCAACTCCTCAACTGCACTGGCAGGGACAGGAGTTCACTGACCATCCGGCCCGGAGGCCACAGTGCCCGGCCGACCTTGTAGGAACCTTGAACAAGCCTGCGACCTCTACTTGCGCGCCACAATCAGAAACCGCCTGCTGTGCGCCAACGCACCCTCGGACCTGATCTGCTCGTCCAGCACGCACAGTCGGGGCAGATCCTCCTCGACCGTGAACCCGGGGGACCATCCAGATCACCTAGCGCAGGACGTGCACGACCGCGCCGATGTCGTGGAACTCCAGGCGCAGGTGCACACCGATCTGATGGCGTTGCATCTGGTCGTCGCTGCCGGGTGCGGGGTGCCAGCGCGTCCAGCCCCAAGGCATACGAACATCACGGCGCGCGGTCCTGGGATCGAAGCGTGTGTCCATCGGCTTCTCCTGGCGAGGTTGGGGATCAGGCGGTCGCGGTGTGCGGTGCGCAGGTGGTGCATTGGCCGGTGCCGTCGGGGTGGGCGCGGCGCCGGGTGGGCCCCTTGCAGGTGCGGCAGAACGGCCAGTCGAGGCAGGCCGGGCACAAGTTGCTGTCGTTGGCGGGGCCGGGATGGCCGCAGCCGGCGCATTCAGGCAACACGCGCAGGGTCAGCGCTTCGACGACGGTGCGATCCGACGCAGCTGCCCGCTCGGCGTGCGGCACGGCGCCCTCCCGCACGGAGGCGTGCGCGGGCGGTGGGGTGCTGCGCGCGGCCCTGAGCGGGCGGCGATGATCGCGCCGACGGTGGTGAGTATGGGGTCGGGCAGGGGCCGGCCGGTGATGACGTGCTCTAGCTGTTCCAGGGTCCAGCCCTCGCGCAGCACGTCGGTGACGACTTGGCCTTGGTCGTGCAGGGCCTGTCCGGTGAGCAGGAGTTCGGGCCGTCGGGCGCCGATGGCGAGCAGCACCTGCAGGCCGAGCGTATTCCCGTCCGTCCGTCCTGGTTCGTCGTCGCGGGTGCGCGCGGTACGGACGGACGGATGGGGGGTGGTCTTCTGCTTGTTGATGGTCTTCTTGTCTCTGGTGTTCTTAGTTGCCGGTTCAGCCTGCGCAGGTTCAGCCTGTGCTGGATAACCCGTTTCAGGTTCTAGCCTGGGGGTTCTTCTCGGCTCGGGGGTGGCGTCGAGGAGGTCGATGAGGTGGGCCGGCATGTCGGTGATGGCGTAGACGGCGTCGCCGAGGGTGCCGTCGGGGCGGCGGCCGCGGTGGCGGGTGAGGTAGCCGTGCTGCTCAAGTTCCCTCAGCCCGCTGGCGACGGCCTCGCGTCCTTCGCGTCCACGGCGCGCGAGTTCACTCACCGTGATGCGCCAGCCGTCGCGGTGGGTGGAGATCAGTCCGAAGATCCCTTTGGCTTTGAAACTCAAGCGCGGGTCGCGGAAGAGGGCGTTAGAGATCTGCGTGAAATGATCGCCCGCCATCGCGCCGCGCTGGATGCCCTGCCCGAAGCCGCTCATCGCACCGCACGCTCGGGGGTGGCGCGCGACGCGGCCGCGATCGAATCGTGGACGAAGGTGCGGTCCGCAGCGGCGGGTCGCTGGGCGTGCGCGAGGCTCATGTGTCCCAGTGCACGGGTGAAGGTCGACCGGAACCCCGGCCGCTTTCCCCGACCACGCGTCACGATCTGATGACGTCCGGCCCGCACGCATCTGGTCGGCCCGACCAGTACCCCGACCACCCTTCTCCCGTCCCCGATCCCTGATCGCTGTTCCTGCGCTGCACACGCCATCTCGTCTCATCACGCTGCGCAGCCCGGTGCGCATCGAGCGGCTGCGCAGTCTTCGTCCCGCATACGGCACACGGGTTGGTCACCTGCGCAGCGACCTGGGACGGCGCTGCGCGATGCGAGCCCGACGCCACTGCACAGCACGGCTGCGCAGTGTTCCGATCGATACACAGCACCGTCCGCTGCGCCCAGGCGGACGGTTGCGGTCAGTGCTGCGCACCGACGGTCGCTTGCGCCCCGGTTGGACGGTGTACCGGCATCACCGTGATCGTCGCCCTGCCGGAACGCCGCGCGTGCGAGCCGCGGCGCGCTACAGCGATCCCAGCACCCCGTGATGTGGCCTGAGCTGGGTGATCGGGGTCCTGGTCGGGCCGACCAGAACCCCGACCAGGGATTTGTGGCCGTCTCGTGATGCTGGTCGGGGGCGACTGGTCGGAAGTCCGGTCGGGGTGCGCGGGTCTTCTTGAGGTCAGCAACAGACTTTACTGAACTGGGAGTTCGCATGAGTCCTGCAAAGAGGATCTCGGAAGGTGGGGCTGCTCCGCTCACGGTTGCGGGGGCGGCGCTGCACACGATGTATCGCCGCGTACGCCTGGGTCGCCTGGTGGTAGTGGGTGCGCTCGCGACCGGCCCGCTAGCACTGACGGTCGCGGTGATGACGCCCTCGCCGACCGTGTCGGCCGCGCCGAAGCCCGCGTCCCTGAAGCTGCCGGTGGTGCCAGCGGATCCGTCGGGCTACGCCGAGGTGTTCCTGTCTGCGTGGCTGCGCAGCAGCGGCAAACAGGCCGATGCACAGTCGCGTGTTGCGCAGGCAATGGCACCGTCGGTGGCACTGCCGGATCCGGTCGAGGATGCGCAGCCGGTCAGCGCTGTGCATGCGGTGCGCAGTGCGCAGCACCGCGACGGTCGGTGGTCGGTGACGGCGGCTGCGCAGTACCCGGACGGCACGGTGCGCTACTTCGCGATGCCCATCGTCGCCGACAAGCACGGCGTGACGTTCGCGGTCGACGAGGCTCCCGGCCGGGTCGCCGGCCCCGCGCTCGCGCAGGTGCCGCGGTCCGCGTACGGGACGGCGCTGCCCTCCGACAGCGAACTGACCCGCACAGCAGGCGAGTTCCTCACGGCATACCTGTCCGGTGACGGTCAGGTCGAGCGGTACCTCGCACCTGGTACCTCACTGGCCGGGGTGAGCTCGGCCGGCTACCAGGCGGTCGACGTTCAGCAGGCCACCGCCGACACCGCTGCGGCGGCCGCCGAACAGGTTCCGGCGGACGGCACCACCGTCCGCGTGCTGGTCGAAGTGACCGCAACCGACGGCTCGGGCGGGTGGCCGCTGTCGTACGAGCTGGCGATGTCGACGCGAGCGGGACGGTGGGAAGTTGCCACCCTCCTATCCGGCGGCACGGTGGCGGACGGTGACGGATCATGAACGACGTTCTGCTCGCGGGAGCGCTGGAGAAGCCAGTAAGCCGTGACCAGCAGAATTCGGTCCGCCAGGGAGAGTCGCCAGGGCCGTCCGCGCTGCAACTTCGCGGCCGTCTCGCGGCGTATCAAGGTCACCGGCTTGCCGAAGCAGCGCGGGCTAAGCCCGGTGAACGGGGCTATCCAAAACGGCTCCGACGCCGTGATCACACCAGCCACGGCAAGATCATTAAATCAGCGGCCGGCAGCAGCTATGAGACCGTCCGAGAGGCATTGGCCTACCTCGCTGCTGCGGTTTGAACCCCCAGCGAGACCAGCACCGCTCCCGCCAGCCGACTCATCCCACGTCGGAAACGAGGAGTGTCGATCAGCGTGCGTGCCCCGGCGACCACAGACGTCCAGAAGAGCAGCCACACCAGGACGACGGCCACGGCGAGGCGGAGGTGGAGGTGGAGGTGGAGGTGGAGAGGCAAGGCACTTCGCGCCTTGGTCGCGGGGAGCCGGCCAAGGTGGGGCCGAGTCATCGCAGCTGTGGCGGAAGGCCTTGGACGGCGAGGTCAGCGGACCTCACCATGCATAGACCTCCACGTCAGACTCGGCGAAGACGACGGCCCGAAAGCCACGGAGCGCCTGAGACCAGCCCGCACGCGCGGTCGAAAGTCCCCGCTCAGAGCGGACTCAGGACAGGAAGTTCTTCAACAGCCGGTTGACCTCGGCCGGTTGCTCGGTGGGCAGGGAATGGTGGGACGCCTGCTCGAGCACGGTCACGGTGGCATGCGGCAGCAGCTCGCGGGCCGTCGCCGCTACTTGGCGCGCGTCGTGGGCTTTGCTGCGGCCAGCAAGGAGCACCAGCGTCTCGACTGTGAACGCCTTGAGGTTTTCCGGGCGCGGGCGCCGCATCCGGATGGCCTTGGGGCGCGGGGCGTGTGCCGTGGCGGCGAGGAACTCCTGCCAAACCGGGTCAGCGGGAAGGCTCCCGGTCTCCCAGCGGTGGAAGGCGAGCATGCGCCGAGCGGTGGGCCGCGCGAGCATCGGCAGCGCGCGCAGCATGTACCCGCTGCGCAGCCCGGCGAAGCAGCCGGTCGGGTCCAGCAGCGCGAGCCGGCTGACCCGCTCCGGGGCGTGCAGCGCGTAGTTGAGAGCTGTCCACGCGCCATACGAGTGGCCGCACAACTGGACGCTGGCCAACCCCAGTCCGTCGAGCAGCGCGTCGAGCCACGCCGTCAGATCCTCGCTGCTCCGCAGCGGCTGCCCGTCGTTTGGGCTGTACCCCAGGTCGCCGATCAGGTCGACGGCGTATACACGATGGTGCTCAGCGAGGGCTTCCGCGTTGGCGAACCAGGCGACAGACGTAGTACCGCCTCCAGGCAGGAGGACAAGCGGGCTGCCGCCCTCCGGCCCACTGACGTGCGCACGCGTGCGGCCGTAGGGGGTGGGGATGTCGACTGCCTCGACCTTTACGGGCCACTGCCCGAGTACCGCGTCGTACGCCGCGAAGAACGCCTTGCTGTCAGCCACCTGCTGCCCTCTCACCGGGATTGTCGGACGGTCGGCAGTCTCGCCGAGGAACGTTCCCGTCCGCTGGGAAAGCCAGTACTGCGGGCCGGGCGTTGCAACACTGCTGCCGGACCCCGGACCCGCTGCGGATACGTGCCGTATCGGGCCGTCGACGTCGGCCCGATAGGGCGGGCCTCGATCGCATCGCCCGGCCGTGAGGTCCTCGGCAAGGTACTCGGGGCGGTGGCATCGACAGGAACCCACCCCGGGGGGACTCCCACACGCATGGACATTGATCATGCGCGGAGCATCGAAGCGGTTTACGCAACGCCGCGGTCAGGAGGTGCGTGCCTAGCGGCCCGGCGGTACTCCACCGCCCAGAATGCGTTCGGGGCGCCAGGCCTCTCAACTGCGGCGCGCCTCGCAGGACCTGAAGCCCGGCGCAGTGCAGGGCGTACTTCAAGACCTCGATGAACGGGATGCCGTTTGACAGCAGCTAGACACGATGAGGAACCGATCGCTCAGTTTCGCCTCGCGCCACGTGATGACGACGGCCTACAGGCCCGAACAGTCGGCATCGATGAGTCCGGCCCCTGGCTCTGGCACGGGCCAGACCTCGATACGGAGCACAGCCACCACCTGATTGCTCACGTCACCATCCAAGGGTGCGCCGCCTGGCGGCTCGAGTGTCGTGCGGGACATGCGGATACGAGTCCAACCGGGCGGCAACTCGAAGGTGGTCCGGTCCGGGACCCCGTTCCTGCAGCCCCGAACTGCCAGACGGCCTCGCGATGCGTAGAGCGTCGCCTCGGCTACGGGGCCGCACGGGGCACTGTCGTCGCTCGCTGCTCGTGGCAGAACGGCGACGATGACGGCCACACCTCCGTTGTCGGACCTGCCGGTCTCCGGGGCGGCGCAGGCGCCGAGGTACTCAGTCAGGTCATGGCCCATCGATGGGCGGCCAGGGTCTGCGTCTGCATCTGCGTCGTATGCGAAGACTTGAACGGAACCGGCACCAAGGCATAACTCTGTCGTTGTCACCAGCTCGGCAACGAGCCATGTGCCGCTGTCAGCCAGTCCGGGAGGAGGCGGCGGAGCTGGCCGCGCCCAATGGACCGTCCGCTCCCGCGGGCGCGAGGTGGCGCCGTGCACCGTCGGTTTCCTGCGCTCTGCACGCCTTGAGCGCCGCTCCGGATTCGCGCGGGCCACAGCAGACAACCACAGCGCTGCCGGGAGCACGATGACCGTATGGACGGCGCCCGCGATCCACAGCTCAAAAACCGAGAGCAAGCCCAGCCCAACAGCTAGCAAGACCCCGCCGAGGAGAGCTCCCTGGCGCGCTGCCTTGTACGTCAAGGGACCGCTCGATCCGAAGTCGTACCCCTGAAACGCGGTACGCACAAGCAGCCACCCGACGAGGACCGCGTCGGCGGGTAGCAGCGCCCAAGCGATGCCGATGTCCACCCATAGCCGCATGCCTGTCATCTTCTCGCTGCCACACGCGGGTGCCATGAGCACCCGCACTCATGACACCAACTACCCTCCCTACTGGGCAGATTGGCGACAACCACCCAGGCGAGCAGGGCGCTGAAGCAGTAGCCCATGCCGAAGCCGAAGCCGAACCCGAGGCAGTCGGAACGCTCCGCGCCTTTCGGCTGCATGGCCGGACCGGACGGCACCGTGATGTTCGAGATGGACAGCGACACCGCACGGCTCCTCGGTGCCACGGAACGGAGTGGCGCCGCGCCACCGAGTGAGCTCCGTGACCGTGCTCATGGAAGTACCTCCCCAGCGGCCCCGGCGGTCGTGCTGGCGCTCCCGCGGCGCCCTGAGCAGGAAAGTCCACCTCGCCAGCGACAGCCGTGCAAGGCCCCTGATCCTTCGTGTCACAGCAGGCCAGGTGGGCGACGCCCCAGCCTTCGTGACCGTCGTGGCAGGCCTCCGTTACCGTGAAGCGGGCCGGGAAGACCGAGGACCCGACCCGATGCCGTCCTGGCGGACCAGGCGTATTCATCCCGCGCGATCCGCGATCATCTCCAGCGCCGTGGAATCCGCGCTGTCATCCCCCAGCCGTCCGGCCAGGTGGGCCACCGGTTGCGGCGAGGTCGCGACGGAGGCCGGCCACCAGTCTTCGGCGCCGAGGCGTATAAGCAGCGCAACGCTGTCGAACGGTGCATCAAGCGACTCAAGCAATGGCGTGGCCTGGCCATGAGAGCGGACAAGCTCGCCCTCGCCTACCAGGCCACACTCCACCTCTCCGTCATCCTCATGTGGGTACGGCGGTGACGACCGAGCGACGCCGGTTCAGTCGTAGAAGAAGAGCTCAAGGTCCTCGACGGATCCCGGCCCGGTGAGGAAGCCTTCGGCCTTCGCAATCTCGTCGTCTGGTGGCAACTCACCCTTCAGGAGCTGCTGCATCCAGATTTCTCCTTGCTCGCCGACCGCGTAGATGCCAGACAGCAGCTCGGTCATGCCAGCAGGGTTGGGTGGCATGTGTCCGGCGACGGGGTGGAGCACCCATCCGCCTGATCGGGCCGCGAGCCGCAGTACCCCGGCCCAAATCGCGATCCTCCCGATGCGTACGTGCCACGAGTCCTCGGTGAACGGGGCCGCCCGTCCGCCATGGAGAGGGTTTGTGGCGGCGCCAATGTCCCTGATGACTTGCCGTTCCACGGCGTCGCGGACCCAGCGCCGCTCCTGCGCTTCTTCAATGGCGGCCTCCCACCACTTCCGCCCACCGTCGAGCCGGTCCGCGAATGTATCCATCTGGACAGGCTTCCATGCGCGACACCGCAAGCATCAAGGGGGCGCTGATCAGTGGATCGCCCCATCAAGGAGACAGGCTCTAGATCCATGCCTGCGTCAGCCCCACGGCCAGACAGCGCCACGTTTCTGAGTCCAAGGAACCCCATATCTGACCGCACTTCCGTGAGGTGTACGCCAGAGGGACGGCTGCGCCCAAGCCAGGATGTACGGTCGGAATCTCGTAGTTCGGCCAGCTCAGCGCACGGTCGAGGCTTGAGCGTGATGGAAAATGGGTCGACTGCCCTGCGCTCCAAGGGCGAGCATGCGGGGCTACGCCACGATGAGCGGAGGTTCAGTGGGATCCAGAGACGCCGACATCGACTTCACGTTCACCCACCCGACCAGCGCACGCGCGATCGTGGATGCCCTCACCGCGGTGGGCTGGTCGGTGGACGACCCTGCCGGGGGTGTCACCCACATGATCAACGACGCGGACGACATGTACGACTGGTACGACAGCTCCCCCGGAGAGATCGACGAGGTGCTGGTACGCCTGGACGCGCCCGGCAACCTGCCGTACGCCGTGGCCATCAACGTCTACCACCCCGAAGCCAGGACCGGCGGGATGTTCATGTTCATGCCCGGCCGCACGAAGGTCTGCTTCTCGCCCACCATCGACCGCCGGCACATTCCAGCGGCGCCCGCGTTCACCGACCTCGCCTGGTACCTGCACGCCCTCGTACCCGCACTCGCCACGACAGGGCTCGAAGGGTACGAAGCCAAAGAGATCAAGTACTGAGCATCCAGTTGCAACACCTCGTATCTGGCGGGATGTGCTGCAAAGTGGAGGGATTTCAGGATCGTTTCGCCAGGCAAGACACCGGAGAAGCAGCTGGTGGCCGCTGGCATTCGATCTGAGCGACGGGATCGCGACCCCCCGGGGCGGAGCCCCCGGTCTCACAACTGGCGAAGGGTAGCGAGGTGTTCGGGGGCCTGGCGCCATGTGTAGGTGGAAACCAGCGGGCTCGTGGAATCTGAAGGTTCACCTGGCAGGAACCCGCCGGCGGGGTGTGGGCTCTGAGACGGGGAGGCACGTGGGTTCGTGCGCGACGTGTCGGGCACGATGGGGCTCCAATCGGTTAGGGAGGCCGCGGGGTGGGTTACGAATTGCAGGCAGTGATCGCGGCAGACGAATTGCTGCATCGTGCGTCGCGGGAGATTCCTGGAGCCCGCGTGGCGCCCCTTCGGCAGGGCCTGTCGCTGATACCGATGACTGATGAGGTCTTCGACGCCGTCACCGACGGCAGCGACGGAGGTGACCTGGGGTTCTGGAAGCTGCCGGGACGGTTCGAGACGCTGCTCGCCCAGTGGTCCTCAGCAGGACCGGTCGCCTATGTGGAAGCCGAGTACTTCGGCGGAATCGGCGAGCAACGCGCCGCCGTCTGGTCCGATGGGTCACTGACTTTGGGACCTCTGGACGAGCCCGAGAAGAAGCGGTTCTCGCGTGCAGTCAGCCCGATCTCACAGGCATTGCGGCGGCTTGGCGCACGAAAGAGCCTGGGCGAGGACGAGTTCAGCGCCGTCGGACTGGACCGTCACCGAAACAACGAGGACTGGATCACGTCCCGCACCGACTAAAAGAGCGTTTTGTCCCGCCAGGGCTGGTTGAGAAGTGAGGGCGTTCGCGGGCGGACGAGGAGATTCAACGCTTGCGGCAGGGACTCCACTCGTAGGCCATGGGAGCCGTTTCTACGACTTCACTCGGCCAGGTTTCTCGAACGTGCTCAAGTCGCTGGTGATTCTCCGGCATCCACGTCTCCTGCGGCTGGAGCCAGAGCATTGCGGTGAGGCGGTCGGGGTCGTCCACGGTCACGGACAAGGCCCGGCAACGACAGTTGGCCAACACGTTGCGGGCCGCCATCGCGCGCGGTGACTACCGTCCCGGCAGGCTCTTCCGCACTTGGTGGACCTTGCTGCGCAGCACGGTATGGCCAAGCAAACGGCTGCGCAGGCGGTCGACGAGTTGGTGGCGGAGGGCCTCGTGGAGCCCGTGCGACAGCGCGGGGACGAAGGCGCTGCGCCCTGATGTGGTGGCGTACCGGGCGGCTTCGATCGACATGCAGCGTCAGCCAGGGACTGGAGCCGGGTGAGGATCCGCTGCCATGTGCCGTTCCGCTGAACTCGGCGGCTGCGCGCGCTTGCACGGTGGCCGCGCAGCAACGTCGCGTTCACCACCCCCGAGCACCTGGTCCAGACCGTCCGAAGAGGCCTGCGCACGATCCAATACCGCAGCGACTCATCGACGGATGCCTCGCCGGAACCGGACTATCGCTCACGCCTCCACGAGTTCAAGCCCCGTAGCGGTCATCACCCGGGATCCCAGACACGGCTGCGCGGGATCGATGCCTGACGGAAGCCACGTTCCTGCAAGTCAGTCAATTCCGTCGGTGGCCCTAGGGGATGACGAGTAGCTTGCCGGTGGTACGTCGAGCTTCCAGATCGCGGTGGGCTTGGGCGACCTCGGCGAGCGGGTAGCGGGCTGTCACGGTGGTCTCAAGCGCCTTGGTGCGCACCCATTCGAGCACGTCGGCGGCGCGCCGGAGCAGCTCGGACCGATCGGCGATGTAGTGCCCGAGGCTTGGCCGGATCAGGGTCAGCGAACCGCCCTGGGCGAGCCGGATGGGGTCGAAGGGCGGCACCGCACCACTCGCGGCGCCGAAGAGCACCAGGTGGCCGCGGGTTCGCAGGCTGGCGAGGCTCGCATCGAAGGTGTCCTTGCCGACGCCGTCGAAGACGACGGGCAGGCCCTGGCCGCCATTGAGCCGCTTCACCTCGGCCGCGAGATCGTCCACTGCGGAGTAGAGGATTACCTCGGCGGCCCCGGCGCGCAGCGCCAGTTGGGCCTTCTCCGGTGTCGAGGTTGTGCCGATCACTCTGCCGCCGAGGTGGGTGATGAGCTGGGTCAGCACCAGCCCCATGCCGCCGGCAGCAGCGTGCACGAGCACCGTGTCGCCTGGCTGGACCGGGTAGGCGTCCTTGACGAGGTAGTGCGCCGTCATGCCCTGCAGCAGCACGGCGGCGGCGGCCTCGAAGTCGACGCCGTCGGGCAGGGGCACGAGCCGGGAGGCGTCCACGACAGCCTGCTCGGCATAGCTGCCGGGAGTCTCCACCCAGCCGACCCGGTCCCCCACAGCGACGTGGGTGACGCCGGGTCCCACCTCGAGGACCGTGCCCGCGCCCTCAGTGCCCGGGGTGAAGGGCAGCGGGAGGGTGTACCGGCCCTCGCGGTGGTATACGTCCAGGAAGTTGACGCCGGACGCGGCGACCTCCACAACCGCCTGGCCCGGGCCCGGCACCGGCTGATCAATGTCGACCAGTCGCAACACCTCGGGACCGCCCACTTCGGAAACCTGAATCGCTCGCATAACCCCTCCTGAAACGGCTGACTCCCCTCACCAACTCCGGTCGTAGCGATCCGATTCCCACTCGCCGCGAGGTGTCGTAGCCGACTCGCGCCCACGCGGGAGCAGGGTGCCACCGACGGAACGGGCCTGCCCAGGTGACGAAACGCGGGCGACGCTCGGCCGGGCATCACCGCTCTGCCTGCGCTCGCACCGCAGCCGGCTCCCGT
>JOGW01000032.1 GCA_000721375.1 Streptomyces sp. NRRL B-3428 | reverse complement strand
GGTTGCGGGGCAGGGGTTCGGTTACGGCGGGCGGCCGGGTGAGTGGGGGGAGGGCCCTCACACCCGGTCGGTCCGCCGTCCGGGCCGGGCTCAGTCGAGGAACTTGGCCAGGGCCTCGTCCGCTGCCGAGAGGCTCGACTCGTCGGCGTGCAGCGCGTCATGGACGAAGTGCACCGCCGCATCCGTGATCCCGCAGTACTCGGAGATTCCCGTGCGCAGCACATGGGTGACCGTCCGGTCCCAGCCGAGCGAGGTGAAATCGGCCTCGGTGTAACTGACTGTCGTCAGCCACAGCATCCGCTTCCCGGCCAGGAGCGGCGTGCTGCGGCCATAGGCGAACCCGTGATTCCACACTCGGTCGATCCAGCCCTTGAGGATCGCCGGCGGACCGAACCACCACAGGGGGAAGACGACGATCAACACCTCGGCCGCTGCCACGCGGCGCATATGGGCGTGCACCTCGGCGGAGTACGTCTTGTCCGGATCTGCCCAGTCGGGTTCGTCCTCGGGGCCGAGCCGGGGGTCGAATCCCTCCTGGTACAGATCGAGCAGATCGACGGTGAACCCGGCGCTCTCCAGGCGGACTTGGGCCCGCCGGGTGAGTTCGGCGGTGAGCGAGTCCGTACGGGGGTGGGCCATGACCAGGAGGGCCGTGCGGTGGCCGACGGTGGGCGCGGGCGTACTGACGGCATCGGAAGGGGCGGGCGTAGTGCCGGCGCTGGAGGGGGTGCTCATCAGGCCGTCGCCCCCAGACGGACCAGCATCTTGCCGGTGTTGGCGCCGGCGAGGACGCCGAGGAGGGCGGCCGGAGCCTGCTCGATCCCCTGCACCACGGTCTGTTCGGTGCGCAGTGAGCCGTCGGCGAGCCAGCCGGCCGCCTTGCCGATCCATTCGGGAAAGAGGTCGAAATGACTGCTGACCAGCATGCCTCGCAATGTGGCCTCCTTGGCCGCTGCACGGAAGAGGTTGTCGGGACCAGGCGCGGGCGCGGTGGTGTTGTAGCCGCTGATCGCGCCGACCAGGGCGACCCTGCCGCCACTGCGCAGTGCGCCGATGGCCGCCTGCAGATGGCTGCCGCCCACCGCGTCGAGATAGACGTCGACACCGTCGGGTGCGGCCTCGGCGAGCTGTTCGTCGAGTGCGCCCTGACGGTAGTCGAGGGCGGCGTCGTAGCCGAAGGTGTCGAGCAGCTTCTTGGTCTTGGCGGGCCCGCCCGCCGAGCCGATCACCCGGGAGGCGCCCAGCTTGCGGGCGAGCTGGCCCGCGACGCTGCCGACGGCGCCGGCCGCGGCCGAGACGAAGACCACATCTCCCGTACGCACCGGGGCAGTTCGCGTCAGAGCGGCGTAGGCGGTCAGGCCGGTGGTGCCGAGCGGACCGAGCCAGGCCTCGGCGGGAGCGAGCGCGGGGTCGATGACGGTGGCACCGGCCGCATCGAGCACGGCGTACTCACGCCAGCCGAGGAAGTGGCTGACGGTCGCGCCGACCGGGACGGAGTCGGCACGCGAGGCGACGACCTCCCCGATCGCGCTGCCTTCGAGTGCGGCACCCAGGGCGAAGGGCGGGATGTAGGAGGGGACGTCGTCCATCCGTCCCCGCATGTACGGGTCCACGGACATCCACGTGTTGCGCACCACGATCTGGCCGTCACCGGGTTCGGGCACATCCACGGTCGCCAACTCGAAGTCCGTGGCGGCGGGTTGGCCGTCCGGGCGGGCGGCGAGGCGAATCTCACCGGAGCGAAGGGTGGAGGACATGGCTGCTCATCTCTGTGGGTGCTTCGTGACCGTGTCCCGGTCACGAAGGACACACTGCGGGAGGCCGCGCACGGCTCACTGATGATCCACGCACGGCGCCCCGTCAAGGCGGCCTCCCGATGCGCCGAATCGCCTTCCCTGCAGGCCGGTTAGCGTGGGGGCCATGCGTTTCGAGGTGCTGGGGAGCCTGGTCGTACGGGCGGGGGACGGGTCCGTGGTCGCGGTTCCCGAGGCGAAGGTGCGGGCGCTGCTCGCCGTACTCCTGGTCGATGCGGGGCAGTCCGTCGCAGTGGACCGGCTCGTCGAGGAGCTGTGGCGCGAATCGGCGCGGCCCGCCGATCCCGCCAACGCACTGCAGACGAAGGTCTCCCAGCTGCGCCGGGCCCTGGAGAAGGGCGAGCCGGGTGCGCGGGCGCTGGTGCAGTACGGCCCGGCCGGTTACCGGCTCGCGGTGGCCGAGGAGCAGGTGGACGCGGGCCGTTTCGGACAGCTCGTCGGGCGGGCGCGGCAGGCAGGTGACGCCCGCGCACGGGTGTCGTTGCTTCGGGACGCGCTGGGTTTGTGGCGTGGTCCGGCGTACGACGGCTTCCGCGACGCGGTGTTCGCGCAGGCCTCGGTGGCCGGACTCGAAGAGCAACGGGTCACGGCACAGGAGGAGTTGGCCGGGCAGCGGCTCCGCCTGGGCGAGCACGCTCTCGTCGCGGACGAGCTGACGGAGCTGGCCGTCGGGCATCCGCTGCGCGAAGGGCTGCGAGCGCTGCAGATGCGGGCCCTTTACGGGGCGGGCCGCCAGAGCGAGGCGCTCGCGGCGTACCACGCCCTCAGGACACGCCTGGCCGAAGAGCTCGGTGTCGATCCGGGACCGGAGCTCAGGGCGCTGCACGAGGCCATGCTGCGCCAGGACCCGAGCTTGACCCCGCGCCCGCCCGCCCGCTCGGCCACCGCCATGAGTCCGCCCTCAGCCTCCCTTTCGAGCACGCCCTCGGCCTTCCGCTCCACGTCCCCGTCGACCTCTCGCTCCACCTCCACCTCCACCTCGACCTCGACCCCGGAGTCTGTGCCGCCGACTGCGCCCGCGCCCGCGCCGTCGAACCTGCCCGCGCTCGCGGATGCGTCGGTCGGCAGGGAGCAGGAGATCACCCGCATCGGCACCCTGCTCGCGAGCCGGCGCCTGGTCACGCTGACGGGACCTGGCGGCGTGGGCAAGACGCGTCTGGCGTTGGAGGCGGCGGCTCGGCTCACCGGGGAGGCGGCGGTGGCTCGGCCTGCGGGAGAGGGTGCAGACCGAAGGACCCCGCAGCCGGGCCTCGCGGACGGTGTCTGGCTGGTGGAGCTGGCGGGAGCGCGTCGGGATCCCGCTGACGCTGTCGCCGCGGTGCTGGGGGTACGCGACGAGCCTTCGGGCACCCCCGCAGAGCCGGAGCCGGAGCCGGCAGGCGCGGACGCGACGGATGCAGCCCCGACGCATACGGGCCCGACGCATACGGACCCGACGCATACGAATCCGACGCGCGCGGACCCGACGGCGACAGCTCAAGCCGACCGGGCGGCCCGGCTGGTGCGAGCGCTCGCCGGACGTGAGTTGCTGCTCGTCCTGGACAACTGTGAGCACATGGTCGACGCCGTGGCCGCGCTCGTCGGCCACCTGTTGCGCGGCGCGCCTCGTGTGCGGGTGCTCGCCACGAGCCAGGAGCCGTTGAACGTATCCGGTGAGGCGGTGGAAGCCATCGCTCCGCTCGACGTGCCCGAGGCTGTCGCCCTGTTCGCGGCACGGGCCGAGTCCGCCGCGCCGGGATTCGCTCTCACCTCCGCCAACCGTGCCGCGGTCGAGCTGATCTGCCGTCGCCTGGACGGCATTCCGCTCGCGCTCGAACTCGCCGCCACCCGCGTGCGCACCCTCGGGATCGAAGCGCTGGCGGACCGTCTGCACGACCGGTTCCGGCTGCTCAGCCAGGTCCGTCGGGACGCGCCCGCCCGTCAGCGCACCCTGCGCGCGATGATCGACTGGAGTTGGGAGCTGCTCGCCCCGCCGGAGCGCGCGGTGCTGCGCCGACTCGCGGTCTTCGCGGGCGGGTTCACGCTCGATGCCGCCGAAGCGGTGTGCGCGTCGGAGCCCTCCCCCGGCAGTGCGCCCGGAATCGACCCCGACGACATCCTCGACCTGCTGCCCCGGCTCGTGGACCGCTCGCTCGTGACCATGACGTACGACGAACAGGGCGCCCGTTATCGGCTGTTGGAGTCCATCGCGGCCTACAGCCTGGAGCAGTTGGCCGTATCCGGAGAACAGCAGGACACGCTCGACCGGCACACCCGCCACTACACCGAGCTTGCCGAACGCGCCGCCCCCCACCTGCACGGCGCCGAACAGTGCGGCTGGCTGCGCCGTCTCGACGCGGAGTCCCTCAACCTGCACACCGCGCTCGACCGCACCAAGGACCCGGCGCTCGCCCTTCGCATGGTCAACTCCCTCACTTGGTACTGGTACTTGAGCGGCCGCCTCACCGAGGGCCTCGCCCACCTGAACCAGGCACTCACCACCGCCGAAACCCACCGCACCGCCGAAACCCACCGCGCCTCCGAAGCCCACCGCATCCCCGAAGCCCACCGCCCCCCAGAACCCGACCGCACCCCCGAGCCCTCGGCCACCCTTCTCGCCTCCACCCGCATCCGCCGAGCCTCCCTGGCCCTCATCACCGGCGACGCCTCCCACCTCGCCGACCCCTTCGAGGGTGCCGATCCGCGAGGCCGGTGGCTGCTCGCGTATGCCCGCTGCGGCTTCACGCAGACCCCCGACCGCGGCCGACTGGACACGCTGGAGTCCGAGTTCCGTGCGGCGGGCGACCGCTGGGGCGAGGCGGCGGCGCTCAGCACCTGGGCGACCCGCTCGCTCTACGCAGGCGACCTGATCTCCCTGCGCCAGGGCGCCGAGGCCGCCACGGAACGGTTCACCGCGCTCGGCGACCGCTGGGGCCGCGCACAGTCCACCGAACTGCTCGGCGTACTCGCGGAGATCACCGGCGACTACCCGTCCGCGGCCCGGCTGCACAGCGAGGGCCTGCGGGACGCCGAGCAGCTGAAGCTGTGGACGCAGGCCTCGTTCAGCCTGTCGCGCCTGGGCCGGATCGCCCTCCTGACCCGCGACTACGAGGGCGCCGACGATTACCACGAGCGGGCCGCGCGGCTGGCCGCCGGGCAAGGGCACGCTCCGGCCCGCCAGTTCGCGGAGACCGGTCTCGCGCTGGGCGCCCGCCACCGCGGTGACCTCGCCACCGCCGAGTCGCTGCTCACCCCCTGGCTCGCCTGGAACCGCCGGCTCGGTGTCGACTCCGGCACGGCGCTGCTCCTTGCGCAGTACGGATACGTGGCCGAGTTGCGCGGCGACAGCGAGCTCGCCGAGTCCCTGCACGCCGAGGGCCTCACGGTGGCCCGCCGCACCGGGGACGCACGGGCGGTCGCCCTGGCCGTGGAAGGACTGGCAGGCGCCTGGGCGACAAGGGCCACGGCCCTCCACGACCCCACGGGCCACAGCACCGCCGAACGAGCCGCCGGACAGGCCGCCGAACGAGCCGCCGAAGCCCTGGGCGCCGCCGCGTACCTGCGCGAATCCGCCGGCTCCCCACTCCCCCGGGCCGAACGGACGGACGTCGACCGCGCCACGGCCCACGCGCAAGCCGTCCTCGGCGAGCAGGCCTACAGAGCAGCGTACGAACGCGGCCGCAAGACCCCGCCCGCCGACCTCACCCCGTAACCCGGAAACCAGCCCACCCGACCGGCCCCACCCCCCTCAGCCCACGATGTGCCTCAGGTAGGCCCGGGGGTCGGACAGATACCGCCGCCAGTGGTCCACCAGTTCGAGCTCGTCCCAGGACACCCGCCGCATGCCGTGCTCCCCGACCTCCACGATGTCCGCGCCCGGCAGCGCGGTCAGCAGCGGGGAGTGCGTCGCGCAGACGATCTGGCCGCCCGCGCGGGTCAACTGGTCGATGTGGCCGAGCAGCTCGAGGCAGGACGCGAAGGACAGGGCCGCTTCGGGCTCGTCCATGACGTAAAGGCCGGCCTTGAGGAACTTGCCGCGGAAGGCGGCGAGGAAGCCCTCCCCATGACTGCGCTGATCCGGGGTGAACCCCTCGCGGTCCAGGGCGTCGAGCGCGGTCTCGGCACGCAGGAAGAAGCCCTTGCGCGCCGACCAGCTGCGCACCATGTGCCGCCCGCCCGCCGCGGCGTCGAAGCGCAGTCGTTCGCCGAGCTCCGACTTGGAGCGGTGGCTCGCGTACTTCCAGTCGTGGGAGCCGCCGTACGGATCGAGACCGAAGGCCTCGGCGAGCGCCTCGACCAGAGTCGACTTGCCCGAACCGTTCTCCCCCACCAGAAAGGTCACCGGCGCCGTGAACCGCAGCCCCTCGCGAAGGAGCTGCCGCACACAGGGCACGCTCCACGGGTACTCCTCGGGGTCCTCCCCCGCCACATGGGCATACGCACGCTCGACGATCATCCTTCGAGAGTGCCACGGGGGTACGACAACGGCCCCGGGAAGCGATCCCGGGGCCGGTCGGCCGAGCCGCGAGGTTCAGAGGAACGAAGCTCAGAGGAACGAGGCTCGGAGGAAGCGCGGGGCTCAGAAGAAGTACGAGTCCCCGGTGTCCAGGGTCAGGACCTTGTGCCGGTTGTTGTTCCCGTTGCGGTCCGATACCCCACCGTTCCACAGGGTGTCGATCTGCACCGTGGCCTCCGACGGCGCCCCCTTGAGACGCATGTCCAGGGCGATCTCCTCGCTCCAGCTGCCGGCCTTGATCTCACCCGTGGAGCACAGGACCACCCGCTGCCCGGCCCGCAGACAGCCGTCCGGCAGCCGCTGCTCGCTCGCCAGCGGCGCCGAGTAGCGCAGCCGCACCGTGGCGTCCGAGACATCCACCGGGCCGTGGTTCTGCGGGGTCAGCCAGATCCCCAGCCGCCCTTCCCACAGCGACGCATACCCGTGGTACGCCACATCGGCCTCCGGCGCCGCCGCCTCGGCAGGCACCCCGGCGACCAGGGCGACGGCGGCCGTCGCCGCCGCCACCAGCCCCGCGCTCTTCGTTCGAGCTCGCATGTACAGCTCCCGCACAGTCCTTGATCCGCACAACCCTTGTCCGATACGCGCGCAACATACCCAGACATCGCAATTGACCGTGGTCTCAGCGCAGTTCGGCGCGTACGGATGAGCGCACGCCGACCGGTTGACCGAAAGGGTCTCCGCAGGCCCCCTCACCCGTGTCCCACGCACCGGTCCGACCCGCCTTTTGAACACGTGTTCCTCTAGCCTGGCCGCATAGCGCACCACAGCACCGCATACGCACCGAGGAGCAGCCCATGACCGCCGCCGCAGCCCGCCGTACCGCAGTCGTCACCGGCGCGAGCAGCGGCATCGGCGCCGCCACCGCCCGCAAGCTGGCCGAGGCCGGCTACCACGTGGTGCTCACCGCCCGCCGCAAGGACCGCATCGAGACCCTCGCCGCCGAGCTTACCGAGGCCGGCCACTCGGCCGCCGCGTACGCACTCGACGTCACCGACCGCGTGGCCGTCGACGCCTTCGCGGCCTCGCTCGAGCGGGCGGACGTCCTGGTCAACAACGCGGGCGGCGCGCTCGGCGCGGACCCGGTCGCCACCGGCAAGCCCGACGAGTGGCGCCGGATGTACGAGGTCAATGTGATCGGCGTGCTGAACGTGACCCAGGCCCTGCTGCCCGCCCTCGTCGCCAGCGGCGACGGCACGGTGGTCGTCCTGTCCTCGACGGCCGGCCACGCCACGTACGAGGGCGGTGCGGGCTATGTCGCGGCGAAGAACGGCGCCCGGGTACTCGCCGAGACCCTCCGCCTCGAACTGCTCGGACAGCCGGTCCGCGTGATCGAGGTGGCGCCCGGGATGGTGAAGACCGAGGAGTTCGCCACGACCCGCTTCGGCGGCGACGAGGAGAAGGCCGCCAAGGTGTACGCGGGCGTGGCCGAGCCCCTCTCGGCGGACGACGTGGCCGACACCGTGGCCTGGGCGGTCACCCGCCCCAGCCACGTCAACATCGACCTCCTGGTCGTCCGCCCCCGCGCCCAGGCCTCCAACACCAAGGTGCACCGGGAGCTCTGACCCGAAGGACACCCACCTGCGCACTGGGTGCGCCACAGCGTTCTCGCATCCCGTTCGGGACTCCAACACCCGTACGAGTGGCGCGCTTTGGACTCGCACTCAGCGTGCGAACGCGCGATCTAACGTCAGCCGTGACCAGCACATAGGACGGCCCTCGACCGGGCGGCATCCCGGACCGAGGGCCTCACCATCACGGAAGGCATAACTTCCTCATGGCTGAACACGAGACTAGCGCTCAACAACTGAGCTTCGACGAGGACCAACAGCCCGGCAAACCGGCGAGATTCATGGACCTTGAAGTCCCGGAGTACGCCTACATGTTCGGGTTTCTGCAGGCCGATGGGCATCTGCAGCAAGGCGTGGGCCAGAAGGGCAAGCTGAGCGTCGAAATCAACGCGCGCGACATCGAGATCCTGCGCGAGTTCCAGCGTCTGACGCCGTACTACAGCTCCATCACAGAACGAATCCGCGCCACCAACTTCGCGGAGCAGCTCCATTCAGCCACGTGGACCCTGTGCTCGCTCGAGGCAAGGACCATCGTCAACCAACTCGGGATCCCCTACGGCAAGAAGTCGCGGATCATCGGGCCACCCCAAGTCGACTTCTCCCACCGGGACTACGTCCGCAGCTGCATCGACGCGGACGGATCGCTCGGCTGGACCGCCGAGGGCATCCCGTACCTCTCGCACACATCGGCCAGCGAAGCCATGTCCTCGTACCTGCGCCAGTACGCAAAGGCGATCACAGCCACAGGGCGCGAAGTACGCCGCAACGCGCGTGACCAGGTCTACGTGTTCACGTACTACAAGGAGCAGGCGCAGCAGCTCGCCAAGCACCTCTACTATCCCGGCTGCCTGGCCCTGGCCCACAAGACGGCCAACGCCGCCTCCATCCAGAATTGGGTGCGCCCAGCGGGGATGAAGTTCGCGCCACCCCGTCGCCCCTGGACCGAGGCAGACGACCGCGAGCTACTACGGCTCAACAACCGCGCAGCCGCAGCCAAGAGGCTCGACCGGACCGAGAAGAGCTGCTCCATGCGGCTCTGGCGAATCCGTACCGGCCAGGTGCCAATGCCCCACCTCTAGCGTGCGTTGAGCGGGGTGCCGCTGACACGGCACCCCGCTCCGCCTTCAGCCCTTGACGCAGATGAACTGCTTGAGCTTCGCCACGACCTCGACGAGGTCGCGCTGCTGGGACATCACCTGGTCGATGTTCTTGTAAGCCCCGGGGATCTCGTCCACAACACCAGAGTCCTTGCGGCACTCCACACCCCTCGTCTGCTCTTCGAGGTCACGCGCAGAGAAGCGCCGCTTCGCCGCGCTCCGGCTCATGCGCCGCCCCGCGCCATGCGACGCGGAGTTGAAGGCGAGCGCATTACCCAGGCCCTTCACGATGTACGAACTCGTACCCATGGAGCCGGGGATGATTCCGTACTCCCCCGAGCCCGCACGGATCGCACCCTTACGCGTGACGAGCAGATCCATACCCTCGTAGCGCTCCTGGGCGACGTAGTTGTGGTGGCAAGAGATCTCGGGCTCAAAGCTCACCCGGGCCTTCTTGAACTCCTTGCGGACAACGTCCTTCAAGAGCCCCATCATGATCGCGCGGTTGTACTTCGCGTACTCCTGCGCCCAGTACAAGTCGTGCCGGTACGCCGCCATCTGCGGGGTGTCCGCAATGAACACGGCGAGATCGCGATCGACCAACCCTTGATTGTGGGGCAGCTTCTGCGCCACACCGATGTGGTAGTCGGCAAGTTCCTTGCCGATGTTGCGCGAACCGGAATGCAGCGTGAGCCACACCGAACCCTCACAATCGAACAACAGTTCGATATAGTGGTTGCCCGATCCAAGTGTTCCCATCTGCTTGGCAGCCCGTTCCTGACGGAACTTGACCGCCTCCGCCACCCCGTCGAACCGCGACCAGAACCCCTCCCAGCCCGCCGTCGGGAACCCGTGCAGACGCCCCGGATCCACCACGGAGTCATGCATCCCCCGCCCCACCGGAATAGCCTGCTCGATCTTCGACCGCAGCCGCGAAAGATCACCCGGAAGGTCATTGGCCGTCAGCGAGGTCTTGACCGCCGACATGCCGCAGCCGATGTCCACGCCGACCGCCGCCGGGCAGACCGCGCCGTGCATCGCGATCACCGAACCGACCGTCGCACCCTTGCCGTAGTGGACGTCGGGCATGACGACCAGGCCCTTGATCCACGGGAGCGTCGCGACGTTGTGCAGCTGCTGCATCGCGCCCGCCTCGACCGTGGCCGGGTCCGTCCACATGCGGATGGGGACCTTCGCTCCCGGTACCTCTACGTAACTCATGATTGCCCAACCCCCGCATACATAAAGAAAAGTCTTAAAGCGCAAATACTGGGGCCAAGGTCAACGAAAGGGACGGTTGACCGGCCATCACAGCGGCGCGTGCGATACACATTGTGTTCACCGGCCTTTGTGCGGCGCCAACGCTTTTCGCCGTACAGGGACGGTGCTGAGCAGTGGACAGTCCAGCGAACCCGCGTCCGAAGGAGGCCCGCATCGTGCGGCACAAGAGGTATCTGGCGGGCACGGCTGTGCTCGCCGCCGTGCTGCTGACGGGTTGTACGAGCGATGCGGGCGACGGCGCCGGCGACTCCGCCGGCAAGTCCGGCGACTTCCCGCCGACACCGACGCAGAAGGCCGAGCCCGGCAAGTACGACTCGCTGCCGGAGCCGTGCTCCGCGGTCGGCCAGGACACGCTGGACACGATGCTGCCCGGGATCGAGGAACTGGCCGGCGAACAGCGCGAGAAGGCGTACGCGGGCGAGGCGGCGGTGACCTACGACACGGACCGCCGAGCCGGCTGCCGTTGGTCGGCGGAGTCCTCGGACGCGGCGTACCGGCTGCATGTGGACTTCGAGCGCGTGGTGTCGTACGACGACGCGGTGAGCGATGACGAGCTCGCGGCGGATCTGTTCCTGGACAAGAAGATCGCGGCCGATCTGCCGGAGCCCGGGACGGACGAGGAGTCGGAGGAGCCTTCGGGCACCTCGGATCCCGAGGACGGCAAGGGCGACCCCGACCAGGGCGAGCCGTCCTCGTCCCCTTCCACCACCGCGCCGGAGGGTCTGGAGCCGCGGGCGCTCGACGATCTGGCGGACGACGCGTATCTGGACGACGCGCTCGGTGCGGCGGGTTCGACGGCGCCTCAGCGGCTCGTGACTGTGGTGTTCCGCACGTCGAACGTGCTCGTGACGGTCGAGTACACGGCGCAGTCCGCCTCCGTGGAGGAGACGCCGGACAGCAAGGAACTGCAGGACAGGGCGCGGGTTCTGGCCGGGAGGCTGGCGGAGCAGTTCACCGAGTGAGGGTGGGATGGGTCACGGCGGCCGGGCGGCCGTTTCCTCACGGGGCACTGCGGCACCGCGTACCGTGGCTGGGCGGAAACCACAGGGGGCTCCTGCCGCACCGGCGCCCCGGAACGGACCCGCACGACTGATGAGCGAAGGAACCATGCACCGAAAAGGACCGCGATTCACCCGCATACTGGCCGCCTGCGCCGTAGTTCCGGTGGTGCTGACCGCCGCGGCGTGCTCCTCGGACTCGGGCGACGGTGGCGGCAAGAGCGACTCCGGCTCGAACTCGTCCGCCTCGCAGGGCGGCGAGGGCAAGGACAAGGCGGCGAGCCTGGCGGCGGCCGCGTACAAGCAGCTGCCGGCGGCCTGCGACGCGCTGACCGCGAAGACGATCGCGGCCCTGGTGCCCAAGGTTGACGACAAGTCGGGCAAGACGGGCAAGTCCGCCGATGTCTCCGCGCGCAGCAGCTGTTCGTGGAAGGGCCTCGACAACAACGGTGTCGACGGCTCGCAGTTCCGCTGGCTGTCGATCTCGCTGATGCGCTTCGATTCGGAGCAGGCGCTCGGCAGCGCCGAGGCGCGCGCGAAGGACTACTTCAAGAAGCAGGTCGCCGAGGCCAGCAGCGAGGACGGCGCGAAGAACGTGAAGTCGGCGCCCGCGGCCGGTGTCGGCGACGAGGCGACGACGGTCCGCTACGACCTCGACAAGGGCAAGCTCGGCGACTACAAGCAGCAGACGGTCGTCACCCGGATCGAGAACGTCGTGGTGACGCTCGACTTCAACGGCGCCGGTCTCGCGGGCGAGAAGGCCCCGAAGGCCGATGAGATGGTCAAGGACGCCGAGAAGGCCGCGAAGGAAGCTGTCGCGGCGGTGACCGCCGCCAACAAGGAGGGCGCTTCGCCGGATGCTTCCGCGAAGCCGTCCACCGAGGCCTCGCAGAAGCCGTCGCAGAAGCCGTCCACGAAGCCTTCGGCGACCACCAAGTCATAGCCTCCGTAACGCCCGTAACTTCGCGAACTTCCGTAAACCGAGCACCGCACCGCGCGGACAATCGCACGTCACAAGCCCGGCCATTCACCCGATGGCCGGGCTTCGGCGATACCGGCCCGCACCCACCCGCACACATGTGCCAGGCTGTTGCGCGCAAACGGGCCCGGGCGGCGGCAAGCGCGGGCAGGCACTTGGAGGGGATCACGGGTGGCAGCGCCACTGAAGCTGACGCGGACACACCGGATATTGATCGGGGTGGTGGTCGCGGGTGCGGTCGTCATCGCGGCGATCGGTTTCGCGGGCTCGTACGCGGCGGTGCGCGAGCTCGCCGAGGAGAAGGGCTTCGGGAAGTTCTCGGTGGTCTTCCCGATCGGTATCGACGCGGGTATCTGTGTCCTGCTCGCCCTCGATCTGCTCCTGACCTGGATCAGAATCCCCTTCCCGCTGCTGCGCCAGACGGCGTGGCTGCTCACGGCGGCGACGATCGCCTTCAACGGCGCTGCGGCCTGGCCCGACCCGCTCGGCACGGCGATGCACGCGGTCATCCCCGTCCTGTTCGTGATCTCCGTCGAAGCGGCCCGGCACGCGATCGGCCGCATCGCCGACATCACCGCCGACAAACACATGGAGGGCGTCCGCCTCACCCGCTGGCTGCTCTCCCCCGTCCCCACCTTCCTCCTGTGGCGCCGCATGAAGCTCTGGGAGCTTCGCTCCTACGACGCCGTCATCAAGCTCGAACAAGAACGCCTCGTCTACCGCGCCCGCCTGCGCTCACGCTTCGGCCGCTCCTGGCGCCGCAAAGCCCCGGTCGAATCCCTGATGCCGCTGCGCCTGGCGCGCTACGGCGTCCCGCTCGCGGAGACGGCTCCGGCCGGACTCGCCGCGGCCGGCATCGAACAGCCGGAACTGACCGCGCCCGTACGCCAGTTGGAGGCATCTCAGGCGGTGGTGGCGCAGCAGATGGAGCAGCCGGTGGAACAGCCGGTGGAGATCCCCCAGGAGTGGCCCACCAACCACGACAGCCCGTGGTTCGCGACACCGCAGCAGCAGGGATACGAGCAGCAACAGGGTTACGAGCAGCAGGGTTACGACCCGCAGCAGCAGGCGTACGCGCAGCAGACGTACTCCCCCGAACCGCCCTACGAGGAGTGGTACGAGGAGCAGCCCACCGAGGCCTTCGACAGCTCTCAGACCGGCGAGTTCCGTATCCCCGCGGGCCCGAACCGCACCCGCCCGCTGAACATCCCGGGCCAGCGCCAGGAGCAACTGCCCGCCGACGAGGCCCTGGTGGCGGAGTCGTCCGCCGAGGCCGATGTGGAGGAGGCCCCGGCACCCCCCGGTCTGCCGGACGACGTGACACGCGAGGAGGCGTACTTCACCGCCTTCCGCAAGTACGTCAGCGAGCACGGCGACTTCCCGAACGCGCGCCAGTTCGGCATCTACCTCCAGGACCTCTACGGCGTGAAGGGGCGCAGCGGCGGCCCCCTCACGGAGTCCACCCTCCGCCCGTTCATACGCGACTTCCGGGCTCGCTATCAGCAGGAGCTGGACTCGGAGGAGTTCATCGCGTAACTGCTCCTCCCTCTCCTACGCAAACGGCGCCGCCCCCAAGGGGACGGCGCCGTTCACGTAAGCCCGAGGCTCAGGCCCCCAGCAGCTTCCGCACCCGCGACGCTCCCACCGCGAGCAGCAACGTGGGCAGTCGCGGCCCCGTGTCCCGCCCGACCAGCAGGTGGTACAGGAGCGCGAAGAACGACCGCTGAGCCGTCTTGATCTCCGCCGGCAGCTCCTTGGGGCCGGCATCCGCCGAGAACCCCGCCTGGACCTTCGGCACGCCGTAGACGAGGTGCGTCAGACCATCCAGCGACCAGTGCTCGTCGAGGCCGTCGAGCAGCAGCCGCAGCGACTCGCGCCCCTGCTCGTCCAGCGCGGCCAGCGCCTCCGCGTCCGGCTCGGTCCGCACGATGGTGCGGGACTCGGCCGGTACGTACTTGGCGGTCCAGGTCTCGGCCTTGTCGAGCCGCGGCCGTACGACGGCCAGATCCGTCACCGGGTTCGCGGGGTCGAGCTCGGTCAGGATCCGCAGCGTCTGCTCGGCGTCGCCCGCCGTCACATCGGCTACGGACGCCAGCGTGCCGTACTGCAACGGCCGCTCGGTGCGCGGCAGTTCACCCGCGGCGGTACGCGCGGCACGGCTGTACGCCGCCGCGTCGGCCGGCAGCGCCGAACCGTCGGCGACCTTGGCCTCCAGCTTGTCCCACTCGTTGTAGAGCCGCTGGATCTCCTGGTCGAACGCGATCTTGAACGACTGGTTGGGCCGGCGGCGGGCATAGAGCCAGCGCAGAATCTGCGGCTCCATGATCTCCAGCGCGTCGGCCGGCGTCGGCACCCCGCCACGCGACGACGACATCTTCGCCATCCCGCTGATCCCGACGAACGCGTACATCGGACCGATCGGCTGCTTGCCACCGAAGAGGGTCACGATCTGCCCGCCGACCTGGAAGGACGAACCGGGCGACGAGTGGTCCACACCGGACGGCTCGAAGATCACACCCTCGTACGCCCAGCGCATGGGCCAGTCGACCTTCCAGACCAGCTTGCCGCGGTTGAACTCGGAGAGCCTGACCGTCTCCGTGAAAGAGCACGCATCGCAGACGTACGTCAGCTCGGTGCTGTCGTCGTCGTAGGCCGTGACCGTGGTCAGGTCCTTGCCGCAGCCGCCGCAGAACGGCTTGTACGGGAAGTAGCCCGCGCCCGAACCGCTGCCGTCGTCCTCACCGGCGGCGCCCGAACCCTCGGCGGCCTCCAGCTCGGCCTCGTCCACCGGCTTCTGCGACTGCTTGGCCGGGGCCTTCTTGGTGCGGTACTGGGCGAGGATCGCGTCGATGTCACCGCGGTGCTTCATCGCGTGCAGGATCTGCTCGCGGTAGACGCCGGAGGTGTACTGCGCGGTCTGGCTGATCCCGTCGAACTCCACACCCAGCTCGGCGAGCGAGGTGACCATGGCGTCCTTGAAGTGCTCGGCCCAGTTCGGGAACGCCGAACCGGCGGGCGCGGGAACACTGGTCAGCGGCTTGCCGATGTGCTCGGCCCAGGACTCGTCGATACCGGCGATCCCGTTCGGGACCTTGCGGTACCGGTCGTAGTCGTCCCACGAGATCAGATGCCGCACCTCGTACCCGCGACGGCGCACCTCGTCCGCGACCAGGTGCGGGGTCATGACCTCGCGCAGGTTGCCGAGGTGGATCGGCCCGGACGGGGAGAGTCCGGAGGCGACGACGACCGGTTTGCCCGGGGCACGGCGCTCCGACTCGGCGATGACGTCGTCGGCGTAACGGGACACCCAGTCAGCGTTCTCTGGGGTCTCCGCGGCAGTGCTCTGGGCCACGATGGGTCGGTCCCTTTCACTTCGGTCGGCAGCGCGACTCTTCTGCGCGCGTACGCCATTCTCCCAGACTCCACCGCGCCCCTGCCTCGCCTTAAACGGCGCGAACCCCGTCCCGGTCTCATGGGAGAATTCGGGTGTCCACGCAACCCGACACAGGAACGGCACCCCATGACCTCGGTCACGTCCCTCACGTCCTCCGTCCACCAGCGTCTCGCCGACGCCCTGGTCGCCGCCCTCCCCGAGGCCGGCGCCGGCGCGGACCCGCTGCTGCGACGCAGCGACCGGGCGGACTACCAGGCCAACGGCATCCTCGCGCTCGCCAAGAAGAACAAGGCGAACCCGCGGGAGCTCGCCACCGAGGTCGTCGCGAAGATCGAGAACGGCGACCTCCTCGCCGACATCGAGGTCTCGGGCCCCGGCTTCCTCAACATCACGGTCACCGACAAGGCGATCATCGAGACGCTCGCGGCCCGGTACGCCGACGCCGACCGGCTCGGCGTGGCCCCCAAGGACAAGCCCGGCATCACGGTCGTCGACTACGCCCAGCCGAACGTGGCCAAGGAGATGCACGTCGGCCATCTGCGGTCCGCCGTCATCGGCGACGCCCTGCGCGGCATGCTCGACTTCACCGGCGAGCAGACCATCGGCCGGCACCACATCGGCGACTGGGGCACGCAGTTCGGCATGCTCATCCAGTACCTGATCGAGCACCCGGGCGAGCTTGCCCCGGCCGACGAGGTCGACGGCGAGCAGGCGATGTCGAACCTGAACCGGGTCTACAAGGCCTCGCGCGCCGTCTTCGACTCCGACGAGGAGTTCAAGGAGCGGGCGCGCAAGCGGGTCGTCGCCCTGCAGTCCGGCGACGAGGAGACCCTGAAGCTCTGGCAGCAGTTCGTGGACGAGTCGAAGGTCTACTTCTACTCCGTCTTCGGCAAGCTCGACATGTCCGTACGGGACGACGAGATCGTCGGCGAGTCCGCGTACAACGACCTGATGCCCGAGACGGCCAGGATGCTGGAGGAGTCGGGCGTCGCCGTCCGCTCCGAGGGCGCGCTCGTGGTCTTCTTCGACGAGATCCGGGGCAAGGACGACCAGCCCGTACCGCTGATCGTGCAGAAGGCGGACGGCGGTTTCGGTTACGCGGCCTCGGACCTCTCGGCGATCCGCAACCGGGTCCACGACCTCAAGGCCACCAACCTCATCTACGTCGTGGACGTACGGCAGTCGCTGCACTTCCGGATGGTCTTCGAGACGGCCCGGCGGGCCGGCTGGCTGACCGACGAGGTCACCGCGCACAACATGGGCTACGGCACGGTGCTCGGCGCGGACGGCAAGCCGTTCAAGACCCGTGAGGGCGAGACGGTGAAGCTGGAGGATCTGCTGGACGAGGCGATCGAGCGGGCCACGGCGGTCGTACGCGAGAAGAACAACGAGAAGATCGCGCTCACCGAGGACGAGATCGTCGCCAACGGCGCGCAGATCGGCGTCGGCGCGGTGAAGTACGCGGACCTGTCCACGTCCCCGAACCGGGACTACAAGTTCGACCTGGACCAGATGGTCTCGCTCAACGGGGACACCTCGGTCTACCTCCAGTACGCGTACGCCCGTATCCAGTCGATCCTGCGCCAGCGGGGGGACGCCGTGCCCGCGGCCCACCCGGAGCTCGAACTCGCCCCGGCCGAGCGGGCGTTGGGCCTGCATCTGGACACGTTCGGCGAGACGGTCTTCGAGGCGACGGCGGAGTACGCACCGCACAAGGTGGCCGCGTACCTCTACCAGCTCGCCTCGCTGCTCACGAAGTTCTACGACCAGTGCCCGGTCCTGAAGGCCGACACCCAGGAGCAGATGGAGAACCGCCTCTTCCTGGTCGACCTGACCGCCCGCACCCTGCACAAGGGCATGGGCCTGCTGGGCATCCGGACGCCCGAGCGCCTCTGATCGCCGTATGCGCGCAGGAGGGCCCCGCCGACCAGCGGCGGGGCCCTCCTGCGTTTCAGGGTGCCGTGAGCGGCTTTTGCGGATAGGACCGCAGCACCAACGACGTCGTCACCGGCCCGAAGCGCGCGAGAGAGTCCACGACCTCCTCCAGCTGCCCGGCCTGTGGGCAGTGCACATCGAAGATCAGACAGTCCTCGCCGGTGACCCGTACGGTCCCGGTGATCTCGGGGGTTCCCGCGGCGAAGTCGAGCGCGCGGGCGAGCTGGGCATGGGTCGTGCGCAGCCGTACGACCGCGTGGATGTTCAGACCGAGCGCCACCGGGTCGACGACGGCCCGGTACCCGGCGATGACCCCGCTCTTCTCCAGACGCAGGATCCGCGCACTGGCCGCGGGCTGCGAGAGCCCTACGCGCCGCCCCACTTCGGCGCCGGTGAGCCGGCCCTCGTTCTGCAGCAGCGCGAGGATCTCCCGGTCCGTGCGGTCAAGTGATTCCATCGTCTTCCCCACCCCTTGCTTTGAGACCACTCGCCCGGCCGCCGCGGCCCCACTGCTTCCCCCAGAATCTGCGCCAGGCACTCCCGAAACCGTACGGGAGGACGAATGAAACGGTGGCAGGCAGTGGTCGCGTACGTCTTCATCCCCGGCATCGACGGCTCGGACGAGCGGCACTGGCAGACCCTGTGGGAGCGGGAGTCGGGCCCTTCGGCCGTACGGATCGCCCCGGCATCGTGGTCCGAGCCGGAACTGTCCGACTGGGTCGGCTCCGTGCAGCGCGCGTACGACACGGCCCGTGCGCGGGACGAGACCGGCGAGGTGGTTCTGGTGGCCCACAGCCTGGGCTGCTGGGCGGCGGCGACGTGGCTGAGCGAGGCGGCGCGGGCGGCTCCGGCGATACGGGGCGCGCTCCTGGTCGCACCGCCGGACCCGCGGGGACCGGCGTTCCCCCACCGGGCCGCCGCCTCGTTCCTCGGCCTGCCCATCCGGCCACTGCCCTGTCCGACGCTGGTCGTGGGCAGCGAAGACGATCCGTACTGCACCGCCGAGACGGCCGCGGGATTCGCGGCCGCCTGGCAGGCGCGGTGGCACCTGGCGGGCGCGGGCGGCCATCTCAACTCGGCGAGTGGCCTGGGCGATTGGCCCGAGGGCCGAAGGCTCCTGTCCACCCTGACGCCGTGACGCCCAGGCGCCCTGGCGCCCTGGCGCCCGGCCCCTTCTGGCCGCGCGCCGGCCAACTCCTCCTCTACGACTGCCGCAACGCCCGTCCGAGGCGCTCCAGACCCTCCCGGATCTCCTGCGGAGTCTGCGTGACGAAGCACAGCCGCATCGTCGAGCGGTCCGGTTCCCCGGCGAAGAAGGGCGCACCCGGCACGTACGCCACCTCGTGCTTGACCACGTCCGGCAGGAGAGCCGTGGTGTCGTACGACTCCGGCAGCCGCGCCCACAGGAACATCCCGCCCTCGGGCCGGTTCCAGGTGGATCCGGCCGGGAGCGCGTCGCCCAGGTGCGCGAGCATCGCGTCACGCCGCTCGCGATAGGCCGCGGCCACCGTGGCGACGTGCGCGTCCAGGTCCCGGTCCGCCAAGTACCGTGCCGCGGCGAGCTGGTTGACGGTCGGGGTGTGCAGATCGGCGGCCTGCTTGGCGACCGCGCACGCGCGCAGGAGCGCGGCCGGTGCGCGCAGCCAGCCGAGCCGCATGCCCGGCGCCATGACCTTGGAGAAGCTGCCGAGCAGGACGGTTCGGTCCTCCGCACCCGGAAGCATGGCGATCCAGGGCACGCGCTCGCCCTCGAAGCGCAGCTCGCCGTACGGATCGTCCTCGACCACCCACAGCCCGCGCCGCGCGGCGACCGAGGCGACGGCTGCGCGGCGCTCGGCGGTCATCGTCCGGCCGGTCGGATTCTGGAAACTCGGGATCGTGTAGAGCAGCTTGGGCCGCTCACGCGCGACCAGCGCGTCGAGGGACTCGGGATCGATCCCGTGCTCATCGCACTCGACGGCCACGACCCGCGCGCCGGCAAAGGCGAAGACCTGCAGCGCGGCGAGGTAGGTGGGGTTCTCCACGAGCACGGTGTCGCCCGGCTCGATCAACACGGTCGCCAGCAGTGAAAGCGCCTGCTGCGAGCCGCTGGTGATCAGCAAGTCGTCGGCGGCGGTGGGCAATTGACGAGCGGTGGTACGGGCGGCGAGCGCGGCACGCAGGGCGGGCTCGCCCTCGGTCGTCGAGTACTGCAGCGCACGCCCCGCGTCACGCGCCAGAACCTGGGCGTACGCCTGCGCCACACCCTCCGCGTCGAACAGCTCGGGCGCGGGCAGTCCGCCCGCGAAGTTGATCACCTCGGGCCGTGCGGTCACCGCGAGAATCTCCCGTACCGGCGAACCCCCCACGTTCCGCGCCCGCTCGGCGAGCGGGGGCACGGGGGCGATGGCACCGGCGGCGGTGGCGTTCGGCTCGGTGAGGGTCACGGCATCGGCTCCTTCAGCGGGTCGTTTTCCCGCAGCCTAGGGAAGGTGCCTGCCGTCTACACCCAACATTCCATGATCCGGACAGCGGGCCACCGGGCCGCCGTTGTCAGCGGCCATCACTACAGTCCTCGCCATGGCCTCGCCCGGGAACCCGCTGACCCTGTTCACGACCGACCCCGGCGGCCGCGCCCTGGGTCTGCGCCTGCCGCCCGGCGCGACGATGGACCAGACCGCCGACTGCGTACCGTGGCCCGAACCACTGCTGTGGATCTCCGACTCCCCGGCCGCGAGCGGAAGTTGGAGCGAGCTGCTGCCCGCACGGCGGTGGGGTCTCCAACCGGTTCTGATCGGCCCCGACATGGGCATTCACGAAGGTAGCGAGCTGAGCCCGCAGTATGCGTCCCGCCCCGGGGACCACGAGGCCGAGGCGGTGCTTGCCGGGTTCTGGCGCTCGTACGGCCGAAAGGAACCCGACACGGCGGACCCGGAGAGCATGGCCGGCCCTTTCGGCCCACGCTGGCCCGGCCTCGCACCACCCGGCACCCTGGCGCCGGGCGTCGATCCCGACATCGTTGCGGACGGACTGGCCCGCAGGTTGCTCGAACCCGGCCCCGACCAGTTCGGCTTCGACGGCGAGATCTCCCGTATCGCACTGGTCCCCGCCCCTCGCGGAGCAGACGTACCAGCCTCCATCGGCTGGACGGGCCCGTGCAACCACGAGAGCGACACCGCCCGCCTGAGCGCCGTCCTGCGCTCCTGGGAGGACCGTTTCGCCATCCGCGTCGTGGCGCTCGGCGGCGCCTCGCTGCACCTGTCCGTCGCCGCGCCACCGACCACGTACGCCGCCGCGGAGGTCCTGGCCGCCGAGCATCTCGCCTTCAGTCCGGGCGTCATCGCCAACGCCGGCTGGTGGTCCTACCGGCAGTACGCGGAGAGCCTGCCGAGCCGTACGTACTGGGACTTCGGCTGGGACTGAGCCGTACGTACCGGGATTTCGGCTGGGACTGAGCCGTGCGCACGGCGCCCGCTGGACGCAGCAGACCCGTGGGTCTCAACTCACCTTCCACACACGGGAACCAGAAAGCGAAGTTCCGCATCCAAGCCCCGGAGGCGAGACCTATGCGACGCACCGCACCAGCAGCCCTGGCCATCGTGACCGCGGCCACCGCCCTGCTCGCCGCCTGCGCCACCCCGGCCGACGACCAGAAGGTCCGCACCCGGCCCACCGAAGCCAGGCCGACCGAAGCCCAGCAGACCGATCCCCCGCCCACCACCTGCACAGGCCCCCGCGCCGAGAAGACCGCCGCCCCCGTGGAGCCCGCCCTCGCCCACATCGACGCCCTCACCGCCGAGCGCTTCGCGCACGTCTACACCGGCCTGCGCGTCGACGACCAAGCCCCGGCCCTCGACCTCTACCGCATCCCCGACGCCGCCTTCGACCGCTCCGTCTGCCGCGGCATCCCGTCCAACGTGACGATCCGGCTGCACGCCACCACCACCCCACGCACCGAACTCGACGCCCTGGTCCAGCGCATCAGCGCCGAAATCCCGCGCTGGCAGGGCGAGTTCGACCTCCGTACGGTCGCCGCCGCCGAAGAGGGCCATGTGGAAGTCGGCGTGGACAAACCGAAGGTCGCCGAGCCCTTGCTGCGCAAGGCCTACGGCGACCTGGTGAAAGCCACGTACGAGGAAGAGGCTCAGCTCAAGCGCAGCTGACGCGCCGCCTCCACCGCCCAGTACGTGAGGATCATGCTCGCGCCCGCCCGCCTGATCCCGGTGAGCGTCTCCATGATCGCCTTGTCCCGGTCGATCCAGCCCTTCTCGGCCGCGGCCTCGACCATCGAGTACTCACCGCTGATCTGGTACGCGGCCACCGGCACATCCACCTCGGCGGCGACGCGCGCCAGCACATCGAGATACGGACCGGCCGGCTTGACCATCACCATGTCCGCGCCCTCTTCGAGGTCGAGCGCCAACTCCCGCAGGGATTCCCGGATGTTGGCCGGGTCCTGCTGATACGTCTTGCGGTCGCCCTTCAAGGAGGACGCCACCGCCTCACGGAAGGGCCCGTAGAAGGCGGACGAGTACTTCGCGGTGTACGCGAGGATCGAGACGTCCTCGTGCCCGGTCTGGTCCAACGCGTCGCGGATGACGCCGACCTGGCCGTCCATCATGCCGCTGGGGCCGAGGACGTGCGCGCCGGCGTCGGCCTGGACCTGCGCCATCTCCGCGTACCGCTCAAGGGTGGCGTCGTTGTCGACCCGTCCCTGGTCGTCGAGTACGCCGCAATGCCCGTGATCGGTGGTCTCGTCGAGACACACATCGGACATGACGATGAGGTCGTCCCCGACCTCGGAGCGCACATCGCGGATGGCGACCTGCAAGATCCCGTCCGGGTCGGTGCCCGGCGTCCCGACGGCGTCCTTCTTCTCGTCGAGCGGCACACCGAAGAGCATGATCCCGGAGATCCCGGCCTCGACGGCCTCGACCGCCGCCTTCCTCAGGGTGTCGCGGGTGTGCTGCACGACCCCCGGCATCGACGCGATGGCGACGGGCTCGCTGATCCCTTCGCGTACGAACGCGGGAAGGATCAGATCCGCGGGGTGCACCCGCGTCTCGGCGACCATGCGACGCATGACGGGGGTGGTCCGCAGCCGCCGAGGCCGCGAACCGGGAAACGAACCGTAAGTCGTCATCAGGACTTCCTACTTGAGCGCTGAGTAACTGAAAGGCGAGGGGCCCGGCGCAACCGCACCGGGCCCCTCCCGAACCTACTGCGTGGCGACCCGCCGCCGCCGGGCACCCGGCCGACGCTCGGACGGCCGAGTCACCGGATCTCCGGCCTCCAGAGCCGCATCCCTGCGCGCCGCGCCGAACTCCGCCAGCGCCTCGGCCAGCTTGTGCACCGACGGCTCCGGAGCCATCACATCCACCCGAAGGCCGTGCTCCTCGGCGGTCTTGGCCGTGGCCGGACCGATGCACGCGATCACCGTCACGTTGTGCGGCTTGCCCGCGATACCGACCAGGTTCCGCACGGTCGACGAGGACGTGAACAGCACGGCGTCGAAACCACCGCCCTTGATCGCCTCACGCGTATCGGCCGGCGGCGGCGAAGCACGCACGGTCCGGTACGCCGTCACGTCGTCGACCTCCCAGCCGAGGTCGATCAGACCCGCGACCAGCGTCTCGGTGGCGATGTCGGCGCGCGGCAGGAAGACGCGGTCGATCGGGTCGAAGACCGGGTCGTACGGCGGCCAGTCCTCAAGGAGACCGGCGGCGGACTGCTCACCGGACGGCACCAGATCGGGCTTCACACCGAAGGCGACGAGCGCATTGGCGGTCTGCTCGCCGACGGCCGCGACCTTGATCCCGGCGAAGGCACGGGCGTCGAGCCCGTACTCCTCGAACTTCTCGCGTACGGCCTTGACCGCGTTCACCGAGGTGAAGGCGATCCACTCGTAGCGGCCCGTCACCAGGCCCTTGACCGCACGCTCCATCTGCTGCGGCGTACGCGGCGGTTCGACGGCGATCGTCGGGACCTCGTGCGACACGGCGCCGTACGAGACGAGCTGGTCGGAAAGCGAAGCCGCCTGCTCCTTGGTCCGCGGCACGAGCACCCGCCAGCCGAACAGCGGCTTGGACTCGAACCACGAGAGCTCTTCACGCCGGGCGGCACTGGAACGCTCACCGACCACGGCTATGACGGGCTGGTACCCCTCGGGCGAGGGCAGCACCTTGGCCTGCTTGAGCACCTGGGCGACCGAACCGAGCGTCGCGTTCCACGTGCGCTGGCGCGTGGTCGTACCGGCGACGGTGACGGTCATCGGGGTGTCCGGCTTGCGGCCGGCCGAGACCAGCTCACCCGCGGCGGCGGCGACGGTCTCCAGGGTGGCGGAGACGACGACCGTGCCGTCGGAGGCACCGACCTCGGACCAGCAGCGCTCGGACGCGGTACGGGCGTCGACGAAGCGCACATCCGTGTTCGCACCGTCGCGCAGCGGCACACCCGCGTACGCGGGCACACCCACGGCGGTCGCGACACCGGGCACCACCTCGAAGGGGATACCGGCCGCGGCGCAGGCGAGCATCTCCTCGGCGGCGTTGGCGTCGAGGCCGGGATCACCGGTCACCGCACGCACGACCCGCTTGCCGCCCCTCGCGGACGCCATGACAAGATTGGCGGCAACAGCAGCGGCGGATGCCGCCGTTGATGACTCGTCAGGCGAGCCAGGCACCGGTGTGCCCTGCACATCCACGCCCTCACGGGCATGGGTGCGGACCACGTCGAGGGCCGCGGGCTCGGCGATCAGCACGTCCGCGATCGCGAGTGCTTCGACGGCGCGCAGTGTCAGCAGGCCCGGATCACCGGGGCCGGCACCGAGGAAGGTGACGTGCCCGGTGGCGGGTGCTGCGGGATATCCCGAATTGGCAGAGGCGGTGGGGCTCAATGTGCTCGCTCCCCCATCAGACCGGCCGCACCCTTGGCCAGCATCTCGTCCGCGAGTTCGCGGCCGAGCGCCATGGCCTGGTCATGGGTGGTGGGTACGGGACCGGTGGTGGACAGCTGCACCAGCGCCGAGCCGTCGGTCGTGCCGACGACGCCGCGCAGGCGCATCTCCTTGACAACCTGGCCGTCGGCCAGAAGGTCGGCGAGAGCACCCACAGGTGCGCTGCAGCCGGCCTCCAGGGCGGCGAGCAGGGATCGCTCGGCGGTCACGGCGGCCCGGGTGTACGGGTCGTCGAGCTCGGCGAGCACGGCGGCGAGCTCTGCGTTGGCCGCAGTGCACTCGATCGCCAGGGCTCCCTGACCGGGAGCCGGCAGAACGGTGTCGACCGACAGGAAGTCGGTGACCTCGTCGATACGTCCGATGCGGCGAAGACCGGCGGCCGCGAGGACCACCGCGTCGAGCTCGCCCTTGTGCACGTATCCGACGCGGGTGTCGATGTTGCCGCGGATCGGCACGGTCTCGATGCGCAGCCCGTGACTGCGGGCGTACGCGTTCAACTGGGCCATGCGGCGCGGCGATCCGGTGCCGACGCGAGCTCCGTCAGGGAGCTCGGCGAAGGTCAGCCCGTCCCGCGCGATCAGCACGTCGCGCGGGTCCTCGCGCTTCGGCATCGCGGCGACCACCAGGTCGTCGGGCTGCGCGGTCGGCAGGTCCTTGAGCGAGTGCACGGCGAAGTCCACCTCGCCCGCGAGCAGCGCGTCGCGCAGCGCGGTCACGAAGACCCCGGTGCCGCCGATCTGCGCGAGGTGCTCACGCGAGGTGTCCCCGTACGTGGTGATCTCGACGAGCTCGACTTCGCGCCCCGTCAACTGCCGTACGGCATCGGCCACATGACCGGACTGGGCCATGGCGAGCTTGCTGCGCCTTGTCCCGAGCCGGAGTGCTGCCTGTGTCATGCCCGCCCCTTTTTCTTGATCTCGGCGGTATCGGCCTTCGACACGGCGGCAACCGTCTCGGGGTCGAGGTCGAACAGAGTGCGCAGCGCGTCCGCGTACCCGGCGCCGCCGGGCTCGCTGGCGAGCTGCTTGACCCGCACGGTCGGAGCGTGCAGGAGCTTGTCCACGACGCGGCGCACGGTCTGTACGACCTCGGCCTGCTGCCGTGCGTCCAGGTCGGGCAGTCGCCCGCGCAGGCGTGCGACCTCGCTGTCCACCACGTCGGCCGCCATGGTGCGCAGGGCGACCACGGTAGGCGTGATGTGCGCGGCCCGCTGCGCGGCACCGAACGCGGCCACCTCGGCGGCCACGATCGCGCGCACCATGTCGACGTCGGCGGCCATCGGTGCGTCGGCCGAGGCCTCGGCGAGCGACTCGATGTCCACGAGGTGCGCGCCGGAGATCCGGTGCACGCCCGCGTCGATGTCCCGCGGCATGGCGAGGTCGAGCAGCGCGAGCCGCACACCGGAGTGTGTGGCGCCGGGGCGCGGCCCCTTGCTCTTCACGACCCCGGCCTCGCGCTCGAGCGCGGAGCCGTTGTCGGCCCAACTGCCGTGCAGATCGAGGGAGTCGGCGTGACCCGCGGCATCGAGGCCGACGGGACAGGCCTCATGCCCTTCATGGGTTACGTCATGACCTTCGACGATCCGTCCGTCGCGCGCGGCAGCGGCGGCGAGCCGTGCGACGAGGCTTCCGTCGGGAGCGCGCAGGTCGGAGACCTGTGCACCCACGGCAGCCGGTACGGGACCGGCGAGCGCGGCGGTGATCGTCTCCGCGGTCAGCACCAGGCCCGTGGCACCGGTGCAGGAGACCGCGATGTCGACTCGTGTCAGTTCCCGGGGGACGGCGTCCATCGCCACGGCCCTCGCGATAAGCGCCGGGTGCTGCTCGACCAGCAGCTCGGCGAGGTGCTCGGCCCGCTCGAACGTCCGGTTCGCGACAACGATTTCGGCCACCCCGAGCCGCGCGAGCGTGGCCGCGGCGAGCGAGGACATGGAGCCGGCACCGATCACCAGGGCGCGCTTGCCTGCCGCCCACTCGGCGACGGGCTGCCCGGCGGCGAGCTGCTCCAGACCGAAGGTGACGAGCGACTGCCCGGCCCGGTCGATCCCGGTCTCGGAGTGCGCCCGCTTGCCGACCCGAAGGGCCTGCTGGAAAAGGTCGTTGAGGAGCCGGCCCGCGGTGTGCTGCTCCTGGGCCGTGGCGAGCGAGTCCTTGATCTGCCCGAGGATCTGCCCCTCGCCGACGACCATGGAGTCGAGCCCGCACGCGACCGAGAACAGGTGGTGAACCGCCCGGTCCTCGTAGTGCACATAAAGATAAGGAGTGAGCTCTTCGAGCCCGACCCCGCAGTGCTGCGCGAGCAGCGTGGAGAGCTCGGCGACACCGGCGTGGAACTTGTCCACGTCGGCGTAGAGCTCGATCCGGTTGCACGTGGCGAGCACCGCCGCCTCGGCGGTCGGCTCGGCGGCCACCGCGTCCTGCAGCAGCTTGATCTGAGCATCCGCGGTCAGGGCAGCCCGCTCCAGCACACTCACGGGTGCGCTGCGGTGGCTGAGGCCGACGACGAGAAGGCTCATGCGGGCATCACGGCGGGTACGTCCCCGTCGGGTCCCTTCCGGTCGGCCTGCTCCCCGGCGCCGCGGGCGGCGGGCGGCAGCGACGCGGCCTCGGCCGCGCTCTCCTCGCCGGCCTTGCGCTGCTCGTGGAACGCGAGGATCTGCAGCTCGATCGAGAGATCGACCTTGCGTACGTCCACGCCGTCGGGCACGGACAGCACGGTCGGCGCGAAGTTCAGGATCGACGTGACACCGGCGGACGTGAGGCGGTCGCACACCTGCTGAGCGGCACCGGCCGGGGTCGCGATGACACCGATCGAGACACCGTTCTCCGAGATGATCTTCTCGAGGTCGTCGGTGTGCTGCACGGGCATCCCGGCGACGGGCTTCCCTGCCATCGCGGGATCGGCGTCGATCAGCGCGGCCACGCGGAAACCGCGGGAGGCGAAACCACCGTAATTGGCAAGCGCGGCACCGAGGTTACCGATACCGACGATGACGACCGGCCAGTCCTGGGTGAGCCCCAGCTCACGCGAGATCTGGTAGACGAGGTACTCGACGTCGTAACCGACACCACGGGTCCCGTAGGAGCCGAGATACGAGAAGTCCTTGCGCAGCTTCGCGGAGTTGACCCCCGCGGCGGCCGCGAGCTCCTCGGAGGAGACCGTGGGTACGGAGCGCTCCGACAGCGCGGTCAGGGCGCGCAGATACAGCGGAAGCCTGGCGACGGTGGCCTCGGGAATCCCTCGGCTGCGGGTCGCCGGTCGGTGAGTTCGGCCAGTTGCCACGGTGCTCCTGCGGGTAGAGCGGGGCTGCAGGCGGTCTCTTGTCCCTGGACCGCCCCGTCGAATGCAGGCTATGTCTTTGTGAACGCGTGCACAAAGATGGTGTCCGCTTTGTCCGGCCAAAGTGACCGGCGTCACGCGCGAGTTGTGCGCCGACGCAAAGCTGACCCTGTGGCCAACACTCGGCAAACTAAAAGGGGGCAAAACCGTACACACTCCTCACGATTCCTCGCCCCCGAGACCAAACCGCCCCCGATCCTAAAGGACTTTCCGGGCTCTTTACGCAGTCGTGCACCGGCTTCCGCACCACCCGCGCAGCCGTTCGGCACCGGGCGCGGGGTCTTACGCCCCTAGTGCGCCGCGCAGCCTGTCCGGATCCACCTTCCAGAAGTCGTGCTGCTCACCGTCGACGAGGATCACCGGAATCTGCTCCCAGTACTTGCGGTGCAGCTCCTCGTCCTGCGTGATGTCCTTCATCTCCATCGCGGCCCCGGTCTCGTCGCACACCTTCCGGATCGTCTCCTCGGCGACCTCGCACAGGTGGCAACCCGGCTTCCCGATCAAGGTGACGGTGCTGTCGGCCGGGTTCTTCTTCGCGGTACGCCGAAACAGTGGGCTCATGGCTTCATTCTCCTCCCGTACGCAGTGGCCCCCACCCCGTGAGCACACACCCCAAGGTCACCCCCTTAACGCACCGGTAGCGGACTGTTCACAGCCTCCGAACCCTCTCGACCCCGGGAATCGCGCCCGAAATGGCTATGCTCACGACATGGCCGCTCTGGGATGGCTCACCCCCCGTAGGCGCTCCGCCACCGCGCGCAGCGTCCTGGCAGGCGAGGCCTCGGCCGAGGCCGCTCGCAAATCCGAACAGGAACTGCACGAGCAGTACGAGCAGGAGGCCAAGGCCAAGCAGGCCGACGAGCCCCCCTTCCCCGTCGAGGGCGACGACAAGGCCGCCGCCTTCTTCGACCTGGACAACACGGTCATGCAGGGCGCCGCGATCTTCCACTTCGGCCGCGGCCTGTACAAGCGGAAGTTCTTCCAGCGCCGCGAGCTCGCCCGCTTCGCCTGGCAGCAGGCCTGGTTCCGGCTCGCCGGCGTCGAGGACCCCGAGCACATGCAGGACGCCCGCGACAGCGCGCTGTCCATCGTCAAGGGCCACCGTGTCTCCGAGCTGATGTCCATCGGCGAGGAGATCTACGACGAGTACATGGCCGAGCGCATCTGGCAGGGCACCCGTGCCCTCGCCCAGGCCCACCTCGACGCGGGCCAGAAGGTCTGGCTGGTCACGGCCGCCCCCGTGGAGATCGCCACGGTGATCGCCCGCCGCCTCGGCCTGACCGGTGCCCTCGGCACCGTCGCGGAGTCCGTGGACGGCATCTATACGGGCAAGCTCGTCGGCGAACCCCTGCACGGTCCCGCCAAGGCCGAGGCCGTCCGCGCCCTGGCCGCCGCCGAGGACCTGGACCTCGCGCGCTGCGCCGCCTACAGCGACTCGCACAACGACATCCCGATGCTGTCGCTCGTAGGACATCCGTACGCGATCAATCCCGACAGCAAACTGCGCAAGCACGCTCGCGAACGGGACTGGCGACTTCGCGATTACCGGACCGGCCGCAAAGCGGCCAAGGTCGGCATCCCGGCCGCTGCCGGAGTCGGCGCGCTCGCGGGCGGAACGGCCGCCGCGATCGCCGTGCACCGCCGCCGTCGCTGAGTAATCACGGGTCAGCGCGGTTCAGCACCGCGTACGACAACGCGACACCGGCAATCCGTATCCCTTACCCGCGCACCGCTCCCGCCAGTCCTCTTCGCCCATGCTCGCGGAAAGTGACCACAACACGCCCTGCGCAAAGACAGATCACGGTCTAATCCGATCAACAACCGGTCACTCAGCGGTACTTGAACCGCCTGGACTGCGTAACAGAAGAGACGGAACCGATGATTTGAGCAACTGGGTGTAGTGCTGCCTGTACGAAGCGTTATTCTCCTCAGACGCATCAAGGGCCGGCCATTCGTCACGACGGGTGAACGGTCCCGCACTGAACGTGATGGAAGCTCTGCCTCTGGGAGTCCCGTGTACCCACACGTCGGGGTTGACGCCTCGGGCCTGGCTACGCTGCGCGCAACGGTCCAATCGCATCTGGACCAGTTGCGCAGCTTCGTCCCCACCGCGTACGCCGTCCCCGCCTTCGCCGTGCCGGTCGCTGTCGCAAGCGGCCCGGCCGGTCCCTGCTATGCCCTTGCCGAAAGCAGCACCGCCGCGGTCGGCAGACGGGGCCGCACCAGCACAGGCGGCGCCTCGACCACCGCGCGCCGGCCTGCGGCCGACAGCGACAGCGCCCGCATGATGGAGCTCGTCGAGCGCGCACAGGCCGGTGAGGCCGACGCCTTCGGCCGCCTCTACGACCAGTACAGCGACACCGTGTACCGGTACATCTACTACCGAGTCGGCGGCAAGGCGACCGCCGAGGACCTCACCAGCGAGACCTTCCTGCGCGCCCTGCGCCGTATCGGCACCTTCACCTGGCAGGGCCGCGACTTCGGCGCCTGGCTGGTGACCATCGCGCGCAACCTGGTGGCCGACCACTTCAAGTCCAGCCGCTTCCGGCTCGAGGTCACCACCGGCGAGATGCTCGACGCCAACGAGGTGGAGCGCAGCCCCGAGGACTCCGTCCTGGAGTCCCTCTCCAACGCGGCGCTGCTCGATGCCGTACGACGCCTCAACCCGCAGCAGCAGGAGTGTGTGACGCTCCGGTTCCTGCAGGGCCTCTCGGTCGCCGAGACGGCGCGCGTCATGAACAAGAACGAGGGCGCGATCAAGACCCTCCAGTACCGGGCCGTCCGTACCCTGGCCCGCCTTCTGCCGGACGACGCGCGCTAGGGCCCACCCCGCGCGTCGCCCCCACCCGGCGGCCGGCCGCCGACCCTGTCGGCGGCCTCGGATCCCCCCTCACCCCCCACGGCCCGTAACTCCCAACTCACCCCTTGTGACGAGCTGATGCTTCCTGCGAAGAGACAGCGGTCCGATCATCTTTCGTCCGTAACCCAAGTGCCGCGACGGTCGTTGTGCGGGATGCAGGCTCCCTGTGGTCGCAGCCGGAGCGCCTCCACTCACTCGTTGGAGTGGACGCGCGGCAGGCGTGCAACCCTCAGGACCCCCTGGGGAGTCGGACGTGATGACGAGAGGAGGTGCCGCCAGTGATCGCACATGTCTCGGCACACCGGCGGGCGAACGCCTTCGCCCAGGCCCTGGAGGACGAGTCCGACCAGGGTCCGGCGGCCGCACAGCAGTCGCGCGCGACTGACCAGTCCGAACTGACCGAGCAGGGCCGCATGTTGGCCTTGGCGGACGGGCTCGCCGAGCTGCCCAAGCCGGAGATGGACCCCGAGGTCAAGGTCGTACAGCGAGCACAGCTCGTGGCGGCCATGGAGGCCATGTTCGCGGGCGGCGAGGCTTCGGTACCGGATCAGCGCTCACGCAAGGGCGCCCACCGGGCCAGCCCTGTGGGCAGGTTCCGGCCGCGCTCACGCCTGTCCAAGGGCATCGCCGCGGGCGGGCTCACCGTCGGTGTGGCGGCCGGAGCGTTCAGCGGCGTGGCCGCTGCCAGCTCCGACGCCCTGCCAGGTGACTCGCTCTACGGGCTCAAGCGGGGCATGGAGGACTTCAAGCTCGGCCTGGCCGACAATGACTCCTCACGTGGCGAGCTCTACCTCGACCAGGCGTCCACACGCCTGTCCGAGGCCCGCCGGCTGATGGAGCGCGGCCGCGCCGGAGACCTGGACCACGAGTCGCTCGGCGAGGTCAGGCGCGCGCTGAACGGGATGAAGCACGACGCCTCCGAGGGCCATCGCCTGCTCAGCGAGGCGTACGCACGGGACGGATCGCTCGCCCCGATCCAGGCGCTGTCGTCCTTCTCCCAGTCGCACCGCGGCAGTTGGAGCGCGCTGCGCAATGCGCTGCCCCCGCAGCTGGGCGACGTCGGCGACGAGGTCACCTCCGTATTCGACGCCATAGAGGACGAGGTCGGCCCGCTGGCGTCGCTGCTGCCCAGCGCGCCTCAGTCGGGCGGCGGCTCCTCCAAGCCCGGGCGTACGGACAAGGGCCGCACGGGCAGCGGCGAGCACACCGCGCCCAGCACGGCCGGGACCGACGGCCGCGATCCGAGCGGCGACAGCAAGCCCAAATCCCCCTCTTCTTCGGGCGAGGAGAACGAGGGCCTGCTCGGCGGCTCCACGGGCGGTCTGCTCGACCCTCCGGAGCAGAACACCAGCCCCAGCCCCTCGGGCAGTCAGGCTCCCGAGCCCGATATCACCCTGCCTCCGCTCCTGCCGGGCCTCCTTCCGGGCCTCGGCATCGATGGCGAGGACGCGGAGTAGCAGGTCGTACGGCGGTGGGGCACTCCTTGTCTACGGAGTGCCCCACCGTCGTATCCGTCAGAAGAACACGGACCGCCGCTGCACCAGCAGCTTGTACAGCGTGTGCTGTATCTGCTCGCGGACCTGATCCGTGAGGTTGAACATCAGCATCGGATCCTCCGCCGCCTCCGGCGGATACCCGTCCGTGAGGATCGGCTCCCCGAACTGAATCGTCCACTTCGTCGGCAGCGGCACCGCCCCCAGCGGCCCGAGCCAAGGGAACGTAGGCGTGATCGGGAAGTACGGGAACCCGAGCAGCCGAGCCACCGTCTTCGCGTTCCCGATCATCGGGTAGATCTCCTCCGCCCCCACGATCGAGCAGGGAATGATCGGGGTCCCGGCCCGCAGAGCCGTGGACACGAACCCGCCGCGACCGAAGCGCTGCAGCTTGTACCGCTCGCTGAACGGCTTCCCGATCCCCTTGAACCCCTCGGGCATCACACCCACCAACTCGCCGCCTTCGAGCAGCCGTTGGGCGTCCTCCGCGCATGCCAGCGTATGACCGGCCTTACGGGCCAGCTCGTTGACGACCGGCAGCATGAACACCAGATCCGCGGCGAGCAGCCGCAGATGCCGGTGATGCGGATGGTTGTCGTGCACGGCCACCTGCAGCATCAGGCCGTCGAGCGGCAGCGTCCCCGAGTGGTTGGCCACGATCAGCGCACCACCGTCGGCGGGGATGTTCTCGATCCCCTTCACCTCGACCCGGAAGTACTTCTCGTACACGGGCCGAAGAAGCGACATCAGAACCTGGTCGGTGAGCTCCTTGTCGTAACCGAACTCGTCGACCTCGTAGTCACCGGTGATACGCCGCCGCAGAAACTGCAGCCCGCCCGCCAGCCGCCGCTCCCAGCCGCCCCCGCCACCGGTCTGCACGGGCGCCTGCGCGGCCTCCTGGGCAGCCGAGGGCTCGGCCTTACCGGGCAGCGGCTGCACATCGGCCGACCGCTCCGAGGGCCCCCGCACCTCCCGTACGGCGACGGGCTCACCCGAGCCCGGGCCCGAGCCCGGCCGTCGGCCACGGCGCCGGGCCGAGCCCTTGGCGCCACCGCGCGACCGATCGTCGTCGAACGGAATGACCTTGGCGTCCGCCATTGATCCTGCGCTCCTCAGTTGGCGCTCTGCGTCGCGTGCTTGTCGTCGCCGCCCACGAAGGACAGCCCGGCGATCCGGTCGACCGCCTTGGCCAGGGCCTCGGGCGGCAGCAGTCCTGGACCGCGGCTGCTCGCGAAGTCCGCGAAGGCCTCCGCGGTGGTGTACTTCGGCCGGAATCCCAGTGTCTCGCGCATCTGTGCCGTGGAGACGACCCGGCCGTGCGTGAGCAGCCTCACCTGCTCCGGCGAGAAGTCCGTGAGCCCGACGGTCCGCAGCGCGGTCCCGGCCCAGGTGACGGCCGGCAGCAGCACCGGGACGGTCGGCCGGCCGAGGCGCCGCGAGCACTGCGAGAGCAGCAGCACCCCGTCGCCGGCGACATTGAACGTCCCGCTGTTGAGCGTCCCGCGTACGGGATCGTGCGAGGCGATCCGGAGCACCTCGATCACGTCGTCCTCGTGCACGAACTGCAGCCGCGGGTCGTAACCGAACACGGTGGGCAGCACGGGCAGCGAGAAGTACTCGGTGAGCGGGGTGTCCGCGGTCGGCCCGAGGATGTTCGCGAAGCGCAGCACGCAGACGGCCACATCGGGCCGGCGCCGGGCGAAGCCCCGTACGTACCCCTCGACCTCCACCGCGTCCTTGGCGAAGCCGCCGCTCGGCAGCGACTTGGGCGGTGTGGTCTCGGTGAAGACGGCCGGATCTCGCGGCGCCGAACCGTACACATTCGTCGAGGACTTGACCACGAGCCGCTTGACCGTGGGCGACTTCTGGCAGGCACCGAGCAGCTGCATGGTGCCGATGACGTTGGTCTCCTTGACCGAGCCCCGGCTGCCGCCGCCGAGCGCGGTGCCGGAGACGTCCATGTGCACCACTGTGTCCACGGCGTACTCGGCGAGCACCCGGGCGATCGCGGGCTGGCGGATGTCGGCCTGCACGAAGTCCGCACCGCCCAGATGGTGCTCGGGCATCGCGGCGTCCACGGCGATCACCCGGTCCACCTCGGGATCACGCTGGATCCGCCGTACGAAACGGCCGCCGAGCTGCCGGGCCACCCCCGTCACGAGCACGACCTTGCCCAAGATCAGCCCCGCCCTTCCCTTAGAACCGCGCCTTCGCCACCGTATCGGGTCGATGTTGCGCTGTGATGACCGGAGGATGCAGGAAGTGACCACTGACACAGGCCGGGCGCGACAGGCCCTTGAAACGGGGCTGTGCCGCTCCCCGGAAACGACTGCGCCGCCCCCGGAAACGGCTGTGGCCCCCCACCGAAAACGGTGGGGGGCCACAGAGCGCGCTGTTCCAGCGGTCGCTTACTTCTTGTTGCGACGCTGAACGCGGGTGCGCTTGAGCAGCTTGCGGTGCTTCTTCTTGGCCATCCGCTTACGCCGCTTCTTGATAACAGAGCCCACGACTACCCTCGCTCACTTCTCTTCACACGGTGCGGGGCAGACTAGGCCCACACGACCTACGAGGGCCAAGCCTACCCGCCCGAGCTCGAAGCCCGTAATCGAGGTCCCCGCGCGAGGACTCAGACGGCACGATCAGGCCGTCTCCACCCCCACATAGGAATCGCGAAGGTACTCGTGAACCGCGTTCTCCGGGACTCGGAAGGACCTCCCCACCCGGATCGCGGGCAGATGACCGCTGTGCACCAAGCGGTACACGGTCATCTTCGATACGCGCATCACCGAGGCGACTTCCGCCACGGTCAGGAACGCCACCTCGGAAAGAGGCCTTTGGTCAGCAGCCATGACACACCTGAACCTTCCGCACATGGACGGGCACCGGCTTCCCCTTCCGGTGACTCCTCGTCGCCATGCGCTCACTCCCCAGAGTAGGGGCGGGTGGTGCGAGTGGGGAAGAGGTGCTGCGATCGGCCCTCTACTGTGACAGACCCGCCCGATTGAGTACGTAGCGAGTAAGCGGTCGGTAGTAATCAGACCGCACAGCGTCATCAAGCGGAACGGCGACGGACACGCGCCCCTCGGCCTCTCCGACGAACAGCGCGGGATCATCCGTATCTGCCAGGCCGATCGCCTCAATACCCAGCTGACCTGCACCGCAGACCCAGCCGTGGTCTCCGATGACCAGCCCGGGCAGCGGCCCGCCGGCCGCCGCGGCGGCCCCGAGGGCGGTCCGAACCGGCAGCGGTGAGTGGGAATGTGCGCCCGGCTCACGCCCCGCGCCCGATGCGCCCCCTTCCCGCACCAGCGCGACTCCTCGTACGTAATCAAGGTTGTACGTGCGTAGACCAAACCGAGTCGTTATGTCGACAGAGCAGCCCTGCGCAGGGGTGAGGACAGTACATCCCGCCGCTGAGAGAGCGTCTGCCAAGTCACCGTAGAAGCCGAGCAGTCGGTGCGGATGCCCCGTCCCGACAAGCACCGGCACGCCACGCTCCGCAGCCGCCGCGAGCCGCCCGGCGAAGGCGTCGAGGGCCGCGAGGGTCCGCTCGGGGTCGATGACATCGGGCCCCTCGCGATCCGAAGGATCCGGCGACACCCCGCACTTGTCGGCCATCAGCGCCAGCAGATCCCGCGCACCCCAGTCCCATTCGGGATCGAGCCCGAGCAGCATTCTGGGGTCTCGGGCGGCGAACAGCCGATAGCTGTGCAGCGATTGTTCCCGCGAGGTGGCGACGGGACCGGCGAGCCGGGCCGCCAGAAGATGCGCACGTAAGGCGCCGGCGCTCAACACGCCTTGATGCTGGCGCACTTCACAGAGGCAAGGCCTCAAAACCCGTTAAATGCCCCACAGTTGGGCTAACACCACGTACCCTCCGACGGCATTGCCCCTCTGGACAGACCCCTCCCGCCCGGGGGCCGCGCCAGCCCCTCGAGCCTATCGAGCCCCGCTGACAATCCCGGGCGGCAGAGACGCCCCGGCCTCACGCAAGCAGCCCGCGCTGCGGGAACACCGCCCGCCGGGTGGCCAGAATCGTCTGGTCGAGCCGGTCGGCCGGGTCGTAACCCGCGGACCAGTCAAGCCACTTCGGCGTACGCCCGTCCGTCATCCGCTGCGGCGCCAACTGCCGCGTCCGCGCGAACACTTCATGCCGCCACTCCTCCGGCACCTCGGCGCCCGGCTCGATCGGCCGCCCCGCCGCGATCGCCGTCAGATGCGTCCAGGACCGCGGCACCACGTCCACGATCGCGTATCCGCCGCCACCGAGCGCCAGCCACCGTCCGTCCGCATGCTCGTGCGCGAGGTCATGACAGGCCTCCTGCACCATGCGCTGGGCATCCAGCGAGATCGCGAGATGCGCGAGCGGATCCTCGAAGTGCGTATCGGCCCCGTGCTGCGTGACGAGCACCTGCGGCCTGAAGTCCTCGATCAGCTCGGGCACAACGGCGTGGAAGGCCCGCAGCCACCCCGCGTCACTGGTCCCGGCGGGCAGTGCCACATTCACCGCACTGCCCTCGCCCGCCCCGGCCCCGGTCTCCTCCGGCCAGCCTGTCTGCGGGAAGAGCGTGCGCGGATGCTCATGCAGCGAGATCGTCAGTACGCGCGGATCGTCCCAGAACGCCGCCTGCACCCCGTCCCCGTGGTGCACGTCCACATCGATGTACGCGACCCGCTCGGCCCCCAGCTCAAGCAGCCGCGCGATCGCGAGGGAAGCGTCGTTGTAGATACAGAATCCCGCCGCGGCACCCGGCATCGCATGGTGCAGCCCACCCGCGAAGTTCACGGCGTGCGCCACATCCCCGCGCCAGATCGACTCCGCCGCCGCCACCGACTGCCCCGCGATCAGCGCGGAGGCCTCATGCATCCCCACGAACGCCGGATCATCGGCGGTCCCGATCCCGTACGAGGGATCGGCCGCGTACGGATCGGCGGACGCGGCCTTCACCGCAGCGATGTAGTCATCACGGTGTACGAGCCGCAGCGTCGAATCCCCCGCCGCCTGCGCGGCCACGACCTTCATCTCCTGGTCCAGGCCGAAGGCGGCGATCAGCTTCCTGGTCAGGGCGAGCCGTACGGGGTCCATCGGGTGCTCGGGCCCGAAGTCGTACCTCGTGACTGCGTCATCCCACATCAACTGCGCGCGGCCGCTCATGCCCCTCACCGTATCGGTCGGCCTCCGGCGCGAAGGAGCGGGCGTACCGCAGCGTCAGGAGCACCAGGAACATCGGTACGAGCATCGCGGCCCGGTAGCTCCACGCATCCCCGAGCGCCCCGACCAGCGGCGAACCGACCAGGAATCCCACGTAGTTGAAGATATTGAGCCGCGCGATCGCGCTGTCCGAATCCCCGGGGAACATCCGCCCGGCAGCCGCGAAGGTCTGCGGCACGATCACACACAGCCCGAACCCGAGCAGCGTGAACCCGGCGATACCGGTCCACGCCCCGGGCGCCGCGGCGACCACCGCGAACCCGCACGCGGCAAGGACGCTCCCGAACCGGACAACCGCCACCGCCCCGAACCGCCGCACCCCGAGGTCCCCGACGGCCCGCCCGAGCAGCGTGGTGACCATATAGACGTTGTACGGAACGGTCGCCAGCTCCTCCGAACTGCCGAGCACGTCCTCGAGATACTTCGCGCTCCAGTTGGAGACGGTCGAGTCCCCGATATACGCGAAGGTCATCACCAGACACAGCGGCAGCAGCGCCTTGAACACCACGCTCTGCGCCCCGGCCGCCTCCCCCTTCTCCGGTACGGCAGCGGCCTCCCCCCGCACGTACCACCGGCTGCCGACCAGCGCCGCCGGCAGCAGCACCGCCACGACGGGCAGATACGAGACGAAGAGCGACAGGTCGTAGTGCGCCCCGACCCACGCCAGCGACGCCCCTACGATCCCGCCGAGGCTGTACGAGGCATGGAACCCGAGCATGATGCTCCGCCCGTACGCCCGCTGCAGACTCACCCCGATCATGTTCATCGAGGCGTCCAGCGCGCCGACCGCGAGCCCGAACGCCCCGAGCGACAGGGCGACTTCCCACATCTCGGAACCGGCCCCGACCCCGAGCAGCGCAAGCAGCACCACCGGCTGGGACCACCGCAGCACGGTCCGCGGATCGATCCGCTTCACCAGATGCTCGGTGGCCACACTGCCGACCCCGGCAAGGATCGGCACGGCGGCCAGGAACGCGGGCAGCAGCCCGTCGGATATCCCGTACCGGTCCTGGATCGCCGGAATCCGGGTGACGAGCAGCGCAAAAGTCACGCCCTGCACGAAGAAGCTGAACGCTAGTGAGGCCCTGCCATGCCGGAGCCGCGCATCTGTCATGGCCGCACAGTAGGGCCCGTCAACTACCGGCGGGTAGATGGATCAGCGCAACAATTCGAGCAGCTGTCCCATGTCGAAGAAATACGCGTTGGCCCCGGGCAGCCGCTCGGAGGGCGTCATCGCCGTATATGCGTACACATCCATCCCGGCGGCCTGTGCGGCCTGCACCCCGAGCGGACTGTCCTCGACGACGGCACACCGGTCCGGCGAGACCCCCATCCGCTCCGCGGCGTGCAGGAACAGGTCGGGCGCCGGCTTCCCCTGTCCCACATCCTCCGAGCTGAAGATCCACTCCTCCTCGAACCACTGGTCGAGGCCGGTCTTGTAATGCCCGACGCGAATCCGCTCATGGCTCCCGGACGAGGCCACGCAGTACGCGACACCCTCGGCGGTCAGCTTCCCGAGCACGTCCTCGGCGCCGGCGACAGGCGTGAGCTCCCGCTCGAAGGCCGAGAACACCCGCTGATGCAGCGTCTCGTCGAAGTCGGCCGGCAGCTCCTGCCCGGTCCGCTCCCGCACGAGGTCGTGCACGCGGTGCACGGCGGCCCCCATGTAGTCCCTGAGGGACTCTTCGTACGTGGTGGGGTGACCCAGCTCGGTCAGGTACTGGGCGAGGATGGTGTTGGAGATCGGCTCACTGTCCACGAGGACGCCGTCGTTGTCGAAGATCACCAGGTCGTAGCGCATACTCCGAACTGTAAACGGACACAACGCAGAAAAGCCTCAACCCCTGGACGATGTCCAGGGGTTGAGGCTTTATCAAAATTAGTTCGGCGGCGTCCTACTCTCCCACAGGGTCCCCCCTGCAGTACCATCGGCGCTGTGAGGCTTAGCTTCCGGGTTCGGAATGTAACCGGGCGTTT
>JOGW01000031.1 GCA_000721375.1 Streptomyces sp. NRRL B-3428 | reverse complement strand
CAGCCGCACCAGAAGCGCCCCAGATCCGTCGGGTCCGGACGGTCAACCACGGGCATGAGCCGACCGAGGGCAGCGGCTCCAACCTGACCGTTCCAGCAGCTCAGGGGGCAGATCACGCCCAATTGATCAGTGATTCCCAAGCTCAGAGCGCGAGTTCGATTCTCGTCACCCGCTCCACGACGAACCCCCAGGGCCAGTGGCCCGGGGGTTGTTTGTTGTCCAGGCCGCCTCAAGCGCCTTGCACCAAGTCCGCACCAGCAGCCGTGCCAGCCAGGGCACGAGCGCGAGAGCGGCTGCCAACTCGGGTATGGGCAGGCTGCTTTGAGGTTCTTCGAAGCCGCGGAGTCGGGCGGCGGCCAACGAGGTCGCGCCTACGGCAGCACCGTTTCGCTCCGACGTGACATGGGCCGACCGGGCGGATCAGTTGTCGAACCAGACGACGAGGCGGACGCGGTCAGGGCCGTGACGCCTGGCCAAGGTCCTCATCACCGTCCAGACGTCGCCCCATTCCGCATCCGTGACGGCATGGCGCCTGGTGAGCCGCGCAATGCGGAAGAGGCGGTCCCCATCTAGCCATTCGGTGCCTTCGGGCCAATGCTTGCCGGCGTACGCGACCGTCTTCAGGCTGGTTCCGGTGAGTTCGGCGAGGCGCTCAAGTGAGGTGCCCCACCCGTACAAGACCCAGTCGCCGCCAGGCTCGCGGCGATACTCGAACGGATGCCAGTGCGCCGTCAGTTCAGCGGGTTCGTCCCATACGGCCGACTCGATCTCGGCCCAGCTGATCCAAGACGGGCTGTGGGCATCGAGGCCTTCTTCGCGGAACGCTCTGGTCACCGCTCGGGACGCATCATCCGGGAAGCCTCGCCCCGCAGCCAGAGGCTCGAAGCTCCCTCCTCGTACCCCGAACAGACAGTCGAAGGCCAGGTAGGAGCGGCTGTCGTAGTAGTGATCCAAGGCCCCGGCCGGGTGCCAGCGAAGCCAGGGGTCGTCGTCTTCCGGTTCGGAGAGGTCGATGAACTCGTCCCTGACCTCGATAAACCCATGTATGTCTGTGCCCATGGCGGTGATTCTGCTGGTCAGCGCTGTGTGGCGCGAACGGATTTGCAGTGTCTGCGGGCATGAGGTGGGAAACCCGCTGTGCTGGGAGTGGAGTTCTCATGGCCCGAGCTCGGGCGCAGGTCTCACCGGCCGAACTGCTCGGTCCGGGCCTGCTGCTCTGCGTTGCGGATGTGCAGGCGTTTTCAGCGTTCCTGATCGAAGTCAGGTTCCGACCGCCATGGCTCGGCTACACACACCAGCCAGTTCCAGTGCAGGAGGACCGCGCTGCTCAGCCGCTCGGCATTGGCAGTCTGTTCGGCGGGCGTGCCGAACGGAGGGAGCGACCGCGCTGCGACGTAGGAGCGCAGCATAGGAGCGATCTCGGACAACAGATTGGCCAGGCTCGTTGCCGCCCGATGCTCTTCGGTCTCGGGCGCGTAGGCGTCTTGCAGGTAACGAAGCCTGGGGCCCAGGAAGCGCTCGATAGCTGCCACATCTGAGTCGCAAAGGTCATCAGACCACCGCAAGAGCCGGGCCATGTCATCCCCTGCCTCAATCGTCCGAGCGTACGAGGAACGTCATGCTTCTTGCCTTCGAGTTACGAGTGGAAGCCCTCCCAGTAGTCCTCGTGGCTCTGCTCGAAGGCGGTCGGACTGGTCTCGCGCAGGTGTTCGTAGCGGGCCGCGTACACGTCGACGGCTTCGTGCAAGGAGCACCCGAGGTGGTCTCGGATCATCTTGATGCCGACGATGGTGCGTCCGGCGATGATTTCGCTGTCCGCGATGTCGATGACGTTGCCTTCCGGGTCCATAGCGAGACCTTTCTGCATAGAGCTACGGATCAGAAGGGCCGGGGAATGCCGTGGACTTCGAGCGCGTCGGTGTACCGCTGCAGCTTGGAACCCAACTCGGCATGAAGCAGGCCAGCCGCATACTTGGCCTCCTCCATGTCGCCAGCGGCGCACAACTCGATGAGTTCGGCAACGTCCGCCATAAGGATGCTTAGGGTGTCGCCTTGGATGAGAACACCGGGAAAGCGACGGCCAGAGAGACGGACCACAGCATCGTTGCCGCCGTCCGTGAACAGCTCAGCCTGTACCTGTTCCACGTGATCCCCCGTCTCAGTTTCCGTCTCATTCAGGTCGGTTCATCGACGTTCAGTCGCGACCAACAGCTGATCCCGTCGGGGCCATGGGCCGTGCATGAACGCAGGTGAACGCCGCAGGACACATCCCAGCACCCCACCAGCACAATTGGAAAGCGGGCTTACGGTGCCTTGACTCGCCTATTGAGCCCTGCCACCTCAGGCTCGAAGATGCGGCCACCCGGCGGCGTTCGAGTAGGACTCGTAGCAGTACCGGGTCTGTCGCTGCCACTCCTGGCCCGTTGCGAGTTCGTAGGCCTGATCCGGCACGTAGAGCAGCGATTCACCGTCGTATTCACTCGCGGTGTAGGGAGCGAACTTGTCGACGTCGAAGAAGACGCTCTCCCAGACGGATCGGCCGGCCGCGACGACCGCACAGCGTGTGTAGAGGAAGACATCACCAGACTGCGGGAAGGGTTCCCCTCCTGGCAGCGTGAGGTCAGCGACGGGCAGGAGACCAAACTTCTCCTGGTCCAGACGATACAGAGCTTCGGACAGGCGCTCGGCGAAGCCCTCAATTTCAGGAACGGGGCGGACGCTCAGCTGCTCAGTCAGACGATGACAGCTTCCCTCGTCGGCTCTGCCGTTCAGGGTGTCTATCAAGGTCCAGAAGTCAGCCCACGTCATCGTCATGGCCAGAGAGTACGACGCTCCGATACTGGGCCGTCTGTGGGCCGTCCGAGGCCACTCAACAGCACCCGACAACCACCGTCAACGACCAGGACCCGCCCAGTGGCCAGCGCCTGGACCAGGCAATACGCAGGTCACCAAGACCCCCTGCGAGACCCAGGGCAAGAAGAAGTAGCCCTCTGCCAGGCCCTCTGCTCCCATCGCTCAAGCCCTCTACCTGCGGTCTTTCCGTGGGTGGGGGGCTTGAGTTGTTTCTGGGGCGGTCTGTGGGCGGACCATGTACGTGGAGGCCCGGCCCCAGTAGCCTCCCTGCGTGGCTGAGAGTGGGGACGAAGAGCAACTGATCGCCGCCGGGTTCGAGCGTGTCCACGTCGAGCTGGAGTGGTACGACGGCCCTCGCGAGGGCATCGCTGACGTCGGCGGCCTCCCGCACTACTTCCAGAGCCATGACTACAGCCACCTCGGCGATGCGGACGAGTACCGCGTGTGGCCCGCAAGCGAGGAGGCATTGGCCCTGGAGCGAGAGCAGTGGGCGATCTTCGTCAGCTGGGATGAGAGACGCAAGGCAGGGGCCGTTGGACCAGACAGCCATCCTGATCACGGGGGGATCGACGTTCGGTACGACGAACTGACCGCGTTGCTCACACAGCATCGCCAAGTACCCGACAGTGCAAGGCGGTTGCTTGCCCAGTGGCGGTCCGTCAACGGTGCTCGGCACCGGACAGGTGGGGTCGGCTACCGGGTCAGATGGAATCCGGTCGGGTAATCACGGATCAGCCCGGACTCACTTACGACAGCAGTCGCGGACCACTCGCGCCAAGGCGGCTCCCCCGTCCAAAGCCGCTACGCCGACCTCAGGCTGACGGTGCGAGGGCAGCGAGCCAGAATTGCGCCTGCGCTTCGGTGTCGACACAGTCCAGCGTCACGACGATCTGCATGACGGAACGGTAGGAGACTCCGTCGGCCTTGACGATCGGATTTCGGCACCACCGCCGACAACAGCCGGCGCTCCAACTGGCTTTGGTGCTCGGATCCTGACTCAGGAGGCCGACGGCTCGATCTCCCCCGCGAAGACGATGATCTGGTCGATGAGGCTTCGTCGCAGATGGACGACGTCCGTTCCCGCCAGGCGGAGGCCTCCACCCGGCGTGGTGAACACCCACTGGTAGCGGGCCCATTCGTCAGGCATGTCCACCGCTGAGCAGCGCACCATCGTGCCGGTCCCTGCCGGGTGGCGCCGGATGTCCAGGACGAACCGCTCGACCGCCGCGATTCCTTCGCTGCGACCCAACGGCCCCCAGAAGACCACGTCCGAGGTCAGGGCCTGGGAGAGCAGGGAAGTCACATAGTTGTCGTCCGAGGTGTTGAACGCGGAGATGAACATGTCGATCGCGGAGCGTGCGGTCTCTTCCTGCATGCCCCAGTCATACCAGCCGATTCGCGTGCGCTCGTCCCGCGAGCCGCTTCCGATCACGGTGAACCGGCCCGGCCACGGCACCGGCGGACCCTCTGGCGCTGGATCTGGCACACCGACGTACGGAGCATCGTCGTCGACAGCGATCAACGGCGATCAACGGCGATCATGCACCTGAGCTGCGCATACGGTGCGGATCAGGAGCGTTTTCAGGCCCGGGCAAAGATTTTTCCGCAGGGATGTCGAGAATCCGCGCTCAGCTCCGTCCCAGGGGAGAACGCGGCCACAATGGGCCGTACCTCACCTAGGAGATCGTGATGGCCAAGTACCTGCTCCTGAAGCACTACCGAGGCGCTCCCGAGGCGGTCAACTGCGTACCCATGGACCAGTGGGCGCCTGACGAGGTCAAGGCGCACGTGCAGTACATGAACGACTTCGCGGCGCGGCTGGAGAAGACCGGGGAGTTCGTCGACGCGCAGGCGCTCTCGGTGGAGGGCGCCTGGGTCCGGTACGACGGGGAGGGGCGGCCGCCGGTCACCGACGGGCCGTTCGCCGAGACCAAGGATCTGATCGCGGGCTGGATGGTGATCGACGTCGAGACGTACGAGCGGGCCGTCGAGCTGGCCGGTGAGCTGTCCGCGGCTCCCGGTGCGGACGGCAAGCCGATCCACGAGTGGCTCGAGGTGCGCCCGTTCTACGGTGTGCGGCCCACGGGCACCGAGTGAACGAGCCGCTGCTGCGGGAGCTCGTGCCCGAGGTCATCGGTGTCCTCGTCCGTCGCGGAGCGGATTTCGCGGCGGCCGAGGACGCGGTGCAGGACGCGCTCGTCGAGGCGGTACGGGGATGGCCCGCCGATCCGCCGAAGGACCCCAAGGGCTGGCTGGTCACCGTGGCCTGGCGCAAGTTCCTCGACGCCGTGCGGTCCGACACCTCGCGCCGGCGCCGCGAGGAGCTGGTCGAGGCCGAACCCGCCCCCGATCCCGGGGAGTCGGTGGACGACACGCTGCGGCTCTACTTCCTGTGCGCACACCCGTCCCTGACCCCGGCCTCGGCGGTCGCGCTCACGCTGCGTGCGGTCGGTGGACTGACCACGCGGCAGATCGCGGCGGCCTATCTGGTGCCGGAGGCGACGATGGCCCAGCGGATCAGCAGGGCCAAGCGGACCGTGTCCGGTGTCCGCTTCGACCAGCCCGGCGATGTCGCCACGGTCGTCCGCGTGCTCTACCTCGTCTTCAACGAGGGCTATTCCGGCGATGTCGACCTGGCCGCCGAGGCGATCCGCCTCACGCGCCAGCTCGCGGCGAGGACCCGCCACGAGGAGGTCGCGGGCCTGCTCGCCCTCATGCTCCTGCACCACGCCCGGCGCCCGGCACGCACCGGGTCCGACGGCCGGCTCGTACCGCTGGCCGAACAGGACCGGTCCCTCTGGGACACCCGACTGATCGCCGAGGGCGTGGAGTTGCTCCAGGCCGCCCTCGCCCGCGACCGCCTGGGCGAGTTCCAGGCGCAGGCGGCCGTCGCCGCGCTGCACGCCGACGCGCGTGCGGCCGAGGAGACCGACTGGGTCCAGATCGTGGAGTGGTACGACGAGTTGGTCCGTCTGACCGACAACCCGTTGGCTCGCCTCAACCGCGCGGTGGCGGTGGGCGAGGCCGACGGTCCGCGCGCGGGCCTGGCCGCTCTGGCCGCCCTCGACCCGTCCCTGCCCCGCCACACGGCGGCCCTCGCCTACCTCCACGAACGCGCCGGTGACCTCTCCTCGGCCGCCCGCCTCTACGCGGAGGCCGCGGGCAAGGCCCCCAACGTCCCCGAACGCGACCACCTCACACTGCAGGCGGCGCGCCTCAACACCCGTCTGCGCTCAGGCTGACCCGGCCGGCCGCGGCGGCTTGCCACCCAGATCGGTCAGGACGCGCTGGTAGTGGTCGGCGAATTCAAGGCGCGTGAGGTCCTGGTAGCGGATCTTGGTGGGGGTGCGCCGCCACTGGGCCGTGCAGTCGATCTCCTGGAGCCGCAGCGCCTTCTTCCCGAACGACGCCGCTCTGCCGATCAGCGCGATATCGGGGTCCAACTCCTCCTGGTACACGGTCACCAGGGGATACGCGGCGGCCGCCTGCTCCAGAAGCTCGCGCGGGGCGGCCAGGGTGAACTGCGGGGCCGGCGGCGGCCAGCTGCCGTGCCGCTTCTGCCAGCGGCGGTCCACGTCGCGCTTGCCGCGCGTACGGACGTCGGTCACGTCCCGGGTGCGGATGAGTGTGTACCCGTCGGGCATCGAGTCGGTGACCAGCAGGAGCAGCGTCCAGTCGCGGTCCGAGTCGAGGGCGAAGCCGTGGAGCCGCTCGCCGGGTACGAGGTCGTCGCGCTCCACACGTACGATCCACCGCTCGTCGATGGCGCGCCGCAGCCGTCGCCGTTCGCTGTTCATGACACCAGCCTCCGCCAGCGCCGATCACCCCGCAAACGAATTGCGGCCCCGCGCCGTCCCGCACCGCCCCCCGTTCCGCTCAGGGCCGGTAGCGCTCCCAGACACCCGGCGGTGTGCCGTGCACGGCGTTCGGGCTGTAGGTGCGGCGGTCGTTGTACGCCTGTGTGCGGCCGGCCTGTTCGATGAGCAGGCCCTCGACGTTCTCGGTCGCGTTGCGCCGCAGGATCACGACGATCAGGACGGCCGCGATCGAGGCCATGGCCCCCAGGAAAACTACGAAGTCGAGCACGGAATCCCCGTTTCCCCCTCTGCCCACAGGTGTGTGGGTCAGGAGATCTTCCCCGTGAGCCCCGTGCGAAACTCCTCCCCTGATCAAGGGGGGCACAGCACGTGGAAGAAGCAGAGGCAGGTCGGCTCGTCGAGCGGGCTCAGGAGGCCTGGGAGCGGGAGGAGTGGCGGGCTGCCGCCGAGCTGTACGAGCGGGTGCTCGCGCACTATCCGGACGAGGAGCCGAGCGCCGCGTGGTGGTACGACGCCGCCCTCGCCCACAAGTTCCTGCGGGACTGGGACAAGGCGCTGCAGCTGGGGCGTGAGGCCGCCGCCCGTGCACCGCGGGGAGAGGGCGACCCCGCGTACTGGAATCTGGGCATCGCCGCGACGATCCGGCGCGACTGGGCCACCGCACGCGACGCCTGGCAGGGCTTCGGGGTCCAACTGCCCGAGGGGGACGGGCAGATCGACGGGGACTTCGGCCCCGCCTGCGTACGCCTCGACACAGGGGGCGAGCAGGAGGTCGTGTGGGTGCGGCGGCTGTGCCCGACCCGTGGCCGGGTCCTCAACGTCCCCGTGACCAAGGGCCGCCGCTTCGGCGAGATCGTCGTGCACGACGGCGTACCGAACGGCGAGCGCACCTTCGGCGGCGGCACCGTCCCCGTCTTCGACGAGCTGGTCCTCCTGGAGACGTCCGAGCTGCCGACCCTGCATGTCACGGTGGACGCGTCCAGTGCCGAAGACGTGGACGCGCTGGTCGAGGCGTTCGCCGCGCAGGACTTCGGCGCCGAACCCGCGAGCGGTTTCCACAACCTGTGCGCATGTTGCAGCGAGGGCACCGTCGACTACGACGAGAAGGCGACGCCCACCCACGCCGGCACCCAGCAGATCTGGCTGGCCGCCCCCGAACCGGCGGCCCGCGAGCTGCTCGATGCCTGGGCGGGCGAGGGCCGACGGTCCTGGGGCGGGCTCAAGCCCGCGCACTGAGTGCGCCCTCGGCACACCGAAGGGTTCAGCCGAGGCGCCCGCCGTGTGCATCCTGCACGGCGGCCGGGGGAGTGCGGAGATCCTCCACCGGCGGGATGTTCCAGCGAGAGGGGTCTGGGACCTTGGTGTTGCCCCGGCGCGCGGCGAAGGGTGCGTCCATCACCGCGACGGCCGCGACCAGACCGAGCAGGGCGCTGACGCCACCCGACACGGCGTCCAGGAGTACGGGCGTGAAGGCGGCGGCCGCGAGAGCGAGCCGGAGCAGCATCCGGCCGTGGACCGCCCCGCGGAAGTAGGGACGCGGGCTCACCGGGCGGGCCCGCAGGCCGGGGGCGGTGGCACGCAGATTCGCGGAGTCGGTCAGATAGCGGTCGGTGTAGTCGAGGGACGCATAGCCCCAGACCATCTCCCCGGTGTCGGCGACGACGGCCACCGGATAGGCGGGATTGCGCTGCCGCCGGGCCACCGCGAGGACGATCTCCCACCGCTGCGGCCAGAGCATCCAGACCTGCTCGCCCGCGAACCGGGGTCCGAACACGGCGAGTTGCTTGCGGGCGTGGTCCGGGCCGTTGACGTCCTTGTGGAGCCCGTGCACCCCGTACCACTTGCCCTCGGCGTCGAGCAGCTTCAGCATCTGGGCGTGCTCCAGCTTCGGATCGATGAGATCCGTGCTGTTCTCCGGTACGAAGCGGAGCCACTCGGCACTGCCGAGCCGGAAGCGGACGGCCACCACCCGGCCCGCCTTCGCGTCCTGGGCAAGGAGCCGGTGTTCCTTGGACAGCGGCCGTATCAGGAGCTTCTTCACCGTGAGCCACAGGACCATCCCGGTCCAGAGCCCGAGCGGCAGCGCGCCCAGGACGATGGCGGCGGGGTCGATCTCCTGGTGGGCCGCGAAACGGAACAGGGCCCAGGGCGCCACGGCGACCAGGATCATCCCCGCCGTCAGATACCAGTCGACGGGATTGCGCAGCAGTACGGAGGGCGGCGCGGGCAGGTGCTCGGGGGCGGGGGCCGACGGGCCGGCCGGCGGAGCACCGCGGGTGAGCAGCGCCCACACTCCGATGCAGACGGCCCCCACGACGAGCGCGGCGAGGACGCCCCAGCGGGCACCGCCGGACCCGTCGTAGAACATGCAGAGGATGACGGCGACGGCAGCGCACAGGAGCGAGGCGGCGCGCAGGCATTCGCCAAGGATGTGTCTCACGGGAGTCCTGGAGGTCGGTCCGGCAGCGTGGAGCAAGATCCGGAGATCGGCTCGATGCAGTCCAGACCCACCAGGCGCCAGGAAGGTTGCAAGTCCCGTGCGGCGAGCGACGATTGGCGCCCACGGCCGTGAGTCATACGGAAGGGGCCCGCTCCAAAAGGAACGGGCCCCTTCCATGTCGTACGGGAACGAAGTCCCGTACGAAGTAGCCGACCTCAGCCGCCGCACTGGCAGGGCGCCCCCTGCTGGCAGCCGCAGCCACAACCGGACCCGCAGCCGCAGGCGCCGAGGAGCGGCAGCCGGAGGACTTCGACCGACTCCTGGGTGTCGGCGGGCTGTTGCGTCTCGGGCGTGGGGGACTCAGCCATGCGAACCTCCTCAAGGCACTGTTGCCTACGCCCAGTTGATGCCCACAAGGCACGGCGCATCAACGGCGCACAGAGGTTCAATTCGCGGCCGGCCGCCGTACCACCGCCGAGCAGGCCTTACGCCCCCTCGACCGAAGCGGTCTGCGTCCCGCCCGAGTTCGCCTGCAGATCGTCCGCGTGCTCACCCGTCACCAGGTACACCACACGCTTCGCCACCGACACCGCGTGGTCCGCGAAACGCTCGTAGTAGCGGCCGAGCAGCGTCACGTCCACGGCCGTCTCGATGCCGTGCTTCCAGCGGTCGTCGATCAGGTGCTGGAAGAGCGTGCGATGCAGCTGGTCCATCTCGTCGTCGTCCTGCTCCAGCTGGAGGGCCAGGTCGACGTCCTTGGTGATGATGACCTCGGCCGCCTTGGCCATGAGGCGCTGCGCGAGCTGCCCCATCTCCAGGATCGTGGCGTGCAGGTCGTGCGGCACGGCGCGCTCGGGAAAGCGCAGCCGGGCGAGCTTGGCGACGTGCTGGGCGAGGTCGCCCGAGCGCTCCAGGTCGGCGCTCATCCGCAGCGAGGTGACGACGATACGAAGGTCCGTGGCGACCGGCTGCTGACGGGCGAGCAGGGCTATCGCCCGCGCCTCCAGCTCGTGCTGCAGATCGTCGACCTTCTGGTCGGCGGCGATCACGCTCTCCGCCAGCTTGAGATCGGCATCGAGCATCGCCGTCGTCGCGCGCCCGATCGCCGATCCGACAAGTCGGGCCATCTCGACGAGGCCTTCGCCGATCGAATCGAGTTCCTCGTGGTACGCGTCCCGCATTGATCAGTCCCTCTCTGGCAAACCTGCATATGTGCCGGGGCTGGGCTATCACCCCGGTCCCGGGGCGGGAACCCACAGGCTCCTGACCCCACGCTCCCACGGTCCCGGCGAAACGCGACCGGGACCGGCATCCCGCATGAACCGTCCCTGTCCTCAAGGTGAACTCTGGGAGCTGCTTCCACCACCGCTCACGCCCCCCACACCCACCCGTACCGGGCGCATCACCGCAGCTCGGCCACCCAAATGAACCAATGGCCTACCGGCGGTGAACTCTCGGCGACGAGTGTTCGAGCAGACACCCCGACGGCTGTGGCGAGCCCTGATCCCATGCCTAACCTGGTGGCATGGACGTGAACGCGGCGGTCGCCGCAGCTGCTGCGATTGCCGGGGTGTGCACCGGTGTCATCGCCATGCTGGCGTTCCGCTGGAGCGAACGCGACCAGAAACGCCCCACCCGAACCTCTCTGCACACGGACCCCGTACTGCCCCCCGGCGTGGACACGGTTCTTTCCGTGCTCCGCTCCTCCGCCGTGGTCCTCGACGAGGGCGACGCCGTCGTCAAGGCCAGCTCCGCAGCGTACGCGCTGGGGCTTGTCCGCGGGGGAAAACTGGCCGTCGAACCCATGCTGCAGATGGCCCGCGACACCCGGCGCGACGGCGAGATACGTCAGGTCGAGCTCGATCTGCCGCGCCGCGGCACCGGCCGCGGCGAAGCCCTCGCGGTCTCCGCCCGCGTCGCCCCGCTCGGCTCCCGTCTGGTGCTGCTCCTCGTCGAGGACCTCACCGAGGCCCGCCGCATCGAGGCCGTACGACGCGACTTCGTCGCCAACGTGAGCCATGAGCTCAAGACCCCGGTCGGCGCCCTGAGCCTGCTCTCCGAAGCGGTCATGGACGCCTCCGACGACCCCGAGGCCGTGGAGCGCTTCGCCGGCCGGATGCAGATCGAGGCCACCCGCCTGACCAACCTGGTCCAGGAGCTGATCGACCTCTCCCGCGTGCAGAACGACGACCCCCTCGAGGACGCCGAGCCCGTACGCGTGGACGAACTGGTCGCCGAGGCCATCGACCGCTGCCGCCACCAGGCCGGCACCAAGCAGATCACCATGGCGGCCGGCGGCACCGCCGACCTTTTCGTCTGGGGCAACCGCGGCCAGCTCGCCGCCGCACTCGGCAACCTCGTCGAGAACGCCGTGAACTACAGCCCGGCCCGTACGCGGGTGGGGATAGCCGGGCGCCGGGTGAACGCACCCGGCGGCGACCTCATCGAGGTCGCGGTCACCGACCAGGGCATCGGCATCTCCGACCGGGACAAGGAGCGCATCTTCGAGCGCTTCTACCGCGTCGACCCGGCCCGCTCACGGGCCACCGGAGGCACCGGCCTGGGCCTCGCGATCGTCAAGCACGTCGCTGCCTCGCACGGCGGGGAAGTAACCGTATGGAGCTCCGAGGGCCAGGGCTCCACCTTCACACTCCGGCTCCCGGAGGCGGGCACCGTCCGCGAACGGAAGCCTTATACATCCGGGGCCACGGACTTCGACCGCCTCGAAGCCTCGACCGGCTCCCACGAGATCCCCGGCTCCCACGAAATCCCCGGCTCCCACGACACCCCCGCGAACCACCCCGACGCTCGCGCGACCCGCGAGCCCCTGCCTGCCCCGGAGGTCCTTCCGTGACCCGAGTGCTCGTCGTAGAGGATGAGGAATCCTTCAGCGACGCCCTGTCCTACATGCTCCGCAAGGAGGGCTTCGAGGTCGCCATCGCGGCCACGGGTCCCGACGGGCTCGACGAGTTTGAGCGCAACGGCGCCGACCTCGTGCTCCTGGACCTCATGCTCCCGGGCCTGCCCGGCACCGAGGTCTGCCGTCAGCTGCGCGGCCGCTCCAACGTCCCGGTCATCATGGTGACCGCCAAGGACAGCGAGATCGACAAGGTCGTGGGCCTCGAAATAGGAGCCGACGACTACGTCACCAAGCCCTTCTCCTCACGGGAGCTGGTCGCCCGTATCCGCGCGGTCCTGCGCCGCCGCGGAGAGCCGGAGGAGGTCACGCCGGCCGCCCTGGAGGCGGGCCCGGTCCGTATGGACGTGGACCGCCACGTCGTGACCGTCAGCGGCGACAAGGTCGACCTGCCTCTCAAGGAGTTCGACCTCCTGGAGATGCTGCTGCGCAACTCGGGCCGTGTGCTGACCCGTATGCAGCTCATCGACCGGGTCTGGGGCGCGGACTATGTCGGCGACACCAAGACCCTCGACGTCCACGTCAAGCGCCTGCGCGCCAAGATCGAGCCGGACCCGGGCGCGCCCCGCTACCTGGTGACGGTCCGCGGTCTCGGCTACAAGTTCGAGCCGTAAGCCCGCGGCCGCATCAGCGACTCTCTCGCTGCCGCAAGAGGGCGGCGCCGGACCCGGCGGACGGAGTCCGGCGCAGCGCTTCGAAGCCCGCGTAGCGGTGCGAGGAGCGCGTGAAAAAGGGGTCGCTCGACGTCCACGTCAAGCGCCTGCGCGCCAAGATCGAGCCGGACCCGGGCGCGCCCCGGTATCTGGTGACGGTCCGCGGTCTCGGCTACAAGTTCGAGCCGTAAACGGCAGCGGTACGTGAAAGAGGGCGCCCACTCCTTGAGTGGGCGCCCTCTTCCGCTGCTGTGTGCGGGTCAGTGACCTGCGGGGGTCTCGGAGGAGTTGGGCTCGCCCGAGGCGCCGTCGGTGGGCTCGCCGGAGGTGCCGTCCGTGGGCTCGCCCGAGGCGCCCTCGGTCGTGGCCTCTCGGCTCGCCGAGGAGCTCGGCGAGGCCGACTCGGACGCTCCCTCGGCCGGAGCCTCGGGGACCTCCTCCGGGCCCCACTCGCTGAAGTAGCTGGTGGCCGGGACGACGAAGGTCTTGAGCGTCACGTCACCGGTCTCGCTGAGCGTGAAGGTCACACTCTGCGCGTTGCCGTCCAGGACCGCCTCACGGCTGCTCGGGAGCATCGCGGTGGCGTTGTTCTTGCCGCCGATGATCAGCGAGCCGCCGGCCGGGATCGTCAGCGAGCCGCCCTTGGCCGGCTTGAGCTCGGCCTCCTTGGCGGTGCCGTCGATCTTGATGGACTCCAGCGTCTGGTCCGTCGTGCCGTTGTTGAAGATCGTCGCCGAGACCGCGGCGGGACCGGTGGACTCCAGGTCGGGCTGTGTGATGACCAGCGCGTTCTGGATCTTGACCTTGCCGTCGTCGACGGAGGTCGCCGCGTTGTCCGGACGGACACCGAGGGTCTGGGCGTCGTTGCCGGCGCCGCACGCGCTGAGCGTGGCGAGCGAGAACGCGAGGGCGGTGGCGGCGATGGCGCCGCGTCGAAGGCTGCGGCTCACGGCGGGCGCAACTCCTAGAAGCATGGGGCGGACACGGGCGGTTCGAACGGCTGTAAAGCCGTCCTAAAAGTCTGTCGGCGGGCTTAGGTTACCGACCGCCCGTCGGCCCGCCGCACCCGACCCGCCCCCTGGGTCACACGGCCCTCGCGCGGCCCACCGGGCGCTCTGTGCAGGGGACTTCACCATCGGCCTTCGGTCCGGCTTTCACATATTCGCCACACGTGCGGCGAAGCGAATTCTCGGGTAACGAATAGAAGCCTTCGGGAGAGGTGCGGAAGAGTCCACCGGAATTGATCACGAGTACGCGCCGGTAACCCGGTAGTGATCAATTCCGGATTGCTCGCGCACATGTCGTCCGCAATCCGATCCGTCGCCTCGCACAACGCGTCACAGATGTCTCGCACGTCTCTCGACTCACCGAACGGAGTAGCGGAACGCGGCTGTCCGGACGTGCCCAAACCGGGACGTTCGACCTCTTGGGTGGGGTGTCCGGGCTCGGTAACGTACGCGTTTCGCCTTCCCTGAACAGCCGCTCCGACCTGCGAATACCCGCCTCCACAAAGGCTCCGCAGCACGTTCGTGTTGCTGTTGTCAAGCCCCGAGATATGCCCTGACCTGCGAAAACGCCATTCAGAACACGCCGTTCTCGTGTTACCCTGGATAGCCACGGAAGGGGTACCTGTCACATGACGTTCAAGGTTGGCGACACCGTGGTCTATCCCCATCACGGGGCCGCGCTGATCGAGGCCATCGAAACTCGCCAGATCAAAGGCGTGGACAAGACCTACTTGGTGCTGAAGGTCGCCCAGGGCGACTTGACTGTTCGTGTGCCAGCGGACAATGCGGAGTTCGTCGGCGTGCGCGACGTTGTCGGTCAGGACGGACTCGACCGGGTCTTCGAGGTGCTGCGCGCACCGTATGCCGAAGAGCCCACCAACTGGTCCCGTCGCTACAAGGCGAATCTTGAGAAGCTCGCCTCGGGCGATGTCATCAAGGTTGCCGAAGTAGTGCGTGACCTGTGGCGTCGTGAGCGCGAGCGCGGTCTTTCGGCCGGAGAGAAGCGCATGCTCGCCAAGGCGCGCCAGATCCTGGTGAGCGAGCTGGCGCTCGCGGAGAACACCAATGAGGACAAGGCCGAGGCCCTGCTCGACGAGGTCCTCGCGTCCTGACGCAAGAAGTCGGGGGGATCACTGATCGCCCCCACAGGTCGTAGGCGTACGTACTACGCGCTACGGCCTGCACAATGATGCCGCGGTGCCCGATGGCCGGTCCCAGACCGAGCTGCCGGGCACTGCGGCATGCTTGTCGGCGTTTACGGTTCCCTGCATACGGTCCGTACGTACGCCGAAAGATCCCCGCTGTTGATGTGTGCCGGGCCCGGGCACTGGCGCCCAGGTTGCTCGACCGCGTGTCACGGAAGGGGTCGCGGTCAAGGCGTCGCGCCCGGCACGGTGTGGCCATACCCATGTCCCCCGAGGACACAAACCTGAACGCGGACCTGATGTCAGACGAAACGACTCAAGCCCCCCACAGTGCGCCGGGCGCCGCCCGTACCGCCGTGGTCATCCCCGCGGCCGGCCGAGGGGTGCGCCTCGGTCCCGGTACGCCGAAGGCGCTGCGCACGCTCGGCGGTACGCCGATGCTCATCCATGCCGTACGCGCCATGGCCGCCTCGCGGGCCGTCTCCCTGGTCGTCGTCGTGGCGCCACCGGACGGCGCCGCAGAGGTCAGGACGATGCTCGACGCGCACACGCTGCCCGAGCGCACGGACTTCCTGGTCGTGCCCGGTGGCGAGAACCGCCAGGACTCCGTGAAGGCCGGGGTCGACGCGCTGCCGTCCGGCTACGGCACGGTCCTCGTGCACGACGCCGCCCGTCCGCTGGTGCCGGTCGACACGGTCGACGCGGTGATCGAGGCGGTACGGGACGGGGCGGTGGCGGTCGTGCCGGCGCTGCCGCTCGCCGACACGGTCAAGGAGGTCGAGCCGCGTACGGACGGCGGGCCCGAGCCGGTGGTGGCCACGCCCGCCCGTGCGCGGCTGCGCGCGGTCCAGACCCCGCAGGGTTTCGAGCGGGCCACGCTCGTACGGGCGCACGCGACGGTGACGGAGAACGTCACGGACGACGCGAGCATGGTCGAGCAGCTCGGGCTCCCGGTCGTGGTGGTGCCCGGGCACGAGGAGGCGTTCAAGGTGACGCGTCCGTTGGATCTGGTGCTCGCGGAAGCGGTGCTCGCGCGCAGGAGGAAGAACGATGGCTTCTGAGATCTCCGGTGTGCCGAGGCTGCCGCTGGTCGGGATCGGCACGGACATCCACGCGTTCTCGGCCGACGGGGGCCGTGAGCTGTGGGTCGGCGGGCTGCTGTGGGAGGACTCCGGTCCGGGGCTCGAGGGCCACAGTGACGCCGATGTCGTGGCGCACGCGGCGTGCAATGCGCTGTTCTCGGCGGCGGGCCTCGGGGATCTGGGGCAGCACTTCGGTACGGGGCGTCCTGAGTGGGCGGGTGCGTCCGGGGTCACCCTCCTGACGGAGGCCGCGCGCATCGTGCGCGCGGCGGGCTACGAGATCGGGAACGTCGCCGTTCAGGTCGTCGGTCTGCGCCCCAAGATCGGCAAGCGCCGGGAGGAGTCGCAGAAGGTGCTGTCGGGGGCGGTGGGTGCGCCGGTCTCCCTGTCCGCGGCCACTTCGGACGGGCTGGGGTTCACGGGGCGCGGTGAGGGCTTGGCGGCGATCGCGACGGCGTTGGTCGTACGGGTCTGAGCGCACGGCGCGGGTCCTGGATGCAGCCGCCCGGTTCGGGTAGTCGTTGCAGGGTCAACGACCACCCGAACCCAGGACTCCGGAGGCCCTCATGTCCGCCGAACTCTCCGCCGAGCTCAAAGCCCTGCTCGACACCCCCGTCTTCATCACCGTCGCCACCATCCAGCCCGACGGCAGCCCCCAGGTGTCGCCGGTGTGGGTGAAGCGGGACGGGGACGACGTCCTCTTCTCTACGACGCTCGGGCGGCAGAAGGAGAAGAACCTGAGCCGTGACAACCGGCTCAGCATCGTGGTGCAGCCCGCCGACGCCCCGTACAGCTACGCCGAGATCCGCGGTACCGCCGAGATGACGGAAGCGGGCGGTCAGGAGCTCATCGACGAGCTGTCGGTGAAGTACGTCGGCAAGAAGTACGCCGATTTCAACCCGAACTCGGCCCAGGACGCCCCCCGCGTGGTCGTCCGTGTCACCCCGCGCAAGGTCGTCGGGCGTATCTGAGCCCTGTGTGACGGGAACGGGCGCTGGGCACTGCCCTGCGCCCACTACCCTTGATGTCGTGACTATTCGCCTGTACGACACCAGCGCCCGGCAGATCCGTGACTTCACCCCGCTCACGCCGGGCTGCGTCTCGATCTACCTCTGTGGCGCGACCGTGCAGGCCGCCCCGCACATCGGGCACATCAGGTCGGGTCTGAATTTCGACATCCTGCGCCGCTGGTTCGACTACCGCGGCTATGACGTCACGTTCGTACGGAATGTGACGGACATCGACGACAAGATCATCAACAAGGCCGCCGAACAGGGCCGGCCGTGGTGGTCGATCGGGTACGAGAACGAGCGCGCGTTCAATGACGGCTACCACGCGCTCGGTTGCCTCCCGCCCACCTACGAACCGCGCGCGACCGGCCACATCACCGAGATGGTCGAGATGATGCGCGGGCTCATCGAGCGCGGGCACGCGTACGAGGCGGACGGCAGCGTCTACTTCGACGTGCGGTCCTTCCCCGGATATCTGGAGCTGTCCAACCAGGAGCTGGACAATCTGCTGCAGCCGACCGAGGAAGGCATCACCGGCAAGCGCGACCCGCGTGACTTCGCCATGTGGAAGGCGACCAAGCCGGGCGAGCCCGACTGGGAGTCCCCGTGGGGCCGCGGCCGTCCGGGCTGGCACCTGGAGTGCTCGGCGATGGCCCACAAGTACCTGGGCAGCGCCTTCGACATCCACGGCGGCGGGCTCGATCTGATCTTCCCGCACCACGAGAACGAGATCGCCCAGGCCAAGGCCTTCGGTGACGAGTTCGCGAACTTCTGGCTGCACAACGCCTGGGTGACCATGGCCGGCGACAAGATGTCCAAGTCGCTGGGCAACTCGGTGCTCGTGAGCGAGATGGTCAAGGCCTGGCGGCCCATCGTCCTGCGCTACTACCTCGGCACCCCGCACTACCGCTCGATGATCGAGTACAGCGAGGAGGCTCTGCGCGAGGCCGAGTCCGCGTTCGCGCGGATCGAGGGGTTCGTGCAGCGCGTCGTCGAGAAGGCCGGGGGGCCGGTCGAGCCGGCGTCCGAGGTGCCGCTGGCGTTCGCCGAGGCCATGGACGACGACCTCGGGGTGCCGCAGGCGCTCGCGATCGTGCACACCACGGTCCGCCAGGGCAACAGCGCCCTTGCCGCGGACGACAAGGAAGCCGCCGTCGCCCGGCTCGCCGAGGTGCGCGCCATGCTCGGTGTGCTCGGCCTCGATCCCCTCGACCCGCACTGGGCCGGGGAGAGCGACCGCGGCGAGGATCTGCACGGCGTCGTCGACACCCTCGTGCGGCTTGTGCTGCAGCAGCGGGAGTCGGCCAGGGCCCGTAAGGACTGGGCCGCGGCGGACGCCATCCGCGACCAGCTCAACCAGTCGGGGCTGGTGATCGAGGACGGTCCGGACGGGCCGCGCTGGACGCTCGGCCCCCGCTGAGCAGCAATCGGCAGTCGCTAGATGTGCCGCCCGGTCCGCCGGGCGGCACACTTCATATGTACGTACGCATGCACGACAGACGCAGAAACAGGTAGGTCATGGCCGGGAACAGCCAGCGCAGGAACCGCCGCACCAGCAACAAGAAGGGTGCGACGGTCGGCAGCGGTGGCAAGGGGCGCCGCGCCCTTGCGGGCAAGGGCCCGACGCCGCCTGCCGAGGACCGCAAGAAGCACAAGAAGAACCGGATCGCGAACGCCAAGGCCAAGCAGGCCGCCCGGCGTCCCGTCGCCCGGCGCGGCGGCAAGGGCCAGTCCGAGCTGGTCGTGGGGCGCAACTCGGTGTACGAGGCGCTGCGCGACGGCGTACCGGCTTCGATGCTCTACGTGCAGCAGTTCATCGACAACGACGAGCGGGTGCGCGACGCACTGCAGCTCGCGCAGGAGCGCGGCGGCATCCACCTCATGGAGGCGCCGCGCCCCGAGCTCGACCGGATGACCAACGGGCTCAACCACCAGGGCCTGGTCCTGCAGGTTCCGGCGTACGAGTACGCGCACCCCGAGGACCTGGCCGCCGCCGCCTTCGACGTGGGCGAGGACCCGCTGATCGTCGCGCTCGACGGGGTCACGGACCCGCGCAACCTCGGTGCGGTCGTCCGTTCCGTGGCGGCCTTCGGCGGTCACGGTGTGGTCGTGCCCGAGCGCCGTGCGGCCGGTATGACGGCCGGTGCGTGGAAGACGTCGGCGGGCGCCGCGGCCCGTACGCCCGTCGCCCGCGCCACGAACCTGACGCGCGCCCTTGAGGCGTACCAGAAGGCGGGCATCACGATCGTCGGTCTCGCGGCCGACGGTGAGCACAAGGTCGGTGACCTGCAGGCGCTCGAAGGCCCGGTCGTGATCGTGGTCGGCAGCGAGGGCAAGGGTCTCTCGCGGCTCGTCGGCGAGACCTGCGACTACCTCGTCCGTATCCCGATGCCCGGTGGCTCGGAGTCGCTGAACGCCGGTGTGGCGGCGGGAGTCGTGCTGTACGAGGCGGCTCGGCGCCGCGGCTGAGTTCTGCCGGTGGTCACGGGGTCGGTGCGGCCGACTCCGTGACCGCCAGGACGTCCACCATCCTGTTCAGCCTGTTGCGGGCCCGTGGGGCATCCGCCCGGGCGAGCACGATCTCGGCGGTGGCGCGGGTGTCCGTGCCGGTGTCCGTGTCCGTGTCCGTGGACACCCGGTAGGTCAGCTCGCTGACCGGTACCGAGCGCAGGGTGGTGACGACCCGGCCGAGACCTTCGCGGGTGGCGCGGAGGGTCACGGTGAGCCGGGCGGCCGGGGGGTGCGGCAGTTCGTCCGTAGTCATGGCGGGCGCTTCCTCGTCAAAGCGGGATGAAAACAAAAAGACCCCTCGTGGATACGAGAGGTCTGCGTGTGGGCGGCCGGGGTCCTGGAGGGTTCGCCTCCGGTGGATCACCTCGGTGCCGACACGCTGCAGCTGATAATGAGCTGACGCGGCATGGCGCGGATGCTGGCATGTATCCCGGATCGCGGCAACGTCATCTCACGCTGCGGACAGCGGACTTGAAGCCCCGGCAGGACGTACGGGCTCGTTCGTGGGCGGCGACGAACGCCGACCCCTCTCCTTGGTGCGCACGACGAAGTGGCGCCCTCTTCTTCTCACCTACCGTCCCGGCAGCACGGTTCGCAGCCTCGGAGGTGGGATCCGCATGGGTACGTGGTTCAGCAGGACGAACGCAGGGTCCACGCACAAGAGGAGACGCACAACGTGACACGACGCCTGGGCATCGACGACCTCTACGCCATCGCGCTGCCGGAGGAGCCCGCCCTGTCCCCGGACGGCACACGCGTCGTGTACGTCCTGCGGACCGCCGACCGTGAACACGACCGGGATCAACGGGAGTTGTGGACCGTCCCGACGGCGGGCGGTCCGGCGCGGCGGCTCACCCGGGGGCCGGCGGACAGTGCGCCCGCCTGGTCGCCGGACGGGCGGTGGCTGGCGTTCCTGCGTGGTGGGGACGGGCCCGCGCAGCTCTGGCTGCTGCCGGGCGAGGGCGGGGAGCCGGAGCCGGTCACCGAGCTGCCGCTCGGTGCGGGTGCGCCGGTGTGGAGTCCGGACGGGGCGGCGCTCGCCTTCACCGCCGGGGCCGGTCCTGCGAGCGAGACGGCGCCCGTCGTCACCGACCGGCTCGGTCACAAGGCCGACGGGCAGGGCCTGTTCGGGGCGGTACGCAGTCAGGTGCACGTCCTCGACCTGGGCACAGGGACCGTACGGCAGGTCACGTACGGCGACCGGCACGCGGGCGCCCCCGCCTGGTCACCCGACTCGCGCAGCCTCGCCTTCACGGCGGCGCTCGGCGAGGACGCCGACCTGACCCTGTGCTCCGCGGCGTACGTCCTGGACGCGACGGTCCCGGGCGCCGAGCCGCGACGCGTCGGCCCGGACCAGGGCTCGGCGCACACCGTCACCTGGACCCCCGACGGCTCCGCGCTGCTCGTCGTCGGCCGCGCGGACGTGCAGGCCGCGCCTGCGGGCCTGCTGCGGGTGCCGCTCGACGGCGGTCCCGCGGACGATCTCACCGTCGCCCTCGACCGCAATCTGATGCCCGGCGGGCCCGGCTATCCCGGCGCGGTGCCCCAACTGGCGGGCGAGGACGTCCTGTTCTGCGTACGCGACCGGGGGTGCACCCATCTGTACGACCTCGACGTACGCGGCGAGGCGCGCCCGCTGGTCGCGGACGCGGGCGAGGTCGTCTCCGGACTGTCCGTCGCCGGGGCCACCGCCGCGATCGTCCTCGCCACACCCATGTCGTACGGCGAGATCGTGGCCGTCGACCTGGCGAGCGGGCGCACCCGGACGCTCACCTCCCACGGCGAACCGCTCGACGACGTCGAGCTCTTCGCCCCCGAGGAGCGGGAGTTCACCGTCTCCGACGGCACCACCGTGCACGGCTGGCTGCTGCGCGATCCCGGGCGCACCGGCGCCGGGCCGCTCCTCCTCGACATCCACGGCGGCCCGCACAACGCCTGGAACGGGGCGGCCGACTCCGTCCACCTGTACCACCAGGAACTGGCCGCCCGCGGCTGGTCGGTGCTGCTGCTGAACCCGCGCGGCAGTGACGGCTACGGCGAGGAGTTCTTCACCGCCGCCGTCGGCGCGTGGGGCGCCGCCGACGCACGGGACCTCCTCGAACCGGTGGACGCGCTCGTCGCCGAGAACATCGCGGACCCACGGCGGCTCGCCGTCGCCGGCTACAGCTACGGCGGCTATATGACCTGCTATCTGACCAGCCGCGACGACCGGTTCGCCGCCGCCGTGGCCGGCGGCGTGGTCAGCGATCTGACCAGCATGTGCGGTACGAGCGACGAGGCACGTGTGCTCGGGATCGCCGAGCTGGGCGGGCCGCCGTGGCAGCGCCGTACGCAATACGCCGCGCTCTCCCCGTACAGCCGTGTGGAACACGTCCGCACGCCCACCCTCGTCGTGCACGGAGCCGTGGACGAGCGCTGCCCGGTCGGGCAGGCCGAGCAGTGGTTCACCGCCCTGCGCGAACAGGGCGTCCCCACAAGGCTCGTGCTCTACCCGGGAGGCTCGCATCTGTTCCTGCTCGACGGGCCGCCCTCGCACCGTGTGGACCTGGGCCGGCGGATCGTGGACTGGGTGGAGCGGTACGCGGCCGGGCGCCGGGCGCCGCTCGATCTCGGGCACTGGCAGCGCAGGCTCGGCGAGCTGGCCGAGCGCCACCGGGTGCCGGGGGCGGTCCTCGGTATCGCGCAAGGCGCTCAACTGGCTTTCGCCGCACATGGGTTGCTGAACAAGGACACCGGGGTCGAGACGACCGAGGACTCGCTCTTCCAGATCGGCTCCCTCACCAAGGTGTGGACGGCGACCCTGGTGATGCAGCTGGTGGACGAGGGGCTGCTCGATCTCGACGCAGCCCTCGTGGACGTCCTGCCGGAGCTGAAGCTCTCCGACCCGCAGGTCGCGCAGAAGGTGACCATGCGGCATCTGCTCACGCACACCAGCGGGATCGACGGGGACGTCTTCACGGACACGGGCCGGGGCGACGACTGCCTCGAGCGGTACGTGGATCAGCTGGACGAGGCCGCGCAGAACCATCCGCTAGGTGCCACGTTCTCGTACTGCAACTCCGGCTACGTACTGGCCGGCCGGGTCGTCGAGAAGCTCACGGGCATGAGCTGGGACCAGGCGCTGCGCGAACGGCTGTGCGCACCGCTCGGCCTGGAGCGGACGGTCACACTGCCCGAGGAGGCGCTGCGGTTCCGCGCCGCGATGGGGCATGACGCCGGGAGCGCGGACGCGGCGCCCCGTACGGTGCCGGCCTGGGGTCTTCCCCGGTCCGCGGGGCCCGCGGGGCTGATCACGGCGACGGCCGCGGACGTTCTGGCCTTCGCCCGGATGCACCTGGCCGGCGGCATGGCGCCCGACGGCACCCGCGCACTGTCCGAGGCGTCCGCGCGGGCCATGACCGAGCAGCAGGTGGAGCTGCCGGACGCGCACACGCTCGGCGACTCCTGGGGACTCGGCTGGATCCGTTTCGGCTGGGACGGACAGCGGCTGATCGGCCACGACGGCAACACTCTCGGCCAGTCCGCCTTCCTGCGGCTGCTGCCCGAGCAGGACCTCGCGGTCACGCTGCTCACCAACGGCGGGGGTGCGCACGACCTGTACCTCGACCTGTACCGGGAGATCTTCGCCGAGCTGGCCGGGGTCGAGATGCCCCGGCCGCTGGAGCCCGCGCCCGTACCGCCCGAGGTGGACCTCGCCCGGCACACCGGGACGTATGAGCGGGCCGGGGCGCGGATCGAGATCCTCGACGGGGATGGGGACGGGGACGGGGGCGGGGATTGGGACGGGGCCGAGGGCGGGGACGAAGGGCCGCGCCTGCGGATGACGGTGACCGGGCCGCTGGCCGCGCTGGTGCCCGATCCCGTGGAGGAGTTCGCCCTCGTCCCTCTGGCGCAGGACCTGTACCTCATCCGGCGTCCCGGATCCGAGGCCTGGACGCCCGTGACCTTCTACTCCCTGCCGACCGGCGAGCGCTATCTGCACTTCGGCGTCCGCGCTACCCCGAAGGTGTCCTGACGTGGAGTTCCCGTACGAGGGCCTCGGTGCGGCCGACCGGATCGAGCCCGACCGGAGCGAGGCCGACCAGATTGGCGCCGACCGGATCGACGCCGACCTGGTGGACCGTTTCCGCGCCGGGCTGCCCGACCTGCTCACCGACATCGAGCGCCTGGTGACCTGTGAGTCGCCCTCGGCCGACCTCGCCGCGGTCGCGAAATCCGCGTCCGTGGTGGCCGCCGTCGGGTCGGCGCACCTGGGCGCGGAGCCCGAGCGGATCGTGCTCGACGGCCGCACCCATCTGCGCTGGCGCCTGGGCGAGGGGCCACGACGGGTGCTGCTGCTCGCGCACCACGACACGGTGTGGCCGCTCGGCACCCTCGACCGCCTCCCGTTCGGGATACGGGAGGGGGTGCTGCGCGGACCCGGCTGCTTCGACATGAAGACGGGCCTGGCGATGGCCTTCCACGCGCTGGCCGCACTCGGCGTCCCCGACGGTGTGACCCTCCTGGTCACCGGTGACGAGGAGCTCGGCTCGCCCTCGTCGCGCGAGCTGATCGAGTCCGAGGCGAGGGGCTGCGTCGCCGCACTCGTCCTCGAAGCGTCCGCGGACGGCGGGGCGTTGAAGACCGTACGCAAGGGCGTATCGCGGTACGAGGTGGTCGTACGGGGCAGGGCGGCGCACGCCGGTCTGGAACCGGAGCTCGGGGTGAACGCCGCCGTCGAGCTCGCGCACCAGATCCTCGCGGTCGCGGCGCTCGGCGACCCGGCGTCCGGGACCACCGTGACGCCGACCCTGCTGGCCGCCGGGACCACCACCAACACCGTTCCTGCGCAAGGCCGGTTCGCGGTCGACGTACGCGTACGGGAGGAGTCGGAGCAGGCGCGGGTGGACGCGGCGCTCAAGGCGCTGCGGCCCCGTCTCGACGCCGCGGCGGTCGAGGTGACGGGCGGGCCCAACAGGCCGCCCCTGACCGCGGACGCGTCCGCGGCGCTGTACCGGCGGGCGGGCGTACTGGCGGACCGCCTCGGCATCGGTCCGCTGTGCTCCGCCTCGGTGGGCGGCGCCTCCGACGGCAACTTCACCGCCGGAGTGGGAGTGTCCACGTTGGACGGTCTCGGGGCGGTGGGCGGGGGCGCGCACGCCGAGGGCGAGCATGTGCTGGTGGCCGAACTCCCACGCCGTACAGCTCTGTTGGCGGCCTTGGTGGGAGATCTGCTCGGCATGGTCGAGCCCGTGACGCACGAGATCTCCGAGCCCGGACCCGCAGCGCCCGAGGCCGCCGGGAGCGCACGATGACCGACGTCCCCGTGCCCCTGGTCTCTCCCGTACGGGAGACCGCCCTGGTGCCCGACGCCCTGGCCGCCGCCACCGCCGCCGCCCGAGCCGCCGGCTGCCAGGTACGGCCGATCAGCGCGCTGCCCGAACTCGAGGCGGCCTGCGCCCTGTTCGAGGGCATCTGGAAGCCCGGCGGCGAGAACAGCCTCGCCACCCCTGAGTTGCTGCGGGCGATGGACAAGGCCGGAAGCTATGTCGCGGCCGCCTTCGAGGACACGCGCCATGTCGGCGAGGACACGCGCCCGGTCGGCGAGGGCGCGCAGCTCGTCGGCGCGTGCATCGGCTTCTTCGGGCCGCCGCCCGACGGTGCGCTGCACAGCCATATCGCCGGGGTCTCGGCGCGGATGCGCGGCCGCAGCGTCGGCTTCGCGCTCAAGGCGCACCAGCGGGCCTGGGCGCTGCAGCGGGGTGTGACCCAGGTGTCCTGGACCTTCGACCCGCTGGTGCGCCGCAACGCGTACTTCAACATCGGCAAGCTGGCCGCACGGCCCGAGCAGTATCTGCCCAACTTCTACGGCCGGATGGACGACGGCATCAACGGCGCCGACGACACCGACCGGCTGCTCGTGGGCTGGTCCCTGGAAGATCCCGAGGTGGCCGAGGCCTGTCACGGCAGGCACCGGAGCACGGTGACGGCGGCGCAGGAGGCGGCCGTCGTGCTGGGGGTGTCGGCCGACGGCCGCCCGGTCCCGCGGAAGGCCACCTCGCACTCCGCCCGCGTCGCCGTCCCCGCGGACATCGAGCAGCTCCGCCGCGCCGACCCGGCCTGCGCCGCCTCCTGGCGCTCCGCCGTGCGCGACGCCCTCGGCGGGCTGCTGGCCGACGGCTGGCGGGTGACGGGCTTCGACCGCGACGGCTGGTATCTCCTCGTACGAAAGGAAGACGCACTGTGAAGCTCACCGGGGTCGAACTCCTGGAGATCCGGCTGCCGTTGGTGGCGCCCTTCCGTACCTCGTTCGGCACGCTGACCGAGCGCCCGGCCCTGCTGCTGCGGGCCGTGGGCACGGAGGCGGAGGGCTGGGGCGAGTGCGTGGCGATGGCGGGGCCGCTGTATTCATCCGAGTACGTGGCCGGCTGCGCCGACGTACTGCGCCGGTTCCTGATCCCGGCGCTCGCGGGCCGTGAACACCTCGACGCGAACGCCGTCGCCCCGGCGCTTACGCCCTTCCTCGGGCACCGGATGGCGAAGGCCGCTCTGGAGATGGCCGTCCTCGACGCCGAGCTGCGGACCCAAGGGGTCCCGCTGGCACGCGAGTTGGGGGCCGTGCGCGACCGGGTGCCCTGTGGGGTGTCCGTGGGGATCATGGACTCCGTACCGCAGCTCCTGGAGGCGGTGGCCGGATACCTCGACGCCGGATACGTACGGATCAAGCTGAAGATCGAGCCTGGCTGGGACATCGAGCCGGTACGGGCGGTGCGCGAGCACTTCGGTGACGAACTGCTGCTGCAGACCGACGCCAACACCGCGTACACGCTCGCCGACGCCCGGCACCTCGCCCGCCTCGACCCGTACGGACTGCTGCTCATCGAGCAGCCGCTGGACGAGGAGGACCTGCTCGGGCATGCCGCGCTGGCGAAGGCCATCGCCACCCCCGTATGCCTGGACGAGTCGATCACCTCGGCGCGGGCCGCCGCCGCGGCGATCACGCTCGGCGCCTGCTCGGTCGTGAACATCAAGCCGGGGCGGGTCGGCGGCTATCTCGAAGCGCGCCGTATCCACGACGTGTGCGCCGCGCACGGGGTGCCGGTGTGGTGCGGCGGGATGCTGGAGACCGGGCTCGGGCGCGCGGCCAACGTCGCGCTCGCCGCGCTGCCCGGGTTCACACTGCCCGGGGACACATCGGCGTCGGACCGCTACTACCGGACCGACATCACGGAGCCGTTCGTCCTCGACGACGACGGGCATCTGCCGGTGCCGGGCGGTCCGGGGCTCGGGGTGGTGCCGGTCCCGGAGGCCTTGGCGGAAGTGACGGTCGGCAGGGAGTGGATCTCTCTGTGACGGACTCTTGCCGTGGCCGGGGCTCCCGGCTCACAATCCCGTGCATGTCGACGCGAGCAGGGCAGGGCCAGGGGTTCGGCCATGGCGCCGGCTGTGACTCCGGCCATGGCGCCGGCCGTGACTCCGGCCGCGACCCTGTTCCGTCTCCCGGCCACCTCACCCGCCAAGCCCCCGTCCATGGCTTCTGAGGGCGTTCCCGAGGTCGTCACCGGACGGCCTCGGGCCGGGCTCGGGCGGGTTCTCGAGGACCTCGGCACGACACTCCTCGACCTGGTCTGCGGGGACCCGGACGGTGTCGAGGAGCTCGGCGGTGTGGTCATCCACGATCCGCTCGACGAACCGGCGCTGCCCCGCAGGGCCCTGGTGCTCGGCATCGGCGTCCAGACGGGCGCCGACACCGCACGGCTGCTCACCGAACTCGGCACGGCGGGCGCCGCCGCCCTGGTGGTACGCGCGCCCGCCCCCGCCGACCCGGCCGTGACCGAGGCCGCCGAACGCTCGGGAGTGGCGCTGCTCGCCCTCACCCGGGGCGCCTCCTGGGCCCAACTGGCCGCCATGCTGCGGTCGTTGCTGGCCGAGGGCGATGTGGGGGAAGCCGGGGCGCGGACCCACGGCGGCATCCCGTCCGGAGACCTGTTCGCCGTGGCCAACGCCGTGGCCGCGCTGCTCGACGCCCCCATCACCATCGAGGACCGCAGCTCCCGCGTCCTCGCCTTCTCCGGGCGCCAGGACGAGGCCGACCCCTCCCGTGTGGAGACGGTGCTCGGCCGCCAGGTGCCCGAGCGCTTCACGCGTTTCCTGGAGGACCAGGGGGTGTTCCGCGCGCTCTACCGCGGGGACCGGCCGGTGGAGGTGAGGCCCCCGGAGACGGCGGAGTTCCACATTCCGCGCGTGGCCATCGCCGTACGGGCCGGTGACGAGTTCCTGGGCTCCATCTGGGCCGCCGTCCGCACCCCGCTCGGTGCCCAGCGCGAGCAGGCCTTCCAGGACGCGGCCAAGCTGGTGGCCCTGCACCTGCTGCGCCAGCGCGCGGGCGCCGACGTCGAACGGCGGCTGCGCGCCGATCTCGTCGCCACCGTCCTCGAAGGCGGGTCGCGTGCCACCGAGGCACTCGACCGGCTCGGCCTCGCGGACCACGGCGGTGTGGTGCTCGCCCTGACCGCCCCCGACCCGCCCGATGCGGCGCTCTCCACGGCGGTGCACGCACGGCACGCGGCCGAACGGCAGCGCCTGGCCGACGCGTTCGCGATGCATCTCGGCGCGGTCCACCCGCGGGCCGCCGCCGGACTCATCGGCGACGTGGCGTACGGGATCCTGCCCGTGCCGTCCCGGCGCACGGACGGCGGGCACCGCACGGACGGCGGGCAGCGCAAGGACGGCGGGCAGCGCGGGGACGCCGGGCACGGCGCCGACGGTGACGATCGGGCCGTACGGGTCGGATCCGACTTCCTCAGCCGGATCGGCGACCGGCTCCACGTGCTCATCGGGATCGGTGCCGGCGCCGAGGACGGCAGTGGACTCGCCCGCTCCCGCGAGGGCGCCGACCGCGCCCTGCGGGTGCTGCGCGCGGGCGGCGGACCGCGCCGGCTCGCCCGTATCGCCGATGTGCACATCGAGGCGCTGCTGCTCGAACTCGCCGATCTCACCGCCGAACGCGGCGACCCGCCCGACGGCCCGCTGGCCAGGCTGCTCGCCTACGACCGGGCGCACGACGCACAGCTGGCCGACACCCTGCGCGCCTGGCTCAACGCCTTCGGGGACATACCGGCGGCGGCCGGGGCGATGTACGTCCACCAGAACACCTTCCGCTACCGCCTGCGGCGCGTCACGGAGGTGGCCGGGGTCGACCTCGCCGACCCCGAGGCCCGGTTCGCGCTGATGCTTCAACTGCGGCTGCTGCAGGGGCCGGGCGCCTCGGCGCGCTGAGTCCGCCGCGGTGCACGGACCCGGGTCCTGCGAGGGGAAGTTCCCGGGGACACGGCGATCTTGACCGGTCACCGACAGATCGGCGGGGTCAAGGCAGTGTCCTAAGGTGACGTCACTCGGTTAGATGAGTGTGGACACCAGAACACCCGGTACGGGATTCGACGACGCTCCCGCGCTGAGCATGGTGAAGGTGCCGTGCGACCCGGCGCAGGTCATCGTCAATCACGCGAGCTTCCGTGTGAAGCTCCCCGCCGCGAAACTGCCCCGATCCCCGCGTATCGCCGCCGCCGGCGGTTCTGTCGCGGGCCTGATTCCCGCGGCCGCCGGCGCCTCCGTCGTGCGGCGCCGCAGCCCCGTCGTGTGGAGCGGCAAGAGTGAGCCGGGCGATCTCGCGGCCACCGGGCTGCTGCAGGCGGCCCGGAGGACCGAAGTACGCCATGGCGCCGAGGAGTTCGGCGACGGAGCGGCCACACAGGTCATTCCACGGATCGGCGTCGGCGACCTCGACCCGGACGCGACAGTCGAGACCCCGCAGGTGGTCGGACCGCGCGAGCCCGAGGGCGACGAGACCCGGCTCATTCCGGCGGTCTCGGCCTTCGACAGCGCGTACGACGGGTTCTTCCGCTCAGAGGAGGGCGGGCCCGGCGAGCCGCAACTCCCTTACGGGGACGAGCAGTCCGAGCCCGGCTTCGACGAGGACGACGAGGAGACGGGGGCGCGGCGGCACGCGTCGTACTACCCGGGGCGCCGGCTCAACCTCGGTGTGGTCCTGCTCCCGCTGCGTATCTTCCTCGGCTTCATCTCGATCTACGCGGGCATGGGCAAGCTCTGCGACCCCGTCTACTTCGACGGCGGCGAGCGCGGCTCGATGGTCAAGTGGCTCAACTCCCTGCACCCGTGGGCGATGGCCGAGCCGCTGCGCGACTTCGCACTGCAGCACCCGGTGGGTGCCGGTCTCGTCATCGCCTTCCTGCAGGTGATCGTCGGTGTGCTGACCGTCCTCGGTCTGTGGCAGCGGGTCGCGGCATCGGTCGGTGCGCTGCTGTCCGCGGCGCTGCTCGTCACGGTCAGCTGGAAGACGGTCGCGGTGTACGACGCGCCGGACATCATCTACCTCGCCGCCTGGTCGCCGCTGATCATCGCGGGCGCCCCGGTCTACTCCGTGGACGGGCGGCTCGCGAGCGAGGCCTGGCGCACGCTCGGGCCCCGGTCCGAACTGTGGGAGCTGCGCCGTCGGGTACTCCGTCGCGGTGTGCTCATCGGCACGTTCGTCGTGGGTGCCACGCTGCTCATCGGCGCGCTGCTCGGTGGGGCCGTGCGCAGTGCGACCACCGTCACCGTGCCCGGTCCCGGGCAGGCGCCGCGCAACGAGCTGCCCGGATCGCCGCTGCCGAGCGAGTCGCGGGAGGGGCGAGGTGCTTCGGGCAGCCCCTCGGCCTCCAAGTCGCCGACGGAGGGGGCCACTTCGGCGCCGCCGTCCGATAAGGCATCCGCGCCGGGTGAGGTCCGAGAGTCCGGGTCGGCCGGGGCGGGGCAGCCCAGCCAGACGGCCGGATCGGGACAGGCACCGCCGCAGCAGTCGGCTCCGCCGCCGGCCACTGAGCCCACGTCGGGCGGGAGTTCTTCGGGCGGCTCGTCCGGGGAGCCGGGGGGTTCGGGTGGCTCCGACGGGAGCGAGGAACCCGGTCTGATCGGCGGGATCCTCGGCTGAGGCGGCAGAGGTACGCGAACGGGCCCGGCACACATGAGGTGTGCCGGGCCCGTTCGATGTGCGAGGGGCTGATCGATGTGCGAGGGGCTGATCAACGCCCCAGCGCCGCAAGCTCCTTCGCCGCCTCCGTGAGGTCCTTCGCCGTGTCGATCGCGCGCCAGTAGGCGCCGTGCGGGATCGGGAAGCCGGCCAGGCGGCGGGCGCGGGCCAGTTGGGGGAACGTGGAGCGCTCGTGGTCGCCCACGTCCGGCAGGAGCGCGGCGAACTCGGGGGCGAAGACGTAGACGCCCGCGTTGATCTCGTACGAGGTCGGCGGGGACTCGATGAAGTCCGTGATGTGGCCGAAGGAGTCGGTCTCGACGGCGCCCCAGGGGATACGGGGACGGGCCAGCGCCAGCGTCGCCGTGGCGGCCCGCTCCGTGTGGAAGGCGGCCATCTCGCGGAGCGAGAAGCGGGTCCAGATGTCGCCGTTCGTGGCGTACCAGGCCTGGTCCGGGTGGGGCAGATGCGCGGCGGCGAACTTGAGGCCGCCGCCACGGCCCAGGGGCTCCTTCTCGACGACCGTCGTCACGTTCAGCGGGAGGTCGGCCGAGTCCAGCCACTCCTGGAGCACCTCGGCGAGGTGGCCGCAGGAGACGACGGCGTCGGTGACGCCCTCCTCGGCGAGCCAGGTCAGCTGATGGCCGATGATCGGGGTCCCCGTGCCGGGGATCTCGACCATCGGCTTGGGCCGGTCGTCGGTGTACGGGCGAAGGCGCGAGCCCTGGCCGCCGGCGAGTACGACGGCCTGGGTCGGGGTCGCACTGTGTGCGGTCGTGGTCATGGCCGCACCCTATGCGTCGGGCCGGGCCGGACCCGTATCGGGTGACCGGCACGGCCCGTGCGGTGAGAGCGTGCGGTGGAAGCGGCGGAGCGTCAGGCCGTCTCCGCCACACCCGCCGCGAATGCGGTGTCGCAGACCGGACGCGAGAAGGACTGGGCACGAGCCGGGCCGTAGTGATGGACGGCGGCACGGCCGAGCGCGCGGGCGATCGAGACACAGTGCTTGGCGAGCGACGGGCGCTGGTCGACCTCCTGCTGGAGGTGGGTCAGCGCGATGCCCGGGTCCTTCTCCTGCAGCTCGGCGAGGAGCGCGTCGCGCAGGACGTCCTGCGGGGCACGGGACTTGGCGGGCTGGGAGATGTCCTCGGAGGCCGAGGTCAGCGTCGAGGGCGAGGTGCCCGACCAGTTGACGCTCGCCACCGCGAGGGTGCCGGAGAGCACCAGGACCACGGGGAGGACCAGGGCGAGGGTGCGGCCGATGCGGCGGGCGGGGCCCTGCCGGTGCCGCCGGGGCGTGTGGGAGTAGGAGTGCGTCACGCGTGTGAGAGTAGCGGCGGGTGATGATTTGGCGACATTTGGTCACCGTAACGAGGGATGGTTCGAGGCGATCTTTCGATTACCGTGTTGACGCGGTGGGGTGAAATGCCTGGGTTTTGCAGGGATTTATCGACTTGCGAGAAACTTCGTGTACGTACGGGAAAGGCCCCGCACTGTGGAGTGCGGGGCCTTGTCCGTGAGTTGGTGGCTCAGTGGCGGGGCGCTCAGTCGGAGAGACGCTCGCCGGAGGAGGTCGAGAAGACGTGGAGCTCGCCCGGACGCGGGACCACGTGCAGGACCGTGCCCTTCTCCGGGACCGCGCGGCCGTTCACGCGGACCACGAGGTCCTTGTGCTCGCCGTCGACCTCGGCGGAGCCGTAGACGTAACCGTCGGCGCCGAGCTCCTCGACCACGTTGACGGTGACGGCCAGGCCGGCCGGGGCGTCCTCGGTCTCCTTGGAGAGGGACTTGGTGGCGGCGCCGTTCTGCTCGACGACGTCGAAGTGCTCCGGGCGGACACCGACCGTGACGGTGCGGTCGCCCTTGTCGGCGGCGGCGGAGAGGGCCTCGCGGGAGACCGGCACGACCGAGTTGCCGAACTTCACGCCACCGTCGGTGATCGGGACCTCGACCAGGTTCATGGCCGGGGAGCCGATGAAGCCGGCGACGAAGAGGTTGGCCGGGCGGTCGTACATGTTGCGCGGCGAGTCCACCTGCTGGAGCAGACCGTCCTTGAGGACCGCGACGCGGTCGCCCATGGTCATGGCCTCGACCTGGTCGTGGGTGACGTAGACCGTCGTGATGCCCAGGCGGCGCTGGAGGGACGCGATCTGCGTACGGGTGGAGACACGGAGCTTGGCGTCGAGGTTCGACAGCGGCTCGTCCATGAGGAAGACCTGCGGCTCACGCACGATCGCGCGGCCCATCGCCACACGCTGGCGCTGACCACCGGAGAGGGCCTTGGGCTTGCGGCCCAGGTACTCGGTGAGGTCCAGGATCTTGGCCGCGTCCTCGACCTTCTGGCGGATCTCGGCCTTCGGCACGCCGGCGATCTTCAGGGCGAAGCCCATGTTGTCGGCGACGGTCATGTGCGGGTAGAGCGCGTAGTTCTGGAACACCATGGCGATGTCCCGGTCCTTGGGCGGCAGGTGCGTGACGTCGCGGTCGCCGATGTGGATCGAACCCGCGTTGACGTCCTCGAGACCCGCGAGCATGCGCAGGGAGGTGGACTTGCCGCAGCCGGAGGGGCCGACGAGGACGAGGAACTCGCCGTCGGCGACTTCGAGTTCGAGCTGGTCGACCGCGGGCTTGTCGCCGCCCGGGTAGATGCGGGTGGCCTTGTTGAACGAGACGGTTGCCATGGCTGTTAAGCCCCCTTCACCGGCAGGAACGTGCCGGACGATCCGAGTAAAGGTGGTGCCGCTGCGGCCCTTGGCGGGGCCGTAGTGGTGTAGTCCATTCGGTGGACTTTGGCCGACCGTACCTGGTGAGGGGGATTGGCGGTAGAGGCGTGATGCGGATTGTTGGTCGGGTGCGGGTGGGTGGGTGGGGGCGCACTTCGTTCGGATCTGCTCGTTCGGATCTGCTCAAGCGCCGCAGGGGCTCAAGTTGCCTGGTGTGCCAGCAACGCCGCCTGTACCCGGCTCGTCGAGCCCGTCTTCTCCAGGATCGCGCCCACATGGGTCTTCACCGTGCCCACCCCGATGCCCAGCGAGCGCGCGATGTCCGCGTTGGCCAGGCCCTGGCCGAGCATCGCCAGGACCTCGCGTTCGCGGTCCGTGAGGGAGGCGAGGCGGGGGTGCGCGGTGGAGGGGGACGAAGGGGTCGCGCCGGAGAGCATGCGGCGGATCACCGAACCGGTGACACCGGGGGAGAGCACCGCGTCCCCGGACGCCGCCGCCCGCACCGCGCTGATCAGCTCCTGCGGGCCCTCGTCCTTGAGCAGGAAGCCGGTGGCTCCGTCGCGCAGGGCCCGTACGACGTTCTGGTCGTCGCCGAAGGTGGTGAGCATGACGACCTGGGGGGCCGGGTCCAGGGCGACCAGGCGGGGGACGGCGGCGAGGCCGTCGAGTACCGGCATACGGATGTCGACGAGGGCGACGTCCGGACGGTGCAGGGCCGCCAGCTCCACCGCCTGTTCACCGTTGGCCGCCTCCGCGACCACCTCGATGCCCTCCGCGTGGCTGAGGATCATCTCCACGCCGCGGCGGATCATCTCCTCGTCGTCGGCGAGCAGTACGCGCACGGTCGAAGGCGTCATGGGGTCCCCCTGGTCGGGTCGGGCGAAGGCGTGGGTGAGGGCGAGGCCGAGGGTTCGACCACCATCGGCACCGTGAAGTTGTCGATCCGGGTGAGGGTGTCGTCCGGGCCGAAGCAGTAGCGCGCGATGCGGAAGACACCCCGCGCCATGTACTGCTCCTCGTCGTCGCCGTAGTTGTAGAGGCAGCTGCTCGTGTCCGCCGGGCGGGCCGGTTCGCGTCCTGCCGCCGCCGCGCGCACCGCGTCGTTGTCGTACATCAGCTCCTGGACCCGTGACTTCGACATGCCCACGTGGATCGCCTCCGGCTTGCCGTAGGCCGGCTGGGGCCGGGCCTGCTCGACCAGGATCACGCCGAGCATCATCGTGACCGCGACGCCCGCGATCCCGAGCAGCGCGGTGATGACGGTGCCGAGGCGGTGCTGGATACCGGAGAGGGAGGTGGGTCCGCCGCCGGACCCGGAGGCCGGCGCCGAGCGGCGGCCCGCCGGATCGGGAACGGCGGGCATCACCGCGTACACCTGGAAGCCGCCGCCTGCGCGCGCGCCCGAGTCGAGGCGTCCGCCGAGGAGCTCGACGCGCTCGCGCAGCCCGGTCAGACCGCGGCCTGTGCCGGACGCCGGTTCCGCGGCGGGGAGTTCGGGTGCTTCGTTGCGTACGCGGACACCCACTGTGGCCTCGGGGTCCTCCGTGTGCGTGACCTCGACGGTCACCGCGGCCCCCGTCGCGTACTTGTGGACGTTGGTCAGCGACTCGCGCACGATCCGGTGCACGGCCCGGCGCACCTGCGCCTCGCGCCGGTCGAGGTCGGGGCCCTGCCAGTCGAGTGCGACGGGGATGCCGACGCCCCGCGACTCCTCCACGAGCGCCTCGATGTCGGCGCGGGTGCCGGTCGCGTCGGTCAGCGCCTGCGTACCGGTGTCGCGGCTGAACGGGCCGAGCACGCCGAGGATCTGGCGCAGTTCGTTCATCGCGTCGCGGGTGGCCTGGCGCACCTGGCCCGCGCTCTCCCGGAGCTTCGGGTCCTGGTCGCGCAGGGCCATCTCCAGACCGCCGGTGTGCAGCGAGATCAGGCTGAGCCGGTGGCCGACCAGATCGTGCATCTCGGCGGCGATCCGGGTGCGCTCCTCGCTGCGCGAGGCGTCCTCGGCGTTGCGCCGGGCCTCCTCGGCGGCCGAGGTGCGCTCCCTGAGCGCGGTGACGAGGCGGTCCTGCTGTCCTGCGGAGATCCCGACGAGGCCGGGGACGACGATCGTGGTGGCGGCGAGGACCAGACCGAGCGCGGCCCCGTAGCCGGTGCCGTATCCGCTCTCGAGGGTGTTGGGGGTGACCACCGCCGAGACGGCGGTGGTCAGCGCGGTCGCACTCAGGAGCAGCAGGGTGCGCCGGCGCGGGTCGTTGAGGCGGCGCGTGACGGTGTACGAGGTGACGGCGGCGATCAGGCCGTAGTACGGGACGACGCCGAGCAGCAGGGCGAGACCTAGTACCGCCGCCGCGGGGAAGCGGCGGCGGATCGCCAGGAGCGCCAGGGCGAGCAGGGTGAGCGCGATCAGGTGGTGCGGTGCCAGGTCGTGGTGCAGTCCGGCCATTCCCGCATACGTGAGCAGGACGAGGATGCCGCCGCCGGTGGCCTCGGCGAGCGCCCGCCACAGATGGTGGCCCTCTTCGCCGGGGTCGGCGAAAGGGCTGCGCTGGGCGGGTGGGGGAGGGACGGACGGCATGGTGTCCAGTATCGGGCGGTACGCGTCCTGAACCGTGCACCCTGCGGGCGATCCTGGGCTCTGCCCAAAGGCAGAGGGGCGGGCGGGACGCGCAAACGCCGAAGGCCCCGCTTCCCATACGGGAGCGGGGCCTCGGCTTCGTACGAGCCCCCTGTCGGAATCGAACCGACGACCTGCTGTTTACAAGACAGCCGCTCTGGCCAACTGAGCTAAGGGGGCCTGTGCCCCGCGCGCGAGGCCCCCTCACTGTACACAGCGGCTCTGGCGCCGGGCCATCGAGTTGCCCGCCCCCGCGGTCGTTCCGAAGGACTACGGGGCGGCCGCCGCACGACCTTCGGCAGAGCCCCGAATCCCGCCCTCAGAGCGACGATTCCGGCCCCTTGCCGCCGGGAGGCTGGACGCATTCCGATCCCCGGCCGAGGAGTCCTCCATGTCGTACGCCGCCGCCCCCACCCGCACCCGAGCAGCAGCCCGGGCCACAGGACTGAGCAAGGTGTACGGGAGTGGGGAGACCCGGGTCGTCGCGCTGGACTCGGTGGACGTGGAGTTCGGGCGGGGGCGGTTCACCGCGATCATGGGTCCGTCCGGCTCGGGCAAGTCCACGCTGATGCACTGCATGGCCGGGCTCGACGCGATCAGCTCAGGGGCGGCGTACATCGGGGATGTGGAGCTCTCGCAGCTGAGGGACCGTGAGCTGACCCGGCTGCGGCGGGACAAGGTGGGCTTCGTCTTCCAGGCCTTCAACCTGCTGCCCACGCTCACCGCGTACGAGAACATCACGCTGCCCATGGCGATCGCGGGCCGCACCCCGGACAAGGCGTGGGTGGACCGCATCGTGACGACCGTCGGGCTCGCCGACCGGCTCGGGCACCGGCCCTCGCAGCTCTCCGGCGGCCAGCAGCAGCGGGTCGCGGTGGCCCGCGCCCTGGCCGCGCGGCCGGAGATCATCTTCGCGGACGAGCCGACGGGCAATCTCGACTCGCGTTCCGGCGCGGAGATCCTCGGCTTTCTGCGGGAGTCCGTGCACGCCCTGGAGCAGACGGTCGTGATGGTCACGCACGACCCGGTGGCCGCCTCGTACGCGGATCGCGTGATCTTCCTGGCGGACGGGCGGATCGTCGACGAGCTTGAGCGGCCGACGGCGGACACGGTGCTCGACCGGATGCGGCAGTTCGAGGGCCGGGTGCGGACCAGCTGAGCGCGCACCCCTCGTAGCCCCGTATTCCTCCTTCCGACTGTTCAGGACCCTCATTCATGCTGCGAACAGCCCTGCGCAACGTCCTCGCGCACAAAGCCCGGCTGGTCATGACCGCACTCGCCGTCATGCTCGGCGTCGCCTTCGTCTCCGGCACGCTCGTCTTCGGCGACAGCGTCGCCGGCGCCTTCCGCGGTGCCTCCGCCAAGAACCTCGACGGGGTCGCCGTCGCCGTGCAGGACAACGGCGCGAGCGCCGAGCCCGAGGCGAAGCCGGGTGCCTTCAAGACCGCTCTCGACGACAAGCTCGCGCAGAAGATCGCCGCGCTGCCCGGCGCCGAGTCCGTACGCCCCACGGTGAACGGCCGCGCCACGATCGCCGGCAAGGACGGCGATCCGGTGAACGCCGACGCCAACTGGCAGAACCTGGCGGTCAATTACGCCCCCGGCAAGGACGGCAAGGATCCGCTCTACCCGCTGGCGAAGGGCCGCGCCCCGGCCTCCGCGGGCGAGATGGCGCTCGACACCGGGACCGCGGAGGAGGCCGGCTACAAGATCGGCGACACCGTACGGTTCGCGACCGACGGGCCCGCGCTCACCAAGAAGCTGGTCGGTCTGGCCTCCACGGACGACCCGCGTGTGACGGCCGGTGGCACCCTCGCGCTCTTCGACACGGCGACCGCGCAGAAGATGTTCACCGCGCCCGGGTACTACGACGAGATCACCGTGGGCGCGCGTGCGGGCACGGACCAGAACAAGCTGACCGGGGACGTCCGTGCGCTGCTGCCCGGCGAGGGCGCGGCGACCGCGACCAGCGGTCAGGTGCTGGCCGAGCAGCAGTCCAAGGACATCGCGCAGAGCACTGGTTCGCTCACCAAGGCGCTGCTCGTCTTCGCGGGGATCGCGCTGTTCGTCGGGGCGTTCATCATCGCCAACACCTTCACCATGCTGATCGCCCAGCGTGCGCGGGAGATCGCCCTGATGCGGGCGGTGGGTGCCTCGCGCAAGCAGGTCGTACGGTCCGTGCTGCTCGAAGCGGGACTGCTCGGACTCGGTGCGTCGGCGGCCGGGTTCGCGCTCGGTCTCGGGATCGCCTCCGTACTGCCCTCGCTGCTCAACGCGGGCGGCGCCGGGCTGCCGGACGGGCCGCTGGTCGTCTCGCCCGCGGCCTTCGTGTGGTCGCTCTTCGTCGGTGTCGTGGTGACGGTGCTCGCCGCCTGGCTGCCCTCGCGCAAGGCCGCGCGGATCGCGCCGGTCGAGGCGATGAGCACGGTGGACGCACCGTCGCGGCCGCGCAGCCTGGTGAAGCGCAATGTGCTCGGCGCGCTGCTCGTCGCGGGCGGTATGCCCTTCATGCTGTACGTGGCCGCGCTGAAGAAGCCCTCCGAAGTCGATCTGCTCACCGCGCTGTTCGGGGCGGGGCTCTTCCTCGTCGGACTGATCGTGCTCGCTCCGCTGCTTTCACGGCCCTTCATCGTGCTCGCAGGGGAGCTGACCGAGCGGGTCTACGGGGTCAGCGGGAAGCTGGCCAAGGAGAACGCGCTGCGCAATCCGCGCCGTACCGCCGCCACCGCCTCCGCGCTGATGATCGGGCTCTGTCTGATCACCGGTCTCACGGTGGCCGCGCAGTCCGCGGACCGGGCCGTGGCCGCCGAGGCGACCACCGGGCTCGCCGCCGACTACCGCGTCTCCAACTCCGCGTACCGCGGGATCGACAAGGACGCCGCGGACAAGGTGGCGGGGGTGCCGGGGGTCGCGGTCGCGGCGCCCGTGGCCACGGCGATGGCGGAGACGCCGGGCGGCTATCTGCAGCTGACCGGTGGCGATCCCGGGACGCTCGGCAAGGTGACCGATCTGCGGTTCCTCTCGGGGGAGTTGACGGACATCGGGCCTGGGAGGATCGCGGTCTCCGAGGAGCTGGCCAAGGAGCGGGGGCTCACGGTCGGCGACACCGTCGAGGCCGAGCTCGGCGGGCGGTTCGTGGACGGGGCGCGGCAGGGGGCGACTTCGAAGACGTTCACTGTGGTGGGTGTCTTCGAGAAGAACCGCACGGTTCAGGAGGCCCTCGGCACGCTCGGCGACGTCCTGCCATACGCCCTGGACAAGAAGCTGGACGAGGTCCTGGTGAAGGCGGACTCCGGTGCGTCCGGTGCCTCCGGTGTCGAAGGGAAGATCCGGGATGCGCTCGGCAACAGCCCGCTGCTCAAGGTGCAGGACCGCGACCAGATCGTGGCGCAGGAGATCGGGGCCGTCGGCGCGGTGCTCAACATGATGTACGGGCTGCTCGGGATGGCCGTTCTGATCGCGATCCTCGGGGTGGTCAACACTCTCGCGATGTCGGTCTTCGAGCGGACCCGGGAGATCGGGATGCTGCGGGCGATCGGCCTCGACCGGTCGGGGATCCGGCAGATGGTGCGGCTCGAATCCGTGATCATCTGTCTGTTCGGCGCGGTGCTCGGGATCGGGTCCGGTGTCTTCCTGGCCTGGCTGAACAGCGGGATCACGGGCGGCTCGCTGCCGGGGTACGAGACGGTGCTGCCGTGGCTGCGGATCGGTCTCTTCATCGTGCTTGCGCTCGTGGTGGGCGTACTGGCGGCGATCTGGCCGGCGCGGCGCGCCGCACGGCTCAACATGCTGTCGGCGATCAACGCGCAGTAGGGCGGACGGCGACAAAGAGGGACGGCGACAAAGAAGGGGACGGCGACAGAGGGGACCTTCGGCCCGTAACGGCGGAAGGTCCCCTTCCGTCTTACCGGGGGAAACGTCACCCCCGGAGGTCTTGATCATGTCCGTACGCAAGTGTGCCCGTGCGCTCGTCGCGGCCGCTGCCGTCGCCGCGCTCGGTGTCTCGGCTGCGGCCTGTTCGTCCTCGTCCTCGTCCGGTGGCGGGAGCGCGGGCGCGGGTGCGGGCGCGGCGCTGGTCGCCAAGCCCGCCGCCGACGCCGAGCTCTTCGCCGGGCTGCCCGCGAAGCTCGCCGCCGACGGCACCACCGTGGTCGTGGGCAAGGCCGACGCCCCGCACACCGTGAAGGTGTACCTCGACCCGCAGTGCCCGTTCTGCGCGAAGTTCGAGACCGGTGGCGGCGAGGGTCTGGCCAAGGCGGTCAAGGACGGGAAGGCGAAGGCCGAGTACACGGTGGCCTCCTTCCTCGACCAGGGCCAGGAGGGTGCTTCGACCCGGGCCGCCAACGCCCTGCGGGCCGCGCTCGACGCCGGGAAGTTCGCCGAGTACCACGCGGCGCTCTACGCGAGCCAGCCGGCGGAGGGCTCCACGGGCGCGTACACCACTGAGCATCTGCTGAAGATCGCCGACCAGGTGAAGGGGCTGCGCGGCGCCGCCTTCGACAAGGCGGTCAAGGACATGACGTACAAGGACTGGGTGAAGAAGTCCGAGCAGGCCTTCGAGGCGAGCGGTGAGCAGGGAACCCCGGCCGTCCTGATCGACGGCAAGAAGATCCAGACGCGGGACGGTCTCTTCACGGCGGCGGGCTTTCTGAAGGCGCTGGACTCCGCCTGACCGGGGCGCAATCCGCGGGCGGGCGCACTCCGCGCGCGGGCGCGCCTCCTCTCCGTACGATTTCGTACGATCGAAAAGTGATCCGCATCGAGGTACCCGACGAGCTGGCCACCACCCAGATCAAGTACAACGGCGAGGCGGGCCGCGCGTTCATCGCCGCGCTGCCCGAGCGGGCCGCCGACTTCCTGGAGCGGTGGGAACTCAGGCGCACCGGCCCCTCGATGTACGGCATGGCCTCGCTGGTGCTGCCCGTGGAGCGCGCCGACGGCACCCGGGCCGCCCTGAAGCTGCAGCTCCTCGACGAGGAGAGCGAGGGGGAGCCCGTCGGTCTTCGGGTCTGGGACGGCAAGGGGGCGGTCCGGCTGCTCGATCACGACGGCGCCACCAACACCATGCTGCTCGAACGGCTCGATGAGACACGGCACTTGTCCGCGTTGAGCGACTCCCGCGAGGCCACCCGTATCCTCGCGGAGCTGCTCGCCCGGCTCACCGCAGTCCCCGCGCCGCCCGGGCTGCGCACCCTGGAGACCATCGCGCGGGGCATGCTCGACGAGACACCCGATGCCGTACGGGAACTGCCCGAGAGCGACCGGCAGTTGGTGCTCGCCTGCGCCGCCCAGGTACGGGACGTCGTGGACGAGCCCGGTGACCGGCTGCTGCACTGGGATCTGCACTTCGACAACATCCTCGCCGCCGAGCGCGAACCCTGGCTCGCCATCGACCCCAAACCGCTCGCCGGCGACCCTGGCTTCGACCTCATGCCCGCCCTCGACAACCTCTACGATCCGGCCGAAGTCCTGTGGCGCTTCGACCTGTTGACCGAGGCGTGCGGGCTCGACCGGCAGCGCGCCGCCGCATGGACGCTCGGGCGGGTGCTGCAGAACTCGCTGTGGGCGGTGGAGGACGAGGAGTTCCACGACAGCGAGTTCCAGTCTCAGCAGCTGGAAATCGGACGGCTGCTCCTTGAGCGCCGGGTTACCGTGCGCCCATGATTCGCACCGCGACCCCAGCCGACATCCCCGTCATCCACCAGTTCGTCCGCGAGCTCGCCGAGTACGAGAAGGCGCCCGAGGAGGCCAAGGCCACCGAGGAGCAGCTGCACACCGCGCTCTTCGGCGAGCAGCCCGCCGCGTACGGTCTGATCGCCGAGGACGAGGCGGGCGAGCCGGTCGGCTTCTGTGTCTACTTCCTCAACTTCTCGACCTGGCGCGGTATCCAGGGCATCTACCTGGAGGACCTCTACGTACGGCCCGGGGCACGCGGCGGCGGTCATGGCAAGGCGCTGCTGACCGAGCTGGCGCGGATCTGCGTCGAGCGCGGTTACGCCCGTCTGGAGTGGTCGGTGCTCGACTGGAACGCGCCGTCGATCGCCTTCTACAAGTCGCTCGGTGCGCGGCCTCAGGACGAGTGGACGGTGTACCGGCTCACGGACGAGGCGCTGCAGGAGCTCGGGAGCTAGGGCGTCTCTTCCGGATCGCGCCAGGAGCGCTCACGAGCTCACAGCGCGACTCCCGCGCCCGCCTCCGCCTCGGCCGGCACGTCGTGCTTCGGGGCCTTCGCCGTCACCATCACCGCGGCGATCACACCGGCCAGGAGCATGATCCCGGCCGCCCACCAGATCGCCACGGTGTAGCCGTGCACGACGCCCTCGGCGCCGATCAGCTGCTTCATCCGATCGTTCGGCGGCTGTCCGCTCTCGCGGGCCGCGGTGGCCATGTGCGAGGTGATGTACGTGGCCGAGGTGGAGGTGGCGATGGTGTTGAGGAGCGCGGTACCGATCGAACCGCCCACCTGCTGCGAGGTGTTGACGGTGGCCGAGGTGACGCCGGAGTCCTGCGGGGCGACGCCCGCCGTGGCGGTGGCCATCACCGGCATGAACACCAGGCCCATGCCCAGACCGAGCAGCAGCATCGCGGGCAGGACGTGGGTGGCGTAGTCGGCCTCGACGGTGAGGCCGGTGAGGATGATCAGGCCGATCGTGGCGAGGATCGTGCCGGGGACCATCAGGTTGCGCGGCGCGGTGTGGTGCAGGAGGCGGGCCGAGATCTGGGTCGCGCCGATGATGATCGCGACGGTCATCGGCAGGAACGCGAGGCCCGTCTTGACCGGCGAGTACTGCAGGATCACCTGCAGGTAGTAGGTCATGAACAGGAACAGGCCGAACATGCCGATCGTCGCCAGGCCCATCGTCAGGAAGCAGCCGGCGCGGTTGCGGTCCTTGATGATGTGCAGCGGAAGCAGCGGGTGCTCGGCCCTGGTCTGCCACCACACGAAGACGGCGAGCAGGGCGACGCCGCCGATCAGCAGGCCGATGACGAGGCTGTCGGACCAGCCGCGCGGCTGCGCCTCGCTGAATCCGTAGACGATCGCGACAAGGCCGCCGCAGCCCAACAGCACGCCGGGCACGTCGAGTTTGGCCTCGCGGTGGCCCTCGCGGTCGTGCAGGAAGGTGGTCGCGCCGAAGACCGCGAGCGCGGCGATCGGGATGTTGACGTACAGACACCAGCGCCAGTCCAGATACTCGGTGAGCAGACCGCCCGCGATCAGGCCGATCGCGCTGCCGCCGCCCGCGATGGCGCCGTAGATGCCGAAGGCCTTGCCGCGTTCCTTGGGGTCGGTGAACGTCGTGGTCAGCAGGGAGAGCGCGGACGGGGCGAGTACGGCGGCGAAGCAGCCCTGCAGGGCCCGCGCGGCGAACAGCATGCCGGGGCTGCCGGCCGCGCCGCCGAGCGCGGAGGCGCCCGCGAAGCCGATCAGGCCGATGATGAACGTCCGCTTGCGGCCCACCAGGTCCGCGATCCGCCCGCCGAGCAGCAGCAGACCGCCGAACGCGAGGGTGTACGCGGTGATCACCCACTGGCGGTTGCCGTCGGTCATCCCGAGCTCGCGCTGGGCGGAGGGGAGCGCGATGTTCACGATCGTCGCGTCGAGCACCACCATGAGCTGCGCGAGGGCGATGACGACCAGGCCCCACCAGCGGGTGGGGTCGGGCTGCGCTGCCTGGCCTCGTTCCGTCGTACTCATAAGCTCCAGAACAGCACAAATGGTCTAATGCCGCGCTCTGTACGGGCTGCGGTGGCCCTTGACCTCAACCTCGCTTGAGGTCGGACAGTGGTCGGGACCACCGGTCGCACTGCCGACTCAGACCTTGGGGAGCCCGCCATGCATGCCATCCGCCTCCACGCCTTCGGCCCCGCCGAGAACCTCACGTACGAGAAGACAGAGGACCCCGAGCCGGGCCCGGGCCAGGTGCGGATCGCGGTGCGCGCGGCCGGGGTGCACCTGCTGGACACGGCCCTGCGCACGGGTATCCAGGGCGGCCCGGCCCCGCTGCCGGAGCTGCCGACCGTCCCCGGCCGTGAGGTGGCCGGTGTCGTGGACGCGCTGGGGGAGGGGACGGACGCGCAGTGGCTCGGCCGGCGCGTGGTCACGCACCTCGGCTTCGCCCCCGGCGGCTACGCCGAGCTCGCCGTCGTGGACGCCGGGCGTCTTCAGGCGATCCCCGAGGGTCTGGACGAGGCGGAGGCCGTCGCGCTCATCGGCACGGGCCGCACCGCGATGGGCATCGTCCAGTTCGTGGACCTGGACGCCGAGTCCGTGGTCGTGATCCCCGCGGCGGCCGGCGGCCTCGGCACCTTTCTCGTCCAGTACGCGGTCTCCCGGGGCGCCACCGTCATCGGCCTCGCGGGAGGTGAGCGCAAGGTCGCTCTCGTACGGGAGAACGGAGCGGACCTGGCCGTCGACTATCTCGATCCCGAATGGCCTTCTGTCGTAAGGGCGTTCCTGGGCGCGGACCGTCACGCGACCGTCGTCTTCGACGGAGTGGGCGGAGCGGCGGGCCGCGCGGCCGTGGACCTCCTCGGCCCGGGCGGCAAGCACCTCGTCTTCGGCTGGACGGAATCCGGCCTTGCGGGCGGCCCGATCCCCTTCGAGGAAGGCGAACTGGCCGCCAGGGGCGTGGAGTCGATCACGCCACTCGGCCCGGCGATGCTGCAGAAGGCGGGCGGCGACAACCCCGTCCGCACCTTGGAGACCCAAGCCCTGACCCTCGCCGCCGAGGGCGTCCTACGCCCGGCCGTCACCCGCTTCCCCCTGTCGGAGGCGGCGGCCGCGCACCGGGCGCTGGAGGGGCGGGGGACGGTGGGGAAGGTGGTTCTCGAACCGTGAGACCGGGCGCCGGCCGTGGTTGTCAGTGGCGTGCGCGAGCATGGAGGCATGGCACGTAAAGCGAGCGGCGGAGCGCGGCGGCCCGAGTTTCGTCTGCATGAGCTGGCGGAGTTCAAGGGTGGGGGGCTCGAGCCCGACGGGGATTACGACGGGCTGCTGCTGCGCGGTCTCGACTTCGCGGGGCAGGACGCGCCAGGGGTGCGGTTCATGGACTGTCTCGTCGAGGAGTGTGCGCTCGACGAGGCGGGGCTCACGCACGCGCGGGTGATCGATACGCGGCTCAAGGGGGTACGGGGGGTCGGGACCGATCTCGGGGACGCCTCGCTGCGGGATGTCGAGCTGCTCGACGCCCGTATGGGCGGGGTGCAGTTGCACGGGGCGGTGCTGGAGCGGGTCGTGATCAAGGGCGGGAAGATCGACTATCTGAATCTGCGCAAGGCCCGGCTGCGTGACGTCGTCTTCGAGGGTGTCGTGCTCGCCGAGCCGGACTTCGGCGGGGCGAGCCTGGAGCGGGTCGAGTTCATCGACTGCGCGCTGAAGGGCGCGGACTTCACCGGCGTACGGATGAAGGACGTCGATCTGCGGCGGTGCGGAGAGCTGGAGATCACCCGGGGTGTGGACCGGCTTTCGGGGGCGACCATCTCGCCGGCCCAACTGATGGATCTGGCGCCGGTGTTCGCGGCGGCGATCGGGGTGCGGGTGGAGGCCCAGGACTGATCCACGGGGATGTTCCACGGTGATCAGCGGCGGTCCAGAGCGGTCCACGGCGGTCCAGGGCGATATTCGGGGGCGGGCCCGCGGGCCGGTGTGCGAGCATCCGCGCCTGGAGCGCGCACTTTCGTACGAGGGGGAATGGCATGCACTCCTTGGTGCTCGTCTGCCTGCCGGGCGATACCCGGCCCGATGACGTCGAGGCCGCGGTGGAAGCCGCACTCGCCCCGTACGGGGCGGATGTGGAGGTCGACCCGTGGCGCGACTACGAGACCGGTGAGCCGCATGAGCACTGGAGCGTCTACGACCGGAAGCTGCCCGAGAGCACCACGTGGTCCGAGGTCGCCCGGCTGCGCAACGCGGACTATCCCGATCAGTCGCCGATGCTCATCGACGAGGACGGGCACGCGTACCGCGTCGTCACCTACAGCCCGCAGATCGAGTGGGACTGGTACCAGACAGGCGGGCGCTGGTCCGGATACTTCCTGCACCGGCCGGAAGCGGACGGGGACCCGCGGCTCGTGGCCGGAGAACGTTCCTGGACCAACGAGGCGGCTCCCGCCGAGCCGCTGACCTGTGACGGCGGACCGCTGCGGCTGCTCGACCTCGACGTCATGCGTGACCGGGCCGGCGCCTTGGCCGGCGAGCAGTACGACCTGTGGGAGGCCACGGTGCGGGGGCTGCCCGCCGCGCGGCCCTGGCGGCATTTCCGCGAGCGGCACGAGGCCGATCCCGGCGCGTACAGCTTGGACGAGGCCCACCGGGAGCACCGGGCACAGCCCGCCGTGGCCGCCGCGGCCGAGGTGCCGGGACTCCCCATGCGTGACCCGGTCGGTCACTTCGCGGGCGGCCGCGCCGCCCACGTGAAGGAGGCAAGGAGCGAGGCGGTGCTGGGAGCCGTGCTGCTCACCCTGGAGGGCAGCTGGATCGAACGGCCCTGGGGTCTCGACGAGCCCGAGTCGGAACAGACCGGGTACATCGAGCGCGTCACCGCCTACCTCGACGCCCTGCACCCCGACACGTACGTCATCGCTGTCGACTGCCACTTCTGAGCGCGGCGCCCCCGGGCCGGCTCACACCCGAGGAAACCGCGACAGCAGATCCCAGATCACCGGGTTCTCGCCCAGGTCCTCGTGCAGATCCACCAGGTCCGCCACCACGTCCTGCAGAAAGTCCCGGGCCTCACGGCGCAGCAGGGAGTGGGAGAACGTCAGGGGCGGGGTGTCGCCCGGGAGCCACTCCGCCTCGATCTCGACCCAGCCGAAGCGGCGCTCGAAGAGCAGGCGGTCGCTGGACTCGGTGAAGTCCAGTTCGGCGTACTGGGGGCGGGAGGCCCGGCTGCCCATCGGGTCCTCGTCGAGGCGCTCGACGATGTCGCACAGGGCCCAGGCGAAGTCGAGGACGGGCACCCATCCCCAGGCTGTGGACAGTTCCTCGTCCTTCTTCGTGTCCGCGAGATAGACGTCGCCGCAGAAGAGGTCGTGCCGCAGCGTGCGCACATCGGCCCGCCGGTAGTCCAGCTGCGGGGGGTCGGGGAAGCGGTTGGAGAGGGCGTATCCGATGTCCAGCACGTACGTGATCGTCCCACGCCGCGGGCAGGGCGCTCACCCCAGCAGCCGCTGCTCCTTCGCCACCGCCACGGCGCCCGCCCGGGTGTCCACGCCGAGCTTGTCGTAGATACGGCCCAGGTGGGTCTTCACCGTGGCCTCGCTGATGAACAGGGCGCGGGCGATGTCCCGGTTGCCCAGGCCCTGGGCGAGCTGGCCAAGGATCTCCAGCTCGCGCTCCGTGAGCGTCGGCTGGGGACTGCGCATCCGCGCCATCACCCGGCTCGCGACCGGCGGCGAGAGCGTGGTGCGGCCCTCGGCCGCCGCATAGATGGCGGCGAAGAGCTCCTCCGGGCGCTCGGCCTTGAGCAGATAGCCCGTCGCGCCCGCCCCGATCGCCCGCGTGATGTCCGCGTCCGTGTCGTACGTGGTCAGGACCAGGACGTGCACCCCGGTGGGAGCGATCTGGCGCGTGGCCTCGACGCCGTCGATGCCGGGACCGAGCTGGAGGTCCATGAGGACCACATCGGGCCGCAGCTTCTCCGCGAGCGCCACCGCCTCCTCACCGCTGCCGGCCTCGCCGACCACTTCGATCCCGGGCGCGCTGTCGAGCAGCGCGAGCAGCCCGGCGCGCACGACCACATGGTCGTCGCAGAGCAGTACACGGACCGGTGCGGAGGGGTTCTCAGAGGTCGTCATGGGCGGTGCTCCAGAGGAATGGCGGCGGACAGGACGGTGCCCTCGCCGGGCGCGGACTCGACCGTAAGGATGCCGCCGAGCTGGCCGGCGCGCGCCCTGATCGCGGGCAGACCATGCCCTCGTACACCGGTCGGAGTGACGCCCGCCGGGTCGAAACCGCGGCCGTTGTCGGCGATGTCGAGGACGATCTGGTCGTCGAGGAAGGTGAGGGTGAGCGCGGCGGCCGAGGCGCCGGAGTGCTCGGTGATGTTGGCCAGCGCGCCCTGGGCGATACGCAGGAGCGCGGACTCCACCCGGTCGGGCAGCGGGCGCGAAGGCCCCTCTATGCGGCAGCGCACGGAGAGCGTGTCGGTCGTCGAGCGGTCCGCCAGCGCCATCAGGGCGGCCGGCAGCCCGCCGCCCTCCGCGAGATCGGCGGGGGCGAGGTCGTGGACGAAGCGGCGGGCCTCGGCGAGGTTGCGCTCGGCGAAGGATCCCGCCGTACGGACATGGGTGCGGGCCTTGTCCGGGTCGCTCTCCCAGATTCGGTCCGCGGCCTGCAGCAGCATCCGCTGCGAGGACAGGCCCTGCGCGAGGGTGTCGTGGATCTCCATCGCGAGCCGCTGCCGCTCGGCGAGCGTGCCCTCGCGGCGCTGGATCGCGGCGATCCGCTCGGACTGGCGGCGCATATGGACGAACACGGCCACCGCGAGCGCGGCCACGGCGGGCGGTGCGACCACCAGATTGGGGTCGAAGCCGTCGGAGAGCCGCAGCTGGGCGGCGACCACGAAGGCGGTCAGGACGAAGACGAGCGCGAGCGCATGGCGTACGGGAAGGGTGCGCAGGCCCGTGTAGAGGAGCGGCACCGCGCACCACGTGAAACTCGGCGCGAGCACGACGAGCACGACCCAGACGCCGACGACCGCGCCGAGCCACAGCAGCCAGCGGGGGGTGGGCCGGGCGCCGAGCGCGGGGCCGAGGACGTACAGGAGCGCGAGCACGATGCTGAACGCGATGATCCACGGCGTACGGGCCTCGCCGGGGTGGCGCAGCAGAAAGCGGACGAGCGAGGCGCCGAGCAGTGCGAAGAAGGTGATGTGCATGATCCGGGCCAGCCAGCCGGCGTCCGGGTCGTAGCCGCTGGCCGTGCTGCCGGTGCTCGTGCCCGCATAGGAGGCATTGCTGCCGGCATCCCCGCTGACCTGCTCTTTTCGCACCACACACTCCTCTCTGATCATTTCATCGTGACCCCGAAGGTCCTGCCTCGCATCAACCGATCGGTTGACGGAGGCGTACGCCGTCCCGCGCGCCGACAGCAGCCGGTACGTCGACGATCCGGAGGGGGTCCCGGGCCCAGGATTGATCTCAGAGCGAGCCACCGAGGCACCTCACCCCGACACTCAGGAGCTCACCATGAAGAAGCTTTCGCTGCGCACCCGCGTTCTGACCGGTACCGCTGTCGCCGCCACCCTGGCCGCCGGCACCTTCGGCGCCGTCTCCGCGAACGCCGCCGACGCCGCCGCCAAGCCGGCCGACGCCGCCAACAAGAACGTCATGCAGACGAACCACCTCACCATCGAGGCCGCCGCCAAGGCCGCGGACGCCGCGCTGGCCGAGGCCAAGAAGGAGAACCAGCGTGTCTCCGTCGCGGTCGTCG
>JOGW01000030.1 GCA_000721375.1 Streptomyces sp. NRRL B-3428 | reverse complement strand
CCATGCGTCCTCCAAGGGGACTCGAAGCCGGTTCCCGCACGGTGCGGGAACTCGGAGGTGATCGTCCTGGCCCTCAGACGCTGAACAGCAAGACGCCCGCGAACGTTGAGTTCACGGGCGGTACCTCGGAACCATGACTGCTGGCCCTGACGTTACACGTATCGAGGGCGTTCAGGTGTTGGCGTCGGCGTTTGTTTCCAGTCTCCCTGGAACGAGTCCTCGCCTGTCTGTTCGCGGACCTCGCGGAAACAGCGCCATCTTGCGTGCGGCAGGGGAGCGGGGGGTGCCCCGCGGGAGCTCCGCGACGCCGTCCTGTCTTGGCGGCGTGCTCTTGAGTGTCCTGTCCGTCGAAGACGTCCACATGCCGCACGTCGTTGCAGGCTGCGTCGTTGCCCAGGCCGTGGTGGAAGTCGCCGGACAGGTCGCTGTGGAGCACGTGCAGGCGTGCCGGAGTCGGACGTGAGGTCCGACTCCGGCACGGCGCACGGTCAACTGCGGCCGGGGTGAGTGCCGAGCCATCCCGGCGTCGGGGCTCCCTGGGGCTCACCGACGTACAGGGCGAGCTGGGTCTTGAACCGCTCGACCGCGGCGCGGTCGCTCATGAAGCGTTCGAAGCCGCGCAGGTCGGTGTTGCGGTACTCCCAGACGTGCTTCATCCCCGGACGGGGCTTCACGTCGGTACGCACGGTGTGCTGGTAGTGGCTGGACTGCTGCTGCTTGGACAGCCACCAGTTCATGTACAGCTTGGCGGTGGCCGGGTGCTTGGCGTCCTTGAAGATCGCAGCACGCTGAGCCCAGGACATGAACGGTTCGCCCTCGGTGACGGCGAAGCGTGACTTCTGTCCCGGGTAGGGGGAGATGGCGTTCTCCGCTCCGAGGGCGACGCTCTTCTTTGCGGCTTCGACGTCGTCTGCGGGCTGCTGGGCGCCGCGCACCCACTGGACGTCCTGCTCGGTGAACTTCTTCAGCCAGTCCCAGCCGTACTTGTCCACCAGCTGCTTGTAGTTGTACAGGACCGCGTCGTCGTCGTTCGGGAACGTAGAGATGATCTTCCCCTTGTACTGGGGAGCGAGGAGGTCCTTCGCGGTACGCGGGGCGTTGCCGGTGACCTGTTCGGTGTTGTGGACGAGGCCGAAGCTGTCGGAGAAGATCGCGGTCCAGTAGCCGTCGCGGTCCTTGAAGTCCTTGTAGACCTTCGAGAACCCGGCGGGCTTGTAGGGCATGAGGGCGCCTTCGTGCTTCCAGCGGGGGAAGTCCTGCAGCGTCTGCAGTTGCACCACGTCCGGCACGAGGCTGTCGGTGCGCAGCTGGTTGTCGATGCGGGCGTCGTGGTACTTGCTGTAGTCCACGATCATGTTGACCTTGATGCCCGGGAAGGCCTTCTCGAAGGCCTTCTTGTTGTCGTCCTGCTGGTTCTTGACATCGCCGCCGGCGTACACGGTCAGCGTTCCGCCCTCGGCCCGGGCTTCCTTGTAGAGCTGGTCCAGGCTCTTGGTCTCCTCGTGCACCGCGCCGGCTCCGCCCCATCGGACGGTGTCGTGTCCCGCGGCCTGCACTGCGGATATCCCGACCGCGGCGAAGACGGCGGTTGCCGTGGCTGCGGTGGCACTGAAGACGAGCTTGCGCCGTATGTGGGCCATGGGTGTTCTCCTGTTGCGTTTGATCTTTCGAGCACCGCGCCGAACCGGTGAGGGGTGGCGCGGATTCCAGAATTACTTGACTGCTCAGATAAAGCAAATCGCCCCATTGGTGTGAACTGAGGCATCTAGCGGCCGCACTAGCTCAGTGCGCATGCTCATCCCTGTGAGATATACTTGATCAGTCAGATGAATGGGCTGCAGGTGGGGGAGCGGTGGTGCGATCGTGGACGCTGGAACCTCAACCAGTGCAGGGCGACCGAGAAGGTGAAGCGGTGAAGAGCGACGAGATCGACAGTCCCGGGGAGGTCGCGCTGGATCCCGCGATCCGGTCGTTCGGCGTCTTCCTGGCGGCGAGCTCTTCGCTGGAACGGCTCCTGGGTCATCGGATCCAGCAGGAGTGCGGTATCAGCCACTCCATGTTCGACGTCCTGGTGGTCCTGTCCGAGTCGCCGGGTGGGGCGTCGATGAGTCATCTGGCGGGAGAGATCGCCTTGACCAGCGGCGGGATCACACGCCTCGTGGACCGCATGACCGACAGCGGCCTGGTGACGCGAGGCCGCTCGGCCGAGGACGGCCGGGTGCAGATCGTCGCCATGACCCCCAAGGGGGAAGAGGTGCTGATCGCGGCGGCTCGCGTGCACGCCCGTCAGGTCCAGGAGCACTTCTTCGGGCCACTGGCGCCGGCGGAGGCGGCGGTCATGATGACGGCGCTGGACCGGCTGGGCCGGCATGCGCGAGAGGCACTGGCCGCATCCCCTTGAGCGACAGCGACAGCGACAGCGACAGCGACAGCGACAGAATCTGAAGCCGTGCGGGTCGCGCTCGGCGAGATCGCCGTCGTCACCGGAGCCGTGCGGCTCACCCTGGAGGCCGCCCTCACCCACTATCTGACCCCACTGGTCTCGGCGCCTGGTGCTTTGGTGACGCGCGCCAAGTCGGTTTCCTTCGGATCATCCGGGCGTTGGTCGATGTGTGCTGTCCATCCCTTCCTTCTGATGGCAGGCGCAGCCGCTTGTCGGGACGTCGTCCAGGACGGCCTGGCATGATGCCTCTGTGGCAGGCGGGGGCGAGAGAAACGCGACCAACTTCGCAGCGCCGAGAATCCTCCAGGGCAGGTACCAACTGGAGAAGAAGCTCGGTGCCGGGGGAATGGGCACTGTGTGGGGCGGGCGCGACCTGGTGGTCGGCAGGGAGATAGCCGTCAAGGAGGCTTACGTCCCTGCGCACTTGCCCGGGCGGGAGACGAGGGTCGAACGTTTCCTGCGCGAAGCGCGGGCGGCTGCTCGCATACGACACGGCTCCGTCATCACGGTCTACGACGTCATCACGGAAGATGGCCGCCCCTGGATCGTCATGGAGCGCGTGCGGGGCGAGTCCCTTGCGGAACTGCTGGCTCGTGAGGGGCCGTTGAGCGAGCGAGAAGCCGCTCGTATCGCCATAGACATCGCGAAGGCGCTGGGTGCCGCGCATGCCTGCGGTGTGCTGCATCGCGACGTCAAACCCGGCAACGTCATGATCGGCGAAGACGGCCGGACCGTCCTGACCGACTTCGGGATCGCCCTCATCGACGGCGAGGAGCCGCTCACGCAGTCGGGCGAGTTCTTCGGCTCCCTCGAGTACACCGCGCCGGAGCGCATGTCCGGAGCTCCACCTGGTCCGGAGGCCGACCTCTGGTCGCTCGGCGTGATGATCCATCAGATGATCGACGGCGCCTCGCCGTTCCGACGCGACTCCCTCGAGGCGACGGTCGCCGCGGTGCTGACCGCGGACGTGCAACCCACCCCGAAGGCAGTCGCGTTGCGCCCGGTGGTCGCCGGCCTGCTCGCCAGGAGTCCGCTCGAACGCTGGAACGTGCAGCGAGCAGTGGACGCGTTGGCCGAGGTGCTCCACGAGAAGGGCACGAGCGGCGAAGAGCGGAGGGTTCGGCGCAGGGTTACCACTGTCGGGATCTCCGTCGGCGCCCTCGTGTCGGCCGTCGTGCTGGCCGTGGTCGGGGCCGCCTATTTCGGTGGCGACGATCACGGCTCGGATGCCTCGAAGGGCGGCTCTTCCCCTTCGGTCTCTTCGTCCTCCACCACCCCGGCGGACTCTTCAGTACCCTCTTCGCCGGGTGTTTCGGGCGAACCCGGCGGAGAGAAGTACGAGCAGGTCGACGAGCGTGAGTTCACTGTCGATGTGGGCAAGGGGTGGAAGCGGTCGGAGAAGAACGCCGAGGGCCAGTACCGGTACGACCGAGGAGGCTTCACGCTGATTGTCGTCCCGGGCCGGGACGCGATCGGGGAGTTCAGTGAGGACCCTTTGGTGTACCAGCGTGAGGAAGAGCCGGAGTTGGCGCCTTTCCGTGACAGTACCTGGAGCACCGCGACGGACCCCCGTCGCGTCGACAGAGACGATCTGACGATGGCACAAGGCGCGTACACCTGGATCGATACGTCCGGCCGTGAGATCCACACATGGAACTCGGCCCTGCGGATCGGCGATCGCTACCACCTGATCCTGGTCCAGGGGCCGAAGGGGAAGACCGCAGAGGGCAAGCGGTACTTCGAGCGAGCGATCGACTCGTACCGACCCGAGAATCGTTCTTGACGGTCTGAGTGTCCGCCAGGTCTCCAACCTGCTCTGCCGGGACGTGGGCTTCCTGCCGACAGTCGTTCACTCAGCGGACACGTTCGACACCGTATGGCAGCGTGCCACCCAAGGCCTGGGCGCCCCGCTCGCCTTCATCCGGCCCAGCGACCCGCCAGAACCGCACGTACCTGTGCCGCGAGATGTTCCGCGTCGAATCTACCGGGATCGGTGAGGGCGAGCCGGGTGAAGTGTTCGGCGCCGGCGACGAGGGCATGGGCGAGGAAGTGCGGGTCCAGGTCGCTCGGACCCGCGCCTTCGCTGCCGCGGACCGCCGCCTGGATGCGGGAGATCCATTCGGCAACCCGTCGGCGGAATCTCTCCCGGTCCTGCTCGACGCGCTCGCGCACCGCGGCGGGCATGGACGGTGGAGGCAGCAGGATCAACCGCCAGGTGTCCGGGTCCTCTTCGACCATCTGCAGACCGCCGCGTACAGCGGCGGCCACGAAGGCGGCCGGATCGTCGAGGCCGTCACCTGGCGGGAGGGTCGCCAGCAGGCGGTCGAAGGCGCGGGTCTGCTGGCGGTCGAGCAGTGCGCCGAGCAGTGTGTCCAGGCCTTCGAAGGCGCTGTAGACCACGGCGCGTGCGACACCCGCCCGCTTGGCGATCGCGTCGATGGAGACGCGGTCGTGGCCGGTGTCCACGATCACGGCGAGGGCCGCGTCGAGGAGTTGCTCACGGCGCTCCTCGATCGGCACCCGTGCCGCGTAGGGGCGGCGCTTGCGCGGCGTGGCTCGGGAATCGTCTTGAGACGGCACCTTGGCATCTTACGACAGCTGTGTCTTAATTTACGACAGCAGTGTCGTAAGAGGGTTGGCCGCAGGACCGCAGGAGGACACCATGCCCACACGCGCCCGCAACGCGACCAAGCACCCCATCGAACCGCATGAGGACTACGGATTCTTCGGACCCGGATCGGTGGTGTGGAAGGTCTGGGGATACCCGACCGCGCCGACCGTCGCCCTGCAGCGCTCCGTGGTCGTGGAGGAGCTCGACCCGGCCCTCGTCGCCGCCGTCGACGGCACCCAGGACATCTACCGGCGCCCGCGCACCCGTTACGACCGCACTCTGCGCTACTTCTCCATGGTCGCCTTCGCCGGATCGAAGGACATGTGCAAGGCGGCGGACATCTTGGTGAAAGTCCACTCCAAGGCCATCGGCAACCTGCCCTACGGCGGTGGCACTTACGACGCCAACGACCCCGAGGCCCAGTTGTGGATCCAGCTCACCGGCTGGCACTCCATCCTCTACGCCTACGAGAAGTACGGCCCCGGCAAGCTCACCGCGGATGAGGAGGCGCAGTACTGGGAATCGTGCGCCGTCGCAGCCGAGTTCCAGACCTGCTCGCCCGACGACATCCCCCGCACCCGCGCCGGTGTCCGGGCGTACTTCGAGCACATGCGGCCACGTCTTGAGGCCAGTCCGATCGCCCGCCGCGCCATGCACCATCTGCTCAGGACCGAACTCGTCCTGCCGGACGTGCCGTGGTGGCAGAAGCCCGCGGCAGCGGCCGTCGCGAAATCGATCCGGATCGCCACCATCGCGACCATGCCGCGCTGGATGCGTGCCATGGTCGGCATCCGCCAGCCCCGCCTCGTCGACGCCCTGATCGTGCCGGTCATGAGGATCGGCTACGCCATGGTCCACCTCAGTCCACGCGCCGAACTGGCCCTCCTCAAGCGGCTGTCACCGTCCACCGTCCCGATCGTCGCGCCGGTCAAGCTGGGCATCCCACCACGCACCGCGGAGGTGCTCACCCCGGCCGAAGCGCGCGCCCGCCATGGCTACCCCAAACCGTCCGAGGCCCATCAGGAGTTCCGCGCCCGGCAGGCGCAGCGCGTCTTCGCGGACGGCGGCAAGGCCGGCGACGAGGGACTCATCGAGTCGCAGGAGGTCCTGGGCCGGCTCGACTGAACCCGTTGCGCAGCGGTTGGTGCAGGCGCGGCGTCGGGTCACTGACGCAGTACGTCATTACGCTCGTTTCATGACTTCCGACAAGCTGCGTTCCGTCACCGTCGAGCGGACCGGTGCCGGTCAGTTCACCGCGACCAACGCCCAAGGCGGCACTGTCGACTTCGGCACCGGCTCGGGGACCGGCTTCACACCCGTCGAGCTGCTCCTGGCCGCGCTCGGTGGTTGCACCGCTGCCGACGTGGACGTCGCCACGAGCCGCCATGCGGAGCCGGTCACGTTCCGTGTGGCGGTGACCGGCACCAAGGTCGAAGACGGGGACGGCAACCGGATGACCGACCTCGAGGTCGCCTTCACGGTGAGCTTTCCCGAGGGGGAGTCCGGCGACCGGGCCCGGACCATCCTGCCCCGGGCGATCAAGACATCTCACGACCGGCTCTGTACGGTCAGCCGCACCATCGAGGCGGGGACGCCGGTCCGCGTGACTGTCACGGACGCCTGACCCGGGGGTTTGGCTGTCGACTAGGAGCAGCCGGAACACTGTCGCAGCCCGGGCCGATGGGGTTGGCCTGCGAGAAATGACGCACGGTCCAGTGCTTCGGAGTGTCCTGCCGACGCCCACGGGCCCTAACAAGATCACGGACCAGCCGGAGCGGAGCCACCGCAGGGCAGCAACGTCGCGGTCATCACACCCCCAAGTCCCCGTAGAGGAAGAGCAAGGAAAGGAGTGCGCCGTGCGGAGCTCCGATGGACTCTGCACGGCGCGCGTTGGATGGGCCGGACTCAAGGCCTCAGGCGCGAGGCGTCAGTCCAGGTCCAGGCGGTGCACACCCCCGTACTCGGTGCCGGCGTACAGGTCCTCGCCGTCCGTCGCGAGCGACGTGACATCGAGGTTCTGCAGTCCGCTGGAGATGTTGTGCCAGGTGCGGCCGCCGTCGGTGGAGCGCAGGACGCCGCGGCCGCCGCGCGGGAGTGCGGTCTCCCAGTAGCTGGTGGACGCCGCGTACAGCGTGTCGCCGATGCGCTCGAAGTCGCCGATACGGATGGGGAGTTGACCGGTGTCGCCGCTGCGGAAGGTCGTGCCGCCGTCCGTCGAGTAGCGAATCGCGTCGCCGCCGATGAGCATCTTCCGCCCGGCGAACTCGATCGAGTCGACCCGGCCCTCGGTCACGAGCTCGATGTCGTCGCCGCCGTTGTCCGAGCGGTACAGGCCGTGCGGGGTGCCGAGCCACAGCCGGTCCGAGTCGGCGGGGTCGCCGGCCACGGCCGTGAAGTGCGTGTCGTGCCACAGGTTCTTCCAGGTCGTCCCGCCGTCCTCGGTGGAGAACAGGCCGGAGCCCTGGAGGTTGCCGAAGCTGACGTGCACACGCTCGGGATCGGCCGGGTGGACGGTCAGGGCGAAGACCTGGCCGTTGCTCGCACCCTTCTCCTCCCAGCTCTCGCCGGAGTCACCGCTGCGCTCCAGGTGGAAGTCGCCCCACGGGCCGTAGCGCACCCGCCACACGACCCTCGAATCGGCGGGCGAGGCCTGGATCAGCTTCGTCTCAAGGCCGATCATGCCCTCGCCGCCGGTGGTGCCCCAGTCCGCCGCGGACACCGGCAGGCTCGCGCGGTGGGTGCCCTGCCAGCCGGCGGCGAGCAGCTTGCCGTCGCTCACGGCGAGGTCGCTGACCGTTCCGCCCTGGACGCCGAGGCGCTGGTAGTCCTGGCCGTCGGCCGTACCGCGGTAGATGCCCGCGGCTTCGGCGGACACCGTCAGGGAGCCGTCGGCCCAGCGGTCGAAGTCCGAGGCGACGGAGGCGTTGTTGACACCGGGGATGGTCTCCCAGGTACGGCCGTGGTCGCGGCCCACGCGGGTCTCGCCGCCGTAACTGGCGTACACATCACCGCCGGTGATGGTCAGACCCGTACCGCCGTAGCCGTGGTTGTCGAGTACGGAGAAGGTCTTGCCGCCGTCGTGCGAGCCGACGACGCCGGTGCCGATCTCGTAGAACGCGATGACCTCGCTGTCCGCGACGGTCTCCGTGGCGAACTGGCCGCCCTTCGACTCGTACAGCTTGACGGCATCACCGAGCGTGCCCGAGGCCACGCCGTCCCGCTTCCACAGCGCGGTGCCCGTGGAGAGGTAGAGGGTGTCGCCGGCGACGGCCACGTCCTGGATCAGGTCGGTCTGGATGCCGACGGGCTGCTGGGTCCAGTGGTCGCCGCCATCGGTGCTCAGGAGCAGTCCGGCCCCGGTGAGCGCGATCAGCGTGCGGCCGTCGTCGGAGGCCAGGAAGTTCAGCACAGGGGTGTCCGGGGTGTCCAGCGTCTGCCAGGTGCGGCCCGCGTCCTCGGTGCGCAGGATTGATCCGGTGCGCGGGATGCGGGACGGGTCGTTGGCCGCGTACCACCAGCGCTTCTCGTCGCGCGGGTCGACGACGGTGAAGGCCTCGCCGCCGACCGCCGAGAACGGCACGCGGGTGTTCTGGCGCCAGGTCTTTCCGTTGTCCTCGGTCGACCACAGGCCCTTCTTGTTGGGCTGAGAGACGACCGCGTGACCGGGCGCGCTCGCCGCGGTGCTGACCTCGCCCGACTCGGCGTTGGGGCCGACGGGCTGCCAGCGCTGGTCGCGTACGGACTCGGGGGTGACCTCGAAGCCGTCGCGGTTGCTGGTGAGGGTCTGTCCGCCGGTGGTGCGGGCGCCGGCCGTGACGAGGTAGGCGCCTTCGGTGCCGGTGAGGTCGGCCTGATAGACGTTCCCGGAGCGCAGCTTGGTGGTGACGCTGTACGGGCGGCCGCGGGGCGGGTAGACGGTGAGGACCGGCGGCTGGGCGAGCGGCGCCGGGGTGAACACCACGGCGGTCGCCTTGCCGTCGCTCGGGTCCGGGCCGACCTGCACGAACAGCTGCCGTACGACGAGCAGGTACGGAACGCGCAGCGTCGGGCCCGCGCCAGTGGGGCCTCCCCTGCTCGAGCGAAGCCGAGAGCTTGGGGAAGGGTCGACGGTGACGGTGCCGCTGAACTCCCGTTCCTGCGCGGGTCGTTCGGCGCGCACGGTGACCGTGGCGGTGGCGCTGCCGCCGGCCGGGACGGTCAGGGTGCGCGGGCTGACGGTCGCCTCGCCGCTGACCTTCAGGGAGACGGTGCGGGGCTTGCCGGAGGAATTGTGGACGGTCAGCTTCTTGCTGCCGCCGATGGTGCGTCCGGCGAGATCGGCGAGTCCGTACGAAAGGGCCGCGGGCGAGGTCGTCAGGCCCGCGTCGGCCGCGTCGGCGGCCGCGGGCAGGTCGAGCCGGCCGGAGCCGGCCGTCGTCGGGTCGTAGTCGTCGAGCTTCTTGGTGCTGCCGATGAGTTCGGAGGTCACCTTCGCCGGTGCCTCGCCGGGGTGCAGTTGGCGGATCAGGGCCGCCGCGCCGGCGATGTGCGGGGCCGCCATCGACGTACCGGACATGCGGTAGACGCCCGGTCCGTAAAGGGACTTGGGCACCGTGGAGCGGATCTCGTAGCCGGGGGCGACGATCTCGGGCTTCAGGTCCCAGCTCGCGTCGGGGCCGCGCGAGGAGAACGAGGCGATCTTGTCGGTGACGTCCTTGCCGGTCACCGTGATCTCGACCGGACCGGCTGCGAGCCGGCGGCCGAGCTCGGCGTACTGGGTGCCGTCGACACCCATCATGAGCACCTTGTCCATGCGCAGGGAGTCGCCGGACTCGTCGAGCGAGGTGTTCGGGGCGAACGGGAGGGTGCCGTCCTCCTCGGCGGGCGCCTGGGCCACCACCGGGCCGCCGCCCGACTGTCCGCCGATGAGCGCGAGGGCGCCGCGGCGCTCCGCCTCACGGGCGGCCTCGATCTCCTCGATCGACAGATCCTGCGTGCTGTGGCCGATCGGCCTGGCGATCAGGACAACCTTGCCGCGGACGTCGCCGACCCGCTCCCAGTCCTCGGGCAGGCCCTGGCCGACGTCCACCAGCGGCGCCGTGACCGGCTGCGCGGGCGGGTTCGCCGAGAGCAGCCCTCGGTACGTCTGGATCTTCTCGCCGCCCTTGTACGCGGCGGTGGGTATCCGCACGCCGCTGACGGAGGCACCCACGGCGAGCACGCCGTCGGCGGCGGCCGGGGTGCCGACCGTGCCGCTGCTCGGGCCCTCGTTGCCGGCCGCCGCGACGACCACAACTCCCGCCTTGGTGGCGGCCGTCGCTGCCTGACCCAGCGGCTCGCTGCCGTCGCCGTATCCGCCGAGGCTCATGTTGATCACATCGGCGCGGTGCGGGTTCGCGGGGTCGGAGGCGGCCTCGATGGCCGCGATGATGTCCGAAGTAGCGCCCTCGCCCGCGTCGTTCATGACCTTGTACGCGGTGAGGGTGGCCTCCGGCGCGACGCCGGTGACGCCGCCCTCCTCGGCCGCCTTGCCCGCGATGATTCCGGCGACGTGGGTGCCGTGGCCGTTGTCGTCCATCGGGTCGGCGTCGCCGTTGACGTAGTCCCAGCCGGCGGCGACCTTCTTGCCCTCGCCGATGCCGCCGCCCAGATCGGGGTGCGTGTAGTCGACGCCGCTGTCGAGCACGGCGACGGTGACGCCCTTACCGGTGGCCTTCTGACCGGACGGGTCCTCGCGCTGCCACACTTCAGGGGCGCCGATCAGCGGGACGCTGTCGGAGGTGTGCAGCTTGACCTGGGTGTCGTCGTGGACACCGGTCACGCCGGGCAGGTTCTTCAGACGCCCGACCTCGGATGCCTTCACCGTGACGGCGACCGCGTTGAGCAGCAGGTTCAGCTTGCGCGGCTTGCGCGCGTCGACACCCTTGTCCGTCAACTCGCTGAGGAACGCGTCCTGTTCAGCCTTCACCTTGCCGCGGGCGTCGAGAACGCCCGCCTTTTCGGTGTCGTCGAGCGTTCCCAGGCCGGCCACCGGGGCGTCGCCGTCGAGGGTGACGATCACACGTCGGTCAGGATCGTTCTTCGGGGCGGCTGTCGCGGCCGGCGGGGTGGCCGAGATCAGGCCGCCGAGCACGGCGATGGTGAGTACGGCGGTCAGCGGTCGGCTGCCGTGCCGGACTGCGCGGTCTCTTCGTGTGCTGAACGGAGTTGTGCTCCGACGTGGTGTCTGCTCCATGCACTGGTCCTATGCGGAGCCGCACGGTCCAGACAACGATTCGACTTGGCCCATTGCGGCCCTTGGCACCTACGGGCCACCATGCGCGCATGCCCCCTGGTCCCCAGCAGTCCGGTCTGTCTGGTACGCCAAGTTTCCTCACCGATCGGGCAGTTAGTTCGGAACGAACCGTTCCGCACTGCCTGCGAGATCCGGTCCGTCCAGGGATTACGTGAGGGTGGGGCAGCCGAGATTGAGACAGAGTCGCGGCCTTCCAACTGGTGGCGATGGAGGCTCTGCCAGCACTTCCGCCCGAGACGACGTGTCAGGTGTTCGAGAGTCGTGTTCGACTGCCTGGCATGATCAGCAGCGTGAGTGTTGACGCTTCGCTGGAGCCGCCGATGGATGGGGCCGCGTCAGGGCACGCGGCGCGAGTCTCCGCATACGCGTCCGTGGGAGCACGCCTGTCCCTGTTCAGCGATCGGCAACTTGCGGATGCCGTGGCTGCCGCGCCGGTTCTGGGCTCCGGAATCGGAGGCAGGTCGGCGGGGATGGACCTCGAGGGGAGGCACGTCTTCGTCAAGCGGGTGCCGCTGACGCACATCGAGTTGCAACCAGAGCACCTGCGGTCGACGGCCAACCTGTTCGAGCTTCCGCTCTTCTATCAGTACGGGGTGGGGTCGACGGGGTTCGGCGCCTGGCGTGAGCTGGCCGCGCACCTCATGACCACCGGCTGGGTCCTCAAGAACGAGTACGCGGGTTTTCCTCTTCTGTATCACTGGCGGGTCTTGCCTGACGGTCCTCCAGCCGGCTTCGCTGACGAGTTCGGTGGCGTGGACGGGGCTGTCGCGCATTGGGATGGGTCAACGGCCGTTCGTCGACGGCTGGAAGCCATCGGCCGGTCCGCCTTCAGCTTGGTGCTCTTCTTGGAGTATGTGCCTCAGACACTCGCCGGCTGGCTCGGTGAACGGAGCGATGCGGCCAAGCTCGACACACCAGGCTCATCGGCCTATCGGTGGGTCGAGGATGAGCTGCTGCGAGGGACGGCGTTCATGAGCGCGCACGGCTTGGTCCATTTCGACGCTCACTTCGCCAATCTGCTCACCGACGGCCAGCGGGTCTACTTCGCCGACTTTGGCCTTGCGCTGAGCCGCGAGTTCGAACTCTCCACCGAGGAGGCCGAATTCCATGCAGATCACCTTGTGTACGACCGCTGTTACGCACCGGGCCACCTGCTTCGCCACCATCTACCAGACGGCCTCCGGGGCGGTAGCGAACACGGGACCTTTCTGCGTGAGTGGCTGAAGGGCCGACGACCCGACGGCGTTCCGGCCGACATCAGCGCGATCATCGACCGGCACGCCCAGCACGCCATCGTCCTGGACGACTTCCACCACCGACTCCTCACCCAGAGCAAGCGCACCGCATTTCCCGCTGTTGAGGCTCGGCAGGCCCTCGCCGGCACCTTCGCTCCGGGGTAGCCCCGGCCGCCGCATCTGCTTCGCCGGGCTTGTCTTGCCGACAGTCCCGGGCCGGGAGACGAACAGCCCGAGCGCCTGCGGCCACCAGGTGGTGCGCATCGTGGCTGCCAGGACAACTCGGTCGTCTTCTTCGCAGCAGTGGGTGGGCCGAGAGCATTCCTGGCGAGCGGGCATTGAGGGTTGACCGCATGGGTAACGTGACTGCCCGCTGGCGGCCATGCCATCGTCCAGGGCAGTGTTCGTCACCTCGGCCAGGGCAGCTGCAGCCGGATTGCCCTGGGGCAGGTTCCTCTCGCCCGGGGCAAGATTGCGCATCTGGACGGGAGCTGAGCGCCCGAGTCTTCGTTCGGTGTGCGACTTGCCCCGTGACGTCACGCTCGCTTGACGAGGTTGGTGAGGGCGCCGAGGCTGCCCTTTCCCTTTCCCTTGCCGGGGTGGAAGCTGACTTCGCTGTCGTCCCAGCGGGTGTCCTTGTTGTAGCGGCCGGCGACACGGCGCCTGCCCAGTCGTAAGTTCCGGTAGTTGCCCTGCATTCACGGCCTGGGCGAGCTTGGAGGCAGGCTGGCCGATGTTTTGAGGCGTCCTGCGTCCGACGGCGAACGCGGGTGAAACATCGGACGCGCGACGAGTTCCTGGCGGCGCAACGCGATTCGCACGCGCTGGTCAGAGGAGTTCGACTTCACCCTCTACCGCCCCATGTTCTTCAACCGCCAAGATCCGCCGCTGATCGGGCCAAGTGGCCATCGGTCTCGGCTCCTTGTGCCAGGTAGCCGTCGACGCTGACGAGGCGGGCGTCGTCGCCGGTCAGGCGGATGCGTAGTTCCTGGAGGGAGACGGGTTCGACGGTGTGTACCCGCCGTACCCCCACCGTGTGTCCTTTGGCGATCGGCGTTCCGTGCGCCAGGACCTCGTGGTGATCGAGCCGCTGGCCCTGGGTGAGGTCCTCGCGCAGCTCGAGGTGGTCGATGCGGATCGGTTCCGCGAAGGTTGCCACGATCTCCGGTCCCTCGACGGTCAGTGTGGCAGGCACGGGTTGGGCCAGGCGTCGATGCAGCTCGCCCGTGAAGTCCAGCAGCCGGGCGCGGTCGGCCTCGTCGATCAGACCCCGGCGGTCCGGTGGCACGTTGAGCAGCAGAGCGGCGCCGAGGCCGACGGAGCGGTACCAGATGTCGAGCAGCTGGTCCCGGCTCTTGAGGGTGTGCAGGTCGTCGGGCTGCCAGAACCAGTTGGCGCGGATGGGCACGTCGCATTCGGGCGGCAGGTAGCGGGCCGTGTCGAGCGCGGCCGCTCCGTCGTCGTACACGCTGATGCCGGTGGTCTCGGTGACGTAGCGGCAGGGGTCGTCGGCAAGCCCGTCCTCGTTGCCCACCCAGCGGATCGTCGGGCGGCCCATGTTGAAGACCATCGCGTCGGGCTGGTGCTCCTCGATGACGGCCATCACGGCGTCCCAGTCGTACGTACGGCCTTCGGAGCCGGCGCCGTCGAACCACAGCTCATACAGCGGGCCGTAGCGGGTGCAGAGTTCGGTGAGCTGACGGACGTAGAACTCGTCGTACGCCGCCGGGTCGTCGTAGCACTCCGCGTTGCGGTCCCAGGGCGACAGATACAGGCCGAGGCCGATGCCCGCGGCGTGGCAGGCGGCCGCGAGTTCGGCGACCACGTCGCCCTTGCCGTCGCGCCAGGGTGAGGACGCGACCGAGTAGTCCGTGGTGGCGGTGGGCCACAGGCAGAAGCCGTCGTGGTGCTTGGCGGTCAGGACGACGTACTTCGCGCCGGCCGAGACCGCCGTGTCCACCCATTGGGCGGCGTCCAGGTCGGACGGGTCGAAGGACGCCGGGTCAAGGGTGCCGTTGCTCCATTCCTCGCCGTTGAAGGTGTTGATGCCGAAGTGCAGGAAGAGGCCGAACCCGTCGTGCTGCCAGGCGAGTTGACCCGGCGTGGGGATCGTGGTCATCGGAGTTCTCCCTTGAGTCGCAGTTCGATGACGGGGAGCAGGACGTCCGGCCGCCGGGTGGGAAGGTGAAGGGTGAGTGAGCCCACGGGGCCATGCGGTCGGATGTGCGGCACGTTGGGGGGCTCTTCGGTCACCTCGTCGAACCTGACCTCCGCGCCGTCGTGCAGGAAGGAGGCGTACGTGATGTCCGCCGCCGTCAGGCCGGTGAGGGTGAGGTACCCGGCCGGTTGGGCGAGTACATGGACGAAGAGGCGGTTGCCGCGGCGGGTGAGCCGGCAGTCGGGGGGTGGGGCGAGAGCTGTCGACTCGGTGCCATGGACCGCGTCCGTGTGCAGGTCGAGCCACTCGCCGACCTCGGTGAGCAGGGCGCGGGCTCTCGGCTCGAAGCGGCCACGGCCGGTCGGCCCGACGTTGAGGAGCAGGTTGCCGTCCTTCGAGGCGCTGTCGACCAGGAGCCGGGCGATCTGTTCAGCGTCCAGCCACTGCTGGAAGCCGGGCGCGTAGCCCCAGGAGCCGTTGAGTGTACGGCAGGTCTCCCAGGGCGAGAGTCCGTCACCTGCGTCCGGGGTCATCTCCTCAGGCGTGACGAAGTCCTCGCTGCCGGGCAGGTCCAGACGGTCGTTGAGGAGGATGTCGGGGGCGAGCTCGCGCACCATGGCGACGAGCTTCTCCGACTGCCAGTCGTCGCGGCCCTTGCCGCCCGGAACCAGGCGGTCTCCGGGGTAGGAGAAGTCGAACCACAGGATGTCCGGCTGGTGCCGGGTGACCAGTTCGCGGACCTGGCCGTGGAGGTATTCGGTGTACGCGTCCATGTCGCGGCCCGTGGTGGCGGTGTCCGCGTTCCTCTGCGGGTGGAGGCCGTCGAGGGGGAACTGTGGATGGTGCCAGTCGATCAGCGAGTAATAGAAACCGACCTTGAGTCCTGCCGCCCGGAAGGCGCGGACGAACTCGGCCACCAGGTCCCGGCCGGCCGGGGTGTTGGTAGCTTTGTAGTCGGTGAGTGCGCTGTCCCACAGGCAGAAGCCGTCGTGGTGCTTGGTGGTGAGGACGGCGTAGCGCATTCCGGCGGCTTTGGCGTCGGCGGCCCACTGCTCGGGGTCGTAGAGGTCGGCGCGGAAGTTGTCGAAGTAGCGCCGGTAGTGCTCTGCGCTCAGCTTTTCGTGGCTTTGGACCCACTCGTGTCGGGCGGCCAGCGAGTACAGGCCCCAGTGCACGAAGAGTCCGAAGCGTGCCTGGGTGAACCAGTCGGTCCGTGAAGGGGGCATCCGTCTGCTCTCTCGGAGGGCTGGGCGCGGGGTCAGGCCGAGCGGGCGAGAACGGCCCGGTGGATGGCGTACTGGAAGGGCAGTCCCCGGGCGTAGCGCTCCAGTTCGTCGATGGCGGCGTCGGCCAGTCGGTCAAGTTCGTTGCCGAGGGAGCCGGCGATGTGCGGGGTGAGCAGCACGTTCGGCAGGTCGTACAGCGGGGAGTCGGGCGGCAGGACGGTCGGGTCCGTCACGTCGAGTACGGCGTGCAGCCGGCCGGACGTCAGTTCTGCCGTCAGTGCTTCGGTGTCGACGAGGGTGCCGCGGGCGGTGTTGATGAGGGTGGCGCCGTCGCGCATCGCGGCGAGCCGGGCCGCGTCGAGAAGGTCGCGGGTCTCGGGGATCTCGGGGGCGTGGACGGTCACCACGTCGCTGCGGCGCACCAGTTCGTCCAGTGTCGTCCGCTCGACGCCCAATGCGGCCGCGTCCTGCGCCGTCAGGTACGGGTCGTAGACGAGTACGTGGAGGTCGTACGGGCGCAGCAGTTCGATGACGTGCCGACCGGTGCGGGAAGCGCCCACGATGCCGATGGTCCTGCGGTAGTTGCCCACCTTCGGGTACAGGCGCAGCGGGTTGAGCTGGGCACGGGCGCCGCGGTAGGTCCGAGCCGCGGACAGGACACGCTTGTTGGCGAAGACGATCGCGGCGACCGTGTACTCGGCGACGGGCTTCGCATTGGCCTCGGCCGCGCTCGTCACCTGCAGGCCGCGCTCCCAGGCGGCCTCGGTCATCAGACCCTTGACGGTGCCGGCGGTGTGCACGACCGCGCGCAGGGCGGGCATCCGGGCCAGCGCGTCCTTGGTGAGCGGCGGGCAGCTCCAGCCGGTGAGCAGCACTTCGGCCTCGTGAAGCGCGGCGGTCTCGGCTGGGCCTGCAACGGTGAAGTCGGTGACGAGCAGTGCGGGAGACACCTTCGCGGTGGCCTGCAGCCGCAGCAGCGCCGCGTCGCTGAGCACCGCGGCCCTCGCGTCCTGGTCCATGGCGAGAACGGTGCGGGGGCGGTGGGTCATTTGAGCGCTCCTGCGGTGAGACCTGAGCGCCAGAAGCGCTGCAGGCCGATGAAGGCGATGATCAGGGGGATGACGGCGACGAGGGAGCCGGTGATGGCCAGCCGGTAGATCTCCGGGTTCTGGGCAACCATGTTGTTCCAGCCGTAGATGCCGAGTCCTACCGGGTAGAGGTCCTGGTCGTTGAGCATGACCAGCGGGCCGAAGAAGTTGTTCCAGCTGGCGGTGAACGAGAACAGGAAGAGCGTCATGAAGCCCGGCATCAGGATGGGCAGCGCGATCGAGCCGAAGATCCGTACCTCGCTCGCGCCGTCGACCCGCGCCGACTCCAGGATCTCGTCGGGGACGTAGCCCTCGGAGAAGACCCGGGCCAGATACACGCCGAATGGGCTGGCCAGCGAGGGCAGCAGGACGGACCAGTAGGTGTTGACGAGGCCGGCCTCGGAAGCGAGAAGGTACTGGGGCAGCGTGATCACGATGCCCGGTACGAGCGTTCCCGCCAGCACGACGCCGAACAGCTTCTGTTTGCCGCGGAACTCGTACTTGTCGAAGCAGTATCCGGCTGCCACGCAGATCAGCGAGGACAGCAGCGCACCGACGACCGAGTACAGCAGGGTGTTGAGGAGCCAGCGTACGAAGATTCCGCCGTCGTACGTGAAGACGGCATGCAGATTGTCGAAGAGGTTGAACTCCCCGAAGGTGAATCCGGAGGTCCCGAAGAGGTCACCGTGGTTCTTGGTGGCCGCGATGAACAGCCAGGTCAGCGGCATCAACGCGTAGAGAACCGTCAGCAGGAGGATGGCGTTGACCACGAGCATGGAGGCGAACGGGCGGCGGTCCCGTGCGGTCCTCCTGCGCGGAGGTGTTCTGAGCGGTGCCTGGGGCGAAGAGCCTTTGCTCGGGGCGATCGTGGGAAGTGTGGGAGTGGTCATGCTGCCTTCCACCGGTTTCCGATCGTCGTGACGGCGTAGGAGAGGACGCCCGCGACGAGGGCGAGCACGATCGAACCTGCGGCGGCCAGGCCGTAGTCGTGTCTTTCGAAGGCGGCCTTGAAGATGAACATGATCGGCGACCAGTTGGAGCCCATTGAGGTGGCTTGCTCGGAGAGGAGCTTGGGCTCGTTGAAGATCTGGACGACGCCGATGCAGGTGAAGAGCAGGGTGAGGATGACCGCGGAGCGGATCATCGGCAGCTTGATCTGGACGGCGGTACGGAACCCGCCTGCGCCATCCACGGTGGCGGCTTCGATGACCTCGCGGGGAACGGCCTGCAGGGCCGCGAAGAAGATGATCGCGTTGTAGCCGATCCACTGCCAGGCGGCCATGTTGACCATCGAGGAGATGGCATGGCCCGAGGAGAAGAAGTCCCAACTGCCGCCCAGGGCCTCGATCCAGTCGAGCACCGGGCTCAGACCCGGCGTGTAGAGATAGATCCAGATGATCGCCGAGATCATTCCCGGGACCGTATGGGGCAGGAATACCGCCAGCTGTACGAAGCGCTTGGCGCGGGCCACCGTCGAGTCCACGAGCAGTGCGAGGGCCAGCGCGCCGCCGATCATCACAGGGATGTAGAAGGCGCAGTACGCGGCCACATGCAAGAAGGAGCTGACGAAGCCGGGCTCGCCGAGCACCTTCGTGAAGTTGTCGACTCCGGAGAAGGTGCGCTCGGCCACGCCGCCGAAGCCGAGGCCGGAGGAGCGCTCCTGGAAGAGGCTCATCCAGACCGCGTAGCCGATGGGGGCCACCGTCGCGGCGGCGAAGAGCGCGAAGAAGGGGATGAGGAACAGGGCCACCGCACTGCGCTGGCCGGGCCTGAGCGCATCGCTGCGGGCGGACCGGGTGAGTGGTGCCACCGGGAACTCCTTGGTGGGACTGAGAGGCGTCGAGAGGGAGCCGCCGGACGCACGTGGGCGGGGCATACGGCGGCGGACGGTGGACCCGGGCACGGGCACGGGCATGGACACGCTCATGCGCACGGGCGCCCAGGTCCACCACGGCTCACTTGGCGAGGTTGAGACCGCGCTCCTCGATGGCCTTGGCGGCCGCTTCCTGGCCGGCGTCGAGGGCGTCGGCGAGCGTGCCCTTGCCGGCCGCGTCCTGGATGGCGGTGTTGGTACCGACCTGGACCGGGCCCCACGTCCAGCCCGGGACAATGGTGTCGACCTGCGCGCCGGCGATCTCGTACACGTCGTCGTCGCCGAAGTAGCCCTTGTCGTCGAAGAGGCCGGCGGCCACCTCCCGCATCTCGACGTTGGCGGGCAGGGCGCTGCTCGGCGCGTCGAGGCTGCTCAGGCGGGCGTTGATGGCGTCGGCCTCGGTGGCTACCCACTGGGCGAAGACGGCCGCTTCCTTGACGTGCTTGCTGCCCTTGGGCACGGCGTAGGTGGTGCCGCCGTACATGCCCGAGGACGCAGTGCCCCAGTTCGGCAGCGGGGCGATGCCCCACTTACCGCTCTGCTTGGGGAAGGCCACGGTGTGCCCGCCCGCGCTCCACGAGGCACCGATGAAGCTGGCGACCTTGCCCTCGGTCTTGAGCTTGTTGAAGTCCTCGCCGGTGAAGCTCGCCTTGGCGACGAGATCGTCCTCGGCCATCCCCTGCCAGTAGTCGGCCACCTTCTTGGAGGCGGCGTCATTGATGCCGACCTTCCATGCGTCGCCCTCGACGCCGTACCACTTGGCGCCGGCCTGCCAGGAGAGCGCGGCGAGCAGCATCGGGTCGTCGGGACCCCAGGCGGCGATGCGCACGTTCTTGTCGGCCTTCTTTATTTCCGCGGCGGCCTTCTTGTACTCGTCCCACGTCTTGGGCACCGCGACGCCGGCCTTTTGGAACAGGTCCTTGCGGTAGTAGAGCAGTTGAGGGCTGGCGTCGAAGGGCACCGCCCACGTCTTGCCGCCGAGGGTCACCAGATCCTGGATGGGCTGGGGGAACTTCTCCTTGACCGTGGCACCGGCCTCGCCGCTCAGGTCCTCCAGGAGGCCCTGAGCCGCGAACTCGGGCAGCTGCGCGTACTCGATGCCGGCCAGGTCGGGGGCGTTGCCCGCCTTGATCGCGTTGGTGATCTTCGCGTAGCCGTCCGGGCCACCGGTGATCTGCGAGAACTTGACCTGAATGTCCTTGTGGGCCTTGTTGAACGCGTCGGCCGTCTGCTGAGCGCCGGCGGTCCAGCCCCAGTAGGTGATGGTGACCGGCTTGGCGGGTGAACCGGCCCCCGATGAGTCCCCCTCGCCGCCACAGGCAGTGACGGTCATCGCCAGCGAGACGGTGACGGCGGCAAGGGCGAGACGAGGCGTGCGGGATATGAGCTTCAAGGCTCTGCTCCTCATGGACGGGCCGATGATGCGGGGAGTGCTCGCACATCATTCGACCCAGCCCAACGCAGAGTCAATAGAAAAACAAGAAATACGAAAGGAAAACGAAGATCGAGTTATGAAGCGCTAGAGGAGGCGCGCACTCGAAGCTCGGGGAGGATGGCGAGGCGACGCCTGGGGCGACCCGGCTCACTGAGCCTGAGGAGCATCAACTCGACTGCGGAGAAGCCGACTTCGTGCTTCGAAGGGGCCACCGCGCTCAGCGGCAGATCGGCCAGCTCGGCCACTTCGTCGTCGTACGAGACGAGCGCGACGTCACCAGGAACCGAGAGCGAGGCGGCCCGCAGCCGCTCCAGCAGGACCAGCGCGTCGTTGTCGGGGTGTACAAGCGCGGCGTCGATCCGGCCCGACCGTACGCCCTGGATGAACTCCTCCATGGGCCGCTCGTAGTCGGGATCGCCGGGACCGCCGGAGCCCAGGTCGATGAACGTGGTGCTGTCGGGACCGTCGATGCCCGCCGCACGCATCCCCGCGTAGTACCCCTCCTTCACCCAGGGCGAAGTGGGACTTCCGCCGCGCATGAACAGGGCGATGCGCTGCCGTCGGCCGTCGAGGAAGTGCTGGACGGCCAGTCTGGCTCCGTAGACGTGGTCGGTGCCCACGTGTTCGGCGGCGGCCGCATCCTGCGCAGGACGCCGTTCGATCAGGATGACCGGGACGTCCAGGTCCTCGTACCACTGCCGGCCCCGCACGCCCTCGGTGTCCGAGGGCGCGAGCAGCAGCCCGTCGACGCCGTCCTCGATCAGTCGCGCCGCCTGGGACTTCTCCGCCTGGGGGTCGTAGGCCGAGACGGCGAGCGCGAGCCGCACACCCTGCGCCTGAGCCGCCTCGCGGGCACCCTTGATGACCTCGGGATAGTAGTAGGCGGAGGACGGCACGATCATGCCCAGCGTCCGCGGACCCGAGCCGGGCTTCGCGTGTGGGTCAGCGCTCTCCGGGGCGGTCTCCGCCCAGTCCTCGGGCAGCATCGCGCCACCGTGCACCCTGGCGACGAGACCGCGCTCGGCGAGGACTTCGACGTCCTTGCGCACCGTCACCGGGGATACGCCCAGCTCCGCCGCGAAGTCCGTGACCCGCATCGACCCTTCCTCGCGCACTCGGCGCAGAATCGCCTGATGCCTCTCCTCCGCATGCACGATGCGGTCCCCCCTTAGCTCGCGTCCCGGCCGAAGCCACACTAGCTCCGACCTCCATCTCTAGCGTTTACTTTCGAGCGAAGCAAATGCAAGATCTCCTCGCGCAAGCTGTCGTCACCAGGCCTGAGCCGGCCCTCGGTTCGTTCCTCCTCGACGTCACCGGCCCCGACGGTATCGCCGCTCGGCCGGTGCCCGCGGGCGGCGGTTCGCACGGCTCACCCTCGTCGTCCGGTGAGCTCTCCCCGTCCTGACGTTTTTCTTCATACGAAATAAATCGAAGCTATTCGAGCGCAAACCATTGTCCTGGCCCCTCCGTGGGTGTTGCATACCTCTGCGCCCGCGGGTGTCACCGCCCGGCGCCCGCCGACTCCCTCTTCCCGGAGGTCTTCTCGTATGTCATCCCCGTGGTCCCGTCGTCGATTCCTGCAGGGATCCGCCGCCTCCGCCCTCGCCCTGAGCACCCTGGGAACAGCGACCCTGCCGGCCTTCGCCGTCACCGAGGACGAGTACGCGGCGCTGCGAGCCACGTGGCGCGAGCTCATCCTCGGCACGGGCTTCAGCCCGACCGCCGAACCGTTCAGGACGCTCCTCGGCAATCTCGGCAGGAGCGCGCAGGGCTTCCTGTCCACGATGAAGCCGGCGGCCGGATCGCTCTGGCCCGACCTGGTGTGGGCGGACCCCGAGCCGGACCTCGACGCCGAGTCCTACACCTTCTCGGGGAACATGGCCTCCGGCTACAGCCGGCTGCAGACCATGGCGCAGGCCTACTGCCAGCCGGGCACCGGGCTCACCGGGGACCCCGCGCTGCGCGATGCCGTCCTCGCCGGACTCGACCACCTCTACACCCAGGTCTACAACGAGAACACCACGCGGTACGGCAACTGGCACAACTGGCAGATCGGCGCCCCCCAGGCGCTGATGGACACCTGCGTGCTGCTGTACGACCACCTCACCGAGACCCAGATCGCCAACTACTGCAGGGCCGTTGACGCTTTCGTGCCCGACTCGGTCTTCGACTCGTACAGCGGCATCAGCACCGGAGCCAATCGGGTCGACCTGTGCCGCGGCATGATCGTGCGCGGCATCGTCGGCCGAAACCCGGACAAGATCGCCCTGGCCGCCGGCGGGCTGCCTGCTGTGTTCCCGTACGTCACCTCGGGGGACGGGTTCTATTCGGACGGCTCGTTCATCCAGCATCGCAACGTGCCCTACATAGGCGGCTACGGCACGGTCCTCCACGATGGCGTGGGACGGCTGCTCGCTCTGCTGCGCGGCTCCAGCTGGCAGCTCGACGACCCGGGCACACAGCTTTTCCTCGACACCGTCGACAAGGCCGTCGCGCCGTTCATCTACAACGGCTTGATGATGGACAACGTCACCTCTCGTGGCATCAGCCGCAACGGGAGCAACGACCACACCCGCGCCCACGGCCTGTTGGCCACCATCGTGCTGATCGGCCAGGGCGCGAGCCCCGAGGAGAACGCCCGCTGGCGGCCCATGGTCAAGGGCTGGCTGCAGCGCGACTACTACAGCTCGGCCCTGAACAACACCGGTCTGAGCCTCATCCGTGCCTCACTGCTGCATTCCCTGCACAACGACATTACGGTCAAGCCGGCCCTCGAACCCGTCGAGCACCGGCTGTTCCACAACATGGACCGCGTCACCCATCGCAGGCGCGACTGGGCCGCCTCCATATCCATGGCTTCCCAGCGCATCACCCACTACGAGTTCGGCAACGGCGAGAACGCCCGCGGCTACCACACAGGTGCGGGATGGCTGTCCTGGTGGGGCAGCGACTTCGGCCTCGAGCAGTACTCCGACGCCTACTGGCCCACCGTCGATCCGTACCGGCTGCCCGGCATCACCGCCTCCCGCAAGCCGCTCGCCGACGGCGAAGGCGGCAACTGGGGCCAGCTCATGCCCGACACGGCCTGGGTCGGCGGCACCACCGACGGCGAGTACGGCGCCACCGGCCAGCACCTCAAGGGCCTGTCCGCCACGATGTACGCCAAGAAGTCCTGGTTCTGGCTCGACGACTCCGTCGTCTGCCTCGGCGCCGGCATCTCCGCCACGGACGGCTTCGCGGTCGAGACCACCATCGACAACCGCCACCTCGGCACCTCCGGCGCGCCCGTCTTGACCGTCGACGGCAAGTCCCAGCCCACGACGCAGGGTTGGACCGCCCGCTTCGACGATGCGGGATGGGCCCATATCGCCGGACAGGCGGGCTACGTCTTCCCCGGCGGGTCCCAGGTGAACGCGGTACGCGAGGAGCGCACCGGCGCCTGGAAGGACATCAACGCCGGCGGCCCCGCCGACCGCCTCACCCGCCGCTATCTGACCCTGTTCACCGACCACGGCATCGACCCCGCCGACGGCACGTACGCCTATGTCCTCATGCCCGGCGCAAGCGCGGCAGCCACCTCTCGACGCGCCGGCAACAAGGGCTGGTTGAAGATACTCGCCAACTCCGGTGACCAGCAGGGCATCCGCGTGCCCCAGCTCGGCTTCACCGCGGTCAACTTCTGGAGCGCGGGCACCCTGGACAAGATCGGCGCGAGCGCTCCGGCCTCCGTACTGATCCGCGAGCACCGCGACGGAACCGCCACCATCGTCGTCTCCGACCCCGCCCGGCAGGCCACCTCCCTCGACATCACCTGGCACAAGGGCGTCTCCAAGGTCCTGTCCAAGCCGTCGACCCTCACGGCCGCCACCACCGGCGGCACTCTCAAGCTCACCTTCGGAGACCTCGCCGGTACCGCCGGCGCTCCCCAGAAGGTCACCGTCCGCCTCTGCTGACCTCTATGAACGGCGGGCCCGTCGTCGGCGGCGGGCGCGCCTTTGCCACGCCCTCAATGAGGAGGACCCGTGTCCCCACGCACCTGGAAGAGCATCCGCACCGCCATGGGCGGGATATTCCGCCCCGTTCTGCGCAGGACCACGCCCGTTCTGCGCAGGACCATGCCCGTCGCGATGACCGTTGCGCTGACCTTTACTCCGGTCCTTGCCTCCCCCGCGTCCGCCGTCGGTTTCACGGTCACCAATGAGCGCAACGCCACCACACCGGGCCTGGAGCAGTTCGGCGCGGTCAAGGCCACCGTCGTGTACGACTTCTTCCACCTCACCTGCGACAACAACGGCTGCTACGCGGACGGCGGGGCCCTGCCCGCCCAGGCGGTCTACGAGGCCAAGATCAAGGACTACGTCAGCCAGTTCGGAGGCAGTTCAACGGCGCCGGTGGTGCTGGACTTCGAGAACATCGTTGTCACCGCGCTCTCCGGCCAGGCCGCCACCCACGCGCTCAACCTCTGGAAGCAGCTCATCACCTGGATCCACCATGCCGCGCCGTCGGCACCGGTCGGAATGTACGGCTACGACTGGTCGACCCAGAACAACCACCTGACCCAGCAGCTGCACGCGGACGGCCTGCTCGACTTCTTCGCGCCCCGTATGTACTGGGACAGCGGTGAGACGCAGCCCAGTTGGGCCAGCCAGCTCGACGCCGCTATCGCCAACGAGCGCTCCCTCGCCCCCGACCAGCCGATCTACCCGTACATCAGCCCCCACATCATCGGCGGCGGCTACGTCTCCGGCACCACCTGGTCGTACATCCTCACCCAGGCCAAGACAAAGACAGAGGGCGTCGTGGTCTGGGAGCCCTCCGCCACAGATTCGACGGCCTGCGCCTGGGTCTCCCAGAACTCGTACGAGATGGGCGTCATCACCGGCACCGGCAGCAGCGGACCGCTGACCGCCACCGCGGCGGCCCCCAGCGGCAACTGCACCATCCCGCGCGGCGCGACCACGAGCATCCCGGTGACGGTCAAGAACACCTCCGGTTCGGCTACCGCGGCCACCACGATGCAGAGCTTCACCGGAGCGCCACAGGGCATTACCGGCACCTGGCAGTACTGGAACGTCCCCGCGCTGGCCCCCGGCGCGACATGGAACACCACGCTGCATCTGACCGTGCCCCCGACAGGGTCCTGGAGCACTGCTCTGTTCCATCTCCGTACGGGACTCAGCGACACCCGCTGGGCTGCCGTGGTCCTCTGACGGGCGCCGCCGGCCGCCTTGCCCTCCGCCTGACGTCGCACGTGGTCACCCGAGGCGACACCACCTCGGCCACCCAACCATCACCCCACTCACGCACGGACAGGAACATCTCATGCGTAAACGCTTCTTCACCTTGCCCGTCATCGCGGGCGCCATGTCGCTGCTCGTGGCATCGCCCGCCAGCGCCTCCGTCATCTGGGACGGCGACGCCGCACAGGGCACAGCGGCCTTCGCTGCCATCGAGTGCGCAGCACCGGGCAGCGTCACCGTCGCCGACGACAACGCCCACGGCAAGATCTTCAAGTTCAACAAATCCGCCGGCGTCCTGCGCTGCGAGGGCCGCGGAATGAATGTCGGCGGCTCGGAGTACGCGTTCAACAACAACACCACGCACTACCTGGGCTGGCAGTTCTTCGTGAACGCGGACAACGCCGCCACGGTCTGGCAGTGGAAGTCCGTCCCCAACAGCCAACAGAACTACCCGGTCCTGATGAAGGTCGAGGACGCTCAGCTCAAGCTCTTCCAGGTCGCACAGGGCGAGGTCTGGAAACTCATCTGGAGCACCCCGGTCACGGCCAACACCTGGCAGAAGGTCGCCGTGGGCATCCACACATCGGACTCGGCCATCGGTGGCTGGGTCGAGTTCTACTACAACGGCGTCAAGCAGACCTTCACCGACGGCAGTACGCGCTACGTCTGCCGCACCTGGGACACCTACAACGTGCCCAAGTGGGGCACGTACGGAGCGGACATCCAGAACACCTCGGTGATCAACTGGATCGACAGTCTCAAAGTCGGCACCACCTACGCCGATGTCGACTGACCATCAGCGCACCTGCTCGTATCGATCGTGCGGCACCCCGACGCACTTCGGTCAACGTCCGACGTGCATCGAATGGCGCGCGTCCGGGCTGAGCGAGCACTGCCAGGGCATGAAGAACTACAAGATCAACCGCCCTGACCTGTCCCAAAGCGGCCTTGTGCAGCACGCCTTAGCCTCCGGCGGCCTGGCGGCGCACCGCGAGCAAGGCGATGTCGTCGCGTGCGTCCGCGCTGTACTGCCGGATCAGCATGTCGCGCAACGCATGTGGCTTGCAGGAGGTCGTGGTGACGCGGCGGCGGAGTTCTTCCAGGGATACGGCGAGGTCGATGCGCGGCCGCTCGATCAGGCCGTCCGTGACCATGAGGAGCACGTCGTCGCTCTCCAGACGGGCCGCGGTGGCAGGCTGGTGGCTCAGGTTCAGGCCCAGCAGCGGTCCGTGGACCGGCAGATAGTGAGCCTTGCCGTGAGGTGCGGTGATCAGCGGCGGCAGGTGGCCCGCGTTGGCGATCTTCATCGCCCCGGTGCGTGCGTCGAGGACGGCCACGCACATGGTCGCGGTGACATCCGGGTGGAAGTGCACGAGGAGCCGGTCCATCAACTGCAGGATCTGGTGCGGCTCGTGGCCTTCCAGTGCGTAGGCGCGCAGCACATGTCGTAGTTCGACCATGACCGTGGCCGCGGCCAGGGAGTGGCCGGCGACGTCGCCGACGGCGAGGAGCACGCCGCGGTCGGTGGCGAAGGCGGCGTAGAAGTCACCGCCGAGCTGCGAGCGGTCCATGGCCGGTACGTAGCCGACGGCGAGGTCGATGTTCTCGACGAGCGTGGCGAGTTTCTCGGCCCGGGGCAGGAACGCCTGCTGCAGATCGAACGCGAAGCGTCGCTCGTCGCGTACGGCCCGCGCCTCGCGCCCCGCGGCCAGCACCTTGTCGACGGTGGCGAGCAGTTCCTCGGGGGCGACGGGGGAGGCCAGATAGGCGCTGGCTCCGCCTTCCAGGCCCTGGACGCGGTCGCGTGCGTCGTTGGCCTCGGCCGAGATATGGACGACCGGGATGTGCGGCAAGTGCGGATCTGCGGCGATCTGACGGGCCAGTTCGAAGCCGCTGACCTCGGGCAGGCGGACATCGATGATGGCCACTTCCGGCACCGGCTCGGCGCCGCGCAGTACCGCCAGCGCCTGTGGGCTCGAGGCCGCTTCGAGTACCTGGTAGCCGGCGCGGCGTAACACGCTGCCCACGGCGAACCGGTTCGGTTCGTGGTCATCCACGACCAGGATGGTGGCCGGCAGAGTGGTGCCGGACCTGTGCTCAGTCACGCGCGGACCCTACGAGATATCGCGTGGGCCAAGCAAGGTCCAGACCACCGATGGGAGTGAGCCTCAGCCGCGCGCGGAGCGTGCCCGTCCCTTCGGTCCGGCCCCGCAACAAGGCGGCGCCAGGTGATCGGACAGTAATCTGGGATATCCACGGAGGTACGCATCGAGCCCGAGGCGAGGATCCCGGTGACCACACCCGACAGGGCGGCACGTACGGCGATCGTGACCGTCGACGACGATCCGGCCGTGTCCCGGGCGATCGCCCGGGATCTGCGCCGCCGCTACGGCGAGCGGCACCGCATCGTGCGGGCGGAATCCGGGCAGGCGGCCCTGGACGCGCTGCGCCAGATGAAGCTGCGCGGTGAGCAGGTCGCGGTGATCCTGGCCGACTACCGCATGGCTCCGATGAACGGGATCGAGTTCCTGGAGCAGGCGATGGACGTGTATCCCGCCGCCCGCCGGGTGCTCCTGACGGCGTACGCCGACACCGGCGCCGCCATCGACGCGATCAACGTGGTCGACCTCGACCACTATCTGCTCAAGCCGTGGGATCCGCCGGAGGAGAAGCTCTATCCGGTGGTCGACGATCTTCTGGAGGCCTGGCGGTCGGCGGATGTACGGCCGGTGTCGGTGACCAAGGTGGTCGGGCACCGGTGGTCGGCCCGGTCGTCCGAGGTGCGGGAGTTCCTCGCCCGCAACCACGTGGCCTACCGCTGGTATCCCACCGAGACGCCGGAGGGACAGAAGCTGCTCTCTGCGGCCGGCGCGGACGAACTGCGACTGCCGCTGGTGATCACCCCCGGCGGGGACGTGATGGTCGAGCCCTCGGACACCGAACTCGCCGCGCGCGTGGGTCTTGCGACCACACCGTCCGAGGCGTTCTACGACCTGATCGTCGTGGGCGGCGGGCCGGCCGGTCTGGGTGCGGCGCTGTACGGGGCGTCCGAGGGTTTGCGCACGGTGCTGGTCGAGCGCACGGCCACCGGCGGCCAGGCGGGGCAGAGTTCACGGATCGAGAACTATCTCGGTTTCCCCGACGGCGTCTCCGGGGCACAACTCACCGACCGTGCGCGCCGTCAGGCGGCGAAGTTCGGTGCGGAGATGCTCACCGCCTGCGAGGTCACCGGCCTTGAGGTCAATGGTTCGTCGCGCACGGTGCGACTGTCGGGCCGAGGGGACATCGCGGCGCACACGGTCATCCTCACAACCGGTGTGTCCTACCGGCAGTTGGACGCTCCCGGAGTGGCGGAACTGACAGGGCGGGGCATCTACTACGGCTCCGCGATGACCGAGGCGACCGCCTGCACGGGCGAGGACGTGTACATCGTCGGCGGGGCGAACTCCGCGGGCCAGGCAGCGGTGTTCCTGGCGCGGGGCGCCCGGTCGGTCACGATCCTGGTCCGCGGCCCCTCGTTGGAACATTCGATGTCGCACTACCTCATCCAGCAGGTCGAAGCGCTGCCCGCGATCTCGGTCCGTACCTGTACGGAGGTCGTCGCGGCGCACGGTACGGACCACCTCAAGCAGCTCACCCTGCGCGACACCAGGACGGGCGCGACGGAACAGGTCGAGGCCGGCTGGCTGTTCGTCTTCATCGGCGCCGCCCCGCGCACCGACTGGCTCGGCGAGGCCGTCCTGCGTGACGACCACGGGTTCGTACTGGCCGGGCCCGACCTGTCCGTCGACGGACAGCGGCCCGCCGGCTGGGATCTTGACCGGGTGCCGTACCACCTGGAGACCAGCATCCCGGGGGTGTTCGTGGCCGGGGACGTACGCGCCGAATCCGCCAAACGCGTGGCGTCGGCGGTCGGCGAGGGAGCCATGGCCGTCATGTTCGTACACCGGTATCTGGAGGGCCTGTGACCGCGCAGCCGATGCCGTGCAGCGTCGAGGAACTGCGCACGCTGTTCCTCTTCGAGAAGCTGACCGACGACCAACTCGACTGGCTGTGCCGCCACGGCCGCGTCGAGCGGGTGGAGCCCGGCCCGGTGTATGCCGAGGGAGACCCGGCGACTTGCTTCTACGTACTCCTGGAGGGCACCGTCGTGCTCTCCCGCAGAGTCGGTGCGGACGACGTGGAGGTGAAGCGGACCTCTGCGCGCGGCGTGTACGCGGGCGCGTTCCAGGCCTACCTCGGCGACCAGGTCCCGCAGGTGTACGGCAGTTCGCTGCGGGTGACCGTGCCCTCCCGGTTCTTCGTGCTGCCCGCGGAGCGGTTTGCTCAGCTGATGCGGGAGTGGTTCCCCATGCCCGTACACATGCTGGAGGGCCTGTTCTTCGGCAACCAGGCGCAACAGCAGGCCGTCGGGCAGCGCGAACGCCTCCTCGCTCTCGGCTCGCTCTCGGCCGGTCTGACCCACGAGCTCAACAACCCCGCCGCCGCCTCGCTGCGCGCGACCGGGGCGCTGCGTGAGCGGGTCGCGGGGATGCGCCACAAACTCGGGATGATCGCGGCCGGTCCGTATCAGCGCGCCACCCTGGAGACACTGATCGGGCTGCAGGAACGCGCCGTCGAACGGGTCGCCAAAGCGCCCGTCCTCGATCCGCTGGAGACTTCTGATCGCGAGGGCGACGTCGAGGACTGGCTGGAGGACCACAACATCCCCGGCGGCTGGCAGCTCGCACCGACCTTCGTCCAGGCGGGGTTCGACACGCAGTGGCTGAACGAGGTCGCCGCCGCGGTGGACGAGGGCACGCTGGAAGGCGCGTTGCGCTGGCTCAACTACACGGTCGAGACCGAACTCCTGATGAGCGAGATCGAGGACGCGACCGGCCGGATCTCGGGGCTGGTCGCCGCGGCACGCCAGTACTCCCAGCTGGACCGTGCCCCCTTCCAGGTCGTCGACGTGCATGAACTCCTGGACAGCACCTTGATGATGCTCAGCGCGAAGCTCGGCGCCGGCATCACCGTCACCAAGGAGTACGACCGGTCGCTGCCCAAGGTGCCCGCCTACCCCGGCGAGCTCAACCAGGTCTGGACGAACCTCATCGACAACGCCGTGTCCGCCATGCGCGGCACGGGCACTCTCACTCTGCGTACGGCCCTGGAGCGCGAACAGCTGCTCGTCGAGTTCGGCGACACCGGCCCGGGTGTGGACCCCGAGATCCAGGAGCGCATCTTCGAGCCGTTCTTCACCACCAAGCCGGTGGGCGAGGGCACCGGGCTCGGCCTGGACATCTCGTGGCGCATCGTGGTGCACAAGCACCACGGCGATCTCGCGGTGCATTCTGTTCCCGGTGACACCCGCTTCCAGGTGCGTCTGCCGCTCATCGCCCCACAGGCCGAAGACCGACCCACGGAGACCCGTATGACGACCACTCCCGGCATCGACCCGAGCGCACCGCCCTCCGGAGACGGCTGCGCCGAATGCGACGCGGACGGCGGCTGGTGGGTCCATCTGCGCCGGTGCGCACAGTGCGGACACATCGGCTGCTGCGACTCCTCACCGGCGCAGCACGCCACCGCGCACATGAAGGCCACCGGGCATCCGGTGATCCAGAGCTTCGAGCCCGGCGAGAGCTGGTTCTTCAACTACGACACGAACGAACTCCAGGAATCCGGCCCGGCCCTGACGCCCCCCGACAGCCACCCGGCCGACCAGCCGACACCGGGACCGGCCGGCCGGGTTCCCAACGACTGGCAGAGCCAGGTGCACTGAGAACCGAGGCAGAACGTCACCTACGCAACGACTTTGGCCGGGTGCTCAGTACCTGCTTCCTGCGGCCACCAAGGGTTCGGGGTGCGGTCTGAGGCATGCCGGGGGTGGCTGCAAGGCTTGCCCCTACCGGTGCATGCTCCGGCATCGCTCTACCCCGCAACCTGAGCGGTGTCCCTCGCGTTCTGCGGCGGACGGAGCAGCTTCACCTCGCGCAGAGGGTTGTACGGAGTGTCGGGATGCGGTTCCCAGCCGCGCGCGGCGGCCGCCTGTGCGACGTAACCCGCGCCCACGGCACGGAACTTGCGCAGCGGTACGTCGAGTTCTCTGGTCTTGGGGTCGGCGGCCCGCCTGGAGTTTGTCAGGTGCCGCTCCACGCGTTCCCGGTAGAACGCGGTGTCGCCTTCGTGTCGCAGTTCGGGCAGCGTGACGAACCAGCTCGGCCACGGCGGGCAGACCTTGAACAGCAGGTCGATCAGCTTCAGGAGACCCGACTCCACACCGGGTATCCAGCTGATGATCTCCAGGACGAAGCCCAGTGCGATGACAGTCAGCAAGAGCACCGTGAACACCGCCCAGTGCACCGGCGCGTACACCGTGGTGATCAGGTACTGCAGCCACAGGCGGGCGGATCCCCTCGTGGGCCGTGGATCCCAGGATGAGTCTCGGTACATGCACTTTCCCCCGACAAGGCCTACGACGACGCACACGGGCCGCCTCGCGACGGGCGGCCCGTGCATCGTGCCATGTGTGCTGTGCCCGGGCGTGGGCAGATCGAGGAACGGCACATGGTGCGCCTGCCCGCACCAACGCGCTGAAGAACGAGGAGACGAAACACACCATCAAGGCGCCACGGTGTAACTGAGATCCTGCGCGGTGAGCGAGTCCGGCACCAAACGCAGCCACATCGTGCCTCGTTCGCCCGGATCGTCGTGCAGGTAGTGCACGAAGCGGGTGTCCCATACGGCTTCGTCCGCCCCCAAGTAGCGGGCCAGCTTGCGCCGCCCCCTCGCCACATCGAAGGGCACAAGCTCGGCCCGGCCCCGAGCGATCACCTGCCGGACACGTCCCGTCGCGAGATCGCATTCATCCACTACGAGGGCGACGCACGGATCATCCTGGACGCGGTCGAACAACCGGGCCCATGGACCCGTCAAGACCCAGAAGGATCCCTCTTCCCAGAGAAACCAGACGGGACGCACCGTCGGCCCGTTCGTCGCTATGCGGGCGGTGAGCGGCTGCTGCAGGAAGGCTTCCACATCAAATGCAGGAGATGTCACATCTCCAATCTTCCGGCGCCGGCCGTCACTTGACCACCGACCACCGACCACCGACCACCAACCTCCGACCTACGACCAGGGGCTCAGGTGCGCCGAGCACTTGGAACTCCGAGCGGCCTCGTTTCGCGCCAGGGGCCGGAAATAACGCTTGGACGGTCTCGCTGCCGTCGCGGGACACTGCTCTCTTGCTTCGCAAGCAGGGACAGGACCGGACAGGACGGGGCGGAATGGAAGCACCGGATCAACGCAAGGTCACTCCGCGCCGCGGTGCGGTCGTACTCGCCCTGCGGCATTACGGCAGAGAGCTCGGCAGACTCCGCAGGTTCACCGTCCCCGCCCTACTCCTCCCGGCGATCGGCAACATCGGGATCAGCTACATCGGGCCCCTGGTCGTGGCCAAGCTCGCTGCGCGCATCGCCGACGGCGCCGACGCATCGACCGGTGCGGTCATGCCGTACGTACTCGCCTTCGCCGCCGTGCTCCTGGTGTCGGAAGCGATGTGGCGGATCGGCCTGCACTGCCTCAACCGGCTCGACGCACTCGGCGTCGAGCGTCTGTACGCGACCGGCATGGACGCGCTGTACGCCAAGGACGCGGCGTTCTTCCACGACAACTTCGCCGGCTCGCTGACCAAGCGCGTCCTCAGTTTCGCCTCCCGTTTCGAGGAGTTCGTCGACACCCTGGCCTTCAACGTGGTCGGAAGGATCGTCCCGCTGCTCTTCGGCTCGATCGTGCTGTGGACGTACGAACCGCTCCTCGTGGTCGCCCTGCTGGCGATGATCGCCGTGACGGCGTTGAGTATCGTGCCGCTGATCCGCCGCAGGCAGCGTCTCGTCGCGCAGCGCGAGGCGGCGATCGCCCGGGTCTCGGGCCATGTCGCCGACAGCCTGGCGAACATGGACACGGTCCGCGCGTTCGCCGCGGAACAGCGCGAGGCCGCCGAACACCGCTCCCGGGTCGCGGACTCGCGCCGGCTGATGCTGCGCTCCTGGGACTACGGCAACCTGCGCATCGACACCCTGGTCGCGCCGATGTCGGTGGCCACCAACGCGCTCGGTCTACTCCTCGCCGTCACCTTGGGCAGTGGGCACGGTGTGGAAGGCGTGATCGTCGCCTTCACGTACTACGCCAACGCGACCCGGATCATGTTCGAGTTCAACCAGATCTACCGTCGTATCGAGAGCTCGATGACGGAGGCCGCCCAGTTCACCGAGCTGCTCATGGACTCGCCGACGGTCCTCGACCCTCCGTCTCCGCAGGCCCTGCTGCCCCGCACGGCCAGCACCACGGTCCGCTTCGAGAACGTGTCCTTCGCCTACGCGGGCGGAGGGACGCTCTTCGAGGGGCTGGACCTGGACGTGCCCGGCGGGTCGCGGGTCGGCTTCGTGGGCCGCTCCGGCGGCGGCAAGACGACGCTGACCAGGCTGCTGCTGCGGATGACGGACATCGACGGCGGCCGGATCCTGGTCGGCGGCCAGGACATCGGCAAGCTCCGCCAGGCCGACCTGCGCAGTCTGATTGCGTACGTGCCGCAGGATCCGGCCATGTTCCACCGCACCCTCCGCGAGAACATCGCCTTCGCCCGGCCCGACGCGACGGACGCCGACATCCGGCGGGCCGCCGAAGCGGCGCATGTCACGGAGTTCGCGGACGGGCTGCCGCACGGTTTCGACACCCTGGTCGGCGAGCGCGGCGTGAAGCTCTCCGGCGGCCAGCGCCAGCGTGTCGCGCTCGCCCGCGCCATTGTGCGCGACGCGCCGATCCTGCTGCTCGACGAGGCGACCAGCGCCCTGGACTCGGAGAGTGAACTCCTGGTCCAAGAAGCGCTGTGGCGGCTGATGGAGGGCCGCACCGCCCTGGTGGTCGCCCACCGTCTGTCCACGGTGGCCGGCATGGACCGGCTCGTCGTCCTCGATCGCGGACGCATCGTCGAACAGGGCTCCCACCAGGAACTCCTCACCGCCGACGGCGCCTACGCCAAGCTCTGGCTGCACCAGTCGGGCGGCTTCCTCGACGACGGTCCCGCCGATCTTGAGCAGAGCATCAAGGTGACCACACGGGACGATCACTGACGGCTCGTCGGGTCCCGTGAACATCAAGTGCCTCAGGCCGTCACCGGTGCTCGGCGGACAACTCCTTGAGCGCCGCCATGAGTGCGCCGCCTGCATGGCGCCACACCCAGTCGCGTTGCCCGGGGGAGGAGCGGCGGGGGACTACCTCGATCAGCATGATCAGGTAGAGATAGCAGCGGTAGAGGGCCAGACGACGGCGGACCGAGTCGTCGAAGTCGGCCGCACCGCCGGCCGCGGCGTATCCGCCGAGGAACGCCTCGTCGCGTTCCAGGTTGTCGAACAGAGCGAGTGAGACGAACTCGGCGACCGGGTCGCCCCAGAACATGCGCTCCCCGTCGATGAGCCCGCTGAGCCGCCGGTCTCCGCCCGGGTCGCCGTCGAGGAGCAGGTTGCCCGGCCACAGGTCGAAGTGGACGAGCGCGGGGCGGGTGACGTCGTCCAGGACTTCGGCGCCGGCCGCGAACACCTTGCGCAAGTCCGCTACCGGCGTGGGCAGCCGCGCGTGGTAGCGCTCGGCGTCGGCCAGGAGCGCCTCCATCATGGCCGTGAAGGCTTCGCGCCACGTATCGGCGAGCGGGCGACCCAGCGGTCGGCCCGGGTAGCCGAACCCGGGCCCGGTGAGAGTGTGCAGCCGAGCGACCACTGTGCCCAACTCCTCACGGAGGGCTGCGCGTTCGCCCGTGCTCAGGGTTGCCTCGGCCTCGTGCCAAGGTGTCCCTGGACGCTCCGTCATGACGAGGCCGGCCACCAGTTTTCCGGGCCCGAGCCCCGTGTGCAGGACGTGAGGCACGGGGGTGCCCGGTATCGCGGCCGCGGCCTGGTAGTAGTCGACTTCGGCGCGCAGCAGATCGTGCTCGTAGGTCAGCGTCGAGCCGGCGTCGTTGTCGGGCGGCAGCTTCACCACCAAGCGCTGCCCGTCGCGCAGCGTCACTCTCGAGACCGTGTTGTACGTGCCTCCTGCCAAGGGCGCGTAATCGATGACGTCGTGGGCCGTGATGGAGCAGGCGGCCAGGACGGCGGCCACTGAAGGATCCACGGTCGGGTTCAACAGGTGCTCCCTGGGTGGTCTGGGGCCGGGTGAGGTTCGTGGGCCTGGAGACGCGTAGGTTGTTTTGCGGTGAGGCTCTGGTTCCGGCTGGTCCGACGTTCCAACTCCCCGTCTTGGACTGGAAGATGTAGGGCGGCTTCGAGTCGTGCAAGTGCGTCCGTGTCGAGTCTGGTCACCGGGCGGGAGTGGCGGCGTCCCAGGCGAGCCGGAGTCCCACGTTTCCGGCGGAGCTGTCCGCCGTGTTGGACGTGCGGGCGGCCACCCGGTAGCGGTTGCAGTACGAGTCGTGGCACAGGTATGAGCCGCCGCGCATGGCCCGTCGATCAGGGCCCTCGGGAGTCCAGGGGTCGGCCGACCACTCCCAGACGTTCCCGGCGACGTTGTACAGGCCGAACCCGTTAGGGCTGAAGGCGTGCACCGGTGCGGTACCGGCGAAGCCGTCCTCTTCCGTGTTGCGGAACGGGAAAGTGCCCTGCCAGATGTTGCACTGGTGCTTGCCGTCGGGGGTCAGTTCGTTCCCCCAGGGGGAGCGGGCCTGGTCGACGCCCCCACGTGCCGCGTACTCCCATTCCTCTTCCGTGGGAAGCCGGGCACCGGCCCACCGGCAGAAGGCCTGGGCGTCGTGCCACGTCAGGTGGACGACAGGGTGGTCCCAGCGGTCTTCAAGGTCGCTGCCCGGGCCTTCGGGTGTGTTCCAGGCCGCCTTCGCCACGGCGCACCACCAAGGCGTGTGCGGCGGGCGTCGCGAAGCCTTGCGCAAAGGGCCGGGCAGGAACTTCGCGAAGACGTAAGTCCAACCGAACGTTTCCGCCTGCGTGCGGTATCCGGTCTGCTCGACGAAGACGGCGAAGCGGGCGTTGGTCAGGGCGTAGGCATCGATCGCGAACGGGGCGACGGTGATCTCCCGGACCGGTCCTTCGGCGTCACCTGGGTTCGCGTCCGCATCGTCGGTTCCCATACGGAAGGTGCCGCCTGGCAGCGTGATGCGCTTGGTGTACGCCTGCGTGGCCAAACCCTCGCGTCCGGCGCGGTTGAACGGTGTAGTTGTGGCTGCGCAGTCCTCGGCGCGGCCGGACTGCTGCGGCTCCCGGCCCCCTGGGGCACAGCAACTGTGGGCGGAAGGCTGTGCGTTGCTGTCCGGCGACGTACGGATGCTCAGTTGCCTCATGACCACATCGCAGGAGCCTCGGTCTCGAACGGGGCCGCGGTGATGGTGGGACGGGGTTCGCCGGAGGCGACGATGCGTTCGATGAGGCGCTGACGCAGACCGTCCAGGACGGATGCCATGGTGTCCTGCTTGATGAGGTTGGTCAGTTCGTCGGGGTCGACTTCCAGGTCGTAGAGGTAGGCGTCCTCGTAGTGCTCGGCGCGTGCATCGTTCCAGGCATCGGCTTGAGGGGCGATGACGCCGTACTTGTAGCGGTGGGTGCGCAGGGCGCGCCCGACTTCCGATTCGCTGACCTGGATGAGGACTTCCTGCGGCCAGTCGGTGGCTTCACCGCGCAGCGACGGCAGCAGGGAGCGGCCCTGCATGTCGGCCGGCACCGCGATGCCGGCCGCGTCCAGCAGGGTGGGCGGCAGGTCGACGTGGCTCACCAGCTCGGCCGGGCGGACGCCGCCGCGAAGCCCCGGTCCGCGCAGCACGGTGGGAACACGAATGGAAGCGTCATGGACGCTGCGCTTGTACTCGTCGTTGCGGGTCTTGAAGTGGCAGCCGTGGTCGGAGGTGAAGAGGATGACGGTGTTGTCGAGTTCACCGTGGTCCTTGAGGGTGTCGACGATGCGGGCAAGGACTTCGTCGAGACGGCGCACCATGCCGTAATAGCCGGGCAGATGCTCTTCCCAGTTGCCTCCGCCCAGGGCCTTCAAGTCCGAGGGCACCCACGGGTCTTCGTATCGTGCGCTGTAGCCGGTGGGGGCGGGGTAGTCGTCGCGGGAGTTTTGGTGGTGCGGCTCGAGGAACGACACGAACAGGTAGAAGGGACGGTCACGCTCGCCGTTGATGAAGTCGATTGCGGCGCCGCCCAGGGCATCGGCACGGTATCCGTCGAAGGTGTGCGGGTCGCCGTTGTTGTCGTACAGCGTGGTCTCGTAGGCGTCGGAGGTGAACTCCAGCAGGTTCGCGGCGAGCCAGTGCTCGTACCCGGCGCGGTCCTCTTCGGGTACGGGGCCCGAGGTGTGGTCGCCGGCCAGGTGCCACTTGCCGATGTAGCCGGTGGCGTACCCCGCCTCGCGGAAGGCGCGCGCGAGCGTGGGGGTGTCGCGCGGCAACGTCAGTCCGTTACGGAAGACGCCGGCCGTGGTCGGATACTGCCCTGTCTGCAGGCTGGCCCGGGACGGTGCGCAGACGGGCTGGCAGGTGAAGGAGTTGTCCACGCTCACCCCGTCCGCGGCGAGTCGGTCGAGCGTGGGAGTCAGCCCCATCGGATTGCGGTGCAGGCCGGTGGTGTCCCAGCGCTGCTGGTCGGTGAAGAAGACCAGCACATTGGGCCGGCGGTGTTCGCCGGACGACGGGTCGGTCGGGTGCACAGGCATGGCGGCGGTCCCTTGTCGTGACGGGCAGGCGGGCGGAGGCCCACGCGGTGCGCGGCACCGAACAGGCGGTCTGACGACGGCTCTTCGCCGCCTCCAGCATTATCTAAGCGATGCTTATTAAACGAGCGCTAGGCTGACATCCGTCCATCGCTCCGGTCAAGATCCTGAGCAAGTAGCCGCCTGGCCTGCGGGCCATCCAGGCCGTGAGGAGCGAGTGAGCCACGTGATGTCAGGCGATATCGCCACGTCCGCCTCGGCCCGGCGGGTCAACGCGACCCGTGTCCTGGAGACGTTGCGCGAGCGCCCCCCGGAACTCGGCGACATGTCGTCCAACGAGCTGATGGACGCCACCGGCATGTCACGCCCCACCGTGCTGGCCGCCTCCGAGCACCTCGTACGCCTCGGCTGGGCCCAGGAAAGCTCCGATCGCTCCGCCGGCCGGCTGTCCGGACGAGGGCGCCCCTCCCGCTACTTCTCCTTCGCGGCGACCGCCGGATACGTCCTGGGGGTCGACATCGGTGCACACAGCGTCCGTGTGACCCTGGCCGACCTGCATGGCACCCCCGTCCAGGAGCGACAGCACCTCTTCGACGATCCCGCCATCGCCGCGGAGCGACGCTTGACCCGCGTACGCGAGTTCACGGCGGACACGATGCGGATCGCCGGCCTCACGACCGGCCAGATCCTGGCCGTCTGCATCGGCACCAGCGGCACGGTCGACGCCGAAGGCATCGTCCGCCGGCGCACCGGCATCCCCGGCTTCCTCGACGTCGACGTCCGCGCGGCCCTGGCCCCTGACTTCACCTCCCACGTGTACGTGGAGAACGACTGCAACCTCGCACTGATCGCCGAGCGTTGGAAGGGCCGCGCCATTGCCGCGCAGGACGTGGCATGCCTGCTGGCCGGGGAACGTCTCGGTGTGGGCCTGTGCGCGGCGGGCACCTTGGTACGCGGCCACGACAACGCAGCGCGCGATCTCGGATTCCTGTCCCTGATGGGCGACTTCTCGGGCGCGGACGCCATCGCGGCCCGGGCCCGTGACCAGGGCGTGCTGCTGGTCGCCGAACTGTCCGCGCGGGGCGGACCGCTCACGCCGTCCGCACCCGGGGCGGAGCTGTATGCCCTGGCCGAAGGCGACCCGCACCGGGTCACCGCGGCCCACGTGTTCGAAGCGGCTCGACGCGCAGACGCCGCAGCGGCACCCATGTTGGACACGGCGCTGGAGGCTGCCGCACGGGCGATCGCCACGATCGGAATGCTCCTGGCACCGGAACTCGTGGTCCTCACCGGAGCGGTCGCAGCGGCGGGCGACGTCCTGCTCCCCCCACTGCGTCGACGCATCGCCGAGTTGGCCCCGCGTCCCCCTCGCGTCGAGGCATCACCGCTCGGCGAGAACGCCGTCGTCACCGGCGCGGTACGTCTCGCGTTGGATGCTGCACACGCCTATTACCTCGCGCCGCTCGTGCCAGCGCCGAACACTGTTGTCGGGCGGGACTAGGCCGTTTCCTTGAGAACCCGTCTTTGAAACTCGGTTGATCTCGTACATCCGCCACGATGGTGGGCCTGGGCACTCTTGGGGCTCTGCGTTCGCAGTGGTCTGGCATTGAGCTTTGCGGAGAGCTTTCGGCTGCTCCGCGAGGTGTGGCGGTACGCCGCTGCGGTGCGGTGCAGGGGGACGTCGAGGCGGCCGCTGAGTGTGGCGAAGCCAGTGTCGCCTGCGCCGTGCACCGCGCCAACTCGACCGTGACGGGCGCTGATTCTGCCGGCAGCACGGCGACGGCCTTCACCACGCGGTCCGAGCCGTCGCCCACATGCACAACCTCGCCCTCGCCTCATGACCAGACGACGCGACACACCCCCTGACCTGCCCGAACACGGCCTTCTGCAACAGCCTTTAAGTCAAGCAGGCAAGTCAGTCTGTCAGTGCTCACGGTTAAGGTGCGCCCATCATTAGGCGTGACGCTCTGGGGAGGGGCCATGGGAGCCAAGACGGGACTGCTGGTGTACGCGGACGGCAACGTGCCGGGGTTGCTTCGGCGCGTAGGGGCGGCGGACCTTGGCCGAACGCTCGCGATGATGCGGCGGCTCTACCCCGGCTGGGAGATCGAGCAGTGCGAGGGCTCGAACCTCTGGGAGGGCGTGTACCCGCCGAAGGAGACGGTGTACGCGGCGAGTTGGCCGGGAGTGGAGGTCATCGGCGATCAGGGCGTGATGATCGACGCCCCTTCTCAGCTCCCGGATCACCTCGTAGCGGCTAGCGCCGGCCGACGGCTTGTGCTGCACGCCATGCACAGCGTCGTCGACTGGCTGGCCTTCGCTGTCTGGGAGGACGGGCGGCTCGTCCGCTCCCTCAGCCTGTCGCCGGACAACGGAATCATCGAGAACATCGGCGAACCGCTCCCCTTCGAACTGCCCTACTGGGCCGGAGACCGTCCCGCAGACACCATCCCTTGGCCCGGCGAGGAGGAAGAGCCCTATGCCCTGCCCTTCCACCCCTTGGAATTGGGAGAGGAAGCGCTGCGCGCGCTTTGCGGGTTCATTCAGGAAGGCCGCCCCGAGCCCGACGACGTTGCCGCGGACGCCATCGAGCTATACGGGTTCCGCGTGCGGGACCCACACGGGCCCGATCCCGCCGCGCGGGAAGCGGAGTTGAGGAGAGTCATGGCGGATATGGATCCGCCGCGCATCTACATGCTGAGCGCTGACGGCTCTCTGGTCGAGCGCGACGGCCTTTAGAACGTGACCCTGGGAGGGGGTTGGGGGAGCGAGTCGGCTCCCGGACGGCTCCCAGAGTTGTTCTCCGCTCGTGTTCCAGGGCCCACACGCTTTCCAAGTCTTCGTCCGGGGGTTCTGGGACGTACGAACCTGTCCTGACCTGCGGTGCAGTGGATGTGGGCGGGGATCCTGAACGTCGCAGGGCGGCGTCTGCGGCGACCGCCGCTGTCACCTCACCGTTCTCGGCCTCCAAGCCGAGGACGGTGAGGTGTTCCAACAGAGGATCCGCGTGGCCGTGGACCGTGGACCACGCCCGCGCCCTGCGCGTCTCGCGCCGCCCGGCTCCTGCCTGACGAGCCTGGCGGGCGATCCGGCGGAGGCGGTGCCCGGCGCTCCGGCGGACGCGTCCCCGGCGATCCAGTGGACGCCCCGTCGGCGATCTAGCGGGTGGACCCGGTGTGCTCCCGCACAGTCGCCGCCTCGCTCACCGTCGTCCCGGCCCCCTGCTCGGCGCTCTTCTGCGTGAGCCCGCGCCGGCCCGGCAGGACCGCGAGGACGATCAGTGTTCCGGCGGCCATGATGATCCCGCCGATGAGGCTGGTCTGGGCGACTCCGTGGGCGAATGCCTGGTGGACGGCGTCCACGGCGGCCTGGGCCTGCTGGGGCCCGGCGGAGGGATCCTGCGCGACCCGCTGCGCGACGGCCAGGCCGGCGCCGACGGAGTCCTTGGCGGTCTCCATCGCCTCCGCCGGGAGCCGGTTGCCCACCAGGTCGGTCAGCTCGTCCCGGTAGGCCGTGCCAAGCAGCGAGCCGAGGACCGCGATGCCCAGCGCCCCGCCCAGCTCCAGCGCGGTGTCGTTGACACCGCCGCCGACGCCCAGCTCGGACTCGGGGAAGGAGCCCATGATCGTGTCGGTCGCCGGGGAGATGGCCAGTCCGAGCGCGAGGCCCAGCAGCATCAGCGGCGCCAGGAAGTCCCCGTACGTCGACCCCTTGTCGATCTGGGTGAGCAGGAACATGCCCACCGTGCCGACGGCCATGCCGGTCACGGCCATCACCCTCACCCCCAGTTTCGGGGCGAGCACACCGGTCACCGCGGACCCGAGGAACACCGCACCGCCCAGCGGCAGCAGCCGTACACCCGTGTCCAGGGCGCCGTAGCCGAGGACGAACTGCAGGAACTGCGTCGAGTAGTAGATCACTGCGAACATGCCGAAGAAGAAGAACATCACCGCGAGCATCGAGCCGCTGAAGGGCCGCAGCGCGAACCTTCGGACGTCCAGCATCGGGTGCGGGTGCCGCAGTTCCCAGACGACGAAGGCGACCAGACCGACACCGGCGACCACGGCGGCGGTGACGGGGCCGGTGCCCCAGCCGGAGTGCGGGCCCTCGATGGCGGCGTAGATCAGCGAACCGACCGTGATGATCGACAGCAGACCACCGACGTAGTCGATCCGGTCCATGCCTTGCGCCTTGGACGGCGGTACCAGGGCGAGCGCGCCGAACACGGCGAGGACGGCGATCGGCACGTTGATCAGGAAGGTCGAGCCCCAGGCGTGGTCCTCGAGCAGCCAGCCGGAGACCAGCGGGCCGACGGCTACCGCCACCCCGGAGGTCGCGGCCCAGGCGGTGATGGCCTTGGCCCGCTCGCTTCGGGGGAAGGTCGCGACCACCAGGGACAGCGTGGCCGGCATCACGACCGCGGCACCGACACCCATGATCGCGCGGGCCACGATGACCAGTGAGGTCTCGTCGACCATGCTCCCCATCACCGAACCGCCGGCGAAGATCAGCAGACCAAGGACCAGCGCGCCGCGCCGGCTGTACTTGTCGCCGATCGCGCCAAGCACCAGCATCAGCGCCGCGTACGGAACGGTGTACGAGTCGACGACCCACTGCAGATCACTGCTGCTCAGGCCCAGGTCGGTGGTCATGTCGGGGGCTGCGACGATCAGCGACGTGTTCGCCATCACCGTGATCAGCAGGCTCAGGCACAGCACGAGCAGCGCCCACCAGCGCCGCGCGTAAGGCCCGGTCATTTTCTCCACGGGGGTGTTCGCAAGGAAGGGCATCAGTAGCTCCTGAGAGGGGCGGGGCGGACGAGCGGAATCACTCAGTTGCCCGTGAGGCGAGCGGGCGACGGGCTGAGATCCCAGGGCTTCAAGATCATCGTGTGGCCGCTTCGGGGCTTGCATCGGCGATTCCCTGGAGGGCCGCGTCGGTGTCCGCGATGGCCAGCATCCTGTTGATGTCGGCGCCGGCCAGTGCGCCGGCCGCTGCGGAGGCCCCGACCTGGGCGACCAGATCGGTGGCGTTGCCGGCTACCCACACACCCGGCACCTCGGTGGTGCCGGCCACGCCGGAGGCGAAGCTGCGGCCCTTCGGCGTGTCCTGCACCGACAGGCCCAGACCTTCCAGGCCCTGGGTGCGGGCCTGCATCGGCGCGGCGACCGCGAGGACGCGGCGGGCCACGACTTGGCCGTCGGCCAGGCGCACCCCGACGAGGGCACCGTCCTCGCGGTTGACTACCCCGGTGACCGGGGTGTCGATGACGCGGATGGCGCGGGCCGCGAAGCGGGTGCGGTTGTCCTCGTCGAGGTCGGTGCCGTGGGTGAAGTAGGTCAGGTCCTCGGTCAGTTGGCGGAACAGATACGCGTGGTCGATGGAGGCCGGGCCGGTGGCGAGGATGCCGATGGGCTCATCGCGCACCTCCCAGCCGTGGCAGTACGGGCAGTGCACCACGCTGTGTCCCCAGTGCTCGGCGAGCCCGGGCACCTGTGGCAGTACATCCGTGAGGCCGGTGGCCACCAGGATGCGGCGGGCGGTGATGCGGTGGCCGTCGGCCAGGGTGACGGTGAACCGCAGGTCCCCGTCCGCCGACCGGGCGGCACGCTCGGCCGAGACCACCTCACCGAACACGACGTGTCCGCCGTACTGGCGCACCTGCTCCCGGCCCTGTCGAAGGACCTCGGACGGCGGGGTGCCGTCCAGGACGATGACGCCGTGCACGGCCTCCGCGGGCGCGTTGCGCGGGGAGCCGCTGTCGATCACGACGACCGAGCGACGGGAGCGGGCGAGGATCAGTGCACCGTTCAGCCCCGCGGCGCCCCCGCCGATCACCACCGCGTCGACGGTCTGCTCGGCCAGTGCGTCGCTCGCGTACGGAGGAGTCGCCACAGCCATGGCCTCCTGTGTTCCCTTGTCAGTCATGGTTCGGTCGACCCTTCGAGTTCTGGGTGGTTGGGGGGCAGCTGTTCAGGAAGCCGAGGGTGTGGGATGTGGTCGGCGACCGTCTCGGGCTGTTCAAAGTGCAGGAAGTGTCTTGCGCCGGGCATTCGGACCGGGCCTCGCCGGCCTGGAAGGCGTCGCAATGCCGGGCGGCGCGGAGGAGTTCAAAGGCGTGGTTGCTCTCCATCGCGCCGGGTGAGCTCAGGACGGTTCTGTACTGAACAGTAAGAAATCTAAGTAGTTCTGTACTAGGTTGTCAAGAACGGCGGGTCGGCCGTACCTTTTGTGTATGGCGAGACCACGAAGCTTCGACCGCGACCACGTCATCCATGCCGCCGAGCGGCAATTCCGCGCCTCGGGCTACAACGGCACGAGCGTCGACGACATCAGTGCCGCCACCGGCCTGGGCCGTGGCAGCCTCTATGGCGCGTTCGACGGCAAGCACGGCGTGCTGCTGCAGGCGATGGCCGGGTACTCCGCCAGGCTGGGGGAGTTTGTGCCAGAGGCGCTCGCCGGACCGGACGAGGGCGCCCTGGAACGACTGCGGGGGTTCTTGCTCCGCGCCGTCGAAGGGGTGCCACTCGCCGACGACGTACCCCCCGCCCCCGACCGGGCGGCGGCGGCCTGCTTCGCCGCCAAGATGGCCCTGGAGATCGGCGCCTCCGACTCCGAGGTGGAACGCCTGGCCAACGACTGCTTCTCCGTGGTCGCGACGGCGGTGGCCGCGTGTGTGCGAGCGGCGCAGCGCAGCGGCGACATCGACCCTGACGCAGATCCCGACGACCTTGCGTACCTTCTGCTGGCCATCGTCCGTGGGATCGATGTCGTGGGCGCGTCCGGCCACAGTCCCGCCCGCCTGACCTCAATTGCGGAGAGCGCGTTCGCCTTGCTGCCTCGCCCGCGCCACCGCTGAGAAGGGCGCGGCCGGCTTCGTTACGCAGGCCATCCGATGCGCCTGACAGGTATCACCGAAGGGGTTGAGACCCTGCTCCGACCCGCACCGCGCACCAGCAACTGTCGAGGGTCCTGAGCAGAGCCACGCAGTCCTTCCCACAGGTGTTCAACACGCTGCACTTGGCAGGGAAATTTCGTTGCCGGCGGGCCGGTTACTGGCGGCTGCCCACGGCTGATCATGATGTGGGCCGCTCCGTACGGGGCGCTGATTCGCCAGGCCTCCCACTGATCCAGGTCGTGCGTGCAGTCACGGCGGAGCAGCCCTGGGAGCTGAACAAGTCGGCGTCGGACAAGGGGCCATCTATGCGGGGATCTTGTGCGCCGTACGATCCAGGGCTTGAACGCTCAGAGGACGTAGGCAGCGGCCCTGACACGGGGCTCGGCTCCTGCGACCGGTTCCGCCGAGGTCCTCTGGGGTTCGCCTGCGTCCATATGCGTCGCCGTCAGAGCTGCCGTCACGGCCTGAAGCCATCCACAGCCCTGGGACGGCCCGCGCCGCTGCTCATGTCGAGCATTCGCCATCCCAGGGATCGCCGAATCCCAGCCCGTCCGGGTACAGCTCGGCCCAGTCGTGCTCTCCGTCTTCATCTTCGCCATGGCATTCGGTCACGAGGCCGAAAACCACGCCGTCGACCGTGAGTTGAAACGGCCTGATCGCGATGCTGCCGTACTCGCGCCCCGGAAGGCCGGCCAGCATGCCTTCCAGCTTCCGTTCCGCCAGGTTGAGCGGGGAATGCTCGTCATAGCGGTGTCGCTGCTGCTGGTCCCAGGTGCCGGCACACCAGATGTCCGAATCGGTGTGGCTACCCTCAGGGTTGAACTTGTGCAGCACGGCGTAGAGCTGCTTCCGGCCCTCCCGAGCATCGTCCCGCTCCTCGCTCTCTGGGGACGCATAGGTGATGGAGGCGAAGAACTGACCCCCATCGAACCTGCCGATCGTGCTCGTGCGGTAGTCCGGCTCGTGCGCGATGGGGATGATCTCGGGTACAGGCATGGCCGCACTGTAGAAGCCTGCCGTCCGCTCCTGGCGCGAGGGCCACTTCGTCCCGAACTGCCGGCGCGACGGTCGCTGAGATCTCCTGGGCGCTCAGGCGGCCAGTGAGGGCCTACTACGGTCGGTAGTGGTCGGCGCGGTTGCTGCACTTCTGCGGCGTACCGCAGCCCTCACCATGTGAGTTTCAGGCGTCGTCGAAGCCCCGGAAGGTCCCCGATTCATCCGCGGCATCGGCAAAGTCGGCGAAGTCCATGTTGGCGATGCTCAAGTTGGCGGAAACCCCGAAGAACTCCTGCGCAGGCACCCGAAACACCCGCCCTGGTTCGTCGTAGAGGTCAACGGCCAGTAGAGAATGGGAGGGATCAGTCATGGTGATCGCGTCCGCGAGGAACACCGTGACGATCTGCTCGTCTTCCTCGGCAACAAGGGTCTGGATGTCGGCCTGGTTGAAGCGTGGATCACTGACGTATGTGGCAGCGGTGTGTTCGTCAGCAGCATCAACGGCAGCTTGAACGGCATGCCAGGCCGCGTCATCGCCGAAGTCGGTGCGCAGGACCAGGGAAGTCAGATCATCCGGGTACGGAAGAGGCATGCGAAGGATGCTTTCACCTGCGTGCGACACCTTGCAGAGCGGTCGGTGGAGGTCTCAATGGGCGAGTCAACGGTTGGGCGCACGCTTTCCAATTGTGTTGGCGATGCGATGGGCCGTGTGCGGGCGCGTTCACCTGCGTTCGTGCGCGGTTAGCGGTGGGTGTGCCTGGCGCCTTCGACCTCCCCTGAACGGCGGTGAACGTCGCTGAATGGGACGGAAACTGAGACGGAGGCCAGGACCACTCAGCTGCCAGTACCTGTGTCCTTCGTGGTGTCGCTCGCCTCTGCCGACGCGATCTTGAGGCGTTCGAGGCTGCGCACGACGGGAACCGAACCGATGGCGGCCAGCAAGATCCCGAGGAGCAAAGCGATCACCGTGTGCCAGTGTTCCCGCGTCCAGATCACGATGGGCACGACGAGCGCGAGAGGTATCAGGAGCAGCGGGTGACGGATCAAGTGCCGTATTCCGTCTGTGAATGTCGGATCCGTGCCTGTCGTGGCCATGGCCGGACTATAGCCAGGCGGCGTTCGGCCGGCTGATGTTTGGCATGAGCAGGATTTGTCCCACGGCCTATTGTGGCTGTCTCGATATCTCACTCGCGGGGGCGGGCATGACGGCAGGTGACCAAGGACCGGACCCGAGTGGCGGGACCGATCCCGATCGCACGCAGCAGGGCGAGTTGGTCCGGCGCATGCAACTCATCGCAGTGCCTCAGGGCCTCGATCTGGGCGAGGTGCGGGCCGTCAACAGCTCGTACGACGATGTTGAGGTCGGCAGCGCCAGAGGGCCGATCCTCGTGTCACGTCGCGCAGACGGGATGTTCCATGTGCAGTTCCAACGGCACCGGACCTTCTCCTTGTCGGGCGGGTGGACGAACGATCTCGTCGCCGTGGTGGAAGCAGCAGCCTTCTGGCGCCAGGGCTGTGGTCTGCGTGAGCTGCACGAGCGCTTCCCGTTCATGAGCTGGAGCGAACTGGCGCAGGCATTCGAAGACGGCAATCCAGTCCCGACCAAGTGGGGGCAGCTGCTCTCCAGTGAGTGGCACCTTGGCGATCGTCCGTTCCTTCAGGCGGCTCATGACCATCCTCAACTACGCCTGTACTATCCGGACATTAGCCACGGAAGCCTGATGCTGAGCCGGAAGCCCTTCGACACGGATGCCGGACTCGTGAAGGTTATGCCGTTGTCGGGGGACGCCTACCGAGTGACGATGATCCCGAACACGTTCCGCCAAGAGGTGCCCTCCTTGAGTGAGGCGCTTGAGGTCGCGGCAGCCTGTTTCCGGGCGTCCGACTGAGACGAGTTCCGGCTGCTGGCTCACGGTCTTGAAAACCGTCGTGGTGCAAGCCACCGTGGGTTCAAATCCCACACCCACCGCGCAGGTGGAACGGCCGCTGACCAGGTGACACGGTCGGGGACCGTTCCCGTGTCCGCCCACCGTGAGTGCCCGCTGCTCCCCGTGATTCCCCGCTCGATCGGGCACGGGAGGGGCACGCTGGTGCCTAGCGGTCGTCCAGCAGTCGGGTGAGGTCTTCGCTGCCTGAGGTTCCATCGGTCACGTTGCGGTGGCCTGGTTACGCTGCCGTCATGCCTGATCGGAAACTTGCTGCGACCGACCGCCATGAAGTGATCCAGCTTGTGGCCCCGCCGACTGACCCCGTGGATGCTCACGGGGATTGGACCGCAGTGGAGGCTGAGATCGGCACCCGTCTGCCCAGTGACTACAAACTGCTCGTCGAAACCTACGGCTCGGGGGAGTTCTGCGACTTCCTCTACCTGCGGACCCCGTACGGGACCAGCCAATACAACGGTGTCCAGTGGCAAAGTGCCCCCCTGGGATCACGCGAGAGCCACCCCGGGCGTTATCCGCATCCGCTACACCCTGATCCAGGCGCGCTGTTGATCTGGGGCGCCACCATGGACGCAGACCGGCTGTGCTGGCTCACCGATAAGGCTCCAGAGCAATGGCCCGTAGTCGTGTGGAGCCGTGATGGCCAGTACGAGACCCATCGCATGGGCGCAGCAGACTTCATCCAAAGCTGGGCCGACGGGCACCTCGGCACCAGCGTGCTCCCCGAGATGGAGCCGGAACTTGCACCGTGGTTCAACGCCTTCCGGCCACGGACCCGCAGGTGTCTGCGCCTAACTGAGGGTGCATTCTCCTATCCCGAGCGCTCGCGAATCCTGCGCGCGGCGCTGGCTCCCTGTGCGGATCGGGGCTCATGGCGCTCCGCGGATGCCGCAATGGGACAAGACCACTTTGCGACGGTCGACACCGACTGGTTGCTCACCTACAACGGGTCCCAGCCTCACCACATCCGGATCGACTTTCCGCCTGAAGACGGCAAGCTGGTGCAGCAGCGTCTGTTCGCCGCTGTTCATCTCATGGGCTGCGAGATAATTGAGATCACAACAGTGGCAGGAGTGCCCTTGCTGACCTGGGAGTCGGCTGCCGATGACGAGTAGGTGGCGATGCCACCGTTCTTGTCGAGCCAGAGACAACGCAGGCCGCCCCTTGCCCGACTACAAGGTCTACCCCCGACGGTCCCCGCATGGAGCGCGCCCCGCGTGCGGGGCGCCTTGAACCCGTAGAGAAGGTTTCTACTCAGTCCAGGTGGGTGTGGGTGTCCCGTCCTGGTAGATGCTTGACATTCTTGTCCCAACTGACGGTGGCCGTGATCGGCCAGGACGTGCACGTCCTGGCTCGCGCTCCCGGACTGGCAAGTACCGTCCGAGAGAGAAGATCACGGCAAAATGATCTCGGCGCCTGCCTGGCGTAGGTGGGCAACCGTCATCTCAAAGCAATCAGCCGGAGTCCCATCTGCGGGGTGGTAGGGGAACCTCATCCGGGCCGCCGCTATCTCCCAGTCGTTCCAGATCAAAGTGAACGGCGGCATGGCCCCGTACCCGCCCTTGAGGGCCTCCTCGAACCAGAAGTAGCCAGCTCCGAAGTAGCCGCCGGGGCCGTTGATCGCCTCACCGATGGCCAGGTAGAAGCTGGTCAGGCTGGTGATGTAGCGGCCGTCGAGGTGGAATACACCGTTTTGTACGTCGGTGCCAGGTCGTCGTCGTTGTCTGCACACCAGGTCGAGCCAGGCCTCGCGGCCATTGGGTGCGTACGCTGCCCAGAGATTCTTGACTTGCGGGCTGCCCTGGCTCCATCGGTCCCAAATGGGGCGAGCTGCCACGGTCGGGGCGCTCCAGGTCGTCCCGGAGATCGGGAGATCGAACGGCGTATCGGAGTCCTGCAAGTCTCCTACCTTCAGGCCGCAGACGAGTTCGCTGGCGAACGGCCGTGCCTGGCTGTCGAGCATCGCGATGGATACGTCAACTTGCTCTACTCGGGCTTGGGTGGCCACGTCGAGGAAGGACGGCCTGGGACTGCACTGCCTCAGCGTGATGATGCGCCTGCCTGGTTCGCTGGCGTAGAAGAAGCCTGCAACGTCGGTGCAGTAGGCCAGGAGTTGCTTGCCGAACTCGTCGAAGAGTGCGAAATGCGGTCTCGATCCCATCCCTCCCCCTGCTGATCTGAGCGCTGCAGCCTAAGACCTTGCCAGGGTGCCAAGCCATCGGGTTTGTTGGCCCGGCATCTCTCGAGTTACCCGGCGTCGCTACGCACGCCGTCGCCCATCAACTGGGATCAAAACGTCGTACGTCTATTGGGACTCGACGCCCGGTGGGTGTGGGTGGATCGGATGGGGCCAGACTGATCGGGTGCTGCCTCCGAGACTGCTTCGGCGTGATCCGCGCCCGACACCCCGGTACAACTCGCAGGACCCGGTGACGCGAGTCGTCTGCGATCCCGAGTTCTATAAGCCCGTTGATGGCGATTGCGGCAGTTTTGGCTACGCGCGCTTGAGTCATGAACAGCCCTATGGGTCGTGCGGGGATAGGCCCCATCATTGCCCTGGATTGTTCCGTGCATGGCCTGGAGAGCGTCCGCTCTGCGGCACCGGCCGGTGTTGTAGGAGAGAAGGGCAAGCCGTTCCGATGCTCGACCTTTGGCAGGAAGTGGCGCAAGGCGTGTGCCTTGGTCGGGCTGCCCGACGGCTTCCGCCCGTACGACCTTCGTCACACCGGGCACACCCTGACGATCCGATCGGGTGCGACGTTGAAGGACACCATGGTCCGCGCCGGGCAGCCCTCCGAGAAGGCGGCTAGGGGCTACCAGCATTCGGAAGACGAGCGGCAGCAAGAGGTCGCCGGGAAGCTCGACTGGAGCGTCCGGAAGGCGAGGAAGGCGGCTCGAAAGTTCGTGGCACGGAGGCCAGATGATCAAACATCTGGCACAGATTTGGCACGCGACCCTTAGACCGGTCCAGCCAACAAAGAAGCCCCAGGCCACTGGCCGGGGCTCTTGCCTGGAGCGGGTGACGAGAATCGAACTCGCGCTCTGAGCTTGAAAATCGCCGGTGATCTAGGGGTGATTGTGGCCCTGACGTGCGCAGACGGGCGCGAACCGTCGCTCCTGAGATCGCCCACTGCGCCCACCGTTCACCGCTGCTCCCCGACGTGTCGGGCACGCAACGGGCACGCGCTCACCCTCGGTTGCTGGGGTTGCTCTGCTGGCTGCTGTACCGCAAGATCCAAGCGGGGGTGACCGTGGAACGGCAAGTGCTGGAATCTCTGTTGGCCGGTGATGACGAGGTATCCGTGAGAGCCCTGGCCACCCTCCGCAGTGGCGCCACCTACTGGGTGGCAGACCGAGCACAACCCGCGGGCCAACATGCGGGGGTCTTCGGGCGCCGCCTTCAACGCATGCGTTTGTTCGGCCTCGAACCTCTTGGGCTGGAACGAGCAGTGCAGCTCATCCGCGCACATGACCAGCCCGTGCGTACAGGGATGATCGATGCTGCAGACCGAACATGGACCACCCTGCTCTTCCTCGCCGAGGACGGCAACGCGCTCGTGGCCTGTGCCGGCTGGCCGTTGCCGCTGGTTGTCAGGAAGCCACCGCCTTAGGAGCTCGATCGCTCACGGGGCCCGGGCCTGGTGCGGCTGGTCATCTGCGCTGGCCCGAGTGCTTAGAAGGCGCTCGGACTGTCGTGGCTGGCGAGGGGCCTGACCAGCCTGTTCGCGCCGGTGCGCCAGCGGATCTGACCTACTTCGACACGCATTCGACAGACAGCCTCAGTCAGAGCGATGTGGCCGCCGTCCGCGCTCGGCCTCATTCCTCAAAGTCGCACCGTTCCAGGACCAGTTCAGCAGAACCTTCCACAAGGCCGTTGCCGTCCTCCAGGTGAAGGTGGCTCCCGTCGGGAACCCCCTCCCTCGCGAGGGTGAGCAGATGGCCGGCCAGTGTTCTGAGGCCTTCGGCATTCGCCTCGACTACTACCGTGCTACCGAGGTTCCGCACCTCGATCCGTGCGCCCTCTTCCCAAGTGAATGTCTGCGCGACGCCATCAGCCACGGTCGTGACGCGGGTGATCTCGGATGGGGGTTTGCTGGTTCCCTTGCTCATAAGCGCATCATCCCGCCACGTTCACACGGCTCCGCGTGAGACGAGTTCGATCTTCAGAGGTTCGGCCGAGTCGAGGCAGATCGTGTCGCCCTGATCTTCATCCATGGGGTCGATTGGGTGATCGATGGGCAGTACCACCAGCATGGTGTGGGGACGAGGAAGCCACCCGACATCTTGAGGCGGGTCGTAGCGACCGATGTCGATGATCCGCACAAGCGTCTCAGGTATTCCTACCAGGCAGGTGTCACCGGCCTTCAGTTCCCAAGGTTCCGGACTGGTTCGGAAGAGACTCATGACCGAGTCTCGGGAGGAAGCAGAACGGGAGAAGGCTCGTTGGCCGTTCCAGCGGAAGTGGGAGCCACGATCGATCTCGGCCCATGGCCACTCGATCGATGCATCGAACCGAGACACACCGACTACCCGAGCGCGCGCTGACTCGCAGCTCACTCGCAGGACATCACCGATCCTGAGTCCTTCAAGTCGGACGCTTTGGTTCACGTGGCCCTCCCCAGTGCTCGGCACAGGGGCACGCTAACGCACGGCCGGCTGTGCTGTCTGGGCCGAGCGCTGAGCTTGGGAATCACTGATCAATTGGGCGTGATCTGCCCCCTGATCTGCTGGAACGGTCAGGTTGGAGCCGCTGCCCTCGGTCGGCTCATGCCCGTGGTTGACCGTCCGGACCCGACGGATCTGGGGCGCTTCTGGTGCGGCTG
>JOGW01000029.1 GCA_000721375.1 Streptomyces sp. NRRL B-3428 | reverse complement strand
GGCGACCCCCACCCAGGTCACCCCCACCCAGGTCACCCCCACCCCGGGCCCGAAGCACGCCGGCCCCGCCGACGTCACCGAGACCGGACCGAGGCCGACCGCCCGCCCCACCTACGTGGGCGACGGACCGCCGACCTACGACCCCGAGCCCAGCACGCTGCCGCCCGCCGACCCCGACGAGCTCGGCGACCTGGTCGCCGACACCGTCCTCGACGGCGCGCACTACGGGGCGTACACCCTGCGCGCCACCTCCGTGCGCGGCGACTCCGCGCGCTACCGCGGCGAGGTCCGCAGGGACTCCCTGCTCACCGCACGCTTCGGCAGCGGGGACAACGCGCTGGTGCTCGTCGCGATGGCCACCGGCGCCCGCGCCACCCCCGGCGCCCACCTCGCCGCCGCCGAGGCCTGTCACTGGATCGGCCGAGCCGTCGGCCGCAGTCACGCGCGGCTCGCCGAGGACATCAGGGCCGCCCGACGGGGCGACCTCAAGTCGGGCCTGCACCGGCTGACCGACCGCAGCCTCGGCAAGCTCCGGGCCGGCGCCGCGGAACGGGGTCTCGAACCCGAGGAGTACACCGCCACCTCCCTGCGCTGTCTGCTGCTGCCCGCCGACCCCGAGTGCCGTACACGGGTGTTCTTCGGTGTCGGCGGAGGCGGCCTCTTCCGGCTCCGTAACGGCGAATGGCAGGACATCGAGCCCAAGGTCGCCGACCTCGCGGGCGAGCCCGTGGTGGGCTTCGGCTCGGTGCCCTCCGAGGGCCCCGACGGCGACCGGCTGACCATGGACCTCGGCATCACCACACCCCCGAGCCCGTACGACGAACCGCCGGGACCGCCCCGCGAACCCTTCCGCTTCCGTGCCTCCGTCGCCCGCCCTGGCGACACCCTGCTCCTGTGCAGCGGCGGGCTCGCCGAGCCCCTGCGCGGTGAACCCGCGCTCGCCGGCGTCCTGCGGGAGCGCTGGGCCGAGGGCGATCCGCCCGGACTCGCCGAGTATCTGGCGGACGTCCAGCTGCGTGTGAAGGGGTACGCGGACGATCGCACCGCGGCGGCCGTCTGGGAGACATAACGCCGCACCGGCCGGATCATGGGCAGCAACCGTACGAATCACCCATGAACCGGTACGAGGAGTGCAGACCCCATGGCCAAGCAGAACGTCGCCGAGCAGTTCGTCGACATCCTCACGCGCGCGGGCGTCCGCCGGATGTACGGAGTGGTCGGGGACAGCCTGAACCCGATCGTCGACGCCATCCGCCGCAACTCCGCGATGGAGTGGATCCAGGTCAGGCACGAGGAGACCGCCGCCTTCGCGGCCGCCGCCGAGGCCCAGATCACCGGCAACCTCGCCGCGTGCGCGGGTTCCTGCGGCCCGGGCAATCTGCACCTCATCAACGGTCTCTACGACGCCCACCGCTCGATGGCCCCGGTCCTCGCGCTCGCCTCGCACATCCCCTCGCACGAGATCGGTCTCGGCTACTTCCAGGAGACCCACCCCGACCAGTTGTTCCGCGAGTGCAGTCACTACAGCGAGCTGATCTCCAACCCGAAGCAGATGCCACGCCTTCTGCAGACCGCGATCCAGCACGCCGTCGGACAGCGCGGGGTCAGCGTCGTATCGCTGCCGGGCGATGTGGCCGATGAGCAGGCCCCCGAGAAGGCCGCCGAGACCTCGCTGGTCACCTCGCGGCCCACGATCCGCCCGGGTGACCAGGACCTCGAGAAGCTCATCCAGATGATCGACGAGGCCGAGAAGGTCACGCTGTTCTGCGGCAGCGGTACGGCCGGTGCGCATGCCGAGGTCATGGAGTTCGCCGAGAGGGTCAAATCCCCGATCGGGCACGCCCTGCGCGGCAAGGAGTGGATCCAGTACGACAACCCGTACGACGTGGGCATGAGCGGACTGCTCGGCTACGGCGCCGCCTACGAGGCCACCCACGAGTGCGATCTGCTGATCCTGCTCGGCACCGACTTCCCGTACAACGCCTTCCTGCCGACCGACGTGAAGATCGTCCAGGTCGACATCCGCCCCGAACACCTCGGCCGCCGCTCCCGCCTCGACCTCGCGGTCTGGGGAGACGTACGCGAGACGCTGCGCTGTCTCACCCCGAAGGTGCGGGCCAAGAACGACCGCAAGTTCCTCGACAAGATGCTCAAGAAGCACGCCGACCAGCTCGAAGGCGTGGTCAAGGCGTACACCCGTAAGGTCGAGAAGCACGTACCGATCCACCCCGAGTACGTGGCCGCCGTGCTGGACGAACTGGCCGATGACGACGCCGTGTTCACCGTCGACACCGGTATGTGCAACGTCTGGGCCGCCCGCTACATCAGTCCCAACGGCCGTCGCCGCATCATCGGCTCGTTCTCGCACGGCTCGATGGCCAACGCGCTGCCGCACGCGATCGGCGCCCAGTTCACCGACCGCAATCGCCAGGTCATCTCGATGTCCGGCGACGGCGGCTTCTCGATGCTGATGGGCGACTTCCTGACCCTGGTCCAGTACGACCTGCCGGTGAAGGTGGTCCTCTTCAACAACTCCTCGCTCGGCATGGTCGAGTTGGAGATGCTCGTCGCCGGCCTGCCCTCCTTCGGCACCGGCAACAAGAACCCCGACTTCGCCGCGGTCGCGCGTGCCTGCGGTGCTTATGGCGTACGGGTCGAGAAGCCCAAGCAGCTCGCGGGCGCGCTCAAGGACGCCTTCAAGCACAAGGGCCCGGCGCTCATCGACGTGGTCACCGACCCCAACGCGCTCTCCATCCCGCCGAAGATCAGCGCCGAGATGGTGACGGGCTTCGCGCTCTCCGCCAGCAAGATCGTCCTGGACGGCGGGGTGGGCCGAATGCTCCAGATGGCCCGCTCCAACCTCCGCAACGTGCCCAGGCCCTGAGGGCCCGGGCGGCAGACGACGGCGGTCGGGACGCAGGCCCTGATACATGAGGCTCCGTCAGGGCGGCGTGTCGAGATCTCCCGTGGCGTGTCGGTGGTCCGTATGAGTGGACTAAGCGACCGAGCCGCTGAGTGAGGCGGTCGGCGCGGAAAGTGTCATTGAGTGACCATCACACTTTCTCCACAGAAAGGCCCGTGCCACTCATGACCGCCTACCGCCGCGTCTCCGCCGTCGCCGTCGCCGCACTGCTCATCTCCGGCATCGCCGCCCCGGCCGCCCTCGCCGCCACCCCCGACCGCGCACCGGCCGCCACGGCCGTCGCGCCGTCGCCCAACACCGTCCTCGTCGGTGCGGGTCTGACCCTCGACCTCTCGGCCCTCATCGACCTCGAGGCCCACGGCATCGTGGCCGTAGGTGTCGGTGGCGCCGCCTCCGCCGAAGGCCGGGTGCAGCTGAAGGTCGGCAAGGGCAGCGTCCTCTCGCACAAGAACAAGAAGATCACCGGCGGCAAGGTCTCGCTCGTCGGTGGCATCGAGCTGCGCAAGGGCGGCAAGAAGGTCGTCATCTCCAACGTGGTGGTCGACGTCCGCACCGGTCTGATCACCGCCAAGGTGGGCGCCAAGGTCGGCGTCGGCGCCGCGGTGAAGCTCGGTGCCGTGCTCAAGTCGGACTCGGTCTACGCCGAGCTCCACTCGGGCGACAGCTCCGCCACGCTGAGCCTGGCCAAGGAGGGCATCGCCCTGAACGCCGCCGTCCTGGCGAACATCGGTACGCAGATCGGCACCTGCATCGAGGTCGACGCCGACGCCGTCATCGACGCCGCCCTCGACGTGGACCTCGACCTCGCGGTCGGCGCTGTCGTCGACGTCGACCTCGTGGCCGCGCTCGGTCTCGACGTGGCGCTGGGTCTCGACCTGGACCTGGGCCTCAACGTCGACGCGCTCCTCGACCTGGACGCCGCCGTTCAGCTGGACCTCGGTCTCGGTCTCGGCATCCTGTAACTCGCACGCGTACGTCACCCCTTCCTGTGCCCGGCCCCGCAGCTCCCGCGGAGCCGGGCACAGGGGTGTCATACGGTGCCTGTCCCGTCAGGCGGGCCGCAGCCGCAGGGTCACGATCTGGAAGGGGCGCAGCGACAGCGCGAGTCCCCGCGCGTCCGTCCGCGCCGCGCCCAGCGGCCGCTCGAGAAGGTCCGTCACCTGTGCGCGCTCCACCGGGAACGAGGCCGTGAGCCAGGCGTCCGCCCGTCCGCCGCGCGACTCGTAGAGCCGTACGACCACATCGCCGCTGCGGTCCTCGGCGAGCTTCACGGACTCGACCGTGACGGCCGGGTCGTCCACGGTGACCAGTGGTGACACGGCCGGCGCGTCGGTCACCCGCAGCGGCAGATTGAGCGCGAGGCCCTCGGCCACCGCGTCCCCGGCCGAAGCCCCCGGCAGCAGCGCGTAGGTGAACCGGTGCGTGCCGAGGTCCGTGTCGGGATCGGGGGAGTGCGGGGCCCTCAGCAGAGTCAGCCGGACCGTGGTGCCCAGGCCCTCCTCGTGCGGGGTGCGCGTCACGTCATGGCCGTACGTGGAGTCGTTGAGCACCGCGACCCCGTACCCCTCCTCCGCGACCCTGAGCCAGCGGTGCGCGCAGATTTCGAAACGGGCCGCGTCCCAGCCGGTGTTGGTGTGCGTGGGCCGGTGCACATGTCCGAACTGGATCTCCGCGGCCGACCGTTCGGCCTGGACGTCCAGCGGGAAGGCCGCCTTGAGCACCTTCTCGGACTCCTGCCAGTCCACGTCGCAGACCACGTCGAGGCGCCGGCTGCCGGTGGAGAGGCGCAATTCCTGGGTGATACGGGACTTGCCGAAGGCCCGTACCACCCGGACGACGGCGCGCAGCGGACCGGACTCCACGAGCTCCACCGACTCGGCGGCCGTCAGATCCGTGTGCTTGCGGCGGTAGTGCTTGTCGATGTCCCAGGCGTCGTACTCGTTGGGGTGGTCGGGGTGCAGCTGAAGGAGATTGCCGCGGGTGCCGGGTGCGAGGACCTCACGGCCGCCGGCGTCCAAGTCCCGCACCGAGGTGAGCAGTCCGTCGCGGTCGACCGTCACGGACAGATGCTCGTTGCCGAGGATGATGCCCTCGTCCGTCTCCTCGGCCGAAAGGCCCGAGTCCCGGGTGTGCGCGGCGGCGACCGCGAGGGACTTGGTGGCGAGTCCCTGCACATGGACGTGCACCGGACCGTCCGCCGTGTCGACCACCTCGCTGCGGGCGTACGGCGAGGAGTTGAGCACGGCCGGTTCGCCCGGGCCGAGCGCCCGGGCGGCCTCCGCCGTCAGGTCGTCCAGCTCGGCCAGCACCTGTGCGTAGGTCTCGCGCGCCTCGCGGTGCACCCAGGCGATCGAGGATCCGGGCAGGATGTCGTGGAACTGGTGGAGCAGCACCGTCTTCCACAGGCGGTCGAGGGCGTCGTACGGATAGACGTATCCGCCGCCCCGCAGCGCGGCCGCCGTGCACCACAACTCGGCCTCGCGCAGCCGGTGTTCACTGCGGCGGTTGCCCTGCTTCGTCTTGGCCTGCGTGGTGTACGTGGCCCGGTGGAACTCCAGGTACAGCTCGCCCGACCAGACCGGCGCGACCTCGGCGTACTCCTCCTCGGCGGCCTCGAAGAAGGCGGCGGGCTTCTCGATCTCGACCCGCGGCGAGCCCTCCAGGGAGCGCAGCCTGCGGGCCCGCTCCAGCATCTCGCGCGTGGGGCCGCCACCGCCGTCGCCCCAGCCGAAGGGGACCAGGGAGCGTGAGGCGCGCCCCTTGTCCGCGAAGTTGCGTTCCACGTGCGCGAGTTCGCTGCCGAGGAACTGGGAGTTGTACGTGTCCACCGGCGGGAAGTGGGTGAAGACCCGGGTGCCGTCGATGCCCTCCCACCAGAAGGTGTGGTGGGGCATCTTGTTGGTCTGGTTCCAGGACAGCTTCTGCGTGAGGAACCAGCGCACGCCCGCGAGCTTCGCCAGCTGCGGGAAGGCGGCCGTGTAGCCGAAGGAGTCCGGCAGCCAGATCTCCTCCGTCTCCACGCCCAGCTCCTCCTTGAAGAACCGCTTGCCGTGGACGATCTGGCGGACCAGCGCCTCACCGCCCGGCATGTTGGCGTCCGACTCCACCCACATCGAGCCGACCGGCGACCAGTTGCCGTCCGCGACCGCCTTCTTGATGCGCTCCCAGATGTGCGGCTGGTGCTCCTTGACCCACGCGTACTGCTGGGCCTGCGAACAGGAGAAGATCAGCTCCGGGTAGTCGCGGGCGAGCGCGGTGACGTTCGCGAAGGTGCGCGAGGCCTTGCGTACGGTCTCACGCAGGGGCCACAGCCACGCCGAGTCGATGTGCGCGTGCCCGGTGGCCGATACGCGGTGGGCGCTGGCGGCCGCGGGCTTGGCGAGTTCACCGGCGAGCGCGGCCCGTGCGGCGGCGGCCGTACCCGGTACGTCATGGAGATCGAGCGCGTCGAGCATGTCCTCGAGGGCGCGCAGGATCTCGTGATAGCGCGGCCGGTCGGCCGGGAGCTCCCGCATCAGTTCCGAGAGCACCTCGATGTCCAGGACCAGATGCCAGACCTCCGGGTGCAGTACGGCGAGATCGGCAGACGCGAATCTGTAGATGGGACGATCCCCGGCAGTCAGGATGTCGCCCAGGCGGGTCGGCTCGAAGTCGTGCAGTACGGCCGGATTCGCCGCGGCCTCGAACAGCAGCTGAACTCCCTCACCGCCCTCGGCGCTCTCCGCGACGGTCAGATGGCGGTTGCGCGGATGAATTCCCTTGAGCGGTACACCCGTGGCGTCGTACAGCAGCCCCTCCGCCTGGAAGCCGGGCCCGTCCCCACTGAACCCCGGATCGACGACCACCTCGACATGGCGGCCCGCCCACTCGGCGGGCACCGCGCCCTCGAGGCGGAACCAGCTGGTGGACCAGGGGCTGCCCCACATCGTCCCGGCTTCGAACTGGACGAACTCCGCCTCCAGGGCCTTTGCCACCGGCACGGGTTCACCCGGCGCATGCCATACGGAAAGGGCCAGCGGCACCCGCTCCCCGTACTGGGCGGGGCGGATGAACTGCCGCAGGGCGCGCTCCAGACGTCCCTGCACCAGCTTTCGGTCGTCGTGCATCACGGCTCCTGTTCGATTGCCGGTCGGCTCCCACGCACTGCTCCTGATGTTCCCCGCTTTCCACCCGCACTCCCCGATACGCCGCGCCCCGCGCTTAGTTGACGAATCGACATGCGTGCTGCGTGGAGTGGGCGGGAATGCATTCCGTGAACCTGTTCGAGGAAGCAGGCCAACCGGAGTACGGGAGCGAAGTACTACCCAGAACGCAGAAGGGGAGCAGTCATCGGCGCACGGGGCGGGGTCATGACAGGGCAGGCGAGGCAGCGGTCGGCTGACGGCGCCACGGCACAGGGGGACAGCGCATCACTGAAGTGCAGACTCGGACGATCCGATCTGCGCGCGGTGCCCGAAGTGCGCCGTGCGTTACGGGAGTTGCTCTCGCACTGGGGCAAGCCCGGACGCTCGGAAGTGGCGGAGTTGCTGACCAGCGAGATAGTCACCAATGCACTGGTGCACACGGAGTACGACGCGGTGGTCACCGCGACCGTGGCACCGGAACGGCTGAGGGTCGAAGTGCGGGACTACACAGCCCGCAGGCCCAAGGCGCGGGTACCGATCGCCGACGACGGTACGCGCACCAACGGCAGAGGGCTGCTGCTCGTGCAGTCCCTCGCGGACGCCTGGGGCGTCATGGCGTACGGGTCCGGGAAGGTGGTGTGGTTCGAACTCGACAGCGGCCCGGCCTGATGTGGCACAGGAACGGACCGCCGCTCGATGTGGGGGCACTCCTCGGGAGTGCCCCCAACTCCTTTGACGCTCAGCCGAATTGCTGCTCCAGATCCTTGAGCTTCTGCTCGAGGGAGTCCAGTCGTGGAAGCGTCTGGGTGTCGTCCTCCGCGGTGAGGTCGACGGTGACCGGGCCTTCGGTGCCGGTCACGGCCTGGAGGGAGGGCCGGGTACGCAGGGGCAGTTGCTCCGCGCTCGCTATGGCCGGCTCCCCGACGGACTGCGGACTGCCGGCGCCGGGCGCGACCGCCTCCACTTCGAGGCGGTTGCCGGTGCGGCGGCCGCCGTTGAAGGCATGGCCGCGGCTCAGCGCCTTGAGCCGTGCGCGCTCCACGCGTTCGTGGTCGCGCCTGCGCAGACGGTTCTGCTCCTTGGTCTTGCGGTCGTCGCGCACCTCGTCGACGGCCTCGTCGAGGGTGCGTACGTTCTCCAGGAGCATCAGCGACCATGCGGCATAGGTCTCACGCGGCGCCCTGAGCCAGCGCACGATACGGATCTGCGGCAGCGGACGCGGCACCAGGCCCTGTTCGCGCAGGGCGGCCCGGCGGGTCTGTTTGAGCGCGCGGTCGAAGAGCACCGCGGCGCTCAGTGACATCCCCGCGAAGAACTGCGGCGCGCCCGCGTGGCCCAACCCCCGTGGTGCGTGCACCCAGTTGAACCAGGCCGCGGCACCCGCGAAGGTCCACACGAGCAGCCGCGAGCCGAGCGCGGCATCGCCGTGGCTCGCCTCGCGCACCGCGAGTACGGAGCAGAACATCGCCGCACCGTCGAGCCCGAAGGGGACCAGGTACTCCCAGCCGCCGTCCAGGCTGAGGTTCTCGCGGCCGAAGCCGACCAGGCCGCGGAAGGAGAGCGCGGCGGCGACAGCGGCACAGCAGAACAGCAGCAGGTATGAGGCCGATCCGTAGACGGCCTCCTTGCGCCTGCGGCGCTCCTCGCTGCGCTCCCAGGAGTCCTGCTCCACCGCCTTCCCGGCGCGCTTGCCGCGCGTGACCACCGCCACCGCCACCAGCATGCCGAGCAGCAGCACTCCGCCGGGAAGCAGCCAGTCCAGCGATATGTCGGTCATTCTCATGTGGGGTCCCTTGCGTTCTGCGCGTTCGGCACTGAGGGCTGTCGGCCGTCTTCCTTGCTTCGGCCGTCATCCTTACGCAGACGCAAAGGCGTTCAGGGGGTTTCGGTGCAAGAGAACGCCAAGGGGGTGGGCGGGGCCACGGATAGGTGGCATCTGCTCGAACTGCCGTGCTGACCAGTGGAGTTGAGTTCGACCATCGCCACCCGATCGGGTGGTTCAGGCGGAGTTGCTTGCGGTCAGCTTGACGATCCGTTCGGCATCGCAAGTGCGCGGACACGTGACGCAGGTGTCGTTCGGGCGCAGCGTGTAGAAGAGGCAGCAGCTCGCGCGGTCCCGCGTCGGCAGCGCCTCGCCGTTCGGCCCGGTGAGCTCACGGAAGGCCGGCGTCCCCACGTACGGCTTCGTGGTGCCGGGCAGGAGCTCCTCCAGCTCGGCCATCGCCCGGCGCTCCTCGCCGAGCAGATGCGCGACGTACCAGAGGCCCTCGACGATCTCGTCGGTGGCCATGCCCCACAGGGCGCGCGGCCCGCGCCGCATCCGCGGTCCGAACCCCTCGAGCACCGGACCCAGGTGCTCGGCGACCGCGGCACGGACCTCCGCCATCAGTGCCGCCTCGTCGGGCACGACCCGTGCACCCGGCGAAGCGGCCAGTGGATCGCCCGGCAGGCAGGCGAACTCCTCGACCCGTACGGCCATCCTTCCGAGCGTCCGCTGGAACGTGACATTCGCCACCGGTACGCGCGGAACGCGGCGCCGCAGAAACCACGGGATGGTGATCAGCAGACAGGCCGGCCAGGCGTAGCGGTGGAGGCCGAAGCTGGCGATGACATCCGGCCGGGCCTGCTGCCCGTAGTCCCGTAGAACCTGCGCGTCGTCCCAGGCAAGAAAAGCGTCGAGAGCGGCCCCGCCTTCCGCGAGCTGGGCGGCTGCGACCCAGCCACCGCCCGACGGGGCCTGCTCCGCGTCGCCGAGTTCGTGCACCACCAGTCCCGGGAACACCTCGGTCAGGCGCGCGTACGCATCCGCGACAGCCGAATCGGCTGCGCGTGCGGCGCCTGGCAGAGCGGCGTCAAGGGACATGCGGGGACCACCGAATCGCGATCGTTAGCAGGTTAGCCTTACCTTACCCGAAGGATTCGATGTTTGAACTGCGGGAGGCGGCTCCCTATCGTCGTGGGGTGAGCCGCTGGGGCTCTTCATCTGAAACGTGTGCCGGGGAGGTGGACCCGAGTGGAGCAGGCCCGTCCGCGAGCCGCCTCGGATCCTGAGCTCTCCGTCCCCGTCGTACGGGTGCCGGCGCAGGTGGCGCGCGGTGACTCGGGTCCTGCGGCGCGCGGTGAGCACACCCACAGCGAGCCGCCCGCGCCAGGTGTCGTCCCTGTTCTCGTCCAGCGTCATTCCGTACGCGGGCAGATCCTCGAAGCCCTGCGTGCGGCGCTCGTCGGCGGTGAGCTCGAGCCCGGTGAGGTGTACTCGGCGCCCGCGCTGGCGGCCCGCTTCGGGGTGTCCGCCACGCCCGTACGCGAGGCCATGCAGCAACTCGCCCACGAGGGCGCCGTCGAGGTCGTCCCCAACCGGGGCTTCCGTGTCGCGGAACGCAGCGCGGGCGAACTGGCCGAACTGATCGAGATCCGCTCGCTGTTGGAGGTTCCGGTGATGCTGCGCCTCGCGCGCACCGTGCCGGCCGGGCAGTGGGCGACCCTGCGGCCGCTCGCCGAGGCGACGGTGACGGCGGCGGCGCGCGGCGACATCACCGCGTACGTCGACGCGGACCGCGCCTTCCACGGCGCGATCCTCGCGCTGTCCGGCAACCGGCAACTGGTCATGGTCGCCGACGACCTCCACCGCCGCTCCCAGTGGCCGCTGGCCACCGGCCCCGTCCATGTCCGCCGCGCCGACCTGATCGCCGACGCGGCGGAGCACACGGCGCTGCTCGACGCGCTCGTGGCCCAGGACCTCACGGTCGTGTCGTCATTGGTGCGGGAGCACTTCAACGGGGCGCAGTCCTGATCGACCGGGCGAGCACAACCAACTCCCCGTCCCGGCAGTCCCCTCAGCGTGAACTCCCAGCTGATTCTGCGCGGCCTTGACGGCACCGCCACCCTCGAGAACCCCTGCGTCCTGATCGACCGGGGCGACCGGCGCAGCCGGGTCCCGCTCCAGGCCGTCGCGGACGTGCGGGTCGCCGCCGACCGCGCCCGCATGGTCGAGATCGTGCTCACGGACAGTGTGGTGCACCGTGTCGAGTGCCGTAACACCGCCGCCGTCGCCGCATTCGCCGCCGCGGTCGGCAGGTCGCTGCCGGACCGGCGGGACGGTGCGGGCAGCGACCTCGTCACCGTCGAGCCCCTTCCCCGACGACCACGTGCTCCGCTCTTCACCAGTGGGCGTGCGAGGGCCGTGGTGGCCGTATGTGCTGTCGCGTGGACGGCGCACATCGTGACCGCCTTCGTACGCGGCGGGCCGACAACACTGCTCTTCACCGTGCTCGGGCTGCTGCCCGCGCTGTCCGCGCTGCTGATCCTCCGTGTGCTCGCGGCCGCCCTGCACGACTGGATCGTCCTGCGGCGACGCGGCATCACGGTCCTCGCCCGGTACGACGGCAGCTACTCGGGCAGGCTCAGCACCTTCACCTTCGTCGCCGCCGATGGATTCGAGCGGACCTATCGGGGCAGTGGTGGGCGGCGGGAAGTGGAGGTCGTGTACGACCCCGAGGACGCCGACCGGATACTCGCCCGCCGGCCGGTGGCCCAGGATCTCCTGCGCGCTGTGCTCGGTCTGGTGCTCCTGGCGGTCCCCACAGGCCTGGCGGTGGGAGCGGCCGTCCTCGCGTATCGGGCGGGCGCGAGCGGGTGAGGCTCGCGCCCTGTACGGACGGCTATTCGGGGTTGTCCGCGTGGGTCAGGGTCTCCCAGGCCACGAAGTAGTTGTCCGTAGCGCTCGGCCGGTGCGAGAGCGTGTAGGTGCCCGTCTCGGTCATGCCGATGCCCATCCGGTTGCGCAGCGCGTTGTAGCCGACCTCCGTGATCCGCCCGAGTCCCTTGTTCACCGCCCCGCCGCACAGCGTGGACGGGACGGCGCCTCCGTTCTCCAACTTCGCGTGGAACCCGAGCGCGTGCCGCAGCCGGTCCTTGGCCTCCGGGTAGAGGTCCTGGCCCTGGATGCGGGCGGTCTCGGCGATGTGCGTGGCCGCCGCGAGCCCCCAGCCCGTATGCCCGAAGTCCCGGCAGGTCTCCTGCGAGAGCCCGTCCCAGGAGAAGGCCGACTGGCCCTGCCAGTAGTTCACCAGCTCCGCCGTCGTGTCGATCGAACTGCCCGGGGGATACGCGGGCTGCGCTCCGTCGCTCCTGAGATAGACGTACGCGGGAAGCCGGCCGCGGAACTTGGCGACCGCCTTGTCGTAACTCGCCTTGTCCTCCAGGTGGACGGAGATGCCGAGCGCGGCCTCCGTCATGATCATCTCCCAGTTGCCGTTCTTGGACGGCGCCCCGTTGATGACCTCGGGCAGATAGACATTGCGCAGCATGGTGGCGAAGCGGCCGGAGTCGGTCCATCCCCCTGTGTACGTGTACTTGATGATCTCGGCGGCGCGCGGCCAGGTGGAGCCCGCCCAGCCGGTCTGCAGCGGGGCGTTGCTGTTGGTGTGGTCCTTGATGGTGGCCGACCAGGCGTCCATCAGCTCGATCGCCTTCTTCGCGTGCCGCTCGTCACGCGTGATGTACCAGGCGAGCGCCTGGGTGTACGCGGCGACGGCGTCCTGACGCTCGTCCGTGCACCCGTAGTTGGGGTTGGAACTCGACCCGCACTCCACGATCTCGCGCGGCTTGGGTGTGCGGGTGAGGGAGGCGGAGGAGCTGGCCATCATCTGGTCGTACGCCCCCTTCCACGGCTGCTCGCCGGCCAGCACCTTTCCCCGTACGAAGTCGAGTTGGGGCTTGCTGACGAGGACGCCGGGGTGGGTGAAGGCGGCGGGGGCGGTGCTCGTGGCGCCCGCGGGCAAGGGCTGCGTGACGGTCAGGGCGGCCACGACGGCGCCCGTGGCGCAGAGGGCCCGGAGTCTCTTCTTCATGCTCATGGGATGCCTTCCTGGGTGGGGTGGGGGGTGAAGGCGGTTCATGTATCTGAAGTGCGAGCTGCATGCTGAACAGGCAACGGCCGTGAAGCTAGCGGGAGGGCGTGTGCACGTCAATGCGGTGCGGAGGTGCGGGCTGAACGTCCCGAGTTCACAGCCGCGTTGGTCCCGAATCGGGCGTCCGGCTTGCATGGGTGGCAGCGCTCGGAGAGCGTGACTACTCGTTCAGGCCCGCGGACGGCCTCGCACGGCCGCGGCCCGGCCGCGCCGCCCAGGGAGGAAGCCCGCTTGTGAGTGTTCCCCTGACTCCGCGCACGGGCAGGAACGGACTGGCCGAGCCTGCCCTGGTGTTCGGGATCATCTCGGTCATCGGATCGTTCGCCCTGTTCCTCAACCTGATCACCGTGCTGTTCGCCTTCCCCGCGATCGTGTGCGGCGCCCTTGGGTACCGCCGTTCGAAGCGCGTTCACTCGGGCAAGGGCAAGTCGCTGTGGGGGTGCGGGCTCGGTCTGGCAGGTGTGCTCCTGACCGTGACCATGTATGTGGACACGTCGGGCGGAGACCCTCTGTCGACCGACAGCGAGAACTCCGCCGTCACCGAGAACTCCGCCGCCGCGATCCGGTAGCGGGCTCCGCCCGGCCCTGTGCCGGGGCGGAACGCCGAAGCCCCACCCGTCCGGACCGGACTCGGGTGGGGCTTCGGCGTTCGGTACGGCACAGGTCAGGTCGCCGAGAACCCGCCGTCCACGAACAGGGTCTGCCCGGTCATGTAGCGGGCCGCGTCGCCGGCGAGGAAGAGGGCCGGGCCCATGAAGTCCTCGGGGGTGCCGTTGCGGCCCATCATCGTGCGGTTCGCCAGGGCCTCGACCCGGCTCGGATCGCTGAACACGGCCTCGGTGAGGGGGGTTTCGACGAAGCCGGGACCGAGCGCGTTGACGCAGACCCCGTGCTTCGACCACGCCTCGGCCTGCGACCGGGTGAGCGCGCAGATCGCGGCCTTGGAGACCCCGTACGCCCCGCTGTTGCCGAAGGCGCGCAGCGACTGCTGCGAGGCGAGGTGGATGATCCGCCCCCATCCCCGCTCGGCCATCTTCGGCCCGAAGCGCTGCCCGAGCAGGAAGGGTGCGTCGAGGTTCACGGCCATCGTCGTGTCCCAGTCGGCGGTCGTCAGATCGTCCAACGGGGGGCGGAGGTTGATGCCCGCGGAGGTGACGAGGATGTCGGGTTCGCCGTACGGCTTCGTGGCCCGCTCGGCGGCGTCGCGGAGCGCGTCCCGGTCACCGACGTCGGCGACGACCGCGGCGGCCTCAAGCCCTTCGGCGCGCAGCTCCTTGACGGTCTCGTCGAGCGCTTCGGCCCCGCGCGCCATGAGTACGACCCGCGCGCCGGCCCTTGCGAGAGCGGTGGCAATGCCCTTCCCGATGCCGGAGCTTCCGCCGGTGATGAGGGCGGTGCGGCCGGTGAGGCCGAAGTGGGTGGTGAGGTGGGTTGCGGGGTCGTGGCTCATGCCGGTGATCTTGCCGTACGGGTGTCAGAGGCTGCGCGTAGGGTGCGCGCACTGTCTTCCAGGGAGGGGTGACGTGGGATTCTCGGGGCATCTGGTCTTCGCTCGCAGTGAGCGTCCGTTGTTGCAGGCGCCTGCGTTCGACGGCTTGGACCAGGAATTGACGAGCTCGGTCAACGCCTGGGAGGCGAGGCCGGGCGGGTGGCAGACCCTGCAGCTGCGTCAGGGGCTGTGGGAGGAGGGCCGTCTGCCGGCCCTGGTCGAGTGGAGCGGCTCCCCGGCCTGCGTCGCGGACGTCTCCGACAGCAGCCTCGCGCTCGTCACCGGCCTCAGCGCCGACGGCGGGCAGTGGCAGGCCTGGCTCAACCTGGACCACGTCGCGGCACTTCTGCTCGAAGCGCCCGACGACGTGGACGACATGAGCCTCTGGTACGGCACGCCCGAGTGCGAGGAGGCGGTGCGGCGCAAGCGGGCGGAGCTCGAGACGGACGTCCCGGCCGACGCCCAGGCCTGCCTGGCCTGGGCGTCAGCCGCAGGTTTCGGCACTCGTGCGCGCCGGCCTCGGATCGAAGAACTCCTGTGCTCCCACGCGACCTTCGTCGAGGATCTCTTCGACACGCTCCTCGACGAGCTGGGCTTTCCACGGGCGCCCGGGCTCTAGAGGCCGTGTCGCTCGGCTGCGCTCAGGCGACTTCGCCCGGAGCCCGATCCGCTCAGGCCCCCGCCGAAGGCGAAGCCGGGAACTGGCCCGCCAGCCACGTCGGTACGCCGCCCAGGAGGCGGAAGAGCCGGGCCGCCTCGGCGCGCAGGCGGGAGGCCGTCGGTTCCGGTTCCGCGTCCGCGAGGGCGATCAGCGCCGGGGCCGTGCCGACGAGATAGCCCAGTTCCTCCCGTATCCGCAAGGACTCCGCGAAGCCGTGGCGGGCCTCCGCGAGTTCGCCCTCGCGCAGGGCAAGCCCCGCGAGGTGGCGCCAGGTGAAGGAGAGGAGCAGCGGGTTGTCGTGGGCCGTCGCACCCGCGTGCGCGCGGCGGTAGGCCGCGAGTGCCGCCTGCGGAGCGTCGGCGATGTGCTCGGCGATCAGACCGCGGCGGAAGTCGAGGAGGGGGCGGCCGGCCGCACCGGGGTGGAGCAGGGCCGCCGCGCGCCCGAGCGCGGCACGTGCCTCGTCGGCGCGGTCGCGGACCGCCAACACCGTTGAGGCGTACGCGAGATGGCCACGCTCGCAGGCCGCGGCGCCGCGCTCGTCATCGCTCTGCGCGAGCGCTTCGGCGGTGCGCAGGGCGTCCTCGGCCTCGGCCCAGCCCTGCTCCGTGAACAGGGAGCGCTCGACGAGGAGCGAGGCGCGCTGCAGCGCCGAACCCGCGGAGTCGGGGGTGAGCAGCGCGGCCGCATCGGTCCAGCAGCCGCGCGAACGCAGCCGCCACACAGCGGTCTGGAGTGCGGATCTCTTCAGTGCGGGGTCGGGGGAGGTGGTGTCGGGAGAAGTGGTGCCGGGTGGTGCCGGAGTCTTCGGGTGCGTGGATTTCGTCTGATTCGAGGCCTTCGAAGACTTCGCGGGCCTCGACACGGAATCCGAGCCAGACACGGCGGTGTCCGCCACATTCCCCTCCCCTGGGAGCGCGCCATTGAGCTGTGGCGGAATCTCAGCACGGAATGGAGGCGGGCGCCAAGGGGGTAGGTGAAAGATTTCACAATCTTGGACCGCCGGCGATACGTATGGGGCGGGTGCGTTCGCCGCACCCGCCCCATCGCCCTCGCTCGGCCCAGAGGCGACAAACCGTCAGCTCATGCGCAGCGCGAGGAAGAAGTCCAACTTGTCCTCCAGGCGCGACAAGTCACGTCCCGTCAGCTGCTCGATCCGTCCGACGCGGTAGCGCAGGGTGTTGACGTGCAGGTGGAGCCGGGAGGCGCAGCGGGTCCACGAACCGTCGCAGTCCAGGAAGGCTTCCAGGGTCGGGATCAGCTCCGCGCGGTGGCGGCGGTCGTAGTCGCGGAGCGGGTCGAGGAGGCGGGCGGTGAACGCGCGGCGGACGTCGTCGGGCACGAAGGGCAGGAGCAGGACGTGCGAGGCAAGCTCCTGGTGGCCGGCCGCACAGACCCGGCCCGGACGGGCGGCGGCGACACGGCGGGCGTGCCGGGCCTCCTCCAGGGCGCCGCGCAGACCGTCCGCCGAGTGGACCGAGGCCGAGACGCCCAGCGTCAGACGGCCGTCGTCCGACAGGCCCGCGGTGAGCGGCTCGCGCACCGTGGCGAGCAGCGAGTCCGCGAGCAGGCTCGGCTCGGGGCCGTCCTCCGCGGTCACCGCGGGCAGCGGTACGAGGGCGATGGCCTCGTCACCGGTGTGCGCGACCGCGATCCGGTCCGAGGGCTCGGGGCCGGAGGCGGTCGGGTCGACCAGGATTTCTTCGAGGAGGGACTGGGCCACGGGCCCGCCCTCGATGTCGCCGCCGTCCCACTCGACGCGGGCGACCACGACCTGCCAGTGCGGGGCCGCACCCAGGCCGGGCAGGAGCACCGGAGCGGCGACCCGCAGACGGGCTGCGATCTCCGCGGGAGCGGCGCCCGTCTGCACCAGCTCCAGGACCTCCTGGGCCAGCCGGCGCCGTACCGTACGGGCCGCGTCGCGGCGGTCGCGCTCCACGGAGATCAGCTGGGTGACGCCCTGGAGGAGGTCCAGGCGCTCCTCGGGCCAGTCGCCCGCGTCCGCCTCGACGGCGAGCAGCCAGTCCGACAGGACCGTCTCGCGTACGTCGCGCGAGGCGGAGGCCGCGCCACGGCCGCTGGAGTGGATCGGGAACAGCGAGTACGTGGAGCCCTGGACATTCACACGGTGCGGGCCGCGCCGGCCCGTACGGATGGCGGCCAGATGCTCGGCCGCGAGCGCCGCGCACACCTCGGTGGGCAGCGGCTCGCCCACCGAACGGGAGCCCGCGATGGGGCGGCCCGCGGGGGAGAGGACCCACGCGCGTAGATCGAGGTCGGTGCCGAGCAGGTCGAGGACCACGTCCGGGCCACCGCCCGCCGGGCCCGAGGTCATCAGACGGCGGTGGCGGTCCACCACGGCCGCGAGATCCCCGGCCCGCTCGCCCGAGACCTGCCGTACGACATGCTCGGTGATCGTCGCGAAGGCCACCCGCTCGTTGACCGCGAAGAGCGGCAGACGGTGCCGGGCGCAGGCCGCGACCAGGTCGTCGGGGATGTCGCCGAGCTCGGCCTCACCGGCCGCGAGGGCCGCGACACCGGTCTGGGCGAGGATCCGCACGAACGGCTCGGAGTCCTCGGGCGAGGTGCGCCAGGCCAGACCCGTGAGCACCAGTTCGCCGCCGGAGAGATAGCGGCTCGGATCCCGTAGGTCCGTGGTCATCACGCCACGGACCGTGCGGTCCAGCTCGTCGTCGCCGCCGAGTAGCCGCAGCCCGAGCACGTCGGTCTCCAGAAGTGCGCGCAGCCGCATGTCGTACCTCTCCGCTGATCTGTCTTGAATCTTGTCGCTGGTCCGAGTGAAGCGGGTTCCGAAGGAAACCGATGGGGTTGGTGGGACCAGGCTTTTATACGAATCTACAAGATGACCACGGCGACCAGCCAACTCCTTCATGGTTTCGGTGACTGACCGGGACCAAGGTCCCGGCGGTGTACTTGCGCTATTCCGCGTTAACAGCACGTGAACGAGTCGGGGTAGGACTTCGGTCCCCTGGCTCGATAAAGACCCTCACTGAACGACCCGAGACGTAAGAAGAGAGCCGTACATGGACTTCCTTCGCCCCGCCAGCTGGGAGGAGGCGCTCGCCGCGAAGGCTGAGCACCCCACAGCTGTGCCGATTGCGGGTGGCACCGATGTCATGGTCGAGATCAACTTCGACCACCGGCGCCCCGAGTACCTCCTGGACCTCAACCGCATCGCGGAGCTGAGCCAGTGGGAGGTCGGCGAGGAGAAGGTCGTCCTCGGCGCCTCGGTTCCGTACACCCAGATCATCGAGAACCTGAAGACCGAGCTGCCGGGCCTCGCCCGCGCCTCGCACACGGTCGCCTCCCCGCAGATCCGCAACCGCGGCGGCGTCGGCGGCAACCTCGGCTGCGCCTCGCCGGCCGGTGACGCGCACCCCGCCCTCCTCGCCTCCGGCGCCCACGTCGAGGTCGAGTCGCAGGCGCGCGGCGTGCGTCTCATCCCGATCGACGAGTTCTACAAGGGCGTCAAGCGCAATGCCCTCGAGGCCGACGAGCTGATCCGCTCGGTGCACATCCCGAAGGCCACCGGGCCGCAGGAGTTCTCCAAGGTCGGTACGCGTAACGCGATGGTCATCGCGGTCTGCGCCTTCGGCCTGGCCCTGCACCCGGACAAGCGCATCGTGCGCACCGGCATCGGCTCCGCCGCCCCGACCCCGGTCCGGGCGAAGGCGGCCGAGGAGTTCCTGAACGCGGCTCTCGAAGAGGGCGGCTTCTGGGAGAGCGGCAAGATCATCACCCCGTCCATCGCCAAGGAGTTCGCGACGCTCGCGTCGGGTGCGTGCAACCCGATCGACGACGTCCGCGGCACGGCGAACTACCGCCGCCACGCGGTCGGTGTGATGGCCCGCCGCAACCTGATGTGGACCTGGGAGACGTACCGCGGCGAGGGCCGCAAGCTTGAAGGGGCGGCGTAACCATGCGCGTCAATTTCACGGTCAACGGCCGTAAGCAGGAAGCCGACGACGTCTGGGAGGGCGAGAGCCTCCTTTACGTCCTGCGCGAGCGCATGGGTCTTCCGGGTTCGAAGAACGCCTGTGAGCAGGGCGAGTGCGGTTCCTGCACCGTCCGTATGAACGGCGTGCCGGTCTGTTCCTGTCTGGTCGCGGCCGGTCAGGCCGAGGGCCAGGAGATCGTCACCGTCGAGGGCCTGGCCGACTACGCCAAGCACCGCGACGACTCCCACCCGGGCGGCGCGTGCGGCTCCGTCTGCGGTGGCACCGATCTGCAGCAGGCCCGTCAGTGGCAGGCCAAGGGCACCGACGGCCAGACCGGTGAGGGCACCGAGCTCTCCCCGATCCAGAAGGCGTTCATCGACGCCGGCGCCGTGCAGTGCGGTTTCTGCACCCCCGGTCTCCTGGTCGCGGCGGACGAGCTCCTCGAGCGCAACGCCTCGCCGTCGGACGCCGACATCCGCGAGGCCCTCTCCGGCAACCTGTGCCGCTGCACCGGTTACGAGAAGATCCTCGACGCGGTCCGCCTGGCGGCCGCTCGTCAGGAAGAGGCGGTCTGATCATGGCCAAGACCACCACGGGTGCGCCCACGAACGTCACCCAGAAGTACAACCAGGGCGGTATCGGCGAGTCCACGCTGCGCCCCGACGGCACCCTCAAGGTGACCGGTGAGTTCGCCTACTCCTCGGACATGTGGCACGAGGACATGCTGTGGGGCCAGACCCTGCGCTCCACCGTCGCGCACGCCGAGATCGTGTCCATCGACACCTCCGAGGCCCTCGCGATGGACGGCGTCTACGCGGTCCTGACCGCGGACGACATGCCGGCCGCGAAGAACTACGGCATGGAGTTCCAGGACACCCCGATCCTGGCGTACGGCAAGGTCCGTCACCACGGTGAGCCGGTCGCCCTCGTGGCCGCCGACCACCCGGAGACCGCCCGCCGCGCCGCCGCGAAGATCGTGATCGAGTACCGCGAGCTGCCCCTCATCACCGATGAGGCCTCGGCGACCGCGCCCGACGCGATCCTCGTGCACGAGAACCGCGACGACCACCACTCGCCGTTCGTGCCGCACCCGAACATCGTGCACCACCAGCCGATCGTGCGCGGCGACGCCGACGAGGCGGCCAAGAAGGCCGACTTCATCGTCAAGGGCGAGTACACCTTCGGCATGCAGGACCAGGCCTTCCTCGGCCCGGAGTCCGGCCTCGCCGTGCCCGCCGAGGACGGCGGCATCGACCTGTACGTGGCCACCCAGTGGCTGCACTCGGACCTCAAGCAGATCGCTCCCTGCCTCGGCCTGCCCGAGGAGAAGGTGCGGATGACGATGTCCGGCGTCGGCGGTGCCTTCGGCGGCCGCGAGGACATCTCGATGCAGATCCAGGCCTCGGTCCTGGCGCTGCGCACCGGCAAGCCGGTCAAGATGGTCTACAACCGGACCGAGTCCTTCTTCGGCCATGTGCACCGCCACCCGGCGAAGCTCTACTACGAGCACGGCGCCACCAAGGACGGCAAGCTCACGCACATGAAGTGCAAGATCGTGCTCGACGGCGGCGCCTACGCGTCGTCCACGGCATCGGTCGTCGGCAACGCCTCGTCCCTCTCGGTCGGCCCGTACGTCATCGACAACGTCGACATCCTGGCGATCGGCCTCTACACCAACAACCCGCCCTGCGGCGCCATGCGCGGCTTCGGCGCGGTCCAGGCGTGCTTCGCCTACGAGGCCCAGATGGACAAGCTGGCCGCGAAGCTGGGCATGGACCCGGTGGAGTTCCGTCAGCTGAACGCCATGTCCGAGGGCACGATCATGCCGACCGGCCAGCCGGTCGAGTCGCCCGCCCCGGTCGCCGAGCTGCTCCGTCGGGTCAAGTCCCGTCCGCTGCCGCCCGAGCGTCAGTGGGAGTCCAGCGAGGGCGCCGATGTCCGCGCGCTGCCCGGTGGCCTCTCCAACACCACGCACGGTGAAGGCGTCGTACGCGGTGTCGGCTACGCGGTCGGCATCAAGAACGTCGGCTTCTCCGAGGGCTTCGACGACTACTCGACCGCCAAGATCATCATGGAGGTCATCAACGGTGAGCCGGTCGTGACCGTGCACACCGCGATGGCCGAGGTCGGCCAGGGTGGCGTGACCATCCACGCGCAGATCGCCCGTACCGAGCTCGGTGTCCAGCAGGTCACCATCCACCCCGCGGACACGCAGGTGGGCTCGGCCGGTTCGACCTCCGCGGGCCGCCAGACCTACATGACCGGCGGCGCCATCAAGAACTCCTGCGAGCTCGTCCGCGAGCAGGTCCTGGCGATCGGCCGGCGCAAGTTCGGTTCGTACCACCCCGCGTGGGCGACCGAAGAGCTGGTCTTCGAGGGCGGCAAGGTCGTCACCAACTCGGGCGAGGTCCTCGCGTCCCTCGTGGACGTCCTCGAGGACGAGGTCGTCTCCATCGAGGAAGAGTGGCGCCACCAGCCCACCGAGGCCTTCGACCGGGTGACCGGCCAGGGCCGCGGCCACGTGCAGTACGCCTTCGCGGCGCACCGCGCGGTCGTCGAGGTGGACACCGAGCTCGGCCTGGTCAAGGTCATCGAGCTGGCCTGCGCCCAGGACGTCGGCAAGGCGCTCAACCCGCTCTCCGTGGTCGGCCAGATCCAGGGTGGTACCACCCAGGGCCTGGGCGTCGCGGTGATGGAAGAGATCATCGTCGACCCCAAGACCGCGAAGGTGCGCAACGCCTCCTTCACGGACTACCTCCTCCCGACCATCCTCGACACCCCGACCATCCCGGTCGACTACATCGAGATGGCCGACCCGAAGGCGCCGTACGGCGTCCGCGGGATCGGCGAGGCCCCGACCCTGTCCTCGACCCCGGCCGTCCTCGCGGCGATCCGGGCGGCGACGGGTCTGGAACTCACCAAGACGCCGGTGCGTCCGGAGCACATCACCGGTACGTGACGCACCACGGGTGAAGGGGGACCGGCGGCTTCGGCCGCCGGCCCTCCTCCCACCGGGGCGAAGGCGACTCGTACAACAGGTTGCCCCTCCCCAACCCCCGCTCCAGGCCATGGAGTTGCCGAGAGGTCATAGGTCAAGTCCTCCGGCAGCAGTACCCGCTCCCAGCCCGTAGCACTGGCAACCGCACCGCTCGCGGAAGCCGCAGGAGCTCAGAAGGAACTCCGCAGGAGCTCCGAAGAGAACTCCAGAGAACTCCCCTCGTTCGTCTCGGGCCGTTCCCCGGGTCGTGCAGCCCAGAGCAATCCCAAATCTCGCAGATCTCATGCGGGTGCCCCTATGAACCTTGGGAGTAGGCACCATGACCCAGCAGTACACAGAGCCGAAGGTCTCCGAACCCGATGACTCGGGCAAGAGCACCACGCCACCATCCGGTGGCTCATGGCTCGACCGGTACTTCCGGATAACCCAGCGCGGTTCGACCGTCGGCCGGGAAGTACGTGGCGGCATCACCACCTTCATGGCGATGGCGTACATCATCCTGCTGAACCCGATCATCCTCAGCGGAGCCAAGGACGTCACCGGCGCCCAGCTCAGCGTGGGCCAGCTCATCACGGCCACGGCGCTCGCCGCCGCGGTCACCACCATCGCGATGGGCTTCCTCGGCAACGTCCCGCTGGCACTCGCGGCGGGACTCAGCGTCTCGGCCGTGATGGCCTTCCAGGTCGCCCCACAGATGACGTGGGGCAACGCGATGGCCATGTGTGTGATCTACGGCGGCATCATCGTGCTGCTCGTGATCACCGGTATGCGCGAAATGATCATGAATGCCATCCCCTTGGCGATCAAGCACGCGATCACCATGGGCATCGGCCTCTTCGTCACGCTCATCGGTCTGGTCCAGGCCGGCTTCGTCACCTCGATGCCGTCCGAGCCCGGTGCCATGTACGGCAAGCCCATCCAGCTCGGTCTCGACGACAAGCTCGTCGGCTGGCCGGTCGTCTGCTTCGCCGTCACCGTTCTGCTGATCTTCGCCCTCCTGGTCCGCAAGGTCCCGGGCGCGATCCTCATCGGCATCGTCGGCGGCTCCGTCTTCGCGGCGATCGTCCACAAGATCGCCGGTCTGAAGGTCGCCGACTGGGGCATCAACGCCCCGACGCTCGACTTCGGTCACCTCGTCGAGGCTCCGGACTTCGGCCTGTTCGGTGAGGTCTCCTTCAGCGGTATCGGGGACATCAGCGCCATCACCGTCGGCGTCATCGTCTTCACCCTGGTCCTGGCGGGCTTCTTCGACGCCATCGGCACCATCATCGGCATCGGCCAGCAGGCCGGACTCGCCGACAAGGACGGCAAGATGCCGGGCCTCAACAAGGCCCTGGCCATCGACGGCGCCGGCGGCATCGTCGGCGGTGTGGCCGGAGCCTCCGGCCAGACCGTGTTCGTCGAGTCCACCGCGGGCGTCGGCGACGGTGCGCGCACCGGCTTCGCCAGCGTCATCACCGGTCTCGGCTTCGCGCTCTGCCTGTTCTTCACGCCGCTCGCCCAGGCCATCCCCACCCAGGTCGCGGCTGCCGCCCTCGTCGTCATCGGCTCGATGATGATGTCCACCGCCAAGCACATCGACTGGAACGACCAGTCGGTGTCCATCCCGGTGTTCCTCACCACCGTCCTGATGCCCTTCACCTACTCGATCACCGCGGGTATCGCGGCGGGCATCATCGCGCACGTCCTCATCAAGGCCGTGCAGGGCAAGGTCCGCGAGATCGGCTGGCTCATGTGGGTCCTCGCCGTGATCTTCGTGGCCTTCTTCTCGCTCCACGCCATCGAGGGGTGGCTGGGCGTCTAGCGCCCGAAACCGCCCCCTCCACACCCCGTAAGGAGACCGAAATGCTGGACATCGCCGAAGAGTTGAACCGGTGGGTCGAGCAGGGACGCGACTTCGCGATCGCCACCGTGGTGGCGGTCAGCGGCAGCGGGCCCCGGCAACCGGGTGCCGCGCTCGCCGTCGACAGCGAGGGCACGGCCATCGGTTCGGTCTCCGGCGGGTGTGTGGAGGGGGCGGTGTACGACCTGTGCATGCAGGCGTTGGAGGACGGCGAGACCGTGCTCGAACGCTTCGGCTACAGCGACGAGGATGCCTTCGCGGTCGGTCTGACCTGCGGCGGCATCATCGACATCCTCGTCACCCCAGTTCGTGCGGACGCTCCGGGACGGGGAGTGTTCGCCGCTGCGCTGGCCGCGGCCGCCACGGGGGAGGCGGCCGCGGTGGCGCGGATCACCGACGGTCCGTCCGAAGTCATGGGCCGGGCTCTGCTCGTACGTCCTGACGGGTCGTTCGAGGGCGGCCTCGGCGGCCACCCCGAGCTGGACCGCACGGCGGCGGCCTCGGCCTCCGCGATGCTCGACGGCGGCAAGACCGGAACCGTCTCCATCGGCGAGGACGGCTCCCACTGCGGCCAGCCGCTCACGCTGCTCGTCGAGTCCTCGGTGCCGGCCCCGCGCATGATTGTCTTCGGTGCGATCGACTTCGCCTCGGCCCTGGTCCGGGTCGGCAAGTTCCTCGGCTACCACGTCACCGTCTGCGACGCGCGCCCTATCTTCGCGACGAAGGCCCGCTTCCCCGAGGCGGACGACATCGTCGTCGAGTGGCCGCACAAGTACCTGGAGCGCACGGAGGTCGACGGCCGCACCGTGCTCGCCGTGCTGACCCACGACGCCAAGTTCGACGTACCGCTCCTCAAGCTCGCACTCAAGCTTCCCGTCGCCTACGTAGGCGCCATGGGCTCCCGCCGCACCCACCTCGAGCGCAACGAGCGGCTGCGCGAGGTCGGCGTCAACGAGCTCGAACTGGCCCGGCTCCGCTCGCCGATCGGCCTCGACCTCGGTGCGCGTACGCCCGAGGAGACCGCCCTGTCGATCGCCGCGGAGATCGTCGCCCAGCGCCGCGGCGGCAGCGGTGTCTCCCTGACCGGCGCGCACACCCCGATCCACCACGACGGCACCGCGGAGCCGGCCGGGCGGATCGGCTCGGTGGCCTGAACGCCACCCTGACCGCAGTACCACGAGAGGGCCCGCCGCCCCAACGGCGGGTCCTCTCCTGCCTGTTGGGGCCCGCGGTGCGCATTCCGCGCTCGGGGCGGACCCGGCTGGTCTCGGGGCGGCCCCGGCCGCCTTCGCTTCTGCGACGCCCTTTAGGGTCGTACGGATGAACGAGGATGAGAGCCGCAGCGTGCCCGACGCCGACCTGTCCATGCTCACCCCCGCGCAGGCCACGCGTCTGCTCGAACTCGCGGCACCTCATATGGGGAACAACGGGAGTTACGGCCTGCGCAACCTCGCGCAGAGCTGCCGGCACGCCCCCGAGGAGCAGTGGCCGGACCTGGTCGAGCAGCACTTCACGCAGCTGCGGTCGGCCGGGACGGGCGGGGAGAGCCGCGAGGAGATCCTGCGCGGTGTGCACAGCAGGCTCCTCGCTCAGGACTCCTTCACCGCCGAGATGCTGCAGGCGATGCGGTACACGCGCCGGATCGCCGAAGGGCTCGTCTTCGCGTACGCCCTCGACCAGCCGAGCACCGTACGGATCCTCACCGACCGGGACGTGGAACGCGTCGGGGACGAGGACGCGTTGTGGGACGCCGCGTACGACAACGTCCTGCGGGTGCCCTTCCGGCACGAGGAGATCGCGCTCGACGGGCGTGCGGTGCTTCAGTCCGTCTACGGGGACTCGCTGTTCGTGGCCGGCCGCGCTTTGTACCTGGACCAGTTGCATTACGAGGCGACCGGCACCTCCTTGCCGAAGGCGGGGGCGCTCTTCGTCGTACCGACGCGGCATCTGATCGCCTACCACCCGCTGGCCGACGGCTCGGTGGCCGAGGCGATCAACGACCTGGCCAAGTACGGGCTCGGCGCGTACGAGGACGGGCCGGGCTCGCTGTCGCCGCGCCTGTACTGGTGGCACGAGGGCCGGGTCACCTCCCTCACCCACATCGACGACGACACCAAGACCTTCTCGATCCAGCCGCCGCCGGAGCTGCTCACCCGGCTGCGGACCCTGGTGCACCTCGGCGACGCGGGGCGACTGCGCGGCCCCGCGCCGGAGCAGGCCCCCGATGTGGCCGAACTCGCCCGTACCGCGGACGAGTTGATCATCGACCTGTCTCGGAACCCCGGCTCGCTCGCCGGGGCGTTCACCCGGCTCGTGGACCTCGCGCACGCCCACTGCGCGGCCGATCCCGAGGTCGCCCGCGCCGAAACCTGGGACGCCTGGGCCACCGCGCTGCAGCTCGGCTCCGCGCTGTTCACCGGAGCCGAGGCGCAGACCTGCACCATCGGCGACGACGTCCAACGTCCGCTGCCCGCCTTCCCGTCGAACCCGCCGGCGGACGCGCGCGCCTGGCTCGACGCCTTCTACCTCGCGGTGATCTGCCGTGACCGGGCCCGGATCCAGCGGCTGAGCCAGGTGCCGCTGGACGTGCTGCGGCAGGACGCGACCGCCGACACGTATCTGCTGCACTGGATCGACACGCTGCAGGCGTACTTCACCCGCGACTGCCCCATGGACGACGTGGTGGAGAAGCTGAGCGCGACCATCTCCGCCTCGCACGGTGAGGAGGTGGGGTGCGCGCCCGTGGAGTTCGTGAACGCCATCGAGTACCAGCCGGTCGCGCTCTTCCACCGCTTCATCGCCCGCGATCACGAGAAGTTCGCGCAGGTCCTTGCCGACGCGCTCAAGGAGCACGTGCGCTACTGGGGCGACTCCCCGGCGCCGCGCGCCCAGGCGGCGCTCGGCCCGCTGGCCCTTGCGAGTCTGGCCCACGGGCAGGAGTTCCCCGTGGACACGGAGCTGCCGCAGCTGCCCGGGTACCTGGCGAACGGCGAGCGCGTCGAGACGATCCCGAGCTGATCGTTCACGGCACAGGGCCTGCCGCTTCCCGTCCGGCCTGGTGGCTGGGGCCTTTCGTCCCTGCCGCCGCGCCGGGTGGGCGCAGGAGCCTGGAGGCATGAGCACGCACGCGCCAGTGATCGCAGCAGTCGACGGTTCGCAGCACAGTCTCACCGCCCTTGAGTGGGCCATGGAGGCCGCGCGCCCGCGTGGCGCGGAGGTGCTCGCGGTACACGTGCGCGGCGAGGCGTCCGTGCAGCCGTCCGCGTCGCTCGTCCCGCTGCCGCCGCAGGTCGTCGAGGAGCTCGACGACGCCGTACGGGAACGGGTGCTCGCCCGCGTCGAGGGTGCGGCTGTCCCGGTGACGTTCACGACGGTGGACGGCGTACCGTCCCTCGCGCTCGCCGAACTGGCCACCAAGGCGCAGCTCCTGGTCGTGGGCTCGCGCGGCCTCGGCGGCTTCGCCGCGCTGCTGCTCGGCTCGACCGGCCGCAAGCTGGCGGCGCAGGCACCGTGCCCGGTGGTGATCGTGCCGCACGCCGAGCGGGCGGGGGAGCGGACCGAGGCTGTGGGGGAGCGGACGGAGGCCGAGGGGAGGCGGACGGAGGCTGCGGGGGACCGTTCGGGCCAGGCGCCCCGGGTCGTCCTGGGGCTCGCGCCGGACGAGACCGCCGACGCGGTCATCGAGTTCGCCTTCGCGGAAGCGGCGCGCCGTGGCGCTCAACTCCATGTCGTCTCCACGTACTTGGTGCCGCTGACGTCCTTGCTGGTGGTCGGCGAGATGGTGGACAGCTTCTCGGGCAGCGGTGCTGCCCGCGCCCTGGAGGCGGCCCAGACCGCACGCCTGGCACCCTTCCTGACCCGCCACCCCGCGGTGACCGTCACCCGGGTCGCCACCGCGGGCGACCCGGCCGGCCGCCTGGTCACCGCCTCGCGCGAGGCCTCCCTGACAGTGGTGGGCCGCCACCGCCGACGGATGCGCCCGGACGCACTGATGATGGGCTCGGTGACGAACGCGGTGCTGCAGCATGCGCAGGGGGCGGTGGCGGTGGTTCCGGGGGACTGAGCGGTATCGGAATCGGAGCCGGCCTTGACGTCGGAACAGGCGTCGGTATCGGAGCCGGCATCGACGTCGGAACAGGCGTCGGTATCGGAGCCGGTATCGACGTCGGAACGGGCGTCGCAACAGGCGTCGGAATTGACGTCGGAACAGGCCTCGGTGTCGGCATTCAGCACTTCAGCCCGATGACGGCCCAGCCCCGCGCCGCCGCCCGGCCGACCACATCGCCCCACTCGGAGACCAGCTGCGAGAAGGACGCGAAGTCCTGGATCCAGCCGATGGGTTCGACGAGGTGCCGCTCGAAGGGACCGCGCAGGGACGCGAGGTGCGGCTCCACCTCGGCCCAAAAGCTCAGCAGAGTCGCCACCTCATGCGGCTCGAGCCAGAGCATGACCTCCGTCTGCGGGTCCCAGTCGCCCGCATGGGACTCGACGACAGGAGTGAACGGCGGCTGGTCCGCAGGCAGCAACCCGTAGTTGTGCTCGCCCCAGATCAGCGGTGCACAGAACTGGTCCATGGCCGCACGCGGCGTCGGGTCGACGAAGGCGCGCAGCTCGTCCCAGCGTTCACCGGCCCAGAAGTGCGCTTTGTACGAGGTCATCGTGGAGCGGAACTCGTACCGCGCCCACCAGTGGTCCTCGGGGGAATCGGGCCAGGTCCATCCCTCGCGCCGGTCGAAGTCGTAGTCGTCCAGGTCCACGTCGTCCGGGCCGAACGCGGCCACGTCGACCAGCTCGTCGCGCTCGCCGGCCGGCCGCGACCGCAGGAAGTCCCAGTCGACGATCAGCACCTCCATGCACACACCCATGGGGCCAGCCTAGAAGTGCCCGCCGATACCTCCTGCGCCCCATCCGGTAGCACGCGTTCCCCGTGGTCAATTGCGCCCCACCCTGCTAGACCGTCCCGGCACCACTCACCGGACCGGTCGAGCAGGAGGAGAAATCGTGGGTCGGATATCCATGGCGGGAAGCGCGCTGAGCAGGCGGCGGCCGTTCGTCCTTGCACTCGCTCTGCTGTCCTGGCTGCTGCTGCTCGCCGGACCACCGGCCGCTCCGGCGCACGCCGCCGGGCTGCCCGCGCTGCCGCAGCCCAACGCGGGCGGTCTGACGCTTGCGCAGTGGTCAGCCTCTTCCGGATTCGCCGAGCGGATGGGCGACGCGACCTTCACCACCCCGGCCGTCTTCACCGCGCGGGGCGGCACGCCCTCCATCAACCCCGTCCAAGTCCCGGTGAAGGTCCGGATCTTCCTGCCCGAGGGGTATCGCGCGGATGCCGCCGTGCCCTACCCCGTGCTCTATCTGCTGCACGGCGGAGCCGGTGACTACGAGCAGTGGTCGAAGAGCGACGCGGGCCAGGTGTCCACGGCGCTCGCCTCCTTCAAGGGCATCGTCGTGATGCCCGAGGGCGGCAAGGCCGGCTGGTACAGCGACTGGGCGGGACGCACCGACGGCAACTTCGCACCCCAGTGGGAGACCTTCCACATCAAGCAGCTGGTGCCGTGGATCGACGCCAACTTCCGTACGGAAAAGGCCCGGTCGGGCCGCTACGTCGCCGGTGTCTCGATGGGCGGCCTTGGCGCCCTGCGCTACGCGGGCCGCTTCCCTGAGCTCTTCTCCGCGGTCGGCGCGTTCTCCGGCGGCACCGATCTCTACCCCGCGGCCGCCCAGCAGACGATCAACGACTCGATGTGGTTCTACGGCGCCGCGTTCTCCTGGAACGGTCTCGCCGACGGGAAGTTCCGGGTCACCGGGGACACCTTGTACCGCATGGAGACGGTCTTCGGACCGAGGAGCGGCTGGCCCGCCGTCAACCCCGTCAATCTCGCGCTCGACGGCAAGTACGGCACGTACCAAGGGAAGTTCGCGATGTACGCGGGCGGCGCCGACGGTACGGGGGAGACCGATATCCACACCTGGAACCGCGCCCTGCACGACAACCTGGTCACCGGCCAGGTGACCCATCGCTACTGCTCGGGCGCGGGCACGCACGACTGGAAGTTCTGGGTTTCCGAGGTCAAGGACTTCGTGGCCTACGTCTCGGGAACTCCGGTGGCCACCTGCCCCAACGGCTGGGGTGCGCCGGTCAGTTGACCGCGTTGCGGTGGGGCGGGCCCGTGTGAGCTCGCCCCACCGGCGCCCTGCCCCGGTCCCGCCCACCACCGCCCTGCCTATTGACGCGTCCATGCCCCTCCATAACCATCCGTGGGAGCGCTCCCGTATGCCCGTCTCCGGAGTCAGGAGTGATCCATGCGACGAAGAGCAATTCCCTTGATATCCGCGGCACTCGCCCTAACGGCAGCCGTCCTCGCCGCCCCGGCGGCGACCGCCGACAGCGCCCCTGACGCGCGGCACAGGCCCGGGCTCTACACCCCCGACGCCAACCCCGAGGCGTACTCCCAGGCCATCGAACTCGTCCGCGCTGGCCAATACCGCGACGCGGCCGGCATCCTCGCCATGGTCCGTACTCCGCAGGCCGTCTGGTTCGGCGATCAGACCCCGGCCCAGGTCGAACGCGAGGTGCGCGCGACCGTCGAGGACGCGGACGGCGACACCGTGGTCTTCGCGCTCTACAACGTGCCGGGCCGGGACTGCTCGGGGTACTCCGGCGGCGGCGCCAACAACACCGCCGAGTACAAGGCCTGGATCGACGCCGTCGCACGAGGCGTCGGCCGCGGCGAGGCCGTCATCGTCCTGGAGCCCGACTCGCTCGCCCTGATCCCGAGCGACTGCGGCCAGGACGACGCACAGGGTACGAAGACCGCTGCCCGGTACGCGGAAGTGAACTACGCCATCGACAAGTTGGAGCCCCTGCGCGGCACGCGGGTCTATCTCGACACCGGCCACCCCGGCTGGCACGGCCCCGACTCGATCACGCCCCGGCTGCTCAAGGGCGGCATCGGCAAGGCCACCGGCTTCTTCACCAACGCGTCGAACTACAACACCGACGCCGCCAACTCCTGGTACGGCAAGCTGATCTCGGCCTGTGTCGCGTACGTGGGGGAGGGCGGCGACTCCCGTCAGTGCCCGCACCAGTCCTGGCCGCACGAGCAGGCCGACGAGTGGATCGCCGCCAATGTGCGCACCCCCGCGTACCGCTGGAAGCACTTCGTGACCGACTCCAGCAGAAACGGCCAGGGCCCATGGGTCCCGCCGCCGGGCAAGTACACGGACCCGCAGGACTGGTGCAACCCGCCGAACCGGGGTCTGGGCGCACGCCCGACGCTCAACACCGGCGACCCTCTGCAGGACGCACGCCTCTGGATCAAGATCCCGGGGGAGTCCGACGGCCTGTGCCTGCGGGGCACGGCCGGTCCGGAGGATCCGGAGCGCGGGATGGCCGACCCGAAGGCGGGTGACTGGTTCAGGGAGCAGGCGCTGGAGTTGGTGCGGCTGTCGAATCCGCCGATCTTGCCAGGGAGTTGAGTGCGAGCGGGGCGCGACTCCTCAAGTTTCTCCTTTCTGTGGACAAAGTATGGACGCTCAGCGACACCATCCCTACGCTGAGCGTCGCCCAGCCACAGAAGTCTGCGTTGACCACAGCGGAACCACGCAGGAGGAACCGTGGAGCCACGCCCCGCGCGCATATCCCGCACCAGCCGCCGCAGAGTCCGAAGAACCACCGGCCTCCTGCTGACCGCACTCCTCACGGGCGCGCTCGTCGCCCCCGCCACCGCCGCCGAACAGAGCGACGACCCCCGCCCCTTCGCCGATCTGCCGCCGCAGGAACCCGGCGTCACCCTGCGCGTCTTCGACATCCAGTCGCCGCTGGAGAAGATCTGCGATCTCAAGCCGGCTCAGACGCCCAACGTCGACAAGCTGATTCCGACCGCCGACTGGACCTCCACCGACGGCTTCGGGTTCTCCGACAACTTCGTCAGCCAGATCATCGGGAATCTGAACGTGCCCGAGGCGGGTACGTACGGCTTCCGGCTGATCAGTGACGACGGGTCCCGGCTCCTCCTCGGTGGCGAGCAGGTCATCGACCACGACGGGCTGCACGGAGCCGAGCCCAAGGACGGCGAGATCGCGCTCAACGCCGGTTACACCTCCCTGCACATCGACCACTTCGACCGGGGCGGCGGCCAGCAGGTCACCCTGCAGTGGAAGCCGCCGGGGGCGAGCGACTACGTCACCGTGCCGGGCAGCGTGCTGAGCACCGACGCCGGAGTGGTCCGGGTGACCGCGCCCGGGCGCAAGGAGTGCGAGGGCACGTACGACGTCCCGGGTGACGGGCTGCCCCTGAAAGAGGTCAACCCGGGTTACCGGCTCACCGATCTGCGTCCGCCCGGCTTCGAACCGCAGGTCTCCGCGATGGACTGGCTGCCCGGCGGCCGGCTCGCGATCACGACGTGGGGCGGCAGCCAGGAGACCAAGGGCGAGGTGTATCTCCTCGACAACGTCACCGGGACGACCGGGCCCGACAAGGTCACGTACAAGAAGATCGCCGAGGGGCTCAAGGAGCCCATGGGGATCAAGTACGTGGACGGCAAGCTGTACGTGTCCGAGAAGCACCAGCTCACCGAGCTGACGGACACCACTGGTGACGACGTCATCGACGCGACGAAGAAGATCGCCGCATGGCCGTACGGCGGGAACTTCCACGAGTTCGCCTTCGGACTGCTCTACGACAAGGGCGACTTCTATCTGAACCTCTCCGTGGCGATCAACTACGGCGGTGCCACCACCGATCCCCAGCCCGCGGCGAACCGCGGTACGACCATCAAGGTCAACAAGGCGACGGGGAAGATCAGTTATCTGGCCGGCGGGCTGCGCACCCCGAACGGGATCGGCCGCGGTCCCGAGGGCGGACTGTTCGTCGCCGACAACCAGGGCGGCTGGCTGCCGGCGTCGAAGCTGGTGCACATCAAGCAGGACCGGTTCTTCAACCACTACATGAACCCGGACGGGCCGTACGACGACAAGCCGGTCACCAAGCCGGTGCTCTGGCTGCCGCAGAACGAGATCGCCAACTCGCCCTCCACACCGATGCAGTTGAAGAAGGGCCCGTTCGCCGGGCAGATGGTCTTCGGTGACGTGACGTACGGCGGACTGCAGCGGGCCGACCTGGAGAAGGTCGACGGCGAGTACCAGGGTGCCGTCTTCCGCCACACCCAGGGCCTGGAGTCCGGCATCACCCGGATCAGCGAGGGCCCGGACGGCGCCATCTACGTCGGCGGACTCGGCGCCGACGGCAACTGGGGGCAGGCCGGCAAGCTGCGGTTCGGACTGCAGAAGCTGACCCCGAACGGCAGGACCGCCTTCGACATCAAGACCATGCGTGCCACCCCCGACGGCTTCGAACTCACCTACACCAAGCCGTTGTCGGACGAGACCGTCGCCAAACTGACCGAGGGTGCGTACTCCGTCGAGCAGTGGCGTTACGCGCCGAGCCCGGCGTACGGCGGTCCGAAGGTCGACGAGGAGAGCCTGCAGGTCACCGCGGCCAAGCTGTCGGACGACCGGCGCAAGGTGCGGCTGACCATCCCCGGTCTGAAGACGGACCGCGTCGTCCATGTCCGCTCGCCGCGGCCGTTCTCCGCGGCCGGCGGTGAACAGCTGTGGTCCACCGAGGCCTGGTACACGCTCAACTCCAAGCCGGGACCGGATGACGCACCCGTCACGTACGACGCCGAGTCCGCACAGCTCGGGGGCAGCGCGGGCTTCGACAACGAGCACGCCGGCTACACCGGCGGCGGCTTCGTGGACGGCTTCGGCGACCAGGGCGCGACGGCGAGCTTCTCCGTCGACGTCGCCCAGGAGGGTGCCTACGACGTCGGCCTGCGCTACGCCAACGGCCCGCACCCCTTCACCGGTACGAAGACGGTCTCCGTCGCCGTCAACGGCGGCGATCCCCAACAGGTCGCCCTGCCGACCACGGGCGAGTGGAACCGCTGGTCCACGCAGACCGAGCGGCTGAGTCTGCGCAAGGGCCGCAACACGATCACGTATGCCGTACGGGAAGGGGACACCGGTCACGTCAACCTCGACGCGATCGGCATCCGCGCCCCGGGCGAACGCCGGCAGCTCTTCGACGGGGGCAGCATCGCGACCGCCTGGCAGCACACCGACGGCCGCAGTCCCGAGTGGCCGCACACCGCTGAGAAGTCCATGGAGGTCTGCTGTGGAGACCTCCGTACGAAAGAGGCCTTCAAGGACTTCAGGATGCATGTCGAGTTCCGGGTGCCGAAGCTGCCGGACGACGTCACCGGGCAGGACCGCGGCAACAGCGGCATCTACATTCAGGAGCGCTACGAGGTGCAGATCCTCGATTCGTTCGGGGACACCACACCCGCGAACAACGAGGCCGGGGCGATCTATCTGAAGAAGCCCGCCGACTTCAACATGGCCACCGCGCCCGAGACCTGGCAGAGCTACGACATCACCTTCCGCGCCGCGCGCTTCGACGCGGACGGGAAGAAGACCGCGGACGCCCGGATCACCGTGATCTGGAACGGGCGCAAGGTCCACGACGACGTGGCGATCGACGGGCCGACGGGCGCGGGGCTGCCCGAGACGCCGGCCGCCGGGGCGATCAAGCTGCAGGACCACGGGAACAAGGTGCGGTTCCGGAATGTGTGGATCGAGCCGCTGAGCTGAGGCGATCGAGCCACTGAGATGACGTGTTCGCAGGCGGGCCTGGGACCAAAGTCCCGGACCCGCCTGCGCGCGCCCCGGGCCCGACGGGACTTCTGCCGGGGCAAATGATCGATCAAAAGGTGTGCAATGGAGGAGTTGCTTCCCTCACTGTCGCCGGGAGTCCCTGTGGGAGTCGTCGAAAAGCGCGGGTACTGCACCCTCTGCAAGTCCCGCTGTGGTGCGATCTTCACCGTCGAGAACGGCCGCCTCACCGGCGTACGCCCCGACCCCGAGCATCCGACGGGCGCCGCGATGTGCCCGAAGGGCCGCGCCGCCCCAGAGATCGCCCACAGCACCCGCCGCCTGACCACGCCCCTGCGCCGTACCCGCCCGAAGTCCGACCCGGACCCGGGCTGGGAGCCGGTCACCTGGGACGAGGCTCTCGACGACATCGCCGCGAAGCTCACCGCGATCGCCGACGAGACCGGCCCCGAATCCGTGGCCTTCGGCGTGGCCACCCCGAGCGGCACGATGGTCTCGGACGCGACCGAGTGGATCGAGCGTTTCGTCCGCGGCTTCGGCAGCCCGAACACCGTCTACAGCGCCGAGCTCTGCAACTGGCACAAGGACGTCGCCCACACCTTCACCTTCGGCACCCCGATCCCCCCGCCGGACTACGCCCACGCGGACCTCGCCCTGCTCTGGGGCTTCAACCCGGCCAAGACCTGGCTCTCCCAGTCCGCCGCGGTCTCGGCCGCGCAGGCCAAGGGCATGAAGCTCGCGGTCATCGACCCGCGCCGCTCCACCAGTGCGCTGCAGGCAGACCAGTGGCTGCGCATCCGCCCCGGCACGGACGCCGCGCTCGCGCTCGGCATCGCGCACCTGCTCGTCGAGAACGGCTGGTACGACGAGGAGTTCGTCCGCGCCTGGACCAACGCCCCTTTGCTGGTACGGGAGGACGACGGCACCTTCCTCAAGGCGGCCGACTTCCTCGAAGGCGCCGAGGGCTATGTGATCTGGAACGAGGAGACCGGCGCCGCCGAGACCTACGACACCCGCCACCGCGCGGGCCGCCCCGAACGCTTCGCCCTGCGCGGCACCCACTACGTCCCCACTCTCACCGGCGGCGTCACCTGCGTCCCTGCCTTCCAGCACTACGCCGACGCCTGCGCCGAGTGGACCCCGCAGCGCACCGCCGCCACGACCTGGATCCCCGAGCGCGAGATCCGCGAACTGGCCGAGCGGATCGGACAGGCGGACTCCGTCACGTACTACGGCTGGACGGGTGTCGCCCAGAGCGAGAACGCCAGCCAGACCGAGCGCGCACTCGCCACCCTCTACGCGCTCACCGGCTCGTACGACACCCGCGGCGGCAACCACGTCTCGCCCCCGCCGCCGTACCGTCCCGCGGCCGGAAAGCTGACGCCCGAGCAGGCCGCGAAGGCCCTCGGCCTCGACCGCCACCCGCTCGGCCCGCAGGCCTCCGGCTACATCAACGCGGGCGATCTGTGCCAGGCCATCGAGCACCAAGACCCCTATCCCGTACGGGCGTTGATGTGCTTCGGCTCCAACCTCGTCGTCGCCCAGCCCGACTCCGAGCGGATCGCGAAGGCACTGCGCGGGCTCGACTTCCAGGTCCACCTCGACCTCTTCGAGACCCCGACGAGCGCGTCCGCCGACTACCTCCTGCCGGTCAACAGCGCGTACGAGCGCGAAGGGCTGCGCTTCGGCTTCGAGATCGGACACCGCGCACAGGAGCAGGTGCAGCTGCGGCCCCGGATGGTCGAGCCGCAGGGCGAGGCGCGCTCCGACACCGAGGTCGTCTTCGCGCTCGCCTGCCGTATGGGCCTGCGGGACCTGTTCTTCGACGGCGACATCGAAGCGGCCTGGAACTGGCAGTTGGAGCCGCTCGGCCTCACGGCCGCCGAGCTGCGGGAGAGCCCGGGCGGTGTCCGGATCCCGCGCCCCGTCGAGTACCGCAAGTACGCGCAGGGCGAGACCGTCGGCTTCCCCACCCCGACCCGACGCGTCGAGCTCTACTCGCAGCGGCTGCTCGCGCACGGCTACCCCGCCGTTCCCCGGCACCGCGAACCGGTCGCCCCCGACGCCGACTTCCCGCTCGTCCTCACCAACGCCAAGCACGGCTACTTCCTCCACAGCCAGCAGCGCGGACTGACCACCCTGCGCCGTCGCGCAGCCGACCCGTGCCTGGACCTGAGCCCGGAGACGGCCGCGGCGCGCGGTATCACGGAAGGCCAGTGGGTCGAACTGGCCACGCCCCGCGGCTCGATCCGGCTGCGCGCCCGCTTCGACGCCTCGCTCCACCCGTCGGTCGTGGTCGGCGAGTACGGCTGGTGGCAGGGCGCCACTGACCTGGCGCTGCCTGCGTCCGATCCGCTCGACGCACTCGGCAGCAACTACAACCGCCTCGTCGACCACTCCACGACCGACCCGCTCAGCGGTTCCGTACCGCTGCGCTCGCAGGTGTGCGAGGTGCGGCCGGCGCGCACGGACGACGGTGCCTGGACCGGTCGGCGCACGTTCACCGTCACGGCCTGCGGCCAGGAGGGCCGCGGCGTACGCACGCTCTCCCTCGCCCCGGTCGACGGCGGCTGCCGGCTGCCCGGCTACCGCCCGGGCCAGCATGTGACCGTACGCGCGGAAGGCTCCGACCTCGCCCGCAGCTACTCGCTCACCGGCCAGGCGCTCGACGCCGACCGCGCGGTCTACACCCTCGCGGTGCGCCGGATCGCCGAGGGCGCCTTCTCCTCGTACGTCCATGAGGATCTCCGCATCGGCGACCGGCTCGAACTCACGGCGCCCGGCGGAGTGTTCAGCATCCCCACGCACACCGACGCGCCCGTGGTCCTGGTGGCCGGCGGCATCGGCATCACCCCGTTCCTCAGCTACCTGGAGACGCTCGCGGCGTCCGGCGGCACGGTGCCCGAGGTGGTCCTGCACTACGGGAACGCGCACGGCGCGGACCATCCGTTCCGCGCGCGGCTGCGTGAACTGCGGGCGCGTATCGGCCAGTTGCGGATCGTCGACTACTACGCGAACCCCTTCCCGCACGAGGAAGAGGGCCGTGACTTCGACCGGCGCGGTTTCATCGGGGTGGACGACATCGCACCGCCCGCGATGGTCTCGGCGCGCGCCCGGTTCTACTTCTGCGGCCCCGAGCCGATGATCGAGTCATTGACGGACGGGCTGCGGGAGCGGGGCGTGCCGCGCTTCGAGATCTTCAGCGAGAAGTTCCGCCCCGCTCAGCGCGAGGTCACGGTCCCCGCCGATGCGCGCTTCACCGTGCGTTTCGCCCGCTCGGGGCGCGAGGCGGAGTGGACGGCGGGCGACGGCTCGCTGCTCGAACTCGGCGAGCGTGCCGGAGTGAAACTGTCCTCGGGCTGCCGCGTCGGCCAGTGCGAGAGCTGCGCGTGCGCGGTCCTCAAGGGAAACGTCGCCCACCGAGTCGAACCGTCTGAGGACTTGCCCCCCACGGACGCACTGACCTGCCAGTCGGTGCCGTTGTCGGATCTGGTCCTGGATGCGTGACGCGGTGGGGGACCCTGCGTCCTGCCGATCACCCGATTCGTTCTGGTATCGGCTGGACGCAAGGTCCCCCACCCTGCGTGCTTATCCGAAGCCGCGAGCGTCCTGCTTCAGGGCGGTGTCGACCGTCAGGGCTGTTGCCACGACCAGGCTCAGCAGGGGGTCCTGCAGCGGTCGGTGGATCTGCAGGACGTAGTTGTCCGCCGTGGTGAACATGGTCTTGGCCAGACCTTCCCATGTCTTGGTGATCCGCGCGATCTCCTGATCCGCGTGATCCACGATCGCGAAGTTCCACGCGCGCCAGTTCTCCGCCTTGATGGCGCCGATCTGCTGCCCGTTCACCACCATCGCGAAGTTGATCTTGCCGATGGCGTTCTGCTGCACGATCTCACCGATCGGCTGGCCGTTGGCGGCCTCGACTATCACGCGCGACTTCACGAACTTCGCCGGCCGCGTGAGCCGCATGACCGGCTGCCCGTACGCGTCGCGGATCTCCAGCTTGTGCGTCAGGAACTGGTCGACGCTGGAGACGAAACGCAGCACCTTGCGGGCCGTGGACTGGCCGACCTGGACGACCGAGCCGAGAGTGTTCCCCTGCTGATCGAAGACCGAGTACTCGTTGGTGAGCTCGACCAGCTTGGCCTTCTGGTTCACCACGAGCACCGGCTCGCTGAACAGCGTGCCGCCGCCCTGTCCGGCGGGTGCGACGCCCGCCTGCTGCTGCACCTGGCGCTGCACCTGGTGCGCGTCGTAGGGGCTCGCGGGCTGCGCGGGCACCTGGCCCGGCGCGGGCGCCTGCCCCTGTGCGGGCGAGGTGTGGGCGGTCCACTGCTGACCGTCCCACCAGCGGAGGGTCTGCGGAGTGCCCTGGGGGTCGGCGTACCAGCCGGGAGGTGTCTGCGTTGTCACGGGCGCAATGTAACCCGGTGGTGGCTGGATGGTTGAGGCCGGGGAGTGTGCTGTTCGTCGCATCCGCGGGGGAGAGGTTTAGCCCTCGAACGCCCGAAGGATCTCCTCCGCCGCCAGCGTCGGCGTCAACTCGCCCTCCCGCACCCGCCGTTCCAGATCCGGTGCGACCTCACGTACGACGGGATGGGCGTGCAGCCGCCCCAGGAGCTCGTCGCGGACCATCGCCCACGTCCAGTCCACCTGCTGCGAACGGCGCTTCTCGGCGAGACGGCCCGTCGACTCCAGCAGCGTCCGGTGCTGCTCCAAGCGGTCCCACACCGTGTCGAGACCCGTCGACTCCCGTGCACTGCAGCTCAGGACCGGTGGGGTCCAGGCCGCATCGGCCGGGTGCATCAGGCGCAGCGCGCCCGCCAGCTCCCGCGCCGCCGCCTTCGCGTCGCGCTCGTGCGGGCCGTCCGCCTTGTTGACGGCGAGGACGTCGGCCAGTTCAAGGACGCCCTTCTTGATGCCCTGCAACTGGTCGCCGGTGCGGGCCAGGGAGAGCAGCAGGAACGAGTCGACCATGTTGGCGACCGCGGTCTCGGACTGGCCGACGCCCACCGTCTCGACGAGTACGACGTCGTAGCCCGCCGCCTCCATGACGACCATCGACTCGCGGGTCGCCTTGGCCACGCCGCCCAGCGTCCCGGCCGAGGGAGAGGGCCGGACGAAGGCGGCGGGGTCGACCGACAGACGTTCCATCCGCGTCTTGTCGCCGAGGATCGAACCGCCCGTGCGCGTCGACGAAGGGTCCACGGCGAGGACGGCGACCCGGTGACCGAGGCCGGTCAGCATCGTGCCGAACGCGTCGATGAACGTCGACTTGCCCACCCCGGGCACCCCGCTGATCCCGATCCGCCGCGCTTTGCCGCTGTGCGGAAGCAGGGCGGTGAGCAGTTCCTGGGCGAGTGCCCGGTGCTGGGGCCGGGTGGACTCGACGAGCGTGATGGCGCGCGCGATGAACGCCCGCTTCCCGTCGAGCACACCCTTGACGTACGCGTCCAGATCGATCTTCGCCATGGAGTGATCTTGCCCTGGTCTACTCGTGTCCGAGCGACACGGACAGCCGCTCCACCAAGTCGTGGGCCGCGTCCGGGATGACCGTGCCGGGCGGGAACACCGCCGCCGCGCCCATCTCCAGGAGGGTCGGGACGTCCTGCGGCGGGATGACACCGCCGACCACGATCATGATGTCCTCGCGCCCCTCCTCGGCCAGTGCCTCACGCAGCGCCGGTACGAGCGTGAGGTGCCCGGCCGCGAGGGAGGAGACGCCGACGATGTGGACGTCCGCCTCGACCGCCTGGCGGGCGACCTCGGCCGGCGTCTGGAACAGCGGGCCGACATCCACGTCGAAGCCCAGGTCGGCGAAGGCCGTGGCGATCACCTTCTGGCCGCGGTCATGGCCGTCCTGGCCCATCTTGGCGACCAGGATGCGCGGCCGACGGCCCTCGGCCTCGTCGAAGGCTTCGACCAGGGCGCGGGTGCGGTCCACGTTCGCCGACTCGCCTGCTTCGTTGCGGTACACGCCGGAGATCGTACGGATCTGGCCCGCGTGCCGCCCGTACACCTTCTCCAGGGCGTCGGAGATCTCGCCCACGGTGGCCTTCGCACGGGCCGCGTTCACGGCGAGTTCCAGGAGGTTCCCGGAACCGCCCGCCGCCCGAGTCAGCGCGTCCAGGGAGTCCTGGCAGGCCCGCTCGTCGCGCTCCGCGCGCAGCCGGCGCAGCTTCTCGATCTGCTGGGTGCGTACGGACGAGTTGTCGACCTTGAGGACGTCGATCGCCTCGTCGTTCTCGACGCGGTACTTGTTCACGCCGATCACGGGCTGGCGTCCGGAGTCGATACGGGCCTGGGTGCGTGCGGCGGCTTCCTCGACGCGGAGCTTCGGGATGCCCGCGTCGATGGCCTGCGCCATCCCGCCCGCGGCCTCGACCTCCTGGATGTGCTGCCAGGCGCGCCGAGCCAGGTCGTACGTCAGCTTCTCCACATAGGCGCTGCCGCCCCACGGGTCGATCGTCCGCGTGGTGCCGGACTCCTGCTGGAGCAGCAGCTGGGTGTTGCGGGCGATACGCGCCGAGAAGTCGGTCGGGAGGGCCAAGGCCTCGTCCAACGCGTTTGTGTGCAGCGACTGCGTGTGGCCCTGCGTGGCCGCCATCGCCTCGACGCACGTACGTGTCACGTTGTTGAAGACGTCCTGCGCCGTCAGCGACCAGCCGCTCGTCTGCGAATGGGTGCGCAGGGAGAGGGACTTGGAGTTCTGCGGGTCGAACTGCTTCACGAGCTTCGCCCACAGCAGGCGCGCGGCCCGCAGCTTCGCGACCTCCATGAAGAAGTTCATGCCGATCGCCCAGAAGAAGCTGAGGCGAGGGGCGAACGCGTCCACGTCCAGACCCGCTTCCCGGCCCGCCCGGATGTACTCGACGCCGTCCGCGAGTGTGTACGCCAGCTCCAAGTCGGCCGTCGCACCCGCCTCTTGGATGTGGTAGCCGGAGATGGAGATCGAGTTGTAGCGCGGCATCCGCTGCGAGGTGTACGCGAAGATGTCGGAGATGATCCGCATCGACGGCTTCGGCGGATAGATGTATGTGTTGCGGACCATGAACTCTTTGAGGATGTCGTTCTGAATGGTCCCCGCGAGCTTCTCGGGCGCCACGCCCTGCTCCTCGGCCGCCACGATGTAGAGCGCGAGGATCGGAAGAACGGCGCCGTTCATCGTCATCGAGACGGTCATCTTGTCCAGCGGGATGCCGTCGAAGAGCTGGCGCATGTCGAGGATCGAGTCGATCGCCACACCCGCCATGCCCACGTCGCCGGTCACGCGCGGGTGATCGCTGTCGTAACCACGGTGGGTGGGCAGGTCGAAGGCGACGGAGAGGCCCTTCTGGCCGGCCGCGAGATTGCGGCGGTAGAAGGCGTTGGACTCCTCGGCCGTGGAGAAACCGGCGTACTGCCGGACCGTCCAGGGCTGGTTCACGTACATCGTCGGATACGGGCCGCGCAGATACGGCGCCATGCCGGGCCGTGTGTCGAGGAAGTCCAGGCCTTCCAGATCCTCGCCCGTGTACAGCGGCTTGACGGCGATGCCCTCCGGGGTCTCCCAGAGCAGCTCGCCGTCGTCCTTGCCCGTGGACTCCTCGACGGCCCGTCGCCACGCGTCGGTCGACGTATGGGGCGTCGGGCTCCCGAGGTCGATCCCGGAGAAGTCGGGGATTCCCATCAGGACACTCCCAGGCGGTCGAGGGTGGAGGTGAGCACATCCACCGCGTTGCAGCCGGCGAAGACGTAGGAGTCGACACCTTCGTACGAGGAAGGCTTCCCGGCGAGGAACACGTACTCGGCGCCGGCCGCCTTGAGTGCGGCGGCGGTGGCGGCGGCCTGCTCCTCGTAAAGGGAATCGCTGGAGCACAGGCACGCGATCCGCGCCCCACTCCCTTCGAATTCCCCGGTGACGGCCTCGATACCGCCCGCCTGGAAGAGGTTGGCGGCGAAGCCGGCGCGTGCGGTGTGCGCGGCGGCCGGGCCGAGCGTGGCGAGGAAGACCTTCGGGCGCTCGCCGTGCTCCAGCAGATGTGCGTCGGAGCGGGCGCGCAGTTCCTCGTACGCCTCGTCACGGCTGACCCGCGGGAGGCCGCCGGTCGGTGCGAGGGGTGCGGGCTCGCGCTCCACGGGCTTCTCGGCCAGATGCGGGAACTCGCTGACGCCCGTGATGGGCTCCTTGCGGGTGGCGAGCTTGCGGCTGCGCACGGCCCAGGTCTCGGCGATACGGTCCCGGAGCACGGTCGCCTTGTCGCCCGAGCGCTCCAGTTCCTGGAAGAACTCCCAGCCCGCGCGCGCCAGTTCCTCGGTCAACTGCTCCACGTACCAGGAGCCGCCCGCAGGGTCGATCACCCGGGACAGGTGCGACTCCTCCAGGAGGATGGTGGAGGTGTTGCGGGCGATACGGCGGGCGAAGGCGTCCGGCAGTCCGAGCGCGTGGTCGAAGGGCAGCACGGTCACGGACTCGGCGCCACCGACTCCGGCCGCGAGGGTGGCGACCGTCGTGCGGAGCATGTTCACCCACGGATCGCGGCGGGTCATCATCACCGAGGACGTCACCGCGTGCTGGCGCTGCGCCCCGTCGGATCCGTTGAGCCCGCACACCTCGGCCACCCGGGCCCAAAGGCGCCGCGCGGCACGGAACTTGGCGATCGTGAGGAACTGGTCGGCGGTGGCCGCGTAACGGAACTCGAGCTGGCCGACCGCCTCTTCGGCGGTGAGTCCGGCCTCCGTCAGCTCCCGCAGATACGCGACGCCGGTCGCGAGCGAAGCGCCGAGCTCCTGCGCCGCCGAGGCGCCGGCCTCGTGATACGGCAGCGCGTCCACGATGAGGGCGCGCAGACCCGGGTACGTGTCCGCGCACAGGCGCGCGGCTTCGGCGAACGGGGCGAAGTCCAGGGTGCGGCCGGTGCGCGCCGCGTATCCGAGCGGGTCACCGCCCAGATTCCCGCGTACGTCCGCGGGGGCCGTGCCGCGTTCGCCGTGCAGACGCACCAACTCGGCCGCCGCGGCGGCGAACTCGGCACCTGCGTCGAGCGCGATCGGCGCGAGATCGAGATAGACCCCGTCGAGCGCGCGGGCCAGGCCGGCGACGGGCAGTCCGCCCTCACCGACCGTCAGCCACAGCGAGGTGACGCCGTTCTCCAGGTCACCGAGCAGCGCTTCATTCGCTCGTGCGGGATCGGGCTGTGCGTGCCGCTGCCGTACGTCCCAGCCGCCGGCGGCGGTGCCCTCGGGGCGTGCGCCCCGGGTGTAGGGCGCGAAACCGGGCAGACCGGGCGCGGCGTCGGCGGAGGTGTACAGGGGCCGGGTGGTGAGCCCGTCCTCCAGCGTGGTGGAGAGGGCATCCTCGGCGGCTTCGCCCGAGACTTCCTTGCCCGACTTGCGCAGTACGCCTTCCACGAGGCGCTGCCACTGCTCATGGGTCGCATCAGGGAACTCGGCGGCCAGGGAGAGCCCGTCGTCAGGCAGGACCGTCATGCTCGGATGTTAGCCGTCGTTAGCAAAGGAGCAGCAGGGGGCAGGGCTGTGACCTTGCCCTCTCCTGGCTGGGGTTGATCCTTGGCGAGATCTGCACTACCGGCAGGTAACCGGCGTGATCGGGTCTGGATCGCCGGCGCCGTCAGGGCCTCGCGCGCCGTCGGGCCCGGGCGGCCGCACGGTTGCGGGCCGCTGTCCCCGGCGGCACTCGGCGATGGCGCAGCCAGGCCGGACGCGGCACCGGCATGGGGTCGATCGGACCGCCCTTGCGATGCTCCAGATGGATGCCGTGGAAGACGAGCCGGGTCAGACCGATCGCGATCAGCGCCTCGGCCCAGTAGAAGGCGCCGTAGTCGAGCAGGGAGCCGTTCGGCGGCGATCCGGGCGCGGCATTGCGCAGCCCCACCAGCGCGAACAGGCTCGCCGCCATCCAGCCGAGCGCCGGCCACACCAGACCGCGCCGCTGCCGTACGACCAGACCGCAGGCGACCACGACCGCGAGCCCGATGGCCCACATCGCACCGGCCATGAACCAGGCCATGATGAACGTGCTGAACGACCGCTTCACCTGGCTCTCCACCGCGGCCACCCCGAAGCCGTATCCGGACGCCTTGTTGTGCAGGGCGAAGTCGGAGTCCAGGTCGCGCAGCCGCACCGTGATCGGCACTTCCCCGCCGCCCATCTCGGCCCGCAGGACCAGCGAGGTGTCGTACCGGTCGAAGGGATAGTCGGAGGGCGTGCCCTCGCGCAGCGGTACGGAGATGTCACGGGCGCGCGAGATGCTGTGCGCCCGGAAGGTCAGACGACCCTGGTCGGGGGAGTTGGTGCTGACGACGAGGTCCGAGCGCGGCCCGCCCGCCCCGTCCGCGTATGCGCCCCGGGGGTCCGCCGTGATCCGCAGTGTGAGCGTGCGCCCCACGGGATCCACGCGGTGCGCGGTGGCCCCGATGTCGATCCGGTCGGGTGCGTCGACGGCTCCCACGGTGAGCGTGCGGGTGCGTACGGCTCGCTCCTGCAGATAGACCCCCACACCGAGCGCGAACATCACCGCGATCGCGCCCGCCCCGGTCATCAGCCGCCGCCAGGGCAGCTCCGCCCTGGCCCGCCGCAGCCGCCGGCGCAGGGCGCTCGCCGGCTGGTGGGGCGGGACGGACGTGGGCATGCCTCCGATCCTCGGGCGCTCGCGCGGGGCGCGCCACGCGAGCGTGACCCGAGGGGGCGGCAGGAGTCCCTGAGGCCGTTCTTCACAACTGCTTTACATGGGATGCACGGGGTGACATGGTCATGTCCGACTTCTGGCGTCCTGTGTCTTGGGGGCGGACGCCGACGGCCTTGGGGGAGGACCTATGTCGCGGAGACCTGTCTTACGTGCACGGCGCAGTCCGGGGATACGCGCCTCACGCCTGTTGATCCTCGCGGCGCTGGTCGCCGTACTGGCGGGGATGCTGCCCCTGCTCGGCCACCTGGGCAGCGCCGCCACCGCCGAATCCGGGGCGGCACGCTCGCCCGATCCCACGGCCCCCGCACCGGCCCCGCACCACGCCGCCGCGCCGGCCTCGGCGATGGTGGCCGCCGCGCCCACTTTGCCGCGCGACGGCTGGACCGTGAGCGCGAGCGACGAGGAGACCGCGGCCGAGAACGGCCGTGCGGTGAACGTCCTCGACGGCAACAACAGCACGATCTGGCACAGCAAATGGTCCGGTACGGCCGCACCGCTGCCGCACACCATCACCCTCGACATGCACCGCACCCAGGTGGTGTCCGCACTCGTCTACCGGCCGCGCAGCGGCAGCGCGAACGGCAGGGTCGGCCAGTACGCGGTCCACCTGAGCACGGACGGCACCAGCTGGGGAACCGCCGTCGCCACCGGCACACTCGCCGACGACACGACCATCAAGACGATCACGTTCGCGCCCGCGGGCACCCGCTACGTACGCCTCACCGCGACGACCGAGGCGGGCAACCGCGGCCCGTGGTCCTCGGCGGCCGAACTGGAGCTCCTGGGCGACCCCGGCACCCCGGCGCAGACCGTCGACCTGGCGCGCGACGGGTGGACGGCGACCGCGAGCGACCAGGAGACCGCTTCGGAGAACGGCGCCGCGGCCAACGTCCTCGACGGTGAGGCCGCCACCCACTGGCACAGCAAGTGGTCGGGTACGGCCGCTCCGCTGCCGCACTGGATCACCATCGACATGAAGAGTGCGCGCGAGGTCTCCGCCATCGGCTACCAGCCGCGCCGCGCCGGTGCCAACGGCCGGATCGGCAACTACACCGTCACCACCAGCACCGACGGCACCACGTTCGGCGCCCCGGTGGCCGTGGGGACCTGGCGCGACGACGACACCGTCAAGGGCGCCACGTTCACCCGCACCGTCACCGCACGCTATGTCCGCCTCACCGCCACCTCCGAGGCAGGCGGCCGCGGCCCCTGGTCGTCCGCGGCGGAGATCAGGATCGCCGGGCCCGCATCCCCTGCCGTGCACGGCAGTTGGGGCAAGCTCACGGGATTCCCGCTCGTGCCCGTCGCGAGCGCGGTACTGCCGGGCGACAAGCTCCTGGTCTGGTCCGCGTACGGCGTCGACCGCTTCGGCGGCAGCAACGGCTACACCCAGACCGCGCTCTACGACCTCACCACCGGACAGGTCACCCAGCGCCGGGTCGAGAACACCCGGCACGACATGTTCTGCCCCGGCACCGCGGCCCTCGACGACGGGCGCATCCTCATCACCGGCGGCAGCAACGCCGAACGCGCGACCATCTACGACCCCGCCACCGACTCCTGGTCCTCGACCGCCGACATGAACATCCCGCGCGGCTACCAGGCGATGACCTTGCTCTCCACCAAGGAGGCCTTCGTCCTGGGAGGTTCGTGGAGCGGCGGCAACGGCGGCAAGGACGGTGAGGTCTGGTCCCCGGCCACCGGCACCTGGCGCAAGCTGTCCGGTGTGCCCGCCACGAACACCATGACCGGCGATCCGGCGGGCCCGTACCGCGCCGACAACCACCAGTGGCTGTACGCCCTGCCCGGCGGTCGCGTGCTGCACCTCGGGCCGAGCAAGCAGATGAACCTGATCGACACCACCGGCAACGGCAGCGTCACCCCGGCCGGCACACGCGGCGACAGCGCCGACGCCATGAACGGCAACGCCGTCGCGTACGACACCGGCAAGCTCCTGACCATGGGTGGCGCCACCGCGTACGAGAACGCCCCGGCCACCCGTCGCGCCTACACCGTGGACGCGACCGGAGCCACCCCTGTTGCCGCGCGCACCGGCGACATGGCGCAGGCACGGGCCTTCGCCAACAGCGTGGTGCTGCCCGACGGCAAGGTGGCCGTGTTCGGCGGCCAGTCGTATCCCGTGCCGTTCAGCGACGCCACCTCCGCGATGACTCCCGAGGTGTGGGATCCGGCCACCGGGAAGTTCACGCCGATGGCGACCATGGCCGTGCCGCGCAACTACCACAGCGTGGCCAACCTGTTGCCCGACGGACGCATCTTCAGCGGTGGCGGCGGCCTGTGCGGCACCTGCGCCACCAACCACTCCGACGGCGCGGTCTTCACGCCGCCGTACCTGCTGAACGCGGACGGTACGCCGAAGCCCCGCCCGGCGATCACCGGGACCGTACCGGCGCGGGCAGCCAACGGCGCGAGGCTGCCCGTGACCACGGACAAGGAGGTCGCCTCCTTCGTCCTGGTCCGCGCGGGCGTGGCCACCCACTCCACCGACAACGACCAGCGCCGTGTGCCCCTGGAGATGAGCCGTACCTCCGCGGGCAGTTACGAGGTGACGATCCCCGACGATCCCGGCGTCGCCCTGCCCGGCAGCTACATGCTGTTCGCGCTGGACGCGCAGGGCGTGTGGAGCAAGGCGCGCATGCTGCGCATCGGCTGACCGGCCGGGGCGTCGCGGCGCCCCGGCCCGCCCCGGCCTAGCCCAGCTCGTACTCGAACCAGATCCGGTGTGTGCCGTCCTCGTCGGCGGCGATGCCCCCGGTCCCGGTGATGCCCGTCAGCTCCCCGCTGCTGCTGGCGGGCACGATCACGAAGTACTCACCCAGGCGGGAGATGTCGCCCGTCGTCGTGGCCGCGTGCGCGAAGTTGAAGGCGCCGGAGCGGCCGGCCACCGTGCCCTCGAAGGACTCCATCGCCACATACGTGCCGATGCCCTTGGCCTGGTCGTACGCGGCGGTGAACAGGGTCGTGGAACGGCCGGTGATCTCGCCCTCGAAATGCTTCTCGATGGTGGCGACACCCACCGGCACGGCCGTGCTCACCTCCTGGGGCACGGCGACCTCGGCGGGCACGAAGGACTTCACGGTGAAGGTTCCCGAAGCTCTCATGCGGACGATCGTAGGGGCCGGCACCGACAACGGCCCGGGGACGGATGTCCTGCATCCGCCCCCGGGCCGGGCGACCGGCCGATCAGCTGCTGATCCGGTGTCAGGGCACCGAAAGCAGCGCGCTGTTGGCGACGGTGCGGCTTTCCCTCAGGGGCCTGAGAGCCAGGCGTACCAGGGCGAGCGCGTTGTCGTCGCCGGCGATGCGGTTCGAACTGAGCCGGGCGCACGTCAGACATTGATGGATGAGCATCCATTCGCCGTCCGGCCGTACGGTCAGGCTCAGCGCCTCCATCCGCCCCCGGCACTGCGCGGCGCGGTCGCCGGGGATGCGGTGGTCGACATGGAGGCTGGTCAGGCAGTTCGGGCAATGGTTGCGGTGTGCGGTGCCGGGCGCGACGAGGGAGACGTCGAGCCGGCAGCCCACGCACCGGAAGTCATGGGCCCGGTGACCTCCCGCGCTGTGCAGGACGTCCTTGTGGCGCTGGGTCCGTCTGTGCTGTTCACGACGGGTGCGGCGTGGCATGGCTGTCTCCTCCGTTCTCGCCGTGGGCGTTCAGAGCGTGCCGAACGCTTCGAGCGGGAACGGGGGATCGGCCAGCGGCCGCACGGCCATCCGCATCAGGATGAGCTGGTTGTCGTCCCCGCAGACGGGGTGCGAGGTCAGCTCACCGCAGCGGACGCAGCGGTGGATGAGAGTCCAGTCGCCGGTGCGCAGGACCGCGATGGCGATGGGGCTCATCCGCGAGCCGCACTCCGAAGGACCGCCCTCGACCTGGTCGAGGACATGGCGGGAGTGCAGACAGGACGGACAGTGGTTGCGGTGCGTGCCGTCGGCGGACTTGGCCGTCACGGTCAGGCCGCACCGTACGCAGGTGAAGGTACCGACGCCGAGGGCGGCGGCGGTGGTGTGGTGCTGGTGTGCGAGGTGATCGCTGGACACCCGGGTGCTCCTTGCTGGGAAGTGTGCAATGACAGCAAGAGCAGGCCGAGCGGCCTCGCGTGTGGGTCAGCCGAAGTGGCGAGGCGCGCTCGGCACCGTGCGGGTCGTCATCAAGACACCTCTTTCACAACAAAGGGGGTGAACAGCCCTGAACAGGAAGGAACAGGGCGGACTGCAGCACCAAGCCAACACGGTGCCGCACGACCCCGTCCACCGATTTTCCGCGCCTCGCCATCGAGGACCACAGCTGTCCGCAACCCCCGCTAACGTGCTGAACATGACGGCAGCCAAGAAGCCCCAAGCCCCGGTGCTCTCCACCCGCGCCCTCAACCGCGCTTCCCTGGAGCGGCAGTTGCTGCTCCGGCGGCATGTGATGAAGCCCGCCGACGCGGTCACCCATCTGCTCGGTCTGCAGGCGCAGAACGTCAAGCCGCCCTACTATGCGCTCGCCGCCCGCCTCGAAGGCTTCGCGCCCGAGGAGTTCTCGGCGCTGATGGACTCCCGCGAGCTCGTACGGATCGTCACGATGCGCTCCACGATCCACACCCACACCGCGGACGACGCCCTCGCGCTGCGGCACCTCGTGCAGCCCGCGCGCACCCGCGAACTGAACATGTTCCGCAAGGGCCTGGCCGGCGTCGACCTCGATCAACTCGCCGTACGGGCGCGGAAGCTGGTGGAGGAGCAGCCGCTCACGCTCAAGCAGATCCGCGAGGAGCTCCTGGAGACCTGGCCGGACGCCGACCCGCAGTCCCTCGGTATCGCCGCCCGCTGTCTGCTGCCGCTGGTGCAGGTCACACCGCGTGGACTGTGGCGGCAGAGCGGCCAGGTCGCGCTGACGACGCTGACGCACTGGCTGGGCCGCGAGGATGCGCCCGAGGCCACGTACGACGACACCGTCGTCCGCTATCTCGCCGCGTTCGGGCCCGCGTCGGTGAAGGACTTCCAGACCTGGTGCGGAGTGACGCGGATGCGTGAGGTCTTCGAGCGGCTGCGGCCGGGACTCGTGACCTTCCGCGACGAGAACGGCGTGGAGCTCTTCGACCTCCCCGACGCACCGCGCCCGGACGCCGACACCCCGGCCCCGGCGCGCCTGCTGCCCGAATTCGACAATCTGCTGCTCTCACACGCCGACCGCAGCCGGTTCGGGCCGCAGGAGTTCAAGGGGCGTACGTGGGCGGGCAATGTCGCCTACAACGTCTTCCTGCTCGACGGGTTTCTCGCCGGTGCGTGGAAACAGGTCGAGGGCAAGACGGCGGTGACGGTCACCTTCGAGGCGTTCCGTGAACTGACCAAGGCGGAGAAGGCCGGCCTCGAGACGGAGGCGGCGGGGCTGCTCGAAGGTCCGATGGGGCTCGGGCTGCCGTACGAGATCGCGTACGGGCCGGTCGTCGGGGTCAAGTAGGCGGCTCGGCCCGCGCAGCGAGGCGGCTCGGGTCCGCCCTGTGCCTGGAGTCTCAGGTCCGCCTCTGTGCCTGACGGTTCAGTCCGCCCGGCCCGTGGCCGCCACCGTCACGCCCAGGCCGATCATGGCGAAACCGCCCGCGCCGCCGATCATCGACAGACGGCGGTCGGAGCGGGCGAACCAGGTGCGGGCGGCGGAGGCGGTCAGGCCCCACAGGGTGTCGGTGACCAGGCCGATGCAGATCGGGACGAGACCGAGGAGCAGCATCTGCGCGGGCAGGCCGCCCGCCGAGTGGTCCACGAACTGGGGGAGTACGGCGGCGAAGAAGACGATGCCCTTAGGGTTGGTGACACCCACGATCACCCCGTCGGCCACGGTCCGCAGATCCCCGCGCCGCTCCTCGCCGCCGGCCGCGGCACGGATCGCGGAGGCCTTCATGTCCTTGCGGTGCCGGTACGCCTGCACACCCAGGTACATCAGATACGCGGCGCCCGCGAGCTTCACCGTCATGAACACGATGACCGAGCGCTCCACCAGCGTGCCGACACCCAACGCGACCGCGACGACAAGGAGATACGAGCCCACGACATTGCCGAGCACCGTGGCGAGCGCGGTACGCCGGCCGTGCGCGAGCGCCCGTCCGATCACGAACAGCACGCTCGGCCCGGGTATCACGATCACCAGCAGAGACATCGCGGCGAACGCGAGCAGTCGGTCCATGGACACCATGTCCTCACCCCCGGTCGCGATGCTAAGCGAACGCGGCGGACGAATGTCAGGGCCTTACGCATGTCAAGGCCTTACGGCTGTCAAGTCCTCACGCCTGTCAGGTCCTCACGGCAGCAGTCCCGCCCTGCGCGCCGCCACCACGGCCTCCCAACGGGAGTGCGCCCCGAGTTTGCGCATCGCCGAGCGCAGATAGCCCTTGACCGTCTCCGCGCCGAGTCCGAGGCGTTCGGCCGTCGCGGCGTTCGTGGCGCCGAGTGCGACGCAGGCGAGCACATCGACCTCACGCGGAGCGAGCCGTAGCGACGGAGTGGGGCGGCGTACGGCAGGGTCGCAGGCGGCCGCCAACTGTCCGTGGACCTGTGCGAGTTCCGCGCGAAGGAGCGGGTCCTCGATCTTCGGTGCGAGCGCCCGCAGCGCGCTGTGCGCCTCGCGCACCCGCTCCCAGGAGTCGGCTCCGACAGCAGGTTCCCGCGCGGCCACCAGGAGCTGACAGACCTCGTCCCGTACGACCAGGGCCTGTTCCACATCACGGGCCGCCGCGACCGCCGCCGTCAGGACCCGCTCGCCCAGCGGCTGGGCCGAGCGCAGCGCCCCGTACAGGACCCCGCGCACCTTGCGGCGCACGATCACCGGCACCGCGAGGACCGAGCGCAGTCCCTCGACGGCGACGAGCGCGTCGTACTCGTGCGAGATATGCCGCGCGGACTGGTAGTCGACCACCGCGCACGGCCGGGACAGGGCGAGCGCCTTGCCGCCCAGGCCCGATCCGGTGCCGACGGCGACGCCGAGCAGCGCGTTGGAGATCGTGCCGCTCACCTCTTCGATACGCAGCCTGCCCCGCTGTCCCAGCGGCGCGGCCGGTGCCGACTGCCGGTCGGTGACCAGACCGCCGAGCGCCACCGGCAGCCCGGTGTCACGGCGCAGCCGCGTCAGAGCCGACCGCATCTCGTGTGCTTCGGCTCCCCGTCCCTCGTACCCCGTCACCCGCTGGCCACCTCTCGTGCTCTCCCCGCGGAAGTCCCGGCCCCACCGCGCCGGGGGCTGGTGATACCGGGACCTCTGAGCACAGGATGCTACGTAGGAACGGGCTTCGGTCGCGGCCGGTCCCGTGGAAGTCGCCGTACGGGACCTGGCCAGGGTCCGGACACGACGAATCACAGGGGAGAGACTCATGCGGATGCCGATGACCGTCGCGGACTTCCTCCACCGGGCGGAAGCGGGGTTCGCGAGCAGCCCCGGAGTCATCGACGAACCGGACCAGCCCGCCCCCGTCGTACCTGATGCGACATATGGGCGTCTCGGGGAGCGTGTGCGGGCCTGGCAGGCGGGCTTCGACGCGCTCGGCACCGGTGAGGGCGAGCGGATCGCGGTCGTCAGCCACAACTCCTCGCGGATGCTGGAGTTGTTGTTCGCGGTGCCGATGAGCGGACGGGTCTGTGTGCCGGTCAACTTCCGCCTGAAGCCCGAGGAGATCGAGTACATCGTCCAGCAGAGCGGGGCGTCGGCGGTCCTGATCGACCCGGAGCTGGACGAGGCGCTCGCCTCGGTGAAGGCCCGCCACCGCTTCGTGCTCGGTGAGCAGACCGAGAGCGAGCTGATGCGCTTCGGCGTCGAACCGCGGCCCTGGTCGCGTCCCGACGAGGACGCCACCGCCACCATCAACTACACCTCGGGAACGACCGCGCGCCCCAAGGGAGTCCAGCTCACGCACCGCAACATCTGGGTCAACGGCCTCACCTTCGGGCTGCACACCCGGGCCTGGGAGCGGGACGTCTATCTGCACACGCTGCCGATGTTCCACTGCAACGGCTGGGGCATGCCGTTCGTGATGGCCGGGCTCGGCGCCAAGCAGGTCGTCCTGCGCAAGGTCGACGGCACGGAGATCCTGCGGCGCGTCGAGGAGCACGGGGTGACGCTGATGTGCGGGGCGCCCGCGGTCTGGAACGCGGTGCTCGGTGCCGCGGCCGACTGGCAGGGCGAGATCCCGGGCCGTGACAAGGTGCGGATCGTGTGCGCGGGAGCACCGCCGCCGAGCCGTACGATCCAGCGCGTCGAGGAGGAGCTGGGCTGGGAGTTCACCCAGATCTACGGCCTCACGGAGACCTCCCCGCTGCTCACGTTCAACCGCACGCGGCCTCAGGACGACGCGCTGCCCGCGGAAGAACGCGCCCGCAAGCTGTCCCGGGCCGGGCTGCCCGCCTTGGGCGTACGCCTCGAAGTGGCCGCGTCCGGCGAGGTGTTGGCCCAGTCGAACGTGGTCCTCGACGGCTACTGGGACAAACCCGAGGAGACCGAGGCGGCTCTGGAGGGCGGCTGGTTCCACACGGGTGACGGCGGCACGCTCGATCCGCAGGACGGCCATCTGACCATCTCCGACCGCAAGAAGGACGTCATCATCACCGGCGGTGAGAACGTCTCGTCGATCGAGGTCGAGGACACCGTCTTCAGCCACCCGGCGGTCGCCGAGGTCGCGGTGATCGGCGTACCGCACGAGAAGTGGGGTGAGACGATCCTCGCCCTTGTCGTCCTGGAGGACGGCGTCCGGGCCTCGGCGGCGGAGATCATCGCGCACTGCAAGGAGCGGATCGCGGGCTACAAGGCGCCCACGCGTGTGGAGTTCAGGGAGTCGATCCCGCGTACGGCCACGGGCAAGATCCAGAAGTTCAAGCTGCGGGAGCCGTACTGGGAGGGGCGCGACCGCCAGATCAACTGAGCCGGTTGCCGACGACGGCCTGCACGCCGCAGCTCACGCGGGCGCGAGCTGCAGCGCCGCCGCGGCCGCGCCCACGACGCCCGCGTCCGTCCCGAGCGCCGCCGGCGCGATCTCCAGATGCCGTACGAAGTCCAGGGCCGCATACGTCTTGAGGTGCTGTCGCAGCGGGCCGAAGAGCAGATCGCCCGCCGCGGCCACCCCTCCGCCGATCACGCAGATGTCGATCTCGACGAGCGTGGCGGTGGCGGCGATCGCGGCCGCGAGCGCCTTGCCCGCACGGTCGAAGGCGGCGAGCGCGGCCGGGTCACCGGCGCGGGCGGCCTCGGCGACGGCGGCCGCGTCGGTGCGGCCCGTGTGGCGGGCGATGGACGTACCGGACGCGATGATCTCCACACAGCCGCGGCTGCCGCAGGGGCAGTCCTCGCCGTCCAGTTCCACGCTGATGTGGCCGATGTGCCCGGCGTTCCCGGTCGGCCCGGGGTGCAGCCGGCCGTCGAGCACGAGCCCGCCGCCGACGCCCGTGGAGACCACCATGCACAGGGCGTTGCGATGCCCGCGGGCCGCGCCCAGCCAGTGCTCGGCGGCGGTCATCGCCACCCCGTCACCGACGAGCACGGTGGGCACGGGCGCGCCGAGGCGCGTCAGTGCGGCCCGGGTGCGCTCGACCACCGGATAGCCGCGCCACGCACCGATGTTGACGGGGCTCACGGTCCCGCGCGAGGCGTCGATCGGCCCGGCGCTCCCGATTCCGCACCGCCGCACAGCGGCCCACTCGGCCGCCTGCGCCAGCTCGCCGAGCACCTCTTCGAGCGCACCCATCACGCCGTCACCGTCGGCGGTGCGCGGGGTGGGCCGCCGAGCGGTGACGAGTAGAGCGCCGTCCTCCCGTACGAGCGCACCGGCGATCTTCGTCCCGCCGATGTCCACGGCAAGGGTGATGCCGGGGCCGGCGCCTTCGGCGGCGGTGGGCGGACGGAGATCGATGGTGGTCATGGGTGGTGCTCCTGTCTGTGCTGTGTACTTCCTGCCGAACGCGGGTGGTCCTGCGGACCGGTGAGCCGACAGGCTCAGCCTGTCGGCGGTCCCGTGCTCTCCCTGGGCTCCAGGTGCGGCAACTCCGCCTGGATACTGCGCACCGGCCCCCCGTCGAGCCGTGCCAGCAACTCATCGGCGGCAAGCCGTCCGAACCCCGAAGTGTCCCGTACGAGTGCGGTGAGCCGGGGGTGCATGACCCGGCACAGGGCGGAATCGTCCCACGCCACGATCGACAGCGAGCCCGGAACCTTGATCCCGCGCTCGGCCGCCACCGCGATCCCCGCCACGGCCATCACGTCGTTGTCGTAGACGATCGCCGTCGGCGGTGCGTCCTCGTCGAGCAGCCGACGGGTGGCTTCGGCGCCTTCGGCGTCCGAATAGTCCGTCGTCACGGAACGGATCGCCGTGAGACCGAGCCGCGAGGCCTCGGTGCGCAGCGAGGTGATCCGCCGCTCGGTGTGCGCGAGTCCGGGCAGACCGGCCACGTGCACGATGTGCCGATGCCCCAGGCCGTAGAGGTGCGCGAGCACGGAGGCCATGGCGGCCGAGTCGTCCGCCCACACGGTGGAGACCTGCCGTCCGCCCTCGGCGGGCGCGCCGATCACCACCGACGTGAGCCCCAGGGAGTCGAGCAGTTCCGGCCGCGGATCGTCACTGCGCGGGTCGACGACAAGGACGCCGTCCACGCGCTTCTCCGCCCACCACCGCTTGTACACCGCGCACTCGGCCTCGATGTCCTCGACCACCTGGAAGAGCAGCGCCACCTTCCGCGAGGAGAGCACCTCCTGGACGCCGGAGACCAGTTGGAGGAAGAAGGACTCCACCCCGAGGGTGTGCGCGGGCCGTGCGAGCACCAGGCCCACGCACCCCGACCGCTCCCCGGACAGCGCGCGGGCGGCGCTGTTGGGCTGCCATCCGAGGTCCTCAGCGACCCGGTGGATACGGTCCCGGGTGCCTTGCGACACCCCGGGCCGACCGTTGAGCGCGAAGGAGACCGCGCTCTCCGAGACACCGGCGCGGCGGGCGATGTCCTTGATGGTGGGCCTGCGCGCGGGGGTGGTCCGGGCGGCGCCGTCGCTCTGCGGTGTCATGGTGCCTTCCCCTTGTGCGGTGCGGTGGCCTGCTCGTTCACATCCTGCCGGTCGGTCGCGACCTGTCGGTGGGACGTGTCCTGCCGGTGGGGATGCTCGCCCACATGGACGGCAACGGCGGGTCCATAGGCTATGCGCCCCTGGCACACCGCCTTGATCAGGACCCAGTACACACCGGGAGGCGTGTCCACGGGCACGGACAGCGGGAACACGGCTCGTGTCCGGTCTCTCGCGGCCAGTCGAAGCCCGCTGCGCAGTTCGGTGGTGATCCGCCAGCCGCCGTACGGCGAGACGGCGATGGCCTCGCCCCGCAGCGGACTGTGCAGCTCATTGTGGACGAACACCCCCAGTTCGGCGTGCCCGCCGGGCGCCACGTCCACGCGGGTGGCCTCGGCCTCGATCCGCAGCCCCGGCGGTGTTCCGGTCCGTCCCGGCACGGTCACGGTGAGACAGTCCTCGACCGCGCCGGCGGGCGTGGTGGCCACGACGCGTACGAGATGGTCTCCTGCCTCGGCGTCGGGTGCGGGGCGCACGGTCAGCGGGAGCCGTACGTGGCCGTCGCCGTCGATCCGGACCTCGTCCCGTGTCCACGAGGCGGACCAGCCCTCGGGCGGCAGCACCTCGACGTCCAGATCGCCTTCCGCGGACGGGTGGTTGGAGGTCAGCGTGACCTCGGTGCTCAACGGTCCGGGCCCGGCGGTCAGCGCGTACGGCATGACCCGCACCGAGTACGGGGCGTCACCCAGCGGCGCCGTGCCGGTGTTGTGCAGCCAGTAGCGGCTGAAGACGGGCTGCACCGGTTCGCGCAGGGACTCGGCCCCCGGCAGGGGCTCGGGGGTGAGCCGGAGCGTGGCGTACGCGTTGCCGCTCAGGTCGAGCAGGTCCTGCGGCGGATCTGCCGGATCGTCCCCGCAGGGCTCCTCCAAGAGCCCGGTGCGCTCGGCGCCGACGACCACCATCTCCTTGACCAGCGTCGCCCGTACCGCCGACCCGTGGGTCTCCCGCAGCCGTACGGCGAAGGCCGCGCCGTCGGCCGTCTTCTTCACGGTCTCCACCAGGACCTGTCCGGCGGGTTCGACGGAGAGGTGGGACATGGCATTGGGTGCGGGACCTTCGTGGAGCGCGCCGGTCACCGCGGTGAGCGGCTGGTTGAACTCCCTTCCCCTGCGCACGAGACCGGCCTCGCGCCAGTCGCCCTGCGACGAGACGAGCGCGTGCTCGAAGACATGCGTCCAGTGCTGCAGCTGGAACGAACTGCCGTCGGGCGCGGTCCTGCGCGGCGGGTCCATCCACTCGGCGCTGGGCCGGCCGGTGCAGGAGCGCATGAGGGTGCTGTGCAGCCGGCCGTCCGTGTCGATGGCGAAGCTGGGGGTGCCGCGGACGAGCACGCCGACGGTGCGGTCCTCGAAGGGGCCGTCGGTGCCGAGGTCCTGTGGACGTGTGGCGGTCAACCGGCGTTCGCGTAGGACCTGTTCGGTGAGGTCGGCCAGCGCCTCGGGGTCGACGAGCACGGCCACGGGGAGGTCTCGGGCGCCGGTCAGATCGCAACCGGGCTGCCACGCCTCGCGCAGCGACTCGCGGGCGGGCACCCAGACCACGGGTGCCGCACCGGCCCTCACGGCTTCGGCGAAGGCCGGGTCGGAGTCGGCGAGCACCGCGGCGGTGAAGGAGTTGACGTCCGGTCCGCCGATGGCGATACGGAAGTCGGGGAGGCTGCTGTCGGTGGCGAGGTCGCCCCAGCGGGGGCCCTGGGCACGGGTCGGAGTGGTGGTGACGCCGTGCTGGACGAGAGCGGTGACCAGGTCGCGCAGGGGGTCGGTGGGGGCGGGGGAGTCGCCCTCCGTGTCCGGACCCGACACCAGTGGCCGCCCGTAACCCGGCAACCCCGCGTCCGGCAGCACGATCTCGCCCGCGCCGAGCGGGCGTACGCCGACGGGCACGCCGTCGGGACCGGTGAGCGTCATCGGCAGCGTCGACGACAGTGCGAACCAGTTCAGACAAGGGGTGTCCAGCGTCCAGGGCGCCCTGGTGTGATCAGCCCCCGTGTCCGTCCCGGGGAACGCGAACCCGCGTCCCACAGCCGCCGCGGCCGTCTCCGCCACGGGCAGTGCGCCGGGCACATCCGCCGGGATTCGCAGCCGAAGGAGCTGGTCGCTGCCGTCGAACTCGTCGACCCGTGTGGTGAGTTCGACCCGGTCGAGTCCGTTCCAGAGTGTGGTCGTACGGGTCCAGCGCACCGGCCCCGTACGGCCGCTCGCCACGATCCGTGCGCCGAGCGGGCTGCGCTCGACCGTCACGGACTCGGCGGGAGCTCCGGCGGACCCCACACCCGGCCCCTTCGGCAACAGGTGCCATGGGCCCTCCTCGAAGAACGGATGAGCCGCGTACTCGTCCTGCACGACCAGCTCGTCCACCTCGCCGGTGGTGAGCAGTTCACACCCGGAGCGCAGGTCCGTGACACTGCTCAGTCCGCCGCCGCGGGAGGTGTCGGCCTCGACGGCGAAGGTCTCGTTGGCGATACGGTCCCCGGCCGTGGGCTCCTGCGTCCAGCCTCCGGACACCGCCTGCCCCGTCCCGACCAGCCACCATGTCCGGTGCCCCAGCGACGGCACCTCGCGCGCGAGGAACGCGACGTGCGCCACCCCGTCGTGCACATGCTCCACCAGTACGGGAACCGGCTCCCCGCCCTCGTCGCCGCGCACCCCGATCCGCGCCGCGTCCGCGACACCGAGCGCGTTCAGCGAGACCTGTGTGCGCACCACGTCCGTCCGCACCCACGACACGGGGTTGAACACCGTCACAGGCACCACCGCTTCGGCGCCCGCCCGCCACGGCACTCGTGTGTCCACCGCCGCAGTCATCGCCGACAGCGCCGACTCCCGTACCGACTCGGCGAGTTCACACGCCTCACGCCACGTCGGCAGCAGATCCAGGTACACCTGATCCGAGAACGTCCCCGTGACCGCGTCATGGTGCGCCGCATGCAGCAGATGCCGCCACGCCTTGTCCAGCGCGTCCGCCGGATAGCCGATCAGCCCGAGACCGTGCACCAGCGACGCATACGTCTCCGCCTCCTGCACCAGGTACTCCGCCGCGCGGTGCGCCTGCTTCACATCCGCGTACGTGACGTCCTTGCCCGTGTAGACGGGGCCCATCTCCCGCGTCACCGGCAGCGGCCGCTCCCCGCGCACCTCCAACTCGCCCCGTACGGCGGCGAAGTGCTCGCGCGGTCCCGAGTGCTCCATGCGCGGCCAGGTGTAGCGGCGGTTCCACGCGTGCTGGACCTCAAGGCCCCAGGGGTGCGGCCAGGAGAAGTCCGTGCCCATGGGGATGAGGACGTTGCGGGTGGCCGCTCCCGTCCGCAACAGCTCGTACAGGTCGAGGAGTTGCTCCGCGGCCGCCTCGGCCGACGCGGCCTTGTGCGAGAACCAGCCCGCCGAGTAGTGCGCCGGCAGATAGTGCAGAAGCAGACCGCCGCCGTCCGGCCCGATCCAGTCGTACTCGGCCGGCAGCTGCATCGCGCTCGGCGGTCGCAGCGCCTCGCCCCAGGTGTCCATCATCGGACCCCACTGGTGGTGCGGACCGCGTGCGAAGACCGCCGAGTCCAGACCCGCGTCCGCCATCAGGGACGGGAAGGACGGGTCGTGCCCGAAGACGTCGAGCTGCCAGGCCGTACGCGGGTCCCCGCCGAGCACGCCCCGGTGGAAGCCGAGCCCGTGCACCGCGCTGCGGACGGTGGTCTCGGCGGTGGTGAGGTTCGTCGAAGGCTCGTTGTACGTACCGCCGACGATCTCCAGGCGGCCCTCCCGTATCAACTGCCGTATCTCTTCACGGTGTTCGGGATGCGTGTCCCAGAAGGGCTTGAGGTAGTCGATCTCGGAGAGCACGAAGCGGTACGAAGGATCGTCCGCCGCCTGCTGCAGATGCAGCGGTACGAGGGTGAAAGCCGGGACGCCCGTGTACTCCCAGCCCTTCTCCGGCTCGCCCTCGCGCGGCGGGGTGTCCCACAGGGCGGTGTAGGCGGCCTGGGTGTTCCACCACATCGGGTCGTAGTGGAAGTGCGGGACGAGACGGATGGTCCAGCCCGGTTCGGCGACGGTGAGTTCGAAGTCGTACGAGGTGAGCAGGCGGCCGTCCGCGGCGTGGATGTACGCGGTGGCGGGGAGCCGGTCGCCGGGGGCGCCCTCGGTCCGGACGGGAACCTCGGCCCAGGACTCGAGGGACTGCCCTGCCCCGCCGGGGAGTTCGCCCTTCGCGTCCACCCCCGCGTAGGCCTCGACCGTGTCGGCGCGCAGCAGGCGCGGGCGGGGAGTGGTCACGCCCCGGCCCGTGACGGAGATCCTGAGCGGTCCGGCCGGACGAGTGCGGCGGACGCGGAGGCGCACCACCTGGAGCGGTTCGCTCTCGGGGCCTGTGAAAAGACCGGGTGTGGTCACACCGATGACGTGGACGGAGAAACCCTGGTCCGACACTGGGACTTCCTTACCTAAACCGCATTAGTGATCACACCCTGAGGGGTGCTCCGGGCGCGTGTCAAGCGCCCGTAGGTCCTGGGTGAGGCCAGGGTGTTGACATGAGCTAAAGCGCATTAGTAGCCTCGGCGCCGCGCTGCCATGGGCTAACGTCCCTGGAAGTCGGGCCCTTTGGGGATAAGAAATGTGTTGACTTCACCGGGGTCCGCTGGTGAGTATTTCGGCGCAGTCGCTTTTCTTTCGTATTCGGTATTCGGTCCGAGCAAAGGAGCCCCGGCCATGCGAATATCCCGTCGCGTCGCCACAGCCACCGCCTTCGCGGTCACCTCAGCACTCGTCGTCACGGCGTGCGGAGGCACCGGATCCGGCGGCGACGGGAAGAGCGAGTCGTCCGGGAAGGTCGAGGGCACGGTCAAGTTCCAGACCTGGAACCTGAAGACCAACTTCAAGGGCTACTTCGAGGGCGTCATCGACGGCTTCGAGAAGAAGTACCCGGACGTCGAGGTCGAGTGGATCGACCAGCCCGCCGAGGGCTACGCGGACAAGCTGAGCGCGGACGCCACCGCCGGCACGCTCCCCGACGTCGTGAACGTCGCCCCCGACCTCGCCACCCCGCTCGCCAAGGCCGGTCTCGCGCTCAACCTCGACGAGGACCCGGCCGCCGCCAAGTTCAAGAGCGAGTACCTCGAAGGCGCCTGGAAGGGCCACGAGATGCCGGGCAAGACGGGCACGTACGCCTTCCCCTGGTACCTGAACACCGGCCCGATGTTCTACAACAAGGCCCTGTTCAAGGACGCCGGACTCGACCCCGAGAAGCCGCCGACCTCGTACGACCAGCTCTTCGCGGACGCCCTGAAGATGGCGGAGAACAGCAAGGGCAAGGTCGCCATGCTGGCCAACGCCCCGGCCGTCGAGGACTTCGGGCGCTACGGCGTCGAGCTGATGAACGCGGACAAGACCAAGTTCACCTTCAACGACGCCAAGGGTGTCGAGCTCGTCGAGAAGTACAAGGAGCTCTACGACAAGGGCGCGCTCGACGAGCAGGCGCTGACCGCCGTCGCCGAGTCCGCGGGCCGTAAGTTCCAGCAGCAGCAGATCGCCATGAACCCCGGCGGCGCCAACGACCTCAAGACGTATAAGGAAGAGGCTCCGAGCCTCTACAAGAACATCGGCATCACGCCCGCGGTGAACAACACGGGCAAGGACAACATGTACGTCCAGGGCCTGATGGTGAACGCCCAGTCGAAGGTCAAGCCGGCCGCGATCGAGTTCGCGCACTGGGTCACCAACGCCGCCAACCAGGAGGAGTTCGGCCGGCAGGTCGCGATCTTCCCGTCCACCAAGGGCAGCCTGGACGGCGAGTACTACACCAAGGACGACGGCACCGACGAGGGCCGCGTCCGTGTCGCCGCGGCCGAGGCCCTGAAGACCGCGGTCAACTACACCCCGGTGGTCTTCACCGAGCAGATGAAGACGGTCCTCAAGAACGAGGTCGCCAAGGCCATGCAGGGCAAGAAGTCCGCCAAGCAGGCCATGGACGACGCGGTCGCCGAGTGCGACAAGCTGCTCCAGCAGGCCGGCTGATCCGGCGCGCCGAGGACCGTACGTCATGAGTGACACCTCGACGAGGAACGGTGGGCCGGTTGCCAAGACCGGACCGGCCACCGACTCCTCGGACCCCACCGCCCGCGCCGCCGCCGCTTCCGGTGGCGGCCCGGGCCGCCCGGGCCCGCCCAAGCGGCGCGGTATCCGGACCCATCTGCCGAGCACGCCGTGGCTGTTTCTGCTGCCGGGGTTCGCGATCATCGGGTCGTTCGTGCTGTTTCCGTTCTTCTCGACGGTGTCGAGTTCGTTCACGGACCAGCGCACGCTGATCGCCGGCAAGTGGGTCGGCGGCGCGAACTACGCAGAGCTGTGGCACGACGACACGTTCTGGATCGCGCTGCGCAACAGCCTGCTCTACATCGTGGGCGTCGTTCCGCCGCTGGTCCTGCTGCCGCTGCTCATCGCGATGCTGGTGCAGCGCTATCTGCCGGGCATCTCGTTCTTCCGCTCCGCCTTCTACACCCCCGTCGTCGCCTCCGTCGTGGTGGTCGGTCTGATCTGGGTGTGGATGCTCGACGACCGCGGTCTGGTCAACGCCGTGCTCGGTGCGATCGGTGTCGGGCCCATCGCCTTCCTGAGCGACCAGTGGCTGCTGCTCATCAGCGCCATGCTGGTCACCGTCTGGAAGGGCCTCGGCTACTACATGATCATTTACATGGCCGCGCTCGGGAACGTCCCGAAGGAGCTGCACGAGGCCGCGGCCGTGGACGGCGCGGGTGCGATCCGCCGCTTCTTCACCGTGACGGTTCCGGCCGTGCGCTCGACGATGGTGCTCGTCGCCGCGCTCTCCTCGGTCAACGCCTTCAAGGTCTTCTCCGAGGTCTATCTGATGGCCGGGCCCAACGGCGGTCCCGGCGGCGAGGACACCACGCTCGTCATGCTGATCAAGCAGGTCGGCACTGGTCTGAGCGGCCGGGTCGGCTATGCCTCCGCGATCTCGGTCGTCGTCTTCGTGCTCACACTCGGGCTGATGCTGCTCGTCCTGAAGGCGGACAAGAAGGAGAAGGACGCATGAGCGCGCAGACGCTCGACCGGCCCGCGAAGGCGCGTAAGTCCCGCAGGTCCGTGAAGGACAAGTTCCTCGCCGACGGCGGCCGCCGCCCGCCGGTGTGGAAGCTGGTGCTGCGCTATCTGCTGCTCCTGGTCATGTTCGCGATCATGGTCGGCCCCTTCCTGTGGCAGCTTTCCACCTCCCTCAAGGGAGCCGGCGAGGACATCTACAGCTACCCGCCGAAGCTGCTGCCCTCCGAGCCGACCTTCGACAACTACACCAAGGTCGCCGAGCTGATCCCGGTCTGGGACTTCGCGCTCAACTCGCTGAAGGTGGCCCTGGCCAACGTCCTCACCAACGTGGTCGGCGCCGCACTCGCCGGATACGCCCTGGCCCGCCTGAAGTTCAGGGGCCGAAAGCTCGCCACGGTCGCCTTCGTGATGGCCATGCTGGTGCCCGTCGAGTCGATCATCATCGCCCAGTTCATGACCATGCGGGAGCTCGGCCTCAACAACACCCTCACTGGTGTGGTGCTGCCCGGCTGTATCGGCGCACTGAACGTGCTCCTGATGCGCAACGCCTTCTCGAACATCCCGTACGAGATCGAAGAGGCCGCCTTCGTCGACGGCGCCAACGCGTGGCAGCGGTTCACGAGGATCGCGCTGCCCGCCGTGAAGGGCACCCTCGCGGTCGTCGCGATCTTCGCCTTCATGGGCGCCTGGGACGACTTCCTGTGGCCGCTGATCGTGCTGAGCGACCAGTCCAACTTCACGCTCACCATCGGTCTGAACTATCTGCACGGCACCTTCGCGAACAACCAGCGTCTGGTGGCGGCCGGCACGATCATCGCCGTCGCACCGCTGATCGTCCTGTTCGCGAGCCTGCAGCGCTTCTTCTTCCGCGGGGTGGGTGAGGGCGCCGTCAAGGGCTGACCTCGACCCAACGCTGCATCCCGCCTCTCGTACGCAACGCAAGGACCCCCATGCCCGACGCTGCCCGCCCACACGCCGCCGCGCCCCGCTTCGGTGCCAACTACACGCCCACCAAGGGCTGGTTCCACCACTGGCTCGACTTCGACCTCGACGCCGTACGGGCCGACCTGGACTCCATCGCCTCGCTCGGCCTCGACCACATCCGGGTCTTCCCGCTGTGGCCGCTGTTCCAGCCCAACCGCACGCTCATCAGGCCGCGCGCCGTCGAGCAGCTGGTGGAGCTGGCCGACGCGGCGGCCGAGCGCGGGCTCGACGTCAATGTGGACGGTCTGCAGGGCCATCTGTCGAGCTTCGACTTCCTGCCGGCGTGGACCCAGACCTGGCATCGGCGCAACATCTTCTCGGACCCCGAGGTGATCTCCGGGCAGGAGGAGTACCTCCGGACGCTCGCCGCCGCACTCGCCGACCGGCCGAACTTCCTGGGCATGACCATCGGCAACGAGATCAACCAGTTCTCGCACGATCCGCACCCCGATCCGGACCGTATCTCCCATGAGCAGGCGGCCAGTTGGCTGGAGCGGATGCTCGCCGCGTGCGAGGCGGGCGCGCCCGGAAAGTTCCATCTGCACGCCGAGTACGACGCCGCCTGGTACCAGGACGCGCACCCCTTCACCCCGGCGCAGGCCGCCCGGCTCGGCGGGGCGACCGCGGTGCACTCGTGGGTGTTCAACGGGACGGCCCAGCGCCACGGCCGTACGGGCGTGGCGACCGAGCACCACGCCGCGTACATGATCGAGCTGGCCCGCGCCTGGCACACGGACGTGAAGCGTCCCGTGTGGCTGCAGGAGGTGGGCGCCCCCGCCCCGCACATCCCCGCCGAGCACGCCGCCCACTTCACCGAGCGGACCATTGCCAACGCGCTGGACTGCACGGATGTGTGGGGCGTGACCTGGTGGTGCTCGCACGACGTGTCCCGCGAGCTCGCCGACTTCCCCGAACTCGAGTACAGCCTCGGCCTGTTGACCAATGAGCGCCAGGTCAAGCCGGCAGGGGCGGCCATCTCCCGGATCGTGCAGGAGTGGCAGGGCAAGGAGTACGCGCCCGCTCCCCGTACGACCGCACTGGTCCTCGACACCGGGGACACCGTCGCTTCGCCGCACCGTGAACTCTGCGGTCCTGGCGGCGCCTTCTTCGAGGCCTGGCACCGTCTGACGGCTCAGGGCGTACGCCCCGCCGTGGTCCTGGCCGAGCACGAGCACGACAAGGAGCACCTGGCCGCGCGCGGGATCACCGCGGTGGTCAGCCCTGAAGAGGTCGACTGACAGCCGGCTCACCTTCCCCTCAAGGAGCATCTCTGCAATGACGCAGTCACGCCCCAACCGTCAGATACGTCCCACCCGTCGCACCGTTGTCCTCAGCTCGGCGGCCGCCGCGGCCGCTCTGGCCGCCCCCTCCTTCCCGGCCCAGGCCACCACACGGGCCGGGAAGAAGGCCGCGGCGGACCTCCAGCCGTACGCCTCCTACTGGTTCCCCGACTCGCTGCCGACCGGCACCCCCGACCCGGGTGCCGTCTGGCGCTCCCTGAAGGCGTGGACCCCGCAGACGGACGCCGACCTGGCGTACAACCGCTCCACCGTGCCGCTCGCCGAGCGCTTCACGCCGGTCGCGGTGAACACCACCGCGAGAGCGGGACAGGGCCGTATCTCCTCCCTGGTCTCGTTCAACCCGACCGCGGCCAACCCCTCCCAGGGCCATGCCGGCGCCGACTACTACGCGCTCACGCACTGGGCGTACATCGACGAACTGGTCTTCTGGGGCGGCTCTTCGGGCGAGGGCATCATCCTCGCGCCCAACGCCCCGGTGGTGGACGCCGCGCACCGCAACGGAGTCCCGGTCGTCGGCAACATCTTCCTGCCGCCGACCGCGTACGGCGGCAAACTGCAGTGGACCCGCGACCTCGTGCAGAAGGACGCGCTCGGGCGCTTCCCCATCGCCGAGAAGCTGGTGCAGGTGGCCACCTCGTACGGCTTCGACGGCTGGTTCGTGAACACCGAGACGGGCGGCGGGGACGCGGCCCTGGCCACGCAGATGTTGGAGTTCCTCACCGAACTCAAGCGACTCGGCGAGCCGCACGGGCTGCGGATCACCTGGTACGACTCGATGGTCGAGAGCGGCTCGATCTCCTGGCAGGACGCCCTCAACAGCCAGAACCAGGACTTCTTCCTGAAGTCCGACACGATGTTCCTCAACTTCAACTGGACGTCCGCGGACCTGAGTTCCTCCGGCACGCTCGCCCAGAACCTCGACCGTGACCGCTACGAGCTGTGGGCGGGCGTGGACGTCGAGGCCTCCGGCTGGAACAAGTCGGTCAACTGGGAGGCGCTCTTCCCGAACGGCGGCAGCCATGTCACCTCCCTCGGGTTCTACCGGCCCGAGTGGACCCGCAACCACCTGCCCGCGGACCGTACGCCCGGACAGTTCCACGCCGCCGACGACCAGTTCTGGACCGGCACCTCGCTCGACCCGTCACGTCCGTCGACCGGCTCCTGGCGCGCACCGGCCGCCGCGGTCGCCGACAAGTCGACGGTCAGTGCGCTGCCTTTCGGCTGCTCGTTCAACACGGGGCACGGCCTCAAGTGGTACGACGGCGGCGTGGCCCGCTCCGACGCGGCCTGGAACCAGCTCGGTCTCCAGGACGTGCTGCCCGGCCGCCGCTGGGTGGTGCGGACGACGGGCACCCGGCCCGCCGTGACCCTGGACTTCGCCGACGCTTGGCGTGGCGGCTCGTCCGTCCTGGTCGACGGCACCCTCAATGCGCCCGTGGTGGTCGAACTCCACAACACCCGGCTCCCGTTGAGCGCCGACACAGTTGTCCGCCTCGCCCAGCGCGCGGTCTCCGGTCCGGTGCAGGTCGAGCTCGGCGTCGCCCTGCGCGCACCCGACAAGGCCGGCGATCCGCTGACGTACTCCTTCCTGTCGGCGGGCACCCCGGGCACCTCCTGGTCGGAGGCCACCGTCCGGCTCTCCTCGCTCGGCACCGGCACGATCCACGGTCTGGCCGTGCGGCTGACCGGCAGCGGCGCCGTGAAGTGGCGGCTCGGCGGACTGCTCGTGCAGGACGCCGAGGAAACGGTCGCCGCACCGGCCGGGCTCAAGGTCGACGAGGCCTCCGGCGACGGCCAGTTCAGGCTGTCGTGGCAGGGCGCATCCGGTCCCGTACGGCATTACGAGCTGTGGCGGGTCCTGGCCGACGGCGCCAAGCGCTATCTGACCGGCACCTGCGCGTCTGTCGCGTACGTGAAGGGTCTCACTGCTGAGCAGGGCGAGCGTGAGATCCGCTTCGAAGTGCGGTCCGTAGGGGAGGTCTACACCACCTCGCCGGCCGCGAGCACCACCCACCCCTGGTAGCACCCGCACCATCAGCTCCCTCAAGGAAGTTGGAGTCCCCTCATGCATGACGACCGTGCCCTCGTTGAGGCCCGCCTCAAGCGTGTGCTCGAAGAGCGCATCCGTCCCGCTGTCTATCCCGAG
>JOGW01000028.1 GCA_000721375.1 Streptomyces sp. NRRL B-3428 | reverse complement strand
GGGGAGGGGGAGGGGGAGGGGGCGGGGACGGGCCGACGGCTCGGCTCAGCCGGACGCCGTCGGAGCGATGAGCCCCGACTCGTAGGCGCAGATCACTGCCTGGATCCGGTCCCGGAGGCCCAACTTCGAGAGCACGTTGCCCACATGGGTCTTCACCGTGTGCTCGCTCACCACCAGGGCGCCGGCGATCTCCGCGTTGGACAGGCCGCGGGCGAGGTGCAGCAGCGTCTCGCGCTCGCGTGCGGTGAGCACATCCAGCCGGGGCGAGGGCGCCGCGACCGGGCGTGCGGTGTACTCCGCGATCAGCCGGCGCGCCACGGACGGAGCCAGCAGCGAGTCGCCGGCCGACACCACCCGTACCGCATGCACCAGATCGTCCCTGCGGACGTCCTTGAGCAGAAAGCCGCTGGCGCCCGCGTGCAGCGCGTCGTACACGTACTCGTCCGAGTCGAAGGTGGTCAGCATGACCGTGCGGCAGTCGGTCTGTTCGCTGATCGCCCGGCAGGCCTCGATCCCGTCCATGACCGGCATCCGGATGTCGAGCAGGGCCACGTCCGCGGCATGGCGGCGTACCGCGTCCACCGCCTGGGCGCCGTCGCCGGCCTCCGCCACGACCTCGATGTCCGGCTGCAGATCGAGGATCAACGCGAAACCGCTGCGGACGAGTTCCTGGTCGTCGGCGACGACTACGCGAATGGTCATAGGACACCCCCTGTCGCGAGGTTATCCGAGGGGTGCGTGGAGCCGGTGGGCTCCGAGGGGTGCGTGGTGCCGGTGGGCTCCGAGCGGGCGGGGAAGGGGAGGCGTACGGCGACCCGGAAGCCCTTGCCGCCGGGGCCCGCACCCGTGCTCACCTCACCGGCGAAAGCGGCGGCCCGCTCGCGCAGCCCCAAGAGCCCGTGACCGCCGCCGCCCTGCGGTCCACGGCCGTCGTCGAGGACGGTCAGCTCCAAGCACTCGGCGCCGAAGGTGACTTGGACGTCCACATGCTCGGCCGTCGCGTGCTTCACGACATTGGTCAGCGCCTCCTGCACGATCCGGTACGCCGCGGCCTCCATGTCCAGCGGAAGCGCCCTTGGCGCACCCCCGGTCCCGTACGTGATCTTCAGACCGCCCGCGCGCACCTGGTCGAGCAGCCGGGGCAGCGCGGCCAACGACGGCTGGGGTTCGCGTCCTTGGCCCGGGTCCTCGGCCTCGCGCAGCAGTCCCAGCATCCGGCGCAACTGGGTCATCGCGTCCCGGCCGGTCCCGCTGATCGCGTCGAAGGCCGCCTCGGCGCGCTGCGGTGCGGCCTGTACGGCGGCTGCCCCCGCCTCCGACTGGACGATCATGAGGCTGATGGCGTGCGACAGGATGTCGTGCATCTCCCGTGCGATACGGGCCCGTTCGCGCACGGCCGCCTGCTCCGCCTCGATCCGGGCGGCCCGCTCCAGGTGCGCGGCCCGTTCCTCCAGGGCCTCGGCGTAGGCGCGGCGGGTGTCGGTGAGCCGGCCCATGGCGTATGCGGCACAGAACACGAACAGGGAGAACAGCAGCTCACGGGCCGACGAGCCGTTGAACGCCGACGACGGGGTGACGGTCGCCAGGACCCCGAGCGCGGTGAACTGGCGTACGCGCGGCGGCGACTGGGCCGCCACCGTGTAGGCGCAGACAAGCCCGGTGTACGGCAGCGGCTGGCCGGGCCCGTCGGTCAGGACGATCAGCGGATGCGCCGCGAACACGATGAGGAGCACGCTCACGGGGGCGCGTCTGCGCCACACCAGCGGGACCACGGTGAGCGTGGTCGTCAGATAGTCCAGCCAGTCGAGCGCGGATTCGCCGGGCGGACGCTCCACCACGAACGGGATGCTGACCGCCAGCTGGACCAGCAGCGCCACGAAAAGGTCCGTCAACCAGGGCTTGGAGGCCACCAGTTGACGGACCGCGAGCGGTATGGGAGCCCGTATCGGCCCCAGGTGTGCGGCGGACATCCCGGCCCTCCCCGTTCGGTGATCTTCGGCCACCGAACGGTACCGGGGGTGCGGCCGTCCTTCCCCTACTCGGCGAGCCAGCCGTCCACGTAGGTGTCGATCTCACCGGCGATCCGGCGCTTGCCCTCCGCGTCGAGGAAGGACGCCTCCACCGCGTTCTTCGCCAGGTCCGCGATGCCCCGCTCGTCGAGGCCGAGGAGGCGCGCGGCCACCGCGTACTCCGAGTTGAGGTCCGTGCCGAACATCGGCGGGTCGTCCGAGTTGATGGTGACGATCACGCCCGCCTCGGCCATCTGCTTGACGGGGTGCTCGTCGAGCGTGGCCACCGCGCGCGTCGCGATGTTGGACGTCGGGCAGACCTCCAGCGGAATACGGTGCTCGGCCAGGTGCTTGAGCAGCGCCGGGTCCTGGGTGGAGCTGGTGCCGTGGCCGATGCGCTCGGCGCCGAGCTCGTTGAGGGCGTCCCAGACCGTCTCCGGTCCGGTGGTCTCGCCCGCGTGCGGCACCGAGCGCAGACCGGCGGCGACGGCGCGGTCGAAGTACGGCTTGAACTGCGGGCGCGGTACGCCGATTTCGGGTCCCCCGAGGCCGAAGGACACCAGGCCCTCGGGACGCAGCGAGTCGTCCGTCGCGAGCCGCGCGGTCACTTCGGCCGCCTCCAGACCGGCCTCGCCGGGGATGTCGAAGCACCAGCGCAGGATCGTGCCGAACTCGGCCTCGGCCGCCTTGCGGGCGTCCTCGATCGCGGCCATGAAGGCGCGCTCGTCGATACCGCGCTTCACCGAGCTGTACGGGGTGACGGTCAGCTCCGCGTACCGGATGTTCTGGCGGGCCATGTCACGGGCCACCTCGAAGGTGAGGTGACGGACGTCCTCCGGCGTACGGACCAGGTCCACGACCGCCAGATACACCTCGATGAAGTGCGCGAAGTCCGTGAACGTGAAGAAGTCCGCGACGGCCTCGGGGTCGGTGGGCACCTTCGAGTCGGAGTGGCGGGCCGCGAGGTCCGCGACGATACGGGGGGATGCGGAGCCGACGTGGTGCACGTGCAGTTCGGCCTTGGGCAGCCCGGCGATGAAGGGGGTCAGGTCCGTCACGGTCACGGCGTCCTCCGGATGCGGTGCGGTTGCGGTGCCGTTGCGATGCGGTCCGCGGGGCTTGTTCGGTGGCTTTACGTCGGGATCATCGTAGGTCTGCCGCTACGGGCCGCTCTCCCGGCCCTGCGAACAGGCGGCCGGATGCCGTGTACGGCCTGGCCGTAGCATGACGTGACGTGCGGATCTGAAGGGAACGGCGATGTCCTCCGAGCAAGCAGACCAGACGCCCGGCGAGCGGGAGCGGGTGGACCCGTGGGCGCCCCCTGCGGACCGGGCTCAGGCGGACGCCGAGGCGGAGACCATCGGGGCGACCGGTTCCGGGGCGGTCGACGCGACCGGTTCCGGGGCGATCGACGCGACCGGTGCCGAGGTGGAGACCATCGGTGAGAACGGCTCCGAGGCGATCGACACGACCGGCTCCGAAGCGGAGACCATCGGCGTCGCAGGCCCCCCGCCCGGCAGCAACGACGGCGGCACCCTCCTCGACGCGCACACCGTCACGCCCGAACCCGCACCGGCACAGTCCGAGATCTCCCTGACCAAGGGCGCCACGGCCGCCGAGCCCTCGGCGCCCCAGCCCGCTCCCTCCGACCGCGACATCTGGGCACCCCCGGCCGACGACAACGGCCCGGGCAGCACCGTCGCCCACGGCCTCGGTCACCCGGCCGGCGCACAGCCCCCGGCCCACGGCGCCCCCGCCAACCCCTGGCAGAACCCCGGCGGCTTCGCCCACCAACCGCCGTACGCGGGCGGCCACCCGGTACCGGACGGTGCTGTGCCGCCTCCGCCCGTGGGCCCCGAGGGTCCCGGTCCGGGCTACGGCTACGCCGGCGCTGCCGGTCCCGCCGGCTACCCCGGTTACGGCCCGCAGGCCGGCGCCCCGTACTCCGGGGTCCCCTACTCCGGAGCCCCGTACTACGGCGGACAGCCCGGCTACGGCTGGCCCCATATGCCGATGGGTCTCAGCAACGGCATGGGCACGACATCGCTCGTGCTCGGGATCATCGCCTGCGTGCTCTTCTGTCTCTGGCCCGTGGCGATCATCGTCGGCGTCCTCGCGATCATCTTCGGCGCGATCGGCCGCGGCAAGGCCCGCAAGGGCGAGGCGAACAACGGCGGTCAGGCGCTGGCCGGGCTCATCTGCGGCAGCGTCGGTACGGCGCTCGCGGTGATCTTCCTGCTCTTCGTCGTGGTCAACGACAACGACCCGTACGACAACGACGATCCGTACGACTGGAGCGACACCCTCATCCACGCCGAGGCGCCGCTCCACCCGTGACCGCTCCACCCCGGCTGCCCCCGCAACCGGGCGGCCCGCTCAGCCCCGCAACCGCCCCCGAGCCTCCATCAGCGCGAACCCCAGCAGGTTGAGCCCGCGCCACTGGGCGGGGTCCTCGGCCCGCTCGTCGCCCGCCGCGAGCCCGATGCCCCAGATCCGGTCCATCGGGCTGGCCTCGACGAGCACCCGCTCCCCGGTCCGCAGCAGGTACTCGCCCAGCTCCGGATGCGCGGCGAACTTGTGCACGCTGCCCTCGACCACGATCCGGTAGCGCTCGCGCTCCCAGACGGCGTCGTCGAAGCCGCGCACCAGACGCCCCGCCTTCTTCGCGGCTGCGGGCGACGTGGCGTGCACCGCCTGCTCCGCCGCCTCCGCGTCCCCGAAGAGCCGCGCCTTCGACGCCATCATCCAGTGCTCGGCCGTCTCATAGGTCACCCCGTCCACCACGAACGAAGCGGGCCACCACTGGCTCAGGACGTGCTTGCCCACGGAGCCGTCCGCAGGCGCCGTATGCCCCCAGAAGTGCAGGAACTTCACCGGCGGACCGCTCTTGACCTGCGCAGCGAGTTCGTCGATCTTCTTTTCCACTGCTGTGATCCCCATGCATGCGAGTGTTTCAGCCACCACTGACACTCCGTACCTGGTTTTCCCCTGCTGTTGGACACCTTGGTCAACAGATTCCGTCGAGTAACCAAATGGCAACAACGGAATCCCTTGGCGGAAGGCCCTTCCTCTGTCAGGATCAGCACTCAAATCGAGCTGGAGCCACGAAAAGCCCGTCTTCACGGCAGTCATGGAGCGACGGAGTCCGCGATGAGCAACACCGCACCGCACAGCCCCGCAGACAAGTTCCTCGCGCAGCAGCGTCTCGCGTCCGGAGCCCAGTACATCAACGGCCGCCTTCGCCCCGGCACTTCGGGCCGCACCCACAGCGTGATCGATCCGGCCACCGGCGCCGAGGTCTACACGTACGAACTCGCGAGCACCGACGACGTCGACGCCGCGGTCGCCGCCGCCAAGGCCGCCTTCCCCGGCTGGGCGGGCAGCACTCCGGGTGAGCGCTCCGACGCCCTGCACCGTTTCGCGGCCGTGCTCGCGGAGCGTGCGGAGGAGTTCGCGCAGGCCGAGTCGCTGCAGTGCGGCAAGCCGCTCAAGCTGAGCCGTGAGTTCGACGTGCCGGGCACGATCGACAACACCGCGTTCTTCGCGGGCGCCGCCCGTCATCTCCAGGGCCAGAGCGCGGGCGAGTACAGCGGGGACCACACCTCCTATGTACGGCGTGAGCCCATCGGAGTCGTGGGCTCCATCGCCCCGTGGAACTACCCGCTGCAGATGGCGGCCTGGAAGATCCTGCCGGCCGTCGCGGCGGGCAACACGATCGTCCTGAAACCGGCCGAAATCACCCCGCTGACCTCGCTGTTGTTCGCCGAGGCGGCCACCGCGGCCGGGATTCCGGACGGCGTGATCAACATCGTCACCGGTACGGGCAAGGAGGCGGGCGAGCACCTCGTCGGCCACCCCGACGTCGCGATGACCTCCTTCACCGGCTCGACCGCCGTCGGCAAGCGTGTCGCCGAGGTGGCCACGGCCACCGTCAAGCGGATCCACCTCGAACTAGGCGGCAAGGCCCCCTTCGTGGTCTTCGACGACGCCGACCTGGAGGCCGCCGCCAACGGCGCCGTCGCCGGATCCCTCATCAACACCGGCCAGGACTGCACCGCCGCGACCCGCGCGTACGTACAGCGGCCGCTCTACGAGGCCTTCGTGGAGCGTGTGAAGGAGCTGATGGAGACGGTGCGTGTCGGCGACCCCTTCGCTCCCGACACCGACCTCGGCCCCCTGATCAGCCATGTCCAGCGCGACCGTGTCGCCGGTTTCGTGGACCGCGCGCGGAGCTACGCCCGGATCGTCACCGGCGGCGAGGCGCCCAAGGACGACGGCGCCTTCTACCGGCCCACGCTGGTCGCGGACGCCGCGCAGGACAGCGAGATCGTGCAGTCGGAGATCTTCGGTCCGGTCCTCGTCGTGCTGCCCTTCGACTCCGACGACGAGGGCCTCGCCCTCGCCAACGACACCCCGTACGGCCTGGCCGCATCGGCCTGGACACGCGATGTCTTCCGTGCGAACCGCGCCACCCGCGAGATCAAGGCGGGCTGTGTGTGGATCAACGACCACATTCCGATCATCAGCGAGATGCCGCACGGGGGCTACAAGGCCTCTGGCTTCGGCAAGGACATGTCGACGTACTCCTTCGAGGAGTACACGCAGGTCAAGCACGTCATGTACGACAACACCGCGGTCGCCGCGAAGGACTGGCACCGCACGATTTTCGGGGACCGATAACTCACAGGCCGCCCGACCAGCGGCCGAACCTTCCCACACCACTGGGATCCTCCCGAAAGGGCACCAAGCGCCATGGAGCAGTACGAGCCCGACCGCCCCTCCGCAGTGCAGCTGGCCGCCTGGCGGCGCAGCATGACCAGCGGCCGGGGTGCGATGTCCCGCCGCGCGATGCTGCGCGCCACGAGCGCCGGAGCGCTCACCGTCGGCGGCCTCGGGGCGCTCAGCGCCTGCGGTATCCCCGCCGCGAGCAAGAATCCCGGCGGCGTCTCGGCCGACGACCACTCGAAGAAGGAGAAGCGCGTCAACTTCTCCAACTGGACCGAGTACATGGACGTGGACGACGAGGACGAGAACCGTCGGCCCACCCTGGAGGCGTTCACCGAACGCACCGGGATATCGGTCAAGTACACCGAGGACATCAACGACAACACGGAGTTCTTCGGCAAGATCAAGCCGCAGCTCGCGGCCGGTCAGGACACCGGACGCGACCTGATCTGCGTGACCGACTGGCTGGCCTCGCGGCTGATCCGCTTCGGCTGGGTGCAGAAGCTGGACCACTCCAACACTCCCCACGCGTTCGCCAATCTGGCCACGCAGTTCCGTGAGCCGGACTGGGACCCGGGGCGCGCGTACTCGTTCCCCTGGACCGGTATCCCCACGGTCATCGCGTACAACACGAAGGCCACCGGCGGGCGCGAGGTCACCTCGGTCTCGCAGATGCTCGACGACCCGGGGCTCAAGGGCAAGGTCGGCTTCCTCACTGAGATGCGCGACACCGTCGGCATGACGATGCTCGACATGGGCAAGGACCTCGGGTCCTTCAAGGACGACGACTTCGACGGGGCGGTCGCCCGACTCCAGAAGGCCGTCGACAACAAGCAGATCCGGCGCTTCACCGGCAACGACTACACCGGCGACCTCGACAAGGGCGACCTCGCCGCCTGTCTCGCCTGGGCGGGCGACGTGGTGCAGCTGCAGGCGGACAACCCGGACATCAAGTTCGCCATTCCGGAGAGCGGCTACAACCTCTCCTCGGACAACCTGCTGATCCCCAACAAGGCCCGGCACAAGACCAACGCGGAACTCCTGATCGACCACTACTACCAGCCGCCGGTCGCCGCCGAGCTGGCCGCGTGGATCAGCTATGTGTGCCCGGTCGACGGGGTGAAGCCGGAACTCGCGAAGATCGACGAGGCGTTGGCCAACGACCCGCTGATCGTCCCGGACAAGGCGATGGCCGCGCTCGCCCGCTCGTTCCGCTCCCTGAGCAACGACGAAGAGTCGAAGTACGAGGCGAAGTTCGCCAAGCTCACCGGCGCGTGAGCGTCACACCCCCGCGTGACACCCCCACGTGCCCCCGCGTGCTCCCGCCCCTCTGAACCCCCTGTAGGTACGCCATGACTGACACCACCCGCGGCGATGTCCGCCTCTCCGGGATAGCCAAGACCTACGGCTCCTTCACGGCCGTGCACCCGCTCGATCTCACCGTCCCCGAGGGCTCGTTCTTCGCGCTGCTCGGCGCCTCCGGCTGCGGCAAGACGACCACCCTGCGCATGATCGCCGGCCTGGAGGACCCCACCTCGGGCACCGTCCACCTCGGCGACCAGGACGTCACGTCCCTGCCGCCGTACAAGCGCCCGGTGAACACCGTCTTCCAGTCGTACGCCCTGTTCCCGCACCTCTCCATCACGGAGAACGTCGCCTTCGGTCTGCGCCGGCGCGGCATCAAGTCGGTCAAGAAGCAGGTCGACGACATGCTGGAGCTCGTCCAGCTCGGCGACCACGCGCACAAGCGTCCGCACCAGCTCTCCGGCGGTCAGCAGCAGCGTGTGGCCGTGGCCCGCGCCCTGATCAACCACCCCAAGGTGCTGCTCCTCGACGAGCCGCTCGGTGCGCTCGACCTGAAGCTGCGCCGCCAGATGCAGCTCGAACTCAAGCGCATCCAGACCGAGGTGGGCATCACGTTCGTGCACGTCACGCACGACCAGGAAGAGGCCATGACCATGGCCGACCAGGTCGCCGTGATGAACGCGGGCCGCGTCGAGCAGCTCGGCTCGCCGACCGACCTGTACGAGAACCCCAAGACCACCTTCGTGGCCAACTTCCTCGGCACCTCCAACCTCATCACCGCCGAGGTCTTTGCCAAGGACGGCGACAACCTGGTGGTGAAGGCCGGCGACGCCAAGCTGTCCCTGCCCACCGCCCGTACCAGCGGTGAGACCGGCACCGGCGGCAAGGTGCTGCTCGGCATCCGCCCCGAGAAGATCTCGGTCACCCACGCCGACGAGGCCGGCGCGATCCCCGAGGGCCGCAACCGCATCACCGGCAAGATCGCGCAGTCCAGCTTCATCGGCGTCTCGACGCAGTACGTGATCGACACCCCCGTCTGCGACGCCTTCGAGGTGTACGCGCAGAACATCGAGCGCGACGGCCGGCTCACCCCGGGCGCCGAGGTCGTTCTGCACTGGAACCCGGAGCACGGCTTCGGTCTCGACGCCGCCCAGGACATCGACGCCGGTACGGAAGAAGAGGTGGCCGCATGACGACGGTCACCGACGCGCCACCGTTGGCGCCCGTCGAACCTCCCGCCAAACCCCGTAAGAGGCGCGGCCGTTTCACCCCGTACTGGCTGCTGCTCCCGGGCCTGCTCTGGCTCGTCGTCTTCTTCGCGCTGCCGATGCTGTACCAGGCCTCGACCTCGGTGCAGACCGGCTCCCTGGAGAAGGGTTACGAGGTCACCTGGCACTTCCAGACCTATGTGGACGCGATCGGCGAGTACTGGCCGCAGTTCCTGCGCTCGGTCCTGTACGCGGGCATCGCCACCGTGCTGTGTCTGCTGCTCGGCTACCCGCTCGCGTATCTCATCGCGTTCAAGGCGGGACGCTGGCGCAACCTGGTCCTGATCCTGGTGATCGCCCCGTTCTTCACCAGCTTCCTGATCCGCACGCTGGCCTGGAAGACGATCCTCGCCGACAACGGCGTCGTCGTGAGCGCGCTCAACTCGCTGCACTTCATCGACGTCACCAACTGGCTGGGCCTGACCGAGGGCGACCGCGTCCTCGCCACGCCGCTCGCGGTGGTCTGCGGACTCACGTACAACTTCCTGCCGTTCATGATCCTGCCGCTCTACACCTCACTCGAGCGGATCGACGGCAGGCTGCACGAGGCGGCCGGCGATCTGTACGCACGGCCCTTCACCGCCTTCCGCAAGGTGACCTTCCCGCTGTCACTGCCCGGTGTCGTCTCCGGCACCCTGCTCACCTTCATCCCGGCGAGCGGCGACTACGTGAACGCCCAACTGCTCGGCTCCACCAGCGAGAAGATGGTCGGCAACGTGATCCAGTCGCAGTTCCTCACGGTCCTCGACTATCCGACCGCCGCCGCGCTCTCCTTCATCCTGATGGCCGCGATCCTGATCATGGTCACGCTCTACATCCGCCGGGCCGGAACGGAGGACCTGGTCTGATGAGTGCCTTCACTCGCTGGATACGCCGCAACCTGGTGGTCATCGCAGGCCTGCTGACGCTCGCCTTCCTGATCCTGCCGAACGTCGTCGTCATGGTGTTCTCCTTCAACAAGCCGAAGGGCAAGTTCAACTACGCCTGGCAGGAGTTCTCCACGGACGCCTGGTCGGACCCCTGCGGGGTCGCCGACATGTGCGGCTCGCTCTCGCTCAGCCTGCAGATCGCGGTCTGGTCCACGCTCGGTGCCACCGTCCTCGGCACGATGATCGCCTTCGCGCTCGCCCGCTACCGCTTCAAGGCCCGCGGCGCCGTGAACTCGCTGATCTTCCTGCCGATGGCGATGCCCGAGGTCGTCATGGCCGCGTCCCTGCTGACGCTCTTCCTCAACATGGGCGCCCAGCTGGGCTTCTGGACCATCCTCATCGCGCACATCATGTTCTGCCTGAGCTTCGTGGTGACGGCGGTCAAGGCGCGTGTGATGTCGATGGACGCACGGCTCGAAGAGGCGGCACGCGATCTCTACGCGGGTCCCGTGCAGACCTTCGTACGGGTCACGCTGCCGATCGCCGCACCTGGTATCGCGGCCGGCGCGCTGCTCGCCTTCGCGCTCTCCTTCGACGACTTCATCATCACCAACTTCAACGCCGGCTCGACCGTGACCTTCCCGATGTTCGTCTGGGGTTCGGCGCAGCGCGGCACACCCGTGCAGATCAATGTCATCGGCACGGCGATGTTCGCCATCGCCGTGATCTGCGTCCTGGTCGGCATCATGGCCGGGAACCGCCGTAAGAAACACGCATAAGCCCCCGTCTTCCTTTGATACGAGGGCTCCGCAAGGGAGTTGGAAATCATGGCCCCACGTGCCATGAGCAGCAAGGACATCCTGGCATCGCTCGCGGACGCCAAGCCCGTCTCGTACTGGCTCGACGACCCCGGGCGGCCCGGGGCGCTCCCCGCCCTGACCGGCGACGAGCGGTGCGAACTGCTCGTCGTCGGCGGCGGGTACAGCGGTCTGTGGACCGCGCTCATCGCGAAGGAGCGGGATCCTTCGAGGGACGTGGTTCTCGTTGAAGCGAAGGAGATCGCCTGGGCGGCCTCCGGACGCAACGGCGGCTTCTGCGCCGCGTCCCTGACCCACGGCCTGGGCAACGGCCTGGCCCGCTGGCCTCGCGAGATCGGACTGCTCGAACAGCTCGGCGCCCGCAACCTCGACGCCATCGAGGACGCGGTGAAGCGCTACGGCATCGACTGCGACTTCGAGCGTACGGGCGAGATCGACGTCGCCACCGAACCGCACCAGGTGGCCGAACTCGCCGAGATGTACGAGGAGCTGAAGTCCCTCGGACTCGAAGGCGAGGTCGAGCTCCTGGACGCCGAGGCCATGCGCGCCGAAGTGGGCTCGCCCACCTTCCTCGGCGGCCTCTACGACCGCGACGGCGTGGCCATGCTCCACCCGGCCAAGCTGGCCTGGGGCCTCAAGCAGGCCTGCCTCGACCTCGGCGTGCGCATCTACGAGAACACCCCGGCCACGGCCACGGTCCGCAAGGACGAGGGCATGGCGGTGCGCACCCCGTACGGCCGGATCTTCGCGCGCGACGTGGCGCTCGGCACCAACGTCTTCCCGTCGCTGGTCAAGCGGATGCGGCCGTACACCGTTCCCGTCTACGACTACGCGCTGATGACCGAACCGCTGACCGACGAGCAGCTCGCGTCGATCGGCTGGCGCGGCCGCCAGGGCCTGGGCGACTCGGCCAACCAGTTCCACTACTTCCGGCTCTCCGCCGACAACCGCATCCTGTGGGGCGGTTACGACGCGATCTATCCGTACGGCGGAAAGGTCCGCGACGAGTACGACCAGCGCCCGGAGACCTTCGCGAAGCTCGCCGAGCACTTCTTCACCTGCTTCCCGCAGCTGGCCGGGCTCCGCTTCACCCACGCCTGGGGTGGCGCGATCGACACCTGCACCCGCTTCTCGGCCTTCTTCGGTACGGCCCACAAGGGACGCGTCGCGTACGCGGCCGGCTATACGGGTCTCGGCGTCGGAGCCACCCGCTTCGGCGCCGAGGTGATGCTCGATCTGCTCGCGGGCGAGAAGACCGAACGCACGGAACTGGAGATGGTCCGCTCCAAGCCGCTCCCGTTCCCGCCCGAGCCGTTCGCCTGGACGGGCATCGAGCTCACCAAGCGGTCGCTCGCGCGCGCGGACCTCAACGGGGGCCGTCGCAATGCCTGGTTGAAGGTCATGGACCGGCTGGGCTTCGGCTTCGACAGCTGACCTGCCGCCGTGTGACGGCCGACCTGCTGGTGAAGGGGGTGTGCGTGCTGCGCTCACGCAGGCGCACGCCCCTTCCGGGTGATGTGACCCGCTTCACTACCAACAAGTAGGGAAACCCGCGTAAGCAAACGCGCTCAGGCCCCTCTCCCTCGTGTCAGGCCCAGCCACGTACACGAAAGGGAGGCCCCGCGATGAGCGGCTCCGGCACGAAGGCGGCAGTCGAATGGCTAGTTTCGGTCGCACCGGATCCCGAGGCCTGCCGCTGGGAGTGGGAGCGCAACCCCCATGGGGTCGCCCTGCTGCCGGCCGGCAGGCTCTGGGACGTACTGATCCTGCCGGGCGAACTCGGTTATCCCACCCTCGACATCCTCACCCGCTGCCTCGACCGACCAGGACCCGTCCTCGCCGACTTCGGTGACGCGAGGATGGGTTTCTTCGTTCCCGCGGGTACGGCGGGACGCTGGGTCGGCACAGGGGTACGCGGCGCCGGCCGCGGCACCTGGATCGTCGTTCCCTACCCGGGCCGGTCGACCGGCAGCGGAGTGCGCTGGCTGATCCCCCCGGACGGCTCGGCCACGCTCAACGACCCGGGTCTCCTTGAGCTGGCGATGCACGAGGCGGCGGCGGGGCTTGCGCGCGAAGGGGACCGATGAGAGCGGCGAGCGCGATCAGCACCATCCCGCCCAGACACCAGCTCGCGAGAACGTCCAGCGGCCAGTGATAGCCCTGGCGTACGAGACCGAAACCGTTGACGGCCACCAACAGGGCAACGGCGGTGGCCAATTGGGCCTTGAAGCGGGTGTACGGGACGAGCAGCAGGGCCGCCGCCCCGTACGCGACGATCATCGTGGCCGCATGGCCCGAGGGGTAGTAGCCGCCGGGGCCGGTCATGCCCGGCGGGCCCGGGCGGTCGATCGCGGCCTTGAGCGGGGCGATCAGGGCGGGCACGGCCGCGAGGGCGAGCGCTGTGGCTAGCGGGGGCAGCCACCAGCGCGGAACTCGTCGGCCGGTCCTGACGGTGCTTCGGCCGGTCCTGGCGACGCTGTGGAGGATCGCCGCGGCCAGCACCGGGACCGCCACCGCGATGTTGCCGAGGTCGGCGCAGAACTCGGCCAGGCCGCTGGGGAATCCACCGGTACGGATCGCGTTCCCGAGGCGCTCGTCAAGCCGCCACAGCGGTCCGTCGACGACGACCTGCCAGGTGAAGAGCGCGAAGAGTGCGGTAAGCAGCACGCACAGGGCCGTAACGAGAGGAGTCGGCCGTCCCGGAACAGGGGGGGTGGTTCCGGGACGGCCGACTGGACCGGTGTGCCGCGCGCCCCGGGGGGTTTGGGGCGGGCGGCCGTCCGATCTATGAGGTTCACCGGAGCCTGGGACTCCGGCTGTGTGCGCGAGGGCACGCCCGAAGCGGTGCTGGGGAGGCTCCACTCCGGAATCGCCCACAGTCCCCTGTGGACGGGGTGTTTCTCTCATCTGGGAAAAACCTACGCCTGGGGGTGCGGGAGCGACAGGCGGAATGACATCCCGCCATCGGCCCCGCACACGGTCTTCACAACCTCTGACTGTTACCCCAGGTCCACGGATCCGCATCCGGAAACGTCCACACATGCCGGGACGCATCCGGAGGCGGATGCACCATGACCGTCTGATATCGGGTCAGATGCGGGCGAAGGCCTGCCGGATCCGCGTGAAGATCTGCTAGATCCGGGCGAAGGCCTGCTCGAGGATGTCGAGGCCCTCGTTGAGGAGGTCCTCGCCGATGACCAGCGGCGGCAGGAAGCGCAGGACGTTGCCGTACGTGCCACAGGTGAGGATCAGAAGGCCCTCGGCGTGGCAGGCCTTGGCGAGCGCGCCGGCGGCCTCGGGGTTCGGCTCCTTGGTGGCCGGGTCCTTCACGAGCTCGATGGCGATCATGGCGCCGCGACCGCGGATGTCGCCGACGATCTCGTACTTCTCCTGGATGGCGGCGAGCCGCGCCTTCATGATCTGCTCGATCTTCTTCGCCTTGGCGTTGAGGTCGAGCTCCTTCATGGTCTCGATCGCGCCGAGCGCGCCGGCGCAGGCCACCGGGTTGCCGCCGTAGGTACCGCCGAGGCCGCCCGCGTGCGGGGCGTCCATGATCTCGGCGCGGCCGGTGACGGCGGCGAGCGGCAGACCGCCGGCGATGCCCTTGGCGGTGGTGATCAGGTCCGGGACGACGCCCTCGTCCTCGCACGCGAACCACTGGCCGGTACGGCAGAAGCCGGACTGGATCTCGTCGGCGACGAAGACGATGCCGTTGTCCTTGGCGAACTGGGCGATGGCGGGCAGGAAGCCCTTGGCGGGCTCGATGAAGCCGCCCTCGCCGAGCACGGGCTCGATGATGATCGCGGCGACGTTCTCGGCGCCGACCTGCTTGTTGATCATGTCGATGGCCTGGGCGGAGGCCTCGGCGCCGGCGTTCTCGGCACCGGTCGGCCAGCGGTAGCCGTAGGCGACCGGGACGCGGTAGACCTCGGGGGCGAACGGACCGAAGCCGTGCTTGTACGGCATGTTCTTGGCGGTCAGCGCCATCGTGAGGTTGGTGCGGCCGTGGTAGCCGTGGTCGAAGACGACGACGGCCTGGCGCTTGGTGTACGCGCGGGCGATCTTCACCGCGTTCTCGACGGCTTCGGCGCCGGAGTTGAAGAGGGCGCTCTTCTTGGCGTGGTCACCGGGGGTGAGCTCGGCGAGCGCCTCGCAGACCTCCACGTAGCCCTCGTACGGGGTGACCATGAAACAGGTGTGGGTGAAGTCCTGCAGCTGCGCGCTCGCCTTGCGTACGACGGCCTCGGCGGAGGCGCCGACGCTGGTCACGGCGATGCCGGAGCCGAAGTCGATCAGACGGTTGCCGTCGACGTCCTCGATGATGCCGCCGCCGGCGCGCGCGGTGAACACGGGCAGCACGGACCCCACACCTCCGGCGACCGTGGCGGTACGCCGGGCCTGCAGCTCCTGCGACTTCGGGCCGGGGATGGCGGTGACGAGGCGGCGCTCCTGCGGAATTGCGCTCATGAGGGGCTCCTTGGGCGATGTGGGGGTTTCGGGCACGGTTGTTCTGTTCTCCTTCGCAGGCTAGGGGTGGGGGAGGGGTGGGGGCATGCTCCGTGCTGGAGAAGTGGGGAGGTGTTGTTGTCCTTCTCGGACAGTGACCTGTCCTATCTGGTCGGGCGCCTCGGGTGGGGCGCCTGCGGCGGGCCTTTCCCCCACCCCGCCCCTTCCCGAAACCGGGGGGCTCCGCCCCCGGACCCCCGCATCCGCACTTCGTGCGGATCTGCTCAAGCGCCGCAGGGGCTGATAGATCTGCTCAAACGCCGCAAGGGCTGAATGGGAAGCCGTCGGACCGGGGAAAACAAAACAGGCCGCCCACACCCACGGCGGCGCGCGAAACCGTGAACTCCCCATGCGGGCCGACTAAATTGAGGCACTGCACACGACCGACAGACCGCCAGGTCAGGGGGCAAGGCCATGGACACCGAGGGACACCAGGAGCCGCGCGCGACGCGCAACGCACCGGTACCGCCACCGCGCCCCACGCACGCCCCCGGCCCGGACACCCCCCAGCAGTCCCGCGCCGCAGAGTTCCTCAGCTGGCTGCGCGCCCCCCGCCCCACCGCACTCCCCGGCATCTGGCGCCTCGGCCACCGGCCGCGTCCCGCCGAGGAGCCGGAGCTGATCCCCGGGCGGCAGCTGCTCAGCGGCGCGCTCATCGCGTTCCTGTGCGGTTGGCTGGTCTGGTCGCTGCTGTGGAACGGGTACCTCGGCGGCTGGTGGGTCGTCCCCCTGGAGCTGGTCACCCCCGACTCCTGGCGCTCGGGCGACGACCAGTTCACGGTCACCGTCGTCTGGTACGCCTACTACGCGCTCATCGCCTTCGGGATCATGGTCGCCGTAGGCCGTATCGGCCGCTGGTCCGAGGTCTGGCGCCGTTATCTCGCCCCCCGCCGCAGGCGACCGGAGCCGCCCCCCGCCCAGGCCCCCCAGGAGGACCCCGCCCGCTGGCCCCATCTGCGCGCCGCCGGCGCCGGGCAGGCCGCCGACAAGCTGGCCGCCGAGGCCGGCGCGGGGCGGATGCGGGACGTGGACCTCGCGAGGATCGAGCGGGCCTGGCAGTCGGTCAGGTCGGGGCGCCACCCCCTCGACACCTTCACCCGCGCCGTCCTCAGCGACGGCGCCGCCGCCTGCCTCCACCCCTCGGGCGCCCGCGACCTCACCACCCGCACCGCACGCCACGACCTGCGCACCGGCCAGGTCCGCCTCGGCAAGGCGGCCGACGACCGGCGCAATCCGTTCGCGTACCGGGGAACGGGCCTGGCCCTCGGCCCCGAGCTGCTCGGCACCAGCTTCCTCGCCGTGGGTCCTTCGGGCTCGGGCAAGACCGGCAGCGTGATCCGCCCGCTCGCCGAGGCGCTGTGTCTGCAGGCCCTCGCGGGCCGGGCCGCGGTCGTGGTGGTCGGCGCGGCCGGTGTGGGCCTCGGGCCGGTGGAGAACTACGACGTGGTGATCCGGATCGGCCATCCCGACTCCGAGTACGACTTCGATCTGTACGGTTCCGCGAGCGACCCGGACGAGGCCGCCGCCGTACTCGCCGAGGCGCTGGTCGGCGATCTCGCCGATCCGCACCCGGGCGGCGACAGCCGCCGCTCGGCCACCGTGCTCGCCCAACTCCTCGGCCCGTTCAAGGCAGTTCACGGCCGCTTCCCCTCCGTGCCGGAGCTGCGGGAGCTGCTCGACGGAGCGCAGGGGCCGCTCAACAAGCTGCGCAAGGCCCTCGACGAGTCCGGCGACGAACCGATGCTGCGCGAACTCGACGCCCGCGAACGGCAGTCGGGCGCGTCCGGCGACCCCGGCGCCCAGCTCGCCGACCGCGTCGCTCTCCTCGACCGTCCGGCCTTCGCCGGCTTCTTCGATACGACAGGTCAGGCCCAGCCCTTCTCGCTGCGCGCCCTCGACCATCCCGTACGCGTGCGGATCGATCTGCCCGAGCGCGGTCATGCCGATGCGTCGCGGATTCTGGCGCGGCTCGTCCTCGCGCAGTTCACGGCGAGCGCCGCACACCGCGAGGACCGCTCGCTCTTCGCCTGTCTGATCCTCGACGACGCCGCGCGCACGATCACCCCCGAGGCGGTCCGCGGCATCCAGCGGCTGCGGTCCGCCAATGCGGGCACGGTTCTCACCCTCCGTACGCTCGACGAGGTCGCCGCCCCGCTGCGGACCGCCCTGCTCGGTGCGGCCGGCTGTCGGATGGCGCTCTCCGGTGTGACCCCGTGGGACGGACAGCAGTTCGCGGAGGTCTGGGGCAAGGAGTGGATCGAGGCGCGGGATGTCACCGACCGGCAGATCGTCGCGGACGAGCCGCTGACCAAGGTCTCGCACTTCGTACGGAAGGTGATCACCGGCAAGGCGCCGACCGCGCAGTCCGTGACCGTACGGCAGGTGGAGCGCGAACGCTGGTCGGCCTCGGAGCTGGCGCATTCGGTACCGCCGGGGCATGCCGTGCTCTCCCTCACGACGGTGCGCGGGGAGCACGCACCGCCGTTGCTCGTGGATCTGCGGGGCTAGCCGGGTCGGCCCGCTCAGGTCCGGCTGGCCACCTGGCAGCCGCCGCCCGCGTCCCGCATCGGCGCGGAACGGTCGTACGGGTCGATGGTGACGGTCGGGCTGGGACTGGGGCTGGAGTCGGGGCTTGAGCTCGGGTCGGGGCTCTCCGACGGCGACGTGGTGTTCCATGCGGGTTCGAGATAGCCGGTGGGGCGGGTGTCGCAGCCTGTGTTGGCGAGGTCCGCGTCGTAGCCGAACAGCGTGAAAGTCCCCTGCTCGGTCTGCCACTTGGCCGGATCGTCCCAGCTCAGCACCAGCTCGCGGCGGACGATGACGCGCTCCACGCGGTCGTCTCCGGCCTCGACGGAGGTGACTGGGTAGACGAAGGTGACATCCGCGGTCACCGCGAGGTCGCCTCTGCTGCCCACCTTGTAGGTCAGCCGGCCGCGGGTCTTCACGACCTCGCCGACGAGCTTCGTCCTGGCCGGATGGAAGCGGCTGATCAGGGACGTGGGGTCGTAGCGCGTGCTCGGCTCGCGCAGTGACCTGTCCAGGGACTCCCGCATCTGCGGCTGGTGCGGGTTGATCAGCGCGATGGCCCTTGCCGGGCGCTTGCCGTCGAGGACCTCGCGGTCCAGGTTCGACGAGACGAGGAACTCGAGGGTGAGCAGGAGCGCCTGGGCCACCTCGGCCTTGTTCATCCAGGCGGTCGGCTTCGCCTCGGGTACGTGGACGCCGTCGGCGCCGTCGGCCCACTGCGCGGCGGGTGAACCCTTGAACGGCTCGCTCAGGGTCGGGGTCTGCGGATCGACCGGCGGCGGCGCGCTCTCGGGCGGCGCGGTCTCGGCGGCGAGGGGCTTGGTGGGCGCGGGGTCCGGGTCGCCACCGGTCAGCAGCGACGGCTTCATGGCGAACAGGAGCACCGCCACCGAGCCCGCGATCAGCGCGGTGTACCGCAGCCTGCGGCCGCGACGGCGCCGTGGCCCGGGTCCGGCGGGCGCCGCGCGCCAGGGTGCGGGCGCCGGGGAGGCGCGCAGCCGGGCCGCCACCTCCCGGGCGCGCGCCGACGGCTCGCTCGGGGCGAGTGCCTCGCCTGATGCGGATTCACGCTGAAACCGTTCCCACTCCTCCTCCGGAATGGGAGAGTCCCCTTGGTCCCCGCGTCTGCCCATGCCATCCGCCCCGATTCACCAGGCACCGGCAGGCGACCGGTGCGCTCTTCCCCCAGGCACCGGCAGGCAACCGGTGCAAGCGCTCGCACAGGAGCAGCACAGAATCGCCACGGGGAGCACAGGTTGTCCATACGCTGAGGCAGAATTGCCTTACCCGCTTCATACGCACCGGCCAAAAGCCGACAAGTCGTCCGACCTCGTCCCACCCCGCTCCGCCCGCGTCACCCGTCCCACCCCGTCCCACCCCGTCCCACCCCTGAAAGTCCGGAAGGCCCATGCCGCCCACGCTCGCCTCGCTCGTCCACCACTCCGCGCTCAAGCTCCGTGTGCGCGCGGGTGAGGACCGCCTGGACACGCCGGTGCGCTGGGCCCACGTCAGCGAGCTCGCCGACCCCGTTCCGTACATGGAAGGCGGCGAACTGCTCCTGATCACGGCGCTCAAGCTGGACGCCGAGGACCCGGACGCGATGCGCCGCTATGTGAAGCGGCTTGTCGACGCCGGGGTGATCGGGCTCGGCTTCGCGGTCGGCGTGAACTACGAGGACATCCCGGACGCGCTGGTCCAAGCCGCGTCGGGCGAGGGTCTCCCGCTGCTCGAAGTCCCGCGCCGTACGCCCTTCCTCGCCATCAGCAAGGCGGTCTCGGCGGCGATCGCGGCCGATCAGTACCGCTCGGTGACGGCCGGGTTCGCCGCGCAGCGCGAGCTCACCAAGCAGGCGCTCGCGGGCGGTCCGGAAGGGCTGCTCGCCGCGCTCGCCGCGCAGGTCGACGGCTGGGCGGCGCTGTACGACGCGTCGGGCGCGCTGGTCGCCACCGCACCCGACTGGGCCGCGCGCCGGGCCGCCACGCTGACGCCGGATGTCGAGCGGCTGCGTTCGCGGCCCGCGCCCGCCAGCCTGGTGGTCTCCGGCAGCGAGGACCGCGTCGAGCTGCACTCCATCGGCACCGGACGCCGCCCCCGCACCGCACTCGCCGTGGGCACCGCCACCAGTCTCGGCACCGCCGAGCGCTACGCCGTGCACTCCGCGATCGCCCTGCTCACGCTCACCACGGAGCGCTCGCGCTCGCTGCACTCCGCCGAGCAGCGCCTGGGTGCGGCGGTCCTTCGGATGCTGCTCGCGGGGGAGCCCACCCACGCGCGTACGGTCGCGGGCGATCTGTACGGAGGGCTGCTCGACGCACCGTTCCGGCTGCTCGTCGCCGAGACCGTCTCGGCCTCGGCCCGGGTGCACGCGGATGTGCACGCGCCCCTGCCGCCGGAGCCGGCCCGGGACCCCGCGGCCGACGAGGATCCCCTGGTCGCGCTCGCCGATGTGGTCGAGGCGGCGGCCGCCCACTCCGGCGAGGCGGTGCTCGTCGTGCCCGACGGCGGTGACCGGCTCGTGGTCCTGATGACGGACGGGGGAGCGGCGGCCTCGGCCTGTGTCGAGCACGCGCGCGAGCTGGAGAAGACCCGGGCTGCGGGGCGGGACCAGCCCGCGCCCGAGACGGACGACCTGGTCGTGGGTCTCTCCGCGCCGGCCGGTCCGATCGCCGCGGCGGCCGCGTACAAGCAGGCCGAGCAGGCCCTTTCGGTGGCCCGGCGCCGCGGCCGGTTCCTGGTCGAGCACGAGTCGCTTGCCGCGGGTTCGGTCCTTCCGCTGCTCGCCGACGACGCGGTACGGGCCTTCGCGGACGGACTCCTCAGGGCGCTCTACGAGCACGACGCGACGGGCCGTGGTGACCTGGTGGACTCGCTGCGGGCGTGGCTTTCGCGGCACGGGCAGTGGGACGCGGCGGCGGCCGATCTGGGCGTCCACCGGCACACGCTGCGCTACCGGATGCGCAGGGTCGAGGAGATCCTGGGGCGGTCGCTCGACGACGCGGACGTACGGATGGAGCTGTGGCTGGCGCTGAAGGCCACGGCGGCGGCGTCGGAGTAGGCCCGGCGCACGCAGGTCTGCACGCCCTCGCGGACAATCCACCCACCCGACTGCTCCACCCCGGACAAACGCCTCCCGGCCCCCGCACCCCTACGGTGGGAGTGACCCCACACTTCAGCTCCACCCGCGGAAGGGCCCGGCCATGACCGAAACCCATGCCTTTTGGCTCGCCGGCCGCCAGGCCACCGGCGAGACCACCTTCGACGTCACCTCCCCCTGGGACGGTTCGACCGTCGGTGCGGTGAGCGTGCCGACCGACGCGCAGGTCGAGGAGGCGGTGGCCGCCGCGTACGCCGTGCAGGACGAGTTCGCCGCGACACCCGCCCACGTACGGGCCGCCGCCCTCGACCACGTGAGCAGGCGTCTTGCCGAGCGCACCGAGGAGATCGCCCGGCTGATCTCCGCCGAGAACGGCAAGCCCGTCAAGTGGGCCCGCGGCGAGGTCGGCCGTGCCGTCTCCGTGTTCCGCTTCGCGGCCGAGGAGGCCCGGCGGTTCAACGGCGGCGAGGCCCAGCGCCTCGACACCGACGCCGGCGGCCAGGGCCGGCTCGCGCTGACCCGCCGCTTCCCGAAGGGTGTCGTCCTCGGCATCGCGCCGTTCAACTTCCCGCTGAACCTGTGCGCCCACAAGGTCGCCCCGGCCATCGCGGTGGGCACCCCGATCATCCTCAAGCCGGCCCCGGCCACCCCGCTCAGCGGCCTCATCCTCGGCGAACTGCTCGCCGAGACCGAGCTGCCCGCCGGCTCCTGGTCGGTGCTGCCGGTCGCCAACGACCACATGCCGCAGCTGGTCAAGGACGAGCGCCTGCCCGTCATCTCCTTCACGGGCTCCGACAAGGTCGGCTACGCGATCATGGACTCGGTCCCGCGCAAGCACCTGACCCTGGAGCTCGGCGGCAACGGCGCGGCCGTGGTCCTCGCCGACTACGCGAGCGACAAGGACCTGGACTGGGCGGCGACCCGTATCGCCACCTTCTCCAACTACCAGGGCGGCCAGTCCTGTATCTCGGTCCAGCGCGTCATCGTCGACGAGTCGCTGCACGACCGTCTGCTGCCGCGCATCGTCAAGGCCGTCGAGGCCCAGGTCACCGGCGACCCGACGGACGACAAGACGGATGTCGGCCCGCTGGTCAGCGAGGACGCCGCCAAGCGCGTCGAGTCCTGGGTGGACGAGGCCGTGAAGGCCGGCGCACAGCTGCTCACGGGCGGCCGCCGCGACGGTGCCTCCTACGCGCCGACCGTCCTCACCGAGGTACCCGCCGACGTCACGATCTCCTGCGAGGAGGTCTTCGGCCCGGTCCTCACCGTGCAGAAGGTCAACGGCGAGGCCGAGGCCTTCGCGGCCGTCAACGACTCCAAGTACGGCCTGCAGGCGGGTGTGTTCACGCACGACGTGCAGACCGCGTTCCGCGCCCACCGCGCCCTTGAGGTCGGCGGCGTGATCGTCGGCGACGTCCCCTCGTACCGCGCGGACCAGATGCCGTACGGCGGCGCCAAGCAGTCCGGCGTGGGCCGCGAGGGCGTCCGCTACGCGATGGACGACTACACGTACGAGCGCGTGATGGTGTTCACCGGCATTCAGCTGTAAAGGCAGCCGGCCGGATGTAACGGCAGTCGGCCGGATCGGCCCCGGGGTTCGCTGCGAACCCCGGGGCCGACGTGCGTCAGGACTCGTGCCGTCCTCTGCGACCGTGGGCCCGGACCAGCAGGGCCGTCCCGGCGGCGGTGAGCGTGGCGGCCACGGCGGCCAGCGCGGCGAGACCCGGGCGTGTACCCGGGCCCGCGCCGGTCTCGGCGAGGGCGCCGGAGCGGCTGGGGCTCGGCTCCGGCGTGGGCTGCGCGCTCGTTCCGCTCGGGGTCGGTGTCGGTGTCGGTGTAGATGTGGGCTCGGTCGGAGTGGGCTCGGTCGGAGTGGGCTCGGTCGGAGTGGGCTCGCTCGGTGTGGGCTCTTTCGGTGTGGTGGTGATCGGGGTGGGCTCGGGCGAGGTCGTGTCCTCGCACCTGAGGTCCGCCGCGAACGGGAAGTAGTGGATCTCGCCCGCGTTCACCGCCCCCGAGGAGCCGCCCGACAGCGGCCCCGCCGTCAGGGACTTCACGATCACGTCGCCCTCGATGTTCGACGGATCGAGATCCGTGAGGTGGGCGCTCGGCGCGTAGATCGTGCCTTCGAGGGAGTCGCCCGAGGCGATGGTGATGTCCGTGGCGTCCGGGAAGTCCCAGAGCATGTACGGGGCTTGAGGGCCGGAGACGCCCGCCAGATTGGGCGTGTTCCAGGTGAACTCGCCCCCTGTACCCATCGTGTCGACCACGACCAGGAAGGGCTTCGACGCGGACGGCTGGTTCAGGAACGTGAACTCGGTGATGTTGTCGAGCTGTTCGCCCGTCAGGTGCAGCACATTGGTGCGGCCGTCGGTGAGCGAGATCTTCACCCTGCTGCCGGGCGGGAGATCCGTCTGGTCCGGCAGGGGGACGCCGTTGCCGTCGAGCAGGGTCACATTGGTCGCGCAGGAGGCCATCCGAGCGGCCCGCTCCCGGTACGTGGCGAACAGCGACGAGAAGTCCATGAGCCCCGACTGCGCCACGGAGTCCGCCGTCTGCGCGACGGTGAGCTCGATGCGCGGGGTCGAGTCGTATCCGCCGCCGGTGGTGGTGACCCGGGTGTTCACCGATGCGCCGTTGGCGTCCGTGGTCCGGGCCGTGCTGCCCGCCATGTCGCCGACCTTCACGTATCCGTTGTCGAGCACCTTGAGGACGCCGACCGGACTGCTGCCGACGTAGTCGATCCGGCCGCCCACCAGGAGCGCTGCCGGTCGGGTGTCACCAGGAGCGACAAAGGTGCCGGCGGTGTGCGCGGAGACGTTGTAGCCCGCGCCGTACGCCAGGTTCCCGCCCACGGCCACGGGCCCCTCGGACTCGGTGCTGCCGAGCAGGGCGTCCCCCTCGGTGACTACCCCGAAGCCGTTGCTGCCCGCCACGGGGTTGCCGATGCCGATCGTGTCGAGTGCCGGTGAGACGGCGAGCGCCGCGCCCGCGAGCGCGACCGTGCAACTGGTGCCGGTGGTGATGAGCAGGGCCGACACCAGACGATGGCGTACGTGGGAGCTACTCGTATTTGCCTGCTTTAGCATGAAAGGACGCTAAAGAGAGAGCCTTCACCGGCAGGTCAGGCGCGCCGGATCGGCACCCAGGCCGGAGTGCGGGCGGGGTGCGGCAGGAGCAGCGGAACGGCTGTCCGCTACGGCGAACGCTGCACGAGGACTGGTGGGCCAGGGACGAATCGGGTACCAACGATCCAGTAGCACCAGTCAGTAACCGACCGGGTCAAGATCGGGTCGATCGGTCCGGCGGTCCACCCCAGACGCGCGCCGAGGTGAGCCAGATGAGCGCACCAACCCCCAAACCATCCGTGAGCGAGCGCGAAGCACGCCAGGTGGCCGAAGCCGCCCGTGAACAGGACTGGCGCAAACCCAGCTTCGCCAAGGAGCTGTTCCTCGGACGCTTCCGACTCGACCTGGTCCACCCGCATCCGCTGCCCGCCGACGAGGATGCCCAGCGCGGTGAGGAGTTCCTCGCCAAGCTGCGGGACTTCTGTGAGACGAAGATCGACGGGGCGCGGATCGAACGCGAGGCGAAGATCCCGGACGAGGTGATCAACGGGCTCAAGGAGCTCGGCGCGCTCGGGATGAAGATCGACACGAAGTACGGCGGGCTCGGGCTCACGCAGGTCTACTACAACAAGGCCCTCGCCCTGGTCGGCTCCGCCAACGCGTCGCTGGGCGCGCTGCTTTCGGCGCATCAGTCGATCGGCGTCCCGCAGCCCCTGAAGCTCTTCGGCACCCAGGAGCAGAAGGACACCTTCCTGCCGCGCCTGGCCCGTACCGACATCTCCGCGTTCCTGCTGACGGAACCCGACGTCGGCTCCGACCCGGCCCGTCTGGCCACCACCGCGGTCCCGGACGGCGACGACTACGTCCTCGACGGCGTGAAGCTGTGGACCACCAACGGCGTGGTCGCCGACCTGCTCGTCGTCATGGCCCGCGTCCCCAAGTCCGAGGGCCACAAAGGCGGGATCACCGCCTTCGTCGTGGAGGCCGCCGCCGAGGGCGTCTCGGTCGAGCACCGCAACGCGTTCATGGGCCTGCGCGGTCTGGAGAACGGTGTCACCCGTTTCCACCAGGTCAGGATCCCGTCGAACGCCCGGATCGGCGCGGAGGGCGCGGGCCTGAAGATCGCCCTCACCACGCTCAACACCGGCCGCCTGTCCCTGCCCGCCATGTGCGTGGGCGCGGGCAAGTGGTGTCTGAAGATCGCCCGTGAGTGGTCGGGGGAGCGCGAGCAGTGGGGCAAGCCGGTCGCGCACCACGAGGCCGTCGGCACGAAGATCTCCTTCATCGCCGCGACCACCTTCGCCCTCGAAGCGATCCTCGACCTGTCCTCGCAGATGGCCGACGAGGACCGCAACGACATCCGTATCGAGGCCGCACTCGCCAAGCTCTACGGCTCGGAGATGGCCTGGCTGATGGCCGACGAGCTGGTGCAGATCCGTGGCGGCCGAGGCTTCGAGACCGCCGAATCCCTCGCGGCGCGCGGCGAACGGGCCGTCCCTGCCGAACAGGTCCTGCGCGACCTGCGGATCAACCGGATCTTCGAGGGCTCGACGGAGATCATGCATCTGCTCATCGCCCGCGAGGCGGTCGACGCCCATCTGAAGGTCGCCGGCGATCTCATCGACCCCGACAAGTCCCTGTCCGACAAGGCCAAGGCGGGCGCGAAGGCCGGCGGCTTCTACGCCCGCTGGCTGCCCAAGCTGGTCGCGGGGCCCGGTCAGCTTCCGCGTACGTACGGGGAGTTCCACCCGGCAGGTCACGCCGATCTCTCCGGCCACCTCCGCTTCGTCGAACGCACCTCACGCAAGCTTGCCCGCTCCACCTTCTACGCGATGTCGCGCTGGCAGGGCCGGATGGAGACCAAGCAGGGCTTCCTCGGCCGGATCGTCGACATCGGCGCGGAGCTCTTCGCGATGAGCGCCGCGTGCGTACGGGCCGAACTCCTGCGCACCACCGAGGACTACGGCCGCGAGGCGTACCAACTGGCCGACGTCTTCTGCCGCCAGTCCCGTATCCGCGTCGACGAACTCTTCAACCGGCTGTGGACCAACACCGACGACCTGGACCGCAAGGTGGTCAAGGGCGTCCTGTCCGGAACGTACGAGTGGCTGGAATCCGGCATTGTCGACCTGAGCGGCGACGGGCCCTGGATCGCGGACGCGAGCCCCGGGCCGTCGAAGACGGAGAACGTGCACCGGCCCATCCGGTGAGGTGCGGGGGCGCCCGGCGCGGGCCGGGTGCCCCTCGACTGCGGTCTAGCTGCTCCTCGCGAGAAGGTGCGCGCGGTTTCCGTCGCCCCAGTCCTCAAGGGGCTTGAGAGCGATACGGAGTTGCTGCCCGAGCGGAGTCAGCGAGTACTCCACGCGCGGCGGCACCTCCGGGTAGATCTCGCGGTGCACGACGCCGTGCGCCTCGAGGTGGCGCAGATTCTCCGTGAGTACCTTCTCGCTCACCCCGTCGAGCAGCCGCCTGATCTGCCCGAACCGCTGCGGCTCGCCTTCGAGCACCCACATCAGATGCAGCTTCCACTTGCCCCCGACCACGTCGATGGCCAGGGACATTCCGCACACATCGCCGTCCACGTCGGCGTGATCCACGTCACTGTCGCCCTGCACTGCACCCTCCTGACCTGTTTCCTCACCACGAGGTAAGCAGCCCCACCTGAACGTGCGGTCTTCTGCGAGCCTAACCGCCCGCAGCACCATCGGAATCGGCGCCGATCACTACAAGCCGGTCGTCACAAGCCGATCATTCCGAAGGGCACCACCATGTCTTCCGTTCAGCAGCGTTCCGTCTCCGTGCTCGGGCTCGGCCCCATGGGCCAGGCCATGGTGAAGGCCTTCCTGAAGGCGGGTGTCGAGGTCACCGTCTGGAACCGCAGCCCCGCCAAGGCCGACGCCCTGGTGGAACTCGGCGCCAAGCGCGCCACCACGGTGGCCGAGGCACTTGAGGCGAACGACATCGCCGTCCTGAGCCTCACGCACTACGACGCGATGTACGACGTCCTGGGCCAGGCGCCCGAAGCCCTGCCGGGCAAGCTGATCGCCAACCTGTCCTCGGACTCCCCGGACAAGGCGCGGGCCGGCGGCCGTTGGGTGCGCGAGCAGGGCGCCCGGTTCCTGTCCGGCGGCGTGATGTCGGCGGGCGACGACATCGCCCACCCCGCGTCGTACATCTTCTACAGCGGACCGCGCGCGGACTTCGACGAGGCCGTGGAGCTGCTCACGCCGCTGAGCCCGCCGGAGTACCTCGGTACCGACGACGGCCTCTCGCAGGTCTTCTACCAGGCGCTGCTCACCGTCTTCCACCCGTGGATGCTCGCGTACGACCAGGCGCTCGCGCTGATCGACAAGTCCGGCCACGACATCGCCGAGTTCACCCCGTACGCGGTCCGTTCGGCCGCCGCGTATCCGGCCTTCATGGCGGAGTACGCGAAGGCCGCGCAGGCGGGCGGCTGGGGGGACCTCGCGGCCTACCGGATGATGGACGCGGGTGCGCAGCACATCATCGACGCCAGCGAGGACGTCGGCGTGGACGCCACCTTGTCCCACGTCTCGCAGGACCTGTGGCGCAAGGCGATCCGGGTCTCCGAGGACGCCGGGCACGCGGTGCCGGTGTTCCGTCTGATGCGTGGCGAGAGCGACTGACGCGGCGCGCGCCGGGCCGGCCGCCGCGGTCCGCTGACCGCATGGTCGGCCCGGCGCGCGGGAGAGGGATGAGGAACCGGTGACCGACCGGGGAATCGTCGATGACATCGCGGTGCGAGGCGTGTGAAGCGCAACTCGCCCTCGTTCAGCCCGATATGACCCTCCTTGCCCCCTCGTCGTGCTCGGCCCTCGGGGACACCGCACCCGTCGAACCACCGGCCGCCCGGCCCTCCCGTACCCGACTCACCACGCTCGCACCCGGCTGCGCGCTCGCCGTACTCGCAAGCCTCGCCGTCCAGTTCGCCGCCGCCCGCTTCCCCGTCGCCGAACCCACCCGCGCCGACAGCGTCGCCGCCACCACCGCCACCGCCGTCCTGCTTGCCGCCCTGGCATGGCTCGCCCTGCGCGGCAGGTCCGGCCTCACCGCGTACGCCCTGCTCGGCGCGCTCCCCGCCTGCGTCCTCGCGCTGCCCCTGCACGGCACCCCGCTCTTCCTCGGCGGCCTCACCAGCGACAACCAGTTCCGCGCGCAATACGTGATGCGGTACGCGGCCGAAGCGGGCCTCGCCGACGGCAACTTCGAGGGGCTGCCCCCGCTCTACCCGCCCGCCTGGTTCTGGCTCACCGGACGCGCCGCCGATCTGGCCGGGGTGGCGGGCTGGGCCGCGTACAAGCCGGCCGCGATCGCCACCATGGCGCTGGGCACCGCGCTCGCCCACGGGCTCTGGTCGCGGATCGTGCGGCCGCGCCTCGCGCTGCCGCTCGCCGTCGCGACCCTCCTGAGCGCCTTCCAGGCACCGGCGTTCGCCGTCCACGAGCCGTACGCATGGATCGTCGCCGCCCCGATGGTCCCGCTTGCCGTACTCGCCCACCGCGCCCTCGCCGCCCCCCGCGCACCACGCGCGCCGCTCGTCGGCCTCGGCGTGTACCTGGGGACCGCCGCCCTCACGTACACCCTGCTCGCCGCCTTCTGGGCCTGCGCCCTGACCGTCATGGCGCTCACGCTCCTGCGCAGGGACACCGCGCGCACGCTGCTCCTGCGCCTTGTCGCCGTGGCGGCGGTCGCGCTGCCGCTGATCCTCGTCGTCTGGGGCCCGTATCTCGCCGCCGCGCTCCCGGCCGGGATGCCGCCGAACCCCGCCCTGCGCTACATCCCCGTCCAGCAGACCTCCTTCCCGCTGCCGATGACCGAGCCCTCGGTCACCGGACTGCTCTGTCTGACCGGCACGGTCTGGCTCCTGGCCAGCGCCCGCCGCGACAGGGCCGCGCGCGCCCTGCTCGCCCTCGTCGGCTCCTGCTACCTGTGGTGTCTGCTCAGCCAGTTGCTCGTGCTGTTCGGCGCGAGCCTGCTGTCCTTCCGCGTCCATCCCGTGCTCTACGCCGCGCTCTGTTGCGCGGGAGTGCTCGGCGCCGCGGAGGCTGTGACACACCTCCGCGAGCGCGTCAGGGCCGCCGTCGTGGCCGTGGTGGCGACGGTGCTCGCGCTCTCCGTCCTGCAGGCCGTCCCCGTCACCATGCGCACGCTGATCGACGATGCCTACGGTGCGACCCCGTCCGCCGAGCTGGTCCGCACGATCGCTCGGACCACCGGCCGACCGCCCCAGGACCTCACCGTCCTCACCGACGACTGGCGACTTCTCGCCGGCGCTCCGTACCACGGCTACCTCACCGCGGAGCCCGTCTACGCCCACCCGCTCGCCGAGTTCGCCGGCCGCACCGAGGAGGTACGCACCTGGTCCCGCCTCACCGACCCCGCCGCCTTCGCCGCCCGCCTGGACCACGGTCCGTACGACGCCCCCGACGTGTTCGTGCTGCGGCGCGCGCAGACGTCGTACGCGAAGGGCGCCACCTCCTCGTACGAGATCCGGCTCGGCCGTGACAACTTCCCGCACCAGCCCAACCGCGTCGACCTCCCCACGACCCTGCCCGGCACCCTCTTCGACGCGCGCCACTTCGAGCGCAGGGATCTCGGCGCACACACGGTTCTTGTGCGGAAGTAAGTGATCCATACGTAGGGGAAAGGTGACACCCGGTCCTGGCAGCACAGGAGAAGGGGCAACAATGGGGGAATGAGCGACAGTCCAGCCCCCCTCGCCGATCCGCATCTCGTCTTCGACCCGGTCTCCGCCGGCGACGGTGCACGCGAGATCGCGATCCTCGGCTCCACCGGCTCGATCGGCACCCAGGCCGTGGACCTCGTCCTGCGCAACCCCGCCAGGTTCAAGGTCACGGCCCTGTCCGCGAACGGCGGGCGGGTCGGACTCCTCGCCGAGCAGGCGTACCAGCTCAAGGCGCGCACGGTCGCCGTCGCCCAGGCGGCCGCCGTGCCGGCGCTGCGCGAGGCGCTGAAGGAGCAGTACGGCAGCTCGGAGCCGCTCCCCGAAATCCTCGCCGGACCTGACGCCGCCACCGAGGTCGCCGCCTCCGCGTGCCACACCGTGCTCAACGGCATCACCGGATCGATCGGTCTGGCCCCGACCCTCGCCGCCCTGGAGGCGGGCCGCACCCTCGCGCTCGCCAACAAGGAGTCGCTGATCGTCGGCGGCCCGCTGGTCAAGGCACTCGCCAAGCCGGGGCAGATCATCCCGGTCGACTCCGAGCACGCGGCCCTCTTCCAGGCGCTCGCCTCCGGCACCCGCGCCGATGTCCGCAAGCTCGTGGTCACCGCCTCCGGCGGCCCCTTCCGCGGCCGTACGAAGGCGGAGCTCGCGGACGTCAAACCCGAGGACGCGCTCGCGCACCCGACCTGGGCCATGGGCCCGGTGATCACGGTCAACAGTGCGACGCTCGTGAACAAGGGCCTGGAGGTCATCGAGGCGCACCTCCTCTACGACATCCCCTTCGACCGCATCGAGGTCGTCGTCCACCCGCAGTCCTACGTGCACTCCATGGTCGAGTTCACCGACGGCTCCACCCTCGCCCAGGCCACCCCGCCCGATATGCGCGGTCCGATCGCGATCGGTATCGGCTGGCCCGAGCGGATCCCCGACGCGGCGCCCGCTTTCGACTGGACCAAGGCCTCCAGCTGGGAGTTCTTCCCGCTGGACACGGAGGCCTTTCCCGCGGTGGGGCTCGCCCGGCACGTGGGGGAGCTCGCAGGGACGGCTCCGGCGGTGTTCAATGCCGCCAACGAGGAGTGCGTGGAGGCGTTCCTGGCAGGATCGCTTCCGTTCAACGGGATCATGGAGACCGTCACGGAGGTCGTCTCCGAACACGGCACACCGGGTTCGGGAACTTCCCTGACCGTCGCGGACGTCCTCGATGCGGAGACCTGGGCACGCGCCCGGGCCCGTGAACTCGCGGGACTTGACGCACGTACATCCCGTACGACGGAATCGGACAACCAGCAGGCGACCGCGGAGGCTCGTGCATGACGACCTTGATGATGATCCTCGGCATAGTCGTCTTCGTGATCGGGCTGCTCTTCTCGATCGCCTGGCACGAGCTGGGGCACCTGTCGACGGCCAAGCTTTTCGGGATCCGCGTACCGCAGTACATGGTGGGCTTCGGTCCGACCATCTGGTCCCGTAAGAAGGGCGAGACGGAGTACGGGGTCAAGGCCGTGCCGCTCGGCGGCTACATCCGCATGATCGGCATGTTCCCGCCGGGCCCGGACGGGAAGATCGAGGCGCGCTCCACCTCGCCCTGGCGCGGAATGATCGAGGACGCCCGCTCGGCGGCCTTCGAGGAGCTGCAACCGGGCGACGAGTCGCGGCTGTTCTACACGCGCAAGCCGTGGAAGCGCGTGATCGTGATGTTCGCCGGTCCTTTCATGAACCTGATCCTGGCCGTCGCGATCTTCCTCGGCGTGCTCATGTCCTTCGGGTGGAACGAGCAGACGACCACGGTCAGCCGGGTCTCCGACTGCGTCGTGGCGCAGAGCGAGGGCGACCGCGCCTGCAAGAAGGGCGACGAGCCCTCGCCGGGCAAGGAGGCGGGGCTCCTGGCGGGCGACAAGATCGTCGCGTTCAACGGCACGCCCGTCGGCGACTGGTCCACGCTGCAGAACGACATCCGCTCGCACGCCGACGAGAAGGTGACGCTCACCGTCGAGCGCGACGGCAAGCAGGTCGACCTGCACCCGACGCTCGTGCAGAAGAAGGTCAACGCGGTCGACGACCGCGGCGAGTACATCGACGACAAGTACGTCGACGCCGGCTTCCTCGGCTTCACGCCCGCATCGGGTGTCGTCAAGCAGTCCTTCGGCGAGTCCGTGGACCGCATGGGCTACATGATGGAGGACGGCGTCCACGCGCTGATCGCGCTGCCGTCCAAGATTCCCGACCTGTGGGACGCGGCCTTCGGTGACGGGGAGCGCAAGCAGGACTCCCCGATGGGCGTGGTGGGCGCGGCCCGTGTGGGCGGCGAGGTGTTCACCCTCGACATCCCGCCGGAGAACCAGATCGCGATGATGCTGTTCCTGGTCGCGGGCTTCAACCTCTCCCTCTTCCTCTTCAACATGCTGCCGCTGCTGCCGCTGGACGGCGGGCATATCGCGGGGGCGCTGTGGGAGTCGCTGCGGCGCAATGTGGCGAAGCTGTTCAAGCGTCCCGACCCGGGCCCGTTCGACGTCGCGAAGCTGATGCCCGTCGCATACGTGGTGGCGGGGATCTTCATCTGCTTCACGCTGCTGGTGCTGATCGCGGATGTCGTTAACCCGGTGCGCATCAGCTGAACACCTGCTCTTCATGGGGGCCGGGCACTCTCAGTGCTTGGCCCCCCACCTTTGAGTGGACTACTCCACGGCGATGTGCCCGGCCGGTGGGCCGTGGCGTAACCTCGAACGCCGGAGCCCCGCCCATCCGGGGACGTCCGGGGACATTCGGTTCCATGATCCACACCTTGGGGTTGCACAGCAGATGACTGCGATTTCTCTGGGAATGCCGTCCGTACCGACCAAGCTCGCCGAGCGTCGTCGCTCGCGGCAGATCCAGGTCGGCTCGGTGGCCGTCGGCGGGGACGCGCCCGTCTCGGTGCAGTCGATGACCACCACGCGCACCTCGGACATCGGCGCCACGCTCCAGCAGATCGCCGAGCTCACGGCCTCCGGCTGCCAGATCGTCCGGGTCGCGTGCCCGACGCAGGACGACGCCGACGCGCTGGCGACCATCGCGCGCAAGTCGCAGATCCCGGTGATCGCGGACATCCACTTCCAGCCGAAGTACGTCTTCGCCGCCATCGACGCCGGCTGCGCCGCTGTCCGCGTCAACCCGGGCAACATCAAGCAGTTCGACGACAAGGTCAAGGAGATCGCCCAGGCGGCGAAGGCCGCGGGCACTCCCATCCGCATCGGCGTCAACGCCGGTTCGCTGGACGCGCGCCTGCTCAAGAAGTACGGCAAGGCGACCCCCGAAGCCCTCGTCGAATCGGCTCTCTGGGAGGCCTCCCTCTTCGAGGAGCACGGCTTCCAGGACATCAAGATCTCGGTCAAGCACAACGACCCGGTCGTGATGGTCAACGCCTACCGTCAGCTCGCCGCGCAGTGCGACTACCCCCTGCACCTCGGTGTCACCGAAGCCGGTCCCGCCTTCCAGGGCACGATCAAGTCCGCGGTCGCCTTCGGCGCGCTGCTGGCCGAAGGCATCGGCGACACGATCCGCGTCTCCCTCTCGGCCCCGCCGGTCGAGGAGATCAAGGTCGGCATGCAGATCCTGGAGTCGCTGAACCTCAAGCAGCGCCGCCTGGAGATCGTCTCCTGCCCGTCCTGCGGCCGCGCCCAGGTCGACGTCTACAAGCTGGCAGAAGAGGTCACCGCGGGCCTCGAAGGCATGGAGGTCCCGCTGCGCGTCGCCGTCATGGGCTGCGTCGTGAACGGTCCGGGCGAGGCCCGCGAGGCCGACCTCGGTGTCGCCTCGGGCAACGGCAAGGGCCAGATCTTCGTCAAGGGCGAGGTCATCAAGACCGTCCCCGAGTCGAAGATCGTCGAGACGCTGATCGAAGAGGCGCTGAAGATCGCGGAGCAGATGGAGAAGGACGGCATCGCGTCGGGCGAGCCCTCGGTCTCGGTCGCCGGCTGAGAACACCTCGGCGGGCTGAGGCCTCCGCTCGCAGCAGCATCGCGCCCCGCCAGGGTCACCTGGCGGGGCGCAGTTCGTTCGGTCCCGGGAGCAGGCCGTTGCCGTCCCGGGCGGGCTGCTGCCGTCGGAGGGGGCGGGCCGGCGCGGGGGCGTAGCCCCGGAAGGCCCCACAGGGGGGCAGCTCCAAGACGCAGGGGGCAACTCAAACGCAGCCCAGGTACAGTGCGGAGATCTGCAAACCCGCATGGTGAGGCCTTCGCGAACTGTGTTGACCCAGACCACAACAAGGGTCCTCGAACCCGGCGAACTCGACGCCGCTCTCGAGATCCTGGAGCGCGAACCGGTTCACAACGCCTTCGTGACCAGCCGGGTCCAGGCCGCGGGCCTCGACCCCTGGCGCCTGGGCGGCGAGATGTGGGGCTGGTACGCGGACGGCCACCTGCGCTCCCTGTGCTACGCGGGCGCCAACCTCGTCCCCATCTGCGCGGGCCCCGAAGCCGTACGCGCCTTCGCCGACCGCGCTCGCCGCGCAGGCCGCCGCTGCTCCTCGATCGTCGGCCCCGCCGAGCCCACCGCCCTGCTGTGGAAACTGCTCGAACCCAGCTGGGGCCCGGCCCGCGAGGTCCGCGCCCACCAGCCCCTGATGGTCACCGAGCGGATGCCCGACGACATCACCCCGGACCCGTACGTCCGCCGGATCCGCAAGGACGAGATGGAGGTGATCATGCCTGCGTGCGTGGCCATGTTCACCGAGGAGGTCGGCATCTCACCGCTCGCCGGCGACGGCGGCCTCCTCTACCAGGCGCGTGTCGCCGAACTCGTCGGCGCCGGACGCTCCTTCGCCCGGATCGAGGACGGCAAGGTCGTCTTCAAGGCCGAGATCGGCGCCGCGACCCCTACCGCCTGCCAGATCCAGGGCGTCTGGGTCGACCCCGCCCACCGCGGCAAGGGCCTGTCGGTCACCGGCATGGCAGCCGTCCTGCGCTACGCACTCGCCGACGTGGCCCCGGTGGTCAGCCTGTACGTCAACGACTACAACACCGCCGCGCGCGCCGCGTACCGCCGAGTCGGCTTCAAGGAAGTCGGCGCGTTCATGAGCGTGCTGTTCTGAGCGAGCTGTTCTGCGCGAGCTGTCCTGAACGTGCGCTCCCAGGCGCGCGGTTCCGGTCCGCTTCCTGTTCTGACCTCGTCCCCTGGGCGTTAGGGTTCCCGCATGACTGACGACGTCGTGATCGGAGCGCTCGACCTCGCGCTGCGGGTCGACGAGGCCCTCGCCGTACAGGCAAGGGCCTTCGGGCTGAGCGACGACGAGATCGCGGTACGCCGCCAGATCGTGCTGCGCCACATCAGCCACCCCGGCGCCCGCGCCCTCGGCGCGACCACCCCCGACGACCGTCTGGTCGGCTTCGTCTACGGTCTGCCCAACGACCGCGCCCACTGGTGGTCCACCGTCGTCGAGCCGTATCTGCGCAGCCGCGAGCTGGACTTCTGGCTCGACGACTCCTTCGTCATCACCGAACTCCACGTCGATCCCACACACCAGAACATGGGCATCGGCCGGAGCCTGATCACCACGATCACCGACTCCGCCCCCCAGCCGCGCTCGATCCTCTCCGCGATCGACCGGGAGAGCCCGGCCCGCGGCCTGTACCGCTCGCTCGGCTACGAGGACCTGGCCCGCAAGGTCCTCTTCCCGAGCGCCCCGAAGCCGTACGCGGTGATGGGCGCACCCCTGCCCCTGCGCCGAGCGCAGTGAGCGCCCCTGCGCCGAGCGCGTTGTGCGCGTCGAGCGGCCCGGCGGCCCCGTAACCGATTACCGCCGACGCCCTGCCCCCGGATAACCTCCAACGCACACACCACGAACAAAGCCCGCAGGAGAGCAGAACCATGGCCCAGGTCACGCGCATGTCGAAGTTGATGATCAAGACACTGCGCGACGACCCGGCGGACGCCGAGGTCCTGAGCCACAAGCTGCTCGTGCGCGCCGGCTATGTCCGCCGCACCGCCGCGGGCATCTGGTCCTGGCTGCCCCTCGGCCTGCGCGTGCTCTCCAACGTCGAGCGCATCGTGCGCGAGGAGATGGACGCCGTGGGCGCCCAGGAAGTCCTGCTCCCGGCCCTGCTGCCCCGCGAGCCCTACGAGGCGACCGGCCGCTGGGAGGAGTACGGCGCCGAGCTGTTCCGCCTCAAGGACCGCAAGGGCAGCGACTACCTGCTCGGCCCGACCCACGAGGAGATCTTCACGCAGCTGGTGAAGGACCAGTGCTCGTCCTACAAGGACCTGCCGGTCATCCTCTACCAGATCCAGAACAAGTACCGCGACGAGGCCCGCCCCCGCGCCGGTGTGCTGCGCGGCCGCGAGTTCCTGATGAAGGACTCGTACTCCTTCGACACCGCCGACGAGGGCCTCGCCGAGTCCTACGCGCTGCACCGCGCCGCCTACCAGCGGATCTTCGAGCGCCTCGGCCTCGACTACCGCATCTGCGCCGCGACCGCCGGCGCCATGGGCGGCTCCAAGTCCGAGGAGTTCCTCGCCCCGGCCGCGGCCGGCGAGGACACCTTCGCCGACTGCCCGGGCTGCGACTACGCGGCCAACACCGAGGCCATCACGTACGCGATGAAGCCGGTCGACCCCAGCGCGGTCGGCGCGGTCGAGGAGCTGGACACCCCGGACACCCCGACCATCGAGACCCTCGCCGCCCACCTCGGCGTCGAGGCCTCCGCGACGCTCAAGAACCTCCTGGTGAAGGTCGACGGCGAGATCGTCGCCATCGGCGTCCCGGGCGACCGCGAGGTCGACATGGACAAGGTCGAGGCGCACTTCGCCCCGGCGCTCGTCGAGCTGGTGACGGCCGAGGACTTCGAGGGCCGCGACGATCTCGTACGCGGATACGTCGGTCCGCAGGGCCTGGAGAAGGTCAAGTACCTCGCCGACCCGCGCATCGCCCCCGGCACCTCCTGGATCACGGGTGCCAACAAGGAGGGCAAGCACGCGAAGAACGTCGTCGCGGGCCGTGACTTCGAGGTCGACGAGTACGTGGACGCGGTCGTCGTCGTCGAGGGCGACCCGTGCCCGTCCTGCGGCACCGGCCTCAAGCTGGACCGCGCCATCGAGATCGGCCACATCTTCCAGCTCGGCCGCAAGTACGCCGACGCCTTCCAGCTCGACGTCCTCGGCCAGAACGGCAAGCCGGTCCGCGTGACCATGGGTTCGTACGGCATCGGCGTCACGCGCGCCGTCGCCGCACTCGCCGAGCAGTCCGCCGACGACAAGGGCCTGGTCTGGGCCGCCGAGGTCGCCCCGGCCGACGTGCACGTGGTCGCGGCCGGCAAGGCCGCCCAGATCGAGCTGGCCCTCGAGGTCTCCGAGCAGCTCAAGGCCAAGGGCCTGCGGGTTCTCGTCGACGACCGCGCGGGCGTCTCGCCGGGCGTGAAGTTCACCGACGCCGAACTGATCGGCGTCCCGAAGATCCTGGTGGCGGGCCGCCGCACCGCCGAGGGCGTCGTCGAGCTCAAGGACCGCCGCACCGGCGAGCGCGAGGAGCTCCCGGTGGCGGAGGCCGTGGCGCGCCTGGTCGGTTAGTCCCGTACATGCCGAAGGCCCCCTGGAACGAACTCGGTTCGTTCCAGGGGGCCTTCGCGTGCTCCTCGTCGGCCGCCCTACAGCCAGGCCGCGAACTCCAGCAGCAGCTCCGAGTCGGCGATCCGGCCCACCCGACGGGCCCGTACACCCGACTCGACGGCCCGGAAAAGAGTCCAGCCGCGCAGCCGCGTCGCATCCACGTCCAGGGACTCCGCAAGCCGCTTGACCCGCCGCCGGGTGATCGACGAACCGGACGGCGACCCGACCACGTCCTCGACCCGGTCCCGCACGAGCCGCGCCAGATCGAAGGCGCACTCGCCGACGACCGGATCGGGCCCGACCGCCAGCCAGGGCAGCCGCTCCGCCGAGAGCACCTTGCTCTGCCGGAACGTGCCGTGCAGCAGCCGCTCCTCAGGCGGTGCGGCGAGCAGCTCGTCGCGGGCCGCGAGGGCCTCGGTGACCAGCGGCTCCGCCGGATCGTCCGGGGTCAGGCCCGCGCGCATCGCCTCGGCCTGCCGCCCGGTCCGCTCGGCGACGGTCTCGAACGGGAACGGCGGCGGCTCCACCCACAGCCGGCGCAGCGCACCGGCCGCCTCCAGCATCGACTTGGCCTCGGGCAGTGAACGTACCGACATATCGGCATGGAGACGTTCCAGAAGCATCCCGGACGCGGCCCGGTCCGGCGGGCTGAGCAGCCGCGCGGCGCCATGCCCGTCCCAGTGGGCGAGCGCCGCGGCCTCCGCCGCGGGCCGCGACCCGGGCGGTACGAGCTTGAGCGCCGCGGGAGTGCCGGCGGCGTCCCTCACGAGCGCCACCAGACTCGACCGGCCACCCGGCAACTGCAGCCGCTCGACGGCGAGTCCGCCCTCGGAGACGGCCGTCTCCAGCTGACCCGGCAGCGCGTCGAGCCAGCCGCAGTCGGCCTCGCGCTCGGTCTCACCGAGTGCCCGTACGAGCCGTGTCGGCGCTTCGAAAGCCATGCGCCAGTTTGTCCTTTCGCCCTCGCCGCCTTTACCGCCCCGCATCAGAGCCCTAACAGCAGCCCCGAACCCCTCAGGTGGCCGGCTTCGAAGCCGGCACCTCCGGCGTCACCACAGACCGTTCCGCAAGCCCGGGAAAGGCTACGCTGCCGCCTCGCCAGCGCACCGCCCGGATGGCCGCCTCGCGCAGAGTATCCGCCGCTGACCTGCGCCGATCACCTTCGGTGGCCCGTACGACATCCGCATACACGCCTGCGATCTTCTCCTCGAGTTCGGCCGCGAGCCGCGTCGCGGCCGCCGAGTCCGGCACCGGGAAGGGCAGCGCGTACGCGGCCGCGGCCTGCTCCGGCACCCCGCCGAGGTCGCGCAGCGTGCGCTGCAGCTCGTCGCGCCGGGAGCGATGGGCGTCGTACGCCGCACGTGCCTCGTCGCGCCGCCCCTCGCGGATCCGCCCGCCGACGACCCCGTACCCGTAGACGGCGGCGTGCTCCGCCCTCAGTGCCGCCTGGTAGGCGGCGATCTCTTCCTCGGTGTCGCTCATCGGCCCGCCTCGGTCAGCAGATACGCGTGTACGTCACCGGCCGCCGCGATCGACGCGAGCAGCCGGGCATCCTCACCGGGCAGCTCGGCCAGCGCGCCGCGGCGGCTGTCGGCGAGCGCCCGCTCCGCGTCGGCGAGCCGCCGCAGCGTCACCTTCTCGCCGAGCGGCGCCTGAACGGGTGCGCTCTGCACGGGACTCGGGCTCGCCTCGGGTGCGCCGCCGAGCGCCTTCCTGTGCGCGAGAACGTTGTCGCGCAGCGGCCCGAGCCGGTCAGCGAGCGCGGGGTGCGCGGTGAGCGCGGCCTCGTACTCGGCGAGCAGCCCCGAGCTGTCCATGGCGATCTGGGTCCGCACCTGCGCCGCCGTCCGGGGGCGTGCCGCGGCACCGGACGAACCGGTCTCGGAACCGTCGTCCGAGCAGGCGGCGAGCAGCGTGGCACCCGCGGCCGTCAGGGCCCCGGTCAGCAGACTCCGGCGGCGCGGCATGGCGGGCCTGGGGAGCGGTTCGTCGTACGGCACGGCAGACGTCCTCGGGGCGCTCAGGTGGCGGGGTGGTGGTCCCCGGGTACGGGGCAGTGATCACCGTACCCGCGCACGTGTCCCGTACCGGCGTGCGGGACACCCACAGGGCCGTGATGCCCCCACCCGGTGGAGAGCAACACCCCCCGCGACCGGATACCCTTTGACCTGACACGCGAGAGAAACCCACAACAGCACACGCGGCCGAGGAGTCACCCGGATGAGCACCACCCAGAGCGAGAGGCTGCGCGGTCTGCTTGAACCGCTTGTCGGCGCCAAGGAGCTGGATCTCGAAGAGATCACTGTGACTCCCGCCGGAAAGCGTCGTGTGCTGCGTGTCGTCGTCGACTCCGAAGAAGGTGTCCAGCTGGACACCTGCGCCGAGCTGAGCCGTGAGATCTCCGAGAAGCTCGACGAGCCCGGTAACAGCGCGGTCATGGGCAATGGCGAGTACGTCCTCGAAGTCACCTCTCCCGGCGCGGACCGCCCGCTCACCGAGCACCGCCACTACGTGCGTGCCATCGGGCGCCTGGTGAAGTTCCATCTCACAGAGGGCGGCAAGGGCGGCGAGCTCATCGCCCGCATCCTGGAGGTGGACGACGAGGGTCTCGACCTCGAGGTGCCGGGGGTCAAGGGCCGCAAGCCCACCTCTCGCCGTATCACTTTCGACTCCGTGGCCAAGGCGCGCGTGGAGATCGAGTTCAACCGCAAGTCCAAGAACGAAGACGTAGACGTAGACGCAGAAGACGTAGACGTAGAGAAGGAGGCGTAGCCGTGGACATCGACATGAGTGCCCTGCGGGGTCTGGTCCGGGAGAAGGAGATCTCCTTCGACCTGCTGGTCGAGGCGATCGAGTCGGCCCTCCTGATCGCCTATCACCGCACCGACGGCAGCCGCCGCCGGGCGCGGGTCGAGCTGGACAAGGCCACCGGCCATGTGACGGTCTGGGCCAAGGAGGACGCCGAGGACCTCGAGGAGGGCCAGGAGCCCCGCGAGTTCGACGACACCCCCTCCGACTTCGGCCGGATCGCCGCGACCACCGCCAAGCAGGTCATCCTGCAGCGTCTTCGCGACGCCGAGGACGACGCGACGCTCGGCGAGTACGCCGGCCGTGAGGGCGACATCGTCACGGGCGTGGTCCAGCAGGGCCGCGACCCGAAGAACGTCCTTGTCGACATCGGCAAGCTCGAGGCCATCCTGCCGGTGCAGGAGCAGGTCCCGGGCGAGCAGTACCCGCACGGCCAGCGCCTGCGCTCCTATGTCGTACGGGTGGCCAAGGGTGTCCGCGGTCCGTCCGTGACGCTCTCGCGCACGCACCCCAACCTGGTCAAGAAGCTCTTCGCGCTCGAGGTCCCCGAGATCGCCGACGGCTCCGTCGAGATCTCGGCGATCGCCCGCGAGGCCGGCCACCGCACCAAGATCGCCGTACGGTCCACCCGTTCCGGCCTGAACGCCAAGGGCGCCTGCATCGGCCCGATGGGCGGCCGTGTGCGCAATGTGATGGCCGAGCTCGGCGGCGAGAAGATCGACATCGTGGACTGGTCCGACGACCCGGCCGAGATGGTCGCCAACGCGCTCTCGCCGGCGCGGGTCTCCAAGGTCGAGATCGTGGACCTCGCGGCTCGCTCGGCCCGCGTGACCGTCCCCGACTACCAGCTCTCCCTCGCGATCGGCAAGGAGGGCCAGAACGCCCGCCTCGCCGCCCGCCTCACGGGCTGGCGCATCGACATCCGCCCGGACACGGAGCAGCCGGGGGAGTAGGCCGGGACGGGAGGCCGGGACCGGGGCGTCAGTCCCCGGAGCCCTGTGCGCCCCACCGTCAACGCAAAGATCACGCCGAACTAATGGGCGCAGCCATTCGATTCTTGCCCCGAAGGGGTGAGGTCGGTGCGGGGAGGTAGACTTAACGGTGTCTGGCCGGACTCACGCCCGCGCCTGCCCTGAGCGAACCTGTGTGGGATGCCGGGAGCGAGCGGCCAAGAGCGATCTGCTGCGGATCGTGTTGATCGAGGGCACCTGTGCCCCCGACCCGCGCGGTACGCTGCCCGGCCGGGGTGCGTATGTACACCCCGTCCCGGTCTGTATCGACACGGCGGTCCGCCGCCGGGCGTTCCCGAGGGCGCTGCGCGCCGCGGGTCCGCTCGACACCGCGGCCGTGAGCCGATATGTCGAGCAGGCGCAACCGTAAGAAGACGTGCCGCACGGAGCCCCGTGCGGTCCAGGTACCCCCGCGAGTTGGAAGTAGGTCGAGATTGCGATGAGCACTCGATGAGCACGCGATGAGTACGCCCATGAAGTAGCGACGGTCCGGCGTAACCCGGACCTAAAAGGAGCGAAGTGGCTAAGGTCCGGGTATACGAACTCGCCAAGGAGTTCGGAGTTGAGAGCAAGGTCGTCATGGCCAAGCTCCAAGAACTCGGTGAATTCGTACGTTCGGCGTCCTCGACGATCGAGGCGCCCGTTGTACGCAAATTGACTGACGCACTGCAGGGTCCGGGTGGCGCTCCCGCCGCCAAGAAGTCCCCTGCGAAGCCTGCGGCGCCGAAGCCGGCCGCCGCGAAGCCGGCCCCCGCGGCCTCGGCGACCCCGGCAGCACGTCCTGCCGCGCCGAAGCCCGCGCCGGTCACCCCCGCAGCACCTGCTGCACCCGCGGCGGAGAAGCCCGCAGCCTCGGCGCCCGCGCCGGGTCCGCGTCCCGCCCCGAAGCCGGCCGTGGCGCCCAAGCCCGCGCCGGCCGCACCGGAATTCACCGCGCCTCCGGCCGCCCCCTCGGCGCCGAAGCCCGCTGGTGAGCGTCCGGCCGCACGTCCTGGTGCCCCCAAGCCCGGCGGTTCCCGTCCGGCCCCCGCTCAGGGTGGCCAGGGCCAGGGCCAGGCCGAGCGTGCCCCGCGTCCCGGTGGCGCCGCGCGTCCCGGTGGCCAGGGTGGCGCCGGTGCCGCTCGTCCCGGTGCCCGTCCCGCGGGCCCGCGTCCGGGCAACAACCCCTTCACGTCCGGCGGTTCCACCGGCATGGGTCGCCCGCAGGCGCCCCGTCCCGGCGGTGCACCGCGTCCCGGCGGCCAGGGTGCTCCCGGCGCCCCGCGTCCGCAGGGCGCAGGCCAGGGCGGTCCCCGTCCCCAGGGCGGTCAGGGCGGTCCCCGTCCGCAGGGTGGTCCGGGCGGTTCCCGTCCGACTCCCGGCGGCATGCCTCGTCCGCAGGGTGCAGGCCCCGGTGGCCCGCGTCCCGGCGGTGGCGGCGGTAACCGTCCGAACCCGGGCATGATGCCGCAGCGTCCCGCTGCCGGTACTCCGCGTCCCGGTGGTGGCCCCGGCGGTGGCCGTGGTCCCGGCGGCGGCGGTCGTCCCGGTGGCGGCGGTGGCGGCGGTCGTCCCGGCTTCGCCGGTCGTCCGGCCGGACCCGGTGGTGGCGGCGGCGGCTTCGCCGGTCGTCCCGGCGGTCCCGGTGGCGGCGGTGGCGCTCGTCCCGGTGGTGGCGGCGGTTTCGGTGGCGGCGGTGGCCGTCCCGGATTCGGTGGTCGTCCCGGTGGTCCGGGTGGCCGTGGTGGCACGCAGGGCGCCTTCGGTCGTCCCGGCGGTCCCGCGCGTCGTGGCCGTAAGTCGAAGCGGCAGAGGCGCCAGGAGTACGAGGCCATGCAGGCCCCGTCGGTGGGCGGCGTCATGCTGCCGCGCGGCAACGGCGAGAGTGTTCGCCTGTCGCGTGGTGCTTCGCTGACCGACTTCGCGGAGAAGATCAACGCCAACCCGGCGTCGCTCGTGGCCGTGATGATGAACCTCGGCGAGATGGTCACCGCCACGCAGTCCGTCTCCGACGACATCCTCACGATGCTCGGCACCGAGATGAACTACACCGTCGAGATCGTCAGCCCGGAGGAGGAGGACCGCGAGCTTCTCGAGTCCTTCGACATCGAGTTCGGCGAGGACGAGGGTGGCGAGGAGTTCCTCGTCGCGCGTCCGCCGGTCGTGACCGTCATGGGTCACGTCGACCACGGTAAGACCCGACTTCTGGACGCGATCCGCAAGACGAACGTCGTTGCGGGCGAGGCCGGCGGTATTACGCAGCACATCGGTGCGTACCAGGTGTCCGCCGAGGTCAACGGTGAAGACCGCAAGATCACCTTCATCGACACCCCGGGTCACGAGGCGTTCACCGCCATGCGTGCCCGTGGTGCCAAGTCGACCGACATCGCGATCCTCGTGGTGGCGGCCAACGACGGTGTGATGCCGCAGACGATCGAGGCGCTGAACCACGCCAAGGCGGCCGACGTGCCGATCGTGGTCGCGGTCAACAAGATCGACGTCGAGGGCGCCGACCCGGTCAAGGTGCGCGGTCAGCTGACCGAGTACGGCCTGGTGGCCGAGGAGTACGGCGGCGACACCATGTTCGTCGACATCTCCGCCAAGCAGGGTCTGCACATCGACTCCCTGCTCGAGGCCGTGGTCCTGACCGCGGACGCCTCGCTCGACCTGCGGGCCAACCCGGAGCAGGACGCGCAGGGTATTGCGATCGAGTCCCACCTCGACCGTGGTCGTGGTGCGGTTTCGACCGTCCTCGTCCAGCGCGGAACGCTGCGCATCGGCGACACGATGGTCGTGGGCGACGCCTACGGCCGAGTGCGCGCCATGCTCGACGACAAGGGTGAGAACGTCGAGGAGGCCGGTCCTTCGACGCCGGTTCTCGTCCTCGGTCTGACCAATGTGCCGGGCGCCGGCGACAACTTCCTGGTTGTCGACGAGGACCGCACCGCGCGTCAGATCGCCGAGAAGCGTGCCGCCCGTGAGCGCAACGCCGCGTTCGCCAAGCGCACCCGCCGGGTGTCCCTCGAGGACCTCGACCAGGTGCTCAAGGCGGGTCTGGTGCAGGACCTCAACATCATCATCAAGGGCGACGCGTCCGGTTCGGTGGAGGCTCTCGAGTCCTCGCTGCTCCAGCTCGACGTCGGTGAAGAGGTCGACATCCGCATCCTGCACCGCGGTGTGGGTGCGGTCACCGAGTCCGACATCAACCTGGCGATGGGCTCCGACGCCATCGTCATCGGCTTCAACGTCCGTGCGGCCGGCCGTGCCGCGCAGATGGCGGAGCGCGAGGGTGTCGACGTCCGCTACTACTCGGTGATCTACCAGGCCATCGAGGAGATCGAGGCGGCCCTCAAGGGCATGCTCAAGCCGGAGTACGAAGAGGTCGAGCTCGGTACGGCGGAGGTCCGCGAGGTCTTCCGTTCGTCCAAGCTGGGCAACATCGCCGGTGTGCTCATCCGGTCCGGCGAGGTCAAGCGCAACACCAAGGCGCGCCTGCTTCGCGATGGCAAGGTCATCGCGGAGAACCTCACCATCACCGGTCTGCGCCGCTTCAAGGACGACGTCACCGAGATCCGCGAGGGCTTCGAGGGTGGTATCAACCTCGGAAACTTCAACGACATCAAGATCGACGACGTCATCGCGACGTACGAGATGCGCGAGAAGCCGCGCGGCTGACGCCACGCACTGATCGCGACAGCGTGATCCGGGGCCGGTCGACGGAGAAATTCCGTCGATCGGCCCCGGCCGTTGCGGGTACGGTTTGCAAGCTCCTGCGCAAGCGAGCAGGGCGCCGTCTAACCCGTACCGGCGGGGATCCGGACTTACATGTACGTAGGGACTCTGTCCTTCGATTTGCTCCTCGGCGACGTACGGTCGTTGAAGGAGAAGCGCTCCGTCGTCCGCCCGATCGTCGCCGAGCTGCACCGCAAGTTCGCGGTCAGCGTGGCGGAGGTCGGCGACCAGGACCTCCACCGCAGGGCCGAGATCGGCGTCGCGATGGTCTCCGGGGACACGGGGCACCTGTCCGACGTGCTCGACCGGTGCGAGCGGCTGATGGCCGCACGCCCCGAGGTGGAGCTGCTCTCGGTGCGCAGGCGGCTGCACGGGGACGATGATTGACGTACGCAGGACGCGTACGGGATGTATGCGGCGTACGAGACGTACGTCCGGAAGAAACACAGAGGGAGACGGACCAGTGGCCGACAACGCGCGGGCGAAGAAGCTGGCGGACCTCATCCGGGAAGTGGTCGCACAGAAGCTGCAGCGCGGGGTCAAGGACCCGCGGCTCGGCACCCATGTGACCATCACGGACACGAGGGTCACCGGCGATCTGCGGGAGGCGACCGTCTTCTACACGGTCTACGGCGACGACGAGGACCGCGAGAACGCGGCCCGTGGCCTGGAGAGCGCCAAGGGTGTTCTGCGGTCCGCGGTGGGCGCGGCGGCCGGTGTGAAGTTCACGCCGACGCTGACCTTCGTGGCCGACGCGCTGCCGGAGAACGCCAAGACCATCGAGGACCTCCTCGACCGTGCGCGGGCCTCCGACGAGGCCGTGCGCGAGGCGTCCTCGGGCGCGGCGTACGCCGGTGAGGCGGACCCGTACAAGAAGCCGGAAGAGGACGAGGACGACGCTTCCGCATGAGCAAGCAGCAGACGACGCCGGACGGTCTTGTCATTGTCGACAAGCCGTCCGGCTTCACTTCGCATGACGTGGTCGCCAAGATGCGCGGGATCGCCAAGACCCGCCGGGTCGGCCACGCGGGCACGCTCGATCCGATGGCGACCGGCGTCCTGGTCCTCGGTGTCGAGCGCGCCACCAAGCTCCTCGGGCACCTCGCCCTGACGGAGAAGGAGTACCTGGGCACGATCCGGCTCGGGCAGAACTCCGTGACGGACGACGCCGAGGGCGAGATCACCTCGTCGGCGGACGCGTCCAAGGTGACCCGCGAGGCCGTCGACGCCGGGATCGCCAAGCTGACCGGCGAGATCATGCAGGTCCCGTCCAAGGTCAGCGCGATCAAGATCAACGGTGTGCGCTCCTACAAGCGGGCGCGCGACGGCGAGGAGTTCGAGATCCCGGCCCGGCCGGTGACGGTCTCGTCCTTCGCGGTGTACGACGTGCGGGACGCGGTGGCCGAGGACGGCACCGCCGTCATGGACCTGGTCGTGTCGGTGGTCTGCTCCTCTGGCACGTACATCAGGGCGCTCGCGCGGGACCTGGGTGCGGACCTCGGGGTCGGCGGACATCTGACGGCGCTGCGTCGTACGCGGGTGGGCCCCTACAAGCTGGACTCGGCGCGCACGCTCGACCAGCTCCAGGAGTCGCTCACGGTGATGCCGGTCGCCGAGGCGGCAGCCGCGGCGTTCCCGCGCTGGGAGGTGGACGCGAAGCGCGCTCAGCTCCTCCTGAACGGCGTCCGCATCGAGATGCCGGACGAGTACGGGTCCGGCGTCCCGGTCGCCGTCTTCGACCCGTCGGGCCGGTTCGTCGCGCTCGTGGAGTCGCTGAAGGGCAAGGCCAGGAGTCTGGCCGTCTTCGCCTGAGCGGAGCAGTGGATACGTGCTGAGCGGTCCGGGGCCCATGGCCTCGGGCCGCTTTCGTGTGCCGGTGCCCATCCCGTTCACCCGTTCAGGCAGGCGCTCGAAGCACACCCCCGGCTCGGAGGGGGCGCATCCGGTTGGCGGTGCGCGGGGCGGATCAGGTCTCCCTACGGTCGAAGTGAGCTGCGCCGCGGGGAGGACAACGATGGCCGGGGGTCGCGAGGAACTGGTCCGGATCTGTGATCTCGCGGGCCGCCACCGCGGCACCGGCTTCGCCGCCGACGAGGACGGCACCGTCGTCACCAGCCACGAGGCGATCGACGGGCTCGCGCGGATCGTGCTGCACGCTCCCGGCGGCCGTACGTGTGTGGTCGCCGCCGATGCCGTCACCGCGTTCCCCGAGGCCGATCTCGCGCTCGTACGGACGGAAGGGCTCGGCCTGCGGGCGCTGCCCCTGTCGGTGCGCGAGGACGTCGATCCGGGCGCCTACGTGCGGATCGCCGCGCTCGGCTGGCGCGAGGCGCGCGTGCTCGATGCGGGGGCGCAGGTCACGTACACCGCGACGGACCGTTTCCATCTGCTCGGCGGCGTACTGGAGTTGGCGGTCGGGACCGACGCGGCCGACGCGCTGCAGCTGGGCGGGGGTGCGGCCGGCGGCCCGGTGGTCGACAGTGCCACGGGGGCCGTCCTCGCGGTCCTCGGCACCGCACTCGACTCCGGGCACCGTGCGGCGGGATTCGCGGTCCCGCTGCGGGCCGCCGCCCGCGCCGACCGCAGTGGTGTCCTGCCGGAGCTGCTCACCCGCAATGCCGCCGGCGTCCCCGCGTACGGCCGCGATCTCAATCTGGCCGGAGCGCTGCAGCTGAGCGCCATCTCGGTCGGCTCCGATCTGCCGCGCGAGGAGCGTGAACCGGTGGAACGGGTGGAGGTGGGGCGGGAGTTCACGGAGTTCCTCGGGTCGGCGAAGAGCGTTCTGGGGCTCGTGGGGGATCCCGGGAGCGGCCGTACCACCGAGCTCGGCGCGCTCGCCCGGCGCCGGGCACGCGGCGCGGCACCCGCCCCCACGGTGTGGCTGCGCGGCGCCGGCCTCCGGGCGGCGGACGAGTCGCTGGCCGAGGCGGTGGGGCGGGCCCTCGCACACGCCGGCCGGATCGTGGCCGCGTCCGAGGGCGTACCCGTGGCCGACGAGGACGAAGGAGAGCTGGGGGACATCGGACCCGACCGGATCGCCCGTGTCGTACGCGATGCGGGCAGGCCCCTGCTCGTCCTCCTCGACGGGCCCGAGGAGATGCCGCCGCAGCTCGCGCACCGGCTCGCCGAGTGGAGCGCGGGTACGCAGGAGTGGCTGCGCGCGACCGGGGCGCGGCTCGTGGTCGCCTGCCGGCCCGAGTACTGGGAACAGGCCGGTCGGCTCTTCGACGAGGCGGCGGCGTACGGCTCCACGGAGGGCGGACGGCTGCCCGCGTGCGTACGCCTGGGGGAGCTCGGTGAGCCGCAGGCGGGCTGGGTGCGGGCGCTGTACGGGGTGCCGGACGGAACGCTCGCGCCGCGAGATGTCGAACACCCCCTCGCCGTAAGGCTGTCGGGCGAGGTGCGGGCCGCGCTCGGGGAGCCCGTGGAGGGGTGTCCCGACCGGTCGGAGATCTTCTCCGCGTATCTGGATCTGCTCTGTCTGAAGATCGCCGTACGGCTCGCCGCCCTGCAGGAGCTGCGAGGCGCGGACGTACGACGGCTCGCGGCGAAGGTCTCCGGGCGGCTGCACGAGGCCGCGCGGCGCTGTCTCGGGCCCGGGCAGGGCGAACTGGACCGTGCCGCCTTCGAGGAGGTCTTCCCGTGGGCCACGGGCTGGGCCTCCGCCGTCCTCACCGAGGGTGCCCTGGTGCCGGCGGGCACCGGCTACCGCTTCGCCCACGAGGAGCTCGCCGACTGGATCCAGGGCGCCCATCTTGATCTGGACGCGGCCCTCTTCGCGCTGGTGCACCGCTGGCGTGAGGAACCCGAGGAGCGGGCGTCGGCGCCGGCCCGGCTGCCCGCGCGGGTGGACGGTCCCCGGCGGCGCACCCGTAAGCCCGGCCCCGACCCGGCACCCGTTCTGCCCGTCCCGCGCCACCGCATCGGACCGGTCCTGCAGGCGCTGCTCCTGCTCGAACGCCAGCAGGGCGCCGACCGGCTCCGGCGCCGCCTCGACGAGCTCACCCGCGCCGCCGACCATTTCGCGGAGCGCGGCACACCCCGCTGGGCGCAGGGCGGCGGGCGTCCCACGGACGCGGCGTGGTGGGCGATGCACCTGCTGACCGAGACACTGCTGCGGGTGCCGGACGCCCGCCCGTATCTGCCCGTGCTGCGGCTGCTCACCGACCGCATCCTCGTGCGCGGGCCGGTGCGGGGGGTGTACGACGGGTTCGGGCCGTGGTTCTGGCGGGCGCTGCCGTTGCCTGCAGAGGACCGTCTGGACCTACTGCGCCGCCTCGTGGTCGCGGACTCGGGGCCCGAGGGCGAGCGCTGCCTGGACCTTGTGGCCGAGCTGCTCAAGGCTGAACCTGCCCTCGTGCAGCCGCTGTTGACCAGCTGGTTCACGGACGACCGTCCGCTGGCCTCGGCCCCCGCGGCGACCGTGGCCCACGCGGCCCAGGCCCTGCTCCACACCCACCGCCACCGCGGGCTCGACGACCTCATGGAGGCACTCGTCGACTGCGCCCACCCCCGCGGCGACGAACTCCTGGCGACCCTCGCCGAGGAGGAACCCTCCGCGCTCTGCCGCGCGGTCGACCGCTGGGCCCACGACGAGCGCGCCGAGCGCAGGGTCGCGGCCGCCTCGTACGGTCTGCTCGTCCTCCCCTCCGTCACCACGGAGGCCGACCGCACCCTGCTGCGCTACGCCGCGCTCGCGCTCCACGCACGCCCCGAGGACGGAGCACTGCACGGTGCGGCGCTCTCCCTTCTCGTACGCGATCCGCTGACGCGAGCCCGTCATCTGCCCGCGGCCCTGAAGTTCTACGCGGCCGGCGACCCCCGTCTCGCCTCGGCCGCTCTCGCCGCGGCCCTGACCACCCACCCCGAACCGGTACTCGCGGCCTTCCAGACCCGGCTGCGCGAACCGGGCCGGGGCTCGGCTGAAGTCCTCGACGCCCTGGCCGAGGTGACCACGCCGGCGGTCGCGCGCCGGGTCACCCATCTCGTACGCGACTTCCTCGAACTGCGTCCGGAAGCGGCGAACCAGGCGGCCGCCTACGTCGACCGGCGCCTTGAGCAGGGGGCGCCGGCCCGGGCCACCCTCTTCCCGCTGGTCACCGGGCTCCTGCAGAGCGGCCCGGTGGAGGTCCGCCGCACTCTGGCCCGAGTGCTCGCCGCCCGCGGCTCCAGCACGTCGCGAGCCCTGCGCGCCGAGCTGCTCGACTCCCTGCTCTGCCTGGAACAGGACCCGGTGGTCCTGGACGAGGTCCTCGCTTCGGCCGTGCCTGCCCGGGGCGCCTCGGCCGTATCTCCCCTGGACACCTCGGCCGTACCTCCCCAGGGCACTACGGCCGCTCGCGCCGACGCCGACCGGACCCGCACCCTGGTCCACCGCTGCGGCCTCCTCCTGGTCCGCACACCGGAGGGCGCGGCGACCTTCGACCGCCGTCTGGTGGAGCTGGCCAGGGCTCGGCCGGACTTCGCCCAGGCCCTCGCCGGCTGGCTGGAGGCCTCGCCCGGGGACTGGGCGGCGCTGGTCGGCCCGAGCGCCCGCCGCATGATCGCCAACGAGGCGGGGGAGCGCGTGTCGGCCTGAGGGGTGGGCCAGGGGCCCGGGCGAGTGGCCGCGGCAGCGGGCCGGACCGCGGTGCGGGCCCCGGGGGCGGAGCCCCGGGAAAAGACATGGCACTCTTAGTCCTGCGCAACGAGAACAACAAACACAGGTTCGGCGAGGAGCAAACACCGTGCAGCGCTGGCGTGGCTTGGAGGACATCCCCCAGGACTGGGGGCGCAGCGTCGTCACCATCGGCTCCTACGACGGAGTGCACCGCGGTCACCAGCTGATCATCGGCCGTGCGGTGGAGCGCGCCCGTGAGCTCGGCATCCCGAGCGTCGTGGTCACCTTCGACCCGCACCCCAGCGAGGTCGTACGCCCCGGCAGCCATCCGCCGCTGCTCGCCCCGCATCACCGGCGCGCCGAGCTGATGGCCGAGCTGGGCGTGGACGCCGTCCTGATCCTCCCGTTCACCACGGAGTTCTCGAAGCTGTCGCCCGCCGACTTCGTGGCCAAGGTCCTCGTGGACAAGCTGCACGCCCAGGTGGTCGTCGAGGGCCCCAACTTCCGCTTCGGCCACAAGGCCGCGGGCAACGTCGAGTTCCTCATCGAGCAGGGCCGTACGTACGACTACGAGGTCGAGGTCATCGACCTGTTCGTCCGCGGCGAGGCCGGCGGCGGCGACCCCTTCTCCTCGACCCTGACCCGCCGCCTCGTGGCGCAGGGCGACGTCGAGGGCGCCGCCGAGATCCTCGGCCGCCCGCACCGCGTCGAGGGCGTGGTCGTGCGCGGCGCACAGCGCGGCCGCGAACTGGGCTTCCCCACGGCCAACGTGGAGACCCTGCCGCACACCGCGATCCCCGCGGACGGCGTCTATGCCGGCTATCTGCACGTCGAGGGCGAGGCCATGCCGGCCGCTATCTCGGTCGGCACCAACCCGCAGTTCGACGGCACGGAGCGCACCGTCGAGGCGTACGCCATCGACCGGGTCGGCCTCGATCTGTACGGGCTGCACGTGGCCGTGGACTTCGTGGCGTACGTACGGGGGATGGCGAAGTTCGACTCGCTGGAGCAGCTGATTCAGGCGATTGCGGATGATGTGCAGAGGTCGAAGGAAATGCTCGCGGAGTCCAAGGCGTAGACCTGGACCTGGACATGGCGTGTGCCACTGCCCCGCACCGGATCACTTCCGTGCGGGGCAGTCGCATGTCGGGCCGGCACGCCGGCTGTCGGCGGTTGCGGATATCGTGATCGCAACGACACAGGCCGGGGCAAGTGTCGGTTCTCCAGCAGTAGTTGGGTGTCAGTGCCCTTACTCGTGCATTGCACCCTCGAAGCACACTGCTGTCGGGTGCCGGTCTGCTTGGGTCTGGGACCGTAACGGGGAGGGCTACGGGGATGGCGTGGGACGAGTGGGAGCAGATCAAAGCCGAGGTCTCGGAAAGGCGAGCCGGACAGCTGCAGTTGAACAGCGGTCCTGCCAATGCGGGCGGCATGCCCGGTGAATTGCCGGCCGCCGCCGACCTCGGGCTGATCAGAGCTCCGATCGCGACCAAAGCCTCGGGAATGCAATTGATGCGGCAGGATTCCCAGGGCGATACGAAGCTTGATGATGCCGCGTCCGCCGGTAAGGCTCATGCCGGCTGGGAAGCCGGGGCGGAGAACGGCACCTGCGTCGCCTCGTGGCAGCGGAGACTGCACGAGCTGGGGGATGTTGCGGACGCGGCGGCGGACGCGCTGACCAAGGCCATGGATGTCCAGATCAGTGGAGACCAGTCGGTGAAGGACCGCATACAAGCGGCTGCCGACTCGCTGGAGGGAAGCTGATGGTCTCGGTCAACGAGCTCAAGACGGCCAACCCTGGCATGTGGACGGACGCGGCGGACGACGCCCTTCGCGCGGCCAGGAAGTGCGAGGAGCTCGCGGCGTTCGCCAGGGACGAGGTGGCGGCCACTGTGCGCCAGTGCTGGGCGGGCGACACAGGAGAGGCGGCGCGCAAGAAGTTCGTGAAGCACGCCGATGACTACGAGGCCGCGGCGACGAGCCTGAAGGGGCTCGGCCGGACCTATGACGACCTCGCCGCGGCCATGACGGACGCGCAACGTGATCTGAACAGCGCACTCGAATACGCGCGTACACGGGATCTCACGGTCGAGGACAGCGGGCGGGTCAAGCTCTCGAAGCCCGTGGCCGTCCCGGAAGGGAGCACGGAGCACCTCGAGCCGGTGCGCCATGCGCAGGGCATCATCGACGGCGCCCTCCGGAAGGCCACGTCCGCGGACGTCGAGGCGGCGACGATGCTCCGTGTCATCGATGGACTGACGCGCATCGAGAACCCCGATCTGGTCAGGGAAGCGCTGAAGGGTGACTCGCCCCTTGCGATCGCGCTCCGGCTCGCCGGGGGGAACGACGGGCTCCATCCGGTCAATGTTCCGGCTGCTCAGATCGCGGCGCTCGAAAAAGCAGCGCGGGAAACAGGGATGAGCAAGAAGCTCCTGCTCGCCATCCTCTGGCAGGAGCAGCAGTGGTATCAGAATCACGACCGGGACGGGAAGGGACTGCTTCCGGGGTTCGGCCGGTTCTTCGACTGGTCACTGCAGCGCACGCTCGTGCCGGACAAGTCCCTGGGCATCACGCATATCAAGCTGGAGACTGCCCGCGCGGTGATCGCGGAGAATCCGGGAGCCTTTTCCCTGGGCGACGGAAAGACCCTGAACGATCTCAGCGATTCGCAGCTGACCAAGTACATCGAAGAGAATCCGAACGAAGACATCCGCCTGAGTGCCTACCATTTGAAGGGACTCCAGGAGCCGCCGTACGGAGCGACCAGCGACAAGGATCTGTTCGTCCTGTATGCCGCCGACACCCCGGATGTTCGCGAGAAGAACGAACAGTATGGAGACGAGTCCGGAAACCGAGGCGGCGACATCAAGACAAGGGGCGAGAACTGGGACAAGCTCTCGCCGCATCTGGACGACGCGATGGCTTGGGACGAACTCTCGGACCAGGAGCGTCAGGAAGCGATACGCCAGATCGAGTCCCAGACGCCCAGTGGGCACCACGTGTCGATCGACCCCATCTACGCCACGGGAGGCCCGACGACCGGCACGGGCACGGGTACCCCCGAGCCGGGCACTCCCTCGCCCAGCCCGCAGGCGCCGCCCACTCCGCCGAGTGAGCGCGAGCCGTCGACACCCTCCGAACCCTCCGAATCCTCGGAGCCCACGCCCGGGCCGAGCGGGTCGGCGCCGTCGCCCGCGGCAAGCAACTGACCACGTCCACCACACTCCGGCGACCGTTTGGATCCGCCGCCGGACCACTTGCAAGAACAGGTTCATACATGACGGCACCGCACAACGACGATCCCGGTCTTGGTACGCGTCAGGGCCCAGGCCCGTCGACGGCGTTCGCCGTTGCGCTGGGGGCGGCTGTGCTGGTCACGCTGTGGTGGCCGGTGGCCGGTCTGGTGACCGAGAACTGGGGGAGCGACTGCGTTCGCTACTTCGGTGAGTCCGGGCCCGGCTACGAGCACTGCCGTCAAATGAACCAACGGGCACAGGACTTCCTGCCCTACCTCGTTCTGACCGCGTGGCTCGCTGCGCCGGCCTGTCTCTGCATCCCCCGTAGGCACGCACGATGGCGGCTCGCCCTCGCCGCCCTGGCGATCGGAGTGCTCGCGGTGGGCGTCGTCATGGGCCTGCAGGCCGCCGCTGCGGGAGCTCGTTGACGAGGTGGGCGGGTGGGGTACTTGGCTCCCCACCCGCCCACACAGTCGCACTCGGACGCCGGTCTCAGCCGGTGGGCGTCCGCGCCGCCGCCCAGTGACAAGCCACCTGCCGCTCCCCGCCCCCGGACAGCACCGGCAGCGTGGTCGTACGGCAGGCACCGGCGACCCCGGCCCGCTCCGCCTCCCCGGACGCCAGCACCTGGCACCGCGCGTGGAAGCGGCAGCCGCCCGGGATGCGCGAGGGGTCCGGTGGCTCCCCGCTCAGTACCACTGGATCACCCGGTGCCTCCGGCAGAACCGACAACAGCGCCTGGGTGTAGGGATGTTGAGGAGAGGTCAGAACCTCCTCCACCGTCCCCGTCTCCACGATGCGCCCCAGGTACATCACCGCCACCCGGTCCGCGATGTTCCACGCGAGACCCAGGTCATGGGTGACGACCAGCGCCGAGAGCCCCAGGTCGGTGCGTAGCGACAACAGCAGCGCCAGGATCTCGCCGCGTACCGAAGCGTCGAGGGATGCCACCGGCTCGTCCGCGACGATCAGTTCGGGCTCCAGGGCCAGCGCCCCGGCGATCACGACGCGCTGGCGCTGACCGCCGGACAGCTCGTGCGGATAACGCAGGAAGAAGCGCTCGGGCGGTCGCAGGCCCGCCCGGGAGAGGGCACTTGCCACGGCTTCGCGTTCGTCGCCCGCGTAGCCGTGGATACGCAGTCCCTCGGCGACCGCGTCGTACACCGTGTGCCGCGGATTCAGGGAACCGCTCGGATCCTGGAGCACGAGCTGTGCGCGCTTGCGATAGGCCTTGAGGGCCTTGCCGCGATACGTCAACGGGGCGCCGTCGAAGAGAACTTGACCGGACGTCGGCGGGACCAGGCCGAGCAGCGACCGCGCGAGGGTCGTCTTGCCGCAGCCGGACTCGCCGACCAGCGCCACGATCTCGCCGCGCCGGATGTCCAGGTCGACACCGTCCACGGCACGGGCATCGGGTGCTCCTCTGCGGCCGGGGAAGGTCACCCCCAGGCCGGCGGCACTCAGCAAAGCACTCATCGTTCACTCCCCACCGAAGCGTCCTCGGTATCCGGGGAGGCTTCGGGCCGCCCCACGTGCACACAGGCCGCGCGCCTCGACCCACCCGCGTCGAGGAGCACTTGGTCATCGGACGAGCAGGAATCCAGCGCCACCGGACAGCGCAGATGGAAGGTGCAGCCCGACGGCAGGTCGGAAGGGTCGGGAGGATCCCCGGGCAGTCCGCGCGGTGCGAAGCGCGACGCCGGGTCCCCGATGCGCGGGAACGCCGCCGACAGGGCCTTGCCGTAGGGGTGCAGGGCGTCGTCGTACACCTGCTGAGCAGGACCTTCTTCGACCACACGGCCTGCGTACATGACCGTAAGGCGGTCGCAGGTGTCCGCGAGCACGGCGAGATCGTGGCTGATCATGATGAGTCCGAGGTCCTGCTCGGCCACCAACTCCTCGATCAGACGCAGGATCTGCGCCTGGATCATCACGTCGAGCGCGGTGGTCGGCTCGTCCGCGATGATCAGGTCGGGGGAGCAGGCGAGCGCCATCGCGATCATGACGCGCTGCCGCTGGCCGCCGGAGAGCTCATGCGGGTAGGCCTGGGCGCGCGCGGCCGGCAGGCCGACGTGTTCGAGCAGTTCGGCGACCCGTTCCTTCACCTTGGCCGCGGGTGTCGTACGGTGCAGCCGGATCGGCTCGGCGATCTGGTCGCCGATACGGTGCACGGCGTTCAGCGAGTGCATCGCGCCCTGGAAGACGATGGACGCACCCGCCCAGCGCACGGCCCGCAGCCGGCCCCACTTCATTGTGAGGACGTCCTCGCCGTCGAGCAGGATCTGTCCGGTCACCTTGGTGGACGCGGGCAGCAGGCGCAGCAGCGCCAGCGCGAGAGTGGACTTGCCGCATCCCGACTCGCCGGCGATGCCGAGCTTTTGCCCGGCGTCCACGGTGAGGTCGACGCCGCGTACGGCCTGGGCGCCATTCGCGTACGTGACATGCAGATCACGTACCTCCAAGAGGCTCAACGGGCCACCCCCAGCCTGGGATTGAGAACGGACTCGACGGCGCGGCCGCAGAGCGTGAACGCCAGGGCCACCGCCGCGATGGCGAGTCCGGGCGGTGCGAGATACCACCAGTGCCCGGTGCTCACCGCACCCGCGTCGCGGGCGTCCTGGAGCATGCCGCCCCACGAGGTGACGGTGGGGTCGCTCAGCCCGAGGAACGCCAGCGTGGACTCGGTGAGGATCGCGCTGGAGATCACCAGCGTGGTCTGGGCGAGCACGAGGGGCATCACGTTCGGCAGTACGTGCCGCAGCATGATGTGCCCGTGGCCGCCGCCGAGCGCGCGGGCTCTTTCGATGTACGGGCGTGACTCCACGGCCAGGGTCTGCGCACGCACCAGACGTGCCGTGGTGGGCCAGGTGGAGAGGCCGATCGCGAGGATGACCGTCCACATGGAGCGGTCGAGTACGGTCGCGAGCGCGATGGCGAGCACCAGGGACGGCATCACCAGGAACCAGTCGGTGATCCGCATCAGGACCGTGGCGAACCAGCCGCGGAAATGCCCGGCGACGATCCCGACGAGCGTGCCGATCCCCACGCACAGGAAGGCCGCGAGCAGACCGACGGTCAGCGACACCCGCGCACCCCAGACGAGCAGGGCGAGCACACTGCGGCCGAACTGGTCGGTGCCGAGCGGGAATTCGCCGCTCGGGCCCTCGAGGGCCTGTCCCGGCGCCTTCGTCACGGACTCCGAGTCGGCGCCCACAAGCAGCGGCGCGCCGACGGCGATGAGCGCGATGAGCACCAGGGCGGCCAGACCCCAGAGCCCGCTCTTGTGGGTGCGGTACTCCCTCCAGAAACGTACGAAGGACTGGCGCATCCGGGCGGCCTTGAGCGCCCGTGGGCCCTTGCCGGCAGCGGCAGAGGCGGCGGCCTTGGCCGGCGGATCGGTCGGCAGCTGCGATTCAGCTGTCATCGGCGGTTCTGCGGTCATCGGCCCACCCGGGGATCGAGCAGTGGATACAGCACATCGGCAAGGGTGTTGGCCAGGATCACCGCGGCCGCCCAGAAGAAGAACAGCGCCTGCACCAACGGGAGGTCGGGAGCGGCGAGCGACTCGTAGAAGAGGCTGCCGAGGCCCGGCCAGGAGAACACCGTCTCGACCAGGATCTGACCGGCGACGACATGCCCGAGGTTCACGAACATCAGCGTGAACGTGGGCAGCAGCGCGTTGGGAACGGCATGACGGCGCCGTACGACGTCATCGCGAAGTCCCTTGGCCCGCGCGGTCGTCAGATAGTCGCTGCCCATCTCGTCGAGCAGCGAGGACCGGGTCACCAGGAGCGTCTGCGCGTAGCCGACGGCGACCAGGGTGATGACCGGCAGGATCATGTGGTGCGCGACGTCGAGGACGTACGCGAAGCCGGTCTCGTCGCCGTCTTCGAGATTGCCGGTCGGGAAGAGCCCCGGGATGGGTCCGACGCCGACGGCGAAGACGATGATGAGCAGCAGACCGAGCCAGAACGCCGGTACGGAGTAGAGGATGAGGGCCAGCGCGCTGTTGAAGCGGTCGCCCTTGCCGCCGTGGCGCCAGGCCGTCCGGGTGCCGAGCCAGAGGCCGAGCACGGTGAAGATGACATACGCGGTGCCGGTGAGCAGCAGCGTCGCGGGGATCGCCGCCGTGATCTTGTCGATCACCGGCGCGTGGAACTGGTACGACATTCCGAAGTCACCCGACAGGGCGTCTCCGATGTAGTCGAGGAACTGCTGCCACATCGGCTGGTCGAGCCCGAACTCCCGGCGCAGGTTCTCCAGTTGTTCACTGGAGATCGGCCGTCCGCCGGTCATGTGCTTGACGGGGTCGCTCGGAATCAGCCGGAAGAGGAAGAAGCTCGTGACGAGGACGGCGAACAGGGAGATCGCGGCCCCCGCGATCTTGCCCGCCGCATAGCGCAGATAGGCCTTGGTGTTGCGCGCGCGTGGTCCGCGGCCGGCCGACGGCCCGGCTGCTGCCGGGCCGTCGGCTTCCGCGCTGTGCACGAGCGCCGGAGTGCTTTTCGCTGTCATGGGACTCTCGTTACTCGTGCGGATCTCGCCTGAGTGTGCGTGGTGGTGTTCGCGGTCTTCGTGCTACTCGCGGTCGTCGGCCGTGGCCGCGCGCCGCCGGGAGAACAGGAACGCTCCGCCCGCGAGAACGAGGACACCGATCACGACGCCGATCACGACACCGGTCGAGCTGGAGTCGTCACCGCCGTCCCCGCCGCCCGCGCCACCGCTGCCGCCGGCGCTCGCCGGAACCGCGGACCACCAGCTCCAATACCCGTCCTGGCCGTAGATGTTGCCGGACGCCTCGGGCATCGTCTTGATGGACTTGATCTGGTCCGTGCGGTACGCCTCGACCGCGTTCGGGTACGCCAGGATGTTCATGTAGCCCGAGTCGTACAGCCAGGACTGCATCTCCTTGACGGTGGCGGCGCGCTTGGCCGGGTCGTACTCGGCGAGCTGCTTCTGGTAGAGCTCGTCGAACTTCTTGTCGCAGATGAAGTTGTCGGTGGCCGCGCTCTCCTTGGCCTTCTCGGGCAGCGCCGCACAGGTGTGGATACCGAGCACGAAGTCCGGGTCGGGGTTCACCGACCAGCCGTCGAAGGCGAGATCGTACTCACCGGCGTACCAGGGCACGGAGACGTCGTCGAGGCACTGGACCTCGAGCCCGATCCCCAACTCGCCCCACCATTCCTGCAGATACTTGCCGATGGCCTTGTCGTTCGGGTCGGTGTTGTGGCACAGGATCCGGAGGTTCAGCGGCTTCCCGTCCTTGCCGACCCGCTTGTCGCCCTTCTTCGGATAGCCGGCCTCGTCGAGCAGCTTGGCGGCCCGCTCCGGGTCGTACGCCAGCTTCTGGGCGTCGCTCGGCTTCCAGAAGTACGACTCGAAGCGCGGCGGGATGTAGCCCTCGCCCTCGACGGCGTGGCCCTGGAAGACCTTGTCGATGATGGTCTTGCGGTCGATCGACAGGAAGAGCGCCTGGCGCACCTTCTGGTCGAGCAGCGCCGGGTGCCCGTCGCCGAACTTCTTGCCGTCCTTGGTCTGGGCGCCCGGGTTGGTGGCGAGCGCGAAGAAGCGCCGGCCCGGACCCTCGTTGACCTTGATGTTCTTGTCGCCCTTGAGGCTCGCGGCCTGCGCGGGGGTCAGCGCGGGCGAACCGGCCACGAAGGACACCTCGCCCTTCCTGAGCGCGGCGACGGCGGCGTCCTGGTCCTTGTACGTACGGAAGACCAGCTCCTCGAACTGTGGAGCCCCGCGCCAGAAGTTCTTGTTGGCCTTCAGCTTCACGTACTGGTCGGTCTTGTAGTCCGTCAGCTCGAAAGGCCCGTTGCCCACGATGGGGAACTTCTCGTCGTTGTTGAACTTCGAGTAGTCCTTGACGTCCTTCCAGATGTGCTCGGGCACGATCGGGACATCGAGGGAGACCATGGTCGCCTGCGGCTTCTTGAGCTCGATCACGAGCTCGGTGTCGCTGGGCGCGGTGACCTTCTTGAAGTTGGTGACGAAGCTGCCGTTGGCCTGCCCGGCGTTCTCATCACTCATGATCTTGTTGAACGTGAAGGCCGCGTCCTTGGCGGTGGCCTTCTGCCCGTCCGACCACTTGGAGTCGTCGCGGATCGTGTACGTCCAGGTCAGCTTGTCCGCCGAGGACTTCCACTCCGTGGCGAAGCCGGGAATGGTCTTGTTGTCCTTGGCGTCGTAGTTGGTCAGGTACTCGTACATGAGCCGGTGGATGCTCGTACTGACAAGACGCTGAGCCAGGAACGGGCTCAGCGAGTCCACGCTCTGGGCGAGCGCGACGGTGAGGGTCTTGCCCTTTGCCTTGGCCTGCGGGGCCTGGGCGTTCGTCTGCCCGGCCGCGCTGTCGGCCGGTGCCGCGGGGGCGGCGGGCGCTGCGGCCAGGCCGGCCGTCAGGGCGAACGCTGCGACACCGGAGGCGACCAGATACCGACGCCTGCGCCGGGCGGGCGGTGGTGGATCGGACAGTGGGGCGTGCTGATCTCTTACGTTCATGGGTCGGTGACCTCGCGTCATCGCTCGCATGGAAACGGCAGGAACAAGCGCCGAAGGGTCTGAGTGGTCTGTGTGTCTATCAGCGGTGGTCTAAACATGTCAACGGTCGCCGTAGGGGGTTTGGCCTGCGGTAACGACCTTGGTGGGGTGGGGAGTTGACGGGGTGTCGGGCGGCATTGGTCTAGTCACGTGAAACTTGGTTCGGCCGTAACCGATCGGCAACATCGGCCGAGGGAAAACAACACCCTCCCCAACGCCGAACGGCCGCACACCTGGCATCGATCACCAGATGTACGGCCGCAGAAAACTGACGCGTCCTCAACTCACCCCTGGGGCGGCACACCCCCGGGCGGAACCGGCCCCAACTCCCCACCGGGACCCTGCGGTTGAGCGGGCGGCAGCGCCCCAGGGGCCCCGGCCCCGGGAGGCAGCTGCTGCCACCCCTGGGGCGGTGCCTGCTGCGGATACGGCTGCTGCTGCCCGTAAGGCTGCGGAGCCTGCTGCTGCGGATAGGGCTGCCCCTGCGGCGCCATGGGCTGCTGTCCGGGCATCGGCTGCCCCTGCCCGGGCAGCGGCGGCGCCATGTGCGGCGGCATCCCCGACCCGTTCTGCGTCCACAGGCCCTGCTCCTGCTGCGCCCGCGCGAAGTCCTCCGCCACCATCGCGGACAGCGTGAAGTACGCCTCCCGCGTCCGCGGCCGCATCATGTCGAGATCGACCTCGGCGCCGGCCGACAGATGCTCGTCGAACGGCACCACGACCACCCCGCGGCAGCGCGTCTCGAAGTGCTGCACGATGTCATCGACCTTGATCATCTTGCCGGTCTCGCGCACACCCGAGATCACGGTGATCGACCGCGAGACGAGATCCGCGTACCCGTGCGCGGAGAGCCAGTCCAGAGTCGTCGAGGCGCTGCTCGCTCCGTCGACCGAGGGGGTGGAGATGATGATCAACTGGTCGGCCAGATCGAGCACTCCACGCATGGCGCTGTACAGCAGGCCCGTACCCGAGTCGGTCAGGATGATCGGGTACTGCTTGCCGAGTACGTCGATCGCCCGGCGGTAGTCCTCGTCGTTGAAGGTCGTCGAGACCGCGGGGTCCACGTCGTTCGCGATGATCTCGAGCCCGGACGGCGCCTGGGAGGTGAAACGGCGAATGTCCATGTACGAGTTGAGGTACGGGATCGCCTGCACGAGGTCCCGGATCGTGGCACCCGTCTCACGGCGTACACGGCGGCCGAGGGTACCGGCGTCCGGGTTGGCGTCGATCGCGAGGATCTTGTCCTGGCGCTCGGTCGCGAGCGTGGCACCGAGCGCGGTGGTCGTGGTCGTCTTGCCCACGCCGCCCTTGAGCGAGATGACGGCGATCCGGTAGCAGGACAGCACCGGCGTCCTGATCAGATCCAGCTTCCGCTGCCGCTCGGCCTCTTCCTTCTTCGCACCGAGCTTGAAACGCGAGGCGGAGCTGGGCTGGCGGCTGCTCTTGGCCTTCTGCTTCTTGTTGATCAGCCGGTCCGCGGACAGCTCGACGGCGGCCGTGTATCCGAGCGGCGCACCACCGGTGACCTGCGGTTCCCGGTGGTCATGGGTGACGGGCTGCGGCCAGGCGGCACCGGCGCGGGGGTCCATGGGGGGCATGGGCTGGCCGGGCTGCGGTGCGGGCTGCTGGCCGGGCTGACCGGGCTGACCGGGCTGACCGGGCTGGCCGGGCTGGCCAGGGTGGGGCTGGCCCGGCTGTCCGGCGTACGGCTGGACCGGCTGCGCGGGGTACTGCTGGCCCTGCTGCGGCGCCGGGGCCGGCGGCTGCGGTGCGGTCGGGGCGGGCAGGTTGGCGCCCGGTACCGGGGGATGGGTGCCCGGCTGGGGGAAGCCGTAGCCGCCTGGGGCGGCGGGGGGCTGCTGCTGTGGTGCGGCCGCTGGTGCTGTCGGGTGCGGGAAGCCGTAGCCGCCGGCGGGGGCGACAGGGGGCTGACCCGCAGCGCCGGGCTGCGGGAAGCCGTAACCGGCCTGCGCGGGCTGGGAGTTGGGCACCTGCGGGGCCGGAACGCCCGGGGGTGTACCGGGAGCCGCAGGCTGTACCGGGGTGCTCTGCGCGGCGGGCGGCGGGAATCCGTAACCCGCGGGCTGGGCGCCGGACGGAGAAGGCACCTCGGGGCTCGGCGCCGGCACGGGGGACTGCTGCGGTGCGGGGTTCGGCGCGGGCCACGCGGGCGGGGCGGACGGCTGCCCGCCGTCCTGCGCGGTGGCCGGCACGGGCCACTGAGGTGCGGGCGCGGGTGCCTGCGGCTGTCCGTCACCGGCGGCCGGCTGGAACGCGGGCGGCAGCGGAGGCAGCCCGGCGGCGGGCGCGTCACCGGCGGCGGGTGCTGCACCTGCGGAGGGCGCTCCACCGGCGGCGGGCGCTCCACCCGCGGGGGGTGCGGCCGTCCAGGCCTGAGCGGCAGGATGAGGCACAGGAGTCGCGGCGGCGGGGACGGAGTCCTGGACGTCGTCCTCCTGCTCTTCCTCGCCCTTCTCGCTGTCCCCGTCCGCGTTCTCGTTGCTGGACTCGGTCACGGCAACGGAAGGCGTACTGTCCTGCGGCACAGAGTCCTGAACTCCGCCGTCCTCGCTGCCGTTCTCGCTGCCGTTCTCGTTCTCGCTCTCGCCCTTGGTGTCGGTGTCGTCCGACGTCTGAGCGGACGCGTCCTCTGCCCGTACCTCGGACACACCGGTCGCCAGCGGGAAGTCGTCGCCGGAGGCACCGGTCTCGGCCTCGGTCTCGGCACGCTCGTCGCCGCCGACGGACTGACCGGTCCCGTCGTCCTCGGGGCAGGCCGAAGCGGAGCCGGAGTCAAGGGAACCAATCGAATCAACAGCGGCCTTGGCGGCCTCGGCCCGCTCCTCGATCTCCCGCTTCAACGACGCCGCGGAGAACCGCATGGTCGCCCCGCTCTCGAGGTCTCCACTCTCACTGGGCTCCCCGTCGTCCCCGGACGCGGCGGCAACAGGTGCGGCGGGCGCGGGCTGCACGGGAGGCTCCACGGGCGCGGCCGGAGCGGCCGGCGGCACGGGTGCCGACACGGGCGCGGGGGCGGGTACTGACGCGGGGGCGGGCACAGGCGCAGCCGCCGGCTGGAAGCCCCCGCCCTCAGGCAGCCCGGGAACCGCTACCGGATACCCGGCAGGCGGCGGAGGGGTGGGTGAGGCGGGGAACCCGCCTCCCGGTGCCGGTGCCGGAGCTGGTGCCGGATAATCCCCGGCCACCCCGCCCGCACCACCAGAACTACCCGCACCACCGGAACCCGCAGCATTCTGCGTGTACCAAGCAGGAGGCGTGTAGTCGATGGTGAACTCGCCCGTCATCTCGACGGACTCGGCGTCGGACTGATCATCGACGGGTGAGTTCCAGCCCCCGTGGATCCCGTCCCGATCGCTGTTCACAATGCCTCCTGGTGTGGTCGAGCACCCTGCATGCCGTGGTGGGGGCGACTTGCGGCGCCGATACGCCGCCATCGTCCGATCCCGGCTCTCCCCCTGAAACACATCCGACCCGCACGTGGGTTCAGATACGTCTCCGGCCCCCAGCCTAACTATCAAGACTGTCACTACGGCAGGCCGGACAACCCCCTCGCGACTGTCCCGTACATCACGTCCTGCCCACAGACGCCATCAGCACACCCCGCACAAATCACCAAACGGGACAACTCGCCCCAAACTCAATGCCCGCTCCGAGGAGTGACTGCCACCACACCCCGGTGGACGGGCGGATGAGCGGGAACACCAAAGGGTGGGCACCTCCCGTGCATGCCCACCCTTGAAGCGTGCTGGTGCTCAGCTGAAGCGCGCTGTGCTCAGCCCGAGAAGTAGCTGGCCGCCTTCTTGTCACCGGCCATGTAGTCACCGCCGGCCGCACCGACGACACGGCCGATGTCCATCAGCGCGGTGTGGATGCTGCGGGAGTGGGTGTCCAGCTTCTTCTGCTCGCCGGAGAACGCGTTGTGGCCTTCGCCCTCCCAGCCTTCGGCCGCACGGGCCACTGCGCGCTTGAGGTCGTCGATGCACTGCTCGAGCTTCTTGGCCTCGTTGCCGAGCGCGGTCGTCATCGCGTCCAGCGTGCCGTACTTGACGAGCAGCTCGTCCGGGTTGTTGTACCCCGCCATGGTTGTTTCCTCTCGATGGTCGAATTAGGTGGCCCGGTCGGGCCGTTGAGCCGCGCGACGCTTACATGCCGTCGAACGCGGACCTTCCGGCACCGACGTCCACCTGGACCTTGTTCACCTGGGCGCGGATGTCTTCCTCGAGATTGGTCTTGTCGCCACGCATGCGCTCGATCTTCTCCAGGGTGGAGGTCAGCGCCTCGCCGATGCCCCTGATCCCGAGGTTGATGTCACGCTGCTTCGCATCGAAGGCGCCGGCCGCGACGCCCTTCCACTGGCCCTCCATGGTGTCCAGGACCTGGTGCAGCCGCTGCACCGTTTCCCGCAGCTGGCCGTAGGAGGTGTCGATGTCGTTCTCAAGTTTGACAACTTGCGAATCAGTTAGCTTCAGGACGCCAGACATGGCGACTCTCCTTTTCTAGGGAATTGCTGATTGACGCCGCCGCCGGTCAGACGGCGCGCCTCTTCCGGATGACGGCAAAAGCGCCCGCCGCCGCGATGACGACTACGGCGACCCCACCACCGATGAGCAGACCGGACCCGGACCCGGAATCTCCATCGCTCCCGGCGTCTTCACTCGACCCTGCCACCGAGACCTTGTCATCGGCCTTTTCCTCATGCCCCTGTGACGAGGCAGATGCGGAAGGGGCGGGGGAGGCCTTTGTGTTGAGCGTCTTCTCGTTGGTCAGCGGGTTGATATCGGGGTCACCGGGCTTGCCCAGGCCGCGGTTGAGTGCGGCGTTGGGGCGGATGACCCCGTGCCCGATATAGGTGCTGACCGAGCCGGCCTTGGCGCCCTTGGCCGGAGCGGCACTCTCGATCATGACCCGGAGGACCTGGTTGGCTGTCCAGTCAGGGTGGGCGGACCAGATGAGGGCGGCTGAGGCGGAGGCCAGGGCGGTGGCGGCGCTGGTGCCGCCGTCGCCGTCGCAGTAGCGCTTGAAGGTGTTGTCGCACCAGGTGGGAATGTCGTTTCCGGGTGCGGCGATGTCGACTACATCGCCGTGCTGGGAGTAGTCGGCGACCTGACCGCTTCGGTCAATGGCTCCAACGCCGACAGTCTCAGGGAAAGAGGCAGGATATTGCTTCTTGTTACCCTTCTTGGCGTTATTGCCTACTCCGGCAAAAAGCAACTTCCCTTTACTTTGTGCGTACTGGATCGCCTCATGTTGTCCGGCTTGAAGGTAGTCTCCGCCCCACGAGATGCTGATGATCTGGGCATCGCTGTCGGCGGCGGCGCGAATAGCGTCCCGTAGGTCGAAGGCGTTCACCTTCTGCTTATTCTGCTGCTCTGTATCGGCGATGCGCATCGGGACGATCTTGGAGTCAGGTGCAAGCCCCTTCAGGCCACCGCCCGCTCCTGTGCCGGCGATCAACTCGGCCATGGTCGTTCCATGGCCCGAGTAATCGTCCGTCGCTTCGCCTTTCATCTCGGAAGCATCAAAGCCTTCGAGGACTTGTCCCTTCAGGGCAGGCGTTGATGAGTTGACTCCGCTGTCGATGACGACGATCTTGACACCCGCACCAGTTGAGGTCTTCCAGATCTCATCTGCGTGCATGGCATCGAGATACCACTGCTGGGACTTGGTGTCTGCTGCCATCGCAGGTGCGGGTGCCCCTCCAATAGCAAGCGTCACCGCGGCTGTTGAGGCCAGTGCGCCCACCAGTGAGCGTCGCTGGGGAAGGCGCTTCCGCGCGCCGAAGCCCAGTCTCAAACCGTGCGTCATCCTGACTTCCGAGCCTTTCTCGTACCTAGTCGATCACCGGCGGAACTGCACCGCGCCGCCGGGCCGTCCACGTCTCTTCGTCTTCCGTCAGGTAGTCCGGCCTTGCGGTCGAGGACTGCTCTTCCTCGTCCGGCCGCTTACCGGCCAGTCCTGCACCGCCAGCCGTGAACGAAGCCCCTGCTCGACCGGTGTTGCTGCCCCGGGGGGTACCGACGACTCCGTTGGAGCTGGAGGTGCCGCGTCCAGCGGGGCGTTGCGAGTTGCCGGAATTGGAGCCGATGACCCCGGACTGCCCAGGCCTGGCGGCCACGCCGCGCCCGGTGCCAGATCCTTCCCCGCCGACGACGGTGCCGCGAGGAAGCCGGGACGAAGCGGATCCCGTGCCCGCGCGCTGAGGCGAACCGCCCATGATGCCGTTCGGAGTACCGCCGCGGATCCCGCTCGCCCCAGCGCGCCCCAAGGGCGCTGTCTGTCCGGTGCCCCCAGCAGGCTTGGCTGCCGGAGTACCGCCCACAATCCCCGGCCGGCCGACAGGGTTCGACCGCCCGGACGTGGTCTGGCCGGTGCCGACGGAAGTCGGGCGGCCGGTGATTCCAGGAGAGCGGCCAGTTGTCGGACCGCTTGTCCCGGTGGTGCTGGGACGGCCGATCGGCCCGGTGGGGCGGGACGTACCAACCGTGCTCGTCGGGCGTCCTGTTCCCATCTGTACCGGGTTCACAGGACCAGTCGCGAACGGAGGGAATCCGTTTGTTGGCCCGCTGGTGGAGGTGGTAGGGGGAGGAGTGGGGCCGGTGGCTGTGGTCGGCGCGGGCGGCGCAGCCACGCTGTCGATCCCCATGGATACGTTCTGCTGCGGTGCCGGCGTGGCAGTACCTCCAACTGCGGTGCCAACCGTTGGAGCAGTGCCGACAGCCGATTCGGATGGTGTTCCCTCGCCGCTAGCCCGCGAAGCAGCGGCGGCGCCTGTACTCGTGTTCGCCCCACCGCCAGGCGTGAAGTCGCCAGAAGGTGGCGGAACCGCCGCCTGCAACCCCTCCGGAAACGCCGGCACCTCCTGCCCCGCCAACATCTCCTCAGAAACCGCGTAGAACGAAGCCACCCGATTCATCTGAGTGATCGCCTCTTGGCGATTCTCCTCAGCCTTCAGTGCCTTCTGATACTCCGCGTTGTCCGCGACCTGTTCCGCGGGGTCGAACTTCTCCGGCCGCTTCTCGACCGGCCGGTCGTCCCGCGGAGGCATGGCTCCCTGCACCGATGCGAGCCCGGTGCTCGCCGTCTTCATCTGCGTGCCCGCCGAATTGGCGAACGTGCCGACCGACCACGCGTGCTGGGCCAGCGCTCGTCCGTAGCGACGGAACTCCTCCGCGCCTTCGCCCTCCCACGCGACCGTCGTGACGTACTGGTCGAGCTCCTCGGCCGCCTCGTTGAGCTTGTCCTTGGCCTTGATCAGGGCATCGCCGGCGTGCTGGAGGTCACTCGGATTTGCCTGCTGGATCAGGTCGAGCATGGAGTTGAGCGGATGGTCGTCGAAGTCGGTCTTGCCGAACATGCCACCAGGACTGCCGCCCCCGAACGGCAGCATCTCCTGAAACTTCGTCATGACGTCCGAAACGCCGTGCACAGCATGGATGTTGGCCGCGCCCTCGGCCTGCTCCGTCTCGTACTTCTTGCTGTACTCCTCGGGCGTGAGTTCCTTCGGCGGCTCCGTAGCGGCCTTGGGCTCGGCTGCAGGCTTGCTGCCGGCAGCCGACTCGGGCTGGCTCTCGTCACTCACGTCCGTCACCCCATGTCCGTAGTCTCGGCCGACTTGCCATGGTTGACCGAGCCGTCGTTGGTCGAGCCTGCGCCGGCCGAGCCGCTTTCCGAGCTGCTGTCCGTCCGCTTCGCCGCCGCCGCAGCCCTCTCCCGCTCAGCCTCCACCCGCGTCTGAATCGCGTAGAACCGCCGCCGCAGATCCTCATCGAGGTTGTCGTAACCCACCTCGGACGCGTGCACGGCGATCTGCAGCATCTCGATCTGATCACCCAGTGAGCGCGAGAGCTTCACCAGGGACCCGTGGACGCGGTTGTACTGCGTGAAGAAGCCGTCAGCCTCGGCGAACGGCACGTTGGCCCCGCTGAACGCGGTCCGCTTGACCTGCTGCTCCGCCACCTTCGTACTGCCGGCAGCGCTGGTCTCGAGGTCGGCGAGCAGCGCATTGACCTTGGACTGGAAACGCTTGAGCGCCCCGACGCCCTTCTCCAAGTCACCGGACCCGCCGTTCGCGGGAACCCCGCCCCCGCCCCCGTCGCTCAACAGCACGCTGCTCGCCCTCCCCGTTTGCACCGCTGGTAAGTCATTGCGATAGCAGTAACGCGAATACCAACTACCGCATGATGACCACTCTATCCACTGCCTACGACAGCACCAACTGTCTTCCCCGTCACGTAACTTCCCTTACCGGCCACTGAGAGCGGCCGTCATGCCAGGCATGATCCGACCCGTCCGATTTGACCGTCCGCCGGCGTCGCTCCCGTAACAGGACTGCGAAGAAACCGCGAAGAGAGCGAAGCGACGGTTACGTCTCGGCGCCCGAGACGCGCCCCGCACGCCGACGGGAATCGCGATACGCCACCGCACCACCGGCAACAGCGGCCACCAGGACCCCACCGCCGATCACGACATACGTGCCGAGGCGGGCGTTGCGTTCCTCTGCCGTCTCGCCCATCACCAACTCGCCGGGCTCCGGCGCCTGGGCCGCGGTGACACCCTCATGGGCGACGGGAGCGTCGAGCGGCTCGCCGTCCTCCGTGAGAGCGCGCACCGGGTCGACAACTCCCCAGCCCACCAAGCGGTCATGGCCCGCGATGGACCGTTCCGCGGTCTGCTCGATCTGCGCCACGATCTGGCGCGGGGTCCAGCTCGGATGCTTCGCCTTGATCAGCGCCGCCACCCCGGCCACGTAAGGCGCGGAGAAACTCGTGCCGTTGTCCGCGCAGTGCCCGCCGCCGGGGACCGTCGAGACCATGTCCACACCGGGCGCCGCGACCCCCACGAACTCACCGGACTGCGAGAAGGCCGCACGTTCGTTGTTGCGGTCCGACGAGGCGACGGCCAGTACGCCGTCGAAGGCCGCGGGGTAGGTCTCCTTGACGTTGCCGCCCACACCGTCGTTGCCGGCCGACGCCACGACGACCACGCCCTTTTCGAGCGCGTACTTCACCGCGTCCTCCAGGACGGAGTCGCCCGCGATCGGATTGACCGTGTCCTGCGAGATATTGAGGACGTCCGCCTTCGCTGTGTCCACCGAGTAGCGGATGGCCGTGGCCAAAGTGGCGGCGTTCCCGTTCCCGTCCGCGTCGTTGTGCTGGATCGGGATGATCGTGGCCGCGGGCGCGAGGCCCACGAAACCCGTGCCCTTGGTGGGACGGGCCGCGATGATTCCGGCCACCTTGGTGCCGTGCCCCACGACGTCGTCCGTGCCGCGCTCGTTGCCGCGTTCGAGCTTGTTGCCCTGCTCGTCCTTGGCGTCCTTCGGGATGAAGTTCTTGCCCGCGCGTACGTCCACGGCCGACTTGAGCTGCTTGTTCCTGACGTCGACGCCCGTGTCGATCACGGCCACCCGTACGCCCTTGCCGGTGGACTGCTTCCACAACTCGTCGAGCAGTACGCGCTGCAGTGCCCAGGGCCGGCCCTCGTAGGGCTTGCCGGGGAACGAGCACTGGCCCGCCGTATCGGAGGGAGAGTCCGCCGCCGCGGGAGAGGCGGCCGTCAGCGGGAGCCCGACGCAGGTGAGCAGCGTCGCCGCCGTACCGTTCACAAGGCGCCTGATCGAGTACGTCACCGGATGCCCCTCACGAGCCCTGGGGCTGACGTGCCGCACCCGTCGAAAGGCGCGGACCCGTGGGCAGGAACGTGGACCACTCCGCGGGGACCGGGGTGGGGTCGACACCCTTGTATCCGAGGCGGTTCTGCGCCTGCGCGGCCTCGTTCATCGCCTGCTCCTGCTGTTCCTTGGAGCCGGACTCGCCGATGCCCGCATCGTCCGTGGCGGTGTCGCCGTTGGACTGCATCGCGTAGCGAAGACCGGTGTCGGTGACGAGGAAGAGGAAGCCTGACTTCGTGTCGGAGCCCTTGATCTGCCGGAACAGCAGACCCGAACCAGGTGTGACATACGCGCTGCTGCCCCCGTTGGCGAGGGCCTTCGGATAGGCGTCGCCCGCCCAAGTGCTCAGCGTCGTCCGCCCGTTGTCGCCGACGCCGCGCAGCACACTGCAGACCGTGTTGCGACTGCCGGCCGTGGTGCTCGCTTCGTTGACCGGGTCAGGAGCGTCATCGGGCCAGTTCAGCTTGTCGCCGAACGCGGCACCGGGCTGTGCGATCTCGCCGACGCTGACCTCCTCCGGCTTGCCGTTCTGGTCGAGCGGCGCGAGAGCCTCGCTGTTGAGCAGCAGCTTCGCCATGAAGTCCGTCACCGGGGCGAGCCGGTCCTTGAGCACCACGTACTGCTGCTCCTCGGCGGCGTTGGCCGCCTTGAGGACCATGCCCACCTTGTAGCCACCGGCCACGGAGGAGGCGGTGCCCGGGGCGTCCGGCAGGACGGGAGTCCTCACCTGACCGCCCGGGTGCAGGGTGGCCAGCCAGTCGGCCGACACCTTCTGCGGCACCCTGTCGCTGCCCACGAGCGTCTGCATCAGGACGCGGTCCGCCTTGTCGACGGGGTACGCGGTGCCCTCGCGGTCGACGACATAGCGGGTGCTCTGCGGCGCCGGACCTTCCACATAGAGCAACTCACCGGCCCGCAGCCGCTCGCGCCCCTCGGTCTCCTTCTCCTCGCGCTCGGCGAAGACGAAGGTCGCCTTCTGGGTGCGCCCGCCCTGACCTGGCCGCTCGCACACCGCCCAGCGCTTGGCTGCGCCGGCGTCCTTCGGGTCGGGGAGCCGGTCGGGGGCGTACGGAATGCCGATGGTCGGGCCGTGGTGCAGCGGGCTCTTGTCGAGCAGCTCCTCCTTGACCGTGATGACCTTGTCCTTGTCGGGGTTCAGGAGCAGCTTGGCGGAGGCCATGTTGAGGACCGGGTGGAGCTGTACCTTGCCGTCGGTCTTCAGAACGACATAACGCGTGGTCGACTTGTCGGCCACGATCACGTTCTCGCCGGGCGTATCCCATCCCTTGGGCGCCACCGGCTTGAACATCCCCCAGGCCCCGAACACCGCGAGCACCACGACCCCGACGATCGCCCCCGGCATCACCGCACGCAGCGGTTTCGGTGCGCCTTCCTCGGTGCCCGACGGGTTGGGCTGCAGGAACTGTGCCACGAGCCTCCGCTTCGCGAAGGTGTAGGCGTTAAGTTCGTCCCGCCGTGATGCCATTTGCTCTGTGCCCCTCTCCCCGTCGGGCGACCAGGGTCCCACACGCGACCCAGGAGCTGACTGTCGTACCGGACCCCTACTATGCCTGTAGGCGGTCGCCTGCCTGTGCCCAGGTGGGGCCCGGGCAGGGCTCGGGTAGGGTGAGCGCCCGTCCCAACTGGCAAGCGATATGCGGCAAATACGGACACAAGGGGGAGTACGCGCCGATGAGCACAGCGACGCGCGACCGCACCGGACGCGCCACCGCGGGCGCCACCGCGCGTTCCCGAGGGCAACGGAGCAATGCCGCGCCCGCCCGCCCCACGGCCCCCGCCGCGAAGACCCAGCTGCGTCCGCGTTCGCGAACGGGCCGGCTCGGCCCCTTCCAACTGCGCCAGCTCGTCCTGATCGAGGCCGCCCTCGCCGTCGCCGCGGTGGGTGCGGTCCTCGGCGATCTGTGGCTGATCCCGGCGCTCGCCCTCGCCGTCGTTCTGGTCCTGCTCGCGGTGATACGGCGCCGGGGACACGCTCTGCAGGACTGGGCCGCCACCGTCTCGGCCTTCCGCGCACGCCGGAGCCTCGCCGCGGAGCCGGTCGTGCCGGGTGTCGATCCCCAGCTCGCACCGGCCGTCGAATGCGTTCCCGGCCTGGCTGCGCACACTTACGTGGACCGCGACCGCCGCACGGTGGGCATGCTCGGCGACGGCACGTTCCTGACCGCGGTCGTACGCGTGGAGGCCGGGGGAGAGTCACTTCGCCCCGCGTTCGGCGCCCGCGCCCTCCCCTTGCCGCTCCTGGCCGACGCTCTCGAAGTCGATGACATCGTCCTGGAATCGGCCCAGTTGGTGCAGCAGGTCCGCTCGGCCCCGGCTCCTCATCTGCCGCAGCAGTCGGTGGCGCGCCTCTCGTACGCACCGCTGCAGCAGCAGACCGGCGCACCGGCCCTGCGTATGACCTGGGTCGCACTGAAGCTGGACCCCGAGCTGTGCGCGGAGGCCGTCGCGGCCCGCGGCGGCGGCATCGAAGGCGCCCAGCGCTGTCTGGTCCGCGCCGCCGACCACATCGCCAGCCGCATCACGGGCGCGGGCTTCCGTGCCACGGTCCTGGACCAGGACGAACTCAACTCCACGCTCGCCACCTCCGCCTGCGCCAACCCGATGCTCGCGGCCCGCGCCACTCGCCCGGACACCGCACCGCAGCGGCGTACGGCCGAGACCGCACGCGTCTGGCGCTGCGACGACCGCTGGCACACCACGTACGCGGTGGGCCGCTGGCCCGAACTCGGCCGCGCGGCCACGCCGTTGCCGCGTCTGGTGTCCCTGCTGACCTCCATCCCGGCGTACGCGACGACCTTCAGCCTGACCGTCCGCCGCGGTGACCACCGCCGTTCGATGACGGTGAACGGGCATGTGCGCATCACCGGCGGCTCGGACAACGACCTGGTGAACGTGCGCCGTTCACTCGAAGCAGCGGCCCGCTCGGCGAAGGTCGGCCTGGTCCGCCTTGATCGCGAACAGGTCCCCGGAGTCCTCGCCACGTTGCCCCTGGGAGGCGCCCGATGACCTCACCTCTGACCGTCCCCGGACGGCTGCGCGGTCTGCTCGGCCCCCGCCACCCGGGCCACGCCATGCCGCTCGACGACCTCGGCGCCCTGACCCTTCCCGTCGGCGACGACGGGGTGGTGATCGGCGACGACGCCGAGGGCCGCCCGCAGATGATCGGCTTCCACCGCCCCGTCCCGTACGAGGTGTTGCTGATCGGCGGCCTGTGGACCGCCCAGGTCCTGGCGCTCCGCGCGGCGGGCACGGGCGCGCGGGTGGCCGTGGAAACGGGCCGCGCCCAGGCCTGGACGACCCTCGCCCAAGCGGCCGGCGCAGGCCTGGAATGCATCACGCTGCACGGGGTGGGCCGCGTCCCGCCGACCGGCGCCACAGTCGGCAGCCCCGTCGTGGTGGTCCGCGACTGCGGAATGCGCCCGCCGCGAGGCCGAGTTGTCGCCTCCCCGTGGCAATCGGTCCTCACCCTCCTCCCGTACATGAGCCCGGTGGCGCCGCGCCTGATGCGCAACTCGGCGCTGGTGGGCGTACAGCGGGTCTCGCCGGGCGAAGCGGAACAGATCGGCAAGATCCTGGGCCTGAGCGCGGCGGAGGTGGAAGCCCTCCCGACACTCGCGGACGGCGTCACGCTGTGGTGCGCGGGAGCGGACCGCCAGTGGGTCATGACCACGGGCACCGACGCGGAGTCGGGCCTCCTCGGCATCGCTCGCCGCATGGACTGAACTTTCCGCGTTCAGCCCTGCCCGGCGGGGCCGGCGGGGCAACATGACCCGTGGCACCGCACTGCCGAGAACATTTCACCCGAAGGGGAGACGGGCATGGGCACGCAGCAGGAAAAGGACGAGCTCTACGCACTCGACATCTCGGGTGTGGAGTGGCTCAGCCCACCCGGCACGGAAACGGCCCCGGAACGCGTCGAGATCGCCTACTTGCCGGGCGGCGGCGTCGCCATGCGCTCCTCGGTGGACCCGGCCACGGTCCTTCGGTATACGGAGGCGGAGTGGCGGGCGTTTGTGTTGGGGGCTCGGGATGGGGAGTTCGACCTCACGTAGCGGGCAGTGAGGTTCGACGTCCTGGCTCCCTCCGACAGATCGACGCCGATGGGTCACCCGTCAGCGCGCCGAGCATTCCAGTTCGGAGGACGCGTATTTCGTAAAGTCTTGGATTTGCTTCTTCAACGTGGCCCTGGCGCGCTTCGTATCGGGAGCGGACTGGGCGACAACCTCCAACTCCAGAAACTTTGTCGGTCCTGGCGCACTGGAATCGCAGGCTACGTACGACGAAGCGCCGGCCAGTGATGCGTTCTTGTTTCCCCAGACGATTGCCTTCGTGCCCACGGGGACTTCTACGGGAGCGAGTCCGTCCCAAGTGCTCCAATCGATGGTCTGAGTGGAGGCGTGACGCTTGACGGAGACCAAGAACTTGGTGTTGCCATCGACGTAGAGCACACAGTTGGCTGAATCTCTAGTGGTGCTGTACGGGTCAAAGGCCGGATCCTCGTCAACGGTGACCTTTCCGCCGCCGCTTGGCAGTAGGCCAGTGACGTCCGAACCCTTGAAAACGTCCCAGCACACACTTTGTGGCATGCCTGTCAGCTCTGGGTCCTTCGCCGGTTCTTCGCTACAACCGGCGAGACCGAACGGCGTAGCAATCAATACGGCGAGGACCGGCAAGCCGATTCTTCCGACTCGACGCATTCTCACTTCCATCCCTTCGGGGCGGCACTCGCAACATGGTCTCGACCCGTCGAGTGTGCCTGTCCAGTTTCCCGTGACGCCGTGCCCGCATAGGTATTGACCAGATCGGGATCAATGCCAGAGCCCCTGGCGCCCGATGTGACTGCGGCCGCCGCAGAATCCTTCGCGGCCTTTTCGGCCTTGCTGTACTCTGTTTGTGCTTCTCGGCGGGACTCGCCTGAAGAATCGTGCTTCGCGTGGTCGAGTACCGACTCAGTAACGTCCTCTTGCACCCACCCGAGCACATCTCCCGCGAGCGGCACAAGTTCCACGTACTTGGCACCTGCGGCCGTGATCGTTCGATTGATCCACTTTGCCTGCTCCTCAGCGCTCTTGTTGTACTCGCTGTCCTCGTGGAGATGCGTATCGTGGACTGCCTGTGCCCTGGCTTCAGTCATCATGCCGGCGATTTCACCGCCAGGGTGTACGGCGTTCGCGACGGCCTCGCCCATGTCCGGGTATTGGTCCTTGTTCTGGAATACGTCGTGGACCAGCAGTGTGGTGTAAGTCTGCTGTGCGTTCGTGATCGCACCGTACGCATCGGGATCTTGAGCGACTGCACCGAGAAAACTCGCCATCTGTCCCTTGTCGAACTCGGCCAGGTGACCAAAGGGTTTGATCTGGCCGGCACCGTTCTCAGCGGTGGCCTGGAGGTCAGGCATGTACTCCGCTGCCATGTGGCCGAAGTTCCCCGAGAGACCACCCAGAGGCCCTGGCCCGAACTTGTCGTCATCCTTCGAGATGACCAGCTCAGGGTTGTCGCCGACCTTGGCGACGACCCGCTCCATGACCTCGGCCATCTGCTTGGAGTGTTCTACCGGTGCGGCGCCTTCATCGCCCGGCACCCGCTGCGTGACCGCAGCCTCGAGGGCGTTGCCGATGGCTGCCTGCCCGATTGCGTCGTCCGCGTTGTCCGTCAACTTCCAGTCGTAGGCATCGGCGTTGGGTTCGCGATCGAGGAAGTAATCAACCACGCCCTGCGGCTTGCCGTATTCGCCGCCCACTGTCTTGTCTGCGGCGGTGACGATACCGTCTCCGTTGCTGTCCTCGCGGATGCCTTCGTGGAAGAGCGCGGTGGATGCCTCAGGATTGTTGCTCAGTGCAGACATCAGGCCGGTGATGGGGTTGAAGCCGCGCCCGCCGTCCTTGTCGAGGTTGAAAGCGACGCTGGTTTCGATGGGCGTCCCTTCCTCCCAAATGCCAGGATCCTTCTTATCCATCGCGATCATGTCTCTGCCGACGGAAGTCAGAAAGTCAGGGTCGTACTTACCGTCGCGAATCAATGCGCCGAGTGCCTGGTATCCGTAGGCCCTGGTGTGCATACCCGCGGATCCGGAGACATCAATCTCCTGGCGTCCAGCATGCATCAGCTGAGTAGTCCACTTATCCCCGAGGTAATGCGGGTTGGGATTCTTTTCCGAGCCGCTGTTCGTCGCGAGCCCCAACATGGTGCCCATATCGTCCTGGATGTTGTGGACTAGCTTCGTGCGGCTTGCAGCCTCTGGGCCCATCAGGCCTGTCGAGTCCAGCGACATCTTGGCGTAGAACTCGAGCGTCCCCTCGGCACCCAACTTCTTGTAGAACTGTGCCGAAAAACCGGGATCATTGGAGTTGATGGCAATGAGATGCTCTAGCTTCTTCAGCTCTTCGAAGTTACGTGCCGTGCCGCCTTCGCCCGTGACCTTCTCCGCCAACTTCGCCGCGTAGTCGGCCTCTGCCTTTCGCATGTCTGCGACCGCTGAATCGCGATCGCCGTAGGACACGCCGGAGAAGCCCTTCTCCGCCATGTTCGCGATCTCGCGCAGCACACGATCAGCCGTTGTGTCACTCTCCGTCGCGGCGTTGAGGATGCCCAGCACCTCATCACGCAGGTTGGTCACGTCCTGCGGCGTGTGGTCTGGTACGTCGGTGCCCTTGGCGGCCCGGTCCGGGTGCACGTTCATCGTGACCGTGAAGGTTCCGCCACCGGAGTTCGTCACTGTGAGGTTCTTCTTGAGGCCGCGTTCCAACGCCAGCTTCAAGTCCTCGTGATGTTTGATCAGTTCGTCACGGGTGTCGCGGAGGATGTTGCGAATGGTGGTGGCCTGCGTATGCGCGTCCGTGAACTCGCGGGCCGTCTTCTTGATGAACTCGCGGGACACGGTGGCGTTCACGCCGGTCCAGGTGGCTTTTTCGGCCCGGTCTTGCAGCCCTTCTCTGGCCTGGTCCTCAAGGGTCTTGAGGCTCTTGACCATGCCGGTCCAGTCGTCGACGGCCGTGCCGAGCGTGGCGAAGCTGCCGAAGCGCAGCGTCTCGAAGTCCATCAGCCCTCGCCCTTGCCTTCAAACTTCTTGTCGTCCTCGCCGAAGCCCTTGTCGAGCTGGGAGATGCTGCTGATAGTGCCGGCGATGTGGTACTCGTCGCCCTGGTGCGCCTTCTGCGTGAAGTCCATGTGGTTTGAGATGTGCGCACACGCGTCGAGGAGTGACTGGAGCTGCTTCTCCCAGCGCTCCTGCACCTTGTCGAGGCCACCGCCGACTTCGAAGCCCTGCGTCGTGAGGTCCTTCGCTGCGGTCTGGCTGCTCGACCAGGCATCCCGACCGTGATTACCCAAGCCCTCGAAGAGCTTGAAGGCTTCGTCGCCGATCTTCGCCAAGTCTTTCTGGTTGACCGTGAGGTCACCTTGCGGGCCGGCCAGATGAGCGTCCGGATCGCTGTTCAGCTGCATCTGACCACCCCCCTGCCGCCCAACCGCCTCCGCCTTAAGCCGCTCCCACTCATCCCAAGCCATCAACAGCACTCCCTTCCCCCGTCGGCACCACCGCCAGCAACCGGAGCGGCGCAATCCAGATCAACCTATTGAGTGGCACCCGAGGCGGGCAAGGCCCACAGAATCTCTGTGGCATCACCCACCCCGCGCCTCCCCACTACGTCCCTACTCGCCCACAAACCCCGTCTGCACCAACGGATTCCCCCTCTTCCGCGACACGAAGACCCCCCGTCCCGCAGGCATCGGGCGTGGGCGTACGCCGCCGAAGATGTCGCCCTCGTTCGGGTCGCCCGCCAGGACCACGCCCTGCGCGCCCAGCTCCATGATTCGCTGCATGAACGGCTCGTACGAGGCGCGCCCCGCCCCCGCCGAATTGCGCGCGATGATGAAGCGGATGCCGACGTCCCGAGCGAACGGGAGCTGTTCCGTCAGCTTTGCGAGCGGGTTGCCCGACGAGGTCGACACCAGGTCGTAGTCGTCGACGACCACGAAGACCTCCGGGCCCGACCACCAACTCCGGTCCCGCAGCTGCTGCGCCGTGACCTCCGAGGACGGGGTGCGGCGCTGCATCAGGTCCGCCAGCGCGTCCACGTGGTGGTCCATCGCGTTGGACATCGGAACGTATTCGGCCAGGTGCGTAGCCGGTGTCACGTCGAGCAGCGCACGCCGGTTGTCGATGACGAAGAACTTCGCCACATCCCCGGCGTACCGCTGTGAGATCTGCGAGATGAGCAGCCGCAGCAGATTCGACTTGCCCGACTCGCTCTCCCCGAAGATGAGGAAGAACGGGTCGCGGTCGAAGTCCACGTAGACCGGTTCGAGGTTGTTCTCGTCGAGGGCGAAGGCGACGCCGAGCTCGGGACGCGCCCCACCCGCCGGCAGCTCCACCGAAGGCAGCGAGCGGGGGAGGAGCCGGACCGCCGGTGCACCCGGGACCGTCCAGTGCCGCGCGACCTCCTGATTCATGGCCGTCGTCGCCTCCGACAGATCACTGTCCGAGTTGATGCCGTCGATCCGCGGGACCGCCGCCATGAAGTGCAGCTTCTCCGGGGTCATGCCTCGGCCGGGCACCCCGGACGGCACGTTCACCGCGACCTTGCGGTCGAGTTCGGAGTCCATCGTGTCGCCGAGCCGCAGCTCGAGACGGTTCATGAGGTGGTCCTTGAGGTTCGACCGCACCTCCATCGAGCGCGAGGCCGTGAGGATCACGTGGATCCCGTAACCCAGACCTCGTGCCGCGATCTCAAGGACGATCGGGTCGAGATTCTCGTACTCGGAACGGAAGTTCCCCCAGCCGTCGATGACGAGGAACACATCGCCCCACGGCTGGTCCACCATCGACACCTCGCCGCGCGCCCGCATCCGCCGGAACGTGGCGATGGAGTCGATCCCCGCCGTACGGAAGTACTCCTCGCGCCGCGCGAGGATGCCGTACACCTCGGCCACCGTCCGCCGCACCCGCTCGGGGTCGAGACGCGAGGCCACGCCGCCCACATGGGGAAGCGAAGCGACCGACGACATACCGCCACCACCGAAGTCGAGCCCGTAGAACTGCACTTCGTGCGGGGTGTGCGTGAGTGCGAACGCAGAGATGAGCGTACGGAGGATGGTCGACTTGCCGGACTGCGGACCGCCCACGATCTGCATATGTCCCGCCGCACCCGAGAAGTCCCGGTACAGAGTGTCGCGACGCTGCTCGAAGGGCTTGTCCACGACGCCGATGGGGACGACGAGGCGGCCGGCGCCCTCGTAGCCGGGGACAGTGAGTCCACGGCCCTCGACACCTGTGAGCCCCGGAAGCAGCTCGTCCAGCGACGGCGGATTGTCCAGCGGCGGCAGCCACACCTGGTGCGCCGCGACCCCCCGGCCCTCCAGGCGCCGCACGATCACGTCGAGGACGGTGTCCGCGAGCGCGTCGTCGTCCGCGGACGAGCGCGCGTCGGGCAGCAGCGCGGAAGCGTCCGGCGCCACGTACTGCACCGGCACATGAGCCGCCGTGAACGCAACCGGCCGCCGGTCCATCGGCAGCGGCCCGCCCACCACGGCCTGCTGAGCACCGTCCCGGTACGTACCGGACACATACGCCGCCTTGAAACGGACCATCTCGTCCGTACCGAACTTCAGATAGCCCGAGCCGGGCACGTTCGGCAGCGTGTACGCGTCGGGCACACCGATCGCCGCCCGCGACTCCGCCGCCGAGAAGGTCCGCAGACCCACCCGATAGGACAGATAGGTCTCGAGTCCCCGAAGCCGTCCCTCTTCCAGGCGCTGCGAGGCGAGCAGCAGATGCACACCCAGGGAGCGCCCGATACGTCCGATCTGCACGAACATCTCGATGAAGTCCGGCTTGGCGGTCAGCAGTTCGCTGAACTCGTCGATCACCAGGACGAGTGAGGGGATCGGCTGCAGCGGCGCACCGGCCGCGCGCGCCTTCTCGTAGTCGTGGATGTTCGCGTAGTTGCCCGCGTCGCGGAGCATCTCCTGGCGGCGGTTGAGCTCGCCGCGGATCGAGTCGCCCATACGGTCGACCAGGGTCAGGTCGTCGGCGAGGTTGGTGATCACGGCTGCCACATGCGGCATTTGAGACATTCCGGCAAAGGTCGCGCCACCCTTGAAGTCCGCCAACACGAAGTTCAGCGTCTCCGACGAGTGCGTCACCGCCAGGCCCAATACGAGCGTACGAAGCAGCTCCGACTTACCGGAACCGGTCGCACCGACGCACAGACCGTGCGGACCCATGCCCTCCTGCGCGGCCTCCTTGAGGTCGAGCATCACGGGCGCACCGTCCTCGCCCACACCGATCGGCACCCGGAGCCGCTCGGCCTGCGCCCGCGGGCGCCAGGTGCGGCCCACGTCCACCGAGGCCGCGTCCCCCAGGTTCAGCAGATCCGTGAACTCCAGGTTCGCGAGCAGCGGTTCGTCGTCGTCGCCGCCCGTGGCCATCCGCAGCGGCGCGAGCTGGCGCGCGAGAGCCTCGGCCGCCGGGTAGGAGAGGACGTCCGGCGTTCCGTCGTACACGAGGCCGTGGCCCGACTCGAGCTGCAGCTTCTCGCGGTCCACCGTGACGGAGAGCCCGCCGCGCGCACCGTGGTTGTCACCGGGTACGACCTCGATGACCGTGACACCCTGCAGCCCCTCGGGCGCCGCGAGCGGGGACAGCGGCGGCAGGCCTTCGCCGTCGAGGACGACGACGATGTGCGGCTGGTCGAGCAGGGGAGCGCCGTTGACCTGGAAGCGGGGGCGTCCGTCGAGGCGTCCGGCGAGCAGTTCCTCCAGCTCGGACGCGTCCGTGGTGATCATGCGACGGCTGCCCGCACCGTCGGGCGCACCGCCGGCCTGCACATGCGGCAGCCACTTGGTCCACTCCCAGTGCGCGGCCGCATCGCGTCGCGCGGCCACCGCGATCAGCAGGTCGTCGGGGGAGTGCAGCGAGGCGAGCGAGCCGACCATCGCGCGTACGGAACCTCGTACCGCATCGGCCTCACCGCTGACCGTCACGTGATAGAAGGCCCGCAGCGAAACCGCCATCGGCAGTTCATCGAGTGTCGAGTGCGTGTGCAGGAACTGCTGCATCGCACCCGCCGTCAGCGGTTCCAGCTCGTCGACCGGCGCCGTCTCGGGGGCGATCAGCGGGGTCGCGAGCTGCTGGGCACCGAGTCCGATACGGACCTGGCCGAAGTCGTCGTCGCCGACGCGCCGTTCCCACACCCGGCTGCCCTCGGCGACAAGGGCCCACAACTGCTCGGGGGCGGGGTGCAGATAGAACTGCGCGTCGCGCTGCAGGCGTGCCGTGCGCTGCACGCTGCGCCGCGTCTGCGCGAGATAGCGGAGGTAGTCGCGGCGCATGTCGGCCAGTTGCCCCTGCGTACCGCGGCGGTAACGCACCAGCATCGCGATCGCCATGGCGACCGTCGACGCGATCATCACCATGCCCATGATCCGCATGATCGGGTTCGGCGTCATGAAGAAGAAGACGACAGATCCGCCCATACCGAGCATCGGCAGGAGCTGCATCAGCGCGCCCTCCTGCTGACCGCGCGGCAGCTCCGGCGGGGACTGCAACTGCACCTGCTCACCAGGCACTTCGGTGGGCAAAGCGCGCGGTGGGCGCTTGACGACGATCTGGCTCACAGCTCACCAATTCCCTTGCCGGACGGAAATGTTCCTATCGGCGCCCCCGTGGCGACAAGGCCCGTCCGCGGGGGGTGATCCTACTTGCGTACCACGGGACGTACGGGCGGTAGGGTGGCGCGAGATACGGATGAGGTAAGCACCACGGCACGTCTTCCGGCAGTGCGCACCCGCGAACCCGCGCAAAAATCAGGGCCTTTACGGGACCTGTTGCAAAGGTCCGCATCCGCGCCGTCTGCCGGACACCTCACGAACTTCACGAGACGTCCACGCAACGGGCAACAGCCTCGAGAAAGAAGCGGGGCAGGCAGCCCCGCGTAAATGAGGGGGAGCAGCAGTGAGTACGACCGTCCAAGCGCCGGCCTCGGGCGCGGCGGGCCACCCCGGCCCAGGAACGCCGGCCGCCGGCGGCACCGGCTTCTGCCGCGTCACGGTCGTGGCCCCCGACAGCCGCGTCGACGTCGCCCTGCCGGACGACATCCCGGTCGCCGATCTCCACCCGGAGATCCTGCGCCTGTCGGGACAGAGCCCGACGCCAGGCGCACCCGTCGGCTACCACCTGGTCCGCCGCGACGGCACCGTCCTCGACAGCACGGGTTCGCTCGCGGCCCAGCGCATCCTCGACGGCGAGCTGCTCTCGCTGCGCCCCTTCGCCGAATCCCTGCCGCCCGCCGTGTTCGACGACGTCTCGGACGCTGTCGCCTCGGCCGTCGCCAAGGACCGCACCCTCTGGTCCGACGGCCTGATGCGCGGCGCCGGCCTCTTCGGCGGCTCGGTCCTCCTGATCCTCCTGGCCTTCGTCCTGTGGACCTCGGGCATGGGCCACGACATGAACGGTCTGCCGGGCATCCTGGCCGCCGTCGCCGGTGTCCTGCTGCTCGCGCTTTCGTGTGTACGGGCCCGGGTGTACGACGACCGCGCCTCCGCTGTCGCCTTCGGCGTCGGTGCGCTGGCCAACGCGGCCGTCGCCGGCTCCGGTCTGCTGCCGCCGGCCGCAGGGCAGGGCGTGGGCAGGCTGCAGTTCCTGCTCGCCTGCGCGGCCGTACTCCTCTTCGCCGTGATCCTGATGATCGTCACGCCGAGCGGCGACGGCCCCTTCGTGGCCTTCGTCCTCGCCTCGGCCATCGGTCTCCTGGTCACGTTCGTGGCGATCCTCACCGACATCGAGCCGATCGAGTCCGCCGCGGCCTGCTCCCCGCTCGCCGTAGGCGTCCTGGCCTTCCTGCCCGGTCTCTCGGCCCGCTTCGCCCGCCTGCCCATCGGTTTCGAGCCGCCGCGTACGACCGTGGGGGACTACGGCAACGGCGACGACCGCGCCCCGCAGGGCCCGGTGGACGGCGAGCGCATCGCCGCCCAGGCCCGGCGCGGCCACGAACTGCTCGTCGGTCTGGTCGGCGGCTGCGCCCTCGTCGCCGTGATCGCGGCCGGCGTGCTCGGCTTCTCCGACAACGTCTGGGGCCAGCTGCTCGCCTTCGCCACCGGCGTGGCGCTCCTGATGCGCGCCCACCTCTTCCGCTACACCGCCCAGGTCGGCTGCGCCCTCGCCGCGGGCCTGGCCACCCTGGTGCTGCTCGGCCTCGGGCTCGCCCTGAACCCGCCCCTTGAGCTGTGGAAGGACGCCCTGCGCGGGGACGGCGCGGCCCTGGACATCCGCATGATCTGGCTCACGGCCGCGATCGCGCTCTGTGCCGCCCTGATCACGGCGATCGGCCTGATCGTGCCCAGCAAGGGCGTCACCCCGTTCTGGGGCCGCTTCCTGGAGATCGCCGAGTCCATGGTGCTGCTCACGCTGCTCCCGCTGTGCCTGGCGGTCTTCGACGTCTACCACTCGATCCGGGCGCTGACGTCCTGACCGCGAGGTCGCGGGCGCTGACGTCCTGACCTGCGGGACTGCGGCAGCCGGCGTGGTAAGGCGCGCCACGCCCGGCTGGTACTCTGTGTAACGACCGTTTGTGTACGCACCCTGGCACCGCAAGAGTCCGGGGATCGCGCCCAGCGGATTCACGCCTCCGAGTCACGGAAGCTCCCCTGAGATTCAGACCAGGGGCACTCGGCGGCACATCTCAGACACAGAGGAGTTCGAGTGTCCCTCGACACCGCCACGAAGAAGCAGATCATGGCCGAGTTCGGCACCAAGGAGGGTGACACCGGCTCCCCCGAGGTTCAGGTCGCCATGCTCTCGCGCCGTATCTCGGACCTGACCGAGCACCTCAAGACCCACAAGCACGACCACCACTCCCGTCGTGGTCTGCTGATCCTGGTCGGCCAGCGTCGTCGCCTTCTGCAGTACCTGGCCAAGAAGGACATCCAGCGCTTCCGTACGCTGGTCGACCGCCTCGGCATCCGCCGTGGTGCGGCCGGCGGCGCCAAGTAAGTTGCTGCGAAAGGGAGCGGTACCCACTCTTAGGGGGCCGCTCCCTTTGCTGTACGTGCGCAGTGTCACCAAGGCTTTGTAGTCTGGTCGCACAACGCAACACATCTGGAGAGGCGCCCCCCACAGCCGCCGCCGGTCCTCGGTAGTGGCCCCCGGGGCCTCGTAAGGCCTGGAAACAGGCATCAGGCAACCCCGGGTGCTTCGATCGAAGACCGGCCCGCACCCAAGGCGCGCTTCTCCTGCCAGTCCGCCGTCGTGAGACGTACCGGACACCCGTCCACCGTCATACGACGGCCGGACCTCAGTCCCCCGCCATACGGGCGGTCCCGGACTAAAGACGCATACGTACGCGACGAACGCGTACGACCGAACGTAGGAGAAACCGCTAGTGGAGAACGAGACCCACTACGCCGAGGCCGTCATCGACAACGGCACCTTCGGCACCCGCACCATCCGCTTCGAGACGGGCCGCCTCGCCAAGCAGGCCGCCGGCTCCGCCGTTGCGTACCTGGACGACGACACCATGGTGCTGTCGGCCACCACCGCTTCCAAGCGGCCCAAGGACCAGCTCGACTTCTTCCCCCTCACGGTGGACGTCGAGGAGCGCCAGTACGCGGCCGGAAAGATCCCCGGATCCTTCTTCCGCCGCGAGGGCCGCCCCTCCGAGGACGCGATCCTCACCTGCCGTCTGATCGACCGGCCGCTGCGCCCGTCGTTCAAGAAGGGCCTGCGCAACGAGATCCAGATCGTCGAGACGATCATGGCGCTCAACCCCGACCACCTGTACGACGTGGTCGCGATCAACGCCGCCTCCTGCTCCACGCAGCTGGCCGGCCTGCCCTTCTCCGGCCCGATCGGCGGCACCCGTGTCGCGCTGATCAAGGGTCAGTGGGTCGGCTTCCCGACGCACACCGAGCTCGAGGACGCCGTCTTCGACATGGTGGTCGCCGGTCGCGTCCTCGAGGACGGCGACGTCGCGATCATGATGGTCGAGGCCGAGGCCACCGAGAAGACCATCGAGCTCGTCAAGGGCGGCGCCCAGGCGCCGACCGAGGAGATCGTCGCCGCCGGTCTCGAGGCCGCGAAGCCCTTCATCAAGGTGCTTTGCAAGGCGCAGGCCGAGCTTGCCGCCAAGGCCGCGAAGCCCACCGGTGAGTTCCCGGTCTTCCTGGACTACCAGGACGACGTCCTGGAGGCCCTGTCGGCCGCCGTCTCCTCCGAGCTTTCGCAGGCGCTCACCATCGCCGGCAAGCAGGAGCGCGAGGCCGAGCTGGACCGCGTCAAGGAGATCGCCGCCGAGAAGCTGCTCCCGCAGTTCGAGGGTCGCGAGAAGGAGATCTCCGGTGCGTACCGCGCGCTGACCAAGAAGCTGGTCCGCGAGCGCATCATCAAGGACAAGGTCCGTATCGACGGCCGTGGCCTGACCGACATCCGTACGCTCGCGGCCGAGGTCGAGGCCATCCCGCGCGTGCACGGCTCGGCGCTTTTCGAGCGTGGCGAGACCCAGATCCTGGGCGTCACCACCCTCAACATGCTGCGCATGGAGCAGCAGCTGGACACCCTCTCCCCGGTGACCCGCAAGCGCTACATGCACAACTACAACTTCCCGCCGTACTCCGTCGGTGAGACCGGCCGCGTCGGTTCGCCGAAGCGCCGCGAGATCGGCCACGGCGCTCTCGCCGAGCGCGCCATCGTGCCGGTTCTGCCGACGCGCGAGGAGTTCCCCTACGCGATCCGTCAGGTGTCCGAGGCCCTCGGCTCCAACGGTTCGACGTCCATGGGTTCGGTCTGCGCCTCGACCATGTCGCTCCTGAACGCCGGTGTGCCGCTCAAGGCCGCCGTCGCCGGTATCGCCATGGGTCTGATCTCGCAGGAGATCGACGGCGACACGCACTACGTCGCGCTCACCGACATCCTCGGTGCCGAGGACGCGTTCGGTGACATGGACTTCAAGGTCGCCGGTACGAAGGACTTCGTGACCGCGCTCCAGCTCGACACCAAGCTCGACGGCATCCCCGCCTCGGTCCTGGCCGCCGCGCTCAAGCAGGCTCGCGACGCCCGTCTGCACATCCTCGACGTGATGAACGAGGCGATCGACGTTCCGGACGAGATGTCCCCGAACGCGCCGCGCATCATCACCGTCAAGATCCCGGTGGACAAGATCGGTGAGGTCATCGGCCCCAAGGGCAAGATGATCAACCAGATCCAGGAGGACACCGGCGCCGACATCACGATCGAGGACGACGGCACCATCTACATCGGTGCCGCCCAGGGCTCGCAGGCCGAGGCCGCCCGCGCCACGATCAACGGCATCGCCAACCCGACCATGCCGGAGGTCGGCGAGCGCTACCTGGGCACCGTCGTGAAGACGACGACCTTCGGTGCGTTCGTGTCCCTGCTCCCGGGCAAGGACGGTCTGCTGCACATCTCGCAGATCCGCAAGCTGGCCGGCGGCAAGCGCGTCGAGAACGTCGAGGACGTTCTCGCCGTGGGCGCCAAGGTCCAGGTCGAGATCGCCGAGATCGACTCCCGCGGCAAGCTCTCCCTGATCCCCGTGGTCGAGGGCGAAGAGGGCGACAAGGCCGCCGAGGACAAGAAGGACGACGCCGACAAGTGACGTCCCGTAGCACCGCGGCGACGGCCCGCACCTCCTCGGAGGTGCGGGCCGTCGCCCGTACCCAAACGCTTCTCAAGGGCAGTAACGGCATCGGAACCGTGCGTCGCACCGTCCTCCCGGGCGGCCTTCGTGTGATCACCGAGACCCTGCCCTCCGTACGCTCCGCGACCTTCGGCATCTGGGCGCATGTCGGTTCCCGCGACGAGACCCCGACGCTGAACGGCGCGACGCACTACCTCGAACACCTCCTGTTCAAGGGCACCAAGCGCCGCTCCGCGCTGGACATCTCCGCCGCGATCGACGCGGTCGGCGGCGAGATGAACGCGTTCACGGCCAAGGAGTACACCTGCTACTACGCGCGGGTGCTCGACACGGATCTGCCGCTCGCCATCGACGTCGTGTGCGACATGCTCACCGGCTCGAAGATCGAGCAGGCCGACGTGGACGCCGAACGCAACGTGATCCTCGAAGAGATCGCGATGACCGAGGACGACGCCGGCGACTGCGTGCACGACCTGTTCGCGCACACGATGCTCGGCGACACCCCGCTCGGCCGCCCGGTCCTCGGCACGGTCGACACGGTCAACGCCCTGGACGCCGGCCGGATCCGCCGCTTCTACAAGAAGCACTACGACCCGCGCCACTTGGTGGTCGCTGCGGCCGGAAACGTGGATCACAACAAGGTCGTACGTCAGGTCCGTGCCGCTTTCGAGAAGGCCGGCGCGCTGCACGCGACCGACGCCACCCCGATCGCCCCGCGCGACGGGCGCCGCATCCTGCGCACCTCCGGCAAGGTCGAGCTGATCGAGCGCTCCACCGAGCAGGCCCATGTGGTCCTCGGCATGCCCGGTCTGGCCCGTACCGACGACCGGCGCTGGGCACTCAGCGTGCTCAACACCGCGCTCGGCGGCGGGATGTCCTCGCGTCTCTTCCAGGAGGTACGGGAGAAGCGCGGCCTCGCGTACACGGTCTACTCGTACACCTCGGGCTTCGCCGACTGCGGCCTGTTCGGTGTGTACGCGGGCTGCCGTCCCTCGCAGGTCCACGACGTCCTGAAGATCTGCCGCGACGAACTCGACCAGGTCGCCGCCAACGGTCTGACCGACGAGGAGATCTCCCGCGCGATCGGCCAGCTCTCCGGCTCCACGGTCCTCGGTCTTGAGGACACCGGTGCGCTCATGAACCGGATCGGCAAGAGTGAGCTCTGCTGGGGCACCCACATGTCGGTCGACGACATGCTGGCCCGGATAGCGGCAGTCACCCCCGACGAAGTACGGGAAGTGGCCGGCGAGATCCTGGGACAGCGGCCCTCGCTTTCGGTGATCGGCCCGCTGAAGAACCGCCAGGCGGCCCGGCTCCACGAAGCGGTCGCGTAAGCACGGCCCACCTCAGTCAACTCCCGTAAGGAATCAAGCAGATGAGCAAGCTGCGTGTGGCGGTCCTCGGCGCGAAGGGCCGGATCGGCTCCGAGGCCGTACGCGCCGTCGAGGCCGCCGAGGACATGGAGCTCGTGGCGGCGCTCGACCGCGACGACAAGATCGAGGCGCTCGCCGATTCGGGTGCCCAGGTCGCCATCGACCTGACGCACCCCGACGCGGTACTCGGCAACCTGGAGTACTGCACGGCACACGGCATCCACGCCGTCGTCGGCACCACGGGCTGGACCGACGAGCGCATCGCGCAGGTCCAGGACTGGCTGGCGAAGTCCCCGTCGACCGGCATCCTCATCGCGCCGAACTTCTCCATCGGCGCGGTGCTGACCATGCAGTTCGCCCAGCAGGCGGCCCGCTTCTTCGAGTCCGTCGAGGTCATCGAGCTGCACCACCCCAACAAGGCCGACGCGCCTTCGGGGACCGCCCACCGCACCGCCCAACTCATCGCGGCGGCCCGGGAGAAGGCAGGCTGCGCCCCGCAGCCCGACGCCACTTCCACGGCCCTCGACGGTGCCCGCGGCGCGGACGTCGACGGCGTGCCGGTTCATTCCGTACGCCTGCGGGGTCTCCTGGCCCACCAGGAGGTGCTGCTCGGCGGCGAGGGCGAGACGCTGACGATCCGTCATGACTCGCTGCACCACAAGTCGTTCATGCCGGGCATCCTGCTCGGCGTGCGCCGTGTGGTGGACACTCCTGGCCTCACCTTCGGCCTGGAGAACTTCCTGGACCTGGGCAACTGACGAGCCGATGCGCGCAAAGCTCACCTACTTCGCCCTGGCCGCCGCCCTGGTCGCGTACTTCGTCCTGGTCGGCAGCCGCGGCGTGCTGCTGATAGAGCAGGGCACGCTGCTCACCGTCTCCTTCGGTGTGGCCGTGCTGATCCTGCCGCTCATCGGCCTGTGGTTCCTCTGGAAGACGACCCAGTTCGCCCGCAAGGCAGGCAAGTTGGCCACCGTCCTCGAAGCAGAGGGCGGTCTTCCGGTGGACGAACTGAAGCGGCTGCCCAGCGGCCGTATCGACCGCGACTCCGCCGACGAGGTCTTCGCGCGCCGCCGCGCGGAGACCGAGGACACGCCGAACGACTGGCGCTGCTGGTTCCGTCTCGCGGTCGCCTACCACGACGCGCGGGACACCCCGCGCGCCCGCAAGGCGATGCAGCGGGCTATCGCACTGCACGAGCGCAAGCCGGCCTGAGCCGGAACGAAAAACCCCCGCCGGGCTTCGAGCCCGGCGGGGGTTTTCCCGTGTCCTGCAGGGGTTTCCCGGTGTGTACTGCGCTCAGCGGCGCGCCTGCCCGTACTCGTAGGCCCAGGCCTCCACCGTGTCCGCGGCCCGTTCGAAAGCCTCGGGGCGGGCGAGGAAGTCCCCGTTGTGGGAGGTCATCAGCGGCTCCGCGGCCTGCTTGCCACCGGCCGGTACGACGACGACGGCCTGCCCCTGGACGGTGCGCGGCAGCCCCAGCCAGCGCACCGGCTGCTGCGTCGTGCGTACGGAGGCGACCTTGCCCCAGGGCAGCGTCCTGGTCGCGAAGAAGCCGACCCGGCGCACGCCTCGCGCGCTCACCCAGGTGCCGACCCGCAGCAGACGCAGAGATGAGGCGATCACGAGAAGGGCGCCGAACGCGCAGGCCGCACCGGCGGAGGGTGCGTCGGCAAGCGCGATGATCATCGCTGCGAGCAGCATGTACGAGGCCAGCAGGAGCAGCAATGCCGCGGCGCCCACCCGCCAGGGACCTGGCCGGTAGGGCCTTCGCCACTGGTCGCGGTCGTCGAATGGCAGCGCGACGTCGTCCGCCTGGTCGAATGCACGGTCGGCCGTGAGAAATGCAAGGGGCACGACGTAATCCTCACTCAAGCCCGCTCGAAGGTATGCCCGGTGAGGCTATCTAGGCATGTCGCGAGCGACCAGCCCCGGGGGTCCAAGGGGGGCCCGTGGCGCGCCGTTCAGGCTAGGAGTACGCAAGGGGTTCAGGTGTTCTTCGATGAAATTTCCGTTTTCGCGGCACCTTCATGCGCTTCTACGCGTCTGTATAGGTACGAGCCAGCAGAAGCCACGAGTGAGCCAAGGAGAAGCGCCCACCATGTTCCGTCGGCGAGAGCCCGTCCCGTTCGCCTTCATCGCCGAAGCCGACAAGTACCGCAGCAATGTGACCCCGCCCCCCAAGGAGCGCGCCACCGCCGGCCAGATAGCAGGCCGCACCCTGGTGGGCCTCACCGTCGTCTCCGGCCTGGTCGGCGCACTGCTCTTCGGCATGCCGGCCCTTTCGCCGGACACCTCTCCGGCGCAGACCCAGCACTCCGAGGCCGCCGACCGCTGACGGCCTGCGCGGCGGGTGCCGTGCGGGAGATTGCCCGTTCGGTCCTGCCGACCGGTTCGACAAGAACCGGTGTGCCGCCCAGTAACGCCGAGTGAGCGGGTGCAAGGTGCCACCGTCCCGAACCTCCTTGCGAAGTGTCCGTATTGCGGCATTTCGAGAAGTTCATCTAGCCTGATCAAACGGACCCGGCACTGCTTGAACCCCCGAGCAGGCAGTGCCGGGATCCTTTTGTCACGCCCCGTCACGCCCGGCGCCTCCCCCGAGGGGCGACCACGCACTGAGCAGCGAGTAGCGTGTTACCCATGGCTCCGATCTCGACTCCGCAGACCCCCTTCGGGCGGGTCCTCACCGCCATGGTCACGCCGCTGACGGCGGATGGCGCTCTCGACCTCGACGGCGCGCAGCGACTCGCCGCCCATCTGGTGGACGCAGGCAACGACGGCCTGATCATCAATGGCACCACCGGCGAGTCCCCGACCACCAGTGACGCGGAGAAAGCGGATCTCGTACGAGCCGTACTCGAGGCGGTCGGTGACCGCGCCCACGTCGTCGCCGGCGTCGGCACCAACGACACCCACCACAGCATCGAGCTGGCCCGCACGGCCGAAAAGGCAGGCGCGCACGGCCTGTTGACGGTCACGCCGTACTACAACAAGCCGCCGCAGGAAGGCCTCTTCCGGCACTTCTCGGCCATCGCCGACAGCACCGAGCTGCCGGTCATGCTCTACGACATCCCCGGCCGCAGCGGCGTTCCGATCTCCACCGAGACGATCGTCCGCCTCGCCGAGCACCCGCGGATCGTCGCCAACAAGGACGCCAAGGGAGACCTCGGCCGCGCCAGCTGGGGCATCACCCGCTCCGGCCTCGCCTGGTACTCCGGCGACGACATGCTCAACCTGCCGCTGCTCTCGGTCGGCGCAGTCGGCTTCGTCTCCGTCGTCGGCCACGTCGTCACGCCCGAACTGCGCGCGATGCTCGAGGCCTACACCTCGGGCGACGTCCGCAAGGCCACCGAGATCCACCAGAAGCTGCTGCCCGTCTTCACCGGCATGTTCCGTACGCAGGGCGTCATCACCACCAAGGCCGCGCTCGCCCTCCAGGGCCTGCCCGCCGGACCGCTGCGTCTGCCGCTCGTGGAGCTCTCCGCCCAGGAGGCCGAGCAGCTCAAGATCGATCTCGCCGCGGGCGGGGTACATCTCTGATCACAGACTTCACAACTGAATACGCACGAACCAAACGAATCGTCTGAACGCGATCGACAACTGCATCGCACGAACGTCATGCGCGCCACGTGCCTTCAAGGAGGACGTGGCGCGTATGGGTAGGAGAGTCTTTTGAGTCATCCGCATCCCGAGCTCGGCTCCCCGCCGAAGCTTCCCGAAGGTGGCCTGCGTGTCACCCCGCTCGGCGGCCTGGGCGAGATCGGCCGCAACATGACCGTCTTCGAGTACGGCGGCAAGCTGCTCATCGTCGACTGCGGCGTCCTCTTCCCCGAGGAGGAGCAGCCCGGAATCGACCTGATCCTGCCGGACTTCAGCAGCATCAGGGACCGCCTCGACGACATCGAGGGCATCGTCCTCACGCACGGTCACGAGGACCACATCGGCGCCGTCCCCTATCTCCTGCGCGAGAAGGCGGACATCCCCCTGATCGGCTCCAAGCTCACCCTCGCGCTGATCGAGGCGAAGCTCCAGGAGCACCGGATCCGTCCGTACACCCTCGAGGTCAAGGAGGGGAACCGCGAGCGCATCGGCGTCTTCGACTGTGAGTTCATCGCGGTCAACCACTCCATCCCGGACGCCCTGGCCGTCGCCATCCGCACCCCCGCGGGCCTGGTCGTGGCCACCGGCGACTTCAAGATGGACCAGCTGCCGCTCGACGGCCGCCTCACCGACCTGCACGCTTTCGCGCGCCTGAGCGAGGAGGGCATCGACCTCCTCCTGTCGGACTCGACCAACGCCGAGGTCCCGGGCTTCGTCCCGCCGGAGCGCGACATCTCCAATGTCGTACGGTCCGTCTTCGCCGGAGCGAGCAAGCGCATCATCGTGGCGAGCTTCGCCAGCCACGTGCACCGCATCCAGCAGATCCTGGACGCCGCCCACGAGTACGGCCGCAGGGTCGCCTTCGTCGGCCGTTCCATGGTCCGCAACATGGGCATCGCCCGTGACCTGGGCTATCTCCGAGTCCCGGCTGGTCTGGTCGTCGACGTGAAGACACTCGACGACCTGCCTGACAACGAGGTCGTCCTCGTGTGCACCGGTTCCCAGGGCGAGCCGATGGCGGCACTGTCCCGCATGGCCAACCGGGATCACCAGATCCGGATCGTCCAGGGCGACACCGTGATCCTGGCGTCGTCCCTGATCCCGGGCAACGAGAACGCGGTCTACCGCGTCATCAACGGCCTGACCCGCTGGGGCGCCCACGTCGTCCACAAGGGCAACGCCAAGGTGCACGTCTCCGGCCACGCCTCGGCCGGCGAGCTCCTGTACTTCTACAACATCTGCAAGCCCAAGAACCTGATGCCGGTGCACGGCGAATGGCGCCATCTGCGCGCCAACGCCGAACTGGGCGCCATGACCGGTGTCCCGCACGACCGGATCGTCATCGCCGAGGACGGTGTCGTCGTCGACCTGGTCGAGGGCAAGGCGAAGATCGTCGGCAAGGTCCAGGCCGGTTACGTGTACGTGGACGGCCTCTCGGTCGGCGATGTCACGGAGGCCTCGCTCAAGGACCGCAGGATCCTCGGGGACGAGGGCATCATCTCGGTCTTCGTGGTCGTCGACTCGACCACAGGCAAGATCACCGGTGGACCGCACATCCAGGCGCGCGGCTCCGGCATCGAGGACTCCGCCTTCCACGCGGTCATGCCGAAGATCAACGAAGTCCTGGAGAAGTCGGCCCAGGACGGTGTCGTCGAACCGCACCAGCTGCAGCAGCTCGTCCGCCGCACGCTGGGCAAGTGGGTCTCGGACAACTACCGCAGGCGCCCGATGATCCTCCCCGTGGTCGTCGAGGTCTGACGCCCACGTAGCAGCTCGGCCGGAGCGGGGCACCTCGATTTGCATCGAGGCGCTCCGCTCCAGTACGTTTACGGCTCCGCCAGACCGGGAAGACCGGCGCACTCGTGCGTCCGGAGAGGCCCGGAGCGGGTGGAAATTCCGACTCAGAATCTCTGATAAAGTCGGACTCGCCGGAAAGGGAAACCGCCGAAAAGCGGAAACCCCGGAAAGCACACCGAGGAAATCGACTCGAAAGAGTCTGATAGAGTCGGAAACGCAAGACCGAAGGGAAGTCCGGAGGAAAGCCCGAGAGGGTGAGTACAAAGGAAGCG
>JOGW01000027.1 GCA_000721375.1 Streptomyces sp. NRRL B-3428 | reverse complement strand
GACCTCGATGCCGTCGGCGGTGAAGATACGTACGAGTCGGTCGCAGGAGATCAGGGCGTCCTGGCCGTAGGCGGGCCGGTCGCGACGGGTCGCGGCCCGTGTCTCAAGCTCGGCGAGGGTGACGGCCGTCGTCTCGGAAGTGGTCATCGCGAATCTCCAGCCTTGAGTTCCGTCAGCGAGGTGTGCCGGGCCGTCCACCCCTGTGGCAGGGCTTCGAGGACGAGCAGCCGCCGCGCCTGGCCCTTGCCCAGGCCCATGGTGCGCAACCGGGCCACCAGAGCGGTGCGTTCGGGGGCGGCCTGAAGCAGCGCGAGGAGCACGGCGAGCGCGGCGAAGCCGGCGCCGGCCGCGACGGCGAAAGCGTAGAAGGTCTCGGCGCCGGTCTGGAGGGGCGAGTCGATGAGGGCTGCCCGTTCGTCGGCGCGCATCCGCAGATCGATGTCGGGGCTCTCGCCGACGATGTGCCGCAGTGCCCGCTTGTCGTAGCCGGTGCCGTTCGCGAGCAGCATGGAGTCCGTGGGCTTGTCGAGCCGGCTCGCGTCGATGAGGACGAAGTCGAGGCCGCGGACGGCCGGTGTCGTATCGAGCCGGCCGGCGACCTGGACCGTGAACTCACCCGCAGGCACCCGGAAGGTGCGCTCGGCGCTGCCGAGGCGTTCCGCCACGGACGGCGTCACGAGTGCGGGCTGCGGGCCCGAGCCGGGCGCCGTCAGATCCTTCGCCGAGAACGGGCCGAGCCCGGTGGCCGCGGCGATCCGCGCGTAGGCCTTCGGCTCCACGGCGATCAGCGCCACCGGTTTGCCGTGCGGCACCAGGAGTTCGTACTCGATGTAGGCCGAAGCGACCGTGTCGATCCCGTCGAGCGCGCCCAGCTGCCGTCTCAGCGAGTCGGGCAGCGGCGCCTTCGGCCGTGCGTTGACCCGGACATCGGCGCCCACGATCTCGAGCGCGGCCCGGTCCCGCGCGTCCTCGACCCCGGCCGGTACCGAGCCGCCGAACGCCGCCGTCGTCAGCGCGACAAGCAGCGCGAGCAGCGGCAGTGCCTGAGTCGTGGACGTACGCCCGGCGCGGGCAAGGGACAGGAAGCCGACCGCGCCCCGACCGCGGCCCACGGGACGGCTCGCCATCCGCAGCGGCAGCGGATACAGCCGTACGAGAAGCAGTGCGGCGATCAGCGCGACAAGGATCGGAGCGGTGCTCACCAACGTGGCCGAACCGCTGCCGGCGCCCTGTCGGCGCAGCGCCAGCACCGCCCCCACGGCGAGCACGACCACGGTCAGCTCCGCGACCGTACGCCGCGCCGAAGGCCGGGCGGCGACCAGGTCGCCGCGGTCGAGGTGGCCGCGCGCCCGCCGGTGCCGGGCGGTGGCGAGCAGCGGCAGCGCCACGCAGACGAGCACGGCCACCGCGGCCGATGCGAACAGCGAGGGCGCCGACGGGCCTTCAGGACGTACGGCCACCGCGAACAGCCAGCCGAGCGTGGCCGCAGGCACCGCCACCACCGCGGTCTCCGCGCACAGCCGGCCCGCGATCGCCGGCAGTGAACCGCCGCGGGAGCGCAGCAGGGAGAGCTCGGTGGCCCGCCGGGCGGCAAGCAGGGCGCCGGTCATCAGCAGGACGACGAGGGCGACGGCGGCGATGCCGTACACCGCGACCCGCGTGATGGGCGTGATGGCCGAGCGCAGGGCGCGGTAGTCGGCGACGAGCTCACCGAGGCCGGTGGTGACCGAGACCTCGGGGGAGACGGTGTCGGTCAACCGGGCGTGCAAGGGGCCGCTGTTGAGGGAGGCGAGCTGGGATTCGAGAGCCGGTAGGCCGGCCGCGTCCAGGGCGCCGGGTGTGGGCGGCACGCGTGAGTAGACCCGTGCCGTCCAGTCGCCCGCGAGCAGGAACGGTGCGGCTTCCGGTGCGAGGAGAAGCCCGCCGTGCCAGTACGTGTTGCGCGCCGTGATCGCATCGTCGGCCGCGACGGTGGGCGTCCGCAGAACGGGCTCGTGGGACCAGTAACTGCCCTGCGGGTCACGGGGCTTGACGATGCCGGTGATCCGCACGCTCAGGCGCCTGCCGTCCGGGGCCGCGAAGTGGATCACCGAACCGACCTCGATCTTCAAGGTTCGTGCGGTCTCCTCGGTCACCGCCGCCTCGGTTGCGGTGCTCTGCGCGGTGACGCCCGTCCCCCGCGGCAGCCTGCCTTCGGCCAGCCGGGAGTGGCTTTCCACCTCGGCCTGCGCGGCGAGGGTGAACCGCGGCGCGACGGCGCCGTACCGGCGCGGGAGCCAGCCGTCGAACGGCGCCTTCCAGGCGTGCACCGTCTCGACGCCGCGGGAGACCTGCGCCATGTCGGGGACGAGCGGAGCCTGCAGCAGACCGAGGACGTCGGACTGCAGCTCGCCCGGCAGCCCCGGGTCGGCCAGGCTCGGCTCTTCGCTGTTCATCACCGAGACTTCGATGTTGCGCTGCTCAGGCCGGGCATTGCTCACCGAGGCCCTGAGACCCCCCGTCTCGTACGCGTCCACCGCTCGCGGGAACACCGCCGCGAGGAACGATGTCGTGACCACGAGCACCCCGACCGCCGCCGCCGTGAGCGGCGCCGCGCGCAACCGCGTGCGGACCCACGGTGCGACGGCCTTGGCCGCCATGTCAGTTGCCCCCGTCGTGCCGCAGCGACACCACCGGATCGGTCCTGCGCAGCGCGATCGCCGCGACGATGAGCAGGGGGATGACCGCGACCGCCGCGAGCAGCAGTGCGACCCGGCCGAGCGGGAGTTCCACCAGCACCGCCGGCATGGGCTTGCCCGCGTCCCCGGTGAGCACGATCAGCGGCACCACGGCTCTGGCCAGTACGGCGCCGAGTGCGAGCCCGACGGCGAGCGCGAGCCCGATCAGCGCACCCTGTTCGGCTGTGATCAGCCGCGCCAGCTGCCGCTGCGGCGTGCCGAGGGCCCGGAGTACCGAGAACTCCGCGGACCGCTCCCTGAGCGATCCGGCCGCGCTCACCGCGAAGCCGACCGCGGCGAGCGCCGCCGCGGCCACGGCCACCGCGAGCAGCGCCGACTGCGGTCCCGCACCCAGCGGATCGTCCCGCAGTTCCGCGGCCAGTTCGTTGCGGACGAGCACCTGCTCGGGGTCGACGTCGGGGCGGTCCCGCAGCGCTGCGGCGACCTGCTCCGCCTCGGCGGGCTCGGTGGTCAGCCACCATTCGCTCGCGGTGAGCGTCGGCTCGTAGTCGGCGGCGAGCGCCTCGTTGGCCGTGCGCAGATCCACGAGGACCGCGCCCCCGTCGGCGAAGGCCGTCGGAATCTCGGGTACGACCTTGGTGATCCGGGCCTGGAACGCGCCGACGGTCAGCGGCAGTTCGACCGCGTCACCGATCTTCGAACCGCTCGACTCGAGGAAGCGTTCGGTCACGACAGCCGGCGGCATCGGGACCGTGGGGCGGGCGAGGTCGATCCGCAGCTTTCGTATCTCATGCGTGCCCGGCCAGGCGACCGGGGCGGTGTACGAGGCCGACACGGGTGTTCCGGTCGTGGCGGTGACATCGACGGTGAACGGATCGGGGGGCGTGGCCCCCGGGTCGGAGGCGGGATCCTGCGCGACGCCCAGCCAGCGCAGATCCGCGGGAAGCTCGACCGCGCCACCGTCGGCGCGCACCGAGGTCACCTCGAACCGGTGCTTGACGGTGCCTTCGGTCGGCGGGATGTCGAGTGCGAACCCGGTCAGTTTGGACGCACCGGTGACGGGCAGCTCGACACCGAGGGTCCGGGTGCGCCCGTCGGCCGGCACCTCGCCCAGCGAATAGCTGTGCGTCGTGCCGCGGTGATCCTGCACCAGGGCACTCACGGACGTCTCACCGGTGCTGCCCGCCTTGTCGGAGACGATCCGCAGCTCGACCTCCAGCTTCGGTGCCTTCGCGGGCAGCTGCAGTCCGTACGAGGGTGCCGGCTTGCTCAGGAGTACGTCCCGCAGGGCCTGCGCACTGACAAGGTCCTCGCGTACGAGGAGCCCGTCGGTGCCGTCCGTCATGTCCAGCGCGAGGACATCCGCCGAACGCCCGCCGGACAGTTCCATCGTGGTGCGCGCCGCGGGCGCGGCCGCCTTGACCCCGGGGACGGAGGAGTACACGGTGCCCTGGTCCGCACTGGGAATCCGGCCGCCCTGCACGCGTATCTGCGTACCCGCACGGAAATCGGCCTGGTCCTCCTGCGAACGGTCCCAGGAGGCGCCCTGTCCGATCGCGAGCATGCCCATCGCAACGGCGAGCACCAGGAGCAGCACAGGGCCCGCGCCCCGTAGCGGTCTGCGGCTGAGCTGCCAGCCCGCCAACGCGCCGGGAAGACCACGCCCCTTGGCGGCGCGGCGTTCGCCCAGCTTCGCCGCGGGGGGAAGCAGTCGCAGGGTGAGGATCGTGCCGGCGAGCAGTGCGAGCGCGGGCGCCCCTACGAGCAGTGGGTCGATGCCCAGATTGCCTGCGGTGTCACCGCTGAGCACACCCCCGCCCGAGGTCTGCTGGTCCAACTGCCAGTACGCCACGGCCGCGATCACCAACAGGCCGACATCGGCGCCCGCGCGTACCGGCGCGGGCAGCGACTTCATACGGACCGAGCGGCGCATCCCCGTCACAGAGAGGGCGGGGGCGACCACCGCGGCCGCACAGCCGAGCGCGACGACCAGGGCCACCAGCCACACGGCGGACGTCGTCGTGGTCTCCAGCTCGAGGCCGATCCGCGCGAGCGCGCCCTGGCCGGCGAGCAGTCGCGTCAACGGGCCCGCGAGCAGCGGCGCGAGGACCGCGGCGGGCACCGCGAGCAGCAGTGACTCGGCGGCCGCGAACCAGGCGATACGGCCGCGCGAACCGCCGCGCGCCACAAGGAGATCCGTTTCTCCGGTCCGCTCGCTCGACAGGAGCCGTGCCACGAGCAGCAGCGCGTAGCCGGCGAGCATGAGCAGCTGGAGCGCCACGATCAGCAGGGTCGAACGGGCCACGAGCAGGGAGCGCTCGGAGCGTTCGAGCACGGCGGGGAGCTCGGAGTCCGCCGTCACGGGCACGGAGATTTCGGAGATCTTCGCGAAGTTCGCGGTCCCGGTCTCGACGGCCTTCCTGAGTTCGTCGATACGGTCCGAGCCCAGCTTTCGGAAGTCGGCCGTGGCCAGCCAGGCGCTGTCCCCGGGCTCCACCCTGTGCGCGGTGAAGGTGGCCGGGTCGGTGAGCAGCGGTCCGTAGGTGGTGAAGTCGAGCTTGCGGACCCCGCGTCCGCCGAGCTCGTCGACCTGCCAGTACGGGTCGTCGGGGTTGATCGGCGCCCAGACACCGGTCACCCGCACGGTCGCCTTCTTGCCACCGAGCGGATTGCCGAGCTCCATGGGCGCACCGCCCGCGGTCAACTTCAGCTCCTTGGCGGCCACTTCGGGCAGCGCCACCTCGACCGGACCCGTGCCCGAAGCCTTCGGCCAGGCGCCGTCGAGGAGTCGGACCTTGGACCGGTCGAGAGCGGCGAGATGCGTCAGATCAGGATCGCCCGAGCGATCCTGGGGCGCCTGCACCGAGCGCGGCAGCGCGTACGGTCCGGACTTCTCGTACGAGCGGAGGGAGACCGGCAGACCGTCGAAGACGCGTCGTGCGCCGCTCTCGATCTTCCGCTCGACCTCCGGCCGCTCGCCGGGCCCGGCATCGGCCCGTACGACCAAGGAGGCGGACGCCGCGGACCGGGTGAGCAGTGAATGCCGCAGTGCCGCGTCCCCGATCGCCCCGGAGAAAGCAGTGAGCGTGGCAAGCACCGACGTGGTGAGGAGGACCGCGAGCAGGGCTGCCAGGAGCAGCAGCCGATGGGCACGTACGCGCAGAAAGATGAACCCCGTCACCCGATCACCGGTCCCCGTCCCCTTGGGCGGAGCCCCCGCCCCGTTGCCCTGAACCGCGACTCTTTCAGGTCGGATACGGGTAGGGAAACCGCTCTCTGGCCGAACTTGACCAGATCGTGATCGCAATGCGGGGAGGGAGTACCGGATTCCGGAAGGTGGTGCGTGGTCCGGTTGTTCGGAAGGCGGTGCCCGGGCCGTGGTTCAGCCCGCGGTGTTCACCATCGAAGCGGCCGCGTACGTCAGGTAGTTCCAGAGCGTGCGGTCGTGCTCCTCGGACAGGGCCAGCTCGTCGACCGCCGCGCGCATGTGCTTCAGCCAGGCGTCATGCGCGGCCTGGTCCACCTTGAACGGTGCGTGCCGCATGCGCAGACGCGGGTGGCCGCGGTCGTCGCTGTAGGTACGGGGGCCGCCCCAGTACTGCATCAGGAACAGCGCGAGCCGCTCCTCGGCCGGACCGAGGTCCTCCTCCGGGTACATCGGCTTGAGCAGCGGGTCCTCGGCAACTCCCTGGTAGAAGTGGTGCACCAGGCGCCGGAAGGTCTCCTCGCCGCCGACCTGCTCGTAGAAGGTCTGCTCCTGAAGCGTGCCGCGCGGGATCTCTTTCACCCCTCCATGGTCGCAGACACCCCGGCCGAAGACCGGGGGACTAGGACTCCTGTCCAGTTGCTCCGGTGGGCGCGGGGCCTCGCATCCAGTCGCAAATCGCAGCACAGTGGGTATATGGGTGCACCCCCTGAGCCCGAGTCCCCTGAGCCCGAGTCCCCTGAGCCCGAAGCCGCCGCCGCGGCGCGGGCGGCGCTGGTGCGGGAGATCGAGGAGAGCGGGGCGTTCGACGGGGAGCCGCGGTGGCGTGCGGCCTTCGCCGCCGTACCCCGGCATCTGTTCGTGCCGTACTACTACGCCTCCGTCGCCGGCGGGTACGAGCGGCTCTGGGGCGAGGATCCGAGCGCCGCACGCCGGGCCCGCTGGCTCCGGGGCGTCTACACGGACGCCCCGCTCGCCACACGCGTACGGGACGGTGACCTGGTCTCCTCCAGCAGTCAGCCGTCCCTGATGGCCAGGATGCTCGCCGAACTCGATCTCCACGACGGGCAGTCCGTCCTGGAGATCGGCGCGGGCACGGGGTACAACGCGGCGCTGCTCGCCCATCGGCTCGGCGGCGATCTGGTCACGACGGTCGACCTCGAACCGGAGATCGCCGAGGCGGCCCGCCGGCATCTGGAACGGGCCGGCTACCACCCGGCGGTCGTCACGGGCGACGGTGCGCGGGGGTGCCCGGCCCGTGCCCCGTACGACCGGATCATCGCGACCTGCACGCTGGCGACGATCCCGCGGCCGTGGCTCGAGCAGTGCCGGCCGGGAGCGCGGATCCTGGCGCCGCTCGCGACCGGTCTGATCGCCCTGTCGGTGCGCGACGCCTCGCACGCGGAGGGCCGCTTCCTGCACACCCCCGCGTATTTCGTGCCCTTGCGCGGCGGTACGAGGAGTGGGGAGCGTCCGCGTTACGCCTCGTCGCTCCCGCGTCGCATCACGCAGAACGAACTGTTCCGCTTCCTCCTCGACCTGACGGCGGGATCCCTCGATCCGGAGGAGGCGTTCGCACTGTGGCGGCGGGAGGGGCGGCCGGCGCGGGAGCGGTTCGGGGTGACCGTGGAGGGGGACGCGGTGTGGGCCTGGCTGGATTCGCCGGAGGGGCCGTATGCGTGGGCGCTGGGCTGAGCTGCCCCGAACGCATGGACGCCCGGCCTCCCGTGACCGGGAAGCCGGGCGCGTAAAGCCGTGTGGGACTAACCCCGACGCAAAGTGATCGTCGTCCACGCCCCCACGTGCACGCGGTCGCCGTCCTGCAGTGGGACCGGCACGAACGGCTGGATCGGCTCCTCGCCGTTGTTGATCGTCGTGCCGTTGGTCGAGTTCTGGTCGACCACGGCCCAGCCGCCGTCCGGCTGCTGCACCAGCACCGCGTGCTGGTGCGAGACACCCGGGTCCTCCGGCGGGACCGAGAGGTCGATGTCCGGGGTCTCACCCGTGGAGTGCCGGCGGCGCCCGATGGTGATCTGGTTCCCGGTGAGTCTGCGCTCCTGCTCGGGCGAGTACGCGGGCAGGTTGAGGCTCGCGGCCTCGGGCCCGCTGCGGTGCATCATCGCCATGAAGTAGTCACGGTCGGGACCGATCACCGCGGTCCAGCCCACCGGACCCTGCGGCTGCGGCGCCGGGTAGCCGCCACCGGCCAGCGGGTGCTGGACCGGGGGTGCGGTCTGCGCGGACGGCGGCGGCAGCATCCAGTCCTCGTCGCCGTGGGTGCCCATCGGCGCACCGGGACCGTGCGGCGCCGGCGGACCGGGCTGCTGGTAACCCTGCGCGGGAGGCGGGGGCGGCGGACCGCCGGCGTGCCCGCCCATGGGTCCGCCCGGTCCGCCCATCGGACCGTTGTGGCCACTCATCGGCGCGCCCTGGCCGGGGCCGGGACCGTGCGGACCGTTCGGGCCCGAACCGGGTCCGCCGACGGGACCCGCACCGGGACCACCGAACGGCGACGGACCACCGGGACCGCCGTGGCCGGGACCGCCGTGGCCGGGCCCCGGCTGCAGCGGCTCGGCGGGACGATTCATCTGCGAGGGGCGCGAGCTCGTGTACTCACCGCCCGGCGGCTGCTGCGCCTGGAAACCCGGCGGCAGGTTGATGCCGGGCACGGGCTGGCGCGGAGCCGCGGGGGTGTACGAGGTCGCGGTGTTGGTGAGGAAGTTCCAGCGGCATTCCTCGCAGTAGGGCTCATTGGCCTCACGCGGGGTCTGGCACTGGGGGCACAGTTGCGGCGGGGCGGCCGGCTGCTGCGTCTGCGGATAGCCGTAACCCCCCTGCTGCGGGTAGCCGTAACCGGCGCCCGGGGGCGGCGGGGGAACGGCGCCGGAAGGCGCACTCGCACCGGTCATGCGGTGGCCGCAGACCTCGCACCAGTCGTCGGAACCCGACTGGTGTCCGTTCGGGCAGGTCGGCATGTCGGCGCTTCCCCCTCTCCTTCTACGGCACTCGCTGCCGCTTCATATGTGCCCCACGGCACTTCCGGTACTCGGCGCGTGACTCACGGCACACCCATGAGGGCATCCCAAGAGCCTTACCGTCACGGCCGGTTGCCATGCCGTCGCGCTGTGTTCACTTCTTGACGCGAACCGTCTTGGTCGACCGCGTTTCGAGAGTCATCTCGTCGGCTTCCTCGACTTTCGCCTTCAATCGCACAGTACCTGTCGCGGCATCCTCGACGTCGACCACCTTCGCAAGCAGTTTCGCAGTGTCCTCGTTGCCGGAGGCCGCCGCGAGCTGAACTGCCCTGCCCAGCTTGGCCGTTGCCCCGTCGAAGTCCCCGGCCTTGCGTGCGTCGAGGCCCTGCTGGATGACCTGGGCCAGCTCGGCCTGGCCCGTGTAGTGCGCCACCTGCGGATTGATCGAGGTGGACGCCGCCATGTCATCGGTCCACACGGCGCGTACGAGGCCCTGCGAGAGCGTCTGGACGCTGCCGTCGCTCTGCGGCACCACGAGGGAGACCCGGGCGGCCAGCATCTCCTGGCCGAGATCTGCGTTCGGGACCTGAACGCAGACGTGATAGTCGCGGGACTCGTCGCCCCAGGACCCGGTCGGGTAGTCGCCGGCCCGCGGGCCCGCCTCCGTGCGACGGGAGGTCAACTCCTCGACGGTCGGCGCGACTTGCTTCACGAACTTGATCTCCGTGCCCACCGGTGTCCACAGCCTGAGTGCGACATCGGCGACCTCCTTGCCCATGGCCGCCTCCATCATCTGCGTGAAGTCGGCGGCGAGTCCCGCCGGATCGGCGACGATGTCCGCGGTGCCGAGCAGCGCCGAGGCGATCTGGGTGACCTCCTTGACCTCCCAGTCCGTCCCCACGCCACGGGCGTCACAGGTGTAGCGGCCCGCGCAGGCGTCGAGAGCGGCCCTGAGGTCCTCGGACGACTCGTGCTCGTTGCGGCCGTCGGTGAGCAGGATCCCGTGGCGTATGGAGACATCGGCGGAGGCGAGCAGCCGGTCCGCAAGCTTCAGCCAGGTGCCGATCGCCGTACCGCCGCCCGCGCTGAGCTTGCGCAGGGCCTGCTTGGCCTGGTCGCGGGTGCGCTCGTCGGCCACCGCGAGCCGACCGTCGCCCGGGTAGACCTCCTTGGCCACATGCGTGCCGCCGATGATCGCGAAGTGCACCCCGTCGCGCAGGGTGTCGATCGCCGCGGCCGTGGCGTCGCGGGCATTGCGCATCTTGGTGGGCGGATAGTCCATCGAGCCGGAGCAGTCGACCATGATCGCCACCGCCGCGTCCGGCGTGCTGCCCGTCGAGTACGAGCGCACGGCCGTCCCCCCGACGGTGCCACCGCCGGTCGAGGTCACGGTGACGATCGCGTTGACTTCACGACCGCCCTCGGGCAGGAACTCGTTCTGGTAGACGTCGACCGAGAACTGCGGAACGTTCGACTTCGAGAAATTCGCCATGCTGTAGTGCTCCCCCCTCAGCAGTGCCGTGGTGTCCGGGCTCGTTGCGGGCAGGCCAGTACGGCACTTTGTGCTGATGTAACTGAGTTGTGTGGGTTCCGCGCCCCTGACGCGGTCCCCTGTCTCAGGCCGATCCTGCCCCTTGCGGCTGATGCGAGAACGGCAGTACCGCCACTGTTACGTTGTCGTGGCCCCCGCCGTCCAGAGCGTGACCGACCAGGACTTGCGCGCAGTGCAGCGGACGCTCCGCCGCGTCGGCCGGTACGACGGCGGCCATCTCGGCCGCGCCCTCCGCGTAGTTCCACAGTCCGTCGGTGCACACCACCACTACACCCGCACGGTCCGGCTTGAAGGAAGCGGTGTGCGGCTCCAGTTCGTACGCATCGGCGCCGAGCCAGCCCGTGATGGCATGGGCACGCTCGTCCGCGTACGCCTCCGCCTCGTTCATCAGACCCGCGGCCACCATTTGCGCGGCCCACGAATCGTCCTCGGTGAGCCGGGCGGGCGGGGCCGTGCGGTCCTCGGGCACCCAGTACACACGGGAGTCACCGACCCAGCCGACGACGAGCAGTCCGCCGGCGATCACCGAGCCGACGATGGTGCAGGCCGGAGCGTTCTGATGGCGGTGCTGGTCATGTCCGCGGGCCTGACCGGGCTCCTGCGCAAGGGAGTTGACCGCGTCGAACGCCGCGATGATCGCGTCGTGCATGGCCTGCTGCGGGTGGGTGCCGCGCGGCAGTGAGCCGAGCAGCGACTCGTTGGCGGCCTGCGAGGCGGCGGCCGAGGCCTCGTCGGGCCGGGTCGCCGACGACACCCCGTCGCAGACGATCGCGACGACCGCGGGTGAACCGTCGGGCAGCGCGATCGAGGAGACGGCGAACGCGTCCTCGTTGCGGTGGTGGCGAAGCCCCCGGTCGCTGACGGCCGCCACCGCGTCCAGCTCACGCTCCATGTGGTCGCGTTCGCGGGGCTGGGCATGGCCGCAGTGTTCGCAGTAGCCGTCCTCGTCCACGGTGCCGGTGCGGCAGGCGACGCAGAGCTTGGTGCCGGCCGGGGGAGTGGACGCGGCGGGCACGACCGTGCGCGGGTCGGGCGCCTGGAGCGCGTACTCGTCGGGCTGCGGCGGCGAGGGCGGGTTGTCGAAGCGTACGGCGCCGGTGAGATCGCCGCCCGAGGAGTCCGTGCCACGCAGCTGGCCCGGGTGGTGGGTGTCGGTGCTGTCGACGTCAGGGGCCTCGGGCCACTGGACCGCGGCGGCCGGCGTCGGGTCGTCGGAGTCGGCCGGCACGGGTGAACCCCCGGGTGCGGCCGATCCGTTGATGGCGATGGTCGGATGGTCAACGGCGGCGACCGGCTCGGGGGTGGCCGACAGGTCGAAGCCGCACGCACCGCAGTAGAGGTCACCGCTCTCCAGCGGCTCCTCGCAGCTCGGGCAAGACACCAGACGTGACCCCTCGTCCACCTTGCGCATCTGCGACATCAATTCACACCCACGTCCGGGGGCGGAAACGGTTGGCCCGCTCCACCAGTTCGATCCTCTCGTCACCGCGCTGCGCAAGCCGTGCCAGCATCCGGTACGAGCGTTCGAGCCCGAACCTGAGGCCCCGCTCGTCCAGCGTGCTGCCCAGGAGCGCAGAGCCCGAGGGGCCCTGCGACGGCGCGGCACCGCGGCTACCGGAGAGTACCCAGTCGAGTGCGGTGCCCAGGACCTCCGCCGACAGCTGCTCACGGCGTACGGCGTCGAGCCCGAACTGCCGCAGCGCCTCGACCTGTCCCGCGGCCGCGGTCAGATCGTCGAGCAGCGGCTCGTGCACCGCCTGGTCCCGCAGCCGCGCCCGTACGGCCGCGACCCGCGCCGCCGTGTAGTGAATGGACGCCTCCGGTACGGACTCCAGGGTACGCACCGCGCTGCGCCGGTCCCCGGCGGCCAGCTGAACCCGGGCGAGACCGAAGGCCGCGCTGACATAGCTGGGGTCCGTCGTCCATACGAGGCGGTAGTACTCGGCCGCGTTGTCCAGCTGGTTCAGGACCTCCGCGCAGACGCCGAGGGCCAGCTTGGGGGCCGGCTCGCCCGGGAACGCGTCGTAGATCGCGTCGAAGGACAGCGCCGCGGTCTCGAAGTCGCCGCTGGTCAGCGCGACGACACCGCGGTACCAGACCACGCGCCAGTCGTCAGTGTGCACCCGCTCCAGGTTCTCAAGCAGCTGGGCGGCGGAGGCCTGTTCGCCCATCTCCAGGAGCGCCCGCAGTTCGCGCAGACGCAGTTCCAGTGAGGTGGCGGGCGCCGCGTGCAGCGCCGTGATCAGCTCGGCGGGGGCGGCGGCCATCAGGCCCGCGAGGAAGCCCGCGTTGGGGTCGCCGGGGTCCACGCGCGGCACCGGGAGCGCCAGCGCGGTCGCGGCATGCGCGAGCACCTTGACCAGCGAACCGCCGCTTGCCGAAGTGGGCATGGCGGAGGGCGGCAGGGTGCCGGCGGGAGCGGTCGAGGGCAGCGGGGGCAGACCGGCCGGCTGCGGGGGGATCATGGGGAGCGCACCGGGGCCGAGTGCGGCCCGTGCACCGTTGGCCGACACCCCGTTGCGCCGCGCCTTGCGGCCCACGGGAGCGATCCGCACGCCGAGCTTGGACACATCGCCGTCGTGCTCACGGAACAACTCGCTGTCCGTGACCCGCACTTCGGACCCGAAGAGCGTGGACAGGGCGGGCCGTGGCCGGTTGGTCTGCAGCGCCACGACCTCGCGAAGCACACCCGTCAGCTGCTCGGCCATCTCCTGCGCCGAGGAGAACCGGCGGGCCGGGTCCGGGTCGGTGGCCCGGACGAGAAGCCGGTAGAAGGACTCGTACTTGCGGAAGACCTCGATGTTGTCCGGGTTGGGCAGCGAGTCCACGAACACGTTCGTGTAGCCCTGGAAGTCGAAGGTCAGCACCGCGAGCGTGCGCGCGACCGTGTACAGGTCGGAGGCCACGGACGGGCCGACCTCGGCGACCTCCGGTGCCTGGTAGCCCACCGTGCCGTAGATCGCCGACTCGTCGTCGTCCATGCGCCGGACCGCGCCCATGTCGATGACCTTGAGCTGGTCCTCGGTCTGGATCGCGTTGTCGACCTTGAAGTCGCAGTAGAGCAGATTGCGGCTGTGCAGATGCCCGAGGGCTTCGAGCGCCTCGATGCCGTACGCGCAGGCCTGCTCGACCGGCAGGGGATCACGCTTGCCGTCCGGCGTACGACGTCCGTTGGCGATCTCCTTGAGCGACTTGCCGCCCACGTACTCCATGACGATGTAGCCGTCGAGGGAACCCGTGCGCTGGTCGAGGTGCTCGACGAAGTTGTAGATACGGACGATGTTGGAGTGCTCGATCTCGGCGAGGAAGCGCCGCTCCGAGATCGCCGCCGCCATCGCGTCCTGGTCGCCGGTGTCGAGCAGGCCCTTGAGGACCACCCAGCGGTCGGAGACCGCGCGGTCGACGGCGAGATAGACCCAGCCGAGTCCGCCGTGCGCGAGACAGCCGACCACCTCGTACTGGCCGTGCACGATGTCGCCGCCGCTGAGCTTGGGCACGAAGGAGTACGGGTGGCCGCACTTCGTGCAGAAACCCTCGGTGCGCCCCGGGCGGTCACCGCGCCCACGCCCGACCGCCGCTCCGCAGTCGGAACGCGAGCAGAATCGCTTCCTCTCGGGAACCTCGGGGTTGTCCTGCACCATCTCGCGGGGGTCGGGCCGCGGCACCTGCGGTACCGAGACCAGGCCGACACCGAGCTTGCCGCGCCCCGAGGAACCCGCCGTCGAGCCGGTCGACTTGACCGAGACGCTGCGGGTCGACGTACTGCCGCTGGTCAGACCGCGCGAAAGCCGCCCGGAGACCGAGCGCCGCGACTGCGACGAGCGGCTCGACGTACGGGAGGACGAGCGCGAGGACGCGCGCGAACTGGACGAGGAACTGCTGCCCTTGCCGCCCCCGGTGATCCCGGTCGGCGGCGAGGAGACCATTCCGTTCGGTGACACGACGGGCGCGAGTCCGCAGGTGTCGCAGTAGAGCTCGCCGCTGCCCATGTCCTCATAGGAGCCGGTGCAGTTCGGCCGCTGGCATTGCTGGCTCACGGTCATTCCCCCCTACGGTCCGTCGGCTGCGATGGGCCCGACTGATGCGGTACGCGCGGAGCGAGCACCTCCGCCGCGGCGTGCTGATAGCGCAGCACCGCTTGCTCGGCGACCCGCAGGTCGCAGGGCGCGCTCCAGAGCATCCGGCGCGCCGCGTCATAACGTTCGATGAGCAGTGGATCCTCGGCGGCCCCGTGGCGGGCCACCTTCGCGCGGTACGCGTCGAGCCGGCCGCGCAGCTCCGCGCGTACGGCGAGCGGCTGGGTGACCTTCTCCAACGAGGCGCGGGCGCGCATGAGTTCGTCCTCGGCCTTCTGCTCCAGGGATTCGAGGAGCGGCGAGAGCCGGTGCCACTGGGCACTGCGCCGGTACTCGGCGGCGGTCGCGAGCTGTTCCTGGAGCACGGTCGGCGGCCCGCTCACGGCCGGCACCTCCGAGGCCGCGATCTTCGCGAGCACCTCGCCGCGCGCGGCCCGCGCCTCGGCGAGCGTACGGTCCGCGCGCGAGAGCAGATCGCGCAGCTTGCCGAGTCTGAGCTCGGCGTCCTGGCGTACGCCGAGTACGGCGTCGATCTCGCGGCGTACCTCTTCGAGCGCGCGCGCCTCACGGTCGTAGCGCTCGGTGTCCGGTCTGCCGCCGCCCGGCGCGGAGGAACCCGGCGTGGGCCGCCAGAAGGCCAGCGGGTCGGAGACCACCTGGGCCCGCAGTGCGGTCAACTCGCCGGTGATCCGGTCGAGGTCGTCCCCTGCCGGGTGCTCGCCGGGCCGTACGCCGACGGCCTTGCCGAGCTCGCGGGTGCGGGCCAGTTCGGCGGAGAGCATGTCGATACGGGCGGGCAGCGCGGACCAGACGGAGTCCGAGGCGACGACCATGTCGAGCGAGGAGGCGTACAGCTCGTTCATCCGGTCCACGAGCGCCTTCAGCGAGAAGTGCTCGGAGAGCCTTCCGGGCCCGGTCAGCGAAGCGGGCGCCCCCGAAGCCGGGGCGCCCCCTGCGATGGTGACGCTCTCGCCGCGCAGCAGCTCGGTGAGCTCCACCAGTTCCTCACGGCTGGGCCAGCGCCGGCGGGCGCGCAGCTCGCGGGCGCTGTTGAGCGCGTCCGCGTAGGCGTCGAAGTACGCCCACAGGCGGGTGATCTCCTGCTCCGCGGCGGCCCAGCGCTCCTTGGTGGTGCCGGTCAGCTCGGCACCTTCGAGGAGTCTGCGCCCCGCGTGGTCCTGCAGCGCGAGCAGTGAGGTCTCGATCGCCTCGTGCTCGGCGCCAAGACGTGCCAGCGCACGGTCCACCTCGTCCCGGTCCATGACGGGACCGGCGGCTCCCGCGACGCCCATCCGTGTATCACCTCTCTGCAGTGCCGGCTGCTCCGGCCGTGTTCTTCCTGTTCGCCTCTGCCCCGTCAACTGCCTTGTCAGTCGCTGTACTTGGGAGCCGGGGGCTTTGCCGCGCCCATACGGGCCGCGAGCCACTTGTCGTACGACTTCTGCCATCCGTCGGGGTCGTCGCGCCACTCGTCGAGTTCGTAGTTGACGCGGCGCACCAGGTCCTCGGCCTTCGGATCGTTGCTCATGGCGATGCCGTAGTGCTCCTGGGTGAAGGGCGCGTCGCCCTTCAGCTGCACTGTCGGGTCCTGCGCCGCCTGGCCCGCTCCGAGCGCGCTGTCCGTGATCACTCCGTCCACCTCGCCGAGCTGGAGCCGCACCAGGCAGTCGAGCTGGTTGGGAACCACAAGAGGCTTATCGGCACCGAACTTGCTTCCCTCAAGCGCTTCTTGGGCGGTCGAACCCGATGCGACGCACAGCCGCTTGCCTTCGAGCGACGCGTCGAACCCGGTGATCTTCGAGTTCTCCGGGGCCAGGACCTGCTGCCCCGTCTTGAAGTAGGCGGTGGAGAAGGCCACATCGGCCTTGCGCTTGCAGCTGATCGTCATCGTGCGCACGATCACGTCGACCTGCCCCGACTTGATCATCGGGATGCGCTGGTTGGTGGGCACCGCACGGAAGACGATGTTGACCTTGCCCTCGGCGTCCCTGCCGAAGATCTTGTCGGCGATCCGGGTGGCCAGATCGATGTCGAAGCCCTCCAGGGCGCCGGTGTTGGGGTTGCGGTAGCCCCAGAGATAGCTGTTCTGGTCGATGCCGACGACCAGCTTCCCCTTGGGCTTGTCCGTGCGCGTGTTGATCTCGCCGATCTTCGCGCCCGCGCCGCTGTCGGGCCCGAGGCTGAACTCCGGCGCCTTCTCGTCGCAGGCCGCGGCGCCGGGAGCGATCGCGGGCAGCGCGTTCCCGACCCCCTGACTCCCCGTACCGGACGGGCCCTCGCCCACGTGGTGCAGCGGCAGCAGCACGAAGGCCGCGGTCAGCACGCACGCCACCGCCATGGCGGCCACCCCGCCCCAGCCGCGCAGGCGGGAGAGCGGTCCTGCCATGGCCATCGCCCGGATGCGGGCCGCGTACCTCTGTCGGTTCGTCGCGTTCATGATCTCGTCGCCCCCTCTCACCGGTACTCCGACAACCGGCGCCCGACACCGAGCACGGCGCCCGTCGCGCCGAGCACAGCGAGCACCGCGGCGCCGATCGGCAGTCCGGTCATCGCTCCCCGGCCGTCCTCGGCGGCGCTCCTGAAGTCCTGCTGTTCATGGGCGATGGCCTTGGCCAGGGACTGGTCCGCGAGGTCGAAGCACGAGCCGGTGGCCTTCTCCTGGTCGCCGTTCACACCGATCACTCCGGCCAGCGCCTTGTCGTAGTCGCCCTGGTTGTCCAGGGTGCGGGCGGTGGTGTGGCGCTTCTTCCACTCGGTCACCGCGAACACCGTCTTGTCCACCGGGTCGTCGCCGGCCTTGTCCTCGGAGAGCTTCCAGGCCGCGCCGAGCGTGCCCTTCGTCTTGTCGCCGAGGTCCGCCATCTGCCTCTTGAACTCCACGTCGTAGAAGTCCTCGCCCGCGCCGGGCTTCCCCTCGGGCACGGTGACCGCGCCTCGGGAGACCAGCGTGAGGTTCTCGCTGCTTCGCGCCTGCAGGATGGAGATCCGCGCGTCGTTCAGCGCGTTGAGCGAGCGCACCCCGTCGTCGTAGGACCCCGTGAGACCGCTGTAGGCGAAGGTGTGGCCGACCGCGAGCCAGAGCAGCACCACGGTGCCGGCCGCGGTGGCGACCACCAGACCGTGGTTGAACACCCGGTTCGTGCGCCGGTAGTTGCGCCGCTGGGCCCAGACGAGGCCGCCGATCGCGACCACGCCGAGCGCTATGGCTCCCCAGGGGTACGCCTTGGCGTCCGCGTAGTCCGCGTTGAGCCGCTGCTTCTCCTCGTCGTACAGGCTGCGGGCGGCCTTCAGCATCTTGTCCTGCATCAGGTCATTGGCATTGCGCAGATAGGCGCCGCCCAGCGGCAGGCCCTGGCGGTTGTACGTACGCGCCGTCTCGATGCGCTCCGCGTACTCCGGAAGCAGCTTGTTCAAGTCGGCGATGTACTCGGCCGATTTGCCCGAACCTCGACTGGCGCCCGCGGCCGTGCTGAGCTTTTCGGCCGCCATGTCCAGATCATCCTGGTAGCGCTTGCGCAGCGCGGGGGACTCCTTGTCGGCGGCGAGGAACCCGTTCGCCGCCGTCGTGTTGGCATCCGCGAGGGACCGGTAGATGGCCGCCGCGTCGGCGGACAGGGGCGCACTGCGATACAGCACGTCGTCGGCCGCGGCCGACCGGTCGGCCATCTGCCAAGCCGTCACGGCCCCGAAGGCGACCACGAGCACCGCGATCAGCGCCCCGATGATCCGCAGCCGCCCCGGCTCGGTGGTCGACGCGTTGCGCAGCCGGTCGGTCAACTCGGCTCGCGCACTGCGGCGTTCGGGCACCACTGCGGGTGCCGGTGGCTGAGCGCCCTGCGGCGGCACAGCCGGCAGCGTGGGCGCGGCCGGGCTCGGCGGCGCCGCGCTGCCGTTCGGCGGGTATGTCACGCTTGACCTCCCCCTTGGTCATCCGCGGTCTTTCACGCGCAAGTATGGCCGCAGGGACGGACATCTGCGCCATCGTTCACACGATCTTGTGCGAAGCGTAGAGGGCGTGGTGCGCAGCGCAGCGAGAAGTTCCGCACCGGCCCTCGCCCTCAGGGCCTGTCTGGAGTTGCCCGTCTGCCCTGCGGGCGACGACGGGCAACTCCAGACAGGCCCTAATACGCCACGGGCAGGTTTTCGGTTCCCATCGAACACCCTCCTGCGTGGTTCCGTGCCGTTCGGCACAAACGTGCCATGGCAGGTAGTCGCCACGTCCGACTCTGGCGCAACTCCCGCCCCAGCCGCGCCAATGGTCCTTTGAGTCACATGCGACAGGCACGCGAGGACAGCAGCGCGTAAGGGGTTGGGATGGCAAGACGGACAAGTTACGCGGGGGTGGTGACGGCCATAGCCGTCGCCCTGCTCGCGACCGGGCTGCCCCAGGCGGGGGCGGCACCGGGCGGCCAGGACAGAGAAGGGGCCGCGGTGAACCCGCGGAACTTCACGCCGCCCGGGTCGTTGACGGTCACGCTCCTGAGCGGGGACAAGGTCTCGCTCACCGGCAGCGGCGACGGGCTCCAGGTCACCGCGGTGAAGCCGGGCGAGGGCCGCGAGCACATCGCGTTCTCGCGCGCGCGGATCGAGGGGCACGAGTACGTGATCCCCGTGGACGCGACCGAGGCGCTGGCCCAAGGGCGCCTGGACCGCGCGCTGTTCGACGTGACCGGGCTCGCGGCCGAGGGCTATGACGACGCGTCGCGCGGGACCATTCCGCTGATCGCGACCGAGCAGACCGAGCTGGACGGCGCGGCCCGCAAGGCCGAGTTCGACGGGCTCGGACTGACCGCCCGTACGGTCAAGAAGTCCCAGGCCGCCACCGTATGGCGGGAGTTCGTCGAGGCCGCGGACGGCAACAGCCGCAGCGCCAGGGCTACCAAGCTGTGGCTGGACGCCAAGGTAGAGGCGAGCCTCGACAAGAGCGTGCCGATGACCGGGGCGCCCGTGGCGTGGAAGAAGGGCCTCGACGGCAAGGGCGTGAAGGTCGCCGTGCTCGACACGGGCGCCGACACCACGCACCCGGACCTCGACGGCCGGGTGAGCACGCAGAAGGACTTCACCTGGGACGAGGACCCGGCGGACTTCAACGGCCACGGCACGCATGTCTCCTCCACCATCGCGGGCGGCGGCCAGGCCTCGGGCGGCCGCTACAAGGGCGTCGCGCCCGGCGCCGAGCTGATCAACGGCAAGGTGCTCGACGGCGGCGGCTCCGGCTACATCTCCTGGATCCTCGACGGCATGACCTGGGCGAAGGAGCAGGGCGCGGACATCGTGTCCATGTCGCTCGGCTCCGATGCGCCCAGCGACGGCAGCGACCCGCTGTCCCAGGCCGTGGAGCAGCTCAGCGCCGACGGCGGACCGCTGTTCGTGATCGCGGCAGGCAACGCGGGCAAGCCCGGCAGCGTCGGATCCCCCGGTGTCGCGCCCAGCGCGCTCACCGTCGGATCGATCACCAAGCAGGGCGGCATGTCCGAGTTCTCCTCGCAGGGCCCGGCCCTCGCGGACGCCGGGGTGAAGCCCGAGATCACCGCGCCCGGCAGCGAGATCATGGCGGCCCGCGCGAAGGGCACGCTCGAGGACGCGGCGGGGAACGACAAGTACGTCACCCTCAGCGGTACGTCGATGGCCACCCCGCATGTCGCGGGCGCCGCGGCGATCCTCAAGCAGAAGCACCCCGACTGGGACGCGCAGCAGCTGAAGTCGGCGCTCGTAGGCAGTGCGGACGCCGTGCAGGGCGCCGGTGTGTACCAGCAGGGCGCGGGCAGCGTGGACATCCCCGACGCGCTCGACGCGCGGGTGCAGGCCACGCCGGCCGCCGTCTCGGCGAAGCTGTCGGGGGACGCTTCCGAGGACGTCACGCGTGAGGTGACGTATCGCAACTCCGGTACCAGGGACGTCCGTCTGAACCTGGACCTCGACGGCCGGGCGCCCGTGAGCCTTTCCACGCGCTCCCTCACCGTCCCCGCGGGCGGCAGCGCCCAGGTGAGCGTCGCGATCGACGCCGACCGGGCCCGGGCGGGCACGTACAGCGCCTGGATCACCGCGCGGGGCACCGACGGCAGCCGGGTGCGTACCCCCGTCGGCATCCAGGCCGAGCCGGACAGCGCGACCCTCACGCTCGCGCCGGGTGCGCTGCGGGACGGTGTGAGCCGTACGTACACGCACGTGGTCTGGCAGAACGAGCGGACCGGCGCCTCGGACATCGTGGGCTTCACCACCGAGACCGAGAAGCTGACGCTCCCCAAGGGCTCCTACAGGCTCCTCGCGGACGTCTGGGAGTACCGCAACGCACCGAACGGTGTCACCACCGCCATGTCCACCGTCTCCCTCGCCGAGCATGTGAAGCTCGACGGCGACGAGGCCGTCACCATCGACGTCTCGGCCGCGAAGCCGGTCGAGCTGGGCGTCGACGACCCCAAGGCGCGGGTGGCGCAGGGCGGTTCCGTGCAGGGGCTGGTCTCCGACACCGGCAACGGCCCCACCGGGATGCTCACCCCCATGTTCGCGGGCGACTTCACCGCGTACGCGGTGAAGAGCGAGCCGATGGACGGGCTGACGTACTTCGCGGGCGGCACCTGGGCGGAGCCGGTGCTGCGGGCCACGACGCTCGGCGCCGAGCCGCTCGACATCCCGGTCAGCCCGTACTTCTTCGCCCGGATCGACTGGGACGTCGAGGGCGAGGTCGTGGACGCCGGGGACGGCGCGGACCTCGGCGGGCTCGAACTCGCCGACAAGATCGTGCTGTTCACCCCGCCGGGCACGGTGCCGGGTGCCGAGCGCACCCGCCGCTACCAGGCGATCATGGCCGCGAAGCCGGCCGCGGTGATCTTCGCCGGGTCCTGGCTGGACGCCGAGCAGGGCGACAACATCCTGGTCACCGACGAACCCGGCCCGACGCTGTTGCGTCAGCGGCTCGCGGACGGGCCGGTGCGGATGGAGGTCGTGGGCAAGCGCGACACGGACGACCTCTACTTCACCTTCCACCACTCCAAGGACGGGGTGCCGGGCGGTGCGCGCTGGACGGACCGCAAGGAGGACCTCGCGTCCGTCGCGCACAGTCAGCGCACCACCGGATACCCCAATGACTTCAAGGGGGTGTACGGCTGGGTGACGTACGAGGGAGTCGTGCTCGCCCAGCAGCAGGCGGTGGTGCGGGCGCCGCACCGGTTCACCGGGCACTACACGCCGGACATCCCGTGGACCACGGCGACCTTCGAGTACCTGAGTGATGAGGCGGGCGCGCTGGGGGCGCAGTACACGGCCCCGACCGTGTACGAGGCGGGCTCGGTCACCCGGGACCACTGGCTCTCCGGGCCGTTCGGGCCCGCGCTCGGCGTGACCACGCTGGAAGGCCGTACGCCGGTGGCGCGCGACCGGGACAAGCTGCGCGTGGACGTGCCGATGTTCTCGGACGCGGCCGGGCACCGGAGCCAGTCGGTCGCGGTGATCGAGTCGGGCGTCACCGAACTGCGGGACTCCTCCGGCAAGTTGGTGGGCCGCAACGACTACGGCGGGCGCGGTCTGTTCGACCTGCCCGGGCGCTCGGACCTGTACACGCTGAGCGCTTCGGCCGAGCGGCAGGACTCCTCCTGGTTCCTCGGTACGAAGGTGAGCGACAGCTGGACGTTCCGCTCGGGCCGTACGGCGTCCTCGCGGGCGCTGCCGCTGCTCGACGTCCGCTACGACGTGGCGCGGCTCGACGGCGACAACTCGGTGGCGGCGGGGCGGGAGTTCGGCCTCGGACTCTCCTTCCCGTACCAGGTGGGCTCCTCCGGGATGCCCGTCAACCGGGTCGCGGTGGAGTACTCCACGGATGACGGGGCCACGTGGTCCCGCGCCTCGGTCGCGCGCGGGCGCGCCGGCGCCTGGGACGTCACGGTCCCCGGGGTCGCCGAGTCGCATGTCTCCCTGCGGGTGACGGCGTCGGCGCCGGACGGTACGTCGGTCACGGAGACGGTGATCCGGGCGTACAAGTCGGGGTGCCCGAGTGACTGGTGCTCTTACGCGCCGGAGTGGCCGCACTGGGTGTCGTAGGTGCGGGTGGGCGGGGTGGGGGCTTTTCTTCCCCCACCCCGCCCCTTCCCGAAACCTGGGGCTTCGCCCCCGGACCCCCGCATCCGAACTTCGTTCGGATCGCCTCAAACGCCGGCGGGGCTGGTATAGAACCCCCGGGTTCGTTCCAGCACCTCGGCTCCGGCCCCCACATGGTCCAACCCCAACAGCGCCGCCCCCAACACCGGCCGCTCAGTCACCACATGAGCCATTGCCAGCGGAGCAACCGCCGCCAGGCGCTCGCGGATTCCCGTGTCCAGCAGCGGATGACGGGCCGCCAGCACGCTGCCCCCCAGCACCACCGGCACCGGGGACGCCAGCAGGTCGAGCCGGCGTAGCGCCACGGTCACCATCGCCAGGACCTCGTCCGCCAAGTGGTCGACGATCGAGCGGGCCACCGCATCACCCGACGAGGCCGTCTCGAAGAGGACCGGCGTCAGTTCGTGGCGGCGCGCGGGGGCGATCCGTTCCAGGTGGATCGCCTCGATCAGGGCGTACATCGTCGGGAGGCCGAAGTGCGCGGGAAGGGTGCGGGCCAGGTCCGTCGGGTCGCCCCGGCCGTCCTCCGCCCGCGCTGCGAACCACAGGGCCTCCTCCGAGAGGCCCCAGCCGCCGCCCCAGTCACCGGAGATACGCCCGATCGCGGGAAAGCGGGCCGTACGCCCGTCGGGGGTCATGCCGACGCAGTTCATCCCCGCGCCGCAGACCACCGCGACGCCGAGAGGTGTGTCCACCCCCGCGCGCAGGAGCGCGAAGGTGTCGTTGCGGACCACGGCCGAATCGCCCCAGCCGCGGGCGGCCACGGCCGCCGTCAACTCCCTTTCCTCGACGGGCAGATCGGCGTTGGCGAGGCAGGCCGACACATGTGACACCGATGTCACCCCGGCCGCCTCGAAGGCCTCCGCCACGGGAACCGCGAGCCCGTCCATCGCCGCCTCGACACCCACCCGCGGCGGCTGGAACCCGCCGCCGCGCGCGGTCGCCAGGACGGTGCCGTCCTCGCCCACGACCGCGACATCGGTCTTGCTGTTGCCCGCGTCGATGGCGAGAACACTTGCTGTCAGGCCCACGCCAGGTGCTCCCGGTTGTGTGCGATCAGCCGGTCCGTGAGGCCTTCGGCCGCGTCGTACTGGCCGATGAGGGGGTGCGAGAGGAGTGCCTTGAAGACGCGGTCGCGCCCGCCGCGCAGAGCGGCTTCCAGGGCCAGGTCCTCGTACGCCGTGACATTGGCTATCAGGCCCGAGTAGAGGGGGTCGAGGGTCGGAACGGCGAGCGGGCTCGCGCCCGAGCGGTCCACCGCCGCCTGCACCTCGATCACCGCGTCGTCCGGCAGGAACGGCAGCGTCCCGTTGTTGTACGTGTTCACCACCTGGTGCGGCGAACCGCCCCCGCCGAGCAGCGAGGCCGCGAGGTCCACGGCCGCCTCCGAGTAGAAGGCGCCGCCGCGCTTGGCGAGCAGTTCGGGCTTCTCGTCGAGGGACGGATCGCCGTACATCGCGAGCAGCTCACGCTCCATCTCGGCGACTTCGGCCGCACGTGACGGCTTGGTCCCCAGCTCGCGTACGACCTCGTCATGCGCGTAGTAGTAACGCAGGTAGTACGAGGGGACCACGCCGAGCGTGTCGAGCACGGTGCGCGGGAGCCTCAGCATCTCGGCGATCTCGTCGCCGCCTTCGGCGAGGATCTTCGGCAGTACGTTCTCGCCCTCGGGACCCCCGATGCGTACACCGAACTCCCAGGTGAGGTGGTTCAACCCCACGTGATCCAGGTGCACTTGCGAGGGTGCCACGCCGAGCGCCGAGGCCCAGCGCCGCTGGAAGCCGATGGCCACGTTGCACAGGCCGACGGCCTTGTGACCGGCCTGGAGCAGGGCGCGGGTGACGATGCCGACGGGGTTGGTGAAGTCGATGATCCAGGCATGGGGGTTCGACCTGCGGACCCGCTCGGCGATGTCCAGGACGACCGGCACCGTACGCAGGGCCTTGGCGAGGCCGCCGGCGCCGGTGGTCTCCTGGCCGACGCAGCCGCATTCGAGCGGCCAGGTCTCGTCCTGGTTGCGGGCCGCCTGCCCGCCGACGCGCAACTGCAGCAGCACGGCGTCCGCCCCGTCCACGCCCGCGTCCAGGTCGGAGGTGGTGACGATACGGCCGGGGTGGCCGAGCTTGGCGAAGATACGGCGGGCCAGACCGCCCACCAGTTCAAGACGCTCGGCCGCCGGGTCGACGAGCACGAGCTCATCGATCGGCAGCACATCCCTCAACCTGGCGAATCCGTCGATGAGTTCGGGGGTGTACGTGGAGCCGCCCCCCACTACTGCGAGCTTCATCCCTTGACTCCTGTGAGTGTGACGCCCTCGACGAATGCCTTCTGGGCGAAGAAGAAGACGACGATCACGGGGGCCATGACGAGAACCGTCGCGGCCATCGTGAGGTTCCAGTCCGTCTGGTGCGCGCCCTTGAAGGACTCCAGGCCGTAACTGAGGGTCCACGCCGCCGGGTTCTCGGAGGCGTAGATCTGCGGTCCGAAGTAGTCGTTCCAGCAGTAGAAGAAGTGGAAGAGTGCGGATGCGGCGATCGCCGGCTTGCACATCGGCACGACGACGCGGATCAGGGTGCGGAATTCACCGCAGCCGTCGATCTTCGCGGCCTCCGTGTACTCACGGGGGATCGTGAGCAGGAACTGCCGCAGCAGGAAGATCGTGAAGGCGTTGCCGAAGGCGAACGGGATGATCAGCGGCCACAGCGTTCCGGTGAGGTCGAGCTGCTTGGACCAGAACAGGTACATCGGCACGATGACCACCTGCGGCGGCAGCATCATGGCCGCGATGACGGCCATCATCATGACGCCGCGTCCGCGGAAGCGGAACTTGGCCAGCGCGTACGCGACGGGCAGGCTGGAGCCGACCGCGAGGACGGTGCCAAGGCCGGCGTAGAGCAGGGTGTTCTTCCACCAGGTCAGGAAGCCGGGGGTGTTCCAGACAGTGGAGAAGTTGCCCCACTCCCAGGTCTTCGGCCACAGGTCCCGGGTCAGCGTCTGATCGCCGTTCATCACGGCGGTCAGGAAGACGAAGACGAAGGGGAGCACGAAGAAGAGCGCGGCGGCGATGGCCAGGGCGTGCACGGCCACCCACTCAAGTGCCGCTTTGCGCCTGGCTTTACGGGAGTCGGCCGTGCTGACGGTGCGGGGCTCGGCCGGCATACGGGCGGCCGGTTCGAGTGTCGTCTGGGTCATGAGTCTCAGTCCTCCGCCGACAGGAAGCCGCTGCGGCGGCGCATCAGGAACCCGGTGAAGACCATGGCGAGCGCGAACAGGACGAGGGCGACCACACAGGCCGCTCCCGTGTCGAAGCGCTGGAAGCCGAGGTTGTAGACGACCTGCGGGACGGTGAGAGTGGACTTCTCGGGATAGCCGGGCTCGAACTGCTGCCCGGAGCCGCCGATCACACCGCTGGCCACCTTCGCCGCGACGAGCGGCTCGGTGTAGTACTGCATGGTCGCGATCACGCCGGTGACCACGGCGAACAGGATGATCGGCGAGATGTTCGGCAGGGTCACGAAGCGGAAGCGGTGCCATGCGTTGGCGCCGTCCAGCTCCGCGGCCTCGTACTGCTCCTTGGGTACGTCGAGGAGCGAGGCCATGAAGATGACCATGAGGTCACCGATGCACCACAGCGCCAGGATGGTGAGCGAGGGCTTGGACCAGGTGGGGTCGTTGAACCACTGGGGGCCCTCGATGCCGAACTTGTCGAGGATCGTGTTCACCGGTCCCGTGCCCGGGTTGAGCAGGAACACGAAGGACACGGTCGCCGCCACCGGCGGGGCGAGGTAGGGCAGGTAGAACAGGGTGCGGAAGACACCCGCGCCGGTCTTGATCTTGGTGATCAGCAGGCCGATGCCGAGTCCGAAGACCACCCGCAGGGTGACCATGACCAGGACGAGCCACAGGGTGTTGCGCAGGGCCGGCCAGAAGAAGGGGTTGTCGTTGAAGACGTACGACCAGTTCTTCAGGCCCACCCAGGTCGGGGCCGTGAACCCGTCGTACTTCATGAACGAGAAGTAGACGGTCGAGATCAGCGGATAGAGGAAGAAGACCGAGAGACCGATCAACCAGGGCGAGAGGAAGCCGAGGGTGCGAAGCGCCGACTTGCGGCGCTTCGCCCTCAGCCCGTACGGGACGGTGCTCATCCGATTCAGCCGGCCTGCTCGTTGTCCTTGTCGACCTGCTGGTCGTTCTTCGCGAGGAGCGCGTCGATGTCCTTCTCCGTGCCCTTCTCGTACTTGAGGGCGTAGTCCTGCAGCGTCAGGAGGAAGGCGCCGCCGTTGACGGAGGACGGGGCGTGCGAGGACTTCGGGTGCTGCGCGATGTCGACGAACGTGCGGTAGACCGGGTCGTTGCTGAGCTTCGGCGACTTCATGGCCTCGACCGTGGACGGCACGTTGTGGATCGCGTTGGCGAAGGAGACCACCGCGTCGGTGTCGGTGGACAGGTACTTCACCAGCTCCCAAGCGGCGTTCTTCTTGGCCGAGTTGTTGGCGATACCCAGGATCGTGCCGGACAGGTAGCCCTTGCCGTAGTCGGCGACCTGGTCGTCCGGGACGGGCATCGGAGCGGCGCCGACCTCGAAGTCCAGACCCGCGTCGGCGGCCATCTTGCCGCGCCACTCACCGTCCAGCTGCATGGCCACCTGGCCGGTGTGGAACGGGTGCTTGGCACCCCACTCGTCGCCGAGCGAGGTACGGAACTTGTTGAGCTTCGCCGCGCCGCCGAGGTCGTCGACCAGGTTCTTCTGCCACTTCAGCATGTTCTTGACCGCCGGGTCCTTGGCGGTGTTCGACTTGCCCTCGGAGTCCAGGTACTGCACGCCGAACGCGTTGCCGTAGTGCTCGACCGTGGTCTCGTAGCCGAGGTAGCTGGGCATGAAGCCGAGCCGTTCGAACGAGTCGCCCTTGGTCTTCGTGAGCTTCTTGACGACCTTGTCGAACTCGGAGAACGTCTTCGGCGGCTCGGTGATCCCGGCCTCCTTGAACGCGTCCTTGTTGTAGTAGAGGCCGTACGCGTCACCGAGCAGCGGCACGGTGCAGCGCTTGCCCTCGTGCTCGGTGTAGGCGGCCATCGAGGGCACGAAGGTCTTCGCCGGGTCGATCTTCGACTTGTCGAGGAACGGCTTCAGGTCGGCCAGGGCGTTGGAGGAGCAGAAGCGGCCCATGCTGTCGGTGGTGAACGAGGACACCACGTCCGGACCCTTCGAACCGCCGCCGCGCAACGACTGGTTGATCTTGTCGTCGGTGACCCCCTTGACGATCTTCACGTCGATGTTGGGGTGCTTCTTCTCGAACGAGGCGATGTTGTCCTCGATCGCCTTGACCTCGCTGGGCGCGGACCAGCCGTGCCAGAAGGTCAGCGTGGTCTTGGCGTTCGGGTCGTCGCTCGCGCCGCCCTCGGACGAACCGACGCAGGCGGAGGCCAGCATCGATATCGTCGCGACGGCTACGGCTGCGCTGACTTTGCGGTTTCTGGGCATGGCGGTGTCTCCCCGGGCAGGGCTGGGTGGGCCGGATATGGGTGTACGAGGGGTGGGTGCTGGGTGAGTGCTGGCTGGGTGGCTGGGGCTGTGGGGTCAGCGCGAGGTGTCGAAGACCTCGTCGCGGGTGTCGGCGAGCGCGCTCTCCAACGCCCCACGCAGTACGGGCTGTTGCTGCACCACGCCGAGCACGAGCTGAGGCCGTGACGCGGCCAGCTCGGCGAGTTCGGTCTGGATCAGCGCCCGCAGCGGTTCACCGCCGGCGGTCATCACGCCGCCGGACAGGACGATGAGTTCGGGGTCCAGCACCGCGACCACTGAGGACAGGCCGGTGGCGATACGGTGCGCGGTCTGGTGGAGCAGCTCGGCAAGGCGGCTGTCGGCGGGGTCGGCGGACGCCCGCCTCAGCAGCACGGCGGCCGACTCCGCGTAAGGCTGCCGGTCGGAACTCCCCGGGATGCCGAGGGATTTGGCGATACGGGGGATGGCCTGCGCACCGGCCAGCTCCTGGTAGCCGCCGCTGCCGGTCTTGGCGACCTGGCGTACGAGCGGCGTACCCGGCACCTGCAGAAAGCCCAGCTCGCCGGCGCCGCCGGTCCAGCCGCGGTGCAGCCGGCCGTTGATGACCAGGGCGGCGCCGATCCCCTCCTCGTTCCACAGGAGCACGAAGTCCTCGTGGCCCCGTGCGGCGCCGAGACGCTGCTCGGCGACGGCGGCGAGGTTCACGTCGTTCTCGTACTCGACGGGCATCGGCAGCGTGGCGGCCAGCTCGTCGAGGAGGGTGGGGGAGTGCCAGCCGGGCAGATGGCTGGCGTAGCGCAGCCGTCCTGTGCCGGGGTCGAAGGCGCCGGGAGTGCCGATGACGATCCTGTGCAGATCGCTCTGGGCGAGACCGGCTGCCTTCAGCGCACCTTCGAGGGCGTCGAGCACCTGGCGTACGACGCTGTGGCCGGTGCGGCCGGGGGTGGGCAGTTCGTGGTGACCGACGATCTCGCCGGTGACGTCGGCGACGGCCGTGAGGATCCGCTCGGGGGTGACGTCGAGTCCGGCGACATGGGCGGCGCCCGCGTTCACCGCGTACAACTGGGCGTTCGGCCCGGGACGTCCCTCACTGGTGCCGGTCTGCACGACGAGGCCCGCGGCTTCGAGCCGGGCGAGCAGCTGGGACGCGGTGGGCTTGGAGAGACCGGTGAGTTTGCCTATCTTCGTACGCGACAGGGGTCCGTGCTCGAGGAGCAGATCGAGTGCGGCCCGGTCGTTCATGGCCCGCAGAACGCGCGGAGTCCCCGGTGTGCCCGAGCTCGAACCGGCCATTCCCGCCCCGCCCCGCTTCCGTAGGCGCCTGTTGGCTGCCCGTTGGTTGTTAGGAAACTTTCCTATCCAGTGCGAGGAACGTAGGACAGGTACGGGCGGCCGTCAATGAGAGGACCGCCCGGGGTGACCAACTCGTTATCGACAGCGCGCAGATCAGGGGCGCGCGACCGCCTCGTAACCCTCCTTCAAAGGTGCGTGGACGCCCGGCAGCGGCCATGCGTTGATCTCCAGGCTCAGCGCGTGGTCGCCCCTCTTGAACTTCGTGCCGAGCACGGTGTTCAACTGCTTCGCCCAGCTGTCCGTGAGGTAGTACCGCCAGTCCTTGGGGCCCAGTCCGCCGAGTCCGGGGGTGGGCAGCTGCGCGAAGACGTCGAAGGTGTCGTACGTGGCCATCTCCGTCTCGACCGGCTTCTTGGAGCCGTCCACGTAGCCGTTGCCCGAGGCCTTGGAGATGAACGGCAGATCGTGCAGCCAGAACCCGTCGATCAGGAAGGACCGGCCGGTCTTGTTGTTGGTGAACTTCCAGCCGCCCGGGTACCAGATGCGCCCGTTGAGGAAGTTCATGTTGCTGTACCCGTCGGAGCCGACCGGGGTCCAGAACCCCTTGCCGCCCTTGAGCATCCCGACCGGGCAGACGGCCTCGATCCGCACGTCGGCGCGCTTCATCTCGGCGGCGAACTCGGCGCTGAAGGGCAGCGTGCCGGTCCCGCTCATCATGAAGAACCAGAAGCCGAGACCCTTCTCGGGCGCCTCGTCGTAGTACCCGCCGGTCTTCTGGGCGATGGACGGGATGCAGTCCTTGGCGGGCGGGTTGTCGGCGCGCGGCGAACCGGCGGCGGACACGGGCGTGGCCGCGCTCAAGGCGAGCGCGGCCACGGAGAGTGCGGTGAGGCAGGCGGTACGGAACTTCATGGCGACTCCTGAGGGTGACGACGATGTCGCTCTCAGTAGAAGAAGCCCGTCGCGGGTCCGCCTCCCGGGCGAACCGAAAGGCGGATCCGCTCGCTGCCGGCCGGCCTACTTGCTCATGTTCGGCGGCGGGATCGGCGACGCCGCGAGGGACTGCGGCGAGGTGGCCGACGCGTACGCGGAGGGCGCGGCGACGGCCGGTGCGGCCGGTCCGTCCTCGTCCGCCTCCACGGCGACGGCCGGGCCACCGACGATCTTGATCCCCGCCGCGTCGAAGGCCCGCTTGATCCGCCAGCGCAGCTCGCGCTCCACGCCGAGCGACTTGCCGGGCATGGTCTTCGCGGACACCCGTACGACCATCGAGTCCAGATAGACGGCATCGAGCCCGAGCACCTCGACGGGACCCCAGAGTCGCTCGTTCCAGGGCTCCTCCTTGGCCAGCTGCTCGCCGACCTCGACGAGGACCGCACGCACCTTGTCCAGATCCTCGTCCGGACGGACGGTCACATCGACCCCGGCCGTGGCCCAGCCCTGCGACAGGTTCCCGATCCGCTTGACCTCGCCGTTGCGCACGTACCAGATCTCGCCGTTGTCGCCGCGCAGCTTGGTGACCCGGAGCCCGACCTCGATGACCTCGCCCGAGGCGACCCCCGAGTCGATCGAGTCCCCGACCCCGTACTGATCCTCAATGATCATGAAAACCCCGGACAGGAAGTCCGTCACCAGGTTGCGCGCACCGAAACCGAGCGCGACACCGGCGACACCCGCAGAGGCGAGCAGCGGTGCGAGATCGATCTCGAACGCGCCGAGGATCATCAGCGCCGCCGTGCCGAGGATCAGGAAGGTCGCCATGGACCGCAGCACGGACCCGATCGCCTCGGACCGCTGCCGGCGCCGCTCGGCGTTCACGAGCAGACCGCCGAGCGCGGTGCCGTCCACGGCCTGGACGGTGCGGTTCATCCGCTCTATGAGCTTGGTGATCGCCTTGCGCACGAAATGCCGCAGCACGGTCGCGATCACCAGGATGAGCAGCACGCGCAGCCCTATGGACAGCCACGTCGACCAGTTCTCCTCGACCCAGCCGGCGGCGTTCTCCGCCTGCTCCTGGGCGTCCTGGATCGACGGCGGTGCACTGGGACCTGCGGCCGCGAGTAGGGACAAGAACACGGCAGGGACCTCCACGATGTAGCGGTCTGCCCGCCGGACAGCGTCGGCGGTGTGCGCGGGCAGACCAACCACACTAACGGGGCATTGTGTGTGGATCGTTGCCGTGCAGAGGGGAGAGACGCTCCTCACCTGGGGATGTACAGCGTGTGGTCGAAAACACTTCGAGCCCGTTACCGGGACATGGTGGCGCTTCGACCAGCCATGAGGGGAGACTGGCTACAGATCGTCCCGGCGCGAGCCACGCGCCGCCGGCGTATTAGGAGGCATCGGTGCCGCATGTCCTGGTCCTCAACGCGTCGTACGAGCCGCTCGGCGTCGTACCGCTCCGCCGCGCGCTCGTCCTCGTCCTCGAGAACAAGGCCATGTGCCTCGAGGAATCCGGCGCCTTCCTGCACAGTGCGACCCGCACCATCCCAGCCCCCAGTGTCGTCCGGCTGAGGCGTTTCGTCCGGGTCCCCTATCGGGGGCCCGTTCCGCTCACCAGACGCGCTCTGTTCGCCCGCGACGGCGGGCGCTGTGCTTACTGCGGTGGCGTCGCAACCAGCGTCGACCACGTGATCCCCAAGAGCCGGGGCGGGCTGCACGCCTGGGAGAACGTCGTGGCGTCCTGCCGCCGCTGCAACCACGTCAAGGCCGACCGCCACCTCGTCGAGATCGGCTGGCGCCTGCGCCACAAACCGGCACCTCCTACCGGTCTGGCCTGGCGCATCATCGGGACCGGGCATAGGGACCCGCGCTGGCTGCCCTACCTGCAGCCATATGGCGCGGAGGACGCGATGGCCCGGATCGACGGCATCTCTGCCTGATCTCGATCCGGGTTTTTGTGTGCCCTCCTCCGGTGGGAGGAGGGCACACCCTTGTCTACTCGTAGCGGAGTTCCGCGGGGTGCAGGGTGCGGCGCAGGAGGGGCAGGGTGGTGGCCACTGCGAGCAGGCACGCGGCGTAGACGAGGAAGGGCACGAGGAGCGGCAGGACGACCGGCAGGGAGAGGCCCGGTTCGTGGTGCGCCGAGATGAGCGAGTGGTAGAAGGCGTAGATTCCGAATCCGCCGATGCCGGACAGTGCGACCGCCGGTGCGAGCGGCAGCGCGGTCTCCAGGAGCACCGAACGGGCAAGGATCTTGTACGGCACCCCCGCGGCGGCCTGGGCCGCGAGCGAACGGCGACGGGTGACCAGGGACTCGGCCGTGCCGATCGCGAGAGCGAGCAGGCTGAAGCAGAGGGCGATGACCATCGCCAGGCCGAAGAACGCGAAGCCGTTGTCGTAGAAGTCCTCGTCCCCAGGGGTGTAGTACCTCTGGCTCACCACGCCGTCGTGCACGATCTGCCAGATGCCCACGAAGCCGACGCCGACCACGGCGGCCCCGAGCACGGAGGCGTGGGTGCGGGCGGCGCCCCACGGGTCCTGCGCGAGCCGGTTCGCGGCGATGAGCACCGCGGGGCGGGCCGACGCGGACAGCCTCCGGCCGGCCAGTTTGGCGAAGGCGCCCGACACGAGGACGGCCGCGGCGCCGACGAGCAGCACCAGGGCGAAGGCGCCGAGGGGCAGCAGTACCGTGCCGGGTCGGCGACCGGCGAGCACGACGGCGATCAGCGCGCCGACGAGCAGTACCCCGCCCGCCGCGATCAGCAGCCAGGTGCCCCAGTCGCGCTCGGGCCGTACCCGGCGCAGCGTCCCGAGCGGCGAGGCCACCACGCGGCGCAGCGCGAACACCCCGGCCAGGGCGGTGAGTACGGGCACGGCCGCGGGGATGACGACCAGCGCGGCCAGCGCCGCCGGTTCGGGCAGATAGCCGCGGCCGGCGAGGGCGGTGACGGAGAGGACCAGGGCCGCCGCCGAGCCGAGCAGCGCCGCGAACCCCGACTCCAGCGCCATGATCCGCCGTACCTGCTGCGGTGTGGCACCTGTCAGACGCAGCACCGCCAGGCGCCGGTCACGGTGCACGGCGCCGATCCGGGAGGACTGGCCGAGCAGGGCGATGACGGGGACGAGAAGTCCGAGCACGGTCATCGCGACGCCCCGCCGCGAGGCCTGGTCGGCGAGCAGGCCGCCCGCGTACGTGCTGCTCTGCGCCCCGGCCAAGAGCGTGACCGCGACGAGGGCGAGCCCTGTCACGATCGCCGCGCACAGCGCGGTCAGCCCGAACCGCCACCACTCGCGCCGGTCGGAGCCGCTCTGCAGCATCCAGGCGAGCCGGAGGTCCGACCGCCAGGAGAGCCGGGGCCCGGCGGCGGGGGAGACGGCGGAGGGTGCGGAGTTCATCGTGGACGTCGCCATCACGCACGCTCCCGCACGGGCAGGGCGTCCACGCCCTGGGTGACCTTGCCGTCCCGCAGTGCGAGCTCGCGGTCCGCGTAGGCCGCGACCTGCGCGTCGTGCGTGACCAGGACGACCGCGGAGCCGGTCTCGCGCGCGGCGTGCACCAGCGTGGTCATGGTCTGTTCGGCCGCGAGGGAATCGAGCGCGCCGGTCGGTTCGTCCGCGAAGACGATGCGGGCGCCGGAGACCAACGCCCGTGCCAGGGCGACCCGTTGTGCCTGTCCGCCGCTCAACTGGCCCGGTCGCAGCGCGGCCTGACCGAGCGCACCGAACCGTTCCAGCCACTCACTGGCCTTCGCCCGTGCGTCCTCGCGGCCGATGCCCGCGAGCAGCAGCGGCAGCGAGACGTTGTCCAGGACGGTCAGTTCCGGGATGAGCTGGGCGAACTGGAAGACCACCCCGAACTCGGTGCGCCGCAGCGCACTGCGCTGGTCCTCGGACATCCGGTCCACGCGGCGCCGGTCGAAGACGACGGCCCCCTCGTCGGGCGTGACGATGCCGGCGAGGCAGTGCAGCAGCGTCGACTTGCCGCTGCCGCTGGCCCCGGTGAGCGCGAGGATCTCACCGGCGGCGACCTCGACCGACGCATCGCGCAGAGCCTCCGTCCTGCCGTACGACTTGAAGAGGCCGGACGCCGTCAGGAGCGGTGTTCCCCCGTGCGTACTCATGCGTGTGTGATCTCCTCGGTGAGAGCGGTGAGCCGGCCCGCGGTGGTGTTCATCCAGCGCAGGTCGGCGTCCAGGTGATGGAGCGCGTAGTCGGCGGACAGGACGGTCGCGAGGTCGGAGCCGGGCGCCGTCTTGAGCGCGGTCAGCTCGCGCATCCGCGCCTTGTGGGCGGCGCACTGCTCGCGCAGATACGCGGCGGGGTCGGCGGCTTCGCCGGCGGCGGCGACCAGGGTGGCGACGACGACCTTGGCGAAGATGTCGTTGGTGACGAAGGGGGCGGGTGATGCGATCTCGCCCAGCCAGTGGGCCAGTTCGACGGACCCCTTGTCGGTCGAGCGGTAGTGCGTGCGCTCCGGTCCGCCGTCGGCATCCGTGCCGTCGACTTCCGCGAGACCGTCCCGTACCAGCCGCTGCAGCGTCGTGTAGACCTGCCCGTACGCCAGCGGGCGCGCCTGTGGAAAGCGCTCGTCGTGGCGGCGTTTGAGGTCGTAGCCGTGGGTCGGTCCCGTGGCCAGGAGGCCGAGGAGGACATGGCGGGTGCTCATGCCGATCACTATGCACTGGGTATATGTACTCGGTGAATAGCTGGCGGGAAAATGCCCTGGAAATGGGAGCCCTCGCTCCGCTTCGCGTGGCGCGAAAAGGGGCGGTTCGGGATCACCGACCCTGAACCGCCCCTCGCCGCAAGCTAGTCGGCGACCGCGTAAGCCTCCACCGACCACAACGAAACCCCGTACTCCGTGCCCCGCTCATCCATCTGAACGCGCACGAACCGCACATCGCGGGCATCGAAGCCGACGGCCTCCCGCCCACCCCGCCCCTCGCGCACCGTCGCCGCCGTGCGCCACACGCGGCCGTCCGAGGAGACCTGTACGCGGTAGCGGGAGGCGTAGGCGTCCTGCCAGGTGAGGACGAGCCGGCCGACGCGGGCCGGTTCGGTCAGTTGCAGCTGCCACCACTGGCCGTCCGAGACGGGGGAGGACCAACGGGTGTGGGGGGAGCCGTCGTTGGCGCCCGAGGCCGGGAAGTCGGGGGTCTCGTCAGCCGACGAGGAGGCGTGGGCGCCGCGGGCCAGGTCGCGGCCCTCGACCCGGGGAGCCGCCCGGACGGTCAGCGTGCGGGTCTGTGAGCCGAAGCGCACCGGTACCGCGTACGTCCCCGAGGGGGTGTCCGCCGGGACCGTGATCTCCACCGGGACGTCCACGTCCGTGCCGCGCGGCACGGAGGTCGACACCGGGGTGCGGACCTCGATGCCGGCCGGCGGATCGGCGGTCACCCGGCCCTGCACCGCGTCCGGGCGCTGCGCGGTGAGGCGGGCCGCGATGCGCTGGGGGGCGCCGCCGATCTCCGCGTCCAGTTCGGAACGTGACAACTCCAGCGCCGCGGAAGGCCCGTCCGCGTACCAGGGGACGAGGTGCTCGACCCGCCCCTGTCCGCCCTGCCGGACCACGCGCAGCGCGTCCACCGGTTCGCCGGCCGGGCCGCGCGCCTCCGTCCAGCCGCTCGGCGAGACCGCGCCGAGCGAACGCCAGCCCTTGCCGGCGACATGCGCCTCCAGCGTGCCCCGGGTGCCGGGCACGGTCATCACCGTGACCGCGTCGAGGGGGCGCGCACGGGGGAACTCCAGGGTGTCCGCGTTCGACTGCTCCACCGGGGCCTTGGCGTCGTCCGCCTTCTCGCGCGAGGGCGCACGGTCGGCGCCGGTCCAGGCCGAGGCCTCCTCCTGCGCCCGGTCGAGGAACTCGTCGAGCACCCCTTCGCCGACCGTCGCCTGCCCGGTCCGCAGTGCCGCCCGCTGCGAGTCGAGGCGCCGCGCCGAGCGCCAGGCCTCCTCGCCCTGGCCGCGCGCCTGCGCGAGCAGCAGCTCCACGGCCAGCTCGCCCGCCTCGCCGTAGCGCCCCAACTGCTGGGTCCACGGCCGCACTTCACGTCCGAGGTCGGTGCCGTCGAGCCGGCCGGGCGCCTCGCGCATCACCGCGAAAGCGCGTGTCAGCTCGCCGGCCGCGCGCTTCAGCCGCTCCGTGTCCGTCGCGGATGTCGAGCGCGCCTCGAAGAACTCGTCGATCAACGGCCGCAGATACGCCGACTCCTTCGCCCCCAGCACCGACGAGGCGTCATGCGCGGCGAGCGCGCCGACCGCCTCGCGTGCCTTCGGGTCGCTGCCCGCGAGATCCGCGATCGCCGCCCGCCAGGACTCCTCGGGCCGGTACGCCCGCGGGTTCCACGCGTAGTCGGCGGCCGTGAACAGCGGGATGCGCGAGGCCGTCGGCTGCTGCATGGCGTTGGCGAGGAGCGCCGCCGAAGAGGTGGCCACGGCCGGTTCGCGGCCGGTGTACGGGCCGAGGAAGATACGGTCCTCGGCGTAGTCGTTGACCGGGTAGTTGTCCATGGTCACCACGTCGTGGCCGCCGAACGCGCGCCGGGCGGCGGCCAGTTCACGGCCGGTGATCTGCTTCGGTACGACGCCCACGCCGGTCCACGCGACCTGCACCCCGTCGTCCAGATCGTGCGCGAGCCGCGTGCGGTAGGCGGTCGCACCCTGCTGGTAGAACTCGGTGGGCATCAAGGTGAGCGGGACCGCCTGCGGGTGGCGTGCGGCCAGGTGCCTCGCGACCGTGTTCGCCACACGTGCCTGCGCCTCGGCCGCGGCCCGGGGTCCCGAGCCGAACTCCTCGGCGTCCTTGTCGCAGTGCCATTCGCTGTACGAGACGTCCTGGAACTGGAGTTGGAAGGCGCGCGCCCCGAGCGCCCACATCGAGTCGATCTTCTTGACGAGTGCTTTGACGTCGTCCTGCGAGGACAGACACATCGCCTGGCCGGGCGCGACGGCCCAGCCCAGCGTCACATGGTTGGCGCGGGCCCGCTCCGCCAGTTCCCTGAACTCCGCGCGCTGCGCGGCCGGATAGGGCTCGCGCCACTTGGCCTGGCGGTAGGGGTCGTCGCCGGGGGCGTACACATAGCGGTTCTGCTTGGTGCGGCCCATGAAGTCGAGCTGTTCCAGGCGCTCCCGGGTGGTCCACGGAGTGCCGTAGAAGCCTTCGGTCGTGCCCCGTACCGCCGATGCCGGCCAGTCCCGTACGCGCACGCCCGCGAAGGCGCCGTCCCGAGCGAGCTGGCGCAGTGTCTGCACGGCGTGGAAGAGGCCGTCGTCGCCGACGCCCGCGAGCGCCACCGTGTCGCGTCCTTCGACCTTGCCGACCCCGATGCGGTAGCCGCCGGAGGGCAGATCGCCGCGCTCGGCCAACCGCAGTGCGCGCAGCGCCGAGTCCGCTCCCGAGCGCGCACCGTCGTTCTGCGGCCGCAGCGTGGCCGGGCTGATGCGGCCCTGATCGCGCCCCGCGCGTACGAGCAGTCCCGGACCGGGCAGGCGCGAGGCGTCCGTCACTTCGGTGATCCGGCGTGCGCCCGTCGCCCGCAGCAGCGTGTGCAGGGCTTCGATCGCATACGGGTCGGCGGTCTCGTCCTTGATCAGGAACACCTGCTCGCCGACCGGTACGGCACCACCCGCGGTCTGCAGGGACTGCGGACGCGGCCAGACGGAGGGGAGCGCCGAGTCGTTCTCGGCGTCGGGCGCGCGGACGCCCGGTTCGGACGGTTCCGACGGTTCGGCGAACGCCCCCGGCGCACCGCCGAGCAGACCGCCGACCACCGCGGCGGCGAGCGCCGCCGCACGCTTACGACCCCGGACCAGCACGGCGCCTCCTGCTCTTCTCCTCAGTTCCCGCACGACCCCGGGAGCCGTTTTCCTCGGCACCGGGCTGCGGGGTTCCGGATCGGTTCGAGCCCACCACCGCAGTGGTGACAGTGTCAATGCGAGTGGCCGTTGTGTCGGGTTTGCGCTGCCGGGAATTCCCGTTGTGTCGCAGTGCCTGCCCGCGGGCTGGTCAACTCGCCGACTTGGCACAGAATGTGAGCATCGACACGTCCCAGGCATGGGCCCGTGGGTGGTGGGTAGGGCTGTCCGTCTGCCGATCACATCGACCGGGTCGATCCCCACCGACCAAGGAGGCCCTGGGTGAGCGCTCAGCTGTTGTTCGACGCCCTGTCCAAACGCACGGAACTGCCCGCACAGCGCGAACTGCCCGACCTGTCCCGCGTCTCGGGGCCGGAGTCGGTGCTGTACGGCTCGTTCTCCGTCGAGGCGCCGCTCACCAGCGAACCGCCCCTGGCCGACGAGGCCCCGCTGACCAGCGAGCCGCCGCTCGCCGACGAGGCGCCGCTGACCAGCGAACCCACCGCGTTCGGTACGGCTTCCACCATCGTCTGATCTCTTCGTAGACCGCGGACTTCACGGGGGGCACCGATGTCCCTGGCACGGCTCGCAGCGCTGTACGGCATCGACTCCTCCTACGAACCCGCCCCCGACCTGCCCCAGCGGGTCTCCCCGGCGGCAGTACGCGCGATCCTCGCGGCCTTCGGCGTGGACGCCTCCACCGACGAGGCGGTCGAGAGCGCGGTCGCGGACGCCGACGGACGGCGGCGCGGGCGCGCCCTGCCCGAGACCGCCGTCGCCGGATCACTGGTCTTCGACGCGCTGCCGCACGGCACCCTGATGCAGGTCGCCCCCGAGGAGGGCGGCGACCGGATCGAGTGGACCTGGGCCGGCGAGCTGCCCGAACTCCCCTACGGAGTGCATCAGTTGTCGGCCGAGACCCCGGACGGCCGCGCCTCCACCAGCCATCTGATCGTCGCCCCGGACCGCGCCCCCGAACTCGCAGGACGCTCCTACGGGCTGCTCGTCCAGCTCTACTCCCTGCTCTCGCGCCGCTCGTGGGGCATGGGCGACCTCGGTGACCTCGCCGAACTCGCCGCCTGGTCCGGCCGTGCGCTCGGCGTCGACTTCCTCCAGGTCAACCCGCTGCACGCGGCGGTGCCGGCCACGGCGGACACTCCGAGTGACCCCTCGCCGTACCGCCCTTCCTCGCGCCGCTTCCCCGATCCCGTCCATCTGCGGATCGAGGACATACCGGAGTACGCGTATCTCGCGGACGGGGACCGTGAGCGCGCCGCCGCCCTGGGTGAACAGGCCGCGAAGTTACGGGAGTCGGTGCTGCAGAAGGGCGCGCTGATCGACCGGGACGCCGTATGGGAGCTCAAGTCCCAGGCCCTTGAGCTGATCAGGAACGTGCCGCTCGGACCCGGGCGCAGCGCCGCGTACTTCGACTTCCTCGCCGAAGGCGGCGCCGACCTGGAGCGGCACGCGACCTGGTACGCACTCGCCGAACGCCACGGCTCCGACTGGCGCGCCTGGCCCGCCGCGCTGCGCGACCCCGCCTCGCCGGCCACCGCGCGGGCCGCGCACGAGCTGATGGACCGGATCGACTTCCACAGCCGGCTGATCTGGCTCACGGACTCGCAGCTCGGTGCCGCCGCGGCCGCCGCGCACGGGGCGGGCATGGCGCTCGGCCTCATCCACGACCTCGCCGTGGGCGTCCATCCCGACGGCGCCGACACCTGGGCGCACGGGGAGATGTACGCGGCCGGGACCTCGGTGGGCGCGCCACCGGACGCGTTCAACGCCCGCGGCCAGGACTGGGGGCTGCCGCCCTGGCGCCCCGACCGGCTCGCGGAGTGCGGCTACGCACCCTTCCGGGCGCTCCTGCGCGGTCTGTTCGCACACGCCGGAGCCCTGCGTATCGACCACATCATGGGTCTGTTCCGGCTCTGGTGGATCCCCGAGGGCCACCCACCCACCGACGGCGCGTATGTCCGCTACGACGCGGAGGCGCTGCTCGCGCTGCTCGTCCTCGAAGCGCACCGGGCGGGCGCTGTCGTCATCGGCGAGGACCTCGGCACGGTCGAACGGGGCGTACGCGAGGCGCTGGCCGCGCGCGGCATTCTCGGCACGTCGGTGCTCTGGTTCGAACGCGACTGGGACCACGGCAGCCGGCCGCTGCCGCCCGAGCGCTGGCGCGCGGACTGTCTGGCCACCGTGACCACCCACGATCTGCCCTCCACGGCAGCCAAGCTGACGGGCGACCACGCACGCCTGCGGCACCGCCTCGGCCTGCTCACCGAACCGCTCGCCGCCGAGCTGGCGGCAGAGGCGGCCGACGTACGGGAGTGGCTGGCGCTGGCGTGGGCGCTCGGACTGCCGGCCGGGGGCACCGAGGAGGCGGAGATCCAGACCCTGTACCGCCTGCTGCGCCGTACGCCCGCCCGCTTGACGGGCATCTGGCTGCCGGACGCGGTGGGCGACCGCAGACCGCAGAACGTGCCCGGTACCTGGGCGGAGTACCCCAACTGGCGTGTGCCGATCACGGGGGCGGACGGACGGGTGCTCACCCTGGAGGATCTGGCGGCCTCGCCGCGGCTGCACGCGTTCATGGCGGCGGTGCGGGCGGGGGAGTAGCCCGGCCCGGACGGGCGGGTAGCCCGAGCGGCACCCCGGGCGCGCGGCTCCCGGACCCATTCGCTAGGTTGGCACCGTGGACAAGAAGAACGCCCTGCGCGCCGGCGCCGTAGCAGCCGGTACGACGCTGATGATGCTGCTGATGTCGTCCCCCGCGCTCGCGCTGACCCGCGACGACGGTGACGACCCGGGTACCGGTCTCTCCGTGATGGAGACGCTCGGTCTGTTCGTCGTGGCCCCGCTGGTCCTGTTCGCCGTGATCGCCGGTCTGGTCATGGTCGGGGACAAGTCCCGCAAGCAGAGCTGACACCCAAGTCTTTCCGGCGCCCCCGGACCCGCGTACGCGCGGGTGCGGGGGCGTTTTTGCGTTGTCTGCCCAGCGCCTGCCCAGCGCCCGCCCGGTCTGGGCGGACTCGAAAACGTTCAGTTGAGCTTAAAAGAACAATCGATTCTTTTCGATGGACCTACGTAACAGACCCTGCCAGTCTTGATCCCGCAGGCACAACGACTACCGCCCCGCACCGGGGCAGTTGGGCAAGGGATACCGATGGCAGTCCTCGACCGCGTACGCACCCCCGAGGCGACCGCGACGCCGACCAGGACGAAGGGCCGCGCGGGTCGCACCGCGGGCCTCGGCCTGCTGCTCGCGCTCGTCGCGACGGTCGTCTGGTCGGGAAGCTTCATCGGTGCCCGGGCCCTCGCCGACACGGTGGCGCCCATCCAGCACGCGTACTGGCGCTGGATCATCGCCCTCCTCGCGGCCGCGCCGTTCGCCGCCCGGCACGCCTGGCGCGAGCGGCACGTCATCCGCAGGCACTGGCGCTTCGTCGCGCTGGCCTCGCTGCTCGGGGTCACCGTCTACAACAGCCTCGTCTACCAGGCCGGGATCTCCACCTCGGCCGGCAACATGGGCATGATCATGGCCGCCTCGCCGGTGGTCATGACGGTGTACGAGAAGCTCGGTGGCGCACGGCTCGGGGCTCGGCGGGTCGCGGGCATGCTGATCGCCTGTGTCGGAGTGCTGCTCCTCGTCAGCAAGGGACAGCTCACGCCGGACTTCGCGCCCGGTGACCTGTGGATGCTGGCCGCGGCGCTCAGCTTCGCCTCGTACAGCGCGCTGCTGCGCCGGCGCCCCGCCGAACTGGGCGGTCTGGCCTTCCTGTTCACGAGCTTCGCGCTCGGCGCGGTGCTGCTTTCGCCGGCGTTCGTCGCGAGCCTCGTCCTGCAGGGCGGGTTCACACCGAGCGTCGGTACGGTCTCGCCGCTGCTGTACGCCGGAGTCTTCTCCTCGGCCATCGCCTTCTTCACCTGGAACAAGGCGATCTCGCTGATCGGCGCGGGACGGGCGGGGCTCGTCTACTACCTGCAGCCCGTCTTCGTCGCGATCCTCTCGTACGTGATCCTCGGGGAGCCCACAGGACCGATGCAGGTGCTGTGCATGGTGCTGATCCTGGGCGGCGTGATCCTCGGTTCGTTCAGCCGGAGTGTCACAGTCCGCAAGTAGCCTGCGGAGCATGACGATTCGCCGGATCACTCCCGATATCCACACCAAGGATCCCGACCGGAGCAAGGCCTTCTACGCCTCGCTCGGACTCGCCGAGGTCATGGACCTGGGCTGGGCCGTCATCATGGCCTCGCCGTCCAACCCCACCGCCCAGGTCGTCCTGATCACCGAGGACGCCTCGGCCCCGGTGGTCGCCGATCTGAGCATCGAGCTGCCGGACGCCGCGGCCGTCGAAGCCGCGTACGAGGCGATGAGCGCGGCCGGCGCGGAGATCGTCCATCCGCTGAGCAGCGAGCAGTGGGGCGTACGGCGGTTCTTCGTCCGTGACCCGGACGGCAAGGTCGTGAACGTGGTCACCCACCACGCGTGAGGTGCCGGAAGGCGGCCGGGCACGGGACAGGGGGCTGAGGAGCGCGGAAGGAGGTGAGGATAAGTTGCCGGACATGACCGAGTGGGACATCAAGAAGCTGCAGATTCTGCGCACCCTCAGTGAGCGCGGGACCGTCACCGCCACCGCGCAGGCGCTCCTGATGACCCCCTCGGCCGTCTCGCAGCAGCTGACCAATCTGGCCAAGCAGGTCGGCGTACCCCTGCTCGAAGCACAGGGCCGCCGGGTGCGGCTGACCGACGCCGCGCATCTGGTGCTACGGCATGCGGACGCCGTCTTCGCTCAACTGGAGCTCGCAGACGCGGAGTTGGCGGGCTATGTGCGTGGTGAGGCGGGGGAGGTGCGGATCGGTGCGTTCTCGACCGCGGTGCCCGCCCTCGTCGTACCGGCCGTGCGGCAGCTGCGCGAACAGGCGCCGGGTCTGGAGGTGCGTGTACGGGAGGCCGAGGCCGCCGAGGCGTATGAACTCCTCGCCGGCGGTGAGGTCGACCTCGCCCTGTCACTCGCCGCGCACGCCCCGACCGCCCGTGACCCCAGGTTCACCCGCGTCCCGCTGCTCGCCGACCCGCTCGACGTGGCGCTGCCCGCCGGGCACCGGCTGGCGGAGCGCCGAAGCGTACGCCTGGCCGAACTCTCCGACGAGGCCTGGATCTTCGGCGGTAGCGGCCCCTGGTCGGAGATCACCACGGCGGCCTGCGAGGCGGCCGGGTTCGTGCCCGAGCAGGCGCACAGCGCGGCGGGCTGGACGGCGATCCTCGCGATGGTCTCGGCCGGGATGGGGGTCGCGCTCGTGCCGCGGATGGCGGCGTCCACGGCCGACGGTGTCGTACGCGTGGGCATCGGCGGGGACCGGCCGCGGCGCCATGTCGTCGCGGCCGTACGCAAGGGGGCGGAGTCCGGGCCCGCACTGGCCCGGGTCCTCGAAGCGCTGACGGAAGCGGCGCAGCTGAAGGAAGCGGCGCAGAGGAAGTAGCGCGCCGGGGCGATACCCGCGCCCGCGATCACGTTGAGTGACGAGAGGCGATCACTCAACGTGACGGCGGAGTTGAAGACGGTGGACCGGAGGGATTCGCTGGGCCCCGCGGGCGCCCCTCGGCTCAACTCGCCGCGCCCACTGGGGTGTTCGAGAGTCCCGAGCGCCATTGCGGTATACCAAACTGGTGCGTGATCTTCGGGTTGACCGCCCCGCGCTCCCGGGCCCGTCACCCACTCAGGTCACACAGCGCGAACCTGTGGTCACGATGTGCGAACACTGAGGGCGTGGCCGCCATGGCCACCCCGCCACGCTTCACAGAGCACAGCAAGGAAATCCCATGCACGCACTTGTCAAGAAGGCCGCCGTAGCCCTCCCCGCCGCCGCCCTGATGGTGGCCCTCGCTCCGACGGCGGCCTCCGCCGACGAGCCGCTCGGCGTCCGCTGCGCCGGCGGCAACGCCCAGCTCAGCGCCAAGCCGGGTCTGACGATCGTCGGTGCCAAGCAGCAGACGTGGACCGGTGAGGGCCTCACGACCGGCTGCAAGAACGTCGGGTCCGGCAAGGCCGTCACCTCCGCGATCGTCTTCTTCGAGGGCAACGGCAAGGGTGCGTGCGTGCCCGAGTTCGGCATCCCCAACGCCGACCTGTCCGGCCGTATCACGTGGAACGGCGGCGGTCCGGACGTCGAGAACAAGGTCAGCAACGTCACCGGCACCTCCAAGCTCACCTGGACCGGCGCCAACTTCACCGGTGTCGTGACCGACGGCCCGTTCAAGGGCAAGAAGGTCAACGCCACCGCCAGCTGGGACTTCGACCTCATCAACGCCGTGGGCGGCTGCTTCCTCGGCGGCTACACGAGCGCGATCGGCACCTGGGACTCTCTGAACATCGGCTGATTCCGGGCCACAGCGCGGAGGCCTGGTGCCGGTCGTCGACCGGCACCAGGCCTCCGCGCTGTTCTCAACTTGGTTGACCTCAGGGGCCGTTGGTGTGTGAAAACGCCAACGGCTTCATTCTGTTGGCCCTTTGGGCGCGCGCAATCCCGTTGCCGGTGTTCCGATGATCGCAAGCATGACTACTTTGCGGAGTCATGAAACTACACACAGTGACAGTCCGGGCGCGGATGCAGATCTGCCGCGCTCCGGGAGGAGAGCACCATGGCAGAGAACGAAGTCCGCCCCAGAAGGCGGACCGGAAGGCTGCGACCCCCCTGGCGCGCCACAGCGCTCGGCGTCGCCGCCGCACTGGCCGCAGGAGGGCTGTCCCTGACCGCCGCCGCGCCGGCCGCGGCGGTGGAGATCGGCAGCGAGCCCTTCACCGGCGAGCGGGTCAAGGACGAGTCCCTCTGGTTCGCGGGCCCCTACCTCAAGGGCGACCCGACCGGCTGGGCCTGTCTGACCGCCGCGTCCATGAACCCGGTCGACAAGGGTGACGGCGAGGCAGGCACCGGCGGACCCGTCGGCGATGCCACGGTCGCCCCGCTGCGCGGCTGCCAGACGCACGAGGGCATGCCCACGACACCGGACAAGCCCGGTGAGGGCGCTCTGCGGCTGACCTCGAACAAGAAGCTGCAGAACGGGTACGTGATGACCACGCGTACCTTCGACTCGCGTGCCGGTCTGCGCTGGACCGTCGACTTCGCGATGTACAACCCGGCGACCGCCAACCCTGCCGACGGCCTCGCCCTGATGATCATGGATGGCAACAAGCCGCTGCCCGACCACGCGGGCAAGAACGGCGCCGGCCTCGGCTACTCCAAGCTGCCCGGTGGCTACCTGGGCATCGGCCTGGACGTCTACGGCAACTACACCACTGACTGGATGCCGGACTACCACACCGGTGGTTCGGCGGAGCGCAAGCCCAACTCCATCACCATCCGTGGTGCGGAGAAGGACGCCGCGGGCAAGGCCCTGAACAACCCGTTCGTCGCCACGTACCAGTCGGGCCGCCGCTTCGCGGTCTCGGAGGCGAAGACGCGTGAGGAGGCCAAGCGCACCGCCGTCGTCGAGCTCTCGCACGAGGGCGTGATGCGCGTGCAGATCGACTTCCACGACGGCACGCCGCTGCGCGAGGTCATCCCGCCCGTCGACCTCGACACCATCGAGGGCCAGCCGCCGGTCCCGGACAAGCTGCGCATCGGCTTCTCCGCGTCCACCGGTGCCTCGACCCAGATCCACGAGATCTGGAACGGCAAGGTCGAGACCCTGGACCCGAACCTCTTCACCAAGGTGGAGCCGGACGGCACCGTGAAGGCCGGCGAGCCGGCCAAGTTCACGATGACGACCACCAACGACAAGCTCGCGGGCCCGACCACGGGACCGATCACCACCACGCAGACCTTCCCCGCGGGCATCGTGCCCAAGACGGCCTCCGGCGACGGCTGGGACTGCAAGGTCGAGGGCCAGAAGGTCACCTGCACGCGGCCCGGGCCGGTGCTCCAGGCCGGTCAGTCGGCGCCGCCGGTGACCGTGACCACGGATGTCGCTCCGACGGTCAAGGGCGAGCAGGCGATCGTCTCCGACGCCACGACCCCCAACGACATGAACACCAAGCCGGACACCAACAAGGTCGACGTCATCCCGGCCAAGGGCCCGGACCTGACGGTCACCACCAAGCCGCGCGGCGAGGTGCAGGCCGGTGAGCCGGCCGAGTACCAGATCGACGTCACCAACAAGCCCGAGGCCGGTGCCACGCGCCCCGAGGACACCATCGCGGTGGTCCGCAACTTCCCCGAGGGCATCAAGCCGGTGTCCGCGGCGGGCGACGGCTGGGAGTGCAAGGTCGACGGCCAGAACGTCAACTGCACCCGGCCCGGTGACCAGCCGGTCATCAAGCCCGGTGAGTCGGCCCCGCCGATCATCGTGAAGACCGAGGTCGCCGACGATGCCGCGGGCGAACTGACCGGCATCACGGTCGTCGCGACGCCGGACACCCCGAACCCGACCCCGGTCAAGGACACCACCACGGTCAAGCCGGCCATCAAGGACCCGAACCTGACGGTGGTCACCAAGCCCGACGGCGATGTCGTCGCAGGCAAGCCCGCGAACTTCGTGATCGCCGTGGCCGACGCGCCCGACGCCGGACCCACCACGGGCCCGACCACCGTCGTACGCACCTTCCCCGAGGGCATCAAGCCGGTCACCGCCACGGGCGACGGCTGGGACTGCAAGATCGAGGGCCAGAAGGTCACCTGCACCCACCCCGACCTCCTGCAGCCGGGCGAGCAGTTCCCGCCGATCCACGTGGCCACCGAGGTCGACAAGGGCGCCAAGGGCGACCTGACCGGCACCACCGGTGCGACCACCCCGGGCGCCGAGCCCAAGGCGCCGGTCAAGGACACCGTCTCGGTCATCCCGGCCTCCACCAAGGAGCCCGACCTGTCCACGGTCACCAAGCCCGAGGGCGAGGTGGTGGCGGGCAAGCCGGCCACGTTCCTGATCGACGTCAGCAACGCGGAGGACGCCGGTCCGACGCACGACACGGTCACGGTGACGCAGACCTTCCCCGAGGGCGTCATCCCGCGCTCCGCGAACGGCCTCGGCTGGGAGTGCAAGCTCGCCGGCCAGACCGTGACCTGCACCCGTCCGGGTACGGGGCTCGACGCCCTGCAGCCCGGCAGCCAGTACCCGCCGATCAAGGTCACGACCGAGGTCGAGGCGGGCGCCGAGGGCACGAAGGAGGGCGAGACCGGAGTCGTCACCCCGGGTGACAAGACCACCGACCCGGTCAAGCACACCTTCGAGATCGCTCCGAACGACGGTGCGGGCGGTCCGGGCGTGAACTGCTACGGCGGTCTCGCCTCGCTCAGCCTCAAGCCGGGTCTGACCATGGGCGACAAGCTCCAGACCTTCACCGGTTCCGGTACGAGCGCGGGCTGCAAGTCGCTCGACGCGAAGCGGACCCCCGCCTACGTGGAGGTCAACTTCGAGGGCTCCGGCAAGGGTTCGTGTCTGCCCTCGCTCGGCCTCCCGAACGCCGAGATGACCGGCACCATGACCTGGTCCATCAACGGCCGTACGGTCCAGAGCACCGTCACTGGTACCTCGAAGCTGACGCTCTCGGGCGCCAACTTCGACGGTGTCGTCACCGCGGGCCAGTACAAGGGCATGAAGGTGCACGCCACCGCGGACTGGGACATCGCGTCCAACCTCGTGACGGCCGTCCCCGCCTGCTTCCTGGGCGGGTACACGGACGCCACGGGTACGTGGAACAGCGTGAGCGTCGGCTGACGCACCACGCCTGAACACAGCACCGCCCGGGCCCTCTTGAGGGTCCGGGCGGTGCTGCTTCGTGCTGCTTGCTCCGGGCGGTGCTGTGTTTCCTGGCCTGTCGGGTCAGGAACCGGCCTTCGCGTCCGCCGCCTGAGCCTTCAGGGCCCGCTCGACACCCGAGCGGGACTCCGAGACGAGCCGGCCGAGCGCCGCGTTCGGCCGGGCCGTCGCGACCCAGGCGTCGGTGGCGTCCAGCGTGGCCCGCTCGACCTGGATCGCCGGGTAGAGCCCGATGGCGACCTGCTGGGCCATCTCGTGCGAACGCGACTCCCACACACCCTTGACCGACGCGAAGAACTTCTCCGTGTACGGGGCGAGCAGCTCACGCTGGTCCGTCTGCACGAAGCCCGCGATCACCGCTTCCTGCAGCGCGTTGGGCAGCTTGTCGGAGTCCACGACCGACGCCCAGGCCTCGGCCTTGGCCTCCGGCGTCGGACGCGAGGCCCGTGCGGCGGCGGCGTGCCGCTCACCGGCCGCCGTCTTGTCCCGTGCGTACTCGGCGGCGATCTCCGCCTCCTCGTACCGCCCGGTCGCCGCGAGCCGCTGCACGAAAGCCCAGCGCAACTCGGTGTCCACCGCGAGGCCCTCGATCTCCTCGGTGCCCTCCAACAGGCCCTTCAGGAGGTCGAGTTGACCCTCGGTGCGGGCTGTGGCCGCGAACGCCCGCGCCCATGCCAGCTGGTGGTCGCTGCCCGGCTCGGCCGACCGCAGATGCTCGAGGGCGGCCTCGGTCCAGCGGGCGAGCCCGCTCTCGCGGAACTCGGGCGCGGCGTACAGGTCGACCGCCAGCTTCACCTGCCGGTGCAGCGACTGGACCACACCGATGTCCGACTCCTTGCCGATCCCGGAGAGCACGAGCGACAGGTACTCGCGGGTCGGCAGCTCGCCGTCGCGGGTCATGTCCCAGGCGGACGCCCAGCACAGCGCGCGCGGCAGCGAGGCCTCGAAGTCGCCCAGGTGCTGGGTGACATGGCGCAGGGACTCGGGGTCGAGCCGGACCTTCGCGTACGACAGGTCGTCGTCGTTGAGCAGGATCACGGCCGGACGGTGGCGGCCCACGAGCTCCGCGACCTCGGTGATCTCGCCCTGGACGTCAAGCTCGATGCGGTCCGAGCGGACCAGCTTGCCGGATTCGTCGTCGAGGTCGTACAGACCGATGGCGATCCGGTGCGGCCGCAGCGTCGGCTCGCCCTTCGCGCCCTCGGGCAGGGCGGGAGCCTCCTGCCGTACGGCGAAGGAGGTGATGGTGCCGTTGGCGTCCGTCTCGATGTGCGGCCGCAGGATGTTGATGCCCGCGGTCTGCAGCCATGCCTGCGACCAGGCGCTCAGATCACGGCCGCTGGTCTCCTCCAGGGCGCCGAGCAGATCGCTGAGCCGGGTGTTGCCGAAGGCGTGGCGCTTGAAGTACGCCTGCACACCGGCGAAGAACTCGTCCATCCCGACGTAGGCGACCAGCTGCTTCAGGACGCTCGCGCCCTTGGCGTAGGTGATCCCGTCGAAGTTGACGAGCACGTCGTCCAGGTCACGGATGTCGGCCATGATCGGGTGCGTGGAGGGCAGCTGGTCCTGCCGGTACGCCCAGGTCTTCATGGAGTTGGCGAACGTGGTCCACGAGTGCGGCCACTTCGAGCCCTCCGCGTACGCCTGGCACGCGATCGAGGTGTACGTGGCGAAGGACTCGTTGAGCCACAGGTCGTTCCACCACTCCATGGTCACGAGGTCGCCGAACCACATGTGGGCCAGCTCGTGCAGGATCGTCTCGGCCCGTACCTCGTACGCGGCGTCGGTCACCTTGGAGCGGAACACGTACTGGTCGCGGATCGTGACGGCGCCCGCGTTCTCCATCGCGCCCGCGTTGAACTCCGGCACGAAGAGCTGGTCGTACTTCTCGAAGGGGTACGCGTAGTCGAACTTCTCCTGGAACCAGTCGAAGCCCTGGCGCGTGACGTCGAAGATCGCGTCGGCGTCGAGGAACTCGGCGAGCGAGGGCCGGCAGTAGATGCCCAGCGGCACGGACTGCCCGCCGCGCTCGTAGGTGGCGTGCACCGAGTGGTACGGACCGACGATGAGCGCCGTGATGTACGTGGAGATCCGCGGTGTCGGCGCGAAGGTCCAGACATCGTCCTTGGGCTCGGGCGTCGCCGAGTTCGAGATCACGGTCCAGCCGCTCGGCGCCTTCACCGTGAACTGGAAGGTGGCCTTGAGGTCCGGCTGCTCGAAGGAGGCGAAGACGCGGCGCGCGTCCGGCACCTCGAACTGGGTGTACAGATAGGCCTGGTCGTCGACCGGGTCGACGAACCGGTGCAGACCCTCACCAGTGTTGGTGTACGCGCAGTCGGCGACGACCTTCAGAAGGTTCTCGCCCTGCTGCAGATGCTTCAGCGCGATCCGCGAGTCACGGAAGACCGCGGCGACGTCGAGGGACTTGCCGTTGAGCGTCACCTCGTGGACGGCGGGGGCGACGAGGTCGATGAACGTCTCGGCGTTCGCCTCGGCGCTCTCGAAACGCACCGTCGTCACCGACGTGTACGTGCCGCCCTCCTGCGCGCCGGAGAGGTCGAGATCGATCTCGTACGAGTCAACGGTGAGCAGCTTCGCCCGCTGCTGCGCCTCTTCACGGGTCAGATTGGTGCCGGGCACGCGGTCTCCTCGGTATCAGCTGTTTCGGCCCATACTTCCACGTGCGTCCGGGCCGGTCACCGCGATATCGCCGTACGCGAAAGGGGCGGTCACCACGCCGGGTGACCGCCCCTTCCGGGAGCCTTACTTCGCGGCGAGCTCCGCGGCGACCAGCTCCGCGATCTGCACGGCGTTGAGCGCCGCGCCCTTGCGGAGGTTGTCGCCCGAGAGGAACAGCGCGAGACCGTTCTCGGCCGTCTCGTCGGCGCGGATCCGGCCCACGTACGAGACGTCCTGGCCGGCGGCCTGCAGCGGGGTCGGGATCTCGGAGAGCTCGACGCCCGGGGCGTCCTTGAGGATCTCCGTGGCGCGCTCCGGGGAGAGCGGGCGCTCGAAGCGGAGGTTCACCTGCAGCGAGTGGCCGGAGAAGACCGGGACGCGTACGCAGGTGCCGGAGACCTTGAGCTCCGGGATCTCCAGGATCTTGCGGGACTCGTTGCGGAGCTTCTGCTCCTCGTCGGTCTCGTTCAGACCGTCCTCGACGATGGAGCCCGCGAGCGGCAGCACGTTGAAGGCGATGGGGCGCTTGTAGACCTGCGACTCGGGGAAGTCCACGGCGGAGCCGTCGTGGGTGAGCTTGTCGGCCTCGGCCACGACCTTCTGCGCCTGGCCGTGCAGCTCGGCCACGCCGGCCAGGCCCGAGCCGGAGACGGCCTGGTAGGTGGTGGCGACGAGCGCGGTCAGGCCCGCCTCCTCGTGCAGCGGCTTGAGGACCGGCATCGCGGCCATCGTCGTGCAGTTCGGGTTGGCGATGATGCCCTTGGGGCGGTCGGCGATCGCGTGCGGGTTGACCTCCGAGACGACCAGCGGGACCTCGGGGTCCTTGCGCCAGGCGCTGGAGTTGTCGATCACGACGGCGCCCTGGGCGGCGACCTTCTCGGCGAGGGCCCTGGAGGTGGTGCCACCCGCGGAGAAGAGCACGATGTCCAGGCCGGAGTAGTCGGCCGTGGCGGCGTCCTCGATCGTGATGCCGTCGAGGGTCTTGCCGGCGCTGCGGGCGGAGGCGAACAGACGCAGCTCGTCGACCGGGAACTTCCGCTCGGCGAGGATGCTGCGCATGACTGTGCCGACCTGACCGGTGGCTCCGACGATTCCGACCCTCACGGTGACTCCTTCTTCGTTCTGCGCTGTGGCTGCTGCACGCCTGCCCCTGGGACCGTCCCATCATGCGGTGACGTGGGGCACTCGTGTCCAATCGATTGCCCAGGGAGCGAGACACGGGCCGGACGTGCGGCCCGCCCCCTCGCGACGCCATGCCGCCGGACGAGACCTCACGGCTGTACGGACAGCTCCCACTTGCCCGAGATCCGGACCTGGAGGAAACCGGGGCTCGCCCGGAACTTCCCGGGGCCCACCTGGAGCCGGGTCACCGGCTCGAACGCCGCGTCCAGCGCCCAGACCGCGCCGATCACGCCGCCGTCCCCCTTGAAAACCAGATCCATCTCAGGTCCCGCGTAGTACACGAGGGTGTAGCCACGGCCCTCGATCTTGCGGTCGAAGGACTCCGCCGACTGGGCCGGCGACGGTGTGAGGCGCCAGGCGGTCTCGGCCTGGGCGCGCACACTCACGTAGCACTCGCCGGACTGCACCCAGACAGGACCGGTCACGGGCCGTCGGCCGTTGCCGGCCTGCGCGGTGATCGCCATCCGTCCGCCGAGCTGGATTGCGTTCGCGACCAGAGGGTGGTCGTCCTTGGAGCGTCGTTCCAGCGTGAGCATCAGCGGCGCACCGGTGTGCCGGAAGACCGCGCGGCCCACGCCGTCGACCGGCCCCTGCAGCGGTGCCGCGTGCTCCAGCGGTACCAGACGCAGGCTCCAGTCCTCCGCCTGGTCGATCCGCAGCCGCAGCTCGGCCTGGCCCTCGCGGAAGAAGACGAGCCGCCCGGTGTCCCCGTCCTGTGAGCCCTCGATGAACAGCTCGGCCTCGTCGTACTCGTCGAGCAGCTCCGTGCGGTACCCCCAGGAGCTGTCGGACACGATCGTGTACTCGAGCAGGCACGGGCGGCCCGGGTTCGGGTTGACGAGCGTCACCGTCTGCTTGCCGCGCCCCTCGTACACCCCCGTCTGCTGGGAGACGACGGGATCGGGTACGGGGACGGGCCGCACCCTGAGCGACCAGGAGCCGTCCGACTCGATGAGCAGGATGAGCGGGCCCTCGGCCAGCGGGAAGGTCTGGTTCAGACGGCCGATCTCGTACATGAGCAGATCGCGCTTGTCCTCGTGCACGGTGCCGGGCGGCGCCGTGTAGATGACCATGGAGCCGCCCTCGTCGTTCCCGTCCTCGTCGCCGCTGAAGCTCACGTCGAGGTCGGCGAGGCGGCCGCGGTACACGACGACCTCGGGGCCGCGGCCCTGCAGCCCGTCGCCGAGGTCGCGGGCCGCCGATATCGGATGTACCTGCACGGTCCAGGCGTTGTCCGCGTCGACCCGCAGGCGCAGCGGGCGGTTGCCCTTGTGGTGGACGGCGGCGCTGCCGCGCAGGTCCTCCAGGGTGGTGTTGAACAGGAGGTCGTCGTCCTTGTTGCGCTTGTTGAGCGTGTAGACGCAGGTGTAGCCGTCGCCCTGGTGCCACAGCTCGACGAGCACCGGCCCTTCGGGCAGCCCGTCCACCGAGACGACCCCCTGCCCGTGCCCGCGCTGGACGTGCACGGGGAACTCGGGACCGAAGGTGACGGGCCGGGCGTCCTGGGGAGCGGCGGCCTGCGCCGGCACCTGGGGGCGGGCGTCCTGCGGGACGTACGCGGGTGCTGCGTAGGTGGGTGCTGCGTACGCAGGTGCTGCATGCGCAGGTGCTGCGTATGCAGGGGCAGGGGCAGGGGCAGGAACCGGCGCAGGTGCAGGCGCCGCTCCGTCCACCACGATCCCGAAGTCCGTGGCGAGTCCGGCGAGCCCCGTCGCCCAGCCCTGCCCGACCGCGCGGAACTTCCAGGCGCCGTCGCGCCGGTAGAACTCCCCGAGCACGAAGGCGGTTTCGGCCGCCGCGTCCACCACGGAGTAGTGCGCGACCGCCGCACCTGACGCGGCGCTCACGGCCTGGACGTACAGCCCCGGCACCGCGCCGAACGTGTCGCCCTCGCAGGACGCCGCGACCACCACACGCTGGACGACCGGCTCGATCCGCCCGAGGTCCAGCTCGAGCCACTGCGCGACCTGACCGCCGCCTTCGGTCGCCCCCAGATGCCGTACCGCGCCCGAGGGGTGCTGGGGCTGGTTGTAGAAGACGAGGTCGGCGTCGCCGCGCACCCTGCCCGCCGCGTCGAGCAGCAGGGCGGAGGCGTCCACGGCAGGAGCGCCGGACTGCGCGAGGCGGCTGATGGCCACCCGGAGCAGCTCGGTGGGCACCGGCACGTTGGCGCCCTTGATCATGTGCGTCATGGGCTCATAGTTGCAGTTCAACTCCCGTGAGTCGACGAGTAGTTCGATATTTGCGTTCGTAAGCACAAGGGGCGAAACGGGGGAGAGGCTATGACAGATCCGGACACCGGATGATCACCGCCGAACGGTGACGGTGTCGAAGCCGTCGTCCGGCTCAAGACCGCAGACTCGACGGTCACATTCAGGAGCTCATTTACCGGCCCACTCTTCACTGAGCCCACCGAGGCCTGGAAACTTCCTCCACCGGCGGCCGAACGTTACGGGCCGCCCCCACGTCGTAAGGGCGAAAGAGGGTGAGGGAGGGGTGGGGTTGCTGCGCAGAGGGACGCTTCGGCGCGGGCGGGACGCGGAGAGGGTGGATCCGCAGGACCCCCTGGACCCGGCTCAGGTGAGCCGGGTCCGGGCGGTACTCGCGCTCGGCGGAGTACCCGCGTCCGAACTGCCGGACGGAGTGCAGCAGGTACGCCTGAAACTGCTCGAACGGGCGGCGGACGGCCGCGAGGCACCGCGTGACGTCTCCGCATGGGCGGCCGTCGTCGCCTCCAACTGGGCGATGGACTACCACCGCGGGCGGCGCAGGCAGGAGCGCCTGGGGGAGCGCCTTGCCTCGCTGCGCGTGGAGAGCCATGCGGTCGAGGAGTCCAAGGTGCTCTCGATGGCCGTCGCCAAGGGGCTCGACGAACTGACCGACACCCAGCGGCAGGTGGTTGTGCTGCGGTTCTACGCGGATCTGTCCGTACGCGGGATCGCGGAGCGGCTCGGAGTCCCCGAGGGCACGGTCAAGAGCAGGCTGCACGGGGCGGTGCGGGCCTTGCGCGCACGGCTGCACGAGGGCGAGGTGGTGTGACGTGGCCGGCAACTCCGGAGAGGAAGTCTTCGAGGCCGATGCGTACGACCCGGACGACGTGCTGATGGCGGCGATCGTCGGCGAGGGCGTACCGGACGAGGTCGCGGCCGGGCCCGGCTACCGGGCCGCTCTCGACGATCTCGATCAACTGCGCTTCGTGCTACGGGAGTTGGGCGACGAGCTCGCCGCGGAACCGGTCGCGGAACGCGAGCCCGCCAAGGATCCGCTGCCGGTGCGGCCCGCGCGGGTGCGCGGGCGCCGGCTGTTCACCGTCTCCGTACGGGTGGCCGCGGTCGCCTGTGCCTTCTCCGCGGTCGGCTGGCTGTTCTGGGCGGGCGCGAACAACGGGTTCGGCGGCGGGGCGAACGACGCGGACGCCGGCAAGGCCGGTGCGCCCGCCTTCTCGGACGAGGACCGTTCAAGTGACCAAAAGGGGGACGGGAGCGAATCCGCGTCCCGCGCGCCGAGCTCCGGCGCCGCCAAGGACCAGGTGCCGTACAGCCGGGCCGAGGAGATCGCCTGCACGAAGATCCTCGTCGAGGGCAAGGTCGCCGCGCTCGTCCCGCGCGAGGACGGCAGGGTGGGTGTCACCGTCGCGGTCGACCGCTGGTACCGGCCCGAGCAGCCGACGAGCGCACAGCCGAGGACCACGGTCGCGCTGCCGGTTTCGGACGCCTCGGACATCGAGACCGGCGAGCTCGTCCTGATCAGCGTCTACCGGCACGCGGAGGACGGCTACGGCGTGCAGACGGGTCGGGCCGTGAGCGAGGCACTCCCCGAACTCCTCGCGGCGCTCCCGGAGTCCAGGTCGCTGGACTGCCCGGTGCCCCTGAAGGAGCAGGCTCCTTAGCCGGTACGACAGGGCGGGCGCCCGGAAACCGGACGCCCGCCCCTTGTTCGTATCCGAGAGGTGATCCCTACGGAATGACCTTCTCGATGCGCACGCTGCCCGCACCGGCAGCCGTGCCCTTGCCGTTCAGGAGGCGGACCTCGCCGAAGAACTGACGGCCCTCGGGCGCCGCACCGGCCACCACGACCTGCGCGGAGACCTTCGCGGACGCGCCCTGCGCCAGGTCGACCGAGCCGGCACCGTCGACCTTGACCTCGCCGAGCGAAGGCGCGAAGTACAGGTCGAGGTAGTCGAACGCCGTCGTGCCGGCCGGGACGTCATAGCCGTCCACGACCGCGAGGTACTCACCGGCGGCCGGCTTGGAGAGCGAGACGGCCTCCTCCGAGTCGCCGTCCGCCGCGGAACCGACCAGCGTGGGCGTGCCGTTGACGATCCGGTACACGCTCAGGTCCAGGTCGGCACCCTTGTCGGCGGTGTTGCCGATCGCCACGTCGAGCCGCTCGGCACCGGCCGGAACGGTCAGCGTGTACTGCTGCGACTCGTGGTGCGCGATCGTCGGACGCGCCTGCTTCGACGAACCGAGCGAACCACCCGCGAGCTTGCCGCCGGTGATGGGACCGAACTCGTTGGTGACATTCCAGTCCACCGCCGTCGGCGTACCGATCTTCGCCTCGGCGACCGTCTGCACCGCCGGGTCGAAGGTGACACCGAGCGCGCTCGCCGTCAGCTGGTACGGGTTGTCCAGGAGCGGCGACGTACGACGGGACTCGACCTCGATCTCCCAGACACCCGGCTGCGGGTTCGCGTACGAACGCAGGTCGGGGCGGCAGGTGTTGGCCGGGTTGTTGTAGTTCGGGTAGCAGTTCGGCGTGCCGGTCGGGTCGACCGGGACACCGTACGGGTGGATCGAGATGAAGCGGGTCTGCGAGCCGGCCGCCAGACCGCCGAGCGCGACCTCGAAGGTCTTGGCACCCGCGGGGACCGTCACGAAGTACGACTTGTGGCTGTTGCGCTGCACCGAGCCCGAGGCCTTGAAGGCGTACGAGGGCTTGGCGAGCACGGCCGAGGCGACCACGGTCGTCATGATCTGCTTGTCGACGCCCTCGGTGCGCTCGTCGTCCAGCTCCAGGATCGCGCTGTGGATCCCTGCGGAACCGGCGCGCGCCTGGACCTTGACGGTCACCGGCTGGTTGAGCGGCAGCGAGATGTCGTCGTCGCCCAGGATCCGGAAGGTGCCGTCGTTGTTCTCGAAGTCCAGCTCGTGCCGGACCGACTTCGACGAACCCGACGTACGCGTGATCTTGATGTCGTACGTCTTCTTCTCGCCGACCTTCAGGCCGCCCTCACGGTCGTAGAGACCGGTGCCGAAGCCGGGCGTGGCCAGGAAGTCGTCGATCGCGGTGTCGACCGGCGCCGAGACCGTGTAGCCGTGCGCGGTCGCACCGTCCTCGATGGCGTCCCACGCGTCCTCGATGTCGATGAGGCCCGCGCCTTCCTCGTGCGCCTTGACGCCGGGGATGTGGTTGGCGGTCGAGGTGAGCGCGGTGCGCAGCGTGAGCGGCGAGAGCGCGATCTTCTTCTGCTTCGCGGCGGAGATCAGCAGCGCCGAGGCGCCCGCGGCCTGCGGGGAGGCCATCGAGGTGCCCTGCAGCATCGAGTAGCCGGCCGGCAGGGTGTAGCCCGCCTCGGCCACCGGGCTGCCCGGGAACCAGGTCTGCGTGGTGTTGATCGACGCACCCGGCGCCGACAGCGTCGGCGTGAAGCCGCCGTCCTCACGCGGACCGCGCGAGGAGAACGGCATCATGGCGTACTTCTTCTCCACGCCCGAGCCGTAGTTGGCGGCCCAGGTCTCCTTGGAGATGGTCGCGCCGACCGAGATCACCTTGTCGGCGAGCGAGGGGTCGCCGATGGTGTTGGTGCCCGGGCCGCTGTTGCCGGCCGAGATCACCAGCTGGACGCCGAACTCGTCGATGAGGCGCGTGTAGAGCACGGAACGCGCGTTGTTGCCGTCGTTCAGCGGCGGCAGACCGCCGATCGACATGTTGACGATGTCCACGCCGCGCTTGGTGACGAGGTCGATCATGCCCTCGGTGAGCGCGACGTTGGTGCAGCCGCCGCCCCACGAACAGGCCCTGGACGACACGATCTTGGCGCCGGGCGCCGCACCGTTCATCTTGCCGCCGAACAGCGAGTTGGCGGCGGTGATACCGGCGACGTGCGTGCCGTGCTCGGACTCGATGATGCCGATGTTGACGAAGTCGGACTTGGCGCCGGCCGCGTTGTAGACGACGTCCTTGCGGATCTCCGCCACGAACGGGACGCGCTCGACGACATCGGTCGCCGGGTTGTCCGTGCCGAAGTAGCCGACCTGGAAACCGTCCTTGTACGGCTTCATGGCCACGTCGTCGGTGAAGTCCTTGTTGTCGTTCAGGTCGACCCGGACCGTACCCGCGGCGGCGTCGTACAGGATGCCCCAGATGTCGGTGGTGTCGCCGTCACGGTTCAAGTCGCCGTTCGCGTCGCCGCCGGTGGAGGCCGACTCGCGGAAGTACTGCACCTGGTAGCTGCCCGAGGGGGCGGTCCAGGTCTTTCCGTCGAAGGTGAACGTCGGGCCGGCCACCGGGGCGACCGCGTTCATCCGCCGCCAGGTGGCGTCACCGTCGATGACCGGGTCGGTCGCAGTGACCCAGTCGACGATCTTGCGCTCACCGGTGGTGGTCTTCTGCAGCGCCGGGTGGCCGAGGTCGACACCCGAGTCGAGGATGCCGATGGTCACACCGCGGCCGTCGGCCTTCGGGTGGTCCTGCACGAAGTCCACCGCGCCCGTCTCGAAGGACGGGTTGTACGGGTTCTTCGCGGGCGTGTTCTTGCCGGGCGCCGGGTACGAACCCGGGGCCGTGCCGCCCTTGCTGTCGGCGCCCTTGGCGGCGCTGCCGTCCGGCGTCGGGTCTTCGAGCTTGATCTCCTGGAGCAGATCGATGCCCTTGACCGAGGAGAGCGCGGCGGCCTTGTCGATGGTGGCCTTGGCGATCGCGGTGGGAACCGTCGCGCGGACATAGCCGAGCTTGTCGTTGCGCTGGCCGACGATGCCGCCCTTGACCTCGTCGAAGGTCTCGGCGGCCTGCTCGGTCGCCCCTTGGGTGGTGGCCACCATGACGGTGACTGTCTTCTCGCCTTCGGCCTCCGCCTGGGCGAGCAGCTTGGCGTCGTCCGAACCGAGCTTCTCGGCTGCGGACTTCGCGGGTGAGGGCTCACCGCCCGGATCGGCGGAGAAAGCGGGTACGGGCCCTGCGGCGCCGAGCGCCGCAACAAGCCCTGCCGCCACGGCTATTCGAGCCGCGCGTCTGGCACCCGTTCGGGGTGCGCGCGGGGATTCGAGCGTCATCTGCGTCCCTGTGTGAAAGACGGGCAGGAGAGGGTGAAATTCGCTGCGTGATCCGATACCGGAATCCGGTGCCGAATGACCGCTCAGCATTACGTATGGGACGGCTGTTTGAGGAGAGCACTCCGTGGCGGGTACGGACCATGGCGTACTTCCGCCATACGCCACCGGGGATGAACCAGGCGATATGCGAGCGAACGGCCGGTGATCTTCCGTGGATGTCCGCGGAGCGAGACGGTGATTGACCGCAGAAGGATCAACTCGCTACGTTCGGCGACATGTTGCGTTCAGTCATGCTCACCACGCGCGGTCACATCGACCTGCTGCGGGTGGCCTCCGCCGCGTGTCGCCGCGGCTGCTGACGCCCTCTCGTAACTTTTCCGGCTGAGCTTCCGCGCCCTTTGCGCAGCTCTTCGCCTGCCGTTTCAGGCGCCTTCCCGCACGTCTCTTTGTCGCCCCTTTGAATTCCGGCACAACGATTTCCGTGTGCCGCGGCCGAGGCGTGTTTCCCGCTGCCTTCGATACGCCTGGAGTCCCCATGGCCGTCAGTCATGCACTGCCTCAACACAGCGCACCCGAAATATCGCTTGATAAGCGAAAGCTCCCTGAACTCGAACCCCTCACCTCCACCCGCACCCACCGCACCCGCACCCCCCGCTGGCTGCGCCGCACCACCGGGCCCGTCCTGCTGCTCGCCCTGTGGCAACTCCTCAGCACCACAGGCGCGTTGTCACCGGAGACACTCGCCTCGCCCGGCACCATCGCCCGGGTCGGCCGCGATCTGATCGCCGACGGTTCGCTCACCTCCGCGATGGGGGTGTCGGTGCAGCGGGTCGCGCTCGGGCTGCTGCTCGGCACGGTGGTCGGGACGGTGCTCGCGCTGGTCTCCGGGCTCTTCCGGATCGGCGAGGACGTGGTCGACGCGAGTGTGCAGATGCTGCGGACGGTGCCGTTCGTCGGTCTGATCCCGCTGTTCATCATCTGGTTCGGCATCGGTGAGGCGCCGAAGATCGCCATCATCACGATGGGCGTGACCTTCCCGCTCTACCTCAATGTCTACGCGGGCATCCGTGGCGTCGACTCCCAGCTCATCGAGGCCGGACAGTCCCTCGGTCTGTCCCGCTGGGGCCTCGTCCGGCATGTCGTGCTGCCGGGTGCGCTGCCCGGCGCGATGACCGGGCTGCGTTTCTCGCTCGGGGTGGCCTGGCTGGCCCTGGTCTTCGCCGAGCAGGTCAACGCCGACGCCGGCATCGGGTTCCTGATGATGCAGGCCCGTGAGTTCCTGCGCACCGACGTGATCGTCGTCTGCCTGATCGTCTACGCCTTCCTCGGCCTGCTCGCCGACCTCGTCGTCCGTACTCTCGAAAGGCTGCTGCTGCAATGGCGACCGACCTTCACGGGACAGTGACCACCGCGGTCGTACGGGGTGAGGGGGCCGCCCCCGCCGCCGTACGCGTCGAAGGGCTGACCCGCACCTTCGACGGACGCAAGGTCATCCACGACCTCGAACTCACCGTGGAACCGGGCGAGTTCGTCGCCCTGCTCGGCCGCAGCGGCTGCGGCAAGTCCACCCTTCTGAAGATCCTCGCCGGCCTCGACCGCGAGATCGACGGCACCGTACTGGTGCCGCGCCGCAAGGCCACCGCCTTCCAGGCGCCCCGGCTCATGCCCTGGAAGAAGGTGTGGCGCAACGTGCTGCTCGGTCTGCCCGGTAAGCCCGAACGGGCGGCGGCGGAGCGTGCGTTGGCGGAGGTGGGTCTCGATCACCACGCGGACGCCTGGCCCAAGACCCTCTCCGGCGGTGAGGCCCAGCGCGCCTCGCTGGCCCGTGCGCTGGTGCGCGAGCCCGATCTGCTGCTGCTCGACGAGCCGTTCGGCGCGCTCGACGCGCTGACCCGGATCAAGGCCCAGCGTCTGGTGGGCGAGTTGTGGCAGCGCCGCGGCTGCGCGGTGCTGCTCGTCACGCACGACGTCGAGGAGGCGGTGCTGCTCGCCGACCGCGTCCTGGTGATGGAGGACGGGGTCATCGCGCACGAGGTGCGGGTCGATCTGGACCGGCCCCGCGACATCGCCGACCCGCGCTTCGCCGCTCTGCGCTCCCGCCTCCTCGAACTCCTCGGCGTCGACGACTCGGTCTGACCCGCACGTACCCGCCTGCTGACTCACCTCCACCACAGATGCCGACTCACCTCCACCACAGATACGGACTCCCCATGCGCAAAAGCCGCTACCTCCCCGCCCTGCTCACCCCCCTCGCCCTCCTGCTCGCCGCCTGCGGCGGCACCTCCTCGGCCGAGACCTCCGTGGGAGGCGCGGGGGACGGCACCGACGGGAAGGGCTCGCTCACGCTCAACGTCGGTGACCAGAAGGGAGGTTCGGAGGCCGTGCTGCGCGCCGCGGGTGAGCTGGACGACCTCGACTACAAGATCAAATGGTCCACCTTCACCTCGGGACCACCTCTCCTGGAAGCCGTCAATGCCAAGGCCGTCGACATCGGCGCCGTGGGCAACACACCGCCCGTGTTCGCGGCGGGCGCAGGCTCGAAGATCACCGTGGTGAGCGCGACCCACGGCAGGTCGGACGGCGACACCGTGCTCGTCCCCGAGGACTCCCCGCTCAAGAAGCCCGCCCAGCTCAAGGGCAAGTCGGTGGCCGTCGCCCAGGGCAGTTCCGCGCACTTCCTGCTCGTCGCCGTACTGAAGTCGGCGGGTCTGACCCTCGACGACATCAAGGTCAGCTATCTCCAGCCGGCCGACGCCCTGGCCGCGTTCAACAGCGGCAAGGTGGACGCCTGGGCGGTGTGGGACCCGTACACCTCACAGGTCCTCGTGTCGAAGCAGGGCCGGGTGCTCGTCACCGGCGAAGGTCTCACCAACGGTCTCGGCTTCCAGGTCGCGGCGCCCGGCGCCCTCGCGGACGACAAGAAGTCCGCCGCGATCGAGGACTATCTGCAGCGCCTGCGCCGCGCCCAGGACTGGGTCTACAAGCACCCTGAGGCCTGGGCGAAGGCCTGGGCCAAGGAGACCGGGCTGCCGTACGCGGTGGCGCTCGCCTCGGTGAAGCGGTCGGCCGGTACCCGGATCTCGGTGGCCGTCGACAAGGCGGCCATCGCCTCCGAGCAGCAGATCGCCGACACCTTCGCCGAACTGAAGCTGATCCCGAAGAAGGTCGACTTCGCCGACTTCGTGGATCCCCGCTTCAACGGCGATCTGCCGCCGTCCACCACTCCGGCCCGTACGTACGAGGAGAACTGACCATGACCGTCCACCTGCACTGGTTCCTGCCGACCGGCGGCGACGGCCGTACGCTCGTCGACCGGCACGCCTACACCGACGGCGGTATCAAGCGCGACCGCATCACACCGGTCAGCGGGGTGCGCGCCCCCGATATCGAGTACCTCGCCCAAATCGCCAAGGCTGCCGAGCAGTTGGGGTTCGAGGCGGTGCTCACGCCGACCGGCACGTGGTGCGAGGACGCTTGGTTGACGACGGTCGCGCTCGCCCAGCACACCGAGCGGCTGAAGTTCCTCGTCGCCTTCCGGCCCGGCGTCATCTCACCCGTACTCGCCGCACAGATGGCGGCCACGTATCAGCGCATCACCCGCGGGCGGCTGCTCCTGAACGTGGTCACCGGCGGTGACTCCACGGAACAGCGCCGCTTCGGCGATCATCTCGACCACGACCAGCGCTATGCACGTACGGATGAATTCCTTTCGGTGGTACGGGGAGCATGGGGCGGTCACCCGTACGACTTCACCGGAGCCCACTACCGCGTGGACGGCGCGCTGACCGCGCTGCCACCGGACCCGCTGCCGCAGATCTTCTTCGGCGGGTCCTCGCCCGCCGCGGGTCCGGTCGCGGCGCGGCACTCGGACGTCTATCTGACCTGGGGCGAACCGCCGGCGCAGGTCAAGGAGAAGATCGACTGGATCCGGGGGCTCGCGGAGGCCGAGGGGCGTACGGTCCGCTTCGGTATCCGGCTGCACTCGATCTCTCGGGACTCGTCCAAGGAGGCGTGGGCGGTGGCGCACCGGCTGCTCGACGACCTGGACGCGGACACGGTCGCCGCGGCCCAGCAGGCGCTCGGACGCAGCGAGTCGGTGGGCCAGCAGCGGATGCTGGCACTGCACGGGGGCAGCAGGGACCGCTTGGAGATAGCGCCGAATCTGTGGGCCGGTGTGGGGCTCGTACGCGGCGGGGCGGGGACGGCGCTCGTCGGGTCGCACGCCGAGGTCGCGGACCGGATCGAGGAGTACCACGCGCTCGGCGTCGAACACTTCGTGCTCTCCGGCTATCCGCATCTGGAGGAGGCGTACTGGTTCGGGGAGGGCGTGATCCCTGAACTGGTGGCACGTGGCCTGACCGGTGAACTCCCGCTCACCGGACGGCCGTTGACCAACGGGCGGCCCGCGTCGGCGCCGGGCGGGGCGCCGCTGTTGGTGGCCGGCGGAAGGTGAGGGTCGGGCGGGTGGATGCGCCGTGCCGGCACGCTCGGGTCGGGAGGGTGGATGCGCCGTGCCGGCACGCTCGGGTCGGGCGCTCAGTGCTCGGCCTCCACCCGCCCCACCGCCGGCCGGCTGCGCCACAGCCCGAGTCCCACGTCCACCAGGCCCACCCGCGGCAGCCCCGGCACCGCGTCCAGTGCGTGCCAGGCCGCCATGTCCGTCGAACCGTCCGTCTCGTTGCGCAGTTCGCCGCCGGTGATCTCGCCCTCGTACACCAGGCGCAGCCCGTGGAAGTCGGCGAACGTGCCGAGTTTGCGCGGATAGCGGCGCCGGATCGAGTCCACTCCGAGCAGCGTGACCGGCCGCACCGCGTACCCGGTCTCCTCCTCGGCCTCGCGGATCACCGTGTCGTACGGATCCTCGCCGTGCTCCATGCCGCCGCCCGGCAGGGTCCACCGTTTGCTGCCGTCCCCGGCGACCCAGCGGGCGAGCAGCAGCTGTCCGTCGCGTACGCAGACGGCGTAGGCCGCCACCCTCAGCTCTTTGTGCACCCTGCACACGTTAAGGGCTGGACACCTTCTGGCAGACCTCCGTTCCCCAAACGGTCTTCGGGCGTCCGCCGGGTGCGGTAGGGCAGCCGCGGGCCGCCGGCACTCCGGCGTACCCCGGCGGACGCCCGAAGCAGCCCCCAAGCGCGCGCGAGGGGCGGACTCCCGTCATCCGGGAGTCCGCCCCTTCCCCTCCTGCGCCCCCCGTTCTCAGCGCGGCAGCACCACCACGTACGCCGCGGGCTCCCGGTCGGTCGAGGCCATCAGTGCCGTACGCACCACGGCGGCCTGCTGTTCGAGCGATTCCCGCAGCTTGCGCGGGGTGATGTGCACGACCGTGATCCCGAGCCGCTCCAAGTGCTCCCGCTTGCGGGCGTATTCGGACCACAGCGCGTCGTCGTCCTGGCGCGGCGCCCGGGTGTCCAGCTCCACCGCCACGGCCTGGTCGGGCCAGTAGGCGTCGACTCCGCCCAGCTGCGGACCGCCGGGCAGCCGCAGATCCACGTTCCACAGCGGATCGGGCAGCCCGAACTCGGCCACCATCCGGAACAGCCGGTCCTCGGCGATCGCCCGCCCCTCCGCGAGCAGCGAGTCCACGGCGTCGACCACGTGCGGCAGGCTCAGCAGCCGTGCGTGGTTCAACTCCCGCACGATGGCGGCCGGTTCGCAGTGCCCTCCCCGTACGGCCTCCATCAGCAGCCTGCGTACGGCCCCGGCGTCATCGAGCTGGTGGACCGCGTCGGCGAGCGCCCGCGGCACGGGTGCGACGGGCAGCCCGGTGACACTCACCGGCTGTGGCATCGCATGCGTCCGCAGGGGCCGCGCGAAGTGCACGGACCGCAGCCGCCGCGTCCTGGGCACCAGGACGTCGATCCGGTCGAGCGAGGGCAGCGGGGGAGCGGCCGAGAACCCGTGCAGGGTCAGCGCCGCAAGCCCGGTGATCATCACGTCCTCGTACGCGAACGAGGCGCTCCCGCCCGCGGGTTCGGCCTTCTTCCTCGGCTTGTACGAGGAGGGGTGGGCGGCCATCGAACGCCGCTCGTCGGCCGAGCGCTCCACCGGCGGCCGGGACGCGGGCGGCAGCGAGGCGGCCGCGGCCGAGGCGGCGGACTGCCGGGGCATCCGGGGCATCCCGGTCTGCGGCGGGATGGTGCTGAGACCGGGCGCCGTCCCGGTCACACCGGCGGTGGCGCCCGTGGCGGGCCCGGGCGGCCGCCCGGCGTACAGGAGCACGGCGTGCAGCCGCTCCTCGCTGGTCGGCGGCCCCGGATGCAGCAGGAACACCCCCGGCAGCACCTGCTGCCACGGCCCACCGGGCCGGCACTGCGTGCTGGTCTCCGCGGCGGAGACTCCGTGGCTGCGCAGCTGGGCCGCGGTGAGGACGCGGCGCGAGATGTCGGAGAGGTGGTGCAGGGGGCGGGGGGAGAGCGGGGTGTTGTGGTTCATGGCCAAGGGTTTCCCGCTCGGTGACCACCCTCTAACCGCTGTTACCGTCCCGTCGCATAAACCGGACAATCCTGCACTAAAGGACGGGCGTTCGAGAGCCGAGAAGGGCTGGTCCGGATGGGGGTTACGGGTACGCACGGGGCTCGTGTGTCACGGGTGTGTCGCGGACGGACCCGTCCCGCTGGTCTCCGGCCGATGCCGAAGGTGCCGGGGAGATGCGGGGTGGGCGGTGCGGAGAGGATGCGATGAGCGACCCGGAAACGGGCGAGGGTGCGGTCGCGCCCGAGACGCGACCGCACCCCCGACGAACTCAGACCGCAGCCCCCGCATCACAAGCCTGCCCCCGAAGCACCCGGGCCAGATCGTCCCGGGCCTCCAGGACGAGGCGTCGCAGCGCCGGTGCCGCGGTCTCGTGCGAGGACAGCCAGTCGTCCGTGGCCGCCAGTGTCTCGACGGAGTCCTGGAGCGCCGGGAACAGGCCCCGCACCACGTCCATCCCGATCTGGATCGACCGGTCGGCCCACACCCGCTCGATCGCGGCGAAGTACTTCGGGGCGTACGGCGCGATGAGCGCGCGCTGCGACGGCTGGGCGAAGCCCGAAATCGTCGCCTCGACCAGGGCGTTGGACAGGGCGTCCGACTCGACGACCGAGGCCCACGCCTGCGCCTTGACCGCCTCCGAGGGGCGCGCGGCCAGGCAGCGGACCTGGTGGCGCTTGCCGGAGGCGGTGTCGTCGCGGGCGAGTTCGGCGGACAGGACCTCTTCCGAGGCGCGGCCCGCGGAGGCCAGCGGCTCGAGGAACGCCCAGCGCATCTCCTGGTCGACGTCCAGACCGTCGATCGAGGCCGAGGAGTCCAGCAGCCCCTCCAGGAGCTGGTAGTCGGCCTCCGACGAGGCGACCGACGCGAAGAAGCGCGCCCAGGTCAGCTGCTCCTGGCTGCCCGGTTCGGAGACTCGCAGCTCGCGCAGAGCGCCTTCCGCGAGAAGGCGCTCACCGGTCGGACGCCACGCGGGCGCCGCGTAGTTGACCAGTGCCGAGCGGGCCCACGTGTGCAGCATCTGCAGGACGCCGATATCCGTCTCACGGCCCGCGAAGTTCATGACGAGGGAGATGAAGTCCCGGGCGGGCATGAGGCCGTCACGCGTCAGGTTCCACAGCGCCGACCAGCACAGGGCGCGCGCCAGCGGGTCGCTCACCTCACCCAGGTGGGAACGGAGCGTCTCCAGCGAGCCCTCGTCGAAGCGGATCTTGCAGTACGTCAGGTCGTCGTCGTTGACCAGGATCAGGTCGGGACGCTCGGCGCCGGCCAGCTCCGCGATCACCGTACGGGGGCCGTCGACATCCGCCTCGGCGCGTGCGTAGCGCTCCACCGTGCCCGAAGGCGTACGGCGGTAGAGGCCGATCGCGACGCGGTGCGGCCGCAGCTCCGGGTGCGAGGCGGCCGCCTCCTGGACCACGGCGAGCTCCGTCACCCGGCCCGCCGCGTCATAAGTGACCACGGGAGTAAGGGAGTTGACCCCGGCGGTCTGCAGCCAGGAGCGCGACCAGGCCGCCATGTCGCGGCCCGAGGTCTCCTCCAGGACCGACAGCAGATCACCGAGCTGCGTGTTCCCGTAGGCGTGCCGCTTGAAGTAGCGACGGGCGCCCTCCAGGAACGCGTCCTGGCCCGCGTACGCCACGAGCTGCTTGAGCACCGAGGCGCCCTTCGCGTACGTGATCCCGTCGAAGTTGAGCTTCGCGTCCTCCAGGTCACGGATGTCGGCCGTGATCGGGTGCGTGGAGGGCAGCTGGTCGGCGCGGTACGCCCAGGACTTGCGGTTGTTGGCGAAGGTGATCCAGCCGTTGGTGAAGCGGGTGCACTCCACCATCGAGAAGGAGCCCATGAAGTCCGCGAAGGACTCCTTCAGCCACAGGTCGTCCCACCACTGCATGGTCACGAGGTCGCCGAACCACATGTGCGCCATCTCGTGCAGGATGACGTTCGCGCGCCGCTCGTAGGAGGCCGAGGTGACCTTGCCGCGGAAGATGTACTCCTCGCGGAAGGTGACGAGCCCCGGGTTCTCCATCGCGCCGAGGTTGTACTCGGGCACGAAGGCCTGGTCGTACTTCCCGAAGGGGTACGGGTAGTCGAAGTTGTCGTGGAAGAAGTCCAGGCCCTGCTTGGTGATCAGGAAGACGTCGTCCGCGTCGAAGTGCTTGGCGAGGCCCTTGCGGCACATCGCGCCGAGCGGGATCTCCAGCGTTGTGCCGTCCGCGAGCTTGCGCGTGTAGTTGTCCGTCACGTAGTGGTACGGACCCGCCACGAACGCCGTGATGTACGAGGAGATCGGCTTGGTCTCCGCGAACCGCCAGACACCGTCGGCCAGTTCACCCACACCGTTCGACCACGCCGTCCAGCCCTCGGGCGCGGTGACCTCCATACGGAAGGGCGCCTTGAGGTCGGGCTGCTCGAAGCAGGTCATCACCCGGCGCGAGTCGGCCGGCTCGTACTGCGTGTAGAGATAGACCTCGCCGTCCTCGGGGTCGACGAAGCGGTGCATGCCCTCGCCGGTCCGGCTGTAGGCGCACTGCGCGTCCACGACCAGCTCGTTCTCCTCGCGCAGATCCTCCAGCGTGACCCGCGATCCGTCGAAGACCTCCGACGGATCGAGATCGACCCCGTTCAGGGAGACCGCGGTGACGCTCGGCGCGATCAGATCGGCGAAGCTCGCGGCCCCCGGCTCCGAGCAGCGGAAGCGGACGGTCGTCACCGACCGGAACGTACGAGGCTCGGCGCCGGACTCGCCCACCGCGGACCTGAGGTCGAGCGAGACCTCGTAACCGTCGACGGACAGCAGTGCGGCCCGCTCCCGGGCTTCGTCGCGGGACAGGTTCTCTCCGGGCACGGGTACTCCCTCGTAACACGCATGGACGGGTCGATCCGACGGCTTGTGGTGTCGCGATCGATGCGATCCTCCCATGTCGCCCCGACGGCGGGCATCCGGGAATGCCCTCGTTGGCCAGGATGTTCCCGGGACAGATGTGCGACGGAAGTCGATGACGAAGCGTGACGGAATGTCGATGGAGGATTCAACAGTCATGACCGAGCAGGCTGCGCAGAACACCGGCGAAAAGGTCACCGCGGACTTCTGGTTCGACCCCCTGTGCCCCTGGGCCTGGATGACCTCCCGCTGGATGCTCGAGGTCGAGAAGGTACGTCCGGTCCAGGTGCGCTGGCACGTGATGAGCCTGTCCGTCCTGAACGAGAACCGGGACGACCTGCCGGAGCAGTACAAGGAGCTCCTGGAGAAGGGCTGGGGACCGGTGCGTGTGGTCACCGCGGCACAGCAGCTGCACGGCGACGACGTGGTGGGCGCGCTGTACACCGCGATCGGCACCCGCTTCCACAACCGTGGCGAAGGTCCGACCCTCGAGGCCGTCGCCGCCGCCCTGGAAGAGGTCGGCCTGCCCGCCGATCTGATCGAGTACGCGGAGAAGGACACCTACGACACCGAGCTGCGCGCCTCCCACAAGGAGGGCATCGACAAGGTCGGCCAGGACGTCGGCACCCCGGTCATCGCGGTGCCCGGCGCGGACGGCGAGCAGATCGCCTTCTTCGGCCCGGTCGTCACCCCGGCCCCGCAGGGCGAGGCCGCGGCCCGCCTGTGGGACGGCACGCTCCTGGTCGCCTCGACGCCCGGCTTCTACGAGATCAAGCGCACGCGTACGGCGGGTCCGGACTTCTCGAACCTGAAGTGATCTTCTGACGGACGCTGAGGGCGGCCGGTCCACGGACCGGCCGCCCTCAGCTGTTCAGCCCCGCTGCAGCAGCCCGCGCTCCAGCGCGATCACCACCGCGTGCGTACGGTCCTTCGCGTCCAGCTTGGCGAAGAGCCGCAGCAGATGGGTCTTCACGGTCGCCTCCGCGATGACGAGCCGCCGCCCGATCTCCGCGTTGGTCAGGCCGTCCGCGACCGCGTTCAGGACATCCGCCTCGCGCGCCGTCAGCGGGACGACGGCGGGCCGGCGCATCCGCGCCACCAGCTTCTCGGCGACCCTCGGCGCAAGGACCGTCTCGCCGCGCGCCGCCGCGTGGATCGCGGCCACCAGCTGCTCGCGCGTGGCGTCCTTGAGCAGATAGCCGACGGCGCCCGCCTCCACCGCACGCTCGATCTCGGCGTCGGTGTCGTACGTGGTGAGGATCAGCACCCGCGTACGGGGAAAGTCCGCCACGATCCGCTCGGTGGTGGCCACCCCGTCGAGCACCGGCATCCGCAGGTCGAGCAGGGCGAGATCGGGCGTATGCCGTTCGATCTGGGCCAGCGCGCCCTGTCCGTCACCGGCCTCCGCGACGATCTCGATGCTCGGCTCGGAGGCGAGCAGCGCCACCACACCCGCGCGCATCACGGTGTGGTCGTCGGCCACGACGATCTGCACCCTGTCCGTCCCCGTCCCCGTCCCCTTCACCGAGTTCATCGAGCAGCCTCCTCGGCCACGACCGGTATCCGCGCCAGCACCCGTGTCCCGTCCCCGAGCGAGCTGGTGATCATGAGCTCCCCGCCCAGTTCCGCGAGCCTGCGCTCCATCCCCACCAGACCGAACCCCGCCGACTTCTCCACCACGAACCCGGTCCCGTCATCGGTGATCTCCAGCTCCACTGCGTACGGACCCTTCGTGAGGACCACCGAGACGGTGGTCGCCCGGGCGTGCTTGCGGACATTGGCGAGGGACTCCTGCGTACAGCGGAGCAGGGCGATACGGGACGGCTGGTCGCAGACGAGGTCGTCGAGCTCGCGGTCCACGGTCAGGCCGGTGTCCTCCGCGAACCGGTCGAGGACCCGGCCGAGCGTCTGCGCCACCGAGCCCGCCGCGACCTGCGCCTGCTGCTGCCCCGCGCCGACCAGGGCCCGGGCCTCGGCCAGGTTGTCCCGCGCGGTGGACTCGATGGCCCGCAACTGCTGTGCGCTGCGGCCGTCCTCGGCCCGTGCCGCCTCCGCGTGCACGATGATCGAGGCGAAGCCCTGCGCGAGCGTGTCATGGATCTCGCGCGCCATTCGCTCCCGCTCGTCGGCCGCCCCCTGGCGCTGGTGCGCCTCGGCCAGCTGCTCCTGGGTCCGCTCCAACTCGACGATCAGCCGGGCCCGTTCGGTGCTCTGCTCCACCACCGAGTGCGCCCAGAGGCCGATCAGGACGCCGACCGCGACCACGATCAGGGTGCCCACGACGGTCTCGCTGAAGAACTCCGCCGACCAGCCGTTGCGCAGCCAGCTCCCGGTCAGTGTCGCCACGGCGGCCAGACCGAGGAAGACCGTCGAGGCCCGCCGCGTCCGCCCGAACATCCAGTAGTGCGGCAGCGTCACCATGAACAGCGAGGCGTAACTCATCCGCAGATACGCGAGTGAGGCGAGCGCGAGGATCAGGACCACGAGGTAACCGTGCGGCCTGACCACCGGGTTGTCCGGGAAGCGGTCGAGCACCGCGTAGCACAGGGCCACTCCGCCGAGCAGCGCCAGCGCCCCGTACTTGCTCCCGCCGGGCTCGTCCATCGCGAGCAGGCCCACCGCCATCGCGGCGAACAGCACCCAGCACACCGTGTTCCAGCGGCGCAGCGACCTGGCCCAGAAGGGGGCGGAGGCCTCGTCGGCCGGCCCTGCGGGAGGAGTCATGCTGATCAACGTACGTCGACCGCCGTCCGGACCGGAAGATCGTCAGCGGTCCGTACCGAGGGCCGGACGGCCGCCCGCCGCGCCCTGCGCACTCCGTGCGAAGGCCACCAACTCGCCTCGCCGAGCAGCATCATGGCCGCCGGCAGGATCATGATCCGGATCACGAAGGCGTCGAGCAGTACGGCCGCCGCGAGCACGAACCCGATCTGCTTCATCTCGATGATGTGCAGGAAGACGAAGCTCACGAACACCGTCGTCATCACCACGGCCGCACTCGTCACCACACTCGCCGAACTGCGCATCCCGTCCAGGACGGCCTTCCTCGTCGGTACGCCCGCCAGCGCCGCCTCCTGGATCCGGCTGACCACGAACACCTGGTAGTCCATGGAGAGTCCGAACAGGATCACGAACAGGAACAGCGGCACCCGCGAGCCGATCGATCCGGTCGACTGGAAGTCGAGCAGCCCCTCGGCCCAGGTCCCTTGGAAGACCAGGACGAGCAGGCCGAGCGCGGCTGCCGCCGACAGCACATTGAGCACGACACCGAGCAGCGCCAGCACCACGGAACGGAACGCGATCAGCGTCATCAGGAAGGTCACGAGCAGCAACACGCCGAGCACCAGCGGCAGTTTGCTGTTCTGGTGGGCCGGATAGTCGGCGTAGCGGGCCACGTCCCCGCTCACCCCGGTCTCGGCGCCGTCGATCCCGCCGACCGTGGCGGGCACGTAGCGGTCACGGAGACGGGCCAGCGAGTCGTACGCCTCGGGGGAGTTGCCCAGATGCGGCACCCGCAGATCCAGTACGTGGACCCGGCCGTCCTCGGACACCCGAAGTCCCGGCTTCCCGGTGAACAGCGGATCGTTCCCGGCCCGCTTCCCCAACTCCTGTAGAGCCTGCGTCACTTCACCGGCCTGCGCGGCATCCGCCCGTACGACGACCTGGTGGGTCACCCGGCGCTCGGGATACGCGTCGTTGAGCCGGTCGAAGACCTGCATCGCGGGGATCTCGCGCGAGTGCGTGTCCCGGCTCATCTCGGTGAGCTTCAGACCGGTCAGCGGCAGTACGAGGGCGAGCAGGGCGAGGGTCGCGACGACGAGGGTGGCGAGCGGATGCCGGGTCGCGGGCCGCATCAGCGCGGCGAAGATCCGTCCGTCACCGTCGCCCCGTACCTTCCGGGGGCGCAGACCGCGCTCGGCCCGCCTGGCGGCCCGGCGTTCCTGTCGCTTGCCGATCTTCACGAGCAGCGCGGGCAGCACGGTGAGCGAGCTGAGCACCGCGACGAGCACCACCACGATCGTGCCGGTGGCGAGCGAGGAGAAGATGACGTCGGAGGCCAGATACAGGGTCGCCGTGGAGACGATCACCGCGAGCCCGGAGAGCACCACCGCACGGCCCGAGGTCGCCGCCGCCAGCTCCACCAGCGCCTCCGCGCTCAGCCGGCCGCCCGCACGGGCCCGCTCCTCGCGCTCCCGCTTCAGATAGAAGAGCGTGTAGTCCACGCCGACCGCGAGGCCGATCATCAGGATCACATTCGTGCCCACCCCGGCGTCCGGGGACAGATGCGAGGCCACCATCGACAGACCGATCGCCGCCGCGATCGAGGTCAGCGCGAGCAGCATCGGCACACTCGCCATGACCACCGAGCCGAACACCACGAACAGCGTGATCAGCGTGACCGGCAGCGTGATCGCCTCGCTCAGCGCCAGGTCACCGCTGCGCTGGGCCTCGACGCCCTTGCTGATCGAGGGACTTCCGGTCTCCTCCAGGAGCAACTGCGGGTGCGCCTTCTGCACGGCCGCGGTCTGCGCGATCAGCGCGTCGACCTTCTCCTTGGCGTCCCGCTCCTCACCCCGCAGTGTCACCTCGACCATCAGGGTCCGGCCGTCCTTCGAGGCCAGCGGCTTCGCCACCTCCTGTACGGCGGGCAGCTTCGCCATCCGCCCGGTCAGATCCCGGGCGGCCGCATCCGCTGCGGACCGGTCGAGCGCGCCGGAGCGTGCGGAAATCAGCACCTGCTCGGTGGGCTGCCACTGCAGCCCGCCCTCGGCGGCCATCGCCTCCGCCCGGCCCGCCTCGCCCACGCGGTAGTCGGCGGTCCGCGCCTCGTTGATGCCGAGGGCGCTGCCCACGCCCAGGCACAGGGCCACGAAGAGCACCCAGCCGATGATGGCCTTCCAGGGGTGCAGAGCGCTCCAGCGAGCGATGCGCACAGTCGTCGTTGTCATGCCCAAATCCTGTGTGAGCAGGGGGTTTTGACGACAGCACCGGCTGGTTGTACTTCCGTTCCACCGATCGGTGGACGGGCGTGGTGGGGCCTTCCCCACCACGCGGCCACCCGGCCCTGCCCCACCCGGACGCCTCGACAGGCGGGCGGGCCGAAGCTCGCTTAGCGTCCCCGTATGGGGACGACCACAGTGATCGGCATCGAGGGCGGCCGCGAGGATCCGAGGATCCCGAACGACAACGCCCCCTACGCGTCGTACCGTCCCCGGCTCACCGACCACGCGGTCCATATCGCCACCCGGGCCCTGCCGCCGCTGTGGCGCGCGCTCGGCCTGCCCACCGCGGCCGGCGCCCTGCGCCACTACCTGCGCGGCACGGGCCGCCCGTACCGCCTCGACGCCCGCGCTCTGCTCGCCCTGCCGGTGGTACGCACCGCGGTGGACGAGCGACTCGACCTCTGGCGCGAGGAGGCCGAGGACCGCGCCCCGGGCGTGTACCGCGCCGACAGCGGCTGGCGCGGCGTCGGCGTCACCCGCCGCGACGACGCCGACCTGTGGCTGGCCCTGCGCGGGGTGTCCTACCGCCTCACCGGCACGGTCGAGGTCCGCGAGGACGGCTCCCCGGGCCGGGTCACCTACCGCTTCCTGGCCCACAAGTCCTGGAACTTCGACCGCGGCGAATCCGAGTACGGCATCCCCTTCACACCCTTCGCCCGCCTCCATGAGACCGGTCTGGCAAGGGAGTTCGAGGCGGTGGGGGAGCTGGACGGGCTGGTCGACGGAGACTGAGCGGCGGTGGGCTACAGGTCCTTCGGCACCCGCAGGACCTCGGCCAGCGGTTCCCGGACTCCGAGTCATCCTCCGGGAGGCGAAATGGCGCCCACCAGGTCGCTGTACTGCACCACCTTGCCGCAAGCGTCAGCCGCGCTCGAGACTTCCGGCGTGGACGGCGGCGACGAACGTGGTCCAGGCGGTGGGGGAGAAGACGATCGCCGGGCCGGTGGGGTTCTTGCTGTCGCGGACGGGGACGCAGGCGCCGTGGCAGGCGTCGTTGACTTCCAGGCACTGGCCGCTCTCGCCGCCGCTGTAGCTGGACTTGCGCCAACCGGGCACGACGGAGGCGTCAGGGATGCTCACGTACTCATTCCTGCAGTGCATGCTCATACTCCTTCGCGGCGGATTCGATCATGGCCAGGGAAGCGTCGTGCGAAAGTGCGTCCCCCAAGGCGTGATCGTATGCCGCCTGGCATTCGCGTACCACGGACGGGACTTCGAGTACCCGACCGATGCTCAAGCCCTCCACGTACGCCACCGGCGGGAGATCGTCGAACCACATCAGCGAGACGACCCCCTCCATCAGCGCATGCGAGCCCGCCGAGAACGGAAGCACATGCACCCTGATCCGGCGGCTCGCCCCCAACTCCACGATGTGACAGAGCTGTTCGCACATGATGGCCCGGCTGCCGATCGGGCGCCGCAACACGGCCTCGTCGAGCAGCGCCCAGAGGACCGGAGTGTGGAAATCGTCCAGAATCCGGCCCCGTTCGAGACGTGTGACAAGGAGCTTGTCACGCTCCTCGTCGCTCTTCGCGGGGAAGCCCGACCCGAGCACCGCCCTCGCGTACGCCTCCGTCTGTAGGACGCCCGGCACCAGCTTCGGGCCGTACACCCGGATCACCTTGGCCATGCCCTCAAGCCGCAGCGCCTCCGCAAAGTGCTCCGCCACCCGCCCTTCGCCCAGCGTCGGCAGAAACCGCACCAACACCCCGTCCCCGCCAAGGACTTCATCCAGCCGCCGCGCATCCGCCAGATCCGGCCGCCGCCTCCCCGCCTCGATATGCGCGATATGCGTACGCGACATCACCGCCCGCACGCTCAGCTCCTCCTGCGTGAGCCCGGCCGCCTCGCGCAGCCGCCTCAGTTCGTCGCCGTACTGCTGTCGTGCCCCCGGACCGTCCATGATCGCCACGCCAACCTCCGGATGTGCCAAGTGCGTTGTCACATGCGAACCACTACCGAGCGTAAGCCCGCTCGCTCCACTGTGTAAGCGGAACGCCACACAGAGCGAGAGGCGGGCGGGTCATGCACGAGCCAGGGGCGTACGTCGCCCACACCGGCACCGACGTCTACGGACCCGGCAAGGTGATCGGCAGGGACGGCGAATGGCGGCGGGTGCGGTTCGTGCACTTCGTCGCGAGCATCGCCGTACGTGACCTGCGGGCCGCCTCCGTCGAGGAGAAGGAGCAGGTGAAGGCATGGCTGAAGCGGAAGTCGACGCGGCACGGGGGCCGTTGGTGAGGCCCGTGACCACGATGACGCTACGGGTCTCGCGCGACGGCGGCCGTACGTGGGGGCCGACGGTCAGGTACGAGGCGGGCTCCGAGGGAGGGCCGGTGACGGACGCGCCGGGGCGGTTCCCGTCGTGCGCGTGCCGCAGATGCGCGTTCGCCTGAAGTGACCGTCCGTATGTGGCGGTGCGCCAGCCGACCTGGCAGGCGCACCGCCACCCGTACGCCGGATACCACAGTCCGCACTACGGGCGTATGATGGAGGACATGACGGTGAACATGACGATGAGCCTGCCCGACGATGTCGCCCGGTTCGTGAAGGCGAAGGGCAACGCCTCGGCGTACACGGCACGGATACTGCGCCGCCAGATGCTCGAAGAGGAGCTGAAGCGCTCGCTCCAGCTCCGTGCCGAGGCCGGCATCGTGACCCCCGAGGCCTCCGCGCCCGGGGAGAGCGAAGACGAGACCCTCGCCCGCTGGGCGCGGGTGGCGGGCCGGTGAACCGAGGGCACGTCTACGAGCTGGAGTTCAAAGGCGGCCCGGCCCACGTGCTGGTGATCTCCTCGGACGCCTTCAACGCCCAGCACAAGGCCGCCACCTGCGTCCCGATCTACCCGCAGCAGGTCCGCGAGGCCACCCTCGTCGACATCCCCCTCAACACTCCGTCCACCGGCACGATCGTGCTCGGGGAGTTCCGGACGCTCGCCGCCACCTGGTTCATCAACGACCTGGGGCCGGTCGAGGAACGGACCATGGAAGCCGTCGAGATCGGGCTGAGGGCCGTCTTCGACCTCTGAGTCAACTTTCTCGGCCCTGAAGGACCGAGCCACGTGCGGAAAACCCCCGCGAGTCACGTCCTCGCGGGGGCTTTCCTCTATCCGCCTGCCTCGGTGAACCGTTGAGAAGACGATCACGAGGGCAGGTGCTCAGGGTGCTGCGGCAACGTCAGGGCGCCAGCAGCAAGTTGTACGAACGCTCTTTCGCCGCCGCGTAACGACGGGCCACGTCCTGCCAGTTGACGACCGCCCACATCGCCTCGATGAAGTCGACCTTCTGGTTCTTGTACTGCAGATAGAAGGCGTGCTCCCAGGCGTCGAAGACCAGGATCGGGGTCGAGCCCTGGCCTACGTTGCCCTGGTGGTCGTAGATCTGCTCGACGATCAGCCGCTCGCTGACCGGCTCGTACGCGAGGACGCCCCAGCCGGAACCCTGCGTGGTGGCCGAGGCCTTGGTGAGCTGGGACTTGAAGGCGCCGAAGGAGCCGAAGGACTCGGTGATCGCGTCCGCCAACTCGCCCACGCCGTCGGCCGCGAGGGGCTCGCCGCCGCCGTCGCCCGTCATGTTCTGCCAGTAGATCGAGTGCAGGATGTGGCCGGAGAGATGGAAGGCCAGGTTCTTCTCCAGGCCGTTGATCGAGCCCCACGTCTCCTTGTCACGCGCCTCGGCGAGCTGCTCCAGGGTGTCGTTGGCCCCCTTCACGTACGCCGCGTGGTGCTTGTCGTGGTGCAGCTCGATGATCTCCGGGCTGATCACGGGCGCCAGTGCGGAGTAGTCGTAAGGAAGTTCAGGAAGCGTGTAGACGGCCATGACGATCGATCCCCTCCGAGATCTGCGTACTGCGAGTCTCTTGCCGCAGTCCCTTATTGCAACTCTCTTGCAACTGCAGGCTAACAGCAATAGATCGTCGGAGTGCGGCCGGGCACGCGAAAACCCCGCCCGGGAGCGCCGGGCGGGGCCTGTGGTGCGGGGGTGGGGCGGTGAGGTCAGGCGGAGGTGGTGACCTTCTCGCGGGTCTTCTCGCCGGAGGGCGTTTCGATCCGCGCTGCCAGCGATTCGACCTTCCCGGTCAGGTCCTTCAGCTTGTTGGACTGCTGCAGCGCGTAGCCGACCACGGCGAGGAACACCGTCAGGCCGCCCGTGAAATACAGCTGGATCCGGGTGCCTTCCTCGCGAGCCATCAGGACGAAGATCGTCGCCATACCGGCGAGCGCCACCCAGGTCAGCCACGGGAACAGCCACATCTTCACGACCAGCTTCTCCGGCGCCTCGCGCTGCAGTTGGCGGCGCATGCGCAGCTGGGCGGCCGCGATGAAGAACCAGACGACCAGGATGATCGCGCCGATCATGTTGAGCAGCCAGGCGAAGATCGTCTCGGGGTACCACTTGCTGAGCAGTACGGTGAAGAAGCCGAAGGCGCAGGACGTGATGACCGCGATCCGCGGCACGCCGCCCGAGATCCGGCCGAGCGCCGGCGGGCCGAGGCGGCGCGAGACCAGCGAGCCGGCCATGCGCGAGGCGCCGTAGATATTGGCGTTCATCGCGGAGAGCAGGGCGATCAGGACGACCACGTTCATGATCTGTCCGGCGGCGGGCAGTCCGAGAGACTCCAGGGTGACGACGTACGAGCCCTTGCCGGAGGCCAGCGCCGGGTCGTTCCAAGGTACGAGCGTGACGATGACCGCCATCGATCCGACGTAGAAGAGCGCGATACGCCACATCGCCGTGCGCACGGCCTTGGCGACACCCTTGACCGGGTGCTCGGACTCGGCGGCCGCGATCGTGACGGTCTCCAGACCGCCGTACGCGAAGACAGAGGCGAGCAGACCGGCGATCAAGCCCTCGGTGCCGTTCGGGAAGAAGCCGCCGTCGCCGGAGAGGTGGCTGAGGCCGGGGGCCGCGGTGTCGGAGCCGGGCAGGATGCCGAGGATCGCGAGCACGCCGATGACCAGGAAGGCCACGATCGCGAGCACCTTGAGCGTGGCGAACCAGAACTCGAACTCACCGAAGTGACGTACGGAGATGAGGTTCGTGACGCAGAAGAGCAGCATGAAGATCGCGACGAACACCCACTCGGGGACGCCCGGTATCCAGCCGTGCACGATCGACGCGGCGCCGATGCCTTCGAGGCCGACGGCCACACAGAGCAGGAACCAGAACGACCAGCCGGCCGTGAAGCCCGCCCACGGTCCGATCGACTTCTCGGCGTGCACGGAGAACGAACCGGAGGCCGGATTGGCCGCGGCCATCTCACCGAGCATGCGCATCACGAGCATCACGAGCGCGCCGGAGATCGCATACGCGACGATGATCGACGGACCTGCGGAGGCGATCGCCGAGGCCGAACCGACGAACAGTCCGGCGCCGATCACACCGCCGAGCGCGATCATCGACAGGTGGCGCTGCTTGAGGCCCTTGGAGAGGACGGGTGTGGAGGGCGGAGTCATCAGCGGGGAATCCGTTACGGGTCGGCGTCAGATGTGCGTAAGCGAAAGATCAGTGTGGGTGGTCCGTCCGGTGGCGCGGCGAGGCCGACCGGATAGCGGACGCATTGATCACCCGACGTACTGGAGCAGTTACTTCCGCTTGTCGAGCACGGCATCCCGTACGAGCGCGACCGCGATCACGACCACCGTCGCACCCCCCGACCACAGCAGCTGCGGACGGGCCGTGTCGTCCGTGAGCATCAGGCCCACGATCACCGCCATGCCCGCGAGCGCCACCCACGTCAGATACGGGAACGCCCACATCTTCAGGATCAGCTTCTCGGGAGCCTCGCGCTCGATCCGCCGCCGCAGGCGCAGTTGGGCCACCGCGATCATCGCCCAGACGAAGATGAGGACCGAGCCGACCGCGTTGAGCATGTAGTGGAAGACGGAGTCGGGCCACTTCAGATTGAGCAGTACGGACACGAAGCCGAAGGCGACCGAGGCGAGCACCGCGCGCCGGGGGACTCCGCGGCCGGCGACCTTGAGCAGCGCGCGGGGCGCCTCACCGCGCTCGGCCAGCGAGAAGAGCATCCGCGAGGAGCCGTACGCGTTGGCGTTGAGCGCGGAGAGCAGGGCCACGAAGACCACGATGTTCATGACCGTGCCGGCCGAGGGGATGCCGATCGAGTCAAGGACGGTCACGTACGGGCTGGTCTGGCCGTTCTGCATCGTCCACGGCAGCACCGTCACGATGACCAGCATCGACCCCACGTAGAAGAAGAGGATCCGCCACACCGCGCTGCGCACCGCGCGCGAGACCGAGCGGGCCGGGTCCTCGGACTCGGCGGCCGCGATGGTGACGACCTCCAGGCCGCCGAACGCGAAGATCACCGCGAGGACGCCGGAGATCACACCCTCCCAGCCGTTGGGCAGGAAGCCGCCCTGGCCGGTGAGGTTGGTGAAGCCGACCGGGTCGGTGTCGGGCAGGATGCCGAAGATCGCGAGCGTGCCGAGGACCAGGAAGGCCACGATCGCGCTGACCTTGAGCGCCGCGAACCAGAACTCGAACTCGCCGAAGTTCTTCACCGCGACGAGGTTCGCCACGGTGAAGACCGCCATGAAGATGAGGACCCAGGCCCACTGCGGCACACCCGGCGCCCAGCCGTGCGCGATCTGCGCGGCGGCGGTGGCCTCGACGGCGAGCACGATGACCAGCAGGAACCAGTAGAGCCACCCCGCGCTGAACCCGGCCCACCGCCCGATCGCCTTCTCGGCGTGCACGGAGAACGAACCGGAGGCGGGCACGGCGGCCGACATCTCGCCGAGCATCCGCATCACCAGCATCGCGAGAAGGCCCGCGATCAGATACGACACGATGATCCCGGGACCGGCGACGGCGATGCCCGCACCCGAGCCGACGAAGAGGCCGGCGCCGATGACTCCGCCGAGTCCGAGCATCGTGAGGTGGCGCTGCTTCAGGCCGTGGCTGAGGGGCTCGGGCCCGTCGGTCAGCGAGGTCTTCTCGCGCGTCTCGTGCATCTGATGCGTGCTCGGCTCTCGAAATGAATTGGTGGGACCCTACAGTCTCGCCTGCGCGGATCGATTTGCGCAAAAGGGGCATAGCTGGGCTTGGTCCCTAGTGACGGAGGTCACCTGCTTCCGGCGCGGGGGCTTGTTTTTGTACGGAGCATACGAACGCTCCAAGTCCCGCTTTGTCGACGGCTGATGGTGAACGAGCGTTGACCCCTGGGATAGCGTCACCGTGTTCCGAGCCCGTGTCGTGCGGGTCCCTGCCCGTCTGTCCTGGAGTCCGTATGAGCACCGCAGCTGTCGCGACCCGTCCCGGTGAGGTCCTCGCCGACCTTCTGCCCGCCTCGCGTGTGCGTGACATCGCGCTGGTCGTGGGCGGCGCCGCGCTCACCGCGCTCTCCGCGCAGCTGGCGGTCCCCGTCCCGGGCTCGCCCGTCCCCGTCACCGGCCAGACCTTCGCCGCGCTGCTCGTCGGCACGTCCCTCGGTGCCCGTCGCGGTCTGCTCTCCTTCGGTCTCTACGCGCTGGTCGGCAGCCTCGGCGCCCCCATATTCCAGAACGGCACGTCCGGCTGGGGCGGCGCCTCGTTCGGCTACATCGTCGGCATGCTGCTCGCGGCCGGAATGGTCGGCGCGCTGGCCCGCCGTGGCGGCGACCGTTCCGTCCTGCGTACGGCGGGGACGATGGTGCTCGGCTCCGCGGTGATCTACGCGGTGGGCGTGCCGTGGCTGATGGCGTCCACCGGTATGTCGCTCTCCGCCGCCTGGGCGGCCGGTGTGGTGCCGTTCCTGATCGGCGACGGGCTCAAGGCCGCGCTTGCGATGGGTGCGCTGCCGGCGGCCTGGAAGCTGGCCGGCCGCAAGGGCTGAGTGCCGAGTTTCCGCACGCTGTTTCCTCACGCTTTCGGAACGGGTCGGCTGCTGTCGGCCCGTTCCGCGTTTTCCCGTTCCGCGTTTTCCTGTGCCACCTTTCCCCGTTCCGCGTCGGCCCGTGCGCGGTCCATCTCCGCCCACTCGGGCCGCAGCCCCGTCAGGTTCGTCGTCAGGAAGTACACGGCCCCGCAGACCAGGAGCACGGGGGTGAGACCGACGATCCCTGCGGCGGCACCTGCCAGCAGACCACCCAGCGGAATCCCCGACCAGGCCAGCGAATCTCCGAGCGCCTGGACCCGGCCGAGGAGGTGCCGGGGGACACGCTCCACGGAGACCGCGCCCAGGATCGGGTTGAGGAATCCCGCTCCGAACCCGGCGACGACGAAGACCGCGACCAGCGTGCCCAGGGATGTTCCGGACGCGAGCGCGAGGAACCTCGGGGCGCCGAGCACGAGGAAGCCGCCGATGAGCACGGTCCGGCGCGGCAGCCGGTGCGCCACCACGGTGGCCAGCAGACTCCCCGCCACGGCGGCGGCGCTGCCCGCCCCGGCGAGCAGCCCGATCGCGGCGGGCCCGTTGCCGGTCTCCTTGGCCCACACCGGTACGAGCACCGCGTTGAACGCGGCGTCGAGCAGATTGGTGATCCCGACCATCACGACGAGGGAGAGCAGCAGCCGGTCGCCCCGCAGGAAGGTGAACCCCGCGGCGAACCGCTGCCGGTAGGTCTCGTCCGCCCCCCGGTCGTCCTCCTGTGCCGGTGCCTGCCGTCCCATCTCCCGGGGCAGCGCGCACGAGACGATCACTGAACCGAGCGCGAAACAGGCCGCGTTCACGATCAGCCCGGTCAGCGGGCCGACCAGCATGATCAGCGCGCCGCCGGCCGCCGGGCCGATGGTGGACGCGAGCCGGTCGATGACCCCGCTCAGCCCCATGGCCCGCTCCATCGGTACGCCACCGCGCTCGGCCGCGTCGGGGACCATCACCCGCTTCGCCAGATCGCCCGGACCGCGCGCGGTGCCGATCACCGCCACGAGCGCGAGGAGCAGGGGGAGCGAGAGCAGGCCGAGCCCGTGGCACACGGGTACGGCGAGCGCGGCGGCCGAGCTGATCAGATCCGTGATCCAGGACACCGCCCGCGGACCTGTCCGGTCCACCAGTGGTCCCGAGAGCGCCTTGGCCACCACGTACGGGGTCATCTCGCAGAAGGCGACGAGCCCGGTCTGTGTCGCGCTGCCGGTCGTCATCAGGACGAACCACGGCAGGGCGATGGCCGAGACGCGGGTGCCGGTCAGGGAGACGACGAGGGCGCTGAGCACCCCGATCAGAGGCCGTAGGGTCCGCGGCCCGGCTGTGTGCTGGACATCCGGCGTCATATCAGGCCCCCGTCCGTCGCCGCGTCGACGGACGGCGATGCGTCCCCGCCCGTCGTGGCCTCGGGCTCGGGCAGCAACTGCGTGATCAGCGTGATGCGTTCGGCACCCTCGGGCGCCTGCTCGGCACTCTCCACCGCGTCCTTGCGGTAGCGGGCGATCACGGCGTGCAGCTCCGTGCGCAGCTCACCGGCCTCCTGGGGAGTCAGCCGCAGCGGCCAGTTGGAGAGGTCGAAGGCCTCCTGCCAGGCGGCCGGCAACGTCTGCAGCGAGTCGAGCGTGCGCCGGGTGCGCTCGGCGTACGAGTCCGCCACCGAGTGCAGATAGGCGAGGGTCGCCTCGGGCTCCTGCTCCGTGTGCGCACCTATGTCGAGCGTGGTCACGCGGTGCACCGGACGCCACCACCGTTCCCGCGCGTTGCCGCGCTCGGTGTCCTCCTCGACGAAGCCCGCGGCTTCGAGCTGACGCAGGTGATAGCTGGCGGTACCCGAGTTCACCCCGAGCTGCTCGGCGATCCGGGTCGCTGTCGAAGGCCCGTGCCTGCGCAGCAGGTTGAGGGCCTGTACGCGTACGGGGTGGGCGAGGGCGCGCAGGCCCTTGGCATCCAGAACAACGGTTTCCTTCATGCGGTTCACCGTAGAGTACAAAGACTTCTTTGCGAAGAGTTCTTCGCGAAGAAGTCTTGGCAATTAGTGAGGGGCGCCGGGGAGTTGGCACTGGTTCGTCCCGAACTAAGCTGGAGGAGCGGCACGTTCAACTCGGCACACGGGGGTGCGACGGACATGCCAGAGCGGATACGGGGAGCCCTGATCGCCGGTCGTTACCGGCTCGGCGAGCCCATCGGGCGCGGCGGCATGGGCCAGGTCTGGCGGGCCCGTGACGAGATGCTCGACCGGGCCGTCGCCGTCAAGGAGATGTATCTCGACGGCCCCGGGGACGAGGACCCCGCCATCCGCCGCGAACGGGTCCTGCGCGAGGCGCGGGCCAGCGCACGGATCGACCATCCCCATGTCGTACGGGTCTACGACGTGGTCGAGGAGGATGCCCGGCTCTGGATCGTGATGGAGCTGGTCGAGGCGCGCTCGCTCGAGCAAGTCCTCGACGAGGACGGTCCGTTGGGGGTGCGCGAGACGGCGCGCGTCGGGCTCGCGCTCGCCGAGGCGCTGCGGGTGGTGCATGCGGCCGGGGTGCTGCACCGGGACATCAAGCCCGGCAACGTGCTCCTCGAACCGGGCGGCGGCCGCGTCGTCCTCACGGACTTCGGGATCGCCGCGCTGCAGGACGTCCAGGGCCTGACCCTGGCCGGGATGATCGTGGGCTCGCCCGAGTACATGCCGCCCGAACGGGTCCTCGGCCGCGCGCAGGGTCCGCACTCCGACCTCTGGTCGCTCGGCGCGACACTGTGCGCGGCGCTCGGCGGCAACCCGCCCTTCGTCCGCGCGACCACCCTGGCCACGCTGCACGCGGTCGCCTACGAGGAGCCGGAACTCCCGCCGGTGGCCGGCGAGTTGCGCAGCCTCCTCGCCGCGCTCCTCGCGAAGGACCCGGCCCGGCGGCCCGACGTGGACGAGGCCGCGGCCCATCTGTCGGTGGTCCGCGCGCTGCCGGAGCCTCCGGCGATCCCGCCACGGCCCCCCGATCCCGTACGAGAGCCCAAGCCCGCGCCCGTACGAGAAGAGCCCCCACCCGAACCCAAGGACTGGCGCCCCAAGCTCCTCACCGCCGTCGTGCTCCTCGTCACCGCCGCGGTAGCAGCCGTCATGCTCCTCACCACCCGCGGCAACGACCCCGGCACGGACCCCACCACCCCACCCCCCACCGTCGCCGGCACCTCACGCCCGTCGACCACGGGAACGCCGACCACGGGAACGCCGACCACAGGAACGCCGACGCCCTCCCCATGACCTGCACAGGGAGGGCGTCGTACGCAGATCCGCGTCAGACCTTGGCGGCGCGCATCCGCTCGCGGACCACCGCGATGATCAGGACCAGCGCGGCGATACCCATCGAGGGCAGCATCTGCTCACGGCCGGCGTCGTCCACCACCATGTAGCCGCAGATGAAGACGATCCCGCCGATGGTCAGCCAGGTCAGGAACGGGAAGAGCCACATCTTCACGACCAGCTTCTCCGGGGCCTCGCGCAGGATGATCCCGCGCATCTTCAGCTGGGTGATCGCGATGACCAGCCAGACGAAGAGGGCGACCGCGCCGGAGGAGTTGAGCAGGAACAGGAAGACGGTGTCCTCCCAGAGGTAGTTGGCGCCCACCGCGACGAAGCCGAAGACGACCGAGGCGAGGATGGCGACCCGGGGGACACCGTTGCGCTCGACCTTCGCGAAGGACTTGGGCGCATCGCCGCGCTTGCCGAGCGAGAAGGCCATCCGGGAGGCCGTGTACAGGCCCGAGTTGAGGCAGGACAGGACGGCCGTCAGGACGATCACGTTCATGATCTGGCCCGCGTGCGGGATGCCGATGGAGTCGAGGGCCGCGACGTACGAGCCCTTGTCGACGATCGACTTGTCGTTCCAGGGCAGCAGCGTCAGGACGACGAAGATCGAGCCCAGGTAGAAGACGGCGATACGCCAGATCACCGAGTTGGTGGCCTTGGTGACCGCGCGCTGCGGGTCCTCGGACTCACCGGCGGCCAGCGTGACGATCTCGCTGCCCATGAAGGAGAAGACGACCATCAGGACACCGGTGAGGATGGCGCCGGCGCCGTTCGGCAGGAAGCCGCCGGTGTCCGTGAGGTGGGCGAAGCCTGCGCCGGGGTTGTCCGAGCCGGGCAGCACACCGAAGACGGCGAGGAACCCGATCACGACGAACGCGCCGATGGCGACGACCTTGATCCCGGCGAACCAGAACTCGAACTCACCGTAGGAGCCGACCGACACCAGGTTCGTGGCGGTGAGCACGACCATGACGATCAGGGCCCAGCCCCACTGCGGGACGGCCGGTATCCAGCCTTCGAGGATCACGGCACCGGCGGTCGCCTCGACGGCGAGGACGACGACCCAGAAGAACCAGTACAGCCAGCCGATGGTGAAGCCCGCCCAGCGGCCGAGCGCGCGGTCCGCGTACTCGGAGAAGGAGCCCGAGGCCGGGTTGGCCGCGGCCATCTCGCCCAGCATCCGCATCACGAAGACGACGAGCACGCCGACGAGCGCGTACGAGACGAGGATGGCCGGTCCCGCGGCGGCGATACCGGAGCCGGAGCCGACGAAGAGGCCGGCGCCGATCACGCCGCCGATCGCGATCATCGACAGATGGCGGTTCTTCAGGCCTGCCTTGAGGCCGTTCGAGCCGTGGGGGCCGTCTGCGGAGGGGGTGCCTTCGCCCTTGTGGGGCTGTGTGGCGCCTTCCTTCGCAAGGGACGGTTGCGAGGTCATGGACCAATCCTTAAGTTCTCGGGTTACGAGCCCTGGCATTCAACAGGTCCAAGGGAAGGGGCGGAAGTCCTGATTCCGGATCGTTGCATTAGGTCCGCCTCAGGTCCTGGGGCCCGACCCGGGCGCGGCTACCCGATCGCGGACGTGCCACACTCGGACCCATGCGCGTGTACCTCGGCTCCGACCATGCCGGCTACGAACTCAAGAACCACCTCGTCGAGTGGCTCAAGGCCCACGGCCATGAGCCCGTGGACTGCGGTCCGCACATCTACGACGCCCAGGACGACTACCCGCCGTTCTGTCTGCGTGCCGCCGAGAAGACGGCCGCGGACCCCGACTCGCTGGGCATCGTGATCGGCGGCTCGGGCAACGGCGAGCAGATCGCCGCCAACAAGGTGCAGGGCGTCCGCTGCGCCCTCGCCTGGAGCGAGCAGACCGCCGCTCTCGGCCGCGAGCACAACGACGCCAACGTCGTCTCCATCGGCGGCCGGATGCACTCCCTGGAGGAGTCGACGAAGTTCGTCGAGATCTTCCTGAGCACCCCGTACTCGGGTGAGGAGCGCCACACCCGCCGTATCGAGATGCTCTCGGAGTACGAGCGCACCCGTGAGCTGCCGCCGATCCCGGCGCACCACCCGCAGGGCTGAGTCCCACCCGCTCCCGGAGGACAGCGAACCGTGCCCGAGGGCCATACGATCCACCGCCTGGCACAGGACCACGCGGCTCGCTTCCAACGCCGCACCGTCCGGGTGACCAGCCCCCAGGGCAAGTTCTCGGACAGTGCGGCCCTCCTGGACGGCCGCAGGCTGACCTCAGCCGAAGCCCACGGGAAGCACCTCTTCCTAGGCTTCGGCAAGCTCGGCTGGATCCACATCCACCTGGGCCTGTTCGGCAAGCTGAACTTCGGGACCGGGACCGCCCCGCCGCCCACCGACACCGTCCGCCTGCGCCTGGAGCACCCCAAGGCGTACGCGGATCTGCGCGGCCCCACCACCTGCGCCTTCATCACCGACGGCGAGAAGCAGGCGATACACGACCGCCTCGGCCCGGATCCCCTCCGTGCCGACGACGACCCGGACAAGGCGTGGGCGCGGATCAGCCGCTCCCGTACGACGATCGCCGCCCTGCTCATGGACCAGAAGGTCATCGCGGGCGTCGGCAACGTCTACCGCGCCGAGGTCCTCTTCCGGCACGGCATCGACCCGTACCGCCTCGGCAAGGACCTCACACGTCGTGAATGGGACCTGATCTGGGCGGACTTGGCGGAGCTGATGCGCGAAGGCGTACGCCTGAACCGCATCGACACCGTGCGCCCCGAGCACACCCCGGAGGCGATGGGCCGCCCGCCGCGCGTGGACGACCACGGCGGTGAGGTCTACGTCTACCGCAGGGCCCAGCTGCCCTGCCACATCTGTGGCGGCGAGATCCGCACCGCCGATCTCGCCGCCCGCAACCTCTTCTGGTGCCCGCGCTGTCAGAGCTTCTGACCGGTCTTTCGGCCTGCTGAGCCGCAGCCTCGCTCAGAACCCGTGCGGCAGCCAGGGCGCCACGTCCGAGCCGAACGCGAGCGACGCGGAGGCCAGCGCCCCGGGGCGCAGCTCCCGCACCAGACCCGCCCCCGCGAGCGCCGTCAGCGTGAAGCCGCCCAGGTAGGCCGAGCCCAACTCCCGTACGGACAGGGCGAGATCCGCCGGATCCTCCGTGCGCTTGCACGAGGCGCCGAGCGAGTCGCCGGTCAGCCGCCAACGCCCCTCGTTCCACGGGCAGAAGGCGTCGGACACCTCGAACACCACGTCCACCGGCGCCCGGTACGTACGGGCTTCGAGCGCCGCGCCCACCTCCACCAGACGTACGTGCAGCGAGTCCCGCAGGGTCAGCGCACAGCGCCGGACGTCGGACACGAGATGCTGCCAGCCGTCGTCCACCGGCCTGTTGCGCAGGGAGACCTTGGTCATCAGGTCCATGGAGAGGAAGTGCCGCATCATCGCGGCGTGCGCGGCGGCGTCCACCGCGTCCATGTGGTGCACCTTCACCGTGCCGCAGGGCCCCGCTGAGTCCCAGTCGGGCTTGGTGCGGAACCGGGCGTAGCCCACCAGTTCGCCGTCCCGCTCGGCCAGCAGACACTGCAACGGCGAGGCGCCCTCGCGCTGCTCGGGCGGATCGACGAGGAAGCCCGGCTTCCAGGTCTCCAGGCGCTCGAGCATCCCGGGCCGCAACGCCACGATCCCCGCGTACAGCTCCTCGCACCGCTCCAGCGACTGAGCGCCGTCAACAAGGCGCAGCCGTACGTCATCCGTACCGGCGGGAACCGCGATCCGCACCCGCGTGCTGTCGATCTCCGCACCGAGCTGCTGTGTGGCGCAGCCGTATCCGAACCGGCCGTAGATCGCGGGCTCGGAGGCCGTGAGGATCGCGAGGGGTTCGCCGAGGGCGCGTACGTCGTCGAGCTGGCGGCGCATCATCGAGGTGAGGATGCCGCGTCTGCGGTGCGTGGACGCGACGCTCACCATCGTGACGCCGGCCGAGGGCACCAGGGCGCCACCCGGAACGGACATACGGAAGGAGAAGGCCCCCGCGGTGCCGACGGCCTCGTCCCCGTCCCACACCCCGAGCGAACGCTCCGCCTCGGTGACGGCGTGGTCGAACTCCCGCTCCTGCCCGGGCGTTGCCACCCCACCGAACGCCAGCTCCAGCTTGCCGTACCAGCGCTCCCAGTCGGCCGGGTCCAGGACGCGGATCTCAAGTGTCATACGCCCTGCCTACCAGGCCCTCGGGATATTGGGCGAGGGATTTTCCCGGCGTCCGCGGCCGATTTCGCAAAGGGAGTGAACCGGGCGTACAGGTGAGGCGGTCCGGCCATGGCCACGTGCGGTGTCCCCTACGTCACACGCGGTGTGACCGGCCACGCTCGTGCGAGGGACAAGCCGGACCTCCCGTGCGCGCGGCCGCCAAGGGTGGATAGGGTCCACGGAAATGACCGGTGCACAGCGCGACCGCGCGGAACGCGCGGAAGCGGAGACGTTCACGGCCCGGATGCGCAAACGCTGGCACCGGGCCCGCGTCGGCCTGCGCAAATCCGGTGTCGACTACTTCCGCGGCGACGGCTCCGACTGGATCGCCCTTGCCGGTCTGCTCCTGATGATCCCTGCGATCACCGCGGGCACGCTCGCGATACCCGTGTGGTTCTCACCGGCCCTGCTCTGCCTGCCGATCGTCGCGGGCGGACTGCTGCTTCGTCCCGCGAGCCTGCTCGGTCTGTACGCGGCCGCCGCGGCCGCCCTGATCGTGGAGTCCTTCGCGCTCGGGCCGTACCAGGAAGGCCCCGCGCGCGTCACCCCGGGCATAGTGCTCGTGGTCGCGGCCTGCGGGTTCTTCGGCCTGTTGATCGCCCAGTTCCGCAGCCGGGTCGGTGTGCCGTGGCGGCGCGGCGGCACGATGCTCTTCGACCTGCGCGAACGCATCCGCGTCCAGAGCAAGCTGCCCACCCTGCCGGTCGGCTGGCACCGCGAGATGGCGCTGCGCCCGGCCGGCGGCCAGTCCTTCTCCGGCGACTTCGTCTGCGCGGCCCGTACGAACGGCGGCCGCACCCTTGAGGTCGTCCTCACCGACGTGTCGGGCAAGGGCATGGACGCGGCCTCGCGCGCGCTGCTCCTGTCCGGTGCCTTCGGCGGACTGCTCGGCTCGCTGCCCTCGCAGGACTTCCTGCCGGCGGCCAACGGCTATCTGCTCCGCCAGGACTGGGACGAGGGTTTCGCGACCTCCATCCACCTCGCGCTCGACCTCGAGTCGGGCGACTACGAACTGCTCTCCGCGGGCCACCCGCCGGCCGTCCAGCTGCATGCCGGTACGGGCCGCTGGGAGGAGATGTCCGCCGAGGGGCCGCTGCTCGGGGTGTACGACGGTGCGCAGTTCGACCCGGTCAAGGGCTCGCTGCGGCCGGGCGACGTGCTCATGCTCTTCACGGACGGCCTGGTGGAGACCTCCGACCGCGATATGACCGAGGGCATCGACCGCCTCACCGGGGAAGCCGACCGCTATGTCGCGGGCGGCTTCCACGGTGCTGCCTGGCATCTGATCGAGGCGGTCGCCAAGGACGTCAACGACGACCGGGCACTGCTTCTGCTCTGCCGGGAGGCGTGAGCTCCACTTCCTGGAGTTCCGCCTTCTGGAGCTTCTTCGGCAGTACGCGGGCCAGCCACTGCGACTGCCCGGCGGCCAGCGGTCCGAGGACGGCGAGCAGCAGCACGTACCCCGCGATGAACGGCGAGAGCCGGTCGTCGAGCCCGGCACCGGCCGCCATCGTGGCCAGGATCAGCGCGAACTCACCGCGGGCGAGCAGGGTGGTGGAGATGTTGGCGGCGGGGCCCGCTCCGAATCCGTAGACCTTGGCCGCGGCCAGTCCCGCGACCACGTTCATCACCAGTGTCACGGCCACGGCGGCCAGCACCGGCCACAGGACGACCGGCAGATCGCCCGGGTCTATGGAGAGCCCGAACGCGAAGAAGAAGATCGCGCCGAACGCGTCACGCAGCGGATGTACGAGCTTGAGGATCCGCTCACCGGAGGCCGTACTGCCGAGCATCAGACCGACCATGAACGCACCGATCGCGTCCGCGACGCCGAACCACTCCGAGACTCCGGCCATGAACACGGCCGCGCCCAGGAACGAGATCACGAGCAGCTCGTCGTCACGCGTGGCGAAGAGCTTGCCAATGATCCGAGTGCCGAAGCGGGCGGCGAGCGCGAGCAGGATCAGGAAGCCGAAGGCCTTGCCGCCGTCCATCACGGCGGCGGCGAACGAGTCCGCTCCCGACAGGATGGGCTGCAGCGCCGCCAGATACAGGGCCAGGAAGATGTCCTCGACCACGATGATCCCGAGGATCGGCTTGGTCTCGGGATTGCCGAGCCGGCCGGTGTCCACCAGGACCTTGGTGACGATCGCGGACGAGGAGATGCCGAGCACCCCGGCGAGGACCAGCGCTTCGGAGGTGCCCCAGCCGAGGGCGAATCCGAAACCCAGGCCGGCGCCGACGTTCAGCAGGAGGTAACTCCCGCCGGCGAGCGCCATCTTGCGGCCGCCCGCCTTGAGGTCGTCCATGTGGAACTCGAGCCCGAGATAGAAGAGCAGCAGGACGAGTCCGAGCGCGGAGAGCATCTCGAGGTCGTGGGGGTCGGCGACGAGCACGATCCCGGGGGTGTGCGGGCCGAGCAGGATCCCGGCCAGGATGAACAGCGGAATGGTGGGCAGTCCGATCCGTCCGCCGAGCCGGGCGAGGACCGCGGCGGCGAGGAAGGCGCCGCCCATGGCTATCAAGGTGTCTGCGTGTCCGATGGGCTTCTCCTTTGGTCAAAGGTTTTGGTCAAGGGAGCGTCAAGAACGCGTCAATATTTAGCCTATCAAACTGTTTACCTGGCAACTATGGAGAGCCGCGGACCGGCGCGGGGTGGGGTAAACCCCCACATGACTCGGAGGCCATCTCCATGGCTCGGGCAGGCGCCCGATTCGTACCGTCGTAAGTGATCGAACGTAAGCGATCCGAACGCAAGCGATCCCACCGCAGGCGATCGAAGCACTCACGACAGAACGACGGAGGCGAGCCCCACCATGGCGCTGCGACGAGGCAAGGACCGAGCCGAGGCGGCGGCACCCGAAGGCGGGCGGCTCGCCGTCGAACTGCGTGGCGTGACCCGCACCTACGGCCGCGGACGCGGCACGGTGCACGCCCTGCGCGGGATCGAACTCGGCCTGGAGCGCGGCAGTTTCACCGCCGTCATGGGCCCTTCCGGCTCCGGGAAGTCCACCTTCCTGCAGTGCGCGGCGGGCCTGGACCGCCCGAGCGCCGGTACGGTCCGCCTCGGCGGCACCGAGATCACGGGCATGGGCGAGAACAAGCTCACCGAGCTGCGCCGCACCCGGCTCGGCTTCGTCTTCCAGGCGTTCAACCTGCTCCCGTCCCTGACGGTCGAGCAGAACGTCCTGCTGCCGCTGCGCCTGGCCGGACAGCGCCCCGACCGCCGCCGGGCCGCCGAGGTCCTCGCCCAGGTCGGCCTGGACGACAAGGCACGGCGCCGCCCCGGCGAGCTCTCCGGCGGCCAGCAGCAGCGCGTGGCCATCGCCCGCGCCCTCGTCACCCGCCCCGACGTAGTCTTCGCGGACGAGCCGACCGGCGCCCTCGACACCACAACCGCCGCCGAGGTCCTGGGACTTCTGCGCTCCGCCGTCGACGGCCTCGGTGCCACCGTCGTCATGGTCACGCACGACCCGGTGGCCGCCGCGTACGCCGACCGTGTCCTCTTCCTCGCCGACGGACGGATCACCGACCACCTCGAACGCGGCGACGCGCAGCAGATCGCCGCCCGCATGGCCGCGCTCACGCGCCGCGTCACGCCGGTGTACGAAGAGGCGGCAGCCTGATGTCCCGGCCCAACGGCCTCTCGCGGGCCGCCCTGCGCTTCAAGCCGGCCTCGTTCGCGGGCACCTTCATCGCGCTCGCGATGGCCGCGCTGATCGTTTCGGCCTGCGGAATTCTTCTGGAGACCGGCCTAAGGGCATCGGTTCCGCCCGAGCGCTACGCCGCCGTTCCCGTGGTCGCGGCAGCCGACCAGCAGGCCCACATGGTCACCGGCAGCGGCGAGAGCCGCAGCGATTCGCCGTCCCCCGTGCCGGACCGTGCCCGGCTCGACAACTCCCTGGTGGAGAAGGCGCGTTCGGCACCCGGTGCTCGCGCGGCCGTCGCCGATCTGACCTTCCCGCTGCAGAGCGCCAAGGGGCCGGTGACCGCGCACAACTGGGGGTCCACTGCTTTCACGGGGGAGCGGCTGAGCAGTGGTGCGGCGCCGAAGGCCGGGCAGGTGGTCCTCTCCGCAGGGCGGGTGGGCGACAGCGTCACCCTCACGACCGCGGACGGCCCGCGCACCTTCACCGTCTCGGGGCTTACGCGCGCGCAGGAACCGACCGCCTGGTTCGCCGACTCCGAGGCCGTACGGATCTCAGGACACCCCGGGAAGATCGACGCCATCGCCGTACTGCCCGAAAAGGGAGTGTCGGCGGGCGAGTTGAAGGCCTCCGTCGCCAAGGTGTTCGGCGGCAAGGAGCTCGGCGGCAAGGTGAAGGTGTACGCGGGTCAGGACCGCGGCGCCGCCGAGGACGGCTCGCTCGGCTTCGCCCAGGAAGTGCTCACCGGGATCGGCGGTTCCTTCGGCGGCGTGGCCACCATGGTCGCGATGTTCACGGCCGCCGGCACCGTCGCACTCTGTGTCGGCCAGCGCGCCCGCGAGTTCGCGCTTCTGCGGGCCATCGGCGCCACGCCCCGGCAGATCCGCCGCACCATCGCCACCGAGGCCCTGATGCTCGCACCGCTCGCCGGTGCGCTCGGCTGTCTGCCGGGGATCGCCCTCGCGTCCTGGTGGTTCGGCCAGCTCAAGGAGAAGGGCGCGGTACCGGACGGGGTCCAACTCTCCGTCTCCTGGATCCCGTTGGTGAGTGCCACGGGAGCCGTCATCCTCACCGCCCTGCTCGCCGGATACGCCGCCGCCCGCCGCGCCTCGCGGATCAAGCCGGGCCAGGCGCTCGGCGAGGCGAGCGTGGAGCGGCTGCGGCCCGGCTGGATCCGTACACCTCTCGGCATCGCAGCCCTCGTCGGCGGCTTCTTCTTCTCGCGCCTGGCCGCGACCCAGACCGGCGACGACGCGGCCAACGCGGCGCTCGGCGTGGTCATGTGCTTCATGCTGTCGGTCGCCCTGCTCGGCCCGCTCGTGGCCCGCGCCTGCGCGGCCCTCTTCGGACTGCTCCTTCGTGGCGCGGGCGCCTCGGGCCATCTAGCGGCGGCCAACTCCCGTACGAACTCCCGCCGGATGGCCTCCGCCATCACCCCCATCGTCCTCGCGATGGCCTTCGCCTCCACGCTCGTCTTCATGCACACCAGCGAGGACCGCGCGGCCGCGCACCAGCAGGAGGCCGGTATCACCGCCGACCACATCGTGCGCGCGGACGGCGGCCTGCCGTCCGACGCGGTGTCGCGCGCCGACCGCACCCCGGGCGTCGAGTCGGCCGTGGGCGTGCTCAAGACCTCCGTCCTGATCCCGGCCGGCTCGGGCGGCGACCGCTGGCTCCAGTCCGCCTCGGCCCAGGGCGTTTCCGGTACGGCGAAGTCGCTGGCCCAGGTGCAGAACCTGGACGTACGCGACGGCGCTCTCGGGCTCGGCCGGGGCGAGGTCGCTCTCGACGCTTCACTCGCGAAGAACGCCAAGGTGGGCGTCGGCGACCGTGTCGAACTGCGGCTGCCGGACGGGACCGTGGCGACCCCGACCGTCGTCGCGACTTACGGCCGAGGCCTCGGCCTCTCCCAAGTCACCCTTCCTCAGGACGCTTTGGCCCCCCACGTCACCTCTCCCTTCTCCACCGAACTGTGGACGAAGGGCGGCACCGCGGACGCACTCGCCCCGCTCGGCGGGCAGACCGGCCACGTCCTGGACCGCGAGGCCTACACGGGCGCCGCGTCCATGGACCGCGAGCTCAACGCCTGGGCGAACACCGTCATGGCCGCGGTACTCGGCGGCTTCGCGGCGATCGCCGCCGGCAACACCTTGGTGATGACGGTCCTCGACCGCCGCCGTGAACTCGGCATGCTGCGCCTCATCGGCTCCACCCGCCGTCAGGTCCTGCGCATGGTCGGCTGGGAGGCCCTCCTCGTCGCCTGCGCGGGGATCGCCATCGGCTCGGCCATTGCGCTCGCGACGCTGGTCCCGATGATGAACGGCCTCACGGGCGAGAACCCCTACATCCCCCCGCTGCTCTACGGCTCCTTCGCGGGATCGGCCCTCGCCCTCGGCCTGCTCGCGACCCATCTTCCGGCCCGGGCGGCGTTGCGGACGAGGCTCTAGGGCGGGGCATGACGCTCCAGGGCGGGGGCCGATTGCGTGCCCGGACCATCAATTGATAGAGATGACTCCGTATGCAATCCGCCATGCAAACGGTCATGCAAACCGTCATGCAGTCCCATCTGACCAGGCCGGGGGAGGCCCGATGAAGTTCGACATGGGTGCGTCCGTGTTGTCGACGCTGCGTTCGTCGTCGCAGGGTTCGAGTGATGATCTCGGGTCGTTGAT
>JOGW01000026.1 GCA_000721375.1 Streptomyces sp. NRRL B-3428 | reverse complement strand
GCCCCCAGGCGGAGAACATCACCCCCGCCTAAGCAGCAATGCCATGACGCCCGCCCCGGAATGCTCCGGCGGCGGGCGTCGTGCGTCACGTCGGCGGGCGTGTCAGCAGGCGGGCACCATGCACCACGCCCCGCGGGCAGAGCGTCAGCCGTGCGGCCGGTCTCCGAAGTGGACCACCCTTGAGGTGAGTTGGTAGATGTCCTCACGGCGACCCAGCCAGGCTTCGTCCTCAGGGTCCAGGAGGCGGTTCCAGACCTTCGCGTCGGCCGCGTCGAGCAGGCCGAGGTCGATCAGGTCCGCGGTCTGATTGCCGAGGGTCGTCAGGACGTCCGTCATCACGGCGCTGCCGGGCGGCGCCTGACGGTCGATGGTGAAGCTCACGCTCCGCACGTCCACCAGGCCGGCTCTGCGCAGCAGCTCCTGCCAGCCGTACGGCATCCGTACGCTGCCGGGCAACTGGTCGCGCAGGGCGGCGAGGCGGCGATGCTGGGCGGTCTCCAGGCGGGATTCGAGGCCAGGTTCACCCAGGCCGGTGTCCCACGGCAGAAAGCGCATCGGCAGGCCTCCCTCGGCCAGCGCGATCCGGCCGCCCGGCGCGAGCAGTGTGGCCGCCTCGTCGACGGTGCGCTGCTGGTCGGGAGCGTGGTGAATCACTGCCGCTGCCCAGATGAGGTCCGGCGCCACGCCGCCGATGGCAGCTCGGAGTGCTTCTGGGCCTTCCTCGAAGCGGATCTGTGCGTAGTGGATATTCAGGGCTGGGCCCCCGTGCTCGCGCGCGATGCGGCGTGCCTGCTCCAGAAGCACGGGTTCGCCGTCGACGGCGATGACCTGCGCGGTGGGCGCCGCTGCGGCAAGGGCCAGGGCCATACCGCCCGCGCCGCAGCCGAGGTCGACCATGACCTGTCGGCCCGGGGCGAGCCGGGCGGTGGCCTCGGCCAGCCACTCCTCGTCGCGGGCAATCGACCGCACCAGATGCACGGCTTCCTGCGCCCAGTCGACATCAGTCCCGACTTCAGGCTGGGCATCAGTCTCCAAGCCCATGACAACTCCCCCTCAACGCATGGGTGGCACCTCGACCAGGTGAAACCGCCAGCGAGTCTAGGCAGGCACGGACGCGGATTACAGGGGAATCAACAGCCTGGGTCGAACCAGTGCTTTCAACTTCCAAAGGCACATGCCGATTCGTGCGGCGCGCCTTGCCAACTGCCGAACTCACTCTTACAGTCCGGCCACAAGTGGAGCGTGGGATCGCTCCCACGCGCCTTCGCTCATCCAACCTTTGGAGCCGCGAATGACGTCCACACCCCCACACAAGCCGAGCCGTCGACGCATACTCGGCGCTGCGCTCGCCGTACCGCCCGCGCTGATGATCGGCGCCCCGGCCGCACGGGCCGATTCCTGGGGAGCGCCGGTGACGGTCAACTCCTGGAAGAAGATCAGCGGCAGATGGACCGCCAACAACGAGCTGGAGACGTACACCCCGGACTGTGTCTGGTACGAGGGCAACACCCTGATCATCAAGGCGTACAACGCCGGAGGCGGCCTCTACTACTCGGGTCGCGTGGAGTCGACGGCGCTGTACGGATACGGCACCTACCGATTCACCGCGAACATGCCCAACGGGCAGGGGCTGCTCCCTGCGGTGTGGGCGGCGTTTCTCAATCCGTGGCTGCCGGAGTTCGACGCCGCCGAGATCGTCGGGCAGAACCCGAACGTCGTCCACCAGACCTCGCACGACATCAACAACGCGCAGCGGCAGTTCTCCAGCACGAACGCGGCGGGCTGGACGAACGCCTTCCACACGTACTCCTTCACCTGGTGGCCCGACCACATCGACTTCCACGTGGACGAGATCTACAAAGGCACCACCTGGTACACGACGCCTCCGGGCACGGGCATGCACTTCATCGCGAACATCGCGGTCGGCGGTGACTGGCCCGGCAACCCGAACGCCTCCACCTGGGCCACCGCCGACGGCGCGCGCTATCTGAAACTCTCCGCCGTCACCCACACCCCGTACTACCCGTGACCGACCCGGTGCGGCACCTGCCCCAACCCCTCCGAAGAGCACACATGGCCGACGCCCCAGTGGCAGGCTCTGTTGTCACGGGATGGTCGACCAGCGCAAGGACTTGTCAGTGATACCTCGTTCGCATCACCGCTCCTCGCGCCGTCGGCGTGCTTCGCGCGGACCACGCATGTCGAGTGGGGGGCGCTCGGCGCTCGTTGCCGTGGCCGGGGTCACTGTGCTCCTGGCATTCGTCGCGGCGTTGGGCGCGCGGCCGGGCGGTGACTCCGGTCAGGCGGTGAAGGTCACCCCGTCAAGCGCGAGCGAGTCCTCGGCCGCGCCGGGGACGCCGACGGCTCCTCCTCCTGCGACGCCCACGCCACGCAGCAAGGCGCCGTCGACGCCCACGAGTTCGACGCCCCCGCGCTCCTCCCCCACCGGCCCTCCCCCCGGGAAGACGACCGCCGGCGCGGTCCTCGCGGGACGGATCACGCCTGGTACGACGTATCGCGGAACCGCCACCTTCTACGACGCGGGTGACGGCAATGGCGCCTGCTCGTTCGGTCCCACCCGCGATGCGCTGACCGCGGCGATGAACAGCGTCGACTATGAGACTGCGAAGGCATGCGGTGCCTATGTTCGCGTACGGGCTGCCGGCGGCGCCGAGATCACGGTGCGGATCACCAACGAATGCCCGCCGCCGTGCGGCAAGGGCCAACTCGATCTCAGTGCCGAGGCGTTCGCCAAGCTGGCCGCCCCCTCACAGGGCCAGATACCGATCACCTGGCAGTTGATGAGTCCTCGCACCGTCGAGCCGCTGTCGGTCCGGTACAAGAACGGATCCAGCCGGTACTGGTGTGAGATCCAGGCCGTCGGGCATCGCAATCCGGTGGCACGCCTCGAAGTCCGTACCGGTGGCGGCTGGCGGGCGCTGCCCCGTACTGAGTACAACTACTTCACTTCCGAGAACGGCAGCGGCTGTGGTGGGCGCATCCGGCTGACCGACATCTACGGACAGCGCCTGGAGATCGACGGGATCGGGATCCGGCCCGGTGTCGCACAGGTCACGCGGGTGCAGTTCACGGCGCGTTGAAAAGCGCCTCCTGCGCCGGTGGTGAAGCTTCGGCCACCGTGGTGAGGTCCAGCGCCTGCTGGCCGGGCATCGCTTCGGTAGGGCGCTCGTACGAACCGTCGCACGAGGTGAGGCCGCTACGTCGGCCCTCGGGGGGATCGTGGCGGCAGATACGGCCGGCGATCACCGCGATGGGGCGTCGGCACGTCGGACAGGGGCGGCGCGGATGGCGGCTCATCGGGTGGCGTCACGCATGGTGGGTGCTGCCTCTCCTCGGCTGCGGGTATCGGCCCCCGTCCTGCGGGAACCTCGGTGTTCTGAGGATGGACCCGGGTCCCCGGTCGGCACGGCACGAGGGCGGCCGAATGCAGTACACCGCCGCCACGCGGGGCCGCTGCCGTACAGGCTGTGGTGGCCAACCGGTGAACCGGCGGGCACAAAGGCGCAGCCCAGGACTCGGCTGCGCCTTCGCTCCCGGCATCGCCATCAGGTCAGCAGTTCGCCGAGCATCTCGGCGAACTCGTCCGGAGCGACCAGCCGGACACCCAGGTCCTGCGCCTTGGTGCGCTTGGATCCGGCGCCTTCACCGGCCACCACCAACGTGGTGCGCTTGGAGACGCTGGAGGAGGACTTGCCGCCGGCCCGTTCGATGAGCTCGTTCATCTGGTTGCGGCTGAGCGCCTCCAGCGCGCCGGTCATCGCACCGGTGACCACCACCGTCATCCCCTCCAGCGGGCCCGCAGGACCCGCCTCCCCCGCCTCGGCCCCGGCCTCGGTCTCGTCGCGTGCGACTGGGCCGGTCGCCCCCGGCTCGATCATGTTCACTCCGGCCGCCACCAACTTGTCGATGACGGGGGCGAGTTCGGCAAGCTCCGCGACGATCACCGGGGACTTCTCCGGGCCGATGCCCTCCACGTCCTGGATCGCTGCCTCGTCGGCCGTACGGATCGCCTCCATGGTGGCGAAGTGCCGGGCGATACGGCGGGACATGGAACGCCCGGTGCCGCGCACCCCCAGCGCGCACAGCACCCGCGACAGCGGCTGGGCTTTGGCCTGTGCGATGGCCGCGAGGAGGTTGTCGGTGCTGGTCTCGCCCATCCGGTCCAGAGCGAGGAGGTCCTCGCGGGTGAGGGTGAACAGGTCGGCGAGGTCCTGGGCGAGACCGGCGTCGACGATCTGGACGATCCGCGAGGCGCCCAGGCCCTCGATGTCGAGCTGATCACGACCGGCCGCGTAGGAGAGCGAGGCGACGAGGTGGCAGTTACGGCCGCGCTCGCAGCGCCACCGCTGCTCGGACGTGTCGATTCCGGAGCCGCACTGCGGGCACACCTCGGGAAAGACGATCGGCTGCTCGTCGCCGGTGCGCAGATGGGCGACAGGGGCTTCGATGCGCGGGATGATGTCGCCCGCCTTGTAGACCATCACCTGGTCGCCGATGCGCAGGTCACGGCGGGTGATGTCGGCAGGGTTGTGCAAGGTCGCGTACGTGACGGTCGAACCGTCGATCTCCACCGGCTCGAGTACGGCGCGCGGCGCGATGACACCGGTACGGCCCACGTTCCACTCGACACCGACGAGCCTCGTGATCTTCTCGACCGCGGGGAGTTTGTAGGCGATCGCCCAGCGCGGGGCGCGCGAACCGAACCCCGCGTCCTGCTGATCGGCGGCGAGGTCCGCCTTGATGACGATGCCGTCGATGCCGAACGGCAGCTCCGCGCGCAGAGCCCCGATCTCCTCGACACGCTGCCGTACCTCATCCACGGTGTGCAGTACCCGGCCCGGCACGTCGGTGGCGTCCGCCGTATGCACACCGAGCGCCGTGACGCGCGCCATGATCTCGCTGTGCGGGAGCGTACGCAGCCCGTCCGTGAGCGTCGCGTCCGTCGCCGGCAGCGGGATGGCTCCGTATCCGAAGAACAACATCCGCACCTGGTACGCCCGGTCCTTGGCCCGCAGGCTGCCGGCCGCGGCGCTGCGCGCGTTCGCGAACGGCTCGCCGCCGTGCGCCGTACGCGCCTCGTTGGCCTCCTCGAACTGCACGGTGGTCATGAGGACTTCGCCGCGGATCTCCATCGTGACCGGCTCGGCGAGCTGGGCGGGCAGGCCCTCGATGCTGTCGATGCCATGGGAGACGTCCTCCCCCGCCGTGCCGTCGCCGCGGGTGATGAGGCGAGTCAGCCGGCCCTCCACGTAGCGGGCCGCGATCGCCAGGCCGTCCAGCTTGGGCTCGACGCTCCACTGCCCGACCTCACGGCCGATCCGCCGCTCCACGCCCGCGGCCCAGGTGGCGAACTGCTCGGCGGAGAAGACGTTGTCGAGGGAGAGCATGGGGATCGTGTGCGGCACATCGCCCACCGCGGCGCCGCCCGCGACCTTGCCTGTCGGCGAGTCGGCGAGGACCTCGTCCGGGTGCTCCTGCTCGTACGCCTCGATCGCCCGCACGAGGCGGTCGTAGTTGTCGTCGTCCAGGGCGCTGTCGCCCCCGGCGTAGTAGGCGGCAGCCGCCTTGGTGGCGGTGGCGACCGCATCGGCGTAGGCGGCGGCGTCGGCGAGTACGGCAGGAGTCGTCGTCATGGGAACCATCCTGCCCCTGACCACTGACAATCCGGAGTGTGAACCTCCGCCCAGGGCTGCGGGGACGGCGTTCCAGCGCACACAACCCGCCTGCCGACGCTCCGTGTTCTTACTGCATTAACCATGATCTCACTCGAATGGACATGCGTACGTCGGGTGCGAATCGCGACGGTGGGGCCGACCTTTCAGAACGACCCCAGGACGGGCACCGTGATCGAATCGCGTACACCTCGGTGGCGCCGCAGGCTCTCCCTCCTTCTCGCCGCTGTCGCCGGCCCGGCGCTGCTGGCCGGAGTGTTCACCGCAACGCCGGCGCACGCCGCGACGGCCGACGACATCCGTCTCAACGAGGTGGTGACCACCGGAAGCACCAACGATTCGATCGAGCTCCACAACAAGGGCGCGGGCACGGTCGACCTGTCGGGCTGGATCCTCAAGGACTCCAACAGCAGTTCCAAGTACACGATCGGTTCGGGGACCACGCTCGCCCCGGGCGGGTTCCGGGCGTTCGACGTCCACGACGCGTTCGGGCTCGGCTCGAGCGACAAGGCGCGGCTGTATCTGGCGGACGGATCCACCCTCGTCGACAGCTTCAGCTGGTCGAGCCACTCCAGCGCTTCGTGGTCGCGCTGCCCCGACGGCAGCGGTTCCTTCGGCCAGGCCGCGACCTTGACGCTGGGCGCCGCGAACAACTGCGGCGGCGGGGGTGGCGGGGGTGTCACCCCGTCGGCGTGGCCGGGCAGCAGCACGGTCACCACCGCCGACGCGTCGAACGTCTTCGGCTCCGACCTCAGCGGCCTCCACCAGGAGGGCGGGGTGCTGTGGGCAGCGCAGAACAGCGGCAAGCTGTGGCGGCTCGTGTCGAACGGCTCCGGCGGCTGGCAGCCGGACACCGCGAGCGGGTGGAGTGCCGGCAAGACGCTGCGCTTCACCGGCGGTTCGGGTGCCCCCGACAGCGAGGGCGTCACGGTCACCGGGGCCGGGTCCGGGTCCGCGGGCGGTGTGTTCGTGGCCAGCGAGCGCAACGGTGACGCGTCGGGAACGAGCCGGCTGTCGGTTCTGCGTTACGACGTGACCGGGACGAACAGCACGCTGAGCGCCACCCGGGAATGGAACCTGACCTCGAATCTGCCGTCGGTCGGCTCCAACGCCGGTTTCGAAGCGATCACTTGGATACCCGACAGCGCCCTGACCTCGGCCGGCTTCAAGGACGAGTCGACCGGCGCGGCCTACGACCCGAGCCGGTACACCGCGCACACCGGCGGGGTGTTCTTCGTCGGCGTCGAAGGCACCGGGTCGCTCTACGGTTACGTCCTCACGGACACGGGCGCCTACACGCGCGTCGCCTCGCTCAGCAGCGGCATGGCGGGCGTCATGGAACTGCAGTGGGAGCCGCAGACCTCACGCCTGTGGCTCGTCTGCGACGACAACTGCAGCGGGCAGCACCGCACGATGAAGATCGACACGACCGGTGCCTTCGCCACCACCGCCGCCTACAACCGTCCCGGCGGCATGTCCAACCTCAACAACGAAGGCTTCGCCCTGGCCGGCGAGTGCGTCGCCGGCGCCAAATCCGTCGTCTGGTCCGACGACGGCAACACCGGCGGACATGCCCTGCGCGCGGGCACCATCGGCTGCTGACTGCTGCGGCGCTCCCCCCTTCGCCCTGCCGCAGCCAGCGGCAGGGCGATCCGGGCGGCGCCCTAGTAGGCCTCGTCGTCGTCCTCGAAGCTCCAGCGCAGCGCGAACTTGGCGTCGGGTGCGATCGTGTGCAGCGTTTCCTGCCAGGCCTGTTCGAGCTTGTCGGACCAGGCGCCGAAGCGCGTCACGATGATGGGGAACTCGCTCCAGGCGGACACAGTGCCCGGATCCGGCCTTCTGTCCACCGACACGTCTCGGTCGAGGTCGTGCTCAACGAGGAACGCGGTCAGCGCCTCCGTGACACGGACGGTCTGTTCTCCGGGCTGCAGTCCGGAGACATCGAGGGTGAGGCCAACAGATATCGCCATGCGGCCACGGTACGTCCCCGGATCCTGCCTCGAACGAGGTGGCGGGCTGGGGCGGCCGCGCTGTGCGTGCGGTGGCCGGCGTCCAGGCACAGGGGTGGCACCTCCACGCAGCACGGCGGATCGTGTCGATCAGGCTTTTAACCGTCTCGTCGGCCACCAGCCCCCGACTCGAGCCCATCCCGCAAGGCAGAGCGCCAGATCAGGGATGGTTCCGATCAAGGCGTGGGCCTTCTAGCATTGTGGGTCGGTGGAGAAATACGGCGCTCTCGGCGAGTGCGCGGAAACCCACCCCCGGTTCCCAGTCCCCGAGCCGACATGGACAACGGGCTCGCTGGAACCGCGTCGCCGACCTCCGCGGTTCCAGCCGCTGCCCTCGTCATGGGCTGGGCGACTCCCGCCCCAGCCGTTTGAGGGCACCGCGCGAGGAGGTGATGAGGGGGAGCCTCACTCCTCGCGCATTCGACGGCCGTCGCCACGCGACCTGGCGACGGCCGTCTCACGCCCCTGCCGTTCCGTACCTCGAGCACGGGCGCAGGACGACGGCGAATGCACTCGATCAACGCTACTCGCCACCTCCGCAAATGATCCGGTTACGGGGCGAGTTGACGTACATCCTTCAACGATTACACACGATGACGACACACCTGCCGCCGCGATAACAAGGGCGCATACAACATCGCCGTCGGATTCGACGCGATGCCCGATGGCAACCTCACCGCAGGACGGGGCCGGCGCCTGATCACCGGCCCTAGGGATCGGACCTACGCATCGGTGTGGAGAGTGGACTGGTCGGAGCGAGGTGCAGGGCATGCGCTCGTGTACGGCGACGTCGGTCAAGTCCGGGTGATCGGTCCAGATGCGGAACTCGGCCGATGGCTGGCGACGTCGTTCAACCGTCACTTCGCGGACGTCACCGCCGGATTGCCCTGGCACGAGCCCGAGGTGACTGTGGCACTGGTCAAGTGGAGCCTGGACCTGGGCACTGGATTGCGTGCGACGGACGGGGACGACGCGGTGGCGGTGAGCGGTCCTCTGGATCGGCAGCTGACCCGCAACGACTCCCATGACCTCGGCGGTGAGCCACACGTGTTGTCCACCGTGTGGATGCCGTGCCGACCCGCGTGATCGCCCCGCCGCTCCTGCCCTGCCGCTCCTGCCCTGCCGCTCCTGTCGTTCACGGCACCGTCGGCGCAGCACGACGATCCGCACCTAGAGCGCCTGCTTCCGCGCCCGCACCCACGTGGCGAAATCCTCGATGCCGTCGATGAGTGCCTCGAAGCGGAAGGAGTGGAAGAGGTCGAAGGCGTGGTGTCCGCCCGGGAGTTCGGCGTATACGACTGGTGAGGTGGAGACGGAGCGCAGGGCCGTGACGAGCGCCTTGGGGTTATCCGTCGGCACCAGCTCGTCCAGGTCGCCGTGCGCGATGAGGAAGGGCGGTGCGTCCGCCCGGACGAGTTGCACCGGGTCGGTCGCCGGGTCGCTGTCGGAGGTCGCGCCGAGGAAGCCGTTGAGTGCGATGGCTGCGGTGACCGAGGTGTCCGCGTCCTCGAACCCCGGCTGGTAGGCGGGCTCGTTGGCGGTCAGGGCGGCCTGCGCCGTCAAGTGTGCGCCCGCGGAACTGCCCGATACGAAGACCTCGGCCGTCGGGTACGCGCCGTACTCGTGGGCGTGCTCGCGGGCCCAGGCGATGACCTTCTTCGCGTCGATCAGATGGTCGGGGTGGGAGAAGGCGGGCTGCAGGCGGTAGTTGGCGCTGATGCAGATCCAGCCCTTGCTCGCGAGCCGGTAGAGCAGGGGCAGCGACTGGGTGTCCTTGCGGCCCTGGTCGTAGTGGCCGCCATGGAAGTGGATCAGTATCGGGCCGCCCTCGGGGCGCGAGCGGTGGTGGTAGACGTCGAGCAGGTTGCGGGTGCCCGCGTCCCCGTAGCTGAGGTTGCGCACACGCAAGACGTCGCCGCGGCGGCGGAGGAAGGGCCTGAGCAGAATGCGGGCCAGCGGAGGTCGGCGGCGGGTGGCCGTCCCGGCGCCGAGTGCCTCGTCCAGGGCGCGCCCGACCACGGGGGCCGTCCGGATCCCGCGCCGGGCGACCACCAGGAGACCGACGGCCGACACCGCGCCCAGACCGACGGCCGCCCAGTCGGCGGCCGTGGCGATGTCCCCCTCCGCGAAGGCCAGCGCGGTCGCCACCACCAACCCGTAAAGGGCGACATGCGGAATCTCGTTGAAGACCAGACCGAGCCGGTAGCTGAAGTAGAAGAGCGGCTTCGGTCCGCGGATCGAGAGCATGCAGAACACCACGATCAGCGCGGCTAAGACCACGGTCACCAGATAACCAACTGCCACCAGAATCACTCCCGTTCGACGTTCACTGCGAAGTACCACATCTGTGGTACCACGGATGGGGTACTTTTGGATACGTGAATCAGGAAAGACGCGATCGCCTCAGGGACGCGGCCATCGAAGTGCTGGCGGAGGCCGGCAGTCGGGGCCTGACGCACCGCGCCGTAGACGCCTCGGCCGAAGTGCCGCAGGGCACCACCAAGAACTACTTCCCCACCAGGGACGCGCTGTTGCGGGCCAGCCTGGAGCGCATCATGGAACTGCATGCGGCGATCCCCCGACCCGCGCCCGTCGACCGCGCCGGCGTTGCCGCCCTGCTGCGTGCGCTCCTCGAACACGTCGTGGGGGCCGGCTGCGTCCGGGTGCGCGCCCTTTTGGAGCTGCAGCGCGAGGCGGCCCGTACGCCGTGGCTCGCGGCGCCTCTCGACGAGTTCGCAGTCGCCGACTTCGCGTACTTCGAGCAAGCACAGCGCAGCGCGGGCCTGGCCGTGACCGCGCAGCGCAGCGCCGCCGTCGTCCTGGCGCTGCACGGCGCACTGCCCCATCTCGTGGCCGCGGGCCCCGCCACGCGGACGGCGGCCGGACTCGACGATCTCGACGAGTTCGTGAACGGCCTGCTGGACGTGGTGTACGGGGCTGCCTGAGACTGCCGCATCATCACCGGCCAGGCGCCGGCGCGGCGCTGCCCCGCATCATCAACCGCACCTCGGGCAGCTCAAGATCCTGCAGCTTCCCGGCGAGCACGTCCTGATGGACCGTCGTCGTGGGCGCGTCGGGTACGACCTGCAGCAAGAGGGCGTAGCCGAGCGGGGAATGGGCCGTTTCGACACCCGCGGCGAACTGCGGGAAGAACGGATCGGCGCTCAGAAGTTCGGGCGGCCTGCGGATCACCAGACCCAGAGTCTGCGGGCGTCGGGTGCGCGCGGCGTACGGTCAGCCGGTCCCGTCAGGCAGCGGACGGGACGGATACCCGGTGTCGAAGTGCTGGTAGTCAGCCGTGGAGATGTCCTGCCAGATCCATCCCTCGGTGGTGAACGCCCGCCAGACCGGGCCGTTTTCGAGGATCTTGCCGCGGCCCGGGGTGCGACTGCTGTGGGTGGCGCTGGGTTCCCAGCAGTCGCATCGCCCGTCCATCCACGGGTTCTCCATGGGATTGATGTCGACCGCGCGCCCGTTCGCGTGTGGGGACTTCGTGGAGGGGGCGTTCGCCTGGCCCTGTCGGCGGCAGTTGAAGGCGGAGGTGTTGTCGGCGCGCATGGAGGCGTCGTCGTCTCCGCCGTACGCCTCGATCGGTTCCATCCGGCGGATCGGGAAGCGCTCCTCGAACAGCTCCGTGAAGACACGGACCAGGCTGTCCGTCACGTCGTCGCGGACGACCAGGGAGCCGCGATGCACCTTGCCGTCGAAACCCCAGTGGTTCATCTCCAGACGCCGCAACTCGGCGCGCCCCACCGGGCATTCAGGACGCCACGCTCCCGCGGACACGATGCGCGCCCACTGGGTGTCCCCGATCTTCGACACCGCGGCGTCCAGGGAGGCCGCCGGGCTCTCCCGCGTCGCCGGTTCGGATGCGGACGGCGAGGTGGCCGAGGGCGAGGTGGCCGGGGGCGAGGATGTCGGCTTCGGTGTGGCGGGATGCGAGGTGGCCGGGTGCGACCCGCCCGGCTGCGATGCGGCCGTTGACGGAGCCGGTGGCGAAGGCGCCTCCTGTGGTGCGGAGGAGCAACCGGTGGCGAGCAGCAGGACAAGAGCCCAGGCGCGTGCGCCGGAATCGATGAGCTTCAATCTGGCCCCCTGAGAGATCAGGCCACAGTAGTGGGCACAGCCGCCGGCCGTCCTGCCGTCCTGCCGTCTAGGTCACACTGGGCGCCGGTGTGGCGAGCACGGCCAGCGTGATGTCGCGCAGGTCCCCGGCGAAGGTCGCACCGGTCGCAAGGTGGGGTGTGCGGCTGAGCTGGTCGACGAGTGCGAACGCGATCAGGGGCAGGGTCCGTGCCGTCGTGGCATCGAGGTCGGGACGCGCGGCGCGCAGCAGGGCGATCCATTCGGCCAGGTACTCGCGTTGCTGGTCGAGCGCGAGCGCGATGATGTCGGGTTCACCGCTGTCGCGTACGGAGGCGGGCGACCACGCGGCGGCGATGCGGACGTAGCCCGAGGCCAGCTCGGGCAGCGCCTCCTGCGCGGTGTCGTGCGCGGCCAGGGTGTGGCCGAGGTCGATCCACAGCGCTTGGGCGGCCCGGTCGGACACCGCGTGGAGCACCGCCGCCTTGTTGTCGAAGTACGAGTAGAGGTTCGGGCCGGTGACTTCGGCGGCGGCGCCGAGCTCGGCCATCGAGGTCTCGTGGTAGCCGCGTTCGGCGAACAGCCGCATCGCCGACGTGAGCAGCCGTTCGCGGGTGGAGACCGGGGCGATGCCCGTACGCGGCGCGCGCGAGGCGACAACCTCGTTGCGCAGTGGGGTGTGGGCCACCGTCTGCGCCACCGCACGCAGCAGAGCGGGCAGGCCCGGGTCGCTGACGCGCAGGCCGGGGATGGCCGTCGCGGTCATCACCGACTGGAGCGCCCACGCCAGGAGGTCCGCCTGGGCTCGGGACAGTCCGGGACGTGCGGCGAGGAGGAGCCGCTCGTAGGCGCTCGCGGTCTCCCGCAGCGCGGTGCGGATCTCGGTGCGCAGTTCGGGCGGCAGATGGCGGGCCTCGCGTGACCAGAGCGTGCTCAGATAGGGCCGCTCCATCGCCATGTCGCAAGCCAGGGCGAGCGCTGTGTCCAGGTCCGTGAACCGCACCGCAGGGATGGGCAGGTCGCCGAAGCTCTCGCGTACGACGGCCTCCAGCAGTTCCGTCTTGTTGGCGAAGTGACGGTAGAGCCCAGCCGGAGTGATACCGACCCGCTCCGTGATCATTCCGACCGAGACGTTGCGGTATCCGCGTTCGACGAACAGCTCGCGCGCCTGCGTCAGGATCTGCTGTTTGCGGTCCTTGGGGCGGCGCCGCGTCGGTGCCGGTGACGCGCTCATCGAACTCCCCCGTCTCTGCGAACTCTGCACACTGTGCGATCCCTGCGCTCGTGGTGCGTCGGACGCCCACCCTAACGCCGCACAGAAGCCTGGACACCGACACCCCCTTGCCCAATAAGTAAATGTCAAATAACTTCACGGCGACAGATCATGAACCGCTGGAAGGGGTGCGTGATGAGCGAGGTTGTCGTGGCGGGCGTCGGGATGGTGCCGTTCACCAAGCCCAGAAAGTCAATGAACTATGTCGAGATGGGACAGACGGCCGTACGGGCTGCACTGCGGGATGCGGGTGTCGACTACACGTCGATCCAGCAGGCCTACGCCGGTTATGTGTATGGCGATTCAGCATCAGGCCAGAATGTCGTGTACGGGATGGGCCTCACCGGCATCCCGGTCGTGAACGTGAACAACAACTGCGCGACGGGCTCGTCCGCCTTGTGGCTCGCCAGGCAGGCGTGGTCGACTGCGCCCTGGCCGTCGGCTTCGAGCAGATGACGGCCGGCGCACTGACCTCCGTGTACGGCGACCGGCCTTCGGCGCTGTCCCGCTTCGAAGATTCCCTGACGACCCTGCGTGGCCTCGACCCGCAAGCTCCACTGGCCGCCCAGTTCTTCGGTGGCGCGGGCGCGGCGTACGCGGAGGAGTACGGGATGGATCCGGCGGTGTTCGCCGAGATCGCGGTGAAGGCACGTCGGCACGCCGCGAACAACCCGTATGCGGTCTTCCGTACGCCGATCACAGTGGAGGAGGTCCTCGCCTCACCCGCCATCCACGGTCCGCTGACCCGTCTGCAGTGCTGTCCGCCCACCTGCGGCGCGGGAGCGGCCATCGTCTGCAGCAGGGATTTCGCGCGCCGCCACGGCCTTGATGCCTCGGTGGTGATCAGGGCTCAGCGCCTGACCACCGACACCGCGTCCACGTTCGACGCCCGGGACATGCGGCAGGTGGTCGGCTACGACATGACGGCAGCCGCAGCGGCCGGTGTGTACGAAGACGCGGGAGTCGGTCCCGAGGACATCCCGGTGGCCGAACTGCACGACTGCTTCACCACCAACGAGGCGATCACGTACGAGGCGTTGGGGCTGACCGCTCCCGGCACCGTCGAGAAGTTCGTCCGAGACGGCGACAACACCTACGGCGGCAAGGTCGTCACCAACCCGTCAGGCGGGCTGCTGTCCAAGGGGCACCCGCTGGGCGCCACCGGCCTCGCGCAGTGCGCCGAACTGGTCTGGCAGTTGCGCGGCCGGGCCCAGGCACGCCAGGTGGACGGCGCGAGGCTGGCGCTCCAGCACAACCTCGGCCTGGGCGGCGCCTGCGTCGTCACCCTCTTCGAGAAGACGGACGGCTGAGGCCCGCTCTTCGAGAAGACCGACGGCCGACGCAAACGCAGCAGCCCACTCCCCCTTCGACCTCAAGGACGTCACCCCATGAAGAAGCTCGACGGCAAATCCGCACTCGTCACCGGGGCCGGCCGCGGCATCGGCCGCTCCATCGCACTCAAGCTCGCCGCGGAGGGCGCGCGCGTCGTGGTCAACGACCTCGACGCCGAGCCGGCCGACGCGGTCGTCAAGGCGATCGCCTCGGCCGGCGGCACGGCGGTGGCCTGCCCCGGCAGCGTGGTCGACCCAGGGTTTGCCGAGCGGTTCGTCGGCACGGCCGTCGAGAAGTTCGGCGGGCTCGACATCATCGTCAACAACGCCGGGTACACCTGGGACTCGGTCGTGCAGAAGATGACCGATGAGCAGTGGGACGCCATGGTGGACGTGCACCTCAAAGCGCCCTTCCGTATCCTGCGCGCCGCCCAGCCGGTGATCAGCAAGGCCGTCAAGGCGGAGGCCGCCGCGGGCCGCGTCGTACAGCGCAAGGTCGTCAACATATCGTCCGTCGCAGGGCTTTACGGCAACGCGGGCCAGGCCAACTATGCGGCGGCCAAGTCGGGGATCGTCGGCCTGACCCGCACGATGGCCAAGGAGTGGGGCCGCTACCACGTCAACGTCAACGCCGTCGCGTTCGGCTTCATCGAGACCCGCCTCACCGAGGCACCCGCCGACGGCGGCGCCACCATCGAGGTCGAAGGGCGCGAGATCAAGGTCGGCATCAACCCGGCCCTGCTCGACTCGATGCGGGCCCTGATCCCGCTCGGCCGTCCCGGCACCCCCGAGGAAGCGGCCGGATCCGTCGTCATGCTGACCTACCCCGAGGCCGACTACGTCAGCGGACAGGTGCTGGTCACCGGGGGTGGATTCGCGGGCTGAACCGGCATCCCGCGAGTCCGATCAGGCAGGTGTCGAGACGAACGGGACAGCGTGGATCACGGTGTCCACGTCGTCGGTCGGTGTCAGGCCGGTGACCGTCACCCGCCGCGAAGTGCCGGGGCGCAGGTCGACATAGTCGTCCGTGGCGCGCAGATGGCCGGGCAGGTGCGGCAGATGGACGAAGTACGCGAAGTCGTCGGACCGCAGGTTGACGGTGACCGAGGATGCGTCGCGGCTCACCTCGGTGGCGGTCACCTGCGCAGCCGGCAGTTCGAGGTCCTTGAGCGGTGCCAGGAAGCAGCGATTCCCGGGGAACGCCCCGGTCGTGCTCGACACCCACGGCACGATCCGCGTCACATCGCCGGGCAGCGGCCCGCTCCACACCCGAGCCGAGGCGGCCGCTGCCAGCCTGACCGGCACATCCGCCTTGTCGACCACTCCCCCGCCGAGCGACAGGAACTCGATCACAGCCACGGCATCGACCGGCGTACGGCCGCTGTTGGTGACCCACAGTTCGAGCCGTCCGTCGTCGGTGGCCTTGAAGGAGGCGAGGACGCGTGCGTAGGCGCGTCGTACGGCGTGGTAGCCGGCCTTCTGCGCACCGGCCCAGTCGATGACCGACCAACCGGTGCGTCGACCGCGGCCCGGTACCACCAGTCGCGCTCTTCGATCCAGCGCGCGTCGAGCTCGTGGCGGTCGATGTACGGATGCGGCAGGGTGCCCGCGGCGATGAGGCTCTCGTGGACTCCCCCGGGCACGACGGCCCGGATCCACTCCTCGTCGCCCCGCAGTTCCGCGCCGACGGGTGTGCTGGTGAGTTCGAAGCCGGCGATCTCCATGCTCAGGCCACGATCTTGAGTGCGAACCCGGCGCATTCCTCGGCGACTTCCTCCAGGGAGTGCGGGTCGTCGGGGGTCCACCACTCACAGGCCCGTACGCCCATGCTGCCGATGGCCCGGATCGCGAGCGCGGGTTTGGCGACGTGAAAGACGCCGTGGTCGATGCCTCGTTCGACGACGTCCTGGAAGATCTGGGCGGTCTCCTGGTGTGCGTCGGCCACGCGCAGCTGCTGGTCGTCGGTCAGTGACCGGCGTTCCCGTATGGTCACCCGCGCGAGATCGCGATGGGTGAGATGCGCGCGTACATGAGCGGCGACGATCGCCCGCAGCTGATCGGCCGGTTCGGTGCCGGACTCAAGGAGCGCACGGCGCACCTGGGTGCGGTGGTAGCGGGTGCCCAGGTCGACGAGCTCCATCAACAGGTCCTGCTTGCTGGCGACATGGAAGTAGAGCGCGCCGGGCTGCTGGCCGATGGCCGTCATCAGGTCCTTCACCGACACCGCATGGAACCCGCGGGAGCCGAACAGGCGGACCGCTGCCTCCAGGAGGCGCCGGCGCGCATCGCTCATGCCCTCGGTCACGGGCAGCACACTCACGTCGGGTGCGGTGGCCATCATCAACTCTCCTGAATGAACGCTCATTTATCTCAGTACGGGCGTTGACAGAGTTACCTGGCCACACCCACGATGACAAGACTTAGACGAATGATCGTTCAATCGCTCGGAAGTACTCTTCGTGAGGACGGTGCCGTGACTGACACGACCTTTGGTGAGACCCTGGCCGCGCTGGCCGAGGCGCAGCCCGACAGCCCGGCGGTGACCTGCGCCGGCGACACCATCACCTGGGCCGAACTCGACCGCGACAGCAACCGGTTGGCGCGCGCCTACGCCGCGCACGGTGTGCACCAGGGGTCGTATGTGTCGATCGTCCTGGAGAACTCGCCCGCCTTCCTGGTGGCGGCCTTCGCCTGCTGGAAGCTCGGCGCCGTTCCACAGCCGCTGTCGTCGCGGATCACACCGGGCGAACTGCGGGCCATCCTGCAGCTGGTGCGGCCCGCCGGAGTGGTGGGAGCCGGCACGGCAGGCTCCCTGCCGCTGCCCCCGGGCGCCGTGCCTCTTCCCGCCACGGCCGAGGAGTACGACTGCGCCCCCCTGCCCCGGGCCGTCTCGCCCTCCTGGAAGGCACCGACCTCGGGGGGCAGCACCGGGCAGCCCAAGGTGATCGTCGCAGGCAGTCCCGCGCTCACCGAACAGGTCATCGGCCTCGCCCGGCTGCTGCGGATGCCGCAGGGCGGCGCGGTCTCCGTACCCGGACCGCTGCACCACAACGCCCCGTTCATGTTCGCCACCCTCGCGCTCCTGTCCGGCTCGCACGTGGTCCTCCAGCCCCGCTTCGACGCGAAGACGCTGCTCGACGAAATCGAGGCACACCGCGTGCGCTGGCTCTACGCGGTGCCGACGATGATGCAGCGGATCTGGAATCTGGATCCGGCCGTGCGCGACGGGGCCGATCTCTCCTCGCTCGACCTCGTGGTGCACATGGCGGCGCCCTGCCCGCCATGGCTGAAACAGGTGTGGATCGACTGGCTTGGCGGTGCGCGCGTCTTCGAGATCTACGCGGGCACCGAGGCCCAGGCCGCCACCGCGATCGACGGCACCGACTGGCTGGCCCGCCCCGGCTCGGTGGGCCGCGCGGTCCTCGGCGAGATACAGGTCCTCGGACCCGACGGAAAACAGCTGCCGGCCGGAGAAGTCGGCGAGGTCTGGATGCGCCGCGGCCCAGACGCACCGGCGGCGTACGCCTACATCGGCGCCACCGCACAGACCCGCAGCGGCGGCTGGGAGTGTCTCGGCGACCTCGGCCGTCTCGACGAGGACGGCTTCCTCTACCTCACGGACCGCAACAGCGACGTCATCCTCGTCGGCGGCTCCAACGTCTACCCGGCCGAGGTCGAGGCGGCGCTCGCCGAGTACCCGGGGATCGACGACGCCTGCGTGATCGGTCTGCCGCACCACGACCTGGGCGCCGTCCCGCACGCCATCGTGCAGTGCGCCCACCCGCTGGACGCCGCCGCCGTACTGGCCTTCCTGCGCGAGCGGTTGTCGCCCTACAAGCTCCCCCGGTCCTTCGAGACCGTCGGCCATCCGCTGCGCGACGAGGCCGGCAAGGTCCGCCGCTCCGCCCTGCGCACCGAACGACTCACTCCCGCCGCACACGACAACGGAGCCGGCCATGCCCTTCGCTGACAACACCGCCTCCCAGCCGCCGGTGCGCCTGTACTGGCAGGAACAGGGCAGCGGCGATCCGGTCGTCCTGGTCATGGGACACCTCTTCTCCGGAGACATGTGGTACCCGGTGATCCCCGCGCTTGCGGCCCGCCACCGCGTGGTCTGGTTCGACAACCGCGGCGCGGGACGCAGCGACGCCACGTCGAAGGCCACCGTCGGCGATCTCGCCTCCGACGTACGGGCCGTGATGGACGCCGCAGGCATCGAACGCGCCCACGTCTACGGCGTGAGCATGGGCGGCGGTATCGCCATCCAGCTCGCGCACGAGTCGCCTGAGCGGGTGCGCTCGCTCGTGCTCGGCTGCACCGCGCTGCGCAGCCCCACACTCCAACAGCCGCCCCTGCGCGGCCCGCTCCTCGGCAAGCTCCGCTACCGGCTGCCGTCGGGAGTGCTGCGCAGCGTATGGCGCAAGAGCCTGTACGGGCCGATCGCGCCGCCCGAGGCCGTCGAGCGCGACCTCGACGTGATCGCGGGGCTGCGCTGGTCCCCACGCGGCGTGTACGCGCAGGATCTCGCCATCCACGGCTACGACATGACGCCCGACAAGGTCGCCGAGCTGACGATGCCGGCCCTCGTCCTGCACGGCACCGACGACCTGGCCGTCCCCTACCGGCACGGGACCGAGCTCCAGGAGACGCTGCCGTCGGCGCGCCTGGTCACCTACGAAGGCGCCGGGCACAACTTCATCGTCGACTGCACCGAGCGCGTCAACGCCGATGTGCTCGACTTCTTCGACACCCTCGCGGCCGAGGCTCCCAGCACCAATTGACCCACCAGGGCTTCGGCGGACACCGAACGGCCCGTCGCCGCGTCATCCGACGCGGCGACGGGCCGCCCTACTTGGTGCCGTCGTCCAGCTCTGCGGCGAGCCCGCCCGTGGTGAAGTTCCGGTAGAGGGCGATCACGCGCTCCCGGGGAATCTCCGGGTTCGCCAGCCACCAGCGGCCCAGCTGCTCCCCCACGCCGCTGATCGCGTAGGCCAGGGCGAGGTCCTGCTCCTCGTCCCCTCGAGAGATGTGCCGGAGCATCTGGGCGATCCGCACGATGGTGTTGCGGCGCAACTCGGTCAGCTGGTCCGAGAGTTCCTTGGACAGCGCGATGCTGGGGTTGAACAGCACCATCCACCGCTGCGGATCGCGTTCCAGCAAGGAGAAGAGCACCTCGCCGGCCCGCTCCATCACCGCCCCGATGTCGGCGCCCGCCTCGATCATGATCTCGGGTTCGCGTACCCGCGCCTCGAGTTCGGCACGGGCCCTGCGCACACACGCGACGTAGACGGCGTCCTTGGTCGGGTAGTGCGAGTAGACCACCGGCCGGGAGACCCCGGCCTCGCGCGCGATGTCCTCCATCAAGGTGCCCTCGAAGCCGTTGGCGGCGAACAGCCGCTCGGCCACGTCGAGGAGCTGCGCCCCGCGTGCCTCCCGGGACATCCGGGTCCTGCGCTGCGGCTCGGCGTCCGTGCCCATCGGCGGCGGTCTCCCTCCCGGGCGCCGTCGCGCCGGCGGTGCCTCGTGATCGGTCCGGATCACGGAAGTGTCCGGGGGGCGACGAAGTCCCACATGATCCGGGCGAGGTCCGGACCGTTGTTGTCGACGAACGCACCGGTACCGGGACCGGGCCACTTGTGCTCCATGCCCGCCACGACAATGTACTCGACCAGCGAACGGCCGCCCGCCCGCGGGAAGTAGGTCTTGTGCGTATACGACTTGAGACCGGGCGGGCTGACGTTGACGACCTTGTCCGCCTTGTCGTCCATCTGCCCGTCGAGCCGGCCGTTCATCGCCAGGTCGTCGATGGCCGCCCAGTGCGTCACCAGTCGGTCCGCCAGGAACGGCGGCACCGCCTCGTCCTTGTCGCCCTGCACCACGAGCACCGGAACGGGCCGGGCCCGGCTGCCCATCTGCGCCCAGGCGCGCTTGGCCGTGTCGACCGGTCCGACCTCGTCCGGATCGTCGGGGTTCGCTTCGTTGATCGCGTACTCCGCGCCCGCCATCGACGTGACGGTCGCGAACATGTCCGGGTAGGTGACCCCCATGATGACGGCCGAGCCCGCGCCCGAAGACGCTCCGTTCACATGTACGCGCCGGGGGTCCGCGCCGTAGTCGGCGAGCACCTCCTCGACGATGCCCGCGATCATGGCCGGTTCGCCGTGGCCGCGGCGCTGGTGCTCGGGCTCGTCGCCGTTCCAGCAGTTCAACGGGAGCCCGCGCAGGGTGTCCTGGGTGGGATAGACGACGAGGAATCCCTTCTCGTCGGCGACCTCGTTGAGGTTCGTCATGTCCTTCATGGAGTTGAGGCCGAAGCCGGTCATCCCGCATCCGTGCAGCGAGACCAGCACCGGCAGGGGACGTCCCTCGGCCTGGGCGGGTGGCACGTGCACCTGGTAGGCCAGGGCGCCCTCGGGTCCGACGTACAGCTTCGTGTGGTCCGCCGACCGCGCGGCGCTGCGGCTGCCGGCCGCGGGTGCGGCGGTGGCCGCCGAGCCGGTCGACACGGCGACCGAAGTGGTGACGGCACAGGCCAGCAGAGCGTTCAGGGTGCGTCGGTTCATCGGTAGGCCTCTTCCTGCTCAACCTTCTTGCGGTCGGATTCGATGGTCTTGGTCGCGCCGAACAGGCCGATGGCGGCCACCACGAAGGACAGGGGCAGCAGCCAGGCCATGCTGGTGTGCAGTCCCGCGGCCGAGGCCGAGATCTGCGCGGTCACCTCGGCCCGGTCGGCGAAGTACTCGGAAAGGGCGCCGGTCGCCACCGGCCCGAAGGCGCCGCCGAGGACGTACATGGCCGCGAAGTACAGCGCCACCGAGGTGGCCCGCAGACGCGCGTCGACCACCTCCGACAGTGCGGGCAGCGCGACCGGGGTGACGACGCTGACGAGCAGCGACGCGACGGCCAGCAAGGCGATGAACATCACCCCTTGTGCGGGCGACAGCTGGAACGCGGCCCATACGAGCGGCACCGCCACCACCATGGACAGGGCGCCCACTTGCAGGCGCCGGCCCGGGGAAGCCTCCCGTGCGCGGTCCGCCATGGGGCCGGCGATCAGCAGCCCGATCAGCCCGGCCAGACCGAGGACGATTCCCGCGCCCACGCCGGCCTGGGACAGCGAGAAGTCGAAGTAGCGCATCTGCAGCGGCACGAGGAACGTCGCGATCGAGTAGCTGGTGATCTGCATGCCGATCCCGCTGAGCACCAGCCACCAGAGGGTGGGGATGCGCAGGAGCCCTCGGACCGACGGAGCTGGTTCGTCACTGCGCTTCCGCTCCGGCACGCGCACCCGCTCGGGGACCGGCATCACCAGCATCACGACGGCGATCACCAGACCGGGTATCGCGGCGAGGAAGAAGGGCGTACGCCATGTCCCGAAGTACTCGACCATCGGGCCCGTGGTGAAGAACGCGAGCAGAAGTCCCAGCGGCAGGCCCAGTTGCAGCATCGCCACGGCCCGGGAGCGCTGGGCGACGGGGAACAGGTCGAAGACCGTCGCGTTCGCCGCCGGGGCGTAGGACGCTTCGCCGACTCCGACACCGAGCCGGAAGATGAGCAGCGAGGCGAAGCTCCAGGCTCCGCCGCTGGCCGCGGTGAGCAGACTCCACACGACGAGGCCGCAGGCCATGACCAGCCGCCGCGAGCGCCGGTCGGCCATCCGTCCGAGCACGATGCCGGCCACGGCGTAGACCACCGTGAACCCGCTCATGAGCACGCCGAGTTCGGTGTCGCTGAGCGTGAACTCGTCCTTGATCTTCTCGGCCACGATCGTGGGCAGCGCCCGGTCGTAGAAGTTGAGCAGGTTCGCGGCCGCCAGGACGGTGACGAGCCGCCAGGCGCCCGCGGGCACCTCGGGTGCCTCACGCACTGGTCTTTGGAGCGGGATCTCTTGTGCCGTCATCGGAAATCTCCCGGAGGTGATTGTGACTGGCGTCACAATTACTTTACGTGATGTAAACCGTAAGTAGGCACGATGTAACTAGTCAATAGAGATGACACGTCGGAGATGCGCGGCGCACCCGGACGCACGACGCCCTCCGCCGGCCGGGGCCGGCGGAGGGCGTCTTCTCCACTGTGGTCGCGTGCTGTACCGGGACGTCAGGGCGCTTCGGTGCGACCACCTCCCGCAAGGACCTGCCCGCGGAAGAACTGCCAGGCCACCGCGCGCATGTTCGGCCCGGTGGGATCGGTGGAGACATCGGTGGGACTCAGCGGTGCACCGCCCGCGTAGGCGTGAGACATGCCGTCGATGGCGTACCGCTGCACCAGCAGACGTCCGTTCACGTCCCGCCAGTCGGTGACGGTGAAGGTGCGCCCGTTGGTGCTGCCCTGGCGCGTGGCCGCAGCGGTCTGCGGGACCGACTGGTCCCGACTGCCGTTGTCCGCCCAGTCGTTGGTACCCAGCCACTGGCGCACGAGTGCGCCTTGGTCGGTGAGCGCGGCGATCAGGTCCGCGGTGCCGTAGGACACCAGCAACGGCACCCGGCGGGCCCGCTCGCCCATGGCCCGGTACGCCTCCAGGGCGGCGACGTCGGGATCCGAGGTGCTGTTCGGGTACGGCGTGGTCGGGTTGCACTGCAGCCCCGCGTACATGCATCCGACCTCGACGGCGACCCCACGGAACACATCGGGGGCCGTCGCACCGGCCACGACCGCCATGGCGCCGCCGGCCGAGATCCCGGACACGAACACCTGGCGCGGATCGGCCCGGTGCGCGGCGGTCACCTGCCGGGTGAGCGCGACGAGGAGCGAGGGCGCCCGGCCGGAACGCCCCGCGTACGCGGAGCCTCCCCAGTCCCAGATGCCCTGCGCGCCGTTGCCGGGGTCCTCCTGCGGGTAGACGGCGATGAATCCCTCCTGCCGGGCCACCTCGTTGAGCCGGGACTGGCACATGACGTCGCGTACGTCGTTGTTGGCCCCGTGCAGATGCACCACGACGCCGGGACGTGTGCGCACCGTGTCGGGCACATACGCGTAATAGGTCATCGAGCCGAGCGCGTTGGTCACCACGTGCCGCGTCAGCGTGCCGTGCCCGATGTCCCCGGCGCACCGCGAGGTCACGGGCGTACCGCTGCCGGAGCCCGGGCGTGCGGTGGCGGGCGCGGCCGGCACGGCGAGGAGGAGCATCCCCGTCAGGGCCGCACCCACGGCGGCCGCCCGGAGCGTGCCGCGCCTCACCGTCCGACCGCCTTCGCCAGTACGGACGCACAGCGTTCCGCACCCCGGTCGGTCATGATGATCGCCGCGTGGTCCACCCGCTCGACGAGCTCGGTGTGCACGAGATGGGGTGTCCGCTCGGCGACGGCGGCGACATGCTCGGGCGGGTACATGGGCGCACTGTCCGCACCCGTCGCCCACTGCGCGTACAACAGCCTTGTGGGTACGGTGACTTGGGCCAGCGTTCCGGCTGCCTCGTCGGTGCCCAGGACACTCACCGCGTCGTCGATCACGGTGTCGAGGTCGCGGCGCACCGGCCCTCCCGCGGCTCCGTCCCGCAGGTCGTGGGCGAGCATCGCGACGAACCGCGGGTCGGTGGCGTCCACCAGCGGTGCGGAAGCGCCCGCGTAGTGGTGTGCATACGCCACCGCGTCCGGCCACACGCGCTCGTCGCCGTATGCCGCCCGCAGCTTGGGTGTGAGCAGGTCGGGCGGCAAGGTGGCGGGCATGGGCAGGCCGCCGTCGATGAGGGTGAGTGAGCGGACGCGGCCCGGGTGGCGGGCGGCGAGCTGGACGGCGATGAAGCCGCCGAGCGACATCCCCGCCACGTCGACGGTCTCGATGTCCAGCGCGTCGAGCAGTGCGGCGAGTCCGTCGGCGTGCGCCGCCACCGAGGACGGCCGGTTCCGCCGTGCGGGGGTGAGTCCCCGGCCCGGCAGGTCGGGGGCGATCAGCGTCGCCCAGGGCGCGGCCTCGTGCAGCCAGGTCCACAGACGACTGGTGCTGGAGACGCCGTGCAGGACGAGCACGGGAGCGCTTTCGCCCTGCCAGTTCAGGGTGTGGAACGGTCCGGCGGCCGTGTCCACCCGCTCCTCGCGGGCGTGTGCCAGGTGTCGCGGTGGTGGTGTCATCGTCCACTCCCCGCCTGTGCCAGTTCGGTTCGGATCATCCTGAAGACCTCCGCTCGTACGGTGAGGAACCGCTGGTCCGCTTTGGTGGTGAGCTGGTCGCGCTCCGGGGGCAGTTGCACCTGGAGGTCGGCGGTGATGCTCGCCGGCCGGCCGGCGAGGACGACGACACGGTCGGCGAGATAGACGGCCTCGTCGATGTCGTGGGTGACCACGACCATGGTGATTCCGGTGTCGCGGCGGATCCGCAGCACCATGTCCTCCAGGTCGGCCCGGGTCTGCGCGTCCACCGAGGCGAACGGCTCGTCCATGAGCAGCACCCCGGGCCGGTAGGCCAACGCCCGTGCGATCGCCACGCGTTGCTGCATGCCGCCCGAGACCTGCCAGGGGTAGAGCTTCTCGGTGCCGTCGAGTCCCACGTCGGCGAGTGCCTTGCGTGCACGAAGTCCTCGCTCCTGGGCCGGCACGCCGCGGCGCAGCGGCAGCATCACGTTGTCGAGGATCGACATCCACGGCATCAGGGAGCGGCTGTAGTCCTGGAACACCACGGCCAGATCCTCCGGCGGCTCCAGAACGCGGCGTCCGGCCAGCCGGACCTCGCCCTCGGTCGGCCGCAGCAGACCGGCCAGGCAGCGCAGCAGGGTCGACTTGCCCGTTCCCGAGTGGCCGACCACGCACACCGCTTCACCGGCGCGCACCTCCAGGTCGACCTCGCGCAGCACGGGCCGCTCGGACCGGTCCACCGCGTAGGAGTGGGACAGGCCCACCGCCCGCAGGGATTCGCTGTCGGTCATCGCCGTCACGTCCTTTCGGTGAGCTCGGCAGTGGCCCGCTGACCGCGGTGCCAGGACAGGACCCAGCGCTCGAAGCCGGCGCTGAGCAGATTGAGCAGATATCCGAGCAGACCGAGCAGCACGATTCCGGCCCACATGTCGGCGATGGCGTACGTGCGTTGGGCCTGCAGGACGAAGTAGCCGATGCCGTTGCTCGCCCCGAACATCTCGCTGCCCACGACGACCACGACCGCCACCGAGACGCTCGTGCGCAGGCCCACCACCACTTGGGGCATCGCCGACGGCAGGACGACGCGGAAGGCGATGTCTGTGCGCGAGAGCCGATAGGCGCGGGCCACTTCGCGGATCTGCGGGTCGACCGAACGGACGCCGTCGACGGTGTTGAGGAACGTGGGCCAGAACGCGCCCAGCGCGATCAACGCGATCTTGGAGGTCACCCCGAGGCCCAACAGGCCGAAGACCAGCGGAAGCAGCGCCAGGATCGGGGTGGCCCGCATGAACTCCAGCAGCGGGAGCAGCGCCGAGTGCAGCCGTGGCATCCGCCCGACCACGACGCCCGCGCCCACCGCGACGGCCACACCGGCCAGCAGACCCCACCCGAGGTTCTGCAGGCTGGGGACGAGATGGACCGGGACCTGTTCGAAGAGCCACAGCTCGCGAAAGCGCTCCGCGATCCGGGCCAGTGGCGGGAAGTACAACGACGTACTCGACGCCGAGCCGACCCACCACACCGCCACGAGCACAACCGGCAGCCAGGCCTCGACCAGCAGATGGCGGCCCGCCCGCAACAGCCGTGCTCCCACGGCCCGCTGAGAGTGCGAGGCATTCGTACGCGTGCCCGTCGCCGACTCGGTGCCCGCGCTCATCGCCCGCTCCGCACCGAGGGGTGCCACCGGATCAGCCGGCGCTCCAGACGGGACACGGCAAGGACCACGGCCAGCCCGAGGAACGCGGCCAGCAGCGTCAGGGCGTACAGGTCCACGGCGTTGCCGTTGCGCTGGGCGGTGCCGAGCAGCGCGCCGACCCCGGGGACCAGGATCAGCATCTCGATGCTCATCGCCAGGAGCATGCCGAGGATCGCGCTCAGCCTCAGCCCGGTGGCCACGAACGGCAGCGCGCCGGGCAGCACCACCCGCCGCAGGGTCTGCCACGTGCCGAGGCGGAAACTGCGCGCGGTCTCCAGCGCCAGCGGGTCCGCGTCCCTGACTCCGTACGCGGTCTGCAGGAGCAGCGGCCACACGCAGGCCGGCACCACGACGACCAGGACGGCGGAGCGACTGGCACCGAACACCAGGGCGGCCAACGGGATCAGACCGAGTGCCGGGATGGTGCGCAGGAAGTCGACGACGAAGCGGGTGCTGCGGTAGGCGAAGTCGCTCAGTCCCAGGCCGATGCCGAGCGGCACGGCCACCGCGACGGACAAGGCGAGCCCGATCCCCCAGCCGGTCAGGGTCTGGCCCACGGCGGTCCACACCTCGCCGGTGACCAGAAGTTCGCCGAGCCGTACGAGGGTCGGTCCCGGCGCGGCCAGGGCGTCGTCGCTGACGATCCCGGAGAGCGCGAGGAGTTCCCAACCGGCGAACGCGCCGAGCAGCACGGCCGTCCGCGCCACCCACGGACGTCCCGGCCCGCGCCGGGACCTGCCCGGGCGGACCGGGTCGGCGGCCAAGACCGCCGCCCGGCGTTCGTACGACGCTAGCTGGGTCATGGCGCCACCATCAGATCGGCCCCGTCCACGGGCTTGCTCAGGGCGCCGTAGCGGACCAGCACCTCGCTGATGACGTCGAAGCCGTTCGGGTCGATGTCGGCCTTGAAGGCGTTGAGTTTCGTCGCCTCGGCGATCGCCGGGGTCATCTTGTACCGCTTCTGGTAGATCGGCAGCAGCCGCTCCGGGTGTGCGGCGGCCTGCTCCAGCGACTCCTTGACCGCGGCCTTGACCTGTCCGACGACCTTGGGGTTCTTCGCCGCCCACGGCTTGCTCGCCGTGATGACAAGCCGCGGCGAATCCCCGAAGACCTTCTGGATCGGGTCGCCCATCGGCGCCTTGGCCGCGCCCGAGTCGAGCAGTTGGCTCAGAACCGGGTCGGCGACGAGAGCGGCGTCGATCTGTCCCTTGGCGAGAGCGTCCTTGGCCGACGCGAACGGGATCTCGACGATCTCGACCTTCGCGGCATCACCGCCGTCGTCGGCGACGTCCTGCCGTACGCCGAACTCCGATGCGGACTTCAGCAGATTGACGCCCACCTTCTTGCCTTCGAGGTCCTTGGGGCGCTTGATGGCGCTGTCCTTGTCGACCAGCAGGGCCGACCCGGTGCTCTTGTCGGCGCCGGCCTCGAAGGTGGTGACTCCGCTGACCGCGGCGATGGGCACCTTCTGGCCCACGGCCAGCGCGAGGCCCGGTCCCGTCTGCACGCTGAGGTCGATGGAGCCGGAGATCAGTCCGCCGACCAGATCGGCCGCGCTGACCTCGGAGGCCTCGACCGCCAGGCCGTGCTTCTTGAAGATGCCGTCCTGGATGCCGAGCAGGATCGGTGCGGAATCGGTCAGCGCGTACCCCCACTTGAGATGGGTCAGGCCGTCGGCGTCGGCGCTCTTGGCGGTGTCGGCCGGACCGCCGCACGCGGCCAGCGGGATCAGCAGGCCGACGAGGGCGACCGCGGTCGCCGGGGCGCGCCTGAGACGGATACGTACGGTCATGCGGCTCCTCCAGGGTGGTGCGGGGCAGCGTGCTGCGGCGGGGTGACGGGGAGAGCGGGCGACGAGGTCACCGGGTCGGTCGACCGGCCGAAGATCTTGCCGGGGTTGAGCAGCCAGGCCGGGTCGAGTGCGGACTTCACGGCGCGGTGCAGGGCGAGCACGGCGGGGTCGAGTTCGCGGGCGAGGCCGCCCGCTTTGAGCAGGCCGACGCCGTGTTCGCCGGTGACCGTCCCGCCGAGGGCGAGTGCGGCGTCGAGGATCTCCTCGAAGGCGAGTTGGGCCCGGTCGCGGGCCGCCGTGTCGCCGTGGTCGGTCAGAAGCAGCGGGTGCAGATTGCCGTCGCCGGCGTGCGCGATGTTCGCGATGGTGACGTCATGGCGGCGGCCGATCTCGTCGATCCGGGCGAGCATGGCCGGGATGTGCTCGCGCGGCACGCACACGTCCTCCGTGAGCACCGGGCCCAGGCGTTCGACGGCCGGGTAGGCGAGCCGACGGGCGGTGAACAGGGCCTCGGCCTCGTCCGGGTCGGTGGAGCGTTCGGCCCAGTTCGCCCCGGCGGCGCGGAAGCAGTCCACCACCCGGTCCGCCATCAGGCCGGCGTTCTCGCCGGGTTCGTCGACCTGGGCGAGGAGCACGACGTCCGCTTCCACGGACAGGCCCATGTTCTTCCACTCGTCGACGGCCCGCAGGCAGTGCCGGTCGACGAGTTCGAGCGCGGCGGGGGTGATTCCGGCGGCGCCCACGGCCCGTACCGCCTCGCCCGCCGTGACCACGTCGGAGAAGAACCCGGCCACGGTGACGGCCGGGGCGGGCAGCGGCCGCAGCCGTACGGTCACCTCCGTGACGATGCCCAGGGTGCCCTCGGAGCCGACGACGAGACCGGCGAGGTCGTAGCCCGCGACACCCTTGGCCGTACGGCGGCCGAGGCGGACCACTTCGGCGGTGCCGGTGACCATCTCCAGGGCGAGCACGTAGTCGCGGGTGACGCCGTACTTCACGCAGCACAGCCCGCCCGCGTTGGTGGCCACGTTGCCGCCGATGGTCGACCAGGGCGAACTGGCCGGGTCGGGCGGGTACCACAGGCCGTGCTCGGCAACCGCTGCCCGCAGGTCGTCGTTGACGACGCCGGGCTGTACGACGGCGAGCCGCTCGAGCGGGTCGATCTCCAGGATCTCCGTCATCTTGTCGAGGCTGACCACGACACAGCCGTGCACGGCGTTCGCTCCCCCGGACAGGCCGGTGCCGGCGCCGCGCGCGACGACCGGGGTGGCGTGGCGCAGACAGACCTCGACCGTGCGCCGTACGTCCTCGGTGCTGCGTGCCCGTACGACGGCCGCCGCGGTCCCCACCGGCGCCCACTCGGCCTCGTCGCGGCTGAGTCCGGCGATCACGTCCGGGTCGAGCAGGACGCGGCCTTCGGGGAGCGCGGACAGCAGGTCCGCCACGAGCGGGGCGGGCGGCGCGGAGGGCGGCGCGAGCGGTTCTGATCTCATGCGGTCAGTGCAGCACCGGCGGTGCACGGTTCGCGTCGGAGAGGTTCTCCGGGGTTCTCGCGGTCCTTCGGAGATGTCCTACAGGCTGCGCGCGGTCATCAGGTGGCGCATCCGCAAGGCGAGTTGGATCTCCCAGGCGCGCTCGGGCTCGCGCCAGCCGTCGCCGAGCAGGGCGGTGATCCGGTCCAGGCGGTGGTAGAGCGTGTTCGCGTGGATGTTGAGCGCCTCGCAGGTACGGGTGTGGTGGCGGGCCTCGGTGAGGAACACCTCCGCGGTGCGCGTCAGGTCGCCCTTCTTGGCCCGGTCGTGCTCCACGAGCGGTCCGACGGCTCCCTGGACGAAGGCGCGGATGTCCTGCCTGCCGGCCCGGCTGAACACCGAGCGGTAGATGCCCAGTTCCTCGACCAGGGCCACATCGCGGTCCCGGCCGAGGGCCTGCAAGAGGGCGGCGGTCTGCCGGGCGGACTCGTGCGCCTGCCGCATCCCTGCCGGTCCCCCGCCCTCGCAGGCGGCGACCCCGACGGCGGCGGGGAGTTCACCGTCACCGAGTACGAGGACCCGGTCGCGTACGGTCGCAGGGTCGACACGCGGCAGCAGGGCCACGGCGCCGCTGCCGTGTTCGGCGGACCAGCCGCCGAGTTCGGCGGACAGTCGGGCGGCCAGCCGGGTCGTGGCCCGCTCGGCCCCGTCGGCCGGCGCGAGGACGACCACGGTGCGCAGCGCGTCGAGGTCGATCCCGGCGGCCCGGGCCCGGCGCCGTACACCTGCCTCTTCGCCGTCGGGCGCGAGGAGTGCGCCGACGAACTCGCCGCGGGCACGCAACTCGGCCTCGCCGACCGCGCGTTGACCGGCGACGACGACCCCCACGGTGGTGGCGCCGATCTCCAGGAGGCGGACCGCTTCGGTGTCCACCGGCTCGGTCGCGGCCACCAGGACGCAGCCCGCGTAACCGTCCGGTAGCGCCACCGTGGTCGCGGCGAAGTACCGCTCGCCGTCCCGCCAGGTGCGACTGCGCCGGGTCCCGGCCCACTCCCTGGGCCTCACCGCGTCGATCAGCTGCGCGGTGTCGGGCACCTCGGGAGTGAGCGGGCGACCCGCGGAGTCGAGGACGAGCACCGGCAGTCCGACCGCGCGCGCGAGCACTTCGGCGATCGCCGGTACGTCGCCGCCGCGGATCATCAGTTGCCACAGGGTCTCGCGCAGATCGTTGGCCTGCTGCCGCTCGGCGATGGTGCGCTGCAGACTGCGGTTGCTCTCGCGCAGCTCGCTCAGCGCGGTGACGTGCTGCTCGAACAGCTCGGCGTTGCGCAGCGCCACCGCGGCGTGCGCGGCGAGGCCGGCCAGTAGCTCGACCTCCCGCTCGGTGAAGCGCCGGGGTCTGCGTTCCGCGGCCAGCAGGACGCCGAGCCGTTCGTCGCGCACCTGCAACGGCACGCCGAGGATGCCGCCGAGCTGTTCGCTGGTCGCCGCGGTCTCCAGGGGCCGCCCGCGCCGCAGCCGCGGGTCGTCGAGGTAGTCCTCGCTCCACATCGGCTGCCCGCGGCGCAGTACCAGACCGCCGAGTCCTTCCTCGGCGGTGAGGACGATGCCGCGCAGCGCGGAGCCCATCGATCCGTCGGCGGTCTCGATCCGCAGGTCCTGCGCGCCGTGGCGCAGCATGATGTACGCGACGTCGACCCCCAGCAACTGCCGCGCCTGGACGCACACTTCGTGCAGCACCTCGCGGGTGTCGCGCAGGGTGGCCAGGCGCCGGGCCAGGTCGTTGAGCACCGCCAGTTCGCGCGCCGTCTGCCGCCGGTCCTCCAGATGGTCCTTGATGGCGTCGGCGTGCGCGCCGTCGGCCTCCACCGCGCCGCGCGACTGCGCGCCGCCGCCCGCCAGGAGCGCGGCACGGTAGGCATGCAGTTCGGCTCGGGAGGCGTCCTCGGCCAGCAGACCCAGCCAGGACCTCTCCTCGCGTGCGCTCACGTCGGAACCCGTCACGCCGCCTAGTCCATCATCAGGAACGGGAACGGCGCCACGGTCACCTGCGTGGGGTCACAGCCACGCACGGTGATCTTCCGTTCCTCGCCGGCCCGCAGGTCGAACCAGTTGTCACCGAGCCGCACCCGAGGGTGCGGCACCTCCAGACGTACGGCATAGGCATGGCCCTCGGCGCGGACCACCACCGCGTCGTCCGCGACCGCCTCGCACGTCGCCTTGCCGCGCGCGGGCAGTTGACCGATCTCGCAGAAGTATGTCCGGGCGGGCGGGAAGACCCCTTCAGGGCTGGTGGCCCAGGCGTAGCGATCCGGTGAACGCCCGGACTCGCCGCGCCACAGCACGACCGGGCGGCCCGGCTCGACACGTCCGCGGACCCGCGTCACGCTCTCCTCGCCGTCGATCCGGCCGAGGGCCACATCGGCGAGCAGGTCGACGGCCGTCGGCCCGTCGTTGACGGCCCACAGTTCCAGGCCGCCACGCCCGTCGTCCGCGAAGGAGAGCATGACGGCGGCGCAGGCCCGTGCGGTCGCGTGGTAGGCATGCTTGGGCCGGCCGTCGTAGTCCACGAGGGACCAGCTGAACCCCGGCCAGCTGTCGTTGAGCTGCCACACCAGCGCACCCGAGGTCAGCGGCGTGCGCCGCCGGAAGCAGGCGACGGCGAACGCCATGCCCTCGGCCTGTACCGCCTGGGTGAACGCGATCCGCTGCGCCACGGTTCGTGGCAGTCCGGTGGTGACCTCGAGGAGCGCATTGACCTTGTCCACGGGCCGGTCCTTGACGTGGGCGGTCAACGCATGGCCCTCCAGGACCAGTTGGCCCTCGTCGAGCCAGGTACGCAGGGTCTGCCATGCGGGATCGGAAGCGATGCCGAACTCGCTGACGAACGCGGCGCTCTCGTCCGCGTATCGGCGGTAGTGCCGCCGGTCGCCCACGCCGGTGCCCTCGGGCGGCCGCGGCGCACCGAGCTCAAGTCCGTGCCAGACCTCCCAGTTGTGCCGGTCGCCGTCCTCGGCGCCGTTGGCACCGCCACGCTCGCCCCAGGGACTGCCGGGCCAGTACGGGGTACGCGGGGAATGCTCGGCCACGGCGGCGGGCAGCAGTTCGTGGTAGAGATGCCAGCCCCATGGCCCTGGCTGTACGGTCCCGTACGCGACCTCGTGGGCGAGCTGGACCTCGTTGTTGCCCGCCCACATGACCACGCTGGGGTGCGGGCGCAGACGACGGATCTGGTGCACGGCCTCGGCCCGTACCTCCGTGCGCAGCGCCGGCAGGTCGTCGGGGATGTCGATGCTGGTGAACATGAAGTCCTGCCAGACCATCACGCCCGCCGCGTCGCAGGCGTCGTAGAACCGGTCGTCCTCGTACACCCCGCCGCCCCATACGCGCAGCATCGTGAACCCGGCCTCGCGGCTGCGGGCCACCAGGTCGGTGACGGCCTCCGGGTCCACCGAGCCGGCGAAGGCGCCCGCCGGTACCCAGTTGGCGCCGCGCGCGAAGACGGGCCGGTGGTTCAGAACGAACCGGAACAGCCTGCGCTCCCCGTGCGGTGCGGCGTGCGCGCGGTCGAGTGTCACGGTGCGCAGTCCGATCCGCGCCGTCACCCGGTGCCGCACCACCGCCGCCGACGTCATCGGTGCCATATGTGCCATCGATGCCTGGGCGTCCACGAGTTCGAGGGTGAGGTCGTGCAGGTGCGGGGTGCCGAGGTCGTGCGGCCACCACAGCTGGGGGTCGCAGATGTCGAGGAATCCTTCGGCCACGCCCTCGACCACCGGCATCTCCTGCTCGAAGCGGCGCCCGTCGGGTGCGTTCAACAGCACGCGCACCACGACGTCCTGCCGTCCCCCGACACATACCCGCAGCGCCACGCGTGCCTGCCGCAGGTCCTTGTCGAGGGAGGTGACCTCGGCGCGCCAGTCGAGGACTTCGGTCTCGGGCACCGTTTCGAGTCGTACCGCGCGCCAGGGGCCGATGGACGGGAGACAGGGCGCGAAGTCCCAGCCCCAGGAGAACGCGGCCTTGCGCAGCGTCGACGCGCGCGCCATCGGGGTGCGCCGGTCGATCGACTCCTGCGGGGTGAGCGCCGCACCGCCGGGCTGCAGCGCGCCTACACCGGTGCCGAGCGCGGCCAGCATCCGCGCGGTCACCTCGGGCACGTCTCGGCCGGCCAGGGGCGGGGTGAAGCGGATCAGGAGGTCGTTGTCGGGCCGGCGAAGGGCGGACACGTCGGCGATCAAGGGCCGGAACTGGTTGATGTGGTGGCCGAGATGAGTGCCGTTCCACCAGACGTCGGCGACCCCGTCGAGGCCTTCGAGCACCAGCCGGGCCCCTGCGCCTGGTACATCGGGCACCCGCGCCCGGTACCACCATTCCAGCTCGGCTACCCAGGCCGCGTCCACTTCCGCACGGCCCCGGTAGGGATGCTCCAGGCGTCCGGCGGCGATGAGCGCGGTGTGCACGTCGCCGGGGATCTGCGCCGGCAGCCATCCGGGGCGATCGGCCACCTCGTACGGCGCTCCGGTCCCGGGCGGCAGTCCAAGTATCTGTACGGAATCCACCACCCCACGCAATCACGGCGACGGCGCGGTGGCGTCGGAGAGTTCCTCCGGTTCTCGTCGTACGCGCCGGGGGAACTCTCCGAGCGCCGGGCTCAGCGCGCAAGCGCGTCCAGCGCGCTACGGGCCTTCGTGCGGTACTCCTCGACGCGCGCCATCTTGATGTGCTCGTAGCCGCGGATCGTCTGCGGCAGTGCGGCAAGGCCGGCCACCGCATCCGCGTTGTCGGGGGTGAGGTGTGACAGGGCTTCGCGCATCAGTTCCTGGTACTGCGTGACCAGGGCCCGCTCGGTTCGGCGGACCGCGGTGCGGGCGAACGGGTCGAGCGGGGTGCCCCGCAGCCGGCGCCCGGCCCGCAGCAGCCGGAAGGCCGGTTCGCCAGTGCGTCGCAGCCGCAGCTTGCGGTCGATGCCCAGCGCGCGCAGCACGGGCGGGTGCAGCAGCACCGACACCTTGGCGTCCGGCCCGAACTCGGCCCGGATGCGGGCCTGTTCGTCGGGGTCCAAGTGCAGACGGGCCACCTCGTACTCGTCCTTGTAGGCCATCAGGTGGTGCAGTGAGGTGGCGAAGGCCTGGGCGATACGGCGGCCGTCCTGCTCCCCGACGCGCTCGGTGGCCAGTGCGGTGACGCTCTGCACGGCCTTCTCGTAGCGCCCGGCGTACGCGCTGTTCTGATACGCGGTGAGGTCGCGCACGCGCAGAGCGACCGACTCCTCCAGAGTGCCGGCCGGCGGCGCCGGAGTGTGCTGCGGCGGCGAGACGGCCCGGCGCACCGCGTCCGGGTCCGCCACCAAGGCGCGCCCCCAGCGGAACGCGGCGAGGTTCTTGGCCACCGACGCGCCGTTGAGCGCGACGGCGCGTTCCACCGCCGATGCACTCACCGGCAGACAGCCGTGCTGGTAAGCGGCCCCGAGCAGCAGCATGTTGGCCGGCATGTGGTCGCCGAAGAGCTGCTCGGCGAGGCCCTGCGCATCGAGCGCCGCCGGTGCCGGCTCACGCGTCGCGGCGGCGATCTTGGCGAGGGCGTCCTGCGGGCCCCCCGGCACGGCGACCTGCCGGGTGATCATCGCGGCAGTGGGCACCAGTGCCGTGTTGACCACCGCGAAGGTCCGCTCGGGCGCGCAGGTCGCCAGCGTCGCGTCGGCGGCCGCACCGAGCAGATCGAACCCGATCAGTACGTCGACGCCACCGCCCGAGGCCCGTACGGAGCCGCTGACCGGATCCTTGCCGATCCGGACATCGCTCACGACCGGACCGCCCTTCTGCGCGAGGCCGGTCTGGTCGAGCCCGGCCGCGTGGAGCCCGTCGAGGTGGGCGGCCATCTGCAGGATCTGGGAGACCGTGACGACGCCGGTGCCGCCGATGCCGGGCATCCGCAGCACGACTTCACGGCCGCCGAAGCGGTCCAGCGGCTCGGGCAGTCCGCCGGGCGGTTCGGGCAGCGCGGCAGGCGCGGACGAGACGGCCGACGGGCCCGGCTCCACCAGCAGGAAGGACGGGCAGTCGCCCTTGAGGCAGCTCAGGTCGGAGTTGCAGGACGGCTGGTGGATACGGGTCTTGCTGCCGAACTCCGTGGCCACGGGCTGCACCGAAAGGCAGGTCGACTGCTCGGCGCAGTCGCCGCAGCCCTCGCAGACACGCTCGTTGACGACCACCTTGGCGACGGGGGCGGGCAGCAGACCGCGCTTGCGCATCCGTCGCTCCTCGGCGACGCAGCGGTCGTCGTGGATGAGCACCGTCACACCCTCCACGTCCGCCAACTCGGCTTCGACCGCCGCGAGTTCATCGCGGTGACGGACGCTCGCACGGCGATCGAGGCGCACTCCCCGATAGCTGCCCGGCTCGTCCGTGGTGATCACGATGCGGCGGACTCCTTCGAGCGCCAGGAACCGGGTCAGGTCGGGGATGCCGAGAGCGCCCTCGACGTCCTGTCCGCCGGTCATGGCCACGGCCTGGTTGTAGAGCAGCTTGTAGGTCATGGTGACGCCGGCGGCGACGGCGGCGCGTACGGCGAGCGATCCGGAGTGGTGGAAGGTGCCGTCGCCGAGGTTCTGTACGAAGTGCCGGTCGTCGGTGAAGGGCGCGAGGCCGAACCACTGGGCACCCTCGCCGCCCATCTGCGTGATGCCGACCAGGTCGCCGCGCATCTCGCTGCCGTCCAGGGCGACCATCGCGTGGCAGCCGATGCCCACGCCGACGAGTGTGTCCTTACCGGTGCGGGTGGAGCGGTTGTGCGGGCAGCCGGAGCAGAAGAACGGGGTGCGGTCGGCGACGATCGGCAGCAGGCGCGGCATCGCCGGCCGCCGCTTCGACCGCTTCGCGATGAGCGTCGTCGCAGAGCGCGGAAGCCGCTCGGCACCGATCAGCCCGGCCAGGGCCCGGGCCACGTCGTCGGACTTCAGCGTGCCGCGCACCGGCAACAGAGTTCGCCCCGCCGTGTCGCGGCGCCCGACGACGACCGGCGCACCGGCCCGCCCATACAAGGCCTGCTTGATGTGGCCTTCGAGGAAGTCGCTCTTGTCTTCCACCACGAGCAACTCATCCAGGCCCTCAGTCAGTTCGGCCAAGTGGTCGCCGTCCAGAGGAAAAGGCATGCCCAAGGAAATGAGCCGGATACCCAGCCGCTCCGTCTCGGCCTCGTCGATCCCCAGGTCACTCAAGGCCCGCCGCACGACAGGGAAGGACGATCCCGCGGCGAGCACCCCGAGCCGGGCGGTTCGCGCGGAGCTGACGACCCGGTTGATCCCCTGGTCACGGGCGTACGCACGGGCGAGGGCCAGGCGGCGGGTGAGCAGGTCCTCCTCTGCGTCCAGCGCGGCCGGACCGACCAGGACCGGCGCCGCGCCCATGGGCCGGCGCTCCGGCACGGGGATGCCGTGGTGCAGGCCGGCGAGATCGACCGTCGCCGAGGAGTCCGCGACATCGGCGACGATCTTCAGGCCGGTCCAGAGTCCCGCCGCCCTGGACAGGGCGACCGCATGCAGACCGTACTCGATGATCTCGCGCACCGAGCCCGGGGCGAACAGTGGCAGGCCGAGGCTCTGGCACATCACTTCGCAACTGCTGGGCAGCGTCGAGGACTTGCAGTCCGGGTCGTCCCCGATCCACGCGACGGCGCCGCCGAGCGGGGCCGTGCCCGCGGTCGTGGCGTGCCGGATCGCGTCGGCCGCGCGGTCGAGGCCGGGGTTCTTCCCGTACCAGAACCCGGTGACGCCCTCGTGGCGTCGGCCCGGCAGCCGGCCGAGGTGCTGGGTGCCGCCGACCGCGGTGGCGGCGAGCTCCTCGTTCAGGCCCGCCCGGAAGACCACACCCGTCTCGTCGAGGAACCGGGAGGCGCGGCCCATCTCCAGGTCCACTCCGCCCAGCGGGGAGCCCTGGTATCCGGAGACGAACACCCGGGTGTCGAGACCCCGTTCCCGGTCCAGCCTGCGCTGTTCCAGCGTCAGACGCACCAGCGCCTGCACCCCGGACATCAAGGCGCGGCCGCCGGTGGCCGTGTACTTGTCATCGAGGGAAGGGGCATGGTTCGGAGCGCTCACAACATCCTCCATGGCAGCGGGAGTTCGGGCGACGGGATACCTGACAGCACACAACCCGCCCTCCGACCACGCAAGACCCGATCGCCCGATCGCGCACAAGACGCAAAGAACTCATGGCCATCCGCCGAGTTGCTTGCTTTCATTGCGTCGGACGTCGGCTCACAGCGGCCGAGGACCGAGCCGAAGGAGCGCGCCATGGCGGGTTACGAGTTGGACGAGACCGACCACCAGCTGCTGCGCCTGCTCCAGGCCGACGGGCGCCGCACCTTCTCGGAGATGGCACCCGAGGTCGGTCTCTCCGTCGCCGCGGTCAAGCGCCGTGTCGACCGGATGCGCGAGAGCGGGGTCATCACCGGCTTCACCGTGCAGGTCGACCACGCCAAACTCGGCTGGGGCATCGAGGCCTTCACCGAGCTGCGCTACGCCGGGACCACAAGCGTCAGGGACATCCTCGCCGGCGCCTCCCGCACCCCCGAGGTACAGGCCGTGTTCACCATCGCGGGCGACCTCGACGCGCTGGTGCACATGCGCGTACGGGACATCACCCATCTCCAGGAAGTGATCGACCGGCTGCGCAGCTCGGGCAAGGTGATCGGAACGCGGACCCTGATGGTGCTCGGGTCGTGGACCCGGGACGAATAGCGGGTCACGTCAGTCCTGTGGAGCCGGCTGCGTCTCGTCGGCAACGGACCGGACCAGACCGTCAGCCCAGCGGCACCCTCGGCTGAGGTGCGCGAGTAACGATGAAGCCGAGGGCCACCGAGACCTCGTCGGCGGCCTCGATCACCATCAGGGACAGCTCCCGTTGGCGCCGCTCGTCGTCCAGTTCGGACAGCGGGCCGCTCACCGACAGGGCCGCCACCACCGCTCCCCCGCGGCCGCGGATCGGGGCCGCGACGCAGGCCCGGCCGAAGGCCAGTTCCTCGATCTCCGTGGCATAGCCGCGGCTGCGGGTCTCGGCCAGTGCGCTCTCCATCGCGAACGGGTCGGTGATGGTGTGCGGGGTGTAGGCGATACCGAGGCCCTTGGCGTAGTAGTCGTGGATGTACTGCGAAGTCTGCGTCAACAGCAGGGTCTTGCCCATCGCGGTGGCGTGCAGGGGGGCGCTGCGGCCCGCCATCGTGAACGACTTCGGGGACTTGCCGCCCTCGAAATTGCCGAGGTAGAAGAGCTGGTCTCCGTGGAACTCCGCCAAGTTCGCCCCCAGATCCGCGACATGGGCAAGGTTCTGCGCGGTCTGGCGTGCGGCGCGGAAGACCGGTGAGCTGTTGAGGCCCACCGATCCCAGCGTCACCTGGGTCGGGCCCAGGCGGTACAGCCCGGTGCGGGTGTCCTGCGCGAGGAAGCCGAGGCGTTCCAGCGAGGCGACCATCCTCGACACCGTCGACTGCCCCAGACCGGTGCGGGTGCACAGCTCCGAGACGCGCAGTTCGCTGCTCTCATCGGTGAAGCAGGCGAGCAGCGACATCGCGCGTTCGACTGCCTGGGTTCCGGCGCCGGGTTCGGCTGCCATGGTTCTCCTGTCTGACGGGATCTGCCGACGGTCTCGTCACTTCTGCCGCAGCGCGGTCTCGACCTTCTTGCGCAGGTCGTTCAGGCCCTGCTGCACACCCACCTGGCCGGCCAGGATCGAGGCGACGCCTTCACCGATCGCGGTGTCGATCTGGGCCGTGGTCGACAGCCGGTCCCACACGCTGAGCCGGGCGTGCTCGGCGACCGCGCTCGCGAAACCGGTCTGGAAGGTGTCCTTCTGCAGGGCCGGGATGCGGGCGGCGACCTTCGCGTCGGCGGGCGGCAGCGCGGACTGCTCGTACAGTGCGGTGGCAGCGTCCAGGTCGCCGGCCACGTACGAGATGAAGTCCTTGTTGGTCTTCTCGCCCTTGCCTGCGCTGCAGGCCAGGCCCGAGCCCCAGAAGCGGTTGAAGGAGGGCAGGCCCTTGGCGGTGGGTCGCTGCACGGGGCGGATCGCAGCCTTCAAGGCGTCCGAGCCGCCGTTGGACTTCACGAACGTGTTCGCCAGCGGGGCGTCGTCGTACATGACGGCCTGACCGCGGGCGAACATGATCCGTGCGTCGGTGCGCGCCACGCCCGCCTTGGTGAGCTTCGCGTCCTGGAGTTCCTTGTACCACTCGATCGCGGCGACACTCTCGGCGTCACCGATCGTGCACTTGAGGTCCTCGGTGACCACCTCGCTGCCCCAGCCCCACATCCAGTGCACGGCGTCCTTGAGGTCCGGGTTCTTGGTCACGGCGGCGTACGGAATGAGGTCCGGGTCCTGGCGCTTGATCTTCTCCAGACTGGTCGCGAAGTCCTCTACGGTCATGCCGTTTGTGAGACCCACCTCGTCGGCGATACGGCCGTCACAGACCAGGCCGATGCCGGAGGCCGTGAGCGGCAGCATGTAGAGCTTGCCGTCGACGCGCAGGCCGTCCAGTACCTTCTGCGGCAATTCCATGTCCTTCGTGAGATCGGAGACGTCCGCCAACAGACCCATGGGGACGAGCAGTTGCCACGGGCCCTGCGCGACTCCGTTGAAAGCACCGGACTTCGCGGCCAGCGCCAGCTGGGTGGCCGCCTGGTCGTAGGGATAGATCACCGGCTTCACCGTCTTGCCGGACTTCTTCTCCCAGCCGGTGACGATGGTCTGCCACGCCGCCTTCTGGGCGTCCTCGCCGAGCGAGTTGCCGTAGAACTTGATCGTGTCGGCCTCCGAAGGGCCTTCCTGCACCCCGCCGCCGGGCGTGGAGGTGGAGCAGGCCGTCAGGCCGAAGGCGCTGGAGAGCCCGAGTGCGCCGAGTCCGGTGAGGAGTCCGCGCCGGGACAGGGGCTGCTGGTAGGCGTAACGAGACATGTTGGCTCCGCGTGTCTATGGGGCGGGGGCGGGAAACGGGCGGCTCAGCCCTTGACCGCTCCGGCGGCCAGGCCGGAGACGAAGTACCGCTGCAAGGCGATGAAGATCAGCGCGAGGGGCAGTGAGGTGATCACCGACGCGGCCATCAGGGCGGGCCAGTCGGCCGAGCCCTCGTGGATGAAGGCGGACGTCATGCCGACCGGCAGGGTCTGCTTGTCCGGGCCCGCGAGGGTCAGGGCGAACAGGAGATCGCTCCAGCCGCGCATGAAGGCGAACATCGCGGCGGTCACCAGGCCGGGGGTGATGAGGGGAAAGATGATCCGGAAGAGAATCGCCAGGTTGGAGAGTCCGTCGACCTTGCCCGCCTCGATGATCTCGTCGGGGAGGCTGTCGATGATGCCCTTCAGGAGGAACACCGTGAGCGGCAGCGTGAACGTGGTGAAGGCAAGGATCACGGCCGCGTAGGTGTAGAGGAGTCCGGCGGCACTGAACATCAAGTACAGAGAGACCAGCAGCAGTACGCCGGGGACGAGCTGTCCGACGAGGAACATCACCATGAAGAGGTTGCGTCCGCGGTAGCGGAACTTCGACAGCGAATACGCCGTCAGCCCGGACACCACGACCGAGACCAAGGCTGTCCCGGCCGAGACGATCACCGAGTTGCCGAGGGCGGAGAGCAGCGCGGTGTCCTCGAAGAACGCGCCGAAGTTGTCGAGCGTCGGGTTGAAGGGGAAGAACGGCCGGTCCTTGGAGAAGACGTCCTCGCGTTTCATGAACGCGGTGGCGACCAGCCAGTACACCGGCAGCAGTCCGAACAACCCGAGCCCTGCCAGGCCGAGTTTGCCGAAGCCGCCGAGGGTGGGCCGGGTGATGCCCTCGCCGACGTGGCGTGAGCGGCGCCGGGCGGGGCGGAGCGATATGAGGCTCACCGTCGCGCCTCCAGTTTCTTGTTGAGCAGGAAGTAGGCGCCGCAGACGACGGACAGCGCGATCAGCCACAGGACACCCATGGCGGCCGCACGCCCCAGGGAGAACTCGACGAACGCGTACTGGTAGATGCTGACCGCGAGGGTCATGGTCGAGGTGCCGGGGCCGCCGCCGGTCATCACGAAGATCATGTCGAACGAGCCGAAGTTGTAGATGAACTCGAGCATGGTCACGAGCGCGACCGGCCCGATCAGATGCGGCAGCGACACATGCCAGAAGCGCTGCCGACGTGATGCGCCGTCGATGGCGGCGGCCTCCAACTGCTCGCGCGGCAGGGTCTGCAGGACCGCGAGGATCACCACCATCATCCAGGGGAAGGTGTTCCACGACTTGGCGATGATCACCGCGGCCATGGCGGTGCCCGGCTCCCCGAGCAGGTTGAGTTCCGGCAGTCCGACCTGCGTCAGTACGTGGTTGAGCACGCCGTAGCTGTCGTTGAAGATCCACGCCCACAGGAAGGAGACGACGACACCCGGCAGCAGCCAGGGCAGCATCAGCACACCGCGCAGCACGGAACGTCCCTTGAGCCGGGCGTTGAGCAGCAGCGCGAGGCTCAGACCGATGAGCAGCGGGATGACCGTCGAGAAGACGGAGAACACGAGCGTGATCCCCAGCCGGTCGACGAAGTCGGGCCATACGTCGGTGTAGTTGCCGAATCCGACGAACGACCGCGTGGGGCGCACGAGGGACTGGTCGTACAGGCTGGTTCCCAGGCTCGCCACCAGCGGATACACCGCCACGGCAAGAAACAGCGCCACCCCGGGGGCCGCGATCATGAAGCCGAAGGTGCGGTCCCGTCCGTTCAGGGAGGTGCGGTGCCCCGCCCGCCGGGGAGCGTCAACTGGCGCTCGTACCGGTGGGGGTTCGGTGGTCAGTGTCATATCAACTCCTTGCGACGCGACGGACCATATCTCAGGAGGCCCATCCGGTAAATGGATGTGACGCCCACATTATGGAGAGCGGCGCAACAACTCAGATCCCGCAAGGCACGTCACTGGCGCCGACCTTGCAGCGGGCCTTGTCGGGACGTCGAGGGGAACACATACTGCGGGTGCTCATTGCACATAGTGCCGACTCCATTCACGCATGGGAGTGCGTCGTGAACACGAACGCACCCAGGGACCTGCCGAACGGACATCAGGAGGCTGCTGTCGTGAAAGTCCGCAGAACCGTGGTCGCGCTCGCCCTGGCAGCCGCCTTCGCCGCGGCCGTGCTGCCCTCCTCGACCGCGGCGCCCGCCTCCCCGGTCGACGCCTCCCCGATCGCCGTCGGTGCACGAAGCGCCGCATCCTCCCCGGCGCCGGTGCCCGGCTACCAGCTCTCCTGGGCCGACGAGTTCGACGGCGTCGCCGCCGATGGCCTGGGACTCGATGAGTCGCAGTGGCACTACCGCGAGGGCGAGAAGGCGATCTGCTCCAACAGCCCGGACAACGTCAGCGTGTCCCAAGGGCTGATGCGTATCGCCCTCAAGCGGGAGGCCCGAGCCGGCATGGACTACACCTGCGGCGGGGTGATCAGCCGCCGGACGTTCGGTTACGGCTACTACGAGACGCGTGCGCAGCTATGGGGTGACCAGGGCTTCCACTCCGCGATGTGGACCACCGGCCTGGCGGACTACGTGCCGGACACGCCGGGGTACAAGGGTCCGAACAACCGGGTGAACGAGATCGACGGGTTCGAGGTCGATTCACACAAGCCGGATGAGTTCACGCAGGTCTCGCACTGGTTCGTACCGCACCACGTCGGCAACCCCGGCCGCCCCTACAAGGGCCCGGACTCGTCCGACGGCTTCCATACGTATGGATTCGAGTGGACGCCCACCGAGGTCCGCTACTACATCGACGGCAAGCTGACGCAGACCCTGCCGAAGGCAGGTCCGCACGGGCTGCAGAACATCTGGCTCACCACGCTCGGCTACACCTCCCCCGTCGACGAGACGAACCTGCCCGGCGAGACCACCTGGGACTACTTCCGCTACTACGCGCCGGTGGACTCAGGTGCGGACACCTCCGCGGACACCGTCGTCGTCGACAACGGCGACAGCGGCTATGCCGAGTCAGGCAGCTGGGCGGACGAGATCACCGACGGGCATCACGAGGTCTTCGGCTTCCAGAACAAGGACGTTCGCCGCTCCGACGCTCCCGGTGCGAGCGCGCGCTGGACACCAGGGCTCGAGACCGCCCAGCCGTACGAGGTGTTCGTATGGAACCCGAACCTTCTCAAGACCGGCCATACGGCAGCCACTTACACCGTCACCCACGACCAGGGAACGACCGAGGTCACCCTCGACCAGACCCGCTCCGGACAGCAGTGGATCAGCCTCGGCTCGTATCGCATGACTCCAGGGGTCGGCCACGGCATCCGGGTGACCGGCGGCACTGCGGGCAGCGGGACATTGCGAGCCGACGCGGTGAAGTTCGTGCCCGCCGTGGTCATCGACAACGGCGGCAGCGGCTACGGCGAGCGGGGAGTATGGGGTGCGTCGGCCGCGGTGAAGGGATGGCGGGGCAGCGACACCCGGTGGGCCACCTCATCGGCCGCGACCGCGCGCTGGACGCCGGATCTGCCGACGAGCACGCGTTACGACGTGTACGCCTGGGCCCCCGCCTCCGCCGACGACACGATCACGGCCGGGGCCTTCACCGTCGTCCATGAAGGCGGCACCACCGACGTGGTGGCCGACACCGGCAACGGGACGGACCGCTGGGTACGACTCGGCAACTTCCCCTTCGCCGCCGGGTCCACCGGCTACGTCGAGCTCGGCAAGAAGCCGGGAGTCGAAGGCATCATGCGGGCGGACGCGGTGAAGTTCCTGCCCACGGCGCCCTCTGACGCGCAGGCGCCGACCGTGCCGCGGAACATCCTGGCGTCCGTGCGGCCGAACGCTTCGAACGGCGACGCGGTGCTGCATGTGCGATGGAGCCCGGCGAACGACGGCGACGTGCTCGGCCACCATGTGTACGTGGACGGGAACCGGGTCACATGGCAGCCCGTGCGGCGCAACTCCTTGTGCCTGTACGAGATGTTGGCCGGCCAGACGTACGACGTGACCGTGACCTCGGTGGACCGCTCGGGCAACGAGTCCGCGCACTCGGCGGTGACGAAGGTGCGGGCGCCGGAGGACACCAAGGCACCGGCGCCGCCGGCCGACGTGAGCGCCGAGGCGACCAACGGGGGCGCGGTCCTGTACTGGGACCAGAGCCTGGAGGTGGACCTGCACGGCTACCACGTGTACGTCGACGGCAAGCGCATCACCGAGGAGCCGTACGGCAACCCGGCCGACGCGCACCTGCGCCCGCTCGGCTTCCCGGTCGGCGAACTGACCAATGACGTCGAACACGAACTGGCCGTCACCGCCGTGGACCAGACGGGCAACGAGTCCACGCGGGCGACCGTGCGGGTGACGCCGAGGCCCATGAGCCTCATCGGCATCGACGACGAGGGCTATACGGAGACAGGGGTGTGGACCGCGTCGAGCGTCACCGGCTGGACCGGCTCCAAGACGCGGACCTCCAACAGCTCGTCCGCGACGGCCACTTGGCGGCCACAGCTCGATACCGCCGGCCAGTACGAGGTGTTCGCGTGGGTGCCGAACAACGCGAACAGCTCCACCGCGGCCCGGTACAGCGTCACCCACGCAGGGGGCACCAGCGCCATCGACATCGACCAGACCACGGGAGGCAACCGGTGGATCTCGCTGGGAACCTTCGGGTTCGCTGCGGGAGCGACAGGCGATGTCACGGTCTCCAACACCGTGCCCGGCAGCTATCTACGGACCAGCTACGTCAAGTTCGTCCGCTGAAACCGATCTCGACAGGATCTCCACAAGATCGGCCGGATGTGCGAGAGTCCGCGCATGGCTGACATAGGTGGACGACGCAGGTTGGGCGCCCTCGTGGGTGTGGGTCTCGCAGGAGGTCTGCTGCCCGGCATCACCTTGGGCGAGGAGAGCGTGGACGCGGTGCTCTCGCTCATGGTCGCGGGCCTCGCGGTCGCGGTCCTCACCCAACTCGTCTACGTCGGCCCGTCCGCCCGAGTGCCTGCGCCCGCCCTGTTGGCCTTCGGACTGGCCGGGTTCGTACAGGACTCATTGATCTGGTGGCTGATCTCCTGGCTGGGCGGGAAGGCCGCCGAGCTGCAGGTCGAGGGGGTCGGCACGATCCTGCTCGCTGGGTTGATCACCCGCGTGTCGATCCTCGCGTTCTCACTGATCGGGGCGGACGCGGCGGAGCCGGCCACCGACTGAGGACCTGCCTCAGCTGCCGGGCCGGCTGGCTGGCCGGCCGGCCGGTGGTCGACTAGCCGGTAGCCGGCGGCGAGGTTACTTGCCCACCTCGCCGCCGATTCCCGTCTCGTTGCCGTCAGGGTCGTGGAACACCCACTTGCACACGTTGCCGTACTCTTCCATGTCCACGGGGTGCAGCCCGCGTTCGGCGATGCGCTCCACCGCGGAACGGGGGTCGTCCATCCAGATCATGCCCACCGCACCGCCGGCCCGCCGGTCGTCCTCGATGACGTACACGTAGCGGTCCTCGGCCAGCTGCCACACCGCTTCCACGTCGTTGGGGTAGAAACTCGGATCCGTCCCGAGCAGCTTCTTGTACCACTCCACGGCGCTCACGCAGTCGCGTACGGCGATACCGGCAAAGATTCCTACGGCCACAGTCGATCACCACTCCCTCAGCATCGAATCGGTCCGACGAATGGTCTCGTCGGATGTCTGACTCCCGCGGCACTGAAAACTCGTCGGCGAGTACGGCGGCGGTCGGCAGCGTCCGGGCCGGAGGTCCAGGTGTCCGGCCCGCAGGTCCAGCTGTCCGGTCCGGTGGTCGAGGTGTTCGGGCAAGGGCATTCCGCGAGGCGGACAGGACTGCCAGGATGCGTGGCACGCCTGCGGTCTCGGCCGGTGTCGCGCCGGACCGGAAGGCTGATCGCCGTATGGGAGGGATGGGCCATGTTCGTCGGGCGCGAGCGGGAACTGGCTGAGCTGGAAGGCGCGTTGAAGGGTCACCGCCTTGTGACGGTGACCGGAGTCGCCGGTGTCGGCAAGACGCGCCTGGTCAGACAGCTGGTGGAGCTCGAGCCGCCGGGGGCCGCCGCGGACGCGTGCTGGGCCGATGTGTGGCAGTTGACCGAGGAAGGGATGCTCGCGGCGCTCGTCGCGGATGCCTGCGGCCTGTCCGATCACACGCCCAGGATGCCGCTGGACGTGATCTGCGAGTGGATAGGCGAGCGTGAACTGCTGATCGTGCTCGACTCCTGCGAGCATCTGCTGACCGCCTGCCGGCAGCTGGTCGAGGTGCTGCTCAACCACTGCCCGCGACTGCGCATCGTCGCGACGACCCGCGAGCGGTTCCAGCTCATCGACGAGTACGTGGCCGTCATCGATCCGCTGCCGTGCGCGACCGACGCCGCCGAACTCTTCCTGCAACGCGCGACCGAGTCGGGGAACCTGCCGGAGCCGGGTGATCTGAACCGGGTGACGGAGCTGTGCACGTATCTCGACGGTCTGCCGCTGGCCCTGGAACTGGCCGCGGGAGCGCTGCGGCACAGCACCATAGAGGAGCTCCTCGGCCGTCCCCGGCATGACCTGAGCCGTGACGAGGACGAGGTGCGCCCGGTAGGACCCCAACATCACGACGTGCTGCGCACCGCCATGGGCTGGAGCCATGAGCTGTGCACGCCCAAGGAGCGACTGCTGTGGGCGCGGCTCTCGGTCATCCGCGGGCACTTCGACGCGGACATGGCGGCCGCACTGTGCGCCGGCGGCCCGCTGCGCACGGTCGACGTCGGGCTCGCGCTGGCCGGGCTCGTGGACAAGTCCGTCGTCACGCGCCGCGACGAGCGCTATCTGCTCCTGGACACCGTGCGGGAGTACGGGCGGTTATGGCTGGACGAGCTCGGCGAGCTGGACACCATGGCGACCACCCACGCGACGTACTTCCTCGCCCAGGCCCGCCACGCGGACGCCACCTGGACGAGCGCCGAACAGACCGGCTGGTACCGGACCATCAAGGAAGCCCACCCCGATCTGTGCGCGGCCCTCGACCACTTCCTGGCGCGCGACGTCGAGGACGCACTCGAACTGTCCACTCTGACCGGCTTCTACTGGACCTGCTGCGGCCACGCACACACCGCGCAGCTCTACCTCTCCCGCACCCTGAAGGCCTGTGACAGCGAGGGCCCCACCCGCCAACGGGCCGTATGGGCACTCGGGTTGACCCATCTCCTGCAGGGCAACTACGCCACCGGAACACATCTGGCGCGGCAGTGCCTCACGCACGCCCGGAGCTCCGGGGACACGACCGGACTGCTGCGGGCGGCGTATCTGCAGGCGATGAGCGATCTTCTGCAGGGCAATGCCGAAGAAGCCCTCAAGCTGCTCGACCATGCTCTGGAGGCCGCGCGCGCGGAAGGCTCGCCCGCCGCAGGACGGCCTGCCCCGCAGGCCGAGATGATGTGCCGGATGCTGCGCCTTTTCGCCCTGACCGGGTCGGGACTCCTGGAGCAGAGCCATGAGGCGGCCCAGGGCCTGCGCGCCGAGTGCGTGACCATGGGCGAGCACTGGATCCGCTCGTACGCCGACTATCAGCTGTGTGTGGTGGCGCTGCTCGAGCAGAACAGCGAACTGGCCCTGGAGCACGCCCGTTCCATGCTGCACGCGAAGCAGCAGATCGGTGACACGTTCGGTATCGCCCTGGGCCTCGACATGCTGGCCGCGGCCTTCTCCGCCAACGGTGACGGTCATTCCGCGGCGCTCGCCTCCGGCGCCGGGCAGCGGCTGTGGGAAGCGGTGGGGCACCCGCAGCGCGGGGCGCCGGACGTGGCGCCGCTGCGCGAGGCGGGCGAGGACATCGCGCGCCGCCTCGTCGGACCCGGCGCGTACGACACCTATCGCCGCAATGCCGCGCATGCCGACCCGGGGGCCATGCTCGCCTGGGCGGCGGGCGGTGAAGCGCCGCTCTAGCGCGGCGCGATAGTACGAGACGACTTCTGCGTGGCGTCACCCGTCTGGAGTCGCCTCGTCACGTGCGCAACTACCGCTGCCAGTAGGTGGAATCAGCAGTGCTGCCTGGTCAAAGCCGCGTCCGGGTGCACAGGGGCGCGTGGGGGCGCGCGGTGGTGAACGGCCGCGCACGAATTCGACCGTTTGCCCCTGCCCGAGCAAGGGCTTTCCAAGATCGTGCGCTGGTAGCTTCCGGCCTCGTGATCAAACAACCAGTGGCCGAGGCAGTCGTACGGCCTGTGCTCCTCGTGCCCTCCGACGCCGACGACCGCTCCGCACTCGACCGCCTGCTCACCTCCGGATCCGTACGCGAGCGGCATGACCGCATCGACGATCAGCTGGCCGAGCTGGCGCGCTGTCTGCGCCCGGCGGATGCCCTGTCCGGACATCGACTGGACGCGGCGGTCGAGGAGTTGACGGGCGGTGTCGAGCACAGCCGATACGGCACGTGGGCGTGGTACCCGTGGTCGGGGCGTCTGGTGCATGTGCTGCCGCGTGCGGAGTTCCGCCGGGTCCGCACCGATCGCAACCGGGACAAGATCACCGCCGTGCAGCAGCAGAGCCTGCTGGAGCGGCGGATCGGAGTGATCGGCCTTTCCGTGGGCAACAGCGCGGCGCTCACCTGCGCCATGGAAGGGGTTGGAGGATCGTTCCGCCTGGCCGATTTCGACACCCTCGGGCTGAGCAATCTCAACCGGCTGCGCGCCGGCGTCCACGATCTGGGTCTGCCCAAGACGGTGCTGTGCGCACGGCAGATGTACGAGATCGACCCCTACCTCGACATCGAGCTGTGGCACGAAGGGCTCACCGAGGACACGGTGGACGCCTTCTTCGGGGACGCCGACCGTCCGCTCGACCTGGTGGTCGAGGAGTGCGACACCCCTTGGGTGAAGACCGCCGTGCGCGAACGGGCCCGACAGCACCGTGTCCCTGTCCTGATGGACGCCAACGACCGTGGCCTGCTCGATGTCGAACGCTTCGATCTCGAACCGGACCGCCCGCCGTTCCACGGCCGCGGCGGCGACCTCAGCGCCGAGGACGTACGCCGCCTCAGCCCCGCCGCCACCCTGTCCTACCTGCTGCGCATCTGCGACGAGAGCAACCTGAGCCCCGCGATGGTCGACGCCCTCGGCCGGATCGGCGAAACCCTCTCCAGCTGGCCGCAGTTGGCCAGCGGCGTCATGCTGGGCGGGGCCCTGGTCACCGACACCGCCCGCCGTATCCTGCTCGGCGCCCCGGTGGCCTCCGGCCGCTACTACGTGGACCTCGAAGCCCTCATCGGCACCGCGGACTGCGAACGCATCGTGGCAGGGGCGACCCGGTGAACCATCTGCCCGAACTGCACGGCCGGCACCTGTGGTTGCGCGAACTGCGCGCCACCGACCTCGCCCCCTTCGAACGCATCCACACTCACCGCCTGCTCACCCGCTACCTCGGTATCGACCGGATGAACGCGCGCGAGGCACAGGACGCCTTCGCGCAGCACCTCGCCCAGCCCTACGCTCACCCGCGGCGCAGACACACGCTGGCGATCTGCCCTCCCGGACAGGACGTCATGGTGGGCACGATGGGCCTGTTGGTCGAGGAGTACGGGCGCAACGCCATGCTCACCAGCCTGGTGCTGCTCCCCGACGCGCCGGTGCGCGGCCACGGTCACGAAGCCGGCCGGCTCCTGATGGCGTACGGATTCGGCCCGTTGGGGCTGCACCGCATCTGGGCCGGGCACCGCGCCGACCACACCCGGATGCGGGAGGTGATGCTGGCGGCGGGGCTGCAGCCGGAGGCGACCCTGCGCGAGCTGTTCCACACCCAGGGCCACTGGCACGACGTCACCACGTACGCGGCGCTCGCGCCCACGTGGATCGAGCAGGCGACGGCGGCCGAGCGGGCGATCCTCGACGGGGTCGAGGACGCACCGGGCATGGCGGAACGCATGCCGGAAAGCCTCATCGCGCCCTCCGCGGCGGGGTGAACGCATACAGGTCGAGAATGTCGGGGCACGGCGCTACGCCGGGGCCGCCCGCCTGAACCCAGGCGACTATGTCCTCGGTGGCGGCAGGGTCATTGACCAGGCCGAGCCAGACGGGGCGGGCGCCGGCGGCGCGGGCGGCGGACGAGGGCTGCACCACGATCACGTTCGCGTGTTCGCAGACGTCGAGGCAGTCCGAGACGCGCACGGGGACGCTCTCGGTCAGGCGCGCGACCTGCTGGTCGTGGTCCACTCCGGGGATCTTCGGGGTGCCGCAGCAGCAGTCCCGGCAGACGACCACGCGGCTGGGTGCGGGGGTGCCGGGTGCGTGCTCGGTACGTCGTCGCCGGTCAGGTTGCCGTCGGGACATCGCTCGTCGTACTCCTCGGGTGGCGGGATCCCTCGCGGGCTGTGGGACGCAGGAAGCGGATCGTGAGGTGGCCCTGGTCGTGGGTCACTCGGGCGTGCACGCCGTAGACCTCCTCGATGAGGGCGGGTGTGAGCACCTCGGCGGGCGCGCCCTGCGTGACCGCTCGGCCGCCCTGCAGGACGAGCAGCCGGTCGCAGTACATCGCGGCGAGGTTGAGGTCGTGCAGGGCGATCACGGTGGTGACCGGCAGGCTCGCGATCAGCTCCAGGAGATCGAGCTGGTGCTGGATGTCGAGGTGGTTGGTGGGCTCGTCCAGGAGCAGCTCGCGGGGCTGCTGTGCGAGGGCGCGGGCGATCTGGGTGCGCTGGCGTTCCCCGCCGGACAGGGTGTGCCACAACTGACCGGCACGGTCGGTCAGTCCGGTGCGGGCGAGGGCCTCGGTGACGGCCTGGGCGTCGGCCGCCGTGGCGGGTGTCCAGGCGCGGCGGTGCGGGATGCGGCCGAGGGTGACGACGTCGCGGACGGTGAGTTCGGACTGCGTGTCCGCGTGCTGTCCGACGGTGGCGACACGGCGGGCGGTGGCACGGCGGCCGATCTCGGTGAGCGGGCGCCCGTCGAGGGTCACGACGCCGGAGGTGGGCGCGAGGACTCCGGCGAGGAGTCTCAACAGGGTTGATTTTCCTGAGCCGTTGGGGCCGAGCAGGCCGATGGTCTCGCCGGGGCGCAGGGTGAGCGTGACGCGGTCGACGATGACCGTGTCGCCGATGCGCCGTACGACGTGGTCCGCGCGCAGGCTGTTCATGCCCTGCGGATCCCAGTGCGCGCTGTTCATGTCCTTCTCCGTCCTCGGTAGAGCACGGCCACGAACGCCGGTACGCCGATGAGGGAGGTGACCACGCCCACCGGGACTTCCTGGGGGTCCAGGACGGTGCGGGCGGCGGTGTCCACCCACACCAGGAAGACCGCTCCGGTCAGCGCGGTGACCGGCAGCAGACGGGCGTGCCCCGGGCCGGTGAGTACGCGGGTGGCGTGCGGCAGGACCAGGCCGACGAAGCCGATCGCGCCGGCGCAGCTGACCAGGGCTGCGGTGAGCAGCGCGGTCGCCGAGAGCAGAATCAGGCGGCTGCGGGCGATGTGCACGCCCAGACCGGCGGCGGACTCCTCGCCGAACGCGAAGGCGTCCAGGGTGCGGGCGTGTCCGAGGCATACGGCGAGGACGACCGCGAGGGCGAGTGTGCACAGCAGCACCTGGCCCCAGTCGGCGCCGGTGAGCGAGCCGAGCAGCCAGAACAGCACGCTCCGGGTTGTCTCGGCGTCGGCCGAGGTGAGCACGACGAAGGAGGTCAGTGCGGAGAACAGCTGCATGGCGGCCACCCCCGACAGCACCACCCGGTCGGTGCTGCCGCCCAGGGTGTGGCTGAGCAGCAGGACGAGGGCGAAGGAGAGCAGTGCGCCGAGGAAGGCGCCCGCCGACAGGGACACCACTCCCCCGCCCACTCCCAGGACGACCACGGCGACCGCTCCCGTGGAGGCCCCGGAGGAGACACCGAGCACGAACGGATCGGCGAGCGGGTTGCGCAGCAGGGACTGCATCACGGCCCCGCACACCGCGAGTCCGGCCCCGCAGACGGCAGCAAGCAGGGTGCGGGGCATCCGCAGGTTCCAGACGATCCCGTCCCGCAGCGGGGCCAACGCACTGTCGCCGAGGCCGAGATGGGCCGCGACCGAAGCCCACACGTCCGCCGCGGAGATGTCGGCCGGACCGATCGTCACGGCCACGGCCACGGACACCGCGAGGGCGGCGAAGCCGCTGCCTGCCAACAGCGGTGTACGGAGTCTCACTTGGCCTATACGGACGCTCACTTGGTCAGTCCGAAGTCGCGCAGAGCGGCTGCGACCTGCTCGATCCCCTCGATCGTACGGATGGACGGGTTCATCGCCTGACCGCTCAGCAGGACGTACCGCTGCTTCTGCACCGCGGTCAGGTTGCGGGTGGCGGGGTTGGTCTCCAGGAAGCGGATCTTCGCCTCGGCGCTCTCCGCGGTCTGCTGCTTGCGGGTGAGGTCGCCGAGCACGATGACATCGGGGTCACGGTCGGCGACGGTCTCCCAGTTGATCTGGGGCCACTCGTCGTGGGTGTCGTCGAAGGCGTTGCGCGCGCCGACCGCGCGGGTGATGGCGCCGGGGGCGCCGCAGCAGCCGGCCAGGTAGGGCGACTGAGAGTTGGCGAACCAGTACATGAGGGAGGTGTCGGAGGCGTCGAGGGCGCCAGTCGCCTTGCGCACCCGTTCCTTGAGCTCGGCGACCAGCGTCTCGCCGCGCTCCCGCACGCCGAACGCCCGGGCCAGGTCGCGTATTTCGCCGTACACGGCGTCCAGGGTGAGCGGCTTGCTGCGCGATCCGTCGCCGCCGCTGTCGTTGTCCTTGCCCTCGGAACAGTCCGACGGCGAGACGTACGTCGGTACGCCGAGCTCCTCGAACTGCTCGCGGGAGGCGACGCCGCCCTTGCCCAGGGTGGACACGAACGAGGCGGTGACGAAGTCGGGTTCGGCGTCGAGGACCCTCTCGAAGGACGGGTTGTTCTCGGCGAGTCGCGGCACGGAACCGGCGGCCTTCTCCAGGCCCTTCATCACCGGGTCGGTCCACGTAGCCGTGCCGGCCATACGGTCGGCGAGACCGAGGGAGAGGAGGATCTCGGTGGTGCCCTGGTTGAGCGAGACGGCTCGCTCGGGCGGCGACTTCAAGGTGACCTTGTGGCCGCAGTTGTCGAAGGTGACCGGGTATCCGGCGGCGGCCTTGTTCGTCGTCACACCCTTGCCGTCGGACGAGCCGCAGGCGGTGACGAGAAGAGTGGACGCGAGAAGGAGCGCAGGGGTGCGCAGAACGGCGGAGGTGCGGAGCACGGGTATGCCTCTACGGTCGGGGCTCGGACGCGGAGCCTGGCCTACGGTGAACCCCGCGCAGGTGCGCGAGGTGCCAGCAGGTCTTCGGACTCGGGTTCGTCCGGACGGGGCGCCTTCCCGGTCTCCCAGTGGCATCGTGCCCCGCCCGTCCCCCTCACCGCTGCGCGTCAGTTCCGGATTCGCACCGGATTCCCTGGCCTCGGGTGTGGCTCGACTGGCCTGTTGAGGCTACCAAGTCGGTCGTACGGGCTGAGCGGCGCATGGACCACCACGCCCTCCTACGAACCGACGACCGCGTAGGCACGGACCGGGCAGGCACCCGAGGCGTCCCCCACGGGCGGGACGGCATGGAACCGGAAGCCGTGCGGAGGCAGTTGTTCCAGACCGCGCAGGTGCCGGACGACCGGGATTCCCGCAGCCGACAACGTGGTGCGGGCGCGATGTGCGCCGGCAATCGCGTCGTCATGTGTGCCGTCATTCGTATCGCCATGTGAGCCGTCACTCGTGCCGTCGACACCCGGCGCGTCGATGCCGACCAGCGCGGGACGCTGCCGGACGAGCCATTCGGCGGCGTCCGCGGTGAGGAACGGGGCTTCGTGGCCGGACTGCTCGTCGGCTTCGTCGGGCTCCCAGCCCGTGTGCAGGAGGACTGCCTTGCCGGTGAGGTCGTAAGGCAGCAGGACCTCGCGCTCGATCTCGCGGGCGGAACCACCCAATACTCGGACCACCACACCGTCCAAGTCCGCGAGCAGGGAGAGGAGTTCAAAGGTAGGTGCCGAGGGATGCGCCGGGGCAGGCGGTTCCAGACGGGTGGCCACTCCCCCATCGGCAGTTCGGCTCAGATCGACGACGCGCCGTCCGTGCTGCCGTTCGGCGCCGACGGTGCCGCGGGACCCCTTGTGCGGCTCCCGCAGCAGCTGCTTGTTGCTGATCGCCACCTCGCCGGCCATCAGCAACCCGAGGTGGCGTACGAAGAGTTCGCCCACCTCGCCGTCGCTGATCCGGGGCCCGGGCGCGTCCAGGCGGAACTCCTGCGCCTGCAGGGCTCCGCCGTTGGTGAAGGTGACCTCGGCGTCGAACTGGACGCGCCACTGCTCACTGTTCATGTGCGTACACCAATCGTCCGTGCGGGTCTGACGGGCGGGGCCGGCGGTCCTGCCGGGAGGTCGCGGCGGGTCTTCAGCGGGCCGATGAGCATGACCAAGGGTGTGGCGGCGATGGCCAGGGCCACCACCCACAGCGTCGGGCGGATACCGATCGCCTCGCCCAGGGCGCCGCCGAGCAGGCCGCCGAGCGGGATGGTGCTGAAGTTGAGGAACAGCGAGCTGACGCTGACCCGGCCGAGCAGGTGCCGCGGCGTGTAGAGCTGGCGGAAGCTGCCGCGGATGACGTTGCTGATCACGGTTCCGGCGCCGATCATCATGCCGCCGAACACCAGGAGTCCGAGCCGCCAACCCGCCTGTGTCAGTGGGATCAGGGCCGCGAACGGCACGGTGGCGAACAGGACGATGAGCAGCCCGCGTGCGGTGCCGAGCCGGCGGGTGATCGGGTTGGCGAGTATCGCGCCGAGCAGGCCGCCGACGCTGATGCCCATGAGGAGGATGCCGACGAGACCGCTGTCCACGCCCACTTCGCGGATCAGGAACACCACAAGGACCGCCTGGTAGGCGACGAAGGCCAGATTGAACAGCGCGCCGAAGATCGCGAAGGTGCGCAGATACGGGTCCATGGCGACGAAGCGCAGTCCCTCGCGGATGTCGCGGCCCAGGGAGGTGTCGGTCCGCCGGGTGACCGGCTCTTCCTTGCCGCGGATGCTCAGCAGGCACACGGTGGACACCAGGAACGAGGCGGCGTCCGCGAGGAGAGCGCTGAGGACGCCGAGCGCGTGGGTGAGCGCGCCGGCCAGACCCGGCCCGGCGACCTGGGCGACGGCCTCGGAGCCCTGCAACTTCGCGTTGCCGGAGGCCAGTTGTTCCTTGGACAGGAGTGACGGCAGATACACCTGGTAGGCGGTCTGGAAGAAGACCGCTGCGGCGCCGACGAGCAGCGCCGTACCGGTGAGCTGCCAGAAGGTGAGCACACCGAGCCAGGCCGATATCGGCACGCTGATCAGGAGAGCTGCCGAGATCAGGTTGCAGGCGAGCATGAGGGGCCAGCGCGGCATCCGGTCGGTCCAGGCCCCTGCGGGCAGTCCGATGACCAGCCATGGCAGCCATGTCGCGGCGGTGAGCAGGCCCACTTGGAACGTGCCGGCTCCGAGCACGGTGACCGCCGCGAGCGGCAGGGCAACCCCGCTGACGCCGCTGCCTATCTTGCTGGCCGTCTCGCCGAACCAGAACAGCCGGAAGTCACGCCCCGGCCGGGCCGGCGCGAGCTCGGTGGCAGCGGTCACGGCGTGGCCGGCATGCCGTAGGAGAAGACCAGGACCGGCTGGCGTTCCTTGCCGTCGTCGGGCACCTCCCGGGTGCCCCACTTCTGCTGGATCGCGATGATCTCCTGGCCGAGCTCGGCGAGTTCCTCGGGTGTCAGCATCAGCCACCGGTCGGCGACGTATGCGGAGTCCACCCATGCGCCGGGCTGCTCGGCGAGCAGCCAGTCCCGGGCGGCCGCGGTGTGCCGGTCGAGCAGCATCGACTGCACGCTCTGGGAGACCAGCGCCGCGTTGGGATCGGCCGCGAAGTCGCCCTGGGTGAACGAGGTGTTGGTGGAGGAGCGCCGCCACCAGCGCTCGCGCTTGTCGCGGGCCAGTTCCGGGGCCTCTTCGATGAGTCCGGCAGTGCCGAGGACGCGGAGATGGTGGCTGATGTTGCCCACGGCCTGGTCGGTGCGCTCGGCCAGCGCGCTGGCGGTCGCGGGACCGTAGGCGCGAAGGATGTCCATCAGGCGGCGGCGCAGCGGGTGGGCCAGGACCACCAGCCGGTCGGCGTCCTTGATCTGATCGTCGGTCATATCGAGATCATGCATGCACAAGAGCTCTTGTGCAACTCCTCTTGTGCATGCATGATCTTGGGGTGCGCGCCGCTCGACGTCGAGCCACGCACCACTCAGGCCGGGACGGCGAGACCTGACTCAGCGGAATCACGTGGACCGAGCGGTCCCCTTCCGCCCCCGGCGAATCACCCACCGCGGCGCACGGACGCCGCACCCCCGAGAACGGAAATGCACCGATGAACGGCAAGACCAACGTGATGGTTGTCGGCGGCGGGTACGCCGGAGTGATGGCGGCCAACCGCCTGACCCGGCTCGAAGACGTGGCGGTGACCCTCGTCAATCCTCGCCCTGACTTCGTCCACCGAATCCGGCTGCACCAGATGGTGGCCGGCACCGCGCAGGCCGTCTTCGAGTACCGCGAGGTGCTGGCCGAAGGCGTCCACCTTGTGGTCGACACCGTCACACGTATCGCCCCGGCCGCCCGCACCCTGGAGTTGAGCTCGGGCGGCGAGCTCGCATACGACTACCTCGTCTACGCGGTGGGGAGCGGCAGCGCCGACCCGGACGTACGGGGAGCCGCCGAATTCGCCCACCCGATCAGCACCCTCGAAGACGCGGGGCGGCTGCGTCCGATACTCGACGCGGCACCCGCGACCGCGGCGGTGACGGTGGTCGGTGCGGGCCCCACCGGTATCGAGACCGCCGCCGAACTCGCCGAGCAGGGGCGGCGGGTGACCCTGGTATGCGGCGGTGAGCTCGGCCCGTACCTCCACGCGAGAGGCCGCCGCTCGGTCGCGAGACGGCTGGCCGCACTGGGCGTGAGCGTGGTGGCGGGGCCGGGTACGAGAGTGACGGACGTGGCCGCCGACACCGTGGTCCTCGCAGACGGCCGCGAACTGCCGAGCGACGTGACCGTCTGGACCGCCGGATTCGGCGTACCCGACCTGGCCGCTCGCAGTGGCCTGACCGTCGACGCCGTCGGCCGCCTGCTCACCGACGAGACGCTGACCAGCGTGGACGACGACCGCATCGTCGCGGCCGGCGACTCGGCGGCGCCGTCGGGACTGCCGCCCCGGATGAGCTGCCAGGCCGCCATGCCGCTGGGCGCCCGGGCCGCCGACACGGTTCTGAGCCGGATCATGGACGAGCGGCCCGCCCGCTTCAACCAGGTCTTCGGGGCTCAGTGCATCAGCCTGGGGCGCAACGCCGGCATCTTCCAGTTCGCCGACAAGTACGACGAAGCGGTGTGGTTCAACATCGGCGGCCGCCCCGGCGCGAAGCTCAAGGAGCTGGTGTGCAAGGTGGTGATCAAGCACCTGGCCGAAGAGGCGCACAAGCCCGGCGGGTACAAGCTGCACCTCGCGCGACGCGGTGGCGCGCGCCAGGAACTGCTCCGCAGTCGACCGGCGCAGGCCCAGGCCGGCGACATCGAGCACGCACCCTAGGCTTCACGCCTGCTTGCGCAGCCCGTCAGTCCGCTGCCGACCGCGTGCGTCGTACATAGGCGCGCGCGGCGCGGGCGCGGTCGCCGCAGCGGATCGAGCACCAATGGCGGCGCCCGTGGCGCAGCAGGTAACGGTTGCAGGGACTGGAGCCGCAGCCGATGAGGCGGTCGGCGTCGGGGCCGGTGAGGAGGTCGGCCGCGCCGGCCGCGAGGGCCGCCAGAGCACGGTCGAGAATCTCGTCGGTGGGACACGGCACGGCGCGGTAAGGACCGTTCTTCTCGTCCCAGTACAACAGCGCTGCCGAAGGGGCTTTGCCCAGCGCGTCGTTGACCGCCGACAGCGCCCCGGGCAGCGCGGGCAGTCCGGCGACGCGCGACGCGAACAACGCCCTGACGTTCTCGCGCAAGGCGCGCAGTTGCGCGACACACATCTCCTGCACCCCGGCATCGGCCGGCGCGAGGCCCCGTTCGCACAGCCAGCGAGCGGTGGTCTCGGGGGTGGCGAGGAGATCGATGAACTGCCCTCCAGGCTGCGCGATGGCGCTGTTGACGAAGTCGAGGGCGAGGTAGTCCTCCGCCCCCGGCGCAGACGGTGGCAGGTGTTCGCCGGACAGGGTCTCACTCATGCATCTCATGTTAGGGCTTGCGCCTATCCGTGAGACACCATTACCGTCCATCACGGATAGGCCAATAGCCAACCGTGAGGAATCTGATGACCGGCGTCAGTGCGACCCATGCGGCATTCCCCGTCCGCGTCTTCGGCGGCCCCACCGCCCTCTTCGAGTACGGCGGTCTGCGATTTCTGACCGACCCGACGTTCGACGCGCCCCGCGACTACCACGTACCAGGCGGACAACTCACCAAGACGGCGCCCGCCTCCATACCCGCGACGGACCTCGGCCGCATCGACGTCGTCCTGCTCTCCCACGACGAACACCCCGACAACCTCGATGAATCCGGCCGGGCGCTGCTCGCGGACGTCCCGCTGACCCTGACCACGCCCGGGGGCGCACGTCGCCTCGGGTCGAAGGCCACAGGGCTGGCCGACTGGGAGTCGATCGAACTGGTCCGCCCCGGCGGCGCCACCCTCACCGTCACCGGTGTCCCCGCACTCCACGGACCCGGCAAGCGCGAGGAGGTCGAACCGGTCACCGGCCAGGTCGTCGGATTCGTCCTGACCGGAGAGGGACTCCCCACCGTCTACGTCAGCGGCGACAACGCCTCACTGGACCTTGTGAGGGAGACCGCCGAACGGTTCGGCCCGGTGGACACCGCCCTCCTGTTCGCCGGAGCCCCCCGCTTCTCCGTCCTCTTCGACGGCGCTCCGATCGTCCTCGACAGCGCACAGACCGCCGAAGCGGCACGGATTCTCGGTGCCCGCCGGGTGATTCCCGTCCACTACGACAGCTGGGCGCACTTCACCGAAGGCCGGGACGACCTGATCGCCGCCTTCACCGAGGCCGGACTGCTCGACCGACTGGAATTCGGCGACCGTTCCTGACGCCCAGCCCAGCCCAGCTCTGCCAAACCCTGCCCTGCCCGAACCAGCCCTGCCCTGCACTCAGGCCGAGGCGCACTCGGTCAACCCGCCGTACGCGGAATGCGCTTCTCCCACGTCCGATGGAAGACGATCTCCTCACCGTCCCGGCATGTGAGCTCGTCGGTCGTGATGAACTCCGTTGCGGTGCAGGTGATTTCGGAGCGCGTACGGATCCGGGCGTCCCAGCCGAGGTCGGGCCGGTGCAGGCGCACGGACCAGTCGGAGCGGGTGCGCGCACTCAGCGGATCGGCCTCCTGGATCTCGTAGATCTCCGCCGCGTCCTCGGTGAACTCCAGGCCGTCGGGGTAGATCCGGGTGCCGCCGTAACGAGGATCGACCTCAAGACGCCAGGTGCCCGGCGCCACATCCCGTACGACGCGACGCTCGGGACGCTGCTCCCCGGGTGATTCCGGAAAGAGCACGCCGAGCGGCGCGGACTGCTCGGGCTCCGCGAAGGTCAGCTCGGGTTCCTTGGACGGCGCTGTGCGCACGGGGAGTTCGAGGGTGCTCGAGGTGACGTCCACGCTCCAGCCCGCACCCTCGGCGTCCGGCCAGATCCAGGGCCAGTACGCGGAGGAGAGGGCGAGGCGCACGCGGTTGCCGGGGGCGAAGCGGTGGCCGATGGCGTTCAGTTCGAAGCTGACGTCCTCGGCGGTGCCCGGCTCCCAGTCGAGGGCCTTGTCGCGTACTGCGCGTGCGGAGAGGTTGAGTACACCGCGGGTGATCAGGGTGGACGCACCGTCCGGACCCACCTCGCACAGCCTGGCGATCACTCGGCCGTGCGTGGCGGGGCAGCGCAGTCGCAGGGTGACGCGGGGGCGGCCGAGGATTTCCTGGGCGTGCCCGAGCGGCGCGGAGTCGAAGCAGACCGAACGGCCGTCCTCTTCGCGCTGGTCGGGAGGGAGGTCGGCGTCGTTGCCGAAGGGGAAGAAGCGGCCCGCGTCGAGGCCGGTGTGCTGCGGGGAACGGACCTGTACCCACGGGTCGTCACCGGGGACCCGGCCCCCGGTCAGCTCCGCGTCGAGGGCGAGCCGGGTCGTGGTCACATGCGGTGAGGGCCAGGACGGGTCGCCGACCCAGCCGCCCGCCAACTGCTCGTACACCGTGGCCGGCGGGTGGGCGTCGCTGATCCATGAGCGCAGCTCGGGCTCGGCCATGACGCCGGTGTCGATGCCCTTGAGGTGCTGGTCCCACCAGCGCAGCGTCTCCTGCAGAAAGCCGATCGCGGGGCCGGGCGGCAGACCCCGGTCGGGGTACTGGTGCGACCAAGGGCCGATCAATCCCCGTACATCTGCCGGAAGATGCTCTACGAGACGCAGCACCGTGTCGCGGTACGGGTCGTGCCAGCCGCCGACGGCGAGCACCGCGGCCTGCACCGACGAGTAGTCCTCGCAGACGCTGCCGTGCCGCCAATAGGCGTCACGGGTCTGGTGGGCGAGCCAGGTGTGGATGAAGGGCTCGACAGCGTCGAGGCGGGTCAGCCACTGGCGCTTCCAGTCCTCGCCGAAGTGGGCGGGGTCCGGTGGGCGGGCGACGAACGCGAGCATGGTCGCGGCCCAGGCGTGCATGTCCACGGCGAGGACGGAGCCTCCCATGTAGTGCACGTCGTTGTCGTAGCGGTCGTCGGTGGAGCAGACGGTGACGATCGCCTTGAGGGGTTCGGGGGCGAGGGCCGCGATCTGCAGGGAGTTGAAGCCGCCCCAGGAGATGCCGAACATGCCGACCTTGCCGCTGCACCAGGGCTGCGCGGCGAGCCACTCCACCACGGCGACTCCGTCGGCGAGTTCGGTGGCGTCGTACTCGTCGCCGGGCAGCCCCTCGGAGTTGCCGTGTCCGCGTACGTCGACCCGTACGGAGGCGTAGCCGTGGCCCGCGTACCAAGGGTGGCGCTGCCAGTCGCGGGGCGCGGTCCAGTCGCTCAGCCGGTACGGCAGGTATTCGAGGAGCGCGGGCACCTGCTCCTCGGTCACCGGGCGCCAGATGCGGGCGTAGAGGTGCGTGCCGTCGGGAAGCGGGATGCGGAGATCCTCGCGGGTGGTCTCGTACGGGAAGTCGGTGCGGATGTGCATGGGAACCTCGTACGGCTCGAACGGCCGGCAGCGGACGGGGATCACGGACCTCGGCGGACGAGGGTCGCGTACCTCAGTGGACGGGGTGCATGGTGCGCCGGAGCCAGGGCGCGGCGGCGATCACGGCGAGGCCGACGGCTACCGCGACCGCGCCGTTGACGCCGAAGTACACGGGGTCGGAGATCTTGCCGTAGAACTTCACGGTCTGCGCCTGGATGCCGTTGGCGAGGGCGAGCGACAGGAACCACAGGGCCATCGTCTGGCTCGCGAACGCCTTGGGCGCGAGCTTGGTGGTGGCGGACATACCGGAGGTCTCCAGGAGGATGTCGCCGAGGCCGAGCAGCAGATAGGAGCCGACGATCCACCAGGCGGCCATCTTGTAGTCGCCGCTGTGTCCGGAGGTCGGCAGGACCATCAGCAGGAACGACAGGCCGCCGAGGATGACGCCGAACGCGATCTTGTTGGAGGCGTGCGGCTGGCGTGGTCCCATCCGCGCCCACACCGCGGCCACGACCGGTGCGAGCGCCACCTCGAAGGCGCCGAGTGCGGAGGCGTACCAGCTGGCGGGGAAGTCGAAGCCGAGGATGGTCGTCTCGGCGCTGGTCGAGGCGAGCAGCATCATCGTCGAGTAGGCCTGGAACAGGATGAAGTTGAAGGCCACGGAGGCGAGGAAGAGGACGACGTACGGGCGCAGCCGTCCGCGCTCCTCGCCGGTGACGCGCGGACTCCTGAACATCCAGACGAAGTACGCGATGGGGGCGAGCACCGAGATCACGGTGAGCAGGTCGACGAAGCGGCCCATGGTCAGCCAGCCGATGGCCGCGAGCAGCGCGGCGAGGACGGCGCAGACGATCAGGCCGGTCACGATGAGCCGGACGGCTCGGCGCATCGCCTGCGGCGGCAGGGCGAACTCGGCGGTGTGCTTGCGGCCGGCGAGATTGCCGCGGCCGGCGACGTACTGGATGAGACCGAAGGTCATGCCGATGGCGGCGGCCGAGAAACCCCAGTGCCAGCCCTTGTGCTCGCCGAGCCAGCCCGTGATCAGCGGGCCGAGGAAGGCGCCGATGTTGATGCCCATGTAGTAGAGCGCGAAGCCGGCGTCGCGGCGCTCGTCGTCGGTGCGGTAGAGCTTGCCGACCATCGTGGCCACGTTCGGCTTGAGCAGACCGGTGCCTGCGCTGATCAGGCCGAGGCCGACCCAGGTCATGACGTTCGTGGGCACGGCCATCGCGTAATGGCCGCAGGCGATGAGGATGCCGCCCCACAGCACGGCGCGGTAGGAGCCGAGGATGCGGTCGGCGAGCCAGCCACCCGCGACGGAGACCAGATAGACGAGGGTGCCGTAGGCCGCCGACACGGAGGCGGCGGTGCCCGCGTCCATGCCCATCCCGCCGTCGGCGACGGTGTCGGCGAAGTACAGGACGAGGATCGCCTGCATGCCGAGGAAGGAGAACCGTTCCCAGACCTCAAGGCCGGAGAGGGTCAGCAGGCCTTTGGGCTGTCCGAAGAAGGCGTGGTCGCCGGGCGGCGCGGGCTGTGTGGCAGGGCTTGGGGCGCTGCTGGGCACAAGGGTCCTCGGTCTCGGTCATCGACACTCGGGGCAAATGATCATCAACAGGATATATCCGGCATCATGCGCCTGCCGGTGAGGGGCCTCGCGCAATTTCCGGGCATCGCCCGTGCGGCGGCGACGTCGACGCGCACCGCCGGGTCGGCCGTGGGAGCGTCCTGTGAATCAAGCCACTTGAGCAACCTTTGCGAGGGGAGGCGAGTTGTCCGATTCGCCCCCGTACGTGATAGCGAAGTACCGGACCGTGAGGGTCACTTAAAGGTGCAGGTCAGCGGCTGGCGCCGCGCCTCGAGGAGTAACCGGCGCGAAGACTCACCCGCCCCACACCTTCAACAGCCGTTCGCCACGCCGAATATGGCCAATTCCACGCATTTTGAATTCGCCTCGGTGGAGCTGATAGCCGTTGTGCATGATCACTTCCGCTCGACACAAACCCCGGCACGCCAAGCCCCGTCCCCGCCGCTCCGCCCTCCGTACGGGAATCGGGGGTGGCGTTCTCGGCACCCTCGCACTGACCGCCTTCGCGGCCCCGGCCTCCGCGCACCAGGCCGATCCAGGTCCCTCCTACCAGGGCTCCGACACTCACGTCCCGTACTCGCGGCACGACAGCAACTCTTCGGCGGCCCCCGACACTTCCGCCTCCGACTCCGTCGGCAGCCCGTCGCAGTCGACCCGCCCGATATCCGGCTCGGCGGCGGCCGTCGTGGAGTTCGTACGCGCTCAGCTCGGCAAGGGCTTCGTGATGGGAGCGACCGGGCCGGGCGCGTACGACTGCTCGGGCCTGGTGCAGGCCGCCTACCGCCAGGCGGGCATCGACCTGCCGCGGGTCTCCCAGGCGCAGTCGGCCGCCGGGCGCTCGGTGTCGCTCTCCGACCTGCAGCCGGGCGACATCCTCTACTGGGGTGGCCGGGGCTCGGCGTCGCACGTGGCGATATACGTCGGCGACGGGCAGTTCATCGGCGCCCAGAACTCGCGTACGGGCGTGGTGGAGCGCAGCATGCAGTGGTCCCAGCCGTCGGGGGCCGTGCGCGTTCTCTGACCGTGCCTCGAGGGAATTCCACAGCTCAGGTGACCCCGCGGACCGGGGTCACCTGAGCTGTGTGCAATGATGCCCCCGCTGCTCGCCCCTGCGAACACTGCACGGCAGGCACTCAGCAGCTCGCTCGTGGGCGTCACCCCGAGCTCATCAGACTCTGCAAGCCCCTCGCGGGCTTCTCTCGTCACGTCTCGGATGCGCAGCGGGACGGAAGGGCACCACGTACATGCACGGCACGGTCGACGGGTTCGGCTACGGCGCCATCACCCCCATCGCGGCCTACATCATGGCCTGCTTCGGCAGCGCTCTCGGCCTGCGCTGCACCATGCGAGCGCTGCTCGTCACCCGCTCCTGGCGCCTTGGCTGGCTGACTCTGGGGGCGGGGTGCATCGGGTCAGGCATCTGGACCATGCACTTCATCGCCATGATGGGCTTCACCGTGCGTGAGGCGTCCATCCGCTACGACACGGCCCTCACCTTCGCAAGCCTCGCGGTCGCCATCGGCGTGGTCGGCATCGGCGTCTTCATCGTCGGGATCCGCGGCGCGAACCCCAAGAGTCTGATAGCCGCCGGCCTGATCACCGGGCTCGGCGTCGCGGTGATGCACTACATGGGCATGGCGGCCATGCAGGTGCACCGCGGAGCGCTCCAGTACGACACGTTCACCGTGACCCTGTCAGTGGTGATCGCCGTCCTCGCGGCCACCGCGGCGCTCTGGGCAGCGAGCCAAGTACGGGGCATCCTCTGGAGTCTGGGCGCCAGTCTCATCATGGGTGTCGCGGTCACCGGCATGCACTACACCGGCATGGCCGCGGTCGGCGTCCGGCTCCACAGCACGACAGGCCACCAGTACGGCGGCTCGGGCTCTTCGTCGATCGACCTGCTGGTGCCGATGCTGATCGGACCGCTGGCCTTCCTTCTGATCGCCGGGGCCATCGTGATGTTCGACCCCCTGATGATGACCGGCGACGCACCCTCCAAGCAGCCCGTGGAGCGTCTCGCCGTGCAGATCCCCTACCTGCCGGCACAGCCTGCGAGGCCGTCGCGAGCCGAGCCGCCTCTGGACCGCGAAGAGAGGGCTGTCAGCGGGTCCGGATGGTGAGAGGCGTGTTCGGGCAGCGCTGGGCCACCTCGGTCAGTTTGACCGCCTCGCGGAAGTCGACAGTAAGACCCCAGCGGAGCTTTGTGGCGATCCAGTCGGCGATGTAGGCGCAGTGCGATGGCGCGTACGCGGGCAGCCACTCGGCGGGGTCCAGGTCCGCGCGCTGCCGGCTCGCCTCGACGGAGGTCGCTGTGAGCGTGGCGTCGGCAGTCAGGTCGTTCGCGTACGCCTCGCGGGTGGCCGGGTCCCATGCGTGGGCGCCGGACTCCCATGCTTCCTTCAGCGGGACGACGGGGCCGACATCGAGCTGGTGAGCGGGGTCGCCGGTGATCGCGTGGTCGTCGTGGAGCGAGTACCACTGGCCGTTCTCGATCACGCAGTCCTCGTCGATCGCCAGGGGGCCGACGGCTTCCTGGCGCAGGACCTCGGCGCGGGTGTCGCAGCCGTCGTGGTCGGCGTCCGTCCACTGCTTGAAGGCTGAGCGGCGATAGTCGCGGGGGTCGTGCTCACTCATCGTCGCCAGCAGCTGGACCGCCTTGCGCAGTTGTACGCGCGGGACCGGGTCCGCGGCCGCCGCTGGGCTGGATGACGTGAGAGCAACGAGGGCCGCTGCGACGGAGGCGATACGGAGGTTCGGGTTCATCCTCTTCGTCTAACCCACGCCCGCCACCAGGTCTCGCACAACACCGCACCGTTCGCCCGGTGAGCCCAGCCGGGACGAGCTGGGCTCACCCGCATGCGTGTCGGTGCGTCAGGCGAGGCCGCCGCCGAAGGAGACCAGGCCGCCGTTGCTGCGGTCGATCCGCGGACCGCGGGCCGACAGGTTCTGGGTCGTACGCACCGGGGTGGTCGACCTCGACCTGCATATGCGCGGCAACGAGGCGACCGTCATCGAGTCCAGTGTGTCAGGGATCCGGAGTTCGGCCGGGCGATCGCGCTCTGGGTGGGACGTGTGGTCGCCCACCGGCTGCTCGCGTCCCGTGCCCGGCTGTCCGGTCAGGGGGATTACGTCGAGCGGCGGTAGGCGGCCACGGCCGTCGGTAGGGTCGGGAAGATCAGTTCGGCGCCCACCGCCGCCGTCAGGCCGTAGGCGTCGAGCGACACCCGCAGATCCTGCTTGACCCGCGCGAGGGCGAACACGATGCCGCGGCGGATCATCTCGCGACGCAGCGCGTCGACCGCGTCGAGTGCCGTGATGTCGACCTCGACGTTGGACTCGGCGTTCAGAACGAACCAGCGCACCGGCCCTTCGTGTTCGTCCACGGCGGCCAGCGCCCGGCGCCGGAAGTCCTCCGCGTTGGCGAAGAACAGCGGGGAGTCGTAGCGGTAGACGAGCAGCCCGGGAATCGTCCGGGCCTCGGGGTAGTCGTCCACGTCGTGCATACCCGCCACGCCGGGTACGAGCCCTTCCACGGCGTCGTGCGGGCGCGCCACCCGCGTCAGCATCTCGGCCACCGAAAGGCCGACGGCGACGAGCACGCCGTACAGGATGTCCAGGGCCAGCACCCCGGCCAGGCAGCCGAGCGCAAGAAGCAGCTCGCGCCGGCGGAACGACGCGAGTCGCCTGAAGCCTGCGAGGTCGACCATGCGAACGGCGGCGTAGACGACGAGCACCCCCAGTACGGCGGCCGGTGTGCGGGTCAGCAAAGGGCTGAGGAAGAGCAGCGTGCAGAGCACCAGCGCGCCCGCGATCAGCGAGTGCACTTGGCTGCGCGCACCCGTGGAGGAGGCGAGCGCGGTACGGCTGGCGCTGCTGCTCACCGGGAAGCCGTGCAGCGCTCCCGCCCCCAGGTTGGCGGCGCCCAGCGCCAACAGCTCGTGGTTGGCGTCGAGTTCGTGCACCTCGCCGCGGTCGTCGCGCCCCTTGCCGCGGTCCTCGTGCACCTCGCCGCGGTCGTCCTGCCCCTCGCCGCGGCCGGTGAACGCTCGCGCGGTGAGGATGCAGTCCGTGTAGCCGACGATGAGGATGCCGAGGGCGGGCACGATCAGCGCCGGAAGTTCGCCCAGGTCCGGCAGCGCGAACCCCGGCAGACCGGAGGGGACCTCGCCGATCGCCTTGAGGCCGTATCGCTCGTCGAGGTCGAAGACCACGTTCACCACTGTGCCGAGCACCACGAGCAGCAAGGGCGCGGGCAGCAGCCGAAAGTAGCGGGGCAGGACGAAGACGAACGCGACGGCCGTGGCGGCGAAGAGCACCGTGGCGGGCTGTGCCTGCGGCAGATGTCGTACGAAGGTCCAGAGCTGGGCGAAGAACCCGCTCCCCCCGGACCCGCTTCCCGAAGACCCGCTGTCCGCCGCGACCCCGGTCAGCTTGGGCAGCTGGTCCACGATCATGATGCAGGCCACACCCGCCAGATAACCCACCAGGACGGGCCGCGAGAGCAGATCGGCGACGAAGCCGAGCCGTGCTGCCCAGGCCACCACTCCCAGCAGTCCGACGGTGATCGCGAGGGCTGCGGCCAGGGCGGCGTACCGCCGCGGATCCCCCGCGGCGAGCGGACCGATCACCGCGGCGGTCATGAGCGCGGTGGTCGATTCGGGTCCGACCGACAAGAGCCGGGAGGAGCCGAGCACCGCGTACAGAACGAGGGCGGGCAGGATGGCCCACAGGCCGACGACCGGCGGCAGGCCGGCCACCGCCGCGTACGCCATGACCTGCGGAACGAGGTAGGCGGCCACGGTCACTCCGGCGTACGCGTCGCCGCGCAGCCAAGTGCGGCGATAGCCGACCAGCGCGGCAAGTCCCGGTGCCAGGCGGCGCCAACCCTGGGCGTGCCCGCCCGGCTTGTGGTCCATGGGACTCCTTCGGCGCGCGGACGGACTGTCGGCCGTGGGCCGGCCCCGTGCCCCGGTCTCTGCTGCCCGCACACGGCCGTGATTCCTGTCTAACAGGCACGACCTGGCGGGCATACGGAGTTTTCGGCGCCCGTGGCGAACGAGGGTCCATCGGCCCTGCAGAACGGGCGTATCGGCCCCCGGCCAGTGGCCCACAGGCGGTACCGGGCGGCGCCGAGACGGACCGTTCGGCCCCTGCACCCCCTCCAACCCGCCACCGACAGTAGGGACATGGGACACCACATCGTGATTCTCGGCGCCGGTACGGCCGGCACGCTGACGGCCAACCGGCTGCGGCGCCTGCACGATCCGCACGACTGCCGGATCACGGTCGCCGACCAGGACGACGACGACATCTACCAACCGGGCCTGCTGTTCGTGCCGTTCGGGCTTGCCCAGCCGCACCATCTCGTACGGTCCCGGCCGCGTCAGCTGCACTCGGGAATCGACTACCGGCAGGCGCGCATCGAGCAGGTCGAGCAGGTCGAGCAGGTCGAGCAGGTCGAGGGGATCATCGGTCGGCGAGTTCTACGAGCGCGCTGCCGGTAGCCAGATCATCTACACCTGACCGACTACATCTGATCCGAGGCGCCGGCCCGGATGACGGCCGGCGCCGCCGCGGCGAGTTGAGGAGTGCGGCGTCATGGTGCGTTATGTGTACGAGTTCCACGAAGGCGGCCGTGACCTGGCCGGACTGCTCGGCGGCAAGGGCGCGAACCTGTGCGAGATGACCCGGCTCGGGCTGCCGGTGCCGCCGGGTTTCATCGTCACCACCGAGGCCTGCCGCGCCTTTCTCACCACCGGCGCCGAGCCGGCGGAGATGTCCGGTGAGGTCGCCGCGCACCTCACGGCGCTGGAGGAGTCCGCCGGGCGGCGGCTGGGGCAGCCGGACGATCCGCTGCTCCTGTCCGTGCGCTCTGGGGCGCGCTTCTCCATGCCCGGGATGATGGAGACGGTCCTGGACGTCGGGCTCAACGACGACTCCGTACAGGGGCTGGCCAAGACCTCCGGCAGCGAGCGGTTCGCCTGGGACTGCTACCGCCGTCTTGTGCAGATGTTCGGCAGCACGGTCATGCATGTCGACTCCGCCCTGTTCGAGCAGGCCATGACCGCGCTCAAGGAGACCCGGGCCGTCCCGGACGATGCCCATCTCGACGCCGAGGATCTGGCCCAACTCGTCGACACCTACAAGAACTTGATCCACGAGCAGACCGGCGAGCACTTCCCGCAGTCCCCCGCCGAACAGCTGCGGCGCGCGATTCTGGCCGTCTTCGAGTCCTGGAACGGTGAACGGGCCCGGCTGTACCGGCGCCGCGAGCACATCCCCGACGACCTCGGCACCGCGGTCACCGTCCAGCGCATGGTGTACGGCAACCTCGGGCCCGACTCCGGCAGCGGGGTCGCCTTCACCCGGGACCCGGCCACCGGCCGCACCGGTCTGTACGGCGACTACCTGTCCAACGCGCAGGGCGAGGACGTGGTCGCCGGTATCCGTAACACGGTGCCGCTCGCCGAACTCGAGCGCCTCGACGCCCGTTCGTACGGGTTGCTCCTCGGTCACCTGCGGAAGCTGGAGAACCACTACCGGGATCTGTGCGACGTCGAGTTCACCATCGAACGCGGGACGCTGTGGATGCTGCAGACCCGGGTCGGCAAGCGCACCGCGGAGGCCGCGTTCGCGATCGCCGCCGAGCTGGTGGCCGAACGGCTCATCACCCCGGACGAGTCCCTGGCCCGGGTGAGCGGGGACGGTCTGGCGCGGCTGATGTTCCCGCGCTTCGACTCCCGTGCCACCGGTGAGGTGCTGGCCCGCGGGCTCCCGGCCTCGCCGGGCGCCGCCGTCGGTGCCGTCGTCTTCGACTCCGCCGAGGCGGTACGGCGCTCCGCGGCCGGTGAGCGGGTCGTTCTCGTACGGCAGGAGACCACCCCCGACGATTTGCCGGGTATGGTCGCCGCGCAGGCGGTGCTGACCAGCCGGGGCGGCAAGACCAGCCATGCGGCCGTCGTCGCCCGCGGCATGGGCAAGGTCTGTGTGTGCGGCGCCGAGGAGCTCACGGTCGACACCCGTGCTCGCCGGTTCACGACGCGGGACGGCACCGTCGTCCGCGAGGGGACCATCATCTCCGTCGACGGTTCGGCAGGTGCCGTGTATCGGGGCGCGGCGCCGCTCGTGGACTCCGAGGTGATGCGGTACCTGGAGACCGGCGAGCGGGACGAGCAGTCGGCAGTGGTGCGCGCCGTGGCCGGTGCGCTGCAACAGGCCGACGCGGTACGGCGGTTGGGGGTACGCGCCAACGCGGACACACCCGAGGACGCCGCCCGAGCCCGCCGGTTCGGCGCGCAGGGCATCGGCCTGTGCCGTACGGAGCACATGTTCCTCGGCAAGCGCCGCAAACTGGTCGAGGAGATGATCCTCGCCCGCTCCGACGCCGAGCGCGACCTCGCACTGGACGCTCTGCTGCCCCTGCAACGCCGGGACTTCATCGGCATCCTGGCGGCGATGGACGGTCTGCCGGTCACCATCCGACTGCTGGACCCGCCGCTGCACGAGTTCCTGCCCGACCGCACCGAACTCGCCGTACGCGTCGTATCCGCTCAGGCCGGCGGCAAGATACCGGACCCGCACGACACCGAACTGCTCGACGCCGTGAACCGGATGCACGAGGAGAACCCGATGCTCGGACTGCGCGGGGTCCGCCTCGGCCTGGTGGTTCCCGGGCTCGTGGCCATGCAGGTACGGGCGATCGCCGAAGCCGTCGTGGCACGCACCCAGGCAGGCGGCTCCCCCCGCGCCGAGATCATGGTGCCGCTGGTCGGAGCCGTCGAGGAGCTGCGCATCGAGCGCGAGGAGGTGGAGCGTGTACTCGCCCAGGTCTCCGAGGAGTCCGGCATCACGGTGACCTGCCCGGTCGGCACGATGATCGAACTGCCGCGGGCCGCGCTGACGGCGGGCCGGATCGCCGGACAGGCGGAGTTCTTCTCCTTCGGCACCAACGACCTCACCCAGACCACGTGGGGGTTCTCGCGCGACGACGTCGAGGCGGCGTTCTTCTCCGCCTATCTCGACAAGGGCGTCTTCGCCGCCTCACCGTTCGAGACGCTCGACACGGAAGGTGTCGGCCGACTGGTCCAACTCGCGGTCGACGAGGGCCGGGCCGCACGGCCCGACCTGACGATCGGCGTCTGCGGCGAGCACGGCGGGGACCCCCAGTCCGTCCACTTCTTCCATGACGCGGGGCTCGACTACGTCTCCTGCTCACCGTTCCGCGTCCCGGTCGCGCGCCTGGAGGCCGGACGCGCCGCGCTCGCGCCCACCGAGGACAGCGACAGCAGGTGACCATCAGCTGAACGCCTCAACTGCCGCCGCACGCCTGACACTTCAGGGCGTGCGGCGCACGGTTGTACGGTGCGCGTATGGCCAGGGAGAAGACGGCGGCACTGCCGCGCAAGACGTACGAGAAGGAACTGCTGCGGCTGCAGACCGAGTTGGTCAAGGTGCAGGAGTGGGTACGGGCCGAGGGTGCTCGCCTCGTGGTCGTCTTCGAAGGACGGGACGCGGCGGGCAAGGGCGGCACCATCAAGCGGGTCGCCGAGCATCTCAACCCCCGTGTCGCCCGGATCGCGGCCCTGCCCAAGCCGACCGAACGCCAGAGCACCCAGTGGTATTTCCAGCGGTACGTGGAGCATCTGCCGGCCGCCGGGGAGATCGTGCTGTTCGACCGCAGCTGGTACAACCGCGCCGGCGTGGAGCACGTGATGGGCTTCTGCACCAAGCAGGAGTACCAGCGTTTCCTGCACCAGTGCCCCATCTTCGAGCGGCTGCTCGTGGAGGACGGGATCCTGCTGCGCAAGTACTGGTTCTCGGTGAGCGACATCGAGCAGCAGGAGCGTTTCCGGCGCCGGCTCGATGATCCGCTGCGCCGCTGGAAGCTGTCCCCCATGGATCTGGAGTCGATCACGCGCTGGGAGGCCTACTCACGGGCCAAGGACGAGATGCTCGTGCACACGGACATCCCGGAGGCGCCCTGGTACGTCGTGGTCAGCGACGACAAACGCCGGGCCCGGCTGAACACGATCGCCCATCTGCTCGGCACTCTGGCCTACCGCGACGTACCGCCGCCGGTGCTCGAACTGCCGCCACGGCCGCCGTCGACCGGCTATCAGCGCCCGCCGCGTGATCTGCAGATGTACGTGCCCGATCACGCGGCGAGCCTCTGACAGCCGGCCCTGACGGTCACTCCGCCTGCGGCACCACGGCGACAGGGCAGTCGGCGAGATGCAGTAGGGCATGGGCGACTCGGCCGAGTTGCAGCCCGAGGTGGCCGTGCCGGCGCTTGGCGCCGACGACCAGCAGATCGGCCCGGCGCGAGGCTTGCGAGAGGACCTTGCGTGCGGGCCCCTCAACGGTGTGCCGGTGCAGCTCGATGCCGTCGGGTGCGTCGTGCAGCACGGCTTCCAGGGCTTGCGCCGCACGCGACTCGTGCGGGTGGGCAAGCCCTCCGACCAGCAGAGGGTGGTCGGTGTTCTCGTGCGCGGGGCTGCGCCATGCCCGTACGGCATCCAGCGATACGCCGCGCAGGCGTGCCTCGTCGTAGGCGAAGCGCACGGCAGGCGACTCCTTCGGGTCATCGCCGACGCCCACGACGATCCGGCCGCGACGGGTCTGCTCCGCCCGGTCGGCGCCGCCGCGCACCACGATCACCGGGCAGTACGCCTGGGCGGCCACCGTCAGGCTGACCGATCCCAGCAGGGCCTCGGTGAGACCGCTGCGGCCACGCGTGCCGACCACGACCGCGGTTGCTCGACGCGATTCCCGCAGCAGCACGTACTCCGGCTCCTCGGCGACGACTTCGGCCGCGACCTCCAGTTCCGGACGGCACTTGCGTGCCCGCCGGGCGGCGCTCTCGACGATCTCGCCGGCCTGCACCTTGCGTGACGGCTTGCCGAATTCGGCGGCGAGCGCCTCGCCCTCGTACCTCTCCCACAGCGAGGCGTACACGATGCGCAGCGGCAATCCGCGCAGGGCGGCCGCGTCGCCGCTGTTTCCCTCGCGCGAAGTAGAGACCCTCTACTCAGGGGCAGGGTTGTTCGGCTCCTAGAAGGAGCGGTGCACACCACGTTGCTCGCAGGCTGTGTGGATGTTGCTCTCCACCCCGGGTGGCAAGGCGCTCATGGTGATCGCGCTGCCAGGCTGAGCCACGCTGATCAAGCTCGCGTGGTAGTGCCCGCCACCAAGGGTGGCGGGCACTACTGCCGATGAGATCAGGCCGCCTGCTGGGGCTCCATCAGGCGGGCCAGCAGGTCGTCGAGGCTGACCAGGCCGGTGAGCCGGCCTGCATCGTCGTGGACGACGGCGAGCGTCGCGCGGCGGGCGCGCAGGTGCTCCACGGCGTGCGCGATCGTGTCGTGTGCGGTCAGCTCCGGTACGGGCCGTGCCAGTTCGCGGGCGGTGACGGCACGGCCGCGGGCACGCGCGACCATGGCGTCGCGGGCGTGCACCGAGCCAATGACCGTGCCGTCGTCTCGTACGAGCAGGCGGGTGCGGTCGCTCGCCGCTGCCACACGCAGAAGCTCCTCGATGTCCGCCGAGCCGGGCACCGTGGTGATTTCGGCGGCCGGGATCATGAGGGCGGCCACTGGTGTCTGCGGCGCGGTGAGCGAGCTGGTGATCAAGTCCGAGTCGGCCTCGCTGATCAGGCCGAGGCGTTCGGACTCCTCGACTAGGTGGGTGAGCTGCTCGCGGTTGTGCACCGAGGCGAGTTCGTCGCGCGGGGTGACCCGGCACAACCGTACGAGCGCATTGCTGACCTTGTTGAGGACCCAGATCACGGGACGGACCACCTTGACCACGGCCCGGAACGGCGGCGTGAGCAGCATCGCGGACCGCTCGGGGTGGGCGATGGCCCAGGACTTGGGGGCCATCTCGCCGAGCACCATGTGCAGGAACACCACCACGATCATCGCGAGGGCGAACGCGATGCCGTAGCTCAGGCCGGCGGGCAGGCCCAGCTTCTCCAGGAGCGGGTCGAGTTCGTGGGAGATGGCGGGCTTGGAGATGGCACCGAGGCCCAGCGTGCAGAGGGTGATGCCGAGTTGGGCGCCGGCGAGCATCAGGGACAGCTCGCGCATGCCCGCAAGCGCGGACTTGGCGCCCCGCTGTCCTTGGGCCGCTGCCCGTTCCATGCGGTGGCGCTTGGCGGCGACCAGGGCGAACTCGGCGGCAACGAAGAAGCCACTGCCGACCAGGAGCAAGAACGTGATGAAGAGGGCCATGGGGAAGCTCATGCGGTCGTCTCCTCATCCGTGCCGGTCACAGGTGCGAGGCGTTCGATACGGACGTGTTCGGGGACGTGCCGGTCCAGGCGCAGCACCGCGATCTTGGCCTGGGAGCCGTCCGCGAGCTCGACGGTGAGGCGGTCGCCTACGGTCGGGAAGCGGCCGAGGCGGTCGATGATCAGGCCGGCGACGGTGTCGTAGTCGTCCTCCTCGGGCAGCTCGATCCCCGTCGCATCGGCGACCTCGTCGAGGCGACGGCCCGCATCCACCAGCCAGCCCGTCTCGTCGGGGACGGCGAGTTCCACCACCACGTCGGACTCGTCGGCGATGTCTCCGACCAGTTCCTCGGCGATGTCCTCGTACGTGACGATGCCGGCGACGCCGCCGTGCTCGTCGAGCACGACGGCGAACTCGTCGTCGCGCTCGCGCATCTGCGCCACCGCTCCCGGCAGCGGCAGGGTGTCGGGCAGCAGCAGCGGGCGGCGGGCCAGCTCGCCCGCCGTCGCGTGGTCGAAGCGGTCTGCGGTCAGGCGCATGAGTTCGCGTACGCCGAGGACGCCTGCCACGTCGTCCGGGTGATCGCCCAGGACCGGGTAGTTGGAGTGGCCGTGCTTGGCGATGAGGTCCACGGCTTCGGCGGCGCTTGCGTCCTTGCGGACGAAGACGGCGTCCGCGCGCGGCACCATCACCTCGTCCACGGTGCGTTCGGAGAAGTCCAGGGCGTGGTCGAGGAGTTCGGCGGTCTGCTCGGGCAGGTGGCCGTGTTCGTGGGATTCGCCGATGAGGTGGCTGAGTTCTTCGAGGGTGGCGCCGTGGTGGAGTTCCTCGACCGGTTCGATGCCGATCCTGCGCAGGATGCGGTTGGCCGCGCCGTCGAAGACGCGCACGACCGGGCCGACGACCTTCAGATACACCAGCGTGGAGGCGGCCAGGGACTTGGCCAGGCGTTCGGGGATAGCGAGGGCCAGGTTCTTGGGGGCCAGTTCGCCGATGACCATTTGCAGCACGGTGGCGACCATGAAGCCCACGATCACCGAGATCATCGAGACCACGCCGTCGGACAGGCCCGTACCGTCAAGCGCCGGCTTGAGCAGCCCGGACACGGAGGGCTCGGCGAGGAAGCCGACGACCAGGCCCGTCACCGTGATGCCCAGCTGCGCGCCGGACAGCACGAACGACAGCCGCTCGAGAACCTTCACCGCGCGGGCCGCCCGCTTGTCGCCCGCTTCGGCCTCGCGGGCGAGCGCGAGGCGGTCGGCGGCGACGTAGGCGAACTCCTGGGCGACGAAGTAGCCGGTGCCGGCAGTCAGGACGAGGACGGCGAGCAGGCCGAGCGCGGCGCTCAGCATCGGCCACCGCCTGGCTGATCGGGGCCGTGGCCCATAGCGTCAGGGTCCGTCGGTCTGGCGGACACGGGGTGTCTCCGATCGTGTGCGGGTGCTGAGGTCAATCGTGGGTGCGGCCGGAACGGGCCGCCAGGTCAGGCGGCTGCGGGTGCCGGTCCGACCAGCTCGCTCAGCACGTCCTCCATGGTCACGAAACCGAGCACAGTTCCGCCCTGGCCGGTCACAGCGGCGAGGTGGCTGCCCTCGGCGCGCAGGGCGGTGAGGGTGTCGTCCAGTGGTGTGTCGATACGGACCCGGGTGACGGGGTGCAGGCCGGTGGCCGGGAAGGGCCGCCCGCGCTCGGCGACTCCCAGGGTGTCCTTGATGTGGAGGTAGCCGAGGAGCGTCCCGCCGGGTCCGGTGACCGGGAAGCGGGAGAAGCCCGCGACGGCGGCGCGGCGCTCCAGCTGGGCCGGGGTGATGGTGTGCGCGACCGTGTGCATCCGGGCCGCCGGCACGAGGATCTCGCCGACCGGCCGGGTGCCCAGCTCCAGCGCGTCGCGCAGCCGCTCGCCGTCCGCGGGCGAGAGCAGCCCCGCCTGGCTGGAGTCGGCGACCATACGGGCGAGCTGGTCATCGGTGGCCACGGCCTCCACTTCGTCCTTGGCCTCTACCTTGAGCAGCTTGAGCAGCGCGTTGGCGAAGGCGTTGATGCCGAAGACCAGCGGGCGCAGGGCCTGGGTCAGGGCCACCAGGGGCGGGCCGAGCAGCAGCGCGGTCTGGGTGGGGGCGGCGAGCGCGATGTTCTTGGGGACCATCTCGCCGATCAGCATGTGCAGATACGTCGCCACGGCGAGCGCGATGACGAAGGCGATCGGGTGGACCAGGGCGTGCGGTACATGGGCTGCCTCAAAGCCCGGCTCCAAAAGATGCGCGATGGCCGGTTCGGCGACCGCGCCCAGGACCAGCGAGGAGACGGTGATGCCGAGTTGGGCGGTGGCCATCACCTGCGAGATGTGCTCGATGCCCCACAGGGTGATGCGGGCACGGCGGTGGCCCTCCCGGGCGCGCGGCTCGATCTGGCTGCGCCGTACGGAGATCATCGCGAACTCGGCGCCGACGAAGAACGCGTTGGTCAGCAGCGTCAGGGCGCCGATGAGGAGCTGCAGCGTGGTCATCGCGCGATCTCCCAGGAGTGCTGCGCCGGCTGCGGGACGCCGTGCGGCGGTGCGGCGGGTGCGGTGAGGTGGATGCGTTCGGCGACGTGGTGGCCGACGTCGAGCACGTCGAGCAGCCAGCCGTCGACCTCGACACGGTCACCTTCGGCCGGGATACGCGCGAGACGTGTGGCGATCAGTCCGGCCACGGTCTCGTACGGGCCGTCCGGCACCGTCAGGCCGATGCCCGCCAGTTCGTCGATCCGCACGCTGCCGTCCGCCTCCCAGGTGGGCCGGCCGTCCTCGGTCGCCGGGGCGGACAGTAGGTCCGGGACCTCGGTGGGGTCGTGCTCGTCACGTACCTCGCCGACGACCTCCTCGACGATGTCCTCGACCGTGGCGACGCCGGCCGTGCCGCCGTACTCGTCGATGACGATCGCCATGGTGCGCGTCGCGCGCAGCCGTTGAAGGAGTCGGTCGGCCGGCAGGCTGTCCGGCACCAGCAGCGGCCGCGTGGTCAGGGCGGTGACCGGGGTGGCGGCCCGCTCCTGCGGATCGAGCGCCAGGACGTCGCGGATGTGGACGGTGCCGATCACCTCGTCCAGGCTGTCGCGGTAGACCGGGAAGCGGGACAGGCCCGTGGCGTGGCACAGGTTGGCGGCATCCGCCGCCGTGGCGTGCGCCTCCAGGGCCCGGACGTCGACGCGCGGGGTCATCACGTTCTCGGCGGTGAGCTCGTTCAAGTGCAGGGTGCGCACGAACAGTTCGGCCGAGTCGGCCTCGATCGCGCCCTCGGCCGCGGAGTGCTGCGCGAGCGCGACCAGTTCCTCGGGACCGCGCGCGGAGGCCAGTTCCTCGGCGGGTTCCAGGCCGAAGCGGCGTACGAACCGGTTTGCCGTGTTGTTCAAGTGGCGGATGAACGGGGCGAACGCGGCGGTGAAACCGCGCTGCGGGCCTGCCACCACCTTGGCGACGGCCAGCGGCCGGGAGATCGCCCAGTTCTTCGGCACCAGCTCCCCGACGACCATCAGGACGACCGTGGAGACGACCACACCGAGCACGGTCGCCACCGACGAAGCTGCGGCGCCGAGACCGATCGCCTCCAGCGGGCCGCGCAGCAGCACCGCGATCGACGGCTCGGCAAGCATGCCGATCACCAGCGAGGTCACGGTGATACCGAGCTGGGCCCCGGAGAGCTGGAAGGTGAGCCGGCGCGCCGCCTTCAAGGCGCCGGCCGCACCGCGCTCACCGGCTTCGGCGGCCCGCTCGAGGTCGGCCCGTTCGACGGTGGTCAGCGAGAACTCGGCCGCGACGAAGACCGCGCAGGCCAAGGTGAGGAGCAGGGCGAGGAGCAGCAGCAGGACCTCGGTCACCGTGCCACCCCCCATCCCGGACAACGCGGGCGGGACATGGCACGGCTGGTACTGGGAGGCTCACCCATTTCGGGCCTCGGGCTCCTTCTCGTACGACGACTGGGAAGCAAAGATACTTCTACACCTACAGTAAAGGGTCGGTAAATTGCAGGCCCGACCGAGGAGCGGGCGCCCGGTCGACGCCGGAGCGCGCCGACACCCTTCGCTTGCCCCGCGAATCACCCGGGTTGAGCGCCCGCTTGCGGCAGTCGCGGGCGGCGCCTGTCAGCCCCTCGACCGCTTCGCGTACTGCTGACACTCGCCGGTGAAGATGGCAGCAAGTTCCGCGTCCAGCACGTCAACCACGAGACCGGCGGACCCCGCGACACCCTCCGCGTCCCGGTAGACCTGCATCGCGAGCCCTTCCGTCACGGCCGCGAGCCGTACGGCCGCGGGCACCGGATCCAAGTCCGGCTCGACCTCGCGGCACTCCTTGCCGTTGTGCACGGCCCGCGCGATCTCCTCGCGCAGCGCCCGGGCGGTCTCGACGTCGACCGCCGCAAGTGCAGGTGCGTCCAGGGCCCGGCCCGCGAACGCCCGGGCCACCCGGAACTCGGTACGGCGCCCCTCGTCGAGCGGGATGAACTCGGCCAGCGCCCGCGCCAGCACCCGCGCGATCGGCTGCTGATGCTCGATTCCCTCCCGGATGTGCTCGTCCGCCCGGGCTCGGATTCGGGCGCTCACCTCCTTGAAGGCGTGCAGCAGCATCTCGTCCTTGGTGCGGAAGTAGTGCTGCACCAAGCCGACGGACATCCCGGCGGTAGCGGCGGTGCGGGCGACGGTCACCGCATCCAGACCGCTCTCGGAGATCAACGCGCAGACGGCATCGGCGATCTGACGTCGGCGTTCTTCATGGTCGGCAACTCTCGGCACTTGATAACCGTACCACCGTACGGTAAAAACCATATAGCCATACGGTTATTCGTCTCGCCTCAGAGAACACCAGAGGACTCCCATGCAGATCCACCGCCTACGGCACGCAGCCACGGCCACGCTCGTGCTGCTGCTCTCGGTGCTCCTGTGCGCTCCGCCCGCATCCGCCGCAGACCGGTCGGACGAGGCCCCGCCCGACCGTCTCGCCAAGATCGACTCGTACATACGCGACCGCATGGAGGCCACCGGCACGCCTGGTCTGGCCTATGCCGTGGTCGACGCCAACGGCCCGGTCCACCAACGAGCTTGGGGCAAGGACGGGCGCGGCGCCCCGGTCACGGCCGACACCCCGTTCCTGTGGGGGTCGGTCGCCAAGCCGATCACCGCGAGCGCCGTGATGACCCTCGTGCAGGACGGGCGCCTCGGCCTGGACGACCGGGCCGTCGACCATCTGCCCGACTTCCGCTTCGGCGGCCGCGAGCACGCCTCGAAGATCACTGTCCGGCACCTGCTGAACCAGACCGCGGGCCTGCCCGAGTCCGCCACCTTCAAGGTCGCCGACTGCCTCGACCCCGACTGCCCACGGCCCGGCGAACGCGTGGAAGCCCTCGACGACGTGCGGCCACTCGGCCCGCCCGGCGCCAAGTACGCCTACACCAGCGCCAATTACCTGCTGCTCGCCGCCGTGGTCGAGTCCGTCACCGGCCGTCCGTACGCGGAGTATCTGCGGCAGAGCGTGCTGGAGCCGGCCGGCATGAAGGGCGCCATCGCCGACCGCGACACCGCACTGAAGCGACAACTCGCACCGGGGCATCAGTACTTGTGGGGCCGGCCGGCGGCGATCGCCGCCGGGGTGGACGACCACGGCGCGGCGTACGGATACACCGGCGGCGACCTGAACGACCTGGCCGCCTTCGCCGCCCTCCAGCTCCGCTCCGGCAAGACGGCGGACGGGCGGACCGTCCTCACCCCGGAATCCGTACGGCAGATGCGCGCGTCGGGCTCCCTGCAGCCCGGCGGTGAGAAGACGGGATACGGGTTCGGCTGGCGGGTCGGCGGTCTCGAGGCCCCGCTCGACAACGCCATCTGGCACACCGGCGCCACTCCCGGATACGCCGGGATGCTGTTCCTGCTGCCGGAACAGGGACTCGCCCTCGTACTGGAGCAGAACCTGCACGGGCTGCTGCAGGACGAGGCGGTCATGCAGGTCGGCTTCGGCGCAGCCCACCTCCTCGCCGGCGGCGAGGCACCGGGCGACGATCCCTCCACCCTCCTGTACGACGTGACCGTGTGGGGCGCCACCGCTCTCGCACTGCTGCTGCTTGCGGCCGCCGTACGGTCGGCGCTCCTTGTGCGCCGCGCCGCCGCACCCGTATCGCTGCCGCGCCTGATCGCCGGGACCTCTGCGTGGGTGATCGCGGGTGCGCTGCCGGGGACGCTTCTCGCCATGGTCATGAAGTTCATGGGAGCGGGCCAGGCGCTGGCGTGGGTGCCTGACGCCTTCATCGCCCTGTGCGTCGCGGCCGGTGCCGGCGTGCTGGTCATCGCGCTGCGTTTCGCCCTCGCGGTGCGGCGCTTCCGGTCCGTACGTGAACAGCGCGCGCCAGCAAGCCGTCAGACCTCGCCCGTCCGCGAGCCGTCCGGAGCTCCTGCCTGACGGCGTCAGACGTCTCGTCGGCGCAGCCGCACGACTGCGAGCGCCAGAAGCACCACGCTGTACGCGGCGACCAGGCCCAACGACGGCCATGCGCCCAGCGATCCGACCGTCTCGTGGCTCGCGTCCGAGGTCTGGGTGAGCTTCTCCAGGGCTGCGGTCGGGGTCGCACCCGCGATCCACCGCTGCAGATCGCCGAAGAGCGGGCCGAACAAGGAGGGCAGCAGCATCAAAGCGATCACGGTGACCACGGCACCCGCCGCGTGGCGCACCAGGGTGCCGATCGCCAGGCCCAGGACACCCACCACCGCGAAGAGCGCGGCGATGCCGAACAGCGCGGGGAACAGCTCCCCTTGGGCGTACTTGCCATCCTCGAGGATCGCGTCGCCGAGCACGTACGCGAGCAGGCAGGCGATCAGGCCGATCACGAACAGCATCCCGGCGAGCAGCACCGCCTTCGCGGCCAGGACCCTGCCGCGGCGCGGCACCGCGGCGAGCGTGGAGGCGATGGTGCCGCTGGAGTACTCGCCGCACACGGTGAGGGCGCCCACCACACCGGCGACCATCAAGGAGACGACGCTGAGGGTGAGGCTGCCGCCGAGCACCGTGTCGTCGGGCTGCAGGCTGCCGCTGAGCCCGACGAACACCGCGCCCAGGACGGTCAGCAGGCCGACCGCCGCGGTGGTCCAGCGGGTGGAGCGGAGGCTGGCGAACTTGGTCCACTCGAAGGCGAGGGCAGCACCGAATCCGGGGACCGGCTGGGCGGTGGTGGTGGCGGTCGGGGTGCTCATCGGACCAGTTCCTTCGTCTCGTGCCCGGCGTCCGCCGTGCCTCCCCGGAATTCCACCGAGGACTGGGTCATGTTCGTGTAGACCTCCTCCAACGAGGAGAACACCGGGGTCAGTTCGTGGACCGCCAGCTGGTGGCCGCGCGCCAGTTCGCCGATCTCGACCGGAGTCAGGCCGGTGACCTGCCAGGCTCCCCGGGCGTCCAGCTGGACGGTCGCGCCGTGTGCTTCGAGCAGGGTGCGCATCCGACCCGCTTCCTCGTCCTGTGTGCGCAGCAGGGTGCCCCCCTGCGAGTTCGTCTCGATGAACTCCCGCATGGTGGTGTCCGCGAGGAGCCTGCCCCGGCCGATCACGATGAGATGGTCGGCGGTCAGCTCCATCTCGCTCATCAGGTGGCTGGACAGGAACACCGTCCGGCCCTGTGCCGCCTGGGACTTGAGCAGCTCGCGGATCCAGCGGATGCCCTCGGTGTCGAGGCCATTGACGGGTTCGTCGAGGATCAGGACCTCGGGGTCGCCGAGCAGTGCGGCCGCGATACCGAGGCGCTGGCCCATGCCTAGCGAGAGGCCCTTGGCCCGCTGGTCGGCGACCTCCGTCAGACCGACCAGGTCGAGGACCTCGTCCACGCGGCGGTGCCCAATCGCGTTGCTGCGGGCAAGACCGAGCAGGTGCTTGCGGACGGTGCGCCCGCCGTGCACGGACTTGGCATCGAGGAGCGAGCCGACCGTCCGCAACGGGGCGGGGAGCCTGCCGTAGGGCCGGCCGCCAACGGTGACCGAGCCCGAGCTGGGGGTGTCCAGGCCCAGGACCATCCGCATGGTGGTCGACTTCCCGGCGCCGTTCGGTCCGAGGAAGCCGGTGACCAGGCCCGGCTGGACGGTGAAGGACAGGTGGTCGACGGCGGTCTTGTCGCCGTATCGCTTGGTGAGTTCCCTTGCTTCGATCATGTCCTCGACGCTACGGAGGGCGGGCGTACGCGGACATCTGTCACCAGGAGGCGGTTGCTACTCCCCGGGGAGTACACGCTTTTCCCCTTTTCGATGACGACTCCCGGCTCGGACGAGCCCCGTTACAACTCTCCGGCGCGCACAAGCCCGGTCTCGTACGCGAGCACCACCAGCTGCGCCCGGTCCCGCACCCCAAGCTTGGTCATCGACCGGCTGACGTGGGTCTTCGCAGTGAGCGGCGACATATACAAGCGGGCGCCGATCTCCTCGTTGGACAGGCCACGGCCCACCAGGGCGAGGACCTCGCGCTCGCGGTCGGTCAGCGGTGCGAGGCGCTCCCCCGCTTCAGCCTGCGGAGTCTTCAGCCGGGCGAACTCCTCGATCACGCGCCGGGTCACCGCCGGGGCGAGCAAGGACTGGCCGGCCGCCACCGTGCGGATCGCCGCACGCAGGTCGTCGGGCTCGACGTCCTTGAGCAGAAAGCCCGCGGCTCCGGCGCGCAGGGCCTCGAAGACGTACTCGTCGGCCTCGAAGGTGGTCAGGACGAGGACCCGTACGGAATCGAGCGAGTGGTCGGCGACGATACGGCGGGTCGCCTCCAGGCCATCGAGCTTCGGCATCCGGATGTCCATCAAAACGACGTCGGGGCGCGTGGTGCGGGCGAGTTCCACGGCCGCGGCGCCGTCGGCGGCCTCCGCGACGACCACCAGGTCGTCGGTGAGGTCGAGCAGGGCCTTGAAGCCGGCGCGGACCACGGTCTGGTCGTCGGCGAGCAGCACGCGGATCATGAGTCTCCCCCGCCGAACTCGTCGACCGTGCCGCTCCCGTCAACCGGAAGCACCGCGTACACCCGCCAGCCCTCGCCCCGCGCTGGCCCGGCTTCGATCCTGCCGCCCACCGCGGCGGCCCGTTCGCGCATGCCGATCAGGCCGTACCCATCGCCCGCGGTCTGCGGCCGGGCCGAGGGCGGACCGTCGTCAATGACCTCGACTTCGAGCCGGTCCCCGGCAAGCGCGACCGAGACCGCCACATGTCCTGCCCCTGCATGCTTGATCACGTTCGTCAGCGCCTCCTGCACAATCCGATACGCCGCCAACTCCACCACCTGCAGCAGCGCCCGGCCACCGGTGTCCACCCGCAGCGACACCGCGAGGCCACCGCCCCGCACCCGCTCGGCCAGGGCCCCGAGCTCCTCCAGGCGGGGCGCCGGATCGGTCCGAGCTCCGTCCCGCCCCGCGCGCAGCACTCCGACGGTGGCCCGCAGCTCGCGCACAGCCTCCTTGCCCGAGGAGCGGACCTGCCGCATCGCCTCCCGGGCGACCTCGGGCTTGACGTCGAGCGCATCAAGGGCGAGGCCGGCCTGCACGGTCATCGCCGAGACCGTGTGCGCCACCACATCGTGCAGCTCCCGGGCGATCCGCACCCGTTCCTCCTGCACCTTGCGCCGGGCCTCCGCCTCCCGGTCGGCCTCGGCGCGCGCCGCCCGGTCCGCGTACTCCCGCATCAACTCCCGCCGACCGCGCACGACTTCACCGAGCAGCAGCGGCACCAGCGGCCAGAGCATCTCCAACAGCGGCGCCCCCTGCGGCTGCGCCACATCGATCCCCGCGACCACCGACACCAGGCCCGAGACCGACGCGGCCACGATCCCCGCACGGACGGTCCGACGGCGGTTACCCTGCACGGCGAGCGTATAGAGCGCCACCATCACCGGCAGGTTGAGCAGCTCCCCGATGTGCCCGTACAACGCCCAGCCCGCGCACGCCGCGCCGGTGACCAGCGTGACCGGCAGCGGCCACCGGCTGCGTACGACCAGGGCAGCGATGGAGGCGGCGAACAGCAGCCAGGTCAGCCAGTCGTCCTGCCGGTATCCCGGATCGTTGACCGCCAGGTCGGCCGCGGTGAACAACGAGACCACAGCAGCGACCAACAGATCGGCGAGGCGCGGGGGCAGCGGCCACGACAGCCACCGAGGACGACGAAGAGAAGGCACAACGCCACCATAGGAGCGCGCCCCGTCCGCCGCGTACGACGACAGGAGTACGTCAGCGGACCACCCGACCAGGCCACTTCCGGTCGATCTTTGCGGCACGAACCTGATTCGGAGCACGACGAGCCGGCCCCACGACGCAGCAGGCCACCGGCCCGCACCGTCTGGTTGCCGTTCAATTCGGCCTCCAGGGGCGGGACAGCTAGGATCGCGGACCATGGCCGACCGCCACCCCACCCACCCTGTGCCCTCTTCCATGCGAAGGCTCGGCGCACGCGTGCGTGCGCTACGCGAGGAACGCGGGTGGGCGGTCGAACGCCTGGCGAAGGAGGCAGGAATCCAGGTCGCCACGCTGAAGCGGCTGGAGGGCGGGGGGCCGATTCAGCCAGGTTTCTTCACCGTCGGCGCGCTCGCCGATGTTCTGGACGTCTCCCTCGACGACCTGTTCCACCAGGCCCAGCAGGCGCACCTCGGGCTGTGGTCCGCCGGATACGAGGGGCGCGACATCGACTCCTTCGTCGCCTCTCTCCTGTCTGCCCAGATCAGCATGGTCGCCGACGTCCGCCTGACCCCCATCAGCCGCAAGCCGGGCTTCAGCAAGACACGCCTCACAGACGCCCTCGGCGAGGCCGGCATCGCCTATATGCACCTGCGGGCCCTGGGGAACCCGAAGGACAACCGGGCTCCCTTCTGGGAAGGGCGGATCAGCGAGGGCCGAGCGCGCTTTCGTAGTCTGCTGCGCTCCGACGCGGCCCAGGCCGATCTGACTGACTTGGCGGAACACGCAGCTCAGGCCCGGGTCGCCGTGCTGTGCTTCGAGAAGGACGAGGAGCGCTGCCACCGGCACGTCGTCTTGGAGACCCTGCGCAAGCGCACGTCACTGCCGGTCAGCCCTTTGGCCTGACTTCAACTCCCCGGCCCGGTGGCACTCTTGCGCGTGCCAACCGTCTCTCCTCCAATCTGGTTCAGACGCAGAGGACCGGGGGTGGGGTATGGCAGGAGCGTGGGAACGCGCGCGAATACTGATCACGGTCAAGACGTATCCGGAACTGTCCACGAAATACCGCGAGACCAGTTGCGTCGCCGGCATACGCCTGGACCGCGATACCCCCGAGCATGTCCGCCTCTTCCCGGTACCTTTCCGGCTCCTCACGCAGGAAAGCCAGTTCGCCAAGTACGCGATCATCGAGGCCGATGTACGCCGCCATCACCAGGACCGCCGGCCCGAGAGCCTGCGCCCGAACCCGGACACCCTCAAGGTCCTCGACCGGATCGGCACGAGCGACGGCTGGCGCAAGCGCTACTCGATCGTCCGCCCGTTGATCGCCCCGTCACTGTGCGCCATCAAACGCGAGCAGGAGAAGAACGGCACATCCCTCGGACTCTTCCGCCCGGCGGCGAACAGTGTCGACTTCCGTCTCGTTCCCGCCGAGCCGTGGCCCGCTTCAAAAGCCGCCCTGACCGACCAGATGGATCTCCTCGACCAGGACCTACGCCAACTCGAGTGGGTGCCACTGGAGTTCCGCTACCGCTTTCGCTGCGATGACTCCGGCTGCTCTGGTCACGACATGGCCTTGCGGGACTGGGAGGCCGGTGAGTGCTATCGCAAGTACCTGCGCCAGTACGGGCAGGAGGGTGTGGAGGGGAAGCTGCGGGAGCGCTGGTTCACCCGGATGTTCGCGCCGGACCACGTGGTCCACTGCTTTGTCGGCAACCTGGCCAAGCGGCCCAAGACGTTCATGTTGCTCGGCCTTCTCTATCCGCGGCGCGAGATTGTCGAGAACTATCAGGAAGAGCTGTTCTCCCTGTAGACGGGCCGCGCGGGGCGCCACATCCGAACGAACATCCCTCCCCGCCTACCGGAGTTGCTGCGCAAGCGACGGGCATTGTCTTTGGGCCAGCACCCTCGGGTCACCGCGGCGGACCGATGCACTGGGGCCTCAACGAGCGACAGCAGGCCGTGCTCAACTGGATAAGCCAAGGGTGCGCCGACGGAGTCTGGGCGAGCAGCACGCACAAGGTCAGCGCTCAAGCTCCGGAGAGCCGAGGGCTGGTCAAGCCGGTCGAATCCGGACCGCACGCGGCGAATTGGGCATCGCTGGTCAGCGCCGCCCGCAAGTCCGGCAAGATCCCCCACACACACAGGAGCTCCACGGAAAGCAGACATACTCCGGCTACCAAATCGAGCTCATCGATATCCCTGCTTGGCGACTCGTCGAACTCACCCCCATCACCGTGCCGGCGAGACTCACCGGCCGCACCCTGCGGTGGCCGGCCCCCAAAAGCGCCCATGCCGCATGGGGCTGACCCAGGCCGTCTTCAACCGAGCCCTGCGCATCACCCAAGCGCTCATTACAGCCACCGAATCACACGGCCACATAACGGCACTCAGCCCTGTGCGGAGTACTCCCCCATCCCGTCACCGCCGTCAGGCAGTACCGCACTTCGCATCCATCGAGGCCGACTCCTCCGTTCTCGCGGTCAGTTGTGGGAGACGACCGCGACGGGTGCGGTGGAGTGGTGCAGGACCGCATGGGTGACCGGCCCGGTGTGGGCGCCGAGCGGGCTGCGCCGTATGCGGCGGCCGACGACCACCAGGGAGGCATCGAGGGCTGCGTGGACTAGGTGGACCGACGCGCTGCCCGGGCGGGACTGCTCGATCACCTCTACGGCGGGGTGCTTCTGCTGCCACGGGCGCAGCAGGTCGGAGAGTCGGGCGGTCTTCTGGCGGCCGATCTCGTCTTGCAGGTCGATTCCCGCGGACAGCCCGTACGCGTAGGACGGGGGAAGCTTCCAGCCGTGCACGACCCCCAGGGCGGTGCCGCGGCGGGCGGCTTCTTCGAAGGCGAACTCGATGAGGGAGTCGTCGGCGTGGTCGATGTCGAGCCCGAGCACGACCGGCCGGTAGGGCGTGGCGGCGGACGGAATGCCCGTCGGGTCCATCTCGTGCTCGTCGGCGGCCTGTTCACCGGCCCGTACGAAGACCACGGGGTGCTCCGCCTGCGACAGGACGGCCAGGCCCACGGAGCCGAGCAGGAAGCCGCCGATCCCGCTCAGTCCGCGGGTGCCGAGAACGAGCAGATCGGCGTCGTGCCCGGCACGGGCGAGGTCGCCGGCCGGCCGGCCGGTGGTCTGCTCGACGGTCACCTTCACCCCCGGGTGGCGCAGCCTCAGTCCCTCGGCCGCCTCGCGGGGAATCCGCTCGCTCCAGTGCGCCTGTGTCTCGGCGCCGAGCAGGGGCGCCTGGGCCATCGGCGCGGGGACGGGCTCCCAGACGTTGATGAGCTTGAGCGACAGGTCGCGCAGCTTTGCCTCGCGGGCCGCCCACTCAGCTGCGGCCATGCTTTCGGGCGAGCCGTCGAGGCCCACGGTGACGTTGCGGAACATGGGTCCACCTCCTGAATCGGGAACGGCTCCATGCTCGCGACACCGACGGATCCGGTGCAGGGCCCACAAGTCCCGCGCGGGGGGCCGACAGGCCTCAGTCGCCCGGTGGCCACACCGGGACACCACCCCGCCTCACGCGGGCACCACGGCGATCGGGCCTTCCGCGCGGCCGACCAACTCCCGTACGACGGAACCGAGTCCACTGCCGCACCGGCCGACCACCAGCAGCTCGGAACGGCCGGAGGCCCGCGCCAGGGTGTCGACGGCGAGGCCGAGGACGACGTCCTCGACCACCCGTACATCCGGATACTTGTGCCGCCAGGGACGCAGCGCCTCGACCAGCGTCTGCACCTCTTGGTGCAGCCACTGCGCGCCGGCTTCGGGTGGGCCCGGTTTCCCTACGTGGACCGCGCGCAGACGTTCATGGCGGCGCTGGGCCACGTCGAAGGCGAAGTCGACGGCGGCGTCCGCGGGTGCGTGGGCGTCGATGGCGAGCGTGACCGGGTTGAGAGACGGGCCCGCGCCCCGGCAGACGGGGCCGATGGGCACCAGGACCACCGGGACCGGGCAGCGCTCGGCCGCCTCCAGGGCCACCGACCCGATCGACAGTCCCGCCCAGCCGCCCGCACCGCGTATCCCGAGGACCAGCAGGTCGGCGATCACTGCGGCCAGGCCGATCAAGTCCGCCGCGGGACTCCCCTCCACCTGGAGGGCCTTCATCGCCATGGCGGGATGGTCGGCGTACAGCTCCGCGACGACCGCGGCGGGATCCGCGAAGAGACGGTCCGCGGCAGCGGCGTTGGCAGAGCGGCCCGATGCGTCTCGAGCCGGTACGGGTGCGGCCACATGCACCAGACGCAGCGGCCGCTGCCGGCGTGCGGCCTCACCGGCGGCCCAGTGCGCGGCGGCCCGGCTGCGGGCTGAGCCGTCATATCCCACGACGACCATCGGCTCCATGGCAGTTCACCTCCGGCAGTCGGTTACGGCTTGAGTGCGGGCTCAAGTGCGGGCTCGCGGTGGGTGCGGCCCAGGTGCTCCGCGGCGACGGTCCTGAAGATCGTCACGGGCATCCGGCGTATCCGACGCGTCTCTATGACCGCTCCCCTCCCCCAGGTCCGCTCCCAGCGTCGGCCGGTGGCGCCGTGCGCGTAACGGACCGTTCGGGCCCGACCTTGCGCCGACCGGCGCTGTCGTCCCACAGCCGCCAGGGAGGCCGGTCCACGGGCAGGCGCCATGCGGTGCGGGCCACCTGCAGGCGCCAGGCGGTGCGGACCGCCGGTAGGCGCTGGGTGATGCGAACCACCAGCAGGCGCCGGGCAGTTCAGTCCACGAGAAGGTGCCGGGCGGTACGCCGCTCCGAGGGCGCACCCGGGGGTCCGTGCCCCAGGCGTACGAGCATTTGTGCGTGGCTGAACGGGGCGTGCCCGACGACGAGTTCACGGCGCAGGTCGATCCACTCAAGGGCCTGGTGCATGAGCGACGTGCGCAGGTGGTGCGCGGTGGCGACCAGCAGGACGTGCTGCAGCGCCTGGCCTGCGCGCAGCCAGTCCGCACGGCGGTCGTGTGCCGTCGACAGGAGGGCGATCACGGGGGCCCGCTCGAAGGCGTCGGAGGCCAGTTCCTCGGGGTGGCGGTGGGCGCCGAAGTCACGCATGGGCAGGCGCTCGAAGGAGTCCTGCGGTCCGAGTACCGCCGTGGACAGCCCAACGTCCCGCCCGTGGCCGGTCCACCGGCGGCTCTCCGTCGCACGGTCCGCGTCACGCCGGTTGCGGAGCTCGGCCTTCGCGGTCACCACCAACAGCCGCTCCACGAGGGGCGGTTCGGCGAACACGAGGCGGCAGCCCTCGGCGTGGGCGGCCTCGATCAGTTCCTGGCGCACCGACCGTGCGATGTCGGTGTCCGTGAACGGCAGCCGGCTGCTGTGCCGCCGCCAGATGGACTCGTACAGGTCGCCCCTGCGGGAGTTCGCACCGCGGCCGGCCTCGACGAGGCGCACGGTGGCGAGCAGACCGGGAGTGCCGGGCTCCGGCAGCGTACGGGTGACGGGCAACCAGCCGAAGTGCGCCACCGCGAGCTGCAGGTTGAACACGGCTGCCCCGGCGGACAGATGCAGGGCGCGCCCGTGCGGATCCTCGTACGGCAGGCTGCGTTCGATGGCAGCGTGCAGCTCGATCGTGACGGAGTCGGGGTCGAGACGGAAGCGCCACGGCTGGGTGTTGTGCATGGACGGTGCCGCGACCGCCGCGGAGACGAGCTCCTCGAGGGTGGCCGCGTCGAGGTTTACGGTCTGCTCCATGACGCTCCCCCTTCCGCGCCGGCATATCACTGGCTTCACGCCGTACGTCTGACAGCCACTGAGCGCCTGCGGGGCCCGTCGGGGGTGGGGCCGGTCGGCCCCACCCGGGCACCGGTCGGGTCCTTTCCCGCGGGCGGAACAGGGCCCGTGCTGCGAGGTAGGTGGACCACCGGTCCCTCGCCATGAGGTCCCGTACGCGCGAGAGTTGATGTACGGACCCGCCACGACCGGGGAGGCATCATGCCGTACGACCGCACGATCCGTCTGGACAGCGCCTTCGCTCCCACCGTGCAGGCGGTGCGCGACGCGCTGGCGGCCCAGGGCTTCGGCGTGCTCACCGAGATCGACGTCCAGGCGACGCTGAAGTCCAAGCTGGGCGCGGACATGGAGGACTATCTGATCCTCGGCGCCTGCAACCCGCCCCTGGCCCACCGGGCCCTTGAGGCGGATCGCAGCATCGGCCTGCTGCTGCCCTGCAATGTGGTGGTACGGACCGAGGGCGAGGTCACCGTCGTACAGGCCCTGGACCCGATGACTCTGGTCGCCCTCACCGGGTTGCCCGCCCTGGAGCCGATCGCGGACGAGGCCGCGCGGCGCCTGGACGCGGCACTCGCGTCCCTGACCTGACCAGGACGGGATTCAACCGACGATGAAGCACGGGTCGGCACCGGCCACGGCGGCTCAGTCGACTTCGAGCACCTCGTGCACGGGACGGCGCGGCGTGCCGGGTCCGCTCGGCCCGTAACCCAGGCGCAGCACCATGTGGACATGCCCCATGGCCGACAGCGGATCGCGGACCAGTTGCCGCAGATCGGGCCACTCCAGGGCATGCGAGGTCAGTGACGTGGCCAGGCCGTGCCCGGTGGCCAGGAGCAGGACGCGCTCCATGGCCTGCCCCGCGCGCAGCCAGTTCGCCGGGCGGTCGTCATGGGTGCCGAGCAGGGCCAGATGCGGGATGTCCTCGAAGGTGTCGGAGCCGCGGTCGGCGACCGGCCTGCGCCCGGCGAAGTCGCGTACGGGGGCCTTGCCCGCGCGCTTGCGCGGGCCGAAGGCGTACTCGGGGATGCCGTCGCCGGCGGGGCCGGTCCCTGGAGAGTCGGAGCCGGGCCGCGTCCACCGTTCCATGTCCTCGAACCGGTCGGGATCGAGGGTGTCCCGGCCTTCGGCGTCCTGGACCAGGCTGAGCACGGTCTCCGCATGCCACTCGTCGGCGAAGAGCAGCTGAGCGCCTTCCTGGCGGGCGGCTTCCTTCAACAGCGCCTGCAGGTCCGCCGGGATCTCCTTGTCGGAGAACGGCTGCCTGCTGGTGTGGCGCTCGTGGATCGCCCCGAAGAGAGCCGCCAGGTCCGGGTCCGGTCCGGCGGCGCTGTCCAGGCGGACGGTGGCGAGCAGATCCGGGTCGGCGGGGTCGGGCAGCACCTTCGTACGGGTGTGAAAGTCGTTGTGTGCCGCGGCGGCCCGCAGGTTGAACAGAGCCGCGCCGCAGCCCAGATGCAGGGCGCGATGGTCCGGATCGGTACGGGGCATGGTGCGCTCGGGGTCGGCGCGCACCTCGAAGGTGCGGGTCGCGATGTGGAAGCGGAAAGCCCACGGCTGGGCGTTGTGCATGGACGGTGCGGCCGTGGCGGCGGTGACCAGGGCCGTCGCGGTCGACTGCTCGCTCGGTTGCGCGGCCATCTTGCGCCTCCCTCCGGGGTGCCGGAGTGCGGTGCGCCGGCGCCCGTGGTGCTTTCAGGATAGTCGCCCGGGGCGTTTCGGCGGCTGTGCGGAGAGACCCCGTCGCGCTCGGCACCGACGGCTCACTGGTGACGGACCTGGGCGCGCACCGCTGTGACGGCGTCACTTTCGTCATACGCAGGTACTCACTTTCCGCTCGCCGAAGGACCGGGGGTGATGACGAGACTGGTGGTGGGAGCGCACGCCGCACAGTGCCCGCGGCGGAGTTCGGCACATTCCCCCGTATCCGTGCCGAGGCCGCTCCCCGCGCCGCTGCACCACCCCGCCTGCCGGAACCGGTGCAGCGGCGCACCCCGTGCGGGCCGTCCCCCGCACGGCCAAACCGACGCCGGGCACGGCGGTGACACGTATGGCAGCCTGACCGCATGGTGATCAACGTCCTGGTGGCCGACGACAGCGAGATCGTGCGCCGCGGCCTGTACGACGTGTTCGCCTCCGCCGAGGACATGCACGTGGTCGCCCAGGCCTGGGACGGTCACAGCGCGCTCGAGGCGGCCCGCCAGTTCAGCCCCGATGTGGCGCTGGTGGACATCCGCATGCCCGGTATGGACGGCCTGGCCACCACCCGGCAGATGCGCGCCCTGCCGGTGCCGCCGCGTGTGCTGGTCCTGACCATGTTCGGCGAGGACGAGTACGTGGACGAGGCGATCCGCGCGGGCGCCAGCGGCTTCCTCCTCAAGGACACCGCACCCGACGAACTCCTGTCCGCGGTACGCAGGATCGCCCGTGGACAGGCCCTGCTCGATCCGGCCGTCACCCCTCGGATCATGCAGCAGCTGGCCGAGCACAGCAGCCGCCTCACCCCCGCCGAGCAGCAGGTGCTCGACGCACTCGGCGATCGTGAGCGCAGGCTGCTTCGGCTGATCGCGCGGGGCCTGTCGAACGCCGCCATCGGTGCGGAACTGCATCTGACGGAGGGCACGGTCAAGGGCCAGGTGAGCCGGCTGCTCGCCAAACTCGGCGCGGACAACCGGGTGCAGGCGGCACGCCTGGCGTACCGGTCCGGCCTGGACCGCTAGCCCCGTCCGGGCCGGAACGACAGGGGCAGATGTGGCGGACGAGACCTCGGCGAGCTGGCCGCCTCGACGCGTGGATGCACTCGTCGTCCTCGCGTGTCTCGTCCTCGGCGTCGCCAACACCTGGCTCAAGCCGTCGAACGGGCTGCTCAGCGGCCAGCCCACCGCCACCGTCGCCACGGTCTCGGGGCTCGTCGCGGTGTTCCTGTGGTGGCGGCGTTCCTGGCCCCTCACGGTCGCCCTCCTGATCATCTGCTGCCATGTCGTGGCCTTCACCCCGATCGCTCTGGCGGTGGCCCTGTTCACCGTCGGCGCCGCGTACTACCGCTCGCTGCGCACCCTCGTGGGCCTGGGCCTCGCGGCCTGTCTCGCCGATCTGGCGGCGCTGTGGGCGGGCAACGAACTGGACCCGCGCGAGACCGGCTACTCCGTCGCCTTGGCCATCGGCCCTCTGGTCGTCGGATACGCGGTCGCCGTACGCCGCGCACTCACTGCCTCCGTACGCACCCAACTGGCCACCGTGGAGCGCGAACAGGGCCTCCTGGTGGAGCGGGCGCGTGCGGGTGAACGTGCGCGGATCGCCCGCGAGATGCATGACGTCGTCGCGCATCGCGTCGGCCATATCGTCCTGTGGGCCGGCTCGCTGCGGCTGGGTGCAGGAGCCACGGACCCGAAGGTCGCCGAGACGGCCGAGCAGATCCGCGGCGAGGGCCGGCAGGCCCTGGCCGAGCTCCGCGAGATCCTCGGTGTCCTGCTGCCCGGGCGGACGCGCGAGGCCGCCGTACGCACCGCACGGCCGGACACCGCCGAACTGCCCGCACTCGTGGAGCGCGCCCGCCAGTTCGGCCAGGACGTGACACTTGATATCGATGGACACCCGGAGACCCTCCCGGCCCCAGTGCAGCGCGCCCTGTTCCGGATCGCTCAGGAAGCGCTCACCAACGCGGCCAAGCATGCGCCCGGAGCTCCGGTACGCATCGGTGTGGACTGCCGTATCGACCGGGTGGACATCACCGTCGCCAACTCCGCCGCCACCCGCCCCGCCGTCGCCGATCTGCCGGGTGGCGGCAACGGGCTCATCGGACTGCAGGAGCGCGTGGCCCTCCTTGACGGCGAGTTCACCGCCGGTGCGACGGACGACGGGTACCGCGTGTCCGCGAGGATTCCGCACCACGGGTCCTGACGACGTGAAGTCCCCGTTCACGCACCTCGGTTCACCGGCGGTGCAGGCTCGACTTCCGTGCCACGAGCTCCGGCTGCAGGACGACCTGACGGTGCGTGTGGTCCTCGCCGGACTCCGCCGCCGTCTCCTCGATCAGGAGTTGCGCGGCGATCTCTCCGACGGTGACGGCCGGCTGGCGTACGGACGTCAGGGGTACGGCGGCGGCCGCCGCGAACTCGATGTCGTCGTAACCGACGATCGCCACGTCCTCGGGAACACGGACCCCGGCCGCGAACAGAGCCTGCAGGACGCCGAGCGCGAGCAGGTCGTTGACGCAGAAGACAGCCGTCGGGCGGTCGGCCAGGCCGAGCAGACGCGCGCCCGCATCGCGGCCTGCCGCCACATCCAGGCGCTCGGTGGGCAGTTCCCGCAGTACGTCCGCGGGCAGTCCCGCTTCTGCGAGGGCCGTGAGCGCTCCGGCCCGGCGGTCGCCGACCTGCTGCAAGGCGGGCGAGCCGCCCACGAAGGCGATGCTGCGATGGCCCTGCTCCACCAGATGCCGTGCGGCCAGGGCCCCGCCGGCGATGGCGTCCACCGACACCGAGCACTCCTCGACACCGCCGGTGACCCGGTCCACCAGGACGAAGGGTGTGCCGTGGCGGCGGAGTGTGTCGATGGTGCGGCCGGTGGTGTCGGAGGGTGTCACGAGGACGCCGCGTACGCGCTGTTCAGCGAAGAGCGAGAGGTACTCCGCCTCCTGCTCGGTGCTCTGCGCGGTGTTGCAGACCATCACCCCGAGCCCGGCGTCGCGTGCCATGCGCTCGGCTCCGCGGGCGATGTCCACGAAGAACGGGTTGGCCATGTCCAGGACGAGCAACCCCATGATCCGGCTCTGTCCGGCCCGCAGCTGCCGCGCCGATTCGCTGCGTACGTAACCGAGCCGCTCGATCACCTCACGGACCCGGCCGCGGGTCTCCAGGGACACGGAGTCCGGACGGTTGATCACGTTGGACACCGTGCCCACGGACACGCCCGCTTCCCGGGCGATGTCCTTGATCCCCACCGACTGGGTCATCGGGGGAAACCTCCTGATAGATCGTTCTGCGAGGGCAGGAAAGGGTAACTCCGTGCCCGTGTCCGGGCGGCTCGGTGATCGCCTGGACACCGGCGCGCGGGTCACGCGAGGTGGAACACCTCGGTGAGCGGGGTCATCGCCTCGTCGGGACGTGTCCCGTCGAGGGATTCGAAGAAGGGTGCCATCTCGGCCTGCCAGCGGGCGTTGACCTCGGTGGTCTCCATCGCGGCCAGGGCCGCGGTGAAGTCCTCGGTCTCCAGATAGCCGACGAGCAGTCCGTCCTCGCGCAGGAAGAGCGAGTAGTTGTGCCAGCCGGCGGCCGTGAGCGCGTCGAGCATCTCCGGCCAGACGGCCGTGTGCCGTTCGCGGTACTCGGTGAGCCGCTCCTGGCGGACCTTGAGCAGAAAGCAGACGCGCTGCACAGCGGCCCCTCCCCCGTCAGAAGTCGAACTGGTCGATGTTCTTCGCGTCGAAGACGGTCGGCTTGCCGAGGCTGATGACCCCGTCCTTGCCGATCGTGTACTCGCCCATCGCGCCGGCGGTGAACTTCTCGCCTTCCTTGCCGGTGATCTGCCCGGAGGACAGGGCGACCGCGGTACGGGCGGCCAGCTCGCCGAGCTTCGCCGGGTCCCACAGCTCGAAGGCCTCGACGGTGCCGTCCTTGACGTACTTGCGCATGTCGTTGGGGGTGCCGAGGCCGGTCAGCTTGACCTTGCCCTTGTACTTCGAGCCGGACAGGTACTGGGCGGCGGCCTTGATGCCCACCGTGGTCGGGGAGATGATCCCCTTCAGGTCGGGGAACTCCTGGAGCAGGCCCTGGGTCTGCTGGAAGGACTTCTGCGCGTCGTCGTCGCCGTACGCCGTCTTGACCAGCTCGATGTCCTTGTACTCGGGCTTCTTGAGCTCGTCCTTCATGATCTCGATCCAGGCGTTCTGGTTCGTCGCCGTCTGCGCGGCCGACAGGATCGCGATCTTGCCCTTGCCGCCGATCTGCTTCGCCATCAGCTGCACCTGGGTGCGGCCCAGGTCCTCGGAACTGGCCTGCGAGATGAAGGCGTTGCGGCAGTCGGGGTTGGTGTCGGAGTCGTACGTGACGACCTTGATGTCGTTCTTCATGGCCTGCTTCAGCGCGGTGCACAGGGCGCCCGGGTCCTGCGCCGAGACGGCCATCGCGTCGACCTGCTGCTGGGTGAGAGTGTTGACGTAGGAGACCTGGCCGGAGGTGTCGGTGGCGTTGTTGGGGCCGGTCTCCTTGTACGAGGAGCCGAGCTCCTTGAGGGCCTTCTCGCCGCCCTTGTCGGCCACCGTGAAGTACGGGTTGTTGACCTGCTTGGGCAGGAAGGCGACCGTGAGGCCCTTCTTCAGCTCGGCGTTCGGGTCGGCTTTGCCGACGGCCGCGTTCGACGTGCCCTCGTTCTTCACGTCGTCCTTGCTGGTACCGCCGCAGGCGGTCAGGCCGAGCGCGAGGGAGGTGACGGCGGCGACGGCCGCGACCGAGCGGCGGAGCGCGATTCTGGACATGGCGGGGTGCCCTTTCATTGGTGCGGTGTGGTGCGGTGTGGTGTGGTGATGTGCGGCGCGGTGGTGTGGAGCAGCCGGGATGAGGCGCCCGGCGCGCTAGGCGGCGCGGCGCGCTAGGCGGCGCGGCGGCCGGCTCGGTTGAGGGCGATCTGCTTGGCGACCCGAGGCCCGAGCACGGAGATCACCAGGAGGACGCCGGTGACGACGATCTGGGACTGGGCGGAGACATCGACCAGGCTCATCACGTTCTGCAGGGTGCCGAGCAGGAAGACTCCGGCGACGGCGCCGCCGAGGGTGCCCTTTCCGCCGTCGAAGTCGATGCCGCCGAGCAACACGGCGGCGATGACGGCGAGTTCGAGGCCGGTGGCGTTGTCGTAGCGGGCGCTGGCGTAGTGCAGGGCCCAGAAGATGCCGGTGAGCGAGGCCATCAGACCGGTGGCGGCGAACAGCAGGAGCTTGTTGCGCTTGACGCGGACACCGGCGAAGCGGGCCGCCTCCTCGCTGGCGCCGACCGCGAACAGCGACCGGCCGAACGGGGTCGCGTGCAGCACCACGACGGCGATGGCGAGCAGGACGAGGAACGGCAGCAGGGCGTACGGGATGAAGGTGTCGCCGATCCGGCCTGCGGCGAAGTCGAGGTACTGGGTGGGGAAGTCGGTGACCGCGTCGGAGCCGAGGATGATCTGCGCAAGTCCACGGTAGGCGGCGAGAGTTCCGATGGTGACGGCGAGGGAGGGCAGTCCGAGCTTGGTCACCAGCAGGCCGTTGACCAGACCGCAGGCGAGGCCGAGCAGCAGACACAGCGGGATGATCAGTTCGATGGTGAGGCCCTGGTTCCACAGCGCGCCCATCACGGCGCCGGACAGGCCCGCTGTCGAGGCCACGGACAGGTCGATCTCACCGGCGACCACGAGCATGGTCATCGGCAGCGCGATCAGGGCGATCGGCAGCGTGTTGCCGATGAGGAACGACAGGTTGAGCGCGTTGCCGAAGCCGTCCACGAAGCCGAAGGACAGCAGCAGCACCACGATCAACAGGACGCCGACGACCGTGTCCCAGCGGATCGCGCGCGTCAGCGGGAGACTCTTGGACTCAGCCATGGCGGGCGTTCCTCTTCTTCAGAGCGGATGCCACCCGCAGCGCGACCACACGGTCCACGGCGATGGCGATCAGGAGCAGGAATCCGTTGATGGCGAGCACCCATACGGAGCTCACACCGAGCGCCGGCAGCACGCTGTTGATGGAGGTGAGCAGCAGGGCGCCGAGGGCCGCGCCGTAGACGCTGCCGGAGCCGCCGGTGAACACCACACCGCCGACGACCACGGCGCTGACGACGGTGAGTTCGTAGCCGGTGCCGGTGGCGGAGTCCACGTTGCCGAAGCGTGCGAGGTACAGGGCGCCGGCGAGTCCGGCGAGCGCACCGCAGAGCGTGTACGCCATGAGGACGCGGCGTCGTACCGGGATACCGGCGAGGCGGGCGGCCTCGGGGTTGGAGCCGAGCGCGTAGAGCTCACGGCCCGCGGCGAACTGCTTGAGGAAGTACGCGGTGGCGACCAGGACCGCCACCGCGATCAGGGCGAGCCACGGTACGGCGGAGATGCCGCCGGAGCCGAAGTCGTTGAAGCCGCCCGGCAGATCGGCCGCGGTGATCTGGTCGGAGCCGACCCAGATCGAGTCGATGCCGCGGATCACGTACATCATCCCGAGGGTGACCACGAGGGCGGGCACCTGGCCGAGGCTGACGAGCAGACCGTTCAGGAGACCGAATCCGGTGCCGCAGGCGACCGCGACGACGATGGCTATGACACCGTTGTCGCCGTCCTGCAGATATGTGCCGGCGGCGAAGGCGCTGATGCCGAGGGTGGAGCCGACGGACAGGTCGACGTTGCGGCTGATGACGACGAGCGCCTGACCGGTGGCGACGAGCACCAGGATGGTCGCGTTCAGGAGCAGGTCCTTGATGCCCTGTTCGGACAGGAACTGGCTGTTGCCCGCCTGGGTGAGGGGCGGCGAGCTGCGAGAGCAGCCGGTGCACCTCGGCCTTGGTGCCCACGTCGATCCCGCGGGTGGGCTCGTCGACGATCAGCACCTGAGGTCCGGTGGCCAGCCACTTGGCGAGCACGACCTTCTGCTGGTTGCCACCGGAGAGCGTGGCGACCGCGTCGGCGATCCGGGCGTACTTCACCTGGAGCTTCACGGCCCAGTCGAGCGAGCGACTGCGCTCGGCGCCCCGGTCCATCAGGCCGGCCCGTACCGTCTTCTTGAGTCCCGTCAGGCCGATGTTGCGCTCGATCGACATGCCCATCACCAGGCCCTGGGCGCGCCGGTCCTCGGGAACCATGGCCACACCCGCCGACATCGCGGCAGAGGGCGAACCGGGCTTCAACTTGCGCCCGCCGACCTCGACTTCACCGCCGTCCCAGCGGTCGATCCCGAAGACCGCGCGGGCGACCTCCGTACGACCGGCGCCGACGAGTCCGGCAAGTCCCACGATCTCTCCGGCGCGCACCTCGAAGGACACATCGGTGAACACGCCTTCGCGGGTCAGCCGGCGTACGTCGAGGGCGACTTCGCCCGCGGTCACGTCCTGCTTGGGGTACAGCTCATCGAGGTCGCGCCCGACCATGCGGCGCACCAGGTCGTCCTCGGTCATCCCGTCGATCGGTTCACTCGCGATCAGCGCTCCGTCCCGCAGGGTGGTGACCCGCCCGCAGATCTCGAAGATCTCCTCCAGGCGGTGCGAGATGAACAGGACGGCGGCGCCCTGTTCGCGCAGGGTGCGTACGACACCGAAGAGGCGGGCGACCTCGCTGCCGGTCAGCGCGGCGGTCGGCTCGTCCATGATCAGGACGCGGGCGTCGAACGACAGGGCCTTGGCGATCTCGACGATCTGCTGGTCGGCGATCGACAGACCGCGTGCGGGCTGCTCCGAGTCGAGGTCGACGCCCAGGCGGCGCACCAGATCCTCGGTCGCGGCGTGCATCCGCCTGTGGTCGATCCTGCCGAGGGCCCGCCGCGGCTGGCGGCCCATGAAGATGTTCTCGGCGATCGACAGGTCCGGGAAGAGTGTGGGCTCCTGGTAGATCACCGCGATGCCGGCGTCGCGGGCGTCCGCCGGGCCGTGGAACGTGGCCGGTGCGCCGTCGAGCAGCAGCCGTCCGGCGTCCGGCCTGTGCACTCCGGCGAGCGTCTTGATCAGCGTCGACTTCCCGGCGCCGTTCTCACCGGCCAGGGCGTGCACCTCGCCGGGAAACAGCTCCAGGGACACGCCTCGCAGGGCACGTACCGCGCCGAAGGACTTCGAGACGTCCTCCAGGGCCAGTACGGGAGCGGGGCCCGCGTCGGACGGGTGGGTCATATGGGCTCCTCGACGACGCGGGCGGGACTCCCGCAAGGCGCCGTGAAAGGTTTCAGTCGGATTGCCGGGAGGTTAGGCACGGTTGTGCGGTGCCGTCAATGGGTTCCTGCGGGCGGGAGACCAAGTTCTGATCACGATTCAGAGGGATCCGCAGTTCAGCATCCATGAGAGCCCAACTTCCCTACCCAGAAAGGGTTGACAGCCTGGAGCGTGGCTTCCTAGCCTGCGGATGAATCGTTTCATCCGGCCGTCGACCATGACGTCCTCATCCATGAAGTAGGTGCACTGGTGACCGAGCTCGGCGCAGTCAGAGCCGCCCTCAAGGCGCAGCGGATCGAGACGCCGTCCTGGGCGTACGGCAACTCCGGTACGCGCTTCAAGGTGTTCGCGCAGGCGGGGGTGCCCCGCACACCGTTCGAGAAGCTGGACGACGCGGCACAGGTGCACCGGTTCACCGGGGTGGCGCCGAGCGTCGCGCTGCACATCCCCTGGGACAAGGTCGACGACTACGCGGCACTCGGTAAGTACGCCGAGGAGCGGGGCGTGGACGTGGGCACGATCAACGCGAACGTCTTCCAGGACGACGACTACAAGCTCGGCTCGGTCACCAACCCGGATCCCGCTGTTCGCCGCAAGGCACTCGGCCACCTCCTGG
>JOGW01000025.1 GCA_000721375.1 Streptomyces sp. NRRL B-3428 | reverse complement strand
GGGAAACGCCCGGTTACATTCCGAACCCGGAAGCTAAGCCTCACAGCGCCGATGGTACTGCAGGGGGGACCCTGTGGGAGAGTAGGACGCCGCCGAACTCCTTTTATAGAAAACCCCCGCACCTCATGATGCGGGGGTTTTCTGCGTTCAACCGCTCCTGAGACCGACCCCCTGGCCGCCGGCCGTCGCCACGGAGGGTAAGGTCAGGGGGCATCGTAGGAACGTTCCCACAGGAGGCCCCCGAGGTGGAGGTCCAGGAAACCCGTGTGCAGACCGACCGGGTCTTCACCATCCCGAACATCCTCAGCATGGCGAGGCTGCTCGGCGTACCTCTCTTCCTGTGGTTGATCCTCAGGCCCGTGTTCGGTGGTCCCAACAGTGATGTCTGGGCCCTGATCGTGCTGATGCTCAGCGGCATCAGCGACTATCTCGACGGGAAGCTGGCCAGGCGCTGGAATCAGATCAGTAACCTCGGACGACTGCTGGATCCGGCTGCGGACAGGCTCTACATCCTGTCGACATTGGTCGGTCTCACCTGGCGGGAGATTCTGCCGCTGTGGCTGACTTTGGTGCTGCTGGCGCGTGAAGCGGTTCTCCTGGTGATGGTGGGAATCCTCCGACGACATGGCTATCCGCCGCCGCAGGTGAACTTCCTCGGGAAGGCAGCCACCTTCAACCTGATGTATGCCTTCCCGTTGTTGCTGCTCAGCGACACAAGTGGATGGCTCGGGACTTTCGCTGCTATTTTCGGATGGGCGTTCGCAGGATGGGGTACAACGCTGTACTGGTGGGCAGGGATCCTCTACGTGGTTCAGGTCCGCCGGCTCGTCCGGGCGGACGCCAGGGCCGACTGAGCCCGCCGGATTCCGGTGGCGCTGTGCAGCGGCTGGTGCGCCCGCACCGCGTCCGACCGACCTGAGTGGTCGTTTTGGACGGGCTGAGTCGGTAAACCGTCGTCTCTCAAGGAGGACGCTTCCGACATGAAGGCCGTCGTGATGGCTGGAGGCGAAGGCACACGCCTTCGCCCCATGACCTCGAGTATGCCCAAGCCGCTTCTGCCTGTGGCCAATCGGCCCATCATGGAGCATGTGCTACGGCTGCTCAAGCGGCATGGGCTGAACGAAACCGTCGTCACCGTGCAATTCCTCGCCTCATTGGTGCGGAATTATTTCGGAGACGGGGAAGAGCTCGGAATGGAGCTCACCTATGCCAACGAGGAGAAGCCACTCGGCACGGCAGGGAGCGTAAAGAACGCCGAGGACGCGCTCAAGGATGATGCGTTTCTTGTCATCTCGGGTGACGCGCTCACGGACTTCGACCTCACCGAGCTCATAAATTTCCACAAGGAAAAGGGTGCGCTCGTCACCGTCTGTCTGACGCGCGTACCCAATCCCCTCGAATTCGGCATCACGATCGTCGACGAGGAAGGAAAGGTCGAGCGCTTCCTGGAGAAGCCGACCTGGGGGCAGGTCTTCTCGGACACCGTCAACACGGGCATCTATGTCATGGAACCCGAGGTGTTCGACTACGTCGAGGCGGATGTTCCGGTCGACTGGTCGGGGGATGTCTTCCCGCAGCTCATGAAGGAGGGCAAGCCCATCTACGGGTTTGTCGCCGAGGGGTACTGGGAGGACGTCGGCACTCACGAGAGCTATGTGAAGGCGCAGGCCGACGTCCTTGAGGGCAAGGTCGAGGTCGAGATCGACGGCTTCGAGATCTCGCCCGGTGTGTGGGTCGCGGAGGGCGCCGACGTGCATCCCGATGCGGTGCTGCGAGGTCCGCTGTTCATCGGTGACTACGCCAAGGTCGAGGCCGATGTCGAGATCCGCGAGCACACCGTCATCGGGTCGAACGTGGTCGTGAAGACCGGGGCGTTTCTGCATCGTGCCGTCGTGCACGACAACGTCTACATCGGTCCGCACAGCAATCTGCGCGGTTGTGTGGTCGGCAAGAACACCGACGTCATGCGAGCCGCGCGGATCGAGGACGGGGCTGTCATCGGTGACGAGTGCCTCGTGGGTGAGGAATCGATTGTTCAGGGGAACGTACGCGTCTATCCCTTCAAGACGATCGAGGCCGGAGCCTTCGTCAACACCTCGGTGATCTGGGAGTCCAGGGGGCAGGCCCATCTGTTCGGCGCCCGTGGGGTGTCCGGGATCCTCAACGTCGAGATCACACCCGAGCTGGCCGTACGGCTGGCAGGTGCGTACGCCACGACGCTGAAGAAGGGTTCGACCGTCACCACGGCGCGTGACCATTCGCGAGGTGCACGGGCGCTGAAGCGGGCGGTGATTTCGGCGCTGCAGGCGAGCGCCATCGACGTACGGGATCTGGAGAACGTGCCGCTGCCGGTGGCAAGGCAGCAGACCGCACGGGGCAGCGCCGGCGGCATCATGATCCGTACGACACCTGGCGTGCCTGACTCCGTCGACATCATGTTCTTCGACGGGCGCGGTGCGGACCTCTCGCAGGCGGGGCAGCGCAAGCTCGACCGTGTCTACGCACGGCAGGAGTACCGGCGGGCCTTTCCCGGGGAGATCGGGGACCTGCACTTCCCGTCGAGCGTGTACGACTCGTACACGGGCTCGCTGTTGCGCAATGTCGACACCAACGGGATCGCCGAGTCCGAGCTCAAGGTGGTCGTCGACGCCTCGAACGGCAGCGCGGGGCTTGTGCTGCCGAGTCTGCTCGGGCGGCTCGGGGTCGATGCGCTGACCATCAACCTGGGTCTTGACGAGTCGCGTCCTACCGAGACCGCCGATGCGCGACGGTCGGGTCTTGTGCGGCTCGGTGAGATTGTGGCGTCGGCTCGGGCCGCGTTCGGTGTGCGGTTCGACCCGGTGGGCGAGCGGCTGTCGCTGGTGGACGAGAAGGGGCGGATCGTCGAGGACGACCGCGCTCTGCTGGTGATGCTGGATCTGGTGGCGGCCGAGCGGCGCAGTGGTCGGGTGGCGCTTCCGGTCACCACTACCCGTATCGCCGAGCAAGTGGCCGCTTATCACGGAACTCAGGTGGACTGGACGACCACCTCGCCCGACGACCTCACGCGGGTCGGTCGCAACGAGGCGACGATCTTCGGCGGCGATGGCCGTGGCGGTTTCATCGTGCCGGAGTTCAGCAGCGTCTTCGACGGTACGGCGGCGTTCGTACGGCTCATCGGTCTTGTCGCGCGTACGCAGCTCACGCTCAGCCAGATCGATGCCCGCATTCCGCGCGCGCATGTGCTCAAGCGGGATCTGGCGACTCCGTGGGCGGTCAAGGGACTGGTCATGCGCCGGGTGGTGGAGGAGGCCGGTGAGCGGTCTGTCGACACCATCGACGGCGTGCGGGTGGTCGAGGCCGACGGCCGCTGGGTGATGGTGCTTCCGGACCCGGCGGAGGCCGTGACCCACCTGTGGGCGGAGGGGCCCGACGACGCCTCCGCGCAGGCGTTGCTCGACGAATGGTCCGCGGTGGTGGACAGCGCGGGACGCTGATCCGACCGCGCGCCGGGCCCCGGCAGTTCGCCGTGGCCCGGCGCGCCGGTGGGGCCATTCGGAGGTACGGGGCGCGACGTGCGACGATGTGCGGCATGCCGCAGCAGCCCCCCGTTCGGAGCACCGATTCGCGACCCCCGCGCCTTGACGCTTCGATGTCGCTGCTGACCAACGTGATGGACCACAGCCTCGACGACGGTTACGCGGAGGCGGCGGCCCGTAAGCAGGTGCGGGGCGAAGGCGGAATGCCTCGTACCCTGCGCGCGAAGCTCGGCCTTGCGGCCGGGCTCGTGCTGGCGGCCCTCGTGGTGACGGTGGGGGCCGCGGAGGCGAGGCACGCGGCTCCGGTGCTCGCCAAGGAGCGCCAGGAGCTCATCGATCGCATCGAGCGCGAGTCCTCCGCCGCCGACAAGCTGGAGGACGAGGTCGACGCTCTGCGTGACGACGTCGACCTCCGCCGCAGTCAGGCCCTGGACGAAGACAGCAGCGAGCAGGCCGAGTTGGTGTCCCTGCTCGCGGGGGACACCGAAGTGACCGGCCCCGGTGTGAAACTCGTGGTGGACGACGCCGACGGTGACGGTGAGGGCGGCGACGGGCCGCGCGGTGAGACGGGTTTCTCCGACAACGGCCGGCTGCGCGACCGGGACATGCAGCAGGTCGTCAACGGGCTGTGGGCGTCCGGTGCCGAGGCCGTCTCGATCAACGGACAGCGGCTGACGGCTCTGTCGGCGATCAGGGCCGCGGGCGACGCCATACTGGTCGACAACAAGCCCCTGGTGCCCCCGTACACCGTGCTGGCCATCGGCAACGGAAAGCGGCTGAGCACCAAGTTCAACAGCAGCGCGGACGGTCTGTATCTGCGCGCCCTGGAAGAGAACTTCGGGATCAAGGCGGACATGTCCATCGAGGACGAGCTGAAGTTGCCGGCCGCGCCGAGTCTGATCGTACGAACCGCACAGCCGAAAGCAGGGAAGGGCACATCGTGATCGCCGTACTGGGCCTCGTCGTGGGCGTCGTCGTCGGACTCTTCGTCCGGCCCGAGGTGCCCGCAGTGGTGGAGCCGTATCTCCCGATCGCGGTGGTCGCCGCGCTCGACGCTGTGTTCGGAGGGCTTCGCGCGATGCTCGACGGCATCTTCGACGACAAGGTCTTCGTCGTGTCGTTCCTGTCCAATGTCGTGGTCGCCGCGCTGATCGTGTTCCTCGGTGACAAGCTGGGCGTCGGAGCGCAGCTTTCGACCGGTGTGGTCGTCGTGCTCGGTATCCGGATCTTCTCCAACGCGGCGGCCATCCGCCGCCACGTCTTCCGGGCGTGAGGCCGATGAACGCCGAGGGAACCCCCGTACCGGATGAATCGCCCGAGCCGGAAGTCACCGGCAGGCAGCGGCTGTTGCGGAGTCTGTGGCCGCCGAAGGTGTCGCGGGCGCAGCTGATCGTGGCGTTGTTGCTGTTCGTCCTGGGCCTGGGACTCGCGATCCAGGTGCGGTCGAACAGCGAGAGCAGCGCACTGCGCGGAGCGCGTCAGGAAGATCTTGTGCGCATTCTCGATGAACTCGACGACCGCAGCCAGCGTCTTGAGGACGAGAAGCAGCGTCTCGACGATCAGCGGACCGAGCTGGAGAACAGCTCGGACCAGGCCGAAGAGGCGCGCAAGCAGACGGTGGAGAAGGAGCGGCAACTCGGGGTGCTCGCAGGGACGGTGGCGGCCGAAGGGCCCGGCATCACCCTGACCGTGACCGACAGCAAGAAAACGGTCGAGGCGGACATGCTGCTCGACGCGATCCAGGAGTTGCGGGCGGCGGGTGCCGAGGCGATCCAGATCAACGATGTGCGGGTGGTGGCGAACACCTACCTCACGGACGGGTCCGGTGGCGTGGAGGTCGACGGACGCGCCATCTCCTCGCCGTACCGCTTCAAGGTGATCGGCAAGGCGCAGGACCTGGAACCCGCTCTGAACATCCCTGGAGGAGTCGTGCAGACGCTGGAGAAGGAGCAGGCCACGGTGGAGGTGGCACGCGCCGAGAAGATCGTCGTGGATGCCTTGCGACGCGCGAATCGCCCTGACTACGCTCGGTCGTCCTCTCGGTGAGGCGGTTGCGTGTCACAGACCACAAGCCAGGGCATGAGGTTGCGGGGGGTCGGCGCACCGGAAGGGTGTCGCGTGGTGGAAACTGTCCGGAGGTTGCGGACGTTGTGAAGGTGTCTGCGTCACCGATGTACGCAGGTGTGAGCAGCCAGGGTTCGTCCTGCCCCACGGGCGGGTCTGTTTCGGTCAAGGGGAATCGCCCGTGAAGTTGTTTCAGAAGTTGTTCGGCAGGGGCTCGCGTGAAGACGGCGGCAACACCGCCCGGCACCGGGCTCCGCGCCATGGTGGTGAGCCTGAGGGCCAGAGCGGCGAACGTCCGCTGTTCCGCGATCAGCTGGGCGGCCCCGGCGGTGACATTTCGGGCGCTCCGGGCGCGCCTTCTGTTGACCCTGCTGCTCCCGGCGGCATAGGTTTCTCGGAACCATCAACCTCAAGTGCGGGTGGAGAGTTCGGCGCCGGCCCGTATGCGTCCCACGCCCCCGCGGGGCACCCGCGGCAGGAGGATCCGTCCATGTCGGCCCTGGTGTGTACGAGGTGCGGCAACCGGAACGCCGAGGCCAGCCGGTTCTGCTCCAACTGCGGTGCGCCCCTTCGGGCTGCCGGTGGTGAGCGCCCTTCCGAGACGACCTCGACCATCTCGATCTCGGGAATCGAGGCGTACGAGGCCGAGGTGACGGGGCAGACCCCGACGCCAGGTCTCTCCCCGGAGGCGCAGGCCGCCGTCGACGCGCTGCCGCTCGGTTCGGCGCTGCTCGTCGTGCGTCGCGGTCCCAACTCGGGCAGCCGCTTCCTGCTCGACGGTGAACTGACCACCGCGGGCCGCCATCCGCAGAGCGACATCTTCCTCGACGACGTGACCGTGTCGCGTCGTCACGTGGAGTTCCGTCGCGGTGCGGACGGTATCTTCACCGTCTCCGACGTGGGCAGCCTCAACGGCACCTACGTCAACCGGGAGCGCATCGACGCGGTGCCGCTCAACAACGGCGACGAGGTGCAGATCGGCAAGTACCGTCTGGTCTTCTATGCGAGCCAGCGGGCCGTCTGACCTTCCAGGGAAGGCCCATGCTTCACACACCGAGGGGCGGTGCCGGAAACGGCACCGCCACCGCGGAAGGCGGGCTCGTCAGCATCGGACAGGTCCTCAACCTGCTGCGCGAGGAGTTTCCCGAGGTCACCATCTCGAAGATCCGTTTTCTGGAGTCCGAGGGTCTGGTGGAGCCGCAGCGCACACCGTCCGGCTATCGGAAGTTCAGCGATCTGGACGTCGAGCGCCTCGCTCAGGTGCTGCGGATGCAGCGTGACCACTATCTGCCGCTCAAGGTCATCCGGGAGCACCTGGACGCCCTGGAGCGCGGAGAACAGCTGTCAGCGGCTCAGATGGGCCAGCAGCGGACCTCCGACGAGGATCTTGCGTGGGGCGTCGAGCTGCCCGTCGATCAGCCCGCCGTGGGCCGGATCGGCCGTGCGGCGCTGCTCGCCGCCGCCCAGGTCGATGCGGACCAGCTCGACGAGTGGGAGTCGTACGGGCTGATCGTGCCCTCCGCCGAGGGCGACTACGACGCCGAGGCCGTACAGATCGCGCAGCTCGTGATCGAACTGGGAAGTTCCGGAATCGAACCGAGGCATCTGCGGGCCATGAAGGCCTCCGCGGAGCGTGAGGCAGGCCTGGTCGACCAGGTGGTGGCGCCCCTGCGCCGGCACCGTAATCCGCAGACCAGGACCCATGCGGAAGCCCGTACGAAGGAACTCGCGGCGCTCACGATCAAGCTCCATGCGGCGCTCGTGCAATCGGCGCTCAGGGTACGTCCGTACTGACTCGGAGGGTGCCCGACTACCCAAACCGGCCGGGCAGGTCCTAGGGTTGCTGTGTGAATGAGCTCGACGTTGTCGGTGTCCGGGTCGAAATGCCCTCCAACCAACCGATCGTGCTCCTGCGTGAAGTGGGGGGCGACCGCTACCTCCCCATCTGGATCGGTCCAGGGGAGGCGACTGCGATCGCCTTCGCTCAGCAGGGCATGGCCCCCGCACGGCCGCTGACGCATGACCTTTTCAAGGACGTGCTGGAGGCTGTGGGCCAGGAGCTCACAGAAGTGCGCATCACCGACCTGCGGGAAGGTGTCTTCTACGCGGAGCTGGTCTTCGCGAGTGGGGTCGAGGTCAGCGCACGCCCCTCGGACGCCATAGCGCTCGCCCTGCGGACCGGAACGCCGATCTACGGCAGCGACGGCGTCCTCGACGACGCGGGGATCGCGATTCCGGACGAGCAGGAGGACGAGGTCGAGAAGTTCCGCGAGTTCCTCGACCAGATCTCGCCCGAGGACTTCGGTACGAACAGTCAGTGAGGCCGCGCGTTTCAGCGGGACCAAGTGGACATCCGACAAGCCGTTCCACGCGACGAGGCGGGTCAAACCACACTTCGGGTGATTATCACTCGGCGTGCCGAGTGTGGCGTTCGTTGACGTGCTCCTGGGTACTGCCTACCGTCGAGAAGGCAGGTCAAGGACGGAGGCCGACGTGAGAAGCAGCGGCGACGGTACGGCTGGGGGTGCCCCCGGACGACGTCTGGGGGAGGGCGGGCCGTATCCGCTCCACAGCAGCGGGTCCGAGCACTCCGTGCAGCGGCCGGCGGCAGCGCTCGGGAACGCCGGTGCGCAGGCCGACGAGGTCGGCTACCGCGGGCCCACCGCGTGTGCGGCGGCGGGGATCACCTACAGGCAGCTGGACTACTGGGCGCGTACGGGCCTTGTGGAGCCGAGTGTGCGTTCCGCGTTCGGTTCGGGGACGCAGCGGCTCTACAGCTTCCGGGACGTTGTCGTTCTGAAGATCGTGAAGCGGTTCCTGGATACCGGGGTCTCGCTGCAGAACATCCGCACCACCGTGCAGCATCTGCGTGAGCGCGGATTCGCGGACCTGGACCGTATGACGCTGATGAGCGACGGTGCGACGGTGTACGAGTGCACCTCGCCCGACGAGGTCGTCGATCTGCTCCAGGGCGGTCAGGGGATCTTCGGGATCGCCGTGGGCGTCGTATGGCGTGACGTGGAGACCGCGCTGGCGCAGTTGCACGGGGAGCGGGTCGATACCGGCGAGACGCTCATCGGGCACAATCCCGCGGATGAGTTGGCTCGGCGGCGGGGTAATCGCGCCGTCTGAGGTGCCTCCCTGTCTGTTCTGACGCGCGGCCCCGGCGGATGTCGGGGCCGTTGTCAGTGGCGTAGGGCAGCATCGGGGCTGTGAGAGCCGCGCCCACCATCCTGCATCTCGACATGGATGCCTTCTACGCCTCGGCGGAGCAGGCGTCCAAGCCGAGCCTGCGCGGGAAGGCCGTGATCGTGGGTGGGCTCGGGCCTCGGGGGGTGGTGGCCACCGCCTCGTACGAGGCGCGGCGGTTCGGGGTGCACTCGGCGATGCCGATGGGGCAGGCGCGGCGGCTCGCGCCGAACGCGGCGTACCTGGTGCCGAGGTTCGGGCTGTACCGGGAGATCAGCGACCAGGTCATGGGGCTGCTCAGGGAGCTGTCGCCGCTGGTGGAGCCGCTGAGCCTCGATGAGGCCTTCGTGGACCTGGAGGCGGGTGGGGTGGCGTGGGACGCCGCTTCCGCGGAGGCCGTGGGGCGGCGGCTGAGGACCGACATACGGGCCGTCACCGGGCTGACGGGGTCGGTCGGGCTCGCCGCGTCCAAGATGCTGGCGAAGATCGCTTCGGAGGAGGCCAAGCCGGACGGGCTCTGGCTGATCGAGCCGGGGACGGAGCGGGCGCTGCTCGCCGAGAAGTCCGTGCGGATTCTTCCGGGGGTCGGGCCGGCGACCGGGGATCACCTCAGGCGGGCCGGGATCAACACGGTCGGGGAGATCGCCGAGGCCGGCGAGGACGAGCTCGTACGGCTGCTCGGGAAGGCGCACGGCGGGCATCTGTACACGATGGCGCTAGCGGTCGACGAGCGGCCGGTGGTGGCCGAGCGAGAGACCAAGTCCGTGTCCGTGGAGGACACCTTCGACGTCGACATCCATGACCGGGTGCGGGTGCGGCTGGAGGTGGACCGGCTGGCGGAGAGGTGTGTACAGCGTCTGCGGGGTGGTGGGCACTCGGGGCGGACCGTGGTGCTGAAGGTGCGGCGGTACGACTTCTCGACGCTGACGCGGTCGGAGACGTTGCGGGGGCCGACGGATGATCCGGGGGTGGTTCGGGAGGCTGCGGCGCGGTTGCTCGAGTCGGTGGACACGACCGGTGGGGTGCGGCTGCTCGGGGTCGGGGTGAGTGGGCTGGCGGATTACACGCAGGAGGATCTGTTTGCTCAGGCGGCGGCAGCGGCTGCGGCTGCCGGCAGCTCGGAGGGGGAGCCTGAGGTGGCGGAGGAGGAGGTCGGTGCCGAGGTGGTGCCGTCGGGGGACGGGGACGTCGAGGAGGAAGCTGCCGAGCGGCGGTGGCATGCCGGGCATGATGTGCGGCATGCCGAGTTCGGGCCCGGGTGGGTGCAGGGGAGTGGGGTCGGGCGGGTGACTGTGCGGTTCGAGACGCCGGGGTCGGAGCCTGGGCGTGTGCGGACGTTTCGGGTGGATGACCCTGCGCTCTCCGCTTCTGAGCCGTTGCCGTTGGTTGGGGAGCGGGATGAGGTGCGGGCCGGTGGGGGTGCGGGTTCGCCTGCGGCGGGCTGAGTTTCCCTACCCGCCCCTTCCCGAAACCGGGGCTTTGCCCCGGACCCCTTTTCCGCGGTCCCCATGGGTGGGTTGATCCGCGGGGGCTTCGCCCCCTGCACCCCCGCATCCGAACTTCGTTCGGATTCTGCTCAAACGCCGCAGGGGCTGGAGGATCTGCGCAACGCCGCAAGGGCTGGAGTTCTGCTCAACGCCGGTGGGCTGAAAGGGCTGCCGAGCGCTACTCCCCGGCGATCTGGCCGAAGTCGCGGTCCGGTGGGGGTTCCGAGGTGTCGCCGATGATGATGCCGTAGTGGTGGTAGAGCTGGAGTTCCTGTTCGGGGGAGAGGTGGCGGCCTACGCCGAAGTCGGGGGCGTCCTTGATCAGGGAGCGCTCGAAGGGGACGTGGAGGGTGCCTTCGACCAGTTCGCTGGGCTCCAGGGGGACGAAGGCGTCCCGGCTGAAGAGGCCCGTGCGTATGGCGGCCCATTCCGGGATGCCCGTCGCGTCGTCGAGGTAGACCTCGTCCACTGTGCCGAGCTTGGAGCCGTTGCGGTCGAAGGCCTTGCGGCCGATCAGACTGCGGGGGTCGATGTCCGTCTGCACAAGCCCTCCACACAGGTCGCAAGCCGTCTGTATTCACTACGAAAGAGCACATTGGGGCATGTGGCCACTCGGGGATGAAGCGGCTGCAGGGGCGGAATCGGGCCGGGGCGCCGCTGGTAGGCTGGCAGACGGCTGCTGACCCCGTGCGGGAGAGCTCTCCGACACCAGCGAATGTGCTGGCCGGAGGCGCCGAAGGAGCAAATCCTCCCCGGAATCTCTCAGGCACCCGTACCGCATGGACGAGGTCACTCTGGAAAGCAGGGCGGGCGCCTTCGGCTCCCGCTCTCACCGACGGTGAAAGCCGGCCTGTGCACGTCGCCATGTGTGCGTCACAGACCGGTGAAACTCTCAGGTTGAGATGACAGAGGGGGAGGCCGTCCGGGTACCCGCGCCGTGGTGCCCCTCGCAGGTCGCATACGACCAGGAGGCCTCCGTAATGACCGCCAACCGCATCCCGCTCCACGAGCTCGAGCGTGGCATTCCCTTCGAGCAGCGCCACATCGGGCCCGACGTCGAGGCGCAGGCCAAGATGCTCGCCCAGGTCGGCTACGGCTCGCTCGACGAGCTCACCGCGGCCGCGGTGCCGGACGTGATCAAGAGCGCCGAGGCGCTCGATCTGCCCGAGGGTCGTACCGAGGCCGAAGTACTGGCCGAGCTGCGCTCGCTCGCCGACCGCAACCAGGTGCTCGCGCCCATGATCGGGCTCGGGTACTACGGCACCTTCACGCCGCCCGTCATTTTGCGCAACGTCATGGAGAACCCCTCCTGGTACACGGCTTACACCCCGTATCAGCCGGAGATCTCGCAGGGGCGTCTCGAAGCTCTTCTCAACTTCCAGACTGTTGTTGCCGATTTGACCGGGTTGCCGACTTCCGGTGCTTCGCTGCTCGATGAGGGCACGGCCGCTGCCGAGGCCATGGCGCTCGCGCGGCGTATGGGCAAGGTCAAGCAGGGTGTGTTCCTGGTCGACGCCGACGCGCTGCCGCAGACGATCGCCGTGATCGAGACGCGCGCCGAGCCGACCGGTGTCGAGGTCGTCGTCGCCGATCTTTCCCAGGGCATTCCGGCCGAGATCGCCGAGCGCGGTGTGTTCGGTGTGCTGCTGCAGTACCCGGGCGCCTCCGGTGTCGTTCGTGATCTCAAGCCCGTGATCGAGCAGGCGCACGAGCTGGGCGCCGTCGTCACCGTCGCCGCCGATCTGCTCGCGCTGACGCTGCTCACCTCGCCCGGCGAGCTGGGCGCCGACATCGCGGTCGGTACGACGCAGCGTTTCGGTGTGCCGATGGGCTTCGGTGGACCGCACGCCGGTTACATGGCGGTGCGTGAGAAGTTCGCGCGCAGCCTGCCCGGGCGCCTCGTGGGTGTCTCGGTCGACGTGGTCGGCAACAAGGCCTACCGCCTCGCGCTGCAGACCCGTGAGCAGCACATCCGCCGTGAGAAGGCGACCAGCAACATCTGTACAGCTCAGGTGCTGCTTGCCGTCATGGCCGGTATGTACGCCGTCTACCACGGCCCGCAGGGGCTGGCCGACATCGCGCGTCGTACGCATCGATATGCGGCGATTCTCGCCGAGGGCCTGAAGGCCGGCGGTGTCGAGGTCGTGCACGGCTCGTACTTCGACACCCTCACAGTGCGCGTGCCCGGCAAGGCCGCCGAGGTCGTGGGCGCCGCGCGTGAGGGCGGGGTCAACCTGTATCTCGTCGACGCCGACCATGTCTCGCTGTCCTGCGACGAGACCACGACGCGTACGCAACTGGCCGCCGTCTGGGCCGCGTTCGGTGTCGAGGGTGACATCGAGGCGCTCGACGCCGCTGCCGGCGAGGCGCTGCCCGCCGCGCTGCTGCGCACCGACGAGTACCTGACGCACCCGGTCTTCCACGAGCACCGCTCCGAGACCGCGATGCTGCGCTACCTGCGCAAGCTCTCGGACAAGGACTACGCGCTCGACCGCGGCATGATCCCGCTCGGCTCCTGCACCATGAAGCTGAACGCGACCACCGAGATGGAGCCGGTCACCTGGCCCGAGTTCGGACAGCTGCACCCCTTCGCGCCGGCCGAGCAGGCGCAGGGCTATCTGACGCTGATCCGTGAGCTGGAGGAGCGGCTCGCCGAGGTCACCGGGTACGACAAGGTCTCGCTGCAGCCCAACGCCGGTTCGCAGGGCGAGCTCGCGGGTCTGCTCGCGGTGCGCGGCTACCACCGTGCCAACGGCGACGACCAGCGCACGATCTGCCTCATCCCGTCCTCCGCGCACGGCACCAACGCCGCCAGCGCCGTGATGGCCGGTATGAAGGTCGTCGTGGTCAAGACCGCTGATGACGGTGAGATCGATGTCGCGGATCTGCGCGCCAAGATCGAGCAGCACAAGGACGAACTCGCGGTCCTGATGATCACGTACCCCTCGACGCACGGTGTCTTCGAGGAGCACGTGGCCGACATCTGCGCCCAGGTGCACGAGGCCGGCGGTCAGGTGTACGTCGATGGCGCGAACCTCAACGCGCTTGTGGGGCTTGCCAAGCCGGGTCACTTCGGCGGCGACGTCTCGCACCTGAACCTGCACAAGACCTTCTGCATCCCGCACGGCGGCGGCGGCCCGGGCGTCGGTCCGGTCGCGGTGCGCGAGCACCTCGCGCCGCACCTGCCCAACCACCCGCTGCAGCCCGCCGCGGGTCCGGAGACCGGTGTGGGTCCGATCTCGGCGGCGCCGTTCGGCTCGGCCGGGATTCTGCCGATCTCGTGGGCGTACGTCCGGCTCATGGGTGGCGAGGGCCTCAAGCGCGCCACGCAGGTGGCCGTGCTCGGCGCCAACTACATCGCCAAGCGCCTGGAGCCGCACTTCCCCGTGCTGTACACGGGCCCCGGCGGTCTCGTCGCGCACGAGTGCATCATCGACATCCGTCCGCTCGCCAAGGCGACCGGTGTGAGCGTGGACGACATCGCCAAGCGTCTGATCGACTACGGCTTCCACGCGCCGACGATGTCCTTCCCCGTGGCCGGCACGCTGATGATCGAGCCGACCGAGAGCGAGGACCTGGTCGAGCTGGACCGGTTCTGCGACGCGATGATCGCCATCCGCGCGGAGATCGAGAAGGTGGGCTCGGGCGAGTGGCCGGCCGAGGACAACCCGCTGCACAACGCCCCGCACACGGCGGCTGCGATGGCCGGCGAGTGGAACCACGCGTACACCCGTGAAGAGGCCGTCTTCCCGGGCGGTCTGGTGCCGGCGGAGAAGTACTGGCCGCCGGTGCGCCGGATCGACCAGGCGTACGGCGACCGCAACCTGGTCTGCTCGTGCCCGCCGCTGGACGCGTACGAGAACTGAGTCTGCGGGGGACAAGCCCCCGGGCATACGTCAGGGCCGGTTCGGAGAGTGGATCTCCGGGCCGGCCCTCGGTGTTGCTTGAGGTGGTGCGCGGTGTGCCGTCAGGCCGCGCGGACCACCGAACCCGTGCCCAGCGGCCGGTGCGGGGCGATGATCTGCCCGTCCGGCAACAGCTCGCCGGTGTCCTCGAAGAGGAGTACACCGTTGCACAGCAGGCTCCAGCCCTGCTCCGGGTGGAAGGCCACAAGAAGCGCGGCTTCCCGGTCGGCTGAGTCGGCTGTGGGACAGGCAGGCTGGTGCTGGCACATGGAAGGGTTCTTTCGCTGCGTCGAAGTGGTGGTGTGTGTCCCGCGGATGGATCGGTGTGCTGTGGTGTTCATAGCCGCCCCCGTTAGGTCGGTCCGGAACCAGTGTTGCCCTACGGGCCGGATTCCGCAGGGATTTACCGGCAGCGCTCCTCACCAGGAAGTGACGCATCACCCATGCGGACGGTTCAGTTCAACTCGGCAGTCTCTTCGGGTGGTTAGGGGTGGCCTGAAGGGGCTAGTCCGGTCGGATGGTACGGACCTGGGTGTCTGTAGGGGACATACGTGTGCCCCGCGACCGGCTGGATCGCGGGGCACGGCGGCCGGTGTTCGGAGCCGAGAGCTCAGACGGCGTGGCCGAGCAGCGGCGCGGGTGCGAGCCGGTGGGTGAGGACCGGCAGCAGCTCCGCCGCGAGATGTGGCCGGTGGGCGGCGATCCCCGGTGGCGCGGGGGCCAGGGGCACCAGGATGTCCGTGGGTTCGAGGCGGCCTTCCGTACCGTCCGAGGCCCAGTCGTTGTGCAGCCACAACGTCAGCATGTACAGCTCGGGCACCGAGAGCAGACGCGGCTGGCAGCGCGCCTGCATGGACTCGGCCTGGCGCAGAGCACGTTCGGTGGAGGTGATGTACGGGCCTTCGAAGAAGTGCGCGAAGGTCCACCCGTCGGCGGTCAGCATGGTGTCGCAGGCGGCGACCGTACGGCCCTCGCTGCGCAGGAGGAAACGCCAGCCGGTGAGCCGGGTCCGGGGTGTGCCGGCCTGGTTCAGGACATGGACGGGAAGCGGGAGTTCAGGGGTCACGGGTCCCTGGGCCTTGCGCAGGGACGGGGTGCGCGCCTCGCGTACGGCAGTGGGGGAACCAAGTGCCGCGAGGACGCTGCGCAGGGCTGGCGCGGGAGCCGGGGGGACTTGCAGCGGCATGGTGGGTCGCCTCTCATTCGACAGGCTGCGGTGCTACGGGGGGCAGGTGCGGGCGGACGGCGCTGTCAGCTCTCGGGGCCAGAGGGGCGGGGGATGTCCACGTTCCAGTCCGCGAGCGCCAACTCTCTGCCTCGTTCGCGGAGTTTATACGACGCGTGTTCTCACTATGTTTCGGCTAGCGGTCGCAGGGATTGCCGGCAAGGCGGTATTCGGTCGCCATCGCGTGCTTTTTCTCCCGATTGAGTTCCGGCCTGCACCGCTGACCTCGGAGAAGTCCACACAGGTGGACGGCTGATTCTCGTCGGCGTATTCCACCACTGGCCTCGTGGGTGCAACTGCACTATGCCGCATGCCGCGTGAATGTGCCGCCAGTGAATGTGATTGAGGGTACAGCCGGGTGGGCAGATGCGGGGCGTTATCGATCACATTGCCTGGGCATCATCTCCGGTGACACAGTGGCCGTGGACTGCCCAATCGAGGAGGGGACACTTCGATGGGGGAGAAGGTCGCGGCGGGAGCGTTCGACCTGTCCGATCGGCAGCGCTACCGCAGGAAGCTGCAGCAGTGCCTCGCGGGGCTCGCGCGACTGCTGGACGAGAAGCGGTTCGACCGCCCCAGGAATCTCATGGGCATGGAGATAGAGCTGAATCTCACGGGGCCCGACGGGCTGCCGAGAATGATGAATGCGGAAGTTCTCGAGCGGATCGCGAGCCGTGATTTCCAGACAGAACTCGGGATGTTCAATCTCGAAGTGAACATCGCGCCGCATGCGCTGGGCGGCCGGGTTCTCGACCAGCTCGCCGAGGAGCTTCGTACCGGTCTGAACTATGCACACAGGAAAGCGAACGAAGTCGCCGCGGGGATCGTGATGATCGGAATTCTGCCGACGTTGCAGCAGGACGATCTGGTCTCCTCGAATCTTTCGGCCGTCGACCGGTACATGCTGCTCAACGACCAGATGGTGGCCGCGCGGGGCGAGGACTTCCATCTGGAGATCGAGGGCGTGGAGCGGCTCAGCTGTACGTCGGCGTCGATAGCGCCCGAAGCGGCCTGCACCTCGGTGCAGCTGCATCTGCAGGTCACACCGGGCCGGTTCGCCGATGTGTGGAACGCGGCGCAGGCCGTGGCCGCCGCGCAGATAGCCGTGGGCGCCAACGCGCCCTTCCTGTTCGGCCGCGAGCTGTGGCGCGAGTCGCGGCCGCCGCTGTTCCTGCAGGCCACCGACACCAGGCCGCCCGAGCTCCAGGCACAGGGCGTACGGCCGCGCACCTGGTTCGGGGAGCGGTGGATCACCAAGCCGTACGACCTCTTCGAGGAGAATCTGCGCTACTTCCCCGCGCTGCTGCCCATCTGCGACGACGAGGAGCCGCTGCGGGTGATCGAGGAGGGCGGGGTGCCCTCACTGTCCGAACTCGTCCTGCACAACGGCACGGTGTACCGCTGGAACCGTCCCGTCTACGGGATCGCCGACGGCGTACCGCATCTGCGGGTGGAGAACCGGGTGCTTCCGGCCGGTCCGACCATCACCGACGTCATCGCCAATGTGGCCTTCTACTACGGGGTCGTACGGGCGCTCGCCGAGGACGCACGGCCCGTGTGGTCCCGGCTGCCGTTCGAGGCGGCCGCCGCGAACTTCGACGCGGCCTGCAGGTACGGCATCGAGGCCGAGCTCGACTGGCCGCGCGCGGGGCGGTTCGGGGGTGTGGCACGGATGCCGGCCGTCGATCTCGTACGCAATGAACTGCTGCCGCTGGCCGCGGCGGGGCTCGACGCGTGGGGAGTGGCGCCCGTGGACCGTGACTACTACCTGGGCATCATCGAGGAGCGCTGCAAGCGCCGGGTGAACGGGGCGTCCTGGCAGGTGGCCACGTACCACCTGGCGCTGGAGAACGGACTCGACCGGGAGGCGGCGCTGGCCGCGATGACGCGGCGCTACTGCGAGTTGATGCACGAAGGCGAGCCGGTGCACACCTGGCCGGTCGGGTCGCTGCCGGACGCGGTGACGCCTTAGGGGTGACGGGTTCGGGGTGACGCCCGCGGCGGGCCGGGAGGTCCCGGCCCGCCGTCCGGTCAGCTCGCGCCCGACTGGGCGGCCGCCATGATGGCCTTGAGGATCACTTCCTGGATCTGCGCCGGGTCGTCGACCTGGTGGCCCGAACCGCCGGTCGCCTTCGCGATCTGGTCCAGGGTGTCCTCGTCCCCGTCGGGACCGACCGCGACCGCGATCATCGGGACCGGGTGCTTGGGGTCGGCGAGGCTCTTGAGCTGGGAGATCAGGGAGCTGCGGCTGATCGAGCCCGGGTCCTGGTTCTCGCCGTCGGTGACGATCACGAGCGCGTTGAACTTGTCCGCCACGTGCGACTTCTGGGCCTGCTTGTAGGCGGCGAGGATCGTGTCGTACAGGCCGGTCGCGCCGTTGGGCACGGGCTGCAGTTTGCCGAACGCCGCCGTCAGGCGCTCGCGCTGGGTGAGTCCCTTGCCGGTCTGCTTGCCGAGCCGGTCGGTGGGCACCAGCTCGCGGTAGTCGCGCTTGCCGTCCAGGAGTGTGGAGAACTCCCAGAGGCCGAACTCGTCCTCGTTGGTGAACTGCGCCAGTGCCGCGACCAGCGCCGCCTTGGTGACATCCATCCGGGGCTGGCCACGGCCCGGCACCAGTTCGGCCATCGAACCGGAGACGTCCACGACGACGGAGAGCCGTGCGCTCTGCACGGTGATCGTCCAGACGCCGAGGGTCTCCTCGAGCTGCTCGGGGCTGAGCTCCTCGCCCGCCGTGCTCGCCACCGGCTGTGCCCGGCTGCCTCCGGCCGACTCGACCAGGCCGTCCGCGGGGGTCCCGCCGTCGGTGCGGAAACCGTGCTTGGTGAGGATGCGCTCGCCCTCCTCCTCACCGAGCAGCGTCATGAAGCGCAGCGAGGCCCGGCTCTCGTCGGTGGTCTGCGAAGGCTCGTCGAGCAGCGCGTACGGATAGGTGAGCGAGGGCGTGCCGTCCTTGGGGTAGAAGAGCTGCAGCTTGCCCGCGTCCGAGGCGGCGGCATTGTGGTGGAAGGCCGACTGCTCGGGGACGATCAGGGCCTGGTTGCGGCGTGGATTGCCCTGCTCCGTACCGGAGTTGTCGCGGGCCAGGGTCTCCAGGGCCTGCGCGTCGCTGTCCGCGGTGCGCTGCGCCAGGATCTTCGCCGTGGCCGCGATCTGAGCCTCTCCCTCCGCACCGCCCGCCTTCTGCGCCGAAGCGCTCATCATGGCGAGCGCGAGCAGCCCCGAGGCGCTGCGCGCGGGGTCCGCGGCGCCGAGGCGCAGCTGGTCGCCCTCGGTGGTGGCGCCCGCCAACTCGGCCCACGAGTAGGTCTTCTTGGGCCAGCCCAGCTTCTTCGCCGCGGCCGGCACCATGCCCATGGTCACCGGGGTGGAGGCGATGTTGCCGGTGGGGGTCAGCAGGCGGTCGTCGCCCTGCAGCCGCACCCGCTCCACCCACAGATCGGAGTCCGGTACCCACACCTCGTACGCGCCGGCCTTGCCCTCCGTACGCAGGTACTCGGAGAACTGGGAGGATTCGCGGGCGGTGACCCGGACGTCCATGCAGCGGCCGTCGGAGGTGATGTCCTTGTCGCGCGCGTACGTGGCGGCCTCGCGCAGGGCGGGGGCCATCTCGGGTGCGGCGATCAGATCGATGCGTATGGCGTCGTCGGCGCACTTCTTCGCGAAGGGCAGCCAGTCGGTGCCCACGGCGTAGGCCGCGGAGCCGGCCACACCGAGTACCAGGACCGTCGCGATGGCGACCATGCGGCGGCGCGAACGCGGGCGCTGCGAACCTGCCGCACTCGCTCGTGCTCTGTGGTCCGGCATGTTGTGACGTCCCATGACGCTGGTGCCCCTCCTCGACGTGACTGCACGACGCGCGGGGGTAGCTTCGGCCGACACAGGTGCGTGGCGTACCGTCCCCCTGGCCTGTCGCGCACGTTCTTCGTACCTGCATTCGAGACCCTAGTGGCGCGAAGATGTGCGCGGGGCGTGATTGGTCAACTAAGGCAGGTGTGCACGTGGAGGCAGGTCTTGTGGCCGGATCTTTTCCCAGCGAGCGGCTTTCGCGGAGAATTCTCCGGGACGAGACGCTGCTTGTCCTTGCGCTGTCGCTCGGGGCCAGCGGAGTCTCCGCGCTGATCAGCTTTATCGGGTCCGTCACCAAGCCGGGCGGCCTCAAGGACCAGGCGGCCACACTCAACGCGTCGGCCGCGCCCGGGCGTCCATGGCTTGATCTCGCCTGGCAGCTTTTCGGTATCAGTACGTCCCTCGTGCCGGTCGCGTTGGTGATCCATCTCCTTGTACGAGAAGGGGCGGGGGTGCGGTCGATCGGGTTCGATTTCAAGCGTCCCGGCTTCGATCTGGCCCGTGGTGCGCTGATCGCGGCGGGGATCGGATCGACCGGTATCGCCTTCTATCTGCTCGCGCGAGAGCTGGGGTTCAACCTCACGGTGGTCCCCGAGGCGTTGCCCGACGTGTGGTGGAAGTACCCCGTGCTGATCCTGTCCGCGGCGCAGAACTCGATCCTCGAGGAAGTGATCGTGGTCGGGTATCTGCTGCGCAGACTCGACCAGTTGGGGTTCTCGCCGATGGGGTCGCTCGCCGCGAGTTCGGTGCTGCGCGGCTCCTACCACCTGTATCAGGGCATCGGCGGATTCATCGGCAACATGGTGATGGGCGTCGTCTTCGTGCTCCTCTACCGGCGGTGGGGGCGGGTGGGACCGCTGGTCGTGGCCCACACGCTGCTCGATGTCGGGGCGTTCGTGGGGTACGCGCTGCTTGCGGGGAAGGTGAGCTGGCTGCCCACTTTGTGAGCAGCCGTCTTGCGTCAGGCGTGCAGCTCGCCCTCGATGACGGTGACAGCACCACCTGTCAGAAGTGTGCGGTCGCCGCGGAGCGTGACCCGCACCTTGCCCGAGCGCTGTGAGGCCTGCAGGCCGGTCAGTTCGGTGCGGCCGAGACGTGCGCACCAGAACGGGGCGAGGGCCGTGTGGGCGCTGCCCGTGACCGGGTCCTCGTCGATCCCCACGTTCGGGAAGAAGCAGCGCGAGACGAAGTCGTAGCCCTGGGCGGGGTCTTCTGCCGGGGCGGTGGCGATGATGCCGCGCTCCGAGTGGGCGGCGAGGGCGGCGATATCGGGGCTCAGGCCGCGCACCGTGCGTTCGTCGGCGAGCTCGACCAGCAGATCGCCGACGTCCGTGCCCGTGTCGTACGTGGACAGGGCCTTGGCGCCCAGCGCCTCCTCGACACCTTCCGGGATCCGGACCGCGGTGAGCGGGGCCGTCGGGAAGTCGAGCGTGAGCGTGCCGTCGGGGTGCGTCGTCGCGGTCAGGATGCCGCTCAGTGTGGTGAAGCGGATGGTGCCCTGGGTGCGGCCGGTGCTGTGCAGGACGTGCGCGGTCGCGAGCGTGGCGTGGCCGCACATCCGTACCTCGGAGGCGGGGGTGAACCAGCGCAGCGCCCAGTCGGCGTCACCGCCCTCGGGCAGCGGGTGGGCGAAGGCGGTCTCGGCGTGGTTGACCTCCATGGCGACGTTCTGCAGCCAGGAGTCCTCGGGGAACGTGTCGAGGAGCAGGACTCCGGCGGGGTTGCCGGCGAAGGGGCGGTCGGTGAAGGCGTCGACGATCTGGATGCGCATGGGGTGACCGTAGGGCGGGCGTGGACCGGGGGACCAAGGCCAATCCGAGGGTGGTGGACCTGGATCGGTGTCGAGTGGCTCACCCCCGGCGGGCGGCCGCCTCCGCCAGCAGGTTCCAGCCGTCCAGCTCCGTCGCACGCCGGGCCTGCGGCTGCCACCCGCGGGCCAGTGCCACGTCGAGCAGCGCCCGTACGGCGCCGGGTTCGTGCAGGTTCAGTGAGGCGCCCCGTATGTACCCCACGTCTCCGGAGCCGAGGGGTGCCCCGCCCGGGACGTAGCGGCCCGCGCCCTGGGTGAAGACGATACGCAGCGGGCCGCCGGTGCCGGCCGGCTGCGGGTACAGGGTCAGGGTCTCGCGGCAGGACCGGCCGCCGTCCTGTGCGCTGTGGCTGTGGCGGAGGGTCCACAGGTACGTGCGCGCGTCGGCGACCATGCGGCGGGGCCTTCCCGCGGGTCGGGGCATGGGGTGAGGGTACGCGGGCGGGCTGCGGGCTGCGGTCTGCTCCTGAGCCGAGCGTGCGCCGCTCTCGCTCGCCCTCACGTCCGCGGCGGCGAAGACTGTCCTGTCTCAACGTAGTTAGTCGTCCGCGTGCCGCTGACCTGCATGGACTGGATTGGCTGAGACGCGTGGACTCAGTTCGTCGAGACAGACCGCAGCTCTTGTGCCTGCCGCATCGCATGCCGAGGCTAGGACTCGCTCGCTCCTGAGCCGGACCAGACGGCGATGTCGCCTCCAGGCAGTGATGCGAAGCGCCATCCCGTCGGGCCCGTGACCTGCCACGCTTCGAAGGATGGATCGGAGGAGCAGGTCAGGTGGTGGCCTGTGTCGAAAACGAGACGCAGCGTGCCGGACTTGAACGCGACCGCCGACAGGACCTTCGCTCCGAAGAGTGCGAGGGCCGCTGCGACGTCCTGCGATTCCGGGTTCAAGAGCACGGACGGGTTGGCGTGGGCTGTCCCGAGCGAGAGGTTGACAGGCGCTTCCAATGCGACTTCCCAGTCAGAGTCGAGGGCCAGCACCAGCCGGAAGTCCACGCTGATCTTGGTGACGCTCATGCCGCGAAGGCTCAGGATCCACCGGTCCTCGTGCTCGACGGGACTCTCTTCAGTGCTCACTTCTGCACCTTGACTGATTCGACGGTCGAGAGCCATGGGATTAAGCCGACGTGTCGCCCTGTCGTCGCTGCCCAGTACCAGCCTGGGAAGTGACGCTCACAGCGTGCCCATCGGAACGTACGTACCGGAGCGACATCCTCGAACCGGCCCGTCACACAGTCACGCAGCAGACGTCGCCGACGTCCGTGCACCGAGTCCACGTACGACAACTCGATGTTCGGCCCTGCGTGATCCACCCCAGCCGGCAAGACGTCCTGTCGGAGGGGCTTGTCATCCGACAGTTACCGATATATCGTTGAGGCATCGCGATGGTTCAAAGAAGATCGCGAGCGCTCCCGACAGCGCATTCCGAGTTTCGGCATACGGCGCCCATGCGAGGAGCGATCCCTACGCAGACAGACGAAAGAAGTGATTGATATGCGACCCCATGTACACGGACACGAGCATGGACATGAGCACGAGCACGGCCGCGCGCACCACGGCGGCTTCGGTCGGCGAGGTCCCGGCCCCGGTTTCGGACCCGGTTTCGGCGGGCCCGGCGGCCCGCGTGGAGGCGGCGGCTTCGAGGGGCCCCGGGAGGGCCGGCGCGCCTTCGGGCCCTTCGGTCCGGGCGGCTTCGACCCCCGTGGCTTCGGCGGACCCGGCCCCTGGGGCGGGCGCGGACGCGGCGGTGGCCGCGGGCGTGCGCGGCGCGGTGATGTGCGCGCCTCGATCCTGGCCCTTTTGAAGGACCGGCCGATGCACGGCTACGAGATGATCCAGGAGATCGCCGAGCGCAGCGGCGGGGCGTGGAAGCCCAGCCCGGGATCGGTCTATCCGACCCTTCAGCTGCTCGAGGACGAGGGCCTGATCACCAGTGAGACCGAGGGCGGCAAGAAGCTGTTCTCGCTCACGGAGGCGGGCACCACGGCTGCCGACGAGGGTGCGGACGCGCCCTGGGAGGACGCCGGGCGCGGTATCGACTGGGATCAGGTCAACGAGATCCGGCAGGCCGGCTTCGGTCTGATGGAGGCCTTCGGCCAGGTCTGGAAGACCGGCTCGGCCGAGCAGCGCGAGAAGGCGCTCGCGGTCGTCAACGAGGCCCGCAAGAAGCTGTATCTGATCCTCGCCGACGAGGACTGATCCCGCGGCCGAGGTGAACGACGGCATATGAACGCACAGGAGCCCCACGCGAGTTCGCGTGGGGCTCCTGTGCGCGTGTCCGGGATCAGACGATGAGCGCGCTCAGCTTGCGCAGCGACTCGTTGAGCGCCGCCGTCGCGGAGTCCTTGAGCTTGCCCGCCATCAACGTCACGGCCGCACCCGTGAACTCGCCCTCGATACGCATCACCGTGGCCTCGCCGTCGGGCGTCAGGGTGTAGGCCTGCTTCAGGTTCACACCCATCGGGCCCTTGCCGCGGATGGTGAACGAGCGGCCGTCCTCAAGGGATTCGACCGTCCAGACCGCGTCCGCGGGGAAGCCCATGAGCTTCATGCTCTCCTCGAACGTGTCGCCCTGGGCGAGCGATTCGGGCGCCCCCTTGGGGAAGCCCGTGTGCGTCACGCTCCACTCGCCGAACACGGAGAAGTCAGTGAGCTTCTCCCAGACCTTCTCGGCGGGAGCGTCTATGCGTGCTTCCGCGCTGACTTCGGCCATGCGACCACCCCTTCTCGTATGGCGCTGCGGCTGTAGGGCCTGTCTTGTGGATCATGCCGGGCTCGCGGAGTCTGGCATGATCCACAAGACAGGCCCTGGCGCAGCGGCGGTGTCGCGGAACGTATCCGCGTGCAGGGGAAGTTACAAGACTGACGACTCGTCAGAAATTGTGGAGCTCCTGCTTCGGGCCTTGCGACTAGGGGTTTTCGCCGGCGCCTGCGGATCTTCAGCGGCCGATCCGGCGGATCACCGCGGCGTCGAAGACATCGAACGCGCGCGGATGCGGGCCCTCATCATGGCAGTGCCAGGCCTCCCAGAACAGATCCGCGGGCAGGGCGTCCTCGGGCGCGTACACGCGGTACACATACTGCTTGCCGTCGACCGCGGGCAGTGCCACCAGCCAGCAGCCGCACTCCTGCGGCAGGGAGTCGCGCGGCCGGGGCGGGCGGGTGGCGCGGGGCATGGCGACTCCTTTCCGGGTCGTGCGCATGTGCCGGGTGCCGAGGACGGGGTGCCGGGTGCCTGGGGCTCAACCGGCGCACAGTGCTCGGGTGTTGCTCGGGTGCTTTGGGGGACGAGCCAGGGTGGGCCGTGGTTGCGCAGGGGGAGTGCGCTGCAAGCCCGCACGCCCCTCACATGGTGACGGGAGTTCTCATCCGTAAGGAGGAGAACTCGTACAGGCATCCCCAACCTGCGTCGGACGCGAAGATGCTTCCCGCCGGGGATGCCGGGGCGGGGGCGGGCCTGATGGGGTGGCGGGTGTGCACAGCCCCACCAGGCCGGATGCCGAACAGTTCGTTCCGCGTCCGTGCCCGCCACGGACCGAACCCGACGGCGAGCTCAGCGCGGAGCTCCAGTCGGTGATCGCCGGTGCGCGCCGCCGGGCCGTGCGCGGCGGCGACGGTCAGCTCGACACCGCCCACCTGCTGCACTCCCTGCTCGAGTCCGACCCGGCCGTCCGTGCCGTCTTCGGCGACGGTGCCCGGGTCGCCCGCCTCCTCGGTCTTCTCGTGCAGCGCTCCATCGGGTACGGGCTGCGCTGGCAGGGCACCGTCGAGGATTCGGGCGCGGTTCCGGTCGTACGGGACGGTGTGGCTCGGGTCGTACGGCAAGGAGGCGATCCGGTCGTAGGGGATGGCGCCGATCCGGTCGCACGGCAAGGCGCCGATGCCGTCGTACGGGACAAGGGCCCTCGGGACGCGGCCGGCTGGTCGCCCGCCGCGCTGCACGTCATGGAGCTGGCGCAGTCGCGGGCCCGCGCGGGCGGGCGCGGGGCGGCGGACGGAACCGATGTCCTTGCGGCGCTCGCCTCGGACGAGGACTGCCGTGGGGTGGAGATTCTGCGCCGGGCCGGGGTGGATGCGAACGAGTTGCTGGAGCGGATCGATGCGGGCTTCGGCGGGCCGTTGATGGGCTGAGCGGTCACGGCTGCCGCAGCTGAGCGGTCCCGGCTTCTGCAAGTGTGCCGCCCACGGCCGTCTCGCTCTCCGAGATGTCAGGGGTATCGGTGGTGACGGTCATGACGCCGCCTGTCATCATGTCCGCGTGTCTACGTCCAAGGGGATTCAAGGGGACCGGGGCCGCAGCGTCGGACTGACGCTCGCTCTGGTGTCGGCGCTGGCTTTCGGCGGCTCCGGCGTTGCGGCGAAGCCGCTGATCACAGCGGGGCTCGACCCGCTGCATGTGGTCTGGTTGCGGGTGGCGGGAGCGGCGCTGGTGATGCTGCCGGTGGCCTGGCGCCATCGTGAACTGCTGCTGCGCAGGCCCGCGTTGCTCGCCGGCTTCGGTCTGTTCGCCGTGGCCGGTGTCCAGGCGTGCTACTTCGCCGCGATCTCGCGCATCCCGGTGGGCGTTGCCCTCCTGATCGAATATCTGGGCCCGGCGCTCGTGCTCCTGTGGATCCGGTTCGTGCAGCGCCGCCATGTCACCCGGGCCGCGGCCGTCGGCGTCGTGCTCGCGGTCGGCGGGCTCGCCTGTGTGGTCGAGGTCTGGGCCGGGCTCAGCTTCGACGTCATCGGTGTACTGCTCGGTCTCGGCGCCGCGGTCTGTCAGGCCGGTTACTTCATCCTCGGTGACCACGGCAGCGACTCGGGAGACCAGGCACCTGATCCGCTCGGCGTCATCGCGTTCGGCATGCTGATCGGCGCCGTGATCCTGACCGTCATCGCCCGCCCCTGGGAGATGGACTGGTCGGTGCTCGCGGGCAGCGCCGACATGGACGGTACGTCGCTGCCGGGGTGGCTGCTGCTCGGCTGGGTGGTGCTGATCGCCACCGTGCTCGCGTACGGCACCGGGCTGCTGTCCTTGCGCCGGCTCTCGCCCCAGGTGGCCGGAGTCGTCGCCTACCTCGAGGCGGTCGTCGCGACCGTACTCGCGTGGATCCTGCTCGGTGAGCATCTCTCCGCGCCGCAGATCATCGGTGGTGCGGTGGTGCTCGTGGGTGCGTTCATCGCGCAGTCCGCCACGCCCGTGAAGGCGGCGCCCGAGCCTGTCGCGGCCGGAGTCCCGGAACAGGAAACGGCGTTGTCCCCGAGCCGGACCGACGCGTAGGGTGGCGATCATGCACGCACGAGCTCTTGTCCTTCCCCCTCCTGCCGCCTAGGCGCGGGCGGCCGGACCATCCACCGTATGCGCTCGGGGAGTTCCCGAGCGGCTGACGGCTGCCCGCAGACGACAGTCCTTTCGTTCTGTCCTACGCGGAGAGTCTCGTGTCCAATGCTGTTTCCATCCGGGGCGCTGTTGTCGCCTCCGGTTCCCCTTCCCTGTCTGTCGGACGTGGGCTGCTGTATCTGATCGTCGCCGGTGTCGCCTGGGGGACCGCGGGCGCCGCCGCGCTCCTGGTGTTCGAGGCCAGTGAACTGCGGCCGATCGCCCTGTCGTTCTGGCGCTGTGCCGGCGGTCTCGTACTGCTGTTGGCAGTCGGCATGTTCCGTCGCCGTGACCGCGTACGTACCAGGGTGCGGCCCGGGCGGATGATCGCGCTCGGGGTCGCCCTCGCCGCGTTCCAGACCGCCTACTTCGCGGCGGTGTCGGTCACCGGTCTCGCCGTCGGCACGGTGGTCACGCTGGGCGCAGGACCTGTCCTGATCGCGCTCGGCGCCCGGGTACTGCTCGGTGAACGTCTGGGCGCGGGCGGTGTGCTGGCGGTCGCGGGTGCGCTCGCCGGCCTCGTCGTGCTCGTGTTCGGCGGCGGCGAGGGCGGCGCCGGTGAGGTCAGGCCGCTGGGCGTGCTGCTCGCGGTCGCCTCGGCGGCCGGCTACGCGGTGATGACCCTGCTCACGCGCTGGTGGGGCAGGGACGGTTCGGGCGGCGACACCCACACCACGACCGTGTGGACCTTCGGGGTTTCCTCGCTGTGCCTGCTGCCGTTCGCCGCGGCCGAGGGGCTGATGCCGGGCACCGCCCAACTCGGGCAGGTCTTCGGTCTGATGCTGTACGTCGCGGCCGTACCGACCGCGCTCGCCTACGCCCTGTACTTCGCGGGGGCGGCGGCCGTCCGCTCGGCCACCGTCTCTGTGATCATGCTGCTCGAACCGGTCAGCGCGGCGATCCTCGCGGTGCTCGCGTTCGGCGAGCGCCTCACGGCGGCCACCGTGGTGGGGACGCTGCTGATGCTCCTCGCGCTGGCGGGGCTCGCCGTGGCGGAGACCCGGGGCGCTTCTCGTACGTAGGAAGGCTTCTCGGCAGCGCGGAAGGGCCGCCCTCGTGCAGAGGGCGGCCCTTGCGTGTGGTCGATCGGGACCGTCAGCGGCGCAGGTACGCCGGCAGTTCGATGCCGGGCTCCAGGTCCGCCGACGGGATCGGCTCGCCGTATGTGCGGGCCGCCGGGACGACGCCGGCCCAGTGCGGGAGGCCCATGTCCTCCGCGTCGTCGTTGGGGCCGCCGGTGCGGATCTTGGCGGAGACCTCGTTCAGGTCGACGCGGAGTACCGCCGTGGCGGCCAGTTCCTTGGTGTTGGCGGGACGGGAGTCGGCGGCACGGCCGCTCACCACGTGGTCGACCAGGGCGTCGAGCGCCATGCGCTTCTCTTCGGGGTCGGTGACCTGGTGCGCGATGCCGTGCACCACCACGGAGCGGTAGTTGATCGAGTGGTGGAAGGCCGAGCGGGCAAGAACCAGGCCGTCCACATGCGTCACGGTCAGACAGACGGCCAGGCCCGGGTCGGCCTTGCCGGCCATGCGCAGCGGGCGCGAGCCTGTGGACCCGTGAACGTAAAGGACCTCGCCGACCCGCCCGTAGAGCGTCGGCAGCACGACCGGCGCGCCCTCGCGGACGAAGCCCATGTGGCAGAGGTAGGTCTCGTCGAGTATCGAATGCACCAATTCCCGGTCATAGTGCGCACGTTCCTTGGAACGGGTGGGGACGGTGCGCTCCGTCGGTGCATACGAGCCCTGGGTGGTGCTCGGCTCGGTCGTCTCCGGCGCAACGCTCATTGCGATCTCCATTGCACTAGTGCATAATCTGGTTTGTGCTAGGAGGATATCGGATCGAAGGTCGACGCGCAGCAGACATTGCCGCCAGCGTCGAGGGTGCGGTGGGCCGCGGCGAGCTGGAGCCCGGCCAAGTGCTGCCGCCCATGCGGGAGTTGGCCCAGGAGCTCGGGGTCAATCCCAATACGGTGGCGGCCGCGTATCGCACGCTGCGCGAACGCGGGGTGATCGAGACGGCGGGCCGGCGCGGCAGCCGGGTGCGTTCCCGGCCCGCGAGCACCGCGCGCGACGCGATCCGGGTGGAGGCGCCCGCAGGTGTACGGGACGTCTCGCTCGGCAATCCCGATCCCGCACTGCTGCCCCCGCTCGCCGGGCCGTTCGCCGCGGCGGCCGCGCGCAGCGACCGGCAGCCGGTCATGTACGGGGAGGCCGCTCTCGATCCGGACCTCGACAAGCTGGCCAGGGCCGCATTCGACGCCGACGGCGTTCCTGGCGGGCCCATCGCCGTCGCATCGGGTTCCCTGGACGCCATCGAGCGGGTGCTCGCCGCGCATCTGCGGCCCGGTGACGCGGTCGCGGTGGAGGATCCGGGCTGGGGCGCGTTGCTCGACCTCATCCCGGCGCTGGGTCTGCGGGCCGTTCCCGTGGCCGTGGACGACGAAGGCCCCGAGCCCGACGCGGTCGAGCGGGCGCTGCGCGAGGGTGCGCGGGCGGTGATCGTCACGGATCGGGCGCAGAACCCGACGGGTGCGGCGATCGGTGCCTCCCGCGCGCGGGCGCTGCGGGCCGTCCTCAAGGCGCACCCCTCGGTCCTCCTTGTCGAGGACGACCACGGGCACGGCATCGTCGATCTGCCGCTGCACCCCCTTGCGACGGGCAAGGGGAGCTGGGTGCTCGTGCGTTCGGTGGCCAAGGCGTACGGGCCCGATCTGCGCCTCGCCGTCCTGACCGGTGACGAGGTCACGGTCGACCGGGTGCGGGGGCGGCAGCGGCTCGGTCCGGGCTGGGTGAGCCGGATCGTGCAGCGTGTGGTCGTCGAACTGTGGACCTCGGGCGCGGTGGTGCCGGCGCAGGTCGCGGCCACCTATGCCCGGCGGCGCGACGCCCTGGTGGTCGCACTGGGGCGCAGGGGCGTCGAGGCGTACGGGCGCAGTGGGCTGAACGTGTGGGTGCCGGTTCCGGACGAAACGGGCGCCGTGGCGCGGCTGTTGCAGTCGGGGTGGGCGGTCGCGCCGGGAGCGCGATTCCGGATCGATGCGGCTCCGGGCGTACGCATCACCGTGTCACCACTTGTCGAGGACGATCTGGAGCCGCTCGCGGACGCGGTCGCCTATGCGGTCAGCGGCGGGCGTGGTGGGGTGGGCCGGACGCTGGCCACCTAGGCCCTGTCCGGCGGATCTTCGCGGGACAGGACCTAGGCGGTGACGTGAGGGGAGCCGCTTCTGCGGGAGCGCGGCTGAGGCTTCGTCCGCGACTGGGTGAGGGCCGCGCCCGCCAGGACGATCGCCGCGCCCACCGGTGTCGACCACGACAGGGACTCGCCGAGCAGGGCCACGCCGGCCGCGGTGGCGATCACCGGGATGAAGTAGGTGACCATCTGTGCGGTCGTCGGGCCGATCTCCGCGACAAGCCCGTACTGCACCAGCATCGCGATCCCGGTCCCGAGCGCGCCGAGCGCGATCACGGCGAGCAGCGGCAGGAGTGGCCAGCTGGTCGGGAACGAGGTGAACAGCGGGGTGACCACAGCGAGTTGCGCCGTGGCGAGCAGCAACTGCGCGCCCGTGAGGGACAGGTGCGACTCGCTGCTGCCCGCCAGGGTGCGGCGGACGTAGATCCAGCCGACGGGGTAGCTGAGCGAGGCGCCGAGGGCCATCGCGGTGCCCGTGGCGTCCATGCCGTGGAAGCCCTGCCAGGCGCCCAGGACGGTGAGCACACCGATGAAGCCCAGGCCGAGGCCCGCGACGCGGCGCCGGGTCGGCCGGTCCTCGGACAGCGAGATCATCGACAGGGCCATGCCCCACAGGGGAGAGGTGGCGTTGCAGATGCCGGCGAGCGTCGACGGGATCGTGAGCTCCGAGTAGGCGAAGAGCGAGAACGGCAGCGCGTTGAGGAAGAACGCGGCCACGGTCAGATGCCCCCAGGTGCGCCATCCGTGCGGCAGCCCCTGACGCCGTACGAGCATCGCCGCCGCGAGCACCAGCGTGCCGAACAGCAGCCGTCCGAAGGTCACTTGGAAGGGTGCGAAACCGTTCGTGCCCACCTTGATGAGCAGAAAGCTGAAGCCCCAGACCAAGGAGAGTCCGGCGAAGCGCAGCCGCCAGTCGAGGGTGCGGCGGGGAGCGCCGGTGATCGGCGCGGTGAGGGAGCGGGTGCCTGTGGCGGAGACGGTGGCCATGCGTCCACGATGGCCTTCGCGATCTCGTAGTACAAGCGAGATTTCGTACGGGGAATGGCTTAGCATTGCTTACATGTTGTGGTCGGAGACGAAGGGTGGGCCGGGGCCATGCTGAACCTGGAACGGCTGCGCACACTGGACGCCCTCGCCCGGCACGGCTCGGTGAGCGGGGCGGCCGCCGGGCTGCATGTCACCACGTCCGCCGTGTCGCAGCAGCTGACCAAGCTGGAGCGCGAGGTCGGTCAGCAGCTCGTCGCCAAGAACGGGCGCGGTGTGCGTCTGACCGACGCGGGGGTGCTGCTCGCCGAGCATGCGGCGCAGATCATCTCGCAGGTGGAGTACGCGCAGTCCGATCTGGAGGCGCACCGCGGCCAGGTGGTCGGTGAGCTGCGGATCGGCGCCTTCCCGACAGCGGCCCGCGGGCTGTTCCCGGCCGCCTTCCGCGCCCTGCGCGATGCGCACCCCGGTCTTGTGCTGCGCTCGCAGGAGCTCGAACCGGCCGACGGCGTACGGGCGGTGGTACGCGGTGACCTCGATGTGGCCGTCGTCCTCGACTGGTACAACAAGCCGCTGCCGATGCCCGACGGCCTGGCCAAGGCCGCGCTGCTCGACGACCGGGCGGACGTGGTGCTCCCCGCCGGGCACAGGTTCGCCGACCGCGACGAACTCTCGCTGGAGGAACTGGCCGAGGACGAGTGGATCTGCTGGCCGGAGGGCGCGTTCTGCCAGGACTGGTTGATCTTCACCCTGCGCTCCAAGGGGGTGGAGCCGCTCATCGGCCACCGGGCCGAGGAGCACTCCACTCAACTCGCCTTGGTGGACGCCGGGCTGGGTGTCTGTGTCACCCCGCGGCTCGGGCGCGGTCAGGTGCCGGACGGTGTGCGCGTCGTACCGCTGCGACAGAAGATCGCCCGTCATGTGTACGCGGTGTGGCGCACCGACGCCGACCGCCGGCCCTCGATCCGGGCGGCGGTCGACGCGCTGCGTGCGGCAGCGGAGGCGGCTGAGGGGTGAGGGCCCGACCGGCTCGGCGCAGCTCGGTCGGCTTCCGGAAGCCTTGGCCGGCTCAGCGCAACTCGGTCAGCTTCCGGAAGTCCCAGGAGGCGATGGTGTCGGGCGTGAGCCGCACCCAGGCGTGCCGCCCGTCGTGCGGCATCTGGTCCATGCCGAAGTTCTTCGCCGCGAACTGCTTCTCGATCTCGTCGAGTTCGGGCACCGGGTCACCGACCCTCGGCGCCTCGCCGACGAACTCGACCGTCCCGGCCAGCTCCACCCCGCGCAGCTCGCCGTAGTCCTCGCCGGCGTCCACCACCACCGCTATGCGCTGATCGGTGCGCAGATCGGCCCAGCGCTTGCTGCGGGTGATCGAGTACAGCCAGAGCGAGCTGCCGTCCCAGGCGAACCACAGGGTGCTGGCGTGCGGGGTGCCGTCCGCCGAGACGGTGGCCACCCGGCAGGTGCGCTGTTCGGTGAGGAAGGCGTCGAGTTCCTCGCGCGTCATCATGATGCGCCGGCCTCTGCGTTGTGTGACGGTCATCCGTGTTCCCCTCCGCGACTGCGGCTCCATGGTCCGTACACAGAGGCAGGTCTGACTCTGCGTCAGAAAATCATGGGGTGTCTTCCGCCGGTACGCAATGGGGGTTACCCTCGCGCCGACTTCACGCGGCCCACGGACCGCGTCCCGGGCGACGATGCGTCAGGAGGGCTCCATGGCCAAGGAAACGCTTGCCGAGCTGCTCGATCCGGCCACCACCGTACTGCTCACCAGCGAGTGCCAGCAGGGCGTCGTGGGGGAGGAGAGCGCACTGCCCGAACTCGCCCAGGAGGCACGGGAGTCGGGCGCCCTCGGCAATGTCGCCCGCCTGGTCTCCGCCGCGCACTACGCCTCGGTCCAGGTCATGCACGCCGTGGCCGAGCGCCGCCCCGACGGGCGCGGCGCCAGCCACAACGCCCGGCTGTTCAAGGCCGTCGCGCGGCTGCCCGTCCTGCAGATATCCGGCACCAAGGCGGTCCGGATCGCACCGCCCATCGAGGTGGCCGAGGAGGATCTCGTCGTACGCCGGCTGCACGGGCTGTCGCCGATGGCGGGCACGGACGTGGACGCGCTGCTGCGCAATCTGGGGTGCCGCACGCTGATCGTCACGGGGGTCTCGGCCAATGTGGCCATCCCCAACACCGTGTTCGACGCGGTCAATCTGGGCTATCGCGTGGTGGTGCCGGCGGACGCCGTCGCAGGCGTACCCGCCGACTACACCCCGCTGATGATCCGCAACACCCTGGCGCTCGTGTCGACGGTCACCACGACCGACGAGATCCTCGCCGCGTGGAAGCGATAGGGCTGCCACGCGCCTCGCCGTTCCGCCGCTCCGGGATCCGGGCGCCCTGATGCTCCGGGCTCCTGCCGCCCAGATCCTCAGGCGAGCTTGATGGAGTCGCCGTCCACCGTGATCTCCGCGGTGGGCAGCGGCTTCGGGGCGGGGCCGCCCTTGACGCTGCCGTCCTCGATGCTGAACTTCGAGTTGTGGCAGGGGCAGTTGATGGTGCCGCCCGCGACGTCCTTCACGGAGCAGCCCGCGTGGGTGCACTTCGAGGAGTACGCCTTGAACTCGCCGGCCTTCGTCTTGACCACCACCACACCCTGGTCCTTGAAGACGGTGCCGCCGCCTTCGGGGATGTCCGAGGTCTTGGCGAGCACCTCGCCGCCGCCTTCGGCGGGCTGGTCCGAGGCCTGGCCCGCGGGCTCCTGCGCCTCGTCGGAGTCGCCGCCGCCGTCGGAACCTCCGCAGGCCGTGAGCGCGACGGCCAGACCCGCGACGCCCACCGCGGAGACCACGGCGCGCCGCGAGGGGCATCCGCACCACTGCGGGCCCGCCTCCGGTTCCGTGGTCTCGACGAGGTCCCTGGGCTCCTGCGTAACGGTCATACCGGTGACTCCCCTTGACGGTTCCGCGCCGGCCGGGCGCGTGGGCCGCAGCTCGGCCCGTATCGGAATCCTGACCCCTGGTACGGCCGCCGTCGGGCAGTTGTTCAAAACGGCACCGAATTCTTCGCCCGGCCGGGTGCGTGCTGCACGGGGGTTGCGTGCGGCCGGAAGGAGAGATCCGGTGCGGCCGGATGGGGTGTGGTGTGCGGTGGGGCCGAGGAGAGCGGTTCTGCGCTCTCCCCGGCCTCAGGGTGCCGGTGCCACGAGGGCGGCTTGACCCGTATTGATCAGGGAAGCTTCACGAACGGCGACAGGAACGCGCGGGCGCCAGGGGTGTCAAGGCGGTATGCGACGTTGGTGGCGTAGCAGGGTCCGTCGCCCGTGATGGTGGTGGCCGCCAGGACGCGCTTGCCCCCGATCACCGCGAAGTCGGGGCCGCCCGAATCGCCGTAGCAGGCGCCGCCGTTGCCCTGGGGAGCCGTCATGCCGAGGCGTACCCAGGCCTTGTTGAGGGCGTTGAACGTGACGGGTGCCTTCATCCGGACGCCGCCGCCGGGGTGGGTGTGACCACCGGGACCGTTGACCGCTTCCTGTGTGCCGTATCCGGCGACCGTCCAGTCGGTGTCTTCGCGTCCCTGTGGCCCGAGCGCGTCGAGCAGGCCGGCGGTGGGGAGCGCGGCGGGGGTGAAGGTCCAGCGGGCCTTCACCTTGGCGGCGGGCAGCTCGACCACGGAGATGTCGTGCGGGTCGGACGACGGCCCGGGGTAGTCGGGGTGGTTGTGGGCGGCGCCCTGGACCCCGACGGCGGCGGCCTGGGCGGCCGGGTCGCCCGGGTACTTCTTCGCGGCGGCGTCCAGGCCGGACTGCACGTCCTGGTCGAGCGACACGTAGAACTTCACGTTGTCCGGCCAGTCGGTGGTGCAGTGCGCGGCGGTGAGGAAGGTGTCCGCGTCGATCATGGTGCCGGAGCAGACCCAGTCGACCCGGTCAGGGGTCGTGGAGTCGCCGTCGTTGTCCCACGTGGCGACGAGCGCGCCGACCTCGGTGCGCTCGGGGGCGGGCGTCGCGTTGTAGGAGTTGATGGCCGCGGCGGGAATCGCGGTGGCGAGCACGGCGGCGCAGGCTGCCGCGGTGACGGCGGTGGCGGTGGCACGTATGGCTGGCAAAAGAACTACCCCTTCAGCAGGTGGGAGTGGGTGTTCTCCTGTGGGAGGTGGGCCAAGTGAACCGCTCGGGGTGGGTGGTGGCAAGAGTGCGGGAACCGGGTGGCCACCGCGCCCTGCGGATCGAGCCGGGAACGCTGGATAGCCTGGGCGGATGCTGAACGAAGTCGCAGCGACCCGCTATGTCGCACCGCTACGCGAAGGCGGATCGCTGCCCGGGCTCGTCGAGGCCGACGATCTCGGGCTGTACGTCATGAAGTTCACCGGAGCCGGCCAGGGCCGCAAGACACTGGTCGCCGAGGTGATCTGCGGACAGCTCGCGCGCCGCCTCGGCCTGCGGGTACCCGGTCTCGTCCGGATCCGGCTCGATCCGGTGATCGGTCTGGGGGAGCCGGACCAGGAGGTGCAGGCACTCCTCAAGACGAGCGGTGGGCTCAACCTCGGCATGGAGTTCCTGTCGGGCGCCATAGGGTTCGACCCGCTCGCGTACGAGGTGACGGCCGAGGAGGCCGGGCGTGTGGTCTGGTTCGACGCGCTGATCAACAACGTCGACCGGTCCTGGCGCAACCCCAACATGCTGGTCTCGCGCGGCGACCTGTGGCTCATCGACCACGGCGCCTCGATGATCTGGCACCACAACTGGCGCGGCGCCGAGACCTCCGCCGCAAAGCCCTATGACGCCAGTGACCATGCTCTTGCTCCCTTCGGCCCGGATGTGGCGTCGGCCGCGGCGGAGCTCGCACCGCGGGTCACCGAGGACCTCCTGGGGGAGTGCGCCGGCGACGTACCGGACGAGTGGCTGGCCGACGAGCCCGGGTTCGCCGACCCGGACGAGGTGCGCCGGGCGTACGCGCGGACGCTGCTCACCCGCGCACAGGGTCTGGAGGGGCGCATCACGCTCCCAGCAGGGACCGAGCCGTCGAAGTCGAGTGGGTGGAGGGAGTCGCGATGAGCCAGTACGGCGAAGGCGGCCGTGATGTCTTCGAGTACGCGCTGGTGCGGGTGGTGCCCCGGGTGGAGCGTGGTGAGCTGATCAACGCCGGGGTCGTGGTCTACTGCCGCGCCAAGTCCTACGTCGCCGCCCGCACCCACCTCGACGAGCAGCGTCTGCGCGCCCTCGACCCCGAGGCCGATGTCACCGGCGTACGCGCCGCCCTGCGCGCCGTCGAACAGGTCTGTGACGCTGCGGGGCAGGCCGCGCACGACAACCCCGGACAGCGTTTTCGCTGGCTGATCGCGCCGCGCTCGGCGGTCGTGCAGCCAGGTCCTGTGCACACCGGTCTGACCGCTGATCCGCAGGCCGAGGTGGAGCGGTTGCTCGACCTTCTGGTCCGCTGACAAGGCCTTCGTGGAATGTGATGTGAGGCCCTGGCACCGGGCGGGCCGTTGACACCGGGTGCCAGGGCTTCTAGCGTCACGTCTGCTGAAGGTACTAAGCGGTCGCTCATGTGGCCGCGCGGACCGGCGGCACAGGGCAGGAGCCGCACCCCCAGGGCGAGGAGAACCAGCATGTCCAGCACCGAGCAGCGCGTCGCCGTAGTCACCGGCGCCGCACGAGGCATTGGCGCGGCGACCGCCGTACGCCTGGCGGCCGAGGGCCGCGCTGTCGCCGTGATCGACCTCGACGAGGCGGCCTGCAAGGACACCGTCGAGGCCATCACCTCGGCCGGTGGCCGGGCCATCGCGGTCGGCTGCGACGTGGCCGACGAGGCGCAGGTCGAGGCGGCCATCGCGCGGATCGCCGACGAGCTGGGCGCGCCCACGATCCTCGTGAACAACGCGGGTGTCCTGCGCGACAACCTGCTCTTCAAGATGAGCGCGCTCGACTGGGACACGGTCATGAACGTGCACCTGCGCGGTGCGTTCCTGATGACCAAGGCCATCCAGAAGCACATGGTCGACGCCGGCTTCGGCCGCGTGGTCAACCTCTCCTCGTCCTCCGCCCTCGGCAACCGCGGCCAGGCCAACTACTCCGCCGCCAAGGCCGGTCTGCAGGGCTTCACCAAGACGCTCGCCAAGGAGCTCGGCAAGTTCGGCATCACCGCCAACGCCGTGGCTCCCGGCTTCATCGTCACGGAGATGACCAAGTCCACCGCCGAGCGCGTGGGCATGGGCTTCGAGGACTTCCAGAACGCGGCCGCCACGATGATCCCGGTGCAGCGCGTGGGCAACCCGGACGACATCGCCAACACCATCGCCTTCTTCACCGGCGAGGCCGCCGGCTTCGTCTCCGGTCAGGTCCTGTACGTGGCCGGCGGACCGCTCGACTAGCAGCCGCTGTTCTCGACTAGCACTTAGGACAAGGGACATGACAGTGCAGGACAGTGGAAAGGTCGCGCTCGTCACGGGCGGCAGCCGCGGCATCGGCTACGGCATCGCCGAGGCGCTCATCGCGCGCGGCGACCGGGTGTGCATCACGGGCCGGGGCGAGGACGCCCTCAAGGAGGCGGTCGAGCAGCTCGGCGCCGACCGTGCGATGTACGTGGCCGGCAAGGCGCACGACGAGGCGCACCAGGCGCAGGCCGTCGAGCGGGTCATGGAGGCGTACGGGCGGGTCGACTTCCTCGTCAACAACGCCGGTACGAACCCGGTGTTCGGGCCGATGGCCGACCTCGACCTCGGGGTCGCCCGCAAGGTATACGAGACCAATGTGATCTCGGCGCTCGGCTTCGCCCAGCAGACCTGGAAGGCGTGGCAGTCCGAGAACGGCGGCGCGATCGTCAACATCGCCTCCGTCGCGGGCGTCGCGCCTTCGCCGTTCATCGGTGCGTACGGCATGAGCAAGGCCGCCATGATCAACCTGACCCAGCAGCTGGCGCACGAGTTCGCGCCGAAGGTTCGGGTCAACGCGATCGCTCCCGCGGTCATCAAGACCAAGTTCGCCCAGGCGCTCTACGAAGGGCGCGAGGAGGAGGCCGCGGCGGCGTACCCGCTGGGCCGGCTCGGTGTGCCCTCGGACATCGGCGGTGCCACCGCCTTCCTGACGTCCGCGCAGTCGGACTGGGTCACAGGTCAGACGCTTGTCGTCGATGGCGGAATCTTCCTCAATGCGGGCGTCAGCTGACGAACCCGTTGTGAGGCCGCGTTAGGTGACGTACGCGGATAAGCGGAATCACACTCAAGTGCCCTGCCGTTCCCGTGGGTTGGAACGGCGGGGCCTTGCGATATGGTCGCCCGACTCTGGCATGTCCGAGCGAGGAGCGCGCACGTGTTCAACCGGGTCCGAAGTCTGCGCATGGCCGCGGCCATGGCGTCCATATCCCTTGTAGCGGGATGCGGACTGATCTCCTCCGGGGATTCGGAGGACGAGAAGGCGATCGTCGTCGGTACGACGAGTGCGCCCACGACCCTGGACCCCGCAGCAGCCTGGGACGGCTCCTGGGAGCTGTTCCGGAACATCTACCAGACCCTGGTGAGCTTCCCCAGCGGCGGAGCGGCGCCCGAGCCGGACGCGGCCGAAACCTGCCGTTTCACGGACCGCGCCAACGAGACGTACCGCTGCGAACTGCGCGACGGAATGAAGTTCTCGGACGGTGACGCGATGGACGCGAAGGCCGTGAAGCACTCCATCGACCGGATCCGCGACATCGCCGCCAAGGGTGGTCCGGCGCCTCTGCTCGACAGTCTGGACCGGGTCGAGACCCGGGGTGAGAAAGAGGTGATCTTCCACCTCAAGAAGCCGGACGCGACCTTCCCGTTCGTGCTCGCCACCCCCGCCATGTCGATCGTCGACCCCGACGACTACCCGTCCGACAAGCTGCGCGACCAGCGCACCATCACCGGCTCCGGCCCGTATGTGCTCCAGTCCTACAAGGTCAACGGCCAAGGACAGGCAACGGAGGCCGTGCTCGCGGAGAATCCGCACTACGAGGGCGCGGCCGAGCGCAAGAACGGTGCCGTCACCATCCGGTACTTCCAGGACTCCGCCGAGATGGTGACCGCGCTCAGGGCCCAGCAGATCGATGTGACCTTCCGCGGTCTCGCCCCCGCCGACATCGTCGAACTCGGCAGGGAGAACGCTGACAGCGGTCTGCAGCTCGTCGAGGGTGCGGGCATGGAGATCCGCTATCTGGTCTTCACCGAGAAGGACCGCTGGACCCGTAATCCCGCCGTCCGCAAGGCCGTTGCCCAGGTGATCGACAGGGCCGCGATCAGCCATGACGTGTACCAGGGCACGGTGGAGCCGCTGTACTCGATGGTGCCCAAGGGCGTCACGGGGCACACGGCGGGCTTCTTCGACTCGTTCGGCAAGCCGGACGCCGCGAAGGCCAAGAAGGACCTCAACAAGGCGGGCATCTTCGATCCCGTACCGCTCACGCTCTGGTACACCACCGACCGCTACGGGTCCGGTACCAAGCCGGAGTTCGAGGCGATCAAGAAGCAGCTGGAGACGACCGGGCTCTTCAAGGTGACGCTCAAGAGCCGGCCCTGGAAGACGTACGAACAGGGCTACAAGAACGGTGAGTACCCCGTCTTCGGGCGTGGCTGGTTCCCCGACTTCCCGGACCCGGACAACTTCATCGCCCCGTTCGTCGGCGAGCAGAACGCGCTGAGCACGCCCTACCCCTCCCCGAAGATCACCGACGTGCTGCTGCCCGAGTCGCGGCGCGAGAGCGACCGCGGAGCGGTGGACAAGGCGTTCGAGGAGGCGCAGGACATCCTCGTCGACGACGCCCGGCTGCTGCCGCTGTGGCAGGGCAAGCAGTACATCGCCGCGAGCGAGGAGATCGCGGGCGGTGAACAGGCGCTCGACCCGTCGACGATCATGATGATGTGGGCGCTGGAGCGTAAGACCAGCTGGTAGGGGAGCCGCAGGGGTGGGCGGCGCGGGTGTTGTCAGTGGTCGCCGGTAGGTTCTTGGGTCTAAGCAAGTGACCGCACACCGGAGGTTGTTGACGTGACGGACCAGGCCTACGCCGCCCTGCCCGAATCCTGGCAGGGCGTGCTCGGTGACGAGCTCGACCAGCCGTACTTCAAGGAGCTCGTCGAGTTCGTCGAGGACGAGCGGGCCAAGGGGCCGGTGTTCCCGCCGCGCGACGAGGTCTTCGCCGCGCTGGACGCGACGCCGTACGACAAGGTCAAGGTGCTGATCCTCGGTCAGGACCCCTACCACGGCGAGGGTCAGGGGCACGGTCTGTGCTTCTCGGTGCGCCCCGGTGTGCGGACGCCGCCGTCACTGCGGAACATCTACAAGGAGATGCAGGCCGAGCTCGGTACGCCGATCCCGGACAACGGCTATCTGATGCCGTGGGCCGAGCAGGGCGTCCTGCTGCTCAACGCGGTGCTCACGGTGCGCTCCGGCGAGGCGAACTCGCACAAGGGCAAGGGCTGGGAGAAGTTCACCGACGCGGTGATCCGCGCCGTGGCCTCGCGTCCCGACCCGGCGGTGTTCGTGCTGTGGGGCAACTATGCGCAGAAGAAGCTGCCGCTGATCGACGAGGAGCGGCACATCGTGGTCAAGGGAGCGCACCCCTCGCCGCTCTCCGCCAAGAAGTTCTTCGGATCCCAGCCGTTCACGCAGATCAACGAGGCGATCGCGGCGCAGGGGCACGAGGCGATCGACTGGGCGATCCCGAACCTGGGGTGAAGTCTCCGGGCGGGGGGTGGCGGATGGCGGGCGGTGGTCGCTGGGGGTTGCGCCGCCGCCCGCGAAGGCTCCCGGCGAGCCGCGCTCCAGTGAGACGTGGATTGTCAGTGACGGCGGATAGCGTCATCGGCAGTTGATCGTCATACGAGCACGGAGGACCACGTGGCCGACCACCAGGAGCAAACGACGGCCGACCCGGTCATGGCACGCGCAGGACAGGCCGTCATGCTGCACCACGGCGGTGACCGCGAGGAGGCGCGCAAGCGGCTCCTCGCGCTGTGGCTCGAGGTCGGTGAGAACGGTGACGCGCTGCATCGCTGCACGATCGCCCATTACATGGCGGACACCCAGGACGACCCGGCCGACGAGCTGTCCTGGGACCTGCGCGCCCTGACGGCGGCCGACAGTCTCACGGACGAGCGGGTGGACGGCCACCACCAGGGTCTCGCGGTGCGCGGCTTCTACCCCTCCTTGCATCTCAACTTGGCGGCGGACTACAAGAAGCTGGGCCGCGACGACGAGGCGCGTGACCATCTGGCCTCGGCGCGCAAGTCGCTGGGTGCGCTCGGGGACGACTCGTACGGGGACGGTATCCGCGCGGCGGTGGAGCGCCTGGAGGAGCAGTTGGGGGTCTAGACCTGAGGACGGGGTCCCCGCGTACGTTGAGCCCATGACATCTGCGACATCCGCCGAGCTGTTCCTTGACGCACTGCAGGGCGACGCCGACTGCGTGAAGTGGCTGCAGAACCTTCAGGACCCGGAGATACCGTGGCGGGAGGTCCGGCTGCCGGCACCCGAACTGCTGGCCGGCGTCCTGGTCGACCTGGCTGTCCCGCACGAGGACATCGCCACGCTGCTCTCCCTGGCCGACGAGGTCGACGCGTCGCCGGAGCTGACCGAGTTGCTCGGCCGGGCGGTCCGCGGCCTGCTGCGCCCGGGCACGGGAGCACCTGGGGAGGGCGTCGAACTGCCGGACTTCCCCGCCGACGCAGGGGTGTTGGGCCGCAATTTCGCGGTGCTCGTGTTCGTCGCCGCGCTGCCGCACGCACGCGCCGGGCACGAGGAACGCGGCATCCCCGCGGAGATCTCCCGGCGCACCCTCGCCGACCTGGGCCGCAACCTGGCCGTGCACCGCAGGCGGTTCGGCACGACGGGGCTGCTCGTCCCGTGGTGGCCCACCCGCCACTTCCGCGGTGAGCTCTACCAGTTGGGGCGGCTGCAGTTCGAGCGTGCGCCCCTCGGGGAGCGCATGGCGCAGGAGCTCACCCGGGAAGGCCTCGACGCGGGGCCCGGCGACATCTGTCTGAGCGTGCACATCCCCGACTTCCTGGGTCCGATCACGGCAGGCCTGTGCGAGGACTCGATCGACAGGGCCCGTGCGTTCTTCGACCGGTACTTTCCCGAGGAGAAGCCGAAGGCGGCGGTGTGCCACTCCTGGCTCCTCGACCGGCAGTTGAAGAAGTACCTGCCGGTCGGGTCCAACATCGTCCGCTTCCAGGACCGGTTCCGTATCGCCTACATGTCGGACGCGCCCGCGGACGACACCCCCGTAGCCTTCGTCTTCGGCGGCACCGAGACCCCGCGCGCCGAGCTGCCCCGGCGCAGCAGCCTGCAGCGCGCCGTGCTCGGCCACCTCGACGCGGGCGGGCACTGGTACTCGGGAAGCGGCTGGTTCCCCTGGTGAGGAACCGCCCTGGCGGGCCGGCCGTTGCCTGAACATGGGTCTTGAGATGCGTAGGGGATACGAAGGCACGGGGCCGGGCGCCATCACACCCGACGGCTGCGCGGTGGAGCTGTACGAGAGACTCCCCGTGGAGGGCGAGCCGGAGATCATCGCGGCCGCCGTGCCCGCGGGCGCGCGCCTGCTCGAACTGGGCTGCGGGGTGGGCCGGGTGACCCACCCGCTGGTCGAGCGGGGCTTCGAGGTCACGGCGGTGGACGAGTCGCAGGAGATGCTCGACCGGATCGTCGGCGCGCGCAGCGTCCGCTCCACCATCGAGGGTCTTGACCTCGGGGAGCGGTTCGACGTCGTGATGCTCGCGTCGATCCTCGTGCACACCGGTGACGCCGAGGTGCGCCGCGGCATGCTCGCCACCTGCCGCCGCCATGTCGCCGACGACGGTTGCGTACTCATCCAGCGCGAGCGCGCGGGCGCCCACGAGAACCTGCCGCGCGAGGTGGCCCTCCCCGGCGGGCCCGTCATCCGCAAGGTGGCGTCCGTACCGGTGGGCGAGGACGGGGTGCGCTCGGTGAAGGTGGAGTACGTCTTCCCGGACGCCGTGTGGACCCAGACGTACCGCGCCAGGCCGCTGACGGCCGAGGAGTTCGAAGGGGTCCTGGCGGAGGCCGGGTTGAAGGTGGACCGGGTGCTGACCGAGGACGGGGCCTGGGTGCGGGCGGTCCCTGTGTAGAGGAGGTTCAGCCGCCGTACGTGCTCCGGCAGATCTGCGCCTGCGGGCTGTCGGCCGGCCAGCCGCCGTACTGCTCGCCGAGGTCGCACACATCGGCCGAAGGGGCCGGCGCCTCGGGCACCTCGACCGGTGCTTTCGGGTGCTCGCGCCCGTCGCCGGCTGCCGGGGCCTTTGCGGCCCCTGATTCCCGTACGGCACGGGGCTTGGTGCGCTGGGGTACGGCCACAGCTTCACGGGCCCGCTCCCGCTGCTCGTCCTGGATGCGCTCGAGCGCCTCGTGCGCCGGGGCCTGCACGATCTGGGGCTGGGCGCCGCCCTTCGGCGCCGGGGCCGAGGCCGGACCTGGCGTGGTGGCGGAGGGCGCGGCGGGTGTCTGGACCGCGACACAGCCGGAGACGGCCGTGATCGTGAGAGAGACGAGCAGCGCGGCTCGGGTCGTTCGATGCACCCGCGCAACTCTGCTGGTTCCGGGGTGGTTTCGGGAGCTGACAAGCGCAGGTTGCCCCACATGGGTGACCCCGGTCAGGGTTTGCCCGGCATTCCCCTCGTCGCGGCCCGCGACGCACTGATCGCGACGATCTCCCGGCCGGCCCGAACCTGATGCTCACGAGCCTCGGGACGATCTCCGACTGGCTTCCCCCGCAGGCCACGTATGCTGCGACAAGCCGCTGAAACGCGCGGTGGGTAGGGCGAGACAGGGAGAAGTATCGTGAAGGTCGGTTGCATCGGTCTGGGCGACATCGCGCAGAAGGCCTATCTGCCGGTCCTCACCACCCTGCCCGAGACCGAGCTGCACCTGCAGACCCGCAGCCCCGAGACCCTCCAGCGGGTCGGCGCCACGCACCGTGTCCCCGCCGAACACCTCCACACCGATCTGGACTCGCTGCTCGCGGTCGGCCTGGACGCGGCCTTCGTGCACGCGCCGACCGCCGTGCACCCCGAGATCGTCACGCGGCTGATCGAGGCGGGCGTGGCCACGTATGTCGACAAGCCGATCGCGTACGAACTGGGCGACGCGGAGCGTCTCGTGGAGCTCGCCGAGGAGCGCGGTGTCTCGCTGACGGTCGGCTTCAACCGCCGCTACGCCCCTGGGTACGCGCAGTGCGCCGAGCACCCGCGCGAGCTGATCCTGCTGCAGAAGAACCGGGTCGGGCTGCCCGAGGACATCCGCTCGATGGTCTTCGACGACTTCATCCACGTCGTCGACACCCTGCGCTTCCTGGTCCCCGGGCAGATCGACGACGTCACCGTGCGCGCCCGCGTCGAGGACGGCCTGATGCACCACGTGGTGCTGCAGCTCGCCGGCGACGGGTTCACCGCGATCGGCGTGATGAACCGCCTGAGCGGCTCGACCGAGGAGATCCTCGAGGTCTCCGGCCAGGACACCAAGCGCGAGGTGCGCAACCTCGCCGAGATCATCGACCACAAGGGCCAGCCGACCGTGCGGCGGCGCGGCGACTGGGTGCCGGTGGCGCGCCAGCGCGGTATCGAGCAGGTCGTGCTCGCCTTCGTGGACGCGGTGCGCGCGGGCAAACTGCTCAGCGCTCGGGACGCGTTGGCGACTCATGAGCTGTGCGAGCGGATCGTCCAGCGCGTGACGGAACAGGCCGCCTGAGCGCCCGTACGGCCTCAAGAGCCAGCGTGGCGGCGAGGACGGCGAGCGCCGTGTACACCGCCCAGTCACCCAGGCGTACGAACGGCGTCGTGCCCGAGGTCAGCGTGATGTCGTAGACCCCGGCCGCGCGCTCCTCGGTGCCGAGCGGTTCACCGATACGGGAGCCGTCGGCCGCGTACACCGCGGAGACGCCGGTGAGCGTGGCGTGCACCATCGGTCGGCCGTTCTCGGCGGCGCGTATCGCCGCGAGCGAGGCGTGCTGCTTCGGCGCCCAGCTGTCCTGGAACGTGGACGTGGCCGACTGGGCGAGCAGCAACTGGGCGCCGCGGCGGGTCAGTTGCCGGCTCATGTCCGGGAACGCCGACTCGAAGCAGACCAGCGGTCCCACCGTCCAGCCCTCGCCGACCGGCATCACCACGGGCGTTGTGCCGCGTCTGCGGTCCTCTCCCGCCGCTTCGCCGACGGAGGTGGCCCAGCCGAGCAGCGAGCGGGCCGGCACATATTCGCCGAAGGGCACGAGCCGCATCTTGTCGTAGCGGTCGCCGGTCGGTCCGTCCGGGCCGATCAGGACCGATGACTTGAAGATCCCGGGCTTGTCCGAGCGGCGTGCGTCCACGTTCACGAGGATCTCGGCGCCGACTTCGCGGGAGAGCGCGGCAAGGCGTTCGGCGAGGTCGGGACGGTCCCTCAGATCGAAGCCGACACTGCTCTCGCCCCAGACGACGAGGTCCACGTCGCGTCCCGCCAGCGTGCGGGTCAGCGCCTCCTCGCGGGCGAAGCGATCGCTGCCGGCGGCGACCCCGTTTCCGGTGCCGGGCTGGACGAGCGCGACCCGCACCGTGCCGGCCTTCTGGGGCCGGGGCGCCCACGCCCAGACGGCGCAGGTGAGAACGGCGGCGGCCATGAGCGCGCTGAGCGCGGGGACACGGGTGGAGGGCTGGACGATCAGCAGGACCACCGCGGTGTTCACGGCGACGATCAGCAGCGAGACCAGCCACACCCCGCCCACGGAGGCGAGCCGCAGGGCGGGCGAGACCTGCCACTGGCTGGAGCCGAGCAGACCCCAGGGGCCGCCCAACCCCTCCCAGGAACGCACGAGTTCGACGACCAGCCAGGCCGACGGGAGGACCGCGAGGGCGGCGGCGGCTCGGGCGCGTGAGGGGCGGCCGCCGATCTGATGGCGTACGAGCAGAGCCCAGGGCAGCCAGAGCAGGCCGAGCAGCGCCGCGATGACCAGGGTGAACACATGCAGATTCGGTGCCAGCCAGTGGTGCATCGCGAGGATGAACCCGATCCCGCCGAGCCAGCCGTCCCAGGCGGCCCGCCGTGGGGTCGGGGCCGAGCGGACGAGCAGGATCCAGGGGACGAGCGCCACGTACGCGAACCACCACAAGGCGGGCTCGGGGAACGCGAGCGCCGGCAGGGCTCCGGCGAGCAGGGCGGCCAGGGCCCGCCACCAGGGGGAGTGCAGACGTCGCGCCGCCCTGGTCCATGGGGTGTGCGGCGGGTGGTCGGCCTGTGACTCGGCCTCCCGCGTACGCGCTGAGCTGCCCATACCGCGCCTCCCTCGCCCCCGGACGCCGGTCAGTGGTACCAGTGTGCGCGTTCCGGACGATCTCGGACAGAGTGCGTGCGGTCGGGTGCGGAGAGTGCGTACCGCAGGGTGGGGAGCGCGGTGGCGCCGTAGGGTCGAAAGCGTCACCTAGGAGGGTTTCTGATGCGCAGCGTGACCTATTCGATGAACGTCTCCCTCGACGGCTACATCGTCGGACCCGACGGCGGATTCGACTGGTCGGGGCCCGACCCGGAGGTCTTCCGCTCCTGGATCGACGAGATCCGCGAACTCGGCGCCTATGTGCTGGGCCGCAAGCTGTACGAGACGATGCTCTACTGGGAAACCGCCGAGGAGGAGACTCCGCTCGACGAGGATCAGCTCGAATGGGCCGCGCTCTGGAAGGCGCTGCCGAAGGTGGTGTTCTCCAAGTCGCTGTCGGCCGTCGAGGGCAATGCCCGTCTCGCGTCAGGTGACTTGGCGGCGGAGATCGAGCGGTTGCGCGCCGAACCGGGGGAGGGCAACATCGCGGTCGGCGGTGCGGAGCTCGCCGCGCAGGCGGCCGCGGCGGATCTGATCGACGAGTACCGGGCGAGGATCTATCCGGTCATGGTCGGCGGCGGTATTTCGTTCTTTCCCCAGGAGGAGCGACAGGTCGATCTCGAACTCGTGGGTACCCGCACCTTCAACTCGAAGGTGCTCGGGGTCCGTTACCGGGTGGCGCGTCCGTCGGACCGCACCTAGAGGCGGTCCGACGTGGCGGTCCGACGTATTGCCCTCAGTCGAGTCCCTGCCGGGTGGGCGGCTTCATCCGGCGCCACTTCTCGTGCACGACGAGCTGCGAGATACGCCAACCCGCGGACGTACGGCGGAAGGTGAACGTGTAGCGGGCGCCGCACTCCAGGTCCGGCGGGCCGCCGTCGTCACTCATCCGCATCGGGTTGTACATGTCCGCCTGGGCGGAGGCCGTGTCGCCGGTGTTGCCGTCGAGGATCTCGAAGCGGAACTTCCGGTTGACGATGAGGTGCTGGCGCATCGCGAACAGCTGCATGGCCTGCTCAAGCCACGCGGCCATCTCCAGCGCCGTGCCCTCCTCGCCGCCGGAGGAGCTGTAGTCGGCCCGGCCGTCCGGCGTGAAGATCCCGGGATACGCGGCCCAGTCGCCGTCGTCGACGATATTGGCGTAATCGGTGATCAATGCGTCGACGGCCAAGCGGTCCATCAGGTTGGAGAGATCCACGCGCTGCGTCATCGGGTCAGTCTCGGGGGCGGGGCTGCCGTAGCCAAGAGGCGTGCAGCGATGAGCTCACCGGCCTGGCGCCGCCGGCCCTCGGCATCGGTCCACGGATCGGCCCGCGCCAGCACCTCGGCGAGCGGTCGGCCGGTTCTCGCCGCCACTTCCTGGCGTTCACGGACTTCGCGCATCGTACGGGGGCGGTAACCCGGGCCGTCGTTGCAGCAACGGCAGCCGGGGTGGAACCGCAGCCCCGCGCCGAGCACCACGGCCAGAGCCTGCCAGGCGTCGGTGTCGCGGCGCGGCGGGACCGCCAACTGCTCGCCTGCGTCGATCAGTTGACCGCCGCAGACCGGGCAAGGGGTGACGGCCGCGCCGAGGCCACGCTTGAAGCCCTGGCGGCAGGCGAGGCAGACGTGGTGGGTGCGGTAGGGCATGGGGCGACGGTAGGGGAACGGGGCGTCGGGCGGCCAGCGGATTCCGTGGGGTGGTTCAGCCCGCTGCGGATCGTTCGCCGGGCGGGCGGCGGCGCTGGGTGGGGTCCGTGAGGGACGGGGGCTGCCAGACACCGTCGGCCTTGTACAGGTCGGTGCCGGGGGCCACGATCTCGTCGATACGGTCGAGGGCGTCGTCGTCGAGCAGCAGCTCCGTGCCCTTGAGCAGCGAGGTCAGCTGGTCCATCGTGCGCGGGCCGATGATCACCGAGGTGACGGCCGGGTGGACGAGCGGGAAGGCGACGGCGAGTTCGGGCAGCGTGCAGCCGATGTCCTCGGCGAGCGCGACGAACTGCTCGACCGCGGCGAACTTCGCGGCGTTGCCCGGGATCGCGGGGTCGAAGCGGTACGGGGTGAGTTTGGCGCGTCCGCTCGTGAGGTCGACGGGCCGGCCCTCGCGCTGCGCCCCGGACAGGAAACCTGAGGCGAGCGGTGCCCAGGTCAGCACGCCCATGCCGAGACGCTGAGCCGTGGGCAGTACGGAACGCTCGATGCCGCGGATGAGGAGCGAGTAGGGCGGCTGCTCGGTGCGCAGCCGCATCAGGCCCCGCCGCTCGGCGACATGGTGCGCCTCGACGAGGTCCTCGGCGGGGAAGGTGGAGCACCCGAACGTACGGATCTTGCCCGCCCGCACCAGATCACTCAGTACGGACAGGGTCTCCTCGATGTCGGTGGTGTGGTCGGGCCGGTGCACCTGATAGAGGTCGATCCAGTCGGTGTCCAGGCGTCGCAGACTGTCCTCGACCGCCTTGACGATCCAACGCCGGGAGTTCCCACTGCGGTTGCGTCCCTCGCCGAGCGGAAAGTGCACCTTGGTGGCGAGGACGACATCGTCACGCCGTCCCTTGAGCGCCTTGCCGACGATGTCCTCGCACTCGCCCGCCGAGTACATGTCGGCGGTGTCGACGAAGTTGATCCCGGCGTCGAGGGCGGCGTGGATGATCCGTGCGCTGTCCTTGTGGTCGGGGTTGCCGACGGCGCCGAACATCATGGTGCCCAGACAGTGGGTGCTGACCTCGATACCCGTCTTGCCGAGGACTCGGTAGCGCATGGGTGCTCCGTAGGAGGAGTTGAGGGTGGGGGCGAGAGTCTAGGAGTTGGAGTGCGCTCCATGGCAAGGGCTGCGGTGGATGCGGGCGGGGGCGGTTCGCCTCAGATGGGATCACGCCACGGACGCCCCTCGGCGCGCGGGCGCGGTACGGCGGGATCGGGCTGGTGGCGTGCGGCGGTGGCGGCCACCACGCCGAGCAGGATGACTGCGGCGACACCGGCGACGATCGTCCAGCCCTGGGCGAGACTCACGAAGACCAGGACGAGCGCGGCGACGAACACAACGGCATCGACAGCATGTTGACGCATGGCCCGCCCCCAGTCGTCGGTTGGCGTCAACGTACTGCCGAACAGGCCTGCCGTCGCGAGGCTGCGGGCTATGCGATCTGCTGTGGGTCGCTCTTCGGCTCCTCGCCGTCGGTGACGGTTGTCGAGCGGGCCCTTGCGCTCGTGGGTGGCACCGTGACCAGCGCGCCCGTGCGTGAAGCCGTCGACCACCTTGCCGACGTCATGGAGGTGCTCGGCGACGAGTAGCGCGTGCGCGCCACACCGACATCCTCGACGGCTTCCCCGTCGTCAAGCGTGAACGCGTCCTCCAAGCCCTCGCCAACCGAGACGGGAAGGCCGACGGCGATCAGTGAGCGCGCCAGTTGGAAGTGACTCTTCACTGTTGGCGGCCGACGGACTACTCACTGCCCTTGTGTCCGCCGGTGTCGCGTCGGTCCTCATTGGCGGCGGGGTGTGCCTTGTGCTGTGCGCCTCCGGGTGGGCTGACCCGACGGGCGTCTGCATCGTGTTCGGCGCTCCCGCCGCGCTCGCTCTCGCGCTGGCCCGTTTCCTCAAGCGGTGCACGGATGTTGGAGCGGCCACCGCAGAGCAGCACCACCACTACAGCGGGCCCGTGCATCAGGTGAGCAGCAACACGACCAACGTCAACCGGTGGTTCGGCCGGAGCGACACCCATGCATCGAGGTTGCGGATTCTTCCGATATGCCGACTGCCGACTGCCGAAAGGCGCTCGCCGCACGGTCACAGACGGCGGAAACCGAGGGCAAGCCGAAGGCCTGCGACGGGGTGAAGGAGGACGACTGCCGCGGGCTCGTGCTGGAGGGCATTTTCGACGACATGCCGAAGGACGGCCGGGACACGGCGGATTGGCTGACCGAGGACTGACCGCAGCACGAGCAGCGGCCCCGCTCCCAGGATGGGGGCAGGGCCGCCGTCAACTCCCGTGGGCTAGGGCAGGGTTCTGCACCCCATAATCACCTTGCCCATCGCTTCTACAGCACGGAAAGGCCGATGGAGGTGTTTGCTTCCACCGTCGGCGCTTCCTCTTGACTGAAAGCCTCATCCCACCAGGGGCGATTAGCGAGATTCGCCTCTGCTGGGGAATTCAGCGTCTGAAGGTACGCGAACCAGACGCCCTTCTGGCCCGCGTACTGGGGGTACTTCTGCGCAAACCCCTGCCACACCGAATCGGCATACTCGCGAAGCTCCTTTGAAGCGCTCGGCGGCTGCCATGCCGACACGCTGGTCAGCTCGTTTGCGCACCTGGCTTTGAGCTTCCAAAGTGGCAGCTTGGTTTTGTTGACGGCGAATACTCTTGCGAAGGAGTACGTCCAGCAGTCGGGGAAGGGGAAGTGAGGGATCGAATACCCGATGGCGCCCGGAGGTTCTGGATCGGCTGCTGCGGCTGTGCCGCCGAAGCACAGGGTTGCTGCTACCACTGGGACGGCGATAAGCGATGCCATCTTCATGTTCTTCACGGGGTTCCCCTTTAGAGGTCCGAGCGTGGTTTGTGCGGTATTAACCTGTCACGTAATCACGCGAACGCAGGGAGGCGTGGCTCCTGTTACTCCGTCTGTAGGCACCATTGCTGAAGACTCTCATCGCCGAGGCGGGCGGACTGACACGGCGCCAGTGACTGCGGCACGAGCAGCGGCCCCGTTCCTGGGATGGAGCGAGGCCGTCGCCATGCGGTGGGCTATGCGTCCGGGCGTAGCAGGGCTGCATGCGGGTCGACCACCGCACGGCACCAGTGACCGCACGGCAGTCATCGCAGGCGTAGTGAGACGCTCCCGGGCTGAGTCCGGGAGGCGGTTTCTCGTTGTCGGTCCGGGGGAGTGGGAGAACCCTGGGAGAACTGATCATCAAAAGAGTCCCTCGACGGGCCTCGCTCAGCCCGCCGACTCCCCCGCATGCGGGCTCAGTACGCCCATCCCCACCAGGACGAACAGCAGGATTCCCAGCAGGACGCGGTAGTACACGAACGGCATGAAGGACTTGGTCGTGATGAATTTCATGAACCAGGCGATGACCGCGTAGCCGACGAAGAACGCCACGATCGTGGCGAAGATCGTCGGGCCCCAGGAGACATGGCCCTCGCCCGCGTCCTTGAGTTCGAACGCGCCCGATGCCAGGACCGCCGGGATCGCCAGGAGGAAGGAGTAGCGGGCCGCTGCCTCGCGGGTGTAGCCCATGAGGAGGCCGCCGCTGATGGTGGCGCCCGAGCGGGAGACGCCGGGGATCAGGGCCATGGCCTGGCAGAAGCCGTAGATGAGGCCGTCCTTGACGCCCAGTTCCTTGAGCGTCTTGCGCTCCTTGACCGCGCGGTGGCGGCCGCCGGTTTCGTCGCGGGCCGCCAGGCGGTCGGCGATGCCGAGGACGATGCCCATGACGATCAGAGTCGTGGCGATCAGGCGCAGATCGCGGAACGGGCCCTCGATCTGGTCCTTGAACGTGACGCCCAGTACACCGATCGGGATCGATCCGATGATCACGAGCCAGCCCATCTGGGCGTCGTGGTCGCCGCGCATCGTCTTGTCGGTGAGCGAGCGGAACCACGCCGAGATGATCCGCGCGATGTCCTTGCGGAAGTAGATCAGGACGGCGGTCTCCGTGCCGATCTGCGTGATCGCCGTGAACGCCGCGCCGGGGTCGTGCCAGCCGGCGAACGCGGCGGTCAGGCGCAGATGCGCGCTGGAGGAGATGGGGAGGAACTCCGTGAGTCCCTGGACGAGTCCGAGGATCAGGGATTCGAACCAAGACATGTACTACGCCGTCCAAGTGCTGGTCGGGGTGCGAAGACACAGGTGATCATGCAGTTGCCCCGTGCAGCCTAGCGTCCTGCGGGCGACGCACCTCGCGCGCCCCGGCTCCCTGGCCGGGATCCTCCCGCGTCCGGCTCAGTGGCCGCGCAGACGGTGGCGCTTGCGCCAGGCGACGGCCGCCCCGGCCACCCCGGTCACGGCGATGAAGCCCATCGCGATGAGGAACGCGGGGGAGGTGGGAGTGGCGGCCTGGCTGCCGGCGATGACGTACGCGGCGGTGTTGGGGATCGAGCCGAGACCCGTCGCCAGGAGGAACGGTGCCCAGCCCATACGGGAGACAGCCGCGCAGTAGTTCGCCGCCCAGAACGGGATGCCCGGGAAGAGCCTGGCAGCGAGCATCGAACGGAAGCCGTGCCTGCTGAGCTGCCCGTCGACGGCCGTGACGATACGGCCGCGCAGCAGCGGGCGCAGCGCATCCTGGCCGAGGAAGCGGCCGAGGCCGAACGCGATGCCCGCGCCGAGAACCGTTCCCGCGATCGCGCCCGCGAGTCCCGCCTGCGATCCGAAGAGAGCGCCGGCGGCGAGGTTGAGGAGCGGCCGGGGAACGAAAGCGGCGGTGCACACCCCGTACGCCACGGAGAAGAGGACCACCGCGGCCGCGCCACTGATCTGCGGCGGCCAGCCGTCGGCGAGCAGCCGCTGTGGCTCGAAGAGCAGGACGCCGGTCCCCGCGGCGGCAAGGAGCAGCACCAGGAGTCCGAGCCGGGACCACGGCGAGACCAGGGCCCGGCCGCAGCGCACGGCGAACGCCTGGTCGCCGGCGGCGGGCCGCACGAGCGTGGCGCTCGGCGCTGGTCGCGTGAGGGGGTCCAACATCCGGGGAGACTAACCGACAAACCGCACTGATCGCCGTAGTCTGCGTCTCATCTCTTCGTAGGGTGCGCATATGGTCACTCACCGTCCCCGCCCCGCCATGTCCGGTTCACCTGCGGTTTCGGACAGTGAACTGGCCGACGTCGTGCTCGAACGCCTGGTCCGTACGTACCGGGAAGGCGCCGATTCCGCGCAGGCCGAGCGCATGGCGGCGTACATGAAGGGGATCGCTCCCTTCCTCGGGATCGCGTCCCCCGAGCGCAAGGCCCTCTCGAAGTCCGTGCTCGAAGGGCTGGCGCGGCCGGACGAGCGGGACTGTGCGGCGATCGCGCTGCGGGCCTGGCAGCTCCCCGAGCGCGAGTACCACTACTTCGCCGTCGACTATCTGCGCCGGTACGTGAAGTGCTGCTCGTCGGGATTCCTGCCGGTCGCGCGCCATCTGATCACCACGGTGCCGTGGTGGGACACGGTGGACGCACTGGCCTCCCATGTCGTCGGCGGCCTGGTCGCGGCCGACCCGGCCCTGAAGAAGACGATGGACGACTGGATCGAGGACGACGACCTCTGGGTCGCACGCACGGCCCTGCTGCACCAGCTCCGCTACAAGGACGCGACGGACACCGGCCGGCTCTTCGCGTACTGCCTGCGGCAGTCCGGTCATCCGGACTTCTTCATCCGCAAGGCGATCGGCTGGTGTCTGAGGGAGTACGCGAAGACGGACGCCCGGGCCGTACGGGACTTCGTGGCCGCGCACGAGCGGCGCCTCGCGCCCCTGTCCGTGCGCGAGGCGCTCAAGAACACCGGGGTCGAGTAGCCGCTCTCAGTAGAACTGCGACAGGCAGAACTCATGGCCCTCGGGATCGGCCATGACCAGGACGACCCCCTCGTCGTAGTCGTGCCGCTCACCGGTGAACGTGCCGCCGAGCGACTCGACCTGCGCCACGCCCTCGTCGATGTCGTCGACCAGCACGTCGAGGTGCAGGCGGACCTTGCCCTGCTGCGGCTCGGCCACCGGCTGGAAGACCAGACGGGGCTGCGGATCGTCCACGTGGCCGAGGTAGATCCAGCCGGGCATCGACGGGCCTTTCGGGCGGTCGAGCAGTGCGCTCCAGAAGGCCGCCACACGCTCGACGTCCAGGCAGTCGACCGTCACTCCGACCCAGCGGTTCGGCATTCCAACTCCCCGTGAGAGACCCGCCCTTGACGGCACGCGAATAATCGTTGGACGCGCGCTCGCCGAGCGTAGATGATCTCAACATGTTCCGGCAGACCTCCTTCGCAGCTACGCCCGCAGTCGCGGGCGCCGCTCGGGCTGCCGCTTTCCAGGCCGAAGCCTTCTCGGCATTCGAGGCTTTCGAGGCATTCGGCGCCTTCGACGGCGTCCGAAGCTGACCCTCCCCGGAGACTCCGGCGGACCCCAGAGGGGGAGGGTCGGATCGATCCAAGGGGTCCCCGTCTTCCGCCGCCGTATCCGGCAGACCGGCTGACAACCGGTGCGGAAGGCCCTCAACCTCCCCTGATCCTCAGGGAATCCAGAAGGCGAACCATCATGCCCAAGACGGCATACATGCGCACCAAGCCGCACCTGAACATCGGCACCATGGGTCATGTCGACCACGGCAAGACCACGCTCACCGCCGCGATCACCAAGGTGCTCGCCGAGCGCGGGACCGGCACGTTCGTGCCCTTCGACCGGATCGACAAGGCTCCGGAGGAGGCCGCGCGCGGGATCACCATCAACATCGCGCACGTCGAGTACGAGACGGACACCCGGCACTACGCGCATGTCGACATGCCAGGCCACGCCGACTACATCAAGAACATGGTCACCGGCGCGGCCCAGCTCGACGGGGCGATCCTCGTGGTCTCCGCGACCGACGGGATCATGCCGCAGACCGCCGAGCACGTGCTGCTCGCCCGCCAGGTCGGGGTCGACCACATCGTGGTCGCCCTCAACAAGGCCGACGCCGGCGACCAGGAGCTGATCGAGCTCGTCGAGCTGGAGGTCCGCGATCTGCTCTCGCAGAACGGCTACGACGGCGACTCGGTACCGGTCGTCCCGGTCTCAGGGCTCAAGGCCCTTGAGGGCGACCCGCGTTGGACGTCCGCCGTCGAGGCGCTGCTCGACGCGGTGGACACGTACGTGCCGATGCCGGAGCGCTATGTGGACGCGCCGTTCCTGCTACCCGTCGAGAACGTTCTGACGATCAGCGGTCGCGGCACCGTCGTCACCGGAGCGGTGGAGCGCGGGGTGGTCAAGGTCGGTGACCGTGTCCAGGTCCTGGGCGCGGACATCGAGACGGTCGTCACCGGTCTCGAGACCTTCGGCAAGCCGATGGACGAGGCGCAGGCCGGTGACAACGTCGCCCTGCTGCTGCGCGGCGTCGTGCGCGACGCCGTCCGTCGCGGCCATGTGGTCGCGGCGCCCGGCAGTGTGCAGCCCGCGCGCCGGTTCCGCGCGCAGGTGTACGTCCTGTCCGGACGCGAAGGCGGCCGCAGGACGCCGCTCACCACCGGCTACCGGCCGCAGTTCTACATTCGCACCGCGGACGTCGTCGGTGACGTCGACCTCGGCGAGGCGGCGGTGGCACGGCCCGGCGACACCGTCACGATGACGGTCGAACTGGGCCGCGACGTCCCGCTGGAGTCCGGCCTCGGCTTCGCGATCCGTGAGGGCGGGCGGACGGTCGGGGCGGGGACGGTGACCGAAGTCCTCGGCTAGTTCGCGGGTAGCGGTGTCTGGTCCGCGTATCGACGTGTCGGTACGCGGACCAGGTCGGTACGGCGACCGCCGAGAGCATCGCCCCGTGAGCCGGTCACCTGGCGTTCTGCCACTCGCCGTTCTGCATCGCCGTGTAGGCGAACGCGCCGAAGATGTCCTGCGGGTTGAGCTTCTTGGCGTCGGTGGGCGCCTTCACCGGGCTGCCGCCCGCCTTGAGGGAGAGGGTGACCGGCAGCGCCGCTTCGGAGTTCGGGTCGAGGCGTCCGGGGTCAAAGCTCAGCTTGTTCACCATGCCGTCCTTCACCGCGATGGTGATCCGGACGTCCCGGTCCGCGAAGTCCTTCGCGTTGACCTCGGACAGGCCCAGCTTGTCCTCCAGCGGCTTCAGGCCCTTGAGCAGGTCTGCCGCGGTGTCGCGCGCGGGCAACGTGAGGGTGAACCGCTCGACGCCGTTCTTCTCTCCGTCGGCCTTGATGTCCACGTTCTTGCCGAGGGCCTTGCCGATGGCTTCGAGGGCCTTCTGCTTGTCCTTGGCGCTGAACTCGCCCAGAACCGCGCCGGGGAAGAGCGAGTTGTCACCCTCCTCGGTGAACTGCTCGGCGGAGAACTCCTCGAAGTCCTTCGGGTCGAACTCGATCCACTTCCCGTGCAGCGCATCCTTGATCGAGCCGAGCGCGTCCGGCAGTTCGTCCACGGCGTCCGTCATCTGGTCGAGCAGGGCGAGGTCGTCGCGCTGTGTGTCGGCCCCGGTCTTCTCGATGAGTCCCTTGATGTCGCCGCGTACGTAGAGGGAGTCGCCCACCGCCCGTGCCTCGATCAGGTCCTTGCCCGGACCCAGTGCGAGGCCGAAGGAGACCGCGGCCTTCTCCCACTCCTTCTCGGAGAGCGAGTCGAGCGGCTTGTCGGCGCCGAGCGAGAAGGACACCCGTGCGTCGGCGAAGTTCCGTGCCACGGTGCGGGTCGTGTCGGCGTCGTCCTTCTTCAGCTGGGCCCAGATCTCGTCCGCGGTGCCGTCGAAGGAGAGCTCGGCGGAGATCTGCCGCTGCTCCATCAGTTTCTCGAAGGCACCCTTCAGCTGCAGACCCGCGCTGATCTTCTCGCCCGCGCCGCACGCGGTCAGGGTGGCCGCGGTGAGGGCTATGCCGGAAAGGACGGCGACGGTCTTGTGCTGGGTGTTGATGAGGTACTCCTGCCAACGCGAACGGCCTGGGATGTGCCGTAAACGCTAGTTAAGAGGCGCCTGTCGGCAGGCGGGCGAAGGTCCCGTCGTCGCGGGACGTTCGTCACCGGCCCGCCCCGGCGTCCACCGTCGGGAACTCCCGCTCCGAGGTCAGCAGCCGGGCGCCCCCGCACAGGCCGTGCAGCAGATCGGAGCCCGAACTGTGGCCGACGGAGAGCAGGCCGGCCAGCGGTGCGGCGGGCACGCTGCCCGCTTCGGTCGTGGCGCGCAGGAGGTCGGCGGCCTGGGGGATGCAGTGGCCGCGGACGGCATGGGTGAGGAGGGAAGCGGAGACGAAGGTGGTGCGGTTGTGGGCGTCGGCGAGGGCGGCGCTCAAGGGGCGGAGCCAACTCGCCCGTGCCACCTGGGCGGCGAGCAGCAGACCGCAGAGGTAGTCGTCGCCGGAGGGGGTGAGGCCGGGGCCTCGGCCCAGGAGGGCGAGGGCGGGGTCGCGAAGGGCCTGCGGCGTGCCGGACCGCAGCGCCTCGATCAGTCGGCCGGTGAACGGTGCGATGGATGCGGGGAGTCGGCGCGGCGGACTCAGCCGAGCGAGGACCGGCAGTGCTGCCGCGACCGGTATGTCCTGGACACGGGGCGGTGCCCAGGACACCCCGGCCGCCAGGCGCAGCGGCCCCCATTCGATCCGGCCGCCGCCGACCCGGGCGACCGCGCCCGGTGTGATCCCGGCGAAGGGGTTCCCGCCCGCTGCGGGGGACAGCAGAACGGCCGCCGGGACCCGGACTCCGGTACAAGTCACCAGAGCGAAAAGGGAGTTCGGCCCGTACGGGGAGGAAGACGTCTTTTCCTGTACGGGGGTTGATTCCCCGTCGAGGGGTCCCGTGTGAAGAGGATCACCGCCCGGGTTCGCAGCCGGGCGCGGCCCTGGCCCGTACGGGAAGAGTGACCCCTTCCCGTACGAGCGGGGCGCCCCCCGACCGTACGGGGGCGACGGCTCGTCCCCGTACGGCAGGAGATACACCGCGGCCCTGGTCGCCCCGACCACCCGCGCGTGCCGCCGCCGGCCGTGGATCAGCGGTGCGACCAGCGTGGACGGCGAGCAGGTCAGGGCGGCCGGGCTCACGATGAGCCGAGTGGGCCGGTGTCCGGCGGCACAGCCGTCGCGGACAGTGCCTTGCGGAAGCACTCCAGCGGAGCGTGGGTGAGGCCCGCGCCGATCTGTCCGATGCCCGGCTCACGATGGGAGATCCCCGTCGTCACGACCGGCGCGATCCCGGTGTCGAGCACCGCCCGCACATCGATCCCGACCGGCGCGCCCACCCCGCCGAGTGCGGGCAGACGGTAGGCCTCGTGGCGGGCGAGCGAGATCCGGGCCATGTCGCGGCTCGTGCGCAGCGCCTCCTCGACCGTTCCGCCCACGAACCCGGTGATCGCGGGTGCCGCCGCCAACGAGAAGCCGCCGAGCCCGTATGTCTCCGTGATGGCGCTGTCCCCGATGTCGGGGTTGGCGTCCTCGGGCCCGTATCCGGCGAAGTACAGGCCGCGGACCTGTGTGGCGGGCGCCGTGAACCAGGCGTCGCCCAGGCCGCTGACCCGGATGCCGACCTCGACGCCGTTGCGGGCGAAGGCGGTGACGAGCGTGGAGTGGGCCACCCCGTGTGCGGCGGAGGTGGCCAGTTTCGCCGCTGCCATCGAGAAGTTGAGGAACCAGTAGTGGTTGTCGGACAGGAAGCGCAGGACCGTTCGTGCGTGGGGGGTCTCGGCGAGGTCCGCCGCCATCTCCCGCAGCAGCAGCGCCGAAGCGGCCGTGTTGCGGCTGTGGCACTCGTCGCCCATCTGCAGCGCCTGCGCGGTGACCGCCCGCAGATCGACTCCTTCGCCGCGGGCACCGAGTGCGGCGCTCAACGCGGGCGCGAGCACCGAGCCCATCCAGCGCAGCCGCTCCATGACGTCCTCGCCCAGCGCGCCGTAGCGCAGACAACGGCCCGCTCCCTCATTGAGGTTCGAGTACGCGCGACGGCCCGTCGACGGGTCCTCGACCTCGATCAGCGGCATCGAAGGCGAGATGATCCCGCCCATCGGACCCACCGCCTCGTGATGGTGGCAGGGTTCGAACGCCAACGCATCGCTGTCCGCGAGATGTTGGGCCTGCTCAGGAGTGTCCGCCCAGCCTTCGAGCAGCGCCGCACCGATCACACCCGCGCGCATCGGACCGCACATGTCGGGCCAGGCGATGGGCGGGCCCGCGTGCAGCAGAAGCCGACGTCCGTCGTCGAGCGCGGGGATCGCCTCGCGGGCCGGCAGGACCCGGGTCCACACGGGACGTACGGCGAGCAGCCGGGCGACCGCCTCCTGGTTGGCGGCCTCGACCGCCGGATGGCCGGTGAGTTCGGCGAGCCGCCAGGCCAGCTCCGCCGAGCCCGCGGCAGGTGGCCGCCAGTCCAGGGAGGTGACTTCGGCGCCGGCAGTACGCGGCACCTGCGCGAACTCCGGTACACCGACCGCGGCGATACGGGGCGGTGACCCGATGAGCAGTGCGGTCATACGGCGCCTCCCGCAGTGGTGAGTTCATGGGCGCGTTCGTGTCCGTGCGAGGGCAGCAGCGCCGCCGCGCACTCGATGGCGTCCGTGCTGGTCGGCGCGAGCAGCACGCCCGCCGCCCGCAACCGCGTTTCCTGAGCGCTACGGCCTTGCGGATCGGCGTCGGTCCCGACCACGAACGCCACGACGGGCGGCCGTCGTTCGGCCGGTATCCGGTCCAGCTCGACGGCGAGCGCCCTCGCGGGATCGGGACCCGCGCCATGGCCGAGCACCACGTCGAGGACGACCACGGCGCTGCGGGGATCGGTGAGGGCGGCCCGCAGATGTGCGGCGCGCACGGTCGGGTCGATCATCGGATGGGGGCGGCCCGCGGTGTACGCGTCGTCGCCCAGGTCGAGGATCAGGTCCCGCTCGGGCAGGCGGATGTCAGTCGACGCGGAGGGCGTGAGCGTGGCCGTCGCGGCATCGGGCAGCAGCTGCCTGGCCTCGTAGGCGAAGGTGCCGCCCGCGTACAGCGCGCGCAGCAAGTAGCCGTGGGACAAGGGGAGCCGAGGCCGCGCGAAGGCGGCCTTCGCCTCGCCTCCGAGCACCTCCACCGCGGCGGCGGCCGCGTCGCGCAGGGTCCCCGCCACGGTGACCCGCTCACTCGCGTACGAGTGGGTGCCGTCCAGGAAACAGGCCACGACGGGTTTGCCCGCGCGGGCGGCCCGGTCGAGTACCCGCTCGGCCACCTCGGGCGCGGGCGGCTTGGAGACAAGGACGATCAGCTCGCAGCCGGGGTCGGCGTCGAGGAGTTCCAGCGCGTCGAGGGTGGTGATACCGCCGACGTCCGCGCTCAGGTCACGGCCACCGGTGCCGATCATCTGCCGTACGCCCTCGCCGTACGCGTCCAGAAGGCAGGACACCTGCTGAAGTCCCGTACCGGAAGCGCCGATCAGGCCGATACGGCCGGGGCGCAGCGCATTGGCGAAACCCAGCGGGATGCCGTCGATGACGGCCGTACCGCAGTCGGGGCCCATGGCGAGCAGGCCCGCGCGGTGGGCCTCCTGTTTGATGCGGATCTCCTGGTCGAGGGAGACGTTGTCGCTGAACACGAAGGCGTGCATCCCGCAGCGCAGGGCTTTGAGTGCTTCGGCGGCGGCGTACGGGCCGGGGGTGGAGATCAGGGCGAGGGCCGTCGCGGGGTCGGCTTCCGTGAGGGCACGGACAGCCGGTGCCTCGGGGGCGCCGGTGGGGGAGTCCGGCTGTGTGAGGAGGCCGTCCACGGCCGCCAACGCGTCGGCGACGGCGGCCTCTTCGCCGCGTATCGCCACGATCAGATCATTGGGGCCCGCCTCGGCCGCCTCGCCGGCATCTGCCGTGAGCAGGTGGGCGTCGGCGAGCAGACGCAGGTTCGTCCCGGTCGCCATCACCAGACTGGCGGCGGCCACGCCAGGCATTTCGCTGATGCTGCGGGCGGCTCTCATCAGGGCTACGGAGTCGGCATAGGTGTCGCGGCGCAGGGAGTTGACGGTGCGCACCGTGCCGTCGTCGGGGGCAGTGTCGTCCGTGGCTTGCTCCATGTTCCGACGGTACGGTCCGCCCCCCGGGTCTCCGCTTCGGCGTGGGATGCCAGGAGCGCGGCCGGGATCGCTGGCACCGGCTGACAGTGTCGTGCGACCCGGCGGCGGCGAGCATTCCGGGACACCCGCATCCGTGCTCCCCGTCCCCAGCTGCCGAGCAACGAAGAGGTGCCCCCGGATGGACAGTTCACGAACGGATCAGACAGCCGCCGCCCGCGCGCGGCGGGCCGCCGAAGCCACCGAGGACTTCGCCTCCGACCGGCTGCCGCCGGACGAACGCCGCTCCACCCTGTCGATCACCCTGGTCCGCATGGGCTTCACCGTGTCGGCCACCGATCTGCTCTACGGGATGTCGCTCGGGCTCTTCTTCCCGTTCTGGACCGGCGTCCTCATCGCCGTCGGCTCCTCGCTCGTGGTCAGCGCGGTGTCGATCCTGTGCGGGCTCATCGGCCAGCGCGAACGCATCACGACAGCGCTCGGCCTCAGGGCCGCCTTCGGGCGCGGCGGCAGCCGGCTGCCGTCCCTGGTCATCGCCCTGCTCTCGGCGGGCTTCGTCGGCTACAGCACCGGCATCACGGCCGGTGTGCTGCCCGGCGGCAAGGACCCGTGGCTCGGCCTGGTCTACTGCGTCGTCCTCACCGCCATGTACACCGCCCTGTCCATCGTCGGCTTCGGCAAGGGCCTCACCTGGGTCGGCCGGATCAGCGTGCCGTTGATGCTGGTCACGGTCGTCATCGCGGTGATCGCGGCGATCGACCATGCGGGCGGGATCGGCGCGATCGTGAACGCCGAACCGGCGCGCGCGGGTGAGGCGACCGCCTTCGCGCTGTTCGCGCTCGGGGTCAACAAGTGGATGACCGGCGCCACGGTCACCCCGGACATCACCCGCTTCGGCAAGTCGAAGAGGACCGTCTACACCACGACGATCGCCGAGTTCATGGTCGGCAACTTCGGCTTCAACATGCTCGGCATCCTGCTCGGACTCGGTGTCCGCGAGGCGGACATGGGCGAGGCTTTCGGCATCGTGGGTGTCGGTGCGCTCGCCACCTTCGCGATCTTCGTGCAGGGTTTCCCGCACGAGGTCAACAACATGTACGCGGCCTCGCTCGCCGGCCGGACCGCCGTCGACCTGCCGCGTATCGCCGTGAACGTGATCGCCGGCGTACTGGCCTGCGGCCTCGCGTACTACGGCCTTTCGGCCGGCATCCTCGACGCCTTCCTGACCTATCTCGGCTATCTCGGCTACGCCATCCCGCTCATCCCCGGCATCCTCGTCGCCGACTACTTCCTGCTGCGCCGCGGACGCTACGACCTGTCCGAGGCAGCCGTGGCGGCGGTCAACTGGCGTGCGGTAGCGGCGTATTTCGTGGGCCTCGGCATCAATCTGATCCTCGGCTTCGGTTTCGACGACAAGCTCTGGCACACGCTGCCGCTGACCGGCGCGATCCTGTACCTGCTGTTCTCGCTGCCTCAGTGGCGCGAGGCGCGGCAGACCGCTCGGGCGCGACCGGTCACCGAAGCCGTGCGCTGAGCAACCGGTGGGCGTGCACTGCCAGTTCGGTCTGCAGCCGGCGCATCGGATCCTTGTCCGGTGCGCCGGTGAGCTTCTCGATCTGCTTCAGGCGATAGCGCAGGGTGTTGTAGTGGATGTGCAGTTCCTCGGCGGCGTCCACCCCGTTGCGGTCCCGCCGGAGATACACCCCGAGGCTGTGTACCAGGCTGCTGTCGTGCCGTGCGTCGTGCTCGATCAGCGGGCCGAGCGCCTCCGCCACCAGGGAGCGCAGTTCGGTGTCGGGCAGCTGGTTGAGCAGCCGGTACACCCCGCACTCCTCGTACAGGCGGGTGAACGACCCTGCGGGTCCTTCCAGTTCACGGCCGAGGGCCAGCGCGGAGAGCGCTTCGCCGTGGCTCAGATGCAGTTCCACGAAGTCGGCGCGGACCGTACCCGAGGCGACCTTGACCGTATCCGCCGGGCATGCCGCCGAGACCGCGCGATGCAGGGCCGCGCAAGTACGCCGCAGTGAGGGGCCCGGCTCGACGAGCAGCGTCATGCCGCCCGGAGTGCCCCAGGCCGGAGTCCCCGCGCCGAGCGCGGTGCGCGCGGCCGACAGCAGCCGCTCCTCGGTCGCCGGGGAGTGGCCGCGTGCGCCCGGCGCCGGACCGACCTCGACGACCACGGTGGCGCGTGCGCGTTCCAGGTCCCAGCCGAGTGCCGCTGCGCGCCGGGCGGCCTCGGTGCGGTCGCCGGGCGGGCTGGACACCAGGGCGGTCAGCAGCAGGGTGCGGTAGCGGCGCTCGCGTTCGGCAAGGGCACGCTCCTGCACAAGGAGCATGGTGGCCAGGCTCGCCACATGCTCGACGGCCAGGGCGAGTTCGGCCTCGCTCGTACGGGAACCCGCACTCCACAGGGCCACCTCGCCGCGTGGCCGGTCGCCCACGGTGATGGGCCGGATCACGTTCGGGGCCTTGCCCTCGGGCACTGAACCCGCCGCCGCGAGGAGAGTGCCGTCGACGGCCCGTACGGCCGCGGGACAGCCGGTCTCATGGGCGAGCAGGACGACGAGTTCCATGTGCGAGCCGCCGCTGAGCACCGCCTGCGAGAGCCGTTCGCGCAGCGCCTGGGTGCGCTCCAGGCTCAGCGCCTGACGGTTGAGCACGGTGCCGATGACCTCGGAGAGGATGTCGTTCAGCATCACCTCGCCGGGCAACTCCACGATGGGGAAGCCGAGTTCGTCGGCGCGGCGCAGCATGGGCTCGGGCAGGACCGGAAGATACGGGCCGACCTTGACGCCGAGCGCGGCAAGACCTCGGCGGGCCATCTCCGGGACGAGTGCGGCAAGGGCCCGTTCGTCGTCGCGTACGGCATAGGCCGTGGTGAGCAGGAACTCGCCGCCGCGCATCCAGCGGACGATGTCCGGGACTTCCATGATGTTGGCGACCCGGATCGGATGCAGCGCACCGGCGTGCCCCGCGACAAGCCGGGCGCCCGCGAGGGCGGGCAGCTCCAGCGCCTGCGCCACGGTCAGTGCCGGGGCGGGGGCGGTGCGTCTGGCGAGCACAGGGGAACCGGCCACGTTGGCCACTATGGGCGCGAGTTCATGGACTGTAAACGGCCAGGACGGAAGACTGTATACGATTTCTCCTGGCGTGAGCGTCCGCCTTCGAGGCCGAACCGCCCACACTGTCAGCAGACGTCAACATGCCTTGCCCGGTACTGGCATTGGCTGCCCATGACCCGCCGCGGCCCCCTTCCTATCGTCCTGGCATGCCCGCCACTCAGCCCACCACCGTGCTCGCCATCGGCGGCAACGCGCTCCTGCGCGGCGGCCGGCGAGCCACCATCGCCGAACAGTTCGACGCGGCGCGCCAGTTGGCCGCTCCCGTGGCCTCACTGGTGCGCGGCGGCGCCCGGGTGGTGGTCACCCATGGCAATGGCCCCCAGGTCGGCTTCATCAAACGCCGGTCAGACCTGGTGGCCGAGATCGCGCCCGAACTCCCGCTGCTCGACATGGACATGTGTGTCGCCGACTCGCAGGGCAGCATCGGCTACATCCTGGCGCGCGGCCTCTTCGGGGCCCTGCCGCCCGGGGTGCGGCCCGTCGCCGTGCTCACCCATACCGTCGTCGACGCCGCCGACCCGGCCTTCACGCGCCCCACCAAGCCGATCGGCATCCACTACGCGCAGACCGAGGCACAGCGTCTCGCCGACCGGCACGGCTGGTCCATCGGCGAGGACGCGGGCCGCGGCTGGCGCCGTCTAGTCCCCTCGCCCGCACCTCGCCTCGTCGTGGAACTGGACGCGATCGCGGCCCTGCTCGCCGCCGGGCAGGTGGTGATCGCCGGCGGAGGAGGCGGCATCCCGGTGGTGGCGGCCCCGGACGGCTCGCTGCGCGGTGTGGAGGCGGTCGTCGACAAGGACGCCACCTCGGCGCTGCTCGCCGGGGCGCTCGGCGCACAGGAGTTGATCATCACCACCGGTGTGGAGCGGATCGCGCTCGACTTCGGCACGCCCCACCAGCGCTTCGTCGACGAGCTCGATGTGAGCGCGGCTCGACGGCACCTGGCGGAAGGCCAGTTCCCCGAGGGCAGCATGGGCCCGAAGATCCGGGCCGCCCTTGACTTCCTCGCCGGCGGTGGCCGCAGCGTGCTGATCACCTCGCCGGTCGCGCTCGGGGAGGCCCTGGAAGGACGTACCGGCACCCGGATCGTGCCCACCCCCGCCGAGGTCGATCGCAACGCGGCGGCAGCGGAGCCGTAACACATCCGACGCCTCCTTCCCCCGCCCGTTCCCGGACGCAGAGGACCCCAGATGCCCCACAGCGCCACCACCGCGCCCCGCACCCCCGCCCACCTGCCCGTCGACGGTGCCCATCAGCTGCGGACGAGCGTGCGCACCGCCCGCTGGGGCGAGCTCCCGCACGCGGGAAGCGCACCCGTGCTCACCGTGGCCGACGGTGAGACGCTCACCGTCGACCTCGTCTCGCACGAAGGGATCATGCCGGACCAGGGGCGCGATCCGGTCGCCTTCTTCGCCCAGTTCGGGGTCCCAGCACAGGACGTACTCGCCGACGCCCGCGAGATCGCCGAGTCCGCACTCGCGCGCGGCGCCGACGTGCTGCCCGGACCGCATATCGTCACCGGACCGGTCGCGGTACGCGGCGCCGTACCGGGCGACCTGCTGCGCGTGGAAACCCTCACCCTGCACCGCCGCGCCCACTACGGCATCGTCGCCAACCGCCACGCACGCGGCGCGCTGCCCGGAGAACTCCCCGACGACCGCTCCGAGTTGACCGGTCCCGACCTGCTGCGCGGCCCGACCGGCACGATCAACGCCTTCTGCACGGTAGACGAGTCCGAACACGGCGTACTGCGCTATACGGACACCCTCGCCGCCCGCTTCCCGCTCGGCCCCTTCGTCGGGATCATGGGCGTCGCGAGCAGCACCGAGGACAGCCCGCTCAGCTCGATCCCGCCCGGCGCCCACGGCGGCAACCTCGACGTCAAGCATCTGACCTGCGGATCGTCCCTCTACCTGCCTGTACAGGCCGAGGGCGCCGGCTTCTACGCGGGCGATCCCCACTTCGCCCAGGGCAACGGCGAGGTGGCGCTCACCGCCTTCGAGGCACCGCTGCGCGCCACCTTCAGGCTCTCGCTGATACGCGGAGACGTGGCCCGCCGCGTACCGGGTCTGGCCGGCGAGCCCTTCGCCGAGACCCGTACGCACTGGATCGCCATCGGACTCGACGCCGATCTGAACGAGGCGATGGCCCAGTGCGTGCGCTCCGCGCTCGCGTTCCTGACCGCCACCACAGGCATGGACCGGCAGACCGCGTACGCCTATCTGAGTGCCGCCGCGGACTTCGAGGTGTCGCAGGTGGTCGACCAGGTCAAGGGCGTGCACTGCTTGATCCGCAAGGCCGACTTCCCCGGCGAGCTCTGACACCGGCCCTCGGCCGGTGCACCGGCTGCCCGACCGTCCGCAGTCAAGGAGAGTGACACGTGAGCGACCTGCTGCTCCGCGACGTACGCGTGGAGAACGCACCGGACACCACCGACGTACGCATCGAAGACGGCCGTATCCAGGAGATCGGCCCCGCGCTCACCGCCCCCGAAGGCGCCCAAGTCCTCGACGGCGAGGGCCGGGTGCTGCTGCCCGGCCTGATCGAGACCCATCTGCACCCGGACAAGGCGCTCCTCGACTCCATCCGCCCCAACCCCACCGGCACGCTGGCTGGGGCGATCAGTGTGACGGGGGAGCTGAAGCGGGAGTTCACGCACGACAGCGTGCGCGCCCGGGCCGAACAGGTCCTCGCCATGTGTGTGCGGAGCGGCACCACCACCTTGCGCGCCCACCCCGACGTGGACCCGATCGCGGGCCTGACCGGCCTCGACGTAATGCTCGAACTGCGCGATACCTGGGCCGACCTGGTCACCGTGCAGATCGTCGCCTTCCCGCAGGAGGGCATCTTCAAGGCTCCCGACACCCACACCCTGCTGCGCAAGTCCCTGGACGCCGGAGCCGATGTGGTCGGCGGCTGCACCTACGCGGAGAAGGACGTCGAGGACTGCAAACGGCATGTCGAGCTCGTCCTGGACCTCGCCGTCGAATACGGCGTGCCCGCCGACATGCACTGCGACTTCTCCGACGACGCCTCGGATCCGCGTTTCGCGCTCGCCTCCTTCATCGCCGAACAGACCGCGGCCCGCGGCCTGTTCGGCCGCGTCGCCCTCGGTCATGTCACCTCACTCGCCGCACTGCCCCCGGCCGAACGGCGAGCCGTCGCAGCCGACCTCGCCCAGGCCGGTGTGGCCGTGGTCCCGCTGCCCGCCACCGACCTCTTCCTCGGCGGCCGAGGCGACGAACAGGCCGTACGCCGGGCCATCGCCCCGGTCCGCGACCTGTGGGACGCGGGCGTCCTCACCGCCTGTTCCAACAACAACATCCGCAACGCCTTCACCCCGTACGGCACCGGCGACCTGCTCGACACCGCGCTGCTGCTCGCCCGCCTCGCGCATCTGTCGGGCCCGGACGACCTGCACCGCGTCCTGCAGCTCGTCACGCACGACGCCGCCCGTGTCGTCGGCCTGACCGACTACGGCGTACGACCGGGGGCCGCGGCGGACCTGGTGCTCATCGACACCCGCGACTACGACGCGATCCTGCTCGACCGTCCCGCCCGCACGGCCGTCATCAAAGCGGGCCGGATCGTCGCCCGCTCCACGTACAGCTCCGAGTTGACCCTTGCCCCTGCGCGCGCCCTGGAGGCCTGACATGACCGACACGACCACGAGCGCGCCCACGGCGGCGCCGCCGGTGATGCGCGAGCGCATACCGCACGAGATCGTGGCCTCCGTGCTCGCCGCGACCACGGCGTTCGTCGGCGGCAACGCCCTTCACCTTCCCCCCTGGGCGATCTTCATCGCCTGGGCGGGCACCTTCCTGCTCGGCGGCCCCAACCTCACCAACGCCAAACGCCTTTGGTGCGCGATGCCGATGGGCTCCACCTTCGCCCTGCTCATCGTGTTGCTCGAAACGAACTGGGGCACCGCTTTCGGCGAGAGCCAGCTGGCCCGCAACTTCTTCGGCGCGCTGTGCATCCTGGTGCTCAACTCCGCCCTGATGTACACGGGCAGGCTCCCCCTGTTCTCCCTGATCCCCGGCATGTTCTTCGGCTTCGCCAGCTATTTCGCGACCTTCTTCGGCGGCTTCGGCTACGACGCGGGCAATGCCTGGTCGGCCTGGATCTGCGTGATCGCGATGAACGCGCTGGGCCCGGTCTACGCCTGGCTCTCGATCCGCCTCGCGTTCCCGGTACCGGTCGAGGCCCCCGTTTCCGCTCCGAAGGCCCCGGCCCCGCGTACGGAACCCGCCTAGTGCACAGCTCCGTCCCCGCTCTGCATACTCCTCAGTAGGCAGAGCGGGGACGGCAGTCGGTGATACGGAGATGGGGCATCCATGGGCGACACGGCACTCGTACTCGGCGGCGGCGGACTCACCGGCATCGGCTGGGAGATCGGACTGCTGCACGGACTCGCGCGTGCGGGTGCGGACCCGACGGGAGCCGATCTCGTCGTGGGTACGTCGGCGGGGTCGATCGTCGGTGCGCAGCTGACCTCCGGGGCGCTCTCGCTCGACGAGCTGTACGAGCGCCAACTCGTCGACCCCAGGGGCGAGAGCGTGGCCTCCATGGGGCCGGCGATGATGGCCCGCTACGCCTGGGGAGTGGTGCGCTCGCGTGACGCGCAGGCGTACGGGGTTCGGATGGGCAAGATGGCCTCGGCGGTGCGAGCGGTGCCCGGGGAGGACCGGCGCGAGGTGATCGCCCAGCGACTGCTCTCGCAGGACTGGCCCGAGGGCCGCCGTCTGGTGGTCACCGCGGTCGATGCGCTGACCGGCGAACTCACCCCCTTCGACCGCGACAGCGGAGTCGGCCTCGTCGACGCCGTCTCGGCGAGCTGCGCGGTGCCGGGGGTCTGGCCGCCGATCACCATCGGCGACCGGCGCTACATCGACGGCGGGGTGCACTCCTCCGCGAACGCCGCGCTTGCCGCCGGGTACGCGAAGGTGCTGATCATCGCGCCCGTGGCGATGGGTGGCGGTCCGGTGTCCACGCCCCGTACCCAGGCGGCGAAACTCGCGGCCGCCGGCTCGAAGGTCGTCCTGATCACCCCGACCCGCGAGGCCCGCCGCACCTTCGGCCGCAATGTCCTCGACCCGGCCCGCCGGGCACCTGCGGCACGCGCGGGCCTGGCACAGGCGGCGGCCCATGCGGAGGAGGTCAGGGGGCTTTGGCAGGGCTGACCGTCCAGCCCCCCACCGAGAGGAACCGCCCGCTCCGGCCCGGGGAATGCCCGCTCCCGGCACAATGGACCCGTGGACGAGCCGATACCCGTGATGCGCACCGTCGACCATGGTGTCGCCAAGCTGATGCCCGATGTGGACCGGCCACGGGCCTGGCTCCTGACCGTGGACGGTGCGCCGCAGTCGTATGTCGATCTCGACGACCCCACGCACCTCGAGTTCGAGTACGCGCGCCGCCTCGCCCACGTCATCGAGTCCCTCGACGACGGTCCGGTCGAGGCCGTACACCTCGGCGGCGGTGCGCTCACCCTGCCCCGCTATCTCGCGGCGACCCGCCCCGGCTCACGCCAGCAGGTCGTCGACGCCGACCAGGGTCTGCTCGCCCTGATCGCCGAGCAGCTCCCGGTGGCAGCCGACTCGGGCATCCGCACCCACGGCGCCGATGCCCGCAAGTGGCTCGAAGCGGTGGCCGGCGCGAGCGCGGACCTGATCGTGGCCGATGTCTTCGGCGGCTCCCGGGTGCCCGCCCACCTGACGACGCTCGGCTATGCACGCGAGGCCGAGCGTGTGCTGCGCCCGGACGGTGTCTACCTGGCCAACCTCGCGGACGGCGCACCCTTCACGTTTCTGCGCTCCCAACTGGCCACGTTCCAGGCGGTGTTCGCGCATCTCGCGCTGATCGCCGAACCGGGCGTACTGCGCGGGCGCCGCTTCGGCAACGCGGTCCTGGTCGCGGCGCACCGCGAGTTGGACACGGCGGAACTGGCCCGCCGCGCGGCGGCCGACGCGTTCCCCGCACGTGTGGTGCAAGGTCAGGCGCTCACCCGGTTCATCGACGGCGCACGCCCGGTCGAAGAGGCCGACGCCGTGGCCTCACCCGAGCCGCCCGGCGGATCGTTCGGCATCGGCTGAAGCGGAGGCAGAAGCGGGGGCATCGGCAGAGGCTGAGGCCGAGGGGGAAGTGGGGACAGCAGCCGGTGCAGGCCCCACGGCGTGCTCGCCGTCCGAGGCCGCCGCCTGCCCGCTCGCCACCACCGCTCCCGTACGCCGCGTCAGATTCCGTACGTCAGGAACGAACAGCACCGCCGCCGTCACCACCACGACAAGCACCGCACATCCCCACAGCGCGGAACTCCGCCCGAACACCGACTCCGCGGGCCCGGCCAGCGCGGTGGCAAGCGGCACCATCGAGATCGAGCCGAACCAGTCGTAGGCGGCCACGCGCGAGAACTTCTCCTCGGGGATCTCCTGGTGCAGCGCCGTCATCCACGAGACACCGAAGACCTCGATCGCCACCCCGCTGACGAACATCACCGCCGCGAGCCCCGCGGCCGGCAGCGGTACCGCAAGCGCCGCCGAAGGCAGCGCGAGCGGGAAGACGCAGAGCGAACCCACGAACAGCATCCGCCGTGGTTTCCAGCGCATCATCAGGACCGCACCGCACACCGTGCCCGCACCGAACCCGGCCAGCGCCAGACCCCAGGGACCCGGCCCGCCCAGCTCGTCGCGTGCGACCAGCGGTCCGTACACCGCCTCGGCCGCACCGACCACGGCGACCACCACGGAGAACTGCGCCACGATCGTCCACAGCCAGGTCCGCCCGATGAACTCGTCCCAGCCCTCCCGCAGATCGGCCAGCATCCCGCCGCCCTTGCCGCGGTCCGCAATGTGGTCCACCTGCAGAAAAGCCCGCAGCGCACCGGCGACCGCGAAGGCCGCCGCATCCACGGCGAGCACCCAGCCGGGCCCCATCGCGGCGATCATCGCGCCGCCGAGGGCGGCGCCACCGATCGCGGCACCGTGCATCGCCATCCGGAAGAGCGCGAAGGCCCGGCTCGCCTGCTCGCCCTGGACGCTGGAGAGGAGCATGCCCTCGGCGGCCGGGTTGAAGAAGGCCTGTCCCGTGCCGCCCAGCGCGGTGAGCAGCATCATCTGCCACAGCTGCGGTTCGCCCGCGAGCACGATGACCGCGAAGACGGCCTGCGAGACACAGTTGAGCGCATTGGCCGCGACCATCACCCGGTGGCGCGGCAAGCGGTCCGCGACCGCGCCGCCTATCAGCAGGAACAGCACCAGCGGCAGCGTGCGCGCCATGGCCACGAGCCCGACGTCACCGCCGTCGCCCCCGTTGTCGAGCACGGCGAAGGCCGCCGCGATGAGAGCGCCATGACTGCCGAGATTGGTGACGACGGCGGCGGCGGTCAGCAACGAGTAGTTGCGTCCGGCCCAGGCAGGCATACGGGAGCGGGCGGAAGGGGCCGGGGTTTGGATCACCCCGGAACTATCCCTGTCCGCCCGCTTGCCCGCCAAATTCATTTCCGTACGCCTCGATTCCGGCGTACGGGCCCCACTTTGTCGCCGACGGCGATACGCCGCGGGATCAGCCCGACTCGGTCGGATCGCCCTCGAGTCGTACCGTGCCCATGATCTTCAGGATGGTCTCGTCCGGGAGCTCGCCGTCCACGCCGGTGGGTGCGTGCAGGGCCCAGGCCACGAAGTCGCCCGCGGAGTTCTTGAACCCGAAGGTGATCGCCTTGCCGTCCGAGGCGCACTTGCCCGTGGCGGGCGAGTTCTTCGAACGGGCCCAGGCGTAGCTGCCCTCGACGCCCGACGTGGTGGTGAACTTGGTGGCCTTCTTGTCGAAGGTCATGCTCTTCTTGTCCGGCTGCGTGTAACCGCCGTAGACCCACCACGGGACCTGGGTGGTCGCGACCTCGTCGGTGGTCTTGGCGCCGTTGGCACCCTTGCTGCCGGTGGTGGCGAGCGGAGTGTTGTCCTCGCGCCCGTCCTTGTCGTCGTCCGACGTGCACCAGTTCTTCTTGTAGTAGGCCGGTGCGGACATGATGATCAGCGGCTTGCCGTCGTCGGACTTGTCGTCCTCGAAGCCCACCATCATCGACGGCGAGTCCACTTCCCACTCCGCCGGCACGTCGAAGGCGATCCCCCGCTTGGGGTTGACGACGACCTTCCAGCCGGGGATCACCGGGTCGACGTTGGACCCGGTCCCGCGCGGGTTGTCCTCCTCGGACGCGGAGGGCGACGGGCTCTTGGGGGCCGACGAGGTCTTGTCGCCGCCGCCCTTGGCCGTGTTGGAGCCCTTGTCGTCGTCCTTGCCGAGCACCAGATATCCGGTGACACCCGCGGCGATCACCACGGCCGACGCCGCGATGATCGCGACCAGCTTGGTGCGGTCACCGCCGCCGCCGTTGCCTCCGCCCGGTGCCACACCGGGACCGCCGACCAGGCTGGGCGCGTTCCACTGTCCGGATCCGGGCTGCTGGTAGCCCTGCTGCTCCCCGGTCTGCGGATAGCCCTGCTGCTGATACGGGTTGGGCTGCTGAAATCCCGGTTGCTGATAGGGACTCGGCTGCTGGTACCCCGGCTGCTGGTACGGGTTCTGGTTCGGGTCCTGCGGGTTCTGCTCGCCCCCGGGCGGCTGCTGTCCTGGCCACATGGCGAGTAACGATAGATGGACGGCCCCGGGCATGCCACGGCCGCCCCCGATTGTGACCTGCTCGGCACACAGCCCACCCATCTCCGCGAACGCGCGGAGGAAGGGTATGGTCAAGCAGGCTTACCGGTCGGTAACATCCGGGCCATGAGCGCAGACCAGATGTCGATCGGCGAGATGCTCGCCGCGACCGTCCCAATGGCAGGCACCCTGAACCTCGAGTTCGGCGAGGTCACCCCCGAGCGGGCCGAGGTGACGCTGCCCGACCAGAAGCCCTTCCACAACCACGTCGGCGGACCGCACGCGGGCGCCATGTTCACGCTGGGGGAGACCGCCAGCGGCGCCATCGTGCTCGCCGCCTTCGGCGACCAGCTCTCGCGCGCGGTGCCGCTCGCGGTGACGGCCGACATCGCCTTCAAGAAGCTGGCCATGGGGCCGGTCAAGGCCGTCGCGACGCTGGGCCGCCCGGCGGCCGAGGTGGTGGCCGAGCTGGACGAGGGCAAGCGCCCCGAGTTCCCCGTGGCGATCGAGATCAAGCGCGAGGACGGCGCCGTCACCGGCGAGATGACGGTGATCTGGACTCTGCGCCCCAACAGCTGACTGCGTTCAACGTCTGAACGCAAGACCTTCCCAGGCGCCAATTCACGCCAACGCGCCCGCTGCATCCACCCCGCAGCGGGCGCGTTTCTGTTTTCCGGGTAGTTCTGCGTTCAACTCATTGACACGAGTCAGTGACGGTCATAAGTTCCCCGGCGTAACCCGCGGTGTCTGATGGTTCGTCAACTCTCCCTTGTCGCATAGTGCGTCTACTGCTTTCAAAGGACGAACACCGGCTGCCCGTTGGCACGTGTAACCGCACCACGTCTTCATGCACAGAAGGAGTGACGGCTCATGCCCGCAAACCGTCCACATATCTCCCGCCGCTCTACCCTGCGCCTGTTCGGCAGCGCGGTCGCCGTGGCCACCGCCGCGACCGCCGGCCTCACGGTGCCCGCCCATGCGGCGAGCGCCGCGCGCAGACCCGACCGCACCGCGGGTCCGCGCGTGGAGTCGCTGATCTCCCGGCTGACCCTGGACGAGAAGATCTCGCTCCTGCACGGCGCCGAGGACCCCCGTGGCCTGGGCCAGGCCGGGTACATCCCCGGCGTGGCACGGCTCGGCATCCCCGAGCTGCGGCTCGCCGACGGACCGGCCGGCGTCCGCGTCAAGGCACCGGCGACCGCCCTGCCCGCACCGGTCCTGCTCGCCTCCACCTTCGACCCGTCCCTGGCCCGCGCGTACGGCAAGGTCATCGGCCGCGAGGGCCGTGCACTGGGCCAGGATGTGCTGCTCTCGCCGATGTGCAACCTGATCCGCACCCCGTACGCGGGCCGGAATTTCGAGACCTTCGGTGAGGACCCGCTGCTCACCGCCGACATGGTCGCCGAGGAGATCCGCGGCATCCAGGGCGAGGGTCTCGTCGCGACGGTGAAGCACTTCGCGATGAACAATCAGGAGAAGGACCGCGACAACATCAACGTCATCGCGGACGAGCAGACCATGCACGAGACCGAGCTGCGCGCCTTCGAGGCCGCCATCGCCGCCGGGGCGGGCTCCGTCATGGGCTCGTACAACCGGGTCAACGGCACCTTCGCCTGCGAGAGCAAGGAACTGCTCACCGACATCCTGCGCGACCGCTGGGGCTTCGACGGCTGGGTGATGACCGACTGGTTCGCCGCCCACAGCACCGTCGAGGCCATCACCGCGGGGCTCGACATGGAGATGCCGGGCGGAATCTACTTCGGCGACGCCCTGAAGAAGGCCGTCCAGGACGGCAGTGTGCCCGAGGCGGCCGTCGACCGCTCCGTACGCCGGTTGCTCTCCGTGATGGACCGCTTCGGGCTCATCGACGGCTCCATCGGCAGGCGTCCGGCACGTGACGCCGCGGCCGGTGCCCGGACCGCCCTGGAGATCGCCAAGGCCGGGGCCACCCTCCTGCGCAACCGCCGCGGCACGCTCCCGCTGCAGGGTCACGCGGCCCGCTCGATCGCCGTGATCGGTCCCACCGGCAAGCAGCCCTTCGTCAGCGGCGGCGGCAGCGCCCATGTCATCCCCGACCACGCGGACACCCCGCTGGACGCGATCCGCGCACGGGCCGGACGGGGCGCGCAGATCTCGTACGCGATGGGCGAGGACCTGTACGGCAAGGCGATCCCCGCCGGCGACCTCGGCCCCGGATTCGACTCCGAGGGGCAGGGTGTCGCGCCCGGGGAGACCTGGGAGTACGACGGGACGCTCGACGTGCGCGAAGCGGGGGAGTGGACCTTCGTGATCCACTACTCCGGCCTGGAGCGGCCCACGGTGCATCTGGACGGCGTGGAGCTGTTCCCGCTCGCGCCCGGCGTCGGTGAGTACTTCTCCGGCGGCCTGATCAACGCCGCGCCCGACGGGCTCTCCGTACGCCGCAAGAACCTCGATGTCGCCGAGGGTGAGCGACGGCTGACGATCACCGCCAAGGGCGGCGACAAGGGCCAGACCTTCCGTATCCGCAGAGTGACCGCCGCGACCCGCGCGCAGGATGTCGCCGAGGCGGTACGGGCGGCCCGCCGGGCCGACAGCGTGGTGCTCTTCGCGTACGAGGACGCCACCGAGGGCCAGGACCGCACCACCATCGCGCTGCCCGGCCACCAGGACGCGCTGATCAAGGCGGTGGCCGCCGCGAACCCGCACACCACGGTCGTCCTGAACACCTCGTCGGCGACCTCGATGCCCTGGCTCGGGCGCACCGGCGCGGTGCTGCAGATGTACTACCCCGGCCAGGAGGGCGCCGCGGCCACCACCGCGGTCCTCTTCGGCGACTGCGACCCCGGCGGGCGGCTCACCCAGACCTTCCCGCTCGACGACGCCACCCACCCGACCGCAGGCGATCCCGTGCGCTACCCGGGGGTCAACGGCCGCCAGGAGTACACGGAGGGCGTGCATGTCGGATACCGCTGGTACGCCGCCGAGGGGAAGCGGTCCCTGTTCCCCTTCGGGCACGGACTCTCGTACACCTCCTTCCACTACAGCGATCTGCAGGTGCGCCAGGAGGACGGCGGGCTCGAGGTGAGCTTCACGGTCCGCAACAACGGGCGGCGCAGCGGTGTCGACGTCGCCCAGGTCTACGTCGGGCCCTCGCCCGAACTCCGGCTCGAACAGGCCGAGTTGGCGCTCGCCGGATACCGCAGGCTCACGCTGAAGGCCGGTGAGCGGCGGCGGGTCACCGTGAAGGTGGCGCGCAGGTCGCTGTCCTCGTGGGACGGCAGGCGGCACGACTGGGTGCTCGGCACCGGACGGCGTGCGGTGCAGGTGGGCGCGTCGGCGGGCGATCTGCGGCTGCGTGCCGTGGCGAAGGTGGGGCGGTGACCATGGCGATCTCCGGCATACGGCAGCGCGGGACGTCCGGCCGGCAGGCGGCGCCCGGGAATCGGGCGGCGTCCGGGAACCGCAGGATGTCCCGCGTACGCGGGCGGCTGAGTCTGTTCGTCGCGGCGGTCCTTGCCGTGGGCACTCCGGTGCTCGCGGCAGGGCCCGCCGAGGCCCGCGCGGATCACGACACGGTGGTGCGGACGAGCGGCGGCCTGGTCCGCGGGGAGCGGACCGATCTGGGACGGCAGTTCCTCGGCATCACCTACGCCGAGCCGCCCGTCGGCCGGCTGCGGTGGAAGGAGCCGCAGCCGGTGCGTCCGTGGCAGGGCGTACGGGATGCGACCGCGTTCGGTAACCGCTGTGTCCAGGGCGCCAGTTGGGACCCCGGCTACGGCAAGCAGACCCTCACCGAGGACTGTCTCGACGTCAATGTGTACGTGCCCGAGTCCGGGTCCAAGCGCTCGCAGCCGGTGATGGTGTGGCTGCACGGCGGCGGGCTCACCGCAGGCGCCGGTTCGGACGTGGTGCCCGACGAGTTCGCCGAGCGGACCGGCACCGTCGTCGTCACCGTCAACTACCGCCTCGGAGCCCTGGGCTTCCTCGCCACCGAGGGACTCGACCGCGAGGCGCGCGACGGCGTGTCCGGCAACTTCGGCATGCAGGACCAGCAACTGGCGCTGCGCTGGGTTCAGTCCAACATCGGCCGCTTCGGGGGCGATCCGTCCCGCGTGACCATCGCGGGCGAGTCGGCCGGCGGCGGTTCGGTCTGCAACCAGCTCGCCTCACCGGGCGGCAAGGGCCTGTTCCGTGCCGCGATCATCCAGAGCGGCGCCTACAACGACTGCGCCGCGCGCACCGGCGCACAGGCCGACAAGGAAGGCGCGGCCTTCGCCGCGAAGGCCGGCTGCCCCGTCCCGGCGACCGCGCTCGCCTGTCTGCGCGGGAAGTCGACGCAGCAGATCCTCGACGCGCAGGCCGGATTCGGCTGGGCCGCCGTCGCGGGCGGCAGCTTCCTGCCGCAGCAGCCCGCCGCGGCCTTCGCCTCGGGGGCGGCGGCCGGGATCCCCGTGATGAACGGCGCGAACCGGGACGAGGGCCGGATGTTCGCCTTCGCCCAGTACGACGTGTCCGGCAATCCGCTCACCGCCGCCCAGTACCCCAAGGCGATCGAGCAGCTCTTCGGACCCGAACTCGGGCCCGAGGTCGTACGCCGGTACCCGGTCGGCGACTTCGCCTCGCCGACCATCGCGTACGGCACGGCGCTCGGCGACCAGTTCATGGCCTGCACGGCGCTGCGCCTGGACCGGACCCTCGCCGGACGCGGCCAGGTCTACGCGTACGAGTTCGCGGACCGCACCTCGCCGCCCTTCGCCTCGCTGCGCGGGCTCGGGACGGACTTCGACTTCGGGGCGACCCACGTCAACGAAGTGCAGTACCTGTTCCGCCACTTCGGGCTCGACACTCCGCTCGACGGGCAACAGCGGGTCCTGGCGCGGCAGATGGTGCAGTACTGGGGTTCCTTCGTCCATGGATCCCCGCCCCGCGCCCAGGGCGGGCCGGTGATGCCGCAGGGTGACGGCAGCAGGGTCCTGAGCCTGCGCACCGCGGCGGCCGGCGGGCTCGCCGTGAGCTCGACGGTCGACGAAGACCACTTGTGTGACCTCTGGGACGCGGCCGCCACCGCGTGATCCAGTAGGCTGCCCGGCGGCACAAACGGGACCGGCAGGGGCCGGACCCAGGGGGATGTGCCGCCGGGCAGATGCATGCGGACCGGAGGGAACCGGCGTTGCAGGAGTGGCTGGCCTCCGTGCCCGTGCTCACCGTGTACCTCCTGGTCGGGACCGTCCTGCTGGTGGAGAGCATCGGGGTACCGCTCCCCGGTGGCGTCATCCTCGCGACCGCCGCGCTCCTCGCCTCGCAGTACGGCGAGATCGACCCCTGGATTCTCGCCGCGGGAGCGGCACTCGGCGCGGCGACGGGCGCGTTCTGCGGCTTCGCGCTCGGCCGCCGCCGTGGCCGCCCGCTCCTGGAGAAGCTCGGCCGTCGCTTCCCGCGCCGCTTCGGACCGGCCCGACTCGCCGCTGCGGAGCGGTCGTTCCACAAGTGGGGCGTATGGGCCGTGCTGTTCGGCCGCTTCGTCGCCCTGCTCCGTATCTTCACCGGCCCGGTCGCGGGCGTCCTGCGCATGCCGTACTGGCAGTTCGCCCCGGCCAACACGGCGGGCGCGGCACTCTGGTCGGCCGTGACGACCTTCGTCGTCTACCACCTGGGCCGTGCGGCCGGTAACTGGCTGACCCGCTTCTCCCTGATGGTCCTGGGGATCGGGGTGCTGCTCACGCTCGCGGCGCTGTGGATCGTACGAAGGCGGCGGTCGTCTTCGTCTTCGTCTTCATCGGAGACCGCTGCCGGTATCGAGTAGGCGGAGCTCCTCCTCCGTCAGGCGGAGCGCTCCCGCTGCCACGTTGTCGACAAGGTGGTCCGGGTTGCCCGTCCCGGGGATGGCCAGCACATGGGCGCCCTGGTGCAGGATCCACGCCAGGCGGACCTGCGCGGGTGAGACCCCGTGCGCGCGGGCCACGGATTCGACGTGGTCGGGCTCGGCCGGTCCGGCTCCGGATTCGCGCCGCTGTCCGGCGATGGAGAAGAAGGGCACGAAGGCGATGCCGCGCTCCGCGCAGGCTTGGAGCACTGCGTCACCTTCGCGCGCGTCGATGCCGTAGGGGTTCTGGACGCACACCACCGGCGCGATCTCCAGGGCCTGGGCCAAGTGCTCCGGGCCGACGGCGGAGACGCCGAGGTGCCGGACGAGCCCGGCGTCGCGTAGCTCGGCGAGGGCGCCGAAGTGCTCGCTGATGTCGTCCTGGCCCATACGGCGCAGGTTGACCACGTCGAGGTGGTCACGGCCGAGTTGGCGCAGATTCTCCTCGACCTGCCCGCGCAGCTGGTCCGGCCGCGCCGAGGTGTCCCAGCCGCCGTCGGCGTCCCGCGCCGGGCCGACCTTGGTGACGATGACCAGATCGTCCGCATACGGCGCAAGGGCGGAGTTGATCAGTTCGTTGGCGGAGCGCAGCCGGGAGAAGTAGAAGGCCGCGGTGTCGATGTGGTTGACGCCGAGTTCCACCGCGCGACGGAGCACCGCGATGGCCGTGGCGCGGTCGCTCGGGGCGCCCTCGTGGAAGGCGCCGCTGCCGGTCAGGCGCATGGCGCCCAGGCCCATCCGGTTGACCTGGAGGTCACCGAGCAGCCATGTCCCGGCAGCGGCGGCTGAGACCGTGTTCGCCGTCATCTCGTGCATCAGCTCCATCTGGTCGGCCATCGTCACCAGTGACAACTCGGCCGGCCCCCCTCGGGTTCCCGCTCAACGCACCAGCGTCTCCTGCGCCTTGAACGCCCCACCGTGCCCCGGCACGATCACATCGGCCGCGGCCAGGACGCGCAGCCGGGAAGCGCGCAGCACCTCGCGGTCCGGGGCCACCGGATCATCCGCCGGGCCGTCCACGTGCCACCACAGATCACCCGCGAAGGCCACGACACCTTCGTCCGTCCCGACCAGCAGGGTGATGTCCTCGGTGCTGTGTCCCGGGGTACGGATCAGCCGCAGGGAGGGGGTGAGTTCGTGGCCTTCCGCATCGCGGTTGGTCCACTGGTCGCCCCGGTACTCCACCTTGTGGTCGTGCACCGTGGCCCGGCCGAACAGGCCGACGTTCATGGTGTTGTCCGGATGGTGGTGGCTGAGGACCACGTCGGTGATGTCCTCGGCCGTGAGGCCCAGTTCGGCGAGCGGGCCGAGGATGTCCTCGCGGTCGGCGACCATTCCCGGGTCGAAGATCACATGCCGGTCCCCGTCGTTGACGTACGAGACGGTCGCGGCGACTCCGGGGCCCGTGGAGCCCACATAGCCGGTGGTCAGGATCGTGTACGAGGCGCTGCGGCCACGCGGTGCGTCTGTCATGGCCGTTACTCTTCCGCGTCGGCGGGCAGCGTACGAGTGGCCTTGATGCCAACGATCGCAGGAAACATGCCACGCGTGCCACACTGCACCATGCCCGCATTCCGAACCGTCGCCGCCTACGTCCCGCCCGGCGCGGGCCTGCTCGCCGTCGGCCTGGTCAACGAGGTGTTCGGCCCGCACGGACAGGAGCTGCCCGGTTTCGACTTCGCCCTGTGTGCGCAGCGGCCGGGACAGTTGCGTACCGACGCGGGAGTGCCGATCGTCGTCGAGCACGGTCTGGACCGGCTCGCCGCCGCCGACCTCGTGATCGCCCTGCCGGGCGCCGAGTTCCGTACGCCGCCCGAACCGGGCGCACTTGAAGCGCTGCGCACCGCGCACGGACGGGGCGCGCTGGTCGCCGCGCACTGCGTGGGCGCGTTCACGCTGGCCGCGGCGGGGCTGCTCGACGGTCTGCGGGCGACCACCCATTGGCGGTTCGCGGGGCTGCTCGCCGAGCGCCACCCGGAAGTCATGGTCGAGGCCGAGGCCTTGTACATAGACCAGGGCCAGGTCGTCACGGGTGCCGGAGCGGCCGCGGGTTTCGACCTCTGTCTGCATCTGCTGCGCCGCGAGTACGGCGCCACCACCGCCAACGCCGTCGCCCGCGACATGGTGCTGCCCGCCCACCGCGAGGGCGGACAGGCGCAGTACCTGGCCGCGCCCGTCCCCGCGGACGGCGAGGACGAGCGGCTCGCGGAGGCGCTGGCCTGGGCCAGGGCGAACCTCCACGAGCCGCTCCCCGTCGCCGAGTTGGCGCGCCGGGCTGTGATGAGCCGGCGGACGTTCGCCCGCCGTTTCACCGCCGCGACCGGTACGACACCCCATGCCTGGCTGCGGGATCTGCGTCTTGCCGGAGCCGAGGAACTCCTCGAGTCGACGGACCTGCCCGTCGAGGAGATCGCCCGCCGCGTGGGCTATTCGAGCGCGGCCGTCCTGCGCGAACAGTTCGTACGCCGACGAGGCGTACCCCCGCGCTCGTACCGCCGCTCCTTCGCCAACGCGCCCTGACGGACGCGCGCAAGCCCTACTCGTGCGCCGCCCGGTGCGCCTTCGCCAGCTCCGTGTACATCAGTGCGTTGAGCTTGATGCCCTCGCGCTCCTCCTCGGTCAGCGGCCGGCGCACCTTCGCCGGTACGCCCGCGACCAGGGAACCCGGCGGGACCTGCATGCCCTGCGGTACGAGGGCCTGGGCCGCGACCAGCGAACCGGCGCCGATCACCGCCCCGTTGAGCACCGTGGCGCCCATGCCGATGAGGCAGTCGTCCTCGACCGTGCAGCCGTGCACGGTGGCGTTGTGGCCGACCGATACGCGGTCGCCGATCGTCACCGGGTAGCCGGGGTCGACGTGGACCGTGCAGTTGTCCTGGATGTTGCTGTCCGTGCCGAGCACGATCGGGCCGCAGTCCGCTCGCAGCACCGCGTGGTACCAGATGCTGGAGCCCGCCTTCATGGTCACCTCGCCCATCGCGACGGAGGTGGGTGCGGCGAAGGCCTCCGGGTGCACCTCGGGGTCCTTGCCGCCGACCCCCGCGATCAACGCCCGCTCTGCCATGCCGTGCTCCTCATTGCGTATGTCTCGATGCGCGCCTGGCTGGAACGGTAGAGGACGGCGCCTCGGCCGTACGCGGGTGGGGTGAAGATCACAGGTCGCGCCACTCATTCCCGCGACCAGGGATGAGTACGGTGTCCGGGTGCCGAACAGGAACACGTTCTCATCGCTGGCCGCGGCCAGGCGCCGGCTGGTCACGCGCACCGTGCATGCCGGCTGGCGCTGGGTGCAGCGGTCGGGAGCCGTCACGTCCGAGCGGCCGGGGAAGCTCAAGTTCCGCCGGATCGGACACGGCACCAAGCTGGCCTTCCCGCAGGGCACCGTGTTCGGCGAGCCCTGGATCGAGCTCGGCGAGCACTGCATCGTCGGCGAACAGGTCACCTTGACCGCCGGTCTGATGCCCGATCTGGACCTCGGGCCCGATTCGGTGCTGCGCATCGGTGACGGTGTCGTCCTCGGCCGCGGCAGCCATGTCATCGCCGATACGACGGTGACGATCGGCGCCGACTGCTACTTCGGCCCGTATGTCTACGTCACGTCCACGAACCACAGTTACGACGATCCCCAGGAGCCCGTCGGCAAGCAGTGGCCCCGGATGGAGCCGGTCGAGATCGGCCCGGGGTGCTGGATCGGGACGGGCGCGGTGATCCTGCCCGGCGCGCGGCTCGGCCGCAACGTCGTGGTGGCGGCGGGTGCCGTGGTCCGCGGGGAGGTGCCCGACCATGCGGTGGTGGCCGGGGCGCCGGCCCGTGTCGTACGCCGCTGGGAGGCCGCGACCGGGTGGCAGCCGCCGCTGCGCACGCCGCCCCCCGTGCCGATTCCGGCGGGGATGACCTCGCAGCAGCTGCTCGCGCTCGCGGAGTTGGTGGACGAGGAGCCCGACGCCCCGGTGCGCTGACCTGCGGCCGCCCGTGGCGAGTGGATCAGCCGCCCGCGAGCAGCACGGTGCCGACCAGCGCGAGCCCCGCACCCGCCGCCTGCACGGCCCGCAGCCGCTCCTTGAGCACGCCGCGCGCGGCCAGCGCCGTGATGACGGGGTAGAGCGAGGCGAGTACGGCGGCGACCGTGACCGGACCGTTCTGCGCGGCGATCGAGTACGTCCCGTTGGCGGCCACATCCGCGAGGCCGACGAACGCCAGGGCGGGCAGCGCGGTCCACAGGATCCGTATCCCGCCCTCGGCGGGCAGGACCGCGTGACCGCGCCGGGCCGAGACGTACAGCGCTGCCCCACCGGTGACGACATTGGCGACCCGCTGCACGAACAGCGCGAGGAACAGGCCGGTCAGCGTGGTGGAGGCCTCGGCGATCAGCGCCATCACCGTGCCGAAGCCGAACGCAGCGATCAGCGTCAGGAACAGCGCCTGCCGCTGGACGGGAGCTCCGCGGAACTGCGGTCCGCCCGCGAGGACGATGCCGACGACGGCCACCGCGATCCCTCCGTACTGGATCAGGCCGGGCCGTTCGCCGAGCACGAGCCCCACCCCGACCGGCACCGCGACGCCCACCGAACCGAGCGGTGAGACCACCCCCATCGGGCCGAGCGCGAGCGCCTTGTAGAAGGAGAGCATCGCCACCGGGCCGACGACACCGGCCCCGACCGCGAACCACAACTGCGGTCCCCACTCGCTCCAGCCGCCCGTCGCGATCACGATCGCGCCGAGCACCACGACCGCGATCACCTGCGAGGCGACCACCACGGTCAGCGCGGGGATACGTCGCGTCAGCAGTCCGCCGCCGAAGTCGGCGAGACCCCAGAGCAGGCTGGTGGCCAGGGCGAACAGTGCAGTCATGACGCAACCTCGCAGTACAGTGTGTTGAACGATTCGGTGCACCACACCGTAGTTCAGTGAACTGGACCGTGTCATCCAAAATATTGGACTGCGCATGTGTGGTGGTGGCCGTGACCGCGGATTAGGGACGGGAATGTCGGATCTCGATCAGCTCACCCAGTCGCTCGCGCGCAACCTGAAGCGCTGGCGGGGCGAGCGCGGCTACACGCTCGACGCGCTCGCGGCCCGTGCGGGTGTCAGTCGGGGCATGATCATCCAGATCGAGCAGGCCCGTACGAACCCCAGCGTCGGTACGACGGTGAAGCTCGCCGACGCTCTCGGTGTCTCCATCACCACGCTGCTCGACTACGAGCAGGGCCCGCAGGTGCGGGTGGTGCCCGAGGATCAGGTCGTACGGATGTGGTCGACGGACGCGGGCAGTCACACCCGGCTCCTTGTCGGCACGGAGGTGCGCGGCCCGTTCGAGCTGTGGGACTGGCTCCTGATGCCCGGCGACGAGAGCTCCTCCGACCCGCACCCGTCCGGGACGGTCGAGCTGATCCATGTCAGTGCGGGGGAGTTGACGCTCGTCGTCGACGGCGTCGCACACGCCGTACCGGCGACGTCCTCCGTCTCGTTCGAAGCGAATGTGTCGCACGCGTACCGCAACGACGGTGACGTTCCGGTCGAGATGACCATGGCCGTCCAGATCCCGCCCGCCAACTGAGCGGCCCGAGGACGGCTGTTAGGTTGCCGACATGCGCGCACCCATCGGCGACTTCGACAACGCCCTTTCCGCCCCCGACGCTCTCGACCTGCTGACCGCTCCGGTGGCCGACGCCGTACGGCACTGGCGCGGGACCGTCCCCGTCGAGCAGTTCGTGTACGTGGACACCGATCCGTCGATCGCCGACACGGCCGTGTTCGTCGAGCACTACGGGCAGGCGCTGCTCGACGAGTCCGCGAACTGCGTGGTCGTCGCGGGCAAGCGCGGCGGCGAGACCTCGCTCGCCGCGTGCGTGGTGCTTTCGCGGGCTCGGGTGGACGTCAACGGTGTGGTGCGGCGCCAACTGGGCGCCCGCAAGGCCTCGTTCGCCTCGATGGACCTGGCGACCGGTGAGACCGGGATGGAGTACGGCGGGATCACCCCGGTCGGACTCCCCGCCGACTGGCCGTTGTTGGTCGATGCCGCGGTCGTCGACACTCCGTACGTCCTCATCGGCAGCGGCCGACGGCGCGGCAAGCTGATCGTTCCGGGAAAGGCCTTCGCCGAACTGCCGGGTGCGGTCGTCGTGGAAGGCCTGGGGGTCGAGTAGCCCCATGAGCCAGTGGCCGCGCACCGACGAGATGCTGGAGTGGATCCGCACGATCGTGGCGCGTGGCATCCGGCGCCCGGGATATCCGGCGGACACCTGGACCGAGCAGTGGGCCGCGCGCAAGCTGCGCTCCTTCGGGCTCGATGTCGCACTCGAACCCGTACCGGTGCCCCGCTGGCTGCCGCGCTCGGCGACCCTCACCGTCCGACGGGACGGCCAGGAGGCCCTGGGGTGCGGTGAGTTGAGGGTCGAAGGCTTCCCTCTGCCGTTCACCGCGCCCACGCGCGCGACCACCGCGCCCTTGGTCCGCCTCGCCGACGCCCCCGCCCACCCCGGTGCCCTCGCCGTGGACGAGCTGCGGCTCACCGAACTGCCCCAGTCGTACGTCCGCTCGCTCGCCACCTCCTCGTACGACCCGGAAGGCGTCTTCGACACGCTCGTGCAGACCCTGCCGTTCGGGGAGCGGCTCAACCAGGTGGTCGAACCGGCGCTCGCCGCCAAGTCGGCGGGCTATGTGGGAGCGTTGGCGCTCCCCTGGGAGACGCGCGACTACTACGTTCCGTACGACGCCGTCGAGCGGCCCATCCCCGGGCTCTGGCTGCGCCCCTCGGACACGCGCAAGGTCCTCGGCCTCATGGACAAGGGGCCGTGCACGGGCACGATCACCAGCAGCTCCCGGATCACCGAGGCGCTGAGCCACAACGTGGTGGCCACGCTCCCGGGTGCTTCCGACCACTGGGTGATCATCGCCTCGCACCACGACGCCCCCTGGGCGTCCGCCGTCGAGGACGGTACGGGGATCGCCCTGGTCCTCGCCGCCGCGCACCACTGGTCGCGGGTGCCGCGTGAACAGCGGCCCCACAACCTGCTGTTCCTGCTCACCGCGGGCCATATGGTGCATGCCGCGGGCACTCGTGCGTTCATCGACCAGCACCGAGATCTGCTGCCTCAGGTCGTCCTGCAGATGCATCTCGAACACGCCGCCCTGCGCTGCGTACCCGTGGACGGCACGCTGAAGCCGACCGCCGACCCGGAGGTGCGGTGGTGGTTCACCACCCAGGAGGAGCCCCTGGAACGGCTCGTGCACGAGAGCATCGCCGCCGAACGGCTGCGGCGTTCGCACATCCTCAAGCCCGATGTGTTCTCCCCGATGCCGCCCACGGACGGCGCCTTCTTCCACCCCGAGGGCGTACGGCTGGTGCACTTCCTCAGCGCGCCGATGTATCTGGTCGACTCCGCCGACACGCTCGACAAGGTCGACTCGGAAGGGCTGCTGCCCCTGGCACGCGCTGCCGCTCGGATCGTGCAGGGCACCGAAGGGTGGGTCCCGTAGGCAAGCCTCGGTGCCTCAGCCGACGTGCACCCGCGGCCGCTGTTCCCGGTTCGGCTCCGCGCGGCGCAGCACCTCGCGGGTCACCGGCGCGACCTCGCCGTCGCCGAACACCAGGAACCGCAGCAGATGGCTGACCGGGTGTCCCTCGGTCCAGTTGAAGTAGGCGTGCGGCACCTCGCCCGTACGGTCGCGCAGCGCGAGCAGCACCGCGGCGATCGCGTTGGGCACGACGGAGGACTCCACGCGCAGCCGGCGCGCGCCGTGCTTCTCGTCGCCGTGCACCTCCAGATCCGCGGTGAAGTCCGAGGAGTCGCGGATGAAGACCTCGAGGAAGATCACCGGCCGCCCGCCCGGGATGAAGGTCGCCTCGCGCTGGCTGTACTCCTTCTCGCGGTACTCGACCGTGCTGTGCTCCTGCGGCTCGTTGGCGATGATCCGCAGCGGTCCGCCCATCGCCGAGGCCTCGTCGATGAGCGCCAGAGCCTTGTCGTCGAAGGTGACCTGGGCGGTGCGCAGTTCGAAGGCGCGGTGCACACGGGAGGCGAAGGAGGTGATCAGGATCGCGAGGATGAACAGGGCCGCGATACGGATACCGTCGGGTCGCTCGATGACGTTGTCGACCAGGGTGTACGCGAGCACGGCCGTGATCACGCCGAAGCCGATCATCCCCTTCTGCTCACCGGCCTTCTTGGCCGCCGCCGTACAGGCGAAGGCCGCCGAGAGCATCAGCACCAGGACACCGGTCGCATACGCGCCGCTCTGGGCGTCGACGTCGGCGTTGAACCACAGGGTGATGAACACCGCGATGGCCATGAAGATCAGGACAAGGGGCCGCACGGCGAGCGTCCACTGCGGGGCCATGCCGTAGCGCGGCAGATAGCGCGGCACCAGGTTGAGCAGTCCGGCGAGGGCGGAGGCGCCTGCGAACCAGAGGATGGCGATGGTCGAGACGTCGTAGACGGTGCCGAACACCTCGCCCAGGTTCTCGTGCGCGAGAAAGGCGAGCGCACGCCCGTTGGCCTCGCCGCCCTTCTTGAACTCGTCCTGCGGGATCAGGATCGTGGTGGCGAGGCTGGAGAGCAGCAGGAAGCAGCTCATGATGACGGCCGCGGTGGTCAGGAGCTTGCGGGTGCCGCGGATACGGCCCACCGGATTCTTCTCCGTGTCGCTCGGGTCGCCCTTGACCTGCGGCATCACCGCGACACCGGTCTCGAAGCCCGACATACCCAGGGCCAGCTTGGGAAAGACGAGCACCGCGACGCCGATCATCACCCAGGGCGAGGAGTGCTCGGCGGTGGCCGCGTCCCACCAGTTGTCGATCTGGACCGGCTCGGTGGCGATCTTCCACACGGCGGTGGAGAGCACGACCACGTTGAGCATCAGATAGACGCCGACCAGGACCACGGCGACACCGATCGCCTCGCGGAAGCCCTTGAGGAACACGGCGCCGAGCAGCGCGACCAAGAAGAGAGTGATCCAGGTGTGCTCACCGTCCAGCCAGTGCGGGGCGAACGGGTTCTCCTCCACATGGGCCGCGGCGTCGGCGGCCGACAGGGTGATCGTGATGATGAAGTCGGTGGCCGCGAAGCCGAGCAGGATCAGGACGAAGATCTTCCCCGACCACCAGGAGAGCAGCCGCTCCAGCATCCGGATCGAGCCCTCGCCGTGCGGCGACTCCTTGGCGACGCGGCGGTAGACCGGCAGGGCGCCGAGCAGCGTGAGCCCGATCAGGACGACCGTCGCGAGCGGTGACAGGAGTCCGGCGGCCAGGGCCGCGATACCCGGCTGGTAGCCGAGGGTGGAGAAGTAGTCCACACCGGTGAGGCACATGACCCGCCACCACTTGTGGCCGTGGTGCTGAGTCGAGGGCGGGCTGTGCGGGCCGGCGTGCTGGGAGGTCTCGGCGGTGAGGCCGCCGAGCAGCCATGCGCGGAAGCGGCCGCCCTTGGGGGCGTCGGCCAGGGAGCCCGCGCTGTCTGCGTTGTGCGGGGGTTCCACCTCGGTGCCGGTCAATGCGCTCTCCCTGCGGCCCGTCGTGCTCACGGGTAGTGAGGCCGGTCGTGCTCACATCCTCACGCGGGGAGACAGTTCGGGCGAACGCGCGCCGGGCGGATCCGTGGTGCGGGGCGGCTCGGGCGCTTTCGGGGTGCGGCCATTCGGTGGTACGGGCGGATGCGGACCCTTCGGCGATACGAGGGGTTGAGCGACGGCCGGGAGTCGGCGTGGTGGGCCGCGGCGGTCGGCGGCGCCGGCAGCCAGAGCCTGTGGCATCTGCTCGACTCCCCCAGGCCGGTGGTCAAGCATGGAGCGTGGGCGAGAGGGCCTGGGCGGGGACGTGCGGGCCGACGACAGCGGCGCGTGCCCGATGGGCGTCCACGAGATACCGGTATCCGAGCACCGACTCCTGGGCCGCGAGGGCCAGCTCACGCCGGTTCCACCGGGCGGCGGGCAGCAGCGCCTCGCGTGCGTCGCCCCGCACGACGAGACCGTCCGCCCGCGCCACCCGGTGCAGCGACGGCAGGAACCCGTCGTCGCCCACGAAGGCCGCGACCGTGGACGGTTCACCGGACTGCCGGTAGCCGATGGTCACCGGGCGTACCGGTGCGCCCGCGTCCAGAGCGGCCTGGAACATGGCGCGGCGGAACGTGCCGCCGTATTCCGAGCACCACGTGGTGGCCTGCGGGAAGACGGCCACCGAGCGGCCCGCGAGCAACGTCTCGCGGACCAAGGCCACCTGCTGTGGAAGGCGCCGCAAGGAGTTCCGGTCGATGAAACAGGTACCGGCCCGGCGGGCCAGCGTGCCCACCACGGGCCAGTCGCCGACCTCGCGCTTGGCGATCAGCGTGACCGGCTCACGGGCGAGCAGGGCGATCACGTCCAGCCAGGAGATGTGGTTCGCGACGATCAGCGTCCCGGTGCGGCCCGGCACGCTCAACGGCCCTTCCCCGCCCTCCCGTCGAACACCCAGCGCGTCGAGCAGCTGACGGGCCCGCAGCCGCAGCGCATCAGGGCCCGTGAGACCACGCCGGTGCGCCGCGATACCCGCGATGATCGCGGAGAAGTCCGCATGGCGGCGCAGCGCGGTGCGCGCGGACACCGGGCGGGCCCTTTGCTCCACGCAGTCGATGGTGCAAGGCGCGTACACCGCCCAGGCGTTCACCGTTCCTCGCCGAGGAAGTACCGCCGGTAGCGGTCGCTCACGTTCGCCATCGGCAGCAGTACGTAGAAGTCGGCGCAGCCGAACTCCGGGTCGTGCGCGGGCGCTCCGCACATCCAGGCGCCGAGCCGCAGATAGCCGCGAAGCAGCGGCGGCAGATCGGCGTACGTGGGCTTGCCCCCGGCGAGCGGGCCCGCCGGCTGCCACGGCCGGTGCGGGTGGACGCGCAGATCGGCGGGCGCGGTGTGCTTGGCGTTGCCGAGCAGCCAGGCGCTGGTTGCGGCTAGGCCGCCGTCGTCCAGCGGTACGGAGGCACAGCCGGCCAGATACTCGTGGCCGGACAGCAGGACGTAGCGGGCGAGCGCCGACCACAGGAGGTTGATCACGGCGCCGGTGCGGTGGTCGGGGTGGACACAGGAGCGCCCGGCCTCGACGAGGTGGGGGCGGATCTCCGAGAGTCCGGAGAGGTCGAACTCGCTCTCCGAGTACAGCTTCCCGCCGCGTCCGGGCGGGATGAGCCGGTAGGTGCCGACGACCTCGCCGCTGCCCGTCTCGGTGACGATCAGGTGGTCGGCGATCTCGTCGAACTCGTCGATGTCCAGGCCGGGTTCGGGGGAGCGCAGCGTGGCGCCCATCTCGGTGCCGAACACCTCGTGGCGCAACCGCTGCGCGGCACGCACCTGCTCAGGGGTGTCCGCGATCGTGACCACATAGGCGGCGGAGTCGACGGTTACTGTGGACAGTGCAGGACTGGGCATGGTGAAACCTGCTCTCCATACGCTGGGGACGTCCGCGCGCATCGAGTCGCATCGCCCGCGCGGACTGCTCATGTCGTGCACGGGCCGTCGAGTTCCCGCTCGACGGCCCGATCCGTTCCACGGTGCAGCCGAGCGGTGAACGCGTCGAAGATTTCCGGCTGTTGTCAGGGGAGCATGAGGGGAAGTACGGGTCGCGTCGGGGTGATCAGCCCCGAGCGGGCTCGGCCGGCCTGATCGTGTGCAGGAGCGGACGGCTTTCCAACCCCGCTGATGTGCAGGAACTGCGCAGTACACAGCCTCCGCAGCCCGCCGGCGGACAGCCGCCCGAGACGGCCTCGCGGGTGAGTACGCCACGGCCGACCCAGTAGTCGACCATGGCGGCCGCCTCGTCCGGGGCGACGCCGATCCGCTGCGCGACAGCGTCGAGCGAGCCGCCCCGGTGGATCTCCACGAGGATCCGGCGCAGAGGGCCGACCGTCGCGCTGCCTTCGCCGTTCACCACCACAGGCTCCCGATCTGGAACACGGCGACCGCGAGCAGCCAGGCGACGGCGAGTTGGATGCCGGTCGACAGAAGCGTCATCCGGCCACCCATCTCCTGCCACTGCGTGGCGATGGTGGCCATGCAGGGTGTGTACGCGAGCAGGAACACCAGGAAGGCGAGGACCGCGGGCAGCGGATGGCCGCCGGAGCTCCGCTCGAACGTCTCGTGCAGCCGGGTGCCCAGCTCACCCGCGTGAGCTGAGCTGTCCGAGCCGGCCGGCTCGTCCGCGCTGTAGGTCTGCGCGACGGTCGCCACGACGGCCTCCTTGGCGACGAAGCCCGTGCCGAGCGCGGCCGCCGCATGCCAGTCGTCGAAACCGGCCGGTGCGAAGGCGGGTGCGGCGGCCCGGGACATCGCACCGAACACGCTGTTCTCGATCGGCGCCTCGCCGAACGACGTGCCCGCCGCGGCGCCCATCGGGATGGCCGAGAGCAGCCACACCGCGGTGACCGTGGCGACGATGACACCGGCCGCCGTCCTGAGGAACCCGGCGAGCTTCTGCCAGGTCTGCGCACCGACCACGCGCAAGGTGGGCAGCCGGTACGGAGGAAGTTCCAACACCAGTGCCTCGCCGCGCAGTTCGCGGAAGAGCGTCTTGCGCAGGAGCATGCCGATGCCCACGACGAGCAGGACCGAAAGCAGGTACATCGCGAAGACGACCGTGCCCGCCGTGCTGCCGAAGAAGACGGCCGCGAACAGTACGTACACGGTCAGGCGTGCACTGCAGGACACATACGGAATGATCATGCCGACCAGCAGCCGCTGGCGCCGGTTGCCGAGGATGCGCAGGCCCGCGAGCGCGGGCACGTTGCAGCCGAAGCCCACGATGATCGGCAGGAACGCCCGGCCCGGCAGGCCGAGCCGGCGCATGAGCCGGTCCACGACGAACGCGGCGCGTGCCATGTAGCCGGAGTCCTCAAGGAGCGCGAGCAGCACGAACATGATGACCATCAGGGGCACGAAGGTCAGCAACTGCCCCACGCCGCCGACCAGGCCGTCCACGACGAGTCCGCGCACCCAGTCGGGCGCGCCGGACAGCGCGTGCGTCGCCGTGTCCGAGACCGGCCCGTCCACGAAGGCGCCGAGTCCGTCCTGCAGCGGCTTGGCGAGCGTGGTGGTCGCGGTGAACACGCACCACATCGCCGCGAGGAACGCGGGGATGCCGAGCCACCGTGAGGTGAGCACCCGGTCGACCCGGTCCGACACGGTGCGTCCGGTGCCGGCGCGCTGGGTGCGCACCTCGGCGAGCACCTCGTGCACCCAGGCGTACCGGGCCTCCGCCGCGGCGAGTTCGGGATCGTCGTCCGGCGGCACGGACAGCTGGAAGGTGCGCGCCGGACGGTGTCCGGTCAGTTCCTCGCGTACGACCTCGGCGAGCAGCCCGAGTCCGCGGCGCCTGCGCGGTACGACGGGGATCACCGCAACGCCCAACTCCCGGGTCAGCGCCGCCTCGTCGACCCTGATGCCGCGCGAGCGCGCGACATCCGTCATGGTCAGCGCGATGACGCAGCGCACCCCGGTCTCCAGGACCTCGGCAAGCAGATAGAGGTTGCGCGCGAGATTGGCCGCGTCCACCGTGACCACGACGAGGTCCGGACGGCCTTCGGCTCCGGGATCGACGAGGAGTTCACGGGTGAGCTCCTCGTCCGGGGAGCGCGGGACCAAGCTGTACGTGCCCGGCAGATCGACCAGGTCGATGGGCGGGTGGCCGCTCTCGCGCCAGGAACCGCGGGCGACCTGGACGGTCTTGCCGGGCCAGTTGCCGACATGCTGGCGTGCGCCGGTGAGCGCGTTGAACAGGGTCGACTTGCCGACATTGGGGTTGCCGACCAGGGCCACGACCGGGGCGCCGGGGGTGCGGGTCTTCTCCGGCGCGGGGCAGCAGGCGGGGGCCGGTACCGGGGTGCGGGTCTCAGGCACCGGAGCCCACCGCCGGCGCCTCGACGAGTTCGACCTCCAGTGCGTGCGCCGTGTCGTCGTCGACCGCGACGCGCGCATCACCGAGGGCGAGCAGCAGCCCGCCGGTGGCGCCGCGCCCGACCACGCACACCCGTGCGCCCCGCACGAAGCCGAGCTCGGCGAGCCGCAGGCGGTCCTGTGCGTCGGTGGTGATCCGCCGGATCCTGGCGTGGGTGCCGGGGGCGCAGCCGCGAAGGGTCACTGGTCCACCTTCCTGGAGTGATTTATGAGGTAAGCCTAAGTTGCCCTTTTCATCCGCCTTGCTGGAAATAGTCAAGGTTCGGTCAAGCAGAACAGGAAGGGCGGACAGGCCCTGCCGGGTGGCCCGGGGGCGGCGGGACCTTGGTCCCGTGCGGATGTGATCGGTGTGAAGTCGGCGCCGTGTAAAGGGGATTGAGCTGATCCCGCGGACACCTCCCGGCTACGGTGATCGCGGGCAGGGGTGCGGTCGGTCGGCGGGGGAGGGGCGGGACGTGCTGGAAGCGATGGCGATCGGCGCGGTGGTCGGCGGCGTGGTCAACGGGGCGACAGGTGAGGTGGGCAGGACCGTCGCCGTCTCCTTCGGGGCGTGGTTACGCAGGGCCGTCGGCCGCGAGTTCCAGGCCCCCACGAACCGGGCCGAGGAGAGCGAGCTCGTCCGCGTGCTCACCGCCGCGCTCGCCGAGCGGCCTGAACTCGTACCGCAGCTGCGTCAGTTCCTGACCACGCCTGCCGGGCTCCGGCCCGTGCGGCCCGCGTTGCCCGACCCCACCCGCTTCTTCCACGACCGCAAGGACGCGCTCAAGGCCCTCGACCGCGAGGCCGCTCGCAGGGACGACGGCACCCCGCGTATCGCGCTCGTGCACGGACCCGAGGGCATCGGCACCAGCGAACTGCCGCGCCGTTGGGGCGCGTGGCGCAGGAGCAGGTTCCCCGACGGCCGCCTCCATGTCGATCTGCGCGGCTCCTCGCCCACGCGAGGGCTGGACGCCGGGGCGGCCGCCGCCCAGCTTCTCGACCAGCTCGGACTGCCGCCCGAAGAGCTGCCCGCAGGGGTTGAAGGCCGCTGCGACCTGCTGCGTACCCTGCTCGCCGAACGCAAGGTTCTCGTCGTCCTCGACCACGCCCAATCGGCCGCCCAGATCGCCCCGTTGATCGTCGCGGCTCCGGGTGTGTTCACCGTCGTGGTCGCCCAGAACCCACCGGCCGGCCTCGATGCCGTACGGATTGAGGTGGGGCCCCTGCCCGCGCGCGACGCCCGCCGTCTGCTCGACGCGTTGGTGGGCGAACGGAATGTGGCGCGCCGGGGCAAGGAGCTGCGGCGCCGGCTCGAACGGTGTGGTGGTTCGCCCTTTGCCATACGGGTGTTGGCCGCGCAGACGTCGCAGGGGGCAGGGGCGTCCGCGCTCGCGGGTTCCGCTGTCGGGGCAGTGCTCCAGGACGGCTACCGGCTGCTCCGCGCCGACGAGGCCCGTGTGCACCGGCTGCTCGCCCTCAGGCCATGGCCGTCCTTCGACGCCGTGTCCGCCGCACTCGCCGCAGATCTGCCCGAGGCCGAGGCGGCACGCGCCGTCGACCGGCTGCTCGCCCTGCAGCTCATCGAACCGTCGGGCCCCGGCCGCTTCCGGCATCGGCCCGCGGTTCGGGCCCTGGCCGCGCGCGAGGCCGACCCCGACGAGCAGGCCGGGGCGCTGCGGCGGATGACCGACGGATACGTGGCCTTCGCGCGAGTCGCCGCCCACGCGGCGCTCCCGCACAGCTGGCGGGTGCCGGAGCCGCCCGAGGGCCTTGGCCCGTATCCGACTCCTGGCGCGGCGCTGGAAGCCCTGCGCGGTGAACTTCCCCAGCTGGTCGAGGCCGTGCGCGTGGCCGAACAGCTCGACGACCCGGCTGCCGCCGTCGCGCTGTGCCGAGCAATGTGGCCGCTCCAGCTCAAGGCGGGCCACCATGACGCCGTCATCGACGCGCTCCGTATCGGCGTACGTCTGGCGGATCTGCAGATGACGGGCAGCCGGGACTCGGCCGCACTCCACTTCCAACTCGCCTTGTCCCTGACCGAGTTGCGCCGCTGGGACGAGGCCGAACCGGCGGTGCGGGCCGCGGTCCGTGACGAACGCGCGGCCGCTCACGCACGTGGCGAGGCATCGGCCGTGGAGTTCCTCGGGCTGCTGCGGCTTCGCCAGTGGCGCTTCGAGGAAGCGTACGACTCTTTCGTGAGCGCCGGTCAAGTCCTCGACCGGATCGGGCCGCAGGACGAGGGTGCGGCCGATCTGCCGCGCGCCCGCGCCCTGTTGGCCCGCCACCGCGGGCGGGCGCTGGGCGGTCAGGGGCGCCACGCGGAGGGTGCGGCCCAACTGGTTCTGGCGCTGGACTGCTTCACCGAGGCGGGCGACGCGTACAACGCGGCGCGAGCACACACCGACCTCGCGGAGGTCGAGCTGGCCGCCGGTGACCGGGCCGCGGCACTCTCCCACGTCGACGAGGCGCTGGGGACCCTGCGGGGTGAGGGCGCGGACCAGCACGTGGCGTGGCTGGGCCGTCTTCGTGCCCTACTGCTCGACGAGGGTCACGCCGACGAGGTGTGAGCGGCCGCCCACGTGCACGCGCAGCCCACGGGCCACCAGGTCATCGGCGCACCTGCCGTTCGCCAGCCAGGCCTGCAGCGCACAGCCGTACGTCACCGGGTCCGCGTCCGCGTTCGCCGGCGCTGCGGCTGTGAGTCGTATCAGCTGCCCGTCGCGGGTGCGCGCCGTGGCGCTGTGCGGGGAGTCGACATGCAGGGTCATCGCGCAGTACGGCCGGCGCTCAAGGGCCTCGGCGGTCCACCGCGCGGGCGTGCCGAGCCGCAGATCGTCGGGCGGTCCCTCGCGGAAGATCAGGTCGGCGAGCGGGAGAGCACCTTGCTCCCTGGTGTTCTCGTGCACCACGGTGAGCGCCTCGCCGTCACCCTCCGGCTCGTACGGCGGATCGGCATAGCGCGTCACGGAGATCTCGCCGGGGCCGGTGATCCTGGTCAGGACCCGTTGGGGCGCGGTGCGTTCGGCGGGTGCGTACGGGGGCATCGCAAGACGCCGCAAGGTCGCGCCGTACCGGGGCTCGGACAGGCCCATCAGGTCGTAGAACAGCCGCCGCAGCCGAGCCGCGGACTCGCCGGGCATCGATGTGGTGAAGCGAGCCGGTCCCGGCGGTGGCGCGGGCAGCGAGTCGAGTTGCGGTCCGAGCGGCGCCCCGAGGTCCAGCTTCGGCGCTTCGCGTACGAAGGCGGCTGACGGGGAGTTCGGGTCGATCGAGGGCAGAGGTGCGGCGCCCAGGAGCGTGGGGATGCCGAGCGCGGCGGCGTAGAACGTCACGGAGCCGTGGTCGCCGATCACCGCGTCGGCCGCGATGAGGGCTTGCCGCCAGGTGTGCAGCGGGTCGATCAGCGTGAGCCCGGCGGCCGACGCGCGGGCGAACCAGCGGTGGACCTCGCCGGGGCCGTGCCCGTACCAGATGTTGGGGTGCAGTACCGCCGCGAACCGGTAGTCGTCGGCCGGGAGTTCGCTGGTCAGGCGCGCTGCGAGGCTCGGCAGCGGGCCACCGGCCAGCGACTGCTCACTCCATGTCGAGTTCAGGAGTACGAGGCGCTGGCCTTCGCGGACGCCGAGTGCACGGCGGTAGGAGGCACGCAGGGCGCGGTGGTCGAGGATGCGGTCGAAGCAGGGGTCACCGGCGAGCACGGCGGTGTCCGCCGCTTCCGGGCAGGAGGCCTTGAGGCGGTCGAGCTGCTCGGGGTGCGAGAGCACCAGGGCGTCGGCGATGGGGCGGCCTTCGTGCAGGACCCAGTCGGGGTCCTGGCCGAAGACGGGAACGGCCGCGCTCGGGGCCTCGGCCGCCGGAGGTCCGGTGTCCGGTGTCCGGTGTCCGGTGTCCGGTGTAGCCAGCTTCTTAGCGTACCCAACGCCATGGGAGACAATGGCCAATTTCCCGGAAATATCGGCTAGTTGACCGCCGAAACTGGCGGACACCGCAAGGTCCACGGGCGTGGCCAGCGCCTGCTCCCACGGCAGCACGGGTACGCCGAGGGAGGTCAGCAGTTCGTCGACCCCGGCCGAGAACGGCGACGATCCCGTACAGGTGGCGAGCAGCTGGACCCGCTCGTCGCCGTCGAACAGCCCGAGCACGTCCAGCAGCCGTGTGGCGGAGGTGACGTTGTGCACGACCAGCAACACGGTGTGGCTGCCGCCGCGGGTCACCCACCGGTCGGCGTCGACGCCGACCGGCACCCGTATCCAGCCCTCCCGGCCCTCGCCCATGCACCGCCCCCGCCCGGCCCCGCGCCGCTCACCGTGATCGTGAGCGGTCACGATAGCCCGAGGGCTCACAGGTGAGGCATCCGTGGTTCACCGCCGCGGTTCGAGGATGGTGCACACCCCGGCCTCGGCGCACTCGGCCGGGTCGGTCCCGGCGGCGCGGGCCGCGAGGGAACGCAGCGTACGGCGGGTCTCCCGCAGCTCCCGCAGCCGCTCCTCGATCTCGGCGAGATGCTCGTCGATCAACCGCGTGACCTGGGCGCACGGCACCTGACCACTGTCGCGCACCGTCAGTAGGGACCGGATCTCGGCGAGCGTGAGCCCGGCGCCCTGCGCCTCACGGACGAACGCGAGGCGCTGCGCGGCTTCCTCCCGGTAGTCGCGATAGCCACCGGAGGTGCGCGCCGGTTCGGGGAGCAGCCCGGCCTGCTCGTAGAAGCGGATGGTCTTGGTGGTGAGTCCGCTGCGGGTCGCGAGTTCGCCGATACGCATACGTCGAGGCTATGCCCTTGACCTTCTAGTGCACTGGAAGGTCTAGCGTCCTGGCCGACGCGGCAGACGGTGCGGCGCATACGCGGAGGGCGGTCGGACATGAAGATCACGCTGTTGACGGTTCCGGGGTGTCCCCATGGGGAGTTGGCGCACGAACGGATCGCTGCCGCGCTGGAGGGCCGGGAGGCCGAGACGGAGTGGGTGCAAGTGCGGGACGAGGCGGAGGCGGCCTCGTGCGGTATGACGGGTTCGCCGACGATCCTCGTCGACGGCGTCGATCCCTTCGCGGTCGAAGGGGCGCGGCCGTCCCTGTCCTGCCGCCTCTACCGGGCTGCCGACGGCACCGTGCAGGGTGCGCCCACGGTGGCCGAGCTGCGCGCCGCCCTGTCCGGAGGCTGCGAGTGCTGCGACGGCGGCATGGCGGCCGCCTTGGCGCTCGTGGGCCGAGGCGGCCGTGGCCGCAGGGCGCCGGCGGAGCGCGGGCTGCTTGAGATGCACCAGGCCGTACTGCGCCACTTCGCCACGACCGGCGAGGCGCCTGACCTGCAGGTCCTGGCAGGGACCGCCGCGGCCCACGGCCGCACCGCCCGCGACGTACTGGCGGAACTGGCCCGCGAGGACTTCCTCACGCTGGACGCGGACGGCGCCATCCGCGCCGCCTATCCGTTCTCGGCCACGCCCACGCCCCACCGGGTGCGGATCGGGGCCGTGCAGGTGTGGTCGATGTGCGCGATCGACGCGCTGGGCATTACGGCGATGCTCGGCGAGGACATGACGATCACCTCCACGGATCCGGTGAACGGGCAGGCGGTGACGGTGAGTTCCACGCGTGGCACGCTGACCTGGGAACCGCAGGGCGCTGTCGTGTTCGCCGGTGCGGGCTCCGGCGAGGGACCGGCGGAGGTGACCTGCTGCGCGACCCTGAACTTCTTCACCGGCCCGGACACGGCGCACGCCTGGAGCGCCGCCCACCCGGAGGCACCCGGGCAGATCCTGGGCCGTGCACACGCCGAGCGGGTGGCGGCGGACATCTTCGGACCGTTGCTGGAAACCGGAGAGCCCGACGGGCAGCGGCCTTGAGAGCGGCGCGGCGCTGTGCGCCTCGACATGCAGCTCCCGGCCGTACGTTCGACCATGGGTGAGTGCTTGACCAGGAGGCGGCCGGCGGAACCGGCGCGGTCGACGCCTCGGCGCCGCGCGGGGGCCTGACCCTGCACTGGGAGTCGCTGCTGAACGCCGCGGGGCCGCCGGGCACGGAGCTCGGCGACGCGGTCTTCCTGCTGAGCGAACTCCTGGAGGGGACGGAGGCCGGTATCGCCCTGCTCGACACCGAGCTGCGCTACCGGTACATCAACACCCACATGGCCCGGATGAACGGTCTTGCGGCCGAGGCCCACCTGGGGCGGACGCTGGAAGAGCTGATGCCCGACGTGCACCGTGCCGACGACGTGGTGCGCGAGGTGCTCACCGACGGCAGACCGCGGCAGTCGATCCTGTCCGGGCGGACCCGGGCCGACTCCCCGTACCGGCTGCGCGCCTGGCGCGTCACGTACCACCGGCTGAACGACCGCACCGGACGCGCGCGCGGAATCGCCGCCATCGGTATCGAGGTCAGCGGTCCGCGCCAGTATCTGCACGAGCTGGAACGCACCCACCAGCGCCTGGCCCTCCTCGACGCCGCGGGCGCGAAGATCGGCACGACCATGGACGTGGACACCACCTGCCAGGAGCTGGCCGACGCCGTGATGCCCGCGCTCGCGGACGCGGTCGGCGTCGAGCTGCGCATGGACGATGCCGTCGCCGTGCACCAGCGGGCTCCCGAAGGCGTACTGCGACTGCGGCGTGTGGCACTTTCCGTACGTCCGGAGCTCGCTCATGTCGCGGGCCTCGGCGGGTATCCGGGCGGCTACATCGACTACCAGCAGGGCGCGGCGATCCGGGAGTGCCTGGAATCGGGCCGGCCATGGCTGCGCAACCGGCTCAGCCCGCCCGAGTGGCGCGCGATGGCGGCCCAGCCGGAACTGGCCGACGCCTATCTGGAAGCGGGGATCCATTCGGCCCTGGTGATCCCGCTGGCCGTCGACGGGCATGTGCTCGGCACGCTGTCGCTGGCGCGCGCGGGATCCTCCGCCCCGTTCTCCCACGACGACGCGGCCGTGGCGCGACAGCTCGCCACGCGGACCGGGCGCGCCCTGGAGCGGGCGATGGGGTTCGCGCGCGAACACGCGATGGCCCTCGAACTGCAGCGCGCCCTGCTCACCGAGACCGGCAGCCGGGCCGCACCCGACGTGGAGACGGCGGCCCGCTATCTGCCCGCCGACGACCACTCCCTGGTGGGCGGCGACTGGTACGACACCCTCGCGCTCGACGACGGCCGCAGCCTGCTCGCGATCGGTGACGTCATGGGCCACGGTGTGGAGGCCGCGGTGGCGATGAGCCACTACCGCTCGACGCTGCGGGCACTCGCCGAGACCGGGCTGCCGCCGCGCGAGATCCTGCGGCACGCCGACCGCATGGTCGCCGAGTCCGGATTCGACCGGGTCGCCACCTGTCTGCTTGTGCTCGCCGACCCCCGCGGCCGTACCGCCTCGTACGCGAGTGCCGGGCATCTGCCGCCGATCTGGTTCAGTCCGCAGGGCGGGGCGGAGATGATCCCGATTCCGGTGGGGCCGCCGCTCGGCACGGGCATCGGCAGCTACGTACACACCTCGGGTCCCTGTCTGAACGACGGTGCGTTGCTGCTCTACACCGACGGTCTGGTCGAGCGCCGGGGCGAGGACATCGACGTCTCGCTGCGGCGGCTCACCTCTTTGCGACTGCCGTCCGCGGGCTCGCTCGACGTGTTCCTGGACAAGGTGCTCGCCTCGATGGCCCCGGAGCGCACCGATGACATCGCGCTGCTTGCGGTGCGGGCGGCGGGTGGCTGTGCCGGCTGAGGGGTGCCGCGTTGCGGAACGGCACCCCTCAACACCCCGACCGGTACCGCTTAGTTGTTGAGCGCGGCGACTTACTTGTTCAGCGCGGCGACGCCGGCCTGGGCGATCTTCTCGTCGATGTCGCCGGACGGGGCGCCGGCCACACCGATGCCCGCGATCGGGGCGCCCT
>JOGW01000024.1 GCA_000721375.1 Streptomyces sp. NRRL B-3428 | reverse complement strand
CGATGGGCAACGACCATGGAAGCGGGTCCGTCGACATTGCACCGCCGCCGCGATCCGGCCTTAGTCGAAGCACAACGCGTCTTTGACCTGCACGTATGGTGCCCCCACTTGCCCCTGTGGCCATGTGTTTTCGCCCCTTTGCGGGCGCGGGCGGTCGCCGGCGCGCGCCCCCACTGGCGTAGACGATGTGGAGGGCGTGCGGCGGCGGCCGACCGGCGCCGCCGCGCTCTGCGCGGCCCTCGATCCTCTGGATTGATCCTTCTGGATTTGGATCTACTTCGTTGTCCTGGTGGTTCTTGGGGTTTCTGGGGTTCCGCCTGCACTTTGCCCGGAGGCCTCAACCGGCGCTCTTCTTCCCTCTCCCAGGCCGGATCGCGGCGGCGGGCCGATGCGAGATCCTTGGCGTCGCCGTGGACGCGATCGACTTCGAGTCGGACACCCTGCACGTGGTACGGCAGCTCAAACTCAGCCTGAGCAAACCGGTGTTCGCCCCGCCCAAGGGAGGCAAGCTCCGGGATGTTCCTCTCCCCGGGCCGGTGGCGGACGCCTTGCGTGCCCACATGAAGGAGTTCCCGCCCGTTGAGATCACGCTGCCGTGGAAGACCGCCGACGGGCCGATGACCACTCATCGCCTGATCTTCACCGCGCCCGGGGGCAACCACGTGTGGCGCACTTCCCTGAACACGGAGGCGTGGAAACCTGCTCTCGTGGCTGCCGGGGTGATCCCCGGGCCGAAGACCAGGGCTGAGGGTCACGCCGCCGCACGCGAGCACGGGATGCATGCGCTGAGGCACTTCTACGCCTCGGCCCTGCTCGATGGCGGGGAGAACATCAAGGCCGTGAGCGAGTACCTCGGGCACAGCGATCCGGGCCTGACGCTGCGGGTCTACGCACACCTCATGCCGAGCAGCCAGGAGCGTACGAGGAAGGCCATCGCCGCCGCGTACGACAAGGCCCAGCATCCGGGCTGACGGCCCACAGACGGCCCCAGGCACGACTCAAGCCCCCTACTCGCGGAAAGACCGCAGGTAGGGGGCTTGATCGAGGGTGCTTACTTCTTCTTGCCCTGGTTCTTGACCGCCTCGATCGCCGCCGCAGCAGCGTCGGGGTCCAGGTACGTGCCGCCCGCCTTGACCGGCTTGAAGTCGGCGTCGAGTTCGTAGGCGAGCGGGATGCCCGTCGGGATGTTGAGGCCCGCGATGTCCGCGTCCGAGATGCCGTCCAGGTGCTTGACCAGGGCGCGCAGCGAGTTGCCGTGGGCGGCGACGAGGACCGTCTGGCCGGACAGGAGGTCCGGGACGATGCCGTCGTACCAGTACGGCAGCATGCGGTGCACGACGTCCTTCAGGCACTCCGTGCGAGGACGCAGCTCCGGGGGGATCGACGCGTAGCGCGGGTCCTCGGACTGGGAGAACTCCGTGCCGTCTTCCAGCGCCGGCGGCGGGGTGTCGTACGAGCGGCGCCACAGCATGAACTGCTCCTCGCCGAACTCGGCGAGGGTCTGGGCCTTGTCCTTGCCCTGGAGCGCACCGTAGTGACGCTCGTTCAGGCGCCAGGAGCGGTGGACCGGGATCCAGTGACGGTCCGCGGACTCGAGCGCCAGCTGCGCGGTGCGGATCGCGCGCTTCTGGAGCGAGGTGTGGACCACGTCGGGGAGCAGGCCGGCGTCCTTGAGCAGCTCACCGCCCCGGACCGCCTCCTTCTCGCCCTTCTCGTTCAGATTGACGTCCACCCAGCCGGTGAACAGGTTCTTGGCGTTCCACTCGCTCTCGCCGTGGCGGAGGAGGATCAGCTTGTACGGTGCGTCGGCCATGGCTCCGAGCGTAATCGAACCCCCGGGCCCCTCGCGCGCGCAGACCGCGCAGTGGACAGGGCGCGACCGGTCCCCCGCCGATTGACGGTTCCTGTTAATCGAGTGGTCACGGCACATATCCCGCTCGTAACGTGTGAGCACGTCGAGTGCCACTTACAAGTGCCGCGACCAGCCACTTCACCAGCCGATTCACCAGTCGTTCCGGGGGGACTCTCATGTCGATCGCGAGCATCAAGCGGGCAGCTCGTGAGAGCGTCGCCGGGCTGCCACGGGAGTTCTGGTGGCTCTGGACGAGCACCCTGATCAACCGACTCGGGGCCTTCGTCGCCACATTCATGGCTTTGTACCTGACCCTCGACCGGGGCTATTCGGCCTCGTACGCGGGACTGGTGGCCGCCCTGCACGGCCTCGGCGGTGTACTCGGCACGCTCGGCGCCGGCGTCCTGACGGACCGGCTCGGGCGCAGGCCCACCATGTTCCTCGCGCAGGCCGCCACCGCCGTCAGCGTCGCGGTCCTCGGGTTCATGAAGGATCCGGTCGCCATCGCGGCCGTCGCCGGTGTGGTGGGTATCGCGTCCAATGCCTCAAGGCCTGCAGTGCAGGCGATGATGGCGGACATCGTGCGGCCCGAGGACCGGGTGCGGGCCTTCGCCCTGAACTACTGGGCGATCAACCTCGGCTTCGCCTTCTCCTCGATGGTCGCGGGCCTCGTCGCCCAGTACAGCTACCTCGCCGGCTTCCTCGGCGAGGCGGCACTGACCATGGCGGCCGCCGTCCTCGTCTTCCTGAAGCTCCCCGAGTCGCGGCCCGAGAGGACGGTGGTGGCGGGGAAGCCTGCCGATCCACAGGTCTCCATGGGGACGGTCGTCAAGGACAAGCGCTTCATGGGCGTCGTCGGGCTCAGCTTCCTCATCTCGCTGATTTTCACCCAGAGTTACGTGGGTCTGCCGGTCGCCATGGGCACGGCGGGCTTCAGCCCCTCGGACTTCGGCATGGTCATCGCGGTGAACGGCGTGCTCATCGTGGCTCTGCAGATCCCGGTCACCCGCTTCATCGAGCACCGCGACCCGCAGAAGCTGCTCGTCGTCTCGGCACTGCTCGCGGGATACGGATTCGGTCTGACGGCCTTCGCCGGATCGATCGGCGCGTACGCCCTCACGGTCATCGTCTGGACCCTTGCCGAGATCATCAACTCGCCCACCCAGATGAGCCTGGTCGTCCGCCTCTCGCCGGTGCACGCCCGTGGCCGCTACCAGGGCATGTACTCGATGTCCTGGTCGGTGGCGGCGCTCGCGGCCCCGCTGATGGCCGGTTACGTGATCGACCACTTCGGCGCCGACTGGCTGTGGGGCGCTACCGCGGTGCTCGGCACGATCGCGGCCGTCGGCTACTGGGTCCTGATGCGCAACCTCCCGCAGGAGGCGCAGGCTCCGGCTGCCACGAAGGCCCCGGTCACGGAGTCGGTGCGGGCCGCCGAGGCCAAGACCACGAGCACGACCACCGTCTGACACCTCGGTTCGACAACGGGTACGGCCGCCTGCTGGGGAGGCGGCCGCACCCGTTGCCGTAGGAGAGTCAGTTCGTACGCGGCTTCGTCAGGTGCGCGAACGCGTCCAGGTTCCGTGTGGACTCCCCGCGCGACACCCGCCACGCGTACTCACGCCGGATGGCCGAGGCGAAGCCCAGCTCCAGGAGCGTGTTGAAGGAGCCGTCCGCCTCTTCGAGTACGACGCCGAGCAGGCGGTCGAGCTCGGACGGGGTGACGGCGGAGAGCGGGAGCTTGCCGGCGAGGTAGACGTCGCCGAGCTTGTCGATCGCGTAACTCACCCCGTACAGGCGCAGATTGCGCTCCAGGAGCCAGCGGTGCACGCCCTCCGCGTTCTCGTCGGGGTGGCGGATCACGAAGGCGTTGAGCGAGAGCGCGTGCCGGCCGAGGCGCAGGGACAGGGTGGTGGAGAGCTTGCGGGTACCGGGGAGCTGCACCACGTACACGCCGGGCTCGGGGGATTCCCATGCGAGCTCGGCTTCCTTGAGCGTCTCTTCCAGGACCTGGCGGGTCCGCTCCGGGGCCTGCCGGACGTCGTCAGCCATGGTGCGAGCGTACGCGACGGCGCTGTTCGAACAGGGCGGCCGTGTAGACGTCCGCGGTGCCTGAGGCGGCGGTGTCCCAGCCGAAGGAGCGGGCGTGCCGTGCGGCGGCGGCACCCATCTTCTCGACCAGATGCGGCTCGTCGACGAAGCGCTCCAGCTTCAGCGCGTACGCCAGCGGGTCGTGCCCCTCGACGAGGAAGCCGCTCACCCCGTCGCGTACGGCCACGGGCAGACCGCCCACGGAGGCGGCGATCACCGGGGTGCCCGCGGCCTCCGCCTCGATGGCGACGAGCCCGAAGGACTCGCTGTACGAGGGCATGACCAGGACGGAAGCGGCCCGGAACCAGTCCGCGAGCTGCTCCTGACCGACCGGCGGCCGGAACCGTACGACATCGGCGATACCCAGCTTCGCCGCCAGCTTCTGCAGGCCCTCGGGCTTGGCGAGACCGCTGCCGGAAGGACCGCCGACCACCGGGACGACCAGGCGGGAGCGCAGCTCGGGGCGGCGGTCGAGAAGGAGGTGAACGGCCCGCAGGAGCACGTCCGGGGCCTTGAGCGGCTGGATACGGCCGGCGAAGAGCGGGATGAGGGCGTCCTGCGGGAGGCCGAGGCGCTGACGGGCGGCGGCACGGCCGTCCGCCGGGCGGAAGCGGTCGAGGTTCACACCGGGGTGGACGACGGCGACCTTCGAGGGATCCGCTTCGTAATGCCGTACGAGCTCGTCCGCCTCCTCGTCCGTATTGGCGATCAGACGGTCGGCGGCCTCGACGATCTGGGTCTCGCCTATGACGCGGGCGGCCGGCTCGGGGGTGTCGCCCTCGGCGAGCGCGGCGTTCTTGACCTTCGCCATGGTGTGCATGGCGTGCACGAGCGGTACGCCCCAGCGCTCGGCGGCGAGCCAGCCGACATGGCCGCTCAGCCAGTAATGGGAGTGCACCAGGTCGTAGTAGCCGGGGCGGTGTCCGGCCCAGGCGCGCATCACGCCGTGCGTGAAGGCGCAGAGCTGGGCGGGGAGTTCTTCCTTCGCGAGGCCTTCGTACGGACCGGCGTCCACATGCCGTACGAGGACTCCGGGGGCCAGCTCGACCTTGGGCGGAAGGTGGCCCGTGGTCGCCCGCGTGAAGATCTCGACCTCGATGTTGATCGCGGCGAGGCGCTTGGCGAGCTCGACGATGTAGACGTTCATACCGCCCGCGTCACCGGTGCCGGGCTGGTGCAGCGGCGAGGTGTGCACGCTGAGCATCGCGATCCGGCGGGGACGGCGGGTGCCTCCGGGCAGCCTGAGGCGCGGCGATCCCGACAGCAGCGCGGGCGTCGAGGCGAGCCGTCCGCCGAGTCTGCTCACGTACTGGCTCACGCGCGCGGCCTCCTTCTGACGACATGGTGACGAGGAGGGCGTGGGGTGCTCTCCTCGCGGGCTTTCACGGAGGACAGGAGCCGCCCTCCGAACCTGCCGAACACCGGAGGTACCCCTTCCTATTCCGCCTTCCAGTGTCGGACAGCGGCCGCCGGACGGCGCGGCGTGCCGTCTGGCCGATACTGGTACCCATGGCCCGCACCCCCTCACGTCCCGTCGGGACCGTGACGCGCGGGACCACGAACCCCAACCGGCTGCGCCGTATGGACCGCTGGATCGCCGCCCGGCACGGGCGCGCGCTGCGGGCCGCCGCGGCGCCGGTGGCCGTGGATCTCGGGTACGGGGCCGCGCCCTGGACCGCCGTGGAGCTGCTGCACCGGCTGCGGACCGCCGCTCCCCGCATACGGGTGGTGGGCGTCGAGATCGAACCGGCGCGGGTGGCGGGCGCGAAGCCGTACGAGGAGGAGGGTCTGACCTTCCGGCTCGGCGGCTTCGAGGTGCCCGCCCCTCAGCCTCCTGTGCTCATCCGGGCCGCCAATGTGCTGCGGCAGTACGACGAGGAGCAGGTCGCCGAGGTCTGGGAACGGCTGTGCGCGCGGCTCGCGCCCGAGGGGCTGCTCGTCGAGGGGACCTGTGACGAGATCGGGCGGCGGCATGTCTGGGTGGCGCTGGGGCCCGAGGGCCCGAGGACGGTGACGTTCGCCGCCCGGCTCGGCTCGCTAGATCGGCCGTCCGATCTGGCCGAGCGGCTGCCGAAGGCGCTGATCCACCGCAATGTGCCGGGAGAGCCGGTGCACGCGTTCCTGCGGGACTTCGACCGCGCCTGGGCGGCCGCGGCGCCCTACGCCTCGTACGGGGCACGGCAGCGGTGGATGCGTGCGGTGCGGGAGCTGAGCGCGGACTGGCCGGTGGTGGACGGGAGTTCGCGGTGGCGGCAGGGCGAGGTGACTTTGGCCTGGGGGGCACTTGCTCCTCGTACGCCTGCCGCATAACCACCCCAAGTGGTGCTATTCGCACAGACATTGCCAACCACCACATGGGCGACGATCCGCATCCGAGGGAACGCGACGCGGTAGTCATACGTCAGAAGTGACGGGTGGGAATGGGAGTTGGTCCGGCGGTGGGGCGGATGTCACCGTGTGGTCGGTTCGCGTTCTACGGGGCTCTGTCGCATTCGGCGCAGGCATGGCACCATCCCGAAGTCTCACAAAGTTACTGACGGGCCATCAGATCTGGGGGCGGGCGTGACCTGCAGGCGAACCTCGACCATCGCGGCCGTGGCGCTGGTCTGCGCCCTGAGTCTGCTCAGCGCGCCCGGCAGCGCGATGGCCGCACCCGTGGCGGGACCGCTCTCGGCGGCGCCCGCGCGGCCCGACGAGCCGGAGCCCAAGGGCCGCAATCTGCAGGAGGTACGCGAGGAGCTCGACGACCTCTACCACGAGGCGGCGGTCGCGACGGACGCGTACAACGCGGCGGAGGAAGAGGCCAAGAAGCAGTCCGACCAGATCGTGAAGCTCGCCAACAAGATCCAGGACCTGCAGATCGAGCGGGACGAGCTGAAGGACCGGGCGGGCGCGGCGGCCCGTGCGCAGTACCGCAGCGGCGGGGTGCCGCCGCAGGCGCAGCTGGTGCTCAGCGATGATCCGCAGGAGTTCCTCGACGGCGCCCAGCGGATACGCCAGGGCCAGCACGCGACGACCAAGATGCTCGGTGAACTGGCCACCGCCGAGGACGACTTGCGCCTCTACGCGGAGGATGCCGGCCGGTACTGGGTGGAGCTCGACCAGCACACCAAGGACCAGGCCAACCGCAAGAAGAAGATCGAATCGAAGATCAAGAAGGCGCAGAAGCTCGAGAAGCAGCTGGAGAAGGAGGAGCGCGCCCGGCTTCTCCAGATGGAACAGGACGCCGAGATGGCGGCCCAGACCGCCTGGCTGAGCACCGGGGTGCTCGACGACATCAAGAGCAATGCCTCGGCCAAGGGCGCGAGGGCCGTGGCCTTCGCGACCAAGCAGATAGGCAAACCGTACGTGTGGGGCGCCGAGGGCCCCGGCTCGTACGACTGCTCGGGACTCACCTCGCAGGCCTGGGCGGCGGCCGGGCGCCCCATTCCGCGCACCTCACAGGAGCAGTGGCGCCAGCTGCCACGGATCGCGGTACGCGACATGCGCCCCGGCGACTTGATCATCTACAACTCCGACGCCAGCCATGTGGGCATGTACATCGGCGACGGCGCGATCGTGCACGCCCCACGCCCGGGACGCAATGTGACGCTCGCCGGAGCCGGTTCGATGCCGATACTCGGAATCGTCCGCCCGGACAAGTAAGGGCCGGCCGGGGGACCTGGAGTACCGCCGACTGTCCGGTTCGGGGCGTATGTACAGGGCGCAGCGTCCCCGCCCGTGCCCGGACGGAGTGAGGCGGGTCACGTGAGGTGGGCCACCTGGGCAACCTGGGCGGCGTGATGTTCGTCATCCCGGTTGGAGGCGTTGCGTGCCCAATTGCAAGGTGGGACGCGGCATATGACAGCGGCTCTTTGCCGATCGGCATTCCAAACGAGTGTCGGCTACCGCTAAGGTCCCCGTCGGTGGAACGTCGTTTCGACTAGGTGTCGTTCCACCGCGCCCTCGGGGGGAGGGAAGGAAGACACAAGGATGCCCGTACCCATACCGCGGCAGAGAGCAGTCCCGGCCGTGGAAGGTGGTCAGGCTCAGCACGCACCGGCGCCCGCGCCCGGTGCCCAGACCCTGCCGGCGCACCCCGCCGACGCCGCTGTCACCCCTGCCACAGCCACAGCCGCTGCCGCCGTCGCTGCCACAGCCGCTGCCACAGCCGCTGCCACCGAGAACGGCGGCGGCAACCTCACGCTGCTCGTGATCGAGGACGATCCGGCGCAGACGCTGAGCCTGCCCGCGCTGCTCGACGCGGCGGGCAAGCGCATCAAGATCCGTACGGCCCGGAACCTCACCGAGGCCGAGCGGCTGCTCACCGACGACGTGCACTGCATCCTGCTCGACCTCGCCCTGCCCGCACCGTCCTCCCTCGGCCGCACGGGCGCCGAGGAAGAGCTGGGCACGCTGAAGCACGTGCTGCGCCTCGCGCCCAAGCACGCGGTGCTCGCGCTCACGGCGAGCGGCGACATCGAGCGGGCCACCGAGGCGGTACGGGTGGGTGCGCAGGACTATCTGTTCCGCGACGAGCTGGACACCCGCGTCCTGACGCGGGCGATCCGCTACGCCGTGGAGCGCAAGCGGGCCGACATGGCCCAGCGCCAGCTCACCGAGTCACGGCTGCGCGCCCAGGAGAACGCCCGCCTGGAGCGCGGTCTGCTGCCCACCCCGCTGCTCGACGGCTCCCCTCTGCGCTTCGCCGCGCGCTACCGCCCGGGCCGCTCCCGGGCACTGCTCGGCGGGGACTTCTACGACGCCGTACGGACGCCCGACGGCACGGTGCACGCGATGATCGGCGATGTCTGCGGCCACGGCCCCGACGAGGCCGCACTCGGCGTGCAACTCCGGATCGCCTGGCGCGCGTTGACCTTCGCGGGCCTGTGCGGCGACGAGCTGCTCTCGACGCTGCAGCAGGTCCTCGAGCACGAGCGCCCGGACGACGAGATCTTCGCGACGCTCTGCACGGTCGACATCTCCCCCGACGGCCGCCGCGCGGGCCTGTGCCTGGCCGGCCACCCGTCGCCGCTGATCGCCCGCTCGGGCTCGCTCGCCGAGCTCCTCCCGTACGAGAACAGCGGCCCCGCGCTCGGACTGCTGCCGCGCGCCCGGTGGCCGCGCCAGCAGGTGGAGCTCGGGGGTGCGTGGAGCCTGATGCTCTACACGGACGGCCTGATCGAGGGCCGGGTGGAATCCGGCAGCCGGCGTCGTCTCGGCCAGGACGGCATGGTGGCGATGATCCGCCGCCAGCTCGGCGAGGGCCTGAGCGGCGACGGTCTGCTGCAGGCCGCGGTCAACGAGGTCCGCGACCTCAACGGCGGGGAGCTGACGGACGACGTGGCGGTGGTGTTGCTGGAGCGGGGCGGGCGCTGAGGGGCCGACCCCGCTCGGTCACCTGCCGCCGTTGTACGGACCGTAGGGGCCGTCGCTGCTGCTCCCGCCGCGACGGCCGCGGCCGCCCGTGACCTGCTGGAGCGCCGGGCGTACGTCGACGAAGAACACGATCGTGGCGATCAGGCCCGCGATCTGCAGGAACAGCATCGGCACCAGCAGGTTCACCAGAACCGCGATACCGAGGATGATCATCCAGAAGTTCTTGGTCTGCTTGCTCGCGGCGCGGTACGCGTCCTCGCGGGCCATCACGGCCATCACCAGCGCGACCACGGCAAGCACCGTCATCGCCGTGAAGAGCAGCCACATGAAGCCGGCGAAACCCTGCATCAGCACTTCGTCCACCACCTGTTTGTCGGGCCACTCATCGTTCGGGGTTCTGCGGCCACCGTACCCGGAGAACGGCCCGGGCACTCCGATCGTGCCCGGGCCGGTCCTGCCGTAGAACTGCTCGCTCGCCCTACTTGGCGGGCGGCGTGGTCTTCTTCGCGGCGGTCTTACGGGCCGGAGCCTTCTTGGCGGCCGGCTTCTTGGCGGCGGCGGTCTTGGCCTCGGCGGGCTCGGCGGCCGGGGCCGGCTCGGACTTCGCCTCGGTCACGGGCTCGCCCTCGCCCTTGCCGTCTCCCTCGACGGCGATGGCCAGCTCTTCGATCTCCTCGGCGACCTCGCCGCGCCAGGTCTTCACGGCCTGCTCGCCGCGCTCGGCGACCTCGTCGTACTTCTCACGGGCCTTGACCGCGTACTCGGCGGCCACGCCGACGCTGCGCAGCGCGAAGTCCTGGGCGCTCTCGCCGAGCTTCTTCAGATCGGTGTCGAAGTTGCCGAACACCTCGGTCACCTTGGCCTGGACGACCTCCTGCACCTCCTTGGCGCGGGCGGCCGCCTTCTCCTGTACGGCCTTCGGGTCGGTGCCGCGTACGGCCTCGAAGCGCTCGGGCGCCTCGGCCTGCACCTTCTCGATCAGCTCGGGAACACGCTTGGCCTGCTGGACCACGAGGTCCGCGGTGCCGGCGGCGAAGTAGAGGGGCTTGGGGTCGGTGACGGCCTTGCGGATGTCGTCGGTGAGGGCCATGGCGTACGTACCTCCGATAGGTATGAGGGTTCTGGCGTCAGTCGCCGTCGGCCGTGCGGGCCTGGTCATCGGCGGTGTCCCGGTCGTTCTGATCACTGGCGGGAGCCGTCCCGTTCTCTTTCCTGAACGACTCGTAGATCTGCAGCAGCACCTGCTTCTGCCCCTCGTTGATCGAGGGGTCCGCCATGATCGCGGCGCGCGTCTCGACCTCGTCGCGCGTGCGCTCGTCGAGAATCCCGGCCTGTACGTACAGCGTCTCGGCGGAGATCCGCAGCGCCTTGGCCAGCTGCTGCAGGATCTCGGCACTCGGCTTGCGCAGCCCGCGCTCGATCTGACTCAGATACGGATTGGACACCCCGGCGGCATCGGCAAGCTGCCTGAGCGACAGCTGCGCATTGCGCCGCTGCTCACGCAGATACTCACCGAGATTGCCGACCTTGAGCGATGCCATGCCTTGATGCTGCCGCACCTCTGCTAACTATTGCAAGCAGATGCTTGCAATAGTGGTGCACACCACTGCCCGTAATTCATGCGACACGAAGCCCCAGCCCTGCAACCGTGCCCTCCGTACGGGCGGGCAGAGCCGACGAGTCGTGCCGACAGTGGAGTGGTGAGTGATGGGCTTCGTGCTTGAGGGGCCGGTGCTGGAAGGCGTACGCGTGCGTCTGGAGCCGCTGGGGCGTCGTCATGCAAAGGAGCTGGCCGCGGCGGCGGAGGAGGACCGCGGCTCGTACGGTTTCACGTGGGTGCCGACGGCCGCCGAGGTCGAGGGATACATCGATGCCCAACTCGCCCGCGCCGCCGCCGGGAAGCTCGCCCCGTACGCGCAGGTGGACCGTGCGTCAGGGCGGGCGGTCGGGGCCACGGCCTACTGGGATCCGCGGCTGTGGCCCACCGGAGAGGGGCTGTGCGCGATCGAGGTCGGCTTCACCTGGCTCGCGGCGTCGGCTCAAGGTACCGGGGTGAACACCGAGGCCAAGTACTTGCTGTTCAGGCACGCGTTCGAGAACTGGGGAGCAGCACGTGTCGATCTGAAGACGGACGCGCGGAACACCCGCTGCCGGGCTGCGATCGAAGGGGTGGGCGCTCGCTTCGAAGGCGTACTGCGGAACTGGTCCCGGTCGTGGGCCCCTGGCGAGGACGGCCTCCTGCGCGACTCGGCCATCTTCTCGATCACCGCGGCGGAATGGCCGGACTGCCGGGCCAGGCTCGGGCAGCGCATCTCCCGGAGCCTCGACCGCGGCTGACAGTGGACCTCGCGGCGGACCGTGCCCGGCGACAGAGGCCGCGCGATGGGGAGATCCCCATCGCCGTGCGACGCCTTCGACGTGCGGACGCTCGCCAACCACCTCGTGGTGCACGGCAAGGGGGCGCCGCGCACCCGCGGCGCCCCCTGCCAGGTCTCAGTTCTGCCGCAGCGCCGGCATCGGCACCGGTACCGAGTACGCCGTCGCCCCCGCGCCCACTCCCCCTTCGCAGGTGTTCGGCGGCTGGGTGCCGAGTCCACGGTCCGAGGGCTTCTCGGCCGCCCAGAACATGTAGCCGAGCATGCCGGAGGACGAGCCCGCGCCGTTCGGGGCCACGTTCTGCACGTACGAACCCGTGGATTTCTGCAACGAGTTGGCGAAGTTGGTGCACTCGGGCAGCGGCGAGCGGCCGTACGCGACGTACAGCCCGCCCGTGAACTTGGCGGGGGCGAGCGGCAGTACGGGCGGCGAGAACTGCGGTTTGCCGTCCACGTGCTCCTGCCAGTTCGCGGTCGCCGCGCTCAGCGACGGCTGGCGCGCGGGCACCATCGCGTTGGCGTAGTCGAGCACCGGCTTGTCCGTACGCAGCCAGTCGGCCGTGGCCTTGCGGTTGATGCCGATCAGCCAGCGGTCGCCCGCCGCCACGTCGATGGTGAGCCGCGCGGCCGGCTTGCTGCCGCTCGCGTCGTACGGGTGGACCGAGCGGTAGGCGTCGATGAAGGCCTGGAGCGCGGGGAGGTTCGGGTCGGTGTTCTGCTCGTAGTCGATCTCGATGCCGACGCCGAGACGCGAGGCCACCGCGGCGGCGTTCAGGCCGAGTTGGGTGGCGTTCTCGGTGAGGGCCGCGTCCCATTCGTCGGTGTACGTGATGCCGCCGATCGAGAGCATCACGCGCACCCCGCGCGAGGTGAAGTACTGCACGATCTCCGAGGTCATGCCCTTGGGGATCCCGTCGACCGTCGTGGCGTCGTCGGTGAGGTGCAGGAGTTTCTGGGGTTCGACGAAGCTGAGGACCACGACGTTCACGGAGGGACGGCCGTCCCCGCGGTCGATGAGCCAGTGGTTCATCGAGTCGAACTCGGCGACGGTACGCACCCGTCCCCACGTACACGCATCGTCGGAGCAGTGCCAAGCGCCGTAGACCTGCGGCGAGTTACCGGCCGCGATCTCGGCAGCCTGCGACGGAGCACTCGGGATCACAAACGCGGGCAGCAGCCCGAGGGCGGCAAGGAATCTGTGGCGTACGGGGAAGGAGCGGCGGCGCATGCGAGACCTCCGGGGGAAGAGGGAGCAGCCAAGCGGCGCGGGCAGCATGGCAGGTACAGACCAACCCCAACAAGAGTGCGCACACGGCCGGTTGCACGCCCGCACACCGCCGGTTGCACGCCGGGTACGAGCCCGCTCAGGCCTTACGCACCCGGCTCCACTCCTCCTTCATCGCCCACGCATCCCCCACCTCACCCAGATGCCCCAGCTTGTCGGGGTTGATCATCGAGCGGATCGCCGCGATATGCCCGTCCACGACATCGAGCGTGATCGCGACGACCACCCGTCCGTCGCGGTCGCGGAACAGCGCGCCCGGCTGCCCGTTGATCTCCTGGGCGTCCACGACGGTGCCGATCGAGAAGATCGGCGGGAACGCACCGGCGATGAGCCGCGCCACCTTGTCGACACCGATGATGTGCCGCGCGAGCTGCGGCGCCTTGCCGCCCCCGTCGCCGACCATCTGCACATCGGCGGCGAGCAGTTCCTGCAGACTCTCGACGCTTCCCTCGCGCAGCGCCGCGAAGAAGCGGGCCGCCAGCTCCTCGCGCTCCTTGCGGTCCGCGTCGAACCGGGGCCGCCCCTCCTCCATGTGCTTGCGTGCCCGCGCCGACAGCTGCCGGCAGGCCGCCTCGGTGCGGCCGACCGCCTCCGCCACCTCGGGATAGCCGAACCCGAACACCTCACGGAGCACGAACACCGCACGCTCGAGCGGACTGAGCCGCTCAAGGAGCAGCAGCGCCGCGACGGAGACCGAGTCCGCCAACTCGGCGGCCCGCGCCGGGTCTTCGTACGGATCGTTCAAGAGCGGCTCGGGCAGCCAGTCCCCCACGTACTCCTCACGCCGCACCCGCGCCGAACGCAGGACGTCGATGGAGATCCGGGTGATCACCGTGGAGAGAAAGGACTTGAGCGAATCGGGTCGGGTCGTGCTCGTCTCGTAGCGCAGCCACGTCTCCTGGATCGCGTCCTCCGCCTCGCTGACGCTGCCGAGGATCCGATACGAGATGGAGAAGAGCAGCGGTCGCAGCTCCTCGAACTCCTCTGCCCGCTCCCTGCTTTTGACCCCCGCGCCGGCCATCCCCGAGACCCACCCCTCCACAGCCAACATATCCACTCCCGAGGCTACGCCCCCGCCTCTTCACGACAGCCCCCGCCTCTTCACAACAGCCCCCACCTCAGAACGGCAGCGCCCGGCCGTGCACCACGTCGAGCCGCGAAACGGCCCGGGTCAGCACCACGTACAGCCGCTCCAGGCCCCGCTCCTCGGCCTCCGCCACGGCAGCGGGTTCGACGGCGACCACGTGGTCGTACTCGAGCCCCTTGGCGAGCGAGGCAGGCAGCAGGGTGACCCGCGCGCCCAGCTCATCGGGTCCCGCCACCGAGATCCCCGCCGCCGCCAGGGCCGCACCCACCTCGGACACCTGCGCATCCGCCGCGATCACCCCCACCGAGCCCTCCCGGCCCAGCGCCCGTACGACCGCCTCGACGGTCGCGGCCGCCACATCCCGTACGGGAAGCATCCTCAACTCCCCGTCCCTGCGCAGCGACCGCCCACCGGGCACGTCCACCGCGAGCGTTCCGAGCAGCCGGTTCGCCAGCTCCACCACCGCCTCCGGCACCCGGAAACCGGTGGTCAGCGGGATGATCGCCGCGTCCGGCTTCCCGAGCTGCGCGAGCAGCTCGGGCCAGGAGCGCGCGGCCCACGGCGTGGTCCCCTGAGCCAGATCCCCGAGCACGGTCAGCGATCCGAACCGCGCCCGCCGCGCGATCACCCGCGCCTGCATGGGTGACAGGTCCTGCGCCTCGTCGATCACGATGTGCCCGTATCCGGCGGGGTGTTCGATCAACCCGGCGACCTCGTCGAGCAACACCAGGTCCGCTGCCGACCACTTGACCGACCCCACCGTCCCCACCGATTTCACCGACCCCACCGACTTCACCGACCGAGGCACCTTCCCCCAGGCCAGCGCCTTCCGCTCCACCTCGGACAGCTCGACGGCACCCGACGGATCCATGAGCACCCCGGCCAGCACCTCCTCCGGCTTCACCCGCGGCCACACCTCGTCGAGGAACCCCCGCACCTGCCGCCCCATCCTCTGCAGCCACGCGTGGTCGCGGGTCCCGGAGCGGCGCTCGGCCTGATCGCGTACGAGCGCGAGTACGCGCGTCTGCACCCGCTCACGCCCGGTCGCGTACGGCGGCGCCTCCGCGCGCACATCCGCGACGATCCGCTCGAGCTCGTCCAGCGACACCCGCCAGCGGTACGAACCGTCCACCACGGCAAGCGAGTCGGCGGGCAGCCGTACCCGCGCGTAGAGCGCGCGGTGCAGCACCGCCGCCATCCGCGCGTCATGCTTCACGGCGGCCGCCTGCGGAGTGTCCACCGCGCGCACCGGGTGACGGGCGATCTCCTCGTCCACCGTGGACTGCCGCACACCCGTCTCGCCGAGCGAGGGCAGGACTTCCGAGATGTACGTGAGGAAGGTCCGGTTGGGGCCGAGGATCAGCAGTCCGCCGCGCCGGATGCGCTGGGGGTGCGTGTAGAGCAGATACGCGGCGCGGTGCAGGCCGACCGCCGTCTTGCCGGTGCCGGGCGCACCCTGGACGCAGACGGAGACGCCCAGTTCCCCGCGTACCAACTCGTCCTGCTCGGGCTGGATCGTGGCCGCGATATCGCGCATCGGCCCCACCCGCGGACGCTCGATCTCCTCGGCGAGGAAGGCGCTCGGGCCGCTCAACTCCTCGCCCTCCCCCAGGAGTTCGTCCTCGTAGCCGGTCAGATCCGCCGAGTCCCCGCGGCCGCCGGGCGCCCAGCCGAACCGCCGGCGCACCGCGACACCCTGCGGGTCATGGGCGCTCGCACGGTAGAAGGCGCGCGAGACGGGGGCTCGCCAGTCGACGACCAGGGGCGGGGCGGCCGGGTGCTCGCTGATCCGCAGCCGGCCGATGTGGTAGCTCTGCCCGCGGTGATCACCGGCGGTCGCACTGTCCCGTACGCCCGCGAAGTCGAGCCGCCCGAAGAACAGCGGACCCTCCGGCAGCTCGGCCATCTCCTTGGCGCGGCTGCGCAGTTCATAGCCGAGCACCTCGGCGTCGGCGCCGGAGGCGGAGGCGTTCTCACCGACGACGACCTGTTCGTGGGCGCCCTCGATCATCGCGGTGAGGGCGGTGCGGCAGAGGTCGTGGTGGCTGCGTTCGCGAATGAGGAGGGTCGGATTGAGGGCGGTCGGAATGAGGGCGGTCATACATCGAGGATAACCGAAAACGTTACCGGGTTACATTTTTTACCGGGTTACGCCCACGGGTACGCTGTCCGTATGCCCGAAGCCCCCGGCCTGCGCGCCCGCAAGAAGCAGCAGACCTTCGACACCCTCTCCGAGACCGCGATCGCCCTCTTCCTCGAGCGCGGCTTCGACCAGGTCCCGGTGGCCGAGGTGGCCGCCGCGGCGGGGGTCTCCAAGCCGACCCTGTTCCGCTACTTCCCGGCCAAGGAGGACCTCGTCCTGCACCGCTTCGCGGACCACGAGGACGAGGCCGCGCGGATCGTGACCGGCCGCGCGAAGGGCGAGTCCCCGCTGGACGCACTGCGCCGCGACTTCCTGGCGGGCCTGCGGCGCCAGGATCCGGTCACGGGCCTGTGCGAGCACCCGCAGGTCCTCGCGTTCCAGCGGCTCGCGTACGGAACGCCCTCGGTGGTCGCGCGGATGCTCGGCTTCCTGACCCGCTCGGAGGAGGCGCTCCGCGACGCACTGGGTGGCGGTGTCGGCGCGCACCTCGCGGCCGGCCAGATCATCGCCGTACGGAGGATCCTCGCGGACACGAACCGGCACCGGATCGCGGCGGGCGAGCCCGCGTCCCGCGTACTCCCCGACGCCGTGGAGGCGGCCGAGCTCGCCTTCGCCCAACTGGCTTCGGGAATCGGCCACTTGGGCTGAGCGCCGGAGCGTGGCGCGGCCGGCCGGGACCGTACCGAAGCCCGTACGGAACGCTCGAAGTTCGCGGCCCGCGAGGGACACTGGGGGGATGGACTCCCTGCACGGCACCTACGTGACCCTGCGCCCCGCGACCGCGGACGATCTGCCGGCGTTCCGCACCGCGCTCGCCACCGCAGAGGTGCGCCGCTGGTGGCACTGGCCGGATCCCGAGGGCGATCTGGCCGAGCCGGAGCACCGGCATCTGACGATCACCGTCAAGGGCGAGAACGTCGGCATGATCCAGTGGCACGAGGAGGCGGACCCCGACTTCCGGTACGCCTCCATCGATATTTTCGTCCACCCCGAGCACCACCGTCTGGGCCTGGGCACGGACGCCATCCGCACCCTGGCCCGCTGGCTCTTCGACGTACGCGGACACCACCGTCTGACCATCGACCCCGCGGCGGAGAACGAGGCCGCGATCGCCTGCTACGAGCGGCTGGGCTTTCGCCGCGTGGGCGTGCTGCGCAAGCAGTGGTACGACCACGAGCGCGGGTTCTGGGCGGACGGGATGCTGCTGGATCTGCTCAAGGGGGAGCTGAGCGAGCCGAGTTGAGCGCGCGCATCGCGCTCGTACGGCTCAGGAACCGGCTCGGCGCTCGATGAGCGCCGCGACCCCGTCGAGCACGCACGCGAGCCCGAACTCGAACTCGTCGTCCTCGCCGTCCGCCCCGGAGAGCACCCCGGATTCGAGCACCCGCGTGACACCGGGGTGCCGTTCGGGGTCGGAGAGCGCGGCGAGCGTACGGGCGTAGGCGCGCAGGTGCTCGTCGGGCGTACGGCCGCTCTCCACGATCGCCTTCACGATGCTGGACATGACGGAGGCCTCGTTGCGCACATAGCCGCCGACCAGCAACAGCACGCTCAGCTTGGCCTCTTCGGGCAGCCCGGTGTCCTTGAGCGCGGACAGCCCGCACTCCATCCAGTCGACCTGCCGCGGGGTCGCGGGCGGTCCGGTGAGCGGGAGCCGCAGTACCCAGAGATGGGCGTAGAAGAACTTGCGCTGCTCGCGCGCCCACACAGCCAACGACTCCCGCCAGCCCGCTTCGGGGTCCAGCGTGGGGGTGGGCGGGGTGATGGCCTCCTGCATCAGGATCAGGAGCTCACTCTTGGCCTCCACGTACCGGTAGAGCGACATCGTCGATACGCCGAGCCGCTTGGCCACCCGGGGCATCGACACCGCCTCGACGCCCTCGGCGGCCGCGATCGCCACCGCCTCCTCGACGATCCGGTCGAGCGAGAGACCAGGCTTCGGCCCCTTGGCGGGGCGCTCACGCAGACCCCAGGCCGTCGCGAGGGTCACAGGCAGGCCCGTGCCGTCGTCCGCCTGCACCATCCGCCTCGCCGCCTCCGTGCGTTTCCTGCCGCTTCGGACCCGGTCCGTATCCGAGCTTGACGCACATCCTATTTCTGCGTAACCCTTACACAGTAATGCGTAAGGGTTACGCAGAAGAGACGCCGGAGCCGCCACCGCGCGGGAAACGGGGAACCAGCCATGCCCATCGCAGCCACGACCACGGTCGCGATCACAGACACATCCGCGGCCATCGAGGCCACCGGCCTCCGCAAGAGCTACGGAAAACACGAGGTCCTGCGCGGCCTCGACCTGAGGGTGCCGCGCGGCACCGTCTACGCACTGCTCGGCCCCAACGGCGCCGGCAAGACCACCGCCGTCCGCATCCTGGCCACGCTCGCCACCGCGGACGCGGGCACGGCGCGCGTGGCGGGTCATGACGTCCGTACGGAACGGGCGCGGGTGCGCCGGGCCATCTCCCTCACCGGCCAGTTCGCGGCGGTCGACGAGAAGCAGACGGGCGCCGAGAACCTGCGGATGATGGCCCGCCTCGCCCCCTCGGCGACGGGCACCCGTCCGTCACGGGCCGCGGCCCGCGCGAAGGCGGCCGAACTCCTCACCCGCTTCGACCTCACGGCAGCCGCCGACCGGCTGGTCAGCACCTACTCGGGAGGGATGCGCCGCCGTCTCGACCTGGCGGCCTCACTGGTCGGCTCCCCCGAGGTCATCTTCCTCGACGAGCCGACCACCGGCCTCGATCCGCGCAGCCGTCAGGAACTCTGGACGGTCGTACGGGAGTTGCGCGCCGCGGGCACCACCGTCTTCCTCACCACGCAGTATCTGGAGGAGGCGGACCAGTTGGCGGACCGGATCGCGGTCCTGGACTCCGGCGCCCTCGTCGCCGAAGGCACGGCGGCCGAACTCAAGCAGCGCGTGGCGGACCACCGCCTCGACGTCACGGTCGCCGACTCGCAGACGTATCTCCGTCTCGCACCCCGCGCCACCTACAGCGACCCCGAGGCGCGGGTCCTGGGCATCCCCACGGACGGCAGCGCGGCCGATGTCCGCGCGCTCCTGGACGACCTCGACCCGTCACGCACCGCCATCACCCACTTCACCCTGCACACCGCGACGCTCGACGACGTCTTCCTGACGCTCACGGGCCGTGCGCCCGCCGAGGTCGTTCCCTCTCCCCCGAAGGAGCCGAGCAATGTCTGACGCCCTGATCATGAGCGGCCGCGCCCTGCGCATGTCCCGCCGCAACGTGGACGCCCTCATCACCGCGCTCGCCCTGCCCGTGATGCTCCTGCTGATCTTCGTCAACTTCTTCGGCGGCGCGATCGACACCGGAACCGACCAGCAGTACGTCACCTACGTCGTGCCGGGCGTCCTGCTCCTGTGTGCGGGCTTCGGCTCCTCCAACACGGCCATCGCGGTCGTCGAGGACCTGAAGACCGGCATCATCGACCGCTTCCGCTCCCTGAACATCGGCGGCGCCCCGATCCTGGCCGGCCACGTGGCCGCATCGGCCGCCCGCAACATGGTGGCGACCTCACTGGTCCTCGCCCTGGCCTTCGCCATGGGCTTCCGCCCCGCGGCCACACCGGCCGGCTGGGCGGCCGCCCTCGGCATCCTGCTCGCCTTCATCCTGGCCCTGTCCTGGCTCAGCGCGGCGGTCGGCCTCCTGGCCAAGTCCCCGGAAGCGGCGGGCGGCTTCACCTTCTTCGTCAGCTTCCTGCCCTACCCCTCCAGCGCCTTCGTCCCCACGTCCTCCCTGCCCTCCTGGCTCCAGGGCTTCGCGGAGAACCAGCCGGTCAGCCAGGTCATCGACTCCTTGCGGGGCCTGCTGCTCGGCCAGCCGGTGGGCTGGACTCCCTGGATCGCACTCGCCTGGTGCGCGGGGATCCTGGGGGCTTCGGCGGTGGCTTCGGGGTGGCTGTTCCGGAGGCGTACGGCTTGAGGGGCTCCGTCCCCGGGCGCGTCTACGACCCCAAGGGAGTACAGCACCGAGCTCAACGCGTGCGGATGTCACCAACTCCTGCACCCACCGATGGGACGAACTGCGCCACCGTGGTGGTCAGGAAGATACCGAGCAGCAACACCCGGGTCACAGGCGCCTGGAAGCGTGCCTGAAAACGCCTCAGCCGTACTCTCCTCCCCACCGCCGAGACATTTTCGCCGCAGGCCAGTAACGGAAGCAAGACATCGGCGCGGCAACCAGAAACCCCGGCGCCCACGTATGTACTACAACGGCGGTTCCAGTTGCCTCACTCGTTGGGGCATTGAATCCTCTGTCTAAGTCGCAGGTTTCAAAGTCCACCACTAGGGTGTGCAACACCTCAGCTGCCCCAGGTGGCACCCAGGAGCAATCAGGAGCCTGAAGTGGCCGGAGCGCCTGCCTTCTATCCCGCTCCTCCGCAGAGCACCCCGCGCACTCCGCATGAATTGCTGGGGGACTTCGTGGAGTACGCACAGCGGCATGGTGCGATGTCCCGCGGTCACCACAACCGGAACTTCCTGATTCCGTTGAAGGAGAGCGTCGCCGTCCTGCTGGGGCAGGCACCCGACACCGCCGTGATGGCGCGTACTCGACGACCTGATGCTCTGCGCGTGGTCATCAGGACATGGGAAGAAGAAGCCGAGGTCCTCGACGCGGTCAAGGAAGTGCTTCCGCAGGTTCCACGCTGTCTGGCATCGCACGAGGGCACCTCGATCCACAGTTATGTGCAGGGAGTTCCGCTCTCCAGCGTGTGCGCCAACGGCAAGCCCGTCGACAGCCTTCTGGTGGGTGCCCTGACCGGCGTACTGGCTCAGATGACGCGGGTACGCAAGGAGGCGCTGCCCCGCCTCCCGGACTGCTGGCCACGCACCCACCGGGACAGCCGTGGTTTTCTGCGGACCCTGGCCGGCTTGGCGGACGAACAGATCCGCAAGCCCAACTGGGTGCGTTTCGGTGGCCTGTTCGCGGCGCTCGGTATCTCTGAGGACGCTCTCACGCAGTTCGCGGAGCGCATCCCGGCCATGTCGCCGAGACCGTACAGCCTCCTCCACACCGATCTGCACCGAGACAACATCATCGTCACGTACAACACCCACAACCCGCTCGTGTACGTGGACTGGGAACTCGCTTCATGGGGCGATCCGCTGCATGACCTGGCCAATCACCTGGTGCGGATGCATTACCCGGAGTTTCAGCAGCAGGAGGTCATCGAGGCCTGGCAGGGCGCGATGGAGCAGGTGTCCCCCTCGGCCGCCGCAGGACTGCAACGAGATCTGAAGCACTACCTCGCGTTCGAGTACGCCCAGTCCGTCTTCCCCGATGTGATGCGCGCGGCAGATTCACTCGGCGACTCCCTCGAACCCCAACGTCTGGAACGAGCCACGCAACAGGTGGCACAGGCACTGATCAACGCGACCCCGCCACTGCGACTGGCGGACATTTCCTATCGCGAGATCACCAAGGCTCTCTACCGCTGGCAGGCCTCCCAGCTGGGGCGCGCAGGGCAATCGGCAATCACGCAGGGCATCACCTTCCAGCCCGATGAGCGTCTCAAGAATCCCGCTTGCCCTCCCGACACCGTTCTCGCGGCGCTCAAGGCCGAAGGGGCCGCCCCGGCAAGTCAGGTGTTCCGAGGCACGGCACATCTCAACACCGTGGTCCGCCTTCCGGACCTACAGCCCATCGTCGTACGGCGCAAAGTGGGCGGCGAGGGCCGGTTGGAGCAGAGCTTCCTCAGTGAACACGCAGTGCTCCGTCTCATCGAACAGTCCTCGGCCACACGGAACATCGTCTGCGCGCCTCGCCTGCTCGCCCTGGGGACGAGCGCGCTCAAGGACAACTTCGCCATCCACACGTACGAAGGCCCGGACGGCGACAACCTGACACCCAGCCATCCCAAAGACGGACTGCTGCCGCATGAAGCCGACCACCTCGTCGACCAACTCGTCGCGCTGGCCGGCATCGAGCTCGGAGCCCTGCGCTCTGTGGACCCGGCCTCGGAAGGGCTGGACTTCTATACCTGGCTCAGCACGCAGCTGGTCCACCTTGTCGCTTCGCTCTCCCCTGAATCCAAGAGGCTCGCGCGCGCACTGGGCCTGCCTCACGAGGACGGGCTGAGGGACCTGCTCCGCCGCCACCAAGTCACGCCCCGCAGCCACGCGTTGCTCCACGGAGATCTCAATCCGTGGAACCTGGTGCGGCGCCCCGAGGGCGGGCTCTCCATCATCGACTGGGAGATGGCGATGGTCGGCGACCCGCTCTACGACCTCGTGCGGCACCTGCATCTCACACCGGTGCGACCGGCGATCCGTGAGCGCATGTTCGCGCGCTGGTGCACGAGACTCGGTCCGGAGTACACACAGGGCTGGAAGGACGACTGGCGGGTGTACCGCTGGGTCGAACTGATCCGCTCCGCGTATATCGACCTCGACCGGATGGTCACGGGCAGCAGTCTCGACGCACCCAACGTGAGGCGTGCCGTGGACCGCTACGCGATGACGCTGGCCGACGCCACAGCAGCCCTGGGCCTTCGTTCCAGGCCTGCCGCCAACCCGTATCTGGAACGGTCGCTGCCTACAGCCGAAGGCGCCCTGATCCGAGCGGACGGTCTTGAACCCAAGGGTTCGTGAGTTCAGTGACTCTCGGGCTCGGAAAGGAACTCCCACAGGGAGTCGAACCAAGCCTGCAGACTTGCGACGAAGACCGACGCGGCCGACCTTGAATCATCGTCGGCCGCGTGATGGGCCAACGTGGAGCCGAGCCCCAGCACGTCCACCACATCTGCCGGGGTGTCGTCGAGCAGCACGATCGTGCGCTCGATGACTTCGTAGGGCCCGAGCAGCGCCTCACGGCCGTTGAGCAGATAGACCTTGAAGTACGGCACCAGCGGAACCGTCCTGATCTCGACGGAGACCGACCCCACCAGCTCTTCCGTCTTCAGTTCCCCCAACACCCGCCTCAATGAGCGGGAATGCAGTTCGGTGATGGCACGAAGCCGGTCCTGCGGCCGGGGATCCCTCGGGTTCCCCTTCACTCGCGGATACGGCAGCCGGACGCTCTCATCGGGCAGCAGCATCCGCACGCTCACCGAACTCGGCGCGATCTCCCCCGCCCGTACCCGCTCGGCCTGAAGCCTGATGTGCGTGTCCAAGGACTCGGACGTGAGGGTGAAGACGTCAAGAGTGACATCGGGGGCTTCGAAAGCCTCACTGATCAGCGGCCCGAGCGTCACCCTCCGGCTCCGCCCGTCCCCCATCACCGAAGGAATCTGCTGCTGCGCCCGGAGCGTCTCCGGATGCGGGCGCACACGGGTGCCACTGCCACGGCGGGATTCGACCAGTCCCTCCGCCGCCAGCTCATGCAGCACCTTCACCACCGTGTCGCGCGAGACATCCAGCTCGTCCGCCAACTCCCGCTGAGATGGCAGCTGTTGGCCGACCCGGTACGTGCCGTCTTTGAGTCTGGCCCTCAGCTTGTCCGCGACATTCTGGTAGATCTCCCCGCCGCTTTCGTTCACGCCCCTCAACGTACCGTCGGATTACCGGCCACAAACCACTTTCAGACAAGTTGACTGCGCAGGTGGCGACTTGGAATGTCGATCACCAGTCCAGGGGACATACCTTTCAGACAACCAGTCCAGTTGGACTGACGAGGGGAGGGTGGGCACCATGACAAGGTTCCCGGAGATGGTCGAACTGGCGTTGATTCTCTGGCAGTTGCTCGACCGTATGCATCTCATCGAAGGCGGTCCGGTGATCGTGACCATCGCCCTCGTGGTCACGGCGCTGCGCACACGGAATGCCACGGTGGCCTACGCGGCCGCCGTGGCTGCGATGCTCGTCCTGGCTCAGGCCTGAGCCGCCGTCTCCCAGACGAGATCGAGAACGGGCCCCAGGGAGCCGACCACCAGGTCGGCTCCTGCGTCGTGCAGCCGGCCCTGCCGGAACGGGTCCCTGCCGTAGCCGAGGAAGTCGACGCCTGCCGCGCGGGCGGCCAGCAGATCCGCCGCGGTGTCACCGATCATCAATGCGTCCGAGGGTGCCGCGTCCAGGGAGTGGAGAGCGCGGTGCAGGCAGTCGGGGTCGGGCTTGAGGTGATCGGCGCGTGCGGTACGGCCGTGGACCGACCGGAAGCAGTGCGAAAGCCGGCGGTTCGCCAGGTACTTGTCCACTGCCAGCGGGGAGTTGTTGGTCGTCACCGCAAGGCGGACCCCGGTCGCGTTCCAGGTCTGGATGAGGCGGTCGGCGAAGGGGGTGGGATACGCCGTCTCGGTCGCCACCACCTCTTCCTGCGTCACCTGCGCCTCGAGCACCTCGATCAGCTCGCCGTCCGGCTGCTCCTCGTGCACGGCCCGCAGGATCGAGTGCGGGTCCTCGGAGTCCCAGTCGGCCCCCGGGAGTTCACGGTCGGCCCCGGCCTCGATGCGTTCGATCAGGCGGGCAGCAATACCGTGCGCCGGATGGCCATGGAACAGCCGGCAGATCGGCCCGTCGAAGTCGAACAGCACCGCTGTCTTGCCGGTGATCAGATTGCGGACTCTGTCGATCACTGGTGCCGTCCGTTCGGTCTGCGTCAGTTCAGAAGAAGTCACTAAGAGAGTGTCAGGTCCCCCGCGATCGTGTTCCAGAGTGCGTCGAACCAACTCTGCGACTCCTGCACAAATGAAGCGTCCTTACCCACCCCCGGCTCGCCCGTGGCCGGCCTTTCGAAGGAGAAGAGAAGGGACTTGGAGCCGAGGGTGTCGTACAGCTCGGTCATCTCGCTGCCCACGCCGACGGCCTCCTCGCGCCGCATGATCATGTAATAGCCGAACAGCGCCTCCGAGCCGTTGAGCAGATACAGCTTCACCGGCGGGGTGAACGGCAGAGCCTTGAACGAGACACGGACATCGATCTCGTGAGTGCTCCGAAGCGCGAGGAGGTTGTGCTTCAAGACCTGCCCCTGCGCATTGCGCTGGTCGAGCCAGCGCTTGTGGACCGCCTCCGGGTCGCCCTCCACCGGCGCCGGGAACGCCAGCTCGATGTCCCGGCTCGGCAGCAGCAGGCGGACCTCGATGGACTCCGGCCGCAGACTGCCCTCGTGGACCCGGCGCAGCGGCTCGCCCAGGGCGATCATCAGGGTCTCGGAGGTCAGGCTGAGCGCGTCGATCCGTACGTGCGGCCGGCCGAAGGCGCGGACCAGTTGGGGGCCGAGGCCGACCATCGTCGGCTGGGGGCCGAGCGGCATGGACGGCGGGGCCTGGGGGGCGATCTGGGGCGGTGCGCCCTTGGTGACGTTCTTGAGCAGGCCGTCGTCCTGGAGCATCCGCAGGGCGAGGCGGACCGTGCCCCGTTCCACGCCGAACTCCTCCGCGAGCCTGCCCTGGGTCGGCAGCCGGCTGCCGGGCTGCAGCTCGCCGCTCCTGATCCGGTTGCGGAGTATCTCTGCGATCTCGTGGTGCGAGGGCTTTCTGCCGTTCACCTTGACGCTCTCCTGGGCCTGGGTCACGACCAGCAGGTTACAACTTCCGCCGAGCTGGCGGCAGTTGTTTCGACTTAGGGGGTACGGGAAGAAACTTGGTGAGACTAGGAGCCAACCTCTACCAAGTCCCGTTGAAGTTGGTAGTAGTTGGGTCGTGCAGCTCCTCCCCACCCCGAAGGAGGAACCACCATGCCTGTCATCGCCGTGCTCGGTGCAATCTTCGTCATGGGATTCGAGCAGCTGGTGCAGTGGCAGTACGGGCCCATGGGAATCATCGGCCTGCTGCTGCTGACCATCGGCATCAAGGCCAGGAATCCCACCTGCAGCTCCATCGGGGCCGTGGTGCTCGCCCTGATGGTCGCCGGCCCCGCCTTCTGAGCCTCCCAAGGCCTGGCGGGGCCTTCCCCTGTCCGGGGTCTTCCCCTGCTCGGGGGGCCTCGCCTAGAGCCCGGGCGGCGCCAGCTCCAGCGGCGAACTGATCGTCTCCCACAGCGCGTTGAACCACAGATGCGACTGCTCGACGAAGGTCGTGTCCCTGAGCCCCGCCCCCTGCTGGAACGCGAAGAGCATCGACTGCGTCCCCTGGGCGTCGTACATCTCCACATGCTCGTGATCGATCTCGGTGCCGCGCTGTGTGAGCGTGTAGTACGCGAAGAGCGCTTCCGAGCCGTTGAGCAGATACAGCTTCACCGGCGGGGTGAACGGCAGCGCCCTGAACTGCACCTGTACGTCCATGTCATGGGTGGCCCGCAGCGCGAGCAGGTTGTGCTTCAGCACCTGACCCTGCGCGTTGCGCTGGGCCAGCCACTGTCTGCGCACGGGGTTGATCGCCTCCTGACCTGCTACGACGCCCTGGACCGGCACCGGGAAGGCGAGGTCGATATGGCGGCTCGGCAGGAGCACCCGGACACTGACCCTGGCCGGTTTCGGCCCCCCGGCGTGGATGTGGCGCAGCGCCTCGCCCATGGCGAGGGTGAGCGAGACGGAGGTCAGACAGATGGCGTCGATCTCGACCTGGGGAGCACCGAACGCCGAGGTGATACGGGGGCCGAGGGCGACGGTGGTCGGCATCGGGGCGGCTTCCGCACCCGCGAAGGAGTGCATCACCTCCGCCGCGTCGACCGCGACTGTCGCGGGGCTCCCCTTGGTCACATTGGTCAGGAGACGTTCGGCTTTGAGGATGTCGAGCGCGTGCCGTACGGCGCCGCGTTCCACCCCGAACTCATCGGCCAACTTGGCCTGAGTCGGCATCCGTTGGCCCGGCTGGAGCAGGCCGTTGCGGATGCGGGCGCGTAGTTCATCGGCCACCTCGCGGTGCGACCTGCGGGCGCTCTCTGCGCTGCGGGGACCGCTGTGGACCTCGTCCTGTGGAGCACGATTCAGGCTCACAACAAGATGGTACAACTTCCCGCCATCTTCGGCGAGTTGCGGGAAACATGGTTATCGATCGGACTCAACGGCAAATAACCCTTTGCGAGTTGGTCGCCAACTCCATCAAGCTGGAAGCAATCAGAGCAACATGGTCAGATCCCTGGCTGGTTGGTCCCCGACGTCGAGCGTCCGGCCACCAGGGCTCCTCCCCTATCCCAAGGAGGGACCGTTATGCCGCTCGTCGCCATCCTCATCGCCGGTGTCGCCATCGCCTTCGAGCAGGCGATCCAATGGAAGTACGGCCCGATGGGCATCATCGCCTTCGTCGTGCTGACCATCGGCATCAAGGCCAAGAACACCATGTTCAGCAGCATCGGCGCGGTCATCCTCGTCATGCTGCTCTCCCAGTCCGGCTGACCGGGTTCCCTGCCGGAGGGGAGCAGGGAGCCCGGTCGGTCCGCCGACGCACCGACGGTCGGCGGACCGGCCGCCCATGCAGCAGCCAGGGAACTAGAACATGTCCGGGCACCAAGGGCGCCGGGACGTACGCAGCAGGGCGTCCGCCGCGGCGGCGGCTCCGGGCCGCTCCTCGGTGACGGTGCCGAGCGCGGCAAGCCGTACGGCCGACTCGTCACCGAGCCAGAGCGTCGCCAACTCCCGTACGTCCATGGAGAGTTCCGCGTCGTCCGTGGTGCGCGTGCAGCTCGCACCCTGCGGCCCCGCCGCCAGACGGAAGCGCCCGCCGGTGTATCCCGCCGGATCCGCGATCTCCAGGACGAGGGATCCGGCACCGTTGTACGTACGCGCCTCCAACGCCCGTACGACATCGAGGATCCGCACCCACAGGAAGTCGGCCTGCGTGATCACCTTGGCCGACCGGGGATCCGGGAAGCAGAGCGGGACCAGGGAGTCGGGCGCGAGATGGGGCGTGCGGACCTTGAGGATCCAGTCGATGGAGGCCACGTAGCGCCACAGTGCCCGCTCGGCGGCGGGGGTGAGCGCGTCCAGGCCGCGCACCTCCGCCGTGTTCTGCGGCAGCTTGTTGTCGGTCCAGTTCGCCTTCGGCTCGTACGCGACGAGGCCCTCGACCTCGCCGGACGGTGAGCGGTAGACGGCGTAGTGGGGTTCGGTCCAGGGATGGAAGCTGTTCGCGAGGACCCCGGTGTTCTGCTTCCACCAGCGCTCGCCGCGATCGACCGCGCCCGGCTGGCCCGCCCGCAGCCGCTCATGCAGTTCGGGTCCGATCTTGCGGACCTCTTCGCCGTCGATCAGGTCGATCCGGCCACCGTCCCCGGGGCCCGACCAGCGCGGGTCGAGGCCCGCGCGCGGCACGTCGATCTCCCAGCGGGTGGTCCAGGTGGCGGGCCCGAATCCGTACCGCCCGTAGATGGGGTACTCGGCGGCGATCAGCGTGGCGACGACATCACCGCGCTCCTTCGCCGCGTCGAGGTCCTGCGTCATCATCCGGCTCAGGAGGCCGCGGCGGCGGTGGGTGGGCGAGACCGTGACGTTGGTGATCGCGTCGGCCGGCACCTCGGCTCCACCGACCGCGGTGAGCTTCTGCGGGAACGAGCGGAAGGTGGCCACACAGCGTCCCTGGTCGAAGGCGCCGAGGGTGCGGTCGAGGTCGAAGAACGAGCGCCGGTCGGCGAGTTGCTCCTCCGTGACCAGAGGGCTGCGCAGGAAGCCGGTGTTGAGGGCGCGGGACCAGTCGGCGATGTCGGCGTCTTGGAGCGTTCGGATTTCGACCATGCTGTCCACCGTAGGCGGGGTTCTGCTGCGGGTGCATCCGGGTTTCCGGGGGTGCTGTGCGGGTGGCGCGGGGCGCCTGCCCGGGGCTGGACTACGCCGCCGGGCAGAGCGCCTGCGCGCCCACGGGGGCCGGGGTGCGGACCGCGGCCGGGACCGGGGCCGGGGCGACCTGGCCGCGGTTGCGGGCGAAGACCACCAGGCGCAGGACCAGGAAGCGGCCGATGCCCGCGAGGGCGGAGGCCGAGAGGTAGACGACCTGCTCGATGACCGCGCCCGGTGAGACCACCAGCTGGGTCAGGATCAGCATCGCCACGGAGGTCACCGCGTACGCGGCCGCCGCCGACCCGGCCGACTGCCAGTGCTGGCGCCAAGTGGCACGACCGCCGGCACCGAAGGTGAAGCGGGCGTGCAGCTCGGTGGCGAGCAGCGTGGAGGCCACGGTGATCAGAAGGTTGGCGAGGGCCCAGGGCATCAGAGATGCCAGGCCCGCCACGGCGAAGCTGGACACGACCCCGACCCCGCCGCCGCAGAGCACGAAGCGCGCGAAGGCCAGGAAGGCGCCGGGCGCCTGCTGGTTGCTGCTGTGTGCTGTCTCCACGATCTCCACACCCCTATGACGGCGCCTGCGGCTTCTCTGTGACACCGGCGTCCGGCCTCCCCCACTAAGACCGTGGTGGAGTCCCGAACTAACCGGTGGCACCACTATGGCACTCTCGTGGCGCCATGTCGAGCCATTAGTGGCACCAGTGGCGCCACCTTGCGGCGCCACGGAGCCACCGTGGTGCCATACGATGACTATACGGCCGTCCTATACAGTTGTTCAATACGCCCGTATAGATTCTTTGGCGCCAAGCAGAACGGCGTCCGCCGGCAGGTCGGAAAACCTGCCGGCGGACGCCGTACAAAGAGAAGGGAGCCCAGGACTCAGAAGGCCGCGCGGATCTCCCCCACCGGCACTCCGCCGCCAAGGAGCGGTGCCTCACCGATCCGCGCCACGACCGACGCGTCGACGCCCATCAGCTCCAGGGCCCGGGACAGCACAGGACCCAGCGCCCGGGTGGCGCCATCGTCGATCTTGAACGCGAGCGCGCGGCCGTCGGGCAGCGCCACCGCCTGCACCGCCTCGGCACCCATCTTCGAGAGCGTCCCCGGCACCTCGCGCATCAGCCAGGTGTCCGGGCGGCGGGTGCCCGCGACGTACTCGGGGTGGGCGCGCATGGCGTCGGCGACGCGGCGTTCGGCCGTGCCCTCGGGGGCGAGCACGAAGTGGCGGAAGGCGCGGGCGAGTCCGGGCAGGGTGATCGCCATCAGCGGGGCGCCGCAGCCGTCGGTACCGATGGACGCGACCGGCTCACCCGCCGCCTCCTCGACGACCTCGCGGATGAGCTGCTGCAGCGGATGCGCCGGGTCCAGATAGCTCTCGGTGGGCCAGCCGGCCCGCGCGCAGGCCGCGATCATGGAGGTGTGCTTGCCGGAGCAGTTCATGGTGACGCGCTCGCGGACATGTCCCGCGGCCAGATACTCCTCGGCCTCGACCGGGTCCAGCGGGAGGTCGGGAGGGCACTGCAGCATCGTTTCCGCGACGTTCTGCTCGGCGAGCATCTTGCGGACCAGATCCAGCTGGAAGGGTTCGCCGGAGTGGCTGGCCGCGGTGAGGGCCAGGCGTTCGCCGCTCAGTTCCAGACCCGCGCGCAGGATCCCGGCGGCCTGCATGGGCTTGTTGGCCGAGCGCGGGAAGACGGGCGCCGTGATGTCGCCGACCGCGTGCTCCACCGTGCCGTCGGCGGCGAGGACGACCAGGGAGCCCCGGTGATGGCCCTCGACGAAGCCGGAACGTACGACCTCGGCGAGGACCGGGGGTATCGCGGCTGCGGCGGGGGTGGTGGTGACAGGGGCGGTGGAGGTCATCGTCGGCCTTCCGGTGGCGCGGACCCGCCACCGGAGAACCGCGGGGAACGCGTGGGACCGCGTAGGGCCGCGAGGTTCTAGGACAGCAGGTCGTCTACTTGAGCTTCGCCCTCACGGTACCTGCGCGCGATCTCCGCGCTGCAATCGTCAGCGGTCCGCTGGAGCGCATGACGGCGCCGGGAGACCTGCTGTTCGTAGCGGATCAGGCGTCCCATCGCGGTATGCAGCTCTTCGTCCGTACGGGCGTCGAGGTCGCTCAGCTCCACCTCGGCCAGCATCTCGGCCGCGAGCCGGCGGTACTCCTCGCCGTGCGGCGTACCGAGCGTGACATGGCGGGCCGACGAGCGGTGGGTGGAGGGCGCGTCCGCGAGGATCTCCGAGAGCCGCTCGACCACGGCCGGATCGGGCGCGGCCGCCTCGGGCGCACGGGCGTGCAGGCGGCGGGCGAGCTCGGCGCGCAGGATGTCGATCCGCCCCTGGAGCAGCCGGCGCAGATAGCTGAGGTCGGCCTCGTCCTGCTGCGAGGTGCGCCGAAGGCGGCGCAGCTCCGGCAGCCGGAGCGTGCGCAGATCGTGCTCGGGCAGCTCGGGCATGGGGCTGCTGCTGCTGCGCTGGACCGGTGGACGCGGCACTGCGGCAGTCTCCGCACCAGCGGTGCGGGCTGTCGGCACGGGCCCGGAAGGCTGTCCGGTACTCGAAGTGCTCATGGCGTTTCCGTCCCCTAGACCGGTGCGGTGCACCGCGGCTCGTCAGCATCGTGCCACTGACTGTGTGGGATTTGTGGCGGAGTGCACTCGATCGGCCCCGGATAGGTGCATGGCATTACGCGGCGGATGAGCCACGCGCGGGAACTTCTCCCTTGGTTCACCCGGGAGTTGAGGGGTGGTACACCCTGGTGGGGTGCCTGTTCGGTGGTGCCGTTCGGTCGAACCGGGACCAGGTCGTCCGCTTCGTCGCGGTGCACGGCATGATGACCCGTATGCGTGCGGTGGTGCAGAGAGCGAACGGGGCGAGTGTTCTCGTCCAGGGTGAGAACGGCCCCGAGACGACGGGCGAGTTCAGCGGCGAGGGCCTGTGCGTCCTGGTCGGCGTGACCCACGAGGACACCAAGGAGAAAGCGGCCCAGCTGGCCCGCAAGCTCTGGACGCTGCGGATGCTCACCGACGAGAAGTCCTGCTCGGACATCGACGCGCCGCTGCTCGTCATCTCCCAGTTCACGCTGTACGGGGACGCCCGCAAGGGCCGCCGCCCCACCTGGAACGCGGCCGCGCCCGGCGACGTGGCCGAGCCGCTGGTGGACGAAGTGGTCGCCCAGCTGCGGACGTTGGGGGCGACGGTGGGGACGGGCCGCTTCGGGGCGTCGATGCAGGTGTCGCTGACGAACGACGGCCCGTTCACCGTGCTGTTGGAGATCTAGCTCAGGGCTCGACCGGAGATCTAGCTCAGGGCTCGACCGGAGATCCGGCTCAGGGCTCGACCACGACTTCCTGGGCGGCGGCCGTGGTGCCGACGAGCAGCGGGGCGTCCACCGGCACGTTCCGCTTCACGAGAGCGAGGGCGATCGGGCCCAGCTCGTGATGGCGGGCCGAGGTGGTCACGAAGCCGATCTGGCGGCCTTCGGGACCGTCGGACGCGAGGCGGACCTCCGTACCGTGGCCGGGCAGGTGCACCTCGGAGCCGTCCAGGTGCAGGAAGACCAGGCGGCGCGGGGGCTTGCCCAGGTTCTGCACGCGGGCGACCGTCTCCTGGCCGCGGTAGCAGCCCTTCTGGAGATGGACGGCGGAGCCGATCCAGCCCAGCTCGTGCGGGATCGTGCGGTGATCGGTCTCGAAGCCGAGCCGCGGCCGGTGGGCCTCCACGCGCAGCGCCTCGTACGCGAGGATGCCGGCGGCGGGGCCGTTCTCCGCCACGTACGACTCAAGCTGGTCGCGCGGCAGGAAGAGATCGCGGCCGTACGGGGTCTCGCGGGCGACCACACCCTCGGGCACCGCCGCGATCGAACCGGCCGGCAGATGCACGACCGCGAACTCCTCGGTGCGGTCGGTGACTTCGACCCGGTAGAAGAACTTCATCGACTCCAGGTACGCGAGCAGCGCCTCGCCCGTACCCGCCTCGAAGTACGCCCACGTCGTCGTGCCGTCGTCGACGAGCGCCAGGTGGTGCTCGACGTGGCCGTTGGCCGTGAGGATCAGGGCCTCGGTGGCCTGGTGCGGGGGCAGCTTCTCGACGTGCTGGGTGAGCAGCAGATGGAGCCAGCTGAGCCGGTCGTCGCCGGTGACGGTGAGGACCCCGCGGTGCGAGAGGTCGACGACACCGCTGCCTTCGGCGAGAGCGCGCTGCTCGCGGTACAGCTCGCCGTAGTGCGCGGCGACACCGTCGTCGGCGCCTTCGGCGGGGACGGCGCCGGGCAGGGACAGGAGGGGGCTCTTCATGCTCACTTACGTTACGACGAGGGCGGCGGCTCTCTTATTCCGCGGTGCTCATTCCGCGGTGCTCATTCCGCGGGGGAGGCCTTCGCCGTGCACTCCTTGCACCGGCCGAAGATCGCGAAGTGCTTCATATCGGTGTCGAAGCCGAACTGCGCCCGCAGCTTCGCCTTGAACTCGGCGGCCACCGTGACATCCGCCTCGATCACGTTCGTACAGTCGCGGCAGACCAGATGCAGATGGTGGTGCCGGTCCGCGAGGTGGTACGTGGGGGCGCCGTGGCCCAGGTGGGCATGGCTGACCAGGCCTAGCTCCTCAAGGAGCTCGAGCGTCCGGTACACGGTGGAGATGTTCACCCCGGACGCGGTTCTGCGGACCTCGGCGAGGATGTCGTCCGGGGTCGCGTGCTCAAGGGTGTCGACGGCTTCGAGCACCAGCTGACGCTGCGGCGTCAGCCGGTAGCCGCGCTGTCTGAGGTCGCTCTTCCAGTCGGTGCTCACCACAGGCCCAGTGTAGGTGGGCCTGTGGAACAGCAGGCCGGCCTACTTGAAGAACGCGATGCCGTCGTCCGGCAGATCGCCCAGGTTGCGCGCCATCTCGGCGACCTCCTCGGGCGTGACGACCTTCTTGAGCTGCGCCGACATGTACGGGCGGAGCGGGACCTCGGGGGTCTGCTTCTCGCCGACCCACATCAGGTCGCCCTTGACGTAGCCGTAGAGCCGCTTGCCGCCGCTGTAGGGACCGGAGGCGGCCGTACGCGCCACGGCGTCGGTCACGAGGTCGATCTGCGGCTTCTTGTCGGCCAGCTCGCCGTACCAGATCTCGACGACACCGTCGTCGCGGACCATCACGACCTCGACCTTGCGCTCGGCGTCGATCCGCCAGAACCCGGACTCGGTCTCCAGCGGCTTGACCTTGTTGCCCTCGGCGTCCAGGACCCACGTACGCGACTGGTACTCGATGAAGTCACGTCCGTCGTGGCTGAAGCTGACCTCCTGCCCGAAGTTGCACTTCTCGGCGCCGGGGAAGTCGGAGACTCCCGCGCCCGCCCAGTTGCCGAGCAGGAAGGCGAGGGGCACGAGGGAGGGGTTCAGGTCGGACGGGATCTCGATCATCAGTTGCTCTCAGTACGGGGCGTACGGGGTGTACGTGCGTGTACGTGCGGGTACGTGCGCGTTTCGGAAGGTCAGCGCTGACCCTGGTACAGCTTCTTCACGGTCAGCCCGGCGAAGGCGAGAACGCCGACGCAGACCAGGACGAGCAGGGCTGAGAAGAATGCCTCAAGCACTTGGGTGCTCCTTGTGAGCTGTGGTGGCAGAACGGGCCGGGCCCCAGCTTAGTCGGCTGGGGCCCGGCCTTCTCTGTGAGGTACGTCCACGTGGAGCCGGCTCAGTTCAGGAGCTGAGTCTGGAGGACCACTGTCTGATGGAAGGGGATGCGCTCGGCGCCGTCCTTGTTGGACTGGACGATCACCGCGAGCGTGTCGCCCGCTGCCAGATACGCAAGCCGACCGCCGGAGTCGCCGTAGACGTACTGCCGGACGTCCACCCCTATGTCCGGGTTGTCCCAGGACTCGTCCAGTTCGGCCTCCGGGACGTCGGCAGGCGTCGATCCCGCCTCCGCGCCCAGGTCCAGACGCTCGTCCAGGAACCGGTCGGCATAACCGACGGAGGGGAAGCGGAGGAGGTGAATGCGGCTTTCGGTGCCATCGGGCGCGGTCCAGGATCGCGCCACGATCTGCCGTACGCCGTAATCGCGCAGGGCTGCACTCATGTCGCCACGCTCGTCCTTGGCGTACAGGTTCACAAAGTCGACCGCCTTGACCTCCTTCGCGCCCGAGTCACCCTTCGCCCCCTTCGGTGCGGGCAGGAGGAGATCCGTCAGCGCCGCGTGGTGGATCCCACCCTGGTTGGCGTCGCTGAAGGGGCGTGGGGCCGCGGCAGGCAGGGCGGGGAGCTTGAGTCGCGGATAGTCCCAGCGGCCGTCGTCCTTGGTCGCGAGGCCAGGCACGTCGGTGCGCTCCATCGACGTGATGGCGTAAGCCGATCCTGCGCCGAGCCCGCCGAGGACAAGGGTGACGAGCGTCCAGCGAGCCACAGCGCGCAGAACGTGGCGGTCCCTCAGCGAGGGCTTGGGCGGCGCAGGCTGCACGAACGTCGCCGGCCCTTCGGGCTCGGCTTGGGTCACGCCGCCCCACTGCACGGGCACGGTCGGTTGCTGAGCCGGGGCATCCGGAGGCAACTGTTGATCGGTCATACGTACTCCCCCGGCGAATCGATGTGGTCGAGCTGGTCCTTCAGAAGGTCGGCGGCACTGCGCGTGCTCATCGGCTTGCCGGCATACGCGTGGAACGTGACGAGGACATCGCCTTGGAGCGCTGAGCAGAACATGTCCTCGACCTTGTTCGCCCCGGACACAGGCAGCCGCGCGCAAGTGACGTCCTTGTGTCCCTTGATCTTGGGGCCGGGCTTGAGCCCAGGCGCCGCAGTAAAGAGTTTGCTGCTGAATGTGTGCATGGACCGCAAGGCCTTGCGGTCCTTCATCTTGCTTACCGTGATCTCCATGACGAGCGAGCTCCCGCCCAGGACATACGAGCGGGAGGCCACGCCCTGCAGCCCGAGCTTCTCGACGCGCTTGTTCCACTGCTTGCGCATCGAGCCCGTCAGACCCTTTCCGGCGGCCCTGAACTGGGCGGTTGCCTGCCTACCGGTCAACGAGCTGTCGTTCCCGAACTCATCCACGTCCGGACCCAACCGGTAGCCGCTTGTGCCCTGAGGGACAGGCAGCAGCAACTTGGACAGTTCGTTGTCGCTCCGTCCGCGTTGAAGTTCACCCGCCGGGTCCTCGCCCGGATCGGTCCACTCCCCCCATGACGTGGTGCTCACGGTCGTGTCCGCGCCCTCCACGGTCGACTTGAGATAGAGCCCGGTGCCACTGACCGCACCGACCACAAGCACGACGGGCAGTAGGGCAACGGCGAGCTTGCGCCCACGAGCAGGGCGCTCGGGGCCCGAGGCCAGTGCATCGGGGGCACCGAACCCGGCGGGGTCCAAGGTGCCGGACTCATGTGCGAACTCGTCGCGCGGTGTGTCAGTCACAGCCGTCCCACCTGCCGCTCTCCCAGTGAGCGGATGTCCGCCGCCTTGATCTGCTTCGTATCGAAAATGTGCACTTCGACCATCACGTCGCCGCGGAAAGCGACTGCCTGTGCGTGGTAGACGGGCATGTAGCCCGCCTGCCGTTCCACCGGAAACAGGACCCAGGCGCCGTCGGCGCTCCCCTTGAGCGTCCCCTCCCGAGTGGCCTCGGAGTTCAGGTAGAACATGCGGTCCTCGACATGGTCGATCGCCCCAGCTCCCTCGTCCTTGCCGAACTGCACCAGCCGGATGGCAATAGCCCGGTAGGCGCCCTGCGTCCAGTCGGAGGCAGCGATCCTGCGCACTCCGGCCCCATTGACGAAACTGAGCATCGCCGACGGCTTCTCGAACTCCTCGATGTACTCACGCACCGACATCCAGTGGTCGTCCGGGAGCAGCCCGCCTTCGAAAGTCGGGATCTTCGCGTCTCGCGCCCCCGCCGGTCGAGGCAACAGCAGTTTGCGCAGATCCCCGTCGGTCTTGTGCCGTTCCGCCGCGCTCTTTGCCGTCGTCGACGCCCTCGCCGGATAGGCGAGATCGCTCTGCGAAAGCGCAGCCAGGGGCGTGGGCTGCCGATCCGCCTGGACGGTGTAGCCGTATGCCGCGCCGCCCGAGACTCCGAGCACTGCCGCCGCAAGAACGAGCAGCGTCGTGCGCCCGCGCCGGCGCTTCGGGCGCTCAGGCGTCGCGCTCGGCTCAGACTCCGGCGCTGTCGGCGGTGGCTCTTCGGTCGCCGGCCGGAACTCCGGCATCGGCGGTGCTGCTGGTTCCACGATCCCCCCAGGGCTCTTGGTGCTCACCGGGTTCGCAGAACCCGAAGTGCCGATTCCGTATCGGCGCGCACAGAAGACCCACAGGCAACAGCAGGAGTTGTACGGCTGCGGATAACGGTTAGGACACCGCCTGACCTGCGAGGAACCATCTCACCGCAGAACCACTCGCACCCTGCGCCACCGGCACACAACCAGCCAACCGGACCCGAAAGCACGGCCATTGTGACCCAGGCCACAGTAGGCTTCCGGTGATTCCGCGATGAGTTTCCTCCCCCTCGTACGTCAACACCTCGTCACCAGCGGCCAGATGGGCCGCACCGGCGAAGTCCACTCGGACCGCACCGGCGACGTAACGACCGATGAGAGGCATACGACCATGAGCGAGCAGAACACCACCGGTTTCTCCTACTCCGTCTCCCGCGAGATCGCCGCCCCCGTGGCGCGCGTGTGGCAGGCGTACACGAACGCCGCCGAGTGGCCGGCCTGGTTCGGCGCCGTCGAGGGCACCGTGGAGATCGACGTACGGGCGGGCGGTCCCTGGAAGGCGACGCTCGGGCTGCCGGACGGCGGGCAGTTCCCGCTCAGCGGTGAGTTCCGCGAGGTCGTCGAGGGTGAGCGCATCGTGCTCACGATGGATGTGCCGGGCGCCGAGGCCGAGGTCATGGCGGTGCACTTCGCGGCGAACGGGGCCGGTTCGAAGGTCACGCTCAGCCAGACCTGCGCCACCCAGGAGGCTCACGACCAGGCGCGCGAGGGCAGCGAGATGATCCTGGCGGGGCTGGCCGCGCACTGTGAGGCCTGAACAGGCCCGTCACGAAGGCGGCTTGCGCTTGCCGTCGAGCTCGTCCCACCACTCGTCGGACTTGGTGTCCCCCGAGGGGTCGTCCCACCAGCGGTCCTCGGGCCCGCGCCGGTTGGCGACCATCGCGGCGAGTGGTGGGATCACCATCGCGACCACACACATCCCGACGGCGACCGGGATCGACCAGAGCCGTACGACGGCCCACGCCAGCACGAACAGGGTCAGGCAGGACCCCATCATGGCGAAGTAGACGTGCCGCCTTCGCGCGTACATACCTCCAGCGTAGGCCGCGGGCGCACGGAAGCACCCGGACGCAAAGAGCCGGAGGACCGCACCCGGTTCCTGTTGGCGTCCAACCCCCAGGGGTGCGGCCCTCCGGCCGTGAGCGAGGTGGCCCTCAGGCCACCGTGGGCGCGGTGCTCAGACCGCGATCGCGACCTCGGCGAGGCCGCCGGTCTGCGCGACCACCGTGCGGTCCGCGGTGCCGCCGGGCACGAGTGCCCGCAGCGTCCACGTGCCCTCGGCCGCGTAGAAGCGGAACTGTCCGGTCGCCGAGGTGGGCACCTCGGCGGTGAACTCGCCGGTCGAGTCCAGGAGGCGCACGTAACCGCTGACGGGCTCGCCGTCGCGGGTCACCTGGCCCTGGATGGTGGTCTCACCGGGCTTGATGGACGAGGCGTCGGGGCCGCCGGCCTTTGCTCCACACATGGGTCGGTCCTTTCGAAGTGAGGTCAGCGGGTGGTCAGTTGGCGCCGAGCTCGATCGGCACGCCGACGAGGGAGCCGTACTCGGTCCAGGAGCCGTCGTAGTTCTTGACGTTCTCGACACCGAGCAGCTCGTGCAGGACGAACCAGGTCAGGGCCGAGCGCTCGCCGATACGGCAGTACGCGATGGTGTCCTTGGCGAGGTCGACCTGCTCGGCGGCGTAGAGCTCCTTGAGCTGCTCGTCCGACTTGAAGGTGCCGTCGTCGTTGGCGTTCTTGGACCACGGGATGTTGCGCGCGGACGGGACGTGGCCCGGACGCTGCGACTGCTCCTGCGGAAGGTGCGCCGGGGCGAGCAGCTTGCCGCTGAACTCGTCGGGGGAACGGACGTCGACCAGGTTCTGGCTGCCGATCGCGTTCACGACGTCGTCGCGGAAGGCGCGGATCGAAGTGTCCTGGGCCTTGGCCTTGTACTCGGTGGCCGGGCGGCTGGGCACCTGGTCGCCGTCGACGAGGTCGCGGGAGTCGAGCTCCCACTTCTTGCGGCCGCCGTCGAGGAGCTTCACGTCCTGGTGGCCGTAGAGCTTGAAGTACCAGAAGGCGTACGAGGCGAACCAGTTGTTGTTGCCGCCGTACAGGACGACGGTCGTGTCGTTGCCGATGCCCTTCGCCGACAGGAGCTTCTCGAAGCCCTCCTGGTCGATGAAGTCACGGCGGACCGGGTCCTGGAGGTCCTTGGTCCAGTCGATCCGGATCGCGTTCTTGATGTGGTTCTTCTCGTAGGCCGAGGTGTCCTCGTCGACCTCGACGATGGCGACCTGGGGGTTGTCGAGGTTGGCCTCGACCCAGTCTGCGTCGACCAGGACGTCGGTGCGGCTCATGTGCTGTCTCCTCCGGGGCAGTTCGGGGCAGTTACGGCAGGGAAGGCGATGCGGCAGGGCATGCGAATACGGGTGCGCACGTGCAGGTGCTGGAGGCACGGGGTGACCCCGAGCCGTCGCGGCTCAAGAGGTCCGGGGAAAGCGGGGTCGGTGACCGGGGAGGCCTGGGTGCCCGCTCAGACAGTGCGACAGAGCATGGCGGCGACGCGGCACAGGTCTACTGCCCGCCGCTTCGTGAAATCCGCCGCCTGTTGCTTCATGGGCCCGATCGTAGGGACGTATCGGTCGCCGTGTCACCGGTTGTCCGTATGGTGATACGAGATCGTCCAGATCATGGGATACGAGAGGGGTCGGGCCCGGCGTTCCGGGCCCGGGGAGGGGGTGTCGCGCCCGTCACACAGCCGTTTCGGACGGGAGTGTCTCGCAGTGCGGGACGGAGGGACTCAATCTCACCCGACGAGCTTGAGCTGCGATCCCGTCACCGCGATCTCCACGCCCTCGTCGCCCGCCTGGACCGACTTGAGGTCGATGCCCGCCGGAAGGCCGTCGATCTTCTGCTTGAAGTCGGTGACCTCGCGCATCTTGCGGTCCGCGACGGAGACACCGGCGAGCTTGGGCATCGCGTCGGCGTGCACGTACACCGTGTTGCCGTTCTCCACGGTGACGGTGCTCGTGACGCCGATGGGCGGGAGCTTCTTGCCGAAGACGGTGGGCTGGATGGAGACCTTGATCTTGCCGCCGCCGCCCTGCGAGAGACCCACGACCTTGCCCGTCACGCCCGGGGCGATATCGACGGCCTCGACCTTCGCGGCCTTCAGGAGTTCGTCGTACGCGATGAGCGCCGAGCCCTCGGCGCTGTCGGCGGTGGCCGAGCTGTAGCCGTCGGAGAAGGCGACGCCGTGCATCGTGGCGTTCAGTTCGGCGATCCGGATCTTCCGGCCGTTCTCGGCGGGGGCCTCGTAGTCGTCGATGCCGATCGACACGTCGTCGAGCTCACCGCCGGCGAGCTGGGTGAGGAAGGGGAAGCCATTGATGGAGACGTCCGGCTTCTCGGCGAGACCCTCGCTGATACGGATCTTGTCCGCCGCCTCGTCCTCGGCGAAGCCCACGGCGATGCGGTCGGCCGCGACGAAGAGTCCGCCCAGGATCACGGCGATGATCAGGAATATTCGCAGTCCGCGCACGGTGTTGCCCCCGCCTCTGTGTCGTTCGGGGGAGCCTAACCCGGGTGTCCGCGGCGGCGCCGAGGGCCGGGGATCTTGTCGAAAGGCTGTGACGTACGAGGCCGGGGTCGCCGCCCCGTAGCGGGAGACGCCGACCCCGGCCTCGTGGCGGAGAATCCGGCCTCAGCCGATGGCCCGCCCCAGCAGGTAGACCGCGGGCGCGGCCGCCGCGAGCGGCAGTGCGACACCGGCCGTCATGTGCACGAAGCGCGACGGATAGTCGTAGCTGGCGACCCGCAGGCCGATCAGCGCGCAGACCCCGGCGCCGAACCCGAGCAGCGCACCGCCCGAGCCGATGTCCGTCAGACCGCCGGCCGCGATCCCGGCGCCGGCCGCCGCGAGCAGCGAGACCACCACCGAGGCGATCTCGGGCAACGGCAGCGCACGGGCGAGCGTGGCGACGGCCACCGCGAGCGCACCCACGACCGCCGCGTCCGCGGACGCTCCGAGGAATCCGGCCGCGACGATCGCGAGCGCCGCCGAGGCGACCGTGGCCATCAGGCCCTGCATCCGCTCGTCCGCGCCCGCGTGGGAGCGCAGTTGGAGCACCAGCGTGAGCAGCACCCAGACGCCGAGCGTGCCGATGATCGCGGCGGGCGCGTTCTCCCGGCCGACCCCGAGCAGCACGACGTCCGCGGTGAGCGCGCCCGCGAAGGCGAGGGCGATGCCCTGGCGCGCGGGCCACATCCCGTTCAGCCGGAACCAGCCCGCTGCGGTGAGCGCCTGCAGCACGAGCAGCGGTACGAGCAGGGCGTACTCGCCGACGGCCGCGCCGCCCGCGAGCAGCAGACCGATCCCCGCGGTGATCCCGGCGGGCTGGATGCCCGGCGCGATGATCGGCGAACGGCCCTCGGCGCGGGCACGCTGGGCGTCGGTGATCCGCTGGTTGCCGACGACCGTCGCGGGCCCGTAGGCGGGTCCGCTCTCGGGGGTCGGCTCGGCGGGGGCCGGGGTGTACGTCGGCTGCTGCCCCTGGGCGGGCGCCGCGCTGTAGGCGTACGCGTCGGCGGCGCGCTCGTCGTAGGGGTATGCGGAGCCGGGCTGCGGTTCGGCGTACGGGTCCGCGGGCTGCTGCGGTTGGGACTGCTGGGCGTACGGGTCCTGCGCGTAGGGCTGCTGCGCGTAGGAGTCCTGCGCGTACGCCTGGCCGGCGTGGGTCTCCGGAGGGAGTGGGCCGCCGTAGGTCTGCGGCTGCGGGGCCTGCGCGTTCTGCGGCGGCAGATAGGCCGTGTCGGAGGCCGCGCCCTGGGTGTGCGGGTGCGTCTGCGTCTCCCAGGTCTGGCCCTGCCAGCGCTGGGTGTGCGGGGCCTCGTCGTAACCGGTCGCGCCCGTCGGCCACTGCTGCTCGGGCTGCTGCCGGTACGGGTCGTACTGGCTCTGACCCTGTGCGTGGCCCTGGCCCGGTTGATGGTTGTGCTGATCGCTCATCGTGTACGGGTCACCCTCCTGCGAACGGCGGGAGCACCTCGACCGTGCCGCCCTCGGCAAGGCGTACGGTCTCATGTCCTCGGGTACCCACGGGGTCGCCGTCGATGAGGAACGAGCATCGCTGCAGTACGCGGACGAGTTCGCCGGGGTGTCGGGTCCTTGCCGCGTCGAGGGCCTCCGCGAGGGTCTCGGCGTCGTAGGGCTCTTCTGCGAGGCCGGCAGCGGATTTTGCTGCGGCCCAGTAGCGGATGGTGCCGTTGGCCATGTTCGGCCTCCTTTCACGTTCGGTCGGCATCCATGATGCCCGCCCGTGGGAAGTGCGCAGTCGTGTGCGGGTCCGGTGGGGGTGGAGCTGTGGGTTGAGCCGTGGCGGCCCACTGCCCGATCCGCCCCAACAGCTCATCGCTCGCCGCATGTTCCGCGTGCCCCATCCCCGGCTCCACCCACAGCTCCACCCCCGGCGCCGCCGCCGCGAGCATCCGCGGGTGGTCCAGCGGGAAGTACGGGTCCCTGTCCCCGTGCACCACGAGCAACGGGGCCGGGGCGAGGAGCGGGACCGACTCCACCGGAGACAGCGGGATCGGGTCCCAGTCCTCGTGGTGGATGCGGGTGCCCAGGAAGTGGCGGCCTACCGCACGTCCCGTACGCCGTGTGATCACCCAGTGAAGGCGCCGCATCGAGGGCGTACCCCGGTAGTACCAGCGGGCCGGTCCACTGACCGAGACGACCGCATCGGGTCGCGCTTCCGTGCGCCCCCCGTGCAACGCGCCCTGCCGGAGCACCACAGAGCCGCCCATCGAGAAGCCGACGGTCACGACGCGGGTGTAGCCGAGCGAGCGCGCCCAGGACACCGCCGCATCGAGATCGAGCACCTCGCGGTCGCCCACCGTGGAGCGTCCGCCGGAGCGGCCATGCCCACGGAAGGAGAAGGTGATCACGCCTGCCACCTGGGCGAACACCCTTGCCGCCCGGCGTACATGAGGCTTGAGGAGATCCCCAGTGAACCCGTGCGCGACGACGATCGCGAGGTCCGTGGGACCGGCGGCACACGGCTCGTAGGCCGCCTCGACGACCACCCCGTCGGCGGTACGCAGCGTGGTCCGGCGCCTCCCACGCGTGATCGGTAGCACAGAAGATCGTGCCGTTTGACCTGCCGGAGGTGAACTCATGTGGGCTATTCTCCTTCTCGGAGGATCCGGGCAGCGTAGCCCCCGGGTCCTTTTGTGCTTTTCTGCAGGGTTTAAGGGTTGAACACCTGAAGGCCGGCAGTCGCGCACAGCGGGCCCAGGGCGCGGGCCCGCAGAGCAACAGAGCACCACCAGCAGTGCCGTAAACGTCCTCGCAGGGACCGAGGAGGAACCAGACGTTATGGGCGAGCGAACCGAGCACGACAACCGTCAGACCCGGGCAGGTGAGCGGCGATGAGTTCTCTGCTGCTCCTGACCAATGCCCTCCAGCCGTCGACGGAGGTGCTCCCCGCCCTCGGACTGCTGCTCCACAACGTGCGGGTCGCCCCGGCCGAGGGCCCGGCTCTCGTCGACACCCCTGGTGCCGACGTCATCCTGATCGACGGGCGGCGTGACCTCCCACAGGTCCGCAGCCTCTGCCAGCTGCTCCGCTCCACCGGACCCGGCTGTCCTCTCATCCTCGTCGTCACCGAGGGCGGTCTCGCCGCGGTCACCGCGGACTGGGGCATCGACGACGTTCTGCTCGATACGGCCGGTCCGGCCGAGGTCGAGGCGCGGATCCGGCTGGCGATGGGCCGCCAGAGCCTGACCGGAGACGACTCCCCGATGGAGATCCGCAACGGTGATCTCTCGGTGGACGAGGCGACCTACAGCGCCAAGCTCAAGGGCCGGGTCCTGGACCTGACCTTCAAGGAGTTCGAGCTCCTCAAGTACCTCGCCCAGCACCCGGGCCGCGTCTTCACCCGCGCCCAGTTGCTGCAGGAGGTCTGGGGCTACGACTACTTCGGCGGTACGCGGACGGTCGATGTCCACGTACGAAGGCTGCGGGCGAAGCTCGGACCCGAGCACGAGGCGTTGATCGGAACCGTCCGCAACGTTGGTTATCGCTTTGTTACGCCGGAGAAAGTGGAGCGTGCGGCGGAGGCCGCCGCCAAGGCACAAGCCGCTGCGGACAAGGGCTCCGAGGGTGTCGGGGACCCTGCGAATGAGCGTACGGAAGCTGCCGTACGGCCTGCCAAGAGGTGACTCTTCCCGCGTAGACTGCCGCGCGTGGCCAAGGTGACGCGGGACGATGTGGCGCGACTGGCGGGGACTTCCACCGCCGTCGTGAGCTATGTCATCAACAACGGACCCCGGCCGGTCGCCCCGGCCACGCGCGAGCGGGTACTCGCCGCCATCAAGGAGCTGGGTTACCGCCCGGACCGGGTGGCGCAGGCCATGGCGTCCCGCCGTACGGATCTCATAGGCATGATCGTCCCGGACGCGCGGCAGCCGTTCTTCGCGGAGATGGCGCACGCCGTCGAACAGGCCGCCGCCGAGCGCGGAAAGATGGTCCTGGTCGGCAACTCCGACTACCTCGACGAGCGCGAGGTGCACTATCTGCGGGCCTTCCTCGGGATGCGGGTCTCCGGCCTGATCCTGGTCAGCCAGGGTCCGAGCGAGCACGCGGCCACCGAGATCGACGCGTGGGACGCCCGGGTGGTGCTGCTGCACCGCCGCCCCGAGGCGCTCGACGACGTCGCGGTCGTCACGGACGACATCGGCGGCGCGCAGCTCGCGACCCGTCACCTTCTCGAGCACGGCCACCCGTACGTGGCCTGTCTCGGCGGTGTCGAGGACACCCCGGTCGTCGGCGACCCGGTCACCGATCACGTCGAGGGCTGGCGCCGCGCGATGAAGGAGGCGGGGATCTCCACGGAGGGCCGGCTCTTCGAGGCGCCGTACAACCGCTATGACGCGTATCAGGTGGCGCTGTCCCTGCTGGCGGGACCGAATCGGCCGCCGGCGCTTGTCTGCGCGACGGACGACCAGGCGATCGGTGTGCTGCGCGCGGCGCGCGAGCTCCGTATCGACGTCCCCGGCGAGCTGGCGGTCGCCGGCTTCGACGACGTCAAGGAGGCGGCGCTCACGGATCCGCCGCTGACGACCATCGCCTCGGACCGTCCTGCGATGGCGCGGGCGGCGGTGGACCTGGTGCTCGATGACGCCCTGCGGGTCGCGGGTTCGCGGCGCGAGCGGCTGCGGCAGTTCCCGGCGCGGTTGGTCGTGCGGCGCTCCTGCGGGTGCGGCTAGCCCTCAGGGCCGCGGCTTCGCACCGGGCGTCTTTATACCGGACATACAGGGTTCTCCGGTGCTTCTCAGCGGGCGCTCAGGAACCTCTCATCATCGGAGCCAATGCTCTGAGACATGACCGAGAGCTACCGCCAGAGCGGCAACCACCCCGAGCAGCAGCCCTCCTACGACACGGCGTACGGCAGCCCGACGCCCCCCGCGTACGGCAACCCGGCTCCCCCCGCGCACGGCTCCTACCCGCCGCCCCCGCAGCACGCCCCCGCGGCACCGGTCACCGTCGCCCCCGGCACCACCGTCTGGCCCGGCGGCCAGGAGGCACCGGTCACCGCCGCCGGCGGTGACGGGAACGGGAACGGGAACGGGAACGACGGCACGGGGAACGGCTGGGCCGCCTTCGGCGCCGAGCCCGCCGCGCACCCGGCCCCCGCCCACAAGAAGCGCGCCCGCGGCCCGGTGGCCGTGCTCGCCGCCGTGGCCCTGGTCGCCGCGGCCGTCGGCGGCGGCACCGCGTACGCCGCCCAGGAGCTCTTCGGTACGAACGGCGGCACCCCCACCGGCATCAACGGCACCAACGCCTCGGCCGGCAGCAAGGGCACCGTCGCCGGCGTGGCCAACATGGTCAGCGACTCCATCGTGGAGATCCAGGCGACCACCGGCAGCGGTACCTCCACCGGCTCGGGCGTGATCATCACCGGCGACGGCGAGATCATCACCAACAACCACGTGATCGCGGGCGCGAGCGAGGTCACGGTGCAGACGAACGACGGCAAGAAGTACAAGGCCAAGGTCGTCGGCACCGACAGCAAGAAGGACCTGGCGCTCATCAAGCTGGAGAACGCCTCGGGCCTCAAGGCCGCGACGCTCGGCGACTCCTCCAAGGTCGGTGTCGGCGACGAGGTCGTCGCGATCGGCTCCCCCGAGGGCCTGACCGGCACGGTCACCAGCGGCATCATCTCCGCGCTCGACCGCGACGTGACCGTCTCCACCGAGGAGCAGCAGTCGCCGGGGCAGCAGGGGCAGGGCCAGTGGCCGTTCGAGTTCGGCGGTCAGCAGTTCAACGGCGACACCGGCTCGTCCACCACCACGTACAAGGCGCTGCAGACCGACGCGTCCCTGAACCCGGGCAACTCCGGTGGCGCGCTGATCGACATGAACGGCGAGATCATCGGCATCAACTCGGCGATGTACTCCCCCACCTCGGGCGCGGGATCCGGCTCCTCGGCCGGCAGCGTGGGCCTGGGCTTCGCAATCCCGATCAACGACGTCAAGGCCGACCTCGACACGCTGCGCTCCGGGTCCACGACCTGACATCCCGGGCCGGCGGCCCGACACCCCCGCGCCGGCCGATCACCCCAGGAGGTTCCCATGGCTGTGCCCAGCGTGACCGTGACCGTGAACCGTCTGCGCCACACCCTCGCCGAAGCCCTCGGTTGGGGCCGTCCCTCGGACGTGTCCGGGGCGCTCGCCCTGGCCGGCGTCCTGCACCCGCCGGTCGGACGGGCGCCGGAGGTGGCCGCCTCGCCCGCCACGACCGTGGTGTCCGCCGTATCCGCCACATCCGCCGCATCCGTCCATCGCGGCCGAGCCCGCCACGCGACCACGCACACCGTGCGAGGCTGATAGCGGCCACGAGCCCTTGGCCCCGAGCCTCCCACCAGCCCTGACCACCGAGGACACGAAGACCGATGAGTCCCGCTCCTGCCGAAGGCGAAGCCCAGCGCATCCTGATCGTCGACGACGAGCCCGCCGTGCGCGAGGCGCTGCAGCGCAGCCTCGCGTTCGAGGGGTATCTGACCGAGGTGGCCGGCGACGGTCTGGAGGCGCTGGACAAGGCGGCGGCCACATCGCCCGACCTGGTCGTGCTCGACATCCAGATGCCGCGGATGGACGGGCTCACGGCCGCGCGCCGCCTTCGGGCCTCCGGCTCGACGACGCCGATCCTGATGCTGACGGCCCGTGACACGGTGGGCGACCGGGTCACGGGGCTCGATGCGGGGGCGGACGACTATCTGGTCAAGCCCTTCGAGCTGGACGAACTCTTCGCCCGTATCCGCGCGTTGCTGCGGCGCAGCTCGTATGCGGCGACGGTGGCTGGGGATCAGGTCGAAGACGATGTGCTGTCCTTCGCGGACCTCCGTATGAACCTCGCTACGCGGGAGGTCGTACGGGGAGCGCGCGCTGTCGAGCTCACCCGTACCGAGTTCACGCTCCTTGAGATGTTCCTCGCCCACCCTCGGCAGGTGCTCACGCGTGAGCAGATCCTGAAGTCTGTGTGGGGCTTCGACTTCGAGCCCTCGTCCAACTCGCTTGATGTGTATGTGATGTATCTGCGGCGGAAGACGGAGGCGGGGGGTGAGCCTCGGCTCGTCCACACGGTTCGGGGTGTGGGGTATGCGTTGAGGGCGGGCGGGGCGGAGTGAGCTCCTTGACCGAGCGGGCACGGGCACTGCCGCTTCGCTCCAGGATCGCGCTTCTCGTTGCCACAGCGGTGGCCTTCGCGGTGGCCGCGTGCGCGGTGACGTGCTGGTTCTTCGTACGCGACACGTTGTACGACTCCCTCGACACCGCACTGCAGAGAAGCGTCATGTCTACGCCGGAGGCTGCCTCTCACGTCACTCGGAGCGGGGAGTGCATCAAGAGCCCACCGAACCGGTTCGGGCTGGAGACGATCCAGATCGTGGATGCCTCGGGCAACAGCTGCATCATCAACGGTCAACAGGCGATCAAGGTCTCCTCCTCGGACATCGCTGTGGCCAAGGGCGAGTCGACCGGGGTGCTCCGCAACGCCAAGTCGGACGACGGCGTCGAGTACCGGGCGTACACCTATCCCATCCAGGGCTACCAGGGCGCGGTGACCGTGGCCCGTCCCCTCGGCGAGGTCACGGGCACTCTCAGCACCCTCACCCTGGTCCTCAGTCTGGTCACCGGAATCGGCGTACTGGGCGCCGGCGCCGCCGGCCTCCTCGTGGCCCGCACCGGCCTGAAACCGGTGGACGAGCTCACCGACACCGTCGAACACGTAGCCAGAACCGAAGACCTCACCGTCCGCATCCCCGCCGAAGGCGACGACGAGATCGCCCGTCTCTCGCGCTCCTTCAACGCCATGACCGCCGCCCTGGAGAACTCCCAGGAACGCCAGGCGCAGCTCATCGCCGACGCCGGGCACGAGCTGCGCACGCCCCTGACCTCCCTGCGTACGAACATCGAACTCCTCGCCCGCAGCGAGGAGACCGGGCGGGCCATTCCGCCCGATGACCGCAAGGCCCTGCTCGCCAGCGTGAAGGCGCAGATGACCGAACTGGCCGCTCTTATCGGGGACTTGCAGGAGCTGGCCAGGCCGGACACGACCCCGGCGGCCAAGGTCGAGGTCGTCGGCTTCCACCAGATCGTCCAGACGGCCGTGGACCGCGCCCGTCTGAGGGGCCCGGAGCTGAAGATCGGCGCAGAGCTGGCCCCCTGGTACGTACGGGCCGACGCGGCCGCCCTGGAGCGTGCGCTGGTCAACATCCTCGACAACGCCGTGAAGTTCAGCCCGCCGAGGGGCGCCGTCGAGATCAAGCTCGACCGCGGCACCCTCACCGTCCGCGACCACGGCCCCGGCATCCCCGCCGACGAACTCCCGTACGTCTTCGACCGCTTCTGGCGCTCCCCCACCGCCCGCCAACTGCCCGGCTCGGGTCTCGGTCTATCGATCGTGGCCCGTACGGTGCAGCACAGCGGCGGCGAGGTCGCACTGCGCGCGGCGGAGGGCGGCGGCACGGTCGCCGTGGTCAAGCTCCCCGGCGCGCCCACCCCACCGCCGGAACACCCCGCGTAGCCGACTGACCTCGCAAAACGCTCTTGAAAGCCGTGTCACCCGTGATCCACCATGTCGCGACACAAGATCCATGATCTGAAGGGCGTTCTCGGGTGGGGAAGCAGGGGTGGCGCGCCGCCGCGCTGTGCGTGGCGGTGGGCATGGCCGGACTGACCGCGTGCGGTGGTCCGGCGAACGGGCCGGAGAAGAAGGCGGCGCCGGAGGTCCGGTCGATGAACGAGGCGCTGGGGCTGTTGCGGGGGTACAGCTCGGTCCACATGATCGGCGAACTCCATGAGGACGACATCGTCCACTTCGATCTGAGCGCGGACCGCGAGGGCAACTGCACCGGGACGTTCACCTACAACGGCACCTTCGAGCAGGAGATCCTCGTCAAGGAAGGCCGCCAGGCGTGGACCCGGTACACCGACGGGTCCATCACGTGGTTGCGGGATCTCCTGACGAAGGCCGGGCAGACGGAGCGGCTGCCGCTCTTCGACCGCACCGCCCGCTCCGTCAAGGGGAAGTACATCGAGGTCCCGCGCAAGAAGATGGCGCAGGAACCGGTGATGGAGCTGTGCGATCTGGACCGAGGGTTCTCACCGTTCCCCTCCTCCGTGAAGCAGGCCGAGCGCTTCCCGACGGACCTCGACGGCAAGCAGGTCCTGCGCCTGGTTCAGCTGCCCAGGGCCAGAGACGAGGTGACGGTGTATGTTCCGGCGAAGGGCCCGGTGGCCCCGATCCGGCTCGAGTACACGAAGCTCGACAACCCGGTCCTGATGGATCTGACGGAGCCCGGCGTACCGGTCGAGCCGGTCACGCCGGACGCCTCCAAGGTGCTGCCCGCAGGCTCGGACGCGGACCTGTATCCGGAGTTCTCCTAGGGATTGCGGGCCAGGACCGACCCGATCAGCCCGCCGGTCGCGTCCACGAAGTCCATCGGCACGATGCCGAGCCCCTTCCAGCCCGCCGCCTCGCCGCTGTTGAGGAAGTCCCTGGTCTGCGGGTTGAGGCGGTCCGCGTTCCAGTCGGGCGGCAGGCCCGCCGCCGTACTCACGAAGTTGATGTACTGCGGGCCCGGTGAGGCCGCCGCCCGGCGGAAGTGGTCGCGGATCTTGGGCCACTTGCCGAAGGGTTCGGCGTTGTAGTCGTCCTGGATCGAGAACAGGGACGAGTCACCCCAGCGGATGCCGCCGGGCAGTCCGCCGTTGTCGGCCATCAGGACCACCTTGCCGCGGGCCGTGCCGAGCGAGGGCCAGCCGGCACCGATGTGGAAGAGCGATCGCCAGCCCCGGTTGTCGAGGTAGTCGTCGAAGACGGCGCGGAACTCGGCGTCGCCCACCTCCGAGTACTCCTGCTTGACCCGCATCAGGACCGTCTCAGAGGGATGCGCGGCGAGGAAGTTCCGGCAGGCGATGAGGACGTCGCCGAACATCAGGTTCTGATAGAAGGCGCCGTGATGGATGGCGTACGAGCCGCCGGTGACCCGGCAGCGGATGTCCAGGAAGCGGATGCCGGCGTCCAGTTGCTGGGCGATCGTCCAGCTCTGGCACTGCACCCACAGGCCCCCGAAACGGGCCCCCGAATCGTGGGTGCCGGGGATGGAGAGCCTGGTCAGCGCTGTTCCGTCGGCCTGTCCTGCCATCCAGTCGGCCGTGCTCGCGGTGCGGGCGCGCGCCGGCGCCGTACCCGCGTACGAGAGAAGTCCCGCGGCGGAGACGGCCGCCGCACCCCTGAGAACACTCCGTCGGTCGATGCTCATGGGGCCAGGGAAGCGGATGCGGCGGACGGGAGATAGACAGCCAAGTGTCTTGCGTCCTGCGGTGGTTGGTGCGTTGCTGTGGTCGGTGAAAAGATTTAAACAGTTGTCTTGTACGGCCGTATATGACGTGCGTATAGTTCAACGTGTCGCACCGGGCAGTACCCGGCGCACCGCCGACCCACCACCCGAGGAGCCAGCCATGCCCACCACCACCCTCACCCGCCACACCCTCGACCTCGCCGGCCGCCGCCTCTCCTACCTGGACTCCGGCGGCACCGGCCGCCCGCTGCTCGCCCTGCACGGGCATCTCGCCGAGGGCGCCTCGTTCACGCGGCTCGCCGAGGAACTCGGCCCGGAATGGCGGGTGATCGCCCCCGACCAGCGCGGGCACGGCGACTCGGACCGGACCGCGGAGTACAGCCGCGAGGGGTACGTGGACGATCTGATCGCCCTGCTCGAAGACCTCGCGCTCGGCCCGGTCGTCGTCCTCGGGCACTCGCTCGGCGGGATCAACCTGATGTATCTGACGGCCCGGCGGCCCGACTTGGTCGCGGCCTTCGTCAACGTGGACGGTCCGGTGGTGATGCCGGACGGACCGAGCCCGCTCGCCTTCGTCCTCAACTTCCCCTACACGGCGCCCACACGCGAGGAAGTGATCGAGGGCGCGGGCCCCATCGGCCCGATGATCGCCCGCGGCGTGCGCCAGAACCCGGACGGCAGCTGGCGGCTGCCCTTCCACCCACAGGACACGGTGGACTCGGAGGAGGCCGTGCACGGCGAGCACTGGGACGCCTGGGTCGGCAGCGACCTGCCCACCCTCCTGATCAACGGCCGCAAGAGCCAGGCCCTGCCCGGTGAGACGGCCGAGGAGATGGCCGCCCGCCGCCCCCGGACCACGCTCGTCCGCCTCGACACGGACCACTTCGTACAGGCGCAGGACCCGGAGGGATTTCACCGGGCGGTACGGGAGTTCCTGGCCGGTCTGTGAACGGCGGAGGGGGTCCGGGGCTGCTGCCCCGGACCCCCTCGTATACGCGCGAACGCGAACGGCTACTTGATGACGGTGATGCGGTCCGCCTTCGGCACCGGAAGCGGAGCAGCCGCCGAGGAGTTGGCCTTCAGGTACTGCTCGAAGGCCAGCAGGTCGTCGCCGCCGACCAGCGTGTTGGCACCCTTGCCCAGCTCGGTGTAGCCGTCGCCGCCGCCCGCGAGGAACTGGTTGAGCGCGACGCGGTACGTGGCCGCCGGGTCGAGCGGCGCACCGTTCAGCTTGATCGAGTCGACGACCACCCGGGCGGCGCCCGTCTTGGTCATGTCGAGGGTGTACGTCAGGCCCTGGGAGATCTGCAGGATCCGCGGGGAGGCCTCGTTCGCACCGCTGACCTGCTGCTGCAGCGCGGTGATCAGCTGCGCGCCGGAGAGGTCGATCAGGTTCACGGTGTTGCCGAACGGCTGGACCGTGAAGGCCTCGCCGTAGGTCACGACGCCGTCGCCCTCGCTGCCGCTCGCCTTGTGGACGAGGTCGGAGCGGATACCGCCGGTGTTCATCAGCGCCAAGTCGGTCCCGGGATCGAGGGTCTTGGCGTACGCGAGCTGCGCGTCGGCGATCAGATCGCCGAGCGGCTGCTCCAGGGTGGTGGCGCCACGGCCGGGGATGTCACCGGCGATGAACCCCACGGGGCGGTTGGCGATCGGCGCGGCCAGCGTGCCCCAGCGCTCGATGAGCGAGGTCATGTCGGCGGCCTTGGCCACGTCCCGGCTGACCACGTGGTTCGCGGACGCCACCGACGTACGCACGATGTCCCGGGTACGGCGGTCGTAGGTCAGCGTGGTGTCCGTGTAGACCTTGCCGAAGGACGAGGCCGAGGTCACCATGCGCGGCTTGCCCGAGGGGTCCGGGATGGTGCAGACGTACGCCTCGTGGGTGTGGCCGGTCACCATGGCGTCGACCTTGGACGTGACGCCCTTGGCGATATCGGTGATCGGACCCGAGATGCCGTCGCCCGCGCCCGGGCTGTCGCAGTTGTAGTTGTACGCGGTCGAGGCCGGCTCCCCGCCCTCGTGGATCAGGGCCACGATGGACTTCACGCCCTGGCGGTCCAGTTCCTTGGCGTACTTGTTGATCGTCTCGATCTCGTCGTGGAACTTCAGGCCCTTGACGCCCTCGGCCGTCACGACGTCCGGAGTGCCCTCCAGGGTCACACCGATGAAGCCAATCTTGACGCCGTCCTTCTTCCAGACGGTGTACGGCTTGAGGATCGGCTTGCCCGTCTTCTCATCCGTCACATTCGCGGCGAGATACGGGAAGTCGGCGCCCTCGAACTCCTTGCCCACCTCGTAGCACCCCTCCTTGGGGTGGCAGCCGCCGTTCTGCATACGGGCGAGCTCGGTGCGGCCCTCGTCGAACTCGTGGTTGCCGACGCTGGAGACATCGAGGTCGAGCTTGTTCAGGGCCTCGACGGTGGGTTCGTCGTGGAAGAGCCCCGACAGCATCGGGGAGCCGCCGATCATGTCACCGGCGGCGGCGGTCACGGAGTACCGCTTGCCCTCGCGCGCCTCGCGCAGATGCGTGGCCAGGTACTCGACGCCGCCCGCGTCGATGGTCTTGGTGGTGCCGTCGGGCTGTGTCTCGGTGACCCGGCCCGAAGAGCCCGCCGGGGGCTGCAGATTGCCGTGCAAGTCGTTGAACGACAGCAGCTGTACGTCGACGGTGCGGCCGTGACCGTTCCCGTGGCGGCTCGCACTCGGCGCGTCCTCGGCCCCTGCGGGCAGGGCGGCCGCGACGGTGGCGGCCGCGGCGAGCGCGGTCACGCCCGCGAGCATCCGGCCGCGGGCACGGTGGCGTTGTGGTGTCACTGACATCTGGTCCCCTCTGATCTCCAGTGGGCCGCAGCTTAGAGTCAACGCGCGTAGAGCAACAGAGGGTTGAAAGTTACGTGTGGGTATCTCCGAGGTGACGGGTCTGGACGCCGCAGGAATTGACCTCGAATAATGGCCATCAAATGCACCCTCCACGAGGTCTCTCCCGGCCCTAAGCTCATACTCATGAACACCGAGAGCACGCAGAACACGCAGCCCCAGACCGCGATCCAGACCGTGAATCCCCTGCTCACCCGCGCCGCGACCGCCGAGACCACCAGCGACCCCAGCGCCGTCATGACGCTGCTCGCCGACTACGGAACCGACGGCAGCCCGGTCACCAGCTACCGCTCCGTCTTCACCGAAGGGGCCGTCGGGGCGCCGGCCCACTTCCACACGCGTGCCTCCGAGTTGTTCTTCGTCATCAGCGGCCGGCTTCGGGTGCTCCTCGACGACAAGGTCGAGGTCCTGGAGGCCGGCGACTTCCTGCACGTACCGCCGCGCACCCCGCACGCGTTCGCGGCCGCGACCGGCTCCGAGGCGGACGTCCTCTTCCTCTTCACCCCCGGGATGCCCCGCTTCGACTACCTGCGTCTGCTCGGCCGCGTGCTGCGCGGGGAGGCGAGCCCGCAGGAGATCAAGGACTCCTCCGAGCTCTACGACAACCACTACGTGGACAGCCCGGCGTGGCGTGCGGAGCTGGAAGCCCGCTGAGCCCCCAGGGGTGGCGCGTCGCCGTTTAGGCTCAGGACATGACTGACGCAGCCACCCCGCCCGCCCGCTCCCTCGACACCCTGGACGCTCTCGCTCCCGAGCAGATCGACGCCGTGTCGCGGCTGATCGCCGAGGCCGCCCGCAGCGACGGCCAGCAGGCCGTCTCCGAGCAGGGCAGGCTGCAACTGCGCGGGGGCGCCCGCGAGGGAGTGCGTCATCTCCTCCTCTCCATGAACGGTGAACTCGTGGGCTACGCCCAGCTCGAGGACACCGACCCCGTCGAGGCCCCGGCCGGCGAACTTGTCGTGCACCCCGCCCACCGCGGACGCGGCCACGGCCGTGCGCTCGGCCAGGCGCTGCTCGCCGCGACCGGCAAGCGGCTGCGGGTGTGGGCGCACGGCGGGCACGCGGCGGCCCGCCATCTCGCCCAGCTCCTGGGCATGTCCCTGTTCCGTGAACTGCGCCAGATGCGCCGCCCGTTGGACCCCTCGGCCTTCGCCGAGCCGGCGCTCCCCGAGGGCGTCACGGTCCGCACCTTCGTCCCCGGCCAGGACGACGAGGCCTGGCTGCGGGTGAACTCCGAGGCCTTCGCCCACCACCCCGAGCAGGGCTCCCTCACCCAGCGCGACCTCGACGACCGCAAGGCCGAGCCGTGGTTCGACCCGGCCGGCTTCTTCCTGGCCTTCCGCGGCGAGGAGCTGATCGGCTTCCACTGGACGAAGGTGCACGCGCAGGAGCGGATCGGCGAGGTGTACGTGGTCGGCGTACGCCCCGGCGCCCAGGGCGGCGGCCTCGGCAAGGCGCTCACCGCGATCGGTCTGCGCCACCTGGACGCCGCGGGTCTGCCGACCGCGATGCTCTACGTCGACGCCGACAACAAGGCGGCGGTCTCCGTGTACGAGCGCCTCGGCTTCACCACGTACGAAACGGACTTGATGTACCGCACGGAGAGCTGAGCCACCGAGCTCCCAACTCCCTTGGGGGTCGCGCCTATTGACGCGGCCCCCTTTTTGTATCACCCTTCCACTACTCAATTAGTGAAAGGGGGTTGAGCGCATGTTCGCCTATCGGATCGACCGGCGCAGTGGCGTCGCCACTTATGTCCAGATCATCCAGCAGACGAAACAGGCGATCCGCTTGGGCCTCCTGGTCCCCGGCGACCAACTGCCCACGGCCCGCGAGGTGGTGGAGGCGACGGCGATCAACCCCAACACCGTCCTCAAGGCGTACCGCGAGCTGGAACGCGAAGACCTGGTCGAGGCGCGACGGGGCCAGGGCACCTTCATCCGCCGCACGCTGGGCCGCGCGGACCACGCCGAGCTGCGTGCCGCCCTGGCCGCATGGGCCGGGCAGGCCCGTACAGAAGGTCTGGAGCGCGAGGACATCGAGGCGCTCTTCGGCTCCGTACTCGACGAGCATTTTCCGCAGGGGTCACACAACGGGCAGGTGGAGCGATGAGCGCGCCGGACTTGGCACTTGAGGCCACTGGGCTCGAGATGCGTTACGGGAGGCGGCGAGCACCGGTGCTCGCCGACTGCACCTTCCGGCTCCCGGCCGGCCGGGTCTGCGCCCTGGTCGGTCCGAACGGGGCCGGCAAGTCGACCCTGCTCGCCCTGGCCGCCGGCCTCCTGCGCCCGACCGCGGGCACGGTGCGCGTCCTGGGCCGGACCCCGTCCGAGGCCCGCGCCCACATCGCGTACGTGGCGCAGGACAAACCGCTGCCGCCTCAGCTCACCGTGGCCCAGACCCTGCTTCTGGGCGCCGAGCTCAACCAGCCTTCGGGCCGGTGGTCGGCCGAGGCCGCCGAGCGCATCGCGTACCGGACCGGGGGTCTGGACCCGAAGGCCAGGATCCGCTCGCTCTCCGGCGGTCAGCGCACCCGGGTCGCGCTCGCCCTGGCCTTCGGCAAGCGCGCCGAGCTGATGCTGCTCGACGAGCCGATGGCCGATCTGGACCCGCTGATACGGCACCAGCTCATGGGCACGCTGATGGCCGAGGCCGCCGAGCACGGCACGACCATCGTGCTCGCCTCGCACGTCCTGCCCGAACTGCACGGCGCCTGCGACCACTTGCTCCTCCTTGCGAACGGACGGATGCAACTGGACGGCCCGGCCGACGAGTTGGTCTCGGCGCACACCCTGGCCACGGGCACCGGCGGGGAACTCGAAGCGGGCAGCGTGGTCGAGGAGCAGGTCTCGGGGCGGGGCAGGACCGCTCTCGTACGGGCGGGGGCCGCGCTCCCGCCGGGCTGGGAGAGCAGCGAGCCGACCCTGGAGGAACTGGTCCTCGCCCATCTGCGCAACCCTTCGGCACCGGCCTTCGCCCTGCCGCCCGCACTCACCCCCGCAGCGTCGTCGACGCCGTCCGCCGAGGAGGCAGGAGCATGACCGCACTCGCCGCACCTCCGGCGGTCCCCGAGGTGAAGAAGTCGGGTACGCGCGGCGGTCCCCTGCGCGCGGCTCTGCGTCTGCACCGCGGCGCGCTCGTGGTCTGGGCCGCGTTCGTCGCGCTCGGCGGCATCGGTCTCTTCCAGGTACGGCGTCTCGGCGAGGAGTCCGCGGCCATCGGCACGGCCTGCGCGAGCCCACCGCACGACGGTCTGCCACCGTGCGACGAGAACTGGCACGCACTGTTCGGGCAGACCGACTACTACAGCACCTACATCGGCCTGGCCGAGGCCCTGATCGCGTACCTCCCCGTGGTCCTCGCCCTGTACGCGGCCGGGGCGCTGGTCCTGCACGAGCAGCAGTCCGGCCGGCACGCCCTCCTGTGGACCCAGGCGATCTCGCCGGCCCGCTGGCTGGCCATGAAGCTGGCGCCCGCCGCGCTGCTCACCATGCTGGGCTTCGTACCGCTGATCCTCCTCGACCGCTGGGCACGCGCCGCGCACCCCGAGGGCCTGGGCACCGACTGGTACGCAGCCGACGTCTTCCGCTCGACCGGCGTCGTCACCTTCGCGTACGCGCTGCTCGCCCTGGCCGTCGGCGTGCTCGTGGCCCTGCTCGTGCGCCGGATGCTGCCCGCCCTGGCCGTCACGGGCGTGCTGATGACGGGCGCGATCGTGTACGCGAACGAATACGTCCGGATGAGCCTGTGGCCGCCGGTCACCCGGTACGAGACCAGCTACCACGCGGTCCCGCACAGTGCGCTCCAGCTCGCGAACCGCTCCTGGGATGCCGACGGCAACGAGATCGGGTGGATGGCCCGCGGCTCCGTCCGGCACTACCGCGAGTTCCACCCCGAGTCCCACTTCTGGCCGATCCAACTGGTCGAGGCCGGCATCGTCCTCGCCCTCGCCGGGGTCCTCACCGCCACCGCCTTCTGGCTCCTCCGGAAACGTACGCCCTGATCACAGGGGGCAGGACGTACACACGTGGGGCGGCCCGGAAAGTGAACCTCCGGGTCGCCCCACGATGTCCTGCACGTCATGTCGCCGTAACCAACGATTCAGACGACCTTGCGACGCTCTGTGGATGCAGGCCCCCGCAGAGAGCTCGGCCACCCCCACCACCCCACGCTCGCAACACCTTCGCTCCACCTCCGATGACGCGGCGGCTGGAATCGTCGTGCCATCGTCGAGCGGGAACAATGAGTACATGAACACGCCCCAGGTCCCCGTGCACGCCCAGCCCTCCGTCGGCTCCATAGCCGCGCACCGACCGCACACCGTGGCCGCCGTGGTCTCCGACCTCGAACCCGATCTCGACGCCGATCTCGACGGCTACGAGGAGGACGGCGAGGGCGCGGAGCTGCCGCAGGGGCGTTTCCTGGACCGTGAGCGCAGCTGGCTGGCGTTCAACGAGCGGGTTCTCGAACTCGCCGAGGACCCGAACACCCCGCTCCTGGAGCGCGCCAACTTCCTGGCGATCTTCGCGAGCAACCTGGACGAGTTCTTCATGGTCCGCGTGGCCGGCCTCAAGCGCCGTATCGCCACGGGCGTGGCCACCCGCTCCGCCTCCGGCCTCCAGCCGCGCGAGGTCCTCGACCTGATCTGGAACCGCACCCGCGAGCTGATGGCCCGGCACGCGGCGTGCTTGCAGGAGGACGTGGGTCCGGCGCTCGCGGAGGAGGGCATCGGGATCATCCGCTGGGGCGATCTCACCGAGAAGGAGCAGGCCCGCCTCTTCACCTTGTTCCGCCAGCGCATCTTCCCCGTACTGACGCCGCTGGCCGTGGACCCGGCCCACCCCTTCCCGTACATCTCGGGTCTCTCGCTGAATCTCGCGGTCGTCGTGCGCAACCCCGTCAGCGGCCACAACCACTTCGCGCGGGTCAAGGTGCCGCCGCTGCTGAACCGTTTCCTGGAGGCATCTCCCGGCCGCTACGTCCCCATCGAGGACGTCATCTCGGCGCCGGCCCACCTCAAGGAGCTGTTCCCCGGCATGGAGGTGCGCGCGCACCACATGTTCCGCGTGACCAGGAACGAAGACCTGGAAGTCGAGGAGGACGACGCCGAGAACCTGCTCCAGGCCCTGGAGAAGGAGCTCATGCGGCGCCGCTTCGGGCCGCCGGTGCGGCTCGAGGTCGAGGAGTCCATCGACCGGTACGTCCTTGATCTGCTGATCCGCGAGCTGAAGATCTCCGAGGCGGAGGTCTATCCGCTGCCCGGTCCCCTGGACCTGACGGGTCTGTTCAATGTGTCGTCCCTGGACCGCCCCGAGCTCAAGTACCAGAAGTTCGTGGCCGGTACGCACCGCGACCTCGCCGAGGTGGAGTCCGCCTCCGCGCCCGACATCTTCGCGGCGCTGCGTGAGCGCGATGTACTGCTCCACCACCCGTACGACTCGTTCTCGACCTCCGTGCAGGCTTTCCTTGAGCAGGCCGCGGCCGACCCGGACGTCCTCGCGATCAAGCAGACGCTGTACCGGACCTCGGGCGATTCGCCGATAGTGGACGCCCTGATCGACGCCGCCGAGTCCGGCAAGCAGGTGCTCGTCCTCGTCGAGATCAAGGCGCGCTTCGACGAACAGGCCAACATCAAGTGGGCCCGCAAGCTGGAGGAGGCGGGCTGCCATGTCGTGTACGGGCTCGTCGGCCTCAAGACGCACTGCAAGCTGTCGCTCGTCGTACGCCAGGAGGGCGACACCCTGCGGCGCTACTCGCACGTGGGCACCGGCAACTACCACCCGAAGACGGCCCGCCTGTACGAGGACCTGGGCCTGCTGACCGCGGACTCGCAGGTCGGCGCGGATCTCTCCGACCTCTTCAACCGGCTCTCCGGCTACTCGCGCCGCGAGACCTACCGCCGGCTGCTCGTGGCCCCCAAGTCCCTTCGGGACGGCCTCATTTCGCGGATCAACGACGAGGTCAAGCACCACCGCGCGGGACGCCCCGCCCACGTCCGTATCAAGGTGAACTCGATCGTCGACGAAGCCCTCATCGACGCGCTCTACCGCGCGTCGCAAGCGGGCGTGCCCATCGATGTCTGGGTGCGCGGGATCTGCGCGATCCGCCCCGGTGTCGAGGGCCTCTCGGAGAACATCCGGGTCCGCTCGATCCTCGGTCGCTTCCTCGAGCACTCCCGGGTGTTCGCCTTCGGCAACGGCGGCGAACCCGAGGTGTGGATCGGCAGCGCCGACATGATGCACCGCAACCTCGACCGCCGTATCGAGGCACTCGTCCGGGTCGTCGACCCGGCCCACCGGGCAGCACTGAACCGTCTCCTGGAGACCGGCATGTCCGACACGACCTCGTCCTGGCACCTGGGCCCCGACGGCGACTGGACCCGGCACGCCCTGGACTCCGAAGGACAGCCCCTGCGCAATGTGCAGGAGATGCTCATCGACGCGCGGAGGCGCCGGCGTGGCTCAGCGAAACCCTGACCGCAGCGAATCCCTGGCGTCCGCCCCGTCGGGGGGCGGGGCGGACGACCTTGCCCGCTATCTGCGGGCACAGGCGACGGAATTTCTGCGCGCGCTGCGCCAGCACCGTGAGAGCGGGGTCGAGGACGCCTCGACCCCGGCGATGGCGCTGCGCCGCGCGGCCCGCCGGATCAGCGGCACCCTGCACACGTTCCGGCCGCTGCTCGACGCCACGTGGTCGGACGAGCTGCGCACCGAACTCGCCTGGCTCTCCGGCACGTTGGCCCGCGAGCACGCCTACGCGGAGCGGCTCGACCGGCTCCTGACCGCGCTGCAGCGGCTCGCGGGCTCCAGCGCCCCCGTCCCCGCGCAGGCCTCCGCGTCCGCCACCGGCCAGCTCACGGTGGGCGCCGCCAAGGCGGGCGCGCTGCTCGACCGCCAGCTCACCCTGGCCCGCACCCGCGCCCACTCCACCGCGCTCCAGGCGCTCGGTTCCTCGCGCTTCCACGCGGTCGCGGACGGGGTCGCGGTCCTGGCCAGCGATGTCCCGCTGCGCAGGGACGCGACGGCCCACCGCCTCGCGCCCTTCGCCTCGGACGTCGAGGCCCGGCTCACCGACGCGGTGAAGACCCTTCCTCTCGTACGGGCGGGTCATCCCTACAACGCCGAGGCCCTGGTCCACGGCCTGTCCTCCGAGGTCGCACCCGAGACCCAGGACGCACCCTGGCACCAGGCCCGCCTCCTGCTGCGCCTGCACCGCTATGCCCAGGAGACTTTGGGCGTACGGGACTTCGACACCCGGCTCCGCACGGCGAGCCACGCGCTCGACCGCCACCGCGACGCGGCCGAAGCGGCAGCGGCGGCGGCCTCCGCGGCCCGCACTCCCCGTATCGCCCCCGCGACGGCCTACGCCCTCGGCGTCCTGCACGCCGACCAGCGCCACGAGGTCGAAGCGGCGCGCTTCGCCTTCAAGGGGACGTGGCAGCGGACGGGGACGAATTCGGCGGTGAGTACGTCATGACCTCCTCCCCCATGGACGAACTGATCCGCGCCGCCGGCTGTGTCCTGTGGCGGATCTCGCCGGTGGACGAGTCCCTGGAGATCTGCCTGGTCCACCGGCCCAAGTACGACGACTGGTCGCACCCGAAAGGGAAGCTGAAGCGCGGCGAGGAGGCCCTGGCCGGCGCCCTGCGCGAGGTCGAGGAGGAGACGGGCCACACCTGCACGGTGGGCCCCCGCCTCCCCTCGGTCAGCTACTTCACGGGCGGCCGCCCGAAAGTCGTCCACTACTGGGCGGCCGAGGCGACCGGCGGCCGCTTCGCACCGAACCGCGAGGTCGACCGGATCCTCTGGCTCTCCCCGTCGGCGGCCCGCGCCCGTGTGACACAGCCGCGGGACCGCACACTGATCGACGAACTCATCGGGCTGCTCGGCTCGTTGCGCTGAGCGGCCGCGCTCCTCAGTTCTCCCGGCTGTCCCGATCGGCGGCGTCCGCCGCCGATTCGGCCTCGTCCACCGCCTTCTGCATCTTCGTGATGTCCCCCGCGGGGGCCCGGCCCTGCTCCTTGTCACCGCACGCCGTCAGGAGCAAGGCACCGGTGAGGGCAAGGACGGCCAGGGCGGCACGGCCTCGTATCCCGCTCATGACGCTTCGACCCCCTGTCGGCGAGCGTCACCGTGAACCCGTCGAGCCGCAGCCCGCGCTCCAGCGAGCGGCGTATCGCCGCGTCGTCGTCCACTACGAGGACCCGCCCCACGGCCGTCCGTCCTGCCATTCGCCCCTCCCCGCCCGCGGTTTTCGGCCACCCTGGCAGAGCGGACCTCAGCGGTCGAGCGGCGGACGGGCACCAGGTGCCTCGAAGCCCGTGCCTCGGAGCCACCGGGACAGACACCCCCGGATGTGACCCAGCGCACCCCCTGTGCCGATTGAGGCGTAATCCGTCCGTGACCTAACCACACGGACTGCGTAGGTTCACCTTCCGTTCACTCTCGACCATTTGCCGCTTCACCTGTCCTGCCTAATTTCGGGATTACGCGGTGCGTGTCGCCGACAAATGCGTCGGACACCCCGCCGGGACAGCTGGACATTCAGCAGCACGGGCCCTCCAGCGGGCCGCATACAGACCCTCATATGTCACCCGACATACGCACGCCGTCGAGACGACCGGCGGCTCCTGGAAGGAACACCCGAAAGTGAAGCTTCAGCGCATGAACCGGCGAGCCCTCGCCCTCGGTGCTCTCGCCGTCTCCGGCGCCCTGGCCCTCACGGCGTGCGGCTCGGACGACACGAGCGGTGGCAGCGGCGGTACGAACACCTCCGCCGCCCCCTCGAACATCAAGTGCGACGACGCCAAGGGCCAGATCCTGGCCAACGGCTCCTCCGCCCAGGCCAACGCGATCCAGACCTGGATCAAGCAGTACACGGCGGCCTGCAAGGGCGTGCAGATCAACTACAAGGCCGAGGGTTCCGGCGCGGGTGTCACCGCGTTCCTGCAGGGTCAGACCGCGTTCGCCGGTTCGGACTCCGCCCTCAAGCCGGAGGAGATCACCGAGTCCGCGAAGGTCTGCAAGGACAGCCAGGCCATCGACCTGCCGATGGTCGGCGGCCCGATCGCGATCGGTTACAACGTTCCGGGTGTCGACAAGCTGGTCCTGGACGCCAAGACCGTCGCCGACATCTTCAACAACAAGATCACCAAGTGGAACGACCCGGCGATCGCCAAGCTCAACGCCGACGCCAAGCTCCCGGACACCAAGATCCAGGCGTTCCACCGTTCGGACGAGTCCGGCACCACCGACAACCTCACCAAGTACCTGAAGGCCGCCGCCCCCGACGCCTGGCCGTACGAGCCGGCGAAGGCCTGGGCCCCGAAGGGCGGCCAGTCCGCTCAGGGTTCCTCCGGTATCGCCCAGCAGGTGAAGCAGACCGAGGGCTCGATCTCCTACATGGAGCTCTCGTACGCGAAGGACGGCATCAAGACCGTCGCGATCGACACCGGCGCCTCCGCCCCGGTCGAGGCCACCTCGGACAACGCCAGCAAGGCCATCGCCGACGCCAAGATCAAGGGCACCGGCAAGGACCTCGCACTGTCGCTGAACTACACCACCAAGGCCGAGGGCGCGTACCCGATCACCCTGGTGACGTACGAGATCCTCTGCGAGAAGGGCAACAAGGCCGAGACCCTGGCCGCCACGAAGTCCTTCCTCGGCTTCGCCGCCAGCGATGACGGCCAGGCGCTCCTGAAGGACCAGGGCTACGCCCCGATCCCGGCCGAGATCAACGCCAAGGTTCGCGAGACCATCGCCGCCCTGAGCTAATGGAACCGTGTGCGGCCGGCCGGTCACGCCATGTGACCGCCGGCCGCACCGTCCGGTGCACCGCCGCCAGGAGCAGCCAGTACTGCTGCTCCAGGAGCAGACAGCCCGCAGACCGCACTGCTGCTCCGCAGACCGGAGACTCCCATGGACATATCACCTTCCACGACAGCACCTCCCCCACCGCAGGACGCGAGGCCGACCCCCGCCTCGCACAAGGCCGCCCCGCGCGGCGCCACCCGAGCGGGTGACCGGATCTTCCTCGGTCTCTCCCGCGGGTCCGGCATCCTGCTCCTGCTGATCATGGCCGCCATCGCGGCCTTCCTGACCTACCGCGCCTCGATCGTCCTGTCGAAGAACGAGGGCAACTTCCTCACCACCTTCGAGTGGGACGCGAACAACATCCCGCCGGTCTTCGGCATCGCGGTCCTGGTCTTCGGCACGATCGTCTCGTCGATCATCGCGATGGCCATCGCCGTCCCGATCGCCGTCGGCATCGCGCTCTTCATCACGCACTACGCGCCGCGCAAGCTCAGCGGGCCCATCGCGTACGTGGTCGACCTGCTCGCCGCCGTGCCGTCCATCGTGTACGGCCTGTGGGGCGCGCTCTTCCTCGTACCGCATCTGACCGGCTTCTACAGCTGGCTCAACGACTACTTCGGCTGGACCGGCATCCTCGAGTGGCAGGGCGGCGCCCCCCGCTCGCTGCTCACGGTCGGCATCCTGCTCGCGATCATGATCCTGCCGATCATCACCAACGTGAGCCGCGAGGTCTTCCGCCAGGCGCCCCAGATGCACCAGGAAGCGGCGCTCGCGCTCGGCGCGACCCGCTGGGAGGTCATCCGGATGTCGGTGCTGCCCTTCGGCCGCTCCGGTGTCATCTCCGCCTCGATGCTCGGCCTCGGCCGCGCGCTGGGCGAGACGATGGCCGTCGCCACCGTGCTCTCCCCGAGCTTCCTCATCAACGCCAGCCTGCTCGACCCGGGCGGCGGCACCTTCGCTCAGAACATCGCCAGCAAGTTCGCCGAGGCGAGCGAGCAGGGCCGTGACGCGCTGATCGCCTCCGGTCTCGTGCTCTTCGTCATCACGCTGGTGGTCAACGGCGCGGCCCGCGCGATCATCGCCCGCCGCAAGGAGTACTCGGGGGCCAACGCATGAGCCACGCCATCGACACCAAGCAGCCCGCGAACAGCCTTCGCGGAGCGCGGCTGCCCAAGTGGGCCCCGTACGTCATCGCCGCAGGCTCGATCGCGGCGGGCTGCGCCATCGGTCTGGCCGGCGGTCTCGACAGCCGTATCCAGTGGGGCCTGATCGCCGCCCTGCTCTTCGTCCTGGTGACCTACATCCTGGGTGCCAAGGTCGAGGGCAAGCGCCAGGCCAAGGACCGGATCGCCACCAGCATGGTCTGGGTCGCGTTCCTGCTCGCCGTGATCCCGCTGGTCTCCCTGATCTGGGAGACGGTCTCGCGCGGCGTCAAGGTCCTCGACGTCTACTTCCTGACCCACTCCATGGGCGTCCTCGCGGACACCGACGTCGGCGGCGGTATCTACCACGCCCTGATCGGCACCCTGGAGCAGATCGGTCTGGCCACCCTGATGGCCGTCCCCGTCGGTCTGCTGACCGCGATCTACCTGGTCGAGTACGGCCGGGGCAAGCTCGCCGCGGCCGTCACGTTCTTCGTCGACGTCATGACGGGTATCCCGTCGATCGTCGCCGGTCTGTTCATCCTCAGCTTCTGGATCCTGATCCTGGACATGGGCTACTCCGGCTTCGCCGGTGCCATGGCCCTGGCGATCCTGATGATGCCGGTGGTCGTCCGCTCCACCGAGGAGATGCTCAAGCTCGTCCCCAACGAGCTGCGCGAGGCCTCCCTCGCCCTGGGTGTCCCGAAGTGGCGCACGATCCTCAAGGTGGTCCTGCCGACCTCGATCGGCGGCATCACGACCGGTGTGATGCTGGCGGTAGCCCGTATCGCCGGTGAGACGGCCCCCGTGCTGCTCCTGGTCTGGGGCACCCCGCTGATCAACACCAACCCGTTCGAAGGCCCGCAGGCCTCGCTGCCGCTGTACATCTACCAGCAGTACGCGAACAGCGCCGGCTCCCCCGCGGCGTACGACCGGGCATGGGCAGCGGCCCTGACCTTGATCATCCTCATCATGATCCTCAACCTGGTGGCCCGCGGCATCGCCCGCTGGAAGGCCCCCAAGACGGGCCGCTGAAGCGGCCATGAGGCTCCACACGACGGAGCCGATCAGCGACCCCTCTCGCAAGACTTTCGAAAGAAGCAGTGATTGACATGGCCAAGCGAATCGACGTAAGCGGTCTCACCGCCTACTACGGATCCCACAAGGCGATCGAAGACATCTCGATGACGGTCGAGCCCCGCTCGGTGACGGCCTTCATCGGCCCCTCCGGCTGCGGCAAGTCGACCTTCCTGCGCACCCTGAACCGTATGCACGAGGTCACCCCCGGCGGCCGCGTCGAGGGCAAGGTGCTCCTGGACGGCGAGGACCTGTACGGCAACGGGGTCGACCCGGTGAACGTGCGCCGCACGATCGGCATGGTCTTCCAGCGCCCGAACCCCTTTCCCACGATGTCGATCTTCGACAACGTGGCGGCGGGCCTGAAGCTCAACGGCATGGCCAAGAAGTCCGAGCTCTCGGACGTCGTGGAGAAGTCCCTCAAGGGCGCCAACCTCTGGAACGAGGTCAAGGACCGTCTGAACAAGCCGGGCTCGGGCCTCTCCGGCGGTCAGCAGCAGCGTCTGTGCATCGCCCGCGCCATCGCGGTCGAGCCGCAGGTCCTGCTGATGGACGAGCCCTGCTCGGCCCTCGACCCGATCTCCACCCTCGCGATCGAGGACCTGATCGGTGAGCTCAAGGAGCGCTTCACGATCGTCATCGTGACGCACAACATGCAGCAGGCGGCGCGTGTCTCGGACCGTACGGCCTTCTTCAACCTGTCCGCCGTGGGCCAGCCCGGCCGGCTGATCGAGATCGACGACACGGAGCGCATCTTCTCCAACCCGTCGGTCCAGGCCACCGAGGACTACATCTCGGGTCGCTTCGGCTAGGCCACCCCTCCAGATCTGCCGCGCGGTGCTGCATGGCGGTGCCACCGCACGGCACGGACCCGCTCCCGGTTCTCCGGGGGCGGGTCCTCTTTTTTCCTGTACGTCGATCACTTGCCTTCCCGTACGTCGCTCACTTGCCGCGGTAGGCCCGCACCGCGGTGACAGTGATCCACAGGATCGAGGTGAAGCGGCCCAGCGGCAGAAGCAGCATGACCGCCTCCGTGGCGAAGGACGCGAGCGAGAGCACCGCGAGCGAGCCCGCGACCGCACCGAGAACCGTGGTCCACCGAGGAGCCGTGGCCCTGAGCGACCGCACGCCGAGGAGCACCATGACGCCAAGGAGCGGCACATGGATCTGACCGCCCGCGAGGAAGGTCCCGTAGTGCAGCGCGTGCAGGGTGTCGCCGCCGGCGTCGAGCACCGGGATGGCGATGTTGATCAGCCCGGACACGGCCAGCGCGGTCGCCGCACCCCACCCTGCGATCCGCGCCCGTCGGTCCGTGAGCCCGCCCGCGAACAGGGCCAGCGGGAGTGCGGCCAGGAAGTGCAGCAGCCCTTGAACGAGGACGACCGCCCCGTTGTCGGCGAAGTACTCGGCGGCCGCGGCCTCGGAGTCGAGCGGCGACGGATAGGTCCCCGTCCCAAGGAGCCCGGCGAGGACGAGCCCGCCCACGAACAGTCCGGCGAACCACGCCCCGGCCCGCACAGGGGAGACGGTGGTGGAGGCGGGGGCGGACACTGCGGTGCTGCTGCTCATGGCGTGCTCCTCGTCATCTGCCGACTGGTGCGTTGCCATGGACACTACGAACGGACAGGGGTCCGGATCGTCGTACGGACAGCGGCCGTTCAGCTACTCCCGAGGGAGTACGCGGCGGGGCCGGCCCTTCCAGCGGAAGGACCGGCCCCGAAGCCGTACGAGAGAAAGCCGGCGCTACAGCAACGCCATGTTGACCAGCCAGAACGAGAACGCCGCCACCAGCGCAGCCGCCGGCATCGTGATGAACCACCCGAGGATGATGTTCTTCGCGACACCCCAGCGCACCGCGTTGACCCGCTTCGTCGCGCCGACACCCATGATCGCGGACGTGATCACATGCGTCGTCGAGATCGGCGCGTGGAAGATGAACGCGGTCGTGAACATGATGCCCGCGCCCGTCGTCTCGGCCGCGAACCCCTGCGGTGGGTCCAGCTCGATGATCTTGCGGCCGAGCGTCCGCATGATGCGCCAGCCACCCGCGTACGTACCGAGCGACAGCATCAGCGCACAGGAGACCTTCACCCAGATGGGGATCGGGTCGCCGGGGGCCTCGACATCGGCGATGACCAGGGCCATCACCACGATGCCCATGGTCTTCTGCGCATCCTGCAGACCGTGCCCGAGCGCCATACCGGCCGCGGACACCGTCTGCGCGATACGGAAGCCGCGCTTGGCCTTGTGCGGGTTGGACTTCCGGAACATCCACATGATCGCGACCATCACCAGATAGCCCGCGATCAGACCGACGACCGGCGAGATGAACATCGGGATGACGATCTTCTCGATCACCCCGGACCAGATGACCCCGATCCCGCCGGCGAGCGCCGCACCCACGAGTCCGCCGAACAGGGCATGCGAGGACGACGAGGGCAGTCCGAAGTACCAGGTGATGAGGTTCCAGACGATCGCACCGACCAGTCCGGCGAACAGGATCCACATACCCCTGTTGCCGTGCGGCGTCTCGATGATGCCCTCGGAGACGGTCTTCGCGATCCCGTTGCCCAGGAAGGCGCCGATCAGGTTCATCACCGCGGCCATCGCGAGCGCCGCACGAGGCGTCAGCGCACGCGTGGAGACCGACGTGGCGATGGCGTTCGCGGAGTCGTGGAAGCCGTTCGTATACGTGAAGAAGAGGGCGACACCAATGGTGACGACCAGAGCAAAGGTGTCCACGAAGCCTCAGGACTCCTTGACCGCGATGGTCTCCACGGTGTTGGCGACATGCTCGAACGCGTCGGCCGCCTCCTCGAGCACATCGACGATCTGCTTCAGCTTCAGCACCTCCATGGCGTCGTACTTGCCGTTGAAGAGCTGGGCGAGCAGCTTGCGGTGGATCTGGTCGGCCTGGTTCTCCAGACGGTTGACCTCGATCCAGTACTCCGTGAGGTTGTCCATGGTCCGCAGGTGCGGCATGGCCTCGGCGGTGAGCTCCGCGGCTCGGGCGAGCACCTCGATCTGCTGCTCGACGCCCTTGGGCAGCTCCTCGACCTGGTAGAGGACGACAAGGTCGACGGCCTCTTCCATGAAGTCCATGATGTCGTCGAGGCTCGACGCGAGGTTGTAGATGTCCTCGCGGTCGAAGGGCGTGATGAACGAGGAGTTCAGCTGGTGGAAGATCGCATGCGTGGCGTCGTCTCCCGCGTGCTCCGCGGCCCGCATACGCTCTGCGATCTCGGCCCGGGCGGAGGAATCAGCCCCGAGCAGTTCCATCAGGAGCTTCGAGCCTGTGACGATGTTGTCCGCGGACGCGGCGAACATGTCGTAGAAGCTCGTCTCCCTGGGGGTCAGACGAAATCGCACGTGGGGTCCTCGGGGTGCTTCGGATTCGGTGAGGCTGATGCTAGGCGCATCAACCGGCCACGGCTAACCGGCCGCTCCCCAGTGTCGCCCATCGGGCACAGTGATGAGCACGCTGGGTGTGCCACCCCCGCCCAGGGCAGGCAAAGACCTCTGTCCGATACGGGCGTGTCGGGTACCATATACCCACCAGGGGTATCCCGAGGGAAACCGGGATACGCGACGAGGAGGACGGGATGACCACCACCGAGGCCGGAGCGACCACGCCGGAGCCCGCTGCTGTGGTGACGGGCGCAGCGGTCGTGACGGACCACGACCGCGGGGTCCACGGCTACCACAAGCAGAAGGAAGAGCACCTCAAGCGCCTGCGCCGGATCGAGGGCCAGATCCGCGGTCTGCAGCGCCTGGTCGACGAGGACGTCTACTGCATCGACATACTCACCCAGGTCTCGGCCTCGACGAAGGCCCTGCAGTCCTTCGCGCTCCAGCTCCTGGAGGAGCATCTGCGCCACTGCGTCGCGGACGCGGCCCTCAAGGGCGGCGAGGAGATCGACGCGAAGGTGGAAGAGGCGACCAAGGCGATTGCCCGGTTGCTTCGGACTTGAGATGTGAGTGGGCGTACGTGCGGGGACGTGGGCGTCTGCGTTCGAGGGCTGCTCACCGGGGTTCCGGGGGCTCCTCTTCGTCGCCCCCGGCGCCCCCGGCCACTCTCAGCACCTCGTCGATCCGGTCCGCGCTGAGCCGCTCCTCGTCCGCGGCCGACGCCGCGATGATGAGGTCGCCGCACAGTTCGATCTCGGCGAGGGCGACGTGGTCCTGAACCGCTCCCCTGCCCTGGGCCCGAGCCACGTACATCACCTCTTTCCACCGGCGGCGGTCGCACGCCTTCCTTACGAGTCGGCTGCCTGGGTTCGGCTCCGAGCAGCCTCCACAGAGCCTCCGCTTCCCCGAGGCCCGACTTCCTAGAGTAGGGAGCGGTCTACGGAACGCGCATGGCACGTACGGACCATTTCGGGTTGTGAATTCGGGCCCCGCCGGGGCGAGTTCGGGCGCCGGCCGACCGCGTCAGCGCTGCGCGATCTTCCCCGCGTAGATGTCCCCGGCCGCGGGCAGCTTCGCCGCCGCCTTCGTGCCGAACGCGTCGAGCCAGGTAGTCGACATCACCGCCACCGGCTTGCCGCCCTCGCCGTCCGCACCGGAACTGCCGCCTCCGGCCTGGCCGTTGGCGAAGCTGAACTCATGGCTGATCTTGCGCAGCCGCCCGTGGTCGTCGAGATACGCGTCGAACGGCACGGTGTCCTTGGTGAACCCTTTCGCCGCCGCCCGCAGCACCGCCCTGTTCTCCGCGGGCGCCAACTCGGCCGCGCGCGCCAGATCGACGACCCCGCGGTAGTGCCGTACGGCGGTGCCGTCCACCTTGTCGGGCCCCACGTACTCCACCGAACTCGCGCCCCGCAGCAGCTCCGCGGCGGTCAGCGGGTCGGTGGCGCCGCCCGTCACGAGGTTGCCGTCGGGGAGGGTCGCGGTGTCGATACGAACCCACTTGTCGGCGGGGACGCCCGCGCCCCGGTTCTTCATGTACAGCGCGCCGGGCGCGAGCATCTCGGTGATCGGGCCCTGCCCCTCCGCGCCCGAGGGGTCCTGCGGCAGCTGCACCTTGAGCTCGCCGACCCGGCGTACGAAGTCGTATGTACCGGCGCCGCGAATCGTGACGCGGGTGCCGCCCGAGGCCATCTCCATCGAGGTGCGCGCACGGGCCGTACGGGCGTCGATCAGCTCGGCGGCCGCGCGCCGCAGGATCTCGTGCGGATCGCCCCCCGCGTCGTCGGCGACCGCGCCGCCCGGGGAACAGCCGGTCGTGGCCAGGATCAGCGAGGCCAGGCCCGCACCCACCGGAGCGGCCAGAAAGCGCCGAGCCCCACCGCTTCGACGCTCCTCGAGCTGCTGCACCACCATCGCCTGCCTACCCCCAACACTGGCCGTCCGTACGCGGGCCCCCTTGCATTCCCCTTAACGACGGGTAACCGCCCCCGTCACGGGGCTTGAGCACGGGCCGTCGGCGGTTACGGTTGAAACGTGCAACAAAAGCCTCCGCATCCAGGCGAAACCACCCCTACCGCGGCACACCACACCAGCACCGTCGAGCAGGGCAAGTTCTGTATCGCGCACTGCACGTGCGGCTGGCGCGGTCCCGCACGCAGAGCGCGGTCCAAGGCCAGATCGGACGCCCTGGAGCACGCGGGCGGCTGACCGGTCCAACTCCGTCACCCGCGCGCCCCTTTGGCGTCGCGGAACCCTTACGCCCCCGAACCCGTCCGTACCTGCGACGGGCACGTCCCTTGGGCGGAGGGCGGGTACATGGGGCACATGGACCGGCGTACGGCCATCATCGGCGGGGCCGCACTGGCCCTCTCGGCGACGGCGGCCTGCAGTGAGTCCGACGGCGGGACCGAGTCCCCGCCGCCGTCGGACCTTCCACCTTCGGACGCCCCGTCGTCCACCGACGCGAAGCCCCGCCCCTCGCGTACGGCCGCGGACTGGTCCGCTCTCGCCGAGGACCTCGACGGCAGGCTGATACGCCCCGGTGACGCGGACTGGGACACGGCCCGGCAGCTCTACAACACCCGCTTCGACAGCCTGAAGCCCGCCGCCGTCGCGTATGTCTCGGGCGCCGCGGACATACGCACCGCGCTGGCCTTCGCGCGCGCGTCCGGCACCGCGGTGGCGATCCGCAGCGGCGGGCACTCGTACGCGGGCTGGTCCTCGGGCAACGGCCGGCTGATCCTCGACGTCTCCGCTCTCGCGTCGATACGGGCAGGCGGAGGCACCGCATCGGTCGGCGCGGGGGCCCGGCTGATCGATGTCTACCGCGCGCTGGCCGCCAAGGGGGCCACGATCCCGGCGGGTTCGTGCCCGAGCGTCGGCATCACGGGGCTGGCGCTCGGCGGCGGCCACGGGGTGACCTCCCGTGGCTACGGGCTCACCTGCGACAGCCTCACCTCGGTGACGCTCGTCACCGCCGAGGGCAAGGAACTGCTCTGCTCCGCCGAGGAGAACACCGACCTGTTCTGGGCGCTGCGCGGGGCGGGCAACGGGCAGTTCGGCGTGGTCACCGACCTCGGCTTCCGTACGCATCCAGCGCCTCAGGTCGTCACCTGTTTCATGCGCTGGCCGTGGCGGCGCGCCGCCGACGTGGTCCGCGCGTGGCAGGCGTGGGGGCCCGGGCAGCCGGACGAGATCTGGTCGGCCTGCAACCTCGGTGTCGAGGAAGGCGGTACGCCTCATGTGGAGGTGATCGCGTACTCGCTCGGCACCTACGGCGACCTGCAGAACGCCGTCGACCGGCTCGCGGACGCGATCGGCGCCTCGGCCTCCTCGGTCTCGCTGCGCCGCAGGTCGTACGAGGAGGCGATGGAGATCTCCGCCGGCTGCTCGGGCTTCGACTCGGACGAGCAGTGCCATCTGCCGGGCGGGACACCGGGGCGGACCGGTTCGGGTGAGCTGCGGCGCGAAACGTACGAAGCACGCTCGGACTTCCTCGCGCGCGAGCTGCCGCCGCAGGGGATCACGGCACTTCTCGGTGCCGTTTCCCGGGTGCGGGACCTGCGGGCCGGAACGATCGCGCTGACGGCGCTCGGCGGTGCGGTGAACCGGGTCGACCCCACGGCGACGGCCTTCGTGCACCGGCGCGAGCGGGTGCTCGTGCAGTATCTGGCGTCATGGCGCGAGGGTGCCTCCGCTGCGCCGGCCAAGTCCTGGCTGGACGCGACCCTCAAGTCGATGCGGCCCTTCGTGTCGGGCTCGGCGTACCAGAACTACACGGACCCGGCGCTGAAGAACTGGCGGGAGGCGTACTACGGTCCGGCGGCCGGGCGTCTTTCGCAGCTGAAGCGGCGGTACGACCCGGCCGGCGTGTTCACGTTTCCGCAGGCGCTGTGATCCCGCCCGCCGCAGGCGATCCGGCCCGCGCGCGGCAGCGGGACCGCGCCCCTACCCCGGACAGCCCAACCAACCCCTCGTACGGCCCACCCGACACGCCCTCAAGTGGCCCAGACCCCACCTCGGGGTTGCCCTGTATGCACCGGACGCACCCGCAACCCGAGGGCAGGTCACCATGAAGAGCGCAAGAAGGACCCGTACCCGAATAGCCCCGCTCGGTTCCGTCGCCGCCGCCGCGATGCTGATCGCCGCCGGCGCGAGTCCCGCGGCCGCCGCCTCGGGCACCGGCGAGTTCGCCGCCGCCCACCCCGAAGCGGGCCCGCTGGCCCTCGCCTCCGCCGCGGTCGCCGCGGTCGCCGGGGGGTACGGCCTGAAACTGATGCGCAGGCACCGGGCAGCACAGGACACTGTTGCCACCGGAGGGCAGATCACCGCCCAACAGGTGTCCCCCGAGGATCAGTTGGCTCCTGAGCCGGTCAACTCGGCGGCAGGCTGAGCGCCTCAGGCTGCCAGATCCTTCCGCTCCGACTCCGGCGACTCGTCCGCCGCCCGCGGTTCCGGAAGGTCCAGGGTGTCGTGCGTGAGCCGCGCCCGCCGGGCCCGTACGAGAAAACCGACCCGGGACGAACGGGCGATCGCCGTCGTGAGCGGGGTGAGCAGGGCCATCGCGAGCGGTGCGAGCAACAGCGTGGTCGCCGTGCCGAGCGCGAAGCCGCCCACCACGTCCGTCGGATAGTGCACGCCCATGAACACCCGGCAGAAACCCTCGACCAGCGCGAGCCCGATGCCGATGAGCCCGAACTTGCGGTTGGCGACGAAGAGTCCGGTGCCGAGCGCCATCGCGAGCGTGGCGTGATCGCTGACGAAGGAGTAGTCGCTCTTGCCGTCGACGAGCAGGTGGAGCCCGCTGTGGTCGACGAAGGGCCGGGGACGCTCGACGAAGTCCCGTATCGGAATGTTGATCAGCACCGCGATCCCCGCGGCCAGCGGCGCCCATACGAGACCGGCGACTGCGACCTCTGCGCTCTCCGGATCGGGGCGACGGCGCACGGAGGTCCAGCACCACAGCACGAGAACGACGAGGGCGATCAGGAGTCCGTACTCACCGGTGAAGCCGATCGCACGGTCGAGCCACTCGGGGGTGGACTTGGTGAGCCCGTTGATGTCGTAGAGAAGATCGACATCGGGGTTGGACGCGCCGTCGACGGCGCTCTCCATTCCAGCCATGGTGCTGCGGCCCCTTGTCTCGTCGTGGGCGCGCGCTCATGTCCGCGCCCCGTTGTCTCAACCCCCGTGCTTCAGAGCTTGGTCAGTGCGTCTGCTGCCTGGTGCTGTCCGGTGTTGCCTGGTGCTGTCCGGTGCTGTCCGGTGCTTTCACATCAGTCTTGCTGTCCCTCGCCCGCTGAACGTTCACTTCCCCTTGTTACGTTCCACTCTCCACCGAAAGATCACTCGGACGTTATCGAAGAGTGATGCATCGCCGCAGCTCAGAGACTTGTTCTGGCGCAGGGTTTCGGCCACATCACGTGCTGGAGGACGCCTCCGCAATCCCCTCGCGAGCCTCCTCGAGCGCCTTCGCGCCGTCCTGCGTGACCCGGGTCGCACCGAAGTAGTCGGGGGTGTCGACCGGCGCGAAACGGATCACCGCTCCGGGCCGCGGCGCATCGATCATGTACCCGCCGCCGACATAGATGCCGACGTGCCGGATGGCCCGTGAATTGGTGAGGTCGTCCGAGAAGAACACCAGGTCACCGGGGAGAAGCTCGCTGCGCTTGGGATGCGGGCCCGCGTTGTACTGGTCGTTGGCCACGCGCGGCAGCTCCACCCCGACCGTGTCGTACGCGGCCTTCGTCAGACCCGAGCAGTCGAAGCGTCCGCCGTCCGCCGCGGTGCCGTCACCGCCCCACAGATACTCCGTACCGAGCTGCTCCTGCGCGAACGAGATCGCGCCGGCCGCCTGCCGGGAGGGACTTACTCGGCCAACCGGGCGCGCGAAGCTCTTCTCCAGGGTCGTGATGGTCTTCACGTAGTTCTGTGTCTCGCGATACGGCGGCACCCCGCCGTACTTGATGACGGCATACGCCCCCGCGTTGTACGCGGCCAGCATGTTGTGCGTCGGGTTGCCCGGGGCGTCCTTCACATAGCCCGCGAGCTTGCAGTCGTACGAAGCGGCCGACGGGATCGCGTCATTGGGATCCCAGACATCGCGGTCGCCGTCCTTGTCCCCGTCCACACCGTGGGTGGCCCAGGTGCCGGGGATGAACTGCGCTATCCCCTGCGCCGCCGCGGGACTCTGCGCCTTCGGGTTCCAGCCGCTCTCCTGGTACAACTGCGCGGCGAGCAGCGCCGGGTTGATGGCCGGGCAGAGATTGCCCCACTTCTGTACGAGCGGCTGGTACGCGGCCGGTACGGCGCCCTTGGCGAGGCCGACGGCGCCCTTGCCCACCCCGTTCGCCAGGTTTCCCGCGACCATGAAGGTGCCGACGACGAGCAGCAGTACGAAGCCGAGTCCGCCGCTCACGAGAGCGGCCGTGACCAGCCAGGCCTTACGCATCGTCCACCGCCCTTCACACACAGGAAGTCCGCCGCGCCCCAGTGTATGGGCGGGCGGACTTCCGTTCGGGGACCTGTGGATAACTCCCTTGTGGGAGCGATGGATTCACGCCGATGGCGGCCGCTTCACGCCGCCACGGCCACCGCGTCCACCGCCGGTGTCCGCAGCTGTCGCCACGCGGTCCCCATGCTCGTGCCGATCGTCACCGCGGCGGCGATCCCGACGACGGCCAGCCAGATCCCGAGGCCCTGTCCGGGCAGCATCCGGTCGGTCCGTGCGGAGGTGAAGGCCAGGATGCCCGCGAAGCCGGCCAGCGATCCGAGGGCCACCCCGGTCACCGTCAGGACGGCGCTCTCGGCGCCGACCATCGCGAGCACCTGTCCGGGAGTGGCCCCGGCGAGGCGCTGCTGGCCGAACTCCCGTACGCGGTAAGAGGTCGCCGCGTACAGGGTGTTGATCAGCATGATGCAGCAGAAGGCCACGATGATCCCGACGACGCCGTAGTTCAGCGTCTCCAGGGTCTTGGCGTCGGCCGCCTTGACCAGACCCGAGGCCTTGACCGCGTCGTTCTCGACGCCCTGCATGTACAGGGTGGCCACGGCCACGCCGGTGAAGAGGATCAACGGCATGAGGACGTTGGAGAGTTGGGCCGCCCGCTGCCGCATGTTGCGCAGGGTCAGATAGCCGCCGGCGCCGGCGAGTGCGTTGATCGGGCCCTCAAGGACGGTCAGGACCACCGGCAGGATGCGGGTCGAGAGCAGCGCGCAGCCGACCGAGAGCAGGATCGCTCCGTACGCGGGCGGCGCCATGAGCATCTCGGCGTCCCCGGCGAACGCCGAGGTCGACGCGAGGCTCGCACAGCCGGCCACGAGCGCCGCGTAGGCGAAGAAGGTCCGCGCCCTGCCGGGCTGCTTGGCGGTCGGCCGGCCCGCACGCCGTACCGCGAGGAAGGCCGCGCCCACCGCGGCGAGCAGCGTGATGTCGAAGCCGGTGGTGAGCGCGATCGGTCCGAAGGAGTGCTCGACGGAGGCGGCGACCGAGCCGCTGTCCTGGAAGAGTTCGAGCAGCCGCCGCCCCGCGAACATCGCCGGCACGACGGCCAGCGCGGCGCCGAGCAGCGCGACCACGAAGGCCTCGCCGACGATCATCCGCTTGATCTGCGCGGGAGTCGCCCCGGTGGTCCTCAGCAGCCCGATCTCCTCGCTGCGCTGGCGCACCGCGACGGTGAGCGTGGAGGCGACGGCGAAGAACACCAGCAGGCTCCCGTAACCGCCCACCACACTCGCCGCGATCGTCAGCGTCTCGCTGCTCGTGCTGTCCACGCCGGCGCCTGCCGCCGTGTCGTGCATCGAGTTGAAGGTCATGATGATCAGCGCGCCCAGGAAGGACGAGAACAGCGTGGCGGCGAACCGTCCGGGCCGCTGCCGGATCGAGCGCATGGCCAGAGCGAACATGGTGAACATGTCGTTCACGCCCCCAGCTGGCTTGCGTAGCCGTGCCCGTGCCCATGCCCGTTGCCGTCGCCGTTCCCGTCACCGTTGAGGTCGTCGCCGAGGTGCGCGAGGCGCTCGGCGACCGCGTCGACCGTCGGCCGCTCCATGTGCCCGGCGATCCGCCCGTCCGCGAGGAAGACGACCGCGTCGGCGTACGAGGCCGCCACCGGGTCATGGGTGACCATGACGACCGTACGGCCGTGCACCCGTACCGCCTCCTGAAGCAGCCGCAGCACGTCGCGCGCGCTGCGGATGTCCAGGGCGCCGGTGGGCTCGTCCGCGAAGACGACGGCCGGTTCGGTGACCAGGGCGCGTGCGATGGCCACGCGCTGGCGCTGGCCGCCGGAGAGCTCGTCGGGCCGGTGCTTGAGGCGTCCGCCGAGGCCAACCTGCTCGAGGACGCCGCGCGCCTTGCTCTTGTCGATCCTCCTGCCCGCGAGCTTCAGCGGAAGGATCGTGTTCTGCGCGACGGTGAGCGTCGGCAGCAGGTTGTACTGCTGGAACACGAAGCCGATGCGCCGCCGGCGGAACTTGGTGAGCTGTGCCTCGCTCCCCTGGTTCATCTGCTCGCCGGCCACCATGACGATCCCGCTGTCGGGCCGCTCCAGACCCGCCGCGCACTGCAGCAGCGTGGTCTTCCCGGATCCCGACGGACCCATCACCGCGGTGAACGTCCCACGGGGCAGCGACAGACTCACGCCGTCGAGCGCCCGTACGGCGCTCTCGCCCTCCCCGTAGCTCTTGGTCACCTTGACCAGGCGCAACGCCTCGTCGGTCTGTCGCCCGGAGGCGCCCGCCGTCTTCCCCTGGCTCCCAAACATCTCAGCCCCTTCATCGCGGTTCGCCACTGTTCGCCGTGGTTTCCCTTGCCGTACTTCGAAGGTAGGGAGCGGGGCTCGGCGGCACATTGGGTGTGGGGCCCGGATCGGGGTGGTGCTGGGTACACCCGGGGGCGGTGTACGTGGGATCGCACGCGGTGGGCGCGCTACTCCGCGACCGGCACCAGCGCACCCCTCTCCACCAGCCGCGCGACCTCCGGCAGCGCGGCCAGGACCAGGGTGCCGCGGTCCGTGCCTTCCGCCTCCGCCAGCCGCGTCAGCTGATCTCCCAGGGTCTCGTCAGGGCGGCCGCTGCCACCGATCAGGGCCACTCCCAGGGGCGTGGTCCGGTCGTTCCAGTTCAGTCCGTCCGAGGGGATCTTGAGCAGCTGCTGGTTGAGGTGCCAGCCGCCGGGGCCCGCCGCGGAGTCCGCGCGCAGCCCTGCCTCCTGCCACAGCCGTACGCCCGCGCCCGGCTGGAAGCGGGACGTCAGCGGATCATGGTCACGCAGCCAGTCCTGGCGGGTGAACCAGTCGGCCACCTGGCCGCCGGTCAACTCCCCGGCTTCCAAAGACAGTTCCTCGATCCGTACGACGGGGTCGTGCCGGTCGGTGCGCCGCAGCACCACCGTGCCCGTCCCCACCCCCGTGATCTTCCGGTCCTCGAACCACCGCAGCCACGACTCCCGCTGGCCCAAGTGCTCCTCGCCGCCGCTCTGTTCGAGCCAGTGGTCCACGTAGGCGCGCGCCTCCGTCACCCCCCGCTGAACGATCCACGCGTCGAGACCGGCGTCGGCCGGGATCCAGTGCGCCACCCGCTCGCGCCAGTCCTCGCCGGCCACATGGGCCCAGTTCGCACGGAACTGCAGATGGCCGCCTTCGGTGAGCAAATCCGGTGCGGCGGCGACGAGTTCGGCACACATCGCATCGCCCGGGCGCCCGGAGTCCCGGTACACGCAGTGCACGGTCCCCGGCCCGACGGCGTACGGCGGATTCGACACCACCAGGTCGAAGCGGCGCCCGGCCACCGGCTGGGCCATATCGCCTTCCAGAACCTCCCAGTCGAGACCGTTGAGCGCCGCGGTCGTGGCGGCGAAACGCGCCGCCCGGTGCGAGAGGTCGGTCGCGACGACGGAGGAGGCCTGGTCGGACAGGTGCAGGGCCTGCACCCCGCAGCCCGTCCCCAGGTCGAGCGCGCTCTCGACCCGGTGACTCAGGGTCGCGCGCCGCAGAAGTGTGGCCGTGGGCCCGATGGGCAGCACCCTGTCCGCCCGCCGGTCACGCGGCTCGGGCCGCAGGAAGAGCGGGAAATCGGAGACCGCCCACCACTTCTCGTACGGATGCAGATAGACGGCCGCCCGCACCTGCCCCTCGCCCGCGGGCTCCAGAAGCGGGACGACGGCCTCCTCGACCTGGACGATGGGCACGTTGCGCCCGCACATGAACAGCCGGATCAGGACGCCCAGCGGATCCTCGTCGCCGAGCATCGCCAGGGCCGGTCCGGGGTCGTAGCGGTTGAGCGCCTGGGCGGCTTCGAGACCGATCCGCGCGACGATCCCGTCCCGCGTGTAGCCGTACTGCGTCAGTACATCGCGCAGTGCCGCGTTGGCCTGAGGCGTGAGCAAAGGCTCTGTGCTGGTCGTCATATGAGGGTATTCGGCGGGCAATCCGCCCCTCTTGACCCTTACTCCATGCGGTTACTGCCATTGAGCGAACGGACTGAACTGACCTTGCCGTACGGCGAGTTGAGATCAACAGCCCGAAACGTCCTGCTATGGAGGTGCTCATGGAATCCAGCACCACCACCACGAACCGCCGCCTGCGCGCGGGCCTCGCAGGCGGACTGATCTGCGTCGGCTCGGTTCTCACGATGCCGTACGCGATGGCCGCAGGCCCCTCCGGCCACGACATCCTCGCCCCGTCCGACCCGGGCATCACGGCCCCGTCCCCGGACACCCTCCCGGCGTCAGCCGGACACCCCGCGGACCACGAACCGGACACGGAGTTCGGGCCGTTGGGGGCTTCGCTCTGACTCTTGGCCGCCTTGTGCGCCCTCGTCGTCCACAGGCTGTGGACGACGAGGGCGTTCTCGCTTCCGCCGCCTGCTCTTCCGTGGGCCGACGCAGTACGCGTCGGCCCACGGAAGAGTGCGGGCGCTCAGTCCTCCAACGCCTGATAAACCGTCGTCCAGAAGTCGTTCATCAAGTGGATCGAGTTCGGCGCCGACGCCCCGACCTGGGACAGCAGCACGCCCGTCACACCGTTCACCGGATCCGCATACGTGGAGGTGCCCGAGCCGCCGTCCCAGCCGAACTGGCCGATCGGCGCGTAGTCGCTGCGGTACGTGCGGACCGCCATGCCGAAGCCCCAGCCCCCGTGCTGGCCCTGGCCGAACGAGATGTGGACGTTGTCCTTGGCCAGCTTGGTGCGGGCCGCCAGCTGGACGTTGTCGAGCTGGTTGGTGGTCATGAGCTCGACCGCCTGGCGGGACAGGATGCGCTCGCCGTTGTGCGTGCCGCCGTTCAGGAGCATGCGGAAGTAGGCGTGGTAGTCGTCGGCGGTCGAGAGCAGACCGCCACCGCCGCCCTCGAAGGGCGGGGGCGAGCTCCACCGGCCGCCCTCCGCCTCGTCCCAGACGTGGAACTCGCCCGAGGCCGGGTCCGGTGCGTACAGCGGGGGCAGGCGGTGGATCTGCTCGGCGGGGACGGAGAAGCCCGAGTCCTTCATCCCCAGCGGCTCGAAGATCCGCTCGCGCAGGAAGTCGCCGTACGACTGGCCCGAGATACGGGACACGAGGACGCCCACGACATCGTGGCTGAGCTGGTACTGCCACTGCTCGCCCGGCTGGTACATCAGCGGCAGCGTGCCCAGGCGGCGCATGAACTCGTCCGGTTCCGGCATGGGCGTCGGCAGGTTGGGGGTGAGCCCCTGCGCGAAGACCTCGTTCATGACCGGGGTGCCTATGGAGGTCATGTCCATACCGAGACCGAAGGTCGAGGTCAGGAGGTCTCGTACGGTGATGGGGCGGCGCGCCGGGACGGTCTCGTCCAGCGGGCTGTCGTAGTTCTTCAGCACCTGGCGGTCGGCGAGTTCGGGCAGCCACTCGTCCACCGCGTCGTCGAGCCGCAGCCGGCACTCGTCGAGCAGCACCATCGCGCCCGCCATGGCGAGGGGCTTGGAGGTGGAGGCCATACGGAAGATGGTGTCGCGCGCGATCGCCGTACCGCCTCCGCCGTGCTCGAAGGTGCCGAGCACTTCCACATGGGTCTCGTCGCCCCTGCTCACGAGAGCGACGAGGCCGGGGATCCTGCCGGAGTCGACGTGCCGGACGAGGACGTCGTGCAATCGGTTCAGGCCTGTCTTGGAGAAGCCGCCGGTCGAACCGTTGGTCATGGTCAATCTCCTTGTCAACAGCGTGAGTTGCGATCATCAACCGGCAGCACCCCGAGCGCAACAGAAGGGGCCGGGCAGCGAAACCATCGCCGCCCGGCCCCTGTTCGGTGTATCGACGCAACCCGCTGGTCAGCAGTGCCGCGTCAGGCTGATGTACTGCACGTCGTCCCACAGGTGCGGAGCGAACGAGGCGTTACGGCCGTAGGTGCGCAGCTCGCCCGCGTTCGGCAGGCCGATGACGAACTTGGCCGAGTCGCCGGCGTTCCGGTAGTCCCGGATGTACCCGATCACGCCGCCGCGGCTGTCGAGCAGCTTCGCGTACATCAGCCAGGCGTCGTCACCGCTGCTGCTCCAGAACCGGCCCTTGAAGTAGGCGTGGCCGTTGGGCGAGAGCTTCCACGTGGCGCCGTACTGCCGACGGCAGTCGCCGGCCGAGGACGAGTTGAAGGTGAACACGACGTCGCCCGTGCCCGCCTTCGTGCTGATCCCCTTCGCGTCGGTCGCCCGCTTCGCCGTGACCGTCTCGGTCGCACCCGACGCGGCGGTCTTCTTCGGGCTGCTCCCGCCGCCCTGGTTCGGCATCGACACCGCGACGCCCAGGGTTGCGGCCGCCACCGCGAGGGTGGCGACGCCGCCGAGTGTGCGGCGGTTCATCAGCTTCTTCGACTTCTTCGTGTCGCTCATGGCTTGGGTCCCCCCGTAGGTGCCGCGCTCTTCGCGCCGCCGGCTCTGATGTCCCGGTCCCCGTTGCTCGGGACACCCTCAGAATTCCCGCGATACGAGGGCCCGGCGCGAGTAGTCGACTACTCGATTCCGCGGGGGCGGGCGTCCGAGTACTCACCTCGGGGTCGCGACAAGGGCATTTGACGCACCGTTCCCGTCACCGGCCGCTGTCCCTATGCTCGGTGCGTGACGCCCGATTGGCCGCTTACCGGCCGCTCCGAACACTTACGTACCATCGCGGGAACGCTCAGGCCGGGGCGCACCCCCGCCGGAACCGTCCTGATAGCACCGCCGGGTGTCGGCAAGACCCGCCTGGCCAGAGAGGCCGTGGCCGAAGCGGCCCGCCGTGGCGCGATCACGCACTGGGCCGCCGGCACCCCGGGCGCCCGGGCCGTCCCGCTCGGCGCGTTCGCCGCGTGGGCCGCCCCCGTGGACACCGGGGCGGCCGAGGCCCTGCACCGCACACGCCAAGCGCTGCTCCGAGGATCGCAAGGCGCGAACAAGCAGCTGGTCCTGGGCGTCGACGACGCCCATCTCCTCGACGACCTCTCCGCCCTCCTCGTCCAGCAGTTGACCCTCGAAGGCGCGGCAGGCCTGGTCCTGACGATCCGCTCCGACGAGCCCGTACCGGAGGCCGTGTCCGGGCTGTGGCGCAGCGGTCAGCTGCACCGACTCGACCTGCCCGCACTCGACCTCGCGGAGTGCGGACAGCTGCTCGCCGCCGTGCTCGGCGGCCCGGTGGACTCCGTGTCGACGAAGCGGCTGTGGCGCCTCACCGAAGGCAACGCACTCTTCCTGCGCCACCTCGTCGAGGGCGAACGGGCCTCCGGCGGCCTGTACAAGGCCGGGGAGACCTGGCGCTGGAAGGGCGTCCCGATGGTGACGCCCACACTGGTCGACCTGATCGCGGCCCGGATGGGCGAACTCCCCGAGTCCGTGGCCGAGATCATCGACCTCCTCGCGCTCGGCGAACCCCTCGACATCCGCCTCCTGAGCCGCCTGGTCCCGACCGGCGCGAGCGACCCGGTCGAGGCCGCGGAGGAACGGGGCCTGGTCACCGTCACCCAGGACGAGGACGGCCGGCTCAACGCCCGCCTCGCTCACCCGTTGTACGGCGAGGTCCGCCGCGCCGGTCTCGGCACCCTGCGCGGCCGCCGCCTGCGCGGCACGCTGGCCCGCGCACTCGAACCCGGCGGCACCATGGCCCGCGCCCTCGACCCGGAGCGCGCGGCAGCCCGCCGCGGCCCGTACGGTGCGATCCGCACCGACAGCATCAGCGGCGGCGACCCGTGGGACGAACCCACCGCACCCCGGCTGCGCCGCGCCCTGCTCCGCCTCGACTCCGACCTGCCGCCGGACGCCGAGCTCTCCCTGCGCTCGGCCCAGCAGGCGGCCCTCCTCGCCGACATGCCCCTGGCCGAACGCCTCGCACGCGCCGCACTTGCGGCGGGCGCCGGATTCCCCGCGCAGCTGGTCGTCGCCACGGCCGTCGCGGCCCACACCCGTACGGAGGAACTCGCCGTCGAGTTCGGCAAGTTGGCCCAGCTCGCGCGCACCGACCTCGAACACGTCCAAGCCGCCGTACCCCGGATCATCGGTCTGGCGCTCATCACCCAGGACGCCCCGGCGGCCCATGACGCGCTCGCGGCGACCGCCGCCCGGCTGCGTGACCCCGGCGCGCACCGCCACCTCGCCGGCATCCGCTCCTACCTCGGCGTCCTCGGCGCGACCGGGGACGCGGCCGCCCTGCGCGACGCCGATACGGCAGTGGAGGCGGCCGAGCCCGAACCGGTCCTGCTCGGCCAGCTGACCCGCACCATCGCCCACTCCGTCAGCGGCCGCGCAGGCCCCGCGCAGGAAGCGGCGGCCCAGGCGCGCGCCGCGATGTCGCGCTCGTGGCAACTGGGCTATCTCCGCATCCCGTTGTCCCTCGCCGAGGTCGTCGGCCAGTGGCTCTGCGGCCGCACGGCCGAGGCGGTGGCGCTGGCCGAGACGTACCGCGAAGGCGACGTCAACATCCCCTTCGGCCCCGAGCTGACGCACTGCGTCGTCGCGGAGGCCGTACTCGAACAGGGCAGGCCCGTCGACGCCGAACGGATACTGCGCGAAGCGGTCGACGGACTGCGCGAACACGGCACCGCGGGCGGCTTCCTCCAGTTCGCCCTGGTGGCCCTGGCCCGCGCCCGCGCCCTCCTCGGACAGCGCGAACAGGCCCGGCACACCCTCACCCAGGCCGAATCCGTGCACAGCCCTGTCTTCGCCGTACGCGATCCGGAGCTGTGGGTGACGCGGGCGTGGACGGCGGCGGCGGAGGGCGCGCTGAGCGAGGCGGTGTCCCATGCGCGCGCGGGCGCCCAACTGGCGGCTTCGAGCGGGCATTTCGCGTACGAGGTGTGGGCTCTGCATTGCGCGGTGCGGCTGGGGGACGCGAGCGCGCTGACATCCCGGCGGCTCGCGGAGCTGGCCCGTCAGGTCGACGGCCCCGCGGCCCAGGCTGCCGCCCGCCATGCCGCGGCCCTGCACGCGGACTCGGGGGACGAGCTGCGGGCGGCCGCGCTGGCTCTCCTCGACAGCGGCGCCCCGGCCGCCGCGGCGGACGCCCACGCGCAGGCCGCCGATGCGTTCCAGCGCGCCGGGCGTGCGGGATCGGCGAGCTCATCGGCGGCGGACGCCGACCGTCTCGCGGCCTCCTGCCAGGGTCTACGCACCCCGGCGCTGCTCGCCTTCGCCCGGCCCCTCCCGCTGACCCGCCGCGAACGCGAGATCGCGCTGCTCGCGGCGGCCGGCCTGTCCAACCAGCAGATCGCCGACCGGCTGACGCTCTCCGTCCGTACGGTGGAGGGCCATCTGTACCGGCTGTCCGCCAAGTTGGGGGTGACATCGCGGGCCGGCCTGGCCCGGGTGCTCGACCCCTCACGGCCGGACACACTCCGCCGCTAGAACTCAACCTCCGGGCCGGCGAGTTCGACCACTTCGCCACCCCCTGATCGCAACACCGCAACAGTTCCCCGACCTCCCGGGACAACCGACCCCCCGACCGCCACAATCGGCGCGTCGACCACGACCATCCCAGGGGGGAACCCAATGGCGCCGCAGGTCATACCCATCACGCTCACACCGCAACAGGCCGCCACCGGCGTGACGTTCACCCTGAACGACCGGGGCACACCCATCCAGATCCAGGTACCGCCCTGCCAGAACGGCGACATGATCCCGGCCTACCTCGCCGGCAACCAGGTGCTCCTCAAGATCGCGGTGGGCAACCAGCCCAACACCGGCAGGCCCAAGCCCGCCTGGGGCTGCCTCGGCGCGCTGCTCGTGGTCGTCGCGGTGATCGTGGGCGCCGTCATCATGGCCAACGGGGACGACGACGACCCGGCCGCCAGCAAGGGGGGCACCTCCACCCCGCCGGTCACCTCCTCCGCACCCACGACCCCCGGCACCGAGGCGCCCACCGAGAGCGCTCCCCCGGACCCGTTCACCGAGGGCACCTGCCTGAACGGGGAACTGCCGAACTCGGACACCCCGCAGGACGCCAGCGGCGTCGAGGAAGTCGACTGCTCCGCGTCCGACGCGCACTACAAGGTGATCCAGACCTTCCCGTTCACCTCGGACATGAGCTCCTGCGACGCGAACCCCAAGACCGAGTACGCGTACTCCTCACGCCAGACCCTGAACGGCGCCACCATCAACGAGTACGTCTACTGCCTCGTCGGCCTCGGCTCGTACGCACGAAGCTGACGCGACCCCAGGTAACGAGGCAGGGCCGCAAAGGGCACGAGATCTGGCGCCACGTCAGCTCATTGCCCCACGTGACCAGGCGTGATACACAGAGTGACCATACGGAACGTCGTATACCGCCCGGGTCTCCTCCAAGGGGGAGCACCGGGCGGTATTCGTCGGTCCGCCACGCCTCCGGGGCAACTCTGACAACTGATGGCCGCAAGTCGACATGCGTCGGGCAAATCTCGGAGACAATGATGCCTGGCCTCTGCGCAGCGGCAGGGGGTGCGGAACTACCCATAAAGGGGCGGTGAGTTACATGCTTCTGGCAGCCGAAAAGGGCGACATCACCACCATCATCGGCGGGATCGCCCCAGACTGGGGGCCCTTCGGGAGCCTGGGCAACGAAGCGCGCGTGATGATCGAAGTGGTCATGGCGATCGCCATTCTGATCTGTCTGGGGATCGCGATCTGGGGCGCCGCGAAACAGCGGATCGGCGCCACGGCCCTGCGGGACACCTTCAGCGCGGAACAGGGCAAGGGCCTGATCGTCGCGGGCCTGACGGGCGTCTTCATCATCGGCTCGCTCGGCACACTCTTCACGATCGTGTACGGGATGGCTGTCTAGACACCGTCTCCGTACCCAAGTTCACGGTTGCCTGCCGGGGCACCACCGACTGTTCCCGGCCACTTTCCCATTCATCCGTCGTGCCCACCGGCTGAGGTTGCGTCTCCCTGATGTTCAGTCACCACTCCGCGTACGCGCGGCAACCGGCACGGCTACCGTCGTACTGCGTGGTTCTGCAATCGGTTGAGGGGGCGTACGCGTCATGAGTGGTGGCGGAGGTTACGAAGACGGACGTCCCGGTCCGGAGGACGAGTTCTACGGCGGCACGGGCACGACCCGCACCCGCCTGCCGGACGGCGACGGTTCCGCATTCGGTTCCTCTCGGCGTGGAGGGCGGTCCTCCCGCTCTCTGGTGACGGTCGTCGGTGTGGTCGTCCTTCTGATCGCGGCGATCGCCTTCGCCAATCAGGGGGGTGGGGACGGGGATGGTGGCGGTTCGGAGGGCTCGAAGCCGGGGGGCAACCCGACGGCGGCGAGCGGTGAGAGTGCCGTCACCGCCAAGGACGGTGGCATTCCGGTGGGCTTCAAACAGTCCCGTACGGGCGCACAGAGCGCTGCCGCCAACTACGCCGTAGCTCTGGGTTCATACGACATGTTCGACAAGGACAAGCGGCACAACATCCTCGCCGTGGTGATCGCTCCCCAGAGCGTGCAGAGGTTTGAGGACTCGCTCAACAAGGCCTACTCCCCTGAGTTGTTCAAGAACCTTGGACTCAACGAGGACGGCACGACTCCCCAGGGGTTCACGTTCGTCTCCCGTACGACGCCGATCGGCACGAAGGTCACCAAGTACGGCGACGGTAAGGCCACCGTCGAGGTCTGGTGCTCGGGACTGCTCGGGCTGGCGGGAGAGGGCTCGAAGAATCCCGTGACCAGCGACTGGTTCACCATCACGATGGAGCTGGAGTGGGTTGAGGGTGGTCTCTGGCAGGCCGCGAATCACTCGCAGAAGCCCGGCCCCACCCCCGTGCCCGGCGACGATCGTGCCTCCGGCGCCAAGGACATCGCGGACGCCGTCGAGCAGTACGGAGGGTTCACGTATGCGCGCTGACCGGAAGTGGACCACCGTCACGGCTGCCCTGCTGGCACTTCAGACAGCAGCGGTCCTGGGCGCGACGCGGGTCTTCGCCGCGCCCACACCGGATCCGAGCGACGACCCGTGTGACCTCATCCACGGGCCCGCCAAGGAGTACTGCGAAAACGGCCGCTCCGGCTCCACCACCCCACCCAAAACCCCCGACGCCCTAGACACCCTCGACCCCCTGACCTCCCTCGCCAGAGGCTGCGCGGACGCCGCCGGCTGGACCGTCGAAAAGCTCAGTGACGCCGTCTCCAAGACGGCCGACGTCGACTTCACCAACGACAAGTTCCTCCAGCAGTACGCCGTCGTCTTCGCCGCCTCCACCATCCTCACCCTCCTCCTGTGGCTGCTCGCGGTCGCCAAGCGGGCCGTACGAGGCGTCCCCCTCACCACCGCCATCAGCGAAGCCATCGGCTTCCTCTGGCTGACGGTCCTCGCCTCCGCCTTCACCCCGCTGATCCTCTACACCGTCGTCTCCGCCACCGACGGCATCACCGATGTCATCGCGAAGTCGACCGGGAACCAGACGGACACGTTCTTCGGGACCTTCTCCGAAGCCCTCAAGAAGGGTGAGGACATCGGTGGCGGGCCGATCATGCTGATCGTCGTCTCGCTCGTGTCGATCCTCGCGGCCGGCGTCCTCTGGCTCGAACTGGTCATCCGGGCCGCGCTCCTCTACGTGGGAGCCCTGCTCGGCACCGTCGTCTACGCGGGCCTGGTCGACAAGAACCTCTGGACCCACGTGCGCCGTTGGGCCGGGATCATGATCGCCGTCATCCTCGTCAAACCGGTCATCGTGATCGTGCTCGGTCTCGCGGGCGCGCTCGCCGACGAGGACGGCCCCAACGCCTTCTCGGCCGTGGTCTCCGGACTGAGCATCATCCTGCTCGCCATCTTCGCCAGCGCGATGATCTACCGCTTCGTCCCCGGCTTCGGCGACGAGATCGCCGCGGGCCGCAACAACCGCATCATGAGCAGCGCCGAGGGCAAGGCCGCCGCCGTCATCTCCTCGCCCGCCGCCCTCGTCTCCCAGGGCATCAAGACGCACAGCTCCCGCGGCCGCGGTGGCGACAGCGGCGGCCAGCAGGCCCGGCCGGCCAACCAGGCCGCCGGCGGTATGGCCGCCCACAGCAGCCGGGGCTCGTCGAGCGGTGGCGGCGCCACCGCACCCCCACCCCGTACGACCCCGAGCACGAGCACCCACAGCTCGCGCGGGGCCGGGCCCGCAGGAAACACAGCAAGCCGCACCAGCAACCGCTCGGGAGGTGAAGGGCGTTGACGACCCAGTCCCACACGGTCACGCCCCGCCGCACCTATCTCATCGGCCGCGCCCGGCCGAACGCGATCATCGGCAAGAACCGTGAGACCGGCGAGATCGCGACGATCATCGCGGGCGCGTTCCTCGGGATGATGTGCGGGCTGCTCGTGCCCGTGCTCAGCCTCAGGATCGTGCTGCTCATGGGCTTCCCGATGCTCGCGATCGCCATGGTCTACGTGCCGTACAAGGGGCGGACCTTCTTCAAGTGGTTCGAGATCAACCGCAGTTACAAGCGGACGCTGCGCACGGGGACCACCTTCCGCTCGGGCGCCCCCGAGGCCGGCATCCGCATGGACGGCCGCGAGATCGAGGTCGGCCCTCCGCCCGGCATCGGCCGGATCACCTGGCTCGCCGCGCCCTTCGGGCCTGATGAGATCGCCGTGCTGCTGCATGCGGACCGCCGGACGGTGACGGCGGCCATCGAGATCGAGGGGCCGGGCGTCGGCCTGCGCGACTCCGAGGACCAGGAGGCCCTGGTCGACCGCTTCGGCACGCTGCTCAAGCACGTGGCCAACGGGGACGGATTCGTCACCCGCATCCAGATGCTGGCCCGTACGCTCCCGGCCGACCCGGACGCCCACGCCAAGGACGTCACCGTACGAGGCGACGACAGGGCGCCGGTGTGGCTGCAGGACTCGTACGAGCAGCTGCAGTCGATGGTCTCGACGAGCAGCGAGCAGCACCGTGCGTACCTGGTCGCCTGCATGCACTACAGCCGTGAACTGGCCGCCGAGGCCTCGGCGATGGCCCGCGCCACGCGCCCGCTCGCGGGCCGCAAGGTGGACAAGGACGCCGGGCTCGCGGTGGTCATGGCGCGTGAGCTGACGGACATCTGCTCGCGTCTGCAGGAAGCCGATATCCGCGTACGGCAGCCGCTCGGGCAGGGGCGGCTCGCCTCCCTCGTGCACTCGATGTACGACCCGGACCACCCGATCGACCACATCCAGGCCATGACCAAGCGCAATGCCTGGCCGGCCGAGCTGGACGCGCGCGAGGCGACGTATCTGACGGCGAAGACGCGGGAGTCGTCGACGCGCGCGCCCTGGTGCCATGCGACGGCCTGGGTGAAGGAGTGGCCGATGACGCCCGTCGGCGTCAACTTCCTTGCGCCGCTGCTCGTCCATACCCCCGACGTCATCCGGACCGTGGCCGTGACGATGGATCTGGAGCCGACGGAGATCGCCATCGAGCGGATGCTGACGGAGAAGACCAACGACGAGGCGGAAGCCTCCCGTCAGATGAAGATGAACCGCACGGTCGACCCGCGCGACATCGCCGCACACTCCCGTCTCGACCAGCGCGGCGAGGACCTCGCGAGCGGTGCGGCCGGGGTGAACCTGGTCGGCTACATCACCGTCTCCTCCCGTAACCCCGAGGCGCTGGCGCGGGACAAGCGGACGATCCGTGCCTCGGCCGGCAAGTCCTATCTCAAGCTGGAGTGGTGCGACCGCGAGCACCACCGGGCCTTCGTCAACACGCTGCCGTTCGCGACCGGCATCCGCCGCTGACCGCCGCCGAAGCCGTCGTAAGGGGCCCTTCATGCGAGATCCGCTGACAGCCGTCACGGACGCGTTCACCGCCTTCCTCTTCGGGAAGGTGGAGACGACCCGCCTGCCCGTCCGCACCTCCACCGGCCAGGCCCAGGCCGTCTACCTGCCGACGGCCGCCCCCGGACTCGGCGACTCGGGCGTGATCATCGGCCGCGAGGTGTACAGCGGCAAGGGCTACATCTACGACCCCTTCCAGTTGTACGGGCAGCAGCTGCCCGCTCCGCACTGGCTGGTGCTCGGGGAGTCCGGCAACGGCAAGTCGGCGCTGGAGAAGACGTATGTCCTACGGCAGTTGAGATTCCGCGACCGTCAGGTGGTCGTGCTCGACGCACAGGGCGAGGACGGGGTCGGTGAGTGGAACCTCATCGCGCAGGAGCTGGGCATAACGCCGATCCGGCTCGACCCGACGGCCGCCCTGGACATGGGCATCCGCCTCAACCCCCTCGACCCCTCGATCACCACGACCGGCCAGCTCGCCCTGCTCCGGACGATCATCGAGGTGGCGATGGGCCATGGCCTCGACGAGCGCTCGGGCTTCGCCCTGAAGGTCGCGCACGCCTACGTGAACGAGACGATCGTCGAACGCCAGCCGGTCCTCTCGGACATCGTGGAGCAACTGCGCCACCCGGAACCGGAGTCGGCCGAGGCGATGAACGTCGCGCTCGAGGACGTACGGGCCTGGGGCCTGGACGTCGCCCTGGTCCTCGACCGGTTGGTGGACGGTGACCTGCGAGGCATGTTCGACGGGCCGACGACGGTGGGCATCGACCTCGACGCGCCGCTGATCGTCTTCGACCTGTCGCACATCGACCGCAACTCCATCGCGATGCCGATCCTGATGGCGATCGTGGGCGTGTGGCTGGAGCACACGTGGATCCGGCCCGACCGCAAGAAGCGCATCTTCCTGGTGGAAGAGGCGTGGCACATCATCAACTCGCCCTTCGTGGCCCAGCTGTTCCAGCGGCTCCTGAAGTTCGGCCGCCGGCTCGGCCTTTCGTTCGTCGCGGTCGTCCACCACCTCTCCGACGTGGTGGACGGAGCGGCCGCGAAGGAGGCTGCGGCCATCCTGAAAATGGCCTCCACGCGCACGATCTACGCCCAGAAGGCTGATGAGGCACGGGCCACAGGAAGGGTCCTCGGTTTGCCGCGCTGGGCCGTGGAGATCATCCCCACGCTGACCCCCGGCATCGCGGTGTGGGACGTCAACGGCAATGTCCAAGTCGTGAAGCATCTCGTTACGGAGATGGAGCGGCCGTTGGTGTACACCGACCGGGCGATGACGGAGTCGTCGGTCGACCCCATGGCCTCCGCTTCGGAGGAGCTGCTCGCCGCCGAACGGGAGGCGGAGGAGCGGGCGTTGGCCATGGAGTACCAGATGGGGTCGCAGCAGATGGGTTCGTCGTCAGAGTCCACGGTCGCGTGAGAACGGTGGCCTAGATGCGGTACGAGCATGAGCGCGGGTATCACCGGGACCGGCGGCACGACCCCGGTGGCTCCGGCGGCATTCCCGACGGACTCCTTGTGGGACTGCTCGCCTTCGTGCTCGGCCTCAGCGTGCTGGTGTGGACGGCGACCGGGCTCGCGGGGCTGCTGGCGCGGGGGGCGTGGCCCACGGGGGTCACGTTCGGCCGTACGCCCCTGGCGATAAGGCACTTGGCGGCCGCGCCGCACGATCTGCCGGGCGCCTGGCCCTCGACTCCGGCCTCGGAGCTTTCCGGGTACGGGCTGTTCTGGGGGCTGGTCATCGGCCAGGCGATGATCCTGGTGGTCCTGACGGTGTTCGTCATGGGGACCTGGACTCGGTGGCGGGCTGTGCGGGCTCGGAGCACATCAGATCTTTCCCGCGACGGAGTCGCGGAGCAGCACGTGGTGCCGGAGGCGCCGAAGGCTGTGGCGCCGGAGACTGTGGCGCCGCAGGCCGTGGTACCGGAGGCTGTGGCGCCGCAGGCCGTGGTACCGGAGGAGCCGAAGCCCCTGGTGCCGGAGGCGCCGGAACCGACGGCCCCGGAGGGGCCGCTCAGCACCCCCGTCCCACGGCAACGGACCCCTCTCGTCCTGGGCGCCCCCCACACCCGTAAACCCCTCGCCGTACAGGCGATCCAGGACGCCGAGGGCGCAGCCGTCGTCGTCACCAGCGACCCCACGGTGTGGGAGGAGACCAAGGACGCGAGGGCCAAGCTCGGACCGGTCCTCCTCTACGACCCGGGCCACCTCTGCGACACCCCGGCCCGTATGCACTGGAACCCGGCGGTCGGCTGCGAGGACAAGGCGACCGCTCGCGAGAGGGCACAGGCGCTGCTCGCCCCGGTCCGCCCGACCGCCAAGCTGGACGCGGCGACAGCGGCCACCGCGGAAACGCTGCTGCGCAGCTATCTGCACGCCGCCGCCATCGACGGCCGCGCCTTCAAGCACGTCCACCGCTGGGCCCAGGGGAGCCAGGTCCAGGACGCCGTACGCACCCTGCGTACGCACGCCAAGGCCGCCCCAGGATCCGCGGGCGAACTCGAAGCCGAGCTCACCGCGCATCCCGAACGCCGGGACATGGCACAGGAGTTGACGGCCCGCGCCCTGTCCTCCCTCTTCTCGATCCACATCCGCGAGGCATGCACAGCAAACCGAACTGATGCACTCACCTTGGATTCCTTCGTGGACGAAGGGGGCACCCTTTACGTGGTGGGTGAAGCCATCGAGGATCCACGGACGCAGCCCGGTGCCATGCCTTTGCTCACCGCACTCGTTTCGAGCGTGGTCGAGCGCGGCCGGCGCATGGCCGAACGGTCATCCGCCGGTCGCCTCGACCCACCACTGACCTTGGTTCTCGACGACGTCGCCGCGGTGGCTCCGCTTCCCCAGCTCCCGGAGCTCCTTGCCCCCGACGCGGAGCGCCAGGGTCTGGTGACACTGGCCCTGCTCCGCTCACGCGAGCAGGGCCGCTCCCGCTGGCCGCACGCCGAACTGCCGGGCTAGGACCGTGCCGATCGGGGCGCGGCGCGATCACGTCCCGTACAGCTGCAGAAAGAGCTCCACCCCTTCGCGTACCAGCCGGTCGAAGACCTCGGGCTCCAGCGGCAGTGCTCCTTGCGCCGATTCCACCTGCACCGCCCCCGCCGTGAACAGCGCCCAGTGCCGGGTCGCGCGGTCCGCGTTCTCCTCGTCGATCGCGAGCAGGCCCGCCCGGCCGGCCTCCAACAGGTGCCGCCGCAGGGCCGCTCGCGTCGCCTTCGGGCCGACCCGCTGCCACTCCCGCAGCACGTCGAGCGGCAGCCGGTTCGCCTCGGCGATGATCTGCCGTACGAGGGCGAAGTGCTCGGGGTGCGCCTCGGTGCCGCCGACCCATTCGCGGGCGAGGTCGTGGAGGTCCGTCCCGGGCTCACGGAACTTGTGGAAGTGCCGTTCCAGGAGCGCCTGTTGACCGGTGGTCACCGCGACCGAGCTGTCCATCAGGACCGCACGGAACAGCCCCTCCTTGTCACCGAAGTGGTTGTAGAGCGTCCGGCTGGACACTCCGGCCTCCGCGGCGATCGCATCGATGCTCGCCCGCGTATAACCATCGCGCCCGAACACGGCACGGGCGCCCTTCAGGATGGCCTGCCGCTTCTCCAACATCCCTTTGCGCAGGGGCTTTTGCTCATGCCCCTGCCCGCCTTCGACCGACTTCGCCATCTCCTGCCCCACCAAACCTCAACCTAGCTTGAGCCGAATATTACAGTGACCGTTGTAATAGCTACAACGCTCGTTGTAGTTTATCGGCATGCCAACCGCAGCGCATACCCCGGCGCACAGGGGCAAGACGACTCTGGCCGTAGTCCTCCTCGGCCTCTTCACCCTCCCGATGGCCATGTCCGGCACCACCGTCGCGCTGCCCAGGATCGGCGCCGACCTCGGTGCGAGCGGCGCGGCCCTGAACTGGGTGGTCACCGGCTACTTCCTGGCCGCCGCCTCCTTCATGCTCGTCGCAGGATCGCTCGGCGACCTCTACGGCCGCCGCCGGGTCTTCTCGCTCGGCGCGCTCCTCTACACGGTGAGCACCATCGCCTCGGCCGCCACCCAGAACATCCTGCTGCTCGACCTCGCCCGCATCATGGTCGGCATCGGCGCGGCCGGAGTGATGGCAACCGGCACCGCGCTGCTCGCCACGATCTTCGAAGGGCCCGCCCGCACCAAGGCGTTCGCGCTGGCCGGCACCACCGGTTCGGTCGGTGTGTCGCTCGGCCCGACGGTCTCGGGAACGATCGTGGACACGCTCGGCTGGCGCGCCACCTTCCTCGCGTACGCGGCGATCGGCGCCGTGATCCTCGTCGGCTCCATCGTCCTGCCGGACGCACGGGCGGCGGTGCGCCCGAAGGTCGACAAAGCGGGCGCCGCCACCTTCATCTCGGGTCTCGCCCTCACCCTGTTCGCGATCACCCAGGGCTCCGCACAGGGCTGGACCTCACCCGTCACCCTGCTTCCGCTGGCCCTCGGCCTCGGCCTGCTCGTCACCTTCGTACGCGTCGAACGGCGGATCTCGGCCGCGGGCGGCCGCCCCATCCTCGACATCTCACTGGCCGGCAACCGCCGCTTCATCGCCTGGCCCATCGGCTCCTTCGCGCTCGGCGTGGGCATGACCGGAACCATGATCTTCCTGCCCACCTATCTGCAGGGCACCAGCGGCTACAGCGCACGCGAAGCCGGGCTCGTGCTGCTCTTCCTGAGCATCCCGATGGCCGTACTCCCCCAGCTCGGCGCCCGCCTCGCCAACCGCGGAGTCCCCGCCCGCACCCTGCTCCTGACCTCCCTGACGCTGATCGTCACGGCCAATCTCTGGCTCGGCGCGGCCCTGCACCCCGGTGTCGGCACGGCCGAACTCGCGGGCCCGGTCGGACTCCTGGGCTCCGCCATCGGCCTCTCGCTCGGCATCATCGACGCCCATGCCCTGACGATGATCGAGCCCTCCCGTACGGGAATGGCCTCCGGCTTCCTCAACACGGTCCGCGGCGGCACGGGAGCGGTGATGCTCACCGTCTTCGCCACCCTGCTCATCGCCCTGCTCGAAGCACGCACCGGATCGGCCGAGACCGCGGGACGGATCTCGTCGGGAGTGGCCCAAGGGGCGCTCCAGGCAACCCAGTTCACCGAGTCGATGCGGCTCACCCTCTGGGCGGTGGCGGGCCTGACCCTCGCACTCGCCCTGGTGGTGGGGGTGCTGACCCGCTCCCGCGCCACCACCGCCGACCGTACGAAGACCGACCCGGTCCCGCTGGCGAAAGCCACAACACTGCAGACTCGCTGATCGCCACCGACTCCAACTGTCCGTATATCGAACACTCTTGACTTCGGGGAGAAACCGAGATGTCCACCACGCCCTACCGCCTCGCCGTGATCATCGGCTCCACCCGCGACGGCCGCTTCGGCCCGACGGTCGGCCAGTGGTTCACCGCGCTGGCCGAGCAGCACGCCGGCGCCGAGCTCGACGTGATCGACGTGGCCGACCTGGAGCTGCCGGCCTGCCACCCGAACTGGGGCACCGAGCGCACCCCGGCCCTGACGGAGCTGGCCGCTCGGGTGGAGGCCGCCGACGCGTACGTGGTGGTCACCCCCGAGTACAACCACAGCTACCCGGCCCAGCTGAAGCACTTCATCGACCTGCACAAGACCGAGTGGAACGCCAAGCCGGTCGGCTTCGTGTCGTACGGCGGCGTCTCCGGCGGTCTGCGCGCGGTCGAGCACCTGCGCCAGGTCTTCGCCGAGGTGCACTGCGTGACCATCCGCGACGGCGTCAGCTTCCACGGCGCCTGGGACCACTTCGGCGAGGACGGCAAGGCGCACGACCCGCAGGGTGCGGCCGGCGCGGCCAAGACGATGCTGGACCAGCTGGACTGGTGGGCCCGGACCCTGCGCACGGGCCGCACGGAGCGCCCGTACAACTGACGCTCTACCGGGGCTTGTCGAGCTCCATCTCGTACTCCAGCTTCGAGGGGTCGCTCTCCAAGGGGACGACCCCTCCGCTGCGTACGAAACCGATCTTCTTGTACGCGGCCTGCGCCCGCTCGTTGTCCTGGTGGACGAAGAGCCGGGCGCGCTCCACCCCCTCGACCGTCCACGACCACTCGGCGGCGGCCTCGAACAGCCGCTGCACGAGCCCGCTCCCCCGGTGCTCGTGGTGCACATAGACACCCACGAAGTGTGTACCGGTCACCGGCAGTTCGGCACCGAAGAAGTCCTCGGTCCCCGCCCGCTCGACGATCGCGACCGTCGCGCCGACCCAGGTGCCGTCCTCGGCCACCGCCACGAACTGCCGCGCGTCCGTGCCGTGCGAGGCACCGGCGGCACGCTCCTGCCAGAAGGAATCCGGCCGCTCCACCGCGGCCTCGTAGGTCTCCAGGTAGGCGATGGGCGCGGCGGGGTCCTGGAGCGCGAGCAGCCGCAGCTCCTTGACCTGCTGCCATTCGTCGGCCCGTACGGGACGTATCTCGTAGTTCATACGGAGATCGTCGCCGCAGGTCAGGGCCCGGCGCAAGGTCATATCCGCCTGGCACCCCGCGTGGTACCCAGGTACTACCGCCCGCCGTCAGATACCGCCCCCGGTCCGACGGAACGGCCCTTCGCGCTCCGTAGCGTCGTCTCCATGATTCGAGCCAACGCACTCACCAAGAGGTACGGCGACAAGACGGTCGTCGAGGACCTGACCTTCGAGGTACGCCCCGGCACCGTCACCGGCTTCCTCGGCCCCAACGGCGCCGGCAAGTCCACCACCATGCGGATGCTGCTCGGCCTCGACGCCCCCACCGGCGGCACCGCGACGATCGGCGGCCGCCACTACGCCGCGCACCCGGCGCCCCTGACCGAGGTCGGCGCGCTCCTGGAGGCCCGCTCGGTGCACCCGGGCCGCAGCGCCCGCAACCACCTGCTCTCCCTCGCCCTCACCCACGGCATCCCGGGCTCCCGCGTCGACCACGTCCTCGGTCTCACCGGTCTCACCGAGGTCGCCCGTCGCCGCGTCAAGGGCTTCTCGCTCGGCATGGGCCAGCGCCTGGGCATCGCCGCCGCCCTGCTCGGCGACCCGGCCACACTGATCCTCGACGAACCGGTCAACGGCCTCGACCCCGAGGGCGTCCTGTGGATCCGCAACCTCCTCAAGTCCCTTGCCGCGGAAGGCCGTACGGTCCTGGTCTCCTCGCACCTGATGAGCGAGATGGCCCTGACGGCCGACCACCTGGTCATCATCGGCCGCGGCCGGCTGCTCGCGGACACGACAGTCGATTCGTTCGTACGGGAAGCAGGCGCCGGAGCCGTCAAGGTGGTCACCCCGTCGGCCACCGAGCTCACCGCGCTCCTGACGGGACCTTCGGCCACGGTCACCAGCGAGAGCCCCGGCACGCTACTGGTCCACGGCCTGAGCGCCGAGGACATCGCCCGCACCGCCGCCGCCCACGCCGTCCCGGTCTTCGAACTCACCCCGCAGGCCGCCTCGTTGGAGCAGGCCTTCATGGACCTGACCCGCGACTCCGTCGAGTACAACGCCTCCGTCGCTCCCCTGAAGGGATCCGCAGCATGAGCACCGCCACGATCACCACTCCGGCACGCGCCACCTCCACCTACGCGGTGACCCCCGTCCGGGTTCTGCGCTCCGAATGGCATAAGTTCTGGTCGGTACGCTCCACGTGGATCACGCTGCTCTCGTCGGTGGGCCTGATCCTCGGCCTCGGACTGCTGGTCTCGGCCAACTACGACACGGGAAGCCGGGAGTTCGTCGACCCGATCGGGATCGGCCTGGCCGGTACCCAGATCGCCCAGATCTCGCTGCCCGTCCTGGGCGTACTGATCGTCGCGGGCGAGTACACGAGCGGCATGATCCGCGCCTCGCTCACGGCAGTGCCCAAGCGGGTGCCCGTCCTGTGGTCGAAGGCAGCCGTCCTCGCCGCCATCGTCTTCCCACTGACCCTGGTGACCTGCCTGGTCGCCTACCCGCTTGCACAGACCTTCCTGGCCGGCACCGACCAGGAGGCCGCGCTCACCGACCCGGGCGTGCTCACCGCCATCGCGGGCGTGTCCGCCGGGATCACCGCGCTGTCCGTCTTCGCCCTCGGTCTCGGCGCCGTGCTCCGCTCGGTCGCCGGAGGCATCACGGCCTTCGTCGGCGGGGTCATGATCCTGCCCGAGGTCATCTCGATGATCCCCGTGGACGCCGTGGACAGCGCGATCGAGTACTTCCCGGTCCAGGCCGCCGGCAACGTCGCCGCCCTCGACCCGATCGCGGGCGCGCCCTCACCGGCCGCGTCCCTGATCGCCCTGGTCCTGTGGGCGATCGGCTCGGTGGCCGTCGCCGCGCTCTTCCTCAAGCGCCGGGACGTATGACCTCCTGTGACAGAGGATGATCCCGTGACCGATCAGCACAGAGAGGGTGCCCGCACCGCGGGCACCCTCTCGTCCACCCGCCCGCTGCAGCAACTCCTCGCATGGATCCGCGCCTTCGACAGCCGCCGCCCCTGGGTGTGGGACCTCGTCGTCACCCTGTTCTGGGTGGGCGCGGCCCTCACCGACTACGCGAGCAGCGGCTGGCGCGCCATCGCACAGAACCTGGACGTCCCGGACTGGCAACTGCTCGTCCTCAGCCTGGGCTTCACGATCCCGCTGTACTGGCGGCGCCGGCACCCGATGGGCGTCCTCCTCGCGACGGCTCCGTTCGCGCTGGCCAACGGCCTGACGGGCGCGATCCTCCAGGCGCACTTCGCCCAGCTGATCGCCGTGTTCAACCTGGCCGTGCACCGGCCACTGAGGCAACTGGTCCCGGCCGCCTTCATCGGTCTCGTCCCCCTGATCCCCGGCGCCGTGCGCTACCCGCTCGCCGCCTGGGACGGCTCCTTCGGACCGGCCGTCTGGGGCTTCGCCCTGTCGGCACTGCTCGGCATAGCGGTCCGCTCCCGCAAGGAACATCTCGCTTCCCTGGTCGACCGCGCCCACCGCCTCGAGATCGAACGCGACCAGCAGGCCCAGCTCGCCGCCGCAGCCGAACGCACCCGTATCGCCCGCGAGATGCACGACATCATCGGCCACAACCTCTCCGTCATCACCGGCCTCGCGGACGGCGGCGCCTACGCCGCCAAGAAGAACCCGGACCGCGCGGTACAGGCCCTGGAAGCCATCGGCACCACGAGCCGCGGAGCACTGGGCGAACTGCGCCGCCTCCTGGACGTACTGCGCGAGGAATCCCCCACCGCCGACCTCGCCCCGGCACCCTCCCTGTCGGACCTCAACACCCTTGTCGAAGGCGTACGTTCAGCGGGCCTGCCCGTCCGTACGACGGTGAAGGGCTCCACCGCGGACCTCCCCCCGGGCCTTGAACTGACGGTCTACCGGGTGATCCAGGAGGCCCTCACCAACACCCTGAAGCACGGCGGCCCTTCGGCCACGGCCGAGGTCTCCCTCGTCTACGGGGATGACGCGGTCACGGCGACCGTCGCCGACACGGGTCGCGGCGGTGCGGTGACCGGGGGCGGGCGCGGTCTCGCGGGCATGCGCGAGCGAACGGCCCTGTACAAAGGCACACTTGAGGCCGGACCGCGGCCGGAGGGCGGTTGGCGTGTCCGTCTCCGTATCCCTCTCGTGGAAGGCACCACGCAGTGACGACCGTCCTGATCGTCGATGACCAGCCCATGCAGCGCTTCGGTTTCCGCATGCTCCTGGAGAGCCAGGACGACCTGACGGTCGCGGGAGAGGCCGCCAACGGCGCCGAAGCGGTCCGCATGGTCTCCGAACTCCGCCCGGACGTCGCCCTGATGGACATCCGCATGCCCGGACTCGACGGTATCGAGGCCACCCGCCGCATCGTCGCGGCCGGCGACCGCACCCGCGTCCTGATCCTCACGACGTTCGACCTCGACGAGTACGCCTACGCAGGCCTACGGGCCGGAGCCTCGGGCTTCCTGGTCAAGGACGCCCAGCCCGAGGAACTCCTCGCGGGCATTCGCGCGGTCGCCTCCGGTGACGCCGTGGTCGCCCCGAGCCTGACGCGCCGGCTCCTCGACGCGTACGCCGACAAACTCCCGAAGCCGGGAGAGCCGGAATCGGCAGCGGCGGACTCCCGTCTCTCCCAACTCACCGAGCGGGAGCGCGAGATCCTCACGGTGATCGGCCAGGGCTGGACGAACACGGAGATCTCCGAGCGCTTCCATCTCGCGGAGTCCACGGTGAAGACGCACGTGGGACGCATTCTGGCGAAGACGGGGGCGCGGGACCGGGTGCAGGCGGTGATCCTCGCCTATGACACCCGCCTGGTGAATCCGTCCTGAGACGCAATTCGCCCCGAATTTGTTCTGGAACACAAAAAAGCCCCCGCACCGTTAGGTGCGGGGGCTTTTCTTTAATATTAGTTCGGCGGCGTCCTACTCTCCCACAGGGTCCCCCCTGCAGTACCATCGGCGCTGTGAGGCTTAGCTTCCGGGTTCGGAATGTA
>JOGW01000023.1 GCA_000721375.1 Streptomyces sp. NRRL B-3428 | reverse complement strand
CGATGGGCAACGACCATGGAAGCGGGTCCGTCGACATTGCACCGCCGCCGCGATCCGGCCTTAGTCGAAGCACAACGCGTCTTTGACCTGCACGTATGGCGCCCCCGCTTGCCCCTGTGACCATGTGTTTTCGCCCCCTTGCGGGCGCGGGCGGGCGCCGACGCGCGCCCCCACTGGCGTAGACGATGTGGAGGGCGTGCGGCGGCGGCCGACCGGCGCCGCCGCGCTCTGCGCGGCCCTCAATCCTCTGGATTGATCCTTCTGGACTTGGATCTACTTCGTTGTCCTGGTGGTTCTTGGGGTTTCTGGGGTTCCGCCTGCACTTTGCCCGGAGGCCTCAACCGGCGCTCTTCTTCCCTCACCCAGGCCTGATCGCGGCGGCGGGGCGATGCCGGCGCGCACGCGTCGCCATGGGTGTGATCACTTCAGGCGGGGGGATGGTGTCGGCGTCCGAGGCGTGTCCACGAGCTCCGCGCCGGCGAGCGAAGCGAGCTCTTGATGATGTAGGGAAACTTTGTCCGCGTGGCCCTACGGGGCCTTTGTCCGGTCCCAGTAGATGCTTGACAGTTCGATCCCAGCTGATGGCTGACAGTAGCTAGGGCCCACTCGATATTTCGTGGCTCCGATGTAGTGCAGTGCCGGATGATCGAGCCCATGGATATCGTCGTTCAGCGAGTGCAAACGTCCTGGACCAAGAAGTCTCGCGGCGGCACTGAAGCCACCCGCCGGAACGCTGCCCCAACAGCCTTCCTGCTGCCTCCCGGGCTGAGTTCCGCTCTCCACGAGGTCACGATGCGGGAGTCCGATGCCTTCGAGCCGCGCATGCAGGTGCGAGAGCTGACGGACGCCGGAATAGTCCTCTGCGAGGTCGATGGGCTGCTTCGCGTCGGCCCTGTAGACGTGACCATGTTCGGTATGCCGCGTCGCAACCGACGTCCGCCTGCGGTGCGTTTGGCTCCTGGGCAGTGGCTTCAATGGCAGATCAACTACCGGTTTGGGGGCGGTTGGTCGGGGACCTGGACCTACCGACTTGAGACGTACAACGTCGCCTACGGTCCAGCATCGCTGGACGTGTTCCTCAGCACGCCGTCGCACCGTGTTGACGAGCGAGGATTCCTCCGCTGACCTCCCAGAGGGCCAGGTGGGGATGGTTGTCTAGTGCTGTGACCGCATAGGTTCACCGCCTTTGCGAACCTGAGGCCATCACGATATTTGAACGCGTTCAAAGGCCTGCTAGGGTCTGCGGCTGAGGCCTGGATGCGGCCGATGTCTGGGCACCCAGGGGTGGGGAACACATGGGGCGAGATGTGTGGCGGTCAGCGGCATTGATCGGGGTGGCCGCGCTGATAGCGTCATGCGGCTGGGCAGCGGGGATCTACGCGGCAGAGATCCCATCGGATCAGCTAGAGGGGCGATGGGCCAGTGAGAGCAATACGTCCCTGACCTTGTTGGCGGACCACACCTTCACCAGCGAGCACTTCGAGGGTCACCCCGGCGCAGCTGTTTGTAGCGGGTCTTCGGACATGTCATCCGGTCGTTGGGCGTTCTACAGCGCCGATGGAACCGCCGACGAGACCGCCACACGCGGCTCCGCACTGGCACTGGACTTCGAAGGCTGCGAGATGTCCGTCTACCTCTACGGTGACGAAGACGACCCTGCCATGTGCCCAACCCTTGACCCGGATGCGGGCTGCCCTTCAACTGGCTATCTCCACCGAACCTAAGGCGAGGCCGCCACGGCCGACATTGCTCAACTGTCAACCCGGTAGACCCATGCGGTCACAGCACTGGGCGGCTTGCCGTCGCGCGCCCATTGGGACCCAGCAGCTCTACGCGGCCTTCTCCGGAGACACGTAGCAGACAGCCGCTGTCTCTTGGCCGTCACCGAAGGCGTGTGAGGCCCTGCCGGTGATCTTCCATCCTAATCGCTCGTAGAGGCGAATGGCTGCTGCGTCCTTCGCCATGACGTCAGGAACGAGGCGAAGGTCATGGGCATGCGCATGGGCATGCCCATGCTCCATGGCGGCACGTACGAGCACGTACGAGGCCTTCGCCGGCTGACTCCCCGCGCGCCTCCGTGAGCACGAATAGTCGGGCGAGTACGGCGAGTTGAGGTTCAGCCGCCTGCGCCTGCTTCGACCTTCGTCATACCGGGCACACGCTGTCCACCCAGTCGGGAGCGACGCTCAAGGACACGATGGTCCGCGCCGGACAGTCCTCCGAGAAAGCCGCATTGATCTATCAGCACTCGGATCTTGAGCGTCAACAGGAGGTCGCGCAGGGGATCGACGCCTGGGTCCGCGCGAAGCGAAATGAGGTCACCGCCAAGCCGGCTGACACCGCTTCTGGTGCGGATCTGGTGCAAGGTGCTTGATGCGGTCTAGACAACAAAGAAGCCCCGGGCGATTGGCCTGGGGCTTTCTTCTGGAGCGGGTGACGAGAATCGAACTCGCGCTCTGAGCTTGGGAATCGCCGTTGAACTAGGGGTGGTTGGGTCCCTGACGTGCACGGACGGGCGAAAACGGGGGCTCCTGAGATCGCCCGTCGCGCCCGTCGCACCCGTCGCACCCGTCGTTCACCGTTGCTCCCCGACCCGTCGGGCACGCAACGGGCACGCGCTCACCTTCTGATCTGTAGCTCTAGAGAGAACGGTCGGTCACGGTCATTCCGGCCGGAGTTGCGCCCGTGGCTGCCGATGTCGGCCATGGATGTCATATCTAGACGACGGGGCTGGGTAGCCGCAGGCCGCTCACGGTGCGGGCAAACGTCGCGTGACGCCCGGGTTCGTAGCGGCAAGCACGCCCGTGCCTGCATTCACAGGCTGCGTTACCACTCCGCACCGCCAGAGTCGGTGCGTGCTATCCCAGGTGCCTGTCCTGTGCCGTCGAACCTTGAGCGTGTGCCTTCGATTCCTGATGCCGTTCGTCAAGCCGCGGGGTATGCACGAGGCGGGGGCTAGGAGATGTCGGAGCGCGGTAGTGTCCGTTTCTCCGACTGGGGAGGGCTCATGGCGACCAAGTGGAGCTTGACGATCGACTGCGCGTACCCGGGGAAGCTGGCCGCGTTCTGGGCGCTGGCGCTGGGCTATGCGGAGAAGCCCGCGCCCGTAGGGTTCGGGAGCTGGGAGGAGTGGTTCTCACATCATGAGGTTCCGGAGGACGAGTGGGATGACGGGGCGTACCTCTCGGATCCGGACGGCGCAGGCCCCACCTTGTCCTTCTTGAAGGTGCCGGAGCCGAAGGTGGTAAAGAACCGGCTGCACATTGACGTGCAAGTCGGTGGCGGCCGCGAAACACCGTGGGAGGTGCGCTGGCCGCGCGTGGTCGAAGCGGTGGAGCGGTTGACTGCTGCGGGCGCGACCGTGGTCCGCGAGGACGAGTTGCAGGGCAGGCCGGATCACGTGGTGATGGCAGACCCGGAAGGTAACGAGTTTTGCCTAGTCTGACGGGGCCGTCAGACTGGCTGGCCGAAGGGCGAACTCTTGTGCGCGGGCTGGAGATCGATCTGGTCCGGATGGACATTGGTAGGGATGGGGACATCGACCGCATCGTCAGCACTCGTGGCTACGATGCGCCGTACTGCAGCTCCTGGGCCTCTGGAAACATCGCTGAGGGCACAGTTGTGGCCATCCCAGGTCATGCAGGTCAAGGGTGATACGACTGGCAGTTGGAACATGTGGTGTTCCACGGCGTGATCATCCGACACCGCCCATGAGTTGATGTGAGTGCTGTCCGTTGGTTGGGCAGCACTCACTCGCGCTTCGGGTGACCGCGTCGGTATCCCCGTCCAGTACGTCCTCATGACGGATGACTTCGGGCAGCTCCGCGCCGACCGACACCATGAGGTCCATCAGATGTCCGTGGAAGTCCTCGGTCTGATCCTGCGGTCGGTCCGGCAGAGGCCGGAGCAGCTTGGGCGCGCTCGCCTCGCTCGCGGTCCCCGACTTGTCCTCGCCGGTCAAGGTCCCCCCTCGATCCACGTGCGCCAGACAGCGGGAACGACGGAGGCCCAGGCGGAGGAATCATCCTCTGACCTGGGCCTTCGTTCACACAGAGCGGGCGACGGGAATCGAACCCGCGTAGCTCGTTTGGAGGATCGCGTATGGGTGGGGCTGAGCTGGGAGGCTGCTGACCTGGGGCTTCCCGGACGATTCCCCGTTGTTTCCCGTCCGTGCCCGTGGAGTGCTGACTGATCGGGCACGCGGCGGGCACGCGTCACTCGTAGATGCGGGCGGCGCCGAGCGCCCGGGCGAAGAACGTCCAGTCGCCCTTTGAGGGCATCTCCTGGCCGGTGTTGGCGTACCAAGTGCGGAGAGTCCGTGATCCAGGCTCCCAGGGCCTCCAGGAACCTGTCCAGGGTCGGGTTCTCCCACTCGGCGCCGTGCTGCTCGTAGTCGTCGCGAAGGCGCTCCACGAATGCGGCAAGGGCTTCTCGGCTCGCTATGTGATCGTCGGTGCACAGGTGGGCGTCCATGCCGGGCACCGTACCGCTGGTCGGAATGTCCAACTCGTTGGGTTGACGGCTCTCATACTCTGTGGGCGTGAATCTTGCGACGTGGCCTCAGATAGGTCTCCTGGCCTTCTATGAGCCTGGTTTCGATGAGGCTGCCGTGGTCCGAATGAGAGCGCTGGTTGAGGCAGTGGCCGACCGCAGGGCGTGGGTATTGGGTGCCCCTGAGTTCGTTGACGACACGGACGAGGGCGGGTTGCGCACCGTCGGTTGTCTGATGCGGCTTTGCGCGGTGGAAGACCCGGTCGGTGCCCGGATCGATCGCGAGGTGGATGAAGCGCACTTGGCAGAGGTGACCTACGTACTGGACGAACTCCGGGTGCTCTCGGAACAGCTCGACGTCGAGATCGGGGTTGAACTTGACCGCGACTCGGTGGGCTGGATCGCCTCAGGGGTTCTCGATGAAGGATTGCGTGATGGCCTCCTCGGGGAGTGGCAGAGAGGTCTGAGCCCTTGATCGGTGACCCCGGCACGTCTAAGACCTAGCCGCTCGGCCCGTAATTCAGTGATGCCATCTGACCGTTGCTTCTACGCTGCCTGCATGCGGACAGTGTTCCTGTTTCCCCTGGGTGATCGCGCCGACACAGTGGCCCGCCTTGACCGATACTCGGAGGGCGGCAACGGAATGTGGACGTTCGCTGAGCATCTCTATGCGGAGATCGATGATGAGGCAACAGGCTGCCTCTTCCGCGACTGGGAGCCAGATGACGTGGACCTGCTCGAATCAGCCCTCGGCTACCACCCCACCTGGGCGGTACAGGTGGATATCTCGGGCCGAATCGACGGAACGGCAGAGGTACGCCAGCTTGCCGCCCTCATGCTGGGACACGGCGGTGTCGCGTTCGATGACTACTCCGAACACCCCTGGAGCTTGGTGGAGATTGAGGCAGGGACCGCGGTTGATGGTCTCGGCTTCTTCGACTTCCGCGCCTACCACGAGCGTCACCACGGCCCCTGGACGTGAGATCGGTGGAGTGGCTGCCTAAAGCCGTGGAGCCGACCGCCCCAGCCCCGTGCCGGCCGTTTGAACCTCTCGCTTGGCGTCCCCGCTGTGCACGCCCCGCGTGCGGGGCGCCTTGAACTCGGAGAGAAGGTATTACCAACACGGCCACGGTCGGTTGTCCGGTCCCGGTAGATGCTTGACAGTTCGATCCCAGCTGATGCTAGACGGGGCCGGGATCGGTCCAGAGTCGAGACTGCCGACCTGGGTCGGGGCCACGACTACAGCGAGGATTGGCCAGCGTTAAAGGATGAGCGGTCCGTTGGCTCGAAACGTTCTGGCAGGTTCTGAGAGCGGCGGTAGCTGAGACATGCTTCGAACCAGCGACCTCGACCATCGGTTGCCGCTGATCTTGAGTCAGTTGCTCTGGAGGTCGCGACATACTCTGCGTAACGCACGCGTGCATCGGTGAGGCTGTCCGCTCCGTTGGGGCCACCCCATACTTCGTCGGCGTTCAAGTCGTCTTGGCCGTCGTCTTCCCAACCGCATTCAGGACAGATCTCCCACATGGCACGGGCTTCCAGGGTCGGGAGCTTGCAGCAGGGGCAGGCGTAAGGACCCCCGCCAGCCTGGCATGCCTCACGCAACTCTCTGGGTGTCATCACGCCATGAGTGTCGCATCCAACGTCAACCATCACCTGGGGCCAAAACGTCGCGCATTCACTGGGACTAGACACGGCCACGGTCGGTTGCTCGGTGAGTGGACTACTCGATGTCACGGCTCTAGTTGGGCTGCCACCAGGACGCTAGTGTCCGTCGCTGTGACGATCTCTGATGGGCCATCTGCCAGTGCCTCGGTCATACGTTACGGACAGCGGCGCCTGCGCGGTTGGCTCATGGCGATGCCGTTCCTGCTCGCCCTCACAGGGCTGCCAGCAGTCGTGTTCATTGCGTCTGAGGATGGTCCTGAGCGCTACTGGGGCCTGCCGTTTGCCGTGATAGCGGTCGGCATTGTGCTTGTGGCGCTGATTCGTTGGCGTCGCCGTCATGTGGTCATGGCGTTCGACACCTCAGGTTTCTGGTGGATCACGAGTGATGGGACTGCCTGGCTGAGCTGGGACTCGTTGGCAGGTGTTGGCGTCTACCAGTTCGGCAGCGTGGTCACACTTGAGCTCTGCCCGCGGGATGTACTGGACCGGGATCACCCGCTGCTGTGGAAGTTCATGCGCGATGTCGACCCGTTGCGCGAAGGTCTTCCGAGGTTGCGTTACCGCATCGACTTGGAGTCGAACCTCAAGCCATGTGAGGAAGCCGCCCAGCGGTGGGCCCCGCAACTTTGGTTCGGAAGGGTCCAACAGCGCCTTGGGACCCAAGGCGTGCCTGACCACAAAGGTCACCAGCAACGTCTTCGAGCCCGCGCGTCGAGTGGTGATTGACCGCTGGGCTCGCCTCGGTGATCGCTCCCTGTTGAGGGAGTGCGCTCAGGGCATGGGACCGAAGTCGGCGCTCGTGTACCGCACGATTCGAGAGCGAATCGCGTCGGGCGAGTACGAGGCGGGCGAGAAGATCCCTTCTGAGCGAAGCTCGAAACTGCCCTCGGTATCGCGCGCACCCAACTTCGCGTCGTGCTCGCCCGGTTGGTCATCGTCGGATTAGGTCGGTGGAGTCTTAACGGGCGAGTCAAGAGTCGCTCGGGCTGTCAGGCGTCGTGGTCGGCGGCCTCTTCGAGCAGGTTCATGGCGTGGTTGTGGAAGCGGCGTTCGGCTTCGCGGCATGGGGCGTTGAAGAAGGCTCGTTGAGCTTCGGCAAGATCGCAGTGCAGCAGGCCCATGGTCACCAGCACGGCTTCCACTCCGTGGCATCCCTTGTCCTTGAGGAACGCCTGGAGTGTATTCCCAGCATCCGGGTTGTCCCCGGTGGCGAGTTCCCAGACGGGACGCGTAGTTGGAGCATGCGCGGGCTCGGCGAACGCGGGAACGACACGGCCATCGGCACGCCCTCTCGTCGCCCGCGTCAAGGAGCGGTCTGCTCCTCCTGAGTCAAGTAGTCGTGCACCGGGGTCATCGGCGACAGAGTGAGGTCTGTTCGCATGTGGGCCGCTTGACGTACCTCCAGGACTGGCAAGTCTGCGAACGGTGCCAGAGCGTGGGCGAACAGTTGGAGGCGGGCCGGGCCGGTCCAGGCCTCCTTGACGGTCAGGTCGAGGATCTGTGTCCGGGCCAGGTGACAGACGACTGGTTCGCCCGTGTAGCCGCGTACCAGCTTGACGGCATAGGTGGGCGCGGCGATCTGGGCGCGCGCGAGTTCGAGGTCCATCGGCTGCCACTTGTACGCCATCGTGGCCGTGGCGACCCGTACGCCCCCGTGGTCGAGCGTGCCCACCAAAGCGCCCTGGGCGACGGTCAGACGCGGGCTGCCCATGGTCTTCGGGTAGGCGCTCAGCTCCCGTCCGGCGACCGTGGCCCCGAAACTGTCGAGATGCATGGCGTGCAGGTACTCGCCGTGCTCGTCCCCATGGCGCACGGGAATGACCTGGCCGCATTCCGTGTAGGGGCCGTAGCCGTCCACGTCCCCCATCTTCATCACCTCGAAGCGCACCAAGGGCTCGTCGATCTCCAGTGGTTCGGGTACGACCGCGCGCAGCGCCGAGGGGTCGGTGCGGTAGATGAGCGTGAAGTACTCGCGGTCCACGAAGCGTGGCGACCTCGGCACGAGGACGGGATAGGTCAGCGGCGTGGCGGGGGACTGAAGGACCTGGTGAGCCTTCATGGCGGATCCCTTCTCGATCTCACTCGATCTCACTCGATCTTGATCGAAATCGATCGATGTTCTCGGCTCTCGGTTCTCGTTTCACGGTCCGGCAGGATCGGCGGGTGCGGACGGTGCCGGCTCCGGATAGTCCTCGTAGAAGCCGCGGCCGCTCTTCACGCCGAGCCGGCCGGCTTCGAGGTAGCTCCTCAGGAGGGTGCGCGGTGCTTCCGGCAGATGAGGGCGTTCGGCCGCGTAGGCCTGCTCGATGTCGAGGACGACGTCGAGGCCCACGACATCCATCAGCCGGAACGGGGCAGCGGGGGAACCGGAGTTGAGGCGCCAGATGGCGTCGATCTCCTCGGGTGTGGCCACGCCGTCGGCGACCACCCACAGGCACTCCCGTTTGATGGCGGCCCAGATGCGGTTGAAGATGAAGCCCGTGCTTTCGGCCCGTGCCTCGAAGGGGTGCAGCCCGTAGCGCGGGAGTTCGTCGAGTACGAGGTCGATGACGCTTCGGTCGGTGGTGCCGCAGGACATCACTTCGACCACGTTCATCTCGGGCGGCAGATAGAAGTGCAGATTGATCACGCGGGTGGTGTGACGCACTCCGTCGACGAGGCGCCCGGTCGGGTACGACGAGGAGTTGCTCGCAAGGACAGCGTCCGGCGGCGCAAGCCGGTCGAGTTCCGCAAGCACCCGACGCTTGAGCGTAAGTTCCTCCGGTACGGCCTCCACCACCAGCCAGGCGTCGGCGACGGCCTCGGCCACCGACTCCACGCAGCGCACCTGACCGGCGGTGCCGTCGTCCAGGCGCCCGACGACCTCAGGCAGCCGCGCGGCGATGAACTCGTCGGCGTCGGCGCGGGCCCGGACGGAGGGGTCGTACAGGCGGACGGCGCCGCCGCGCGCGGCGAACATCAGGCCGATACGCCGGCCGAGGGCGCCCGCGCCGATGACGGCCACGGGCCTGCCGAAGGGGTCGGCAGGAGTGAACGCGGCGGCGGTCCCGGGCGCTGACTCGGTGGCGGTGGCGGTGGCGGTGGCGGTAGCGGTGGTGGCGGTGGGACGGGACATGCTCGTGCCTCCAATTGCGGTGAGGTGCAAGGGAAACGGCGGCTCGGCGCTCAGCACTCAGCACTCAGCGCTCAGCGCTCGAACCGGCGTGGTCGCGTGGGGATGCTCACAAAGGTGGCGATGTGCGGGTCGGCGACAGCGAAGGTGCACTGCGGAGTGCCGTACCGGGCCAGCTGCTCCCGGTGGGCAGGCGCCAGACGGATCCTGATCGTGCGGCTCGCCGGGTCGGGGGTGAGCTCGGCGTCGCGATGGTCGAGCCAGCTGCGGGCGAGGGGGAACCACGCCTTGTACAGGCTCTCCTTGGCGCTGAACAGGACCGTCGCCCAAGGGATCCCGTCGTCCTCGTGCGCGCGCAGCCAGGTGCGTTCGCCCTCCGTGCAGAAGTCCTGTACGACGTCCGGCGGCATGGGCTCCGCAAGTTCCGCGTCGATGCCGATCCCCGCGAAGTGACGGCTGCGCGCGACGACGGCGGCGCAGTAGCCGGCCCGGTGGGTGATGGAACCCACCACACCCCGTGGCCACAGGGGCTCGCGGTGGTCGCCGCGCAGCACAGGGATGCGACGGGCGCCCGGTACCCCCAGGCGCACCATGGCGTGGTGCGCGCAGGCGCGTCCGGCGAGGAAGTCCTGGTAGCGCTCTGGGAAGGAGCCGGCGGCCGCGGACTCCTCGGCAGGCAGCAGCTTCGGGCGTCCTGGCATGGGGATGGGCGCTTCTGCCCAGGACACGCCGTCGGGCAGGACACGGCTCAGGGGTACGGGGGCGAGGACCGGGGGCTTGGGGACCGGGGGCCAGGTGCTGCTGCTCATCGTTCCTCCTGCAGATCGTCGTCGGTGACCTGGACGAGTCCGCCCGGGAGGTGGGTGACCTGGACCGGAAAGGTCCGCCGGGACCCACCGCGCAGCGTCGCGGTGCGTGCGTCGGGTGCGACCTCCACCTCGGACGGGTGCACATCGGCCAGCCACGCCACGTGGTCAGCCACGGCGATGTGTCTCATCCGTTCACGGCCGCGTAGTTCGGCCGGCAGCCGGTAGATGTGCGCGAGCGTGCCCGGAATCCAGTCCGTGGTGTGGACCGCCCGTGCGCTCAGCGTGGTGACACCTCGCTCCGTGCTCGAGATGCCTCGGGAGCCCGGGGCCGGGCGCCGGTCGCGGTAGAAGGTGCCGCGGTGCCGCGGTGGCACAGCGGCCAGCAACGCGTCGGCCGGGTAGAGGAGTTCGATCAGGCGCAGCGAGATGAGGACGCGGCCGCCCGAGGACACCTGGACGTCGATGACAGGGTGGCGGTGCTCCACATCCTCGAAGCCGACGAACCTTGTCTCCACCGAGAGCCTGCCGCTCCGGGGAACAGCGTCATGGAAGCGCAGATGGTCGATGCGATGCGGGTAGGCGACCAACCCTGGCTGTACGTCGGACGACCAGCGTCCCAGGTCGGCATGCGGGATGGTGTGGGTGAGCGCGTCGAGGAGCCCTTGGTGCAGGAGCCCGTACGGCACCGATCCGGCGGCCGCGTCGAGCACGGCCGAGGAACCGGAGCCGCCCATCCGCAGCTCGGTGAGGTAGTGGAAAGCAGGTCCGTGGGGGAGACGCTGCGGCACATAGATGTCCGCGATGGTCTCCAGGTCCGCCAGCGGGGCGAACGGTGTTGGCGGCGGAGCGGGTTCACCGACGAGCACCCTGCCCTCGGCAGCCGGTTCGGCAGCCGGTTCGGCTCCGGCCGGCGCGTCGGCCCAAGCCGTCCCCTCGGTCCGGCGATCGGTCTCGGCTTCGGTCTCAGTTTCGGTCTCAGTTTCGGTCTCGCCTTCGGCCTGATCGGGCCATACGCGCAGCCGCGCGGCCCACTCGCCCGGCGTTTGGGTCGCCTCGGCCTCGACGCGCAGCGTCACCGGACGGGTCACGGTCACCCAGCGCCGGAGCTGTACGTCTCTGACCTCGGTCACCCGCCGCCCGGTGCGCCGGGCCACCGCCGTGGCCAGCTCGTTCGCCACCGACATCATCGGCAGACACGGCACGGTGTGGTTCGGCCGATGGTCGCCGAGCCAGCGGTCAAGTTCGGGATCGAGCCGCGACACGAGGCGGTCGGTCGCCTGCCCGCCGGTGCCGGACACCACCCGCATACCGATCCCTGCCGCGTGATAGATCCGCAGCCCGTCGACCCAGAGCCACGCCTCGGCCACGGCGTACGGGCCGAGTGCGTCGGTACCCGCTTCGGTGATCTCCATTTCGACGGTGATCATCGAGTTCGACGGCACGACCTGACCGCGGTACTTCCAGGTGAACTCCCGCCCGGTCATGAGGGGTTCGAAGCGCGGATGCGGCACCTCGTCGCCGGCCCCCGTCTCCAGGAGATGGAACTGGAGCAGCTGGACCATGGCCTCGAGACCGAGGGAGCCCGGCTGCACCGGATCCTGGAAGAAGTGCGCACGGAAGAACCACTCACCGGGATCGACCCGCTTCTGTGCCCTGAGCCGCCCGAGCCCGGCCGCACCGCCGTCCGGCCAGTACCCGGTGACCTGGTCGATCATCAGGAGCATGGGGCCGGGAAGCCGTAGCTCCCCCGAGCAGTACCGGGCGGGCCGCTCGGTCAAGTCGACCGTCCGCGCGCAGGGCAGGGCCAGGCGGGTGCGCTCTTCGTCCGAGGCGGGGAGCCCTGCCTGGTCCGCGAACGACTCCGGTGGGAAGAAGCCGAAGACCGTGTCGAGCGTGAACACGGTGTGCCCGTCGGCTCGGCAGCGCACGGTGAACGACTCGATGACCATGCCGCCGAAGCGTGAGACCTCGACGAGCTCGACCTCGCTGCGCAGCACCCGTGTCCCGGGCGGGACTTCCCCCACGACTGTGCCGGTGCCATCCAGGTTGCGAAACAGCAGGTCGGCCATGCCCTGGGGCATCTCGCCCGTGTACGAGGCCAGCCAGCCGCAGGGTTGCAGGGCGACTTCGAGGAGTACGGAGAACGGCATGGTGGGGTTGCCGTTCTCGGACCGGTACCAGACCTCGTCGGGGACGTCGTACTCGGCGGTGACCCGGCTGCCCGGCCGCATCCCGCCGAGCGGCCCCTCGACGTCAATGACCCGGCTCATGAAGTGGTACGGAGGCCCGGGCAGCCGTGCCATCCGGCGTGGCCCGTCCAGCGACGCATAGGCCGAACCGAACGCCTCGGTGGGCCGGCCCCAGGCGCAGGCGAGGAGTGAGCCGTAGTCGAAGCGCACCCCCTGCGCGGTGGCGACCGGACGCTGCTCGCTGTGACCGACGAGCCCGCCGAGTTCACGCGGCGGCACCGGTGCGGACGTGCGCTGCTGTGCGGGCGGGCCAAGGTCACGCCAGTGGGACAGCGGCCAGTCGGGCACCAGGCGCAGCGCGACGCCCTGCGCGTGGAAGGCCTTGACCCCGTCCACGGTGCACAACAGGTCGGCGACAAGGGTGGGTTCGGGCCCCTGCGTCATCTGCGTGACGTACACCTCGTACACGAGAAGCCTGCTGTCGGGTGTCGCCTGGCCCCGGCAGCGCATGGGCACGGTCCGGCCCGGTTCCGGTTCGAAGCGCCAGCCGTCGCGGGTGACGGTGTGGCCGAGCGCCGTCATATGGACGGCCATCGCTTGAAGGCAGCCCTCGAACATCAAGGTGCCCGGCATACAAGGGTCGTTGTGGAAATGCCCGTCGAAGAACCAGCTGTCGGGGCGCAGCGGCAGCTCCGCGCGGAGATAGCCGAGCCCGTGCGGACCGCCCGACGGGTCGAAATCGGTGACCTCGTCCAGGAGCAGCATCTTGCCGTCGGCGATGCGGGGCGTGCGGACATGCGCCCGTGTCTCCTCCCAACCGGGCCCGAAGCAGTCGGCGGGCCGGCCGGCCGCGAACGCGCGGATCTGCTCGGGGCCGAAGCCGCTGCGGGTGCAGGTGAGGGGTGGCTCCTCGGCGGCAGCGCTGGGCGCAGGCAGTTCGGACGGGCTCCACAACACGCCCTGACTGTCGGCGAGTTCGGCATCCGTGAAGAATCCCGCCTGGCCGTTGCGCACCGACAGGCGCAGCGCACCGGTCGCGTCACGGCATTCGTACCGGAAGAAGAACAACCGGATGCCGTTGTGTTCCGCGTGCCCGTCGATGGTGATCTCGTAGCGGAGCGTCTCGCCCGGCACGGGAGGGCTCGCGTGATACGTCAACTCGCAGCCGAGCAGCCGGTAGGCGCGCTCCCCGCGATTGACCAGGTCGATGCCCAGCCAGCTGATCAGAAGCAGGTCCGCCTGGCCGGCCTCGACCATGATCCCGGCCGGCATCCGCCCGGTCGGATCCAGGTACCAGGCGTCCCTGGGCACGTCCGTCTCGGTGCGGATGGTGCCGGTGCCGAGGGTTGCGGGTTCGGCGTCGATGGAGGTGACACGGTCCGCCAGGAGCATCGGCGGCCGGGGCATACGGGTCTGGCGGGCGTAGCCGTCCTGCGCGGCGAAGAGCGGACCGAACAGGTCGGAGATGCGGCCGGAGGCGAGGTGTTCGAGCTGGCTCCGGGAGAAGAGGGGGGCGGGCCCGGCACTCGCCGCGGGCCCGGTACTCGCCGTGGGCGCGGGAGGTCCCGGTGGCGTCGGTGGGGAATCGCCCGGACGCGGTGCAGCCGTGGTGACCGGTGAGGTGGGAGGGGCGGTCCGCAGGAGCAGGGCCGAGGCGCGCCCTCGTGTGGTGAGGAAGCGCTGGTGCAGCTGGTCCTGCAGCGCGAGGAAGGTCTGATGGCTCTGGGCTACGGCGCTGTGGTGCGCGGCGATGGTTGCTGCCGGATGCGCCGTGCCCGTCGCGGCCGCGCCCCGGGGCAGGGGAGCCTGAAGCCGGGGGGAGAGGGGGGCGGTTCCGGCCGTCGGGCTAGGCACCCTCCCGTTCGGCGGCCGGGGCACGCCCCCACTCGGTGCACAGGCCGCACTCTCGCCCGGCGGGTAGGTGTCCGCCACGCGTACCGGAGGCAGGGCGGGCGCCGCCGCCATCCGATGCGCAGCCGGCTCGGCCTGTCGCGTGGCCGCGGTCAGGGGCTGCGGATCTGCCAGTCGTACGGCAGGCGGATGCGCCGGGAACGTGAGCTGCCGGCCGCCGCGCTGCGGGCGCGGGGGTGAGGCGGCGGCCAGCAGGTCGTGGAGTGCGCCGGAGTCCAACGGCACACCTGCGGCGGCCAGTTCGGCCACCACGCGCATCAGATGGCGTACGTCATGGCGGTCGGGGGCGTCGAGGGCGACGGCGAGATGCTCCCGCTCGCCCAGGATGCGGCGGATCCAGTCGGTGCACAGCGACTTGGGGCCGTGCTCGATGAAGATCCGTACGCCGTCCTGCCAGGCGCGTTCCACCGTGCCCACGAAGTCGACGGTGTTGACCACCTGCGAGGTGAACGCGTCGGCTGCGGCGTTCGCGCTCGCGGTGTAGTGCTCATGTGTGCCGCAGGTGTAGAAGCGGACGCCGGGCACGGGTCGGGTCGGACGCAGATGCAGCTGTCGCCAGGCATCGCGCACCTCGTTGAGCACGGGAGCGTGCGCGGCCATCTCATAGCCCAGCGGAATCTCGTACTCGGGCGCCAGGCGCCGCAGGACTCGGGCGCAGGCGCCGGGTTCGCCGCCGAGTGTGCAGCAGTCGGGGGAGTTGATGCCCATCAGATGAACTGCGGGTTCGCCCTCCAGGGCCCGGCGCACCTGGGTGGCGTCGGCGCCGACGAGGTACGCGGTCCAGCGCTCGCCCTCGATCCCCTCGCGCCGCCACACCCTGCGTACCGCCTCGAACGAACCGGTCAGTTCCTCCGTGAACAAGGTCGAAGCACCGGTGTCGCGGCAGAGCCCCGACAGATCGGTCCATGCGCCCATGCTGATCAAGGCACTGGTCTCGCCGGAGGAGTAGCCCACCGTCGCCTGCGGGGTGATGCGCAGGACGTCGCGTGTCACCAGAGCGTGCAGCTGGGACAGGTAGGAGGCTCCCCAGACCTGTTGGATCAGTCGCTTCGGCTTGCCGTCCCCGTTGTAGAGCCAGTCGGCGATGTCCTGGAGCGAACCGGCCCTCTGCTGCAGGAGCCGTACCAAGTCCGGGGCAGCCAGGGCGAGTTCGCGGCCCATCCCGGCGTACGTGGCCGCCCCGCTGCCGAAGGTGAAGGCGATCTCCCCGACGACCGGAGTCTCACGGAATACGGCACCCAGCGGCTGCGGTGCCTCGCCCAGGAGCCACCGCCGCGCGGACTGCCGCAGCTCGTCCAGCTCATTCGGGCCGGCCGCGACGAGCGCGAGCCGCGCGGGTCCCCGCGAGGATTCGGTGGCCGCCGAAAGGGCGTCGAGCACACCGGCGCGGTCGGGGCCGGAGTACATGTACAGCCGGGGTACGGGTCCGGTGTACAGGCCTCGTACGTCCGCTGCCTGCAACGTGACCTGCGCCGCGGGAGCTTCGAGTACGCGGCTGCGCACCTGGGCCACCCGCGATGCCAGCCATGGCTGTGCGATGCCTCGAGGGCTTGGCCGCGCCTGGTGGTGCAGGGCGAGGACCGCCACGGCCACGGCCAGCAGTCCGTTGGCCGCGTGCGGCACGCCGCACAGTGTGGCGGGATCGAAGTGCGGGACGGGGGCGGCCTCCCGTGCGGCCTTTTGTGGCTCGGAGGGCCACGCGTCCCCGATCCGCAGCCCCGCCGGTTGCTCCGTTTCCTCGATCAGTGCGAGGACGCTGTCCCCGTCCTTCTTGGCCAGGGCCAGGCTTTTGAGGGCGAGGACGACCGCCGCGTCACCGGGCGGCCGTTCCCGTCCGAGTGCCGCGAGGGCTGCCTGGTGCACCGGCTCGTGCGACAGGTCCACGGCACCCACGAGCGCCGCGTCGGCCTCGCCGGACCGGATCGCCCGAGCGGCGATGTCCAGGGCGGCAAGACCGGACGCTTCTTCGGCGTGGACGGCGAAACTGGGTCCCGCCAGGTCCAGTTGGGCGTTGACCCGGTTCGCGGTGATATTGGCCATCGTGCCGAGCACGCCGGCCGCGTCCAGCGGTGGGCCGAACGCGTCCCGCTCGGCGTCCGGGGCGCGCAGCCGGGCCCCGAACCGCGCCGGCTCGGGATCGCACCCCATACCGGTGAGCACCATCGTGCGCTCCCGTGGCAGCCGCACGCCGGACGCCGCCTCACGCGCCGCCTCCAGGATCAGCAGCTGCTGGGAATGGGCGGCGGCCAGGTCGCGCGGCGGGAACGGCAGCCCGTCGAGGTCCACTTCGCTCTGCTCGCGCCGGCCGGTCAGATCCCCGCCCTCGAACAGGGCTCGCGCGAGGTCACCCGCCCCCAGGCCGTCACCCACTCGTGCGCCGACCGCCACCACCGCGACCTGGGCACGCTTGCGCTGCTTGCCCCTGCGCGGCTTGCGCTGCCCCGGCCCGTAGCGCTGCGCCAGCTTGTCCGGCCCCTCCTCCCAGGCGTCGACGACGACATGGGCGTTGTTGCCGCCGAAGCCGAAGGCACTGACTGCCGCGCGTCGTGCACCAGGCCATTCCTCGGCCTCCCGCACGATCCGCATCGGCGCCGTCGGCCATCGGGGCACGGACTCGTCGTCCACGCCAGGAGTCCCGGGCCGCACACCCGCTTCCATGGCGCCGAGCACCTTGAGCAGTCCGGCCCCGCCCGCCGCGGTGATCAGATGCCCGAAGTTGCCCTTGGCCGAGCCGATGGGCAGATCGGGTGCGGCACGGAACACCCGTGCGCTGCTGCGGACTTCGGTGCTGTCGCCGACCGGCGTTCCGGTGGCGTGGCACTCCAGGAGCGAGACGGACGCCGGATCGATGCGCGCGCCTTCGTACGCCGCGCGCATGGCCCGTTCCTGGCCTTCCTCGCTCGGTACGAGCAGACCGCTGGCGCGTCCGTCGTTGGCCAGGCCAGCCGCACGGACCACGCCGAGCACACGGCGCCCCTGGGCCACGGCGTCCTCCAGACGCATCAGGGCGACCAGGACCGCGCCCTCGGCCGGCACCAGACCGTCTGCCTCCGGGTGGAAGGGCCGGGAGCGGCCCGTCGGGCTCAGCGCGGACAACGCCGTGAAGCCCACATGGACGAACAGACCGTCGGCACCGTTCACCGCGCCCGCCAGCATCACGTCGGCGGTGCGCTCGTGCAGCCGGTCGCAGGCGAGCTTCAGCGCGTACAGAGAGGAGGCGCAGGCGGCATCCAGAGCGTGAGCGCCCGCGCCCAACCCGAGCGCTCGGGCCGCGAGATGAGCGGGCAGAGCGGAGGAGAACCGGGCGCGCGGGTCGCCTGCGGCGGCTGGGCGAGCTTCCCCCGCCCGCCACTGGTCCTCGGCGTACGCCGTCATTGCGGGTGAGGGAAAGGAGAGGTTGCCGAGCACAAGTCCCGTCCCGGACGTGGCCGCGCCCTCGATGCCGGCCTCGCGCAGTGCCTCGCGGGCCGCGTGCAGGACCCAGCGGAACGAAGTGTCCAGCGACTCGAGTCGACCGGCCGGCAGAGCGAATCCGGTGGCATCGAAACGCTCGTCGAACCCCTCGACGTATCCGCCGACGCAGTGCCAGGCGCGGTCGGGTTCCAGCACGCCCGGCTTGCCGACGACTCGTTGGGTGGGCAGGCCCCAACGGCCCTCGGGCACAGGGCTCAGGTGCACTCGGCCCTCGGCCACGGTTTGCCACAGGCCGGCCGGGTCGAAGACGCCGCCGGGCAGGACGCAGCCGCGGCCGACGATGGCGATCGGGGGAAAGGGCATGGCTGACTCGTCTCTCGGTGAGCGCTTGGCTGGGTGAGGGGCGGACAGGGGTGAGGGCCGGGTGGCGCGGGCGGGAGGGGCGCTGCGCCGGCGGAGGATCAGTCGGGGCGGGTGATCAGCTGGACCCCGAGCAGTGCCGTCCGCAGGCCGCCGTCCTCGTCCGTCAGAAACACATCGCACTCGATCTCGGCGTCCCGCACCGCTGTCGCGCGCACCACGCAACGCAGCGGCCCGGGCGCGCCCCCGGTGCGCAGGACGCTGAACTTTCTTACGCCCATGGGAAGTACGGCCCGGCCCAGCGTCTGCGAGGCCCACAGGACCGCCGTCTGGAGACCTCCGTCGACAGCGGCCGGGTCGCTGCGCCACGGTTCCTGGGGCCAGTCGAGCTCGGCCGCGCCCACCACGGTGGACACGGCGCCGTCCGGCCCCATGGTGGGCAGGGTGCGCAACGCGTGGAAGAGGGGTCCGTGGAACAGGACGGGATCGTCGTAGGGCGAGTCGAGCTCGGGTGTGCGCAGCTCGGCGGGGTCCGTCGGAACGGCGGGCGCCGTGGGCGCTGCGGCGCCGACACTCGTGCGGTAGTGGACGGCTCCGCTCTGGGCGCGCAACGTGACCTTCCCTTGGGGGAGTTCGCTGCGCACGGACAAGACGACCGGTGGTCCCGTGAGGTCGTCCAGCGTGATCCCGCGGACGACTTCGAGTGCGTCGAGCACCTGCGTACGTGCGGCCCTCAGACACCATTCGGCAGCGACGGCGAGCGGCACCACCGCGCGCCCGCCGACACAGTGGTCGGTCAGATACGGATGCGACGTGCCGTCGAACCTGACCTCGGCGTCGCTCTCCCGGCCACCTCCGCCGAGATCGGTGGTCCGTGCGTCCGGCGTCAGCAGGACGCGTACCTGTGACGGGTCGCCCTCGTCGAGTTCGGCGACGAACGCGCGGGCACCGGCCGCGAGCGGGATGAGGGGGATGCCGCGGTCCTGGAAGTGCTCGACCAGTTCGGGCCGCACCATCCCGCCCTGCCAGGGGCCCCAGGCGAGCGCCTTGACCAGGCACGCGGGGCGCCGTGACCGCTCGGCGACGGCCAGGTGCTCCAGCGTCTCGTTCGCCATCGCGTAGTCGCACTGCCCGGCGTTGCCCGACCAGGCGGCCACGGACGAGAACACGCACAGGACCCGCAGCGGATCGTCGTCGAGCGCGGCCAGCAGCGTGCGCAGGCCGTCGACCTTGGTGCGGAAGACCTGCTCGAACTGCTCGTCGGTCTTGTCGGCGATGTGCTTGTCGGCGAGCACCCCGGCGCCATGCACCAGACCCGTCACCGGACCCCACTGCGCGCGCACTTCGGCCAGCGCGGCACGGACGCCCGTCTCGTCCGTGGCGTCGACCGCGTGGTAGCGCACCGGCGAACCGGCGTCGCTCAACTCCCTCAGTGTCGCGGCGATTTCACGCTGTGCGAGTACGGTGCGCAGCTCGGCCTGTACCGCGGCGGGGGAGGGAGCCTCGCCGCGTGCGCGGGCCCGCGCCACGAGCAGAGCCCTGAGGTCGGCCTCGCTGGTGGCGGCTGTCAGGTCCGGGTCGGCCAGGTCGGGCAGTGGTGTCCGGCCGAGCAGGACGAGTCGTGGCCGATGCGCCCGGGCGAGCGCGACCAGACAGGCGGCCGTCACCCCACGGGCACCGCCGGTGGCGACGATCACGGAGTCCGGACCGATCCGCGCGCCGGCCGACTCCTCGTCGGCGGAGTCCACGTCGGCGGATTCGTCGCCGTGTGGCCTCCCCTCGTCGGACTTGGCTGCCGCGGCCTTGCTGCGTCCGACGTCGAGGACCTCGGCCCGCAGCAGCGTGCGGACGCCGTCGGCGCGCAGGCCCACGTCGCTCTCGCAGCCGCCGTTGAGGAGTTCCTCGGCGAGCTGTGCGGCCACAGCCTCAGGAGTGCGATCGCCATGCGCGCAGTCCAGGGCGCGGACCGTGGCGCGCGGCCACTCCCGTGCGGCGGTACGGGCCAGCGCGGCCGGTCCGCCCGACAGGGGGCGACCGGTGTCCGCGCCCGTCCCGAAGTCGCCGCCGGTGTCCTGGACCGTCACGAACAGGCCGCCGTTTGCGGACAGTCGGTGTGCGAGCGTACGAGCGACGCGGAACACCTCCGTCGCGCCGTCGTACGCCTCGTCCGCCGCGGGGTCGGGTCCGCCGAGGTGGACCACCGCCTCGGCCTCCGCGGGCACGGTGGCGGCTGCGCGTGCGGACACCCCCTGGGCGCGCAGTGCCTGCGCCAACGGCTCCGCGACAGCGTTGTCCAAGGGTGTGATGATCACTTCGCGGTCGTGGAGACCGGCCGGCGCCAGACCCGGCGCAGAAGTGGGCACACAGTGCGGGACCAGGCGAGCGAGGTCGCCGCCTGGATCACCCTCCGAGTCACCGTCGGACGACTCGTCCACCGCGCCACCGTGCGCCCCGCCGGATTCGCGGTCGGTCCCGCGCAGCCGGGCGGCGATCTCACCGAGCGTGCGGAGCCTGCCCAGTTCGCCCGGGTCCACCGCGGGCAGATCGGGCATCGAGGTGCGCGCCTTCGACAGCATCTGGACCCGCTTGATGGAGTCCACACCCAGATCGGAGGCGAGGTCCATGTCGGTGCTGAGCATGTCGACCGGGTAGCCGGTCAGATCGGCGACGATGCCCAGCAGCGCGGCCTCGAGGTTCTGGCCTGTAGCAGGTACGGGACCTGTGGCGCCTGCGGTGTCGGCGGGCAGGGACGGGCTCACCGGAGGCTGCGCAGGAATCTGCGAGGGAATGGGATTCGGGGCGGGCGGCTCGGCGAATGAGGTGGCGGGCGGGTCCGCGAACTGGGCGACAGGGGGCGCGGGCCGGTGCCCGGCACCGTTCGTCACGTAAGGATCCGGCTCGGGCGGCGCGTAGACCGGGGCCGCCGACGGCGCGGACCAGGAGGCACCCCCGGGCGCGGACCCTGCGAGCCAGACATCGGCACTCGTCGGCGGAGCCATGGTCCAGGCATCGGCATCCGGCGTCGGCGCCGCGATCTCTGCGGCACTCAAAGGCAGTTCGGGCAGATCCGGCAGGGCGGGCGGCAGCGGCAGCGGCAACGTCATCGGCGAAGGGGACGCAGGACCGGCCGGTTCCGCCCCCAGTACCGACGTAAGGCCGGCCAGCGAGGCCTCGGCCGTACGCATGAAGGCGATATGGCTCTGCGCCATGGCATGGGTGTACGCGGCGTGCACCTCGCCGGTACGACGCTGGGTGTCCTGGAAGGTGCGCAGCCAGTCGGGCGTCGCCACGGGAACCGGCTGGCCGTGCCGTTGACGGCGCGGCGGGGGTGCCTGCGAGGTGAACTCCGGTGCTGGCGAGCCTGGGTGGGCGAGATCCTGCTGCTCGGCCACTGCCGTCTGGGCGGCGGGCCGGTGCGGTTCGGTTACGGAGGGCGGACGGCCGTTCTGCTCGTCGGCGGGCCGCGGCAAGACGAGCGGGGCGTCGGCTGCCGGTTCGGGAATGCCCTGGTTCACACCGTGGATGTACGTGGTCATGGGGTTCCTCCGCTGCTGGGTTTCGGGCCGCGGCGGCGCGTACGGCGCCCACAGTTCCGCGAAGTCGAGAGGGATACCGGCGACGGACAGCCGGCCGAGCGCGTCGTGCAGCGCGGTGATTGCGCTGCGCCCCTTGTGATCCAGGCCGACCGCGAGATACGGGCGCTCCCCGAGGGTTTGCCCGACCAGTGCGGTGAGCGCCGCACCGGCACCGACCTCGACGAAGGTGCGCACCCCCGCGGTGTACATCGCCTCGATCTCGTCGGCGAAGCGCACCGGTGAGACGAGATGCCGGGTGAGCCGGTCGCGTACGCCTTCGGGATCCTGCGGATAGACGTCCGCGTCCACGTTCGCGTACACCGGCAGCCGCGGTGCCGTGAGCTCCATGTCGTCGAGGAAGGCACGGAAGGGTTCGGCGGCGGCCGCGATCAGCGGGCTGTGGAACGCCGTGGCGGTGGCGAGGCGGTGCACCTCGAGCCCCGCGTCCGCCGCATGCCGTTCGGCCTGCTCGATTGCCTGCGTACTGCCGGAAAGCACGGTCTGGCGAGGCGAGTTGTGGTTCGCCGCCCAGACCTCCTGGTCGTCGAGGAGGGCGAGCAGCCGGTCGGTGCGCCGGGCCGGCCCGGTGACGGCCAGCATCGCGCCGGGCCGTTCGCCCGCGTCCCGCATCAGCTCACCGCGCCGCCGGGCGAGCCGCACCAGCGCCTCGGCGTCGAACACACCGGCTTTGTGCAGGGCGACCAGCTCACCGAAGCTGTGCCCGGCCACGCAGTCCGGTTCGAGTTTGAGCGCGGACAGGACCCGCAGCAGGGCGAGGCTCTGCACCGCCAGCGCGGGCTGGGCCCACTCGGTGGCGGTCAGCAGGGCATGTTGCGCCTTCTCATCGGCGGGCGTGAAACCGGGCCGGGGGAATACGACTTCTTGGAGCGGCTGTCCGTCGACCGGCCAGTCGGCCGCCTCGTCCCAGGCCGCGAGCGCCTGCGGAAGATGCAGCGCGATGTCCGCGCCCATGCCGGGATACTGGCTGCCCTGCCCGCTGAAGACGAAGGCGATCCGCCCCGGCTCCGGCGCCTTACCGCAGTAGTGCACACCTCCGGGCAGGCTGAACGTGCCTTCCGGATCCTTGGCGACAGCGTCGTCCGCCCGCGCCACAGCGGCACGGAGCTGTGCCAGGTCGGCGGCGACGACCGCGAGCCGGAACGGGGCGGACGCCTGGAACTCCTCCTGACTGGTCCGGGCGAGCGCGGACAGTGGCCTGCCGTCCGCACCCAAGTCCCGTGCCCGTCGGCGCAGTTCCTCGGGCGAGTCCGCGCCGAGCAGCACCAGCTCGGTGGGCGCGGTCCGCATCCGCCAGGCAGGCTTGCCGCCGGCGTCGGGGCGCGTCGGCACGTACTCCTCCGCCGTGACATGGAAGTTGCTGCCGCCGAACCCGAAGCTGGAGACGGAGGCCCGCCGTGGATGATCGCTGCCCCGTACCCACGGGCGTGGCCGGGTGTTGAGGTACAGCGGGCTGGAGGCCCAGTCGAGTGCGGGGTTGGGCCGGTCGACTTTGATGGTCGGGGGCAGCACCTTGTGGTGCAGCGCGAGTACCGCCTTCAGCAGGCCCGCGGCACCCGCCGCGGCTTTGGTGTGCCCGATCTGGGATTTCACGCTGCCCAGGGCACACCACTGCGCGGCCGCCTTGCCCGCCGAGTCCGCGAACACCTCGGACAAGGCGCCGAACTCGGCCGCGTCCCCGGCCTTGGTGCCGGTCCCGTGGGCCTCGACGAGCTCGACGGTGTCGGGACCGTACTCGGCCATCTCGTAGGTGCGGCGAAGGGCGCGGGCCTGGCCGGAGGACATCGGCGCGTAGATCGCGTTGCCCTGGCCATCGGAAGAGGTGCCGATGCCGCGCAGCACGGCGTAGATACGGTCGCCCTGCTCCTCCGCGTCGGCGAGCCGCTTCAGCGCGAACATCACCAGACCCTCGCCCAGCATCGTGCCGTCCGCCTGCTCGGAGAACGGCCGGCAGTCGCCGGTGGGGGACAGAGCGGGGGTCTTGCTGAAGCAGAGGTACATCATCGGGTCGTTGAGCGTGTCCACGCCACCGACGAGCATCAAGTCGGCCCGCCCCAGGGTGAGTTCGCTCATCGCCGCGCTGAGCGCCGCGAGCGAGCTGGCACAGGCGGCGTCCATGGTGCAGTTGGTGCCGTGCAGATCGAAGCGGGCGGCGATCCGCCCGGCCACCACATTGCTGAGCAGTCCTGGGAACGTGGCCTCCTGCCAGGGCACGTAGTGGTCCAGGATCCGGTCGCAGACCGTGCGTGCCGTCTCCTCGTCGAAGCCGCTGGAGCGCAGCGCCTTGTGCCACACCGGCCGCTCCAGACGGCTCGCCATGTGGGTGAGGAGCTTCAGAGCACTGGTCCCGACCATCACCCCCGCGCGCTCGCGCTGCGCCTCGGTCAGTGTGGTGCCGGTGTCGGCGAGCACCCGCTCCGCGGCGAGCAGGGCGAGCAGCTGGGCGGAGTCGGTGGCGGGCAGGGTGTTGGGCGGCGTACCGAAGGCGAGTGGATCGTACGGAACGGGGTCGAGGAACGCGCCGCGGCGGGCGTAGGTCTTGTCGACGGCGGAGGGGTCGGGATCGTAGTGGTCCTCGGGCCGCCAGTGGGTGGGCGGCACGTCGGTCATCAGGTCCCGGCTCTCGATCACATTGCGCCAGAACCCTGCGGTGTCGTCGGCGCCGGGCAGCAGGGAGCTGACGCCGACCACGGCGATCGCGGACGGCGGTGGGGCGCCGTGCGGGGCGGACTGGTCCGGACTGGTCTCGGTGTGGTGGGGCACGATTTCTCCCGAACTGCGGGCGGAGGGCTTCCGGCGCCCTATGACAGCGTTGTCGAGTTGGGGGTGACGGGCGGGTCGCGTTGACGCGATGAGCGTTCGGCAGCCTCAGTGATGGCCTGGTCGGTGTGCCGGCCGTGCGCGCGAGGAAGACCGGACGGAGCCGGCCCGCTGTCAGACCAGCCGGCGAGGCCGGGGCGCGAACGCCACCGCGGGTACGGGAACTCCGAGACTGCGCAGCTGTTGGGCGCGGGTGATCACGGTTGCGCCCTCCATCAGGTTGAGGGCGATCTGCGCGACCGTGCAGTTTGCCCGGTCTGCCATGAAGCTGTCGGACCGCCAGCGGTTGAAGGCGCCGAGGGCCGGCCCGCACCAGATCTGGTAGTCGGTACGGCGCTGTGGATCACCCTCGATCGCCCAGATGCTGGAGCGCCCCAGATACCAGCGGAAGGTGAGGGCCATCCTGTGCTTGGGATCGGTGCGTGCCCGGTCGAGCTGCGCCGGATCGCGTCGCTGCCAGAAGCTCTCGGTCTGCGACCACACCTCCGCCAGCGGCATGCGGAACACCTCGCGCTCAAGCTTCTCGCGCAGCGATGCCGGCACTGCATCCAGGCCCGAGTGGTCCCGGTAGACCTCGTACAGCCGCGCGGCCCGGGTCGCGAACATGGTGCCGCGCCGCAACACCTGCAGCTGCACACCGAGTTCGAACATGTCCGCGGCAGGGGCCATCGCCACATCGGCGATATCGGCCGCCGCGAGCAGGTCCTTGGCCTGATTCGAGAGTCCGGCTTCCACGGCCAGTTGGTTCACGGACCCCGTCACCACGTAGTCCGCGCCCAGCGCGAACGCGGCAGCGACTGCCTGCGGGGTGCCGAGGCCACCAGCGGCGCCCACGCGCACCCGGCGCGGATAGCCATGCCGGGCGCACAACTCGTCGCGGAGCGCCACGATCCTCGGGAGCAGCGCCACCAGCGGGCGGTTGTCGGTGTGACCGCCGCTGTCGGCCTCGACGGTGATGTCCTCCGCGACGGGAACCCGAGCCGCGAGCTGCGCCTCCTGCGGGGTGAGCCGGCCGCTCGCCACGAGCCGGCGGAGCAGCGCATCCGGTGCGGGCGACAGGAAACGCGTGGCCACATCCGGATGGGAGACCTTCGCGAACACCTGCCTGGGCCGCACCACCTGGCCTGCCGCGTCGGTGCGCAGACCGGCCGCTGCGCAGTGGACCACGGCAGGCGTCAGGTCCATGTAGGCGGAGGCGGAGATGCTCGGCACGCCGTGTTGCACCAAGAGGTCGGCGACGCGCTGCTCCAGTTCGGGCTCGGTCGGCGAGTGGATCAGATTGACTCCCCAGCCGTCCGTGCCGCCGAGCTCCCGCCTGAGCTCCACCACCGCCTCTTCGACCTTGTACGGAGCAAGTCCGCCGGCCCCGAACATGCCGAGCATGCCGACGCGGGCCATGGCCTTCACCATGCCGGTCGTGGCGATCCCGTTCGCCATCTCACCGCTCACATAGGGAAATCGTGTGCGATGCGTGGCGGCGAAGGTACGGTCGCCGAGCCATTCCGGGTACAGCGGGGGCAGAAGTCCCACGACGTCGTGGCCATCGGATCCGCGGCCGCGCGGTGCCGACGCGACAGCCCCCAGCGCGCCGTCGTGAGTGCGGCGTACGACGTACACGGGGCGCCGTGGCTCGTGGACGATGTCTGCGATGGCTGCCGGCGAAAAGGCCGACGGGTTCTCCTGCGGTATCGGGTGGCGGAGCGCGTCCGGCCGTGTGAGGCCGGTCGGCATCGTGGGCATCTGATCAGCTCCTGAACGCAGGAAATGCTTGGTTCGATGAACGTGCAAGCAATTCTCGTCGTTCGAACTGGCCCTGTGTATGGCCCATTTATCTGCCCCACGAACGGCCCGGGCCTCAGTGCGGGGCAGGCCCAGGACTATTCACGGGGGTTTCCCGAGACTATTCGCGAGGACGGGCCCCGGACTTCAGGGCGAGGATGGCCGCCTCGGTCCGGGTGGCGACCCTCAATTTCCCCAGCAGGCTGTGTACGTAGTTCTTGACAGTCTTTTCCGCGAGCCCGAGCTCGGCGGCGATCTCCCGGTTGGACAGGCCTGATGCGAGCAGTTCGAGGACCTTGCTCTCCTGTCCGGTGAGCCTGGCCGACGCGCTGCGCGGCTGTGGAACGCGGGCCGAAATCTCGGCGGTTGGCGAGCAGGCCACGCACTCGGAGCGGGCCTTACGCAGCCCCTGCTCCAGCTTGTCGATTCCGTTCTCCAGTAATGCGATCACCCGTCGCCCTTCTGTGAGCGCCTCACTGAGCGCGCTGAGCAGATCGGATGGGGCGACGAAGTAGCTGTCGTCGTGCGGCTGTTCCTGGTTGTTCATGATCGGATGCCTTCCCTGCCGGAGGGTCGTTCATCGCTGAACGACTCGCTTTCTCCGACCGCCGAGTGCGCCGGAGCGCCAACGGCGCACACACGCGCAAGCCCGCTCGGACCGGCGTCATCACACACCACCCTTCTCACCCATTCGGGGGCAGCGTTTGGGGCAGGTGGACGTCATGCTGAGGAAGATCGCAATAAAGGAGGGGATCTTGTCCGACGAGTTTGACTCCGGCGTTGAGGGGGATCGCTCGGCCATTCTGCGGGCGCTGCAATGCCTGCGCAGATCCGCCGAGTTGCAGTTGTCGGCGTTCGACCATCTGACCCGAACCCTGACCTCAGACGCGCCCTTCGGTACGCCGGTCATGCCGGACGAGGCCGCCCCGGAGCAGACGGACAGGGCAGACCCGAGGAGCGGATCGGGCGGGACGGCTCCGGAGGCGGGCAGCCGCGAACTCACGAGCCGGGAGCATGACGTACTCGCCTTGCTCGTACAGGGCTGCTCGAACCGCCAGATCGCCAGAAGTCTGCACATCAGTGATCACACGGTGCGAGCGCATCTACAGGTCATCTTCCGGAAGTTGGGGGTCTCCCATCGGACTGCGGCTGCTGTGGTCGCGGTGCGGTCCGGTCTCGTCCGCAACGGAACAACGTGAGGTCGAAGCGCGTCGCCGGCAACCACCTTGCCGAGACGACCGATGGCGCTCGGGCCGGCAGCCCACCGCAGGCCCTTGAGGTTGCCGTTGCCGTAGCGGCCGGTGCCGTTGAACTGCTGCTTCTTTCGCCCGAGTTCACCCATGGCCGCGCGGACGGACCGGACATCCCCAGGTGCCGTGCGACCACAGCGCGCGAGTACGGGTGCGATCCGCGCGGTCTCGGCTCGCGGGATCCGACAGCGCCCGAGGCCTACGAGGGCCGCACTCATCAGGGCACGTACCCCAGTTGACGCCCCGGGCGGCACCCGCCCGGCGTCAACGCTGGGCGGTCAGTTTGACCCTGAGCCGACCGAGGACGGCGGCCAGAATGCGGGACACGTGCATCTGCGAGATGCCGAGCTCCTTACCGATGGCGCTCTGCGTCATGCACGCGCCGTATCGCAGGGCCAGAATCCTGCGCTCACGGTCGGGCAGCGCATCGAGGAGCGGCTTGAGTGCATGCAGATCTTCGACCTTGGCCAGGGCCGCGTCCTCGAAGCCGACGTGGTCGGCGAGGGTGTCATCGGCGTGGGTGGTGTCGGTCGGGTAATCCAGCGAGGCCGCGGAGTAGCCGTTGGCCGCGACCAGCCCTTCGATCACGTCGTTCTCGTCCAGGCCCAGGTCCGCGGCGAGTTCCGGCACAGTGGGCGCGCGGCCGTTGTGCTGCTCGAGCCGGGCGGTGGCCTTGTTCAGTTCGATGCGCAGTTCCTGCAGGCGGCGCGGAACGTGCACGGCCCAGGTGGTGTCGCGGAAGTACCGCTTGATCTCGCCGATGATGGTGGGCATGGCGAGCGTGGGGAACTCCACGCCGCGCTGCGGGTCGAACCGGTTGATCGCTTTGATCAGTCCGATGGTGCCGACCTGGACGACATCTTCGTACGACTCCCCACGTACTCCCATCCGGCCTACGGCGAAGCGCACCAGCGCGAGGTTCAGCTCGACCAACGTGTTGCGCACATAGGAATGTTCCGGTGTTCCTTCCTCCAGCGCGTCGAGCCGGGCGAACAGGACCTTGGACAGGGCGCGCGCATCGGCCGCGCTCACCTTCGTGAGATCGGGCAGGTCGGCCAACCCGGCCGAGCCCGGCATGCCAGGCACGGTGCCGGGCGTGCCGGTATGTCGCTCCGCGTAGGTGATTGTGCCAACGGGATCGCTGCCGGTCGTCGTTGTGATGGCCATCGTTGCTCCCGAGACGATCATCGCGCCCCTTGGTTGGGAGCGCGTCGTGCCCTGGGTGGTACCCCGCAACGACCGTAATAATCCCGTGACCTGACGCCGCGTGAGTCAAGGAGCTGGTCCACCGCAGGTCAGCGCGTTGCACGCGCCATGCTCAGGAAACGGAGGTGTTGCTGCGGAAACCGGGGGTAATCGCCGTTCAGCTCCCGCCGGGTGAACGGCCGGGCGCTGGGCCGGAAGCCAGGCATGGCCGATGGGCTCCCAGCGCCGGACCGCGCCCCCGCGCGAGGGGCGGACGTCGCGGTGATCATCGGCTGGCAACGCGGCGCCGCGGCCGCCGTCGGGTCCTGAACCGGCACTGGCGGCGGCCGTCTCGCCGTGCAGGTGCGACAGCGCTACCCATTGGTCGGGCGAGTGCCGTGGGCCGTCCGGAGGGTGTCGCGCGCCACGCTATCCGGACAGGACCGCGCGCACCGTCTTACCGCCCCCGGCGGCCGCGGTGACATCCAGCTGCTGGGCGAGGCGCTGCACCATGGCCAGACCGCGGCCGTGCTCGCCGTCCTGCGTAGGCGGACGGATGTGCGGCACAGCGGGGCTGCTGTCGTAGACCTCGACGATGACCTGGTCCTCGGCCACTCGCAGCCCCAGTCGGCAGGAACTACGGCCGTGGATGGTCGCGTTCGTCACCAGCTCGGACACGATGAGAGCCGCGTCATCGGCCCGTGCGGCGCTCACTGCCGCCGTACGGATCGCCGGGCGGGCGAGAAACGCGGTGGTCAGTTTGCGCGCCCGCCCGGCGGAAGCAGGGTCGCGCGGCAGTGTGTACACGACTCGAGCGGGACGCCGATGGGTACGCCGATGCGTACGCATGGCGAATCACTTCCCTTCCAATCCCTTCCAAGCGAAGAAACCGGCCCAGTCGGTCCGCTACGTGTCCCGTGCGGCCGGTTCTGTCTAGTGGTCGTTCCCCGCCCCGCGGCATGCAACCCTGCCGTACACAGACAGCGGGAGAGCGGAGCATGAATCCGGCGGGCCCCCTTCGCAGACAGGAGGCCATCGTCCGCGCGGAGTCCCGAAGTGCCGACGGCACACCACTCTTATGGCGGCGAGTGCCCCCGATGTCGTCGGGCAGCGGACCAGGATGCGAAACCTGCTGGCGCTGGAGTGCGCCATGGAACGGTGGTCGAACGCCCTGTGGTCATGGCTGATCCCGCCGGCGCGCAAGCAGACCGAGGTCGTGGGCATGCTCCGTCGCGAGTGCGATGACCGCGCGTTGATCCTTGACCGGCAGCGCACCCTCGTGCCCAACACCTTCGTCATCGAGCTCCCCACGGACTCACACCGGCAACTCGCCGCACACGGCACCCAGCTCACCAGCCACCTCGCCGCCCAGGTGCGGCGGCATGCGGCCGAACAGGGCTACACCTTCGCGGGACCCATCACCGTTCAACTCGCCCCCGTGGAAGGCACGTCCGTGCGCCGCTTCCGTATCGGGAGCCGCATCACCCCCCAACGGCCGCCGCACGCAAGGCAGCGCCCCTAGTTCCGGAACTGTCTGTTGCCAGTCGACGGGGTAGGGGTCTTACGTGGCTCACCGGACCTCGGGCCGGCGGGATTATGAACCGCAGGTCCGTGTCACGGTTTCGGCCGCAGTGTGACGAGGGGAGCGGCCGACGGAAGGTCGGGGCGCCGCTACCGTGAGGCGATGCTGCGGTCCGTTCCGGTCGTGTGTGTCGCGCGTGCGCAGTGAGTTTTCGAGATGCAGGGATGTGGCGAGCGTATGAGTCGGTCTGGACGACTGTGGGGGATATCGGGCACGGCTTATCGCCGGGCTGCTTCTCTCACCGGGAAACACTTCGCGCGAGTCACCACGAAACGCCCTGGGGGAGTGGACTCCGCGGCGCGGACGGTCCGCGCGGTCGCCGGGCACGACGCCGTCTGGCTGGCCGCCGCCGCCACGCTGGTGCTGACGGGTGACAGGAGCGGGCGCAGGGCTGCGCTGCGCGGTATCGGTTCCGTGGCCATCGTGTCCGTGCTTCACCACGTCATGGCCAAACCGGCCGCGCGTAACGCCACGCCTGTGCGCGGCGCGCTGTCGGCGTTGTTCCCGCGCCCGGGCACTTCGTCCCTGCCCTCCAGCCCGGTGGCGCCGGCCGCCGCTTTCGCCTCCGGCGTCGCTCTGGAGTCGCCCCGATACGGCCTTGCGGTACTCCCGTTCGCCGCGGGGCTCGCTTTCGTACGGGGCCGTACGGGTTTCGACCACCGGGCCCGGGTGGCGACCGGTGTGGCCGTGGGGGTGGGGGCCGCGCTTGTCACCTGCCGTTGGTGGCCGGTGAAGCCGGAAGCCGCGGCGGCTGCTGCTCCACCGCGCAGGCCGGCGCCCGCGCTGCCTGGCGGCAAGGGGCTGCACGTGGTGGTGAATCCTTCCTCCGGCACCGCATGGGGCCAAGACACCGTTGAGGCACTGAAGGAACTGCTGCCCGAGGCCGAGCTCACCGTCTTCGAGCCGGCGGACGACCTTATGTCCCTGCTGGACGCTGCGGCCTGTCGTGCGGTCGAGGAGGGCGGGGCGCTGGGTGTGTGCGGCGGTGACGGCACGGTCAACGCGGGCAGTGCGACGGCGGCTCGCCACCGTGTGCCCCTGGCGGTCTTTCCCGGCGGCACCTTCAATCACTTCGCCGTGGACCTGGGGAACCAGACCTTGGAGGACGTCGCCCGGGCGATCGGGGCGGGAGACGCGGTCGTTGCCGACGTGGGCCGGGCAACGACGTCTGTGGGCCCGGGGACCCGACGGGACATGGTGCGTTCGGCCGGTTCTCTCGAGACTGCGGCCGAGCACTCCGAGCAGCAATTGTTCCTAAACACGTTCAGCATCGGTGTGTACTCCGAACTCGTTCACGCCAGAGAACGACTGGAGCGCCGTATCGGCAAGTGGCCGGCGCTGACCGTGGGCCTGGTCAAGGTGCTTGCCACCGGGAGTCCGCTCTCCGTGGTCATCAACGGCAGGCCCCGACGGATCTGGCTGCTCTTCGCCGGCAACGGCGTGTACCACCCGGCGGGCTTCGCCCCCACCTACCGCACCCAGCTCGACGACGGACTGCTCGACGTCCGTGCGGTGGAGGCCGGCACCCCGTTGGCCCGCACCCGCCTGCTCCTCGCCGTCCTCACCGGCACGCTGCACAACTCCCGGGTCCTGACGACCGCCCAGGTGCGCCGCCTGGAGCTGGAACTACGCGAAGGCGAACCGCACTTCGCGTACGACGGAGAGGTCACCGACGCCACGTACCGCCATCTGATCCTGGACAAGCTACCGAAGGCGGTCACGCTGTACCGCCCCGCCGACCAGGACCAGTGGCTGCGCTGACCTGGCGGCTGGAGGTGGCGGTCATCTTTTGCGGGAGATCAGGAGATCAGGAGATCAGGAGGCGGAGGGCATCTACATGGTGATGACCTTTGAGGGTGGAGCTGGGTCGTGGCCGCTCAGAGGTACGCGGTTCCGTTGCGGAGCATGAGCGATCGTTAAGCGACACGACCACCGTTGTGCCGGCCTCAGGAACAGGCGCTCAGCTTGCCGTTCAACCTCGGCGCGACTTCGCGCAGGCGGCTTCCAGGCGCCGGTAGCCGTACGTCTTCCGCAACCCCAGCACTCCCTGGGCGGCCCTGAGCCGGTAGAGCGCGTTGACCTTCAGCAGCGGGTCATTGACCTGGCGGCAGGTGCGGGAGACGTGTGACGCGTCAACCGGCCATGAGAGAGTCCTCTCCATGATCGAGAGCTGGCTCCTCAACGACGGCGCCGTGTCGGCAACCGCCGTCGCGGCGCCGCGAATACTGCGTGACCGGATCGCAGCCGGCCAGCTCGAGACTTGGTTCAGGAGCTCCTGCGGCCGCTCGCTGGCCGTCATCAGCAACACGGACCGCGCCCTGGTGATGCTGCTCGACAGCGAAGACGATCCTGGCGAGCACGCCATCACCCCGGCGGCCCACGGATCAAGCACCGGCTTCGTGCTGGCGAACGGGCAGATCGACGAGTTTCCCGACCAGGACACTGTCCCCCTCACCGAGGCCCTGCACATCGCCAGCCACATCCTCGACACCGGGTTCCCACCCGTTGACGCAGCCTGGTCGATCGACCGCTGACAGTTGACCGCCTGGCGAGAAAACTGGTCACAACCCCTGGTGAATTCCGTGGTCCGGCCGCGATTTCGTGATTCCCCAGGTCGCCATATGAATGCGGGAACGTCTCTTGCAGGGATTGCCTGGTATGGGGGTGCGGCAGTCGAGGATGTGCTGTTTCCCGGGATCGATGTGCGAGTCGCGGGGGTGCACGTCACCGCAGAGAAGACCGCCGTCGAGGCAACGTTGTGCGGGCGGCCACCGCCGTGTCCGAACTGCGACGGTCCTGGACATTGCGTGCGCTCTCGACACACACGGCAGATTGCGGGACGCCCTGCCTTGGGAGGGCCGTTGGTCCTCTCGCTCAGTGTGCGCCGCTTCTTCTGTGACCGGGCTTCATACTTCCGGCGAACGTTCGTCGAGTTCGCGGCCAGAACCAAATTCGTGATCGTCAGTACCGGGCAAAAGAACAATGCCCAGCGGCACCGCTCCGACCGGGGACTTGGCCACTGCCGGCACGACCGAACGCTTCGGTGTCGGCCTGGCTGGCGGTCACATCCAGGCGGGTGGCGTCGATCGTCATCAGCCGCAAGGCCCGCCAGAACGCACGCGGCGTCGTCTCACTCGCCGGCGGACGAGCGCACCGGGGGAACGAGGCGATCATCGGCTTCGCCCGCAGCCGCCCGTGGGCCCTGAGGATCCCGGACTTGCTCGGAAGGGCCACGATCCCTGCAGCCCGGCCGACCGCAGCCCCTCCGACAGATGCCGCAGCACCTCCAGATTCGTCGCTCACGCGAACGGGCCCGGACCCGGGGCCAGGTCGGGGTGGGAGCTCGCGTCGAGCAGGTCGCGGACGCCGGCGGGCACGGACTCGATGGCGAATCCCGTCAGGTAGTGCTTCGTGTACGCCGAGGTTCCGAGCGTCGCGCGGACCGCCTCCTCACAGACCCGGCGTAGCTCGGTCATGGCCGGGGATCCCAGGTGGGGTGTGCCGAGGATGTCCCAGGCGCGGTCGGCGATGCCGAGGATGCGGGTGGCGAGTTCGGGCTGTTGGTCACCTGCGCAGGCACAGGCGAGTGTCTCGAGGGTGACAGTCGTGCCGTACAGGTCGTCCAGGAGCCACTTCGCCTCCAGGGTGCGGCGCAGTACGGCGATCGCCTTCCGGTGATGTCCCTGGGCCACGCACAGGTTGCCCAGGACGAAGCCGCCGTACGCCCCCACCCATAGCTCGTCCATGTCCCCGGCCAGGTCCGCGAGCTGCCGCACCTTGGCGCGGACCTGGTCGGCCTCGCCGCGCATCAGGTGCGCATAGGCGCCCGAGGCGAGACTCAAGAACTTGATGAAGTCCAGGCCGGTGTGGTCGGCCTTGTCGTGGGCCTGCGCATACTCCGGAAGGGCCCGTTGCGCATCACCCTGCAAGGTCAGCGCTCCCGCGTGCACATACAGGGCGCCGGCCTCGGCCGCTTCGTCGTCGGTGCGTACGGCGACGTCCCGTGCGTCGCGGGCGATGCGCACCGCGGCGTCGAGTTCGCCTTGCCCGATGGCGAGCAGTGCGCACGACCACAGCGCCCGTGCGCGCCCGCTCTCATAGGAGGGGTCCAGGGCCAGGGCCGATTCGGTGTAGCGCCGCCCCTCGCGAATGTTGCCGCAGCAGAACCAGAAGTAGAGCAGGTCGCCGGCCATGTCCAAGGAGGCGCCGACGGAGGTTTGCAGGCACAGCTCCATGGCGGCCTGCAGATTGGGCCGCTCCGCTGTCATCCGCGCATGCCAGCGGGGCTGCTCGGGGCCCATCCATTCCTGGCTCATGGTCATCGCCAGATGCCGGTAGTAGTCCCGGTGCTGCAGGCGCAGCCGCTCGGTCTGGCCGATGCGCTCCAGCCATTCGGCGCCGTAGTCGCGGATGGTGTCGAGCATGCGGTAACGGCGGGCGTCGGGGGCGCCCTCGCGCAGTACCAGGGACTTGGCGATCAGGGAGTTGAGTCCGTCGGTGAGGTCGTAGCCGAACAGCGAGTCGCCGGTACAGACGAAATCGACGGCCGTGATGTCGAAGCTGCCGGGGAACACCGAGAGCCGGGCCCACAGCAGCCGCTCGTGGGGCGTGCACCACTCGTGGCTCCAGCCGATGGTGGTGCGCAGCCCGGTGTGACGTGACGGCCTGGCAAGCGGCTGTGCGGTGCTGACGTCGTCAAAGGCGCCGGGCTCGTCGCCGTCGTAGGGCGACAGGACGGACATTCGCTGGGTGAGCCGCGCGACGAGCTGGTTGGCGGGCATGGTCCGCAGATGAACGGCGGCCAGCTCGATGGCCAGGGGGATTCCGTCCAACACGGTGCACAGCCGGGCGAGTTCACGTGGCTGGTGCACAACGGCGGCCGGAACCTCGGGGCCTTCCTGGACGAGGTTGAGCAGCAGGGCGACCGCGTCGCCGTTCGCAGTGCTGTCCATCGGGCCGATGGTCAGGCGGTGTTCACCGGGGACGCCCAGCGCCTGCCGACTGGTGGCGAGGATCCGCAGACGGGGCGCGACTCCCAGAAGCTGACGGGCCAGTCGGCCGCACGCCTCGACCAGATGGTCACAGGTGTCCAGGACCAGCAGCAGCTCCCGCTCGCGCAGATACTCCGCCAGGACCTCTACCAGCGGGCGCGCGGTCCGGTCGGCGACGCCCAGCGCGTGGGCCACTGCCTGTGCGACCAGCGTGTCGTCGAGCAGCGGCGAAAGCTCCACCAGGTGGGCACCTTGGGCGAGTTGGGCGCCGATGCGGTCTGCGGCCTCAAGGGCGATCCGGGTCTTGCCCACCCCGCCCGGCCCGGTCAGCGTGACCAGCCGCTCGCGCTCCAACGCATCGTCAACAGCCTGCAGTTCGGCCGCACGTCCGACGAACGTGCTCTGCCCGACGGGCAGACTGCTGCGCCTCCGTCCACCCCAGTTCGACGTCACGACTCCCCTCCCGCGACTCGACCGCTCCGGACAGCCATCCCGCTGGATGCGGCTGCTCGCGCCAGTCCGTACCAGCACGGCCCGGTGCGGCACACGAACTGCCGCCAGGTCACCCCCAGCGGGCCGAACTACAAGGAACCCGCGCCCACTTCACTCAGAACCCGGCTAATCTCCGTAGCTGCCAAGGCAGGTTCTCGGGCCGGCGGCTACTGCCCGGCAGCCTGGTCAGCTCACGCCTTTGGCCCTCTTCGCACCGCCCCACAGGGGCCCGGGGTTGGCCCGCTCGGGGTACAGCGCGAGCATCGCCTCGTACAGCTCGGTATGGGTCGTGGTCTCGGCGTCGAGCCGGTTGAAGTCGGCGAAGTACCGCTTGGTTTGAGCGAGGATCTGGGGATCGTCGGGTAGGTCGGGGTTCTTGTGCCCCGCGACGACATGGACGGGGTCGAGTGCGGCGAGGATGGTGAACGTGTCGCCGTCGAGGGCCTGGGGGAAGACCTGTGGTTGCGGCACCTGCCCGGGGAAACGCGCCGCCCAGAAGGAGTCGATGAACGGCGCCGTGCCTTCACTCCTCGATTTGGCCACAGCCACCGCGGCGGCGACCGGCCTGGCCTCGGGGAAGGCTTCCAGAAGCTGCTTGACGCCGAACGCGTGGTCACCGTGGCCGTGGGTGATGAACACGTAGGCCAGGTTGCGATCGTGGGCCTTCACCCACTCCACGAGCTGCTGGTTCTGCTCGATGGTGAGGAAGGTGCCGACCAGGACCGCGTCACGCTCGCCGAAGACCAGCGTCGACGTGTTGGACACCCACTGCAGATCCGCCGCACCAGGCGGCAGATCACGGGTCAGCCCCGGCCGACGCAGACGCAGGGTGTCGTACTGCAGTGAGGACGCAGCGTCCGTCATGACGCGATCCCTTCTCGAACCGAGCAGGCCGCCGAACGCGCTCCGACAATCCCCCCCGCTCCCGCTCCCGCTCCCCCCGCTGACCAGCGCCGCCGCCGGTTGCCCTCACGAGGAGGGACACAGATCCACCATCCCCGATGGCCTTCGGTCACCGTTCCTGATCGTATTGACAACAACTGATCGATATAGTGACTGCCCGTTCAGGATCTGCGCAGGACGCCCTGCCAAGATGTGCGCAGCCTGTCCTGCGCACCCGTCCATCCGTCCCACAGGGGGAATCATGCGAGCGCATGTCGAGCAGCGTCATGAGCGGGTACTCGAACTGGTCCGGGAGCGCGGCAGCATCCGGATCGCGGAACTCGCCGTCGCGCTGGATATGTCCGCGGTGACCCTGCGCCGGGATGTGGACGCTCTCGTGGTGCAGGGCCGCCTGGAGCGGCTGCACGGTGCGGTGATTTGGCCGGCCGGTCAGGGCGAGGAGCCGGATGGCACCCCCGAGGCCCCGGTGATCGGGGTGATCGTGCCGACCACGGGATCGATCTTCACGGACATCGTGCGCGGTGTCCGCGAGGTCGTGGAGGAGCACGGTGGCCGGATCATTCTGGGGATGTCGGCTTACGTGGACACCGAGGACGCCGTGCAGGCTGAGCATCTGCTGGCCGGCGGGGCGGGCGGTCTGATCGTGGCGCCGAGCTGGCTGGCCGGTGCGCCCGTCGGCGAGCAGGGGAAGTGGCTGCAGGAGTGCGGTGTCCCGACGGTGCTGATCGAGCGTTCGGCGCCGCCCGGCCATCCGGCGGCCGAGCTCGACCGGGTGCGTACGGACCGGGCCTACGGGGCGGGGCGTGCCGTGGCGCACTTCGCCTCGCTCGGCCATCGGCGGGTGGCAGCGGTGCTTCAGGTGGGGCCGCACGCGACCCATCTGACCGCCGGATTCCTGGCGGCGGTCGAGTCCCTCGGACTCGACCCGGTGCCCGATTCGCCCGCGCTGCGCGCTCCCGAGGAGTACGAGGCGATGGCCTCGTACCTCGTCGACGCGGTCGAGAACAAGCAGGTCACCGCTGCTCTCGTGCACAGCGACGAGGATGCGGTGGTGCTGGTGCCCCGGCTCAGGGCGCAGGGGATCCGTGTACCCGAGGATCTGGCCGTCATCGCCTTCGACGACGAGGTCGCGGGCCTGTCCGATACGCCGCTGACGGCTGTCGCGCCACCGAAGCACGCCGTGGGCCGGGCGGCGGCGGAGCTGCTGCTGCTGCGGATGGCGGAGAGCCGCGACGCCGCGGAGCCCGCGCCGCGTCAATACCGGGAACTGCTCCCGCAGTTGAGGGTGCGCTCCTCCTGCGGCGGGGCGCGCGATGGATCACGTTGAGCACCTCGGACGGGCTACCTGAACAACATGAGCATTACGAGAATGTTTTGATTATCTTGCTCGAATCCTCTTGACCTCGATCGGGTGCGCGCAAAAGATGTGCTGCATCCGCCTCACTCATCTCAGAGGTCTCGTAGGACTCGTAGGAGCCGTGCATGTCGCGTACTTCGCGTTCGTTCCGTATAGCCGCAACCGCCACCGTCGTCGCTCTGGGCCTGCTCGCCACCGCCTGTGGCAGCGGTGACAGCGACTCCTCCGACGCCAAGGCGGACGGGAAGCCGGTCGAGCTCACGTACTGGTCCTGGACGCTGGGGGCCCAGGCGACCGTCGACGAGTTCAACCGGACGCACAAGGACATCAAGGTCAAGTTCTCGGAGATCCCCGCCGCGCCCGACGGCTACACCAAGCTGTCCAACGCGGTGAAGGCGGGCAACGCCCCCGACATCGCGACGATCGAGTACCAGATGGTCCCCGAGTTCGCCTCGCAGGGCAGTCTCGTGGACATCACCGAGTTCGCCGGGGACACCGTTGCGAAGGAGTTCCCGAAGGGTCTGCAGGACCTGGTGAACTTCGGCGGCAAGACCTGGTCGGTGCCGTTCGACGTGGCGCCGCAGCTCCTCTACTACCGCAAGGACCTCTTCGCGAAGTACGGCATCGAAGTCCCCAAGACCTGGGACGAGTTCAAGACCGCCGCCGAGAAGGTCAAGAAGGCTGACAAGAACGTCCGTATCGCCTCGATGCCGAAGACCGACGGCGCGCTGTTCGCGTCGCTGGCCTGGCAGGCGGGCGGCCAGTGGTTCAAGACCGAGGGCGACGCCTGGAAGACCGGTGTGAACGACGCCTCGTCGATGAAGGTCGCCGACTACTGGGACGGCCTGATCAAGGACGACCTGGTGCAGAACTTCGCCGGCTGGAGCCCCGAGGAGACCAAGGCCCGCGAGTCCGGCAAGACCCTCGCCTTCCTCGGCGCCTCCTGGTCCGCGGGCGGTATGACGACCTCCCTGCCGAAGCTGAAGGGCAAGTGGGCCGCGGCCCCGATGCCCAACTGGGGCGCCCCGGCCAGCGGCAACTACGGCGGCAGCTCGTACGCCGTGCTCAAGGACAGCAAGCACACTGAGGCGGCGGTCGAGTTCATCAAGTGGGTCACCACGGACGAGAGCGCCGTCAAGGCCCGCCTGTCCGATCTGGAGAAGCCGAGCAGCGCGCTGCCGGCCAATCCGCAGATGCGCAAGGTCGCGGCCTCGCTCTTCGACACCTCGTACTACGGCGGTCAGGACATCTACGCCCTCGGCTCGGCGCAGGCCGACACCATCAAGGGCGGCTGGACCTGGGGCCCGGTGCAGATGGACATCTACACCACGCTGCAGGACCAGTCTGCGAAGTCCACCTTCGCCGAGGCGCTGAAGGCCGCCCAGGAGGCCGCCGACAAGGGCATCACGGGCCGCGGGCTCACGCTCGCCAAGTGACCTTTTCGGTCCGGTAGTTGCCGCAGGGGCGGGATCACGGGGCCCGCCCCTGCGGCAACGTACAACCGGGTTCTCCGCCCGCGCACCACCCGCCAAGGAGGCCACCATGGCAGCCACTCTCAGCAAGACCGAGCGCCCTCCCGCGCCCACCGCCAGCATCAAGAACACCCGACCTTCCGCACAGCGCCTGTCGCCCGTCAAGCGGCAGCAGCGCAGGGCGGCGGCCCTGATCGTCATCCCGTTCTTCGCCCTGTTCGCCGCGGTCATGGCGGCACCGATCGCGTACGCGGCCTGGATGAGCCTGTTCCAGGAGCGCTCCTCAGGGCTCGGATTCGGCGGCACGGAGGAGGTGTTCGCCGGGCTCGCCAACTACACCGAGGCGCTCGGCGACCCGATCTTCCGCGCTTCCTTCGCGCACATCGCGGCCTACTGCGCGCTGTATATCCCGGTGATGATCGGCATCTCGCTCGCGCTGGCCCTGCTCGTCGACTCCACGCTCGCCCGGGCCCGCCGCTTCTTCCAGCTGGCGATCTTCCTGCCGCACGCGGTGCCGGGCATCATCGCCGCCTCCGTCTGGGTCTACCTCTACACCCCCGGTCTGAGCCCGGTGCTCGACTGGATCGAGGCGGCCGGCGGCACCTGGTCGTTCTTCTCCGCCGACCATGCCCTGGGCTCGATTGTGAACGTTGCGGCCTGGCAGTGGATCGGCTACAACATGGTCATCTTCTACGCCGCGCTGCAGGCCGTGCCCCGCGAAGTCCTGGAAGCGGCCGTCGTCGACGGCGCCGGACCGTTCCGGACGGCCCTGCGGATCAAGGTCCCGATGATCCGCTCCGCGGTCGTCATGACCGTCCTGTTCACCTGCGTCGGGGCGATCCAGCTCTTCAACGAGCCCAAGATTCTGGCCCTGCGGGCTCCTTCGCTCGGCGCCGAGTGGTCGCCGACCATGTACATCCTGGAAGCGGCCTTCACCAAGCACGACTACGGCCTCGCCGCCGCGGCCTCCCTGCTGCTCGCGCTGCTCGGTGCGCTGCTCTCCTTCGTCGTCACCAAGCTCGGCAACCGGTGGAAGGCGTCATGAGCACTCAACTCCTCGACAAGGAAGCCCCGGTGGCCGCCGCGGCCGCCCCCTCATCCCCCCGCCGGCCCTCCCGCGCCCTCTTCTCCAAGGCCGCCGTCAACGGACTCCTCGTCCTGGCCGCCCTGTACACCCTGATGCCGCTCACCTGGCTGGTCATCGCCTCGACCAAGAACCACGGCGACCTCTTCGGCACCGGCGGCTTCGCCTTCGGCGAGTTCCACCTCTTCGACAATCTCCGGAACCTGTTCACGGCGAACGACGGCATCTTCCTGCGCTGGCTCGGCAACAGCCTGGTCTACTCGGTGTTCGGCGCACTCGCCTCCACCCTGATCTCGGTCGCCACCGGATACGCCTTCGACAAGTACGAGTTCCCGGGGCGCGAAAAGCTCTTCGGGATCGTCCTCGCCGGCGTCCTCGTGCCCGCCACCGTGGTCCAGCTGCCGATGTACCTGCTCGCCTCCAAGGCCGGTCTGGTCAACACCTACTGGGCGCTGCTGCTGCCGCTCCTGGTCAACCCGTTCGGCGTCTATCTCGCCCGGGTCTTCTCCGAGGGCTACATCCCGAACGAGGTCCTGGAGGCCGCCCGCGTCGACGGCGCGGGCGAGCTCGGCATCCTCGCGCGGATCGGTCTGCCGATGCTGGGGCCCGGATTCGTGACCATCTTCCTGTTCACGTTCACCAGCAGCTGGAACAACTTCTTCGGCGCCCTGATCATGCTCAATGACGAGTCGATGTACCCGGTCAACCTGGGTCTGTACATGTGGAACCTGCAGATCAACCAGGCCCCCGAGTACTACGCGCTCACCATCGTCGGCTCGCTCGTCGCGATCGTGCCGCTGATCGTCGCCTTCATCTCGCTGCAGCGCTTCTGGAAGTCCGGGCTGACCTCGGGGGCGGTGAAGTGACCATGGCCGCACCGGTCGGTGCGCTCATGGACGGTGCCGGGCCCGCGCACCGCCCGTACACCGTGCTCGCCATGAGCCGTCAGGCGCATAGCGCGCTGTGCGCCGAGCAGGCCTTCGACCGGCTGCGCGAGGTCGCCCGGGTCGACACCGCCCTCCTCTTCGACGAAGGCGCCCCCGACCCAGCCGACCAGGCCGACCCGGCCGTCACCGCGGCGCTCGCCCGCGCCGAAGTCCTCTTCACGCACTGGGGCTGCCCGCCCCTCACCGAGGAGCGGCTGCGGCACATGCCCCGGCTGCGGGCGGTGGTGCACGCGGCCGGCAGCGTCAAGCACCACATCACCGAGGCCGTGTGGCAGCGCGGCATTACGGTCTCCTCGGCCGCCGCGGCCAACGCGCTGCCCGTGGCCGAATACACCCTGGCCGCCATCCTGTTCGCCAACAAGAGGGTGCTCCAGGCAGCCCAGCTGTACCGCGCCGGACGGGCCGAGCCGCAGCTCCTGCCCTTCTATGCCGGCCACGGCAACCACGGCCGCACCGTCGGGATCGTCGGCGCCTCGCGTACGGGCCGTCGCGTCATCGAGCTGCTGAGGCCGTTCGACCTCCAGGTGATCGTCCAGGACCCGTTCCTCACCCGCGAGGACGCCCAGGAGCTGGGGGTGAAGGCGGTGGCGCTGGACGAGCTGGTGCGCCGCAGTCATGTGGTCTCGATCCACGCGCCCCAACTCCCCGAGACCTGGCGCATGTTCGACCGGCGGCGGCTCGCGCTGCTGCGCGACGGAGCCACGCTCATCAACACCGCGCGCGGCTCACTCATCGACACCGCGGCGCTCACCGCCGAGCTCGTCAGCGGCCGTATCCACGCCGTTCTCGACGTCACGGACCCTGAGGTTCTGCCGGCCGACTCGCCGCTGTACGACCTGCCGAACGTGCTCCTGACCCCGCATATCGCCGGGTCGCTCGGCGGGGAGCTCGGCCGCATGGCGCACGAGGCGGCCGAGGAACTGGGCCGCTACGCACAGGGACTCGCCTTCGAGTACGCCGTCGTGCGCGAGGACCTCGGCCGCTCGGCCTGACACGCCGACACCCATGAGCCCCACGCCTCAGGACCGACACCACGCAAGGGACAACGCACCATGCCTGACGTGCAGATACGGCACAGCGAGTACGACGGGCAGGGATCGCACAGCCTGTACGTCGAGGACCGCGCTCCCGGCACCGGTCGGCTTGCGCCACGGGCCGCCTTCACCTCGGACGCGCCCGCGCTCGAACTCGACGGCCCCTGGCGCTTCCGAGTGGCCGCGGGACTGCACGACCTGACCCCGGGATTCGAGGAGCCCGACCATGACGACGGGACCTGGGACCTGCTGCCCGTCCCGTCCTGCTGGCAGCTGCACGGCGTGGGCGCACCGGCGTACACCAATGTGACCTACCCCTTCGCGCTCGACCCGCCCCGCGTCCCGGACGCGAACCCGACGGGTGAGTACCGCAGGGAGTTCGAACTGCCCGAACGCTGGCCCGCGGAGCGCTCCGTGCTGCGCTTCGAAGGTGTCGACTCCTGCTTCGCCGTCTGGCTGAACGGACAGCGCCTGGGCGACGGCAAGGGCAGCAGACTTCCCACCGAATTCGACGCGAGCGCGGCCCTGCGGCCGGGCCGCAATGTGCTGGCCGTACGCGTCCACCAGTGGTCGTCCGGCAGCTACTTGGAAGACCAGGACATGTGGTGGCTCTCGGGCATCTTCCGGCCCGTACGACTGCTGTGCCGGCCGGCCGCCGCCGTCGAGGACTTCTTCGTCCACGCCGACTACGACTTCGTCACGGGTACGGGCACTCTGCGCGTGGACACCGAAGCGACGGCCACCCTCACCGTCCCCGAGCTCGGCCTGGCCGACGCCGACCCGGCCGGCCCGCACGTCATCCCCGGCGTCGCACCCTGGAGCGCCGAGCAACCCCGGCTCTACGAGGGCGTGCTGGCGAGCGACGGCGAGCGTGTCCCGCTGCGGATCGGATTCCGCCGGGTGGCTGTGGAGCACGGACAGCTGCGGGTCAACGGCCGGCCCTTGCTGTTGCGCGGCGTGAACCGCCACGAATGGGATCCCCGCACCGGGCGCTCCCTCTCGTACGCCACCATGCGCCGTGACGTCCTGCTGATGAAGCAGCACAACATCAACGCCGTTCGCACCAGCCACTATCCGCCGAGCAGTGAATTCCTGGACCTCTGTGACGAGTTCGGGCTCTGGGTGATCGACGAGTGCGATCTGGAGACGCATGGCTTCGAACAGGTCGCCTGGCGCGGCAACCCCGTGGCCGATGAGCGCTGGCGCGAGGCCTGCCTCGACCGGATGCGGCGGATGGTCGAGCGCGACAAGAACCACCCCAGCATCATCCTGTGGTCCCTCGGCAATGAATGCGGAACCGGCGACAACCTGGCCGCCATGGCCGAGTGGACCCGCACCCGCGATCCCGCGCGCCCCATCCATTACGAGGGCGACTGGGACAGCGGCTACGTCGACGTCTACAGCCGGATGTACACCGACCACGACGAGACCGAACAGATCGGCCGCCGCGAGGAGCCGCCCACCAAGGACCCCGAGCTCGACGCACACCGCCGCCAACTGCCGTTCATCCTGTGCGAATACGCCCATGCCATGGGCAACGGACCGGGCGGACTCAGCGAATACCAGCGCCTGTTCGAGACGTATCCGAGGCTGCAGGGCGGATTCGTGTGGGAGTGGATCGATCACGGCATCGCCCAGGAGACTCCCGACGGACGCGAGTACTTCGCGTACGGCGGTGACTTCGGCGAGCCCGTCCACGACGGCAACTTCGTGGCTGACGGGCTGCTCTTTCCCGACCGCACTCCCTCACCTGGATTGATCGAATACAAGAAGGTGGTCGAGCCGGTGACGATCGCCGCCGACCCGGCCACCCGCACCCTGTACATCCGCAATGGCCACGACTTCCGGGACACCCGTCATCTGCGCTGGCGCTGGCACGCCGAGGACGACGGCGAACCCCTCGCGCAGGGGCAGCTGACGGTGCCCGCCCTCGCTCCTGGGGCAGAGGTCGCCCTGCCCTGGCCCGAACTCCCCGCCAGCCGTGGCGGAGAACGCGTCCTCACCGTCGTCGCCGAGCTGGCCGTGGCCGAGCCGTGGGCCGAAGCCGGTCATGAAATCGCCTGGGGACAGGCCGAGTTGCCCCCTTCTCTGCGGCCAGGCGCGCCACGCGGCGCACTGCCTGCCCTGCCGCCTTCCCGTACGACGAGAGACGGCGGCCGACTCGCTCTCGGGCCGGCCCGGTTCGACTGCGCGAACGGCCGGATGGTCCGCCTGGGCGGCCTCGAACTCACCGGCCCGCAACTCGACGTGTGGCGGGCACCCACCGACAACGACCGCCTGGGCCCGCGACTGGCCGATCAGTGGCGGGCGCTCGGCCTGCACCGGCTGACCCACAAGACCCTCGACGTCCACGCGTCGGACGACGGCCTGAAGCTCACCACGCGGGTCGCGCCCGCCGGTACCGACCTCGCCCTGACCGCCGAGTACCACTGGCGCACGGACGGCGACGCCCTGTGGCTCGACCTCACGGTCGAACCCTTCGGCGATTGGCCCTGCCCCCTACCGCGCCTAGGGCTCCAACTCGCCCTGCCGCGCGGCTTCGACACGCTCGAGTGGTACGGCAAGGGGCCCGGCGAGGCCTACCGGGACACCAGCGCCGCCGCCCGCATCGGCCGCCACCGCCGTACGATCGATGCTCTGCAGACGCCGTACGTGCGGCCGCAGGAGAACGGCAACCGCCATGAGGTCCGCCGGGCACGGCTGGCAGGTTCCGCGGGAACGTTGGAGATCATCGGGGATCCCATGTTCGACTGCGGGGTGCGCCGCTGGACCGCCGCCGAACTGGAAGCCGCCCGGCACACCACCGACCTGACTCCGGGCGACCGCGTCCATGTCACGGTGGACGCGGCCCATCACGGCATAGGGACGGCCTCCTGCGGCCCCGGAACCATGCCCGAGCACAGCCTGCGGGCGACGCCCACGACCTTCCGCGTCGCCTTGCGACACCTTAGGGACGTGTACGAACAGCGGCCCTGACGCGCGGGCCTACTTCGAGGGACAGGCGGATGTGGATACGTACCGTGTGCTCGTCCTCTTCTTGAGCGGAAACGTCCTGTCGGGCGTCGAGTCGAGGCCCGGTAACTACCCACCATGGCCAGGTGCGTTGGGGCCGTGCCACCGACAATGCGGACCCAGAAACCGATCACTGCCCGCCCGTCGTTCCGCAGATGCGTGCTGAACTGGCCGAGGACGGTGCGCCGGCAGGGCTAGTGACGATTGTCTTCTGAGAGGTCGGCGGTGTGGTCAGGAAGCGGGGTCTGGACAGTGAGCTCGGTGACTTCGATGCGGTCCAGCCAGGGCTGTTCCCATACGGTGGCGGTGACGGTCTGGGATGTGGGTCCGGGGTCGATGGTGAACGTCACCCGGTAGTTGCTGCCGGCCACGACCTGGTGGGCGGCGCTGAGCACGGTTCCCATTGTGTGTGCGGTGCGCGCCGAGGGGGCCGCGTTGAGATGGTCGAGTGCGAACTGGGCCATCCGCGCCACGTCGCTGTCCTGTGGAGAGCGTGATGACCAGCCTCCTGCTGAAAGTCCCGACATGTCCCAGCCCTTCGAGTATGTGCCCGCGGTCTCTACTGCCTGTCCCTGTGATCAGGCCAACCACAGACTGTCGTCGCCCTGCACCGTGGGCAGGGCTGACGCCACCTTCGGTCACAACCATCGGCCACGCACGCCGAGAGCAGCGGCACCCGGCTGGGCGCCTGGAGTGTTGAGGCTCTTGACGTTCCTTGAGGTTCCTTGAGGCGGCGGTCGTTGCCGGCCCCGGCATGGCGCAGGCTCAGGTCGTGGATCCGGAGCGCAGCGTGTCGAGGTCGGCCTTGACGTCGTTGATCGGGATCGCGAAGCCCAGGCCCACGCTGCCGGCCGATGAGCCGCATCCAGCGCCAGAGGTGGGGGAGAATATCGCCGAGTTGATGCCGCTGATCTCGCCGTACATGTCGATCAGCGCGCCACTGGGGTTGCCCTGCGGCTCCTAGCCTTGCGAAACAGTGCGCTCAGGCTTCCCGCTCCCGGGGGTGAGGCCGACGACGTGGACTTGCCTGCTCTCCTCGTCTCCGGTGATCAGGCGTATCCGGTCGGGTCCCGCCCACGATGCCTCGACCAGCGCGTTGTCGGCGACGTCACCGTTGAAGTAGCCGACCAGCCAGCGTCGCTTGGTCAGCCCGGATCCTTCGTCGACGTAGACCCACCACAGCGGGTCGATCATCGCCGCACCTTCCTCGACAACGAGGTGCCGGTCGGAGTGATGGGGCGCCGCTTTGTCCATCGTGACCTCGCGCCCGGAACCGAGGAGGAAGAACGGGAGTGCAAGGAGCGTCATGAGGGCCGCCGTCATCAGGACCAGACCCCGAACGACGCGATTGCGCACGCCGAGGACCGCAGCGGCGGTCAACGCCGCGAGGGCCGACAGGCCGAACAGCAGTGGGTGATGGAGGGCCTGTGCCACCACGAGCAATCCACCGGACCGGCTGGACCACCAGCCGACCGTCTCGGCCACCACGGCAACCCCCGCAGCCACCACAAGCCCGAGCACCCGCCGCCGAACCGCCAGCTCCACCATGTCCACCCCGCCACCCCTCATGCGCCAAGAGGCCATCTAATCCGAAAGGATCATGTGGCATCAATGATCGGGTACGACACAGGCGTTGAACCTCGCGACCAGCCGTTCCGCATGCAGCTGTGCCGTATGCAGCGCTGCCGCAAGCAGCCGGATGATCTCCGGAGCAACCACTGCGTGCACTGAGCGGCCGGCAAGCCCGCGCGCTACCCCTTCACAGCCCCCGATCATGATCCTCTTCGTGAAGTGCTTCTGCAGGAACGGATGGACGAACAGGGTCGGCAGGATGCTGACACCTGCATCGTGGAGAGGGGCGTCGCGGAGCCGCGGGCGGGCGCGCGGGGCGATGCGCCGCACGGACGAAGAGTCGATTGCCGCAGGAGACGTAGCGCGGCCCGCTGGGGCGCAGCGCTCGATCGGACTGCCGAAGTCGCGGCGGCCGGGTTCCGGCGGCGGGTGAGGAACCTCAGACCCGCCGCCGGGTACCGTGCACGGGCTGTCAGCAGGCTCCCAGGTCCTGCCATACCCCCCATTCACCGGTGGTTCCGGGCTCCTCGCCCTTCGTCCACCACTTCGCCTTCCAGGTGTGGCTCTTGTGCGAGACGACTGTCCCGCCGCCGTACTCGGTCGTCGCCGTCCAGGCCGCCGGTGCACAGGTGCCGCCTGGCTGTGAAGGGCTGGGTGACGGTGAGCCGGTGCCGGTATCCGATGGACTGGGCGAGGGAGATCCCGTGCCCGGCTGCCCGATGGTGGTGCCGCGGGCCAGATCGCCGGCGAGCGCGTACGTTCTGCCGCTGAGGGTTACCGTCCAGTTGGAGGGCGTGGAGACCGGCAGGTAGTAGACGAAGTCCAGCTCCACCGAGGCGCCCGGCGCGAGTGACTGCCATCCGGGCAGCTTGAGCGAGGCCCGGTGGTAGACGCCCTTGAGGCCGCCCACGTTGTTGCCCGTGTGATCACTGCGGATGATCGTCGTGCCGAAGCCCGACTGGTCCTTGGCGTTGTTCGGCGCTGAGGTGCCGTAGTCGAACTGGAACTCCGTGCCGCCCGGCAGCGTGGTGGTCGAGTTGTTGGTGATCTTCAGCTTGGGGCTGATCGGGTAGTTGGAGTCACCGAGCGGGAACTGTCCGAAGGACACGTCGATGTCGAGTGCCTCGGTCGGCAGCTCGATGGTGGAGCGCTTTGCGCCGTACGGCGAGGCCGACTTGAACTTCTCGTACATCGTCGTCGTCAGCGTGTCGCCCATTTCGTACTGGCCTTTGGCGGCGTTGTAGTCGTAGTCGCCGGCCAGCTCCCAGATCATCGTGCCGCCGATGCCCTGATCCACTACGTAGTCGGCCTTGGCGGCGACCGACTGCTCGTCCTCGGTGGACAGGAAGACCTTCTTCTCGGCGTTCCACAGCCACGGCGCGACCAGGGTGGAGTCGTACTTGCGCGCGTAGGTGCCGGTGAGTGTGGTGTCCGAGGGGAATCCGTACTGGGTGACGTAGTCGCCGACGACGCCCTTCTCCAGGTTCTTCGCGTGCCACATCGGGTTCGAACCGGCAGGTGATTCCTTGCCGTTGTCGTCCTTGTCGTGCCACAGGTTGTCGATGCCGACCGCCCCGTCGCCGCACTTGGTGAGGCCGGATCCGGCCGGACAGGTGGTGCTGGGCGCCTTGCCCCACAGGCCGTCCGTCCCGCCGGTCACGTTTTTGAATCCGCGGGTGTAGTAGGGGAGTCCGATGTTGATACGGCCCGCGGGCATCGAACCGCGGAAGTAGTGGTAGGCCCAGTCGGTGTTGAGATAGCCGATGCCGCCGTACTGCGAGGTGGAGTACACCCCGCCCGCCGCGAGTTCCGCATCCTTGCCGTCGTCGAAGAGCGAGGCGTTGGGGCCGACGTACTCGTTCCAGGCGCCGTGCAGGTCGTACGACATGATGTTGACGTAGTCCAGGTACTTCTGGACCTGGAACGTCTCCATGCCGCGCAGCAGATAGCCGGAGGACGGCGCGGCGACGGTCAGCAGGTAATGCCTGCCGTCCTGGGCTCCGGCCCGGTCCAGCTTCTCGCGCAGCGTCTTCATCAGCGCGGCGTAGCCCTTGACGAGACCTGCGCGCCGGGCGTTGGCGAACGGCCAGTCGAGAGGGTGGCCTGCGTCCTTCATCGTGGTGGGGTACTCGTAGTCGATGTCGACGCCGTTGAAGCCGTACTTCTTGATGAAGGTGACAGCCGAGTCCGCGAAGGTGTCGATACCGGCCTGATTGACCGAACCGTCGGCGTTGGTGGCCATCGCGTAGAAGCCGCCGGAGCTCACCCGCTTGCCGTCGTCACCGAAGTAGCCGCCGGTTTCGGCCCAACCGCCCACCGAGACAAGGGTCTTGACGTCGGGGTGCTGCTTCTTGAATTTGTTCAGCAGATTGAAATGACCCTTGTAGGCATAGCCGGGATCCATCTCGGCACCTGCGACGCCGGGCCAGGTCATGCCCGTCGCGGGATTGTTCGCGCTGTCCGTCCCGACCGAGAGCTTATGGTCCGAACCGATGTGCGCGAACGCGTAGTTGATGTGGGTGATCTTGTCCCAGGGAAGGTCGGAGGCGAGATAGGCGGGCTCACCGTTCTTGCCCGTGCGCCATCCGGTGAAGTAGCCGATGACACGTCGCTGATGGTCGGCGCCCATTTTCTCGCGGCCCGCGGTGTCGTAGACGGAACAGTAAGGGACGTCGACCCCAGGGGTCTGGTAAAGGCCGTCCGGCCGACAGTCCTCGTCCACGGCGTGCGAGGACGTGGACGACAGGGTGGTCAGGAGCAGTCCGGCGATGGCCGTTCCGGCGCCGAGCAGCAGGGCTCTGACGCGGGTGGGGGAGTGCACGTCGGTTCCTCCGGGGGAGGCTTGGTGTTGCACAAAGGGGACGGTGTGGGGTCCCTGGTGTGCGCACACCGGGCGGGACCTCTCCTTGGAGGTGACGCAGACCTTAAGAGGACTAGACCATCGCGTCAATAGGTATGGACCAATGTGATCGTGCGGTGATCGTCGAGCGTGAGCGGACGGCACCCGGAGGTCGTACAGCCGACGGCAGGACGGTGGCCGGAAGCTGGATGCGCCTCAACCGGCTCCCCGCGTGGATGTGCAATGGGTCCGGCGTGCAGGTGACATGACGGGTCGTCAGCTGTCGTTCTCGGTCCAGTGATGGGGGAGCGGGGCGCAGCGAAGAGCATCGCAGTGGCGTCCTGGCCGAGGTGGGTGAGGCGCTGACGCACGCGTATGCGTACGCGCATGCGGAGGTGGGAGGCAGTCACGCCGAGGCGCCGTCGGCGGTCAGCTCATATCGTCGTACACCACCGACCATGCGCGGCGGGGTCCGTCCGGTGTCTCGGGGCTGTCGTCATGGCGCAGAGTCGTCGCACGGTCGCGGGCGAGCACACCGGCCGCGAGCTCGGCGAAGTGTGGGGCTGCCGGGTGGGCGGACCGGCCGGCCGGCCAGGCCCCGGCCGTCCGCTGGACGAGGGGGCGGCCCGCCAGCGGCCGCCAGACGACGCGGGGCTCCTTACGGGCAACCGGTCCCTGGTCGAAGGCGACGCCCTGGCCCGCGTGCACAAGGGCCAGCAGGAACTCGGGATTCGCGGCGTGCAGGAGCCGGCCGGGCACGAAGCCCTCGGTGCGGCAGATGTCGAGGATCGTGTCGTACCAGCCGGTGGCCTGGGAGCGGGGGAAGAGCACCAGGTCGTGGCCGGACAGATCGGCGAGCATGACCTCGGAAAACCGGGCCAGAGGCGAGGTGCGGGGCAGGACGACGCCGAGTGCCGCGCACACCTCCGTGCCGAGGTGGAGTTCGGTGCTGTCCACGGGCTGATGGACGAGTCCGACGTCGAGCCCGCCGGCGGTGAGCAGCCGTAGCTGTTCTTCGGTGGTGATCTCCTGGAGATCGACGGACAGTCCCGGGGAGTGCTCGGCACAGGCGGTGAGCAGCGCCGACAGCGTGGCGACCGCAGTGTCGGGGGGTACTCCCGCGCGCAAAGTGCCCAGGCTGCCGTCCCCGGCGCGGCGGGCCAGGGTCCGTAACCGCGCCTCGCGACCCAGTAGTTCACGGGCCTCGTCAAGGAGCACCAGGCCGGCGGCGGTCAACTGGATCTGGCGGCGCGACCGGTCGAACAGCTCGACGTCGAGTTCCTTCTCCAGCCTGCGGACCGCCTGGCTGAGAGGTGGCTGGGCCATGCCAAGCTGATCGGCGGCCCGGCTGAAGTGCAGCTCGTCGGCGACGGCGATGAAGATACGCAAGTGGCGCAAGAGATCCACAGCCAGGGACCCTACGGGAGGGGAGAGTTGATGGTCGAGGAGGAGATCCGCGAGGTCTTCGCACGGGCGGGCGCCGAGGGCTTGCTGCATGCGGCGCCCGTCGACGCGGAGCCGGGGGCCGAGGAGGTGGCTGTCGGCGCGGACGAACCCGTCGTGATCGCCTCGGTGTTCAAGGTGCTGCTGGTTCTGGAGTTCGCCCGCCAGGTGGCCGCCGGCCAGCTCGACCCGCGTGAGCGGGTGCGGGTGACGACGGCCGACCGGCTCGGCGGCTGGGGCACGGCAGGCTGCGCGGACGACGTGGAGCTGTCGTTGCGCGATCTGGCGTTCTTCGCGATCTCGGTGAGCGACAACTCGGCGGCCGATCTGCTCCTGGCCCGGGTGGGCCTGGACACGGTGCGCCTGCTCGCCGGGGAACTCGGGCTCGCCCGGATCCGGATCGTGGGCGGGCCCCGTGACGTACTGGAGTCGATGCTCGCCGAGGTCGGCGCACGCGACGAGGCGGAGTTCGCCCGCCGGTACCCGGCGCTGCCGGACGATCGCAAGAGACTCCTGAGCGTGATGGATCCGCAGCGGACCAACAGCGCGACACCTCGTGAGATCACCCGGTTGCTGGGACTCATCTGGCGTGACGAGGCGGGCCCGCCGGACGCCTGCGCGCAGGTGCGGGAGCTGATGGCCCGACAAGTGTTCCGGCACCGGCTGGTATCGGGCTTCCCCGACGGGGCGACGGTCGCGGCGAAGACCGGAACCCTGCCGGGACTGCACATGGAGGCGGGGGTCGTCCGCTATCCCGACGGCGGTCGCTATGCGGTCTCCGTCTTCGCCCGGACGCGGGAGCTGGCCGCCTCGCGTGCCGCGGTGGACTCCGCGATCGGCACCACGGCCCGGATTGCCATCGAATTCTTGCGCGACAAAGGGTTCTGACCTGCACTTATATGCGTACGGATATGAAGAAGCCCAGATTTTGATCTTGGACGGCGGCGGCCTGGCCTTGATCTCCTGAGGCCATGAACGACCACACACACGCTCAGTCCCCGAAGCGGCGCATCCCCGGATTCGGCCGGCGTACGGTGCTGCGCGGCGCCGTGCTCGGCGCTGCCGCCCCACTCCTTCCGGCCACAGCCGCAGCCTCGACGGGCGCCGCCCCGGATGCGGCCAACGGCCAGGCACCAGCTGCCGGTTCGACTTCCTTCCGCTGGCTGGGCACCTCCGGATGGCGTATCGACACCGACGGCAGGACGGTGCTCTTCGACCCCTACCTCACCCGCTTCAAGACGGGTCTGTTCGACGGCGGCTTCCAGCCGGGTACGAAACTGAAGTCCGACCCCGATCTCATACGCGAGCACATCGGCAACCCTGAGATCGTCCTGGTCAGCCACTCCCACTGGGACCACATCGCGGATGTCCCCTACATCGCCAAGACCACCGGCGCCCGCGTCGTCGGCACGGAGACCACGTTCCATCTGCTGGTCGCGTTCGGCGTCGACCCCGGTCAGATCTCAGTGGTGAAGGGGGGCGAGGTACTGGACTTCGGCGGGATCACCGTCGAAGTCGTGTCGAGCCTGCACAGCCGGAACAAGCGGCACACCTATTTCGCCCCGGGCACCCTGAAGGCGCCGCCGTCCGCGGCCCCGAGGACCATCTCCGACCTGCCGGAGGGCGATACGCTCGCCTTCCAGGTGACGGCGGGAAGCGGCGGTCCTTCGGCGTTCCTGATGGGCGCCAGCGACTTCTGCGAACGGGCCGTACAGGGGCTGAACCCCGATCTCGCGATGGTCGCGGTGCCGTCCAGCGCCGCCACCGCCCGCTACGTGCCCCGGCTGCTGCGGGCGCTGGACCGGCCCGGCGTCGTCGTACCCGTCCACTGGGACAACTTCGAGGAGCCGCTGAGCCAACCCCCGCGCCGCGACCCGGTCATGGACCTGGACGGGTTCGTCGCCCAGGTCCGCCAGGAGTCCCCGACGAGCCGGATCGTCGTCCCCGACTACCGCACCACCTACGGCGCAGACATGCGCGGGGTGTGACCCGGCCAGTGCGGTGGTGAGCAACCGCGAGCGGCACTGTCGTGACCTGACCGCGCGCCGTGCGAAGGGAAATCGCCCGGCTCGCGGGTTCACGTCCCGGACATCACTGAGCGCCGTCCGCCCCCTGCTCCTCTTCTTCGCCCTGCATTCGAGGGAAGTGGGACGTGGCCGGAAGCCGGATGCGCCTCAACCGGCTCCCCGCGTACAAGTGCACATCGCCAACCCCGTTTCCTGCTGTGCGGCGTGACGCGCGTGAATGCGCAATGGGCCCGACCTGCTGGTGACATGACGGGTCGTCAGCTGCCATTCTCGGTCCATCGATGGGGGAGAGGGGCGCAGTGCGATGTCGGTCGATTCCAGTTCCACGGTGTCCGAGGCGGCGGGGGACGATGGCGGTGCGTATCCGTTTGAGCCAGGTCCCTTTGGCAGTTGTCCGGCCGCGTACCGCCGGCGCCGCAGGGATGCTCCGGTCAGCACGATCGCGTTGCCCAGCGGGGACGAGGTGCTGCTCGTCACCCGCTACGACGACATCCGTGAGGTGCACACCAACCCGGATTTCTCGCGCAACCTGCGCTACCCGGGAGCCCCTCGCATGTTGGCCGCCGCGGATTTCGGCGAGGACCCCAACTCGCTGATCAACATGGACCCGCCCGAACATGCCCGGCTGCGGCGCATCGTGCAGGGCGCGTTCACCCCGCGGGCGGCCGAGAAGTGGCGGCCGCAGATTCGTACCATCGCTGAGGAGTTGCTCGACGAGGTGATCGCCGCGGGTCCGCCCGCCGATCTGCGGACCGCGTTCGCCTTCCCGCTGCCGATGGAAGTGATCTGCCGGCTGCTTGGAGTGCCGGCGAAGGACAGCACGCTGTTTCGCGGCTGGTCGGACACGCTGCTGTCGCTGACGGGCGGCAGTGCGGCCCAGGAGCGCCTTGAGGCGGGGATCGCGTTTGCGACGTACGTCGACGAACTGGTCGCCGACCACCGCCGTGCTCCGGCCGCCGGTTCCTCCCCGCGCGCCGACCTGATCGATGAACTGCTCAATGCCCGCGACGAGGACGCCGACAAGTTGGGCGCCGCCGAGCTGACCAACATGGTGCGTGGATTGATCATCGCGGGCCATGAGACGACCGCCAACGCCTTCACCCGCGGCGTCCTTGCCCTCTTGCGCCATCCGCAGCAGTTGGCGGCTCTGCGCGAGGATCCCGAACTGCTGGCGGGCGCGGTGGAAGAGGTGCTGCGTGCCGAGATTCCGGGCCACGGGGCGCTGCTGCGGGTCGCGAAGCGCGATGTACGGCTGCCGTCAGGGGGCCGGGTGCGGACAGGGCAGGGAGTGCTTGCTCCGTTCGTTGCCGCGAACCAGGACCCGGACCGGTTCGCCGAGCCGGAGGTATTCGACATCGCGCGCACCGACAACCGTCATCTGTCCTTCGGGATCGGCCCGCACTACTGCCTGGGCGCCAACCTGGCCCGGGTGGAACTCCAGGTCGCGCTGGAGGTCCTCGTGACGCGGCTGCCGAATCTCCGGCTGGCCGTCTGCGTGGAGGAGTTGACCTGGGCGGCGGGCAGTCGCGTCTGCGGCCTGGACTCCCTGCCGGTCACCTGGTGACCGCTCTGGCCCATGGCCGGTCGCCCTGGACGTGGAATGCAGGCTGGACGTGGTAGGCAGGGAAGCATCACTGAACTGCGTACGGCGGCACGCTGGTTGCCGGCAGCAACACTGGTCCGGTGCTGGAGTCGCTGCCGCACCACAGCTCGGCTCGAGGCCTGGCCCGGACTGACGGACAGTGGGACGCCACACAGCAAGTGGCGGGTAGGTTGACCTCGGATGGGGCGCTCTCCTGTTGTGCCGATTGCGAGCGGATACTCCGTTTGATGAGTTCGTACACGGTGAGGTACTCCCAGACCTGGCGTCGAGGTCGCCTGCGGCCAGGCGCAGCAGCCCTGCTGCGGCCTGGTCGGCGGTGACGCCGTTGCCGAGGGCGAGCTGCTGTTTGAGCCAGTGCGCGCCGAGGGCCTCCCATCTGGTGGTGTCGGCAACGGTGTGGAGAGCCGCTGTTGTCAGGCCGGTGGTCACGATGCCGGGGTGGTAGCTGAAGGCGGTGACTTTGCTGCGGCCCAGTTCCTGGGCGAGGTTCTCGGTGAGCTTGATGACGGCGCCCTTGGAGACGGAGTAGGCGCTGTAGTAAGGCCAGTTGTTGTGTCCGGCGTTGCTGGTGACGTTGATGATGCGGCCGTGGCCGTGCTCGACCATGGCCGGGACGAAGGCCTGTAGATGCAGCAGGACCCCGTTGACGTTGGTGTTGAGGGTGTCCCACCAGTCGTGCGCGTCGATGGCCCAGGTGGGTCCCACTGGCCCGATGACGCCCGCGTTGTTCACCAGGAGATCCACCGGGCCGTATGTGTCATGGACTTCTTGTGCCGTGCGGGTGACGGCTTGAGGGTCTCGAGCGTCGGTGGTCATGGCGTACGCCGTGACTCCGCGGGCGTCCAGGCGGTCCCGGGCGGCGGTCAGGGACTCCGTGGACCGTCCGGTGATGATCACTCGGCGGCCGGCGGCGCCGAGTGCGGCGGCGAAGCCCAGGCCCAGGCCCCGGCTTGCGCCGGTGACGAGGGCGAGGGGTGCATCGGTGTGATGTACGGGCTGGCTGCTCACGCGTCGACGTGCTCCTTGCCAGGGCCTTGGGCCAGGGTGCGGGCCAGCGCCTGCCGGTCGACCTTGCCGGTGCTGGTCCGCGGCAGCCGGTCGGTGTACTCGAAGTCCGGGATCATGTAGTGCGGCAGCCGGCTCGCGCAGTGCCCGCACAGCGTGGCCGGGTCGTGCTGGCCGCTCGGGACGACGAAGGCGGCGAGGCGGTTGGTGATCTCCCCGTCCGGGACTGCCAGGACCGCGCATTCGGCGATGGCGGGCGCGGTGTGCAGGGTCGTCTCGATGTCGCCGAGCTCGATGCGGTAGCCGCGGCTCTTGATCTGGTGATCGCGCCGGCCCTGGAACTCGAAGTCGCCCTCGGGAGTCAGCCGGACGATGTCGCCCGTGCGGTAGGCGAGTTGGGTCGGGTTGTGGACGGTCGGCACCAGGGACTGGGCGGTGCGCTGGGTGTCCCCCCAGTAGCCGCGCATCACCGTGGGTCCGCACACGACCAGCTCGCCTGGCTCGCCGTCCGCGACCGGGCGGCCGTCGGCGCCGATCTACCTGCCGTTGATGGAGCAGGTGCCGCGCCGCTACCCACAGAACACGGTCCGGTCCCGGCATGATTTCGCTGGTCTTCCCCACCGTCGGCATTCAGTGTGCCCGCCTCCTTGTATGTGGTTCGCCGGCGGGGGCACGCGCCGCACACGCCGGGCACTCGCTGCGGCGGCGCTCCCTCGCGCGTGTGCCGCACCCTCGTCGGCTGCGGACCCTGGCGGACCTTCACTCCCTGAGAGCTCCGGCGCGCACTCCCACTGGTGTTTGCGCCAGGTGCGCCCCTCTCCGTACGAGTGACGGATCCGTTCTGAATTACCGGCGGCAGCTATACATGAATTTCCCGCCCAGGTGGCCGTGTTGAATTCATGTTGAAATTCCGACCGAACGCGGATTCTGCATTCTTCACGGTTTTCCGGGTGTGTCGAGAATTCAGTCCGTGCGAGGGAGCAGCCCCACGTGTCCTTTCCCCGAAGTCAACAGCCCGTGATGTCCTACGCCCCACCGGACTCAGGAGTGCTACCGCAGCAGAACCTCGGCAGCTACACCACCACCTGGCCGCTGCCCGAAGTGCAGGCGATCGCTGCCCTGTTCAGCGATCTGAACGTGGTGAACCGCGCCGAGTATCCGCACGTAGCCGAGATGGAACGGGAGTGCATCGACCTGATCGGCCGCATGTGGCACGCGCCGCCGGGGCCCGTGACGGGATGCTCGGCCTCCGGGTCGACCGAGGCCGCGATGCTGGCCGGCCTGGTGCTGCTGCGCGGCTGGCAGCGCCGGACCGGCAAGGCGCGGCGGGTCCCTGCCCGGCGCCCCAATCTCGTGGTCGGTGCCGGAGCCCATGCCTGCTGGTACCGGTTCTGCGCCTACTGGCAGGTCGAATGCCGGCCCGTCAAGGCGGTCAGGGGCGGCGAGTTACCCGACCCGGACCGGGTCGCCGAGCGCTGCGACCAGGGGACCATCGGCGTGGTCGCCACCCTGGGCGGGCCCGAACACGGCGGCTTCGACGATGTGCCGGGGCTTGCACGGGCGCTCGACGCCCTGCAGGAGCGGCGCGGCCTCGACATCTCCCTGCACGTCGACGCGGCGTCGGGAGGATTCGCCGCACCCTTTACGCACGAGGACCTGGCCTGGGACTTCCGGCAGCCGCGCGTACGTTCCGTCAACGCCTCGGGGCACAAGTACGGGATGACCAGCCTGGGCGTCGGCTGGCTGCTGTGGCGCAGTGCCCCGCCCTGGCTGGCCGAACTGCGCCACAGTGTCTCCTACATCGGTGACGGCGAGCCCGGCATCGGGCTCACGTTCTCGCGCTCGGCGGCGCCCGTACTGCAACAGCACTATCTGCTGCGGCACTTCGGCCCCGAGGGGTACCGCGCCACCCTGGCGGCCGCACGCTCGGTGGCCCGTGCGGTGGCCGAACGGCTCGCCGCCTCATCGGATCTGAGGCTCCTGCACACCCCCGACGACCTGTCCGTCGCGAGCTTCGCCGCGCGGCACGAGGACTCGGGAGCCGTCGAGGAGTTCTGCCGGCGGATGCGCAAGTCCGGCTGGTACGTGCCCTCGTATCAGCTGGCCGGATCCCGTGAACGCGTCCAAGCCGGGCGGATAGTCATCCGCCCGGGATTTCCCGAGGATTTCCCTGGTGGTCTCCTCGCGGATATCTCCGATTCGCTCGGGCCAGCCCTCCGAAATTCTGCACGTAGCGCCCCGCGTAACTCCACCGAATTCCGAGACGGAGAAAGTCATGCCTGAAGTACTCGAACTCGGCTCGTACATCCTCCCCGCGTACGCTGGAATGATCATGGCGGAGCAGGGCTGCAGGGTGACCAAGTGGACCCACCCGGAGCACCGGCCCGATCCGGTGCAGTCGCTGGAGCGTGGCGACGAGCTCTGGAGCTGGATCAACAACGGCAAGCGGCTGGAGCCCCGCCATGTGCGCGAGGTGCGCGCCCTGGAGCCCGGGGACATCGATGTCGTCATCGACAACATCCGCCTGAGCGCCTGGCAGAAGTGGGGGATCGACCCCGCGGCGGAGGCCGAGCGGCTCGGTGTGCCCTGGGTGTCGATGCGGGACGAGTTCGACGGCCGGTCCTTCGACGCGGTCGCGCAGGCGCGGGCGCTGATGGAGCACATGCCGTACGTCCCCGTGTACCTGGGCGACACCAGCGGAGGTTTGTGGCTGGCGTTCAAGTCCCTTGCGCTGCTTGCCGACGGCCGCCGCGGCCACCACGTCCTGCGCCAGTCGAGCTGCCTTGCCAAGCTCGTCGAGGGCGAGCTGATGGTGCCGGCGACCCGCACGGGCGCTCCGCCCTGGGATCAGCCGGGCACGTACGGGGCGCACGGCGACGGCGTGCGGGTGATCTACCGCGGTGAGCCCGTCGACGAGCCGGCCCGGGGCCACGACTGGAAGTGGCGCCACCTGCGCCATGACGGAACGGGCCGCATCACGGTCTGACCCGCGTCACTGTCCCTACCTCTGAACCCGTACAGCCGAAGACGAGGAAGAACATGGCACCCAGCGACTCGCTCCACCTCAACTTCATCAACGGCGCCCCCGCAGAATCCACTTCGGGCGAACACACCCCCCTCATCGACCCCTGCACCGGCCGCACCATGGCCCACGCGGCCCGCTCGTCCCCCGCCGATGTCGAGCAGGCGTGCACAGCCGCCGCCGACGCATTCGAGGGGTGGCGGATCACCTCACCGGCCGAGCGGCAGCGCGGACTACTGCGGCTCGCCTCGGCCCTGGAGGAGCAGTCCGACCGGTTCACCGCCGCCGAGTGCGCCAACACGGGCAAGCCAGTGCAGCTCACGGCACGCGAGGAGGTCGCCGTCGCCGTGGACGTCCTGCGCTACTTCGCCGGGAGCGCCCGCAGCACCACCGCCCCCGGCGCCGGCGAGTACCTCGACGGCCACACTTCGTACGTCCGCAGGGAACCCCTGGGCGTCTGCGCCCAGATGGTGCCGTTCAACTACCCGCTCCTGATGGCCATCTGGAAGCTCGCCCCGGCCGTAGCCACTGGCAACACGGTCGTGCTCAAGCCTTCGCACAACACCCCCGTCACCGCCCTGATGCTCGCCGAGGCCGCAGGCGCCGTGCTGCCGCCGGGTGTCGTCAACGTCGTGTGCGGGGAGCGCGAAGCGGTGCATACGCTCCTTACCCATCCTGCCGTACGGCAGGTGAGCGCCACCGCCTCCACGCCCTCGGGCATCGCCATCGCCCAGGAGGCGATCACCGACGTGAAGCGGATGCATCTCGGACTCGGCGGCAAGTCACCCGCGTTGGTCTGCGCCGACGCGGACATCGAGGCGGCCGCCGAGTCGATCGCGTACGGGGGCTTCCTCAACGCCGGACAGGACTGCACCGCCGCCTCCCGCGTCCTGGTCGCGGATCCGGTCCACGACACCTTCGTGGCCGCGCTCACCAAACACGCCGAGGCCCTGCACACCGGACCGCCCGACGACACCGGCGCCTTCTACGGCCCCCTCAACAGCGAGCGCCAACTGGAACGCGTCCTGCACCACTTGGACCGCCGGCCTGCCCACACCACCCTCCTCAGCGGCGGCGAACGCGTGGGCGAGCAGGGCTGGTTCCTTGCGCCGACCCTCATCGACGGACTGCGGCCCACCGATGCGCTGTGCACCGAGGAGCTGTTCGCCCCGGTCATCACCGTCGAGCGCTTCTCGGACACCGACGAGGCCGTACGGCGCGTCAACTCCAGTCCGTACGGCCTGTCCTGCAGCGTCCACACCCGCGATCACGCCACCGCGATGCGGGCCGCCGCAGCCCTGGACTACGGCTGCGTCTGGGTGAACACCCACCTCACCCTTGTCTCGGAGATGCCACACGGCGGCTTCAAGCACTCGGGCAACGGCAAGGACCTGTCCCTGCTCGCCCTTGACGAGTGCACCCGTTCGAAGCACGTCATGCACCGCACCGCCTGACGACCGAGGGAGTCCACATGTGCCATCCACTTGCCACCTGTGACCAGAGCGCCCGCCATGTCGTCCAGCGCGCGGTCCAGGCCCTGTTCGTCCGCCGCGACCGGCAGGCGGCGCACCGGTTCGCGGGGCCTGATTTCCGCGGACACAGCAGCCTGAGCCGGTCGACCGGCCCCGAGGCCCTCACCGAACTCGTCGAGGCCCTGCCCCCGGGGTTCCGCTATCTCCCGCACCGGACCCTGTCCCAGGACGACCTGGTCCTGGTCGAAGCCACCTGCCATGGTCTGGCCGAGCAGCCGGTGACGTCGTACGACCTGTTTCGTGTCGCCGAGGGCCGCCTCGCCGAGCACTGGGACGCCTACGGCCCGGTCGGCCTGCTCGGCACAGCCGGCCGAACGGACGGTCGCATCCCGTCACCGCCCGGCGCGGACCCCACCCCGGCCGTCCTCCAATTCATCGGCAATGTTCTCATCGGCGGCCGGCACAGCGAGGCCGCGTCCCTCACCGCCCCCGATGTCCGCTACCACCGGTACGACCCCGTCCGCGGCCGCGAGCACGCGGCGGTGCCGGGCCGTGACCCCCTCGTCCACCCCTCGGTCCGCTACCGCCGGCTCCTGCGCTGCGTGGCGCAGCGGGACACGGTCTTCTCGCTGTGCCGCGGGGAGGTCGACGGCGCCGACGGCCTGCTGTTCGACCTCTTCACGGTCAGCGGCGGGCGGATCCAGGAGCACCGAGGGCTGGCTGCCCGGACAGAACGCCCGTCGTGACGGGCAGACCCACCTGGCCGATTGCTTCCTCCGAGACCAGAGCGCCGTCACCATCGCCCTCACCACCCACGGAGTTCGGGCTGCGTTCATGTATGCGCTGACGTCGTCGCTGCTCCGACACGCCGGACAAGGGCCACACCCCCTGCGTCATCCGTGCCTGGGCTGAGGGACCGGTGGCGCGGCGGTCCAGCGCGGGTATGTCCTGGCGAAGTGACGCCGAGCAGGTGACTCGGGCGGGTGTGTGGCCGCCGGTTCCATCCGGTCCGTGTCTCCGGAGTTGAGCAGCCAGTCATCCCGCGCGGCGCGCACGTACTCATCGGCTCAATGTCCTTGTGGATCAGGCATCGAGGAGCCGTACGCCATCCGGGCCGCGGCCCCGTCCGGCCTCGTACTCGCCACGGCGGGCAGGCAGAGGACGAGTGCGATGTCATCGGTCAGCGGGACGCGGGCCTTGCTCAGGCCATCGGTGTACGGCAGCAGCTGGTCGCCGCGCTGCAGTGCGGCGCGGTGCATTGAGGGGCGGTGCATTGAAGGGCCCGGGGGTGCAGGCCCAACGGGGTGTGAGCCTGCTCCCGATCCGGTGCCTGCCCCGATGGCGAGGTTCTCGCGGGGCCTGTTCAGTGGTCAGGGAGGGGAAGGGTGTTGTAACGACCTATCCGAACCCAAGCCGTCAGCCCGGAGCCAGAGAGCGCAACCGAAGCCAGGGTGCCCCTTGGCGAACGGCCGTACTCCAGCCGTAGAGCGTGATCTTGGCCGTTGATGGTCTTGCGGGTCTGGGTGCGGGCGCAGGTGGGGATGCGGCGTGGTGCCGGTAGGTTGATCGGATGCGTCTGACGAAATACGGCCATGCCTGCGTGCGCATGGAAGCCGACGATCGTGTCCTGGTGATCGATCCGGGCATCTTGTCCGAGATGGAGGCGCTGTCCGGCGCCACCGCCGTACTCATCACCCATGAACACGACGATCACATCGACGTCGACCAACTCAGCGCGGCCCGCGCCGGAAACCCCGAGCTGACCGTCCATACGCATGCCGCGCTCGCCGAGGCCTTGGGTGACGGCGTGACAGCGGTCGGACCCGGTGACACCTTCACCGCCGCCGGGTTCACGGTGCACGTCGTCGGCGGTGAGCACGCCGAGATAATCGACGGCCTGCCGGGCTGCCCCAACATCGGCTTCATCGTGGACGGCGTCTACCACCCGGGGGATTCACTGCATGTGCCCGCCCAGGCGGTCGACACGTTGCTGGTCCCGGCGTCCGGTCCGTGGCTGAAGCTCGGTGAGGCGATCGAGTTCGTCCGGTCCGTCAACCCAGTTCGGGCCTTTCCCATCCATGACGCCAACCTCAGTGAGGTGGGGCAGGAGAACTTCGACGGCTGGCTGGAGGAGGAAGAGGTCGACTACGCCCGTATCCCGCTCGGTGCATCTGTCGAGCTTCACTAGTCCGGCACAGGATGCGGGACTTTCGCGTCTGAGCGCCCTGTCTCGCTGCGGTTACGGACTTCGAAGTCCGTACGTCGAACTCGCTTGCGATGCAGGGGGGTGCTTCGTAGCAGAGGTGTATGAAGGGCGTGCCGGCCAGGCGCGGCGAACCTTGTCGTCGGACTTTCCGAGGTCACGGGTTAGGTCCCGTGGAGACTCGGCTCCGGGCCCTTCTGGAGGACAACTAGTCCATTCTTCTGGGGCCGTGGGGTGCGGGCAGCACATTCCTTGTCGACGCCGATGGTGGCCTACAAGGCGCCGATACCAGTCGTAAGGAACCGGTGCCGGGCATTGAGTCCGAACTGCTTGTCGTCTCGCTGAGTAGGACGCTGTCACCGCGGCTCGCGATGGCACCGCAGGTTCTGAGTGCCATCGCGCGGCGCCTGAGCGGGTCGTGCGTTCCTACGCCGCGGATTTCGCCGAGGACGTCACGGTCGAGTGGGCCCGTGCGCGCGATCGCACGCACTGGACGGCAAGGAAGGTGTGCCGGAGTGACGAGGGGCTGTCAGCTGGGTCTGTCTGCCTTCACGAGCACCCCGGCACCGGGCGTCTCAGTCCCATGTGCATTGCGGGCAGCGGCAGTTCCAGGGGTCGTCTGGTTGCTGTGCGGAATCGGCCGCTGACTCTGGCTCTGGGGGCGCCACCAGTGCGCGGGCCATGCGGAGCCCGGTGAGCTGTTGCTTGATGCCGGGGTCGGCGGTGGGTTGCAGGCGCGCGATGGCGGAGTCGATGCGTCGCGCCAGCTGGGCGCGGAACCGTTCCTCGTGCGCCGTCTGTTCTTGCCGCGTCTCGGATGTTTCGTCCATCACAGTGCCTCCTGGGTGGCGAGGGCCGGATAGGCGCTGGGGCTGCTGATGGCCCGTACGAATCGGTTGATCGTGGCTTCGGTGACGTGCGGCATCACGTACAGGTGTGCCTCCTCGCGCAACTCGCCGTTCGGGCCGGGAGCTTTCTGGCCCACCAGGCCGAACTGGTTCATGACCTCGTCGGCGGGGCGGCGAAAGCGGATGGCGAGCGAGTTGCGGGCCCGTTGGGCCTCGGCTGTCGGGCACTGCTCGGTGAGCTGCTCATGTGCGTAACTGGCCAGGCGCACACACCGGTTGGCCGTGGCCACCTGCTGGTCGTGGGGGCGGCCGGAGAGGGCCGTCCACAGCAGGAGTGGGGCCAGGCCGTCCCGCGCGCCACCGATGGTGGTGTCGGCCGAGCCGACGTAGCCGGGTTTCGACGGTGCGGCCACACGCAGTTCGTTGCGGGTCAGGTACACGCCGGTCGGGTAGGGGGTGCCGAACCACTTGTGGCCGCTGGTGACGACGGAACTGACGCAGGGCAGCCGGAAGTCGAACAGCGGCAGATTCTGATGTTCGTCCTCCGACATCTCCAAGTAGGGCACGTAGCCTGCGCCGAGTGCGCCGTCCACATGCATCCAGTAGCCGCGGCGGTTGTGGTCGTCGCCCAGGAGATCGTGGCGGCGAAGGACGGGCTCGATGGCCTTCCAGATCGTACGGGGGTCGTCGAGGGCGCCCTTGAAGGTGGAGCCGACGTTGCACACGATGACGGGTGCGTAGCCGCGGGCGGCGAAGAACTCGACGAGTTCGGCGAGCGCCGCGGTGTCCATCAGGCCGTCCGAGCCTCCGGTGGTCCCCGCCGGCACCGAGCTGGGCCAGGTGCCGTCCTTGCCGACGGGGCACTGGCCGGGGTAGTCGCGGTTGCCGATGTCGCCCATCATGTCGAGCTGCACCATCTGGGCCGCTTTGGCGAAGCTGTAGTGGGCTTCCTGCGAGACGAACAGCAGCGGTTTACGGGGAGTGGCGGCGGCAGGCGAGGCGGGGTTGTGCAGCGGCTTGCCGCGCAGGTAGTCGCGGGCGTTCCACAGGGCGTACAGGGTGCCTTCGGTGGATCCCATCGACAGTACGTAGCCCCAGGAGCGGGGGTCGGACAGGTCGTCGTCGCTGTCCTGGGTGGCCAGCGGCGGCGCGTTCCACAGGTGGGTGAAGTAGCGGAGCACTTCGCGCTCGAGGAATTTGGTGTTGAGCGAGGTCAGCGAGGCGGCCATGGGGTCGCCGATGTTGTCGAGGTGCAGGCCGAGGAAGTCGCCGAGGTGGTCGGGGATGTGGATGTCCTGGGACCACTGGTAGCCGAGCATGTCGCGCTGGTTGGCGCGGAAGTGCCCGGCCAGGCGTCGAAGGTCCTCGGCGCCGGCTTTGCTGCGGCCTTCGGCGTCCAGACGGAAGAGGCGAAGGATCTGAGGATCGGACATGTGCGGGTCTCTCCGATCGAGGAAGCGGCCTCCCGGCAGGCGGGAGGCGGGGATGAACGGAGTAATCCATTGTTCCCACCATGAGTGACGAAGACGGCCGGATCGAACACGCTCAGTGAGCGAGCCTCTACGGGGGATATGCGCTCGAACCCTTGCGGTCACTGGCTCATCGGCGCTTTGCTCGGATGTTGAATCGTTCAACATGTGGCATATGCCAGGCCCGGTCATGGTTCTGGTGAGGACCAAGTGGTGGCTGCCTGTTCCGTGTTCGTACGGATGGTCGCCCTCGTTGGGCTGTGCAATCGCTCGTGAGCCTCACCGCCGTCCAGGCCTCATACAGGAGGTGGGTGTTCCCCTCGCCTTCGGAACTGCACTCGGTGGACGAGCAGGTGTTGCTGGATGCGAGGATGATCCTGCGGGGGCCTTCCTCGCAGAGATCCTGTGCCGCTGCCGACAGGGGATTGCCGGTCGGCGTGAATCCGACCGCTGTCAGGGCGTCGACCTTGCTGTTGGCTGAGCTTCCGGGGGAAGCTGGTCGATCAGTTCCTTGTGCACAGGAAAGTGATCACGAGGCTACGCATCAGCGACCTCCGAGTCCGCCGCATCCGAGCGAACCTCCTTGGGCCAGATGGTGAGTTGATCGCCCGTACGCGTGACGGTTCGATCGGGGTGAAGGGCCTGGAGGGCCGCCACCTCGGTGTCCTCGAAGTATCTGGTGGCGGTTCGGCCCTGTGGCTGGAGGATGCCTACGCGGTGGACGAGTCCGCGGGCGCGGGCGGACCAGTGGGTGTTGTGGGCGAGGATTTGCGCTTCCTCGACGTCAAGTGGCAGGTTGCGAGTGGGAATGGATTCTCATTTTCCGGGCACGCTTCATCGCGCACCCCTGCAGTGATCGGGAAGTTGCCCGATTCACTGAAACAGCTCGAAAGCATGTGTGTTTACTGCGGCAAACTCAAGAGATTTGAGAGGGGGCTCTCTCTGAAGTTTGGTGTCCTGTGCCACCGAACCTTGATCGCGCGCCATCGAACTTTGGTGGACGTGAGTTTGTGCCATCGAAGATTGATTGCCCAGTTCAGGAGTGAGGCCCTGGCGGCGAGGGTGGCTGTTGTCGTCCTGAGCTCCGGACAAAGCGGCAGTCTCAAGATCACAACCGAAAGATGCGTCGAACGGGTCGGCCTTCGGGGCCTGACGGAACTTTCCGATGCGGATCAAGTTGGGCGGGATACTGCATCCAACATCGGGAGAGACCAATGAAGGTACGACTGGCAAGCACCGCTGCCGTTCTGGCCATGACTGTGGTCGCAGGGAGTGGTGCCGCGTCTGCAGAGCCTGCCGTTCCAGGCTACGAGCTGACCATCGACAAGATCACATTGGTCGAGGGCAACGGCGAAACAGGCGACGAGTACTACTTCGGCCAAGTGACGATCGCGAGCGGCACCGAGACGGTGACAGCCCTCGATGTCACCGAGGACGTCGCGCCAAAGTTGCGGGTCGGGGACGAGTTCCCGCTCACGAAGCCCAGCACCGTCGCGGTCGAGGAGAAGGCGACCATCACGGTCTACATCAAGGAGAGTGACACGTTCCCGGACCCTGACGACACCGTCGCGAAGGAAGCGGTCGTGTGGAGCGCCAGCGGAAGCCAGACTGGCACCCACACTGCGACGTCGCGCAACTCTGGCGAGGGAATCGTGGCAGTCACGTACACGGTCACGCAGAAGTAGACGAGCCGGCGGCTGAGCAGGGATTCGGGCAGAAGCAGCCTCGCCTGTAGTCACGCACCATCCGTTGGATGTGTCTGAACCGAGCGCCGCGCCTGGCCACTGATCCAGCCGCCGTGCTGGCGCGAACGTGATCAAACTTCGATGGCACACGATCAAGGTTCGCTGTCATAGGACATTTGGGGTGTTGAGGCGGTGCGGGTCGCCCGCTTGGGTGCGGAGGAGGGGGCGGTCGCGTAGTGCTTCGCAGGTAATTCATCTGTGCGGCCGCCGCGTTTTGACTGTTCTGGGCGGGAACGGGTACTTGTGCTGGTCGGAGTGGCGGCCTCGCGTCGCAGCCCTGACCGGTCCCTCGCGGGAGCTCTCTCTAACGGAATGACCAGGAGCTGCAGTTGACTCATTCCCGATCGCCCAATCTGGCATTGCGTACGCTCATGGGCGAGGCGGACTGGAACGGTCCAGCGCTGGTTGGGGCTCTTCAGCGCATCGCCGCCGAAGCCGGGTTCTCCGTCGGCTACGACCGCAGTACGGTCGGGCACTGGCTCACCGGCACCCGTCCTCGCTCACCGGCCCCGCAACTTCTGCAGGAGGCCTTCACCAGACGGCTCTGCCGCCCGGTGTCATTCGCCGAACTCGGCCTCGACGTGCCAGGTGAGAGTCTCGGTCCCGTGGGCGAGGAGCTTCCCGAGGAACTGCTCCCTCCCGGCGAGCGGCTCGAACGCCTGCGTGCGCTGCAGGGCGGCCTCGACCTCGGGCCGTCGCTCGCCCGCACCCCCTACCGTCTCCACTTGGCGGCCTCCAGGCGGCCGACCCGGCGCGCAGCGAGGCCACGTCACCGCGCCGCCGCGGACCTTTCCCACCTGCCCCCTGGTCGGGAGCGCTCGCCGGAGAGGGTCGGCCTCGCGCACGTGCGCGCCGTGCGCGACGTCACGCTGTACGGATCCCGTCACTACGACGCGTACGGCGGCGCAGCTGCCCGAAGCCTCCTGATGGCCTACTTGCACGACAAGGTGAAACCGTGGCTCTCCTGGCCCGCCTCGGATCGAATCCACCGGGAACTGTTGTCCGCCACATCCCAGTTGGTGCGGGTGATCGGACGCACCTACACCGATGACAACCGGCACGGAATCGCCCAGCAGTACTACGACCTGGCGCATCAACTGGCCACCGAGGCCGCATGTCCGATCGGTCAGGCCATGGCGTTACGCGAGCAGAGTGCCCAGGCCGGCGCGCTGGGGCACCACGCGTATGCCACTGAGCTCGCCCGGGCCGCGACGGCATTGCTGCCCGGCGAAAGTCCGCCGGGAGTGCACGCTTTCGCGCTTGCGCAAGAGGCCGTCGCGTGCGCGGGGTTGCGCCAAGCTGACGAAGCCCGGCGACTGCTCGGCCTCGCCGAGCGCATGACGCAGGAATCCGCCGGTGACGAGAGCATGGAGAGGTATCCGGTCTCCGCGTTCCTCTTTCAGTCGGCACAGGTGCACCGGCTCTTGGGGGCGGGCGACGCCGCGGTGTCGTTTCTGCGAGCGTCCATGCGGGCGCGGCCTCGCGGAGAGCACCGAACGATCGGCCTGATCCTGCTCCAGATCGCACGCCTCGAACTCGACCGCGGAAAGGTGCAGGCGGCCCGCGAGACCTACAGCCTCGTTCTCGACCGGCACAACACCCACGGCTCCCCGGCCATCACGCATCAGGCCGCCCAACTCGACAATCGGCTCAGGCGCGTCCTGCAGCGCCCTTCGGCGCGATGACCTCCCGATCCCGAGGTTGCCGGTCTGCGGCCGGGCGCGGATTCCCGGTCAGTCGGCGGTCCGCCGCGGGTTCTTTGTGGGGGCCGGGCCGGGAAGGCGTCATGGCGGCCAGAACATTCGCTGTGGTGAAGGGATCCATCATGATCACAGGCTCAACCGGGCCCGAATACTCCGCGACTTGGGGCGACCGCACGGGTTAACAGGGCGTGTACGGCACGGGCGAGCGGATTCTGCGCGCCTTTCATTCGCCTGGAGTCTTTCAACATATCCAGGACCCATTTCAACAAGTTGAATACCTTTGCCACTTGAGGTTCTGCCGAAGTCTGCGGTATATGCCGTTGCGCTGAGGGCGGGGGAGTTCTCGGCACTTCGGCGTTCCAGCCGTGTCCCTCCCCGCAGCGGTGCTCACAGGGAGATTCCTCGCTCTCGCGGGTGTCGGCGGTGACGGGATCCCCGGCCCGGACGCCGATCAGGGACAGACGCGCGTACTGGGTGTAGTAGCCGTCAGGGTGACGGGCGATGATCTGATTGCCGAAGCCGCCCCCGCAGCCGGTGAACAGGACCGTGCCCGCCCCCACCGAGCGCACCGGCGTGCCCGTCCCCACCGCGAAATCCTGGCCCGTGTGCCGGTGCGCCCAGCGTTTACCGCCGGACCCGAAACCTGCCGAGCGGGGAGCAGGATCAACGGGGGCCATCCAGGCGCGGCCCTGTCCCGACACAGAGCCCTTCTCGGCTCCGAGTCCGCGTGGTTGTCCACCTCCCCGTACGCGCACTCAGCCCGCCCCGACGGGACTCCTGCTGCCGCTTCTCCTGCGCGCGCAGGGCGGCTAGGGGCGCACCCTGCCTCAGTCCGGGCGGTGGCGATACGGTCCCGTGACGCCCGTAGTTCCGCCGCCAGTTGGGGCCCCGGCCCGTTCCCCGCGGCCGGCCGGCAGGGCCGCGTCCAGGGCGCTGTGCGGAGCAGGGGAGGTGATCAGGGCGAGCACCGGCGGGAACGCGGCTGCTTCCTTCAACAGCGAGTCCGTCCGCGCCTCCGCAGTCCGTTCCTGCCCCGGCGGCGGTTCGTCCGCTGTTTGCGCAGCGCCGGCACCCGTCGCGGCCGTCGCCACCACGACAGCCGTCAGCACCAGCGGCCGCATCCAACCCGTCCACCTCAATCGGCTCACTTGTCGCATCGGTTGACTGTCGCAAGGCCGCGCCATCCCTCGAAGTCACGCTGTCGCCAGGCCCTGCGGCTGTCCATCGAATGCATTACTACGTCGCCGGTCTCCGGACCGGCGAGGCTTCGGGGATAGGGAGCACGGAGGCCGGATCGCTCGCGGAGCCTTCATCACCGGTATCGCGGAACTCTGGATCCGCTGTCCGTCACTTCCCAGTTGGTGCACATGCCAGTGCAATTTCGTGAGGATTGCTGTTGAAAGTAGCGAGCGCTTTCAACGCTCCTTTGGTCCGTCTACCTGCGGATTCCTGTATTGATGTGAGGCGGGTAGCTCAAAGGGGTGCACGTGGAGATGTCCGCCCCGTGCACTCTGGATAAGTTCTCCGTGTTGCGCAGATCAATATGTTGACGACCTGTCTCATTTCAACACGTCAATTCCGGAGGATGGCCCGCGCTTGCAGGGATGTGGTTGGTGAGTCACCAGAGGTGCACCACCAAGAGTCTCAAGGCGGGCTGGGACCGGTTGGTCCCAGGAGTTTGTCCACCTGTCGAATGCGCAGCGGGCCCTGAAGGCAACTGGCCGGGCGGGCGCGGCTGTCAGACCGTCGTCGACCTGGTGCGGTAGCAGCCTCACCGAACTGCGCCGGGCACTCCGGGCTCCAGACGCGCGGGCCGGGGACAGGGCATGACCGCTACTGCCTTCGACATATCGGTGCCTCGCCTCCGTAACAAGGAACGAAGGACCATTGCACACGCCACCCAATGACCCTACGAAACGGGCGCTTGGCGCCGCTCGCTTCAGCGAGCTGCCTACGCCGAGGGCAACAACCAAGGTATGCACGAACTGCTCATGCTGCGTGGACTTCCTCTGCCGCACCGGCCCGGAGAGTGGCTGCCCCGGCGCCCTCGACGTCGCCTGGCCCTATCCCTGCCCCTGCACCACCAACGGCATGGACGCCCCATTGTCCTGAACCACAACCATCCGAAGCTCAGCCGCACTTCCCGCTGGACTGCCGGAGTGCTTCCAGTAGGACAGCTCTGCGGGAGGACGACTTATCGCGGACTGCTTCCCAGCGAATTCGTCGTCCCGTGCACCGCTCGGTGCGCCGCCGACGCCGATGCAGTCGGGATGGCGGATCTGCAGGCTGTCCGGGGGAGGTCGGTCGTCGGTGGCGGTCGGGTAGGGGTTCCAGCCGTTGGTGAGGATCGGTTCGCCGTCAAGGACCCCGCCTTGGCGGCGACTTACTGGCCGGCAGGGAGGTCTGCAAGGTTGATGATGTGGGCCGTGGCGATGAGCGAGCCACGGGAGCGTGCACGTGCTAACGCGCCTCGTCACCGGACGGGGGCGGGCCCCCTCCAGCCGCCCAAGCCAGCATCGCGCCAGGATCGGCGCTGGCGGCCTCACGGCGGTACGCGTCGTAGGCACCGGCACCCACCAGGCTGCGGGCGAGGTTCTCGCCCGCCTCGCGCAGGGGCGCCACGTCCGGGGCACCGCGCTGCGGGTGACCGACCGCGTCCCAGAGCGGTTGGCCCGCGCCGGATGCGAGGGCCGCGGAGTGGCCGTCGCCGATGGCGGAGAATGCCGCGGCCAGCATGTCCAGCCCCAAGGCGATCCCGAAGGTGTCTCCGATCCGCCGCTTCGCATGCAGCATCGAACGGGCGTGTTCCAGGGCTCGTTCACCGTCCCGCGCGCGCAGCGCGATCACACACAGCTGGTAGTCGGCGTACGAGCGGATCCAGTGCTCGCCCATCGCGACACATTCCGTACGCAGGACAGTGGCCGCCTGCCGGCTCTGCTCCAGCAGACCGAGCCCGGTGAGGGCGAACAGCCGCAGCATCCGACACATCATGACCGCCTGGGGTGCAGGCTCCTGCACACCCTGTACGCCCGCGATCCGGAGTGTGTGGTCGAGCAGGTCCAGACTCTGACGGGCGTTGCCCTGCAAGAGGTCGCTCATGGCCTTCAGGTAGGCGCCGCGTAACAGCCCGGTTGCATCCCTGGAGGTACGGGCGTGCTCGAGACACTGGCGGGCCAGGCGAGTACCGGCATCGTGATTGCCCTGCAGCAGATGGGTCAATCCCAGGGCCCACAGCGCCCGTTGGTGAACGGGCCCCTCACTGTCACCGGCCTCGAGGGCGCGCGAAAGGTAGTGCTGCGCCGTGTGCGCATGGCCGCAGCAGGTCCAGTAGAACCCGGTGAGGGTGGAAAGCTCGAGGGCCGCCTCGGTGTCGTGGTCGAGGTAGTGGTCAAGGGCGGCGCACAGGTCGGGATGAGCGTCCTTGATCATGCGATACCAGCCGGTCTGCTCAGCGCTCGTCCACGTCTCGTCGGCCCGCCGTGCCTGGCCGAGGAGATACGCGGCGTGCGTGGCCTCCATCGTGTCCAGTTCGCTGAGCTGGGCCAGCCATAGGCGCCCGTACTCGCGCACCGTGTCCAGGAGCAGGTAGCCCTCGTCGCGGCGCGTGACGACAGACTTGTCCACCAGCCCGGCCAGCATGGGGCCAACCTCTTCCGCGCCGATAGGGCCGCCGGAACATATTGCGGCCGCCAGGCTTGCATCGAAACGGCCGCGGATGACCGACAGTCGAGCCCACAGGAGACGTTCCTTGGGGGTGCACAGTTCGTGGCTCCAGCCCAAGGCGGTGCGCAGCACGTCGTGCCGGCGAGGTGAGGCAGGACGTACGGCATCGTCGTCCGACCGGCTCAGTTCGTGCCGGGGGCGCTGTAGAAGTTCCTCGATGCTCCGATGCCGCAGCGCACCAGCTGCCAGTTCCAGCGCGAGCGGCAATCCATCGAGGTAGGTGCATAACTCCTGCACCCGGTCTTCGTCCTCGACGCCGGACAAGTGGCCTGCCGCCGTGGCCCGTTGAAGGAACAGTTCAGTGGCATCGGTGGCACACGGCAGCGGCTCGACCACAAAGGCGAACTCGTCGTCCAGATGGAGCAGTTCGCGGCTGGTCGCCACGATCCTCAGCTGCGGGCACTTGCTGAGCATCGTCTTCACCAGGCGTCGACAGGCGATCAGCGCATGTTCACACGAGTCGAGCACGAGTAGGAGATCGCGCTGCCCGATCCAGTCGCAGATCACGTCCACTGGCATTCGGGGCGTGTGGTCGGACAGGCCGCACGCATCGGCCACGAGCGCGGCGAGCATGCCCTCGTCCTGTAGCTTCCAGAGATCAGCCCAACAGCTGTTGGCCGGATCGGCGGCAAGCCCCCGCTCCACCATCTGCCGAGCGAGCCGTGACTTGCCAACCCCTGCCACGCCGGTCAGTGTCACCAGCCGTTCGGCCTTCAACACGCGCTGCAGCTCCGCAAGTTCTCGCTCGCGCCCTACGAACATGGCCCTTCCTTCCCCTGCCCATGGTCAGGTTACCGGGTGGGTAGGGCACGCCCCTCTGCAACGGCGGCTTGCAGAAGCGCACCTGGCGGTTCAGCTGATTCTTGCCAGGAAGCCCAGGCCTGGTCCTCTGGCCGCCGCCGGTAGCAGCCCGCGGGTCCCCCGACGACGGAGCGGCACCCAATGCCCCGCTCCGTCGCCGCCGTTGTCCCGGCCTCCCACTGCCGGAACAACGGAAGGAGTGCCGCGGCGGGTTCGCCGCCGCGGCACTCCCGTTCCCCGTTGTCCCGCGGCGGGTTTGCCGCCGCGGGACTCCTGTTCCCCTGCCGGCAGTGGCCTACGGGGCGCTCACGCCCAGCGTGTAGCTGCCGGAGCCGCTGTAGGCATCCACCACGTAGCGGTAGTAGCCGGCGGTGCCGTCGTAGCTGATGTCCTCGTTCTCACCGGGAGTGGTGGACTCGGCCAGGGTGGTCCAGCCCGCACCGCTCCACTTCTGCAGGTGGAGGTCGAAGTCGGCGCCGGCCGGGCCGCGCAGACAGCCGACGTGGGTGCCGGAGACGTTCGAGGTGTAGTACGAGCCGTTCGGCTGGATCTGCGCCTGGCCCTGGCCCAACTGGCCCTCGAAGGTGCTCTCGACGTCGTCACACCCGGCCGGCGGCGGGGTGCTCGAGCCGACCGTCAGGTTGTAGGTGGCGGTGTGCTCGACGGCGCCCTTGCCCTTGACGCTGATCGAGTAGCTGCCGTCGGCCGTGCCGGACGCCACCGAGATCGTCATCTTGGAGGAGTTGCCCGAGCTCACCGAGGTGGGCGAGAAGCTGACCGTGACACCACTGGGCTGACCCGAGGCGCTGAACTGCACGGTCTGCGCGCTGCCCGAGGAGGTGGAGGTCGAGACGGTGGACTCCACGGACGCACCTGCCTTGACCGAACCGGAGGCCGGGCTCAGCGACAGCGAGAAGTCATTGCCGGGGTTGGTGCTGCCGCAGTCGGTTTCGCCGGACTGGGCAGGTACGGCGACGGCGTTCCACGCGGCCTTCACAACGTTGCACTCCGCGCTCCCGTAGGTGTTCTTCGCGGAGGCCAGAGTGGCCTTGCGGACCGCCGCGTGATTCCAGGAGGAGGTCTTGCTCAGCAGGGCGCCCATGAAGATCTTGCCGGCCTTCTGGATGCCGATGCCGGTGACCGAGGACGGGCCGCCGGAACATATGGGGCTGGCGGGCTTGCCGCCGCCCGGGCTGGAACCCTCGGCCAGCAGGTAGAACCAGTGGTTCTGCGGGCCTGCGCCCGCGTGCTCCTCGGTGTTCGAGGTCAGCTGGTTGAAGCAGTTGGGGTCGTCGTTGTGCAGCGAGGGGTCGTACATGTAGCGGATGGGCTTGTTGTCGCCGGAGAAGTTCACCTTCTCGCCGACGAGGTAATCGGGGGTGTCCTTGGGATTGTTGGCGTAGGCCTCGGTGAGTGCCGCGAAGATGTCACCGGTCGACTCGTTCAGGCCGGCGTTCTCCATCGACAGGCCGGAGCTGCCCGGGGTCCTGTCGAAGATCTCGTGGCCGTACTCGTGCGCCACCACGTCGATCGAGGTGACCTGGTTGGTCGAGGCCGCGCTGCGACCGTACGTGGTGTACGACCCGGTGTAGTACGCGTTGGCCTCGTTCAGCCCCACCCGTGCCGGGGCCAGTCCACCCTGCCCGTTCTGGCCGTTGTAGCCGAACCAGTCCTTGAGCATGTCGTACTCGCGCTGGGCCGCGTACATGACGTCGACGCAGGCCGTCACGAGGTCGTTCGCCCCGCCGTTGCCCCACGGCGAGGAGCCGCTGTACACGCTGCCGTTCTGGCCGCCGCACTTGAAGCCGGACCGGTTCGGGTCGCTCATCGAGGAGGCTGCCGTGTCGATGGTGACGTCACCGCTGTGGTACCCGTGCCCGTCGGCGTGGGCGACCTTGTCCTGGGACTGGGCGATCCTTCCGGTGCGGGCGTCGACGTAGGTGAGCAGCGCACTCGGAGCACCGGCGGAGGTACGGCCGATCACTGTGGTCTGCCAAGTGAGCACCGCCTTCGAGCCCTTGAGCAGGACCGTGAGTACGGGCTCGGAGGATTCCTCGACCGAGGCCAGCTGCTTCTTGGCGGCGGCGAGCGCCTCGGCAGCCGTCACCTTGGCGGTGGTACCGACGGCGATGTCGGGGCTGGCCGCGGCGGTGATGTCGCGTACCCGGCCCTTGGAATCGGCGAGGACCACCGCGTCGCCGCCCGCCACGGGCAGGCCGCGGTAGGTGCGCTCGTACGCGGTGTAGTAGAGACCGTTGTCCCAGGGGATGACGCGGGTGCGGACGAGTTCCTCGTCGCCGCCGTGGGCGAGGCCGTCGAGGCCGTTGCGCGCTGCGGAGTCGGCAGCGGCAAGAGCCGCCGCCTTGCCGGAGCCCGGGGGTGTGGGGGACTTGCCGGCGGCCGCCGAGGTGCCGGCGAGTGATCCGGCCAAACCGGCGACGAGCGCGAGGGTCGCGGCCACCGCCGTGAGCCTGCTGGACTTCACGTTTTCTCCCATCGGGGGGGTGAGGCATGAGAGGCCGTGCATGGTGCGGGAGGCAGGGAGGGGCAGGAGCGCTCTCCCGGAACGGAAGTATCGGCATGCACATGGCTGACGGGGATATCCCACCGGCTCTAACATCAGGGTTATAAGCTGCGGAAATGCAGCTGGAGTTGAGGCATCTGGAAGCTGTCTGCCGGATAGAGGAGGCCGGTTCGCTGGCCCGCGCGGCCCGCCGCCTGGGGGTCTCGCAGCCCGCTCTCTCCGCCCAGCTGCGCCGGATCGAACGGGTCGCGGGCGGCGAGCTGTTCACCCGCAGCGCGCACGGCGTGGAGCCCACCGAGCTCGGTGTGTATGTACTGGACCGGGCGCGCCGGGTCCTGGGTGAGATGGAGGCGCTCTCGGCGGGCGCCAGGTCGGTCGCCGCCACGGGGACGATTCGGCTGGGCGGCGTGTCCCTGGTCCTGCTGCACACCTTGCTGACGGAGTCGGAGCCACGGCTCGCTGGGCAGGAGCTGCTGGTGGAGAACATCGACTCCGTCACCGCGCTGGCCCGGCAGTTGGCGGCCGGTCACTTCGACGCGATCCTGTACGCCGAGATGGGCGACTTCGAACTGCCGCTCCCTGAGGCGGCCCGGGTCCGCACGCTGATCGCCGAGGAGCCGCTGTACGTGGGGCTCTCGACGCACCACCGGCTCGCAGCGCAGCCTTGGATCGACCTCGGCGACCTGGCGGACGAGGAGTGGCTCGGTCTGCAGTGCGGCGACGACGGCGGCCCCGAGCACTTCACGGCCGCCTGCGCCGCGGCGGGCTTCGTCCCGCGCTTCCGCCACCGCCTCGCCGACTGGCAGCTCAACCGCCGCATGATCGCCGAGGGCCGCGCGGTGGGCCTCTACCAGGCCACGGCCCGCGAATCCGACGGCCTGGTCCTGCGCCCCCTCACGGGCGATCCCCTCACCGCCCGCATCCGCATGGCCTGGCTACGCTCCCGCCTCTCCGACACGGCCATCGACGAACTCCACACGGCCGTGATCGCGGCATACCAGGCAAACCTCGACAACAACCCGCACATTCGGGGGTGGTGGGAGGGGCGGGGAGGCTAGCCGGGGAGTGGGGGCTATGCGGAGTCCGGCCCCGGCCCTGTGTGCAGGGTGCCATGGGGGACTGACAACGCCGCTTGGCCGCGGGATGCGGCGCGGGCGGTTGTGCGCGACCGTCCGATCCCGGGACCGTATCGGCCGCTACGGTCGAAGCGGCTGTCAGTGGGGCACAGCGTGCAGGCCAACGGACGGAAGTAGATCTCGGAGAAAACGTTGTGGTGCTGCCGGCGCGGGGTCTGACACCAAGGGCGTGCGTACGGCTGCATGCCGGGGGCCGGGTGCGGACAGGGCAGGGAGTGCTTGCTCCGTTCGTTGCCGCGAACCAGGACCCCGACCGGTTCGCCGAGCCGGAGGTATTCGACATCGCGCGCACCGACAACCGTCATTCGTGCTTCGGGATCGGCCCGCACTACTGCCTGGGTGCCAATCTGGCCCGGGTGGAACTCCAGGTCGCGCTGGAGGTCCTCGTGACGCGGCTGCCGAATCTCCGGCTGGCCGTCTGCGAGGAGGAGTTGACCTGGGCGGCGGGCAGTCGCGTCTGCGGCCTTGATGCCCTGCCGGTCACCTGGTGACCGCTCTGGCCCATGGTCGGTCGCCCTGGACGTGGTACGCAGGCTGGCGGTGTTCCGTCTCCCGGCCGACTTCGCGGGCCTCGGCCGGGAGCTGCGCCTTCTATGTGGGGTATGTGGCGCCCGGTTCCTTCCCGGTGATGCTGTCCTGCGAGTTCGTCGTCATGGCCGTGATCGGCGGCCTGGGGTGCGCTCGTCGGCGCAGCCGCGGTCACCCTGCTCCTGTAGAAGCTGAACGAGCTCGGCACGGCTGAGGGGATGCCCGGCTACGCACCTGCCGTCATGTTCCATGCGGTGTACGGGGTGTTGCTCGGCCTCGTGGTTCTGTATCTGCCGCGCGGGCTGGTGCCCAGTGCGAAGGACTGGTGGGAACGGCGGCGGGCGGCAAGTGGCGCGGGCAGGTCTTGGCGCGCCTACTTCACCAACTCTGCTCCCACGTGGTCAGGCTTACCTTCAAGCCTGAGTCCTCGGAGGGAACGGATACCACCCGCATCGAGGCTGTATGCCCACCATTGGTTTCGATGCAGATTCGGTCGCCCGGGGCCACACCGGGGGTTCGGTGCGTCAAGTTCCGTTGGTCGCCCAAAGCTTGGACGCATTCTTCCTGCGTCGGATCCGATGCTTCAGGTGACAAGAGCGCAATTCTTGAGTGGCCCCAGGGCGTCCAGAAGCTGAGTTCATCGCGCGTCCCACCTGCGTTTGAAACCCTGGCCAGGACGTCCGGCTTGTCAGTGCTGGCCACCACTGTCGGATCCCCTGCATCGAGCTCCAGATAAACGCCGGAGTCGTTGGTGAGGTCGATCGTCACGCCACTTGGGCCGAAGATGCTCTTCGGCTTTTGCTGCTGAGGGGGCACCGCATCGCTTTCGGTAGGTGAGGCCTCCGTGGAGCCCGGGCTGCCGGCTGAGGGAGCATCCTTGGCGGACTGAGCCGGCGCAGTGGCGTACAGGATCACGAGCACACCTACGATCGCAGCGAACGTTCCCCCGAGCCACCATGCCCATGCGTGCTGCCCAAGGCGGCTCCGACCGGCAGGTATCGGTGCCCGCCCGCGATCGTCTTGCATCAGTCTCGTCCCCCATGATCGGATCTCAGTAGCTGTCGGGCCGCTCACCTTATGCGTCGCGCGGACGTCTTACCACTCGTTGGCGACTGGCTGTAGGCGGATCTGGAAGCGCCGAAGAAGTTGCGGTACACGGTCAAGAGAATCGTTGCTCGGCTTCAGCAGGAGCGGGCTGCGGGCGAATCGATGATGATGTCTTCTTGTGCGGAGCGAGCCTCGGCGAGCGGCGTACCGGTGGGCGCCGAGGCTTCGGAGCCGGCAAGGTCAACGCCTCGCGCACCAGTCGGCGAGGTCGGCTGCCAGCCGCTGGGGCGCACTGAGGCGCACCTGGTGTTCCAGGTCATCTCCACGCGCTACGAGAGGGGCTCGGTCATCCTCGCGTCGAACAAGTCCTTCGGCGAATGGGGCAGGTCTTCGGCGACGAGGTGCTGGCGACTGCGATCCTCGACCGGCTGCCGCATCACTGCGACGTGATTTCCATCAACGGCCCGGCTACTGGCTGAAGGACCGCCTCCAGGCCCTCGACGGCGAGCCCGGCACGCAGTGACCCGGGGACGTTTGCCGTACGCACCGGAGGAAGAACGGCTATACCTCAATGCGTCTCCCGGATTGAGCTCGACGGCATGAGGGTCCTCTGCCGCGGCTGGTCGTACGCGAGGTCGGGCCGGCGATCGCGGTCAAGATGAGTGTCTCCCATGTGCCGATAACAGCCGGGGCCACGCAATACGCCAGGCACCGCGCAGCAGACCTCACTGGGCAGGACGGCTGGTGGGCGTCATGGGAACCGTGAGCAGTCGTCGATCCCCGTGACGAGCCTGCGCCCGCGGCCGTCGGCGAGGCCCGTCCCCTGCGGAACTCTCGGCTGCCTCGGATGAAGCCTTGCCAGACGACGGATGTTTACGCAAACATGAGGCGTTCCGCTCTTCCTGCCACCGCGGTCACTCCTTGCGGCCCCGCGCTTCACCCAGCTCTGGAGCACCCGTTCATGCCCCATCTTGAGATCGGCAAGCACGGCTTCACCCTCGACGGCGAACCGTTCAGACTCCTGTCGGGCGGCCTTCACTACTTCCGGGTTCACCCCGAGCAGTGGGCCGACCGGTTGCACAAGGCCCGGCTCATGGGCCTCAACACCGTTGAGACCTACGTGCCGTGGAACCTCCACCAGCCAAGGCCCGACCGCTTCGTCATGGAAGAGGGCCTCGATCTGCCCCGCTTCCTCGAACTCGCCGCCGCAGAGGGCCTGTTCGTCCTGCTGCGGCCCGGACCGTACATCTGCGGTGAATGGGAGGGCGGCGGCATACCCGCATGGCTGCTCGCCGAGCCGGACATACAGCTGCGCTCCCGCGACCCCCGCTTCATGGCTGCCGTCGAAGACTATGTCGCGCGCCTCCTCACGTCGGTGCGGCCCTACCTGGCATCCCGGGGCGGACCAGTCCTGGCCGTCCAGGTGGAGAACGAGTACGGCGCCTACGGCGACGACACCGCATATCTGGAGCAGCTGGCCGGCCTGCTGTGCGGCCACGGCGTCGACGTCCCGCTCTTCACCTGTGATCAGCCTGCCGACCTGGAGCGCGGCAGTCTGCCCGGCGTCCTCGCCACGGCCAACTTCGGCAGCCGCTCGGCCCGCCACCTCGCGGAGCTGCGCGCCCAGCGCCCCGAAGGGCCGCTGATGACCAGTGAGTTCTGGATCGGTTGGTTCGACCGCTGGGGCGCCCACCACGTGGTCCGCGATCCCGATGAGACCGCCCGTGAGCTGGACGAAGTGCTCGCCACCGGTGCGTCGGTCAACTTCTACATGTTCCACGGCGGCACCAACTTCGGGTTCACCAACGGGGCCAACGACAAGCACACGTACCGGCCCACCGTCACCTCGTACGACTACGACGCACCGCTCGACGAGGCGGGTGACCCCACCCCCAAGTACGCGGCCTTCCGTAAGGTGATCGCCAAGTACGCGCCGGTGCCGGAAGAACCCGTCCCCGTGCCCGGGCCGAAGCTCTCCCCGCGCGCGGTGCCGCTCACCGAGACCGCCGGCCTGCTCGCCCATGCCGGCCTTCTCGGCGAGGCGGTCGCGGCGCACCGGCCTTTGGGCATGGAGGAGCTGGAGCAGGACTTCGGGTTCGTACTGTACGAAGCCGAGTTGGGTCGGCAGGGCCCTGTGCTCCTCGAGGTCGAGCACGTACGCGACCGCGCACAGGTCTTCGTCGACGGGCAGCCGGTGGGCGTCCTCGAACGGGAGAGCCACGAGCACGCCCTCGCGTTCACGGTGCCCAGGGCGGGCGCGCGGCTCACCGTCCTCGTCGAGAACCAGGGCCGGGTGAACTACGGCCAGGGCATCCATGACCGCAAGGGCCTGCTGGGCAAGGTCCTCCTGGATGGCGCCGATCTGGCGGGCTGGACCAGCCGGCCGCTGCCTCTCACCCGGCTGGACGACCTGCCCTTCTCCAGCGGCGTGCGCACCGTGGTCGGGCCCGCGTTCCACCGCGCCACCTTCGAGGTGACGGAGCCGGCCGACGCCTTCCTGCACCTCGACGGCTGGACGAAGGGCAACGCCTGGATCAACGGCTTCGCTCTGGGCCGCTACTGGTCGCGCGGTCCGCAGCGCTCCCTCTACGTGCCCGCGCCGGTCCTGCGACGCGGCACCAACGAAGTCGTCGTCCTCGAACTCCATGCGGCGCACCGGGCCCGTACGGTCGCACTGCGTCCGGAACCGGACCTGGGGCCGACCGAGGAGTAGGCCACACGGACGGAGAGGCCGGGCTCGGACCCGCCGCGTCGGCGGTGCGTTCGAGGTTGCGGGTCGCGTCGGTCGTCCACCGCTCGACGGCTCCGTCGGCCGCGGTCCGGAAACCGTCCAGATTCAGGGTGAGTTCACGCGCCTCGCTCGTCGCGTTGGTGTGCACGAGGACCAGACCTTCGCCGCCCGGCCGGACCGCTGCCAGGGTCTGCGGGTCGTCCGTGGCGATGACGCGGGCGCCGGGCCGTATGAAGCGGCTGTAGTTCGCCATGGCCCAGCACTTCTTGTTCTTGCGCAGGGGCTCGGTGTCCGCGTCGGCCGGTGTGAAGTCGGTCTGTATCAGGCCCCAGTTGGAGTTCTCGTGCTGCGGCGTCATCGGGATTCCTTCGTTTCCTCCCCGACCTTCAGGTGGGGGAGGAAACGAAGCTCCGGCGGAGCAGGGCAGGGAAAGCCGGTTCGCTCTCTGGGCGCAACGGCGTTGTCAGTGGCGGCCGATAGGTTGATCGCATGGAGGCGCCGCCGATTGCCGTCGATGTGGCCGGGCATGCCCGGTACACGTACAGGCTTCGTGTGTCTTCGACGGCGCGGGCCGCTCTGGAAGGGGAATGGGCTCGGTGTCGGTGGGTGTGGAACGAGTGCGTGGCGATGTCCCGCAAGGTCCACGTCCGTAATCGGGCGAACGCCGATGCCAAGCAGACGTGCGGGCCGGTCCAGTTGAGTGCGCTGCTGACTGAGGCCCGTGGGGCGATGGCGTGGCTGCGTGAGGGTAGTTCGGTGCCGCAGCAGCAGACGATCCGGGACTTCGCCAAGTCCCGGGCGAAGGCGCTCAAGGACATCAAGGCGAAGCTGCCCATGCGGCAGCGGGCCGGGATGCCCAAGGCGCGCAAGAAGCGCCGGGCCGAGGCGACGATGGAGTACACCCGACGCGGCTTCCGGCTGAAGGACGGCCGTCTGCACCTGGCGGGTGGGATCGTGCTGACGGTGGTGTGGTCGCGGGATCTGCCCAAGCCCCCGTCGAGCGTGCGCGTGTACCGGGACAGCCTCGGACACTGGTACTGCTCCTTCGTCGTTCCCACTCTCACCGAGGCGCTGGCGGAAACCGGCCGCGTCATTGGTATCGACTGGGGCGTTAAGGAGACCGCGACCACTACCTCCGAGCTCCACGACCTGCCCCACCCTCAGCACGGCAAGACGGGCGCCGCGAAGCTGGCGCACTACCAGCGGATGATGGCCCGGCGTCGCACCCCGAAGAACCGGCCCGATACCAAGGGATACCGGAAGGCGCAGCGGCAGACAGCGAAGCTGCACAAGAAGATCGCCCGGCAGCGGCAGGACGCCCGACGCAAGTGGGCCAAGCGGGTCGTCCGGGACTTCGACCAACTCGCGGTCGAGGACTTCAAACCGACGTTCCTCGCGAAGTCCACCATGGCCAAGAAGGCGGCAGACGCCGCGATCGGCGCCACGAAGACAGCCCTGATCGAGATGGCCAAGAAACACGGCAGGACCGTGCACCTGGTCGACCCCGCGCACACCACCATGGATTGTGCGCACTGCGGAGCGAGAGCCAAGCACCGCCTACCTCTTTCCGAGAGAACGTATACGTGCACCGCATGCGGAGTGGTCTCGCCTCGGGACAAGAACTCCGCCCGCGTGATGCTCGTCCGGGCTGGTCTCAACCCGGCTGGTGCTGATCTTGTAAGACCCGCCATCTGCTAGGTGTCAGGCGAAGTGAGCTAGGAATCCCCTCCCTTCAGGGAGGGGAGGAGTCAAGTTCTCGTAGTCCTCGACGGCCTGCCACAGGACCCAGGCGCGCGGTTCCAGCTCGCGGATGTCGTCGTTGATACGCCGGGAGAGGTCGCGGCTTCCGCGGCGCGGGCCGGTGCGGGAACGGGGTCCGCGGCGGCCAGGGCGGTCGCCGCCAGGGCGGCAGCGACGCCGATCGCGGCCGGCCTTCTGACACGGGGGCGCCGCCGGGGCGGTGCCGGTCGGTGGCGGGTGGGGAACACGTCCTGCTCCTTCGGGAGGGAATGGAATCGGTGCTCAGCAGCGCGCCTCCTGGCCGGGCAGCCAGGAGGCGCGCACGTCGCGGGCAGGAGCGGACACGCCGCTGCGCGACGACAGGCGAGCAGGGCGGTGATGCCACCCTGTCGGCGGCCCGTTGAGGGCCGAGGGGCTCAGGCGGCCGAGCGCGCCCACCTTTGGTTGTCGCCCCCGTTGCAGGTCCACTGCGCGAGCGCGGTGCCGTCGGCCCTCGACTGGTTGACGACGTCAAGACACTTGCCGCTGTGGCGCGCGACCAGCTCCACGTGCCCCTCGGTGCCGGCGGTACGGACCTGCCACTGCTGTGCGTTCGAGCCGTCGCAGGTGCGCTGCACGGCATAGGCGCCGTTCTGTGTCGAACCACTGGCGATCGCCAGGCACTTGCCGCTGTTGCGGGCCATGATCTGCACGTGGCCGGAGGCCGTCTGCGTGAACCAGAAGTGCTGGTTCACGCCGCTACCGCAGCTCCACTGGATCAGCTGCGCGCCGTCGGCCGAGTCGAAGTTCGCCACGTCGGCGCACTTGCCGCTGTGCCGGGCGGTGAGACGCTCCCAAGGTCCGTCCATGCCGCGTACGGTGCCCGCGGCGGTGTCGATGGTGATCCGCGGGGAGTAGTCCATGGTCATGGTGGTGCTGGTGGGGAACTTCAGCGGCAGCCATACGTACTGGGAGTCGTTCACCATGCCGCCCATGGAGTTGCCCCAGCGGTCTCCCATGTAGAGGTAGCCGGTGCCCTCGCTGCCCTGGACCGGCAGTACATACGCGGTCTGGCTGCGGTACGTCGTACCGTCCCCGATGTCCTTGAGGTCGCTCCAACTTCCGGTCACGCTGCTGGCGGTGGCGTACTTCTGCTGGTTGGGTGACCAGCCGGTGGCGCCGGAGGTCAGCAGGAAATAGACGCCGTCCCGCTTGAACATCGCGGGCGCCTCGCGCCACTGGCCCGGCCACAGCTTCTGGACCTGCGACTGCACTGCGGTGTAGTCCGCGGTGAGCCGGTAGACATGCAGGTCGGCGTTCTCGTTGGCCGCGGAGATCATGTAGCCGGTGCCGTCGGTGTCCACGAAGGTCGTGATGTCACGGGACATGTGGCCCAGCGGCCGGAAGCTGCCGCGCCAGGTGTAGTCGCCGTCCACCGTGGACGAGACTGCGACGGCGGCGCGCGCCTCCCCGTAGTCGGAGCCGTTCTCCTTGTGCATCCACATGACGAACTGCTGGGTGGTGCTGTTGTAGATGACCTTGGGGCGTTCGATGTTGGCCCAGTCGAGCTCGGGGTCGGACGCCTCGGTCAGGACGTGGTTGCGGAACTCCCAGGTCTTGAGGTCGGTGGAGCGGTACGCGGACACGTAGCGGAAGGTGTTGTCGCTGTTCCTGTTCTCACCGAACCAGTAGTAGTACGCACCGACCTTGATCACACCACCGCCGTGGGCATGGACCGGATTGCCGGACGGGTCGGTGAACTGGGTGCCGTTGTCGACGGTCACCGGCGCCGCGTGCGCGGTGCCGGCGGAAGTGAGCAGGGTCAGCAGGAGGGCGCAGAGCAGTGCAGCCGTCCTGGAGAGCTTGAGTCTCATACAGGTACCTCGTGGCGTGGGGGACTGCGGGTGACGTGCGAAGTGACGGAGTACGAGGGATGTGGATGCCGCGGTACGCCGGTGTGGGACACCGCGCCTTTTGCGGCCTGCGAGCCTGCGGTTCACGCCGGCCCGAGCCCTGCGGTTCACACAATGTTTTCGTAAACATTGCGCAGCCCGGAGTCTGGGAGGGAGAAGTGGGACTGTCAAGCGCCTGGACAGAAGCGGTCCTCCTTTGACCGGACGAAACTGTTTGCGCCAACATGGCGACGGGGGCGCGGCAGGCTCGCGACCTGGAAGCCTCGGAGAAGGGACGGTCGAAGGTGGCGGAGAAGCAGACGAGGGCGCCCCGTTCGCGGCCAGCCCGCAAATGGCCTTCGATGGCGGAAGTCGCCGCACGCGCCGGCGTCTCCTCGCAGACGGTCTCGCGTGTCTCCAACAACCACGACAACGTCGACGAGACCACCCGCGCCAAAGTGCTCGCCGCGATGCAGGAGCTCGGCTACCGCCCCAACGCGGCGGCGCGCGCCCTGGTCACCGGCCGGTTCGGCGCCCTGGGCGTGGTCAGCTTCGACGTCGGCGCGCACGGCAACGCCCGTACGCTCGGAGCGATCGCCGACGCGGCGCGCGAGGCGGGCTTCTCGGTCAACTTCATGGGGGTGCGGGCCCAGACCGAAGCCGCCGTACGGCAGGCCTTCCGGCACCTCATGCTGCAGTCCGTCGACGGCATCGTGCTGATCGAGTCGCAGATGCTGGACACGCCGGCGCTGCACCTGCCGCCCGACATGCCCGTCGTCGTCGCCGACGGCGACACCGGGCACCAGTACTCGAACGTCGACTTCGACCAGGCCAGCGGCGCGCGCAGTGTCGTCGGCCACCTGCTGGGGCTCGGCCACCGGACCGTCTACCACGTCAGCGGCCCCCGCGACTCCTTCGCCGCGCGGCGTCGCGCCGAGGCGTGGGAGCGCGCCCTGATCGCGGCCGGAGCCCCGGTTCCCCCGGTCCTCTACGGGGACTGGACCGCCGAGTCGGGCTACACCGTCGGGCAGACGCTCGCGCAGTTTCCCGACGCCACGGCCGTGTTCGCCGCCAACGACCAGATGGCGCTCGGGGTGCTGCGCGCCATGCATGAACTGGGGCGCTCCGTGCCCGGCGACATCAGCGTGGCCGGCTTCGACGATGTACCCGAGGCACGCTTCTTCGAGCCCCCGCTGACCACGGTGCACCAGGACTTCGATGTGGTCGGCAGGCACTGCGTGACCCTGCTCCTCGAGCAGATCGAACGGCGCGGCAACGGCCCCCGGCAGCTCGCCGTGGAACCGACCCTCGTGGCGCGGGCCAGCACCGCCCCGCCCCGCGCCTGACGGGTCCTCGGCCGCTCGGCGCCGGCTCTTCGCGCGGGGCGTGCTGTCCGGCCCAACTTGCCCTGTGCCAGGCCGCCATGGCCGCCGTATGCAGGCGCAGTGGGCGGAGGCGGACGCCTTCTTTGTGGAGATCCCCCTGATCAGCAGGGGTGGGAGTCGAATCGACGCGTCCTTGTGCTTGACGCCTGTCTGGCGGTGGTGCAACCATCGAGCCCGCTGATGGTTACGTAAACATTTCGGCTCGCTCGGACTTCCCCGGCCGTCTGGTCATCGTGGCGAGGTCTCAGCTCTTCCGCTGTTCCCGACCGGTTGGTCACCGACGCAAGGAACCACCATGACGCTCGTGTCGACGTCCGTGCAGGCGGCTCCACCGCCCCGCCGGCGAGCCCGCTTCCGGCTGCGCAAGGAAGCTCTGGCGGGCTGGGGATTCATCGGGCCGTTCGTCGCTGTCTTCGCCCTCGTGTTTCTCGCGCCGATCTGCTATGCGGCCTACCTGAGCCTCTTCAAGGACCGGCTCATCGGCGGCACCACGTTCGTGGGGCTCGACAACTACGGTGAGGCGCTGGGGGATCCCCGCTTCTGGGACGGCCTGACCCGCGTCGGGATGTTCCTCCTTGTCCAGGTGCCGATCATGCTGGGCGTCGCCCTGCTCGCCGCCCTGGCGATCGACAGCGGCCGGCTGTACGGGAAGTCCTTCTTCCGCGTCGCGATCTTCCTGCCGTACGCCGTGCCGGCCGTCGTCGCCAGCCTGATCTGGGGCTTCATGTACGGCACGCAGTTCGGCCTGGTCGGCAACATCAACGATGCCTTCGGCATCACCCTGCCCGACCCGCTGTCGCCTTCCTTGGTCCTTGCCTCGATCGGCAACATCGTGACCTGGGAGTTCGTCGGCTACAACATGCTGATCTTCTACTCCGCGCTCAAGGTCGTCCCGCGCTCGCTGTACGAGGCCGCGGCGATCGACGGCGCCGGGGAATGGCGCGTCGTCGCCTCGGTCAAGATCCCGGCGATCCGCGGGGCCCTGGTCATCGCCACGATCTTCTCGATCATCGGCAGCTTCCAGCTCTTCAACGAGCCGAGCATCCTGCAGAAGCTCGCCCCCAACGCGATCACCAGCGACTTCACCCCGAACGTCTACACCTACTCGCTGTCCTTCTCGGGCCAGCAGCACAACTACGCGGCGACCGTGGCGATCGTAATGGGCGTGATCACGGCGATCATCGCCTACGCGGTGCAGCTGCGCGGCATGCGGAAGGACTGAGCTGATGACCACCTCCCTCACCACCGCCGACGTGACCGACTCCGAGAACGGCCCGGCGCCGGCCGCCGCCGGGCGGGCCGCGACCGCACCGGCGTCCGCGACCGTACGGAACAAGCGCAGCACCCGGGCTCCGCGCACCCCGCTCCAACCGCGCCGAAGCGTCCCGCTGACCCTTCTCACAGGCCTGGTCCTCGTCTACACCCTGCTGCCGCTTGCCTGGCTGTTCATCAACGCCACCAAGGACCAGAACGGCCTGCTCGACTCCTTCGGCCTCTGGTTCGCCGACGACGTGAACCTGTGGGACAACATCACCCGCACCCTGACCTACGACGACGGCGTCTTCATCCGCTGGCTGCTCAACACCCTGCTGTACGTGGCCGCCGGTGCGGGCGGCGCCACCGTCCTCGCGGTCCTCGGGGGGTACGCGCTGGCCAAGTTCGACTTTCCCGGCCGCAAGGCGGTCTTCGCGGTCGTCCTCGGGGCCGTCGCCGTCCCCGGCACCGCGCTGGCCGTGCCCACCTTCCTGATGTTCAGCAACTTGGGCCTCACGAACACCCCGTGGGCCGTCATCATCCCGTCCCTGATCTCCCCGTTCGGGCTCTACCTGATGTGGGTCTTCGCCTCCGAGTCCGTACCCACCGAGCTGCTCGAGGCCGCGCGGATCGACGGCGCGGGGGAGCTGCGCATCTTCTTCCGCATCGCGCTGCCCCTCCTCATGCCCGGCACGGTCACGGTGCTGCTGTTCTCGATGGTCGCGACCTGGAACAACTACTTCCTGCCGCTGATCATGATCAAGGATCCCGACTGGTACCCGCTGACCCTCGGCCTCAACGCATGGAACGCCCAGGCCCAGACGGCGGGCGGCGAGGCCGTCTTCGACCTCATCATCACCGGCTCCCTGCTGACCATCGTCCCGATCGTGGCCGTCTTCCTGCTGCTCCAGCGGTTCTGGCAGTCCGGCCTCGCCGCGGGCAGCGTCAAGGAATAGCCACCCGCGTATCCCGTCTCCCGCCCCTGCCTCCGGCGCCTTCCCCTGCCCTGCCTTCATCCACCGCACCGCTCTTCACACGAACCCTCGACCAGGAGCACAGCCATGACTACGCACATTTCCCGCAGACTGCTCGGTGCTCTCGCCGTGGTCTCCGCGCTCGCGCTGACCGCTACGGCATGCGGCTCGGACTCCTCCTCCGACGGCGGCGCGGGCAGCCCGCAGGACGTCAAGTCCGCTCTGGACAAGGGCGGAAAGATCACCGTGTGGGCCTGGGAGCCCACTCTTGAGAAGGTCGCGGCGGACTTCGAGAAGAAGTACCCCAAGGTCGAGGTCGAGTTGGTCAACGCCGGCACCGGCGACAAGCAGTACACCGCGCTGCAGAACGCGATATCGGCCGGCTCGGGCGCCCCCGACGTCGCGCAGGTCGAGTACTACGCCCTCGGCCAGTTCGCGATCGGCGAGTCCATCGAGGACCTCGCGTCGTACGGCGCCGACAAGTTCGACAAGACCTTCACGCCCGGCCCCTGGAACGCCGTCACCGAGGACAAGGCTGTCTACGCCTTGCCGATGGACTCCGGGCCGATGGCGTTTTTCTACAACAAGAAGATCTTCGACAAGCACGGCATCAAGGTGCCGACCACTTGGGATGCGTACGTGGAGGCGGCCCGCGACCTGCACAAGGCCGACCCCAAGCTCTTCATCACCAACGACACCGGTGACGCCGGCGCCACCACGAGCCTGATCTGGCAGGCCGGCGGCCGCCCCTACAAGGTCCAGGGCACCGACGTCACGGTGGACTTCGGCGACAAGGGCACAAGGACGTACACCGACACCTGGCAGAAGCTCCTCGACGAGAAGCTCGTCGCACCGGTCAGCTCCTGGAGTGACGCCTGGTACAAGGGCCTCGCCGACGGCTCCATCGCCACGCTGTCCATCGGCGCCTGGATGCCGGCCAACTTCACCTCCGGGGTCGCCGGCGCCTCCGGCGACTGGCGGGTCGCGCCGCTGCCGCAGTGGACGACGGGCGACAAGGCGAGCGCCGAGAACGGCGGCAGCTCCCTGGCCGTGCCCAAGGCGGCCAAGAACAAGGAACTCGCCTACGCCTTCACGGAGTTCGCGACCACCGGCAAGGGGGCGAGCACCCGGGTCGCCGAAGGCGCCTTCCCGGCCACGCGCGCCGATCTGGAATCGAAGGACTTCCTCGACGCCGAGTTCCCCTACTTCGGCGGCCAGAAGGCCAACCAGATCTTCGCCGAGTCGGCCCGCAACGTCAGTGCAGACTGGTCCTACCTGCCCTACCAGGTGTACGCCAACTCGGTCTTCAACGACACCGTCGGCAAGGCGTACGTCTCCTCCACCACGCTCACTGACGGCCTGGCCGCGTGGCAGAAGACCAGCATCAAGTACGGCAAGGACCAAGGCTTCACCGTCAGCGAATAGAACGTCGCCGCCGGCGCCACCTCTGCTGTCGGCGAAGTAACTGCGCGAAGGCTCCGCCCTGCTGGGGATGGGCGGAGCCATGCCCTGAGATGTTCGAATCTGTTTGCCTCTGAGGGATTGTGATGCCCGGGTGGATCGTCGCCCGTGGCCCGCCCTGCTTGTTCTGCACCTCTGCGTGACCGCGATGACGGTCCCGCCTGCCCGGACGGCCCCGCACCTCCTGCGCCGTGGCCGCCGCATGCCCGAAGGAGCCCTTGATGTTCCGTACCGCCCCCCGCCGCGCCGCAGCCGCCACCGGCCTGGCCCTCACCCTGGGCCTGAGCGCGGCCTGTTCGTCCGGCAAGTCCGCCACCTCCGACGACGGACAGGCCGCGACGGTCAACGGCAAGATCTCGATCACGTACCTGCAGAAGCAGGGCGACCAGGAGTACTTCATCGGTGAGGCCGCCGGAGCGAAGGCGAAGGCGAAGGAGCTCGGCATCGACCTCAAGGTCGTCAACCTGGGCAATGACGCCAACAAGACCGTCAGCGAGGTGCAGTCGGCGATCGCCCAGAAGACGAACGGCGTGATCATCGTCGTGCCGGACCCCGCGGTGGGTCCCCAGGTGGCGCAGACCGCGAAGGACGGCAAGGTCGCCTTGCTCACCTCCGACGACCAGATCTGTACCACCGGCCCCGACCCGGCCGCCTGCGGCAAGGACGACCTCGTGCCGCGGATCGGGTTCAGCGGGACCCAGATGGGCGAGGAAGTCGGCAAGCGCGCGGCCGCCGAGTTCGACAGGGCCGGCTGGAAGGCCGCCGACACCCGGGTCATCTCCGCCTGGAAGCAGGACGTGACCGTCTGCGGCGACCGGGTCAAGGCCGCCAAGAAGGCCTTCGACGCCGCCGTTCCCGGCGTGAAGACCATCGACGTCCCCACCGACAACACGCCCACAGGCGCCCAGGACAAGATCGCCGCCACGGTCACCGCCAACTCCGGTGTCAAGAACTGGGTGATCTGGGGCTGCAACGACGAGAACGTCATGGGCGGAGTCACCGCGCTGGCCAACGCCGGCGTCAGCCCCGACAACGTCGTGGGCGTCGGCCTGGGCGCGTATCTCGCCTGCAAGGAGTGGCAGTCGGACAAGCGCACCGGCATGAAGGCCGCGCTGTTCATCAACGGCAAGGACGTCGGTGCCCTGGCCGTGCAGACCATGTACGACAAGCTCAAGAACGGCAAGAACTTCCCCGCCGAGGCGTTCGCCCCGACCACGATGGTCGACCAGACCTCGTGGAAGAACACCGGAGTCACCTGCGGTTAGGCAGGCCGGACCTCCCGGCCGGCGGCCGCCACAGAAACGGCCGCCGGCCGGTCGAGCGCCTCGTCCCGCCCGCGTGGTGCCTCACCGTTTCCCGCTGCCGGCATCGTCCCCGCGCCCCAGGGCCCACCGCCAAGTCCAGCTCTCAGCCACCGAGGTGAACCGAGACATGACCCCTGTCCACCACCCGGACCCCGGCCCCGGACTTCCCACCGGACCGCCCCTGCAGGGCTCCGTGGGGGTCTCGGCCATCAGCAAACGCTTCGGCGAGGTACGGGCGCTCGACGACGTCACCCTCGACTTCCCCGCCGGGCAGATCACCGCCCTCATGGGCGAGAACGGCGCCGGAAAATCCACCCTCCTGAAGATCCTCACCGGTGACCACCAGCCCACTGGCGGACACGTGCTCGCCGACGGCGCGCCCCTGCCCCTGGACTCGCCGGCCCGCGCCCGCGCCGCCGGCATCCGGATCATTCCGCAGGAGCCGGAGATCATCCCGCACGTCTCCGTCGCGGAGAACGTCTACGCAGGCGCCTTGCCCCGCCGACCCGGCCGGCGCCTGGACCGCGCCGCCCTCGAGGCGCGCATCCGAACCGACCTCGACCGCCTCGGTTTTGCCCAGGTACTCGACCCGGACCTGCTCGGATCCCAGCTCACGCCCGCACAGCGCCAGCTGGTGGAGATCATGCGGGCGCTGACCGGCGAGGTGCCCGCCCGTCTGATCGCGTTCGACGAGCCCACCTCGTCCCTGTCCGAGCATGAGGTCGACGCCCTGTTCGCGCTGGTACGGCGGCTGCGGGACGAAGGCGTCGCCATCGTGTACGTGTCCCACCGCATGCAGGAGATCTTCCAGCTCGCCGACCGCATCGCCGTCCTGCGCGACGGCTGCCTCGCCGGCGTACGGGACGCCCGCACCACCGACGAGGCAGCCCTGGTCCGGCTCATGGTGGGCCGCGACCTGTCCGCCCTCTTCGAACGGCAGAAGGTGGCCACCGACCGCCTGGTCCTCGACGTCGACCACCTCACGACCGACGACGTGCACGACGTCTCGCTGCGCGTGCACGCCGGTGAAGTCGTCGGCCTGGCCGGCCTGATCGGCGCCGGGCGCTCCGAACTGGCCCTGGCACTCGCGGGCGACCTGCCGGTACGCGCAGGAACCGTCACCCTCGACGGGACACCCCTGCGCAGCGGCCGCCCAGGCGAGGTGATCCGAGCCGGACTCGGCCTCGCACCCGAAGAACGCAAAGCCCAGGCGCTGTTCCTGCGGCAGTCCATCAAGGACAACGCCTCGCTCGTCGTCCTGGACCGCCTGCGGCGCTTGAGGTTCGTCCGCAGGACCGCGGAGCGGCACCTCGCCCAGGAGTTCGCCGACCGGCTACGGGTCCGCGCCCCGTCGATCGACCACGAGGTGCGCAAACTCTCGGGCGGCAACCAGCAGAAGGTCGTGCTGGCGCGGTGGCTCGCGCGCAAGCCGAAAGTGCTGATCCTCGACGAACCGACCCGCGGCATCGACGTCGGCGCGAAGGCGGAGATCTACGAGATCATCGCCGGCCTTGCCGCGGAGGGCGTCGCGGTCCTCGTCATCTCCTCCGAACTGCCCGAACTCCTCGGCCTGGCCGACCGCATCGTCGTCATGCAAAGCGGCCGGATCACCGGCGAACTCGACCGCAGCGAAGCCACCGAAGAGGCCGTCCTCGAACTCGCCATGGCCGACGACATCGTCGGCGCCGCACCTGGAGCCCCGTCATGACACTCACCAGCACACCCGCACCGGCCGTGGAGGGACACGGCCAAGACGGCGCACGCGGACCGCGACGGACCAGGTTCCTGTCCGGCATCGGCGGTCAGAACGTCAGCCTCATCGGCGCCCTTGTCGTAGTCCTCGCCCTCTTCGGCCTCCTCAACGACAACTACCTGAGCCCGGCCAACCTGCAGGTGATCGCCGAGGCGGCAACCATCACCGGGCTGCTCGCCATCGTGCAGACCGTGGTCATCATCTGCGGCGGCCTCGACATCTCCGTCGGCTCCCAGGTCGGAGTTGCCTCCGTCGTCAGCGCCATGGTGTTCACCACCACCGGTTCGGGCGCCTTCCTCGGCATGGCCGCTGCCATCGGTGCCGGCATCCTCATCGGTGCCCTCAACGGCCTCGTCATCGTCTACGGGCGGGTCAACCCCACGATCGCCACGCTCGCCGGACTCGCCGCCTACAAAGGCCTCGCCCAACTGCTCTCCGACGGACGCGCCCAGGGCTACGTCCTCAACAACGACGTCTTCGTCTTCCTCGGGCGCGGCGCGATCGCCGGCCTGCCGGTCATGGTCTGGATCCTGATCGTCGTCGCCCTCACGGTGCACGTCCTGCTCAAGTACACCGACGTCGGCCGCAACTTGTACGCGATCGGCGGCAACGACACTGCCGCGCGCCTGGCTGGCATCAGCATCAACAAGTACCTGATCTGCGTCTACACCCTGATCGGCATCGTGGCCGCAGTCGCCGGCATTTTGCTGACCGCCCGTACCGGATCCGGTCAGCCGGTCTCGGGCAGCGAAGGCCTCGAGCTGAAAGCCATCACCGCCGCCGCGCTCGGCGGTGCGGCCCTCAAGGGCGGCAAGGGAGGGGTCGGCGGCACCCTGCTCGCGGTGGCCCTGCTCGGCTGCCTGGAGAACGGACTGACGGTGGAAGGCATCAACACCTTCTGGCAGAACGTCGCCCAAGGCGCCCTGCTGGTCATCGCCGTCGTCATCCAGCAACGCCGCAACGGCGAACGCGCTGTGGGGCTGCCGCACTGACAGGCCCCGCAGGCCCCCCACCCCAGCACTCCTTGCATCGAAGGAGCACTGCCATGCCTTCTCCCCACACTCCACTCGGCCGCAGAGGTTTCATCGCAGCCGCCGCGCTGAGCGCCGGCGCGGTCACCCTCCCCGGCGGCGTCCTGGCACCGGCCGCCGCTGCAGCCGTGCCGCCCCAGGTCACGCTGCCGCAGCGCGGCATGTACGACACCGTCCCGGCATCGTCGTGGACGGACGGTTTCGTCACCGGCAACGGCGAGTACGGCGCAGTGGTCCACGGTGCACCACAACTGGAGAAGATCACCCTGAACCATCACCGTTTCGTCCTGCCCAACGGAACGCGTGACATGAAGCCACCCGTGATCGCGGACCGCCTGGACACAGTGCGGGACCGGGCGCTGTCCGGCGACTACTGGGGTGCGGCCGGCGAGTTCGCCGAAGGGTGGGACCTGCGCTGGACGCAAACGTTCCACCCGGCGTACGAACTGCAGCTGAGCACACCCGGCGCGACCACCTCGCACGATTACGCGAGGGTCACCGACTTCCGCACGGGCGAGATCACGCACTCCTGGTCCGACAGCGCCGGTGTCTGGAGGCGGCGGGTCTTCGTCTCGCGCGCCGACAAGGTCGTCGTCCACGAACTGCTCCCTGCCCCCGGCAGGACGCTCGACACGACGGTCAAGGCCGACACCTCGCTTGAGGGAGTCCCCGGCAACGTCGGCTTCACCACCAGCGCCTCCGCCTCCGGACAGCAGGGCTACCTCAATGTGCGCGGCACTTACCCATCAGGGCAGGGGGCCTTCGGCTACGAGGGCGTTACCAAGGTCTGGGTCACGGGAAGCGGGGCCGCAGTATCGGCCGCGGGAGGCACACTCGTCGTCTCACGGGCCGCCAAGGTGGTGCTGCTGACCAAGCTCGGCCGGTACGAGAAGGCGGGGGAGTGGGACGCCAAGCCGCTGCATGCCGCACTGGGCGCGCTCGCCGCCGACTACGCCGCCCTGCTCGGCCGCCACGCACCGCTCCACCAAACCATGTTCGACGGCTCTAGTCTCGACCTCGGCGTGTCCGCTGCCGACCGGCAGCTCTCCACGTCGGAGCTCACGACACGGCAGGACAACAACCGGTCCACGGTCGACCTCGCCCTGCTCGAGCGGATGTACGACAGCGGATGCTACCTTTTCGTGTGCTCCAGCGGCGTCCGGCCCCCACGCCTGACCGGCCTGTGGGCCGGCAGCTGGAACGGCGCGTGGGCCGACGACTTCACCACCGACGCCAACGTCAACCTCCAGGTCGCCGGCGGCAACATCCTGAGCCACGGCAAAGCCATGCACGGGTTCTTCGACCTGGTCCTGGGACAGCTCGACGACTGGCGCACGAACGCCACCAACTTGTACGGCGCACGAGGGTTCCTCGCACCGTCGCGCACCGACGGCGAGCACGGCCACATGCTCCACTTCAACGGCAGCGACTTCCCCGGACAGTGCTGGACCGGCGGAGCCGACTGGATGCTGTACCCCCTTCTCGAGCACTACCAGGTGACCGGCGACGCCGCGTTCCTGCGGGACAAGCTCGGACCGGCGCTCATGGAACTCGCCTTGTTCTACGAGGACTTCCTCACCCGGACCGACTCAAGCGGCAAGGCGATCTTCGTCCCGTCGTTCTCGATGGAGAACTCCCCCTCCAACACCGGCCAGATGCTCGCCGTCAACGCCACCGGCGACATCATGGCGGGCCGCCATGCCCTCCAGGCCGCGATCGATGCAGCGAACACGCTGAACGTGGAGCAGGGCAGTGGCCAGGGCGTGGCCCGCTGGACCGCCCTCCTCGCCGAACTGCCCGATTACACCGTCAACGGCGACGGCGCGCTGGCCGAGTGGTCCTGGCCCGGCCTCCACGACCGCTACAACCACCGCCATGCCCAGCACCTGTACGGGGCCTGGCCCCTGCACGAGATCAACCCAGAGGAAAAGCCCGAGCTGGTGTTCACCGCACGCAAGGCGCTCAGGATCCGCGGTGACGAGAACTACTCGGCCCACGGCAGCCTGCACCGCGCGCTGGCCTGGAGCCGGCTGAAGGACGGCGCAGGCGTCTACGACAACATCCGCAAGGTCCTGGGCAGCAACATGGTCTTCCGCTCCCTGGTCACCTCCCACAACCCCGACCTGCACACCTACAACACCGACGCCGCCAACGCCCTGCCCGCGATCATCTCCGAATCCCTCCTGTACACCCGGCCGGGTCTGCTGGAGATCCTTCCGGCACTGCCCGACCAGCTGGCAAAGGGCACCATCCGGGGTGTCCGGGGACGCAACAGGGTGCTCGTCGAGAGCCTCACCTGGGACACCGCAGCCCGCACCGCCACCGTCACCCTCGTCTCCGACATCAGCCAGACCCTCGCCTTCGTCTGCCGCCGCGGCATCACATCCCTCTCCACCGCGGCGCCGGTGGCGGCCTCCCCGCTCGGCGACCACGTCCGCAAACTCACCCTCACCGCGGGATCCCGCACCCAGATCACCGTCGGCATACGCACTGGCACCTACCGCGTGGTGAACCGGGCCAGCGGCCAGGTGCTCGACGTAGCGAACGAAGCCACCGGCAACGGGGCTCCAGTCATCCAGTGGACGTGGTCGGGCCGAGCGAACCAGCAGTGGCAGCTAAGGCCGAACTACGACGGATCGTTCCGCCTGACCAACGTCCACAGCGCCAAAGTCCTCGACAACCCCGGAGCTTCCACGACCCCCGGTCAGGCGTTGGACCAATGGACGGACACCGACAGCCCCAACCAGTGGTGGAAGCTGGTGCCTTCTGCGACAAGCGACCACTTCCACCTGGTCAACGGCTCGAGCGGTCTGTACGTGGGCGCCGAGAACAACTCGACGGAAGCCGGCGCCGCCATCGTGCAGCTGCGAGCCGACGGATCGGCTGGGCAGGAATGGACGATCATCGGCCTCTGAAGCAACGCGGAGAGCTGCAGCCTTCGAGATCACCGGCACGTTCATGCCGCGCATCGACTGCGCCCCACCGGGGCCTGGTGGGGCGCAGCGGTGGGGCCGGGTGGCCACTCAGAGCGCGCGGCCAACTCCGCCATCCAAGACGACGCTCACTTGAGTGCCCTGAGACGATGCCGCACCAGGCCGCAGCGGCGTCATTGGGCGCCGAGGAAGAAGACCAGCGCCACGAAGCCCAAGAACATCAGGAGCAAGGCCAGGATCACCGCGCGGGCCTGTCGTGGTGTTTCGATGTCCGGCCATGTGATGTGTGCGGGCTTCGACTCGCTGTCGGTGCGCCAGGCGGGCTGAGACATGGTGGGGTCCTGCCCACCCAGACTCGGCCCTGTAGGAGGGGCGTCCTGACGCGAGACCCAACTGCGCCCATGGCGGGTGTACTCGGTCCATTCGTGTCCGTCGTACCAACGCTCGGTGTCCTGGCTGTCCCGGTACCAACCACGCATGGGTTCCCCTCTCGCGGCGACTGCCAACCAGACTGCGGGCGGGTTCAGTTCAAGAGGAGTGCGTGTCAGTTGGGAGCGTTTCCCTCAACTCCCCTTCCGTCCAGTCCCCTCGCGAACCCTCTGAGCAGCACAGTGAATTCGTACATCCACCCTCGCAACGCGCCAGTCGCACCCGAGGTTCCTGGGCGACGACGAGGGCCCCTTCACGGCAGGACGGGTGCGTTTGCCGAGCACCTTGCGGCAGTCCGGAGCGTGCGGCGCGAGGTCAACGACCCCGGCCAGGCGCCAGATTGACCACGTCCAGATCCAGGCCCCATCCGTTTCCTGAAAAGCCAACTCATTGGTGGGGATCGTTGAGCGGCTGGTGCCGGACGAGTTGTGCGGGGTGTTTCAGCGGGTCATGCCGGAGGCGCCGTCTCGGCCGCAGGGTGGTGGCCGGCGCCGGCACGGTGGCCGGGAGGTGCTGGCCGCGATCGTTTTCGTGGTCATGCTCCAGGTGCTGCCTTGATCGGTTACGTGCGAGGAAGGTGTGCCGATGGCATCTCAATTGAGGATGGTCCAGGGTAGTGCCGTCCTGCTGGAGCCGGTAACCGCCGCCTATGTCAGTAACGTCCTTGATGCCTGCGGCTTCCCACCATGCATGATCCGCTGCACTCGACTGCTCGGCCTGGTCAACACCATGGACCCCAAGCTTGTCGCCGCCGCCTTCGGCATGGACCCGAGGCCACCATGACCTATCTGTCCGACCGCATTGATGAGACCCGCTTGGCGGAGTGGGCGGCGGCCAACGACTGATCTCTGGTCAGAGTTCGTACGGATAGAGAGCGATCTTCTCGCGCTCTATGAAGAGCTCGACCCACGTGCCGGCAACACGCTCGGGCATCGGATCAGCAAGGTCCAGCAGAATCTGCGAGCCATCGAAGTCCAGCACGGCGGCGCCGTCCACGGTGAGGTCCAGCCTTCCGCGCAGGACAACGCAGTGCCCGCCAGGTCGGACTCCCGGTCCGACGCCGACAGCCGGCTTCGCGTTCCGACCCCAGGCGATGTCCACATCGACCGTCCACTCAACGTGGTACTTGCCCGGCTTCGCGGCCTGGTCACCGCACCAGCGGACCGCTGTCCCGCCGAACGGCGTCCGGACCTGGGCCAGCCAGGGGCTCCAAGGAAACTTTGCGACCTTCACCAGTTCGACCAGCATCGTTCGATCATGCAGCATCCGCGTTCCTGCCGGAACCCGTGAAGTCTCAGCGCTGCCTGGCACAGGTTCGCCGGAACGTGTGCGCTTTTCCGAAGCTTTCGTTGGAGGCGATCGCGACGCTGCTCTTCTTCCCCCGCTCGGTCAGAACCTGGAACATCAACTAGGCACCCTGTTTGTCGAGTTCCATGTATCCGAGTTCGTCGATGCAGGGAAGATCGACACGGCCGTAGCGGGCAATCGTCTTGGTCAGCTGCTCTTCGTCCGCGGCCTCCACGAGCTCGTTGACGAGCCTGGTGGCCAGGACATACTTCACCCGGAACCCGGCCATTGCGGCCTCGGTGCCCAGCGCGATCAGCAGGTGAGACTTGCCTGTGCCGGAGCACAACTACCATCGCCCACACGGCGGCCTCGGCGGCCAGACTCCCTACGAACGTCTCGAGCAGAAGTCCGCGCCCCAGGGGTAAACGATCATCGTCGGTTGCGCACCGCCGGGTGACACCACGGCTGGCGGCCTCATGGAGGAGCTCGGCATCTCCGAGAGCCGACGCGTTCGCAGCCTCGGTCCCCAGCACAACGAGCACCTGCTGGCCAGGCACGCTGCCGCGCACTGAGCACAGCTTTTGGGCTTGATCAGATCGTCGCGCCGGGGTTGCGGACGGTGCGCTGGTTGTCGGTGAGTCCGTGGTCCATGCCGCTGGCGCGCTCTAGTTCGATCATGGCGGCGGGACGGTAGTTGAGGATGTAGGCGCGGCGGTGCCCGGACGTGGTGTTGCCGCGGGAGTAGTGGAGGGTGCCGCCGGCGTGGGCGGCGGCCTCGCCGGGGGCCAGCGGGAGGGGAGTGGCGCCGGGCTCGGATTCCGAACAGGTGCACTCGAGGGCGCCGCCGCCGGTGCCCGCGGGCCAGTGGGGGCGGATGGGGGTGTGGTGGGAGCCGCGGACGTACCACATGCAGCCGTTGGCGAGCGTGGCCTCGTCGAGGGCGACCCAGATCGAGACGGCCCGGGTGTCGGGGAGCTCGATCCAGTACGCGGCGTCCTGGTGCCAGGGGGTGGGGACTTCGGTGTGCGGACCCTTGTCTATGAGCATGTCGAAGTCGAGGATCAGGTCGTCGCCGGCGAGTTCCCGGGCGAGGGCGAGGCCCCGGGCGTGCAGCGGCAGGTCAAGCAGTTCGGGGTACAGCGCGGACGGCCACATGATCTGGGTGATGTTCTCGGTGACGCCGTCGCGGCGCGGGGCACCCGCGCCGAGGTCCGAACGCTTGGCGCCGGCGTCGATCTCGCCGGACAGGAACCGGTCGTAGATCGTCCGATATGCCTCGACCTCGGTCGCGGACAGCAGCGCGCCCAGGGGCGCGAAACCGTCGGTGGCGAAGGCCTCGGTGCTGGTGGATGCCGCTCGTGTGGTCATGGCTCGACGCTAGAGCCGCGGCGGAGCGTTTGGCGTTTGCGTTTCTCCGCCATAGTTTTCCCACCATGCCGGCCACCGACGACCTCGACCTCGCCTCGACGGACGAGCGGACGATCATCGATCTGGCGGGGCGTGGCCTCGCCCCACTGATGGCGCTGGGCCGGTACCGCTACCTGCGGGCCCACGACGCGCTGCCGCCGCAGGCCCATGCGTCGCTCGTGGTGCTCGCGCTGCCCGTCAGGGGCTCGTTCACCTTCACCCTCGACGGCGAGCCTTTCTCGGTCGGCCCGGGCGCGGTGCTGCGTGTCCGTCCGCGCGTCACCTATCTGACCGGGACGACGGTGCAGCCCCGCGGCGAGCTGGCCTGGCTGATCGTCCGCACCGCGCCGGACGGCTCCGGGCCGCTCGACCGGGCCGTGTCCGTGCTGGCCGGGGCGGGGCCGCCGGTGTGGCACGCGCCGGAGGGGGCCGTCGACGCCGTGCACCGCGCCCTCGGCCTCGGCTCCGGCACCCGGACCTGGATCAACGATGCCCGCCTGGGGCACGTCCTGGCCGATCTCCTCCTGAGCGTGGCGGCCGCGATGATTGCCGCTCCCGAAGCGGGCGTCCGCGCCCACCCGAACATCACGCGGGCCCTGACCTGGCTGGAGGACCATCTGGCCGAGCCCGTCGAGGCGGCCGATCTCGCCGCCGTGTCGGGCCTGTCGACGAGCCATTTCTACGACGCGTTCCGGGCCGTCACCGGCACCAGCCCCAAGGACTACCTGCTGCGCCGCAAGACCGATCGGGCCCGCGATTGGCTGGAGAACCGGCCGGAGATGACCGTGACCGAGATGGCCCACGCCCTGGGCTTCCCCTCCTCCCAGTACTTCGCGACCGTGTTCCGCCGCTACCAGCACCGGCCGCCGTCGGCCTACCGGGCGCAGCGCTGATTCCACCGGAAACAACCGAACGCCCCGGCACGCCGCCGCATTCCTTGGCGCCCAGGGGGCACACTCTTGGATTCTGCCCACCGGTACGAATCTGGCTCCTGACGATCCAGTGCTCACGCACACTGGATCGACGCCGATGACGACGGGTGTGACAGCCGCCGAGAAGTCCTCCTCGCCGAAGCGGTCGAACCCCCAGCACAGAGCGGGGACTGCGAGCTGACCGGCGGGGGCATGTTCGCCGACACCACGCTTGCCCTCGCCCCCGATACCGGCGCGGTGTACGCCCTCGGTGACGGCGAGTCAGGGCTCGTCTACACCCCGATGCACCGCGACGTTGAGTCACTCGTCTATGCCCTCACCACGTTCCAGCTCGTCCAGCAGCTGCTGGACGACGAGGGCGGCGACGACACGGAAGAACGCATCGACGTGCTCCGGGCGGACATCACCGCATTCGACCCGCTGCCCTTCGCGGACGAACGATCGCAGTGGCACCTGACGTTCGAAGAAGTCATCGACGGCATCTGGTAGTTCGCGCTGACGGCACCGTGCAACGCCGAGTTCACTGGCTCGGAGTCGGCGTTTACGAAACGCGCACCGGGTGATGTGGGGAAACGTGCACACCCTGCGGTGGTAGGCGGAAACCAGCGGGTTCGCGGATTCTGAAGGTCGACTGGAAGTGAACCCGCTGAAGTGGCGGGCGTTAGAAGGGCTGGGCATTCAGGTTCTGCGCTGCTTGAATGCTCCAGTGATCGAACTGGTGGTTGCCCTGGCAGCGGCAGGGCTGACGGCGTGGTTGTTCCGTCGCAGCGTGAAGCAGCGGGCAGACAGTGCCGCTCAGGGAAATGTGATCAAGATTCCCTGTCTGCTCCGGCACCCTTCGGTTGAAGGACGATGGCTTCGGGGGCGGCTGTTGATAGGACCCTCTGGAATGGGCTGGGAGCCACGGACCAAAGCCGGGGCGGCAGTGTCCCTTCCGGAGGGGCTGCGGCAGGTCAGCGTGCGGTCACCGTCATGGCGCGAGGCGGTGAAGATCAACGGTGGGTCCCGAATCGTCGAGTGCAGCTCGCCCGAGGGGGCTCTTCTCGTCGCTGTGATGCCGAATGAGTTGGATCACGTGCTCACGGCCTTGAACAGCAGCTGAGCAAAGCAGGAAGCGTCTCTCGATGCCAGTGCGGCGCCGTCCTCCATCTGCCCGGTCAGCAGCGTCAGACGGCGGCGACTTCCGGAATCCTGCATGGCATCGCAAGCTACTGGCCGTACTCGCAGAATCTGCCAGTTACTGCGAACAACTCACAAGTACGGATGAAGCTCAGCAAAGAGGCTCCCACCTCCCCACTTGCATCCTCCTGGGCAGACGCAGCGCGAAGGAACCCGCGTGAACTCCCGTTGGGCCTCAGTGGCTGCTCGACTCACCATCCGCCCGCTGATGGCTTGTCAGGTGGCCGTAGACTCGCGCGCCATGGAAGGCATGTTCGAGTTGGGGGCCATTAGGTGCCCGTCCGGCACCCTGGTGATCATTGACGGTGGTTACCTGGGCCTGTGGAGCGGAGACCGGTCTCCGGCGTACATCGATCCAGTCTCTTTGGGTATCGAAGACCCTGCCCTGGCTGCGGACATCATGGGCGCCCTTGACTTCGCGGTCACCGGTCCGGACGCTGCCGCAGCAGTGCGGACCTTTGATCGGCAGTCAGGCGCCAGGCTCCATGACATCCCGGCCTCGCAGGCCGCCGAGTTCGAGGCGACGTTTGATGGCCACTGCCGATCTGCCGGCCTGGATGCGCGACTGGAGGCTCTGCCGGTTCGGGAGGCCCACGCCCACAGGGCCTGCCGGACAGCCGAAGAGGGCGGTGGCGGCTTCTTGATGTTCGGGGTGCCCGTCGTTGCCGTGGGCGGCGTCCCTCGAAGTCAGGAGCTGCCCGTGCTGGCTGCCCAGGTCGACTACGGAGACGGTGTCGGCGCTCGCTGGTCCGAGATCGTGATCAAGATGCGCGAGGGTCACGTCGCGTCATCGCCTTACCTGGGTGACATAGGGGTGGACTGGGCACGTGTACTTTTCGGCGATGTCGATGCCCTGAACACCTGGCAGCACGATGAGCCGGTGGATGGCTTGGCCGACGTGGCGTTCTGGGGGGCCGCGGCAGACGAAGCGGCCGCGACGTTTGCCGCACCTGAACTGGGCGAACCCGGCGAGGACGGTGTTCGCGGGTGGACCGCCCTGCCCGTCTCGCAGGCCCTCGACAAAGCACGTGCTCTGTCGAGGTGGAAAGAGGAGACCGGGCAACGCATGGCGGTGGACTTCCGACCCCACTCCCATCACTGGCAGATCATGCGCAAGGTACGCGCTTCGCCCGTCGAAGCCGGATCCGTGGACCTGGCAGATGCCCGAGTGCTGTGCGCAATGACAAGCTGGGGCGACGGCTCCTTCCCGGTGAACGCCGATCTGAATGCGTCGGGTGACCTGCTCGCGGTACGGGTGCGCTTCGCCCCCACGCCCTGAACAGCAGCCCAGAGCATGACGCCCGCGAACCCCGGTCCGACAGAGTGCTGCGCGTCCTGCGCTCCATGGACGACTGCCCGGCCTTCATCCGCAACGGCCGCCTCGACGTCCTGGCCACCAACCCCCTGGGCCGCGCCCTGTACAGCCCGCTCCACGCCACCGGCGCAGCGCGAACCGGTCAACATCGCCCGCTTCCTGTTCCTCGACCCCACCGGCCGCGTCACCGAACCACCGTCCCACGCCGCGACGACCGGACTGCGCGACGGCCTGCGGATCACCGCGTGAGGGTGGCAGGCTTGATCACCGGTGAAGTGCGGGATGGCGCGGGGGAGTTGTGGTGCAGGGGCGTTGGCTGGAACCGTATGTCATGGACGGGCAGTACGAGGTGTGGATGGTCCATGAGCAAGGGGGCATGGGGCTTGTCCACCGCGTGCAGCACCTCCAATGGGGCGTCACGCTGGCCATGAAATCGCCCCGGCCCGAGCTGCTCTCCGACACAGGTTTCCTCGACCGGTTCGTGGCCGAGGCCGAGACCTGGGTGTCCCTCGGCCTTCATCCGCACGTGTGCGGCTGCCATTACGTGCGCACCATCGACGGCGTACCGCGAGTTTTCTCCGAGTACGTGAGCGGCGGCAGCATTGCCGACTGGATTCGTGACGGGCGCCTGCACGAGGGCCGGCCCGCCGAAGTCCTGGCCCGTATCGTCGACTTCGCCATCCAGGTCGCCTGGGGTCTCGACCACGCGCACAGCCGCGGTCTCGTGCACCAGGACGTCAAGCCCGGCAATGCACTCGTCGACCTCGACGACACGGTGAAGGTCACCGACTTCGGCCTCGCCAGAGCCCTCCCGAGCACACCCGCGAGCCCCCACCCCGACGCCGAGCAGCACGGCGACTCCCTCCTCGTCACGCACGCCGGCCTGACCCCCGCCTACGCCTCGCCCGAACAGGCCGCAGGCGAACGCGTCGGCCGCCGCACCGACGTGTACAGCTTCGGCGTCCTGGTCCTTGAGATGTTCACCGGTGAGGTCACCTGGATGGCCGGTCCCGCCGCCGAAGAGGCTCTGGCCGAGTACCGGGCCGACAACGAGGACGGGCCGCCCATGCCGTACGGCATCGGCGCCCTCCTCGCACGCTGCCTCCGTCAGGATCCCGCCCGCCGACCGGCCTCTCTCGCCGACGTGGCGGACGTACTGACCGCCCAGTACGAGGACATGACCGGTACCCCATACCCGCGCGCCCGACCGGCCGAGGCCGACCTGCGCGCCGACGAGCTGAACAACCGTGCCCTGTCCCTCCTCGACCTCGGCAGCACCGCCGAAGCCGAAGAGGCCTTCGACGCCGCGCTCGCCGCGGACCCGCTGCACCTCGTCGCGACGTACAACCAAGGACTGCACCACTGGCGCCAGGGCAAGCTGCTGGACGACGAGTTCGTCGCCTCGCTGGAAAGCCGCCGCGCCGATACCGCCACCGACGTCTGGCAGGTCCGCCATCTCCTGGCTCAGGTCCATCTGGAGCGCGGCGACCACCGCAGTGCCGAACCGCTCCTCGACGAAATGGACCGCGCCCGCCCCCGCACCGAGGAGGCCGCCGCACTGCGGACCGCGCTCGGCGCCCGCCAAGGCACCACGGTCACCTCCCGACCGCTGCCCTGGAAGGAGACCTGGAAGGACAGGCCGCGGTGCGTGCGGCTGTACCCGGACGGGAGTTGGGCACTGGCCGGCGGGCGCGACGGTGTGGTGCGGCTGTGGCACCTGCCGACCGGCGAGGCCCAACGCACCCTCACCGGCCACGACAACGAGATCGTCGCCGTCGACGCCACAGCCCGCCGCGCGATCACCGCCGACGCCGACGGCCTCGTACGCCAGTGGGACCTCCCTAAGGACCGCCACCTCGGCGACAAACGGCTGCCGCGGATCAGCGACCTACGGCTGACCCCCGACGCCCGCGCCGCCGTGGCACTGGTGGGCGGACGCCTCACCGCCTGGGACTTCCCCGACGGAGAGCCGTACGAGATCACGTCGCAGGACGACTTCACCGATCTCGAGGTGAGCAACGACCGTGCGCTCACCCTCACCGGCGACGACGCAGTTCAGGCCTGGGACCTCGCCTCCCGCAGCCTCCTGTGGACCATGCCCGAGCAGCGTCATCAGGTCGACACCGTCGCCCTCAGCCGCGATGGCCGACGTGCCGTCGTCGCAGCGATCAACAACCCACGGCGACACGAGCTCAAAGTGTGGGACATCGACCAAGGCCGACTGCTCAACACCATGACCGCACCCGGCTGGACGGTCACGACACTCGCCCTCAGCCCCGACGGCCGCTACGCACTCTCCGCGGTCGACGAAGACAGCCGCGTACGCCTGTGGGATCTGGACCGAGGCCGCTGCCTGCGGACCTTCGACGGCCACAACACCCGCTTCCAGGAGCTGCTGCTCAGGCTCGGCGACGGCGAGGCGACGATCGCGGACGCCGAGGACGCCTGCTGGCTGACGTGGGACCCCCCGGGGACGTTCACCGCCACACCAGTCCTCGGCCGGCCCCGGCGCCAGGCCGACCTCGACCGCCACGGACGCTGGTGCGCCGCGCTCCTCGCCGGCGCCGAGAAGGCCCTTGCCGCAGGCCGGACGGCGGTCGCGGTGGATCTGGTGCAGCGCGCCAGGGCCGTGCCCGGCCACGCCGGTGATCCGCGGGCTGCGGAGCTGTGGCGGGTCCTCGGCACCAAGACGGTGCGGTCCGGGGTGCGGTCGGTGCGCATCGCGTGGGAGCTGACGGACGCGCCATCGGTGAGGTCGGTGGCGATCTCCCCGGACGGTACGAAGGCATGCGCGTCCGGCGGCGGGAAGGTCCGGCTGTGGGACACGAAGGCCAAGACGCAGCTCGAATCCTGGCAGGACGACGGCACGGGGGCGGTCGCACTGCTCGCGGACGGGCGCCGCGTGGTGGCGAGCGGCAAGCGGCGCATCGTCATGCGGTCGACTCCCCACGGCCACTGGCCCGTACAACTGAACACCGATCCGAGCGACGGGCTGCGGGGGCGTCGCGGCGTCGGTGCGACGGGGGAACGCGGAACGGCGTCCGTGAGCGCGGGCGGACTGGTACTGACGGCTTGCCTGGACGGCGAGTTGCGGCTCTGGGACCTGACGAGGGCCGATCTGGTACGGACGCTGCCCGGCGGGGGCGTGCAGTCCAACAGCGTGTGGCTCAGCGCCGATGCGCGGCGCGCGGTCTCCGCAGGGTTCGACGGCACGCTGCACATCTGGGACATGGAGTCCCGTACGGAAGTGACCGCCGCACAGCCGGGCGCCTGGGTGACGTCGGTGTGCCTGAGCGCGGATGGCCGGATCGTGCTGAGCTGCGGGCATTACGAGGACTGGACGCTGTGGGTGAGTGACGCGGTGACCGGCGAATTCGTCCGAGGGCTGAGCAAGGAGCGGGACGACGAGGACGCGGTGTGGACGGCGCGGCTGACCTCGGACGGGCTGTACGCGTTCTCGGGCGACGACAAGGGCGACGTGCGGATCTGGGAGACCGCCACGGGACGGCACCTGAGGACCCTGGAAGGGCATACGGGGGAGGTGTTCGGGCTGGCGCTGACGCCCGACGACCGCTACCTGCTGTCGGGCAGCGAGGACGGCAGCGTACGCATGTGGGAGTTGGACTGGGAGCTGACGGCCACAAGGTGACGTACCGGGGCCGGAGTTGTCATGGGTGACAGGTGCGGGACGGGGGAGCGGGACTCGATGGTCGCGACACAGGGCGGTGCGTCATGAACGGGGACTTGGGCGGGGACATGGGCGGGGCCGTGAGCGGGGACGCCGCCTACTGCGACAGTGTGTTGTTCGTGCTGGCCCGCGCGCTCGTCGAGGCGCATTCCGGCCGTGCGTTGGAGGTCGAGCCGGATCATCTTCTGGTGGGGATAGGCACGTTGTGCCGTCCCGATCTGTCGGCGATCCTCGCGCGCGGCCGGCGGGAGTCGCCGGCCCGGCGGTCGATCGAGACCGACGCCGAGCGGGTCATGGTGTGCTTCTCGCGCGCCGGGATCAGTCCGCGCGACCTGCGCCGGACTCTGCGCGACGCGCTCGTCGTCGAGGGCGGCCCCAGTGGGGGCGAGCGGCCGCTGAGCCGCGCCACCCGCCGGGCCTTGCGCCGCGCCACCGAGCTTGCCGGACCGGACAAGGCCGGCGCCGTACATCTGCTGCAGGCCGTGGTCGACGAGCTCACGCCCGTGGGACGCCACGTCCTGGAGTCGTACGGGATCGGCGACGCGCGTGCGGCGTTCTTTCCCGCACTGCCCCAAACCCCTCATCTCGACCTCTACGGGCGGGACTTGAGCGCGTTGGCCCGGGCCGGGAAGCTGCCGCAGCTCATCGGACGCCGGCCCGAGCTGCGCACCCTCGCCCGCATCCTCATCCGCCAGCGCAAGGCCAACGCAGTCCTCGTCGGCCATGCAGGCACCGGCAAGACCGGCATCGTCGAAGGCCTCGCCCAGCGGCTCGCCTCGCCCGGTGCGCCCGCCGAGCTGGCCGGGGCGCGGATCGTGGAGCTGTCCATGTCGGCGCTGCTGGCGGGCGCACAGCACCGCGGGGAGTTCGAGAAGCGGATGCAGGCGGTCCTCGCAGAGGCGCAGGCCGCCCCGGAGGTGATCCTCTTCATCGACGAGCTGCACACCGTGCTGGGGGCCGGCGGGCGAGGAGCGAGCGACGCCGCCAACATCCTCAAACCCGCGCTGGCCCGCGGTGAACTGCGCTGCATCGGGGCCACGACGCCCGGTGAATACCGTCGCGACATCGAGGACGACCCTGCGCTGCAACGCCGTTTCGAGGTCGTCTGGGTCGACGAGCCGGACCGTGACGAGGCGGTGGCGATCCTCACCGGCGTCGCGGAGTCGTTCGGCGCACACCATGGCGTACGGATCGAGCCGGAGGCGGTAGCGGCGGCCGTGGATCTGACCATCCGCCATCTGCCCGATCAGCGGCTGCCGGACAAGGCCATCGACGCCCTCGACCAGGCATGCGCCACAGCCCGCATCCGGACGCTGAGCCCGGACGCCGCACCGGAGCCGCAGCTGCGGATCGGCCGCGACGAGGTGGCGGCGGTCGTCGCCGAGCGGGCCCGGCTGCCCGTGCACCAGGTGGCCCGGGCGGAGGCGGAGCGACTCCTGGCGATGGAGGAGGAGTTGCGCCGCCGCGTGGTCGGGCAGGACGAGGCCGTACGGGCCGTCGCCGAGGCCGTACGTACCGGACGATCGGGTCTTGGCGATCCACGGCGCCCGGTGGGGGTGCTGCTCTTCGCCGGGCCGACCGGCACCGGGAAGACGGAACTGGCCAAAGCACTGGCCGAGTTCCTCTTCGCCGACGAGCGGCGGCTGGTACGGATCGACCTGTCCGAGTACAAGGAACGGCACGCGATCTCACGGCTGCTCGGTGCTCCGCCAGGCTACGTGGGACACGACCGGGAGGGGCAGTTGAGCGGACCGCTGCGGGACCATCCGCACAGTGTGGTGCTCTTCGACGAGGTGGAGAAGGCGCATCCGGAGGTCCTGGACGTCCTGCTGCAGATCTGCGACGAGGGCCGGCTCACCGACGCGCGAGGGCGGCGGGTGCCGTTCTCCGAGGCGGTGGTGATCCTGACATCGAACCTGGGGTCGCAGCCGGCCCCGCGGCAGGCAGGTGGCTTCGGATTCGCAGGGGCGGCGCCGACCGGCGTCGCCCCCGGCGGGCAGGGCGGCCCGCCCACCGCCGGGCCCGGGCCCGACGATCCTGGACACCAGGCGGTCCACGACGCCCTGCGCCGGCACCTGCGCCCCGAACTCCTGGGCCGGATCGGCCGGATCGTCGTGTTCTCACCCCTGTCCGACGCAGACCTGAACCCCGTCCTCGACAAGATCCTCGACCGAGTCCACACCCGTCTGGCCACCCGCGCCATCACCCTGACCCTCACCCGCGCCGCCCGCGCGCTGCTCCTGCGCCATGGCACCGACCGCCGCGCCGGCGCCCGCTTCCTCGAGCAGTCCGTCGACCGCCTCCTCGTCCAGCCCCTGGCCCGCGCCCTCCTCACCGGCGACATCCCCGACGGTGCGACCCTCCGGGCCGATGCCGCGGGCCAGGCACTGTCCTTCGTAACGGAGAACGCCTGATGACCCCGCCGCCCGCCACCGTCAAGCTCACGGTCGTCAAAGGACGCCTCGACCCGGCCGAGTACGTCTACGACGACCGCGCCACCTGCGTCATCGGCCGCTCCAGCGACTGCTCACCGCGACTGCCGAACGACGAGCACCACAGCACCGCCTCCCGCCACCACTGCCTGATCGACATCAACCCGCCCGACATCCGCATCCGCGACTTCGGCAGCCTCAACGGGACCTACGTCAACGGCGAGAAGATCGGCCAGCGCCGCAAAGGCCTCACCCCCGCCCAAGCAGCGGGCGATTCCTACCTCGAACACGACCTGGCCGACGGCGACGAGATCCGCATCGGCGAAACCGTACTGCGCGTCGGTGTCACACGAGCGCAGTCCACCCGCGTCCTCGGCGCCTGCGCCAAATGCGGCCGCGAGGTGGGCGATCCGGGCAGGGACGGCGAAGTGCTGTGCGCTGCCTGCCAGTCGGAGCCCGCCGCCGTGCTGCAGCTGCTGCTCGACCGGGCTCGGGGCGGCCGCGCCGACCTCAGGGCCATCCACGGCTATACGGTGCTGCGCGAGCTCGGTCGGGGCGGAATGGGCGCGGTGTATCTCGCGCGGCACGAGTCCACCGGCGTCGAGGTGGCGCTCAAGGTGATGCTGCCCAAGGTCGCGGCCAACGCCACGGCCCGCGCCCGCTTCCTGCGCGAGGTCGGGCTGACCCGGGCGCTGCGACATCCCCATGTGGTGGCGCTGCACGACGCGGGATTCGCCGACGGCACCTTCTACTTGACCACCGAGTACTGCACCGGCGGCAGCCTCGACCATCTTCTCGCCGAACGTGGCGGCCGCCTCCCGGCCGACGAGGCCGTCCCGCTGACCCTGCAGGCCCTGCGCGGCCTTGAGCACGCCCACGACCAAGGCGTCATCCACCGCGACCTCACCCCGTCCAACATCCTTCTGGACGACACCATGACAGCGAAGATCGCGGACTTCGGTATCGGCAAAGCATTCGACCAGGCCGGCCTCAGCGGCCTCACCCGTACCGGCGCCACGGCAGGCAAACCGATGTTCATGCCACGCCAGCAGGTCGTCAACTTCCGCAAGGCACCGCCCGCGGTGGACGTCTGGGCACTCGCCGCCTGCCTCTACAACGCCCTCACCGGGAAAACCCCCCGCGAGTTCCCACCCGGAAAGGACCCCTGGCAGGTCGTCCTGCAAGAGCCCGCGATACCGATCCGCCGACGCGAGCCAGGTATTGCGGCGCCGCTCGCGGACGTCATCGATCAAGCGCTGCGAGAACGCCCGGAGATCGGCTTCCGCAGCGCGGCGGACTTCCGGATGGCACTGGAGCAGGCCACGTAACCCCAACGGCGCGCACACCTCAGAAGTACGTGTCCACCGCCGCGTTGAACTCATCCGTCCACTCAACGGACTGAGGAGGCTCATACCCCGCCGCCCGCACATGCGCGACGAACTCGGCAGGGATCACCAGCGGCTGCTGCGTCAGATACTCGATGGAGTCCACCCGCCAGATCCACACCCCGTCCGAATGCAGCGAAGGCCCGCCCGGGATGGACCGGTGCTCCTCGAAGAAGTGCGGCTCAGCAGTCATGATGTCGAAGATGCCGGGCCCGCGACGCAGATAGCTCAACACGGCGTCGCGGTCGGGCAGTTCCTCCGTAGCCACCGAGTCGTAGATCGATGGCAGCTCGCCGAGGCGACCCCGGTACATCTCCCGGTACATGCCCACGGGCTTCAACTCCACGGCGCTTCCCCCCTCGTCCCGCGCCACGCTACGCGATCTCCACCAGTTCCCGCCGCGTCGTGGCGAGTTCACGCTCCCCGGGACCGACCGACAGCGCAAAGCACTATCGCCACCTCCCTACCCGACGGTAACGTTCGGGTCTTTCCATACCTGAGGGAGTGGCATGGGCACCGCCATGGCTTTCGACCCCGTCGCCGAACACGAGCGCACCCGCGCCGCACTGGCCGCCGCAACTCCCCGACTCGTGCAGCTGCTACGCGACGCCCCCAACCTGGACGCAGCCTCCGGCGTCCCGATGTGGACGGTGGGCGACGTCGGCACGCACCTCGCTGCCGTGTACATGGCATACGGCGCCGCCGCCTCCCCGGACGACACCCTGGACTGGGAGAGCATCCTGCCACCAGGCGACATGCCCTTCGTCGAGCGCATCACAGCCATGAACGCCCAATCCCTTAACCTCTTCGACGGCGCACAACGCCCCCACCTCGGCGACTTCATCACCGAGCGCGGCGAACAATTCCTGCGCGATACCAAGGACCTCGCCCCAAACACCCCCATCGCCGCACCCTGGTACGGAAAGGATTCCACGCTCACGCTGTCCACCGTGACCGGCCTGATGCTCAGCGAGACCCTCGTACACGGCCTGGACATCGCGCGCGGCGCCCGACTGCCCTGGCCGATCGGCCCGGACGAGGCGCGCTTGGTGATCGGGCAGTCGATGCCGACGATGATGCAACTGGCCCTGGATAAGGCCAGATCGAAGGGCGTCACGCTCGCCTTCGACCTCGCAATCAAGGGCGGCCTGCGGCTGGCCGTCGTCGTCGACGACGGCACCATGACGGTGACCCGCGACGCCCCGCCACGCACCTACGACTGCAGGATCACCGCGGCACCGACCGCCTTCCTACTGGTCGCCTTCCGGCGCACACCGATCTGGAAGGCAATCGCCCGCGGCCAACTACGAGCCGGGGGCCGCAGGCCATGGCTCGCCACCCGGTTCGGCGAACTCATCACGACCCCCTGACCATCAGGTTTCACTCCGTGCCGGCCGGCACGGCGTGGCGGTCGTCCAGGCCGGCGGGCGCAGTGACATCACGCAGTGCCGCCGAGAGGCGGGTGCTCGAGCACGCGGGGCTTGTATTCGACGAGCTGGATGCGGCCGTCGAAGGTGCGGTGCTCGATCATTTCGAGGGCAACGTCCGGATAGCCGTCGTAGATGCGTTCTTCGCCCGTGGCCCCCGTGATCACCGGGAACATCACGACCCGGAAGCGGTCGACGAGTCCGGCTCGCAGCAGGGACCGACACAGGCTGAGGCTGCCGATCGTGCTGAGGAGCCCCGAGGCACTCGACTTCATGACGCGGACCGCCTCGACGGCGTCGTCCCGGACCAGCGTGGAGTTGGCCCACGTCAGCGGCTCCTCGAGCGAGGAGGAGAACACCACCTTCGACGCTTGCGAGAGCTCGTCGACGGACGCCTCCTCTTCGGGCCTGAACTCGTCTTGACCCGCCGGGACTTCGCCCGCGGCGAAGCCCGACATCAGGCGGTAGGTGTTCGCTCCCATCAGAATAGGTGGCCTCGGGCTGCTCGCCGAGCCACGCGAGGTACTCCGGGCCCTCGAGGCCCCAAAACCCGGGCCATCCCTCTCCCGATGCGTGGCCGTCGAGGGAGGTGATGAAGTCGACGAGAAGCTCCGACATAGCGGTGTCCTTTCGTGAGGTGTCACGAGCTTGGACCGGCCGAAAGCCACAAACTCATCGGCTGCCCCGTGAAGCAACGAGAAGACCCCCCACACCTGGCGCAACGGCCGGACCGAGAGACTGAACCCATACCGGGAATCAGGCGGCGACGAGCTCCCGCTCGCGGTCCGGTGTTTTGACCTTGGGCTGCTTGTTCGGCTGGCGGTTGCCCACAACAGCACGATGCCGAGGTGACGGTCGGACATGATGGCGCCGGTGGCGATCGGCCAGCCCGCGGCGTGAGCGATGTCGTAGCGGAGTTGGTCGAGGTGGCCGGTGAGGTAGCGGCAGCCGGTGCTGACCGCCTCGCGTCGGGTGGCGGGCAGTTGAGCCTGGTCGGCCTGGGTGGCCATCTGCTTCGCGGCGCGGCCGGAGGTCTGGTGGTTGAGCAGCTTGATCTTGTTGTTGACGCCTTCGGTCCTTCCATTGTGGTGAGGCAGGGTCGCGGTGCCAGTCTCGGGCGCTGCCGGTCGTTGGATCTGCCGGTGGAGCATGGGTGGTTGGGGGTGTTTTCGTTGCCTATGCTTGTTGCGTGCAGTGGCATCAGGTACTCGGCTTCGTGGCCGCAGTCACACCTCTCACGCTGATTCCCGGTACCAGCTTCACCCTTGTCACCCAGCGGGTGATCGCTGGTTCGCGGGCCGACGGCGTATGCGTCACATTCGGCTCAGCCTGCGGGCTTTTGGTGCACGCAACGCTTGCCTCAGTTGGCTTGTCGGCCCTGGTCATGTCGTCGGCCCAGGCATTGACGGTGGTGAAGCTCCTGGGCGGCATCTATCTGATCTGGCTGGGCGTGACCACATGGCGCTCGGCCTGTCGAGGCATCGATGTGGCAAAACAGGCCGGATGGCAGTTGCCGTGGGCTCAACTGGGGGGTTTTGGGCAGGGGCTGTGGTCCAACGTCCTCAATCCGAAGGCGGCGTCGGTCTATCTCACCCTCGTTCCGCAGTTCCTGACCCCCAGCCGCCCCATCGCACCGCAAATTGCGATGCTGGCAGTCGCGCATGTAGCCGTCGTCCTGGTGTGGCTGCTCTTCTGGACGTCTGTGGTCGCCGGGGCACGCACGCTGATCGACACTCCTCGATTCCGACGTGGGATGAGTCGGCTGGCGGGAGCGGTGCTGGTCTCGCTGGGGGTTCAAACCGCAGCAGCGAGGTAGGCCAATGCCTCTCGGATGGTCTCATAGCTGCTGCCGACGGTTGATGTAACGATCTTGCCGTGGCTGGTGTGATCACGGTGTCGGAGCCGTCTTGGATAGCCCCGTTCACCGGGCTGAGCCCGCGCTGCTGCTTCGGCAAGCTGGGCGAGACCAGGCGCCCGTTCGAACAGCAGGGCCGTCATGCCTACCATTGCCCGGGCGGGATTAAGGCGAGGGGGCCTGATTGTGCGGTCTGGCCCCGAACTGTCCTCTTCTGTGATGCAGTGGTGGAGTATATTCGATGATCCTAGACGTTTTCATTGGTGAAAATACATATCATGCACCGTCGGATTTCATACTTGCCCGCCTAATTGACTACTTGACGCGGGATGAAATTTCCCGCGACGGCGTGGCTACGTTTGTGCTTCTAGCGCAACATCGAGATCCAATGAAATCTCATGTGTATTTTGACAGTTATCTGCAAGTTTCGACGAATTTGCTTACAGGGTATGGTGCCATGAAATGGCTAGTTCCCGAAGGGTCGGAGACTCAAGTCGATCCTGATCTGGCGAGAAGCGTTTGGATTTCCAAGAACCCGGATCCTCCGAAGTGTGATCAGTGCGTTGTTGCCGACTTTGACAGTCAGAGACTCTTTGAGCCGGCGGCTACACTGCCAGTCTCTGAAATTCGCGCGACGGTCAAAGAATTCTGTGAATTGAGGAATGGTTTGCGGCCTGAGACGGTTGCCTGGGCCAGGGCTGTTCCTGAAGCGATCCAAGATACGGGGGCTTCCTACTGTGAGGATCCGTGGTGCACAGAAACTGGTATGCATCACCCGCTTCACTGAGTGCCATGGCGAGCGGATGATCGCGAGCATGGCTGCCGCGACGACCCCGCCCGGAGGCCTCGCGGTCGTGGCCGGCGGCCAGGCCGCGGTCGAGGCGTTCCTGCGGCCGCAGCCGATCGGCGCCAACTCGGCTGACTTAGCCTGGAGTTCCTCTATCTGTTGCCGAGCGGCGTCCTTCCGAGCCTGAAGCTCTTGCGGCAACGGCACCATGGCGCGCACCTCCACACTGCGACGTTGGAATCAAGCTGTCGCCTGTGATATTGGCAATCAGCGTCTTTCCAGGTCAGCCACACCACGAGGTGCCACACCCGAACTCGTTGGTGCTGATGCGGCGAGGGTGCGAGGCTGCAGTCCCCAAGCATTGACGGAGAACGTACTCAGTCGAGGGAGCCCTGTGATGGAGCACGATGCTTGGCCATCGGATGCCCTCGCGCCTTATGTTTCGATGGCCAGCCTCTTTGTATCCGCGAAAATCGACGCGGTCGAGTTCGAGGCAAGGTTCTGGGCAGAGTTTTGGGCGCTGCGGAACATGACCGATGCGGATTTTGCCGTACTGAACGAGCTCTTCTACGTAGTGGAGGACTTCGTGGCGGACCCAACGATCCGGGATCCGGGTGACGTGACGGAGACCGAGCTCCTGGATGGCGCGCGCGCCTTCCTGGAGGCCTGCCAGGCTCGGTGATGACGGCTCTGTGAGTGACCAGGGCTCCGGTCGGCGATCTGCAACGGTCATCGGCCGGAGGAGCCACCCCGGGCCCGTTCTCGCGATCAAGGCGGTAGGGGGACGACGTCGGCCGGGCGAAGCGGCCTGTGACCGGCTCGGACGAACCGGACACCTCGTCACTGGGGCGTCGGGCCCGCCGGGGGAGTGGGCGACGAGCGGACACCGTTGTGCAGAGCTCTGCCCTGCAAGAGTCCACCCGGATGCCCCAAATTGGTGGAGCGAGCCCAACGAGCGGTTCCCACTACCCGCTGACCATGGGGCGTTCATGCGTAGCGCCGACCTGTTCTACGGGAGCCGGCTGCGGTGCGAGCGCAGGCAGAGCGGTGATGCCCGGCCGAGCGTCGCCCGCGTTTCGTCACCTGGGCAGGCCCGTTCCGTCGGTGGCA
>JOGW01000022.1 GCA_000721375.1 Streptomyces sp. NRRL B-3428 | reverse complement strand
TGCCACCGACGGAACGGGCCTGCCCAGGTGACGAAACGCGGGCGACGCTCGGCCGGGCATCACCGCTCTGCCTGCGCTCGCACCGCAGCCGGCTCCCGTTAGCGGTCATCACCCGGGATCGCGGACACAGCTGCGCGGGATCGACGTCTGGCGGAAGCCACGTTCCTGCCAATCAGACTATTCGGTCGATTACTCGAACTTGTTGCCAGCAACGCGCCCGTCACCTACCAGATGGTCCGCAGCCACATCGCCACCCTCCGCGGGGCTCCGGCCGGCGCGCCGCCCCGGCCTCCGACGGTGCGGCAGGTGACCGGCTGGCTCACCCGACGCCCCACCGCGCTGAGCGAGGGCGACCGCGCCAGCCTGAAGGATGTCCTGGCACCCTGCCCAGAACTGGACACGGTCGCCGGGCATGTCCGCGACTTCGGCGAAATACTCTCCGCCCGCCTCGGCGCCAGGCTCCCTGCCTGGATCGACGCAGTCGACGCAAGCCAACTGCTCAGCCTCACGGGCTTCGCACTCCGCCTGCTCCGGGACCGCGACGCCATGACAAGCCGGACTCACCTTCCACTGGAGCTCCGGCAGCATTGAAGGCGCCGTCAACCGCATCAAGAAGATCAAAAGGCAGCTCTCCGAACGAGCTGGCTTCCACCTGCTGCGGAAGATGATCCTGCTGCAGTAGCCCTGCAATGCAAGGACGGCACCGAAGCCCAACCCTCCCCTGGCCATTGTCGTTGAAGATGCTCATCGGCAGCCACTTGACCTGGGCAGACGGTGCTCATTGAGCATGATCTGGCCTTCTTTAATCGCTCGGGCTCCGAGCAAATGCCGTGCAAGGATCTCACCCATGATGACCAAGCCCACTCTGACGGAACACCGCTCTCCGTGGGTCGTGTTCACCTCCCCAGCCGACCCTTGGCTGGCGTCGGAAACAGCCTCGCTCGTGCAGCGAAACGGTCTGGTCCTGCGGCTGGACGGCCGGGAAATGCTGGCTCCGGCGTCCGTTTTCCGCGCCTTCGCCGGGGAGTTGTCGTTCCCCGGCTACTTCGGACACAACTGGGACGCGCTCGTCGACTGCCTCCACGACTGGCACGGTCCCGGCCACGGGAACCAGGACCTTGCGATTCTGATCGAGCACGCGGACGACCTGCTGAAATCGGACTTCCTCGGGCTGTTCGTATCGGTTCTCGCCCAAGCAGCCTGGAACTCCAACCTCCGCCTGGACGCCGACGGGGAGCTCGATGAATGGCGGCAACGCATTGCCCAACACTTCGTATTTCTCCTGGACCACACCGCACCCGCTGCCTTCACGGAGAAGACAGCCCGCGGCACGGACATGGCGGTGGCGCTCGCCGACGGCCGTCTGCTCGTCACTCTGACCGACGTCAACTGGCCCGGTGGAGATCCCGCCTCCGCCCCCTGGACGGCCGGCCCGCTCGCCTTCGCGGACGAGGAGATCCTCAGCGGCACGACCATCAAGGGCATCAAGCTGTTCCGAGACCACCTCGACTGCTCGATCCACGAGGCCCTGGACATCCTCCAGTCGCGCCTTGAGTACCTGCGCCGCGAACATTCGAACGGCTAGCTGACGGGCCGCGCCACCCAAGCAACTGGGTTCGCTGAGTAGACGCCTCGATTGGATGAGCCAGGACACCCACATCCTCGAACACCGCGATGACTCACCGCGATCGCTCCCCAAGATCTGTGCCAGAACCCGCTGCTCGAAGACAGAGCCAGCAATGTCAGAGGCATCAGGCACACTGCGCCGTATGAATATGGTGATCGCGCACGACTATGCCTGGATCCGCACTTCACAGCTCTTCCGCCATGCGATGGAAAGTGGATACACCCTGACCCTGATACAGGGGCGGACACCGCACGAGGTTTTGCGCGCAATGGAGGCGCAACCTCGCGGTACCGCGGAGGGAACGGCTGGGTTGATCGAGGCCGACGATACTCACCGCGATCAAGAGGGCTACGACTACTGGGACGAGTCCTACGTCGCGGGCGCGTTCACCACGGCAGGCGAGAACGGCGAGTGGACACTCGTTCTCGGCTACGACGGTGGCCTCGGGATCCCCGGCGCGTGCTTGGAAGCACTGTCGAGGGGCGGCCGGGTCGTGGCGCACTCGGCCAACGGCGGCAAACCCATCCATCTCTTCCACTGGTTCGAGGATGGTGACCTGCGTACGACGTTCGAGGGCCCCACGTCACGAGACGGCACCACCCCCGACGAACTGATCCCCCTCCTACGGGAAGTCGGCTTCCCTCTGACCGTGGAAGGGGAGAACGACGAAAGCGCGCCGGACGTCGACCGGAAGGCGGCGGTCCTCGCCTTGGCCGAAAGACTCACCGGCATACGCGTCACCGAAGCCATGCTCCAGGACGCCACCTACGAACTGGGGCTCGTCCCCGAACAACCTGCCGATGAGTGGACCGGTTTGGTTATCGACATCACCGATGCCCACGGGGAGCGCCTGTACAAGGAATGGACTTACGAAGAGATCGCAGCAGCGTCAGCCCGTGCACGAGCCGAGGCAAACACCCCGATCACCATCACCTACAACGAGCCGCCGACCGCGGATCAGACGCAGGACGAGACAGAAGGCCAGTGAGCACAACTCACGGCACCGCAATGATCAACTCGACCCGAGTCTGCGTCGTGCACACCACGCCGAACACCGGCAGTGGGCGCCCATGCGGCGGTTCACCGGACCCCGCGAGTCCTTCCCTGAAACCCAGCGGGCGATCGCCGGCCCGATCTCTGAGCACGCCTCCCGCCGCCCCAGCCGCCGCGAACACAACGCCCAACCGTACTCGTTCGCACCGCCGCTCGCTGATGGGCCGTCCGGTCAGCACGCCCAGCCACCAATCGTGGGTCAAGTGGTCAGCGCGGTAAGTGGGTTCTGGCACAGATCTTGGGGAGCCGTCGCGGAGGGGAACGGTGTCGTTCGATCGAGGGCGCGGGTCCGGGGCCCGTCAGCGTTCCCGCATTCTGGTCCACCACCAGCCGAACACCGCCAACTCGATGATGTTGGGGTCGGGCAGCGTGCGGCGCTCGAATTCCTCATCGATGCGTGTGATCAGTCGGCCCAAGTCCCGTTGCGCTCCGGCAGGAAGGTGCCGACGATCGAAATGGGCCCCCTGGAGTGTGCCTGGGTTCGATGTGGCGTGGGTGTCACGTTCGTACTGACGGGGTAGCCTTCCCGGCCGCCCGAGGGTGAGGTCGTGGGTCAGTAACCGCCGGCAGGAGAGAGGTCGCAGGTCAGCGACAGTGGACGGGAACCCGCTGGGCGAGGTTGTTGCCGAAGCCGCCGCGGTTCCACGGCTGGACGACGGGCTGCGCGTGACCGTCGGCGTCGTAGGCGCGGGCGGTCAATACGTGCTCGCCCGGAGTGGCCGTCCAGATGGCACGCCATGCCTGCCATCCCCACCGATGGCCGTCCACCGGATCTACTTCGGCATCCGTCCAGGTGCGCCCGTCGTCGTCGCTGACCATCACTTGAGTCACGGGAGCGAAGCCGGACCATGCGCGGCCCGTCAGCGTGACCGACCCGGCGTCCACGACCCGAGTGCGGGACATGAAGTCCGGGAAACCGGGCGGAGCCAGGAGTGCGCGAGGCCTCATCCGGTCGACAGGCTCACCCGGGTCATCGGCGGTCTGCCGGCAGCGGTAGGCGACACTCTGCTGAAAACCGGTGAACGGCCGGTCCACAACCGTGATCTCCCGCAGCCACTTCACGTGCGCCATGCCGTACCAACCAGGGACGACGAGCCGCAGCGGCTGTCCATGCTGCGGCGGAAGCGGTTGGCCGTTCATCTCGTACGCCACGAGCACCGGCGGGTCCTCGCCGGTGGCCACGGCCAGCGGCAGAGCTCGCTGGTAGTCCTGCTCGACGCCGCGTTCCACCCCGTGGTCGGCTCCGGTGAACACCACCTCCGACGCGCCCTGTGTGACGCCGGCGTCCGCGAGCAGGGTACGGAGCGGCACTCCCGTCCACTCGGCTGTGCCCACGGCTTCCACCAGCCAGGGCTGACTGACCGGACGCGGCGTCAACCGGGCGCGGCCGTTGCCGGCGCACTCCATGGTGACGCGTACGGTCCGCGCGGGGAGGGCACGCAGCGCCTCCACACGGAGGGAGAGCGGGTCTTGGACCATCCCGCCGACCGTAAGCTGCCAGGTGTCGGGGTCGGCGGCGGGGATGTCGTAGTGCACGAGTACGTAGTGCAGGCCCGGAGGTGTGACGTCGTAGCGCAGGGCCTCCAGTGGCAGACCGTGGTTACGGGTCGCGAGCGCCAGTTCCTCGTGACTGATGGCCTCTCCCACCGCCGCCAGCCGGGCCGGGCTGCTGATGCCCCGCAGTGAAGCGTCCATGTCCTCATCGTCCTCCCATGCCCTGGGGCGCGAAACCCGGCAACGCGCCGCACGGAGACAGCCCCGCCGCCCCTCCCGCCCTGACCGGTTCACAGGCCGTGATCGGTTCGCTGAACATCTCGACCTCCGCGGCCCGGCTCATCTCCCTCCCTCCCCCTGCGGCATGGGAGCCCCACGCCCACGCAGACACGGGTGGATCAGTCCCGGTGCATGAGTAGGGCGCAGGCGATGCCGGCGAACACGAGGAAGTCACGGCAGTCCCGGGTTAGACGGGCTGTACGGGCACAACCAGGTCCTGCAACTGCCACTTGCAACGCTGGCGCTGAGCGGGAATCTCCAATACAGAGCCGGGGCGCGACGCTCATACTCACCCAGCCCTGATGTACAGGGCATGACAAGAAGGTGGGCGATGAAGCACTTCGGCAAACGGATCTGGGGTATGGCGGCAACGGCTTTGCTGCTGGCCACAACAGTCACGCTGAGCACTGCCGGTCCCGCACAGGCAGACGGCCGACGAGGTTTCATCGCCACCGTCAGCGGCGCCCGCTTCACCGGCGCCATCGAATGGCAAGAGGGCCCGAATTTCAACTCCCGAGCCTTCATCGAAAACGCCCAGGTCCAAGACACAGCCGGCGACGACTACCGGGCTGTTGCCTACCTGCACTACGAAGTTGTGCCGTACTACTGGGGCAATTGCAACGACCTCGGCTGCCAACTGCTCCAAGGCCCTCGCGAGAAGCGCGACGTGTACCTGAGCAACGCCACACCGCAGGGTGACACCAGCGCCGCGCACTGGGACTACACCCGGAACATGGGCAAGATCGAGAACGTGTGGGTTCAGGTCTGTACCGAGCAATGGCGCTACACGCCCCACAAGCAGATCTCCTGCTCCGGCTGGCGCTGACCCAGCGGAGTCTGGATCCCGGCGCCCCACGCCGGGATCCACACTCGACCCGCGACCTCACGGCCATGAACAGCCCGTAGGGCACCTACTCCACATAGCGGGGCGAAGCCCAACCCCTCCCCCACAGTGGTCAGGCCTCCTTGCCGATGATCATTGCTCGAGGCGGACTCACCTCATGCCCGGACAGTCTCCGTGGTCCCCCGCGGGTGCCGATAGCCCCGCAGAAGGAGACACATAGCCATACGGGCCAGCCTCCAGCCATGACGACCCGCCGAACGTCCCTTCCGACCGAACAGCCCTGCAACCCCCCTCCACAACCCACCCGGCCTCCAACACCGCACCCGGCGAGCGAAGTCGAAGACCAGGGGCCGGCCTCCTGCGGGCAGGAGCGGATGTGGCTCGTGGAGCAACTGGCTCCCGGCAGCGGCAGCAACCACTGCACGCTGCTGATGTGGCTGCGCGGCGAGCTGGATCATGTGGCTCTGCGTGAAGCCATCGACCTGCTGCACCGGCGACAGGCCGTGCTGCGGACCGTGCTCGCCGAGCAGCATGGACGACTGGTCCAGCGGGTACAGCGCGCGCTCCCGGTGGACCTGCCGTCCTCGGACTTGAGCGATCTGCCCGATCCCGCGGCAGCTGCACGGGGTATCGCGGCGGCGCTCGGCGCGGCACCGTACGCCCTGGATCGCGAACCTCCCGTGCGCTGGCGCCTGTTACGGACCGCGCCGAACGAGCACCTGCTGGTGCTGTGTCTGCATCACATCGCCGTCGACGGCTGGTCCGAGAGTGTGCTGTGGCAGCAGCTGGCCGAGCTGTACAGCGCGCGCCGGCTGGGCCGCACGCCACCGCCGCAGAGGCTGCGCGTGACGTACACCGAGTACGCGGCCCGCCAGCGCCGCGAGCTGGCCGGCGGTATGTACAGCAAAGGCCTCGGCTATTGGCGCAGGCATCTGGCAGGCGCGCCCGCAGTCGTGCTTCCGGGCGTCGGCGGCGAGTCCTCCGCCTACGCCGGGGCCGCCGACCATGCGGCCCGGACATTTACCGCCGGGGTGCCTGCCGAACTCTCTCTTCGGCTCCAGCAGCTGGCGCGCGATGAGCGGGCTTCGTCGTTCATGGTGCTCCTGGCCGGGTTCTGCGCGCTGCTACGGTCCACCACACAAGCCGAGGATCTGGTCATCGGGACGCCTACCGCCGGACGCAGCGAGGCTGATGTCCACGACCTGGTCGGCTACTTGGTCAATCCGCTCGCGATGCGCTTCGATCTGTCGGGTCGGCCCACCCCGCGGGAACTGCTCCGCCGGGTCCGCGCGACCTGTCTGGACGGCATGGACCACCAGGACGTTCCGTTCGAAGAGGTGGTCAAGAGCGTGGCGCGCGGCCGGAGCAGTCGTCGGCGCCAGCTGACTCCGGTGATGTTCCAACTGCACAACGTGCCTGAGCCGGAGGCTCGTTGGGTCGGTCTCGAGGCGGCGCGCGAACAGATCTTTGGTACCGCATGCGATCTCGACCTGTCGCTGTCGCTGGAGCCGCGCCCGAATGGCCTTGTCGCGCACTGGACTTACCACACCGCCCTGTTCCATGCCGATGAAGTGAAGGCACTACACCGCCGCTATCTCGCGCTGCTCGCCCAGATCGCGGATGCACCCGACATTCCGCTGCCCGCCGAAGCGGCTCACGGCGGGCAGCGGCGGGAGAAGGAGCGGTGGACGGCTCCGCCCCGCTCACGGCGGCCGGAGACGGCCGCCGGGTGGGCGGAGCAGGGCACTCGGCTGAGGACCGTGGTCTCGGTGTTCGATGAGGTGCTCGGCAGCAGGCCGGGACTGGACGAGGACTTCCTTGCCGCCGGAGGACACTCGCTGACTGCGGTGCAGGCCGCCGAGCGGCTGCGCCGCCGTCTGGCGCTGCCGGTCACGGGCCTGGAGGTGATGGAGTGCGGCTCCGCCCGCAGACTCGGCAGGCTGCTCGACGAACGCGCCGGGGCGCAGCTGCTGGCACGAGCCGCGGGCGAGGTGCCAACGTCCGCTCGCGCGCATCGGGCCCGCACCCCGTCCGCCGGGCTGTCGGGAGCGGCTGCCGGGCCGGTGCTGGTCACGGGTGCCACCGGTGGCGTGGGGTCGTTCGTGGTACGGGAGTTGCTGGCGCGGGGCCGCAGTGTGCGTGCCCTGGTGCGGCCCGAGTCGGCTCATCTGCTGGCCGGAGAACCCGTCGAGATCGTCGCGGGCGATCTGGCGGACGCCGATTCCTTGCGCGCCGCGGCCGACGGGGTGGGTGCGGTGGTGCACGCGGCGTGCACCTTCACCTCGCCGAACGTGGACGTCGCCGCAATGCGGGCTCTGCTGGCGGGCGGCTCCGCCGCATCGTTCGTCTTCGTCAGCAGTGTGGACGCCTACGGCAGCCCGCCTCCGGGTCCGGTTGCGGAGGGCGCCGGGCCCGTCGGTGCGGTGAACGCCTACGGAGAGGCCAAACTGGCGTGCGAGCGCTTGCTGGCGCAGGCGCGACGCGGTACACCGCACGGCTGGAGCGCCGTGCGGGTACCGGCGGTGTGGGGCTGCCACGACCGGCTGCACCATCAACTGCGCTGGGGGGTCACGGGATCCCTGCTGCAGGCCGCACAAGCCCGCACCGAAATGCTGCTGCCGGGTACGCGGGAGACGAAATCGCGGTACCGGCCGGGCCTGTTGCCGTGGATCAGTGCGCACCGGCTGGCCCGGTTCCTGGTCGACGTTGTCGAATCTCCGGCGTACAGGGTGGTGAACGCGATCGGCGGCCATGTGGACTGGCTGTCGCTCGCGCTGGAGCTGCGCGAGCTGGTCGGCAGCGACAGCCGGCTTGCCTACTCCCCCGACGCTCCGGCCCATCTGTTCCGCGCCGCCCGCTACGCCTCGGCGCTCCGCGAACCGGCGGGCGGCGCCGAAGAGTCCTGGCGTGCGGCGCTTGCCGAAGCCGTACCGGCGGCCCTTGCTCTCTCCCGGCGCTGAACCGTACGGCTGTGCCCGGCGACCCCATCCGGTGGAGCCGCCGGGCACAGCCGTACGCTTCCCGGGTCGTGCGTCAGCCGCCGGCAAGCAGGGTCTCGAGCCACTTGGGGTCGACATCGTCGGCGATTCCGGAGCCGACCAGGCACTCGGCGAGCGACGCCGCATCCCACGACTCACGCTCGACAGCGAAGTCCCTCGGTGAACTGCGCACCACCGCGGCCGCCTCCCGTTCCTCCGCCGCGGTGGGCTCGACCGCCTCGCCTTCGGCGTAGCCGATCCGGAAGGAGTCGAAGCCGTCACGGTTGAAGTTGCGGATGACGGCGCGTATGCGGTCCTTGCTCACGAGCGTGCGGGTGGCAATGGCGCAGGTGCTCCAGCCAAGTCGGCTCCACAGCACGATGGAGGCGCGCTGCCAGGCGACAGCGGAACCGGCCCGTTCCACCAGCTGCCACAACTCCCGGGTGCGTTGCTCGTCAAGACCGCGGGCCGCGGGCTCTGCTGCACCAACTCCCCGGCGCGGCGGCAGCCGCCGGGCCACGGCCACCGGTGAGGTGGTGAAGTGGGCGCTCCAGCGGGCCAGTCGGACGTCCCAGCGCACGTCCATGGGCGAAGACCCGTGGTCGAATGCCGACAGGTCTGCGGTGAGGAGCGCCGTATACGCCTCGCTCGGCAGTTCATGGGTGAGGGAGACGGCCAGCCCGGTGGCCGCGTCCTCCAGCCGCACTCCGTGCGGGCGTCCCCAACGGCGGGAGTCCGCGCGCAGGGACAACAGGTGGGCCACGAGCGAGCGGAGCCGCTCGGCGCCGCCCGGCTGCTGGGCGAAGCGATCGAGGAAGGGGGACAGCGGGGCGTTGACGACGATGAGGAATGCAGAGGTCGGGGGCGGGCCGCCATAGGAGTGGCCTTCCGCAGTGGCGCTCATTCCGAGTGCGTCGAAGCGCCGCCGGAGCTCGGCCACTTCTGCCGCAGTGGGTCCGGTGTCGAGGAGGAGGCGTACCTCAAGTCCGCTCACCAGCGGGTCTCCTGACGGACCAACAGGTGCGTGCCCTGTACGTCCCGCTCCTTGCAGCCGTCGAGGAACTCGGCCACCTGCTGGAGTTGATACGACTCCGGTGTGTAGCTGGTGGCCATGATGTGCTGGAGCCAGTCCTCCTGTCCCATGGCGTACACATAGGCGTGCTTGATGCCCAGTTCCTCCACGATGTCCAGTGCCTGGGTGGCGTTGGATCCGGAGAGTTTGCGGGTGATGCTCATTTTGCGGGGCACCGGCTGGGTGAACAGCGAGCTGTACAACCAGGTGAGCGGCGCACCGTCGCACTCCATGCCAAGGTAACCGTAGTCGGCGGGCCCCAGGGCGCGGCGGATGCGGTGGTAGAGCTGCCGGTCCAGGCCGGAGGAGTCGGCTCCCACGAACACGCTCTTGCCCGCGAGCCGGATCATGTACGTCGACTTGGCGCGCACGTCGAGGTCGCAGTGCTCGCCGAGGAACGGGGTGGCCACGATGCTGCCGCCCTCGAAGGTCAGCTCGTCGAAGTCGTCGACCTCGCGCACGTTGAAGCCGAGGCTCTCCAGGAAGAGGCGCAGTGAGGGGTCCTGGCGGTGGCCGCCGCCGTTGCGCGGTACGACCACGGTTCCGATGCGGCCGCGCATCTGCAGCAGCGTCTCGGGCACCACATGGTCCTGGTGGCCGTGGGTGATGAGGACATAGTCGACATGGTCCGGCAAGTCGGCGTAGGTGAACCGGTCTCCGGCCGCGTGATGCGAGCTGATGAAGGGGTCCACCATGATGGAGACCGTGGGGCTCTGCAGCAGCAGACAGGCATGCCCGAAGTAGCGGATACGGCCGCCGGAGGTGACGTCGCGGTCCGCCACCGGCGTCGGCTCGGGGGTGAGCAGGGTACGGAGCTGCCGCACGTCATCCCCGGAGGTGATCTCCAGGCTGTCGGCGATCTCGCCGAGCCTGCGGGGCTTGTCCCGCAGCGCGAACAGCTCGTCGATGCCGGCATGCCGCAGCTGGAGCGGCAGTTGCAGATGCCCGGGCCCGGGCAGCCGCGGGGTACTGAGCGCGAAGGGCGGTTCACTGCCGTCGTCCAGGCTGAGATCGATGGACTGGCGGTCGGGGCGGTGAATGTCGCTGCGGTAGAGCATCGCCTCCATGAAGCGCAGCTGCGGGTGGTTGTTGATGTCGTAGACGAGCTCGACGGCTCCGTGCAGCTCTTCGGGCAGCTGGGCGTAGAGCGGGGTCAGGTCGTATCCGGTGGCCTGGGTGCGCAGCAGGTTCTCCGCCTTCGCCACCGCGTCCGCGAAGGCGAGCGCCGCGGCGTTCTCCTTACGGATGTCGTCACGCAGCTCACGGATCTCGTCGGCCCGCGAGATATCGGCGTTGATGAAGAAGCTGCCCTTCATCTGCGGATTGGCGACGGCGTCGACGTGCACCTGGGGGTGCTCGACGAAGGAGTCGAGCATGGGCATGTGAAGGCTCGCCAGATTCATGGCGGCCGGCACCGGCGCGTACACATGCAGCCAGGCGCAGAACCGGTTGACCAGTCCCTCGATTCGGATGTTCGGCTTCACGTACAGCAACTCATCGCGCATCTCATCACCTCGGATGGCTGGGGCCGCTGCGTACCGGTGTGCTGGACCCCGGCGGAGCAGGCGCGGACTGACTGACTACGCCGCCGAGCGTCGCTCACCGCCATATCACCGCTCCTTTCGCCGGCTATTCGCATGCGATGGCCGCGCAAATGCGAAGCGATAGAGCGCCTCGTCACGGTGGCCGGGTCGCCATTGCCCGGGCCGCCCGGCCGGGCCCCGATGTATCGGAAGGACTTCGGTCATGAACGAGTCTCAGCCGCAGACGCCCGTGTACCAGGTGGTTGTGAACCACGAGGAGCAGTACTCGATCTGGCCGGCCGGACGGGAACTGCCCGACGGATGGACGGCGGAGGGCACCACGGGGCCCAAGGAGGTGTGCCTGACGCGCATCGAGGACGTGTGGGTGGACATGCGCCCGCTGAGTCTGCGCCGCCGGATGGCCGACGCCTCCTAGATCCCGGTTCCGCACATCCGCACGACCTACGTGTCATGTCGGCGCCCCGGAAACGGAGATCAGTGATGGGCGTACAGAGGTCATCCCGGCCCGAGCATCAGGACGCCGCCTTGGTGCAGCGGCTGCAGACGCGTCGCAACCGGGTCGCGACCGGTGGGATCCGGCCGCGCGGTTCGGCCGAGGCTCCGCTGTCCTTCGGCCAGGAACGCATGTGGCTGGTCGAGCAGTTGGCTCCGGACGCCGCGGTGAACAATTTCGCCTACGCCTACCGGCTGCGTGGCGCGCTGTCGGAAGATGCGCTCGATCAGGCGATCACCGAGCTGGAGCGGCGGCACGAAGTGCTGCGCACGGTGTACGGAGCCGGCGGCGAGCATCTCGTGCAGAAGGTGGTGCACGTTCCCGGACGGCTCGCCCGGTCCGATCTGTCCGGCGCGCCCGATCCGGCAGCTGCCGCATACGCACGTGCGCGAGAGCTGGCAGCGCTGCCGTACCGCCTGGACGAGGCGCCGGCAGTCCGCTGGGAGCTGATCCGACTCAGCGACGACGATCACCTGCTGGTGCTGTGCCTTCATCACGCGGTCGCCGACGGATGGTCGGAACTGGTACTGAAGCGTGAACTGAGCGCCCTGTACCGCGCGTTCAGCCGTGGTCGGCCTTCTCCGCTGCCGGAGCCGACGGTGCAGTACGCGGACTTCGCGCAGTGGCAGCGCACGCGCGAGGTGAGCGACGGGTCTGCGGAGCACATGGCGTACTGGAGGTCCCAACTCTGCGACGCCCCGGCGGCGTTGCGACTGCCTTTCGACCGGGCTCCTGACGCGGATGCCGGGTTCGAAGGGGAGACGATCTCCTTCGACATCCCGGCCGAGACCGTCGAGCGGGCCAGGGATCTGGCCCGGAGCGAGGGCTGCACCCTGTTCATGGTGCTGCTGGCGTCGTTCTCGGTACTGCTCGCCCGGCGTGGCGGTCAGGACGACTTCGTCGTCGGTGTGCCGGTGGCGGGTCGTTCCCGGCCCGAATGGGAGGGCCTGATCGGGTTCTTCGTCAACACGCTCGGCCTGCGTATCGACGTATCAGCGGATCCGTCGTTCCGGGAACTGCTGGCACAGGTGCGACGGACCGTCCTCGACGGGATGGTGCATCAGGACACCCCGTTCGAGCGAGTCGTCGAGGAGCTTGCCCCGGCTCGTGAGCCGGGGCGTCAGCCGCTGGTCCAGGTGCTGTTCCAGCTGCACAACCCGCCGCAGGACAACCTCGTGCTCCCTGGCCTGGAAGTGCACGAGGAGCAGTTGTTCCACGATGCGGCCTCACTCGATCTGACGGTGTCGTTCGTCGAGAGCGGCGCGACGCTGCGCGGCTACTGGAAGTACCGCAGCGCGCTGTTCGACCGTGCGAGCGTGCGGCGACTGCAGCAGGCGTTCACCGGCGTGCTCACCGACGTCCTCGCCGATCCGCAGCTGCCGCTGTCAGCCGTCACGACGCTCACCACCGGGGAGCGGCACAATGTGCTGCGGGGCTGGAACGACACCGCGCGCCCCTACACCTTCACCGGGCTTCCCGATCTCTTCGAGACACAGGTGCGCAGCACGCCCGATGCGATCGCCGTGGTGGACGGCACCCGGAGTGTCACGTACCGCGAGCTCAATACGCGGGCGAACCGGATCGCCCATCTGCTGCGCGAGCGCGAGGTACGTGCGGAGTCGATCGTGGCGATCGTCCTGGAGCGCTCGACGGACCAAGTGGCTGCCGCTCTGGGCATCTTGAAGGCCGGAGGCGCGTATCTGCCGGTCGACACCAACTGTCCGGACCAGCGGATCGCGTTCATGCTGTCCGACGCGTCGCCGACCGTGGTGATCACCGACAGCATCCTGGCGCCGCGGATCCCCTATGACATCGACGGGGAGATCATCTGCCTGGACCTGCCACTGCCGCGGACAGCGGACAGCGATCCTGCGATCGCCCTTGACCCGGACCAACTGGCCTATGTCATCTATACGTCGGGGACCACCGGGAATCCGAAGGGCACTGCGGTCACCCACCGAGGCCTGACCAATCATGTCCTGGGCGCGGCAGTGGACTTCGACCGCGGTGGCGCACACGGCAGCCCGGTGCACTCGCCGCTGAGCTTCGACTTCACGGTGACCCCGCTGTATCTGCCCCTGCTCAGCGGGCGTCAGGTGGAGCTCCTGTCCGAGCGCAACACCCTGGATCAGCTGGCCGAGGTGCTCCAGGAGCCAGGGCGGGACTTTGCGGTCCTGAAGCTCACCCCGTCCCATCTGGAGGCGCTGCGCGCCCGCATGGCGCCAAGTGCCTGCCTCGACTCGCTGCGCACCGTCATCCTGGGCGGCGAGCAGCTGCACGCCGAGTCGATCGCGGCGTGGCGCAAGCTCGCGCCGGCCGCCAGATTCGTCAACGAGTACGGGCCGACCGAGGCGGTGGTCTATTGCACCACCTACGAGATCCCGCAGGAGCTCGTCTCGGGACCGGTGCCGATCGGCGCGCCCGCGGGCAATGCGCGCATCTTCGTCCTCGACGAACAGATGCGACCCCTGCCGCCGGGAACGGTGGGTGAGATGTTCATCGGCGGGCACGGGGTGGCCCGCGGCTACCTGGGCCGGCCCGGGCTGACCGCCGACCGGTTCGTACCCGATCCGTACGGCCCCGAGCCGGGCGGCCGGCTGTACCGCACCGGTGATCTGGCCCGCTGGAACAGTGCCGGGCTGCTGGAGTTCCACGGCCGCTGCGACCATCAGGTCAAACTCAGGGGATTCCGTATCGAGTTGGGCGAGGTGGAGAACGCGCTGCTGCGCCACGAGGCCGTTCGAGAGGCCGTGGCACTGGTACGCGAGGACGTCGCCGGTGACCCCCTCCTTGTCGCCTACTGGGTGCCGAGGCCGGACGGTGACGCTTCGGCCGTCGACAGCGCGACGCTGCGCCGGTTCCTGGCCCTGTCACTGCCCGAGTACATGGTCCCCACGGTCGTCATACGGATCGACGCCATACCGCTCACCACCAACGGCAAGCTGGACCGGGCCGCCCTGCCGAAACCGGGGAGCGGGCACGACCGGGCCGCCACTGAGCCCGAGGCGCCCCGCAGCGCCGCCGAGCGGCTGATGACGCGCATCTGGGAGAAGGTCCTGGGCACGCACGGCATCGGCATCCACGACGACTTCTTCTCGCTCGGCGGACATTCGCTACGGGCGGCCCGGATCGTCCAGGAGGCTGTCACCGTCTTTCCCGGCACCAGTGGGGCGCAGTTGCTGCGCGACCTGTTCCGGCATCCCACGATCGCCTCGTTCACGCAGCGGGTGATCGCCGGAGCCGCGGACGCTGCGCCCGACCCGGCGTCCGTTGCCGTCGAACGGATCGACCGCTCAGGTCCCGTGCCGCTCTCCTCCGGTCAGCGCCGGCTCTGGTTCCTGGACCAGCTCTCCGCAACCCGCTCGGAGTTCATGGTTCCCTTCGCGCTGCGACTGCACGGTCCGCTGGACGAGACGGCGCTGCACACAGCGCTGGACGGGCTGATCGAACGGCACGAGACGCTGCGTACGTGCGTCACCGTCGTGGACGGCGAGCCCATGGGCGTGATCAACGCGCCCCGGCCGGTTCCTGTCGAGCGCGTCGACCTCAGTGGGCCGGACAGCGAGGAACGGGCGCAAGAACTTCTGCGAGCGGAAGTACTGCTTCCGCTGGATCCGGCAGCGGCACTGCCGGTACGTGCTCGTCTGGCACGGCTGAGCGACGACACTCATCTGCTGTGCCTGACCGTCCATCACATGTCCACCGACGCCTTGTCCGCGGGCGTTCTCATCGACGATCTTTGCGCACTGTACTCAGCCGCCCGTTCGACGGGCCCGCAGCTGCAGCCGCTGACGGTGCAGTACGCCGATGTCACCGCCTGGCAGGAGTCCCCCGAGCGCCAGAGGCAGATCCGGCAGCAGCTCGACCACTGGAAGGACACGCTCACGGGCTCGATCCCCCTGGAGCTGCCCGCCGACCGGATGCGGCCGGCACAGCGCACCGGCAAAGGAACGTCGATCCGATTCGACCTCGACCGTGCGCTCACCGAGGAGGTGGAGCGGCTGGGCCGTGAGCAGGGCGCAACCTTGTTCATGACGCTGCTGGCCGCCTTCCAGTTGTTGCTCTCGAAGTACACCGGCCGCAGCGACATCACGATCGGCACCACGGTCCACGGGCGTGGCCACAGCGCGGCCCAGAACCTCGTGGGCTGCTTCATCAACATGTTGGTGCTGCGCGGTGACGTCTCGGGCGACCCGACGTTCCGCACTCTTGTGGAGCGGGCCAAGGACACGGCGGTGGAAGCGTACGCGCATCAGGACATGCCGTTCGAGCGACTGGTCGAGGAGCTCAAGCCGGAGCGCGACCTGTCTCGTACCCCGCTGTTCCAAGCGATGTTGCAGCTGGTCGAACGCAGCGCGGACGCGCAGCGTATGACGGCGGGTCTGGCCGTGACCGAGATGCCGCAGACGGCGGTGGTGTCCAAATACGACCTGACGCTGTCTCTGGAGCGCACCGCGACGGGCCTCGCCGGAGAGCTGGAGTACGACACCGAGCTGTACGACCCGGCCACGATGCAACGGCTGGCGGAACACTTCGACGCGCTGCTGCGATCCGTGGTCGATGCCCCGCATCTGCCCATCAGCCGCGTCTCGTTGCTGACCGAACCCGCACGGGAGCAGGCCCTCGTCTGCGCGGCGCCGCCGCCCGTGGCGTATCCGCAGCTCGCGCTGCACGAACTGTTCGCCCTACAGGCGCTGCGTACGCCCGACACCATCGCTGTCACCGACGGCCGGGTCAGCTGGAGCTACCGGCAACTGGACGAGAACGCCAACCGGATCGCCCGTGAACTGATCCACCGCGGCGTGCACGCCGAGACTCCGGTCGGGCTGCTCCTCGACCGTGCGCCCGAAACCCTCGCGGCTCTGCTCGGCGTACTCAAAGCCGGCGGCGCCTACGTCCCGATCGAGACGGAAACGCCCGCCGAGCGGGTGCGCACGCTGCTCGCAGAGGTCGGGGCGCCGCTGTGCCTGGTCCGGCCGGACTTGGCCGGGCAGCTCGACGGTACGGCCACCACGCCGATCGCCTGGACGGCGGATGCGTGGCAGGACCACCCCCCGACCGCGCCGGACGTACGGGTCGATCCGTTCGGGCTCGCCGCGGTGCTGTTCACATCGGGCTCCACAGGCAAACCCAAGGCCGTGGGATGCACCCACACCGGCTGGGTCAACCGCATGGCGTGGATGCAGGGGATCATCGCGCTTCGGCCCGGCGAGACGGTGCTGCACAAGACCACCACCGTCTTCGACCCCTCGGCTGTCGAGCTGTTCTGGCCTCTGTTGCACGGCGCGGGTGTGGCGCTGATGGCTCCGGGAGAGCACCGGGACCCGGAGGCCATCGTGCGCGCGGCCGAGCGATTCGCGGTCTCACACATCCAGTTCGTGCCCAGCATGCTCGGCCCGTTCCTGGACTGCCTGGACGCCCCCGGCGCCCCGAGTCTGCCCGCGCTGCGCAGTGTGGGCTCCAGCGGGGAGGCACTCGGACCGCATCTGGTGGGCCGCTTCCGCCGTCGATTCGGCGATCGGGTACTGCTGCTGAACGCCTGGGGGCTCACCGAGGCCTCCGTGGACTCGACGGCGCATGTGTGCGGACCCGACGATCCGGCGCTGCCCGGAGCTTCCGTGCCGATCGGCCCGCCGATGGAGAACAACGAGGTATATGTGCTCGACGAGCATCTGGAACCCGTACCTGTCGGCGTCCCCGGCGAAATCCACATCGGTGGACCGGGCCTCGCGCGCGGCTATCTCGGCGATCCCGGGCGCACCGCGCAGGCCTTCGTTCCGCACCCCTTCCGGGCCGGCGAACGGCTGTACCGCACCGGGGACCACGGGCGCCGGCGCGCCGACGGCTCGATCATGTTCCTGGGCCGCTCCGACGGCCAGGTCAAGATCCGTGGGGTGCGGATCGAACTGGGTGAGGTCGAGGCGGCGATCCGCGCGCACCCGGGCGTCAGTGAATGTCTCGCGATGACGTGGGAGCCGACCCCCGGAGACAAACGGCTGGCCGCGTACGCCACAACCGTCCGCGGGGTGACGCCGAGCGTGAGCGAGGTACTGGCCTTCGCGGCGCAGCGGCTGTCGCGGTACGCGGTGCCCGCCTCGCTGAACCTGCTGGAGAAGCTGCCGCGCCACCCGAGCGGCAAGCTGAACCGACGTGCACTGCCACCGCCGTCCCTTCGGACGGAGGCGGCGCCGGTGCGGACCGCACCGCGCACTCCGGTGGAGGAAGTGGTGGCGGCCTGCTGGCAGGACGTGCTGGGGCTGACCGCATTGGACATCGACACCGACTTCTTCGCAGCAGGCGGGCATTCCCTGCTGGCGACCCGGGCCATCGCGCGGATGCGCAGCGCCTTCGGCACGGCTCTGCCGGTCAGTCTGCTCTTCGAGCATCCGACGGTGCGCAGCTGTGCGGCGAAGGTCGAGGAGCTCGTGCTCGCCGAGATCGAGGCCCTTTCGGAGGCGGAGGCGATGTCGCAGGGCGCGGCCCTGCCGGAGGGTGCGGCGCCGCGGCCGGACGCGCAGCAGGCGCGGGGAGGCTCGGCATGAGCACCGTACGGACGCGGCATCCGGCCGCGCACTCGCACTGGCTGCCGGACGACGTTCTACCAGGCCAGACCCCGCTGATCTGCCTGCCGCCGTCCGGCGCGGGGGCCAGCTACTACCGGCCGTGGCGGCGGTTCGCGCCACACTGGCTCGCTGTGCTGCCGGTGCTCCTGCCCGGCCGGGAATCACGGATCTCCGAAGAGGCCGTACACACGATGGACGCGGTGGTGGAACACGCGCTGCCGGACATCGAGGCTGTGGCGGCATCCGGCCGGTACGCCCTCTTCGGCCACAGCATGGGTGCGCTGATCGCCTACGAACTGGCGCGTGAGCTCACCGCGCGTGGCCGGCCACCGCTGCGGCTGCTGGTCTCCGGCTGTCCCGCACCACCCCGCGGGCCCCGACTACGAAAGCTGAGCGACCAGCCCGTCGAGGAGATCGTCGCGACACTGGCCGCCCTCGGCGGCACTCCGCCCGAGGCCTTGGACCATCCCGAGCTGATCGAACTGATCGAACCGGCTCTGCGCGGTGATCTGGGGATCGTGGAGAGCTACTCCTTCCGCCCCGGACCGCTGTTGACCTGCCCTGTCACCGCCCTGGAAGGGACTGCCGACCCGCTGACCACATCGGAAGAGATGCTCGCCTGGGGCGAACACACCACAGGCGCCTTCCAGTTGCGCAGTCACCCCGGCAGTCATGCCTTCCCCCGACAGCGGCAGGCCGCTGTCGTTCACGACATCGCTCTCGACCTCACCGACGCCCTGCACACCGTCAAGGACACCGGACCGAAGGACCGCACATGACGACCGTGCCCGTCGCCCCCGACCGCGGAACCTTGTCCGCCGCCAAGCGCGCCCTGATGGAGCAGCGGCTGCGCGGCTTCGCCGCAGCCGATCCCGGCATTCCGGCCGGCGCCCGGCCCGAGGGGCCCGCCCCCCTCTCCCCCGCCCAGCACGGGCTGTGGGTGATCGACCAATTGCTCGACGACAAGAGCGTCTACACCATCAACCGGTTGCTGCGGCTGCGTGGACCCCTCAACCACGACGCACTGCGCGGCGCCCTGGACGATCTGGTGAAACGTCACGAGATCCTGCGCACCCGCTACGCACTGCACGACACTCCTGTGCAGGTCGTCGCGCCGGCCGCCGGGGCCGCGTTCGACATCGTGGATCTGACGGGACGTGCGCCCAAGGAGCGTTTCGAAGCGGCCCTCGCACTGTCCAAGGAGCGCAGGGCTGTCCCGTTCGACCTGGGAAGCGGCCCGGTGTTCCGGGCGCAACTGATCGCCATGGGCCCCGAGGACCATCTGCTGCAACTGTCCATGCACCACATCTGCTCCGACTACTGGACCTGCTCGCTGCTCAGCCGCGAGCTCGGGGAGCTCTACACCGGCCGCGTGACAGGCCGTGCGCCTGCTCTCAGCCCGGCAAGGGTGCAGTACGCGGACTTCGCGCGCTGGCAGGCGGCGCGTCTGAGCGGGCCGCTCGGCGAGCAGCAACTGGCCTACTGGCGCTCGGAGTTGTCCGGGCTTCCCCCTGTTCTCGCACTGCCGACCGACCGGGAGCGCCCGCGGGAGCCGAGTCACCGCGGCGGTTCCCTGGTCCACACCCTTCCGCCCGCTCTCGCCGCCCGGCTGCGCGAGCTGAGCGACACCTATCGGGTCCGCGAGTCCTCCACCCTGCTCGCGGCATTCGCCGTGCTGCTGCACCGGCACAGCGGGCAGGCCCGCTTCGCGATCGGCTCGCTCGTGTCGGGCCGTACGCATGCCGATGTGGAATCGGTCCTGGGTCTGTTCGCCAATACCGTCGCGATCACGGCCGACTTCACGGACACCCCGTTGTTCACCGACGTGCTGCGGCAGACGCACGCCCGGATGCTGGGGGCGCTCGACCACCAGGACGTGACGTTCGAGCAAGTCGTCACCGATCTGCGGATCGCTCGCGACCCCTCGGTCAACCCCGTGTTCCAGGTGCTGTTCCAGCACTTCGAGGGCGGGGAAGAGCAGTGGCGGCTGCCCGGCGTAGAGGTGACGGAGGTCCCCACGGACGAGTCGTCCGCCAAGGTCGATCTCACCCTGCACACGGTCCGGCGCGGAGACACGCTGCACCTGGAACTCTCCTACTCCACCGATCTGTTCGACGCCGACCGGGTGCGCAGCCTGTGCGAACGTCTGGAGTTCCTGCTGGAGCAGGTGGTGGAGCGGCCATCGGCTCCGGTGGGTGAACTGCGGTTGATGCGCGACGGCGAACTCGCGCAGGTGGTCGCCGCTGCCGCCTCACCGCATCAAGAGCCGCTCGGCGAGCTGTGCGTGCCGCAACTGTTCGAGCAGCAGGTGCGGCGCACTCCCGATGCCGTCGCCGTGTCCGACCCTCACGGGTCCTACTCGTACAGCCGGCTCAACCGCCAAGCCAACCGGCTGGCCAGGGCGCTGCGCGAACGCGGGATCGGGCCCGAGCAGTTCGTGGGTGTATGTCTCCCACACAGCCGTGACCTGCTGGTGGGCCTGCTCGGCGTACTCAAGGCCGGCGCCGCGTTCGTGCCGCTGGATCCGGCGCATCCCGTCGAACGGCTGCGGCACACCGTCGAGGACGCGCGGCCCGCGGCCCTGGTCACCCACCCCTCGACCGCTTCGATGGTGGAGGGCTTGGGTCTGCCCCTCGTGTCGCTCGACGAGCTGACGGACGACGGCAACCGCGATGGCGACCACGACGGCGACCTCCCGCCGACCGCGACGGGCGATCAGCTCGCCTATGCCGCCTTCACCTCGGGCTCCACGGGCCGGCCGAAGGGCATACAGATCGAACACCGCTCGCTGGTCAACCAGTTGCGGGCGTTCGCGCGGATCACCGGCTTCGGCCCCTCCGATGTGATGGCGGGCCTGGCGACCGTCTCCTTCGACCCGGCGTTCGTTGAGCTGTTCCTGCCGGTGGTGACGGGCGGGCGGGTGGCCATGGTTCCCCGTGACGCCGCCACCGACGGCTATCACCTGGATGTCTGGCTCCGCTCGAACGGCGCGACTGTCGTCCAGGCGACTCCCTCGAGTTGGCGTCTGCTGCTGGCCGCGGGCTGGAAGGGCTCGGCCGGGCTCAGGGTGCTGTGCGGTGGCGAGGCGCTGTCTCCCCAACTGGCCTGTGACCTGCTCGAGCGTGCCGACGAGGTGTGGAATGTCTACGGGCCCACCGAGACGACGGTTTGGGCGTGTGCGCAGCGTGTACGGCCTGGAGGCGGCAGCGTCCCGCTCGGGCGGGCTATCGACCATATGCGGGTGCAGGTGCTGGATTCGGCACTGCGCCCGGTACCGCCGGGTGTAGCGGGCGAGATCTGCATCGGCGGGATCGGCCTCGGCCGTGGCTATCTGCAGCGGCCTGGGATGACCGCCCTGTGCTTCGTGCCGGATCCCATGGGCGAGCCTGGCAGCCGCCTGTACCGCACGGGTGACGCGGGACGGCTGCGCGAGGACGGCAGCCTCGAGTACCTCGGCCGCACCGACCACCAGATCAAGATCCGGGGGCACCGCATCGAACCGGGAGAGATCGAGGCCCGTTTGCTGCGCGCCGCCGAGGTCGGGCAGGCGGCCGTGGTGGTCAAGGAGACAGCCGGAAGCCCACGGCTGATCGGCTATGTCGCACCGGCCGCCGACCGTGCCCCGGACATCGACACGCTCCGCGCCGACCTGCGTCGCGCCCTGCCCGATTACATGGTCCCGGCGGTGATCGTGGCGCTGGAGCGGATGCCGATGACCGCGAGCGGCAAGATCGACCGCAAGGCGCTGCCCGAGCCCACGGGGCTGCGCACCACCGCGGAACAGCCGTACGCCCCACCACGGACCGTGCAGGAGCGAACTCTGGCCGAAATCTGGGCCCAGGTGCTCGGCGTCGACCGGGTCGGCGTGCACGACAACTTCTTCGATCACGGCGGCGACTCGATGATGTCCATCCATATCGTCGCGCGGGCCAGGGCCGCGGGCCTCGCGATGCTGCCCCGCCATCTGTTCAGCCACCAGACGGTCGCCGAACTCGCCGCCGAACTCGCCGCGTTGCCCGATGCCCGCTCCGGCGAGGCACCGCCCGCCGATCAGGCGGACGTCGGTCTCGGCCTGCTCACGGGGATACCCGGCATCGAGCCCACCGACTTCGAGGCGGTGCATCCGGCCTCGTCTCTCCAGGCGGGCATGCTCTTCCACACGCTGGCGGATGACGGCGGCGCAGCCGGGGAGTACGTCCAGCAGTTCGCGTTCGACATCGAAGGGCCGCTGGACGCCGAGGCGTTCGTGCAGGCCTGGCGCCTGCAGACGGAGCGGCACCCGGCGCTGCGAACCCAGTTCCTCTGGGAGGACCAGTCACAGCCGCTCGCACTGGTGCGGCGGTCGTACACGGCACCGTTCACGCGCACCGACCTGCGTGGGGCCCCAGCCACCGCAGTGGAGCAGTGGGTACGCGAGCAGGCCGCCCGCCCCTTCGACCTGGCGGCCGAACCGCCGCTGCGGTTCGCACTGGCCCGTACAGGGGTGAATTCCCATCGCTTCGTGTGGCAGGCCCATCACATCCTGATCGACGGGTGGAGTCTGCAGATCGTGCTCGGCGATGTCTTCGCCGCGTACCAGGCACTGCGGGCCGCGCCGGACAAGGACGTGTCCCTGGCGCTCGCGGCGCCCGTGGCGGTGCGCCCGCCGACCGCCGACGACGACTCGGCGGCGTACTGGCAGGACGTGCTGAACGGATTCACTTCGGCGACGCCGCTGCCGGCCGGCCGGGGCGAGAGTGGCAGCAGTTCCACGGGCTCTGTGCGGCTGGTGCTTTCAGACGAGGACACGGCGCAGTTGCGCGAGTTCGCGAGGAAGCGCCGGGTCACCGTCAGCAGCATTGCGCAGGGGGCCTGGGCTCTGCTGCTCGGCCGGCACAGTGGCGAGCGGGATGTCGTGGTCGGTGTGACCGTCGCCGGCCGTTCCGCGCCGGTCACAGGCATCGACCGCGCCGTCGGCATGCTGATCAACACGTTGCCCGTACGGATGCGCACGGATCCCCACCAGCCGCTCGGCTCCTGGCTGGACGACATCCACCGGCGCAACGTGGAGCTGCGTGACCACGAGGCCGACTCACTGGCACAGATCCAGCGTGCCTCGTCGGTGCCGGCCGGACTGCCGCTCTTCGAGAGCATCGTCGTCTTCGAGAACTTCAAGCGGACCTCCGTGCCGGTGCCGGACGATCTGCGGCTGACGGACCGGACGAGGGTGAGCCGCACCGGCTATCCGCTGGTGCTCGACATCAACCTCCATGAGCGGATGGTCCTGAAGCTCAACCACCGGGCCGACCGCTACGACCTGGCCACGGCGGAGCGTCTGCTCGGGCAGTACGCACGGCTGCTGGTGAACATCGCCCGGGCGGATGCGGCACAACCGCTGAGTCTGGTTCAGCTCACGTCGTCGAGTGAGCGCGAGCGTCTGACGGGAGCGGCGAACAGCAACGACATGCCGTTCCCCGACGCATGTCTGCACGAGCTGTTCGAGGAGTGGGCCGCCCGCACTCCGCACGCCCCGGCCATCGTCACTGCCGAGGGTGCGGCCATTTCCTACGGTGAACTGGACCGCAGGGCCAACCGGCTGGCGCATGCTCTGCGCGCGCGGGGGGCGGGGCCCGAGGTGCTCGTGGGGGTGTGCCTGGAGCATTCGGTGGAGATGTTCGTCGCCCTCTTGGGCATCCTCAAGTCGGGTGCCGCATATGTGCCGCTCGACCCCGAGCATCCGGCGGAGCGGCTGGGCTACATCCTCGAGGACACCCGTACCGGCATCGTCGTCACCGAGGAGCGCCTGCTGGGGGCTTTGCCCACCGGCTTCGGGGGGCAAAACCTGTGCCTGGACCGGGATGCCGCGATGCTGGCCGGGCAGCCCGAATCCGCACCGCGGTCCGGGGTGAGTCCGCAGAACCTGGTGTACGTGCTGTACACGTCGGGATCGACGGGCCGCCCCAAGGGTGTGCTGATCCCCCACCAAGGGCTGGTCAACTATCTGTGGTGGGCCATCGAGGGGTACGGCACACAGGGCGCGAAGGGCGCGCCGATGCTCGGCTCCATCGCGTTCGACCTGTCCGTGCCGAACTTCTTCCTGCCGTTCATCAGCGGCAAGGATGTGACCTTGCTGCCGAAGGACCCGAGCCTGTCGTCGCTGGCCGAACTGCTGTGTGCACCGGGCGACTTCAGTCTGCTCAAGATCACTCCAGGACATCTGGACGTACTGCGCGCGCTGGTCGACGACGGCAGTGTGCGCTCGGTCCGCACCTTTGTGGTCGGCGCGGACGAGGTCCGGCCCGAGACCGTCACCCGCTGGCAGCAGGCGGCACCGGATGCACGCATCATCAATGAGTACGGGCCCACGGAGACGGTGGTCGGCTGCTCGGTGCAGCTCATCAACCACTCCTTCGACCCGTCGGAGCCCGTCCCGATCGGTGTGCCCATCGGGAATCTGCGGATGTACGTGCTCGACGAGTTCCTCAATCCGCTGCCTCCCGGCATCGCGGGTGAGCTGTACATCGGCGGGGTCGGCGTCGGCCGCGGCTACCTGGGCAAGGCGGCCCTGACCGGGGAGCGGTTCCTGCCGGATCCCTTCGCCGGCGCAGGTCGTCGGATGTACGCCACGGGGGATCTGGCCCGCCTGCGGGAGGACGGCAGCTTCTCCTTCCTCGGCCGCACCGACCACCAGGTCAAGATCCGCGGCTACCGGGTCGAACTGGGCGAGGTGGAGGCGCAGTTGCTCGCGCATCCGGCGGTCACCGAGGCGGTGGTCGTCGCTCGGGCGGACCATGGGGTCAAGCGGCTGGTGGGGTACGCGGTGCCCGTCGCGGGCGCGCCTGTTCCCGAACCGGCGGCGCTGCGGTCGTTCCTGGCCACGTCGCTGCCCGAGTACATGGTGCCTGCCGTCGTGGTCGTTCTCGATGCCATGCCGCTCAGCCAGGGCGGCAAGGTGGACCGCAGCGCGCTGCCCGCCCCGTCGGCCGGAGCCGGCGATGCGGTGTCCGGCGAGGAGGCGCCCGCAAACCGTACCGAGCGGGCCCTGGCCAAGATCTGGGAAGAGGTGCTGCGCTGCGGCCCGGTGAGTGCCACGGACGACTTCTTCGCGCTCGGCGGTGACTCGATGCTGTCGCTGCAGGTCATGGCCAGGGCCCGCCGGGAAGGCCTGCCGGTCACCCCCCGCCAGATCTTCGCGCACACGACGGTGCGGGCTCTGGCCGCGGCCGTCGCGGACGCCGGTCACGCACCCGTGGTACTCGCGCAGCAAGGCGCGGTCAGCGGACAGACACCGCTGACACCCATTCAGCACTGGTTCACCTCGCTGGACATCCGACACGACCACTACAACCGCGCGCTGCTGTTGGAAAGCCGTACGGCCGTCGACGCGAGCGCGCTGGAGCAGGCGCTGCGCGCCCTGGTGGAGCACCACGACGCGCTGCGGCTGAGGCTGGTGCGGCGCGCGGAGGGATGGACACAGCACACTGCCGAGGCGGAGCAGCGGCCGCTGCTGTCCATCGACGACCTGTCCCAGATCGCGCCCGCCGACCAGGAGAGGCGGATGGCAGAGTCGGCCGAGGCGGCGCAGCGCTGCCTCGACCTCGCGGACGGGCCGCTGCTGCACACCGTGCTGTTCCGGCGCGGGCAGCACGCACCGGACCGGCTGCTCGTGGTGATGCACCACCTTGCGGTGGACACCGCCTCCATGCCGATTCTGCTCGCCGATCTGAACAACGCCTACGGCCGGGCCGCGTCCGGTGAGCCTCCGCGGCTGCCGGCCAAGTCGACCGCGTTCCGCCAGTGGTCGCAGCGGCTCAACGAACACGCCAAGTCCTCCGCGTTCGCGGCGGAGCTGCCGTACTGGACAGCGCCCGGCGCGGAGCCGACGATTCCGGTCGACGACCGGGACGTGGTGCCGCTCGAAGGCGACGTGCGCAGCATCAGGGGCAGCCTCGACGCCCGGGCAACGGACCGGCTGACCCGGCGCGCGCGCGAACGCGGCTTCACGGTCCACGAGACTCTGGTCACCGCGCTGGCTCTGACGCTCGGTCGCTGGACCGGGTCGGACACTGCCTGGTTCGACATGGAGGGTCATGGGCGCGAGCCCCTCTTCGACGACATCGACGTCTCACGAACGGTCGGCTGGTTCACCGCCCTGCGGCCCGTGCGACTGACCGTGGCCGACGGCGCCGGTGCGGCGGAGAATCTCGCGGCGGTCGCCGATCAGCTCGCCACCGAGCCGCACCACGGCATCGGGCACGGCCTGGCCGGGCTGCTGGTCGGACAGGACGCGGCGCAGCAGACGCGCGAGGCGCGACCGCACGCACCGATCAGTTTCAACTACCACGGGCGGGTGGGCGATACGCCTTCGCCGGCCGACGCCCCGTTCGTGCTGCTGCCCTTCTCGCTGGGCACGACCCGCGACCCGGCGGGGCGACGCCCCTATCTGCTGGAGATCGAGATCGGCGTACTGGACGGTGTGCTGCACATCGAGTGGCGCTACTCCCCCGGGGCGCACCGGCAGGAGACGGTGGAGCGGCTCTCGCTGGCGTTCCTGGCCAGGCTCGAGCAGCTGAGCGCGGACCTGGCGGCGAGTAGGCGGCCGTCGTGGTCCGTACGGGCGCGGCAGGCGCTCGGTGCAGCGTTCGACCGCTACCAACCACCGGGGGTTTCGGCAGCGTTGCTGGACGGCGGCATCTGCTCCGAACTGTGGACCCGCGGGGTCCTGGCCAAGGGCACCGGCGAACCGGTCACCGCGCGCACGGTCTTCCAGGCCGGTTCGGCCAGCAAGCATGTGACCGCACTCGGCGTCCTGCGGCTCGTGGACGACCGTGTGCTGGACCTGGATGCGCCGATAGCGGATCTGCTCACCTCCTGGCGGCTGCCCGGTTCCGTCGCCGGGCCGGCGCTGACGCTGCGTCATCTGCTCTCGCATACCGCGGGTCTCAGCGAGACAGGGTACGAGGGACGGCCGGCCGGACAGCCGGTTCCCAGCCTGTCCGACGTACTCCACGGGCGGACGCCCGCCACGACGGCGCCGGTCCGGGCCGAGCTGGCACCCGGCGGCAGGTACCGCTACTCCGGCAGCCACTACACCGTGATCCAACAGATCTGTGAGGACGTGTCGGGGGAGGCCTTCGCACCGTTGATGCGGCGGCTCGTGCTCGATCCGCTGGAGATGAGGGACAGCGCCTTCGCGCCTGCTCCACCGTCTGCGGGCGCGGCTGCCCACGCCCATCTGGCCGACGGCTGCCCGGACCCCGCCCGGTGGCGGGCCTTCGGCGAACTGGCCGCAGCCGGGCTGTGGACGACAGCAGCCGACCTGGCCCGGGTGGAGGCCGAGATACTGCGGTCCTGCCGCGGCGAGTCCGCTGCGCTGCTCTCCCCTCGTACGGCCGAGGAGATGCTCACCGCACACTCCAACTCCGGGTACGGCCTGGGCGCCTTCGTGACCACGACGGCGGCGGACACCTGGTTCGGCCATGCCGGCAACACCCCCGGCTTCCGCTGCTTCATCGCCACCGGCCGCGAGCACGGTCACGGACTGGTGCTCATGGTCAACGGCGACGCGGGCGGAGACTTCATCGGCGATGTGCTGGCCGAGCTCGGCATCGCGGGAAGTGGTGAGGCATGACAACCGTGCCCTGCACCGGAGCCTTCCGGTGCAGGGCACGGTTCCCGCACGGTTCTCAGGCAGTCAGGTCCTGGAACTTCTCCGCCGGGTCGCTCCCGCGCCCCACGATGGCGTTGTCCCCGTCGACGAAGACGACCCGCGGCTCGATCTCCTTGACCTCGGTCTCGTCCATGAGCCCGTACGAGATGATGATGACCAGGTCGTCGGGCTGGACAAGGCGGGCTGCCGCGCCATTGACGCAGACGGTGCCCGAACCACGCTCCCCTTCGATGATGTAGGTCTCCAGGCGAGCACCGTTGTTGATGTCCACGATGTGCACATGCTCACCGGGGAGAAGTCCGGCCGCATCCATGAGATCGGCGTCAAGGGTGAGGGACCCGACGTAGTGCAACGAGGCCGCGGTAACGGTCGCTCGGTGGATCTTCGACTTCAGCATCTGACGAAACACGCTGGCCTCCTGGCATTCGCGGAGTGGGGTGCACGGCGCCGACGGTGCACGGGGCAGGCCCGGCCGGTGGCGGTTGTCCTGCGGAAGTCTCCGCACCCCGGCTATCGCACCGGTATTCCCCCCGTATGGCAGGTTCGGAGCAGGCGATGACGAGCACACTTGTCCTGGAGCAGCAGCCAGTCCGCACATACGTCGCACCGAACTCGCTCTGCCTGCAATGGTCCTGGGCGGGCGGCTGGCATCCGGCGGGCCCGCATCTGCCCCCCGCGCGACCCGCTGACGCTGCCGTCACCGTCGAGGCGAGGGGGCTGCGCGGGCACCGCCGTTCGGACGACACGATCGCACTGATGCGCGCTCGCGCACATGCCGGGCACTTCGCGGCGCTCTGCGTAAGGGCGGGGGTACCTCCGGTACCGGTGGATGTGTTCGTCGACACGGCCCGGGTGCTGGCCAGCCGGCTTGGGAGGGGTCTGCCCGACCCACCGCACTCGCTGCATCTGGTGGCACGCGTCGATGCCGCGGCCGGCGAAGGCCCGCGGGGCGAGGCCCGGTTCACGCTGACGGCGTCGGTGGAGGCGAACCGTGCGGGACTGACACCGGTCCGGGCCCATGTCGACGGCCGCTGCGCGGGTACCGGGCCGGATCGCCCGCATCCGTTCTTCGTCACCGGGCCGGCCGCCCGGGCGTGTCTGCTCACTCCTGCCATCGACGACGGCCCGGTGATTGCCAGGGACACGGTGCTGCGGCTCGCCCGGGTGCTGGGATTCGAGTCGCGGGAGGAGTCGCGCGATGCGCGCGACTGGCGCGAGGACGCGCTCTCGGGCCGGGTCACCGAGGCATTCATATGCACCGATGCCGCGCTTGTGATTCCGGTATATGCCATTCGCGCTCCGCATGGAACTTGGCGGATCGGCGACGGTCAGCCGGGAGCGGCGGCAATTGCCCTGCGCAGAGCCATGATCCGGCTGGTCCGCGGGGAGATGCGGGACGACGAACAGTGGCTGGACGTTCTGCGGTGACCATGCACGGACATTGCGTTAAGCGTGGCAACAGCGAAAGAGTAGGGACGCGACAGCGCCACGCTCTTTTCTGATTGCCGGCGGTGAACGCGGCCGGTCAACGGTACGCCGGACGTGTTCGCACCACTTCCCGCAATCGATGAAATCAGGAGCTTGACATGAATTCGTGGACTCGCCTCGTCACCGGCTCGCTGCTCGTCCTCGCCGCCGCTCTCACACCGGTCGCACTCGCCGGTTCCGCCGCCGCGGAGGCACCGAGCCACGGCTCTCTGGCTGCTCCGCTCGACGGCACCATCGGTACGGACGACACCCACTGGGGCGGTAACCCGCCCACCCCGCAGCCCTGAACGCGTCCGGGCTCGCTCAGTCGGCCAGACGGCGCCGAAGCGCCCGCGCGTGGATTTCCACGTCGGGATCGGCGCCGTCCGGCATCGCTGCCAGAATGCGGTCCGCCAGGACGGAAAACAGCGCCGCTTCCGACTCCTCGACCTGCAATTCGTGGAACCTTTTCAGCACATCGATCTGCCATGGCGCCGCACCCGCCCGTACGAATGCGGGAAATGCGGTTGCCAGATCGCGGGCGGCCTTGAGCTGCCGCCCCTCGCTGCAGTGCACATCCGCGAGTGCCACCAGAATCCTCGCGCTGAGAATCTGCTGCATCGACTGGGTCGCCAGGGTCAGGGCATGGCCGAGGACCTCCTCGGCATCCGCGTGGCGCCCCGCGCGCAGGTGCACCAGCCCGAGCCCGTGCAGCGAGAACGCCTCCCCCGTCCGGTCTCCCGCCTCGCGCACCTCGGTGAGCGCGTTGCGGAAGGACTCGGCGGCTGCTTCCGTACGCCCGCAGTGCAGGTGGAGTTCCCCGAAGCGGTGGAAGATCTGTGCATTGACCCGCCGGCTGTTCGTCAACTGCGCCACGTCCAGGGCCTGTTCCAGCAGCGCGGCAGCTTCGCCGAAGCGTTCCTGGGTGAGCCTGATCTGCGCCATGCTGTTGAGCACATGGGCCTGGCCCACGCGGTCGTCCACCCGCCGCAGGGCCTCCAGGGCCTGCTCGTAGCCGGTCATGGCCGCGCCCACCTCGCCACGTACCCGGGCCAGGTATGCGCGATTACGGACGGCGAGTGCGCCGCCCAGTTCGTCACCCACTTCAGCGAAGGCGTCCTGGGCCTGCTGGAGCAGGAGTTCGGCCTCCGGGAAGTCCTCCTTGTGCACATGCATGGTGCCGAGCGAGTACAGCATGGCGGCCCTGCCGCGGGTGTTGCCGGCGGCGGTGACCGCCTCGAGGACGGCCCCGTGTACGCGCCGCCACTCCTCGAACCCGCCGCGCGACTCGTAGAGGGTGATCAGTGGCAGCGCGAGTGACCAGGCCAGTTCGTGCTCATCCAGACTGCAGGCACGAAGCACCATCGAGCTGAGCGTGGGCAGTTCGCGTTCGAGCCATTCCAGCGGGTCGCCGAGAATGTTCTCGACCTCGTTCGCCTCAAAGATCCAGCGCTTCGCCGTGCCGGTGAGCATGGTGTGGCCGCCGCCGTACTCGCGACCGTGCGCCGTCTCGGCAAGGAACAGGCACGCGCCGAGCAGCCGGCTCAGGGCGGCGTCCCGTTCCCGGCCGGGCTCGGCGGCCTCCAGCCGCTCGCGGGCGTACCGCCGGATCAGATCGTGCAGCCGGTAGCGCGGTGCGACGCCCGGCCGGGTCTCGACCTCGATGAGATGGGCGTCAAGCAGTGTGTCCAGGATGTCTTCCGCCTCCGTGACGCCGGTGCCCGCGAGCCCCGCAGCAACCCAGCTGCCGAAGTCGGGCGCGTCCACGAGAGCCAGCCGCCGGAAGAGGGAGTGCGCCTGGGTGGGCAACTGCTGGCAGCTGAGCGCGATGTTGTCCCTGATGTCGAGTGAGCCATGGGTGAACTCATCCAGCGTCCGCGTCTCGTCGGAAAGGCGCTGGGTGAGGTGCGGCACCGTCCAGTGCGGGTGCGCCGCGAGCCGGGCGGCGGCGATACGCAGGGCCAGCGGGAGACCGCCGCACAGCCGTGCCAGCCGCCTGAGCTGGGCGCCGTCGAAATTCCTGGAGTCCGATCCGAGTACGTTCTCGACGAGTTCCACGGCCAGTTCGTCGTCGAACTCGTGGAGCACGGTCTGGTGCGCCCCGGGCAGCCCGGTCAGCCGTGCGCGGCTGGTGACCAGGACCGCGCACGAGGTGGTGCCCGGCAGCAGGGTCAGCACCTGCCCCTCGTCGACAGCGTTGTCCAGGAGCAGCAGCACCTTGCGCCCCGCGAGCCGGTCCCGGTACATCGCGGCGCGGGCCTCGACCTCGGCAGGCATCTCCTTTCCGGTGACGCCCAGGGCTCGGAGGAACGTTTCAAGCACCTCTCCGGCAGGGACCGGTTTCAGTGCGCTGTCCTGGAGGCGGACGTACAACTGGCCGTCCGGATACTCCTCGGACAGTTGATGCGCCAGGTGCACCGCCAACGTTGTCTTTCCGATACCGCCCTTGCCGGTGATCACCTCGATGGCGGGTGCGAGGCGGCGTGCTCCCGGGTCATCGGTGTGGGCGGCGAGCCGACGGCGCAGTTGGGCGATCTGCCGCCTTCTGCCGGTGAAGTCGCCGATGGTGGTGGGCAGCAGCCGGGGCACGGACGGGGCGGCCAGGGAGACGGCACTCGCGTTGAGCGCGGTGAAGCCGCCGGCCGGTTCCAGGACGGGGTCGGCGACGAGGATGGCCCGTTCCAGTTCACGCAGTTCGGGGCCGGGCTCCAAGCCCAATTCCTCCTGGAGCACGCTCCTGGCGTCGCGGAACACCTGCAACGCCTCGGCCTGGCGGCCGGCTCGGTACAACGAGATCATCAACTGTGCGCGCAGCCGTTCCCGGAAGGGGTACCGGTCGATCAGCGCGCTGAGTTCGCCGATGAGCTCATTGTGGTGCCCGAGTTGGAGCTCCACCTCCATGCATTCCTCGGCCACGGCGATCCGCTGTTCACCGAGAAAGGTGGCCGCGGATTCGACCTTCTCGCTCTCGATGTCGGCGAAGGCCTCGCCGCGCCACATCAGCAGCGCACTGCGCAGATGCCGGGCTCCTGCCTCCAGATCTCCGCGCTTGACGGCGTCCCGGCCCTCTCCGACCGAGGACCGGAAGACATCCAGGTCGAGTTGACCGTGCTGGATGCGGAAGGAATACCCGGGCGGCCTGGTGCCGATGACGTCATAGAGAGCGGCCGCCGAGAAACGCTGGCGAAGCTGGGAGACACAGATCTGGATCTGGCTGCGTGCCGTCCGGGGCGGGGAGCCACCCCACACGGCGTCGACCAACTGGTCCACGGGGACAACCGAGTTGGCCTGAAGCAGGAGCATCGCCAGTACCGTCCGCTGGCGGGAGGGCAACGATTCGACCGACCAGCCAACATCGTCGATCTCCAGCGGACCGAGCACCAGAAAACGCACGCTTCCCCCTTGCGGTCTGATGATGCGTGCCACTGAGCGACCTCGCTGATGGTGCCCGACCCCGCTGGCATCGGCAATAGGCCCGATTCCTACGCACGACCTCCCGTCCCCCCGAGCAACTGGTCCACATCAGTGCCTTCTCGGTGATCTTCACCCCTCCCTTTCACTTTGTCCTGAGTGTGCTCACCGCTGTTTCGACTCGACCGAGCGGCGCAGTGGCCCTGCCCGCGAGCACCAGCCCGAGCGCGGCGAGTCCCATCACGGCGCCGATCACGGTCAGCAGCAGTCGGTAGGGGACGACGGCGACGAGACCCGCCCCCAGAGCGATCGAGGCAGCCTGCGGGGCGTTGAAGACGACGTTCAGGGCCGCGTACGCCCGGCCCTGAAGCTGCGGCGGAGTCAGCCGCTGCAGCAGTGTGACCGCCCCGACCGAGATCCACGGCAGCCCGAAGCCGAAGAGCGCCGTGCCCGGCAGCACCACCCAGAGCGCCGGACCGGCCGTCAGCCAGATGCCCGCGCAGGAGATGGCGAGGCCGGCCGCGACCGCGGCGGCTTCCCCGTACCGCCTGACCACCGTTGCCGCGGTCACGCCCGCGACGATCGCCCCTGCCCCCTGCGCGACGATCAGGACGCCGACGAAGGACGCCGGGCGACCGAGCCCTTCGTCGGCGACGGCGAAGATGACGGACTCGGTGAAGCCGAACACCATCAGGGCGCAGCAGCAGGCGACGACCACATGCCGCAAGGGCCGCACACCCACCAGATGCCGTACACCGCCCAGCATCTCGCGGCATACCCCTTCCCCGCCTCGTCTGTGCTGCGCGATGCGCTCGCGAAAGCGCACGGTGCACTGCACAAGCGCAGCCAGCGCGAAGAGGCAGGAGACCAACCAGATCACGCTGGTCGCCCCAACTGCCGCATACGCACCGGCCCCGACCATCGGCGACAGCAGACGCAGCCCTTCACGCACGGTGGAGAGCGCTCCGTTGGCGTCGGGCCGCAGGCGCTGCGGCACCATCTCGGAGATCAGCGCCGACTGCGCGGAGTTGATGAGGCTGCCGACGAGTCCGTAGCCGAACATCACCGTGTAGACCAGCCACAGGCCACCCCTGCCGTCCACCAGGAGCAGCAGCAGAACGAATCCCGCCAGCGTCCCGTCGGCGGCTATGAGCAGCCGCCGACGGCGCACCCGGTCGACGACCACGCCGGACAGCGGCGCGCACAAGGTGCCCAGGATGTAGACGAACGCGACGAGCCCTGCGGCGGAGTTGCTTCCGGTGAGTTCCCTGACCCAGATGCTCATCGCCAGCCACAGTGAGCTGCTGCCGAGCATGGCCAGGGTCTGGCTCGCCAGATAGCGGCGGAACAGCGGGAACCCCAGGATCTGTCGCACATCCACTCCTATAGGGCGAGATTGGCTGCGGTCTGGAGCAGCACATCGGCTCCGGCCACCAGGTCCTCCTCCTTGGTGTGTTCCTCGGGTACATGGCTGAGGCCGTGGCAACTGGGCACGAAGATCATCCCGGTGGGTACCTGCGCCGCCATGATCTGAGCGTCATGACCGGCTCCACTGGAGACGGTCATATGGTCCAGACCCAGCCCATCGGCCGCCTCGGCGACGGCCGCGCGCAGCCGTTCGTCGGTGACACGGGCCTGCACCCTGGTGGAGGTCTGCACCACGGCGTGCACGCCCAACTCCTCGGCGATAGCGGGAATCTCCCGGTGCAGCAGCTTCTCAAGGAGCTCCAGCCTGTCGGCGTCGCCGTCGCGGAATTCCGCAGTCATCCGGACGGTTCCCGGGATCACGTTGGTGCTGTTCGGACTGACTTCGAGGCGGCCGACCGTGGCACGCTGGCACAGCCGCCGACGCGTCGCCGTCTCCCGTATGGCGAGGGTGATCTGTGCGGCCGCGGCCAGCGGATCCTTGCGCCCGGGCATGGGCGTGGTACCCGCGTGGCCTGCCGCGCCGACCAGCTCGATGTCGAAGACGATCCGGCCGACGATCGCGTCGACCACTCCGATCCGTGAACCAGCCTGCTCGAGGACCGGGCCCTGCTCGATGTGGAGCTCCAGATAGGCCACGATGTCGGCCGGGTGCCAGGCTGCCTCGGCGACCCGGTCCAGATCGCCGCCGATCAGCGACAGAGGTTCTCGCAGCGACCGGCCTTCGTTGTCGACCGGGTCGACGGACATGTCGCCGGTCTCCCCGATCAGCGCCCGCGAGCCCCAGAACGGCTGCGGGAACAGGGCGCCCTCCTCGTTGGCGAAGGCGACGGCGACCGGTTCGTAACGGCAGTCGGCAGATGCGGCCGACAGCACACGGACGGTCTCCACCGCCGCCAGCACCCCGTACGCCCCGTCCAGATGGCCGGCGTTGTGCACGGTGTCCAGGTGTGAGCCCATGAGTGCGACGGGGAGGCGGTGGCGTCGGCCGGGCCGTCGTACGAGCAGATTGCCGGCCGGATCCACCTCGGTGTGCAGGCCGCCCTCCGTGGCCCAGTCGCGCAGCCAGCGCACGGCTTCACGGTCCGCCGCGCTGAAGGAGGGCCGGGTGATGCCACCACGCGGATCGGCACCGATCCTGGCCAAGTCGCTCAGGCCTTGGAGCAGTCGCGGGCCGTCCACACGGAGGCGGCCGGCGGACGTGGGGCCGGATACGTTCAGCCCTGCGGCGCTCTGATTGGGTGTCATTGATCGATCCTCACCTCACGGATGCGGCTGCCGGCATGACGGCAGCGTGGGCTTCGATCAGTTCGATGGCCGCCTCGGGCGAGGTCGCCACCTGCAGCAGTCCGCCCACGACAGGGTCGGCAAAGCCGCGGCGGGGCAGCTCCTCGAGGAGCCTGACCAGATGCCGCCAGATGCCCTCGGTGTCGAGCAGTACGCAGGGCTTGTCGAGCCGGCCGAGGGTCTGCAGCGAGACGACGTCGAGCACTTCGTCAACGGTGCCGTACCCGCCGGGCAGGGCGAGGAATGCGTCGGAGTTCTCGAGCATGTAGTGCTTGCGCTCGGACATGTCGTCGGTGATGACGTGGTCCTGCGGTGGTGCGTCCTGGGCGCGTTCGCGCTCGTACAGGAAGCGCGGAACCACACCGGTGATCGGGGCGCCGGCCGCATGAGCTGCGCGGGCAACGGCTCCCATGACGCCGGCGCCGCCGGCCCCGTACAGCAGGCGATGCCCGCGCAGAGCCAGCTCGGTGCCGGTACGCGCTGCGGCGTCGACTGCCTGCGCGGTATGGCCGGGGCGGGCGCCACCGAACACGCAGATGGTCAGCGGCCTGGGTGGCCTCATATTTGCTCTCCTTGTGACGAGGGCCGGTCGGGGTCTGCGGTCACCGCGGCCAGCAGGGCCACGAACCGGTGGTGCAACTGCTGAACGGTGGCCGGGTCGAACAGTTCGGTGCGGTACTCCCACAGACAGCGGGCGCCGGGGCCCGCTGTCTCCACCGCCAGCGACAGATCGAAGGTGGACACGTCGGTGAACAGCTGCTCTCTGCTCACCGACAGTCCGGGCAGCCGTAACTCCTTCGTTTCCGAGGCGTCGTGGAGATAACAGGCCGTCTGCACAAGGGTCGGCCGACCCAACGGGGCGACGACCCGGGCCGCTTCACACACCTGGTCGAAGGGGGTGGCCTGATGTGTACAGGCGTCGAGCGTGACGTCGCGGACCCGGGCGAGCACCTCACGAAATGTGTGGCACCGCGCGATGTCGATACGCAATGGAACGAGGTTGGCGAACAGCCCTACCGCGCCGACGAGTTCGGGGCGGTCGCGGCCGTGCTGCATGGCACCCAGGACGATGTCGCTCTGTCCCGACACCCCGGCCAGGAACTGTGCATAGGCCGCAGTGAGTGTGGCGGCGAGCGTGGTTCTGCTGCTCAACGCCAGATGGCGCAGGCCTTGGAGCACGGCCGGCGGCAGCTCTCCCTCCCATGTGGTGCCGCGATAGCTGCTCCGGTCCGTCGGCGGCCGGTCGAACGGCAGCTGCACAGCAGGCGGGACCCCCTTGAGTGCCCTTCTCCAGTAGGCGAGTTGGCGGCCTTGACCTTCCGCTGCGCGTGCGTGCTGCCAGGCGGCGAAGTCCGCGTACTGCACTTCGGGAGCCGGCAGTCCGGGGAGACGTCCGGCGCTGAACGCCGTGTACAGCTCCGCCAGTTCGTTCTGCAGCACCTGCTCGGAACCGGCGTCGGCGAGCAGATGATGCAGACAGAGCAGCAGGACGTGCTCCGACTCCCCCAGCCGCAGCAACGACCAGCGCACGGGCGGTACATCGGCCGGGCGATACGGGCGTTCGGCGAGCCGCCGCACACTCCCGGCCACGTCCCCGGGGTCCTGCGGCGTGATCCGCTCGACGAGCACCGGCGCGGGGGCCGTCACCACCTGCTCGATGCCCCGCGCGCTCTCCTGGAAGACGGTGCGCAGGATGTCGTGCCGCCGGTGCAGCTCCCCGACCGCCAGGTCCAGCGCACGGTGGTCGAGTTCGCCCTTGAGCCGGTACTGGAGTACGAAGTGGGTGACGCCGCCCCGGCCCGTGCGCTGCGCCTGCCACATGGCGCGCTGCGCAGCGGACAGGCTGGTTCGGCGTTGTTGCCGAGCGGGGATGCGGTCGGGGGGCGGTCTGCTGCCGCGCGCAGCGAGCAGCCGGTCGTCGATCGAGCCGGAGCCGGCCCGGGAGGCGGCCATGATTCAGTCCTCCTGTGCCATGGCCGCCTCGCGCACCGCGTCGACGAACTCGCCGAGTTCGGCACTGTCGAAGAGTGTGCGCACGGACAGCTCCAGGCCGAACTCCTGGCGCATCCGGATGATCACCTGTGTGGCGCTCAGCGAGTTGCCGCCCAGGTCGAAGAAGTCGTCGGCCCTGGTGATGCCGGCGATGCCGAGCACCTCGCTCCACACGTCGGCGATCGCCGTCTCCAGCGGTCCGGCCGGCGTGTCGTCCGGCTCGGCAGCCCGGCTCCCCCGCTCGGGGGCGGGCAGGGCCCGGCGGTCGATCTTGCCCGCGCCAGTGGTCGGCAGGCGGTCCAGTACAACAAGGTGGGAGGGAACCATGTAGTGCGGCAGGCGGCTCGCGCACAGCTCGCGCACCTCCAACGGGTCGAGCGGGGCTCCCGGGGCGGCGACCACGTAGCCGACCAGTTCCTTCGCGCCGGGCATGTCCTCCCTCACTACGGCCACGGCTTCCCGGACGGCGCGGTGGGCGGCAAGGGTGTTCTCGATCTCGCCGAGCTCGATGCGGAATCCGCGGATCTTGACCTGGTCGTCGATGCGGCCGAGGAAGTCGATGGTCCCCTGCTCGTTGCGGCGGACCAGGTCACCGGTGCGGTAGAGCCGCCGTCCCGGTGTCGTAGCGAAGGGGTCGGGCACGAACCGTTCGGCAGTCAGCGCGGGCCGCCCGAGGTAGCCGCGCACGACGACCTGTCCGGCTACGTACAGCTCCCCCGGAACCCCTACGGGCACCGGACGGTGCGCGTCGTCAAGGATGTGCACCGCGAGTCCGGGCATGGGCAGACCGATGGGCACCGCGCCGCCGTCGGCGGTGGTGACCCGGTGCCAGGTGGAGACAATCGTGGCCTCGGTCGGGCCGAAGAGGTTGAAGAAGCGCCGGTCACGGGCCCAGCGTGCGGCCAGTGCAGGCGGGCAGGCTTCGCCGCCGACAGTGATCGTCCGCAGTGCGGGCAGGGGTGCGTCTTCCACTACTGCGGCGAGCGCGGACGGCGTGAGCAGCAGGGCGGTGATGGCCTCGTCCTGCAGGAACCGGGTCAGGTCCACAGGTATGCCGTTCTCCGACGGCGCGATGTGCAGGGCTGCACCCGCGCCGAACGCCATGAGCATCTCGAGCACTGACGCGTCGAAGCTGGCGGACGCGAAATGCAGAACACGGTCGCGGTGGTCCAGCCCCAGCACTTCGTCGAGCGCGCGGAGCACGATCCGCAGTCCGCGGTGCGGGACCCCGGTGCCTTTGGGGCGGCCGGTGGAGCCCGAGGTGTAGATGACATACGCGAGGTGGTCGGGAAGTGTCGTGATGGCCGGTGCGCTGTCCAGCGCGGTCGCGGCGGAATCGGCGAGGTCCTCGATGTCGACGGCTTCGGTGCCGGAACGGGCGGGGAGCCCGGCCACTCCCCGGGCGGTGATCACCAGGGGCGGAGCGGAATCCTCGATCATGTAGCGGATCCGGTCGTGCGGATACGACGGGTCGAGCGGCAGATAGGCGCCACCCGCCTTCACGACGGCGAGGATGGAAACGACCTGGTCGATGCCGCGTTCCTGGAAGATGCCGACCACGACGTCGGGGGCGACGCCGCGCGTGATCAGGACATGAGCCAGCCGGTTCGCCAGCCGGTCCAACTCGGCGTAGGTCAGGCGCTGTTCGCCGTCGACGAGAGCCGTCTCGCCGGGGAAGCGGCGCACCATGGCGTCGAAGTGACGGTGGAAGGTCCACTGCTCGTCGGGCGCCACCTCCTCGTCTGCGCAGGCCGGTCCGCCGGTGCGGTCCTCGTGCGTCCAGTCAAGTTCGGCGACCGGGCGGTCGGGGTCGGCCACCGCGGACTCGAGCAGGGAGACGAACTGCCGCTGCATCCGCCGGATTTCGGCTGCTCCGAACAGCTCGGTCCGGTAGTCCCATACGCACTGGTGTCCCCCGCCCTCCTTCAGTACCGCAACGACCAGGGCGACCGGGGCGGGCTCGCTGGCCATCGGCAAGGGCTCGAGCGAGAGACCGCAGGCGGCGGCGGACTCCCGGCTGAGGTCGGCGAGCTGGAACATCACATCGAAGAACGGCTGGTCACGGCCCGGTTCGTAGTCCGGGTTCAGTTCCTCGGCGACCCGCTCGAACGGCACGTCCTGATGGGCGTAGGCGTCGAGTGCCACATCGTGGACGCGCGCGAGCAGTTCCCGGAACGTGGGGCTGCCCGTCAGATCCATGCGCAGGCCCACGGTGTTGACGAAGAAGCCGATCAGATCCTCGAGTTCGGGCCGGGAGCGTCCTGCCAGCAGGCTTCCGACGACGAACTCCTCCTGGCGGCCGTACTTGCTGAGCAACACGCCGAAGGTGGACAGCAGAGCGGAGAACAGCGAGGCGCCCTCGCCGCGCGCGAGTTCCTCGAGCCGGCGGACCAGACTGTCCGAGAGCGGGTGCGTGCTGGAGCTGCTCGACGGGCTGCCGGGCTCGTTGCGCGACGCTCCGCCTGTGCTGTGGAAGGCGAGCCGCGGCGGGTTGTCGCCCAGCGTGCTGCGCCAGTGGTCGAGTTGAGCGCTGCCCCCTGCGCCGTCCAGCCATTGGCGCTGCCATACGGCGTAGTCCGCGTACTGCACGGGCAGTTCGGGCAGCGGTGAGACGGCTCCGGACACGAAGGCGGGGTAGAGAGTGACGAGTTCGGTGTGCAGCACCCGCAGTGACCAGGCGTCGCAGATCAAGTGGTCCAGGGTGATCAGCAGGACGTGGTCGTCGTCGGCCAGGCGCAGCACGGCGGCGCGCACCGGGAGCTCGGACGCGGTGTCGAAGGGCACACGCAGTTCGCGCTCCGCGACGGCCTGCCACGCGGCATCGGCGGCGGGCTCGAAGGCGTCGGGGTGCGGAGTGTGCGAAGCGGCCTGTGCAGCGAGGTCCGTCAGCCGCAGCGGGATCGTTGCCTCAGCGGCGATCAGCTGGACGAGCTGTCCGTCCTCCATCATCAGCCGGGTCCGCAGGGTTTCGTGTCGCCGCACGATCTCGTCCAGTACGCGTTGCAGCACGCCCAGTTCCAGCACGCCGCGCATCCGCAGGCCCACTTGGATGTTGTAGGTGGGCGCCCCGTCCTCCATCTGCTCCATGACCCACAGGCGTTGCTGTGCGAAGGACGGCACGGCGACGAATTCCTCGTCGCCCTCCATCTGTGTGTCGTGCTCTGCTTCTGGGCCGTGCTCCGTCTCCGGGTCGTGGATCTGGTCCATGCGTATCTCGGTGGTCATGCGGGAGCCTCCATGGTGGGCGGGCGTACGCGGGGGTCAATGGGCGCGGGCCGCGGCCGTCACCCGGCGGATCCAGCCGCCGGGGTCCGCAGCGCGCCCCCGCTGGACATCAGTGAGTGCGCTGCGCAGGGCGAGCGTGACCGGCCCGGGCCCGCCGTCCCCGATGCGCCAGCTCGTCGTGCCGTCGTGGACGGTGCCGATGGGGGTGACTCCGGCCGCCGTACCGCAGGCGAAGGCTTCCGTGATGGCTCCGCTGCGGCAGGCCTCGCGCCATCCGTCGACGGACAGTTGCTCCTCGCCGCTGCGCCAGCCGAGCCGTGCCGCCAGGGTGAAGAGGCTGTCGCGGGTGATGCCGGGCAGCAGCGTGCCGGTCCGTGGCGGGGTGACGATTCTCGCCCGGGATCCCGAATCGTGGACGAAGAAGAGATTCATCCCGCCCATTTCCTCAACGTGGTTGTGCTCGACCGGGTCCAGCCAGATGACCTGCTGGCAGCCGGCCGCCGCGGCCCGCTGTTGAGCGAGATAGCCGGGGGCGTAGTTGCCCGCGCATTTGATGTCGCCGGTGCCGCCCGGAGCGGCCCGGCTCTGGTCACGGTTGATCCAGACGGACACCGGGTCGGGGCGGTCCGCGAAGAAGCCGCCGGTCAGGAAGGCAATCATGACGAACTGGTACTGGTGCGCCGGGCGCAGGGCGAGCAGCGGCTCGGAGGCGTAGAGCAGGGGGCGAAGGTAGAGGCTCAGCGCCGGGTCGTCGGGCAGGGATCCCGCGTCGGAGGCGACGAGTTCGTCGACGGCATGCAAAAAGGTGTCCGTGGGGAGTTCGGGCATCGCGAGTCGGCGCGCGGAGCGCTGGAACCGCTCGGCGTGGTCATGCGCACGGAAGACACCGGTCGACCCGTCGGCCTGGCGGTAGGCCTTCAACCCTTCGAAGACCGCCTGCCCGTAGTGCAGACCCACCATGGCAGGGTCCATGCTCAGCGATCCGCGCGGACGCAGATAGGCCGGATGCCAGCCCTCCTCCCGGGTCCAGGCCGCGGTGACCATGTGCTCGGTGAAGAACTCGCCGAAGGCGTAGCGGGCGGGCTCGGGGGCGACGGCGCCGCGCTCCGCGGAGCCGAGTACGGGCGCGGACATGATGACTCCTCAGGTCTGGGTGCAGGCGGACCGGCAAGCCGGCGAAACGAGTCGAGGGTGAGGGCGGACCGGGCTATACGAGAGGCGCGAAGAAGAAGGTGTCCCTGCGGGCGAAGGCGAGCTCCGCAGTGAGCCGGAAGAAGTCGGCGAAGCGCAGGCCGACCCGCTCCCCGGAGTGCAGGACCCCGTGGAACTCACCGTGCACCGCGACCTGGGATCCGGCCACGAGCAGCTCGCTGACGGTGTGCCTGCCCTCGGCGATGACCCGCTCTCCCCGGTAGAACCGCTGCAGATCGGCGTGACCCACGAGCGGTTCGTAGCCCGGGCGGTGGTATTGGGCGTCCGGCGCGAACAGGGCGATCAGGCCGGGCACGTCTCCGGCATCGACACATGCGTAGTAGCGACGTACACGCGCTTCGGCCTCGGGACTGCTGATCGGGGCTGTGGTCGGCTCCCGGCGCGTGCGGGGCACTGTGGCTGGGCGAGTCTGCATGGCGGGCCTCCCGGTGGAGTCGGCCGATCAGCGTGTTGCGGACCGGCCCTGGTGGGTGGCGCGGGCGCTACGGGCGACCCGCGTGATGACATCGGCGGGCGGGCGGGCGTCACCGGAGCGCAGCCGGTCGATCTCTGCCGCGACGTCGGCGAGGCGGGCGCCCCGATAGAGGGTGCGCAGGGGCAACTCGGCTCCGTAGATGCGGCGGATCCGCGCCACCATCCGGGTGGCGAGGAGGGACTGCCCGCCGAGCCGGAAGAAGTCATGGTTCCTGCCCACTCCCCTGACGTCGAGCAACTCCTCCCACATGGCGGCCAGTCGGCGTTCGGTGTCGGTCTGCGGCGGCACATAGGGGGTTTCGCAGGTCTGGCTGTCCTGACTGGCGGCGGGCAGGGCCGACTTGTCGACCTTGCCGTTCGGGGTGAGCGGCATACGCTCCAGGAGGACAACGGCGGCGGGCACCATCACGGGCGGCAGGTCCTGGCGCAGGTGCTCGCGCAGCGCATCGGGCGACGGGGCGTCGCCCGCTCCCGACAGCACGGCGTATGCGGTGAGATCGAGGCACTGGCCCCGTGCGTCGCGGCGCGGGACGACCACGGCGTCGAGCACCGCAGGGTGCTGACGCAGCAGTTGGGTGACTTCGCCGGGCTCGACCCGGAAGCCCCGGATCTTCACCTGGTCATCCGACCGACCGCCGAAGCGCAGCAGGCCGTCCGCACCGAGAGCTGCGCGGTCCCCGGTGCGATACATCCGGGCGCCGGGCCGTCGGGAGAAGGGGTCGGGGACGAAGCGTTCGGCGGTCAGCGCGGGCCGCCCGAGGTAACCCTGCGCCACACCGGGGCCGCCGACGCACACCTCGCCCGGCACACCGTCGGGCACGGGGCGCCCGAGCCCGTCCAGGAGGTGGACCGTCCGGTCACCTACTGCGCGGCCGATGGGAATGCCGTCGGCGTCCTGCGGATCGGCGGCTGCGATGGGGTGCACGGTGCTGAACACGGTGCATTCCGAGGGGCCGTAGCCGTTGACGATCCGGGTGCCGGGAAGGGCGGCCAGTGCACGCGAGACATGTGTCGGGGACAGTGTCTCGCCGCCGATCAGCAGGTGCTGGAGTCCCCGCAGCAGGTGGACGTCGACGTCCACCACGGTGTTGAAGGCGGCAGCGCTCAGCCACAGGACTGTCGCGCCGTGCTCAGCGGCCGTCCGGGCCACAGCGACGGGGTCTCCGTCGCCCTCGAAGATCACCACGGTGCCGCCGCTGAGCAGCGCCGGATAGAGGTCGAGTACGTGTCCGTCCCAGGAGAGCGACGAGTGGTGCACCGTAACGGCCCCGGGGCCCCAGAAGGCGTAGGTCTCGTCCCGGAAGAAGCCCTCGACGGCCCGGTGCGGCACCTCGGCGCCCTTCGGCGTGCCGGTGGAGCCGGAGGTGTACGGCACATACATGACGTCGTCCGGGAGGACGATGACGCCGGGGTCGTGCGGCGAACCGGCCATGACGGCCGGCTCGCACGGATCGACGCGCCGTACGCCGGGGGCGAAGAGGTCGGTATCCTGGCCTGCCGTGGCGACTTCGAGGCCGATGTGGTTCTCGGCGACCATGCGTGCCAGCCGGGCGGGAGACTGGCCCGCTTCGAGCGGCACATACGCCGCACCCGTCTTGAGCACGGCGAGCATCGCCACCACGAAGTCGGCGGACCTCGGCAGCCGCAGCCCCACCCGTCCGCCTGCGCCCGCGCCGAGTTCGATGAGGCGGTGCGCCATGCGGTTGGCACGCTCGTTGAGTTCCCGGTAGGAGAGCGTGCCGCCGCTGCACACCAGAGCGGCTGCGTCGGGGGTACGCCGTGCCCACGCCTCGAAGGCCGCACCGACACCTCCGGCGGGCACTGCGGGAGTGTCCGCCGCGTGCTTGCAACGCTCGTCCTCGATGTCGCCGTCCACGTTCATCAGGGCCTCCCCAGAAGCACGACCATCCTGGTGAAGACGCTGACCCGCAGTGCTATCGAGCTGGTTTCCCGCCCCTATCGCGCCGGTCGGCGGCGGGCGCCGAGATCCGCCCTGGGGCAGGGACAGCGGCTCAGAGCCGGTCGGTGAGCAACCTCAGTCGCGGCGGCTTCCTCCTGGAGGCCGAACACGTGGGCCGGGTGAGGTTCTACCGGCTCAACCCGCGAGCCGCGTACGACGGGTCCTCCGGACAGCAGCGCAAGGCCACCGAACATGCACGGCACCCCGTGGTGCCCTGCCTTTTGGACGCGAAGGAGGAGACGGCATGACGTCGCCCGCCGAGCCGCTCGCGCTGGAGTTCATGGATGCCCGCGACCTCAACGCTCTCCTGCTCCGGTCCAGTTGAAGCAGGGCGCGGACTTGAAAATCCTCATGTTCTACGCCACCGCGGTCCCTGCGGGGGCGCCGGTGCCTCGCACCGTGAAGGAGATCGGGCAGAGGGTGGGCTGAGCTCGACGAGCGCCTCGCGTAGCGTCGGCCGACTCGCATCCGCCGGCTGGCTCCAGGTCGCGTACACAGCGGTCGGCGTGAAGTTTTGCCGCCTGGGACCCCACGCGATTGGTGTGACGGCCTCGGCGCCGACCGCGGACAACGCTGGGGCCCTCTCGCTGTCGTACGAGACCTGCACGCTCATCGGCGCCGCTGACCGGGTTCTCGTATCTGTCTCGGCAGTAAACCGTTCTCGCACCTGCTCCGGTGCGGCGACGCTCCCCTGTGTGCCGGCGGGTACATCGTTCCCCTCCAGGGGAACCGGCCAGGTCGGGGGGCGCTGAGGGTGCGTCAGCGCCAGGAGCGCAGTCGGTCGGCGATGTCGAAGGAGTCCAGGCGCAGGGCGCGGATGTCGTCGATGAGCTGGATCCACTGGTCCTGGTCCGCTTCCACGGTCTCGCCCGAGGCCTCGAGGTAGGCGATGGCGACCGCGTATCCGTACAGCTCGTTGCGGGCCGGCAGCGGGCGCTGGAGGACGATCGTGTCGAGCAGCGCGGCCGCGCGCCAGAAGGGGTCCGGTTCGCCGACGTCTAGGTGCGGGGTGTTCACCCGGTGTCGGGCGACCGCGGCGACGAGCGAGGAGTAGTCGCGTACGTCGAGGAACTTGCCGAGCACGCTCTCCTGCCGTTCGAGGAGCCAGCGGACGTCGATGTGCAGGTCCAAGGTTCAGGCCGCCCGGTGGGTGTGGTGCGTGCCGGCTGCGGTCGAGGGGAGGCCGCCGAAGTGCGCGTCGAAGGCCTCGACGAACCCGGGCTTGGCGAGCGCGCCGTCGAAGGCGGCCGTGGCCTTGGCGAGCTTGGCCTGGTTCTCCTCTTGGGCGGCGAGGTGGTCGAAGTACGCGGGCAGGCTCATGTTGAGCCGCGCTGCCTGCTGCTTGAACAGATCCAAGGTGGGGCGCTTCATCCGGGCGCTGGTGTCGTCAGCCATGCCACCAAGTATGCGCTGATGCATACATCCGCGTATACGTTTCGCCGTGATCGCCTCCTGAGAAGGCAGCGCGCCAGTCATGAACCGGCCCTGACCGCGTCTGCTCGGCACGACATGAGACACGTTGCCGATGTCGGTCGCGGCGCCGACGGCGCCACCCGGCGGCAGGGCGGGAAGCTGCGGCCGAGTGCCTCGGCGTTGGCCCGGTACAGCGAGAGCAGCGCCGGATCGGGGCGCAGGTCCGCGTAGTCGGGGCCACCGGAGCGGATGGTCAGGTCGCATCCTGTGGCGAGCGCCCCCGCCTCGAAGCAGCGCTGGACGCGCAGGGCCGGCCGGTCCAGGGCCTGTGGGGTGGCGGAGGGTGGGTACGGCTGTGGCGTCAGGCGGACGATTCCGGAGCGAGCCACCGGTAGTCGGTAGCGGACTCTTGTGCGAGCCAGCCATTGAGGCTGCTCAGGCCCCGCTCATTGAGCTGGCCGTCGTGAATGCCGAACGCCCGTTCCGGCCCGATGGCGCGGACGAAGTCGATGGCCTCGTCCGTTTTCATCCAGGAGCCCTGCAGAGGGACCAGCAGGGTGTGAACCGGTCGGTCCGGGCGGTGCAGGGAGTCCCCGGGGTGGTAGAGGCAGTCGTCCACCAGATAGCCCAGATTGGGGCAGTCGGGCAGGTCGCCGTAGATACGCGCGTGATGACCGCCCTGTGCGATGACCCTAAAGCCGGCCGCCGTGAACTCCTCATCGGCGTCGACGCCGGTGAATTCCAGGCCCGGGATCCGGGCGGACGTGGGCGCGTAGACGGGCACACCCAGGCCTTTGAGCCGCAACACGTCGACGTGATCAGCGTGTTCGTGGGTCACCAGGACCGCGTCCGCGCCGGCGAGGGCTTCCGGCTCGCTCCAGACACCAGGGTCAATGACCAGCGTGCCGCCGTCGTGGTTCTGCAACCGGACGCAGGAATGTGTGTACTTGGTGATCCGCACCCACCGGAGCGTAGCCGCAGGTGCGTGAGCACTGGTTCGTGAGAAGCCGGATTCGTGCCGGTGGGCAGAATCCAAGAGTGTGCCCCCTGGGCGACAAGGAATGCGGCGGCCTGCGGCATTTCGGGGTGTCTTGCGCAGGTCAACTCCCCCAACTGACATGCGGAGTTCATCTTGTGGCCGGAAGTTCCTCGCTGTTAGCGTGCTCCGCATGGACATATCAAAATCGAACGTCGAGGAGCTCGCCGATCTGGCTGAGCTGGAGTTCTCTCCGATCGCCCCGGAGGAGGCCGCTGACCTGGACGACCGGGTGTACCTGCTCGGTGTCCGGCCGGAGTTCGTGACCCGGTAAGGTCCGCTCGCCTGCCTGCCCTCTGCACCATGAGGGCTCGTTGTCACCCGAGGTTCACTACCGATTCGGTCCCGAATCTCGCCCTGGGGGATGGGGAATTCGTACGTGCTCGTGGATCATCTGCCGGTTGGTCTTCCTGCTGATTCAGCGTTGTGGCTGCCGGTCGATGCCGCCGATGACACTATTCGCGAGGCGATCGCCGAGCTCGATCCGGATCGTCGTCTCGGGAGTGCGGAACACCCCCTCTTCCTGGCAGCATGGCTTCCCTGCCTGAAGGGGAGCAGCCTGTCGTTTCTCGGAATGAGCCCTGCCGGCCACCAGTGGCTGGCAGGGCTCGCCGGTGAGGCCTTCGCCGCGCAGCGCAAGGCCGAACTCGCCGCCGTGCTGGCCGCCGGAGATCCTGGCGCCGCACTGCCGGACGATCCCGTCGAGCAAGTGACCGCCCTGATACGGGCGTTGACCCGGGACCAAACGGGCCCGGACCGGTTCGCGCTCGCGCGGCAGCCGCTGTGGTGCGGCCCTGACTCAGGCAGTGGCCTTGCCTACTCCTGTGATCCGGCCACCGGGGTGCCTGGCCTGAGCGGTTCCTTCCTCGCTGGGGGATCCGGAGCACAGTTGCTGACGGCCGGCGGCACCGATCTGTCCCAGCTCCTCGACACGCGGCCCTGGGGGCCGCAGCTCCGCGAGGCCGTGCAGGCCGCAGAGGCCGAACTCGACTGGCCCGTGCGGCTGGAGTTCATGGTGGACAACGGCCAACTCGCCGTCCACGCAGCCTCCCGAGTCCCCTTGCAGAGCGCCGTCCTGCTCGATGCGGTCGCCGACCGCTACGAGCGTGGCCGGCTGGCGCCCGCGCAGGCGGTGGCACTGGTAGACCCTCGCGACATCGAACACGCGCGCGCCGGGCACGGCCTCGACCTGCCCGTGGCGGCGCGCGGGCTGGGGGTTTCCCCTGGAATCGCCTTCGGCACCGTGGTGTTCAGCGCAGCCGAGGCCGTCGCCGCGCAGGCCGACGGCCAACGGCCGGTGCTGGTCCTCACCGAGTCCAGGCCGGCGGATCTGCCGGGCCTGCTCGCCGCCGTCGCGGTCGTCACCGAGCGAGGTGGCCAGACCTCGCACGCCGCGGTCGTGGCACGCGGCCTGGGACTACCGGCCGTCGCCGCCCTCGTCGACGGCGTCCTGAACAGCGATAGCCCACAGTCCCAGGTTCTGCGCACCTCGCACGGCGACACCGTGCGGGCCGGCGACCCGGTCACGGTGGACGGTCACACAGGGGTGATTCACCTCGGCGGCCGACAGCAGGATGCCGGCCAAGGGCAAGCAGCCGGCCCTGTGCTGCCCGGCTGGCTGGACGACGCACTGTCCCAACTGCCCGGAATCGCAGTACGGGTGAACGCCGATACCGGCGTCGATGCCGCCGCCGGGCGGGCGCTGGGTGCGCACGGCGTCGGCCTGTGTCGGCTGGAGCACATGTTCCTCGGCGAGCGCCACCAGGTGCTGCAGCGCGTCCTGATGGCCCGGCCCGGCCCGGACATGACTGTGGACCTCGCCGCCATGCACCGCCTGCTGCGCTCGGAGCTCACCGATGTGCTGACCGCGATGGACGGGCTGCCCGTCACGATCCGTCTGCTCGACCCGCCACGTCACGAGTTCCTGCCCGACCTGACCGCGTTGTCCCTGACCGCAGCTGCCACCGGCGCGCTCGGCGACCAGGACCAGCTCGACATCACCCGACGACTGCACGAACACAACCCCATGCTCGGGGTGCGCGGCGTACGGATGGGCGTCCTGATCCCGGCGCTGACTGACGTACAGATCACGGCACTTGTCGAAGCCACCCTCGCGCTGCGCCGCGCCGGGCGTGACCCGCGGCCAGAACTCCTGGTCCCCATGGTGAGCGCGCCGGCAGAGCTCGACTTCGTCCGCGGCATGCTGGACGACGTCTGCGCCCGCCTGGGAACCTCCCGGACAGCTGCGGGCATTTCGCTGGGTGCCATGATCGAGACCCCTCGGGCCGCGCTGCTCGCCGGTTCGATCGCACGCCGTGCGGACTCCCTCTCGCTGGGGACCAACGACCTGACAGCACTCGTGTGGGGGCTGTCCAGGGACGACGCCGAACAGTATCTGCTGCCTGCTTACCAGGACTTGGGCCTCATCCCCGCATCGCCCTTCGCCCGCCTCGACGTCGAAGCGGTCGGGGCGCTGGCCCGCCAGGTCGCTACCGAGGCACGCGCCGTACGCCCGGACATCACCCTCGGTGTCTGCGGCGAGCAGGCGGCCGACGCGGACGCCGTGCGGTTCTTCGCCGAGGCGGGCTTCGACCACATCTCGTGCGCACCGCCACGTATCCCCCTGGCCCGGCTTGCCGCCGCACGGGCCGCCGTCGCCGAGCAACCGGCGGCCAACCAGCCGACAGAGGAAGCGCGTTGAACGAGCCGGCGATAGCCGTGGAACACCTCGGCCGCACCTACACCGACCGCGGACGCAAGATCGTGGCCCTGCGCGACGTCACCTTCCAGGTCGCGGCCGGCGAGATCGTGGGCCTGCTCGGCAGCAACGGCGCGGGCAAGACCACCCTCACCAAGATCCTCGCCACCCTGCTGCTGCCCACCACCGGCACCGCCCGCATCTTCGGCCACGACGTCACCCGCGATCTGCGCACGGTGCGCCGGATGACCGGCGTCGTGCTGGGCGGAGACCGCGGCCTCTACGCCAAGCTGAACGGCCGTGACAACCTGCGGTTCTTCGCCATGCTCGCCGGCGTCGGCCGGCGCGGCCTGAGCACGAAGCTGGACGCCGCGCTGGAGGAGGTCGGCCTGGTCGGCGCGGCCGACCGTGCCGTGGAGACGTACTCGAAAGGCATGCGCCAGCGGCTCCACATCGCCATCGGCATGATCGCAGAGCCGCGTGTGCTGCTCCTTGACGAGCCGACCGTGGGCCTCGACCCGGTCGAGGCCGAACGGTTGCGCGGCACCGTCGCCGCACTGCGCGACACCGGTGTCTCGGTGCTGCTCACCAGTCACTACCTGCTCGACATCGAACGGCTCGCCAGCCGGGTGGTCATCCTCGCGGACAGCACCCTGGCAGCGGACCTGCCGGTCGAGGAGTTCGCCCGACAGGCCGGCTACACCGCCACGGTCACGGTGCGCGGCACCGGCACCCCGCCCGACAGCAACGTCATCTCGTCACCCGACATCGCAGTCGGCGGTGTCGATGTCGATGCCGTCGACGCGTCATGGACCCTCAGGCTGCACGTACGCGACTGGAGCGTGGGTTCCTTCGGTCTGCTGGAACAGGCCCTCGCGCACGTCAGCGTTCTGGACGTACGCATCGACCCGGTGCGGCTCGAGGACGTCTACACACACGTGGCCGCACGCCTGGCCGACGGCAGCCAGGTCGGCGGAACGCGGTGAGCGCAGCCCTGTGGATGTTCGCGACGGCATTTCGCATGGAGCAGCGAGCCATGCAGCGCAACCCGCTGCTGCTGGTCAACTCCGGCTTGCTGCCCGCCGTGTTCCTGGTCATCGCGGCGAAATCCGGCCGCCCCGATCCCGACGGCGCCACCGAGCTCATCGTGGCGGTGATGCTGACCGCGCTGTGGGGCTCCACGGTGTGGATGAGCGGCGGGGTGCTGCGACGTGAGCGCAGCTTCGGCACGCTCGCCCGGTGCGTCAGCGGAGTCTGGTCGCCCTACCTGGTGCTCCTCGGCAAGAGTCTGGGCGCGACCCTCACCAGCATCGCAGCGATCCTCGTCAGCACCGGCGTCACCGCGGCCGCTTTGGGGCTGCCGCTCAGCTTGTCGCAGCCGGTGTGGATCGCCGTGTCGCTCCTGGTCCTGGTGTGCTCGGGCACGGCCCTCGGGGCGCTGGTGTCCTGCCTGTTCCTGCTGACCCGCAACGGACTGGTGTGGTCCCACGCGTTGATGTATCCGGTCTTCGCCGTGGGCGGGCTGCTCATCCCCGCCCACGCGCTGCCCGCATGGCTGCGCTGGGCTCCCGAACTGTTGAGCCTGCATTGGATCAAGGACTGTCTGGTCGGTGCGGCCATCGGCAAGGTCACGCTCGCCCCGCTGGGTGTCGCGCTGCTGCTGACCCTCCTGTACTTCTGCGCCGCGGGCTTCGCCTATCACCGCTCCGTCGAGACGTCACGAAAGGAGGGGACGCTTGACCTCGCCTGACACCCACGCGGCGCCCGACATCACCCCGCCCCTCTCCCTACTGGCCTGGCGGGCCGTCGAGGCGGCCCGCATGGGCTGGCTCGAGTACCGCGCGCTGCAGACGCCCGCCGGCCTGCTCGGGGCGACACTGCCGCGCGGGGTGCTGCAGATCCTGTTCTTCACGACTCTCGCCGGTGTCCTGGCCGGCCCCGGACACCGCGAGTACGCCTTCGCCGGCTCGTTGGTCCTGGTCTTGTCCAGCACCAACGTCAACGGTGTGGTCGCCGTGCCCGTACTGGACAAGCAGTACGCCACGTTCGCGCGCGTGCGCACCGGCGCGCTGTCCCCCACCGTCACCCAGATCGCCCGGGCGCTGCCCTACCCCGTCATGGGCTGGCTCCTCGTTCTCGCCCAGGGCGCGATCGCGGCGCCGCTGCTCGGGATGACGGACTTCGCCCTGCACCTGCTGCCGTGGATGTGGGTGTACGCGCTGATCGCACTGACCCTCACGGTGCTGGGGGTCGCCGGAGCGACCATGACGGTCGGCAAGCGGGCGGACGTGGTGGCCCCGAACGTCCTGGCCTACCTGGTCATGCTGTGCAGCGGCGCATTGCTGCCAACCGGCCGGGTGGGCTGGGTGGACGCGATCGGCCAAGTCCTGCCGGCCCGACACGGCCTGGACGCCATCCGCGCGGGCATGGACGGCCGGCCGTGGCTCGCCGACCTGAGCCTCGAGATTGCGGCCGGACTCGGGTTCACCGTCCTGGCCGCATTGTCGATCCTCCTGCAGGCACGGCGCGCGAGCCGGCACGGCCACGACGATTTCGAGTGATCCATTTGCACCCACACCCGAGGGGAATCCGATGAGCATCATCCGCCTGCCGCTGGCCGTGCGGACCGAGGCGGACCATGACCTCGCCGCGTCCGCCACACCGCCCAGCAGATCGCTGCGCGTCGCCCTGGTGAACATGCCCTGGGCGCGTATCCACGCGCCGTCCATCCAGTGCGGACTGTTGCAGTCGATCACCCGCGAGGCAGGGCACGAGTGCGACAGCCACTACCTCAACATCGAGTTCGCCTCCTTCTTCGGCAGCGCGGCCTACGACACCATCGCCAACATCGCCTCGGAACGGCTCCACCTGATGGGCGAGTGGCTGTTCTCCTATGCGGCGTTCGGCGAAGTGGCCCCGGACGACGACTACTTCGCCGCATACCCGGAGGTGAAGTCCATCTGGGACGAACTCACCGGCAAAGGCCTCGAAGACCTCGTTCGACTGCGCCGCGAGCAGCTGCCGCAGTGGATCGCCGAATGCGCCGCCCGGCCGGAGTGGGCCGCATACGACGTCATCGGCTTCACCTCCACCTTCCTGCAGAACACGGCATCGCTCGCCATGGGCAAGAAGATCAAGGAAGTCCACCCCGGCGTCACCCTGGTCTACGGGGGTGCCAACTTCGACGGTGAGATGGGTGCCGAGTACGCCAGGACGCTGCCCTGGCTCGACCACGTGGTGACCGGTGAGGGCGACCTCGCCTTCCCCGCACTGCTCAAGAACATCGCCGACGGCACAAACGCTCCGGTACCCGGCGTCCTGCAGCATGCCTCGAAGGCCGAGACGGCTCCGACACTCCCGGCGGTGAACGCCGACGCGCAGCGGCCGCAGCACCTCGACGAACTGCCCACCCCCGACTATCGGGACTACTTCACCTGGCTGGACCGCTTCGACCGCACCCGGCTGCTGGGCCGTACCCCGGTACGGCTGCCGGTGGAGTTCTCTCGCGGATGCTGGTGGGGCCAGAAACACCACTGCACCTTCTGCGGCCTCAACGCCCTCGGCATGGCGTACCGGTCCAAGTCCGGGGAGCGCGCGTTCACCGAACTCAGCGACCTGTTGCGCGACTACCCGTCGGTGCACATCGACACAGTCGACAACATCCTCGACATGGGCTACTTCTCGTCCCTGTGCGCGAAGCTGGCCGAACAACACTGGGACGTCAACCTCTTCTTCGAGGTCAAGGCCAACCTCACCCGCGAACAGCTCGCGACCCTCAAAAGCGCCGGGATCCTGCGCATCCAGCCCGGCATCGAGAGCCTCAGCACCCATGTGCTCCAGCTGATGCGCAAGGGCGCCAGCAAGCTCATCAACATCCGGCTGCTGAAATGGGCCGCCTACTACGGCATCGACGTGGCCTGGAACATCCTGGCGGGATTCCCCGGGGAGACCGAGGAGGACTACGCCGAGCAACTGCGCCTGCTGCCGCTGCTGCACCATCTGCAGCCACCCGGCGGCTGCGGAAGGATCTGGCTGGAACGCTTCAGCCCCTACTTCACTGACCCCTCCTTCCCCATCGACAAGATCCGGCCCCGCGCCAGCTACCACCACGTCTACCCGGCCTCGATGGACCTGGCGAAGATCGCGTACTTCTTCGACTACGAGGCGTCCAACACCGTCTCCCACGAGAAGGTCGCCGCCCTCAACGACGCCGTCGCCATCTGGCAGAGCCGCTTCGCCGAGGCCAGACCCAGCCTCGTTCACCAGCGGCTGCCCGGGAAGCTGACGCTGATCGACCGCAGGACCGACGAGCCCAAGCGGGCCGTCCTCGAGGGCTGGAAGGCGCAGGCCTACGAGGCGTGCGCCGACGCCCCCCGCACAGCAGGAGCGATCGCCCGCCAACTGGCCGCACTGGACCTGTCCGTCTCCGAGGCCGAGACGACCGCCTTCCTCGAACAGTGCTGTCGCGCAGGCGTGATGGTGTCCGACGACGGCAAGTACCTCGGACTCTCCCTGCCGGAAAACCCCGGCTGGTAGCCGTCACCGCCCACGCCGAGAAAGGAGGCACCAGCACATGACAGCAGCAGCACACACGGCCCCGGACCGGGCGCACCTGGGCAGGAGCATCGCCTCCCGCCTGGCCTCGACCACCCACGCGTCCGCCTCGTTCGTCGCCGGAAGCTCGGTGGTCGGCCTGGGCAGCGCCACCAGCGACATCGACGTCTACCTGATCGGCTCCCCGTCGGGAGAGCAACGCCGGCAGATGTTCGCCGACACCGTCCGCGTCGACGTACAGCATCTACGCCTGGACACCCTCGAATCCCTCGTCGAGCGGGTGCTCGACACGCCCCTGCGCTCCGACCATCCCGGGCCGCTGCTGTCGCAGCACGACATCGCGCTGGCCGTACGCCTGCTCACGGGGGACATCGTCACCGACTCGGGCGCGCTCACCGCCCTGCGCACACAACTCGCAGAGCAACCGCTGTGCCTGTCCCGCCTCGTCATGAACCACTGGATCCTCGCCGCGTTCTTCGCCGCGGAAGACTGTCTGGGACTGCGCCAGTCCGACCACCCCGATGACCTGGACCCGGCCGCGCTTGCCGGCCAACGCGCCCTGCTGTGCGCCGGAAAAGCCCTCGCCGCAGCAGGCGGAGACCTCTACTTCGGCGAGAAATGGGTGTGGCGCCAGCTCGCCCGCAGCGGCCCCGACGGGTTTCCCCTCGCCGAGTTCCGACGGCTGCTGCGAGTCGACCCCCTGGCCGACGATCCACAGGCCGGCCTGACCGCACTGACCTCCTTCACCCAAAGCTGCCTGATCGCCACGGCCACCCTCGGCTGGCACGACATAGCCCTCTCGCACTGGCCTGCCTGGCAGGCCGGGACCGCTCCCCTGCACCGGTCCCCCACGTTCTTCCCGCGCGCCTACGCCGACATGGTGACCCTGGTCGAGCCCGCCGGCCGGCACTTTCGGCTACCGCCCGACGCGGCACTGATCTGGGGCCTGAGCAACGGGCACTCCACACAGACCGTCACCGCCAACGCGCTGCGCCTGGCGCAACAATCACCCGCCTACGCCCAACTCACCGAACAGCGGTGCAGGGCCATCACGACCGAGTTGCAGCGAGCAGGACTGCTCACCGAACCGGGCACACCACGGGAATCCCCATGAAATTCCGTCACCATCGCAGCACCACCCTGGACCTCGCACTGGCCCTGCATCGCGAACTGACCGGGCGCACCGGCTCCTGGGAACTCAACTTCCTGCCCCGGCCGGTCACCGCGCAGAGCGACCTGTTCCGCGAAGGACTGCGCTCCTGGGCCAAGACCGTCGGCTCCGGGCTTCCCGCGTTCCTGGCCGCCGCCCCCACGCCGCACGACGTCACCCGCCTCGTCGACGACGAACGACTTCGCCCCGGAGCGCACCTCGTCAGCACCGCACTGACCGCCGCCGCACCGGCCCTCGCCGAGGCACTCCCCGCGTTCGAGGACCTCCGCAAGCAGGCGGCCACGGAGATCAACGAGCGTCTCGCACCCGAGGATTACCTCGCTCCGCTCTGCGCGGCGCTGGGCACCACCGAGACCGATCGGACGCTGGACCTGCACCTCGTGCCGCTCGCCCCCGCACCGCCTGCCACCGGCTTCCTCATCACCGCAGGCCGCATCGAAGGCGTGTACGTCGACTGCCGCCGCTTTCGCGGATCGACACTCGCTGACGCTGTCCTCACCATGCTGGGCTGGGCGCAGCTCAAGTCCGGCGCCCTCCCCAAGAGCCATCTGTCCAGCGAACTGGTGCGCCGTATGCCCGGCAGCTCCCCCTACCAGCGTCGGCTGCGCGTCATCCTCACCAAGATCCTTGTGGAACTGACCGCCGGCCACCTGGTGCGTACACAGGACGCCGCCCACCGCCCCTGCGCCGACGTACTGGGCACCAAATGGCGCTACGCACGGCTGTACTCGGTGGCCGAACACCACTGGCCCCGCTACCTCGACGGTGACCTCGACCGCGCCGAGGCCTTGGACCTGATCGCTGCGGAACTGGCCACCCACAGCCCGCGCTGGTTCGTCGACTCCGTCGACCCGTCCTCACTCGCCGCGGACTTCTACCTCCTGGAATGGCTGACCGCTGCGGGCGACCCCACCGCCAGAGCCCGGTTGTACCGCTGGCTGCCCCATCTGTCCGCCGACCTCGCCGGACACCTCGACAATGTGATCGGCAACGAGCTCGGACACTACGAGCGAGCCAGGACCCACCACTACCCCCAGGAACTGGCCGACTTCATCACGGAGATCAACCAGGGCGACAGCCGCGCCACCTGGCAGCAGATCCGTCGCACGCGGGGCCACGGCCAGGCGCTGCACCTCGCCACCGAAGCATTCGCCGGCCCGGGCATCGAATTCGGCGGAGAGGCCTGGGCCCCGGTGGCCGCGATGATGCGCCGCTACGTCCAACACGAGCTCCCCGACCGGGTTTTCGTGGACCAGTGCTTCACCCTGGAACACAACAACGGCTCGCTCTTCGACAAATACCACGACACCACCACCACGCGTGAGGTCCTCGACGCCCAAGCGGCAACCGACCTCGACACGCTGCTGATACACGCCTCGGCCGAAGTCCGCGAACTGTGGCAGGCACACGACCTCAACACGACACAGGGACATCCGCTCTGGCTCGGACCCCGCCCGGTCGAACCGGCCGCAGTGCGTACGGATTCACCGGGATGGACCCTGACCGGCAGCGCACCAGGCTCCATCGGATGCGGTGACCGCAGCGACCGGGGCGCGTTCCACCCACAGCACGACCCCCTCCTCACCTCCCCCGTACGGGTAAGGCAGATGCCTGCCCGCCGCCCCTCCCCCACCTCCTTGAACACCTACCGCACCCTTGCCGCGGTCCTGCACACCACACACGGCGACATCCACCTCGCACTGCACCCGGACGAAACCCCCTACACCGCCGACAACTTCGCCACCCTGGCGACCGGAACCCGCACCTGGACCGACCCCGTCACGGGAACCCCCGGAGAGGGAGGCTTCTACGACGGCACGGTCTTCCACCGCCGGGTGCCGGGATTCGTCGTCCAAGGCGGCGACCGGCTGGGCACCGGACACGGCAGCGCCGGATACCGCATACCCGACGAGATTCATCCGGACCGCAATTTCGACCGGCCCTTCCAACTCGCCATGGCGAACCTCGGCCGGGACAGCACCGGCTCCCAGTTCTTCATCACCCTCGCCCCGGCGCCCCACCTGAACGGGCACTACACAGTCTTCGGAGAAGTAGCCGACGACCACTCGAAGGAGCTGCTCGCCGCCATCGCCTCGTCATCGACAGAGGTCCGGCTCAACTGCGTGACTATCGCAGCGACTTGAGAGTGCACCTGCTTCGGCGACGGCCCACCACGCGTAAGGCCCGTCGGAGTGAGAAGCCCTATCTCAACCGATCATGGAACGTACGGGTCGAACAGGTGACGCTCCTCTCCAACGCCAGGGCATCATCGAGCTCGGGGTCCAAGTGGACGAGGTCACGCTGCTGCGGGCCGTGTCAAGGTGACGGATGGTCAGCTGTTGGCCGTATTCGGACAGTGGTGAAGATTTGCCCCTAACTGGGCTGCCAGGGCGGGATGATTCCGGTGGTATCGCCGTGAGCAATGGTGCTGCCGCGCTGCGGTGATGCCGGCTGAGCCGGTGTCGCAGGGATGGCGCGGAGTTTGGCGGGGTGGGCACTGGCGGCGTGGTGCGCAACACAGCTATGCCCTGCGGCTCCGGGTTCAGGTGACCCCGGCAGCAGAAAGGCAGACTGCACGTCGTCGGTCCCTGGGGCCTTTCGGGTCCACCGGCGGCGGGCGGATTCGCTGAAGGGGGAAGTTCTTTGATTCGTGCACTTTCCAGACCGTTCAGGCGGTTATCCGAGGGCGCGGGACGCGCCACGCCAGGTGCGCCCGCTTCGGCCCGCTCGGGTCGGCGGCTGATGTCCCTGGTTGTCGGCGGGGCCTTGGCGCTCACGGGCGTGGCAGCCCTTCCTGGGTCCGCACAGGCGGCGACCGGTCCGTCGGCGTATGTGGCCAACTTCTTCAGTGACGCCCTGTCCGTGGTCGACACGAGCACGAACACCGTCACCGGCACCATCACCGTCGGCAACAGCCCGGTCGGGGTGGCAGTCGATCCGGCGGGCGCCCTGGCCTACGTGACCAACTTCGACGAGGGCACCGTCTCAGCCGTCGACACATCCACCGACACGGTCGTGGCGACGATCCCCGTCGGCAGCAATCCGCTCAACCTTGCCTTCACCCCATCGGGAGACCGCGCCTACATCGCGAACAGCGGCGCCACCACGGTCTCGGTGATCGACACCGCGACGCAAGCGGTGAGCGCCACCATCCCGGTGGGCAACTCCCCCAACGACGTGGCCATCACCGCGTCGGGCACCGCTTACGTGACCAACAGCAACGAGGCCACCGTGTCGGTGATCGACACGGCGTCGAACACCGTCAGCGCCACCATCGCCGTGGGAGCCTCACCGGCCGGTGTGGCGGTCAGCCCGTCCGGGGCATTCGCCTACGTCTCGAACAGCGCAGGCTCCACCGTGTCGGTGATCGACACAGCGGCGAACGTGGTCAGTTCCACGATCGCCGTGGGCGGCGCCCCGCACAGCATCGCGTTCGACACGTCGGGCTCGCGGGCGTACGTGGCCGACCGCGGCACCAATGTCGTGAAGGTGCTCGATACGGCGACCAATACGGTGACGGCGACGGTCCCCGTAGGTGACGGTCCGGTCCGGGTCGAGGCTTCCCCATCGGGTTCGGCCGTCTACGCGACCAACCTCAATGCCGGCACCGTCTCCGTGATCGACACCGCCACGAACGGCGTCACGGCCACCATCGCCGGGTTTGCCGGACCTTACGGCCTGGCCTTCGCCGCCGCACCGCCGCCGGCGCACGCCGACATCGACGTCGACCTCACCGCACGACCGCAGGTCGGTCTCCTGGTGCCGTTCCTGTCCTACACCCTCAGCGCCCGCAACACCGGGCCCCAGGCCGCCGGTTCGGCCACGCTCACCGCGAAGCTCCCGCCGGGTGCCAAGGCGACCAACCTCTCCGCCGGATGCACCGCCGCCGGCGCCACCGTGACGTGCACCTACGCAGCCATTGCCGACGGCGCGAGCGTCAACAAGACCTTCAGGGTCCCTCTGCACCTGCTGCAGCTCGGGCCGGTGACGGTCATCGGCGAGCGCACCTCCTCGACCCCCACCGACCCCCAACCCGCCAACGACACGGCCTCCGTCACCTGCAACGTCATCTCCATCGTCCTGGTGAGCTGCCCCTGATGCCCGAAAGAGCACAGGAGGGTGAGCGGTACGAACGGTGACGCCTCGATGCTGATTCCCCTCCGACTGCCCCGACCGGATGCGTCCGGTCGGGGCAGTCGAGCACACAGGTCCGGCGGCCCGACCATCCGTGAACCCAACCATCGTCAAGCCGATACTGCCGCCGGACCCGCCAGCCCTTCGTCGCAGCGGGCACCGACCTCAAGTACGCGATCACCAACAGACCCACCGACCGCGTCGTACACCGGGGCCTCGCGTACACGCCCTGCTCGGCGTTCGGACCCGACGCTGCGTGGCACCAGACGCAGTGGGTACTGTCCGGCCGTGCCGCGTACGCCACGCGCCCAGGACGCCGTGGCCGCCCGTACGAGAATGAGGAGACGCCGATGCCCTCGCCCTGTGACCCCGCGGATGCGCCTGTCGGCGACGTCGGCGCAGCCCTCATGATCGTTGATTCGCGGATCAAAGCCCTGCACTCCAGCCAGCGTGGATCGGATCCCGAACAGCAGCAGTTGATCGAGCAGTACGCCGCCTCGCTCGGCCCGGCGGAGGTGACAGCGCTCCTCGACGGCATGTGCACGCTCATCTACATGTACCTGCAGTGGCTGCGCCAGGCCTGCGAAGACCACGACGAAGACGTCATCGAATACTCGGTCGCCGCCCTGGTCTCCACGATGCGCATGATGCCCAAGACGTTCCCACCCGAGGTCATCCCGACCATGGCCGGACTCCTCGTCGCCGCTGCCACGGAACTGAGCCCCAACCTGTGGCGCGCGCAGTACGGCGCCTGGACCGATGCCGAGATCAACCCGCTCGAAGCCACCGCAGTCCTGGCCGCGGAGCAGATCAACCGGATGACCGGCGACCACGAGTTCGCCACCCGGCTGATCACCGAGGCGCTGACGACGTCCGAGAACCTCTGAGCCGCCTACCCAACCACCGCCCGGATTCACCGAGAACAGCCCTTGTCCCCCTGCGCGTACAGCGATTCACCACGACGCGCCCCCACAACGGACCTCCCTTCACGCTACGTCAGCTTGAAGTCGTCGAACCGGGCCTACGCGGTCCCGCTGTTGCTGAGCCCTACGACCCGAGGGCCCGGGTGAGCAGCAGCGTCCGGCTGTTCACCCCGGTCTTGACAAAGATCGATTTGAGATGGTCCTGCACGGTGTACTCCGACAGGAACATCCGCCCGGCGACGGTCCGGTTGTCCCCGCCCTGCGCCAACTGCCCCAGCAGCTCCGTCTCGCGCCCGCTCAGCGCGAACGCCCGGGCGAACACGTCGAGGCGCTCCGCCGGCGAACTCTCCTCGATGGTCACGGCGATATCCCGCTCCTGCGGCGGATCCGTCTCCCCGATCCGCGCCGCCCGCAGCGTCAGCCACAGCCCGTCCGCCAGATGCACCCGGGCCCGCGGCGGATGGGCGTCGACCCCCGCCTCCACGGCGAGCAGCTGCGCCGCGACGTTGTACGCGGCCGCCGGCACCGGCGGGCGGCCGCGTACGGGGGGTACCAGCGCGCTCAGATACGCATGGGTCTGCGGGGTCTGACCGCGTACGGCGAGATCGGGGGAAAGCAGCAGGACCATGGGACCCGAGCGCGGGGTGCCGGCGGACCGCTGCACGAAGGTCTCCGCCTGACTGCGGCGCAGCGCCGCGGCCACCGGTTCGCGGATCCGGGTCAGGTAGTCGGTCTCCGCCCGGCCGAAGTCACCAGTGGAACGCCACAGGTCCAAAAACCCCCAGCAGCCGTAGCGGTCCCTAAAGACCAGCGACGCCACGTCCCGTACGCCGTAGCCGTCCAGCAGCTCGCGCCACAGCAGACTGCGGGAGCGGTCGCCGAGCCCGCTCAGCGTGGCCACACCGTCGAGCGCCGTCCAGCGATTCGCCCCGGTCTGGTACTTCAGTCCGATCAGTCGTGGCAGCTCAGGGAGGTTCGGAACCTGAGCGATCGGGGCGCAGCCCACCTCGGTCTCGGGATCGGTGAGCAGGAAGGCGTACGAGTCGAAGCCGACGGCCGAACGCAGCTCGTCCAGCAGCCCCAGCCGCAGGGTGCGGGCGTCCCCGCCGGCCTCGCAGAGACGGACGATGCGCTGATGGGAGCCCCGTTCGACCACGGGCCGAGCCTACGGCGCGGATTCCCACATTTCTGGGATGTCCCAAAGGCCGATGGGCGCCCACGCTGGGGGCAGCAAACGGAGCGGAGCACCAGGAGGAGCCATGTCCACCCTGCACATCGAGCACCCCATCACCGACTACAGCGTGTGGAAGGCGGCGTTCGACCGCTTCGCGCCCATGCGCAAGGAGGCGGGCGTCCTGCGCCACCGCGTCCAGCGGCCGGTCGACGATCCGGCGTATGTGGTGGTCGACCTCGAATTCGACACCACGGACCGGGCGCAGCGGTTCCTCAACTTCCTCAAGACCCAGGTGTGGGCAGACCCCGCCAACGCGCCGGCGCTGGCGGGCACACCGCGCACGCACATCCTGGAGACCGACGAGGAGGGGTGACGGCCTCTGGCTCTGTCGGCGGCAAGTGGGTTCTGGCACAGATCTTGGGGAGCCGTCGCGGAGGGGAACGGTGTCGTTCGATCGAGGGCGCGGGTCCGGGACCCGTCAGCGTTCCCGCATTCTGGTCCACCACCAGCCGAACACCACCAACTCGATGTTGTTGGGGTCGGGCAGGGTGCGGCGCTCGAATTCCTCATCGATGCGTGTGATCAGTCGGCCCAAGTCCCGTTGCGCTCCGGCAGGAAGGTGCCGCATCGCCCACTCGAGGTCATCACGGGCATCTCCCACCCCGGGCGATTCGAACTCGGAGACGTCCAAGTAGCGTCCCGGCTGGTTAAAGGCTCGTTCGAAGCAAGAGAGCGCATTGGCGACCGCGTTGGGCCACATCTGCTGGTCTTCCACCCGGCGGATCGCTGCACGAGTCCGCGCGGAGACACCGCGGACCCTCAGGACCGAACACTGCCATCGTGGCCGCCACCGCTCTGCGCGGACGGCCTTGGGACGCCTACGCGGCATCGCCCTTTCGGATCAACATGAGGCCATCCTGCCACGACGGACGCAAGAGACATATCGCGGTCGATACCAAGGGCCTCCCTGTGATGATCATGGGTGACGTCCGCTGACATGACCGACCGCCACGCGGCCCGCGAAATGCTCTGGCGCCTCCGCCTCACCCAGCCACAGATTGCCCAGGTCTGGGCCGATTCCGCCTACGCCGGCCAACTCGTCGACTGGGCCCGCGACTTCCTCCCGCCCCCGCGACGCGAAGGGCTTCGTAGTCCTTCCAAGGCGCTGGAGAGTGGAGCGGACCATCGGGTGCATCATGAGAGCCCGCCGCAATGCGCGGGACTACGAACGGCTCCCAGAGCATGCGGAAGCCCACCTGACCCGGTCACTCATCACCTTGATGACCAGAAGACTCACCCGCAAACAACCGCAGTGGTCGAAGCAAGCACCCCTTGCTTCACCGTAGGCGGACCTCGACGTCGTGACCCTCGAAGATCTCTAGCAGTAGTTCGAAGAGGGTCCCGGCGCCATCGCTCACAGCGTGGTGGTGGACCAGTTGCGACCTTGCGATGTCTGAATGCTGCCACTCCAGGGTGAACGGAGAGGCAGCCCCCCAGCCGCTTGTGAGGCAGTCGTCTACGGCATCGAGATTCCAACCGAAGTACCCACCGGGCCCGTTGATTGCCTCACCGAGTGCACAGTAGAAGCTGTCGACGTCTACGATCTGCCGGCCGTCCAAGGTGAACACCCGCCCCGGCCTGGCGTCATCGGGGTGTTCGCGGCGCTGGTAGACGCGGGACCACAGAGCCACGGACAGCCAGGCACGCCGGCCTTCCGCATCGAGGGAGTGCCACAACCCCTTGCGGTTCAGCTGGCCCGTTCGAAGCGCCTCCCACACCCACTCCGAGCCGGGAAGTATCTGGTCACACCACAAGCTCACGGTGATATCGAGAAGGCCCGCGCCATGCCGGGACGGTTTGGCATCTGTCGCAGTGACATCGTTGACGAAGTACGAACCCATCTCGAGGCCTCGGGCATCAAGGGGCGCCAGATCCGCGTTCCCCGCGCAAGCGCGGCGGCCGCCAAGGTGATCAAGACACCTCAGTAGCCCTCCCTCAGGCAAGCACCCAAGGAATTCGACCTGTCGAAGGCCGCCATCCAGCGGGGTGAACAGGCCCTTGGCCTCATGCGCGAAGCCCCAGAAGTCACTCCCGTCCTCATCACTGGTCAAGGAGTACTTGCGTCCTGCCCCTGCATGGCTTGTTGCATCCACTGCGCCTCCCGAGTTGAAGAGCCTACAGAGGCCAGCACGGGCAGAGTCAGCCGGTCGACAGCACAGCATGACCTTTGAAAACAATCACTAACCTAGCGGTTGGCACTGTTTCGAGGCGATGCATTGCGATTTGGTGGCGCCCGTCGATGGAGGCTGGAGAGGGTGGCGAGCAGACGGGTTGCGCTGTGGCAGCAGAGGGATGCTTCGTTCCAGCACCTCCTGTCTCCTCCCAACTCGACCCCGCAGCCGAGATTCACCGCGGACGGCCCTGGGGGCTCCCGCTTGAAGACCGCATTCTGTTGGTTGCGGTCTACTGGCGCACGAACTTGACGATGCGCCAGATAGCTCCCCTGTTCGGCATCTCGAAGTCGGCCGCGGACCGAATCTTCGCTGGTCAGGCAGGACGAAGCCGTCGGAGTACGTACTCCGACGGCCAACAGAGGGTGCGAACAACCACGTTGGTGACGACGAAGTACCCCGGGCTCACCCAACCGTCCTCTTTGCTGACAAGGCCCGGACCGTCCTCGCGGTAGTAGCGACGCAACATGCGGCGGCGCAACAGAGTCCCAGCCACGAACAGGACTGGAGCGGCAATAACTGCACCGACCGTCACGGCGAGCCGGACTACTTGGATCCGAACAACGCTCTCTATCCGCATCGCTCCAGTCTGCCGATCAGAAGAAACTCGTCCACCGTCCACACGTAATGCGTGCCAGAACCTCTCGACGACGCCGCCGACCGCGCGGACTTGGGCACGGCGAGGATGCACCCCGGTGGTGCGGGTGCCTGGCCGCTTCCGCCGCAGACTCTCCATCGCCGCGCTGGCCTGCTACAAACCCGGACACCGCAGCCGGCCGATCTACCGACCCCGGGCCGACCACGGCAACCCCGACGGCCGCAAGAGCTTCGCCTGGCGCGCCTACGGCGACCTGCTGCAAGCCGCCCACCAGGAGCTCGGCGGACCGATCATGCTGATTTGGGACAACCTCAACGTGTACCTGACCGCCGGGATGCGCCGCTACATCGCCAATCGGCACTGGCTGATCGCCTACCAACTGCCCAGCTATGCACCGGATCTGAACCCGGTGGAGGGCATCTGGTCCCTGCCTCGGCACGGCCCACGCGCCAACACCGCGTTCGCCAACCCCGACCACGTCATCCGCACCGTCCGGGGCGGCCTGCGCGAGATCCAATACCGCAACGACCTACTCGACGGTTGCCTCGCCGGCACCGGGCTCACGATCCGCCGATCACCCTGACGACATCACGCTTTCAAGCTCAGTAGCTAGCCGGAAGCGAGCATTGTTCGGGCCAGGGTGCGGAGCTCTTCGTCCAGATGGCCCTGCCCCGAGAGAGGCGAGTCATGGATCAGACGGAGCGGTGAGAAGGCAAAGGAGCGAAGGGTGGGGCGGAGCTCCTCTGGGACTTGACCAGTGGCAGCGAGGGCCTTGAGCGCGCGAAGGCCGACCGGAGTGGGGCCAACCAACTCGACAAAAACGGGGACGGCGAGGTCCAGGGATCCGGTGATTCGGTGAAGCCCTTCGGCAGCCGCCACGCGAGTCCACTCGTACCCTGCGCCAAGCAGAGGCTCTATGAACGGCAGAAGCGGAGCGGCGGCGCTGCCCAAGGGCTCCATAGCGCTCAGGTACCAGTGAGTCTGGCCCGACCGTGAGAGCAGCACTTCAAACGTGCGAAGAGCTGGATCGGCATCTCCGCTCAGCTGGTAGTGGGCCACGGCCGCTGCGGCACGAAGTGCGAGGTCGCTGCTCTGCGTAGCCTCGTGGAGCAAATCAATGGATTCTCTCGTCGCGATGCCGTTAGCTCCGAGCTGGCGGGCGGCAACGATGGCCGCACGGCGGGTCTGGAGGCATGCAACGAGTTCTGGCAGGGCCTGGTGGGCAGCGGCACCGAGCGGCGCGAGAGCCCCGAGCAGGGCGATGCCTTCATTCCCGGTGGCGCCTGCTGCCAGCTCACGGCGGATCACGGGTATCAGTTGGTCGGCCGCCTCGGGGAAGTGCTGCGCTGCCGCTGCGAGTAGTTGGGCGCTGGGGCGGCGCAGCACCAGTTCCAAGGCGCGGATGTCGCGGGAGTGCACCAGGGCGAGAAGCGCTGGCCCGGCGGCCTCCTCGTTGGCCCCCGCGTACTGGTGCAGCGTGTCGCGGAGAACGGCGTCCGGCTCAGGAAGCAGTTCGACCCAGTGGCCGATGGTGCGCAGGCGGCTGGCAAGGGCGCGGGCTTCCCGCTGATGAGGCAGGGCTGCCACAAGCAGGTCCAGCACTGCCGACTCCCGGTCCCGCCAGGTCTCGGCGATCTCCTCGACCAGCCAGGAACCGCGCGAGCCTACGTCTCCGGCCGTGATCCAGCGGGCGGCCACGGTGAGGCCGGCGTCCGGGTCCTCGGTGAGCAGGCGCCTCAGCCGCTCGTCCTGGGTGGTGGTGCCCGACCAAGGGAAGTCGTCGTCCCCTGGGTCAGGTTCGGCACCATCCTCGGCGATCACATCCATGAGATCAGCCGGGTACGGCGGACCGGAACGTGCGACGGCAAGCATGGCCGCCGCCAGTCTGACCTCGGGCAGCGGGCTGTCGACTGCCGCTGTTTCCTGTCCGAACCGGGCCAGGACAACCGCTGCGTCCGCCCGCACCGATGACACAGGATCAGTGGAGTACACCGCGTCGAGCTGCGCCACGGCGGAGACCTGCTGTGCCTCTGGAAGCAACTCGGTCACGGCCGCGACCACCCGCAGCGCTGCCCGGCGTACCCCTCGCTCGGTGTCCTTAAGACAGAACAGTAGCTCCGGGAGCACCTGGCATAGCTCGACGCAAACTGCGGCGACCGAACTGCTTGGCCAGTGCGGCAGGTCGACATCCGCCGGGTCGTGGTCTGCAAGTACGGCAAGCAGCATCAGCAACTCGGCGCGCTTGTTCGGGGCGTGCCGTACAGCGTGTGCGAGGAAGGGGACGGTAGGCGCCGACGCTGAGTAGACCGTGCCCTGATGGTGGATGTTGCCGTATAGCTCGTAAATCGCTTCGTCGGCCGTCTCCCCGTCACTCTCGTAGAGCGCTTTGATCAGCTCAGGGACGTCCTCGGCGGAGCCGTAGGCGTGGGTCAGGGCGTGCCACTGAACGCGGTCCAGTTCGGCCGGAGATCTCATGGTTTGTGCTCCTCAGCTGATCAGGTGCGCAGACCATATCGATCACCACTGACAAGGCCGCATCCAGCCCGATGCCGGGCCGCAGGTCCGTCCGACGGGGTCAAATTCGGTGAACCGACCAGCTCGGCAGCAGGCCCCAATACCCCAGAACCGGCGTGATCACGACGTTCTACTGGGGCCAACGCAGTACCGCCCACGCCGAGTTGAGTAGCGAACAACGCCACGGCGCTGACGCCTGCGTCCGTTACCTGCGTACACACAGCGAGTTCCTCCGCTATGACCAGGTCCTCGCGGCCGGCTGGGCCCATGGCCACCAGAATCATCGAAGGCGCAGCCCGCCACCTGGTCGCCGACTGCCTCGATATCAGCGGCGCCAGGTGGGGCCTCCACGGCGCCGAAGCCGTACTGAAACTCCGCGCCGTCGCCGCCAATGGCGATCTCGAACCGTACTGGGCGTTCCACATCGCCGCTGAACATCAATGCCTCTACCCCACCAGCGACCAGGGGAGATACACCCTCACCGCGTGGCAGCTCCCGCACTCAGAAAGAGCCGCACCCAAGTGGTTGGGCGCCCCGGCGAGTTGAAGGTCGAGCGCCTGCGTACTCGCTGATACCCAGGGCATGTTCGGTGGGGATACGACCTCAACTGTTCGGCCGAGCACGCGGCAACGGGGGCGAGTCAGGCGCCTACCCGGCCTCCGCCCTCCACGTCTCTTCCGTGCGGAAGGCGCGCCGATAGGCGGCCGGCGTGGTGCGCAGGGCCTCGTGGAAGCGGCGGCGCAGGTTCACGGCAGAGGACAGACCGACCCGGCGCGCGATGGCCTCCACCGGCAGATCGGTCTCCTCCAACAGGGCCCGGGTGGCGGCGATTCGCCGGTCGAGGAGCCAGCGTCCGGGGCTGATGCCCAACTGCTCGGCGAAGCGCCGGGTCAATGTGCGGGCCGAGACCTGGGAGTGGGCTGCCATGTCGGCGACGCTGACCGGTTGGTCGAGGCGTCCGGCGAGCCACTCCAGGAGCGGGGCCAGCGAGTCGGCGACCGGTCCGTTGGTGGGCAGTTCGGCGTACTGCAGCTGGCAGCCCTCGCGGTGCGGCGGCATCACCATCTGCCGGGCGATCCGCATCGCGTACGCGGCGCCGTGGTCGGTGCGCACCAGGTGCAGGCAGAGGTCCACGCCGGCTGCCGAACCCGCGCTCGTGGCAACGTCGCCGTGGTCCACGTAGAGCACCGCGGGGTCGACCCGGACCTGCGGGAACCGGGCGGCCAGTTCGGCGGCCCTGGCCCAGTGGGTGGCGGCCCGCCGGCCGTCGAGGAGACCGGCGGCGGCGAGCACGAAGGCGCCCGAGCACAGGCCGACGATCCGGGCGCCGCGCCGGTGAGCCCGGCGAACGGCCTCGAGGACCGCCTCGGGCGCGTCCGCTTCGGGGGCCTGTTGTGAGCCGGGGATCAGCACGGTATCGGCCCGCTCCAGCGCGTCCAGGCCGGCGGTGACCAGGAGGTCGTAGCCGGCCTGGGTGCGGACCGCGCCGGGGTGTTCGGTGCAGACCTCGAACGCGTAGCGGGCGGGGATCGCCGGGCCGTGGTCGCCGAACACCTCGGTCGCGCAGGCCAGCGGGAAGTTCGACTGGGGTGCCTGCAGCAGGGCCACCACCCGGTGCGGTGCGGGGGACTTCGGCAGCGAACGCAGCGTCATGGCGTGAAAGTACCCCATCATGTCGTTCAGGACACTGGGGGTCGAATATTGGTCCGGACCAGTATGCGTGCTGTGACCACCACGCAGACGCACACCGAACCCCCTCCACCCCACGACCCCAGCACTCCACCCGCCAGTCCGACCGATGAACGGCCGCTCCCTTGGCCCTCGTTGTGGGACCGGGCCTTCACCCTCTACTTCACCGCCCGCGCGGTCTCGCTCGTCGGTGACGCGATGATGCCGGTGGCCACCGCGCTCGCGGTCGGCCCGCTGTACGGGATCTCCGGGGTCGGCCTCGTCCTCGGCATATGGACCGGCACGTTCGTCCTGCTCGTCCTGTTCGGCGGGGTGTTCGCCGACCGGTTCGGTGCCCGCCGGATGATGGTCGGCGCCGACCTCGTCCGGGTCCTCACCCAGGGCGTGCTCGCGGCCGCGTTCTTCGCCGGGACGCCGCCGCTCTGGCTCCTGGTGACCATGGCGGCGCTGGCCGGTGCGGCCGTCGCGATGTTCCTGCCGGGGGTGAACGGGATGGTCCCGCTGGTCGCCAGTGAGCCGCAGCGGGCCAACGCCACCCTCAAAGTGGCCGACGCGCTGGCCCACTTGATCGGCCCGGCTCTGGCCGGAGTCCTGATCACGCTGACCGGCGCCGGGTCCGTGTACGCGATCGACGCGGGCACCTTCGCGCTCAGCGCCCTGTGCCTCGCGCTCATCCGCCTCTCCCCCACAAGGACGGCCGCGGGCACCGCGAAGGAGCCCGACTCTCCCGATTCCAGGGGGCGTTCACTGCGCCGCGACCTGCGCCAGGGCTGGCAGGAGTTCCGCTCCCGCACCTGGATGTGGGCGGTGATCCTGATCTGGATGTTCTACGGCGTCCTGCTCTTCGGCCCACAGGTGCCTCTCAGCTCCGCGCTGATCGGCGACCGGCTCGGCCCGAACGCCTATGGCCTCGCGGTCTCCTTCCTCGGCGTAGGAACAGTGCTCGGCGGCCTCCTTGCCCTCCGACTGCGCCCGGCCCGTCCGCTGGCCGCCGGGGCGGTGGCGGTCGCGCTCTTCACCGCGCTCCCGCTGTGCGTGGCACTGGACGCCGGACTGCCGCTGCTCCTCGCGGGCCACGCACTCGGCGGCGTCTCCGTGGCGTTCTGGTCGGTGATGTGGGCGACCAGCGTGCAGACCCACACCCCGCCCGCGGTGCTCAACCGCGTCAGCGCGTACGAACTGGCCGGCTCGGTCTCCGGGATCGCGCTCGGCCAGATACTCGCAGGACCGGCCCTCGCACTGGCCTCTCCACAACGGCTGCTGCTGATCTCGGCAGGCGCCTGCCTGCTGGGAGCCGTCGCGCTGATCGCGACCCCGGCCATCCGCACCCTGGGCCGCGCCCCGACCGCGGACCCTGGCAAGCCAGGGGCGCCGACCGGGTCGTGAGCGGAACCTGAGGGTCATGGGTGCCGTATCCGTCGCCGGGCAGGGCAAGTTGGGGACTGCGGACCACCAACTCCATCGAGTCGCCCTTCGCGACGGTGCAGCTACGGACGAAGGGCACGAAGGGCGCCGGCTCCCGCGCGGCGGCGCTCGCGATGCCTTCTCGCTCGCCGAGTCCGCTCAAGTCCGCTGGCGGGCGGTGAACGCACCTCCTCTCGTCGCCTCCATCCGGGCCAGAGGCCGCTTCGAGCGCGGCCACCTGTTAGGGCGCTGCGTGGTTCACGCGGCCCGAACCACCGCAACTGGCGCGAAGTCATTGCCGATTACCCACCGAACCGGTCTACGGGTAGGACCGGATGGCCACCGTGACATCCATGGTGAAGGCGTTCGCCCCCGCCGCGGACGGCAGACCCAGGGCCCGGTCGAGCACACGGCCCAGGGGGCCGCAGCCACTGGTGCGAGGGGCGGCGAACTCCACGTCCTGGGCGCCGAAGGTGACGACCAGGGGGTCCGTGGATATCACCCGGGTGGGTTCGGTGTCCTTGAGTACCAGGTGGACCGCATCCTCATCGCTGCCCACCGAGCAGCGCGACGACGGCCGGGCCGGCAGCAGCCCGTGCACCGCACCTATGGCGAACTTGATGTCGAACTCGCCGCGCCGGGTGTCGTCGGACAGGAAGTCCGAGTAGCCGCCGTACTGCGGAGTCAGAGTCAACGGGGTGCGTCCCGCGCGGATCGGCGCAGCGGTCATCTCACCGAAGACCTGGCGGAATTCACCGTTCACACGGCCTTCCGCAAAGGTGATCTTCATTGGTTCGGTGATCGGCTCGTCGATGGTGCCCATGCGCAGATGCCCCGTGGCGAGCATGACCTCGCAGCGCCAGGTGCCGGGGTCCGCGCCCGCAGGCAACTCGTCGACGGTCGGGCAGGCGGAGAAGTCGAACTCGGGCAGATCCGCGGCGTGTTCAGCTCCATGCGCGGGCGCAACGCCCAGGGCGAGTCCGGCAATCAGGGCCCCCGCGGCAGCACTTGCGAAGCGGCGGACTGTGCGATTCAAGGTCACTCGGTTCGGCGTCATGCACCCAGCATTGCAGAGGTTTCTCTGCAGAGAAAGGTCTGCAGAGAAATGGCTGCTGTCTGGATAGACTGCCGCCATGGCCAAAGAACGGAAAGCTGAAGCCGCAGCGCGGCACACGGTCGACAGCCCCGAGGTACTCAAGGCCCTCGCGCACCCCCTGCGCCTGCGCATCCTGCGCCACCTCGGCACGGCGGGCCCGGCCACCTCCACCACGCTGGCCACCGCCCTCGGCGAGAACACCGGGACGCTCAGCTACCACCTGCGCATGCTGGAGCGCAGCGGCCTCATCGAGGACATCCCCGAGCGCTCCACCGGGCGGGAGCGCTGGTGGCGCGGGGTACGCGGGCTCGACATCCGCAGACCGCCGCAGGGTGAACTGACCGAGGCCGAGCGCGCCATGGCGGCCGAGCTGGACCGGATGAGGATGGACGAGGACGTCGAACTCGCCCGGCAGTTCACCGCGCAACAAGCGGAGTCCGACGGCTGGATGCGGGGTTCCCGCAGCCTCACCCACCTCACCAAGGAGGAACTGGACGCATTCCATGACGACTACCTGGCCCTGCTCGCACGCTACGCCCGCGGCCCCGAGGACGCCCCCGGCGACGCACGCCCGATACTCCTGCGCTGGTTCGGCCTACCCGCACAGTGACCGGCGACCAGCCGGCGAACTGCCCGACAGGAAGGCCCATGCCTGGTGGAGCTCGCAGCCAGTGGATTCGCCTGTCGTCATCTGCGTTCGCAGCCGTGAGCGAGGCGCCGGCCCAGCCTGGTGCGGCAGGTGGGCCACTCCTCTTTGGTGATCGAGAAGATTGCGGAGTCGCGCATACACACAGGTCCATGGCTGGGCGAGGCCGGTCGGCGGGGTTTGGTCCAGCACGTACACAGGCACGGGGATGTGCGGGCGGTAGTCTCCGCGCGTGGATGTGCTGTGGGTGGGGACCGTCTCGACAGTGATCGGTGCAGGCACCGGCGCCATGCTCCAGGCGTGGCGTGAACACGCAATGCACCGGCGGGAGTTGGCGGTCCGCTGGGACGAGGCGCTCCTCGGTGGGCTCGCGGACTTCCTGGCAGCAGCGGACCGGGCGCTACGGGACCTGCAACACTGGCGCCGGGCCCGCGACGCCAGTGCAGCAGACACCGGCGACCTCGCCACCGCGGCGCTGGCGTCGTACGAGGCCCTGCACGACAAATCACACCTGATCAGCATCCTCGCCGGAGACCGGGACGACCCGTTGCGTGAAGCAGCACGCCGTATGCGCAAGACGCTGCTGCCGCTGTCTGAAGAGGCCCGCGGATGGAGGACCCTGGAGGACCTGACGCTGCTCCAGCTTGTTCATGAGCATCGTGAGGCCCGCGACACCCTCATCCTGCGCGCCCAGGACAGGCTCAAAGGCGCCCGCGTGCGACCCTCGCCACGTGCCGACTAAGCGTGCCCAGCTCCGCACCCCTTATCCGCGTCGGCCACTGACGGCCGAAGAAGCCGCCGACGCCCAAGACGTTGCCGCCGCACTCCCCCACCGAACTGAACCCTCAACAGAGCCAGTTGACCCCGCTCCCCCCGCACGACACGCGGGATCAGGCATCGGCGACGAAGGGACGAAGGGACGACCAGAGAGCGGCTCCCACCCTGGCCCAAGATCAACCTTTTCGCTAGCATCCGTTCGCCCCCGAATCACCTGCCAACGCCGCCGTTGTTACAGCCGACTGCAGGTGTGACACCGTCGATCCGAGGATCACCAGGATGAAGAAGCACTCCAAGCTCATAGGCGCCGCTGCTGCGAGCACGCTGGCCGTACTCGCGGTGGCCGCTCCCGCCTCCGCCTCCACCTACACCGTCACCTACCCGGGCCCCCACGCCGGCGACCTGTGCACCGATGAGCCGAACTACTGTGACGGGTCGGCGTCGTTCGTCCGTGACGGCGACCACCTGCTGGTCTGGGACAACAATGCCGACGGCCACTCGGTGATGGTCATGTACTACCGCTCCGACACTGGCGACACTCGGTTCCATGACTGGAACCATTATGGAAAGGGATCCCGGCTCGACATCAACATGAACCTTCCGGAGTCCGGTTACGTTCAGTACCGAGTCTGCCTCGGCGAATACGCCACCCAGGACTATGACATGAACGGGTGCTCGGGCTGGCTGACTGAGAACGCCACCTGACCGTACACCGCCGGTCGCGGTCTGCACCGCCACAGGGCCTTGTCCACCAGCGGGCGGAGGTGCCGAACCCGGCAATGATCAGCACGCCCTGCAGCAATCACGCCAGGACCTCCACCACCCAAGCCGCGCGGAATGACCAGCTTGGACGGAACCCTCAGCTTCAAGCGCTGTCCGCCTCTCCGAGGCCAGCACGGTCGACTTCGCACAGACAACGCTCACCGGAGGCAGCGTCACCTTCAGGTACGCGCAGCTGAAGCAAGGCAGCGTCACCTTCGACCGGACAAACGTCAGCGGCAGCACCGTCAGCTTCGAACACATTCTCCTGGCTGGCGGCAAGCTGCGCTTCCTTCGAACGAAGTTCTCAGACGGCACAGTTCAATTCCACGGCTAAGACCGTGTCTCGATTGGCGACTTGCGCCCAAAGGTTGTCCCGTAACTGATCTTTCTGGGGCAGGCGGTCTTGCGGTCGACTCCTTCGGGCTTACGGAGTCGTCCGCGCTCCGGCCAGCTAGTACACCGGTCAGCGCCGGTGCATCGTATGCAGGGCGTCGACCAGGACCTTCGGGTCGTGGCCGCCCTTGTAGACCGGCGGCGGCTGCTTGTCGAGGTGCAGCAGACCGGCCACCGCGGTCCAGGCGGTGCGCACCGAGTACTCGACGGTGAAGACCACGTCGTCGGGGACCTCGGCGTACTGCCCGATGAAGGCCAGGTTGGTGGCGCCCGGCGGCACGACCTGCGGGCGGTCGCCCGCCTTGCGGACCAGGAACTGGCTGGTGATGTACGGCATCAGGGCCGGCAGCACGATCGAGTTCTCGAGGATCTGCGGGCCCTCCTCGAAGCGCAGGTGGTGCAGGACCTCGTCGAGGATCTCGCGGCCGGTGCACTCGCGCATCGGCTTGCCGACGAAGTCGCCGGGCTTGTCGGGGAAGAGGGCGTAGCCCCACCAGACGAAGGTGTCCTCGGGCTGCTCGTGGAAGTGCGGCTGGTGGTTGAGCACGATCGTCAGGAGCCAGCCGGAGTCCTTGAAGGTGATCAGACCGCCCTTGCCGGCCTCACTGCCGGAGAACTTCTCCATCAGCTCGAAGAACGTCGGGTCCTTCGTGGTCACGGTGAACGACTCCCAAGTGGAGTCGTCGACCGACGAGTTGAACACCGAAGGGTCGCCGAGGAGGCCGTCGGGGCGCTTGGCCGCCAGGGTCTCCCACAGCCGCCAGGCGCCGCTGGAGCCCGAGGTGTCCAGGGCGGGCACGCGGTCCGTGGCGCCGAGCGTGGAGTTGGCGGTCATCGAGCCGTTGGTCACCATGACCAGGTCGTCCGGGGCGATGTCCACGGTCTCCGCGGTACCGCCGCGCGTCCAGGTCAGGCTGCGGACAGTGAGCTCGTCGCCCTCGGTGAGGTCCAAGTCCGTGACCGTGGTGCCGAGTTGGACCGTCACACCCTGGCTGGTCAGCCACTGCATCAGCGGGCGCACGATCGAGTCGTACTGGTTGAAGCGGGTCCGGTAGATCCCCGACATGGTGTCGAAGGTCTCGAAGAGATGGACGAAGCGGTTGAGATAGCGGCGGAACTCGATCGCACTGTGCCACGGTTCGAAGGCGAACGTGGTGCACCACATCCACCAGAAGTTGGTGTGGAAGAACTCCTGGCTGAAGCAGTCCACGATGCGCTTGCCGTCGAGCAGTTTCTCCGGGGTGGCCACGCACTTGACCAGTTCGAGCCGGTCGCGCTCGGAGAAGCCCATCGAGTGCGCCTCGACCACCTTGCCCTCCGCATCGACCAGACGCGCGTGGTCGTCCCAGGCGAAGTCCTCGTGGAAGGCGAAGGTGTCCTCGGTGACCGACTTCGCGGGGTCGTCGAGCGAGGGGATCGAGCTCAGCAGGTCGTAGGTGCACTCGAAGTGGATCTCGAACATCCGGCCGCCGCGCATCGTGTACCCGGACTCCGGCGAGCCCGAAGCGTCGAGGCTGCCGCCCTCGCGGTCCTGTTCCTCCAGGATCACGATGTCCGGCCCGGAGAAGCCGCCCTCCCTGATCAGGAACGCCGCGGCCGACAGGGACGCGATACCGCTTCCCACCAGGTATGCCTTCGCCATGATTCACTCCATGCTCCGAGAACCGGACCCGTACGGTTCTGGCACTGCCCTTCGCGGGGCTGGACTGCTGCCGTCGGGGGGCAGACGACCTCAGTCTCCGAGCGATGCGCGCCGCATGCACGCGGACGGACCCTGGCCGGGTGACGCGGCGACCGGGGCTGCTGCCCGCGAAAGGTGTCCGGGCCGGGTTGGGCCCGTCTCGACAGATCCCGTACGTGTTCGGGGGTGCTGGCATGTGGACCGCTTCTGTCGGTGCGTCCACACCGCGGCGCACAGAGCCGGCTGTGTTCAGGGTGAAGAGGCGCGCGAACCGGCCCGCCTGCTGCTGGCAACAGGCGGGCCGGAGCGTTTCTTCAGCGATCAGCGATCAGCGCTCGCTGATCAGCCGTCAGCAGCCGATCGGACGCAGCACCCAGTCCTCCACCGTGGGTGTCGATGAGTTGATTCTCGTCGTACGGGTCTGGGGCTTCCACCCGTCCTTGGCCACGATCATCGTCAGGGGGTTGTTGCGCCGGTCCAGCCAGTGCGCGTATTTCCCCTGCGCGTCGGTGGCGAGGGTGAGGGACGATGCCCAGGAGTCCACCTGGACCACCGCCGCGGAGATCGGTGCGGTGGCGCCCTGGCAGGTGGTTCCGGTGACCTGACCCAGCAACTTGCCCCAGGTCGTCGGGGGTTGAGCGGTCATCGTCACCGCCACCGGCTGCACCGTGTACGGCGTGTTCTCCTTGATTGAGACCGATCCGGAGTACGTACCCGGCTGGTCGACGCTCGCCGTCATCGTGACCGTGACCGTGACCTTCTCGCCCGGGGCCAGTGTGGCCCCAGACTTGTCGAGCGACATCCAGCTGACGTCTGCGGCGGCCTCCGCGCATCCGTCGAGGCCGGGCAGCTGCTCACTGTCCGCGGTCGCGTTGAAGGAACCGGATGAGCCGCCGACCTTGTAGAAGCCGCACGCCGCACCACCGCGGTAGCGCGGCGTGTTGGCGTTCGGCAGGCTCGCCCAGGCGTTGGTGGCCGGGTCGTAGGCAAAGCCCGCGTTGGTGATCGCCCCGCCCTGTGAACCGCCGACGACCAGAAGCTTGCCGCCCGCTGTCGCGAACGAAGCGGCCCAGTGGTCGGCCGGGGCGTCCGCGATGGCGGTCCAGGTGCCGGCGCCCGGGTCGAAGGCATAGCCGGCCTTCTGCGAGACGGACCCGTCATTGCCACCGGAGCAATAGGCGCTGCCGTCGATCCCACCGCAGGAGGCGAAGGCCACCGCCTTGGGGTAGTCGGGCAGTGTTTCCCACTTGTCGGCGCCGGGGTCGTAGCGGACGACGTCATTCGACATCGGCGTGCAGTTCGCCGTGGTGCAGCCGCCGATGGCGTACAGCTTGCCGTCCACGACCGCCTGGCCCGCGGCGGAGCGCGGTGCCGGGTTGTCGGCCTTCTTCGTCCAGGTGTCGGCCGCCGGGTCGTAGGACCAGGTGGCGCCGGAGGGGCCGCTCGCCGCCCAGCCGCCGGTCGCGATGATCTTCCCGTCGACCACGCCCACGGTCATGGCGTTACGCGCTTCGGGCAGATCGGCGATGGCGGTCCACTTCTGTGCGATCGGGTCGTACACGTAGTTCTTCGCCGTGGACGCCGTGCCGTTGCCGCCGGCGATCGAGTACACCTTGTCGTTGAGGTACACGACCCGGTTGTCCATCACGTTCGCCGGGTAGTCGGCGATGTCCGTCCAGGGCTCGGCCTGCGGGCCGGCCTTGGCCGCTGGCGCCTCGGCCAACTTGCCGTTCGCCACCGCTCGCAGCGAGGTCGCGGCGTCGAGGCGCTGCTCGGGCGCACCGTCCGACCCGAGCACCTTCTGTTCGCTCAGCTTGGACCCGTCGGCCCGCAGCAGCTCGAACCCGCCGTCACGTTCCCCGAACTCGACCTCGGCCGGGGCCTGTCCCGTGTTGGTCACGGTGAAGGTCTTGGCCACCTTGCCGCCGGGCATCCTCAGTGTCGCCGCCAGCTTGGCCGGGGTGACGGTGAGCCGGCCCGCGGCGAGCCGGAAGTTTGCCGCCGTGGCCCCGTCGGCCTGGACGTCGACGGCCTTGCTCTGGGCGACGTAACTGCCCGCCTTTGCGGTGAACTTGTGGCTGCCCGTCAGCGAGGAGAACATCCAGTAGAAGCCGTCGGCGAGCACGGTGTCGTCCGGCGTCGCCGCGCTGGTCGCCCGCTCCGCGGGACGGTCGTCGCTGGTGACGGTGGCGCCGTTGACGTAGCCGTTGTCGTTGGCGTCGCGGACATGGCCGAGGACCAGACCGCCGTCGACGGGCTCACAGGTGACCTTGCTGCCGATCAGTACGTTGTCGACCTGCCACCACCAGTCGTACGACGCCTCGTAGTAGTGGAAGCGGACCTTGACCTGATCCTTGCCCGCGGCCTGCGGGATCGGGATCTCACTCACCTTGGGCCCGCGCACATCGGCCTTCTGCTGCAGCACATTGGTCCAGGTCGTGCCGCCGTCGAGACTGAGGTCGACCTCGGCGACGTCGGTGCTCAGGCGGTCGAAGTCCTGGTTGAAGCGGATCACCGGCGCCGTGACACCGGTCAGGTCGACCGCGGGGCTGACCAGGGAGGTGTCCTGCTTTCCGCCGGATCCGTACTCGTCACTGTCCACGATGGCGAAGCCGCCGCCACCGCCGGTCTTGTTGCCGCGGGCGCCGGGGTCGTCGAACTTCCAGACCTGGCCGTTTCCGGCGTGGTCCACCACGGACCAGCCGGCCGGGGCGGCGCCGCTGTCGAAGGTCTGGTACTCGCCGTCCGAGCCGAAGCGGTAGCCCGGAGCCGTGGTGCAGGCGTTGGCCGATGCCGGCACGGCGACGTTGTGCGTCTTGTTGCCCGAGCCGACCACGACCTCCTGGGTCACCGTCTCGTAGCCCGGGTACTGCGGCTCGACCTTGACGGAGTACGTGTCACCGGCGGGCAGCTCGAAGGAGTAACGCCCGTTGGCCGGCGTGGTGTAGTCGGAGACTCCCGACGCGCCCGTGACGCTCACTTTCGCGTACAGCGGCCAGCCGTGTCCGGAGCCGTCGGTGACCGCTCCGCTGACGGTGACGCTCGCCTTCGCGGTGAGCTGCACGTCGAGCGTGGTGGTCTGGTTCTTGGTGATCTCGGCCTGGACGGACTTGGTCTCGTAACCGAACGTGCTCACCGCGGCCTGATACGAGCCGGCCGGCAGGAGCGAGGAGAACGTGCCGTCGGCCCCGCTGGTCAGGGTGCGCTCCGCCGCCCCGGTCAGGGTGATGGTGGCGTTCGGCACGGGATTCCCGGTGGCCGCGTCCGTGACCTTGCCGGACAGGGTGCCGGTGTCGCCGATGGGCGCGGCGTCCAGGAGCGCGAGCGCGTCGAGGCGCCCTTCGCCGAAGACGTTGTTGTCGTCGGCGGTGCCGCCGCACTGGCTGTCCGCCCGGTCGGTCGCCGAGTCGTTCAGGAGCGCGCGGGTCGCCGCGACATCACCGGCCAGGGCCGGCGCCGCCGACCACAGCAGCGCGATCACACCCGCGAGGTGCGGACTCGCCATCGAGGTGCCGTTGAAGCTGGCGTACGCGCCGCCGCGGATGCTCGACCGCACGTTGACACCGGGCGCGGCGATGTTCGGCTTGATCTCACCGTTCTGCCCGGTGCCGCGGGCCGAGAAGCTCGCGATGTTGTTGTTGACGTCGTAGGCGCCGACCGAGTAGTTGCTGGCCAGGCTGCCTGGGGAGCCGCTGGTCTGGCACCCGGGGCCGCTGTTGCCGTTGGAGAACGTCCCGAAGATCCCCGACGCGGTCCAGGCCAGCGTCACGTCCTCCATGAACGGGTCGTTGGACGGCAGCCGGGAGCCCCAGGAGTTGTTGATGATGTTCGGCCGCTTGCTCACGTCCGGGTTCTGGCCACCGAGGTCCCTCGGCTCCAGCATCCACTGTCCCGAGGAGATCAGCGCGGCGTCGGAGGGGCAGCAGCCGTTGGCCGCGATCCACTTGACCCCCGGTGCGACACCGATCTGGTTGTCGCCCTCGCCGCCCGCCATCGTTCCCATCGTGTGCGTGCCGTGGTCGTCGTTGTCGCACGGCGCGCCCTGGCAGGTTCCGGCCGCGTCGAACCAGTTGTAGTCGTGGCTGAAGGTGCCATCCCCGTTGTTGCCGCGGTAGGAGTTCACCAGCGCCGGGTGGTCGAACTGGACCCCGGAGTCGATGTTCGCGACTGTGATCCCTTCGCCCTTGACGCCGTACTGGGACCAGACGTCATCGGCGTTGATGTTGGCGATGCCCCACTCCACGGAGTTCACCGTGTTCTGCGCATCGCCCTTGGTGACCTCCGGTTCCTTGTACGTGACCGGCGCGTAGAGCCCGTCGACCTCGGCGTGGGCCGCGAACGCTCGCGCGAGCTTCTCCGAGCCGTTGCTGACCTTGATGGCGTTGCTCGCCCAGAACGTCTCGTACACCGCGCCCGCGTCATCCAGCTCGGCCCGTACCTTGGCCTGGGACTCGGACGCGGTCTTCTTCAGCGCGTCCACCACTGCCTTGCCGCGCTTGTCCCAATCCTGCTGCGAGCCGGCCTGCTGCAGATCAGCCCGGTCCTTGAAGTGGATCCAGAAGTCGCCTTCGCTCTTCTTCTCGAAGTTCCGCGCGAGTTCCGGGCGGATCTTGTCCCCGTCGGCGACCGCGGCTGCGCTGCCGGCCGCCGCGTAAGCGCTGTCCGCCGCGCCGGTCGGCGAGGCCTGTGCGGGGGACCCGGCCATGGCCAGGCCGGTCGCGGCGATCGCCATCGTCGCGATGGTGCTCATGAAGGATCTGACGGTGCGTCTCTTGCCTGAACGCCGTGAACGTCTCAACTCTGTTCTGCCTTCTTCTGGATGGCCCGCGGCCGGATGTGCCACGGGTGAAGGTGCAGGAGTTGCTCTCGGGTCAGGGGGCTGGAGTCGATGCCCCTTGTCCTCTCAAGTGCCGCGCGGGTCGCGTGCGTTGAGGGGAGCGTATGCATCGATATGTCGATCTGGCATGCACATGCCTATGCCGCCGGTTGGTTGGGCTCCTTATCGGCCATTCGTCCGATCGGGGTTCTCGTACTCGAGCCCGTACACACCTGTGTACGGGAGCAGGTACACCGACAGCAGATCGTCCTCGGGCTCTACCAGACGCTCTGGGACCGCGGCGGGGCCGCCGGCGACGCACAGACGCTCACCACGAACGGCGACCGCCCAAAAGTCCTCCACCTCGCCATCCGCCACCGCGAACCACACCGCCCAAACACCACCGAATGACCCACCGGAACTGAGCCAACAGCACGTCAAAACAGGGCATATACGGAGACCGAGCCGCGCCCGGTCCTGGCACCCGGTCAATAACTCCGTTGTACCGGCCGACGTTGTGGGAGATCATGCGCGCTTGTGACCTCGCGAGCAGATGAACCCGTTGACGAAGTGGCCCCGCCCGCCCCCGCCGTAGCCACCCCCCTTTCCACCCCGGCGCATCGGGACGGCAACGTCCTGCGCTGGCTCATCGCCTACACGTTCTCGGTGGTCGGTGACGCCGCCTACTTCGTCGCGCTCGGCTGGGCCGCGCAGAAGGTGGCCGGTCCGGCGCAAGTCGGTCTGGTGATGGCGGTCGGTGCGATACCCCGGGCGATCCTCATGCTCGGCGGTGGTGTGATCGCCGACCGGTTCGGCCCGCGCCTGGTGGTCATCTCCTCCGACGCCGTGCGCGCTGTGGTGATCCTTACGGCCGCCGCAGCGCTCGCGTTCAGTACGCCCGGCCTCTGGCTGCTCATCGCGCTCGCCCTCGTCTTCGGCGTCGTGGACGCCCTGTTCATGCCGGCGGTCGGAGCCATGCCGCCGCGGCTGACCGGCCGCGATCAGTTGATGCGGGTGCAGAGCCTGCGCAATCTGATCCAGCGCTCCGGCCACATCGCCGGTCCGCCGCTGGCCGGGTTCTCGATGGGGCTCGGCGGCCCGGCCGCCGCATTCGCCGTGACCGGGGCCCTGTTCACCCTCTCCCTGTTCCTGCTGGTCGCGGTCCGGCTCGCGCCACTGCCGCCCGAGGAACAGCCCGCCGCGGACTCCACCGTCCGCCGCGACCTGGTCGACGGCATCGTCTACCTGCGCCACGAGCCCGTCGTCGGCCCGCTCGCCCTGTCCGGACTGCTCTCCATGATCGGCTGCATCCCCCCGATCGCGGTCGGCGTCATCCTGCTCGCCGACGAACGCGGCTGGGGCCCCTCCGGCGGCGCCTGGGTCAACGCCTCCCTCAGCGCCGGTGTCTGCACCACCTCGCTGCTACTCGTCGTGCGAGGCCGCTTCCCCCGGGCCGGGTACTGGCACAACATCACCCTGCTCCTCGCCTCCGCCGGCATCGGGCTGATCGGCGTCATGCCCAACCTCGCCCTCGCCGCCACCGTCGCGCTCGCCTCCGGCCTCCTGTCCGGCCTCTGCGGCGGTCTGGCCCTGGCCCTGATGCAGGCCAACACCGCACTCGCCTACCAGGGCAGAGTCGCCTCCGTCCAAGCCCTCAACGCGGTCGGCATCACCCCAGTGATGTTCCCGCTCTTCGGCCTCCTCGTAGAGGAGTGGGGTGCCGGCCCCACATTCCTCCTCTTCGGCTGCATCAGCATGCTCGGCGCCACCGTCTCCACCGCCTCCCACGCCGTCCGCCACGCCCACCTGGACTTCGCGAAAACCGTGAACTGACCCCGAACCCCGGCCAGAGCGCCCACGGCCCCTTTTCAAAGACCAGCCAGAGGTGCGTTACCTGCGTGCTCATGCGGGCGTGGCTGCGGCGCGGGCCGGTGGGTGAGGCATAGTTGGCCCGGTGAACGACAGGAACGGCTGGCTGGAGCTCCTCGAGGAGAACCCCGGGCACTCGCAGTGGTACATCGACCGGTTCAAGAAGCTCGCCGAACAGGGGGCCGACCTGCACGGTGAGGCCCGTCTCATCGACGCGATGGCGGGCCGCGGAGCACACATCCTCGATGCGGGCTGTGGGCCCGGCCGTGTCGGCGCCTACCTGGCGCAGGCCGGTCACGACGTCACGGGTGTCGACCTCGACCCGACCCTCATCGCCGCGGCCCGCACGGAGCATCCCGGTGCGCAGTGGCTGGTCGGCGACCTCACCGAACTCGACCTCCCGGGCGAGGGCTTCGACATCATCGTGTGCGCCGGAAACGTCATGACGTTCCTCGCCCCCGACACCCGCCGCACCGTCCTCGGCCAGTTCCGTAAGCATCTGCGGAACGACGGGCGGGCAGTGATCGGTTTCGGCACCGACCGCGGCTACCCACCCGAGCAATTCCTCCAGGACGCCGAAGCAGCCGGCCTGACGCCACAACTGCTCCTGTCCACCTGGGACATGCTCCCCTACACGGACGATTCCGACTTCCTCGTGGCCGTCCTCACCGGCTGATCCTGCAGAAACAGTGCCAGAACTCCCCCGGTATGGCCCCGATTCCATAGGCACCCGACAGCACACGGCTGGTCGGGGCAGGCGGACGGCAGCGCTCACCCGTCACTGAGGAGCTGCGATGGCCGAGCTGGTCCGCCAAGGGCTTGGCGGAAGAGTTGAACTTCTGCGCGTTCGGGTCGAATTCGGCTTGGGCGGCGCCTTCGTAGGTAGTGGCGAAGCGGAGCGCGCGTGATCCGCTACTGGTACACGGAGTGGGGCTTCACCACCACTTCCAAGAAGACGATCGCTCCCGTCACTGCCGGCACTCCGGCCCGCACCAGCATCACGCGCTGAACAGTGGGCGATCAGCAAGCCCGTGCGTCGTACTGCAACGGGAGAGACGCACCGTGAACCGAGCCGCGGCCCGGGCGCGATCCGGCGTGCCGGCAGGTGGAGAGGCCTGTCAGCCTTCACTTCCCGGCGGCCTGTGTGTCCGCTGCCGCTTCACCGCGGCCTGGAGGATGCCGCTGAGGGCGACGGGCGCCAGGCGACGCGCCCTCCACACGGTGGTGGTGCCCCTGCCGGGGAAGGCGAACAGCTTCCCTTTGTCCAGGGCCCTTTCCGCTGCGGCCAGGACCGCGGCGGGATGAATGCCCGGCTTGTCATTGACGATGTCGGGGTGGGAGCGGCGCAGGTCCTTGAGCATGGGGGTCTCCACCGCTGCCGGACAGACGCAGACGATCCGCACGCCGGTTCGCCTGCACTCGGCGGCGAGGACCTCGCAGAAGGAGATGACGGCCGCTTTGGACGCGCTGTAGGCGCCGACGTCGGCCATGGGTATCCAGCCCGCGATCGAGGCGATCACGGTGAAGGTCCCTCGACCTCTGTCGATCATGCCTGGGACGGTGGCGCGGGCGACATGGACCGTGCCCAGGTAGTTGACGTTCACCACGCGTTCGATATCCGCGGTGGGCACGGTCAGGAGGCGGCCGACCGGTGCGATCCCCGCGCAGTGGAACACCCGTTGGATCGGGCCCAGCTGCTCCTCGACCCGCTTGACGGTGTCATGCACGCCGGCCTCGTCACTGAGGTCGCATACCCATGGGGTGATCGATGGAGTGTCGGCCGACGCCTCAGCAAGACCTGCTGCGTCCACGTCGACGGCCGCCACCGGGGCACCGCGCGCGGCCAGCGCCGCGGCGATGTGACGTCCCGTTCCGCTGGCGGCACCGGTCACCAGCGTGGGCACGGTGGCGGCCTCGTGACGAGTCATCGGGATCACCTTTCGGTCGGTAAACCGTTGAACGGGCCATACGGAGCGGGCACTGGCCACTGACCTGGCCACTCCGATCCGGCGCTGCTCACAGCAGGCCGTGGAAGTACCCGGGTTGCGTATGCGGAACGACCTGGTGCGAGGTGGTGTAGCGCAAGGTCTCGGTCTCCCAGTCGTGGTAGCCGCATATCCAGGCTGACATGACCTCCACGTACTGCTGAACCGCGCTGGACCGGGTTGCGTCGAGGCCCAACTCCAGGCACAAGGCAGGTATCTCCGCGGCGAGTTCACAAAATCGGGCACACCGTCGGCGCACCCGGCGGCATGTCTCGCTCACGGCATCCTCACGGCACAGGCCGCTTTCCTTCTCGATGACCAACACGATGTTGTCCATGTCCCCGCGGGCGGCCTCTTTCTCCAGCGAATAGACGTCGTTGCACATGAACGTGACATCCGTCGTGATCTGGCGCATGATCCGCAACTGCGGACTGTGGAAAGCAACCGGCGGCACCTGGACGCCCGCAGCCCGCTCCCCAAGGGAGATGGGCAGGCCGGTGCCCGACATGCCGCGCCGCACCTCCACGAAACGCTCCATGTCCGCGGGCACTCCCCGGCAGCGGTTGATCGCCTCGTGCGCGTATGAGGCGAAGTAGTACTCCCACTCGTGCGCGGTGCGGGCACACCACGATGCGTCCGCCCCACGCCGGGCACGTGACCAGATGTCGCGAAAAGCTCGGGTCAAGGGATTCTCGGTGCGCGGCCCGAGCTCGTGGACCACACCGATCAGGTCACGCACGGCGGCGGCCGCCCTGCTGGGCTGTCTGCCCAGGGGCCCGTCGAACTGGTCGTCGAAGAGGAAGAAGAAGGCCATCGTGTCGGCGCAGAGCGCGAGGCCCTCACCCGCGGCGTAGGGGTAGCCACAAGCCGCCAGCTTGGGCATGTCCCAGCTCACGTACCAGTTCACCGCCGCATCGCCGACGACCAGACCGAACTCCCTGACCCAGTCGGTGTTGTGACGCGTCACCGATGCGAGGTCCGCACTCATCCGAGGAGGAAACGGCAGCCCGAAGTCGACATCCTGCGGCATGACCGCCCCTCCCCCAGTCGCGGCGCACGGGACGAACCTCCTGACAGTGCACGGCTCGACAAGCCCGCAGGAACAGTCGGATTTCGGCCCTTCGCCGGCCGGGCTCGCCCCGCCCCGTGGAGCGAGCGCGGCGGCGAGCAGGCGGAGAGCCGGCCCGAGGGCTGCGGTGGCTGCGCCGCCTGCGGCGATGAGGGTGACCGTGCGGGTGGTGACGCTGGTGCAGGCGGCGCAGGAGGCTCAGAGGGTCCGCCTGCGCCGTCCAGGCCGAGAGCCCATGCCGCGGTGGTGGGGTCGGCTCCTCGCGGCAGGGTCAACTTCATGCGTTCAGTGGCTTCCTGGTCACCGGCCAAGGCGGCGGCGATCAAGCGAATCTGCTCGTAACCGGTCATGGCGCGGAAGGTCGACGCGCGGCCGTAGCTTTCAAGCTGGCCAGATCGACGTCCTTCTCCGGACGGGACAGCTCGCTCACGCCGTGCGGTAGACGGTTGTCGCAGGACTGGACGTTGGGGTCGATCAACGGGGCCAACTCGCCCGTCTCGCCACCAACGCCGCCGTCAGATGCTGCAGATCGGCGGGCCGTGCGGGCGACAGCCCGGTGAGGCCGGCGATGCGGCGGATGCGGTAGTCCACCGTGTTGGGGTGGATGTGCAGTGCGGCGGCGCAACCGCGCCGGTCTAGACCGTGGCGCAGATACGTCTCCAGTGTGTGCAGTAACTCCGGTTTGCTGTCGAGAGGTTGAAGGAGGCGCGCCAGGCCTTCGAGTGCCACGCTGGGGCGGCTGAGCTGGTAGTCGAGCAGGACGTCGGCGAGTCGGTACAGGCCCGGTGCGCGTCCGGTGCGTTGGACGACCTCCACAATCTCGGCGTTCTCGGTGATAGCGGCGGCCACCCCGGCCGGTTCGACCACGGCCGCGGCCGAGGTCACCGCCACCCCGGCCGCCTCGGCGGCCCGGGCGATCAGGGAACACAGTTCGGGCCAGGGCGGGGTGCACGACAGGGGCAGCAGGGCGATGCCGCCCGAGCTGTCGAGCGAGGTGAGGGCGGGTTCGCCGGTGCCCGCGCCGAAGGAATCGAGCACGGCGCGCAGCCGCCGGATCTTGCGCCGGGCGGCGACCCCCGCACCGGGGCCGGGCAGCATCTCGTCGGGATGCGGAGCCAGGTGCAAGGTCAGCGCGGCATAGAGGGCGGCGGGCCGCAGCACGCCCGGCCGGTCCACGGGTTCACCGGCGAGCAGCGCGGCAAGCAGCGCGTGTCGGCCGCCGTGTTCCTGACTGTCCAGCACAGAGCGCGCCTCCAGGTACGAACGGCTGACGGCCGCAGTCAACTGCCGCTGCAGCACCATGATGCGTCCGACAGCCTCCTTGAGGTCCGGCAGCTCGCCGGGGCGCGCACCCCGCGACAGCTCCTCCCAGCACATGGCCATGCCGATCTGGTATGCGGTGAGGATCGCATCCAACGGCACGCCCTCCTCGGCGCGTTGGGCCGCCGACTCGCGCTGCCGGGCCAGCTCGTCGTCCCCGGCGGGTCTTCGGCGCTCGATGACATCGGCGAGCAGCCGCAAGGTGTACTGGACGATGTCGGCGATGTCCCCGGCGATCTCCTCACCCGGCAGCTCCGCGTAGACGGAAACCTCACTGCGCAGACGGCTGAGCACGCGCAGGCTCAGGGCGGGCACGCTCGCCCGCAGACGGGCGGCGGCCGGCGCCCCGCCGACGATGAGGGGATCCGCGGCACCTTCGTTGTCACGCGTCACAACGTTCCCCCGACAAGTCTGCGTTACCGACCAGTTAAGCGGTGCCCCATGAGTCTGCATCATGTGCTCCAACCCCATCCATGCCCCGCCGTGAGATCGAGGGAGCCGCACCGTGAACTCACTTCGCAGCAAGGGACGTTCCAAGCGCAGCACCAGCCGTCTGGCAGCCGCGCTGACCGCCATCGCGACCATGACGGCCCTCACCGCCCTCGGCACAGGCACCGCACGGGCCGAGACCGCCGCACCCCAGGTCTACGTGGCCCTCGGCGACTCCATGGCCTCGGGCCCCCTGGTACTGCCCACCACGGGTCCGCTGGCTTGCGGCCGCTCCACCCGCAACTACGCCCATCTGCTGGCCGCCCAGCTGAACGTGCAGACCTTGCGCGACGTGACCTGCTCGGGCGCGGACACCAGCGACATGTCGAACCCGCAGCGGCTGTCCCTGCTCGGCGTGGACATGGGCACGGCACCTCCCCAGTTCGACGCGCTGAGCACCGACACCACCCTCGTCACGCTCACCATCGGCGGCAATGACGCGGGCCTGATCGGCGTCGCGCAGGACTGCCTGCAGCTCAACCCGACGGCGAAGAGCTGCCAGTCGAAGTTCATCGTCGACGGGGTCGACACCATCGCCCAGCGCATCGACGCGTTCGGCCCGAAGCTCGCCGCGGTCCTGGACGTGATCCACCAGCGCTCGCCGCAGGCCCGTGTCCTGGTCACCGGTTACGGCGAGTACATCAAGCGCGGCGGCTGCTGGCCCCTGGTCCCGGTGCTCGGCAAGGACGCCGACTGGCTGCAGGGCAGCGTCGACCGACTCAACTCGGTGATCGCCGGCCAGTCCGCCGCGCACGGCGCCGAGTACGTGGACGTCCGCACCCCGAGCGCAGGACATGACGCCTGCCGGCCGGTGGGCGTCAAGTGGGTGGAGGGCTACGTACCGACCGCGCCGGCAGCCCCGCTGCACCCCAACGCCCTCGGCGAGGCGGCGTACGCCCGCATCATCGGCGCACACCTCGGAGGCTGACGTAACCGTGCGCCCACGCATCCGTTTCTCCCCCGCCATGTCTCTCATGGCGGGGCTCCTGAGCGTCGCCGTGCTGCTCGCCCCGTTCCCGGCAGCCGCCGACACCACGCCCGCCGGAGCAAGTTGCGACCCGCTCACTGAGACCCCCGGTGACTGCCTCGTCCCCTTCCCCAATGACTGGTACACCCGCGCCGACCCCCACTCGCCCACCGGCCGCCAGGTCGCCTTCACTCCGTCGATGCTGCCGCGCGGCGCACTTGCGCCCGCGGTGGACCCGACAGCCTGGAACCGCTCGGACGGCTTCTCCCCCGGCTCCACCCTGGTCGCGCACATCCCCGGCGTCGACCTCGCCCGGACCAAAGCAGCACCGATCACCGACATCGGCAGCTCCCTCGACCGCGATGCGCCGATCGTGCTCCTTGACACGACCACCGGGGAACGGTGGCCGTACTGGGCCGAGTTGGACGCCAACGCGAACAGTCCCGACCGGCAGGCCCTGTTGATCCACCCGGCCCGCAACTTCCGCGACGGCCACCATTACGCGGTCGCCCTGCGCAACCTCACGGACAGCGCAGGTCATCGCCTTCCTGCCCTCCCCGCCTTCGCCAAGGTGGCCGGCAAACGCCTGCCCCACCACGATCCCCTGGCCGCACGCCAACGCCAGCTGGCGCCGACGCTGCGCGCACTGGAACACCGTACGAACATCAGCAAGAGCCAGGACCTCTACCTGGCCTGGGACTTCACGGTCGCCAGCACCCGCAGCCTGACCGGGGATCTGTTCAGCATCCGCGACGACGCGTTCCGCCGGCTCGGATCTCGCACTCCGCCGTTCGCGGTCACCGGGGTCAAGGACTTCACCCCGGCCGAGGATGCCCGCATCGCCCGCGAGGTGACCGGCACGATCTCCGTCCCCAGCTATCTGTCCGCACCCGGCGGTCCGCCCGGCTCCACACTTCACCGGGACAAGGCCGGTACACCGCGCCGCCTGCCGGGCAACACCCAAGTCGCCGCGTTCCGCTGCGAAATACCCCGTGCGGCGTTCACCGGCGAGCCGTCCCGCCCCGCCCTCTACGGGCACGGCCTGCTCGGCAGTGCGAACGAAGTAGGTGCCGGCAACGTCAAAGCCATGGCGAACGAGCACAACTTCACGTTCTGCGCGACCGACTGGATCGGCATGGCACAGGCTGACATTCCAGTCGTCCTCCAAGCGCTGAGCGACCTGAACCGCTTCCCCGCGATCCCCGAGCGCACCGAACAGGGCATGCTCAACGCGATGTTCCTCGGACGGGCCCTGATCCACCGCAACGGGCTCGGCACCCACCCCGCGTTCCGCACCGCGGACGGGCGCCCGCTGCTCGACACCGCACACGGACTCACCTACGACGGCAACAGCCAGGGCGGCATCCTGGGCGGCGCCCTCGTGGCAGCGTCCAAGGATCTGCACCGCGGCGTGCTCGGAGTAACCGCCATGAACTACGGGCTGCTGCTCAACCGCAGCTCCGACTTTGCCCAGTTCCAGCCGTTCTTCGACGCGGCGTACCCCGACAAACTGCAGCAGCAGATCCTCCTCGGGCTCTACCAGATGGTCTGGGACCGCGGCGAGACCAACGGCTACGCACAGACGCTCGCCACGAACGGCGACCGCGTCCTGATGCATATCGCGTACGGCGATCACCAGGTGGCGAACGTCGCCGCCGACGTCGAAGCCCGCACCCTCGGCGCACGACTGGTCACCCCGGCACTGGCCACGGGCCGCAGCCCCGACCGGGCCCCGTACTGGGGCATCCGTCCCACAGGCCCACTCCCCTACAACGCAGGCTCGGCAATGGTGATCTGGGACAGCGGCACCCCCACGCCACCCCTGACGAACACGGCACCCACCGAACCCGCCTACGGCAAGGACCCGCACTCCGACCCCCGCGCCACAGTGGCGGCCCGACAACAGAAGGCGGCCTTCCTCAAGACGGGCACGGTGGTGGATGTGTGCGGCGCGGCGCCCTGCCGCTCCCTTCCATAACGGATTCCTGTCGCGCCCGGTAGCAAGTCTGTGCGTCTGCGGGCGATGCGGCGTGGGGTGGGGGCGGATTGCCGATAGCGTGCGGGGTTGAGGGCGTCGCACCAGGGGGCGCCGGATTTGGGAGGCACCACCGCATGTTGATCGCTCAGCGCCCTTCGCTGACCGAAGAGGTCGTCGACGAGTTCCGTTCCCGGTTCGTGATCGAGCCATTGGAGCCGGGGTTCGGCTACACCCTCGGCAACTCCCTGCGCCGCACCCTGCTCTCCTCGATCCCCGGCGCGGCGGTCACGTCGATCCGGATCGACGGCGTCCTGCACGAGTTCACCACCGTGCCGGGCGTCAAGGACGACGTCACCGACCTCATCCTCAACATCAAGCAACTCGTCGTCAGCAGCGAGCAGGACGAGCCGGTCGTGATGTACCTGCGCAAGCAGGGCCCCGGCGTGGTCACCGCCGCGGACATCGCGCCGCCGGCCGGGGTCGAGGTCCACAATCCGGACCTGGTACTCGCCACGCTCAACAGCAAGGGCAAGCTGGAGATGGAGCTGACCGTCGAGCGCGGCCGCGGCTACGTCTCCGCCGTGCAGAACAAGCAGGTGGGTCAGGAGATCGGCCGTATCCCCGTCGACTCCATCTACAGCCCCGTACTCAAGGTCACTTACAAGGTCGAGGCCACGCGAGTCGAGCAGCGCACCGACTTCGACAAGCTCATCGTCGACATCGAGACCAAGCAGGCCATGCGCCCGCGTGATGCCATGGCCTCGGCCGGCAAGACCCTGGTCGAGCTGTTCGGTCTCGCGCGCGAGCTGAACATCGACGCCGAGGGCATCGACATGGGCCCCTCCCCCGTCGACACCGCCCTTGCCGCCGACCTTGCCCTGCCGATCGAGGACCTCGACCTGAGTGTCCGCTCCTACAACTGCCTCAAGCGCGAAGGCATCCACACCGTCGGTGAGCTCGTCGCCCGCTCCGAGGCCGACCTGCTCGACGTCCGCAACTTCGGCGCGAAGTCGATCGATGAGGTCAAGGCGAAGCTGGCGGGCATGGGCATGGGCCTCAAGGACAGCCCGCCCGGATTCGACCCCGCCACGGCCGCCGACAGCTACGCCACCCACGACACCGACCACGACGCGGGCTTCATCGAAACCGAACAATACTGACGGACCTGTTTCCCGAGGCCGGTGCGCCGATTCCGTCCCGCCCACCCACCACACAGTCGGCACCAAGCCCCGCTGCGACGCCTGAAGCGGAGCCCGCCTGAACCGTCAGGAAGCCGACGAGGTTGGATGGCGTCGTGGTGAGACGAAAGCGTCAGGAGACGAGGCGACCTCCCTTCGGCATGCCGAAGGGCGTCGTCCTGGTCGCGACGCCGGAAGGCTGGCGCCACAGTGTCCTCACCGTGGACGGCGAGGTGCTCTGCGGGCACCTCGCCGAGGTTCCGGTCAACGCCGACCCAGCCGAGGCACGGGCCGCCACGGCGGCCATGGTGGTAGGACTCGCACACGATGTCCACCAAGCACACGTCCACGTGACCTGGGATCCGCACCGAGAACCCGGGTCCTGGACTGCCCAGGTCAACGCTGCCGCGACCCCACCGAAGCCGTGAAGAGATACATCCTCTTCGATCATGACGGCGTCCTGGTCGACACCGAGTTCTGGTACTTCACATCCGCGGAACGCGCTTTGGCGGAAGCCGGTTTCGCGCTGGACAAGGATCAGTACCTCCGGGACATGGCCCGGGGATCGGGGCCCTGGGCCCAAGCCAGGACAGCCGGCCTCGACGACCGGACCCTCAGCCGGGCTCGCGATGCCCGCGATGGCTACTACCAGGAGTACCTGCGGACCAAGGACATCGAGATCGAGGGCGTCGTCGACGTTCTCGCGGAGTTGTCGGCGTATGTCCGTATGGCCATCGTGACGACCGCGAAACGGGCCGACTTCGACGTCATCCATGAACACCGCCAGATCAGGCAGTTCATGGATTTCGTGCTTGTTCGCGAGGACTACGAGCTCGCCAAGCCGCACCCGGAACCATACCTGGCCGGGCTGAAACGCTTCGGCGCCACCAGGGAAGAAACCCTGGTGGTGGAGGACTCGGCCAGAGGGCTGGCCTCGGCTGTGGCGGCCGGCATCGACTGCGCTGTTGTCCACAACGAGTTCACGCAAGAGAACGACTTTTCCCAGGCGTGCCACCGGATCGACAACCTGAGCGAACTCAAGGACATCCTCCTCAAGACAGTCTGACCCAGCTCACCTGCCGACCCGACAGCGCGGTGGGCTCGGTCAGGGTGCGACTGCGGCGCGGTCGCGGTGCCCGGCGAGGCTGGGTCGGTCAGTGGCTGAAGGGTGGTTCGAAGCAGCCTGTTTCCAGGTACGGTCCGTCCACCCTCACGCCGTAGTTGTCTGGCTGCACGAAGGCGAAGACGCAGGCGTCGGGGCGGACCCGCAGGGCGATGATCGAGCTGGGCGGGGTGCCGTCAGGTCCGGTTGTGGACTGGCGGGCCAGGACCGAGCCCCGGCCGTCCATCTCCCTGACGATGAGGCTTCCGTTGCCGAAACGGCCCGCGTTCGTGAACTGCTGCTGTTCGTAACCGAGTTTGAGTAGCGCCTTTTGGACCGCGTCCCGGTCCCAAGCGTGTTTCGACCACAGGCGTGCGAGGACCGGTTCGATGCGTCTGGCCTCGGCTTGCGCCGCCAGTTCGGACGCCAGGGACATCTCTGCCGTATCGCGGTAGGTGCTGTTCTCGTCGTGGTGCAGCTTCTCGCCCTCGGCATCGACGGGCTGCGGGTGGGCATCGCGCCACTCGGCCACCGTCACGTTCACCGCGACCAGGCACAAAACGATCGCACAGACCGTCTGCGCGAGGGCGGTGCTCCGGGGACCGAAGCGCAGCAGGGCCACCGTGATCAGTACCGCGCCCAGAGCCAGTGCGCCGAAGGCGAGGACCGGTGTCCACTCCATGTCCGGCTGCGGCTCGGCACACGGCCCTGACTTCTTGCACCCCTCGACGGCAGGTGGAAAGAGGGTGAGCGCCCTCGACAAGAAACCCACTTGAACCGCGACGACGGCGTTCGACGCGCATATCAGCAACGCCATCAGAGAGCCCCCGAAGCAGCCCAGATGCGTGCGCCCCGGGGCCGGCTCAAGGGCGGAAGGTTCCGCGGTCGGTGCAGGCATGAAGAGAGGCTCACAGCACGGCGGTGTGGGAGGAAGCACAGTGGTTGGATCGAGATCCGCAAGTAGCCGGAGCGAGTTGTTCCACGCGCCCAACTTGACCGAACCCGCCTCCGACGCCGCGATCGACACTGTCTGCCGGGTGCCGCGCTGCCGACCATGCAAACCCGTCAAGGGGAGGGCCGGCGTCGAACCGAAAAGCCGCCGAGCGGTCTTGAAGGTTCGTCACGCGGACGGCTCGGTCGAGGAGTTCACGCAGGAAGTGCGGCCTACGGCCCGGGGCTTGATCGAGATCTGCGGCGGCACGTTGCCTGATGCCGCTTTCGACGACGGCATCCTCCGTAGCCTCGATGGTCTTGAGTCCTACGTCATGCACCTGCCGTTGCGAATGGCGACCAGAACGAAAGCGCCCCGCCGCACCGAGGTACGGCGGGGCTGATGAGCCGGGAGATCAGCTCGACGGGCGGAGCAAGGTGATGCGGTTGGCGCCGAGTTCGGTGACGTACAGGTTGCCTGTGGCGGTGTCCTCCGTGACGTCCAAGGGCTGTTGGAAGCCGGTCATGCCCGTGGTGCCGGTGACCGGGGGCGCGAGGCGGCCCTGGGCGTCGACGCCGAAGACGGCGATGTCCTGGCCGCTGGAGTAGCGCACGACCAGGAGCTTGCCGCGCAGTGCCCCGCCGAAGGAGCCGGAGCGGTACTCGATCACGCCGTTGGCGGAGGCGTGCAGACCCGCGTCGTAGATGCCGGCGATATCGAGGTTACGGTCGGGCTGGGTGCCCACCGGGTAGGCGGCCGCCTGGAAGGGGTCGCTGCCCGAGGTCGGGTTGCCGCCCGCAAGGACCCATTCGCAGCGGCTCGGATTGGGGTGTCCGTAGTAACGGTTCTTCTTGACGTCGAAGATGTAGTCGGTCTCCGCGTTGGGGTTGTTGGTCAACGCGGGCACGGTCGGGCCGGTGTAGGGGCCCGCCGTGGCGGCGTCGATGCGCTTGGCGCAGGAGGCGGGCAGGGGCGCGGGGGTGGCAGGGGCGTTGCCGCCGGCCGCCGAGCCGTTGGTGGGTGTGTAGAGGTGTCCGTTGCTGTGCCACACCAGGTCGTAGGCGTTGCGGACACCCGTGGCGTAGATGGTGAGCGGGGCGTTCGTCGCGTACGGGTCGTAGCTACCGCCGCTCTCCGTCTGCACGTTCAGGGGGAGGGTGGAGGGCAACTTGGCCGGGTCCAGGCGCAGGACGGCCGCGCTGAGCAGGCGTTCGGGGCGGTTGCCCCAGGCGCCGTCGGGGGCGCCCATGGCATTGTTCGCGCCCTGACTGACATAGAGCGCACCATCAGGCCCGAAGGCGAGCGAGTTGGTCTCGTGGTCCTTGACCGAGCGCGGCAGCTTCGCCACCACCTCCGTGTAGGTGCCCAGGGTGGGGCCGGTGAGCTTGGCGATGCTGCTGGAGAAGTCGGGCTCGCTCGGGGTGCCGCCCGCGTACATGGTGTTGGAGCTGATCCACAGGATCGGTGCGGTGGCGGTCGACGCGGGGTCGAAGGCGAGGCCGATGATGGTGCGGTTCGGCGCGCCGGGCAGGGCGCGGGCGGTGGCGTCGTCCCGGACCGTGGTGATCGTCTGCGCGCCGGTCAAGGTGCCGTCGGCCGCGATGGTCCAGCGCACGATGTAGCCGTCGAGCGTGGCCGCGTACAGCTTGCCGTCGGGCCCCTTGACGAGCGAGGTGAAGCTGCGGCCGTCGGCGACGCCGGCGACCTTGGTGAAGGCGATGTCGCCGCCGCCCGAGGAGGCGCCCGTGGTGAACACCGAGCGCCAAGGCGTGAAGGTGTGGCCGGCGAGGTCCTTGGCTCCGGCGGTGACCTCCAGGACGTAGCGGGTCTGGGCCTTGAGGCCGGAAGTGGGCGAGACGTTGATGACGTCGCCGCCGCCGGAGGTGATGACCCGGGTGGCGACGGCCGCGCCCGTGGCGGCCTCCTTCAGTGTCACCGTGGACGAGGAGAGCGAGGCGGCGTCCACGCCGGAGCCGATCAGGCGCAGGTCAGCGACGATGCTCGCCGTCGGCGACACACCCGTGGCGGTGTTCGCCGGGGTCACGGCGCGCACCTCGGGGTGCTGAGTGGCGTCGGCGACCGGGTCCACCGTGAGGTGGGTGATCTTTGTGTTGGTGCCCGTGGCGGGGCTGACGGTCAGGCGGCCGTCCGTCACGTTCACCGCCACGCTCGCGGTGCGGTACCGGCTCGTCGTGGTCGGGACGAAGGCGTCGATCGCGTTCTGGTTCTCGATCTGCAGGGCGTGGCTGCTGTCGACGGCCGTGGCGTCACCGGTGGTGACCGCGACGCGGTAGGTGCCGTTCGGAACGGCTATCTCCCAGCGGCCCGGGGTCTTCACTCCCGTCGAGGAGGCGGGCAGCTGCATATGCATCAGGGTGGCCCGCAGCCGGTCGGCCTCGGCGGCGCCCCGGTCGCGTCCGTTGCCCACGAGGCTGAGTGGTGTCGTGCCGGTCATCGCGACCCAGCCGTACGTCAGGCCGCTGCCCTGACCGGGTCCGGTGCGGGCGCCGTAGCCCTGCCCGTAGTCAAGAACGTTGGCGGCCACGGGCGTTGAGGTCGCCGTGGCGAAGTCCACTTTCACCGCGAAGGTCGGCTCCGCGTGCGCGGGCGCGACTGCGGCTGTCAGGGCCCCGAGCACGGTCAGCGCCACTGCGGCGGCGCTGATGCGCGGGCCGCGGGCCGCCGCAGTGCCGGCGGAGGCATCCACGCGAGGGGTGGCGCCCATGTGGGCTCCGCGCAGCACGGCGCGTGCTCTGCTGAGCACGCGCGCAGGGAATGAACTCACCGTCATGTACCCCCGATTCCGACTGATTTGGCATGTACCAATCAGCGACATGCCCGGACAAGAGTGCCGGTCGTGCAGCATCCGAACGGGGAAATGGGGAAAGTCGCCGGAAAATGGGCGGTCACGCTGCATTTCCGGGTTGCGGTTCACCCCTCGAACCACGTCCGTAGGGCCATGCGGAGCGCACCTGCTCGGTGAGGCCTCGTTAGCAACCTCTGAACTCGGCTACCAGGAGGTGTTGTTGGGTCGGACGTGTGGTGGAGGTCAAGCGCCGGTGGTCGGCTTGCTGCCACCGCGAGACCCGCTGGAACGTCGTCCTCGCGCACGTCACCGCGACCTCCCACTGCGTCACCCACTGACATCGATCGCAGAGCGGTGGAGACCATCGAGAATCTTCCCAAGATCCGGTCACGCCCACATACTTGCTCCGCCGAGAACCTCGGCGCTCACGCGACCTCGAGGGGGACACCATGCTGGGCAAGATCTCAAGACGGGCGTCGAAAGGCACGGCAGTACTTGCAGTTGGGGCCGCGCTGGCCGTGTTGGCGCCGGCACAGCAGGCGGCCGCCGGTGACTGCACCTGGGTGGGCTGCTCACAGACGTACAACTACTCGAACATCTCCGCCACCGCCTTCAAGGACTGGACCTGCGAATCAGGCACCACAGGCACGGCAAGCCCGGGATGCGTCGGCGGAGCTCCCTACACGATCTCCGGCCGGGGACACACCCCGGACGGCGAGGACTGGGACGTACTGCGGATCGATGCCGGATGGTGCTACTGGGTTACGCTCACGACGCCGACGAAGGAATGGGACATGATCTACGACCGGCGAGGTCAATCCACTCCCGTGTACGTGAAGATCGAGAACTGGGGTACCGCCTTCATCGAGTCGCAGTCGACCTCTTCCTGCCCCAACGTGTAGCCCGAGCAACACGATCCACCACACCTGTGAGCGGCTCCGCGGGAAACGAAGCTCCCGCGGAGCATGGGTGTCCAAGTAGGTAAGTTGCGGGTGGCCGGCCGATCAAGGTCTCGACTGCCTTGGGATAGAACTGAGTTGCCTGGCCCCAGCAGCGCGCCGCTGACGTGACGACGGCAGGTCCTACGATCTGTCCATGATCGAGACGCCGAAGCATTGGACCGTACGCCATTTCTCGCAGGCCAATCCCGCCGGCCCGGGCTGCGATAGCGTTCCGGCCCTCCTGCGACGACTGGCCGATGCCATCGAGGCGTTGGGCCCCGTCGAGATCCAGGATGTGGTGATCGAGTCAGAGATGACTGAACACGGCCCATGGCGGTCTGGGACCGTCTACTTCCATCTACCGGAAGACTAATGAGGACTGAGCCTGGCGCTCACGAGCGGAGCCGGATCACCAGTGCCGCAGCGGTGGCGGTGCCGTGGTGGACACAGCCGCTTGCCGTAGTAAGTGGCTGCGGTCCGGCACTGCTTCAACTTAGAAGACGACCTCCACGGAATCCGGCCTGGGGAACGGCATCATGTCCCAGCCCAGCGGCCAGTCTGCGCCCCGTTGCTCCGATGCCTCGGCCTCCAAACGTCGGGGAACCCGCCGGGTCCACCACCCGAATCCGTCCTCTGGCCGCCCGGGCCACGGGATCGTGGCCCGGCGGTAGCGCTCGTCGATGCTGTCCAGCTCCGGCTGTCTGCTCGCTTGGACACGCGCAGGGAGCATCGGCCAGATCTTCGCCAGGACGCCGCGGCACCAGATGTCGTTCATCAGCTCGGGCGCGCACCACGAGTAGACGTCCTCCACCTCCGCCGCCATGCCCCTCCAACGATCGAACAGCGCGTTGAGGGTCACCGCTCGTCCGTCTGCCCAGGTAGGCGCGAATGCGGCAACGGCAGCCTGGACGGCGTCGTACTCCTCAGCGCTGAGAGCGCGTGACTCGGTCTGCTCGTCCGCTCCATCCATGCATCGACTATGGCGTGACGGTTGTGCTGCCTGCCACGGCCATTCGCCGACAGCTGCGTGACACGACAGTCTCTTTCACTGCGGTGCCAGCGCACGTAGCGAGCGGTGACATCCGCGGAAACCGGTTCGTCGAGGGCAGACTCGTCCACCAGGAGAACGGCACACGCGGCCCGCTCCCTACCCGCCGATGCGCATCATGGCGAACCTGTGGCCCGGCACCGGAGTCGACGGCCGGCTCGGCCACTTCACCTACCCGGGCACACCACGGACCGCCCGCTTCGACTCCATGAAGTACACCAAGTACTGGCCGACGCGCGGTGAGGCCGGCGCGCCGCGTCGGCCTCACCCGCTTGGGTGTTGGACGCGTTGTCCACCCCCCTGGCCGTCGCACGGAGCATGGCGAAAGTGCATCTTGATCGTGGATGGTCACGCCTTGTCGGACGCGATGATCCGCCATGCCTGATCAGCGGTTCGACTTCGCCAGTTGGGTCATCTCCTCCAGAATGCGCCCTGTCTGCGGGCGTAGGCCTTGAGATAGAGGCCGTCGCCATACGAGGAGGACCATCAACCTCGGGGACACGATCTCACCGAGCTACGGCAGCTGAAGCTGACACTGCCCATGTCGCGTCCGCGGGGCAGGCGGCTTCTGCCGGCCTGCCCCGCGGACCGACGTTTCCCTCAATCAGCGATCTGGATCTTGCCGTTGACGTCAGCCGGCGCGGCGCCGGACGCGGGCTCCACAGGGTCTGCCGTGCGCTGCGTGATGCCCTTCAGATGCTGCGCGAGATCGACTCCGGTGGTGGCGTTGAGCAGTTCGACGCCCTGCGCGACGTTGTCGGCGACGGTCCGGGAGAGCTGACTGGCCCCGTCCGTGGAGATCACGGTCATCTTGTCGATGGCGGCGAGCGGCTCGGACGCCTTGGCGACCACTTGGGGCAGCACCTCGACGAGCATCTGGAGTACGGCCGCGTCGCCGTACTGCGCGAAGGCATCCGCCTTCTTCTGCATCGCCTCGGCCTCCGCCGAACCCTGCGCGGCGATGGAAGCCGCCATCGCCTCGCCCTCGATACGCACCGCGTCCGCGAGCGCGGCGCGGTGGGCCTTCTCGCCCTCACCGGTGAGCCGGGAGCGCTGGGCGTCCGCCTCCGCCTGCTTGACGAGCGCGATCCTGCGCGCCTCGGCCTCCTGCTCCGCCTGGTAGCGCGCCGCGTCGGCGGGCTTACGGACCTGGGTGTCCAACTGCCGGTCCGTCAGGGCGGCTTGGCGCTCGGCGACCTTCTCCTGTTCCGTGAGAACTTCCTGCTGCCGTGCGGCCTCGGCGAGCGGGCCTGCCGCATTGGCCTGCGCGGCGGCCTCATCGGTCTGCGCCTTGATCTCGGCCTGCTTCAGGTACAGCGTGCGCTGCGCGATCGCGACCTCCTCCTCGGCCTTGAGCCGTGCCTGCTCCGCGGCCCGGCGCGCCACGGCCTCGGCGATGTCGGCCTCCTGCTTGGCACGCGCGGCCTCAGGTCGGCCCAGGTCCTCGAGGTAGGAGCCCTCCGTGGTGATGTCCTGGATCTGGAAGGCGTCCAGCACCAGGCCCTGACCGGACAGCGACGCCTCGGCCTCCTCCGCGACCTGTCCCGCGAAGGCCGCACGGTCCCGGATGATGTCCTCCACCGACATCCGGCCGACGATCGCGCGCAGCGCACCGGACAGCACTTCCTGGGTGAAGCCCACGATGCCGTCCTGCTGCATGAGGAAGCGCTGGGCCGCGGCCCGGATCGAGTCCTCCGTGCCACCGACCTTGACGATCGCCACGCCCTCGAGGTTCGACTTCACTCCCCGCAGAGTCACAGCCCCGCGCACCGCGACCGGGATGTGGCGTGAGGACAGATCGAGGCTGAACTTCTGCTGGACGAACGGCACGACGAACACACCACCACCGACCACGACCTTCTGGCCGCTGTTGTCGGTGAACACCCGGCCCGTCTGCGGATCGGTCGACTGCTTCCCGCGCCGGCCGGTCACTATGAACGCCTCACTGGGCCCGGCGACTTTGTAGCGGGTGATGACGACGAGTGCGAGCAGGACCAGCAGGACGACTGCTCCTACTGCCGCGACGACCACTGAATTCATGACAACTCCCCACTGCCTCCCAGGGGATGGCAGAACAAACGGATGGACACACGTTCAAGCGCGAGCGGCAGCCGCTCGTGACGCGCGGCCGGTTCGGCTCACAGAACTGCGCAACAGGCGGCAGATCAGCGCTGCACGGGACGCACTTCGACCGACGTGGCCGACAGTGCCGACTCGACCCAGACTTCGGCGCCCCGGGCGACCGGACCTGCGCTCCTGGCCGCGTACTTGACCGGCTGACCGGCCAGATGGAGCAGCACCTCGCCGTACCCGTCGGCCGGGATCGCGGTGACCACCGATCCCGCCGTACCGACGAGATCGCCGCTACGCGCCGTCACGGCTGTCTGATCGCGCATCAAAGAGCGGCTCGACTTCCAGGTCAGCCACGCCACACCAAGCCCTGCAAGGACACCCACACCGGCGGCCCCCGCGCCGCCGAGCCCGGTGAGACCCAAGGCCAGCGCCCCGCCGAACCCCAGCATCGACACGAATCCGGCGATCACCGGAAGCGACAGCCAGCCGTCGAACAAACCCTCCAGAGCACCGTCGAAGAGACCTTCGAGCACACCGTCGAGCACCAGGGAGAGGGCGAGCACCACGAGGCCCACTATTCCGAGACCCAGAAACAACGTCATCGGACTCCCTCCCGCTTCGCCCCCTTAACTCCCTGTCAGACGCAGGTTCCCATGGGGCCTGACCGGTGGACATTGCCGAATCCCGGCAGTCTTTACGCTTCTTTGATGCTGGGTATGTACCGCAGGCACCCTGAAGCACCTGCCGGCACTCGGGGCCGCGGCCCTGCACCGGTCTGAGCTCGCGCTGCTTCTGGCAGTGGGCGGGCGCGGTCCGCCCATGTCATGCAGACGCTGCATTACGGCCGGTACGGACAGCTCGTCGGGCGGGGCTGCTCCCGGCGGTGTGGGCGGCTCTCAATCCGTGGCTGCCGCACCCGTCAGCGCCGCATTCACGGGTACACTCCGCCAGATACGCGATTGTTCGGGTCAACACCTTTGCTCCATGCAAGGATGCCGCCCGTAGCCCGCGCCCGTGGCGACGGGTTCGTCCACCGAAGTGCGCTGACATGAAGCAGATTCCCGCGCTGTGGTTCGTGCTGTACGTCTCCTGTGCGCTGTGCAAGGTGCAGATCATGCGCCTGGAACTGGCACGGCCCGGCGCTCAGCCGGCCAGCTGGCACGCCTGGCCCGATGAGGTGCAGCGGGCGTACAACAAGCTGCGGGACAGCACAGCTTGGTGGCTGCTCGTCGAGGGCGACGGCGCTTCCAACGGGCTCGGGCAGAACCTCGCCGAGGCCCAGGCCTTGCAGTACCAGGCGGCCTTCCGCTATCCGCGCAGCTACCGCCAGGTGCACCACGTGGGACTGCCAGGGGACGCCGGATTCTGCTCGCAGTGCGACGTCCCGTACTGCGAACGCCACTGGTGCGCACCCGCACCCAGCAGTAAGCAGAAGTGCCCTCGTGGGCACAGCCGTTGACGCGTCGGGGAGCAGCCTTCGTGTCACGCACGCGGCGCACTTCTGACCTCACGCATCGGCCCAGCCCAACGGATACAGAGCAGGTGTGCCGAACGAGGCCGGGGGTTCGCCGCCCGCCTCGTTGAACGCATCCAGCGCTGCCACCAGCGCAGCACGCCGACACTCGGGCATCCGCTCCACGATAAGGGCGATCTCACGGCGGCGTACGGCCGTCACCTGCTCGACGATCCGCTCCCCCTCCTCGGTCAGCCGGAGCTGAGTCTCCCGGCGATTGCCCGGATTGACCCTGCGATCGGCGAACCCCGTCGCAATCAGCCGGTCGACCATCCGCATCGCGGTCGACGGCGCAACCTGCAGCATCTCCGCCAGCGTCACCAGCTTGGTCTCACCGCGCGTCGACAGCACGACGAGCATCCGGAACTGCGCAAGGGTCACCTGTTCCTCGACGACGGCGAGGGAACGGGCGGAGACGGCGACCAACAGCCGTGAAGCGGTGAGCACAGCCCGAGTCACCGCGTCCACGTCGTCGAACTGCCCGGCGACTGCCTCGTATTCGGCCATGCAGTCTTTGTACCGCGCAGGGCCCCTCGCTCACCTTCGGATGCGCCATCGGTCGTTTCGGCGAGGGCGACCTGGGATGACCGACGACATCCGCGCCTTCTTCCGAACGCTGCGTCACCAGGGCGTATCGAAAATATTCTCCAGAAGATCGTCAGGCTGCCCGGCTACGGTGCGGGCATGGTCAATTTCGTGTTGGTTGCAGGTGCGCGGCTCGGGGCGTGGGCGTGGGACGAGGTGGTGCCGTATCTGCGCGCGGCCGGCCACGGCGTCTATCCGTTGACGCTGTCCGGTCTTGCTGACAAGCAGGGTGTACCGGCGGGGCAAGCGACTCATGTCCAGGACGTCGTTGCCGAGGTAGAACGCCAGGGTCTGCGTGACGTAGTCCTGGTGGGGCACAGCTACTCGGGCATCCCGGTAGGTCAGGCCGCGGAGCGGATCGGTGACCGACTGGCCCGGGTGGTCTTCGTCGACTCGAGCGTTCCCACTGACGGCGAGTCGTTCGTCTCCGCCTGGCCGGACGGCGGGGCGGCAGTGGAGGCATCCATCGCCGAGAACGGAGGGTTTTGGCCACTCGCACCAGCTGCTCATTACGACGGCGAGGGTCTCACCGATGAGCAGATCGCACGCCTCGTGCGCGGCTCGACACCTCACCCAGGTGCCACCCTGACCGAGCCCGCTGTGCTGGCGGGACCGCTCGGTCAACTTCCGGCGACATACATCCTGTGCGTGATGCCGGGGGCCGAGCCTGACGACGCCGAGCCCGACGAAGATGTGGCTGAGCTGCTGACCAACGAGCGCTGGCGGCTGGTCACGATGGACACCGGTCATTGGCCGATGTTCTCCCAGCCGCGCGAACTGGCGCGGATTCTTCTCAGTGCTGCCGTGGAGTGAGGCCACCGCCATACGGACCAGCATCGCGTGCGGGTCGCTCACCGCTGTCTAGCGTTGTCACGTGCACAGACCCAGCGACGACACCGACCGGCGCACCCCTGCCGCCGCGTACCGGAACCTGGCCATGGCCACGCTCGGCTTCACGCTGACGTTCTGGGCCTGGGACCTGATCGCGCCTTTGGCCGGCACGTACAACGACCGGCTGGGGCTCAGTTCCTTCCAGCAGTCCCTGCTGGTCGCCGTGCCGGTGCTGGTCGGTTCGTTGGGCCGTATCCCGGTCGGTGCGCTCACCGACCGCTACGGGGCGCGGGTGATGTTCCCGATCGTCTCCGCGCTCACCGTCGTGCCGGTGCTGCTGCTCATCCCCGCCAAGAACTCCTATGCCGCGCTGCTCGGCGCCGGCTTCCTGCTCGGTCTCGGCGGTACGACCTTCGCGATCGGCGTACCCCTGGTCAACTCCTGGTTCCCGCCCGCCCGGCGCGGGTTCGCCCTGGGCGTGTTCGGCATGGGCACGGGCGGTGTGGCGCTGTCGGGGTACTTCACCCCGCGGATCGCCAAGCACGGCGAGAACCTGCCCTTCCTCGTCGTGGCGGCAGCGCTCGCCGGCTTCGCGGTGCTCGCCGCGCTGCTCATCACCGACAATCCCGAACGCAAGATCCCGGCCGCCTCCTTGCCCCAACGCCTCGCCCAGGCGGGGAAGTTGCAGGTCACCTGGGAGCTGTCCGCGCTGTATGCCATCGGCTTCGGCGGCGTGGTCGCGTTCGGCGTGTATCTGCCGACGTATCTGAAGACCTGGTACGACCTGGCGCCCACGGACGCGGGAACCAAGGCCGCGGGCTTCGCGGTGATCACCGTGCTGGCCCGGCCGCTCGGCGGCTGGCTCGCCGACCGGATCCATCCTGCGACCGTCACTGCTTGGGCCCTGGCCGTCGTGGCCGTGTTCGCCGTGATCCAGGCCTTCGACCCGCCGCTCGCCCCGCTCGGCACGGTGTGTTTCCTGTCCATGGCGGCCGGTCTCGGTGCGGCGGGCGGCAGCGTCTTCGCCTTGGTGGCGCAAGCGGCGCCGCCGGCCCAGGTCGGCAGCGTGACCGGCATCGTCGGCGCGATCGGTGGCCTCGGCGGTTTCGTGCCGCCCCTCGTGATGGGCGCCGTCTACAACGCCAAGGACTCCTACTCGATCGGCTTCATGCTGCTGTCCGATCTGGCGCTCGCGGGCTGCGTGTACGCGTACGGCAGGATGCGCGGCCTGATCCGGGCGGCCGACAGTTCTTGAGGACCGCACACCCTCCACCGGTTCAGACGCGAAGGCCGCGCCACGGGGTGGTGGAACCCCGTGGCGCGGCCCACATGCCTAGCTCCTTGGGTTACGGCAGGGTCCATTTCTGGTTCGGGCCGGTGTGACAGGTCCACAGATGGACCGGTGTGCTGTCGTTCCAGGTGCCGCCGGATGCGTCCAGGCACTTCGCCGACTGCGGGTTACGGACCGTGCCGTCCGCCTGCGGAGCCCACTTCTGCGCTCCGGAGCCGTTGCACGTGTACAGCTGGATCTTCGTCCCGTCCGCGCTGCCGCCACACGACACGTCAAGGCACTTGCCGAGCGCCCGGAACGTCTGGTCGGCCGCACCCACGGTCCACAGCTGGGCCGCCGAGCTGTTGCAGGTGTAGATCTGGATCTGCGTACCGTCCGCGCTCGACCCGCTGCGCACATCTAGGCACTTGCCGTTGACTCCCTTCACCGCACCCGTTCGCGGGGTCGGGTCCGGTGTGCCCGACTGTTTGATGCGGATGTTGCGGAAGGCGACGTCGTCACCGGTCCCGTGGTTCTGCAGGCCGATGTGGCCCTGCTTGAGGCTGCGGGCCGGATCGGTGTTGGTGAAGTCGTTGATCTTCCGGCCGTTGAGGAACACCTCGAGCCGTTCGCCGGTGACGCGGATCTCGTAGGTGTTCCACTCCCCCGGCGGGTTCAGGGCCGCGTCGCGTGCCGCGAGATCGGCCGACTTGAAGCCGTACACCGAACCCGTGGTGCGGTCCGCGGTGTCCGTGGCGTCGATCTGGATCTCGTAGCCGTTGTTCACCGCCGACCAGGGGTCGTCGGAGGCCGGGAAGCCCACGAAGACACCGGAGTTGTCGTCGCCGGCCATGCGCCAGTCGAGCTTCAGGGAGTAGTCGCCGGTGAACTCCTTGGCGTTGTACCAGAGCATGCCGAGGCCGTCGTGCGAGGTGAGGGTGGCGTCGGAGAGGGTGAAGCCGCCGGGGCCCGCCTGTTTCCAGCCGGTGGTCGAGGAGCCGTTGAACAGGGAGGTGTAGCCGGTCTCCGCGCGGCAGTCGGCCTCGGTCATACCGGCTGCCCAGCGGATGCCGCCGAGGACATGGCGGGTGAACGCCGCCTCCGTATAGGAGCCTTCGGTGTGGCCGCCGCCGGTGTAGAAGGCCCGGCCGCCCTGGTAGTCCTTGCACCAGGCGATCGGATGGTCGCCGGACATGCTGCCGCCGGAGTAGCTGGACTCGTCGAGCGAGGCCAGTACATGGGCCAAAGTGCGCGGATTGGAGCGGTAGTTGTACCACTCGTCGGTGCGCTGCCAGGTCGTCGGCAGATGGGCCGTGGCGTCGTGCGCGCGGTCCTCGACCTTCACCGTCGCCTGCTGGATCGCCGGATGCGACTGGAACAGCGCCCCGGCCAGACCCTCGTAGAAGGGCCAGTCGTACTCGGTGTCGGCGGCCGCGTGGATGCCGACGTATCCGCCGCCGCCCTTGATGTAGGTCTCAAACGCGGTCTGCTGTGTGCTGTCGAGGACGTCGCCGGTCGTCGAGAGGAACACGACCGCCTTGTACTGGCCGAGGTTGCCGGTGGTGAAGGCCGCGGCGTTCTCGGTGGCGTCCACGGTGAAGTTGTTCGCCGCGCCGAGCGAGCGCAGCGCCGTGATGCCCTCGTCGATCGAGGAGTGCCGGAAGCCCGCCGTCTTGGAGAAGACGAGCACCTTGTACGCCGGGTCGGCGGCGATGCGCGCCTGCTGCTCGGCGGCCGGAGCCGTCCCCTGCGAGGGCTGGGCGAGGGCCTGTGGGCTCAGGAGCAGTGCGGCGCCCGCGCACAGTCCGAGCAGGGTTCGCGCCGCGGAGCGGGTGAAGAGTTTCGTACGCATGATGCGATCCACCTCCGTCCTGCTACGGCAGGGTCCATTTCTGGTTGGCTTCGGCATGGCAGGTCCACAGGTGGACCGGTGTGCTGTCGTTCCAGGTGCCGCCGGATGCGTCCAGGCACTTCGCCGACTGCGGGTTACGGACCGTTCCGTCCGCCTGCGGAGCCCACTTCTGCGCTCCGGAGCCGTTGCACGTATACAGCTGGATCTTCGTGCCGTCCGCGCTGCCGCCACCCGACACGTCAAGGCACTTGCCCAGCGCGCGGAACGTCTGGTCGGCCGCACCCACGGTCCACTGCTGGGCCGCCGAGCTGTTGCAGGTGTAGATCTGAATCTGCGTCCCGTCCGCGCTCGCACCGCTGCGCACATCCAGGCACTTGCTGTTGACTCCCTTCACGGCGCCTGTCCGGGCGGTGGGGGTACCTGTGGTGAAGGCGTACTCGTCGACGTCGAAGAGTGAGCCGGCGGCTCCCTTGAAGACGAGGTAGAGGGTCGTCGACGCGGCGGGCTGGTTGCTCAGGTTGGCCGTGACGTCCTGGAAGGTCTCCCAGCCGCCGGTCACCGGGACGGTCGCCGTGCCGAGCAGGGTGCCCGTGGCCGATCCCGCCCGGACTTCGATGGTGCCGCCGACGCCCGCGGAGGAGACGCGCGCGGTGAACTTGGTGGCATTGGCCAGGGCGTACGGGGTGAAGGCGATCCAGTCGCCGTTCTCGATGTAGCCGACGGTCTTGCCGCCGTGCGCCGGGGCGTGGCTGACGACCTGGACGCCCGAGGACGTCGAGTAGTGCTCGCCCTGGCGATGGCTGGGCTGGACGACGCGCTGGTCGTGGGTGGTGAGCGCGGGCTGGCCGTTCGCGCCCTTGTCGGTGTATTCGGCGTCGATGACCCCGAATATGTTCGCGTTCGGGTCGTGTTCGCCGTCGGCCAGGGTCTGCAGGGTGCCGGTGCAGCCGGTGGCCGAGGTCTGCGGGTGACCGTGGCTGTCGTGGCCGACGATGAAGTTGACCTTGACCTTGGTGCAGTCGATCGTGCCATCCTCGGGATCGGTCACCGTCACCTTGAACGGGATCGCGGCGCCGAAGTCGTAGATCGCGCCGTCCAGCGGCATGTCGACCCGGACCGTGGGCGCCGTGTTGCCGACGGTGATCTGTACCGACGCGGTCCCCGACTTGCCGGACGGGTCCGTCGCCTTGAGGGTCGCCGTGTACTGGCCGTTGGTCGTGTAGGCGTGCGAGGGGTTCGCGGCGGTGGACGTCCCGCCGTCACCGAACGTCCATGCGTACGTCAGTGCGTCGCCGTCCGCGTCGGAAGTGCCGGCGGAGGAGAAGGTCACCGCGAGCGGTGCCTTGCCGGAGGTGATGTTCGCCTTGGCCTGGGCCACGGGTGCGTGGCCGCCGGTGACGTGCTCGATGCGGTACAGCGCGGAGTTGGCGTCGCCGTTGAAGTAGCCCGTGCCGTAGTCGAGGACGTACAGCGCACCGTCCGGGCCGAAGGCCATGTCCATCACCTGGGTGCCGGCCCACGGGAAGGCGTTGATGGACTGCACCGTCCCGTCGCCCGCCTGCACGATCCGCTTGATCCAGCGGCGGCCGAACTCACCGGCGAAGAAGTTCCCGTCGTAGGACTGCGGGAACTTCACGTCCGAGGTGGAGGCGGCGTCGTAGCGGTAGACGGGCCCGCCCATGGGTGACTCGGATCCGGAGCCGAACTCGGGCACCGAACCGCCGTCGTACGGGATCCAGGCCGCCTGGGCCGGTGGCAGGTCGGTGAGACCGGTGTTGCGCGGAGAGGTGTTCTTCGGCGCGGCGCAGTCGAACTTCGCGCCGGAGGTGGCGGTGGCGAAGTTGTAGTCCACGTACGCGTCGTTCTTGCCGGTGCAGTACGGCCAGCCGAAGTTGCCGGCCTTGGTGACCCGCGCGAACTCCACCTGTCCTGCCGGCCCGCGGGTGGCGCTGGCGGTTCCGGCGTCGGGGCCGTAGTCGCCTACGTAGACGATGCCTGTGGCCTTGTCGACGCTCATGCGGAACGGATTGCGAAAGCCCATCGCGTAGATCTCGGAGCGGGTCTTCGCGGTGCCGGGCGCGAACAGGTTGCCGGCCGGCGCGGAGTACGAGCCGTCCGCGTTGACCTTGATACGGAGAATCTTGCCGCGCAGGTCGTTGGTGTTGCCGGCGCTGCGCTGGGCGTCGTAGGCGGGGTTGCGGGTGGCGCGCTCGTCGATCGGTGTGTAGCCGTCCGAGGCGAACGGGTTGGTGTCGTCGCCGGTCGACAGGTAGAGGTTGCCGGCCTGGTCGAAGTCGATGTCGCCGCCGACGTGGCAGCAGATGCCGCGTGAGGCGGGTACGTCGAGGATCTTCTTCTCGCTGGCCAGATCGAGCGTGCCGTCCTGCTTGAGGACGAACCGCGACAGGCGGTTCACCCCGTCGAACGGGGCGAAGTCCGCGGCCGCGCCGTCGGCCGGGGCGTCGCCCGCGGGGGTGCTCAACTTCGGTGCGTAGTACAGGAACACAAACCGGTTGGAGGCGAAGGCGGGGTCGACACCGACGCCTTGCAAACCCTCCTCGTCATGGCTGTAGACCTCGAGCTTGCCGGCCACCTTCGTGGTCCCGGCGGCGTCCGTCAGCCGCAGCGTGCCGTCGCGCGAGGTGTGCAGCACGGAGCGGTCGGGCAGTACGGCCATGGTCATGGGCTCGCCCGTCTCGGCGACCCCCTTGGCCAACGTGACCTGCTGGAACTCCTCGGCCAGCGCGGCCTGTTGGGTGTCCTGCGCGGCCACCGCGACCGGGCTCAGGGCGCCGGCCGCGAGCAGGACCGGCGCGAGCAGCGCCAGCACGCGGCGCGATCCGGAATGTCTCGGGGCTCTCTTGGATCTGGACGTGCGTGTGCGCACGGGTGCCTCCCGTTGGGGGGTGAATTCCTGAACAGGACGGGCAGGGAGAGCTGGGCGCGCGCCGTCGCGCCATGGTGGGCCGGCACTCGTATGAGTTGACCGGTCCATTTCAGGAAGTTAGCGGCCTTGGTCCGAGACGGGAAGCCCTTCGGCGCGCACACTCGTTTCTTTCTCCACTGCCAGGACAAAGGCGGGCCGATGTTCCCGCTCGGAACACCGCTGGCGGCCCATCGGTCCCCTGTGCGGCGTGAGCTTTGCGCGGCCGTGCAGCGGCCGTGCAGGCGATGGCGCCCCACGCCAATCTGTTGGCGTGCCAGCCCAACGACACGGGCGCGTCCGGCTGTGAGGCTCCTGCGCGACCAGCAGCGAACCTCGTCCCGTCCGGCATGGCGGCGACAGCACTCCAGGAGGAACACATGGCTCTCCACATACAGCGGGCCAAGCTCATGGCCGCCACGATCGGCGCGCTCACCGCGGCCACTCTCGCCTTCGGTACCTCCCCTGCCGCAGCGGCCAACAGCTACAACGGCAACGCCTACGTCGCGGGCGGCGGCGACTTCCGCGACGACTTCGGCGACGAGGGCATCCTGTCCACCTCCACGAACACCTCCTCCAACGCCACCTGCCTGTGGCAGAAGATCCTCTGGGCGGACGGCATCATCGCTTCCTCGGAGATCGACGGCGTCTACGGCTCACAGACCGTCGCCGCCACCAAGACGTGGCAGGCGAAGTTCGGGGAGGGCGTCTTGACCGTCGACGGCATCGTCGGCAAGGACACCTTCCGCTACGCGGCCGCCGGGCTCCGTGACTGGAGCGGCGACGGCAAGGTCGACGCCTTCGACGGGACGAAGTACGACGTCGCCATCAGCCGCGACGCCGAAGGCCGCTACCACTTCCCCGATCGCGCCGGCAACGACCGCATGGCCGGCTACAACTACCGCACCTGCAGCTGACGCCCCTGCCCTGACCGGCGCTGCCGCCGAGACCATTCTTGCGGCAGCGCCTTCTGGTGCCGGCGGACACGGCGCGTAAGGGAACGCTGTTGGTCGGGACGGCGTCGGGAAGCTCTTGCGGGGCCACCGCTTGCTCCGGCACGACGTCGGCATCCACGATCAGCACCCAGCGGTCTCCGCGACTTGGCGCGTGCTCGCGTTTCGAGCACGGGGAAAGCACGTCGGCCGCCCGGCCCACCAGAAGATCATGCGGGATCAGGGCGATCCGGCCAATCACCAAGTGCAGCAGCCACGTGGTCACGCAGAGCCGGGTCGCCGACCTCTGCCGCCAATCGGTAGGCGATCGGCCCCACCTGCCACCCTGCGTGATAGTCGAAGGGCGGAGGCGGCCCAGCCGCGGTGTGGGCAAGCTTGGCCACCAGTTCCGCGAGCCGGAAGTACAGACTTTCCGCGGCCGTGAAGGGCTGGTTCGGCGCGAGTCCTCGACGACGGATCTCGTCGAACACGGCACGGCCCGTGGGCCATTGTGTGCGGTCTGCCGCGAGCGCCACCGCGGCCTCGATCTCGGCAGACTTGCCCAGATGTACCGAGACGGACTCCAGAACCTTGCCCGCCCACTCCACCGGTAGCCGCTGCCGCTCGAAAACCGAGCGCCCCCACCCGGCCAACCCGTCTGTGTGTCCGCTCACTTCGCGATCGTGCCAACAGCCCGGAGCCGTCGACAACCGAGTTCCGCATGCACCTGCATGCCCGCGGCCCGAGTCCACGCCTGCCGTCCTGCTCCGCGCAAGCAGGACGGCGATCGAGATGCGGCGTTCCGTCGTGAACTGATCGGGGCCCGCCGGGGCCGCCCGGTCAGCCGAGCTCGGCGACCCAGCCGTACGGCAACTCGTCGCCGTCGACCGTGATGGCCTCGACCGTGCGGGTCTGCGGGTCGATGTCCGCCTCGATGCCCTCGCCCGCATAGCGGGGATAGCCGCTCGCGCCGGTCGAACCTGTGGCTTCGACGGTGGCCGAGCGGAGCACGCCGCCGTGGTCGACATGGTCGTGGGTGTCCGTCAACTGGGGCTTGAGGAGGACGGTGAAACGGGTGGGGGCGGTCTGCATGGGCTGAGGCTATCCGTACGGAACCCGCGGGCCCGACGTACACGTTGCGGTCGTCACTCGGCCAGCGCAGTGTCGGCCGCGCACATCTGGCTGTTGCCGGAGCTCCGGTCGTGGCGACCGCACTGACCGTCGCCGGGTCCGGCCGACTGGTCGTTGGCATCCGCGAGCGACGGGTCTGGACGGTCACCGACGCGCGGGGCGACGCGGCGGTGCGCCGGGGTGGTCGTGGCTGGGTGGTTCGGCCGCGTACGCTGCACAGGATCTGCGGCGTCAAATAGCGGACGCCGGACAAGGGAGGAAACACTTCGTGCTTATTGCTCAGCGCCCCTCGCTGACCGAAGAGGTCGTCGACGAGTTCCGCTCCCGGTTCGTGATCGAACCGTTGGAGCCGGGCTTCGGTTACACCCTCGGCAACTCCCTGCGCCGCACCCTGCTGTCCTCGATCCCCGGTGCCGCTGTGACCGACATCCGGGTCGACGGGGTGCTGCACGAGTTCACCACGGTGGCCGGGGTCAAGGAAGACGTCACCGACCTGATCTTGAACATCAAGCAGCTGGATCTGTCGTCCGAGCACGACGAGCCGGTGATCATGTATCTGCGCAAGCAGGGCCCCGGCCCGGTCACCGCCGCCGACATCGCTCCGCCGGCCGGTGTCGAGATCCACAACCCCGACCTGGTGCTGGCCACGCTGAACGGCAAGGGCAAGCTGGAGATGGAACTCACCGTGCAACGCGGCCGCGGTTACGTCTCCGCCGTGCAGAACACGCAGGTGGCCCAGGAGATCGGCCGTATTCCGGTCGACTCCATCTACTCGCCGGTGCTCAAGGTCACATACAAGGTCGAGGCCACCCGAGTCGAGCAGCGCACCGACTTCGACAAACTCATCGTCGATATCGAAACCAAGCAGGCCATGCGCCCCCGCGACGCCATCGCGTCCGCCGGCAAGACGCTGGTCGAGCTGTTCGGTCTCGCGCGCGAGCTGAACATCGACGCCGAGGGCATCGACATGGGCCCCTCCCCCGTCGACGCCGCCCTCGCCGCCGACCTGATCCAGCCCATCGAGGAACTCGACCTCACCGTCCGTTCCTACAACTGCCTCAAGCGCGAGGGCATCCACACCGTCGGAGAACTCATCGGCCGCTCCGAAGCCGACCTCCTCGACGTGCGCAACTTCGGCGCCAAGTCCATCGACGAGGTCAAGGCAAAACTTGCCGACATGGGACTTGCGCTCAAGGACAGCCCGGCCGGCTTCGACCCCGCCACCACCTACACCGACACCTACGCCGACAACACGGCAGACGGCCAGTTCATCGCCACCGAGCAGTACTGAGCGCGCCCGTCTTCTTTGGGAAAGCCGGGGCCGGCTCATGACGTGAGAGCCACAACATGGCACTGCCCGTGTGGGATCGGCGACGATCCGTGTACTCTCAGCGCCAGCAGTCATGGTTCCGAAGTAACGCCCGTGAACTCGAGTTCACGGGCGTCTTGCTGTTCAGCGTCTGAGGGCCAGGACGATCACCTCCGAGTTCCCGCACCGTGCGGGAACCGGCTTCGAGTCCCCTTGGAGGACGCATGG
>JOGW01000021.1 GCA_000721375.1 Streptomyces sp. NRRL B-3428 | reverse complement strand
CGAGATCCGCGCCGAAGCCGTCACCAGATAATGCGCCGGACCCTGAATGAACGAAGCACCATCCGCCGGATGCATCGCACCACCATCCGAATACTCCGTGTCAAAAGAAACCAGCTCCCAATTACCCACCGCCAGAGTATCGGTGGCCTTACGGGCAACGCTCACACGCTTCGGCATATCAGAACCTTCCAGGTAGTTGGGGTGGCCATAACCGTAAATTCGGCTGGAATCGCGGCTGATGAACCGGCGGTACACGCCGTCACCATTGGCAGAGCCGTCGTTGTTGGTGTTTCCGCCGATGGTCGTGATCGTGGAACTCGTGAACGACTCGACGATCTCGGTGTGTTCACCGCCACCGGCTCCGTAGAAGACGATCGCTCCGACGGTCGGTGTGGAGTCGAACTTCCCTCGGCCCCTGAACCAGTCGACGCCCACGGCGCACGACGCGTACTTCGGGATGATGTCCGCGTTGTCGGTCTTCTCCGCGCAGTACGAGATGAACATCGCGCACCAGGGCTGGTAGTTCATCGGGTACCAGGCGCCGAAGATCGTGTTGTTGTTCGCACCTTCTTTGTAGCCGAGATAGGAACGGCATTTGTCGAGCATGGATTCTGCGGTGTTCGCCATACGGAATTCCCCTCTGGCAGGGGTGAGTTGAGACTGCTCCGCGTGGGGGTACGAGCGGGCCGCTCCGAGGGGCCGGGTCGTACGCGATCGCCACGCCGAGGCGAAGGAGTCGAGAGTCGAAGTGGCCGGTGCGGCCTGCTCCGTTGCCTCAACTATGCACCATATCGCGCGAGCTCGCAACTAGTTGTTGCGAGCTCGCACCTCATCGCGGCGCAGGGCCACCTCATCGCGACCCGGGGCCACCTCGTCGCAGCGCAGGGCCATCCGGTCCGCCTCGCTGAGCACATGCCCGACAAGCACCTCGTCCCCGGCGATCAGGTCCGCGACCGCGGCGAGCCGGCGCAGTCGGGCGGGCACGTCGCCCCTACGGGGGCGGCCGCCGCCGATCCTGGCGAGCACGGCCTCCTCCAGTTCGACCACCCCGTCGGTGACATCTCGGGCGACATCTCTGATGTGCAGACACGTGACGGCGCCTGCGGCATCAGAGGCGGCCGCGGCGAGCAGCTCGGGGAATCGAACGGCGAGCCGTTCGAGCCGGATCCGGATGTCAGGGGGACGCTTCTCGTTCATGCGGGCTCCACGGGCTCGAGCATTCGATGTGCCCCACTGGATGGAATGGAACGCACATTCGAATTCGGAGGGCGATCCTGTCATGTTGCGAGATCGCACGCAACAAGAATTGCCCAGCTCAAGCCGCTGTTCAGCTGTGCGCGCACGCACACTAGGCTTACGCGCGGATGGAATGGATCGAAGGGAACGCACGTGCCGAAGGACGCACTCGAGGACTTCGCGGCCTGGATCGAGGACCTGATGAGGTCCCGGGGCTACGACATCGACAACCCACGCGGGGGTGGCCGCTCCCGTATCGCCGACGACGCCGGCGTACATCGCGCCGCCGTGACCCGGCTGCTGCAGCGCCAGAGCATGCCCGACCTGGCCACCATGCGCGGGCTCGCGCGGGCGCTCGACGTCCCGGTGCGGGATGTCCTGATCCGATCGGGACGACTCACGGAAGCTGACCTTCCGCTGTCTGCGTCGTACAATTGTTCGAGTGCCGCGGAAGGCCGGACCATCACCCTGGAAGAGGCCGCGGAGCTGCTCGGAGTGCCCGAGGAGCGCCGGAGCCTCTTCCTCCAGGTGGCTGCTCCGTTCCTGCCCTCGTACGAGAAGGAGGCTCGGCGGCGCACTGACAGACGCTGACTGAAGGACAGAGGTGGGGGCCCATGGGCGACGGATCCGATGACCTGGACGACTCGGTGGAGCATCAGCGCGCCGACGCGGAACCGGGCGGCAGGCCGCACGTCGAATCGGGCCACGTGGCCATGGAGACGGGCCGGCTGGTCGATCTCCTGCTGGAACTGGGGCATGCCACGACGAGGGGGGACTTCGCCGTGTATCACCGCGACGAGATCGAGGAGGCCCGCGCCTCCGGCTATGCGCAGGGCTGGCAGGACGCGATGCGCTGCGCGGGGGACCGTGTCGAGGCCGCCAAGGGAACAGCCAGGGCGGCCGGTGCCGATGTGATCCGGATCCGGGAAAAGGGACAGGAACAGGGGCAGGAACAGGGGCAGGGCCAGGAACGGGAACGAGAACGAGAACGGGACGCACACCGCGCGTCGCCGGCCGGGCTCGACTAGATCAGCCCGTGCTCCCGCAGATACTCCAGCTGCGCCCGCACCGAGAGCTCCGCCGCCGGCCACAGTGAGCGGTCCACGTCCGCGTAGACCTTGGCCACCACCTCCGAAGGCGTCAAGTAGCCGTTCTCCACGGCTGTTTCGACCTGCGCGAGGCGGTGGGCCCGGTGCGCGAGGTAGAACTCCACCGCGCCCTGGGCGTCGTCGAGGACCGGGCCGTGACCCGGCAGGACCGTATGGACGCCGTCGTCCACCGTCAGGGAGCGCAGCCGCCGCAGCGAGTCCAGGTAGTCGCCGAGCCGGCCGTCCGGATGCGCGACCACCGTCGTACCGCGGCCGAGGACTGTGTCACCGGTCAGAACCGCCTGGTCGGCGGGCAGATGGAAGCAGAGCGAGTCGGACGTGTGGCCGGGGGTGGAGACGACGCGGAGCTCCAGGCCGCCGACCGACACCACCTGCCCGGCCGACAGACCCTCGTCGCCCAGGCGCAGGGCCGGGTCGAGGGCCCGTACGTGGGTGTCCGTCAGCTCCGCGAAACGGCCCGCGCCCTCCGCGTGGTCCGGGTGCCCGTGTGTCAGGAGCGTGAGCGCGATGCGCTTGCCGGCCTTCTCCGCCGTGTCGATGACGTGCTGCAGATGCCCTTCGTCCAGCGGACCCGGGTCGATGACGACCGCGAGCGAGGAGTCCGGCTCCGAGACGATCCAGGTGTTCGTGCCGTCGAGCGTCATCGCGTTCGCGTTCGGCGCGAGGACGTTCACGGCGCGGGCGGTCGCCGGCCCCGAGAGCACCCCTCCCCTGGGCTGGCCCGGCAGGGCGGCTGCGTCGGTCATGGCGTCGGGCCGTTCTGCGTGCTCTGCAGGACGATGCGCTTGGTGAACTCGTCGTGGCCCGGCCAGAACAGCACCAACTGGCCATCCTCCAGCCGCGCCTGAGCGAGTACGGGGGTGAGGTCCCGCTTCGCCGAGGAGGCCAGCGCGTCGGCCGAGGTGGCGTACGGCTCCAGCTGGCGCAGCGTGGTGATCGTCGGCGGCATCATCGTCAGCTCGCCCCGGTCATAGCCCTCGGCGGCCTCGGCGGGCCTGATCCACACCGTACGGTCGGCCTCGGTGGAGGCGTTGCGGGTGCGCTGGCCGGCCGGCAGCGCGGCCACGAAGAACCAGGTGTCGTAACGCCGCTGCTCGAACTCCGGGGTGATCCAGCGCGCCCAGACCCCGAGCAGGTCGGAGCGGAGCACGAGACCGCGGCGGGCGAGGAACTCGGCGAAGGACAGTTCGCGTTCGACCAGGGCGACCCGGTCCGCCTCCCAGTCGTCGCCGGTCGTGTCGCCGACGACCGAGTCCGCGGTCGGTCCGGCGAGCAGCACGCCCGCCTCCTCGAACGTCTCGCGCACGGCGGCGCAGACGATCGCCTGCGCTTCGGACTCGCCGACGCCCAGCAGCGCGGCCCAGGCGGCGAGCGAGGGTCCGGCCCAGTCGACATGGCGGTCGTCGTCGCGTGGATCGACCGAGCCGCCGGGATAGGCGTACGCGCCGCCGGCGAAGGCCATCGAAGCGCGGCGCCGCAGCATGTAGACGTCCGTGCCCTGTTCGCCGCCCTGTTCGCCGCCGTGCCCGCCGGCACGGTCGCGCAGGAGCAGGACGGTCGCGGCCCGGCGCGGCGTCGCGGGCGTCAGCTCGCCGTTCGCGAGCGCCCGGATCCGGTCGGGCCACTCGGGCGGGTACCACTGGCCATTGGACATGGGCGGAGGCTATCCGCTCCCGCCGGGATGTTCGAGAGGCAACGAATCTTGTACGAAGGCGGAGGGCCCGAACGCCAGGTCCCGGCCGCGAACGACCGGGACCTGGGAGGTGTGACGGCGGCGGACCTCAGTCCTGCACCAGCTCCACGATGAACTCGACCTCGACGGGAGCGTCGAGCGGCAGCACCGCGACACCCACCGCGCTGCGCGCGTGCACACCCTTGTCGCCGAAGACCTCGCCGAGCAGCTCACTCGTGCCGTTGACCACGGCGGGCTGGCCGGTGAAGTCCGTGGCGGAGGCGACGAAGCCGGTGACCTTCACGATCCGCGCGACATTGTCGAGGTCGCCGGCGATCGACTTGATCGCGGCGAGCCCGTTGAGCGCGCAGATCCGGGCCAGGTCCTTGGCCTCCTCGGGGGTGACCTCGGCGCCGACCTTGCCGGTCGTGGGCAGCTTGCCGTCCACCATCGGGAGCTGGCCCGCGGTGTAGACGTAGTTGCCGGAGCGCACGGCGGGCTGGTACGCCGCGAGCGGTGCCACGACGCCCGGGAGCTTCAGACCGAGTTCGGCCAGCTTGGCCTCGACGGCGCCGCTCATGCCTGCTTCTCCCGCTTGAGGTAGGCCACGAGCTGCTCGGGGTTGTTCGGGCCGGGCACGACCTGGACGAGCTCCCAGCCGTCCTCGCCCCAGGTGTCCAGGATCTGCTTGGTCGCGTGCACGAGGAGCGGCACGGTTGCGTATTCGTACTTGGTCATGGGGCTGAGCGTAGTGCCCCGGGGGACGGAGCGAGGCCTGGGTGCGTCCTGGGACCCGTGCGCGGCAGGCCCCCCGATTCGAACCGCCGCCGACTGGTTACGCTCGAAGGCGTGAGCAGGCTTCAGGTCGTCAGCGGCAAGGGCGGGACCGGTAAGACCACGGTCGCCGCCGCTCTCGCGCTCGCCCTCGCGACGGAGGGCAAGCGCACCCTTCTCGTCGAGGTCGAGGGCAGGCAGGGCATCGCCCAGCTCTTCGAGACGGAGGCGCTTCCGTACGAGGAACGGAAGATCGCCGTCGCCCCGGGCGGCGGCGAGGTGTACGCCCTGGCCATCGACGCCGAGCTCGCGCTGCTCGACTACCTCCAGATGTTCTACCGGCTCGGCGGCGCGGGCCGCGCCCTGCGCAAGCTGGGCGCCATCGACTTCGCCACGACCATCGCGCCCGGCGTACGGGACGTCCTCCTCACCGGGAAGGCGTGCGAGGCGGTACGCCGCAAGGACAAGCGGGGCCGGTACGCGTACGACTACGTGGTGATGGACGCGCCGCCCACCGGACGTATCACCCGCTTCCTCAATGTGAACGACGAGGTGGCCGGGCTCGCGAAGATCGGGCCGATACACAATCAAGCACAGGCCGTGATGCGCGTGCTCAAGTCCCCTGAGACCGCTGTGCACTTGGTGACGCTGCTTGAAGAGATGCCGGTGCAGGAGACCCTCGACGGGGTCGCCGAACTGCGGGCCGCCGGTCTTCCGGTGGGCCGGATCCTGGTGAACATGGTGCGGCCGACGCTGCTCGACGGTCCGGTGCCTTCGGATGTACGGCGCCCGGAGATCGCGAAGGAGCTGTCGCGGGCCGGACTCGGCGGCGCGCGCAAAGGCGGGCTCGCGGAGCAGCTGGTGGAGCCGCTGCTCGCGCAGGCCGCCGAGTACGCCGAGCGCATCACCCTGGAGCAGGAGCAGCGCGCGGAACTGGCCGAACCCGGCCTTCCGGTACAGGAGTTGGAGTTCCTCAGCGAGGGCATCGATCTGGCCGGGCTCTACCGCCTGGCGACCACGCTGCGCAGGCAGGGAGTCTCATGACACTGGACGTTCCCCCCACGCTCGACATCGATCCGCTGCTCGACGACCCGAAGACCCGGATCATCGTGTGCTGCGGCGCGGGCGGCGTGGGCAAGACCACGACCGCGGCGGCGCTCGGTCTGCGCGCGGCCGAACGCGGGCGCAAGGTGGTCGTCCTGACCATCGACCCGGCGCGGCGGCTGGCCCAGTCGATGGGGATCGACTCGCTCGACAACACTCCGCGGCGGGTCAAGCAGATCGAGGGCGACGGCGAACTGCACGCCATGATGCTCGACATGAAGCGCACCTTCGACGAGATCGTCGAGGCGCACGCGGATGCCGAGCGGGCCAGGGCGATCCTGGACAACCCCTTCTACCAGTCGCTCTCGGCCGGATTCGCCGGTACGCAGGAGTACATGGCGATGGAGAAGCTGGGGCAGCTCCGCGCGCGTGACGAGTGGGATCTGATCATCGTCGATACGCCGCCGTCGCGCTCCGCCCTCGACTTCCTGGACGCGCCGAGCCGGCTCGGGTCCTTCCTGGACGGCAAGTTCATCCGGGTTCTGATGGCGCCGGCGAAGGTCGGCGGGCGGGCCGGGATGAAGTTTCTGAACGTCGGCATGTCGATGATGACCGGCACGCTCGGCAAGCTGCTCGGCGGTCCGTTCCTCAAGGACGTGCAGACGTTCGTGGCCGCGATGGACACGATGTTCGGCGGGTTCCGCACACGGGCGGATGCCACCTACCGGCTTCTTCAGGCGCCGGGGACGGCCTTTCTCGTCGTGGCCGCGCCCGAGCGGGACGCGCTGCGCGAGGCCGCGTACTTCGTGGAACGGCTCGCGGCGGACCGTATGCCGCTCGCCGGTCTTGTCCTCAACCGCGTGCACGGCAGCGGTGCCGCGCGCCTCTCGGCGGAGCGGGCGCTCGCCGCGGCGGAGACGCTCACGGCGCCGGACGGCCCCGTAGAAGGCCTTCCGGACGGCCCCGTAGAAAATCTTGAAGAGGACCGCATTGTGGATCAGGAGGGCGGGAAGGAAGAGGGGCGTACCTCCCCCGGAACCCTCAATACTCCCGAACTCACCGCAGGACTCCTGCGGTTGCACGCCGAACGGATGCAACTGCTCTCCCGCGAGCAGCGCACACGCGACCGCTTCACGACGCTCCACCCGGAGGTGGCGGTCGCGGAGGTGGCCGCGCTGCCCGGCGACGTACATGACCTCGCAGGGCTACGCGACATCGGCGAGCGGCTCGCGGCCGGTGGTCATACGGCCGGAGCTGATTAGGCTTCGTACGAGAAACGGCGCAGGAACCGCCGCCCCATTGACGGGGGTTGCTAACCCACCGCGGCGTAGGCCTCGTACGTCTCAGTGTCGTCGACATCCACAGGCAGCAGGCCCGTGGAGCGCTCGTACTCACTGCGGGCCGTCTCGAGCAGTCGGCGCCACGAGGTGACCGTCGGCCGTCGGCGCAGCAATGCGCGCCGCTCACGCTCGGTCATTCCACCCCAGACACCGAACTCCACACGGTTGTCCAGGGCGTCTGCCAGGCACTCCGTACGCACCGGACACCCGGTGCACACCGCCTTGGCCCTGTTCTGTGCCGCACCTTGTACGAACAGTTCATCCGGATCGGTAGTGCGGCAGGCAGCCTGCGCACTCCAGTCAACTACCCAGCCCATCCCGGCGCCGTCCTCTCCCGAATCGAGGCTCCCCCACGGCGGTAGCGGCATATTCACCGCTGCCAGTTGAGGACGTTACGGAAGGTGGGCACAGCGCAACACCCCCTTCGGGCCCAATCTTGAATGGCCCGAACGGACTATGCGTAAGCGGCAGATCACCCGACGGAGTGAGCTGCGGACATGCGTGACGAACCCGGCAGACCGGGACAGTTCAGTTGAGTCACAACGGGCGTCGAATGACGCATGAGGCGGAAACGGACAGCAACTCCGGCGGCTTCGGGGGTGACGGAGTCTTGATACGGGACCGCACTGCTGTGACAGTTGTGAGCAGCTTAGGCCAAGGCCTGGCGGTCTGTCCGGCGAATCGGAACGTCGGACAGACCTTGCCGCGCGCTCGGAGCGGAGGGCCTTCGACTTCCTGCGCAGAGCCCTCGACTCAGTGCGCAGAGCCCTCGATTCAGTGCAGGAAGCCCTCGCCGAGGTGGCGGTGCCTCAGCTTGAGGGTGTCCAGCGTCCAGTACTTCGAGCCCGTGGCCGTCGTACCGGCGGACGAACCCTTCAGCAGGTGGACCATGCCCCAGCGGTCCTCGCCGCCCAACTGCTCGTTGGTGGCGACGAACAGGTCCGCACGGCCGTCCCTGGTGTAGTCGGCGAGCCGGACGGCCTCGGCGAAGTAGTCCTGCCGCTCCGCCGCGCCCGCGATGCCCGAGCTGTCCTGGCTGAACGAGACGGCGCCGGTTCCGCTCAGTCCGCCCGCGCGGCCGCGCAGCACGGTGACCGTCCCCGCGTACGCCTTGGTGCCCAGGGCCTCGCCCGGGGCGCCGATGGCGAGGTCCGCGTAGCCGTCGCCGTTCACGTCGCCGGCCGCGACCGACTGGCCGAAGTGGTCGTTGTTCTCGGCCCCGCCCGGCACTCCCGCGGTGTCCTGGGTGAACTTGACCGGCTTGCGGGCGGTGTTGATGCCCGCCGAGCCGCCGTAATGCACGACGACGGAACCGCGCAGCTTGTCGGTGTTCTCCAGGCCGCGGCCCACGGCCAGGTCGCCGTACCCGTCCTTGTCGAAGTCGGCGAGCGCCGCCTTGCGGCTGCCGCCGACGGAACCGCCCTCGTCGTCCGCGATCCTGAGCGAACCCGCGCTCTGCAGGAAGCCGCTCCCGCCGCGGTGCAGGAAGGCGTTGACGTACCCGGCCTCGCTGACGTGCAGATCGCGGCCGATGACGTACAGATCGGTGGCGCCGACGCCGTCCGCGTTGCCCGCGACGAGTTCCTCGGCGGAGAGATAGCCGTACGACCCGCCGAGCGAGGTGATCGCCTGCGTCTTGCCGGTGCGGGTGAACGGCCCCTTGAACAGGGCCACCCCGGCCGGGCTGTTGCTCAGCGCGGCGAGGTCCTGGTCCCCGTCCCCGTCGAAGTCACCGGCCTGGATGTCGAGGCCGAGCTGATCGCCGTACGTGGCGCTGTTGCTGTACGGGGAGTGGAACACGGTCCCGGCGCCGAGACCGGCGGGCCCGCCCCACACCACGGTCAGCCCGCCGCGGTTCTCCACCGTGCCGACGTCCTCGCCCGGCGAGGAGACCACCAGGTCGCCGTAACCGTCCTTGTCGAGGTCGGCCGCCACGGTCGCGGCGGCCCACTCGTCACCTGTCTCGGTGCCGCCGGGGATGCCGGAGGAGTTCTGAGTGATCACCTGCACCCGGGTGCCGGGCCCGGACGAGGTGCCGTACACCACCGTGACCAGGGGGTTCTCACCATGGCCGCCACTGGTGACGACGAGGTCCCGGTAACCGTCGCCGTTGAAGTCGTCGGCGGCCTTGGCACTCGCCGCGGCAGCGGTGGGTACGTGGCTGAGCGAAAGGGCTGCGGTGGCGGCCACTACGGCCGCGGCGACCATCGCCGTACGAGGGGAACGCACGAGGCTCTCGTTTTCCTTTGCATGAGGCAGGAGTTCACAGAACTGCGCACCTTTGACAAAGGAAAGAACCGAACGGTTGCCCGCCCGGACGGACCTCTCTGATCACATTCGTGTCACGAGTCACAGGGATTACGGATCGGGTTCGAACATCCCGATGGTGGACCGATCCCTCGGATCTCACAGGCCTTCGGATTAGGCTGCCCTCATGGGTAAGAAGCTCTCGGGCGGTGGACTGTCGCCAACGCAGCAGGCCGCCAAGTTCCTCGGCGTCAGCGTGCTCTCCGGTGCGGTCCTTGCGGGCATCGCACTACCCGCGGCAGGTCTGGTGGGCCTCGCGGCCAAGGGATCGGTGGAGGAGTTCGACGAGATCCCCGCCAATCTCAAGCAGCCACCGCTGATGCAGCGCACGACGATCACCGACGCGAACGACAACCCGATCGCGACGGTCTTCGCCCGTGACCGCACGCTGGTGGATCTCCAGGAGATCTCCCCGTACATGCAGAAGGCGATCGTCGCGATCGAGGACTCGCGCTTCTACGAGCACGGCGCTGTCGACCTCAAGGGCATCCTGCGCGCGGTGAACGAGAACGCGCGCTCCGGCGGTGTCTCGCAGGGTGCGTCGACCCTGACCCAGCAGTACGTGAAGAACGTCTTCGTCGAAGAGGCGATGGACGACGCGGCCAAGTTCCGCGAGGCCACGCAGCAGACCATCGGTCGCAAGATCCGCGAGCTGAAGTACGCGATCCAGATCGAGGAGAAGCTCGGCAAGAAGAAGATCCTCGAGAACTACCTGAACATCACGTTCTTCGGGCAGCAGGCCTACGGCGTGGAGGCCGCCGCGCAGCGGTACTTCTCCAAGCCGGCCAAGAAGCTGAACCTCCAGGAGTCCGCGCTGCTCGCGGGCATCGTGCAGTCGCCGAGCCGGTACGACCCGGTGAACGACGAGCAGGAGGCCAAGAAGCGCCGCAATGTGGTGCTGCAGCGGATGGTCGCCACCGGTGACATCTCGCAGCAGGAGGCCGACAAGGCGAAGGCGTCGGATGTCGCGCTGAAGATCTCGAAGCCGAAGAACGGGTGCATCACCGCCGCGAAGGGCTCGGGGTTCTTCTGCGACTACGTCAAGAACGTCTTCCTCGACAGCCCCAGCTTCGGCGACACCCGTGAGGACCGCGCCGAGCGGTGGAACCGCGGTGGTCTGCGGATCAAGACGACACTCGATCAGCAGGCGCAGGAATCCGTGATGGCTTCGCTGAAGGATCACATCTACCAGAAGGACAAGGTGGCCGCCGCGGCCACCATCGTCGAGCCGGGCAGCGGCAAGATCCTCGCGATGGGGCAGTCGCGGCCGTACGGCGGCGACGCGAAGGCGAACGAGACCACCATCAACTACTCCGTCGACAACCGGATGGGCGGCTCCAACTTCGGCTTCCCGACCGGTTCGACGTTCAAGCCCTTCCTGGCTGCGGCGGCCATAGAGCAGAACAAGCCGCTGAACCAGGTGTACCCGGCGCCGTACGAGATGCCGTATCCCAGCCCCATCTCCGGCTGCAAGACCACGTACAAGAACCTCGAGAACGACCAGGCGGAGAACGAGGACGAGTCCGAGGTCGGGCCGTACGGCCTGAAGGAGGCGATGGAGAAGTCGGTCAACACCTACTTCGTCCAGATGCTCGCCGACATCGGGATGTGCCCGGTCACCGAGATGACGAACAAGCTGCATGTCGTGCAGGGCGACGGCAAGCAGCTCCCCGAGTCCCCTTCGGCGCTCACCCTCGGCTCGCAGGGCATCTCGCCGCTGACCATGGCGACCGCGTACGCGACCTTCGCCAACCGGGGCACGTACTGCTCGCCGGTCGCCATCGAGTCGATCACCGACGCGAACGGCAAGGCGCTCGAGGTACCCAAGTCGACCTGCGAGCAGGCGATGTCGGTACAGACGGCCGACTCCATCAACTCGCTCCTGAGCGGGGTGGTCGACTCCGGTACCGGTGCGCGGGCGGGTCTGACCGGTCGCGACAACGCCGGTAAGACCGGTACCACCGACTTCCGGAAGAACGCCTGGTTCGTGGGCTACACCCCGAACATGTCCGGCGCGGTCTGGGTCGGCTCCCCGACCCAGCAGGTCGAGATGGTGAACATCCCCATCGGCGGTGTGTTCCACGAGAAGGTCTTCGGTGGTGAGGTCCCCGGCCCGATCTGGCGGGACGCCATGACCGGCGCACTGGCCGGCAAGGAAGCGCCGCGCTTCAACCGGGTGCACATCCCGGACGTCCCCCGCAAGGACAAGGACGACGAGGACGACGGCAAGCCCGGGCGTCCCGGCGGCGGTGACAACGGCGGTCTGATCGGCGGTATCACCGGCGGCACGGCGGACGGTGGCACCACCACCGGGGCCACCGGGGGTACGGACGGCGGTGTCATCGGCGGGCTCATCGGCGGCGAGAACAACGGTGGCCAGGACGGCGGGAACGCCAACGGCGGGTGGCCCGAGCCACGCTGATCTTCCTTTGCCTGTACGTGGATGAGGGCGCCCCCTGAGTCAGGGGGCGCCCTCATCTCGTATGGCAGCAGCTCGAACTCCGTCCGGCCGCTGATGTGCTGTGGCTCAGCCCGCCAGCGCCTGCTTCACCGCGGCGGCCACGCGGCCGCCCTCGGCGAGGCCGGCCACCTTCGGGTTCACGATCTTCATGACCTGGCCCATCGCGCGCGGACCCTCGGCGCCCGCGGCCTTCGCCTCGTCGACGGCCTGGGTGACGATGGCCTTGAGCTCGTCGTCGCTCAGCTGCTTGGGCAGGTACTCGGCGAGCACCTCGCCCTCCGCCTTCTCGCGCTCGGCCGACTCGGCGCGCCCGCCCAGCGCGAAGGCCTCGGCGGCCTCGCGGCGCTTCTTCGCCTCGCGGGCCAGGACCTTCTGCGCCTCGTCCTCGGAGAGCTCGCGCTTGACCTTGCCCGCGACCTCTTCCTTCTGGATCGCGGCGAGGGTCAGGCGGAGCGTCGAGGAGCGCAGTTCGTCGCGCGCCTTGATGGCGGTGTTGAGGTCTTCCTGGAGCTTGGCCTTGAGCGTGGTCATGGGTTCAGTGTCGCAGGTACGACGGGTGGGGTGCCTGCGCATTTCCCAGCCGTAGTCCTGGCCGTATGCCTCCGTACTCCTGACCGCACTCCCGGCCTCCGCATGCGGAGTGTGGCGCTCCACCGCTGTCTGCGACGATGGGACCCATGCGCGCGCGATACGGAGTACCCCTGGGAATCACCGCGGCGGCGACCGCGGGTGTGGTCTACGCGGCAGGGATCGAGGTGCGCTCCTTCCGGCTGCGACGGGTGACGGTGCCGGTCCTTCCGGCCGGGATGCGGCCGCTGCGGGTGCTGCAGGTCTCCGACATCCACATGGTCGGCGGGCAGCGCAAGAAGCGCCGCTGGCTGCAGTCGCTCGCCGGGCTCCGCCCCGACTTCGTCATCAACACCGGTGACAACCTGTCCGATCCGGGCGGGGTGCCCGAACTCATGGACGCCCTGGGCCCGTTGATGCAGTTCCCCGGTGCGTACGTCTTCGGCTCGAACGACTACTACGGTCCGAGGCTCCGCAACCCCGGCCGCTATCTGACCGAACGGATCCGCGGCCAGCACGGTCTCAACGGCAACCCGCCGGTCGTCGGCGCCATCCACAACCCGTGGGAGGACCTGCGCGACGGGTTCGACGCGGCGGGCTGGGTGGGTCTTTCGAACAGCCGGGGTTCGCTGAAGATCGACGGCTACGAGATCGCCTTCACCGGCCTCGACGACCCGCACATCAAGCGCGACCGCTACGACCGCGTGGCGGGCGGTCCGGACAAGGGCGCCGACTTCTCGATCGGCATCGTGCACGCCCCGTATCTGCGCTGCCTCGACCCCTTCGCGGAGGAGGGCTATCCGCTGATCCTGGCCGGGCACACGCACGGCGGTCAGCTGTGCATCCCCTTTTACGGGGCGCTGGTGACCAACTGCGATCTGGACACGGACCGGGTGAAGGGGCTTTCGACGCATACGGCCGGCGGGAACACCTCGTATCTGCATGTGTCGGCAGGGTGCGGGACGTCGCGGTACGCGCCGGTGCGGTTCGCTTGTCCGCCGGAGGCGACGCTGCTGACCTTGGTGGAGCGGGAGGGCTGACGCTTCCGTCCTGAGCCGGGACGGGGGTGAGCGCGCGACCGTCGGGGACGTTGTCTACCGTATGGGCATGGTCGCGCCCTCATCCGGATTTTCCGGACATCTGCCGCCCGAAGCCGGGGTTCCGCCCGAGGCGGTGACCGCACCGGCTCGGCGCCCGTTCGCGGCGGTGTTCCGTGCGCTGATCTCGCTCGCCGCGCTCACCGGCATCGTCATCGACCTCTGCGTGGGCAGCCCGCTGCGCGTCCTGAGCTACTTCACGATCCAGAGCAATCTGATCGTCGCGGTGGTCTTCGCACTCTCGGCCTGGCGGGCCTGGAAGGGCCGGCCGCCACTGCCCGCGTGGATCACGACCGGCACGGTCGTGTTCATCTCGATCACCGGCCTCGTCTTCCACCTGATCCTGACGAACAGCTCGAGCGACTTCTCGATGACGGGCCAGCCCGAACTGACCGGCTGGCGCGCGGTCTCCAACCAGCTCCTGCACACGGTCACCCCGATCGGCGCGTTCGCGGACTGGCTCCTGCTCACCCGCCCGGGCGGTCTGCGCCTGCGGCACGCGGGCCTGTGGCTGCTCTATCCCTTGGCGTACCTGGCCTTCTGCCTGCTGCGCGGCGCGGCCATGTCCCCCGGCTCGGAGGCCCGCTACCCGTACCCCTTCGTGGATGTGGACCAGCACGGCTACGCGGGCGTCCTGGGCAACGCGGTCGTCCTCGGCCTCTGCTTCTACGCCCTGGCCCTGGCCTTCGTGGGCCTCGACCGCATCCGCCCGTCGGTGCCCGCCCTGTGGGACCGCAAAAACCGGATTTCGTCTCCGGGCGCGGGTCCGCTAAAGTAATCGATGTCGCCGCGACCTGCAGCAGTGCGGGGCGTGGAGTACGACATCGGGGTGTAGCGCAGCTTGGCAGCGCGCTTCGTTCGGGACGAAGAGGTCGTGGGTTCAAATCCCGCCACCCCGACAGCTGAAGTAGCAGGTCAGGCCCGGTACTGAGAGATCAGTACCGGGCCTGTTCTGCGTTGGGGGGCCAATTGGGGAGCCGACTTCGCGCTATTGAGCGGCACCCACCGGCAGGCACACGCTCTGCACCGTCACGGTTGCGGGGGCGCTCCCCTCGTTGCGGACGCTGCCGGCCCACCGGTTCGTTGCCATGTGGGGATAGCCGGACACCATGGTCAGGCCCGAGTGGCTCGAGACACTCAGCCCGCCGGAGATCACCTGGCTGCCCGACGGGCACTCCGGCCCGCTGACGGCTGCCGTAACTCCTGGGGAGATACTCACCGGTGAGCCCCACTCCTGCAACGGAGGACGGACTGGTCCGGCTGGTCCGACCGGCCCCGCCGGACCCCGCTGACCGTCAGCGCCTTGAGGGCCACGCGGTCCCGCGGGCCCCTGAGGGCCGCGCGGCCCCTGCTCCCCTCTGCACACCACATACTTGCCGAATCGCTCGCAGCCATCGTCACCGCCCGCAGGCACGAGGGCGCTCGCACCCGACGCCGCTGCCAATTCCACGCCTGTGGCCACCAAGACAGCCAGAGCGGTCCACCGCGCTCCACGAGCCCACGACTGCTTCACAGCGAACTCCACACGAGACTCCTGCCGCTGCCCATGGGGCAAGCGGTGATCGATGAGAGGGCGAGACGCCTCCCAGCGGCATGCCTTCCACCCCGCCTCTGGCGATCAACAGACTTACGCCGAACGGCGCGCAGAGCTCAGACGCCAACCAGCATGGCGACATCACGTGTTCAAGGCCGACGCCCGGCCGACCCCGGGCGCGGGAGCACCGCCGAACCACAACTGCGCGGTCCCCTATGGCGGAACTGGGCCGACGAGGTGATCCGAGGCTTTCGCGGGCGCGGCAACTGTCCGTTTAATTTCCATTTCCCATAATGCGAAGAGTGATCATCAAGACTCTTTCTGTGACTGGTGTCGCCGCCTTCGCTCTGGCCGCGCTCACCGGACCGGCCGCCGCCTCCCAGCCGCCGTCGGGCTCTGACCGCGTTCCGACCGCGACCGTCCCGGTCGAAGGCCCCGGCCCTGGCTGGGACTGCGAGGAATGCCTGGACGCCAACTTCGAGAAGTACCTGGACGCGACCATCGCGGCCGGCCAGCCCAAGTACAAGAAGCTGTTCAAGGGCGACCAAGGGCCTGCGGGTCCGGCCGGCACGCCTGGTGGCCCTCCCGGTCCTGCGGGCCCGGCCGGTCCGGCTGGTCCGGCGGGCTCGGCAGGTACGGCGGGCGCCAAGGGTGACAAGGGCGATAAGGGTGACAAGGGCGATCGCGGCCCCGCGGGTATCTCTGTGACGGGAGCCGTCGGCGCCACGGGTGCCACAGGAGCCAAGGGCGACAAGGGTGACAAGGGCGATAAGGGTGACAAGGGCGACAAGGGCGACGCCGGTGGCACGACGATGACCATCACGCGGGTGACGGGCGCTACCGCCACCGTCCAGCCAGGAGCCTCTCTCACCAGAGATTCGCCCGCGTGCCCCGCCGGCTCCACCAAGATCACAACTGAATTCCGGCAGGTGAACTGGCAGGTCACCCAGGCCGGTAACACTCTGAACAGTGTGACGGTCGCCAACGACGGCACCGTCCCGCGCGACTGGGCCCCCGTAGCCGTCTGCGCGAAGATCAGCTGACGCTCAAGGCAACTCGACCATCGGCTCAACGCGGCGCCACACCTCGTGGCGCCGCGTTTCGTGCCAGTGCCCGAAGGTGAACCCGATGACCCTCTCCAAGGCCGCAGCGCCGGGCCGCCTGTTCCGTACGGCGGTCGTCGGTGTCCTGTGCGCTGCCGCACTCGCGGCGAGCAGCACCGCCGTGGCGGCGGGGCCGGTCCCGGACAAGGAGCAATCACCCCCGTTCCAGAGCGGGAAGCGGGCTCCGTTCTGCACCACGTACGCCGGGCCGCACCAGAAGGCGATGGAGAAGCATCTGCGCCTGAAGGTCGACGGCAAGCAGTCCCCGGGCGACTGCCGGGCTCTGCAGCGCTATCAGCAGCGGCGGAAGATCCGCCCGGACATCGGCTACGCGGGTCCGGTCACCTACGGCACAGCGCTCCTCGAGCAGGCCCACCGACGGGCCGACCCCGGCAACAAGTGCCCGAACAGCCGCGTCAAGGTCATCTGCGTAGACCTGTCACGGCAGTTGCTCTGGGTGGAGCGTGGCGGCAAGGTCACCTTCGCCGCCCGGCCCGTGCGCTCCGGGGCCAAGGGCTATCGCACCCGCACCGGCCGGTTCCAGATCTCCTGGCGCAACAAGAACCACTACTCGACGCTCTACAAGTCCCCTATGCCGTACGCCCAGTTCTTCTCGGGCGGCCAGGCGTTCCACGCCCACCTGGGCTCGGTCTACGTCCCACCCGGATCGCACGGCTGCGTCAACATGCGCCCCGCCGACGCCAAGTCCCTGTGGAACCACGTGACCACCGGCACCTCGGTGTACATCTTCGGCCGCAAGCCCCGCTCGTAGGCAGGAGTGCATGAATACCTGTGCTCGCGGCCTGAGATTTTAACGACCGTCGCGGAGAGGGTTTTTGCCGGCGACGTACAGGGGGAAATATTCGACGCACACAGACCACGGCGACGTGCTACTGTCGAATCCAGTTGCAGTTTTGGTACCCAAAAACTTCAAGCACCTTCCGCCGGCCACGTGCCGTACGGAATTGCTTTGTATTTCCGGTCATTTCCGGGCAGGGCATCATCGCGGCGACACGGCGTCCGTACGGTACGGACGCCGGCGTACTGCCCCAAGGAGATATGACATGGCTGTTGGCACCGTGAAGTGGTTCAACGCGGAAAAGGGTTTCGGCTTCATCGAGCAGGACGGTGGCGGCCCTGACGTGTTCGCCCACTTCTCGAACATCGCCGCCCAGGGCTTCCGCGAGCTCCAGGAAGGCCAGAAGGTCTCCTTCGACATCGCGCAGGGCCAGAAGGGCCCGACGGCCGAGAACATCGTTTCCGCCTGACGCTGACGCGTAATACGTAGCTGGGGCCCGCATCCCTCGGGGTGCGGGCCCCAGCTGCATGCATTTCGCGGGGCCCTCACACGCACCCGCACCTCTCGCATTTCTTTCACGCGCGCTTGTGCCGACAATTTATCGCCCTGGGCCAAGCCATCCGCATTTCGCATTCGCATTTCGCATTTCATTCGGCTCGTGCCTGTGGTTACCCACGCCCTTTTTCCGTGTGGTAATTCCGCGATACGTGCCGTATCAAAGGAAGGTTCTGAATGAACCCCACACGCACGAACAGCCGTTCTTCCCGCACCCGCCGCACCGGCGGCCACACGTACGACTCCGCCGCCGGATCAGGTCGCGGCGGCCGCTCCGGTTCGTCCGCGCCGAGTCGCTCGGGGGGACCGAGCCGGTCGGGCGGATACGGCAGGCGTCCCGCCGCGGTACAGGGTGAGTTCGCTCTGCCGAAGACCATCACTCCGGCGCTTCCCGCCGTCGAGGCGTTCGCCGACCTCGCCCTGGACCGGCGCCTCCTGACCGCGCTCGCCGCGCAGGGCGTGTCCGTCCCGTTCCCCATCCAGGGCGCGACACTGCCGAACTCCCTGGCGGGCCGTGACGTCCTGGGCCGCGGGCGGACCGGCTCCGGCAAGACCCTCGCCTTCGGCCTGGCCCTGCTGGCCCGCACCGCCGGACAGCTCGCCGAGCCCCGTCAGCCGCTGGCGCTGATCCTGGTCCCCACCCGGGAACTCGCCCAGCAGGTCACCGACGCGCTCACGCCGTATGCCCGCGCCGGAAGCTGCGCCTGGCCACCGTCGTCGGCGGCATGCCGATCGGCCGGCAGGCGAACGCGCTACGGAGAGGCGTCGAGGTCGTCGTGGCCACCCCGGGCCGCCTCAAGGACCTCATCGACCGCGGCGACTGCCGGCTGAACCAGGTCTCCATCACCGTCCTGGACGAGGCCGACCAGATGGCCGACATGGGCTTCATGCCCCAGGTCACCGCGCTCCTGAACCAGGTCCGCCCCGAGGGCCAGCGCATGCTGTTCTCCGCGACCCTGGACCGCAACGTCGACCTCCTGGTCCGCCGCTACCTCACCGACCCCGTCGTCCACTCGGTGGACCCTTCCCAGGGCGCGGTCACCACCATGGAGCACCACGTCCTGCATGTGCACGGCGCCGACAAGCAGCGGCTGACGGCCCAGATCGCGGCGCGCGACGGCCGCGTGATCATGTTCCTGGACACCAAGCACGCCGTGGACCGTCTCACCGAGGACCTCCTCAACTGCGGTGTCCGGGCCGCCGCCCTGCACGGCGGGAAGTCGCAGCCGCAGCGCACCCGGACCCTCGCCCAGTTCAAGACCGGGCACGTCACCGTGCTGGTCGCGACGAACGTCGCCGCGCGCGGCATCCACGTCGACAACCTCGACCTCGTCGTCAACGTGGACCCGCCGACCGACCACAAGGACTATCTCCACCGCGGCGGCCGTACCGCGCGGGCCGGCGAGTCCGGCAGCGTCGTCACCCTGGTCACCGCCAACCAGCGCCGCGACATGACCCGCCTCATGGCGGCCGCCGGCATCGTGCCCGAGACCACCCAGGTCCGCTCCGGCGAGGAGGCTCTCGCCCGGATCACCGGCGCGCGGACCCCCTCCGGCATTCCGGTGACGATCACCGCACCCGCCGCCGAACAGCGTCGGCGCAGCACGCCCTCCAGCCCCCGGCGCGGTACTGCCTCGGCCGCCCGGCGCGCCGGCGGACGGCGTTCCGTCGTCGGCGCGGCAGCCTGAGCGCCGCGTGATCCGGAAGCCGACCCATCTCCGCAGGAGGCACGTTGTGACGCTGGTTCAGATGCAGTCCCGCTCGACGCAAACCGCCCTCGCACCCAGGACGGTGGTCGACGCCGTGGACACGGCCGGACCACGGGTCTGCGGCGACATGACCGTCGAGGTGGCCCTGTCCGTCATGGCCGGGGCCCGCACCGGGCACTTGCTCGTCTGCGACAACGACGATCAGTGCACCGGTCTGGTGACCCGGACCCAGCTCACCGCCGTGCGCGACAGCGCCGTCTACACGGACCGGCTCCAGCTGCGCGACCTCCCCGGCGACGGTGGGGCGCTCACCTCGGCCAACGCCTTGACGATCGGGCAGGCGGTACGTCCCCGGATCGTCACCCCGTCCGTCGTGGGCGATCAGGACGACGCCCAGGGCGCCCCCGCGCCCGTCCTCGTCCTCGCGTGAAACCGCCTCACCACGGCGGAACCATCCCCTTCCTCTCCCTCCTCTCCCTGTGAGGCATCGTGCGCTGTGTCATCGCCCGCTTCCCGTTCGACCTCACCAAGAACGGCGTCCTGGAGACCATGCGGGGCGTCAAACCCGAGGAAGTCGTCGGTGAATCCGTGATCATCGGCCGCCGCACCTACCCCGCCAAGCAGGTCGGCCAGGTCATCACCCGCCAGGACCGCCGTGACTTCAGCGCCGCCGAAGTCCTCCGCGCCATGACCAAGCTCGGCTTCACATGCCGCGGCCTCCCCCAGAACACCGCCCCCGCACCCGCACCCGCACCCGGCCTCACCGCGCTCCAGCACGCCTCCGCGATGCTCGGTGCCCCGGCCGGGGCCTGACCGTGCCCCCCGGGCGAACCTGAACTGACACCCGGGCGGCTGAGGTGGTCAGCGGCGGGCGAGTTGCCTCTCGCCGCCCGCGCCGGGCTGATAGGTGAGGCCGTAGTGCTGGAAGATCGCCGCCTCCTGTTCTGCGGGCAGGATGTCGTCCGTGCCGATCGAAGGAGCCCGGCGCACGAGTGATCTGGCGTACCGCACGGTCAGTCGGTCGGGCCCGGCCACGGCTTCGTCGAGGGGCACGAAGAACAGCCGGCGGCGGGTCGGCAGTCCGCTGCGCACGGTGGCCATGGCGGGCTCGTCGGTGCTGGTGTCGACGTAGACCGCTTCGAGTACGCCGATCCTGTGTCCCTCGGCGTCGACGACAGCACGGTCGCGCCACTCGCGGATGTCAGCTGTGCGGATCATGTTCCGGCCCTTCCGGACACCCGTCCTATCGACGGTGCAAGCGGTCGCGGTGGTCCTGGCGCTGCCAGCGGCCACGGCTCTGGCGCCGGTAGCGGCGGGACCAGCGTTCTTCGCGGTCGCGGGCGTTCCGGTACTCCCCGTACGCAGGGCCGTCATCGCGTCGGCTGCGCCCCGCGCCGCCGCGGCCGTAGTGGACGTACGCGAAGATCAGCGCAGCGCCGATCAGCCACCACAGGGAATTCACGAAGCCCAGACCGAACAAGGCGAGGGCGAGGACGGTGAGCAAGAGGACCACGGCGGGCCTCCCCGGCGCGAAGGGTCTCCCCCGCTCGATCAAGGTCACGAGGCGAGGAGAGCGGGTTGCCGCCAGGGCTGGGGCTGCACTCAACAGCGTAGTCCTGCGCGGAGGTTGTCGACAGGTGCCCGGCGTGGATGGCCAGTTGACGGCGTGGATGGCCAGTTGACGCCTGTCCGGGGGCAGCGCAGGGGCGGGCGTCCGCCGGGCGGTCGTGGTCGGGGCGGCCGCAGGAGTACGTTGGCGATACCGCGAGAGTTTCCCGGCCGGCTTCCCTGCCGGTTTCTCGATCGGTTCCCTCCCCCGGGCCGCCTATCGGCGATTTCCTGGCCCAAGACCCCGGCCGACTCATCCAGAGCGAGTCCAGACCGAGGTCAAGGAGCTTTGCATGTCGTCCAGTTCGACCCTTTCCCACACCCCCGACCCCGCTCCCGCGAGCCAGAGGGCTGCCTCTTCTCAGGCATACGACGGGACAGCTCCCTTCCCCGCTGACGACCACCCCGCGCCCGCCCGCCAAGGTGGCGAGCGGCTGTACGTGGCGGTGACCGCGGTGATCGTCGTCCTGCCGTTCCTCGCGCTCGGCCTGGCCGGCTGGCTGCTGTGGGGGCGTCTCATCCACACCGCCGACGTCCTGCTCGCCCTCGGCCTGTACGTGGTCACCGGGCTCGGCGTCACGGTCGGCTTCCATCGCGGCCTGACCCACGGCGGGTACCGGGCCGCCCGTCCCGTGCGGATCGCGCTGGCGGTGGCCGGATCGATGAGTTTCCAGGGCGACGTCATCGGCTGGGTCGCCACGCACCGCCGTCATCACGCCTTCACCGACCGACCGGGCGATCCGCACTCCCCGTACCGCTACGGCACGCATCTGCGCGGCCAGTTGCGCGGCCTGGCCCACTCCCACGTGGGCTGGCTGTTCCGCAACGACCCCACCCCCGCCGAGCACTATGCACCCGATCTGCTCGCCGACCGCGACATCCGCGCCGTCTCGCGGGCCTTCCCGGCCCTGTGCGTTCTCACCCTGGCCCTCCCCTTCGCCCTGGGCTGGGCGATCGGCGGCACCTGGGTGCACGCCACAACCGCCCTGCTGTGGGCCGGACTTGTCCGCATCGCCCTGCTCCACCACGTGACCTGGAGCGTCAACTCCCTGTGCCATGTGATCGGGGAGCGCCCGTTCCGCACCCGGCGCCACGACCGCGCCACCAACCTGTGGCCGCTGGCCCTGCTCTCCTTCGGCGAGAGCTGGCACAACCTGCACCACGCCGACCCCACCAGCGCCCGCCACGGCGTCGACCGCGGACAGATCGACCCGTCCGCCGCCGTCATCCGCCTGCTCGAACGGCTCGGCTGGGTGCACGACGTTCGTTGGCCCACGCCGGACCGGGTAGCGGCTCGCCGTACCTGACCGTCCGTCCCGGGACCGCCCCGCCCGAAGGCAGGGCGTGGCGCAGTACGCGGCCCCACATGGACGCGTACTGGCGCCACAGCGGTCCGCTGACGTACGGGAGACCGTAACGAGCACATATCTCCCGTACACGCGGCGCCAGTTGGGCGTAGCGGTTGCTGGGCAGGTCGGGGAAGAGATGGTGCTCGATCTGGTGGCTGAGGTTGCCCGAGAGGAGGTGCAGGAGCGGCCCGCCCTCGATGTTCGCCGAGCCCTGGATCTGGCGCAGGTACCACTCGCCGCGGCTCTCACCGTCGAGCCGGTCCTCGGTGAAGGTCTGTACGTCGCCGGGGAAGTGGCCGCAGAAGATGACCGTCTGCGCCCAGATGTTGCGGGCGGCGGTGGCGGTGAGGTTGCCGAGCAGGCAGGGCAGCGCGGAGGGTCCGGCCAGAAGCGGGAACAGAACGTAGTCCTTGGCCGCCTGGTGAAATGCCTTGCGGACCAGGCCGGTCAGGTCGCCCAGGAAGGCGCGCACGCTCTTGCGGCCCGCCGGCACCGCGTCGGCCTCCAGGTCGTACAGGGCGATGCCCCATTCGAAGAGGGGCGCGAGCAGGACGACGTACAGCGGCTGGAGCAGGTGGTCGGGGCGCCAGGGCTGGTCCGGGCTCATGCGCAGGACGGTGTAGCCGAGGTCGCGGTCGCGGCCGACGATGTTGGTATACGTGTGGTGCAGATGGTTGTGGGTGTGTTTCCAGGCGTCGGACGGGGTGGCGAAGTCCCACTCCCAGGTGGCCGAGTGGATCGCCGGGTCGCCCAGCCAGTCCCACTGGCCGTGCAGGATGTTGTGACCCAGCTCCATGTTCTCCAGGGTCTTGGCGACCGCGAGCAGGGCGGTGCCCGCCACCCAGGCGGGCGGGAACAGGGAGACGGCGAGCGCGAGCCTGCCGCCCGCCTCGCAACCGCGCTGCACGGCGATCACCGTACGGATGTAGCGGGCGTCCTCAGCTCCTCGGGCTGCGAGGACTTCGGCGCGGAGACGGTCGAGTTCACGACCCAACAGTTCCGTTTGTTCGGCCTGATCGGCCTGATCGGCATGAGTGGGGATGGGCATGGGAGCCTCCTCGGAGAGCTCTGATGTCTCACAGGTCGAGGACGAGGTTCCCTGCGGCGCCGTTGACGCAGGTCTGGATCAACTCACCCGGTTCGCCGTGCAGTTCACCGGTCCGCAGATCGCGTACGCGGCCGTCGAGGAGCGGAGCGAGGCAGCCGAAGCACAGCCCGCGCCTGCACCCATGAGGCATGAGTACGCCCGCCGATTCGCCGGTCACGAGGAGGGGCGCGTCGGCCGCCGCCACCACCTCGACCCCGCTGCGGTGGAACCGCACCTGACCGCCGACGGCACCGGCCCTCGGCGGCAGCAGGGACGCCAGGTGGAAACGCTCCACCGCCAGCCGCTCCCGCACACCTGCCGCAGCCCAATGCCGTACGGCGAGTTCGAGCAGCCCCGCCGGTCCGCACACCCAGGCATCCCGCTGCCGCCAGTCCGGACAGAGTCCGCCGATCCGGTCCGCCGCGAGCCTTCCGTGCGTACGCGTCCAGTTCAGGCGGACGGTCAGCCAGGGCAACTCGTCACCCAGGGAGTCGAGTTCGGCACGGAAAAGGCATTCCTGCGCGGACGGTGCGCTGTGCAGGAGGAGAGTGTCCGGGGCCCCGGCGCGCCGGCGGGCGAGGGTGCGCAGCATTCCCATGACGGGCGTGATGCCGCTACCGGCCGTCAGGAAGAGCAGGCGGCCGGGCAGCGGGCTCGGCAGGACGAACTCACCCTGTGCCGGGCCGATCCGCAGCACGGTTCCGGGCCCGGTCCGGTGCACCAGGTGCGGGGAGACCCGGCCCTCGGGGTGGGCTTTCACGGTGATCGTCAGCTCGTCGCCGGGTGGTGAGGTGATCGAGTACGTACGCCAGTGCCGTACGCCGTCGATCTCGACCCCGACCGGCAGATACTGACCGGCGCGATGCCCCTGCCAGCCCCTGCCCGGCCGGATCACCAGCGTGGCGGCGCCGGCTGCCTCCCGGCGTACGGCGGTGACCCGGGCCGCGGGATGCCGCGCCGACCACAGCGGGTCGATCAGGCCGAGGTAGTCGTCCACAGTGAGCGGGCTGGTCAGCCAGGAGACGGCCGCCAGCGCGGCTCTCGCGCCGGGCCACCCGCTCGTACGGCTTGATGCGGGCGGCGGCGTCCCCGGCCCGGTCCATGGGTGCACGGACATACGGGCGCTCCCCTCATGACCCCTGGACCGGCGTCATGAACCCCTGGACCGGTGCTCGGCGCCGTGCTGTCTGCGTCCTGGTGCACGCCCCGCCGCCGTTGCCGGGCCGCTCATGCCGAGCGAAGCACACACGCGGCGGACCACGGCGCCGTACGGGCCGCTTTGCGCCATCCGCCGTACGACCCCCGCCAGGCCCGACGCGGTGACGCCCAGAGTGCCGAGCTGCCCAGGTGTCCGAGGATGACCCGATTGCGACGTGAGCCCGACAGTTCGTGGGTCCGCTCCTCAAGGCCTGGCTCCTCAGGGACCCGCCCGGGTAACGAAAGCCGGACCCGCAGGACTTGCCTGACGTGAACGGGCCGAGAACGCACTCGTCATCGGTGCCACCCACAGGAGTACCGTGGAGGGACCAAGGGCACTTCGCACTCCGGCATCCACGCGGGTCTCGTCCTCGGTGAGCAATGGCATCGGGACGGCCGCCGTGCCGCTCCGAAGACGGGTCCGCATCATGTCCGCGACCATCACGTCCCTCCGCAGCGCTCCTCCACCTCCCACCCCTGCCGCCCGTGTGGCGCTGAAATCCCCCACCGGCCATGGCCTGCTCGACGGTGCCTGGTGGCCCCGCTCACGCGACCTGACAGTCGAGCTCCGCACATTGGCGGCCGTGCTCGATCCCCTGTGGGGACGTATCACCCGCGTGGCCGTCAATCCGATGCTCTGGCCGGTCGTGCCACGCCGGGTGACCGTCGGCGACCGCGTTCTGAAGATCGGCTGGTTCACACCCGAACTCGACCCGCACAAGCTGCTGTTGCTGTCGTACGGGGTCGGCCGCTGGGACCTCCTGGTCATCCCGCCCGAGACGGATACCGCGGCCGCGCACCGGCTCATGGCCGCCGCCAGCGATCCCGACGGGCCCCCGCTGACCGCGACCGCTCTCGTCGCCGCCGAGATCGCCGCCGAGATCGCCCGGCACCAGGACATCGCCGTCGCAGACCGGATGCAGAGCCCGCAGGAGTCCTGGGAGTACGAGGGCGGCGCGACCTCGACCCACGCCGTCCCTCTGGTCGCGGGGTCGTGACCGGCATGGACACCGCTCTGGCCACAACGGCCCTGCTGCTGCTGATCAGCGTCGCCGCGTATGTGATCCACCGCCTCAACGCACAGCACGCCGAAAGGATCGCCTTGCGTACCTACAGCCCCTACCGGCCCGGTCATCGGCCGCCCTCCGTACCGGAAGACACCGGCCCGCCGCCCGCGGCGCCGCTCACCCCGGCCGAACGTCACGACCACCGCGACGGAGGCCGGGGGCGGCACCCTGCCCGGCGCCGTCGCGACCGCAGTACGCACAAGCGGGTCGGCTGAGTCGGGCCCACCGGGTTGGGCCCGCCGAGTCGGGACGCGACGAAGGGAGCGCTCGATGGGAGTCCGGATGGCCGAGGTGTATCTGCGCAGGCTCACGCGGTGGCAGGCGGAGCAGCAGCGCGAAGCCGTGGCCGATCTCTACGTGACGGCGTACCGGGGCGCCGCGGGAGCGGAGTTCCGGGACCGGACGGAGTTTCTGCACCGCTTCCAACAGCACATGCAGCACGACGGTTTCGACATGGCCGTCGCCGATGCGACCGGACTCGTCGGCTGCGCCTACGGCTACCGCCTGGAGCGCGACGGGGCGTGGTGGGCCGGCTTCCCCGTCGAGGTGACACCCCGTATCGAGGAACTCACCGCGTCCGGGCGGGTGTTCGCGCTCGCGGAGCTGATGGTGCTGCCCGCCCACCGCCGCCGCGGCGTCGCGACGCGCATGGGGGAACTGCTGCTCTCGCGCCACCCCGAGGACCTGGTGGTGGCCGGTCTGGACCCGGGCACGAGCACGGCCGGGATCGGGAGACTGCTCAGCGCCTGGGGCTGGGACGGTCTGCGGTCCACGGGGACGGATCCGCAGGAGCCGGACCGCGAGGTGTGGGTGCGCCGGCCCGTGCGGTGAGGTCGGGTGCGCCCGGGACTCGGCTGGCGGTGCGCCGATGGAAGCCGGGAACGGCTGCGGCCACCGCCGGCGGGACCACCAGGACCAGCGCGACCACGAGGACCACCCCGACCACCACAACCAGCGCGACCACCAGGACCACCCCGACCACCACAACCAGCGCGACCGGCGAAGCCCGCTTCCGATGGGCCTTCCCCGTAACGCCGCCGTCTCGCCCGCACCCGAGTACGCTCGAAAGGCGGTCGCCCCAGCCCCGGCCCTCTCCGTGCAGTTCCTTCCGCGCAACAGAGGCTCTGCGCCCTCAGCATGGTCTTGCCGGAGGAGATGGGGCGGATGAACCGCTATCGCGAACTACCCGGGCCCTACGACCAGTTGCGCCGGTCCGCCGCCTTCGCGGGCTGCCGTGTGGTCACCGCCCGCGGAGAGCTGGATCTGACCACCGTGGCTCCGGTCGCAAAGGACCTGATCGAGGCGCGTACGGGCGTCGGGCAACTGTGTCTCATCGTCGACCTCAGCGAGGTCACCTTCGCGGACGGCAGCATCCTGCAGCCGCTGTGCGACGCGTGGACCGACTCCCTGGCACGGCGCGGCTGGGTCCGGGTCGTCTACACGAGGCCGGCGATCGGCCTTGTGTTCCGGGCCGGCGGACTCGACGGCCGGTTCCCGGGGTACGCGAGCGCGAGGGACGCCTGGCGCGGTGCGGTCGGCGCACCCGGAGCAGGCTCCCGGGTGGGTCGGTTCAGGAGCGCGTAGTGTTCGCCGGGTACCGGTCCGCGCCCCGTGCAGGAAGGCACCGGACGCGGCGGATCGGAGACTGGTGACCAGCGACGGTATGGCTGAGGCCCTGCGGTCCCTGCGCCCCGGCAGCGGCAGCGACCCCGCGGAGGCGGGTGCGCGGGCACTCGGTGTCCAAGGGCTCTCCGTGTCCGTCTTCTCCCAGCTGCCGGCAGGGGGGCGCGGTACGTGGGTGCCCGAGCCCCTGTGGAGCTTCCCCGAACTGAGCCTGCGGTTCGAGGAGTTGCAGTTCACACTCGGCGAAGGGCCGGGTCCCGACGCCGCGCGCGCCGGGATCCCCGTACTGGAACCGGACCTGCGGCGCGTGCGGCCGGACCGGTGGCCCGTGCTGCTGCCGGCCGCACAGGACCTCGGAGTGCACGGTGTGTGCTGTTTCCCGCTCGCCCTGGGCGGCGCACAGCTCGGCCTGCTGACTCTGCTGTGCGACGGGGACCGCACCATCAGCACCCGGCAGCTCGATGATGCGAACACGCTGATCTCCGCGCTGATCGCGGCGCTGCTCGGCGACCGGGGGCCGACCGCGCGGCTCACCGGGAGGGGCGGGCGCGTCGTGAACGGCGGGTCCGTCGCGAACGGGGGGGCCGTCGCGAACGGCCGGTCCCCCGAGAGCTACGACGACGAGCACCTGTGGCCGGCCGAAGGGCTGCACCGGGCGGTGGTGCATCAGGCGACCGGCATGGTCAGCGTCCAGCTGGGCACGACGCTGGCGCAGGCCCTGGTGCGGCTGCGTGCCTACGCCTACAGCAGCGAGCGTCCGCTCGGGGACGTCGCGCAGGACATCGTGGCCCGTCGGCTGCGATTCGGGGACGATGGGAACGGGCCCCATTCGCCCGCCGGTGGAGAGGGATGATCAACATGGCCCGGGAGCAGCGCCTCGCCGAGGTGTTCGTCGAGATCGCGGACTCGCTCATCGACGACTTCGACGTACTCGATCTTCTGCAAAGGCTCTCCGCGCGCTGCGTGGAGCTCCTCGACGTCTCGGCCGCGGGCATCCTGCTCGCCGACTCGCAGGGTGAACTCCAGGTCATCGCCGCGTCGGACGAGCACACACGGCTCCTCGAACTGTTCGCCCGCCAGCACGACCAGGGGCCGTGCATGGAGTGCTTCCGCAGCGGAGCGCCCCGGACGAACATCGATCTGAGGCGTCCCGAGGCGGCCGTCGACTGGCCCCGGTTCACTCCGCGCGCCCGCGAGATCGGCTTCCTCATGACCCATGCCATTCCGCTGCGGCTGCGTGACCGGGTGGTCGGCGCCCTGAACCTCTTCCAGCGCACCGACAGCCATCTGGGAGCGGACGACGTCGCCCTCGCCCAGGGGCTCGCCGACGTCGCCACGATCACGATCCTGCAGCAGCGCACGCTGGAGCGGTCCCACGTCGAGAACACCCAGCTGAACACCGCGCTCACCAGCCGCATCCTGGTGGAACAGGTCAAGGGCGTGCTGTCCGAGCGCTGGAACACCTCCGTCGACGAGGCCTTCCACGCGTTCCGCTCCTACGCGCGCTCCCATCATCTGCATCTGACGGAACTCGCCCGTCGGGTGGTCGACGGCACGTTCGACACCGCCGTCATCCCCGCTCCGGAAGCGACCGAGTAGCGGCCGGCTCCGGAAGCGGCCGCGCAGCGGCCGGTCACGGGTCGAGCAGCGGCCGGTCACGGATCGAGCAGCAGGGCGCAGCGGGGAGACCACAGCGGTATCCCGTACGCATGGTGCGGGGCGTCCCGCCAGCCCCAGGAGCGCAGTGCCGCAAGGGTCCACTCGTCGCTGCGGTCGACGACGCAGACACCGGTGGCACGACCGTGGTCGGCGAGCAGCCGCCGCTGCAGCCGCCGGGCCAGGTTCCGCTCGAGGTGCGGGGAGAGCTGTCGCACCCGGCGCGGCACGATGATCTCTCTGATCTCGAACAGCCCTCTGCGCAGCGGAAATCCATAGGCGCACGCTGTCATCGCCGTGTTCTCCGCGATCAGCAGACCGAACCCCGGGCGGCGCAGGTCGGTCGACAGGCGCCACAGGAAGTCCCGGGTCAGGTCGTCCGTCCGCCCGTTCTCCGCGCCGCAGTTGGCCGCGTACAGGGCGCCGAGGTCCGGTAGCCGGTCGATGACCTGGCACCGGGTCAGCGGGCGGACCCGCTCCCCCTCCCAGGCCGAGGGGCCCCGGTCCCATGAGGGCGGCCGTTCGGCGGCGGTTCGCTGCGCTCTCATAGGGCAGTTCCGCCTGCCCCGTACGGCATCTGCCGGGCAGCGGCCCCTGGCGGGAATCCGATGAACATCGCCAGGGGCCCCTGCGACGAGAAGACGCGGACCCCAATTGGCGTCTCCTCGCGTGCCCCGTCCCTCATGACTGCAGGGCGCGGGAGTGCCCTGCTGATGGATGTCCGAAGGGACGAGGTGCCGGAGCCGCGTATGTCGGCGTCGCGGATCCGGCGGTCTGCGGAACCGCGCCCGGGGTCGCGGGGCACGAAGGTGGTGCGTTCGACAATTCTCGGGTCGGGCCGGTGCATACCGCAACCTCCTTTCCGGACACGGAAGTTCGGGCGAAGAGTGCCGCTCACGGGCATCGTGCGGCCGGGCCGGCTCAACGACGTGCGCCGACCGCCGCGACCGCCCGCTCCATGAGCGGAGCCGCGTCACCGCCCGCCGTCTCAGGAGGGATGACGAGGAGGTCCCAGCGCCCCTGGCCGGGGGCGATGAGGACAACGGTGTGCAGGGTGTCGGTCCGAGGTGTTCTGCGCAGCCGGACGACCTGGCCGGCGACGAACATCCGGCTCGGCGTCGGCGGCCACAGCGTGTCGTTCAGGAGGACACCGGCGATGTGCCCCCAGGTGCGGGGCAACCCGGCAAGGAGTACGGGGAGTTCGGCGAGCAGGTCGTACGAGTACGGCCACCACGCCCCGTCGATGGCGCGGGGCCGGCCGGCGGGGGACGCCAGGCGCAGCCGGAGCAGCGGTGGCGAGGAGGACGACGAAGACGTGGGCGACGAGGGCGACGGGGGGTGCGGTGCGAGCGTCATGGGTGCGGCTCCTGCCGGCTGCCTTGCGGGTGCGGGGGGTCCTTGCAGGCACCGGCGGCGTGGTGCACGGTGTGACACCCCGTCGCGGTCGAGGCGTTGTGGCGATCAGCAAATGGGCGCACGCGCCGACTCCTCGGCCTGGATGCGAACGGCGCGGCCGGGGTCGGGGGCTGCCCCTGAGAGGACGGCGAGGGAAGGTGATCCAGCGTGGTCGTGCACGGTGGAGGAAAGCCCTCGCTTGCTTCACCGTACTCCTGCCCGACGGATATCGGCCCCGGCCGTACGCTGGGACCACCGGAGGCTCCTCGTACGCCGACTCCGCTCGACGTCGCGTCCGGCGCACACGACACAGGGCTCCGCTCCCGGCGGCCCGAAGAGGGGCGTGCGTCATGAACGCACCGACCACCCGCACCAGTTCGCCCGGCACAGGGCCACCCACGTCCTATCCGCCCGCCCGGCTCGCCCTGCGCCCGCCGACCTTCCCGGCGGGGCCGGTGTGCGGCGGCTGGTGGCCCCGTACGGACGACCTGGTGGTCGAACTCACCGCGCTCCTCGACGTGTTCGACACCACCCATGGACGGGTGACCCGCATAGCGTCCCATCGTGGGAGCTGGGCCACGGATCCGCACACGCTGCCGGTGACGGACCACACGGTCCTGGCCACCTGGTACACGTCCGGCCTCGACCCGTACACCATCCGGCTCTTCTCGCACCGTTCGCGCCGCTGGGACCTGTTCGTGGTCCCGCCGGGCAGCGAGGCCGGCGCGGCCGCCCGGCTGATGAGCGCGGCGGCCGATCCCGCGCTCCGCCTCACCGGGTCCGCTCTGATGGCGACCGAGGATCCGGCCGCCTGACGGGCCGCGCGGCGACACTCACCCCTGTGGGCCGCCGGCAAGATCCCGGAACGTACGGCGGTAGCTGTCCGGAGGGACGCCGAGCGTGCGGTTGAAGTGGCGGCGCAGGGTGGTGGCGGTGCCCATGCCCGTCGCCGTGGCGATGGTGTCGACGGGATCGTCCGTACGCTCCAGGAGCTCCTGCGCGTGGCGGATGCGCTGGGCGAGCAGCCACTGCAGGGGCGTGGTGCCGGTGGCCGCGCGGAAGTGGCGGCTCAGATGGCGTGAGCTCATGCCGGCCCGGCGGGCCAGGTCCTCGACGGTCAGGGGCTGGTCGAGGCGTTCGATGACCCAGGGGAAGAGGGCGGTCAGAGGGTGGTCGTCCTGGGCCGGTACGGGGGCGGAGACGAACTGGGCCTGGCCGCCCGAGCGGTGGGGCGGGACGACCAGGCGGCGGGCGACCGTGTTGACGACCGAGGTGCCGTGGTCCAGGCGGATCAGGTGCAGGCACAGGTCAAGTGCCGCGGCCTTGCCCGCGGAAGTGAGCACCCGGCCGTTGTCCACGTAGAGGACGTCCGGGTCGACCTCCACCTCGGGGTGGCGGGCGGCGAGGACTTCGGTGTGCGCCCAGTGCGTGGTGGCCCGCAGGCCGTCCAGGAGGCCGGCCTCGGCCAGGACGAACGCACCCGTGCACAGGGACACGATGCGCGCGCCCGCGTCGTAAGCCGCGCGTACCGCCTCGACCAGTTCGGCGGGCGGGGGTACGTCCACGTCCGCCCAGCCGGGGACGATCACCGTGTCGGCGTCCTTCAGCCGGTCGAGGCCGTGGTCGGGGTCGAGGCTGAACGCGCCGAACCGCACCGCGCCCGGGCCGCAGACCGACAGGTCGTACCAGGGTCCGGTGACCGCGGCCGGGGCCGGGCCGAAGACCTCGAGGGCCACGGAGAGTTCGAAGTGCAGCATTCCGTCGGTGACTGCCAGGGCCACGGATTTCAGCTGCGGGAGCGCGACGGATTCCATGTCCGAAATTGTACGGGGCATGTCGTTCCAGACACTGACGGTTATCCATTCAACAGTCGCAGGATGGTCTCAGTCGGAAGAACAGCGGACAGCAGGCCGAGTACGGACACGGGAGAGAAGTCATGGCGGCAGGACAGGCAGTGACGGGGCAGGCGGTAACGGTGTACGGCGCGTACGGGCACACCGGCCGGTTCCTGGTGGCGCACCTGTTGGAGCGCGGGTTCGTCCCGGTGCTCGCCGGGCGTGACGCCGGGAAGCTGGAGTCGCTGGCCGAGGCGTATCCCGGTCTCGACGTGCGCCCCGCGTCCGTCGACGACCCTGCGGCGCTGGACCGCGCGCTCGCCGGCTCCGCGGCCGTCATCAACGCGGCGGGCCCCTTCGCCACGACGGCCGCCCCGGTGATCGAGGCGGCGTTGCGGGCCTCGATCCCGTACCTCGATGTGGCGGCCGAGATCGAGGCCAACGCCGATACGTTCGCCCAGTTCAAGGAGCGGGCCCGGGCGGCGGGTGTGGCAGTCGTCCCCGCGATGGCCTTCTACGGCGGGCTCGGCGACCTGCTCGCCACCGCGGCGATGGGCGACTGGACCGAGGCGGACGAGGCGCATATCGCGTACGGCCTGAACCAGTGGGACCCCACCGAGGGCACACGGATCGCGGGCAAGGTGTCGGTCGAGCGGCGCGGCGGTCGCCGAGTCCGTTTCCGCGAGGGTCGGTTGGAGTACCACGGCGAGGAACTGCCCACCCTCAAGTGGGAGTTCCCCGAGCCGATGGGGCCCCGGGCCGTCATCGGGGAGTTCACCATGGCCGATGTCGTCACCCTGCCCAGCCATCTGCGTATCCCCGAAGTCCGTACGTACATGAGCGTCGAGGCGGCCGGTGGCGTGGTGAACCCGGACGCGCCGACGCCCAGCGCGGTCGAGGCGGACGGGCGGTCCGCGCAGACCTTCCTCGTCGATGTGGTCGTACGCTCCAAGGGCGCCGAACGCCGGGCCGTGGCCACGGGCCAGGACATCTACGCCGTCACCGCACCGCTGGTCGTCGAGGCCGTCGCCCGTATCCTCACCGGCCGGACCAGGACCGTGGGTGTCGCCTCCGCCGGGGACATGTTCGACGCCCCCGACTTCCTCCGTGCGCTGGCCCCGCACATCTCGGTCGAACTGCACGGGTAGCCGCGGGCCTCACGCCTGCGAGTCCTCGCGCAGTCCTACGCAGTCCAGCGCCCAGAACGGGTCCGAGTAGACGAAGGTGCCGGTCATCCACGGCTCGTGGGCCGACAACTGCGCGACCTGGAAGGCCGGTTCGGGGATACGCAGGGACGGGGAGCGGAAGCCGAGGGGGACGGCGGGGGCGAAGCCGCGGGTCGCGTAGTAGTGCGGGGAGCCCTCGAGGAAGACCAGTGGGATGCCCTGTTCGTCGGCTGCTGCGAGGGCGTACGCGATGAGGCCCGTGCCGATGCCCCGGCGCTGGAACTCCGGCAGTACGCCCAGCGGCGACAGGGAAAGGACGTCGACGATCCGGCGCGGGGCGTCCAGCCGGGACGCGCTCATCATGACGTGGCCGGCCACCCGGCCGTCGACGGTGGCCACGTACGACATCGGTGCGAGCGGGGCCCGCGCGACGCGCAGCGCCGCCACCAGGCCGGGCACCCGCTCGCCGTCCCCGAAGGCGCGGGCGTGCACCTCGCGTACGGCCTCGTGGTCGGCGGCGGTCTCCGGGCGGATCACGAACGGCAGTTGGGCCTCGGAGTCCTGCGGGGCGGCGGCTTCGTATGACGTCATGCGCGCGAGGTTAGGACGCCGGGCGCCTCGTTTGCGACCTGATTGTCAGTGCGCGGGGTTAGCGTGCGCAGGGACATCGTGGAGACAAGGGGAGGCCCATGAGCACCTTGGAGAATCGCACCGGCACCGCACTCGTCGTCATCGATGTGCAGAACGGCTCCGTCGGGCAGACGTATCAGCGCGATGCCGTGGTCGCGACCATCGCCTCGCTCGTCGAGCGCGCGCGGCGCGAGCAGGTGCCCGTGGTGTGGGTGCAGCACTCCGACGAGGAGATGGTGAAGGGGAGCGAGGCCTGGCAGATCGTGTCCGAGCTCGTTCCGGCGGCCGACGAGACCGTGGTCCCGAAGACCTACGGGGACTCCTTCGAGGACACCTCACTTGAGGCCGTGCTGTCGGGGCTCGGGGTCGGGCGGCTCTTCGTCGCGGGTGCGCAGACCGACATGTGCATCCGCTCGACCCTGCACGGCGCGGTCGCCCGGGGATACGACGTGTTCCTGGTCAGCGACGCCCACACCACCGAGGATCTGACGCCCTGGGGTGCGCCGCCGCCGGAGCAGGTCATCGCGCACACGAATCTGTACTGGAAGGGCCAGTCGGCGCCGGGGCGTTCGGCCGGGACCGTGACGGCCGAGGAGGCCGACTTCGGCATGCCCGCCTGAGGCTTGGGGGTCCTGCACGCGAGGGGAACACCAGTACCAGGGTTCCCGTACGGGCGATCCGGCACCCGGCAAACGTGACGGCACGTAACACCCCACTTACGATCAGTGCATGATCGAGTCGTGGCGGGCCCTTGCGCAGGCGATGCGGCGGGGCCGGCTCGTTCTCGTGCCCCTGCTCGCCGTGCTCATCACCGCGCATCTCGCGAGCGCCGCGCACAGCGCCCCGTACTCCGGGTCCGGATCGCATGCCGGGATCGTGGCCGTGTGCCCGCCGCAGCAGCACGCGGCGGCCCCCGAACAGCCCACGGTCGTACCGGATCCTGTGCATGACCACGACTCCGGCGAGCACGTCGACCACTCGGTGGACCGCCCGCGCGATCCGGGCGCGCAGGAACTCGCAGCGCCCGAACTGCCCGCTCTGCTCCCCCTCGCGTCCGCATCGGCCCGTACGCAGCCGGCCCGCCAGGACGAGGGCCGCGCGGGGCCGCCGGGCCATGGCGACGAGCGGTCCCTGCTCTGCGTCTGGCGGCAGTAGGCGCGGCGCGCACCCACCCGTGGTGCGTCCGCGTCCCTGAACTGCCTATCCCGTGCCCGACAGCCGCCGCGCGGCCGGAGCGCGTAGGAGCCGTACGCCATGAAATCCCTGCACCTCGTCCATGAACTGCCCAAGCTGCTCCACCTGCCCGCGGTCGCCCGCCGCCCCGCCCAACTGGTCGGCAACACCCCGGTCCTGTGGATCGACCGGCCCTTCGCGCCGCACGGGCGCGGGTTCTTCGCAAAGCTCGAAGGCGCCAACCCCGGCGGGATCAAGGACCGTCCGGGTCTGCACATGATCCGCGAGGCCCGGCGGCGCGGTGAGCTGCGGCCGGGTGCGCCGGTCGTCGAGTCCTCCAGCGGCACGCTCGGGCTCGGGCTCGCGCTGGCCGGTCTCCACTACGGGCATCCGGTGACCGTCGTGTCCGATCCGGGTATGGAGCCGGCGATGATGCGGCTGCTCACCTCGCTCGGCGCACGGGTCGACACGGTGGAGCTGCCGCATCCGACGGGCGGCTGGCAGGAGGCCCGGCGGATCCGGGTGGCCGAACTGCTCGCCGCCACCCCGGGCTCGTACTGCCCTGACCAGTACAGCAATCCGGACAACGTCGCGGCCTACGCACCCCTGGCCGCCGAACTCACCGCCCAGCTCGGCCGGATCGACACCCTGGTGGTGGCGGTCGGCACGGGCGGGCACTCGGCCGGGATCGCCAAGAGGCTGCGGGAGCACTCCCCCGGTCTGCGGGTGGTCGGCGTGGACTCGGTGGGCTCGGCGATCTTCGGCCAGCCGGCCGGGCCCCGGCTGATGCGCGGGCTCGGCTCCAGCATCCATCCGGCGAACGTGGACTACGGGGCCTTCGCCGAGGTGCACTGGGTGGCCCCCGGTGAAGCGGTGTGGGCCTGCCGCCAGTTGGCCCGCACGCATTACGCGTCCGGCGGCTGGAGCGTGGGCGCGGTCGCGCTGGTCGCGGGGTGGGTGGCGCGGACCTCGGCGCCCGGGACGCGGATCGCGGCGGTGTTCCCCGACGGGCCGCATCGCTATCTGGAGACCGTCTACAACGACAACTGGTGTGCGGAGCAGGGGATTCTCGGCGCCGGGCCGCCGTCCGAGCCGGATGAGATCGCGGCGCCCGACGAGTGCGTGGTGACGGGCTGGACGCGGTGCAGCCGGGTGCGTGATCCGCTGGCGCGTACGGTCGGCAGTGTCCGATGAGGGGGCTCCTGCAGCAGGTCGGATCCTTCGATCCGGCCGTACGGCTCCTGATGGTCAACCAGTTCGCCATCAACCTGGGCTTCTACATGCTGATGCCCTATCTCGCCGACCATCTGGGCCACGGCCTCGGGCTCGCCGCCTGGGCGGTGGGTCTGGTGCTAGGCGTCCGCAATCTGTCGCAGCAGGGGATGTTCCTGGTCGGCGGGTCGCTCGCCGACCGCTACGGATGCAAGCCGATGATCCTGGCCGGGTGCGGACTGCGGACGGTGGCGTTCGCGCTGCTCGGCTTCGCGCAGACGCTGCCCGCGCTGCTCGTGGCCTCGGCGCTGACGGGGCTCGCGGGTGCACTGTTCAATCCGGCGGTACGGGCGTATCTGGCGGCCGAGGCCGGCGAGGAGCGGCGGGTGGAGGCCTTCGCCGCGTTCAACGTCTTCTACCAGGCGGGCATCCTGATCGGTCCGCTCGCCGGACTCGCCCTGCTCGCCTGGGACTTCAGGGCGGTGTGTGCGGCCTCGGCGCTGATCTTCGGCGCGCTGGCGGTGCTCCAGGCGCGGGCCTTGCCCGCGCGTCCGCCGAAGGACCGCAGCACTGAGGCGGCCTGGCGTGCGGTGCTCGCGGACTGGCGCTCCATCGCGGCGAACCGGCCGTTCCTGCTGTTCGCGGTGGCCATGTCCGGCTCGTACGTCCTGGCCTTCCAGGTCTATCTCGCCCTGCCGCTGCGGGCACGGGAGTTGTTCGGCGAGCGGACGGGTCTTGTCACGGGCGCCGTCTTCGCGGTGTCCGCACTCGCCGCCCTGTCCGGGCAGTTGAAGCTGACGGCCTGGGCGAAGCGGACGCTGTCCGGGCCGCGGGCGATCGCCTGGGGGCTCGTGGTGATGGGCGTCGCGTTCCTGCCCATGCTGTACGCGGGTTCCTTCGTGTACGGGGTGCTCGCCCTGGTGCTGTGTGCCGCACTGCTCGCGTGGGGCGGTGCGCTGCTCTATCCGTTCGAGATGGACACGGTCGTCAGGCTCTCCGGGGAGCGGCTTGTCGCCACGTACTACGGGGCGTACAACACGGCCTCCGGGATCGCGATCGCGGCCGGGAACCTGGGCGTGGGCGCGCTGTTCGACACCGGGGTGCGGTGGGTGCCGTGGGTGGTGCTCGCGGGGACGGGAGCGGTGTGCGCGGGGGCGGTGGCCGCGCTTGACCGGGGCGGGTATCTGCGGTCGCCGGCACGGGAGTTGACGCTCACCCGCTGACGCCTCAGTGAGCGGCGGCCGGGTGGCGTGCGTCCCGGATCGGGCAGTGGCTGTGCCGCCACCCGCCACCGCTCACCGCGTCGGCGCCCGCCAAGTGCGGGTGTCCGGCGGCCAGTTCCGTGTGGACGTGCGCGGTGGTGTCGGTGGCGGGCCACATCCGTGCGGCCGCCACCGCCGCCATGAGGGCCAGCGCCCCCAGGACGATCACGGGCGTCTGCAGCCCGGCCGTCGCGCCGAGCCACCCGGCCAGCGGATACGTCAGCAGCCAGGCGGCGTGCGACAGCGAGAACTGCGCGGCGAACGCCTGCGCCCGTTCCTCGGGCGGGGCAGCACGCCGGATGAGCCGGCCGGTCGGCGTGAGCACCATCGAGCAGGCCGCGCCGAACGCGGACCAGGTGCCGAGCAGGGCCGGCCACCGCCAACTGCCGCTCCCGCTCGCGGTGATCACACCCAGCGCGGCGAAGACGAGCGGGAGCAGCAGGGCGCCGGTCAGCATGACCGTGCGGTCGGCCGCCTTTTCCAGTACGCGCGGAAGCAGCAGCGCGACGGCCATCGAGCCCGCCCCGTACGCACCGAGCGCGAAGGCCACAGCGCCCGCGGGGAGGCCGAGGTGGCCGCGTACGTACACCACGGTGTTGACGGTGACCATCGCGCTCGCGGCGGCCACCGCGAGGTCGAGGGAGAGCAGCGCGCGCAGGCTCGGCGTGGTGAAGAAGAGGCGGCTGCCGGCCGAGGCCTTGGCGTAGAGGCCACCGGTGGGCGGCAGGGCCGCCGGCTTGGGGAGCGCGACGGAGACCACCAGGACGGCCGAGGCGAGGAAGCCGCCGACCGTACCGAGGAAGAGCCAGTTGTAGGTCGTATACGTGAGCAGCACGGCGGCGAGCGCCGGGCTGAACAGACTCTCCAGGTCGTACGCCAGTCGCGAGAGCGACAGCGCCCGGGTGTAGTCGCGCTCCTCGGGCAGCGCCTCCGGGATCACGGCCTGGAAGGTCGGAGTGAAGGCCGCGGAGGCCGCCTGCAGCGCGAAGATCAGGACGTACACCTGCCAGACCTGCGTCACGAACGGCAGGCTCAGGGCGACCGCCGCGCGGGTCAGATCGGCGCCCACCATGAGCGCCCGGCGCGGGATGCGGTCGGCGAAGGCGCTGATCACCGGTGCGATCCCCACGTACGCGGCCATCTTGATCGCGAGCGCGGTACCGAGCACCGATCCGGCCCGGGCGCCCGCGATGTCGTACGCGAGCAGTCCGAGCGCGACCGTGGCCAGACCGGTGCCGACCAGGGCGATGACCTGGGCGGTGAACAGCCGGCGGTAGGTGCGGTGACGCAGGACGGTCAGCATGCCGCTCACCTCTCGCTCGCGGAATCGGGCACCTTCCAAGCGTACCTTCATGTGCGCATGCGTGCACATGTTGACGTAAGGCGTGGACCAGGTCGTACGTGTCCGTGCGGCCTCTAGGCTTGGGCCATGCCCGGACGCGATCCCCACCCACCTGCAAGCCGTGCGCATCAGGACAGCCCCGACGCCGCCCGCCTCACGGAGGCGGCCCATGTGTTCGCGATGCTGTCGGATGCCACCCGGCTGCATCTGCTGTGGCTGCTCGCGCAGGGCGAGGCGGATGTCGGCTCGCTCACCGAACAGTCCGCGGCCTCCCGTACGGCCGTCAGCCAGCACCTCGCCAAGCTGCGGCTCGCGGGCCTGGTGGAGACGCGGCGCGAAGGCCGGCATGTCCACTACCGGCTGCGGGACGGGCATCTGCGCCGCCTGGTCGTGGAGGCGCTGAGCCATGCCGACCACCGGGTGACGGGCGAGGCGCCGCACGACTGAGAAAGGGCCCGCACCATGTGCGGGCCCTCGACTCAACGCCCGTTCACGGGAGTTCGGCGCGCACCGTACGGGCTGCCGCCACCAGGTTCTCCAGTGAGGTCCGGGTCTCGGGCCAGGCGCGGGTCTTCAGACCGCAGTCCGGGTTGGCCCACAGCCGGTCCGCCGGGATGGCCCGCAGGCCGGTGCGCAGCAGGTCCGCGGCTTCCTGCGGGCTCGGCACCCGCGGTGAGTGGATGTCGTAGACGCCGGGTCCCGCCTCGCGCGGGTAGCCGTGGGCGGCCAGCTCGCGGGCCACCTGCATATGGGAACGGGCCGCTTCCAGGCTGATGACGTCGGCGTCGAGGTCGTCGATGGCCTGCACGATGTCGCCGAACTCCGCGTAGCACATATGCGTATGGATCTGGGTGGTCGCGCGCACCGATGCGGTCGTCAGGCGGAAGGACTCGGTGGCCCAGTCCAGATAGGCGGGACGGGCGGCCGCGCGCAGCGGCAGGGTCTCGCGCAGAGCCGGTTCGTCGACCTGGATGACCGTGGTGCCGGCCGCCTCCAGGTCCTCGACCTCGTCGCGCAGCGCCAGGGCGACCTGGCGGGCGGTGTCGGCGAGCGGCTGGTCGTCGCGTACGAAGGACCAGGCCAGCATCGTGACCGGGCCCGTCAGCATGCCCTTGACCGGCTTGGCGGTCAGGGACTGGGCGTAGGAGGTCCAGCGGACCGTCATCGGCTCGGGGCGTGAGATGTCCCCGGCGAGGACCGGCGGGCGGACATAGCGGGTGCCGTAGGACTGCACCCAGCCGTGGCGGGTGGCCAGACAGCCGGTGAGCTGCTCGGCGAAGTACTGGACCATGTCGTTGCGCTCGGGCTCGCCGTGCACGAGAACGTCGAGGCCGGTCTGCTCCTGGAAGGTGATGACCTCCTTGATCTCGCTGCGGATGCGGTCCTCGTAGCCGGCGGTGTCGATCCGGCCCGCCCTCAGATCGGCGCGTGCGGTGCGCAGTTCGGCGGTCTGCGGGAACGAGCCGATGGTGGTGGTCGGCAGCGCGGGCAGCGCGAGGTGGGCGCGCTGGGCGGTGACGCGCCGCTCGTACGGCTGGTCGCGGCGGGTGTCGGCCGCCGTGACGGCGGCCGCCCGGGCCCGTACCTCGGGGTCGTGGGTGAGCGGGGAGTTGGCACGGGAGGCCAAGTCGGCGCGATTGGCGGCCAGTTCGGCGGAGATCGCGTGGGTGCCGGAGCCGAGTCCCTTGGTGAGCGTCACGATCTCGGCGGTCTTCTGGCGGGCGAAGGCCAGCCAGCGCAGGATCTGCGGCTCGATGTCGCGCTCGACCGCGGCGTCGAGGGGGACGTGCAGCAGCGAGCACGAAGCCGCCACATCCACCTGTCCGGCCAGACCGAGCAGGGTGGCGAGGGTGGCCAGGGACTTCTCGTAGTCGTTGATCCAGATGTTGCGGCCGTCGACCACGCCCGCGACCAGGCGCTTGTCCGGCAGACCGCCGACGGCCGCCAGATCGTCGAGGGTGCCTTCGACGGTGAAGTCCAGGGCGAGGCCCTCGACCGGGGAGGCGGCGAGTACGGGCAGGGCCTCGCCGGGGCGGTCGAAATAGGTCGCCACGAGGAGCTTGGAGCGGTCGACGAGGGCACCGAGCTCGCGGTACGCGCGGGCCGCGGCGTTCAGCTCGGCCGGGGTGCGGTCCTGGACCAGGGCGGGTTCGTCGAGCTGCACCCAGTCGGCGCCCGCCGCCCGCAGATCGGCCAGGAGCTCCGCGTACACCGGCAGCAGCCGGTCGAGGAGCGTGAGCGGGTCGAAGTCCTCGGCCGCCGCGGGGGCGGGCTTGGCCAGCAGCAGATAGGTGATCGGGCCGAGCAGCACGGGACGGGCGGTCAGGCCGAGCGCGAGGGCTTCCTTCAGCTCCTGCGTCTGCTTGCCGGAGTCGGCCGCGAAGACGGTATCCGGCCCCAACTCAGGGACCAGATAGTGGTAGTTGGTGTCGAACCACTTGGTCATCTCAAGCGGCGCCACGTCCTGCGTGCCGCGCGCCATCGCGAAGTAGCCGTCGAGGGCGTCCGCGTCGACGGCGGCGCGGTGGCGGGCCGGGATCGCACCGAGCATGACGCCGGCGTCCAGGACATGGTCGTAGTACGAGAAGGTGCCGGTCGGCACTTCGTCGAGGCCGGCGTCGGCGAGCTGCTGCCAGGTGGACCGGCGCAGTTCGGCGGCGGTCGCGCGCAGGTCGTCGGCGGTCAGACGGCCCTTCCAGTACCCCTCGACCGCCTTCTTGAGCTCACGGTCCGGTCCCTGGCGGGGGTAGCCGTGGACGGTGGAGCGGGCTGCCGCCGGTGCGGACTTCGGTGTCACGGAGATCTCCTTCGCGAGATGAATCCCTGAGATCCCGGTGCCGGGACGGGAACGCGAAGGGGACACAACAGGCAGACCTACAGCCGCCGTTGTGGTCGCCGACCCGCCCTCGAGGTCACCGGGATATCCGCGTGCGCATGGTGCGTGCGCGGGCAACGGGCAGGTCTTCGGACTCGTGGGCGCGTTGCTCGCGAGGACCGCGAGGACACCTACCGGCCGTCGCTTCCCAGATCCGGTACGTCGGATCCAGTGCGTATGACGGCTTTCGTTCCCACTCACCGCTGCGGGGCAGTCCCGGATTCCCACCGGGTTCCCTCTTACGACGCTCCCGCCTGGCGGACGGGGCGAACCAGCTGCGAATGCCAGGCTAGGCGATGAGTTCGCGGTGCGGTGACGGTCTACCCGTAGATCTCACGTAAGGGAGAAGGAAATTGGACATCTGGCCGCTGGTCCATGCCGAGCGGGCCGCCTTGGCCGACGATCTCGCGGAGCTCGACGCCGAAGGCTGGGCGACGACCTCGCTGTGCACCGAGTTGACGGTACGGGAGGTCCTGGCGCATCTGACCGCCTCGGCGCGGCTGACCCCCGTGACGTGGATGGCGGGTGTGATCCGCTGCCGGTTCGACTTCGACAAGCAGGTGGCGATGCAGCTGGAGCGGCAGCTCGGCGCCGACCCGGCCGAGACGCTGGCGCGCTTCCGCGCCGCGGTCACCAGCAGGCGCAAGCCGCCGCTGCCGCCGATCGCGATCCTCGGCGAGACCGTCGTGCACGGCGAGGACATCCGGCGTCCGCTGGGCATCGGGCACACGTATCCCGTCGGGACCCTCACGGCGGTGGCCGAGTACTACGCGGGCACCGATCTCGTGGTGCTCGCCAAGGGGCGGATCGGCGGGCTGCGCCTGGCGGCGGACGACGGGCCCTTCGCCGCCGGGTCGGGACAGCCGGTGACCGGGAGCACGCTGGCGCTGGTGATGGCGATGACGGGGCGTGCGCCCTACTGCGACGAGCTCGAGGGGGACGGGGTGGAGGTGCTGAGGGGGCGGGCCGGCTGAGTGCGCAGCTGAGTACTTCGACGCTGCCGGCGGATGAGTATCCGTACGCTGGCCGGCCATCCGGCCCGCGGGAATGCTGAAGTCATGAACAAGCAGCTCCCCGCCCTCGCCCGCCACATGATCACGACCGTGGCCCTCATCGCCCTGACCGTCGGCGCCTGGGCCGGCTGGCTCGGCTGGGACCAGGAGCGCGATGTGCACCCCGACGGTTCGACCACGGGCCCGTACGAGGCCTGGCAGGTGATCGGTCTGGTGCTGACCCTGCTCGTGCCCGTGGTCCTCGCGGCATGGCGCAGCGAGCCCGCCGTGCCGGTCATCGGGGTCACCGTCGGACTGGTCATGGCCTCCTTCGCCGACTGGTCGGACGACGCCAGCGGTCTCTTCGTGATCGGTGTCGCCATGGTCGCGGTCGGCAGCTTCGCGACGACCGCCGCCGTCGCGGCCGTCGTCTCCGCGCTGACCACACCGCGCCGCCGCACTCCGATGCCCGGGATCGTGTGGCCGCAGGACAACCGGTGGCCGCGGGACAACCGGTGGCCGCAGCAGGGCCGGTGAGAGCGCCTGTGGCGCCACGGACCGCCTCCCCGTGGCGCCACATTCCCGTTTCCGCTGGTCAGACGGGTGGAAACCGGGTGGCACCCCTCGCACCCGGCATGGCGCCACACGCGCCATAATTGGCGTCATGGACCTCACGCCGTATGTGGACACCCTGCGCCAGGAGCTCGCCGTCGCCGCCGACGCGGCGGGTCCGGAGGCGCGCGATCTGGCCGAGCGGCTGTCCGCGCCGCTGGAGTCGGCGACCCGCCTCACGCTCCTGCACGCCCTGTCCGCGGCGATGGACGAGGTCACGCGCGAGCTCGCGCCCGGTTCGGTGGATGTACGGCTGCGCGGACTCGACCCCGAGTTCGTGGTGACGAACCCGCCGGCCGCCGAGCCGGCGGTGATGCGGGCGCCCGAGCCGCCCCAGCCCCCGCTGCCGCCGGCTGCTCCCGTGGCCCCCGAGGCCGACGACGGCTCCATGGCGCGCATCAACTTCCGGCTTCCCGCGCACCTCAAGGCCCGGGTCGAGGAGGCCGCGGCGCGCGACAGCCTGTCGGTCAACGCCTGGCTCGTACGCGCCGCCTCCCAGGCCATCAACCCCGCACCCCGCCAGGAGCAGCCCTCCTCGTCGTCCCGCTCGCGTGGCGCCGGGCAGGGGTTCACGGGCTGGGTCAGCTAGGCGCCACTCGGGCCCCGGGCCGCTGCCCCTCGTCTTCACGACGGCGGGCAGGGGCCCTTTTTGTTTTCCCTTCAGGGCTCTGAACTGCGGAGATACAGTGCGTGGCACCACCTGGCGCCAAATGGCGCCACTTGCACTTGACGCGGCGCCACGGTGGCGCCATAGTTGGCGTCATGGACCTCACGCCGTACGTAGACACCCTCCGCCAGGAGCTGGCGACCGCCGCCGAGACGGCCGGGCCGGAAGCCCGCGCCATGGCGGAGCGGCTCACGTGGCCGCTCGAGTCGGCCGCCCGTCTGACGCTCCTGAACGCGCTGTCGGACGCCATGGCCGAGGTCACCCGCGAACTGGCGCCCGGCTCCGTCGGCGTACGGCTGCGCGGGACCGACCCCGAGTTCGTGGTGAGCACTCCGCAGCCCTACGAGGAGCTGCGGGCCATGCCGACGACGCACCCCACCGCGCCGATGCCGTCCGCTGCGCCGACCGCGCCGGACCCGGCCGGCGCCCTGGACACCGACGACACCGGCACCGCGCGGATCAACCTCCGGCTGCCCGCCCACCTCAAGGTGCAGGCCGAGTCCGCCGCCGCCCGCGAGGGGCTCTCGGTCAACGCCTGGCTCGGCCGGGCCGTGGCCGCCGCCCTGACGCCGGCGCCCGCGGGCCCGCACCACCCGGACCACGCACGGGACTTCACCGGCTGGGCCGGCTGACCGCACGACACGGCACCCCTGGACTTCGACCCTCGCTCAGACTTCACACCGTAAGGACGGACCCGAGATGACCAGCTACGAGACCCCCGGACCCATCACCCTCTCCGTCGAGGGCGACATGATCAACCTGCGGATCGTCGCGAGCGAGCGCACCGACACCACCGTCGAGGTGACGCCCACGAACCAGGGCAGCGACCGCGACGTACGCACCGCACAGAACACCCAGGTCAGCTTCTCCGGCGGCCGGTTGCTGGTGAAGGCCCCCAAGTCGCGTTCGGTGTTCAACAAGTCAGGCGGTATCGACGTGGCCGTCGAGCTGCCGGCCGGCTCCGCGCTGGGCAGCAACGCGTCGATGATCTACATCGACGGGCAGGGCCGGTTCGGCGACATCGACGTCAAGACCTCGATGGGCAACATCCAGGTCGACGAGGTGGGTGTGGCCAACATCAAGACCGGCTTCGGCGACATCCGGGTGGACCGCGCGAGCGGCCACGACCACCAGTTCAGCTCCGGTACGGGACGGATCGACCTCGGCGAGATCGAGGGCGCGGCGACCGTGAAGAACAGCAACGGCGACACCGCCGTCGGCGTGATCAGCGGCAATCTGCAGATCAAGTCCGCCAATGGCCGGATCAGCGTGGGCACCGCGCGCGCCGATGTGGTCGCCACCTCCGCGACCGGCGGTATCCGGATCGACCGGGTCGAGCGCGGCAGCGTGCGGTTCGAGACCTCCGTGGGACCTCTGGAGATCGGGATCGCCGAGGGCACGGCGGCCTGGCTCGACGTGAGCACCAAGGCCGGCGCCCTGCGCAACACGCTCGGTGCGAGCGCCGGGCCGGGCGAGGCCAAGGAGACGGTCGAGGTGCGAGGGCGCACTTCGGTCGGCGACGTAATCATCCGTCGCGCCTGACCCTTCCGCACCGCCTATGTAATTCGTCAACTCACCTGCACAACCAACTCACCAGCACCACACTTCACTTCATCACCGACACGCTCCTCAACCCCGTATAGGAGGCTGGCTGTCATGAGCACGTCTACCGCTGCTCCCGCCGCCATCACCGCCATCGGACTGCGCAAGTCCTACGGCGACAAGGTCGTGCTCGACGGGATCGATCTGACGATCCCCGAGGGCAGCATCTTCGCCCTGCTCGGCCCGAACGGCGCCGGCAAGACCACCACCGTCGAGATCCTCTCCACGCTGATCGCCGCGGACGGCGGTGAGGCGCAGATCGGCGGATACGACATGGTCAAGCAGGCCACGAAGGTGCGCCGCTCCATCGGTGTCACCGGCCAGTTCTCGGCGGTGGACAACCTGCTCACCGCCCACGAGAACCTGATGCTGATGGCCGATCTCAACCATCTGCCCAAGGCCGAGGGCAAGCGCCGCGCCGCCGATCTGCTGGAGCGCTTCGACCTGACGGAGGCCGCGCACAAGACGGCCGCCACCTTCTCCGGCGGCATGCGCCGCAAGCTGGATCTGGCGATGACCTTGGTGGCCGCGCCCGGCATCATCTTCCTCGACGAGCCGACCACCGGGCTCGACCCGCGCAGCCGGCGCATCATGTGGGAGCTCATCCGCGATCTGGTCGGGCAGGGCACGACCATCTTCCTCACCACGCAGTACCTGGAAGAGGCCGATCAACTGGCCGACCGTATCGCGCTCCTTGACCACGGCCGGCTCGTCGCCGAGGGCACCGCCGAGGAGCTGAAGCGGCTGATCCCGGGCGGGCATGTGAAGCTGCAGTTCGCGGACCCGGCCGAACTCGCCACCGCCGCCGGGCTCTTCGGAGTGGCGAGCAGCGACGAGGAGTCGCTCACTCTGCAGATCCCCAGTGACGGCTCGGTCGCCAATCTACGCGCCGTACTCGACGTACTGGACACGACCGAGGTGCGCGCCGAGTCCCTGACCGTGCACACCCCCGACCTCGACGACGTCTTCCTCACCCTCACGGGCAAGCCCGCCGAGGCCCCCAACTCGACGAAGGAGTCGGTCCGATGAGCACCGCCGCCACGCTCACCCGCCCCGCCCAGAGCGACAAGGGCAGCCCGCTGCGCGACTCCATGACGATGCTGCGGCGCAATCTCAAGCACATGCAGCGCTACCCGGGAATGACGATCTCGATCCTCGTCATGCCGCTGCTCTTCCTGCTGCTCTTCGTGTACGTCTTCGGCGGCGCGATCGGCGATGGCACGCTCGGCGCGGGGGCCACGCGGGGCGACTACATCCAGTACCTGGTGCCCGGCATCATCGTGATGACCGCGACCTCCGGAGCCGTGGCCACCGCGGTGTCGGTCTGCACGGACAAGACCGAAGGCATCATCAACCGCTTCCGTACGATGTCGATCTCCCGGGGCGCGATGCTCAGCGGGCATGTGCTCGGCAGCACCATCCAGGTCACGGCCGTGCTCGCCCTGATCACCGGTGTCGCGGTCGCGATCGGCTTCCGTCCGACCGCCACGTTCGTCGAGTGGATCGCCGCCGCCGGACTGCTGATCTTCCTGGCCCTGGGTCTGAGCTGGCTGTGCGCGGGCATGGGCATGAACGCCAAGACCGTCGAGTCCGCGTCCAACGGGCCGCTGCCGCTGACGCTGCTGCCCCTCATGGGCAGCGCGATCGTGAACCCCGACTCGATGCCGACCGCACTGCGCTGGTTCGCCGAGAACCAGCCCTTCACCCCGATCAACGAGACCGTGCGGGGCCTGCTTTCGGGCGGCGAGATCGGCAACAACGGCTGGATCGCCCTGGTCTGGTGCACCGCGCTCGCGGTGTTCGGCTACTGGTGGGCGCTGCGGGCGTACAACAAGACGGTCAAGCGCTAGGGGTTGGGCGACGTAAGACTTCCGTCATCAGGGAACTGGGACCGGACCGGCCACTCACACCGTTGAATACGGTGAGCGGCCGGTCCGGTCCGTTCGCCGTCCGACGGGGAGGGTTCTCATGCCTCGGGTTCTCATGTCTCGGGTACGCAAGGTGCTTCGGCCGAAGTTCGTGGTGAGCGGTCTGGTGATCGGCTCGGTGCTCGCCGGGTTCGGGCTCTACTGGTTCCAGCCGTGGAAGCTCTTCCAGGACGAGACCGTGAACGAGGCGCTGCCCGGGGTGGCGGCGCCACGGCAGTCGGGTGCGTCCGGGGCGTCGGACGGGGCATCGGACGGGTCGGGCGGTGGCCGGCCGAAGACGGTGGCGCGGGGTGAGTTCATCAGCCACGAGCACGAGACCAGCGGGTCGGTACAGGTGCTTGAACTGGCCGACGGCTCACGGGTGCTGCGGCTGAGCGACCTGGACACCAGCAACGGGCCCGATCTGCGGGTCTGGCTCTCCGACGCCCCCGTCGAGGAGGGGATCGGCGGCTGGCGGGTCTTCGACGACGGCGAACACGTCAGCCTGGGCGAACTCAAGGGCAACAAGGGCGATCAGAACTACGCGCTCCCCGCGGAGGTGAACCTGGACGAGCTCGGGAGCGTGGCGATCTGGTGCGACCGGTTCGACGTGTCGTTCGGGGCGGCGGAGCTGGTGGCGGTCTGAGGTCTGCTCCCCGGTCGGCCCTGGGCCGACGGCGGCCGACTCTAGGCCGACGGCTGCCGACTCTAGGCCGACGGCGGCCGGATGACCGCTGCCCCGCCGTCCAGGTCGATGGGACCGCGGTGCGGCGGGGCGCCGTCGTCCTCGTCGTCGCGCAGGACCAGGGAGGACTCGCGCTCCTTGAGCTCATGCTGTTTGCCCGGGGACAGGGAGCCGTGCAGCTGCTCGAAGCCGGTGGCCGAGACCTGGCCGGTGCGGGCGCCGTTGCGCCAGGGGAGCAGACCGGCGCGGCCCGCTCGCAGCAGGACCTGGTCCACGATCGCGATCACCGTGAGCAGGATGACGAGGCCGGGCAGCGTGGCCATCACGACGAATCCCATGGGGCCAGTATCGCCGATTGCGCCAAGTGGCCGAACCCCCGGACCCGGGGGACAGTGGAGGACGTATGCCACTCCGGCGCAAGGAGGAGGTCGATCATGGCCAAGCACGCCCACGATCACCCCAAGGACCCGCAGCACTCCAAGATCTCGGCGGCTCAGGCCCGCTCGAAGAGCACCAAGCCCGATGTGCAGTCGATCAGCGCGAAGACCAGAGGGCTGCAGCAGAAGGCGCAGTCTCGGCGGCAGGGCAACCGCTGAGCCCTGACGCGTCAGCCCCGGCCGCGTTCGGCCGGGGCTTTCTCATGCGGTGGGCGTATCCGCCGGGGCGCCCAGGCCCAGTTCCTCGTCGCGGGCGAACTCGACCTCGCGGCGCAGCAGCCGGAACCACATGAACAGGACGAAGCCCGCGAAGATGAACCACTCGCCGGTGTAGCCGAGGTTCTGGAAGGCCTTCAGGTCCAGGCCCGTGCCCTGGGGGGCCTTCGGCGGGACCGTGCGCAGACCGCCGGTGGCCTCGTCGGCGGTGAGCCAGGCGTCGTAGACGTCGTACGGAACGAGGTTCACCAGCGAGGCCGCGCTGATCATGCCGAGCTGCCCGGTGGGCAGACCGCCCGCCGCGCTCACCCCGCTGCTGCCCGAGCTCTCGGAGGCCTGGAGCGAACCGGTCAGGGAGGCCTCGCCGGTCGGGGCCGAGGGGGCCTTCTCGCCGGCCGGGAGCCAGCCGCGGACAACCGGGATCGCCTTGCCGCCGGCCCCTTGCGTCTTGAGCAGGCCGAGGACGTAGAAGCCGCGCTTTCCGTCCAGCTCGCGGTCGGGGACCGTGAACTGGTCGGCCCACACCCCGGTCACCTCGGCGCGCCTGCCCGAGGTGTCCTGCGTGACCGGGAGCAGCTCGGCGAGGGGGCTCGCGGCGCCCTTGCCCGCCTGTTCGCTCTGCTTCTCGGCTGTGCGGTGGCCTTCGACGCGGTCCTCGAAGCGGCCCAGCTGCCATGAACCCATGAAGATGCAGAAGGGGATGGCGAGGAGGACGAAGACGTTGATGCCCCACCAGCGTGGCGTCAGCAGGAAGCGGTACACGGCTTCCACGGTACGTGGCGTTGTGCGGCGTTCGGGTGGCGGGGCCCGTGGCCGGTGCCGAGCCCGGTGGGTGGGGCTACCCGAGGTGCCTCTGCGCGAACTCGATCTCCAGGCGCACCTGCTTGATCCGCTCCTCCACCACCAGGGAACCGTGCCCCGCGTCGTAGCGGTACACCTCGTGCACCGCGCCCCGCGCCGCCAGCCGGTCCACATAGTTGTCGATCTGGCGGATCGGGCAGCGGGGATCGTTGACACCGGCCGCGATGTAGACCGGGGCCTTGACCGCGTCGACGTACGTGAGCGGGGACGAGGCCTCGTAGCGGTCCGGGACCTCCTCCGGGGTGCCGCCCAGGAGCGTGCGGTCCATCGCCTTCAGGTTCTCCATCTCGTCGTGGTACGCCGTGACGTAGTCCGCCACCGGGACCGAGGCCAGACCGAGGGACCAGGCGCCGGGCTGGGTGCCCAGGCCGAGGAGGGTGAGGTAGCCGCCCCAGGAGGCGCCCGCGAGGACCAGGCGGGAGGGGTCTGCCAGGCCGGAGCTCACCGCCCATTCGCGGACGGCCGCGATGTCCTCCAGCTCGATCAGGCCCACGCGGTGCTTGAGTGCGTCGGTCCACTCCCGGCCGTAGCCGGTCGAACCGCGGTAGTTGATCCGTACGACCGCATAGCCGTGGTCCACCCAGGCCGCCGGGCCCGCGGCGAACTCGTCGCTGTCGTGCCAGGTCGGTCCGCCGTGGATGTCGAAGACCGTGGGGAACGGGCCGACGCCCGCCGGACGCTGGACCAGGGCGTGGACCTTGCCGCCCGGGCCCTCCACCCAGACGTCCTCGACCGGAACGGATGCGGGGGCCTTCATACCGGGCGGGTCGAGGACGGTCTCACCGCTCGTGGAGCGGACCGACGGGGGGACGGCCGCCGAGGACCACAGATACTCCACCGTCCCGTCGGGGCGGGCCGTGGCGCCGCCCACCGAACCGGGCGGGGTGTCGATCCGGGTGAGCTCGCCGGAGGACAGGTCATAGCGGTACAGCTCGCTGCGGGCCTCGTAGCTGTGGCCGACGAGGAGGCCCGAGCCGTCCGGGTACCACTCCGCGCTCACGTCGCCGGGCAGGTCGAAGCGGAGCTCGGTCTCGGAGCCTGTGGCCACGTCCCAGATCAGCGGCTCCCAGCGGCCGCGGCGCTGATGTCCGACGAGCAGGCGGGTGTCCCCGTCCACCGGAGCGAAGCCGAGCACCTCGAGACCGAGCTCCTGCGCGCCGCCCTTGGAGTCGTCGAGCTCGGTGACCATGGACCCGTCGAGCTTCACGATCCGCAGGGACGCGTGCATCGCGTCGCCGTGCTCGGTGTGCTCGACCGCGATCAGCGTGCCGTCGTGGGAGAGGTCGCCGACTCCGGCCGACTCCTGGTGCCGGTAGATCTCGGTGGGCGCTCCCCCGTCGCGTACGACATGGATCGTGGAGCCCTCGTCGTCGGTCGAGCGGCCCACGACAAGCACCGAGCCGTCGCGGCTGAGGGCCAGGCCCGCCGGGTACGAGGGGTCGAGACCCTCGACGGCCGGTTCGTCCTCGCCCCCTTCGAAGGGCTGGCGCATCCAGACGCCGAACTCGTCCCCGTCCGTGTCCGCGAACCACCAGATCGCCCGGCCGTCGGGGGTGAGCACACCGTCCGTCGTACCGTTCGGCCGGTCCGTGACCTGGCGCTGCTCCCCGCTTTCGCGGTCCCACGCGTAGAGCTCATACGTCCCGGTCGCATTGGAGACGAACAGCGAACGCTCGGGCGCGTCCTCGGCCCAGTCGGGCAGGGAGACGCGCGGGGCGCGGAAGCGCTGCTCCCAGACGGGCAGGTCGGAGACGGATGCGGACTCGGCGGCGGTGCGGGGCTCGTCGTTCATGGGTCCATGAAAGCGGATCGGCACGATTCCCGTGCGACCTGTGGATAACTTGCGATCTCCCGCCACCGCCCGCTGCCGCACACGGATCTTTGCAGGTTGGCTGGCGTTGTCAGTGCCGGCGTGCAGACTGCGGACATGACCTCATCCACCGATCTGCACAAGGCAGTTGAGACCTACTGGGCCGCGGCGGAGGCCCGTGACTGGACGGCGTTCGGCGAGCTGCTCGCGGACGACGTGGTGTACGAGATGCCGCAGTCCCGCGAGCGGATCCGCGGCAAGGAGCGCTATCTGCAGTTCAACAGGGAGTACCCGGGCGACTGGCATGTCCAGGTCCTGCGCATCATCGCGGAGGGCGACGAGGCGGTGAGCTGGATCCAGATGGCCGAGGGGATCAAGGAGAGCTACGCGGTCAACCTGTTCACCGCCGACGCGTCGGGGCGGATCGTGGCCATCACGGACTTCTGGCCCGAGCCGTACGAGCCACTGCTCGGGCGCGAGCACCTGACCGAGCGGTACTGAACCGAGGAGTCCTCGGAGCCGGGCGGCACGGAGAGCCGACCGCTGCCGCGCGCCACACCCACAGCACGCGCCACACCTACGGCGCGGGCAGCGCCTCGGTCCGGTAGATCGTGCCCTCGCACGCGTTGGGGATCTTCGCGTCCTGGGTCGGCGCACCCGGCTCGGCGGTGTGCGTGATCGACACGCTGCCGTCGGACGTGCCGCCCTCGCCGGTGACCAGCTGGGTCTGCAGATCGGTGCCGGTCTGCTCGGAGTCGCCCGTACCGCCGGTGTCCCCGTTGTTCTCGCTGGGCGACGGGTCGGGCGAGGGCTCGGTGCTGGGGCAGGGGTTGGAGGGGATCCAGGCGAACTGGACCTCGTAGGACTGCCCGGGCTTCAGGACGATCGCGGTGGGCGTGGTGGACGGCGCGGGCAGCCCGCCCGCCGGGTCGCCCGCAGCGTGGTCCGCGACCTTGATCTTGGACTCCTCGGCCGCGCCCTGTACCGCGAAGGTCATGCTGCCGGAGCCGCCGACGGTGCAGTCCCCGTCCGACTGGTTGGCGACCTTGAAGCTGCCGTAGACCGTGCCGTCGGGGTGTGCCGCACCGGTCGTGCTCGACCCCGCGGCCAGCATCGACGCATCGCACACGGGAGCGTCGGCGACCACGGCGCCGGTGGGGCTGATGCCGTCGGTGGCGCCACCGGACGCGGTCTCGCCCGCGTCGGTCTCGCCCTCGCCGTCCTCGCCCTTCTCCTTGTCCTTCAGGTCGCCCTCGCCGGACGGCAGACCGCTGCCTCCGGTCGCGGACCCGGCACCCTGGCCCGATCCGTCACCGCCCGGCATGTCGGCGGAGTCGTTGGCACTGGAGAACTGGTCGTCGGAGGCCGGGGAGCCCGCGACCTGAAAGGCGGCCGGCACGGCGATGCCGACGAAGAGGGCCGCCGCGGCCATCCCGACCACGGCCTGGCGCTTGCGGGCCCTGCGGGCGGGAACGGCCCGGCGCAGCTGGGCGAGCGCTTCGTCGGAGGGCTCGATGTCCTGGACCACCCCGCGCATCATGCGTCGCAGAGCGAGTTCGTCGGGGTCGAGGTCCGCCTCCGAACCGAGGTCCTGCTGCGGAGAGTTCCACGGGGCGTTCTGCGCAGAGCCCTGCTCTCGCCGGTTCGGGTCGTTCTCGGGGCCGCTCGCGCCGTTCACCGTTCCGTACCCACCATGCTGTTGATGCTGTCCGTACTGCCCGTGCTCATGGTCACGCCCCGCCCGGGGAGCGCCATGTTCGCTGTCGCGTCCCGCCCAGGACGCGCCCCGACCGTACCGGCCGCTGCGACCGCGCCCCTCGCCGGGGCGCCGGTCGGGCCCGTCATCGCCTCGGTGCTCGCTCATGCGGGCGCCTCCATGGCGATCCGCAGCGCCGCGATACCGCGCGAGCCGTACGCCTTGACCGAGCCGAGCGAGATGCCCAGCGTCTCGGCGACCTGCGCCTCGGTCATGTCCGCGAAGTAGCGCAGGACAAGGACCTCGCGCTGGCGGCGCTGGAGTCCGCGCATCGCCTTGATCAGGGCGTCGCGCTCCAGCTGGTCGTACGCCCCCTCCTCGGCGCTCGCCATGTCGGGCATCGGCTTCGACAGGAGCTTGAGGCCGAGGATGCGCCGGCGCAGCGCGGACCGGGACAGGTTCACCACGGTCTGGCGCAGATACGCGAGGGTCTTCTCGGGTTCGCGCACGCGCTTGCGCGCGGAGTGCACCCGGATGAACGCCTCCTGGACCACGTCCTCGCAGGAGGCCGTGTCGTCGAGGAGCAGCGCCGCGAGGCCGAGCAGGGAGCGGTAGTGCTGGCGGTAGGTCTCGGTGAGGTGATCGACGGTCGTGCCCGCTGCGGTGGCGTCGGTGCCCGCGGCCATGACGTCGTCAGCGCCGTCGCGCTGGCTGGGTATGCCCGCAGGCCGGGTCGCCGGCATGGGGGCGATCACCGGCATGCCGCCGTCGTTGCCGCGGTTCCTTGGGGGACCGCCGGGCGTCGCCGGGCGGGGACGCCGAAGCGTCCGCGGGCCGGCGAGGGCCATGGAGAACTCGAGTACCTCTGCCACGCCTGTTGGACACGCTTCCCCCCGTCAGGGTTGTACGCGTGTGGCATCACGTTTGCGGCGGATTTCGCCCATGACGTGGTGTCAGATGCCGCCATACGTACCAGCTCTTCCCCTATGCCCCATTTGCTACGGCGCTCGAAGAGGGCGACCGCATAGACGCTCCCTGCCGTGTGCACGGTTGCACTTCGACAGGGAGGAATTCCGGACGCCCTGAGCAGGCCCGCCCTACTGGACTGGACCTGTGAGCCGCACACACAACTTACACAGAAGTTATGCCGGACGAGGAGGGCGGAGGGGGGTCGAACTACCCCTGAAAACGGGCATTCTGCTGCCATACAGGCCCAGTGGGTGAACTTTCGGGTTCACCGAAGCAAACGGAGAATTCGGACACCTGAAAAGAGGGCGAAACTGCCCTAAGCGGACCATTCGGCCGCGATCAGCTCCGCGATCTGTGCCGTATTCAATGCGGAGCCCTTACGCAAGTTATCGCCGCACACAAAGAACGAAAGTGCGCGACTGTCGTCCAGTGAGCGCCGCACGCGCCCCACCCAGGTCGGATCGGTGCCCACCACATCGGCGGGCGTGGGGAATTCACCGGCCGCCGGGTTGTCGAAGAGCACCACGCCGGGCGAGGTCGAGAGGATCTCGTAGGCGTGCTCCACCGTGATCTCGTTCTCGAACCGCGCATGGACGGAGAGCGAGTGCGTGGTCACCACGGGCACGCGTACGCAGGTGGCGCTGACCTTGAGGTCGGGGCGGTCCAGGATCTTGCGGGACTCGTTGCGGATCTTCATCTCCTCGGACGACCAGCCGTCGTCCGCGGGCGAGCCCACCCAGGGCAGCACATTGAGCGCGATCGGATCGGGGAAGGGACCCGTCGCATCGCCGACGGCACGGCGTACATCGCCCGGTGTGGTGCCCAGTTCCGTCCCCGCGACGAGCTTCAGCTGGTCGCGCAGTGTCTGGATACCGGCGAGACCGGCGCCGCTCACGGCCTGGTACGAGGAGACCACCAGCTCCCGCAGACCGTACTCGGCGTGCAGCGCACCGACCGAGACGATCATCGAGAGGGTGGTGCAGTTGGGCACCGCGACGATTCCGCGCGGCCGTACCCGTACGGCATGGGGATTGACCTCGGGCACCACGAGCGGCACATCGGGGTCCATCCGGAAGGCCGCGGAGTTGTCCACGACGACCGCGCCCTTGGACGCGGCGATCGGCGCCCACTGGGCGGAGACCTCGTCGGGCACGTCGAACAGCGCGACGGCGACGCCTTCGAAGACCTCCTCGCTCAGCGCGAGGACCTCGACTTCCTCCCCGCGCACCGTCAGCTTGCGGCCGGCCGAGCGAGGGGAGGCGATCAGGCGGATCTCGCCCCAGATGTCCGCGTGCTGGGACAGGATCTGGAGCAGGACCGTGCCGACGGCTCCGGTCGCCCCGACCACGGCAAGGGCCGGGGCGGACCGGGAGTGGTTCATCGGCCGGTGCCCCCGTAGACCACGGCCTCGTCGGAGTCGCTGTCGAGACCGAAGGAGGTGTGGACGGCGCGCACCGCCTCGTTGACGTCGTCGGCGCGGGTGACCACCGAGATACGGATCTCCGAGGTGGAGATCAGCTCGATGTTCACGCCCGCGTCGGAGAGCGCCTCGAAGAACTGCGCGGTGACGCCCGGGTTGGTCTTCATGCCGGCGCCGACCAGGGAGATCTTGGCGATCTGGTCGTCATAGCGCAGCGACTCGTAGCCGATCTTGTCCTTGATCTTCTCGAGCGCGGCGGTGGCCTTCTTGCCCTCGGCCTTCGGCAGCGTGAAGGAGATGTCGGTACGGCCGGTGGAGGCCGCCGACACGTTCTGCACGATCATGTCGATGTTGATCTCGGCCTCGGCGACCGCACGGAAGATGTGCGCGGCCTCGCCCGGCTTGTCGGGGACGCCGACGACGGTGACCTTGGCTTCCGAGACGTCGTGCGCGACGCCGGAGATGATCGCGTGCTCCACCTTCTGGTCCCCTTGCGGTTCGTTGCTGACCCACGTGCCCGGCAGTCCGCTGAACGAACTCCGTACATGGATCGGAATGTTGTAACGGCGCGCGTACTCGACGCAGCGGTGCAGCAGCACCTTCGAGCCCGACGCGGCGAGCTCCAGCATGTCCTCGAAGGAGATCCAGTCGATCTTCTTCGCCTTCTTCACCACACGCGGGTCGGCGGTGAACACACCGTCGACGTCCGTGTAGATCTCGCAGACGTCCGCGTCGAGCGCGGCGGCGAGGGCGACGGCGGTGGTGTCACTGCCGCCGCGGCCGAGCGTGGTGATGTCCTTGGAGTCCTGGCTGACGCCCTGGAATCCGGCGACGATCGCGATGTTGCCCTCTTCGAGGGAGGCGCGCAGACGGCCCGGCGTGACATCGATGATGCGCGCTTTGTTGTGGACCGAGTCGGTGATGACACCTGCCTGGCTGCCGGTGAACGACTGGGCCTCGTGGCCCAGGTTTTTGATCGCCATGGCAAGAAGGGCCATGGAGATCCGCTCTCCCGCGGTCAACAGCATGTCGAGCTCACGCCCGGCAGGAATCGGGGATACCTGCTCGGCGAGATCGATCAGCTCGTCCGTCGTGTCGCCCATCGCGGAAACCACGGCGACGACCTGATGGCCGTTCCTCTTGGCTTCGACGATCCGCTTGGCGACGCGCTTGATGCCCTCGGCATCGGCTACGGAGGAGCCGCCGTACTTCTGCACGACAAGGCTCACGTGCGCTCCTCGCTCAGTCCACTGGTGGGTCGGCTCAGTTTAACGAGCGGACAGCCCTTGCCCCGTACCGGTCACATCGTGAGATGTCCCGCTCACTCAGTGATCATCCGGCGGTGATCCGGGGTGCCGTCCGCTCCGGGGGTGCACATGCCCTGGGGTGCGGCGCGGCACTCGGAAAGTGGCCTGGTTCACAAGGTGCCCACCGGTGGCGCGCCCACCGACTCACTGGCCGGTCAGTATCCGTTGACGCCTCTCAGTAGCCCGTTATTAACTGTGCGTCGTCGTCGCCGCACCAGGGGCACAAGGCCCCATGGGGATAGCAACGGCCAAAGGAATTCGTCCAGTTGACCGCTGTGACCGTTCTCGAGCTCCAGCCGTTCACCTCGCCGCAGTCCGAAGCGGCACGAAGATTCCGCGTCGAGCCCTACACCCCTCATTGCCAGGTGATCACGGATGACGGCGACCATGCCGTCATAGGGGTCTCCCCCGGCAATTCCTATTTCTCCGCCCAGCGCATCCAGGATCTGGCGCTGTGGGGGCTCGCCCTCTTCCGACAAGTCGACTTCGTCTATACCGATCTGCATGTGGCCGAGATGTACGAGGCCTTCGGCTACGACCCCGACGACGCCCGCCGCAAGTTCGTGAAGAACCTGCGCGGCGTACGGGCCAAGGTGAACAACGCCGTGGCGGCCGTCGATCCCGACGGCAGGCGGCTGCGCGCCCAGCCCATGTCCTCCTTCGCCGACAACCCGGCGTACCGGGAGATCCACGACCATCTGCAAGGACGCCTCGCGCACGACGAGGACTTCCGCGCCACCTGCGACGCCCTGGTGGACACCTTCCTGTCCGACAAGGTCCTCGACGGCAAGAAGGCCACCGAGCACCAGCGCGAGGTCTGTCTGCAGTACGTGTGCGCCGAGGCGCCGCTGTTCCTGGACACCCCCGCGATCCTCGGCGTGCCGTCCTCGCTCAACTGCTACCACCAGCTCCTGCCGATGGCCGAGCTGCTCTACTCGCGCGGCCACGGTCTGCGCGCCTCACGCAACCAGGGGCACGCGATCGTGACGCCCGCCGAGTCCGTCCAAGGAGAGACCGCATGACCGCGCCGACGCTCGCGTCGCCCTCGTCCGAGCTGCTCGACTTCCCGTTCTCCGCGCGCGGCGATCAACTCCCGTACCAGGTCGAGGAGTTGCGCGAGAAGACGCCGATACGCCGCGTACGGACCATCGCCGGCGACGAGGCCTGGCTCGTCTCCTCGTACGCCCTGTGCAAGCAGGTCCTCGACGACCGCCGCTTCAGCCTGAAGGACACCTCCGCGCCGGGCGTGCCGCGGCAGTACGCGCTGACGATCCCGCCCGAGGTCGTCAACAACATGGGCAACATCACGGGTGCGGGCCTGCGCAAGGCCGTCCTCAAGGCGCTCAACCCGAAGGCCCCCGGCCTTCAGGACTTCCTTCGTTCGTACGCGGAGGAATTGATCGGCGCTTTCAAGGCGGAGGGTGCGCCGGCCGATCTGCGTGAGCAGTTCACCGATCCGTTCTCCTCGGGCATGCACTGCCACATCCTCGGCATCCCGCCGGCGGACGGGGCGAAGCTGATGCGCAGCCTGCACATCGCGTTCATGAACTCGGCCTGCCCCATCACGGGCGCCAAGCTCAACTGGGACCGCGACATGGCGTACATGGTCGGGCGGCTCGACGACCCGGCGACCACGGGTCTGATGGCGGAGCTGGCACAGCTGCGCGAGGACCCGGAGTACGCGCACCTGACCGACGAGATGCTGGCCACCGTCGGCGTCACGATGTTCGGTGCGGGGGTCATCTCGACGGCCGGCTTCCTCACCATGGCGGTCGTCTCGCTCTTCCAGCATCCACAGCTGTGGACAGAGCTGCGCGAGGACCGCTCGAAGATCCCCGCGGCGGTGGACGAGCTGCTGCGGATCAACCTCTCGATCGCGGACGGTCTGCCGCGGCTCGCGACCGAGGACATCCAGGTCGGGGAGGTGCTCGTACGCAAGGGCGAGCTCGTCCTCGTACTGCCGGAAGGCGGGAACTTCGATCCGGAGGCCTTCGCCGATCCGCAGAAGGTGGATCTGGAGCGGCCGAACAACGCACAGCATCTGTCGTTCGGCGGCGGGCAGCACTACTGCCCGGCCACCGCGCTCGGCAAGAAGCACGCGGAGATCGCGATCGAGGCGCTGATCGAGCACACGCCGGAGCTGCGCCTTGCCGTGCCGATCGAGCAGTTGGTGTGGCGTACGGGCTTCATGAAGCGGCTGCCGGAGCGGCTGCCCGTGCAGTGGTGACGCCCTAGTCACGCCAGTCATGCCTGCGGCCGGTGAGGAGACCCCTCACCGGCCGCAACTCGCCCATGGATGGCGCTACTTGACGGGACGCAGCCCCAGCGGACCCGCGATCTCCTCGACCATCACCTTGCCGGCCTCCTCCGCGAGCGCGTCCTCGCCGAGGTCCTGGTCGGTGTCGAGGCCGTCCAGCTCCTCGAGGGGCTGGTTGAGGCGGACATGGGCGACCAGGGACTGCAGGGCGCGCAGCGAAGCCGAGGCGGTGGAGCCCCAGTTGGAGAAGTAGGAGAACTGCCACCACCACAGCGCCTCCGTGGTGCGGCCCGCGCGGTAGTGGGCCATGCCGTGGCGCAGATCGGTGATGACGTCCGCGAGGTCGTCGGAGATACGGCAGGCGACGGGCGCCTTGCGCGGCTCGTACGGGTCGAAGACCTCGGAGTAGACATCGACCGGGTCGAGCATCTCGGCCAACCGCTCGCGCAGTTCGTCGACATCCGCCTCGGGGCCGAGGTCGGGCTCGTAGCGCTCGTCGGGAACGATGTCCTCGTGCGCGCCGAGCCGTCCGCCCGCGAGCAGCAGCTGGGAGACCTCGAGGAGCAGGAACGGCACCGCCGAGTCCGGCTCGTCGCCCTTGGCGACCTCGGTGACCGCGACGATGAACGACTCGACCTGATCCGCGATCTGGACCGCGAAGTCGTCGGGGTCCGGTGCGGTGGCGTGCAGCGTGGCGTCATGCGCAGTGGACATGGGGTGCTCGACCTCCCAGGAATGCGCCGTACCGAGGCGCCGTAACGTCATCAGACATCCAAGAGCCGCCTTCCCTCGAAGGCCCGGCCGAGGGTGACCTCATCCGCGTATTCGAGGTCACCACCCACCGGAAGGCCGCTCGCGAGCCGGGTGACCTTCAGGCCCATCGGCTTGATCATGCGGGCCAGATACGTGGCCGTGGCCTCACCCTCGAGGTTCGGGTCCGTGGCGAGGATCAGCTCCGTGATGGTGCCGTCCGCGAGCCGGGCAAGGAGCTCGCGGATCCTCAGGTCGTCCGGGCCGACGCCCTCGATGGGACTGATCGCCCCGCCGAGCACGTGGTAGCGGCCGCGGAACTCGCGGGTCCGCTCGATCGCCACGACGTCCTTCGGCTCCTCGACGACACAGATGACCGTGGCGTCACGCCGTGCGTCACGGCAGATTCCGCACTGCTCCTGCTGCGCGACATTGCCGCACACGCTGCAGAACCGGACCTTGTCCTTGACCTCGAGGAGTGCGTGCGCGAGCCGGCGTACGTCCGTCGGCTCGGCCTGCAGGATGTGGAAGGCGATCCGCTGCGCGCTCTTGGGACCGACGCCGGGCAGCCTGCCCAACTCGTCGATGAGGTCCTGAACAACGCCTTCGTACAACGGACTGCCTTCCTGGCTACACCTGCATGCGACTGCATTCGGCTGCTACGTACGGTAGTTGGTGCGCCGGGCCCGCAGAAGAGCAGACTCCGTATGTCACTTGGACGGGCGCACTCGGGTGCTTTCGGTTGCTTCGGCGGCTGCTAGAAGGGCAGGCCCGGGATGCCGCTGCCGCCGCCGAGGCCCTGGGCGAGCGGGCCGAGCTTCTGCTGCTGCAGGTTCTGCGCGTTCTCGTTCGCGGCCTGGACCGCGGCGACGATCAGGTCCGCGAGGGTCTCGGTGTCCTCCGGGTCCACCGCCTTCGGGTCGATCCAGAGGCCGCGCAGCTCACCGGAGCCGGTGACGGTGGCCTTCACCAGGCCGCCGCCCGCCTGTCCGTCGACCTCGGTCCGAGCGAGCTCTTCCTGCGCCTTGGCGAGGTCCTGCTGCATCTTCTGGGCCTGCTGGAGCAGCTGCTGCATATTGGGCTGGCCACCACCGGGAATCACGATCAGCTCCTGGTCCGTATACGGGCTGTGGGGGCGGGTTGTCCGCCTGGCACGAGCCTACGTGCTCGCCGGGCGCCATGCCCCGGCACTCTTTCGAGTGACGGGCGAGTGTCCTATACCCGATGAACACCCACGTACGGGCGGAAAACCCGCCGTAACCGCTCCATGGCCACCCATTGGGCGGTAGGAAGAAGCCTGCACATCTGTCCCAGCCGTACCAATACGCACAAGGGAGTGCCGGGTGAGCCAGCCGGGGATGCAGCCCGAGATGCCGCCTGAGGGCGGGCCCAGCGAGGGCGCGCACGCAGGGGGCGTCTTCGAAGCAGGGGGCGATCGGGAAGCGGGGGCGAAGGATCTCACCGCACGGCCGTTTCCGCTCGGCGACTGGGGCGAACCGGCCGAGCGGCTCGACGAGCTGTACCGGTGGGTGGAGGACGGGGCGCGGGAGACCGCGGCCTGGTATCTGACCGACCGCGGCTTCAAGCGCCGTGGCGCCCGCGCGCTGCGGCTCGGCTCGGCGCTCGGGGCGGTCGCGGGGGCGGCGCTGCCGCTGCTGGACCTGACGTCGGCGGTTCAGGGCGCGGCGCCCTGGGGCTATCTCGCCCTGATGCTGGCCGTGGCCTGTGTCGGCTGCGACCGGTACTTCGGGCTGACTTCCGGCTGGATAAGGGATGTGGCCACGGCCCAGGCCGTCCAGCGTCGCCTCCAGACCCTTCAGTTCGACTGGGCCTCGGAGTCCGTACGCGAGGTGCTCGGCCCGACCGAGGGCACGGCCGGCGAGGCGGCGGAGCGCTGCCTTGGCGTGCTTCGACGCTTCTCGGAGGACGTCACGGAGCTGGTGCGGGCGGAGACGGCGGACTGGATGGTGGAGTTCCGCTCGGGTCCCGCCCCCTTGGTGATGCAGTCGGCGGGCGTGGGCTCGGCCCGGTCGGAGGGTCCCGCTCCCACGCGCTTCCCGCTGCCCCGGCCGAACATGCCGCGGCAGCGGCCGCCGGAGGCGCGGTGAGGTACCGGTTGCCCGGGGCAAAGCCCTGCACACAGCGCCGTGCAGCGACTACGCTGCCCGCACCGACCGGGCGATCCGAGGAGCTCTCTTGGCCTGTGACCTGTGGCTGGTCCCCCTCGTCGACGTGCTGTGCCACAGCCCCGACAACCCCTTCTCCGAAGAGCTGGCGCTCTACGACAAGGTCCTTGCCGAGGCGGGATTTCCACCGGTCCCGGTCTTCTCGTACATGCCTGGTCTGAGCGGTGACGTCGCCCCGGTCGCGGGCTTCGACTACGACGCGCTGCACTTCCTGCGCCGCGCGTATCTGCTGCAGCTGTGCGGTCTCGCCGTGACGCCGGTCGACGAACTGGGCGGCGATTACGAGCAGTTGCTGGAGATGTTCGAGTCGACGGCACAGCAGTCGCACCTGGTCTGGCACTACGACCACGCCGGCGCCTACGTCCCGGTCGACTTCCCGGTCCCCCTGGTCAGCGACGAACTCCTGGAATCCGGTGGCCCGTTGGGCTCCGCCCAGGCCCTCCTGCGGGAGCTCGAATTCGTGGCCCCCGCCATCGGCATCGACCCGGCCAACCCACCGGCGCCCCCGACCCCGCCCACACACCCCACGGAGCTGGAGGAGCCGGCGGCTCCGGCCCCCTTCGACGCCAGCCCCTTCGCACGCGAACGCCACGTATGGCTGGGCCTGCACGCGGCAGCGACCCGCAGCCTCGGCCAGGGCTCGATGATCGTCTTCAGCTGACGTCAGCGCGGATCAGCGGGAATCAGTCCCCAGATCCCACACCCACACCCCACCCACGAACTCCGGCTCCTGCCCGCCGAGCAGGCGCGTCACCGTCTCCCGTAGGGCGTCCTGGTTGTACTGGGGGGCGAGGACCAGGGCGCCGGCCTTCCAGTACGTGAGGTCCGTGCGGGCCTGGGTCTGCCAGGCCTCGCCGAGTTCGGGGACCTTGCCCGTGCCGCGTACCTCCGCGAGCAGGGACGAGGTGTGGCGGGGGACCGCGCCGTAGATGCCGATGCGGTCCGGGCCCCAGGGGCCGTTGAAGTAGCCGCCCGGGAGTTTGAAGTCCAGGTCGGCAGCCGTCTGCCAGTGCAGGGGTTCGGCGACGGCGGGGTCCGGCAGGGGGACCGGGACCAGCGTCTCCCCCGGGCCCACGTAGTCCCGGTACATACCGTCCGCGATGAAGGCGGGGACCTCCACGCGGTCCACCGCCTTCAAGGGCAGCGGGATGATCGGGATCAGCGCGGCCGCGACCGCGGCGTAACCCCAACCGCGGTGCGAAGGGCGGGCCGAGCGCAGCCGGGTCAGGGCGAGCGCGATCAGCATGCCGAGGACCGGGGCGCAGATCATCGCGAGCCGGCCTTCGATGACCGACTCGAAGAGCGGCTGGTGGGCAAGCGGCCGCCAGGGGCCGGGGACCTCGATCGTCGTGCCGGGGATCGTGAAGCGCGAGCCCAGGGAGAGCAGCGCGGCCATGAGGCATGTGAAGGCGAGTGCCTTGACGATCGCGCGGTCCCACAGCCGTACGACGATGCCCACCACGAGCGCGACGAGCGGCCAGCCGTAGAAGGCGTTCTGCTCGGTGATGTTGAGCGCGAGCGACTGGGAGTTCTCGCGGTCGCCGGCCAGCGAGCGCTCGGCGAACGACACCAGGGCGAGCGGGCTGTTGCCGGTGTTCGGGGAGTGCATGACGCCCGAGTAGCTCTGCGGTCCGAAGAACTGCCACCACAGAGGGAAGGCGACCAGGGGGATCGCCACGGCCGCCGCGATCCCGAGGCCGCGCAGGACCGGGCGCCATACGGCGAGGAAGACATCGCGGCGTACGAGCGAATAGCCCGCCGCGAAGAGGAGCAGGCCCATGACGGCAAGCAGCAGGGGTTCCTCGCCGAGGAAGATCTGATACGCGGCGAAGAGGCCGAGCAGCACCCCGTCCCGTACAACTCGATCGCCGTCCACCAGACGCAGCGCCCGGTCGATGATCAGCGGGATCATGAAGAGCACGATGAAGTTGGGGTGCGCGTGCGCGTGGCTGATCATCGGGGGCGCGAAGGCGGCCAGTGCACCGCCGATCGCGGCCGGTATCCGGTCGCGGACGAGATGGCGGCGGATCAGCCAGTACCAGGCGTACGCGGTCGCGGCGAGGCCGAGCGTCATGGCCAGTTGGAGCGAGACCGCCGGTCCGAAGAGCGCCGTGACGGGGGTGAAGGGGACCGAGAGGCCCAGCATCACCGTGTTCGCCATCAGGTTCACGCCATCGGGGAAGCCCTGCAGATCCGTGAACAGCGGGTTCTGCAGATGGAGCACATTGTGGGCCGTGACCTGGAAGAACCACTCCCACTGGTTCTGGTCCTGCATGGCGTCCGGGAGATAGCGGCCGGCCGGGTTCTTCCAGCGGCTCGCGTACAGGAGGAAGGAGGCCAGGACGAAGAGCCCGGCCACCGCGAGCGAACCGCGGTCGAGCGAGCGGGTCTTGAGCACGGCGAGTTCGCGCAGCGTGGCGAGGTAGTCGCGGGCGCGCACCTTCGAGCCGTGCTGATGGGACCAGTGCACCGGGACCTCCGCCACGGGCAGTTGCTGATGGCGGAAGTACTGCAGGACCTCGACGTCGATCGCCCAGCCGTCCAGCCGGGACGCGGCGAAGGCGGCGCGGGCGCGCTCGCCGTCGAAGAGCTTGAAGCCGCACTGGGTGTCGCGGATGCCGGGGACGGCGAGCATCCGGATCAGCAGATTGCCCGCCCGGCCGAGCGCCTCGCGGGCAGGGTGCTGGTGCTTGTCGATCCGGGCGCCCTCGGCGGCGCGGGAGCCGATCGCGGCCAGATGGCCGTCGGCGAGCGCCTTGTCGAGGCGGTCGATCTCGCTGATCGGGGCGGCGAGATCGGCGTCGGTGATCAGGACGCGCTCACCGCGCGAGGCGGCCACGCCGCGGCGCAGGGCGTGGCCCTTGCCGTGGTTGGTGTCGCCGGGCAGCACCCGGATCCGCGGCTCGGCGCAGGAGGCCTCGTGGGCTATCCGGCGGGTGTCGTCGTCCGAGCCGTCGTCGACGACGATCAGCTCCCAGCTGCGGGTGTCCCCGAGATGGGCGGAGATCGCGTCCAGAGTCGGCCGCAACCGGTCCTGCTCGTTGTAGGCGGGGATGACGACCGTCAGCTCCGTGGCCAACGGGTCACCCCACCAGCTTGTCGACGAGGTCAAGGGAGTGCTGGTTGTACGCGGCGATGATCTCGTACGCGGCGGGGGCGTCACGCCGGCCGACGGCGTCCACGAGCTCGGTGTGACCGTGCCAGAGCCGGCCTTCGAGCGGACCCGCCGAGCGCAGCAGCGGTACGGCGAAGACCCAGACCTGTACACGCAGGCGGTGCAGGAAGTCGGTCAGGTACGGGTTGCCGAACAGGGAGCTCAGCTCGCGCCAGAAGCGCAGGTCGTACCCGATCAGGACGTTGAGGTCACCGGCCGCGGCGGCCCGTGCCGATTCCTCGGCACGGCGGCGCACCGAGACGAAGGAATCCTCGGGCTTGCTGATCCCGCGCTCGGCGATACCGCGGAAGATGGCCTCGGCGATCAGGGCGCGGGCCTCGACCATGCCGCGGTAGTCCGCCACCGAGTACTCGTGGACCTTGAAACCGCGGTGCTGTGCGCTGTCCAGGAGGCCCTGTGCGGAGAGGTCCACGAGAGCTTCGCGTACGGGGGTCGCGGAGACTCCGTACTGCTCGGCGATCTCCTTGACCGTGAACTCCTGGCCCGGAGCGAGCCGGCCCGCGAGCACCTCGTCACGCAGCGCGTCGGCGATCTGCTGACGCAGGGTGCTGCGGGTGACCGCGGAGCTGCCGGTGCCTGTGCCGCTGCCGCTGCCGGTGCCGGGCATCGGACTTCCTCCCCCTCAGGTGGCGCTGTACGTGCGCGGTCACCTTACGCGCCCGTGGCCGGGCGCACCGCCCCCGCGCTTCTTCTATCTGCAGCTTTACGGGTTTTTGCGGGAGCGGTCGCTTGTGCCGGACGGGCTTTCGCTTCCGCGGCCGGCTCGGCGGCCGTGACCTCGGCTTCCGCGGTGGCCCGCGCCGTGAGGAACGCGTCCTCCAGCAGGGCGCGTATGTGGTCCCCCGCGGCCCGGTAGTAGATCCGGGTGCCCTCGCGCCGCGAGGTGACGAGACCCGCGGTACGCAGCCTCGCCAGGTGCTGCGAGACGGCCGCGACATGCGCGCCCGTCAGCTCGGCCAGCTGCCCGACCGGGCGCTCGCCCTGGGTCAGATCCCACAGGATGGTGAACCTGGTCGGGTCGGCGGCAGCCTTCAGCACGGCTACGGCCCGGGTCACGTCGGGGTGCGGTTCTTGCGTATCCACGCAAACAGGGTACGTGGTTACGGCACCACCTTGCGCTGCTCGCACCGCTCCTCCGACTCCGCGATGCCCTCGCCCGCCAAGTAGTCCTGGTGCGGGACCGCCGCCACCTTGCCGTTCGCGGTGGCCATCGAGAGGCACTGCGGGCCGAACGGGAAGCTCAGGTCGAGAGTGAACTGGACAGCACCCGCCGACTCCTTCGGCCCGACCAGACGCATGGCCGGGTAGCCGAGGTCGCGCAGCGTGTCCGCGACCGCCTTCGGGGTCAGGCCGGTGCGGCCCTTCAGGGCGTTCGTGACGCGCTCGGTGTGCGCATCGGTCACGCACTTCTCACGCTTCTCCATGTCCTTCTCCCACTGCTCCGGGTCGCCCTTCTGCTGCAGTCCGAAGTCCTCGGGGTTCGGCGACTCGCCCAGGTCCTCCGGCAGCGGGACCGGAGACGAAGGGGGCTGCTTGTCGGTCCCGGGGTCGGCCGGCAGATCGGCCGGCAGGGCGCCCTCGTCCTCCGGAAGGTCCTTCAGGGCTTCGAGCGCCTTCAGGTACTCCTCCAGCTCCTTGCCGCCCCCACAGTCCTTCTCGACCTTGAGGAGCGCCTCGGGAATCGTGAACGCGTCCAGCAGCTCCTGCTTCGAACCGCCCGCCGCGGAAGCGGACGGCTGCGAAGCCGCATCAGCACGTACGTCCGTACGCGAGGAGTCCGCGCGCTGCGTACCGCACGCTCCGAGCGCCAGTGCGCCCGCCACCGCCATGACCAGAACAGGAAGCTTTCTCATGCCCGTAAGTCTGGTTCCGGACGGCGGCCCGTCCCTGAGTAGGTGTACTCAGGAACGGGCCGTTCCCTACTCAACCCCGGGATCCACCCTCAACCGGGCGTCCTCGTCGAGCCGGTACTCCTGCGAGTCCGCGTTGTACGAGAACAGCTCCGCGTACCGGCCCCAGTCCGTGGCCGTGTCCAGCTGCTGGTCGATCTGCTCGCTCGTGTAGTGGTGGGCGAGCAGATCGCGGAAGAAGCCGGCGCGCTGCTCGCCCTCGACCGAGCGCAGCAGAGTCGAGGTGATGACGTGGACGAGCGGGGCCGCTTCCAGGGCCGCTTCGGCGAAGAGCTTCTTCGAGGCCTGGACGTCCGCGCGGGCGAACACCGCGCCCCGCTCAGTCAGCCGCAGGTCTCCGTCCTGGATCTCCGCGAGACCGAGCAGTTCGAGCGCGTCGACCTGCGGGAGCATGTCGTCGACCTCAAGGCCCAAGTCGTCGGCCAGATCGGCGAGTTCGCACTCCCCGCCCTCGTACTGCGCGAGCAGCTCGGCGAGTCCGGAGAGACCGTCGACGGATGCGGCCGGCAGCGGGGTGGTGGCCGGGGTGCGCTTGGCCGGGACCGGTTCCGAGAGCTTGGGGCTGTCCTTCGTACGGCCGGTCATGACCTGGTAGACCGCGTCCACGACCTGCTCGAACTCGGCGGACTGCCGGTCGCGCGGGCGTACGAGGGAGACGTCGAAGGTCTCGCGGATCGTGCCGTACGGACGCGAGCCGAGCACGACCACACGGTCGGCCATCAGGACGGCCTCCTCGATGTTGTGCGTGACGAGGACGATGGCCTTGGTGGGGAACTGGCCGGACTCCCAGAGCTCCATCAGCTCGCCTCGGAGGTTCTCGGCGGTCAGGACGTCGAGCGCCGAGAAGGGCTCGTCCATCATCAGGACGTCCGGCTCGACGACCAGGGCGCGGGCGAAGCCGACGCGCTGGCGCATACCGCCGGAGAGTTCCTTCGGGTACGCGGACTCGAAGCCGTCGAGGCCGATGAGGTCGATGGCCTGGACGGCGGCCTCGGCGCGCTCCTTCGGGCCCACTCCCTTGGCCTCCAGGCCGAGTTCGACGTTCTGCTGGACGGTCAGCCAGGGCAGCAGCGCGAAGGTCTGGAAGACCATGGCCGTACCCGGGTTGGCGCCGTGCAGCTCTTCTCCCTTGTACGTGACCGAGCCCGAGCTCGCCGGGATCAGTCCCGCCAGGCAGCGCAGGAGTGTGGACTTGCCGGAGCCGGACTTGCCGAGCAGGGCGACGATCTCGCCCTCGTGGATCTCCAGATCGATGCCGCCGAGCACGGGCAGTTCGCCGTCGGCGCCCGCGTAGGACTTGGTGACGTTGTTCGCGGCGAGCAGGGCTTCGCCGGTACGGCGGATGGGGGTTGCAGTGGTCATGGCCCCTCCTCGGGGTCGTGAGAAAAGTCTGGGCAGGGGCCGGTTCAGAGGCTGTAGCGGGTCTCCGCCAGGCGGTAAAGGCGGCGCCAGAACAGGCGGTTGAGGGCCACGACGTACAGGCTCATCACCGCGACGCCCGCGAGCAGGCGCGGGAAGTCGCCGTCCTCGGTGGCCTTGAAGATGTACGCGCCGAGTCCGGTGGCGCTCAGCGTCGTACCGGCGAAGGTGACGACCTCGGAGACGATCGAGGCGTTCCAGGCGCCGCCCGACGCGGTGATGCCGCCGGTGACGTACGACGGGAAGATGCCCGGCAGGATCAGCCGCTTCCAGCGCTGCCAGCCGTGCACGCCCAGGTCGTCCATCGCCTCCTTGAGATCGGAGGGGATGGCCATGGCGCCCGCGATGGTGTTGAAGAGGATGTACCACTGGGCGCCGAGCGCCATCAGGAAGATGCAGCCGAAGTTGATGTCGAGGCCGGTGCGCAGGAAGAACCACATGGCCAGCGGGAAGAGGAAGTTGGCCGGGAAGCTGGCCAGGACCTGGACGATCGGCTGGGCGATCTTCGCCAGCTTCGGCGAGAAGCCGATCTTCACGCCGATCGGCACCCAGACGACGGTGGCGACGGCGACCAGGACCACGACGCGCAGGAGCGTGACGAGGCCGAGGACGAGCGGTTCACCGAAGACGCCGAGGCCCACGCTGTCGCTGAGGTAGCGGAGCAGGTCGATCAGACCCCAGGCGATCAGCGCTGTGGCCACCGTGCCGAAGAGGATGTCGCCCAGGCGGCGCTTGGCGGGGTCGACGTTCAACGGACGGTCGTCGCGGCCGAAGATCCGGCCCGCGCGGTTGATGCCCTCGCGGACGGGGGCGAGGAAACGGCCGAGCAGTTCGGGCCAGTGGGAGCGGCGCAGGAAGTCCAGGACGAAGGAGCGCTGGACCTCGCCGGCCTCGGACTGCTCGTTCTTGAACTTCTCGGACCAGGCCGTGAGCGGGCGCCAGAACAGGAAGTTCACCGAGATCACCATGACGGCCATGGTGAGGATCGCCCAGCCGACCTTGCCCATGTCGCCGGCGCCGATCGCGGCTCCGGCGTACGAACCGACGCCCGGCAGCGTGTAGTCGTGGTTGGCGACGCTGATGGCCTCGGAGGCGACGAGGAAGAACCAGCCGCCGGCGAAGCTCATCATCCCGTTCCAGACGAGGTCGATGGCGCCCGAGGGCAGTTCGATACGCCAGAAGCGCATCCACTTGGTGAAGCCGAACGACCGGGAGACCTCGTCGAGTTCACGCGGCAGGCTGGTCAGCGAGGAGTAGAACCCGAAGGTCATGTTCCAGGCCTGCGAGGTGAAGATGGCGAAGATCGAGGCGAGTTCGAGCCCGAGCATCGAGCCGGGGAACAGCGCGATGAAGCCGGTGACCGCGATCGTCAGGAAGCCGAGTACGGGGACGGACTGCAGGATGTCGAGCGCGGGGATGAGAATGCGCTCCAGGCGGCGGCTGCGGGCGGCGGCGTAGGCGTAGACGAAGGTGAAGACGACCGAGGCGCCGAGCGCGATGAACATGCGCAGGAGGCTGCGGGCCGCGTAGTACGGGAGCTGGGACGGGTCCGTGTCGACGCCGGAGACATCGGCCGGGTCGACGTTGACCGTCGTGCCCTTGCCGACCTGCAGGATCAGATAGCCGAGAACGAGCACACCGGCGGCGACGGCGAAGTCGACCCACGTCAGGCCACGGCGCGGCGGGCGGTTGGTGATGGTGGTGGTCATGCTTGTACCCCCTGTGGGACCGCTGCGGAGCCGGGGCGCTGTGGGCGCGCGGGATCAGCGGATCACGGGTCGGGATGAATGCGGAGAAATCGCCACGAGAAGGGTGGCGGGGGCCACCCTTGCAGAGGACAGGGGTGACTCAGCGGGTGCCGGGGAGGCAGATGCCGGGGAGGCAGTTCGTACTGTGCGCGTCGTCGTCGCTCATGACTGCCTCCTCTCTCCGTGATTCAGGGGTACGGCAGCGTTCGGGCAGCAGCGTCCAGGCGTGCGGCCTCCGGAAGCATGACAGGTACTTGCGCGTTTATGCAAATAGAACGCCGGGGTGCGCGTGCGGGCGCACCCCGGCGTTCTGCACGACTTCGGCCGCCTCAGCCGGTGACGTACTCGTCCGCCACGGACAGCGCGATGTCCAGCGCCGCCAGACCCTCCTTGGCCTCCGCCTCGGTGATCGTGCAGGCCGGGACCACGTGCGTACGGTTCATGTTGACGAAGGGCCACAGACCCTCCTTCTTGCACGCGGCCGCGAACGCGCCCATGGGCGCCGCGTCCGCACCCGTCGCGTTGTACGGCACGAGCGGCGCCCGCGTCTGACGGTCGCGTACGAGCTCAAGGGCCCAGAAGACACCGAGCCCGCGCACCTCGCCGACGGACGGGTGGCGCTCCGCGAGATCCGCGAGCCCCGGGGCGATCACATCGGCGCCGATCCTGGCCGCGTGCTCGACGACGCCCTCCTCCTCCATCACGTTGATGGTGGCGACGGCCGTGGCGCACGCGAGCGGGTGGCCGGAGTAGGTGAGCCCGCCCGGGTACGCGCGGCGCGCGAAGGTCTCGGCGATCGCGCCGTTGATGGCGACCCCGCCCAGCGGGACGTATCCCGAGGTCACGCCCTTGGCGAAGGTCAGCAGGTCGGGGGTGACGTCGAAGTGGTCGGCGGCGAACCACTTGCCGGTGCGGCCGAACCCGGACATGACCTCGTCGAAGATCAGCACGATGCCGTAGCGGTCGCAGATCTCCCGCACGCCCGGCAGATAGCCCGGCGGCGGCACCATGATCCCGGCCGTGCCCGGCACGGTCTCCAGGATGATCGCGGCGATCGAGCCCGGGCCCTCGAAGGTGATGGTGTCCTCGAGGTGCTGCAGCGCGCGGGCGCACTCCTCGGCCTCGGTCTCGGCGTGGAAGGCCGAGCGGTACAGGAACGGCGCCCAGAACCGTACGACCCCGGCCGAGCCCGTGTCCGAGGCCCAACGGCGCGGGTCACCGGTGAGGTTGATACCCGTGGCCGTGCCTCCGTGGTACGAGCGGTAGGCACTCATGATCTTCGGGCGGCCGGTGTGGATCCGGGCCATGCGCGCCGCGTGCTCGACGGCCTCGGCGCCGGCGTTGGTGAAGAAGATCTTGTCGAGGTCGCCGGGGGTGCGCTCGGCGATCAGCCGGGCGGCCTCGCTGCGCGCCTCGACGGCGAAGGCGGGCGCGAACGTCGTCATCGTCGCCGCCTGCTCCTGGATCGCGGCGACGACCTTGGGGTGCTGGTAGCCGATGTTGGTGTAGACGAGCGCGCTGGTGAAGTCGAGGTACCGGTTGCCCTCGTAGTCCCAGAAGTGCACGCCCTCGGCTCCGGCCACGGCGAGCGGATCGATGAGCTCCTGCGCGGACCAGGAGTGGAACACATGGGCGCGGTCGGCGGCCTTGACGGCGGCACCTTTCGCGAGGTCAGCAGCTTCGTGAGGGGTCATGGGGGTGAGGGTAGGTGTCCGCGATACGGACATTCCATCGGCGTCCTGTCCGAGGTCGGGGGGCGTGTCTCGACAGGGCGTCGACCCATTGCGGCCCGGCGGCATGCACCCCGGACCCTATTGACAGCCTGCTGTCATTACGACAGGATGTTGTCACAGAGCGAGGCTCGACCCATCCGCCACCGGGAGGCAGTCATGACCCGCAAGCCCGTACACATCGCCGTCTACGACACGTTCGCCGACTGGGAGACGGGGTACACCACCACCGGTCTCGTACGGACCGGTCACGAGACCCGGACCGTGGGCCCGACCACCGCGCCGGTCACCACGATGGGCGGGCTGCGCATCACGCCCGACCAGGGCCTCGACTCCCTGCGCCCCGAGGACAGTTCGCTGCTCATCCTGACCGGGGCCGACCTGTGGGACTCCGGCGACGAGCTCGCGCCCTTCGCGCGCAAGGCGCGGGAGTTCCTCGACGCCGGTGTGCCCGTCGCCGCCATCTGCGGCGCCACCGCCGGACTCGCCCGCGAGGGACTGCTCGACGACCGGGCGCACACCAGCGCCGTCTCCTTCTACCTGGCCGCCACCGGATACAAGGGCGGCGAGCGGTACGTGGAGGCCGACGCGGTGACCGACGGCGTCCTGGTCACCGCCGGACCGACCGAGCCCGTCGCCTTCGCACGCGAGGTGTTCTCGCTGCTCAAGGTGTACGAGGGTGAGGTACTCGACGCGTGGTACCGGCTGTTCCACGACTCGGACGCGTCCGCGTACGAGGTCCTCGAAGCGGCCGGGCAGGAGGCCTCGTGAGCCGTGCCGAGCAGGAGCTGCTCAGCCGGACGGCGCTCGGTGTCTTCCGCCTCAACGGTCAATTCCTCGCCGTCAGCGAGAAGTTGGCGGCCCCGGCGGGCCTGACCGCGGCCTGGTGGCAGGTGCTCGGCGCCGTACTGCACCAGCCCCTGCCCGTGGCGGGGATCGCGCGCGCCATGGGCATCACGCGGCAGAGCGTGCAGCGGATCGCCGATCTCCTGGTCGACAAGGGCCTTGCCGCGTACGAACCGAATCCCGCCCATCGCCGGGCCAAGCTGCTGACTCCGACGGACGCCGGGCGCGAGGCGATCGCCCGGCTGGCGCCGGGGCACGCCGAGCTGGCGCGGCAGCTCGCCCAGGAGCTGGGTGCGCAGGAGTTCGCGCAGACCGTGGCCGTGTTGGAGCGTCTGTCCAAGGCGCTGGAATCGGTCGCCGCAGCGGAGTAGCCGCGGGAAACCGTTGCCGAGTGGTAGCAGGACCACCTCCCTGACCCCAACTTCCCCGCACTATTCTCGAATTGTCGAGCCGTGTACGGGGGAGGACGACGGCCATGGAGTCACTCGGAGCGGGCGATCCGCAGCGGATCGGGGCATATCGGCTGCTGGGGCGGCTCGGTGCCGGCGGGATGGGCCGGGTGTATCTGGCGCGTTCCGAGCGGGGGCGGACCGTCGCCGTGAAGCTGGTGCGCAGGGAGCTCGCCGAGCAGGAGGAGTTCCGGGCGCGGTTCCGCAAGGAGGTGCAGGCGGCGCGCAGGGTCGGGGGTCAATGGACGGCGCCAGTGCTCGACGCGGACACCGAGGCCGAGATCCCCTGGGTCGCCACGGGCTATGTGGCCGGGCCCTCGCTGCAGCAGGTCGTGGGCGTGGACCACGGTCCGCTGCCCGAGCGTTCGGTGCGCGTCCTGGCCGCCGGACTCGCGTACGCCCTCAAGGACATCCACGCCGCGGGGCTGATCCACCGCGATCTCAAGCCCTCCAATGTGCTCGTCACGATCGACGGCCCGCGGGTCATCGACTTCGGGATCGCCCGCGCCCTGGAGACCGTCACCGACGGCGGGCTCACCCGGACCGGGGCGCTGGTCGGCTCGCCCGGGTTCATGGCGCCGGAGCAGGTCCGCGGTGACCGGATCACGCCCGCGTGCGATGTCTTCTGCCTCGGCTCGGTGCTCGCGTACGCGGCGACCGGGGTGCTGCCGTTCGGCACCGAGAGCAGTGGTGTGCACGCGCTGATGTTCCGGATCGCGCAGGAGGACCCGGATCTCTCCGAACTCCCGGAGAGTCTCGAAGGCCTGATCTCCTCGTGTCTGCGCAAGGATCCGGCCGCACGGCCCACCCTCGACCAGATCGTCGAGCAGCTCGGCGCCGAGGACACGGTGAGCGGCGGGCGGGCTCTCGAACCCTGGCTGCCGGGGATCCTGGTGGCCCAACTGGGCCGGCATGCAGTGGAGTTGCTGGACTCGGAGGATCCGGAGGAGGCGCCGCCCTCCGGATCCACGGAGCCGGCAGCCCCCGAATCCAGACCGGCCGCCTCCGGGCAGGCCGGGCCCGGCTCGGACGGCTCGCCCGCCGAACCCGCCGCGTCCGGCGGCACTCCCCCGCCCCCCGGTGCACCGGGTGCGGACCATCTCCCCACGATCCACGCGGGACAGCAGCTCCCGCCGTCGCAGCCCGACGCACCGGGGTACGGCTATCCGCACGCCCCCGCGCCCGGGTACGGATACCCGCAGCCGCACGGCCACGCACCCGCGTACGGCCATCCGCAGCCGCCCCCGCAGGGACATCCCTACACGCCGTCGCAGCCCTACTCGCCACCCGGCGTGCACTTCGACCCGAACGACGGCTGGCACAACAACGGCGGCAGCGGCACCCCGCCCTACGGTCCCCAGCCCGGTCCTCCGCCCCGCCGCAGCGGCCGGGCCACCGTGCTCCTCGTCGCCGTGGCCGTGATCGTGGCGATCGGCGCCGGCGGCACGGTGTACGCGGTGATGAAGGGCGACGACGGCGGCCGCAAGGAGGGCCGCGACACCCCGTCGAGCCCGACCGCCCCCACCACTCCGGGCGAGAGCACCCCTCCGCCGACCACCGAGCAGCCGCCGACCACCGAGGCCCCGACCACGTCGGCGCCGCCGGCGAACGGCGAGATCCCCCCGGAGTTCCTGGGCACCTGGGAGGCCGAGTTCCAGGCCGACGGCAACGCCAACACCCGGAGCATGGTGATCCAGCAGGGCAATGCCGGTGACACGGTCATGAGCCTCAGCGGCAACAGCCCCACATACGAGTGCCGTTGGACGGCGCCGCTGCGCTCGGCGGGCAGTTCGCTGGTGTTCGGGCCCTCCGTGGTGACGTTCGGCAAGCCCGCCGAGTGCAAGGCGGGACCGGTCAGCGAGCTCCGGCTCGTGGACGACAACCACCTGACGCGGGAACTGGTCGGCAGCGGCGGCGAGCCCCTCACGTACACGCGTACGGGCTGACCGACGGGGCATCCGCCACCACCCCAACTCCCCAGCTCACAGCGGTTGTTGAACGACACACCAACGTCAGCCGAAACTCCGGACCCGCGCCCCCGCCGCACGCCCCGGGGGTGCATCGGCTACCGCATCCAGCTGGACACTCCGTTCGGCAGCGACGGCACCGCGGGCCAGTTCCACCACCGAGAACGGGACGCCGCCCTCCTTCGCGCCGCCCGCGAAGAGGCGCGGGCCCTTGGGGCCGGGCGTACGGCGCCGCATCCGCGATTCCTGCCTGCCCCAGGGCACAACCAGCGGGCGCCGACCGGGAAGTTGAACGCGTTCAACTTCTCTGGCAAGGTGATCAGCGGCCGGTCTGCAACGCGGACGCGGACTGGCCGGGGACGTTCGTATGCATGGGGGGAAGTCATGCGGGACAAGCGCGGCTGGATCTGTGCGGCCGTCCGGGGCGGAGCGATGTCGGCAGGCGTGATCGCGGTGTTGATGGCGGCCACAGGGTGCACATGGCAGCCGCAGGTACTGACTCGGGCCGAGGTCATCGGGATCTGGTCCGGTCACGGTGCGACCCTGCGCTTCGAGGCGGATGGCACCTTTGTCGTGACCGGGCTTCCCGAAGACGGCGAAGGGACGCCGGAGTGCAGCGGCACCGGCGAGTGGTGGCTGGGGCCCGACGACGCGCCCTCGGATACGTTGTCCACCAACGTCTGCGAAGGCAACCCGTGGACATTCATCGGCTCGAAGGAGCACCCGCAAATGCGGCGCGGGGTCGGCGATCCCGACGATGGGGAAGATCAGACCCTCAGTCGCGAGGAGGGTTCTCTCCCGGCACAGCCGGACCGTCCTGCACCCGACTCACAACCGACCCGCCGCACACCCGACCCGGAACCGCCCCTCCCAAGCCCGATCCACGGGTCTCCGGGCCCCCACTCGCGCTCGGGCAGTTAGTGGAAGCACAGACAGAACGGATGGCCCGCCGGGTCCGCGTAGATGCGCCAGTTGGCCTCCGGGCGTAGCCGGTCCGTGCGTTCGAGGACGGTCGCGCCGAGGGCCAGGGCCCGCTTCTCCTCGCCGTCGAGGTCGTCCACGTCGAAGTCCAGGTGCAGTTGCTGCGGGCGGTCCTGGCCGGGCCATACAGGTGGCCGGTAGCCGTCCACGCGCTGGCAGGCGATGGTGGTGCCCTCGAACCCCGCCACCTCGATCCAGTCGGGGTCGTCCGCCTCCACGACCACCCGGCCGCCGAGCAGCTCCGCGTAGAACGTGGCGAGTGCCAGGGGGTCGGCGCAGTCCAGCGCGACTGCCTGCAGTTTCCGGATCACCGGGGACACCTTTCGGTTCTACGACGGGGAGGAGGGGGAGCGTACCCGCGAACACGCCTCGCATTCGGGACCCGTCGCATGGCCGGGGAACCGGTCCCAACTCCCGTACAGGCATGCGAAGATCCGAGGTATGGAAGGTCTCGGGAGGCTCAGTCCGGACGACCCCACGACGATCGGGCCCTACACGCTGCTCGGCCGGCTCGGCAGCGGTGGCATGGGCCGGGTGTTCCTCGCACGGTCCGAGGGCGGGCGGACCGTGGCCGTGAAGCTGGTCCATGCCGAGCTGGCGCGCGAGTCGGAGTTCCGTGTGCGGTTCGCACGGGAGGTGGCGGCCGCGCGGGCGGTCAGCGGGGAGTGGACCGCGCCCGTCATCGACGCGGACACCGAGGCCGAGGTCCCGTGGGTGGCCACCGCGTACATCCCCGGGATGTCACTGCAGGACCTCGTGGCCCGGGAGTTCGGGCCGCTGCCCGAGCACACGCTGCGCGCACTGGCCAACCGCCTTGCGCACGCGCTGCATTCGGTGCACGGGGCGGGACTCGTCCATCGCGATCTCAAGCCGTCCAACATCCTCGTCACCGCCGACGGTCCGCGCGTCATCGACTTCGGGATCGCGCGGGCCCTGGACACGATGACCGGCGGGCAGCTGACACAGACGGGCGCGGTACTCGGTTCCCCGGGCTTCATGTCGCCCGAGCAGGTGCGCGGCGAACGGCTCACACCCGCGAGCGACGTGTTCTCGCTGGGCTGCGGTCTTGTCTTCGCGGCCACCGGGCGCGGCCCGTTCGAGGGCGGCGAGAGCGGGGCGCACGCGCTGATGTTCCGGGTCGCCTTCGAGGAACCGGATCTGGAGGGCGTACCGGAGGGGCTTCTCGATCTCGTACGGGAGTGTCTGAGGAAGGAACCGGGTGAACGCCCGGACGCGGAAAGGCTGTTGGAGCTCACCAACCCCGATCCGCTGGGCGGCTGGCTGCCCGAGCCCGTGCTCTCGCTGCTCGCCCGGCACGCTTCCGCCGTCCTCGCCACGGAGGTCCCGACCCGCCCGAAGGCCCCGGAGCCGCCCCGCAAGAAGCGCACCGCGCTGATCGCGACGGGCGCGGCGCTCGCGGTGTGCGCCGCGGCCGCCCTCACATACGTACTCAATACGGCCGGTGACGACAGCGACCCGACGAATGCGAAGGGAAGGCCGGGCGGCGTGGGCGTGACCCAGTCGCCGACCGGCTCCAAGTCCCCCTCGGCCAAGCCCTCGAAGTCCGGGAGCAAGGGGACCGAGTCCCCGAGCCCGTCCGCCTCGGAGTCCGGCGGCGGTGGCGCCCCCGGCGGCGGCGAGGTGGCCGAGGGCTTCGTCGGCGGCTGGGAGGGCGAACTGCCCGGGACCGACGGCATCGTGCGGATCGACATCGGCCGGGGCGGCGAGGGCGATACGGTCGCGACCTCCGTCGACCTCGGCAACGACTGGATGTGCGTACGCAAGTCGGTGGCCGTCTCCGCCGACGCCTCCACGCTCGAGCTGAACGGCGGGGACGTACCGCTCCAGCGCAACCCGGCCAAGTGCGAGTTCCCGACGGAGATGTCGCTGACGATCGGCTCGGCGGACGTCCTGAACCTGAAGTCGAGCGCGGGCAGCGTCCGGCTCAGCCGCGCGGGCACGGCCATTGCCCCCTCGTACGTCGGCAAGTGGCAGGCCCTGGACATGGAGGGGAACCGGAACAAGATCTGGTTCACCATCGAGGCGGGAGCGGTCGGCACGGCGAAGATCACCGTGGTCGACAAGCGCTACGAGACGCCGTGCACCACGACACAGGTGCTCGCCTCGCTCGACAAGGGTCTGGTGTACGGGCCTTCGTCCAAGCCCACGGGTGGCGACTGCGGGGCGCGGGGCAGCGAGCGGATCACGCCGTACGCGGCCGGCAAGCTTCTGGTGGAGGACTGGCGGGGCCTCGGGAGCGAGCCGGCGGAGCTCGTGCGGGCCGGGTGAAGAGGGGATTCCGCCAGCGAACTTCCGCCATCGCGACGGGCGGACTCACCCCACCGGACGCAGGGACCAGCCCCTGAGCCAGGGCGTCTCTGTCGCCCTGACCCACCACCGGGTCAGAGCGCGCCCATCGCCCTAACCCACCACCGCAAGCCGCGCCGCCTCCGCATACGCCCCCACCAGCGGCCGCCGGTCCTCCGCCCGCCAGGCCAGCGCGAACCGGCTCGGCGCCACCCCGTCCACCGGCCGGGTCAGCACCCCGCCCCGCGCGACCAGCGGCACGTTCCCGGCGGCGACCAGGCATACACCCCGCCCGTCCACCAGCGCCTCGTACGTCTCGTCGACGCTCGCGATCTCCGCGCCGATACGCGGCGGCCGGCCGCCCCGCTCGTCCGACGCCAGCCAGTAGTCCCGCAGTTCACCGGCCGTACGCGGGAGCGCGAGGAACGGTTCGTCGACGAGGTCGGCGAACGCGACGCGCTCATGCGCGGCCAGCCGGTGCCCCTCGGGGAACGCCACATGCCGCGCCTCGGTCGCGAGCACCACCCACCGGTAGCGCTCCGGATCCGCCAACGGCAGCCAGACGAAGGCGATATCGCTCGACCCGTCCGCGAGCCCGGCCGTCGGGTCCTCCCAGGCCACCTGCCGCATCTGCACCTCGGCCTCGGGATACGCCTCGGTGAACCGCGAGCGGATCGCAGGACGGAGCCCGCCGCGCGCCGGACTGTGGCTCATCCCGACGACGAGTGTGGCGCGCTGGCGCACCTTGGCCGCCTCCACCGCACGCTGCGCGGCGTCCCACTCGGCGAGCACCCGCCGTGCGTGCGGCAGGAGTTCGGCGCCCACGGGGGTGAGCCTGGCACCCTGTCGGTCGCGCTCGAAGAGAGGCGCTCCCAACTGCCGTTCGAGCACCCGTATCTGCTTGCTCAGGGCGGGCTGCGACACATAGAGCAGCTCGGCGGCCCGCGTGAAGTGCAGCTCATCGGCGACCGTCACGAAATAGCGCAGCTCGCGTCCATGGACATCCATAACCAATGGCTATCACGAGGAGTCTTGGACGGAGAAGGGGCGTCCGGGAGAGGCTGAACTCCGTAAGCAGGAAAGCCAGTTATGAGGGGGAACACCATGAGCAAGGTCTGGCTGATCACGGGCGCCAACAGCGGTTTCGGGCGGGCTTTCACCGAGGCGGCGGTCGGCGCGGGCGATGTGGTCGTGGCCGCGGTCCGGCGCGCGGCGACGGTGGACGATCTGATCGCGGCGCATCCCGACCAGGTCGAGGCCGTCACACTGGACGTCACCGACACGGAGGCCATCGACCGGGTGGTCGCGGATGTCGTGGCCCGCCACGGCCGTATCGACGTCCTGGTCAACAACGCGGGCCGCACGCACGTCGGTTCGGTCGAGGAGAACGGCGACGCGGAGCTGCGCTCGCTCTTCGACCTCCACTTCTTCGGGCCCGCGGCCCTCACCCGCGCCGTACTCCCGCACATGCGGGCCCGCCGCTCGGGCGCGATCGTCCAGCTCAGCAGTGTGGGCGGACAGATGTCGATGGCCGGCTTCGGCGCGTACAGCGCCACGAAGTTCGCCCTCGAAGGACTCTCGGAGGCGCTCCAGGCGGAGGTGAAGCCGCTGGGCATCGACGTACTGATCGTGGAGCCGGGTGCGTTCCGCACCAGCCTGTTCGGCAACCACAGCCTGAGCGAGGGAGAGATCGCGGACTACGCGGAGACGGTGGGCGCGACCCGCGCGTACGTCGAGACCGGCGGCGGTCAGCAGGCCGGCGACCCGGCGAAGGCCGCGGCCGCGGTTCTCGCGGCCCTGAACGCCGAGGAGACCCCGCTCCGGCTCGCCCTGGGCGGCGACTCGATCGACACGATCCTGAGCCACCTGGACCAGGTGCGCGCGGACCTCACGGCTTGGGACAAGGTGGGGCGGGAGACGACGTTCGACGACTGACGGTTCGCTTCTGCGCCCGCACCCTGACAGGGCGTGCGGGCGTCCGCGCGTCAGCGGACGTAGTTCTTGAGGACCTCGGTGTCGAGGGTGATGCCGACGGGGTCCGGCAGGACGACGGTCCCACCGAAGTGCACGGTGTGCTGAACGCGGTAGCCGCCATGCTCGGTATCCGGGCTCGTGTGGACGATGAGCGCGCCCTTGTCCCGGTCGATCAGCAGGTAGAGCGGGATACCCGCGTACCCGTATGCGTCCGGCTTCTCCTCGCGGTCACGGCGATTGGTGTCCGAGTCGTACGACGTCACCTCGACCGTCATCACGACCCCCTCCGCGTCGCTCCAGTCTCCATGGCCGGCGAAGTGCCCAATGGGCGCCAGCGAGGCATCTGGGCGCGCCCTGCCTTTGCGATAGGCACCCACCTTCAGGCCCTGCACCGGATTCAGATCCAGATCCGGCCTGGCCTGCATGCACTGCCGGATAAGCCACATAATGATCGTTCCGTGATCCCCGTCGGCCACGCGCTTCACCTCAAGCCGCCCGTCGATGAACTCCAACGTGACGGTCTCGGCTGCGGAGGCGATCTGCTCGAACTCCTCCACATCCATCTGCGCCGTGTGCTCTGCCATAACCGTCATGCTGCACTCCCTTCCTGACAGGCGCCAGTGTGTCCGGACACACGCAAGGGGTGGGCCGCATCCCAGTGCGACCCACCCCTACGAGTGATCAGAAGCCCGAACTGCTCAGAGGAACGAGTTGATCTCGATCGTCTCGGTCCGGCCCGGGCCCACGCCGATCGCGGAGATCGGTGCGCCGGACATCTCCTCCAGCGCCTTCACGTACGCCTGCGCGTTCTTCGGCAGGTCCGCGAACGTCTGGGCCTTGGTGATGTCCTCGGACCAGCCCGGCAGGTACTCGTAGATCGGCTTCGCGTGGTGGAAGTCCGTCTGGGAGTACGGGAGTTCCTCGACGCGCTTGCCGTCGATCTCGTACGCGACGCAGACCGGGATCTGCTCCCAGCCGGTCAACACGTCCAGCTTGGTGAGGAAGAAGTCCGTCAGACCGTTCACACGGGTCGCGTAGCGGGCGATCACCGCGTCGAACCAGCCGCAGCGGCGGTCACGGCCGGTGGTCACACCGCGCTCGCCGCCGATCCGGCGCAGGTCCGCGCCGTCCTGGTCGAAGAGCTCGGTCGGGAACGGGCCCGCGCCGACGCGCGTCGTGTACGCCTTGAGGATGCCGATGACCCGCGAGATCTTCGTCGGGCCGACACCGGCTCCCGTGCACGCGCCACCCGCGGTCGGGTTCGAGGACGTGACGAACGGATACGTGCCGTGGTCCACGTCCAGGAGCGTGCCCTGGCCGCCCTCGAAGAGGACGACCTTGCCCTCGTCGATGGCGTTGTTCAGGATCAGCGTGGTGTCCGCGACGAACGGCTTGATCTGATCCGCGTACTGCAGCATCTCCTCGACGATCCCGCCGGCCTCGATCGCGCGGCGGTTGTAGAGCTTCGTCAGGAGCTGGTTCTTGACCTCGAGAGCCGCCTCGACCTTCTGGGTGAGGATCGACTCGTCGTAGAGGTCCTGGACGCGGATGCCGACACGGTTGATCTTGTCGGCGTACGTCGGGCCGATGCCACGGCCGGTCGTACCGATCTTCCGCTTCCCGAGGAACCGTTCCGTCACCTTGTCGACCGTGACGTTGTACGGCGTGATCAGGTGGGCGTTTCCGCTGATCAGGAGCTTGGACGTGTCCACACCGCGGTCGTTGAGTCCGCTCAGCTCGGAGAGCAGGACGGCCGGGTCGACGACGACACCGTTACCGATGACGGGCGTGCATCCAGGCGACAGGATGCCGGAGGGAAGCAGGTGGAGCGCATACTTCTGGTCGCCTACGACAACCGTGTGACCGGCATTGTTGCCGCCCTGGTAACGCACCACATAGTCAACGGAGCCACCGAGCAGGTCGGTGGCCTTTCCCTTGCCCTCGTCACCCCACTGAGCACCGAGCAGCACAAGTGCGGGCACAGGCGTACACCCCTTCCGGGCGGGGCATGTCCAAGGTCAGGGGCGCACGCACTGCACTAGCACTGCGTACACCTGGCGACCCCCATTGGTCGCGGACGTCGGACCGGTGCCCCGGAATAGACCAAGCCCCTGGCGCAATAGCGCAAGGGGCTCTTGCACAAAGATGCTACCCCGTACCTTGAGGAAGGACCGAGGTGTCGGCTCCAGCGCCCGCTGCGAAGAGCTCACAGCAGCCGCTCCTTGTCGTAGTCGATCCCGCCGCCAGGCGCGCGGACGGGGAGTCCGTCCGCATCGCCAAGGACGTGCTGTGCGCGCGTTCCTGCGGCCCGGTGAAGATCTGTCTGCCGGACGGACCGGAGGAATTCGCCCGAGCGCTGCAGCGCCGGGGCTCGCGCAGACCCGTGGTCGTCGGTGACGACCGTGCCCTGCTCCGGGCGGTTTCCGTACTCCACCGGGAGCGTGAGCTGGCCTCCTCGGTCCTCTCGCTGGTCCCCGTGGGCACGCTGACGCGGCTCGCACAGGGGCTCGGCGTGCCGATCGGGCCGGTGGCGGCGGCTTCGGCGGTGCTCGACGGCGAGGCACGGCAGCTGGATCTGCTGGTGGACGACAGCGACGGAGTGGTGGTCGGTGACCTGCGGATTCCCGCGCTTCCCACGGCCGCGGCCGCCGGGCGCGCCCACTGGTGGGCGCCCCCGCTGAGGACCTGCCAGTCGCTCGTACGCACCCTCGTACGCCCTGTTCCGGCGGGCGCATCGGGCTCACTGGGGCCTTCGCGGCTGCGTGTGGAGGCGGACGGCGTGACGCTGGTGGATCTCGATCAGCCGGTCGAGGACGTCTCGGTGTCCACGTCGCGGGGAGGCTTCGCACGGGTCGAGGTCCGGCCGACCTCGGTGGGCTCTGCGGCTCCGGCGCTGCGGGCACGGGCCCAGTCGGTCACGGTGTCGGGGCCGGACTTCCGCTACCGGGCGGATGCGCACACGGCGGGTCCGGTACGGACGCGGACGTGGACGGTACGGGCGGGGGCCTGGGCCCTGACGCTCCCCGCCTAGGGTTCAGCCCGTTCCGAAGACCTCGTCCCGATGTGCCCGCCACCGCTCCATCAGCCCACCCAGCTCCCGCTCGAGGAACTCGAAGAACTCCAGCGTCTCCGACATCCGCCGCCCCGCCGCCGACTCGGCGCCGAGGCTCGCGACGCCCTCCCTCAGCGTCGCCTCCCAACGCTTGAGGACCTGGTCGCGATTGGTCAGCGCCTCGTACCAGGTGGAGGCGTGCACGCGGTAGCGCTCACGGCGCGAACCGGGCTCACGCTCGCGCGAGACCATGTGCACCTGGGCCAGATAGCGCACGGCGCCGGAGACGGCGGCCGGGCTGACCTGGAGCTGTTCGCCGAGCTCCGCCGAGGTGAGCGCGCCCGACTCCGAGGAGAGCAGCGCGCCGAAGACGCGGGCCGGCATCCGCTGCATACCCGCCTCCGCCAGCTGCGCCGCGAAGGCCTCCACGAACTGGTCGCGCTTGGTGTCGCGCTCCTGCTCATCCGCGTCCCGCTCGTGTCCGGCCATGTCCCGATCATCTCCCCTGCTCCGCCGCGCACCCCGAGTTTATACGCTTTCTTAACTTCACAAATTTCTGAAAGAAGCGTACGTTCAAAATCATGACGAAGGCAATCACCGTCTCCGGACTGCACAAGTCGTTCGGCAAGACGCACGCACTGGACGGTCTCGACCTCGACGTCGAGACCGGAGAGGTCCACGGCTTCCTCGGCCCGAACGGGGCCGGCAAGTCCACCACCATCCGTGTCCTGCTCGGCCTCCTTCGCGTCGACTCCGGCGCCGCCCAGCTGCTCGGCAAGGACCCGTGGAACGACGCCGTGGAGCTGCACCGCCGTATCGCCTACGTCCCCGGTGACGTGACGCTGTGGCGCAATCTCAGCGGCGGCGAGGTCATCGATCTGTACGGCAGGCTGCGCGGCGGGCTCGACAAGAGCAGGCGCGCGGACCTGATCGAGCGCTTCGAGCTCGACCCGACCAAGAAGGGCCGTACGTACTCCAAGGGCAACCGTCAGAAGGTGGCCCTGGTCGCGGCCTTCGCCTCCGACGTCGACCTGCTGATCCTCGACGAGCCGACCTCCGGTCTCGACCCGCTCATGGAGGGGGTCTTCCAGGAGTGCGTACGCGAGGAGCAGGCGCGCGGGCGGACCGTGCTCCTGTCGAGCCACATCCTCAGCGAGGTCGAGGAGCTCTGCGACCGGGTGAGCATCATCCGCAAGGGCGCAACGGTGGAGACCGGCTCGCTCGCCGATCTGCGTCATCTCACCCGTACCGCCATCACCGCCGAACTCGCGGGCGCGCCGAACGGGTTGTCGCAGCTCCCGGGCGTACACGACCTGGACATCCAGGGGCACCGGGTCCGCCTCCAGGTCGACTCGGACAAGCTCGACGCGGTGCTCCGCTCGCTCACCGAGTCGGGCGTACGGACCCTGACCAGCACGCCGCCCACCCTGGAAGAGCTGTTCATGCGGCACTACCAGGAAGACGTACGCAGCGAAGAGGCGATGGCGCGATGACTGCCGTAACTGCCGACAGCAGGTTCGCGCCGCGGACCGGCGGCGACCGTCATCTCGCGGGCACGGGCGCCCTGTTGCGGCTCGCCCTGCGCCGCGACCGGATCATGCTGCCGCTGTGGGTGCTCGCGCTCGGCGGGACCACCGCGAGCGCCGCGAACTCGCTGGGCACCGTCTACAACACCGCCGGGGAACGGGCGAGTGTCATCTCCTCGATGGCGACGAACAGTTCCCTGCGCTCCCTGTACGGGCCGGTCTTCGGCGACTCGCTCGGGGCCCTCGTCTCCTGGCGGTACGTGGCGTTCATGGGGGCCTTCGCCGCGGTGATGAGCCTGCTGCTCGTCGTACGGCACACGCGGGCGGAAGAGGAGACCGGCCGGCAGGAGATGCTGTCGTCCGCGATGGTCGGACGCCGCGCGCCGCTCACGGCGGCCCTGCTCGTCGCCCTGATCGCGAACGCGGGCGTGGCGCTGCTCACCACGGTGGGCCTGGCCGGCGAAGGCCTTCCGGGCGCCCTGGCACTCGGTCTCGCGATCGGCGGGGTCGGCATGGTGTTCGCGACCATGGCGGCCGTGATGGCCCAACTCACCGAGACCGCACGGCTCGCCAAGGGCCTGACCGCCGCCGTACTGGGCGTGGCCTGGGCCCTGAAGGCGGCCGGCGACGCGGCCTCGACCGACGGCTCGCACGTCCTGACCTGGCTCTCCCCCATCGGCTGGGCCGAGAACATCCGTGCCTTCGCCGGTGAGCGCTGGTGGGTCGTGCTCCTGTTCCTCGCGGTGATCGTGATCCAGGGCGCCGTCGCGTACGACCTGGCCGGCCGCCGCGACGTGGGCATGAGCTTCCTGCCCGCCCGCCCCGGACCGGCCAACGGCCGTCTGTCCAGCGCGACTTCGCTCGCCTGGCGGCTGCAGCGCGGCTCGCTCCTGGGCTGGGGCATCGGCTTCCTGCTCGCCGGGATCATGTTCGGCTCGATGACGCAGGGCGCGGCGGATCTCGTCGGCGACAACGAGAAGACCCGCGAGATCCTGGAGCGCATGGGCGGACAGAGCGGAGTCACCAACTCCTTCCTGGGCGCGATGATCGGCATGCTCGCGATGCTCGCCGCGCTGTACGTGGTCCAGTCGGTGCTCCGGCTGAACGGCGAGGAGACCTCGCAGCGTGCCGAACCGGTCCTTGCGGGCGCGGTGGGCCGGATCCAGTGGGCGAGCGGTCATCTGTATGTGGCGTTCGGCGGCGCGGCGTTGATCATGCTGCTCGGCGGTGCGGGTCTGGCGCTCGGCTACGGACAGGACTTCGGCCCGATCCTCGGCGCAGCCCTCGTCCAGACCGTCGCCGTATGGCTGCTCGGCTCGTTCGCCGTCCTGGTCTATGGCTTTCTGCCGCGCTTCGCCGCCCTCGGCTGGGCGTACGCGGGTCTCGCCCTCGGCCTCGGCTGGCTGGGCGCGGCGCTCAACCTGCCGTCCGCGGTGCTGAACCTGTCCCCGTTCGAGCATCTGCCGAAGCTGCCGGGCAACGCGATGGAGTGGACTCCGGTCCTGGTCCAGCTCGCGCTTGCGGCGGTGTTCACGGTCGCGGGCCTGGTGGGGCTGCGGCGCCGGGACATGCAAAGCTGATCCGACTCACACCTCGACCGGCAGGGTGGCGAGCCCCCGGATCACGAAGCCCTCCTTGCGCTGCGGCTCCCCTGCGAGCCGCAGCGCAGGCGCTTGGACGAGCAACTGCCGGAAGGATGCGGCGAGTTCGATACGGGCCAGTGGGGCACCCAGGCAGTAGTGGATCCCGGCGCCGAGCGAGACATGCGGATTGTCCACGCGGGTCAGGTCGAGGCGGCCGGGCTCGGCGAAGACCGCCGGATCATGATTCGCGGACCCGAAGAGCAGCGCGACCTCGGACCCCTTCGGGATCCGGACGCCCCCGACCTCGATGTCCTCGAGGACCCAGCGCTCGAAGAGATGCAGCGGGGTGTCGTACCGCATGAGTTCTTCCACAGCTGTGGACAACTTTTCGGGATCGGCGCCGTGCTCGCGCAGCGAGGCCAACTGCTCCGGGTTACGGAACAGCGCAAGCCACCCGTTTCCAGTCGTATTCACCGTCGCCTCGTGCCCGGCGTTGAGCAGCAGCACGCAGGTGGAGATCATCTCCTGCTCGGTGAGCCTCTCCCCTTCATCGTGCGCGGCGATCAGCCCGGAGATCAGATCCTCCCCCGGCTCCTTCCTCCGCTCGGCGATCAACTCACGCAGATACGCGGAGAACTCGACGGACGCGGCGACGGCCTTCCGCGCCGTCTCCACCGACGGATTCAGCTCGTACATCCCGCAGATATCGGCCGACCAGGGCCGCAGCAGCGGACGGTCACTCTCGGGAACGCCGAGCATCTCGGCGATCACGGCGACCGGCAGCGGCTCGGCCAGCTCCTCGACGAGATCCCCGCCGCCGTCGGCGACCAGCCGCCGCACCAGCGAGGCCGCCAACTCCTCGACGTACGGCTGAAGTCCCGCCACGGTCCTCGGCGTGAACGCCTTGGCCACGAGCCGCCGTATCCGGGTGTGCCGCGGCGCCTCCAGATCGAGCAGCCCGTTGTCGTTGAGCGTGTGGAACGGCTCGTGCTCGGGGGCGGGCGTCTGCCGCCCGAACTCCTCATGCGTATACCGATGCAGATACGTCCGCCCGAGCCGCCGGTCCCTGAGCAGCGCGGACACATCGGCGTGGTGCGGGATCAGCCACTGCCGCGTGGGCTCGAACCACAACGCCCTGCCAGTGGCGCGGAGTTCGGTGTAGGCGGGGTAGGGGTCGGCGGCGAAGGCCGGGGAATCGGGGGTGAAGGCAGCTGTCGTCATGGACCGACCCTAGACAGCGAAGGAGCCCGGAGGCCTTCCGGGCCTCCGGGCTCCTTCAAAAACATGAACCTCGGGCGTTCGTCCATGATCGAGCCACAATCCGTCACTGCTTCTCAACAGCGCCGCAATGGACAACTCCGCTGTTCAGAGCACGAATCGTGCCCCCTGACGAAGATCGCGTACCGGACTAACCCGGCGTCACCAACCGCGCCTCATACGCGAACACCGCCGCCTGCGTACGGTCCCGGAGCCCCAGCTTCACCAAGATCCGGGACACATGGGTCTTGATGGTCGACTCGGCCACGACCAGGTGCTCGGCGATCTCATGGTTCGACAGTCCCTGGGCGATCAGGACCAGGACCTCCGTCTCGCGCTCGGTGAGGTCACCGATGTGGGACTGCGAGGAGGCCTTCAGGCCGGCCGCGGAGCCCAGTTTGGTGAACTCGACGATCAGCCGCTTGGTGACCGTCGGCGCCAGCAAGGCCTCGCCCTCCGCCACCACCCGTACACCTTCGGCCAGTTGGCGGGCCGAGGCGTCCTTGAGCAGGAAGCCCGAGGCACCCGCGCGCAGTGCCTCGTAGACGTACTCGTCGAGGTCGAAGGTCGTGAGGACCAGCACCTTCGTGGCTGCGTCGGACGCGACGATCTCGCGCGTGGCGTCGATGCCGTTCATCTCCGGCATACGGATGTCCATGAGCACGACGTCGGGGCGCAGTTCGGCCACGCGGGCGATGGCCTCGCGGCCGTTCACCGCCTCGCCGACCACCTCGATGTCCGGCATCGCGTTCAGGAGGACCGAGAATCCCTCGCGGACCATCATCTGGTCGTCGACGATCACGACACGGATCGCGCTCATGCGCCCTCTCCCGTACCGGTCTCCTCGTGCGGGGCCTGCTCGACCGGCAGGAACACGCTCACCTCGTAGCCACCGTCCGCGCTCTCCCCGGCCGTCATGGCGCCACCGAGCATCGTGACCCGCTCGCGCATCCCCGTGATGCCGTGCCCGGCGCCGGGGGAGGTCTTGATCAGGCCGGTGGGCGGTCCGTTGACGATACGGAGTCCGAGACCGCCGAGGACGTACGCCACTTCGACCTTCGCCGAGGCGCCGGGCGCGTGGCGGAGGGTGTTGCTGAGGGCTTCCTGCACGATGCGGTACGCGGAGAGTTCGACGCCCGGCGGCAGTTCACGCAGCGCGCCCGTGACCGTCTTCTCCACGGTCAGGCCCGCCTCGCGCACATTCGCCAGCAGCCCGTCGAGCTCGGCCAGGGTGGGCTGCGGGGCGTCCGGCGCCGCGTAGTCCTCCGCCCGTACGACACCGAGGACGCGGCGCAGTTCGGTGAGCGCGGCGACGGCGTTCTCGCGGATGGTGGCGAAGGCCTGCTCCAGCTCGGGCGGCGGGTTCTCGACGCGGTACGGGGCCGCCTCGGCCTGGATGGCGACGACGCTCATGTGGTGGGCGACGACGTCGTGCAGCTCGCGGGCGATGTTGGTGCGCTCTTCGAGGCGGGTGCGCTTGGAGCGTTCGGCGAGGGTGTCCTCTTCCTGGGCTACGACCTCGGCCGTCTTCACGGCGACTTCCTGGCGGGCGGAGGTCCAGCCGTGCAGGGACGCGGCGGCGGCCAGGGAGAAGCCCGAGAGCACCGTCATGGCCGCGACCGCCGCCGGCGTGGCGCCCGTGATCATGAGGGCGGCCACGCCGAAGAACAGCGTGATCAGCCACATCTCGAGGGCGACCCGGGGCCGCGAGCGCAGCGCCACCTGGGTCATGACCACGAGATGGGCCAGGAAGCCGGCCACCGACCACGGGAAGGCGTCCTCCCAGCTCGACAAGAAGCCCACCGAACCGACCAGGGTGAGCGCGAGAGAAAGCCAGAACGCGGCGACCGGCCGGGAGAGCGTGAGCAGCACGGGCACGGCGGCGAAGAGGCCGATGACGAACAGCTCGGTCGAGGGGCGGCTGCCGTACAGGTAGCTGTAGTTGTCCGCCGCCGTCCCCAGAAGCATCAGGAAGGCGGCCACCAGCACGATCAGCGCGTGCGGCAGCCACTTCCCGTACGGCTGCATCCGCTTCGGTATCCGGCGGATCACCCGGTGGTCCGCCGGCAGCGGCGGGAGCGGCCGGAACGCGAACGCCCCGCTGAACAGATCGGCGCGCACCGTGGCGAGGCCGCCACGGATCAGGCGGGCCTCGGTCCGGACACCGTGAGGGTTCTGAGCTGTCTCGTTCACGCATCCGACGGTATGCGCCCGTGGCCTGGGCGTCGTCATCTCCGGGCCGGATCCTTCGGGGTCCGCCTCAGGTACTACACGGGGTTACGGAGAGGGCGCAGGGGAAAGGGCGCCCCCACCTCGTATCCCCGAGGAGGGACGCCCTTCTCCCGCAGGACATCAGGCAGCGGCCAGAGCCTGCTCACGCGCCACGCGCCGCCCCTTCGAGCCCACCGTCGCCCCCGGGTGGCCCACGCCCCAGGCCGCGGCCTTGCAGATGAACTCCTTGTAGCGGGCCGCCATGCGCCCGGTCAGTACCTTCTCCTTCGAGCTGTCGTCGGCGTTGACGAACTGGATCAGGCCGTCCTGCCTGCCCAGCGAGATGCACTGGTTGAAGTAGTGCAGCGGCATCTTGGGCTGCTTGAGACCGGTCAGCTGCGAGGTGATCGCATCGGCGGCCTGCCACGCCATCGGGGTGCCGGTGGCGCAGGACATCCGCAGCGGCTTGCCCGCGTCGCCCATCGCCCAGCCGGCGTCGCCGACCGCGTAGACATCCGGGTGCGAGACCGAGCGCATCATGTCGTCGAGCACGATCTGGCCGCCCTCGGTGACCTGAAGCCCGCTGGCCGCCGCGATCGGGTGCGTGGCGAAACCGGTGGTCCACACGGTCACGTCGGCCGCGATGGCCTCGCCGTCCGCTGTCTTCACCTGGTCCGCCTCCACGGCGGCGACCGAGGTGTTCTCGTACGCGGTGATGCCGAGCCGGTCGACGACCTTGCGCAGGTGCTGCGCACCCTTCTCGCTCAGCCAGTCGCCCAGCGCACCGCGGGCGGCCAGCGCCACGTCGAGGTGCGGGTGGGTCTCGGCGATCTCGGTCACGGCCTCGACACCGGTGAGCCCGCCACCGACGACCAGGACCTTCTGTCCGGCCTCCAGTGACTCCAGGCGCGAGCGCAGTCGCAGCGCGCCGCCGCGGCTCGACACCTCGTGGGCGTACTCGACGACGCCCTGGACCCCGTGGTCGTTCCAGCGGCTGCCGAGTGCGTAGACGAGGGTGTCGTACGTGAGGTCCTCCTCGCCGGCGGTGGAGACGACCCGCACGCTCTTGCGGTCCACATCGACGGCGGCCACCTTCGCCAGCTTCAGCTCCATGCCGGTGCCGGCGAACATCTCCTCGAAGGGCCGGTGCTTGAACTCCTGGCCGACGGCGAGCTGGTGGTTGCGGACCCGCTCGACGAAGTCCGGCTCGTCGTTGACGAGGGTGATGGCCACGTCGTCGCGGTGCAGCCGCTTGGCGAGGCGGCCCGCCGCGGAGGCTCCGGCGTAGCCCGCGCCCAGGACGAGGATGCGGTGCTTGGCGGTGGCGTTTCCAGCGGTTCCGGTGATTCCAGCAGTCATGGTCCTGCTCCCGTCTAGCGCGGCCGAGCCGCTTTCCGATCCGCTCTCTCGCGGTCTACGTCCCTTGAACCGGGCAGCTCTCGGATTCCTGACAGGAGCAGAATGTGACCTGGGTCACAGGCTCTGGTGGGGGCCTACCAATCGGCCAGGACCAGCGGTTCTCCGCGCTCGACCGTGCTCCACAGCTCGGTGGCGCGCTCCAGCTTGTCCGGGTTGACCTGGCTGCGGACGGCGACGATGCCCTCGTCGGAACGCTCCAGGCACATGACGCCGAAGACCCGTCCGTCGACCACGATGACGAGGGCCGGGGAGCCGTTGGCCGTCGACGCGTAGACCTGGGGCGTGCCGCCGTCGAGCATCCGGCGCTTGCTCTCGGCCGGCTTGAACATCCCGCGCAGGAACTTCGCCACGGCGATGGCGCCCTGGAACGGAGTGGCCTTCGCCGGGATCTTCCCACCGCCGTCGCCGATCGCGACGGCGTCCGAGGTCAGCAGCTTGAGCAGCGGCTCGGTCTGCCCGCTGGTCGCGGCCGCGAGGAACTCCTCGACGATCCGCTTCGCCGCCGCCTCGCTGATCTCGGTGCGCGCCTTGCCCTGCGCGATGTGCTTCCTGGCCCGACTGAAGATCTGCTGGCTGGACGCCTCGCTGATGTCGAGGATCTCGGCGATCTCCCGATGCCCGTACGCGAAGGCCTCCTTCAGGACGTACACGGCACGCTCGTTGGGCGTCAGCCGCTCCATCAGGGTCAGCACGGCGTACGAGACCGACTCGCGCTGTTCGGCCGTGTCCGCCGGGCCGAGCATGGGGTCGCCTTCGAGCAGCGGCTCGGGCAGCCACTGCCCGACGTACGTCTCGCGCCGCGCCCGCGCCGAACTCAGCTGGTTCAGACAGAGGTTGGTGAGCACCTTGGTCAGCCAGGCCTCAGGAACTTCGATCCGCCCGACATCGGCCGCCTGCCAGCGCAGAAACGTCTCCTGCACGAGGTCCTCGGCCTCGGCCGAGGAGCCGAGCAGCCGGTACGCGATGGCCTCCAGACGGGAGCGGGAGGCCTCGAAACGGTCTACGTCGGTCAGCGTCAGCGGCATGTTCGAATCCTATCGGCCGGGTCCAGAGGCCCTGGTGGGCGGCCTGGAGAGACGGACCGGGTGCCTAGAAGGCGAGTTGGGCGATCTCCTCGGCGACGACCGCGCACGCGTCGGCCGCCGGGTCGATGAGGGGGAAATGCCCGATGCCCTCGAGCAGCGTCAGACCGACCACCTCACCGGCCTTCGCGGCGGCGTCGGCGTAGGCCTCGGCGACGACGTACGGGACGTCGGCGTCCTCCCTTCCCTGTACGAGGACGGTGGCGATTCCGGTGGGCAGCAGACGGGCCGGATCGGTCTGCTCCGCGCGCTCGTCGAACTTGCCCTCCCCGCCGAGCAGTTGCACGACGGCGTCGTTGCAGACGCCGAGCTCGCGGGAGAGGCCGAAGTCGGCGATCGGGGCGAGGGCCACGACACCGCGCAGATGCGTCGGATACGGGGCATGCCACGGGCTGTCCTCGGGCAGGACGTGCCGGGACGCCGCCCAGAGGGCGAGCTGGCCGCCGGCGGAGTGCCCCGTCAGGACGGTGCGCCTCGGGTCGGCTCCCGGCAGATGCGTGCGTACGAGGTCGGGGAGGGCGTCGAGGGCGGCGGCGACGTCGTCGAACGTCTCCGGCCATCGGCCCGCCACGGGTCCGCTGCCGCCCTGCGCCGGGATCGAACTCCCCCTGCGGTACTCGACGTTGGCCACGGCGAAGCCCTGTCGCGCGAGGAAGTCCGCGAGGGGGGTGATGTGCTTTCGGTCGTACGGGGCCCGCCAGGCGCCGCCGTGCAGGACGACGACGAGGGGGGTGCCCTGTTGACGTCCCCGGGGGGCGTAGAAGTCGATGATCTGGTCGGGGTGCTCCCCGTACGCGCCCGTGCTGTCCGGCTCCACCGTGGGGTGCGAGAACGCCGACTGTTCCTCGGCGGCGGCTCTGGCGGTGGACTCTTCGGACATGTCCGGGCCTTTCGTGGCGGTTCGGTTTCTGATCGCTGATCGGTGCTTGCCGATCGGTGATCGGTGGCGCGTTCGTGACGGTACGGCTGGCTCGATTTTTCCCCCACCCCGCCCCTTCCCGAAACCGGGGCCCCGCCCCGGACCCCGTCATCCGAACTTCGTTCGGATCTGCTCAATCGCCGCAGGGGCTGGTTGATTACCGATTGCCCACGCCGTACCGGTCGGCGGCCGCTTGCAGCGAGCGCAGTGCGAGGAGCAGTACGCCGATGTCGTCCAGGTAGACGGGGTCCGGCAGCAGGTCCACCGGCGAGATCACGTAGATGAGCGCGCCCCAGAACGCGAGCGTGTTCTCCACGGGAACCCCGGCCCTGCGCAACACCCGCCTCGCGCGCACCAACCGGACCAGCAGCACGACGGCGAAAGCCGCCACCACCGCGAGCAGCACTGCCGCGAGCAGCACCAGTGTCCAGGGAGTCGACGCGGAGCGTCGGCGAGTGACGACAACGCGGCAGATGTGCGTGCCAGACCCCGCGCCCCTGGCAAGATCCGAAAGAGACGCCCTAGAGGACCTCGGACAGCACCCGGGCCGCGCGCTCCACATCGGCGAACCCCAGATACAGCGGGGTGAAGCCGAAGCGGAGGACGTCCGGGGCGCGGAAGTCGCCGACCACACCGCGCTCGATCAGCTCGGCCATCACCGACGAGGCATCGGCGCACCGGAGCGCCACCTGGCTGCCACGGGAGTCGTGCTCCAGCGGGGTGAGGACCGAGACCCGGCCCTCGGGCACATACGCGGCGACGCACTCCAGGAAGAAGTCCGTCAGCGCAAGGGACTTCGCACGGACCGCGTCCACGCCGACCCCGTCCCACACCGAGAGCGCCGCCTCGAGCGCCGCCATCGACAGGATGTCCGGCGTTCCGACCCGCCCCCGCCGGGCCCCGTCCACGGGGACGAACTCCGGCCGCATCCCGAAGGGCTCGACGTGCGAGTTCCACCCGGGCAGCGGGGAGTCGAAGGCGGACTGGTGGCGCGCGGCCACATAGAGGTACGCGGGCGAACCCGGGCCGCCGTTCAGGAACTTGTACGTACAGCCCACCGCCAGGTCGACCCCGTGCGCGTCGAGCCCCACGGGCAGCGCACCCGCGCTGTGGCAGAGGTCCCACACCACCAACGCCCCGGCCGCCTGCACCGCGGCCGTCAGGGACGGCAGATCGTGCAGCCGGCCCGACCGGTAGTCGACGTGGTTGATCAGCACCGCCGCCGTCCGCGGACCTGCCTCGGCGGCCATCGAGGCCACCGGCACCGGACGCACCGTGCACCCGGTCATACGGGCCGCCGACTCCGCGATGTACCCGTCCGTCGGGAAGGTCGCCTCGTCCACGAGGATCTCGTCACGGCCCGCGCCCGCGAGCCGCACCGCGCCCACAACTGCCTTGAAGACATTGACACTTGTGGAGTCGCCGACCACGATCTGCCCGGCCGCCGCACCCACCAGCGGAGCGATCAGATCCCCGATCCGCTCGGGCGCCTCCCACCAGCCGGACTCGGTCCAGGAGCGGATCCGCAGCTGTCCCCACTCGCGCGCGATCACGTCCGCGACATGAGCGGGTACGGCCGCCGGCAGCGCGCCGAGCGAGTTCCCGTCCAGGTAGACGCCCGCGGTGTCCGCCGCATCATCGGACGCGGCATCGAGCACGAACTGCGCGCGCAGCTTGCCCAGTTCGTCCGCCGCGTCGAGCTCCGCGGCCCTCAGCACCAGATCAGACATAGCTGCGCGCCGTCCACAGCTCGGGGAAGACGTTCTTGCGCGCCCGCTTCTCCAGCCACGCCACACCCGCCGACCCGCCGGTCCCGGTCTTGGAGCCCATCGCGCGCCGCGTGGCCACCAGATGGTCGTTGCGCCATCGCCACACCAGTTCACCGACATCGGTCAACGCCTCGCCGAGCCGCACCAGTTCACCGTCCTGGTCGCCGCCGTACACCTCGGCCCATACGGCCTCGACCGCGTCCGAAGGCTCGTACCGCTGCGAGAGATCACGCGAGAGGACCGTGTCCGGTACGGCGTAGCCACGCCGTGCGAGCAGCCGCAGCACCTCGTCGTAGAGCGACGGCTCGTGCAGGGCCTTCTCCAGCTCCCTGTGGACGCGCGGCGCACCACGGTGCGGCACCAGCATCGAGGCGGACTTGTCACCGAGCAGGAACTCCATCCGCCGGTACATCGCCGACTGGAATCCGGAGCCCTCGCCGAGCGCGGCGCGGTAGGAGTTGAACTGTGCGGGGGTCAGACCGATGAGCGGAGTCCAGGACGCGTTCAGCGCCTCCAGCTCCCGTACGGAACGCTTCAGGGCGTCCTTCGCGACGGTGAGATCGTCCTCGCGCAGCGCGCGGGCCGCGGTCTCCCACTCGTGCACGATCACCGTGAACCAGAGTTCCATGACCTGCGTGGTCACCAGGAAGACCATTTCCCCGGGGTCGTCCGAGAGGGTCTTCTGCAGGTGGGTGAGGACGTCGGCCTGGACGTAGTCCTCGTACGGCGTGGTGCCGGCGAAGTCGAGATGCGGGGTCTCCGGGGTCTCCGGAGCTTCGTTGGTTCCCGCCTCTGCGGTCTCGTGGGACATCACTGTCTCCTCGGTACTTCGGGTAGCGGTCCGCCCCTGCCGATGCCGGCACGGGGGCCCCGGTCCCCACCGGCAATCCTCCGCAATCCTCCCCCGTATCGGCAATACCTGCCTGGTCACAGGCCTCTCACGGCTGTCGGGACCCCGGTCTGACCAGCACGGACCAGCCCTTGCCGTACGCATCGGGCACGGGGAAGCGCGGCCAGTCGCGGGCCCAGCCCGGCGCTTCGTGATGGCGCAGGACGTAGGCGTCGGGCTGCCGTCCCTTGGTGGGTTGGCAGCCCGCGGTGTACGCGAGCGGCACGCGGCTGGAATCGCTGCCTAGGGTGCAGGGCGTACGCACCCCCTGCTCGTGCAGGACCCGCGCGACCCGTTCCCAGTCCAGGCGGCCCTGCTCCTGGATGCGTCCGTGCCCCTGGACGAGCAGCAGCTGACCGACGGCATACGCGGTGAGGACGGCGGCTGCGAGGAGTCCCGCCACCCGGGAGACGAGGAGTCCTCTCGTACGGGACCGCGAAAGGCGCACCGCGTCCCGGAGGTACAGCAGGCCGAGCGCGGCCGGCAGGGCGAGCAGGGCGTAGGCGGGAAACAGGAAGCGAGGGGCCGCGTAGGGGACGAGGAAGAAGTACGGGGCGGCGGTGCAGGCCGCGGTGAGCGCCGCGAGGCGCAGGGCCCGCGCGACGGCGGATGCGTCCGTATCTCCCGTATCGCCTGCACCCTCCGTACTGCCCGCATCACCCGCATCACCCGCATCGCCCGCATCGCCCGCACCGCCCGTGACCCCGCCAGGCCAGGACCGGCCCGCCGCCCACACGCCGAGCCCGGCCAGCGGGATGAGCAGCAGCCACAGCGACACCCCCTGCAGCGTCACCGCATCCGCACCGCACGGACGGCACAGCAGCCGCCCGTCGAGGGCCGCGATATGCCACGGCAGCGCGAACACCGGGCGCAGGCCGCCTTGGACCTCGCTGGCCTCGGAGAGCCGGTGGGCCACCGAGCCGAAGCGCAGCTGGGCCTCGACGATCCACGGCCCCAGCCCGGCCGCCACACCGCCCGCGACCGCGGCGGCCGTGGCGCGGCTGCGCCAGGCGGGGACCACGAGGACGGCGGCCAGCAACGGAAGGGCCGCCCAGACACCGTCGTTCGGGCGCATCAGCGTCGCCATCGCGAGGCCGGTGACGATGCCCGCGTACGAGAGCGGGGTACGGGTCCGGCGGGCCAGACAGCCGACGGCGGCTAGGGTCCCCATCGCCGTGTAGTGGTTGGGCATCGCCTGGGCCAGGTAGAAGAGCACCGACCAGATGCCGGTGTAGCAGGCCGCGGCGACCACGACCACGTTCGGCCGCAGGACCCGCAGCCACGGCAGGAAGCCGAGATACAGGGCGGCCGACCACAGCAGGGTCAGCCACAGCCTCAGCAGCACGACGGAGTCGGACCACAGGGCGACCGGGGCGAGGAGCAGCGGGACGCCCCGGGTGCGCGGTGCGCTGAACTCGACGTCGAGGCCGTCGGCGTACGACGGAAAACGGGTCGCGTAGACGAGCTCGTCCCAGCCGAGGGGCATCGCCCAGGGCAGCAGCAAGGTCGAGACGAGCACCCCTGCGGCGGCGACCGCGGCCAGTGCGCGCCGCGGGTGATCGCGGAGTGGGGCGGACAGTCGTCCGAGCAGGACCGACTGTCCGATCAGGACCGGTTTGCTCATAGATGTGCGTCGTTTCGGCATGTGGCGTTCCCCCCGTAGTTCCACGTGCCGCAGCAAATCACTCGAATGGTGGTGGTGGCAGACTGACCGCATGGAGACGCACAAGAACCTGCTCGGCGGCCCGGGCCCCACGCAACTGCCCGAGAACGAGGCGGCGAAGGCCCTCATCGCCACCTCGACACCGGCCGAGGTGGCCGCTGCCCACCCCACGTACTCGCTGGCCTGGGCACTGCTCGCGGACGAGGCCTTCGCGGGCGGCCGCACCGTCGAGTCGTACGCGTACGCGCGCACCGGCTACCACCGCGGCCTCGACGCCCTGCGCCGCTCCGGCTGGAAGGGCCACGGCCCGGTGCCGTGGAGCCACGAGGCGAACCGCGGCTTCCTGCGCTGCCTGGCCGCGCTGGCCCGTGCCGCCGGTGAGATCGACGAGAAGGAAGAGCACGAGCGCTGCTGGCAGTTCCTGCGCGACAGCAGCGAAGAGGCTTACACGCAGCTGAAGGTCTGAGGTCGTACGGAGCGAGGGTGCCGGGCATGCGTCCGGCGCCCTCGCTCAGTCGTTGGCGGGCCCGTAGTGCAGGACCCCGTCACGCGGCAGCAGGAGTCCCCCGCCGCGCACCTGCGGCATCCCGTCCGCGAGCATGGCGGCGTCGGCCGTTCCGGAGACCATCCAGCCGACGATCCCCATGCTGAACGGCGCCTGTGCGAAGGCCTTGACCGCGATGTCGGCGAGCCAGTCGTCGACGACCGCGGACCGGAAGAACGGCCGGCCGTCCCAGTACGAGATGCCCGCCTTGGTCAGCACGCCCGTGGAGACGTAGAAGTCCAGCCAGTCGCTGCTGTCGTCGCCACCGCGGACGGCCGTGCAGCCGCATGCCGCCAACTGCCCCGTCGGCAGACGCACCAGACCGCGCAGGTGCCCGTACTCGGCCAGCGAAGCCACCGTGCACGGCACCTCGTCCTGCTCCTCGGGCTCGACGTCACTCCGCCCGAAGCACCCCCGCACCTCCGCCGCCGACCACACGGCACTCAGGAGCGCCTGCAGCTCGGCGTCGCCGGTGGAACCGGTCTCGATGGCCAGCTCGTAGCCGTCGCCCCAGTTGGACTGGTCGCGGAAGGAAGCGGGATTTCCCATGGCCCGATCGTGCCGTGCGCACCCGACTCCGGACCACCGCATTCGGGGCGCAGCCCCTCAGAGCCGCGAAACCGCCCGCACCAGCGCATCCACTCCCGCCTCCGCCTTGGCGCGCGGGCACCCCACGTTGAGCCGGACGAACCCGGGCGCCCGGTACGCGCCGCCCGGCATGATCGCGACCGCGGCATGCGACTCGGAGTCGCCGATGATGCCGTAACTGCCTCTCAGCGCAGGGATGTTGAAGGACTTCGACGCCGAGGCGACGATCGCCCAGCACCCACTGCCGACGCGCGCCCACGGCGTGTGTGGTGCATCGCGAGTGCGTTCTCACCCTCGACCGCCGGGACTTCCGCGCGGTTCGGCCGCTGACCGGCCACAAGGCGTTCCGCCTCCTGCCCGACGACCTCAACCTTCTGCGGAGGCATGCCCGGCAAAGCGCCCCCGAGCACGACGAAGGGTCCGAGTTCCCCGACGGGAACCCGGACCCAACCTCGTACGAAAACCGCTTACTTGAGCTTCGTGCCCGCCGAGCGCAGCGCCTGCGCCGCCTCGACCACACGCGCGGCCATACCGGCCTCGGCCGCCTTGCCCCACGTGCGCGGGTCGTACAGCGACTTGGTGCCGACCTCGCCGTCGACCTTCAGGACGCCGTCGTAGTTCTTGAACATGTGGTCCACGACCGGACGCGAGAACGCGTACTGCATGTCGGTGTCGAGGTTCTGCTTCACGACGCCGTACTCGAGGGCGGTGTGGATCTCCTCCAGCGTGGAGCCGGAGCCGCCGTGGAAGACGAAGTCGAACGGCGAGGTCTTGCCGAACTTCGCGCCCACACCCTCCTGCAGCTCCTTGAGCAGCTCGGGCTTCAGGACGACGTTGCCCGGCTTGTAGACGCCGTGCACGTTGCCGAACGAGGCGGCCAGCAGGTAGCGGCCCTTCTCGCCCAGGCCCAGCGCCTCGGCGGTACGGATCGCGTCGTCGACCGTGGTGTAGAGGTTGTCGTTGATCTCGTGCGAGACACCGTCCTCCTCGCCACCGGTCGGGGTGATCTCGACCTCGAGGATGATCTTCGCGGCGGCGGCCTTCGCGAGCAGCTCCTGGCCGATGGCCAGGTTGTCGGCGAGGGTCTCGGCCGAGCCGTCCCACATGTGCGACTGGAACAGCGGGTTCTCACCGCGGGCCACGCGCTCGGCGGAGATGTCCAGGAGCGGGCGGACGTAGGTGTCCAGCTTGCCCTTGGGGCAGTGGTCCGTGTGCAGCGCGATGGTGATGTCGTACTTCTTGGCGACGACGTGCGCGAACTCGGCGAGCGCGACAGCGCCGGTCACCATGTCCTTGGAGTGCTGGCCGCCCAGGAACTCGGCGCCACCGGTGGACATCTGGATGATGCCGTCGCTCTCCGCCTCCGCGAGGCCGCGCAGGGCAGCGTGCAGCGTCTGGGACGAGGTCACGTTGATGGCCGGGTAGGCGAACTTGCCTGCCTTCGCCCGGTCCAGCATCTCGTTGTAGACCTCGGGGGTTGCGATGGGCATCTGTCCGCTCCTTGATGTACGCGGGGTGGGTGCTTGGCCCTGGCTCGTGTTTGGCCGGGACCCCTCACTGAGGGGATGACGTCATCGTCGCCCCTATCTTTCCAGACATCCGGGATTGCTCCAGTCCACCGGGGAACGCAGAACGGGGGACCAAAGTCCCCCGTTCAACCATCCGATCGCCCCGGGGCTCAATCCAGCCCGAGCTCGTCCTTGCCGAAGGCGAAGAGGTACGGCACTCCGGCGCCTTCCTGGATCTTCTCGGCGGCGCCCGTGGCACGGTCCACGATGGTGGCCACGCCGACGACCTCGGCGCCCGCCTCCCGTACGGCCTGCACGGCCTCCAGCGGGGAACCGCCGGTCGTGGACGTGTCCTCGACGACCAGGACCCGCCGGCCCTTGATGTCCGGACCCTCGACACGGCGCTGCAGCCCGTGCGCCTTGGCCGCCTTGCGGACGACGAACGCGTCGAGCTTGTGACCGCGTGCGGCGGCGGCGTGCAGCATGGCGCCGGCGACGGGGTCGGCGCCCATGGTGAGCCCGCCGACGGCGTCGAACTCGAGCTCCTTGGTGAGGTCGAGCAGCACCTGGCCGACGAGGGGGGCGGCTTCGCCGTCGAGCGTGATCCGCCGCAGGTCGACGTAGTAGTCGGCCTCGATCCCGGAGGAGAGCGTCACCTTGCCGTGCACGACGGCCTTGTCCTTGATCTGCTGCAGCAGGTCGCCGCGTACGTCAGTCATGGTGGTCAGGGTATCCGGGGTCGGGTCAGAGCCTGCGCCAGCTCCAGGTCGTCGACGCCTCGAGCGGATCGATCGGCGTGACCAGACGCGGGTGCGTGTTCAGACCGTTCGGCGGACCGGTCTGGGGCTCGACACAGACGCCCTCCGGCTGGTGGTCGTAGACCACGACCCACTGCTCACGGCTCTGCACGCGCAGCTCGAGCTCATCCGCCCACGTCACCGTGACGTCGACCCCGTCCGGCATCCCGAAGCAGTCGTCCCACGGGCTCGGCTGCGGAGCGATGCGCTTGCCCGTGGGCAGATAGTTCTCACCACGCTCCTCCTGCCAGGCCGCATCGAAGGCGATCGAAGCCTCCGAGCCGCCCTCGCGCAGATGGCGCTTGAACCACGGGTGCCAGCCGATCTGCGCCGGGAAGGAATCCCCGTACGTCTCGATCCCCATCGTGAGCGTCACGCTGTCCTCGGCCAGGGCGAAGACCTGCGTGACGCGGCCGGTCCACGGCCACGGCTCGATCAGGTCGTACGTGAAGACCGCCTCGTTCTCCGAGGAGCTCGCCAGCCGCCAGGCCTTGTCCCGCACGGTGCCGTGAATGGCGTGCGGCGGATCGGTGACCGGCAGTTGATACACCTGCCCGCCATTGCGGAACTGCCCGTTCTCGGTGCGCCCGCACCACGGCACCATCGGGAAGGAGCCGTAGTGGTCGCCCTGTCGCAGCAGCTCGGTGCCGTCGATGCGCAGCGAACCGATCCGGCAGCCGTTGCCGCCCTGCACGGTGAGTTCGGCGCCGCCCGCGACCAGCGTGATGTCGTCCTGTGTCGTCACGGCTTCGACCCTAGTCCTGACCGGTGCCCTGCCTCCAACCGCCTAACGGCGGCGGCGCAGCACCCGGCCCACGACGATGGCCGAGGCGACGACGAGCGCGGCCGCCGGGGCCACCCAGCGCAGGGTGTCGGTGGCGCTGCTGCCGTCCGGGGCGGGCACGGGGGCGTAACGACCGCGGGGCGGGGCGTGGTCCACCTCTTCGGCGCTGCGGCCGATCATCGTGCGGCGGGCGTGCGCGGCCTCGGTGGGCGGCTCGCCGAACACCACGTCCATGTCGTCGGAGAGCGCCTCCTGGTAGGAGCGGTCGAGAGACGGGGGCGGGACCTCGGTCTCGAAGACGGAGATGTGCTCATCGGCGTCCGGGGACTCATCGGCGACCGGTGACTCATCGGCGACCGGCGCATCCGCGACCGGCTCTTCGACCACCGGCTCCTCGATGGCCGCCTCCTCGATCACCGGCTCCTCGATGGCCGCCTCCTCGATCACCGGCTCCTCGATGGCCGGCTCCTCGATCACCAGCGCCGCAGCGGGCGCATCCTCCTCGGGCGCTTGCACCGCGGGCGCCCCCGCAGCCGAAGCCACCTCGCCCAGCCGCTCCGCGAACCGCGTGAGCAGCCGCTTCGCCGCCGACTCCACCGCTGCGGCGTCCGCCTCCGCGGCCCGGCCCTCGGCCTTGCCACCGCCGCTGAACGCCAGCGTCGTACCACCATCGGCCGCCACGAGCCGCAGTTTCAGCGCGAGTTGCACGGAGCCGGAGCCCCGCACCTCGGTCGCCTCGCCCTCGATGGCGTACGCACCACCGCGCTTGGCGACCTTCGCGGAGCCGCGGTACGTGATGGTGTGCCCGGCGATCCGTACCTTGAGCCGGCCCTCGATCGGCTCCCCGTCGGCCGCGCGCTGCAGGCCGGGGACGCTGCGGGCGACTTTGCCGGGGTCCCCCAGGGCGCGTCGCAGTTCGGCTTCGGGCACCGGAACGAACACCTCGAGCTCCATGCCTCGCGAGCCTACCGGGGCGGGTTGGACGGGGGCAGCGGTTCTGGGCGTTCGGGGCACCGCAGCCCCGCACGGGCCCGCACCGGCCGGTCCCCACCCGCATCCGCCCCGGAACCGCGGATGCGCCCACCCCCTAGAACCGCGGATGCACCAACGTCGACGGCCCCACCTCGACCCGAGTCCTCTCCACCGCCCGAGCCCCCGCCCGCAGCACTCCGTCGCTCAGGGACCGATAGCGGTACGAGGGATCGAGCCGCAGCCCCGGCCGGGAGCTCCCCGCGAGCACGAACCCCCAGTCCCGTACCGCCGGCGCCGCCGCCACCCCCCGGTCGGGCCCCGCCGCGAACCCGGCGAGCCGTCCGCCCGCGCCGTACGGAACCGTCGCGAGGCCCGCCGCCCGCACACTCGCGTCCACCGTCCAGAACGTCCGCGGCCGCGAGGTCGCCGACCCCGCGTGCACCGCGAGCCGCCCGTCCGGCGCGAGCACCTGGCTCGCGAGGCCGAAGAACTCCTGCGAGTAGAGCTTCGTGGAGGCCGTGATGCCCGGGTCGGGAAGATCCGAGATCACCACGTCGTACGGCCGGTCCTGCACGCCGCGAAGCCACTGGAAGGCGTCCGCGTGCACCACGCGCACCCGCCGGTCCTCGAAGGCGTGACGGTTCAGCGCGGCCAGCGCGGGATCGCGGCGCGCCAACTCCACTACCGCCGGATCGAGTTCGACCACGTCCACCCGGCGCACCCCGCGGTGTCTGAGGACCTCGCGCAACGCCAGACCGTCCCCGCCCCCGAGCACGAGCACCCGGCCGTGCTCCCCTGCCATCGCCGGCTGGACGAGCGCCTCGTGGTAGCGGTGCTCGTCGCGGCCGCTGACCCGCAGCCGGCCGTCGAGGAAGAGGTTGAGCGGTCCGGCAGGAGGGCCGGTGAGGACGACCTCCTGGACGTCGGTCTGGACGGCGACGCGTACATCGGCCCCGTACACCGCACGCCGCGCCGCCCGTTCGAAGTCGTCCACCATCACGGCCGCGGCGGCGAGCAGCGCGAGCACCGAGACATTGGCGAGCAGCAGCAGCCGGCGGCTGCGCCGGGTCAGATCGTGCCGGAACAGCCAGAGCACCAGGGCGCCGCCCGCGACCGCGTTGACCGCGCCGGTGAGCAGCGCGCCCGTCAACTGCCCGAGCATCGGCAGCAGAAGGAACGGAAAGGCGAGCCCGCCGACGAGGGCGCCCACGTAGTCCGCCGCGAACAGGTCCGCGACCGCGCCGCCCGCGTCCTGGCGCCTGATCCGCTGGATCAGCGTCATCAGCAACGGGACTTCGGCGCCGATCAGAATGCCGATGGCGAGGGAGAACGTCACGAGCAGGGCGCGCGCCTCGCCGCCCCAGACGAACCCCGCGTACAAGGCCATCGCACTGCATCCGCCGACAAGGGCGAGCACCGCCTCGACCATGCCGAAACCGGCGGCGGCCCGGCAGCGAAGACGCTTGGCGGCCAAGGATCCGATGCCCATCGCGAAGACCATCACGGACAGGACGACGGAGGCCTGGGTGACGGAGTCGCCGATCAAGTACGAGCCGAGGGCGACCAGTTCGAGCTCGTAGACGAGGCCGCAGGCCGCGCAGATGAAGACGCCCAGGAGCACCAGGAACCGGCCGGTGCGCGCGGACACCGGAAGCCGGGCGTCGACGGCCGCCTCCCGGGGGCGCGGGACGCCGGGAGGTGCGGGCAGGGGCGGTTCGATCACGCTGCGAACGCTACGTCACGACCGATGGACAGCCTGTCACCCACAAGGCTTAACTCGTCGGTTCGAGGGTTGAGTCGGCGCGCGGCGGGCTCACACCGCCGCCCGTGCGCTCACACCACTGCCGGCTGCCGCACCCCCACCCTCGTGCGGGTCGCCACCAACTGCCCTTCCTGCGGATAGGCGTGCCAGGTGCGCCAGTGCACCTGCGAGGGGTGGTCCGGATGCCGTTGGACGAGCATGGCGGTGAACGCGTGCGGGCTGCCGGGGAAGACCCCGGCAAGGCCGTTGGGGTGGTCGGACACCAGGGCGAGCAGCTCCTGGGCGCGCCCGGCGAACGAGCCGCGCGAGAGCGTCTCGACGCGCGCCGCGAACTCGTACTCCCAGTCCCCCACCCGTTTGGCGACCCCCAGCGGCAGCGGCGTACTACTGCCCGGCATGCATGCGACGGTCTCCGAACACGTGCCCAGTTCCTGGTCGAGGAGCACTTGGTGCGAGGCGCCGAGCAGGCGCAACTGCACCTTGGCGTCCCCCAGTTCGAGATCGAGGACGGCGAGCGCGGGCAGCGGCTCGCGGCCGAGCGCCCAGGCGAGGTCGGCCGCGCGCGTGTCGGTGTAGGTGGTCTGGAGGGTCGTGAGCATGGGTCGGCTCCGCAAACACGCAGTGGGAAGGGGGGCGGACCTGGCGCATGGGCTGGGCTCTTGTCGGTCCGTGGCTGCGTCAACAGGTGAAAGGGAATCATGAAGGGGAGCGCTGCCACAGCGTTTTTACCCAACTTCGTGGGGTTTCCATCCCCCCGAGGGCCCCACAGTTCAACTGTTCTCCACACTTCAACAAGTAAGTGCCCGGCGGAAGTTGACCCCCGCCGGGCACTTTGGTGTGACGACTATGCACGGATGCATTCCCCCTGGCAGATGCCACTTTCGGATCAGCTGCCCCGTGTCAGCCGCTCCGCCGGATCAGCTGCCCCGTGTCAGCCGCTCCGCCGTGGCCCCGGCGACCGTCAGGCCGCCGGGTCCGGGTGACCGCTCAGCTCCCTCCGCCGCATCCACCGCCACCGCCGCACGACGACCCACCGCCGCACGACGAACCGCCCCCGCACGACGAGCTGCCCCCGCAGCCGCCGCCGCTTCCGCCGGAGCCGGCCCAACCACTGCGCCGACGCCGCCTCGACCTTGCGCTCGACCTGCCGCCCGACTGGGCGCTGATGGTGCCCATCACCACCAGAACCACGAACACGACGCCGATCGCGATGACAATCCCCACGGAGACCACCCCCGCCTCTCTGTCCCCCGAAGCGGTGACCCCCGCTTCTTGCGTGCGGTGGGGATGCCCGCACCCGGCCCGGGCCAAAGCGGAGTTGAGCAACTTCAGAGGTTCGGCCTTCACACCCCGCGACACCAGGCCCTCCGGGCCACCGCACCCCGCCCCTGCCCGGCATGCGCGAGCGCACCGTCACCATCTCCTCCTCCGGCAAGCGTCATACCGAATCGGGTGCACTCCTACGGGCGGGATCCGGCGGACCGCCGGTCGAGGCAGCCGTGCGCAGTGCCTCCTCGACACGGCGGTTGCTGGTCATGGATGCCGTGATGGCGGTCATCGCGAGGAGGAGGCCGGCGGCCGCGTACAGCGGGGTGCGGACGTCGTAGGCGGCGGCCAGCCAGCCGCCGAGGAAGGCGCCGAGCGGGGCGGCGCACATGGCGAGCATGCGGGAGGTGGAGGCGACGCGGCCCATCAGGCGGGCCGGGACGATCGCCTGCCGCAGGGAGGGGCCGAGGACCATCGTGGCGCCCATGGCGGCTCCGCAGACGGCGAGTGCGAGACCGGCGACGTACGGATTCGGGGCGGCGGCCAGGGCCAGGATGGCGAGGCCCTCGACGGTGGCCGTGCAGATCAGTGCCGTTCCGGTGCCGAGCTGCCAGCCGAGCCGGGAGGCGAGGGCCGCACCGAGCAGACCACCGGCGGCCTCCGCCGTGAGGAGCAGGCCGAAGCCGTAGGTGCCGATTCCGAGGCGTTCCTGCGTGAAGAGGGCGAGGACGGTCTCCACCGCGAGGAAGGCGATGTTGCCGACCGCCGGACGGAGCGCGAGCCCGAGCAGCAGACGGTCCTTGAAGACGTACGAGGCTCCGGCCCGCGCCTGCCGCAGGAGCGACTCGTGCGCCTCCGGTACGGGGCGGGGTGCGGCAGGCAGTGACCGTACGAGCACGGCCGACAGCGCGAACGACACCGCGTCCGCGAGGAGCGGGACCGCCCGGCCGAGTGCGAGCAGGGCGCTGCCCGCGGGTGGTCCCGCGAAGCCGGACATGGCGGTCTGGGCGCCGCGCAGACGGGAGTTGGCACGCTCCAGGAGTACGGGGTCGCGGCCGAGCAGGTCCGGCAGGTAGGCCGTGGCTGCCGTATCGAAGAAGAGCCCGCCGAGACCGAGGAGGAAGGCGACGGCCGCGAGCAGGGGGATGCTCAGCAGGTCGACTGCGGCTGCCGCTGCCGGTATCGCGAGGAGTAAGGCGCGTGCCGCGTCCGCGGTCCACATCGTGCGGCGGCGGTCCCAGCGGTCCACGAGTGCGCCGCCGAGCACCCCGAACAGGAGCCACGGCAGCGTTCCGGCGGCGGTGACGACGGCGAGTGCCATGGGATCGTGCGTCAACGTCAGCGCGATCAGCGGCAGGGCGGCGTGCGTCACACCGTCGCCGAGCGAGGAGATCGACTGCGCCGTCCACAAGCGGCCGAATCCGGTCGGCAATTCCCGCATATCCGAAGTCACTTGATCTCTCCGTCGGTCTGCCGACCGGGTGCCGGACGGTACGAGGATCGCGGCGCGAAGACCAGTGGGTCGTACGGAGCCCGGAAGGCCGGCCCCGCCGCCGGGTCCGCGCTCCTGCCCTCGTTCGGACGGTGCGCGCCGTACACGACAAGAGCCCAGGCCAGGCAGGCGAATGCGGCGGTGTGCAGCAGGGCCCGGATGACGTTCCAGGTGCCCCACGTGCGCTCGAAGTGATCGCGCACGGTGCCCAAGTGCTTGATGTGGTCGACGTCGCCGGCCTTGGCGAGTTGGTCGTTGAGAGGGACGTTGACGCCGCTGGTGACCATGAAGGCGATCAGGTAGAGGACGAGGGCGGCGATCAGCCAGGGCAGCGCGGGCCGGCCCTGTCCGCGCCAGGCCAGGAACGCCGCCAGCGCGAGGAGCGGGATGGCGGCCATGAACGGCAGCAAGAAGGCCGGGTTGAGGATGGCCTTGTTGATGCCCTGCATGGTTTCGACGAACGTGCGGTCGGAGGATCGGTCGAGGCCGGGCATGACGGCGTAGGCGAAGCCGGCGAACAGCCCGGCCATGAGGCCGGTGGACATGACGGCGGCCAGCAGGGTGGCGGTCTGGAGGTGTTTCATACTGCTCCCTTCTGTGTCCAGATGCCGGTGGCGGCGACATCGCGGGCGTAGTCGGAGAAGTCACGCGCAGGGCGGCCGAGGACCTGCTGCACGCCGTCGCCCAGGTGTGCGTTGCGGCCGTCGAGCACGGTGGTGAACAGGTAGAACAGCAGCTCGACGACCTCGCCCGGCACACCCTCGGCGGCCAGCGCGGCGGCGTAGTCACTGGCCGGAACCGGGACGAAGGAGATCGTCCGTCCGGCCGCGGCACCGATCTCGGCGACCGCGTCGGCCATCGTGAGCAGGCGAGGGCCGGTCAGGTCGTAGATCTGTCCCGAGTGGCCGTCGCGGGTGAGCGTGGCGGTGGCGACGTCGGCGATGTCGTCGGCGTCGACGAACGGTTCGGGCACGTCACCGGCCGGCAGCACCACCTCGCCGGCCTGCACCGGCTCCAGCAGGTAGTTCTCACTGAAGTTCTGGGAGAACCAAGCGGCCCGCAGGATCGTCCAGTCGGCGCCCGATGCGCGCAGCAGTTTCTCGGCGGCCTCCGCCTCGGGTTCGCCGCGTCCCGACAGCATCACCAGCCGCCGGGCCCCCGACCGCACGGCCAGGTCGGCGAACGCGCCGACCGCCTCAGGTGCCCCCGGCGTCGCCAGGTCGGGGTAGTAGGTGACGTACACCGCGGCGGCATCGGTGAGCGCGGGACCCCAGGTGGACCGATCGACCCAGTCGAACGGAGGATCGACCGACCGGGACCCGACGCGTACGGGCAGGCCGAGTTCGCGCAGCCGGGTCACCACCCGGCTTCCGGTCTTGCCGGTGCCCCCCAGAACCAGCGTGCCGGCCTGGTCGGCTTCAACGTGGCAGAAGTGGTTTCGCATGGTGAATCTCCCTGCTTGCCGGTGTGGTTGATGGATGACGAGGTGATCCGGTGGACGTGCTGCGACGTCGGACCGTGCCTACGAGTGAGAGCTTGGCCGGGCGCGGCACCGCTGCCATCCGTAGGACCACTGGGCGGCACTGGGTCCAGTGCCGCTCCACGGGCCCAGTGCCGCTCCACAGGCCCAGTGGCCGATACCGATCACCCTTGACGCCCGTGTCGCCTCCGGCAGAATCGGCGCATGCTGTACGGGCGCGGGGCGGAACGGGCGGCGATCGACGAGGTGGTCGAAGCGGCCCGGAAGGGGACGAGCCGGGTGCTCGTCCTGCGCGGCGAGCCAGGGGCGGGCAAGTCCGCACTGCTCGACCACGCGGCTGCGACGGCCCCGATGCGGGTGCTGCGGGCGACCGGCGCGGAGCCGGAGGCCGATCTCGCCTTCGCGGCCCTGCACCAGCTCCTGCTCCCGGTGACGGATCTGCTCGACGCGCTGCCCGCACCGCAGCGCGATGCCGTGCGGGGTGCGCTCGGCCTGGCGGCGCCGCCCGCCGAGGACGGCCGGTTCCTGGTGTCGGCCGGTGTCCTGTCCCTGCTCGCCGAGGCAGCCGCGGACGGCGGGTTGCTGTGCCTCATCGACGACTTCCAGTGGTTCGACCGGGCGTCGGCGGACGCGGTGCTGTTCGCGGCACGGCGGCTGCGCGTCGAAGGCGTGGCCGCGCTCATCGCCGTACGTGACGACGCGGGTGCGGCCGTACGCGACCTCCCGCAGCTGCGCGTCGCGGGACTCGACCACGAGAGCGCGTCGGAACTGCTCGCCGAGCGCGTCACGGCCGCGCCCGCGGTGAGCGCACGGCTGATCGCACTGACCGGTGGCAACCCGTTGGCTCTGAGCGAGGTGGCCGGGGTACTCACCGCCGACCAGCTCGCCGGGCGGGCCCCGCTTCCCGAGCCGCTCCCGGTCGGCGCCCGGATCGGCGAGCTGTTCGGCAGACAGGTGGCCGAACTGCCCGAGCCGACCCGGCGGGTGCTGCTCGTCGCCGCCGCCGAGGGGCTCGGCGCGCTCGGTCTTGTGCTCGACGCGGCGCAGCGGCCCGGCGCGGCGGAGGTGGCCGATGCCGCGGGCGCCCTGGAGCCTGCCGAGGCCGCCGGGCTGATCGCCGTCGATGGTCCTTCCCTGCGCTTCCGTCACCCCCTGATCCGTTCGGCGGTGTACGCGGCGGCGGGATCGGCGCGGCGGCGTGCCGCGCACACCGCCCTCGCGGCAGTGCTGGAGGACACCGCCGGGGATCCCGACCGGCGGGCCTGGCACCTGGCGGCCGCGTCGGTCGGGCGGGACGCCGATGTCGCCGACCGGCTCGCCGCCGCGGCCGAACGGGCCCGGGCCCGGGGCGGATACGCCGACGCAGCCGCCGCGCTGGCGCGTTCGGCAGAGCTCACGCCCGAGAAGTCCCTGCGGGCCCGGCGGTTCACCGACGCGGCGACGGCGGCCTGGCTCGGCGGGCTGCCCGGCCGGGCCAAGACCTGCCTCGCCACGGCACGCGAGCTGACCGACGACCCGCGGCTGCTTGCCGAACTGGCGCAGCTGCACGGCCGCTTCGAGCTGAACTCGGGCGACGCCGCCGAGGCACAGCGGGTGTTCCTCGAAGGGGCCACGCGGGCGATGGACGCCGCACCCGGTCGTGCCCTTGAGATGCTGGGGGACGCCGTGGAGGCCGCGAGCAACGTCGGAGACGATGCCGCCATCGTGGCGATGGCCCGCCAGTCGGAGACCTTCGTCGGCGGCGATCCGTTCCTGCGGGCCGTCCTCAGCGGCATGGGCGCGATGCTCGCGGGCGACGTCGAGCGCGGCGTCCCCATGCTGCAGGGCGTGTTGTCGCGAGCCGACGGCTCCGAGCAGGCCACCGAACTGTGGTGGGCCTCCGCCGCGGCCGGCCTCCTGGGCGAGATGGACGCCTCGACCGATGCCGTCATCCGCGCCGGACGCGTCGCCCGCGGCTCCGGAATGACCGGCCGGCTGCCGGGTGTCCTGGAGTTCGTGGCCCGGGCCGAACGGATCAAGGGCCGGCTGGCCCTCAGCACGGCCATCACCGAAGAGGGGCTCGCCCTCGCACGCGAGGCGGGCTACACCAACTCCGTGGCCGCGCACCTGGCGAACCTCGCGGCGATCACGGCCATCCAGGGCCGCGAGGACGACTGCGAGCGGTACGCGCGGGACGCCCTCGCCATCGCCATCCCCCACCGACTCGGGCTGCGGGCGAGCATCGCCTCCTATGCACTGGCACTCCTCGACCTGACCTTGGGCCGCTTCACGGCCGCCCATGCCCGCTTCGAGTCACTCGCCACCGCCGGACCCGGCACGGGTCACCCGATCACCGCCAGGCGTTCCACCCCCGACCGGATCGAGGCCGCCGTCGCGTGCGGCGAGCCGTACGCCGCCCGGTCCGCCCTGGAGTCGTACGAGCGCTGGGCGGCTCACGCCCGCGCCCCGCAGTCACAGGCGCTGCTCATCCGCTCCCGTGCCCTCGTGAGCGCGGACAGCGTCGAGGCGGTCGCGCTCTACGAGGAGGCGCTGCGCCTGCACGACGGCGGTTCACCCTTCGACGAGGCTCGTACGTCCCTCCTCTACGGCGAGCGGCTCCGCCGGATCCACCGCGGCGGCGACGCCCGGCTCCCCCTGCGTTCCGCCCTGGAGACGTTCCGGCGGATCGGCGCCGGGCCATGGGCCCAGCGCGCCGGCAACGAACTGCGCGCCACCGGGGAGTCGGTGACCAAGACCGAGTCCGACGCCCTGAGCACCCTCACCCCGCAGGAACTGCGCATCGCCCGCCTGGTCGCCGAGGGCATGTCCAACAAGGAGATCGCGGCCCGGCTGTTCCTCAGCCCCCGCACGGTCGAGTACCACCTCTACAAGGTCTATCCCAAGCTCGCCGTCAGCTCCCGCACCGAGCTGTCCCGCCTGGTCAACACCTCCCCGTGAGGCAGCCCCCGTACCGGCCCACCGGACACCGGTGATCCTACGGATGGCGCCGGCGGCGGACCGGGCCAGACTCCTCGGCACCCGTACGGAACGTCCCGAACAGGAGCTGCACATGACTGCCCAACGCATGATCACCCACGGCGACGTCGGGCTGTGGACCGAGGAGTTCGGCGACACTGCCCACCCGCCGGTGCTGCTGGTGATGGGGTCGATGTCGCAGGGCGTGCTCTGGCCGGACGAGCTGGTCGGGCGGCTGGCCGCGGCAGGGCGCCGGGTGATCCGGTACGACCACCGCGACACCGGCAGGTCGAGCGTGGTCGACTTCGAGGCTGGCCCGTACACCTGGGCCGATATGAAGGATGACCTGCTCGCCGTCCTGGACGGCTACGGGATCGACTGCGCCCACATCGTGGGGCACTCGGCCGGCGGGCTGCTCGCGCAGTGGGTGGCGGCCGAGCGCCCGGAGCGGGTGCTGACGCTGACCGTGATCGGGTCCTCCCCGCTGGGCGCGGGCGAGGGGCGGACCCTCGTACGGGCCATGACGGGGCAGGAACCGGACGAGCACGACCTGCCCTACCCGACAGCCGAGGCCATCGAGTTCTTCACCGACGCAGCGGCCAACCCGCCCGGTCCGGACCGGCGGTCGCAGATCGATTTCGCGATCGGGCTCGGCCGGGTCGCGCACGGGACGGGCCTGCCGTTCGACGAGGACGAGCAGCGCCGGCTTGAGGAGCGGCTGTACGACCGGGCCAGGCAGCCCGGTTCGCAGGCCGGTCACCAGCGCGCCCACGCCGCCGATCCCGGCGCCGAGCCGGTGGGGGTCCTGGGGAAGATCACCGCCCCGACCCTGGCCGTGGAGGGCACGCACGAGCCGTACAAGCCCGGTCACTCCGCACTCATCGCCGACGCGATCCCCGGGGCCTCGCTCCTGGCCATCGAGGGTATGGGGCACACGTTCCCGCCCGAGGTGCACGAGCCGCTCGCGGACGCCATCATCGCCCACACACAGTGACCGACCGCCGCCCTCATCGGATGTCGGAGGCCACCGTGAGGCCAACGTATTGATGCTGTCTTTGTGACCTGCGTCCGATCCGGCCTTCGCGCGTGGGCCAGGATTGGGCCCGGGACGATCTGCGTCACGCACGAGGACACGAGGAGATGGTGGGGACATGGTCGACAGGCCACTGCTGAACCGCAGGCTGGACGGCTTCGGCACAACGATCTTCGCGGAGATGTCGGCGCTCGCGGTGCAGACCGGAGCCATCAACCTGGGCCAGGGCTTCCCCGACACCGACGGCCCCGAGGAGATCCGCGAAGCAGCGGTACGCGCCCTGCGCGACGGCCGGGGCAACCAGTACCCGCCCGGCCCCGGCGTCCCCGAGCTGCGCACGGCCATCGCCGAGCATCAGCAGCGCTTCTACGGTCTGGCCTTCGACCCCGACACCGAGGTCCTGGTCACCGCCGGCGCGACCGAGGCCATCGCCGCCACGATGCTCGCCCTCCTTGAGCCGGGCGACGAGGTCATCGCCTTCGAGCCGTACTACGACTCGTACGCGGCCTGCATCAGCATGGCCGGCGCCACCCGCGTTCCCCTGACGCTCCGCGCCCCCGACTTCCGTCCCGACCTCGACGCGCTCCGGGACGCGGTGACCGACCGCACCCGGCTGCTGCTGCTCAATTCCCCGCACAATCCGACGGGCATGGTGCTGACCCGGGACGAGCTGGCGGCCATCGCCGAGCTGGCGGTCGAGCGCGACCTGATCGTCGTCACCGACGAGGTCTACGAACACCTGGTCTTCGACGGCGAACACATCCCGCTCGCATCGTTCCCCGGCATGCGCGAGCGCACGGTCTCCATCTCCTCCGCGGGCAAGACCTTCTCCTTCACCGGCTGGAAGGTCGGCTGGATCACCGCCACCCCGGAGCTGGTCACGGCGGTCCGCACGGCCAAGCAGTTCCTCACGTACGTCGCCTCCGGCCCCTTCCAGTACGCGATCGCCGAAGGGCTCGCCCTGCCGCGCACGTACTACGAAGGCCTGCGCGACGAGCTCCGCACCAAGCGCGACCTGCTCGCGGACGGCCTCACGGACGCGGGTTTCAAGGTCTACCGCCCGGCCGGCACGTACTTCATCACCACCGACATCAGCCCGCTCGGCGCCCACGACGGTGTCGAGTTCTGCCTCTCGCTGCCCGAGCGCGCAGGCGTCGTCGCCATCCCCACCTCGGTCTTCTACGACGACAAGGAGGCGGGCAGGTCGCTGGTCCGCTTCGCCTTCTGCAAGAAGGCGAGCGTGATCGACGAGGCCGTGGCGCGGCTCCGGCGGATGTGACGTACAGAAGGCCCGGCACTTGTGTGCCGGGCCTTCCGCGTACGTCATGGGGGGCAAGAGCCCGTCCGTCAGCTGTGCGAGCGCCGCCGGCGGATGCCGAACCAGGCCAGCGCGGCGCCGCCGGCGAGCAGGGCGGCGGCGGCCGCCATGGCGCCGGAAAGGCCGTTGCCCGCACCCGTGTTCGCGAGCGAACCGTCCGCCGCCGTAGCGCTGGCCGAGGGCGTCGCGGAAACAGTGGCGGAGGCCGAGGCGGAGGGCGTCGCGCTCGCGCCGGAGCTCGGGGTCGTGGACGGCGAAGCCGACGGCTGCCCGCCTCCCGAGGTCTTCGCGGGACCGACGACGACCGTGCCCTCGGAGCCGACGAAGGGGTAGGTGTTGCCCGCGGTCAGCCGCACGTCCGCCCGCAGCAGCACCTTGGTGTCCTTCTGCACGCCGTTCAGGTCGAGGACCCGCACCCGGATCCGCGTGGAGCGCACCTGGTCGGCCTTGTCGAAGCCCTTGTCGATCCGCGGGAGCTCCCACTCGGTCGCGTCGTCGCCACCGGGCAGCGCGACCCACCGGTCACCCTGCCGTACGTCGACGGCCAGGTGCGGCAGCCGGCCACTGCCGTCCTCCTGGACGCGCAGCGTCGTGGCCAGCGCGGAGTCGAACTCCCCGCCGCCCGAGGCCTCGTAGTACAGACCGAGGTCCTGCGGGGTGCCCGGCCGCACAACGCCTTCGGGACCGTCACCGAACCAGACGTCCAGCGCACCGGGCTCGATCGCGGGCGAGGCCTTGAAGTTCACGTCACCGGCGCGCGGGTTGGCGACGACGTCGTTGCCGGCGTCGACGACGAGCTTCAGGTTTCCGTCGTTGGAGGGGAAGTCGGCGGCGAGGCCGACGGTGACCTTCCAGGTGAGCGCGCCGTGGGCCGGTACCGAGAAGGCCCCGCCCTTCTTCCCGGCCGCCGGGTAGAAGGCGCCCATGAAGCTCTCGTCCTGCTGCCCCGCGAAAGCGTCGGTCGCCGGGGTGGCCCCCAGCTCCTCGACGTCGAAGCGCACCTGCGACCCCGCGATGGGGCTCGCGCCCTCACTGTCGCCGAATACGGTCCCGGTGAAGTCGGCCGCCTGGTCCGAGCCGTTCTTCACGGTGAAGGTGTACGTACCCGACGCGCCCCCACGCGTCAGCGGCCCGGCCGGGGTGACCGCCCCGACCTCGTACGAGAGCGGCTTGCCCGCTGCCGCCGAGTCCGCCGCGAGCGCGGTGCCGGCGAGCGGAAGAACGGTGGCGCCTACGGCAGTTGCGACAACCGTGGCGAGCGAGATGAGACGTGCGGACATGGCGGACTCCCCCCAAGGAATCAACGAATGGCTTGACCGCTGCATGGGCGGCAGGTCGGACAACCCCGGTTCCGTACGCAGAGACGGGCCGGATCGAACTGCCGCTGTTGGCGATGTGCTGATCATCACAGCCGGATAATCCTGGAACCAGCCCTGATTCGTCACCAAACGGCAACAGCGCCGGAGGCACTGATTCCGCAGGTCAGGGCGGCCAGGAGGCGGTGCAAGAGGGCCGATTCGACGGCGCACGCCGACTGCGGCCCGGTGCGGACGACGCCCCCGCCGACTGCGGCCATGTACGGACGACGTCCCCGCCCCACGCAACTCCCGTCGACGTCCAGGTAACGGATTGGCAGGTGCACGGGCGCGCTCATGTGACTAATCCGCACAAACCACGCATCGTACGCATGTGACTCAGACCCTCGCCCGGCCGCAGCTCACGCTCAGCGGCCGGGTCGCGCGCCTGCCCGCCCCCGTTCTCGCGCTCGGGGCCTTCGCCGCCGCGCGCTGCGCCGGGCTCGCCGTGCTCGTCGCGGTCGCCCGGCGCACCGGGCAGGACACCACCGCGCTGCTCGGCGCCTCCTGGGACGCGCGCTGGTACGTCGGGATCGCGGCCCACGGCTACGGCCGCACCCTGCACTTCGGCCCGGACGTCACCCACAGCGACCTGGCCTTCTTCCCGCTCTACCCGGCGTTGATCCGCGCCGTCACCACGGTGCTCCCGGTCGGCGGCGGCGCGGCCGGCCTGCTCGTCGCCTGGGTCTGCGCCGCGCTCGCGGCCTGGGGCATCTTCGCCATCGGCGCCCATCTGTACGACCGGCGCACCGCCACACTCCTCGTCGCGCTCTGGGGTCTGCTGCCCCACTCGATCGTGCTGTCCATGGCGTACACCGAACCGGTCCTCACCGCCTGCGCGGCCTGGTCCCTGTACGCGGTGCTCACCGGCCGCCTGCTCTGGGCGGGATCCCTGGCGGCGCTCGCGGGTCTGGCCCGCCCCAACGGTTTCGCGGTCGCCGCGGCGGTGATCGTCGTGGCCGCCTTCGAGGTCGTACGCAAAAGGGGCACCCGCCACACAGTCCTGGCCGCCCTGCTCGCCCCCACCGGCTGGTGCGCCTACGTCCTGTGGGTCGGCCACCGCAGAGGCGACCTGCTCGGCGGCTACTTCGCCGTCCAGGACGGCTGGGGATCGCACTTCGACCTCGGCCTGGCGTCCCTGAGCTTCACCAAGCGCATGCTCCTGACCGGAGACCGCTTCGTCTTCGCCGCGGCCCTGGTGATCGTGGCCGCCGCCGTGGTCCTCTTCGCGCTCCTGATCGCCGACCGGGCACCCCTCGCACTGGTCGCCTACAGCGGCGTACTGCTCCTGATCGTGCTCGGCGGCTCGGGCTTCTTCGAGTCCAAGGCCCGCTTCCTGCTCCCCGCCTTCCCCCTCCTCATCCCGCTCGCCCGCGCCCTCGCCCGTACGGCGAAAGCCCGGCCCTGGCACGCGACCGTGGTGGTCGCGGCCCTGGCCGGGCTCTCGCTGAGCTATGGGGCGTATGTCGTGGCCGTGGCCAAAATGCCCCTGTGAGTCCTCTTCGGGAACCCTTGTGAGTCCTCTTCAGGAACTCCTATGAATCCCTCTGCAGGAATCAGTCCTCTTCGGGCTTCTCCGCCGAGTCGACTTCCTCGACCAGGCCGAGGTGCTCGACCAGCCAGCGGTCGAACTCGATCGCGGCGCGCACCCAGCTGACCGTCGAGGACACGAAGTGCTCGAGGAGCACACCGGTGCCGATCAGGGTCTGGGCCTCACCGATGAGACGGAGGGTGGCGGTGCCGTCCTCGTCCTCGTGGGTGTGGCTGTAGACCTTGGGCCACAGGGTGCGGCGGTTCCAGTCGTCGATCGCGTCGAGGATCTGGGTCTTCGACTCGATCGGGTGCGGACGGTCGTAGAACGTCCGCACGGAGAAGACGGCCTGCTCGCCCTCGCCACGGAACATGAAGTACGTACGGAAGTCCTCCCACGGCGCGACGAGGTCTCCCTCGTCGTCCACACCGTGCTTGAGCTCCATCTGGTCCAGAAGCTGCTTGACGAGATCCTGGTCCGGGACGACGGCGCCCGCCGGCCCTTGGTCCTGCGGCTGCTGGGGCTGGCCCCCGAAGTTCGGAATCGAGGACGGGTCGATGCTCACCGTGTATTTCCCTTCGTACGGATTGGCCCATCCTCCCCCATGCCGGGCGGGGCTTGTAAAGGGCCGCCCCTGGCGGGTCCCGGGGTTCCGCTGCGGGCTGACATGATCTGGCCGCATGGGGGATGCGATGCGCCGTGCGGCGTGGGTGCTCTGGGGAATGTGCGGGGTCTTCGTACTGGCTGTGGTCGGTGTCTTCGCGTGGACGCTTCTGAACGTCGAGCAGGACGATCCGTTCCGTACGACCTCGGACATCGGCTGTGACAAGGCGCTGAACTGGGCGCACGGGAAGCTGCCGGAGTCGGCGCGTGACCAGGACTGCGAGTTCTCGGACTGGATGGACGATCTCGCGACCGGGAGTTTCCGGATGGCGCGCGGGGAGGTCGACGGCTGGGTGCGCGCGCACTGGCCCACCGCGGAGGCCGGACTCTCCTGCGACGAGGCCGACCTGTGCAGGAGCGTCGAGTTCGTCTCGGCGGCCGGGGTGCCCGTCGAGGGCTACGGCCCGCCGGGACCGGTCATGCTCACCATCGAGGTGACGTACGAGGACGCGACGAACGCGCTCATAGAGTTCGAGGCCTGGTCCTCATGACGGTGGCCGGCCCGGGCACCCTGCCCGGACCGGCCACCGCATCACTCCATCACTGCATGGCCGCATGGCCGCATGGCCGCATGGCCGCGCGTGCTTACTGCACCGGACCCACGATCAGCCCGTCCCCGGCCACATCCACCCGCACCGTGTCCCCGTCCTTGACCTCCCCCGCGAGGATCTCCTTCGCGAGGCGGTCGCCGACCGCGGTCTGGATGAGGCGGCGCAGGGGGCGTGCGCCGTACGCCGGGTCGTTGCCCTCGTCGGCCAGCCACGCGAGCGCGGCCGGGGTGACGTCGAGCGTGAGCTGCCGTTCGGCCAGGCGCTTGGCGAGGCGGGCGATCTGGAGCTCGGCGATGTGCGCCAGCTCGTCCTTGTTCAGGGCCGAGAAGACGACCAGGTCGTCGAGCCGGTTCAGGAACTCCGGCTTGAAGGAGGCCCGTACGACCTCCAGGACCTGCTGCTTCTTCTCCTCCTCGCTCGTCAGCGGCTCGACCAGGTACTGGCTGCCGAGGTTCGAGGTGAGGATCAGGATCGTGTTGCGGAAGTCGACCGTGCGGCCCTGCCCGTCCGTCAGACGTCCGTCGTCGAGCACCTGGAGCAGGATGTCGAAGACCTCCGGATGCGCCTTCTCGACCTCGTCGAGCAGGACGACGGAGTACGGACGGCGGCGTACCGCCTCCGTCAGCTGTCCGCCCTCCTCGTATCCGACATAGCCGGGAGGCGCGCCGACGAGCCGGGCCACGCTGTGCTTCTCGCTGTACTCCGACATGTCGATACGGACCATCGCCCGCTCGTCGTCGAAGAGGAAGTCGGCCAGCGCCTTGGCGAGTTCGGTCTTGCCGACGCCGGTCGGGCCGAGGAAGAGGAACGAGCCAGTGGGGCGGTCGGGGTCGGCGATTCCGGCGCGCGTACGGCGTACCGCGTCGGAGACCGCCTGGACGGCCTCGGTCTGACCGATCAGCCGCTTGCCCAGCTCGGCTTCCATCCGCAGCAGTTTCTGCGTCTCGCCTTCGAGCAGCCGCCCGGCCGGGATCCCGGTCCAGGCGCCGACCACGTCCGCGATGTCGTCCGGGCCGACCTCGTCCTTGACCATGGTGTCCTTGGACACCTCCTGCTCGGCTTCCGAGGCCTCCTGCAGTTCGCGCTCGAGCGTCGGGATCTCGCCGTACAGGAGCTTGCTCGCCGTATCGAAGTCGCCGTCGCGCTGGGCGCGTTCGGCCTGGCCGCGCAGGGCGTCCAGCTTCTCCTTGAGCTCACCGACGCGGTTGAGGGAGGTCTTCTCCTTCTCCCAGCGAGCGGTCAGGCCGCGCAGCTCCTCCTCCTTGTCGGCGAGGTCGCGCCGCAGCTTGTCCAGGCGCTGCTGGGAAGCCGGGTCGGTCTCCTTGCTGAGGGCGAGCTCCTCCATCTTCAACCGGTCGACGGCGCGCTGGAGTTCGTCGATCTCGACGGGCGAGGAGTCGATCTCCATACGGAGCCGCGACGCCGCCTCGTCCACGAGGTCGATGGCCTTGTCCGGCAGGAAGCGCGAGGTGATGTAGCGGTCGGAGAGCGTGGCCGCGGCCACCAGCGCGGAGTCGGCGATGACGACCTTGTGATGGGCCTCGTAACGCCCCTTCAGACCGCGCAGGATCGCGATGGTGTCCTCGACGGACGGCTCGGCGACCAGGACCTGCTGGAAGCGTCGCTCAAGGGCCGGGTCCTTCTCGATGCGCTCGCGGTACTCGTCGAGCGTGGTCGCGCCGACCATGCGCAGTTCGCCGCGGGCGAGCATGGGCTTGAGCATGTTGCCCGCGTCCATCGCCGAATCCCCGCCGGCGCCCGCGCCCACGACCGTGTGCAGCTCGTCGATGAACGTGACGATCTGGCCGTCGCTCTCCTTGATCTCGGACAGGACGGTCTTGAGCCGCTCCTCGAACTCGCCGCGGTACTTCGCGCCGGCGACCATCGCGCCGAGGTCGAGGGAGACGAGCCGCTTGTCCCGGAGGCTCTCCGGGACGTCGCCCTTCACGATGCGCTGGGCGAGACCCTCGACGACGGCCGTCTTGCCGACACCGGGCTCACCGATGAGCACCGGGTTGTTCTTGGTACGGCGGCTCAGCACCTGCACCACGCGCCGGATCTCCTGGTCCCGCCCGATGACCGGGTCGAGCTTGCCCTCGCGGGCGGCGGCGGTGAAGTCGGTCCCGAACTTCTCCAGTGCCTTGTACGAGCCTTCGGGATCGGCTGTGGTCACGCGGCGGGCACCCCTCGTCTTCTGGAAGGCGTCGAGCAGGCGCTTGGCGCTCGCACCTTCCTGGGAGAGTACGTCCGCGGCCCGGCCGCCCTTCGCGGCGGTCCCGATCAGCAGGTGCTCGGTCGACAGGAAGTCGTCGCCGAGGTCCTTGGCCTTCTTCGCGGCCTCGGCGATCACGGCGAGCAGCTCGCGGTTGGGCTGGGGCGGCGAGACGGTGGACCCGGCCACGCTGGGCAGCGCGGCGAGCACGCGCTCGGCTCCGGCCCGTACGGCGGCCTGGTCGGCGTCGACCGCGGCGAGCAGGTCGGTGATGTTCTCGTTGTCCTGACCCTCCAGGAGCGCGAGCAGCAAGTGCGCGGGGGTCAGATCGGGGTGCCCGGCGGACACGGCGCGGCTGGTCGCCGCATTGATCGCGTCCCGGCTCCTGTTGGTCAGCTCGGCGTCCACGTGGGGTGTTCCTCCTGGGGTGCGTGTTCCTGGACCATGACTCTTCCAACGTACACAAAGTTGAGTCTATTCCGCTCAAGGTTCAGACGGAAGCCCGGTCGGGGCCCCTGGCGCGGGAAGGGTCATGCCCATGCCCTAAATTCCGGGTCATGGCCATCGATCCGCGCAACCCCGACGCCGCCTACCTCAGCTTCTGGCGGGAGCGGCACATGTGCACCCTGACGACGCTGCGCCCCGACGGCACCCCGCACGTGGTGCCGGTGGGCGCCACCTACGACCCGGACGCCGGGGTCGCGCGCGTGATCACCAACAAGTCGAGCGCCAAGGTCGGCAACATCGTGTCGGCGGGCCCGGCGGGCGCACGGGTCGCGCTCTGCCAGGTGGACGGCGGCCGCTGGGCCACGCTGGAGGGCATCGCCCACATCCGCACGGACGCGGCCCTCATAGCGGACGCGGTACAGCGCTACGCGGACCGCTACACGCGCACACCGGCCCCGAACCCGGACCGGGTCCTGGTCGAGATCGTGCTGTCGCGGGCGATGGGGCGGGGCTGACGGTGATTCCGGGCGACGGGCGGGACCCGGCTCTCGCCGTGCGCCCCGTTCCGGACCGTGTGGCGGCCGCCGAACGCCACGCCGCCGCCTCGGGCTTCACCAAGAGCTGCACGCGGGAGGTCGGCCGGCTGCTGTCCGCGACCGCCGCGGCCAAGCCGCGGGGCGTGGTCGCGGAGAGCGGTACGGGCGCGGGTGTGGGCACCGCGTGGCTGCACAGCGGTCTGGCGGCGGGCGCGCGCCTGATCACGGTGGAACGCGACGAGACCCTGGCCGCCCACGCGTCCGCCGCCTTCGCCGACGACCGCCGCGTCACGGTCCTGTGCGGCGACTGGACCCTCCTCGCCGCACACGCCCCGTTCGATGTCTTCTTCTGCGACGGCGGCGGCAAGCGGGACGCTCCGGACGCGGTCGTCGATCTCCTCGCCCCGGGCGGCGTCCTCGTCCTCGACGACTTCACACCGTCCGCCGGCTGGCCGCCCGTGTTCGAGGGCGAGGTCGACGAACTGCGCCTGCGCTACCTCACCCACCCCGCCCTCGTCGCCACCGAGGTGCTCACCACGGCCCGCACCTCTGCGGTCATCGCCGTACGCCGCGACTGAACCTGTCATCGCCGTACGCCACGTCCGACCCTGCCGACGCCGTACGCCGCGACCGACCCCGGTCGCGAACCGCCCCACAACGCACAGCGGCGCCACCGTGTTCAGGTCCACGGTGGCGCCGCTGCGGGGGGAAGCGCCTGAGCGATGTTTGACGACGGGGGATCGCGTCAGGCACTGCGGGGGGTGGCGGGGATTGGTTCCGGCTCGACCAGTTGATGGTCGCGCTGGTCGAGATTCACGAAGATCATTCCGTAGCGCACCGCACACCGCACGGGTTGTGGTGCGCCACGGGGCCGGCGCAGGCACCGGTAGGCCCGGACGTCGTCGTCCTCCGTGTCACGAACGACCACCACGGGCTCCCCGAACAGGGTGACCATCAACGAGTCGCCAGGGCGGGGGATCGCCGTGACTAGATCGATGAAGTGCCAGCCTGAGCGGTATGCCGTGGCCATCTCACGACGGAAGGTCTTGTCGTCCGGGGGGATTGTCATGCCGTGGCCCCCGAAGGCTTCCAAATGGGGTCCTGCGCGGCACTCGGAGTGGGACTCTTCCAGATGGGATCCTGTACAGCGCGCGCAGTGACGCCCTGCCAGATCGGATCAGCAGCAACGGTTGTGGCGGCCCTCTGCCAGATCGGGTCCGCAACGACTGCAGCGGGCGCAGACTGCTCAATCTGGCCGACGACGCCCACAGCAGCTGCCGCGACAAAGGCAAGAGCAAGTACCGAGCGAACCATTCTCTTTGACATGGGCGGCTTCGACCTCACTTGATTGCTTCGATTCCCCTGCGGTCAAGACAATGGCTGAGTCTTTGCGCTTCCACTACCGGCTACGTGCATCATGTTCCTGAATTGCAGGAGCCTGGGGGGTGTTCAAATGCAGACATATGACGAGGAACGCGGGCACCCGCACGGGCATCAGGAACTGTGCAAGGACGGGGCACGGCTCTACGCAAGTGCCCTGCGCACGGGCCGAATAGCCCGGTCCGAGGTGCGGCAGGCCCCGTGCCTGATCGACCTCGCGTTGCTGCACCCGGATCCGGACGACGCAGACTGGCTGCGCCCGGTTCCTCCAACGGCAGTCTTGGCTCAACTCCTGCTTCCGCTGGAGCAGGAGATCCAGGAACGCCGGCGGCAGGCGGTCGAACTGAGCAGCTCCTTCGAGCCGTTCATGGAGATCAGCGCACAAGACCCTCCCACAACCCACGCCATCACCGTGCTGGAGGGCTACAGCCGGATAGACGCATCACTCAGCCGAGCCACAGCCAGTTGCTCACAGGAACTGCTCACCCTGCAGCCCGGGGGCGGTCGTTCCCCCGACATTCTGAGCCAGGCACTGGCGCGGGTCCGCCCCCTGCTGGACCGGGGAGTCCGCGTCCGCACGCTCTATCAGCACACGGCTCGGCACAGCCAGGGGATTCAGGCCTACCTGGAGCAGGCCGGGCCTGGCGGCATGGAGATCCGCACGCTCGAGCAGCTCATCGACCGCCTGATCATCATCGACCGAAAGGTCGCGTACATACCCGCGGAAGACGACCGCCAGATAGCTCTGGAGCTGCGCCACCCCGGTCTCGTCGCCTATCTGGCAAGCGTCTTCGAGCAGTTCTGGAACCGCGCCGTCCCCCTGGGCGAGCACATCCCACTGGACCGCACACCGGAGGGCGTCACCGGTGTTCAGCGATCCATCGCACAACTACTCGTCGAGGGCTATGTGGACGAGGCCATAGCCCGCCGCCTCGGCATGAACGTCCGCACCTGCCGGGGCCACATCGCCAAACTGTCCGCCACTCTCGGCAGCGGCAGCCGCGCACAGCTCGGGTATCTCATCGCTCGGTCAGGAATCCTGGACCAGGACCACTAGGGCGTCCGGCGGGTTCGGGCCCTAGCCCGGCGGCCGGTCGAGTCCGGTCTGCGCGATACGCACACCGAGTTGGGCGCGCGTCGTGCAGCCCAACGTTTCGGACAGCCTCCCGATGTGATGCCGGCAGGTACGGATGTTGATGCCGAGTCGCTCGGCAATGACCGCATCCGTGTGCCCCTCGGCCAGCAGAGCGGCAATGGCGTGCTCTCGATGGGTGACCCCGTCGATGCCGCCTTGGGTGGGGATCTGTACGCCCAACGGCACCGCAAGGTGCCAGAAGCGCTCGAAGACTGTTCCCAGGAACTCGATCAATGCCGGGTCACGGATCTCCAGGGCGACCGATCGGTCCGCACTGGCCGGAATGAAGGCAACCGTACGGTCGAAGATCAGCAGGCGTTCGACCACTTCGTCGAGGGTGCGCACTTCCGCGGAACCATGGAGTTGCTCGAGATACGTATGCAAACCCTGTCCGTGGCGCGCCACGTGGGTGTACAGGCTGCGCATACGGACGCCCCTGCGGTGCATGCCCAGCGCCCTGGGCAACGCGGTCGACAGCTCCCGCTCCGAACGGATGCCCGCCGGCTGCACGGCACGCATCTCAGAGGTGCAGCCGGCGGCCGCCTCATCGATGGCCAGGTTGATCCGGGGCCGACCCTCCAAGATTCTGAGGGTGTCGTTCGCAGGTGGAACGCCGGACGTCGACGCTCCGAACCGCTCTGCCATTCCCGCCACCAGCCCCGCACGCCGTCGGACGACGTCGAGCTCCCCTTCGATCCCGCGCACCAGACGCGAAACCACCACCCCCGGGCTCGTCGGCAGGAGCCATTGCATGTCACCGGGGTCCGGGTGCAGCAGGCCCAACTCCACAAGACAAGGGGCGGATTCCGCTTCGGAACGAGCGATCCTCCCGGCCGCCAGCGAGGCCGCGTACACCGCCGAAGCCGCCTCGCACAGCTCCTCCACCCCGTGTCGATGCTCATCCGCTCCGGCCACCATCACGCCCCCCAAATCCACCGGCTCCCGGCATTATCCAGGGCCTCTCGCGCCCCAGCCAGGGAATACCCGTGAGGGTTGCCCGAGGTGCTCGTCCGCGAACGGTTTCGCATGCGACAGAGCCCCTTCCCGGTGCAGCGGAAAGAGGCTCTGTCGGTATGTATGAGACAAAAGGCCCGGCGCTAGTCCGAAGCCCTCTTCGGCCGCCACACCACCAACGCCGAAGTCTGCTGGACCTCCTGGTACGGCACGAGATCACGGCGGTACGAGGCATGTACCGCCGCCTCACGTTGCTGCATCGTGGCGGCGGCTCCCTCAAGGGCCGCGGCGAGCTCCGCGACCCGGGACTGGAGGGCCGCGACCTGGTTCTCCAGCTCGATGATGCGCTTGATGCCGGCCAGGTTGATGCCCTCGTCCTGCGACAACGCCTGCACCTGGCGGAGCAGTTCGATGTCGCGCGCCGAGTAGCGCCGGCCCCGGCCCGCGGTGCGGTCCGGGGAGACAAGACCGAGGCGGTCGTACTGCCTCAGGGTCTGCGGGTGGAGACCGGAGAGCTGGGCCGCGACCGAGATCACGTACACCGGTGTCTCATCGGTCAGTTCGTACGGATTGCGTCGACGGCCGTCCATCTCAAGCTCCCTTCGCGGCCTGGAACAGTTCTTCCCGAGGATCGTCGCCCTCAGTCGCCTTGCGGTACGCCTCGAGAGCATCCCGCGCGGTGTCGGTCAGATCGGTGGGAACGGCGACTTCCACCGTGACGAGGAGATCACCGCGTGTCCCGTCCTTGCGGACCGCACCCTTGCCGCGGGCGCGCATGGTGCGGCCGTTTGGGGTGCCCGGGGGCAGCTTCAGCTTGACCGGCGGGCCGCCCAGGGTCGGGACCCTGATCTCGCCGCCGAGCGCCGCCTCGGTGAAGGACACCGGGACGGTCACCGTGAGGTTGTCGTCCCTGCGCCCGAAGACCGGGTGCTTGTCCACGTGCACGACGACATACAAGTCGCCTGCCGGACCGCCCCGTTCACCGGGCGCGCCCTTGCCGCGCAGCCGGATCCGCTGGCCGTCGAGGACGCCCGCCGGGATCCGTACCTGCATGGTGCGCGAGGACTTGGCGCGGCCCGAGCCCTTGCAGACCTCGCAGGGGTCCTGGGCGATAAGCCCACGGCCCTTGCAGTCCACACACGGGTCGGTGAGCGAGAAGCCGCCACCGCCGCCGCGCGAGACCTGACCGGTGCCGACACAGGTCGGGCACACACGTGGTGTGCCGTTCTTGTCGCCGGTGCCCGAACAGGCCTTGCAGGGCTGCTGGGAGGACATACGGAGCGGGACCGTGGCCCCGTCCACCGCCTCGGTGAAGCTGAGCGTCACCTCGGACTCGATGTCCTGGCCGCGGCGCGGCTGGGTGCGTGTGCCGCCCGTACCGCCGCGGTTGAACAGACCGCCGAAAACGTCGCCGATCCCGCCGCCGAAGCTGCCGCTCCCGCCGGTGCCCTGACCTTGGGCGCCGCCTCCGAAGAGGTCGCCCAGGTCGAAGTTGAAGGAGCCGGTGCCGCCCGCGCCCGGACCGGCTCGGAATCCACCGTTGCCGAACAGGGCGCGCGCCTCGTCGTACTCCTTGCGCTTCTTCGGGTCGCCGAGGACGTCGTTCGCCTCGGAGATCTCCTTGAAGCGCTCCTCCGCCTTGGCGTTGCCCTTGTTGGCGTCCGGGTGGAACTCGCGCGCGAGCTTCCTGTACGCCTTCTTGATCTCGGCCTCGGTGGCGTCCTTCGGGACGCCGAGGACCTTGTAGTAGTCCTTCTCGATGAAGTCCTTGGTGCTCATCCCCGGCGTCCCTCCTCACGTGTGCCGATGGAGTCGTATGCGTCAGCCCTCGTCCGGGCCACCGCTCTCCTTCTCCTCGGAAGCCTCGTCGGCTTCCTTGACCGTCTGCGCACCCGGCTGCGGCTCGGCCACGGCCACCCGCGCGGGGCGGATGGTGCGCTCGCCGATGCGATACCCGGGCTGCAGCACCGCGACGCAGGTCGTCTCGGTGACGTCCGGCGCGTAGCTGTGCATCAGGGCCTCGTGGACCATCGGGTCGAAGGGCTCGCCCTCCTTGCCGAACTGCTGCAGGCCCATCTTCGCGGCGACCGTCTCGAGGGACTCGGCCACCGACTTGAACCCGCCCACCAGCTCGCCGTGCTCACGGGCGCGGCCGATGTCGTCGAGGGTCGGGAGCAGCTCGGTCAGGAGGCTCGCGATCGCGATCTCCTTGACCTGGATGCGGTCCCGCTCCACACGGCGGCGGTAGTTCTGGTACTCGGCCTGCAGCCGCTGGAGGTCCGCGGTGCGCTCACCGAGCGCGGTACGGACCTGGTCCAGCTGAGCGGTCAGAGCCACTGTCGCGTCCCCGGCCGGGGCCGCCCCCTCCGCCTTGTCGGCGGAGGAAGCGGCCTTCGACTCGGCGGCCTCAGGGGTGTCGCCGGGGGAGACGTCAGTGGGCTCGTTCTCGTCGAACCCGGGAGTCTCCTCCGTCACGCGGCACCGCCCTTGTCAAAATTGGGCTTCTCGTCGTCCACGATCTCGGCGTCCACGACGTCGTCCTCGGCGGCCTTGGGCTGGTCCTGCGGAGCGCCCTCGGCGCCACCGGCGGCCTGCGCGGCCTGGGCGTCGGCGTACATGGCCTGGCCCAGCTTCTGCGCGACGACCTGGACCTTCTCGGTCGCGGTGCGGATCTCGGCGGAGTCCTCGCCCTTGAGCTTCTCCTTCAGCTCGGCGATGGCCTCCTCGACCTCGGTCTTCACCTCGCCCGGGACCTTGTCCTCGTTGTCCTTGAGGAACTTCTCCGTCTGGTAGACCAGCTGCTCGCCCTGGTTACGGGACTCGGCGGCCTCCTTGCGGCGCTGGTCCTCGTCCGCGTACTGCTCGGCCTCCTGGCGCATGCGGTCGACCTCGTCCTTCGGCAGCGAGGAGCCGCCGGTGACGGTCATCTTCTGCTCCTTGCCCGTGCCGAGGTCCTTCGCGGTCACGTGCATGATGCCGTTGGCGTCGATGTCGAAGGCGACCTCGATCTGCGGGACACCACGCGGGGCCGGCGGCAGACCGGTCAGCTCGAACATCCCGAGCTTCTTGTTGTACGCCGCGATCTCGCGCTCGCCCTGGTAGACCTGGATCTGCACCGACGGCTGGTTGTCCTCGGCCGTCGTGAAGATCTCGGACCGCTTGGTCGGGATCGTGGTGTTGCGCTCGATGAGCTTGGTCATGATGCCGCCCTTGGTCTCGATACCAAGCGACAGCGGGGTCACGTCGAGGAGCAGGACGTCCTTGACCTCACCCTTGAGGACACCGGCCTGGAGCGCGGCGCCGATGGCGACGACCTCGTCCGGGTTCACACCCTTGTTGGCGTCCTTGCCACCGGTCAGCTCCTTGACGAGCTCCGCGACGGCGGGCATACGGGTCGAGCCACCGACGAGAACGACGTGGTCGATCTCGGACAGCTGGATGCCGGCGTCCTTGATGACGTTGTGGAACGGCGTCTTGCACCGGTCCAGAAGGTCGGACGTGAGCTGCTGGAACTGGGCGCGCGTGAGCTTCTCGTCCAGGTGCAGCGGGCCCTCGGCGGAGGCCGTGATGTAGGGCAGGTTGATCGTGGTCTCGGTGGAGGACGAGAGCTCGATCTTCGCCTTCTCGGCGGCCTCGCGCAGGCGCTGGAGCGCCATCTTGTCCTTGCCGAGGTCCACACCGTGACCGTTGTTGAACTGCTTCACCAGGTAGTCGACGACGCGCTGGTCCCAGTCGTCACCACCGAGGTGGTTGTCACCGTTGGTGGCCTTCACCTCGACGACGCCGTCGCCGATCTCGAGCAGCGAGACGTCGAAGGTGCCGCCACCGAGGTCGAAGACGAGAATGGTCTGGTCGTCCTTGTCGAGGCCGTAGGCCAGGGCGGCCGCGGTCGGCTCGTTGACAATGCGCAGGACGTTCAGACCCGCGATCTCACCGGCCTCCTTCGTCGCCTGACGCTCGGAGTCGTTGAAGTACGCGGGCACGGTGATGACCGCGTCCTCGACCTTCTCGCCCAGGTAGGCCTCGGCGTCCCGCTTCAGCTTCTGCAGCACGAAGGCGCTGATCTGCTGCGGGTTGAAGTTCTTGTCGTCGATCGCGACCTTCCAGTCGGTGCCCATGTGGCGCTTCACCGAGCGGATGGTCCGGTCCACGTTGGTGACGGCCTGCCGCTTGGCGACCTCACCTACGAGAACCTCGCCGTTCTTCGCGAAGGCGACGACGGACGGCGTGGTCCTGGCGCCCTCGGCGTTGGTGATGACGGTGGGCTCGCCGCCTTCAAGAACGCTGACGACAGAGTTAGTCGTGCCCAGGTCGATGCCGACCGCACGTGCCATTTCGAATCCTCCATACGACTTGAGTGGAACTGGCTCAAGGATGACATGGCATACGGCCCAACGCAACAGACCTGAGTGGAGCAGACTCAACTTTTATCCAGGCCTTAGGTGCAATACGGCGACACGGACGCGACGGGGCACCGCCTATGTCCGAATTGTCCGCACGGACTCCTAGCCTGGGCCGGTGCAACCCACCACCCTGAGCCGCCGTATCGCCGCGAGCCCGCTGGCCCCCGTCGCGAACTTCCCCGTCCGCCTCGCCACTGTCGCCCGCTACAACGCGGACGTCCTCAAGCGGTCCGGCAGCTGGCTGCTTCGCTCGCGCGAGAACGCCTGCTTCACGTACGACCTGAAGCCGGTCAACCGTGAACACCTCGCCTGGTTCACCGCGACCGTGACCGGCAGTCCGGTGGCCGAGATCCGCGGCTATCTCGACGAGGTGGAGCGCGACGGTGTGCTGCGCGAGCACGTGCGCCGCACCCTCGCCGTCAGCCCCCGCCGCCGCACCTGCGACCACCTGGTGCGCTACGCCCGCCGCGCCGCCGCCTACGCCGCGGTGCGCGCGCTCAAGCCGTCGCACGTGGTGGAGGCGGGCGTCCACCGGGGCATCACCAGCTGTCTGGCCGCCGCGGCGCTGCTGCGCAACGGGCACGGCCGGCTGACCACCGTCGACATCGACCCCCAGTACGGCGAACTCACCCGCCAGGGCCCCTACGCCCAGGTCATCGACCGCGTCGTCGGCGACTCCGTCACGGCGCTCGCCGAGCAGCGGCAGATCGACCTGCTGCTGCTCGACACCTACGTCGGCGCGGCCCACGAGAGCGCCGAACTCGACGCGGCCGCGCCGGGTCTGGGCGCCGACGGCATCGTCCTGTCGACCACGAGCCACTGGCTGACCTCGCTCGCCGACTGGTCGGAGCGCTCCGGCCGCACCTTCCTGCACTTCCGCGAGGACCCGGCGGGACACTGGCATCCGGGCGAGGGCTACGGGGCGTCGTTCGGCGCGGGCGCGAGGGCGGCCGGCGGAACCGCCCGGTGAGCCGGCTGGTCGCCTGGTACCAGCGCTACGAGCAGTGCCATGCGCTCGACCGGATGCTGCGCCGCACCCCGGCACAGCACTGGTACCGGCGCCGCAACGCCCATCGCCCCGCGGTGCTCTGCTTCCACGGCATCGAGGACCCCGAGGCCTTCGAGGGCCAACTGCGGCTGCTCACCCGGATCGCGCACCCCGTCACGCTCGCCGAGTTCGAGGCCGCGGTGCACGAGGGCGCCGAACTGCCGCCGCACAGCGTGCTGCTGACCTTCGACGACGGCGACCGCTCGCTGCTCACCGAGGGCCTGCCCCTGCTGAGGAAGTACCGGGTGCCCGCGGCCGCGTACGTCATCCCCTCGCTGATCGGCACGGACGAGCCGTTCTGGTGGGAGGGGCTCGACGAGGCGTCCGCGTACGAGATCAAGCAGCTGCCCGACGCGGAGCGCCGCCGGCGCCTGGCAGCCCGGCCCCGGCAGGCGCCGCGCCGCCAGCTGGACGTGGCCGATCTGCGGGAACTGGCGGCCGGCGGCGTCGAGATCGGCAGCCACACCCTGTCGCACCCGTGCCTGAACCGCTGCGAGGAAGCCGCCGTACGCACCGAGATCGTCGAGGCGCACCGGCTGCTCACCCGCCAACTCGGCCACCCGCCGACCTCGTTCGCGTACCCCAACGGCGACTTCGACCCGCGCGCCGAGCGGCTGCTCGCGGAGTGCGGCTACCGGAGCGCCTTCCTGTGCGGCAACGAACTCGCCGCCCCCGGACTGCAGCACCCCCTGCGGGCCACCCGTCTGGTCGTGTCCACACGGACCACGAACGAGCGTCTGCACACGGCACTCTCGGGGCTGCAGCCGGCGATGTACCGCGGCGGGCGCGCCGTGGTCAGGGGCGCGGTGCGAGGTGCCCGCACAGCGCGTCGCGTACTGACCTGACCTGTCCGTCGATCTCGGCGGCGCAGGAGCGCAGCACGTCGTAGCCCTGTCCCCAGGGGTCGGCGATCGTGTCGGCACGCCCGGTGGCCGCGCCGACCGTGCCGCGCAGCGCCGCGGCCCGCGCGACCGTCTCGCGCGGGGCGGCGGCCGGACCGTCCGCGAGCCGGACGAACTCCCTGAGGGTGAAGCAGCGGTGCAGCGCCAGCGGGGCCAGGCGCACGGCGGCCTCGCGGTGCGCGGGCTCCATGCCGAGGACCAGGTCCGCCGTCTCGACCAGCTGCTCGGTGAGCCGCCGGGAGGCGAACTCGGCTCCCGAGCCGCCCAGTTCCTGCAGCACCGAGCGCGTGGCCGGGTCCATCGCCGCACCGGGTGCGGCCTCGGTGCCCGCGCTGGCGACCCGCAGCGCACCGTCCGCGTACTTGGCGAGCAGGCGTTCGGCGAGGACCGAGCGGTGGACGTTGCCGGTGCAGAGGAACAACACGGTCACCATGAAGGCACCCCAATTACGTGATTTCGCCAGGTTTGTTCTGCTATGGGTTCAGCGTAGGCAGCCATATCGAAGACACCCGGGAGCAGACGCGCATGACCGCAACGGCAACCTCCGTCGGCACCCTTCGCACGGGAGCGGGCCCGGGCCTGAGGACCGCCGTCCTCGCCCATCTGTGCATCAAGCTCCTGGGGGTGGCGACGGTGGCCGGATGGGCGCTGGCCACCGGCCTCAGAACACCTCTGGGCGCCCTCACGGGGACCGGTGACGCCCAGTGGTACCTGGCCCTCGCCGAGCACGGGTACGGGGCCGACCCCGGGGTCTACCCGCAGAGCGACTACGACCCGCGGGCATTCTTCCCGCTCTACCCCCTGCTCGTGAAGGCGGCCGCCGCCGTGCTGCCCACCGGGCTGCCGGTGAGCGCGCTGCTGGTCTCGTGGGGCGCGGGCCTGCTCACCGCGGTCGCCCTGTTCCGGATCGGCGCGCTGCTGTACGGGCCGCGGGCCGGGGTCGCCCTGGCGGTGGCGTGGAGCGTGCTCCCGCACGCTGTCGTGGAGTCGATGGCGTACACCGAGTCGCTGTTCACGGCGTGCGCGGCCTGGTCCCTCTACGCCGTGCTCGTCGCGCGCTGGACGCCGGCCGCCGCGCTCGCGATCGCGGCGGGGCTCACCCGGCCCACCGGGATCGCGGTGGTGGCCGCGGTCTGCGTCGCGGCCGCCGTCGCCGCCCACAAGGAGCTGGTCGCGGGACGCGGAGTGTCCTGGCGGCCGGTGTACGCCCTCCTGAGCGCGCCCGCGGGCTGGGCCGGATACGTCCTGTGGGCGGGCTTCGACTCCGGTCAGGGACCGCTCGGTTACTTCGACGTGCAGCGCGCCTGGGGTTCGGAGTACGACTTCGGTGCGGGCTCGCTGGCCCTCGTCCTCGCCCAACTCGGCGCCGGCAACTGGATCGCGGGCCTCGGCCTGCTCGCCGCCGGGGCGCTGCTCGTGCTGCTCGTGGTCTTGGGGGTGCGCGGCCGCCAGCCGCTGCCTCTGCTCGTGTTCAGCGCCGTGATGGTGCTCATCGTGCTCGGCGGCGACGGCTACTTCCACTCGCGGCCGCGCTTCCTGCTGCCGGCGTTCGGGCTGCTGCTCCCGCCGGTGCTCCTGGCGCTGCGGCTGCGCGAAAGGACGGCGGCCGCGGTCATGACCGCGGCCGCCGTGGCCTCCGCCCTGTCGGGCTGCTACCTGATCGCCCACTCGGGGTCGGCGGTCCTGTGAACCGACCGGATTCCCCTCAGGAACAGCTCACTTGTCGCCCGCGAGGTAGGACATCGCCACCCCGTCGCGCGGCGCCCTGATGGAGCGCGGCGTGGGCATACGGTGGCGCGCCCGCTTGGTGTCGGTCTGCTGTTCGCCGTACGTGCCGTAGCTGCCGTACGACTCGGCCCTGCGCACCGGCACCATCGAGAACACCACGCCGAGCGTGCGCACACCGACGGTGCGCAGCGCCTGGGTGGCGGTGGCGATCTGCTCGCGGCCGGTCTTCTGGGCGCGAACGACGAGCAGCACGCCCTGGGCGAGCGGGGCGAGACCCACGGTGTCGGCGACGGGGAGCAGTGGGGCGGTGTCGACGATCACCGCCTCGTAGCGGTCGGCGAGTTCGCGCAGCACCTCGCCCATCCGGTCGGAGGCGAGCAGTTCGGTGGGGTTGGGGGGTACGGCTCCGCTGGTGAGGACCGCGAGCCCGCCAGGACCGCGCTGCGTGACGTCGTCGATCCCGGCGCGGCCGATGAGCACGGTGGTCAGACCCGCGTCCTGGACGAGCCCGAAGGTGCGCGCCACGCACGGACGTCGCAGGTCGGCGTCCACGAGACAGGTGCTCACTCCCGCTTCGGCGAGTGAGACGGCCAGGTTCGACGCGGTGCCCGTCTTGCCCTCGCCCGCCATCGGACTGGTCACGACAAGGACCCGGGGGCGCTCGTCGACCTGGGCGAACTGCAGATTGGTGCGCAACCGCCGAAACGCCTCGGCCCGTTGGGTGTGTGCCGCTCCCGCACGCGCGAGGGGGTGCTCGGGGGCGCCGCGGTCGAGCGGGATCTCGCCGAGCACCGGCAGCGCGGTGAGTTCGGCCAGGGCACGCGAGGTCTTGACGGTGGTGTCGAGGGTCTCCAGGAGCGTGATCAGCGCGGCGCCGCCGAGCAGTCCGACGAGCAGACCCGCGGCCAGGTTGAGCGGACCGTTGGGTGATACGGGGGCGGTCGGGACCGTGGCCCGTTCGGTGACACCGAGACTGACCGGCGCCACCGAGCTCTCCCGCGGGGTCTCAAGGCGCTCGACGGCGCCGGCGAACCGGCTCGCGACGGCGTTCGCGGTCCGCGCGGCGCGTACCGGCTGGGTGTCGGTGACCGTGATGTCGATCAGCACGGTGTCACGGGGCGCCGTCGCGGTGATCCGGCCGGCCAGCTCCTGAGGGCTGGTGTCGAGGCCGAGGTCGTCGATCACCTCCTGGGTGACCTGGTCGGTGGCCACGATCGCGGCGTACGACTGGACTCTGGCCTGCGAGAAGCTCTGCCCCTGGTTGAGCTGTGCGGTGTCACCTCCGCCGCGGGTGGAGACGAACAGCTGGGTGCGGGCCTCGTAGACGGGTGTCGAGACCGCGGTGGCGAGCCAGCCGGCCGCGATGCCGAGGGCGACGGCGGTGACCACCACGGGCCAGCGTCTTGTGACGATCTTCAGGAATCCGCGGAGGTCCACGGCGTGCTCCTTGCAGGTGGGGGGATGCGCAGGACAGGTCGGGCCGCTGGGGCCCGGGCACGTCGTTCAGCCGGTGGTGGGCCGGCCGTTCAGCCACTCGTAGGTCCGCCGCACCCCGTCGCGCAGGCCGAACTCCGGCTTCCAGCCGAGTGCGTTGATCACGGAGACGTCGAGCAGTTTGCGCGGGGTGCCGTCGGGCCGGCCGGTGTCCCACTCGACGGCGCCGCGGTAGCCGACGGTCTCGGCGATCAGTTCGGCGAGCTCACGCAGTTCGATGTCCTCGCCGGTACCGACGTTGACCGGTGCGTCCCCGTCGTAGTGCTCGAGCAGGAACAGACAGGCCCGGGCGAGATCGTCCACGTAGAGGAACTCACGGCGCGGCGTGCCGGAGCCCCAGTGCGTGATGCGCGCGGCCTTGCGGGCGTGCGCCTCGTGGGTGCGCTGCAGCATCGCCGGCAGTACGTGGCTGGTGCGCAGGTCGAGGCAGTCACCCGGGCCGTAGAGATTGGTGGGCATCGCCGAGATGTACGGCAGCCCGTACTGCCTGCGCAGTGCCTGGACGTGCAGCAGACCGGCGATCTTGGCGATGGCGTACGCGTCGTTGGTGGGCTCCAGCGGGCCGCTGAGCAGCGCGGACTCCGGGATGGGCTGCGGGGCGAACTTGGGGTAGATGCAGCTGGACCCCAGGAAGAGCAGATGCTCGACGCCGAACTCGCGGGCCGCGTCCAGGACGTTGACCTGGATCCGCAGATTGTCGCTGAGGAAGTCCACCGGGCGTGCGGAGTTGGCGGCGATACCGCCGACGCGGGCCGCGGCGAGCACCACGATCCGGGGCCGCTCGGCCGCGTACAGGCGGCGGACCGCGTCGCGCTCGCGCAGGTCGACCACGTCCGACGAGCGCAGCAGCAGATCGGTGAAGCCCTGCTCGGTGAAGTGCCGGACGAGTGCCGAGCCGACGAGGCCGCGGTGACCAGCAATGTGCACGGTGGCGTTTCGGGGCAGTTCCACGCTCTGCGTCCTATCGAATCGTCCCGGTATGTCCAAACCATGAGATTAGTCAGGTATGAGGCATTCTCCCGGTAGCGCCCTACCTGAGGAGCTCAAGTGGTGCAACCGCTGGTGGCCGTTCTGATGACCAGTCACAATCGCCGCGCGACAACCCTGTCCGCACTCGCCGCCCTGGACCGCCAGTGCGGACTCCCGGCGGGCACGACCGTGCACACCTACCTGGTCGACGCCGGCAGCACGGACGGCACACCCGAAGCGGTGCGCCGTCACCACCCCGACGTCCGGCTGATGGGCGTGGGCGACGACGTCTTCTGGGGCCGGGGCATGCGGATCGCCAGCCGCAACAGCCGGTCCGCGGACGGCTCCTCCTTCACCCACCAGCTCTGGCTCAACGACGACGTACGGCTCGACGACGACGCACTCGGCCACCTCCTGACGATCAGCCGCCAGGAGCCGGAGGCCATCGTGGTGGGCGCGGTGCACGACGGGGAACGCACCACCTACTCGGGCCGGCGCGGCCGCGCTCTCGAACTCGTGGAGCCCACCGGACGCCTGGAGCCCTGCACCACGTACAACGGAAACGTCGTGCTCATCCCGCGCGCGGCCCGCGACCTCGTCGGCGACATCGACAAGCGCTTCCCGCACGGCATGGGCGACTACGACCACGGACTGCGCGCCCGCAAGGCGGGCGTGCCCGCCCTCGTCGCACCCCGCCATGTCGGCCGCTGCCGCGCCAACCCCCCGCTCAGCGGTTCGCGCGAGCCGGGCATCGGGGTGCGCGAGGCGCTGCGCCGGGTCACTTCGGTGCGGGAACTGCCGCCGCGGGCTTGGTGGGTCTACTGCCTGCGGCACGGATGGCCGTGGACTCCCGTGCACATGGTGTCGCCCTACGTGCGCGTGGCCGTCCGGGCGCTCGCCGCGCGCGGGGCGGGGTGACGGCATGCCCACACCTGAGCTGATGCTGCTCGGCTGCGCGGGTCTGCTCGGCTTCGCGCTGTTCGTACGCGGAGCGGTCCGCCGACCGGTCATCGCGATCTGCCTGTTCGCCGCCGTCACGTTGTGGGAGGGCCGGTACGAACCGTCGTACGGCCTGTTCCAGTTCGGTGTCCCGCTCATGTACGCGGATGGCGTCGCTCTCGCCCTGCTGACCGCTGCGCTGATCCGACTGTCCAGAGGGTTCGGCCGGGGCCACCCGGCGCTGACCGCCCTGTGCCTGCTGTTCGGCCTGACGTGTCTGTCCCTGGCGGCCGGCTGCGCGCAATTCGGAGTGGATGCGGCCGGCGGCGAGGCACGGCACCTGCTCCAGGTCCTGTCCGGTGCCCTGTACGTCGCAACCCTGCCCCAGGAGCAGGCGCTGCGTTACATCACCCGCGTGTGGACGGCAGCCGCGGTGGTGCTCTCCCTGCTCGCCGTCGCCTGGTGGTCGGACCTCGGCATCGGCTCGAACTCCGGCCATGTCCTCGTGGATGGCGTGCTCGACGACGCCCGCCCGCTGGGTGCCCCCGAAGGCCTGGTCATCGCGCAGGCCGCGATGCTGCTGCTCTGCGGCGCGGCAGGGCCGTCCCGGCTACGGCAGCTGGCCCTGCCGCTGCTCGCGGTCATCGTCCTGCTGCAGCACCGCACCGCATGGGCGGCCGCCGCCCTGATGCTCGGGGCCCTCGCCCTGTCCACGCGGGCCGCACCGAGAGTCCGACGGCAGCTGGCCGGCTGGGGCGCCGCACTCGCCCTCGCCGTCATGGTGGCCCTGTCCACGGGAGTGGGCAGCTCGGTGATCGGGAATCTCGCCGCCTCCAGTTCGGACGACACCACCCTCACCTGGCGCGTCGAGGGCTGGCGGCTGCTCCTGGTGAAACTCGTGAGCGTGGGCGACTGGCTGACCGGGCTGCCCTTCGGTACCGGCTACGAGCGGGTCATGAACAGTGAGCTGCTCGCCGTTTCACCGCACAACTACTACGTCGAACTGCTTCTTCGTCTCGGCCTGTTGGGCCTCGCCGTACTCGCCGCGCTGTACTCCACCGCCTGGCTGCGGGCCGGACGGACCCGCCAGGGCGATGCGGAGCCGGGCGCCGGACTCGCCCTTCGGCTGCTCGTCCTCGGCCAGCTGGCCTTCTGCTTCGCCGACCCGCTCTTCCCCGAACAGGCTCTGGTCCTGGGCCTTCTCGCCACCACCGCCACCGCCAAAACCGCCGCCACCGAGGCCGAGGCCGACACCCGGCCACCGTGCCCCGCGATCCCTGCCCCCGCCCCCGCCCCCGCCATCACTTCGGCCCCTCAGGAGCTCCCATGTCGCGCCGCACCGCACTGATCACCGGAATCACCGGCCAGGACGGCTCGTACCTCGCCGAACTGCTGCTGTCCAAGGGCTACTTGGTGCACGGCCTGATCCGCCGCTCCTCATCCTTCTCCACCGCCCGGATCGACCACCTCTACCAGGATCCGCACGAGCCCGACGCCCGGCTGAGACTGCACTACGGCGACCTGGCGGACGGTTCGCGTATCGCCGCGCTGCTCGAGCAGATCCAGCCGGACGAGGTCTACCACCTGGCGGCCCAGTCCCATGTCCGGGTCTCCTTCGACGAACCGGAGTTCACGGGCACGACCACGGGCCTGGGCACCACCCGGCTCCTGGAGGCGATCCGGATGACCGGGCTGCCCTGCCGCTTCTACCAGGCCTCGAGCTCCGAGATGTACGGCATCACGGCGCCCCCGCAGTCCGAGTCGACCCCCTTCCACCCGCGCTCCCCGTACGCCTGCGCCAAGGTGTACGCGTACTGGATCACCCGGAACTACCGCGAGGCGTACGGCATCCACGCCGTCAACGGGATCCTCTTCAATCACGAGTCCCCGCGCCGCGGGGGCACCTTCGTGACCCGCAAGATCGCCCGCGCGGCAGCCCGGATCGCGCGCGGTGAGCAGGAGTTCCTGCACCTGGGCAATCTGGAAGCCCGCCGCGACTGGGGCTATGCGCCGGAGTACGTGGACGCGATGTGGCGGATGCTGCAGCACGACACCCCGGACGACTACGTGGTCGCCACCGGTACCAGCTACAGCGTGCGCGACTTCCTCACCTTCTGCTTCGAGCGCGCCGGACTCGACTGGGAGCGCCATGTCCGCTTCGACGAGCGGTACTTGAGGCCGTCCGAGGTGCCCGACCTGATCGGTGACGCCTCGAAGGCCGAGCGCGATCTTGGCTGGCGGCCCACCGTGCTCACCCCCGAGCTCGCCCGGATCATGACGGACGCGGAGCTGGGCGTACGGATCCCGGCCGCGGCCGAGCCCGGGCCGCGCATCCCTGAAGGCCACAGCTTGTGACCCCGCCCACCGTGCTGTGTCTCAGCAACGACACGGAGTACGGGCCCAAGGAGAACTTCGGGCCTGCCTTCGCCGCCCTGGAGGCCGAGGGTGTGCTGCGCCACCGGCGAATCGCGACCCTCGCCGAGCTCGCCGGGGCCGGCCGCGAGCAGGCACTGCGCACGATGCGGCAGTTCGCCGCCGAGACCCGGCCGGACCTGATCCTCGTCCTCAGCCCGGGCGGCTTCCCCTGGCAGGACGAGGACGTGGCCTCGCTGCTCAGGACATGTGCCGACCCTCCGGTGATCCTCTGGGAGGGCGACCCCTGGGGCGGCCGCAAGCCCGTCCTGCCCGGCACGAAGCCCTGGCTGCGGCGTGCGGACACGGTGTTCACCGTGGGCCTCGGGGTACAGGCCGAGCTGCTCGACACCTTCACGAGACGACCCGTGCGCTATATCGCGCAGACCGTGCCGCAGCGGCTGTGGGACGACTCACCGGTTCCGGAGCCGGTTTCGGCGAAGTACGACGTGATGCACATCGGCGGCTGCTTCGTGCGCTTCAAGGTCCTGGAACGGATCGACGGCGCCCGGCAGCGCCTTCGCCTCGTATCGGCCCTGCAAAAGCTCGACAACTGCCGGTTCGCGGTGCACGGCAGCGGCTGGAAGGGGCCCGGCGCACTCGGCCCCGTGCCCTTCGACGATCAGCTGAAGGCTCTGCGCACCGCGAGGATCAGCGCCAATTGGGACCACTTCCCCGGCCGGGACGGCTACTGCTCCAACCGGCTGCCGTTGAGCCTGTTCGCGGGCCGGCCGCATGTCACCACACGGCCCCTGCACACGCCGTGGCTGCCCGGTCCCGAGCAAGGACTGCACCTGGTGGACACGGTGCGCGAGGCGGTGGACCGGGTGGCGGAACTGCTGCGCGCCGACCCGGAAACACTGCACACGGCGGGCGTCGCCGGCCACGACTGGGTGCGCACCCGCCTCACCGAGGTCAACGCTCTGCGCTTCATGCTCGGCGACCATCTGCCGCTGGCCCCGCCCCCTGCCGACCCCTGGGAGGCGATCGCCGCGATGGACCGGCCGGTCTCCGGCCGGCCCTCCTTCGCCACCGCGCCCGTATGAGCCGCACCGTATTGCGCGGTCTCGGCTGGAGCTACGCGGGCTCGGTGCTGTCGCTGCTGCTCCTGCTCGGCTATACGGCCTGTACGGCCCGCCTGGTCAGCCCGGCCGCATTCGGTCAGTACGCCCTCGCCACCACCGTCATCACCCTGTTCGGGTACTTCTCCAACGCGGGCCTGACCACCTGTCTGCTACGCGCCGATGCGCTGACCGGCGCGCTGCTGCGCACCGCCCGCCTGGCGGCCGTCCTCACCGGCACGGCGTGCTGGGCGCTTGCCGAAGGTGTGGCCGCACTCATCGACTCCGACTGGCTGGGCGGCCAGGCCGGTCCGCTGCTCCAACTGCTCGCCCTGCAGCTGCTGTTCCAGCCGAGTGCCGCCGTCGCCCTCGCGGGCCTGCGCCGGGCGGGGCGGCCGCGGGCGGCGACCCTCCTGGAGAGCGCCGGCCAATTGGCGGGGTGCGCGGCCGGACTCGCCCTGCTGTTCGCGGGCTGGAATCCCTGGGGTCTGACCGTGGCGTCGCCCGTGAGCGGCCTGATCCTGTCCTTGGGGGGCGTGCTGCTGCCCACCCGGTCGCTGCCGCATGGGCCGGCGGTCCCCCTGCGCGACCTCTTGGGCCAGTCCGGCTGGTTCGCCGGTTTCGGCCTGGTCGAGTCGCTCACCAACAACGCCCCGCTGTGGTGCGCGGGAACGCTCTTCGGGCCCACTGCCGCCGGCCATCTCTCCCGCGCCGCCATGTGCTCGGGTATCCCGCTCACCGCACTCGCCACTGGGCTGCACCGTGCCTCGGCCCCAGTCCTCGCCGAGGCCCGCGCCGGGAACCCCGCCCGACGGGTGCCCGAACGCGCGGTGTTCGACCTGGTGTGCGCGGCGTCCGCGGCCGGACTCATCGGATTCGGCGCCGTGGCCGGCGCGGGGCCCGGAGCGCTGAGGCTGCTGCTCGGGCCCGGCTGGGACACGGCCGCCGGACTGCTGCCCCTGCTCGCACTCGGCGCGGCCTGCTCGCTGCTGTGCTCCACCGCGATCTCCGTCGACGAAGTACGCCGCGATCCGCGGTCCTGCGCCGCGGCCCAACTCACCGTGATCGCCGGGACCGTGGGTGCGCTGCTGCTCGCGGCCGGCACACACAGCGTCCCGCTGCTCGCCCTCGCGGCCACGGCGCCCGGCCTCGGGCACGCCGTACAGCTGTGGCGCTGGCGGACGCAGGGCGTCCTGGACGTACGCCGCCTCGTACGGGCTCATCTGGTGCACCTCGCGCTGGGTGCCGGCTTGTTCCTGGCCGGCACCGCGGCCTCCGCACCGGCCGCGTTCGGGCCGGGACCGTGGCTGCCGGCCCTCGCGGTCCTGGTGACGGCGGCCACGTACTGGCCTCTGCGCCGCTTCATCCCCGCCGCTCAGCTGCTGCAGCGCCGCGGCCTCCTCCCCCGGCCACGGCCCGCGCAGCGCCGCGGCGCATCCGCCACACTCACCTCCCCACGCTAGGAGCCCTCACGTGCACATCGGCCTCACCGGGCCCCTCGGCATGGACGCCCTGCGCCCGCTCTTCGACGGCCGGCAGCTGCCCACCGTCAACGAGGGCCCTGTCACCGGTCAGCTCGCGCGGGCCTGGTGGGAACAGGGCCACGAGGTGACAGCGTTCGCGCTGAGCTCCCAGGTCCGCGAGCGCACCGAATTCACCGCCGCAGCGGGCCGGTTGCGACTGGTCGTGGTGCCGCAGCGCCCGAACGGAGCGGCCCGCGATCTCTTCCGCCAGGAGCGGCGTGGCATCGTGGCCGCGCTGCGGGACCATCCCGTCGACCTGGTCAACGCCCACTGGACGTACGAGTACGCACTCGCCGCCGTCGACTCCGGCCGCCCGGCCCTCGTCACGGCACACGACACACCGCTGCGCTACGCCTGGGAGATGCGCAGCGCCTACCGCTGGGTGCGCCACTCCCTCGCCCTGCCCGTGGCGCACCGCGCCCGCGCACTGAGCGCGGTGAGCCCGTACACCGCGCGGCACTACCGCCGCTCGCTGGGAGTCCGCCGCCCCATCACCACCATCCCGAACGGGCTGGACCTCGCCACCCTGCCGACCGCATCGGCGCCGCCCCCGGGCAGAGCCCCCGTGTTCGCGATGGCACTGCAGGGCTGGGGGCCGCTCAAGAACACTGTGGCGGGCTTGCGCGCCTTCGGGCTCGTACGTCGACAGCTGCCGCAGGCACGCCTGTTGGCGCTCGGGGCGGGCCACGAAAGAGGTGGCCCCGCGCATACCTGGGCAGCCGCGCACGGTCTCGCGGACGGTGTCGACTTCACCGGCGCGCTGCCGTACGACGACGCCCTCGCCCGGATTGCCGCTGAGGCCCACGTCCTGGTGCACCCGTCCCGGGTGGAGGCCTGCCCGATGACGTGCGCCGAGGCCATGGCCATGGGCATCCCGGTGATCGGCGGCCGGCGCAGCGGCGGAGTGCCCTGGCTGGTCGGGGACACCGGAGTGCTCACGGACATCGACCGCCCGCACCTCATCGCCGAGGCGATGACCGCGCTCGCCCGCGACGACGAGCGGCGGTCCGCGCTGGGCGCCAGAGCCAGGGACCGCATCCGCACCGATTTCCGGCTCGGGGATGTCGCCGACGCCTACCTCCGCTGGTTTTCCGCCCATCTGTCGGCAGAGCCGAGCCGAACGGAGGCGCTCCGGTGACCGCCCCCCTGGTTCTTCAGATCAGCAACGAAGACCGCGACTACGGCGAGAACAACGCCTTCGTCCGCGGCTTCACCGAACTGGTCCGCGAGGGCCGGCTCCGCCACCGGTACGCCGCCCCCGCCGTGGACCCGGCCGACATCACCCGCGGCGAGCGCCCCGACCTCGTCCTGGTGCAGTCCCCGCAGCCGTACCCCTGGGGACATCGGCAAGTGGCTTCGACCGTACGCGCGTTGGGGTCGCCACCCGTGCTGGTCTGGGAGGGCGATGCCTGGGGTGGCCTCGGCAAACCTCTGCGTGTACGCAACACCTCGTGGATGCGTCACGCGGAGGCCGTGTACAGCGTGGCGCACGGCCCACAGGCCGAGCTGCTGCACAAGGCCTCGGGCGGCCGCCCCGTCCACTACGTGCCCAACTGCCTGCCCCTTGCCTTCGCTCCGCCCGAGCCACCGGGCGCCGCGGCGGCCACCGGAGTGGCGCTGCTCGGCTCACGCATGACGTACGGCGGTATCGAGCTCGTCCGCGACGACCGTGAACGCTCCACCCTGGTACGCCAGTTGACGGACCTGCCCGGCCTGCGCGTCTACGGCAAGCGCTGGCGCGGTCCGCACGCCTGCGGCGCCGTCCCCTATTTCGAGCAGCAGGCCGCCCTGCGTCGCTCCCTGATCACCGTCGGCTGGAACCGCTACCGCCGCTACCCCGGCTTCTTCTCCGACCGGCTGCCCATCGCGATGGCCGCAGGCCGCGTCCACGTCTCCTCGCGCCACCCTGACCTGGAGTGGCTGCCGGGCCCCGAGGACGGCCTCCACCTGTGCGACACCCCGCGCGAAGCGGCTTGCGCCGTACGGGATCTGCTCGCCGAACCCGCGACAGAGCTCCTGGCCCGCGCCGCCCGCATGCGTACCTGGGTGCTGGCCCACATGACGGAGACCCACGCCCTGCGCCACATGCTCGCCCCGTACCTGCCCGGCATCCCCGCACCCACAGGCCCGCCGTGGACCACCGGCCGTGCCCCGACTCCCACGGCGTCCCCGGTGTGAACCCTGCGGAGCACGTCCGCGGGGACCGGCCGGCTCAGGACTTCTCGAAGTAAGGCCGCTCCCGATGCCCTTCCTCGTCGTACGCGTTGTACAGATGGGCCGGGAGCGGCTTGTCGGCGCGCAGGGCCTTGAAGAGGGCGTCGCCCTCCTTGGGGACCATCTCGTAGCGTCCGATGTAGTCGGGGTGCTCGGTGCTCGGCAACGTAATGATTTTGAGAGCGCTGGGCAGCGTGGTGCGCGCGCTCTTGAGCAGTGAGTAGAGCTCGGCTGGCGAGTCCATTCCGGAGTCGGCGGTCAGCGAGGACGTCGCCGCGTCGAGCAGCGGATAGACCCGGGTGGGACTCGTCAGGGTGCCCGTGTCGGTGACCTTGTCGACCAGGTTGCGCAGGAAGTCCTTCTGGCGCTCGATGCGCTGGAGGTCGCTCCCGTCGCTGACGCCCTGCCGGGTCCGTACGAAGACCAGCGCCTCCTTGCCCTTCACGAGCTGACGTCCCGGCTTGAGCGTGATGCCGTACTCGGGTTCCTTGATCGGCTCGGGCACGTCGACCTCGACACCGCCGACCGCGTCCACGACCTTCATGAAGCCGGAGAAGTCCACCACGAGGTGATGGTCGACGCGTACACCGCTGAGCTTCTCGAACGTACGGATGGTGCAGGCCGCGCCCGCGCGCTCGTAGGCCCAGTTGAACTGGGCGAACTCGGCCTTGGTGCGGGCGCCTTCCGGCGTCAGACAGGTCGGGATGTCCACCATCAGGTCGCGCGGGATGCTGGTCATCGAGGCATGGCGGCGGTCCGCCGACAGATGCAGAAGGATCGTGGTGTCCGCGCGCGTGGAGCCCCAGCCGGCCTGGCTGTCGGTGCCCATGAGCAGGATGTTCTGCGCCTTGCCGGCCGGCTTGTCGGGACGCGAGCCGTGATCCGCGCGCAGCGCACGCTCGGTGTCCTCGTCCGTACGGATGTTGCTGTCGAGCTTCGCGTAGAGCACACCGCCCAGGACACCGGCGGCCACGACGGCGATCCCCGTGCCGAGGGCGGCGCGGCGCAGCAGGCGGCGGCGCCGGTCGTTGCCGGTGGAGGGAGTTTCGGTCTCGGGCGGGGTCTGTGGGGTCATGGCAGTTGCCCTTCCGTAGCTGGGGGAACTCTCTTGCGCACAGGGCGGGCGCCGGAGAACTCGAGCAGGCCCCGCACGCCCTCGGCGAAGCGGACCGCCATCGACTCCACCGTGTAGCGGGCCGCGTCGCAGCGGCAGGAGCGGCGCAGCGTCGAGAGCCGGCGCGGGCTCATGAGCAGCCGCGCCACTTCGTCGGCGTAGGACTCGTCGCCTACGACGAGGGCGTTGCGGCCGTGCTCCAGGTAGTCGAACTCCGGCCCGTGGTACGGCCACGGAGTGGTGATCACGGGGGTGCGCAGCGCGAAGGAGTCGACCGCGCACAGGCCGACCGCGCCCGGCACGAGCATCACATCGGCCACGGCGCCCAGGCGCGCCTTGCCCCTGGCGTCCACGGGCCCGGCGTAGACGGCGAACGGCGAGCCCTCGACGAGGTCGCGCTGTGCGCCGTCCCCGGCGACGAGCAGTTTGAAGCCCGGCACCCGCTCGGCGATCCGTGCCGCCTCGTCCAGCAGGAAGGGGATGCGCTTGAGCTCGTCGAGACCGCCGACGTAGAGGCCGGTGCGGCCCGGCGCGAGTCCGTACGCGGCGCGCAGCTCGGCGCTCTGCCGCTCGCTCACGTCGTCACGCGCGGCCACCAGCGCCCTGGTGTCCAGGGAGTTGTGCACCACGGTGATGCGGCGGCGGTCCAGGCCCGCGGCCTCGGCGTACTCGCCGCCGGCCGCCGTGTACGCGAAGAACCAGCCCGCTCTGCGGGTGATCAACTCCTTGGCGCGCTGTTCGGGGCCGTTGTGCGCCGAGACATGCGTCCGGCCGTGGCCCCACAGGCCGATGCTCCGCGGGCGCCGCGCGAGCAGCGGATACAGGCGCAGGAAGTGCAGCGACTGCGGCAGCACCAACGCGTCGCTGCGCCGGGCGAGTTCACCGAGCCGGTGCCACAGCAGTTCACGGCCCGCGATGCGCCCCGCATGCTGGCGCAGCGCCACCGCGCCGGGCAGCGTGAGGGGTGCCTGGCGGGCGGCGGACAGGCCGGTCGGGCTGCCGTGCGCCACGGTGAGCGCGATGTCCCATGACGCGAGTTCCTCGCGCAGACAGGTCAGGAAGGGCAGGCGGTACGGGGTGAGATACGGCAGTACGACGGTGACCTGCCGTGGCGCCGTACGGCCATGCGACATCGCACCCGGACCTGCCGTCACCCGAGGCCCCGTGTCCCGGCCCCGATCAGTGCGGGTGCCCCCGCCTCGGCGTACACCCGCTCGATCCGCTCGATCCATACGGGCTCGGTGTACTCCCGCTCGTAGACCGCACGGCAGTCCGCGCGCAGTCCCGGGAAGCGGGCCACCGCAGCGGCGAGCGCCGGTGCGAGCGGTGTGTCCCAGTCGGTCGCGGTCCCGGTGCCCTGGATCCGTACGAGCGAGGCGACCACCGAGCCTTCGAAAGCGAGCACCGGAAGTCCGGCCGCGAGCGCCTCGCAGTACACACCCGGTGTGCCGCCCTCGAAGCAGCGGCCGGGGAAGACGAGGCCCTGGTAGCGGCCGAGCAGCCGCCACAGGTCCGGCTGCGCGAGCGCGCCGAGGAACCGGACGCCCTCGGGGGCGGCGGCGCGGCACTCGGCCTCCAGCGGACCATTGCCGATCACATCCAGGGGTACGCCGGCGGGCCAGCGGCGCAGCAGGTCGAGGATGCCCTTCTCCGTGCTGAGCTTGCCGACGTAGACCCAGGCCCGGTCCGGCTCGGCGAACTCCCCGGGCGAGGGCGCGAAGTTGGGCACGAGCGCCATGCGCCCGGGCTCGAGCCCGGCCTTCTCGTAGCGGTCGCGGCTGAGCTCCGAGAGCACGACGACCCGGTCGGCGCGGGCGAGCAGCGGATCGCCCGCGACGCCCTGCCGCCCGGCCAGGGCGAGCGGCAGCGTCGCCGCCCGGGAGTCGCGGTAGCAGCCGTGCCGCAGGCCGGCCCAGCGGTCCCCGTCGGGGCACTCGGTGCAGGTCTTGCCGTCGCGGTAGAGCAGTGCGTTGACGCACAGCGCCCGGTAGTTGTGCAGGGTGGCGACCAGCGGGCCGGTCCAGTCGCGTACCCAGGTGCGTCCGAAGTTCGGGAACAGGTTGTGCACATGGACGATGTCCGGGGCGATCTCGCGCAGCTGCCGCAGCGGCGAGCGCCCACGTCCCGTGGCGACCGTCGCCGCGCAGCGCAGGGCGTGCAGCGGCCGTCCGGAGAGCTCGTCGGTGCCGACCGCGACCAGGTGCACTTCGTGGCCGGCCCGGCGCAGTGCGGCCACCTGGTCCACGATGACCAGGTTCTCGCCGCCGGGCACGACCATTCCGTAGAAGCTGTGCACCACCGCGATCCTGAGACTCACGGCGCCACCTGGTCCTTGAACAGCACCAGATCGCACTGCAGCATCTGCCCGCTGGCCGGATCGGTGAAGCCCGGCACCACCGACATCAGCGTCATGCCGAGCTCGTCCTGTGCGTAGGCCAGCGCATCGTTGAACAGCAGCCCGCCCTCGTACAGCGGAACGAACGAGGTCTCGAGCTGCAGCCCCACGATGTCCTCGGTCAACTCGCCGAGGCCGCGCAGCACATGGGCTTCGAAGCCCTGGACGTCCAGCTTGAGGAACACCCGCTCGCCGGGCGCCGTCACCTGCTCCCACAGCCCGTCGAGCCGGCGCACCTCGGCGCTCTGCCGTCCGGTGTACACGGCGTGCGGTGCGGCGTTGCGGTGGCGCGGCAGCATGGGCAGGACGGAGCTCGATGCTCCGGAGTTGCCCGCGACGTTCATGACCGTGGTGCCGTCCGTGTCGCCGAGCGCGTACGCGAGCACGGTCCAGCGGTCGTCCTCCTGCGAGGCCTGCAGCAGATCGGCGCGGGGACCGGACAGCGGCTCGAAGGACACGATGCGGCCGTCGAAGTCGGCGGCGCGCAGCATGGAGCCGTATCCGCCCGCGTGCGCACCGACGTCGAGGACGGTGTCGACCTCGAAACGGCGCAGCAGCTGGACGAGCTGGGGCCCCGACCAGCTGCCCGGATAGCGGCAGATGTCGATGCCGAAACGCTGGACGGCACGGCGGGTGCGATGCAGGAGGGTGGTCATGAGCGGTGGCCCTTCGTCGAGGTACGGAATGCCGCGATCAGAAACCGCGGATGCCCCCACAGCACCCGCCTCCAGAGCCGCCGAGGCTCGCTGCACAGCCTGAACAGCCACTCCAGACCGGTGCGTTGCATCAGGGCCGGGGCCTGCGGCTTGTTCCCCGAGACGAAGTCGAAGGCGGCGCCGATCGCCACGTACACGGCCGGATGCAGGGCCGCAAGACGGGCGGCCTCGTGGTCCTGCTTCGGAGTGCCGAGGCCGAGCCAGACGATCTGGGCGCCGGATGCGGCGATCCGGTCGGCCTGCGACTGCCGTTCCTCGGCGGTGAGGTCACGGAACGGCGGGGCTTCGGTGCCGACGATGCGTGCGCGCGGGTAGCGGGCGCTGAGCTCGGCGGCGAGCGCGTCGAGGACCTCGCGGGTCGAGCCAAGGAGGTAGTGGGTGAGTCCTACCGCCTGGCCCGTACGGAAGACGTCGAGGAAGAGGTCGGGGCCGTAGACGCGGTCGCGGGGCAGTGTGCGGTCGCGGTGCAGGAGGCGGTTGGCCCACACCACGCCTTGCCCGTCGGGCAGGTTGAGGGTGCCCGCGCGCAGGAGCCGGTGCAGGTCCGGGTCGGTGTCGGCGAGGGCCAGCGTGTACGCGTTGCAGAGGTGCACATCGGCGGCGGCGCCCTCCACCGCGAGCCGTACGACCGCGGCGGCGCCCTCGGCCGGGGTGACGGCGGCGATGGGAACTCCCGCGCACGCGACGGTCGCCGCGGCCACCGCCGGCGGAAGGGGCGGGGGCGGGCCGGTGTGGATCGTGGTCATGCGTCAGCCCCTTGCCAGGTCTGCCGTCGTGGGGTGTGCGCCCGGCTGCGGACGACGGGCACCGAGGACGGTGCGGGTGAGTGCGGACAGGCCTCGTCTCGTACGGCCGGTCACGGCTGGAGACTTGGCGGGAATCGACGGCTCAACAGGACGGGCTTGGCCGGGAGTTGTCGTGGGTCGGCCGCCTTCGCCTCGCACCGACGTGGCGCCACCACCGCGCGTCGCCGGGACCGGTCGAGTGCGGGCCGCGTTCGTGCGCAGCACCATCGTGCGTGGCCCTTCGGCCGAGCGGGCCGCGGCGGCCACGGTGCGCGGACCACCCACGGGGCGTCTACGGACAGCGGCCGTCGGCCGTCCCGTGGCCGGGGGCCGTCCCGCACCGACAGGCTCACCGGCAGCCGTCGCCCGAGCCACACGCCCAACTCCCCCGCCCAACCGCGCCCGCTCCCCGTACACCGGCACCTTGAGCAGGGCGAGGAGCCCGCCGGTGACGGCCAGCAGCAAGGGAGTTGCCGCGCTGGGACCGGCCACCCCGCGGTGCATCAGCCAGGCCGTGAGCGTGCCCGCGAAGGCCACCGTCCCGAGCACCACCGCGGCTCCCGGCACCGTGAACCCGACCCGGCGCAGCCGGTGTGCGGTGTGGTCGGTGCCGCCCAGGAGCAGCGGGCGCCCCGCGCGACGGCGCGAGACCACGACGAGCAGGGTGTCGGCCGTGACGACCACGGTCAGCGTCAGCAGACCCACCGCCGTGGGCAGCGCGTCGTGCCCGGTGTGCACGCCGACCGCGGCCGAGGCGAGCAGAAAGCCCGTGAACAGCGAGCCGCAGTCGCCGAGGAAGATCTTGGCCGGATGCCAGTTGTGGCCGAGGAAACCGCCGAGCGCCGCGGCGAGGACGACGAGGACGAGCGCGAGATCGGCCCGCCCCTCGGTCGCCGCGCAGAGCGCCAGACCGAGCGAGGTGACCGTGCCCACCGTGCCCATCGCCCCGTCGGAGTTGTCGAGCAGGTTGAAGGCGTTGGTGACGAACACGATCCACACCACGGCGCAGAGCGCTGCCAGGAAGGTCAACTCGCTCTCGTACACGACGAAGACGGCCGCCGCGCTCTCCACCACCAGGCGGATCCGCGCGCCGAGCGGACGCAGATCGTCGACCAGACCGAGCAGGGCGACGGCCGCCGCGGCCCACAGGAGCCGTTCCGTGCCGGGTCCGAGCGGGGCGTACCCCGTGCAGCTCACCGTGAACGTGCCCACGACCACCGCGACACCGCCGAGGTGCGGCGTGGGCCGGCTGTGCGCCTTGCGGGCGCCGGGCCGGTCCAACAGGCCGGTGCGCAGGGCGAGTCCCCGGACGAAGCGGGTGAGCAGTGCGGTCAGGAGCACGGCGGCGACGGCCGCCACGATGGCGTAGAGCATGCGTCAGTCCTGTCAGGCCCGCGGGAGGCCGGCGAGGTCCACGGGGGCCAGGTCCGCGAGGGCCGGGCGCGGCACCACTCGGCCTTCCGGCTTGGGTCGGCGCATCTCGGCGATCGTCGAGTCGAGGATCTCGTCGAGCCCGAACCGGGGCCGCCAGCCAGTGAGTTCACGCAGCCTGGTCGTGTCGGGGACCCGGCGCTCCATGTCCTCGAACCCGCTCGCGTAGACCTGCTCGTACGGGACGAGGACGACGGGCGAGGGGCTGTTCGTACGGGCGACGACGCGGGCGGCGAGTTCGGCGATGGTGATCTCCTCGCCGGTGCCGACGTTGAAGATGGAGCCGACGGCGCCCGGGTGATCGAGCAGTTCCAGGAGGGCGTCGACCACATCGGCGACATGCGCGAAGCAGCGGCTCTGCCTGCCGTCGCCGTGCACGGTGAGCGGTTCGCCGGCCAGCGCCTGGCGTACGAGACGCGGGATGACCATGCCGTACGCGGGGGACTGGCGCGGTCCGACGGTGTTGAAGAGCCGTACGACCGCGACCGGCAGGCCGAACTCGTGGTGGTACGCGAGCGCGAGGATCTCGTCGACGGCCTTCGCCGTGGAGTACGACCAGCGTGCGACGCTCGTCTGGCCGAGGATCCGGTCGGCGCTCTCGGCGAGCGGGCCCGAGCTGTTCTTGCCGTAGATCTCCGAGGTGGAGGCGAGCAGCAGCGGTCGGTGGTGGCGGTGGGCCGCGGTGACCACGTTCTCGGTGCCGCGGATGTTGGTGATGAAGGACTTGAGCGGCTGCTCGACGATCAGCCGCACGCCGACGGCGGCCGCGAGATGGACCACGGCGTCGCAGCGGCCCGTGAGGTCGGCGACGAGTTCGGGGTCGAGCACCGAGCCGCGCACGAAGCGCAGCCCCGGATGGTCCATGACCGCCGCGAGGTTGGCCAGGTCTCCCGTGGAGAGGTCGTCGAGCACGACGACGCGGTCGCCGCGGGCGAGCAGGGCCTCGGTGAGATGAGAACCGATGAAGCCGGCGCCACCGGTGACCAGGTACGTCGTGGAGTCTGAGCCCATGGAACTTGCCCGTTCTGTTGCGGTATCGGGGTGATGCAGCACGCACCCACCGGTTCGAGCGCTCCATAAGCTAGTTCGCTATGTCCCAATATGTGGCGAATAACACGATTCGCTTCATCACATTCGCTTCATCACATCTGGTCGAACTCGATCAGAGTCAGTCGAATTGAGGGCAGCTCATGGCGCAGCTCATGACTCAGCGCACGGAAGCATCCGAAACTCCGTCCTCCGAGCGTGTCGTGGTCATCGGCCTCGGCTACGTCGGCCTCCCCCTGGCCGTACGCGCGGCGGAGGCGGGTCTTCGGGTGGTCGGCATCGACACCGACGAGCACCGGATCAAGCAGCTGGGCGCGGGCGACTCGTACGTGGAGGACATCGACCCGGAGCGACTGCTCGCCGCGCTCGACGGGGGCCTGCTCGCCGTCACCACCGAATCGGATGCGGCCGCGGGCTTCGACGTCTGTGTGATCACCGTGCCGACGCCGCTGCGCGAAGGCGCCCCCGACCTCTCGTACATCGAGAACGCGGGACGTGCGATCGCCCCGCACACGCGTCCCGGCTCGACCGTCGTCCTGGAGTCGACGAGCTACCCCGGCACCACCGAGGACGTGCTCGCACCGCTCCTCGAAGCGGGCAGCGGGCTGACGGCAGGCCGCGACTTCCACCTCGGCTACAGCCCCGAGCGCATCGACCCGGGCAACTCCCGCTGGCGCCTGGAGAACACACCCAAGGTCGTCTCGGGCGTCGACCCCCGCTCCCTGGAGGCCGTCGAGGCCTTCTACGACCGCATCGTCACGCGTACGGTCCCGGTGTCCTCGACCCGCACCGCCGAGCTGACCAAACTCCTGGAGAACACCTTCCGCCAGGTCAACATCGCCCTGGTCAACGAACTGGCCATGTGCGCAAGGCCGCTCGGCGTGGACATCTGGGAGGCGGTGGACGCGGCTGCCACCAAACCCTTCGGCTTCATGCCCTTCCACCCGGGCCCCGGAGTCGGCGGCCACTGTCTGCCGGTCGACCCCTCGTACCTCTCCTGGCAGGTCCGCCGCCAGCTCCAGCACGACGTCCGCTTCGTCTCGCTCGCCCAGGAGATCAACGAGCACATGCCGCAGTACGCGGTGCAGCGCATCGAGGCGGGACTCGGCCGTCCGCTGGCCGGCGCGCAGGTGCTGCTGCTCGGCCTCGCGTACAAGAAGAACACCGGGGACGTACGGGAGTCGCCCGCGGTCGCCGTCGCCGATCTGCTGCTCGCGCGAGGTGCGCGGGTGCGGGCGGTGGAGCCCTTCGCCGTCCCGGCGCAGCTGCCGGCCGACGTGCTGTGCGTGGAGCTGACCGGCGAGGAGCTGGACGTGTCGGACGCCGTGGTGGTGCTCACCGATCATGACTGCTTCGACTACGAGCTCGTCATGAGCCGCTCCTCGTACGTCTTCGACACCCGCAACCGGTGCCGGGCGCCGGGCACCGATCTGCTCTGAATCCGCGCGCCCACGCGCCCCCACGCCTGCCGCACCTCCCTCCCCCGTATCCACCCCGCCGCACCCACCCCAGGAGCCAGAACGTGATCCCCACCCGTCTCGTGGAGCACTACGAGGACAAGTACTCCGGCGCGCAGCTCTCCCCCGCCCCCGAGCCGCTCCCGCTCGACACGCGCCGGCCGCGCACCCGCGCCGACGCCGCCGTGTCCCACCTCGCGCGGCTGCTGCCCGAAGGGGCCGAGGTGCTCGAACTGGGCGCGGGCAACGGGGTGATCGGCGAGAGTCTGCGGGTCGGCGGCGTGCCGTTCGGCCGCTACACGATGAGCGAGATCTCACCGCCCCGCCTCGACGCACTGCGCGCGACCTTCACCGACCCGCGCTTCGACGTCACGTACGCCGACGCCGAGCACCCCTCCAGCTCACCGGAGCTGAGCGGCCGGCGCTTCGACGCGGTGGTGATGCTGGCCCTGATCGAGCACCTCATCGACCCCATGGGCGCCATGGCGGATCTCGCGACGCTGCTCAAGCCCGGCGGCTTCGTCTACGTGGACACACCGAACATCGCCAAGTGGACCCGCAGGCTCCGGCTCCTTGGCGGCCGCTTCCCTTCGACCGCTTCGGTGGACGAGGGCCTGATGCGCGGCGACGGCGCACCTGCCGACCTCCACGACGAGGGCCATCTGCACTACTTCACCCACCGCTCGCTCAGCCGGATGCTCACCGAGCGCTGCGGCTACGGATCGGTGGAATTCCACCCGTACTACGAAGCGCCGCGCCTGTTCGGCGACCGGCTCGGCACGTTCCTGGCGCGCCGCCGGCCGACGTTGTTCGCGGAGATCAGCCTCGTGGCGCGGGCCGCGCACTGAGCCCGGGGCGTGAACCCGGGCACAGGAAGGGTCCCCTCAGCGACACAGATCACCGCCTGCCCCGCTACATTGCCGACCCAGAAGTGGGTACGCTCAGACGGACTGGTTAAGTTACCGCTTAGTAATCACTGCAAGCATCCCCATCTGAAGCCCCACCTCGCAGGCCCGAGGAGCCCTCATGCAACTCGCCGCGATCATCGTGTCGTTGGTACTGACCGTGGTCGGCGTCGCCCTGTTCTCGCGCGCCATCGGCCAGTTCATCCGCTACTTCATGCTGGGCCAGCCGGTACCGGCGGGCAGCAGGACGGACAACCCGTATCAGCGCACCGTGACGCTGCTGCGGGAGTTCCTGCTGCACACCCGCATGAACAAGTGGGGCATCGTGGGCATCGCCCACTGGTTCGTCGCGATCGGTTTCTACACGCTGCTCCTGACGATCGTGAACGCCTTCGGCCAGCTCTTCCAGGCCGACTGGCTGATCCCGTTCATCGGTGACTGGGCGCCGTACAACATGTACGTCGAGTTCATCGGCACCATGACGGTGGTCGGCATCCTCGTGCTGATCGCGATCCGGCAGTTCAGCAACCCGGACCGGCCCGGCCGCAAGTCCCGCTTCCAGGGCTCCAACAAGGGCCAGGCGTACTTCGTCGAGACCGTGATCCTCACCGTGGGCGTCTGCATCTTCATGCTGCACGCGCTCGAGGGCGCGCTGCACCATGTCGACAGCTACGAGGCCTCGTTCTTCATCTCGTACCCGGTGGTCTCCGCGCTCGACGGCCTGGACACCTCCACGCTGCAGAACCTCACGTACTTCTTCGCCGGTCTGAAGATCGCGACCTCCTTCACCTGGATGATCGTGGTCGCGCTCAAGACCGACATGGGTGTGGCCTGGCACCGCTTCCTCGGCTTCCCCAACATCTGGTTCAAGCGCAACGCGACCGGCGAGGTCGCGCTCGGCGCGCTGCAGCCGATGACCTCCGGCGGCAAGGCGATCGACTTCACCGACCCCGGTGACGACGACGTCTTCGGCGTCAGCCAGGTCGAGCAGTTCAGCTGGAAGGGTCTGCTCGACTTCTCGACCTGCACCGAGTGCGGTCGCTGCCAGTCGCAGTGCCCGGCCTGGAACACGGGCAAGCCGCTCTCGCCGAAGCTGCTCATCATGTCGCTGCGCGACCACGCGCACGCGAAGGCGCCGTACCTGCTCGCCGGTGGCGGCAAGTCCATGGAGGGCGAGGAGAAGGCGTCGGCCGAGCAGCTCGCCGACGTGCCCGCCACCGCTCTCGCCGAGGCCGAGCGGCCGCTGATCGGCACCCTCGAAGAGAACGGCGTCATCGACCCGGACGTCCTGTGGTCCTGCACCACCTGCGGCGCCTGTGTCGAGCAGTGCCCCGTCGACATCGAGCACATCGACCACATCGTCGACATGCGCCGCTACCAGGTGATGATCGAGAGCGCGTTCCCGTCGGAGGCGGGCACGATGCTCAAGAACCTGGAGAAGAAGGGCAACCCCTGGGGCCTGGCGAAGAAGCAGCGCCTCGAGTGGCTCAAGGAGGTCGACTTCGAGATCCCGGTGGTCGGCAAGGACATCGAGGACCTCACCGAGGTCGAGTACCTGTACTGGGTCGGCTGCGCGGGGTCCTTGGAGGACCGCGCCAAGAAGACGACGAAGGCCTTCGCCGAACTCCTCCACATGGCGGGCGTCAAGTTCGCGATCATGGGCGGCGACGAGAAGTGCACCGGTGACTCCGCACGCCGTCTCGGCAACGAGCCCCTGTTCCAGGAGCTCGGCATGGAGAACGTCATGGCGCTGAACATGGCGTTCGGCGAGGAGCTCGACGACGACGGCAAGGTGACGGAGGAGTCCCGTAAGCCGAAGTCCGCGAAGAAGATCGTCGCCACCTGCCCGCACTGCCTCAACACCATCGGCAACGAGTACCCGCAGCTCGGCGGCGACTACGAGGTCATCCACCACACGCAGTTGCTGCAGCACCTGATCGACGAGGGCAAGCTGATCCCGGTCACGCCCGTCGAGGGTCTGATCACCTACCACGACCCGTGCTACCTGGGCCGGCACAACAAGATCTACACGCCGCCGCGCGAGATCATGTCCGCCGTCCCGGGCCTGCGTCAGCAGGAGATGCACCGCCACAAGGAGCGCGGCTTCTGCTGCGGCGCCGGCGGCGCGCGGATGTGGATGGAGGAGCGGATCGGCAAGCGGATCAACACCGAGCGCGTGGACGAGGCGTTGTCCGTGAACCCGGACATCGTGTCGACCGCCTGCCCGTTCTGCCTGGTCATGCTGACCGACTCGGTCAACGGCAAGAAGAACGACGGCCAGGCCAAGGAGTCCCTGCAGGTCGTGGATGTGGCGCAGCTGCTGCTCGACTCGGTGAAGACCCCGGTGGATCCGGCCGGTTCGCAGGAGACCGAGGATGCGCCGGAGCCCGAGCCGGTGAAGTAGCCCCGTGATGTAGCCCCGTGAAGTAACAGCGGGTTGTACGGATGACTGAGGGGGCCGCCCCGTGCCGGCCCCCTCAGTCAGTTCTTGGGGCGCCCTGTGGTGGACGCCTGGTGGTCGGCGCCTTGTGCGGGCGCCGGTGGTCGGCGCCTTGTGCGGGCGCCGGTGGCTCAGCGCCTTGTGGTGGCCTCCGCGTCACCGCGCCGCCGCAGGAACGCGAAGCCGAAGCCCGCCGCACCCGCCGCCGCGAGAGCGCCGCCCGCGACGACCAGCGGGGTGCTCACCTCACGTACGTCCTGCGCCGTGTCCTGCGCACCGGCCTGGACGCTGCCCAGCGGGACGGTGGTGCCCATGGTCTGTTCCCGGTAGGCGGAGGCCCTGGTGCCGCCGGCGCGCTTGGCCGGTTCGCCGCGGTCCACCGAGTACTTCTCGATCAGCCGGCCCCGGAAGTCGTACACCCAGCTGCAGCCCCCGCCCCGTCCGTCGATCACGACGAACTTGGCGATACGGCCGTCCCGCACGATCTTGTACGTCCAGCCGTCGTTGTGGACGCTCGGGTTCTTGGCGTCGACATGACCGAGGCGGTTGCCGTTCGGCATCGCGATGTCGGCGCGCGGGCCGTCCTTGCGGAGGGTGGCGAGCCGGCCGTCCGGCATGGTGATGCGGACGCGGTCGCTCTTGGGGGCCGGGGACTTGGGGGCCGGGGACACGGAGGAGGACGCGGCGCGGGTCGCGGCCGGCGTCCCCGGCGCGGCGATGGCCGCACTCGTCGGTGCGGCGACCGCGGCGCTGGTCGGCACGGCGACCGCGGCGATCACGCCGGTGGTGACGGCGGCGGTGCGCACGGCGTGACGGATGGCTACCTGGCCTCGCATGACGTCCTGTCCTTGACTGACTCGCGCTGACTGACTTCTGCGTCCGCGAACTTCCGTGTCCTCGAACTTCCGTGTCCTTGAGCCTCTACGCCCTCGAACCTCTACGCCCTCGACGCTACGGGGACGATGTCTGCGTAAGCCGTACGTAATGTAACAACCAGCCCGATACATGGCAGCAACCCAGTAAAACGGACAGCTTTCAATCAGCGTCCGACGGTGGGGTTATCCCGTCAGGGCTCCCTTAGGGGTTGTCACAGCTCAGCCGCAAACCCCCCGTAATCCGGCCGCCCCGGCCCCCCGCACAGCAGAAGCGGGTACGTTCGATGACGTGGCTGGATTCAGGATCGGCCGCGGCGGCCGGGGCAATCGCCCCGCGTCCCCGCGCCCGCAACACAACCCGCAGCAGCAGCCGTACGGTCAACAGCAGCCGTACGGTCAACAGCAGCCGTACGGCCGCCCCGCAGCGCCCCCGTACCCGCAGCAGCAGTCCCCCGGTGGGTACCCGCAGCAGCCCGGACAGTGGCCGCAGGCCGGTGGTCACCCGGGGCAGGGATACGGCGGTCCGCAGAGATACGGCAGTGGCCAGGGATACGGCGGCGGGCAGGGACACGGCGGCGGGCAGGGCGAGCCGGAGTACTTCGGCGACCCGTACCAGCAGCCGCACCAGGACCCGTACGCGGCGCAGAACAACCCGGGCCACACCCAGGCGTTCTCCGTCGGCGAGGACCCGTACCACCAGGGCGGCACCTACCGGGCCGGCGCGGCGCCCGCGCCGATCGGTCCACGGCTGCACTGGAAGCAGCTGGTCAGCGGGGTGATCCTGCGTCCGAACCCGACGTATCTGCAGATGCGCGACCACACGATGTGGGTGCCGGCCGTCCTGGTCACCTTCGTCTACGGTCTGCTCGCGGTCTTCGGCTTCGACGGCGCCCGCGAGGACGCGATCAACGCGACGCTCGCGACCAGCGTCCCGATCGTCCTGACGACGGGCGTCGCGATCGTCCTCGCCGGCTTCGTGCTCGGCGTCGTCACCCACACCGTGGCCCGTCAGCTCGGCGGCGACGGCGCGTGGCAGCCGACGGTCGGCCTCTCGATGCTGATCATGTCGCTTACGGACGCCCCCCGCCTGATCTTCGCGATGTTCCTCGGCGGCGACGCCCCGCTGGTCCAGATCCTCGGCTGGGCCACATGGCTGGGCGCGGCGGCCCTGTTGACGACCATGGTCTCCAAGTCCCACGACCTGCCCTGGCCGCGGGCGCTCGGCGCGAGCGCGATCCAGCTGATCGCACTGCTCTCGATCATCAAGCTCGGGACGTTCTAGGGGTCTTGAGCCTTTCGGGCATACGAGGAGGGGCCGGCCGATCGGATTCCGATCGGCCGGCCCCTCCGCCGTACTCGTAGTCGCTGTGCGCCGCTCTAGGCGTCGAGCACCTGTCCGTCACGCCGTACGACGGGAGGCTCCACGCTCCAGGGGAAGTTGATCCACTCGTCCGTGCGCTTCCACACGTACTCGCACTTCACCAGCGAGTGCGACTTCTCGTAGATCACCGCGGAGCGGACCTCGGCCACCGTGTCGAGGCAGAAGTCGTGGACAAGCTTGAGCGTCTTGCCGGTGTCGGCGACGTCGTCCGTGATCAGGACCTTCTTGTCGGTGAAGTCGATCGCGCTGGGGACGGGCGCCAGCATGACCGGCATCTCCAGCGTCGTACCAACCCCCGTGTAGAACTCCACATTCACCAGGTGGATGTTCTTGCAGTCCAGCGCGTACGCCAGACCGCCCGCGACGAAGACGCCGCCGCGGGCGATGCTCAGGACGATGTCCGGCTGGTAGCCGTCGTCGGCGATGGTCTGCGCGAGCTGGCGCACGGCCTTGCCGAAGCCCTCGTAGGTCAGGTTCTCGCGTACGTCTGCGGCGCTCATGGTGCTGTTCGTTCCCGGTCTCAGACTTGGGTGCGGTGGAAGTTGAGGAAGGAGCGGGAGGCGGTCGGGCCGCGCTGCCCCTGGTAGCGGGAGCCGTAACGCTCGCTGCCGTAGGGGAATTCGGCCGGGGACGACAACCGGAACATGCAGAGCTGGCCGATCTTCATGCCCGGCCAGAGCTTGATCGGCAGCGTGGCGAGGTTCGACAGCTCGAGCGTCACGTGCCCGGAGAAGCCCGGGTCGATGAAGCCGGCGGTGGAGTGCGTGACGAGCCCGAGCCGGCCGAGGCTGGACTTGCCTTCGAGGCGGCTGGCGAGATCGTCGGGGAGCGTGATGACCTCGTACGTCGATGCGAGGACGAACTCACCGGGGTGCAGGATGAACGGCTCGTCGCCCTCCGGCTCGACCGTCCGCGTCAGATCGGCCTGCTCGATGGCAGGGTCGATGTGCGGGTAGCGGTGGTTCTCGAACACCCGGAAGAAGCGGTCGAGGCGCACGTCGATGCTCGACGGCTGCACCATGGATTCGTCGAAGGGATCGATCCGTACGCGTCCGGCATCGATCTCGGCCCGGATGTCCTTGTCTGAGAGAAGCACGTAGCGAGGATACGCAGAGCGCGCGGGCCCACCGAAATCCGGCGGCACCCGCGCGCTGCTGTCCTGCTGTTGCCCTGCTGCTGTCCTGCCGGTGTCAGTGCTGCTTGGCCGATTCCACCGGCACGGAATGCCGGAGCCTGGCGCAGCGTGGACAGCGGATCAGCCGCCCGGGGCCGAGACGATCGGCCTGCTGCATCGGAAACGAAACGGTGCTGAACACGTGCCCCTCGGCACAGCGGACGACGGTGCGCTCCATCAAGTCCTCGGGTCCCTTCCCCACATCAATGACGGCGAAAGCTCACATTACGGGATGAAAGGGACGCGACTCCAGACGGCACTCCGCGCGCCAACGGTACGCCCCCAACTCCGTTGCTCCACAGCCGCATCGCGCCGGTGCGTGCTCGCGCCCGGAACGTGACAGGCCCCCGGTCTCTGCACCGGGGGCCTGTCATGGGGTATCGTGTGCGACGATGCGCTGCTCATCGGCCGCGTGTTATGCGGGTGTAGTTTAATGGTAGAACATGAGCTTCCCAAGCTCAGAGCGCGAGTTCGATTCTCGTCACCCGCTCCAGAAGAAAGCCCCAGGCCATTGGTCCGGGGCTTCTTTGTTGTCCGGACCGGTCTAAGGATCTCGTGCCAGATCCGTGCAATGCCGCTTCGTTCCGTGTCCTAGCGGGTGCGGTCATACGCGAGGACGGCCTGGATTCTGGCCATCAAGCGTGCGGACAACGGAACTTGAATCCGGCCGGCGTGACTGAGGTATCTGCTGGTCGGTAGTCCGATCGCCGGGAAAGATCGCTTCCATGGGCACAGATATCCACGGATTCATCGAGGTCAAGAACAGTTACATCGACAGCTCCGAACCTGAGGACGATGAGCTGTTCTTGCGTTGGCATCCTGCGATGGCCCTCGATCATGTCTATGACGCCCGGTCCTATGAGGCCTTCGGTTGCCTCTTCGGTGTTCGTGGACGGTCGTTCGAGCCTGCTGCCGCGCAGCGAGGGTTCCCTGAGGACGCATCCCGGGCTGTCGCACGGGCCTTTGAGTGGGAGCGGGAAGACTCTCACAGTCCTTCCTGGATCAGCTGGGCTGAACTGGCCGAGGTCGACTGGGGTGAGCTGGAATCGGTCACAGGGACTGAGGGGTACAAGCGGCTCACCCGGCGTGAGGCAGTGCGTGGTGCGGATTGGGGCGATGTCTGGACGGTTATGCGGATCCTCGCCGAACGGCACGGATCCGAGAACGTCCGTCTCGTGGTCTGGTTCGACAACTGATCGAGTTCAAGGCACGCAGCAGTCGGGCAAGGGGCGGCCGGCTCCACGGCGATCTCACGTTGTGCACCGGAAACTCGCTGGCAGACGCGGATGTTCGTCAGGCAGGCTGACAGGGACGAACAGGGGTATTCCATGGCCGACTCGGATGATCGACTTGCGCCGTTGCGCTGGCTCGCCATCGAGCGTGCTGCCGGAGATCAGGTGGGATCGAACCGACTGATCGAGGCCGGACTCGAAGCCCTGCTGGCGGGCGTGGACAGCCCCTCTCTCCCGATGCTCGCCGGCCTGACTCGGCGAGAGGAGCCGGAGGCATCCGAGCTCTTCGACCAGGTCCTGGAAGAGCTCGGCATGGTTCCTGAGCTACCAGGCGACGAGGATCAAGCTCTGTTGACAAAGGCTCACTGGTGGGCGGGGCTCATCCTCGACGGAAAGCTGGACCCGGCAGAAGGCGCGGATTTGATCTGGTGGCGCGTAGCCATGCTCCTGGACTACCCCGAGCAGCTCCAGGGCATCGTCGAAGGCGCCAGAGCTGCCTCCGGTCTCGCGGATGGCCTGGCCTCGATGGACGAGATCAAGAGCGACATCATCCGGGCTGCCCGGGAGCTCCCGGCCAGGCGAGAGGTAGCGGGACCCGAACGCTCATGAGGCTCGCGGGTCCCTCGTGTGCCGGTCGAGTGGGAATGCTTGGGAACAACGGTCAGCGGCGGGGATGAGAACCGAGAGCGGCCCGTGACCGTTCGCGCCCAACAGCCCGCCCACGGGGGCGTGAGAGAGTCCCGCCATGAGCATGAAACTCCATGACTTCGACGGCGAGCACTCGCTGACGTTGACAGCCGGCGACCAAGTTGCGGACACCGCGATTGTGGCCGCCGGTCACGAGCCGAACGGGTACTTCTGGGAAGGCCTCGTACAGTTCGTCTGGCCGGAGGTTGCTGAGCGGCTCGAATTCGACAGCGAGGGCGGCATGTTCTGCGCGCTCGGCAGCTCAAGCGACCTCACACAGCTCAAAGCCGTCATGGAGCCCGTCATCACAAGCCCCGAGGCAGTCCGCGGCATCATTGCCCGAGCGGAGGCTTCCGGCTTCGAGTTCGACGACTGACGCTTCGACGCACCTCGTGCCAGACCCGTGCCAGGTTGGCCGGAGCGCGAGTTCGATTCTCGTCACCCGCTCCAGAAGAAAGCCCCAGGCCATCGGTCCGGGGCTTCTTTGTTGTCCGGTCATTGAAGCGATCAGTACGTCCTGCCGGTCAGTTCAGCGGCGTCGCAGGAACCGGGGGCGCCAATTGCGGCGCCTGTCCAACCAGAGAAGGATCAGGAAGGGCAGCGCAAGCTGAGCTGACACCGTGAGCCACAGGTCGTGGACCCAGGCGAGCCAGATCAGTAGTGGCGGAGCCACGAGCGTGGTTGCCGCGGCGGTCAGGAAAAGGGCGACGCGGGCAGACGGCGCGGGTGTGGTGCCCCAATCACCGTTCGAAAAGGCGGCATACATCCACGACGCCACGCACAGCAGCAGGAGCCCGAGCACCAGTGACGCGGCTCCCAGGGCAATGAGGACGTCGACCAGTCTCGAGCTGTCCATGGATGCAGCCTGCCTCTTGGGTGACCACGCGGCATGAGTACCAGTACTCATCTCAGGGGTGCGAGCGATACGGCCTGGAGAGAGCGTGGCAGTACGGGCCGCTGACGCCGTGGTTCGCCGGCCCGGAGCGTGGTTCGACCGAGCACACCGTGGTCGTGCCGACGGACCAGTTGATCGATCTGGTGCGATCCCGCTCCTCCTACCTGACAGCCGACGCCGCCGGACTGCCGTATCCGGCGGGTGGCTTGGGCGTGGGGGGTGCTGGGCGGGGAGCGGTGAAGCCGCCGGTCACGTAGGGGGACCCGGCGGCTTCGGGGGCTTCGGGGGCTGCGGCGGTGGGAGCCGCGGTGGATCGGGGATCGTGAGATCGGGGGATCCCGTGAGGTCAGGCGGCCTCAGTCGTTGTCGTCACGGTCGTCGTTGTCGTCACGGTCGTTGCGGTCGTCCGCCCGGTCGTCGCGGTCGTCGCGGTCCTCGCTGATACGCGAGGACTTCAGGTCCACGTTCCAGTCCCGCTCCTGGCCCTTGGCGTCGGTGGTCTCGACGTCCCAGGACTCGGTGCCGCGGTCGTCGTCGCCGTCGAGGTCGACCGAGGTGACGAAGCCCTTGGCGGAGGCGATCTCGGCGGCCTGCTTGGCGGAGACCGTGGCGCCCTTCAGGGCCGTACGGGCCTCGCGGGCGTCGTCATCGTCGTCGCGGTCGGTCTCCTTGGCGAGGATCCTGCCGGTCTTCGCGTCGACCTTGATCTCGTACCAGGTGGAGCCGGAGCCGAGGATCTCGACCTGCCAGTCACGGGAGTCGTCGTCGTCCAGATCCGCGGAGACGGCGGTGCCGGCCTGGGCCTTCAGGGCCGCGTCGATCGCCTGGGCGGCGGTGAGCTTGGAGGCGGAGGAGGCAGAGGAGGCCGAGGAGGAGGAGGAGGACGAACCGGAGCCGGCCGAGGCGGCGGAGTCCTTCGCGGACGCCGCCGTCTTGGAGGTCCCTCGGTCGTCGTCGCGGTTGTCGTCGCGGTTGTCGTTCTCCAGCGAAGCCGCGCTGCCCGTGTTCGCCTCGGTGCCCGTGGCGAAGGCGTAGGCGCTGCCGCCTGCGACCAGGGTGGCCACTGCGACGCCGGCGATGACGATGTTGCTGCGCTTCATGAGATCGATTCCTCCGTGGTGAGGCTTGGTGCCTGTCGTGCGGTGTGTCATGCGTTCGTTGCGATGACCCAAAGGTGCCGGGGCGAGGCTGAAGAGAAGCTGAAACGACCTGAAAGTTCCTTCAGGTAGGCAGTAGGCACGACACGCACCGCATGCCCCGGTTTGCCCGATGCCCGCCGCCAGGATGAGCGCCATGAAACGGATGACATGGCCTACGCGGGTGCGGACGCATCGGGTGCGGACGTACACGGCGATCGTGCTGGCCGGAGCGCTCGCGCTGGGCGCCGGCGCCCAGACCGGCAGCGCCGGAGCACAGCCGGGCGGCAGCGAGCAGCAGCGGGCGCGGCCCGGTGAGGTGGTGAGCGCGGAGCCTGCCTCGTACGGGCTGCTGCCGGGGCTCCTCACGAAGAAGACCGAGGGCTGGCGGATCACCTACCGCTCGACCGGCGCCACCGGCAAGGCGAACGTCGTGTCGGGCGCCGTGATCGTGCCGAAGGACGGGCGCACCGGGCCACGGCCGCTGGTCGTGTTCGCGCCGGGGACCGTGGGCATCGCGGACAAGTGCGCCTCGTCGAAGGGGCGGCTTGAGGCCATCTCGCTGCTCTTCGACCGCGGGATCCGGCGGGGCTGGGGCTTCGTGATGACGGATTACGAGGGTCTGGGCACCCCGGGCGATCACCCGTATCTCGTCGGCCCGTCCGAAGGGCATGCCGTGCTCGACGCCGCCCGGGCCGCCCAACAGTTGCCCCAGGCCCAGAAGTTGGGCATCGGCAAGGGCTCCGACGTGGCGATCCTCGGATACTCACAGGGCGGGCACGCCGCCGCCTGGGCCGCTCAGCTGCACCGCACCTACGCACCCGAGCTGAAGGTGCGCGGCACGGCGGCCGGGGGCGTGCCGGCCGATCTGCGCAAGGCGTTCGCGTACAACAACGGCAAGGGCGGTGCGGGGTTCGCGATGATGGCCGCGGTCGGTCATGACGCCGCGTACCCCGCGCTCGGTCTCGACCGCAGCCTCACGCCTGAGGGGCGGCGCCTGGCGAAGGTGGCGCGCACCGGCTGCTCCGGGGAGATCCTGGACGCGATGGACGGCCTGCGGATGGAGTCCCTCGTCGACCCGAAGGCCGCGCCCGGCGGACGGCTCTTCGACCGGCCCGACTGGCGGGCCCGGCTGACCGCGTCCGACCCGGGGCGCACGGTGCCGGACCACCCGGTGTTGCTCTTCGAGGGCACGGCCGACGAGCTGATCCCGTACGACGATGTCGTACGCCTGCATCGCACCTGGTCGCGGACGAACCCCGAGGTGACGTTCCGCAGGGTGCCGTTCGGCACGCACGCGACGACCGTGCTGTTCGCGATCGGGCCGGTCATGAAGTGGATGACGCAGCGGCTCGGCTGACAGTCGGCGGCAACAGGTCTTCACAGGAGGGGAGTCGGGCCGAGGCGGCCCGGCTCCCCTCTCGCCTTGCCTGCCTGCCTGCCTGCCTGCCTGCCCACCTGCCCACCTGCCTACGGCTCGAAGCGGTAGCCCATGCCCGGCTCCGTGATCAGGTAGCGCGGATGGGACGGGTCGGATTCGAGTTTGCGCCTCAACTGGGCCATGTAGACCCGGAGATAGTTCGTGCGCCTGCTGTACGTCGCGCCCCAGACCTCCTGCAGCAGCTGCCGCTGCGAGATCAGCCGGCCGGGGTTGGTGATCAGGATTTCGAGCAGCTGCCACTCCGTCGGCGTGAGCCGTACGTCCCGGCCCGCGCGGCTCGTCCGCTTCGCGGTGAGGTCCACCGTGAAGCCGTCCGTGGTGACGAGCGTCGTGGTGGCGGCCGCGGGGGCGTTCTCGCCCCGGCGGACGGCGGCCCGCAGCCGGGCGAGCAGTTCGTCCATGCTGAACGGCTTGGTGATGTAGTCGTCCGCGCCCACGTCCAGGGCCTCCACCTTCTCGTCGGAGGCGCGTCGGGCGGAGAGCACGAGGATGGGTACGCGGGTCCAGCTCCGCAGGCTCCTGATCACGTCGACGCCGTCCATGTCCGGCAGACCCAAGTCGACCATGATGACGTCGGGTTGGCGGGCGGTGGCCAGCCGCAGGGCGGTGGTGCCGTCGGGGGCGGCGTCCACGCCGTAGGAACGCGCTTGAAGGTTGAGGACCAGGGCCCTGACGAGTTGGGGGTCGTCCTCCACCACCAGGACCCTGGTCATCCGTGTCTCTCCGTTCCGGGCGGGCCGTTGCAGGCAGGCCGTTGCAGGCAGGCCGTTGCAAGCGGGCCGTTGCAAGCGGGCCGTTGCAAGCGGGCCGTTGCAAGCGGGCCGTTGCAAGCGGGCCGTTGGGCCCTACTTGCTCTGCAGCAGTTCCTTGAGGGCGATGTTGAGCTCCAGGACGTTCACCCGGGGCTCCCCCATGAAGCCGAGGATCCGGCCGTCGGTGTGGTCCTTGACGAGCTTGTCGACCTGGGCGACATCGAGGCCGTTCTTCTCGGCGACCCGGTGGACCTGGAGCTCGGCGTACGCCGGGGAGATGTCCGGGTCGAGGCCCGAGCCGGAGGAGGTGACGGCGTCGGCGGGGATGTCGGAGTCCTTCACCGTGTGGCCGGGCACCGAGTTGTCCTTGATGACGGCCGCCTTCGCGTCCTTCACCTGGGCGCACAGCGTGCCCTCTTCGGGCTCGGCCGGGCAGTACGCCTTGCCGGTCTTCTTGTCGTGCTGCGCGCCGTCCTCACCGGAGCGGTTGGTGGCGCCGGACAGGATCAGCGCGTACTGGGTGTTCACCGAGTTGGTGCCCAGACCGTTGGACGGGCGCGGCTGGAAGAACTTGAGGTCCGGGGCCGGGGTCTCCTCGCCCTTCTTCAGCGGCAGGTTGTAGGTCTGGCCGATGAGCGAGGAGCCCACGACCTTGCCGCTCGAGTCCTTGATCTCGGAGCCGTTCGCCTTGTTGTTGAACAGGCCCTGGGCCACGCCCGTGACGGCGAGCGGGTAGAGCACGCCGGTGATGACGGTCAGGACCAGCAGGGCTCGGAGAGCTGCACCCAGCAAGCGGGCTGTGTTGCCTACGGAGTTGTTCATGGTGATCAGCTGATCCCGGGGATGAAGGAGATGAGGAAGTCGATGATCTTGATGCCGATGAAGGGCGCGATCAGACCGCCCAGGCCGTAGATCCCGAGGTTGCGGCGGAGCATCTTGTCGGCGCTGGTCGGCTTGTACTGCACGCCCTTCAGGGCGAGCGGGACGAGCGCGATGATGATCAGCGCGTTGAAGACGACCGCGGAGAGGATCGCCGACTCCGGCGACGACAGACGCATGATGTTGAGCGCGTCGAGCTGCGGGTAGGCCACCGCGAACATCGCGGGGATGATCGCGAAGTACTTCGCGACGTCGTTGGCGATGGAGAAGGTGGTCAGCGCGCCTCGGGTGATGAGGAGCTGCTTGCCGATCTCGACGATCTCGATGAGCTTGGTCGGGTTCGAGTCGAGGTCGACCATGTTCCCGGCTTCCTTGGCCGCGGACGTACCGGTGTTCATGGCCACGCCGACATCGGCCTGCGCGAGCGCGGGCGCGTCGTTCGTACCGTCACCGGTCATCGCGACCAGCTTGCCGCCGGCCTGCTCGCGCTTGATCAGCGCCATCTTGTCCTCGGGAGTGGCCTCCGCGAGGAAGTCGTCCACACCCGCCTCTTCGGCGATGGCCTTGGCGGTCAGCGGGTTGTCACCCGTGATCATGACCGTCTTGATGCCCATACGGCGCAGCTCGTCGAAGCGCTCGCGCATGCCCTCCTTGACGACGTCCTTCAGGTGGATGACGCCGAGGATGCGCGCGCCCTTCTCGTCGTGCACGGCGACGAGCAGCGGGGTGCCGCCGGCCTCGGAGATCGCATTGGAGAGCCCGTCGGCGTCGTCGGAGACCTGGCCGCCCTGCTCAAGGACCCAGGCCATGACCGAACCGCTGGCGCCCTTGCGGACCTTGCGGCCGGTGCCGTTCTCGATCACATCCACACCCGACATACGGGTCTGGGCGGTGAAGGGCACCCACTCGGCGCCGGCCAGCTCGCCCTGGTGGCGCTCGCGCAGGCCGTACTTCTCCTTGGCGAGGACCACGATGGAGCGGCCTTCGGGGGTCTCGTCGGCGAGCGACGACAACTGGGCGGCGTCGGCCAGTTCGGCCGCCGTCGTGCCGCGCACCGGGACGAACTCGGCGGCCTGGCGGTTGCCGAGCGTGATGGTGCCGGTCTTGTCGAGCAGCAGCGTCGATACGTCACCGGCGGCCTCGACCGCCCGTCCGGACATGGCCAGGACGTTGCGCTGCACGAGGCGGTCCATGCCCGCGATACCGATCGCGGAGAGCAGCGCGCCGATCGTGGTCGGGATCAGACAGACCAGGAGAGCCGTGAGGACGATCAGCGAGGTCTGGCTGTCGGCGCCCGCGTAGATCGCGAAGGGCTTCAGCGTGACGACGGCGAGCAGGAAGACGATCGTCAACGAGGCCAGCAGGATGTTGAGCGCGATCTCGTTGGGCGTCTTCTGCCGGGCCGCGCCCTCGACCAGGTTGATCATGCGGTCGATGAAGGTCTCGCCCGGCTTCGTCGTGATCTTGATGACGATGCGGTCGGAGAGCACCTTCGTGCCGCCGGTGACCGCACTGCGGTCGCCGCCCGACTCCCGGATGACCGGGGCCGATTCACCGGTGATGGCGGACTCGTCCACGGAGGCCACGCCCTCGACGACGTCACCGTCGCCGGGGATGATGTCGCCCGCTTCACAGACGACCAGGTCGCCGATACGAAGGTCCGTACCCGGGACGCTCTCCTCGGACTTGCCGTCCTTGAGCAGCCGGCGCGCCACCGTGTCGGTCTTGGCCTTGCGCAGGGTGTCCGCCTGGGCCTTGCCGCGGCCCTCGGCCACGGCCTCCGCGAGGTTGGCGAAGACCGTGGTCAGCCAGAGCCAGGCGGTGATGGCCCAGCCGAACCAGTTTGTCGGGTCCTTGATCGCCAGCGCGGTGGTGACCACCGAGCCGACCAGGACCACGAACATGACCGGCGACTTGACCATGACCTTCGGGTGCAGCTTGCGGATCGCGTCGGGCATCGACTTGACCAGCTGCTTGGGGTCGAACAGGCCCGCGCCGACCTTGCCGGCGGCGTCCTTGTGCCCGCTGGGCACATCGCTGTGCGGAGAGCGGGAGGGGCCCGCGGCGGGACCGTCCTGCTTCTTCACGTTCTTGGTGTCGGTGCTCATGACGCCAGTCCTTCGGCGAGCGGGCCAAGGGCCAGTGCCGGGAAGTAGGTGAGGCCGGTGATGATCAGGATCGTGCCGATCAACAGGCCGGTGAACAGCGGCTTCTCCGTACGGAGCGTGCCCGCGGAGGCCGGGATCGGCTTCTGCTCGGCGAGCGAGCCCGCGAGCGCGAGGACGAACACCATCGGCAGGAAGCGGCCGAGCAGCATCGCGAGACCGATCGTGGTGTTGTACCACTGGGTGTCCGCGTTGAGTCCGGCGAAGGCCGAGCCGTTGTTGTTGGCGCCCGAGGTGAAGGCGTACAGGACCTCGGAGAAGCCGTGCGCCCCGGAGTTGAGCATCGAGTGCGGTGGGGTGGACAGGGCCATCGAGGCGGCGGTGAAGCCGAGCACGAGCGCCGGGGTGACGAGGATGTAGCAGGCCGCGAACTTGATCTCGCGGGTGCCGATCTTCTTGCCCAGGTACTCCGGTGTGCGGCCGACCATCAGACCCGCGATGAACACCGCGATGATCGCCATGATGAGCATGCCGTAGAGGCCCGAGCCCACACCGCCTGGTGCGATCTCGCCGAGCTGCATGCCCAGGAGGTTGATGCCGCCGCCGAAGCCGGTGTTGGAGGAGTGGAAGGAGTTGACCGCACCGGTCGACGTGAGCGTGGTGGCGACCGAGAAGATCGCGGACCCCGCGATGCCGAAGCGGGTCTCCTTGCCCTCCATCGCGCCGCCGGCCGCCTGGAACGCCGGGCCGTGGCCGGAGAACTCGGTCCACAGCATCAGGGCGGTGAAGGCCAGCCAGATGCCGACCATCGTCGCGAGGATCGCGTACCCCTGCTTGACGTTGCCGACCATCTTTCCGAAGGTCCGCGTCAGCGCGAAGGGGATCAGGAGGATCAGGAAGATCTCGAAGAGGTTCGAGAGGGGGTTGGGGTTCTCGAAGGGGTGGGCCGAGTTGGCGTTGAAGTATCCGCCGCCGTTGGTGCCCAGCTCCTTGATGGCCTCCTGCGAGGCCACCGCGCCGCCGTTCCACTGCTGGTGGCCACCCATGAACTGACCGACCTCATGGATCCCCGCGAAGTTCTGGATGGCGCCGCACGCGACCAGGACGATCGCGCCGATGACGGCGATCGGGACCAGGATACGGACGGTGCCGCGGACCAAGTCGGCCCAGAAGTTGCCGAGTTCACCGGTGCGGGAGCGGGCGAAGCCGCGGACGAGAGCCACCGCCACGGCGATCCCCACGGCCGCCGAGACGAAGTTCTGCACCGCGAGGCCGCCGGTCTGCACGACGTGGCCCATGGCCTGCTCGCCGTAGTACGACTGCCAGTTGGTGTTGGAGACGAAGGACGCGGCCGTGTTGAAGGCCTGGTCCGGGTCGATCGACTTGAAGCCGAGGGAGCCGGGGAGGCTGCCCTGCAGACGCTGCAGCAGATAGAGGAAGAGGACGCTGACGGCGGAGAAGGCGAGGACGCCCCTCAGGTACGCCATCCAGCGCATCTCGGTGTCGGGGTTGGCGCCGATGGCCTTGTAGATCCACTTCTCGACGCGCAGATGCTTCTTCGAGGAGTAGACCTTGGCCATGTAGTCGCCGAGGGGCCGGTAGGCGAGTGCCAGTGCCGCGATGAGCGCGAGCAGCTGGAGCAGGCCGGCAACTTCGGAACTCATATCCGTACCTAGAACCTCTCCGGCTTGATGAGGGCGAGGACGAGGTATCCGAGGAGGGCGACGGCGACGATCAGGCCGACGATGTTCTCAGCGCTCACAGCTTTGCCACCCCCTTGGCGATGAGGGCCACCAGCGCGAAGACCGCGATCGTGGTGACGACGAAGGCCACATCGGCCATCGCATGCTCCTGAGTGAGGTTCGGTATTGAACGGACTGTTCGAGGAAAGCGCGCTTTCGGACTGCTTCGGCTCGCGTTGACGGCTCCCATACGCGAGCGGGTTCCGCCTTGACGGGGCTCTGACGGGTCTTGACGCCGCCTTAGCGTGCCCTTCGCTCATCAGAGGCCTGACCTGCGGAAAGTCCAGGCGCCAGGCGGAAGCGCAGTCGGCAGATCACCGCATCGGTCTCTTTGCGCACCGCATGCGCGATCACCGCGCCCCGCTGGTTCTGCAGCAGGCGCTGCCACAGCCGGGTGGGCTCGATCTCGGGGATGAGGACGGTGACGTGGGTGCCCGGGTGGTACGCGTAGATCTTGCGTACGTACTCGGCCACCGGGCTGCCGACCGTCCGGTGCTCGGACTTCAGCTCCACGAGCTCCACGCCCGGGTTCCACAGTTCCCAGTCCCTGCGCAGGCTCGCGGCCGCCTCGCGGTCCTCGGGTTCGAGGTGGGTGACGGTGACGGCGCGGACCTCGTCGCCGAGGGAGACGGCGGCGTTCAGGGCCTCTGCGGTCAGCTTCGAGAGCCCGCCCACGGGGACGATGACGAGCGAGCGGTCGCGGTGCGGGGTCTCGGGGATCTGGCCGAGGCACAGGCGCTCACCGATCCTCCCGTACGCCCGGTGGACCGTCTCGAAGCCGAGGACGAGCAGCGGCAGGGCGACGACGATCAGCCAGGCGCCGTCGTGGAACTTGGTGGCGGTGACGACGACGGCGCTGACGCCGGTGAGCAGCGCGCCGAACCCGTTGAGCAGGGCCTTCGCCCACTGCTTCGTGGCGCGCCAGTGGAGCACCATGCCGGCCTGCGCGATGGTGAAGCCGACGAAGACGCCGATGGCGAAGAGCGGTACGAGGGTGTTGGTGTCGCCGCCGGAGAAGAGCAGGAGTGCGGCCGATACGAGGGCGAGGGTCAGGACGCCGTGGCGGTGCACCTGGCGGTCGGCCTTCAGGGCGAAGACATGCGGCAGGTAGTTGTCGCGGGCGAGCAGCTTGAGCAGGACGGGCAGGCCGCCGAAGGAGGTGTTCGCGGAGAGGGCGAGCAGGATCATGGTCGCGAACTGGATGACGTAGAAAGCCCAGTTGTGGCCGAGCGAGGCGTCCGCGAGCTGCGCGAGGACGGTGACGCCCTCGACGGGCTGCAGGCCGAAGCGGGAGATCAGCACCGCGAGGCCGATCAGCATCACGCCGAGGAGTGCGCCGAGCGCGATCTCCGCGTGCTGGGCTCTGCGGGCGCGCGGCTTGCGGAAGGAGGGGACGGCGTTCGCGATGGCTTCGACGCCGGTGAGGGCGGAGCAGCCGGAGGCGAAGGCCTTCAGCAGGAGGAGGGCGCCGACGGTGGTGGCGTTGTCGGCCAGTACGGAGGCGTGGCCCTCGGCGGTGGCCGTCGACACCGGGCCGCCGCGCAACAGGCCGACGGCGATCAGCGTGAAGACCGCTACGACGAAGACGGCCGTCGGGGCGATGAAGACACGAGCGGACTCGACGATGCCGCGCAGGTTCACGACGGTGATCAGGACGAGGACGCCCAGGCATATGGGGAGCCGCTCGGCGTACAGCTCGGGGAAGGCGGAGGTGAGGGCGGCGACTCCGGCCGTGACGGCGACGGCCACGTTCAGGACGTAGTCAAGGACGAGCGATCCCGCGGCGACCAGGCTGGTGCGGCGACCCAGATGCTTCTTGGCGACGGCGTACGAGCCACCGCCGTCCGGGAAGGCGGCGATCACCTGCCGGTACGAGGCGACGAGGACCGCGAGCAGTCCGGCGATCGCGAGCGTCACCGGGAGCGTGAAGCCGAGGCCGTGGCCACCGGCGGCGGCGAGGACGAGGACGATGGCCTCCGGGCCGTACGCCACGGAGGCCATCGCGTCGAGGGAGAGGGCGGCGAGGCCGGTCAGGGCGGTGAGGCGGTGCTTCTCGCCGTGCGCGTCGGGTGCGCCGTGGGTATCCGGGGGTTCCTCGGTGGCACCCGAAGGGCTCGGATCAGTGGTCAGGACGGTCATCTGCGGGACTCCTCGTCACGGGTCGTGAATGGGTCCGCTCAGGTTCTGTCCGTCGGCGACCGGGATCGAGCGCTCCTTGCGGGGTCTTGTCGCGGGTGGGGCGGGTGTTGACGGCTCTCTTACGGGGAGGTCGGCTACGGATAGGCCGGCTACGGATAGGGGCCGGCTAGGGAGAGGAGAGCCGGCAGATGCGTCAAGGCCGTCTGCGGAAGGCATCAGCGGCGCATCAACAACTGCCTTGTTCCGCAGGGGCGGTTCTGGCGATCACGGCCTGATCTCGGGGTTGAAGCAGCCACACCGTTTGAACACCCACCCCACATCACACCTGCCGCCCCACCCGCCCCTCCCCTCAAGTCGATCTCACTCGCACGAAGGAATGCACGAAGAGTGATGACGAACTTACGGTGGGTGTATGAGTTTTCGCGGTCTGTCCGGTATGTCGCTGGGGGTGCTGCTGAAGGTACTGCTGGGAGTGCTGCTGCTTATCGGCGGCGTCCAGCTGACCGCAGTGGCAGGCCCCGACGAGCGGTCCCTCGACGGGGCCGCCTCCTTTGAACTCCTGCGGTGCCCGGAATCGGAGCGGGGTCCCGTCGAGTCGCCCGCGTCCACCGTGGGCCGTACCGCCGGTGTCGCGCGCGAGCCGGTCCCGTACGCCGCCTGCCTCGCCACCGGCGCCACCGGCCCGGCCGCGCCCGGCCTCTCGCGCCGGACCACGCCGCCCTCAACTCCCGTGACCCTTCCCGACCTTGCTGCCGAGCGGGCCCGCCATACGGCGCTGCGCTGCTGAGGGCGACAGCCCCTCCGCGCCGGTCCCCCTCACTTTCACGCAGCAAAGGCGGCTCTGCCATGCCCATCGACCCCCACCGTGCGCTCACGGCCTACGTCCGCGCCCAGTCCTACACGGTCCCGCCCCAGCGAATCCGCCCGCCCGTCTCCGAGGTCCGCGAGGCCTACCCGGGGGCGCCGGACCCCGCACCCGCGCCCCCGACCCCGCCCCCGCCGGTCCTGGCCCCTGCCCCGGACCCGGTCCCGATCCCTGTGCCCGCCGAGACGCCCGACCCCGTACGGGTCAGAGCCGGGCTGCTCGCCCGGCTCCTCGGACGGTGGAGAAGAGGGCTCGCTCTGCGGTGAGTTGAGGCCGGCGTCGGCTCAGGGCCCCGGCTCCCCCGGGTGCGCCTGCCGCCACGCCGCCATCGACAGGTTCCAGTCCTCGCCCGACAGCGCCGTGAGCGAGGCGGGGAAGAGACCGTCCTCCTCCTTGGCAATGTGCTGGTGGAGTTCGTCGATCGCGTCGAGGAGCTGTCGTACGTCCTCGGGGTCGGTCAGGTCCAGGGACGGGAGCAGCGCGGCGAGTTCGCGGTGCTCCTGTTCCAGGGCCGCGATGTACTCCGCGTACTCGGGGTCGGTCCGCATCACCTGGAAAAGGCCGTTCTCCTCACCGGCCCAGTGCGCGGCGAGCTCGCGGCTCATCACCGCGACGAGCTCGCGCGCCCGCTCCACATCCCCGCGCTCAAGGGCGCGGGCCGCGTCGCCCGCCGCGTCCGTGACGCGCTCGTGCTCGGCGATGAACTCCTTGATCAGCGGGATGTCCCGGCAACCGCAGTAGTGGCACATGCTCTCTGTGTACGCGCCCCGGTCCCGCGTGGGCGGAAACGACAGGCCGGTTGTCAGTGGGGCCGCATATCGTCGAGGCATGACCCCCGCGACCCCCGCACTGATCGGGCGCGAGCACCCCGCACGCGTACTGCGCACGGAGCTCACCCGGGCCGCCGAGAGCCACGGCGGCCTGCTGCTCGTCACGGGCGAGGCCGGAATCGGCAAGACCACGCTGGTCACCGAGGCCGCGCACGAGGCGCGCGAGCGCGGTGCGCTCGTGCTGACCGGCGCCTGCTGGGACTCGGGGAGCGCCCCGGGGTACTGGCCGTGGGTGCAGATCGTGCGCGGGCTGCGGCGCTGGGCCACACCCGAGGAGGCGGCCCGGGCCGAGGAGGCCGCGGGCGGCGGGCTCGGGGTGCTGCTCGGCGAGGTGCGGGCCCGGGCCGGTTCCGGGCAGGGCTCCGGTGCCGGTTCGGGCTCCGGTCCCGGGGACGACGACGATGCGTTCGCCCTGCACGATGCCGTCACCAGCGCTCTGGTCGCCGTATCGCAGGAGCGGCCGGTCATGCTCGTACTCGACGATCTGCACTGGGCCGATCCGGCCACCTTGAAGCTGCTCGAATTCGCGGCGGGGCACGCCTGGTTCGAGCGGCTGGTCCTCGTGGGGACGTATCGGGACGCCGAGTTGGAAGCGGCCGGGCATCCGCTGCGCGAGCTGATCCTGCCGCTGGTCGCGAAGGCGACGACCGTGACGCTGACCGGGCTCGACCGGGACGGTACGGGCGCCCTGATGGCCCGTACGGCGGGGCAGGAGCCGTCCGGCGGACTTGTCGCGGAGGTGCACCGGCGCACGGGCGGCAATCCGTTCTTCGTCGAGCAGACCGCGCGGCTGTGGGCGAGCGGCGGTTCGGTGGACACCATCGCACCGGGCGTACGGGACATGGTGCGGCGCAGGCTCGGGCTGCTGCCGGACGCGGTGTCCGGGCTGCTCGCGACCGGGGCGGTGCTCGGGCGCGAGTTCCACCGGCAGGTGCTCGCCGCCGTGGCGGGCGCACCGGCCGCGCATGTGGACCGGCTGCTCGACCAGGCGGTGACGGCGCGGCTTGTCACCGCGCTCGGTGGCGGGCGCTTCGGATTCGTGCACGATCTCGTCCGCGAGACGCTCACCGAGGCCCTGGACGAGGACGACCTGCGCCGCCGGCACGCCGCGTTCGTACGGGCCTGGGAGCAGGTCCCCGCGGTCGCGGCGCAGGTACGGCCGGGCGAGCTGGCCCAGCACGCGTACGCGGCGGGCGATGCGGTGCCCGCCGAGACGGCGGTGCGGCTGCTGCGGGACGCCGCGCAGGACGCGGGCAGCCGGCTTGCCACCGAGGAAGCGCTCGGGCATCTGCGACGGGCCGTCGAGCGGGCCGCGGACGTATCCGATCCGGGTCTGCAGGTGATCACCCGGCTCTCGCTCGCCGACTCGCTGCGGCACGGATCCGCGCCGAACGAGGCCCGCCGTGAGTTCGAGGCGGCCTGGGACGAGGCCCGTGCGCTCGGCTCGGCGGAGCTGATGGCACGGGTCGCGCTGTCGCTGCACGGGCACTTCCATCCGCTGCCGCCACTGCGGCAGGGCACGGCCGAGGAGCTGCTGCGCGCGGCGCACGCCGCGCTCGACGGACGGCGTTCCGCCGAGCTCACGGCGGACGAGCTCGCACAGGAACTGAGCGTCCGCAGCGCGGTGCTCGCACGGCGGCACGGCGACGACGACGCGCTCGGCTTCAGCCTCTGGGCCCGCCACCACGCCATCTGGGGTCCGGGCACGGCGGCCGAACGGGTCGCGCTGGTCGAGGAGTTGACGGCGCTGACCCGGCGCACGGGCGACGTCGAGGGCGAGCACTTCGCCCGCGCGCTGACCTGGGTGGGTCTTGTCGAGCTCGGCGACCCGCGCTATCTCAGCGAGTTCCAGACGTATGTCTCCATGGCCGAACAGGCGGATCTGCCGCGGCTCGACATCGGTGCCGCCGTGGACCAGGCGATCATCACGGCGCTCGCCGGGCGGTTCGCCGAGTCCGAGGCGCATACGACGGAGGCGGCCGGGCTCGCGGAGCGCGACCGGCACGGCGGCGACTACATGGTGCCGCTCCTCGACCACCACCGCTGGGCCCTCGCCATGCTCCAGGGCTGCCACGAGGTGACACCGAAGCCGCTGCCGTGGATCGACCGGATCGTCGCGGGGATCACGGCGGTGGAGAGGGCTGAGCTGCACCGGAGTGAGCTGCGGCAGGGTGGGCCGCGGCAAGGTGGGCTGCGGCAAGGTGAGGAGAGGTCCGTCCGTGCGCAGGACGGGCCCGGCTTCGACCCCGAGCTGGCCGCCGCCGTGGCCCTCACCCGCGAGCTCCTGGACCGTGGCGCGGAGAGCGACCAGGGATTTCTGCCGCTGCGGCTGCGCCTGCAGGCACAGGCCGCGGCGGCCTCGGGCGAGTCCGGGCTGTGCGAGCGGGCGCGCGAGGCGCTGCTGCCGTACGCCGACCAGTGGCTGGTGTCGATGTTCGGCTGGGACATCAGCGGTCCCGCGCTGTACTGGATCGCCCTGTGCGACCAGGCGCTCGGCCGACTCGACGAGGCGGCCGAGGGCTTCACGGGGGCCGCTCGGTCGGCGGAGCTGCTGCAGTCAAAGCCCTGGGCCCTTGAGGCCAGGTCCCGGCTCGCACAGGTGGACGCGGCGCGCGGGCTGCCGGGCGCGGCGGCGCTCGCGGAGCGGGTGAGCCAGGAGGCCGACGAGCTGGGGATGCGCCAAGTGACGGCGCGGGTCCGGCCGTTGCTGACGGACCGGCATGAACCGGCCGCGTCCGCCTACGAGTTCCGCTTCGACGGAGCGGTCTGGCAGCTCACGTACGAGGGCCGGACCGTCGCGATGCCGGACGCGAAGGGCCTGCGCGATCTGCGGCTGCTGCTCTCACGTCCCGGTACGGATGTGCCGGCCGCGCATCTGGTCGCACCCGAGGGTGGGGCGGAGGTGGTCGCGGCGAGCTCCATGGGCGGGGACGCGGTGCTCGACGAGGAGGCCAAGCGGCGCTACAAGGCGCATCTGGTCCGGCTGGACGAGGAGATCGAGCGCGCTTCGTCGCCGGGGCGGGCGGAGGCTCTCGAACGTGAACGGGCCGCTCTCCTCGACGAGTTGAGGAGAGCGGCCGGTCTGGGCGGGCGCGCCCGGCGCCTGGGGGACGAGGCGGAGCGGGCGCGTAAGGCGGTGACGGCTCGGATCCGGGATTCGCTGCGGCGGCTCGATGAGCGGCATCCTCCGCTGGCAGCGCACTTGCGCAGTGCCGTCAGCACGGGAGCGACTTGTGCGTATCGGCCGTCAGGCGCAGTACCCGGGTGGCGGCTCTAGCCCACCCAGGCACTGCGCCCGCCTCTGCGGCCACTCCTACTTCTTCTACTTCTTCGCGTACAACCGCATCGTGATCGGCCCGAACACCGCAAGCAGCAGGCCCGCCCAGCCAAGCGACCAGGCGATGTCGGCCGCCGGCCAGTCCCCGGCCATCAACCCGCGTACCGCGGAGGCGAGATGGGTGATCGGGCTGTTGTTCACGAAGGCCTGCAGCCAGCCGGGCATCGTGACCGGGTCGACGAAGATGTTGCTGAGGAAGGTCAGCGGGAACAGGAACATCATGCTGACGCCCATCACCGACTTCTCGCTGCGCAGCATCAGACCGAACATCGTCCAGATCCAGGAGAAGGCGAAGGAGAAGACGATGAGCAGGGCGATGCCGGCGACGACACCGACGACGCCGCCGTCCGGGCGGAAGCCCATGATCAGGCCGACGGTCAGCATCACGAGGGACGCGAGCGTGTAGCGCAGGGCGTCCCCGAGGAGGTAGCCGACCATCGGCGCGGGGCGCCAGATCGGCAGCGTGCGGAAGCGGTCGAAGACACCCTTCTCGATGTCCGTGTTGACCGCGATACCCGTGTACATCGTGATCATCACGACGCTCATCACCATGATGCCGGGCAGCAGTTGCTGGATGTACGCGCTCGGCGAGCCGGCCAGGGCGCCACCGAAGAGGTACGTGTACATCACGACCATCATGATCGGGAACGCGGTGACGTCGAAGAGCTGCTCGGGCACATGCTTGATCTTCAGGATCGCCCGCCACCCGAAAGCGAGGGAGGCGGACAGCGCACTGGGCCGTGGCGGCCGCTCCTTGGCGATGAGCAACTCGGCCAGGGACTCGGCGGAGACCGGGGCGAGTTCGGCGGATTCGGCGGTGGTGGTCGCGGTGCTCATGCTGCTGCCTCCTCGGCGAGCGCCGACACCTGGTCGGTCTCGGGCTTCTTGTCGGTGAGGGCGAGGAAGACCTCGTCCAGGCTCGGCTGCCCGAGCGAGAAGTTGTCCACGGTGATACCGGCGCGGGCCAGTTCGGCCAGGGCGCGCGAGGCCTGCTCGGCCGCCGCCTCCCCGTTTCCGGCGCCGCCCACGCGGGCGGTCAGCGCGACCGGATCGGGTTCGAGGGTCACTGCCGCGTCCAGCGTCAGCTTCAGGAGCTGCTCGGCCTCGGGCCGCCGGCCGGCATCCCGCAGCCGTACGTGCACGGAGCCCGCGCCGACCGACGCCTTGAGCTCGCCCTTCGTGCCCTCCGCGATCACCTTGCCCTTGTCGATCACGGCGATACGGGAGGCGAGCTGGTCGGCCTCGTCCAGGTACTGGGTGGTCAGCAGGACCGTCGTGCCCTGGGCGACGACCGCGCGCACGATGTCCCAGACCTGGTTGCGGCTGCGCGGGTCGAGTCCGGTGGTCGGCTCATCGAGGAAGAGCAGGTCGGGGGTGTTGAGGATGGACGCGGCGATGTCGATACGGCGCCGCATACCGCCCGAGTAGTTCTTCACCTGACGGCCGGCGGCCTCGGACAGGCCGAAGGCTTCCAGGAGCTGGGCGCTGCGTTCGTACGAGGCCTTCTTGTCGTGCCCGAGAAGGCGGGCGAGCAGGACCAGGTTCTCGGTGCCGGTGAGGTCCTCGTCGACCGAGGCGTACTGGCCGGTGAGACTGACCCGGCTGCGTACGGCATCCGCTTCCCGTACGACGTCGTGGCCGAAGATGTGGGCCTCGCCGCCGTCCGGGCGCAGCAGGGTCGCGAGCATCTTCACGGCGGTGGTCTTGCCTGCGCCGTTCGGGCCGAGTACGCCGTAGACCGTGCCGGCGGGCACGGACAGGTCGATGCCGTCGACGGCGCGGTTGTCGCCGAAGGTCTTCACCAGACCCGCGGTCTCGATCGCCAGGCCTCCTGACGATGCTGCTGTCTTCTTGCTCATCTTCCGTTCCTTCCAAAGGACTTGGCTCTGGATTGCCGTCTCTTGCTGGATCGCCGCTTGCTGAATCGCGCTTCGTTCAGGAGGTGTACGGGCGCCGGGCCCGGGCTTCCCTGAGGGCCAGCCCCCACCACACGAGCTGGTCGAGCAGTGCGGTGACGGACCGTTCGTCGCCGTCCGCCGAACTGCCGGAGGGCCCCGGGCTTTCCCCGACGAGATGCAGACCGACCGAGTCGCGCAAACTCATCGCATGCAGCTCGGTGAACACGCACCGCAAGTGTTCGACCGCGTACAGTCCCCGGCTGTCGAAGCCGTAGGCGACATAGCCGACGGGCTTGGCGTGCCACTCGTCGTAGGCGTAGTCGATGGCCTGTTTGAGCGAGGCGGGGAAGCTGCGGTTGTACTCGGGGGTGACGATCACGAAAGCGTCGGCGCGGGCGATACGTGCGGTGAAGCGGGTCATGGGTCCGGTGGGGGTGGCCGGGTAACTCGCCGGGAAATCCGGGTAGTCGGCGAGGTCGATCACGTCGAGGTTCAGCTCGTCGCGCTTGGCGGCCCGCTCCATGAACCAGCGCGCCACGTCGGCGCCGATCCGGCCCTCACGGGTGGACCCGACGATCACCGCCACGTCGAGGGGGCGGTCGCGTTCGCCGTCGAGGAGGCGGTCAGGTCGTTCGCCGTACGGCATCGTGGCGCCTCCTTCGTCCTCGTACCGGCTTCACTCTGTAGGCGCGAGACGGGGCCAGGCGGTCCGCCAGATCGGATCTGGCGGACCTGACAGACCTGGCAACCGGCCTGACCGGGCGCTTCGCACGCCCCTGACCTGGGGCTCCACACATCTCGGGTGGCAGATGAGCCGAACGGGGGTTTTTCTTGAGTGGGGGGTCCCGGAGGGGATGAAGGAGGGCGAACATGCGCACGTCTTTGGCCCTGCGAACCCTGGCCGCCACGTTCATCGCGGCGGCGGCCCTGACCGTACCGGCCGCCGTCCCCGCGGCGGCCGCCACCACCGCCGCTCCGGCCGCGGCCCCGCAATGGGAGAACGGCCCGGTCTGGGGCACGGTGGTCTCCGGCGGCAGCCTGAACCTGCGGGCCGAGCCGGGCACCTGGTCCTCGGTCGTCGGACGGATGTCGCACGGCGCGAGCGACCGTATCCAGTGCGGGGTCTACGGCCAGAACATCAACGGCAACTCGTCCTGGTTCTGGATGAGCGGCGAACGCGGCTGGGCCAGCGGCGCGTACATCTCGACGAGCCAGGGCGTCCCGGACTGCGGCAACTGGCGTCCGTCCTCGAACAGTTCATGGAACCAGCACCGTGACGACCACCACCGGCACGACCACAACAACCCGTGCCGCAACGACGACCCGTGCGACTCCTGCCGTCAGCAGTGGCGTCACCGGTGAGCACCCCTGACCATCGCTGAAGGGGGAGCACTCGAAGGGACAGTCCCATGGCACATGCGGCACCCCGGCCCACCGGCACCGCGCTCGGCGTAGGTGACGTCAGCGGCTGGGCCGTCAAGCTCACCCCGGTCCTCGCGCTCGTCTACGGCTACTGGGCCGCGGCGATCCAGCGCTCGGGCGGCCCGATCACGGCCGGCAACGTATGGCTCGGCATCATCTCCACCGTCGCCTTCGCCGTGGTCTTCCTCGGTCTGCTCAAGGCGGCGCCGAGACTGCCGCGCGAGGCCCGGGCACTGGCCTGGGGCGCCTTCGCGGGCATCGCGTTCGGCTGGCTCTACAGCCTCACCGGCGAGAGCGTGCTGCGCTCCGCGGGCAACGCGGGTCTGTTCGGCGCGGCCGTCGCCTGCGCCGCGTTCTACCGCTTCTACACGTCCGAGGACTGAGCGGGCTCCGAGCACTGCCGGTGCACCGGCGTCTCAAGGCCTGACGCGCCGCATCCCCGGCAGCCGCCGGCTCAGATACGTCACGAGCGCGACCAGGAGCCCGACCGCGGCGATCACCCAGACCGCCGTGCGCAGACTCGACGTGAGGGCGTCGAAGACGGCGCCCGCCGCGCCCCTGGACACATCCGGCGGCAGATCCGACAGCGTCAGCCGCCGCGAGACCCACAGCCCGGCACCCAGCAGCGCCGATGCCAGGGCCATCCCGAGCGCCGTGGCGATCACGGCCTTCCGTTTGCGTACCGCCAGGGCGATGCCCGCGACCGCGCAGAGCACCGCGGCGACGGGCAGCCAGATCCCCGCAACCTGCAGCATGTGGAGCCCTTTCCTGAGCTGCACCAGATCCTTGGACTTCATGACCTCGACCTCGGTGTGCTGCACCGGGATCCGCCGCGCGAACGGCACCCCGTCCGCCACCAGCTGGTCCTTGACCTCCTGGGTGATCGGCGCGAGGTCGATCACGACGCTGCTGTCGTCCCCGGTCTCCAGCGCCTGCTGGACCGCCTCGTGCGCGGCCCTGATCGCCGCGTTCCAGGCGGTCCGGTAGGCCTGCGTGTCCGTGAACGACTCCACGGCCTCGCGTACGAAGGAGGTCAGTGTGGACTGCAGCGGACCCGCGTCGATGTGCTTGGCGATCTCGTCGGCCACGGCGTTCGCGACGGCTTCCTGAACGTCGGGGTCGGAGGCGAGCGGCGCCAGTGCGGCCACGTAGTTGTCGGTGTCCCCGATCTGGTACTTCGCCCAGGTCGAGAGCTCACCGAGGGGGGTCAGGACACAGGCGAGCACCAGCAGCACCGCCGCGATGACACCCCGAGTCCTGTGCACCCTTCCCACGCTCGGGGAGCGGCGTGCGGGGCGCGAGCGGGGGTGGTACGGGCGGGTGGCCGGCGGTGCGCCTGGCGGTCCCTCAGCCGATGAGCGCCTGGGTGATCTGGCGTGTGGTCTGCGCGGCGATCCGGGGGCTGACGGCGGCGTAGTACGTGTAGGCGTTCAGGCCCGTGGCCAGCGCCCAGCCGCGGCCGCGCAGCCAGGTGGCATCGTCCACGGCGAGCTCCTCGCGGAACACCGCGCGGGCGGCCGGCGACAGGAGCGTGTACGCGATCATCAGGTCGGGGGCCGGGTCGCCCACGCCGAGCCCGCCGAAGTCGATGACGGCGCTCAGCCGGCCGTCGACGGTGAGCAGATTGCCGGTGTGGAAGTCGCCGTGGAACCAGACCGGGGCGCGCTCCCAGCCGGGGGCGCCGAGCGCGGCGTCCCAGAGCGCGCTCATCGCCGCCGCGTCGAAGACGCCGTCCACCTCGGCGATGGCGGCCCGTGTCGCGCGGTCCCGTGCGGACAGCGGCTCACCGGTGAGCTCCGCACGGGCGCCCGCGGCGGGGATCTCCTCGGGGGCGAACCTCTGCAGCGCGCCCAGGAAGCGCGCCAACTCCCGGGCGGCCGCGGCCGATTCACCGACCTGCGCGACGGTCGCCACCTCGCCGTCCAGCCACCGGGTCACCGCCCACGGCCACGGATAACCGAAGCCGGGTGCGCCCACCGCCACCGGCACCGGGACGGCCAGCGGGAGCCGGGGAGCGAGCCGGGGCAGCCACTCGAGTTCCTTGGCGGCCTGACCGATCGCGCCCGGATGGCGAGGAAGACGTACGGAGAGTTCGTCGCCGAGCCGGTGGATCACATGGTCGGAGCCGGCCGGTTCGAGCAGCTTCAGGGGCAGGTCCGCCCACTGCGGGAACTGGCTGTCGACGAGAGCTCTGACGAGTTCCCCGTCGATGTGAGGGCTGTATCTCTCTGCGTTGAACGACATGGGACAAGAGTGCGCCGCACGGAGCCCCCACAGACTCCGTACGGCGCACGTTCAGGTGGACCGGCCTCTACTGCGAGGCATCAGTCCAGGTCCAGGCGGTGCACACCCCCGAACTCGGTGCCCGCGTACAGGTCCTCGCCGTCCGTCGCGAGCGACGTGACATCGAGGTTCTGCAGCCCGCTGGAGACGTTGTGCCAGGTGCGGCCGCCGTCCGTGGAGCGCAGCACGCCCCGGCCGCCGCGCGGCATCACCGAGTCCCAGTGGCGGCCGGCCGCCGCGTACAGCGTGCTGCCGATGCGCTCGAAGTCCTTGATACGGACCGGGAGTTCACCGGTGTCGCCGGTGCGGAAGGTATGGCCGCCGTCGGTGGACCAGCGCAGCTGCGCCCCGCCGACCAGCAGCTTCGAGCCGGCGTACTCGATGGCGTCCACACCGCCGTCGGCCTTCTTCTCGATCTCCGCGCCGCCGTCGTCCGAGCGGTACAACCCGTCGGGGGTGCCGAGCCACAGACGGTCCGCGTCGGACGGGTCGCCGGCGATAGCGGTGAAGGAGACGCCGTCGTGGTGCAGGTTCTTCCAGTGCCCGCCGCCGTCGGTGGTGGCGAACAGGCCGCTGCCCTTGCTGTTGCCGTAGGACACATAGACCTTGCCGCTGTCCGCCGGGTGCACCTCGAGAGCCCAGACCAGGCCGCTGCCGTGGCCCTTCTCCTCCCAGGTGACGCCCGCGTCGGTGCTGCGCTCGACGATGAAGTCGCCGAACGCGCCCTTGCGCACCCGCCAGACGGTCTTCGTGTCCTTCGGGTCCCGCTTGAGCAGCGCGATGAGGTTGCCGCGGGTGCCCTCGGTGCCGGTGAAGCCCCATTCCGGGTTCGTGACCGGCATCTGCGTGCGGTGGGTGCCCACCGGACCGGCCGCGAGCAGTGTGTCGCCGCTGACCTCGAGGTCGTTGACGGTGCCGCCCTGGACGCCGATGCGCTCGTACTTCGAGCCCTTGGCGTCGGTGCGGTACAGGCCGTTGCTGGAGCTGGCGACGGTGAGCGAGCCGTCTGCCCAGCGGTCGACGTCGAGGGTCACGAAGTCGCCGGGGCCCGGGATCTCCTCCCACGTACGGCCGTGGTCGCGGCCGACCAGCGTGGTCGCGCCGTAGCCGTAGTACACCTCGCCGCCGGTGAGGGTCAGACCCGAGCCGCCGGAAGGCGCCTTGTTCAGCGTGGACCAGGTCTTTCCGCCGTCGTACGAGCCGACGATGCCGGTGCCGAGCTCGTACGTGGCGACCAGCTCGCTGTCCGCGGTGATCACCACGCCGGACTGCCGGCCCGCCGGTGTGTAGACCTTCTCGGCCGGGCCGAGCTTGCCGGAGAGCACACCGGTGCGCTTCCACGTGCCGCGGTTGGCCGCGAAGTACAGGTTGTCGCCGCCGACGGCGACGTCATAGATGTCGCCGGTGACACCGGTCGGCTCCTGCTGCCAGGTGTCGCCGCCGTCATGGCTGATCGTCAGACCCGAAGAGGTCCATGCGACAAGGGTGTTGGTCTGCTCGTCGGCGACGAGCTTCTTGATCTCCCCGTCCGGGAACTCGAGGCGCTCCCAGGTGCGCCCGCCGTCCTCGGTGCGCAGCACGTTCGCGGTGGCCGGGATGCCGGAGGCGCTGTTGGCGGCGTACCACCAGCGCTTCTCGTTCTTGGCGTCGATGACCGTGTAGGGCTGGCCGGAGACGTCGGTGAGCGGCAGGCGGCCGTTCTGCCGCCAGGTCTTTCCGTTGTCGGTCGTGCTCCAGACGCCGAGCTTGCCGGACTGCGTGAGTACGGCGTGGCCGGGCGCGCTCGGCGCGACGGTGACCTCGTCGGACCAGGTGTTCGGGCCCACGGGCCGCCACTTGTCGCCACGGGTCGAGGCCGGGGTGACCTCGAAACCGTCGCTGTTGCCGGTGAGGGTCTTGCCGTCGGCAGCCTCGGCGCGGGCCGAGACCTGGTACGCGCCCTCCCGCGTCACTTCGAGGTCCGCCTGGTAGAGATACGCGTTGCGCTGCGTGGCGGACACCGTGAACGGGCGGCCGTGCGGCGGGCGCACCGTGACCACCGGGTTCTTGCCGAGCGGGACCAGCGAGATCACGGAGACGCTGGACTTGCCCTCGCTCGGGTCCGGGCCGCCCTGGACCATCAGGGCGCGCACGGAGAGCAGATACGGCACGTGCAGCTCAGGGCCGCCACCGACCGGTGCGACGGTGATCTGCCCGCTGATCTCGGTGGAGACCGTGGGCCGGTCGGCGCGCAGGGTGACCGTGGCGTTCGCGCTGCCGTGCGCCGGGACGCGCAGCACGCTCGGGGTGACCCGGGCGTCGTCGTCGCCTTCGAGGTGGACGTAACGCACCTTGCCGGAGGCGTTGTTGACGGTGAGGCGCCGGCTGCCGCCGATCTGTGCGTCCGCCATGTCGGCCAGACCGAAGGAGAGGGTCGACGGCGAGGTGGTGATCCCGGCGTCGGCCGCGTCCGCGGCGGCGGGCAGGTCGAGCCGTCCGGCGCCGACCGTGGCGGCGTCGAACTCCTTCAACTGCTTGCTGGAGCCGGCGAGTTCGGAGACGACCTTGGCCGGCGCCTCGTCGGGGTGCAGCTGGCGCAGGAGCGCCGCGGCGCCCGCGACGTGCGGGGCCGCCATCGACGTACCGGACATCGGGTAGACGCCGGGCCCGTACAGGGCCTTCGGGACGGTCGAGCGGATCTCGTAGCCGGGGGCGACGATGTCCGGCTTGAGGTCCCAGCTCGCGTCGGGGCCGTGCGAGGAGAAGTTGGCCATCTGGTCGGTGACGTCGTTGCCCTTGACCGACACCTCGACCTTGCCCGCGGCGAGCCTGCGGCCGAGCTCCTCGAACTGGGTGCCGTCGACGCCCATCAGGACCACGTCGTCCATGCGCAGGGAGTCGCCGGAGGCCTGGATGGTGTTACGGGGTTCACCGGCGACCATGCCGGGGGCGAGTCCGGCCTTCGAACCGGACGCGCCGCTCGCAGCGGAGGCGCCGTCCACACCCGGCTCCCCGGCGACGACCGGACCGTCGCCGGGCTGACCGCCGAACGCCGCGACGACGCCGCGCTTCTCGGCCTCGCGGGCGAACTCCAGCTCCTCGATGGTGATGTCACCCGCGGTGGCCCCGAAGGGCCGCGAGACCCGTACGGCCTTGCCCTTCACGTCACCGGCGGCGTCGAACTCCTCGGGGGTTCCGTAGCCCACGTCGACCAGTTCGAGACCGGCCGGCTTCACCGGCGGGTTCGCCGAGAGCGCGGCCGACTGCACCTGGATCTTCTCGCCGCCGGCGTACGAGGCAGCCGGCAGACGCAGTCCGCTGACCGAGGCGCCGACCGCGATGACACCGTCGGCGGCGGCGGGCGAGCCCACCGTGCCCGGGCCGGGGCCCTCGTTGCCCGCGGCGGCGACGACCACGACGCCCGCCTGCGTGGCGGCGGTCGCGGCAAGACCCAGCGGGTCGAAGCCGTCGCCGGGGCCGCCGATGCTCATGTTGACCACGTCGGCGCGGTGCGGATTGGCCGGGTCCACGGCCGCTTCGAGGCCCGCGATGATGTCGGAGGTCTCGCCGTAGCCGCCGGCGTCCATGACCTTGTACGCGGTGATCGTCGCCTCGGGTGCGACACCGGTGATGCCACCGGGCTCGGCCGCGGAACCGGCGATGATGCCCGCGACGTGCGTGCCGTGCCCGTTGTCGTCCATCGGGTCGGCGTCGTCGTTCGCGAAGTCGTAACCGGCGACGACCTTGTGGCCCTCGCCGAGCCCGCCGCCCAGATCCGGGTGCGTGTAGTCCACGCCGCTGTCGAGGACGGCGACCGTCACGCCCTTGCCGCGCGCCTTCGTGCCGCTCGGGTCCTTGCGCTCCCACACCTCGGGGGCGCCGATGGTGGGCACGCTGTCCGAGGTCTGGATCTTTATCTTCCGGTCCTCGAACACCCCGGTGACACCCGGGAGTTGCTTGAGCTCGGCGACCTGGGAAGCCTTCACCGTGACGGCCACCGCGTTGAGCAGCAGCCCCAGCTTGCGCGGCTTGCGCGCTTCGACACCGGCCTCGTCGGCCTTGCTCAGGAACGCGCTCTGCTCGCTCTTCACGTCCGTACGGGCCTCGGCCACGGCGGCCTTGTCACCGCTGGTGAGCTTGCCGAGGCCGGCGGCCGCGGCGGCTCCGTCGAGCGTGACGATCACCCGGCGGTCCGGATCGGTCTTGCCCTCGGCGGTCGCGGCCGGGGGTGCGGCCGTGAGCAGACCGCCGATGACGGCGGCACCGAGCAGTGCGGTACCCGTGGTGCGGGCGGAGCGCCGGGCCGGGCGGCGGCCGGGCGACGGCGAAGCGGCTGACCGGCCGGTGGGCTCGGTGGCGCTCCCTGAGGGTGGTGTCTGGCGCATGCCACTCGTCCTACGTCCCGATGAGTGGTCCAGACAACGATTCGGTATGGCCCATTGCGGCCCCTGGCACATACGGGCCACCATCCGCGCATGCACCATCTCCCTCAGCAGTCCGGTCCGCCTGGTATGCCAAATTCCGTCGCCGCCTGGGCGAATAGCACCGGAACGAACCATTCCGAGGCGCTCGACGGAACGGAGAGCGAGGTGCCGCAGGCGGTCGACCGGCCGGCCCCCACACCTCCCGCCGATCCCGGCACCCACCAGCTCACCGCCGCCGGCGTGGACCCCTTCGACGAGCGCGTCTACCGCGAGGTCCTCGTCCGCCACACCGCCGCACCCGCCGACCTCGCCGAACCCCTCGGCTGCTCCACGGACCGCGCCGCCCGCGCCCTGGACCGGCTGCGCGAACTCGGCCTGGTGGGCAGGCTCTCGGGCAACCGCCGCCGCTACGCCGCCATCGAGCCGGGCGCCGCCATCGAATCGCTCCTCCGCTCGCGTACCGCCGAACTCGACATGGTCCGCGAGGCGGCCGGCGACCTGTCCAGGCTCTTCGACGCCACCCAGGCCCAGGGCACGGACGAGGTCGAGGTCGTACACGGCAGCGAGGCGCTCGGCCGCTGGTTCGTACGGCTGCAGCAGGAGGCCCGCGAGGAGGTCATCACGCTCGACCGCCCCCCGTACGCCCTGACGACCTCCAACCCGGTGGAGGCGACGGCCCTGACCCGGGGCGTCCGCTACCGGGCCGTCTACGCGCCCGAGGCCCTGGAGTGGCCCGGTGTGCTCGGCGACATCCGCGAACTCGTCTCGCACGGCGAGGAGGCCCGTGTCCTGCCGGGCCTGCGCGTGAAGCTCGCGATAGCCGACCGCCGACTCGCGCTGCTCCCGCTGTCCCTGGACTTCACGGGAGAGGTACGAGCGGCCGTACTGCGCCCCTCGGCCCTGCTCGACGGCCTGGTCGACTACTGGGAGATGTGCTGGCGGACCGCGATGCCCCTGGACGCCCCGGCCGACGACCCGCTCGCGGAGGACGACCGGCGGATGCTGACGCTGCTCGTGGCCGGTCTCAAGGACGAGGCGATCGCCCGGCAGCTGGGCTGGTCGGTCCGTACGATGCGCCGCCGCATCAGCGCGCTCAACGACAAGCTGGGGGCGGCGAACCGCTTCCAGGCCGGGGTGATCGCGACGCGGCGGGGCTGGATCTGATCCACGCTTCGAGATATCCCGTTGGCCGCCCCAAACCCGTCACCTAGCCTCCGGACCATGGCATACGCGCAGATCGACGGCATCCGGATCGCATACGACGACGAGGGTGCGGGCCCCGCCCTGGTCCTGGTCCACGGCCACCCCTTCAACCGCTCCATGTGGGCGCCCCAAGTAGCCGAATTCGCGCGGGACTTCCGTGTCGTGGTAGCCGATCTCCGTGGTTACGGCGAGTCGGACGTGGTCCCCGGCAGGACCACCCTCGACGTCTTCGCCTCCGACGTGCTCGCCCTCGCCGACCACCTGGGCATCGAGGAGTTCGTGCTCGGCGGGCTCTCCATGGGCGGCCAGATCGTCATGGACGGCTACCGCCAGTTCGGGTCCCGTATCCGAGGGCTGGTCCTCGCGGACACCTTCCCCGCGGCCGAGACCGAGGAGGGCAAGGCCTGGCGCAGGGAGCTGGCCGACCGTGTCGTACGGGAAGGCCTCAAGCCTTACGCGGACGAGGTCCTCTACAAGATGGTCGCCCCGCACGCGGAGCAGGCGGTCGCCGACCACGTACTCGGCATGATGACGACCACGCCCCCCGAGGGCGCCGCGGCCGCCCTGCGCGGCCGGGCCGAACGCCCGGACTACCGCGAGCTGTTGACCCAGGTCGCCTGCCCGGCGCTGGTCGTCGTGGGCCGCGACGACGAGTACACCCCGGTCTCGGACGCGGAGGCGATGCACGCCGCACTCCCCGACTCGACGCTGTGCGTGGTGGAGGGCGCGGCCCATATGCCGAACCTGGAGCGGCCCGAGGTCTTCAACTCGGCGCTGCGGACGTTCCTTTCGGGCCTGGGCTAGGAACGGGACGGGCCGCCCCCGTCGCGGTGTGCGGCTCGCGCCCACCGGCCGGTGACGATCTTCACCGGGACGAGCAGCACCCACAGACAGACCGCCGCCGGCGGCGAGACGAAGGCGACGGGCACCGAGAGGGCGAAGACGATCACCGTGGCCGCGAGGTCCCGTACGACCGCGCGGCCCAGTTCGTCGGCGATCCGCTCGGCCTGCAGATGCCGGCGGCGCCGGAGCGTGGCGGCGATGGCGAGATGCAGCGCGGTGATCAGCGTGATGGCGGCGGCGTACAGCGCGACGGCCGGGGTCTGCAGCCGGTACTCCGCGAGCACCGTGGTGGGGAACGGCAGCAGGGCCACCGCACCGAGCGAGGCGACCGTGAGCCGGCCCAGCGTGCCGTCGATCCGTCGCACCCGCAGGAACAGCCTGCGGTGGTCGCGCCAGAAGGCGCCGAGCAGCGAGAAGCTCGCTACATAGGCGGCGAGTTGGGGCCACAGCTGGGCCAGCGCGTGCCGCAGCCCTGCTTCGTCGAGGCCCTCGGGCACCTCCACGTTCAGGACGAGGAGGGTCATGGCGATCGCGTAGATCCCGTCGGAGAGGGTGAGCAGCCGGTCGGGGCTGCCCTCGTCCGTCGGGCCGTCCGCTACAGCCGCTGTCATCCGACCGACCTCATGTGACCGCCCTCATGCGCCTGCCTCATGCCCCTGCCTCATGTGACCTCCTCATGTGACCTCCTCATGTGACCGCCTCATGCGCCTGCCCGCAGCCCGTGACCTGCCCTCCGCCGTGACCTGGCCCAGCGCCGTCCCGTCGGCGCCCCGCCCATAATGTCCGTATGCCCCAGCTGTCCGACCCCCGAGCCACCGCCCACGCCTTCACTCCACCCGAGTGGCTCGTCAGGACACTGGGCACCCTGAAGCCCAGTCCCGCGCCCATCCCCTGGCCCGCCGTCCTGCGCGCCGCCGTCGCGATGAGCCTGCCGCTGGCGATCGGGCTCGCGACCGATCACGCCGCCTACGGGGCGCTGGCCTCGATGGGTGCGCTCTCCGGCGTCATCGGCGACACCGCCTCCGCCTACCGGATGCGCGTGATCAACATCGCCATCCCACAGCTCTTCGGCGCCGTCGGCATCCTGCTCGGCACTCTCGTGTACGGGCACGGCTGGACGGCTGTCGTGGCGCTGACCCTGGTCGCGCTGGTCTCGGGGATGATCTCGACGATCGGGGCCGTGGCCTCCGTATCCGGACTGCTTCTGCTCCTGAACGCCGTGGTCGGCGCGGGTCTTCCGATGCCCGGCCAGTGGTGGCTCGCACCGCTCCTGATGACCGGCGGCGGGCTGCTCGTCCTGGCGCTGGCGCTGCTCGCCTGGCCGCTGCGCTCGGGGCGGGCCGAGCGGACCGAGGTGGCCGGGGCCTATCGGCAGGCGGCCGCGCTGCTCGAAGCGGCGGCGGGTGATCCCGCCGCGTACGCGGACGCGCGCCAGGCCGTCACCCAGTCCCTGAACCAGAGTTACGACCTGGTGCTCGCCCGCCGCACCCGCGACCACGGCCGCAACCACGACCTCGTACGCCTCGTCACCCAGCTCAACTCCCTGACCCTGATCGTCGAGGCCGCCCCCGCCGCCCACCTCAGCGGTGCCCCGCTGCCGCCCGAAGTGCCCGCGGCCGTGCGCCGCCTCGCCGACGGTGTCGAGCGCGGGGACGCCGAGCGGGTCGAACTGCGGCTGCCGCCCGCCGACTCCACCGCGGGCCGCGCCGTCGAGCACGCGGTGCAGCACGCCGCCGAGGTACTCGCGGACGAGGACCCGCACAACGTCGACGACCGGCTCGGGACACCCGGAGCCCTGACCCAGCGCGCCCGGCGGGCGGCGCGCAATGTGCTGATCTCCGCTGAGTCCTGGCGTTACGGCCTTCGCCTCGCGCTCTGCATCGGCATCGCCCAGGCCCTGGTCTCGCTGGTCGAGGTGGAGCGTTCGTACTGGGTCGCGCTGACCATCACCTTCGTGATGAAGCCCGACTTCGGATCGGTTTTCTCGCGGGCCGTGATGCGCGCGGTGGGCACGGCGGCCGGTCTCGTGGTCGCCGCGGCCGTGCTCTCCGAGGTGCCGCGCGGCTGGTGGGACGTGGCGGTGCTCTTCGTCCTCGCACCGCTGATCCCCGCGCTCACCCCGCGCGGATACGGGTATCAGACGGCCGCGATCACCCCGGTCATCCTGCTGCTCTCCGACACCATGAACCAGCAGGGCTTCGGCCTGGTCCTGCCCCGCCTGTACGACAGCCTCATCGGCTGCGCCATCGCCCTGGTCGCGGGCTATCTGCTCTGGCCCGAGAGCTGGTCGACCCGTATCGGCGACCGGCTCGCGGACGCCGTCGCCGACACCGCGCGCTATGTCGAGGTGGCCTTCCTCGATCCGGCCACCGCGGGCGTCCCGGACGCCGCGGCCAGGGCCCGGATGCGGCGCCGGCTCTTTCGCGACCTGTCCACCGTTCGGTCGGAGTTCCAGCGCGCCCTGACCGAGCCGCCCCCGACCGGGCCACGGGCCGCCGCGTGGTGGCCGCTGGTCGTCGCCGTCGAGCGGGTGGTGGACGCCACGACCGCGGCGCGCGTTCGGATCCGGCACGGCGGTGCCCGTCCCGAACCCGAGGAGTCGGCCGAACTCTGCCGTCATCTGGAGGAGTTGGCGGAGGGCCTGCGGGACACGGACACCCTGAAGGCCGTCTGCGTCCCGCTCCCCGAGGGCGACGAGGACAGCGTGCTCGCCCCGCTGCGACGGGAGATCCAGGCGGCACGTGCGATCGCCTCGCCGCAGACGGCCGGGAAGAGCTGAGTCGCGGGAACCGACTGCGAGGACCGGACCGCGGAAACAGGCTGCGAGGACCGGACCGCGGAGAAACAGGCGTCTCAGCCCGCCCGCAGCGTCAGCTCCACCACCAGCGCCCGATGATCCGTGTCCGCGAGCTGAAGGAACCGCGCCGACCTGGGTTCGAGGGCCGGGGACGCCAGTACGTGGTCGATCTGGGTGCCCAGGGGCGGCGACACCGTCGCCGGCCAGGACGGGGTGCGCGCGCTGCCCGTCACCGCGGCCGCGTCCCGCAGGCCCGTGTCCAGGAGTGCGCGGAACGCCGCGTGGTCCTGGGAGGCGTTGAAGTCACCTGCGATCAGGAGGGGTCCGGAGGAGCGCTGGGCGGCGGACCAGTCCCGCAGCGCCGAGAGCTCGCGGCGCCACACGCCCACACCGCCCGGGATCGGCGGCATCGGGTGCGCGAGCCGGAGCCGGATCCGCTGCCCGGCGACCGTCGCCACCGCACCCGGCATCGCGAGCGTCGAGCGCAGGCGGGGCGCGGACTCCAGAGGGAAGCGGCTGAGGATCGACGAGCCCTCCGCGCCCGGTGCGGGCACCACCTCGTCGTACGGATAGCGCAGCCGCGAGCGGAGCAGCTCCGCGCACGCGGCATCGCATTCCTGGACGAAGACCAGGTCCGGCTGTTCCCTGCGGACCAATGAGACGAGTTCCGAGGTCGCCCCGCCGAAGAGGACGTTCGAGGTGAGGACCTTGAGCCGGGCCACCTCACGGCCCTCGGCGGCACGCGCGGAGGTGGCCGAGTCCCCGGCCGGATCGTAGGGCTGCAGGAACCAGGACGTGACGGCGAGCAGCGCCACCGCCCAGACCAGGCCGAGCCGCCAGCGCGCCAGGGCCGCCGCCGCGAGGGCCAGCGCGCACGGGACGAGGAGCCAGGGGAGGAAGGCGAGGAGTTGCGGTACGGGCGTCGTCGCGTCCACGTCCAGGGCGCGGCAGCCGACGATCACCGTGAGCCCGGCGAGCACCAGGCCCGCGGCCCACGCCGCGAGCCGCCGCCACCACAGGGGGCGGACCGGCGGCTCGGCGCGCAGGGTGTCCGGGTCCAACTTCCGCCCCCTTCAGCCGGGTTGTCCTCCCCAGTATGAGGACAACCCGGACGGAGGACCGGCTACGACTTGTCCGTCGCCAGCGCCCAGATCACGAACACACCCATCGCGATGGCGATCACGGACCACACGGGCGCGTACGGCAGGAAGAGGAAGTACTCGACGACGAACAAGGCCGCGAGACCGATGCCCGCACCCCGCGCCCAGTCCTGGTTCTTGAGGATCCCGAACCCGGCCACCGCGACCACGATGCCGAGGAAGAGATGGATCCAGCCCCAGGTGGTGAGGTCGAAGGAGAAGACGTAGTCGCCGATCCGGGTGTAGACGTCGTCCTCGGCGATGGCCGCGATGCCCTGCAGTGCGCCGACGATGCCGGCCACTCCCATCAGGACGCCGGCGAACATCGTGCCGCCCGCGGCCCACGCCGAGCCGCCGTCGGAGCCGGAGCCCTTGCCGCCCGCGGGCGCCGTGTTCCCCGCGGAGGCTGCGGCCCACCCCGGGTGGGTGTCGCCTGTGGTGCCCGGGCCGGGTCCCGTCGGGCCGCCCTGGGGGTCGGTGGGCTGGGTCATGGCTGCCTCCTCGCACAAAGGGCGCATTCCGGGCGCCTCCTCTGCCAGCATCACCCCGGACCCACCGGCCCGCACCTGTACGGCGCCCGCCCACGTACGGCCAGGGCACCGACCACCCCCACGCGATCACTACGCACCCGTACGGTCCCCACCACCGGGTCCCGGCGCGACCCCTTGCCCAGGATGGACTCATGGCCCCACTGCCCGGCAAGGCCGGCACCACCGCGCTGCTGCTCGGCGGTGTGCTGCTCCTGACCGCCGGCTGCACCGACGCGGAGGGCCTGCACGACGAGGAGAGCGCGGCGCCCGCCACGGCGCCGCTCGCCCTGTGGGAGAGCACGCACCCCAGCCCGCCCCCGCCCGGCCAGAGCGCGGGCGAGCCGACCGTCGTACCCGCGGTGGCGAAGATCCCCTCCGGCGACATGGGCGAGGCGACGCCCCTCGACGTCGTGAAGGCCGACTTCGCCGAGGACCTGCGCAAGGACCACGACTCCGCCCGCCTGGTCAACCCGATCGTCGCCAAGAAGATCGCCGACTGCTCCGGCGCCGCCTGCCCCCTGCGCGACCCGGTGCTGCACGACCTCACCGGCGACGGCCTGGCCGAGCTGATCGTGGCCGTGGACATCGACGGCCGGTTCAGCGAGCTGCGGGTGTACACGGTCGAGGACCAGCAGGTGACCCGGGTGCTCTCACGGCGGGCGGTCCTCGAGGGCGTGGAGGTCGCGGCCGGTCATCTGGCGGTCCGCGAGCCGACCACCAACCCGACGTACGTCTCCGTATCGGACTACGTATGGGACGAGAAGCGGCGCGGGATGTATCTGGAGGAGCTGAGCCTGGACACCTGCCGCGCGCCGGAGCAGCAGGCCAGGCAGTGCCCCACGGTCGGCTCATGACGGGGAGCCGCCTCATGACGGGGAGCCGCTGATGGGCCTGCGCTGGCGGATCGCACTGACGATCACCGCCGTGAGCTGCACTGTCGCCGCCGTGCTCGGTGTCCTCGTGCACAACGTCGTCACCCGTCAGGTCATCGGCGAGTCCCGCAAGGAGGTGCGTGACGAGCTGGAGATCGCCCTCAGCGCGTACGAGTACGGCACGACCATGCCCGACCGCGCGGGGATCGACCCGTCCGGACTGCCGCAGCGGCTGAAGGACCTGGTCACCGAAGGGCGGCGCGGCACGATCGTGGGCGAGCACGACGGCGAACCGGTGATGTGGAGCGCGGCCCCCGCCGACGGAAAGGCCCTCGCCGTATGGCTGCCCTTCGGGGCGACCCGTGAGCGTCTGGAGACCATCGACACCGCGATCCTCGGCTCGGCCCTGCTCGCCGCCGGCGCGGTGACGCTCGCCGGCCTCTTCCTCGCCGGCCGGATCAGCCGCAAGCTCAGCGCCACGGCCGCGGTCGCCCGGCGGATCACGGACGGCGATCTGGACGCGCGGGTGGGGATGCCCCGGGGGCGACGCGGCAAGAGCCGTGACGAGGTGGGGGATGTCGCGGCCGCCCTGGACAGCATGGCCGAGTCCCTACAGCACCGCCTCGAATCCGAGAAGCGCTTCACCGCCGATGTGGCCCACGAGCTGCGCACTCCCCTGACGGGCATGGTGGCCGCGGCCGGTCTGCTGCCCGAGGGCCGCCCCAAGGAGATGATCAACGACCGGCTCCAGGCGCTGCGCGGACTGACCGAGGACCTCCTGGAGATCTCCCGTCTGGACGCGGGCGCGGAGAAGGCGGAGCTCTCCGAGCACAGCCTCGCCGCCCTGGTCGAACACGCGGTCCGCGGCACGGGACTTGAGGCCGGGATCGATGTCGTACGGGATACGACCGTGCGCACGGACCGGCGCCGGCTCGACCGGATCCTGGCCAATCTCCTCGTCAACTCGCACAAGCACGGCCGCCCGCCGGTCACGGTCACGGTGGACGGACCGGTGATCGAGGTGTGCGACCAAGGGGACGGCTATCCAAGGGAGTTGGTGGAGCAGGGACCGCAGCGCTTCCGCACCGGAGATCCGGGGCGGGGCAGGGGGCACGGTCTCGGCCTGACGATCGTGATGGGGCAGGCGGGGGTGCTCGGGGTCGAGGTCGAGTTCGGACAGACGCCCGGCGGGGGTGCGCGGACGGTTCTCCGGCTCCCTCTCCTCGAAACGGAGCATTAGCGCAGGTCAGAAGCCCTTTACAGAGGTGTGCCCCGGTTTGCCGTAAACCGTTACATTGCCTACGTATTACCCAAACATGACCTCCGTAGCTTTCTTGGTGTCGCCACCGCAAAGGGGCACAAACAGGACCCACAGCTACCCGAGGACGTCATCCCATGCGCGCCACCCGCCGTACCCTCCGTACCCGCCGCACCCTCCGCACCGCCGCGATCGCCACCGCCGCGGCCGCCACCCTCGCGGTGCCGGCCCACTCGGCCTTCGCCGACTCGCCCACCGTGCCGGGCACCGGGCAGGAGCAGGTCCTGCCCGGCGACGAGACGAAGCCGGGCAACGAGACAAAGCCGGGCGACGAGACGAAGCCGCCGACGGACGAGACCAAGCCGGGCGACAAGGAGGGGCAGCGTACGAGCGAGCCGCAGGGCCGCCAGCTCGTCAAGACGGTCTCGCTGCCGGACGGCTGGAGCGCGAAGGTCTACAAGGAGGCGGGCAAGGGCTACGACGCCGACCTGTTCAAGAACGGCAGCCTCCAGGCCAAGCTGAGCCAGGGCCCCAACAACGTCGTGGGCTGGACCTTCACTCTCAGCGCCAACGGTGACGTGACGGCGAAGAACAACGAGACGGGCAACAAGCCGAACAAGCCCAACAAGCCCAACAAGCCCAACAAGCCCAAGCCTGACACCGGCGACCAGCGCACGTTCGTGCGCGAGTACAAGAACGTCGGCGGCTCCGGCTTCGACGCCAAGGTCTACAAGGTCAAGGGCGGTTACGACGCCGAGATGTGGGCCAAGGACCCCGCCTCCGGCAAGTACATCAAGTGGGACACGCTGCAGCAGCGCGGCACCAAGCCCGCGGCCGGCCAGCACAACGGCGCCCACTTCGTGCTCAACCCGGACGGCACCATGAAGGGCTGGACCGAGGGCAAGAAGGACGCCAAGAAGGACCAGAAGCAGGAGCAGGAGCAGAAGCAGGACCAGAAGAGGAACACCCAGGGCAAGGTCGTCCCCAAGGGCGGCGTCAAGGCCGGTGCGGAGAACGTCTCTTCCGGTGACGACACCGCGCTGCTCGCCGCCGGTGGCGGTATGGCCGCGGCCGGTGCCGCGGGCCTGGGCTTCATGATGCTGCGCCGCCGCAGCGGCAACGAGGGCTGAGCACCCTCCCGTTGAACCGAGGACGGGGCACCCCCTGGCAGGAGGGGTGCCCCGTTCTCGTACGCGTCCTGGGTGCTAGACGCCGATGTCGCAGCCGTCCTTGCGCCACACCGCGACGACCGCCGGGCGGACGTACCTGCCCGGTCCGTCGGGCCAGGCCGACAGCGGGTTGTCGACGGTGGCGCCGTCGATCTCGCCCGGGTGCTGGACCGCGACGAGGACGCGGCGGTCCTGGACCAGCGGGCCACAGGTCTCGGCGCCCTTCGGAACGGTGAGGAACTGCTTGAGCTCACCGCGCCGCTCGCCGGCGGTCGCGACACCGAACAGGCCGTCGTGCGAGCCGAGCTGGTTGCCGTCCGTGGAGATCCACAGGTTGCCGTGGTCGTCGAAGGCCACGTTGTCCGGGCAGGAGATGGGCGAGACCTGGTCCTTCGGGAAGCCCGCGAAGTAGGTCGCCGGGTCGTTCGGGTCACCCGCGACGAGGAACAGCGACCAGGCGAACTTCGTCTGCGTCGGGTCGTTCCAGCGCTCGGTCAGCTCCAGGATCTGGCCGTGCTTGTTGAGGTTGCGCGGGTTGGCCTCGTCCGCGGCCGCGTAACCGGTCTTGCCGCGGTTGGTGTTGTTGGTGAGCGCGATGTAGACCTTGCCGGTGCGCGGCGAGGGCTGCACGTCCTCGGGACGGTCCATCTTCGTGGCGCCGACCTTGTCACCGGCCAGACGCGTGAAGACGAAGACCTCGTCCGCGCCCATGCCCTCGACATGCGAGACCGCGCCCTTGGCGGTGGCGGTCGCGAGCGGGATCCACTGACCGCTGCCGTCGAACTCGCCGTCGGCGGGCAGCTTGCCGGTGCCGTCGATCTCGATCGCCGGGGAGTCGCCGGTGAGCTTCGCGACGTAGAGCGTGCCCTCGTCGAGCAGCGTCATGTTGTACGCGCGGTCGGAGCGGGAGTTGCCGTGGCGCATCCGCTTGGACGAGACGAACTTGTAGAAGTAGTCGAAGCGCTCGTCGTCACCGCTGTAGACGACCGGACGGCCGTCGCGGGTCAGCCGGACGGTCGCGCCCTCGTGCTTGAAGCGGCCGATCGCCGTGTGCTTGATCGGCGTGGACTCCGGGTCGTACGGGTCGAGCTCGACCACGTAGCCGAAGCGGTGCACCTCGTTGGGCTCCTGCGCCACGTCGAAGCGCTTGTCGAACCGCTCCCACTTGCGCTCGGACTCGCCCGTGCCGATGCCGTAGCGCTTGTCGGTGGCGCGCGAGGCGTTGGCGAAGTACTGGTTGAAGTTCTCCTCGCCGTGCAGCGTCGTGCCCCAAGGGGTCTGACCGCCCGCGCAGTTGTTGAGCGTGCCGAGCACCTTGGTGCCCGTCGGGTCCACGGAGGTCTTCAGGAGGTCGGAGCCGGCGGCCGGGCCCTGCACGCGGAACTCGGTGGTCGCGGTGATCCGGCGGTTGACGTGGTGGCGCGGCACGTACGTCAGCTTGCCGGTCTTACGGTCCTCCTCGACCACGACGACACCGAGCCCGTGCGCGGCCCAGGCGATCTCGACCTGCTCACGGGTCGGGTTCGCGGCGTCGTAGTCGCGGAACATCAGGATCTCGTCGGTGTACTCGTGGTTCGCGACGAGGATCTGGCGGCCACGACCGTACGGCAGCAGCGCCAGGAAGTCGTTGTTGTAGCCGAACTGGCCGGCCTGGGCCTTGGCGCTCTGGTGGTCGCCGTCGAAGTCCGGGGCGCCGCGCAGGATCGGGTCGCCCCACTTGATGACGGCGTTCTGCCCGTAGCCCTCGGGGATCGTCACCTGGTCCGCGGTGTTGGGCGCGACCGCGGTGAAGCGCAGACCGCGGGCGGCCTTGCCGCGGCCGTGGCCGTGGCCATGGCTCGTGGCGGCGGCCGCCGTCTCGGCGCCGGCCTTCGGAGCCTGGCCCACGATCGCGGCACCGGTGGCGCCGGCGACGGTGACGACCGCGGCGGCGCGCATCATCGACCTTCTCGACAGGGCACCGGCTATGACATCGCCGACGTACTCGTTGTCGCTGGTGTTCGGAACCTCGTGGAAGCAGGCGTCACCACAGCGGAAGCGGCACGTCATGGCCGACCGTCCACCCGGGTGCGAACCGTCCTTCATGATGAGCGGCAGCAGTTTGCGCACGTTTCCCCTCCGCGCTGGATCGCCGACAAGGTGTCGGAAAGCTTGTCCGGGCGTGACGTTAGGTGCGTATGCCAGCAATGCGGCGGCGGGAACATGAACGGCGAGTGAACCCCGGTTGCATGGAGGGGAGTTGGGCCGGGGTGCGGTGCGCCCGGGTGAGCTTCATGAGGGGCTCCCCATGATCACTCACAGCGGCCGCTAACCTTACGTGTCCGCCCTGGCCAGGGGTGACGGATTACCCGGACAACCGGGAACAACTCACGTTGAAGGGTTGCGCACATGGGCATTCTGGATCGCCTGCGGAACGTTTTCGGCCGGGGGCGTACGGTGCCTGCGGCGCGGGCGGAAGAGCCGGTTGCCGCGTCCGCCGCCGAGCCGACGATCCCGGCCCCGGCCGCGGAGCCGGCCCCCGCGGCTTCGGCCCCCGCGGTTTCGGTCCCGGCTCCCGCGGAGGAGCCCTCCCCGTCCACGGTCGACGAACTGGTCTCGGCCGCGTTCGACAACCCGACCCTGGGCTCGGCATCGGTCCCGGCCCCGGCGACCTCCGCCGAGACGGCGCCGGCCGCGGACCCCGAGCCTGCGGCAGAGGTGGAGGACGACTCCAACCGCTTTGCCCCCGATTCCGAGGACATCGCGGGTGAGGCTCAAGGTGATGAGCCGGCTGTCGCCCCGGCGGAAACCCCCGCAGCCGCGGAAACGGAACCCCTCCTCGTAACGGACACGCAGCCCGCTCGCGAAGAGCAGCCCGAGCCGGCCGAGGCCGCCGAGCCGGCCGCGACGGCCACGGCGGCCACGGCGGCCACGACGGCCACGACGGCCGAAGAAGAACCCCCTACCCCGGCAGGCAAGCCGGCCTTCACCCCGGCCAGGCTGAAGGCCAAGGCCCCCACCCTCGCGGCCGCGTACAAAGCCGCAGGAGCCGCACTCAAGAAGCACGAGCTCACGGGCGTACGAGCCGACGTCTACCTCGTCCTCGACCGCTCGGGCTCCATGCGCCCGTACTTCAAGGACGGCAGCGCCCAGAACCTCGCCGAGCAGGTCCTCGCCCTCTCCGCGCACACCGACGAGACCGCCACGGTCGACGTGGTCTTCTTCTCCACGGAGCTCGACGGCACGGGAACGATCACTCTCGACGAGTACGAGTCGAGGATCGACGAACTGCACGCCGGCCTCGGCCGCATGGGCCGTACCAACTACGACCGCGCCATCGCCGAGATCGTCGCCCTGCACGAGAAGGCCGACGACCCCGACCGCCCCGCCCTGGTGATCTTCCAGACGGACGGTGCCCCGGAGTCCAAGACCGCCGCGACCGACGCCCTCAAGGCGGCCGCCGAGCACAAGATCTTCTGGCAGTTCGTGGCCTTCGGCGACACCGACTCCAAGGCCTTCGACTACCTGCGCAAGCTGGACCTGCCGAACACCGGCTTCTTCCACGCGGGCCCGGTCCCCAACGAGCTCACGGACACCGAGCTCTACAAGGGCCTGCTCGCCGACTGGCGCCCGTAGGACATAAGCGATCAGGGGCCGTCCGACCGGGAAAAACCCCGGGCGGGCGGCCCCTGCCCGTCGGCTACGATTTGTGGATTCCAGAGCGACGAGCAGCGATCAAGACGCTCGTCACCTCACGTAGCGACCCGGGAGCAGCCCGCAATGGCTCGACACCTCATCACCAGCGCCCTTCCGTACATCAACGGGATCAAGCACCTGGGCAACATGGTGGGGTCCATGCTCCCGGCGGATGTGTACGCCCGGTACCTCCGCCAGCGCGGCCACGAGGTCCTCTACATCTGCGCCACCGACGAGCACGGCACCCCCGCCGAGCTGGCCGCCAAGGAGCAGGGCCTGCCGGTGGCGGAGTTCTGCGCGCAGGCGCACGACGCGCAGAAGGCGGTCTACGACGGCTTCCAGCTGGACTTCGACTACTTCGGCCGCAGCTCCTCGCCGCAGAACGCCGAGCTGACCCAGCACTTCGCGCGCAAGCTCCAGGAGAACGGCTTCATCGAGGAGCGCGCGATCCGCCAGGTGTACTCGCCTGCCGACGGCCGCTTCCTGCCGGACCGCTACGTGGAGGGCACCTGTCCGCACTGCGGTTACGACAAGGCCCGCGGCGACCAGTGCGAGAACTGCACGCGCGTCCTCGACCCGACCGACCTGATCAACCCGCGCTCGGCCATCTCCGGCTCCACGGACCTGGAGGTCCGCGAGACCAAGCACCTCTTCCTGCTCCAGTCCAAGCTGCAGGGCGAGGTCGAGCAGTGGGTGGCGGCGCACGAGGACGAGTGGCCGCAGCTGGCCTCCTCCATCGCCCGCAAGTGGCTGACCGAGGGCCTGCACGACCGCGCGATCACCCGTGACCTCGACTGGGGCGTCCCGGTCCCGGCCGACACCTGGCCGGAGCTCGCCGCCGACGGCAAGGTCTTCTACGTCTGGTTCGACGCCCCGATCGAGTACATCGGCGCGACGAAGGAGTGGGCGGACGCCGCTCCCGACGGCGAGGTGCGCGACTGGAAGTCCTGGTGGTACGAGCCCGACGGCGCCGCCGACGTGCGCTACACCGAGTTCATGGCCAAGGACAACGTCCCGTTCCACACGGTGATGTTCCCCGCCACCGAGCTCGGTGTACGCGAGCCGTGGAAGAAGGTCGACTACGTCAAGGCCTTCAACTGGCTGACGTACTACGGCGGGAAGTTCTCCACGTCGCAAAAGCGCGGTGTCTTCACCGACCAGGCGCTCGACATCCTGCCGGCCGACTACTGGCGCTACTTCCTGATCGCCAACGCCCCCGAGTCGGACGACTCCTCGTTCACCTGGGAGCACTTCACGGCGACGGTGAACAAGGACCTGGCGGACACGCTGGGCAACTTCGTGAACCGCGTCCTGTCCTTCTCGAAGAAGCGCTTCGGCGAGGAGGTCCCGGCCGGCGCCGAGGCCGGCGAGGCCGAGACGAAGCTGGGCACCGAGATCTCCCGCCTCCTCGCCGAGTACGAGGAGCAGATGGAGGCCCTCCAGTTCCGCAAGGCCGCGGCCGCGCTGCGCGCCCTGTGGTCGGCGGGCAACTCCTACCTGGAGGAGAAGGCCCCCTGGCTGGAGATCAAGACCAACCCCGAGGGCGCAGCCCTCACCCTCCGTACGGCGATGAACCTGATCCACCTCTACTCGGTGGTCTCGGAGCCCTTCATCCCGGCGTCCTCGGCGGCCATGCGCTCGGCGTTCACGCTCGCCGACGACACGGCCACGTGGGTCTCGGCGGACGAGGCCCGCTCCCTGGACTCGGTCCCCGCGGGCACGCCGTTCACGGTCCCGCCGGTGCTCTTCGCCAAGATCCAGGACGAGGATCTGGCGGCTTACAAGGAGCGCTTCGGGGGCGAGGGGGCCGAGTAATTCCCTTTGCCTGTACGTAGATGAAGGGCCCCGGAACCTGGTGGTTCCGGGGCCCTTCATCAGCAACGGTCAGGTGTCCAGCGACAGACCGTACCCACCCAGGGCGACCCAGTCACTCTGGGAAAGGCCGAGTGAGGACGGCAGCATCATCTTGCTGCCCGTACCGGTGGGACCGGCCGTGCCTCCGGGGAGCACCCAGAACGCACCTTGACGGTTGTTCTCGCCGATGGCACTGACCATGAGCTCCGGTCGGCCGTCCTTGTTCACATCGCCGGCCGCGACCGTGGTCGCGAACTGGTCCTCGTCCTCCGAACCGCCGGGCACAGAAGCCGTCTCCTGGTTGACCGAGTAGGCGCCGGTACCGAGCGCGCCCGTCTTCCGGCCAGGGATGATCACCACGTTTCCAGCCCCGCCTGCGTTGCCGAGCCCTTCGTTCGGGACACCGACGATGATCTCGGCCGCTCCGTCCCGGTTGAGGTCGGCAACGGCCAACGAGTCGCCGAACTTGTCGTACTTCTCGCCGGCTCCGGGTATGCCGGGGGTGTCCTGGCTGATGTGCTGGGGCTGCGCGTCCAGGGCGATGCCCGTGGCAGAACCGAACCACACCGAGACGCGGCCGCCCAGGGCGCCCTCGTCATCCTCCCCTGCGTACCACGGCTCGTCGGGGTCACCGACCACCAGGTCGCCGTAACCATCACCGTTCACATCACCGACAGCACCTACCAGGCCGTCTCCCTTGGTGAGATAGGGCCCCGGGATGCTGCCAGTACTGGACGCGTTCACGTAGACACGGCCGCCCTCGCCGCCGAGCCGATAGGTGAACAGGAACTTGTCCGCACCGTCCTTCCTGTCGACATCGCCCAAGGCGACGGACAGTTGTCCGGGCGTCATCTGGTTGAAGGAAGAGCTCCCGATTGTGCCGTTGCGGCCGAAGGGGCCCGCGTACTCGAACGAGCCCTGCCAAGAGGCCGCAAGCACCCTGGTGGTCGCAGTCGTGCCGCCCTTCACCGCGGCCACGTCGTATCCGACGTATGCGTTCTCCAACAGCTTGTGCTGCAACGTGGAGCCGCTGGTCAGTCCATTGCGGCTGCCCCACAGGACGGTGAGCATGCCCGCGTTGGTGATGCCCGACATGTCCTCGTACGGCGTTCCGACCACCAGATCGGCGAAGCCGTCACGGTCCAGATCGGCAACAGCCGTGCTGTTGCCAAACCCGTCCCACGGCTCGCTCGCGCCGGGAACACCCGCCGAATCCTGGGTGATCACCGCACGCCGCGTGGGCGCGAGACCGCTCGCCGATCCGTAGAGCACCACGACGGCGCCGGCGCTCTCCTTTCCGGACACGGCCCGCCCGGGCGCGCTGATCACCTGATCCCGGTACCCGTCCCCATTGAAGTCCCCTGGCGTAGCCATACTCGACGCCACCGCCGTACTCGGCAGCAACCCTGCCCCCACCACAACCGCGACAACTGCCGCCGCCACTGCGGCAGCCCTTCTCCCCTTGTGCATACGTTTCCCCACCCCTGATTCCCTTGGGTCCTCCCCGAACCCGACGCCACGTCAGTCACGTGCGCATCAGACGAATCCTAGGCCGCCCCTCACTGCGCGCCGAAGGGTCCCGGACCTTATCGGTTCCGGGACCCTTCGGCTGCGCAGCCCCGTCCAGGAGGAGGCGGATCCAGGGGGAGGCTGATCTAGGAGGAGGAAGCGGCGGACGCACTCGGCTGGACGGCCGCGTCCGTCCCGTCATGCGTCTCGTCCGGATCGACCCCCATGGTGAGGGACCCGACGACCCCCTTGGCGATCTTCCCCTTGCGGTACTTGAGCTTCAGGAGACCGCCGGTCACCCCGCTCTGGTCGTAGATCGTGTCCTGCTCCAGCGTCGTACGCTCCGTCGTCGACGTCGAGTACGGAGCGACCTCGGCCGCAGCCAGTACGGACTTCTCGTCGAAGAAGAACTGTCCGGTGTGGCAGGTGTGCCCGCCCTCGTAACCGGCATCGGTCATCTTGCCGCCGACGTGCACCTTGGTGTGGATGTGCACGCAGCGCCCCCGGTACCAGCCGGGGAAGACGGTCGTGAACTCCACGAAGCCGTGCTTGTCGGTGAGTTGGGTGCCGCGCAGATAGCGCTCGTCGTCGGTGGGCTCCTCGTGCCCGCCGCCACCGCCACCGCCCGGCGGCTGTCCGGTCGGCGCACCGCTCGGGGCGTCGCTCGGGGCGTCGCTCGGTGTCCCGCTCGGCGCGTCCGTGGGCGGCTCCCCTGTGGGAGGCGTACCGCCCCCTCCCGTGGAAAGGGACTCGTATCCGGAGTAGATCCCCAGCGCGTCGCAGTGCCAGATGTCCACGGCGGCGTTCCGCAGCGGCTTGCAGGTGTCGGAGTCGATCACCTTGAGCCGGAGGGTCAGCGGGATGCCCTCGCGGTCCTCGGTGATGTCCTTACGGATCTTGTCGGCATCGATGTAGTACGGACCTTCGGTGGTCTCGGAGGTCAGCCGGTAGCAGACCTCACCCGCCTCACCCCCCGAAGCCGTCTTCTCGCCGGCCTGCGCGGTGGCGAGCACGGTCCCGCCGACCGCCGCCGCGGCCACCGCGCCGCCGCCCGCCACGAGCAGCCGGCGCCGCGTCATATCTCTTTTGTGCGCGGGCCCTTGGCTCCCCTGGACCTGGCTCTGTCCCTGGCTCTGTCCCTCGGTTCCGGTCATGACAGAGCACGCTAGGGAGCCTTGCTGTCACGAGGCTGTGGACGCGTTGTGGCTTGCTGTGAGGGGGTCGTCCCCCGGTTCGGCGTCCTCCGGTTCGAGGACCGAGGGCGGAAGACCGCGCAGCCACTGGCTCACGGCCCGGCGCAGGGTGCGGACCCTGCGGATCCTGGTCCAGGGGGAGGGGCGGCCGTCGGCCCGGAGCACGGTGAAGTTCGGCGGGGTGTCGGGGTGTTCGGTCAGGAAGTCGAGCAGGCCCGGGCTGTCAGGGGCGTCCCCGAGGGTCGCGGTCAGGAACACCCAGAAGACGGGGTGCTCGGCCGCTTCGGCCATGGCTCGCAGAATGTCGGGCTGATCGAGCGGGCTCTCGGTGAGGACCACCAGGGCCACCGTGGGGCGGCCGCCCGTCTCCACGCAGACATCGAGCACGGCCCGCTGCACCGGGGCGAGTTGTCTGCGTTCCTGGAACAGGTGCTCGCTCGCAGTGGCAAGGCTGCTGCGCCCCCGCTCCCCGGAGGCTTCAGCCGCCCCCGACGTGAGCCAGCGGTCCGCCCATTGCTCCGGACTCTCGCGCCGCGGCGGCGGAATCCGTACGGGCTCGGCGTCGAACAGCCAGACGGGCATGGCCCGTTGCCCCAGCTCCTGCTCGGAGAAGTCCATGGCGAACAGACCTGCGTCCCACACCAGGGACGACCGGTAATGCGCGTGGCTGAAGGCCGCGAGCGCGAGGATCACATTCATCCAACCCACCCCCGGCCGGATGCTACTGGGTTCCGCTTCGGCGCTCGCCCGGATCGCCTCCATCGTCAGCCTCCGGGTGAATCTCAACGGGCCAGTGACATCTTGTCCCCCATCACCACCACCGGCTTGCTCCCCTCGTCCAGCCAGCGCAGCAGTTCCCGCATCCGCTGCTTCGGCAGCGTCACGCAGCCCTGCGTGCCCGCCCCGTGGTCCACGTGGAACCAGATGCCGCCGCCGCGGCCCATGCCCAGCGGGCGGGTCCAGTCGAGGGGGGTCGTGCCGGGCTTGCGGTTGTAGTTGATGGCGACGACGTAGTCGAAGGCGTCGCCCAGCGGCTCGCCCTCCACGTTGGTGCCGCGCGCGACGAAGGCCGGGCCCGTGTCGTACGGGAGTTCCGTACCCGGATCGCGCTCGTGGCCGCCCGCGTCGGTGAGCCCGAACACCCCTATGGGAGAGCGCCGATCGCCCTGCACGTGGCGGTCGGTCCAGCCCTTGACGGCGTTGTGCGTGGGCCAGGCCTCGCCCACCGGGGTCCAGCCGCCGTCGGCGGAGCGCTCGTAGCGCCGGGCCGTGCCCGTGTCCTCGTCGCGGCCGTCGCCCGTGACGACGATCGCCTGGCGGGCCGAACCGGGTATCCGCGCAAGGGTCTTGGGGCCGAGGTCCGGTATCTCCAGGGGCTCCTGCGGTGTGGGTACGGAGCGGCCGGACGCCGTCCCGCTCTGCGCCCGCAGATCGGGCGCGCTGCGGGTGGTCGGCCGCTCGTCACCGCCGCCGGATCCGCCACAGGCCGTGAGCAGCAGGCCTGCGACGAGCAGCGCGGATCCGGCGGCCGACCGGCGGGGGGTAGGGGAGAGCATGACGGGCCTTTCGGTCGTACGGAGTTGAGGGCGTACGGAGTTGAGGGCGTACGGAGTTGAGGGCGTACGGAGTCGAGGGCGTACGGAGTCGAGGCCGTACGGAGTTGAAGGGATGGACCGGAGCAGGCCGACAGTGCGAGCGGCGCGTCAGTCGCGCGCCGAACCGGCGCTCGACGGGGCCTTCGTCGAGGCCGTCGACAAGGCCCCGTCGTCGGTCGCCGAACCCGGCGGCGGCGTCGCGTACTCGGCGAACTCGGAGAACTCGGTGCCCGCGAGCATCCGCCGCACCACCTCTGCCTGCCGCTGCGCGCTCTCGCCTCCACCGCTCACGCACAGCGTCGCGCTGAGCACCGCGTCCTGGCCGGACACCTTGACCAGCCCGAAGTACTGCCGCGATGCGGCGATGTCCCGGCACACCGGTTCGAGCGGCATCACGTCCAGGCGCGGCGGCGACTGCGCCTTGCCGACCAGCATCGACACATGGTCCAGGACCAGGATCAGCAACGAGCCGCCCGCCTTGGGCAGTTCGTCCAGCGGGGGACACACCCCGTAGCCGTCCCGCTTGCAGTCGGCGCGCGCGCCGGACAGCGGCTGCGGTGCGGCATAGGCCACCGCCCTCAGCTTCCGTGTGCGGTCCTCGGAGACCGCCAGACCGTGCCAGCCGGTCGGCAGTTCGAGGGTGAGCCCACCGAGAGCGGGGTGGATCAGCCGCTCACGGGAGGGAGAGGCGGCCGGCGGTGCGAACTCGGGCTCGGGATCCGCATCCGGGCCGGGCAGCAGCGTGCCCGCGAGCACAGCTGCGACGGCCGCACAGGCACTCGCCACGACAGCCGTACGCCGACGCCGCCGCCGTACCACCCGCTCCCGCACCCCACGCATCCGCGAGGCAGGCGCGGAAAGCCGGGGCACGGCACGCTCGAGCAGCTCACGCACCTCACGGAGTTCACGCTCGTCATCCGCGGTCATCGAGCACCCCCACCTGCTCGGGCAGCACGGCCCGCAGCGTGCGCAGCGCCTTGGAGGCCTGGCTCTTGACGGTGCCCGGGGAGCAGCCGAGCGTCGCGGCCGTCTCCTCCACACCGAGGTCCTCGAAGTAACGCAGCACGACGACGGCCCGCTGGCGCACCGGCAGCGCCCGTACGGCCGCGGCGAGGGACTGCTCCAGCTCCACCCCCTCGTACGCGTCCCGGTCCTGCGCCCGGTCCGGGAGTTCGCCGTGCGGCACCTCGCCGCGCCAGCGCCGCCGCCACCAGGACGCATGGGTGTTGACCAGCGCCTTGCGTACGTAGGCCTCGGGATGGTCCTCCGCGATCTTCTGCCATTTCGGCCATACGCGGGCGAGCACCGTCTGCAGCAGATCCTCGGCGAGATGGGCGTCGCCGGTCAGCAGCCAGGCCACCCGGAGCAGACGCGGGCCCCGGGCGTCGACGAACGCCTCGAAGTCCTCGTCGCCCTGCCCCCCGCGCATCCTGCCCCTGCCGTTCTCCTGGGTCTCTCACACTCCGTGAACCGTCTGGCCCCCGCTTCAGGTTGCCTCGCCCACCCCCCGTATCGGAAGGGATGTTCGAACCCGCTGCTAAAGTGCGGCGCTTCACACAGTCGTCAATCGTCATGTGCACGACGCGTTACCCAAGGGGGGACCTTGAGCGCGCAGTTGTACCCGGCTGCCAAGGAACTGGCGGACGTTCTCTGGCAGCACCACACCCTGTACCGCGAACGGGACGGGGGCATGGTCATCCGCGGCGAGCACGTGCAGCGGTGGATCAGCCTCGGGGTCGCGGGCACCCGTGGGGATGTCCGCATCCGCGCGGGCGTGATCCTCGACGGCGGCACCACGGCACCCGCCCGTACGGAGACGGTGGTCCCGCTCGCGGCCGGTACGCCGGAACTCGCCGCGGCCTGCCGCCGCCTCCTCGCGGACCTGACGTCCGCGGCGGAGCCCTCTGTCCAAGTACGCGTACCCCGCACCCCTCGGCCGCCGAAGGCCCGCGGCCGCACGGTCGTGCGCTGGGTCCTGATCGGGGCGGCGGTCACCGCGGTCACGTTGTACGCACTGACCGCGTACTCGGCTTCGCTGGGCGGGTAAGCAGGTCCGGTACGAACGAGGGCCCGGAACTTGGCAGTTCCGGGCCCTCACTCACGTACGAACTACTACTCGGCAGCCGCGTCCTTCTTGGCCACCGGCTTGCGCAGCGCGATGTTCAGCTCGCGCAGACGCGACTCGTCCAGCTCCGTCGGCGCGCCCATCATCAGGTCCTGCGCGTTCTGGTTCAGCGGGAACGAGATGGTCTCGCGGATGTTCGGCTCGTCCGCGAGGAGCATGACCATACGGTCCACGCCCGGGGCGATCCCGCCGTGCGGCGGGGCGCCGAAGCGGAACGCTCGCAGCATGCCCGCGAACTCGTGCTCGACCGTGTCACGGTCGTAGCCCGCGATCTCGAAGGCCTTGAGCATGATGTCGGGCTCGTGGTTACGGATCGCGCCGGAGGACAGCTCGATGCCGTTGCAGACGATGTCGTACTGCCAGGCGAGGATGTCGAGCGGGTCCTTCTCCTCCAGGTCCTGCATGCCGCCCTGCGGCATGGAGAACGGGTTGTGGGAGAAGTCGATCTTCCCGGTCTCCTCGTCCTTCTCGTACATCGGGAAGTCCACGATCCAGCAGAACCGGAAGACGCCCTCCTCGAAGTGCCCGGCACGCTTGGCGGCCTCGACGCGCACGGCGCCCATGATCTTCGAGACCTCGTCGAACTCACCGGCGCCGAAGAACACGGCGTGCCCGGCGACCAGACCCAGACGCTCGGTCAGGACCTTGTTGTTCTCCTCGGTGAGGAACTTGGCGATCGGACCCTGGAACGAGCCGTCCTCGCCGACGCGGATCCAGGCAAGGCCCTTCGCGCCCTGCTCGACCGCGTAGTCACCGAGACCGTCGAAGAACTTACGGGTCTGGCCCGCGGTGTCCGGCACGGGCAGCGCCCGCACGTGCTTGCCGGCGAACGCCTTGAACTCCGAGCCCTCGAACACATCGGTGATGTCGACGAGTTCGAGCTTGGCGCGCAGGTCGGGCTTGTCGTTGCCGTACTTCAGCATCGACTCGCGGAACGGGATCCGCGGGAAGGGCGAGGTGACCTCGCGACCGCCACCGAACTCGGTGAAGATCTCGGTCATCAGCTTCTCGATCGGCTGGAAGACGTCCTCCTGCTCGACGAAGCTCATCTCGACGTCGAGCTGGTAGAACTCGCCCGGCGAACGGTCGGCGCGGGCGTCCTCGTCGCGGAAGCAGGGCGCGATCTGGAAGTAGCGGTCGAAGCCCGAGATCATCAGCAGCTGCTTGAACTGCTGCGGGGCCTGCGGCAGCGCGTAGAACTTGCCGGGGTTCAGGCGCGACGGGACGACGAAGTCACGCGCACCCTCGGGCGAGGTGGCCGTGAGGATCGGCGTGGCCATCTCGTTGAAGCCGAGCGCGACCATCTTCGAGCGGATCGAGGCGATGACCGCGGACCGCAGCATGATGTTGCGGTGCATGCGCTCACGGCGCAGGTCCAGGAAGCGGTACTCCAGGCGACGCTCCTCGCCGACCCCGTCGTCCTGGTTGATCTGGAACGGCAGCTGCTCGGCCGCACCGAGGATCTCCACCTCGGCGACCTCGACCTCGACCTCACCGGTCGGCAGCTCGGGGTTCACGTTGTCCGCGCCACGCGAGACGACCTTGCCGTCGATGCGTACGACGGACTCCTTCGTCTGCTTGTCGAGGGCCTCGTACCCGGGGGTGCCGGGGCGGACGACGAGCTGGGTGATGCCGTAGTGGTCACGCAGATCGATGAAGAGGATGCCGCCGAGGTCACGCCGATTGTGCAGCCAGCCGCTCAGCCGGACGTCCTGGCCGACGTCGGTGGCGCGGAGCTGGCCGCAGGAATGGGACCGATAGCGGTGCATGCTTCTCATCCAGTTCGTGGGTTCGCGTCGTTCGTCGCGAGACAGGCGGGAATCAACGCGTTCAAGGTTACCGGCCACCGCTCGCGGCGCCGTCCCCGTTTTCCGGGGGCCCGGCGGCCGGGTTCAACCGGGGTCCGCCCGGCCCGGACCTTGCGAAATGCACCTTTAGCCACCCCCTACGTAGTCTGGATCAATGCGAATGGACCCCGACGACGAGCGGGCCGCCTGCCTGCCCCCCGTCGGGGAAGTGCTCGAGGCCGTGGCCACGGGCCTGTGGCGTTGGGAGAACACCACCGGTGTCGTCACCCTCGACGCCGAATCCGCCCGCCTCCTGGGACTCGGCAGCCCCGAGGCCCCCATCGAGGGACCCGTCGCCCTGACGGAGGCCGGGATCCGCTCCCGTTTCCACCCGGTGGACTGGAACGAGATCAACGGCGTCGTCAATCTCGCCGTACTCGAAGGCACCCTCGCCGAGGCACGACTGCGGGTCATGGACGACCGCGGCCAGATCGTCCGTACCGTCCGCAGCCGTACGAAACCGCTGGTCAAGGGCGACCGTTTCGAGCTGATCGGCACGCTCCAGGAAGTCACCGAACCACCCCCGGGCACCTCCGCCCGCACTCCCGTCACCGGCGACTGGCGCCGCTCGCGCGAGGCGTTCCTGCTCGACGCGGGCCGTGCGCTCGCCGAGGCGCGTTCCACCGCCGAGGTGCTCCGGGTGGCCGCGGGCCTGTCCATGCCGGGCTTCGAGCCGAACGGTCTGGCCGTCTTCGGCGTCCAGGGCGACCATCTGTCGATCATCGGCCACCACGGCCATACGACGGACGACGAGCAGCCCTTCCGTGACATCAAGCTGGACGCCCAGTACCCGGCCGCGGACGTGGTCCGCACGGGCCGCGCGATCTACCTCTCCTCCCCGGAGGAGTACGCCACTCGCTACCCCGCCACCTGGCCCTTCGCCCGCCGCTTCAACCGCAGGTCCTGGGCCTTCCTGCCGCTGACGGTGGCGGGCCGCACGATGGGCGCGTGGATGGCGGGCTTCGCGCACCCCGTCTCCTTCACCCCGGACGAGCGCTCGGTCCTGACGACCGTGGCCCGGATGCTGGCGCAGGCCCTGTCGCGCGCGGGCGCGGCCGAGAACGAACGGGAGCTCACCGAGGGCCTGCAGCGCTCGATGCTGCCCACGCTCGGCCCCGAGATACCCGGACTCTCGGTCGCCGCCCGCTATGTGCCGACCGGCGGCGGTCTTCAGGTCGGCGGCGACTGGTACGACATGATCCCGCTGCCCAGCGGCCGTATCGCCCTCGTCATCGGCGACGTACAGGGCCATGACGTACGCGCGGCGGGTCTGATGGGCCAGCTGCGGATCGCCCTGCGCGCTTACGCCTCCGAGGGCCACCGCCCCGACGCGGTCCTCTCGCGCGCCTCCCGCTTCCTGCACGGGATCACCGACTCGATCGTCTACGGCTCCACCGGCGGCCCCGACGCCGGCGGCACCGCCGACCCGCGCTTCGCCACCTGCCTCTACCTGGAGGCCGACCCGGTCACCGGCACTCTGGAGATCGCCCGCGCCGGCCACCCGGACCCGGTGGTCCGCACCCCCGACGGCACGGTGATGATCCGCCCCACCGCCGGCGGCCTCCCCCTCGGCATCGACCCAGACGCGGACTACCCGACCACCTCGATCGCCCTCGAAACCGGCGAACTGATGATGCTCTGCACCGACGGCCTCATCGAGACCGGCGGGCACGACATGTACACGGGCTTCGACCGGCTGCAGCCCATCCTCCACGACCACCGCGGCGAGGACCTCGAAGAGCTCGCGGACGCCCTGGTCCAGGGCGTGATCGGCCCGTCGTCGCACCACTCCACAGGACCGCTGGTCGACCGCCGCGAGGACGACATCGCGGTCGTCCTGCTCGGCCGCCCACGGCCCGCCGGAGCCCCCGACGAGGAGGTCCGCCCTCCCGTACGCCGCATCATGCTGTCGGTCGCCCAGCCCGAGCCGCAGCGCATCGCGGAGTGCCGTCAGCAGCTGCGCGACCTGCTGCACGACTGGGCGGACCCGGAACAGGTCGACTCGGCGGTCCTCCTGGTCTCCGAGATGGTCACCAACGTCCTCGTGCACACCGACGGCGACGCCCTCCTGGTCGCGGAGGCCCACGGCGAGATCGGCGCCCGCCGGCTGCGCGTGGAGGTCTCCGACTCCAGCGACGACCTCCCGCACAAGCGCCGCCCCGGCGAACTGGCCTCGTCCGGCCGGGGCCTCGTCCTGATCGAGCTGCTCGCCGACGCGTGGGGCGTGGACCCGCGGGGGCAGGGCAAGTCGATCTGGTTCGAGCTGTACGAAGCGGTCAAGCTCTAGCCGTACGCACGGTCAGGCCTCGAGGCCCTTACCCCTCGTGTACTGCTCACGCAGCTCCGAGTAGATCCCGAACGCCGCCGCCGTCAGCGGGACCGCGAGCAGCATCCCGAGGATCCCCGCCACCGAGGCACCGGCCGTGATCGCCAGCATCACGATCGCCGGATGCATCTGCACCGTCCGCGACTGGATCATCGGCTGCAGCACATGCCCTTCGAGCACCTGCACCGCGAGCACCACCCCGAGCGCCCACAGCCCGATGATGAACCCCCGGTCGGCGAGCGCGACGAGCACGGCCACCGCACCGGAGATGAACGCGCCGAGGTACGGGATGTACGCCCCCACGAACACCAGCGCCCCGAGCCCCACGGCCCCCGGCACCTGCAGGACCAGCAGCCCGACAGTGATGCAGATCGCATCGATCAGGGCGATCAGCGTGGTCCCCCGCATGAAGCCCTCGATCGCCTCGAAGGCCCGCCGCGCCATGGTCTCCAGCGCCTCACCGCGACCGCGCGGGGCGAGCGAGTGCAGGGCGGCGACGGCCCGCCCGGAATCGCGCAGGAAGAAGAACACGAGCAGCAGCGCGAGCACGGCCATCGCGATCATCTCGGCCAGGATGCTGACCCCGCTGATCACCCCGGACGCGGCGGTGCTGCCGAACTTGGCGAGCAGATCCTTGGAGTTCTTGGCGAGGTCGTCGAGTGTCGTCCCGGCCACACCCAGGTGCTTGGCGATCGACGTCGCGGCTTCACGGAGGGACGCGATGATCTGGTCCCCGGTCTCGATCAGTGCGCTCACGACGATGTACCCGGCGCCGCCGACCACCAGGACCACCGCCGCACACGTGAGCCCGGCCGCGAGCGACTTCTGTACCTTCATCTTCAGGAGCCGCCGGTACAGCGGTCCCAGGAGCGCGGTCCCGAGCAGCGCGAGCAGCACCGGGACGACGGCGGTCTTCAGGTGGATGCAGAGCCAGATGCCCACGGCGGCCAGCGCGGCGAGCAGCAGCACGAGCACGCTCCAGGCGCCGAGTTTGCGGGCGGGTTCGGGCAGCAGAGTCAGCACGGAACCCAGCCGATCACCCCACCGTGGACGCCGCGCGCGGCTTCATCGAGCAGGACGGCGGCGGCCCCGACGTCTTCGCCCACTACTCGAACATCGCCGCCCAGGGCTTCCGTGAGCTCCAGGAAGGCCAGAAGGTGTCCTTCGACATCGCGCAGGGCCAGAAGGGCCCGACGGCGGAGAACATCGTCACCGCCTGACGTTGACGCTTAGTTGACAGCTGGGGCCCGCACCTTCAGTGCGGGCCCCAGCTCGTTGCTTTTTTCGGCGGGATCATTCCGCTGCTCGGTGGGTTTTATTCCCGCCACTCACTTTTTCTTGTCCTGATGGACATTTTCAGGCTCGTCCCCCGGTTCTCCGCGCCGTCCCTTTGCTGCGGGAAATTCCTTGGTACGCGCCGTATCCAGGAGGTTCCCATGAACCGCACGCCCAGGCCCAGTCGTTCCGGCGGCACTCGTTCCGGTGGTTCCCGCAGCGGTGGTGGCAGCCGCTTCGGCGGCGCCCGCAACGGCGGCTCCGGCTCCGGTGGCAACAAGCGCCGCAAGTCCGCCGCCCCGCAGGGTGAATTCGCCCTGCCCGTGACGGTCACCCCCGCGCTGCCCGCCGTCGAGACCTTCGCCGAGCTGGACATGCCCAAGCAGCTGCTCACGGCGCTCACCGCGCAGGACGTGGCCGTCCCGTTCCCGATCCAGGCCGCCACCCTGCCCAACGGCATCGCGGGACGTGACGTCCTCGGCCGTGGCCGCACCGGCTCCGGCAAGACCCTGGCCTTCGGCCTCGCGCTGCTCGCCCGCACCGCGGGACAGCGCGCCGAGTCCCGTCAGCCACTCGCGCTGGTCCTCGTGCCCACCCGCGAGCTGGCCCAGCAGGTCAACGAGGCGCTCACGCCCTACGCCCGCGCCGTACGGCTGCGCCTCGCGACCGTCGTCGGCGGCATGTCGATCGGCCGCCAGGCCAGCGCGCTGCGCGGCGGCGCCGAGGTCGTCATCGCGACGCCGGGTCGACTCAAGGACCTCATAGACCGCGGTGACTGCCGGCTCGACCAGGTCGGCATCACCGTCCTCGACGAGGCCGACCAGATGGCGGACATGGGCTTCATGCCCCAGGTCACCGCGCTGCTCGACCAGGTGAAGCCCGACGGCCAGCGGATGCTGTTCTCGGCCACGCTCGACCGCAACGTCGACAAGCTGGTCCGCCTCTACCTGCACGACCCGGTGGTCCACTCCGTCGACCCCAACGCCGGCGCGGTCACGACGATGGAGCACCACGTCCTGCATGTCTCCGCGGCGGACAAGCACCAGACCACGACCGAGATCGCGGCCCGCGACGGCCGCGTGATCATGTTCCTGGACACCAAGCACGCCGTGGACAAGCTGACCAAGCACCTCCTGAACAACGGCGTACGCGCGGCCGCGCTGCACGGCGGCAAGTCGCAGCCCCAGCGCAACCGCACCCTGGCGCAGTTCAAGAACGGTGAGGCCACGGTCCTCGTGGCGACGAACGTCGCCGCGCGCGGTATCCACGTCGACCAGCTCGACCTGGTCGTGAACGTGGACCCGCCCACCGACCACAAGGACTACCTGCACCGCGGCGGCCGTACGGCCCGTGCGGGCGAGTCCGGCAGCGTCGTCACCCTGGTGATGCCGAACCAGCGCCGTGAGATGACCCGTCTGATGTCCGACGCGGGCATCACGCCGACGACCACCCAGGTGCGTTCCGGCGACGACGAGCTGACCCGTATCACGGGCGCGCAGGCGCCTTCGGGTGTCCCGGTCGTCATCGCCGCACCGCCCGCGCCCGCGGAGCGCCCCCGCCGCAGCCCGTCCTCGTCGCGCGGCCGCCGCAGCAGCTCGGCGCAGGCCCGCCGCACCGGCCGGCCCACGCAGCAGCGCAGGTCGCCGGGGCGTCCGTCCTCCGGCGCCGCGTAAAGATTCAGCCATGACGAAGGGGCCCCTCGGCACAATGCCGAGGGGCCCCTTCGCGTACTGCTGCGGATCACATGCCGTGGACGGCGGGCACGGTCCCGAGGCGCCCCTTCTGGAAGTCCTCGAAGGCCTGCTGCAGTTCGTCGCGGGTGTTCATCACGAACGGCCCGTAGTGCGCCATCGGCTCACGGATCGGCTGCCCGCCGAGCAGGACGACCTCCAGGTCGGGGGTGTTCCCGTCCTGCTTCTCGTCCGCGCGCACGGTCAGCGAGCCGCCGTCGCCGAAGACCGCGGTCTGCCCCATGTGGATCGGACGGCGCTCCTCGCCGACCGTGCCACGACCGGCGAGGACGTACGCGAGTCCGTTGAAGTCGGAACGCCAGGGCAGGGTCACCGAGGCGCCCGGCCGTACGGTCGCGTGGATCATCGTGATCGGCGTGTGCGTGATGCCCGGACCCTCATGGCCGTCCAGCTCACCGGCGATGACGCGGAGCAGCGCGCCGCCGTCGGGGGAGCTGAGCAGCTGGACCTGGCCGCCGCGGATGTCCTGGTAGCGGGGGTCCATCATCTTGTCCTTGGCGGGCAGGTTCACCCACAGCTGCAGCCCGTGGAAGAGGCCGCCGGACATCACGAGGTCCTCCGGCGGGGCCTCGATGTGAAGGAGGCCCGAACCGGCGGTCATCCACTGGGTGTCGCCGTTCTGGATGGTGCCGCCGCCACCGTTGGAGTCCTGGTGGACGAAGGTCCCGTCGATCAGATACGTGACGGTCTCGAAGCCGCGGTGGGGGTGCCACGGGGTGCCCTTGGGCTCTCCCGGCGCGTACTCCACCTCGCCCATCTGATCCATCATGATGAACGGGTCGAGGTACTTGTAGTTGATGCCCGCGAACGCGCGGCGCACCGGGAAACCCTCGCCCTCGAAACCGGTGGGCGCGGTCTGTACGGCAAGGACCTTGCGGGCCGCGGCCTCGGCGGGGGCGGCCACCTTGGGCAGGGTCAGCGGGTTCTCGACGGTCACTGCAGGCATGGTCGGTACCTCCTTCTGCTTCGAGAGTAGTTGAATCTCGAACTTTCTGCCACCTGGAACGAGAGACGCCCGGGAGGTATTCCTCCCGGGCGTCCACCGACCACGTACATGTATGAGATCTAGCCGTACATCCTGCGCATCGCGAAGTCGACCATCTGCTCCACGGCCTTGGCGTCGAAGACCATGCGGTGCTCGCCCTCCATGTCGAGCACGAAGCCGTACCCGGTCGGGAGGAGGTCGATGACCTCGGCCCCCGTGATCACGAAGAACTTGGACTCCTTGCCGGCGTAGCGCCGCAGCTCCTTGAGCGAGGTGAACATCGGGATGACCGGCTGCTGGGTGTTGTGCAGCGCCAGGAATCCGGGGTTGTCACCGCGCGGGCAGTAGACCTTGGAGGTCGCGAAGATCTGCTGGAAGTCCTCGGCCGCCATCGAGCCGGTCGTGAACGCGCGCACCGCGTCGGCCAGCGAGGGCGGCGAGGGCTCGGGGTAGAGCGGGGGCTGCTGACCGTAACCGCCGGGCATGCCGCCGGGCATCTGCTGCTGTGGCGGGGGCATCGGCGGCGCGTACTGCTGCTGTGCGCCGGGGCTCTGGTCGTAGCCGTACATGGGGTCGAGCGTACTGGGTCACAGATGGCCGGTTTGGGGTTGCTTCTTATTACCGACGGGTAGCATGATCGTAGCTACTAGCTGGTACGTATCGCTTTACGCATCAGGATCCTGCCTCCCCGGACATATACGGAGCCGTCGCCATGGGGCACTACAAGTCGAATCTCCGCGACATCGAGTTCAACCTCTTCGAGGTGCTCGGCCGCGACAAGCTGTACGGCACCGGCCCGTTCGCGGAGATGGACACCGAGACCGCCAAGGACGTACTCGCCGAGCTCACCCGCCTCGCGGAGAACGAGCTGGCCGAGTCCTTCACCGACGCCGACCGCAACCCGCCGGTCTTCGACCCGGAGACCAACACGGCCCCGGTCCCGGCGTCCTTCAAGAAGTCGTACAAGGCCTTCATGGACTCCGAGTACTGGCGTCTCGGCCTGCCCGAGGAGATCGGCGGCACCACCGCGCCGCCGTCCCTGATCTGGTCCTACGCGGAGCTCGTGCTCGGCGCGAACCCGGCGATCTGGATGTACTCCTCCGGCCCGGCGTTCGCCCGGATCCTCTTCGAGGAGGGCACCGACGAGCAGAAGAAGTGGGCGCAGGTCGCGGTCGACAAGCGCTGGGGCTCGACGATGGTCCTCACCGAGCCGGACGCCGGCTCCGACGTGGGCGCGGGCCGCACCAAGGCCACCCAGCAGGCGGACGGCTCCTGGCACATCGAGGGCGTGAAGCGGTTCATCACGTCCGGTGAGCACGACATGGAGGAGAACATCCTCCACTACGTACTCGCCCGTCCCGAGGGCCACGGCCCCGGCACGAAGGGCCTCTCCCTCTTCCTCGTCCCGAAGTTCCACTTCGACTTCGAGACCGGCGAGCTGGGCGAGCGCAACGGCGTCTACGCCACGAACGTCGAGCACAAGATGGGCCTCAAGGCCTCCAACACCTGCGAGATGACCTTCGGCGACCAGGCCGGGCACCCGGCCGTCGGCTGGCTGATCGGTGACAAGCACGACGGCATCCGCCAGATGTTCCGCATCATCGAGTTCGCTCGCATGATGGTCGGCACGAAGGCGATCTCGACGCTGTCGACGGGTTACCTGAACGCCCTGGAGTACGCCAAGGAGCGCGTCCAGGGTCCGGATCTGGCCCAGTTCATGGACAAGGCCGCGCCCAAGGTCACCATCACGCACCACCCCGACGTACGCCGCTCGCTGATGACGCAGAAGGCGTACGCGGAGGGCATGCGCACGCTGGTCCTCTACACCGCGTCGATCCAGGACGAGATCCTCGTCAAGGAGACCGCCGGCGAGGACACCGCGCAGCTGGAAGCCCTCAACGACCTGCTCCTGCCGATCGTGAAGGGCTACGGCTCGGAGAAGGCGTACGAGCAGCTCGCGCAGTCGCTGCAGACCTTCGGCGGCTCCGGCTATCTGCAGGAGTACCCGATCGAGCAGTACATCCGGGACGCGAAGATCGACACCCTCTACGAGGGCACGACCGCGATCCAGGGCCAGGACTACTTCTTCCGGAAGATCGTCCGCAACCAGGGCGCCGCCCTGAACGCGCTCGCCGAGGAGATCAAGAAGTTCCTCGCGGTGGGCACGGGCGGCGAGGAGCTCTCGGTCCCCCGCGAGCAGCTGGCCAAGGCGGCCGTCGAGCTGGAGGCCATCGTCGGCCTGATGCTCACCGACCTCGCGGCCACCGAGCAGGACGTACGCGAGATCTACAAGGTCGGTCTCAACACGACCCGGCTGCTGCTCGCCTCCGGTGACGTGGTCGTCGGCTACCTGCTCCTCAAGGCCGCCGCGGTGGCCGCCGAGAAGCTGCCGAACGCCTCCGCCAAGGACGTGGCCTTCTACACCGGCAAGATCGCGGCCGCGAAGTTCTTCGCCGCCAACGTCCTGCCGGGCGTCACGGGTGCGCGCAAGCTCGCCGAGGGCGTCTCGCTGGACCTGATGGACCTGGACGAGGCCGCTTTCTGAGCGTCCTGACGTCCTGATGTACGTGATGGCCCGTCCCGGTCGGGGGACGGGCCATCCGTATGCTCGGCAGCTCACGACCAAGGGCGGGCAATGAAGATCGGCAAGAGGTACGGGCGGATCGCGGCACTCGGGGCGGCAGCGGCGCTGCTCGCGGGCTGCGGCGGCGCGGACGAACCGGCGGGCAAGGCACTGAACGGCAAGCAGGTGCAGGCCGTACTGCCGGACGAGACGGCGCTGCCCGGCTGGAAGGTCGGCCGCAGGGACGAGGCCGAGCCGCTGCCGAGGGTGTCCAGGGCGCAGCTCTGCGGCTCCCCGGACGACAAGAAGACCGCATGCGACGGGCTGCGTTTTTACAGCCAGGGCCACTACACGTCGCCGGACGAGCGGTACTCGGTGATCGTCAGCGTCTTCGCGGCCGAGGACACGGACGGGGCGCAGCCCGCGTACGACTTCCTGTGGAAGCGCGTCCTGGACTCCGCCGCCAAGCCCCAGAAGATCGACTCCGGTGTGCTGGGCGACGAGCACGACGCCTTCCGGACCGACTACGGGCGTACGGGTGGTCCGGCCGCGCAGATCCAGGTGCGGGTGGGCGCGACGGTCCTGCAGATCACGGGTGAGGCCGGACCCGACGACGAACTCGACGCCGACGCGATCGTGGACCTCGCCTCCGTGGTCACCGAACGCGCCGAGCAGGCCGGCCGCGGCAGCACCCCCTCGGCAGCCCTCGGCGACTGAGCCCACGGTTCCCGCGGGAACGGGTCCGGGCCCGTAGTTAAGGTGAGCCCATGAGCAGCAGCACAGCCGCCCGGTTCGACCGTGGCCACACCGACGACCTGATCACCTTCCTCTCCGCGAGCCCCACGCCGTACCACGCGGTGGCAAGCGCGGCCCAGCGGCTGGAGAAGGCCGGGTTCCGGCAGGTGGACGAGGCGGCCGAGTGGGACGGCACCAGCGGCGGCAAGTACGTGCTGCGCGGCGGCGCGATCATCGCCTGGTACGTGCCGGAGGGCGCTTCGGCGCACACCCCGTTCCGTATCGTCGGCGCCCACACCGACTCCCCCAACCTGCGCGTGAAGCCGCTCCCCGACACCGGTGCGTACGGCTGGCGCCAGGTGGCCGTCGAGATCTACGGCGGTCCGCTGCTCAACTCCTGGCTGGACCGCGACCTGGGTCTCGCGGGCCGGCTCTCGCTGCGCGACGGCACGACCCGCCTGGTGAACGTCGGCCGCCCGCTCCTGCGCGTCCCGCAGCTGGCGATCCACATGGACCGCTCCATCCACGAGAAGGGCCTGCACCTCGACAAGCAGCGGCACATGCAGCCCATCTGGGGCCTGGGCGACGCCCACGAGGGCGATCTGATCTCCTTCCTGGAGGAGGAGAACGGGATCGCGGCCGGCGACGTGACCGGCTGGGATCTGATGGTGCACTCCATCGAGCCGCCCGCGTACCTGGGCCGGGACAAGGAGCTGCTCGCGGGCCCGCGGATGGACAACCTCGTGTCCGTGCACGCCGCGACGGCCGCGCTCGCCGCGGCCTCGTCCTGCGACGACCTGTCGTACATCCCCGTGCTCGCCGCCTTCGACCACGAGGAGAACGGCTCGCAGTCCGACACCGGCGCCGACGGCCCGCTGCTCGGCAGCGTCCTGGAGCGTTCGGTGTTCGCGCGCGGCGGTTCGTACGAGGACAAGGCCCGCGCCTTCGCCGGCACCGTCTGCCTGTCCTCCGACACCGGCCACGCGGTCCACCCCAACTACGCGGAGCGCCACGACCCGACGCACCACCCGCGTGCCAACGGCGGCCCGATCCTCAAGGTCAACGTCAACAACCGCTACGCCACGGACGGTTCGGGCCGTGCGGTCTTCGTCGACGCGTGCGAGCGGGCCGAGGTCCCGTACCAGCACTTCGTCTCCAACAACGCGATGCCCTGCGGCACGACGATCGGTCCGATCACCGCGGCGCGGCACGGCATCAAGACCGTCGACATCGGTATCGCGATCCTGTCGATGCACAGCGCGCGTGAGCTGTGCGGATCCGATGACCCGCATCTGCTCGCGAGCGCGCTGACGGCGTTCCTGGAGTCCTGAACTCCCGTGCCCCGCATGGCTGTTCCGCCGCCGGGTACTCGGCGGCGGAACAACCACGTACTGGGAGCACGTACTGGGAGGCGGAAGTCATGGGCATGGGCGGATGCATCATCCTGATCGCAGCCGGCGCCATCCTCACGTTCGCGACCGACTGGGAGATGCGAGGGGTCAACCTCGACGTCGTCGGCATCATCCTGATGCTGGTCGGGATCATCGGCGTCACGGTGTTCAGCGCGGCGGCCAAGCGGCGGCGGGTGATCGCGCCCGGCGCCACGGTGATCGACGAGAACCAGACACGTCGTACGTACGAGTGAACTGAGGGAACTGAGGCGCGGCAATCCCCGTCTTGCGGAACGGGACGGTACGAACTCCGTACCCACTGACCGCACTTCAGCACGGGGGATTGATTCATGCGTACGTTGCGTCAGCGCACCACGCTCGTCGTCATCGGCGGGACGGCCGCTCTCGGCCTGGCCCTGACCGGCTGTTCGGACTCCGGCTCCGGACACAAGTCGTCCAAGTCCAAGGGTGGCTCTTCGCAGAGTTCCACGCAGGACTCGTCGAAGGGTTCGGACTCGGACTCGGGATCGGATGCCACCGAGGGACCCGACAAGGGCGCCGCCGGCGGCGCCTCGGCCACCCCGGCAGGCAAAGAGACCAAGAAGCCGGGCGGTGCCACACCCGTGTGCACCCCCGCCGAGACGAAGCTGACCACCGCGACGGCCGACCGACCGGTCAACTACCAGGTCCTCACCCTGAAGAACACCGGCAGCCGCACCTGCACGGTGCTCAGCTACCCGGTCGTCAGCTTCGGACCCGACCTGGACGGCACCGCAGGGGGCCGCGAGGACACCAAACCGCAGGCCGTGGTGACGCTGAAGCCCGGCGCCGCCGCGTACGCCGGACTCAACACGAGCCCGGCGAACCAGGCGGACGACGGCAGCAAGGGGCACGCCAAGACGATGTCCGTCGACCTGATCAAGAAGGCCGGATCGGACGGCTCGACGCTGCAGTTCGGCAAGCCGACCACCATCGACATGGGCGACCTGTTCGTCTACGAGCCGACGGTGACGTACTGGCAGCAGGACATCAACGACGCGCTGATGTAAGGCCGTTACGCGTCCGCGGCGTCCATCCCCGCCAGAACTAGCGGCAGCCGGTCCGTCGCGCCCTCGGTGAGACGGACCGGGACGCCCCAGTCCTGTTGGTGGACGTGGCAGGCCGGGTATTCGTTGGACGGGTCGTCGTCGCACGATGCCGCCATGGCCGATACGTGCAGGACGCCCTCCGTCACCGACGGGTTGAGCTCCAGTTCGCGGGCCAGGTCCGTACCCGCGCCCTCGCCGGAGAGCAGCAGCTCGGGCGGGGTGGAGGAGACCAGCAGACGGGTCGAGGGGCCGTAGCGCGTGTCCAGTTTCTGGCCGGTCGGGGCCTGGAAGACCACGTCCAACTGGAGCTTGCCTGGGGCGACTTCGGTCGCGGCGCGCTGCGTACGGTGGGCGACGGCCTCCACCCGTACGGCCTCTTCGGGCAGCCGCAGCCGGGTCAGACGGTGGCGGGCCGACTCCACGACGATGATCTCGGGGATGTCCTCGCCCACGAGGACCGCGTCGGACGGCTCGCGCAGATCCGTGGCCAGGGTCGTGACCTCACCGGTCGCCGGGTCGTAGCGGCGCAGCGCGTGGTTGTACGTGTCGCTGACCGCGACCGAGCCGTCGGGCAGTGCGGTGACACCCAACGGGTGCTGGAGCAGAGCCTGTTCGGCGGCGCCGTCACGGTGGCCGAAGTCGAAGAGACCGGTGCCGACGGCCGTGTGCACGATCCGGTCGCGGTCGATCCAGCGCAGGGCGGACGTCTCGGAGTCGGCGATCCAGAGGCGGTCCTCGGTGGCCGCGAGCCCGGAGGGCTGGGCGAACCAGGCCTCGGCGGCGGGACCGTCCACCAGGCCCTCGTTGGTCGTGCCGGCCGCGACCGAGACCGTCCCGTCCGACGGGTCGTACGTCCACAGCTGGTGCACACCGGCCATGGCGATCCACACGAGACCGTCGAAGACGGCGACGTCCCAGGGGGAGGAGAGGTCCACCTCGAGGGCGGGTCCGGAGGTCGGTGAACCCTGCCACCACTGGCGCCCGGTACCGGCCACCGTCTCGACCGCACCGCTCGCCGGGTCGTACGTCCGCAGCGCGTGATTGACCGTATCGGCGATGATCACGCGCCCGTCGGGGAGCAGGGCCAGACCCTGGGGTTCGCTGAACTCCCCTGCCCCGAAGCCCCGTTCACCACTGCCGATCCGCCGTACGACCGTCTCCCCGTCCGCCGCCATCTCCACGAGCTGGTGCCGGGTCGAGTCGGAGACCAGGAAGTTCCCGGACGGCAGCAGCAGCGCCTTGCCCGGAAAGCGCAGATCGGTCGCCACCGGCTCCGGCGCCACATACGGCCCGTCCCCGCGCCGCAGCGTCCCCTTCGCCTCGTGCTCGGCCTCCAGCTCCTCGACCAGCTTCTCGATCGCGTGCGCATGCCCTTCGCCCGCGTGCTGCGCGACGACATACCCCTCGGGGTCGATCACGACGAGCGTCGGCCAGGCCCGTACCGCGTACTGCTTCCAGGTCGCGAGCTCCGGGTCGTCGAGCACGGGGTGGTGCACCTCGTACCGCTCGACGGCATCGACCACGGCGGCGTGCTCGGCCTCGTGCACGAACTTGGGCGAGTGCACCCCGATGATCACGACGGTGTCCGCGTGCTTCTCCTCCAGCTCACGCAGCTCGTCGAGGACGTGCAGGCAGTTGATGCAGCAGAAGGTCCAGAAGTCGAGGATCGTGATGCGTCCGCGCAGGTCGGCAAGGGTGAGCTCCTTGCCTCCCGTGTTCAGCCAGCCGCCCTTGCCGATCAGCTCGGGGGCACGGACTCGGGCGCGGCGGGGGGTCGGAGCGGGAGCGTCGTTCATGGTTCAAGCTTGCCACTCACCCGCGGACACTCATTCGGCGACCGTCGCGCCCGGCAGCACCCCCCGCTCCGCGAACACCTTCTTCGCGACGAACGTGGCGTTCAGAGCCTTCGGCATGCCGCAGTACACCGCGGAGTGGAGCAGCGCCTCGACGATCTCCTCCGGGGTGAGGCCCACGTTCAGGGCCGCGTTGATGTGGACGTCGAGCTGGGGCTCGCAGCCGCCGAGGGCCGTGAGCATGCCGAGGGTGACCAGCTGGCGGTCGCGTGGGGCCAGGCCCGGGCGGTCGTAGATATCGCCGAAGGCCCAGGCGACGACCTGGTGGCCGAGTTCGGGGGAGATGTCGGCGAGGGAGTCGATGACATTGCGGCCGGCCTCGCCGTCGATCTTCGAGAGCACCGCCATGCCGTGCTCGAAGCGCTGCTCGCGGGTGCGGGGGGTGTCGGGGGTCTCGTTGCCGGTCATGGAGGGCTCCGTTCGGTCGTACGGGTGTGGTCGTACGGGTTGCTTCTGGCGTGAACGTACGGGTTCGAGTGCGCTCCAGCGCAAGGGACGTGGGTACGCATGCCCGCATGAAATTCCTCGTACGCGACCGGCTTCTCGGCATCGGTGACGACTACTGGATCGAGGACGAGAACGGCCGCAAGGCCTTCCTCGTCGACGGCAAGATGATGCGGATCAAGGAGACCTTCGAGCTCAAGGATCCGGCGGGGCGGGTGCTGATCGAGATCCGCGCCAAGATGTTCACGCTGCGCGATGCCATGACCATCGAGCGCGGCGGCGAGGCCCTTGCCACCGTGAAGAAGAAGCGGTTCTCGCTGCTGCGCAACCACTACCGCGTGCTCCTGGTCGACGGCACCGAGCTGGATGTCAGCGGGAAGATCCTCGACCGCGAGTTCGTCGTCGAGTACGAGGGCGAGATGCTCGCGCACATCTCGCGGCGGTGGCTGCGCGTGCGGGAGACCTACGGCGTCGATGTCGTACGGGAGGAGGCCGACCCCTCGCTGATGATCGCGATCGCCGTCTGTGTGATCCGGCTCGCGGAGAAGGAGCGGGAGGTCGGGCCCGGGGACTGAAGGGGGCGAGGCCGGGAGGTCGGCGGGGCCCAGGACTGCACCCGGATGCCTTCCCGTGGCGTGCGCGTCACGTAGCGCAATGGTGCGCTTACGGACAGTGGTCGATTTGTCGACCTTCATCCGTAGGAAGGGATTGGGTGGCTATGTCTGTATGGCACACCACGGGCATGCGCGCCGCGACGGCGGCCGGGCTCGCACTGACGGTGGCGGTCACCGCCATGGGTACCGCTCACGCCGACGAGAAGGACCCGTCGTACGACTGGGGAACGGTCGTCGACACCAAGGACGGCGTGCAGGCGAACGCCTGGGTCATCGGGATCACCGGCGTGGGCCGGATCCTCGACGCCCGCATGTTCGAGTCGGCCTCCCCCGGCACCCCGAAGGCTCCCCGCGAGATGGAGGGCGGCAACGAGCTGGTCAACCTCGCCCCGGGCGGTATCGGTCTCGGCAAGATCTCGGCCCTGTACTCCAAGGCCCTCACCAACAAGCTGCCGGTCAGCAAGTCGGGCAAGCGGACCATCCCGGCCCCGGGCGCCGTCTACGCCAACGCCGGCGGCGCCTCCGTCGACATCGGCGTGCCGTACGTCGAGAACCCCTTCGGCGGTACGGCGCTTTCGGGTATCGGCGTGCACGTCGACGCGATCGACGTCCACGCGCGGTCGCTGCCGGGCCGGCCGGTGGAGTTCCAGGGCGGTGCGGCCAGCGGCGAGATCTCCCTCTTCGGGCACAAGCTCATCGAGATTCCGCCGATCTGGGCCGTGAACCTCGGCGCGACCATCCCGGGCACCGGCAACGACGCCGCGCCGATCATCGCGCAGACCAACGAGCAGATCACCACGGACGCCAAGGGCGTGCCCACCAAGGGCAAGAACGGGTCGTACGCGTACGACCCGCGCGCCACGAGCGGTTACGTGAACGCGATCCACGCCAGCGTGCTCGGCCCGAACGTCGCCGACGTGACGATCGGCCACGCCGCCGTGATCCGTGACCCCGCCAAGACGGACCTGTTCAAGGACAAGCAGCCGAAGGTGCCGTCTCTCCTCGACCTGGTCACGGCGAGCAGCCACTTCCTGCCGAAGGACCCTCGCGTCACGTTCGAGGGCTCTGCGGAGATCACGACGAACTGAGCCACCCGCACCAGCCGGGACCGGCCGCCGCCCACCCGTCCACGACGGCGGTGGCGGCCGTCTCCGTTCCCCATGGGGCCACGCCCCGCCCATTTCCGTGGTGCCACGCCCCGCCCGTCTCCGTGAGGCCACGCCCCTCCCGGCGGGACCACTCCCACCGCAGCCGACCCAACCCCAGGACCAGGGGGTCCCCATGCCGCCCCGCAGTCGAACATCCCGTCCGCGCACGGCCGTTGCGCTCACCTTCGCCCTGACGCTGTCGCTCACGGCCGTCGCCTCCGGGGCGTACGCCGATGTGCTCGAACCGCCCCCGTTCCCGCCGCCGGGTGGGATCACGGTCAACGAGAAGGGTGAGCCGCAGGGCGAGGGGAACAAGCCCGTGCCCGTGAAGCCCGAAGTCCCTGAGGTCATCGAGCCCGAGGCGCCCGACACCCCCGAGCTGCCCGCGCCGGCGGAGTACCCCGCGTACCCGCAGTACCCGAGCACCTCCAGCCCCTTCGGCGGTATCGGGGACATCGTGCACGGCGCCCTCGAGTTCGGGTTCGGCTTCTTCATGCCGCCCAAACCGGCGGTCAAGCCGCAGATCCCCCGCACCGCACCGCCCCCGCCGCTGCCCCCGCAGCCGCTGCCCGCCACCAACTGGGGCACGGTCACCGACAACGACACTCCCGCTCAGGCCGACACCTGGTCGGTGCGCGTCCGCGGCGCGAACGGCGATGCCCAGCTGACCGAGGCGCACCTGCCGGCGCTGCCCGACGCGCCCTCGTCCGTGAGCGGTGCGGCCAAGCCCGTCGAACTGGGGAAGGCCTACTCGTTCGGCAGTCTGCACCGGCTTTCGAGCCGTACATGGATGGCGGACGGCTCCGTGCACGCCGAGTCGAAGCTCGGCCGCGTGGAACTCGGGCTGCCGTATCTGAGGGCCGCGGGCAAGCCCGTCGACGTCAAGCGGCTGCCGGTCCGCCTCGACCTGCGCGACGCCGTGACGACGGCGGTCGGGCACGCGGACCGCGCCGCGGAGTTCCGTACGGAGATCAAGGGCGGCAGCGCGACGTCGTTCGGGCGTGAACTGCTCACGTTCGACGGCCCGTTGAAGCCGAATACGAGTGTGCGGATTCCGGCCGACACCAAGCTGCCGCCGTGGGGCCTGCTCACGTTCAACGAGCAGATCACCACCGACGCGCAGGGCCACCCCACCGCGGGCAAGGACGGGCGCTACGCCCCCGAGCCGGGAGCGGGCAGCGGCTATGCGAACGCTGCCCATCTGACCCTGCTGTTCCCGGAGGCGCTCGACATGACGATCGGGCACGCGGCGGTGCTGCACCGCGGGTCCGGTGCCGAGGACGGCGCGAGCGCGAGCGGTGGCGACGCACAGTGACCAGGCGCCCCGTATGGCCCCTCCGGCATGCGGATATCGCACTGCGTAGCGAGCCTCTAACTATCAGTGGTCGATCTTCTCGGCCCGAAAAGACAGCCTTCAGAAAGAGAGGGTCGGCCATGGCCTCATGGCGTATTTCAGGGTCGCGCGCCCTGCTGACAGCGGGCGTCGCCCTGACCGCGGTGGCGGCCGCCACGTTCCCCGCGTCGGCCGCCCATGCTCCCGGCGGCGTCGACGACTGGGGAACCGTCGTCGACACCAAGGACTGTGTCCAGGCCGACGCCTGGGTGGTTCGGGTGAAGGGCCTCGGCAAGATCATCGATGCCAAGCTCTTCCAGTCCCACTACCCGATCACGCCGCAGGCGCCCAAGCAGCACGCGGGCGGCAAGGAGCTCGTCAACCTCTCGCCGATGGGCCTGGGCCTCGGCAAGATCTCGGCGCTCTACTCCCGCGCGATGGGCCACGCCCACCCCGCTTCCACCTCCGGCGGCCGGGACATCCCGTCCCGCGGCGAGGTGTACGCGGACGCCGGCGGCGCGGCGATCGACATCGGTCTGCCGTACATCGAGAACCCGGTGGGCGGCACCCAGCTGTCGCCGTTCGGTGTGCACGTCGAGGGCATCACGGTCTCCGCGTACTCGCGTCCTGCCAAGCCCGTCTCGTTCACCGGTGGCGCCGCCCGCGGCTACATCTCGGTGGCGGGCGCCCGCATCATCGACATCCCGCCGATCTGGGCGGTCAATCTCGGTGTGCGCATCCCCGAGGACTACACCCAGGCCCCGCTCGCCCTGGCCACCACCAACGAGCAGGTCACGACCGACATCAAGGGCAACCCGACCAAGGGCGCCAACGGGGCGTACAAGTACGACCCGAAGTCCACCAGCGGGTACGTCAACGGTATTCACGCGAGCGTGCTCGGCACCGAGGTCGCGGACGTGACCGTCGCGCACGCGGCGGTGCTTCGCGACCCGGCCATCACCGACAAGTTCGCGGTGAAGCCGCCGGAGCCGAAGGCGGCCACGGACCGCGCGGTCACCCCGGACCGCCCGGCCGCGAAGGCCTGCGCGCCGTTCTCGCCGCCGCGGGCCGCGGCCGGTGGGATGCGGGACGCTTCGTCCTGCTGGTAGTCCACCCCGGTGGTCCACCGCCGGACTGAGTGCGAAGCCGCCTGCCGTACGCCGAACGAGCGTACGGCAGGCGGCTTTTCGCGTGCGGTACGCCGATGGGCGAGCGGACGGGGCAAGGCTGAGCGGGCCCTACCCGCCCCGCCAGAAGGAGACCCCGGTGGCCGCAAGACCCCACCGCGTACGACGCACCGCCGCACTCGCCCTCCTCGCGGCGCTCGTCCTGCCCGCCCTCGGCTGCGGCGACCAGCCGCAGAACATCCCCGAGGTGACGGGCAAGTTCGGCAGCCGGCCCGAGGTGGCGATGCCCACGGATCCGCCGCCCAAGGAGGCCCGGATGAAGGTCCTGGCCGAGGGGGACGGTCCGGTGACGCGCAAGGGCCAGGTGATCGTCACCGACGTGGACATGCGGATCTGGGAGAGCGGCCGTCCGCTGATGGACACCTACCGGCTCGAACAGCCCACGACCGCCGTACTCGACGGCCAGCACGTCTCGCGTACGTGGGACCAGGCGCTGCTCGGGCGCAAGGCGGGCAGCCGGGTGCTGCTCGTCTCGCCCGCCACGCACGGGTTCGGTCCCGGCGGCATGGCGCCGGCGCAGGTCACCCCGAGCGACCACATGGTCCTGGTCTTCGACGTGATCGGTGGCTACGACCCCAGGGCCCATGCGGCGGGTGCGGGCAAGTGGCCCGCGTCCGGGGGCTTTCCGTCGGTGAGCGTGAAGTCGCCGGGTGACGAGCCGGTGATCGCGGACTTCGGGGCGGCGCCCGAGAAGGTCGGCGTGCGCACGCTGGCCGAGGGCAAGGGCCCGGTGCTCGAACCCGGGAGCACCGTCGTCATGCAGTACACGGGCGCCGTGTGGGGCACGAAGACCCCGTTCAGCTCCACGTATCAGCGCAGCGGTCCCAACGGGTTCGTGATGAAGGACGCGGCGATGCTGCCCGGCTGGTACGAGGCGCTGGCGGGCAAGCGGGTCGGCAGCCGGATCCTGGTCACGGCGCCGGACGACGCGCGGCCCGGGTTCACGCACACCAAGGGGGCGCTCGGCATGCCGAAGGACAAGGCGGCGGCGTATGTGATCGACATCCTGGACACCCGGCGGCGCTAGAGGTCATCCACACCCTGTGGACACAACACCGGGGCCCCGAAGGCGAGTTGCCTCCGGGGCCCCGGTGTTTCAGGCGTACGGGGAGATCACTCCTCGCACTGTGCGGCACGGGTGGTCGTACCCGTCGCCAACCAGCCACCGCAGTCGATGTCCTGGTTCGGGTCGGCCTTCACCACGAAGGTGTCGAAGACCCGGTTGCCGCTGTTGGAGTCGCCCGGGGTGGACAGGTCCGTCCAGCCCTCGAGCTGACCCGTCGCGCTCGCGTCGACCTTGGTGTCGATGGTGATCGTCGGAGCCGACTTGCCCGGCTCGATCACCGCGTCACGCTGGCAGGTGACGGTGCGTCCGACGATGGCGCACTGCCAGCCGTCGCCCGCGGCCTTCACCGGCGTGACGCCCTCCGGGAAGGTGCGCGCCACGACCGTACGGCCCGTGGTGGGACCGGCCTCGGCGGCGTTGGAGACGTCGACCGTGAACTGGGCCGGCTTGCCCGCGATCACATCGCCCTTGGGCTTGGTCACGACGCTCAGGTTCGGGTCCTTGGCGGGAGCCGGCTTGACGTCGGTCGTGTCCTTGACCGGGCCCGGACCCTTGCCGCCGGTGGTCGCCTCGGTGCTGCCCTCGAGCGGGCCCTTGGCGTCGTCGTCGACGTGCACGCCGATGGAGATCGGCGGGTACTGGTTGCCGGGGTTCAGCACGTCGGCGCCGGTGCCGGGCCGGGTGCAGGTGACCGTCTGGCCCTCGATGGCGCACTTCCAGCCCTCACCGACGGCGGTGACCGGGGTGATGCCCTCGGGGAAGGTACGGACGACCTTGACCTCGCCGTTGGTCGCACCCGCGTCGGGCTTGTTGGCCACGTCGATGGTGTAGCCGGCGGGCTGACCGCCGACCACGTCGCCCACCGGCTTGGTGGTGACGACGAGCGACGGGTCCTTGGCCGGGGTCACGGTGAAGGTGCTCGTGTCCGGGGCCGACGGGGTCGAACCGGGCGTCGTGGCCGACGAGGTGATGTTCTTGTCGCCCTTGGCGTCGGCGGCGACCTCGGTCTTCACCTTGACCGGCGGGTAGGAGTCACCGGGCTTGAGCGCGTCGGCGCCGGTGCCGGGACGCTTGCAGGTGACGGTCTGCCCGGCGATGGCGCAGGTCCAGCCGTCGCCGGAGGCGGCGACCGGCTTGACGCCCTCGGGGAAGGTCTGGGTGGTGACGACCTCACCGGTGGTCGGACCGGCCAGCTTGTCGTTGGTCGTGGTCATCTCGAACTCGGCGGGCTCACCCGCGTTCACCGGGCCCTTGGGCAGGACACTGGTGGTCAGATGCGGCGACAGGCTCTCGATCTTGCCGTTCCACGCCTCGTGGATGGCCGTCGAGTTGCCGGTGCTCGCCGCGATGCCGATCCGCAGCGAGGAGGGGACCGGGGGCTGGCCCTTGATCTCGTCGAGGTCGACCGGTTCGATGACCTCACGGACCGGACGTCCGTCGTGGAAGTCGATGGAGACCTTCATGACGCCCTCGGTGGAGAGCTCGACGATGGCGGTACGCCGCGCCTGGGCACGGTTCGTGGCGCCGTCGACGGCGAGCGGTCGCGTGGACCTGTACGTGGCGACCAGCGGGTTCTTCACCCCGACCGCACCACGGACGGTGATCGAGTTCGGCGTGCGCCCGTCGAGGCCGCCGGCCGCGTCGAACTGGTCGGAGGTGAAGTTGCCGTAGACGTCGAGACCGACGCCGAGGTAACCGCCCCCGATGCCCACGTAGCCGAGGCCCGCGCCGTTCTGGCCGGACCGCTTCGGCATCTCGGCGTTGCCATCGAGCAGCATCAGCGAGATGCCGTCGGCGGGTACGCCCCCGTTGCCGGGGTTGTAGACGGCGAAGTCCACGCTGAACTTCATGCCGGCGCGGGACGGGATCGCCCGCTTGGAGATCACGTAGCCGTTCTGCTGCTGACTGTTGGTGGTCAGCCGCAGAGCGCCCTCACCGGCGGCGTCGCCGACCGGCTTCTGGCACTTCTTGAGCGGTCCCTCTTCACCGGTCGCCGCCGTGAGGCAGGCGAAGCCGGTCGGGTCGCCCGGCGTGTACGGGCCGCCGTACCACGTGGCCTCGTCGACCGAGGTGCCGGTGAACGGCTCGCCGGCGATCTCCTCGGCCGAGGCCGAAAGCGGAGCCGCGAGGGACAGCCCGAGGGCCACCGCGGTGGCCAGTCCGAGCGGGGCCGCGAGGCGCGCCCTCAGCGGACCCGCCTTCCGGCCGCGCCTGTGTCCGATATCCGTCATAAGGAGTGCCTCCTCGGGCGCACCACGCCCTGCACGGGTCCTGATGATGACGCCACGTGTGCAGGTTGTTGCACACAGTGACTGATTTTCGATCATCACAACACCGGCCAGGTGGCACCGCGATCGGCGACGCCCATGCGGGTGACAGGGTGTTCGGCTCAGACCGGGGCGCGGACGGGCGCCGGGCGGCGGCTACAGCACGTCAGCGCCTGGGTGACGGAGTGTCCAACCCCAGCATCCGGTCCTTGAGCGCCGGGAACTGCTCCCGGGTCGCCGCCACCCGCGCGGGATCGAACTCCACCCGCAGGACCTCCTCACCGGCGCCCGCCTCGGCGAGCACCTCGCCCCACGGGTCCACGACGATCGAGTGCCCGGCCTGCGGGACGTCCGCATGGGTGCCGGCGGTACCGACGGCGAGCACGAAGCTCTGGTTCTCCACGGCCCGTGCCTGGGCGAGCAGCGTCCAGTGCGCGCGCCGGCGCTCGGGCCAGCCGGCCGAGATCACCAGCGTCTCGGCGCCCTGGTCGACGAGCGTGCGGTACAGCTCGGGGAAGCGGAGGTCGTAGCAGGTCGTCACGCCGATACGGGTATCCGGCAGCGCGACCGTCACGGGCCGGTCGCCCGCGCCCATCATCACCGCCTCGCCCTTGTCGAACCCGAAGCGGTGGATCTTGCGATACGTGGCCGCGAGCTCACCGTCGGGGGAGAAGACCAGCGCGGTGTTGTAGAGCGTGCCGTCCTCGGTGCGCTCCACGATCGAGCCCGCGTGCAGCCAGACGCCCGCGTCCCGCGCGGCCTTCGACATGGCTTCGTACGTCGGCCCGTTGAGTGATTCCGCTTCCGCGGCGAAGAGTTCGTAGGCGAAGGCGCCCGTCGGCCACAGTTCGGGGAGCACCACCAGATCGGCGCCCGCCTCCTCGCGTACCAGCGAAGCCATGCGCTCCCGACGGGAATTGACCGATTCGTCAGGGTTTACTGCGATCTGGATGAGCGAGGCGCGCACACTACCACCGTCCTGGCATTCGAACCGGCTGTGCCCGGGTCAACAGCGCCTACGATCGTCACTCGAAAGCACTGCACCAGGCCCTCGCGGCAGCGTAACTTAGGGCCTGTCTGGAGTCTCCCGTCGTCGCCCGCAGGGCGGCCCCGCGGCGTCCGGTGCGTGCGATCGCAAGGCGCCGGAGCGTCCGCGTGGCGGAGCCACGTGGGCGTTTCGGCAACGCCGCGAGCGTGCGTACCGGACGTCGTAGGGCAGACGGGAGACTCCAGACAGGCCCTGGGGGCGCGAGAGCCTCCCCCGCATGCCGTCGCCGAGCCCGCGCACCCGAACCGCCCGAGGGGTCCCGTCCTGTGAGTCTCCATCCCAGTCTTCAGTCCTACGCCGACGCCTGGACCCACTCCGTGGAAGCGATATCCGAGCTGGTGCAGCCCCTCGTGGAGGGTGAGTGGAACCGGGCCACTCCCTGCCCCGGCTGGTCGGTGCGCGACCTCGTCTCCCATGTCATCGGCCTGGACTGCGAGATGCTCGGCGACCCGCGCCCCATCCACACGCTGCCGCGAGACCTGTACCACGTGAAGACCGAGCTCCAGCGGTACATGGAGATGCAGGTGGACGTACGCCGGCATCACACCGCGCCCGAGATGACCGCCGAGCTCGAGTACACGATCATCCGCCGCTCGCGGCAGCTGCGGAACGAGTCGCGCGACCCGGGCCACAAGGTGCGCGGCCCGCTCGGCACCGAGGAGACCCTCGAAGAGGCCACCCGCAAGCGGGCGTTCGACGTGTGGGTGCATGAGCAGGATCTGCGCCACGTCCTCAACAAGCCCGGGAACCTGGACTCCCCCGGCGCCCTCGTGACCCGCGACCAGCTGCTCGCCTCGCTGCCCGCGGTGGTCGCCAAGCGGGCCGGCGCGCCCGCGGGTTCGGCGGTCGTCTTCGACGTGCACGGCCCGGTGGACTTCCTGCGCACGGTACGGATCGACGCCGAAGGCAAGGGCACCATCGACGGCGCTCCCTCGCTCGGTCCCGCGGTGACGCTCGCGCTCGACTGGGAGACCTTCTACAAGCTGGCCTGCGGGCGCGTACGTCCCTCCGCCGTGGCCGACCGGGTCAAGGTCGAGGGCGACCAGGCGCTCGCGCAGGCGATCCTCGACAACTTCGCCGTCACTCCGTAACGCCTGAAGCAGGGTCCTTACGCCGGTACGTGCACGACCTCCACGCGGCTGGCCACGAGCCGTTCGCGCTCGCGGCGGACCGCGTGCCGGCGAAGGCGCAGGATCTGGCTGACGCCCAGCGCTTCGAGGACGAAGATCGAGGAGAACGCGATCCGGTAGTTGTCACCGGTCGCATCAAGCAGCACCCCGACCGCGAGCAGGGTCGTCATCGAGGCGATGAAGCCGCCCATGTTGACGATTCCGCTTGCGGTCCCCTGGCGTTCGGGCGGGTTGGCCGGGCGGGCGAAGTCGAAGCCGATCATCGAGGCCGGGCCGCAGGTGCCGAGGCCGATGCAGAGCAGGATCAGCACCCACACCGGCGCCTCGGTACCGAAGGGACCGAGCGTCACGGCCCAAAGGACGGCCGTGAGACCGATCGTGCCGAGGGCGAGCGGGGTGCGGGCCTTGTGGTGGCGGGCGATGATCTGCCCGTAGACGAGCCCGATGGCCATGCTCGACAGAACGGTGAGCGTGAGCAGTTCACCGGCCTGGCCGCGGCTCAGGCCCTGCGCCTCGACGAGGAACGGCAGCCCCCACAGCAGCGTGAACACCATCATCGGGAACTGGGTGGTGAAGTGCACCCAGAGCCCGAGCCGCGTACCGGGCTCGCGCCACGAGGCGGCTATCTGACCTCGTACGTAGGAAAGGCCCTGTTGGCCGGGGACCGGCACCGGCTCGGGGGCATGGCCCTCGGGATGGTCCTTGAGGAAGAGCAGCATCAAGGCCAGGACGACCACACCGGCCAGCGAGCTGCCGATGAACGCGGCGGTCCAGCCCACCCCGTGCAGCAGGCGGGCGAGCAGCAGGGTGGAGACGAGGTTGCCGCCCATGCCGATCAGTCCGGCGAGCTGCGCGACCAGCGGGCCGCGGCGGGCGGGGAACCAGCGGGTGCCGAGCCGCAGCACCGAGATGAAGGTCATCGCGTCACCGCAGCCGAGCAGGGCACGGGCGGCGAGGGCCATCCCGTACGAGGGCGCGAGGGCGAAGGAGAGCTGGCCGAGCGTGAAGAGCACGGCGCCGATGGTCAGCACCTTCTTGGTGCCGAGCCGGTCGACGAGCAGGCCGACGGGTATCTGCATGCCCGCGTAGACGAGCAGTTGGAGGATCGAGAAGGTCGACAGGGCGGAGGCGCCCACGTCGAAGCGCTCGGCGGCGTCGAGTCCGGCCACGCCGAGCGAGGTGCGGAAGATGACCGCGACGAAGTAGACGGCGACACCGATCGACCAGACGAGCACGGCCCGCCGGCCGCCGGGCGGATCCCCCGGCAGCCGTACGGCGCCGGCGCTCATCGTGCTTCCCCGCGCGCCAGTGTGTGGAACCAGCCGATGTGCCGGTGGATCACGGCGACCGCGCCGTCCGCGTCCCCCGCGCGCAGGGCGTCGAGGATCTCGGCGTGCTCGCCGAGGGTCTTGGCGGTGCGGTCGGGGTGCGAGTGCATCACGGCGATGCCCATCCTCAACTGCCGGTCGCGCAGCTGGTCGTAGAGCCTGGAGAGGATCTCGTTGCCGCCGCTGCGCACGATCTCGGCGTGGAAGCAGCGGTCCGCATGCGCAGCCGCGGCATAGTCCCCCCGTACCGCCTGCTCCCGCTGCCGCTCAAGGAGCTCCTCAAGGCGCGCGATGAGCCACGGCGGCGCGGGCACGGCCTTTCTGACCGCGTGCTCCTCGACGAGCAGCCGCGTCTCGACCACATCGGCGATCTCCTGCGCCGATACGGGCAGGACGAGCGCGCCCTTCTTGGGGTACAGCCGGATCAGCCCCTCGACCTCCAGCTTGAGCAGCGCTTCGCGTACGGGGGTGCGTGAGACACCCACGTCGGCGGCGAGCTCGCCCTCGGTGAGCAGGGTGCCGCCCTCGTAACGCCGGTCGAGGACCGCCTGCTTGACGTGCTGGTAGACACGTTCGGCGGCGGGGGGCTGCTTGAGGGGGGCGGCGGTGGAGACGGGCGCTGCAGGCATGCGCACAGCTTAGATACAACACGTACGCAAGCCCATCGTGGTCCACGATGCGGGACGCAGAAATCCTGGGAGACTCCGCGCCTTTTCGGTGCAACCTCCCGCCTGTTTCAGGTGTCTCACCAATGCGCTCCCCGCTCAAGGGGTGGCGTCTTAGGGGCATTTGGGAGCTTTCACCTTGAAGATTCGCATAGCGGGCGTCGCTGTCCTCATCGCGGGCAGCATGCTCACCGGCGGAGTCGTGACCACCTCCGCGACGGCCGCCACGCCGGCCACCGCGCAGGCCGCGCTGGCCGTCCCGTCGATCGCCGCCAAGGGCGGCTACGTGATGAACAACGGGACGGGCAAGAGCCTGTACACCAAGGGTGCGGACACCCGCCGGTCCACCGGCTCCACCACCAAGATCATGACGGCCAAGGTGGTGCTGTCCACGAAGAACCTGAACCTGGACGCCAAGGTCACGATCCAGAAGGCGTACAGCGACTACATCGTCAGGAACGGCGCCTCGTCGGCCCGTCTGATCGTCGGTGACAAGGTGACCGTCCGCCAGCTCCTCTACGGGCTGATGCTCCCGTCCGGCTGCGATGCCGCGTACGCCCTCGCCGACAAGTTCGGCACGGGCACCACCCGCTCCGCCCGGGTGAAGTCCTTCATCGGCAAGATGAACAAGACCGCCAAGGACATGGGTCTGAAGAACACCCACTTCGACTCCTTCGACGGCATAAGCAACGGCTCGAACTACTCGACGCCGCGCGACCTCACGAAGATCGCCTCCTCCGCGATGAAGAACTCGACGTTCCGCGCGATCGTGAAGACGAAGTCGACGAAGCAGAAGGTCACGACGAAGTCCGGCGGCTACCGCTACATGTCGTGGTCCAACACGAACACTCTGCTCGGCACCTACAGCGGCGCCCTCGGCGTCAAGACGGGCTCGGGCCCGCAGGCCGGCTACTGCCTGGTGTTCGCGGCCACGCGCAACGGCAAGACGGTCATCGGCACGGTGCTCAAGTCGACGTCGGTGAGCGCGCGTGCGTCCGATGCGAAGAAGCTGATGGACTACGGCTTCAAGAAGTAGGCGCGCAGGACCTGGACCAGGGCCGGGCGGCCGTCTCCGAGGAGACGGCCGCCCGGCCCTTCCGCGTCTGCGCGAGGACCTCAGGCGTCACGGATTGCGCGGCTTGCCCTTCCCGTACAGCCAGACGTCGAAGATCTTCTTCAGCGGCTTGCCCGGTCCTGCTTCCTTCTGGGCCAGCGCGGTGAACTCCTCGATCGTGGCGGCCTTCCCGCCGTACTGCGTGGTCCATGCCTTGAGGATCTGCGTGAACTTCTTGTCGCCGACGGCGAGACGGACCTTGTGCAGCGCCATGGCGCCCCGGTAGTAGATGCCCATGGCGAAGAGATCGTCCGGCTTGCCCGGCTTGCCGGGGATCACCTTCCAGACCTCGTGGCTCCTGGGCGCCTGGTAGACCGAGTCGAACCACTCCTGTGCGGTGTCGAGCCCGTGCTCCTCGTCCCACATCCACATCGCGTACGTCGCGAAGCCCTCGTTGAGCCAGATCTGCGACCAGTCCGCGAGCCGGACGGAGTTGCCGAACCACTGGTGGGCGTACTCGTGCGCCATCACCGTGTCCTCGGGCGCATGGGCGTAGACGGGCCGGCCCATGGTCTCCAGGGCCACACCGTTGCCCGGGTCGTGGTCGACGATCGCGCCCGCGGAGTCGACGGGGTAGGGGCCGAAGTGCTTCGTGCCCCACGCGACGAACTCGGGTATCCGGCCGAGGATCTTGCGGGCGTCCGAGGCCTGCCGCGGATCGACGGCGGTCGTCACGGGCACGTCGCCGCCGCTCTGCTTGAGCTTGAACTTTCCTACGGCAAGGGTGGTCAGATACGGCACGGTCGGCGTCGAGTTGCGCCAGTTGAAGGTGTGCATGCTCTTGTCGGCCGCGGGCTGCTCACCCTCGTAGCGGCCGACGGAGACACCCGTGAGAGCGGCGGGGACGGTGATCCTCGTGTCGTACGTGGCCGGGTCGAGGGTCGTGTTGTTGACCGGGTACCAGGTCATCGAGCCGAGCGGCTCGCCCATCACGAGGGCGCCGTCGTCGGTGGTGAGCCAGCCGTCCTTGTGCTTACCCCTGCCGAGGGCCTTGGGGTTGCCGGAGTAGGTGACCTCGACGGTGAACTCCGCGGCCTCGGCCAGCGCCTCGGCCGGGGTGACCGTCAGCTCGGTGCCCTTGTGGCTGAAGGCGGCCGCGGCGCCATTGACCGTGACGGCACTGACCTTCAGACCGGACAGATCGAGATTGAAGGCGGACAGATCCTGGGTGGCCTTGGCCCGTACGGTCGCGGTGCCGGTCAGGACGGTGGACGTCTTGGGGCGGACCGTGAGGTCGAGGCCGTAGTGCAGGGCGTCGTAGCCCCCGTTGCCGGCGTTCGGGAAGACGGAGTCGCCGGCGCCCGCGGCACCGGGTGTGCCCGTGGGCTTGGGCTTGGGCTTGGGCTGCGCCGAGTTCTTGCCGTCCTTCTTCGGACCGGACTCTGCGCTGTCCGCACCACTGCTGCAGCCGGCTGCCACAAGGCCGAGCACAAGGGTCAGAGAGACGATGGATCTTCGCATGCAGGCATCAGACACCAGGGCGAACGGAGTGACCATGGTCAGTGCCGGATCGTGATCCGCCGGCGACCACCCGGCTTCCCGTCCTGCCGCGCAGCGCCGCGAACGCGATGGCCGCGAGGGCGAGCGCGGCGCCCGCGAAGGTGGCGGCCGTGACCTGGGTGCCGGACCGCGGAAGCAGCAGGTCGAGGGCGAGCGAGCCCAGCAACTGGCCGGTGATGGTGCACAGTCCGAGCACGAGGACGCCGAGCTTTTGGACGGTGGCGACGGCGATGGTGATGAAGGCGATCCCGACGAGTCCGCCCACGTAGAGGTACGGCCGCGAGGGCAGCCCGGCCGGCAGGCCGGCGATCGCGCTGTGCACGAGGAAGGCGATGAGCAGGGCCGTCGCCCCCGTGGCGAAGTTGAAGAAGGTCCCTGTGTAGGCCGACTCGGCCGTGTTCTTCACATGCCCGTTGACGGCCTGCTGCCAGCTGACGAAAACGCCCGCGACCAGGGGGAGTGCCAGCATCCCGTACGGGAATCCGCCGCCGACCTTGTCGGCCATCGAGATCCCGACGGCGACGAGCACGAGGACGGCGCCGATGACGCGTCTGCGGGTGGGCTTCTGCGGCCCTGCGGGCCCGAGCCCCATCCGGTCGAAGACGAGCCCGCCGCCGACCTGACCGGCGACGACGGCCACGGTGAACAGGGCGACGCCGAGCGCGGTGACGGTCAGCCCCTGCGCGAGTACGAAAGTAGCGCCGCCGAACCCGCCGAGCACCTGCCACCAGTTGAGCCGCCGCTCACGTACGGCATCGCGTACGCGCCCCACCCCGCGCCTGGGCCCGGCTGCGAGGAGCAGCCCGAGCGCGAGCACGACGAACCCCGAACCGAACGAGATGATCGCCGCACTGAACCCGTCCTGCCCGAGCCCTGCCGCCAACTCCCCGTTGATCCGGGACTGCAGGGCTATGAGGGCCCCGGAGAAGGTGGCGAGAACCACCCAGGGGGCGGTGCTGAGACGCATGGTCGGTCGTGTCCTTCTGTGTACGTGCTGACGGCCCGGGGCGCTGCGCACCCCGGGCCGTCGGCTTCCGGGCCTCAGGCCCAGGTGATCAGCCGCTTCGGCTGCTCCAGGATCGCCGCCACATCCGCGAGGACCTTGGAGCCGAGTTCCCCGTCCACCAGGCGGTGGTCGAAGGACAGCGCCAGGGTCATCACCTGACGCGCCTTGATCTTGCCCTTGTGGACCCACGGCTGGAGCTTGATCGCGCCGACCGCGAGAATCGCCGATTCACCGGGGTTCAAGATCGGCGTACCGGTGTCGACACCGAAGACGCCCACGTTGGTGATCGTGACCGTGCCGCCCTGCATCGCCGCCGGCGTCGTCTTGCCCTCACGGGCCGTGGACACCAGCTCACCGAGTGCGGAAGCGAGCCCCGGCAGCGTCTTGTCGTGCGCGTCCTTGATGTTCGGCACGATCAGACCGCGCGGAGTCGCTGCCGCGATACCCAGGTTCACGTAGTGCTTGAGCACGATCTCCTGGGCCGCTTCGTCCCAGGACGCGTTGACGTCCGGGTTGCGCTTGATCGCGACGAGCAGCGCCTTCGCGATGAGCAGCAGCGGGTTGACCCGCAGCCCCTGCATGTCCTTGTCGGACTTGAGCTCCTCGACGAGCTTCATCGTGCGCGTGACATCGACGGTCACGAACTCGGTGACATGCGGCGCCGTGAACGCCGACCCGACCATCGCGGCAGCGGTGGCCTTGCGGACACCCTTGACCGGGATACGGGTCTCCCGTACTCCCGCAGCCGGGGCCTGAACAGGCGCAGCCGCAACGGGAGTTGTTTCACGTGAAACGGGAGCAACGGGTGCAGGGGCCTGGACCTGGGCCGGGGCAGCCGGCGCGGAGACCGCCGCCACCGCCGCGTGCACATCGTCCCGCGTGATGATCCCGTCGGGCCCGCTCGGCGTGACCGTGGCCAGGTCGACGCCCAGGTCCTTGGCGAGCTTGCGCACCGGCGGCTTGGCCAGCGGCTTCGCGCCGACGACCGGAGCCGCGGCCGAAGCCGGGGCGACAGGCGCAGCGGCCGCGTGCCCGTTCAGCTCGGCCTGGACCGCAGCCGCGGCGGGCGAGGCGTAGTACGTTCCCGCGGGCGCGGCCGAGTCCTGAGCCGGGGCCGCCGAAGACTCAGCCCCCTTACGGGCCCGCCGCTTGGTCGAGCTCTGCGACACCCCGTACCCGACGAGCACCGGCTGACGCCCCTCGGGCTCGGCGGCCTCGGCAGCCGGAGCGGGAGCGGGAACCTCGGCAGCAGCCGGAGCGGCCGCCTCCACCGGCGCCGACCCGGGCGCCACATCCACCGAGATGATCACCTGGCCGACATCGACCGTCGTCCCCTCGGGGAAGCGCAGCTCGTGCACCACACCGTCGTACGGAATCGGCAGCTCGACCGCGGCCTTGGCGGTCTCGACCTCGCACACGACCTGCCCGTCGGTGACGGTGTCACCGGGCTGGACGTACCACTTGAGGATCTCGGCCTCGGTGAGCCCTTCGCCGACGTCCGGCATCTTGAACTCGCGGAACCGTGTATCAGTCATGATCGTCACGACCCTCTCCTCAGTACGCCAGCGAGCGGTCGACGGCGTCGAGCACCCGGTCGAGGCCCGGCAGGTACTCCTCCTCGAGCCGCGCCGGCGGATACGGCGCGTGGAAACCGCCGACCCGCAGCACAGGGGCTTCGAGGTGGTAGAAGCACCGCTCGGTGATCCGCGCGGCGATCTCCGCACCCGAACCGTAGAAGACGGGCGCCTCGTGGACCACCACCAGACGGCCGGTCTTCTCGACGGAGGCCTGGATCGAGTCGAAGTCGATCGGGGACATCGACCGCAGGTCCAGGACCTCGATCGACTTGCCCTCCTCCTCGGCCGCGGCGGCGGCCTCCAGGCAGACCTTCACCATCGGGCCGTAGGCCACCAGGGTCAGATCCGAGCCGGGACGCACGGTACGGGCGGCGTGCACGGGAGCCGGAATGGCCTCCGTGTCGACGTCGCTCTTGTCCCAGTAGCGCCGCTTGGGCTCGAAGTAGATCACCGGGTCGTCGCTCTGGATCGCCTGCTGGAGCATCCAGTAGGCGTCCTGGGAGTTGGACGGGGAGATCACCTTGAGGCCCGCGACATGCGCGAACAGGGCCTCGGGCGACTCGGAGTGGTGCTCGACCGCGCCGATGCCACCGCCGTACGGGATACGGATGACGACCGGCAGCTTGACCGTGCCCAGCGAACGGGCGTGCATCTTGGCGAGCTGCGTGACGATCTGGTCGTACGCGGGGAAGACGAACCCGTCGAACTGGATCTCCACGACCGGGCGGTAGCCGCGCAGGGCCAGACCGATCGCGGTGCCGACGATGCCGGACTCGGCCAGCGGGGTGTCGATGACACGGTCCTCGCCGAAGTCCTTCTGCAGCCCGTCGGTGACGCGGAAGACACCGCCGAGCTTGCCGATGTCCTCGCCCATGAGCAGGACCTTGGGGTCGGTCTCCAGGGCCTTGCGCAGCGATTCGTTGATCGCCTTCGCGAGGGGAAGCTTCTGTACGGCCATGGTTACTTGCCCTCCCCGTGACCAGCGTCCGCGAAGGAGGCCTGGTAGGCGGCGAACTGTGCGCGCTCCTCGTCGACGAGGGCGCTCCCGTCCGCGTAGACATTCTCGAAGATCGCCATCATGTCCGGGTCCTCCATGGACCGGACGGCCTCGCGGACCTTCTTGCCGAACTCGGCGGACTCGGTCTCGAGCTCGCTGAAGAAGGCCTCGTCGGCCAGGCCCTCGGCGAGGAGGTAGGTGCGCAGGCGCAGGATCGGGTCCTTGGCCTCCCACGCCTCGCGCTCCTCGTCCCGGCGGTACTTCGTCGGGTCGTCGGAGGTGGTGTGGGCACCCATGCGGTACGTGAAGGCCTCGATCAGCATCGGGCCCTCGCCGCGCCGTGCACGGTCGAGCGCGGCGCGCGTGACGGCCAGGACGGCGAGTACGTCGTTGCCGTCGACCCGGACACCGGGGAAGCCGAAGCCCTGGGCGCGCTGGTAGAGCGGCACCCGGAACTGCTTCTCGTTGCCCTCGGAGATCGCCCACTGGTTGTTCTGGCAGAAGAACACGACCGGCGCGTTGTAGACCGCGGCGAAGTTGAAGCCCTCCATCACATCGCCCTGGCTGGAGGCGCCGTCACCGAAGTACGCGACGACCGCGGAGTCCGCGCCGTCCTTGGTGATGCCCATCGCGTAGCCCGTGGCGTGCAGCGCCTGGGAGCCGATGACGATCGTGTAGAGGTGGAAGTTGTTGCTGTTGGGGTCCCAGCCGCCGTTGTTCACGCCGCGGAACATGCCGAGCAGATTCTTCGGCTCGACGCCGCGGCACCAGGCGACACCGTGTTCGCGGTACGTCGGGAAGACGTAGTCGTCGTCCTTCGTGGCGCGTCCGGAGCCGATCTGGGCGGCTTCCTGGCCGAGCAGAGAGGGCCACAGACCCAGCTCGCCCTGGCGCTGCAGAGCGATGGCCTCGGCGTCGAACTGCCTGGTCAGGACCATGTCCTTGTACAGGCCTCGCAGCTCGTCGGCGCTGAGGTCGATGGCGTAGTCGGGGTGCTCGACGCGCTTGCCCTCGGGGGTAAGCAGCTGAACGAGCTCGGGCTCGGCGGCCTGGGCCTGCGCGGTCTTCGCGGCCTTGGTGGCGGTCTTGCCACCGGCGCGCTTGCCACCGCTGGTGCGGCGCGGTGTGCGCGCGGCGGTGCTTTCCACGGTCACGTGTACTCCTCCGTCGGTCCGGCCCCCGGGATCGGCCGGGAACCAGTGCGGCTCACCTGTATCCGTACCCGCGCACGGGGTGTGTGCGCTCGGGAAAGTCGGGGACAGGCGTGACAGGTGCCCCGGCGAGCGCCCTGTACAAAGCACGTTACCCAGGGGACCGCATATCTGCGAAACCCCATCTGACCTGCGATTTTGCTTGGATTTCCAAGTAAATCCCGGATTACGGGAACAGCCGCTGGTCAGCGCCTTGCAAGGGGCCGGAACACCGGCACGTTATCCCGGTCACCACGGCATGGGAAGGCTTGTCTTTTTCCGGAATCACGCACTCACGGGATGCGGCCGGAGCGGCGGATGGGGCGGTATGTGACACTGGTTTCGTGCGCGAAGAAGGAAAAATCACCGTATTTCTTCTCGACGACCATGAAGTGGTCCGTCGCGGAGTCCATGAGCTGTTGTCCGTCGAGGCGGATATCGAGGTCGTCGGCGAGGCCGGTACGGCCGCGGACGCCCTGGTCAGGATCCCTGCGACGCGGCCCGATGTGGCCGTGCTCGACGTGCGCCTGCCCGACGGCAGCGGCGTCGAGGTGTGCCGCGAGATCCGCTCGCAGAACGAGGACATCAAGTGCTTGATGCTCACCTCGTTCGCGGACGACGAGGCTCTCTTCGACGCGATCATGGCCGGCGCCTCCGGCTATGTCCTGAAGGCCATCCGGGGCAATGAGCTGCTCACGGCGGTACGTGACGTGGCCGCCGGCAAGTCGCTGCTCGACCCGGTCGCCACGGCCCGTGTCCTTGAACGACTGCGGGACGGCAACAAGGGCAAGGGCGACGACCGTCTGTCGAACCTCACCGAGCAGGAGCGCAAGATCCTCGACCTCATCGGCGAGGGTCTGACCAACCGCGCGATCGGCGAGCGGCTGCATCTGGCCGAGAAGACGATCAAGAACTACGTCTCCAGCCTGCTCTCCAAGCTGGGTATGGAGCGGCGGTCCCAGGCGGCCGCGTATGTGGCGAGGATGCAGGCAGAGAAGCGCTGACCTGCCGGTACGCATAGTCCGCCGGCCTCACGGGCAGGCGGATTTTGCGCCCCCTTTACTCGGGACCTACGTCCCCGGTCACGAGGGGCGGGTGCCCCTTTCGGCCGAGCGGTCATTGGCCGAAAGTAGAGATATGTCCACCGATGAGAACCGCGCCCTCAGCCTCCTGTCCCACGTAGAACGTGGGCGGGTGGCCACCAGCATGCGCGCGCTGCCCTTCCTCGCCCTCGCGCGGCACATCGTCGTGGACGGCAAGCTGCTGCTTCGGATGCACAAGGGCTTCGGCTACCACCAGGCCTGCATCGGCAGCGTCGTCGCATACGGCGCCGACAACCTGAACTCCGGCGAGGACGGCCTCTGGTCGGTCCAGCTCGTCGGGTTGTGCGAGGCCATCGAGCCGACCGTCGAGGAACTGGAACTCTTCGGACCCGGACCGCACTTCGTGGACGGTGAGCTCTTCGAGCCCGTCTACATGCGCATCGAGCCCCAGGTGGTGACGGTGCACAGCATGAACGGGGCGTACACGCGACAGCTGCAGCAGGTGCTGTAGGCACCACCCACGGACATGGCGGAAGGGGCCGACCTCATGGTCGGCCCCTTCCGCTGTCTGCATGTACGGCGAGCGGCTGTCAGCCCTCGCCCCCACCGGTGGGCGGCTCGCTGCCCGCATCCGTGGTGGGCGGCTCCTCCGTCGGCGGCTCCTCGGTGGGCGGCTCGGAGGTCGGGTCGTCGGTCGTCGGGTCGTCCGTCGGCGGCTCGCTGGTCGCCGGATCCGACGTGGGCGGCTCGGAGGTGGGCGGCTGCGTGGTCGCACCGTCCGTGGTCTGGCCGCCGGTGGCCGTACCCGGATCGGTCTCCTCGTCCGTGGTCTTGTCGTCCGAAGGCTCGTCGGAGGGGTCCTCGGACTGGCTCACCGACGGCGAGTTCCCGGGATTCTGCGGCTCCTTGTCCTTGCCCTGCTGCAGCGCGTACGCGACGCCCGCGATCACGGCGATCAGCGCGAGCACCACGAAGAGCCAGATCTTGCCGCGGCCGCCGCCCTGGCTGCCGTGCCCGTCGTAGCCACCGTCGTCGTAGCCGTCGCCGCCGGGCCGCTGCGGGATCATCGGCTGCCGCGGGATCTGCGTCGTACCGCTGTCGGGGTGCTGCAGCCCGGGCGAGCCCATCGCGGGGGTGCCGGCGCTCTCGTGCATCACGACCGGGCCGGTGTTCCAGGTGCCGGTGTGCCCGCCCTGCTCCTGCAGCATCTGCAGGGCGTACTGGATCAGGCCGCGCATCTCCTCGGCGCTCTGGAACCGGTCGTCCGGCTCCTTGGCGAGCGCGCGCATCACCAGACCGTCGAGCTCCGGCGGCACCGCGTCCGACATCTCGGACGGCGGGACGGGCATGTCCTGTACGTGCTGGTAGACCACCGAGAGCGGGGTCTCACCCGTGAACGGGGGCCGCAGCGCGAGCAGTTCGTAGAGCAGACAGCCCGTCGCGTACAGGTCGGAGCGGTGGTCCACGGCCTTGCCGAGCGCCTGCTCCGGGGAGAGGTACTGGGGCGTGCCCATGACCATGCCGGTCTGCGTCATGGTGTTGGAGGCGCCGTGCAGGGCACGCGCGATGCCGAAGTCCATCACCTTCACCGCACCGGTGTTGGTGATGATCACGTTCGCGGGCTTGATGTCGCGGTGCACGATGCCGTGCTGGTGGCTGTACGCGAGCGCTTCGAGCACACCGGCGACGATGATCAACGCCTGGTCGGGGCCCGGGGCTTCGGCGTCGAGCAGCAGATCGCGGATCGTGCTGCCCTCGACGAGCTCCATCACGATGTACGAGATGGTGCTGCCGCCGACGAACTCCTCACCGGAGTCGTATACCGCCACCACCGCATGGTGGTTGAGGCCGGCGACCGACTGTGCCTCGCGTGTGAAGCGGGCCTTGGAGATCGGGTCCTCGGCGAGATCGGAGCGGAGCAGCTTGACCGCGACGGTACGGCCGAGACGTACGTCCTCGGCGGCGAAGACCTCGGCCATGCCACCACGGCCGAGCCGATGTGTCAGACGGTAACGACCGTCTCCTACCAGCCCTCCGTTACCCCAGTACTCCGGCGAATCCGACATTCCACCGCCGCCAGACGCCTCGGGGTCGGACGGGCCCTGAGCGCGCTGCTGGTCCATCAGTCCTCGCCGTCGTTTCCTGGGTCGTGCCTATGGTCTCCGTCGGGCCACGCTACAGGCTTTGCGCAGCACGTCGATTGAGATGGACCGGACATCAAACCCCCGGCGGGGGCCGCTGAGCAAATCCTGTGTGTACTGCGTAACGCTTAGCGGACGGTTCTTGCGCGTACGGTCACGGAACGGGCACCCGGCTTGACGTGTCAGTGCCCTACGGCAGACTTGGCCCGGAAATACAAGGGATCTTCGCGCACTTGGCGCGCTCGGCGCCGATGGGGGACGTACGAAATGAGCCAGGACGGCGGCAACGGCGGCCGGTACACGGGTCGTTCCCTCGCGGGCGGCCGCTACCAGCTGCAGGATCTGCTCGGCGAGGGCGGCATGGCCTCCGTGCACCTCGCGTACGACGCGACGCTCGACCGCCATGTGGCGATCAAGACCCTGCACACCGAGCTCGGCCGTGAGCAGTCCTTCCGCGAGCGCTTCCGGCGCGAGGCCCAGTCCGTGGCCAAGCTCACCCACACCAACATCGTCTCGGTCTTCGACACGGGCGAGGACGACATCGACGGCTCCACGATGCCGTACATCGTCATGGAGTACGTGGAGGGCCGTCCGCTCGGCTCCGTGCTCGACCAGGACGTGGCGCACTACGGTGCGATGCCGACCGACAAGGCGCTGAAGATCACCGCCGATGTGCTGGCCGCGCTCGAGATCAGCCACGAGATGGGCCTGGTCCACCGCGACATCAAGCCGGGCAACGTGATGATGACCAAGCGCAACGTGGTCAAGGTCATGGACTTCGGTATCGCGCGGGCCATGCAGTCCGGTGTCACCTCGATGACCCAGACCGGCATGGTCGTCGGTACGCCGCAGTACCTCTCGCCCGAGCAGGCGCTGGGCCGCGGCGTGGACGCCCGGTCCGACCTCTACTCCGTCGGCATCATGCTGTTCCAGCTGGTCACGGGCCGGCTGCCCTTCGAGGCGGACTCGCCGCTCGCCATCGCGTACGCGCATGTCCAGGAGGAGCCGGTCGCGCCCTCCTCGATCAACCGCTCGCTGCCGCCCGCGGTGGACGCGCTGGTTGCCCGCGCGCTGAAGAAGAACCCGAACGAGCGCTTCCCGACCGCCGAGACGATGCGCGACGAATGTCTGCGCGTGGCCCAGTCCTTCCAGGCCCAGGCCCCCTCGATCGTCCCCGGTTCGCACGGCGCGGCCGGCTCGGGCGTCGGCTCCGCGGTCTTCCCGCCGGTCGGTACGGGCACTCCGGTGCCGGGCCCGGGCAGCGTCCACCAGCCCTACACGCCGAACCCGTACGGCCCGCCGACCCCGGCCCCGAACAACCCGGCCACCCCGGGCTACGGCTACCCGCAGCAGGCCGGCTACCAGACCCCGGCCCCGGCGGCGTACAGCCCGCAGCAGGCCTCGTCGACCCCGCCCCCGTACAACATCACCCCGCAGAACTCGACGATGTCGGCGGGTTCGAACGGCGGTGGCAGCGGCCGCAAGAACAACAAGCCGGTGATCATCGGCGCGATCGCTGTCGCCCTGCTCGCGATCGGCGGCCTGATCACGGCGCTGACGATGAACGGCGGCGACAAGGACCCGGAGAGCAAGCCGACGCAGTCGGTGGGTGCGGGGCACAAGGGTCCGGACCTGACGAAGAAGGTCGACAAGGAAGAGTGCACGGACCCGCAGGAGGGCCAGGATCCCGAGAAGATCCAGGTCCCGAACTTCCGCTACAAGAACCTCGACTCGGTGAAGGCCTGCCTCACCGCCTCGGGCTGGCACTACAGCCAGAAGGACAAGGATGAGAACACCTACGGCGAGGACACGGTGATGGACCAGTGGCCGGCGCCGGGTGAAGAGGTCCGCGAGGACGAGCTCAACATCACGCTCGAAGTCTCCACCGGTGACCCGGCGCAATAGCCGTCACGTCCTACGCGCGAGGGGCCCGGTCTCATCGACCGGGCCCCTCGCGTATGTCACCGGGCTGTGGACTCCTAGAGGTACGGCCCCCCGGACCGCCCCGCCGGCCCATCCTCGTCATCGTGGCCGCCGACCCCAGGGGGCAGTGCCCGGCGCATCTGCTCCAGTTGGGCCCTCGCCGCCATCTGCTGCGCGAACAGCGTGGTCTGGATGCCGTGGAACAGGCCCTCGAGCCAGCCCACCAACTGGGCCTGCGCGATGCGCAGTTCGGCGTCCGTCGGGGTCGCCTCGTCGGCGAACGGGAGCGAGAGGCGCTCCAGTTCCTCCACGAGCTCGGGCGCGAGCCCGTCCTCCAGCTCCTTGACCGAACTGGTGTGGATCTCCTTGAGGCGGACCCGGCTCGCCTCGTCCAGAGGTGCCGCCCGCACTTCCTCGAGCAGCTGCTTGATCATGCTGCCGATGCGCATGACCTTGGCGGGCTGTTCGACCATCTCGGTCACCGGGACCTCCCGGTGCTCGTCGTCGTCGCCTCCGCCGAGAGCCATTCCGTCCTGGCCCACGACCAGGATCTGGGGGTTCTCCGGTGACCTGTCGTTCCTCGGCATCTCCATGCCGCCATTCTCTCGCACACATGCCTCACATCACGGTGGTGCCCCCGTTCTGCGGTGATCCACCGTGTACGAGGGGGGTGTGCGTGTCGAGACACCTGGTGAGCCGCTCGGGCCCCGTGTGCTCAGCCGCGGCGCAGACGCAGGGCCAGGAAGGCCAGGCCCAGGCCGATCATGAGCAGTCCCGTGCCCACGGGAAGGACGTCGAGGGCCGGGTCGCCGCGGCCGCCGGACGTGGCGGCCTGCGCGGTCCCGCCGTCGGCGTCCGCGACCACATCGCGGGCGGCGGCTTCGCGGGGCGGCTGACCGGCGGAGTGGTGCAGAGGCAGCGCGCTGTCATGGGGCGACGCGGGCGCCGAGGGCGGTGTCGACTCGCCGCCGGAGGGCGGGAGTTGGGCTGCCGCCGCATCGGAGGCGGTGGGTGAGGGCGTCACGGCGCCCGGGGACACCGGACCGGGGGAGTCGGGCAGGGGCGAGCCGACGGCGGCCGAGCCGGTGGCGGGCGCCCCCACGGAGGGCGAGCCGCCCGGGTCGGCCGAGGCGCTCGGCACTCCGGGCTGCAGCCCGGCCGAGGTGTCCGGCGACTGCGGGGGGACGGAGGCGCCTGGGGGGACGGAAGCGCCCGGGGGGACGGAGGCGCCCGGCACGCTGGGGGACGGTTCCTCGTCCGCCCGCCCGGGCCGCTCGCGCCCCTCGCCCGCGCGGCTGCCCGCCCGCGAAGGACCGCCCGGCTGTTCCTGGGGCGTCGGCTCCTGCGCGTACGCCGTGGATACGAGGGCCGACGAGGAGACCGGCACCCAGACCGGGAACGCCACCACAGCCGCCAAGAGGATTGCCGTGAACCGCGGAGCCATCGGGTCGACCCCTCCCCGTCCGAGTCGCCAGGAAGCCGTGAAGCCAGCGTCACATGTGGTGACAAATCCGGCATCCCGGCTGATATCTGGCTACCCGGAACGGGTGGGGTACATGCGGAAGGCCCCAGGGACCCAGGGACCCAGTGGCCCAGGGCCCCAGCGACCCAGCGACCCAGTGGCCCAGCGACCCAGTGGCCCCGACGTCCCTAGCGGGTGAGCAGCACCTTGCCGACGTGCCCGCTCTGCTCGAGCACCTGGTGCCCCTGCGCCGCCTCGCTCATGGGAACCGTACGGTCGATCACCGGACGGACCCGCCCGGCACCGAACAGCGGCCAGACATGCTCGCGCACGGCTGCCACGATCGCCGCCTTCTCCCCGAGCGGCCGCGCCCGCAGCGAGGTCCCCGTGATCGCGGCCCGCTTGGTCAGGAGCGTGGCGAGGTTGAGATCGCCCTTCACACCGCCCTGCAGACCGATGATCGCGAGCCGCCCGTTGACGGCCAGAGCGTTGATGTTCCGGTCCAGGTACTTGGCACCCATGATGTCCAGGATCACGTCCGCGCCCACGCCCTCGGTGGCCGTCTTGATCTCCTGGACGAAGTCCTGCTCGCGGTAGTCGATCAGGATGTCGGCGCCCAGCTCGGCGCAGCGCTCGAGCTTCTCCTTGCCGCCCGCGGTGACCGCGACCTTGGCGCCGATGGCCTTGGCCAGCTGGATCGCCATGGTGCCGATACCGCTGGCGCCGCCGTGCACGAGCAGGGTCTCGCCGGGACGCAGGTGGGCAATCATGAAAACGTTGGACCAGACCGTGCAGACGACCTCCGGCAGCGCGGCCGCCGACACCAGGTCCACGCCCTCGGGCACGGGCAGCAACTGCCCCGCCGGTACGGCCACTTGCTCGGCATAGCCGCCGCCCGCGAGCAGCGCGCACACCTCGTCGCCCACGGCCCAGCCGCTCACACCGGGGCCGAGCGCGCTGATCCGCCCGGAGCATTCGAGTCCGGGATACGGAGAGGCTCCGGGCGGCGGGTTGTAGAAGCCCTGGCGCTGCAGCACATCGGCACGGTTGACCGCACTCGCGGCCACCTCGACGAGGACTTCGCCCTCACCGGGCACGGGATCGGGGACTTCGGCCCACTGGAGCGCCTCGGGTCCGCCGGGTTCGGGGATGGTGATCGCATACATGTCGGCGAGGCTACTCGCCCCGTGTGTACGGCGGTTGGCCGGAGGCCACCGCGCCAGCACCCGGTCGCTACCGCGCCAGCGGCCGGGTGTCCGGGGGCGCCGGAGCTGCCGGTGTGGCCCGCACGATCGTGATCAGACGGTCCGTCAACTGCAGCGGAGAGGCCGCCGGATCGTCGTATCCGAGGAGGCGATGTCCGCGCAGCACGCTGACCACCAGGTCCTCCGTCTCCCGCACGCTCTTGCCGACCTCGGCCTTTATCACCGGCCGCTCCACGAGATCGAGCCCGGAGCCCTGCTGGATGAGGTCCTCCATGACCGTGCCGGCGCTGGGGCTGAGCACCGAGAGACCGAGCAGCCGGCCGGCCGCGCTGGCGCTGGTGATGACGGCGTCGGCGCCGGACTGCCGTAGGAGCTGGGCGTTCTCCTCTTCCCGTACGGCTGCGACGATCTTGGCGGCCCGGTTCAGCTGGCGGGCGGTGAGCGTCACCAGGACCGCCGTGTCGTCGCGCTGGGTGGCGATGACGACCTGGCGGGCCTTCTGCAGTTCGGCGCGGAGCAGCACCTCGCTGCGGGTGGCGTCACCGACGACACCGACGAAGCCTTCGGCGGTGGCGGTCTCGATCACCTTGTTGCTGGGGTCGACCACCACGATCTGTGTCTTCTTCAGACCCGTGGCGCACAGGGTCTGGATCGCCGAACGGCCCTTGGTGCCGAAGCCGACGACGACGGTGTGGTCACGCAAGGAGGACCTCCAGCGGTTCAGTCGCCACTCCTCACGGGTGCGTGTGGTGAGGACCTCGAGAGTGGTGCCGACCAGGATGATCAGGAAGAGCACACGCAGCGGTGTGATGACGAAGATGTTGATGAGGCGGGCGAAGTCACTGGCCGGGACGATATCGCCGTAGCCGGTGGTGGAGAGTGTGACGGTCGCGTAGTAGAAGGCGTCGAGCAGATCGACGCTGCCGTCGGTGTTGTCGTTGTAGCCGTCGCGGTCGAAGTACACGAGCAGCGCCGTCGCGACCAGCACGCTCAGCGCCATCGCGAGGCGCTTGCCGACCTGGCGCATCGGACGTTCCACGACCCGCTTGGGCAGATGGACCCGCCCGTTGGTCAGGCGCTCGTCCGCATTGCGGGCCATCACATCGCTGCCGTGCTGTTTCACGTGAAACACCCTTCCGGTGACAGCGGCGACAGCGCCCATGGCAGATCGAGGATCTCGAGCTCCTGCCCGGGCTTGGCACCGCCCGGCGGCACCACGGCGAGCCCGTCGGAGGCGGCGATACCGCGCAGCATCGCGGGCCCGTTGTAGTGCAGCGGCACGGCTTCATCGCCGCGCAGGACCACGGGAACCAGGCGGGTGTCGTGCGGGTGGCCGTGGATCTCGTCCCTGGTCGGGCAGTGGTACGGCTCGACGGCGGGGCGGCCCGCGAGCTTGCGCAGCAGCGGCTCGGCGAGCGTGAGCAGACCGGAGACGGCGGCCAGGGGGTTGCCGGGCAGGCCGACGAGATGGCGGCCGCCGGGCAGTTCGGCCAGGAGCATGGGGTGGCCGGGGCGTACCTGGACACCGTCCACGAGGAGCTCGGCGCCGAGCTGCCGCAGCGTGGGGTGCACATGGTCGACCGGTCCCGACGCCGTGCCGCCGGTGGTGACGACAAGGTCCGCGGGGGACTCCTTGACGGCCTTGAGCAGGGCTCTCGCATCATCACCGAGGCGGCGTACGGCGATGACCTCGGCGCCGAGGCTGCGCAGCCAGGGCGGCAGCATCGGGCCGAGCGCGTCCCGGATCAAACCCTCCTGGGGGAGACCCTCGGTGAGCAACTCGTCGCCCAGGACGAACACTTCGACCCTGGGCCGGGCGACCACGTCGAGCTCGTCGTAGCCGGCGGCCGCGGCGAGTCCGAGCAGCGCGGGGGTGACCAGGGATCCGGCGGGCAGCAACTGGTCGCCGCTGCGGCACTCCTGGCCGCGCGGCCGGATGTCCTGACCGTGCACGACGTCGCGCTGCGGATGGAGTCCGCCCAGGCCGTCGATGATCCCGTGCTCGCTGCGCAGAACGCCGGTGGCCTCCTGCGGTACGCGGGCACCGGTGGCGATCCGTACCGCCTCGCCGTCCGCGAGCGGCTGGGGGCGGGCGTGCCCGGCGAGGATCGCGTCCTCGCGTACGTCCCAGGGGCCCGGGCCCGCGACCGCCCAGCCGTCCATGGCGGAGGTGTCGAAGGAGGGCAGGTCGGTGAGGGCGGTGAGCGGGGCGGCGAGGATCCGGCCGAGGGCCTCGTCGAGAGGGACGGGGTGCGACTCGCGGCGCGGGGCGCCGGGGGTACCCCCTGCTCGAAGAGCTTGGGGGCGGGCGGCGTGGGCCGCCCGGGCGCGGGCCTCGGGCCAGGCGGTGGCGCGGGGGTGGTGGTGCTTGTGCCCGGCCGCCTCGGCTCCGGGAGCCGTCGCCGGTGCGGGGGTACGTCCGCCGGGGATCGGGTCCGGGCCCGAACCTGCCCTGGCGGATGCCTCGTTGACGAGCGCGAGCGCCTCGTCCACCTCGAAGTCGCCGTCGTCGGCGGCGGCCTGCGCGTACCCGGACTGCGCGGAGTAGCGCCGGGCGGGCGCGGCGTCCGGCGTACGGCGGCCCTGGCCGGGCGCGGGGTGCGCGGTCACTCGGCGTCCGGCTTGGCGTCGGGCCGGTCCTCGTCGGCCCAGCGCCCGGCGAGCGCGACGGCCTTGCGGGTGGCCTCGGCGACGGCTTCGGGGCCGCCGCCCGCACGCGCCGCGGCGTAGCCGACCAGGAAGGTGGTCAGCGGCGCCGCGGGACGGGCCACACCGTGGGCGGCGTCGCGCGCGAGGTCGAGGAGCAGGGCGGTGTCGACGTCCAGGTCGAGACCCAGTTCGTCCTTGACTGCGGTGATCCATTCATCCAGCACGCGTTCATGCTCCCTGATCCGGGCCCGGGCTTCGGCGATGTCCTCCCAGGTGTCGCAGTCGAACGCGGCACGGGAGCCTTCCGGCTCGCTCACCCGGGTGAGCGCGAGTCCGGTGGTGAGAAGTCTGAGGGGAAGCCCGCTCAGTCCGCCGTGTTCGGCGCGCAGCCGGTCGAGGCCGTGGCGCAGCGCGGTGCGGCGGTAGACGGCGACCAGGGGCTGGTCGCGGCCGGTGGGGTCGGTGAAGAGAGCGCCGTCGAGCGGGGCTTCGGCTGCCGTTTCGGCCGCGTGGAGTGCGCCGAGGAGGAGGTCGACGGTGTGCTCGGCGAGGAAGGGGAGATCGGAGGAGAGCACGAGGACGAGCTCTGCGGTCCCTGTCCCTGCGGGCTCTGCGGGCTCTGCGGGCTGTGCGGGCTCTGCGGGCTCTGCGGGCTCTGCGGGCTCTGCAGTCCCTGCGGCCCGGTGACCGAGTGCCTCAACCCCCGCCGCCAGCGCGGCAAGCGGCCCGCCGCCGGCCGGTTCCTCACGCGCCCATACGACGGGACGGACCGTGCGCCGCGGCGGTGCGACCACGACCGTGGCGCCCGCGGCGGCGCAGGCGGTGAGCACCCGGTCGAGCAGTGCGCGCCCGCCCACCCGCACGGCGGGCTTGTCCACTCCCCCGAGGCGCTTGGCCGCGCCCCCGGCGAGCACTACGGCGTCGTACGTGGTCATCCCCCGAGTATGGACACCCGAAGGATCATTGCCACCCCTTCGAACGACCTGGGTGGGGCGGGACTTCCGTCACACGCCCCACCGGCCGTACTCACAACGTGCGCAGCAACACCGCCGGCTGCTCCACACAGTCCGCCACGTACCGCAGGAACCCGCCCGCCGTGCCTCCGTCGCAGACCCGGTGGTCGAAGGTGAGCGAGAGCTGTACGACCTGGCGTACCGCCAACTCCCCCTGGTGCACCCAGGGCTTGGCCACGATCCGGCCGATGCCGAGCATCGCGGCCTCGGGGTGGTTGATGATCGGGGTCGAGCCGTCCACGCCGAAGACCCCGTAGTTGTTCAGTGTGAACGTGCCGCCGGTCAGATCCGCCGGGGTCAGACGGCCCTCGCGGGCCGCCTGCGTCAGCCGGCCGAGCTCGGCGGTCAGCGCCTCGGCGCCCAGCGCCTGTGCGTCCTTCACCACCGGCACGACGAGCCCGCGGTCGGTCTGGGCCGCGAAGCCCAGCTGTACACGGTCGTACTGGACGATCTCGCGCGCCGCCGTGTCCACCATCGAGTTGAGCTCGGGGTGGCGGTCGAGCGCGGCCGTGCAGATCCGGCCGAAGAGCGCGAGCAGCGAGATCTTCGGCCCGCCCGACGCGTTCATCGCCGTACGGGCGTTCATGAGCTCGGTGGCGTCGGCGTCCACCCAGATGGTGACCTCGGGTATCTCGCGCCGGCTGCGGGACAGCTTGTCGGCGATGGCGCCCCGCACACCGCGCAGGGGCGTGCGCTTCTCGCCGTGCACCGGCGCGGTCTCGGCCGGTACGGGCACGGCCCGCTGCTCCGCCGCGCGCACGGCGTACTCGACATCGGCGCGCAGAATCAGCCCGTCGGGTCCGGAGCCGGTCAACTCCCGCAGGTCGAGGCCGTGTTCACGGGCCAGCTTGCGAACGAGAGGGGAGATCACGGGGACGGGACCGTCGGTGGCCGCCGTCTGTCCCGGGATCGCGTCCAGAGACGTCGAGGTGGAGCGCGCGGCAGGCGGGGCGGAGGGGGCAGCCGCCGCACCTACCGGCGCACCGCCCTCACGCGGCCTCGTGGCCCCGTCCCGTACGGAATCGGCGGCCCGCACCCGTCGGCGACGAGCGGGCGCTGCGCCCGTCCCGTACCCGACCAGCACGTTCCCCGAGCCCTCGGCTTCAGTGGCCTTGGTGGCCTTGGCGTGATCGGCACCGGCACCGGCATGCGCCGTATCCACCGAATCCGCCGAAGCCCCGACCGCCACCGTCAACAGCGGTGCGCCGACCGGAAGTTCGGCGCCCTCCTCGCCGAAGCGGGCCGTCACCACGCCCGCATACGGGCAGGGCACCTCGACCATCGCCTTGGCGGTCTCGACCTCGACCACCGGCTGGTCGATCGCGACGACCTCTCCCACGGACACCAGCCAGCGGACGATCTCCGCCTCCGTGAGACCCTCGCCGAGGTCGGGCAGTTTGAACTCGAGGACCTGTGCCATCAGCTCATTCCCCCATCGCTTTCCCACTGCAGTCGTGCCACCGCGTCCAGGATCCGGTCGACCCCGGGCAGATGGTGGCGCTCCAACATCGGCGGCGGATAAGGAATGTCGAACCCGGCGACGCGCAGCACCGGCGCCTCCAGATGGTGGAAGCACCGCTCGGTGACCCGTGCGGCGATCTCGCCGCCAGGCCCTCCGAAGCCACCCGACTCGTGCACGACGACCGCCCGCCCCGTTCTCCGTACGGAAGCGCAGACCGTCTCGTCGTCGAACGGCACGAGCGAGCGCAGATCGACGACTTCGAGGTCCCACCCCTCGGCCTGCGCGGCCTCGGCCGCCTCCATGCAGACCGGGACCGAAGGCCCGTACGTGATCAAGGTCGCGCTGCGTCCTCGTCGACGCACCACGGCCTTGCCTATGGGCTCAACGGACTCGGGTGCCTCGGGGTTCCAGGAATCCTTCGACCAGTACAGGCGCTTGGGCTCCAGGAAGATCACCGGGTCGTCGGAGGCGATCGAGGCCCGCAGCAGGCCGTACGCGTCCGCGACCGTGGCGGGCGCGACCACATGCAGACCGGGCGTCGCGATGTAGTACGCCTCGCTGGAGTCGCTGTGGTGCTCCACGCCGCCGATGCCGCCGCCGTAGGGCACGCGGATGGTCAGCGGCAGGGACATCGCGCCCTTGGTGCGGTTGCGCATCTTCGCGACGTGCGAGATCAGCTGCTCGAACGCCGGGTACGCGAAGGCGTCGAACTGCATCTCCACAACGGGCCGAAGCCCGTACATGGCCATGCCGACCGCGGCGCCCAGGATGCCCGCCTCGGCGAGCGGGGTGTCGGTGACGCGGTCCTCGCCGAACTCCTTGGCGAGCCCGTCGGTGATCCGGAAGACACCGCCGAGCGTGCCGACGTCCTCGCCCATCACATGGACGGAGGGGTCCTCGGCGAGCGAGTCCCGCAGCGCGCGCTGCAGGGCCTGCGCCATGGTGGCCGGCTTTCTGGCCGTACGGTCGACTGCGGTGGTCATCGTGCCTGCTCCTGCTCGGCTTCCAGCTCGGCGCGCAACTGTGCGGCCTGTTCGCGCAGTTGAGTGGTCTGCTCCGCGTACACATGGCGGAACAGATCCATCGGATCGAGCACCGGATCCGCGTTCATCCCGGCGCGCAGAGCGGCCGCGAACTCCTCGGCGGCCTCCCGCTCTGCCTGTATCCGCTCGTCGTCGAGCAGTCCTCGCTCGGTCAACTCCCGCTCCATCAGGGCGATCGGGTCGTGGGCGCGCCAGGTCTCGACCTCGGCGTCGGTGCGGTAGCGGGTGGCGTCGTCGGCGTTCGTATGGGCGTCCATGCGATACGTGACGGCCTCGACGAGCGTCGGACCATGCCCTTCGCGTGCGCGGCGGACGGCCTCGCTCAGCACCTCGTGCATCGCGGCGGCGTCATTGCCGTCGACCAGGCGGCCAGGCATCCCGTAGCCGACCGCCTTGTGGGCGATGGACGGGGCGGCGGTCTGCTTGGCGAGGGGGACGGAGATCGCGAAGCCGTTGTTCTGCACGAGGAAGACGACGGGGGCCTTCCACACGGCGGCGAAGTTCAGCGCCTCGTGGAAGTCGCCCTCGCTGGTGCCGCCGTCGCCGACCATGGCGAGCGCCACTACGTCGTCACCCTTGAGGCGGGCGGCGTGCGCGAGGCCGACGGCGTGCGGGAGCTGGGTGGCCAGGGGGGTGGAAAGGGGGGCTATGCGGTGCTCGTACGGGTCGTAGCCCGTGTGCCAGTCGCCGCGCAGCAGGCCGAGGGCCTTGACGGGGTCGAGGCCGCGGGCGACGGCGGCGAGGGTGTCGCGGTAGCTGGGGAAGAGCCAGTCCTGCTCCTGCAGGACGAGCGCGGCGGCGACCTCGGCGGCCTCCTGGCCGGTGGTCGACGGATAGACCGCGAGGCGGCCCTGCTTGGTGAGGGCGGTCGCCTGCGCGTTGTAGCGGCGGCCGCGCACCAACTCACCGTAGAGCTTCAGCAACAGAGCGGAATCGGCCGTGTCGGCGGCATCGGTGCCGAGGACCCGGTACGGCTCGGGGTCCGGCAGCAGCGGGGCAGGGTCGGTCCGGGGCTTCCAGGCGGGCGGCGGCGTGGGCTGGTGCGCCCCGCGCTGCTCCATCACCGGTGTGCTGTGCTTCGACACCGCTGGCACCTCCTTGTGGGAGCGGCTCGGCCGCCCCTTGTGGGAGCGGCCTCGGCAACCGCTCCGGGGAGCGGTCTCGGCAGCGCGGTTGTGATGCGCCTCACCAACCGATTGTTCGGTCGTCAGCACATTTTGGCTACAGGCCCCTCCAGGCTGTGGACAAACGGTTCTCCACGGCCTGGGATAGATGCATTACGTCCATGGTAGGGAGGCGGGGGGACATGGCACCTGAACAAATGGCCGAGGGCAGCTCCGAGCGGATCCCCGAGCCCGCCGCGGGCGGGGCTTCCCCGCTCGACCCGGAGGCCCCACCGCGCCCGCTGGACTCGATCGACCGCTCGATCCTGCGCATGCTGCAGACGGACGGTCGCGCCTCGATACGCTCCGTGGCCGAGCACGTCCACGTCTCGCGCGCCAATGCGTACGCCCGTATCAACCGTCTGATCGAGGACGGTGTGATCCGCGGATTCGGCGCCCGCGTCAACCACGAACGCGCAGGTCAGGGCGCCTCCGCCTATATCACCCTGAAGATCGTCCAGAACTCGTGGCGCACAGTGCGTGAGCAACTGCGGGCGCTTCCCGGGGCGGCCCATATCGCCCTTGTCAGCGGCGACTTCGACGTACTCCTGCTGGTCCATACCCCGGACAACCGCACGCTCCGGGAGCTCGTCCTGACCCGCCTCCAGTCGATGCCGGAGATCCTGAGCACGCGGACGCTGCTGGTGTTCGAGGAGACGGATCTGGATCCTGAGGCTTGAGCGGGCGCCGCTACTTCGTGTGCTCCGCCACGAACTTCTCCACCGTGGTCCAGTTCTGCTCGTGGTCGAAGAGCAGGACCCCGTGGGCCGCACCGTTCTTGTCGATCACGAGGCGCTTGTCCTTCGCCTCGGCCGCGCCCTTGTGGAGGTACTGCGCGGCCTGGGCGAACGAGATGTCGTCCACCGCCGCCATGAACAGCGCCGCCGAGGTCAGCTTCGGCACCGCGGCCGACGCGTCCATCGTCCCGTAGGTCTCGGGCGCCGACAGCGAGACCACGACGACGGGCTGCGGAGCGAGCTCGACCGCGGCCTCGAGTACAGCCGTGCCGCCCTTCGACGCGCCCATCAGGACCAGCTTCCGCGCGCCCTTGCTCTTGAGCAGTTCCGCCGCGCCCATGATCTCGGCGACGTCCTTGTCCATGGAGTTCACGGCCAGCACCTGGTAGCCCGCCTCGACGAGCCGGTCGGCATACGGCTTCCACTCGCACACCGAGCCGCCGCGCTGGTGGGCGAGGACCACACCCGTGGTCCCCGTTCCGGCCAAGTAGCCGTCGGTGACGTCCCCTTCGGAGGACTTGAAGGTGATCGCACCCTGCTTCGTCTCGACCGGGTCCCCGTCCTCGGTCATACAGCCGAAGTCCGCGGGCCCGGACGAGGACGGGGCCCCCGCCGCCGGGCTCGTCGCCTTCGCGTCCGGCTCGTCGTCACCGCCGCAGCCGGCCAGTGCACCGGTGGCGAGCAGCAGTGCGGTGCACAGGGAGGCGGTACGCCGGGAGAGGGAGGCGGTACACCGGGAGAGGGTCATGAAGCTGGATGGTGATCCGCGTCCCCGACGCCGTCAACGTGACGTGCACATTCCGCTCGTACGGCGAAGAAAACGGGGCCTGCGAACCGCGGCCGTCAGTCCTCGACCCGCAACCCGCGGAACGCCAACTGCACCACCGCGTCGGCGATCTCGGCGCCGTCCGCACCCCGCGCCTCCGGGCGGAACCACTCCACCAGGGAGTTGATCATGCCGAACAGGAGACGGGTGGCGAGACGGGCCTCGACGTCGCCGCGCAGGTCGCCCTCGGCGATCGCGGCCTTGAGCAGATCGGCGACCCGGTGGTCGAAGTCGCGGCGGCGGGCCATCGCCCAGCGCTCGGTCTCCGTGTTGCCGCGGACGCGCAGAAGGAGCGTGACGTAAGGGAGTTCGTCGGTCAGGACACCGACCATCCGCCGCGTGACGTGTTCGAGGCGGTCCACCGCACGGCCCTCGCGCGCCTCGGCCTCGTCGAGGATCCCGAAGAGCCCGTCGAGCGCACGGCTCACGGCGCGACGAAGGAGCTCCTCCTTGCCGGCCACGTGATGGTAGATCGAGGACTTGGAGATCCCGGCCGCCTTGGAGAGGTGCTCCATGGACGTGCCGTCGTAACCGCGGTCGTTGAAGACCTGGACGGCTACGGCGAGGAGGGTCTCGGGGGTGTAGGTGTCGCGTTTCGCGGTGGTCATCGCTCGTCTTGCTTCCAGTCGATGTCGCTGAGGTGGTCCAGGGCCCGTGAGGGGGCGTAACGATCGCCGGGATAAAGGTCGTTGATGTGGTCGAGTACCTCCCACACCCAGCTCTCGCCCAGCTCACGGCCCCAGTCCAGCGGTCCGCGCGGGTAGTTCACGCCCAGGCGCATCGCGGTGTCGATGTCCTCGCGCCCGGCGACGCCGCGGCTCACGGCGTCCAGCGCGAAGTCGACCAGCATCGCCACGGTACGGGCGACGATCATGCCGGGGACGTCGGCGATGACGCTGACCTTCTTGCCGAGCTTCTGGAAGAGACCGATCGCGGCCTGTACGTCCTGGGGGTCGGCATCGGCGCCGGGCGCCAGGGCGACCCGTGTGCAGGTGCGGTAGTCCAGCGCCAGGTCGAGGTGGATGGTGGGGCCGTCGGAGCGGGTGGCCGTCAGACCGTCGGTCAGCCTGAGCCTGGTCCCGCCGGGCAGCACGATGGCGTCGTCGGGGGTGAGGGGCAGCCGGACCTTGCGGGACTGCAGACCTGCTGCCCCGATCAGCTCCACCACCTGCGCCAGCGGACCCTCCACATTGCCGGGAAGCCGCACCGACTTGGGAGCGTCGCAGGGTTCGGCAGTGTGCGGTGCGGGCCGCTCGACCCCTTCCCCGTACGGGAACCAGCCCTGCCCCGACTTCTGCCCGAGCCGCCCCGACTGCACCAGGCGCTGCTGTGCAAGCGACGGCGTGAACTTCGGGTCGCGGAAGAAGGCCTTCCAGACGGAGCGCGTGACGGCCTCGTTGACGTCCTGGCCGATCAGGTCCGTGAGTTCGAAGGGCCCCATCTTGAAGCCGCCGCACTCGCGCAGGACCGCGTCGATCGTCGCGGGATCGGCAGCACGCTCCTCGTAAAGGCGAAACGCTTCCGCATAGAAGGGGCGCGCGAGGCGGTTCACGATGAAGCCGGGGGTGTCGGCGCAGCGGACCGGGGTCTTGCCCCAGGCCTTCGCCGTCTCGTACGCGCACCCGGCCGCCGAGTCGTCCGTGGCGAAGCCGCTGACGACCTCGACCAGGGGCAGCAGGGGCGCGGGGTTGAAGAAGTGCAGGCCGACGAAGCGGCCGGGGTGCTTCAGGGCGCCGGCGATCTCGGTCACCGACAGGGAGGATGTGTTGGTCGCGAGCAGGCACTCGGGCGCGACGATGTCCTCCAGCTCGGCGAACAGGCCCTGCTTGATGTTCAGTTGCTCAGCGATCGCCTCGATCACCAGGCCGCAGTCGGCGAGTTCGGCCAGGCTCGCGGCGGGGAGCAGGCGCGAGCTGTAGTCGTCGACGGGGAGTCTGCCCTTGGCCACCATGCGGTCGATGCGTACGGCGATCGCTTCGGCCGCCGTCTTCGCCCGGCCCGCGACCGCGTCGTACAGCCGCACCTGGTGACCCGCCGCCAGCGCGACCTGGGCGATGCCCCGGCCCATGGTGCCGGTGCCGACCACGGCGATGGGGGTGGTGCGGTTCAGTGCAACGGGGGTGGCCCGGTCCGCATCGATCGCGCCGGTGGTGGCCCGGTCCTCAGCTGTCATGTGCGCGATCCTCCCGCATCCCTGCCCATCGACGAGGCGGGGGTGTCCTGTGCGACTCCGGCGACCCCTGTGGGTGACCCGGTTTTCCCCCACCGGTCGGTTTTCCACAGGTTTCCCCGGCCCTCTTGTCCCGACCGATCGTTCGGTTACTCTAGCTCTCGTCGCACATCCCTGCCCAGCATGTCCCTGCCCAGCTCACCGGTTCAGCGTCGAACCGTCCGGATGAGGAGTTGGTCTTCATGGCCGCCCAGCTCACCGCCCATCAGCTCACCGACAAGCACCGGTCCACGCTCGACCAGGCGCTCGATGCGATCCGCACGCGCGCGTACTGGTCACCGCACCCCGAGCACCCCAAGGCGTACGGCGAGGGCTCCGCTCTCGAAGGCAGCCTGAGCGCCGCCGAGGGCAAGGCCGCCTTCGACGCGCTGCTCGGCAGCCGGTTCGACCTGGGGCAGCCCGGGACGGACGGCTGGGTCACGGGTGAAGTCTCGCCCTACGGAATCGAGTTGGGCGTCGAGTACCCGCACACCGACCTCGACGTCCTGCTGCCCGCCATGCGCGCGGCGATCCCGGCCTGGCGCGACGCGGGCCCCGAGGCGCGAGCGCTCGTCTGCGTGGAGATCCTCGCCCGTATCAGCGCGCGCACCCATGAGTTCGCGCACGCGGTCATGCACACCAGCGGCCAGGCGTTCATGATGGCGTTCCAGGCGGGCGGCCCGCACGCACAGGACCGGGGTCTCGAAGCGGTCGCGTACGCCTATGCCGAGCAGGTGCGCACCCCCGACCTCGCGGACTGGAGCAAGCCGCAGGGCAAGAAGGACCCGCTCAACCTGCGCAAGCAGTTCACGGCCGTGCCGCGCGGTATCGCGCTGATGATCGGCTGCAACACCTTCCCCACGTGGAACGGGTATCCGGGCCTCTTCGCCTCCCTCGCCACCGGCAACCCGGTCGTGGTCAAGCCCCACCCGCGCGCGGTCCTGCCGCTCGCGCTCACCGTGCAGGTGGCCCGTGAGGTGCTCGCCGACGCGGGCTTCGACCCCAACCTCGTCTGTCTGGCGACCGAGCGGCCCGGCGAGGGCATCGCCAAGACCCTGGCCGTACGCCCCGAGATCCGCATCATCGACTACACCGGCTCGACGGCCTTCGGCGACTGGCTGGAGACCAACGCCCGCCAGGCACAGGTCTATACGGAGAAGGCCGGCGTCAACACGGTCGTCATCGACTCGACCGACAACTACAAGGGCATGCTCTCCAACCTGGCCTTCTCGCTCTCGCTCTACAGCGGCCAGATGTGCACGACCCCGCAGAACCTGCTGATCCCCCGCGACGGCATCCTTACGGACGCGGGCCCGCGTTCGTACGACGAGGTCGTCTCGGACATCGCCGGCGCGGTCTCCGGCCTGCTCGGCGACGACGCCCGGGCGAACGCGCTGCTCGGCGCGCTGGTGAACCCCGATGTGAAGGCCCGCCTGGAAGCGGCCCCCGGCCTGGGTGAAGTCGCCCTGCCCACAAGGACCGTCGAGAACCCCGAGTTCCCGGACGCGGTCGTGCGCACCCCGGTGATCGTCAAGCTCGACGGCACCAAGCCCGACGCGGAGGCCGCCTACCTCAGCGAGTGCTTCGGCCCGGTCTCCTTCGCGGTGGCCGTGGACTCCGCCGCCGACGCGGTGGACCTCCTGCGCCGCACGGTCCGCGACAAGGGCGCGATGACGGTCGGCGCGTACACCACGTCGGACGAGGTGGAGCGCGCCGTCGAGGAGGTCTGCCTCGAGGAGTGCGCCCAGCTCTCCCTGAACCTGACGGGCGGCGTCTACGTCAACCAGACCTCCGCCTTCTCCGACTTCCACGGCTCGGGCGGCAACCCGGCGGCCAACGCGGCGCTTTGCGACGGGGCGTTCGTGTCGAACCGCTTCAGGGTGGTGGAGGTCCGCAGGGAGGCGTGAGCGGTTTCAGCCCTCCCGAAAAGCCCCGGGGATCTGCGGCCTTCAGAAGCCAGGTGACCCGGGGTTTCTGGGGCTCCTATTCGTCGCCCCAGCAGCTGAGGTCGTGCCCGGCCGACCAGTGGAACAGCGTCATCCCCACGCTGGTCGCCAGGTTGTAGCTGGAGACCTGCGACCGCATCGGCAGCGAGACCAAGTGGTCGGCGCGGGCGCGCAGCTCGGGAGAGATCCCGCTGCGCTCCGAGCCGAACGCGAGCAACGCGTCGTCGGGCAGGGTGTACGAGCGGATGTCCTTGCCCTCGGGATCGAGCGCGAAGACCGGACCGTCCGGCAGCTCCGCGACGGCCAACTGCTCCACAGCCGTGGCGAAGTGCAGCCCCGCCGCCCCTCGTACGACCGTGGGGTGCCACGGATCGAGCGTCCCCGTGGTGACCACACCCGTCGCCCCGAACCCGGCGGCGAGCCGGATCACGGCCCCCGCGTTGCCGAGGTTGCGCGGATTGTCGAGCACGACGACCGGCGTACGGCGCCCGGCGCTCGCGAGCGCCATGAGTTGGGCGCTGCGGGAAGGCCGCACGGCCAAGGCGGCGATCCGCGTCGGATGCAGCCGCGGCACCAGCGTGCGCAGCACGTCATCGGGCACCTCGACGGCCCGCGCCGCCAACGCCTCGGCGACATCGGGCGCGAGATCCCCGGCGAGATCGAGCGCACCCTGCCGGTCGGAGGTGAGGACCAAGACAATCTCCGCGCCGAAGCGCAGAGCGTGCTTCAGGGCGTGGAAACCGTCGAGGAGTACGCAGTCGTCGGCGCGAGCACGCCATCCCCGTACGACATCCGTGAATTCCTCGCCCCCGGTCGCACCGTCGGAAACGCCCTCGGCCGTGCCCTCGCTCATGCCCGCAGCCTACGCGCGCACATGCTCCACACCCTCCGGCTCCCGCTCCGTCGGCCCCTCGGGACCGGTGCGCTGAGCAGGCAGTTCCGCGCCGCGCCGGGGAAGGACCCGGTCCCGTACACGCGTCGCGAGCCGTTCGAGCCGCCGCAGGAACGAGGTGGGCAGGAAGACCGCGTCCGCCGCGATCATCGCCAGCGAGAAGAACGGCAGCCCCAGAATCACCGCGATCACCGCATGCTCGGTGATCATCGCGGCGAGCAGCACGTTCTTCACCCGCCGGTTGAACAGCGTGAAGGGGAAGGCTACCTGGACCGCGACCGTTCCGTAGGTGATCAGGAGCAGCGGAAGGGCGAACGAGGAGAGCAGCTCGGAGAGCGCCGGCCAGGGCGAGAAGTAGTCGAGGTGCAGCGGATAGTGCACCGCCGTGCCGTCCTGCCAGCGACTGCCCTGGATCTTGTACCAGCCGGCCGTCGCGTAGATCAGACAGGCCTCGGCCATGATCACGACGAGCGCGGTGTTGTGCAGCAGATTGCGGCAGACGTCGAGCAGGATCCGCGGCTGTTCGCTGCCGAACCGCCGCACGCACCAGCTCAGCCCGGCGCCCAGCCACACGCCCCACAGGATGTACGGGATCACCGGCAGATCCCAGGGGAGTCCGCCCTCGGTGTCCCACACGAATTTGTCAGCGAGCGTGGCGAAGAGCAGTACCGCACCGAGTACCGACCACAGAACAGGGCCGACGCGGTCTGCGGACGCGGGCCTGCGCGCCGCACGCCGGGCGTCGAGGGACCAGACCTGGCCGCACTGCGTGAAGATCAGGTAGATCGACATCAGATGGATGACGTTGTCGCCGCCGTCGCCCATGAACACGCTGCGGTTCTGCAGCGACAGCACCCCGACCATGAAGAGCACGGACATCGTCCGCGTCCGCCAGCCGACCATGAGCAGCGCGGCGGAGAGCACCGCCAGGACGTAGACGAACTCGAACCAGCCGCGCCCGTCGTCCCACATCAGCACGGTGAACGCGTGGTTGTCCGCGATCAGCTGCTGGGCCATGTCCCAGCTCCAGGGCCCCTCGGGACCGTAGAGCTCATGGCGGTGCGGGAATTCGCGCAGCAGGAAGAGCAGCCAGGTCAGCGAGAAGCCGATCCGGATGACGGCGCTCTGATACGGGCCGAGCGCCGCGCCCGTCACCCGCAGCACGCCCTTGGCCACGGACGACATGGACTGGTCGAAGCCGCTCATCGCGCGCTCACCTCACGGTCACGGGACGTGAGCGTCCACCAGGGCAGCACACGGTAGGAAGGCTTCGAATCGATCTTCTCCGAGCTCCACTTGGGCGGCTGCACGCCGGTCGTGGACGAACGCAGCTGGATGCGCTCCACGGTGCCGCCGAGGTCTTCACGCTCGAAGCGGAGCACGGCGATCCGGCGGAGATAGCGCTCGGAGAGGTCACCGCGCAGGCCCGTGGAGGCGTTTTCGCTGTTGTGCGAGCCGTTGTAGAAGTCCCAGGCGCGGCGCAGTTCGTTCTGCTGCGTATGGCTGGGGAGCAGATTGCCGTCGATCGCGGCGCCGTCCTGCGCGGACAGGTCGATCCAGCCGGTCTCGCGCATCTCCCCGTCCTTGGTGCGCACCTCGGCGCGGGCGTGGACGGCGATGTTCTGCTGCAGCGGGTTGGGGGCGAACAGCTTCCAGTTCTGCTCGAACTCCGGATAGATCCAGCCGTCCACCGCCTCGCCGTACTGCTGGCTCGCGGTGTTGGACGGGGCCACGTGCAGGAAGACCATGCCGAGATGGACCGCACCGAAGACCGCGATGAGGGCCATGACCAGGGCGGCGGCGATCTGGTACGGGGTGGTGAGGGCGGTCAGGCCCGACGTCGGCGGGCTTTCGGACGTGGGCCCGGCTGCGGCTTCGGAGCCCGGGCCGGCGTCCGGACCCGGGGTGGTGTCCGTGCCTGGACCGACCTCCGTGCCCTCTTCGTACGCGTCCATTCCGCCCCGATCCCCATCCGCCCACTGCCGCTTCGGATCGGAACGGTACTCAGCGACGGTCGTCACGCACAGCTCTCGTGACGTTATCCACAGGGTTGACACCCTACGGGCGCCGGTCCCACCATGGAAACCAAGCGGACCGAACGATCGGTCGGTAGATTGATCAAGGCAGATCAGGCAGATCAGGCAGATCGCGCCGACCGCGAGCACGCGGACGGCTCAGGGATCGAGTGCCGAGGCAAGGGGGCCGGGCATGACGACGGTGACAGACGCTGGTCGGACGGCGGTGGAAGAATCCGCCGCGGTCCAGGCGGCACGTACGGCGACGTTCGACGCCGCCGTGGCCGCCGACGAGCGCATCGAACCGCGCGACTGGATGCCCGACGCGTATCGCGCGACGCTGGTGCGCCAGATCGCCCAGCACGCGCACTCCGAGATCATCGGCATGCAGCCGGAGGCCAACTGGCTCACGCGCGCGCCCTCGCTGCGCCGCAAGGCCATCCTGCTCGCCAAGGTCCAGGACGAGGCCGGGCACGGGCTCTATCTCTACAGCGCCGCCGAAACCCTCGGCACGAGCCGCGAAGAGCTCCTCGACAAGCTGCACGCGGGCCGCCAGAAGTACTCCTCGATCTTCAACTACCCGACCCTGACCTGGGCCGACGTAGGCGCGATCGGCTGGCTCGTGGACGGCGCGGCGATCACCAACCAGGTGCCGATCTGCCGCTGTTCGTACGGTCCTTACGCCCGCGCGATGGTACGGATCTGCAAGGAGGAGTCCTTCCACCAGCGCCAGGGTTTCGAGCTCCTCCTCACCCTCAGCCGCGGCACCGAGGCCCAGCACGCGATGGCCCAGGACGCGGTGAACCGCTGGTGGTGGCCCTCGCTGATGATGTTCGGCCCGCCGGACGACGAGTCCTCGCACTCCGCGCAGTCCATGGCCTGGAAGATCAAGCGGCACTCCAACGACGAGCTGCGCCAGCGCTTCGTGGACATCGCCGTCCCCCAGGCGGAGGCGCTCGGCCTGACGCTCCCCGACCCCGATCTGAAGTGGAACGAGGAGCGGGGGCAGCACGACTTCGGTGCCATCGACTGGACCGAGTTCTGGGATGTCCTCAAGGGCAATGGTCCGTGCAACGAGCAGCGGATCACCCAGCGGCGCAGGGCCCACGAAGAGGGCGCCTGGGTACGGGAGGCGGCGGCCGCGCACGCCGCGAAGAAGACAGCACGTGACCAGCGAGGCGAGCAGGAGGCAACGGCATGAGCGGCGACTGGCCCTTGTGGGAGGTGTTCGTACGTTCGCGGCGCGGGCTCTCGCACACCCACGCCGGCAGCCTGCACGCACCGGATGCGGAGCTTGCCCTGCGCAATGCCCGCGATCTGTACACGCGGCGCAGCGAAGGCGTCTCGATCTGGGTGGTCCCCTCCACCTCGATCACCGCGTCCTCGCCGGACGAGAAGGACCCGTTCTTCGAGCCGTCCGCCGACAAGCCGTACCGGCACCCGACGTTCTACGAGATCCCGGACGGGGTGAAGCACCTGTGACCGCGACCGTGCAGACCACGACCGCGCAGGCCACGACCGGTGCCGCACTCGCGCTCGGCGACGACGCCCTGGTGCTCTCGCACCGCCTCGCCGAGTGGGCCGGTCACGCGCCGGTCCTCGAGGAGGAGGTGGCGCTCGCCAACATCGCGCTCGATCTCCTCGGCCAGGCCCGCGTGCTGCTCTCGATGGCCGGTGACGAGGACGAGCTGGCGTATCTCCGCGAGGAGCGCGCGTTCGTGAACCTCCAGCTGGTCGAGCAGCCGAACGGCGACTTCGCCCAGACCATCGTCCGCCAGCTCCTCTTCTCCACCTACCAGCGTTTCCTGTACGAGGCGTTGGCCGGCGATCCCGTCTTCGGGCCGCTCGCCGTCAAGGCGGTCAAGGAGGTGGCCTACCACCAGGACCACGCCGAGCAGTGGACGCTGCGCCTCGGGGACGGCACGGACGAGAGCCGTGCGCGGATGCAGCACGGGCTCGATGCGCTGTGGCGGTTCACCGGCGAGATGTTCAAGCCGGTGGAGGGCCTGGCGGGCATCAACTGGCAGGAGCTGGAGGCCCGTTGGCTCGCCTCCGTCACCGAGGTGATCGAGCGCGCCACGCTCCAGGTGCCCGAGAGCCCGCGGGCAGGCGCCTGGGCCGCGGGCGCGGGACGCCAGGGTCTGCACACCGAGTCGTTCGGGCGGATGCTCGCCGAGATGCAGCACCTGCACCGCAGCCACCCGGGAGCGTCGTGGTGACCGCCGCCATGACGCGGCGGACGCCGGTCGAGCAGCGGCTGTGGGAGCTCGCGGGCTCGGTGCTCGACCCCGAGCTGCCCATGGTCACCCTGGCCGAGCTGGGGATACTGCGCGATGTGCGCCTCGCGGGACCCGGCGACGTCCACGTCGAGATCACCCCGACCTACACCGGCTGTCCTGCCGTCGAGGCGATGTCCTCGGACATCGAGGACGTGCTGCACGCGGAGGGTCTGCCCCAGGTGACCGTGAGCACCGTGCTCGCGCCCGCCTGGTCCACCGACGACATCACGGCCGAAGGCCGCCGCAAGCTCGCCGAGTCGGGTATCGCCCCGCCACGGCCGCAGCCGGCCGACGGTCCGATACCGCTGACGCTCGCCGTGCGCTGCCCGCACTGCGGTTCCATCGAGACCGAGCTGCTCAGCCGTTTCTCGTCCACCGCGTGCAAGGCGCTGCGCCGCTGCGTGAGCTGCCGTGAACCCTTCGACCACTTCAAGGAGCTGTGATGGCGGCCGCCAAGTCCCGTTTCCACAGGCTCCGGGTGTCGGCGGTCGACCGGCTCACGGACGACTCGGTCGCGCTGACCTTCGCCGTACCGCCGGAGCTTCGCGAGGAGTACCGCTACGCGCCGGGCCAGCATCTGGCGATACGGCGCTACGCGGACGGCGCTGACGGCGGTGCGGGCGGCGGCGCCGAGATCCGTCGTACGTACTCGGTGTGCTCGCCCGCGCTCGGGGCCGACGGTCCTGCCGAGGTACGGGTGGGGGTGCGCCTGGTCGAGGGCGGTGAGTTCTCCACGTACGCGCACAAGGAGATCTCCGTCGGCGACGAGCTCGAAGTGATGACGCCCGCGGGCCGGTTCACGCTGGAGCCGCGTCCTGGGCACTTCGCGGCGATCGTCGGCGGCAGTGGCATCACGCCGGTGCTGTCCATCGTTTCGACACTGCTCGCCGAGCAGCCGGACGCCCGCTTCTGTCTGATCCGGAGTGATCGCAGCGCGGCTTCGACGATGTTCCTCGAAGAGGTGGCCGACCTCAAGGACCGCTATCCCGAGCGGTTTCAGCTGGTCACCGTGTTGTCGCGGGAGGAGCAGCAGGCGGGTCTGCCGTCGGGCCGGCTCGACGAGGAGCGGCTGAACGGGCTGCTTCCGGCGCTGCTGCCGGTCGAGCGGATCGACGGCTGGTTCCTGTGCGGTCCTTTCGGCCTGGTGCAGGGCGCCGAGCGCGCGCTGCGCGGACTCGGGGTGCAGCGGACTCGGATCCACGAGGAGATCTTCCACGTGGACTCCGGGAACTCAGGTACGGACGTGGCGACTTCGACCGTTCCGTCCCTCGCGCACAGCACGGTGACGGCCCAGCTCGACGGCCGTGCCGGCAGCTGGCCGGTCCAGGACGGCGAGTCCCTCCTGGAGACGGTGCTGCGCAACCGTCCCGACGCCCCGTACGCCTGCAAGGGCGGTGTGTGCGGCACCTGCCGCGCGTTCCTGGTCTCGGGCGAAGTACGCATGGACCGCAACTACGCCCTTGAACCGGAGGAGACGGAGGCGGGCTACGTCCTGGCCTGCCAGTCGCATCCGGCCACGGAACAGGTGGAGTTGGACTTCGACCGTTAGGGCGTCTCTTTCGGATCTTGCCAGGGGCGCGGCGCCCCAGGGCCGCCCGCCGGAACGCTCGCCGGCGGTATCCCACCCGGCATCCCCATTCCAATCCGCTAGAACCTGTTCTATCTTGACGCTCCGTCAGATGACGGTGCCCGGATCCCCGGGCACCGTCGGACACAGCCGGCGCGCGCGGGAGGACAGGCAGTGGACTTCGACTTCACCGAGGAGCAGCAGGCGGCCGTCGAGGCGGCCAAGGCGGTCTTCGCCGGGGTGGACCTGGACGCGGTGCCGAGCCCAGCCCTCACCCCCGGGGCGGTCGCCGACGACTTCGACCGTGCGCTGTGGGCCAAGCTCGCCGAATCGGACCTGCTGAGCCTGCTGCTCGCCGAGGAGTACGACGGCGCGGGCCTCGACGCCATCGCACTCTGCCTCGTGCTGCGCGAATCGGCGAAGGTGCTGGCCCGCGTCCCGCTGCTCGAATCGAGTGCGGCGGCCAAGACCCTGCAGGCATACGGGAGTTCCGAGGCCAAGGCCAGGATCCTGCCGGGCATCGCCGACGGCAGCACGGTCCTGACCGTCGCCGCCAACGGCCGCACCGGCCACGACTCGGCCGAACTCGCCGTCTCCGCCCGCCTCGACGCCGACGACTGGGTGCTCGACGGTGTGCAGACCGGTGTCCCGTGGGCGCACACCGCGGACTACACGGTCGTGCCCGCGCACACCGCCGAGGGCCGTGCCGTGCTCGCGCTGGTGCCCGGGGTGCGGGAAGGTCTGACGCTCACCGACCAGTTCTCCACGTCGGGTGAGCGCTATGCCGAACTCCGCCTGGACTCCGTACGCATCCCCGCCACCGACGTCATCGACGCCGACGGCGCCTGGGAGTCACTGCACCAGTTGCTCGCCACCGGTATCTGCGCGCTCGCACTCGGCCTGGGCGAGGGTGTGCTCCGGATGACGGGCGAATACACCAGCAAGCGGGAGCAGTTCGGGTATCCGGTCGCCACGTTCCAGGCCGTCGCCATGCAGGCCGCGGACCGCTATATCGATCTGCGGGCCATGGAGGTCACGCTCTGGCAGGCGGCCTGGCGTATCTCGACCGGTGCGGGGGGCGCGCTTCCCGCCGCGGGCGATATCGCGGTGGCGAAGATCTGGGCCTCGGAAGGGGTACGCCGGGTCGTACAGACCGCGCAGCATCTGCATGGCGGCTTCGGCGCCGACACGGACTATCCGCTGCACCGCTATCACGCCTGGGCCAAGCAGCTGGAGCTGTCGCTCGGCCCGGCCGCGGCGCACGAGGAGGTCCTCGGCGACCTACTGGCCACGCACACACTGGGCTGAACCACGCACACGCTGGGCTGAGCCGGGTTGAGCCGGGCTGGGCAGCCTGTATGCCGGAGCGGGTGCCCGCCGTGCACGACCGGGCACCCTGCTCCGTACAAGCTCCGTACGAGAACCGTCAGACGACGAAGCCCGGCTGGCCCTTGTCGTCCACGACGGGGCGGCCGGCCGCGGCCCAGGCCTCCATGCCGCCGTCCACGTTCACCGCGTCGATGCCCTGCTGGACCAGGTACATCGTGACCTGGGCCGAGCGTCCGCCGGAGCGGCAGATGACGTTCACGCGGGCGTCCTGCGGCGCCGCCTCGGTCAACTCGCCGTAGCGGGCGATGAATTCACTGATCGGGATGTGCAGCGCCTTCTCGGCATGACCCGCCTGCCACTCGTCGTCCTCACGGACGTCCACCAGGAAGTCACTGTCAGAGAGCGCGTCGACGCCGACCGTGGGCACACCAGAACCGAAAACCATGCTCTGACGCTACCCGACGTGGCGCACCGCTCGGCTACTGCGTCAGCCCGGCCAGCTCCGCCTCACGCTCGCCGACCTGGGCGAGCAACTGCTCGGCGATCTGCTCAAGGAGACGGTCCGGATCGTCGGGCGCCATCCGCAGCATGGACCCGATCGGGCCCTCCTCCAGCTCACGCGCGACGACCGAGAGCAGCTCCTTGCGCCGCGCGAGCCACTCCAGCCGCGCGTACAGCTCCTCGCTCTCGCTCGGCCGCAGCTCCGGCGGTACGGGGCCGGCCGCCCACTCATCGGCCAGCTCGCGCAGCAGGGTCTCGTCGCCACGGGCATAGGCGGCGTTGACCCGGACGATGAACTCGTCGCGCCGAACGCGTTCCTTGTCGTCCTGTGCGAGATCAGGATGCGCCTGCCGTACGAGATCGCGGTACAGCTTGCGGGCCTCGTCACTGGGCCGCACGCGCTCGGGCGCGCGCACCGGCTGGTTGTTGAGCATCGCGGCGGCCTCGGGGGAGAGGCCGTCGGAGTCGATCCACTCGTTGAACAGCTCGGACACATCCGGCATCGGCAGCACCCGCGCCCGCAGCTCCTGAGCGATCCGCAGATCCTCCGGATCCTGGCTGCGCGTGGCCTTGGCCTCGGCGATCAGCGCGTCGAGCTCCTCCAGACGGGCGTACACGGGCCCGAGCTTCTGGTGATGCAGCCGCGAGAAGTTCTCCACCTCGACCCGGAACGTCTCGACGGCGATCTCGTACTCGATCAGCGCCTGCTCGGCCGCCCGCACGGCCCGCTCGAGCCGCGCCTCGGGCCGCTCCGCCTCAGCGCTCTCGGGCCGCTCGCTCTCAGGCCGCTCGCTCTCGGGCCGCTCCTGCGGGCCGTCCTGCGGCGGCGGTGCGGGCTGCTCAGCTTCCGGGGTCGTCACCCGTCCAGCCTAGGCCACGCCCGCCACACCCCCGCGGGAATCACCTCACCCAGCACCCCGCACCACCGCAGGAGTCACCTCACCCAGCACCCCGCACCACCGCAGACATCACGCCACCCACCCCGCACCCCCACCTACACCCCCAGCTCAGCCTCGATCCGCCCCTCCCGGACCGCCCCCTGCAGCTCCGCGTGATCCGCCTCCGTCCGGTCCGCGTACGCCACCGCGAAGTCGGCCATGGCCTCGTCCAGCTCCTCCGTCTTGCCGCAGTACCCCGAGATCAGGCGCGGGTCCGCGCAGTGCGCGTGCGCACGGGCCAGGAGTGCACCGGTCATCCGCCCGTAGTCGTCCAGCTGGTCGGCGGCGAGCTCGGCCGGGTCCACGCTGCCCTTGCGGTTCCTGAACTGCCGCACCTGGAAAGGCAGGCCGTCGACCGTGGTCCAGCCGAGCAGGATGTCGCTGACGACCTGCATCCGCTTCTGTCCGAGGACGACCCGCCGGCCCTCGTGCTCCACATCGGGCACCTTGAACCCGGCCACCGGCAGATGCGGCGCGAGCGCCGACGGCCGCGCCTCCTTCACCTGAAGGACGAAGGGCTCGCCCCGGTGGTCCTGCATCAGGACCACATACGAGCGCGTGCCGACCGATCCGGTGCCGACCACGCGGAAGGCCACATCCTGGATCGCATGCCGGGCGAGCAACGGCAGGCGGTCCTCGCTGAGCGTCGAGACGTACTCCTCCAGCGCCGCCGCCACCACCATCGCCTCGGCGTCCGGCACCCGCCGAAGCACCGGCTCCGCGTCCACGAAGCGCAGGCTGCCGTCCTCGAGGGTCTCGGTGGACTTGGCCGCGAAGCGCCCGCTGGTGTTGCGCCGCGCCTTCTGCGCGACCCGCTCCAGGGTGCCGAGCAGATCGTGCGCGTCCGAGTGCGAGACCAGCTCCTCGTCGGCGATGGCATGCCACGCCTCCAGGGCCGGCAGCTTCGCCATCAGCCGCATCGTGCGCCGGTAGGCACCGGCCGCGTCCGCCGCCGCCTCGCGACAGGTGGCCTCGTCGGCGCCCGCCACCCGGCCGGCGACGACGAGCGAGGTCGTGAGCCGCTTCAGATCCCACTCCCAGGGCCCCACGACGGTCTCGTCGAAGTCATTGAGGTCGATGACGAGTCCGCCGCGCGCGTCCCCGTACAGACCGAAGTTGCCCGCGTGCGCGTCCCCGCAGATCTGCGTGCCGATGCCGGTCACCGGGGTGCGCGCGAGGTCGTACGCCATGAGTCCGGCCGAGCCGCGCAGAAAAGCGAAGGGGTTGGCGGCCATTCGGCCCACGCGCAGCGGGGTGAGCCCGGCGATCCGGCCCGCGCTCGACTCCTGGACGGCGGTGACCGCGTCGGGCCGTCCAGGGGCCACGGTCAGCGCGGCATGCGCGGACCGCGCTATCTGCTCGCGCAGCGCCTTGCCCCGGCGCTTGGGCGATTCGTCGGACGGCCACTGCGCGAAGCCCTGCACCCGCGGAATCCGCGTACTCACAGGACCATCCTGCGCCGGAACCCGTGCCTGGCGCTGCCGCACGATCGCCTTGCTCTCGGCCACGACCGACCGCCTCCCCGTTCTCCCCAGGTCCGCCGACTGCGGACTTCGACTGCCCCAGACCGTACGCTGCCTCGCTGATACGCGTCAGAGCCTGTGGATAACTCCGGAGCACGCTTGCGCACCACCCGGCCACGACGACGGCCGATCGAAGGAACTCCCCTGCACAGACGGCAGATCGCGCCCGTCTCCACCCCCCTTCCCACACCATGACCCCCATACCGGCCACCCCCGCACCACAGCCGAGCGCTACCCCGACCGTGTCACCTACGACCGCGCCGCCGCCGACGCGATCCTGGACGAGGCCTTCGCGGCCCACGTCGGATTCACCACCGAGGACGGCCCGTTCGTCATCCCCTGTCTGCACGTGCGCGAGGGCGACAACCTGCTCCTGCACGGCTCGGCGTACGGCCGTTTCATCAACGCCACGTCCGCGGGCATCCCGGTCTGCGTCACGGTCACGGCCACATCCCCCTGCCCCTCCCGCCGGGCACCCCCGTCCCCGTCCCCGTCCCCGACACCATCACCGGCACCCGCTTCCCCGCCCCCCGCCCCCGATTACGAGGCCCTCCACGAGGCCCTCCACGAGGCCCGCATGGCCCCCAAGCCCTGAAACCACAACAGCAGGCACCGGAAAGGGCCCGTGGCAGCGAAGCCACGGGCCCAACCCTCGTACAGCAGAAGCCGATTACGCCTTCGAAGCCTTCCACTCCGCGATGTAGTCGTCGAAGATCGCCCGCAGATGGTGCCCGATCTTCAGGTAGTCCAGATCGTCGAGGTTCGCGAGCGAGGCCCGCACCGACCACTCGGGACCCTCGAACCCACCACCGTTGAGCAGCACCACCCCGGTCTGCTCCGCAAGCCGGAACAGCGGGTCGATCGGCTCGTAGTTCTTCTCCAGGAACGCCGCGAACTCGGGTCCCTGCTCCAGATCGGCCTCCGCGAGCAGATCCATCTCGATGTAGTAGCCGGCCCGCTGCGCGTCATCCGAGATCTTCATCTGCGCCCCTTCGAGCAGCAGATCGAGCCGCCGCCGCACGATCTCGCGCAGCTTGAGCTTGTACGCCTGCCCTTCCTCGGTCATGTCGAAGAGCGAGAACAGCGAGATCATCATCTGCTGCGGCAGCGAGAGCCCCGCCGTGTGGTTGAGCGCCACCTGCCGCGAGTCCGCGACGAGCCGGTCGATGAACTTGATCTTCTCCGGCTCCAGCGTGAGCGTCCCGTACCGCTTGTCGAGCCGGTCCTTCTGCTCCTGCGGGAAGGCCGCGATCATCTCGTCGATCACGTTGTCGTCGTTGAGCCCGATGACACCGAGCCGCCATCCCGTGCACCCGTAGTGCTTCGAGTACGAGTAGACGAGCAGCGTGTTGCGCGGCAGATCCGCCGCGATGGACCGGAACCCCTCCACGAACGTCCCGTACACGTCATCCGTCACGATGAGCAGGTTCGGGTTCTTGCTCGCGACGATGTCCTTGATCTGGTTCGCGACCCGCTGACTGAGCGCCAGGGAAGGCGGGTTGGAGGGGTTGACCAGGCAGAGCAGCTTGATCTCCGGGTCCTCCAGCTTGGCGACCTCCTCGGTGGGATAGCGCCATTCCCGTACGCCGTGCTCGGCGAACATGTTCGCCTCGATCAGCGTGACGTCGAATTCGTACGTGTCGAGTTCGGGGATCTCGAGATACGGCGTGAAGACCGGCACCATCAGCGCGATCTTGTCGCCCTTCTTCAACAGCCCGTTCTTCATGAGGGAGTCGAAGATGTAGCACATGGCGGCCGTACCGCCCTCGACCGCGAAGAGCGACAGATTCCCGGCCGGCGGCTTCTTGTCGAACATCTCGTCCGCGACGTAGGCCTGAATGATCTTCTCGGCGTGCGGCATGATCCGGTCCGGCACCGGATAGTTGTCGCCGATCGAGCAGTCGGCCAGCTCGTGGATGAACTCGTCCTTGTCGAACCCGAACCGCTCGACGGCAAGCTCCACGCACTGCTGCAGCATCTCCACACCGTCGAGATCCGGGTGGCGTCGTACGAACGCGTCGAAGCGCTCGCCCGCGCCCGCCTTCTCCGGCATCCCTCCGAGGTTGTCCGCGGTCCACACGCGCCGCGACTCGGAGATCGCGAAGTAGCCGAGCGCGTAGAACGCCTCACGCGGCCCGGTGGCCACCCAGTTGGGGTTGCCGCGCCCGGCATTCAGCATCTGGACGGAGGACTTGTCTTTGTGACCCGGCTGATCGGCCTGCGCCTTCTTGGCGAGGTCGATGAAGATGTTCTTCAGCTCGAACGGGGAGAGCTGCGCGTATTCCTTGATCTGCTCGCGCGTCACGGTGCTCTTCGGCATGGCGTTTCCTGGCCTAACTGGAGTGGGGGATCAGTGATGGAGCAGGACGATGACGGCGCCCCAGATCGTCAGGAGCACATTGGCGATGGCGTACGGGACCGTGTAGCCGAGCGTCGGCACCTGGGACCGTGACTGTTCGTTGATGGCCCCGATCGCGGCCGTGGTCGTCTGGCCGCCCGCCAGGACGCCCATCAGGATCGGGAAGCGGATCTTCTGGATGTAGTGGCCGACCAGGAACCCGACGATCAGCGGGATCACCGTGGCCACCGCGCCCCAGACCAGTAGCCCCCAACCGGCCGAGGACAGACCGGAGGTGAAGCTGGGACCGGCGTTCAGACCGACGACGGCGATGAACAGACAGAGCCCGAGGGTGTCCATGAACCACTGCGCGCCCGGCGGCACATTGCCGAACGTCGGGTACTTGCCGCGGATCCAGCCGAAGACCAGGCCCATGATCAGCGCACCGCCGGACGTGGACAGCGAGATCGGCACACCGCTGACCGTCAGCGCGGGAATGCCGATACAGCCACCGAGGAAGATCCCGGCCCCGACCCAGATCATGTCGGTGGCGAACGAGGTCGGCACCGGCTTGCCGATCGCCTCACCCGCGGGATCGACCAGCCGCTTCGGTCCGGTCAGGATGAGGGTGTCCCCGCGTTCGATCTTCGTCGAGAGCAGATACGGGAATTCGGACCCGGACCGGTACAGCTTGTCGATGTAGACGCCCACCATGAACGGCTCGGCGCGCAACTCGGCGACGGTCTTACCCAGTTGCTCCTTCTCCGACGCGATGACGTGCAGCGTCTCGGTCTGATAGCCGAGCAGCTCCGCGTCATCGGTTTCGGCCCCGATATGCGTACGCGCGTCGAAGGCGACCAGGTCCCCGCGCAGCGCACTCACGGCGACGATGTCGCCCTCGTGCAGCACGAGTTGCTGATCGTGCTCCAGGACCTTCCCGCCCCGCCGCACATTGGTGAGGTAGATCCGCCGCCCCAGCCCCTTCTGCTGCTGCTCGAAGTCCTGCACGCTGCGGCCCACCACATCGGGCCGCTGCACGGTGAACGCGCGCAGCACCACCTCGTAGTAGCCCTCGCCGAGGTCCGGATTCCCGGCGGGTACGTCCAGCTCCTTCGCCAGCTGCGCCGCTTCGGCGGCCAGGTCCTTGCGGTAGAGCTTGGGAAGGACGTTGGCGAGCAGGACGGCGCAGAAGATGGTGCCGAGCGGATAGCAGACGGCATAGCCGACGGCGACGAGGTTCTGCTCGTTCTTGACCTGGTCGGCAGTCAGCCCGGGCAGGTTGCCGATGGCGTCCTGCGCGACACCGATCACGGCGGACTGGGTCAGGGCGCCGCCCAGGAACCCGGCGCTCAGCCCCGGCCCGTATCCGAGCATGGAGACGAACGCCCAGCACACGAGCAGACCGGTCACACAGACCACGACGGCATTGATGAGCTGCGGAATGCCGCCCTTCTTGAGCCCTTGGAAGAACTGCGGTCCGACCCGGTAGCCGAGCGCGAACAGGAACATCGTGAAGAACAGATTCTTCACGGTGCCCTCGATGGTGATCTTGAACTGGGCGCCGAGAATCAGCCCGACGATCAGACACCCGGTCACCGCACCGAGGGCGATCGCCTTGTAGCGCAGCTTCCCGAACAGGAAGCCGATCGCCACCGTGAGGAACACCAGGAGCTCCGGATGGGGCTGGAAGATGTTCCGGTTGAGGAAATCGATCATCGACCGTGCTTTCTGTGACGGCGGCGACAGCTGCCGCGGTTACAGCGGTTGCCGCAGCTACCGCGGCTACGCACCGAGAATCCCGACGAGCACCGGACCGGTCAGCGGGAGAAGGAAGTTCGAGAGGGCGTACGTGATCGTGTAGCCGAGCATCGGCACGGAACTCTGTGCCGTCTGTGTGACCGCCGTGATCGCGGGCGTGGAGCACTGCTGGCCCGCGATGGCACCGATGAGCAACGGTGTCTCGATCTTCAGGAGCTTGCGGCCGATGATCAGCGAGAGCGTCGCGGGGATCAGCACCATCGCGATACCGGCGAACGGCAGCAGCGCCCCGTACTCCTTGAGCAGCGGCCCGGCCTGCGGCCCCGACACCAGACCCGTACAGGCGATGAAGACCGCCAGGCCCATGTCCTTGATCGTGGTCGCGGCCTGCGGCGGGAACGCGCCGAAGGTCTGCTTGCGCGAGCGGAACCAGCCGAACAGCAGGCCCGAGATCAGACAGCCGCCACCGGTGCCGAGCGAGAGCGGTACGTCGCCGAGGTGGACCGAGATCTGGCCGATCAGCGAGCCGACCGCGATACCCAGCCCCAGGTAGATGAAGTCGGTCGCGTCGTTCTTGACGACCGCGCCGAGCTTGGAGGTGAGCCGGCCGAGACCCGAGCGCGCACCGGTCAGCGTCAGCACGTCGCCGCGGTGCACCACGGTGTCGCCGTTCGCGGGCATCACCGTGTCACCACGCAGCACCTCGGTGACGTACACCCCGGCCTTGATGAACTCGGGGTTGTCGACGAGCAGTTGGTTGAGGTCCTTGCCCTCAACCTGCTTGTCGGTGACGGCGACCTGGGTGGTGGCCAGCGGCGAGTCCATACCGGGTACCCCCGGCGTCTCCACACCGATCTCCCGCCCGGCGTCGATCACGTTGGCCCGCCGGCCCACGACCAGGACCAGGTCGGACAGGGTCAGCGTGAGCTCGGGATCGGGGGTGATCACCTTGCTGCCGCGCTTGATCTGCTCGACGGTGATCCGCCCGTCCATGGACCGCTCGAGGTCGCCCACGGTCCGCCCGTCCGCGGCGGTCACCAGGTAGGTACGCCCGACGAGTCCGGGCAACGCGGGCCGCTCGTCGTGCTCGAGCGACTTGGAGCCGCCCCGCATCCGCTCCCACAGTTCGCGGGAGGACTCCCGCAGATCGGTGCGCAGCAGTCGCGGCATGATCTGGCTGGTGTAGAGCACGATCGTGACCAGGCCGAACAGATAACAGACGGTGTACGCGGTGGCCACATGCCCCTGGTACTCACTGACCTGGTCCGGGGTGAGCCCGCCGAGCTTGCCGATCGCCTCCGTCGCCGTACCCACGACCGCGGACTCGGTGGCGGCGCCGGCGAGGATGCCCGCGGCCGTACCCACGTCCAGGTCGAAGGCCTTGGCCAGGGTGATCGCGATGGCGAGCACACAGACGACCTCGATGGCGCACAGGGCGAAGTAACGCAGGCTCTTGCGGTTGAGGTTGCGGAAGAACTGCGGCCCCGCCATGTAGCCGAGCGCGAAGATGAACAACGCGAAGAACACCGTCTTCACATCGTTGGACACCTCGGCCTTCGTCCACGCGCCGAGCAGCAAGGACACGATCAACGTGCCGCAGATGCCGCCCAGGACGATGGGGCCGATCTTGATCTTGCCCACGAGATAGCCGAGGGCGAGCGAGATGAAGAGCGCGAATTCCGGATGGTCCTTGATGACGCCCATGCGCGCCTCAGGCGGTGCGCGTGAGCGCTACGAGGTGAGAGATATGTCCCATATGTGCAACATAAATCCCACTCGGGACACTTGCGCTGCTGTACGCGCCGATAGGATTTTCGGTCCTCCTGCAGCGCCACCGATCAACCCACCGCGTGACAACCCCCACACGCCACGACGCGCATGTTCAGCCGCTGCCGCCGCTGGCGCCGCTGTCCAGAAGGTCCAATTCCTCCTCGCTGAACTCAGCCACGCACGCGTCTTCCGTGGCCCCGACCGAAGCCATCCGCATGCCCTTCAGGTCGTAGTACCGCGCGTGCAGGGTCCAACCCCGCTTCTTGTACATACCGGCCGCCGCGACCCCTCCCTCACCGACAGGCAACTCCGCGAACGGCCGCTTCTCCTTCCAGCCGCGGCCGGCGAGGCCGTCGAGCATCGACTCGACCTTCCGGCGCAGCTCGTCGCCCCCCGCCGAGGCGGTCGAGGAGGGAGAGGAGGGAAAGGACGCCCAGTCGACGGTGCAGTCGGCGACGCGCGCCGCCAGCTTCTCCCGCTCGCTCACCCCCGCCGCGGCACTCTGCCCCGAGGCCGCATCCCCCGGCAGACCGGCCGCCTTCACATCCCCAGGGAGGCCTGCGGCCGTCACCGCGGCAACGAGATCGGTCCGGACCGCCGCCTTGTCGAACTTCCGGCCAGCCGATGCGGATGCCGACGGATCACCACCGGCATCCGAGGAGGAACCGGATCCGCACCCGGCAACCAGCGCACCCGCCACGGCGACAGCCGTCACCAAACTCGTCTTGCCTGCCATCAGAACCTCAGCCCACCCCTGTTGCCTCGCGCACCTTGCACGCAGACCCTCACACCTGGGAAACACCCATCGCCCCCGAGGCCCGCGTGACAAGCCCCACACCCAGGTGAAAGCCGTCCGGGCACAGCAGAAAGCCCGGCATCGTCTTCACGATGCCGGGCTTTCCGACTGCTGTGCGCGAGGGGGGATTTGAACCCCCACGTCCCTAAGGACACTGGCACCTGAAGCCAGCGCGTCTGCCGTTCCGCCACTCGCGCTTGAGTGTCTGTGTGGGCCCCACTGGTTTGTGTGACCGCCTGGCGACATCCGAAAGATTAGCACGCTGCGAAGGGTGGATTCACATCCTTAAGTGCGGGCACCAGCACCCATGAGCCGACGCCACGAGTGCGGGACACTGGCCAGGGCCCCCCTCTACGATCCGTGGAGGCGCGGGCACCGAACCAGTACGGGACGACCCCCGTAAAGACCGGTAGAGGACATACGGATACGCAGTCGCGCAGACGTGGCACGAACCGGCGGCCCCGGCCGTTGTGAGAGGCGACACCCCTGCGCAGGGCAGAGAAGGGGAACCAGCCGATTTCCCGGCGCGTGGATACGATCAGTAAGCGGTACGAAGACCACAACGACAGGAACGACGGAGGAGGTGCCCCATGGGAGTCCTGAAGAAGTTCGAGCAGCGACTCGAAGGTCTGGTCAACGGCACCTTCGCCAAGGTGTTCAAGTCCGAGGTCCAGCCGGTCGAGATCGCGGGCGCTCTGCAGCGCGAGTGCGACAACAACGCGACGATCTGGAACCGCGAGCGGACCGTCGTACCCAATGACTTCATCGTGGAGCTCAGCCCGCCCGACTACGAGCGCCTGAGCCCCTACTCGGGCCAACTCGGCGACGAGCTGTCCGGCATGGTGCGCGACTACGCGAAGCAGCAGCGCTACACCTTCATGGGCCCGATCAAGGTGCACCTGGAGAAGGCGGACGACCTGGACACGGGTCTGTACCGGGTACGCAGCCGCACGCTCGCGTCGTCCACGTCACAGGCGGGTGCCCCCGCGGCGCCCGCACCCGCAAGACCCCAGCAGGGCGGTTACGGCTACCCGCCGGCCGCCGCCCCGCCGATGCCCGCGGCCCCGCCGCCCGGCGGCAGCCGTGGCCCCGCGCCCGCTCGCCCGCAGGGCGGAGCAGGACCGCTCCCCGGCGCCCAGACGCGGCGCTGGATCGAGATCAACGGCCAGCGCCATCAGATCTCCCGCCCGACCCTGGTTCTTGGCCGGAGTACCGAGGCGGATGTACGGATTGACGACCCCGGCGTATCGCGCCGGCACTGTGAGATCCGGACCGGAACGCCCTCGACGATCCAGGATCTCGGGTCTACCAACGGCATCGTGGTAGACGGGCAGCACACCACCCGCGCTACGCTCCGCGACGGCTCGCGGATCGTCGTGGGCAATACGACGATCATTTACCGACAAGCCGAAGGGTGAAGCGGGGGCAATGTCAGAGCTGACCCTGACGGTCATGAGGCTGTGCTTTCTGGCAGTCCTGTGGCTGTTCGTGTTCGTGGCCATCCAGGTCATCCGTAGCGACCTGTTCGGTACACGAGTCACGCAGCGCGGTGCGCGGCGGGGGGCCGACGCGCGCCCGGCGCAGGGCCGCCAGCAGGCCGCTCCGGCGCCGCCGCGTCAGCAGAGCGCCGGCGGCCGCCAGCGCCGTGGCGCTCCGACCAAGCTGGTCGTCTCCGAAGGCACCCTGTCCGGCACCACCGTCGCGCTTCAGGGCCAGACGATCACGCTGGGCCGTGCGCACGATTCGACGATCGTGCTCGACGACGACTATGCGTCGAGCAGGCATGCCAGGATCTACCCGGACCAGGGCCAGGCAGGCCAGTGGATCGTGGAGGATCTCGGGTCCACCAACGGCACGTATCTCGACCGGACCCGTCTGACCACCCCGACACCGATCCCGCTTGGCGCGCCGATCCGCATCGGCAAGACCGTCATCGAGCTGCGGAAGTAGTACGAGAATGAGCGAGCGGAGCGAGCGAGCCGGCCAGACCCGCGTCGCGGGCAGGTGTGCGCTCCCGACCGGAGGGTGGGCGCTGTGCGGATGTACCCGGAGTCAGAGTCGACGGGGCAGGTGCGCATGAGTCTGTCGCTGCGCTTCGCCGCCGGATCGCACAAAGGCATGATCCGTGAAGGCAACGAGGATTCGGGTTACGCCGGTCCCCGCCTTCTCGCCATCGCCGACGGCATGGGCGGCCAGGCCGCCGGCGAGGTGGCCTCCTCGGAGGTCATCTCCACGATCGTCGCGCTCGACGACGACATCCCCGGCTCGGACATCCTCACCTCGCTCGGCGACGCCGTGCAGCGGGCCAACGACCAGCTGCGCGTGATGGTCGAGGAGGACCCCCAGCTGGAGGGCATGGGCACCACACTCACCGCCCTCCTGTGGACCGGTCAGCGACTCGGCCTCGTGCACGTCGGCGACTCCCGTGCGTACCTGCTGCGCGACGGTGTCCTGACGCAGATCACCCAGGACCACACCTGGGTGCAGCGCCTGGTCGACGAGGGCCGGATCACCGAGGACGAGGCGACCACGCACCCGCAGCGCTCGCTGCTCATGCGCGCGCTCGGCAGCGGCGACCACGTCGAGCCCGACCTCTCCATCCGTGAAGTACGCGCCGGCGACCGGTACTTGATCTGCTCCGACGGCCTCTCCGGTGTGGTCTCGCACCAGACCATGGAGGAGACCCTCGCGAGCTACCAGGGCCCGCAGGCCACCGTGCAGGAGCTGATCCAGCTCGCGCTGCGCGGCGGCGGCCCCGACAACATCACGTGCATCGTGGCCGATGTCCTCGACATCGACGGCAATGACACCCTCGCCGGGCACATCACCGACACCCCCGTCGTCGTGGGCGCCGTGGCCGAGAACCAGCAGCAACAGCTGCAGGACAACGGCGCCATGCAGACCCCGGCAGGACGCGCCGCGGGCCTCGGCCGTCCCGTTCCGCCGCAGGCGCACGGAGGCGGCGGCTTCGGCCCGCCCGGATCCGGTGAGCCCGACGCGTACGCACCCGAGGGCGGCTTCGGGGGGTACAGCGACGAGGATTTCGTCAAACGCGGTGGCCGTAAGTGGATCAAGAGATCGCTCTATCTGACGCTCGCGCTCGCCGTCATCGGCGGCGGTCTGTACGCGGGCTACCGCTGGACGCAGACGCAGTACTACGTCGGGGCCAATGACGGTCATGTCGCGCTCTACCGCGGCATCAGCCAGGACCTCGCCTGGGTCAGCCTGTCCGACGTGGAGAAGGACCACCCGGAGATCGAGCTCAAGTACCTGCCGCCGTACCAGCGCAAGCAGGTCGAGTCGACGATCGCCGCGGGCGGTCTCACCGAGGCCAACAAGAAGATCGCGGATCTCGGCACCCAGGCCTCCGCCTGCAAGAAGCAGAAAGAGCAGCGCGACGCCGAGGACGCGAACAACGCGCAGACCGGCGAGGGCGAAGCCGGCGGCACCGACGGCGGTGCCAAGAACCAGAGCGCCTCCAAGGCGCCCTCGCCCACGCCCGGCCCCAGCCTCTCCGAAGAGGAGCAGCAGCTGGTGGGCAACTGCGACAAGAATTAGGGGCGCAGGGGGCCCGCAGAGCATGAGCAGCAGTACGACACACACTTCGACGATCGGCGCCATCGGCGCACCGAGCAGGCGCAACACGGAACTCGCCCTGCTCGTCTTCGCCGTGCTCATCCCGATCTTCGCGTACGCCAATGTCGGTCTCGCGATCGACGGCACGATGCCCACCGGCATGATCGGCTACGGCCTGGGCCTCGGCCTGCTCGCCGCCGTCGGCCACCTCGTGGTGCGCAAGTTCGCGCCGTACGCCGATCCGCTGCTGCTGCCGCTGGCGACGCTGCTCAACGGGCTCGGTCTTGTGCTGATCTGGCGCTTGGACCAGTCGGAGCGGCTGCAGGCCCTGCAGAAGAACGCGTTCGGCGCGTTCAACCCGGCGGCCCCCAACCAGCTGATGTACTCCGCGGTCGGCATCGCGATGTTCGTCGGCGTACTACTGCTGCTCAAGGACCACCGAGTCCTGCAGCGCTACACGTACATCTCCATGGTCTTCGCCCTGTTCCTGCTGCTCCTGCCGCTCGTGCCGGGCGTCGGCACGGATGTCTTCGGCGCGAAGATCTGGATCCGGGTCGGCGGATTCTCCATCCAGCCCGGTGAGTTCGCGAAGATCGTCATCGCCGTCTTCTTCGCCGGCTATCTGATGGTCAAGCGCGACGCCCTCGCGCTCGCCAGCCGCCGCTTCATGGGCCTGTACCTGCCGCGCGGCCGCGACCTCGGCCCGATCCTGGTGATCTGGGCGGTGTCCCTGCTCATCCTGGTCTTCGAGAACGACCTCGGTACGTCGCTGCTGTTCTTCGGCATGTTCGTCGTGATGCTGTACGTCGCCACCGAGCGCACCAGCTGGATCGTCATCGGTCTGCTGATGTCGGTGGTCGGCGCGGTCGGTGTGGCTTCGACCGCGGGTCACGTGCAGGCCCGTGTGGACGCCTGGCTCGACCCCTTCGGCTGCTACGCCACCTCAGGCGCCTGTGAGCAGATCGGCCAGTCGATCATGGCCTTCGGCTCCGGCGGCGTCCTCGGCACCGGCCTGGGCCAGGGCAACTCCGACCTCATCGGCTTCGCCGCCAACGCCGACTTCATCTTCGCCACCGTCGGCGAGGAGCTCGGCCTCGCGGGCGTCATGGCCTTCCTGGTCATCTACGGCCTGATCATCGAGCGCGGTGTGCGTACGGCCCTGGCCGCACGCGACCCGTTCGGCAAGCTCTTCGCCGCGGGTCTGTCCGGCGCCTTCGCCCTGCAGATCTTCGTCGTCGCGGGCGGCGTCATGGGCCTCATCCCGCTGACCGGCATGACCATGCCGTGGCTCGCGGCCGGTGGTTCCTCCGTGATCGCCAACTGGGCGCTCGTCGGCATCCTGATCCGTATCAGCGACACCGCGCGCCGGCCCGCACCGGCCCCGGCCGCCAACCCCGACGCAGAAATGACCCAGGTAGTACGCCCGTGAACAAGCCCCTGAGGCGGATCGCACTGTTCTGCGGTCTGCTCGTGCTCGCCCTGCTCATCCGCGACAACTGGCTCCAGTACGTCAAGGCCGATGAGCTCCGCACCCACGAGAAGAACCGCCGCGTCCTGATCGAGCGCTATGCGCAAAAGCGCGGCGACATCATCGTCGACGGCAAGTCGATCACCGGCTCCGACCGGACCTCCGGCAGCGACTTCGCGTACAAGCGCACGTACAAGGACGGCCCCATGTGGGCGCCCGTCACGGGTTACGCCTCACAGGCCTACGGCGCCACACAGATCGAATCGCTCGAGGACGGGATCCTCACCGGCAACGACGACCGGCTCTTCTTCCGCCGCACCCTCGACATGGTGACCGGCAAGAAGAAGGAGGGCGGCAACGTCGTCACGACGCTCGACGGGGCCGCGCAGAAGGCCGCGTTCGAGGGGCTTGGCAACAAGAAGGGCGCCGTCGCCGCGATCGACCCGTCGACCGGCGCGATCCTCGCGCTGGCCTCGACCCCGTCGTACGACCCCACGGCCTTCGCCGGCAACAGCAAGGACGACGAAGAGGCCTGGACCTCGCTGGAGAGCGACAAGAACAAGCCGCTGCTCAACCGGGCGCTGCGCGAGACGTACCCGCCGGGCTCCACGTTCAAGGTGGTGACCGCCGCCGCGGCCCTGGAGCACGGGCTCTACACGGACCCCGACGAGAACACGAACTCGCCGCAGCCCTGGACCCTGCCCGACTCGACGACCGAGCTGAAGAACGAGGGCCCGATCCAGTGCAAGGACGTCCCGCTCCGTGAGGCGCTGCGGATCTCCTGCAACACCGTCTTCGGCAAGGTCGGCTCCGACCTCGGCAAGGACAAGATGGTGGAGACGGCCGAGAAGTTCGGCTTCAACGAGGAGCAGTTCGTCCCGGTACGTTCCAGCGCGTCCAACTTCCCCAAGGAGATGGACAAGCCGCAGACCGCTCTCTCCTCCATCGGCCAGTTCGAGACGGCGGCCACCCCGCTGCAGATGGCCATGGTCGCCTCGGCGATCGCCAACGACGGCAAGCTGATGGAGCCGTACATGGTCAGCGAGACGCAGAGCCCGGGAGTCGATGTGATCTCGCGTCACACGCCCAAGGAGCTCAGCCGCCCGCTGTCCGCGGAGAATGCGCAGAAGCTGCAGGACATGATGGAGACCGTCGTCAAGACGGGCACCGGAACCAACGCGCAGATCCCCGGCGTCACCGTCGGCGGCAAGACCGGTACCGCGCAGCACGGCGTCGACAACAGCGAGAAGCCGTACGCCTGGTTCATCAGCTACGCGAAGACCGCGGACGGTTCACCGGTCGCGGTGGCCGTGGTCGTGGAGGACTCGGACGCCGACCGCGGGGACATCTCCGGTGGCGGACTGGCCGCCCCGATCGCGAAGAACGTGATGCAGGCGGTACTGGACAGCACCAAGTGACGTCGGTCACTGCGGTACCGGTCCTGTATCAGAGCACCACTGCGGCCAGATCATGCTAGGGCGGGCCGGTACGGTATGCCGGGACAGCACACCGCCGGACCACACATGGGTGCGGTCGGGACTGACGGAGAGGGCTGGTAGGTAGCTATGGAAGAGCCGCGTCGCCTCGGCGGCCGGTACGAGCTGGGCCAGGTGCTCGGCCGTGGTGGCATGGCCGAGGTCTACCTCGCGCATGACTCCCGGCTCGGTCGCACCGTCGCCGTGAAGACGCTCCGGGTGGATCTCGCCCGCGACCCGTCGTTCCAGGCCCGGTTCCGCCGTGAGGCCCAGTCCGCCGCCTCGCTCAATCACCCGGCGATCGTCGCGGTCTACGACACCGGCGAGGACTACGTCGACGGGGTCTCCATCCCGTACATCGTCATGGAGTACGTGGACGGATCCACGCTCCGCGAGCTGCTGCACTCCGGGCGCAAGCTGCTGCCCGAGCGCTCGCTCGAGATGACGGTCGGCATCCTGCAGGCGCTGGAGTACTCGCACCGCGCCGGAATCGTCCACCGCGACATCAAGCCCGCGAACGTCATGCTGACGCGCAACGGCCAGGTCAAGGTGATGGACTTCGGCATCGCCCGCGCCATGGGCGACTCCGGTATGACGATGACCCAGACCGCCGCCGTCATCGGCACCGCCCAGTACCTCTCCCCGGAGCAGGCCAAGGGCGAGCAGGTCGACGCGCGCTCCGACCTCTATTCGACGGGCTGTCTGCTCTACGAGCTGCTGACCGTACGGCCGCCGTTCGTCGGCGACTCCCCGGTCGCGGTCGCGTACCAGCACGTACGGGAAGAGGCGCAGCCTCCGTCGGTGTTCGACCCCGAGATCTCGCCCGAGATGGACGCCATCGTCCTGCGCGCGCTGGTCAAGGACCCCGACTACCGCTACCAGTCCGCCGACGAGATGCGCGCCGACATCGAGGCCTGCCTCGACGGCCAGCCCGTCGCGGCGACCGCAGCCATGGGCTCGGTCGGCTACGGCGGCCCCGATGGATACGGCGCCGACCAGCAGACCGCGATGCTGCGCCCGCAGCACGGCGGCGGGTCCCAGACCTCGATGCTGCCCCCGATGAACCCGGACGACGGCGGCTACGGCTACGACGACCGCCCGGACCGCCGCCGCCAGAAGAAGGGCGGCGCCTCGACGGCACTGCTCGTCCTTGCCGGAGTCCTGGTCCTGGTGGGCGCGATCCTGATCGGACGCGTGGCCTTCAGCGGCAACGGCGACGACGGCCAGGTCACGGTGCCCGACTTCATCGGTAAGACGCTGAAGGATGCCGAGAAGCAGGCCGCCAATGTGGGCCTGAAGCTCGAGGCCACCAACGAGGTGTGCAAGGACGAGGACACCCCCAAGGGCCAGATCTGCAGCCAGGACCCGGGCGACGGCAACAAGGTCGACAAGGACTTCACCGTCAACGTGGTCGTGTCCAAGGGCGCACCCAAGGTCGCGGTGCCGAACGTGATCGGCGACCAGGTGGACGACGCCCGCGACGAGCTCGAGGGCGACGACTACAAGCTCAACGTCAAGATCGAGCGCAAGGAGACCTCCAACGCCGAGGAGGGCGAGGTCCTCAAGACGGACCCGACCTTCGGCACGGAGGTCGAGAAGGGCTCGGACATCACGCTGACGGTGGCCAAGAAGCGGGCTCAGGAGACCGTGCCGGACGTGACCGGCAAGCAGCTCCAAGAGGCACGTCAGATCCTGCAGGACCTGGAGTTCAAGGTCGAGGTCCGGGAAGAGCCGCGCGGCGACATTCCGGCGGGCCAGGTCATCTCCCAGACCCCGGTCGGCAACACCCCGGGAGTCGACAAGGGGTCCACGGTGAACCTGACCGTGGCCAAGGCTCAGGAGCAGGTCGCCGTCCCGTTCCTCGCCACCAAGAAGCTGTCGGACGCCCGCAAGGAGCTCGAGAACGCCGGCCTCACGGTGGGCAACATCAACGGGCCGCGCGACGACAATGCCATCGTCACGAATTCGAACCCGGGCCCAGGCAGCATGGTCAACACCGGCCAGGCGATCAATCTGGACACCACTGACGGCGGTGGCGGCAACGGCAACGGCGGCCAGGACGGCGGCACCATCTTCGGCCAGTCCGGCCTCAGCCGCAGCGAAGAGGACTGACCCTCACCGCAAGGCAGCACAAAGGGCGGGGCCCCTCCTTCGGGAGGGGCCCCGCCCTCATGTACAGGCCGAAGCGGGAACCGAGGTCCTTCAAGGACCTCGGTCAGCGCAGTTCCTTCGGCGGCGTACGGCGCGAGTCCACCTTCTCCACCCGCTCCAGCTCGCCCCACACGATGTACCGGTACTTCGACGTGTACACCGGCGTGCAGGTCGTCAGCGTGATGTAGCGGCCGGGCTTCTTGACGCCCGACTCCTTCGGGACCGCGTTCAGGACGTCCACGTTGTACTTCGAGGTCTCCGGGAGCGTCTTGTAGACCTTGTAGACGTACCAGCTGTCCTTCGTCTCGAAGACGATCGCGTCGCCGTTGTCGAGCTTGTCGATGTTGTGGAACTTGGCGCCGTGCCCGTCCCGGTGCGCGGCCAGCGTGAAGTTGCCCTTGTCGTTCTCGGGCAGCGCGGACTTGACCGGCTCGGTGTAGTAGCCGGCGACCCCGTCGTTGAGGGTCTTCAGGTCCGTGCCCTTCTTGACCAGGACCTCGCCGTTCTTCATCGCGGGTACGTGCAGGAAGCCGATCCCGTCCTTGGTGTTCAGCTCCCCGGGACCGCCGTCGTCCGCACCACGGCCCGCCCAGTCGTTGCGTACCGCATCGCCCTGCTTCTGGGCCTCACGGTCGGCGAGCACGTTCGTCCACCACAGCGAGTAGACGACGAACAGACCGAGCACCAGGCCCGCGGTGATGAGGAGTTCACCGAAGACCATGATCGCGGTGGCGATGGGGCCGCGACCCCGGCGAACCGGTGCGGAAGTGGAGCGCCGCGTCTGCTCCCCCTGATCGGTGGCTGCCACTGTCTCCCTGCCCCGTCGGTGTACTGCCTGTAGGTGTGTCCCGTCATTCAACCAGCGCGTCGGGCTTGCCCTTGTCGCGCGGCCGCTCCTCGGCCAGCTCTCCCCAGACGATCATGCGATACGTGCTGGTGAACTCCGGCGTACACGTGGTCAGCGTGAGGTACCGGCCCGGCTTGGTGAACCCCGACCCCTTGGGAATCGGGTTGAGCACGTCCACATTGCCCGGCGACGTGGACGGCAGAATGCTCGCCATCTTGTACACGTAGTACTTGTCCTGCGTCTCCACCACGATCGGATCGCCCGGCTTCAGCTTGTTGATGAAGCGGAACGGCTCGCCGTGGGTGTTGCGGTGGCCCGCCACCGCGAAGTTGCCCTGCTTGTCCTCGGGCATCGCCGTCTTGATGCTGTCCTCGCCGTAGTGCCCGACCATGCCCCGGTCGAGCACCTTGGGCTTGTTGATCCCCTCGGCGATGGGCACGACCACGTCGAGCTTGGGGATGTGCATGATGGCGAAACCCTGGCCGGGCTCGAAGCTGCCCGGCTGGCGCTTCCCCTCCGCCCAGTCCTGCTCGATCTTGTTCCGCTCGGCGCCGGCCTGCTGATCGGCGCGGATATTCGTCCACCACAGCTGGTACGTGACGAAGAGCAGCATCAGTACACCGATGCTGATGAACACCTCGCCCAGCGCCCGGCTGGCGAGCACCGCCGGACTCGGCCGCTTGGCCCGCTCGGCCCGACGGGCCTCCAGACGCGAGAGCCCCGGCACCGCCCGGGTGAGCGCACGGCGGGTGTCGGAAGTACGCAGACCGACGGTCTCGTCGTCGAGGCGCGCGACCGGCTCCTCGGTACGGGTGCGCGGCCGGCGCAGCCCGACGGTCTCCCCGGAGACATTCGCCGGTGCGGTGGCACCGAGACTCACGGTCTCGCCGGAGACGGCCGGAATCGGCCCGGTCCGGTCGTACAACTCCTCGTACGCGGAGGCGTCCATGGCCGGCTGACGGGCGGCGGCCTGGGATATCGGGTCCTGGTACGAGTCCTGATACGAGCCGTCGTACGACGCCGCCTGCGGCTCCTGCTCCCCGTACCAGTCCCGCTGGTAGCCCTGCGGGTCGTACCACTCCTCCTGAGGAGCCTGAGGGGCCGCTGAGGCTTGAGGAGCCTGAGGGGCCCCTGAGGCTTGAGGAGCCTGCGAAACCTGAGGAGCCCGAGGAGCTTGCGTAGCCTGCGGCGTCTGCTGCCCCTGTGGCCCCTCCGCAGCCGCCGGCGCGGCAGCCCGGAACCACGGCGAGGGATGCTGCCCCGGCAGGGGATCGTTCAGCGGATCGTCGAGCCGGTCCACCGCGGCCTCGAACGAGCCGGCTTCCCCGTACGCATCATCGTGCGGGGAACCGCCCTGTTCGGGACGCGTCGCGGTCACGCCGAGGCCCTGCCCACGACGGGCGCCAAGCCTTCCGAGCGGGCCACCGCCCCACTGTCGCCGCACCGCACCAGCCAGTTAGCGAGCATCAGATGGCCATGCTCGGTCAGCACCGACTCGGGGTGGAACTGCACACCCTCCACCGGCAGTTCACGGTGGCGCAGACCCATGATGATGCCGTCCTCGGTACGCGCGGTGATCTCCAGCTCCGCCGGGAAATCAGCCGGCTCGGCGGCCAGCGAGTGGTACCGGGTCGCGGTGAACGGCGACGGCAACCCGGCGAAGACCCCCGCGCCCTCATGCCGTACGAGCGAGGTCTTGCCGTGAAGAAGCTCCGGCGCGCGATCCACGACACCGCCGTACGCGACCGCCATCGACTGCATCCCGAGACAGACGCCGAAAACCGGAACCCCGGTCGCGGCACAGTGCTTGACCATCTCGATGCAGACACCTGCCTGCTCGGGCGCACCCGGTCCCGGCGACAGAAGCACTCCGTCGAAGCCGTCCTGGGCATGCGCGGTCGACACCTCGTCGTTGCGCACGACCTCGCACTCGGCGCCCAGCTGGTAGAGGTACTGGACGATGTTGAAGACGAAGCTGTCGTAGTTGTCCACGACCAGAATGCGCGCGGTCATACGACCACCGGGCCCGGGCCGGCCACAGCTCCCATGCCTTCGTCGACCGTCACGTCATTGAACGGAAGCAGCGGCTCCGCCCACGGGAAGACGTACTGGAACAGCAAGTAGACGACACCGAGCACCAGTACCAGCGAGGCGAGCGCCTTCAGCCAGGCGTTGCCGGGCAGATGCCGCCAGATCCAGCCGTACATGCTGTCCCTTCCGTTGACGTACGCAACCAGACTAACGGCGCAGCGCTTCCGGTTTCCCGGCGTCCACAGGCTGAGTGGAATCCAGGTGCGCCCAGACGATCAGCCGATGGCTGTGACCCCACTCCGGCTCACATGTCGTCAGCGTGAGATACCGCCCGGCACCGTCGAAACCGGACTTACGCGGCACCGGATCGATCACGTTCACATCGCTCGGCAGCGTCTTGTACGGCTTCTTCGTATCGATCCGGTACGTGAACCACGTCGACCCGTCCGTCAGGACCACCGCATCCCCCTTGCGCAGCTTGGGGAAGTCCTTGAACGGATCGCCGTACGTGCGCCGATGCCCGGCCACCGCGAAGTTGCCCTTCTGCCCGAGCTGCGCGGTCGACGTGTAGTGACCGAGCCCCTTCTTCAGGGTCCCCGTCTTGGTGTTCTCGAGTACGGGCTTGTTCCACGTGGAACCAAGCCGCGGGATGTACATCACGGCGAACGGCTTGCCGTCCTCGTACGCCTCGGGCGGCGGCGGACTGTCGTCCACACCCTCGCCGTCGTCCATACCGCCCGCCGCTTCCAGTTCCGCGCCGGTCATCGCACCGTTCGCCCACCGGTCCTGCAGCTGGTCGATCTGACTGTCCATCGCGGCATCGGCCTTGATGCCGGTCCAGAAGAGTACGTACGTCACAAACAGCACGATCAACGCACCAAAGGTGATGCACAGTTCACTGAAGGTTCTGACGATCACTCGCACCGACACGGGCCGGCCCCTCCCCGACGGCTGCCTCTACTCGACTGGGCTCGCGTAATGGAGATCCACTGTGCCGGAGTAGCCGGGAAGAGTCACTGCCCCCGGTTCGTCGACTTTCCAGCCGAGGCCGTACGCCTTCACGTACAGGAGATAGTTCTGGATCTCCTCGGAGGCGTTCAGCGCCTTCTTGAGCTTCCCGGTGTCACCAACTGCCGTGATCTTGTACGGGGGTGAGTAGACCCGGCCCTGAAGGATCAGGGTGTTGCCGACACAGCGCACGGCGCTCGTGGAGATCAGCCGCTGGTCCATGACCTGGATGCCCTCGGCGCCGCCCTTCCAGAGGGCGTTGACCACCGCCTGGAGGTCCTGCTGGTGGATCACCAGGTCGTTGGGGGACGGCTCGGGATAGCCGGGGAGCTTGGGACCGGCGTCCGGCGGGGCGTCGGCCAGGGTCACGGAGACCGCGTCACCGTTCAGCTTCTTCGTGCCGGCTTCCCGCTCCAGGGCCTTGAGTTTGGCCTCCTCCTCGGCGGAGGCGCCGTTGTCCCGCTCGGCCAGCGCATCCACATCCTCACGCAGGGAACCGAGAGATTCCTCGAGCCGGCCGTTCTTGTGGCTGCGCTCCTGAATCAGGTCGGAGAGCTTGAGCAGTGAGGCATCCGTACGGATATTGGTGCCTTTGGCCGTGTTGAAACTCGTCACGAAGATGAGCCCGGCGAGCGCGAAGACGCCCGCGGTGAGCACTCTGACCGGCCGCCGCCCCGGTCGGCGGCCCTCGTCGGGGCTGTCGGCAGAATTGCTCAACGTACCCTTACTCCTTACGGCGCCGCGGAAGCACTACGCTAACGGACGCCCGGGGGAAGCGATCGGTCCCCCATACGCGTACGCGCCTGGCTCGGCGCGACCAGCCACAACACGTTCCCTGCGCGGCCACGCAGCGCATCGACAGGAGAGACCCTCGTGCCGAAGTCACGTATCCGCAAGAAGGCCGACTACACGCCGCCGCCGTCGTCGAAGCAGTCGACCGCCATCAAGCTGACCAATCGCAGCTGGGTCGCCCCGGTGATGCTGGCGCTCTTCCTCGTCGGCCTCGCCTGGATCGTGATCTTCTACGTCACGGACACCCGGCTCCCCATCGAGGCGCTCGGCAACTGGAACATCGTCGTGGGCTTCGGCTTCATCGCGGCGGGGTTCGGCGTCTCCACGCAGTGGAAGTAGCGGGTTCCTCCGCCACTTCGCAAGCCCTGCCCCAAGCGCTCCATAGAGTTATCCACAGGGTCGTCCACAGATCTGGATAAGTAAGCGGATGAACTGTCGAGCTGTGGATAACTCTTGCTGGGTTGACGCCGATGTGACTGCTCGACCGCCATACAGAAGTGCGAGTGCCCCTTGTCCCTGCTGGGGAAACCCAGGTCAGCGACAAGGGGCACATGCGTTCCCCACTCCATGCACAAGATCCGGCACGCGCTGTGGATAAATCTGGGGTCAGGTCAGCCGAGCGGTCTCCACGAGGATCGTGGCAAGCGTGATGAGCAGAACCAGTCCGCACGTGCCCCACTGGACGAGGGCTCGTCGCTCCCGGGGTGCGTGGACCATTCCGTACGCGATGGCGGCGCCGGCGACCAGGCCGCCCAGGTGCGCCTGCCAGGCGATGTTGTTCATGGTGAACGTGAACAGCATGTTGATCGCGAGCAGGGCGATTACGGGGCGCATGTCGTAGTTGAGGCGGCGCATCAGGACGGCGGTGGCGCCCATGAGTCCAAAGATGGCCCCGGACGCTCCGAGGGAGAATCCGTACGGTTCGGAGACGTAGACGAACGCGCTGCCGGCTAGGCCGGAGAGCAGGTAGAGCGCCAGATACCGGACTCGCCCGAAGGCCGCCTCCAGGGGCGCTCCAAGCCACCACAGGCCCAGCATGTTGAAGCCGATGTGCCAGATCTCGTTGTGCGTGAACATCGACGTGAACAGCCGGTACCACTCGCCGTGGGCGACGCCCTCAGGAAGGTACTGAGGCGGCGTGTCGCCGAGCATCATGAGGTCGCGCAGCAGCGGCTCGCTGACCTGGACGGCGATGAACACCGCCAGGTTGATCCCGATGAGGATCTTGGTCACCAACCGGGGGTCCCCGGCTGTCGTGGGAGCACCCGTGATGGTGCGTGGCCGGTTCGCCGTGGGTGCATGCCCCGTCCCCGACCCACCCCGCACACACTCGGGACACTGGAAGCCCACCGAAGCACTCACCATGCACTCGGGACAGATCGGCCGCTCACACCGCGTGCACGTGATGCCCGTCTCGCGGTCGGGATGCCGATAACACCCGGGCAGGCCGGAGGCACCCTGTGGCTGTTGCGGGCTGCCAGGCACCTGATCCATGGGGTCCCCTCAATCTCCGTACGCACACCGCCCCGCTCATCCTGACGGATGGGCGGGGCGCAATAGTTCCCCGGCTGCCTCGCTGCGCGAGCTCCGCGCGAGCGGGGCGCTCAGCGCTTCTCGACGACGACCGACTCGATGACCATGTCGCTGACCGGACGGTGCGTGGCCGGGTTGACCGGCGTGGCCGCGATCGCGTCGACGACCTTGCGGCTCGGCCCGTCGACGACCTCGCCGAAGATGGTGTGCTTGCGGCTGAGCCAGGCCGTGGCCTCGACCGTGATGAAGAACTGCGAGCCGTTGGTGCCGGGCCCGGCGTTCGCCATGGCCAGCAGATACGGGCGGTCGAAGCGCAGCTCGGGGTGGAACTCGTCGGCGAACTCGTAGCCCGGGCCGCCCGTGCCGTTCCCGAGCGGGTCGCCGCCCTGGATCATGAAGCCGCTGATCACGCGGTGGAAGGACGTGCCGTCGTACAGCTTGTCCGTGGACTTCTTGCCGGTGGCCGGGTGGGTCCACTCGCGCTCGCCCGTGGCGAGCTCGACGAAGTTGCGGACCGTCTTGGGCGCATGGAACGGCATCAGCCGGATCTCGATGTCGCCCTGATTGGTCCTGAGGGTGGCGTACAGCTGCTCAGCCACGGTGTGCCTTCCGTCGTCGCTTCCAACGCCCAGAATCCTCGCACGCAGCGGGCCATGGGGAGGGGAACGCGACAAGTCCTGGCCGATCCCTGTACGAGTCCCCGCCGGAAGGGGGCGCATGGCGCCGATCCGTGGCATTGTCTGCCGCAAGCTCCCTGTTGCACCGCAATGCCCGAAGATCACCCGATACCCAGGGATCTGCACGGCGCCCGATTCCCGTGCCCTTTTTTGGGCACCCGATTTCTGTCAGGCGCCCGGACCGTGACCCGGATGCCCGCCCGCACATGCCGGGGCGTCGTCCGACAGGCATGATCCCTAAAAGGGTGGAAAGGTGAAATACCGTACGCCACCGAGGAGGAGGAACCCGTGACCCGCATTGACAGCGCGCGTGCCGCGGCCGGCTCGGCAAAGGAGAGCGTGCGGCACGCCGCGGAAGCGGTGGCGCCTTACGCCGGCACAGCAAAGGACCGGGCCGCGCACTATGCGCACGAGGCTCGCGTACGGCTTACGCCCGTGGTCTCCGACGCTGCACACTCGGCCGCCGACCAGGCCCGTACCCAGTACGGCGCTCACGTCGCCCCACGTCTGAAGCAGGCGCGGACGCATGTCCCGCCGAAGGTGGACATCGCCGCGCACAAGGCCGCCGTCCACACGCGCCATGCCGCCCGCCAGGCAGCCGACTACACCCGGCCGAAGGTCGAGCAGGCCGTCGCGGCCGCGGGACCGGTCAAGGACGCCGCGGTCGACCGCAGTGTGGCCGCCGTCGCCGCCCTGCGCGGCCAGGTCTCCTCGAAGGAGGTCCAGCGGCTGGTGCGCCGCCATGAGCGCCGCGCTTCCGCGGGCCGCTTCATGAAGCGGTTCGCCGTGGCGGCCGCGGTCGGCGTGGCCGCTCTGGCCGCCTGGAAGTGGTGGGACAAGCAGGCCAACCCGGACTGGCTGGTCGAACCGCCCGCGCCCACCGAGGTCGCGGACACGGGCTCGTCCACGACGCTGACGTCTGTGGACGGCAGCGGTCAGGCACTGCTCGACCCCGAGGTCCAGGCCAAGCAGGCCGCGGCCGAGGCGGCAGGCGATGACGCCGACTGGACGCCGCACCGCCCGGACGACCGGGGCTGACGGACATCTGAGTACGCCGAGGGGCGGGAGACCGGCTGGGTCTCCCGCCCCTCGGCGTTTCACGTGAAACCTGCCGCCTCCCTCGCGCCCGTTTCACGTGAAACATGGACGCAGAAACCCTCACACCCCGGGTATCCCAACACTCACTCGGACATCAACACCGCCTATGCTCCTGGGAGTTCGCGCCGCAGGCGGCACAGACCCGGGGGACCACACTGCGATGACCAGCGACGGCGGCATACAACCGCTGACCACGACCGACCCGACCCGTATCGGGCCGTATCTCCTGCTCGGACGGCTCGGTGCGGGCGGTATGGGCCGGGTCTATCTGGCCCGTTCCGAGGCCGGCCGCACCGTCGCGGTCAAGGTGGTCCATGAGGAGCACGTCGCGGATGCCCGGTTCCGGGCCCGCTTCCGGCGTGAGATCGACGCGGCCCGCCGTGTGGACGAGCGCCATACCGCGCCCGTCCTGGACGCGGACCCGGACGCGGAGCCCCCATGGGTGGCCACGGGGTATGTGCCCGGCCTCTCCCTGGAACAGGCGGTACGGGCCCACGGCCATCTGCCCACCGCGTCCGTACGGGCGCTCGCGCAGGGCCTGTTGCAGGCACTGCACGACATCCACACGGCCGGCATCGTGCACCGGGACCTCAAGCCCTCCAACGTGATGCTCACGATGGCCGGTCCGAAGGTGATCGACTTCGGTATCGCCCGGGCCGCGGCCCAGTTCTCCGCACACTCCTCCGTCGAATCCCTGCTCACCAGTACGGGCATGGTGGTCGGTTCCCCGGGTTTCATGTCCCCGGAGCAGATCCAAGGACTGAGCGCGGGCCCGGAGAGCGATGTGTTCGCGCTCGGCTGTCTGCTGGCGTACGCGGCGACCTGCAAGCTGCCCTTCGGCCATGAGGCCAGCAACCAGCACGCGGTGATGTACCAGATCGTCGAGGCCGCACCCGACCTCGACGGGATCGACGATCCGGAACTGCGGGCCCTGATCGCCCGCTGCCTGACGAAGGCGGTGGACGAACGCCCTTCCGTGGCCGCCCTGTCGAGCGACCTCGGCTCCACGCAGACACCCACGGCCGGCCCCTCGTGGCTGCCCTCGGAACTGGTGGCCCACCTGGCCGAGCTCTCGGCCCAGCTCCTGGACGCCCAGGCGCCGGTACGCGAGGTCCGGGAGACACCCGCAAGCGAGGTGCGGGGGACACCCGTAAGCGAAGTCCCGGAGCCACCCGCACACGCAGCCCCGGCGAAGCCCGTGAGCCAAGTCCCAGATCCGCCCGTCGACCGGGCCACAGTGGGCCTGCGCCCCAGCACGAACGCGACCGGCGCCAAGGGTGGTTCCGAGGCCACCGCACACAACAGCCGCCCGCAGCGCGCACGCCGCCGCTGGGCGATCGCCCTCCCCGTGGTCCTGGTCGTGGCGGTGGGCGGCGGCACCGTCGCCCTGCTGCAGCCGTTCGGCCAGGACAAGGGACACCAGTCCGCACCCCCGTCGAACGGCGATACCGGCACCGACTCACCCGGTTCGCCCGACAGTTCGTCGCCCACCGGCGACAAGAGCCCACCGTCCGGCAAGGACGAGGACAAGGGCGAGGGCGAGAAGGGCAAGGACGGCGAGAAGGGAGCTGACGGCCAGGACGCGCAGCCGGGCACGGCCACCGGCGGCTCGGGCTCGACGGACGGCGGTGATGCGACCACCGCGGGCGCCTCCGGCGACAGCGGCTCCACGGACTCGGGATCCGGCTCATCGGACGGCGGCGGCGCGAGCAGCGGCGGCAGCAGTGGCTCGTCGAGCGGTTCGTCCGGCGGGGACACGGTCCCCTCGTTCTTCATCGGCAGTTGGAAGTACGCCGGCCAGACCAACATCGGCCAGCCGGGCACCATCACCATCTCCCGCACAGGCGTGGTGCGCCTGACGGACATGCCCATCAACGAATGCCCGTACGAGGCGCAGGTCACCTCCACGTCCGACGGCGGCAAGCGCATCAACATCGGCACGGCCAAGCTCGTCGCCGCCAACCCCGGCTACTGCTACGCGACGCTCGACCCGTCCTTCATGACGGTCAACGGCAGCGGCGCCCTGCACAACGTGGGCCCGTCCCACGGCGAGGGCTACCACTACAGCCGCGCCTGACCTCCTCGTACGAGCCGGGCCGGGCCGGGCCGGGCCGCCGTAAACGAAAGATCCCTCTGACCGGCGTTTCCGCAGGTCAGAGGGATCTTGAATGTGGAGCCTAGGAGATTCGAACTCCTGACATCTGCCTTGCAAAGGCAGCGCTCTACCAACTGAGCTAAGGCCCCGTAACGGGAAACGCAGCGCGGCAAGCACTCCCACGCGAGCGTCGGAGACAAGAGTACCGGGTCACCCCCCGGATCCCGCAAAAGGATTGGGGCTCCCCCTATGCGACCACGCTCCGTAAGATGCTCCGCGAGGTTCGCATGAGCGAAGGGGAGGACGCATCGTGGATGCGGAACAGCAAGAAGCCACTGCGAGAGCCAGAGAGCTCCAGCGCAGTTGGTACGGGGAGCCGTTGGGGGCGCTCTTCCGTCGGCTGATAGAGGACCTGGGCCTGAACCAGGCAAGGCTCGCGGCAGTGCTCGGCCTTTCGGCGCCGATGCTCTCGCAGCTGATGAGCGGCCAGCGGGCCAAGATCGGCAACCCGGCCGTGGTGCAGCGCGTACAGCTGCTCCAGGACCTGTCGGGCCAGGTCGCGGACGGCAGCGTGAGTGCTTCCGAGGCGGCCGAGCGCATGGAGGAGATCAAGAAGAACCAGGGCGGCGCGGTGCTCACCACGACGACCCAGGCGCGGGGGGCCGGCGTGGGGGCGCCGACCGTCAAGCGTGTGGTCCGTGAGATCCAGTCGCTGCTGCGCTCCGTCTCGTCCGCGGGCGAGATCATCGAGGCAGCCGAGACTCTCGCGCCGACCCATCCGGAACTGGCAGAGTTCCTGCGGGTGTACGGCGCCGGACGCACCGCGGACGCCGTGACTCACTACGAGTCGCACCAGGGGTAGTACCCAGCAGCTCGATCGACGGTTCGGGTTCCCACGGGGAGAGAATCCGAACCGGCAGCAGCCGAGCAGCCCGCGGGGGCTGGACGGGAGTGCAGCACGGTCATGGGTGACGGTCATGGGTGAGGTCTTCGCCGGCCGGTACGAACTGGTCGACCCGATCGGACGCGGTGGCGTCGGTGCCGTCTGGCGTGCCTGGGATCACCGCAGGCGCCGCTACGTCGCCGCCAAGGTCCTGCTGCAGAGCGATGCGCACAGCCTGCTCCGTTTCGTACGCGAGCAGGCCCTGCGCATCGATCACCCGCACGTTCTGGCCCCGGCGAGCTGGGCCGCCGACGACGACAAGGTCCTGTTCACGATGGACCTCGTCGGCGGCGGCTCACTCGCCCATCTCATCGGGGACTACGGGCCGCTGCCGCCGCACTTCGTGGCGCAGCTGCTCGACCAGCTCCTGTCCGGGCTCTCCGCGGTGCACGCGGAGGGTGTCGTGCACCGCGACATCAAGCCCGCCAACATCCTTCTCGAGGCCACCGGCACGCGCCGCCCGCATCTGCGGCTCTCCGACTTCGGCATCTCGATGCGCAAGGGCGACCCCCGGCTGACCGCGACCGACCTGGTCGTGGGGACACCTGGGTATCTCGCGCCCGAGCAGAGCGCGTACGACGAACCTGACTTCCCGGCCGACCTCTTCGCCACGGGCCTGGTCGCGCTCTACCTCCTGGAGGGCGCGAAGCCGGACGCCCAGGCACTCACGGAACTCTTCCGCGCCCACGGCACCCCGCACTCCCCGCGCTCGATCCCCGAGCCGTTGTGGCAGGTCCTCGCCGGCCTCCTCCAGCCCGAACCCCACGCCCGCTTCCGCAGCGCGACAGGCGCCCGCAAGGCGCTGGCCGAGGCGGTCCTGCTCCTGCCGCCACCGGGGCCGGACGATGAATTCATCGAGGTCTTCGACCAGTTGGGGCCACTGCCCGAGGGCTTCGACGACCACGGCCCGACGCCGAAGGGCCACGTGGGCCATGAGACTGCGGCAGAGGGGTTCCCCGGCCAGGACCCTCTGCCGGAGGGGTCCACCGGCCATGAACCTCCGCCGCATGGGCCCACCGGCCATGCGCCCCTGCCGGAGAGTGTCGGCAGCCATGAACCCCTGCCGGAAGGTTTCGGCGACCAAGGCCCGTCGGCTTCGCACGCGCCCATTTCCCGTACGCCTTCGGAGTCCCTTTTCCGTACGCCTTCGGGGTCCGGCTTCTCCACCGTCGATACGCAGACAGGCGCCGGATCCCCAGCCGCTACCCCGGCCGTCACCCCACCACCACCGCCCCCACGCGTGGCCCCCGCTCCGACCTCGATGTCAGCCTGTCTCTTATACACATCTGACGCTGCCGACGAGCGATCTAGTGTAGA
>JOGW01000020.1 GCA_000721375.1 Streptomyces sp. NRRL B-3428 | reverse complement strand
CTCGGACATCGCCTACGCGCCGGTCGAGTACGTGGACGAGGACGGCAAGACCGTCGGTATCGACCCCGACATCGCGGCCGCCATGGGTGAGCAGCTGGGTGTCGAGTTCAAGTTCCAGAACGGCAAGTTCGCCGACCTGATCGGTGGCCTCGGCGGCGGTCGCTACGACGTGGCGATGTCGGCGATGACCGACACCAAGAACCGTCAGGACGGCATCGACGGCGACACCGGCAAGAAGGTCGGCAAGGGCGTCGACTTTGTCGACTACTTCGTCGCGGGTGTCTCGCTGTACACCAACAAGGGCAAGACCCAGGACATCAAGACCTGGGACGACCTCTGCGGCAAGACCATCGCTGTTCAGCAGGCCACGTTCGCGCTGGATCTGGCGAAGGAGCAGAACGAGAAGTGCGCGAAGGGCGGCAAGGCTGCCCTCAAGGTCGAGGACTTCCCCACGAACCCGGAGGCCGAGACCCGGATGCGTGGTGGCGGCGCCGATGTGGTGGCCGCGGACTTCCCGATCGCCGCGTACAGCGTGAAGAACTCGGGCGGCGGCAGGAACTTCGAGATCGTCGGCGACCAGGTCGAGGCGGGTCCGTTCGGCATCGCCGTGGCCAAGGGCAACGACCAGCTGCGTGACGCTCTGAAGGCGGCCCTGGACGCGGTGGTGGCGAGCGGGGAGTACGACAGGATCATCGCCAAGTGGGGTGTGGAAGAGGGCAAGCTGTCCGAGATCACGATCAACGGTGGCAAGTGAGGGCCCAGGAATGCGTCCGGGGTAGTGAACCGGAGGCCGGCAACCCCCGCGACGTCCTGACCCACCCACAGCACGAACGGACATGATCCTTCCTCTCCAAGGTGCTGTGAACGCAGGGGCGGGGTGGCGCGGAAGCCGACGGCCTGTTCCCGCACCACCCCTCCTCATCAGCGACGCAGCCGACAGCTCAGCAGCTGAGCTCAGGGACAGCCCAGTCCCCGTGATCCGAGGTCACATCGTCCCCGCCGTCCGTGACGACGAGGCGCACCACCTCCGCGCCGCTCACATCGGCCGAGATCGGCTGTGCGGGATCGGCGTTGGTGAGTACCCCGGTCGACGCGGCCTTCTTCCCGTCGGCCCAGATCTCGAAGGCGACACTGCCCTCGGCGCCCTCTTCGTCGTCCACGCCCACCTGTGCTGTCAGCGTGCTGCACTCGCCGCCCAGGTAGTACTCGACGACCGATTCGGCATGGACGCCGAGCCCCTTGGCGAAGACCGCACCGTTGACGGTGAGCGGCCGGCCGTCACCGGCCTGGGCCTCGCCGTTGCTGGTGTCCTTCTCCACCGGGCCCCAGCCGTTGGCCGCGGAGAGCCAGTCCAGCGAGCTGAGTGCACTTGTGCCCGCAGGCGGCGGTACGACCACGCGTACGGTCAAAGGCACTGTGCCCGACACCCGCGTACCGGTCGGTGAGCGGTAACTCGTCCTCAGCGTCAGGTCGTACGATCCCGTCGCCGTACCCGCCGGTGCGCTCACCGTCCAGTAGGTGCTCAGCGTTTCGCCGGTCCCCAGCGCGGCGGCCGAGGCCGGTGACATGGCCCGCACCGACCATCCCGACGGAGCGGTCAGTGAGACCGAGACCGTACGTGCGGGGGTGCGGCCGAGGTCCGTGACCTGCGTCGTGAGCTTTGCTGCCCGGCCCGTCTGGACGAACACCCCGCCCTCGACGGCTGTTTCGACGGCCGGCGGGTGCAGGGCCCAGTCGCGGTCCGCGCTCACCCGCAGCATCACGGTGCCGTGCGCGGGGACCGTCGCGGCCAGGGTGCCCGCCGAGTTGTAGCTCTTGTGCTGCCACAGGTCGCGTACGGAGTAACCCGCGGCCCCGGGAAGGCCGAGCGCCGAGGCGGTGGTCGATATCCGCTGCGCCGTGCCCGACTCGTTGAACAGGGCGACCGCGCGGCTGCCGTCCTTCATCACCTTGGACACGACCCAGCGGCCGCCCTCCGAGGTGATGACCTCGCCCTGCCGGCCGAGCGGGTCCTGGTCGACCGCGATGACCTCCTCGTTGCCGATGATCTCGAAGGTCCCCGGGGTCGCCTTGCGCAGATCGGAGCCGATGAGCAGGGGCGCCGCCATGATCGACCACATTGAGAAGTGCGTGCGGTACTCGGTGTCGGTCATCCCGCCGTTGCCGACTTCCAGCATGTCGGGGTCGTTCCAGTGCCCGGGGCCCGCATACGGCGCGAGCGGCAGGTTCTTCTTCAGGATGCCGACCATCGAGCCCCAGTTGTCACTGATGTCACCGGTGGTCCGCCACAAGTGGCCCACGTCGGCGGCCCAATCCCAGGGCTTGTTCTGGCCCCATTCGCAAATGCTGTAGACGATGGGGCGACCTGTCTCCTGCGAGGCGGCCTTGAGCGCGTCGCGCATCTTGAGGTAGCGCTGTTCGGCGTCCACGCCCTGGTTATTGCAGTTGTCGTACTTGAGGTAGTCCACACCCCATTGCGCGAACTGCTGGGCGTCCGATTCCTCATGGCCGAGGCCACCGGGGAAACCGGCAGAGTCGCAGGTCTTGGTGCCCGCACTGGTGTAGATGCCGAACTTCAGACCCTTGGCGTGCACATAGTCGGCAACTGCCTTGATCCCGTTCGGGAATCGGACCGGATCCGGTACGAGCTTGCCGTTCGCGTCGCGCTGCGGAAGTGCCCAGCAATCGTCCAGGTTGACGTATTGGTACCCGGCGTCCCTGAGGCCTTTTTCGACGAAGATGTCGGCCACCGATTTGACCATCGCTTCGTTGAACTCGGCGCGGCAGTGCGTGGAGTTCCAGTTGTTGAAGCCCATCGGAGGGGTGAGGGCGAGCCCGTCGTCGAGCAGAGGCTGCACCGCGGGCGGGACCGGTTCAGGATCAGCTGCCCTCGCGGGCTCGGCAAGTCCAGCCGTGCAGAGCAGGGCGATGCCCAGCGCTCCGATCATTCTTCGGCGAGTGTTGCGGGTGGGAAGGTGACGCATCGTTACGTTCCTCCGTACTCGCGCGGGTTGGTGGATGTCATGTATGTGTCATGTCGCGCGTTTACGGTAGGGCGTGTTCGAGTCTGTTGGAAGGGATGAGGTAACGGTTCGCCCTTGTCCTGCCGCAAGTCTTGACCGATCCGCAGGTTGGGAGTGAGATCCAAGCCTCACGTTCGATTGTGTTGGGTTCGCCCCGCGGCGGCACGAGTTGATCGAGGAGAGGGACATGGCAGAGTCATCGTTCACTGGTCCGGGAGCGCTTGGCGGCGTATCCCGAAACGGTGCAGGACATCCGATGTCCCGGCGAACTCTCCTGCGCGGGAGCGCGATCGGAGCGGGCGCCATCGCCCTGCCCTCGCTTCTGACCGCCTGTGGCGGCGGACCCGGGGAGGCCGGCAAGACCATCGCGATGGGCTCCAACTCCTCCGACCCGGTGCCGAAGAAGGCGTTCGCCGAGGCCTTCAAGGCGTACGAGAAGCAGTCGAAGGAGAAGCGCAAGGTCAAGGTCAACACGGTTGACCACAACTCGTTCCAGGAGAACATCAACCGCTATCTGCAGAGCACGCCCGACGACGTGTTCATGTGGTTCGCCGGATACCGTATGCAGTTCTTCGCGAAGAAGAACCTGCTGCACGACATATCCGACGTGTGGTCCGGCTTCGACGGATTCTCGGACGCGATCAAGGACCAGTCGACGGGCGAGGACGGCAAGCAGTACTTCGTGCCGTACTACTACTATCCGTGGGCCGTATTCCACCGGAAGAGCGTTTTCCAGAAGTACGGCTACGAGGTGCCCAAGAACCTCGACGACTACGTCGCCCTCGCCAAGCAGATGCAGAAGGACAAACTTGTCCCGATCGCGTTCGCGGACAAGGACGGCTGGCCCGCGATGGGCACGTTCGACTACCTCAACATGCGGATCAACGGCTATGAGTTCCACAAGTCGCTGATGGCCGGCGAGGAGGCGTGGAACGGCGCCGAGGTCAAGGAGGTCTTCGACACCTGGCGCCGCCTCATGCCGTATCACCAGGAAGGCGCCAACGGCCGTACCTGGCAGGAAGGCGCACAGGCGCTGCAGAAGAGCGAGGCCGGTATGGCCGTCTTCGGACTGCCGCACCCGGGCCAGCAGTTCCCCGACGCCGAGAAGGACGACCTGGACTTCTTCGCCTTCCCCGAGATCAACCCGGAGCACGGCACGGACGCGGTGGAGGCCCCGATCGACGGCTTCCTGCTGGCGAAGAAGGGCAAGAACCTCAAGAGCGACAAGGGCATGGAGGGAGCCAAGGACCTCCTCAAGTACCTTGCCACCGCACAAGCCGAGGACATCTACCTCGCCTCCGACCCCAACAACATCGCGGTCCACAAGGACGCCGACACCGGCAAGTACACGGAACTGCAGAAGAAGGCCGTGGAGCTGGTCTCCAGTGCCAAGCAGATCTCCCAGTTCCTCGACCGTGACACGCGCCCGGACTTCGCGTCCACGGTGATGATCCCGGCGATCCAGAAGTTCATCGGCGATCCGAACGATGTCGACGGTCTCGTCAATGACATCGAGCGCCAGAAGAAGACCGTCTTCGCCGCAGGCTGACCCCTCACGCGCTGGGAGTTCACACCCGTGTCGCTCACCTCCTTGCGGGGCGGACGGCGTCGACGGCCGCGCGGAGCACGGCGGTTCACCCGCCGCGACCGCGTCGTCCTCGGCGTCCTGCTCGGCCTGGCCATCCTGATCGACCTGTTCATCGTCTGGGGCCCGACCTTCGCCTCCATCGGCCTGTCCTTCACCAGCTGGGACGGTGTCGGGGACGTCAGCTGGGTCGGTCTCGACAACTACAAGACCGCCTTCACCGAGTACCCGCAGTTCTGGCCGGCCGTACGCCACAACCTGATGTGGCTGGGGTTCCTGGGGCTGGTGGCCACGCCGTTCGGCCTGTTCCTCGCCGTGCTCATCGACCGGGGCGTGCGCTTCAGCCGCTTCTACCAGTCGACGATCTACCTGCCGGTGGTGCTCTCGCTGGCCATCGTGGGCTTCATCGCCCAGCTGGTCTTCTCCCGTGACCAGGGCGCGCTCAACGCGCTGCTCGGGCGGCAGGACAACCCGATCGACTGGATCGGCGATCCGGACATCAACATCTGGATGGTGCTGCTCGCCGCGGCCTGGCGCCACACCGGCTACGTGATGATCCTCTATCTGGCCGGACTCAAGGCGGTCGACGCCTCGCTCAAGGAGGCCGCGGCGATCGACGGCGCCAACGCACGCCAGACGTTCTTCCGGGTGGTCTTCCCGACCCTGCGTCCGGTCAACGTCATCGTCATGGTCATCACGGTGATCGAGGCACTGCGCGCCTTCGACATCGTCTATGCCATCAACAGAGGAAGAAACGGCCTTGAGCTGCTGTCCGTGCTGGTCACCGACAACATCATCGGCGAGGCCAGCCGGATCGGCTTCGGCTCCGCGATCGCCGTCGTGCTGCTTGTCGTCTCCCTCGGATTCGTCGTGACGTATCTGGTCCAGGAGCTGCGCGGGGAGGAGCACTGATGAGCGTCGCACCGGCGCCCGCGCCGACCGCCGCCGCCAAGCGCGCGCCCGTACCCGAAGCCCGGCCCAAGCGCCGTGGCCGCTGGGGCACGGAGATCTTCCTGCTCGCGGTTTCCCTCGCGTTCGTCGCGCCGCTGCTGCTCGCGGTGTACGCCTCTTTGCGCCCGTACGAGGAGACCTCCGAGGAGGGGTACTTCTCGCTGCCGAAGAACCTGTCCTTCGACTACTACCGGCAGGCGTTCACCGACTCCGGGATGACGAAGTACTTCATGAACACGCTCATCATCGCCGTGCCCGGCGTGCTGATCGTGCTCTTCCTGGCGTCGTTCACGGCCTTCGCGGTGTCCCGTCTGAAGATGCGTGGCGGCATCGTGCTCGTCATGGTGTTCACGGCGGGCAATCTGCTGCCGCAGCAGGTCATCATCACGCCGCTGTACGCGGTGTTCAACAGGATCGAGCTGCCGTACTGGATGTCGGACTCGTACTTGATGTACGACTCCTACTGGGCGGTCCTCGCCGTCCAGATCGGCTTCCAACTCGGCTTCTGCGTCTTCGTCCTGGCCAATTTCATGCGCGCGCTGCCCCAGGAGATCATCGAGGCGGCGATCGTGGACGGCGCGGGCGTGTGGACGCAGTACTGGCGGATCACCCTGCCGCTGTGCCGGCCGGCCCTCGCGGCCCTCGGCACGCTCCAGTTCACGTGGATGTACAACGACTTCCTGTGGGCGCTGGTGTTCATCAACACCGGAGACAAGCTGCCGATCACCTCGGCGCTGAACAACCTGAGCGGCCAGTTCTTCACGGACTACAACCTGCTGGCCGCGGGATCGGTGATCGTCGCGGCGCCCACGATCATCGTGTTCCTGCTGCTTCAGCGGCACTTCATCGCGGGGCTGACGTTGGGGTCGACTAAGGGGTAGGGGCTGAGCCGGCAGAATGTCGACCTCACGCGGCCAGATCCGACTCCGGTTGGCTCGCCGTAGGCAGCTCCGGGCTGATCCCTGAGGGGCTTTGAGGCCCTGCCGCTGGGGGAGCCTCATCGGCCTCATCGGCAAGCGGGGGAGAATCTGGGGAGATCTTTTGAGAATCGATGCCCGCGAACCATGCATCCATGGCTTTCCTGCCGCGGCCGTCCGCTTCCGGCATGAAGTGGGCGTAGACCCGCAGCGTGATTGCCCCGTTCTCGTGTCCCAGCCAGTTGGTGACCGCCACCACGCATTCACGGGCGTGCAGTCCACGGCCCTTCGGCTTCTCTGGTCCGGCTGGGGACACCCTACGGACCGCTGATCCACTGGAACACCTACGCAGATCGCGGCGACACCGGGGCCAAGGTGAAGGAGATACAGGCGCTCCTCACCCTCCGTGGCTGCTCCGTCGGGTCGGCGGGCATTGACGGCCAGTTCGGCGCCGGCACGGAGGGCGCGGTGGAGCGCTTCCAGGCGAAGAACAAACTTGGCGTCGATGGGATCGTGGGTCCCAACACGTGGAAGGCACTGCGCATGCCGTAGGCAGCGGGCACGCGTAAGCCCCGAACCTCTCCCAGGGTTCGGGGCTTACGCGTGAGCGGGGTCGGTGAGGTAGCGCCTCAGAACGGCTCACACGGCTAGGCCGAGACATCCTTGTAGGCGCTGCAGCTGTTACAACGGCTAACACAATGAGACGGAACGGCCCCGGGAGCCGTGGTTGGCCGTCTGCTGGTGTCAGCCGCTGATGTCGTCGGCTGCGGTACTTACAGCCCTCGCCTTGTTCATGGGAGCCATGCCGCCTCCGACTGACCGAAGAGCTCAGAGGGTGACTTGAGCAGTACCGTACGCAGCGCCATGTCCATCCACCCGCGATCGGCAGCCACGCCCATGGTGCGTTCCATGAGCGCAAAGGACTCGGCACACAGAGTCTCCACATGGAAGGCGACCCCTCCTGCCCAGGCGGGTAGCTCCGGTTCCGGGTTCATCCAGTCCGCGTCCTCCAGCTCAAAGGGATCGAACATCCCGTCCACCCGGCCGTTGCGGGCGTGCAGGACCTGGTACCTGGCATTCACATTCCGGTGGACGCTGAAGAACTCGCCTCCGTCAGCGGATGTTCGTCGGGCGATCTCCCGGATGCTGCCGTGGTAGCCCCATTCGATGGCGACGACGTGTCGGCCGGCGGTAAGCACACGAAGCAGTTCGTAGTCCTCATAGAGATGAGCTGCTTGCTCTTCGACAGTCTCGGCGAATGTCATCAGCCTCGACGCTTCGGGATCGCCACCGAACGCCCGGATCACGTCGTCTTCCGTCTTCCCTGCAATCACGGAGTAGGTGTACGCATCGGGATCGTCAGCATCGGCCCACGCGTATTGGGCGACAAGGTCTTCCCAGCTCGCACCGCCGCGCTTCAGGTCTCGGGGGATGTCAGGCGTCATGGTGCCGGACCCTACAGAGCGGTCGCCGCTCCGACTCGGCCGGGAGCGGCCTTGGCGCGAGTGGCCGCGGCCCCTCCGGTGGCCGATGGAGGGGCAAGCCCGTGGATCTGGCCGTTACAACGGCTGGCCCAGGGAGCTGAGTTGTCGGTGGGTGATGAGACAGCAGGCGAGTTTGAGGAACGCTTCGCGCATGTCGGCTCGCCGTTCCCATCGGATGCGTAGACATCGCAAGCCGTGCAGCCACGCAATACTCCTCTCCACGACCCAGCGGTAGGTGCCCAGTCCCGTGCCGTGCAGGGTGCCGCGGCGGGCGATCGCGGGCACGATGCCGCGGTCGCGGACCTGGTCGCGGTAGATGTCGTGGTCGTAGCCGCGGTCGGCAAACAGCGAGTTCGGCCTGCGACGGGGACGGCCGATCTGCCCGCGGACGGGCGGGATCGCATCGAGCAGCGGCAGCAGCTGAGTGACGTCATTGCGGTTGCCCCCAGTCAGGAGGGCCGCGAGCGGAGTGTCGTGCCCGTCGACGATCAGGTGATGCTTCGAGCCGGCCCGGCCACGGTCGACCGGTGACGGGCCGGTGTGGCTCCCCCCTTTGAGCGCCCTGACGTGGGAGGAGTCGACCACGCAGCGGGACCGGTCCAGCCGTGACGCCGCGTTCAACTCGGCCAGCAGGACCTTGTGCAGCCGCTGCCACACGCCGGCTTCGTTCCAGTCCCGCAGCCGCCGCCAGCACGTCATGCCCGAGCCGAAACCGAGGTCCTGCGGCAGGTACTCCCACTGGATCCCGGAGTGCAACACGTACAAGATCCCGCACAGCACGTCCCGGTCCGGCAACGGCTTGCGGCCGGGATACCGGAACCGCTGCGGCAGCAGCGGCTCCAGGTGATCCCACAGCTCATCCGACACGATCCACGGTGACGTCCCTACACCGGACCGAACGCTCAACTCGCGCCCCGGACACGGCAACCAGGAGCGCTCCACCTCAGTGTGTTAGCCGTTGTTAGACAGAATTCCCTTAGTGCTCCACTTGCCCAGGCAAATCTTAAATTCCACCACCCTGTCCTCGCTGAAATCCTTGTTGAGGAACCTTTCCTTCCCGGCGCCGTCAATGACGGAATGACCGTCAGAGGTGCTGTCAAAGATGGAGAACCAGTCACCGTCCTCAATGAAGCAGCCATGGCCTCCCGTGGTCATGACGCAAACTCCGGGTCGGGATGAGAGCTCGCCCTCCGAGGCTATCTGGCGCCTGTCAACGGCCGAGGCGTTCGCGGCGGCGAGCGTCTGGTCAGGGCCGTGTCGAGGTACGACTGCACCGGGCCGAACAGCCCGTAAGGCGCATACTCCGGAATCTCGGCCAAAGTCACCCAGGTGACCGGGTCGAACTCATCCTCGTCAGCAACGTGCGCCTCGCCGGAGATGACCTCGCAGGCCGTGTAGACCATCTCGCGGCCGTTGCGGATTCTTCCAATACGCCAAGGTGGCTGACCTGCAACAGTCCGCGTGATCACTTCTTGTCATGCTCCTGACGCCGCCTGAGCGTCTGGGGCATCGGCCTTGGAGACGCGAGGAAGACCATGAAGACGGAAAGCGCCAAGCGACGCAGATCGCTTCGCCGAGGGGCCCAAGCGCTGGCCCTCCTGGCCTTCGCTGCGGCCGTGCCCGCCGTAACCGCCACCCCTGCTCAAGCGGCTGTCTGCTCAACGGGCTGGAGCAACAAGAGCGACTACAAGTCTGGCGTGCACGGAACGGGCGTGAACTACCGCAGCGGCCCGTATACCAGCTGCGATCCATACGGCCAGTGGTCCAACCTGCAGGTGTACTACCACTGCTGGCGATATGGCACGAGCGTCAACGGAGAAAGCGTCTGGTGGCACGTCCGGAGAGAAGGAACTCAGCAGCAGGGCTGGGTGCTCGCGTCTTACCTAGGCATATGGAGCGACGACCCGGCGGAAAAGTGCTAGGTCCAACCTGGACAGGGTGTAGTTCCGCCGCGTAACTAGTGCCCACGGCCCGCCGTTGGTCCCCGCATGATGATGTTGGGGATCGAGGGCGGGCCATGTGCTGGGCAGTCCGTGGCTGTCGAGGTTGGGGAGCATGGTCGGCCGCCCGGAACGATGGTGATCTGCGGCGCTGAGTATGTGCAGGGTGTTCAGGGCGGAGCCGCACCGGGAGGCGGAATGGCGCTACTGCCACCGCCCGCAGGGGTAGCGCGCGCGATCCACCGGTCATTGGTCAACTGCCCGGGCGCCAAACTCGGTTCGAGGTCGAGTACCTTGCACACCCGGTCGAGGACGTCCGTGCACTCGGCGGTCGTATCAGCCCTGATCACCGCCGCATACGCCATGTCCGGCAGCATGGGCACAGTCCGCACGTGGGCAGGCAGAACCTCAGAAACCCCCACCAGTGCAACGGTGTCGGCGATAGCATCCCCGCCACTCACATCCTGGGGGGGACCATGCGCCGCACCGTCTACGCGCTGGTCGCCGCCGCGTGCGTCGCACTGACCGGCTGCTCCGATACCGACGGTGGTAAGACCGACGGGAAACCCACCGCGTCCGCGAGTGTGCCGGCATCCGACAGCGAGGCCTGTAAGGAACTCCTCGAAGAGAACTTCGCCGCGGGCAAGGACCGCAACGTGTCCGGGTCCGCCGAGTGCCAGGGGCTGTCGACGGGCAAGTATCAGGCGCTCGTCGAGGAGGTGCTGACGGGGCACACGGATGACATCCTCGACGACGCTGAGGCGCAGCTGGTGTACGACGAGTCATGGGATGCGCTGGATTCGGAGTCGCAGAGGGCGCTGTGTGAGCTGATGGATGCGCAGGGGCCGGCGGCGGTGGGTGATCTGCTCGCGGATCGGGTGACAGATCCGTCGGTGGCCACGACTGCTATGGCGGAGTATCTGCACGCGGAGAAGTGCTGAGCGGCTCTGTTGGGCTTCGTTTGTGTGAGCCCTACGCATGCCGCCCCTCGCCAGGCGTCACAGCAGCGCGATCCCGACGGTGACCGCCGCCACGCCGAGCAGGAGCGCCACGACGTTCGTCGCCAACTCGACCGGGCGGGAACGGTGTTCCGCCGCGAGGTCCGGGGTGAAGAGCGGGGGCGTCGGGGGAGTAGTGGATCGCGACCCCGCGGCCGCCCGTCCAGGCCGCGGTGATCCGCTCCCCGCGCTCACGGTCGTTCGTCACGGTGAATACCTGCCCGGTGGACGGGTCCTGGAAGGAGACGACCACGGGTATCCCGTCGCGTTGCGAGCTCGCATGCTGGGCTCGCTCACCCGCTCGATCCGGCCCATGACGCGTACCGCCTGATGGGCGCCGCACAACCGCCGAGCGTCAACGACCGTGGTGATCACTACCGTTGGGCGACCACACACCGAACCACTGCTCGGCGCCGAACTCCTCGAACCGTGCGACCTCGTGGAAGCCCAGCTTCAGTGCGAGGTGCAGTGAGCGGTGGTTGGCCCGCTGCGTACACAGGACCATGGGCTCGTCGGGGAGGGCTTCGGCGAACCAGCCGAGCGCGGCCGTGCAGGCCTCGGCCGCGTATCCGTGCCCCCACGCCTGCGGCAGGAACATGTAGCCGAGTTCGGGCTCTTCGGCAGCGGGACGGACGTGCCCCGGACGGTCCAGGTCGCGCCGGTCGATCTGGAGGGAGCCGATCATCGCGCCTTCGTGCTCGACGACGAAGACGCCCGGCCGCCGTCCCGGTGCAGCGGGTACGGCTCGTTCGAGTTCCTCCACCGGACGGGCGCCGCCGAGGTAGGTGCCCACCTCCTCGGAGGCGAACAGCTCGATGAACGCCGCTCGGTCGCGCGCCTCGGACTCACGGAGCACGAGGCGTTCGGTCCTGATCGGCGCGGGTGGCCAGATGACGGGTCCCAGTTCAGCCATGGCGGGCAACTTAGCGGACGCTCAGGAACTCCCGGGCACCGCGCAGCCGCGTACGCAGAGCGCGCTGCGTCCGCGTGCCGTCCAGGCGGACATCGCCTGGTGAGGCGGGGTCGGGGCGTCGGCCGGCCGGCAGCCGGGAGCTGTCCACGCCGTCGCGTCGCGCGATCAGGACGCCGAGTTCATGGCGGCTGACCGCGTCGGTGCCCGCGAGGTGGCACACGCCCTCGTGGTCCGATACGGCGAGTTCCAGGAGGGCCAGAGCGAGGTCGGTGACATGGACGGGGCACCGCACGACATCCATGAACAGGACGCCTTCCCGGCCCCCGGCGGCCAGTTCGTGAACGGCCTTCTCGTGCACGGAGTCACCGTCGCCGACGATCAGCGAGGTCCGGGCGATCACGGCGGTCGGCAGGAGTAGACGGACGGCCGTCTCGGCCGCGGCCTTCGCCGCCCCGTACGCGGTGACCGGATCCGGTCCTGCGGATTCGTCGTAGCGCACATCGGCGCCCGAGAAGACCGCGTCGCTGGACACGTGCACCAGACGCGGCCCGGGGTGGCTGGCGGCCACCGCCATGGCCAGACGAATCGCGCCGTCGGCGGTCACCGCCCAATCGGCCTTGCGATAGGCCGCGTTGACGATCACGTCGGGCCGGCTGTGTTCGAGGACGTACGTGATCTCCGCGGCGCTGCACAGATCCATGCGCAACCGGTCGACGCCGGGAACGTCCTCGGCGCGCGTCGCGTGTGTGGTCGTCGCGTATGTGGCCGTCACGTCGTGGCCGGCGGCCCGGGCCCGCAGCGCCAGCTCTCGGCCCAGGAACCCGCTGCCGCCCACGATCAGCATCCTCATGGTCCGCCACGCTAAGCGCCCGTCTCACTCCCCGGAAACCCGATGAGAATTCCTCGGACTGCTGCCTAAGGTGCCGCTATGACCGACTCTCCCGCGTACGAACTTGCGCAAGTCAACGTCGGACGTCTCCAAGCACCGCTTGATTCCGCACAGTTGAAGGACTTCACTGAGGGACTCGAGCCGGTCAACGCCGTGGCCGATCAGTCCGACGGATTCGTGTGGCGGTTGCAGGACGAGTCCGGCGACGCCACGGGCTTCCGCATCCTCGGCGATCCCGAGCTGCTGATCAATCTGTCCGTGTGGCGGGACATCGACGCGCTCACCGCCTTCATGTACTCCGGCCGCCACCGCGAACTGCTCAAGCGGCGGCGTGAGTTCTTCCACCGGCTCGAAGAGGCCGTGACCGCGCTGTGGTGGGTGCCGGCCGGGCACCGGCCCACGATCGAAGAGGCGGGGGAGCGGCTGGTGCGGCTGCGGGAACAGGGGCCGACCGCGTACGCCTTCTCGCTGCGGACCACCTTCCCGCCGCCCACGCACTGAGGCCCGTCACACGCCGTGCGTCCCCGGCTCGATGATCTCGTCGAGGACGCTGCGGACCGCCTGGAACGCACAGCCGTAGACCTGCGCGGCCAACTCGTCGTCAGGGTCGGCCTGTTGCAGATCCTGGGTGCGCTCGCGCCACGCGTGCTCCTGGCGTGCGGCCCAGTCGCGGGCGCGCAGAATGCGCCGCAGCAGTTCGTCCGAGTTCACGATGTCGGTCATGGTGAGTCCACGAAGTCGGTCATGCGGTGCGTCTACCCGCCAGAACGCGACAGGACGCCTCCGACCAATGCTCCCCGGGGTTACGTGACAGGGTGGAGCGGGCAAGCCACAGGGGTCCGCCACTAAGAGGGGGAAACGTGATCGTTTGGGTCAACGGCGCTTTCGGTGCGGGGAAGACCACCACCGCCCGCGAACTGCTCGATCTGATCCCGAACAGCACACTCTTCGACCCTGAGGTCATCGGCAGCGCGCTGCCCTGGCTGCTGCCCGCCAAGCGCCTGGCCGACGTGGACGACTACCAGGACCTCGCCTTCTGGCGGCGCATGGTGGTCGACACCGCCGCCGCCCTGCACGCCGAGGTGGGCGGCGTCCTGATCGTCCCCATGACGCTGCTGCGCCAGGACTACCGGGACGAGATCTTCGGCAGGCTCGCCTCCCGCCGTATCCCCGTATGCCATGTCCTGCTGGCCCCGGCCGAAACGATCCTGCGGGAGCGGATCACCGGCCGGGAGGTGCTCGACGTGCCCGACGGCGAACAGCGCGTACGGCAATGGTCGTTGGACCACATCGGCCCGTACCTCACCGCGCTCGGTGAATGGCTGGCGGCCGACGCCTATCTGCTCGACACCGGTGCGCTGACCCCGCGCGAGGCCGCCGAACGGATCGCGGAGGCCGTGCGGACCGAGGCCGCGGGCGTGTGCGAGATCGTGCAGACTCCCGAGCCCTCGGCCGAGACGCTCGCCGCCGGCGTGCTGCTCTTCGACGACGAGGACCGGGTGCTGCTCGTGGATCCCACGTACAAAGCGGGCTGGGAGTTCCCCGGGGGTGTGGTCGAGGCCGGTGAGGCGCCCGCGGACGCGGGTGTGCGGGAGGTGGCGGAGGAGACCGGTATACAACTCACCGACAGGCCAAGCCTGTTGGTGATCGACTGGGAGTCGCCGAAGCCACCGGCGTACGGCGGGATACGGCTGCTCTTCGACGGCGGCCGGATACCCGCCGATGCCGCCGAACACGCCCTGCTGCCGGGACCGGAGCTGCGCGCCTGCCGCTTCGTGTCGGAGGCGGAGGCCGCCGCCCTGCTGCCGCAGGTGCGCTACGAGCGGCTGCGCTGGGCGCTGCGGGCCCGTGAGCGAGGGGCGCCGCTGTATCTGGAGGGCGGCGTGCCGGTCGGGTGACCCGACCATACGGTCCCGTCCCCTTCTCGGGAACGGGACCGTTTCACCGGGAACGGGACCGTGCGGCCCGCTCGGTTACGCCTTCGAAGCGGCGTAGTTCTGCAGGAACAGCGCCTCGGTGACCGACAGTTGACGCAGCTCCTCGGGAGCGACCGACTCGTTCGGCGCGTGGATCTGCGCCTCCGGCTCGCTCAGACCGATGAGGAGGATCTCGGCGTCGGGGTAGAGCGCGCCGAGGGTGTTGCAGAGCGGGATCGAGCCGCCCTGCCCCGCGTACTGCATCTCCTGACCCGGGTACGCGACCTGCATGGCATCAGACATCGCCTGGTACGCAGGCGAGTTGACGTCGGCGCGGAACGGCTGGCCCTGGCCGATCTGCTCGGTGCGCACCCGTGCGCCCCAGGGGGTGTGCGCCTCGATGTGGGCGCGAAGGAGCTTGGTGGCATCGGCCGCGTCGACGCCCGGCGGCACCCGCAGGCTGATCAGTGCGCGGGCGCTCGACTGCACGGACGGGGTGGCGCCCACGACCGGCGGGCAGTCGATGCCGAGGACGGTGACGGCGGGACGGGCCCAGATACGGTCGGCGACCGTGCCCGAGCCGATCAGCTCCACACCGTCGATGACCTTGGCGTCGGAGCGGAAAGCGGCGTCCTCGTACTGCAGACCTTCCCAGACCTGGTCGTTGTCCAGACCGTCGACCGTCGTCGAGCCGTCCTCGGCGCGCAGCGAGTCGAGGACACGGATCAGCGCGCCGAGCGCGTCGGGGGCCGCGCCGCCGAACTGGCCGGAGTGCAGATTGCCCTCCAGGGTGTCCATCTCGACCCGCAGCATCGTCATTCCGCGCAGCGTCGAGGTGACCGTCGGCAGGCCGACGCGGAAGTTGCCGCTGTCGCCGATGATGATCGCGTCCGACGTGAGGAGCTCGGGGTGCGCCTCGGCGTAGCGCTCCAGACCACCCGTGCCCTGTTCCTCGGAGCCCTCGGCGATGAACTTCACGGAGACCGGGATGCCGCCGTTCTCCTTGAGCGCACGCAGCGCCAGGAGGTGCATGATCACGCCGCCCTTGCAGTCCGCGGAGCCGCGCCCGTACCAGCGGCCGTCACGCTCGGTGAGCTCGAACGGCGGGGTCACCCAGGCCTGCTCGTCGAGCGGCGGCTGCACGTCGTAGTGCGCGTACAGGAGCACCGTCGGCGCGCCCTCGGGACCGGGCAGCAGACCGTAGACGGACTGGGTGCCGTCGGGGGTGTCGAGCAGGGCCACGTCTGTGAAGCCCTCGGTGCGCAGCGCGTCCGCGACCCAGTTCGCTGCGGCTTCGCTCTCGCTCTTCGGGAACTGCTCGAAATCCGCCACGGACCGGTACGCCACCAGTTCGGCCAGCTCCTGCTGTGCCCTCGGCATGAGGGCGGCGACGGTCTCGGCGATCCGGTTCGTCGGGGAATTCGACGACATGGGCACGCTCCTGGTGGGTGCGACGTTGAACGGGTGTGCGGAGGTTGTGCACGTATTCTGCGTGCCGATCTTTTCACAAGGGGAGAGGCCCTGTTCCTGCGGCGGGGGCCTTCCGTGACCGCCGTAGGATCTCTCCCACAAGCAGACAGCGGACAGCCGGATCGGAGCAGCAGGCCATCGTGAGCAGCGAGAACGCGGACCGTAGCCCCTCGGACGAGACCCCCGAGGTCTGGGACGTCGTGGTGGTGGGCGCAGGCCCCGCCGGAGCGTCGGCGGCCTATGCGGCGGCCGTCGCCGGGCGGCGGGTGCTGCTCCTGGAGAAGGCCGAACTGCCGCGCTACAAGACCTGCGGCGGCGGCCTCATCGGCCCCTCGCGTGACGCCCTGCCGCCCGGCTTCGAACTGCCGCTCAAGGACAAGGTGTACGCGGTGACCTTCTCCCTCGAGGGGAAGTTCGCGCGCACCCGACGTTCGAAGAAGATGCTGTTCGGTCTGATCAACCGCCCCGAGTTCGACCAGCGGCTCGTCGAGTCCGCGCAGAAGGCCGGCGCCGAGCTCCGCACCGGCGTCACCGTCTCGCGCGTCGAGCAGCACGGCCCCGAGGTGCCCGACCGGCGCACGGTCGCGGTGGTGCTCAGCGGCGGTGAGACCGTCCTCGCGCGCGCCGTCGTCGGGGCCGACGGCAGTGCGAGCCGTATAGGAGCACATGTCGGTGTGAAGCTCGACCAGGTCGACCTCGGTCTGGAGGCCGAGATCCCCGTGCCGCCGACCGTCGCCGAGGACTGGAAGGGCCGCGTCCTCATCGACTGGGGCCCGCTGCCCGGGAGTTACGGCTGGGTCTTCCCCAAGGACGACACGCTCACGGTGGGTGTGATCTCGGCGCGGGGCGAGGGCGCGGCCACCAAGCGCTACCTGGAGGATTTCATCGGCAGCCTCGGCCTCGCCGGGTTCGAGCCCGCCATCTCCTCCGGCCACCTCACCCGCTGCCGCACCGACGACTCCCCGCTCTCGCGCGGCCGCGTGCTCGTCTGCGGCGACGCGGCAGGTCTCCTGGAACCGTGGACGCGCGAGGGTATCTCGTACGCGCTGCGCTCAGGTCGCCTCGCGGGCGAGTGGGCGGTGCGGATCGCCGAGGCCCACGACGCGGTCGACGCTCGGCGCCAGGCCCTCAACTACGCCTTCGCCGTCAAGGCGGGCCTCGGTGTGGAGATGAGCATGGGCCGCCGGGTCCTGACGCTCTTCGAGCGCAGGCCCGGCATGCTGCATGCGGCGATCACCGGCTTCCGGCCCGCGTGGAACGTGTTCGTGCGGATCGTGCAGGGCTCGACCTCGCTGGCCGAGATCGTGCGGACGCATCCCATGGCGCGCCGGGCCATCAGTGCGCTGGACCGGGCGTCGGGGCAGCGGACGGCTGCGCGTGAGGAGCAGTCTTCGGACAGGGCTACGGAGCAGTCGCCGGCTTGAGCAGCGGTGCGTCCCGGGCGAGCTCGCGGAACCCGACGCCGTAGTAGAGGCCGCGGGCCGCGGGATGCCCGGGCGCGCCCAGACAGGCGACCGTCATCTGCCGCGCGCCGGCCGTACGCGCCAGACGCATCCCGTGCAGGAGCATCGCCCTGGCCAGGCCCCGGCGGCGGAAGTCCGGATGCGTGCCGACGGGCTCGAACTCGGCGGTCCGGTTGGCCTCGTCCAGCCAGATGACGGCCGAGCAGGCCATCACACCGTCGGGCGCCCGGACCAGCACATGCAGATCGCCGCGGTACGCGGAGGTCTGCCGCACGCCCTCGTACGCCTCCAGCGAGTACGCCGAGGGACTCCACGCGTCCAGATGGGCGCGGACCGCGGCCTCGGGCCCCGCCTCGTCGGCGGTGAGGAAGCGGAATCCGTCCGGGAGCACGGGCTCTTCCAGATCAGTGAGGTCCCGCTGGTTGAGCTGGGTCCAGGATCCGTCGTCGCCCAGCGCCGACGGGTCGGCCACGTAGCCGTGGGCCGCCCAGCGCTCGAGCGCGGCGGTGTCGGCGGCGCTCGGCAGCACCGTACGTTCCAGGCCGGCGGCGGTGCTGTCGTACCAAGCGATCACCTCGTCGGTCAGATCGCCGTGATCGGGGTGCACCTGGTAGGCGAGATACGCACCCTTGGCCTCCTTCACGACCCCATTGCTCAGCAGCACCTTGCGCGGCAGCTGGGCCCAGGCCCAAGCCACCAGCTCCCCGTCGGCGAACCACAGCCGACGAGGCCAGTGGTCGCCCTGGTTGGCATGGCCCTTGCCCCAGATCCAGGCCAGTTCGCCGTACGAGGCGTCGGCGCCCAGAAGCTCTTGATGGGTGGCGGTGATCCGCTGGGCGAGGCCCTGCATGAGGTGGACATCCGCGGCGGTCACCAGCTCCAAGTCCGTCATGCTGCGCCACTGTGTCAGGGCCTTTACGACCAGTCGATCCGTTTTCCCCGCGGTGGGCGGCCCGGCCCCACCCGCCACGTACTTCACCGGGAGTACACCCGCTCACCTCCCACGGCTGACGCCACCGCACAAGGGTGCGGTCTAGCGTGGCGGTATGGACGAGCAGCACACCCCGGGGCTCCCGGCGCGCCCCCGCAGCAGACCGCCCTGGCGCGATGGACCGCCCGGTCCGTGGAGGTGGGCCGAGCACGGCGGGCCTCCGGGACCGTGGAGGTGGGCGGAGCGCGATGGTCTGCCCTGGATCTCCACCCTCGTGATCACGGTCTTCGTACAGATCGGCAGCACCTTCGCCGCGCACGGCCAGACCGAGTACCGCGCCGGCCTGGATGTCTTCGCGCGCGTCCTGCTGTTCGTGGGCAGTGCGCTGCTCGTCCTGCGCAAGAAGTACCCCGTGCCCGTGGTGTTCGGGGTCGCGGCGGCCACCATGGTCTATCTCGGCGCCGGATATCCGTACGGCCCGGTCTTCGTGTCCGTGGCCCTCGCGGTGTTCGCTGCGATCGTCGCCGGACACCGGCGCGCGGCGTGGTCGGCGATCGGGATGCTGTGGCTCGGTCATCTGCTGATCGCCCACTGGCTCTACCGCTGGCTGCCGCCCTCCGGTGACGACGGTGCCTCCTGGAGCGGTGAACTGGTCGTCGCCGCCTGGGTGGTGGCGATCGTCGCCGTGGCCGAGCTGGCCAAGCTGCGCCGCGAGCAGTGGGCCAGGGAGCGCGCGGAGCGCGCCGCCGCGGCGGCGCGCAGGGCGGACGAGGAGCGGCTGCGGATCGCCCGCGAACTGCACGACGTCCTCGCGCACTCCATCTCCGTCATCAACGTGCAGGCGGGCGTGGGCCTGGCCCTGCTCGACTCCGACCCGGAGCAGGCCCGCACCGCGCTGAGCACCATCAAGTCGGCGAGCAAGGAAGCGCTGGGCGAGGTACGGCAGGTCCTCGAATCCCTGCGTACGCCCGGGGACGCCCCGCGCGCACCCGCACCCGGTCTCGACCGGCTCCCCGAACTGGTGCAGCAGGCGGCGAGCGCCGGACTCACCGTCGAAGTGACCAGTCAGGGACGGCAGGTGGCGCTCGCGCCCGGCGCGGACCTCGCGGCCTTCCGTATCGTTCAGGAGGCCCTGACCAATGTCGTACGGCACTCGGGCTCTCGGCAGGCGCGGGTCACGCTCGGCTACGGGAGCGCTGAAATGGAGCTTCGTATCGACGACGACGGGCCCGCAGGACAGGCCGACGCGGGCGGCAGCGGCAACGGACTCGCCGGAATGCGCGAGCGCGCGGCCGCACTCGGTGGCACGATCGAGGCCGGTCCACGCCCGGACGGCGGTTTCCGGGTGCGGGCGCTGATTCCGCTGCGGCCCAAGGAGACTTCGTCATGATCCGGGTAGTGCTCGCCGACGACCAGTCGCTGGTCCGTGCAGGGTTCAAGGCGCTGCTCGACGCGCAGTCCGACATCGAGGTCGCCGGGGAGGCGGCCGACGGTGAGGAGGCGCTGGTGAAGGTGCGCGAACTGCGCCCGGACGTGGTCCTCATGGACATCCGGATGCCGCTGCTCGACGGGCTCGCGGCGACCCGCCGTATCACCGACGACCCCGAACTGGCGGATGTGAAGGTCGTGATGCTGACGACCTTCGAAATGGACGAGTACGTCTTCGAGGCCATCCGCGCGGGCGCGTCCGGATTCCTCGTCAAGGACACCGAACCCGAGGAACTCCTGCGTGCGGTACGGGCGGTGGTGGAGGGCGACGCGCTGCTCTCTCCGGGGGTGACGCGCCGGCTGATCTCCGAGTTCGCGGCCCGCTCCAAGGAGCCGGCGATCGAGCGCAGCCTCGGGGAACTCACCGAGCGTGAGCGCGAGGTGATGGCGCTCGTCGGGATCGGGCTCTCCAACGAGGAGATCGCCCGCCGTCTCGTCGTATCGCCGCTGACCGCCAAGACGCACGTCAGCCGCACGATGGTGAAGCTGGGCGCCCGTGACCGGGCGCAACTGGTCGTGCTCGCCTACGAGTCGGGGTTGGTGCGGCCCGGCTGGCTGGGCTGAGGGTCCGGCTCTTCGGACTGATACCGCGTCGCGTTCTGGAACCGCCACAGGACGGTGACCACCCGTACGACGAAGGTCATGGGCGCGAGGACGGCGGCGACCGTCACCAGCCCGTGCCGCGCCCCGGCGGACAGGTCGAAGAGCCAGCCGGGCCCGGCCACCACGGCGAACACGATCACCGCGAGGAACGCCGCGGACACCAGCGCGAATCCGATCTCCACGGTCGCGGCGTCCCGTTGTGCCTGCGTACGCCTCCCCATGAAGGCAGTGAATCAGACGGCCGAGTTCTCCCGCCACAGTCGGGCGACGTCGATGTCACCGGTGATCTGCGGCAGCGGCAGCCGGTTCCACATCGCCGAGTAGAGCCGCGCCGCAGGTCCGCTGATCTCGCAGTCCGCCTCGTCCTCGGCGCCCGGGGTCGTCACCGGGGGCTTCTCCGAGATCCGCACGGTCCACACCGCGTCTTCGTCCGTGGCATGTATCCGCAGCACCTTGGGCTCCTCGCTGCGGACCCGGCTCCTCTCCCGTGCGTGGAAGCCCCTCAGGAGCTCGTCGATCCCGTCGGCGGCGAAGGCGGAGCCGATGGTCGTGCGCTCGCCGGAGGGCAGCGCCGACTCCGAGTCGATCCGGTGGATCGCCGTTTCGTGCGCCTGGCGCCGGGCCCAGAACGCCAGTGGCGACGGGGCGGGCAGAAATGCCCAGCACTCCAGATCGTCCGGCGCCTGCTCCAGCGCCTCGACCAACAGCCCGTGTCCCTCGCGGAACCAGGCGAACAGCTCGTCGCCGTCCAGATCCGGACCTTCGGTCAAGGGACGGGGCGAGGTGTGCCGCTCGGCCACGAACCCGGTGGCCCAACGGTGGACGGCTCCCGTGTGCCGTACAAGATCCCTGACCTGCCACCCGGGACAGGTGGATACGGTCGCGTCCGGCCCGGCGGCCTCGGCGTTGGCGGCGAGGAGTTGGCCCTCTCGGCGCAGGGCGGCGATGTGTGCGGCGGTGTCCATGGCCGGGATCCTAGGCACCGGGCGAGGCTGCGACCAGTCGTTTTCGCCTCCCTCACAGATGATCGAGCAGCGCCGTCAACGCCGGACTGTCGCTCCCCTTGCGCCATACGAAGTCCAGCTCCACCGGACGTGTCCGCCCGGCCGGCCGCAACGGGCGGTGGACCACGCCCTGTTGGCGCATCGTCGTGGCCGACTCGGGGACGAGGGCCAGTCCCCAGCCGATGCCGACCAGGGCCAGGATGCTGTGGACCTGGCTGAGGTGCTGGATGAAGTGCGGGCGGACGTCAGCGTCGCGGAAGGTCGCGAGGAGGAGCTCGTGGAAGTAGCGGGCCTCGGTGGGGGAGTACATGAGGAAGTCCTCGCCCTCGAACTTCCGCAGATCCAGCGGGCCTTGGCCGGACGCGAGCGGATGCGTCGCAGGGAGCGCGGCGACGAGGGCCTCCTGTACGGCGGTACGGGAGGTGAGATCGCGTCCTACGGCCGCGGGGCGGATGAGCCCCAGATCCAGCGTGCCTTCGGCGAGCGCTTCCAGCTGGTCGCGGGTGACCATCTCGTGCAGCACCAGCTCGACCTCGGGGAGCGCCTCGCGGGCGGTGGACAGCAGGCCGCCGAGCGCCGAGTAGGCGCTGGCCGCGGTGAAACCGACAGCGATCGTGCCGGATTCGCCCACCGACACCCGGCGTACCGCGAGCGCGGCGCGCTCCGACTGGCGCACGATCCGGCGCGCTTCGCCGCGGAAGGCACGGCCCGCGGGGGTCAGCCGCACGGTGCGGTTGGTGCGGTCGAGGAGCTGCACGTCCAGCTCGTGCTCGAGCAGCTGGATCTGCCGGCTCAGCGGCGGCTGCGTCATCCGCAGCCGCTCGGCGGCCCGGGTGAAGTGCAGCTCCTCGGCCACGGCGAGAAAGCACGTCAGCTGCGTCAGCGTGAACACCTTGAGCTCCCGGTAACTCCATGCGCGAAGTGAATCGTTGTATCCAAAACTTATGTTGGACGTGGATCAATCGTCGAACGTAGCGTCGAGGCACCCCGCCGAGCCGAGCGAGCGCCGGCCCCGTCCGACCCAGGGATCCACCGTGGTGACCACGCCGTACACGCCCCCCACGTCCGCCCCCACCGCAGGCGACGCCACCCTCGACCGCATCGCCTGGCTGCGCCTGTCCTCCGTCACGCTGCCGCTCGCCACCCCCATCAGCGACGCCAAGGTGTTCACCGGACGCCAGCAGCCGATGACCGAGGTCGCCTTCCTCTTCGCCGAGATCACCACCGAGCAAGGTCATGAGGGTGTCGGCTTCAGCTACTCGAAACGGGCGGGCGGGCCGGGGCAGTTCGCGCACGCGCGGGAGATCGCCGACCAGCTGATCGGTGAGGATCCCAGCGACATCGGGCGGATCTGGGCCAAGCTGCAGTGGGCCGGCGCCTCCGTCGGCCGCAGCGGTCTCGCCACCCAGGCCATCGCCGCGTACGACGTGGCGCTGTGGGACCTCAAGGCCAAGCGGGCCGGACTTCCGCTCGCCAAACTGCTCGGCGCCCATCGCGACTCCGTGCTCTGCTACAACACCTCCGGCGGGTTCCTGCACGCTCCGACCGAGGAAGTGCTCGCCAATGCCACGGCCTCGCTGGAGAGCGGGATCGGCGGCATCAAGATCAAGGTCGGTCATCCCGACGGCAAGTTCGACCTGGGCAGGCTCGCGGCCGTACGCGAACACATCGGCGACGACGTCCCGTTGATGGTCGACGCCAACCAGCAGTGGGACCGGCCCACCGCCCAGCGGATGGGGCGGGCGATGGAGGAGTTCGGCCTTGTGTGGATCGAGGAGCCGCTGGACGCCTACGACGCCCAGGGCCACGCGGCACTGGCCGCCTCCCTCGACACGCCCGTCGCCACCGGCGAGATGCTTGCGAGCGTGGCCGAACACGTCGAGCTGATCCGCCACAACGCCGCCGACGTCATCCAGCCCGACGCCCCGCGCATCGGCGGCATCACCCCGTTCCTGAAGCTGGCCGCACTCGCCGAGCACCACCAGCTGCAGCTGGCCCCGCACTTCGCGATGGAGATCCATCTGCATCTGGCGGCCGCGTACCCCCTCGAGCCCTGGGTCGAGCACTTCGACTGGCTGTACCCGCTGTTCAACGAGCGTCTGGAGATACGCGAAGGCCGGATGCGGCTGTCCGCACGCCCCGGCCTCGGCTTCACCCTCAGCGAGCAGGCCAGGGCCTGGACGGTCGCCGAGCACGAGGCGGGCAAGCGGCCCTGATCCGGCGCCCGGAAGCTACCAGCCGAACATCTGCGTCCAGGTCCAGTCGCTCGTCACGACCCCCAACCCCATGGTCTTGAGACCGCAGTTGAGGATGTTCTCGCGGTGGCCCTGCGAGTTCATCCAGGCTTCCATCACGCTCGCGGCCGAGCCCTGGCCGCGCGCGATGTTCTCGGCGCCGGGGTTGTCGACCCCTTGTGCGTTGGCCCGCTCGACGAAGCTGCGACCGTCCTGGCTGGTGTGGCTGAAGTAGTTGTTCGCCGACATGTCCTCGCTGTGCAGCTGCGCGGCCTTGGAGAGCCGGCTGTCCAAGGTCACCGGGGAACAGCCCGCCTTGGCGCGCTCGGTGTTGACCAGGGCGAGCACCTGCTCGGCGTGCGTACCACCCGGGTCGGCCGGCGGCTTCGGAGCGGGCTTGGTGGTCGCGGTCCTGGTCGGCTGCGGCTTGGAGGTGGTCGGCTTCGCCGTCGCCGTCTTTGAGGGCTTCTTGCTCGCCGAGGGCTTCGGGGTCTTCGACACGGACGGGCTGGGCGACTCCGTGTCGGCCGCTGTGGTCTCGGTCTCGGGCGGGGAGTCGGAGTCGGCCGCCGTCGTCGCCCGGACCTTGTCGCTGTCGGAGTCGGGGGACAGCACATCGATTCCGACGGCGGTCACGCCCGAGACCAGGAGCGCGACCGCCGCTGCCGCTCCGGTCGTACGCCGCCGCCTGCGCTGACGCATCCGGCGCTCCTGCGCGCGGGTGGGCCCGACCCGCGTCAGATCGGTGCCACGGCTGTCGCCGGTGTCCCACGGCTCGGGTGCCCGCGTGTCCCACGGCTCGCTCGCGCCGCTGCCCCACGGCTCATACGAGGCGCCCGCCGGCGCCGCGAACACGACGGTCTCCATCGCCGTCTCCCCGTACAGCCCGAGCGCCGCGAACACTCCGGCTCCGGCAGCCCCCGCCACCGGAACAAGGCCGAAGCCCACGAGCAGCCCTTCGGCCGGCCACAGATCCGCCGTGTGCCGCGAGCAGTAGTGGCACTCGCGTACGTGCCGGGCTATGCGCTTGCGCCACAGACCCGACGGAATCCCGTCCCATATACCGAGCACCGCACGAAGCCCTTGGCACGGCGGCGCTGCCAGGGTGCGCACCACGACCCGCGCGGTCTCCAGCTGCCCCTTCATCCGCTGCACCCGCACCGCGGCATGCTGCTCCGAGATCTCCAGCGCGGCGGCGAGTTCGGGGCGGGTCAGGTCTCCCGCGGCCTCCAGCCACCACAGCGAGAGCAGGTCGCGGTCGTCGTCCTCCAGCCAGCGGGTCGCCTCGGCGACCTCACGGCGCTGGCCTTCCAGACCGAGCCGAACAATCGTGACATTCACGAAATCCCCGGCGGGATCGGCCAGATCGAAGTCCTCGCGCAGCCCGAAACCGTCCGGCGCCGACTGGCGTGCCTGCCAGTGGCCGCGTATCTGGTTCATCGCTATCGCCACGATCCAGGACCGGAAACGCCGCGGATCCTGCAGCTGACCGAGCCCGCGCAGCGCACGCAGCATGGTGTCCTGCACCACGTCGTCGACATCGGCATGACCGTTCAGCGCGCGGCCCACGATGTTGTAGACCAGCGGCAGATACGCGGTGACCAGGTCGCCCTGCGCGCGTCGGTCACCGCGCTGCGCCGCCGCCACCAGCGCGCCACCATCTCGGCTCACACCCACGTCCGTCCACTCTCCCTCTCGCTCGCCGCCTCACCGGGCCGGCAGTAGGGAGACCCTCGGAGCGTCGGCGGATAACAGGAATTGCGTCACCTTCGCGCGTGCGGACACGGGGGCACAAGGGTTCAGGGGTGTGGGATACGCCGTATGTGAGGAGGGCGTGGAGATGGCGTAGATGGGTTTGCCCTTGTTTGCGTGCATCATGTGCGTGCTGGCGTCCGGTCGGCTGATGAGATTCACTCGTGACGCCAAGTGGGTTACGGGGAGGGTGAGTTGCAGTGCGGACGTTGTTGCGGGGATGGGCCGTGGCGGTGCTGTGTGTGAGTGGTCTGACTTCTTGCTCGCAGGGTGACGGCGGGGCGGAGGTCGGTCTCACCGCGGACCAGATGCGCCGTGCCATGCCAAGTCTGGAAAGCCTCACCGCCGGGTGGCGAGGTCAGGCGGACCCCGAGGTCGTCGGGGGAGACGAAGCCCTTGAGCAATGCCTCTCCATGACGCCCAAGTGCAAGTCCGGCAAGTTGGTCGCCATGGGAACCGATTCCTACGACGAGGGAACGGTGAACAGGCCCGAGGGGGAACCCGAGCCCCAGGCGAAGGTGGTCGTGCTGTCCTTCGAGTCCGCCACCGGTGCCCAGGCGATGATGAAGAGCGCGCTGTCCAAGGAGGCCGAGGGCGATGGCCCGGCCCAGCCCCTGGAGATCGACGAGGACGCGGACGAGATGAAGGCCTGGTCGCAGGGCACGTCCGGTGAGTACTCGACCGGCGTGACCCTGCGCGTCGACAAGGTGGTGATCAGCGTCAGGGGCAGCGAGCTCAAGTCCACGGACGCCACTGAGCCGCTCGTGAAGCTGCTGGTCGAGCGGGTGAGGGCGGAGGCGGGGTCGTAATCGCGTCGCAATCGGCGGCGTAACGCACTCGGGGGCATGAAGAGCGCGCGTGGCGCGTCAGCTTTCGAGCACCACCGTCGACGCCGAGCTGTCCTGCCGTCGCGTCGCATAGCCGATCAGCGCGGCCGTGCCCGCCAGCACCGCGACGCTCGTGAGGGCCACGGGCAGCGTGAACCAGTCGGCCATGAAGCCGATGGCGGGCGGTCCGAGGAGCATGCCGCCGTAGCCGAGGGTGGAGGCGGTGGCGACGCCGCTGGGGCCGGCGAGAGCGCCGGCGCGTTCGACGGCGACGGGGAAGAGGTTGGCGAGGCCGATGCCGGTGATGGCGAAGCCGAGCAGGGCGAGCCAGACGGTGGGGGCGAGGGCGCCGAGGAGCATGCCGGCGGTGGCTGTCGTGCCGCCGATGACGATGATCGGTGTCTGGCCGAGCCGTTCGAGGAGCGTCGTTCCGCTGAGTCGGCCGACCGTCATCGCGCCCGCGAAGAGGGAGTAGCCGGCGGCTGCCATGCCGGGGTGGGCGTTGAGGTCTTGTTCGAGGTGGAGGGCGCCCCAGTCGGCGAGTGCTCCTTCGCCGAAAGCCGTGCAGAGCGCGATGAGGCCGAAGACCATGACGAGGCGGCGGGTGCGGGAGTCGAGGCGACGGGGGGCGCTTTTCGCCTTGTGCCGGTCGGTCGGCGCTGCGGGATTGAGGCGCAGCAGGGCGGGTCCGGCGATAGCGGTCACGGCGAGGCCGATCAAGGTCAGTCCGAGCAGGTGCTTGGTCGGGGAGAGGGACCCTGCGATGAGGCCACCGAGCCCCGCACCGGCCATGCCACCCAGGCTGAACGCCGCGTGGAAGCTGGGCATGATGGGGCGGCGCAGGGCGGCTACGAGGTCGACGGCGGCGCTGTTGAAGGCGACGTTGATCCCGCCGTATGCCGCCCCGAAGACCAACAGCACCGCGGCCAGGGCGGCCGCCGAGTGCGTCAGCGGAGGCAGCGCGACACTCAGCGAGAGCAGCACTGCGCAGACGACGGTCACCGGGTGGCTGCCGTAGCGGCGGCAGAGGCGGCCGGTGAGCACCATCGTGATCACGGCGCCCACGGAGACGCCGAGGAGCGCCAGTCCGAGGGCGCTGGACGAGGCGCCCGTCTGCTCCTTGATCGCCGGGATGCGCACCACCCAGCCCGCGAAGATGAATCCGTCCAGGGCGAAGAAGACCGTCAGGACGATGCGGAGCCGTCGCAGGTCACGGATCGGCGTGGTCGGCGGCCCGCTGCGCGGGGCCACGTTGGTGGTGTCGGTGTCGGTGTCGGTGTCGGTGTCCGTGTCCGTGTCCGTGTCGGGAGTTGTGTCGGCAGTCTCCGACGCGGCGGTTGCGGATTTGAGTTTGTTTAGTAGCGGCACAAAACAAAGAGTAGAGGGCGCCGCTGGTTGCGTACAAGGGGGGTTGAAGCGCCCCGGGCCGCCTCGGCGCCGGCCGCCCTGAGACTCCTTCGGGCGGGCGAGCCTCGACCAGGTCGAGTTCGCCGTCGAGTCCCTTCATCGGGCTGGTGGATCCGGCCCTGTCCGGCGAGTTGATCCGTTTCGGGCACGCCCTGGACTGGCACGCCGGCCGGCCGCCGGTGGAACGGGACCTTCTGCTCACACCCTGAGCGGGCGGCGGCTTACCGACGGTCCCACCTCCTGCGACCCGGCGTCGGGCTGCGCGACACCGTGTGCCCGCAGAGCGGTGCGTGCGCGGCCCACCATCGCTACGGCGAACTGGCCCCGCACGATCCCGTCCGGGAGATCCACGCTTTCCCGTTCAACGAGCACGAGGGCGGTGACGTCGTGCAGGTGCAGCGTCAACTGGACTGGTTTGCCGGGCAGATCAGTGGATCAGAGGCGTAGATTCGGCGGCGCATGTCCGACCGGTCGGACGCGGTTACCCCCTCGGCCGCCGCACGGCCGAAAGAATGCTCTACGGTTTCCGGAAGACGCCCGACGTTTTCCGGGTGCGATGCGACGGAGGTGTGACGGTGGCCGCGGATGGTGTCCAGCGCAAGACAGCCACGCGGAGCCTGGACGGGCCCGCCAAGGTGACGATCACCGAGATAGCGCGGGAGGCCGGGGTATCCGTACCCACCGTGTCGCGCGTGGTCAATGGGAGGTCGGATGTCTCTCCGGCCACCCGGGCGCGGGTGGAGGATCTCCTCCATCGGCACGGCTACCGTCGCAAGCCGCCCGCGCCGGGTGACCGGGCGGCGCTGGTCGACTTGGTCTTCAACGACCTGGACAGCCCCTGGGCCGTGGAAATCATCCGAGGGGTCGAGGAGGTCGCGCACGAGTCCGGCGTGGGCACGGTGGTCTCTGCGATACACGACCGGGCGGGCTCGGCCCAGCAGTGGATGACGAACCTGCGGGCCCGCGCCTCGGACGGGGTGATTCTGGTGACCTCGGTGCTCGAGCCGGTGCTGCACGACGAACTGCGGCGTCTGGGCGTGCCGTTGGTGGTCATCGATCCCGCCGGTTCGCCCGCGTTCCAGGAGCCCACCATCGGCGCGACCAACTGGGCGGGCGGGATGGCGGCGACCGAGCATCTGCTCGCGCTCGGCCATCGCAGGATCGGGTTCATCGAGGGCCCGCCGCGGTTGCTGTGCTCGCGGGCCCGGCTCGACGGCTACCGTGCGGCGCTGGATGCGGCGGGTGTGCCGGTCGACGACGCCCTGATCGTGCCCGGGGACTTCTATCACGAGTCGGGGTTCACGGGCTGTAACCGCCTGCTTGACCTCGATGAACCGCCGACCGCGGTCTTCGCCGCCAGTGACCAGATGGCGCTCGGCGCGATCGAGGCGCTGCGCCGGCGCGGGCTGCGGGTGCCCGAGGACATGAGCGTCGTGGGCTTCGACGACCTTCCGGAAGTGCGCTGGTCGGCGCCGCCGCTCACCACGGTGCGCCAACCGCTCACGGACATGGGCAAGTTGGCCGTCCGTACGATCCTGGATCTCGCCCGGTCCGTCGCTCCCGCCGCGCCCCGCGTGGAACTGGCGACGGAACTCGTGATCAGGGCCAGTACGGCGGCGCCCGGCGCGGCGTAGCGAGCAGGCCGGAGCGGCGAGGGGGGCGCTTCGGGGCGGCACAGGAACCAGGCATTCCGCAGGGGGTGTCAACAGCCTTTTTTGTCAAGGCCGTTGACACCCCCTTCGCGTGTCCGTAACTTCCGTGCCCATCCCCGATAGTTTTCGGATCTCTTCCGGAAGGTGCGCCATGCCACACACTGCCCCCTCGTCCTTCTCCCGGCGCCGGTTCCTCGGCGTGGCGACCGTCGCCGGTCTGGGCACCGTGGTGCTCGCGTCCTGCGGGGACTCCGACGAAAGCGGCGGCACCGACAGCAAGGGCAGGACCGTCGTCGAGTGGTGGCACATCCAGACCACCGAGCCCGGCAAGTCTCTGTGGCCCAAGCAGGCCGAGGCGTACGAGAAGGCGCACCCCAAGACCAAGATCAAGCTAGTCCCGCTGGAGAACGACGCCTTCAAGGCGAAGATGACGGCCCTCGTCGGCACGGGCAAGCTGCCCGACCTGTACAACACATGGGGCGGCGGCGTCCTCAAGCAGCAGATCGACGCCGGCCTCACCGAGGACATCACCGACGTCGTCAAGGACTGGATCGGCGACCTGGTTCCCGCCTCGCGCAAGCCGTACGAGTTCGACGGCAGGATGTACGCCGTACCGATGGACATCGGAGCCGTCGGCTTCTGGTACAACAAGGCGCACTTCAAGAAGGCCGGGATCGCCGCCCCGCCCGCGACCTGGGGCGAGTTCCTCGACGCGGTGAAGAAGCTCAAGTCCGCGGGTATCACGCCGATCGCCCTCGCCGGCAAGGAGAAGTGGCCCGGCATGTACTACTGGGCATACCTCGCGATCCGTGTGGCCGGCGTCGACGGTATGCAGAAGGCCGCGGACGCCAAGGACTTCAGCGGCGACGACTTCGTCAAGGCGGGCGAGCACCTCAAGGAGCTCGTCGACCTCGACCCGTTCCAGAAGGGCTTCCTCGGCGCCGCCTACCCCGGCCCGACCGGTCAGGGCGCCACGATGGGCAACGCCAAGGCCGCCATCGAGCTGATGGGCCAGTGGGCCCCCAACGTGCAGGCCTCGGAGGGCAAGGGGCTCGGTGCCGACCTCGGCTTCTTCCCGTTCCCGGCTGTCGAGGGCGGCAAGGGCAAGGCCACCGACGTCATGGGCGGCGGAGGCGGGTACGCGCTGCGCAAGGGCGGGCCCAAGGAGGCCCTCGAGTTCATGAAGTGGTTCGTCGGACCCGAGGGAAACCGCGCGCTCGTCACCGAGGGCAAGATGATTCCGGTCAACACCAAGGCCCTGGACGCGCTCACCGACCCCAACCTCAAGGCCGTCTCCGACCTGCTGAACGCGTCCACCGCCTTCCAGCTCTACCTCGACCAAGCCTACCCGCCGGCCGTCGGCCAGGAGGTCAACGACTCGGTGGCCGCGCTCATCGCGGGCTCCAAGTCACCGGCGGACGTGGCACGTTCCGTCACCGAGGTAGCGAAGAGCCAGTAAGTGACCATGACTTCCACTGATCTCAAGGACGCGGGCCCCGCCTTGGGCGAGGCCCCGCCGGCCGTCCAGGAGCAGAACCGGCGGCCGCTCGCCCGCCGGTTCCGCGACTGGCTCACCGCATTCCTCTTCACCGTCCCCGGACTCGTGCTGTTCCTCGTGTTCGTGGCGGTCCCGATCGTGTACGCGGGATACGTCGCCCTCTTCAACTGGGGCGGATTCGGCTCGCCTTCGAACTTCGTCGGCGTGGACAACTTCACGCGCCTGTTCGAGGACCCGGTGTTCCTCGGCGACCTGTGGCGCGGCCTGCTGCTCGTCCTGCTCTCGCTCGGACTGCAGCTGCCGTTCGCGCTCGCGATGGCCGTGCTCCTCAACCAGAAGCTGCGCGGCCGAGCCTTCTACCGGATGCTGTTCTTCGCGCCGTTCGTCCTGTCCGAGGTCATCACCGGAGTGCTGTTCGCGATGATCTTCGCGCCGGACAGCGGGCTCGCCGACCGCGTGCTCGGCGCGGTGGGTCTCGACGGCCTCGGTGGTCTCTGGTTCGCCGACCCGGACACCGTCATGGCGACCCTCTTCCTGGTCATGACCTGGAAATACTTCGGCTTCCACATGATGTTGCTCCTCGCGGGACTGCAAGGGATACCGCCCGAGCTCCACGAAGCCGCCCGGATCGACGGGGCGAATGCCTGGCAGCGCTTTCGCAACGTGACGCTGCCCCTGCTCGGTCCGACGATCCGGATGAGCGTGTTCCTGTCCGTGATCGGCGCGATCCAGCTCTTCGACCTGGTGTGGGTGGTGACGCAGGGCGGTCCCGACCACCAGTCGGAGACCATGGCGATCACGATGTTCCAGTTCGGCTTCAAGCGCTACCAGATGGGGTACGCCAGCGCGATCTCGATCGTCATGTTCCTCATCAGCCTCGTCTTCGCCCTCTTCTACCAGCGCTATGTGCTGCGCCGCGACACCGAAGGCGCCCTCACGAACATGCGGGGTACCCGATGACTGCCACTGATTCCGTGGTCACCGCGAAGACCGCGGCCCGCCGGCGCAGGGTGCGCTCGGTACCCGTGTACGTGACGGTGTGGGTGATCGGCGCCGTGATGGTGACGCCGCTCCTCTACGCGCTCATCTCGGGTTTCAAGTCCACCGACCAGCTGTCCGACAATGCCTTCGGCCTGCCTTCGCCGTGGGTGACGAAGAACTACACCGACATCCTTCAGGACAGCGCGTTCTGGCGGATGCTCGGTTCGTCCACTCTGATCGCCGTGGCCACGACGGTCCTTGCCGTGGGCACCGCGGCGCTCGCCGCCTACGCGCTGGCTCGATTCGCCTTCCGCGGCCGTGAGCTGATCTTCACGCTCTTCACAGCCGGCCTGATGTTCCCGTTCGCGGTGGCGATCCTGCCGTTGTTCGTGCTCCTGCGGACCTTCGGACTCCTTGACAACCCCTGGGGTGTGATCCTGCCCCAGGCCGCGTTCGCACTGCCGATGACCGTCGTCATCCTGCGCAACTTCTTCCGGGAGATCCCCGGCGAGATCGAGGAAGCGGCCACACTCGACGGCTGCTCCGCCTACGGCTTCTTCTGGCGGATCCTGCTGCCGATGGCGCGGCCCGCGCTCGGCACGGTCTCGGTCCTCGCCATCGTCGCCAGCTGGAACAACTTCCTGCTTCCGCTGCTCATCTTCAGCGAACCCACCTGGTGGACCATCCCCGTCGGCGTCCAGCAGTTCCAGGGCCAGTACTCCAGCGACACGGCCCGCATCTTCGCCTACCTCGTCCTGTCGATGGCCCCCGCCCTCGCCTTCTACGCGGTGGCCGAACGCCAGCTGATCGGCGGCATCACGATGGGCGCGACCAAGGGCTGACCTCGCTCCGCCTCGCCCTGCCCGTCAACACCCCTGCCCCTCACCACCCCTGACACGTCATTGCACTTGAGGAGTTCCATGGTCGAGCCATGGCAGGACACCACCCTGCCCGCGCACACCCGGGCGGCGGACCTGCTCGCCCGGATGACCACCGAGGAGAAGACCGCCCAACTGGCCAGCGTGTGGATCGGAGCCTCCGCAAGCGAGGCAGACGGCCCCGACGTCGCGCCGGGCCAGCACACCTACGCCTCGCGCAGCGCCGCACTCGACGCGCTGCTCCCGTACGGACTCGGCCACCTCACCCGCCCCTTCGGCACCGTGCCGGTCGAGCCCGCGGAAGGCGCCGAGCGCCTGGCCGCACTGCAGCGCACCATCCGCGCCGGGAACCGCTTCGCCCTGCCGGCGATCGCCCACGAGGAGTGCCTGACCGGGTTCGCCGCCTGGCAGGCCACCATCTTCCCGACCCCGCTCGCCTGGGGCGCCACTTTCGATCCGGAGCTGGTCGGCGAGATGGCCCGCGGCATCGGAGCGTCGATGCGCGCGGCCGGCATCCACCAGGGGCTCGCCCCCGTCCTCGACGTCGTACGCGATCCACGGTGGGGCCGTACCGAGGAGGCGATCGGTGAGGACCCGTATCTGGTCGGCACGATCGGCACCGCGTACGTGCGGGGCCTGGAGGACGCGGGGATCGTCGCGACGCTGAAGCACTTCGCCGCGTACTCGGCCTCGCGCGCCGCCCGCAACCACGCACCCGCCTCGATCGGCCCGCGCGAGCTCGCCGACGTGATCCTGCCGCCGTTCGAGATGGCGATACGGGAGGGAGGCGCGCGGTCCGTGATGCCCGCCTACAACGACATCGACGGCCTGCCCGCGCATGCGCACGTTCAGCTCCTCACGGAACTGCTGCGCGACACCTGGGAGTTCACCGGAACCGTCGTATCCGACTACTTCGGGGTCTCCCTGCTCGAAGCGGCGCAGAAGGTCGCCGACGGCGAGGAGGCGGCGGCCCTGCTCGCCCTCGCGGCCGGCGTCGACGTGGAACTGCCCGCGGCCCGCTGCTTCACCCCGGAGCGGAACCTGCGCGAGGACCTGCTCGACCGGGCAGCGCTGCGCGTCCTCACGCAGAAGTGCGAACTGGGACTGCTCGACCCGGACTGGGAGCCGGACACGAGCGGCGCGCCCGTCGACCTGAACCCGCCACACCTGCGCGACCTCGCCCGGCAGATCGCCGAGGAGTCGGTCGTGCTGCTCGCCAACGACGCATCCGTACTGCCGCTGGGAGACGGGCAGCGCATCGCCGTCGTCGGGCCGCTCGCCGACGAACAGGCCGCCATGCTCGGCTGCTACACGTTCCCCCGGCACGTCGGCGTGCACCACCCCGGACTGCCCACCGGCGTCGAGGTGCCGACGCTGCATGAGGCGCTGCGCGCCGAGTTCCCGCACTCCGATTTCGTCACCGAACCGGCCGATGCGGATGTCGTCCTCGCGGTCGTCGGTGACCGCTCGGGTCTGTTCGGGCGCGGCTCGTCGGGCGAGGGCTGCGACGCCGAGGACCTCCAACTGCCGTACGGGCAGGCAGAGGTGCTCGACGCGGTGATGGCCTCCACAACGCCGTACGTCATCGTCGTGCTCAGTGGGCGGCCCTACGCCCTGGGTCGCTGGGCCGGGCGGGCGGCTGCCGTCGTGCAGGCGTTCTTCCCCGGGCAGGAGGGCGGCCCGGCTGTCGCGGGCGTGCTGTCCGGGCGTGTGGAGCCGTCGGGACGGCTGCCGATCGCCGTGCCGCGCGGACCCGGCGGCCAGCCCGCCCCCTACCTCGCACCGCCGCTCGGCCTGCACGGCTTCCCCAGCACCGTGGACCCGACGCCGATCTACCCGTTCGGACACGGCCTGTCGTATACGAGCTTCGACTGGGGCACACCCCAGTGCGAGGCCCCCGAGCTGAGCACCGACGGGGAGACCACCATCCGGCTGACCGTCCGCAACATCGGACAGCGGCCCGGCACCGAGACCGTCCAGCTGTATCTGCACGACCCGGTCGGCACGGTTGCCCGCCCCGAGATCCGCCTCGTCGGCTTTGTCCGCGTCCCCATCGAGGCGGGCGCGGAGGCCGAGGTGCACGCCATGTTCCCGGCCGACCTCGCCTCCTACACCGGGGCCGACGGCCGCCGTGTCGTCGAACCCGGCGCGCTCGAGCTGCGCGTGGCCGCCTCCAGCGCCCAGGTCCACCACACCGTGCCGCTCACCCTGACCGGGCCGGTGCGGGAAGTAGGTCCCGAGCGGCGGATGCGCTGCGAGCTGCGCGTCAAATAGCGCGCGGCCTCACCCAAGAGCCCATGAGCGAACCAGTCATGCACCCACACCAGTCAAGGGAATCAGCCATGCGCCGAACCCGCACCAGAGCCGCCACCCTCGCCGCAGCGAGCGCCCTGCTCGCCGGCCTCGCGATCGCCCCCGCCGCGCAGGCGACCACCACCCACCACAAGCCCGAACCCACCCTCGGCCAGCTCGCCGAGCGCTCCGGCCGCTACTTCGCCTCGGCCGTCGACAACCCGGAGCTCGCCGACAAGCCGTTCGCCGACCTGCTCGGCAAGGAGTTCGGCGGCACCACGCCCGGCAACGGCATGAAGTGGTACGCCACCGAACCGCAGCGCGGCGTCTTCGACTTCACGGCCGGCGACGAGATCGTCGACTTCGCCGAGGACAACGGGCTCGACGTGCGCGGCCATACGCTCCTGTGGCACTCGCAGCTGCCGGACTGGCTCAGCTCCGGCACCTGGACCAAGGCCGAACTCCGCTCGATCCTGAAGAACCACATCACGAAGGTCGTCAAGCACTACAAGGGCGACGTCATCCACTGGGACGTCGCCAACGAGATCATGAACGAGGACGGCACGTACCGCGAGAACATCTTCTACAAGACCATCGGCCCGTCCTACATCGCCGACGCCCTGCGCTGGGCCCACGCCGCCGACCCGAAGGCCGACCTGTACCTCAACGACTACAACGTCGAGGCCATCGGCCCCAAGTCGGACGCCTACTACACGCTCATCAAGCAGCTGAAGGCGGACGGGGTGCCGATCGACGGGTTCGGCATGCAGGCGCATCTGGCGCTCCAGTACGGCTTCCCGGACCGGCTGCAGGAGAACATCAAGCGCTTCGCCGACCTCGGGGTCGATGTCGCGATCACCGAACTCGACATCCGTATGCAACTGCCGGCCGACGAGGCGAAGCTCGCCCAACAGGCCGACTGGTACGGGCGCGTGACCGACGCCTGCGTCAAGGTGCGCCGCTGCGTGGGCATCACGGTGTGGGGCTACACCGACCGCCACTCGTGGATCCCGGACTTCTTCCCGGGCGAGGGTGCGGCCCTGCCCTTCGACGAGAACCTCGGGCGCAAGCCCGCCTACGAAGCGATCCGCGCGGCCCTGGCCGCCGGCGCGAAGAAGGGCTGAGTAGAAGAAGGGCTGAACAAACGCCGGGTGCCCGCGCCTGCCCGCCTTCGCGCGGCAGACACGGGCGCCCGGAACCGAAGCCAGGGGCCTCAGTCCCTGGTCCCTGCCGAACGGTCCCCGGCCTCCCTGGTGATGCGGAACACCGCCGCTGAGGGCGCCGTGGGCAGGGTCACCGTGAGGCCGGAGCTGTCAACGTCCCAGACAGCGCCGGCCTCACGGCCGGCGGGGTAGAGCACTTCGGCACGGACCGCGCCGCCCGCCCGCTCGGGCAGCCGGAGCGTCACGATGGGTGCGCCGCCCGGGCGCCGCCACACCGTGACGTATGTGGTGTCGGGGGTGTGCAGGGCGAGCGCGAGCCAGGGGGCGTCCCAGACAGGCAGTCCGAGCGGCCAGGACGGCACGGCGGCCGGCAGGTCGGTGCGCAGCGACTTGTATACGGCGACTGCCTCGCGGACCAACGCGCGGGCCTCGGAGCCCAGTTCCGGCAGGCGGCCCGAGAGATGGATACGGCCGAGCAGCGCGCTCGCCATCGTGAAGGCGACCTCGTCCGGCGAGTCCTCGGGCTGCGGGTAGGCCCACACCGCGCCCTGCTCGGGCGTGACGGCGGTGGGCGCGGAGGCGGCGATGGGAGCGTAATGGTGCAGGTTCTGCTGGTCGCTCGTGGACTGCAGCTGCAGCCGGGACAGCAGGGCGTGGTCCCAGCGCATGCCGCCGGACGCGCAGTTCTCGATGACAAGATGCGGATATCTGTCGAGCAGGCCGTCGAGCCAGTCGAGCTGTGCCCGGTTGTGGCCGAGCAGACCGGCACCGGGACTCTCGCCGAGGTGCGCGCTGGTGCCGGAGCCGGGGTCGATGTTGTGGTCGAGTTTGAGGTAGCCGACGCCCCACGCGCCGACCAGGCGGTCCACGACCCGGTCGAGATGGGTGCGGGCGGCCGGGTGGCGCAGGTCGAGATGGTGGCGGCCCGCCTCCACGACCCGTACGCCCTCGCGCCGGAAGAAGGCCTCGTCGGGCAGCGAGGCGGCCAACGGGCTGTCCACGCCGACGACTTCGGGCTCCAGCCACAGGCCGGGCACCATGCCGCGCTCGCGGATGCGGTCGAGGACCTCGTGGATGCCCTTCTCGCCGGGGAAGCGTGTCAAGGACGGCTCCCAGGCGCCGACGCTGGTCCACCAGTCGTCACCGTCGTCGTACCAGCCGGCGTCGATCACGAAGTACTCGGCGCCGGCGTCGGCCGCCGCGTCGATCAGCGGCAGCAGCTTCTCCGTGGTGGGGTCGCCCATCAGGCAGTTCATGTAGTCGTTGAAGACCACGGGGAGTCGTTGATGGTCGGTGTGCGGGCGGCGGTGTGCACGGCGGTAGCGGGTCAGGGCGGCGAAAGCCGTGTCGGGGCCGCCATCGGCACCGTGAGCAGCGTCAGGGCCGCCGTCGGCACCGAAAGCAAGGGCCACGGGGACCGTACGGAAGACACCGCCGGGCTCCACGGGATGCCGCCAGCCGTGGTGGAGGTCGGTGGGCCCGAACAGCGCGACGTACGCAGCCGAGTCATGCTCCTGGCACTCCCAGTGCCAGCCGCCGCCGTTGTGCTCGATCTGCCAGATCCAGGTGCGGCCCGTGTCCCGGTCCGTCAGGCCGCCCATGGGCAGATGCCCGCAGCTCGACCAGGTCCCGCGTCCCGTCAGCGCGAAGCCCGCCTTGCCGTGCCCGTACTTCGCGCGTCCGCTGACGGCGGGCGTGGTCCGGCGCAGAGGCGCGCGCTGCCAACGGCACTCGGCGAGCCAGTCGTTGTCCGCCCACAGGAGGTCGGCCACGTCGAGGGCCGCCGGATCCGGCGGCGTGAGGCTGCCGAGGACGAGCGAGCTGACCGACTCCAGGTGCAGCGTGGACGTCCCCGTATTGCGCAGGGTCACTTCACTGCGCAGTACGGGGATGCCGTCCGGCGACCGGTACGTCACCTCCGCGGCCAGGCCGGTCTGCGGGTCGTGGAGGTCCACGGTCAGCGTGTGCCAGTCGCCGTCACGGCCGCTGCGATGGCCCTGGTGGCGCAGTCGTTCCCCGAGAGCCGTACCGATCAGGCGGCTGCCCGACCAGCCGCGCCCGTGTCCCGTGGCCGTCACCTCCACCAGGGGCAGGGACGGGCCGGGACCGTCACCCGCCGCTGCGGGCCCTGCGAGATGCCTCAGACGGATGCCGCCGTCGTCACCGACGGTGAAGTCGACCAGGAGGGCTGCGTGGCCCCAGGTGAAGCTCCGCTGTCCGTTGCCCATGGTGTCCTCTCACGGTGTCGAAGCGCTTCACATCCTCTAGGAACCTAACGGACAACTTTCGCGCACATCAAGGGTCTTGTGGACCTCAAGGTCGAGCAGATCTGCTTCTAGCTGCGTGATTGACAGCCACGTATGCGCGATGGCAGCGTCGATGCGCTTCGACAATCTCTCCGAAGGAAGCCTCATGCCCCTGACCGACCTCGCACTCGACGAACTCGTCGACTACCGGCCGGAGTCGGCCGCCCCGCTCGATTTCGACACCTTCTGGCAGCACACCCTCGACGACGCCCGCGCGCAGGGCGGGGCGGTGAAGGCCGAGCGCGTCACCGACCGTTTCCGGCTGCGCACCGTGGACGTCGACGACGTACGCTTCCCCGGCTGGAACGGCGAACCGGTCGCGGCCTGGCTCATCCGGCCGCGCGATGCCGAGGGCCAACTGCCCGTCGTCGTCACCTACATCGGCTACAGCGGCGGCCGCGGCCTGCCCACCGAGCACCTCCTTTGGTCGGCCGCCGGCTATGCCCAGCTCGTCGTCGACAGCCGCGGCCAGGGCCACGACACCCCGGACCGTACCCAAGGCGCCGGCACCCAGTGGTCCGGCGGCTTCATGACCCGCGGCATCGACTCGCCCGAGAACTACTACTACCGGCGTCTGATGACCGACTGCGTACGCGCGGTGGACGCTGTCGCGGAACTGCCCGGCCTCGACGCCGACCGCGTCATCGTCGCGGGCGGCAGCCAGGGTGGCGGGCTCGCCCTGGCCGTCGCGGGTCTCCTGCGGGACAAGGTGGCGGCGGTCATGCCCGACGTGCCCTTCCTGTGCCACTTCCGCCGCGCCGTGCAGATAGCCGGCGAGGGCCCCTACCCGGAAATCGTCAACTACCTGCGCTGGCACAGCCGTCATCGGGTCGAACCGGCCCTCGGCACCCTCGACTACTTCGACGGTGTCCACTTCGCCCAACGGGCCACCGCACCCGCCCTGTTCAGCGTCGCCCTGATGGACCCGATCTGCCCCGCCTCCACGGTCTACGCCGCCTTCAACCACTACGCGGGCCAGGACCGCACCATGACCGTCTGGCCCTTCGCCGACCACGGCGGCGGATACGGCTCCAACCCTCCCGCGCAACTCGACTGGCTGGCCGCCCGAGGACTCACACCCGGACAGTGAGCCCTGCCCGCGCGCGATGGCCCCACCCCGCTCGCCGGGGCGGTGCCATCGCGTTGTCCGTGGCTTGTCCGTACCTTGTCTTGTCCGTGGCTCGTTACGTCGGATCGCCGTAGATGACTCCGCGCCCGTTGGTGCCGAAGTACACGCGCCCGAAGATCCGGGGGTCTCCGGTGAGGGTGTTGCCGGTCCACGCGTACTGGTGCCGGTCGTCGTTGATGCGCACCCAGGTGCGGCCCGCGTCGTCGGAGCGGAAGATGCCGCGCACCCCGCCGATCTTGGAACTGGTGTATACGGCGGGATACGTGCCACCGGGCGCCGCCTTGCCGAAGCCGACGGCGTCCCCCTCGTCCACTGCCTCGAACCGCTGGAACGACCGCCCGGCGTCGGTCGACCGCCACATCCCGTAGGGCGTGGGGGTGGCGGGCTTGCCGGTGCCGCCGGCCAGCCAGATGTCGCCCCTGTGCCCCGGGACCGGTTTGAAGCGGACGTTGCCCGCGACGGGCAGCCCCGTGGCCGCCGTCGCCTTGAAGCTCTCGCCGCCGTCCTCGCTGACGTAGAAGACGCCGGACCCGTACGCGTAGAACGTCCCCGGATCCACGCGGTCGGCGCGCACGGGGGCGCCGGGCGGCAGACCCTCCGAGGCCGTCCAGGTCCTGCCGTGGTCGTCGGACCAGCTCACCGGCGCACCGGCCGGCGCCCATACGATCCGTCTGCCGTCCGCGCTGATCGCGACGGCCTGGTCCTCCGCGCCGGGACCGGTGAGGCCGGGCGGTTCACTGCCCGAGGGGGTCCAAGTGTCGCCGCCGTCCGTGGAGATGGCGAAGTGCTGGGTCCAGCCGCTGGTGGGATGGCCGACCCGTACGAGGGTGTGGGGTGCGAGCTCCGCGAAGTCCAGTGCGGGGGTGCCGCCGAAGGTCGGGCTGTCGTACATCTTCGGCGCCCTGCCGAGGTCCGTGTGCCTGAAGCCGCCGACATCGCCGAGGCCGGAGAAGAGGTGGGCCCGGCCGGCGGGCGGGCTGATCAGACACAGCACGGCGGTCTCCTCCAACCCCTGTGCCCGTACGGACAGATGCACCTTCCCGCCGCTGTCCCAGTCGGTCAGGTTGTCGGCGCCATAGATCGTCGCGCCGGTGCCGTACATGAAGTGGTCGGAGTCGAAGGGGTCGATCTGGACGGACTCCATCATCCAGCCGAGTTTCGGCGCGATGACCGGCAGCTCCGCCTTGGCGTTCCACGTCAGCCACGGTGCGTCGGAGATGTCCATGTCGTAACGGAGTTCACGCTCGGGATACGTGGTGTAGTCCCATGCCCGGGTTCAGCTCGCACCGCCGTCGGTGGAGCGGAACAGGATGCAGTCGGGGTGCCAGTTGACCTGCGTGGACACCATCAGCGTGGCCGGGTTCTGCCGGTCGATGGTCAGGCCGCTGTAGCCGTAGGTGTTGTCCGCGCTGGTGGACGGGACCGGGCTGATGCGGGTCCAGGTGCCGTCGGCGGTGTCCAGCTTCCACACATCGCCTTTCGAGCCGTCGTACGGCCCGGCGGTGTCGCTGGTCGCCAGGTACAGGAAGCCGCCCTCGTGGTCGAGTACCGCGTGGTGCGGGAGGTAGCCGGTGGGCTGACCGGGGACGCGCTCCCAGGTCGTACCCGCGTCGGTCGACCGGTAGAGGATGTTCTCCTTGTCGGCGACGGTGACGTACAGCGTCCTGGTGGCCCTGCCGGGTCTGCCGGTGCGCTGGTCGAAGACGACCTGCAGCACACCGAGGTTGTCGCCGTTGTAACCGTCGGGGTCGGAGGGATCGGGCAAGAAGTTGCCGACGTTGGGGAAGTTCTCCACCTGCGCGAAGGTCTTGCCGTGGTCGGTGCTGCGCCACAGCCCGTGGCCGCCGCGCACTCCCAAGTAGAGGATCTTGTTGCGGTTGGGGTCGACCACCAGCCGTTCGCCGATGCCCCGGCCGGGCATGTTGCCGCCGAGGCGGAATGGCAGGGGAGTGGTCTTCCAGGTGCGGCCGCGGTCGGTCGAGCGGAGGATCGCGGCCATGCCGGGATCCCAGTCGGGGAGGGTGTAGGTGCCCGCCGCCAGGTAGACCCGGTCGGGATCGGCGGCGTCGGTGGCGACGCTGATGATGCCGGTCTGGCCGTAGGACTCCCAGCCGATCCAGTCCGTGAGGGGAATCCACCGGCGGGATCGTGGATCGAGGCGGTAGGCGCCGCCGATGTCGGTGCGGGCGTACACCAGGCCGGGCTCGCTCTGGTTGAAGACGATGCCGGTGACGAAGCCGCCGCCGACTATCTCCGCGTTGCGGAAGACGTACGGAGCGCGTCCGGGTTTTGCGGGCGCAGGTACGGGTGCCTGCGCGGATGCGGTGCCCGGTGCGAGCACCGGTACGGCGGCCGTGGCGGCGCCGGCGGCGATCAGGCCTCGCCGTGACAGGTGCGGTGTAGGAGACATGAGGATCCTGCCTTTCTGGAGCGGCTCATGGCGGGATGCAATCGATCGAGACCGATCGAAGGTGAGGCTCGAGAAGACACGCGTTGAAGCGCTTCGATTCGAAGCGACGTTAGCGAGCACCGCAAAGTGCAGGCAATGGGCCGTCAGTTATCGAAGCGATTCGATGAACGGCATACCGCCATCAGGTCGATCGCCAGTCGCTCGTCCGCGCCGCGTCCGTCCTCGTTGACGCCGAGCTTGAACGCCCAGGTGGTGGGCGGCGGTTATGTCACCGGCCCGGCCTTACCTCGCGGCCGGCACCTCTTCCAGCCGTACGGACCGGGGCCGTTTCCGTGTCCGTGGTGGCGGTCGACTTCACCGGCTTCCACGTCCTGGATCTTCCACTCCCGGGAGGGGGGAGCTGTCGGTCGGCTGCTCGGCGGTGTTCTGGTCCGTCCACTGCTGGATCCGTGTGCCGTCCGCAGTGGAGCAGCCGTTGACGTCCGCGGCGTCTGCCGGGCGTGGGGTGGTTCATGGGGGTGTGCTCCTTGCGTGCAGTGCACCGGTGGAAAGCGGAGCCAGGCATGGTCATCGCCGGTTCCTTCCTCCTGGTGGTCACAGACACCGCAAAGGGTTGCCGTCGGGCAGCAGATTTTCTCCGGCACGTGGGGGAGCAAGGCAACGTCCGGTATTTCGGACGGAGTTCGGAGTTTCGTTGCCGAAAATAGAGCGGAGCCGTGACCGCGTCAATGCGTTCCGCGGAACCGGTTCGAAGCATGCTCACGCCATGATCCTCACGCTTCCGGCGCGTTACGGAAACGTGACGTCCGCCTGCTGTGAGACCTCTTGACCGGCGTCAATTGTTAGCGCTCACAATGTCCCCCGCAGTCACCAGTCGAGGCGCAAGGAGGTGCGACCGTGACACAAGCACCCCTGCGGCCGCCCACCATGGCCGATGTCGCACGACAGGCCGGTGTGTCTCATCAGACCGTCTCCCGTGTGCTGGGCAACCACCCCAACGTGCGGGACGAGACACGGGCCAAGGTGCTGCACGCGATCGGGGAGATGGGCTACCGCCGCAACTCCTCCGCACGGGCCCTGGCCACCCGGCGTACCCGCACTTTGGGTGTGGTCGCCTCCGACACCACCCTCTTCGGTCCGGCCAGCACGTTGTTCGCGCTCGAGGAGGCGGCGCGCGCCGAGGGCTACCTCGTCTCCACCGTCAGCTTGCGCAAGGTGACGGTCGACAAGCTGTCCGAGGCACTCGACCACCTCAGCGAGGGGGGAGTGGAGGGGGTGGTGGCCATCGCCCCGCAGCGCTCCGCGGTGGAGGCCCTGGCTGAACTCCGTTACCCGTTCCCGGTGGTGAGCGTGGGCAGCGGACCCGGCCTCGGCATCCCCGGTGTCAACGTGGACCAGCGCATGGGCGCCTGCCTGGCGACGGGCCACCTGCTGGCGGCGGGCCACCGCAACGTCTGGCACGTCGCCGGTCCCGAGGACTGGCAGGAGTCCGTCGACCGGGCCGACGGCTGGCGTGCCACACTCCAAGCGGCGGGCGTCGAGCCGCCGTTGATGCTGCGCGGGGACTGGAGTCCACTGTCGGGCTACCGTGCGGGCCAGGAGCTGGCCGGCTGGGTGGGCCGGGGGCTGACCGCGGTCTTCGTCGCCAACGACCAGATGGCCCTGGGGGTGTTGCGGGCCCTGCGCGAAGCGGGTGTGCGCACGCCCCAGGACGTGGCGGTGGTCGGCTTCGACGACATCCCGGAGTCGGAGTTCTTCGCTCCTCCGCTCACCACGGTCCGCCAGGACTTCCCGGCGGTGGGCCGGCAGAGCATCGCCACGCTCCTCGATCTGATCGAGGGGCGGGACCTGCCCGCGACACCGCGGATCGCCATCGAGCCCCAACTGGTCGTCCGCGCCAGCACCTTCCCGTACGTGCCCGGCCAGGCCGCAGCCGGCGCCTGACGCGGGCACCCGACGCACCACCGCCGTTCCTGTCCCACGCACCACCTGTTGTTCTCGTCCCACCGTTTTGATCGATATCTCGAACAATGATCGGCAGGCTGGACATCGTGCAGTCTGCCCGGCAAACAGGGAGAAACTCATGCTCAACCGACGCAAGTTCCTCACCGCGGCAGTCGGCGTGGCGTCCGCGGGCGCCCTGGCGGCGTGCGCCAAGAAGGACGAGGGGTCGTCGAGTTCCGGCGGAAGCGGCAGTGGCGGGGGTGGTGGCAAGAAGCTGACCCTCGGCTTCTCGCAGGTCGGCTCGGAGAGCGGGTGGCGCAGCGCCAACACCGACTCGGTGAAGTCCGCGGCCCAGGAGGCGGGTTACACCCTCAAGTTCTCGGACGCGCAGCAGAAGCAGGAGAACCAGATCTCCGCGATCCGCAGCTTCATCGCCCAGAAGGTGGACGTCATAGCCTTCTCGCCGGTGGTCGTCACCGGCTGGGACGCGGTCCTGAAGGAGGCCAAGGCCAAGAACATCCCGGTCGTCCTCACCGACCGCTCGGTGGAGACTTCGGACGAGTCCCTGTTCGTGACCCTGGTCGGCTCGGACTTCACCGACGAGGGCCGGCGCGCGGCCAAGGTCCTTGAGCAGGTCCTCGAGAAGGCCGGCCACAAGGGCCCCGTGAAGATCGCGCAGTTGGAGGGCACGACCGGCGCCGCCCCGGCGATCGAGCGCGCCAAGGGCTTCAAGGAAGTCATGGACGCGGAGCACAAGGACGACTGGAAGATCGTCGTCAGCCAGACCGGTGAGTTCACCCGTGCCGGCGGCAAGCAGGTCATGGCGGCCTTCCTGCAGTCCAACCCGGACATCGACGTGCTGTTCGCGCACAACGACGACATGGGCATCGGCGCGATCCAGGCCATCGAGGCGGCCGGCAAGAAGCCGGGCAAGGACATCCTGATCGTCACGGTCGACGGCGTGAAGGACGGCTTCGTGGCGATGTCCGAAGGCAAGATCAACGGCATCGTCGAGTGCAACCCGCTGCTCGGCCCCCAGCTGATGGAGGTCGTGCAGCAGGTCAAGAACGGCGAGAAGGTCGAGCGCTGGATCAAGACCAAGGAGAGCGACTTCCTGCAGGACCAGGCCAAGGACGCGCTCCCCAGTCGCAAGTACTGACCGGCGTACGCAAGTCCTGACCGGCGTACGCAGGTGCCGGCCGGCCCTCCGCAAGGATCGCCGGCCCTCCGCAAGGATCGCCGGCCTCCGCAAGGATCGCCGGCCTCCGCAAGGACTGACGGCATCCGCACGCCACGACTGATCGCACGCACCGGCAGGGAGCCCCCGTCCGGCGGGCCTACGACCAAGGGCCGCCCAGGGGCTCCCCGCGGGCAGAGACGAAATCCATGAGGAGCACTGCCATGGCAGAGCCGCAGCCCGTCCTGGAGATGACGGGCATCATCAAAGAGTTTCCGGGGGTACGAGCTCTGTCGGGTGTCGACTTCCGGCTCTTCCCCGGCGAGATCCACGCCCTGCTCGGCGAGAACGGCGCCGGGAAGTCCACCCTCATCAAGGTCCTGACCGGCGTCCACCCCCTGGACGGCGGCACCATCACCCTGAGCGGCACCTCCGTACGGTTCGCCAGCCCGGCGCAGGCCCAACAGGCCGGCGTCAGCACGGTCTACCAGGAGGTCAACCTCTGCCCCAACCTGTCGGTGGCGGAGAACATCTTCATCGGACGCGAACCCACCCGCTTCGGCCGTATCCAGTGGAAGAAGCTGCGCCGGGACGCGGCCGGACTGGTCGACCGGCTCGGCCTCGACATCGACGTCACCGCCCCGCTGTCCTCGTACCCCCTCGCCGTGCAGCAACTGGTTGCGATCGTACGGTCGGTGGGCACCGCGGACGCCGCCACCGCGGGGGCGGGCACCAAGGTGCTGATCCTCGACGAGCCGACCTCCAGCCTCGACCGAGACGAGGTGCTCGAACTCTTCGCGCTGATGCGCCGGTTGAAGGACGAGGGCGTGGCGATCCTGTTCGTCTCGCACTTCCTGGACCAGATCTACGAGGTCTGCGACCGGATGACCGTCCTGCGCAACGGCACCCTCGTCGGCGAGCACATGGTCCGCGACCTCGACCAGGTCGGCCTCGTCCAGCTGATGATCGGCAAGGCCCTCGACCAGCTCGAGGAACTCCACGACCACCAACTGCACGCCGACGTGGGGGAGTCGCTGCTCAAGGCGGACGGTGTCGGCCGCGCCGGCGGCATCGCCCCGTTCGACCTGGAGATCAAGAAGGGCGAGGTCATCGGACTCGCCGGACTCCTCGGCTCCGGCCGCACCGAACTCGCCCGGCTGCTGTTCGGCGCCGACCATCCGGACAGCGGCACCGTCACCATCGGCGGCAAGCAGGTCTCGATGAGCGCCCCGAACGACGCGATCGGCGCAGGCGTCGCCTACTGCTCGGAGAACCGCAAGACCGAAGGCCTGATACCGGATCTGACGGTACGCGAGAACATCATCCTCGCCCTGCAGGCCGCACGCGGCTGGACCCGCCCCATCCCCACCGCCCAACGCGACGAACTCGTCGCCAAATACATCGCGGCCCTCGACATCCGCCCCGCCAACCCCGAGGCGCGAGTCGGCCAACTCAGCGGCGGCAACCAGCAGAAGGTGCTGCTCGCGCGCTGGCTGATCACCCAGCCCAAACTGCTGATCCTGGACGAGCCGACGCGCGGCATCGACATCGGCGCGAAGGCCGAGATCCAGAAACTCGTGGTCTCGCTCTCCGAGGAGGGCATGGCCGTCCTTTACATCGCGGCCGAGCTGGAGGAGGTCCTGCGGCTCAGCCACACCATCGGAGTGCTGCGCGACCGCAAGCTGGTGGCGCAGCTCGCCAACGGGCCGGAGATCACGCCCACCCGGATTCTGGAGACCATTGCGAGCGGAGAGCACCAGTGACCACCACTCCACGCTGGCGAGCATGGACGCACCATCACCTGTTCTGGCCGGTCGCCGTGCTGGTCGTCCTGCTGCTCGTCAACGTCCCCTTCACCCCCGACTTCTTCTCGATCAAGATGGCGGAAGGCCACCTCTACGGCAGCCTCATCTCGATCGTTCTGTTCGGATCGCCGCTGATCCTGGTCGCGGTCGGCATGACCCTCGTCATCGCGACGGGCGGCATCGACCTCTCCGTCGGCGCCGTCGTCGCGATCACCGGCGCCCTGGCCTGCTCCCACATCAGTGAACAGGCCGATCAGAACGCCCTGTCCGCGGTGTTCGCGGCCATCGGCATCGGCCTGGTGGCCGCGGTCGTCTGCGGTCTGTGGAATGGCTTCCTGGTCGCCAGGATGGGCATCCAGCCGATCATCGCCACGCTGATCATCATGGTCGCCGGACGCGGTGTCGCCCAGCTGATCACCGACGGGCAGATCATCACCGTCAACAGCGAGCGGTACAAGCTGATCGGCGGCGGCTACTGGCTGACCCTGCCCTTCTCCATCTTCGTGGTGGCCGCCGTCGTGGCCGTCACGGTGGTTCTGACCCGCCGCACCGCGCTCGGACTCCTGGTGGAGTCCGTCGGCGGCAACGCCGAGGCCAGCCGGCTCGTCGGCATCCGCTCCCGCCGTATCAAGATCATGGTGTACGTGTTCTGCGCGCTGTGCGCCGGCATCGCGGGCCTCATGATCAGCTCCAACACCTCGGCCGCGGACGGCAACAACGCCGGTCTGTGGATCGAACTGGACGCCATCCTCGCCGTGGTCATCGGCGGCACCTCGCTGACCGGCGGCCGGTTCTCCATCGGCGGCACGGTCGTCGGCGCCCTGGTCATCCAGACCCTGACCACCACGATCTACACCATCGGCGTACCGACCCAGACCAACCTCGTCTTCAAGGCCGCCGTCGTCATCATCGTCTGCCTGATGCAGTCCCCGAAGTTCCGCGCCAAGGTGTTCGGCGCCAAGGGCGGCCGCAAGCAGGTCCCGGCACCGGCCCCGGCGGACACCGCCGCGACGGCCGAGGCCGCTCCCAAGATGGAGGTGTCGTGATGAGCACGACCACCCAGCGGCCCACAACGACGGACAGCCGACCGATGAGCAGGGCCGCGCGTGTCCTCGCCGACCGGCGGCTGCCCGTCCTGGTGACGGCCGCACTCTTCCTCGTGATGTACGCGGCCGGTCTGAGCCGCTACCAGAACTACGGATTCGGCGAGGCGCAGGTCTTCCTCAACCTGTTCATCGACAACAGCTACCTCCTTGTCGCGGCCGTCGGCGCCACGTTCGTCATCCTCTCCGGCGGCATCGACCTCTCCGTCGGCTCCGTCATCGGCTTCACCACCATGTTCACGGCGTGGCTGGTGGAGCGGCAGGGCCTGCCGGTCGTGATCGTCATCCCCATGGCGCTCGCCGTGGGAGCGCTCGGCGGCTTCCTTATGGGCTACGTGATCCACAACTTCGAGATCCAGCCCTTCATCGTGACCCTCGCAGGACTCTTCCTCTTCCGCGGCCTGTGCCTGGTCATCAGCAAGGAGTCCATCGCCATCGGCGACGCCTCCATCAGCAGCATGGCCCAGACACAGATCTCGCTGGGCGGGTCCTTCCTGTCCATCGGAGCCGTCGTCGCCCTGGTGGTCCTCGCGGCCGCCTTCTACGTGCTGCACTACACGCGCCTGGGCCGCCGGGTGTACGCGATCGGCGGCAACGAGCAATCGGCCCTCCTCATGGGCCTGCCGCAGGGCGGCACGAAGATCGGCGTCTACACGATGAGCGGCTTCTGCTCGGCTCTCGCCGGCCTGCTCTTCACGCTCTACATCCAGTCCGGCGACCCGCTGCACGCCACCGGCATGGAACTCGACGCGATCGCCGCGGTCGTCATCGGCGGCACGCTCCTGACGGGCGGCTCCGGCTATGTGATCGGCACCCTGTTCGGTGTTCTCGTCCTCGGCCTGATCAAGAGCCTCATCCAGTTCGAGGGCACCCTGAGCTCGTGGTGGACGAAGATCGCGACGGGTGTGCTGCTGTGCGCGTTCATCCTGATCCAGCGGGCGATGACGGCTCGTCGGAAAACCTGAGGGGGAGCGGCTGCGGCTGTCCTTGAGGCACGGTAGGCAGGGCGCCCTCTGCAGGGCGCCCTGTGCTGTCAGCCGGCCCGATGGCTTCCACGGCGCCTGCCGCGACGGCTCCGGCCGGCGAAGCGCAGGGCGAGCGCCGCGAGGACGAGGGTCGTGACGGTCAGAGCGGTGGTCGACCAGGGAAAGGACGAGCCGCCACGGGAGTCGTCGGCTGCCTGCGCTGCTCCCTTGGCGGCGGCCTGGGAGGACTTGGCGCGGACCAGAGCCACGTCATTGCCGTCGCCGCCCTTGTACGTCAGGGCGTACTCGGCGCCCTGCAGCGTGAGGGTCGCGCCCTCGGCGAGCCCGGCGAAGGTGCCGGAGACCTTGTCGGAGCCGGAGTTGGAGATGAGCACCGTCTCAGGGGCGCCTACGGGCGGCTGCGCCTTGGGGTCGATGCGCAGTTCTCCGGCGAGCTGCACGGTGCCGGTCACCTCCAGCGGCTTGCCGTCGGCCCGGACGGTGAGGCGTGCCTGGCGGGTCTGGGAGTAGTCGCCCTTGACGGTGAAGGCTCCCGCCGTGCTCCCGGTGGCCCGGAGCTCGCCGCCCTGGAAGGTGCCGAACAGGCCGCCGGTCTTGTCGGTGCCTGTGAGGATCAGTGTCGCGTCGCTCCCGTAGCGGATCGTGGCACCCTTCGCCAGGCTGACGTTGCGCAGGGTCTGGTCACCGGCCTTGGTCAGATCAAGCGTGGTGCCTGCCGCCTTGAGGGACACCGCGCTATTGGACTTCAGGCTGCCACCGGTAAGAGCGAGCGTGCCCTTGGTGACCTCGGTCGGACCGGTGTAGGAGAGCGCGCCGGTCAGGCGGGTCGTGGCCGCGCCGGCCTGGATGAACGAGCCACTGCCACTGATCTTCGACAAGGACAGCGGCTTGCCGGAGTTACGGGAGATCAGCGAGCCGTCGTTGATGACCTGGTAGCGGGCCGCGGACGTCAGCAGTCCGCCGTCCCCGCCCGCCTTCCCACTGCCGAGCCGCAGCGTGGCACCCTTCTCGATCGTCGTGGATCCGTCGTAGAACTGGACGGCCGCGAAGGTGACGTCGTTGCCGCGTACGCCCTTGATGACGATGTCGCCCTGGCCGGGGGCGGAGAGCGTGTCGTGGAAGCGGCCGCCGCCGATCGGCGCGCCCAGCGTGACCGGCCCGTTGTAGGCGAAGGCGAGGGTGGAACGGGAGCGGGCCGCAAGGAGATTGATGTACACGGTCTGCGCGGTGCCAGGCATGAAGATCTTGTCGGTGGTGCCGTCGCCCCACTGGACGTTCGCACCCTTGATGTTGGTGCCGCGCTTGCCCACGTTCTTCGGCAGCGGGCGCCAGTTGATGCCCGGGTCACTCAGCGTGGGGTTGGTGTCGCCGCCCCGGTCGGTGTGACTGTACTGGCCGGTCAGGACCACCTTGCTGCCGGGCCTCGACTGGACGTTGATGTCACTGCCGTACTCACGCTGATAGAAGTTCTGCCGCAGCGTGACGGTCTGGTCCAGCGGGGTGTCCACGGTCCAGGTGCCCTGGTTGAGGACCGCGCGGGCGTTCGGCAGTGACACTGCGAACTCCGGCGCCCCGGCGTCCATTTGCGTACCGTTGTCGATCACGCCGGAGAACGGGTGGGTGCCCGCGATCTGCAGCTTGCCCCACAGGAAACGAGGCTGGGTGATCAGGCCCGAACCGCTGAGGGTGCCCAGATTGAAGGCCCGCACGAGCGAGAGCCGCAGAGTGCCGTCGACCCGTATGTTGTCCTGATTCAGCGCGAAACCAGGAGTGTTGTACGGGAAGTGGCCGATCAGGCCCGTGCCGCCACCCGTCCCGTACTGCAGCGTGGCACCCCGCTCGACCGTGACGGCCGGCTGGTCGGGCCGGCTGACCGTGACGTACGGGTGGTTGCCACCCCGCACCTTCACCGCCTGCCGCTGTCGCGCCTTGGGCAGCGTGAAGTCGCTGTCCTTCGTGAGGATCAGCGTGCCACTGCCGCCGATCCGCAAGGTGCCTTCGCCGCTGATGACGCCCTCGTACGTGGTTGTCCCGGCCGGGACGCGTATGACGGCGTCGCCGTTCAACCACACATCGCGGCCCGCCAGGATCTCGGCGGTGATGTCGCCGCTGCGGCCCGCCGCGTACGCACTGTGCCCGGGCGGCAGCGCGGACAGGAGCCCAAGGACTGTCAGCAGTGTGGCGCCGCGGACCGACCCGCGGTCGCGGGGGCTTTGGGCGCTGTGCGGGTGGGGCAGGCGATGAAGCATGGACGCGGCTCCATGAGCGGGGTGGGGGGCGTGGCGCGACCAGGCGACGTTCGAAGTATCGGACGTCGTACGGCTGATCGAAGCCGCCGATTCTGACACCGCCGGATGTGGTGGTCAATAACAGGAGGCCGGCCCGAGGATGAGCTCGGGCCGGCCGTTTTGCGCCGTCAGCGCTGCAGCGTCAACAGGCCGGGACGGTAGGGGAGTAGGCCGTAGTCGACGCCGTCGGAGCTGGGGCTGCGCCCCTGGTAGAGCAGTTGCAGGTTGCAGGGATCGATGGTCATGGTCTGGTCGGCGCTCGTGCGCAGCAGTTCGCCGTGGCTGATGTCGTTGGTCCAGGTGGCGCCGCTATTGGCCTTGCCGGCGAACGGGTTGGATTCGGTCGCGGCCTGCGGCGTCCAGGAGCCGTTCAGGCTGGTCGCGGTGAACGAGCGGAAGAAGCGCTTCTCGTCCGCGCCCCGAGCCTCGACGATCATCAGGTACTGGTTCTTGTCCTTGACCTTGTAGACCTGCGGGGCCTCGAAGAGGTTCTTCACCGTGTCGCTCATGACCGTCGTGTACGACGAACCGAAGCTGCCAGGGAAGTTCCCGATCGGCATGCTCGCCCGGTAGATCTTGCCGTTGTCGCCGGCGAAGAACAGGTACATGTTGGTGCCGTCACCGATGATCGTCTGGTCGATGGGGCCGGTTCCGGGGTCGGAGAGGCTTCCGGTGAACAGGGCCTGGGGTGCCGACCAGCCGTTCGGGTTGGTCGGGTCGGTCGACGTCCGATAGTTGAATGCGGCCGCGCCCCACTGGTACGTGAGCACCCAGATGTTCTTCGGCGCGAAGTAGAAGAGCGAGGGCGCGACGGTGCCCGACGCCATCACGTTCTGGCTCGCCGAGGCCATCTCCGAATAGTTGGTGAACAGGCCGAAGTTCATCGACCCCCACGCCTTGCCCGTCCCCGCGGTGCCATGGGTCGTCGCGTAGACGAGCTGCTTGCCGTTGTACGGGGCGACGGTGAAGTCCTTGAGCGAGGCCCACTCCGCCTTGGGCTGTGCCAGTGGTCCCGTCGACGACCAGCGGTAGGTCGAGGGGAGCTCGCACGTGCCGGGCGTGCCGCCGCTCACCTTGACGAGCTGCCACTGCTGGTTGGCGCCGCCCCAGTCGTCGTACTGGACGATGTTGGCGCCGTCGGCGGCCGAGGCGCCCTGCACTTCGAGTGCCTTGTTGCTGTGGCGTGCGATGAGGCGTACGTATCCGTCCGAGCTGTCGGCCAGCCGCCACTGCTGGTTGGCGGCGTTCGCGTCGGTCCACTGCACGATCGCCGCGCCGTTGGCGGTGGACGCGCCGCTGACGTCGAGGACCTTGCCGGAGTGGCGGGACTTGATGCGGAAGTAGCCGCCTCCGGAGTCGACGAACTGCCACTGCTGCTGGTTCTGGTCGTTCCTGGCCCACTGAGTGATGCGCGCACCGTCGCTGGTCGCCAGGTTGTAGACGTCCAGAGCCTTGCCGCTGTTGCGGTTGACCAGCACGTACGAGGCGTTGGGGTCGACTGTCGCCGCGCCCGCGGGCTGGGCTCCGAGGAAGCCGGCCACTAGCAGCAGGGGCGCGAGTACGGCGATCAGCCGTCTCACTTGGAGCAGGGGAGGATGACGGAACCGCATCAGCAGGTCTCCTAAGTACCGGAAAATTTACGGAAACTTCTCGGATGGTCGACGCCACAACGTAGGGAGACGGGTTGCTTCGGTCAAGGGATGATGCCGAAGTGGCCGCAAAGCATGGCCTGTTGAGGCTCTCGACGGATGCTGGACCGAGACGTGCGTGGGTCAAGTAAGCGCAGGTCGTGCCGAGTTTCGCACCCTGCGGACTGAATAGAAGGGCCGGGGCTAATTGCCTCTCGGGTGTCTCGTCGGGTTCCGGAAATTGTCGGCATGAGAACGGAAACATCTTCGGTCGGAAGGCTTGACGAGTCATCGTCAAGCCTTCAATCTCCCTGTCTGAGTCACCGATCACGGTTCGTAATATCGAACATCGATGGCCCGGACAGTCCGTTCCCGATGACGACTTGGAGGCCGAGTCATGGGCTCGCATGCCATCCCCCCACCCGCCCGCCGCACGAAGTTCAGAGGTCTGCTGGCATCACTGGTCGTCGGCGCCCTAGGTGCGGCCGGAGTCCTGGCCGCACCGTCGAGTGCGGGCGCGGCCGAGAGCACACTCGGCGCGGCGGCGGCGCAGAGCGGCCGCTACTTCGGCACGGCCATCGCCTCGGGCCGGCTCGGTGACGCGGCGTACACGACGATCGCGAACCGTGAGTTCAACATGGTGACGGCCGAGAACGAGATGAAGATCGATGCCACCGAACCCCAGCGCGGCCAGTTCAACTTCGCCGCCGGTGACCGCGTCTACAACTGGGCGGTGCAGAACGGCAAGAAGGTGCGCGGCCACACCCTGGCCTGGCACTCCCAGCAGCCCGGCTGGATGCAGGCGCTCGAGGGCAGCACGCTGCGCCAGGCGATGATCAACCACATCAACGGCGTGATGGCGCACTACAAGGGCAAGATCGCCCAGTGGGACGTGGTCAACGAGGCCTTCGAAGACGGCAATTCGGGAGCGCGGCGCAACTCCAACCTGCAGCGCACCGGCAACGACTGGATCGAGGTCGCGTTCCGCACCGCGCGCGCCGCCGACCCCGCCGCCAAGCTCTGCTACAACGACTACAACACCGACAACTGGACCTGGGCCAAGACCCAGGCCGTGTACGCCATGGTCAAGGACTTCAAGCAGCGCGGCGTACCGATCGACTGCGTCGGCTTCCAGTCGCACTTCAACAACGACAGCCCTTACATCAGCAACTACCGCACCACGCTGCAGAGTTTCGCCGCGCTCGGCGTCGACGTGGCCGTCACCGAACTCGACATCCAGGGCGCCTCGCCCACGACCTACGCCAACGTGACCAACGACTGCCTGGCCGTGCCGCGCTGCCTCGGCATCACCGTCTGGGGCGTACGCGACACCGACTCCTGGCGAGCCGACCAGACGCCGCTGCTGTTCAACGGCGACGGCAGCAAGAAGCCCGCGTACAGCAGCGTGCTCAACGCACTCAACGGCGGTACCACCACACCCCCTTCGGGTTCGGGACAGATCAAGGGTGTCGCCTCGGGCCGTTGCGTCGACGTACCCGGCGCAAGCACCACCGACGGCACCCAGGTCCAACTGTGGGACTGCAACAACCGCACCAACCAGCAGTGGACCTCCACCGCCGCGGGCGAACTCAGGGTCTACGGCAACAAGTGCCTGGACGCCGCCGGCACCGGCAACGGCGCCAAGGTCCAGATCTACAGCTGCTGGGGCGGCGACAACCAGAAATGGCGGCTGAACTCCGACGGTTCTATTGTCGGCGTCCAGTCGGGCCTCTGCCTCGACGCCGCCGCGGCCGGCACCGCCAACGGCACCCTGATCCAGCTCTACACCTGCTCGAACGGCACCAACCAGCGCTGGACCCGCACCTGATGAGACCAGGCCATATACCCGCGTCTACTGACGCGTGCGCACCATGAAGTGGAGCCGGGGAGATCCCGGCTCCACTTCGGCGCGTTCCGCGGCCATCCGCCGTCGGCCAGTCCGTACAGGCGCGGCTGTTCAGACAAGCTGAAGCTGATCGGCGACGACCCGGCCCGCGTGCAGGACCGTGCGGTCGCTTCCGCGGTCCATCACCGCCGCCGACACCGTGTCGCCCTCGACGAGGATCAGGTCAGCCACGTCGCCGACGTCCACACCCGGCCGGTCGGCGGTCGAGGACAGACGCGGCAGCGACGGGTCCAGGATCGAGTGGCCGCCGCGGCTGGCCACGGCCCAGGCGTGCTCGATCAGTTCGTCGGCGCGGTAGCGGCTGGTGAACGCCAGCTGCCAGGTGCGGTCCAGCATGTCGCCGTTGCCGTAAGGCGACCAAAAGTCCCGCTGGCCGTCCTGGCCGAGGCCCACGCGTACGCCTGCCTTGGTCAGTTCGGCCACCGGCAGTGAGGTCGGCTGCTGAGCGGGGGCGATGGTCGCCATCGAGATGTCGAGGTCCGCGAACTCCTCGATCAGCCTGCGCCGGGTGGCCTCGTCCACTTCACCCAGTTCGTACCCGTGGGAGATCGTGACCTTGCCCTGCATCCCGAGGGCCCGGGTGCGCTCGAGGACCAGATCGGTGCTGAAAACACCGAGGTGGCCGGGCTCGTGCAGATGGATGTCGACGGGAGCCCGGTGGCGTTCGGCCAGGCCGAAGACGATGTCGAGATGGCGCACCGGATCGCGGTCGAGCGTGCAGGGATCGATGCCGCCGACCACCGCGGCGCCCGAGGAGAGCGCCTGGTCCATCAGCTCGGGTACCCCCTTCTCACGCACCAGACCGGCTTGCGGGAACGCGATGATCTCCACCTCCGCGCGACCCTGGTGTGCTTCCTTCGCGGCGAGCACGCCTTCGAAGCGTTCCAGGCCGCAGTCGGCGTCGATCTGCGCGTACGACCGGACACGGGTGGTGCCGCGTTCGATCATCCGGCCGAGCAGGCTCGTGGTGCGCTCGGCGACGGGCGGGTCCTCGCGCCAGTGCGCGCGGTCGTTCATCACCTGTTCCCATACGCCCCGGCCGCCGGTGTGCGGGCGGAACGGCAGGCCGACCCGGTTGGAGTCCAGGTGGCAGTGGACGTCGGAGAAGCTCGGCATGGCGAGCCGGCCGCGCCCGTCGATGCTCTCCCCGACCTCGGAACGGGTCGGCTCGTGAGGCAGTACGGCGACGATCCGGCCGTCCGCGAGCTCAAGGTCCGAGGCCTGGCCGCCCCAGGGGCGGACGTTCCTGATGAGCATGGGTGGTGACTCCTTGTCGAGGTCGGGGTGGGTGCCTGCGGGGCCGGTCAGCGGGCCTCGTCCACGAAGGGCGGGAAGGTCGGCGGGAACAGCTCGTCGGCGCTGCGGCGCTTGAAGTCCCGCTCGCTGTAGGCGGCGCGCATCTTGTCGAAGAGCGCTTGGGCGCGGGTGCGCAGCGCCTCGGTGTCGACGCCGGGCAGTCGGCCGTCGACGAGGACCGGGCGGCCGTCGACCACCGAGTGGCTGGCGTTACGGGCCGTCCCGTTGAGCAGCAGGGTGCGTACGGGGTCGTCGAGTACACCGTCGCGCAGATCGTCGAGGCGGAAGGCCACCAGGTCGGCGCGGGCGCCGGGGGCGAGCCGGCCCAGGTCGTCGCGGCCGAGTGCACGGGCACCGCCGAGCGTCGCCGCCTCTACATAGGCCTCGGCGGGTGCGGCGTCGGCGCGGCCGTCGACCACCTTGGCGAGGTGCACACCCAGGTCCATGCCACGGATCAGATCCGGCGGGAACGAGTCCGTGCCGAGGCACAGGTTGAGGCCCGCGCGACGGTAGTCGCCGAAGGAGTGCAGTACGTCGCCGTAGCGCAGCGAGGTCTGCGGGCAGTGGATCACCGAGACGCCGGAGCGGACGAGGGTGTCGAGATCGCCCGTGTCCTCACCGGAGATGGACGGATGGCGGTCGATGAGGATGCCGTGCGGGATCAGGAGATGAGCGTCGAACAGGCCGCTGCGCTCGATCAGTTCGAGCGGGGTGCAGCCGTGGAGGCGACCCACCAGCTCACGCTCGACGGTGCCCTGGAGACAGTGCAGCCGCACCGGTACGCCGCGGGTGCGGGCGAGGTCGGCCGTGGCGCGCAGCAGCTCGGGCGTCAAAGTCTCGATACGGCAGGGCAGCAGCGCGCCGTGCACGAGCGGGTCCGCGAGCTGTTCGACGTGATCGAGGAACCGCTCGGCGTCGCGCAGTCCTTCGCGGCCGCGTTCCTCTTCGAAGTGCAGATCGCGTCGTCCTTCGGCGTCGACCACGTTGACCGCCGAGCGGTAGCTGGGGCCGAGATACCCGCGCAGTCCGATCCGCCGCGAGGTCTCGGCCATGTCGGCGAACTCGTCGAAGGTCTCCGCCCAGGAGCTGTGCACTTCGGAGGCGATCGGCATGTACGTGGTGATGCCGTGCAGCGCGAGCTGCACGAGTGCGTACTCACGGACCACCGCGCGCTCGGCCCGGGTGAAGACATCGCGGCTTTCGGCCGCGTACTCCCGCGACCACTGCAGACCGGGTCCGGTCTCGGCCGAGTGCCACGCGTCCAGGATCAGATGGTCGATGTCGGTCAGTGCGTCGAGGTCGATCAGCCCCGGCATGACAAGACGGGCGCCGAGATCCACGTCCTCGTCGACCGGCCCTTCCCAGCCGCGGCCCACATGGACGATGGTGTCGTCCTGCCACACCACTTCGCCGTCGCGCAGCAGCGTGTGCTGCCCGTTCTGGTGCGCGAGGATGTGGGCGGCACGCCAGCGGGTGTGCACGAGGGGCCTCCGGCAGGTAGGGGGTCCTCGGGACCCTAACACTTGGGATACCAAAAGCCCGTGGGCTGTATGCCCTCTGATGTGGGGATTCATCGTTCACGTGACGGCCTTGTGTATCGCGACAAGGTCGGCGGTATCCAAATTGTCGCCATGCACAGGGCTGCCCCGGGCCGTATGAACGATCTCAGGTGCGAAAATGTCGGCATGGCAACGGCTGAGGATTTCACCCCGGAGTCGGAGCGGGTCATGAACACCCTGCGCGACGAGATCATCGACGGCACGCGCGCGCCCGGCAGCAGGCTGGTCGAGCGCGAGATCGCCGCCGAGCTGGGCGTCAGCCGGCTGCCCGTCCGCGATGCGCTGCGCAGCCTGGTCGGTGAAGGTCTCGTCACCCCGCGCCCGCGTACCTGGGCCGTGGTGCGCGAGTTCACGCACTCGGATGTCTCCGACCTCAACGAGGTGCGCTCCGCGCTGGAGACGCTTGCCTTCCGGCTCGCCGCCCAGCGCCGCACCCGCGCGGGACTCGCCAAGCTCCGCGCCGATCTGGACGACGAGCGGGCGGCCGCCGCGAAGGGTGACGCTGCCACCGCCCGTCGCAAGGCCGCCGACTTCCATGAGACGGTCACCGAACTCGCCGACAACGCACTGCTCAGTGAACTCGACGGAATCCTGCAGAGCCGGCTGCGCTGGCTGCTCGGCCAGCATGACGACCTGGATGTGTTCGCCCAGGAGCACGAGGAGTTGTACCTGGCGATCGAGGCGCGCGACGTACAGCGCGTGGCGGAGTTGGCGGCCCAGCACCTCGCCACCAGCACGGAGAAGATCGCTCAGCACCGCCGCAACTCGGGCGTCGACATCGACGAGTAGACGCGGCGGCGTGCGCGCCCCCGGTTACTGACCGACGTACTCGATCCCGCCCGGCACCTCGGCGCGGATCTCCGTGCCCACCCGCCGCGCGAGCAGATCGTCCAGGCGCTCCAGCGGACCGATCAGCGTGCGCCCGCCCGCTTCGGCCACGCGTACCGCGGCGTCCACCTTCGGCTTCATCGAACCCTCGGCGAACGCGAGCCGCGCCAGTCCCTCAGGGGACGCGGTGAGGATGTCGCGCTGTTCCGGGGTGCCCCAGTTCTCGCTGACGAAATCGCCGTCGGTCAGCATGATCAGCATGTCCGCGTCGAGGTCCGCGGCGAGCGTGGCGCTTGCCAGGTCCTTGTCGACGACGGCCTGCATGCCCGTCTGCCGGCCCTTGGAGTCGGTACGCACCGGAACGCCGCCACCGCCGACGCACACCACGAGCGTGCCGGCGTCGAGCAGCTTGCTCACCAGCGGCGCCTGCATGATGCGGATCGGGTCGGGGGAGGGCACGACCCGGCGGAACGCGCCGCCGTCCTTCGCGATCGTCCACCGGTACTCGGCGGCGGCCTCGGCCGCGTCCTGTGCCGAGTAGGTCGGGCCGATCAGCTTCGTGGGCCGCTCGAAGGCCGGGTCGGACTCGTCGACCTCGGTCGTGGTGATCACGGCGGCGACCTCGCGCTCGCCGACGAGAGCGTTGGACAGCTCCTGCTGGATCACATAGCCGATCATGCCTTGGGTCTCGGCTCCGAGGATGTCGAGCGGGTACGCCGCCACATTTTGGTATGCCAAATTCTGCAGCGCGAGGAGGCCGACCTGAGGGCCGTTCCCGTGCGTGATCACCACCTCGTGCTCCCGGGCCAGCCCGGCCAGCGCCTGACACGCTCCGCGCACGTTGGCACGGAGATGGTCGGCGGTCATCGGCTCGCCGCGGCGGGCCAGTGCGTTTCCTCCGAGGGCGACGACGATGCGCATGTGATGTCCCTTGCTCTGTCTGCTTGAAGCTTGCATTAACTGACTGGACGCCGAATGGTATACCAATAAGGCCGACGTCGACCGGAGGAGAGGAGGGGCGGCGGATGACCCCTGAGGAGTCGATACCCCGTGCCGTGCGCCAGGCAGACCTGACCGTGTCGTCGGGTGACGCGGCACTCCTGCGCGGCCTGCGTACGGCGGCCGGTCAGGGGCGTGTCCACTCGGTCTTCACGCGCGTCGTGAACGTCCTGACACCCCAGGACACCCTGATCTCCCTCGCCGCCCAGGACGCGTCTCCCGCCCCCCGCACGCTCACGGTCCAGGTGGCCGACTGGACCGGCCGAGGCCTCGAAGCAGGGCAGTGCGTGACGTTCGAGCCGGACGTACTCACCCTCCATGTCCCGCGTCGACCGCTGCGGCTGACCGTGGAGGGCGCCCTTGAGTGGGACCCCGAGACCCCGGCCTTGTCGCACGTCCCCGCTCCTGAACTGGCTTCCGCGGCAGCCCGGTTGGAGGCGTTGAACCAGCGGTACGGCCCACGCGGCGGGATGCTCGGCGCCGCCCCCGACGCCGGTCCCATGGACTCGGCCGTCGCGAAAGCGCTCGCCGACGGGCGTACGCGCTTGATGGCCGCGGGCCGCACCGGCACACCCGACGCCCTGCGAGCGGCGATCCTCTCCCTCCTCGGCCTCGGCCCCGGACTCACCCCCGCGGGCGACGACTTCCTCACCGGATACGCCCTTGTCGCCGCCCTGCCCGGCAGCGCGCTGTCCGGCTTCGCCCCCGTACTGAAGGCCGTCCTCGCCGAACACCCGGACCGCACCACCGATCTGGCCCTCGCCACCCTGCGCGAAGCGGCAGACGGGCGGGCGCACGCCGAACTCCTCGACGTGCTGCGGCTGTTGGCGGAGCGCGCCGATGTGCGGCACCTAGACGCTCCTGTCCGCAAGGTGCTGGCCATCGGCCACACCTCGGGCAGCGACACCCTGTCCGGTCTGATCGCCGGGCTCCACCTGGAAGAAGAACTGCGAGGTTCGCTGTGAGCACCACAGCAGTCGTACGGAAGAACACGTACTTCGACTCCGTGTCCCTGATGTCCGTCTCGACCAAGGCCAACGGCCTTGACGGGGTGGAGCAGGCGTTCACCGCCATGGGCACCGAGATGAACAAGGGGGTCCTGGACAACCTGGGCCTGCTCACCGACGAGCTGCGCGCGGCGGGTAGCGGTGACCTCATGATCGTGCTGGTCGCGGCGGACGGCGCCGACACCGAGGCCCTGCTCGCCGAGGTCGAGGAGCTCCTGCACCGAAAGGCGCCCGCGTCCGCCGGCGCCGGTGCGGTCACCTACCGCACCATCGCGAGCGCCGCGCAAGGCGTCGAAGGCGCCAACCTCGCGGTGATCGCCGTCAACGGCGCCTACGCCGCACGCGAGGCCCGCAAGGCGCTCGACAACGGACTGCACGTGATGCTGTTCAGCGACAACGTGGCCGTCGAGGACGAGGTGGCCCTCAAGGAACTCGCCCACGACAAGGGCCTGTTCATGATGGGCCCGGACTGCGGCACTGCGATCATCAACAACGTCGCGCTGTGTTTCGGCAACAAGGTGCGCCCGGGCTCGGTGGGCATCGTCGCCGCGTCCGGCACCGGTTCGCAGGAGGTCAGCGTGCGCGTGCACGCCCTCGGCGGCGGAATATCGCAGCTGATCGGCACGGGCGGCCGCGACCTCAGCGAAGAGGTCGGCGGCATCATGATGACCGACGGCATCCGCGCCCTCGCCGCCGATCCGGCCACCGACGTCATCGTCCTGGTCTCCAAGCCGCCGGCCGCGTCCGTGGAGAAGAAGGTCCTCGCCGAGGTCGCCGCCGCGGGCAAGCCCGTCGTCGTCTACTTCATCGACGGCTCCGAGGAAGCGGTCACCGCCGCCGGCGGCCACTTCGCGTCCGGCAGCCTCGACGCCGCCCGCCAGGCCGTACGCCTCGCCGGTGTCGAGATCTCCGAGGACGCCGGTCCCGATGCCGCACAGGCCGCCGCCGGTGTGGTCGCCCGCCTCGCCGAAGGACAGCGCTACGTCCGCGGTCTGTTCTGCGGCGGCACCCTGTGCGACGAGACCATGTACGCGGTGCGCGACGCGGGTTCCGACGTGTGGAGCAACATCCAGAAGGACCCGGAGTACCGCCTCACGGCCGCCGCGCCGAGCACCGGCCACACCTTCCTCGACTTCGGTGACGACGAATTCACCAACGGCCGTCCGCACCCGATGATCGACCCCAGCCCGCGCCTCGAGCGGCTGGTCGCCGAGGCGCGTGACCCCGAAGTCGCCGCGATCGTCCTGGACTTCGTGCTCGGCTTCGGCTCCCACGAGGACCCCGTCGGCATCACGCTGCCCGCTATCGAGGAGGCACAGCGCATCGCGCACGAGGCAGGCCGCCACCTGGAGATCGTCGCGTACGTCCTCGGCACCGACCTCGACACGCCCTCGGTCGCCGCCCAGACCGCGGCCCTGGAGGCCGCCGGCGTCACCGTCACCCGCAGCAGCACCGAGACGGGCCAGTTCGCCCGCGAGATCGCACGGAAGGCCCAGCAGGCATGAGCACCGTTTCTGAACTCACCCCCGCCGCGCAGCTCTTCAGCGGCGATCTGAGCGTCGTCAACGTCGGCCTCGCCATGTTCGACACGGACCTCAGCGCCCAGGGCGCGGCGGTCACCACCCTGGACTGGACCCCGCCGGGCGGCGGCAGCGCCGAAGCGGCCCGCGCCCTGGACGTCCTTGACGCCCCCGAGCTCGCCGCGAAGATCGAGGCCGCGAACGCCGAGGCCGTCGAGCGCATCATGGCGGCCCGCCCGATGCTCATCGGCTACGGCCGCGCCCTCGACGTTGTACCCGGCATGACCGCGACGACGATCCTGCACGCGGGCCCGCCCATCACCTGGGACCGTATGAACGGCCCGATGAAGGGCGCGGTCACCGGTGCGCTCGTCTTCGAGGGCCTCGCCGAGGACCTCGACGAGGCAGCCGAGCTGGCGGCCTCCGGAGCCATCACCTTCAAGCCCTGCCACGAGGCGGACGCCGTCGGCTCGATGGCCGGAGTCACCTCCGCGTCGATGTACATGCACATCGTCAGGAACGAGACCCACGGCAACATCGCGTACACGAACCTGTCCGAGCAGATGGCGAAGATCCTGCGGATGGGTGCGAACGACCAGAGCGTCATCGACCGTCTGGTCTGGATGCGCGACGTATTCGGCCCGATGCTCAAGGAAGCCGTCGAGTTCACCGGCCCGATCGACCTGCGGCTGCTGCTCTCGCAGGCCCTGCACATGGGCGACGAGTGCCATAACCGCAACGGCGCCGGCACGCTGCTCCTCGCCCAGGCGCTGAGCCCGGGCATCGTGCAGTCCTCCTTCACCATCGAGCAGAAGAAGGAGGTCTTCGACTTCATCTCGAGCTCCGACTACTTCTCCGGGCCGACCTGGATGGCCGTCGCGAAGGCCGCCCTGGACGCCGCTTCGGGAGTCGAGAACTCCACGGTCGTCACCACGATGGCGCGCAACGGCGTCGAGTTCGGCATCCGCGTCGCGGGCCTGCCCGGCCAGTGGTTCACGGGTCCCGCGCAGAAGGTCGTCGGCCCGATGTTCGCCGGCTACAAGCCCGAGGACTCCGGGCTCGACATCGGCGACAGCGCCATCACGGAGACGTACGGCTTCGGCGCGTTCGCCATGTCGGCGGCGCCCGCGATCGTCGCGCTCGTCGGCGGCACCGTGGCCGAAGCGATGCAGTACACGCGGGACATGGGCGAGATCACCACGGCCGACAACCCCAACGTCACGATCCCCGCCCTCGACTTCCAGGGCCTGCCCACCGGCATCGACGTCCGCAAGGTCATCGACACCGGGATCCTGCCGGTCATCAACACGGCCATCGCCCACAAGGACGCCGGCATCGGCATGATCGGCGCGGGCATCACGCACCCGCCGGCCGAGGCCTTCACCAAGGCGGCCACCGCACTCGCCGCCGCCCTCGCCTGAGCCGTCACCGGAGCCGACTCACCCATGAACACACACCACACCGCCGCGGACCAGGACACCTCCGCGGCCCGGGAACTCGACCCCGAGTACGAGCACTCCCCGGTCCCGGCCGAGAGCCGGAAGTCACTCCTGACGGTCTCGGCCGTCTGGTTCGGATTCCCCATGATCCTGACCAACGCCGTGCCCGGCGGCGTGGTCGTCGCCCTGCTCGGCTTCTGGCGCGGGCTCGCCGCCATCGCGGTGGCGAACCTTGTGATGCTCCTTTACGTGGGCATCCTCAGCCACCGCGCCGGCAAGACCGGCGAGTCCTTCTCGCTGCAGGCCACCCGCACCTTCGGCCGCGCCGGATACGTCGTCGCCTCGGCGTTCCTCGCGACGGTCGTGGTCGGCTGGTTCGCCTTCAACACCGGCGCGACCGGCGCGACTCTGCACCAGGCCTTCGGCTGGCATGAACAACTGGTCGCGGTACTGGCCGGGTTGGGCTTCATAGCCCTGACGTACCTCGGCATCAAGGCCCTGTCCTGGCTCGGCGCCGTCGCCGCGCCCCTGTTCGTCGTGGCGGGCGTCATCGCGCTGGTGATCGTCGCCCGCGACCACGACCTGGGCGCCGTCTTCTCGTACGACGGCGTCGGCGGCAACGCCACGATCACCTTCGGCGCCGCGGTCTCGATGATGATGGCGACCTTCGCCGACTCGGGCACCATGACCTCCGACTTCACCCGCTGGTCGAAGAACGGCCGCCAGGCCGTACTCGCCACGGTCAGCGCCTTCCCGGTGGCCAGCGTCATCGCGCAGGTCACGGGCGGTGTGGTGGTCGCGGCCGGTGCGGTGGCGGCACCGGCGACGGCGGGCGGCGACTTCCTGCCGATCCTCACGGGCGAGAACTCGGGTGTCCTCAACGTCCTCGCCGCCGTCTTCGTCTTCGTCAACCTCGGCTCGGTGTGCAGCCACTGCCTCTACAACGGGGCGCTCGGCTGGTCGCATCTGACGGGCCGCACGATGCGGATGATGACACTGGTCCTCGGTGTCATCGGCACCTTGGCCGCGCTCGCGGGCGTCTGGAACCACTTCCTCGACTGGCTGGTCATCCTCAGTGTGTTCGTGCCGCCGCTCGGTGGTGTCCTGATCGCGGATCAGTTCTTCGCCCGCGGCGGTCGCACCGCGATGGACTCACGGCCCACCGCGGTCGTCCGCCCCACGGCTTTCGTGGCCTGGGCGATCGGAGCCGGCGCCGCCGGTGTGGCGCACTGGTGGGCGCCGCAGCTGTCGGACGCGGTCACCGGCCTGGTCGTCGCGGTGGTGGCGTACGCCCTCCTGGAGCGGGTCGGTCCGCAGACCCGTACCGCCCCTACCGCCTGACCGGGCCCCAAGAACGGAGCGGCTCCGCACGGCCGCTCCGGGGGCGGACCCCACCGCCCCCACCCCTCCGATGCGCCCCTGCTTCCCCTGGCAGGGGCGCATCGTCATAGCCTCGGTCCCATGGACGAGCTGTTCGGACGCGAGCGCCGCACGATCGCACCCGGCGCCGTGCTGGTGCCCGACTGGCTGGACCTGTCCGCGCAGCAGGCACTCCTCGCCGAGTGCCGCGAGTGGGCCAGGCCACCGGCCGGCCTGCGCGAGGTGACGACACCCGGCGGCGGACGGATGTCGGTACGCCAGTTCGGCCTCGGCTGGCACTGGTTCCCGTACGGGTATGCGCGCACCGCCGTCGACGGTGACGGGTCGCCGGTGAAGCCGATGCCGCCCTCGCTGGTGTCCCTCGCAAGGCGCACCGCGAGCGCCGCACTCGGCGGGGAGTACGCCGACGCCCCGTACGACATCGCCCTGATCAACTTCTACGACGCGGACGCCCGCATGGGCATGCACCGCGACCAGGACGAGAAGTCCCTGGATCCCGTAGTGTCGGTCAGCCTCGGCGACACCTGCGTCTTCCGCTTCGGGAACGGACAGACGCGGGCCAAGCCGTATACGGACGTGGAGTTGCGCAGTGGGGATGCGTTCGTGTTCGGCGGGGAGTCGCGGTTGAACTATCACGGGCTGCCGCGCGTGTACCCGGGCACTGCCCCGGCGGGGCTCGGACTTGCCGGCCGGGTCAATGTCACGTTGAGGGTGAGCGGCATGGCGTAGCTCCGGCGCCTACGATGGGGGACCTGCTCTCCTGAGGCACGACGACGACCGTCAACCTCTCCTTGACAGTCACCCCACCCCGAACCTCACCGCGAACGTAAGGCATCCTGCCGCTGAACCCCCGGCGGATCATGGGAGACTCGGCCCCATGAACGGCAAGGCGGCCTCAAGTGAAGAGCGGTCCGGCACCGTGCGTTCCCGGCTGGACCGGGGGCGCGGTGCGCTCGGGCCCGCACTCGAGCTCGTGCACACGGGGCGTGCCCCGACCCGGTCCGTTCTCACCGCCGAGCTCGGCGTCACGCGTGCCACCGCCGGCGTTGTCGCCGCCGAGCTCGAAGCGCTCGGTCTGATCACCGTCGAGCCGGGGGCCGCGGGCGGATCGCAGGGCCGGCCCTCGCACCGGCTGCACGTCGCCGAGGACGGTCCCGTCGTCGTTGCCGCTCAGGTGCACGCCGACGGATACCGTGCCGCGCTCGTCGGACTCGGCGGACGGATCGTCGCCACAGCGCCCGGCTGCGAGACCGTGGAGGCGGATCCGGTGCAGGTGATCGGCGCGGTGGTCGACGCGGGCGCCGAACTGCTCAAGGCCTCCGGCCGCAGATGCGCGGGCGCGGGCCTCGCCGTGCCGTCCGCCGTCGAGGACCCCGACGGTCTCGCCCGCAATCCACTGCATCTCGCCTGGCCCGTGGGCGCACCCGTACGCCGGATCTTCGCCGAACGGGTCGAGGCCGCCGGTCTGGACGTACCCGCGTTCACGGGCAACGACGTCAACCTCGGCGCCCTGGCCGAACACCGCCACGGCGCGGGCCGGGGCGCCAAGCACCTGCTGTGCGTCGCCACCGGTCACCGCGGCGTCGGCGGGGCGCTCGTGCTCGACGGCCGTCTGCACACCGGCAGTTCGGGCCTCGCCCTCGAAGTCGGCCACCTCACCGTGAACCCCGAAGGCCGCCCGTGCCACTGCGGCAGCCGCGGCTGTCTGGACGTGGAGGCCGACCCGCTGGCCTTCCTCACGGCGGCAGGACGCGAGCCCGGTCCCGAGGTCTCGCTGCTGCAGCAGTCCATGGTCCTGCTGAGAGACCACTACGCCGAACCCGAGGTCCGTTTCGCCGCCGAGGAACTCATCGACCGCCTCGGCCTCGGCCTCGCCGGCCTGGTGAACATCCTCAACCCCGACCGCATCATCCTCGGGGGCCTGCACCGCGCCCTGCTCGAAGCCGACCCGGAACGCCTGCGCGCCGTGGTCGCGGACCGCAGCCTGTGGGGACGCAGCGGGGGAGTGCCGATCCTGTCCTGCACCCTCGACCACAACTCCCTCGTCGGTGCTGCCGAACTGGCCTGGCAGCCCGTACTCGACGACCCGATGAGGGCACTCGCGTGAGCGAGCCGTACGAACAGAGCGGCGGCGCATTCCACGAGGTCGCCGACGGGGTGTACGCGGGCAGCGCGGACCGGGATGCCGCACTCGACCGGGGCTGGCTGCTCGGCCACTTCAAGGATCCGGCCGATCCACGGCACTGCGCCGAGCTGGAGATCAAATGGGGTGTGCACCCGAAGGGGGACACGCGGGGAGAGTGGGCCACCGGTGAGATCCGTACGGCGCTCCTGGTCCTGATCAGCGGTCGATTCCGGCTGGAGTTCCCCGGCCATGACGTGGTCCTCGCCGAGCAGGGCGAGTACGTCCTGTGGGGCAAGGGAGTCGACCACTCCTGGTACGCGGAGGAGGACTCCGTCGTCCTCACGGTGCGCTGGCCGTCGGTACCCGGCTACCGCGTGGACGAACCGTCGGCCGACTGACTGGACCACCCCTCTCACGCATTCCCGCTCCGCCCCTCTCACGCTTTCCCGCCCCGCCCCTCCAGATACCGCGTATGCGACTCCTGCCGCCGCTCCTCCACCGCCCGCAGGCCGGCCGCCAGCTGCTCGGACTCGGCCTTCAGGAGCCCGAGTTGGCGCTCCAGATGCAGTTCGGGGGATTCGGCGCCGGGGGCCATCCGGGTCCACCAGCGGGTGCGTACGAAGGTGTCGACAGCCTCCGGGAGGTCGCGGCGGACGACGCGTGAGAGCACATGCACGCTCTCCGGGTCGTGCGCGAGGAGTGCGCCGACCCAGCCGCGGTCGAGCAGGGCGGTGAGGAGTTCGGTGAGCTCGCGCAGCCGGGCGGCGGCCGTGACCGAGAGTTCGACGTCCGCCAGGTAGGCCCGCAGCTTCCCGAAGTCGGCCCGCAGAGCATCGAGTTGGGCCGACGGGCCGGGGAAGTCGGGTGGGGCGGGCCGCTCCGGCGGGGCGATCAGTGCGCCCGCGCCGTAGAGTCCCGCGACCACGACGGGCCAGTACGCGCCCGCCAGGCCGGTGAAGGTGAGGACCAGGCCGACGAGACCGCATGCGCTGCCCGCGATGTTCTTACGGGACTCCAGATAACCCAGATACCCCAGGTAGCCCAGACGTCCTGGCTTCCTCTGCTGCTTCGACGCATCACTGGTAGCCACGGATCTCCTTGAAGGCGCCGTCCAGCGAGTCCTTGTGGGCATCGAAGAGCCGGCCGCCGGTCAGGTCGGCGATGCCCTGCAGCTCGGACCTGTCGGAGTCGCCGAAGAGGATGGGGAAGACGGGGATCTCGCGCCGCTCGGGATCCAGGCCCTTGTAGAAGCCGCGGAAGTCGGCCGAGTCCGCGCCCGCGGTGTTCTCGCCGTCCGTCATCAGGACGATCGAGGTGAACGTGTCACGTCCCGACCGCAGATGGTCGTACGCCTTCTCCAGGGAGGTGAAGATCGCGGTGTCGCCCTCAGCGCTCAGCGCGGCCGTGTCCTTGCGGATTGCGTCAAGGCCCGTCTCGGGGTCGGCCGGCTCCACCACATGGGTCCGTACGGTCTTCACATCCGTGCCGAACGGCATCAGCGTGACCTCCTCGCGTTCGCGGAAGTCGCCGGTGAGCGAGGCCAAGGCCGACTTGAGCTGGTCGAGGCGCTCGCCCTTCATCGATCCTGAGGTGTCGAGGACGTAGACCGTACGGGAGGGGCGGCGCAGCTCGTTCTCGTACGAGGCGAGCAGTCCGTCCGCGACCGAGCGGCTGCCGGGGAAGGGCAGTTCGCGGCGCCGGCCGGTGTCGAGTCCTGCCGCCGGCGCCACTGAGGCGACGACCGGGCGGCGATGGGTGCGATCGGTGATCAGCTTCTGGATGGTGTCGCCGCGCAGTGCTTCAGTGAGACGGCGGACCTCCTCACGGGTCGCGCTGTCGCTCGACGCGAGCGAGGAGAGCGGGTAGTCGGCCGTGACGACGCCGTCCTTGGGGCGGATCACGGTCAGACCGGGGATGCCCTTGAGTACGGACTCGTAGTTCAGCAGGGCGTCGACGTTCCCGCGCCGCTCGTACGCCGTCGCCAGCCAGCCCGAGGAACCCGACGTCAGCTTCTGTCCGGTGAAGAACTGCTTCAGGCGCGGCGCGGCCTTCGCGACATCGGCGTCGGTGAGCGCGGACTGCGCTCCGGAGAGCGCCGAGGCGACGGACACCAGCGAGGCGAAGCCCGAGTTGGAGCGTGCCGGGTCGGTCATGCCGTAGGTCAACTTGCCGTCCCGCACGGCCTGTTCAAGCTGCGCCCACGTGACACTGTCGGGCTGCCAGCCCAGGGTGGTCAGTGCCGCGGGCTTGATCCCGACGGCGACCGGGCTCGACATGACCGGAGTCTCCGACACGATCTGCTCGCCCGCTTCGGGCCGCAGACGCAGATAGTCGTTCGACGACAGCCACAACGCGTCGTAACGCCCCTTGGCCTTCCCCTTCTCCAGGAGTTCCACGGCGTCGAGGGTGCCCATGTAGGTGGGACGGACCTCGATGCCGGTGTCGCGGGCGACCTGGTCGAGCACCGGCTTCATGTCGCTCAGTTCGCTGGAGGCAAGGACACGGAGGGAACCGGGGCGCGGGGCGTCGTCGGGCCCGGTGGGCGACTCGGACGTGCAGGCTGTCAGCAGGGTCAGTGTGCAGAGCGCTGCAGCAAGACCGCTGAGCCACTTCGTGGTCGGCCTGTTCACCCAAGACCCCCTTCCAGCGCGCCCCGCGACCGGCTGCGGTCCAGATAGCCGCTCGCGTGCTGCAGTTCGGCGGTCAGGTTCTCCACCGTCGCCGCCATCGCCTCGGTCGCCTGGACCTTGTAGGTGTCGATGGCGTCGAGCGTGCGGTAGATCTGCTGGAAGGCGCTGCGCAGCGTCTCCGCACTCACCGCGGGGTCAGCGGCGATGCGCTGGATCTCGCCGCTCTGCGTGGCGAGCATCTCGGCGTTGCCCCGGATCAGGTCCTCGGTCGTGCCCCGCAGGGCGTTGACCTGCTCGATGACCTTCCTCTGGTTGTCGAGCGCCGAGGCCAGCATCACGGAGATACGCAGCGCCGAGACGGTCGTGGTCGCGGCGCGGTCGACGCCCTTGATCAGCTCGTCGTTGTTGCGGCGTACGACGTCCATGGCAAGGTATCCCTGCGCGCACACCGCGATCTGGGTGAGCAGATCCTGGTGCTTCTGGCGGACCGGGAAGAGGATGTCGGCCCGCAGCGAGTCGGCCTCCTGCGGGTCCGGCACGGCGTCGATGTGCTGCTCGACCGCGACGTCCAGGGCTTCGGTCAGGACGACGTACTCCTGGAGCTTGCCCATGGACTCCCACAGACGGACGCGTTCGGTCTGCAGTGCGGCGTTGTCGCGCCGCAGCTCGTCCTGCCCGCCCCGCAGCGATCCCACGATCTTGTTCAGAGTCCCTTGCGCGGAGGCGTACTTGGCGACGTGGTCGCGCAACTTGTTGCCGCCCGGCAGCCTCGACAGGAACTTGCGCCCCTTGGACGCCGGCAGATCGCGCGGGTCGAGGTCCTCGACGACCCGGCGCAGTTCCACGAGCGAGCCCGCGACCTGCGACTGGGCGTCGCCGCCCGAGTCGGGCAGGCTGCGGATCGTCCGCTCCAGCATCCGATTCGACTGCGCCGCCGCCGTACGCATCTCGCCGGCACCGAGCGAGGTGATCTCACCGACCTTGCCGGCGAACTCGGGCGAGCGGGCGTCGAGCGAGGCGAGCCCCGCGACGTATGCCGAGGCCTTGTCCGCCATCTCGCCCCGTACTCCATCGTCGACCGGGACGAGTCCACCCGCCTTCTCACGCGGCACCGCGGTCACGGCCTGCGGCGGCGTCAGGACGAAAGTGTCGTTGCTCAAGTTGTCACTCATCAGTGATCCCCCTATCCGCGCGCCCGCTGCGCCAGCTCGCGCAGCACCTCGGAGGTGGGCACGGCCGCTTGGTGGACACCGGTCAGTTCCTGCTTCAGGTACGCGGCGCCGGCCGCGAACGTCGGCGTGCCGCCCTGCGGCCGGAACCCGTGCCGGACCGCCAGCGCTCGCAGCGTCTTGTCCTGGGAGAGGAGTTCGGCGACCGCCTTGCCCTCCTCCGTGAGCGGAACGACCGTGTGATCGCTGTTGACCGTGGTGTCCGGGTAGAGGACGACCAGGTCATCGGGCTGCTGTCCGCCCGCGAGGAGCGAGGCGACCTGTGACTCGTAGACGACCACGAGCGGGTTGCCCGCGCCGCTGACGAAGTCACGGAAGGCGGCGTCGCTGCTGGACTGCTGGGCGCCCTGCACCCGCACCAGCTTGTTCAGGAGCGGCGCGGCCTTGTCGACCTCGGCATCACCGGCGACCACCTTGCCGCCGTTGTCCACGTAGGAGGCCGCGGCGAGATACAGCGCCCCTGAGCTGGACGTCCGGGGGTCGGTGCTCGACAGATAGAGCGTGCCCGTCAACTCGCCGTACTTCCCGGCGCCCTTGAGCTGCTGCCAGGTGCGGTCCTTGCGGGCGGCGCCGAGGTAAGTGCCCATCTTGAGCGTGCCCCGGTGCTCCGCGTCGAGCGTGGCGAACCCGTTCGACGCGAGCACTTCGGCCGCGTTCCTGTGGGCCACCACGACGAGCGGCGAGTAGAACGGGCGCGGGAGCGTCCCGGTCACCTTGTACTTCGCCGCCAGTTCGACGGCGGGCGCCTGGCTCGACGGCAGAGCGACGTCGTACCCCTTGAGGTCGAGCCCTTCCATGGCCCAGGACCCGGAGGTCTCGGCCTTCACGGTGTAACCCTTGGCGGCCAGGGCTTCCACGACCTTGGGGTCGGCGAAGAACTCCGCCTTCTCCGACCCGATCACTGCGCGCACGGTCTTCGTTGCCGTGCTCGTGTCCTCGTCCTGGCCCGCTACGACGGCAGCCGCCACGCCGCCGATCAGCAGTACCGCGAGGATGATTCCTGCGATTCGTCTCACGCTCGGAGCGTGCCTTCGGAACCCAACATTCCCCGCCGCACAGGGTGAACGGGAGGTGTCGGACCCGTCCCGTTACAGCACGGGATCTACTGCGGGGACCGGTCAGCCCTCCAGCTGTGCTGCCAGGCGCTCGCGGCCCGAACGCTCCAGCCACGTACGGAAGTCCGCAAGGTCCGGGTGGACCTTGCGGACGGCGTCGGGATCGAGGCCTTCCCCGACGAACTGCACCGGGTAAGCGCGGCGGCACTACTCCCGTGGTGGTAGCCGACGGATACGGCTGCACCGTGCGACGGCCCGAGCGGCGTATGGGGCGGCGGCATCGCACGAGGTCGGCAGGGCTGAGCAACTCGGTGCCCCCTGCATGTACCGCGTCCGCACCCCCACTGCGTACTCCCCACGAAGCAGCCCGACAGCCGCTGCCCGTACGACGACCCGGACCCCCTGTGAGCGAGAGTCTCGAGGCATCGCAAGAGATCGGCCGAGGCGACAACGGTCGATCCCGAGACCTCACCAAGGAGATGGATCGTCATGGAGACCCTGGCGCACTTCGGCGACGGCGGGCCCGGCCCGTGGATCTTGTTCTTCCCGCTGATCTGGGCGGCCGTCGTGATCGGCGTCGTCACCGTTCTGCGGCGCACCGTGTGGCGCGATCGCCGCGGCCCGTGGCGTGAGCGGCCCGACGCGCAGAGCCCGATCAGCGTGCTCGGCCACCGCTTCGCCTCCGGCGAGATCGACGAGGACGAGTACTGGCGGCGGCTGACCGTGCTCGAGGAGCAGTTCGGGCGCAGCGACCGCGGCCGGACCAAGGGCGGTGCGGCATGAGCACCGCGACGGCAACCGCCACCGCGGCCCGTGTCGTCGACGCCGTGAAGGTGTACGGCAGCGGCGACACCGAGGTGAGGGCCCTTGACGGGGTGAGCGTCGACTTCACGGCCGGCCGCTTCACCGCGATCATGGGGCCCTCGGGCTCCGGCAAGTCCACGCTCATGCACTGCGCCGCCGGCCTCGACACCCTCACCTCGGGTGGGGCCTTCATCGGCGATACGGAGCTCAGCGCTCTCGACGACAAGCGGCTGACCTTGCTGCGCCGCGACCGCGTGGGGTTCGTCTTCCAGGCGTACAACCTGCTGCCGACCCTGACCGTCGCCGAGAACATCACGCTCCCCATCGACTTGGCGGGCGGCCGGCCCGACCACGAGTGGATCGACGCGCTCGTCGACGTCGTCGGACTCGGCGACCGGCTGCACCACCGCCCCACCGAACTCTCCGGCGGTCAGCAGCAACGCGTCGCCGTGGCACGGGCGTTCGCCGGGCAGCCGGATGTCGTCTTCGCCGACGAGCCCACCGGCAACCTCGACTCCCGGGCGGGTGAGGAGGTACTGGGACTGCTCGGACGGGCCGTGCGGCAGATGGCCCGCACCGTCGTGATGGTCACGCACGACCCGGTGGCCGCGGCCCACGCCGACGAGGTGGTCTTCCTCGCCGACGGACGCCTCGTGGACCGGATGGCCGCCCCGACCGCGGACAAGGTCCTCGACCGGATGAAGGCCTTCGACGCCCGTACGGGCAGGAGCGGAGAACCGTCATGAACACCGCCACCGCGCGGATCAGCCTCTCCTCGCTGCGCGCACACAAGCGCCGCTTCGCCGGCACGTTCACCGCCGTGCTGCTCGGTGTCGCCTTCCTCGCGGGCACGCTCGTCATGGGAGACACCCTCAAGGCGAGCTTCGGCTCCATGTTCGGCAACGCGGCCGGCGGCACCGACGCCGTCGTGCGCAGCGCCGACACCATCACCGTCCCCGGCGAGAGCGAGGGCGTGCGCAGCCCGGTCGACACCGACCTCGTGCGGCGCATCGAGGCAGTGCCGGGTGTGGCCGCCGCCGCGCCCAGCATCCAGGGCGCGGGCCAGCTCGTCGGCAGGAACGGCGACCCGATCGGCGGTGCGGGACCGCCGACCCTCGCGGGCAACTGGATCGCCGACCCGCAGCTCAACCCGTATCAACTCGCCGAAGGACGCGCCCCGCAGAAGTCCGGCGAGGTCGTGATCAACCGGGGCGCCGCGAAGGCCGGCGACCTGAAGATCGGCGATACGACGACGCTGCGCACCCCCGACCCGGTCCAGGTCCGCATCGTGGGCCTGGCGACCTTCGGCGGCGCCGACGGCATGGCCCAGGTGACCTTCACCGGGATGATCCAGGCCGACGCGGAGAAGTACCTCACTCCCAAGCCCGGTGAGGCCTCGTCCATTTCCGTACGGGCCGGGCCCGGCACGGACCAGCAGGAACTCGTGGACGCGCTGACTCCCGTACTGCCCGTGGGAGTCGAGGCCATCACCGGCCAGGCCTCGGCGGACGAGAACACCGACATGATCGACGCGCAGTTCCTGGGCATCTTCACCACCTTCCTGCTGGTCTTCAGCGGTATCGCGCTGCTCGTCGCGACCTTCTCGATCCACAACACCTTCGCGATCGTCGTCGCCCAGCGCACCCGGGAGAACGCCCTGCTCCGCGCACTCGGGGCGTCCCGTCAGCAGGTCGTAGGAGCGACGATCGTCGAGGCGGCGGTCGTCGCCGTACTGGCCTCCGCGGCCGGTCTGCTCGGCGGTATCGGTATCGCGGCGGGTCTGCAGGCGCTGTTCCCGGCCATCGGATTCCCCTTCCCCGAGGGCGACTTGGTGATCAAGGCGATGTCGATGGCGCTGCCGCTGATCGTCGGGATGGTGGTCTGCCTCGGCTCGGCGCTGCTGCCCGCCGTACGGGCCGGACGCACCGCACCGCTCGCCGCCCTGCGCGAGAGCCAGGTCGACGACTCCGGCGCCTCGCGTCGCCGTGCGGTCATCGGCGGCGTCCTGGCCGCGACGGCGATCGCCCTGACGCTGGCAGGCGTCCTGGTGGCCCCCTCGCTCTGGCTGGCCGGCGGCGGCGCCGTACTCGCCCTCATCGCCTTCGTCGTGCTCGGCCCGGTGGCCTCCAGCCGCGCGGTACGCATCCTCGGCGGCCCGCTCGACCGGCTGCGCGGAGTGACCGGCGGCCTGGCCCGGCGCAACGCACTGCGCAGCCCCAAGCGGACCGCTGCCACCGCGAGCGCGCTGATGATCGGGGTCGCGGTGGTCGGCCTGTTCACGGTCTTCGCCGCCTCCCTCAAGGCGACGATGGACCAGACCGTGTCCCGCTCCTTCGCGGGCGATGTCGCCGTCAGCGCCCCGGCGTTCGGCGCCGGCGGCAGCGGACTGAGCCCCAAGCTCGCCCCCGCGATCGCCGAGCTGCCCGAGGTCGAGAACGCCGTCGGGCTCGGCAGGGGAGTGGCCGAAGTCAACGGCGCGGGCCGCCAGTTGACGGTCACCGACCCGGTGGACCTGGCCAAGGGCTTCGACCTCGGCAAGGTGGACGGCTCGCTCACCTCACTCGGCACGGACGGTCTGGCGATCGCCCGCGACGAGGCCGACGAGCGCGGCCTGGGCATCGGCGACACGGCCGAGCTGAAGTTCACCGACGGCAAGAAGGAACCCTTCACCGTACGAGCTGTCTTCGACCGCTCCGAACTCGCCGGTGACTACGTGATCACCCGCGCCGCCTGGTCCCCGCACCGCGCCCAGGACTCCGACACCCTGATCGCGGTCACCTTCAAGGACGGGGTCACCACGGATGACGGCAGTGCGGCCGTCGAGAAGACAGCGGCGGCGTACGGCAATCCTGAGGTCCAGACCCGCAGCGAGTACGCGCAGTCGGCGGCCGGCGGCATCGACATGATGCTCACCCTGGTCTACGCACTGCTCGCCCTCGCGGTCCTGATCGCCCTGCTCGGTATCGCCAACACCCTCACCCTGTCCGTCCACGAACGCACCCGCGAGCTGGGCCTGCTGCGCTCGGTGGGCCAGACCCGCGCACAACTGCGCGCCATGGTCCGCTGGGAGTCGGTCCTGGTCGCCGCGTTCGGCACCGCGGGCGGACTGGCCCTCGGCGGCTTCCTCGGCTGGATCCTGGTGAAGGCCTCGGACGGTGCGAGCGACAGCGCGTTCGCGTTCGCCCTGCCGCCGATGCAGCTCACCGTGGTCGCGCTGGTGGGCGTCGCGGCCGGCGCACTCGCCGGGCTGAGGCCCGCGCGCAGGGCCGCCCGGCTCGACGTACTGCGGGCCATCGCCACGGAGTGAGCCGCGAGGCGTGCCCATCCCGTACGGGAAACGGCGCGACCGCCCCGTACAGGAAAAGGATCACCGCCCGGTCAGCCCACCACAGCCGACCGGGCGGGAGTCTTGTTCGCGCGGGCGCGCGAGGGCCCGGGCTCGTCCACGAACCGCACCGCCCCGCCGTGCACCTCGGTGAACGGCATCGACCCGTGCATCGGATACGCCGGCAGCGCCACCGCGGGCGAAGGCGCCGGCAGCGTGAACCACACGGTCTTGCCCGCGGGCCCCTTCGGCCGCACCCCCCAGCTCTCGCTGACGGCCGCGACCATCGCGAGCCCGCGCCCGCAGGTCGCCAGCGGATCGGCGATGCGGACCTCCGGCATACGGGGGTCGTGGTCGTGCACGGAGACCGTGAGGTGATCGAGCAGCAGCTCTATCTCGACCGTGCACATCTTGTCCGGCTGGGCATGCCGGTGGACGTTGGTGAGCAACTCGGTCACGCCGAGCGCGGCGATGTCGATCAGCGGATCGAGATGCCAGTAGCGCAACTGCGCCGAGACGATTCTGCGGACTTGCCCGATCCGCGACGGCAGGGCCTGGAGCTCCACCGTGCAGTGCCTGCTTGGGCTGATCACGGCTGCGACTCCCCGAATTGAGGTCCGGAAGAAGACGGCAAACGGATCCGGAGTCGAGCCCCGGATGTCCCACGTGGCTGCCTGCTGGGCGGTGGCTGGGTCGCAGCGTGACCGCCGTTGAACCCTGAGTAGCGAGGTGAGACCAGCGTGACCCAGGGGATACGGCTGTGCAACTTGCGTGACGTACGCCGAGGTCACACGGCGAGGCGCGCCCGGCCTCGCACCCGCGGGCTCAGCCGCGCTTGAAGCGGCCTGTGGCCTGGCGGACGGCCTCGATGAAGCGGCTCGCGGCGGGCGGTCCCGGCTGTCCCGGGGCGGGGTCGCGCTCACCGAGCGTCAACGAGTACCGGGTGCCGTTGACCGTCGCGAGCGCCTTGTCCTCGGCGGCGAACCAAGGACGCCCCGCGCTCACATCCGTGAGGGGTGCGCTGTCGATCTCGCGGCCGTAACTCGTCAGCAGTTCAAGGCGCCCACCGGCGATCCGCACCTGACCGGCGCGGGTGAGCGAACGCAGCCGCCGGCCGATCCGTACGCCCGTGGCCCTGAACTCCGTCTCCGCCATGAAGCTCGCCCCCAAGCAGTCCGCCGTACTCCGGCCCGTCCCGCCGAGGCCCAGGTGCGGCGGACGGTCCTGGCAGTCTGCCCGCGATACGGCTCGAGCACCAGTGTCACTCAGGACGTCGCACACCTGTACGCCGGTTGCCAGTGGCAGCCCTGCGAACTGGGCGCCCCAAGGGTGGCTTTGGGCTGCTCAAAGCGATATTCGTGCAGGTGAGAAGCGTGCGTTGGATGTCTATGCTTGGGGCGGGCCCGCGGCTTTGCCCACAGGTATTTCCGCGGGTCGCGGGCGCCTGCCGGGAAAACCGGCGGGTATACGGCAGGTAAGGGAGCGGCGCGGTGAGCACGGCACAGAAGCCAGAGACCCCAGCGGTGATGTCCACCGTCGACGTGGACCGCAGCGACCTCGCGTACCGGCGCTGGCTGAAAGAGGCCGTACGCAAGGTGCAGGCCGACGCCAACCGGTCCGCCGACACCCATCTCCTGCGGTTCCCGCTGCCCGAGGCGTGGGGCATCGACCTCTACCTCAAGGACGAGTCCACCCACCCCACGGGAAGTCTCAAGCACCGTCTGGCCCGTTCGCTGTTCCTGTACGGGCTCTGCAACGGCTGGATCCGGCCCGGCGCTCCCGTCATCGAGGCGTCCAGCGGGTCGACCGCCGTGTCCGAGGCGTACTTCGCGAAGCTGATCGGCGTGCCGTTCATCGCGGTGATGCCGCGTACGACCAGCGCCGAGAAGTGCCGTCTGATCGAATTCCACGGCGGACAGTGCCACTTCGTGGACGACTCGCGCGCCATGTACGAGGAGGCGGCCGCGCTCGCGGTGCGCACCGGCGGTCACTACATGGACCAGTTCACCTACGCGGAGCGTGCCACCGACTGGCGCGGCAACAACAACATCGCCGAATCCATCTACCAGCAGCTGAAGTTGGAGCGCTATCCCGAGCCGGCCTGGATCGTGGCCACGGCCGGTACCGGCGGCACCTCGGCGACGATCGCGCGCTACGTGCACTACATGCAGCACGACACCCGCATCTGCGTGCCCGACCCGGAGAACTCCTGTTTCTTCGACGGCTGGCTGAACGGCGACCCGGGCTGTACCAGCGACTGCGGTTCACGGATCGAGGGCATCGGCCGGCCGCGCATGGAGCCGAGCTTCGTCCCCGGCGCGATCGACCGGATGATGAAGGTGCCGGACGCGGCGAGCATCGCGGCCGTACGTGCCCTGGAGACGGCGATCGGCCGCAAGGCGGGCGGTTCCACCGGCACCGGCCTGTGGAGCGCACTGAAGATCATCGCGGAGATGGTGGCCGCCGGTGAGAAGGGCAGCGTCGTCACGCTGATCTGCGACCCGGGCGAGCGCTACCTCGACAAGTACTACTCGGACGGCTGGCTCGCCGAACAGGGCCTGGACATCGCTCCGTACGGCGCGGCCATCGAGTCCTTCCTGGACACGGGCGTCTGGCCCAGCTGACCGGTCGGCGTACGCCGGTCAGTGCCGCCCGCCCCGGCACCAGCGCCGCGCCGTGACCGTCGCGCCCTCGTCCGCGAACTCGTCGACGAGGGCCCGGATTTCCTTGGCGTCCAGCGTGCGTACGACGGCGACCCAGCCCGTGGACTGTGCGCCCTCGTCGTCGACGAGCAGTGCGAGGAACGCCAAGGTGTCCTCGGGGAGCGCCAGTTGCAGGGCGTCCAACGGCCGTGCGTCCCAGCGGACCGTCACCAGCGTCGCGTCCTGCTCGCGCCTGATCTCCGCGTGCCGGTGCACCACGACCCGGTCGGCCCGGAACTCCCGGTACAGACCGTGGCTCCAGTACGGCTCCTGCGTCGCGAAGCGCTCGGCGGCCGCGCGGTCCGCCACGTCCACCACGTGCACACTGCCGGTGTGCTCCTCGCCGTCCTCGGACAGCGTGGGACCGCGCAGAACGAGACGGTCGGCGAACCGGTCCATGTACGACCAGTGCTCCTCGCCCCGCTCCACCATCTCGTCCTGGGCGTCGGGGGCGTCCTCGGCATGCACGTAGAACAACATGGGCCGAAACTATCGAGGTCGACGGGGCGCCCGCGAGGGGGTTACCGAGCGGTGCGCGCCTTGGCCAGCCGCTTGTCCAGCGAGGAGACCGCCCCGCGGAACGAGGTCCCGAGACCGGGCCGCGCCACCTTGAAGAACGCCCTTGTCAGCGCCCCGCCGTCCACGGTGAACGTCCACTGGATACGGCTGCCCGAACCGGCGGGAGTGATCCGCCACTCCTCCACGAGATGCCGCACGCCCGGGACGTTGGTCTCGTCGACACGGTAGGTGTACACCTCGTCGGGCTCGGACGCGAGGATCGTCTCCTCGAAGCGGATCCCGCCCTGCAGCACCACGGTGCGTCGCGCGCCGCCGTCATGCGGTGTGGCCCGCTTGACCGACCGGAACCACTTGGGCAGCGTCTCCACTTCCTCGGCGATGGCGTGATACGCCTCGGCCGGCGTCGCGCTGATCTCGCGAGCGAAGACCAGGCGTACCGGTGCGGCCTCGAGGAACTCGAGCCCTACGGGGCTCAGTCGGCGTGCCATGGATATCCCCCCACATCGGATACGGCGGCTCAGCGCCGTTCTTGACCAGGCCCCGTCACCATAGCTGAGGGTGCGTCAGCTCTGGAAGGAGGGGCTGATCGGCCGTCTGCCCGCCCTGTGCAGGGGGTCTTTGCGCAGGGCGCCGGACGGCGCATCGTGGTCGTGAGGGAGCCGACCGGCCCCGAAGGGGGAGTGCCGTATGTCCAAGTACCCGGAACTGCATCTGTGGCTGCGACCCGCACAGGGCGAGCCCCTGACCATCCGCACGCGCACCTTCGGCTCGGCCGACGAAGCCCTCGCCAAGCTGAGCGGCGCGATCGAGCACGGCTACACGGTGAGGTGCGAACTGAGCGGCCCGGACGACGCACCCGGCGCGGTGGCCCTGATCAACCCTGCCGCCGTGACAGCCCTGAAGGTGTGGCCGGAGCCGGTGGGGGAGACGGACGACGGGAACTATCTCTAGGTCCGTGGCGGGTCGGCGAGCCAACGGTCGTCCTCGAATTCGGCCGGGACCTCGTCCTCCCAGGGGTCGATCCCCCGACGCTCCAGCTCGTCGAACCACCGCTCCCGCTGCGACGCGGGCAGCCGCCGCCCGCACCAGGGGCAGAAGCCGATGGTGATGCTGGAGGTGCCGCCGTCATGGATGATCAGCCCGTACTCCTGGAACTTGGCGCTGAACTCGATCAGCGCGTCAGGACAGGCGAAGGGGTCTGGGTGCTGGTCGCAGCGCGTATACAGGCAGCGGCTCATCGCCTCGCAGCAGTGACCGGTCATGGCCGAAGGACGGGACGCACAGCCCGTCAGCTCTCCGCGACTTCGGTGTCCTCGCCCGCGACGACCACCAGGCGCACCCGGTCCGCGACCTCCTCGCGGACCTCGGCGGGCAGGCCCGTGTCCGTCACCCAGGTGTCGACCTGTTCCAGTGCGGCGAAGGAACTCAGGCCCACCGTCCCCCACTTGGTGTGGTCGGCGACGACCACGACGCGGCGGGCGGACTGCACCAGGCGGCGATTGGTCTCGGCCTCGGCGAGATTGGGCGTGGACAGGCCCGCCTCGAGCGATATGCCGTGCACGCCGAGCAGGAGCAGGTCGAAGTGGAGCGTGGCGATGGCCTGGTCGGCGACAGGACCGACGAGCGAGTCGGAGGGCGTCCGCACACCGCCGGTGAGCACCACCGTCGTGCCGGACTGCCCCTTGCCCCCGCTGCGCTGCGCCGTGTGGAACACATCGGCCACCCGCACCGAGTTGGTGACGACGGTCAGATCCGGTACGTCCAGGAGCCGATGCGCCAGCGCGTACGTGGTCGTACCGCCGGACAGCGCGATCGCGCTTCCGGGCGCCACCAGCTCCGCCGCCGTACGGGCGATGTCCTCCTTGGCGCTCAGCTCAAGACCCGACTTGGCCTCGAACCCCGGCTCGTGCGTGGACGCCTCGACCACCGGCACCGCACCGCCGTGCACCTTCTCGAGGACTCCCTGGCGGGCCAGCGCGTCCAGATCCCGGCGCACCGTCATGTCGGAGACCCCGAGCTTGCGCGTCAGCTCATTGACCCGGACCCCGCCGCGGCGCCTGACCTCGTCGAGAATCAGGGCGCGGCGCTGTTCCGCGAGGAGGTTCTGGTTCTCGCTCACGCCCGCTCCCGTTTCAGTCGCCATGTTGAAGGAGCCTCATCTTTGCATGTGGCACCCCACTTCGGTCCTGGCGGTCCAAGGGGTGGAGGCGGAACCGTACACCTCGGGGAGATTCCGTGACGAGGGGTGCACACGCGGCGCTCGGGGCGGGATCCTTTTCTTGCGCAGGATCGCGCTTTGTACGCAGGTGACTCATGGGGGAGCTGCTGACCGGTGCAGCGTGCCACGGCGGAGAAGACCGCTCTCGAACTGCTCGTCCACGGCGTGGGCGGAGCCACTCCCGAGAAGATGCTCGGCGACCCCCGCACGGTGCGGGTCACCGGTGACGACACGGCGGCCATGTACCGCCGCACCGACGACGCGGACGCCGAACGGCACCCCGATCAGTACCGGGACAAACCCGTCCCCGAGGCCTACGTCTGGTCGGGCCTCACCTCCGGCAACGGTGTGCGGGCGCTGTGGCTGTTCCTGCTGCCGTTCATGGTGGCCAACCTCGCCCACTGGATGCGCCCGAGCGCCCGCGGCCACGCGGCCACGATCCGGGTGTACGGGGTCCTCGTCCGCCTGCTCGGTCTGACGCTGACCGTGCTACTGGTGGCCGCGGCCTGCGAGGTGGCCCTCGATCTGACCGCCTGGCAGTGCGCGGGCACCCCGTCCTGCGCCGAGGACCGCTCTTGGCTGGGCTTTCTCGCACCGGGCGAGTCGGGCGGCGGCTGGTGGAGCCAGCCCGGACGGCGCCTCGCGCTGGCCGCGCTCGTCCCGGCCCTGCTCACCGGCCTGCTCTGGTATCTCTCGCACCGCACGTGGAACGTCTACGAGTCGGTGGAGCCCTACCCGCACCAGGAGGACGCCGACGACGAGCCGCACCGCAGCGCGCTCAGCCGGCCCGGATTCTGGTACGGCCGCCGCTTCGTGGCGCGGCTGCGGGCCGCCCACACCGCCGCGGGACTGCTCACCGTGGCCGCCGCGATCGCCACCGCCGCCGCCCGCCACGACCGCGAGGCGGGCGGGCCCGCGTTCCTGGATGCCGCAGGCCGGGTGCTCGAAGGCGTGCTGATCGCCGGCGGAGCGACCGTCGTCTACGTGCTGTGCCGCCGTGGCCGCAAGGAGCACAGGATCGACGCCCATCTGGACCGCATGGTGGTGACCGTGCTGCCGCTGGCCTCGCTCGGCGTCCTCGTCCTCAGCCTCGTGTACGCAGGGTGGGACCGCCCGGGCTGGGTGTCCTCGGGCCGCTTGCCCGGCGACCAGACCTTCGGTGGCATCGCCCTCGTCCAGGGCCTCCTTGTCGTGGGGCTCGCGGTCGTCGCGTACCTCCTGTACCGCAGCGATCCACTGGCGAGCACGGCGCTGCACGGTCTCGGCGGGCCCTGCGTCGCGATGCTGGCCTGTGCGCTCGGCAGCGTGATGTCCGGCGGTGTCGCCCAGCGCGTCGGTGACTGGCTCGACCGGGGCGCCACCCCCGGGGACACCGGCGCCCCGCTGCCGGGTCCGCCCGCTCTGCTCTCGTGGCAGGCCGCCGTCCTCCCGCTGCTGCTCGTCGTGGTCGTACTGCTCGCGCTGATCCTCGGCGTCCGCACGCTGCGCCGCCGGCACCTCGAACGCGCCCGCGTCGAGCGGGACTACGGGGGTGAGCAGCCGGAGGACCCCCGTACCCGGAAGATCGCCGGAGCCCGTGCGAACGCCGCCCTCACCGACAGCGCGCCCCTGCTCATCGGCGCGGTCGCGGGTATCACGCTGCTGCTCGGCACCGGCGCTCTGGCCGGCGCCTGGACGACCGGGGACGTGCCCGGTGTCGCGGCGGCGGGTGCTCCGGGCTTCGTGCGAGGCGCCGCGGAGACGGCGCAGGCGCTCGGCTCCTGGCTGATCGGCTTCGGGTTCATACTGTTCGTCACCTGGGGCCGTCGCGCCTACCGCGACGCCTCGGCCCGGCGCACCATCGGCATCCTGTGGGACGTCGGTACGTTCTGGCCGCGCGCCGCGCATCCTTTCGGGCCGCCCTGTTACGCGGAGCGTGCTGTGCCGGATCTGACCTGGCGGATGGCCACGTGGACGCAGGCGAACGAGGGCCGGCTGATCCTGTCGGGACACTCCCAGGGAAGTGTTCTCGCGGCGGCGGCCGCCTGGCAGTTGAGCCCTTCGGTACGCAAGGGGGTGGGCCTGCTGACCTACGGCTCGCCCCTGGAGCGGCTGTACGGACGCTGGTTCCCCGCGCACTTCGGGCCCGCCGCGCTGACCGCACTGCACCGCGAGGTGGACTGTTGGCGCAATTTGTACCGGCCGACCGACCCCATCGGTGGACCGATCGGCCTGGAAGGCGCCTGTGGTCCCGCCGTCGACCACCCGGCGCTCAAGGACCCCTTGGCGTACGGGCGCACCCAGGCACATCCGCTGCCGGCTCCGATCCTCGGACACTCCGACTACCAGGCTGACCCGGCCTTCGCCGCCGAACGCGAGGCGCTGCTCGGCCGGTTGCGGCCCGGTGCGCAGGCGCTGGGTGCGGTGCCCTCGCAGCCGGGGCCCGACTCCGAGGGGAGTCAGGGCAGTTCGGGCAGGTCCTCGGGGTAGAGCAGGGTGAGGTCGTCCGTGTTCACTTCGTCGATCCGGGCGACCCGGCCCGCGTGCCGCTCCACCATCGCCTCGAAGGTCTGGCGCGCGGTGCGGCCATTGCCGAACGCGGCCCCCTTCGGCAGCACCGTGAAGTACTTCAGGAGCGCCTCGCCGGTACCGGAGGCCAGCCGGTACTCGTGCTCCTCGGCCTGCTGCTCGACGATGTCCAGGAGTTCCTCGGGCGTGTAGTCGCCGAAGGTGATGGTGCGCGAAAAGCGCGATGCCACCCCGGGGTTGACGGACAGGAAGCGCTCCATCTCCGCGGTGTACCCCGCGACGATCACGACGACGGCCTCGCGATGGTCTTCCATCAGCTTCACGAGCGTGTCGATCGCCTCGCGTCCGAAGTCCCTGCCGGAGTCCTCGGGGGACAGGGCGTAGGCCTCGTCGATGAAGAGCACACCACCGCGTGCCTTGTCGAAGGCCTCCTGCGTGCGGATCGCGGTGGAGCCGATGTGCTCACCGACCAGATCGACCCTGGACACCTCGACGAGATGCCCCTGTTCGAGGACGCCGAGGGAGGCCAGGATCTCGCCGTACAGCCGGGCGACCGTGGTCTTTCCGGTGCCGGGGGAGCCCGTGAACACCAGATGGCGCCGCGCGGAAGCGGCCTTGAGCCCCGCCTGCTGACGCTTGCGCCCGACCTCGATCATGTCGGTTAGCGCCCGCACCTCACGCTTGACGCTCTCCAGGCCGACCAGCTTGTCCAGTTCACCGAGCACGGCCTTCGAGGTGCGCGTCGGCTCGGGTGAGTCTTCCTGCTGCGTGGTGCGCTGGCCCGGGATCGAACCGAGCAGTCCGGCGCTCTGCGTCGCGGTCTGTACCGCCGCTTCCTGGACGACGGGGCGCACCCCCGCGCTCTCGTCGCTGGTGCAGTCCTCGACCTGCGGCCCGTCCTCGGAGAACTCGTAACCCCCGCGCGCACACCGCTCCGTACGGCATTTGCGCAGCGTCGTACGGCAGCCGTCGATCACATGGAAGCCGTAACCGCTGCTGCCCGTCACGCGGCAGCCGTGGAACGAGCCGCGCCCCTCGGCCGACACATAGAAGCCCGCCTCAGCGGGCGAGGTGACCGTGCAGCGTTCGATCGACGGATCGGCGCCCTTGGTGACGATCACGCCGGTCTGCGCCGAGTCGATGGTGACGCCGCTCAGCGTGCCACCGCTTCCGTGGTCGCGGAACCACGCGCCGGTGGCCGCCTCGCGGATCCGGCAGTCGTCGAGCTGCGCGGTCGCGCCGTCGCTCACGGACACGGCCGTGTTGCGCACCTGGGAGATATCGGAGTCGACCACGTCGGCGCGCGAGCCGCGGTCCAGGACGAACAGGGCGTCGGGTACGTCGTGCACGCGGCAGGAGTTGAGCACCGCCGTAGCCCCGTCGCTGACCCACACAGCCGGGTAGTCGCCCGTACTGTCGTGGATCTCGCACTGGTTGGCGTCGACCCGGGTGCCCGGGTCCCACACCGAAAGGCCGTTGCGCCCGAAGCGGCTGACCGTGGAGCGGGTGAGCGTGAGCACCGAACGGGAGCGCAGATCGACCGCGTTCTCCGGGATGTCGTGCAGCCGGCAGTCCGCGAGCGTGAGCACGGCGTCCGTGTCGAGGGTGACCCCGTCGGCGGTGGTGCGGTGCACATCGCAGTCGGTGAGGTGTGCGGTGGCCCGGGAGGTGATCTGGATCCCGGCGCCCTTGATCTCGTAGATCTCACAACCCAGCGCCTCCAGCGCCGAGTTCTCCCCGGTGACGCTCAATCCGGCCCCCGAGGCGTGATGCACGCGGCAGCGCTCGAGACGCGGATGGGCGCCTCCGCGTACCGCGACACCGGCCTGCCCTGCCGCGACGACCTCGCACTCCTCGAACACCCCGCCGGCGCCGTCGAGTACGGCGATCCCGACACCGGCCGGATTGTCGACGGTGCAGCGCCGCACGGTCGGCCGGGCGCCCCCACGCACCTCCAGGCCGCTGGCCGAACGCGTCACGATCCGCAGGTCCACGAGCTCCGGAGCGCCGTCCTCCACGAGCAGTGCGGGCGCCGCCGCGTCCTGCCCTTCGAGCTGCAGATCCTGTACGACGGCGGAGGCCCGCACCGTCAACGGCACCCCGTCCGCGGGTGCGAGCCGCACCGAACCGGGCGAACCCTCGGGACCGCGCAGGGTCACCGCCCGTACCACCACGAGATTCTCGCGGTACGTGCCGGGGGCCACGGTCAGCACATCGCCGTCGCCCGCCGCCTCGAGTGCGGCGGCGAGAGAGGCGTACTCGCCGGTGCGGCGCCGCCACCGCGACGTACCGGTGTGCGTCACCTGGACCGTGCCCTGAGCCATGGCGCTGCTTAGCCCCCACCTCTGCGTATCCATCACGTCCGACGCCCACCGTAGCGTGCGCGCGGGGGCCGTATTGACCGGTCGGCCAGGTCGTGACCGTGAGAGGTAACCGAGGTGGAGAGGTGGGTCCGATGTCTCAACTGCCGGTGCCGGTACGGCCCCAGTCGGGACCTGTCTGCGCCCACTCGGTGTCCCAGCGGGCGTAGCGCCGGCGCAGGATCGCCCAGACGGCGATGCGGCGCAGACCCTCGATCAGTGCCATGGCGAGAGCGGCCGCGCCGAAGCCGGCGAGTGTGGCATGTGCGCTCGCCGTGCCGGGGGCCATCGGCTCCGCGACCGGACTGCCGTGCTCGTCGACCCACAGGGTGAAGTGGTCACCCGGGCGCGGCTGGTCCATCCCGCTGGGCACCGTGCCGTGCTGCGGACTTCCGTCCGGGGCCTGCCAGTCGGCGTTCACGCGTGCGCTGGTGTCCCGGTCGCCGGAGGTCTCGGGGTCGGGGTCGACGAGCCGAGGCTGTCCGGAAATTTTGTCTACCGTCGCCTGTACACGATGCCGGGAGTCATGCTGCACTTGGATCGCACGGTTGAGCGCCGCACTGCTCGTCGCCCCGACTGCCACTCCGACCGCAGGAGCGACAAGGAGCATCGCCAGCAAAGCGGCGAGTGCCACCCAGGCCTCTAAGAGGTCGGTGGCCCGGCGCAGCGGATTGCTCCGCCAGCGCCACAGCCCTGTGATCGTTCGCATGACTGCGCACCCCTTCCGTGTCCGCTGTGACGGCACGGCACGGTTCAGAACACCTGGCGCTCTTGGTCCACACGACACCAAGTGCCCACAACGGACGCCGTCATCCACGCGACGACGTCCTTTCACGCACCCCGAGCCCGCCAGGGCCATGGGGTGCGTTGTCCTGTTCGTGATTGTTACCCGTATACGGCGCGTTTCCTAGTCGGGGCAGCAGGCCGATTACCGGTCGAGGAGACGCATCGGGTCGCCGAGCCGGATCGTTCCCGTGGTCTCGGGGATCAGGTTCTGACCGAAGACGAGCTGGTCACCGAAGCGGCGATGGCGCGCCAGGGTGCGCAGCGGCTCCTTGCCGCGTTCGGCGGTCAGCTGGTTCGTGGTGGTCACCACGCAGCGGCCACAGGGCTTGACGACCCGGAAGACGGCCTCGCCGATCGCCACGCGCCGGAATTCGTCCTCGGCCCACGGTGCGGTGCCCTCGATCACCACATTGGGGCGGAAACGATTCATCGGCAGCGGACCCTCGTCCGCGTGATCCCCCTGTGCGATCAGCGAGTTGAGGGCGTCGAGCGAGGCGACGGTGGTCAGCAGCAGCGGGTAGCCGTCGGCGAACGACACCGTCTCGCCGGGCTGCGAGAAGTCGGGGTCGATCGGCCGGCGGGACCCGGGGGCGTCGAGGTGGACCAGCCGAGCGTCCGTCCCCAGGTACTCGCTGAACCACGCGTGCGCCGCGTCGGCGGCGGGTACCGCCTCCACCTTGTCGCCCCATACGCCCACCGTCACGGTGTCACCGGGCTCGGGTACGGCGACCTCCAGCGGCGCCCGGCCCGCAGCGGTGAAGCGGACACCGGAGTCGGTCAACTCGGTCTCCACCAGGGCCAGTTGACGCTGTCCTCGCTGAGTGATCAGCCGGGAGTCGCTGTCCACGAGCAGCCAGCGCCGGTCACCGGCAAGGCCCCACGGCTCCACCACGGCTGAAGGCGGCGCGAACCCTCGCGCCGCCTTGAGCGGATGTACATGGATCGAATGCAATGTCGCGTTCGGCATGGGGCCCATCCTGCCAGTCCGCTCCAAGGGCCCCGCTGCCGGTCGTTCAGTAGCCGCGACCGCCCGGGTGCTGGCGGTAGTACGGGTCCTCGTACGGCATCGGCGCGGCGGCCGGACGCGGCGCGGCGGGACGCATCGCCTCGTATCCGGAACCCGCCACCGGGCGCTGCTGCTGCGGCATCGGCTGCGCACCGGCGTAACCGCGCTGCATCGAAGGCTGCTGCGGGATGTACGGCGCGGGAGCGTGCTGCAGCGGCGCCTGCTGACCGTACGAGTACGAGTGCTGGGCTTGCTGCGGCGAAGGGGCTGCAGGCAGCGCGGGAAGCGCGGCCGGCAGCGCGGGCAGGTAGCTGTTGCCCGTGTCGTACGCGGAAGGCACGCGGATCGGGGCGATCTGCGGCGTACCCCGCTCGGCGACCAGGGAGTCGTAGATCGGGGTGTCCGGGAAGGACGGGGCGGAGTAGTAACCGCCGCCGTAGGTGGAGCGGGGGGAGGTCATGGCACATAAGTTAAGCCCACGATGTGCTGGTTGGATAGCCCTGACATCAGTGGGGCTTGTGTGGAAATCATCAGGACTTGACGCACCCGTTTCCCTTTGGGCGGCATGGACTCAACTCTTCGACCGCGAAGCCGTATGCGAACGGTCAAAATGTCGCTCAATTGTCCAGTTTGGTTTCCCGGAACCTGCCGCCGGAGTGCCATGGCCCGTACAACCTCGGACTCGCGCGCCCCGAGCCGTGGGAACGCGTGGTGAATGGCTCCTGCGGATCCGTTCGACTCCGCGGCCCGCGGGAGCGGGAGCGCGGCGCATGCCGGGGGCGCGCGCCGACGGCCCGACTGCCCCCTTGGTGGGCCTCGGGGAAGTTCACCCGGGACGGTGAGCGCGGAAACCACTGCTGAAGTGAAAGTCGCATTCGGTGCCGAAGAAGTCGTACGGATCGAGCTCGTCGCACCCCGCCGCCAAGTCGCGCGTGAGGTAAGGGCACTTGCGGGCGCCGACAGTTTCCCCGCCCTGGTAAAGCGCCGGGGCAGGTGGGCGGGCTAAGTTGTGCTCGAACGCGTGGGGCCTCATCGGTGAGGACGCCCGGGGCCCCGCCGGTGGGGACCAATCCGACGCGACGACGCGCTAGTGGGGGCACGAATGTCCATGCAGTCCATGCCCAAGGGGTCGAATGTTGCGGTGCCTGCGCCCGCTGTTCGTATCGAGATCGGCTGGCGGTCCGGCCCGGGTGTGCCCGACGCCGACGCATCGGCCCTCCTCCTCGCGGGCAGCAAGGTGCGCAGCGACGCGGACTTCGTCTTCTACAACCAGCCCGCGCACACCTCGGGTGCGGTGCGGTACGAGGGCAAGCAGGCCGCGCCCGGGCAGACCGTCGACAGCCTGAGCGTCGACCTCGCACGGGTCGAGCCGGCCATCGAGCGGATCGTGCTCGCGGCCTCCGCCGACGGCGGCACCTTCGGCCAGGTGCCCGGACTGCACATCCGGGTGGTGGACGCGGCGAGCGGCGCGGAGATCGCGCGCTACGAGAGCGCGGACGCCAGTGTCGAGACGGCCTTCGTCCTGGGCGAGCTGTACCGGCGCCAGGGTGCGTGGAAGTTCCGCGCGGTCGGCCAGGGCTACGGCAGCGGCCTCGAAGGCCTTGCCACCGACTTCGGCATCACGGTCGACGAGCCGCAGCAGGCGACCCCGGCCGCGCCGCAAGCCCCCGCTCCCGCCCCGCCCGTGACCGCGCCGCCCGCCGCGCACTACCCGGCCGCCGCGCCGCCGCCCCCGGCCGCGCCGCCGGTCGCCCCCACTCCCGTACAGCTCACCAAGGTCACGCTGACCAAGAGCTCACCCACCGTCTCGCTGACCAAGCAGGGCGGAAACTCGGGCGGGATGCGCGTCAACCTCAACTGGGAAGTGCGCAAGCAGTTCAAGGGCTGGGGCGCCAAGCTCGGCCGAGCCGTCGCGATGCACGCGGACCTCGACCTCGACCTGTGCGCCCTCTACGAACTGTCCGACGGCCGCAAGGGCGTCATCCAGGCGCTCGGCAACGCCTTCGGCGCGCTCGACCGTCCCCCGTTCATCCACCTCGACGGCGACGACCGCACGGGCGCCAACGTCTCGGGCGAGAACATGTCGATCAACCTCGACCACAAGAACGCCTTCCGGCGCATCCTCATCTTCGTCACCATCTACGAGGGAGCCCGCAGTTTCGCCGATCTGCACGCCTCGGTGACGCTGACCCCGCAGCACGGCGCCTCGATCGACTTCTCGCTCGACGAGTGCACGGTCCCCTCGACCGTCTGCGCCCTGGCGCTGCTCACCAACGAGAACGGCGACCTGCTGGTGCGGCGCGAGTCGCGCTTCCTGGTCCCCGAGCGCGGCGTCAGCCCGCAGCGCACCGTCGACTACGCGTACGGCTGGGGCCTGGACTGGACCCCGGGCCGCAAGTGACCGTGCCGCGTCACTGATCGGGGGCGGGTTCGGCGCGGTCGGGTCGTGCGTATGTACGGCCCTTCCACGCCGCGCCCCGCCCCCGGTAGTGCTGCACGGCCGAGTCCACGGTCATCAGGAGATACAGCACCGCCGTCCCCGGCAGCAGCGGCGCGAGCGCGAGCGGCAGCCGGTAGTAGCGGAGCATCGGGACATACGTCGCGGTCATCACCAGCCAGGCGAGGCCCGCCGCCCAGGCGGCGGCCTGGTCGCCGAGCAGCAGCCCGGCCACCAGACCCGCGGGCGGCGCCACATACACGAGCAGCAGTCCCGCCACGGTGCCGAGCAGCAGCAACGGCTGGTGGCGCAGCTGGGCGTACGCGCTGCGCGAGACCATCCGCCACAGATCACCGAGCCGCGGATACGGGCGGACGCTGTCCACCTTGTCGGCGAGCCCCAGCCACACCCGTCCGCCGGTCGACTTCACCGCCCGCGCGAGCGCCACGTCGTCGATGACCGCGTGCCGGATGGAGTCCGGCACCTGCGCGCGGGCCGCGGCCTCGTCACGAAGCAGCACACAGCCGCCCGCCGCGGCGGCCGTCCGTGACCCGGGCACCGCGATCCGGCGGAACGGGTAGAGCTGCGCGAAGAAGTAGACGAACGCCGGCACGATGAGCCGCTCCCAGACGCTCACCGCCCGCAGCCGCGCCATCTGTGAGACGAGGTCGTATCCGGAGCCGTGCGCCGCGGCCACCAACTCCCGCAGGCTGTCCGGGGCATGGGAGATGTCCGCATCCGTCAGGAGCAGATACTCGGGCCGCATCACATCACGTGCCTCGGTGACGCCGTGGCGTACCGCCCACAGCTTCCCCGTCCACCCGGCGGGCGGTTCACCCGGAGTCGTCACTGTGAGCGGCAGACCACCGTGCCGGTCGGCCAGGGCGCTCGCCAGATCGCCGGTCCCGTCGGAACTCGAGTCGTCGACCAGGAAGATCCGCGCCTCGCCGGGATAGTCCTGGGCCAGCAGCGACGGCAGGCTGAGCGGCAGTACCGCGGCCTCGTCACGTGCCGGGACCACCAGCGCCACCGAGGGCCACGACCCAGGTTCACGGCGGTCCGGGAGCCTGATGTCCGTACGCCAGAAGAAGCCCTGCCCGAGCAGCAGCCACAGCCAGGCGGCGAGCGACGAAACGGCGGTCCAGGCGAGTGCGCTCATCCACGCGATGATGCCCCACACCACGGCCGCAGGGGCGTAATCATCTATGGTTGGCCGGGTGAAGATCGCGCTGATGGACTCCGGAATCGGCCTCCTGCCCGCTGCCGCCGCGGTACGGCGCCTGCGGCCCGACGCGGATCTCGTGCTCTCCAGCGACCCCGACGGAATGCCCTGGGGCCCGCGCACTCCCGAGGACCTCACCCGCCGCGCGCTCGCCTGCGCCGAGGCCGCCGCCGCGCGGCAGCCGCTCGCGCTGATCGTCGGCTGCAACACCGCCTCCGTGCACGCCCTGCCCACCCTGCGTGCCGCCCTCGAACCCCAGGTGCCCGTGATCGGCACCGTCCCCGCCATCAAGCCGGCCGCGGCCGGCGGCGGACCCTTCGCGATCTGGGCGACGCCCGCCACCACCGGCAGCCCCTACCAGCGCGGACTCATCGGCGAGTTCGCGGCCGGAGCGGAGGTCACCGAGGTGCCCTGCCCCGGCCTCGCCGACGCCGTGGAGCACGCCGACGAAGCGGCCATCGACCGCGCGATCGCCGCGGCCGCCGCCCTCACCCCGAAGAACGTGCGGGCCGTCGTCCTCGGCTGCACCCACTACGAACTGGTCGCCGAGCGCATCCGCGCCGCCGTACAGCAGCCCGGTGAGGCACCGCTCGCCCTGCACGGCAGTGCGGGCGCCGTCGCCGCCCAGGCGCTGCGCCGCGCACATCTCGAACCGGCCCCCGACGCCCCCGCGACCGGCAGCTTGACCGTGCTGCTCAGCGGACGGGAAGGCGAGCTTCCGGCCGCCGCGCTCACCTATGCGGAAGGCCGAGGGCTGAGGGCCACCAGCGCCGCGCACTGAGCCCGTTCGAGCCTTCGGATACATGGGACCCACATCCGAAGGTCACGCTCCGCGATCCCGTGCCTTCGCAGCGGAACACGAGTAGCCTTCACGCCATGAGGGACCGCCTCCACGACGAAGACGCGGAGCGGGGCACAGAGGCCCCACCGCAGATCTGGACCGGCCGCGCCACGAACCGTGTGCAGTGGCTGCTCGCCTGTGCCGGCGCCGCCTGCATGGCTCTCGGTATCGAGCTTGCTGTCGATTCCCCCTGGACCTCCGGGCTCGCTCCGCTGGTGATGTCGGTGGTCGGCTGCGTGGCCGCCGGAATCCTGATGCTGTTCGGCACCCTCGCCTTCGTACATGTGGCGGTACGGGTGGACCCGGAAGCCCTCGAAGTGCGCTGCGGTCACATGGGCCTGCCGCGCCGCCGTATCCTCCTCAGCCATATCGTCGCCGCCGAGTTCGCCCCGAGGGTGACTCCGCAGCAGTGGGGCGGCTGGGGGTATCGCTGGCGTCCCGAGAAGGGCACCGCCGTGGTCGTACGGCGTGGTGAGGGACTGGTCCTGAACCTGGGCGACGGACGGAAGTTCACCGTCACCGTCGACGACGCGGAGGCCGCGGTGCGCTTCATCCGCGAGCACCTCAAGCTTCCTCAGGCGGGCACCGCACAGGGTGCCTGAAGTATTGCTTCCTGGACGCCCTTGCCCTGGTCACAGGCGCGCGCCGTAGACTCCGCGGCGTGACAGCCACCATCACCCCGACCGGCGAGCAGACTCCGCCCACACCCCAGTCGCGTGTCCTGCGCATCCTGCGCGGGCTCATTCCGGCTGCCGTGGCGGCGCTCAGCGGGGTGCTCCTTTACGTCAGCTTCCCGCCGCGCACCCTGTGGTGGCTGGCGCTGCCCGCCTTCGCCGCGCTCGCCTGGACTCTGCGCGGCCGCGGCTGGAAGAGCGCGCTCGGGCGCGGCTACCTCTTCGGCCTCGGCTTCCTGCTGCCGCTGCTCGTGTGGACCGGTGTCGAGGTCGGCCCCGGACCGTGGCTGGCGCTCGTCGCGATCGAGGCGCTGTTGGTCGCCGTCACCTGCGTCGGTGTCGCCGCCGTGTCCAAGCTGCCGGGCTGGCCCCTGTGGGCGGCCGCGGTGTGGACGCTGGGTGAGGCGGCACGTGCGCGTGCGCCGTTCGGCGGTTTCCCCTGGGGGAAGATCGCGTTCGGTCAGGCCGACGGAGTGTTCCTGCCGCTCGCGGCGCTGGGCGGCACACCCGTTCTGGGCTTCGCCGTCGTGCTCTGCGGGTTCGGTCTCTTCGAGGCGGTGCGGGTGTTCCTCGCGTACCGCCGTACCCGCACCCTGCACCGTGGCGCAGCCGCCGTGGCGCTCGCGGCCGTTCTCGTCCCGGTCCTCGGTGCGGTCGCCTCCCTGCCGCTGGTCTCCGACGCGGCCGAGGACGGCACCGCCACGGTAGCCGTCATCCAGGGCAACGTGCCGCGCGCAGGACTCGACTTCAACGCCCAGCGCAAGGCGGTGCTCGACCACCACGTGAAGGAGACGCTGCGGCTTGCCGAGCGGATCCGCGAAGGCAAGGTCAAGAAGCCCGACTTCGTGCTCTGGCCGGAGAACTCCTCCGACATCGACCCCTTCCGCAACCCCGACGCGTACGCCGACATCGACGCCGCCGCCAAGGCCGTGGGCGCGCCCATCTCCGTCGGTGGTGTGGTCGAGGCCGACGACGGCCGACTGCTCAACGAGCAGATCCTGTGGGACCCGGTCAAGGGCCCCACGTCGACCTACGACAAGCGTCAGATCCAGCCGTTCGGCGAGTATCTGCCGCTGCGCTCGGTGATCGACGGGATCAACCCCGAGTGGGGCACGATGATCCGCAAGGACTTCAGCCGGGGCAGCAAGCCCGGTGTGTTCACCATGAACGGCACCCAGGTCGGCCTCGCCACCTGCTACGAGGCGGCCTTCGACTGGGCCGTACGCGACACCGTCACGCACGGCGCGCAGCTGATCTCCGTGCCCAGCAACAACGCCACCTTCGACCGCAGCGAGATGACCTACCAGCAGCTCGCCATGTCGCGGATCCGGGCCGTCGAACACAGCCGCACCGTCACCGTGCCGGTGACCAGCGGTGTGAGCGCCGTGATCATGCCGGACGGTGAGGTCACCCAGCGCACCACCTGGTTCACCGCCGACACCCTGGTCGCCGATGTGCCGCTGCGCAGCTCGCAGACCCCGGCCACCACGATGGGCGTCGCCCCCGAACTCGCCCTGGTCGCCGTCGCCTTCGGCGGCATCGGCTGGGCGGTGGCACGGCGGGTGCGGACGCGAGGCGCGGCCGCGGAGTAACGGGTGGGCACACCGGGGGAGCGGCCGATCGGTGAAGGGGCCACGGGTTAGGGTCGGGGCCATGGGAACTCCCGACTTCATCCGCGAGATCCGGGCCACCGCGGGCCACCAGCTTCTCTTCCTGCCGGGCGTGAGCGCGCTCGTCTTCGACGACGAGGGCCGAGTGCTGCTCGGCCGTCGCGCCGACACCGGCAAGTGGTCGGTGATCGGCGGCATCCCCGAGCCCGGTGAGCAGCCCGCCGCGTGCGCCGTACGGGAGGTGTACGAGGAGACCGGCGTGCACTGCGTCGTCGAGCGGGTCGTCCTGGTGCAGACGCTCAATCCGACGATGTACCCCAATGGCGACCACTGCCAGTTCATGGACATCACGTTGCGCTGCCGTGCGGTGGGCGGCGAGGCTCGGGTGAACGACGACGAGTCGCTGGAGGTGGGCTGGTTCTCCGTGGACGCGCTGCCGCAGCTGCACGAGTTCGGGCTCTTCCGTATCAAGCAGGCGCTGCTCGACGAGCCGACCTGGTTCGATCCCACCGTCTGAACCGGCTGTCTGAACCGGCTGTCTGAACCGGCTGTCTGAACCGGCCGTCTGAACCGGCCGTCCGGACCGGCCTCAGAGCCAGACGGTCCCCAGCCACACCGCCACACCCGCGAGCACGATCAGGGCGATGTTCAGACCCGTCTCGCGCACCTCGCCGCGGGACAGATGCAGCCGCATCGCCCCGAACTGCAGCAGTACGAGGCCGGCTGCCGCCGCGATCGCCAGACCTGGAGCTGTCCCGGTGAGCGGCGGCAGCAACAGGCCGAGCGCGCCGAGCACTTCGACTATGCCGAGCGCCCGCAGCGCGGGCAGTGGGACCGTGTCCACCCAGGCCATCATGGGCTTGAGCTGCTCGGGGCTCCGCACCGCCTTGATGCCGCCGGAGTAGAGATAGAACAGGCCGAGCAGTACGGCGACGATCCAGTAGGCCACGGTCATGACGGTCCCCCAGGAGACGGGTTACGGGTGGGAAGGGCCTCATGATGGAGCAGCCGCGAACGGCTTACAAAAGGCACACGGATGTGCGTAAGGCACAAGGAGTTGTCATGTCAGAGGCGCAGCCGGGCACGCAGTACGAGCACACCTGCATGATCCGCGGCGACGGCGGTCAGTCGATCCGCGCCGTGCTCGACCGTATCTGCGACAAGTGGACACTCCTGATCGTCGCCACCCTGGACGAGAAGCGGCTGCGCTTCGGCGAACTCCATGAGCACGTCCCCGGTATCTCCCAGCGCATGCTGACCCTGACGCTGCGTAATCTCACCCGCGACGGCCTTGTCTCACGTACGGCCTTCGCGGAGGTGCCGCCACGCGTCGAATACGCGCTGACACCGCTCGGCAAGAGCCTGATCCCGCCCGCGCTCGCACTGGCCGGGTGGGCGATGCAGAACAATGCGCGGATCATGGAGAGCCGGGAAGCGCACGATGCCGGGGACCGGCGTCGTACGGGTTCACCAGCGGAATAATCCCCGGCCGAGCCGGCTTTGATCTTGTGCGAGGGCCACGACACCGCCCGTGCCCGTGAGCCCTCGTGAGAAGCCGACGCAAGGAGCAACACCATGACCGCCGCACTGCGGGTGACCGGGCACGTTTTGGACAACCCGACGTATGCGGCGCTCCTCGGACCGCACGCCCACTTCGCCGAGCGCCACGGTCGTGCGCTGAGCTACCCCGAGGACGTATCGCCGTGGCAGGCGCTGCCGGACGAACCCGACGCCCGGGACTGGGCCGATCTCGCCGCGCTGCGCGGACCGGGCGCCGAGGTCGCCATGCCCGGGCTGCGCACGATGCCCCCGGCCGGCTGGGAGATCAGCTGGCAGGGGAACGGTGTGCAGCTCGTCGACGAGTCGGTCGACGCGCGGCCCGACCCCGACGTCGTGCTCCTCGGCGCGGACGACGTGCCCGAGATGCTCGACCTCGTGAGCCGTACGCAGCCCGGCCCCTTCCTCGCGCGGACCGTGGAACTCGGCACGTACCTCGGCATCCGCCGCGACGGGCGGCTGATCGCGATGGCGGGGGAGCGGATCCACCCGCCCGGCTACACCGAGATCAGCGCCGTCTGCACCGACGAGGAGTTCCGCGGTCAGGGCCTCGGCACCCGTCTCGTGCGCGCGGTGGCGGCCGGGATCCGCGAGCGAGGTGAGATCCCGTTCCTGCACGCGGCGGAGACGAACGAAGGCGCGATCCGGCTGTACGAGTCGCTGGGCTTCAAGCGGCGCGGCCGTACGAGGTTCGTCGGGGCCAAGGTGCCGTACCCGGGTGTCGACTGACCTGCTTCACTCCGCAGCGATGTCGACCGGCTGCGCGAGCTCGGCTGACCCGCGGGTCCTTGTGGCGGTGGGGGCTGCGGTCAGGGCGCGGGAGGAGCTGAGGTTCGCGTATGCGCCCGCAGTGGTCGGACCCCCCGAACTCGCCGAGGCCTTCGGCCGGTTGGCGCGGCGGTTCGCAGCGGCTGCGGGTTCTTGCGAGGGCCACTGGCCGCACCTGCGGAGCGCCACCAATGTGCCGCGCAGATGCTCGTCCTGGGCATCCGCAGTCAATGGTCCAAAGTCTTTGACCGTTCTCGCGCAGCGGTGTTGTACTCGCTGCCATGACGACTCAGACGAAACTTCAGCCTGCCCCGGTCATCGGCGAGACGATACGCCTCGTGAACGAGCACTATGCCTTCCCTGAAATAGCCGAGCAGCTCGACCACTTGCTGAAGGAGCGCCTCGCGGCGGGCGCCTACGACGTCGAGGAAGCCGAGGAGCTGGCCCGGCTGGTCACCGCGGACCTGCAGTCGGTCAACGGTGATCGACACCTGAGGCTGAAGCACCATGCCGGCCAGGTGCCGCCGAAGAAGGGGGCGGCCAACCTGGAGGCCATGCGCCGAGACTTCGACACGTCGCTCGGTGGCGCGCCCCGGGTGGAGCTGCTGGAGGGTGGCGTCGCCGTGCTGGAGCTCGCACCGATGCTGTTTCCGATGGAGTGGTCCGCCGAACCGCTCAGCGCCGCCCTCACCTTGGTCTCCCGCGCCCAGGCGCTGATCGTGGACCTTCGCGCCAACCTGGGCGGCGACCCGGACGCGGTCGCCTTCGTCTGCAGCTACCTGCTGGACGAGCGCACGCACCTCAACTCCATGTACTGGCGCAACGGTGAGCGCACCGAGCAGTCCTGGAGTCTGCCCTACGTTCCGGGTGCCCGTTTCGGTGGCAGCAAGCCGCTGTACGTGCTGACCAGCGGCAGCACGTTCTCCGCCGCGGAGGAACTGGCGTACAACCTCCAGCAGCTCGGCCGCGCCGTGGTCGTCGGCGAGTCCACGCGTGGCGGTGCGCATCCGTGTGATGGCTGGACCGTGCACCCGCACCTGGAAGCCACGGTCCCGGTGGGCCGCGCCGTCAACCCCGTCTCCGGCACGAACTGGGAGGGGGTCGGTGTGCAACCGGACGTCCCTCTCGACGCTGCCGAATCGCTGGCCCACGCACATGGGTTGGCGCTCGCCCGCCTGGCGGACTGACCGAGGCAGGAGCTGCCGGAGGTCTCACTCCTGGCGATTCTGGAGGCCTCACAGCTTGCGATAGCCGTAGGCCTCCTGCGCCGCCGCCTCCACCGCGTCGAGATCCGCGCCCGCCGAAGACGTCACCACCGCGGCGACCGCGCCCTCGACGAAGGGGGCGTCCACCAGGCGTGAGTTGTCGGGCAGTTCATCGCCCTCGGCGAGCAGGGCCTTCACCGTGAGTACGGCGCTGCCCAGGTCCACCAAAAGGGCGACTCCGGCGCCGCGGTCCACCGAGTGGGCCGCGGCGCGGATCAGGTCGGCGCTGGTGCCGAGGCCGCCGTCGGGGGTGCCGCCCGCGGCGGCGACCGGGGCGAGGGCCTTGCCGCCCGCGAGACCGGAGGCGAGGTCGGCGACGGCGGTGGCGACCGGCCCGCTGTGGGAGACGAGCACTATGCCGACCAGCGGCGAGTCGGTCATCACGCCGCCCGAGCCGTCTGGGCGAGCGCCGCCATCAGCAGCGCCGAGGACGTCGCCCCCGGATCCTGATGTCCGATGCTGCGCTCCCCGAGATAACTCGCCCTGCCCTTACGGGCGATCAGCGGAATCGTCGACTCGGCCCCGCCCTCGGCGGCCCGCGCCGCTGCCGCGAAAGCCTCGGCGGCTTCCTCCGCCGCCGCGAAGGACGTGTCCAGGGCGGCGAGCGCCGGATCGAGCGCGTCCACCATCGTCTTGTCGCCGGGGACGGCGCCGCCGAGCTTGGCGACGGCCTCGAGACCCGCGCGCAGAGCGGCGGCGAACTGCTCGGCGGACACCTCGGCCGCCTCACCGAGATCCTTTCCCGTACGGCGCAGCAGCGTTCCGTACAGCGGACCCGAAGCCCCGCCGACGGTCGAGATCAACTGCCGTCCCGCCAGGACCAGTACGGCCCCCGGCGTGTCCGGCGCCTCCTTCTCCAGCGCGGCCGCCACCGCGGTGAACCCGCGGCGCAGATTGCTGCCGTGGTCGGCATCGCCGATGGGCGAGTCGAGTTCGGTCAAGCGGGTCGCCTCACGCTCCACGGCGGCAGCGGTGGCCGTCATCCAGCGGCGGAAGAAGTCGGCGTCGAGCACAGGGCCTCCTGTCAGCGGGGCAGCGGGGCAGCGGGCGGTGCACGGCGTGGGGGCCGGCGGGCGGTGCAGGGCGTGGGGGTCAGATGCCCCAGCGCAAGGCCGGCGTACGCACCGGAGCATCCCAGAGGCGGAGCAGCTCCTCGTCGATCTGGCACAACGTCACCGAGGCGCCGGCCATGTCGAGCGAGGTCACGTAATTGCCCACCAGGACCCGCGCCACGGCGACATCGCGCGCGGCGAGCACCTTGGAGACCTCGGCGTGGAAGCCGTACAGCTCCAGCAGCGGGGTCGCGCCCATGCCGTTGACGAGCAGCAGGACCGGGTTGCGCGGCCGCATGTCGTCGAGGATCGCGTCCACCGCGAACTCGGCGATCTCCCCGGAGGTCATCATCGGGCGGCGTTCACGCCCCGGCTCGCCATGGATGCCGATGCCCAACTCCAGCTGCCCGGCGGGCAGATCGAAGGTGGGGCTGCCCTTGGCGGGTGTGGAGCAGGCGCTGAGCGCCACACCGAAACTGCGCGAGTTCTCGTTCACCTGGCGGGCGATCGCCTCCACGCGCTCCAGCGGCATACCCTCCTCGGCGGCCGCGCCCGCGAGCTTCTCCACGAACAGGGTGGCGCCCGTACCGCGCCGACCGGCCGTGTAGAGGCTGTCGATCACGGCCACGTCGTCGTTGACGAGCACCTTGGCGACCTGGATGCCCTCGTCCTCGGCGAGTTCGGCGGCCATGTCGAAGTTCATGACGTCGCCCGTGTAGTTCTTGACGATGAACAGCACGCCCTGGCCGCTGTCCACGGCCGCCGCGGCCCGCACCATCTGATCTGGTACGGGACTCGTGAACACCTCACCCGGGCAGGCCGCCGACAGCATGCCGAGACCCACGAACCCACCGTGCAACGGCTCGTGGCCGCTGCCGCCACCCGAGATCAGACCCACCTTGTCGGCGACGGGTGCGTCCCGCCGTACGATCACCCTGTTCTCGACGTCCACCGTCAGATCGGGGTGGGCGGCGGCCATACCGCGCAGCGCGTCCGCGACCACGGTCTCCGCCACATTGATGAGCATCTTCATGTTCGGCCGCCTCCGTAGGTCGGGTGTCGGTCGCTCCTGCTCTGCGCTCAGTATCGGCCAGTCACCGGCGGAGGTCACGGGTGCTGAAGGGGCCTACCGCGGCGAATCGGCCCGCCTTCCCGGCCACGCACCACGCCCGTCGCAGCAGGCCCTCAGGCCGGCGTATCCACCGGCAACCGCGGACACACCTGATGCACCAGCTCGAACAACCGGCGCTCGTTGCCCGCAAGTCCCGCCGCCGCCAGCGCCTGGTCCGCCTCGGCCATGGGTGGGGTCAGCACGGTGATCGCCATGGGCGCGCTGCGAGGGTCCTCCAGGGCGGCGCGTGCCGTCTGGAGGAGGCGGATGTAGGCCTGTGCCGCTGCAAGTTCGAGCTCGGTCATGTCAACTGCCCCTTCGTGCAAGGTCTCGGGCCTTCCCTCGGAAGACCTCGGACCGACCAGTCTTGCGTACGGCACTGACAACGCCCCGCGACCTGCGCAGTTGTCGTTCTGTCCGGCACCCGGGCGGCCGATCGGCCCGGTGCGGCGGTTCGTCATACTGAGCGCTCCCGATGATCACTCGGGTGGGCGCGACGGACATCAGGCACATGTGACAAGGAGCGAGCGATGAGCGAGCAGAGCGGCACCCGCGCCGAGCAGTCGGGGTACCGGACGATTTGCGTGACCCAGCCGTCAAGTGCCGTACAGCTCAAGGAGACAGCGGCCCGCTTCGGCGAGGCCCTGGACGCGCCCCGCACGGAGGTGTTCGGACGAATACAGCGGGCAGCGCGCGAACTGCCGAGCAGCCGGGTGGTCCGGGTGATCCCCGGCTTCGGACTGCAGGAGACCGCACCGGCCCACGTCATGGTCCTCACCCTCAAGGAGGGCGTGCGCCAGTCGCTGGTCGACACGTTCACCAACGAGGAGTTCTGGGAGCGCGTCGAGACCGCACTCGGCGAGGTCTTCACCGGCCTCGGGGCCCAGGAGGGCTCGCCCCATCTGCGGTTCCTCGACAGCACCCCGGACTCCACCTCGTACACCTGTGATCTGCTCTTCGCGCTCCAGGACGAGGAGACGGAGGGTGCGCTGTACGCGATCTCCTTCTGCGTGCGCATCGACGCCGGACTGTCCAAGGAACGGCTGTTCGCGCTGCAGCTCACGGACACGGCCACGTTCGGTATCCTTCTGGACGCGGTGAGCGTACGCCGGGAGCTCTGAGCCCGGCAGCGATAGCGGTGGCCCACACTCGTACCCCCGGATATGTGGGCGCGCGACACATGGGCCGACGGGCGGTGTGTCTCTAGCGTTTCCCGCCATGACGAGCCAACTTTCCGGGTCCACCGGATCCGCCGCGGCCGCCGCCGTGCACCAGGCCGTGTCCCTTTCGGGGCGCACCGCCCTGGTGACCGGCGGCGGCAGCGGTATCGGCCGGGCCTGCGCCCTGGCGCTGGCCGAAGCGGGCGCTCTGGTCCATGTCGTGGACCTGGACGCCGAGTCGGCCAAGGAGACCGCCACGGCGGCCGGCGGCGTCGCGCACGCCGTCGACCTCGCCGACGGCGGCGCCCTGCAGTCGCTTCCCCGTGACGTCGACATCCTGGTCAACTGCGCGGGTCTGCAGCATGTCGCGGCGCTCGAGGAGTTCCCGCCGGAGCGCTTCGAGCTCATCCAGAAGGTGATGGTCACCGCGCCGTTCCGGCTGATCCAGCGCTGTCTGCCCCATATGTACGAGCAGGGCTGGGGCCGGCTCGTCCACATGTCGAGCATGCACGGGCTGCGGGCCAGTGCCTTCAAGTCCGCGTACGTGGCCGCCAAGCACGGTCTCGAAGGCCTCAGCAAAGTGGCCGCGCTCGAAGGCGCCCCGCACGGCGTCACCAGCAACTGCGTCAACCCCGGCTATGTCCGCACCCCGCTCGTCGAGGGGCAGATCGCCGCGCAGGCCGAGGCCCACGGCATCGCACCCGAGGCCGTGATCGGCGAAGTCCTTCTGGAACGTTCGGCCATCAAGCGGCTGATCGAACCCGAGGAGGTGGCCGCCGCCGTGCTCTGGCTGTGCGGTCCGCACACCGGCTTCGTCACCGGCACATCGCTCCCCGTGGACGGCGGCTGGGGAGCCAACTAGGCCCGCCACGCCCCGCAGCCTCCTGTCCAAGTCCCGCCCCGCACCCCGTCCCCGCCCAGCCGACCGAAACGGTGGCCCTCACCATGACCAGCGTCAGCTCCGCACCACCAAGCCCCGGCAAGATCCGCCGGATTGTCGCCGCGAGCCTCGTCGGCACCACCATCGAGTGGTACGACTTCTTCCTCTACGGGTCCGCCGCCGCCCTGGTGTTCAACACCGTGTTCTTCCCGGACAGCGACCCGCTCGTCGGCACCCTGCTGTCCTTCCTCACCTACGCGGTCGGCTTCGCGGCCCGGCCGCTCGGCGGTGTGGTCTTCGGTCACTTCGGAGACAAGGTCGGCCGCAAGAAGCTCCTGGTCATCAGCCTCCTCATGATGGGCGGTGCGACCTTCGCGATCGGTCTGCTGCCCAGCCACGCCTCTATTGGTGTCGGCGCCCCCATCCTGCTCACCGTCCTGCGGCTCGTGCAGGGCTTCGCGCTCGGCGGCGAGTGGGGCGGCGCGGTCCTGATCGTGTCCGAACACGGCGGTGCGAAGCAGCGCGGGTTCTGGGCCTCCTGGCCGCAGGCGGGCGCACCCGGCGGCAACATGCTCGCCACCGGAGTGCTCGCCCTGCTCACCGCCGTGCAGTCGGACGCCGCTTTCCTGTCCTGGGGCTGGCGCATCCCGTTCCTGCTGTCCGGTGTCCTGGTCGTGATCGGCCTGTGGATCCGTATCTCCGTATCCGAATCGCCCCTCTTCCTGGAGGCGCAGGCGAAGGCCGCGGCCCGCGCCGAGCAGGGGATCAAGGACGAGCCGCCGGTCGTCGAGGTGTTCCGGCGCAGCTGGCGCGAGGTGCTCACCGCGATCGGCACCCGTGTCGGCGAGAACATCTCGTACTACATCCTCACGGCCTTCCTCCTCGTATACGTCACCGTCCATCTGGAGCTGCCGAAGAGCACCGCCCTCAACGCGGTCCTCATCGGCTCGGCCGTGCATTTCGTGACGATCCCGCTGTGGGGCGCACTCTCCGACCGCATCGGCCGCCGCCCGGTGACCCTCATCGGCGCAGTCGGTATGGCGCTGTGGGCCTTCGCGTTCTTCGCACTCCTCGACACCGAGTCCTTCGCGGTGATCACCCTCGCCGTGACCGTCGGACTGCTCTTCCACGGCGCGATGTACGGGCCGCAGGCCGCGTTCATCTCGGAGATGTTCGACACCAAGGTCCGCTACTCGGGCGCCTCGATGGGCTCCCAGCTCGCCTCGATCGTCGGTGGTGCGCTCGCCCCGATCATCGCCGTGGAGCTGCTCAAGGACTACGGGACCTCCACCCCCGTCGCCCTGTATCTGGCGTTCGCGGCGCTGGTCACCGCCGGGACGGTGTGGATCGCCAAGGAGACGCTCGGCCGGGATCTCGCGAAGGACGGCGACGCCCCGCAGAGCGATGTGAAGGTGACTGCTTCGGTGCACGGCTGACCGGTCCGGGACGCTCGATCGACCGGGCCCGCCGTGCAGCGCACGGCGGGCCCCCACCTCGTACGGGAAACGTATGCTCCCCCACATGACCGGTCCCGGCGACGACCCCCTGAGCTGCGGCGCCGCCGTACGCCGCCTTCTCGACCTGCTCGCCTCGGGCGCCGGCGCCGAGGAGTTCGCCCGTCCTGCCGCCGAGGCCCGCGAGGCGGGTGCGAGCGCGGCAGACCTCGGTGCGATCGCCGGGGCAACCGAGGTCGCCCTGCGGATCCGCCGCACGCTCAGCCAGCACCGCCGCCGCGAGACGGAACTGACCGCGCTGTTCGACACCGCCAGCGACCTGGCAGCCCTGCGCAACCTGGATGCCGTACTGCGCGCCATCGTGCACCGCGCCCGACTCCTGCTGGGCACGGACATCGCGTACATGTCGCTGAACGACGACGGGGCCGGCGACACCTACATGCGGGTCACGGACGGGTCGGTGTCGGCCGCCTTCCAGCAGCTCCGGCTCGGCATGGGCGAGGGGCTCGGCGGCCTCGTCGCACACACCGCACGCCCGTACGCCACCGGCGACTACCAGGACGATCCGCGCTTCAAGCACACCTTCACCATCGACAGCGCGGTGGGCGAGGAGGGGCTGCACGCCATCCTCGGGGTGCCGCTGATGCTCGGTCCGAAGGTCATCGGGGTGCTGTACGCCTCCGACCGTTCGCCGCGCACCTTCTCGCCCCAGGAGGTCAACCTCCTGTCCTCGCTCGCCGACCACGCCGCCATCGCCATCGACAGCGCGCGCCTGCTTGAGGAGACCCGGGCCGCACTTGACGACCTGAACGCCGCCTCCGCCACGATCCGCGCCCACAGCGCGGCCATGCGCCGCGCCGAGGAAGCCCACGACCAGCTCACCGACCTGGTGCTGCGGGGCGGGGGCGCGGACGAGGTGGCTGCCGCCCTGGCCGACATCCTGGACGGCGGCATCGTGCTGCACGACGCCGACGGCGCCGAACTCGCCGCCACCGATGGGCAGTCGGGCAGGCTGTCCGCACCCGACGTCACGGCCTCGCGTACAAGTGGCCGCGCGGTGGAACGCAAGGGGATCTGGCTCTGCGCGGTGCTCGCGGGCCCCGAACTCCTCGGCTCCCTCGCCCTCACCGGCCGCCCGGACCTCTCCGACGCGGACCGGCTGCTCTTCGAGCGGGCCGCGGTCGTCACCGCGCTGTTGCTTCTGCTGCGCCGATCGGTGGCCGAGGCCGAGGAGCGCGTACGCGGCGAACTCCTCAGCGATCTGCTCTCCTCGACCGGTGATCCGGCCGCTCTGACGGCCCGCGCCCGCCGCCTGGGGGTCTCCCTCGTGCGGCCGCACGCGGTGTTCGTCCTGCACGCCGAAGCGGCTCCCCGCCATCGACTCCTCGGCGCCGGTGTGCGGCTCGCGCAGGGCGGGCTCGCCGGGATTCATCACGAACAAGTGGTCCTGGTCCTGCCGAGCGATCAACCCGGCCCGCGCGCCCGGACGTTGGCGGACCAGCTCGGCCAGTCCCTCGGCACCCCCGTCACCGTCGGGGCCGCAGGCCCCGCGCCGGGCCCGACAGCACTCGCCGACGCGCACACGGAGGCGTCCCGCTGCCTGTCCGCACTGCGCGCCCTCGGGCATACGGGCCAGGGTGCGGCCCTGGCCGACCTGGGCTTTCTCGGCGTACTCCTGGGAGATCAGGCCGACTTGAAGGGTTACGTGCACCGGACGCTCGGACCGCTCCTCGACTACGACGACCAGCGCGGCACCGCGCTGGTCGCCACCCTCGACGCGTACTTCACCCACGGAGCGAGCCTCACCCGCACGAAGGACGCGCTGCATGTCCACGTGAACACCGTGGTGCAGCGCCTCGAACGGATCGGCCGCCTGGTGGGGGAGGACTGGAACAGTCCGGGGCGGGCGCTGGAGTTCCAACTGGCGCTGCGGCTTCATCGGTTGAGCCGCCCGGCCGCGTAGCGCTGATATGCGTAACCTTCGCGGTGTGAACGATCAGGGTCAGTACGACAGGTACCGCGAGGACTCCAAGGTGCTGGCGGCCGTCGGGCAGTGCTTCCAAGCCCAGGCCCGCCCGCTCACCGTACGTCTGCCGAAGAATCTGGCCGAGGCCGCGGTGGCAGCGTGGGAACGCGACGAAACCGGTGACCTCGGCGCGGAGACACACGAGCAGTACGCCCTGCGGGACGACGCCGCGGAGCTCGCGCTCATCGGGCTGGCGATCTCGCGGGATGGCCGGTGGGATGGCGACGAGGTGGTCGTGGAGCTTGAGGTGGCCTCGGTGGGTGCGGCTGTCCGGGCGGCGCAGTAGGCAGGCGCTGGTGCCGGGGTGAGCTGCACCCCGGAGGGCGGTGCCCATCGGGGGTACATCGATGGGCACCGCGAACCAGAGACCCTGGCCGCCCCGCTGTGGGACGGCCAGGGTCTGTGGTGCAGCCGGTGAGTCAGCTCCGGTCGCCCCGTCCTGGGGTCACTTGTAGGCGACGATGTCGTCGACCGTGAACTCGCCCGGGCCGGTGGTGCCATTGGCGTAGAACGACATCTGCGTGAACGAGGTGAGGTCCAGCGGCGCAGGATGCCCCCAGTCCGGCACCTTGAAGGCGCTGAACGGGATCTTCACCAACTGGGGTTCGGCGCCCGAGAGTTGGATCGGCGCCTCCCAGAACGTTCCCGCCGCCTGGAACTGCGCCGACAGCTTGCGTCCGGTGTCGTCCGGGTCGATCCAGAACTGGATGCCTTCGTGTCCGGTCAGGTTCAGCGGTGTGGACAGGGTGCGGATGACTCCTGCGTAGCCGCCGGCACCGATCGTGTAGTTCGCTCGCATTCCGTCCTCGGTGGCGGCCGAGGCGAGAGATACCGTGAGGTCGCCTCCGCTCGAGTTCCGCTTCCAGGCCGACCGCAGCGAGGCGTCGTCCCAGTAGTGCGAGTCGAAGTCGTCGATGGTGGGCGGGCTGGACGCCACCGCGTGGGTGGTGAAGGAGCCGCCGGCGCCCGTGGCCGATGTGCTGCCGTTGACGTTCACCGCCTCCACCTTCCAGTAATAGGTGGTGCTGCCTGCCAGCGACCCCGCGGCCGCCCGGTAACTGGTGCCGCGCAAGCCGGTTGACGCGATCGCAGGGCTGGACATGTCCGCCCGTTTGGACATGGTGATGCGGTAGTAGGCGGCTTCAGGGGCTGGGGTCCAGCTGAACGGGGCCACCGGGACGACGCCCGTGGCGCCTTGAGCCGGCGTGGTCTGCTCGAAGGCTCCTGGGCTGTCGCCGGATCCTGTGTACGCGGGGACGTGCACGGCCTTGGACGCGGGGCCCTCTACTCCCGCGGCGTTGACCGGGATCACCTGGTAATAGGCGGCGTCCTTCGGGGAGTCGAGGTCCATCCAGGGCGTCTCGTTGTCGGTGACGAGCCGCTTGTCCGTGCCGCCGATCGTGGTCCACTCGCCGTCGGGCGTCGGGGAACGCCGGACCTTGTAGCCCACGGCCGTCGCGACACCGCGCCAGGCGAGGAGGTTCTCACCGTGGGACTTGGTGGTGGACGTGACGACGGGGCGGGTCAGCTTCACCTGTGGTGGGGGGCATCCGCACATGGCCTGGTTGAAGGACTGGATGACGCCGACGTTCGTCCGCATCGCCGCCGTGTCACCGGGATAGTGGACGGTGTAGCCGTCGTTGTGCTGGGTGAATCCGTAGTCGTTGCGGTGGGCGAACAAGGACCAGAACGCGGCGCCGGCGATCTTCTCGTCGGAGGCGATCGCCTTCATGGTGGCCTCGTTCACCCGGGTCGAGCCGTACTCGCCGGCGATGAACGCCTTGCCCGACTGCGCGGCGACGGCCGCCTCGGCCGAGACCTGTTCGGCGTTGAGCGATGCGTTGAAGTGGCCGTCGATGATGTCGACGTCCGGATAGCCGTCGCGCGCCGCGTAGGGCCCGGCGGCGATCAGCTGCGAGGGCGCGAGCTCCTTGAGATGGGCCGAGATGTCCTTGGTCCATGCCTCGGGTACGGGGGAGACGCGCTCCAGCTCGTTGCCGATCTCCCAGGCCATGATGGTCGGGTCGTTCTTGTAGGCGAGCCCGGTCAACGGATTGACGTGCCTCGTCAGGTGGTCGATGTAGCGCTTGTACGCGGCGACGACCCGGGAGTCCGTGTAGAAGTGGTCCTCGGGCAGGCCGTACCAGTCGGTGAAGGTGTGCTTGCCGCCGTGGTAGTAGCGCCAGGCGTCGGTGAGCGGAACGATGAAACGGATGCCCTGCTTGCGGGCGGCGGCGAGCGCGTAGTCGATGGTCTCGAAGGCCTTGTCGTTGAACTGGTCGAGGGCCGGTTCGAGGGACAAGGGGTCGCCGACGGAGATGCCCAGCGTGTGGGCGCGCACGACCGTGACGCCCATGCCCTTGGCCGTACGGAGCGCGTCGTCGATCTCGAATCTGGTCGGGTAGCGGGCTGGGCCCTCGGCCAGGCCCAGCCAGTAGATGTTGGCGCCGCCGAACCGGAACTGTTCGTCCCGCAGCATCAGGCGCGTGCCCTCACGGGACACGAACGCCGCCTTGCCGCGGTACGCGTCGTCCGGAGCCTCGGCCTCGGGTGCGCCGGCCGCCACACCCGTGAGTCCGAGCAGTGCCATGGCGACGAAGATGGAGATCTTGCTCGCGAGGTGTCTTCCCCTCCGCATGGAGCTTCCTCCCTGTGGCCATCCGGCCACGAACTAAACCGTAATAGCGCTGCGAGGTTATTTTCTGCCACGAGATCCAGTCAACCGGCAGGACGCACCTATCGCCCCAAGTCCGGTCCGTCACAGCTGGCTTCCTGCTCATCTCGCCAAAAGGCGGATCAGGAACGGGTGTTGAACACCGTGGCGATGCTGCTATGGTCGCTGTGCAAGAACGGTTTAGTAGTGATCCCTTCATCCGAACGAAGCGGAGAGGCAGCCGTGAAGCGCCCACCCACGATTGTCGACATTGCCCGGCTGGCCGGGGTCTCGAAGGGCGCTGTCTCCTTCGCACTCAACGGGCAGCCGGGGGTTTCGAAGGAGACCCGGGCGAGGATCCTCACCATCGCCGAGGAACTGGGCTGGCGTCCGAGCTCGGCCGCGCGCGCACTCAAGGGCGCACCGGTGGGCGCGGTCGGCCTGGTGCTGAAACGGGCGCAGCCGACCAAGGGGATCTCGCAGTTCCACCTCGACCTGATCAGCGGGATCGAGGCGGCACTGGCGGACCGTTCCGCCGCACTGGTGCTGCAGTTGGTCGACGACAACAAGTCCGAGATCGAGGTCGTACGCCGGTGGTGGGGCGATGCGCGGGTGGACGGTGTGATCGTGACCGACCTCGGCGTCGACGACGTCCGGCTGCCGGTCCTTGAGGAACTCCGGATGCCGGCCGTGGTGGTCGGCAGCCCGCCCGGCGCCGTCACGCTGCCGGCGGTCTGGTCGGACGACGCCGGGGCGATGGAGGAAGCGGTGCAGTACCTGGCGGCGCTCGGACACCGGCGGATCGCCCGCGTCGCCGGGCTCATGGCGTTCCGGCACACCGAGATCCGCGGCGAGGCCTTCGACCGGGCCTGCACGGAACTCGGTCTGGAGGGGGTGGCCACGCTGGAGACCAACTTCACCCGTACCTCCGGAGCCGCGGCGACCAGGCGGCTGCTGTCCATGCCGCAGCGGCCCACGGCGATCATCTATGACAACGACGTCATGGCCGTCGAAGGAGTGAAGGTCGCCGACGAGATGGGAATCTCCGTCCCCGACCAGCTGTCGATCATCGGGTGGGACGACTCGCTCCTGTGCCAGATGGCGCGGCCCGCGGTGACCACCATGTCCCGGGACATCCCGGCCTACGGCTACCGCGCCGCCGAACTGCTCTTCGCCTCCCTGGACGGCGAGCCGACCGCTGACCTGCCGGCGGCCAGTACCTATCAGCTGACCCCACGCGAGACCACCGCCGTCTGCCGCACCGGCTGACGGACCCTCGCGTCGGTCCTCAACCGCGCGCTGCGGCCCGCGACCTGCCGGCTCGGCATGTCCGCTCGCCCGGCGCGCCCCTCACCGCTCGCTCGCCTGTGAGGTGTGCTCGCGCGCGCCTGTCTGCCGGGCGTGCGCTTCACCGCCCGGATCAATGCCGGGCGTTCACCCTCGGCGCACGCCCGTGCGCTGTGTCCTCGTCACCATTCGCTGCATGTCACCTCGCCGTACGCCTTCCGGCCGTACGTCTTCTGCCCGTTCCCATGCCTTTCGCATGTTCCCTGCCAGTTCCCTTCGCGCATCCCCCTTCCCTAGGAGAGCGTCATGTGGACCCTGTCCGGATTCGCCGATGAGACCTCGCACGACCTGACCGAGCAATGCACCGTCCTGACCGGGCTGGGGCTGACCCACCTGGAGTTCCGCAGTATCAACCGCACCGATGTGTGCCTGCTCGACGACGATGAACTCAAGGCGGCGGCGGACCTGCTCGACCGTCAGGGCCTGGCGGTCTCGGCCGTGGCGACCCAGATCGCCAAGACCGATCCGCACGGCGACACCGACGAGGAACTGCACCTGCTGGAGCGGGCGTTGCACGCCGCGAAGGTCCTGGACGCCTCCTACATCCGCGTGTTCAGCTACCGAGGAGGCCCGGGCGCACCCGCACCGGACATCCGTGACCTGATCGTCCGACGTCTGTCCCGCCTCGCGCAGCGCGCGGCCGAGCGCGATGTCGTGCTGCTCCTGGAGAACGACATATCCGTGTACGGGCAGGGCCCCGAGGTGTGCCGTGACCTCCTCGAAGCCGTCGGCTCGGCGCATCTGCGGCTCGCCTTCGACATCGGCAACTTCGCGGTGGCCGGAGCCAGGCCGCTGGACGACGCCTACCCGCTGCTGCGCGAGCACATCGCCTACGTACAGGTGAAGGACGCCCGGCTGGGCAGCCCTGAGCAGGCCTCCCGCGGGGAGCACGACATCGTGCCGTTCACCGAGGGGGACGGCCAGATCCGCGAGCTGCTGCGTGCCCTGCACGCCGACGGATTCGACGGCTTCTTCTCCCTCGAACCTCACCTGGTCCCCTGGGAGACACCGCACCCCGAGCTCTTCGCAGCCAATCACGCGACCTTCACCCGACTGCTCGCCGAACTCGGCATCGCCTACCGCTGAGGAGACATCGTGCGCTTCGCCATCATCGGCTGCGGAGTCATCAGCCGCTTCCACGCCTCTGCCCTGGCCGCCCTGCGGTCCCGGGCGCAGCTCGTCCTCGCGGTCGACCGTCGGGAGGACCACGCGGCCGCGTTCGCCGCCGAGTTCGGCATCTCCCACACGACCTCGACCACCGAGGCGCTGGAGCGCCCGGACATCGACGCGATCGTGATCTGCGCGCCCAGCGGTCTGCACGCCGACCTGACCGTCGCAGCCCTGCGGGCGGGCAAGCACGTGGTCGTCGAGAAGCCGCTGGCCATCGACCTCGCGGGCGCCCGGGCCATCGCCGAGGCGGAACGCGCCGCGGGCCGCACCGTCGCGGCCATCAGCCAGATGCGCTTCCTGCCGGCGACGGCGCTGGTCCAACAGCTCGCCGGGGAAGGCCGGTTCGGGCGGGTGACCTCCGGCACAGCCACCGTTCCCTGGTGGCGCGCCCAGTCGTACTACGACACCGGGGGCTGGCACGGAACGCGCGCCCTGGAGGGCGGCGGCGCCCTGATCACGCAGGGCATCCACCTGCTCGACCTGCTCCTGTGGACCATGGCCCCGGCCGGCGACCCGGTGGAGGTCTTCGCGTACGGCGGCGCGCTCGCGCACGAGGGCATCGAGGTCGAGGACACCCTGACCGCGACGATCCGCTTCTCCCAGGGCGCGTTGGCGACGGTGCACGCCACCACCGCGGCGCGGCCGGGACTGGCGATGCGCCTTTCGGTGCACGGCGATCAGGGCTCGGCGGAGCTGGTCGACGGCAGGCTGGCCCGGCTGCACCTCGACGGCGCAGAGCCGGACCGGTCCGCGGAGTTCTCCGGGGGATTCCCGCCCACCGCCGAACTGCCGGGCCTCGACGCGGCGACCGTGTCGCTGGTGGACCAGTACCTCGACTTCCTGAGGGCCGTCGCGAACGGCACCGCACCGCTCGTCGACACGACGCAGGCCACCCGCACACTGGCCACGGTGCTCGCCATATACGACTCCGTGGGCTCCGGAGCCGCAGTACCGGTGGAGTCCGTCCTGGCCGATCAACGGGTGTGAGGGCGGCCGGCGGATCGCGGGGCGGGGGTGCCGCGCATCGGCATCCGGTGGGAGAGCCGTCCGGCGGATCGCGCGCCACGTTGCGCGCGATCCGCCGGACGGCTCGGCTCGCTCAGCCGCTGAGCGTCACCTTCCCCACCTGGGGACTCCACGACAGTTCGCTGTCGTCGCTCCAGGTGATCCTGACGTAGTTGACTCCCGTCAGACCGTCGAGCGTGTAGGTCCAGGGGATCCAGTCACCCGCACCTCCGGTGAGCGAGGGCTCCGCGGTGGTCCAGGAGACGCCGTCGGCCGAGGTCTGCACCGTGAACGGCTCGACCGTCCCAGCCGGCCAGAAGTACGTGTCGGCCGTGAAGCGGGCGACACCGGTGAACTTGTAGGTGATGTGCTGCGGGCCGGTCGAGCCCGAGCGGCGGGCGCGAGAGGTGTCACCGCCGAAGCGGGCGCTGTTGGCGGAGTCGAACGTCAGGCTTGAGGTGTGCCCGTAGGCCGTGCTCCAGTCGGTGAGGTTGTCGGTGACGGTGGTCCGCGTGGCCTTGTGGCGGAAGACGGGGGACCACGGGGAGGAGACGCCGGCCCGGTTGTGGCCCTTGACCCGGTACCAGACGGTGTCGTCGGCGGGGCGGCCGGTGTCCCGCCACGGCGTGCTGTTCGCGGTGGCGCAGCCGTCGCAGATACGGGTCCACGGCCCGCCGGGGCCGGCGGTGGCGCGTTCGACGCTGTAGCTGACGGCGAGGGCCCCGCCCCGCCAAGCGAGGGCGTCACCGTTCACCCCCGTGATGAGCGGGGCGCTCGGGGTGCCGTCGGCGGGCACGGGCAGACCGCGCATCGCGTACGCGTGTCTGCGGAGCGTCTGGCCGCGGGCGGCCATGTCCGCGGTGTCGCCGGGATAGTGGAACGTATAGCCGTCCCCGTGCTGGACGTATCCGTGCGTCGGAGCGTGGGGGAACAGCGACCAGAAGGTGTCCCCGGCCGCGCCGTTGCCCTCGATGGCCGACAGGAAGGCGGACAGGGTGTCACCGCCGTCGTGGTTGACCCAGTCGTACTCGCCGACGAAGAAGACCTTTCCGGCGTCCCGCGCGGCCTTGGCGTCCGCGTTCACCTTCGCCACCGACATCGGGTAGTAGTGCACGTCCTCGATGTCGAGTTCGGGGACGGAGAGCGTGTCGGTCTGCAGCCCGGGCTGCGTTCCGTAGGCCACCAGATGGTTGCTGTCCACGCTCTTGATGTGAGCGGCGATCGTGGACACCCAACTCACCGGCGCCTGTGGGTTCTTGGCCTCGTTGATCTCTTCCCAGGCGAGGATGGCGGGATCGTCCTTCAACGCGATGCCGGTGTAGGTGTTCACGTGGTTGAGCAGCGTCGTGATGTGCTGCTTGAAGTCGTTGATCACGTCGGGGTCGGTGTAGAACCGCGCGGGATCGCTGATGCCGCGCCAACCGGTGTACGTCCCGATCCCGCCGTCGTAGTACGTGCCGTGGTTCACGAGCGGGATGATCAGGCGGATGCCGTGCGCGGAAGCGGACTTGACCGCGTAGTCGACCCGTTGCAGCGCCGAGCTGCTGAAGACGCCCCGTGCGGGCTGCAGACACTGGGCGCAGCCGACCGTGTCACCGAGCGTGTGGGCGCGCACCACGGTCGCGCCCATCTCCTTAGCGGCCGCCATGGCGTTGTCCACCTCGAACTCGGTGGGAAAGCGCAGGGTGGGGTTCTCGGCGAGGCCGAGCCAGTACATGTTGGCGCCCGAGAAGCGGAACTGCGAGCCGTTCAGCAGGAGTTGGGATCCGGAGCGTGTGACGAAGCCGCTGACGGCGGTCGGGGCTGCTTCCCGGGCGACGCCTGCGGCACCGGCGGGTGGGGCGGCGGCTCCGGCGCCCAGCAGTGCGGACAAGGCGGCCACGGTCGTGAGCACAGCTGTGATGCGCCGACGCAGGAGAGCGGAGCGCACGGGCGCCAAACGCATGGACGCAAGGGGCAGGGATGGCACAAGTCACCTCCAACCCGGCGTCGGGGGGCAGGGGTGCCCGGGTGCAGGAGGTGCCGGGTCAGGCGGCACTTACCCTGAAACGGTATAGCTCACGCATGTCCGTAGTCATGTTGAGCGTTGCTAAACCTATTTAGCTTGACCATGCCGTGCGGGAAGTCTCCATGCCCTGACGCTACTCAGGCGGTCCGGCTCCGGCGGTGAGCTGCACCGCCGGTCGCCATGAACCACCACTCCCTGCCCGTAGGTCGGCCCACGTTCCAACTCCCCTTTGGGTAAAGGGACTTGAACTAAACCGGTCTTCAGGTGTTGACCGCGCCTGTTCCTCATCCTACGCTGCCCGCAACTTATACGGTTTAGCGCACGGGTCGGAACCCAGGTCGGCGCTATGCCCAGGCCCTTGGAGGCACATCATGTGGCAACACCGCATGCGCACAAGGTTTTTGGCCTGCACCCTCGGCACAGCCCTCACGTTCGGACTCCTCGTCGGCTGCGCGAGCACGGACGGCGCGACCACCGAGGACGCCGGCGGTCCGGCGGATCTGACCTTCTGGATGACCGGTGGCAACGACGACACCGCGATCATGCAGAAGGCAGCAGACGCCTATCACAAGAGCCACCCCGACACGACGGTCAAGGTCCAGGCGATCACCTGGGACGACGGCCACGCGAAGGTCCTCGCGGCCGCCACCTCGCGCTCGGGACCGGACATCATCTCCGGCGGCATGTCGTGGGGCATCGAGTTCGGGGCCAAGGGCGGGATGCACGATCTGCGCAAGTTCGGTGCGGACGAGCTGAAGAGCAAGATCGCGCCCAACCTCTGGAAGTCCATCTCGTCGCGGGACGGTTCGCTCTACGGCACACCGCTGGATGTCACGACCTTCCAGCTCTACTACCGGCCCGACCTGCTCGCCAAGGCGGGCGTCGACGAGCCGCCGGCCACCTGGCAGGAGCTCGACGACGCCGCGGCCAAGCTGAAGAAGGCCGGTCTGAAGCACCCGATGACCGTGACGTCCGGCAACGTCGCCTCGGACTGGCAGGGCTACTTCAGCACCCTGAAGCAGGCCGGCGGATCGTTCTACGAGGCCGACTGCACCAAAGCCGCGGTCGACAGCGCCGAGGGCCTCAGCGCGTTGAAGTACTACTCGGGCCTGTTCCACAAGAACGGCGCACCCATCGGCGAGTACGACGAGATCGCGGCCCTGGCCAAGGGCAGCACGGCCATGGTGATCGCCAATCAGAACAGGCTGCTCACGCTCGATGCCACGCAGCCCTCGCTGAAGGGCAAGTGGAAGGTGGCGCCGCTGCCGGCAGGCAAGGCGGGGCTCGGCAGCCTGGTCGGCGGACGGATCGTCGGCGTCATGTCGTACACCAAGTACCCCAAGGCGTCGGCCGACTTCGTGAACTGGCTGTCCTCGACCGAGGCCATCAAGCTCCTCTCCAAGGAGGCGGCCGCGAAGAACCTGGTCTGGATTCCCGCCGTCACCGACGCCATCGGGTCGCTCGGACTGCCGCAGGACCAGGCGTCCACGCTGGAGGCGACCTTGACCCACGCCGAGGGCCCGCCCAACTGCCCGGGCTGGGAGACCAGTCAGGACACGCTGACCAAGCAGCTGCAGGCCGCCGTGGTCTCCGGAGAGGACCCGCAGAAGTCGCTCTCGACGGCTGCCGAGGTCATGAACGACAACCTGAAGTGACGACGTGGGGTTCCCGCACCGTGACCTGACGAACCGGTGCGGGGACCCCACCCCAACCTCACTCCACCCCCTTGGGCCGCGGCCCGTACGGGAACTCACGGGGAGGCACCGTGTCCAGCACCACCTCGCTCTCGACCCCCACCCGCGTACAGAAGGCGCGCGCACGTCCCGGACGGCGTGACCGCCATGGTGCCGGCCTGCTGATGCTGGCCCCGTTCATCGTGGTGTTCGGCGTCTTCGTCGCCTGGCCGCTGGTCCAGTCGCTGTATCTGTCGCTCACCGACGCCAACGGCATCAACCCGCCGCGTTTCGTGGGCCTCGAGAACTTCACGCACATGCTGTCCGAAGAGCGCTTCCGGCACGCGATGACCAACACCGCGGTCCTGGTGGCCGCTTCGGTGACCATCACCACCGCGCTGGCCCTCGTCCTGGCGATGGCGTTTCGCGGGCAGCGCCTCAGCGACCGCGTGATGCGCACCGTGTTCTTCCTCCCGTCGGTTACTTCCTCCATCGCGGCCATGCTGACCTGGCGGTGGATCTTCGCCAACGACACCTCCGGACTGGCCAACACCGTGGCCGGCTGGATCGGCGTGGAGCCCACCCGCTGGCTCGCCTCACCGTCACTCACCATCCCTGTGATGGTGGTGATCTGGGTGTGGGGCGCGGTCGGCTACCAGATGGTGATCTTCGTGGCCGGGCTCAACGCGATCCCCGAGGCCTACTACGAGGCGGCGCGCGTCGACGGCGCGAACGCCTGGCAGCGCTTCCGCCACATCACGGTGCCGCAGCTGCGGCCGGTCACCGGCTACGTCGTCATCACCAGCCTGATCGCCGCCTTCCAGACCTTCGAGGTGGTGTACGTGATGTTCCACGGCACCTCGATCGGGGGCGTACAGGACAGCGGCCTGCTCATCGTCCCGTACCTGTACGACATGGGGTTCAACAAGTTCCAGCTCGGCTATGCCTCGGCCGTCGCCCTCGCCCTGTTCGTGATCATCTTCGTGGTCAGCATGCTGCAGCTGCGGCTGTCTCGTTCGGCCGATGAGGAGCAGCGATGACAACCCTCCAAGCCCCCGCACCCCCTGTGCAGTCCCCGCCGAGCGACCCGGTCCCGCGACCGGCCCCGCGACGCAGGTCGCCGTGGAGGTTCCTGGTCCGGCTGCCGTTCTACCTGCTCGCCGTCCCGATGCTGGTGCCCTTCTACTGGATGGTCACCGGCGCCTTCAAACCGGCCTCCGAGCTGATGCGGTACCAGCCCACGCTCGTTCCCGAGAGCCCCACGACCGAGAACATCTCCGGTGCGCCGGGCCTGTTGGAGAGCTTTCCCACCATCGACCTGGGCTTTTGGCGGTTCTTCGGCAACAGTGTGCTGATTACCACCGTGGTGGCCGCCGGCACCCTGCTGCTGGCGTCGCTGGCCGCCTACGCCCTGACCAAGACCAAACTGCCCGGTCGCCAGGCGATCTTCCTGGTCGTGGTGGCGTCGATGATGATCCCCTGGCAGGTGGCGCTGATCCCGAACTTCCTGATCGTGCGCAACCTCGGCTGGCTGGACAGCTACCAGGCGTACATCATCCCGGCGCTGCCGAAGGCCTTCGTGGTGTTCTTCCTGGTCCAGTACATGCGGTCCATCCCCGACGAGCTCTGCCAGGCCGCGAAGGTGGACGGTGCAGGGGACTGGCGCATCTGGTGGAGCGTGGTCATGCCGCTCCTTCGCCCCGCGCTCGCCGCGATGGCGGTCTTCGTGGTGATCGGCGAATGGAACAACTTCCTGTGGCCGCTGATCATTTCGCAGACTGACGCCATGGCGACGCTCCCGGTCGCGCTCGCCCGCCTCAACTCCAACCAGGACCTCAACCCGCAGTCCATCGGGATCGTGATGGCGGGCTCGCTGCTCACGACCATCCCGACCGTGCTGTTCTTCTTCATCTTCCAGCGCCACTTCACGCGCGGCATCGCCCTCACCGGTCTCAAGGGCTGACCCCCGCCACCCCGCCACAACGAATGCCGCCACCCCGCGTCTTGAACGGGAGAACCGTTGATCCTGCACGATGGCTGGACGCTCACGGCCCTCACGCCCACTCCGGTCGACATCACCGACGTCCCCGCGACCGTTCCCGGAAGCGTGCACACCGATCTGCTTTCCGCAGGACTCATCGCCGATCCTTACGCCGACGCCAACGAGGCGGACCTCACCTGGATCGGTGAACAGACCTGGCTCTACCGCACCTGCTTCGACGCCGAGGACCCCGATGCGGCTGCAACCTCGGGGCCCGTACGGGCGGATCTGGTTTTCCACGGCCTGGACACGGTCGCCACCGTCACCCTGAACGGAGTCGAGCTCGCCCGGACCGCCAACATGCACCGCACGTACCGGCTGCCGGTCGAGCAGCTGCTGCGTCCGAGCGGCAACGAACTGACGGTGCGCTTCGATTCGCCCGTTCGTCATGCCGAAGCCATGCGTACGACCCTGGGGGAGCGGCCCGGAGCCTATGCGGCGCCGTACCAGTTCCTGCGCAAGATGGCCTGCAACTTCGGCTGGGACTGGGGCCCTGCGCTGGTCACGGCCGGACTCTGGCAACCCGTGGAGCTGCACACCTGGCAGGGCGCCCGGCTGGCCGATGTGCGTCCTTACGCGACCGTGGCCGAGGACACCGGTGAGGGCCTGGTCGACCTGCGCCTGGAGATCGAGCGGACGGATGCGGCGCCGGTGACCGTGGTGGCCTCCGTCGAAGGAGTGCTCCAGGCATCGGCCACTGTCGTGGTGGAATCCGGCGCGGACCGGGCGGACCTCAGGCTCCGCGTGCCGGACCCCCGCCTGTGGTGGCCCCGCGGCCAGGGCGGCGGGCAGCATCTGTACTGGCTGAACGTCTCCGTACGTTCGGCCGACGGCACCGAGTGCGACGCCTGGCGCCGGCGCATCGCGTTTCGCACCGTCGACCTCGACTGCCGGCCCGACGAGCACGGCACCCCGTTCCAGCTGCGCGTCAACGGAAAGCCGATCTTCCTGCGCGGTGTCAACTGGATCCCCGACGACTGCTTCCCCCACCGCGTCACCCGCGCCCGGTACGCCGAGCGCCTGCGACAGGCCTGCGCGGCGGGCGTCAACGCGGTGCGGGTCTGGGGCGGCGGCCGCTACGAGTCCGAGGACTTCTACGACCTCTGCGACGAACTCGGACTCATGGTGAGCCAGGACTTCCTGTTCGCCTGCGCCGCCTACCCCGAGGAACCGCCGCTCGCCGCCGAAGTGGAGGCCGAGGCCCGCGAACACCTCACGCGCCTGCTGCCGCACCCGAGTCTGACTCTGTGGATCGGCAACAACGAGAACATCTGGGGCCACGCCGACTGGGGCTGGCAGGACGACCTGGCGGGCCGTACCTGGGGCGCCGGCTACTACCACCGGCTCCTGCCGGACCTAGTCGCCGAACTCGACCCCACGCGGCCGTACTGGCCGGGCAGCCCCTACTCCGGCAGCCCCGACCTGCACCCCAACGACCCAGCACACGGCACCAGCCACATCTGGGACGTATGGAACACCCACGACTACACCCACTACCGCACCTGGCGGCCCCGCTTCGCCGCCGAGTTCGGCTACCAGGCCCCCGCCACCCACCGCACGCTGGCGGCCGCCGTCACCGGACCGCTGGACGCAGCGGCGCCCGAGTTCGCGGCGCATCAGAAGGCGGAGAACGGCGACGCGAAGCTGGCCGCCGGGCTCGCCGCACACCTTCCCGACGTGGTCGGCTTCGACGACTGGCACTATGCGACCCAACTCAACCAAGCCCGTGCCCTCACCGTCGCCATCGAGCACTTCCGTGCCCTGAAGCCGGTGTGCGCCGGAGTGCTCTGGTGGCAGCTCAACGACTGCTGGCCTGCCGTCTCCTGGTCGCTGGTGGACTCCGCGGGCCGGCCCAAACCCGCCTGGTATGCGTTGCGCAAGGTGTTCCGCGACCGGCTCCTGACCATCCAGCCCGGCGACGAAGGCTCCCTCGCGCTGATTGCCGACAACGACACCGACGCACCCTGGCGTACGACGGTCGCCGTCTCCCGCCGGCTTCTCGACGGCGCGATCCGTGCGCGCGCCGAGCTCACCGTGACCGTGCCACCGCGCGGCACCGTGCGCCTGGACCTGCCCGCCGACTGCTCGGCCGCCGACGATCCCCGAGCTGAACTGCTGATCGCCGACACGGGGGAGGACCGGGCCGTGTGGTTCTTCGCCGAGGACCGCGACATCCCCTATCCACCCGCGGACTTCGCCACGGAGGTGAAGCAGGTGGACGGGGGATACGACGTGACCGTGCATGCGCGGGTCCTGCTGCGCGATCTGGCGCTCTTCCCGGACCGGTTGGCCGAGGACGCGCAGGTCGACGACATGCTCACCACGCTCCTGCCGGGCGAGAGCGTCACCCTCCACGTCCGTACGGAACAGAGTCTCGACACCGCCGACCTCACCCGGCCGCCGGTCCTGCGCTGCGTCAACGATCTGCACGTACGAGGAGGCCACCGTGGCGACGAGTAGCCGCACGCTCGCGACGGCACGTCCGTCCGACATCAAGGTGCTCGGCAGCGAAGTGACGTACCGGCCGGTGCGCTACACCACGCCGCTGGTGCTGAGCTCCGGACCCATCACCCACGTGACCGAGGCGGCGGTCGAAGTCGTCGTCGAGAACCGGGCCGGACAAGTCGCCCGCGGACTGGGGACGGTGCAGCTGTCCCACCCGTGGGCGTACAAGACACCGCCCCACCCGCAGGAGCACGGCCCTCGGGACCGGGAAGCGGTCATGCGCGAGATCACCCGGCGCATCACGGCACTCCTGTCGGAACTGCCCGAGCCGGCCGACCCCGTCCGGCTCGGCGTGCTGCTGCACGACGCCGTTCCCGGCCTTCTCTCCGAAGTCCGGCGTGCGCTCGGCCTCGTGGAGGAGATACCCCTGCTGGCCGGCCAGGTCTGCCTCGCCGCCGCCGACATCGCCCTGCACGACGCCTGGTCCCGCGCGATCGGCCGCCCCGCCTACGAGCTGTACACCGCGGACCATCTCGGCAGCGACCTCGGCGCCCAGCTCGGTCCTGCGTTCGACGGGCGCCATATCGGCGACTTCCTGCGCCCGCGTCCACGGCGGCGGCTGCCGGTGCTGCACGTGGTGGGCGGCGCGGATCCGCTGACCGCGTCGGACGCCTCGACCGGCCACGTACCGCTGACCGAGTGGGTGCGCCAGGACGGCTCCCACTGGTTCAAGATCAAGCTGGTGGGAGCGGACCCGCGCGAGGACGCCCGGCGCATCACCGATGTCCACACCGTCGCCACGGCGGCACTGCCCGCAGGCGCGCCGCCGGTGCGGCTGACGGTCGACCCCAACGAGGCCTACTCGGACGCGTCCCAACTCGCCGCAGTGCTCGATCAGTTGGAGCCGGTCGTAGAGGAGGCCGTGGTGTACGCCGAGCAGCCCGTCGCACGGCAGGCGGACCCGGCCGCCGCACACCTGGCCGGCACCGCCGTGCGGCTGCCGCTGGTCGTCGACGAGGGCTGCGTGGACGCCCGTGACCTGGACTCCCTCGCGGCCCACGGCTGGTCCGGCGTCGCCGTGAAGACCGGACGCGGAGGCCAGACCCAGGCCCTGCTCGCCTACAGCTGGGCCCGCCGCCACGGAAGATTCGCCGCGATGGCCGACCTGACCTGCGTCGGTGCGGCCCTCACCCACCAGGCGGCGCTGGCCTCATGGCTGGAGTGCAGCGTGCCCTGCCTGGAGGCCAACAGCCGCCAGTACGCGCCGGAGGCCGGACCCTTGCTCCCGGTGCGGGACGGCGCTTTCGACCTCGCGGAACTCCCCGCGGAAGGAGTGCGATGACCACCCTCACCACCCGCCTGGCCACATACCGGGACGGCCTGCCCGGCCCCGCCGACGAGAAGGAGCTGGAAGAACTTCTCAGCACCCCTTCACCCGCACTGATCGAGGACCTGGGCCGCTGGGACGGCGACCTCGTCCTGCTCGGCGCCGGCGGCAAGATGGGCCCCAGCCTGGCCCGGCTCGCCCGTCGCGCCGTACTGGCGGGCGGCCTGGACAAGCGGGTGTTCGCCGTCTCGCGGTTCGGCGACGGCCAGGTCGCCCGCCGCCTGGAGGCCGACGGCATCGATGTGATCCGCGCCGACGTCACCGACGAGGAGCAGCTGGCCGGTCTGCCGGACGCGGGTGCTGTCGTGTACGCGGTGGGCACCAAGTTCGGCTCCCACGGCAACGAGGCCTTCACCTGGATGGTCAACAGCTATCTGCCCGGCCGGATCGCGCACCGCTACCGCGACGCCAGGATCGCCGCCTTCTCCACCGGCAACGTCTATCCGTACGTGCCCGTCACCTCGGGCGGGGCGAGCGAGGCCGTTGCGCCCGGACCGGTCGGCGAATACGCCATGTCCTGCCTCGGACGTGAACGCGTACTGGAGCACTGGGCGGCCGCCCACGGCACCCCCACCGTGCTGCTCAGACTGAACTACGCCGTCGAACCGCGGTACGGAGTCCTGACGGACATCGCCCGCAAGGTCCTGGCAGGCGAGGAAAGCGACCTCGGCACGGGCAACGTGAACGTCTGCTGGCAGGGCTGGGCCAACGAGGTCGCCCTGCGCGCGATCAACCTGGCCGCGGACCCGGCCGTCCCGCTCAACATCGCCGGACCGGAGACCTTGTCCGTGCGCCATCTGGCGCAGGAGTTCGGCGCTCGCTTCGGCGTCGAGCCCCGGCTGACCGGCAGCGAATCCGACACGGCCCTGCTCTCCGACGCGGGAAGCGCCCACCGGCTGTACGGCTATCCGGCCGTGACCCCGCACCACTTGGTCGACTGGACCACCGCCTGGCTCCGGGCCGGACAGCCCACCTGGGACAAGCCCACCAAGTTCGAACGCCGCGACGGCAGTTACTAGACGGCACTCACCAGACGCCAGTATCCAGAGGAAGGCGCACCGATGGCCGCCGCTTTGTCCGCCGATCTGACCGAACTGCTCCACCAGGGCTGCGTGATTCCGGCCCACCCCCTCGCCCTGACACCGGCACGCCGCCTGGACGAGCGACGGCAACACGCTCTGACGCGCTACTACTTGGCCGCCGGAGCGGGCGGGCTCGCAGTCGGCGTGCACACCACCCAGTTCGCCGTCCGTGACCCGGACGTCGCGCTCCTCGCGCCGGTCCTGGAACTGGCTGCCCGCACCGTTACAACCGAGGCGGATCGCCCCGTCCTGCTGATCGCCGGCGCCTGCGGGCCCACGGCGCAGGCCGTTGCCGAAGCCGAACTCGCGGTCCGCCTGGGCTACCACGCCGTCCTCCTCAGCCCGGGCGGCCTGGACGACTGGACCGAGGACCAGCTCATCGAACGGACCGCGAAGGTCGCCGAGGTCCTGCCCGTGATCGGCTTCTACCTCCAACCGGACGTCGGCGGCCGCCCGCTGTCGTACGCCTACTGGCGCCGGCTCGCCGAGATCCCTGGCGTCGTCGCCATCAAGATCGCAGCCTTCGACCGCTACGCCACCTTCGACGTGGTGCGCGCCGTCGCCGCTTCGGGGCGGGGCGAGGACATCGCCTTGTACACCGGCAACGACGACAACTACCTCGTGGACCTGCTCACCCCGTACCGCATCGACCTGGGCGGCGAGAAAGTCGTCACCCGGCGCATCGTCGGGGGACTACTCGGCCAGTGGGCCGTCTGGACCCGCCGCGCCGTCGAACTGCACACGCAGGTGCGAGCAGCTACCGACGCGAGCACACCATCTCTGTCTGCCCTTCTGCCTCTGGCGCCCGCGCTGACCGACGCCAACGCCTCCGTCTTCGACGCGGCACACGGATTCGCGGGCTGCGTCCCTGGCATCCACGAGATCCTCCGCCGCCAAGGTCTGCTGGCCGGCACGTGGTGCCTCGACCCGGACGAACGACTCTCGCCGGGGCAGTCGGCGGAACTGGACCGGGTTGTCGCTTCGTATCCCGAGCTCACGGACGACGCCTTCGTCGCCGAGAACCTCGACGCATGGCTCAAGTGATCCTGTCCCACGGGAAGTTGGAGTCCCCTCATGCATGACGACCGTGCCCTCGTTGAGGCCCGCCTCAAGCGTGTGCTCGAAGAGCGCATCCGTCCCGCTGTCTATCCCGAG
>JOGW01000019.1 GCA_000721375.1 Streptomyces sp. NRRL B-3428 | reverse complement strand
CCCCCCACACAACTCCCCGCCCCCCACCGCTCCATCCGCATCCTGCAAGGAAGAAACCCTCATGAAGAGCCTTACGCAGACAAGAGCAACAGGGTCCGGTCTCCGCCGGATCGGCGCCGTCCTGCTCACCGCCGTCCTGGGCATGGGCGCGCTCGCCGCGTGCGGAGACGACAAGGCAGACAGCGGCAAGAACGACAGCACGTCCGCCGCTTCCGACACCGCGTTCCCGCGCACCGTCAAGCACGCGATGGGCGAGAGCGAGATCCCCGCGCAGCCCAAGAACGTCGTCGTACTCGACACGGGCGAGCTGGACGACGTCACGCTGCTCGGCATCAAGCCCGTCGGCGCGGTGTCTCCGCACATGAAGACCGAGGGCGGTTTCCCCGACTACCTCAAGGGCAAGATCGACGGCGTCAAGGACGTCGGCCCGATGGAGGAGCCGAACCTCGAACTGATCGCCTCGCTGAAGCCGGATCTGATCCTGTCCTCCAAGGTCCGCCACGAGAAGGTCTACGACAAGCTCAAGGGCATCGCCCCGACCGTCTTCACCGAGACCACCGGCGCTCCGTGGAAGGAGAACCTGAAGGTCCACGCGCAGGCGCTCGGCCTGGAGAGGGAGGCCGCCGCCGCGCTCAAGTCCTATGAGAACCGCGCCAAGGCGCTCGGTGAGGCCATCAAGAAGAAGTACGACGGCAAGCTGCCGTCCGCCTCGGTGGTGCGCTTCGTGGCCGGCCCGACCAGGCTGTACCAGAAGTCCGCGTACAGCGGAGTCGTCCTGAACGACATCGGCCTGCCCCGCCCCGCGTCGCAGAACTCCACCGACCCCGGGACGACCATGCTCGACGTCAGCCCCGAGCAGATCGACAAGGCCGAGGCCGACCTCATCTTCGTGACCGTCGCGGACACCCCGGACAAGACACAGCAGAAGGACGTCACCTCGAACCCGGTGTGGAAGGACCTCAAGGCCGTCAAGGACGGCAAGGTCTTCACCGTGCCGGACGAGACCTGGATGTCCGGCATCGGCGTACAGGCCGCCCAGAACATGCTCGCCGACGTGGCGAAGGCCACCGGTGTGGAGCTTCCCGCGCAGTGACGCAACGGGCCCCTTCGGGGCCTCTGCGATGAGTTGGCGTCCCCACGAGGGGCGGGTCCCGTCCGTGCCGTACGCCGTACGCCGCGCACGGCCGGGGACCCGCCCCTGCCCCCTCACGCCCGGAAGGCGTCCCCCATGAGGCTTTACGTTCTCGCGCTCAACCCCACCGACTCCGTCACCGAAGGCTTTCTGCCGGCCGCGCACCGGCTCGGTCTGGACGTGACCCTCCTGACCGACAACCCGGAGCCGCATCTCGCCCGCCACGCGGACGGTCCGGGCTCCACCGAGATCCTGCGGTGCGACGTCCGCGACTTCCGCGCCGTCATCACCCGGATCGCCACGCACCGCACGCTCGGCGAGCCCTTCGCCGTGTTCAGCAACAGCGACCATCTGCAGACCCAGGCCGCCCTGACCGCCGACTGGTTCGGGCTCCCCGGCAAGGACTGGCGGGCCGCCCTGCACGCCAAGGACAAGGCCGCGATGCGGCGCCGGCTCGCCGAGACCGGCCTCGACGCGGTGTGGTCCCGGGAGCTCGCCCCCGGTCAGGACCCGGGACCCGTCGCGGTCGAGGCCCCCTACCCCTGCGTGGTCAAGCCGCGCGAGGGTGTGGCCAGCGAGGACGTCGTCCTCGTCGCGGACGCGGCCGAACTCCTGCTGTGCTGCAAGGAGATCCGCACCCGCCGCCGCGAGGCCGTGCTCGTCGTCGAGGAGTATCTGGCCGGCGAGCTGTACACCCTGGAGACACTCGGCGACGGCAATGTCCGGCATGTGCTCGGCGGCTTCCACACCGAGCTGTCGCCGCCGCCGTACTTCATCGAGGAGCGGCTGACGTTCGTCCCCGCGCACCCCGAGGACATCACCCGCCAAGTCCTGGCCCAACTCGACGCCCTGGGCGTCGGGTTCGGGGCCTGTCACACCGAGTTCGTGGTGCACGAGGGCCGGGCCCGGCTCATCGAGGTCAACTACCGGGCCATCGGCGACCAGTGCGATCTGCTCCTCGCGGAGATGCTCGGCATCCCCCTCTTCGAGCACATCCTGCGTACGCATCTGGGGGAGCCGCTGCCCGCCGGCCTCGGCGCCCGCACCGACGGCAGGGCCCGCCTCGACTACCCGTGCGCGGACCGCGCGGGCACTCTCGTCTCGGCGCCCGGTGCGGTCGACCTGGACGTGGAGGGCGTACGGCTCGCGTACCGGCCGCTGCGCGAGCTGGGCGAGCGGCATGAGCTGTACGGCACGAACCGGGACTACCTGGGGGTCGTACGGGCGGTGGGTGCGGGTGTCGGCCAGGAGACGGTGGACCGGGTGGTCGCCGGATTCCTGGCCGGTCAGCGCTGGGAGTTCACGTCATGACGGCGGTGGCGCCGACCCCGGGAACGGTGTCGGTGGAAGCCGCGCTCGTGCGACGGGTGCTGAGCGCGCTGCTGCGCGAGGACGTCGCGGGGCTGCGTACGGCCGGCACCCTCGTGGCCGGGCCCGACGGCGACTGGCTGCACCTCGCGGACGCGGCAGGGACGCTGCGCCTGCCGGTCGAGCCCGACGGCTACCAGTGCACGCACCGGGCCCGGCTCGCCCTGCTCGTCGTCGACGGCGTCGAACTCACCACCACGGACGCGGTCTTGGCGGCACTCGCCCGGCGTGCGGATCCGCAGGACCGCCCGGGATATGCGGCGTTCGCCGAGGAGTGCAGGCAGACCGCCGCCACCATGCGACTGCACGCGGCAACCGAGCGCGAGGTCGAGGGTCTGCTCGCGAAACCGATCGGGCACGTGGACGCTCGGGTCACCGGCGAGGGCCGGGGCGACTCGACCCGAGCCGAGGACAAGGGCACCTCCCGACGCGGGAGCGGCAAGGGCACCTCCGCACGCGGGAGCAGCGAGCGCACCGGTCTGCGCGGCTCCCTCGCGTACGACGTCCTCGCCGCCCGCCACGACCACCCCGTCTACCCGACGGCCCGCGGGCGCGCGGGCCTCGCCGAGGAGCAACTGCGCGCGTACGCACCCGAGTTCGCGCCGCGGTTCCCGCTGCACCGCCTGCTGCTGCCCAGGGAAGCCGTCACCCTCACCGGCTGGGACACCGAGGGCGACCGCGTCTCCCTGCCCGTCCACCCCCTGACCGTCGGAGCGCCGCTCCGGCGGGCCCTCCGGGCGGCCGGACTTGCCGGACACGCCGAGCTGACCACGGACCCGCACGGCCCGGTGACGCCCACCTTGTCCATGCGCACGGTCGCCGTCCTCGCCGACCCGTCGCTGCACCTCAAACTCCCGCTCGCCACCGCCACGTTGGGCGCCCGCAACCGCCGCACCATCAAGCCGGGCACGCTGGTCGACGGGGCCGCGGGCCAGCGGCTCATCGAGACGGTGCTCGCCCGTGAACCCCGCTTCCAGGGGCTCGTGCTGCATGCCGACGAGTCCACCTACGCGCACGCCGGACACGAGCTCCTCGCCGTACTGGAACGCCGCCATCCCAAGGGCCTTGAGCACGCCACCGTCGTCCCGATGGCCGCGCTCCTCGCGCCGGACACCGACGGCCGCCGCGTCATCGACGCTCTCGCGGACCGCTACCACCAAGGCGATCCGCTGCAGCTCCTCGACGCGATGCTCACCCTGCTCTTCGACTGGCAGACCACCCTCTTCGCGTACGGGATCGCCCTGGAGTCGCACCAGCAGAACATCTCCCTCGTCCTGGACGACCGCCCCGGCACACCCCGCCTGCGGCTGCTCCTCAAGGACAACGACGGGCCGCGGATCCACACCGCCCGCATGCGGGCCGCCCTCGGTCAACAGGCCCCGCGACCGAGCGAGTTCGACGACGCCCGCATCTTCACCGACGGCGACGGCCCGCTCGTCGACCTCTTCACCACGATCACCGTGCATCTGTGCGCGGGCGCCTACGCCTTCGGGCTCTCCCGCCGGGGCCACGCCTGCGAGGAGCGTCTGCTGCGTCTCGTACGGGACCGGCTCGCCCGGTCCGTGGAGCGGCTCGACAGCGCGACGGCCGAGGTACTGCGCCGGCAGGTCCTCGACGCCCCGACCCTGCCGATCAAGGCGATGGTCACCGCCGGAACGCTGCTCACCAAGGAGCGCTCGGGCGCCGCCGACATCAACAAGCACTACACGACCGGCCCCAACTACCTCCGTACGCAAGGAGGGTGAGCCGATGGCCACCATCACGACCGCACTGCCCGCCGCAGGTGCCGCAACGGCCTTCGGCCGCCGTCAGGTGCACGCCGTCGCCGGCTGCTACTTCGTGGCCTCCTTCGCCGCCCTCGGACTGCCGCCCTTCCTCACCGAGATCCTGCCGCGCCTCGGCGACTCGGCAGCCCGCTGGGCCGGCGTCCTCTACATCGTGCCGACCGTGTTCGGTGCGCTCGGCGCCCCGCTGTGGGGGCGGCTCGCCGACCGCTACGGCCGTAAGAGACTGCTCCTGAGGGCCCAGTTGGGCCTCGCCGTCTCCTTCCTGCTCGCCGGTCTCGCGGACTCGCTCCCGCTGTTCGCCGCGGCCCTGGTCCTCCAGGGCATCCTCGGCGGCACCTTCGCCGCGTCGAACGGATATCTCGCCGCCGCGCTCGAAGGCCCGTCCCTGTCGAAGGCGCTCACCTTGATGCAGGGCGCGGCCCGGGCGGCACTCGTGTTCGCGCCGATCGTCGTCGGCTCCCTGTCGCCGTGGCTCTCGCCGCACCGGCAGTACGCGCTGCTCGCGGTGCTTCCGCTGACCGCGGCGGTGATGCTGGCGTTCCTGCCCGAGCCGGTGAAAGCCCCGGCAGCGGCTGTGCCAGCCGACGAGCCCGCACCCGCCGAGGACGACCGATCCGTCACCCCGCTGCGGCCCCTCTATCTCTTCGAGTTCGCCTTCGTCTTCTCGACCGTCATCTCCTTCCCGTATCTGCTCACCTTGATCGAGGAACGGATCCCCGGCGCCCCGCCCCTGGTCTCCGGTGTGCTGTTCGCTCTGCCGCATCTGTGCTACCTGCTCTTCGCGCTGCGTGTGCACACCGCCTTCGAGCGGCGGCCGCGGGCCGGGATAGGGCTCGGCTTCGTCTGTGTCGCACTCGGTCTCGCCGGACACGGCGCAGCCCACTCCCTGGCCACCTTCACCGCCGTACGGCTGCTGCTCGGCGCGGGCCTCACGCTCGGCCTCGTCTGTCTGTCCATGCTGGCCGCCGACTGCGCCAAGGGGCGTCCACCGGGCGGGATGTTCGGCGCTCTGGAGTTGGTCTCCAAGGGCGGTGCGGTGGCCGCCGGGATCGCCGCCGCGTTCGGCAACGGACTGTTCGGCCCCGCCGCTCCCCTGTTCACGGGAACCGCGATAGCCCTGGCCGCGGCTCTCTGCGGCCTGCCCACGCTCGTACGCGGCCGCTCGACGCCCACCACCGGCCGCCGCATCGCCCTCCCCCGCACCCGTTCACGCACCCGCTGGAGCCGTTGATGTCCGTGCCCTCCGGCACCACCCACGCCCCCACCACCGCATCCGACGCGCTGCCGACCGCCGATCTGGCCGCGGCGCACACGCTGCTCAACTGTCTGCTGCGGGAGGTCTCGGGGCCCGAGCACCAGACCGCCGTCGACGACGGCCATCTGTTCCTGCGTCTGCCGCGCCGCGGCGTCCTGCTCCGTGTCGCCCTGCGCCGTACGTCGCTGTTCGGCGCCCACCGCTTCACCGGTCCCGTGGCCGAGCAGCGTCCCGGGGACGGCTCGTGGGCTGAGGTCGACTGGCTGCGCCTCGCCGAGCACACGCGGGCCGAACTGTCGTTGCGCACCGGTGTGTCCAACGACGAGTTCCTGGCACAGGTCCGCTCCAGCCACGCCGGCGTCGCGGCCGCGCTCGCCGCCCCCCGCGGCAAGCACACCGACCCGTATCTGTCCTCCGAACAGTCCCTGCCCTTGGGCCACCGCTTCCACCCGACGCCCAAGGCCCGCACCGGCGCCGCCTCCGCCTGGTCCTCCTACGCCCCCGAGTCCGCCGCCACGTTCCCGCTGCGCATGCTCGCCGTACGCGAGGAGCTCGTGGCGCAGGAGACCGCCACTCAGCACGCGACGGCGGCCCTCGACCGACTGCACCCCGTCCCCGAGGGCTATCTCCTGCTGCCCGCGCACCCCTGGCAGTACGCACTCCTCGCCGACCACCCGACGCTCCTCGCCGCGCTCGACCGGGGCGACATCCTCGACCTCGGCCCGGGCGGCGCGCCCTTCACCGCCACCGCGTCCGTGCGCACCCTCTACGACGGCGACACGTTCCTGAAGTTCAGCCTGAACGTCCGGATCACCAACTGCCTGCGCAAGAACGCCGCTTACGAGTTGTCGGGCGCCGTGGCGCTCACCCGGCTGCTCGCCGGTGCGCTCGACGACCTCGCGGTCCGCTTCCCCGGCAGCGCGGTGCTGCGCGAGCCCGCCTATCGCAGCGCGGCCGTCGCGGGACCGGACGGCAGGACGGACATCTCTCTGCTCGAAGGCCTCGGTGTCATCGTCCGCGAAGGCCTCGCCCACCGCGTGCTGCCCGGCGCGACCGCGCTGCTCGCGGGCGCCGTGGCGGACGAGTACCCGACGAGCGGGGCGCACATCTCCCGGCTCCTGGGTGACACGGGGCCCGAGCGGGCCGCCGCCTGGTGGGCCGCGTACACCCGGCTGCTGATCCCGCCGGTGCTCGCCGCCTACTTCGACCACGGACTCGTCCTCGAACCCCATCTGCAGAACGTCCTGGTGTGCGTGGACGCGGAGGGCATGCCCGCACAGGTGGTCTTCCGCGATCTGGAGGGCACGAAGCTGGTGCCCGAGCACCACGCGGACACGCTCGCCTCGCTGCCGGCCGAGATCGCGGGACCGATGACGTACGACGCACAGCGCGGCTGGGACCGTGTCGTCTACTGCCTGCTCGTCAACCACGTCGCCGAACTCCTCGCCGCGGTAGCCGACTTGCACCCGCACCTTGAGACGCGGCTGTGGGCGCAGGTCCGCGCCACGATCGAGGCGTACGCCGCCGAGCACGGCTGCCCACCGCGCCTGAGCGCCCTGCTCGCGGGCGTTCCGCTGCCGGCCAAGGCCAATCTGCTCACCCGCTGGGCGCGGGTGGCGGACCGCGAGGCCGGCTACGTACGGCTGCCGTCACCGCTCGCCGAGGAACTCCTCACCCGCACCGACTCCCTCTGGAGCACCGCACGATGAGCGCACCTACCCCGCAGGTCCGCGAGCTGATCGAAGGCCTCACGGACGGCCAACTTCCGGCCTACGTCTACGACTTGTCGGCCCTGCGCTCTCACGTCGCGCACATCCGCGCGTCCCTTCCCTCCCGGGTCGAGCTGTACTACGCGGCGAAGGCCAACCCCGAGCCGCGGCTCCTCAAGGCCCTCTCCCCCTACGTATCGGGATACGAGGTGTCGTCGGGCGGCGAGCTCGTCCATGTCCATACGGCTGTCCCGGGGCGGCCGTTGGCGTTCGGCGGCCCGGGCAAGACACCGGCCGAACTCGAAACGGCCCTTCGGCTCGGCGTCACCCGCTTCCATGGGGAGAGCGCGCACGACCTGCGCATGCTGGGCCACCTCGCCGAGTCCCTCCTCTCCCCCGGCACTCGCGTCGGCGTGCTCCTGCGCTTCAACCTTCCGCTGCCCGCGGCCACCCTGGAACACAGCGCGCTCGCGATGGGCGGCCGGCCGACCCCGTTCGGCCTCGATCCCGCTGAAGCCGACGCGGCCGTAGCATTCCTGAAGTCCTCCCCGCGGCTACAACTCCTCGGCGTACACGCCCACTTGGCGAGCGGTCTCGACGCCGACGAACAGCTCGCGGTGGCGGAATCGGTCGTCGGCTGGTCCGCCCGCCTCGCCGAACGCCACGGCATCCGCCTCGCCGAGGTCAACGTCGGCGGCGGCATGAACGTCGACTACGCACACCCCGGCACCCGCTTCGACTGGGAGTCGTACGGCAAGGGCCTCGGCCTGCTCGCCGACGCCCACCCGGAGCTCACCCTGCGTATCGAACCCGGCCGCGCCCTCACCGCGTACTGCGGCTGGTACGCCACCGAGGTGCTCGACGTGAAGCGGAGCCACGGCGAGGAGTTCGCGGTGCTGCGCGGCGGCACCCACCATCTGCGCACCCCGGCCACGAAGAACCACGACCAGCCCGGCACGGTCGTCCCCCACGAGCCGTGGCCCCATCCGTGGCCACGGCCCGCGGCGACCGGCACCCACGTGACGTACACGGGACAGCTGTGCACCCCCAAGGACGTGCTTGCCCGCCGCGCCCCGGCCGCCGGCCTGCGCGCGGGCGACCGGGTGGCCTTCGCGCTGGCGGGCGCCTACGCCTGGAACATCTCCCATCACGACTTCCTGATGCACCCGCACCCGACGTTCCACTTCGTGTCGGACGGGTCCGCATGACGAGCCGACGAGGTCAGCTCCGCTCGACGTTGAACGTGGTGCAGCTGTCCGAGTCGGAGCCGTCCGCGTTCGTGACCGTCCCGACGATCGTCTGCTGTGCGTCGCCCTCGACACGCGCTCTGAGACCGAGCATGAGGTAGTCGTCGGGACGGTCGATCCAGTGGTCGGGGAGCAGTCGCAGCTGCCGTCCCGCGAAGACGCCCTTCATCGCGAAAGAGCCCGACGGAACATCGGGATTGGAAGCGTCCGCGTAGAAGTCGAACGTGGCGGTGACGACACCACCGTCGTCCTCGGACATCGTCAACGTCATACCGGTTTTGCCCTGGGCGCAGTGATAGGTGCCGATCCACTCACCGCTGATGGCCGAGGCGTTCCCGGCCGGCTGCCGCGAGGCGGTCGTCGAAGGATCCGCCTGGCGCTCGGTGGACGTCGGCGGGGGCTGCTTGGCATCCGGATCACGGTCTCCCGCGGCGTTGAGCGCGATGACGATCCCGGCACCCGCCGCGACGGCGAGCGCCACGATCCCCGCGAGCACCACGCCGCCGCGCCCCGCCGGAGCTCTGGTGGGCTGCGGTGTCGTGGGGTAGGCACCGTAGGCGGGCGGTGGCGTGTGCGGCGCGCCGTACACGGGAGTTGGCGGCGTGTGCGCGGCGCCGTACACGGGAGGCGGCGGCGTGTGCGGCGCGCCGTGGGGAGCCGGAGCCGGGCCGAATCCCGGGGTCGGGGATGTCCGCGCGTCGTGGCCGGGTCCTTGGGTGGGCGCCGTGGACGGGGAAGGCGCGTGGGGCGGATCCACCTCGGTGACCACCGCGGTGGGCGGATTCTTTTGGAGGACCGGTCCCGGACCGGACTCCTCCGCCTCCAGGTTGAGCAGCAGCTCGCCACGGCGCGCGATCGCCGATGCGACCGGAGCGGGCAGCCAGTCACCGCCGTGCCCGGCGTGCGCTTCGGCTCTCGCCCGCAGGTCGGCGGGGCTCGGCCTGTTCTCCGGCTGTCTGTTCAGGCACTCCCGTACGACTGCCGCGAATCCCTCGGGCGCACCGGTCAGATCGGGTTCGTGGTGCACGATCCGGTACAGGAGCTCGGGCCCGGAGCCCCCGCCGAAGGGGTTGCTCCCGGTCGCGGCGAACGCGAGGACCGCACCCAGCGAGAACACATCACCGGGCGCGTTCACCACCCGCCCCTCCGCCTGCTCCGGGGACATGTACCCCGGCGAACCCACCACGAGGCCGGTCCCGGTGAGCGCCGCGTCGTCGGCCGCCCGGGCGATCCCGAAGTCGATGAGGACGGGACGGTCAAGGGACAGCAGGACGTTCGACGGCTTGAGGTCGCGGTGCACGAGCCCGCTGGAGTGCACGACGTCGAGCGCCTCGGCCAGCCCTGCGAGGAGCCGCCACAGCGCCGGCTCCGGCAGCGGGCCGTACCGGTACACGGCCTCGCCCAGGGAGGGACCGGGTATGTACGCGGAGGCAAGCCAAGGTACGGCCGCCTCCGGATCCGCCGCCACGACCGGCGCGGTGCCGGCTCCGGATACGGCCCGCGAGGCCTGCACCTCCCGTGCGAACCGCTGGCGGAATCCCGGCGTCGTGGCGAGCCCGCCGTGCACCAGTTTCACGGCCACGGAGCGGCCGCCGGGCGAGCGCCCGAGGTAGACCCGCCCCATCCCGCCCTCGCCGAGCCGCATCAGAATCCGATACGGGCCGACCTGCCGAGGATCTTCGCCGGTCAACGGCTCCACGCCCAACACCTCCGCACGGTACGGCACTTGATCGGATATCGTGCCATGTCCATGCACGACCAGACACGGCCGTCCGGTTCCCCGGTGAGGCCCTTGTGTCAGTCGAGGATTCCGCTGCCCCGGATCACCCGTGTCGTGATGACCGGTCGACGTCCGTTCCGTCGGTACGGAGCCGGCTCAGAGGGCGTCCAGGTGGACGTCGACCTCCGGGAAGCGGGTGACCGACGGCCGCTCGATCACCGTCCCGCGCGCGACCACCAACTCGGGGTCGGCGAAGGCCCGGAAGCCATCGAGCGGATTCGCGCCGAGCACCACCAGGTCCGCCGCCCTGCCCGGCTCCACCGAGCCGGTCACGGTGTCGACCCCCAGGATCCGCGCGTTCGCCTGCGTCGCCGCGTGCAGGGCCTGAGCCGGCGTGAGACCGCCGTAGCGCACCAGGAGATCCATCTCGCGCCACACGTCGTAGTGCGGGACGAAGGTGAGGGCGGAGTCGTTGCCCATGCCGAGCGGGATGCCGTGCTCCAGCGCTGCGCCGATGCCCTGGATCATCTCCTCCAGGATCATTTCCGCGTTGGCCCTGCTGATGTCGTTGACTCCGGTGACCTCCGGATCGAGCTTCACCAGCGGCAGACAGGCCTGGAGGGTGGGGATGACCGCCGAAGTACCGTGCAGGGAACGGGGGTTGTCGAGGAACAACTCGATGATCTCCGGGGTCATCGCGGCGCCGTGCTCGATGGTGTCGACGCCGGCGCGCAGCGCGTTGCGGATGCCCTCTTTGCTCTGGGCGTGCGCGGCGACGAGGAGGCCCGCATTGTGCGCCTCCTCGCAGATCGCGGTCATCTCCTCCTCGGTCATCTCGGGGCGGCCCGCATAGCCGACTTCCCGTGCGTCGGTCACCCCGGCGGTGGCGGAGATCTTGATGGCCTTGACGCCCCGCTGGATGTTGCGCCGCGTGTTGGCGCGGGCCGCCCAGGGCGAGTCACCGGTCAGGGCGATCTGCGGTGCGCCGTGTCCGCCGGTCACCGCGAGCAGCGGTCCCGAGGCGAGTACGCGCGGGCCGGGGTACTTTCCCTGCTGGATCTCCTGCGCGACGGCGACCACTTCGTATCCGACGTCGCCGACGCTGCGGATGGTGGTGACGCCGGAATGCAGCTGCGTGGTGACGTTCGCCCGCGTACGCCTCGTGAACAGCTGTCTGCCGACGAAGCTCCGGCTGACGACGGATACGGCGCCCTGCGCCTTCTCGTTGAGCAGGATCGCCGGCAGCGGTCTGCCGTCGGAGAACAGATGCGCGTGCGCGTTGATGATGCCCGGCACGACGAACCGGCCCCGCGCGTCGACGGTCCGGTACCCCTGCGGTACGGGCGTCTCCCCCGTGGGGCCGACCTGCTCGATCTCGCCCTTGCCGCCCACGACGATCGTCCGGTCCGGCACCACGGTGCCTTTCGCGTCACCGGTCACGAGGGTGGCGTCGGTCAACGCGAACGGTGCGGTCATGAGCACGCTCCTCTGGGTGCGCCGCGTACCCGACAGGCGACGACATCCCGTGCCTGCCCGGACTCAGCCCATATGCGCCGATTCTCTCCGGTATCGGCTCCGGCTGCGACCTGTGGGCGGCAGCAGCACGGACGCCCGCAGCGCGCGGAGCAGTGCCCGTGCCGTGGCATCGTTCTGCCGGAACGCCGGTGCGTCGGTGCGCGGGCGGGCGAAGGCCGCGACGCTCCGGCTGTTGGTGGGGGCGCCGAGGGCGATACGGCGGGGGTGCGGGCCGCCGAGTGACGGGTCGATGACGTGCCCGTCGGCCGGTGTCACCGTGAGCAGGCCGGAGCGATGGGTGTGCGTGGGATCGGAGATGACCTCCTCGGCCAGGGCGCCGTCCTGGTGGAGCGCGCGCAGGAGCGGATCCTCGGTGCGGGCCAGCGAGGTCTCCGGCAGATACGCCTCGATCAGTGCGGTGGCATGCGTGAGGTGGCCGGGCACGGTGGCGGAGGCGGCCGTGAACGTACCGGTGGATTCGTCCGTGCCGATACGGACGTCCGCACCCAGGAAGCGGACCACGCCGGCCCGGGACAGTGCGAGAAGCTGACGCAGCCGGAAGCCGGGCGGCCCCGAGGCGAGGAAGCTGAAGAAGCCGCGCCACCAGCCGTCCAGGTCCTCGGCGACGGTGCGGGCGGTGAGCAGGCCGGAGGCGACCAGACGCGGCAGCTGTCCGTAGAGGGAGAGCAGCGCGAGGAACGCACCGAGATCGGCGCTGTGCTCCGGGTCCTCTCGGCGGGCCACGTCGGCGGCGACGGTGGCGCGCAGGTGGTCCTGGAAGGCCTCCGCCGAGGGGAAGGCCTGGCCCGCGAGCGGTCGGTCGAGCGTCTCGAAGTCCAGCCGGTCCGCCGGATCCGGTACGGCGGTGGCGACCAGGGCGGCCATGTCGACGCCGTACCAGTCGAGTCGGTCGTACGCCGCCTCGAAGCGCTGCCAGCTGAGCACGGTCCGCTCGGGGTGCGCGTGGAACAGCTCGTGGTAGTGGCCGTAGCCGATCTCCTTGGCCATCAGCGGCCAGACGTCGCGGCGCAGGTCGAGCGGGCGGCCTTCGGCGACGAGCTTGTCCACCGCCTCGGCACCGAAGTGGCGGGGCAGGGGCGGGCGGGGGCCCTGCAGCCGGTAGTTGGTCTTGGAGTGGTACGGCACGCCTCGGCGCGATCCGATGTGCAGAACGGGCTCGCGGCCCGAGGGCAGATAGGTGAGGGTGCCGTCGCGCCCGCCGCGGAAGCTGCCGCCGCGGCCTTCGGTGAGCAGCGCCATCAGGTCGACGAAGGCGAGTCCGAAGCCGCGTACGAGGACATGTTCACCGGGCCGCAGGGCCGAGAGGTCGGCGTCGGCCGTGAACTCAGGCGGCAGATGGAAGCGGCCGTGACGGCGGGCGAACGCGGCATGCGCGCTGTGCCGTGCGTCCGGCGCCGAGCCGAGGTGCCCCTGTGCGAGGACGACGAGGTCGGCGGTGAGCGGGGTGGTGCGGTCGGCGAGGTGGACGTGCTGCGGGCCGTCCTCCGGTCCGGTGACCGCGGTCGCGGTGGTGCGGTGCCAGGTGACGGTGACCGTGGGCGGCAGTTCGTCGAGCGTCCGGCGGAACACCCAGTCCAGGTAGGCGCTTTGGGCCCTGCGGGTGGGGAAGTCGGTGGCGCGCAGAGTGCGCAGTTCGGCGAGTACGGCGGGGTCGGCGGGCTCGGTGAACGGTTCGAAGCGCGGACCGCGGCCGGCGAACTGGGCCGCCCATTCGGCAAGGGAAGGGCCCGGTCGTACCGGACCGTCCAGCGTCGAGGACTCGTCGGTGAACATGGTGACGTCCTCGGCCATGGAGTTCATCCGCAGCAGCGGGGACTGCTCGGCGCGCCAGATGCGGCCGGGGCCCGGCGGGTGCGGGTCCACCAGATGGATGCGCAACTGGTCCCGGCCGTCCCAGAGTTCCGGCGCGTTGGCCGCGATGCGCTCCAGGAGGCCGGTGGCGCGGGGGCCCGCGCCGACGATCACCAGGACGGCTGTCGACGAGGGCTCGCTCATCGCTCACCACCGGCCGCCGGGCGGGTGTCGGACGCCGTGAGCTTGTTCAGGCGACTGCGAGCGGATGCCAGTCGGCCCCTCACCCGCTGCAGTGGCGTGGGCGGCTGGGCGCGGGAGCTGCCGCGCGCGTAGTGCCGTTCGACGTAGTACTGACCCACGCTGAGCACGCTGGTGACGGCTATGTACCAGAGCGTGGCGACCATGAGGAGCGGGATCACCTGATACGTCTGGTTGTAGATCAACTGGGTCGAGTACAGCAGATCGTGCACGGCGAGCACGCTGACGATGCTCGTGCCCTTGAGCGTGCCGATCAGCATGTTCCCCGCGGTCGGCACGATCGAGCGCATCGCCTGCGGGATCACGATCCTGCGCAGCGTACGGCGTCTGCCCAGGCCGAGCGCCTGCGCGGCCTCGGTCTGCCCGGACTCCACGGAGAGGATCCCGCCGCGCACCACCTCTGCGGCGTACGCGCTCTCGTGCAGGGTCAGGCCGATGACGGCGGTGAGGGTGGGGCCGAGCAGGTTCACGGTCTCCACCGTGAACAGCTCGGGCCCGAACGGGATGCCGAGGCTCAGCGTCGGATACAGCGCGCCGATGTTGAACCAGAACAGCAGCTGCACGAGCAGCGGCGTGGAGCGGAAGACCCAGACGAAGCCCCAACTGAGCGTGCGCAGCACCGGGTTGGCGGAGAGCCTCATCACCGCCAGCACGGTGCCGAGCAGGAAGCCGAGCACCATCACCGCACCGGTCAGCCACAACGTGAGCAGCAGGCCGTCGAGTACGGCGGGGGTGGTGAAGTAGTCGCCCACCACGCCCCACTGGAAGGCGTCGTTGCGGACCACGGAGTTGAGCACCATCGCGAAGACGAGCAGGGCCGAGGCCGCGGTCAACCAGCGGCCCGGTCGCCTGCGCGGCACGATGCGCGGCGCCTTGGGGGCGAGCGGTGGGGCGGTGAGGAGTTCGACGGCAAGGGATTCCGTGGCGAGGAAGGGCGGAAGGTGCGCCGGCACAGGGGTGGCCGGCGTGACGTTCGAAGGCTGGACCATCGGAGGGCTCCGGGTGAGGAGATCGCGGGCGTGGGTGCGTCGTCACACGCACCGCGTCCCTCAACGCGGCCGGTTCGGATCCGATCGTATGCGGCGCCGCAGTGGACCTGTCAACGCGACGGATGCTTCAGTCGTGTGAACAGCACATGGCACGCGCTCCCGCCAACTCCCTTATCAGTGGCGCAAGTTGAAGAGTCCATCATCCGGGCACCGCTTGACGGCCGCGACGGCGTCCTGCTCAATGGAGCGCATGCCTGCCACAGAGCGCTTGGTCACGCGCAGCCACATCGACTTCGGTCGAGTGTGGTCTGCCGCGTGTTGCGTCTGACCCGGCAGCGGACCGGCTGATCCCGGCCCTTCCCTCCCTCGGTGCCCCCGTTGCGGGCCGAGCTCTCCTTTGCCGCGCGCTGCCGCAGCTCCCTGACGTCTGACGTGCGCCTGCCGCCCGTCGGACCTTCCTGACGCCCGCCGTCGTCACACCCACGTCTTCGCCGCTTCCCCTGCCCGCACGCCCTGCGGCAACTCGCCATGCCCGCATGCCCGCAACAGCCCGGAAAGGCCCCCTGATGCCCGTCGAGTTCCTCGGTATCGCCGCCACCAACAACGGCTCGGAGACCACCGCACGCTCCGGCGCCGCCTTCGACAAGGACTACACACTCCGCCTTGCGCGTGCCCATGAGGACAACGGCTGGGACCGGGTCCTCTTCGCGTACGGCTCGGGCTCACCGGATCCCGCGCCGGCCGCCGCGTACATCGCGAGCCACCTGGAACGGCTGCAGATCCTGCTCGCCCACCGGCCGAACGTCTCGTATCCCACGTTCGCCGCGAAGACCTTCGCCACCCTCGACCAGATCAGCGAGGGACGGCTGACCGTCCACTTCATCACCGGCGGCAACGACCACGAGCAGCGCCGCGAGGGCGACGCCCTCACCAAGGACGAGCGCTACGCCCGCACCCGGGAGTACATCGGGATCGTCAAGAAGATCTGGACCACGCACGAGCCCTTCGACCACGAGGGCGAGCACTACCTCTTCCATGACTTCGTCAGCGATGTCTTCCCGGTGCAGCAGCCGCGCCCGAACGTGTCGTTCGGTGGTTCCTCGCCCGCCGCGTACGAGGCCGGGGGCGCCGAGGCCGATATCTACTGCCTGTGGGGCGAGCCGCTGGCCGAGACCGCCGAGCAGATCGAGTTGGTGAAGGCCGCCGCGAAGGCCGCCGGGCGCACCGATGTGCCGCGGATCCAGGTCGCCTTCCGGCCGATCATCGCGCCCACCGAGGAGCTCGCCTGGGAGAAGGCGCACCGCACGGTCGGCGCGATCCGGCAGCGGCGCGAGTCCGGTCTCGTACGCCACCACCGGACCGGATCCCCCGAAAACACCGGTTCGCAGCGCCTGATCGCCATCGCCGAGGCCGGTGAGCGCTACGACCGTGCGCTGTGGACCCCGACCGCCGCCGCGACCGGTGGCGCGGGCAACTCCAACGCGCTGGTCGGCACCCCCGAGACCGTGGCGCAGGCGCTGCTCGACTACTACGACCTGGGTGTCGACATCCTCTCCGCGCGCGGCTACGACCTGCTCGACGACGCGATCGACTTCGGCCGGTACGTCATTCCGCTGGTCCGCGAGGAGGTCGCCAAGCGGGACGCCGAGCGCGCGGCCCGGGGCACGCTCGAGGTGGTCAACGGATGACCTCCGCACCCGAGTTGACGGTCGTCGAGGTGACCGTGGCCGACCCCCGGGTCGAACCGCTGCTGCGTGAGCTCAGCCATGAGTACTCGACGAGATACGGCAAGGACGCACACGCCGAGATCTCCCGCTATCCGGACGAGGAGTTCACTCCCGCGCACGGCGGACTGCTGCTGCTCCTCCTGGAGCGCGGCGAACCCGTGGCCGGCGGCGCGTTCCGCCGCTACGACGCCACCACCGCCGAACTGAAGCGGATCTGGACCCACTCGGCGCACCGCCGCCGCGGGCTCGCCCGCCGGGTCGTCGACGAGCTGGAGCGGGCGGCGGCCGGACGCGGCTACCGGCGGATCTACCTGACCACCGGACCGCGCCAGCCCGAGGCCCGCGGCCTGTACCTGGTCACCGGCTACACACCCCTGTTCGACACCGGGGCCGACCCGGAAGCCATCGGCCCACTGCCGTTCGAGAAACACCTCACCGAATCCCACTTCACCGAATCCCACCTCACCGACTCCTCCCTCCCGGGAAAGGCCCCCGACCAGTGAAGATCCGCGCCCTGCGAACCCGGCTGCGCCTTGCCACCGGACTGATAGCGCTGCCGCTCCTCGCCGCCACCGCCTGCGGATCCGACTCCGGCTCCGACGCCGCACCGGCCGGAGCCCAGGCCTCCCCGGCACCCACCGACGACCCCGTGGCCGCCGTGCGCAAGGTCGAGTCCGCGGCGGCGCTGCTGCCCGAAGACGTGCGGAAGTCCGGCACTCTCCGCGTCGGCAGCTCGGTGGGCAACCCGCCCTCGGCGTACTACCCGAACGGTTCCGACAAGGCGCCCGCCGGACAGGACATCGACCTCGCCAACGCGGTCGCCAAGGTGCTCGGGGTGAAGCTGGAGCGGCAGGACGCCGCGTTCGAGACGATCCTGCCCGCCCTCGGCAGCGGCAAGTACGACTTCGGCACCGGCAACTTCGGGGTCACCGGCGAGCGCCTGAAGACCATCGACTTCGTCACGTACATCAACGACGGCCAGGGCTTCGCGGTCAAGAAGGGGAACACCGAACTGGGCGACAAGGTAAGCGAGTTGACCCAGCTGTGCGGTCTGACCATCGGCACCGGCGCGGGCACCACCTTCGAGGCCACCCTGACCAAGCAGAAGGGCGTCTGCGCGAAGGCCGGCAAGAAGCCGTACGCCGTGCAGGTCTACTCGGACAACGGCGCCACGCTCACCGCCCTGCAGCAGGGCCGGATCGACGTGATCATGTCGACGATCAACGGACTGCGCTACCAGGCCGCCCAGCCGGCGGCCGGGACCGCGTTCCTCGGTGAGTTCCACCGACTCGACGTCGGCTTCGCCTTCAAGAAGGACTCCCCGCTCACCGAGGCCTTCCAGGCCGCCGTCAACGAACTGATCAAGGACGGTACGTACGAGCGGATCCTGAAGAAGTGGGGCACCACCCCGTCCGCGATCGAGACCTCGCGGATCAATCCGCCCGAGCACAGCTGACAGCCGGGCGGAGAGATCACCATGTCATCGATCACCGGTACCGCACCGCCCGGCAAGGCGCTCGCGGACACCGAGCGCGCATCGGATCCGTCCTCGGCCGAGGTCGTGCCCGTACGCCACTACGCCCGCTGGGCGGCGGCCACGGCCGTACTGGTCCTGCTCGCCCAGTTCGTCCACGGCCTCGCCACCAACCCGGTCTGGGAATGGGGGGTGTTCGGCGAGTACGTCCTGTCCGAGACCATCGTCGACGCGGTCTGGGTGACGCTCCAGCTCACCGCGTACGCCACCGTGCTCGGCTTCCTGCTCGGCACCGTGCTGGCCTTCATGCGCCTGTCGCGCAGCCCGGTGCTGCAGAGCGTGGCCTGGACGTACATCTGGATCTTCCGGTCGATCCCGATGATCGTCCAGCTGGTCTTCTGGTTCAACCTCAGTGCCCTGTACGAGCAGTTGGGCGTCGGTATCCCGTTCGGTCCGGTGTTCTGGTCCGTCGACAGCAACAGTCTCATCGGGACCATCGGCGCGGCGATCATCGGCCTCACGCTGCACCAGGCCGCGTACGCCGCCGAGATCGTGCGCGGCGGTGTGCTCTCCGTCGACCAGGGGCAGTTCGAGGCCGCCGCATCCCTCGGGATCCCGCGGCTGCGGCAGATCCGCCGGATCGTGCTTCCCCAGGCGATGCGGGCCATCCTGCCCACCGCGGGCAACGAGATCATCGGCCTGCTCAAGGGCACCTCGGTGGTCTATGTGATGGCCATCGGCGAACTCTTCTACCAGGTGCAGGTGATCTACGGCCGTAACGGCCGGGTGATCCCGCTGCTGCTCGTGGCCACCGCCTGGTACGTGGTGCTCACCTCGCTGCTCTCGGTGGCCCAGTACTACGTGGAACGGCATTACGCACGAGGGGCGAACCGGACCCCGCCGCCCACGCCGCTGCAGCGCGTCCGCCGGTTCCTCACCCCGCCGAAAGCACCCCTCACCCCGCTGGGAGACAACCGATGAGTGACGTGATGGTGGACGTGCACGGCGTCCACAAGAGCTTCGGACCGCTTGAGGTCCTACGGGGAGTGGACCTGCAGGTCAGGGCCGGCGAGGTGACCGTGATCCTCGGCCCGTCCGGCTCGGGCAAGTCCACGCTCCTGCGCACCATCAACCATCTGGAGAAGGTGAACCGCGGCTGGATCAGCATCGACGGCGAGCTGATCGGCTACCGCCGTGCCGGCGACAAGCTGCACGAGCTGAGGGAGAAGGACGTTCTGCGCCAGCGGACCCACATCGGGTTCGTCTTCCAGAACTTCAACCTCTTCCCGCATCTGACCGTCCTGGAGAACCTCGTCGAGGCACCCGTCTCCGCTCTGCGCCGGCCGCGCAAGGAGGCCGAGGAGACGGCCCGCCGACTGCTCGAACGGGTCGGTCTCGCCGACAAGACCGACGCCTACCCGCGCCAGCTCTCCGGCGGACAGCAGCAGCGCGTGGCCATCGCCCGTGCGCTCGCCCTCTCTCCGAAGGTGCTGCTCTTCGACGAGCCCACCTCGGCGCTCGACCCCGAGCTGGTGGGTGAAGTCCTCGACGTGATCAAGGACTTGGCACGTACCGGAACCACGATGGTCGTCGTCACCCATGAGATCGGCTTCGCCCGCGAGGTGGCCGACACCGTGGTGTTCATGGACGACGGGGTCGTGGTCGAACAGGGCCCGCCCTCGGCCGTACTCGACGCCCCGCAGCACGAGCGCACCCGCGCCTTCCTCTCCAAGGTCCTCTGACCTTCCCTTCTCCGGATGGAGCCACCTGTGTACGCCCTGATCACCCGTCGCCGCACCACCGCCGCCGCCCTGGGACTCGCCGCCACGCTGCTGCTCGCCGCGTGCGGGAACCCGAAGGAGGACCGCACCACCGAGGTCGCGGCCGCCTCCGGCGCCAAGGTGAAGATCAATACGAGTCCCGACCAGAAACGTGTCACCACGGACAAGGTCGACTCCATAGCCGACCTTGTCCCCGAGAAGATCCGCCAACGCGGCACCCTGGAACTCGCCGGCTCCTCGGGCTCCTCCGCGCCCCTCACGTTCTACGCCACCGACAACAAGACGGTCATCGGCGTGGAGCCCGATCTCGCGTATCTCGTCGCGGACGTCCTCGATCTGAAGCCGCACATCAACACCGTCTCCTGGGAGAACATCTTCGTCGGCCTGGACAGCGCGAAGTACGACGCCGCCTTCAGCAACATCACGGTCACCGAGGAGCGCAAGGAGAAGTACGACTTCGCCACCTACCGCGAGGACAACCTCGGCTTCGGTGCCAAGAAGGGCAGCGGTCTGAAGATCGAAGGGCCCAAGGACGTGGCGGGTCTGAAGGTCGCCGTCTCCAGCGGCACCAACCAGGAGAAGCTCCTGGTCGAGTGGAGCAAGGAGAACGAGAAGGCCGGCCGTGAGCCGGTGGACATCAAGTACTACCAGAACGAGAGCGACACCTATCTGGCCCTCCAGTCGGGCCGGATCGACCTCTACCTCGGCCCCAACCCGACCGCCGCCTACCACGCGGCCACCAGCGGGAAGACCGAGGTGGTCGGCACCTACTCCGGTGCGGGCGCCACCCTGCAGGGCCTGATCGCGGCCACCACCAAGAAGGACAGCGGACTCGCGAAGCCGCTGGCCGCCGCGCTCAACCACGTGATCGAGAACGGTACTTACGCCCAGGTGCTGGAGCGCTGGGGCCTGTCCGACGAGTCCGTGACGAAGTCCGGGATCAATCCGCCCGGGCTGCCCAAGACCAACAAGTAGCGGTCACCCACCGCACTGCCGGCCCTCGCACCAGCCCACAAGGATCTGTAGCCATGCCCCGAGAACTCCATCTCGCCGTGGACATCGGCGGGAGCGGACACCGCCCCGCCGCATCTCTGACCGCCCCCTACTGGACCGCTCTGACCCAGCTCGCCGAGCAGGGCGCCTTCGACTTCCTCACCCTCGGCGACCCCTTCGCCCCGGCGCCCGAGGACGGTGCCGGCCGCCTCGACCCGGTCGCGGTTCTGGCCAGGGTCGCGCCGCTGACCCGCCGTATCGGCCTCGTGCCGGCCGTCACCACCACCCACACCGAGCCGTTCCACACCTCCACCGCCCTGGCCACCCTCGACTTCGTGAGCGAGGGCCGTGCCGGGTGGCTGGTGGAGGTGTCGGGTACGGCCGCCGAGGCCCGTGCGGTGGGCCGGCGGCGCAGCGCGCCCGCGGCCGAACTCTGGGCGGAGGCGGCCGATGCCGCCGAGGTGGCCGCCCGGCTGTGGGACAGCTGGGAGGACGACGCGGAGATACGGGACGCCGCCACCGGCCGTTTCATCGACCGCGAGCGGCTGCACTACGTCGACTTCGAGGGCCCGCACTTCTCCGTACGCGGTCCCTCGATCGTGCCCCGACCGCCTCAGGGGCGACCGCCCGTCGTGGTGGCGCTCGGCGCTCATGACCCGGATACACGTGGGGAGTTGGCGGCGCATCACGCCGATGTGGTGCTCCTCGATGCGGCCGATCCCGCCTCGGCCAGGGCCGCCCGCGAGGCGCTCCTCGACCGGGCAGGCGAGCGACAGCCACGCGTGCTCCTCAAGGTCACGCTCGATCTGCGCGACGGGTTCGAGCTGCCACCCACGCCCGGGCTGCGTTTCACCGGCGCCGCCACCGCCCTCGCGGCTCAGCTCGCCGAGTGGCACACGGCCACCGGCGTGGACGGATTCCATCTCGTCCCCACCACGATCGAGGCCGAACTGCCGCTCCTCGTGCACGGTCTGGTCCCGCGGCTGCGCGAGGCGGGGCTCTTCCGCGCCGCCTACCAGGGGCGCACACTGCGCGACCACCTGGGTCTGCCCCGGCCCGCGAGCCGCTACGCCCACCGAGTGGAGGCCCTGCGATGACAACCCCCGGGGCGCGCAAGCAAGTTCATCTCGCCGCCCACTTCCCCGGCGTCAACAACACCACCGTCTGGACCGACCCCGAATCGCGCAGCCAGATCGAGTTCTCCTCCTTCCGGCAGCTCGCCCGCACGGCGGAGCGCGGCAAGTTCGACTTCCTGTTCCTCGCCGAGGGGCTGCGGCTGCGGGAGCGCAAGGGGCTGATCCACGACCTGGACGTGGTCGGCCGCCCCGACTCGCTCACGGTCCTGAACGCCGTGGCCGCGGTGACCCGGCACCTGGGCCTGGCCGCCACGGTCAACGCCACCTTCAACGAGCCGTACGAACTCGCCCGCCGTTTCGCCTCGCTGGACCACCTGTCCGACGGGCGCGCCGCCTGGAACGTGGTCACCACCTCGGACGCCTTCACCGGGGAGAACTTCCGCCGCGGCGGCTATCTGGACCGCGCCTACCGCTATACCCGCGCCGAGGAGTTCCTCGAGGTGGCCCGCGCCCTGTGGGACGCCTGGCCGGCGGAACGGGGCCCACGTCCCGTACGCCACAAGGGCCCGCAGTTCGACATCTCCGCGCGCCCCGCCCTTCCGCACTCACCTCAAAGGCACCCCGTACTGATCCAGGCCGGGGACTCCGACGAGGGCCGCGAGTTCGCCGCCCGCAGCGCCGATGTCGTCTTCAGCCGGCACGGCAGCCTGGAGGCCGGCCGCACCTTCCACGCCGATGTGAAGCGGCGCCTGGCGCGCTACGGACGCAAGCCGGCGGACCTCAAGATCCTCCCGGCCGCCACCTTCGTCCTCGGCGACACGGATGCCGAGGCACAGGAGCGCGCCGCGCTGATCCGCCGGCAGCAGGTCGGCCCACAGACCGCGATCGCCTTCCTGGAGAACGTATGGGGCCGCGATCTGTCCGGATACGACCCGGACGGCCCGCTGCCCGCCATCGACCCGGTGCCGGACAGCGACGTGGTCCAGGGCTGGGCGCACTCGGGCGACCGCTTCGGGATCGCGGCGCGCTGGCGGGCACTGGCCGAGGAGAAGGGCCTGTCCATCAGGGAGTTGGCGATCGAGCAGACCGCACGGCAGTCCTTCATCGGCGCCCCGGCCTCGGTGGCCGCACTCATCGACGAGTACGTGCAGGCCGATGCCGCCGACGGGTTCATCCTCGTGCCGCACCTCACCCCGGGCGGCCTGGACGAGTTCGTGGACCGGGTGGTGCCGCTGCTCCAGGAGCGCGGAGTCTTCCGCACCGAGTACGCGGGCACGACCCTGCGCGACCACCTGGGGCTCGCCCATCCCGACGACGTGCGAAGGGAGCGGTCGGCGTCATGAAGTTCCTGGCCATCACTTTGATCGTGCACACCCCTCACCCCGTGACGGGTGAGGTGTCCTCGACGACCGAGCGTTTCCGCGAGGTGCTCGACAACGCGGTCCTCGCGGAGGAGTTGGGCTTCGACGGTTTCGGAGTGGGTGAGCGGCACGAGTGGCCCTTCATCTCCTCCTCGCCTCCTGTCGTCCTCAGCCATATCGCCGCGCTCACCTCCCGTATCCGCCTCTTCACGGCCGTCACCACCCTGAGCCTGCTCGACCCGGTGCGCGCCTACGAGGACTACGCGACGCTCGACCATCTGTCCGGCGGACGGCTCGAGTTGATCATCGGGAAGGGCAACGGCGCCGCCCAGCGCGAGCTGTTCCAGGTCACGCCCGAGGACCAGTGGGCGCGCAACGCCGAGAGCTACGAGGTGTTCCGGCGGATCTGGCGCGAGGACAAGGTGAGCGCCGACACCCGCTTCCGGCCGGCTCTGCGCGGCGCCAAGGTGTGGCCCAGACCGCTGCAGCGGCCGGTACGGGTCTGGCACGGCAGCGCGACGAGCAAGGAGTCCGTCGATCTCGCGGCCCGCTACGGGGATCCGCTGTTCTCGGCGAACGTCACCAACCCCATCGGTCCGTACGCGGAGTTGATCCGCTACTACCGCGAGCGCTGGGAGTACCACGGCCACGATCCGGCGCGGATCGCGGTCGGTGCGGGGAGCGCGGGGGTGTACGTGGCGCGTACGTCCCAGGAGGCGGTGGCCGCGTACCGGCCCGTCTTCGAAGGGCAGCTCGCCCTGCAGAAGAGTCTCGGCCTCGAACCCGTCTTCACCACTCTCGAGGACTTCGTCGAGCGCAGTTCGGCGCTCGTCGGCAGCCCGCAGCAGGTCATCGACAAGGTGCACCGCTACCACGAGCAGTTCGGGCACACGGTGCTCCATCTGCACGCGGACGCCGGCGGGTTGACGCGGTTCCGGCACCACGACTCGCTCGCCCTGTTCCAGTCCGAGGTCGCCCCGGTGCTGCGGCGCGCCATCCCCGACCCGCCGTTCCCGTGGGGTCCGGTCCTCGACACCTCCGCCGCCCCGACGCGCTGACCACCCAAGAAAGGTCCTGGCATGGCCATCATCCTGTCCGTCTCCGGAAGCCCTTCCGCCACCTCACGCACCGCCCGACTGCTGCGCCACCTCGACGCGCGCCTCACCGCACAGGGCCATGAGGTGATCGCCCTGGACGTCCGGGAACTGCCGCCCGAGGCCCTGCTGCACGCGGACTTCGGCCACCCGGCGATCGTCGAGGCCACGTCCCTGTTCGCGGGGGCGGACGGCGTGGTGATCGGCACGCCGGTCTACAAGGCGGCCTACTCGGGCCTGTTGAAGTCCCTGCTCGACCTGCTGCCGCAGTACGCGCTCAAGGACAAGACGGTGCTGCCGCTCGCCACGGGCGGCACCACCTCCCACGTACTCGCCATCGACTACGCCCTGCGCCCGGTCCTCGCCTCCATGGGCCCCGCGCACATCACCCCCGGCTGGTTCGTCCTCGACCGGGACATCGAGGTGCGGCCCGACGGGGATGTCGTCGTGGAGAGCGGACCGCGGGAGGCGCTTGAGCAGGTCACCGACCAGTTCTCGCGTGCGCTCGGCGGGCGTACGACACTGCTCGCGGCCACCGGATGAGCCGTCGGTGCCGCCGGTCCTCTCGTCGAGCGAGAGGACCGGCGGCACCCGCACAGAAGCTGATCAGCTGGTGCGGGTGAGCGTCAGGGTCTGCTCGGCCGCCGTCCTGCCGTCTCCGACCGAAGTGCCGCCCGGGGCCGTCCACGCGCGCGTCGGCGTGGTCTCGGCCGTGCGGCCGTCCTTGCCGGAGAGCCCGATGACCAGACCGCTGTAGCGGTTGACCAGCTTGAACGTGCCCGTCTCGGCGCCGGAAGCGTCATGGCCGGGGATCACGAACCACTGCTGTCCGACCGTCGCACCCGCCTTGGGCGCCACCGACACGGTGGGCTTGGCGGACCAGGCGCGACCGGCGTTCCTGGTGGAGTCCACGCCGAGGAGCCGGCCGCTGTCCGCGTTGGCGATGCGGTACGAGCCGTCACCGTTGGACGTGAAGGTCCACTTGCCGCGGTCCGAACCGTCGGCGGCGGGGAGCGAGGTGGTGGCACCGCGGCCGGTCTGCGCGAGGGCGCGGCCGTCCGCGTTGGCGATGGTGTACGTCGCGCCCGACTGCACCGGTGCGGCCGGGGAGTCCGTCTCGATCGCGGTGTTGTAGTACTCACCGCTGCCGCCGCCCGAGCACTGCCACGAGCAGTAGTTGCGGAAGTTCTTGCCGACGACGGTGGAACCCGTCTTGTTCACCGAGTCCAGCATCCAGCGGTACCAGGAGCCGGACTTGTAGGCCCCGGTGTCGCCGATCAGCTTCCACTTCTGCGTGGAGAGGTCGTCCGTGACGTAGAAGCGCTGCGACTCGCTGCTGTCCTGGACGACCGCCTCGGGGGTGCCGATGTACAGACCCAGATAGGCGTTGTACGCGATGTTCATCGTCAACAGGTCGGACTTGGCCGGGAGTTCGCCCGCCGCGACCTGCTCGGCCACGTTGCCGTCGTTGGCCGGGTCGTAGTCGTGCTCGACCGGTGTGTAGCCGTTGGGGTTGTCGGCGTCGACCGGCTCCATGTTGCTTTCCTTGCCGCCGATGCCGGGCTGCGACCAGGCGCCGTCGTACCACTTCTGCCAGGACCCGGGCGCCATCTTCGCGGACATCGGGGCGCGCGCCACATGGCCGCGGCTGCCGTCGGTCCAGCCGCCGGAGACTCCGCCCTTCGGGATTGCGCGGGAGTTGTAGTAAACGTAGAAGTAGCCCGACGCCGTGTCCACGAACAGTCGGGCGTCACCGTTGCCGTAGTGGTAGAGGTCGTTCGGGAACGCCCCGGTGTCACCGCGCTTGGTGCTGTACGCCGAGGTCAGGGCGTGGTCCTTGATGTCCCAGGTCTTGCCCTGGTCCTTGGAGACGGCGTAGTCGATCGCGTCGTAGTGCAGTCCGTCGCCGAACGGGCTCGGGGTGAACTCGTTGTGCACCAGGCCGTAGTAGTCGCCGGTGTCCGGGTCGATCCAGACACCCATCAGGTCGCAGTAGTTCTTCTGCGAGTAGTGCGAGGTGTCCGGCGCGAAGGTGGACTCACGTCCCGTCGGGCTGTTGTTGCAGCGCCAGGTCGTGTCGTCGTTGCGGTCGCGCGAGTCGGCCGGGTTCACGAAGTTGCTGGTCTTGGTGTCCAGCTTCGCCGAGTCGAAGTCGGTGCCCGTGTAGAAGGACCACTTGCGCGGGTCGTTCGCCGCGTACAGCGCGTGCGCGGACTGGTAGTGGAAGCTGCCGTCCTTGTCTATGTACGTGGCCGCGGGGGTGTCGTCGGGATTGGTCCACGTACCCAACTGCCCGACGTTCACGGAGTAGGTCGGATCCTCGCTGTCGGCGGCGGCCGGCGAGGACATGGCCGCACCGGCCATCAGGGCGGCCACCGCGGCGAAGGCGCTTGCGGCTCGTGCTCTGGAACGGGATGACACGGGTACTCCTTGCGTCAGGAGACGGGTGTGGGGTCGGCGACGGGGGTTCGCCGGGAGGCGGGTCGCCATTCGAGTACCGCCCAGCCGCGGTGCGGCAGTTCGGCCTCGAGTCCTAGGTGGCCGTCGGTCTCGGTGGTGGTCGCCGGGGCCGGTGGGGCCAGCGGTGCGAGCAGCGTGGCGCGCACCGGGTCAGGGGGTACGGGCAAGTCAGGGGGTACGGGCAGGCCAGGGGGTACGGGCAGGTCGATTCGTACGCGGCCGGGGTCGGCGCTTCCGTTGGCGACGCAGAGCCGGATCAGGTCACCGCTGCGGGCCGCGTGCGGGACGAGATGCGGGGAGCCGTGCACCAGCGGCAGCACGGGTCGGTCGCCCTCGAGGAAGCGGATCGACCGATGGAGCAGCCGCTGCCCCGCGTCGGAGCGGGCCAGTTCGGCGGGCGCGGTGGCGGCGAGTACGGCGACCCGGCCGCCGAGGGCGTTCACGAAGTGGGTGCGCCCGGCGCCCCACAGACGCCCTTGCGGCGTACGGATCTCGGTGACCACCTCGGCGTCCGGCAGGGGTTCGAGCCGGGCCAGCGCCGGCTGTACGTCGACGCTCAGCGAACCCGTCTCCTCGCCGGCGAGCCGCTCGACCGCGTAGGGACCGGGCTCGACCGGCTCCTCCCGTCCGTGCACCGATCCCGCTCGTACGCCGAGGAGTCCGGCGAATCCGCGCAGGGTGAGCCGGTGCGCCGCGGCGCCGTCGAGAAGCAGCCCGCCGTGCAGCATCGTCCGCAGCTCGGCGTCGCCGAACGCGTCTGCGCACCCGCCGAACAGGGCCTGCACAGGGGCTGCTCCCGAGGTGACCGGAACGCCGTAGCCGAGCAGATAGTCCGCGGCCGGCGCGGGATCCACCACCAGCTCCTGCCACGTACCGCCCGCCGACGCCACATGCGCGGCGGTGTCCGGCCGCCAGGGCAGCCCTACCCCGAGCGGCTCCGCCTGCTCCGGCCGCCGTTCGGCGAGCCAGTCGAGGGCCGGGCGCGAGCGCCGCAGCAGCGCATCGACCCGCGGGAAGCGGTCGGCATGCTCGGCCGCACTCGGATGCAGGTTGAGCAACAGCGCGTCGGCACCGGACAGTTGCGCCGTGACCATCTCGGACCAGGTCTGGGTGTCCGACTTCGACCAGGCGGTGTGCGGCCAGTTCTCGATCTCGGGTTCGCTCGCCACGTACGCCGGACGCAGTGTCCGCTGGGCCTCGAGGGACCATACGGCGGACGCGAGTTGGCGCGCCGGGGTGTCCGAGTAGGGCGCGAAGTGCGGCCGCTGGGTGGCCCGCCCGCTCACCGAGAACGCGGCGAACAGCGCGTCCCAGTCGCGCCCCTCCACCGAGTGCATGGCCGGGGTCGAACTCATCAGTCCGAGCTGAGTGCTGCCCGCCGAGTTCTCCCGTACGGCCCGCGCCACACCCTCGGCGACTTCCAGCTGCGCCGTACGCCAGACCCGCTGCAGCAGTTCCCGCCAGGGATGCGGGGTCCCGGGCCGGGTGACGGCGGCCACCGCTTCCTCGCGACTGACCTCCTCCCCCACGAGCCGCGACAGACGCTCCATCATCAGCGGTTCGAAGCCGCCGCCCCAGTCGAGCGGCGCGTGGTTGTGGTAGCGGAAGTCGTCCTCCACCCACAGCACCCGGAACCCGAGCCGGGCGAAGCGCCCGTAGTGCGCGTACAGCCAGCTGCGCCACGTCGGGCAGGCGAACGATGCCTGTGCGGCGGCCACTTGGCCGGTGGGCGAGACCATGGGCGCGAAGCCGAGCCGGTCCCTGCGGCCCCGGTCCGCGTGCCCGACCGTCACCCAGGGGTTGAGGCTGACGTCGAGTCCCGCCGCGCTGAGCACCGCACAGGACTCGGCCGCCGCCGCGAACCACAGATCTTCCTCGTCGCCGGCCAGATGCCCGGTGTACGCCTGCTCGGCACCGAGCAGCAGGACGACCTCGTCGACCTCGTTCTCGTCGCACACCTTGGCCAGGGCGCCGGCCCGTTCGGCCAGATCGCGGCCGGGCCGCAGCTGGTAGCGCACGTGCAGCCGTGCCTTCATCGTCGCCTCCCAGCCCTCATTAGTTCGACTAGAATCCAAACTTAATGCCGCCTAGTCAACGGGGTGGAGTGAGAAAGTTTCAGTGATCGTCGGCAGCCCCTCGCCGTACGAACTACCGCTCGCGTACGTTGACGGGCAGCGTGAGCGAGGACGCGAGGAGAGCCGAGTGAAGGCAGATCTGCAGGGTGCGGGCGTACGCGACCCGGGTGGGGACGGATCCCACAGAGCGGGCGACCGTGCGTCCCTGCGCCGGGCCAATCTCGGTCTGGTGCTGCGCCTGCTACGGGACGCCGGACCCCGGCCGCGCACCCAGATCGCGGCCGAGACCGGACTGCCCAAGGCCACCATCACCAATCTCGTGGCCGAGCTGGTGGAGCGCGGTCTCGTACGTGAAGGCGAGGCGGCCCGTGACGGTTCGGTCGGACGTCCGCGCCGCACCGTGGAGATCGACGGCGGCACCTTCTGCGGTATCGGCCTGGAGATCAGCGCCGACTATCTGTTCCTCACCGCGCTCAATCTGCGCGGGGAGGTCACGGCCGAACACCACATCGCCCTCGACGTCCGCGGCATCGGTGTGGCCGAGGTACTCGACCGTGCGGCGCAGGCGATCCGCGCTTCGATCCGGACACTGCGCAGCCGCGGTCTGCACCCGGTCGGGGTGACGGTCGCGGCCCCGGGCGTGATCGAGCGCGACAGCGGAGTGGTCACGTACGCGTCCAACATCGGCTGGCGCCATGTCGACGTCGTGCACTCCCTGGCCGAACGGCTCGGCCCCAAGAGCCCGCCCGTCCGCCTCGAGAATGACGCCAAACTGGGCGCCATCGCCGAGTACTTGGTCGCGGCCGAGGCCGATATCCACGATCTGATCTACGTGACGGGCGAGACGGGCGTCGGCGGAGGCATCATCTCGGCCGGGCGGCTGCTGCGCGGATCGGCCGGTTTCGCGGGCGAGATCGGCCATATGCGCCTGTCCCCCGAAGGCAAGCAGTGCGCCTGCGGCCGACGCGGCTGCTGGGAGACCCTGGTCGGTCTGCGCGCGCTGCTCGATCACGCCGCAGCGCCGGACGACCCCGTCCGCGATGCGACCGTGGACCTGGAGGAACGCCTCGCGGAACTGCGCCGTCGCGCCGACGCCGGCGACCCGGCGACCACCGCCGCACTGGACAAGCTGGTCGACGGTCTTGCGCTCGGCCTCGCGGCGCTCGCGGACATCCTCAACCCCCGGGCCATCGTCCTCGGCGGCTACTTCGCCTATTTCGCCGACCACTTGATCGACCGGGTACAGAGCGAACTCACCGCACGCGTCATGGCTCCCGACGCGGGCGGCTGCACCGTCCTCGCCTCCACGCTGGGCTTCAGCGCGGCCGCGCGCGGCGGGGCCTCGCTGGCGCTCGATGCCGTGTACCAGGACCCGAGCGGAACGCTCGCAACCTCCGTGTAGGGGTGGCCGGTTGCGTATTCATGCGCGCTGACCAGGTTGCCGAGTTCCGCAAGAACAAGGTCCCGTTGGACTCCCTCTTCGTGGACACCGGCCCGACGGCCTGACCGGCCTCAGGAAGGGGCCTCGGCTCCATCCCCGCGCCGGACGCGGTCCAGCACCTCTTGGTGCAGGGCCCGCAGTCCGGCGCGGGGAAGGTGCACCGGGCTGCCGGTGAGGGTGTACCACTCGTCGGCGCCCGTGTACTGGATCGCGACGGCCGCACGCCCGTCGGGGCGGAGGCTGGTGGAGAGGGTCACCTCACCGGTGATGACACCGACTTCGTCGGTCATGGCACCACCGGGTCCGGCCTTGACCTCGTCGACGAGGTGGCGGGGCTGCTCCGCGTTCATGAGGTACAGGTGTCCAGCATCTCCCCGAGCATGCCCTTCTCCGCCTCGGTCACCGACAGTTCGTAGGTCTGCTTCACGGAGATCCAGGCCCGGGAGTACGTGCACCAGTACGTCTTGGCAGGCGGCTGCCACTCGTCCGGACCCTGGTCGCCCTTGGACCGGTTGGACTTCGCCGAGACGGCGATCAGCTGCGGATGTGTCAGATCGTTGGCGAACGCCCTGCGTTGCTCCTGGGTCCAGCCGCTCGCCCCGGAGCGCCAGGCGTTGGCCAGCGGCACCATGTGGTCGATGTCCAGGTCGGAGGCGTCGGTGAAGGTCTTGCCGTCGTAGACGCTGACCCATTTCCCGGCCACCGCACGGCACTCGTCATTGCGCTGCACGTCCGCGCCGTCCCGTTCGAGGACGGTCTCCCGGGTGTCGCAGGACTCGCCCTGCGAGGCCCAGTGCGGGAACTTGGCGCGGCTGTAGCCGGACATGGAGCCGTGCGGCGCCACCTTCAGACCGGTCAGCGCCTGCTGGGCCTGGGGTGCGGTGGGCATTCCCGGCAGGGTGCCCGCCCCCGCCGGGGCGCCACCGGCTCCTGAAGAGGCGGAGGCGGACGGCTTGCCCTCGTTCGGCTTGTCCTCGTCCGACGCGGGATCGTCGCTCACCCCGCACCCGGCCACCACCAGCATCGCGGTGACCGTCAACACCCTTCCCCACCAAGCCCGTTGCCCCGCCATGACCTGCCCGTACCCCCGCGCCGTACTTCTGAAGCTCTTTGCGGAGGAAGCCTATCCGGGCAGGTGCGCCGGACTCGCCCAAGGCGCGGGCCTGCCGCCATGGTCAGCCGGCGACTTCGATCCGGGCTGTCACACCCTCGCCGTAACGCTCCGAACTCCCGGCCCCGAACTCCCGGCCCCGAACTCCCGTCCCCGAATTCCCGTCCACGTAGGCTCTCCCCGTGCCCCGCCCCCGCCTCCACCGCGTCGCCGTCCTCGTACTCGAAGGCGCCAAGCCGCTCGATGTCGGCATCCCCGCGCAGGTGTTCACGACGCGCGCGAGCATGCCGTACGAGGTGCGGGTGTGCGGTGCCGCGCCCGGCCTCGTGACCGGGGGCGACGGTCTCGCCTACCACGTGGCCGACGGTCTGGACGCGTTGGAGTGGGCGGACATCGTGTTCGTGCCCGGCTATCGCTTTCCGGACCGCGAAGAGCCGCCGCGGGTCGTGGTCGATGCGCTCATCGCGGCGCACGACCGGGGCGCCCGCCTCGCCGCCATCTCCACCGGTGCCTTCGCACTCGCCGCCACGGGCCTCCTTGACGGCCGGCGCGCGACGACGCACTGGCACTACACCCGCGCGCTCGCGGCCGGACATCCACTCGTCCAGGTCGACGAGAACGTGCTGTTCGTCGACGAGGGCAGCGTCCTCACCTCGGCCGGCGCCGCCTCCGGAATCGACCTGTGTCTGCACATCGTGCGCGGCGACCTCGGAGTGGCCGCGGCCAACCATGCGGCCCGGCGCCTTGTCGCGGCCCCGTATCGCAGCGGCGGCCAGGCGCAGTACGTGCCGCGCAGCGTGCCCGAGCCGCTCGGCGAGCGGTTCGCCGCCACCCGCGAGTGGGCGCTGCACCGGCTCGGCGATCCCCTCACCCTCGACATACTGGCGCGCCAGGCCGGGGTCTCCGCGCGTACGTTCTCGCGGCGGTTCGTCGAGGAGACCGGCTATACGCCGATGCAGTGGGTGATGCGGGCCCGGGTCGACCTGGCCCGTGAACTCCTTGAGGCCTCGCAGCGCAGCGTCGAACAGATCGCGGCGGACACCGGTCTCGGCACCGGGGCGAACCTGCGGCTGCACTTCCAGAACATCCTCGGTACGACGCCGAGCGAGTACCGGCGCACCTTCACTCGGGGCGAGTGACCGGCCCTTTCCGTGTCCTGGCGAGGTCTTGGCGAGGTCCTGGCGAGGCCTTGGCGAGGTCCTGGCGAGATTCTTACGAACCATGGCGATCACGCCACTGTCAGCGGCGCGGTCCACGAGCGAGTCTGGTGTCGAAGGAAAGGGGACACCTCACATGACCAGCACCACGACTCGTATCGCCATCAACGGATTCGGCCGCATCGGACGCAACGTGCTGCGCGCACTCCTGGAGCGCGACAGCGCCCTGGAGATCGTGGCCGTCAACGACCTGACCGAGCCCACCGCGCTCGCCCGCCTCCTCGCGTACGACAGCACGGCAGGACGCCTCGGCCGCCCGGTGACGGTCGAGGGAAACACGCTCGTAGTCGACGGCCGCCGCATCACCGTGCTCGCCGAGCGCGAGCCGGCCGACCTGCCCTGGGCCGAACTGAACGTCGACATCGTGCTTGAGGCCACCGGCCGCTTCACCTCGGCCAAGGCCGCCCGCGCCCACCTCGACGCGGGCGCGAAGAAGGTTCTCGTCAGCGCGCCTTCGGACGGCGCGGACATCACGCTCGCGTACGGAGTCAACTCCGACGCGTACGACCCGCAGGTGCACACGATCGTCTCGAACGCCTCCTGCACCACCAACGCGCTCGCCCCGCTGGCCTCGGTCCTCGACGAACTCGCCGGTATCGAGCACGGGTTCATGACCACCGTGCACGCCTACACGCAGGAGCAGAACCTGCAGGACGGCCCGCACCGCGACCCGCGCCGCGCCCGCGCCGCCGGCGTCAACATCGTCCCGACCACGACGGGCGCCGCCAAGGCCATCGGCCTGGTCCTGCCGAACCTCGACGGCAAGCTCTCGGGCGACTCGATCCGCGTCCCCGTACCGGTGGGCTCGATCGTCGAACTCAACACGACGGTCGCCCGCGACGTCACCCGGGACGAGGTACTCGCGGCCTACCGGACCGCGGCCGAAGGCCCGTTGGCCGGCGTCCTCGAATACTCCGAGGACCCGCTCGTCTCCTCGGACATCACCGGCAACCCCGCGTCGTCCATCTTCGACTCGGCGCTCACCCGGGTCGAGGGCCGCCACATCAAGGTGGTCGCCTGGTACGACAACGAGTGGGGCTTCTCGAACCGCGTGATCGACACGCTGGAGCTGCTCGCGGCGGGCTGACCGGCCCGCGGTGACGGGGCGTCGGGGCCGACCGGTCGGGTCGGCCGCGACGCCCCGCTCTCGTCGTCCGGCCTCGGCGACGCCCCACACGCATCGTCCGCCCTCACTCCGTTTCAGCCCCGTCCGGCCGCTGAAACGCATGTGAGGCCGCGGTGAAAGCCGCCGCCGCCAAGCTCTGGGTCATCGGGAAACGGCGGGACCGACAAGGGGACCGCGACAGCCGACCAGACCCAGGAGCCCTTCACCATGAGCATCAACCTCACCGCCCAGGACAAGCTCACCCTCCGCACCGCCGCCTACGGCGCCGTCTCGCTGCTCGCCGCGGCCGACGCCGCGGGTGCGCCCCACAAGGTCGCCACACACGGCTCGATCGCCCTCAACTCGGCGACCGGCACCGTCGGCCACGTACTCGCCGAGAAGTCGAAGATCGGCGATCTGGGCGGCAGGTCCGCCGCGGAACTCGCCGACAAGGTCCTCCCGGCGCTGACCGAAGCGATGACCGTCCTCAAGCAGCAGGACCCCGCCGAAGCCGACAACTACCGCGCCACGGTGGTCCTCGCCCTGGAGACCGGCGCACAGGCGGTCAAGAACGGGCCCACCCCCGTCATGACCGCGATGGTCGAGAAGATCACCACGGCGCTCGACGCCGCCTGACGAACAACTCCACATCTGCCACGCGTCGGACGCCGGCACCCCGCATTAAGTCATCGCGACCGATGCCGGCTCCCCGCATCCGTTCCTAGGTTCAGGTCATAGGCCAACCCCTGGAGGATGTGTGCAGTACCGACCCGCGACCTCGGACGAGACCGATCTGGTGGCAGCCGTCACGGTCGACGAGCCCGTCGGCTGGATCCCGGCCGACCGCTACCGTGACGAGTTGCGACAACGGATGTACCGGCCGGAGTGGACCTGGCTGGCCGTGGACGAGCAGGACGGCGGCCGGATCGTCGGCCGCGCGCTGTGGTGGGGACCGCCCACCGCGGCGCACCCCCTGGACCTCGACTGCCTGTGGGTGGATGCCTCGGTGGCCGGCCGCGAGAAGGTCGCGGCGGAGCTGCTGTCCGCCGGGCTCAAGGCCTTCGCGGCGGGCGGGGCGCAGCAGTTGCCCATCTTCACCGTCAAGGTGGCCCGTGGCTGGCGCGACGACCCGGCGGCCGCCGCCGCGGTCGGCTGGCGCCACGAGGCCGCGCGGGCGGCCGGGCTCGGCCACGAGGTCGAACGGCTGCAGTTGGCGTGGACACCGGACAGCGGACTCCCGGCCGTCGGGAACCGGCTGCGGTTCGCGTCCGCGTCGGACGCGGAGTTCCTCGCGACGTTCCGCCGGATCGCGGTGGGCAGCCTCGACGACGGAACCCGCAAGAAGGTCGCCGAGCAGGGCGCCGAGGCCGCTGCCCAGGACGACCTCGACTTCTATCTCAACTGCCTGGGCGAGCGCGACTGGTGGCGTCTCGTGTACGACGCCGAGGACGGCGAGCTCGTCGGGCTCGCGATCCCGTCGGCGACGCCGTACGCCCGCAACGTCGGCTACCTGGGCGTGCTCCCTGAGTACCGCGGCCGCGGTCACATCAACGAGATCCTGGCCGAGATCACCCGCTTCCAGGCAGCGGCGGGCGCCGAACTCATCACCGCCACCACGGACATGGGAAATGCCCCCATGGCCGCGGCCTTTGAAAGGGCGGGCTACCGGATCACGGAGATCCGGCTGATCTCTTCCGCCCCGACCACAACCGACCCTGAGGAGACAGCAACATGAGGAAGCTCATCGAATCGACGTTCATGACCCTGGACGGAACCATCTCCGCGCCGGAGAAGTGGGGTGTGCGCTACTTCGACGAGGAGTACAACGATTATGCGCGCGAGCTGCTCTTCGACGCGGACGCGCTGCTCCTCGGCCGGACGACCTACCAGGGCTTCGCCTCCGTCTGGCCGGACATGGAGGCCATCGAGGGCGAGTACGCGGTGCGGATGAACAGCCTGCCCAAGTACGTCGCCTCCCGGACGCTGACGAACGCCGACACCACCTGGAACGCCACCGTCATCAACGGCGACGTCGCCAAGGAGGTGGCCCGCCTCAAGGAGCTGCCCGGCCGAAGCATCCTGAAGTTCGGCACCGGGGAACTCGACCGCACACTGCTCGAGCATCAGCTCGTCGACGAGTACCACCTGTGGCTGTTCCCCACCATCGCCGGCAGCGGCGTCCGTCTCCTGGACGGTATGGACATCACACACCTGAAGCTCGCGCGCACCACGACGTTCACGTCCGGTGTCATCGTCCTGGTCTACTCCCCCAGGTAGCGCGCAGCGAAGTCAGCGCTCTCGGCAAGGAAACCGGGCGGCCGAAACCGGGCGGCCGAAACCAGTGACCGCCGCCTCCCTCATCACCGACCGCACACGAGGTGCCACGTGAACCAGTTACTGAAGGTCCAGAACTTCACCGTCTCGAGCGACGGATTCGGTGCCGGCGAGCATCAGAGCCTGCAGAGACCGTTCGGCCATGCCGATCCGAGGGAACTGCTCGCCTGGGCCGGCGGCACGGCGAGTTGGCCCGGGCGCACCGCGCCCGGCGGCAGCCGCGGTCTTGACGACTACCTGATGCGGGACTTCACCCACAACATCGGGGCCGAGATCATGGGCCGCAACAAGTTCGGTCCCCAGCGCGGGCCCTGGAAGGACCACGAATGGACGGGCTGGTGGGGTGACGAACCCCCGTTCCACACCCCGGTGTTCGTCATGACGCATCACACGCGCCCGTCCTTCACGCTCTCCGACACCACGTTCCACTTCGTCGACGCCGACCCTGCCACGGTCCTCGCGCAGGCCCGAGCGGAGGCGCAGGGCAAGGACATCCGACTCGGCGGTGGGACCGCCACCATCCGGCAGTTCCTCGAGGCGGACCTCGTCGACACCCTGCATGTGGCGGTCTCGCCCATGAAGCTCGGATCCGGGGAACGGCTCTGGGACTCCCCCGACGAGCTGCTCGACCGCTTCCATCTCGACGTCGTGCCCAGCCCGAGCGGCGTGACGCACCACCTGTTCTGGCGGAAGTAGCACAAGTCCTGTCCACGGGTGGAACTACCGCGACCCCAAGTAGGCGGCCAGTTCGGTCCGGGAGGCGATGCCGAGCTTCGGGAAGGCGCGGTAGAGGTGGTGGCCGACCGTGCGCGGGCTGAGGAACAGCTGCGTGGCGATCTCGCGGTTGGTCGCACCGGTGGCGGCGAGGCGTACCACCTCACGCTCCTGCGGGCTGAGCCGTTCGATGCGGGAGTCGTCCGTGGCCTCCTCATGGACCTCGCCCGCGGCCTTCAGCTCCGTACGAGCACGGTCGGCCCAGGGCGCGGCTCCCGCCTTCGCGAAGAGCTCCATCGCGGTGCGCAGGTGGTCGCGCGCGTCGATGTTGCGGCGCCGACGGCGCAGCCATTCGCCGTAGAGGAGTTCGGTACGGGCGCGTTGGCCGTCCGGCTGAGGCAGCTCAAGGGCCGCCGAGTAGTGGGCCTCTGCTTCCGTGTCCGGTGCGGTCAGGGCCGTGCAGCGGCGGCTCGTGGCGACGAGGGCGTGGACGGCGGCGGGCGCGGGATGGCTGACCGTGGTCACCCAGGCCTCCAGCCGAGCCGCGTGCTCGGCGGCCTGCTCCGGGTGCCCGGCCCGTACGGCCGCCTCGATCAGGTCGGGCAGCAGCTCTTGGGCAAGCGCCGGATGGGTGCTCGCCCGGTGGGCCGCCATCAGGTGGTCGAGCGCCGACTCCGCCTGGCCGAGGCCGAGTTCAAGGAGCCCCAGCGCGTGCAGGGCGTCCGCCGTGGCCCGGCCGACGCCGCGCGGGCGGGTGTAGGAGAGCGCCTCTTCGGCGAGTTCCCAGGTCTGTGCCGCGCGGCCCTGGACCGCGGCCAGCAGGGCCAGCCGGGCGCGCAGATGGGCGGCGCGGTGGGCGAGGTCGTAGGAGTCGGCGAGCCGCAGCCCCTCGGCGGCGTGTTCCAGGGCGTCGTCGGGCCGGCCGAGCGCGCACTCGATGCGGGCGAGGAGGTCGAGTGCGGTGGGCAGCCAGCCCCCGATGCCGCGTGTACGGCACAGGTCCACGGCGGCGATGACGTGTTCGTACGCGCGGTCCGGGTCACCGAGGAGATGAGCGAAGTGGGCAGCCAGCAGCCGGTCCATCAGACCGGCTGCGGCCCGAGGCCAAGCGTCGCTCCGACCCTGCGGCACTCCGCACGTCGCCGCCCCCGGCGTCCCTCCTGCCCACGCCCCGAACAGCCGGGCAGGCACCGCGAGCGCCGGCAGCTCCGGGGCCCTGGCCGCCACCTCGCCGAGCAGCGCCGCGTCGCCCGCCGACAGCGCGGCGTGTACCGCGTCGACCAGCAGCTCCGCCAGCTTGTCGAGGGGCGCCCCGCCGAGCCCGTCCGCGCAGTCGAGCAGGATCCGCACCGCCCGCGCCGGGCTGCCGTGACCCAGCTCGACGACGGCCCGCGCCCGGGCGAAGTCCGCCGCGACCACCGGGTCTTCGAGCGGGAGCGGCACCTGGTCGGCCAGCGTGCGGCAGCGTTGGTCCTGGCCGGCCTCGCTCGCCTTGCGCGCCGCGTCGATGAGCCGCCGGGTGCGGCGCAGTGGGTCGGCACTCAACATGGCGGCGCGCTCGTACGCCGCGGACGCCGACGCCATCGCCTGCCGGCTCCCCGCCCATTCGGCGACCCGCTCCAGCTCCGCCGCGACCTCCTCGTCCGGGCCGGTCGCCGCCGCGGCCAGATGCCAGGCGCGGCGGTGTGCGTGCCGATCAGGATCCAGTACGGCGGCGAGGGCGCGGTGCGCGGCCAGGCGGCGGGTGAGCGGGGCGGTCTGGTAGGCGGCGTAGCGGATCAGCGGATGGTCGAAACGCAGCGCCTCGGCGGACAGCGTGATCAGGCCTGCCTGTTCGGCCGGTTCCAGGTCGGCCAGGCAGCCGCCGAGCCGCGCGGCCGCCTGTACCACCGCCGCCAACTCCCCCGTGTCGTCCGCGGCGGCCACCGTGAGCACCGCTCTGGTGGCGTCCGGCATGGCGCGTACCCGGTCCGCGAGCAGCTCCGTCATCCGGCCCGGGAGCGGGGAGGCGGCCTCCGGCAGACCGAGCGGGCCAAGACGCCCGGCGCGCTGCCCGGGCGTGAGCGCGGCCGCGAGCACCCGCAGGGCGAGGGGGTTGCCCTGGGCCTGCGCGGCGATCCGGTCGGCGACCGGCGGCAGCAGTCCGGCGAGCAGCGTATCGGCGGCCGGCCGGTCGAGCCCGGCGAGCGGCAGCCGGGGTATCCCCTTCAGCCGCGGCCCGCCGGCGTCGAAGGCGGCTTCGTCCCGTAGCCCGAAAAGCATCACGACGCCCTCGGCATGCAGTCGGCGGGCGACGAAGGCGAGCGCGTCGGCGGAGGGCCGGTCGAGCCAGTGGACATCGTCGATCAGGCACAGCACGGGGCGCTCGCAGGCGGCTTCCGCGAGCGTCGAGAGCGCGGCGAGGCCCACGGTGAAGCGGTCGTGCACCGTGTCGTCGCTCAGCCCGAAGATCGCCCGCAGGGCCCCGGCCTGAGGAGCGGGCAGCTTCGGCAGTACGTCGAGTACCGGGAGCAAGAGCTGGTGCAGACCGCCGAAGGCGAGTTCCGTCTCGGACTCGACGCCTTCGACACGCAGTACGCGTATGGCCTCGGCATCCCTGGCACACTCAGCCTGCTCAGCCGCGTAGTCGAGCAGCGCCGTCTTCCCGATGCCCGCCGCACCGTGGATCAGCAGCGCACCACTCTCACCCGCGCGCGCGGCCGCGAGCAGCCGCTCGATCCGCCGCACCTCTTCGCGCCGCCCCCGCAACTCGGCATCCCCCACCGCCGGTATGTCCTCTCGCCACGCCTCCCCAGCACCGATCCTGCACGATACGCCTTGCCGGGCTGCAGACCGAGGTCCAGCCACACGTCGCGCGGCCGCCTACGAGTGGCGGCCGCGCGTTCGCATCAGGGTGTACGGATCTATTCGACGCGCCTCTCGTCGGTGTCCTGTTCGTCGCCCGGCAGGTGCACGTCGTTGACGGCGATGTTCACCTCGACGACTTCCAGGCCCGTCATCCGTTCCACCGCGCCGATCACGTTGTCGCGGACGTCTGCGGCGATGTCGGTGATGCTGATTCCGTATTCGACGACGACCTGAAGGTCGATGGCGGTCTGCTTCTCGCCGACTTCGACCTTGACGCCGCGACCCGCGGTCGCGCGCCCGCCGGGTACCCGGTCGCGCATCGCACCGATGGTGCGGGTGAATCCACCGCCAAGGGCGTGGATGCCGGGCACCTCCCGTGCGGCGATCCCGGCGATCTTCTCCACCACTCCGTCGGCGATGGTCGTCTTGCCATGCAGCTCCGATGCGGTCGGCAGCGTCGTGCTCATGCCGGTACGGGGTTCATCGGGCCTGGCCTTGTGCAGGGTGGAACTGTTCGGCTCCGCCACGGGAAGCCACCTCCTCGGGCGCTCCGCGGCCTGGCGTACCCGGACGGCCGCCGACGGCCGCGTTCGCCCCGCACACCAAGTACCTTGCAGAGCACCGAACATGCACGCGCGGCGCCACTTCATCGGCAACTTCCGGCACCTGGCCGTCCAGGCCCTCCGGCCACCCGCCGGGCCGGTCCCGGGACTATGCTGGGAGACGGACGTCCCAGACCCCGGCGGCTCGTTGTTGCACACGGATCGCTGCGGGAAGCGGAATCTTCGTCCTTCACCCGGCGCATCCCTGAGAAGGACCGGGCGGGTTCCCGTTCTGCCCCGAACCGGCCTTTCGCCTGCCTCCGCCGCACGTACACCCCGCCGAGAGCACGCCCGGAGGCCGAGAATCCCGCCTCCGCCGCGTGGCTCCGTCCGGTGGGTCTTCCGAACCGAGGCGTCATGCCCCTGCCGCAGTTGAACGTCTACCGGCACGACCGAAACACCCGGGCCCTGATCACCCTGGCCGGTGAGATCGACCTGGAGTCCGTACCCCGGCTACGCGAGACGCTCGAGCGCTGTCTGCGCGACGGCATCACCACCATCGACATCGACCTCACCCCCGTCACCTTCTGCGACTGCACCGGACTCAACGCCTTCATCGAGGCGGCGCTGCAGACCAGTGCGGCCGGCGGATCTCTCCGACTGCACTACCCGCCACCCCTGTTGACCCGGATGGTCACCCTCACCCGCTGCTCCTTCCTCCTCGCAAGCCCCGTGGCCACCCGAGCGACGGATCTCCTCCCGAGCGCCATTGCCTCACTCGTTCCGGATGCTCCGTCTGTGCCGTACTTCGACACACCGCACCTCCTGGCTCCGGACGCACCCGCGGTCCCGGGCGGTGTGCGGTGAAGGCCCGGCCCGGCTCCGGGCCGGCACGCAAGCCCGGTACCGAGGAATCCGCCACCGGGGACGGAGTGCGGTTGCGCCGGGTGAACCGCTGGCTGGCCGAGGACATGCGCGAGAGGCTCGCCGATCTGTACGAGGATTCCTGCGCGTCGGCTCCCAGTGAGGCGTACCGAAGTCGCAGCCGGTTGAACTTCCTGAGCCGTCTCAGTGGCGATATCCGGCGACCCGGGTTCGCCATGGTGATTGCGGAGTCGGAGGACCTGGCGGGGTGCGCGTTCGGCTTCCCCGTACGCAGTGACGGCGCTTGGTGGCTCGGCTTCGACGGGGCGCTTCCGCCGAGTGTCGAGCAACTCACCGAATCCGGCGCTGTCTTCGCGATCACCAACATCCTGGTCCGACCGACTGGCCGGAGGGCGGAGGTGGCCCGCTGTCTGCAGGAGCGGCTGCTCGCCGATCACCAGGCGTCGCTGGGGGTCACCCTGGTGGACCAGGACGATCACCCGGCCCTCGACTCCCTCAGGTCGTGGGGATGGCAGGACCTCGGGGAGATCCGGCGTCCCACCAGGTCCACCTCGGTCGCGGCCCTGGTGCTTCCCGCGAGTGAGCGAACAGCCATGAGGCTGGAGGGACTTGCCCACCATGCGTGGACCCGGTGGCCCGGATGAGTTCCAACGGCCGGTCGTCCCGGATCCAGGTGCTCGTCGCCGAGCAGGCGGCCAGGCGCGGCGGCCGGGTCGGTGTACTGGATGTGTGTACGGCGGCGGTGGCCGCGTTGCCGGTCAACGGAGCCGGGGTGTCGGCGATGTCCAGGACTTCGGCGAGCTATCCCCTGTGCAGCACCGACGAGATCAGCGAGCAGCTGGAAGAACTGCAGCTCACGCTCGGCGAAGGCCCTTGCGTGGATGCCTTCATGCGGCAGTCCGCCGTACTGACACCGGATCTGCGCAGCGGTGAACTGCAGGACCACTGGCCGGTGTTCGCCGAAGCGGCCCTGGAGGCCGGAGCGCGCGCGGTCTTCGCCTTCCCGCTGCAGATCGGGGCGATCAGTCCAGGGGTGCTCGACCTGTACGCCGACGTTCCGGGCACGCTGGAAGTGGAGGCACTGGCCGATGCCCTCGCCTTCGCGGATACCGCCACCCTCGTCCTGCTCGACGCACGGGTCGACATGGCGGGCGCGCAGGTCGGCACCGGGGCGGTGGACACGGGCTCCGGGAACCTGAGCGGCTACCGAGCCGAGATCGACCAGGCCACCGGTGTACTCACGGTCCAGCTCGGTATCGGGATCGAGGAGGCCTTCGTCCGGCTGCGCGCCTACGCCTTCGCTCATGGCCGCCGCCTGTCGGAGGTGGCCGCCGACGTGGTGGCCCACCGGCTCCGTCTCACTTCGGAAACGGACTCGGACCCCCCGAGCGGCCGCGATGGATGACGCCGTCGAACGGCCCCATGGGTACGCCTGGTTGCACTTCCCGCCCGATGCCGACCGTACTACCGTCAATCAAGGGTGCACCCGATGAATGAACAGCTGCTGTCCGAGACCTTCGTCGAACTCGCCGACAACCTGGTCGCCGACTTCGATCTCATCGACTTCCTGCGCCTGCTGACGGATCGCTGCGTGGACATGCTGGACGTGACCGCGGCCGGCGTGCTCCTCGCCGACCGCGACGGTGAGCTGCGCGTCATGGCGGCCTCCGACGAGCAGGTGCGCCTCCTGGAACTCTTCCAACTGCAAAGCGACGAAGGCCCTTGCCTGGAGTGCTTCCACACCGGCGCACCCGTCACGGTCGCCGACCTCAGCAGCCGGACCGACCGCTGGCCGCGCTTCACGGAGGCGGCCGGCCTGTGCGGATTCGGCGCGGTCCAAGCCGTACCGATGCGCCTGCGGGACGAAGTCATCGGGGCCCTCAACCTGTTCCGCGCCGCTCCCGGCCCCTTCGACCCGCTCGGGGCCTCCATCGCTCAGGCGCTGGCCGACGTCGCCACCATCAGCCTGCTGCAGCAACGGTCCACGCAGCGCAGCACCGTCCTCAACGAACAGCTCCAGACCGCACTCAACAGCCGCGTACTCATCGAACAGGCCAAAGGCAAACTCGCCGAACGCCGGAACATCGACATGGAGCAAGCCTTCAGCGCGCTGCGCGGCTACGCCCGCGCCCACAACCGCCGACTGTCCGATGTGGCCCGCGCCTTCGTCGACAACTCCGAACCGCTCATCGGCCTGAGCGCCTGACTGTCATCGTCCGGGCGAATTCGCCAGGGAGGCAGGGTGCGCCGTCGAGACCGGTGAACACCTGCTGTCGGGACCCGATCGATGACTTCAGGACCGATTGACCCGGCCCGCGACCGCGTGGCCGATCAGCAGGTAGACGACAGCGGGCAGGCCGTAGTCGACCACGGCGTGCCAGTTGTCCGACTCGATGGTGAACAAGCCTCGTGACCAGCCCGAGAGCCAGTTCGCGGCGTCGTGGATCCAGTCCACCACACTGTTCGAGGTGTTGGCGTCGAGCAGGAAGAGGGCGATCCAGAGGATCAGAATCAGTGCTGCGATGTCCGCGATGAGGAGGATGACCGTCCCCGCGGGGTTTCCGCCGTAGCGCCTGGCCATACCCGACGAGTCACCTCTGCCGCCGGGTTGAAACCTCCGGGCCGATCGGCACGACCAGCTGATGGCGACGGCGGGCGAAATGGCAGGGAACCGGCACGACTGACCGGCTGATACGGGGGAACCCGGCCGACAGCGACGCAGGCCTTGCCACTGGGTTGAGGCGCATCGTCACCTGGCAGGAGTCGGAAAATGCTCGCCTTCGCAGCAACCGTGTTCTTCGTCATCGCATGGGTCATCCACGTCACCGAGACGTCGACCGAGACGATCTTCAGCCCGACCAGTCTGATGTTCATCGGGCTCGCTCTCCTCGCCCTCCACTCGGGCGGTCTGGGGTCCGGATGGACCGCCCGTGGCCGAGGCCGTGGGCGCCGGCGTTGAGTGCAGCGCCGGACCTGCAAGGAACTCCGCCGGTGAAGGGCAGCGGCCTACGGTGCCGCTGCCCTTCACCGGCGGAGGCTGGGAGAGGGGCGCAGAAGAGGAGCGTTCCCGATGAGGGCGGCGTGTTCCCGGCCGTCCGGGCAATCGTGCAGTGATCAGAGCCGCATCAGATCCGCATCAGATCCGCAGGAGTCGTTCCGTGAGAGCGCGGTATTCGCGCAGTGCGGTCCGCAGTTCCTCGGTGGCGGAATCGCCGGCCGCTTCCTGCCAGGAGTCGCGCAGTTGGCTGTGGCGTTCGCCGAGGATCTGACCGACCCTGGCGATGAGTTCGCCGAGCAGTGCGTCGGCTTCCTCGACGGCGGGGCGTGGCGTGTCCACGAAGCCGTTGACCGCGTGCTGAAGCTTCAGCTGCAGCTTGTCGCGTTCCCCGTGCGGGAGCGCCGTGGCGTGCTCCGGCACGGCGGTGGGCTGACCGGGTTCGGACATGGACATGGACATGGGCTCCTGGGGGTTGGGCCTGTGCCCGGGAGGCTGGGGGTCGGGCCTGTGCCCGGGTTGCTGGGGGTCGGGGCGGTGCTCGGGTTGCCGGGGTTCGGTCACGGTGTACTCCCTGGGCTGGTGTCGCGGCGCCGCAGGGGGGTCCAGGAGCGCCGCTCGGGCTCGTCCGTGTGCTGGGTACTCACGTTCCCGGGCCGCTCTCCGACAAGGTCGTCGAAGAAGGCGCGGGCCTCCACGAAAAGCTCACGCAGGTCTTCTGTTCTGTTCCGGCCCTTGTCGGTGTGGTGGACGGCCGCGTGCAGCCGGCGGTAGCTCTCCAGGTGCTGCGGGTGGTGCACCGAGAGTGCGGCCAGTTGCTCCCGGTACGGGTCGGCCGGGAACCCCCGCTCACGGACGACCCCACTGAGGATTCCGTCGGCGTGGGCCGCCGCCTTGGCGGGGTCCTCGACGAACTCCTCCTGGGCGTAGGACCATTCGGCGGCGTACTGGTCGTACGCTTCGGCCGTCAGCGGGTGAAGCGACAGATCGCCGTGCCGGTGGAGCCGGCCGTCCAGGTCCTTCTTGGCCGCATTGGTGTCACCGTCGTGCCGGGCCACGGTCCGGTCGTACTCCGGGCCGAAGCGGCGGCGCAGGACCTCCGTGCCCTTGCCCGCGAGGAGCCTGACGGCCAGGAAGCCGACGATGAGGATCACCACGATGAGCAAGGCGATGAGGAAACCGGTGGACATGGCGTGCCTTCCGGTGGATGGGCCCGCAGGTCGGGCTTCCACGGCCGGGTAGCCGTGGTGCCCGGCGCCAAACGGAACGGCCTGGCGGAGGTCTCGTACGGAATCGGTATGAGGCCGGACGGTGTGAGGCCGGACCGAGGGTGTCCGCCGTCCGTCCGCCGCGTGAGCTCGCGGGCCGCAGGCCGCCTGATCGCCACCACGGCGGGTACCCGGGCCGGCATGAGCGACCTCCACGTACCCGGCGCACAGCTCGTCGAGCGCGTCCTTTCGGCTCACCCCTGGCTGCCGTGGCTGACGAGTGCGGCCGTGATGGGCCTGTCCGGCAACCGCCGGGCACGTCGAGCCGCTCTGCGCGGCGCGGGCTCACTGGCCCTGGCCTCGACGGCCGCCTCAGTCGCCGCCAAGTCGGCTTCAGGACGCCGGACTTCCGGGCCCCACGTGGACGGCGCGCTGCCCTGCGGGCACATCGCCGCCGCCACCGCCTTCGTGACCGCCGCGCTCCTGGAGTCGCCCCGGCTGGGGGTCGCCCTCGTCCCCCTCGCCACGGCAGCCACCGCCGCCCGCATCCGCACCCGCTCGCCGGCAGACGTCGTCGAGGGTGCCGTGCTCGGGGTCGTCCTGGCGGTGGCGACCTGCCGCTGGTGGCCGCTGCGTGTGGACGAGCCCGCCGAGGCCGCCCGGCCCAACGTCCCCGTCCCCGCGCTCCCCGCAGGGCGCGGGCTGATCGTGGTCGTCAACAGCGACGCCGGCGGCGACACCCCGGCGGAGGCCGAACTGCGAACTCTGCTGCCGCAGGCGGAGATCCGGGTCTGCGACAGCAGTGTCGATCTTCATCTGGTGCTCGACCGGGCCGCCAAGGACGTGCTCGACCGGCAGGGCAGTGCACTCGGTGTGACCGGCGGCGACGGGACGGTCAACGCCGCGGCCGTCATCGCCGCCGAGACCGGGCTGCCGCTCGCCGTGTTCCCCGGCGGCACCCTCAACCACTTCGCCACCGATCTCGGGCTGCCGACTCTCAAGGCCACCGCGGATGCCGTGGAGGCGGGCTGCGGCGGAGCGGTCGACCTCGGGCGGGTCACCGGCGCGGGCCCCCGCACGTACTTCCTCAACACCTTCAGCATCGGCGTCTACCCCGAACTCGTCCGGGCCCGCGAAGCCCGCGAGACCCGACTGGGCAAGTGGCCCGCACTGTGCGTAGGCCTCCTGCGCGTCCTCGCCGACGGCACCTCCAGCGAGGTCGCCATCGACGGGCGGCGCCGCCGGGTGTGGCTGCTCTTCGCCGGCAACAGCCGCTACGAACCAGCCGGTTTCGCACCCTCCTACCGCCGCAGCCTTGATGACGGCCTGCTCGACATCCGCATCGTCGACGGCAAGCACCCCTTCGCCCGCACCCGGCTCATCACCGCGTTCCTCACCGGAACCCTCGCCCGGTCCCGCGTCTACCAGGCCACCACCGCCACCCGGCTGCGTATCGACGGAGTGGGACAGAGCGGGGACTACACCCGCGACGGGGAAGTCAGCCCGGCCGCCGACACACTCACCCTCGACAAGTCCGCCCATGCCCTCACCGTGTACCTGCCGGCGCCCCAATAGTCCCTGCGGCCGCACTACCGGCTCCGCACATCCACCGGTCTCCTGAACCGAGGCGTCCCATGCGCACTCCACAGCACCCCCACGAAGCTCCCTCATCCGAAGATTCAGGGCAGTCCGCCATGGACACCGTGCGGCTACGCCGGTTGAACCGCTGGCAGGCAGAGACCCTGCGGGAGGATCTGGCAGATCTGTACGTGGAGTCCTCGACCACCCGGCCCGGTGAGGAGTTCCACGGTCGTCAGGAGTTCCTGCTGCGGTTGGCGGACAACGTACAACTGCCGGGATTCGACATGCTGATCGCGGAGGCGGAGTCCCTGGTGGGCTGCGCCTACGGATTCCCGGTGGCGCGCGACGGGTCCTGGTGGCAGGGGTTCGACGGGCGGCTCCCGAAGAACATCGAGCAACTCACCGCGTCCGGGCATGTTTTCGCGATCACAGAAGTTCTCCTGCATCCGCACGGGCAGCATGAGGGCCTCGCGCGCCGTTTACAGGAACGTCTGGTCGCCGACCACCAGGCCTCCCTCGGCGCCACCTCGGTGGACCGCTCGGATCTCCGGGCCGCCACGGCGTGGAAGTCCTGCGGCTGGCAGGACATCGGCGAGATCCACCGGAAGCAACCCGTCCCCACGGTCCTACGGGTCCTCGTGCTCCCTCTCGGTGAACGCACGACAGAGCACCCGGACGGACTCACGCACAACGACCGCACCCAACGACCCGAATAGTCAGCCGAGTTGCCGTCCGCAACCAGTCAGCCGAGTTGCCGGACCGGCACGGTTCTGCGTCGAAGGGAACAGGCGAGGCGTGTGGACTGGTCGCCGGAGCAGGAGGCGCGGCGGATCGCGGCAGTGCGCCGGTACGACATCCTGGACACACCGCCCGACGGGGCCTTCGACCGGATCGCCGCATTGGCCGCGCGCCTCTTCGACGCACCGGCGGCGACGGTGACGATCGTCGACACCGACCGGGTCTGGTTCAAGGCGGCTTACGGACTGGCGGGCGTCACCCAGATCGGCCGGGATCCAGGGCTGAGCACCTCGGTGATGCTCTCCGACGGCATCCTGATCGTCCCTGACGCACTGGCCGATCCGGTGGCCCACACCCATCCCCTGGTGACCGGACCGACACGGGTCCGCTTCTACGCCGCCGCCCCCGTCATCACCAGTGACGGGCACTGCCTCGGCGCCGTCGAGATCCTCGACACCGAGCCTCGCCGGATCACGTCCGAACAGGCGGGCGCGCTGGCCGACTTGGCCGCCCTGGTGATGGACGAGCTGGAACTGCGGCTGTCCGCGATGCGCATGCTGCGGGTTGAGCGTGAACTCCTGGAGACCGAGCGCGCCGCGCGCGAACGGGCCGAACACGACCGGGCGGAGATCGCCGAGTTCGCGTCCACGTTGCAGCGCACTCTGCTGCCCCCTGCCCTGCCTCAGGTGCCGGGGCTCGAGGCTGCCTGCCACTACACCACCGCCTCGGTACGCGATGTCGGCGGCGACTTCTACGATGTCTTCCCGCTGGACGCGCGGCGCTGGGCGTTCTTCCTCGGCGATGTCAGCGGCCGTGGTGCACCTGCGGCCGCGGTCACCTCGCTGATCCGCTACACGCTGCGCTCCACAGCTCTGTTGGAGCCCGACCCCCGCGCCGTCCTGCGCACACTCAACGCCACCCTGCTGCTCGCCCCGGACGACGACAGCCACTTCTGCACCCTCACCTACGGCACCCTGACCGCCGACCCCGCGGGAGGCTTCGCCCTCACTCTGACCGGTGGCGGACACCTCCCGGCCTACCATCTGCGCCCTCCCCACCGCGGCGGTCTCCTCCCGGTGGCCGCCCGTGCCGAACCGGTCGACCTGCCCGGCGGAATGCTCGTGGGCGCCCTGGCCCAGGCCGACTTCACCTGCCGCAGGCTGCGCCTCGCTCCCGGCGAGGCGCTCTTCCTCTACAGCGACGGACTCATCGAAGGGCGTACGTCCCACGGTGCGCGGTTCGGTGAGACCGGGCTCGCCGCCCACCTCGCCCACCACGCCGCGACCCGTTCGGCCATCGGCGCCTCGGCGATCATCGACGACCTCGCCGGGCTGCTCGGTACGTTCCCCGCAGGGCCCGCCGACGACGTGGCCCTTCTCGCGCTCAGCGCCACCCCTGCCACCCCGGCCAGAGCGCCCTCAGGGGCGTCGGGCACCGCCCACACCAGCCGCCCCCACCCCGCTTGAACGACCGGGCGCACCCGGCCGACGTTTGGGACACATGCGGTGGGCTACCCGAGGAGCGCGTCCGACGGCCGGCCAGGACGAAGGCACCGGAGAGTTGAGTCCACAGCTCCCGGTGCCGCCCGTTGGTGCCTTGATGCTTCACGCGATATCAGCGCCTGATCAGCGCCTGGTTCAGCGCCTGCGCAGGAACATGACGACCAGCACAATGATCACAATCAGCACGACAGTTCCGATACCTATGTACATTTCGAGCCTCTCTTCGGTTTTCCCGTATCCGCAGACCGGATCGGCGGACGCCGGCCCGGCTGGTGCCACTGCGCCACACCCCCCGTCGCCTGCTCACAGACGGCGCCAGCGGGCAGAGGCGAAGGAAAAAACGCCGAACACAATCAGTCCGATCGCAACGGCCACCAGGAGCCAGGGGCCGAGCGGGGTCTGGGTGAAACTGCGCAGCGTGGCGTCCACGCCTTTGGCCTTGTCGGCGTCGAACTGGATCGCCGCGATCAGGACGAAGACACCGGCCGCGGCGAACACGCTGCCGCGCGCCACACCACCACCGACGCCGAGTCCGGTGACGACCTGTTTCGTACGCGGGCTCATGGCGTCGGTGTCGAGCCGGCGCAGGAACTTGCGCAGGGCCGCCCGTGCAGCGAGCACGACACCGATGGCGATCAGGAGGCATCCTCCGGCAGCGACCAGGACCTGGCCATAGGCCAGTTCCAGTACGGAGGCTGTCCAGTCCTTCGACTTCGCGTTGCCGCTGGAGCCCTGGCCGCCACCCGATGCGTAGACGGCGGTCGCCCAGCAGATGAAGCCGTAGAACAGCGCTCGGCCTCCGTCGAGGAGCCGCGAGGGGGTCTTTCGGTCAGGCCACCTGGTCAGCACGGCCCGGGAGGCTCGCCACAGAGCCATGGAGCCGAACCCCACGACCAGTGCCCACAGCATGATCTTCCCGAAGGGCTGCTCCGCGACCTTCGCAAGCGCGCCCTGGCGGTCCGCGGACTTCCCGCCGCTGCCCAGAGCCATCTGGAGGGCCAGGGCGCCGATGAGGACGTACACCACGCCACGGGCGACGAAGCCGGCCCGCCCCGCGGTGGACAGTGTCTGGTCCTCTGCGGAGCGCCGGGTCGCGGCACCTTTGGTCCGCCCCTTGCCGCGTGCCTGAGATGACGTCACGAGCCCCTCCCCGAACAGTGGGTGAGCGGTGCGTACCCACCGTCCCCGGGTTCCCCGGAACGGGAGTTCGATGCGCTCGGCGGCACCGGAGTAATCAGGGCCTCTTCCGGCCGCTGTCCGTTGCCGGGGAGCTGCCGAAGCGGGCGGAGAAGGCCCAGCCAGGACGGGATGACCAGGACGGTCCCGAACAACCCCGGCTTCGGCACGGCCGGTGACGAAACATCACAGCCGGTCCGCCGCGTGAAGACGCCGCAGCGCACGAAGCAGCTCCCGCCGCATCTGCTCGGGGAGCGGAACGCCTTCCGCCGTGGCGACCAAAGCGGCAGCCACGAAGCGAAGTTTGGTGTTGCAGCGCTGCGATACATCCACCAGCAGGCCCCAGGCCCGCTCGCTGGAACACGGAACCAGGGCCATCACCATGCCGCGCGCCCGGTCGATCACCGCACGGCTGTCCAACGCCCGCATCAACTGATCGTTCACGGACTGCAGTTCGACGATCTCCGCCCGCAGAGCGGCCATCCCTGCCGAGGGTGCGGCCGTCGGCGACCCCTGCACGCCCTCGGGTGCGATCGCCTGATGCATGGTGCGTACCTCACAACGCAAGTCGTCGCGCCGGCCCGGGCCGAGCCGGTCAGCGGCGGGCAAGTCGCCCCTCACCGGCCGCGCCGGGCTGATGGACCAGTCCGTAGTGCTGAAGATCGCTGCCTCATGGCCTGCGGGAAGGATGTCATCCGTACCAAGAGAAGGGGCTTCACTCACAAGGGATTTGGCATATCGGACCTGAAGGCAGCCAGGACCAAAGGGAATTGAAGAAGCCCAAGGCGAACAAGGCCATGGCGAGGACGGCAACCAAGAGGATCACGGCGGGCCTCCCGACGCGAGTTCAGGGGTGGTGGTCGCTGCCGGGGGCTGGGGCTTCACTTCGCAGCGTAGTCCTGCCCAAAGGTTCCGGATAGCTTCCGACGTCACCGCTCACAGGCCTGCGTGGATGGCCACTTGACACCTGTCCGGCCGGCCCGGCAGCGACTAATGTCCGTGATGCCGCCCCAGCCCCTGGCAGCGTCGAGCAGTAGTCGCGCTCCCACGGGGGCGCACCCTGCGCACCGGCCCCGGAACACCACCGTGTCGCCCACGTGCCCCTGCGCCGTCGCCACGCTGTCCGGCCCAGCCTCCATGCGCCCCGCGCGGGCACCTGTGCGCTGCCCGCTCCCTCGCACGCATGTCGACAGCAGGCGATACCCATGTACGCGCTTGTCCTTCTCGTCCCCTTCGTTCTCCTCGGCACCGTGCTGGGCCTGTCCTGGTGGGAGGACAAGCTGCTGCCCCCGGCCCTGCCGGACGAAGCCCCCCTCGGGGCTCCGTCCACCTCACCGGCCTCGACCGCCCGCCCCGAACTCCTGGCCGATATCGGTTCGTTGACACGGGACACCCCCGGGCGTTGACTGACAGCACGGCGTAGGGCTGGGCCGCTCCGGATCGTTCGGGCGACCCGCATCCTCCTTCCCGCTTCGCCCGGACCCCGCGGATACCAGAAACCTCTCCGCGCGATCTGGAGGCCCGGCGATGCTCTTCTGGATTCTTCTCCTTCTGGTGATTCTGGTGATCTTCGGGTTCGGCTTCACCGCGCAAGTCCTCTGGTACGTCGCTGCCGTGCTCCTTGCCCTGTGGATCATCGGCTACGTCAGCCGCGGCCGCGGTGGCCGCAGCCGTCGCGGGCGCGGGTAACCCGGCGCACCACCCACCCATGACCACCGAAGGACAGCGATGAGCACACGAAACACGATCAGGAACATGATCCAGACCGGCAAGGGCCGGATCACCGAGCGCATCGGCCGATCCACCCGTAACAGGAAACTGCAGCGCGAAGGCAGGACCGACCGGATATCCGGAAACCTGAAGCAGTCCGGCGACAAGGCCAAGAAGGCCTTCCGCCGCTGACCACGATCCGCGGCCATCCCGTACGCGTACCAGGTTCGGCCGGCCGTTCGCCGGCGCGGACCAGGACCACGGGCCGCGTGGCGTGCGCCACGACGCGCATGCCGACCGAGCCGAGCAGCGGAGCCGGTGCCATCAAGGACGGCAAAGTGGCGGGACTCCCCCTGAAGCCCCGCCACCCTCCCTCGGTCAGCGCAACCAGCCGTTGCTGCGGACGAACGGGAGCTTGGCCCAGGCCCTGCCCAGGCCCAGGGTGTGGCCGGCGGAGGTCACGGCCAGGACGATCAGGGCGACGGCGTAGACCACGTGGTAGTCGACGAACGGGTTGGTCGACATGCTCGGCGAGCCGTCGGAGAGGTGCTTGGCGGGCGGCCACTCGGCGATCCACATCAGCGCCATCATCAAGGTGCCGGCAACGGCCGCGAACCGCAGCGCCACCCCGGCGACCAGCGCGACGCCGATGCCGAGCAGACCCAGCATGAACAGCCAGTTCACCCAGGGATCCCCGGCCCAGCTGTGGAAGGTGGACTCCATCGGCCCGACCGCCACATTGCTCAGGAAGCCCTTGGTGGGCGAGCCGCCGTCGACCCAGCCCTTGCCGGACGGGGTCGCGTAGCCGAACCCGAAGGTCTTGTCGAGGAACGCCCACAGGAACGCGAACCCGGTCAGCAGGCGCAGCGACGCGAGGGCGTAGCCCCGCGCCACATGGGTGTCGGTGCGTGCCGACACGGCGGACTCCGGTGCGGAGGCGGTCCGGTTCCTGCGCAGTGACGGCAGGTGGAAGCCCGGGCGCCGGTGAGGGTGCTCGTGCACGGCCATGGTGGTGATCCCTTCGACCAACGGGGGGTCTTGCCTGACACCACTCACTCTCGTCGCCACCGACGAGCGGCACCCGATGCCGAAGGTCCGTGACCGGGGGACGTAACGGCCTTTCAAGCAGGGCCGGTTGGGCCCACCTCGTCGCATCCGGCTACGCCCGGGAGACCGTGGCTCGGTCCCGCTGGGGCGTGATGATCAGCACAGGGCAATGCGACTGGCGGAGCAGCACGCGGGCGGGGTAGCCGAGTCGGCCTCCTGCCGGCCCGGACTCCTCCTGCCTGCGGTTGACCACCGAGCCGAGCGCCGCCGCGGTGAGCGGGCCGAGGTCCCTGCACCCGACGACCGTGAGCGGGCGGCGGGTCAGTCGTGCGGGACCACTGCGACCGGGCAGGTCACGTGGTGGATGACGGAGTGCGCCACGCGGCCGAGACGCGACACGCGCCGGCGCCGCCCGATGACCACCAGCGAGGCGACGAGGGACGCCTTGAGCAGGACGTGACCCGCGGTTCCGTACACGAGGTGTTCGGAGACGGGCGTGTCGGGATACTTGTGCCGCCACGGCCGCATCGCCTCTCTGAGCTGCTGCAGCGTGTCCATCTCCAGATCGGGCGGATCGGCCGTGACGGTGACAGCCGGGACGTACGCCGAGAGGGGTGGCAGCGTCCAGCCGTGCACGACCCGGAGCGGCGCTCCGCGCGAGGCGGCGGCGTCGAAGGCGTACGCGATCAACTCGTCGCTCGGGCGGGTCAGATCGAGACCGAGGACCACGGGGCGGTACGCAGTCCTACGCGACGGGGCTCCGTCGACGTCGGGTTCGCGGGCGTCCTCGGGTAGCTCGCCGGCGCGTACGAGGACGACGGGGCGCTCGGCGCGCAAGGTGACGCCGAGGGCGACCGAGCCGACCATGAACGCGGCGAATCCGGTGAAGCCCCGGGAGCCGAGGACCAGCACCTCCGCTTCGGTCGTCGCCTCCACCAAAGCCGGTACGGGTGGTCCGGTGATGTGCCGGGCGCGGATCTCCAGACCGGGATGGGCGTAGGACAGGCTTATCGCTGCGCGGCTCAACGCACCGTTCAACCGGGCTGCTGTGACGTCGAGCTCGGGCAGGCCGGTACGTGTCCGGTGTCCGTCGGTGGCGTGCAGGAGACGTAGGGGAAGACCGCGGCGTACGGCTTCGCGGGCTGCCCAGTCGGCCGCGTCGAGGCTCTCGCGGGAGCCGTCGACACCGGCGGTGATGACACGATTCATGGGGTCACCTCAAAGGGATTCCATAGGGCTCAAGGGGTCAGTACGGCCAGGACCAGTCCGCGACCTCGGGCAGGTCGGTACCGTGTGCGCGAATCCAGGCATGGTGGCGGGTACGGGTGTCCGTCATGGTCTGGCGCAGTGCGGCGGCGCGGACCGCGAGTCCCGGTACGCGGTCGATGACGTCCATGACCAGGCGGTAGCGGTCGAGGTCGTTGCGCACGACCATGTCGAACGGGGTGGTCGTGGTGCCGGCCTCCTTGTAGCCGCGTACGTGCAGGTGTGCGTGGCCGGTGCGGCGGTAGGCGAGACGGTGGATGAGCCACGGGTAGCCGTGGTAGGCGAAGATCACCGGTTTGTCCGCGGTGAACAGTGCGTCGTACTCGAAGTCGGCCATCCCGTGCGGGTGTTCCTCGCGCGGCATCAGCCGGGCGATGTCGACGACGTTCACGACCCGGACCGCGAGCTGCGGCAGATGCTCGCGCAACAGGGCGGCAGCGGCGAGAACTTCCTGGGTGGGTACATCTCCGGCGCAGGCGAGCACCACGTCCGGTTCACCGCTGCCGTTCTCGCTGCCCGCCCATTCCCAGATGCCTGCGCCGCGTGCGCAGTGCGCACGGGCCTCGTCGAGCGAGAGCCAGTCGTAGCAGGGCTGTTTGCCGGCGACGACGACATTGACGTGGTCCCGGCTGTGCAGGGCCTGTTCGGCCACCGAGAGGAGGGTGTTGGCGTCCGGCGGGAAGTAGACGCGTACGACCTCGGGGCTCTTGTTGAGCACGTGGTCGACGAAGCCCGGGTCCTGGTGCGAGAAGCCGTTGTGGTCCTGGCGCCACACATGCGAGGTCAGCAGGTAGTTGAGGGACGGGACGGGGGCGCGCCAGGGCAACTGCCGTGCGGTGCGCAGCCATTTGATGTGCTGGTTGACCATCGAGTCGACGATGTGCACGAACGCCTCGTAGCAGGAGGACAGGCCGTGCCGGCCGGTGAGGTTGTAGCCCTCCAGCCAGCCCTGGCAGAGGTGTTCGGACAGCACCTCCATGACGCGGCCGTCGCGAGCCAGGTGCTCGTCGGTGGGCAGGGTCTGCGCCTGCCATGCCTTGCCGGTCACGTCGAACAGCGCCTGGAGGCGGTTGGACTCGGTCTCGTCGGGTCCCACGACGCGGAAGTCACGGCGCTGCGCGGTGTCGGCCATGACGCCCTTGAGGAGATCGCCGAGCACCCGGGTCGGTTCGTGGAGGGTGGTGCCGGGTTTGTCGACGGGGACGGCGAAGTCCTCGAGGGGGCGGATCGGCAGGGTGCGGGTGAGCAGGCCGCCGTTGGCGTGCGGGGTGGCGCCGAGCCGCTTCGTGCCCTCGGGTACGCAGGCCAGGACAAGATCTGTGGGGCGGCCCTCGGAGTCGAAGAGCTCATCGGGCCGGTACGAGCGCAGCCAGTGCTCCAACTGCCGTAGGTGGTCCGGGTTTTCACGGACCCCGGACAGCGGTACCTGGTGGGCGCGCCAGGTGCCTTCGACCGGGACGCCGTCCACGGTGGCCGGTCCGGTCCAGCCCTTGGGCGTACGCAGGACGATCATGGGCCGGCGAGCGCGACCGCCGGCGGTACGGGACTCGGTCTTGATACGGGCGATGCGGTCGAGGCACTCGTCGAGGGCGCGGGCCATCGCCCGGTGGACGCGGCGGGGATCGTCACCGGTGACGTACAGCGGATCGTGGCCGTATCCCCGTAGCAGCGCGTCGAGTTCGTCCTTGGGCAGGCGGGACAGAACGGTCGGGTTGGCGATCTTGTAACCGTTGAGGTGCAGGATCGGCAGGACCGCACCGTCGTGGACGGGGTCGAGGAACTTGTTCGAGTGCCAGGACGCGGCAAGCGGCCCGGTCTCGGCCTCGCCGTCCCCGACGACGCACGCGACCAGGAGATCCGGGTTGTCGAAGGCGGCGCCGTAGGCGTGGGCCAGGGAGTAGCCGAGTTCGCCGCCTTCGTGGATCGAGCCGGGTGTCTCGGGCGCGACATGGCTGGGGACGCCGCCGGGGAAGGAGAACTGGCGGAACAGGCGCTCCATGCCGGCCGCGTCCCGGGTGATGTCCGGGTAGGTCTCCGTGTACGTCCCCTCCAGCCAGGAGTTCGCGAGCACGGCGGGACCACCGTGGCCCGGGCCCCAGATGCACAGGGCTTCCACGTTGCGCTCCTTGATCACCCGGTTGAGGTGGGTGTGCACGAGGTTCAGGCCCGGTGAGGTGCCCCAGTGGCCCAGGAGGCGGGGCTTGATGTGCTCGGGCCGCAGCGGCTCGGTGAGCAGGGCGTTGGCCATGAGGTAGATCTGGCCGACCGCGAGGTAGTTGGCCGCGCGCCAGTGGGCGTCCAGGGCATCCAAGGTAGGAAGCTTGTCCTTGACCATGGGGCGTCTCGCCTTCCGTCAGTGGTGTGTTCCGTCGGGGCGCTGCCGGGTTCCATGTACCGCTGAGGTCCGTCGAGAAGGCTCGGAGTGCTCAGCCGTGCGGGACGACCGCGACCGGGCAGGCCGCGTGGTGCAAGACGGCGTGGTTCACCGCACCGAGCTGCATTCCGACGTGGCCCGGACGGCGACGGGCGCCGACCACGAGCAGGTCCGCCGTCACAGCGGCTTCGAGCAGTACGGTGCGGGGCCTGCCCTCGGCCGCCACGCGGTGAACGGCAAGGGTGGGGTGGGCCCGGACGTGCGGGTCCAGCGCCTGGTCCAAGAGGGCTTCGGCGCGCAGCCGGTGGGGGTCGGTCTCGTCCTCCGACCGCGGATAGTCGGCCGCCTCGTGCGCCGGGCAGCGCCACGCGTGGACGACGCGCAGCGCGGCGCCGCGCTGCTCGGCGGCGGCGAAGGCGAACTCCAGGGCCGGCCCTGCGCTCTTCGCCTCATCGATGCCGACCGCCACAGTGCCGAATCCGCCCTTGCGGTTTCGCTCCGCTCCGCGCACCACGATCACCGGCGACTCGGCGTGCGCGGCGACCGACAGGCTCACCGATCCGAGCAGCAGGCCGGCCAGCTCGCCCCGGCCACGGCTGCCGACCACCACCGCGCCTGCCTCGCGACTCTCATGGACAAGTGCGGCCGCGGGGTCCTCGGGCAGCACCTTGCTGGTGACCTTCACAGCCACGGTGCGGCGGTAGGTCCGTTCAACGGCCTGGGCCACCATGTGATCCGCATGCACCCGCACAGTGCTGCGGTTGATGCCGAAGGACAGCTCGTGCCCCTCGTACCACTCCCAGCTGAAGCCGTGCACGATGCGCAGCCCGGCACCGCGGCGCACAGCCTCGGCCAACGCCCAGTCCAGGGCCTGCAGACTGGGCTGCGAACCGTCGACACCTACGACCACCGGTCGCTCCACGATCCTCATCTCCCCATGTGGCACCGCGCGGTTGGCGGGCTCCTCGTCCGACGCTTGCACGCCGGACGGGCCGTGAGTCAGTGGCGGATCGGCCCCGGGAAGGGGCCGACCGGCCCTCGTCCCCCGAGCCCCTCGGCGCCGCGCCCTGGAGCGCAGACGCAGCCTTGAGGGCCGGTCGGTCCTCGTCCGTGCCCGGTCGGCCGCTGGGCGGCGAAGGCCCCCGGCCGGACGCTTGAACCGGAACAACCGGCCGGCAAGGGGCGCGAGGTACGACATGACCGGTTCCCCCGCCCACGCGGATCAGGTGCACGCGCCACTGCCCGACGGAACGACCGTGGGCATACGGTCGCCGCGGTCCTCCTCGACCAGGATCAGCCGACACGGCTCCTCACCGGCGACGCGGGCAAGTGCCTGGCCCGTGGGGTGTCGATGCCGTCGAGTTCGGGGATCGTGCCGGGCGGCCGACTGCGGGTCGGCGCACACCGGGCCCGAGTGGGGCAGCCACACGCCCCGACAGGCCACCCTCATGGCCCGAACGGCCCCTGCTCCCGGAAGCTTCAGCGCATGACGCTGGTGGTGAAGGACAGGTGCAGGACAGGTGCAGAACATCGGACCAGGAGGCAGCCATGACCCTCACCACCACGACACCGCGGATGGTGCAGAGCCTTTCCGCCGAGCACCGCGACCGGCTGATGCGTATCGCCCGGGAGGTCAACTTCCCGGAGGGAACACGCCTGTTCAAGGAAGGCGGACGGGCCAACCAGTTCTGGATCATCCGCACCGGCACGGTCGCCCTGGACATCCAGGTCCCCGGCCGGCGCGCACCGGTCGCCGAACGGCTCGGGTTCGGTGAACTCGTCGGCTGGTCCTGGCTGTTCGCCCCCTACTCCTGGCAACTCGGCGCCGAGGCCGTGACCCCGGTGCGCGCCTACGAGTTCGACGCCACCGCCGTCCGCGCGATGTGCGACGACGACCCGGACTTCGGCAAGGCCGTCGGACAGTGGGTCGGCAAAGTACTCGCCCACCGGCTGCAGGCGACCCGAGTGCGACTGCTCGACCTGTACGCCCCCTACGGCAGCGGGAACTCGGTATGACCACCGCATCCCTGAGGTACCAAGTGGTGACCCGGTGACAGGACACACCGGACACCTGGCCGGCGAGGGCTGCGTCATCGGCGTCCGCATCGCCTTCATCAAGCCGTAGCCTCATCACCTCCCGTACGAGGGAGGGCCGTTCGGCCCCTGGCGAGATCCCGCGCCGCAGGTCACCCTCGAAACGCCGTGGAGACCTGCGACATGCATCCGCCCGCCCGACAAGGGGAAGCGATGAGCACACCGACCGCATCACGCGAGGAGGCCCCGATAAGGGTCTTCCTCCTCGACGACCACGAAGTCGTCCGCCGCGGCCTGCGCGACCTGCTCGGGGCCGAGCCGGATATCGAGGTCGTCGGCGAGGCCGGCAGCAGCGAGCAGGCCCTGATCCGCGGCCCGGCCCTGCGCCCCGACGTCGCGGTCCTCGACATCCGCCTGCCCGACGGGGACGGCATCACGGTCTGCCGCGAACTGCGTTCCCGTATGCCCGGGTTGGCCTGCCTGATGCTCACGTCGTTCGACGAGGAGGACGCCCTCCTGGACGCCATCATGGCGGGCGCGGCCGGCTACGTACTCAAACAGATCAAGGGCTCGGACCTGATCAGCGCCGTACGCACCGTCGCATCCGGGCAGTCGCTCCTCGACCCGGCGACCACCGCACGGCTGATGCGCAGCCTGCGCGGCCCGGAAGCCGGGGCCGAGACCGAGGCCGCAGAGGATGCCCGCCTCTCCTCGCTCAACGAACGCGAGCGGGCGATCCTCGGGCTCATCGGCGAAGGGCTCACCAACCGCCAGATCGGCAAGCAGCTCTACCTGTCCGAGAAGACGGTGAAGAACCACATCTCGCGGCTGCTGGCCAAACTGGGAGTGGAGCGCCGCGTCCAGGCAGCGGTGATCGCGGCACAAGTACCGTCACCACACCCGGAGAAGTGATCAGGCGCTGCCGCTTGCGCCCACCGGAATCCGCCACCGCAGCCGCGTACCGCCGCCGTCCGCCGCACCGACCACCAGCTCCCCGTCCAGCCGCTCGGCCCGCTCAGCCAGGTTCTGCAGCCCGCTGCGCCTACCGCCGTCCTCGCATCCCACGCCGTCGTCCTCGACCACCAGCGTGAGCGTGCCTTTGTGTACGACCAGGGAAACTTCGGCGCGTGCGGCCCGGGCATGGCGGGCCACGTTCGACAAGGCCTCGACCAGAACGGCCACCACGTCCTCGCAGACGGCACGCGGTACGTCGGTGTCGATCAACCCCTCCATCCGTACGGCCGGCGTGAACCCCAGCACCTGTGCCGCCTCCTCCGCCGCCCGCACGATGCGCACCCGCAGACCGGGGGCAGCTCCTGGCGCTTCGTGGTCCCGGAGCCCGAAGATGGTCGACCTAATGATCTTGATGGTGGTGTCGAGATCGTCGACCGCGCGCACCAGCCGCTCGGACGCCTCCGGATGGGTCACGAACCGCTGGGCGCTCTGCAACGTCATCCCCGTGGCGAACAACCGCTGGATCGCCAGATCGTGCAGGTCCCTGGCGATCCGGTCCCGGTCGGCAAGGAGGCTCACGCGCTCGGCGTCCCGCCGCCGGTCCGCCAGCTCCAGAGCCAGCGCGGCCTGCCCGGCGAACCCGGCAAGGGGTGCCGTCTCCGATGCCCCGAAGGCGGGCCGGCCCGCACCGCGTGCGAGGAGCAGCACTCCGCGTACGCCGTCCCGGGTGCCCATCGGTACGGCGACGGTCGGGCCGAGGCCGTCCCACCGCTCGGGCCGGAACACCACCCGGGGGTCCTTGCGCACATCGCCCGTCTCGACGAGTGCACCGGCCTCCAATGCGGCCCCCGCGAGCGTTCCCTCATAGGGCAGCACCACGTCACGATGCGCTTCGGCACCCTGGCCCAGCGCGATGACCGGCCTCAACCCACGTGGTTCCTCGACCAGTTCGACCACCCCCAGCTCCGCCGAGGTGATCTCCTGCGCCCGCTCCACCATCAAGGCGAGGACCTGGATCTCCGGCGTCCCGGAGAGCAGTCCATTGGTGAACTCGGCGCTCGCCTCCAGCCACCGCTCCCGCAGCCTCGCCTCCTCGTAGAGGCGCGCATTCTCGATGGCGATGCCCGCCGCCACGGCGAGCGTCGAAAGCACGGACTCGTCCTCGGCGTCGAACTCGGCCCCACCGTGCTTCTCGGTCAGATACAGATTCCCGAACACCTTGTCCCGCACCCGGATCGGCACCCCGAGAAACGAATGCATCGGCGGATGATTCGCGGGGAACCCGGACGACGCCGGATGCTCCGCCAACTCGGCCAGCCGCAAGGGCTCCGGATTGCGGATCAGCTCACCCAGCAGACCGTGCCCGGACGGCAAGTCCCCGATCTGCGCCCGCAGTTCCTCGCTCATCCCCACCGGCAGGAACTCATCGAGCAACTTGCCCTGCCCGATCACCCCCAGCGCCCCGTACCCGGCATCGACCAGCGCCACGGCCGTCTCCACGATCCGCTGCAGCACCTGCCCCAGAGCGAGCTCACGCCCGACCGAAAGCACCGCTTCCAGGAGGCTGTGCAGCCGGTCCCGGGTCCCCCGCACCGCCCCGATCCGCGCCTGCAGCTCGTCGAGCAGCTCATCAAGGCGCAGACGTGGTAACTCGCCTGCCTCCTGTGCCCGTTCCCCACCCACCGGCGCCTCCACCACGAGCAGTCAAGGATCCTGTGTATCAGGGGTCCTGCCGCCTGCACATGGGCCTGTGACCGGATCCGAACCTCCAGGTGGCCACATCACCCAGCCGCCTGCGGCCAAGGCGGGCAACTTCCGCGGCACGGTATACCCATCAGCCGTACGCGTCGCTCAGCCGAGGTACTGGCTGGTCCCGCGCGCGAGATAGGCGCCATGCCCGGCCCGCCCCACGAACTCCCGCCCCTCGATCACGAGTTCCCCGCGCGACATCACCGTCTCCACCCGCCCCGTGACCCGCTTCCCCTCATACGCCGAGTAGTCCACGTTCATGTGATGCGTCTGCGCCGACATCACCTGCTCGGCATGCGGGTCATAGATCACCACATCCGCATCCGCCCCCGGCGCGATCGTGCCCTTCTTCCCGTACAGGCCGAACATCCGGGCCGGCGTGGCGCACGCGATCTCGATCCAGCGCCGCCGCGAGATGTGCCCGTCGAGGACCGCCTGATGCAGCAGATCCATCCGGTTCTCGACGCCCGGCAGCCCGTTCGGGATCTTCGAGAAGTCCCCCCGCCCCAGCTCCTTCTGCCCGACGAAGCAGAACGGACAATGATCCGTCGACACCACCTGCAGATCGTTCGTCCGCAACCCCCGCCACAGCGCCGCCTGATGCTCCTTCGGCCGCAGCGGCGTCGAGCACACGTACTTCGCGCCCTCGAAGTCCGGCTCGGCGAGGTTGTCCGTCGACAGGAACAGATACTGCGGACAGGTCTCCCCGAACACCGGCAGCCCCTCGTCCCGCGCCCGCGCCAGCTCCGCCACCGCCTCCTGCGCCGACACATGCACCACGTACACGGGAGCTCCGGCCACCTGCGCCAGCTTGATCACCCGATGCGTGGCCTCGGCCTCCAACAGGGCCTTGCGCACCTCCCCGTGATACCGAGGATCCGTCTCGCCGCGCTGCAGCGCCTGCTCCACCAGCACGTCGATCGCGAGCCCGTTCTCGGCATGCATCATGATCAGCCCGCCGTTGGACGACGCCCGCTGCATCGCCCGCAGGATCTGCCCGTCGTCGCTGAAGAAGACACCGGGATACGCCGTGAACAGCTTGATACTTGTAAGACCTGGTGTGGGTGAGCACCTCTTCGCTCACTCCTCTGCAGGTAGCAGCCCAGACTTGGGCGGCTGATGACTGTCGGTCGAGTGCGGCAAGCAAGCCGCACAGCATCTCCAACAGGTCCTGCTTCTTGGCAACTCCGCATCGGTGTACACGCCAGCCCGGTACGGAGCGTCGAGCTCTTGCAACTATGCGAGCGGGCCCGGACCAGGGTGGGCGCACCGGTTGCCATGACTGACATGCGACGGCTGCCGTGACCGTGCACATGGATTGCCGAGCGGCCGCGCGTTCGACGTGGTCCTCATGGTCCTGAGCGTTGGGTCCCGGACAGGACCTCGGCAACATTCTGTGACACGGTCTCGCTCGCAGCTGATCAGGGAGTCAACAAGTCCAAGCGAATGTGAGCCTTCAGCCAACCACGCCCATCAGAACGGACAAACCGTCGCACGCCTAACCACCTGAAACTCCTCAGCTCCCTTACACCTTCGACCGCTAGGGCATGCTTCACAAACATGGAGCAGATCGTCACTATGACCGCAGCCGTGCTCGCAGCTGCCACCAGCCTCTACACGGCCGTTCTACAACGCCGCTGGGCCCGTGAAAGTGTGGTCGCGCAATCAGCAACAGCACAGATCCAGCGGGCGCGCGAAATCCGCCATGCGGCATACGAGACCTTCTTACATGCCGTTGACGAGGTAGACGATGCAGCCGAGCGGCTATTTGAAGAGGACGACGGCCAAAGCCGGCGTGCAGCCGTACTGAAGCTCAACAAGCTATCGGCGAGCATCGAGCTTGCAGGACCACCTGAGATGGTGCGCTACGCCGCGGACGTTACAGAGACCTGTGGCGGGGCATCAGGCATGACCATCTCCGAGGCTCCGCAGCAACGAGCCTGGCGGCGGCTCCGCCAACTACGAAACACGGAAACGCACCTGGTGAATGGCGCGAACGGTCCCGCTACTGCCGGCGAAGTAGCCCTACTTGACCTTATTCGAGTCGCTCAAGGACAGGACGACGCCGCCGTCAACACGGCTCGAACCGCCGCAGCAGCCGCGTTGAACGGACTGGAGGGACTCACCTTCGAGGACAAGGAAGAATTGCTCCTGGACGCCATGAACCCGCACCGCGACAGGTATCTATACGATCGAGCGCGGCTGCGCGCTCGCCTCGCAGAAGCCCGCTCGCGCTTCTATAACGCCGCGCGACCGCACCTCGGGACCGAAGTCGACTGACAAAGCTGGTGCTGGAGTCGGCGCAGCGCGCTTCCGGCCTGAGGCAACGGCGAAGCCGCCCTCGCCGCTGGCCGAACCAACCCACGCACGCGTCGCCGCCATCCTGTGGCGGGCTCGCGTACGACCGATTTGTCGCCCACTTCGAAGCCGGCGCCATTAAAGCAGTGCGTTCCTCGTTGGCCAGACAGACCAGACAGCCCAGGGGAATCTCGAGGCACATATTCGGGCTGCCGAGTGCGAGAGACGTCCGCTCATTCAGCGGTGACCAGGGCGGCTGAACACAGCCGCCCCGCCTCGCTGCCCTTCGGCCTACTGCGGCAGCCGCCCTGCCGCCTTCTCCCACCCCATTTCCCTCAACACCCACCGCGCTGTCGCCATGAACTGCTTATGGCGGCCCTCGTCATTGCCGAGTTCTTCGACGACCTCGGCAAGGACCTGGGCGACCACCAGTGCACGGGCATGGGCATCCTGGGGGTCGGCAACCGTAGGCAGAACCTTCTCGTTGAACTCCTTCCAGGTGAGTCCAGCCAATTGGTCGCGCTGGCTGTCGAGCCACCAGGTGCGTGCCATCGTCGGTTCGGCGAGGACCATGGCACGCAGGTACCTGAGGCGGTCACGCTCCTGGGCGTGACGCAGGCGCTGCGCACGCAGGGCGTCCTCGTATGCCTGTGCGCGGGCCCTGTCCTCTGGCGCCAGGGTGAGCGCCACATGTGCCCTTACCCGGACCTGGTCGTGCCCTTTGACCTCACACAACTCCGCTGCCTTCAGAGCGAGTTGTTCCTGCGCGGCAAGCTGATCCATCGGTCGATGACGGCTCGTCACGGTTGCCGCAAGTGCGTCGAGAGCAAGGCGCGCCGCAGCATGCCCAGCCGCGCGGCCCCTGGCGCGTAGTTCTGCGGATGGGACGTACACGACGGTGCCCGCAGCGGAGAAGCGGATGCCGGGGACCAGCGATGGCCAAGTGCAGTCGATGCGGGTGCGTAGGTTCCGCCAGCGGAGAAGGTTCATGGCAGTTCTGTCCGTGCCTGGTCATGGCGGCGCCTGCGACGTTGGATCGCCTCGCCGAGTACATGTCCCCAGAAGGATTCGAGGAAGCCAGGGCTGTCGTCATAGAAGCGGTTGAGGCCGCCGCGCTGCACAATGGGCTCGTAGACGTCGGCGAGCAGATCGACCAGGAATTCGCGGGGCAGTACATCCTGGCCTGCCAGTTCGCCCCACCGGGTGAGTTGCTCGTCCACAACCTCGCGGGTGTCCTCCTTGAGGAGCAACTGCTGCCATGCGCGAACGAAACGGTCACGGTCGGCACCGGTTCGAATCTGGTTGAGCAGGAGGCCTGCACCCTCGCCGCTGGAGGCGAGTGCGAAGAAGACCGGAAGCACGTCGTCCAGGTTGCTTTTGGTGAACCAGGCCTTCGTCGCTTCCTGGACCACATCCGGGTGTGCGGCGATCAGCGCCGTGAAGGCGCGGACGGCCGAGGGCGCGCCAAGAGGACAGCGGGCCGTGGCCCAGCGGAGCCTCGTCAGGGCGATGCTCGGTTCCCTTTGTCCCAGCTCACCGCCGCAGACAGCGATGACCAGGTGCAGCGTCTGGGGAGAGGATGCCTTGCGGGACCAGGCGTACAGGCGTTGCCGAACGTACGCGCCGATGTCCGGGGTGAGGGCCGCCTCGGTCAGAGCTTCGCTGGCCAACTTGCGCCGCATGCCGCCGAGTCCGGTGGCTAGGGCCTCCAGGATGGAACCGTCGTGGCGGATGGTGGCAAGGTGGAGCAGACGGCGTGTGACCAGCCGGGCGTCCTCCTCCGGGATGTCAGGGTCGGCGGCCACTGTTACGGCCCAGGTGTTGCACAGCGTGCGTTGGGTGGGGAATTCCTCCCAGAGGTTCTCCAGGATGGCGGACGCGAGGTCATGCTTGTCCTCGTCGTGGAAGACACGTCCGCCCCTCGGGGATAGGCTCGCGGCAAGCAGCCGCTGGGATGAGGTCGCGTCCCCCAGGACGTCTCTCGGTTCACGAGGGATGGCCAGTGTGTCCATCAGCGCGTCCGCCGCCTTGAGGACGGAGCGGGGTTCGGCACCGTGCAGTAGTGCACCCGCCCACACGGTGGCCCGGTTTGCCAGCAGGCTCGGCTGTCCCTGACCTCGCGGCGCTTGGTTCAGTAGGTGGTCGATGTGATCGTGCCAGCCGCGGAATTCGTCCACGGCCCGCGTCAGGAGTCGCCGATCGGGACTGAACCCATACGTGTGCTGCACCCGTGCGACGATCCCCGCTAGCCGGCAGGCTTCTTGTGCCGGCGGATTGGCGGTCCAGATATCGGCGAACGCGTCATCGTCGAGCCACGGCGCGCGGTCGCCGACATCGCGGACCTCGAGTTCCCGCTTGGCGAGCGTACGGGCGTCGGGCGACGGGAGCGACACCGTGAACTCCGCGGACGCCTCCAGCCACCGCCCGCGCCACGACTGGGGGCTTGCAAGAACGACCAGCCGCCACCCCTTGAGTACGCCCTCCCGGCCGTAGTCGCTCAGCAGCGAGCGCAGGCGCTCGCCCGGCACCTCCGTGGGCAGTTCTGTCAGGTCGAGCAGATAGCCATGGCCCGACACCTTGGGCAATTGACCGATGCGTACCTCGGACCACTCCGGTTCCAGGTCGCGCAGGTGCAAGGGCGGGACGGACGGTTCAAGGGCGGCCGTGGCGAGCAACCGCAGCGCGGTGGTCCTGCGACCACTGCCGGGCGGAGCGCTCAGAACAACAACGCCGCACCTTGCGAGATGGCGCTCGGCCTCCTTCAACCGGTCAGAATCACGCGGCGGAACGTACCGGCCCTCAGTGGAGGCAGCGAAGTCCGCATCGGGAACCAGGAGTTCGCGTACGTATTCATCGTTCCAGTTGTTGTGGACGGTGACATAGCCCCCTTGATAGGCCGGGCCCGAACCGTAGTTGTGCTGGTCGAATCGCCGGTCGGGGGTGGCTTCTGTGGCCTCACCCGACGCTTCGGCGGCAGTATCCGCACCATGCGCTCCTGCGACGTCAGCAGGTACGACATCCCCCGGCTGACCGCTGGCCTGACCACCCGTATCAACCCGCGTCGGCTGTTGGTATGCGGGGGCAGTGCGCGGGCCTGAGATGGCCCGGCCATCTCCATCCTGAGCGCTCTCAGGCTCCGGCGTGTTGCCGTTGGTGGCCACCGGGGCAATCGCCAGCCCGGATAACGCTTCCGGGGTCGTCCCGGCCAGTCGGTCGGGTTCCTCTGCAGCCCCGGCGCTCTGCGCTCCCTCGCCTTCCCCCCAGCGCACGGTGTCGTGCCCGTCGGCCCCCTTACCCTTCTCCCAGGGTCCCTGTGCCTGCGGCCTCGTCGCCTCGCTCATACTCGATGCCCTCCCTCGAAACTGTTGTAGACGGTGGGGCTCACTCCCTGCGTTCCGCCAGGGCCGTACTGGTTGAAGGACACGCTGCCCTCAGTCGGCGGCGCGGATGGCGTCGCCGGTTCCAGACCTGAGGGCGCTCTACCGGTAGCCGGCTGCTCGGGCACCTCGAAGATGCTCCGGTCCGCGAGGCCCCAGTCCAGCCCCGGAACATGTAGACGGGCGGGCCGGGCGAAGGTCTTGACCCGCACGAACCGTTGGGCGAACTGGCCGGCCACAGCGCTCCCGGTCGCGAGCCCACTCTCGAAGACGTCCTCGTACACACGCTCCGAGATGATCACCGCCGTATTGGTGACCTCCGGGTCAGCCCGCGCCAGCAAGTCCCGCAACGCCTGGTCGTCCAGCAGGCGGTGGGTGTCCACCATCGGCACGCCTAGACCGTCGTCGGGCAGCGGGCCCACATGGACGCTGACGCGCAGTTGCAGGGGCGCAAGCCCCTGGTTCGCACGCCGCCAGTCCCACAGGACAGTCCGCAGAGCCTGGGGAAAGCACCCCACCAGTGCGGGCAGGACCTCTGCGTCCATGCCAGCGACGTAGCCGTCCCCAGTGTGCTGTGGAAAACTTCGGCGTTGCCAGTCGCCGCTCAGCCCGATGGCCTGCAGGGAGCAGTCCAGCACCTGTTGGATGTCGGCGTTGATCTGCTGCATGGCTGTACTGGTGTTACCGCTGAAGTTCCGTGCATCCACAGCAAGTACGGCCCGGTAGGGCCACAGCCGGCTCCAGGACGCAGGTACCTCCTGAGTGGGTTGGTACATGGTCTGCTGCCTCGATTCTCTTGTCAGTCGCACTGACGCTCCGCTGAAGGATTCCGTCGGGCAGGGCCCGCCTGGGCGTTCAAGTGACTGGCACAACCGCTTCATTCACCACGGTGGAGCAGCACGGCGGAGCACACCGTCCGGGAGTGGACGGTTCCGGCGTGGCGCGCCTCACACACCGGAACCGTCGGGCCCCTCGGCTCGCGCCGCGGCCTCCAGTGCTTCCACGTCCCTGACGACGAGCCTGGTCCGGGCAAGGTCGAGTACGCCCTGCTCCTGCAAGCGTCTGAGCGCAGGGGCGGCCGTGGAACGCCCGACCGCGGCCATGGCCGCCAATTCCTCACGTGGCATGCCGAGTTCGACCAGCGTGCCGTCCGTGCCGGGGCGGCCGACCTCCTGTGCGAGATGCAGGATGACGCGGGCCACACGTGCGGCTGGAGGCAAGCTCACCAGATCCGTGCGCAACTGCTCGACATGGTGCATCCGGTCAACCGCGAGCCGGTACACCGTGGGCACCAGGCCCAGCCGATCAAGGCTGGCGAGGAACGCACGCGCACCCAGCACCCGGCCACTGCACGAGTTCACCGCTTCCAGCGTGGCGGAACGAGGCCGATCGAGGATGACTCCCATCTCACCCAGCACCTCACCCGGGCCGCGCAACGTAAGCGTGAGAGCGGCACCCCCCTCAGCCAACTGCACGACCTTCACGGTCCCGTCCTCAAGAAGCGTCACTGACGAGGCCCGGTCTCCCTGCCGATAGATGACAGCGCCACGCCGAAATACAACTCCTCTGCCCTGCTCCACCAACGCACGCCATGCCGACTCCGGAACCATGTCGCGGAAATTCAAGTTCCCCCCAGACATGAAATACGCACGCCCTTGAAAGGTCAGCGCACACCTCGGGAATCACCGCCCGGAAGCGACGGCAATCACCACCAGACAAATACCTGCCGCACCACACGAAAGCGACCATTGGACCCGCCGATGCTTGACCCACGCGATAGAACTCATCACCACCAACTGCCGCGCCAACGGCGGCAGGGGATCCGTTTCCCGAAGCGTCACCTCCAGTACGTCCGGATCCCAGGAACGAAGGTCGCCGAAGTACAGAAATGAGCCACCACGGACGCCGGGTCGTCTGCGACGCCTAGCGCCGAGGTGGGGCGACACTGCGGCAACGGCCAACCCGGCGCCACCCGCAAGCAGAACCGCTCCGGAGATCAGGAACACGACGCCCGCAGGACCACCAGAAGATGGCAGTACACGCCCCGCACCCGTAAGCACCGCGACAACAGCCAAGGACGCCGTCTGCAGGGACAACGCGAATGCAGCCTTCGCATCCGCCCTCCCCGTCCATTCCACCAGCGCGCCATACACCCGCCAGGCTGTGTCCAACGGGTCGGCCCTTGCCGGCACTCCAGTTCCCGCCCCGTCAGTCATGGATGATCGACCATTGCGCGAGCTGCGCCTCCGTGGGGCGAAAACGCCCGACATTCAGCGCTTCACGCTCACTGGCAGGCGCCTTCCACCGCCACCATCTCCCGTACGCATGTCGCATTTCCTGTCGCCGCTGAATCCACAAGGAATCCCAATGCAGGGCACCCCTATAGGAAAGACCCAGATTATCTCGCCGCCACAAATAGATCCGGCGCGATACCCGCGGCGCCAAGAGATAACGCAATCCCCGATTCATGCGTAATGAGCTACCACCCGCACAGATCTGCTACACGTCCACTGGCGTCAATAGTTCTCAGAACGCACCTCGGCGACCGGAATTAGCTCCAGCACATTCGCCTCATTACGCTCACTTGACAACTACCGATACAGCCCGCGAGGCGCCCCAACCACCCGCAACCCCAGAATCCAACAGCACCTTCTTGCGGCCAGCCGTCCCGTTCCATTCGCACACATTCTCGACTGTGCGTGCCAACTTGGCCTATTTACACCGGCATGCACCACGAAGTTGATCATCATGGCCGTGGCGACCGCCCGCACGGCGACGGCACGCACCTTGGAGCGGGATCGACTTGTAGTTTGCGTAAGCTCTGGGAGGGCGAGGGTAGTCCGGGCGGTCGGGCCACCGACGGGCTCATTGACGAGTACGCGCCTCGCCTATGTCTCGGCCTGTCATCGGATGCCTGCCGCCTGCTTGAACGCCGCTGTCCGTTCCTTCTCCGCGGTGGTCTTGCTATGCCCGTGCAGGGTACGCCGCAGTGAAGTGGCGACGTCAGGTACCGGCCGCACGGCATAGCCGAGCGCGGTGGCGCTGCCGACTGTCGCATCGCGGAGCACAGGAGCGATCTCGTCCACGAGGTTACGGGGAGCGTCGCCGGGGGTTCGTGCGAGGAGAGCCTCGATGAGTGGGCCGACGCGCTCAATCGTCCCTTGCCCGTTCGGAAGGGCGGCCAAAAGAACTCTCCACAAGGACGCCGGATCCGGGCTTGCGACAGCGACAAGAACGGTGTCCGTTTGATTCCACTCGCGACCTGCGATGGTGTCTTCGATGTAGCCGGAGATGGCCTGAGATGCCTGCGGGCTCGCACAGATGAGGTCGAGAAGTGCGGGGAGTTCGCCGGAACTCGCTGAGTTCAGCGCCATGACAAGAATGTCTGCCGAAGCTTGGGCTGCTCGGTCGGCGAGGGCCGGGCATCGGCCATCCGCGGCTACAAGTAGGGCTACTTGGCATTCGGTGGTGACTGCGCTCCAGAGGGGCGCGGCATGTTGCCACGGTGCTGCTTCGTCAGAATCGAGGAGGTGTTGGACAAGCAGGTCGGGAAGCCCGGTACCCTCAGCAAGATCCGGGCGGTGTGCTGCGGCCACAGCGAGCGAACGCTCGTGCCCTGGAATAGCGGCCCAGTGCTGGGCGATCCAGATCAGCCATTGCACAGTGATGGTTTCGTGCGCCACGTAGTGGGATACGAACCCTGCGTTCTCGACAGGCTGCGTACCCATCCGGTCGTAGAGATGTTGCACCACCTCACCTAGACGGGCGGCTTTCGTCGCTGGATCGCCAAGAAGAACATGGAGGCTGGTGAAGTGATCAGCGCCGAGGGGCACATGCCGTTGGGCGAGACGAGGGGTGAACTCGTCGATGAGCGCTACGCCCGCTTCTCGGCCTGCATCGGTCGTCATGACTGCGGCAAGGTGTCGTCGCGCAAACACGCCTTGGGCCTCGTCGGTGGCGAGGCCGGCCGTTAGGACCGTACGGCAGGTGCGAGCGGCATCCTGCGCTACGTCGTCGTTGGTGGTGACTCGCATAAAGGTCAACACAGCCTCCGCTAGCGCATCGAGCACGGGACTGTCAGTGGATGCCACCTCTCCGAGATGTCCAGCCACGGCCACAGCGCAGGTTGCCGCATCCTGCAGTTGCAGGTCAGGAAGGATGCTGGCTGCCGCCATGGCGAGTTCCTGGCACGTGTGCGCGGTTGAACCGAGCGTGCCCGCGACAACCGCGCTGACCTGTTGCCCGCTGGGAACAGTTCGGCCACCTAGGATCAGTAGCCAGCGATGCAGGAGTTCCACAGTCATCTTGGAACTCGTCGAATCGTCGTCGTCGATGAGGAATCTGGCCGCGTGCTCAAGGAGTTCTGTGGCCAACGTGGCGTCTGTTGCCGCATCCGAGGCGGTCGCTCGGCCCCATTCGTCGTCGGGAACCGCGAGCTGATTCAAGAGCTCAATGGCGTTCCGGCGCAGCAGGTCGTCGGCAGCGGTCAGCCATTCCAGAACGCCGCGTAGGACGGGCGTCTGCCAGCGGTGGCATTCGGCGGAGTCCTCGATGACACGGCGCACTTCGGCTGTGGTCGTACTGTCTGCGGCACGCGCCGCCAGCGCCAGGAGAGCTTCGTAGGCATCAGCGGGCCAGAGCGCGCGCTGTGCTGCGGGTGCTTCGGCATGCTCCACGAGCCATGCCTTCAAAACCTCGGGCGTGCCGGTCCGGGCAAGGGTACGGAAGTACTTCTCCACGGCCGGTCGCAGGCGCTGACCATGGCCGTCGGCAGGGAGGAGGATCAGCGCCTGGGCCCAGGCGAATGCCGGCTGATCTGTCTCGGCAATAGTTCCGGCACCTGGCGCAGGAGGCACACTCAGACTGGCGTAGAGGGACGGCAGATGAGCGGGAGGCATGAGATCGAGGATCCGGACCAGGTGGTGGGCCGCCACCGTTTCGCGGGACTCGGAGCGCCTGCTGGCGATGCGGTCTGTCAGGTTGAGCAGAGCACGTCCGACGGCGTCGTCGCTGGAGCTGAGGTGATCTGCAAGGCCGGGCGTGCCCGCGAGCGCGCGCACGATCGCGGCCAGAGTGTTGTCGAGGTCCTGACCGGGGCGCACTTCTCCAAGCGCGTGAGTGGCGGCAAACAGTACGCGTTTGCGCATCTCGATGTTGTTAAGTCGGTCCCGGAAGGCATCGGCATCGCGCTGAAGCAGTTCGCGCTGGATGGCTGCGGCTTGGTCGCTGCCCAACTCGCGACTGGCCGGTGTGGAGCCCAAAGTGAGGAGCGGCATCAGGTGTGCGGGGCGTCCCATCCGTGCCCGGAAGGCCGTGGCCCGCAGATAGTGCAATCCCGGGTAGGCCGCAGTGTTGAGACGCGGCAACGCACCGACCCCGTCGTCTGAGTCATCTTCCTCTGCCTTGACGATGTAGGTCTCAAGGAGCGGATCACGGAGCGCGCTAGGCGTATCGAGCAGGGCATCGTCCAGGAGCGCAAGCAGATCGTGTTCGGCGCGGATGTCGTCGTAAAGACCCCTGTAGTCGTGGCGCAACACCGTCAGTCGGGCCAGGGTGATGGGGTGGCCGGTGACTTCGCCAGGGGCGATCCAGGTGGTTGAGCCGTTGTCCTGCTCACGTCGGATCGCGAGCCCGTAGTCGGCCAGGAAGGCATTCAGCAGGCGGATGGCATGCCGAGGGTCTCGGACCTTCGAGTGGATCAGCGTTTCGAGTACGTCCCGCGCGGCCGATATGCCGCCCAGGCGGGGTACTAGCGGGTGCGGTTCGGGGTGCGTGAGGAGCTGCTCAAGGTACTGGCGAAGGTCTGCATCATGGTGGGCGGGAAGCACCAGCCGCACGGTGAACAGCTTATTCAAGTACTCCTGTGCAGCTTCTTCCGTCGCTTTTCGCTCGGCGGCCTTGGCCGGCACGTGCTGCTCGCTCACCCGGGCCTGCTGGGCAGGTCGGTGTGCCAGACCCGGACGCACGCCGACGATCGCCTCTCGGACGATGTCCTCGTCGCAGGAGATCAGGAACACAGGTGGGTGGTTGTGATGCGTGCCGGTGAGAAGGAGGCTGCGCACTGTTGTGATGGCTTCGAGTACTTCACTTGCCGCCAAACGGTCGATGTCGTCGATGGCGATGATCAACCGGCGGTCGATGGCTTCGATCAGTCCCGTGAACACCTGCTCCAGGTCATCCGTCGATTCCGGACGCGGTGTCGTGAGTGTGATCTCGTGCTTCTTCAACATTGCCAGGGCGCCGTCCTTGGCAGTCCCAAGAACACAGGCCACAACGGCAGCACCTGACAAGGCGGTTGTCACCGGCCTGGCCCCTGGAGAGGCGAACCAGGTCCAAGTCGAAACACCGGTCCCCAGACCGCAAAGGTGGCCGACTGCCACGACTAGCGTGCCGAGCACCCAGATCATGATCAGCGAAGCTAGGAGCCACGCCAGCGCCGCACCGGCGGCTGCGGGATAACTGAACCACCGCACACTCCCGGGCTTGCCGGCATTCGCGGTGGGTCTCGACGCCACGCGCTGCCGCCCACCGTCAAGACAGGCCCGTTCGGACTCCCACATCCCCTTCGGGATGAGCTTCTGCCGCAGGGCTTCGTCAAGCAGGCCGTATAGCAGTCCCCTTGCACGAGCTGAGCCGCTGTGCCGCTCGGCGCTCAGGTGCAAGATCGCCCAGTTCCTGTCGCCCCTCAATTCATTGGCGAGGAGCCGAACAACGGAGGACTTGCCACTGCCAAAGGGCCCAAGCAACCCGACGGCGAGCGGTTGAGCGGATCCGCGGATGATGTCGAGAAGTTCACGACTTACTGACTGATGATCAAAGCGATCTTGATCTGACGAGCTGATCGCGCTGTCCTCGATGATCCACGGACGTTGTCGTGCCATGTCCTACCGCTCCGCTCCGAACCAGCTCTATACGGGTGAGCGGATGATATGTGGCACCACAGACAGCCGAGACGTGCACCCGGGGTACCAACCCAGCGGCAGGACCTGTCCGTTGGAGCAATCAGCGCCCATGTCTCCAGCATGACAGGGCACCACCCGACCGATTCAGCAACATCTGACCATCAGCACCAAATGGGCACGAGCACATCCATGGACGCGCGCGACGCACATGTGTGCCCACTTGCGAATACCTCACGCATGAGCGGGACGCGCTACCCCAAGTACTGGCTGGTCCCCCGCGCGAGATACGCCCCATGCCCGGCCCGCCCCACGAACTCCCGCCCGTCGATGACGAGTTCACCGCGGGAAAGCACGCTCTCCACCCGCCCGGTCACCCGCTTCCCCTCATACGCCGAGTAGTCCACGTTCATGTGATGCGTCTCAGCGGACATCACCTGCTCCGCCGCAGGGTCATAGATCACGACATCCGCATCCGCCCCCGGCGCGATCGTCCCCTTCCTTCCATACAGGCCGAACATCCGCGCCGGTGTCGCGCAGGCGATCTCGATCCACCGCCGCCGTGAGATATGACCGTCCAGGACCGCCTGATGCAGCAGATCCATCCGGTTCTCGACGCCTGGCATTCCGTTGGGGATCTTCGAGAAGTCTCCGCGTCCGAGCTCCTTCTGGCCGACGAAGCAGAATGGGCAGTGGTCGGTCGAGACGACCTGGAGGTCATTAGTGCGCAGCCCACGCCACAGTGCGGCCTGATGTTCCTTGGGCCGCAGCGGTGTCGAGCACACGTACTTCGCACCCTCGAAATCCGGCTCCGCGAGATCGTCCGTCGACAGGAACAGATACTGCGGACAGGTCTCCCCGAACACCGGCAGGCCCTCATCCCGCGCGCGGGCCAGCTCCGCCACCGCCTCCTGCGCCGACACATGCACCACATACACCGGAGCACCCGCCACCTGCGCAAGCTTGATCACCCGATGCGTGGCCTCGGCTTCGAGCAGGGCCTTGCGGACCTCCCCGTGAAACCGCGGATCCGTCTCCCCCCGCTGCAACGCCTGCTCGACCAGGACATCGATCGCGATGCCGTTCTCGGCATGCATCATGATCATGCCGCCGTTCATCGACGCTTTCTGCATCGCCCGCAGGATCTGCCCATCATCGGAGTAGAACACCCCGGGGTAGGCAGTGAACAATTTGAACGATGTACAACCGGACTCGACGAGAAGATCCATCTCCTTCAGTGTCCGGTCGTTCACGTCCGACAGGATCATGTGGAACCCGTAGTCGATCGCACAGTTCCCGTCCGCCTTCGCATGCCAGGCATCCAGACCCGCGTGCAGCGACTGCCCCTTCGTCTGCACCGCGAAGTCCACGATCGTCGTGGTCCCACCCCACGCCGCCGCCTGCGTCCCAGTCTCGAACGTGTCCGACGCGAAGGTCCCGCCGAACGGCAGCTCCATGTGCGTGTGGACATCGACCCCACCTGGGATCACATACCTACCAGTCGCATCGATCACCCGGTCCGCCGAAGCAGACCACTCCTGCGTCCCGGCCGCCGCCACAGCCGCGATCCGACCGTCCTCGATCAGCACATCCGCGTGAACCTCGTCAGCGGCCGTGATCACAAGCCCACCGGTGATCAGCGTGCGAGTCATCGTGTCAACCTCCCTGCGCCGGACAGCCACCCCACAGCGGCCCCGACATAGCAATCGCATCGATCAGGTCAGACAGCCCAAAACACGGAGCAAACCGGCCAGTTACGGCAGGTCAGGCGGCTGCGGGCGAAAAAGATCCCCGGTCAGCTCCGCCAACAAAATTCTTGAACGACGTGATCCCCTCCTCCACGAGCAGATCCATCTCCTTCAGCGTCCGCTCGTTCACGTCCGACAGGATCATGTGGAAGCCGTAGTCGATCGCGCAGTTGCCGTCCGCCTTCGCGTACCACGCGTCCAACCCGGCCCGCAGCGCATGCCCCTTCGACTGCACCGCGAAGTCCACGATCGTCGTGGTCCCGCCCCACGCCGCCGCCTTCGTCCCCGTCTCGAACGTGTCCGACGCGAACGTCCCGCCGAACGGCAGCTCCATGTGCGTGTGCACGTCCACCCCGCCCGGGATCACGTACTTGCCACTCGCGTCGAGGACCCGGTCCGCCGAGGCCGACCACTCCTGGGTGCCCGGGGCGGCCAGGGCTGCGATGCGGCCGTCCTCGATCAGTACGTCGGCGTGGGTCTCGTCCGCGGCCGTGATGACCAGGCCGCCGGTGATGAGGGTTCGGGTCGTCATGGCTTCCCCCAGAGGTGGGATTCGACAGGGAGTTCGGCAAGGAGTTCGACAGAGAGTCCGACGGGGAACGAGAGCGGACGGCAGCGGGCGACTACACGGAACGCAGGGCTCGTTCCAGGATCCCCGCGCCCTCCTCCGCCTCCGCCACCGTCAGGCTGAGCGGCGGTGCGATCCGCAGCACGCTCGTGCTGTGTCCGCCGCCCTTGCCGATCAGCAGACCAGCGGCCCGCGTCGCCTCCAGGACCGCCGCGGCACGCTCGGGGGACGGCCGGTCCGTGCCCGGTTCGCACAGTTCGATGCCGAGCATCAGGCCTCGGCCGCGCACTTCGCGTACGCAGTCGACATGCGCACCGATGGCCTGCAGCCGCGAGAGCAGCAGGCCGCCGACTCGGCGGGCGTTGCCCTGGAGGTCGTGTTCCAGGAGGTACGTGAGGTTGGCGAGGCCGGCCGCCATCGTGACCGGGGAACCGCCGAAGGTGGAGATGGAGTTGGAGTCGAGGCAGTTCATGATCTCGGCGCGGGCGACGACGCCGCCGATGGACATGCCGTTGCCGATGCCCTTGGCGAACGTGAGCATGTCGGGCGGGCCCGAGGCGGCGTGCGCCTGCCAGCCCCAGAAGTTGTCGCCGGTGCGGCCCCAGCCCGTCTGCACCTCGTCCGAGATCCACAACACCCCGTGGGCGGAGAGGACTTCACGGAAGGCCGCGTACAGGCCGTCGGGGGGTGAGGTGAAGCCGCCCACCCCCTGGATCGGTTCCGCGATCAGTGCGGCCGGCGGGCGGCCGTGACCCAGGAGGTCCTCCAGGTCGGCCACGCAGGCGGCCACGAAGGCGGAGTCGTCCAACGAGGCGTACGGACCCCGCGTACGCACTCCCCCGTGGACGTACAACGTCTGCAGGGGGGTCAGCGAGGTCGGCGACCACGCGCGATTGCCCGTGATGCCGACCGCCGAGAACGAGCGGCCGTGGTAGCTGTTGCGCATCGCGAGGATCGAGTTCGAGCCCCGGTACGCCGTCGCGAGCAGCAGCGCCGTGTCGTTGGCCTCCGTGCCCGAGGTGGTGAAGAAGACCCGCGCGTCGGGGATACCGCTCAACGTGGCGACACGTTCGGCCAGTTCGATCATCGGGCGGTCGAGGTAGAGCGTGGACGAGTGGATGATCCGGCCGGCCTGTTCGGCCACCGCCTTGGTGACCTCGGGCAGCGCGTGGGCGGTCATCGTGGTGAGGATGCCGCCGAAGAAGTCCAGGTAGCGCGTACCGTCCGCGCCCCAGACGTGGCGGCCCTCGCCGTGCGTCAGCTCGACGGGCTCCTCGTAGTAGAGGGCCAGCCAGTCCGGCAGCACCCGCCGATGACGGTCGTACAGCTCAGAGGTCACGGCTGCACCAGCCCTTCGTACGCGTCGGGACGGCGGTCGCGGTAGAACGCCCACTGATTGCGTACTTCCTCGATCAGACCGAAGTCCAGATCCCGTACGACCAGTTCCTCGGCCTTGTCGCTCGCGGTCTCACCGACGAACTGCCCGCGCGGGTCGACGAAGTACGAGGTCCCGTAGAAGTCGTTGTCGCCGTACTCCTCCTGGCCGACCCGGTTGATCGCCGCGATGAAGTACTCGTTGGCGACGGCGGCCGCGGGCTGTTCCAGCTGCCAGAGGTAGGCGGACAGACCGCGCGAGGTGGCGGAGGGGTTGTACACCAGCTGGGCGCCGTTCAGGCCGAGTTGACGCCATCCTTCCGGGAAGTGCCGGTCGTAGCAGATATAGACGCCGATCTTCCCGACGGCCGTCTCGAAGACGGGCCAGCCCATGTTCCCCGGCTTGAAGTAGTACTTCTCCCAGAAGCCCTTCACCTGCGGGATGTGGTGCTTGCGGTACTTGCCGAGATACGTGCCGTCGGCGTCGATCACGGCCGCTGTGTTGAAGTAGAAGCCGGCCTGTTCGACCTCGAAGACGGGGACGACGATGACCATCCCGGTCTCCCGCGCGAGCTCCTGCATCCGGCGCACGGTGGGCCCGTCGGGCACCGCCTCGGCCCAGCGGTAGTGCTCCGGCTCCTGCACCTGGCAGAAGTACGGCGCGTTGAAGACCTCCTGGAAGCCGATCACCTGTGCACCCTGACGGGCCGCCTCGCGGGCGTGCTCCTCGTGTTTGGCGATCATGGATTCGGTGTCGCCTGTCCAGGTCGCCTGGACGAGTGCGGCGCGTACGACGGTGGCCATGAGCTGCTCCTTCGACGAGACGCTCGCTGTCGACCTCACCCCGCGCCGAGCGGGGCTCTACGCCCGTAGACGTGGGCCGTGGAGCCATGAACGTACGACCACGGCTGGTGCGGGGCAAGACCGCCTGCCGCAAGCCCGCGGCGCCGGTCGCGATTCCTACTCGTACGGGTGAGACTTCGACCGCGAGGCAACCAGCGGCAACCACCGGCACCCGGTGGCAACCCAAGGCGACCAAGGCAACCGCGGCAAGCCGAGACACCCGAGGCCCTACACCCTGAACCCCGCCACCCGCAGCGCATGCGACAGATCTCGCCGGCAGTCCCCCGAGACCGCGGCCGCCGCCTTGAGCAGCGGCGGGATCAGCCGGTCCGGGTCCGCGGCGACGATCCGCGCGGCCTCCTCGGGCGTCCGTACACGAAGGAAGGCCTCCAAGAGCACCTCCGCCTGCACTCGGCGGCCCGCGTCGGCCATGACCAGGGCGGCCTCTCCGATCTCGTTCGCGGGTCTGCCGACGCCCTGGCGCAGCAGCCGCCCCGAGTCCTCCGAGCGGCCGGCCGCCGCGAGCGATTCGGCGACGGCGACGAGGTCGGCGGGCGGCAGCGAGGCGGCCTCCCACAGCAGGGTGGCCCAGTCGGCGCCGAGTCCGGCGCGCTGCAACTCGTTGCCGAGCAGCGGCAGTTGCTCGGGCGGGCGACGGGCCGCCTCGCACAGCAGCACATGGGCCTCGCCGGTGCGCCCCTGGCCGCGCAGCGAAATCAGTGTGGCGACGGTCGCCACGGTGGACATCGCATCGGGCCCCGGCGCGGTGCCGGGCGGCGCGGTCGGTTCGGGTGCGGGCGCGTAGCGGGCTCCTCGCGGCGTGGAGGATACCGCGGTGGGCGGGACCACCCCCGCGTCGCCGCCGCCCGGCGCGTACCGCGCGCCTCTGCGCGGGAACCGGCGGGACGAGGACGGCTCGTCTGCGACGGCCGGCTCCTGCGCGGCGCGCGCTCCGCCACCCTGCCTCGGCACGAAGGGATGCTCCATGTCCGGTGGTACGAAACGGGGTTCGGGCCTGGCCGGACCCGCCACCTGCCGCAGACGCCCACGGAGCTCCGCCACGCGCATGGTGGCCCGCTCGTGGTCGTCCTGCGCCCAGGCGAGATCGAGCCGCAGCCGCTCGGCCTCGAAGGGGGATGCGGTCTGCAGCAACTCGCCCAGTTCCGCCTGCCGTTCGGCCGCGTACCGCTGCTCCTTGAGCATCAGGTCGAGCCGCTCACCGAGCCGCTCGCGCGAGCCCGGCCGGGTGTCGACGTGGCGCAGCAGACGATGGTGCAGGGCGCGGGCGTGCTCCAGTTCCTGGGCGGCCGGATCGCGTCCGTATGCCGCGGCGAGGTCGTTGAGCAGCGCTTCGACCACATCCCACGGCGGCGCCTCGCGCCCCTGCAGACAGGCCCGCATGCCGTCGGGGTCGCGCCGCAGGAAGACTCCGCACCAGCCACCGTCCTGGTCGATGCGTCCGACCAGGCCTCTCAGATACTCCGCGAACTCCCGCGCAGGGTCCGCGTATTGCCCCGCCGCCATGTGTCCCCCACCTAAGAGCCTGCTACTGCCGAGCAGGCTCTGACTGGACCCTTCCGGTCCGTGCGTGTCCGGCAGCATTCCACACCTTGCGCGTTACGGGGCGGCTACGCGCAGTTTTCGTATGTGGGCACGAGAGCCCTCCGGCGGGAGACCGGCGTCCCTCGTGCGGATCCCGTCCCGAGCGCCCGTCAGGCCTGCTCGGGACGGATGGCGATGCCGGTGTGCGGACGCTTGCCGAGCCGGGCGATCAGCGCCGGATAGTCGAGCATCCAGTACTGCCACTTGTACTTGCGCGACAGCAGCCGTCGTACCTTCGCCATCTCGCTCTGCTCCAGCAGCGTCGCGGTCCCTTCGACGCTCACCGCGCCCTCGGCCACCCGCCCGCGCAGATCGCACGCGGTGACCACCACGCGCTTGTCGCGCCGCAGCCGCTTCACCTTCCACGTGTCGGTCTTGGTCCACACGTACAGAAGCGTGCCGTCGCTGACGACCCAGACCGGTGTGGAGACCGGCGTGCCGTCCTTGCGGTACGTGGTGAGCGAGATGTATCGGGAGCGGCCGAGGGCCTCAAGGGCGTCGCTGGTCATGACAGGCGACCCTATCCGTATCCCCGCAGCCCTCCAGGTCCGCGCCGTGCGTCAACGTCTCCCAGGCCACGAACAGGTCGTCGGTACCGGCCGGCCGCATCGAGGCCGCGAGCTTCCTGCCGTACGGCATCGAGGCACCGAGCCCCTGCAGCACGACCTCCAGATCGGGCCCCATGGTGAGCTCCGGCCTGCCTCCGCACAGCGCCTTGGGCATGGGCTCGCCGAGCTGGTGGCGGGCGTGGAACTCGACGGTGGCGCGCAGCCGTTCGCGTACCTCTCCATAAAGGTCCACACCCTGCAGACGTGCGGTCTCGGCGATGTGCGCGGACGCGGCGAGCGCGTAGCCGACGTGCATGAAGTTGCGGCAGGACTCCTGTGCGATGCCGTCGACGAAGGTGCGCTGCCCGAACCAGAACTCCCTGATCTCCTCGGGCGTATCGGCCTTCCCGCCGGGCGGCGCCACCGGCAGCGGACCGTCGGAGCGCAGATAGAAGTACGCGGGCACGCGGGCGCGGAAGCGGCGTACGGCCTGGTCGAAGACCTTGCGGTCGTCGAGGAAGACGGCGATGGCGATGGCGGCGTCGGTCATCGCCAGATCCCAGTTGCCGTTGTAGTCGGCCACCTCCTCGGCGTACTCACCGAGGTACGCGTGGCGCAGCATCCGGCCGAAGCGGTCGATGTCCGCCGCGGGCCAGCCCTCGTAGGAGTACCGCACCAGCTCGGCGGCGCGCGCCCAGGTGGAGCCCGCCCAGGCGGCCTGGAGCGCGGAGTTGCCCTCGGTGTGATCGACGAGGACAGCGGACCAGGAGTCCATGATGCGCACGGCGCGACGGGCGTGCGCGGGGTCGCGGGTGACGGTCCACAGCAGCGCCTGGGTGTACGCGGCGATGGCGTCCTCGCGTTCGGCGGTGCAGGCCGGCGGCTTCTCGTACGGCGCGCAGGCCACGATCTCGTACGGGTGGGGCGTGTAGTCGTCGGCCGCGTAACGGCTCTCCTTCATCCGGCGGTACGCGGAGGCCTGAGGCTCGCGGCCGGCCGCGACAGCGCGCCGCAGGGCGTCGATCTGCCGCAGGTCGAGCAGCACTCCGGGGTGCTGGAAGCCGGAACGGACGTCGGCGGGCGGCGGAGGTGGCGGGGCCGCCGCCACCAGGCCCGCCACCAGGCCCGCCACCAGCACGAACGGAACGAAGGGACTGATGCCGCGCCTCATGTGACCGGCTCCCCGCCGTGCGTCAGCGTCTCCCAGGCCACGAACAGGTTGTCCGTCCCCGCCGGCCGCATCTCTCCCGCCATGCGGCGTGCGTGCGGCAGCCGCATCCCGAGCCGGTTCTGGAGGTGGTTGAGCGCGGCCTCCAGATCCGGCCCCATGGTGAGCGTCAGATGCCCGTCGCAGAGCCACTCGGGCCCGGCCTCCGCCTCGCTGACCTGGTACTGGGCGTGCAACTCCAGGGCGGCTCGCAGCCGTTCGGCCACGTCCTTGTACAGGTCGACGCCCTGCACGCGGGCCGTCTCCGCCACATGGGCGGTGGCGGCGATCGCGTAGCCGACATGCTCGAAGTTGCGGCAGGTCTCCTGGGCGAGTCCGTCGACGAACCTGCGCTGGCCGAACCAGTAGCGGGTCAACTCCCCGCGGCTCTCCACCAGTCCGCCCGGCGGGCTCTTCGGGCGGGGCCCGTCGGAGCGCAGATAGAAGTACGCCGGCACGCGCTGGCGCGCCCGCGCGACGGCCCGCTCGAAGACGCCCCGGTCGTCGAGGAAGACGCCGATGCTCGCGGCCGCGTCGGCCATCACAAGGTCCCAGTTGCCGTTGCGGCCGAGCGAGCCGCCCGCGACCTGCGGCAGATACACCTCGCGCAGCATCCGGTCGAAACGGGTCACGCTCTCGGCCGGCCAGCCGTCGTAGACGTAGCGCATGATCTCGCCGGCCCGTGCCCACATCGAACCGGCCCAGGCGGCCTGCAGACCGGAGTTGCCTCCGCTGTGGCCGCGCAGGGTCCCCGACCACAGGTCCATGATCTCCAGCGCCTTGCGGGCGTGGGCCGGTTCACGGGTGACGGCCCACATCAGGGCATGGGTGTAAGCGGCGATCGCGTCCTCGCGCTCCTGCACACAGCCGTGGCCCGGCCGGTCGCCGGGCGGGCAGGACACATCGGTCTGCGGCTGGACGAAGTACCAGACCGAGGCGTAGCGGCTGGCGCGCATCGCGTCGAAGGCCGAGGCGTACGGCTCGGCGCCGGCGCGCACCCGCGACCGGACGAAATCGAGCCTGGCCCGGTCGAGGAACGCACCGGGATGCGTCAGCGGACGGGGCGCGGGGGCGGTGGAGACGAGGGCGGGCAGCAGGACCGCGGCGAGCACGCCGCGCACAAGAGCCGAGGGACGGGCCATACGGGCAGCGTGAACCCGGGCGGCGTGCGGCGCAGGATCTGTTACTCCCCCTGCGCGTACTCCTGCTGCGCGTACTCCTACTGCGCGTACTCCTACTGCGACGCCTACTCCTGCCGCTCCTACTCCCGCCGCGCCCCGATGATCTGCCCCTGGTGCTCGCGCGTCCAGGCGCACACGTGGTCGAGCGGGGCGAGCAGGGAGCGGCCGAGCGCGGTCAGCCCGTACTCGACGCGCGGCGGGTTCTCGTCGTACGCGGTGCGGCTGACCCAGCCGTCGCGTTCCATCGCGCGCAGCGTCTCGGTGAGCACCTTCGGGGAGACGCGGTGCAGCGGCACCTTGAGCTCGGTGAAGCGGCGCGGCCCGCCTTCGAGGCAGCGCATGACCATGGCGCTCCACTTGTCGCCGAAGCGGAACGGCAGCCGGTGCCCGCAGTCGGCGTCGAACATGTCGGCGCTCAGCGGCTCGTCAGGGGTCATGGGTGCAGGGTACGAGGGCCGGTTCCCTTGAAGTAACCGGATATACGCCCTCTACGGTCGGCTCGTCAGCACACAGACCCAGGGGGTTCGGATGAGCAGGTTCGTGATTTTCGGTGCCGGTGGCCGGGTCGGCAGCGCCGCGGTGGCGGAGGCGGCGCGCCGGGGTCACCGCGTCACGGCGGTGGTGCGGGACCCGGCGAAGTACCCGGAGCTCGGGAGTGCGGAGCAGGTCACGGTCGTACGGGGCGACGCCACCGATGCCGCGCGGGTGGCTGCCGTCGCGGCGGGCCACGACGGGGCGCTCAACGCGTCGGCCCGCCTCGACATGCCGTCCGAGGAGTACTTCACGGCGGCGGCCCACGCGCTGGTCACGGGTCTCGGCAAGGCGGGGGTGGAACGGCTGGTCGTCCTCGGTATCGCATCGACCCTGGAGACCGCGCCGGGAGTGCGGATCATGGACGATCCGGCGTTCCCCGAGGCGTACCGGCTGTTCTCACAGGGGCATGCGGCCGAGTTCGACCTGTTGCGCGAACAGGCGGACGGGCTCGACTGGTTGATGGTCGTGCCCCCGATGGACCTGAACGCCGAGGCGCCGGTCACGGGCTCGTACCGCACGGCGGTCGGCACGGTGATCGAGGGAGAGGGCCGTATCGCGCACGCGGATCTGGCGCTCGCGCTGCTCGACGAACTGGAGCGGCCCGCGCACCACGGGGTGCAGCTTGCGGTCTCGGCCTGATCAGTCCGTCACCACGGCCGACTTCGGCGCCAAGCTCGACGGCTGGGCGGGCGACTCGGCGATCAGCTTCATCGTCGGCACCCCGCGACCCGCTGACACCAGGCTGGTGGAGACGGCCTTCGCCGCGCTCGACGCGGGGATCGCGGCGGCCACCGTCGGCAACCGCATCGGCGATATCGCCCACGCGATCGGCAAGGTCTGCCGGGCCGCCGGCTACGGCATCCCGGAGGGCTTCGGCGGTCATGGCATCGGCCGGCAGATGCACGAGGATCCCTCCCTACCGAACGAGGGCCGTCCGGGACGCGGGATGCCGCTCAAGCACGGCATGGTCCTCGCGATCGAGCCGATGCTGATCGGCGGTGGCACGGACCGCTATTACGAGGACCGCGACGGCTGGACTCTGCGCTCCGTGGACGGCAGCCGCGCCGCACACGCCGAGCACACGGTGGCGATCACCCACGACGGCCCGCGGATCCTGACGCAGCTCTGAGCACCGCTGCTGCGGAACGCGCCGCGTGCAACTCGCTTGCCGAGGGACCGAACTCGCTCTTATGGTGCGCGGATGCCAGCGATCAAGAAGTTCCAGGTCACCTTCGACTGTGCCGATCCCGAGCGCGTCGCCCGCTTCTGGTGCGAGATTCTCGGATACGAAGTGCCCTCGCCGCCCAAGGAGTTCGCCTCCTGGGACGAGTACCACGCCGCGCAGCCGCCCGAGGAGCGCGGCGCGTGGTTCGCCTGCCAGGACCCCACGGGGGAAGGCCCGCGACTGTTCTTCCAGCGCGTCCCTGAGGGCAAAGCCGTCAAGAACCGGGTGCACCTCGATGTCCGCGTCGGCACCGGCCTCGTCGGCGATGAGCGCCTGGCCGTGCTCGAAGCCGAATGCGCACGTCTGATGGCGCTCGGCGCGAAGCACGTGCTGACGCAGCGCGCCGACGCCGTCAACGAGTCGTGCATCACGATGCAGGACATCGAGGGCAACGAGTTCTGCCTCGACTGACGCTCGACCGGCCGTCGACGGCCATCGACCGACAAGGAGGCCGACGGGCGGAGCCTCAGCTCTCGCTGACCCGCCCGTCCGCGACCTCGATACGCCGGGTCGTGGCCACGGCCTCCAGCATCCGGCGGTCGTGCGTGACGAGCAGCAGCGTCCCGGTGTACGAGGCCAGCGCGGACTCCAGCTGCTCGATCGCGGCCAGGTCCAGATGGTTGGTCGGCTCGTCGAGCACCAAGAGGTTCACGCCCCGGCCCTGGAGCAGGGCCAGCGCGGCCCTGGTGCGCTCGCCCGGCGAGAGGGTCGCGGCCGGGCGCAGGACATGCGCCGCCTTCAGGCCGAACTTCGCGAGCAGCGTCCGCACATCCGCCGGGGCCATCTCCGGCACCGCCGCGCCGAAGGCCTCGAGCAGCGGTACATCGCCGTAGAACAGCGCTCGCGCCTGGTCGACCTCGCCGACCACCACCCCGGAGCCGAGCGAGGCGTGCCCGGCGTCCAAGGGCAGCCTGCCGAGCAGCGCGGCCAGAAGAGTCGACTTGCCGGAGCCGTTGGCGCCGGTGATGGCCACCCGGTCCGCCCAGTCGATCTGCAGATCCACCGGACCGAAACGGAAGTCCCCGCGCGCGACTTCGGCCCCGCGCAGCGTCGCCACCACCGCACCGGAGCGCGGCGCGGCGGCGATCTCCATCCGCAGCTCCCACTCCTTGCGCGGCTCGTCGACGACGTCGAGCCGTTCGATCAGCCGCTGGGTCTGGCGGGCCTTGGCGGCCTGCTTCTCGGTGGACTCGGCACGGAACGCCTTGCCGAGCTTGTCGTTGTCGCCCGCCTTGCGACGGGCGTTGGCGACGCCCTTCTCCATCCAGCCCCGCTGCATCCGCGCCCGCGCCTCCAGGCCGGAGACGGTGTCGGCGTACTCCTCGTACTCCTCGCGCGCGTGCCGCCGGGCGCGCTCGCGCTCCTCCAGGTACGAGGCGTAGCCACCGCCGAAGTGGTTGACGCGCTGCTGCGGCAGGTCCAGTTCGAGTACGCCGGTGACGGTGCGGGTGAGGAACTCGCGGTCGTGGCTGACCAGTACGGTGCCGGCGCGCAGCCCGGTGACGAAGGCCTCCAGGCGCTCGAGGCCGTCCAGGTCCAGGTCGTTGGTGGGCTCGTCGAGCAGGAAGATGTCGTAACGGCTGAGCAGCAGCGAGGCCAGACCCGCGCGGGCGGCCTGGCCACCGGAGAGCGAGGTCATCTCCTGGTGGAGCCCGATGGTGAGTCCGAGGCTCGAAGCGACCTCCTCGGCCCGCTCCTCCAGATCGGCGCCGCCGAGGTTCAGCCAGCGGTCGAGGGCGTCCGAGTACGCGTCGTCCGCGCCGGGTGCCCCGTCGACCAGGCCCTGCGTGGCCGCGTCGAGCGTGGCCTGCGCGGCGGCGACTCCGGTCCTGCGGGCGAGGAACTCCTGCACGGTCTCGCCGGGCCGCCGCTCGGGCTCCTGCGGCAGGTAGCCGACGGCGGCGGAGGGCGGGCTGAGCCGTACCGCGCCGTGCTCGGGAGTGTTCACCGAGGCGAGCAGCTTCAGGAGCGTGGACTTCCCCGCCCCGTTTGCGCCGACGAGTCCGAGCACGTCGCCTGGGGCGACGACCAGGTCGAGACCGGCGAAGAGGGCGCGCTCACCATGTCCGGCGGCGAGATCTTTGGCGACGAGAGTGGCAGTCATCAGGTGCCTGATCCTAACGCCGGGCGTCCGGTGTTCCCGCTGGGCCACCGCCCGCACGAACGTATCGCCGGCCCCACCGCCGGACCTATCGCCGGACGTACCGCGCCGGACCTACCGCCCGCTGACGAACTTCCGCGCCAGCGACTGCCCGAGCCGCACCGCCTCCCGGTGGCTCTCGATCGGCCGCACCTGCGAGCCGCGGAAGAAGATGTACGTCGCCCCGCCGTCGGCGCCCCCGCGCACCGGGTGCGGATCGATGCCGAGCGCGCGGGCGGTGGCGTACGAGGCCTCGCCGATCAGATCGGTCGGGCCGGTGTCGCCGACCACGGCGTACTCGACCCTGCCCCGGTGGACGACGGCCACAACTCCCCCGCCCCGTACGCCCCATCGCCGGTGGTCCCATGCCTTGCTCGGCCCCGGCACCACCACGTACGGCAGCGTGGCCGAGTCGAGCTGACGCCCCGCCGAGTCCTGGAACGCGGTCGTGGGCAGGAAGAACGGGTCGGTCCTCTTGTTGCACGCACGGCTCGGCCGGCCGTCGCAGTCGATGTCGAGGTCGGCCTTCCAGAAGACGGCGCCCTTGGCCCCGCACACCGGGATGTTCGCGCGCGCCCCGTCGTCCGTGCGGAAACGCCCGGCCGAGACCGGGTGGCAGTGGCGCACCTTCGCCAAAAGCGCATCGGCAGGGACCGATCCCTCCTGGGCACTCACCGGAGGGATCGCCGCAGCGAGCAGCACCGGGGCGAGGACGGCCGGAAGGACAGCGCGCAAGGGAACACTCCTGGGCAGATCCGAGCGGGCGCCGCGGTCCGGCGCACACCCGGCCCACCCTCACCGACCCCCGTCCGCCTCGCACCTTTTGGTGGCCCGTCGACCCAGTTTCCCGACGTATCGCACCTTGCCGCGAAACACCCGGCCGCCCGCGCGAAAGGGGCCGGGGGACCCTCGAACACGGGTCCGGTGGACCGCTAGAGTGCGCGCCCATGAATGAACTGCTGCGCAATGTCGTCATCGGTGTGGTCGCCGCGGGGATCGCGATATCCCTGGGCTGGTACGCCCGTACGTATCTGTGGCGCCGCAAGCTCAGACGCAAGCAGGCCTTCTTCGGGCTCCCGCAGAACTCCGAGTCGCTGCTCGTGGTGAACCGCGACGCGGGCGGTCCCGACCTGATGATCTCGCGCAACGACGTGTTCGCCCTGCTCGAACTCTCCGCGCTCATCAAGGACTGCGGCGGCCACGCGCAGCTCATCACGCACGACTCGGCCCAGCAGGGCTTCGGCGAGCGCACCGAGTTCTGTGTCGGCGGCCCGTCCTCCAACCGCCGGATGGCCGCGCACATGCACTCGCTGCTGCCCGGTGTCCGCGTCAACAACGACCCCGAGCCGGGTCCGGACCGCGGCGCGTTCCAGATCGGCTCCGAGCGCTACCGCATGGAGCCCGGCATCACGGAGTACGTGGTGCTCGCCCGGCTGACCGCAGGCCAGGGCAAGGAGGCCCGTCCGGTCTTCCTCTTCTGCGGCCAGCGCGCCGTCACCAACCAGGCCGCCACCCGCTATCTCGCCAAGCACCACGAACGCCTGAGCCGCAAGTACGGCGGCAACTCCTTCGTACTGCTCCTGAAGGTGGTCAACTCCCAGGCGTACGGCCCCGATGTGGTCGAACTGGTCGCGGACGTGACCCGCGCCGCCCAAGAGGCGGCACCGGCCCCCAAGGGCGCGCACCGCGCGAAGCAGTAGTCCGGTCCTCGGCGGTCAGCGCGGCTGCTGTTCCGCGATGACCGCCCAGTCGTCCGCCCCGCGACCGTCGGCGACGGCCTGATCGAAAACAGCCCGCAGCAGCTCACCGATCGGGAGCGGAACGCCGTGGTCGTCCGCCGCGTCGAGCGCGAGGTGGAGGTCCTTGCGGCCCAGGGCGGTGGTGAATCCGGCCGGCTGGTAGCGCCGTTCGGCGATCATCGACCCGTAGCCGGAGTAGACGGCTCCCGGGAAGAGCGTCGAGGTCAGGAGTTCGACGAGCTGCCCCGAGTCGACACCGGCGCCTTCCGCGAGGCTGACGGCCTCCCCGAGGGACTGGATCGCACAGGCGATCAGATAGTTCCCGAGGATCTTCACGACGTTGGCCTGCTCCGGACGGTCGCCGATGCGCCAGGTCCGCGACCCGATCACGTCGAAGAACGGCTGCACGCGGTGGATCAGCCGGTCCTCACCGGCCGCGAGGATGTTCAGTGCCCCGGCCTCGGCGACCGGAACACGGCCGAAGACGGGCGCCGCGACATACCCGACCCCGTGCTCGGCGTGTGCTGCCGCGGCCCTGCGGGCCAGGTCGGCGCTCACCGTCGCGAGGTTGACGTGCACCGTCCCGCCCGGGGCCTGCGCGAGAACACCGGAGTCGAGGAATGTCTCGGCGACGGCCCGGTCGTCGGCCAGGACCGAGAGGACCACCGGCGTGTGCAGGGCCTCGGCGACCGAGCCGGATCGCCGGGCACCGGCTGCGAGGAGTTCGTCCACGGGCCCGTCGGAGCGATTCCACACGACGACGTCGTGACCGGCCCTCAGGAGGTTGAGTGCGACGGGCCTCCCCATCGCTCCCAGACCGATGACCGCGATGTCGCTCATGCGAAGAACCCTCTCCGTGAACCGTCCAAGATGGTTCCACGATGTCATGAGGGCCCAGAGCTGCGCCCGGATGCAGTTCACGCTCACCGCGGCCTTCCAGGACCCCGCGGGCACCATCCGGGAGATCGCCCGCCGACCGGTCAAGGGACTTACGTCCCCCCTCGCCCGCCGAAAGGCACCGGCTGACCGGCACCGCACAGCCAATGCCCGAATTACCGAGATTTTTCCGCGGATTTCGCAACCCCGAGCCGCGCTGCGCACTCCTCCCCCACGGACGCCACCCCAAGGAGGAGCATTCCGTGAGCCGGAACCGCCGCACCCGCCGCCACCCCCTGCCCCGCAAGGCCCGCACCGCCGCACTCGCCGGCACCGCGGTGCTCGCGGTCGCGCTCAGCGCCTGCTCCGGCAGCGGGGGCGACGGAAAGGGCGCGCTGGGCGCCGACTCCTCGGCGAAGATCTCGGTGAACCTGACCGGCGACAGCGCGAAGCCGGGCGAGCCGGTGAAGATATCCACGGACGAGGGCAAACTGAAGGACGTCTCCGTACGCGACGGCAAGGGCGTGGAACTGGCCGGGAAACTGGCCGCCGACGGAAAGTCCTGGGTCTCGGAGCGGGTCACCGCGCCGGGCACCACGTACAAGATCAAGGCCACGGACGACCAGGACCGCAAGGCCGAGAACTCCTTCACCACCCAGCAGGCCGACAAGGTCAACAAGCTGGACTTCAACTTCACTTCCGGCTCCACCGTCGGCACCGCGATGCCGATCTCCATCACCTTCGACCACCCGGTCAAGAACAAGGCCGCGGTCGAGAAGCAGCTGAAGGTGACGACGAACAACGGTACGAAGGGGTCGTGGGGCTGGTATCAGACGGCGTCCGGCCACCAGCGGGTCGACTGGCGGCCCGAGACGTACTGGAAGCCGGGCACGAAGGTGAAGCTCGACGCGGACCTCGACGGCGTCGACTCGGGCCCGGACGGCGGCTGGTTCGTCCGCGACTACGACAACGAGTTCACCGTCGGCAAGGACCAGCAGATCAAGGTCGACCTCGGCACCAAGCAGCTGCAACTCGTCCGGGACGGCCAGGTCGTGAAGTCGATCCCCGTCGCGGCCGGCACGCCCGGCGGCGAGAAGGCCTCCTGGGACGGGAAGATGGTGCTGATGCGCAAGGAGGGCACCGTCCGGATGACCTCCCAGTCGGTGGGCCTGGGCGACGCCTACGACAAGCAGGTGCGCGACTCGATGCGCCTGACCGACTCGGGCATGTACATCCACGCCGCCCCCTGGAACGCGGGCAACTACGGCAAGGTCAACAACAGTTCGGGCTGTGTCGGAATGAGCGACGCCGACGCCGACTGGCTCTACTCCCAGGTGCAGCCGGGCGACCTCGTGGAGGTCACGGGCCCGGGATCCAAGGGCCAGGCCAAGATGGGCAACGGCTACGCGCAGTGGAACATGAGCTGGACCGAGTGGCAGAAGCTCAGCGCACTCGGCGGCGACGCGGCGGCGGGCAACTGACGCGCCGGGGCAGCGCCGCACAATCTTTACCAGCGCGTAACTTACCCGCAGGTTACCTCGGGTAAGGAACTGACGTTACCGTACGGTCACTTTGCACTGACACGAGTGAGGAGTGACCCGTGGGACTGCCCCGCAAGGCCCTGCGCACCACCTCGATCAGCTCGCTCTCCGCCGCCCTCGTTGCGGGCGCCGCCTTCGGTCTGGCTCCGGCCTCGGCCACAGCGGCGCCCGCAACTCAGGCCGCGACGGCCACAGATGTGCGGTTCGTCGACATCGCCGGCGACGGCGGCACGATCCTCAAGGGCAACGTCTTCACCCCGGCCGGCGCCCAGGCAGGCCAGAGATTCCCGGCGATCGTGCTGCCCACAAGCTGGGCCGTTCCGCAGATCGAGTACATCGCCCAGGCGCAGAAACTCGCCGACTCCGGCTATGTCGTGGTGAGTTACAACTCCCGCGGCTTCTGGCAGTCCGGCGGCACCATCGAGGTGGCCGGCCCCCCGGACATCGCCGACGCCTCCCGTGTCATCGACTGGACGATCGCCAACACCGCGGCCGACCCGGACAAGATCGGTATGGCCGGTGTCTCGTACGGCGCGGGCATCTCGCTGCTCGCCGCCGCACACGACAAGCGGGTCAAGGCGGTCGGCGCGCTCAGCGGCTGGGCCGACCTCATCGAGTCGATCTACTCGGGCCGCACCCAGCACTCCATGGCGGCCGGCCTGCTCACCGGCGCCGGCTTCCTGACGGGCCGTCCGAGCCCCGAACTCCAGCAGGTCATGGCGGACTTCCTCGGCTCGAACCTGGCCAAGGAGGACGAGATGATCGCGTGGGGCAAGAAGCGCTCCCCCGCCACGTATCTCGACAAACTCAACGCCAACAAGCCCGCGATCATGCTGGCGAACGCCTGGGGCGACACGATCTTCCCGCCCAACCAGTACGCGAAGTTCTTCGAGCAGTACGCGGGTCCCAAGCGCCTGGAGTTCCGCCCGGGCGACCACGCGACGGCCGAGGCGACGGGCCTGCTCGGTCTGCCCAACGACGTGTGGACGGACACCCAGCGCTGGTTCGACCACTACCTCAAGGGCGCCGACAACGCCATCGACCGCGAGCAGCCGGTCCAGCTCAAGTCACGCTCCACGGGCGGCTACGAGGGCTACGCGGACTGGAAGTCGGTCGGCGCGGCCACCACGAAGATCCCGCTCAACGACAGCGAGCACATCTTCGCGGACGTCGACTCGGGCGCGAATGGCGGCATCGTGCTGCTCTCCAACGCCCTCGACCAGTTCCTCAAGACCCCGCCCACCGCGTCCATCCCGCTGCTCCCGCGCGCGTTCGCGGCGGTGTGGCAGAGCGGTCGTTACGACAGTGACCAGCAGGTACGCGGCACCACCAAGCTGCACACCACCGTGAGCAGCACGAAGCCGAGCGGCACCCTCGTCGCGTATCTCTACGACGTGGGGCCGCTCGGCGTCGGCAAGCTGGTCTCCCACGCTCCGTACACCTTCCACGACAAGACCCCGGGGCAGGCGTTCGGCGTGGACCTGGAGTTGTTCTCCACGGCCTACGACGTTCCTGCGGGACACAAGCTCGCGTTGGTGATCGACACGGTCGACCCGCTCTACATCGAGCACAACCCGACCGGCGCGCAGCTGACCTTCTCCTCTCCCGCGGCCGACCCGTCCTACGTATCGGTGCCGCTGCGCGAGAAGTGATCACCGGCTGCTGCCGGGGGGCTTGCTCGTTGCTACTGCCTCCCCGGCAGCAGCGTCCCTGGTTCGGCCGGTGCGACTTCCACGGCCTCGACCTTCGGGTTGCGCTGCTGTCGTTTGGACACCCAGGTGGCGAACCAGGACAGAAGCATGCACATCCCGATGTAGATCGGCGAGATCACCATCACCACGGGGATGAACGGCAGATCGTAGTCGAGATTCGACGCGATCAGCTTGCCCGCGTGAAGGAATTCCTCGTACGTGATGAGGTAACCGAGCGAGGTGTCCTTCAGCGCCACCACGAGCTGGCTGATGATGGCCGGCAGCATCGCGCGGATGGCCTGCGGCCCGAGGACGTAACTCATCACCTGCGTCTTGCGCATGCCGAGCGCGTACGCGGCTTCGCGCTGGCCGCGTTCGACCGAGTTGACGCCCGAGCGGAAGACCTCGGCGAGCACCGAGCCGTTGTAGAGCGTCAGACCGGTGACGAGCGCGGGCAGCGGCTGGACCTTGAGCGCCACGAACACGAAGAAGATCATCACCAGGACCGGCATGGCCCGGAAGAACTCCACGATCAGCGTGGCCAGCCAGCGCACCGGCTTGTGATCCGAGAGCCGCCCGACGGCGAGAATCGCACCGAGCACCAGCGAAAGCACCGCCGCGATCGCGAAGGCCTTGAGCGTGTTGCCGAGGCCCTTGAGCAGCAGCTCCTGAATTCCCTTGTAGGTGAAGGGATTCCACTTGGTCGCGGTGAACTGGTTGGTGTCGAAGAGGAGATAGAGCACCCAGGCGACGACACCGAGGATGAGCACCGTGGACAGGACGCCGTACAGCATGTGCCGGCGTTCCGTCTTGGGGCCCGGGATGTCGTAGAGGGCGGTCGAGTCGTGGTCGAGGGCTTTCATCGGGCGACCCCCCAGCGCTTTTCAAGGAAGTTGAAGAGCGCGCTGATGGTGAGAGTGATGATCAGGTAGCCGACGGCGATCCAGACGAAGGTCCAGATGATGCTGTAGCCCAGCTCGTTGAGCGTGCGGTAGGTGCCGAGCAGTTCGGTGACGCTGAAGGCTCCGGCGATCGCCGAGTTCTTGGCGAGCGCGATGATGTTGGAGCCGACCGGCGGGATGACCGAGCGGAAGGCCTGCGGCAGGATCACCTGGGACAGCGTCTGGCTGAAGCTCATCCCGAGGCTGCGGGCCGCTTCGCCCTGCCCCTTGGGCACGGTGTTGATGCCGGCGCGCAGCGCCTCGCAGATGAACGCCGAGGTGTAGCAGCCGAGCGCGAGCACCGCGAACACCTTGAAGGGCAGCACGAGTCCGAAGCGCGGAAGCCCGAGAAGGACCGCGAAGAACAGCAGCGTCAGCGGGGTGTTGCGCAGGACGGTGACCCAGACCGTGCCGAACACCCGGAAGGAGCCGACCGGGGAGACCCGGAAGGACGCCATGACGAACCCGAGCACGAGGGCCAGGATCGAGGCGTAGACGGTCAGTTCGACGGTGCCGAGGAAGCCCTCGCCGTAGGTGGAGAAGTTGTCCGTCAGTACGTTCATGCCGGCCCCCTCAGCTCGCCGGGTAGCGGTCGATGGGCGGTGGGGTGGGCGCGGCCACTCCGGACAGGCCGAGGGTCGCCTCGTACGCCTTCTTCCAGCTGCCGTCCTTCTCGCGCGCCTCCAGGGCGTCGTCGATGGCGAACCGCAGCGCGTTGTCACTGCGCGGTACGCCGATGCCGTACGGCTCCTTGGAGAAGGGCTTGCCGACCATCTTCATCTCGTCGGGCACCTTCGCCGCGTAGCCCTGCAGGATCGCGTCGTCGGTGGTGACGGCGTCGACCTGGTACGTCAGCAGGTTGTCGACACAGATCGAGTACGTGTCGTACGCGACGAGGATCGCCTTCGGGTAGTCGGCCTGAATCCGCTGGTAAGGGGTGGAACCGGCGGCCGAGCAGACCTTCTTGCCGGCCAGGTCCTCCGGGCCCTTGATGTCGTCCTCGTCCGTGCGGACCAGGAGGTCCTGTCCCGCCATGTAGTACGGGCCGCCGAAGCCGACGAGCTTCTTGCGGTTGTCGTTGATCGTGTAGGTGCCCACGTAGTAGTCGATCTGGCCGTTCTGCAGGGCGGTTTCGCGGTTGGCCGAGGCGATCGTCCTGAAGGAGATCTTGTTCGGGTCGAAGCCGAGCGAGGCGCCGATCATCTTGGCGATCTCGATGTCGAAGCCCGAGTAGGTGCCGGTGGCCGGGTCCTTCTCGCCCAGATAGGGCTGGTCCTCCTTGGCACCGACCACCAGGTGGCCACGGCGCTTGGCCTTGTTCCAGGTACCCGAGTCGGGCAGCTGGAAGCCATTGGCCACCTGGTACTTGGGAAGGTCCTCGGGCTTGGGGCCCTTGGTGGGCGGGGAGCCCTCCTTGCCGCAGCCCGCGGCCGCGAGGGCGGCGAGCAGCAGCGCGGCGAACACACGTGTCGTACGCATTCCTTGAGTCCCGTCCCCCGTCAGTGCTTCAGGATCTTGGACAGGAAGTCCTTGGCGCGGTCGCTCTCGGGGTTGTTGAAGAAGTCCTCCGGAGCGCGGTCCTCGACGATCTTTCCGTCGGCCATGAACACGACGCGGTTGGCGGCCGAGCGCGCGAAGCCCATCTCGTGGGTGACGACGACCATCGTCATGCCCTCGCGGGCAAGCGACTGCATGACCTCGAGCACTTCGTTGATCATCTCGGGGTCGAGCGCCGAGGTGGGCTCGTCGAAGAGCATCACCTTGGGGTCCATGGCCAGGGCGCGGGCGATGGCCACGCGCTGCTGCTGACCGCCGGAGAGCTGCGCCGGATACTTCTCGGCGTGCGCCTCGAGACCTACCCGGTCGAGGAGTTCGTGCGAGCGCATGTCGGCCTCGTCCTTCTTGCGGCCGCGCACCTTGACCTGGGCGAGCGAGACGTTCTGCAGAACTGTCTTGTGCGCGAAGAGGTTGAAGGACTGGAACACCATCCCCACCTCGGCCCGCAGCTTCGCGAGGCCCTTGCCCTCCTCCGGGAGCGGCTGCCCGTCGAGGGTGATCGTGCCCGACTGGATGGTCTCCAGGCGGTTGATCGTCCGGCACAGCGTCGATTTGCCCGAGCCGGACGGCCCGATGACCACCACCACCTCCCCGCGTCCGACGGTGAGCTGGATGTCCTGGAGGACATGCAGCTTTCCGTAGTACTTGTTGACGTCACGCAGCTCGATCAACGGATCGACGGCCATGTACGGACCTGCCCACTCTCAGCTGTTCAGTCCGCGCAAACTATCCAGCGCAATATGGGACTTAACAGGCGACACGCATGTATCGGGCATAAACCGTATTTTGGCCAACGGGGTTGACAGTACGCAGGCTCGGGCGGCGGGCTGTCAGGCCTCGGACGCTTCCGCGTACACCTGGGACAACTCCGGTGCGCCGCCCACCGCCCACTCGAGACCCGCCTCGACCACCTGGATCTCGCGGCCCGAGGCGAGCTGGACCACCGGGTGGCCGCCGGGCCAGACATGCCAAGTGGCGCCGGGCACGGTGCGCACGACGACGGTGCCCAAGTAGAGGCCGGCGTCATTGCCCAGCCAGGGCAGCAGCTCGGGATCGTCGCGCCAGCGCGGGAGCAGCTGGTCGAGCGCCTCCAAGGAGGCCGGGCTGTCGTCGAGTTCGAGGCCGACACTCTCGGCCTGCGAGCGCAGCAGAGCGCACTCGGAGAGCAGCTCGGCCACGCCTTCGGGGTCCTCCTCGAACGCGGCAGCGAGGGGCGCATCGCTGCGGTCGGCCGCGTGCTTCCTGCGCCACCTATCCACAAAAGGGATGTTCATGCGACAAGACTCGCATCCGTTCGAGCGGGGCACCACAGGGCGCGCGGGCCGGTCTTGCTTCTCGTGCACTTGTACGTTCTTCCTTGAATTCAGGGCCAGTTCAGATCCCCTTCATTGACGCGTTCCTGCCACCTCCTTAGCTTCATGGGGCATCCGTCGTCACTCGTACAACGGAAGGGGTCGTCCGTGCGCCGAGGTCTGCGGGGTTCAACGCTTGTCCTCGCGCTGGTGGCGGGGGTGTCGCCGGGCGCGCTCGCGGTCGCCGACGAGCGGCAGGCGCCCGAGCCGATCGCGCGGCTCTTCGACAACCGGGCGATCAGTGAGGACTCCGCGCCGGGCGAGGCGGACTTCGACGGTGCGGGCGCCTCGCTGTCGGCGCGGGATCTCGCGGCCGCGGGCTGGACGCCCGGCCGCTCCCTGTCGGTGGACGCCTCACGGCTGCGACTGCCGCGCACGACACCCGGCGAGCGGGACAACGTACGGGCCGACGGGCAGGCCGTACTGGTGCGCGGGCGCGGCGAGGCACTCTCGTTCCTCGTGGCCGGCACGGGCGGGGACGCGAGCGGTTCGGGGCGTGTGCGCTATCGGGACGGCACGTCCTCCGCGTACCACCTGACCGCGCCCGACTGGCGCTCGGGACCGCTCGCGACGAAGTCCGTGGCGCTCCCGCACGTGAACACCGCCGACGGTCAACTGGCCGAGAAGGCAAGGCTGTACGTGGTGTCCGTGCCGCTCGCGCGCGGGCGGGAGGTCGCTTCGGTGGAGCTGCCGCCCGATCCCGGCGCCGCGGATCTGCATGTGTTCGCGGTGTCGGTACGCGCCGAGGCGAAGGACTGGACGGGCAGCTGGGCGGCCGCCACCGGTGGGTACCGCGCGATGGGGCCGTGGACCGACCGGACGCTGCGGCTCGTGGTGCACACCTCGGCGGGCGGGCCGCGGGTGCGGATCGAGCTCGCCAACACCTTCGCCGCTGCGCCCGTACGGATCGGCTCCGCCAGTATCGCCTTGCGCGGGGAAGGCGCGGGTGCGCGCGCCAAGCCCGTACCGCTGGAGTTCGGCGGGGTGGCGGGTACCGAAATCCCGGCCGGTGCGCAGGTGTTCAGCGATCCGCTCGGCTTCGACGTGCCCGCCGACAGCGATCTCCTGGTCTCCTTCCACCTGCCGGGGACGGTGAGCGCCGCACCCGTGCACGGCCTGGCGAACGAGACCTCGTACGTGAGCGAGGCCGGTGATCACACGGGTGACACGGATCCGGCGGCGTACGACTCGACGCTCACCTCCTGGCCGTTTCTGACCGGTGTCGATGTGGGCGGCAGGGCGCGGTCCATCGTGCTGCTCGGCGACTCGATCACCGACGGCGAGAAGTCCACACCGGGCGCCGACCGGCGCTGGCCGAACGTCCTGGCGCGCCGGCTGCTCGCGCAGGACGATCTCCCGCGCTACGGCGTGCTCAACGCCGGCATCTCCGCCAACCGGGTCGCGAGTGACCGCTACACCGGCGACGGGGTGTCCACGGACACCGGCGGGGTGAGCGCGCTGCACCGCCTGGAGCGTGACGTCCTGGCGCGGCCACGGGTGCGTACGGTCGTGGTCTTCGAGGGTGTCAACGACGTGCGGTGGGGCGCGAAGGCGGGGCAAGTCACCGACGGGCTGCGGGAGATCGCCGAACGTGCCCACGGCCGGGGGCTGCGTGCCGTGGCCGCGACCATCGCCCCCTGCGAGGGCGAGGCACGGTGCACGGCCGCGGCGGACGCGGAGCGCAGGGCAGTGAACGAGTGGATCCGCACCGGCGGGGTGTATGACGCGGTGCTCGACTTCGACGCCGTACTGCGCGATCCGGCACATCCGTCGCGGCTGCTGCCCGCGTACGACAGCGGGGATCATCTGCATCCGGGCGATACGGGGCTCGCGGCGCTGGGCGAGTCGATCGACCTGACGGTGCTGTGAGGAGCCGGGGTTCAGGCAGCCGTGGCGACTTGCGGGCGTGACAGGTCGATGCCCCGGCGGGCCAGCTTCAGCGTGTAGACGGTCTCGCGGCTCAGGAGGCGACTGACACCCGCGGAGAGTGCCACCGCGAGGAGCAGCGGCATCAACAGGCCGTACGCGCCGGTCAGTTCGAGCATGATCACCACGGCGACGATGGGTGCGCGGGCGCTGCCGGTGAACACGGCCGCCATGCCGACCATGGCGAACGCGGCGGGGGCCGCCGCGTGTCCGGGCATCAGTGTGGCGGCGGCGATACCGAAGACCGCGCCGAGCATGGCGCCGATGAACAGGGAGGGGGCGAAGACCCCGCCCGAGCCGCCGATGCCCATGGTGAGGCTGGTCGCGACCATCTTGCCGACCAGGAGCAGAAGCAGCAGGCCGAGCGCGTACTTGCCGTGGGCGGCGTCTTCGAGGATCGGGTAGCCCACCCCGTACATCTGCGGCAGTGCGAGCAGCAGGGCGCCGAGCGCGAGGCCGCCGACGGCGGGACGCAGCCATTCGGGGCCGCGCCAGATGCGGTCGCAGACGTCCTCGACGAGGTAGAGGAAGCGGGTGAAGACGATGCCGACCACGCCCGCGACGAGGCCGAGGATCGCGAACAGGACGTACTGGTCGGGGTGTTGGACGGTCAGACCGGGCAGCGGCAGGAAGACCTCGCTGCCGAAGACCGCGCGGGCCAGGGCGCAGGCCGTGACGGAGGCGACGGCCAGCATGCCGAAGGAGCGGGCGGTCCAGCGGCGCAGGATCAGTTCCAGGGCGAACACCACGCCCGCGAGCGGTGCGTTGAAGGTCGCGGCGATACCGCCCGCCGCGCCGCAGGCGAGCAGCAGCGTGGTGCGCTGTTCGTCGGCGCGTACGAGACGGCCCAGGGTGGAGCCGAGCGCCGAGCCGATCTGCACGATGGGGCCCTCGCGGCCGACGCTGCCGCCGCCGCCGATGCACAGCGCCGAGGCCAGGGACTTCACCACGGCGACGCGGCCCTTGATCCGGCCGCCGCTCCGCGCGACCGCCAGCATGACCTCGGGGACCCCGTGCCCGCGGGCCTCACGGGCGTAGCGGTGGACGAGCGGGCCGTAGAGGAGACCGGCCACGACAGGGGCGAGCAGCAGGAAGAACGGGCCGAGGTGCGGGAGCAGCGGGTGGGCCTCGCCGCCGGCGGCCGCGTAGTCGGCATGGCCGGAGAACAGCCGGGTCGCCCCCATCACCATCCAGCGGAAGAGAACCGCGCCGGCACCTGCGCCGACACCGATCACGACCGCCAGAGAGAGGGTCTGCAGCTGCTCCGCCGTCTCACCCGAGAGAGAAATACGGACAGATCTGGGCATACCGCCACGGTATGCCGCGAGGGTCGGTCGGCAGCAGAGCCGACCGACCCTCGTGGGCGGGTCTCAGGTCCCCCGGTCCGTACGGTCGGACGTCGTCGTACGGTCAGATGTCCAGGTCGACCACGACCGGCGCGTGGTCGGATGCGCCCTTGCCCTTGCGCTCCTCGCGGTCCACGTAGGAGTCGGTGACGGCCTTCTGGAACGCGGCGTTCCCGTAGACCAGGTCGATGCGCATGCCGCGGTTCTTCGGGAAGCCGAGGTTGCGGTAGTCCCAGAACGTGAAGGGCACGTCGTACTTCAGGGGGCGCGGCATGACGTCCGTCAGGCCCGTCTCGCGCAGGGCGGTCAGGGCGGCGCGCTCGGCCGGGGTCACATGGGTCGCACCCTCGAAGAGGCTGATGTCCCAGACGTCGTCGTCGGTCGGGGCCACATTGAAGTCGCCGAGCACGGCGAAGGGGCGCGAGCCCTGGGCGTCACCGGCGATGGCCGCCTTGAGGGCTTCGAACCACTGCAGCTTGTACGCGTAGTGCGCGTGGTCGGGCTCGCGCCCGTTGGGCACGTAGACCGACCAGACGCGGGCGCCGCCGACGGTGGCGGAGATGGCGCGGGGCTCCTCGGCGCCGTCGTAGCCGGGGTCGCCGGGCAGGCCCTTGACCACGTCCTCCAGTCCTACGCGGGAGACGAGCGCGACACCGTTCCACCGGCCTGTCGCGTTCACCGCCGACTCGTAGCCCAGCTCGCGCAGCTCGTCGGCGGGGAACTGCTCGGCCGCGCACTTGGTCTCCTGGATGCACAGCACGTCCGTGCCGCTGTTCTCCAGCCAGGCCAGGAGGCGGGGCAGTCGGGCGGTCACGGAGTTCACGTTCCAGGTGGCGATACGCATACGGCCAATCTACCGGTGCGGTCTGACAGTGCCGGTTCCGTCGGGGTTCGCGGGCCCGCACGGCCCGGGGTCGAAGCCCGGCCCGTGCCGGAGCAAGATGGGTGCCATGGAGCTGACCAAGAAGACCCACGCATGTGTACGGCTCGAGAAGGACGGCGGCGCGCTCGTCATCGACCCCGGGCTCTTCGGGGAGGCCGACGCCGCGGTGGGCGCCGACGCGATCCTCGTCACGCACGAGCACCCCGACCACTTCGCCGAGGACCGGCTGCGGGCCGCCCTTGAAGCCAACCCCGCCGCCGAGATCTGGACGCTGCGCTCGGTCGCCGACCAGATCTCGGCGGCGTTCCCCGGCCGTGTCCACACCGTCGGCCACGGGGACACGTTCACCGCCGCCGGCTTCGACGTCCAGGTGCACGGCGAGCTGCACGCGGTGATCCACCCCGACCTGCCGAGGATCACCAACGTCGGCTTCTTGGTGGACGGTTCGGTCTTCCACCCCGGCGACGCACTCACCGTGCCCGACCACCCCGTGGACACGCTGCTGCTGCCGGTGATGGCGCCCTGGAGCAAGATCTCCGAGGTCATCGAGTACGTACGCGAGGTCAAGCCGCAGCGCACCATCGACGTCCACGACGCCCTGCTCACCGATCTGGCCCGTCCCGTGTACGACACCCATCTGACGAATCTGAGCGGCGCGGACCATCTGCGGCTCGCGCCCGGGGACGGCACGGGGCTCTGAGACGCGGGTCCTACTCGCGGGGCGTGGTCTCCTCGCGGATCACGGTCTGCGCGACGCGGAACGCGATGTTCGCCGCCGGAACCCCGCAGTAGACGGCGGTCTGGAGCAGGATCTCCTTGATCTCCTCCGGGGTGAGCCCGTTGCGCAGGGCGGCCCGAATGTGGACGGCGAGCTCCTCGTGGTGACCGCCGGCGACCAGCGCGGTGAGCGTCACGGCGCTGCGCATCCGGCGCTCCAGACCGGGGCGGGCCCAGACCTCGCCCCACGCGTACCGCGTGAGCAGGTCCTGGAAGTCGTCCGAGAACGCTTCGCTGCCCGCGAGCGCCCGGTCCACATGCGCGTCGCCGAGCACCTCACGACGGACCTTCATCCCCATGTCGTACGGGTCCGGGCGGCCGTCCGTCCGCTCGGGCTGCTCCGCCATGGGCGCGATCTCGGCGACCGGCCCCCGCGTCTCACCGACCGGGGCGAGCACCGGGACGGCGGGCGGTGCGGCGAGTGCCGCACGGTCCTCGGTCCAGGCGGTGGAGAAGTGGTGCACGAGCAGATCCGTGACGGCGGCCGGCTGCTCGACCGGCGCGAGATGCGAGGCACCCGGCACGACCGCGAGCCGTGCGTCCGGAATTCCGGCGACCAGGGTGCGCGCCTCGGCGGGCCCGGTCACCTGGTCCTCGGAACCGACCAGGACGAGGGCCGGTACGCCGATCCGGCCGAGGTCCTCCCGTATGTCGAAGGAGGCGAGCGCCTCACAGGCCGCTATGTAGCAGCCGGGGTCGGTGGTGCGCACCATCTGCACCGCCCACTCGGTGATCGCGGGCTGCGCGGCCGCGAAGCCGGGGGTGAACCAGCGCTCGGGCGAGGTGCGCGAGACGGGCTCGAGTCCGTTCGTACGGACGATCACTCCCCGCCGGCGGAACTCGTCCGCGGTCCCGAACCGGGGCGACGCGGCGATCAGCGCGAGCGAGGCGACGCGCTGCGGGTGGCGCAGCGCCAGATCGGCCCCGATCGCGCCGCCCAGCGCACAGCCCGCGTACCCGAAGCGCTGCACCCCGACCTCGTCGAGCGTCGCGAGCAGCCGGTCGGCGAGCGCCCCCACGGAGTCCGCGGCGTGTGCGGGCGCACCGCCGTGCCCGGGCAGATCGAACCGCAGGACGCGCCAGGTCTGGGTGAGCTCCGGTATCTGGCGGTCCCACATGTGCCATGTGGTCCCGAGGGAGGGGCCCAGGATCAGGACCGGGGCGCCGTCCGGGCCGTCGAAGCGGTACTGCAAGGTGTTCTGCGGTGTCTGCTGGGGTGTCTGCTGCGGTGTCTCACTCACGCACTGCACGCTCTCATATCGCCCTGTGGGCCTCGGACAGGGGCTGTGAGGATGGCTGACGGATCAAGTGAAAACAGGTGGAGCGGCCGCGCCGGGAACATCCGGTCCGGCGGGCACAGTTGCATCGAGCGGGGGATCGGCGCTGTATCCACATCCACTCCCGCGCATGATTCCGACTGATTACGCATGATTCCGCTGCATATTGGATCTATCTCCACAGGAGGACCGTTCCGTGACTGACCGGCCGTTGACTCTCATGGCAGTGCACGCCCACCCCGACGACGAGGCCACAGGGACCGGAGGGGTGCTCGCGCGGTATGCGGCAGAAGGCTTCCGTACGGTTCTCGTGACCTGTACCGACGGCGCCTGCGGTGACGGACCGGGAGGCGTGAAACCGGGTGACCCCGGGCACGACCCGGCGGCCGTCGCCCGGATGCGCCGGCAGGAACTCGAAGCCAGCTGTGACGTGCTGAAGATCAGCGATCTGGAGATGTTCGACTACGGCGACTCCGGGATGATGGGCTGGCCGAGCAACGACGCCCCCGGCTCCTTCTGGAACACCCCCGTGGAGGAAGGCGCCGCCCGGCTCGCGGAACTCATGCGGCACTACCAGCCCGATGTGGTCGTCACGTACGACGAGAACGGTTTCTACGGACATCCCGACCACATCCAGGCGCACCGCATCACGATGGCGGCCCTGGAGATGGTCGAGCTGACGCCGAAGGTCTACTGGACGACGATGCCCCGCTCCGGGATGCAGCGGTTCGGGGAGATCATGCGTGAGTTCCTGCCGGACATGCCGGAGCCGGATCCCGCCGAGGCCGCCGCGATGGCCGAGATCGGCCTCCCCGACGACGAGATCAGCACGTGGGTGGACACTGTCGCGTTCAGCGGCCAGAAGTTCGACGCGCTGGCCGCGCACGCCAGTCAGGGCGAGAACATCTTCTTCCTCAAGATGGGCAAGGAGAGGTTCGCCGAACTGATGGGCACCGAGACCTTCGTACGGGTCAAGGACACCACCGGCGCGGCGCTGCCCGAGGACGATCTGTTCGCCGGACTGCGCTGACCCTCCTCGCCCGGCAGAACCACCCGCCCCCTGTGCGGAGAGCACGTCGAGGAGTTCGCTGCAGACGGCCGGTCGGGGCTGCCGCCCCGGGTCAGGACGCGGCGGGTGGTGGCGGCGCGGGCGAGGAGTTCGTTGGGCATACGGGCGTACGGGCGTGCGGGCGTACGGACCTGCTTCGCGTACGTCAGATCAGATGCGCGAAGACGACGACGTTGCCCCGGTAGCGGCCCTTCTTCTTGTCGAAGCCGCCGCCGCAGGTGATGAGGCGGAGTTCGGGGCGTGCCGCCGTGCCGTAGACCCTGTCGTCGGGGAAGTCGTCGGCCGGGTACACCTCGACCGAGTCCACCGTGAAGTGGGCGGTGCGGCCGTCGGCGCGGTCGATGGCGAGGGCGGCGCCGGGACGCAGCGCGCCGAGGCCGTAAAAAACGGCGGGGCCGGTGGCGGTGTCCACGTGGCCGGCCACGATCGCGGTGCCGACGGCTCCGGGTGAGGTGCCGTCGGCGTACCAGCCGGCGAGTTCCGGACGGTTCGGCGCGGGGGCGGCGAGACGGCCGTCGGCGTCCAGGGCGAGCGGGGTCAGGGGTGCGTCGACGCCGATCGAGGGGACGCGCACCCGCGTGGGCTCGGACGGCGGCAGCGCGGGGGCGGTGCTGTCCGGGGCCGCGTGGCCGGCCTGCCGGGGCGCGGGCTGCGGAGGGGGTGCGGCGGCCGGTCCCCCTTGCGTACCGATCAGCATCAGGACCGCGGCGGCGGCGAGGAGGGACCACGACGCGGCCAGTCCGCGGCCGGCCGGGGACGGTGCGGATGACTTCAAGTGCTGCCTCTGTACGGGTTGTCGGAAGGCTGCGAGTGCGGTTGCGTCACGCGCCGCCGTAAGACTTCGTGGGCGATCCCGTCACGCGTCGTCGGACGACTTCGAGTGCGCTGCCATCACGCGTCGTCGGGCGCCGGCGCCCGACGCGAGCGGCCGGGGCCGGTGCACGGCGTGAGCGCCGCGGACCGGCCCCGGCCTCAGCCCGGACCTCAGTGTTCGCCCGCCTGACGGCGACGGCGTACGACGAGCACCCCGGCCCCCGCCGCGGCGACGGCGACCGCACCGATCGCGGCGACCGACGCGTCGTCATCCGTGCTGGTACCGCCCAGACCCGTGTGCATGGCGCCCTTCGGCTTGGTGGTCGGGTCCATCACCTGGTCGCCGCAGATGCGTTGCGCCTCGGAGGCAGCGGAGTCGGCCTTCTGCTTCAGCTGATCGACGTTGTCCCGTTCGGCCTGGCCGGGGTGGCCACCGCCGTCGACCGTCTTCTGGTAGTCGGCCAGCGCCGCCTTGTAGTCGGACTCCGCCTGCACAGCCGCCGCGGTGGCCGGGTCGCACGCGGTGTCGGAGGCCGAGGCCATGGGGGCGGCCAGCGTCAGGGCGGCGGCGGCGGAAAGGGCGGTAACGGTGGCTATCTTGAACGTACGCACGGGTCGACCTCCATCGGCGGGACGGCCGCGGCGCATGCTGCACCACTGGAGAGAAGCCCTCCCGCCCTCGAGCACACGTGGTCCCCTCAGCTCTCGCATGTCGGCGCGGATGCCCTCGACACGTCACGGCCTTCATGCCTCTCGGCATCCCCGCAGGTCGTCACCGGGCGGCGAGGCCGTCCGGGGGAACCTCGCGGCATACCGCCGAACGGGGGCGGCGGACGCGCAGTACATCAACAGGTGCCCTCCACACGGGACTTGACTGCCCGCCTCCCGTACACGACACGCTCGGCACGGCCGAACGAGTGTCGTTGCGGGAACTCCGGACCGACTCCGCCTCCCGCCAACTGACCAGTCCAGCAACGCTGTGTATCCGAACCCTCGGATCCGCCACCTCCGCCATCCCCGCTGGTCAATCAGGCATTGACGGTCGGTCAACGTAGGCAAGTCACCTGAGCGCTGCGCCGCGTTACGTCGCAGTGAGTGACCAACACCCCCGGACGCCACACCGGCCCGCCCCTCACCGACGGGGTTACGCAGCGGCCCCGCCGTCTACACATGCATCCGACTGTTCACCGAGAGGGCGGAGCGAGCATGCGGGCGGTGGGGCGCAGAAGCGCGCTGGGACTGGGACTTGGGGCCGCGGCCGGAGCGGGCCTCGCCGGTTGCGGCACCTCGTCACCCACCCCCGGACAGCATGCCGCCCCCGCGGGCGGCGAGCGGCAGTCAGCGCCGCGCCAGCCCCGCAAGAACGCCCCGCGCCTGATCGGTGACGGCTCGACGGCGTACACCGGAAAGCAGCCGCACCAGCCGCGCACACCCGAGCGACTCGAACCCGGGCAGATGCCGCCGCAGTTCGTGGTCTTCTCCTGGGACGGCGCCGGCGAGGTGGGCAACGGCCTGTTCCCCCGCTTCCTCGAACTGGCCCGGCAGCACGACGCGCACATGACCTTCTTCCTCTCCGGCCTCTACCTGCTGCCGGAGTCGCACAAGCGCCTCTACCGCCCGCCGAACAACCCGGTCGGCGCCTCCGACATCGGCTACCTGACCGACGACCATGTGAAGGAGACGCTGAAGTACGTACGGCAGGCATGGCTCGACGGGCACGAGATCGGCACGCACTTCAACGGGCACTTCTGCGGCGGCCGGGGTTCGGTCGCGCACTGGAGCAGCGCGCAGTGGCGCAGCGAGATCGAGCAGGCCCGCGGCTTCGTCAAGTCCTGGCGCACCCACACCGGTTGGCACGAGCTGCCTCCACTGCCCTTCGACTACGACAAGGAGCTGGTCGGCGGCCGTACGCCGTGTCTGCTCGGGCAGGAGAACCTGCTGCCCGTGGCGCGTGAACTCGGCTGGCGCTACGACGCGTCCTCGCCCGGCGGAGTGCAGCGCTGGCCGGCCAAGAAGCTGGGTGTGTGGGATCTGCCGCTGCAGGCCATCCCGTTCCCCGGGCACCGCTTCGAAGTCCTTTCGATGGACTACAACATCCTCGCCAACCAGTCGAAGAACACCACCCGCGCCCCCTCGCACAACTATCCGGGCTGGCGCGCACAGGCCGCGCAGGCCTACACGACCGGCTTCCGGCGGGCGTACGAGACGAACAGGGCCCCGTTCTTCGTCGGCAACCACTTCGAGGAGTGGAACGGCGGGATCTACATGGACGCCGTGGAGCAGACGCTCAAGGAGATCGCCGACCTGCCGGACGTACGCCTCGTCTCCTTCCGGCAGTTCGTCGACTGGCTCGACGTACAGGATCCGGCCGTGCTCGCCACGCTGCGCGGCCTGGAGGTGGGCCGGCGGCCGCCGGGCGGCTGGTCGGCATTCCTGCGCCCGGGGAGCACCCGAAGCCGCTGAACCGCGAAAACGCGCCCCGCCTCCGGGCGCACCGGAACTGACGCCCCATCAGCACACTTCCGGATGCATCGGACAGATCCTGGCAAACAACCTCGGCCGACACTCGTTGATCCGCCGAGAGTTCACACCGGCACAATCCGGTGGCCAAGTAGGAGGCACTCCTTGGATGCCGGCACCACCCTCCTCGGCTCGTCCCTTGCCTGCGTGGGGGTATTGGGCGCGGCCTTGGTGGCTTACCTCGGCAAGCGCGGCGAGAACGCGCTGACCGGGTACTCGAGCCTGACGGAGCGGTTACAGAGCGAACGCGACCGCTTGGAACGCCAGATCGCCGAGCGCGATTCGCGTATCGCCGAACTGACAAGTCTGCACACGGCCGACCAGTCCGAGATCGCCCGGCTGCGCCTGGACGTGCACCGTCTCGGCGGCTCGCAGTGATCCCCCCGGCAAGACGCGCAGTGAACCCCCCTGTACGACGCCCTTCGGAGGCACCCGTGACCCGCATCGAGCGGATGCTCGCGCTGCGCTGGCGCAAGATCTTCCTCGTCTGCGTGCTGATCGCGCTGTCCGGGATCGCCGTGATCCTCTGGGCCCGCATCAACGAGGGCGAACGCCGGGCCGACCGGCTCACGGAGGAGGCGACGCGCCGTGGCGAGGCCCTCTCCACGCTCGCCGAGGACGTCCGCACCCTGCGCCGCCAGGTCTCGGCGGCGGGTGGGACCCCGGCCGCACCCGACCCTTCGGACGCCGTGGACGATCTGCTGGCGCGCGTCCGCGCACCGGCCGGTGCACCGGGCGCGGCGGGTTCCCCCGGCGCGACCGGCAAGACGGGAAAGACCGGCAAGGCGGGCACAAGCGGCGAGCGCGGTGAGGCAGGTCCCACCGGTCCGCCCGGTGCGAACGGTGAGCGGGGTCCGACCGGGGAGCAGGGGGAAGCCGGCTCCCCGGGGCCCGCGGGCGCGGACGGGGCCAACGGGGCGGACGGCGCGACGGGGCCCATGGGCCCTGCGGGCCCGCAGGGCGAGACCGGCGCGAAGGGCGAACGCGGTGAGACGGGTCCCGAGGGCGCGCAGGGTCCGCGTGGGGAGACGGGCCCGAGCTGTCCCGGGGGCTACACCCTCCAGACGCCCGCCGACGACCCCGACGCACTCGTCTGCCGGCGGGATGCGGCACCCCTGCCCGACCCGGCTTCTTCGGCGGCGATCCTGCCGGTGCTTCCGGGGTTGCGACGGCTCACCGGACCAGGGGAACGGGAGGGCGGCGATGAGGAGTCGGACTCGGAGTGACCGCGCCGCCCGCCCGCGACACACCTACCCCGCGTCCGCCCCGATGTTCACCGCACTCGGCAGCGCGGTCCCGTAGTAGTCCCGCCCCCCGTTGCCCGCGACCACGGCGCCCGCCCCGATCGCGGGCGAGCCGGCCTTCAGGGTGTACGCCGACGGGCACGGCTGCGGTCCCGTACCCGAGACCGGCGACCACGTGCAGGTGCCCCCGCCGCCGGGCGAGGTGAACAGCGGATCGCCCCACACCTCACCGGTGGAGTGGCCGGCGGCCTGCCAGGCGGCGAAGGTGGCGTACGTGGTGCCGCCCCAGCGCCAACCGGCCGTGTTCGCCCCGTAGTACAGGTTGTTCGCCAGCGTCATGCCCGTATGGCCGTTGGGGTTGTAGTAGAGCTGACCGGTGCGGCCGTACTTGTCCTTGTTGGCCATATGGCAGATGTTGTTCTTGATCTGCGACCCGGCGCCCCAGGTGCCCGCGCTGTAACCGAAGTTGAAGCAGGCGCTCGAAGTGTCCTTGGTCGTCTGCGCGTTGTCCGTGTAGAAGCTGTTTCCGTAGATCGACAGGGCGTTCTTCGGTGCCACGGGCACCACGTCGAACAGGCCGCCCTGCGCCTTGGCCGCGTCGTCGTTCTCGGAGATGTTGTAGCGGTAGGTGTTGGGACCCCACACGCGTCCGGCCGCCGTCGAGGTGTACGCGAGGAAGCCGCTGCCCGCGTTGTCGTGGGTGTAGTTGTACTCGACGAGCGAGTTGGTGGTGCCGCCGTCGAGGTCGATGCCGTCCCAGTCGCAGCCGGCGGTGAGGGCGGGCAGGGGACGGACGTTGTAGACCTCGTTGTGCCGGATGGCCACGTTGTTCGAGGTGTACGTCATGATCCCGCTGGTGCCGCCGCAGGAGGTCACGTTGGCGCCGATGTCGTGGACGATGTTGCGCCGGATGACCGCGCCGTTCCAGCCGTTGGCGGTGATGGCGGCGCCGGTGGTCTGCGCCTTCATACCGAGATTGAAGACCGTGTTGCCCTCGACGGTGACATTGGTGATGTTGACCCCGCCGCCCCAGCCGTAGATCCCCGGACCGGCCGCTGAAGCGGCGCCCGATCCGTGCAGGGTGTTGTCGCGGATCTGTACGTCGTCCAGGGGGCCGGTGTTCCCGTTGACCGCGTAGCCGAGCACCATGATCTGCCCGCCGAAGGTGCTGGTGCTGCCGCTCGGTGTGGCGAAGCCGGAGATGTCCGAGCCGGAGACCACCAGGGACTTGGCCGCGGTGGTGGAGGACTGGTTCTGCAGCAGGACGCCGGCCGCCGTGGAGCCGCCGTTGACCAGCTTGAGGCGGTCGAGCTGGAAGCCGCTGACGTTGTCCGCGGTGACGGCGGCCGAGTAGTCGCCCGTGCAGGTGGACTTGAGGGTGGACAGGCCGGTTCCGTACGACGTGACCTTGAAGGGGGTGGTCGCGGAGGACGCGGGCACGTTGGACGGGTTGAAGAGCAGACATCCGCCGAACCACTCGCCTCCCTGGAAGGAGACGGTGCTGCCCTGCGGGAACGTGAACGAGTTGACCTTCGCAACCGACTTCCACGCCTGGTCGGGTGAGGTACCGCTGTTGCTGTCACTCCCCCACGTGGACACGTAGTACGTGGGGGTGGCGGCGTGCGCGGTGCCGGTGGCGGCGCCCGCGAGGAGCAGCCCCAGAACGGACTGCGTGACTATCGCTGCACAGAGTCTTGTTCTCATGATTCCTGCTCTCATGGTTCTCCTCGAAGTGGGGTTCAGGTGATCCGGAGCGTGCTGTGAGTGCTGGTCTGTGAACTGGTGCCGGTGTGGAGATGGATCTCGCCGGGTTCCACGGTGAAGATCCCGGCCGTGTCATTGGTCCAGAAGCCGAAGTCCTCGGCGCCGAGGGCGAAACGGACCTGCCGCTCCTCACCCGAAGTGAGGCGGACCCGGCTGAACCCCCGCAGCCGGCGCACCGGTTGGGCGATGCTCGCGGCCGGGTCCTGGACGTAGAGCTGGACGACTTCGTCGCCCGCGCGGTCGCCGGTGTTGCGGACGGTCAGGGTGACCTCGACCGTCTCGCCCGCCTCCAGGTCCGCCACGGAGATCCGGTCCCGGTCGAGCTGCGGCTCGCCGAGCGCGAAGGTGGTGTAGCTCAGCCCGTGGCCGAAGGGGAACTGCGGACCCTCCTCGACGTCCAGGTACCTGGACACGTACTTCACTTCGGGCGCCGCCGGGTCGTAAGGGCGGCCGGTGCGCTCGTGGTTGTAGTGCAGCGGCACCTGGCCGACCGAGCGGGGGAAGGTCACGGGCAGTTTGCCGCCGGGCACGACCGATCCGGTCAGTACGTCGGCGACCGCGGTGCCCGCCTCGATGCCCGGGTGCCAGGCCATCACGATCGCGGACACGCGGTCCGCCCAGCTGCCGATCGTGAGGGGCCGTCCGCCGACGAGTACGACCACACAGGGGGTGCCGGTCGCGGCGACCGCCTCGACCAGCCGTTCCTGGCGGCCGGGCAGGCCGAGTTCGCTGCGTACGGCCGCCTCTCCGCTGAGCGCGGGCGGCTCGCCGACCACGAGCACCACCGCGTCGGCGGCCTCGGCGGCGGCGACCGCCTCCGTGATGCCCGAGATGTCGGACCCCTCCGCGGGCACTCCGAGCGCGTGGGCGATCCGCGCGTCCGGCAGCGCCTCGCGCAGTCCGGTCAGCACGGGGACCGCCTCGGGTGCGCCCGGCAGGGTCCAAGTGCCGAGCAGATCACCGGAGTTCGCGAAGGGTCCGACCACGGCCAGGGAGCCCGCGTCCAAAGGCAGCAGCGCGTCGTCGTTCTTGAGGAGCACCATGCACCGTCCGGCCACCTCACGCGCCGCCGCCCGCGCCTCGGCGGTCGGCTCGACGACCGCCGTGGACTCCTCCACGTAAGGCCGCTCGAAGAGCCCGAGCCGCAGCTTCAGCCGCAGTACGCGCGTCACCGCGTCGTCGAGGCGCTCCATGGTCAGGTCGCCGGAAGCGAGCAGCTCGCGGCCGTGGTCGACGAAGGTGGTGGAGACCATCTCCATGTCCACGCCCGCCGTCAGCGATCGCCGCGCCGCCTGGGCCGAGTCGGCCGCGTTGCCGTGCGCGATCAGCTCCAGGACTCCCGTCCAGTCGCTGACCACCACTCCGTCGAAGTCCCACTCGTCCTTCAGGATCCCGGTCAACGTATGGGAGTTGGCATGGGCCGGAACGCCGCTGATGGTGTTGAACGCAGCCATCACCGTGGCCGCGCCCGCCTCGACGGCGGCCTTGAAGGGCGGCAGATAGAGGTTGCGCAGGCGCTGCTCGGACACGTCGACGGTGTTGTAGTCGCGGCCGCCCTCCGCTCCCCCGTACGCCACGAAGTGCTTGGCACAGGCGGCGACGCGGTCCGGTGACGTCAGGTCGTCGCCCTGGTACCCCTTCACCTTCGCCACCGCGTACGCGCTGGTCAGGTAGGGATCCTCGCCGATGCTCTCGGCGATCCGTCCCCACCGGGGCTCGCGCGTGACGTCCATCATCGGTGAGAACGTCCAGTGGATGCCGTTGGAGCGTGCCTCGCGCGCGGAGACCTCCGCGTCCGTCACCGTCACCGCCGGATCGAAGGCCGCGGCCTGGGCCAGCGGGATGGGGAACGTGGTGTGGTAGCCGTGGATCACATCGAGGCCGAAGACGAGCGGGATGCCGAGCCGTGACTCCTCGACGGCGATGCGCTGCAGGGCGTTGCTCGCCGCGGCGCCGACGACGTTGAGCACCGAGCCGAGCAGTCCCTTGCGGGCCGCCGCCTCGGCCGCCGCGGTGTCCCCGCCGCCCGGTCCGGTGTCCCAGGCCCAGGCCAGCTGCTGGAGTTGGCCGAGCTTCTCGTCGACGGTCATCTTGGCCAGGAGTTCCTCGATACGGGACTCGTGGCGGTCGTGGCCGCTCATGGCGGTTCCTCTCGTGTGCGGAGTGAGGGCCCGCGCCCCCGGGGTCAGGTGCCGGGGGCGCGGGAGCTTGGGGTGCGCCGGGGAGCAGAGGAGCTCAGTAGTGGTGCGGCCGGCTGCGTATCTCCTCCGGCCAGGCGAGCCGGATGCCGAGCGTGTGGCTCAGGAGCCGCTGGTAGTCGGCCAGTTGGGACTGGTCCGAGCGGACCTTGCGCGGGGGCAGGGCCCGGTCCAGACAGAAGCCGGCGAGCGCGCCGACGGCCTCACCGATGGCCCACTCCACGGGGTGCAGCCGGTAGCAGCCGTTGGTGATGTGGGTGGTGCCGATGTTCTTGTTCGCGGGGAGCAGGTTGTCCACGCGTACGGGAATCAGGGCGCCCAGCGGAATCTGGAAGGGATAGGACTCGATGTCCACATAACTGCGGCCGGCCGTACTGGGGTGCAGATCGATGCGATAGCTGCCGATGCCCACGCTGTCCTCGAACACCTCGCCGCCCGCGCCCGGCGGCCGGGCCGCGACGCCGACGTGCTGTTCGAGAACGGTGAACTCGGCCTTGATGCGACGGGATTCGCGGATGTACGGGGCCTTCGCCAGTCCGTCCGCGGTCCCCGTGACGTCGGGCCGGAGCCGCAGACCGGGCCAGCCCGTGCCACCGTCAGGGCGCGGGGCCTCGGTCTGCAGCCAGTACAGGAAGGAGAGCGAGAGCCCGCGGGCCGCTTCGAGCGCCTGCTGCCGCTGCTCGTCCCCGACACCCAGGAGCGGCGCCTCCCAGTAGTCGATCTGCGGCCAGTTGACGACACTGATGTCGGAGGCGAACGCCCCTGCCGTGAACTGCTCGCGGGCAAGCACCCGCCGGAACTGCCACAGGTCGAAGTGCTCCCCGGCCGACCGGTCCGCCCCCATCAGCGCCCAGGTGCGCTCTTCGAGCGTGATCGGTACGACATCAGTGAAGGAGAGCTGGGGTCCTGGCCAGAACGGGGCGACGGTGGTGCTCCAGTGGTCGAAGGCGGCGGGCCGGTCGATCACATGGTCCTCGCCGGGGCGGTGTTCCAGGGCGAAGCACCACGACACGGCCTGCTGGTCGAACGGATCCGCGGTGTCCGGCGCGTGCGGCTCACCGGTCTCGTCCTGGCCCTCGGCGCCGAAGATGTGCTCCACGTCGGCCAGTTCGAGCAGGTCGCCGAGCTCCGTGGCGTCGGCGACATAGGCGGCATGCACGGTGATCCGGCTCCCGTCGTACCGTCCCGCCAGCGTGACCGCTGCGATCCGGTCGCCGTCGGTGTGCGCGGCGACGGGCTCGTATCCGGTGAGGACGGTGATCGCTCCGGACGCGCGCCAGGGTGCGAGCATCTCGTCGATGACGGCCACGGCCACGCGCGGTTCGTGGCACATCCGGCTGACGACGCCGAGCCCCGGGTCGAGCAGCGGGTCCTCGGCGGCAGCCGGCGTGAGGGGGTAGTTGCGGCGGTAGTGGTCGCGTACGCGGCGGCGCAGTTCGGCGTAGCCGGGAGGGGCGGCGGAGCCCTCGATCCAGGGATGCTCGTCGGGTGGTACGGCCTGTGCGGTGAGCTGTCCGCCCAGCCAGTCGGTGGCCTCGGTGAGCACCACCTTCCGGCCGAGCCGGGCCGCGGTGAGCGCGGCGGCCACACCGCCGAGCCCGCCGCCGACGACGAGGATCTCGGTTCGCATTTCTCGCATGGGGCTTGGCTTCCCCAAGCTCTCGGCTTCGCTCGAGCAGGGGAGACCCCACTGCTGCAAGGCGGAGGAGGGAGTCGACGCGGAGCGTCGGCGACTGACGACAACGCAGCAGATGGGCGTGCCAGACCATCCCGTCCCAGGCCTGATCCGCCGGACACCCCCTAGTCGCTCACCGCCGCGACCGTGGTGCCCGGGATCAACACACACGGCACGAGCAGACTTCCGGTCCGCTCGTCGGGGTCGTCGAGCATTCCCTGCAGCCGGTCCACGGCGATCCGCCCGATCTCGGTGCGCGGGATCTCCAGGGAGTCCCACTGCCCGGACAGATCCGCGGGCGCCGCTTCGAGCACGGCCACGGAGATGTCGTCGGGGATCTTCCGTCCGCGGGTGGCCAGTTGGTCGCGCAGGGACTCGGCGAGCCGCACGCTCTCCACCACGATCGCGGTGGCCGCACCCCGCGCCACCTCGTCGAGCCAGCTCGCCTCGATGCCGTGGACGCCGCGGAAGCCCGGTGAGGTGTCGGTCAGACCGTGCCGCTCGACCGCCTCCGCGTATCCGATACGCCGGTCCTCGTACGGCTCCATCTCCAGCCACTCGCGTACGTAACCGATCCTGCGGTGGCCGTGCGCGACCAGGCGGTCCACGATGCTCGCGCTCGCCGAGCGGTAGTCGGGGATGATCTGCGGGATCTCCGCACCGGGCACCTCACGGCGGCCGATGTGCACGAAGGGGTAACCCTCGTACCAGAGGCGGGCCAGCTCGCCCCGGTCGGTGGAGACACCGAGCAGGATGCTGCCGTCGGCGAGGTTGAGCCGGTTCGTACCGTCCTTGTAGATCTTCCGCTCCCCACGCTCCGACCCCTCGCGGCTGCCGGATCCCGTCGAGGTGAAGAGCACCAGGTCGAAGCCGGTCTCCTCGGCCCGCTCCTCGATCCCCAGCAGGAACTCGAAGTAGAAGTCCTCGCGGGCGTGCGGGAAGACGCGCTCGAAGGTGTGGACGCCGAGCAGGTTGTTGCGCTGCTTGCGCATCGCACGGGCCGCCGGGTTGGCGACATAGCCGAGCTCGCGTACCGCCTCGAAGACGCGCTGCCGGGTCTCCTCGGGGATCCGTGCCGTGGCCGCGTTGCCGCTGATCACCCGGGAGACCGCCGACTGGGAGACACCGGCGAGACGGGCCACGTCCGCCTGGCTGGGCGCCTTCTCTCGTCGTCGTGCTGTCACGATGCCCCCTCGAGCGTCCTGCGCCGGGCGGCGGTCGCCTCGGCATGTGTCGTGCGGGCCAGTTCCCCGGCCCGGCCCTTGTCGTGCAGCCAGCACATCGTCCAGTGTCCGCCGCCCAGGTCGGTCCGTGGCGGTGCCTGCTCGCCGCACTCCCGCATCGCGAACGGGCAGCGGGGATGGAACCGGCAGCCTGCGGGAGGGTCGATCAGGCTGGGCGGTTCGCCCAGCTCGTCGGCGCCCGCGAAGAGCGTCTCGCGGTCCCCCACGCCACGCTCCGGGTCGGGTGAGGACTCTATGAGCAGTTTCGTATACGGGTGCTGCGGCGCCGCGATCACCTCCTCCTTCGGTCCCGACTCCACCATCTGTCCCGCGTACATCACGGCGATGTCGTCGCAGAGATAGCGGGCGCTGGCAATGTCGTGGGTGATGTAGAGGAGGGCGAGGCCGTCCTCGGTGCGCAGGCGCTGCAGCAGATTGAGCATCTCCAGACGGATGGAGACATCGAGCATGGAGATGGGCTCGTCACCGAGCAGGACCTTGGGTTCGACCGCGAGCGCGCGGGCGATCACCACCCGCTGGCGCTGGCCGCCGGACAGCTCGTGCGGGAACTTCGCCGCGAACTCCGCGGCCGGTGTGAGACTGACCCGCTCCAGAAGTTCGGTGATCCGCTGCTCCCGCCCCGCGGCGTCGAGCTGCCGCTGGTGCAGGCGCAGCGCGCGGTCGAGGTTGTAGCGGACGCGGTGCAGTGGGTTCAGCGAGCCGAAGGGGTCCTGGAAGATCAGCTGCACCTGCGAGTAGTACGCCCGCCTCGCGCGCCGGCTGCCGCTCACGGGTTCGCCGCGCAGGGCGATCTCCCCTTCGGTCGGCTCGTGGAACCGGGCCAGCATCCGCGCGAGGGTGGTCTTCCCGCTGCCGCTCTCGCCCACCAGGGCCAGGATCTGGCCGGGCCTGAGGCGTACGGTCGCGTCCTCCACGGCACGGACGACCGAGGTGCGGCCGAGTGCTCCTCGTACGGTGAAGTGCTTGGAGACCCGGCGGGCTTCGAGGACGTACTCGGGCGCATCGGCCGTCGGCTGCTCGGACACCGTCGTCACCTCACCCAACACCTCGGTCATCGGGCTCCTCCTTCCGTCGCGTTCGCCATGTCATTGAGCAGACACGCCGCCTCGTGCCCGGCCCTCACCGAAACGAGCTCCGGCAGCCGCTCCTCGCACCCCTCGATCCGCTGCGCACAGCGCGGATGGAACGGGCAGCCGGCGGGTGGGTTGCGCAGGTCGGGTGGGGTGCCCGGAATACCGCGCAGAGTGCGCAGCGGTGCGTGCAGCGGCGGGAAGGAGTCCCGCAGGCCCTGGGTGTAGGGGTGCTGCGGGTCCTTGTAGAGGGCCGCGGCCTCGCCCACCTCGACGATGCGGCCGGCGTACATGATGGCGATACGGTCGGCGAGTTCGAGCAGCAGGGACAGGTCGTGCGTCACGAACACGACCGCGAACCCCAACTCGCTTCGCAGTCTGAGCACTTGGGCGAGGATCTGCCGTTGCATCACGACGTCGACGGCGGTGGTCGGCTCGTCCATCACGACCAGTTCCGGTCCGCAGGCCAGCGCCAGGGCGATGGCGGCGCGCTGGCGCATGCCGCCGGAGAGCTGGTGCGGGTAGTCGCGTACGCGGTCGGCGGAGATACCGACCAGGGCGAGGAGTTCCTCGGCCCGTGCCCAGGCGTCCTTCTTGCTCAGCGAACGGTCGCGGGCCCGCAGCACATCGGCGAACTGGGCGCCGAGCCGCATCACGGGGTTGAGCGCGTCCATCGCGGACTGCAGCACGATCGACAGCGCGGTCCAGCGGTAGCGCCGCAGTTGCCTGCCGTCGAGCCGTGCGAGGTCGACCGGCGGTGAGCCGTCCCGGCCGTGGAAGAGGATCTCCCCTGCGGTGGTGACGGCGGGCGGGCGCTGCAACCGGGTCAGTGCGGTGATCAGTGTGGACTTCCCCGAGCCCGACTCCCCCGCGACACCGAGGATCTCGCCCCGGCGCAGGGTGAAGGAGACATCGGAGCAGGCCCGTACGGGAGTGCTCCCGCTCGCGTACTCGACGGTCAGTCCGCGGACGTCGAGTACGGCCTGACCTGCGGCCACGGTGGTCTCCTTGAGGGTTGCGGTCATCGGGTCGCACCTCCGGCCGCGAGTCGCTTCATACGACGCGCCGATACGGGGCGTGCGACCCGCAGCTTGGGGTTGGCGAACTCGTCCACACCGAAGTTGACCAGGGCCGCCGCCGTACCGATCAGGGCGATGCACAGGCCCGGCGGTACGAACCACCACCACAGGCCGCGCAGGACGGCGCTCTGCTGCTGAGCCGACTGGATCATCGTTCCCCAGCTGATCGCCGAGGAGTCGGAGATCCCGAGGAAGGCGAGGCCCGCCTCGGCCATCACCGCGCCGATCATCGCGTGCAGGAACATCGAGGCGATCAACCCGGTGAGATGCGGAAGGACTTCGGCGAACACGAGGCGGCGCCCCTTCTCGCCGAGCATGCGCATCGCCCGTACGAAATCGCGGTGGGCGATGCTCAGTGCCTGGGCGCGCAGGGTGCGGGCGCCGCCGGACCAGCCGAAGAAGCCGATGATCAGGGCGATGGTGGTGAGCCCGGTGCCCTGCAGATAGCCGGCCACGATCAGGATGAGCGGCAGTACGGGCAGGACGAGGAACAGGTTCGTGAGGAAGTTCAGGGCTCCGTCCACCTTGCCGCCGTAGTACCCGGCGGGTACGCCGACGAGGACCGCCATGGCCGTGCCGACCACCGCGCCGATCAGTCCGACGTACATCGAGCCGCGCGCGCCGGCGATGACCAGGGCGAGGACGTCCTGGCCGAACTGGTCGGTGCCGAGGAGGTGTTCGCCGCCGGGCGGCTGTGCGATGGCGCCGGTGTCGTTGGTGCGCGGGTCGAGACCGAGGAGGCTCTCCGCCAGCCAAGGGCCGAACAGCGCCAGGAAGCTGAAGAAGGCCAGGATGCCGAGGCCGGTGCGGACCTTCCAGCCGGTGAGGAATGCGGTGTTCAACTCCCGTCACCCGCCTTCTCTGATGCGCGGGTCAAGCAGGGCGTACACCGAGTCGGCGAGGAGGTTGGCCAGCAGCACGGTCAGCATGATCATGAAGAAGACCCCTTGCATGACCGGGTAGTCGCGCTGCTGCAGTGAGGTGTAGAGGAGATAGCCGACACCCGGGTAGTTGAAGACCACCTCGGTGAGCAGGGCGCCGCCCACCACGTGACCCAGGGCCAGGGCGAAGCCGGTGAAGTTCGGCAGTACGGCGTTACGGGCCGCGTAGCGCAGCAGCACGCGTCGGGTCGACAGGCCCTTGGCCTGGGCGAGCAGCACGTAGTCCTCGCGTACGGTCGTCACGGTCATGTTGCGCATACCGAGCAGCCAGCCGCCGAAGGCCGAGAAGACGATGGTGGCGGCGGGCAGGGCCCCGTAATGCAGCACGCTCAGGACGAACGACGGTGAGAAGCCGATCGGCAGATCCGCGTCGTAGCCGCCGGACAGCGGGAACCAGCCGAGCACGAAGGCGAACAGCCACAGGCCGAGCAGCGCCATCCAGAAGTACGGGATGGCCGAGACGAACGTGGTCAGCGGGCTTACCACGGTGTCGAAGCGACCGCCCGCCTTCCAGCCGGCCACCGCGCCGATACCGGTACCGAGAGCGAAGGCGATCACCGTGGTCGCGCCGACGAGGAGCAGCGTCCAGGGCAGTCCCTGCCACAGCAGGTCGCTGACGGGTACGGGGTAGTTGCTGACCGAGGTGCCCAGGTCGAAGCGGGCCAACTGGCCGAGGTAGTCGAGGTATTGGCGGCCCAGGTTGGCGTCGGGGTTGCCGAAGACCTTCTGGATGGACTCCAGTGCGCTCGGCGCCAGTTGCTGGCCGCTGACGCGCTGCAGTTTCTCGACGATCGCGGCGGACGGGTCGCCGGGCATCAGGCGCGGCAGGAAGAAGTTGAGCGTGATCGCCGACCAGGCGGCCGCGAGATAGAAGCCGAGCCTGCGCCCGATGAATCCCCACCGACGGGGAGTCCGGGGCTGTTTGACAACGACGGCCGCCCCCGCGCCGGCGGCTGTCCCTGCGACGGCGGTCGTCACTTGGCGGCCTGCTTCAGCTTCTGCAGCGTGAGCGTGGCGTCGGGACCGAGGCCCAGCATGGGTACGGCGTCGAAGTCGTCATGGGTGGGCCAGCCCGTCCAGCGGCCGCTGTTGACGGGCACGAACCAGAAGCTGTCGTAGACCGGGCTGTACGGCACCTGCTCGGCGACGATCTTCTGCAGCTTCTGCGCCGCGCTCTTCGTCGTGGCCGGGTCGTTGGAACCCTGCAGCTCGGCGAGCGCGGCGTCCGTGGCCTCGTCCTTCCAGCGGCCGAAGTTGGTGGCGGTCTTCTCACCCAGTGGCCGGTGGGCCCGGCTGCTCAACGCGCTGTACAGACCGGCGACTCCGGCGCCGCCCGTGGTGGAGATCGTGAGGTCGAACTCGCCGGTCTGCTGCTGCTCGAACAGGTTGGCACCCGGAGCCCCGGCCGCCTTCACCTCGATACCGAGGTGCTTGTGCCAGCTGCGGATCATGAGGTTCGCATACGGGTCCCAGCCGAAGTCCTGGTTGAACGACAGCTTCGGCACATAGGACTTGCCGTCCTTGACCAGCTTGCCGCCCTTGACCTGGAAGCCGCCGAGCTGCAGCTCCTCAAGTGCCGCCTTGGCATCGACCTGCTGCACCTTGCCCCGGTACTCGGGCAGGATCGCATCCGCGTAGATCTCGTCGACCAGGCCGGTCGGTCCGGCTTCCGTCCCCGGGCGCTGCAGCGTGGTGACGATGTCCGTGCGCGGAATCGTCATCGCCAGCGCCCTTCGCACATGGACGTCGTCGAAGGGGGCGCGTGCGGTGTTGAAGAAGAGCGAATAGGCGCCGCCCGTCGCGTACTTCTCGTAGAGGTGGTGCTCGGGGTCCTTCGCGACGTACTCCTTCTCGGCCCCGTTCCACGCCTGGAGCGCCCAGTCGACCTCACCTCGAAGCAGCTGCGCCTTCACGGTGTCGGGGCTGGTCGGAATGATCTTCAACTGCTCGACCTCGAAACCGCCGCCCCAGTAGTCGGAGCGCGCGGCGAGCGTCAGCTGCTGCGGGGCGAAACGCTGCAGTTCGAACGGCCCGGTGCCGATGGGATCGGGGTTCGTCCAGCTCTTCAGGTTCTTGCCGTCCCAGATGTGCTTCGGCACGACCGGCACCATGACCGAGGCGAGTTGGCTCACCTCGCTGAAGGCGGCGTGGTCCCAGTGGACGGTGACGGTGGAGTCGTCCTTCTTCTCTACGCGGTCGTACGTGGTACCGCCGGTGTTGAAGGTGGGGTCCTGCAGCGGAATCGTGAGCGAGAAGACCACGTCGTCGGCGGTCATCGGCTTCCCGTCCGAGAACTTCACGTCATCGCGCAGCTTCAACGTGAGCGTGCTGCCGCCCTCGTCGAACTCCGCGCTCTCGGCCAGCCACGGCTTGACCTTCGCGCCGTCGCTGTAGTCGACGCGCAGGAGGGACTCGTAGATCAGCTCGCCGTGCGGGGTCTTCTGGGTGGCCGGGCCGAACATGTTGTAGTTGCGGACGAAGGTCGTGCCCGCGTCGGTCTTGCCGAAGACGAGTGTCCGCGCACCCTTGCCCCCGCCGGCCCCCGTACCACTCGCCCCCGTCCCCGCCGTACAGGCACTCGCACCGAGCGGTACGGCGACGGCCGCCGCGGCGGTGCGCACTATGAAGTCTCGTCTCGTGGGCATGGCTGACTCCTGCTCTTGGTGGTCGCTGTGCGGGGGCCTTGAGGGATGTGCGGGGGAGGTGAGTGAGTTGCTCATACGTATGAGCTGAAGTGCGGAGGACAGTTGGGCATCTGCTTCTACGTATGACCAGGGAACGTACGGTCGTTACGGGGGTGCGTCAAGGGTGTAAGTGCGAAGTTTTTCAGCCAGCGTGAGCGGTCAACATCCGTGCCCTATCCGCCACTTGCGCGTCTCGTCGACCTGCCACACGCGACTTGGGCCACTGTCAGTGCGGGCTGGCAGCATCGAACACATGACGAACTCGACGGCATTCGACTGGCGGCCCTTCCTGCTCGGCTGGAGTGGCGAGTGGGCGGATGCGCTGACGGACGAAGAGTCCGGCGGCCAGGAGGACGAGGAGTCCCGGGACGCGCGGTGGCTGGGCTTCCCGCCCGCGTCCGGTGAGCGGATCGCGGACCTGGAGCGGCGCCTCGGAGTACAAGTACCGCCGTCTTACCGGGCATTCCTCGAGGTCAGCGATGGCTGGCGGCATGCCGGCGGCTTCGTGTCCCTGCTCGCGGGCACCCAGGAGGTGTGCTGGCACAACGACGCGTCGAGGCTCGCGGAAATGTTCGAGGAGCACCTCGATGACGACGCCGGTCCGCAGGAGCGCACAGAGGTGGAGATCTGGCACCGCGGGCTGCAGCTCCACGTTGAGTCCGATGCCACGTACGTCGTCATGGATCCCGAGGATGTGGACGAGGACGGCGAGTGGGCCGTATACACCTGGGCGAGCTGGCGCGCCGAGCCACCCCGGCGGTACGCGAGCTTCCGCGCGTTCATGCGCGACATGCACCGCGAGTTCCACAGCTTGCGAGCGCACGGGAACGACCACGAGCGGGAGTTCGTCAACGAGACGACACGTCTTTGGGACAGCCGCGTGGAGGAGGCACGGCTCGACGCGCTGGCGGGCGACTGGGAGGGAGCCGTCGAGGTCTTCGACGAGGCCAGGGGCTACGGCAGACCGCGGGCCGCCGGGCTGCGCGATCAGATACGCCGGCTGCTGGGCGAGACCTACATGACGTATTACGAAGGACTGGCGACGAACCGCCGGTACGCATCCGAGCTACTGCCGGCATTGATCGCCGGGCATACGGCCCACTCCCACGGGGACGACTCCACGCTGAAGTTCCATCTGCGGGGCGCCGACGCGGAGTTGACGGCGCAGGCGCACGCCATGCTGGATCCTGTACGGAGCGGCACATACCGGTATGAGCCGGGCGGAGCATTCGGTGAAGCGGTGGGCCGTGCGCGGGAGTTGGCGCGGTGGGGAGAGACGGACGGCGCATGGCGGGCCCTGATCGACGCGCTGCCCCTGTGGGAACCGCTCGGCCCTGACCTGCTGGCGCCACTCGGGTGGGTGGCCGAACCCGTACTGGGCCGCCTGCTCGTTCCCGAACGCGGCCGCGAACTCCTCGCCACCCCGAGGGCCGGCCGAACCGGCGTGGCACCGCCTCCCGTCGCCCGTCTCGACCCGGACGGTATGGCGTGGCTCGCCGAGCCGGACCCTGGCAACAACCGGACGTCCTATCGGTTCGTCCTGGTGGAAGGGGTGGAGCCGACGGAATTGCCCGGACGGCTTTCGGACGACGGCGATGAGGCCCTGGACGAACCGGCCGCCCTCTGGGAGATGCGGAGAAGGCGGCTGGAGGGTCAGCGGGAGTCCTCGTCCTTCGAGGACAAGGCGCTCGCGGCGGTAGGCCGGGCAGGCACGGGCTGGAGTTTCGCGTTCGACGGTGACCCCGCGCCCTTCCTCGGGCAGCGGTTCATCTCCCCTGCCGCAGGCGCCTCCGTGGGCACCCGTTCAGTGGTGGTGTGGAGCGGGCTGAGGTCCTGGCACGGCGAGCCCTACTTCCATCTCTCGGTGGCACGCGACGGGGTGGAGCAGTACGCGTTCACGTACGCGGACGGAGAGGTGCGGCGCAGTGGGGAGATACCGGCGCCGCTCGAGCCGAGCCGGTTCTTCGGCGACTGCCAGGCGGCGGCCGCGGCGGAAGGGCCACTCCTTGACGCCCTGGCCTGCGAGTTCGGAGTACAACTGCCGCGCTATGCGATCGTCCACGGTCGGCTGCACACGTTCACCACCCGTTCGTGGACACGTCCGCCGGGAGAGGGCGAGACCTACATGGTGATACGCATGAACTGGAGCTAGAGGTGGGCGGGCGGCGCGAGGCGACCACAGTGAGGTGGCGCGGGCGACCGGATATTCGGTTGCAGCGCCCCCGCGGACGCTGCTCTACTCGCCCAGGTCGGCCGTCCAACAGCGGCCCTTAGAGGAGGTATCCGGTCATGCGCCAGACATTCATGTCCCTCTCGCTGACCCCAGCCCCCTCCTCGAAGGACATGACGCTACGTGTCATCACCGACCCCGACCCCGTCGCTGAATCTGGGCATTCTCGCCCATGTCGACGCGGGTAAGACCAGCCTGACCGAGCGGCTCCTTCACGCCGCCGGTGTGATCGACGCTCCCGGCAGCGTCGACGAAGGAAGTACGCGGACGGATTCGCTCGCTCTGGAGCGGCGCCGCGGGATCACCATCAAGTCCGCGGTCGTCTCGTTCCCTCTCGGCCCGCCCGAGGACCGGGTGACCGTCAATCTCATCGACACCCCCGGCCACCCCGACTTCATCGCCGAGGTGGAACGGGTGCTCAGCGTGCTCGACGGCGCCGTACTCGTGATCTCCGCCGTCGAGGGCGTCCAGGCCCAGACGCGGATCCTGCTGCGGACGCTGCGCCGGCTCGGCATCCCCACGCTGATCTTCGTCAACAAGATCGACCGGGGTGGCGCCGATGACGCGCGCGCCCTGGAGCAGATCACCCGGCGCCTCACCCCTGCCGCGCCCGCGATGGGTCCGGTGCGTGCCATCGGCACCCGTGCGGCCGAGGCCCTCGCGTACGGTCCCGCGGACGAGGCCTTCCGCCGGAACCTGGTCGAGCTGCTGGCCGAGCAGGACGACGAACTCCTTTCCGCCTACGTGGAGGATTCGGCCGTCCCGTACGAGCGGCTGCTCGGCTCACTGGCCGAGCAGACCCGGGACTGCCTCGTGCACCCGGTCTTCTACGGCTCGGCGATGACCGGCGCCGGAGTGCCCCGCCTCATGGACGCCATCCGCACGCTGCTGCCTTCCGCCGCTCCCGGCGACGGGCATCTTTCGGGCACGGTGTTCAAGGTGGAGCGCGGCGGGGCCGGGGAGAAGATCGCCTACGTACGGATGTTCTCGGGCTCCTTGGCCGTACGCGACCGTGTCCCGGTCGGCCGGGAGGAAGCGCAGCATGAGGCGTTCGGCAAGGTGACGGCGGTCGAGGTCTTCCACGAGGGCGCCGGGGTGCGCCGGCCACAGGTGCGGGCCGGTGAGATCGCCAAGGTGTGGGGTCTTGGCGAGGTGCGGATCGGCGACTGGGTGGGCGAGGCCCGCAAGGACTCCGCGCAGCGCCACTTCGCGCCGCCCACCCTGGAGACCGTCGTGGTCCCCGGCACGGGAACGGACCGGGGCTCCCTGCACCTGGCCCTCGCCCAACTCGCCGAACAGGACCCCCTGATCGACCTCCGCCAGGACGACGTACGCGGCGAGGTGTATCTCTCCCTGTACGGCGAGGTGCAGAAGGAGGTCATCCAGACCACGCTCGCCGAGGAGTTCGGGCTCGACGTCGCCTTCCGTGAGACGACGACGATCTGCGTCGAGCGGCCGACCGGAGTCGGGTACGGCTACGAGAAGGACCTCCTGCCCTTCCTCGGCACGGTCGGCCTGCGGGTGGAACCGGCGCCGCCCGGCAGCGGAATCTCGTTCGGTCTGGAGGTCGAACTCGGCTCCATGCCGTACGCGTTCTTCAAAGCCGTCGAGGAGACGGTGCACGAGACCCTGACCCAGGGGCTGCTCGGCTGGCGGGTCGTCGACTGCGCGGTGACGATGACGCACTCGGGCTACTGGCCGCGTCAGAGTCACTCGCACGCCACGTTCGACAAGAGCATGTCGAGCACGGCCCGTGACTTCCGTCAGGTCACCCCGCTCGTCCTGATGGACGCGCTGCGTGAGGCGGGCACGCGGGTCGAAGAGCCCGTGCACCACTTCCGCCTCGACCTGCCCGCGGACACGCTCGGCCCGGTGCTGCCGCTGCTCGGGCGCCTGCGAGCCGTGCCCGCGACGCCGGAGATCCGGGGTGCGGCAGGTGTCCTCGAGGGCGAGATCCCGGCGGGCAGCCTGCATCAACTGGGCCAGCTGCTCCCGGGGTTGACGCGCGGCGAGGGGGTCGTGGAGTCGGCGTTCGCCGGGTACCGGCCGGTGAGCGGAGAGGCTCCTGCGCGGGCGCGGACGGATCACAATCCGTTGAACCGGAAGGAGTATCTGTTGACGGTGGTGCGGTTGCGGTAGGCGGAGCGAGGTGAGCCGTATCGCTGAACAGCGACGGGAGGTAATCCTCCAGGCGCTGTTCCAGCACATCCGGGGTGAGTGATCACGTGGAGCTGCCCGCAGGGGCGTTGTCGGTCTCCGGCTCAGCCACCGGTCGAGCCGGAGGCCGACAGGGCGCCCACCGGGTCCAGATCCCTCGTCCCCCTCGGCCACCAGTCGTCGCGGCCGGGCTCCGATTCGTACGGGTACCAGTAGCCGTCGCGGCCGTAGCGGAGCTGGAGGTGGCCGTCCGGGTGGGTGAGGTGATTGGCGCGGGGGCGGAACGCGGGGTGTTCCGCGGCGAGCAGCGCCGGGCGGGCCTGGTCGAAGGGGCCCGCCGGGGGATTCCAGGTGTCCTCCAGGACGGACAGGCCGTCGAGGCCGCCCTGCCGCCAGGCGGCCACCGCACGGGCGAGATCCGTGGTCGAACGGTCCGCCGCCGCGGCCAGTTGGGCATAGAGCGCCCGGGTCGCCCCGGTGAGTCCGGAGCCGGGCTGGCCGGCGGCGATACGTACGGCGTCCTGCCAGAGCGTGAGTTCGGCGATGGGGTCCTCGCCCGTGCCCAGGAGCGCGTGGGCGCGGGCGGCCGCGTCGGTCGCCAACTGGTCGAGACCCAGGGGGTCGGGTCCGCCCGGCGCGGACGGGTACGCGGGCGGCGGGCCCGGATGTGCGGGCCTGGGCAGGGGCGCGGGGAGCGGCGGCAGGGTGCGGGGCTCCAGGGCCTGAGCGGCCCGTACGCCGGGCATCGGCGGGGCGGACGCCTCCGCTCGCGCGGCTCGGTGGGCGTTGCGCCGTGCGAGGGTGTCGAGGAGCCAGTGCTCGCCGCGGCCGCGAAGCAGCAGCAGGACGAAGGGGTCGGCGTCGAGCAGCCGGGCCGTCTGGTAGCACAGGGCGGCGGCGTGCTTGCAAGGGTGGCCGAAGTCCGGGCAGGAACAGTCGGGTTGGAGGTCGCCGGGCCCCGGCAGCAGGCCCACACCGAGATCGGCGAGCCCCTGCGGCAGCTCCCTGTCGAGCAGCGCGGCGAGATGCCCCGGATGGTCGGCGGCGGCGTCGAGGAAACGCTCCCAGTCGGCGTCGTCCAGCGTCCGCAGCCGGATACGGGTCCGGTACGGGCGCTGCCGGCTGCCCTGCACGTAGGCGAGCACATTGCCGGGTGTGACGGTGATCGCCTCCACGTGCCCCTGATCCGCGTACCCCCGGCCACGCCTGAGCCTGGCCGGATCCGCGGCCACGTCCTCCAGCGCATGCACCCACGCGTTGCCCCACCAGGTGTCGGCGAAGTCGCCCTCGGTGGTGGGGCGTTGGGGCAGGGCGGAGAAAGTTCGGCGGAGGTCCTGGACGGAGCCGGGGTGGGCGGTCTGGGCGCCGCGGTCGGTGGACAGGGCGCCTCGGTCGGCGGGCAGGGAGCTTCGGTCGGCGGGCAAGGAGCCGCGTTCGACTGGCAGGGAGCCACGATCGGCGGGCAATGCGCCTCGGTCGGCAGGCAGGGAGCCACGATCGGCGGGCAAGGCGCCTCGGTCGGCAGGCAGGGAGCCACGATCGGCGGGCAAGGAGCCGCGTTCGATGGGCAGGGAGCCACGGTCGGCGGGCAGGTCGGCGTCCAAGGGCTGGGCGGGAGTGGGTCGTCCGGAGGGCATGGCGGGCTCGTCCGGCATGGCGGGCTCGTCCGGCATGGCGGGCTCGTCCGGCATGGCGGGCTCGTCCGGCATGGCGGGCCCAGCCGACCTGCCGGGCCCGTCCGGCGTGGTGGACTCGTCCGCGCGCCGCCTGTCAGCAAGTTGCCCGCCCGCGCCGCGCTCAAGGCTGTGCAGCAGACCGGCCAGGTCCGCCGACACCCCACGCGGCCCACCGGAACCGGGACTGCGACGCGCGGCGCGCCCCGACTCGCCCTGCCCCTCCTGCAGTCGCCCACGGGCTCGGGCTCGGGCCGCGGGCCGCGGGCCCGCCGGACGACTTACCGGGCTGGTGCCCTTACTCGCCTCCTCCCGCGCGTCCGGCTCCTCCTTACGAGCCGCCTCGCGCTCCGCCCTCGCCTGCTCCTCCGTGCGCCCCTCCTCGCGCGCCGCCCCCGTGTCCCTCCGAGCGGCCGTGCGCTCGGTCCCCGCGTCACCCCGCGCAGCCACCCGCTCGGCGCTCACATCCCCCCGAACCGCTGCGCGCTCCGCCCGCTCCACCTCACGAGCCGCCGCCTGCCGTGCCCGTGCTTCCCGGAGCGCGGCCCGCGCCACATCCGCCTCGTGGCCGGCAGGCCGCCCTTCGCCGCCCACGGCTGCAGGGGCAGTCCCGGGGCCGACTGTCGGCGCAGGATCAGAAGCATCACTGTTCGCCCGGCCCACCGCCTCCTGCCGACCCGGCGACACATCTTCAACACCGCCCGCCCCGGCGGCACTCCGCTCTCCACCGCTCGCACCCGAACGTGCCGCCCGAAGCGCCGCCCGTGCGACATCCGCCGGACGCGACCGAGCGGTCCGCACGGACGATCCCGGCGCCTGTGGTGCCCGCTTGCCGTCCGACGACTCCGCAACATCCGACGGCTCCGCAACATCCGACGGCTCCGCAGCATCCGACGATTCCGGATCGTCCACGCCGGCGGCGAACCGCTCAACGGCAGCCATCCGCGCACCCGTCGAGGAGTCCGCGCCCTGATCCACGGCGGGGACCGACGGTGCGTCCGAGCCGTCCCCCGCCGACTCCGGCCGCAGGTCTCCGCTCCCCGCATCCGGGACCGAGAAATCCGCCGGCGGAGACCCGAGGCCGGTCGTCGCAGCCTCCGACGCCGCACCCGGCACCGAGGGGTCCCCGCCCCCGGGCCCTTCGGACGCGTCGCCCTCCCGCGCCTCCCTGGCACCGGACCCCGCTCCCGACCGCTCCCGCTCCCGCTCCGCCCGAGCAGCCCGCAGCGCCTCGCGTGCCCGGTCCGCCGGGCTGCCGCCGGGTGTCATGCCGACCTCCGCAGAGAGACCAGATCGGCCAGGTCACGATCGGTGAGCTCGGTCAGCGCGGACTCACCGGAACCCAGGATCGCCTCCGCCAACTCCCTCTTCGCCGCCAGCATTTCCGCGATCCGGTCCTCCACCGTGCCCTCGGTGATCAGACGGTGGACCTGGACCGGCTGGGTCTGGCCGATGCGGTACGCGCGGTCCGTGGCCTGTTCCTCGACCGCCGGGTTCCACCAGCGGTCGAAGTGCACCACGTGGCCCGCCCGGGTCAGGTTGAGGCCGGTACCGGCCGCCTTCAGCGACAGCACGAGCACCGGGGTCGCGCCCGCCTGGAAGCGGTCGACCATCTTCTCGCGTTCCGCGACCGGTGTGCCGCCGTGCAGGACCTCGACCGGCACCGCGCGCGTGGCCAGATGCGTGGCGATGAGCCGGGCCATCCCCACGTACTGCGTGAAGATCAGGACCGAACCGTCCTCCGACAGGATCGTGTCCACCAGCTCGTCGAGCAGCGCGAGTTTGCCCGAGCGCCCTTCGAGCCGTACGCCGCGCACCTCCATGCCCGACGCGCTCGACCGGCCCCCGCCGTCCGACGCGAGCCCCTCCTTCAGGTACTGCGCCGGGTGATTGCAGATCTGCTTCAGCGCCCCGAGCAGCTTGAGGACCAGACCACGGCGTGCGATCCCCTCCGCCGCCTCGATCGCGGCCATCGACTCACGGACCACGGCCTCGTAGAGACCGGCCTGTTCGCGGGTGAGCGGGACCGGGTGATCGGTCTCCGTCTTCGGGGGCAGCTCGGGCACGATCCCCGGGTCGCTCTTGCGGCGGCGCAGGAGGAAGGGCCTGACCAGGCGCGCCAACCTCTCGGCGGCGTCCGGGTGTTCACCGCCCTCGACGGCGCGCGCGTGCCGGGAGCGGAAGGCCTTGAGCGGGCCGAGGAGCCCGGGGGTCGTCCAGTCCAGCAGGGCCCAGAGCTCCGAGAGGTTGTTCTCCACGGGTGTGCCGGTGAGCGCCACGCGCGCGGGCGCCGGGATGGTGCGCAGCGCCTTGGCGGTCGCGGACATGGGGTTCTTCACATGCTGCGCCTCGTCGGCGACGACCATGCCCCAGGACTCGTCCGCGAGCCGGGGCGCGGTGGAGCGCATCGTGCCGTAGGTGGTGAGGACGAAGCCGCCGTCGAGATCGTCGAGTGTGCGGCCCGCCCCGTGGTAGCGGCGGACCGGGACGCCGGGGGCGAACTTCTCGATCTCGCGCTGCCAGTTGCCGAGCAGCGAGGCGGGGCAGACCACGAGGGTCGGCTCGCTTCGGGCACGCTTGAGGTGCAGGGCGATGAGGGTGATGGTCTTGCCGAGGCCCATGTCGTCGGCGAGACAGCCACCGAGGCCGAGCGAGGTCATCTGGTCAAGCCAGGTCAGCCCACGGAGTTGGTAGTCGCGCAGAGTGGCTCGCAGCCCCGGTGGCGGTTCGGCGGGCGCCGGAGCTCCCGTCAGCCGCGCGCGCAGGGCGGCCAGCGCCCCGACGGGCACGGCCTCGACCGTCTCGCCGTCGACCTCCGCCTCTCCGGTGAGTGCCACCGACAGGGCGTCCACCGGGTCGAGCAGCCCCAACTCCCGCTTGCGCGCCTTGCGTACGAGGGCGGGATCGACCAGAACCCACTGGTCCCGCAGCCGCACCACCGGCCGGTGCGACTCGGCCAGGACATCCATCTCTGCCTCGCTGAGCGAGTCCCCGCCGAGGGACAATTGCCAGCGGAATTCGAGGAGTTGTTCCGTCTCGAAGAAGCCGGTGCCGTCCGTGGCCGACCCGGGCGCCGGGCGTACCACAGCGGCCGCGGAGAGATCCTGCGCGAGGTCGCGCGGCCAGTGCACCCCCACGCCCGCGGCGCTCAGCCGTGCGGCCGCGACGCCGAGCAGGTCGTACAACTCCTCCTCGCCCAGCGCCAGTACGTCCGGGGTGTCCCGCTCGGTGAGCCGCTCAAGGGGTGGCCAGACGCGGGCGGCGCGGCGCAGCGCGAGGGCCGCGTCGACCCGGGCGCGTGGTCCGAACACCGCGTCGCCCTCGCCCGCCCAGAGCGCCGCCGCGTCGATCACGAGGGTGGGGTCGGCGAGGCTGTGCACCTGGACGATCGCGGCGGCGCCCTGGGGCCGCGTCTCGTCGCCCCGGTCGAACAGGTGGTACCCGCTGAGGTCGAGCCGCAGCGAGATCCGCACTCCGGTGTCCATACCGGCCGCAGCCTCCGCGGCCCAGTCCCGCGCCTGCGGCAGCCGCTGCCCGGCGCGCGCGGCGAACGGCGCGCCGACGGCGTCCGCGGCCGCGGGGGTACGCGGCAGAGTGTCGGCGACCGCGTCCAGGAAGGAGCGCATCAGGGCTTGTGGCGCGGGCAGTCGCAGCGGCTTGCTGTCCGGCAGCGGGCTCGCGTGGCCTTCGTACGGCAGCGCGTCGGCGACCGCGCGCAGATAGCGGATGTCATCGGCTTCCAGGGGTCCCGCGCGCCAGGCGTCGAGGTCCTCACGGGTGAGTCCGGGCAGCAGCCGGCCGCGGGCGACGAGGTGGAGGGCGAACTGCGCCGCCGCGCCCCAGCACACCGCCGCGGGGTGCGCGTCCCCGGCGCCCCGGGCGTGCAGCAACACGGGCAGGGCCTCGTCCACCGCGAGGGTCACTGCGGGCACGGCGACGCCGCGGACCACGGCTCCCCGCCTGCGTACAACCGTCAAAGTCGTCTGTTCCCCCACGTCTGCGGGCAGCGCGGAATCGTCCGGCGACCAGAAGGCCACCCGCCCCGCGCGCGGCAGGGGCGCGGGCAGGAAGACGGGTGCGAGGCGTGCGAGCGCGGCAGTGGGCATGGTGGGTTCGCACCTCCTCGTCTACGTCCCTGTCTCGCGCCGACCGGGTCAGGTCAGCTGCCGAAGACTTTACGGAGCGGGACTGACAACGCAGTGTTCGCGCAGGTCAGAGGCGCATTTCGGATACGGCACGGGCGCTTTCGGATACGGCAGGAGCACTTTGGGATACGGCAGGAGCGCTTTCGGACACGCGCCAGGACCTCACGGAGTCGCCGTCGACACCACGTAGACCATGGGCTTCGCCGGATCCGCGGCGTCCACCGTGACGTCCTGGGTCGGACGGGGTTTGCTCTGCTTGTGGGTCAGACCCGACCACGGGCCCGGACCGGTGAACTCCCAGCCCACGATGCCCTGGTCGCGCTTGCTGATGGTGATCTCACCCGGTTCGAGGTCGGAGACGCTCACGCCGATATCCTTGAGGAACTTGTCCAAGCCCGCCTCGGTCGTCTGGAACTGGGTGTAGAGCCGGCTGGAGCGCCAGTTGTTGGTCTCGTAGTACGCGACCTTCCCCGACTCGGCGGGGATCGGCACCTCGTAGATCCGTCGCTGCACCCGCGAGGGCCAGCCCTCGGTGAGGCCGGTCGCCGCGTACTTCTCCTGCTTGTCACGGCCGCTGTCGCGGCTCTGGCCCGCGGAGATCGCGAGATAGCCGGCCGGGACGCCGATCAGGAGCACGATGATGATCGCCGTGATCCAGCGGCGCCTGATCGTGTGCCGGCGGTCCTCCTCGGGCTGACGCTGCGGCTCGTCCCTCGGCGGGGACTGACGGGGCACGGACGGCATCTACGGATTTCCTTGCGTGGTGCTGGACTCGGTGGAGCCGGAATCGACGGGTGCGTCCGCCTTCGTGTCGAGCGGCGGGATACGGCCGTTGCGGATCGCCTGCGCGTACCGCTCGTAGCGCTCATGACGCTCGACGCGACGGCGCTTGGCGCGGCGGAAGCGGCGGGCGACCAAGCGCGCCAGATCGGCCGCGCCGACCATGCCGGCCTCGGGTCCCAGCTGCGCTTTGGCGATACGGGCCTCGGGACGGTAGCCGCGCCCGGTGAGCTGGCGGCGGAACGCGTCGCGGGCGGGCACGATCAGGAGGTCGTCGGCCGCGCTGACCCCGCCGCCGATCACGAAACAGGAGGGGTCGAGGGCGGCGGCGAGGTTGGCGATGCCGACGCCGAGCCACTGGCCGATGTCCTGGAGCAGTTCCACGCACATCGCGTCGCCGTCGCGGGCCAGCTCGGTGATCAGGGGTCCTGTGATGTCGGAGATCTGGCCCTGGACCTTCTCCAGGATGTTGTACGCGACGGGGGAATCGGCGGCGGCCAGTTCTCGGGCCTCGCGGACCAGGGCGTTGCCGGAGCTGTACTGCTCCCAGCAGCCGCGGTTGCCGCACGGGCAGCGGTGGCCGCCGGGGACGACCTGCATATGGCCGAACTCGCCGGCGACACCGAACTTGCCGCGCTTGACCTGGCCGCCCTCCAGCATGGCGCCGCCGATGCCGGTACCGAGCGTGATCATGACCAGGTTGTCCTCGCCCTGGCCCGCGCCGAAGCGCCACTCCGCCCAGGCGGCGGTGTTGGCGTCGTTGTCGACGAGGACGGGAACGTCGAGGCGGCCTTCGAGGGCTTCGCGCAGGGGTTCGTTGCGCCAGGCGAGGTGCGGGGCGAACAGGACACGGTTGCGGTCTGCGTCGACCCAGCCGGCGGCGCCGATACCGACGGCGTGCACGTCGTGGCGGTCGGAGAGGTCGAGCACCAGCTCGCAGATGGTGTCCTCGACGACCTTGGGGCTCTTGGACTTGTCCGGGGTCTCCGTGCGGAGCTTCTCCAGGATGACGCCGTCCGCGTCGACGACACCGGCCATCACCTTCGTACCGCCGATGTCGATACCGACGGTCGGCACGCGGGGTGCGGTGAGGTGGGAGCGGCGCTCGCGGGTCCCCACGGTGCGCAGGGTCGATCGCGCGGAGCCCCGGTGGGCGAGATCACGGTAAGTGCTCATCGATGGCGATTCTATGGGCGTGGGCGGGTGCACGGTGTGCCCTGTGTGGCGGACGGGGCGGGCGGGACCGGAGCCCCGCCCGGTCACGACTTGTCCGTCGGCTCCCCGCCCAGATGCAGCGGCGTCGGCGCCCGCTCCAGCTCGTGGCTGAGTTCCTCCAGCTCGGAGCCGCCCGCCATCTGGCGGGTCAGCTCGTCGAGGCCGATGTCGGACTTCGCGTAGCTGCCGGCCATCGTGCCGCGCTTGAGGAGGATGAAGCGGTCGCCGACCAGGTACGCGTGGTGCGGGTTGTGCGTGATCAGGACCACGCCGAGGCCCGCGTCACGCGCGGCCGCCACGTACTTGAGGACCACACCCGACTGCTTGACGCCGAGCGCCGCCGTCGGCTCGTCGAGGACGAGGACCTTCGCTCCGAAGTAGACCGCTCGGGCGATCGCCACGCACTGGCGCTCACCGCCGGAGAGCGTGCCGATGGGCTGGTCGACGTCGCGCAGGTCGATGCCCATGCGAAGGAGTTCCTCGCGGGTCGTACGGCGCATGAACTCGACGTCCATCCGCTTGAACGGGCCCGCGCCCTTCGTCGGCTCCGAGCCGAGGAAGAAGTTGCGCCAGACCGGCATCAGCGGGACGACGGCGAGGTCCTGGTAGACCGTGGCGATGCCGTGGTCCAGGGCCTCGCGGGGCTTGCCGAGGCGGACTTCCTCGCCCTCGATACGGAAGGTGCCGGTGTCGTGCTGGTGCAGACCCGCGATGATCTTGATCAGGGTGGACTTGCCGGCGCCGTTGTCACCGAGGACGCAGGTGACCTCTCCGGCGTGCGCCACGAGGGAGACACCTTCGAGGGCGCGGATGTTGCCGTAGTACTTGCTGACGTCGTCCAGCTCTACGAGAGCCACAGGAGCCTCGCTCATTTCGTGGCCTCCGCCCGCTTGCGTACCCAGTGGTTCAACAGCGTGGCGAGCAGCAGCATCGCGCCGAGGAAGAACTTGTACCAGTCGGCGTTCCACTCGGCGAAGACGATGCCCTTGCTGACCATGCCGAAGATCAGCGCGCCGAAGGCGGAGCCGATCGCGGAGCCGTATCCGCCGGTGATCAGACAGCCGCCGATGACGGCCGCGACGATGTAGATCAGCTCATTGCCGACGCCCTCGCCGGACTGCACCCGCGAGAAGGAGAACAGCAGATGCTGGCCGGAGATCCACGCGCCGAAGGCGACCGCCATGTAGAGGCCGATACGGGTCTTGGTGACCGGGACGCCGACGGCGCGGGCCGCGTCTCCGTTGCCGCCGACGGCGAAGATCCAGTTGCCCCAGCGGGTGCGGAGCAGGATCCAGGTGGCGACGCCGACCAGGGCGAGCCACCAGAGGATGGTGACCTTGAAGTCCACGCCGCCGATCGAGATCTCCGAGGCGAACACGTTCTGTGCGGAGGCGAAGCCCTCCATGTCGGCGATCGACTTGGTCTGCACGGTGCCGCTGATGGCCTTGGTCAGGCCCAGGTTCAGGCCTGTCAGCATCAGGAAGGTGCCGAGCGTCACGATGAAGCTGGGCAGTTGCGTACGGGTCAGCATGAAGCCGTTGAAGACGCCGATCGCCAGCGTGACGAGCAGCGAGAGAAAGACGCCGACCCAGACGTTGGCCGTCATCTGGTAGCTGATCATCGACGAGGCAAGGGCGGAGCTGGTGACGAGCACGCCCGCCGAGAGGTCGAACTCGCCGCCGATCATGAGCAGCGCCACCGGCACCGCCATGATGCCGAGCGTGGACGCCGCGTACAGCACGGTGCTCAGCGACGAGACCCGCAGGAAGCTGTCGGCGGCGAACGAGAAGAAGATGAAGACGGCGACCGCGCCCATCACCGCGCCCAGCTCGGGCCGGGCGAGCAGCTTGCGCCACACGGACCTGCGGAGCAGCCGCTCGTCCACGGTCGCTGTGGTCATCGAGTCCCCCGCGCTGTGTATTCGAGCAGCTCGCCCGCTTCAGCCTGCGTGATGATCTGCGGCCCGGTCAGTACGGGCAGGCCGCCGCCGAGCACGTCGGCGTTGTAGCGGTACAGCCAGAGCAGGTCGACGGCCTCGTACCCCTGGAGGTAGGGCTGCTGGTCGACCGCGAAGCCGTATGTCTTGGCCTGCAGGCCCTCGGCGACTTCTTCGTTGAGGTCGAAGGTGTCGATCTCGGCGTCGCTGCCGGCGTCCTTCTTGGCCTTGACCGCGGCGTCGGCGAACGGGGCGCCGAGGGTGACGACGGTGTCGATGTCCGTGTCGGCCTGGAGCTTGGCGCCGATGCCGGACTGGACGTCGGGCATGTTGGTGCCGTCGACGTACAGGTTCTGCAAATCGCCCTTGAAGGTCTTCTTGGCGCCGGCGCAGCGCTGCTCGTGGCCGACGTTGCCCTGCTCGTGCAGAACGCAGATGGCCTTCTTCTTGCCGCGCTTGTTGAGCTCCTCACCGACGGCCTCGCCGGCGATGACCTCGTCCTGGCCGATGTGGGACAGGGCGCCGAACTCCCTCGACTCCGCCGAGCCGGAGTTGACCGTGATGACCGGGATGCCCGCCTTCTTGGCGTTGGCCATCACGCTCTTCATGGCATCCGGCTTGGCGAGCGTGACGATCAGGCCGTCGACCTTCTTGTCGATATACGACTGGACCAGCTGCGCCTGCTCCTGCGCCTGGTCGTTGTTGGCGTACAGGAAATTGATGTTGTCCTTGCGGGCCGCCTGATCGGCGCCGCTGCGCACGATGTCCCAGAAGCTGTCGCCGTCGCCCGAGTGAGTGACCATCGCAAAGGTCCACTTCGGCGTGTTCACGGCCGCCTTGCCCTGTGCCGCGGCCGCATCCTTGCGGGCGTCCTCGGCGCGCTTGCCGCCCGTGCTGCTGCACCCGGTGATGCCCGCTCCGAGCACCGCCGCCATCGCGATGACGGTGATCCTGCCCCAGGTCCGAACCCTTGCCACGAAGCCGTGCCCTTCTTGCTGCCTTGCGCGGTGCGCCGCGGCCGCGTGTGCGGTCGCGAACGCCCCAGTATTACTGACCGGTGATCCAGTTCTCCGGTCAGGTACCAGGCAGCCGCTCGGCCATACGGTCGAGCGGCCGGGCACGGCGAGGGCCTGCCACGGGGCAGGCCCGAGGACCGCAGCGGTCATCGCGTGCCGTTCTTCGTCAGCTTCTCAAGCTGCGGCACATCCTTCTCGGTGACGATCGCCGGACCGGTGAGGACCTGCTGGCCGCCGCCGATCACGTTCAGGTTGGTCCGGTAGAGCCACAGACCGTCCACCGCGAGGTATCCCTGCAGGTAGGGCTGCTGATCCACGGCGAAGGCGATCTCCTTGGACTTCATCTTCTCGGTGACGGCCTCGTTCAGGTCGAAGGTGGAGACCTCGGCCTTGCTGCCGGCGTCGTCCTTGGCCTTGATCGCGGCTTCGGCGATGCCCGCGTTCAGCGTGACGATCGTGTCGATGTCCTCGGTGGCCTGCAGTTTCGCCGCGATCTGCGACTGGGTCTGCGGCATGTCGGTGCCGGGCACGTTGATGTTCTCGGTGTCGCCGCCGAAGGCCTTCTTGACGCCGGCGCAGCGCTCTTCGAGCGAGACGTTGCCCTGCTCGTGGATCACACACAGCGCCTTCTTGTGGCCCCGCTTCGCCAGCTCGGCGCCCACCGCCTCACCGGCCACCGATTCGTCCTGGCCGACGTGGTTGAGCGCGCCGAACTCCTTGGCGAACTCGCCGCCGGAGTTGATGGTGATCACGGGGATGCCGGCGGCCTTCGCCTTGCCGAGCACGTCCTTCATCGCGTCGGGCTTGGCGAGGGTGACGACGATGCCGTCGACCTTCTTGTCGATGTACGACTGGACGAGGGAGGCCTGCTCCTTGGCCTGGTCGTCGCTGGCGTAAAGAAACTCGACGTTGTCCTTGTCCGCGGCCGCCTGTGCGCCCTTTTGCACGATGTCCCAGAAGGCGTCGCCCTTGCCGGAGTGCGTGACCATCGCGATCTTGAGCTTCGGTCCGGAGACCTTGCCCCCGCCGCTCTGCTCCGGCTTGTCCTCGGACTCCTTGCCGCCGGAGCTGCTGCACCCGGCGACGAGTACGGCAGCGGCTGCGAAGGCGGCGAGCCTTGCGGCAGTGCGGCGTGTACGCATGGTGAACCCACCTCGATCTCCAGGCCGCAGGGTGCGGCTTGAGGTGTTGTAGTCCGGGCTCCGGAGGTCGTCAATGCGTTTGTCAGAACATTAGGACTTCGTTACGCGTTCGGGGTCGGCGCGTGAGCCGTCGGCCATCTTTCAAGAGCGCACGAGGAGTTGGAACTCGAAGGAGTAGCGCGAGGCCCGGTAGATGTGCGAGCCGTATTCGACCGCGCGGCCCATGTCGTCGAACGTCGTCCGGGCCATCGTCAGCACGGGCGCACCCTCCAACTCGCCGAGCCGATCGGCCTCTTCGGCCGTGGCGGCGCGTGCGCCGATGGCCTGGCGGGCGCTGTGCAGTGTGACGCTCGCGTTGCGCATCAGACGGTAGAGGCCGGTGGCCTCCAGGTCCGCGGTCTCCAACTGCAGCAGCCCCACCGGCAGATGGTTGCGCAGATACGCCATGGGCTCCTCGTGTGCGAGCCGCAGCCGCTCGATGTGGTGGACGTCGGCGCCCTCCGCGATCCCGAGCATGGCGGCGACCTCGGCGGAGGCGGGTTCGATGCTGTTGTGCACGACATGGGTGGCGGGACGCTGGCCCGCGGTCTCCAAGTCGTCGTAGAGACTGGACAGTTCGAGGGGACGCTTGACCTGGCTGTGCACGACCTGGGTGCCGACACCCCTGCGCCGTACGAGAAGTCCCTTGTCCACGAGGGACTGGATGGCCTGGCGCACGGTCGGGCGGGAGAGTCCGAGCCGGCCCGCCAGATCGATCTCGTTGCCGAGCAGGCTGCCGGGGGCGAGTTTGCCCTGCTCGATGGCCTCCTCCAGCTGCCGGGACAGCTGGTAGTAGAGCGGGACCGGACTGCTGCGGTCGACGCCCAGCTGGAGCGAGGCGTTGCCCGCGGCCTGCCCCGCCTGATGACCTGCCTGTCGCCCTGCTGGCTTGGACACGGGCCGAGCGTAGACCCGCGTCCGGTTGACTGGAAGTGGTGAGGTTCGATTGTCCTGACAAACGATGGACAGGACCGGGTGCGCCTGCCACGTTGGGGCCATGCGTATCGGACTCATCGGAGCCGGCCGAATCGGCTCCTTCCACGCTGCCGTACTCAGCCGTCACCGCGATGTGGGATCACTCCTGATCGCCGACGCGGACCCCGCGCGTGCCGCCGAACTCGCCCAGCGGCTCGGGGAGACGGCCGCTCCGGGTGTACGTGAGGTCTTCACCTGGGGCGTGGACGCACTGGTCATCACGGCCGCGACCTCGGCGCATGCGTCGCTGATCTCGCAGGCAGCCCGCGCGGGGCTGCCCGTCTTCTGCGAGAAGCCCATCGCGCTGGATCTGGCGGGCACGATGACGGCGCTCACGGAGGTGGAGGCGGCCGGGACCATGCTGCAGATCGGCTTCCAGCGCCGCTTCGACGCGGGCTACACGGCTGCTCGTGAGGCGGTGCGCTCGGGTCGCCTGGGCCGGCTGCACACGGTCCGAGTGATCACTTCGGACCCGTCGCCCCCGCCGCCCGCCTACCTCCCCCTCTCCGGCGGGCTCTACCGCGACTGTCTGATCCACGACTTCGACATGCTCCGCTGGGTCACGGGCCGCGAGGTCGAGTCCGTCTACGCGACGGGCTCGGACGCGGGCCCTTCGATGTTCCGCGAGGCGAACGACGTCTCCACGGCGGCGGCGGTCCTGACGCTCTCGGACGGTGTGCTGGCCACGGCCACGGCGACGCGGTTGAACGGTGCGGGCTACGACGTCCGCATGGAGCTGGCCGGCGAACTCGACCAGGTGGCGGCCGGTTTGGACGACCGCACCCCCATCACCTCGACCGAACCCCAGGGCCCGCCCCCCGCCTCGAAGCCCTGGCCGGGCTTCCTGGAACGCTTCGCCCCGGCGTACGAGGACGAACTCGCCGTCTTCGTCTCGGTCCTCCTCGGCGAGACCGAGAACCCGTGCGACGGCCGCGAGGCCCTGGCCGCACTGCGGATCGCGGAGGCCTGCGAGGTGTCCCGGCGGCAGGGGCGGGTGGTGCGGGTGGAGGAGGTGGGGTGAGCGACTCGGCCTTCGCCTTCCGTGCCGACAGGGGCTGCGGTCCGGTCGTCGGTCAGCCCCAGTTGGCCCCGGCCGGCTCCTTGATCGCGGCGTTGAGGCGGTTGAACAGGTTGGTCACGCCGATCAGCAGGAGCAGCGCGGAGATCTGCTGCTCGTCGTAGTGGTCGGCGACCTCGTCCCACAGCCGGTCGTCCACTGCCTCACCGGAACGGTCGGCAAGCCGGGTCACCGCTTCGGTCAGCTTCAGGGCCGCGCGCTCGGCGTCGTCGAAGAACGGCGCCTCCTGCCACGCGGCGACCGACCCGATCCGGTCGGCACTCTCGCCCGCCTTGGCCAGGTTGACGTTGTGCGCGTGCACGCACGCCGAGCAGCCGTTGATCTGACTGGCGCGCAGGCCCACGATCTCCTGCAACTGATGCGAGATACCTCCCGAGTTGATGGCCTTGAATATCGAGCCGATGCCCTTCATGCCGTCGGGAAGGACGAAGGCGGGGTTGGTCATACGTGACTGCACGGTGAATCTCCTTGTGTCGTATGTGAAGTGAGGTCGGTGTGGTGGACGGCCGGCCAGTCGAGCGGGATGCTCGACGCCTTGGCGAGCCGGGACACGAAGGTGGCGACGCCCACGTGCGCGGCCACCTCCACGACCTGGCCCGCCGTCAGGCGGCGGCGTGCAGTGGCGGTTTCCGCGGCGGTGACGCACTCGTTCCTGCACAACAGCGCCGACGCCAGCGTCAGGGCGGCCGCGACGACCGGGTCGTCCGCCTCGCCGCTCCGGGCCCGCCGCACCTGGTTCTCGTCCAGGCCGGCAAGGCGTGTGGCGACGTAGGTGTGTGAGGACAGGCAGTAGTCGTCGCCGAGCTCCTGCGCCACCAGAAGCCCGACGCAGAGCCTGGCCGTCAGCGGCAGGGTGCCCGAACGCAGCGCGACTGCGAAATCCAGATAACCCTGGGTGGCAGCCGGGCTGTTGGCCATCGTGCGGATCAGATTGGAGGTCAGCCCGAGCGCGGCGTGCGCGTCGGCAAGGAGCTCCGCGGTCCGCCCGGTGGCGGTGTCGGGCTCGACCAAGGGAAGCCCTGCAGCCGTCCGTTCCGGTTGTTCCGGTTGTTCCGCCATGAACTCCACCTCCACCTTTGCGTGTTCCGATTCCGTGTTCGAGAGGCATCATGGGGCGCGGGGTTGATAGATCGGCGATGGGCGCGCGATGGGCGTGCGCTCAGCCGCAGGGGGAGGCGATGCGAGCGTGCGCTTCACGGTGCTTGGTCCGGTCGAGCTGGAGCATGGGGGCCGGCTGCTGCCGGGCGCGGCTCCTCGGCACCGGGCGGTCCTTGCCTATCTGCTGCTGCATGCGGGGACGGTGGTCGGTATCGAGCGGCTGATCGGCGCCATGTGGGGCGCGGACGTGCCCGGCACCGCGCGCTCGCAGGTACATGCCGCCGTCACCTCCCTGCGCCGGGTGCTGCGTTCGGCCCCGGGCGGCGACCGGGTGCTGGTCACCCGCGGCGCCGGGTACCTCGCCACCCTCGAGCCGGGGCAGCTCGACCTTGACCGGTTCGCCGCGCACGTCTCCGGTGCGAGACGGCTCGCCACCGCCGCGGATCGGGGCGCGGCGGCCACCGAGCTGCGCGCCGCGCTCGCGCTGTGGCGCGGGCAGCCGCTGGCCGACGTCAACGGCGACTATGTGCCGCTCGCCCGACGGCAGTTGGCGGATCGGCGGTTGGCCGCCGTCGAGCAACTGGCGGACCTGGAGCTGGAGGACGGGCGCCACGAGCAGCTCATCGGTGAACTGGCGGCCCTGGTCACGGAGCATCCGTTACGGGAGCGGCTGGCCGGTCAGCTGATGCTGGCTCTGCACCGGTCGGGCCGACAGGCCGATGCGCTGGCCACGGGCCGGGCACTGCGCACGGCTCTGGCGGACACCCAAGGCCTGGATCCGGGACGGGAGTTCACGACGCTGGAGGCACGCATCCTTCGCGACGACCCCTCACTGCTGGCTGTCGCGAGGCCGAGCGGGAAGCCGGTCGGGAACGCCGGCCCCGCCTCCGCACAGGGCGAAACCGCCGGCGCCCCTTCCGCACAGGGCGAAACCGCCGACCCCCCTTCCGCACAGGCCGAAACCGCAGGCCCCGCTTCCACGGCGGTCCCGGCGCCCCTCACGGAGCCGGTTTCCGCGCACCTCCCGGACGCCGTCGCCCCGGCTTCCCAGGCCCGCCGTTTGAGTCATCTGCCGTCCGCCATACCCGATTTCACCGGGCGGCCGGACGAACTGGACCGTCTGCAGCGGGCGGTCACGGGCTCGGGCGACGCCCCGACGATCGCGGCGATCAACGGGATGGCCGGCAGCGGGAAGACCTCACTCGCCGTGCACGCCGCCCGCAGCTTTGCCGCGCGCTTCCCCGACGGGCAGTTGTTCGTCGATCTGGACGCGCACAGCACCGGCCGGAACCCGGTGTCCGCCGACACCGCGCTCGAGGTCCTGCTGCGACAGCTGGGCGTTCCCTCCGGCCGTATCCCCCATGACACAGCCGCACGATCCGCGCTGTGGCGGGCCGAGTTGTCGGGGCGGAGTGTCGTCGCGGTCCTGGACAACGCGGCGAACGCGGCTCAGGTCAGACCGCTGCTGCCGGGCGACTCCGACTGCCTCGTGATGATCACCAGTCGGCGGCGCCTGATGGACCTGGACGGCGCACAGGCCCTGTCGCTGGAACCGCTGGCACCGCAGGACGCCGAGGTGCTGTTCACCGGGATCGTGGGCGAGCGCGCGGCCGCCGAGCCGCTCGCCGTCCTCGACGTACTGCAGCTGTGCGGATTCCTTCCGCTGGCGGTACGCATCGCTGCCGCCCGGCTGCACCACCGGCCGACGTGGTCGGTCGCCCATGCGGCCGCACGGCTGCGCGACCAGCGGCGCCGACTGGCGGAGCTCACCGCAGGCGATCGCAGCGTGACCGCCGCCTTCGCCCTGTCCTACCAGCAGTTGACCGGTGCGCAGCAGCGCATGTTCCGCCTTGCCGGGCTCCATCCGGGCCGCGACTTCGACGCGCGGGCCGCCGCCGCGCTCGCGGACCTGCCGGTGGAGGAGGCCGATGTCCTGCTCGAGGACCTGCTCGACGTCCACATGCTGGAGCAGCGCCAGGCGGACCGCTACACCTTCCACGATCTGCTGCGCGCGCACGCGCACGAGACCGCTTTCGCGCAGGAGCCGGAGCCGGCGCGGGACGCCGCCGTCAACCGGTTGTTCGACCACTACCGTTCCACTGCCGCGACAGCCGTCGGCCTGCTGTTCCCCGGCGCGCGTCAGCTGCGGCTCGCCGCCGCACCGCAGGCCACGACGGCGGTGCCGCTCACCGACGCCGAGCAGGCCCTGGCGTGGCTGGACAGCGAACGCGGCAACCTGGTGGCTGTCGACGGTGCCCCGCACAGTCATGTCGGGCCGCTGGCGGCGCTCCTCAGCCCGTTTCTCTACGACTACGGACATCACACCGACGCCCTCGCGCTGCATGGCCGGGCCCGGGTCCTGGCCCGGGCGGCGGGCGAGCGCACTTGCGAGGCCCGCGCCGCGCTCGGCGTCGCCTGGGTGAGTCTGCGACAGGGCCGCTACCGCACGGCGCATGAGGACGCGGAGCAGGCGCTGGAGCTCAGCCGGGCCGCCGGCGACCGGCACGTCCAGGCGCGCGCGCTCAACCTGCTCGGCAATCTGTGCTGGCGGCAGGCCGACTTCGCCCCGGCCGCCGACTGGTTCGACCAGGCACTGGCGCTGTACCGGGAATGCGGGGATCCGGTCGGGGAGACGCACGCGCTGGGCAACAAGGGTTTGGCGCTCGCGGGCCAGGGTGAGTTCGCCCTGGCCGAGAAGCATCTGCTCGAAGCCCTTGAGCGCTATCGCGCCGCGGGGGACGGCGAGGTCCTGGAACAGGCGATCGTGCTCAGTCATCTCGCGGTGCTGAGTCTGCGCCAAGGTCGCGCCGAACGGGCCGAGTCACTGCACCAGGAGGCACTGGGCCTGCTGCGGCGACTGGGCAACGACACGGAGGAGGCGGACGCCCTCAATGCCTTCGGCGAGGCCGCCTTGGAGATGGGTGATGCGGCACGCGCCGTACAGGCGCACCGGTCGGCGCTGGAGCTGGATCGCGCCCGCGGCCTCCAAGGCACCGGCGAGCCGGACCGCGCCCAGCGGGGTCTGACCAGGGCGTCTCGCGCCGCGGAAGCGGGGTCGAGGACGTGACCCGACACCGCCCGCCCTAGTCCATCAACCGGATCGCAGGCGCCCGGGTGCTGGTCGCCACCGGTCGGCTGCAATGCGTGCAGGACTCGCTCGTCGGGCGGATCGCGTTGGTCTGCGTCGTGAAGTGGTGGGGGTCCTTGGCGGTTTCGTCGGGGCAGTTGTAGCCCAGGTGGAGGCGGACCCAGGGCTGGAGGGTGGGGGCCGCGCCGCGCAGGCCCGTGCGGGAGTCCGTGAAGGGGGCCCACCAGAAGCTGACCACGGCGCGCAGCGAGAGGCGGTCGTCGCCCGAGGTGACGTCGAAGGCCGCGATGCGGGCCGCCGTGTAGTGGCTGGGGAAGCCGCTGCTGGTGCTGCCCGAGCACAGCGCGCGCTCCGCGCCCAGCTCCAACACCGTGGTGCGCGCGGTGCGTTCGCAGACGAAGCAGTCGAGGGCGAGTTCGAGCTGGGAGCGCCAGTGGACGTGGTGGAAGCCCTCACCGCCGCCGAGGCGGGCGGTGAGGTCGGCCGATATCTCCACCTGGCGCTGCATCTCAGCTGCCCGAGGTGTTGAGGACCGTTCCCTGCGCGACCGCGCACAGCGTCTCCGTACCGTCGTCGGCGACGCAGACCAGGTCGCAGCGGGCCACCGCCTGGCGGCGCCCCGCGTGCACGACCGAGGCGCGCGCGAGCAGCGTGCGGCCGCGGGCCGGGCGCATGTACTGGATGGAGAAGCCGGAGGTGAGGACGGAGGGGCCGAGGGCCGAACCAGCCGCGAAGGTCAGCGAGTTGTCGGCCGCGTAGGCGAGGACGCCGCCGTGCAGGAAGCCGTTCTGCTGCTCGAGCTCCTCGTGGATGTCCAGTTCGAGTACCGCCTCGCCGTCACCGAAGGCGGTGATACGCGTCTTCAGGAGGCGGCTGAACGGCTGGGCGTCCAGGACCTGTTCGGCGACGGCGAGATCGAATACGAAGGGATCGAACTCCGGCATGGGATCCGGCATCGGCGCTCCTCCTGGTCTGCTGGACGGAGAACAGACCCCTCCCGCCCGGGGGCCGAGCCCCTTCAAAGGCTATCGAGGCCCACTGACATCGAGGTCCGCCCTCCCTGCTGCGACCCGCATTTCACCACTTCACAGGGAGTTTTCGCACCCCCCGCACCAGCATCCCGGGCAGCCAGGGCCCAGGGTCCCCGTCGAGCGCGAGGTCCGGACAGCGCTCCAGCAGCGTACGTAGCGCGATGCGGGCCTCAAGGCGCGCGAGCGGCGCGCCCATGCAGTAGTGGATGCCGTGGCCGAAGGCCAGATGGCCCTGCGGCGAGCGGTCCGGGTCGAATCGGTCGGGGTGGGAGAAGCGGGCGGGGTCGTGGGCGGCGGCCGCGAGCGAGACCAGGACCGCGTGGCCCTGCGGGATGGTGACCTCGCCGATCGTGACGGGTTCGGTCGTGAAGCGGTACGTGGCGTTCTCGACCGGGCCCTCATGGCGCAAGGTCTCCTCGATCACCGCGTCCAGGCGCCAGAAGTCCGAGCGTACGGATTCGAGTTGAGACGGGTGGGCGAGGAGTGAGTGGACCGCGTTGCCGATCAGATTGACCGTGGTCTCGTGACCCGCGATCAGGAGCAGGAAGGCCATCGCCCGCAGCTCCTCGGCGGAGAGCTGGTCGCCGTCCTCGGCCCGCGTACGGATCAGGGCGCTGAGGAGGTCGTCACCGGGCGCCGCACAGCGCTTGTCCTCGATCAAGTCGTCGAGATAGGGGGCCAGTCGGGCGATGGCCGCCATCTCGGCCTCGGCGCTGGTCGGCGCGACCACCTCGTTGGACATCGCACGGAATTCCTCGCGGTCCATATCGGGTACGCCGAGGAGTTCGCAGATCACTGTGAGCGGGAGCGGGAAGGCGAAGGAGTCGATGAGGTTGGTCCGGCCGCGTGCGCCCATCGCGTCGAGGAGCCCGTCGGCGACCGCCTGCACGCGCGGCGCGAGCGCCTCCACTCGTCGCGCGGTGAACTCCCGTGCCACCAGCTTGCGCAGCCGCGTGTGCTGGGGCGGGTCGGCGAGCAGGAGATGGGTGCCGATGAGGTCGCCGTCCATCGCCGCGCCGCCGAGCACGGACGGATCCTTGGCGAGCCGGGGGTCGTTCAGGGCCGCCCGCGCCTCCTCGTATCCGACGATCAGCCAGGTGTAGGCGTCCTGATACGGCGGGGCGAGGCGTACGAAGTGCGCGGGGCCTCGGCTGCGGAGTTCCGCGTAGACGGGATACGGGTCCTTGGTGAACTGCTCGCCGTACGCGCCCAGATCGACGAAGTCCATGTGTTGCGGTCCTCCCAGTTGCCGGCCCCGAGGTCATCCCGCTCCGAGGCTAACCCGACGGCCCGACGAAGAACGATCACCCCGCCCCCGACCCCACCTTCCCTCGGATCGCCCCGCCTGCCTCAAGGAACCGGGCGAGCGGCAGCGTCGCCGCACCCACCGTCACCGCGTCGGGACCGAGCCGCCCGAGCACCAGCGAGGTGCCCGCGAAGGGATGCCGCAGCGCGTACGAGGCGGCCGCCTCACGGACCGCCGGCAGCAGGCGCGGACCGAGCAGCAGGCCCGCCCAGCCGCCGACCACGATCCGTTCCGGGTTGAAGAGATTGACGAGGTCGGCGATGCCCGCGCCCAGATACCGGGCCGTCTCGTCCAGCAGTGGACCCGCGTCGGGATCGGCGAGGAGCGAGGCCAGCGCGCCCTCCTCGTCCGGCGCCGACCAGGTGCCACCCCGCTCCCGCCACCGTTCGAGGAGCGATTCGGCGCCCACGTACGCCTCGAGGCAGCCGTGCGAACCACAGCGGCACCTGCGTCCGCCCACCACCTGCAGGACGGTGTGCCCCCACTCCCCCGCACTGCTGGTCGCGCCCTGATACGGGACTCCGTCGGCGATCACGCACGCGCCGACACCCGAGCCGATCAGGGTGACCACGGCGTTACGGGCGCCGCGGCCCGCCCCGAACCACATCTCCGCGCGGCCGAGGGTCTTGGCACCGTTGTCGATGAACAGCGGTATCTCGGGCGGCAGTTGACCCGAGGCGCGCAGCAGCGAGCCGAGCGGTACCGCGTCCCAGCCGATCGTCTGGCCGTGCACGACCTCGCCGGAGTCCACGATGCCGGGGACGCCGACGCCCACGCCGAGCAGCGGGGTGGACGGAAGGACCTGTTCCATCACTTGTTGCAGGCCCTCGCCGATCAGCCGTACGACCCGCTCCACGTCGTGCCCGTCCGGGGGCAACGGCAGATCGGCGCGGGCGAGTTCTGTGAGCGTGAGGTCGAAGAGCTCCACGCGCACCCGGGTCTCGCCGACGTCCACGCCGACGAGATGGGCGCTGCCCGGGGTGACACGCAGGAGCGTGCGCGGGCGGCCGCCGTCGGAGTCCACCGACCCCGCGTCCTCGACGACACCGTCCGCGATCAGCTCACCCACCACGTTGCTGATGGAGCCCGAACTCAGTCCGGTGAGCGGGCCGAGCTCCTGACGGCTGAGCGGACCCTCGAAGTAGAGCTTCGTGAGCACGGTCGAGCGATTGCTGCGCCGCAGGTCACGCACCGTGCGCCGGTGTGGTTCCGCCATCGTCGCTCCCGTCGGCAACACGGACAAGGGCCCAACTCCCTTACGACCGTGACCATAACGTGCTGGTCAACTCGTGCGCGAGCTCTTGACGCCCACTTCTCTTACTACTTAACTCACGCCTTGAATTTAGCCGTGACGCCCGTTCATGAGTTGAACGGGGCCACCCCCTGGAGAGGGGCCCTCATGCGCACAATGCGAGCCGCCGCAGCCGCCGCCCTCGTCATCGCCCTGACCTCTACCGCCGCGGCCTGCGGCGGCGGTACGTCGACGAACGGCGAGGGCAGCAACAAAAGCCCCAAGAAGCTCACGTACTGGGCCTCGAACCAGGGCCCGAGCATCGAGGCCGACAAGGAGATCCTCACCAAGGAGATCAAGAAGTTCGAGAAGCAGACCGGGATCGACGTCGAGCTCGAGGTCGTCCCGTGGTCGGATCTCCTCAACCGCATTCTGGCGGCGACCAGTTCGGGCCAGGGCCCTGACGTCCTGAACATCGGCAACACCTGGTCGGCATCACTGCAGGCCACCGGCGCCCTGCTGCCCTGGGACGCGAAGAACTTCGACAAGATCGGCGGCAAGGACCGCTTCACCGAGGCGGCCGTCGCGGCGGCCGGTGCACAGGGCAAGGACCCGGCTGCCGTCCCGCTGTACTCGCTGTCGTACGCGCTCTACTACAACAAAAAGATCTTCAAGGACGCGGGCATAGAGAAGCCCCCGGCCACCTGGGACGAGCTGGTCGAGGCCGGCAAGAAGGTCACCAAGGGCGACACCTACGGTCTGGCCCTCGAAGGCAGCAATCTCTCCAACCACATCCACCAGGCCTTCGTCCTCGCCAAGCAGCACGGCGCCGACTTCTTCACCGCCGACGGCAAGCCGGACTTCACCTCCGACGGCGCTGTCGCGGGCGTGAAGCAGTGGGTGGACTTCATGGCCAAGGACAAGATCACCACCAAGAGCGCCGCGGAGTACGCCCAGAACCAGTCGCTGAGCGACTTCTCCAAGGGCAAGGCCGCGATGGTGCTCTGGCAGGCCGCCGCGTCCACGTTCAAGTCGCAGGGCATGGACGAGAGCGAGTACGGCGTCGCGCCCGTGCCGGTGCAGTCGGGCGCGCCCGGACAGGGCAAGCAGATCAACTCGATGGTGGCCGGCATCAACATCTCGGTCTTCAAGAACACCGACAACCTCGACGGCGCCCTGGACTTCGTGAAGTTCATGACCTCGGACGAGGAGCAGAAGATCCTCAACTCCACCTACGGCTCGATCCCGCCGGTCAAGGCGGCGCAGCAGGACGCGGCCTTCGGCAAGCCGGACACCTCGGTCCTGCGCGACGTGCTCGGCACCAGTGCCGCGCCGCTGCCGCAGGTCCCCGAGGAGTCGCAGTTCGAGACGGTCGTCGGTACGGCCATCAAGGATCTGTTCGCGGACGCGGCCGCGGGCCGGCCGGTGACCACGGAGTCCGTGAAGGCCGCGCTCGACAAGGCCCAGCAGCAGCTGACCAAGAGCTGAGGAACGCACCGTGACCTCGCTCGACTTGAAGGCACCCGCGGCGGGGGAAGCCCAGCGCTCCCCCGCCGGGGGTCCGCCCCGCCGCCGGCGGCTGCGGATACCCGACCGGATACGGCGCGGTGGACTGCCGTATCTGCTGCTGCTCCCCGCGCTCGCCCTTGAGCTCCTCATCCATCTGGTGCCGATGATCGTCGGCATCGTGATGGCCTTCAAAGAACTCACGCAGTTCTACATACGGGACTGGGGCGCCGCGCCCTGGGCGGGTCTGGACAACTTCCGTATCGCCGTGGACTTCGACGCCCCGATCGGCGCGGAGATGCTCCACTCCTTCTGGGTGACCTGCACGTTCACGGTCATCACCGTCGGCGTGTCCTGGCTGTTCGGGGTGAGCGCGGCGATCCTCATGCAGGAGAGCTTCCGCGGCCGCGCGGTGCTGCGCGCGGTGTTCCTCACGCCGTACGCGCTGCCGGCCTACGCCGCGGTGATCACCTGGGCGTTCATGTTCCAGCGGGACAACGGCCTGGTGAACTCGGCGCTCGGCGGCGACAGTTTCTGGCTGATCGGCGAGAACAGCTTCTGGGCGCTGACGACCGTCGCGGTCTGGAAGACCTGGCCGTTCGCGTTCCTGATGCTGATGGCGGGGCTGCAGAACATCCCCAAGGAGCTGTACGAGGCCGCGTCGATCGACGGCGCCGGCATCTGGCAGCAGATCCGCCGGATCACCCTGCCCTCGCTGCGCCCCGTCAACCAGGTCCTGGTGCTCGTGCTGTTCCTGTGGACCTTCAACGACTTCAACACCCCGTTCCTGCTGTTCGGCAAGGGCGCACCCGAGGCCGCGGACCTGGTCTCGATCCATATCTACGACTCGTCGTTCATCACCTGGAACTTCGGCTCCGGATCCGCCATGTCCGTACTCCTGCTGCTGTTCCTGCTCCTTGTGACGGCGGTCTACCTGCTGTTCACCTCGCGCGGAAGGAAGGGCGCCGATGTCTAGGAGTTCCCCGGTCAAGAGCCCGATGGCGCCGCCGCAGTCCTTCATCTGGACCCGCCGTGTCGTCCTGGCGCTGCTCACCTTGTTCGCGCTGCTTCCGGTGTACGTGATGCTGTCCAGCTCCGTGAAGCCGCTGGAGGACACGCTCGGCGAATGGAGCTGGATCCCCAGCCGGATCACGTTCCAGCCGTATCTCGACATCTGGTCGACGGTCCCGCTCGCGAAGTACTTCATGAACTCGCTGATCGTGGCGGGCGCGGCGACCGTCTGCTCGGTGGTCATCGCGGTCTTCGCGGCGTACGCGGTGAGCCGCTATCAGTTCCGCGGCAAGCGGGTGTTCACGGTGACCATCCTGTCCACGCAGATGTTCCCGGGGATCCTGTTCCTGCTGCCGCTGTTCCTGATCTTCGTGAACATCGGCAACTCGACGGGCATCGCCCTGTACGGCTCGCGCGGCGGTCTGATCCTCACGTATCTGACCTTCTCGCTGCCGTTCTCGATCTGGATGCTGATCGGGTACTTCTCCTCGATCCCGCGCGATCTCGACGAGGCCGCCCTGGTGGACGGCTGCGGTCCGCTCGGCGCGCTGTTGCGTGTCGTCGTGCCGGCCGCCGTGCCGGGGATCGTGGCGGTCTCGGTGTACGCGTTCATGACCGCGTGGGGCGAGGTGCTCTTCGCCTCGGTGATGACCAATGAGACGACGCGCACGCTGGCCGTCGGGCTCAAGGCGTACTCCACGGAGAACAACGTCTATTGGAACCAGGTGATGGCCGCCTCGCTGGTCGTCAGCGTGCCGGTGGTCGCCGGGTTCCTGCTCCTGCAGCGCTATCTCGTGGCCGGCCTCACCGCGGGGGCCGTGAAATGACCCGCGCATCGACCACTCGTTCAACCACCCCTCTGGGAAAGGCATTTCGTGACTTCGGCTGACGACTTTCGCTCCCTGCCCTCGGACTTCGTCTGGGGCACGGCCACCTCGGCGTACCAGATCGAGGGCGCCGTCACCGAGGGCGGCCGGGCCCCGTCGATCTGGGACACGTTCTCGCACACTCCGGGGAAGATCGACGGGAACGACCACGGCGACGTGGCCTGTGACCACTACCACCGCTGGCGCGAGGACCTCGCGCTGATGCGCGAACTCGGCGCGGACGCCTACCGCTTCTCGGTGGCCTGGCCGCGCGTCGTACCGCAGGCGGACGGGGTGGTGAACGCGGAGGGGCTCGCGTTCTACGACCGGCTCGTCGACGGCCTGTGCGAGGCGGGGATCACCCCTCATCTCACGCTCTACCACTGGGACCTGCCGCAGGCCCAGCAGGACCGGGGCGGCTGGGCCCAGCGCGCGACGGCGGAGCGGTTCGCCGAGTACGCGGCCGTGGTGGGCGAGAAGCTCGGTGACCGGGTCAAGGACTGGTGCACGCTCAACGAGCCCTTGTGCTCGGCGTGGATCGGGCACCTGGAAGGCCGGATGGCGCCCGGCCTCACGGACCTGTCCACCGCCGTCCGCGCCTCGTACCACCTCCACCTCGGCCACGGCCTCGCGACCCGGGCCCTGCGCTCGACGGTGCCCGGCGCCCGCGTGGGCATCGTCAACAACCTCAGCCCGATCGACCCCGCGTCCGACCGCCCCGAGGACATCGAGGCGGCCCGGCGCGCGGACGGCCACACCAACCGCTGGTGGCTCGACCCGATCTTCGGGCGCGGGTATCCCGAGGACATGCGGGCGCTCTACGGCGTCGAACTGCCTGTCCAGGACGGCGACTTGGATCTGATCGGCGCCCCGCTCGACTGGCTGGGCGTGAACTTCTACTTCCGCCAGGTCGTCGAGGCCGACCCCACCGGTCCCGCCCCGTACGCCCGCCAGGTGGCGGTCCCGGGCGCCCCCACCACGTACATGGACTGGGAGGTGCACGCGCAGAGCCTGGAGGACATCCTGCTGCGGGTCACGCGCGAGTACGGGCCACGGCAGCTGTACGTCACGGAGAACGGGTCCGCGTACGTGGACACGGTCGGCCCCGACGGGAGCGTGCTCGACCCCGAGCGCACCCGATACCTGGAGGACCATCTCGCGGCCTGCGCGCGGGCGGTCGCGGGCGGAGCACCGCTCGCCGGGTACTTCGCGTGGTCACTGCTCGACAACTTCGAGTGGGCGTACGGCTACGACAAGCGCTTCGGGCTCGTCCACGTCGACTACGCGACACAGCGACGCACCGTCAAGGGCAGCGGCCGACGCTATGCCGAGCTGATCGCCGGGCACCGGGCGCGCGGGCGCAAGGCGGCCTGACGTACTGCGGAACACGGGTCGCCGTCCCATCGTGGGGCGGCGACCCCGGCCGTCACCGCTCGTCCGCGAGCCGGAACGACAGCTCCGTCTCCCACTTCTCCAGGTCCGGCTCGAACCGCGGATCGGTGTGATAGCTCTCGAGCCGGCAGCCCCACACCTCCCCCTCGTCGGTACGCACCATGTCCCACTTCAGGCCTTTGGCCTGGCCCCACTTGAGCAGGGACGTGGCGACGCCGAGGAGTGCGTCGGGGTGGCCGACATGGTGGACCGTCGCATAGCGGCCGGCCGGCAGCGTCCCGGCGAAGAGGTCGTCGGACGGCAGGCGTACGCGCTCGTGGACCGGTACCCCGGCCACCACGCTGAGCTCGCGCTCCATGTCGGAGGGATCGATCAGCTCGTACTGGAAGAAGGGCCCGTCCACCGGTTCGATGCCCCGCTCGGCCAGCAGCCCGACGATCTCGGGCAGCCGGTCGGCGATCAGTCCGAAGGTCGCCCAGGTGACGCGGCCCCTGACGCCGACGAAGGGCTGCTCTGCGCGCTCCACGACGCGTGGTTGTGTCCCCATGCGCCGATAGTGCCGGGCGGTCCGGCCCGGCGCACCCGGAAGGACAGGCTCTAGTCGTCCAGGAGTCCCGCGTCGTGCGCGAGGAGCGCGATCTGGACGCGGTTGTTCAGGTCCAGCTTGGTGAGGATCCGGCTGACGTGTGCCTTCACCGTGGCCACGCTCATGAAGAGCTGCTCGGCGATCTCCGCGTTGGACTTCCCCCGGCCGACGGCCACGGCGACCTCGCGCTCGCGTTCGGCGAGTTCGGCGATACGGGTCCGGGCCTGCTGCCTGCGTCCGCCGTACGGATCCGGGCTCGCGGCCCGGGTGATCAGCTGCCGGGTGACGGCCGGTGAAAGCACCGGTTCACCGGCCGCCACCCGGCGTACCGCCGCGACGATCTCGGCGGGCGCGGTGTCCTTGAGCACGAAGCCGGCCGCACCCGCGCGCAGCGCCCGCAGCACCTGCTCATCGGCGTGGAACGTGGTGAGCACGACGACCTCGGGAGCGTCCTTGCGGGCCCGTAGCTGCTCGGTGGCGGTGAGGCCGTCGACCTCGGGCATCCGGATGTCCATCAGGACCACGTCGGGCCGGGTGCGCTCCACGAGCGCGGCGACCTCGCTGCCGTCGGCCGCCTCACCCACGATCTCGATCTCCTCGCTGCCGCCGAGCATGAAGGTAAGACCGGCCCTGACCAGGGGGTCGTCATCGACGAGCAGCAGACGGATCACGTTCATGAACTCCACGGTATCCCCTGGCGAACCGGCCACCTCACGCGGAGGAGATCGCTACGCTGACCGTCGACCAGAACGGATTTCTGGAATTGACTTCCAGAAACGGGGAGTTGACCAAGTGGGGGACCTACCATGAGCCAGCCGCCGCAGCCACCGGAGCCGCCGCAGCCGCCGGAGCGCGGACCGGACGCACAGCCGCTGTCGCGGTTCTCGCACAGCAACAGCCGTCCGAAGCGCTCATGGCGCTCACGTCTGCCGCACTGGGAGCGCCGGACCGTGCTCGTGGCCGGCTCGGCGCTCGCGGCACTGCTGCTCGTGGGCTCCGGGGTGTACGCGCTGGGTGGGGACGGCGACGGCAAGGGCGCCCGTACGGAGGCAGGGGACGCGAAGAAGCCCGCCGCGTCGCAGACACCCGGCGGCAAACCCGCCGCGACCCCGCTGCCGACCGACGTCAACGCGGGTCTGGCCGCGGGCGAGGCGAAGGCCTGGTACGCGAAGAACGAACTGGATCTGCCCAAGGGCAACACACTGCTGGGCGATCTCTGGTTCGTCGACGACCTCGTGGTGCAGACGCTCTACAACGAGGTGACGGCGTACAAGGTCGCCGACGGTTCGAAGGCCTGGAGCATCCCGCTGCCCGCACCGATCTGCGACACCCCGGTCAATCCGACCCCGGACGGCAAGGTGGTCGTCGCATATCGCGAGGACCCCGCCAAAGAGCTGAGCAACTGCAACCACCTGCAGATGATCGACCTGAAGAAGGGCGCCGGCACCTGGCGCAAGAAGCTCACTTCCCAAAACGAGTTCGACAGCACGGTCATCGTCCATCTGGCGATCACCGGTGACACCGTCGCCGTGGGGCGCAACATGAGCACCGACGCCTACCGTGTCAGTGACGGCGCGCCGCTGTTCAAGCTCGGCAAGGACACCTCGGGTGGCTGCTACCCGAACGATGTCGCGGGCGGCGCCAAACTCCTCGTTCTCGACTGGTGTCTGGGCAAGACCCAGTTCGGGCAGATCAAGGAGATCGACCCCAAGTCCGGGAAGATCAAGTGGCGTTACCGGCTCCAGGACAGGAAGTCGAAGAAGATCATGCCCTGGAAGATCGGCAAGGTGTACTCCGTCAACCCGCTCGTGGTTTCCGTCTATGAGTCCGCCGACCAGTTCAACTGGTCGGTGATCACCCTGAAGCCCAACGGCAAGCGGCTGCCCGGCCTGAATGCCGGCACGTTCAAGTTCGAACCCTGTGCGGGAGACGGTGACTCCGGGCGCGGCTCCCAGAACTGCGCAGGCGGAGTGGCGGGCAAGGACACCTTCTATCTGTCGACCAAGGCACCCAGCGCCGAGTCGCTCGGCCCGACCCGGATCGTCGCGTTCGATCTGAAGAGCGGCAAGGTCAAGTGGGCCTCACAGCCCGAGGGGAAGCGGGAGTACCTGCCGGTCGCGGCCGAGGGGGCGTCGGTGATCGCCTATGTGAAAGCCACCCTGGAGGAGCCCGGCCGGCTTGTGCGGATCGGCCCGAAGGGTGGAAAGGCCGTGACGGTGCTGCAGTTCGGCAAGGCGGCGCAGCCAATCGAGTACGAGGCGATGGCGGGCCTGACCGCGTACAGCGGCGGCCGTTTCTTCGTGACGGACTCGCTGCTCAGCGGGGATGACGAGAGCGAACAGGCTCGGCTGCTGTCCTACGGAGGCAAGTGATGAGTCAGCCCACTCCTCCGCCGCCGCAGCCCGGCTTCGGCCCTCCGGTGACGCCTCAGCCCTTCCTCGCCGTACCGCCGTCGGGCCCGCCGACCCGGCCGGGACGGCCGCCGCGCAGCCGGTTCGCCTGGATCGTCAGCGCTGTCGTCGCGCTCGCGCTGCTCGCGGGCGGCGGGATCTGGTGGATGGTGTCGGACGGCGACGGAGGAACGCCCGCCGACGCCAAGCAGGAGGCCCGCTTCGACGGGCCGGGGACCGAGAAGAAGCCGGCCGACACCAAGGCGGGGCTGCTGTTCGAAGTCCCCGATCCTGCGCTCTCCAAGGGCGACTTCTTCACCGCTCCCGGCTCATGGGTCACCGACGGGACGTATGCGAAGACCGGTGTCGGCAAGGTCATGGGCTATGACCTCGAGGGCGGCCGGCAGATGTGGGAGATCCCGCTCGGTGGCCAGGTCTGCGCCTATACGCAGCAGCTGGACGAGGGGCGCACGGCAGTCCTGTACCAGGACGGACTGCCGGGCGAGGACGGCAAGTTCAAGCCGTGCACGGAGATCGCCGCGCTCGATCTGAACGCCGGTCTCGTGCTGTGGAAGAGCAGCGTGAAGCGCTCCGGGGCCAAGATCGTCTTCCATCAGATCGCCGTCGGCGCCGGCAAGGTGGCCGTCGCGGGTGACAACGGCGGCGCCGCCTTCGAGATCGCGAGCGGCCGGCTCAAGTGGGAGCCCAAGCCCGCGGAGCCCTGCTACGACATGGCGTACGGCGGTGGTGAGGACCTCGTGGCGCTGCAGCACTGCGGCCACGAGCCCGATGAGCGGGTCAGGCTGCAGCTGCTCAACGAAGGGGGCAGGCCGCGCTTCACGTACGACCTGCCGCGCGGCCTGGCCTTCGCCAAGATCGCGTCGACCGATCCCCTGGTCGTCGCGGGCTTCAACGGGGATATGAGGGTTACCGACTTCTTCGCGCTCGACCGCCGCAAGGGCACCTTGCGCAGCAAGATCGCGGTGGATCCCGAGCGGATCATGAAGACCTGTTCGATCGAGGCGCAGACCGAGTGCCCGGGGCTCGCGGTGGGCAACGACCGTCTGTATCTGACCACCATGGCGCGCGCCGTCAGCGGCAAGTCGGAGTCCGCGAACGAGATCGTCTCCTACGACCTGGAGACCGGGAAGGCGACGGGTCAGCGGGCCGACTCCCGCGGCAAAGCGCCGCTCCTGCTGCTGCGGATGGACGGCCGCGATCTGCTCGCGTACAAGACGGGCTCGTACAGCACCTCCGGCCAGGTGATCCGGATCGACGGGCGGAGCTTCGAGCAGACGGTGTTCCTCGACGTCCCGCCGGATTCCGAGGACGCCCAGGTGCTGCGGCACTTCAGCCCGGGCAAGGTCGAATTCCGTTACGCGAACGGGCGGTTGTTCACGGCCGATCTCTACATCAGACCGCCGTACTCGAACACGGAACCGCCCCTTCTGGCCGCCTCGTTCGGCGCGCCGGCGGTCGGCTGAGGAGGCCGATGTCCCCGAAGCAGCAACGTGGCGCCGCCACCGTGGAACTTCTCCTTGCCTCCGCGCTCCAGGTATACGCCGAGCGCGGCCAGGAGGGCTTCACGGTGGGGGCCGTCACGCGGGCGAGCGGGGTGAGCCTCGGCAGTCTGTACCACCACTTCGGCAGTTTCGACGGACTGGCGGCCGCGCTGTATTGCCGGTGTATGACGCAGGTCTGCGACGAGATGATCGAGGCGCTGTACCGCACGCGCACCACGCGCACCGGGATCCAGGCCCTGGTGCGGACATATCTAAGGTTCATCCAGGACCACCGGGACGCCGCGCTCTTCCTGCACGCCTCCTCGTACTCGGGTCATCTGGCCACGCACGCCCAGGAGATCAGAGCGCTCAAGGACGAGAAGTTCGGGCGGATCGCCGCGTGGATGGCGCCGCGGATCGAGTCCGGGGAGATCGCGCCGCTGCCGGAGCCGCTGCTCGAGATCCTGTTGATGGGGCCGATCATCGAGACGGCGCGGCGCTCGCTCACGCACACCTTCGCGGAGCTCGATCTCGACGAGGCCGTACGGGAGTTGCCGGACCGGATCTGGCGGTCGGTGCGGCCGTAGACCTCCGGTTCAGCGTTCCTGCCACGGCAGCCAGGCATGCACCCGGAAGCCGCCGTCGGTCTCCTTGCCGTGGTCGAGGCGGCCGCCGGCCAGCGTGGCCCGCTCGGTGAGCCCGATCAGGCCCTGTCCCGAGCCTGGCACGTGCGGTACGTCGCCGGGCGGTGCCGGATTGCGTACGTCGACGGTCAGGCCCTCGCCCGGGCCGCCGGCGAGGTGGATGGTGACTTCGGCGCCGGGCGCGTGCTTACGGGCGTTGGTCAGGGCCTCCTGCGCGATCCGGTACGCGTTGCGGCCGGTCGCGGCGGGCACGGCCTTGGGGTCCTCGATACCGCTGTCGAGGCGGACCGCCATCCCCGCTTCGCGGGACTCTTCGACCAGCTGGTCGAGCGCCGTGAGCGTGGGCTGCGGCCGGCCGGACTCATCGGTGCGGTCGTCGGCCCGCAGGACCCCGATGATCTCGCGCAGATCCTGCAGCGCCTCGTGTGCGCTGTCCCGGATGACACCGGCGGCCCGGGCGATCTCCGCCTCGGGTGCGTCGGGCCGGAACTCCAGGGCTCCGGCGTGCACGCTCAGGAGCGTGAGCCGGTGGGCGAGCACGTCGTGCATCTCGCGGGCGATGGCCTCACGGGCCAGGCGCTGGGCCTGTTCGGCGCGCAACTGCGCCTCGGTCTCGGCGTGCTGGGCGCGGTCGCGCAGCGACAGGAGCAGCTGGCGACGCGAACGTACGAGCCGGCCCCAGGCGATGAACGTCACGGTCAGCAGGACACCGAAGCCGACGACGAACGGGTAGGGCAGGTCGGGATCGGGGCGCATCCAGTAGTAGAGCGGGATCAGGGCCAGGCAGATGCCGCCGATCCACGCGACGTACCGCAACGGCCGGTGCACCGCGAGCGTGAACAGTGCCACGACGACCGCACCGCCCGCCGTCTCCGAGACCAGCGTGACCGGCAGCATCGCGATGGCCAGGGCGACGGGCCAGCGCCGGCGCAGCCAGAGGGCGGCGCAGGCCAGGGCGCCGATGAGCTGGTCGATATCGGCGAGCACGGGCGACAGGTCCGTGTTCTTGGCGACGGAGTCGGCACCGACCACGCCGATGAATACTGCGCACAGGAAGAGCGCGAAGTCGACGATCCAGTCCCGCAGGGTCCGGCGCCGGCGGCCGCCGTGGCGCAGCGGCCGGTCCGGGTCGAACTCGTCGGCGACGGCGGCGGGCAGCAGTGAAGGGAAGCGGTATACGGGGGCCACGCGTGCGCCGGACACCGACGACACCGCCGCCGGATCGCTCGGTGTGCCCGCCCCGCCGGCGGTCGTCCGCCCGTCCTCAGTTCGCCTCATGGTCGACAAATCTACGCATGCGCATGGCTGAGGTGCGCCCGTACGAGAGCCTCATAGACCAAAGTCGTACGCCCCTGAACCTTCGGCCACACCGCGGCCCCGGACCCTCGCCCTGCGGCCGATGCCCGGGCGCGACGCACAGGGCGAGGATCTTGCCCATGAAGAAGCTGCTGGAGTTCGTCGGTGTGATTCTGCTGATCCAAGGCGCGGGCGGGCTCGTCCACGAGTTGTTCGGCTGGATGAAGTGGGGCTTCATCCAGAAGCTGGGCATCTTCGACGGCTGGGAGCTCTACGCGAGCATCTCCGCGCTCGTGCTCGCCGTCGCCGTGTTCGCGGCGGCCGAGAGCGCGAAGACATGATCCCCGGCCGCCGCGCCCCGGCTCAGCAGGCGTAGTCGACCAGATCGAACGACGCGTAGTGGTCGGCGGTGTAGTAGTCCTCCCGCTGCTCCTCGCCGGTGACGATCCGGCGGGCGCCGCGGGTCGAGGAGCCGGGGGTCTTGACCGTGCACTCGTGGTAATAGCCGCTGGTGTGCTGCGGCAGCAGCGCCTCGCGGTTCTGGAAGACGGTGCCGTCCTGCGGATACGGGTAGGGCCCGCCGGCCTCGATCAGGTCGAGGGTGTCGTGGGCCTGGCTCGGCAGGGCCGAGTAGCAGATGTCGCCGACGGCCGCGGGGGCGGCGGTGGCGGTGCCGGTGCCGGTACCGGTACCGAGGAGCAGCGCGGCGGTCAGAGTGAGGGCTGCGGTGATGCGTGGGGGGATTCGCATGCACCTAGGATGACGCGCGTAGACCAGGACGTGTCAACGTCGATGGCGGTGAACTCCCGTGAATTGTCCGGGAGTTCACCGCCACTCATTTCACACATCTCGACAGGGCGCTCAGGAGCGCCACCCGGCGCCTCACACGTCCCTGCGTCCGACCGCCGCCACCGCGATCACCACCGAGCCCACCGCCCACCCGGCGAAGACCACCCATGCCTCGGTGACGCTCACCGGGTACTTCTCCGGGCCCCAGTGCGCCCCGGTCAGCGCCTCCCAGGCGCTCAGCGGCATCGCGTTGCCGATCTCGGCGACCCAGCGGTAGGTCTCGCCCTGGAAGAGGACCGGCAGAAGCAGCAGTGTGACGATCGCGCCGACGATGCTGCCCGCGGCATGGCGAACGACGGCGCCGAGCGCCATGCCGATCATGGCGCTGAGCGGGGCGAGCAGCGCGGAGGCGGCGACCGCCCTGAACGCGCCCGGATCCGTGATGGACGCCCCGCCGTGGTCCTTGAGGAGCGCCTGCGTCAGTCCGAAGGAGGCCGCCGCGACCACCGCGCCGACACCCGTCATCACCGCGCCCACCACCGCGACCTTCGCGAGGACGACGGCCCGCCGGTCGGGGACGGCCGTGAACGTCGTACGCACCAGACCGCTGGTGTACTCGCCGAACACGGCGATCGCCCCGACACTGCACGCCACGATCATGAGGATCTGCCAGGCCGGGTCGAGGAAGGCGGTGTGCATGGCGTCGAAGGAGTACGCGGGGTCGGGTGCCGGCCGGTCCGGTGGCAGGGCCGGCTGGTTGGCGAGCCGGTCGGCGTTGGAGCGGGCCGAGTTGGCGTTGATGCCGACGACCACGAGCGCGCCCACGCCGAGCACCCAGTACGTCGAGCGAAGCGACCAGAATTTGATCCACTCCGCGGCCAGGAGGTGGCGGAAACGGGCGGGGGCGGCTGTGCACACCGCAGTGGTCATCGGGCTTCTCCCGCGAGGTAGTCGACGCTGTCGGCGGTCAGTTCCATGAAGGCCTGCTCCAACGAGGCGTTCAGCGGGGTGAGTTCGCCGAGCACGACGCCGTGCCGCAGGGCGAGCTCTCCGATGCGGTCGGCCGTAAGGCCGGTCACCGTGAACAGATCCCGTGCGGCGTCCGCTTCGGCCCTGTCCACCTCGCCGCCGTCGGCGAGCAACGCGGAGACGAACCGTCGGGGTTCGCGCGCCCGCACCCGTACGCCCTGCCCCGTACCGCGGGCCGCGAACTCGGTGAGGCTCTCCGCGGCGATCAGCGCACCGCGGCCGATGACGATCAACTGCTCGGCGCAGAGCTCCATCTCGGACATCTGGTGGCTGGAGACGAAGACGGTACGGCCTTCGGCGGCCAGTTCCCGAAGGAAGGAGCGCAGCCAGAGCACCCCTTCGGGGTCGAGACCGTTGAGCGGCTCGTCGAAGATCAGCACCGGTGGGTCGCCGAGCAGGGCTGCCGCGATGCCCAGGCGCTGCTTCATCCCGAGCGAGTAGCCGCCGATCCGTCGGCCCGCGACCTCCGTGAGGCCCACCTCGTCGAGGACCTCGCCGACCCGGGACCGCGCAATGCCGTTGCTCACGGCGAGCGCCGTCAGATGGGCCCGTGCGGTGCGGCCGCCGTGGACGTCCTGGGCGTCGAGGAGGGCGCCGACGTGCCGCAGCCCTCTCGGGACGGAACCGAAGTCACGGCCGTCGATCGTGGCCGTGCCCGATGTGGGGGTGTTCAGGCCGAGGAGCATGCGCAGGGTGGTGGTCTTCCCGGCGCCGTTCGGTCCGAGGAACCCGGTGACCTGACCCGGGCGGACGGTGAAGGACAGGGTGCGTACGGCAGTGGTGTCCCCGTAGCGCTTGGTGAGTTCGCTGATTTCGATCACGTGCTCCACACTCGCCGGGACGGGGGCCCTGCGGCATCGGGCCGCCGGGCACATTCGGCGGGGGCGGGGTAGCCCGTGGGCGTAAGCCGTCAGGCCGATGTCCGGTCGCCGGGCGCCCGCCTATGATCACGGCATGAGAGCCACCCCACCGCCGGCCGCCGCGTGAGCGCCGCATGAGCGCCGTCCCCACCGCCGGCCCTGAGACCGTACGGTCCCGACGTGCGGTGGCCGTGGAGGCGTCGGCCTGGTGTGCGGGGGTTGCGTACCCGGTACTCCTGTTCATCGCCGCGGCGAACGAACCCGAGCTGACCGGCGCGCGCCTGATCCCGTCCGCCCTGCTCGCGGTCCTGATCGTGCCGCTGCTGCTTCGCCGTCCGGAGCCCGCACTGCTGCTTCTCGTGGCCGGTTCGTTCGCGGCGACGGTGATCGCCCCGCCGGGCGCCGGATCGGTCACCCTCGATCAGGGCCAGGGCTGGCAGATCGCCTATCTGCAGGCGCTCTTCACTGACCTCGCGGTGGGATACCTGGCCGCGGCCCGGCCGCGCCGCTGGTCGGTCGCGGCTGCCGTGATCGCGCTCGCGGCACAGGTCGGCGCCGTCCCGTACTACCGCCCCGGCGCCGACGACACGGTGAGCACCGTCCTGACGCTCATCCTCGCGCTGGTCACCGCCTGGCTCGTCGGCTACTCGGTCGCCGAGCGCAGCCGGCACGCCCGGGCCCTGCGCGAGCAGGCCGCCGCGCAGGCCGTGATCGCCGAACGGCTGCGGATCGCCCGCGAGTTGCACGACATGGTGGCGCACAGCATCGGCATCATCGCGATCCAGGCGGGGGTGGGCCGACGCGTCATCGAGACCCAGCCGGCCGAGGCCCGCAACGCGCTCGGCGCGATCGAGTCGACCAGCCGCGAGACGCTGTCGGGGCTGCGCCGGATGCTCGGCGCGCTGCGTGCGTCGGAGGGCGCGCCGCTCGACCCCGCGCCCGGACTCGCGGACCTCGACCGGCTCGTGGCGGCGGCCCGGGACGCGGGTGTCCTGGTGGAGCTGGTCCGCGAAGGTGAGCAGCGGGCGCTGCCACCGGAGTTGGAGCTCTCCGCGTACCGCATCGTCCAGGAGGCCGTCACCAATGTCGTACGGCACGCGGGGGTGCCCGACTGCCGCGTCTGCGTCGTCTTCGGCGCCGGGGAGCTGACCTTGGCCGTCACCGACGACGGGCGCGGCGCGGCGGTCGGCGGCGAGGGGTACGGACTCGTGGGGATGCGGGAGCGCGTCTCGCTGCTGCACGGCATGTTCGAAGCGGGGCCGCGCCCCGAAGGCGGCTTCCGGGTGACGGCCCGGCTGCCGATTCCGGTGGAGGCACGATGACAGCCGTACGAGTGGTGCTCGCCGACGACCAGCCGCTGGTCCGCAGCGGCCTTCGGGTCCTGATCGCCGACGCCCCGGACATCGAGGTGGTGGGCGAGGCGGGCACGGGTGCGGAGGCGGTCGGGCTGACCGGTGAACTCGCGCCCGACGTGGTCGTGATGGACATCCGTATGCCCGGTATGGACGGCATCGAGGCGACGGGCCGTATCACCGCCGCGCACCCGGCCACCCGCGTGCTGATGCTCACGACCTTCGACGACGACGAGTACGTCTACGGCTCGCTGCGGGCGGGTGCGTCCGGCTTCCTGGTCAAGGACATGGCGCTCGACGACATCCTCTCGGCGATCCGGGTGGTCGCGGGCGGCGACGGTCTGATCGCGCCGAGCGTGACCGGTCGGCTGATCGCGGAGTTCGCCTCGCGCCCCGAACAGGCGCGTCCGAAGCGGGAGCTCGCGGGCGTCACGGAACGCGAGCGAGAGGTCCTCACACTGGTGGGCCGCGGTCTGTCCAATGCCGAGATCGCCTCGGAACTGTTCATCAGCATCGCCACGGCAAAGGCCCATGTGGCGCGCCTGCTCGCCAAACTGTCGGCGCGTGATCGCGTCCAGCTGGTGATCATCGCGTACGAGACAGGTCTGGTGTCCCCGTCATCCGGCGGCGCCTGAACCGCCCTGCTTGCGCCGCTGCTTGTCGGCCAGGCCCTGCATCGCGGTCAGGTGCTCGCTCATGTCGAGCCGCGTGGTGGCCGCCGAGTAGATCATGGCGCCGAAGACCGCCAGCGGAAGCGCCAGGGCGATCAGGAACACGGGGAAGCCGACGAAGTCGCCTGTGGAGCACCGCTCGACGACGTGGTCGAACGCGAAGGCGGGTGGGCGGCAGTCCTCGAACGGATGGGGGACGGGACGCAGCAACAGGAACCCCGACCAGATCCACAGAGCTCCGGCCATCAGGAGCAGCACGACCCCCGAACCCCGGCGCCGCTGCGCCTGCGTACGGAAGTCGAGGTCGTACGCGATATCGGCGTCCATGATGCTCCCCCGGTCAGCTCTGCTTCATCTTCGACTGCTCATGGTGCTCCGCGACGTACTCGCGGACGCTGAGCTGGATGGTTCCGATGGTGTAAAGCACGGCGCCGGCGATGCCGACGGGGACCGAGCACGCCAGCCATTTGAAGTCGCTCGCGGCGAACGTCGTCCGGTCGTCCTCGTACAGCTCGATCTCCTCGGGCGAGAGGAACAGCCGGTACGCGAGAACCGTCCAGACGACTCCGGCGATGCCAAGAAGCACGACGCCCGTCGTACGACGCCGCTGCGCGTACTTGGCGTAAGCCGTCAGGTAATCCCACATGCAAACCCCCTCGATCGACCGGGACGCTATCACGCGGCCCGGCGCCCCCAGGCGGTGCCCACCAGGACCAGCGCCGCCCCCACCAGACCGAGCGCGCCCAGCCGTTCACCGCCCAGTGCGATGCCCACCGCCGCCGCCCACAGCGGTTCCGTGCCCAGGAGGAGGCTGACGCGGGACGGTGAGGTCTTGCGGACGGCCCACATTTGGACGAAGAACGCGAAGAGCGTGCAGAAGACCGAGAGGAAGACCAGGCCCGCCCATTCGCCGGGGCCGAAGTCCGCGGCCGCGGACCACGGTGAGGCGCCGGTGCCGGTCGCGGCGAGCACGGCGAACAGCAGCACGGCCGTGCCGAGTTGGACCGTGGTCAAGGAGAGCGAATCGGCCTCCTGGACCGCCCGGATCCTGGCCATCGCGAGGACATGGACCGTACGCGCCAGGGCCGCGAGCAGGATCAGGAAGTCACCTAGCGAGGGCGCGGTGAAGCCACCGCCCTGGGTGAGCAGCACGACGCCGAGGACGGAGAGCGCCGCGGCTCCGAGGAAGGCGCGGGAGGGGGCTCTGCGCAGGAGTGCCGCCTCGGCGAGCGGCGTGAAGATCATGGTGAGGCTGATGATGAGGCCCGCGTTCGTCGCCGACGTATGGACGACCCCGTATGTCTCCAGGAGGAAGATCCCGCCGAGGATCAGTCCGAGGATCCCCGCTCCCCGCCACTGCGCCGCCTGCAGCGCGCGAAGGCGGCGCCATCCCGCGATGACGAGGACCGGCAGGACGAGCGCGAACCGCAGGACGAGCACCGCGACGACGGTGTGCGTGGTCGTGATGCCCTTGGCCGCGAGATAGCTCGCGCCCCAGACGACGGCGACGAGCAGCACGGGCAGATCGGTCAGCCAGGCGCGGCGGGGGGTGTCCACTGCGGGCACGGCGAGCGTCGACAAGAGGTCTCCAACGAACTGGTCGATGTGGAGACTTCGGCGGCTCTCACAGGGGCGCGCTCACCGTATCCGCGCATGATCGCCGCCGGTAGAGGGGTCTCACGGTGCGGGCGCACCATGGCGTCTGATCCGCACCATGGCTTCCGATCCGCACCTTGGCGTCCGATCCCCGCCAGCCTTCCGGCCCACCGCCCATTTTCATTGAAGACGTAACAAGTTCGGTGAAACGAAGGAGACGGACATGAACGGCAAGGTGGCCCTGGTGACCGGCGGCAGCCGGGGGATCGGCGCGGCGATCGCGGTGGAGCTCGCCCAGGACGGCGCCGACGTGGTGATCACGTACGTACGGGCCGAGGACGCCGCCCGTGAGGTGGTCGCCAAGATCGAGGCGACCGGGCGCCGCGGTCTCGCGCTGCGGGCCGACGCGGCGGATCCGGCGGCGGCGGTCGCGGCCGTCGAAGAGACCGTCGGCGCGTTCGGACGGCTCGACATCCTGGTCAACAACGCCGGCGTCGGAGCGATCGGGCCGATGGAGAGCCTGTCGGCCGAGACCGTGCAGCAGGTGATCGACGTCAACATCCGCTCCACCTACCTGACCACGCAGGCCGCCGCGGTCCGCCTCGGCCGGGGCGGGCGGATCATCACCATCGGCAGCTGCATGGCCCAGCGGGTGCCGAGTCCCGGCGGAACGCTGTACGCGATGAGCAAGACGGCGCTGATCGGTCTGACCAAGGCGCTGGCAAGGGAGTTGGGCGGGCGGGGCATCACCGCGAACGTCGTGCACCCGGGGCCGATCGACACGGACATGAACCCGGCGGACGGGCCGTTCGCCGAGCCGCAGGCGGCGATGACGGCTCTGGGGCGCTACGGGGCCGCGGGGGAAGTGGCCGCGCTGGTCGGGTGGCTGGCGGGCGAGGAGTCGGCCTACGTCACGGGCGCCGAGTTCGCCGTGGACGGCGGCTACGCGGCCTGACGGTCAGGGGTGGCCGTCCCGCCCGGCCTGGAGGCGTTGCTGCTCGGCGTCGTCGGCACGGGTCGCGGTCCTGTGGGCCGCGACGAACCGGCCGACGATGTCGAGCAGTTCGTCGCGGGCGGCGAGGCCTTCCTCGCCGGGCAGGGTGAGGGCTTGGCGGAGGGCGGCCTTGAGGGCCTCGCGTGGGGCGGGCCAGGGGCCTGTGCTGAACCGGGCCTGCTGTGCGTGGTCGATCAGCCGCCCCACCTCGGCCGCGGCGTCCGGTCCGGGGGCGTCCCCGGCCCGCGGCGGGATCGTCCCGCGCAGGGCCATGAGGAACAACTGGTGGACCCACGCCGTGATCCGGACGTCCGTCGTGGCAGCGTCCAGACGGCGGTCCACGTACTGGACGTACGCCGCCATCCGGTCACCGCGCACTGCCGGTAGCGCCTCGGCCAGCGCCGCGCGCAGCCGGGGTACGTCGCCTGCCCGGACCGTCATGACGACCGCTTTCGCACCGCGGGCCAACGCCAGCTCGGTGGCGGCATGTTCGGCGGCCGCGGCGTCCTGCTCGGCGCCACCGGAGCGGAAGTCGATCACTTCGAACGTGGCGCCGTCCACCAGACCTCCGGCCGGCGCCGCGGCCGCGCGTACGTACCCCGCCTCTCCCAGCGCGCGGTCGATGTCGCCCAGGACTGGTGCGGGTAACGGCGGACCCTCTTGGGTCAGGATCGGCTCGCCCTCGCGCACGATCCAGCAGCGGTCCGGCCGGCGGGCACCGGGCACGGTGACCTCGGCGGTCCAGGGGTTGCCCGCGACGAGCCGGGCTTCGTGGCGTTTCAGGGGCATCGCAGGCCTCCATGGCAGTCGAGCGACATGGATCGATTCCTTCCCGGTCACGCCAGCGCGCTGCGTACGCGATGCAGGTAACTGAAGTCGTGCGCATCCCGTTTGATCTGGGCCGGGCGGATCTCGCGTGTCGCGACATTGAGCGCATAGCCACCGACGGTGCCGAGCAGCCAGCCGAGGTCCGGCAGCAGAAGTGCGCCACCGGCCGCCGCGGCCAGGGCCACGCTGACGGTCACTGAGCGGTGCACCCAGGCCGTACGGCTTGCCCGCAGCGCCGACTGGTGGTCGGCGACGGCCTGTTCGAGCTCCCTGCGCAGCTGCGCGAAGACGTCGGCGGGGTGTTCGTAGTCGCGTCTCAGGTCTCCGAGGAGCCGGTGCACGGCGCGCATCAGCCGCAGCCGCTCGTCGGCGTACCGCTCGCGGAAGGCCAGCACGACGGCGGTCGGCGTCCCGGGGGCAGGGACCGGCAGCAGCCTGCCGAGCTCCATCTCCCAGGCCAGCGCGGCTGATCGGTTCGCGGGCCGCAGGGTCGCGCGATAGGCGTCCGCGTTGTCGGTGTACGGGACGAAGGAACGGCCGTCCGCACGCTCTCGGCCGGCCCGGCGGGAGAGTTCGCGCGCCACCACCGACACCGTGACGCTCTGCACTTCCCGGGACACCGAGAACATCCCGGGCCGGCGGGGCATGCGTGCGGCGAGCCCCCGGCGGACCAGCTCGTCCTCGAACCAGCGGCCGATCTTCGTGCGGTACAGGATGGCTTCGGGCGGCACCGTGGGATACGGAGGGGTGGGACGGGCGGCCAGGCGGTCCATCTCGGCGAGCAGGACGGTGGCGTGCTGCTGATCCGGCAGGGCCAGGTCGGCGTGGTCCGGAGGGTCGATCCCGGGCAGCAGGTCGTAGTCGAGCACGAGGGGTGTGTACAGCTCGCGCTGCTCGAGGTCCCGCAACTGCCGGCCCAGCGCCGCCTCGCGGATCTCCGGGTCCGCGGGCACCACCGACGCAATGCCGTCCCAGTACAGCAGGGACTGGTGGACGATCTCGTCCGGCGGGTTCACCAGCGGGTAGTAGAGCAGTACAGCCACCGCGGTCCCCCCAGCGCACACCGACAACCGGCGATCAACGCTAGCGGGCGGCGACGTGGCGTACGGCCGTATCCCCAAATGGCTTACGGGGATACGAAGATGAGGCGCACCGGGGCTGTCCTCCCGGTGCGCCTCACATCCATCAGGCGGGGATCAGCCGCCCAGCTCCTGGTGGCGGGCCGCCAGCTTCGCCGAGCCGGTCTCCGTCAGGGAGCCGAACAGGCGCAGGCGCGAGAAGCCGCCGTCGGGGTAGATGTCGATCCGGACCTGCGAGCCGACCACCGGGGTGTCGAGGACGAAGCGGTGGTTGGTGTCGGGCTGCAGACGCGTACGCGGCAGGAACTCCTGCCACTCGGCGTCCTCGGAGGAGCGCACCGAAAGCGACGCCCAGCCGGCCGAGTTGCCCTTGAGGTACGCGGTGTCGATCTCGATCGCGCGGATCGAGGACTCGGCGACGAGCTGGTAGTTGATCCAGTCGTTGCCGTTGTCACGGCGACGGGCGGTCTCCCAGCCGTCGTCCATCTTGCGGGAGCGGCCCGGGTTGATGGTGTTGACGGGCGAGGAGTAGAAGCGGTTGGAGGCGTCGAGCACCTGGCCGCCGTTCTCAAGCGCCACGACGTCGAACGAACCGAGCGCGGCGAGCCACTTCGGGTCCGGCACGACCTCGCCGTACACGCGGAGGCGGGCGATGCCGCCGTCGGGGTGCTGGTTGACGCGCAGGTGCGTGAAGCGCTGCTCGGCGGTGACCTCGAAGCCGTTGGCCGCGTGGCCGCCGACCGGGGTGCGCTCGACGATCGTCGTCCACTTCACGTCGTCGGAGAGGAGCTCCTCCGGGGTCGGCGCCAGGGCGCCCTCCCAGTTGGTGGCCTCGACCGAGACGGCCTGCGGCATGTTGCCGCGGAAGTGGGCGGTGTCGACGACGACGCCGCGGATGACGCCGGGGGCGCCCAGGCGCACGAGGGCCCAGTCGTGGTCCTCGGCGGTCGGCCAGGGCTGCTCGGCCGAGATGCCACGGCGGCGGCGGGTCTCCCAGCCGTCCATGACCTTGCCCTTGTGACCGAAGTGCTCGGGGTCGAACTCGGCGGCCTCGGGGACGAGGAGGTTCTCGCGCATCGCGAAGAACTCGTCGTTGGCGGCGATGACACCGGCGCCGAGCGTACGGTCGGCCAGGTTGGCGTAGTGGGTGAACGGGAACTCCGCGCTGCGGTAGTCGGCCCAGGGGTCGCCGCCGCCGTACGGGTTCGCGTTACCGGTGAACGAAGCTATTTCAGACGCCACGGTGTCAGTTGTTCCTTTCCAGAAGGCGGCCGGCGGGCTCGGTGAACTCGCCGTCCGCGTAGATACGTACGCCGCGCAGCCAGGTGGACTTCACGACACCGCTGAGGGTCTTGCCCGCGTACGCGGTGACCTTGTTGCGGTGCTGCAGCTCGGCGGCGTCGACCGTGAAGGTCTCCTCCGGCGCGAGGATCGCGAAGTCGGCGTCGCGGCCGGCCTCGATGGCGCCCTTCTGGCCGAGACCGACCAGGGCGGAGGTGCGCGCGGACATCCAGCGCACCACGTCATCGAGGGAGTAGCCGCGCTTGGCCGCCTCGGTCCAGATGGCCGCGAGGCTCAGCTGGAGACCGGAGATGCCGCCCCACGCGGTGGCGAAGTCATCGGTCTTGAGGTCGGCGGTCGACGGCGAGTGGTCGGTGACGATGCAGTCGATGGTGCCGTCGGCGAGCGCCTGCCACAGGAGGTCCTGGTTGGCGCCTTCGCGGATCGGCGGGCAGCACTTGAACTCGCTTGCGCCGTCGGGGACTTCCTCGGCGGTCAGCGTGAGGTAGTGCGGGCAGGTCTCGACGGTCAGCTGCACACCCTCGGCCTTCGCGGCGGCGATGAGCGGCAGCGCGTCGGAGGAGGACAGGTGCAGGATGTGGACGCGGGCGTTGAGGCGCTTCGCGGTGTCGATCAGACCCTTGATGGCCACGTCCTCGGAGATACGGGGACGGGTCTGCAGGTAGTCGCCGTACTTGGGGCCGCTGAGGTGCGGGGCCGCGTCCAGTTCGGCCGGGTCCTCGGCGTGCACGATGAGAAGGCCGCCGAAGCCGGCGATCTCGCCCATGGACGTGGCGAGCTGCTCACCGTCCAGGTGCGGGAACTCGTCCACGCCGGACGGGGAGAGGAAGCACTTGAAGCCGTAGACACCGGCGTCGTGCAGCGGCTTGAGGTCCGCCACGTTGTCCGGGAGAGCACCACCCCAGAAGCCGACGTCGATGTGCGCCTTGGCCCGGGCGACTTCCTGCTTCGTACGGAGGTTGTCCGTGGTGGTCGTCGGCGGCAGGGAGTTGAGCGGCATGTCCACGAGCGTGGTGATACCGCCGGCCGCTGCCGCGCGGGTGGCCGTGTAGAAGCCCTCCCACTCGGTACGGCCCGGGTCGTTCACGTGGACGTGGGTGTCGACGATGCCGGGGAGTACGGCGAGGTCCCCGAAGTCCTCGAGCCGCGCACCGGCCGGTACCTCTGCGTCGTAAGCCTCGACCGCGACGATCTTCCCGCCGGCGACGGTGACCGTTGCGGCCCTCGTCCCCTCGGGGGTGACCACTCGCGTCGAGCGCACCACCAGTTCCACGTCGGACACCCTCACCCTCGCTTCCCTCTGACTTCCACTGTGCGACTTCCGCTGTGCGGAATTCAACAGCCTGTTGAACGGAGTCTCGCCCCGGGATTGCGGCCCGTCAACCCCCTCTCGGCGCGACCGGAGAGGAACCGCAGGCCAATTGGAGGTTTCCATAGAGCGGAAACTAGTTTCCAGACTACAGAATGGATCATGACACAATCAAGGGAGGGCCAGGTCGTAGGAAGGCATCGCCCGCAGACGGACAAACAGGTCCTGACCGGCCGCGACCTGCCTCACACCCGAGCGACCGGGCCACAGCACTGCCGATAAGCTGCAGCATTGCCCGCCCGCCACCCACCGCCGCCCTAGCTGAATCCCTGCCGGGATACACCTCTTGATTCAGCGCACCGAAAGGACCGCGCCGTGCCGACGTCCGACGCCAGCACCACCGACTCCAAGGCCCCCGCAAGCGGCGGCGTCCAGTCCCTTGAGCGCGCCTTCGATCTGCTCGAGCGGATGGCGGACGCCGGCGGTGAGGTAGGTCTCAGCGAGCTCTCCGCCAGCAGCGGACTGCCTTTGCCCACGATCCATCGCCTCATGCGCACCCTGGTGGCCTGCGGCTACGTCCGCCAGCAGCCCAACCGGCGCTACTCGCTCGGCCCCCGCCTGATCCGCCTCGGCGAGTCCGCCTCCCGACTGCTCGGCACCTGGGCGCGCCCGTATCTCGCGCGCCTCGTCGAGGAGACGGGCGAAACCGCGAACATGGCGCTGCTCGACGGCGACGAGATCGTGTACGTGGCACAGGTGCCCTCCAAGCACTCGATGCGGATGTTCACCGAGGTCGGCCGGCGCGTGCTGCCGCACTCGACCGGTGTGGGCAAGGCGCTGCTCGCGCACACGCCCGCCGAAGAGGTGCGGTCCCTGCTCGCGCGCACCGGTATGCCGGCCGCGACCGAGAAGACCCTCACCACGCCGGACCAGTTCCTGGACGCACTCGAAGAGGTGCGTCGTACGGGATACGCGGTGGACGACAACGAGCAGGAGATCGGGGTCCGCTGCCTCGCGGTCTCGGTGCCCAACTCCCCCACCGCGGCGGCCATTTCCATCTCCGGGCCCGCAGGCCGCGTGACGGAGGCCGCGACCGACAAGATCGTGCCGATCCTGCAGCAGGTGGCGGCCGAGCTGTCCGTGGCCCTGGCCAATACGAACGGTTCCTGAACCGCACAGCACGCTTCCTGAGGGGGGTACGCCGACTCGGCGTACCCCCCTCAGGCATGTCCGGGCGGCCGCCGAGCCGCCCGACTTGATAGGCAAGCAACGACTTGCCTATCGTGGTGGTCATGTCGGAGGATGTTTTCAAGGCGCTGGCGGACCCCACCCGTCGGACGATCCTTGACGAGCTGGCGGAACGGGACGGCCAGAGCCTGTTCGAGATCTGCTCGCGCCTGGCCATGAAGCATGAGCTCGCCCTCACCCGTCAGGCGGTCAGCCAGCATCTGGCCGTCCTGGAGACGGCGGGCCTCGTCGTCTCGCGACGCGAGGGCCGGTACAAGTTCCACGACCTCGACACCCAGCCCCTTGAGCAGATCGTCACGCGATGGCTCAAGCCCCACGCCCCGGAGAGCACCCCATGAGGATCCACATCACCAGCGTCTTCGTCGACGACCAGGACAAGGCCGAGCGCTTCTACGTGGACAAGCTGGGCTTCGTGAAGAAGCACGACGTCCCGCTCGGCGAGGACCGCTGGCTCACCCTGGTCTCACCCGAGGACCCCGAGGGCACCGAGCTGCTGCTCGAGCCGGGCAAGCACCCCGCCGTACCCCCGTACAAGAACGCTCTCGTCGCGGACGGAATCCCGGTCACCCAGTTCCTGGTCGACGATGTGCACGCCGAGTACAAGCGGCTGACCGGGCTCGGCGTGACGTTCCCGCAGGAGCCGGCCGAGATGGGCACGGTCACGACGGCCGTGCTGGACGACACCTGCGGGAACCTGATCCAGCTCATCCAGATGAACTGAGAGCCTGTGTCTGAACCGGACGCGATTCAGTCCGTGGGCTGGGCGTCGAGCGCATTGCGCCACAGGGTGACGTCCAGGGTGATGTAGTCGCTCGGGTCGGACTGCGGAGAGGCTCCCTTGTACGTGACGAGCCCGATGTGCCCGGACGAGGTCCGCACACAGATCCGGGAACCCTTGGAGAGCCGGTCGAAGGTGATCGATTCCGCGTACCGCGTCTCGTCACGGCACGTATCCAGCGTCCCTTCCTGCGCGTTGTTGAGCAGGATCAGCTTGTTGCCCGTGTAGTCACCGATCTCGAGTGCCCGCTTGCTGTCCTGCTCGTCGTACTCGAGATCGGCCTCGCCGTCATCGACCTTGACCGGCTTCATGTCGTCGTCGGAGAAGTACAGCTCGTAGCCGTACGGGACTTCGATGTCCTTGAAGTCCACGGGCGTCGGGTTCGGGACCGCCTTGCCGCCGCCGTCGGAGCTCTCCTGCGCCGAAGGCGTGTCGGAGGGCTCCGTCGGCTCGTCGGTCGTCGGGTCGGCCGACGGCGTCGACGGGTTGTTGCTGCTGCCCGACGACGCCTGGTCCTTCTTGCCGTCGTCGTCCTTCTTCAGTGCGAAGTAGGCGCCACCCGCACCTCCGGCGGCCAGCACGACAGCGGCGATCAGGAGGGGCAGGACCCGACGCTTCTTCTTCGGCGGCGCGGCCGCCGGCGAAGGCGCCGGCGCCTGTGCCGACGGGAGCCCGCTCTGTCCGTGGTACGCCGGCGGGGGCGTCTGGTGATACGCGGCGGGAGCCGGTTCGCGCAGCGCCTCCGTGTCGTACGCGTTGGGCCCGAACCCCGGCGGCGGGGTGGCCGGTCCGGCGGCCTGCTGGGTCGGCGGCGGGGTCGGGGCATGGGCGGCGGCCGGTGGCTCCTGGTGCTGGGCCGCCGGCTGCTGGGGCACGGACTGCTGGGGCTGGGCCACGGGCTGCTGAGGGAGAGACTGCTGAGCCACCGGCTGCTGCGGCGGCGTCACCGGCGCGGCGGCCGGCGGCTGGACCGGGGCGTTCGGCGCGTACGCGGGCGGCTGGGCCGGGGCCTGGGCCGGCGGAGCCGGGGTCTGCTGGACGGGGGTCTGCTGGACCGCCGGCGGCGGGGTGTGCGGAGGTGCGGGCGCCGCCGCCCGCTGCGTGATGTCCGCCGCGACCGGGGCAGGCAGCCAGTCCTCGGGCCGGCGAAGCACCGTCTCCGCGTTGGCCGCCTGGCACAGGGCGATGACCTCCATGACGGAGGGGCGCGCCGCCGCGTCCTTGTCCAGGCAGCGCGTCACCAACTCCCGCAGGTCTGCCGGGAGTTCGGTCAGGTCCGGCTCCTCGTGCACGATCCGGTAGAGGACCCCGTGCGAGGTGCCCTCACCGAAGGCGGGCTTGCCGATCGCGGCGTACGCGGCGACCTGACCGAGCGCGAACACGTCCGTGGCCGGGGTGCACGGCCTGCCCGCCGCCTGCTCGGGCGCCATGAACGAGGGCGTGCCGATCGTGACGCCGCTGCCGGTGAGCGAGGTCGCGTCCGCGGCCCGCGCGATACCGAAGTCGATGACACGGGGTCCGTCGGCCGCGAGCAGGACGTTCGACGGCTTGAGGTCGCGGTGCACGATGCCCGCGCCGTGGATGACATGGAGTGCCTCGGCGATCCCCGCCACAAGAAGGAGCACCGTCTCGACGGGCAGCTTCCCGTGCTCGACGACCGCGGCGGACAGGGCGGGCCCGGGCACGTACGCCGTGGCGAGCCACGGGTTCTGTCCGTCGGCGTCGCTGTCGATCACCGGCGCGGTGTAGAGGCCCTGCACACGCTGGGCCGACTGCACCTCCTGGCGGAAGCGACGGCGGAACTCCGGGTCCTCGCTCAGCTCCGGCCGGATCACCTTGATGGCGACCGGACGGCCGCCCGGCGTATAGGAGAGGTAGACCTTGCCCATACCGCCGGCGCCCAGCTTGGCGCTGATCCGGTAGCCCGCGACTGCCTGAGGGTCGTCGCCCTCCAGCGGCTTGAACACACCCTCGGTGCCGTGATTGCGCATCAAATCCCGTTCCCCACCGTGCACTTGAACCCACCCCGCGACAGCGCGACTTTATCCGAACCAGACGTTCCAGGGACCGTGCTGTATGTCTTGGGTATGGCACATACACGTAACAACTCCCCCGTCACAGGCCTGCTCCTGGCCGCAGGCGGCGGCCGACGGCTGGGCGGCCGACCCAAGGCACTGCTCACGCACCACGGCCGGCCGCTGGTCGAGCACGCGGTGGGGGTGCTGCGGGCCGGGGGCATCGAGCGGGTGCACGTGGTGCTCGGGGCGCAGGCCGCGGAGGTACGGGAGCGGGCGGAGCTGCCCGGCTGCGTACTGATCGACAATCCGGACTGGGCGCAGGGCATGGGCACCTCCCTGCGGGCCGGTCTCGACTCCCTCGCGGCGACGGACGCACGGGCCGTCCTCGTATCCCTGGTGGATCAGCCGGGAATCGGGGCGCGGGCGATCGAGCGGGTTGTGGCCTCGTACGACGATGAGGACTCGCTCGTGACGGCGGTGTATGAAGGGGTACGCGGACATCCCACGCTCTTCGGGCGGCGGCACTGGAGCGAGATCGCGGCCGGTGCGACCGGCGACCGTGGCGCGCGGGCGTATCTCAAGGCCCATGAGGGTGAGATCACGCCCGTCGAGTGCGGTGATGTGGCGCAGCCGTACGACATCGACATCGAGGCGGATCTCGCACATCTGGAGCCCTAGCCGGCCAGGAGTGGAAACGTCTTGTGACCGCTGTGGCACTCAGCGCCATGGTCACTCGACCCGGAGAATCTCGATATCAACAAACCATTGAACTTCCACCATGAGGAAACTACTATCCACTGGTCAGAAGCGCCCCGTTCATCCGGCGGCCCCAGGACCCGTATCAGGGCCTGACGGCACTCAGTGCCGCGCACGGCTCTCCCGCTGAAGGAAGTGACAGCTCATGTCCGCACCAGCGCCGTCCCCGCTGGCCATCGTCGACGCCGAGCCCCTGCCCCGGCAGGAAGAGGTCCTCACGGATGCGGCCCTCGCCTTTGTGGCCGAGCTGCACCGCCTGTTCACGCCCCGCCGTGATGAGCTCCTCGCCCGCCGTGGCGAGCGCCGCGCCGAGATCGCCCGCACCTCCACCCTCGACTTCCTGCCCGAGACCGCGCACATCCGTGCCGACGACTCGTGGAAGGTCGCCCCCGCTCCGGCCGCCCTGAACGACCGCCGTGTCGAGATCACCGGTCCGACCGACCGCAAGATGACCATCAACGCGCTGAACTCCGGCGCCAAGGTCTGGCTCGCGGACTTCGAGGACGCCTCCGCTCCGACCTGGGAGAACGTGATCCTCGGCCAGGTCAACCTGGTCGACGCGTACACCCGCACCATCGACTTCACCGACGAGAAGTCCGGCAAGTCGTACGCCCTCAAGGACGCCGACCAGCTGGCCACCGTCGTGATGCGCCCGCGTGGCTGGCACCTCAACGAGCGCCACCTGGTGGACGAGTCGGGCAAGCCGGTCCCCGGCGCGTTCGTCGACTTCGGCCTGTACTTCTTCCACAACGCCAAGCGCCTCATCGAGCTCGGCAAGGGCCCCTACTTCTACCTGCCGAAGACCGAGTCGCACCTCGAGGCCCGCCTCTGGAACGACATCTTCGTCTTCGCCCAGGACTACGTCGGCATCCCGCAGGGCACCGTCCGCGCCACCGTCCTCATCGAGACGATCACGGCCGCGTACGAGATGGAGGAGATCCTCTACGAGCTGCGCGACCACGCGGCGGGCCTGAACGCGGGCCGCTGGGACTACCTCTTCTCCATCGTCAAGAACTTCCGTGACGGCGGCGAGAAGTTCGTCCTGCCGGACCGCAACCTGGTGACGATGACGGCCCCGTTCATGCGGGCGTACACCGAACTGCTCGTGCGCACCTGCCACAAGCGCGGCGCCCACGCCATCGGCGGCATGGCGGCCTTCATCCCCTCGCGCCGTGACGCCGAGGTCAACAAGGTCGCGTTCGAGAAGGTCCGCGCCGACAAGGACCGCGAGGCCGGCGACGGCTTCGACGGCTCTTGGGTCGCGCACCCGGACCTCGTGCCGATCGCGATGGAGTCCTTCGACAAGGTGCTCGGCGACAAGCCCAACCAGAAGGACCGCCTGCGCGAGGACGTCTCGGTGGCGCCCGGTGAGCTGATCGCGATCGACTCGCTGGACGCGAAGCCCACGTACGGCGGTCTGCAGAACGCCGTCCAGGTCGGCATCCGCTACATCGAGGCGTGGCTGCGCGGGCTCGGCGCCGTCGCCATCTTCAACCTGATGGAGGACGCGGCCACGGCCGAGATCTCGCGCTCGCAGATCTGGCAGTGGATCAACGCGGGTGTGGTCTTCGAGAACGGCAAGACCGCGACGGCGGAGCTGGCCCGTGAGGTCGCCGCCGAGGAACTGGCCGCGATCAAGGCCGAGATCGGCGAGGAGGCCTTCGCGGCCGGGCACTGGCAGCAGGCCCACGACCTGCTGCTCCAGGTCTCGCTCGACGCGGACTACGCGGACTTCCTGACGCTGCCGGCTTACGAGCAGCTGGCGGGCTGAACGCACTGAAGGGGCGGCAGAACCGATCGGTTCCGCCGCCCCTTCGGCATGTCGTCACTCCGTACGCAGCGACCACTCCCGCTCCGCCGACGGTTTGCCGTGCAGGTTCGGGACCTGCTTGAGCCAGTCCGGGCGGCCCCGCTGCGTCTTCGCCGCCCTGCGGGCGTCCGCCGCCGCGAGCTCGTCCCTGGAGGGGAACTCCGTCGGCAGCCAGGACGCCGAACTGCGGGCGCGGGCCAGCAAGTACGTGACGTAGGCGTCGCGCACCTCATCGGGGCCCGCGAACCCCGGCTCCTGCGCCAGCCAGGCGTCCGGGATCAGCGCGACCACCTCGCGAAGGAGGCCCTCCGTCACCTTCGGCGCCAGCTCCGCGTCCGCCGCCCGCGTGTCCGGACCGTGGCCGCCCAGCGCGTGGTGCTTGAAGTCGTACGCCTTGTCTGGGCTCGCGCCGTCCCAGCGGTGGTGGAAGACCAGGGCCGCACCGTGGTCGATCAGCCACAGCTTCGGCGGGGCGGTGCCGAACGTGGGCCAGATCATCAGGTTCGAACTGTGCACCGTGCGGTCCACGTTGACGGTCAGGGCGTCCAGCCAGACCACGCGGCCCGCCTCCAGCGGGTCGACCGGGAAGACGGCGGCCACATCGGGTGTGAAGTCGACCGCGCCCGGCAGGAAGTCCATACCGAGGTTGAGGCCCGCGCTGGCCTGGAGGAGATCCTGGACCTCCTGGTGCGGCTCGTCCGCGCCGATCGCCGGGTCGAAACGGGCCAGGACCAGCTCGGGAAAACGCAGCCCGAGGCGGCGCGCAAGCTCGCCGACGATGATCTCGGCGACGAGCGCCTTCACACCCTGCGCGGACCCCGTGAACTTGAGGACATACGTGCCCAGGTCGTCCGCCTCGACCACACCGGGGACGGAGCCTCCGGTGCGCAGGGGGTTCAGATATCGGGTGGCGGTGACTTCTCTGAGCACCACTCAAGGCTATACGGCAAGCTCAGGGCTTGATCGGGAGTTTTCGGGCGGACGGTCGGGTGCGCTGCAGGACCTTGCCGGACGCTCAGACGCCGAGCAGGGCCTTGGCCAGCGGGCCCTCGCCCTCGACCCGGGCGCTGCCGGTCCGCACGGCCGCGGGCAGATCCGTCTCCGCCCTGGCCAGCGCCTCGCTCACCTCACCGCCGAGGACCAGCCGTGTGTCGGCGTCCGCGCACGGCCCCTCCCCGTACACCGGCCCGCCCGAGTCGACTGCCACCCGCACATGGAAGTACCCCTCGTCGACCCGCACTTCCACCACGCCCGGCTCGCCGTAGACGGACAGCTGCCGCAGCAGGGGAAGCGCGAGCCAGTGCGCCCGCACGGCGTCCGTGGGCCTGAGCTCGGCCAGCTCCGGGGCGCCCCACTCGCCCAGCGCCTGAAGCACGGGGAGCAAGTCCCGGCCCCTGGGCGTCAGTTCATAGACGTACGCCGAGGACGGCGCCGGAAGCCGGCGGCGTACCGCCAGGCCGTCGCGCTCCATGTCCTTCAGGCGCGTGGCCAGCATGTCGGTGCTCACGCCGGGGAGGTCGGCGTGCAGATCGGTGTAGCGGCGCGGTCCCGCCAGGAGTTCGCGGACGATCAGGAGCGTCCAGCGGTCCCCGACGACATCGAGGGCGCGCGCGGTGGCGCAGTACTGGTCATAGCTTCGACGGCGTGCCGTGGGCCTGCTCATGAGTCTCAGCATACGTAAGTTGTTGGACTTTCCAAGCGGGAACTTGGTAAAACCAAGTGACGCAAGAGTCGCCCGGTGACGCAAGGGTCGCCCGGTCCGCTTGGAGGGCACGCGCATGGAGTTCCGGCAGTCGAGCAAGCTGAGTGAGGTCTGTTACGAGATCCGCGGTCCGGTCATCGAGCAGGCGAACGCGCTCGAGGAGGCCGGCCACAGCGTGCTGCGCCTGAACACCGGCAACCCCGCGCTGTTCGGCTTCGAGGCGCCGGAGGAGATCGTCCAGGACATGATCCGGATGCTGCCGCAGGCCCATGGCTACACGGACTCCCGCGGCATCCTGTCCGCCCGGCGGGCGGTCGCCCAGCGCTACCAGCACCTCGGGCTCGAAGTGGACGTCGACGACATCTTCCTCGGCAACGGCGTCTCCGAGCTGGTGTCCATGGCCGTACAGGCGCTGATCGAGGACGGGGACGAAATCCTCATCCCCGCCCCGGACTTCCCGCTCTGGACGGCCGTCACCACGCTCTCGGGCGGCAAGGCGGTGCACTACCTGTGCGACGAGCAGTCGGACTGGTACCCGGATCTGGCCGACATGGAATCGAAGATCACCGACCGCACAAAGGCGATGGTGATCATCAACCCCAACAACCCCACGGGCGCGGTGTATCCGAAGGAGATCGTCGAGAGGATGCTGGACCTCGCGCGCCGGCACAGCCTGATGGTCTTCGCCGACGAGATCTACGACCAGATCCTGTACGACGACGCCGTCCACCACTCGGCCGCCGCCCTCGCCCCCGATCTGGTCGTGCTGACCTTCTGCGGGCTTTCGAAGACGTATCGCGTGGCGGGCTTCCGCTCCGGCTGGCTGGTGGTCACCGGGCCGAAGCAGCACGCGAAGGACTACCTGGAGGGCCTGACCATGCTGGCCTCCATGCGTCTGTGTCCCAACGCCCCCGCCCAGTACGCGATCCAGGCCGCGCTCGGCGGACGGCAGTCGATCGACGAACTGACGGCGCCCGGCGGCCGGCTGTACGAACAGCGCAACGTGGCCTGGGAGAAGCTCAACGAGATCCCCGGCGTGACCTGCGTGAAGCCCAAGGGCTCGCTGTACGCGTTCCCGCGGCTCGATCCCAAGGTGCACAAGATCGTGGACGACGAGAAGTTCGTGCTCGATCTGCTGCTCAGGGAGAAGATCCAGGTGGTCCAGGGCACCGGCTTCAACTGGCCGCGCCCCGACCATTTCCGCATCCTCACCCTCCCCTACGCTGATGATCTCGACGCCGCGATCAGCAGGATCGGGCGGTTCCTGAGCGGATACCGGCAGTGAGCACGCCCACGAGTCCCTGCACCACCTGCGGATTTCCCAGTCATACGCAGTTCGCCTCGCCCGAGCTCGTCGGGGCGATCGTGTCCGGGAGCTTCGACCGCGCCGAGGATCCCGCTTGGCGCGACTCGGGTGCGGCGACCGTGGCGGACTACGCGCGGTGGTGCGGGCACCTGTGCGGGGCCACGTGTCTGCGGATGGCACTGGGGCCGTCGGCTCCGTCCCTGTTCGAACTCCGCGACGGAGCGCTCAAGTTCGGGGCGTACACCGTGGACGGCGACGGGGAGATCCGCGGGATGATCTACGCGCCGGCCGTCGATCTCGTACGGGAGGTGTACGGGGTCGAGGCCGCGGTGCACCGCACGCTGACCACGGCGGAGATCGGCGAACTGCTCGACGCGGGGCGGGTGGTCATCGCCTCCGTGCACTACGCGATCCGCCGGCCGCACGAGCCCGCGCCCGGCCGGGGCGGGCACTTGGTGCTCGTCACCGGCCGGTCGGCGGGCGGCTCGGGTTTCCACTTCCACAATCCGTCGGGGACGGACGAGGCCACGCGGATGGCGGAGTTGCCCGCCGAGCGCTTCGAGGACTACTTCGCGGGGCGCGGGATGTCGCTGGTCGCGCCCTTCGCGGCTACGGGAGTCTGACGCCCGTCAGGGGAGCTTGAGCTCCATGCCCGGCTGGATCATGTCCGGGTTGGCACCGATGGTCTGCTTGTTGAGTTCGTAGAGCTCCTGCCAGCGGCCCATGTCGCCGAGTTCGCGGTCGGCGATGGCGGAGAGGGAGTCGCCGGACTTCACCGTGTAGGTACGGGCACTCTCCTTGGGCGCGGCGGGCTCGGCGGCATCCGCCCCTGGTGCGGCCGCCGGGGCGGGCGGGGTGATCTTGGCGTCGGCCATCAGCCGGTCCGCGGCGGCCTGGGTGGCGGACGCGGCTTCCTCGGTGAACTTGGAGCTCGCCTCCGCACTGCTCCTGACGGGGGACTCGGCCGCGGTCGCACCGGCCGAGGACTGCTCCTGCACCTGCTCCTTCACGGCGTCGGCGGCTTTCTCGCCCTTGTCCTTGCCGCCCTTGAAGACGTCGAAGATTCCCATGGTCCGTTCCTCCTGGGGTGGGGTCCCCCTGGGGCCACTGTGACCCGGGCCCGGCCCGCGCGCATCGGGAGCGCGGGCGGTTGTCAGTGGCGGGCGGCACCATGGCCACAGTGGGAAAGGGGGCCCGGATGACCACAGGCCGGCTGTCGGCGCCGCTGCGACGTGTGCTCGAGGACGCCGAGGACGTGACAGGGCGGATCAACGGGACGGAGACACAGCTCGATGCGCTGGTCCGGCATGGGCTGGCGTTCCGGCACGCACGGCCGCCACGCGCGTACTTCCTGTCGCCGGCCGGACATCGGCTGCGTCAGGAGCTCATGACGGCCGCTCCCCCGCCCACCGCACGCGCGGCCGAGCCGCCGAGCGCGGTGTTCGCAGCCCGCACGGGCGGGGAGTCCACGGCGATACGGGACGCCGCGGCGCGGCTGCGTGAGGTGCACAGCGCGTGGCAGGGCCTGGTCGAACTGCGCCGGATGACCAATCCGGACGGCGCCACGGACCGTCCTTGCGGCTGGGAGCGCGCGCATCTTGTGCAGGCGGCCGCGCTGGCTCTGGAGGCCGGCGGATGCCTGCCTGGCGTATCGGGGGCGGACGGCTATGTGGTGTCGGAGACCAAGCAGCCCGAGGCGGTCGAGATACGCGGCGACGAAGGCGAGCTGTCCACGTACGCCGCCGCGCTGACCGCTGCGGGGTGGCAGACGGGCGAGCACCGGACGCGGGGCCGGGGCCGGGTGCTGCTCGCCTCGCCCCGCCGGGTGTGAGCCACGGCACGGAATGCCGGGTGGGAAGGGGCAGTTGGAGTGGGCGGACGTATCCCTGGGTTGGCGGACGTATCCCTGAAGGAGATGGATGTGGCAGACGAATTCTTCGTGCCGGTGACCGTGCGCGGCTATGAGACCGATGTCCAGGGGCACCTCAACCAGGCCGTGTATCTGCAATACGCGGAGCATGCGCGCTGGGAGCTGTTCGGGGCGGCGGGGATCCGGCAGCAGGATCTGCAGGCGGCGGGTATCGGCCCGGTCGTCCTGGAGACGACGATCCGCTACAAGCGCGAGCTGCGCGCCGGCGACAAGGTCGAGGTGACCTGCAGCTTCGAGTGGGGCGAGGGCAAGACGTTCCGGCTGACACAGGTGATCCGCAAGGTGGACGGAACGGTCGCGGCGGAGGTGACCGCGGTGGGCGGCTTCCTCGACCTCACGGCCCGGCGGCTGATCACCGAACCGTCGCAGCGGATCGGCTCGATGGCCACGGATCCGACCAAGTTCGGGCTCTGAGAGCCGGGGCGGGCCCGGCCCCGATCCGGCTCAGTCCCGTTCGAAGCAGCTGAAGCGGCCCATGACGGAGAAGCCCCGCCGCTCGTACCAGTGCCGAGGCCAGTCCGAGGCGTCCGCGGTGAGGAAGCGCGTACCGCAGCCGGCGTCGGCGGCCGCACGCAGGGCCGTGTTCAGGACGACGTCGGCGTAACCCTTCCTGAGCCGGTCCCGCGCTGTGCAGAGATCCTCGATCTGCGCGATACCGGTCGCGGGGTCGAGGTAGAGATCGGCCCAGGAGGCGACCTCGCCCTCCGGTGTGCGGGCGGCGAGGAAGTGCACGCCGTCGGCGCCGCGCCGGCGTGCCTCGCGCCGGTCGACGAGATGACGGACGACCTCGTCCTCGACGTCCGGCAGGGTGTCCCGCCAGAGCCGGGTGAGGGGGGCACGCAGCGCGTCGAGGTCCACCTGCTCGGCGGTCCCCGCACCGGACGCCACCGGCCCTTCGTGCAGCATGACCAGATAGGCGGAGCGGCTGTACCCCGCCCGCAGCAGTGGACTCGCGCACGCCTCGGCACTCGCCTCGTCGAGGACCGTGATCAGCCGGTGCGGCAGATGTCCCAGTGCCTCCTCCGCGAGGGCGGGCAGCGCCTGCGGGTCGACGGCTCCGTCCACGAAGATCTGGTTGTTCATCCGGGAGAGCCCGAAGGCCTCGTCGCACACCGCGAACCCGCCGGGCAGCTCGGTGATACGTCCGGCCTGACGACGGGCGAATCCCGCCATGAAGGCGCTGACCTGCTGCAGTACGGGGGTGGACATGTCAGGAGTGTAGAGGGGGCTGAACGAGGGCTTTCGCCCCGGCTGGGAGTGCGTCCCGAGCCGTCGACTACCCTGGAGGCGGCCGTGACTGGCGCTGAGGTGGATCACCACCGGGGAGCGGCCCGGCGTCTCCGGGACGCCGAAGCACCTGCCGCGCGCCTGGGCGATCGAGACCACATCCGACCGCCACAGGAGCACCCCATGACCAGCGCCCCCCGAACCGCCAGCTTCATGGACGGCACCGCCCTCGCCCGTGAGATAGGCGAGCGCACGGCCGCCCGCGCCGCCGCGATCACCGAGCGCACCGGCAAGGCCCCCTGTCTCGCGACCGTTCTCGTCGGCGAGGACCCCGCCTCCGTCACGTACGTGAAGATGAAGCGCAACCGCTGCGCGAAGGCCGGTATCACCTCCCGCCATGTGGAGCTGCCCGCCGACATCACCACCGAGCAGCTCGTCGCCACGCTCACCGAGCTCTCCGAGGACCCCGACGTGCACGGCATCCTGCTGCAGCACCCGGTCGGCGAGCACATCGACGAGCGTGCCGCCTTCGAGGCGATCGCGCCCGAAAAGGATGTCGACGGCGTGACGATGACGTCGTTCGCCGCGATGGGCTTCGGGCTCGCGGGCTTCGAGTCCTGCACTCCGGGCGGCATCATGCGGCTGCTCGACGCGTACGGCGTGGACCCGACCGGCAAGCGCGCGGTGGTCGTCGGGCGCAGCGCGATCCTGGGCAAGCCCGTCGGACTGCTGCTGCTCGGGCGCGACGCGACGGTCACGTACTGCCACTCGCGGACGAGGAATCTGTCCGAGGTGATCCGCGAGGCGGACATCCTGGTCGCGGCCGTGGGCAAGCCGGAGTTCATCCGCGGCGAGGACATCAAGGAGGGTGCGGTCGTCATCGACGCGGGCTACAACCCGGGCAACGTGGGCGATGTGCACTTCGACTCGGCGGCCGAGCGCGCGAGTCTGATCACGCCGGTGCCGGGCGGTGTCGGCCCCATGACGATCGCCGTGCTCCTCGAGCAGACGGTGGACGCGGCGGAGCGGCTGACCGCGAGCTGACGATCCGCGAGGGCGCGGGCCCGACTCCCGCGCCCCTCGCAGCGTTCCGGCCGGCTAGCGCAGCTTCTCGAGCGTCGCCTTCGTATCGGCGACCAGCCACTTCTCGACCTCCTCGGCGGACGGCACCTTGCTGTCGCCGCTCGACGAGGAGGAGTAGTCGCTCCAGCTCATGTTGAAGGTGAACCACCCGTAGCGGACGTTCACCACCATGCGATTGACCTCGTCGTCGGACTCGCCGGTCTCCGTCGTCAGATACGCCTCGTCGCCCAGGCCGCTGAGGGACTTCACCACGGTCTTGGAGCCCTCGTACTTGTAGTCCTCGTTCGACTTGGCGAGGTCGGCGTACTCGTCCGTCGGATCGGTCGACTTGTGCCAGGTGGCGTTGAAGCTGATGTACGTACTGGAGTAGTCGTCCGCCGCCGCGTCCTTGGACTTGAGGTTGAGGCTGCAGTAGCTCTGGTCCACGGACGGGCGCTGCGAGGTGTAGTCGGTCTTGTCCGTCTTGTCGGTGCCCTTCTCGTAGCGGTCCTCGAACGAGCTCACCTGGGCCACCGAGCACAGATCCTTCTCGTACGCGTGCCCGCCGAAGTCGCCGCTCGCCCACAGGTTGCCGGTGGCGAACAGCGTTCCCGCCCAGGCGGCCGAGGCCACCACGACACCGCCGATGCCCCAGACCCAGCCCGGAACCCCCTTGCGCGGCGCGGGAGTCGGCACGGGTGGCTGCGGCCCGTACCCGGGCGGCACACCGGGCGGCATCTGCTGCGGGAACGGCGGCGGCGCGGCCTGCTGCGCGTACGGATTGTCCTGTACCGGAGCCTGCGGAGGCTGGGCGGACGGCTGCTGATAGGGGTTCGGCTGCGGCGGTCCGCCGGGTCCGGGTATCGAAGACATGAGGGGAATGTATCCGCCCGGACGGGCCTTTCATGCGCCGGGCCCACCAGGTGAGTTGCCGCCTCGGCCCTGCCGCTGCCGCGCCCGGTGCGCCGCCGCTTTGACGCGGTTCTGGCAGGCGGTCGAGCAGAAGCGTTTGGTGCCGTTGCGCGAGGTGTCGGCGGCTTCGTACTCGCCACGGCGGACACCCGGGCGGAGCTCGACGAGGTCCTGGAGCGCGCGATCGGACTCCTGCGGCAGGCCGCGCCGCTGCGGCGGACCGTCCCGGTTCAGCGCGTCGACACCGCCACGTAGTCCACCAGCATCGGCTTGCCGCTCACCGTCGCGGCGTCCGGGCCGCCGCCCAGTTGCGCCGGCCAGTTGCCGCCCATGGCGACGTTGAGGATCAGGAACACACCGTGCTGGGTCGCGTCCTGCCAGGCCCGGGCGCCCAACTCGTCCTCGGTGACGCGGTGGTGGAGCACACCGTCCACGTAATAGCGGACCTCGTGGGAGTCGATCTCCGCCGCGTACGTGTGGAAGCCGCTGCTGCAGGTGGGGCAGGAGAACGGCGGTGACTGGTGGCTTTGGGTCTGCCCCTGAGCGCCCGAGTGGAGCGCCGAGTAGACCTCGGGCCGCCCGTTGATCTGCTCCATCACATCGACCTCACCCCACTGCGGCCAGCCCTGGTAACCGCTGTCCCGGATCGGCGCGCCCATCGCCCAGAACGCGGGCCAGTAGCCCTTGCCCGTGGTGGTGTCCACGTCCGGCAGCTTGATCGAGGCTTCGATACGGAGCGTTCCGCCGGGGGGCACGGCGAAGTCGGAGCGCTGCGATTCGATACGGGCGGAGGTCCAGCTGCCGTCCGGCTCGCGGACCGGGGTGATGGCGAGATGGCCCGAGCCGTCGAGGGAGGAGTTGGCGGTGGAGTCGGTGTGCCTGCCGATCTCGCCGGTGCCCCAGTTCGCGGCCGGGCAGCCCGGGTAGCACCAGCCTTCGTCATGGCGCCAGTTGGCGCCGGAGACGGGGCTGCCCGCGGTCCCGTCGAAGTCGTCACGGAACACCTGGTGCCAGGTGGTGTGGTCCACGGCGGCCTGCTGCTGCCCGGTGCCGGCGCAGGCCGCCGTCGCGAGCAGCAGGAGAGCCGCCGAGAGCAGTGCGAGCGGACGCAGGCGTGTCAGCGCGGGACCGCGGGACGTCACTGCTGTACCGCGGGACGTCCCGGCAGGCCCCCGGGACGTCACTGCAGAACCCCGAGCCGCCGTATCTGCTCCTCGATGCGCGGACCGAGCGCCTTGGCCGCGGTGTTGGTCAGATGCGAGTCGTCGCGGTAGAGCAGGACGCCGTCCTTGACCGCCGGGCACATCCGGCCGTCGGGGCAGACCGCGTCGACGACGTCGACCACATGGACGCCCTTGGGCGGGTTCTCGGCGATCAGGTCCTCGCGCAGCGCGGGCTTCGCGGGGAAGGCGCACTCGGCGGGGTCGTCGGCACCCGACACGCAGTCGGGGATGTCCATGCCCGGCATGGGGGTGTCGCGGAGGTAGACCACGGGCGCGCCGGTGGCCACGAGGGCCTTGAGCGTCGGCTTCCAGGCCTTCGCCAGGTCCTCGGCGGACTTCCCGTACTGGTTGAGCTCACCGACGATGATCATCTTGGGCTTGGGGCCGTCGGCGATCCGCTGAAGGGTGTTGCTGCGCCAGGTGTCGCACTCGGTGTACTCACGGCCGAGCTGCGGGCTGTGCACGGTCATCTTCGCGGCCGGGCAGCCCATCTTGGTGAGGTCTTCGAGGGCCCAGCCGTGATGCTGCGCGATGTCCTGGGCGACCGGGAACCACTGGTCGGCGTGCGAGTCGCCGAACAGGACGATGCGCCCCTTGGCCTCCTTGTTCGCGAACAGGCACTCCGGGCTTGTCGTACCGTCCGGCGCCACCTCGCACTTGCCCGACTGCGGATAGTCGGTGGAGGCGTCCAGCGGGGAGGGCACGATGCCGTCGGTCACCGGGTTGGTGACAAGGCGGGAGCCGGTGGCGGCGCCGACCAGCTGGATGTTCAGGCCGCCGGTCATCTCGCGCAGCGAGCCGCTGCCCACCGCGAGGGCGGCGACGAGCGGCAGGACCGTGGCGGCCAGGCCCAGGTTGAGGCTGGGGCGTGCGCCCTGCCTGAGTGCCTTGGCGTAGCGCAGCGGCTGCTCCACGTAGCGCATCGTGAGCCAGGCGGGCAGCAGACTGGCCGCCGCCACAAGGGACTTGACCGGCCAGGACTGCTCACCGGCGTACGCCTCGAAGAGGACGATCACCGGCCAGTGCCACAGGTACCAGGCGAAGGAGAGCTGTCCGATCTTGCGCATGGGCGCGAGCGAGAGCACCCGGCCGATGACGCCCCGCGGTCCTGCCGCGATCAGGGCGACGGCGCCGAGCGTCGGCAGTACTGCGGCCCAGCCGGGGAACGGGGTCTTGGACGTGAACAGGATGACGGACAGGGCGACGGCCGCGGCGCCGAGCACACCGAGGGCGTGTGCGGTGAAGGTGCGCAGCGCCTGCGGGACTCGCTCGCCGCGCGGCTTCCACGCGACCAGGGCGAGCAGACCGCCGAGCCCGAACTGCCAGGCGCGGGTGGGCGAGGCCATGTAGGCGAGGCTCTGGTTGAGCTGCGTCCAGTACAGGCTGAGCGCGAAGGACGCGACGGTGACGACAAGGAGCACCGGGGCGATGGAGCGGCGGAAGCGGCGCGCGAGAAGCCACAGGAGCGGGGCGAGCAGCAGATAGAACTGCTCCTCGACGGCGAGGGACCAGAAGTGGAGCAGCGGGCTCTGGCTCTGACCTGCCGCCATGTAGTCGGTGTTGTGCGCGATGAACCGCCAGTTGGCCATCGAGAACGCCGAGGTGATGGCGTCCCAGGCGACGTCGGGGCGGCGCAGCGGCGACAGGATGAACCAGCTCGCGACGAGGGTCGCGACGAGCACCACGGCGGCCGAGGGCAGGATGCGCCGGGCTCGGCGGGCGTAGAAGTTCGCGATACGGACGCGTCCGGTCTCGCGGATCTCCTTGACCAGCAGGCCCGTGATCAGGAAGCCGGAGATGACGAAGAAGACGTCGACTCCGGTGTAGCCGCCGGTGAAGTACGGGATGTCGGCGTGGAATCCGACGACGGCGAGTACCGCGACGGCCCGCAGGCCCTCGATGTCCGTACGGAATCCCGCACGGTCCGTACGAAATCCCGCACGCGAATCTGCTCGCGCGTCTGTACGCAAGTCTGTGCGGGACTTCATTTGGTGAGCCAGGTGATCATGGGGTCGGCCCAGCCGGAGGCCAGGAACGCGATGAGGACGAGGACCGAAGTGATGGCGAGCCCGCTGGGCCAGCTCTGCGAGTGGTTCATGCTGCTTCCTTGGCGAGTACCGGCTTCGAGGGCAGGGAGAGGGAGGGCCGCAGGGTCAGGAGCGCCTCGCGGATGACGGGCACGGTGATCGCCACGTACGACAGGACGAAGACCAGCGAGCCCCAGACGTGCAGCAGACCGCCGTTGACGGACGCGTAGGCCGCGCCGGCGATGAGCCCGAGGTTGACCAGCGTGAACCAGACGACCGCGACCTTGCTGATGGTGTGGGCGAGCGGATTGCGCTTCTTCGCGGCGCCGGTGGGCACCCACTCGCTGTGCCTGCGCTTGAGCAGGTGCAGGAACGCGACTCCGTGGGCGACGCTGAACAGCGTGGTGCCGCGCAGGGCGTCCATGCGCCAGCGGGTGGTGGCCACGCTGGGCAGCAGCACGAGGAAGACCCAGGCCGGGACGATCAGCGGCAGGACATGCCAGGCGCGGATGTCCTGGGGTGCGAACCAGTACATGATCAGCATCGGCAGCGGCATCACGTACACGTTGATCGCGCCGGCGATGTAGTTGGCGAACCCGCTGAAGTACGCGGCGCGGGCGCGCCAGGACATCTTCATGCGGTAGAAGTCGCGCTTGACCATCAGCTGGAGGTTGCCCATGCACCAGCGGTACTGCTGGTTGACCGCGGCCGAGAGCGTGTCCGGGGAGAGGCCCTTGGCGATCTGCACGGGGATGTAGCGGGTGTTGAAGCCGTGCTGCGCCATGGAGATCGAGGTGTACATGTCCTCGCTGTGCTCCATCTTCGCGAAGCCGTCGGTGATACGGAGGGCCGCGCGGCGGTAGACCGCGTTGGAGCCGCAGCAGATGGAGGCGGACTCGGAGTCGCGGGACGGCATCAGCCAGCGGAAGAAGATCTCCTGCCAGGCTCCCGACGCCCGCTCGATCCAGGTCTGTTCCACGCCCGTGTCGCAGACGTGCGGACTCTGCACGATGCCGACACCGGGGTCGTCGAAGTACGGCATGAGGTGGTGCAGGAAGTCGGGGCGCGGGCAGAAGTCGGCGTCGAAGATGGTGACGAACTCGCCGTCGCAGTGCTCCAGTGCGTAGTTGAGGTTGCCGGCCTTCTTCAGGTAGCCGCGGTTGGAGCGGCTGAGGTACTCGAAGCCGAACTCCTGGGCGAGCAGCCGCACTTGGTGCGAGCCCGCGTCGTCTAGCACCCAGACAAGGAGCGGTCCGTCCCAGTCGAGCCGCGAGACGTGGTGGAAGGTGTTGCGCAGCACGTCGAGGGGTTCACCGCACGAGGGCAGGAAGATGTCGACGCTCGGCAGCACGGGCGGCGCCCAGGAGCGCATCTTGACCTGGTGGCCCCGGCGTGAGACCCGTCGCTTGCTCTGGCCGTCGAGGCTGGCGAGCAGCCAGGCCACGGAGTTGAGGGCGAGGATGCCCATGAACCCGTAGAGGACCGGGGCGCGCAGGGCGAAGAGGAAGAGGGTGACCGCACCGAAGACGTACGAGGCCGACATGCACAGCAGGACCCAGCGCCGCTGAGGCCCGAGATACGCGTACACCTCCTGGTCCGTCGGCGGCGCCACGATGCCGGCGACGGGCGGAGTCTGGGTTCCGCTGGTGGCCATGGTCTTCCTTCGGTGTCGAGGGGCATGCCGGGATACGGCTCGCCTCGGGTGGTGCCGGGTGCCGTGATGCGGCTGAGGGCGCAGAGAGGCCCAGTCGATTATGGGGAATTTCCGGCGCCGGGAAACGCCCAGGATCACCCTGTTCAGGACCACAAAAGAACCGGCCGCACACATTCCGACCTGGTGGTTTTATCCGGCTCCGACATTTTTCTCACGGAGACTTTACGGACCTTCGCCTCGCCATTGCCGACCGGAAGGGCGAGCGGGTACGCGAAGCCGGTGGCCGATCGGCCGATATCGCTCCGCTCAGGACCGGGCGAATTCCCGAAGTAGCCCTTTACCGGCGCGCCCTAGGCTGAACTGTCGCGCGTGATCGCGAACCCCGCCTCGGACTCCCCCACCCAGAAAGCCTGCCCCCATGAAGTCTCTGCGTACCGTCGCCGTCCCCCTCACCCTGGGGGCCCTGCTGCTGGGTGTCGCCGGCTGTGGGGCAACCGCTTCCGACGCTTCGAGCGCTCTGAACGCCGATACGGCAAGCTCGAACGCGTACAATATCAAGCCCTTGCTGCACCCCGACAACAAGTATCTGGGAATGGCGGCGGACGGGATTCCCGGCTCTCTCAAGCCGGTGGACGAGTTCTCGAAGGCCGCGGGCAAGAGCCCCAATATGGTCGGCTATTTCACCGCCTGGAACACTCCGTTCGACGCGGGTCAGGTCAAGCACATCTGGGCCAAGGGTGCGCTCCCCTTCATGAACTGGGAGCCCTTCGACGCCTCGCTCTCCTCCATCGCCGCGGGTAAGAGCGACGCATATGTGCGCGAGTACGCCAAGGAAGTACGCAAGCTCGATGTGCCGATCGCGATGACCTTCGGACACGAGATGAACGGCAACTGGTACCCGTGGGGAGCGGGCAAGGCCTCCGCCTCCGACTTCGTCGCGGCCTGGAAGCACATTCACGACGTGTTCAAGGACGAGGGCGCGAGCAACGTCATCTGGACGTGGAGCGCGAACATCACGCTGCCGGTGCCGGACGTCAAGCTGAAGCCGTACTGGCCGGGCGACGACTACGTGGACTGGGTCGGTGTCGTGGGCTACTACGTCAAGGGCGCACCGGGCACGTTCAAGGAGCTCTACGGCTCGACGATGGACCAGATCCGCACCTTCACGCAGAAGCCGTTCCTGATCCCCGAGACGGGCTCGGAGCCGGGCAGCCGCAAGGTCTCCGACATCAACGACCTGTTCCAGGGCGTGGCTTCGCGCGACGACGTCCTCGGCTTCATCTGGTTCAACATCAACAAGGAGAGCAACTGGCGCATCGACAGCAGCTCTCAGGCGGAGTCGGCCTTCCGCAAGAACGCGGCGGACCCGGCGTTCGGGTTCGATCCGCGCCAGGTGCACTGACACAGCCCTGAACGGCTCCGGCACGGCACAGACCGGCCGAACCACCCACAACTGAACAGAGACTCCGAAGCGACGAACGATCGAAACGTTCAACTTGGCGCAATCCATTGAGCGTTTGAGCGAGTGCGTGCTAGAAACCGCTTACTCCTGCCCCAGTCGTACGTCCCTCCGGAGTTCTCCATGACTGCACTGTCGGCGTCCTGGTCCCGCCGCGGCTTTCTCGCCACGAGCGGCGGCACTGCGCTAGCCCTCGGTCTCACGGGTACGTTCACCGCCGGCAGCGCCCACGCGCTGACCGCCGAAGGCGCCGAGGCCGCCGATGACGCCTTCGCCGCGCTGCGCGCCAAGTGGCGGACCCTGATCCTCGGCGAGGGCTTCAGCCCCACCGCGGAACCCTTCAAGTCCAAGCTCGCCACACTCGGTACGAACGCAAAGGCCAACTGGGACACCATGGCCCCGGCGGACGGTTCGCTGTGGCCCGGCATGGTCTACAAGGACCCCGAGCCGGACACCGACCAGGAGTCGTACGGCTTCTCGGCCCAGATCCAGTCCAGCTACGGCAAGCTCTACACGATGGCCGAGGCGTACGCGCAGCCCGGCACCGGACTCACGGGCGACGCCGGGCTCAAGGACGCGGTGATCACCGGCCTCGAGCACCTCTACACGCAGGTCTACAACGAGACCCAGGCCCGCTACGGCAACTGGTACAACTGGCAGATCGGCGCCCCGCAGTCCCTCATGGACATCTCGGTGCTCCTCTACGAGCACCTGAGCGCCGAGCAGATAGCCAAGTACTGCCGGGCAGTCGATCACTTCATGCCCGACTCGGTGATGGACAACTACACCGGCACCAGCACCGGAGCCAACCGCGTCGACCTGTGCCGCGCGATGATCCTGCGCGGAGTCGTCGGCGGCAGCGAGCAGAAGATCACGCTCGGCCGTGACTCCCTCTCGCCCGTCTTCCCGTTCGTCACCAAGGGCGACGGCTACTACGCCGACGGCTCCTTCGTGCAGCACACCTCGATCCCGTACATCGGCGGCTACGGAGCCGTGCTCAACGACGGTCTCGGCCGGCTCTTCGCCCTTCTGCGGGGCTCCACCTGGCAGGTGAGCGACCCGGGCGCGCAGCAGTTCCTGGACACCGTCGAGATGGCCATCGCCCCGTTCGTCTACAACGGCCTGATGATGGACAACGTCTCCAGCCGTGGCGTCACCAGGGGACTCGTCGCGAGCGACCCCTTCCAGCTGCCGCAGGACGACCACAACCGCTCGCACGGCGTCATGGGCTCGATCGTGCTGCTCGGCAAGGGCGCGAGCCCCGAGCAGCAGGCCCGCTGGAACGCGATGGTCAAGGGCTGGATGCGCCGCGACTACTACGGCACGGCCCTGGCGAACCCCAAGCTCAGCCTTCTGCGCACCTCCCAGCTCTACGAGTTGGAGGCGGACGACGCGATCAAGCCGTCCCCCGAACCGGTCGAGCACCGGGTCTTCGCGCAGATGGACCGCCTCACCCACCGCCGCCGCGACTGGGCCGCCTCCCTCAGCATGGCCTCCACCCGTATCTCCCACTACGAGACGGGCAACGGCGAGGGTCTGCGCATGTGGCACACCGGCTCCGGCTGGCTGCAGTGGTGGGGCGCGGACCACGGCCTCGAGCAGTACTCGGACCACTACTGGCCCACCGTCGACCCGTACCGCCTGCCCGGCATCACCGTCTCGAAGAAGCCGCTGACCGACGGCCAGGGCGGTGACTGGGCGGGCCCGAAGCCGGACTTCGCCTGGGTGGGCGGGGTCACGGACGGCGAGTTCGGTACGACGGGACAGCAGCTGCGCGGGATCTTCTCGACCATGACGGCGAAGAAGGCCTGGTTCTGGCTGGACGACGCGGTCGTCTGCCTCGGCGCCGGAATCGGCTCCACGGACGGCGCGGGCGTGGAGACCGTCGTCGACAACCGCAATCTCGGCGCGAAGGGCGAGCCCCGGCTGCTGCTCGACGGCCTGCCGCAGTCCACCGCGCAGGGCTGGAGCACCAAGCGCGCGGGCACCAGGTGGGCGCATGTCGCCGGGCACGCGGGCTATGTCTTCCCGGGCGACGGCGGTACGACGCTCAACGCCCTGCGCGAGGAGCGGACCGGCGCCTGGAAGGACATCAACCGGGGCAGTTCGCCCCAGCAGTTCACCCGTCGTTATCTCACCCTGTGGCAGGACCACGGCGTCGACCCGAGCGAGGCCTCGTACTCCTACGTCATGCTGCCCGGCGCGAGCGTGGCCCGCACCGCCGCCCGCGCGTACGACCGCGGCTGGCTGCAGATCACCGCCAACTCCCCGCAGCAGCAGGGCATCCGGGTGCCCTCGCTCGGCTTCACCGGAGTGAACTTCTGGGCGGCCGGCACCGTCGGCAAGGTCACGGCGAGCGCGCCGGTATGCGTGCAGATCCGCGAGCACCGCGACGGCACGGCGACGGTCTGCGTGGCCGACCCCTCCCGTACGGTCACCGGCCTGACGCTGCGGTGGAAGCGGCCGGTCAGGTCCGTGACGTCCAAGCCGGGTTCGGTGACCTCCGCCGAGACGGGACGCGAGCTGGTGCTCACCTTCGGTGATCTCAGCGGCAGCTACGGCGCGACGCAAAAGGTGCAGGTAAGGACCGTTTGATCAACGGGGCGCCCAAGATCCGTCCGAGGCGCCGCTGATCCCTTGTGACCCGTGGTGGCGTCGGTGTACATCGAAGTACGCCGACGCCACCGCGCTCTGTGTACACGGAACAGCCCCCGACTCCCCCTCATCCTCCGGAGACCGCAATGACGCGATCCTGGTCCCGCCGTTCCTTCCTCGCCACCACCGCCACCGCCTCCCTGGCGGCCTTCGCACTCGGCACTCCGCTGTTCGGCGGGGTCGCGTACGGCGCCACGGAGCACGACACCCTGCGTGCCAAGTGGCGCACGCTGCTGCTGGGTTCCGGCTTCAGCCCCACCACCGAACCCTTCAAGACCAAGCTCGCCGAACTCGGCACGAGCGCCGGCGGCTACCGCAGCACCATGGCTCCCGCGACCGGCTCGCTCTGGCCCGATCTGAACTTCGCCGACCCCGAGCCGGACACCGACCAGGACTCCTTCGGCTACTCGGGCCGGATGTCCGACAGCTACTCGCGACTGCTGACCATGGCCCAGGCGTTCTGCCAGCCGGGCACCGGCCTGACCGGGGACGCGACGCTCAAGACCGCGATCCTCACCGGGCTCGACCACCTCTACGCCCAGGTCTACAACGAGAACCAGACGCGCTTCGGCAACTGGTACAGCTGGCAGATAGGCGCCCCGCAGGCGCTGCTCGACACCTGCGTCCTGATGTACGACCACCTCTCGGCGACCCAGATCACCAACTACTGCAAGGCCGTGGACAAGTTCGTCCCGGACTCCGCGGTGGCGAGCTATACGGGTACGTCGACGGGCGCCAACCGTGTCGACCTGTGCCGGGTCCTGATCCTGCGCGGGATCGTCGGCGCCAACTCGGCGAAGATCGCACTCGGCCGGGACGCGCTCTCGCCGGTCTTCCCCTATGTCACGAGCGGCGACGGCCTGTACGCCGACGGATCGTTCGTGCAGCACACCACCGTTCCCTACACCGGGAGTTACGGCTCCGTGCTGCTCGGCGGACTCGGCATGCTCTTCGCCGTGCTCGCGGGTTCCACCTGGGCGGTGACGGACACCAAGCGGCAGATCGTGTTCGACGCGGTGGAGAACGCCTGGGCGCCGTTCGTCTACAACGGCCTGATCATGGACAACGTGGCGGGCCGCGCGATCAGCCGGGGTATCTCCGCGTCCGACCCGAAGGCCGTGATGGCCAACGACCATCTGCGCGGCCACTCCATCCTGGCCTCGATCGTGCTGCTCGCCGAGGGGGCGAGCGCCACGGAGAAGGCGCGCTGGCGCGGTCTGGTGAAGGGCTGGATGCAGCGCGACTACTACAGCCCGCCGATGCAGAACCCGTCGATGAGCGTGGTGGGCCTGTCCCGTCTGTACGGCGTCGCGAACGACTCCGCGGTGGCCGCGATCGCCGAGCCCACCGGCCACCGGCTGTTCTCGGGCATGGCCCGCGCCACCCACCGCAGGCCCGGCTGGGCCGCGTCGATCAGCATGGCGAACAAGCGGATCACGCACTACGAGACCGGCAACGGCGAGAATCTGCGCGGCTGGCACACCGGGTCCGGAATGCTCTACTGGTGGGGCGACACCTACGCCAACGGCCAGTACAGCGACGCGTTCTGGCCCACGGTCGATCCGTATCGCCTCCCGGGCATCACCGCCTCGCGCAAGGTGCTCGCGGATGCGGCGGGTGGCGACTGGGGCGCCTCCATGCCTGATGTCAATTGGGTGGGCGGGGCGACCGACGGGCAGCGGGCCTCGGTCGGGCAGTACCTGCGGGGTCTGCAGTCGACGCTGATGGCGAAGAAGTCGTGGTTCTGCCTGGACGACGCGATCGTCTGTCTCGGCGCGAACATCCAGGCCACCGACAACACCACGGTCGAGTCCACGATCGAGAACCGCAATCTCGGGCCGACCGGCACCAGCGGCTTCACTGTCGACGGGGTGGTCAAACCGGCCACGTACCCCTGGTCGGAGACCCTGACCGGCGCCAAGTGGGCGCACATCGCGGGGCACGGCGGCTACGTCTTCCCCGGCGGCGCGACGGTCAAGGCGTTGCGGGACTCCCGCAACGGGGCGTGGAGCGACATCAACAAGGGCGGCTCGACCACCGCGCTCAACCGCAAGTACCTGACGATGTACGTCGACCACGGCTACAACCCCACCGACGGCTCGTACACCTATCTCCTGATGCCGGGCGCGACCGCCGCCCAGACCTCGGCGCGCTCGGCCGACACCGCCTGGCTGCAGGTCCTCGTCAACGACGACAACCAGCAGGGTGTACGGGTGCCGTCGCTCGGCTTCACCGGGGTCAACTTCTGGTTCGGCGGTACGGCGGGGACGCTGACGGCGAGCGCGCCGTGCTCCGTCATGATCACGGAGAAGTCGGACGGCACCGCGGTGGTCTGCGTGAGCGATCCGATGAGGATGCAGACCGCGCTGACGCTGACCTGGAACCGGGCCGTCTCCTCGGTGACCTCCAAGCCGGCCACCGTCACCTCGGCCACCACCGGGGCGCAACTCAAGCTGGTGTTCGGCGACTTGAGCGGTACGGCGGGCGCCACCCAGAAGATCACGGTCCGGCTGGGCTGAGCAGGTCCGGGTTCGGGCGGACCTCGCGCCTTCCGGGCGCGAGGTCACAGCGTTCTGCGCCGGTCTGGGCGGATGTCCGTTCCACCGTCGTCGCCGCGGCAGGCCTCGACCACTTCTTCATCGGGTACGAGACACCCGACGCGGCGCGGTAGGGGCACAGGGCCCCTACCGCGGGACTTATGGCGCGCCTACTCATCCGCCACGCGTGTAAGTCTCGTTTCACCGCACCTCATTCATCTTGGGCCGGCCATCGAGCCGAGGGTTGCGCGTGCATATCAAGGCCGACGGCGCCGTCTGAGGCCCGTTAGGAGGGGAGTCGGAGTCCGGCATGAGTTTGAGTAGATGTACTCATGCCGGACTCCGGCATGCACAGCACCATGCTCGTAACGGACCTCGGTGGCCGAAGGGGGCGTCATGGGCAAGGTGTTGGGGGCATTCGCCGTCGCGGGGGCGGCGGTGATCGCACTCGTGGTCGCGTACGCGGTGGGCGCACCGCCGGAGCTGGTGCTCGGCGTCGGCGGTGCGGTGCTCGGACTTCTCTGGCTGCTCCTGCTGCTCACCGCCCCGTGGAATCTCTACTTCCGCGCGCATTCCGTACTCGCCGAGATCGCGATCAGTCGGGAGAAGGGGCTCACGGTCTCCGAGGAGCGGGACGTGGAGGCGCGCCGTATCGCACGCATGATGCTGCGGGTGGCGGTGGCCGGCCATGTCGCCACCGCTGTGGTCGTGCTGGGCGCGGGCCTGCTCGCCGACCGGGCCTTCGGCTACTGGGCGGCCGGGTTCTTCCTGCTCAGCACGGCTTTCCGGCCTGCGGGCGCCTACTTCAACCAACTGCGCGCCCGCCTGGGTGTGCTGCTGCGCGATGTGCGGTTTCCGCGCGATGACGTAGCCGAGTTGCGGACACGGGTGGACCGCGCCGTATCCGGCACGAAGGTGCTCGAGGAGAAGGCCGAGGAACAGTACCGGGCCCTCGCCCAGCTGCGGTTCACCCTCGACACGGTGTCGCACTCCGCGTACCGCCGCGCCGACGAGGCGGACCGCCGCTTTGCCGAGCTGGCCCGCCAGTTCGAGGAGAAGGTGAACCGGCTGTCGGACAACGAGGAGATCATCGTCGGGCTGAAGGCGTTTCTGCGGTTGCTGCGGGCGCAGCAGGGGCCGGTGGAGGGGCCTGTGGTGCAGCCCTGAGGTCCATGGGTGACCGGGCTGCGGGCGGGCGCAGGCGGATCGTGCAGCGCGCCGACACCGAACTGGCCGTCCTCGACGCCGAGTCGGGGGACGTGCTGCGCTTCCCCGCGCCCTGGCCGCGCGCCTTCGGCACGGCGACGGTCTCGCCCGGCGGCGACCTGGCGGTGTTCGCGGGAGTGCACGCGGTACGGGCCGTGGACACGTCCGGGGCCACGCGCTGGGAGGTGCGGCACGGGTGCTGGTCCGATGTCGAGTGCTACGAGGCCCATGAGTCGTTCGCCGAGCACGCACAGGACGAGGACCATGCGCGCACCGACAGCGGATCCGCCGCTTTCTCGGCGGACGGCAAGCTCGTCTGGTCCCATGTGCGGCGCCCGGTACGGGCTGCCGAGGAGGAGTGGCTGGTCATCGACGCGGCCGACGGCAGGGTTCCGGGGCGGGCCGCGACCGACACCGTGGGCTCGGGATCGTTCCCCAGGCCGCATCCGTACGGTCCGTACATGGGACTCTCCGTCGGCGAGGGCGACGGGGACTCACCTTCCCTGTGGGGGCATTGGGACGGTACGCGTCTGACCTTCGAGCGCGTCGACGGAGTGCTCATCCAGGACGTCAGCCCGTCCGGCCACCACTTCCTGTGCACCGACCCGGCCCGTAGCGGATGAGGACATGGCGGCATGGGGCTACGAGGGGGCCTACCCCTACGAGGACGGCGCGGTCGTCTGCACGGAGGAGCACGCGCGCGCTCCGCGCCACTGGCTGGTGAACCCGCGCACGATGTCCCTGCGCGGACAGATCACCTACCCCTTCCCGGTCTCGGGCGGACCGCGCCCGGCGGGAGCCGGCCTGTGGTGGACGCTCGGGGAGCGCGGCACGCGGATACACCTGTGGAGCCTCGCCGAGGAGCACTGAGCATCGCTCAGCTCCAGGGGCCACCCCAGCGCTTCAGCACCTCGACCGGCGCGTATGGCGCAGGCCAGAGATCGATCCGGATCCGCTCCATCGTCTCCTCGGACTCGGCGGAGTCGACGTCCGCCTCTACGGCCCGCGCCAGGTTGTGCTTCTGCACCCGGATGCGCACCCACCCCGGCGGTACGTCGGTCCGGGCGGCGTCGGGCCCGTAGTCCGTGCAGCCCATGACCATGAGTCGGCCGGACGGAACCCGTAGAGCGGCCTCCACGACGTGGTCGAACGGTGCGACGTCGAGCGCGGGCGGCTCCGCGGCGACGTGCACCACCACGTCCACGTCCACGTTCACCTCGGTCCCGATCCCGCAGGTCTCCCCCACGACCGCGATCCGGTCGGACAGCGTCTGCTCGGTCCAGGCGTCTCCCAGGCTGCGCTCCACGGCCTCGTCGGTCAGCACCAGCTGGTGATAGTCGGCGAACAAGCGGAGTCTCATACGGGGCACCGTAGCCGTTCCTCGACAAGGCAAGCAGGCCTTGCCCGGACTGTGCCGGGCAGGGCCTCCCTTCGTTCACCGACGCGGATCTCACCGCTCACGGTCAGATGGCGTCAAGCTCCACCTCCTCGTAGACCCGGTCCCACCAGGTGTCCATCGCGAACGCCGGCGGATCCATCTCCTTGAGGCGGTCCCTGATCTCCAGACCGAAGGCGACCCTCGCCGCCTCCGCCGGATCCTCGTCGGACTCCGGATCGTCGGCTTCGAGGTCGTCGAAGTCGTCGACGTGCTCGCACCGGTGGTCCCACGCCGCGAGAGCGTCGAGGAACGCGAGGAGCGAGGAGTTCACGAAGCGGGGCTGTGGCAGCGAGGGGTCGAGCAACAGCACCCTGCCCTCGTCGTCGAGGGCATACTCGGGCACGTGGTACCCGGGCGTCAGTTGTGCGTCATGCGCGCCGAGCCGCCAGTACCGCCTGCCGTCGGCATCGACGACAACCGTGAAGGGCGCGCCGCCCGAGCTCGGGTGGAACATGGCTGCTTCCCGGGGAAGGCCGAACTCCTCGGCCACAGCGAGCGCTTGGCGTACGGGAGCGGGCCAGCCGCCCGCCGAGGCGACGGCGCCCGCGTCCGGTTCGAGGATTCCCTCCTGCTGCCAGGAGGCGGGGCCCAGCCACTGCGGTATGTACTCCACGCGAGCTTCCTTGTCTTCCGGTCGCTCGGCGACGCCGGCGCTCAGACCGTCCACTGCTTCAGGAACCGGCGCGAACGGCGCCTGCCGCACATCGATCCGTCCCGCAGGCCTCGTCGGTGAGGACCAGCAGGTGGTAGCCGGCGAACAGCTGCAGTTCCACGGCGGCACGCTACCTGTCGTACGGGTGTGGAAGCATGCCGTCCATGTCCACCGATGCCATACACGGAGCCGCCGCGCAGCGTCCGGCCCGGCTCCTCGCCGCCGTCCCGGCGCCGCTCGATCCGGCCTCAGCCGACGAACCGTTCGTCCTGTCCGCGCCGGGCCGTCGGCTGATCGTCCAGCGTTCCGACACCGAACTCGCCGTGCTCGACCCCGCATCGGGCGACCTGGTGCGCTACCCCGCCCCGTGGCCGCGTGACCTCGGCACGGCGACGTTCTCACCCACCGCCGGTCTCGCCGTCTTCGCCGGGCTGCACGCGCTGCGGGCCGTGGACGCGTCCGGAGCCGTGCGCTGGGAGGTGCGTCACGGTTGCTGGGGCGGTGAATGCCCGGAACTGCACCGCGAGTTCGCGGAGTACGCCGAGGACACCGACGAGGACGGTGAGCACGGTTACCCCGACGGCGGCTCGGCCGCCTTCTCCGCCGACGGCAAGCTCGTCTGGGCCCATGTCCGCGGCCCGCTCGCGGACGACGCCCCGGCGAACGAGGACGAGGAAGGCGAGTCGGACGAGCTGTGGCTGGTCCTCGACGCCGCCGACGGCCGGGTGCTCGGCCGCGTCCCCACGGACACCATGGCCTCGGGTTCGTTCCACACCGCACACCCCGACCCGGCCCTGATGGGTCTGAGTATCGGCGAGGGCGAAGAGGGGTCTCCGGCGCTGTGGGGCCGCCTCGAGGGCGGCGTGCTGTCCGTGCGCAAGATCGACGACGAGACCGTACTGCTCGACGTAAGCCCGTCGGGACGGCATCTCCTCGCCACCGATGTCCAGCAGGACGCGCTCTATCTGCACGCGGCCGAGGACGGCACGATCCTGCGGGACCTGGACGCGGACGGCGCCGTACCGCCGTACCCGCAAGGCGGCCGTGTCTACTGGGACTTCGAGGCCGCCTTCACCGACGAGAGCACCGTCGTCGCGGGCACCTCGGGCAGCGACGCCGGATACGGACCGGGCCGCCACTGGCTGATCGGCACGGACGACATGGCGGTGCGGGCCCGGATCAGCTATCCCCAGGACGTCGCCGGACCGGCACGTGCCGCGGGCGACGGAGCCTGGTACACGGTCTCCGAGGACCGCACAGCCGTCCTTGTATGGGAGCTGACGCAGGAGGGCTGACAGCCTGCGCCGAGCACGGAGACGGCCCGCCGGTCCGAGGACCGGCGGGCCGCTGTGATCACACGGTCAGCGCGGGGCTAGTACCGGGTGGTCAGCCAGAACATCCGGAACTGCGTCTTGTCACTCCTTCCGCGGAAGGGCTTGCCGCCCAGGTTGAGCGTCTTCTGGACGAGCGGTGCACATACGCCCTTGCACACGTTGCGTGAGGTGCCGCCGTAGATGACCTCGTAGTCCGGGTTCTTCTTCACCCAGTTGAACACGGCTTCCTCGGCGTGCTCATAGCCCTGCTTGCCCTTGCCGGTGAGACGGCCGGGGACCGGCTGGCCCTGGATGAACTCCTCGCCCTTCTTGAGGACGTTCTGGCCGATCTCGGAGATGTTCTTGCCGCCGGCCAGCGCCACCTTCTCGCTGATCTTGCCCGTGATCTTGTTGCGCACACCGATCACGGTGACCGTCGAGTAGTCGTGGCCCTTGCCCCACTGCTTCTTGAGGTCGTCCGCGCGCTTCTGCGCGGCGATCGCCTCGTTCTCATAGCCACAGTTGTGAACGAGAACAGCGGTGTGGCTCGCGCCCACGTAGTACGTGTGGACGCCCTCGACCGACAGGTTGTAGACGCGCTCCGTACGGTGCGCGGTGTCGACCGCGGTGATCTGGACCCAGGTACCGGCTGAAGTCTGCAGCCACATACCGGACTTGAGGTCCTTGGCCTCGACCCACCGGCCGAAGTCCGGCAGCCAGTACAGGTGAGCGGCCGTCGAGGTGATCTCGACCGGCTTGGCCTCGCCGTCCTTGCCGTCACGGTCGACGGTCAGGGTGACGAGGGTCTTCTCGCCCTTGTGGCTGCGGGCGTTGGTGACGTAGCGCGGCTCCGTTTCACCCGTCTCCGGGTCGGTGGCCACGACCTTGTCGCCGACCTTCAGCTTCTCGATGTCCGTGGTGCTGCCGTCCGGAAGGACGACCTGCGTACCGGGCACGAAGCTGTTGGTCTTGCAGGCCTTCGGATCCGGCTGGTCCGGCGACTTCGTCGTCGAACCGTCGGGACCGTCGGCCTTGCGGGCGTCACCCGCGGTGTCCGCGACATCGCCGGCCTTGTCGGCCGCCTTGCGCGCGTCGTTGGCGCTGTCGGCCGCCTCGATGCCCTTCGCGGCGTACTTGCCGGCCTTGACCGCCGTCGCTCCGTAACCCACCAGCGGGATCGCCGAGGCGAGCGAGAGAGCGGCGTCGGCGTAGTTGCCCTCGGCCGCGTACCAGATGCCGTTGGCGACATCCGCGACCTCGCCGACTACCGGGATCAGGCCGACCACGTCGAGCGCGGCATGACCGATGTCGGAGAGCGAGAGCCCGAACAGGTGCCCGTCGAGCTCGACGAAGCTGACCGGGTTGCCGCCCGCGAACGCATAGCGGTTACCGGTGAACGGGTCGGTGGCCAGGGACATGTCGGCCATGGCGCCGCTGTACGAGTCCCGGGTCAGGAAGCGGTTCAGCCCCGGGTCGTAGTTGCGGAAGCCCATGTCGTACGTGCCCGAAGCACCGTCGTAGCGCGAGGAGTTGAAGCGGAACGCGTTGTACGAGTCCTGCCCCGCGCCGCCCGAGCCCGGCTTGTCCGCACCGGTCATCTGCGACTCGTCGTCACTGCCGTAGGCCGTGTAGCCGTACGTGGCCCGGGTCTTGCCGTCCTCCTTGGTGATCGCCTCGATATCGCCGCGCGGACTGGTGACGTACTGCGAGACCTCCTTGGTGCCGTCCTTGTGCTTGATCTGCGTGGCGCGCTGACCGCCGGCCACGTACTGGTAGTCCTTGTCGGCCTTGCCGTCCACGGTCTCGCGCAGGAGCGTGGTGTCGAGACCGAGGTAGGTGAACGCGGTCGTCTTGCCCTGGTCGCCCGTCGTGGTCTGGGAGACCGTCCGGTCGAAGGGGTCGAAGACGTAGCTCGTGGTCTGCGCCGTGGCGCCGACGCCCGAGCGCACCTTCACCGTGCGGTCGAAGCCGTCGTACGTGTACTTCTCGGCCGTCTGGCCACCGGTGCTCACCGTGTCGAGCCGGCCCAGCGGGTCGTAGTTGTAGGTGGACGTGGCACCCTGCGACGACGCCGAAAGCAGCCGGTTGCGGTCGTAGCGCTGGGTGGTGCTGATGCCGTCCACCGTCTGCTCGACGATGTTGCTGTTGCGGTCGTAGCGGTACTCCTCGGTCGCCGGGGCGTCGCCCGCCTTGCCGACCTTGGTGATGCGGTCCTGCGGGTCGTAGGTGAAGGAGTACGTGTTGTTGATGTAGGCCGAGTTGTCGTCGGCGTTCATCAGCTTCAGGACGTCCTTGGAGCGGTGCCCGTTGGGCGAGTACTCCAGGTCGTGCTGCGCGACCACCGCGCCGCCCGAGTTCTTCTCCAGCGACTGCTGGACCGAACCGTCGGTGTAGTACTTCAGGTCGAGCGTGTTGCCGTTGGGCTTGGTCTGCTTCAGGAGCTGGCCGCGCCCGGTGTAGGACATCGAGGTGATCTGCTGGTCGCCCGCGGTGGGTGAATCGGCGTTGGTCACCTTCTTGACCAGATCGCGCTCGTCGTACTCGATCTTCGACCAGGTCAGGTCGTGGGTGGACGTGAGCGGGTTGCCGTTCTCGTCGTAGGTCAGCGCGGTGGTGTTCTTCACCGTGCCGGCCGCGACCTCCTCGACCGTCCTGATCCGGTTGAGACCGTCGTACGCGATCCGGTACGTGTCGATCTTCGCGCCCGGCGAGAGGTCACGGACCTCGGTCTTGTTGCCGTTCGCGTTGTACTTGTAGGTGAAGTCCTTCTGCTCCGTGTCCGTTTCACCGGTGGTGGAGCGGACCAGCTTCACCGAGTCGGCCAGAACCGTCCCGTTCGCCTTGTCGGTCAGCGTGACCTTCTGCGGACCGTCCTCGACGAACGCGTAGCTGCCGAGCGATATCCACTCGCCCGCACGCTGCGTCTGGTCGACCGTCTTCGTCGCGCTGCCGCCGTCGTGATCGACCTTGAAGGAGGCGTCACTGGCGGCCCCGGTCATCTTCGGGTGCCGTACGAAGACCTCGTAGGTGCCGTTCTGCGGGATGTTCAGCTGCCACGACAGCGAGGAGCTGCCGTCACCCGCCGGGTGCGAGTAGGTGTCGTAGCCGTACTGCTGCTCGGCCTGCGTCCGCGCCCAGTTGCCCTGGAGCGCGGTGTTGTTGAAGTCCGAGCTGTCGACGAGGACGACCTGCTTGCCGACGGGCACACCGTCGTCCGCACGGGCCTTCTCGTTGCCCGACTGGTAGTACTCCCAGGTCATGGTGCGCTGCTGGGAGCCGCCCGCCGAGGTGAGCGTGTTCTTCAGCTGCTGGCCGAGCTTGTTGTACTCGTAGGACGTGGAGATGTCCCACGGGTCCTTCGAGGTCTCGGTCCAGCCGTTGTCGTAGTACGTGTACTCGGTGACGTTGCGCACCGTCTGGCCGTCGGACGGCGGAGCCGAGACCGACTGCAGATTGCCGACGGAGTCGTACTGGTAGAACACCGAGTCCGGGGTGGCGTACGCCGCGTCGTCCTTGTCGAAGGCAGAGCGCTCCTCCTTCACCCGGTTCAGCTCGTCGTAGACCGTCTCCGACGTGAAGTCCGTCGCGTCGTCGGTGGTTTCGACACCGCGCGGAGTGATCGTCTTCGTACGGTTGCCGACCTGGTCGTACTCGTACTTGGTGGTGCGGTAGGTGATGTTGCCGGAGCCGTCCTCCTTGGCCGGCACCTTGGCCTCCACCAGGGCGCCGCGCTCGTCGTACGTGGCGAGCGACTCGTTGCCCTCCGCGTCGGTCGAGCCGACCTGGAGACCGTCCTTGTCGTAGCGGACCGAGGTGGCCCACTCCAGGGCGTCGACGGTGCGCTTGGCACGGTGGTTGAGGTCGTACTCGTAGCGCGTGGTGTAGTCGTCGGGGTCCGCGCTGGCGTTCTTGCGCGGGTCGACGACCTTGACGACGTTGCCGACGTTGTCGTACGTCACCGTCGCCTTGTTGCCTTCGGCGTCCACCATCTCGACCGGCTGGTAGACCGCGTCATAGACGGTGGTGGCGGTGAAGTCGCCTTCCTCCGGGGTCAGATTGCCCTGCGGACCGGTGACCTTGAGGACGTTGCCGACCTTGTCGAACACCGTGGTCGTCCTGCGGCCTGGATCCGTGGCCTCGTCACCCGGGTCGACCGACTCGACGGCCTGGTCGGCCTTGTCGAAGACCGAGCTGGACACCGCTCCGTTCGGCGCCGTGACCTTGGTGATGTTGTCGTTGGCGTCGTAGACGGGTGCGGGCGTGACGACGAAGTCGTTCTCCGCCTGCTTGACGGGCTCCTTCTTCTCCAGGGGCCGGCCGAAGGCGTCGTAGGCCTGGGTGACCTTGGCGCCCTTGGCGTTGACGACCTCGGTGACATTGCCGCGCGGGTCGTACGCGAAGTGCGAGTCGTGGCCCGCCGGGTCCTTGATGGTCTTCGGGTAGCCGACCGCCTCGAACTCGCTGTAATGCGTGGCGTTCCCGTTGGCGTCGGTCTCCTTGACGACCTGGCCGTACGCGTCGTACTCGGTACGCGAGGTGTAGTCGCCCTCGGTCGCCGTGGCGACGCCCTTCGGGTCGGTGACCGACGTCAGGTTGCCCTTGGCGTCATAGCCGAACCGGTAGGTGCGGCCCTCCGGGGACTTCTTCTCGAAGAGGTCCGCGATATGGCCGTCGAGTCCGAAGGAGTAGGTGAAGGTCTGCGCCGCGGTGCCGTTCTTGTTGGCCTCGGCGTCCTTCTGCTCCAGCGGATAGCCGGTCTTGAGGTCGTAGTTCCAGCTGGTGACGGCGCCGTTGGCCTCCTCGATGCGCGTCACGTTGTTGTCGGTGTCCCAGGCCATCTTCGTGGTCTCGGACTTGGAGTTGGTCATCGCGGTCGCACGGCCGTAGCCGTCGATCACGTACTGGCTCGCGTGGTTCTCGGCGTCGGTCACCTTGGTGTTGATGACCGAGCCCGAGGTTCCGTCCGGGTCCGTGTACACATAGCCGGTCGTCCCGCCGAGGCGGTCCGTCAGGGTCTGCGTGTTCCAGTGGAACTTCGGATCGTCACCCTCGCTCGGGTAGTAGTAGTCGAGCGAAGTGCTGTTGCCGCGCGGGTCGGTGACCTTGACCAGCTTGGCGTTCTTGTTGCCCTGCTCCATGTCGTACGTGAAGCCGAACACCTTGGGCTGGGACGAGCCCGCACCGTCGGTGAGCTTCGTGAGCAGGCCCTTGTCGGAGTACTCGAACGTGACCTTGCGGCCCGAGATGTCCGTCATCGACTTGACGTGGTCGATGATCTTCGGGCTGCTGGTGTCGGCCTTCGTGTAGTACTCGACCGTGAGCGACTGGCGCTGCGCCGGGTCCTCGACGTACGTGAGGAACTTGACCGGCTTGTTGTTCGACTTGCGCTCGGCGTACGTGTACGACTGCGTGTTGCCGTTCTTGTCGACGATCGACGTCAGATAGCCGTCGCAGTCGAAGAAGAACTGGCTGCGGTCCGGGCGCGTCAGCGACCAGGCACGCGGGTCGCCGTCCGAGCTCGGCTTGCAGTCCACGGCGGTGTTCTGCCGCAGCAGGTAGTGCACACCCGCCGGGGCCCGCCAACTGCCGTCCTCCTGCTTGCGGAAGACATGAGCGGTGCCGTCACCGTCGGGGAGGGTGACCTCCGTCGGGTTGGGGTTCGGGTGGAAGTCCAGCGCGGCGCCGAGCCTGAGCGGCATGGCGAGCTGACCGGACCAGCCGTGGCCGAGCACCGTGTCGGAGGTGTCCTGCGAGTTGTACGCGAACCGGGCGAAGGTGGAGACACCGCGGCCCGGGTTGGAGAACGCGTTGTACTGCCAGACCGTGTTGCCCGCGTACAGGTTCGTCATCAGCGACGAGCCCGCACCCGTGTTCTTGCCCGCGTACGTGAAGAACTTCTCCAGACCCAGCTGGTTGGAGGTCGGGTCCTCGGTGCGCACGTTCTGGGCGAGCGGCGCGATGCTCTCCGAGGCCGACAGCCACGTGTTGTTCGCGGTGTTCTTCAGGTCCCACTTCAGGACGTACTCGAGGCGCTTGTTGCCCGAGTCCGAGTTGATGGGGGCCTTGAGCTTGGCCGGGACGGTGATGGAGTCGCCGGGCAGCACCTCGTGGGCGAGCTGGGTCGCCACCTGGTTGCCGCCGGTGGTGGCGTCCGTGCCGTCGGGCAGCGACCAGGTGTACGACAGGGAGCGCTCCCCCGCCGGCCAGGTCGCGGTCGTGGTGTTCGTCAGCGTGACGTCGACCGTGTACTCGTCACCGGGGATCATCCGCGCCGGGGTGTACGGCGCGAAGTACGTGGTCTCCGTCGACTTCGAGAGATACGTGACGACCAGCTGCGGACGCAGCTCCGCCTCCTCGGCCTCCGAGGACAGGAACATGGTGCGTTCCTGCGGCCCGGCGGTCGACTCGTCGTTCAGGCGTACGGCGACACCGTGGTTGCTCGTGGGGTCCGAGATCCACTTCTGGGCCAGGGAGGTCAGCGACCAGCTCTGGCGCGCCGGGTCATTGGTGACGGTGCCGACCGTGTCGGAGACGGCGGCGTCCATGTCACCGCCCGCCGTGGTCCAGTTGGTGGTGGCGTTCGCCTTGGTCCAGCCGGCGGTGGTCTCGTCGAAGTCGCGGGTCAGACCGCGTGCTTCGTAGACCGCGCCGTTGGTGCCCGTCGTGGTGGTGAAGCCCCACATGTCGAGCTGCGCGTCCAGGACGCGGGCGTTCGCCGGGATGCTCTCGGTACCGGGGAAGTCGAGCAGGGCCCGAGTGGTCCCGTACGTACCGGAGTTGTTGCCGACCGACAGCCAGGGCCGCTCGAGACCGGAGTCGGAGATGGTGTCGTGGCCGGTGGCGGGCTGCGCGGAGGACAGCGTGGTGTCGCTCTGTCCGCTCTGCAGCACGACGGTGGTGCGGCCGGCCTTGGGGAGGCGTACGAGCTGGGTCGTGGACGGCAGCACACGGCCGTCCTTCAGCTTGACCGCGACCATGTAGTAGTAGGCGTTGCCGAACGGGTCGGCGGATTCCGCCGGGGTCGGCGTCGCCGTGGTGTCCGTGTACGACTTCACGTCCTTGGCTACCGGCGAGACCAGGGTCTGGTACGACGGCGTGAAGTGCTGGAAGACGCTGCGGTGCACCTGGTACTCGACGATGTCGTCACCGGTGTTGGCGGCCGACGGGTCGGTGTACGCGGGCCAGTTCAGCTCGGCACCCGTGGCGTGCACGGTGCGCGGCGCGTTCACGTCCACACCCTGCGTGCCGTAAGTGAGCACGAGCTTCGGGTAGTTGGCGATCTCGCCCTCGTACGCGTACTCGGCGGCCTCGTAACGCGGACCGCCCTTGGGCGCGGTGGCGGACTCGTCGCCCGCCTTCACCACGAAGCCGTTGTTGGCGTACGTGCCGTCCAGCCACTGCTGCACGGTCTTGGTGACCGGGAAGCTGTGCCAGGTGTTGGCCTCCTCGGCGCGCTTGGTGACCACGCCGCCCTTGGTGAAGCGGACGGAGTCCGCCTGTACGGCGGTCGAGGTCGACGCGGGTCCGTCACCGAGGACGACCTTGCCGGCCGTGCCCGCCTTGAACGGGTGCGAGCCGAGCGTCTTCCACTCGCCCTCGCTGCCCGCCTGCTGGTTGACGGAGTACGCCTTGCTGCCGCCGTTGTAGTTCACGGTGTACGGGGCGTTGGTGGCGCGGTCCGAGGCCGGGACGTAGTGCACGTCCACCTGGTAATTGCCGTCCTCGGGGAGGTTCGGCTGCCAGGAGTAGGTGTCGCCGGCGGTGGCGTCCTTGTTGTAGCGGTAGTCCAGGCCCGTCGCGTACTGCGTGTACGCGGTATTCGTCGAGGTGGGCCAGGCGCCCTGCGCGGCCGTGGTGCCCGTGTCACCGTCGTCCACCAGGACGGAGGTGCCGGACAGCTCGCCGGTCAGGTCCTTGGCGCTGTTCCAGGTCGCCTCGGTCTCGGTCCAGGGGCCCGTGGCGCGGTGCGCCTCCAGGACGACCTCGTCCGATGACGTGGTGTGCGTCTGGTCGTAGTAGAGCTTCAGCTCGGCGTTGTCGAGCTTGGTCCCGGCGGGGATGCCCGAGAGGCCGAAGCGCAGCAGGGCGCGGCTTGAACCCGTGTTGGTGTTGCCGACGGAGAGCCGCCAGCTGCCGTCGTAATTGTCCCCGGGACCGTCCGAGGAGATCATGACGTCCTCGGACTGCGACGGGGTCGGCGCGATGGTGACGGTCGGGTCGACCGTCACCGGGTACTGGCGCGCGTCCGCCGTCAGCCACTTGGCATCCGGCTTCAGGCTCACCGCGTACGAGCCGTCCTTGCCGGTCAGCTTCTGCTGTACGGCGTCGGAGGACTTGGTCCCGTACGGGGAGGAGGCGTCCTTCTTGGAATCCGTCATGAACGGCGCGGGGATGATGAGTTCGGGCCGCTCGGGCCCGGCACCCTCGCTGTACAGCGCGATGCTGCCGTTCTTCTGCGCCTTGGCCTCAAGGCCATGGGTGTCGAGCGTGAACTCGTACACCGGAGCGGTCGCAGGGCGCTCCCGCAGGACGATGCCCTCCTTCACGCTGCCGTTGCCGACGGTGTACGTGAGGTCGGCGCCTTCGCCGAAGGCGTTCTTGTACGTGACGGTGTTGCCGTCGGCGACGGGGGTCAGCTTCTTGGCGTCGCCGCCCTTGAGCCCGAGGGACACCCAGTGGCCCTCGTCGAGCTCGAAACGCACGAGCTCGCCCGGGCGCGAACCGAAGTACGTGCGGGCGAGGTTGGTGGTGTTGGCCTTCTCGAAACCCTTGCGGCCGGTATCGGTGACCGCGGTGTCGATGGCCTTCCAGGTCCGCTCCTTGCCCGTGCCCGTGGGGTACACGTCGGGCACGGCGGAGACCTCGGACTGGACGCGTCCGTCGGACAGCTGCCAGTAGCGGGCGTGGGGGGTGCGGCGCTCCTTGAGCTCCTTGACCCGCTTGGGCTTGGCGGCGGCCTTGCCCTTGGGGAGGCGCTCGTTGGCGGCGACATCGGTGTCGGGGAGGCTCGGCGGTTCCACCGGCTCCGCGTCGTCGTCGCCTATCCCCAGGAAGTTCTTCAGCCCGGACGCGAGCCGCTGGGTGTCCGGCGGCGCGGCGAACGCGGGTGTCGTGGGCGCCAGGGCGGAAGCCACCGCCAGCACCACGGTCGTGGCCAGGAGCCGTCTGGCTCTCGGTCTGTACATCGGTTTCCCTTCGCGAAGGAACCAAGTCCCAACTGTCGGACGACAGTTGGCGGCGGAATCTTCTACACCGCCGAGAGATGCACATGTCAAACGAACGGCGATAAGGCGCACGGGGCACCAAAGACAGGAAAATCAGGGTGAGTTGGCAATGAAATCCAGCCAGCGCCACCGAATGCCCCATTTGGGCGGCAACTTGACATGCATCGGTCCATAGGCCTTGTATCTGGCCTCGTCGCACCGGCAACCGGCCGTGCCGCCCCACATGGAGAGACGCCATGACCACTGGAACCGAGGAGCGGGTGGAGCCCTCCGAGTCCGCCGAGCCCGCCGAGCGACGTCGTGCACTCGCCGACCGTCCGGGGCTCGTGGCGGCCGTGGTGCTCGTCGCCCTCTGCGCGGGCGTCGTGGTGTACGGGGTGCTGCGGGGCGGCGACAAGGGCGAGCCGGCCGCCGAAGTGCCCACGGCCGCGGTGACTTACGAGGTCACGGGCGAGGGCCAGGTGGACATCACGTACCAGGGCACGAGTGAGCAGGGCACGGCCGAGACGGTGACGCGCGCCGAGCTTCCCTGGCGCATGGAGGTCAAGGTGCCGCTCGGCCGCACCCCGGTCGTCTCCGTGGTGCTCGGCTCAGCGGGTGGCCACGCCAAGTGCGCGCTCGCGGTCAAGGGGCGCCATGTGCAGAGCGCTACGGCGGACGGGGCTTATGGGAGGGCGGGGTGCACGGGGGTGCTGCCTTCGCCTTCGCCTTCGCCTTCGCCGGAGCCGGGTGCTTGACCGAGTGCACAGCCGGGTGCCTGGCCGGGTGCTTGACCGATTGCACAGCGCTTAACCAAGTGCCTGGCCCCCAGTCCCGGTGATACAAGATCTGCGTGACTGAGCATCTCCAATTCCCCGCCCTGCTGCGGATGATCGACGAGCGGTCCGCCGCGTTCCGTGCCGCCGTCGCCGCGGCCCCCAGCCTCGACGCGGACGTCCCGTCCTGCCCGGGCTGGACGCTGTACGACCTGGCGAACCACCTCAGCGAGGGGGACCGCTTCTGGGCCCACATCGTGCTGAACACCGCGCCGGGCGACGAGCGGCCGAGCAAGGACGGACTCGCGGCGCCCAGAGAGCGCGAGGCCCTCTTGGCCTGGCTGGCCGACTCGACGGAGCAGCTGCTCACCGCTCTGCGCAAGGCCGGCCCGGACCGGCGCTGCTGGGCCTGGTGGGAGCCGCTCGCCTCGCCGCACACGGTGGCCTCCGTGGCCCGCCGCCGCGTCCCGGAGTCGCTGATCCACACCTACGACGCCCAGTTGGCCTCCGGTACCCCGCAGGAGCTGCCGACGACCGAGGCGGGCGACGCCATCGAGGAGTTCCTCGCCACCGTCTGCACCAACACGGTCCCGTGGCAGGGCGAGCCCGCCACCATGGACTACCACGCGGCTGAGGCCGGCTCCTGGCGCCAGTCGGTGGACGCCGCCGGCTCCCGTTTCACCCGCCTCACCGCCGCGGAGGCCGCCGAGAGCAGGCCCACCGCCGCCGTCCACGGCACGGCGAGCGAGATGGCCCTGCTCATGTACATGCGCATCCCGGCCGGCTCGCTGCGGATGGAGGGCGACGCCGACCTGCTCCGGCAGCTGCAGGACTGGGACTGAGACCGACCGGCACATGGATCACTTGAGGATTCGGGTGACGCGTCGGCGGCGCGGGGGTCTCCCTGCCCCGATCGGCCGGCCGAGCCCCGCGCGCCGACCGATTCCGGCCGTCGGCCTCAACCCAGCGCTGCCGCCTGCTCCTTCAGCGCCTCGACGAGCGTTTCGGCCTGGGCGTGGCGGCGGCCGCGGATCGTGGCAACGCCCAAGTACCTCGTCGGTACGGGCGGCCGCATCGCGACCGTACGCACGCCCGCGACCTTCGGCGTCAGGGCGATCGAGGGGATCAGCGAGATCCCGAGACCCGCGGCGACCAGGGAGCGGGCGAAGAAGTAGTCCGTGGTCGTGGAGCGTACGTCCGGCTCGAAACCGGCCCGTTCGGCATGGCGCCGCAAAAAGCCCGCCGTCTTGAGGCAGCCGAGCACCCACGGCTCACCCGCGAGCTCACCGATGTCGAGCAACTCCCGCCGGGCCAGGGGATGGTGCTTCGGCAGCACCACTTGCAGCGGGTCCTCCATCAGCGGGCGCCAGGTCAGCCGGTCGCCCGGACCCTTCCAGCCGGGCAGCGGGCCGTCGAAGCTGTAGGCCAGGGCGAGATCGACGGCGCCCTGGCGGACCAGCGGCAGGCTGTTCTCGGGCTCGGCCTCCCGTACGTGGACCACCGTCTCCGGGTGGGCCGCGGCCAGCCGGGTCAGCGCGCCGGGCAGCAGCAGCCGTCCCCCGCTGCTGAAGGTGGCGATGGTGAGCTGGGTGCGGCCGGTCTCCAGACGGTCTACCTGCTCCCTGGCGTGCGCGATCTCCGCGGCCACGGAGTCGGCCGCCCCGACCATGATCCGCCCGGCCGGGGTGAGTGTGACCCCACGCGTGCTGCGGGCCACCACCTCCGTACCGAGACTGCGCTCAAGGGCGGCGATGTGCTGCGAGACGGCCGAGGGGGTCAGCCGCAACTCGGCCGCCGCGCGGTTGAAGCTGCCCTGGTCCGCCACCGCCCGCAGGATGCGGAGCCGCTGCACATCGATCAACAGTTTTCCTTAATACGCATTTAGCAAGTGACCACTTCTGCTGATGACTGTAGATGCCCAGGATGAGGGCATGCAAAGGATCTGTGTGATCGGCGGAAGCCGGTACTTCGGAAGGCTCCTGGTCGAGCGGCTGCTGGCGGCCGGCCACCAGGTGACAGTGATCAACCGCGGTTCGAGCCGCCCGCCCGCCGGGGTGGAGCACCTCGTGGCCGACCGGGACGACGAGGCCGCACTCGCCGAAGCACTCGGCGAGCGCACTTTCGACGTGGTCATCGACCAGGTCTGCTACACGCCGGTGCAGGCCGCGATCTCCGCCCGGGTCTTCAAGGACCGCACCCGGCGCTACGTGATGACCTCGACCATCGAGGTCTACGACCCGGCGACGGCCGCACTTGCCTCCGGTACCGCCGTCGACGAGCGCACGGTCGACCCGGCCGACTGGCTGGTGAGCCCGGAACTGCCCTGGCACGACGACGCCTACGTGGAGGCGCACTACGCGGAGGGCAAGCGCCAGGCCGAGGCGGTGTTCACGCAGAGCGGTGCCTTCGCGTTCGCCTCGGTGCGCAGTGCACATGTCCTGGGCGGCGGCGCCCTGGAGTTCACCGGACGGCTCGCGCACTACGTGGAGCGCGTGGCCGCCGGACGGCCCGTACTCGTCCATGCCGCGCCCGTGCCGACCGTCTTCATCCAGTACGAGGAGCTGGCCGAGGTGCTCGCCCGGGCGGCCGCGTCGGATTTCACCGGGCCGGTCAACGCCCACTCCGACGGGCTCCTGGACGTCCATGAGCTGCTCGCCGAGGTGGCCGCGCAGACCGGCCGGGCGCCGGTGCTGCGGGAGGTGTCAGCCGGTGAGCCCGCCTCCCCGTTCTCCTTCGACCGTGCGTACGCGATGAGCAATGCCCGCGCGAAGGAGCTCGGGTTCCCCATCGGCCGTACGAAGGAATGGCTGCCCGCCGCCGTGGCCGAGACGCTCGCCGACTCGACCGACCTCTGAGGAGAGCTTGTCCATGCGATACCGCACCATCGGTGACCTCACCGTCTCCGCCATCGGCCTCGGTGCCATGCCGCTCTCCATCGAGCACCGCCCCGACGAGCGGCGCGCGCTCGCCACGGTCCATGCCGCGCTCGACGCCGGCGTCACGCTCATCGACACCGCCGACAGCTACCACTGGCACGCGGGCGAGAGCGGTCACAACGAGCTCCTGATCGCCCGGGCCCTCGCGAGCTACGGCGGCGACACCTCCGCCGTGCTCGTCGCGACCAAGGGCGGGCGAGGTCGGCCGGGCGACGGCAGCTGGACGGTGAACGGCTCGCCCGCGCACCTCAAGCAGGCGGCCGGGAACTCGGCCCGGCGCCTGGGTGTGGAGGCCGTCGGCCTCTACCAGCTGCACAAGCCGGACCCGGATGTGCCGTGGGCCGAATCGCTCGGCGCGCTGCGGGAGTTGCTGGACGCGGGCACGATCCGCGCGGCCGGCATCTCCAACGTCTCGGCCGAGCAGATCCGTACGGCGCACGACATCCTGGGCGACGCGCTCGTGTCCGTACAGAACCGGTACTCCCCCGCCGTCCGCGACAGCGAGCCCGAGCTGCGGCTCGCCGAAGAGCTCGGCCTCGCGTTCCTGCCCTGGAGCCCGCTCGGCGGCATCGCCCGCAGCTCGCTGGACGGCCTGCCACTCCTCGCAGAGGCTGCGGAATCAGCCGGTACGGCCTTCCATCGCATCGCGGCCACGCACGGGGTGAGCCCGCACCAGGTCGCGCTCGCCTGGCTGCTTGCCCGCTCGCCCGCGATGATCCCGCTGCCGGGAGCCAGCCGCCCCTCGTCGATCGCGGACTCGGCGGCCGCGGCGGAACTGCGGCTGAGCACCGAGGAGGTCGCCCTTCTCGACGCCGCCCGCGTCGGCTGAGCCAAGGGACCGTATCGTCCGCATATCGAAAACCGCATACGCCAGGGCAACACCGCTCTGCTTTGACTGAGCCCATGTCGTACACCGATCCAGCACGCGCAGCCGCCCATGCTCCACGACCCGGGCTCTTCGCACCAGGGCTGACCGTCTGGTCGATCACCGAGGCCGAGTACGCGGGCTTCGTGCGGGCGCAGCGGTCGGTCAGCTTTCTGCAGACCCCGGGCTGGGGGCGGGTGAAGACCGAGTGGCGCACCGAGTACCTCGGCTGGTTCGACGGCGGACAGCTGGTCGGCGCAGGGCTCGTACTGCACCGTCCGGTCCCGCGCCTCGACCGCTACACGCTGGCGTATCTGCCGCAGGGCCCGGTCATCGACTGGAGCGGTCAGATCGGCGCTTGGCTCGATCCGCTGACGGCCCATCTCAAGGCGCAGGGCGCGTTCGCGATCCGGCTCGGTCCTCCGGTGCGTACCCATCAGTGGAGCGCGGAGCAGGTCAAGGAGGGCATCGCCGATCCGGGGATCAGGCGGCTCACCGACCTGAGCGGTGGCGTATCCGATCCGGTCGGCGCCCGCGTGGTGGCACAACTGCGGGACGCGGGCTGGCTGCCGCAGAGCCCTGAGGACGGCTTCGGGGCGGGGCAGCCGCAGTTCACGTACGAGATACCGCTCGCGGGACGGACCGCGGACGAGCTGGTCGGGTCCATGAACCAGCAATGGCGGCGCAACATCAAGAAGGCGACGAAGGCGGGTGTCGAGGTCACGACAGGGGGCGGCGCCGCGGATCTCAAGGCGTTCCACGACCTGTATCTGCACACCGCCGAGCGCGACCGCTTCACACCACGGCCGCTGCCCTATTTCGAGACGATGTTCGCGCGCCTGAGCGCCGAGGCGCCCGAGCGGATCAGGCTCTATCTGGCACGCCACCAGGGTGAGTTGGTCGCCGCGACCATCATGGTCCGCGTCGGCGCGCACTCCTGGTACCTGTACGGCGCCTCGTCCACGCACAAGCGCGAGGTGCGCGGCTCGAACGCCTGCCAGTGGGCGATGGTCCGCGACTCGCTCGCGGCCGGCTGCGACGTCTACGACCTGCGCGGCATCACCCCGACCCTCGACGAGGACGATCCGCACGTCGGCCTGATCCGCTTCAAGGCCGGCACCGGCGGCCGGGCGGTGCGGTACGCGGGCGAGTGGGACCTGCCGTTGCGGCCGCTGGTGTACCGGGCGTTCGACATGTACATGCGGCGGCGCGGGCGGGGAGCCTGAGCTGCGGCTCCTCCGGGGTCGGGCGGGGGCGGGCCGGGAGCGGGCGGGGAGCGAGCGGGGAGCGGGCGGGGAGCGGGCGGGGAGCGGGCGGGGAGCGGGCGGGGAGCCCGAAGCCCTCCCGCCCGCCGGTTCAACTACTCGATCCGTGCGGCCACTTCATCGAGCCGCACCCCTCGCGAGGCCTTGACAAGCACCACATCCCCGGCGGCGAGGCGATCGCGCAGCCACGCCACAGCCACGTCGTTGTCCGCGAGGGTCACCGCCCGCTCCCCCGCTCCCTGGGCGATCGGCCGAGCGCTCTCGCCGACCACGGCCACCACATCGGCCCGGGCCGCCGCGTACTCCCCGATCCCCCGGTGCTCGGCCTCGCTCTCCTCGCCGAGCTCCAGCATCGTGCCGAGTACGGCGATCCGCCGCTCGCCCTCGACCGCCGCCAGCGCGTCGAGGGCCGCGCGGGTGGAGTCGGGATTGGCGTTGTAGGAGTCGTTGAGCAGCATCGCCCCGCAGTCCAGCGCCCGCGCTTCCATCCGCCAGGGCGAAAGCCCGGCGCCGGCCAGCGCCGCCGCGGACTCGGCGAGCGGGACGCCCGCCGCAAGACCCACCGCCGCCGCGGCCGACGCATTGAGCGCCTGATGAGCCCCTACGACCCGCAGCGATACGGGAGTTGAGGCCTCTGCGCTCCGCAGCGTGAACGACGGGCGGCCCTGACCGTCGAGCTGCGGGTCGAGCACCCGCAGGTCCGCATGCTCGGCCCGCCCGAAGGTCAGGACCGGTCCGTCGGTGAGTGCGCGCATCGCGGTGACGCGGGGGTCGTCGGCGTTGAGAACAGCGGTGCCGCCCGGTGCGAGGCCCGCCACGAGTTCGGACTTGGTCCTCGCGATGGCCGCGCGCGAACCGAACTCGCCCAGGTGGGCCTGGCCCACGTTGAGGACGACGGCGATGTCGGGGGCGACCAGGGCGGTGAGTGCGGCGATGTCGCCGATGTGGCGGGCGCCCATTTCGAGGACGAGGAAACGGGTGGCCGCGTCCGTACGCAGCATGGTGAGCGGGACGCCGATCTCGTTGTTGAGCGAACCGGTCGTGGCGACGGTCGGCGCGCTGCGCGAAAGCACCGCTGCTACCAGGTCCTTGGTGCCGGTCTTGCCCTGGGAGCCGGTCAGCGCGACCACCGTCAGACGCCCGCGCAACCGGGCCACGACATGGGCGGCGAGTTTCTGCAGCGCTGCCTGGACATCGTCGACGACAACCGTGGGCAGCTGAGTGGCCCGCGAGCCGAGCACCGCCACCGCACCGGCCGCACCCGCCTGGCCCGCGTAGTCGTGGCCGTCGACCTGATCGCCCACGAAGGCGACGAAGAGCCCGCCGGGTTCCGCCTGCCGGCCGTCGAGCACGGCGGGCGCGGTGACCAGCACATCGGGGCGGCCGCCCACGGTCGTCCCGCCCACGATCGCGGCCATCTCACCGAGGGTGAGCGGGATCATGCCCGAATCCCGGCAGAACGAGGGTGCTCGAGGAGAAACTCACTGAAGTTCATGGCCTCAGTGAAGGCGGCGGCGCATATCGTCCCCGTATCGAAATCCGCATACGCCGCGGCAACACTTCTCCGTCTTGACTGCACTGCATGACCACCGGAATAACCGTCTACGGATGCGGCCAGGACGAGGCGCTGCTGTTTGAGGATCTGGCGCCGCGCTACGACGTCATTCCCACGCTCACCGAGGCAGCCGTCAGCGCAACCAATGCCGAACTGGCCGCCGGGAACCGCTGTATCAGCGTCGGCCACAAGACCCGCGTCACCCGCGCGACGCTGGACGCACTCAGTCTGGCCGGGGTGGAGTACATCTCGACCAGGAGCATCGGCCGCAACCACATCGATCTCGCCCATGCCGACAGCGTCGGTATCACGGTCGGGAACGTGGCCTATTCGCCGGACAGCGTCGCCGACTACACGTTGATGCTGATGCTGATGGCGCTGCGCGACGCGAAATCCACCGTCGTCCGAGGCGTCGCGCACGACTACCGACTCGGCGGCATACGCGGCAGGGAGCTGCGCGATCTGACGGTCGGAGTGGTCGGCACGGGACGTATCGGAGCGGCGGTCGTGGACCGGCTGCGCGGGTTCGGCTGCCGGGTCGTCGCCCACGCCGACCGCCGCACCACCACCGCCGAATATCTGTCGCTCGACGAGCTCGTCGAGGTCAGCGACATCATCACGCTCCACACGCCGCTGACCGCGCAGACCCACCATCTCCTCGACCGCCGGCGGATCGGGCGGATGAAGCGCGGCGCGTATGTCGTCAACACCGGTCGCGGTCCGCTGCTCGACACCGAAGCCCTGGTCTCGGCACTCGAGGACGGCCGCCTCGGCGGCGCCGCCCTCGACGTACTCGAAGGCGAGCAGGGGATCTTCTACGCCGACTGCAGGGACCGGGCGATCGGGAACAAGGCGCTGCTGCGCCTGCAGGAGCTGCCGAACGCCGTCGTCACCCCGCACACCGCCTACTACACCGACCACGCGCTCAGCGACACGGTCGAGAACTCACTCACCAATTGTCTGGAATTCGAAAGCAGGGATCGTCAGCATGCCTAGGCTCAAGCTGGGAATCATCTTCGGCGGCTCTTCCGAGGAGCACCCCATTTCCGTGAAGTCCGCGCAGGAAGTGGCCAGGAACCTCGATCTCGAAAAGTACGAGCCGTTCTACATAGGCATCACCAAGTCCGGATCATGGCAGCTCTGCGAAGGTCCGTCCGCCGACTGGGAAAGCGGCGAATGCCGTCCGGCGGTGCTCTCGCCGGACCGCGAAATACGCGGACTCCTCGTACTCGACCACGGAAAGTACGAGACCGTCGCCCTGGATGCCGTCCTGCCGGTGCTGCACGGCACGGGCGGCGAGGACGGCTCGATGCAGGGCCTTCTCGAACTCGCGGGCATTCCCTATGTCGGCTGTGACATCCAGAGTTCCGCGCTCTGCATGGACAAGTCCCTCGCCTACACCGTCGTCCGCGGCGCGGGAATCGCCACGCCGGAGTTCTGGACCGTAACGGCGGACGAGGAGGTGGATCCGGCCGAGCTGCCCTATCCGGTCTTCGTCAAGCCGGCCCGCTCGGGCTCCTCCTTCGGCGTCAGCAAGGTGTCGAACGCGACGGAACTTCCCGAAGCCATCGCGTCGGCACGGCAGTACGACTCGAAGGTGCTCATCGAGGCGGCTGTGACCGGCGGCGAGGTGGGCTGTGCGCTGCTCGGCCGGGGCCGTGACGTGATCGCGGGCGAAGTGGACCGTATCGCGCTCTCCCACGGGTTCTTCCGGATCCATCAGGAGGACGAGCCGGAGCGCGGCTCCGACAACTCCGTGGCCATCGTGCCCGCCGACATCCGCGACGAGTCCCGCTCGCTCGTCCAGGAGACGGCCAAGGCCGTGTACCGCGCGCTGGGCTGCAGCGGTCTCGCGCGGGTCGACCTGTTCCTCGAGGAGGACGGGACGGTCGTGCTCAACGAGGTGAACACCTTCCCCGGGATGACCTCCTACAGCCGCTATCCGCGCATGATGGCCGCCGCCGGCATCCCGCTGTCCGAAGTGCTCGACAGGGCCGTGCAGTTGGCGCTCACGGGAGGACCGAGCCGATGAACACCACGCTCGCCCCCGCCGACGACTTCGTCTTCATCGACGAGTACGCCCCCGGTATCCGCTGGGACGCCAAGTACGCCACCTGGGACAACTTCACCGGCAAGCCGGTCGACGGCTATCTGGCGAACCGCATCATGGGCACGCGCGCGCTGTGCGCCGCACTGCGGGACGCCCGCGAGCGGGCCGAGCGCCTGGGCCTCGGTCTCCTGCTGTGGGACGGCTACCGTCCGCAGCGCGCCGTCGACCGGTTTCTGCGCTGGTCGCGGGAGCCGGAGGACGGCCGCACCAAGCCCCGGCACTACCCGAACATCGAACGGGCCGAGATGTTCGCCCACGGATACGTGGCCAAGAAGTCGGGACACAGCCGGGGCAGCACCGTGGACGTCACGCTCTTTCACCTGGACACCGGGGAACTGGCCGCGATGGGCGGCGGTCACGATCTGATGGACTCGGTCTCGCACCATGGCGCGGAGGGGATCGCACAGGCCGACGCGGCCAACCGCAGGACGCTTCGCGATCTCATGGAGGCCGCCGGATTCAGCGGCTACGCCTGCGAGTGGTGGCACTACACGCTGAAGGACGAGCCCTATCCGGACACGTACTTCGACTTCCCCATCACTTGGCCGCCGCCGGGCGCAGCAGCCCCGTGAGCGTCCCGGTCAACGCGACGGCGAGGACGGCGAGTCCGACGAGCAGGCACGTGGTCAGCACACCGAGACCCGCGGCCGCCGCGGTGACCGCACCCGCGCCCAGCGGGCCGAGCGCCGTGTGGATGGTCCAGAACGAGGAGGTGACCCGGCCGAGCAGATGGCTCGGGGTCACCTCCTGGCGCAGGGACATCGAGCTGATGCCGGACACTCCCGAGCACATCGCCGTGATCAGCATCAGCGCGCCGACGACCGGAACGCTCCTCGTCAGACCGATCCCGGCGATGGCCAGGCCCGCGAGCGCGACCCCGCCGATCCAGACGACACCGAACGTGAGCCGCTCGCGTATCCGGGCGACGGCCGAGGCGGCGATGAACGAGCCGATCGTGCCGGCCGTCAGGACGTAGCCGACCGTCGTGTCCGGGCGGTCGAGCTCGTGCTTGATCAGATAGATCACGAGGTCGGTCAGGCCGTACGTCAGGAAGGTGAAGAAGGAGAGCAGCAGCGTCAGCGGGCGCAGGAGCGGGTGGGACCACAGGAACTTCGCTCCGGCGAGGAACTCCTCGCGCACGCCGCCCCGTCGGGCTCCGCCCTCTTCCCGGTGCGACGTGGCGTCGAAGCGTACGAAGAGGATGCCGATCGCCGATACGGCGAAGGTCACCGCGTCGATGCCGATCGCGGTCGCGGGCCCCGCGGACGCGGCCACGAAGCCGGCGAGCGCGGGTCCCGCGACACCGGCGGCGGCATACGTGGCGAACAGATGCCCGTTGGCCTTGGTGATCTGATCGTGGCCGACCAGGGAGGGCACCACGGTCACGTAGGTGACCTGGAAGAGCATCGAGAAGCAGCCGGCTATCGGCACGATCGCGTAGACCAGCCAGATCGGTTCGCCCGAAAGCCAGGCGAGCGGTATCAGGAGGTAGAGCAGACAGCGCGCCCCGTCGGCGAGCATCAGGAGCCGGCGGCGGTCGAAACGGTCGGCGATGACACCCGCGAACAGTCCGGACACGATGGCCGCGACACCGGCGAGCGCGGTGACGAGGCCCATCTGCAGCACCGAGCCCGTGGTATGCAGCACGAGAAGCGGCAGGGCGACATGGGAGAACGAGTCGCCGAGCGCGGAGAGGGTCTGCACGCCCAGGAAGGTGCGGTACGAGCGGTTGCGCCACAGCTGTGGTGGCGCGGCGGCGTCCGTGTCCTGGACGTCTCCTTCGTCGTGGCCCTCCGCGCGTTCCTGCGGCCCCATCAGTTCCCCCTCATGCGATTCGATCGAAACACTCAACTCCGTTCGTCGTATTGAGCGTTCAATCATCGAGCTGTTAGATAGCGCTTGCTCGACACCCGTACGCCCCACCGTACGGGTGTCCAGGTGTGCCACAGAGAGCCCCCTCCCACCTCTCGCCCAAGGAGCCTCCCCATGCGCAAGCGCCTCGCCGCACTGCTCACGTCCGCCGGATCAGCTCTGGTCCTGCTCGCCGCCTCCCCCGCCAACGCCTCCGTCATCTGGGACGGCGACGCCTCCGCCGGCACCGGGGTCTTCTCCTCGATCCTGTGCGACTCCCCCGGCAGCGTCGTGGCCCAGGACAACAACGACGGACGCGGCACGGTCTTCAAGTTCAACAAGCCGCTGGGCCTGGAGCGTTGCGAGGCGCACGGGCTCAACGTCGGCGGGTCCCGGTACACGTTCAAGAACGACTCCACGTACTGGATCGGCTGGGACACCTCGACCAACACCCCGGACGCGGGCACCATCTTCCAGTGGAAGTCGTACGGCACCGGCGACCAGCAGCAGCAGAACTACCCGGTCCTGATGAAGGTCGAGGGCGGCGTGCTCAAGCTGTTCCACATCAAGGTCGGTGAGGAGTGGACCCTGCAGTGGTCCACGCCCGTCACCACGAGCACGTACAAGCGCATCGTGCTCGGCATACACACCTCCAGCAGTGCGTCGAGCGGGCGCGTCGAGGCGTACTACAACGGCACCAAGGTCGCCGACTTCACCGGCCGCACCTGGGACGACCTCGGCAACGACACCCGCTTCGGCACGTACGGCAACGAAGTCACCGACAAGCGCGTCATCAACTGGATCGACGGCCTCAAGGTCGGTACCACGTACGCGGACGTGGACTGACCCGAACCCCATGGACGGCATCGCATGAACAGCACCACCGAACCCGTCACCCTGCTCGTCATCGGCGCCGGCGACCGGGGAACCGGCCACGCCGGATGGGCACTTCACCACCCCGGGCGCGCGAAGGTCGTGGGGGTGGCCGAGCCGCGCACCGTACGCCGTGAGCGGTTCGCGGCGGCGCACGCGATATCCGACGAGAACGCGGTCGCCGACTGGAAGCAGCTCGCCGAGCGGCCGAAACTGGCGGACGCCGTGCTGATCTGCACGACGGACCGGCTGCATGTGGAGCCGGCCGCGGCCTTCGCCGCGCTCGGCTACCACATCATGCTGGAGAAGCCGATGGCCCTCGACGAGGACTCCTGCCGCGCGATCGTCGAGGCGGTCGAGCGGGCGGGCGTGCTGCTGTCCATCGGCCATGTGCTGCGCTACACCCCGTACACGAAGGCCTTGAAGGAGGTCGTGGACTCCGGGCGGCTCGGCGCGGTGATGAGCGTGCAGCATCTGGAGCCGGTGGGCTACTGGCATCAGGCGCACTCGTTCGTACGGGGCAACTGGGGGCGCACGGACACCTCGACGTCCATGCTCATGGCCAAGTCCTGCCATGACCTGGACTGGCTGCAGTACGTCATCGGGCGGCCGCCCGAGCGCGTGTCGAGCTTCGGTTCGCTCGGCCACTTCACGGCGGCCAACCGGCCCGAGGGCGCGAGCGACCGCTGCGTCGGCTGCAAGGTCGAGGCCGCCTGCCCGTACTCGGCGACGCGTCTGTACGGCGGGATGCTGGAGCGCGGCGAGCACCACTGGCCGCTGGGTGTGGTGGTGGACGACTACACACCCGAGGCGCTGCGACTCGCCCTCGCCGAAGGCCCGTACGGGCGCTGTGTCTACGCCTGCGACAACGACGTGGTCGATCACCAGGTCGTCTCGCTCGAATACGAAGGCGGGGTCACGGCTGTGTTCACGATGACCGCCTTCGCTCAGGGCGATCACCGGCAGACCCGGATCTTCGGTACGCACGGGGAGCTGATCGGGGACGGACGGATGCTCACCGTGCGGGAGTTCGCAACCGACAGCGAGGAAGTGATCGACACCGACGCGGCGGGCGACATGAGCGCGGCCGGCGGTCACGGCGGCGGGGACGCGGGTCTGATGGACGCGTTCGTGGCGGCCGTGGCGAGCGGCGATCCCGCGCTCATCCGCTCGGGCCCGCGCGACTCGCTGGCCAGTCACCTCACGGTGCTCGCGGCCGAACGCGCGCGCCTGGCCGGGACGGTGGAGCCGGTGCCGCCCTTCGGCGGCTGAAGCGACTGAAACAGCTGAAGCGGCTGAAGCGGATCAAGCGTCTGAAGCGGCTCAAGCATCTGAAAGGTCCGCGGTCCGGCAGTGCGCCTCGGCGTACGCCGGACCGCCTTCTCGTTGTCGTACGGGACGCGTGTGCAGGCCGGGGCGGCTGCGGTGTGACTGTTCACCGGACAGGGTGAGCCGGGGCTTGGCAGCGGTGTGAGCTGGGGAGTTGAGGCTCTGCCCAGCTTTCGACCAGTTGTCCAGGGGGAACCCGTGCGACTCCGCACCGCCGCGGTGATCACCGCACTCACCGCGCTCTCACTCGGTCCCACCGTCCACGCACCGGCCCAGGCCGGTCAGCAGTCCGCGCTGATCGGCGGCGAGGTCTGCTTCTGGCCCGAGCCGGAGATGATGGGGCCCGGAGGTGGCTGGTGCTACTCGGGCACCGGCTACACCGACGTGCCCGAGCGCATCCACGACCACGCCGGGTCCTTCGAATCACGCAGCAACGACAGCGTGTTCGCCATCGACCATCCCAGCTGGGGCGGGTGCATCTACCGCGAGATCCGCGGCCGCGACTACAACATGCACTGGATGGACAACCGCGACTTCGGCAACAAGATCGATGGTGTGGCCAGCGAGAAGGGCGGATGTCAGCCCGGCTGACCGGCGACCACGATGCGATCCGCCCGCAACCTCATCGCATGCGCCCTGCTCACGGGCGCGCTGCTCCTGTCGGCCTGCGCCCCGCGCCAGGCGGCCACACCCCTCAGCCCCGACGACACCGTCCGCGCCGCGCAGCTCGTCCTCACCGACCGCTGTCTGACCCGGCAGGGGCTCACTCCGCCACGCCCCGGGCAGCAGAAGCCCTCCGCTGCCGAGCAACGCCGGGTGGTTCGAGCCCTGTTCGGCGCGGGACGGGCCGAACTCGCCGTCCGTCTGCCGAGCGGTCATACGGTCCGCCGGCACACCGACGGCTGCCTGGCCGCCGCGCAGAGCCGTCTGTACGGCGATCTGCCGCGGTGGTTCGAAGTCTCGGCCACCGTCGGCAACCTCCGCTCGAAGGCTCCTCGCGGCGACCGCATCGCCTACGAGGCGCTGCGCGCCGAGGGTCTCAAGAACGCGAAGGCCGTACTCAACTCCACGATCCGTAAGGGGACATGAACATGACGCCGAACAAGACCGTGAAGCACACCCTCACCCTCCTCACCGCCCTGCTGCTCGCCACCGGCGGGTCCCTGGCCACGGCCGGGTCGGCCACGGCGGCGGACTGCCCGAGCGGGGAGTTCTGCGCCTGGACCGACGCCGGTTTCAGAGGCCAGCGCGCCAACTGGTCCGGGGACGACGCCTGGTGGGAGTCGAACATCGCGGACCTCGACTCCTCCTGGGCCAACCACGGGCTCTCGGGCCCGGGCGTCAAGGACCACGTGATCGTGTACGAGTACGCCAACAGCGGTCCGATCGACCCCGGGGACATGACGATCTGTCTGCGGCCGGGCGAGGAGGTGGACTACAACGCGGTCGCCAACGACGACGGCGATTCCCATGAGTGGGCGAGCAGCTGCGACGGTTGACGGCAGCGGGGCCCGGCACCCTCGGGTGCCGGGCCCCGCCCCCTGCCTCAGCTCTTCGACCAGGCCCGCCCGTCCACCGTCGCGTGCGAGTCGATGGTGCGGCCGAGCGAGGCGTACACCTGTGCCGCGACGTCCTCGTGGCGCAGGGTGCGCTCCGGGGGTGCGGACGCGATATCCGGTCCGCAGGAGGCGATCCACGCGGTGCTCTCGCGCTCGGAGCGCCCGCCGTGCCCGCCCTCGGGCCGGTGCCCGTGGTCGGTGACGACGATGACGGTCCACTCCTCCTCGGCGTACGAGGAGCGGGCGCGCAGGGCGGAAAGGAGCCGGCCGAGCCGTTCGTCGGCGCGCACGACCGCTTCCTCGTAACGCTCGCCGCAACCGAGCAGATGCCCGGTCTCGTCGACCGAGCCGAGGTAGACGAAGGAGGCCTCCGGGTCGTCCTCGCTCAGGACGCGGACGGCGTCGCGGGTGATGGCCTCGTCGGTGGCGTCCCAGGCCTCGACGGTCTCGGCGGGTGCGCCGATGAAGGTGCTGCGGCCTGGGGTACGGAACAGCGGGCCGCCGTTGGCGACGGTGAGCAGGGGCTGCCAGCCGGCGGCGACGTAGGTGTGGACGCCGTTCTCGCTGTGCAGCCGGGACGCGAAGTCGGGGAAGAGCTGCAGCCGGTTGCCGGAGAAGTCGTTGCTCCACACGGCGTGCTTGTCGATGCCGACGCCCGTGACGATGGTGGCCCAGCACGGTCCCGACATGGTGGGTGTACCGGGATCGATGGTCACCGGGGCGAGGAAGCCCTCCTCGGCGACGGAGTCGAGATGCGGCGTCGGTACGGCGGCCAGCGTGTCGAGCGTGACCCCGTCGATGCCTACGACGAGTACGCGGCGGCGGGGCATGGAGCTGCCGGGTGCGGATGGTCCGGACATGCGGAATCCCTTCCGGGGCTGGGCTGGGGTGGTGGCGGTGGAGTGCGCGGGGCGGGCGATCGGGCCGGGGCGGCGAGCTGCCAGGAGGCTCGCGCTGCACGCGAGGCCCGCCCGCCCGTCAGGCGGACTGCTCGAGCAGCGCCGGATCCACCCGGTGGCGGAACGGCAGGCCCAGCGCGTACTGCTCGATCTCGTCGATCGCCGCGTCGGCGAGACGGTGCAGTTCGCCGCCGATCGACCCGGCCAGATGCGGCGTGAGCAGCACGTTCGGCAGGTCGTACAGCGGGGAGTCGGCGGGCAGGATCTCCGGCTCGGTGTGGTCGAGTACGGCGTGCAGCCGGCCCGTCCGCACCTCCTTGGTGAGCGCCTCCGTGTCGACGAGCGAGCCACGGGCGGTGTTGATCAGGGTCGCGCCGTCCGGCATCAGGGAGAGCCGGGCCGCGTCGAACAGGCCCCGGGTGGCCGGGATCTGGGGTGCGTGGATCGAGACGATGTCACTGCGGATCACCAGGGCGTCGAGCTCCATGAGCTCCACACCGAGCTCGCGCGCCTCGTCCGCGCCGAGATACGGGTCGTACATCAGCACCCGCAGATCGAAGGGCTTCAGCAGCTCCGCGACCCGCCGGCCGATCCTCGACGCGCCCACCAGACCGACCGTGCGCCGGTAGTTGCCGACGTTCGGGAAGCGGGAGAGCAGCGCGACCTGGCGGCGGGCGTCGCGGTAGGCCCGTGCTCCGTCCAGGACGCGCTTGTTGGCGAAGAGGATCGACGCGAGCGTGTACTCGGCGACGGGCAGCGCATTGGCCGCGGCGGCGGTGGTGACCGCGATCCCGCGCTGCCAGCAGGCCTCGGTGATGTGGCCCTTGACGCTGCCGGCCGCGTGCACGACGGCTTTCAGTCGGGGCATACGGTGCAGTGCCGCGGCGTCCACCGTCGGGCAGCCCCAGCCGGTGAGCAGCACCTCCGCGTCGTGCAGACGCTCCTGCAGCGCGCTGCTCTCGGCGGCGAAGTCCGTGACGACCAGGGCCGTGTCGACCTCGGCGACCCCTTCGAGCCGGCCGAGCGCGGTCTTCCCGAACACCGCGTCCTTGGTCTCCTCGCTCATCGCGAGGACGGTGCGGGGCCGTGCGAGGGTGCGGGGCGCGGGGGGTGCTGTGGTCACTTGACGGCTCCCGCGGTCAGTCCGGAGCGCCAGAAGCGCTGGAGGCCGAGGAAGGCGACGACGAGCGGCAGCACGGCGACGAGCGATCCGACGATCATCAGCGACCAGAGTTCGGGCTGCTGCTGGACATTGCCGTACCAGGCGAAGATGCCGAGGTTGACCGGGTAGAGCTTCTCGTCGTTCAGCATCATCAGGGCGCCGTAGAAGTTGTTCCAGGACGCGGTGAACGAGAAGAGGAAGATGGTCATGAAGCCGGGCGCGAGCATCGGCAGGGAGACCTTGAAGAAGGTGCGCAGTTCGCCGGCGCCGTCCATCCGTGCCGCTTCGAGTACCTCGTTGGGTACGTAGCCCTCGGAGAAGACCCGGGCGAGATAGACGCCGAAGGGGTTCGCGAGGCCGGGGATGAGGATCGACCAGTAGGTGTTGACGACGCCCGTCTCGGAGGCGAGGAGATACAGCGGCAGCTGGACGACGGTGCCCGGGATGAGGACGCCGACGAGGACGAAGCCGAACAGGCCCTCCTTGCCCCGGAAGTGGTACTTGTCGAAGGCGTAGCCGCAGGCCACGGATATCAGCGTGGAGCCGAGGGAGCCGACGACGGAGTAGAGGACCGTGTTGCCGAGCCAGCGGGTGTAGATGCCGTCGTCGTACGTGAACAGGAGCTGCAGGTTCGAGAAGAGGTTGAAGTCGCCGAAGCCGAACGGATCGGTGCGGAACAGGTCCGTGTTGTTCTTGGTCGACGCGATGATCAGCCAGGTCAGCGGCATCAGGGTGTAGGCCGCGAAGACCAGGAGCAGTCCGTTGACCATGGTCTTGGACGTCCACTGGCGGGGCTTGCGGGGCGGTCGCGGGGCGGCCTGCTCCGTGTTGGTCAGTGCCTTCACGGCGGTTGCCTCGGCCGGAGCGGGTGCGGTCTTGGTGCTCATGCTCATGCGTCCTTCCACCGGTTGCCGAGCTTGGTGACGCCGAAGGAGAGCACGCCGGCGACGAGGGCGAGCAGCAGGGAGGCCGCTGCGGCGAGGCCGTAGTCGTGACTCAGGAAGGCGGTGGAGTAGATGAACATGGTCGGGGACCATTCCGCGCCCAGGGAGTTGGCCCGGGACATCAGCAGCTGCGGGGCGTCGAAGAGTTGGATGGCGCCGACGATCGTGAACAGCATGGTGAGCATGATGGTCGGGCGGATCATCGGGATCTTGATGCTCAGGGCGGTGCGCATCGCGCTCGCCCCGTCGACGCGTGCGGCCTCGATCGTCTCCGTCGGGATGGCCTGCAGACCCGCGTAGAAAATGATCATGTTGTAGCCGATCCACTGCCAGGCCGAGATGTTGACCATGGAGAGCAGCGCTTCGTCCTCGCCGAAGAAGTTCCAGCTCATGCCGAAGCCGTCCAGGAACTGGTGGATCGGGCTGAGGCCGGGTGCGTAGAGGAAGAGCCAGATGGTCGCCGCGATCATGCCGGGCACTGCGTGCGGCATGTAGAAGGCGATCTGGAAGAAGCGCTTGGCCCGGGCGAGGGCCGAGTCGACGAGCAGCGCGAGTCCCAGGGACACGCCGATCATGAGCGGGATGTAGACGACGCAGTAGATCGCGATGTTCCCGAAGGAGGCGAGGAACTTCTCGTCCGTGAGCGCCTTGGTGAAGTTCTCGATTCCGGTGAACACCCGCTCGGTGCCGCCGAATCCGAGGCCCGAGGTCTGCTCGCGGAACAGGCTCATCCACGCCGCGTAGAAGATCGGCGCGATGGTGACGGCGATGAACACCACGAAGAACGGGACCATGAACAGGGCCGCGGTGCCCCGCTGTCGGCGACGGGCCGACCGTGGTGTCGTCGAACGGGACGACGGTGTGGGTGACTTGGTGATGACGGCCACCGGTGACTCCTTCGGGTGGAGCGGCAGGCTTCGGGGTGGGCGGGGCCCGGCTCAGGTGTCCGGGCCCCGCCCTCGTCCCCGCGCATCGGCGTCGCGCGGGGACTGCTCGGTTCGCCTACTTGGCGAGCTTCAGACCGCGGTCCGTGATCGCCTTCTCGCCGGCCTTCTGGCCCTCGTCGAGCATCTTCAGGTGGTCGGCGCCGGCCGCGGTCTGCGCCATGTTGATGGCGCCGTGCGCCGGGCTCCAGCTCCAGCCGGGGACGATGGAGTCCGCGGCGGCCGAGGCGATGCCGTACACGTCCTGGCCGTCGAAGTACGAGGTGTCGAACTCCTTGGCCGCGACCTCACGCATCTTGTCGTTGGCCGGCAGGGCGCTGCTGGGGGTCTTCAGGGCCGAGAGACGGGCGGTCATCGCAGCCGGGTCGGTGGTGACCCACTTGATGAACTCGGCGGCGGCGTCGACCTTCTTGCTGCCCTTGGGCACGATGAACGAGGTGCCGCCGTACATGCCGGTGGCCGCCTTGCCGTCCCACGTCGGCAGCGGGGCGATGCCCCACTTGCCCTTGAGGTCCGGGTAGCCGGTCTTGAAGCCGCCCGCGCTCCAGGAGGCGCCGATGATCGTGGCCGCCTTGCCGGTGGCGCGCTCCTTGGCCTCGCCCTCGCTCCACAGCGGGGTCTTGGAGGCGAGGTCGTCCTTCAGGAGGTCGTTCCAGTACGTGGCGACCTTCTTGGAGGCGGCGTCCTGCATGTCGATCTTCCAGGCGTCACCCTCGGTGCTGTACCACTTGGCACCGGCCTGCCAGGCGAGACCCGCGACCAGCGCCGGGTCGTTGCCCCCGAAGTTGGTGATCTTGATGCTCTTGTCCATCTTGTTGATCTTCTCGGCGGCCGTGCGGTACTCGTCCCACGTCTTGGGGACCTCGACACCGGCCTTCTTGAAGATGTCCTTGCGGTAGTAGAGCTCGATCGGGGTGACGTCGAAGGGCACGGCCCAGGTCTTGCCGCCCAGGTTCACCAGGGAGTTGATGTTCTCCGGGAACTTCTCCTTGACGAAGTCGCCGGAGACCGAGCTCAGGTCCTCCAGGTTGCCGCCGATGGCGAACTCCGGAAGGCCCGAGTAGTCGAGGGTGGCCACGTCGGGGGCGTTGCCCGCCTTGACGGCGTTGGTGAGCTTCTTGACGCCGTCGGGGCCGGAGGGCACCAGCGAGAAGTCGACCTTGATGTTCTTGTGCGTCTTGTTGAACGCGGCGGCGGCCTCTTCGGCACCGCCGGTCGCCGACCAGTAGGTGATCGTGACCGGCTTGCCGTCGGCACCGGCCTTCCCGGAGCCCTTGTCGTCTTCGCCACCACCGCAAGCGGTGGCGAAGAGAGCCAGAGAAGCGATCGAAGCGGTGAGTGCGATACGGGACGTACGGGAAGTGCGCGACATTGCACGGCTCCTACGGGACCTCGAACTGCGGCAGTTCAACTGCCGTGCCGCAGCTGCGGAAGAAGAGGTGAACGGGAGTCATCATTTGGCCCAGACCGATCACCGTCAAGAGCGAATGACCAACTCAATCAAAACGATCGGCGAGTTGAGCGTCTGAGTGCCCTCGTTCACCCCTTCCATCCCTTTTACGGCCGGTCGAGCACCGAGCCGCACGAGGTCCGCACCCGCAACTCCGGCAGCAGATCGATGTGTTGACGGGGCGTGGACGCCGCCTCGGGATCCGCGGTGAGCCGCGCGATCAGCAACTCGGCCGCCTGCGCGCCCACCTCGCGCTTGGCCGGCGCGGCGGCCGTCAGGGGCTGGTCCGCAAGCCCCGCGACCTCGTCGTCGTACGCGACCACGGCCAGGTCCTCAGGAACCCGGACACCCCGCGCCTGCAGCCGCGGGATCAGCGTCAGGGCGTCGGAGTCGCTGTGGATGATCACGGCCGTGACCCCGTGGTCGTCGACGAGATCGCAGATGTAGCCGAAGGCCCGGTCGAAATGGTTCACCGGGTCGCCGTGAGCGTCGTCCTCGACGGGCAGATCCGGCACCCGCTCCAGGCCGAGCGCCTCCACGGCGGCCGCGTGCCCGAACCTCAAGTGCCGTGCGGTGGGCGAGGGTTGGAGCACCAGACCGACCTTGCGATGGCCGAGCGAGGCGAGATGGCGTACGGCCTCGGCGGCGCCGTGGCCGTGATCGGAGCGGACCCGGTCGAGCGCGGCGGCCGGGTGGCCGTGCGGCGCCCAGCGCTCCATGAGAACGGTGGGCACGTCGAACTCGGCCACCCAGCCGCCCTCGGCGCCTTTCGGCGCGCCCTCGTCCCAGTTCGGGGTGAGCAGCAGACCGTCGACGCCCGAGGCGATCAGCCGCTTGGCCTGTTCGACGTCCTCGCCCGGCAGATAGTTGGTGATCCCGATGGTGACCCGGGCGCCATGGGCGTCGACCACCTCGCGCACCCCGCGGATCACTTCCGGGTAGTAGTAGTTGTTCGTCGGCACGACCAGGCCGATGACCAGGCCTTCCGCGTCGGGCGCCGAGGAGTGGGGCACCGGATGCTCGACACCACCGGGCCACACCACCGCGCCGTGCATCCGCTGCAGCCGCCCCTGTGCGGCCAGCGTCTCCACATCGCGGCGCAGCGTCACCGGCGAGACGCCGAGCTCCTTGGCGAGTTCGGCCACGCGCAGACTGCCGCGTTCACGGACGAGTTCGAGTACGCGGTCATGGCGCTGGTCAACATGGAGTCGCATTGGTTCCCCCTGGGTTGCGGCCGGGCAGGACTACGTAAGCGTATCGATCGCTTACGATCAAAACGATCCCCCGGGGCATTGACGTCCGGAAACCGGCCTCCCTAGATTCACTGCATGGTCAACTCCGAGGCGTCCATAACGCCCATCGAGCCCCATACCGAACCTTCTGCCCCCTGGTGGCGCAGTGCCGCCATCTACCAGATCTATCCACGCAGTTACGCAGACGGGAACGGGGACGGGATCGGCGACATCGCCGGCATCCGGGCCCGCCTCTCCCATCTGAGCGAGCTCGGCGTGGACGCGGTATGGATCAGCCCTTGGTATCCGTCCCCCATGGCGGACGGCGGCTACGACGTGGCCGACTACCGCGACATCGACCCGCTCTTCGGCACGCTCGCGGAGGCCGAGGCGCTCATCGGCGAGGCCCATGACCTGGGCATTCGCGTCATCATCGACATCGTCCCCAATCACTGCTCCGACCAGCACGCCCTGTTCGAGGCGGCCGTCGCGGCCGGCCCGGGTTCGCCGGAGCGCGAGCTCTTCTGGTTCCGTCCCGGCCGCGGTGAGGACGGCGAACTACCGCCCAACAACTGGACGTCGGCCTTCGGCGGCCCCGGCTGGCGTCGGGTGACCGAGCCGGACGGGACCCTCGGTGAGTGGTATTTCCACCGCTTCGCTCCCGAGCAGCCCGATTTCAACTGGGACCACCCCGCGGTACGCGCCGAGTTCGAGGCCACCCTGCGGTTCTGGCTCGACCGTGGCGTGGACGGCTTCCGTATCGACGTCGCGGACTGCCTCGTCAAGGACCGAGCGCTTCCGGACCACGTCGGAGGCACCCCCTCCCCCTGGGCGGACCAGGACGGAGTGCACGAGATCTACCGCGAGTGGCGCGCGGTGCTCGACTCGTACGACCATGAAGCGATCTTCGTCGGCGAGGTCTGGACGGCCGATCCGGTGCGCTTCGCCCGCTATCTGCGCCCCGACGAACTGCACACGGCCTTCAACTTCCCGTTCCTGCAGAGCCCTTGGGACGAGCAGGCTCTGCGCAAGGTGATCGACTCGACCCTGGCCGAGCACGCCCCGGTCGGCGCCACGGCCACCTGGGTGCTCTCCAACCACGACACGACCCGGCACGTCACACGCTACGGCCGGACCGACACCTCGTACGCCCTCGACGGCCGCCGGGTGCACGGCGCGCCCGTCGACCTGGAGCTCGGCACGCGCCGGGCCAGGGCGGCGGCCCTGCTCACGATGGCGCTACCTGGTTGCGTCTACGTGTACCAGGGCGACGAACTCGGCCTCTGGGAGGTCGAGGACATCCCCGTCGAGCTGCGCGAGGACCCGACGTACGCACAGAGCGGCGGCGAGGATCTGGGCAGGGACGGCTGCCGGGTTCCGCTGCCGTGGGGGGACGGGAGCCCGGACGCGTTGTCGTGGCTGCCGCAGCCGGCCGAGTGGGCGGCGATGAGCGTGCGGAAGCAGCACACCGATCCGGAGTCCATGCTCGGCTTCTACCGCAAGGCACTGACCGTACGCAGGGAGCAAGTCGCCCTGTCTCAGGGCGAGTTCGCGTGGCTGCCTGCGGGCAAGGGAGTTCTGGCGTTCCGGCGCGGTTCCGCACTGACCTGTCTGGTCAACTTCTCCGACGTACCGGTGGCGCTTCCTGAGCACGACCGGATCCTGCTCACCAGCGGCCCGCTCACGGACGGTCTGCTGCCGTCGGACACGTCGGTGTGGCTGTCGTAAGGCGTCCAGGACCTCAACGACCTTGGCGGGCCGGGCACTTGAGAAGTGCCCGGCCCGCCAAGGTCATTGCGCGAAGGCCTCTCAGTGAGCCGAGGCCGGAGCCCGTGTCTCGGAGAGCGTCTCCCCCGGTTCCATCGCGTGGGCCACATCGTCGTCGTCCCGCCGGCTCGTGCCGATGTGGTTGAAGACGAGGTTGAGTACGACGGCCGCGACACAGCCGGTGGAGATACCCGAGTCCAGGATGATCATCGCGGTCTCGGGGAACGCGTGGTAGAACTCCGGCGCCGCGATCGGGATCAGTCCGACGGCCAGCGAGACGGCCACGATCAGGACGTTGTTGTCCTTCTCCAGGCCGGCCTTGGCGAGGGTCTGGATACCGGAGGCGGCGACCGAACCGAACAGGACGATGCCCGCACCGCCGAGCACCGGACGGGGCACGGTCGCGATCAGCGAGGCGGCGATCGGACACAGGCCCATCAGGATCAGGAAGCCACCACCCGTCGCGACCACGAACCGCGAGCGGATCTTGGTCATCGCGACCAGGCCGATGTTCTGCGCGAAGGCGCTGGCCATGAAGCCGTTGAAGAGCGGCGAGAGCGCCGAGCCGAGGGTGTCGGCGCGCAGTCCGGCGGCGATCGTCTTCTCGTCGGCAGGACGGTCCACGATCTGGCCGAGGGCCAGCATGTCGGCGGTCGACTCGGTCATCGACACGACCATCACGACGATCATCGACACGATGGCCGCTGCGGCAAACTGCGGGGCGCCGAAGTGGAACGGTGTCGGGAAGCCGATGATGTCCGCCTCACCGAGGGCACTGAAGTCGGTGACGCCGAAGGGGATCGCCACGATCGTGCCGACGACCAGACCGAGCAGGACGGCGATCTGCTTGACGAAGCCACGGGTGAAGCGGCGGATGAGCAGGACGATCACCAGCGAGATACCGGCGAGAGCGAGGTACTTGGTCGAACCGTAGTCCTCGGCAACCGGGTTGGGCCCCTGCGCCCAGCCGAACGCCACGGGCATCAGCGAGACACCGATCAGGGTGATCACGGTGCCGGTGACGACGGGCGGGAAGAAACGGACCAGCTTGGAGAAGAACGGGGCGGCTATGAAGCCGAGCAGGCCCGCGACGATGATCGCGCCGAAGATGATCGGCAGCGCGTCGTTCTTGTCCTCGGTCTGGTTGACGATCGCCACCATCGGCGCGACGCCGGCGAAGGTGACGCCGTTGACGAAGGGCAGACGGGCACCGATGTTCCAGATGCCGAGTGTCTGCAGCAAGGTGGCGAGGCCGGCCGTGAAGAGGCTGGCCCCGGTCAGGAAGGTGAGCTCCTTGGCGGAGAGCCCGATGGCCGCTCCGACGATGAGCGGCGGGGCGACCACACCCGCGTACATGGCGGCTACGTGTTGTAGACCGCTGGTCATCATTTTGAGAGGCGGGAGCTTCTCGTCAACCGGGTGCTTTTCGGGCATCTGGTCGCGGACGCTCTCGTCCTCTGGCACGGCGACTGCTTTGCGAACCCTGGGCGTTGCTGCCACGGCGGTTCCTCCGGTCGGTTAACGCGTCGCCAGCGACGCGGGTGTCTTGGAGGTCGTACAGATGGTGTGCAAACGTTCAGCGCGTGAGGCGGGAGGACTTCACGCGACGGGCGGTGCTGGTGGTGCCTGTGTTGAGTTATGAGGGTCGCGAGTAGCGGTCGCGCGGTGTGGTGGACGGTCACCGATCCGGTGGGTGTGCGCGCATGGGCGCGCCCACCCACCGGTCTCGGCTGCCATGGACCCCGCTCGGGTCCACGGCGACCAGTCGAGGGCCGTCCCCCTCGACCGGACTCCTTGAGAGCCGTGCGGCTCAGTGAGCTCTGGGAGCTCAGGCGCCGGCGGCGATCCGGGCCAGGCGCTGGGCCTCGGCGCGGGTGTCGCGGGCGATCGCTTCCTCGTCGGCGAAGAGCAGTCGGTTGTTCTCGACGATCTGCTTGCCGTTGACGAAGGAGGCGGAGACGGGGGCGGCGGCACCGAAGATCAGGGCCGTGACCGGGTCGGCGATGGAGGAGTGGGCGAGCGTGTCCATCTTCCAGAGCACGAAGTCGGCGAGCTTGCCGGCTTCAAGGGAACCGATGTTGTCGGCGCGGCCGAGCACCTGGGCGCCACCGAAGGTACCGAGGCGCAGGGCCTGGCGGGCGTTCAGGGCGGCCTCGCGGTGCTGGGTGTTGAGGCGGTTGATGAGCAGCGCGTTGCGCAGCTCGGTGTGCAGTTCACCGGACTCGTTGGAGGCGGTGCCGTCCACACCGAGACCGACCGGGACGCCGGCCTTCAGCATGTCCGGGACGCGGGCGATACCGGCCGCGAGGCGGGCGTTGGAGGACGGGCAGTGCGCGACACCGGTCTTCGTACGGGCGAAGGCGGCGATGTCCGAGTCGTTCATGTGGACGCAGTGCGCCATCCACACGTCCTCGCCGAGCCAGCCGGTGGACTCGAAGTAGTCGGTCGGGCCCATGCCGAACAGTTCCTTGCAGAACTGCTCCTCCTCGACGGTCTCCGAACCGTGCGTGTGCATCCGTACGCCGAGCGAACGCGCCAGCTCGGCGCCCTGCTTGAGCAGTTCGGTGGAGACGGAGAACGGGGAGCACGGCGCGACGGCGACCTGGGTCATCGCGTCGAAGGAGGCGTCGTGGTGCTTCTTGACGGTCTCGGCGGTGGCGGAGAGCGCACCTTCGAGGGTCTCGACGGCGAAGTCCGGCGGCAGACCGCCGTCCTTCTCGGAGCGGTCCATGGAGCCGCGGGCCAGCGTGAACCGCACGCCCATGTCGCGGGCGGCGCCGATGATCGCGCCGGACAGGTCGCCGGAGCCCTGCGGGAAGACGTAGTGGTGGTCCATCGCGGTGGTGACACCACCGCGGGCCATCATCGCGAGGGAGCCCTGCGCGGCGGTGCGGGCCATCGACTCGTCGATGCGCGCCCACGTCGGGTAGAGGGCGACGAGCCAGTTGAAGAGGTTGTGATCGGTGGCCAGACCACGGGTGATCCACTGGTAGAAGTGGTGGTGCGTGTTGACCAGACCCGGGGTCACCAGGTGACCGGTGGCGTCGATGCGACGGACCACGTTCTCGAGACCCTCGGGAGCCTTGCCGGCACCCACGGACTCGATCTTGTTGTCCGCGACGACGATGTAACCCGAGGCGTACTCGGTGTCGTTCGCGTCCACGGTCGCGATGGCACAGTTCTCGATAACGATGCGCGAAGCCGCCATGGCGGATCCTCGTTCTTCCTCTTCGGATGTACGAACCCGGGGGCCGAGCGGGGTGACGACCGAGTTCGTGGTGCACGTGTCAACGCCTCATCGCGTTGCCCGTTGCGGGTGTTGCGCAGATGCCCCCGCTCCCCTCCTGGCCCCCGGGACCACACGGTGGTGATCCCGGGGTAGACGCCGGCGCACTCGCGTCGGAGGTTGTCGAGGCTCCTCCCGGACCTATTACAGGTCCGGGAGGCTTAAGACCCTTGCGGGACTTAGAGGTTGCTGAGGTCCACCGGGATCTTCGGCTCGACACCGTCACGCAGGACGGTCGCCTCGATCAGGCCGTACGGGCGGTCGGCCGCGAAGTAGACCTCGTTGTCGTTCTTGAGGCCGAACGGCTCCAGGTCGACAAGGAAGTGGTGCTTGTTCGGGAGCGAGAAGCGGATCTCGTCGATCTCCGAACGGTTGTTGATGATGCGCGAGCCCATCTGGTACAGCGTCTGCTGCAGCGAGAGCGAGTAGGTCTCGGCGAAGGCCTCGAGCATGTGCTTCTTGGTCTGCTCGTACGAACGCTCCCAGTTGGGCATCCGCTGCTCGTCGTCGCTCCAGTTGAAGCGCCAGCGGGCGGAGACCTGCGTGGCCAGGATGCGGTCGTACGCCTCCTGGAGCGTCGTGTACTTGTCCTTGACGTAACCCCAGAACTCCGAGTTGGTGGAGTTCATGACGACGAGGTCCTTCAGACCCGAGATGACCTGCCACTCGGAGCCGTTGTAGGTGATCTCGCTGACGCGGGTCTCCTGGCCCTTGCGGACGAAGGAGTGCTTGACGTCCTCGGAGCCGATGAACTTCGAGTTGGCGTCCGAGGTGGCGATGCGCTCCCAGGTGTATTCCTCGATGCGGATACGCGCCTGGTGGATCGGCTCCTGGCTGTTCACGAAGTGACGCGCCAGGTGGATGCCGAACTGCTCGGCCGACTCGATGCCGTACTCCTTGGCGAACGCGTACACCGTGTTCTTGGTGGTGTCGGTCGGCAGGACGTTGGCGTTGGAGCCCGTCAGGTGGACGTCGTCCATCTCGCCCGAGAGGGCGACCGAGACGTTCAGGTCCTTGATGTGGTGCGTGTCGCCGTCGCGCGTGATCTTCACGACGCGGTTCTCGGCCTTGCCGTACTGGTTCTGTCCCAGAATCGTGGGCATGTCTGCTAGCTCCCTCGGTAAACGGAGTAGCCGAACGGGTTGAGCAGCAGCGGTACGTGGTAGTGCTCGCCCGGCTTGACGGCGAACGTGATCGCCACCTCCGGGAAGAACGCACCGCTGTCCCGATTCGCGGGGGCGTCCTGCTGGGCTTCGGCTTGCTGGTTTGCGGACTTCTTGGAGAAGTACGCCTCGGTCTCGAAGTCGAGACGTACGTGGGTCGTTCCTTCCGGCAGAGCCGGCAGGTCCTTGCAACGCCCGTCCGCATCGGTGGCGGATCCGCCGAGTGCCACCCAGTCCGCGTCGAAACCGGCGCGGGCCGCGAGCGAGATGGCGACGCCTTCGGCGGGGCGTCCGATGCTGGTGTCCAGGATGTGCGTGGACACCGAGGCGGTCGTGTCAGTACTCATTACTTACGCTGCTTCCTCTGCGAGGCGGGTCAGGCGAATACGGTTGATCTTGCCCAGCTCGGTGCGGACGATCTCCCGCTCCTGCTCGGCCCCGTTCTCGATCCGTACCTTGATCTGGCCGAGCATGAACTCGGCCGTGGCGCCGGTCGCGCAGATGAGGAAGACATGGCCGAACTTCTCCTGGTAGGCCAGGTTCAGTTCGAGCAGCTCGGTCTTGAGCTCCTCGGAGGCGCCGGCCATCCCGCGCTGTTCGCGCTCGGAGGTCGGGTCTCCCGCCTTCGGGCGGCCGATCGGCGCGTGCCCGGCCATGGCCTCCTCCAGGTCCGCCGTGGTGAGCTCGGCCATGGCGGCGTCGCTCGCGGCGAAGAGGGAGTCGGCATCGGCGTAGGGGCGCTGGGCGAGAACCTTGCTGCCCCAGGCCGAAGAGCTGCACACCTCGTGGAGTTCCGCGGTGGCCGCGGTCTCGTCGGAGGTGTTGAACCGGGTGAGTCCCGGTGTCGAAAGCGAAGTCACGGGAAGCCTCCGTGGCTTGATCGGCCCGCGAAGGGCCGGATGTGCTGGACGGGCTGGGGATTAGCTAAGACCCTCGGCAACACTGCGTCAACACTTTGTTGAAACCAATTGAACAAAGAGGCCCCCGGCTGAAGATCCAGCCGGGGGCTCTTGTGTGTTCGTGCGGCCGGGCCGCCACGAGCTTGGTGCGTTCTGCGGGTACGCACTACTCGCTTTTCGTGGTGTTGTCCCTGTTGAGGTAGTTGTACACAGTGAAGCGGGAAACGCCTATGGCGCTCGCCACGGTCTCCACTCCGTGCCGTACGGCAAAGGCACCACGCGCTTCCAGGAGGCGTACGACTTCCTGCTTGGACTTGCGGTCGAGCTCAGCCAGGGGCTTGCCGTTCTTGCGCTCCAGGGCCGCCAGGATGTGGTCGAGGGAGTCCGCGAGCTGCGGCAGGCGCACAGCGAGCAGGTCCTCGCCCTCCCAGGCGAGCACGACATCGTCCTCGCCGGCTTCGGCGGGGGTTATGAACTGGGCGCCCATGGCGTCGACCAGCGGCTTGACCGCGGCGACGAAGGGGTGGTCGAGGGGTTCGGTCATTTCCGGTCCCCTTCCGCCTCGTCGCCGATCACGTTCACCTGGAGCGAGACCCGGGTGGCACCGGCCGCCAAGGACTTGCGCAGCAGGGAATCGACCGCGGCGAGCACCGCGTCGGCACCGCCCTCGGCGGTGTTGCCGAAGGGCCCGACATCGACCGCGTCGAGATCGGCAGCCTCGATGACCTCACGGGCGGCGACCGCATGGGCCGGCGCCTCGTCGAGGTCGAAGGGCTCGGTCGTGAACTCCACTCTCAATCGCACGCGGCCAACCTAACCAGGCAGCGGGGATTTACGGGAGCCCCCACTTGACAGGTGACCAGGCCCTTAGGCACTCTTCCGTCAAGTAGAAAGTAACTTCCGCGATACGGAAGGAGCGCCTGCCCCTCATGACTTACGCGGACCAGCGCTTCAATGTGAACCTCTCGATCCTCTACACGGAACTCCCGCTCCTGGAGCGTCCCGCGGCTGCTGCCGCAGCGGGCTTCACGGCGGTCGAGCTGTGGTGGCCCTGGATCGAAACCCCCACCCCCGACCAGGCCGATCTCGAGGCCCTCAAGAAGGCCATCGAGGACGCCGGCGTCCAGCTGACGGGTCTGAACTTCTATGCCGGCCAGCTGCCCGGCCCCGACCGTGGTGCGGTCTCCGTACCCGGCGAGGAGTCGGAGAAGTTCCGCGCCAACCTCAAGGTCGCGGCCGACTTCGCCCAGTCCCTCGGCTGCAAGGCGCTGAACGCCCTGTACGGCAACCGCGTCGAAGGCGTGGACCCGGCCGAGCAGGACGAGCTCGCTCTGGAGAACCTGGTGCTCGCGGCCAAGGAGGCCGACCGCATCGGTGCGATCCTCCTGATCGAGACCCTCAACAAGCCGGAGTCCCCGCTCTACCCGCTGGTGTCCGCACCGGCCGGGATCGAGATCGTGGACAAGGTGAACGCGGCCACCGGTCTCGGCAACGCCAAGTTCCTCATGGACCTGTACCACCTGGCCATGAACGACGAGGACCTGCCGGCCGTGATCGACGCCTACGCGGCGAAGACCGGTCACGTGCAGATCGCCGACAAGCCGGGCCGTGGCGCTCCGGGCACCGGCGAGCTGCCGCTCGAGGACCTCCTCGACCAGCTGAAGAAGGCCGGTTACGAGGGCTACGTGGGCCTGGAGTACAAGGCCCCCGACGGCGCCGCCGACTCCTTCGGCTGGCTGCCGGCCGAGGCCCGCGCCGCGCGCTGACCCTCGCGCGCACCCTGTGCGCCGACGTCCCCCGGCGACCGCTCACTGTGCGGGTGAGCGGTAACCGGCCCGGTCGCGCCAACTCATAGACGTATCGAAGAGCTTGAGAAAGGCACCATCATGAGCAACCTTCCTAAGATCGCGTGGATCGGCCTCGGCATCATGGGCTCGCCCATGGCCGAGAACCTGATCAAGGCCGGTTACTCCGTCACCGGCTTCACCCTGGAGCAGGACAAGCTCGACCGTCTCGCGGCCAACGGTGGCGCGGCCGCCGGCTCGATCGCCGAGGCCGTCAAGGACGCCGATGTCGTCATCACGATGGTGCCCGCGTCCCCGCAGGTCGAGGCCATCGCCTACGGCCCCGAGGGCATCCTGGAGAACGCCAAGTCCGGCGCTCTGGTGATCGACATGTCCTCGATCACGCCGCAGACCTCGGTCGACCTGGCGAAGAACGCCAAGGAGAAGGGCATCCGCGTCATCGACGCGCCCGTCTCCGGTGGCGAGGCCGGTGCCATCGAGGCCGTTCTGTCCATCATGGTCGGTGGCGAGCAGGCCGACTTCGACGAGGCCCTGCCGGTCCTCGAGGCCCTCGGCAAGACCATCGTGCTGTGCGGTCCGCACGGTTCGGGCCAGACGGTGAAGGCCGCCAACCAGCTGATCGTGGCGGTCAACATCCAGGCGTGCGCCGAGGCCGTGGTCTTCCTGGAGAAGTCCGGCGTGGACCTGAAGGCCGCGCTCGACGTCCTCAACGGCGGCCTGGCCGGTTCGACCGTCCTGACGCGCAAGAAGGACAACTTCCTCAACCGCGACTTCAAGCCGGGCTTCCGTATCGACCTGCACCACAAGGACATGGGCATCGTCACCGACGCCGCCCGCAATGTCGGTGCCGCGCTGCCCGTCGGCGGCGTCGTCGCCCAGCTCGTCGCCTCGCTGCGTGCGCAGGGTGACGGTGGCCTCGACCACTCGGCGCTGCTGCGCTCGGTCGAGCGTCTGTCGGGCTCGCAGGTCTGAGCCTCCGGGCTCGCCTCGAGTGAGCCCCTGGCCCGCCCTCGCGGCGGGCCCCTCGAACCCCGGTCGGCGGCGGCGCTGACACCTGTCCTGTCGCGCCCAGGCGCCGCCGCTGACCGGAACATCTCTCCACGAGCCGACCGTCGGAACAGCCAGACGGAACCACAGGCTCTAGTTTCAACAAACTGTTGACGTCAGGTTCGCGGCGTACATACGCTCCTGAAACCGCAGACGCAGCAGCAGTTGTCGCAGTCCTCGAAGCTTTTGTACGGAAGGTCACGATGTCGAAGCGCGTGCTTACGACCGAGTCCGGCGCCCCGGTCGCCGACAACCAGAACTCCGCCACCGCCGGCGTCGGTGGCCCGATTCTCCTGCAGGACCAGCACCTGCTCGAGAAGCTCGCCCGCTTCAACCGTGAGCGCATCCCGGAGCGTGTGGTGCACGCCCGCGGCTCCGGCGCCTACGGCCACTTCGAGGTGACCGACGACGTCACCGGCTTCACCTCCGCGGACTTCCTGTCCGAGGTGGGCAAGAAGACCGAGACGTTCCTGCGCTTCTCGACCGTGGCGGACAGCCTCGGTGGCGCGGACGCCGTCCGTGACCCGCGCGGCTTCGCGCTGAAGTTCTACACCGAAGAGGGCAACTACGACCTCGTCGGCAACAACACCCCGGTGTTCTTCATCAAGGACCCGATCAAGTTCCCCGACTTCATCCACTCCCAGAAGCGTGACCCGTTCACGGGCAAGCAGGAAGCGGACAACGTCTGGGACTTCTGGGCGCACGCCCCCGAGGCCACGCACCAGGTCACCTGGCTGATGGGCGACCGCGGCATCCCCGCGTCGTACCGCCACATGAACGGCTACGGCTCCCACACCTACCAGTGGACCAACGCCAAGGGCGAGGCCTTCTTCGTCAAGTACCACTTCAAGACGAACCAGGGCATCCGCTCCCTGTCGGCCGACCAGGCCGCGGAGCTCGTCGGCAGCGACGCCAACTCGCACCAGACGGACCTGCTGCAGTCCATCGAGCGCGGCGTGTACCCCTCGTGGACCCTGTACGTCCAGGTCATGCCGGCGGCCGAGGCGGCGGACTACCGCTTCAACCCGTTCGACCTGACCAAGGTGTGGCCGCACAGCGACTACCCGCTGCAGCGCGTGGGCCGCCTGGTCCTCGACCGCAACCCCGACAACGTCTTCGCCGAGGTCGAGCAGTCCGCGTTCTCGCCGAACAACTTCGTTCCGGGCATCGGTCCTTCGCCGGACAAGATGCTGCAGGGCCGTCTGTTCGCCTACGCGGACGCGCAGCGCTACCGCCTGGGTGTCAACCACACCCTGCTGCCGGTGAACGCCCCCAAGGCGACCACCGCCAACAACTACGGCCGCGACGGCTTCATGGCCGCCAACGCCCAGGGCCGCGTCAAGAACTACGAGCCCAACTCCTACGACGGCCCGGTCGAGACCGGCCAGCCGCTGTCGGCTCCGCTCGCCGTCCACGGTCACACCGGCACGCACGAGGCGCCGGCCCACACCAAGGACGACGACTTCTTCCAGGCGGGCGAGCTGTTCCGTCTGATGTCGGAGGACGAGAAGCAGCGTCTCGTCGCCAACATCGCCGGTGGCCTCTCGCAGGTCTCCCGCGACGACATCATCGAGAAGAACCTCGCGCACTTCGCCGCCGCGGACGCGGACTACGGCAAGCGCGTGGAAGAGGCTGTGCGCGCCCTGCGCGACTGACCTCTTCGGTGAAGCTGTGCCCAGGGTGACGGGAGGTCATCCCCGGGCACCGGCCCGGACCGCCTGCCCGGATGAGGGGTGGCAGGCGGATCGGGCGAGTTGGAGACCGCGGCGGTGTGCGAGCCAGTGCGGTGGTGAAGGTCCTACGGCCTGCTTCTCGACCTGAGGGGAGCAAGCCCGGGGCTCATCGCTCCCGCCGCGGTCCCCACAACTCTTGGGTGTGTGCTCCCTGAGCCCATGCACTCCAACAGACTCCGTCCGGCGGCGCGAACGTCCTGTCGCGCCAGCCTTGCGCCGTCGGGCGGCAACAACTCCTCTGCCAGAGCGCCGAGTACGGACGGTCCCGTACTCGGCGCTTTCGCGTTGTGCGCACCCGGACCGCCGTCATGAGCGAAATCACGTGGCCCGGCCACGTATCGCCTGGCAGGCTGGCCGCATGTCGGCGATCATCCCTGCTCAGGGCGTACGAATGGAATGGCAGGCGGTCCCTGCCGCGGTCCGCGAAGCACTGGAGCGGCAGCTCGGTACGAAGGTCGTCGAGGCGACCACTCAGAACGGCGGCTTCTCCCCCGGTGTCGCGGCCCGGCTGCTCCTGGCCGACGGCACGCGGGCCTTCGCCAAAGCCGTCACCGCCGAGGTCAATCCGCACTCCGCCTCGATGCACCGCACGGAGACCGCCAAGGCCGCCCTGCTGCCGCCCGGCGCCCCCGTGCCGCACCTGCTCGGTTCGTACGACGACGGGGAGTGGGTCGCGCTGCTCTTCGAGGACGTCGAGGGCCGACAGCCCCATGTGCCGTGGAACATGGCCGAGTTGGGCCGCGTACTCGAAGCGGTCGGCCGGCTCGCCGACGCCCTCACCCCCGCACCGCCGGGCGCGGAGCCGCTGCCCGACGAGCCGTTCGAGGGCTGGCGGCTGCTCGCCGCCGCGTACGCGAGCGGCGAGGACGAGCTGGCGGACATGGATCCTTGGGTACGTACGCATCTCACCGCACTCGCCGAACGCGAGCGGGACTGCGGCCGGGCGGTCGCGGGCGACACCCTCGCACACGGCGATCTGCGCGCCGACAACATCCTGCTGACCGACGAGGGCGCGGTCTTCGTGGACTGGCCGCACGCCTGCCGCGCGGCGCGCTGGCTCGATCTGCTCCTGATGCTGCCCAGTGTCGCGATGCAGGGCGGCCCCGCCCCCGAGCCGGTCTTCGCCGCGCACCCGGTCGCGCGGGGCGCCGACGCACGCGACGTGACCACCGCGCTGCTCGGACTCACCGGCATGTTCCTGCGCCAGGCCCGCCAGCCGGCGCCGCCCGGACTTCCGACACTGCGGCCCTTTCAGCAGGCACAGGGCGAACAGGCGCTCGCCTGGCTCAAGGAACGGCTCGGCTCGCACTCCCCTGCCGCCTGAGCACTCAGAACGGGGGCACCCACGCCGACCCGGTCCGCTCCTGCCCGGCCATGGCATCCCGTCCGGCCGCGGAACCCTGTCCGGCCATCGCACGCTGGATACGGATCATGTCCACCGACTCGGCGAGCAGTTCGTACTCGGTCGTGTCGTCACGGGCGATGAAACGCACCAGGCGGCCGCTCGCCAGGTCGGCGGCCGCCTGCTCCTGTTCCGCGCCGCTGTCGCGCCAGGCGCGCAGCACACCGGGCACATCGGGTGCGTCCCGGGCCATCAGGACCAGCGCACCGGGTGGCAGCCGGCCGGTCTCGGGCGTGGGATCCAGGCGCTCGGCGATCCAGGTCGCCCGCTCCCGCAGCCACCACAGGGCGAGCGGCAGGCTCGGCGCGCGGTAGGTTCCGAGCGGTACGCCCACCTGCTCACCGCCGCAGATGCCGTATCCGGTTACCTCACAGAGGAACTCCTCGTGCATCGCGGACCCCCAACTCCCCGCGGGCAGCGACAACCGTGCAGGTCAACACCCCTGCTGCCATACGGCTATTGTGCGCTCACGGTGCGTGTCCGAATATGCATTCGGCTGCCAATGGCCGGATCCCCTCACTCTGCGCACGGGCCCCTTCGCTAACACCCTTGTGAACAAACCGAGTTGAGCGCAAAGCCCCCTCCTGCACCCCTGCCCCATCCGCGCCAGATGGCTCAAACGCCTCGTCGGCCGCCGTCGGTGGCTGTGCACGGACACGACGAAGGGGCGGCCCATTCCCCCCGGAATGGGCCGCCCCTCAGATCAGGCGGAAGCGAGCGTCGCTCAGGCCTGGGCCTTCAGCGGCAGGATCGCCGTCGGCGCGTGCCAGGCCTCGGTCGCGACCTCCTCGAACTCCTTGACCGCGCTGATGTCCGCGGTCGGGCTCATCGCGATGTTGGTGACGCGCTCCAGGATCGCCTCGACGACCACCGGCACCTGGTGCTCCTGCGCCAGCTTCTTGGCCTGCTCGAACGCGTCGGGCAGGTCCGCCGGGTCGGTGACACGGATAGCCTTGCAGCCCAGGCCCTCGGCGACCTTGACGTGGTCCACGCCGTAGACGCCCAGCTCGGGGCTGTTCTGGTTCTCGAACTCCAGGTTGACCTGGAAGTTGATGTCCAGACCGATCTGCGCCTGACGGATCAGGCCCAGGTAGGCGTTGTTCACGAGGACGTGGATGTACGGGATGCGGTGCTGGGCACCGACCGCGAGCTCCTCGATCATGAACTGGAAGTCGTAGTCGCCGGAGAGCGCGACGACCGGGGTGTCACGGTCGGCCTTGGCGGCGCCGAGAGCGGCCGAGATGGTCCAGCCGAGGGGGCCCGCCTGGCCGCAGTTGATCCAGTTGCGCGGCTTGTAGACGTGCAGCATCTGCGCACCGGCGATCTGGGACAGACCGATGGTGGTGACGTAGCGGGTGTCCCGGCCGAACGCCTTGTTCATCTCCTCGTAGACGCGCTGCGGCTTCATGGGGATGTTGTCGAAGTGCGTACGGCGCTGCAGCGTGGCCTTGCGGTCCAGGTGCGAGGCGACCCACTCGGAGCGGTCGGGCAGCTTGCCGGCGGCCTTGAGCTCCTTGGCGACCTCGATGAACAGCTCCAGGGCGGCCTTCGCGTCCGAGGCGATCCCGTAGTCCGGGGCGAAGATCTTGCCGATCTGGGTGGGCTCGATGTCCACGTGGACGAACTTGCGGCCCTCGCGGTACACGTCCAGCTTGTAGCCGGTGTGACGGTTGGCCCAGCGGTTGCCGATGCCGAGGACGAAGTCCGACTCCAGGAACGTGGCGTTGCCGTAGCGGTGACCGGTCTGCTGACCGACCATGCCGGCGTTCAGCTCGTGGTCGTCCGGGATGGTGCCCCAGCCCATGAGGGTGGGAACGACCGGGGTGTTGATGAGCTCGGCGAACTCGACCAGGAGGTCGGAGGCGTCGGCGTTGATGATGCCGCCACCGGCGACGATCAGCGGACGCTCGGACTCCAGGAGGAAGCCGATGGCCTTCTCGATCTGGGCGCGGGTCGCGGTCGGCTTGTAGACCGGCAGCGGCTCGTAGGTCTCCGGGTCGAAGTCGATCTCGGCGAGCTGCACGTCGATCGGCAGGTCGATGTGGACCGGGCCGGGACGACCGGAGCGCATCAGGTGGAAGGCCTGCTGGAAGACACCGGGGACCTGGGCCGCCTCGAGGACCGTGACGGCCATCTTGGTCAGCGGCTTGGCGATCGAGGCGATGTCGACGGCCTGGAAGTCCTCCTTGTGCAGGAGGTGGCTCGGGGCCTGGCCGGTGATGGCGAGGATCGGGATCGAGTCGCCGGCGGCCGAGTAGTGGCCGGTGATCATGTCGGTGCCCGCGGGGCCCGAGGTGCCGATCGCGACGCCGATGTTGCCCGCCTTGGCACGGGTGTAGCCCTCGGCCATGTGGGTCGCACCCTCGACGTGCCGCGCGAGGGTGTGGTCGATGCCGCCGACCTCCTGCAGGGCCTTGTAGAAGGGGTTGATCGCGGCGCCCGGCACGCCGAACGCGTTCGTCACACCTTCGAGCTTGAGGATCTCCACTGCAGCGTGGGCGGCTGTCATTCGAGGCATCGCGTAACTCCTGCGTCCAGGCCGGTCAGAGCCGGTCGGCTATCGGGCGCTTCCGCCGCCGGGTCCGACCTCGCTCTGGTCGGTTTCCGTAATGCGGAAGTTTTCTTCTGCTATATGGAAGCAATGTAAGAGCAGGTCGAGGGGGGCGTCAAGGCCTTCAGGTGCGACGAAGCTCGCCAAATCCCTCCCCAGAGCTTGCTCTTTGGTGGACGATGAGAGCGTCATCGGGTCGCGTTCGTGGGTTCGTACGGGAGGGGGCCGCCGATGTCCCATAGCGTTCCGGTGCGCTGCCCGCTCTGCCGCCGCGAGCACCTCTACGCACCGCACGTCTATCCCTGCGCCTGCGGTACGCCGGTGTCGCCGCCCATCCAGCGAGGTGCTCAGCCCGTCCCCATCACCCATGTGACCTGGGAGGACGACTGGGTCACCGTCCGCTGCGAGTCCTGCGGCCGGTGCGATCAGTGGCCCCAGCCGGAGCTGGGCTGCTCCTGCGGCTCGTTGCTGCGCCTCCCGGTGAAACCGGCCGTCTCGGGCCCGGCACCCGGCCACGCACCGCTCCCTCTGCACATCCCACTGCCGCCGACCGCGCCGGCGCCGCGCCCCGCCTTCCATCCCGTGACGATTCGCACCGCGCGCGACGCGGTGCAGGCCGCCGCGCTGTATCTGCGCTGGCTCGGCTACAAGGACATACGGCGCTGCGAACAGCGCGCCTCGTCCGGCGTGGGCCTGGTGGCCCCGGGGCTGCGCGCACAGGTCGAGCCGACCACCCGCCAGATGACGCCGCGCGACGTCGAGTGCCTCTGGCTCGCGGCACTCAACGATTCCTCGGTCCCGGTCTGCTTCTCGCTCGCGGGCTACGCGGACGAGGCCCGCACGCGCGCGGACGGTCTGGCGATCCCGCTGTTCGTACTCGATCTGACGGGCACACCCCAGCCGGTGAACAGCCCCGCGGACGAACTGATCAGCACCGGGGCCTAGGGCCTGTCCTGCGGATCAGGCCTGTAGCGGGGCGGCCTGATCCGAGCGGGGCGGCCTGATCCACCGGACAGGCCCTAGGTCGCGCGGGCCCCGGCGGTCGATACTTGGTCCATGCGTATCCGGCGGGCCGACGCGGCCGAGCTCGTACTGCTGCAGGACATCGAGCGGGCGGCCGGGGAGCCGTTCCGTGCGGTGGGGATGACGGCGATCGCGGAGGACGAACCGCCCGCGCTCGACGTCCTGGAGGATTTCCGGCGCGCGGGCCGTGCGTGGGTGGCCGTACCGGCGGGGGCGGACCGGCCGGTGGCGTATCTGATCGCCGAACCGGTTGACCGCGCGCTGCATGTGGAGCAGGTGTCCGTGCATCCCTCGGCGGCGCGGCAGGGGGTGGGCCGCGCCCTGCTCGACCATGCGGCCGCGTATGCCCGCGCCCAGGGGTTCGACGCGCTGACGCTGACGACCTTCGCGTCGGTGCCGTGGAACGCGCCGTACTACCGGCGGCTGGGCTTCAGGGTGCTCGCGGAGGACGAACTCGGGCCGGGGCTGCGGAAGATCACGGCGTACGAGGGCGAGCTGGGCCTCGACCGGTGGCCTCGGGTGTGCATGATCCGGCCGGTCACTCCCTGAACCTCTCCCCGCGCAGAAAAAAACCGGGCGGGCCGCTGGTCCGGCCCACCCGGCCCCCCGTTCGGGAAGCCGCCTCCGCTAGGAGGCGACGCGCTCGCCGGTCGGCTCGGCGACGACGATCTGAAGATGCCCGGGCGCGTACTTGCGCGCCTTGGTCAGCATCTTGTCCAGGTCGAACTTCTGGCTCTGCACGGCCACGTACAGCGGCGCGGGCATCGCCGGGTGGGCCGGCGGCACCTCGGCGCCGGGCGGCAGCGCGGAGCGCTCGCCCAACCGGACGCCGATCAGGGCGTGTTCACCGCCGGGCGTGGCGACGACGAACTGGCTGACGTCATGCCACGGCAGGAGCACATTGCCGACGCGGACCCCCGCCGCGTCGAACTGGAACAGGATCCGCTTCGAGTCGAACCACTGCGAGATGAAGGGGATCGCGGCGACGATGACGACGCCGCCCTTCATGTCGAGCGCCCAGCCGAGCAGGACGGCGAGCAGCACGATGCCGATGATCGAGCCCCACAGGCCGGCGAGGTCCTGCGGCGAGAAGGGGCGCGTGACCTTGTAGCGCTCCCACCGTCCTCGCCTCTGCTGATTCGACATCCGTCCCCCAGGCCGTCAAGTCCGTCCGCACCGGCCCCGCGTGGGCCGGACGATCACCTTCAGGGACGTTAGACAGCGGGCGGGCCGGCTGGCTTGGACGAATTTGACCTCAGCGGCTTCTCAACGACTTCGGGCCGGAAACGGCCGGTCAGAGGGCGACGGCGCCCTCGGTCACCCGGGCCGCGGCGACCTGCCCGGGAGTGACGGCGGCGAGGGCGCGGAACTCGCGGTTGAGGTGCGCCTGATCGTAGAAACCGCACGCGGCCGTGAGCGCCCCGAGATCGACCGCGCCGCGCGACATCAGCCCGATCGCGCGGTGAAAGCGGAGCACGCGGGCGGACATCTTGGGTGTCAGGCCGACCTGCTGGGTGAACTTCCGTACGAGATAGCCGTGGCTCCAGCCGACCTCCTGGGCGATCCGGGCCACGGGGACGGTGCCGCCGGACTGCTCCAACAGCCGCCAGGCGTGGGCGACTTCGGGGGCGGGCTCGGGACCTTCGCAAAGACGCGCGAGCAGCGCGGTGTCGAGCAGATCGAACCGCTCGGCCCAGTCCCGCGTATGGGACAGCCGCTCGACCAGGTGGTCGGCACGTGGTCCCAGGACGTCTCCCAGCTCGATCACGCTGTTGGTCAACTCCCGCATGGGCAGGGCGAAGAGCCGGTACGCGCCGAGCGGGGTCAGCTCAAGACGGATGGCCTCCTGACCGCCGGGGTGATCGGCGATCCTCGGCCCGTCCTCGAGACCGGCGACGAGCGAGCCGACGACACGTGTGGCGAGCTCTGTCTCGGCCAGCCGGTGCACCTGGGTGAACGGCTCCCCGAGGCTGAGAAGTACGACGGCCCGTCCGGTGGGCACGATGCGTACGCGGTACGGGGTGGCGGCGGGATCCCAGTAGCCGGCGTAACTGTGCAGATAGGGCCGCAGCGGCTCCGGCCAGGGCCGGGTGATCCGCAGCCGTCCCGCGCCGAGCTGTGTCATCCGTACGCCCTGGACGGCCATCACAGCGCCGCCGGCCAACACCATGACTCCGCTCTCCTCCTCCGACTGCGTGGGCGCGCATTTTGACATGCCCAGGTGAAGGAAAGGTGGACGCTACGGGGTGGACGTTATGGGGTGGCACTCGTTCTTCTCCTCTCAGTCCTCCGCGGACTCCGTCTCGTCGACTCGCCCGGCCCGGCCGCCCGTATGTGCGGTGGGAAAGCAGTCGGGAGCGCCCGCGGGCAGTGCAGCCACACAAGCCGGCGAACAAGCGCTGACCAGCAAGGGCAGCACGTCGGTGGCCACGCGCAGGGAGATCCATCGCTGCTGGAGCCGGCCCGGTTCGACCGGTCCGTCGCAGACACTGCAGCTCGCGACGGCGGTGGTCCCCCAGCGTCGTGGATCCAGGCTGTCGGCCTCGAGGCCCATCGCGGTGCCGGGCGGGGGCTGCAACTGCGGGAACGGGGGCCGGAACTTGAAGTTGCCGAACAGCGCACGCGTGCTCACCGTGCTGCGCGTCAGGTTCTGGCACCGGGTGATCTCGTAGGGAAACCAGTGCAGCCGGTACGAGGTGTACGGCGTGAACTCCTCGAGACTCGTCATGGCCCCGATCTCGGGCGGGATACGGACCAGGTTGCTGCCGTAGAGCATGAGGTGCTTGACGGCTGTCAGCTTGCCAATGCCGGCCGGCAGCGTGACGATCTGGCGCCGCTCCTGCGGAGGCAGATCGGTCAACGGCCGGAACTCCTCCCGCCCGTCATCGGCGGCCTCCTCGACCAGCTCGAGCAACCGCCGCCATCCCGGTGCGGACACGTCCTGCCGCTCACCGTGAAACCCGACCCGCCCGCGTGCGCCACCACTCAGGCAGGAGCACATGTCCTTGAAGGCCACGGGCGAAGCGGCCCCCGGTGAATCCTCAGCGTCCGTCATGGCGTCAAGATACGGCGATGACGTACAAGTTGATCCACCGCGGAGGTGCCCGCTGATGTTCCGTGAACTTGCCGGGGAATTCCCGGACCTGAAGCTCCACGAGCCCGCCGCCTTGTCAGCCCTCACCGCCATCGAGACCGGCCTCGGGACACGGCTCCCGCCGGATCTGCGGGCGCTCCTCCTGGAAACCAACGGGATCTCCGGCGATTTCGGAGACGGTGTGGTCTGGTCCGCGGAGCAGATTCTCGAATCGAACCGTACGTTCCGTACCTACCCGGACTTCTCCGACCTGTACATGCCGTTCGACCCATTGCTCTTCTTCGGCGACAACGGCGGCGGCGACCAGTTCGCCTTCATCCGCACGCCGGAGCGCGACGAGGACGTCTTCGTCTGGGACCACGAGACGGACAGCCGGTTGTGGGCCGCGAACTCCCTGCACGACTACGTACACAGGGCACTCGACGGCAGTGACGGCGACTGGTGGCGATAGGTCAGGTCCGTCGTCCACCCAGGCGAAGGACCGGCCGTCGGCGTAATCGACCAGCGGGCCGGTCTTCCAGTGGACACCGTCCGGCGATTGGCGTCGACCATCCACGTGGTGGCCCGCACGAGTTCACAGTCGAGCCGCAGAAGCGCCGGGCCGTGCTGTGGCCACCCGGACCGTCCTCCCGCCCTGCCCAAAACTGATTTGCCTGCCGTTGTCGAACTGCGATGATGCCTCTGTTTCCCAGGCGGAGGGCAGTTGTTCGTTTTCGTGTGTGCGGGGTGCGGCGCTGAGCTGACCGCTCCGCTGGCCCAGGTCGTCCTGCCGGTCCACGCCCATCAGAAGTACGGGAACGGAATTCAGCTCCCGGTGCTCATGGAGTCGGGCACCTTCGCCGTGGACTCAGAGCCCTGGGGGCCACCGTGGCGGCCGTGGGAGGAGATCCATCCGGACGAGGCGGTCGCCCGCGGTGTCTACGCTCCGGTCTACGCCCTTTCCGACGGTGCACCTGGCGCGATCGTCATCGCGCCAGGCGATGCCCGCGGCACCGTGCTGATTCCGGAGAATCGCGGAGGCGGCTACTGCTGCGGCCTGGACGGGGCCGACGGCCCCAACATGGCCTGCCTGCAGTGTGCCCTGCCCGTGGCGAGCCGGATCGACGACTGCTCCCTCTGGCAGGCGATATGGCTCGTCCCGAACGCCGTGCGCCGCATTCCCGCCGACGGCGCTGATGCCGTACCGCGTTCCTGGGCGGAACTGATGACGGAAGGGAAGGGCACGCCCCCGTTCGAGCCGATCGCCACGTGGGGCTCGCGGTTGGGGGCGGGCCACTGGTCACACCACGTATGGACGTGGAGCCCACAGTGGGAAGCGGCGGCCGGCTTGGCGCTCGCCCACCTGCTGGCGGCCTCGCAGGGGCGGCCGGTGATCGTCCCGGACGGCTTGGTCGGGGACATGTTCCAACGCGCGCTCGACGCAATGCTTCCCACGGGTCCGCAGGCGCGGCACGCCGCCCTGGCCGGACCGGGCCAGCCGACTCCCGTCGGGGACGCCGACATCCTCCTTGTGCCGTCCCATCCGCAGACGGGGGAGGTCTGGGCTCCGACCGACCCGGCGGCGTACCCGGTGCCGCTGCCGTTCGGGATATGGCTGTGGCTGGCCTCCCCCAAGCCTGACCTGCCCGTGCCGACGTCGGGCGGCCTACCCGACGGTGTCCTCCGTGACGACTTCGATCCGCCCGCGCCGCACCCGCTTCACCTCTTCCGGGCCGATCCGGAAACGTTCCGGAGCACTCTGGTTCGGCTGCCGGCCGTCCGCAGCCCTTGGCTGCGCGAGATCCTCGATAGCCTCACGAGGTAGATACGCACCAGCCTCTTCCAGCCCGTGACCCGGCCGTGGTCGGCTGATCGGCCCGCTCAGCCCCGGCAGTCGGGGCACATGGTGGACGGTGGCTCGGGCGCGGGGTCGTTGCCGGTCCACTCCGCGATCCACTCGGCGAGGGTCTGCCCACGGGGGAAGGCGGCGTGGGGGAGGCAGCGCCGATTCGGGTCGTGCTCCCAGACGGCGCCGTCCGGTGAACCAAAGTCGACCAGGTTCCAGATGGCACAGCCGCGGTCGACCAGCGGCACCAGGCGTCGGTCGGAGCCCGGCTTCTCGTGCCATTGCCGATGGAGCGTGACCAGGTCCTCGACATCGGAGAAGTATTCGCCGTTGTCCGCGAGAGACACGGCGTCCCATCCCTCGGGACCGAAGCCGCCATCCGCGACCTCGGTATATAGGCGACGCAGCAAGCGCGGCATGGCGAAGCCCACGGCGCGTTCCACCGCCTCCACGTCGTCCGTTGTCGCAGGCCGTGGCAGGTCACGGGCGACGGCCTGGGCCCTCACCAGCTCGATGAGTTCGTCCTCGGTCACGTGAGGATCTTGCAGGCGGCCGCCGAATCTGTCGAGGCCGGTGATCACACGTCAGGAAACGCCGCACCAGCCCCGGACCCACTCGGCATCCAACCGCTCACCGGACAAGTTTCATCCCCTTGACGAAGTGCGCCGTGCCGACGGAGAAGCTCCGAGGGCCCGGCGCACAGACTTCGGATGTCAGCGCGAGAAGCGCAGCGTAACCAGTTCGAACGGGCGGAGGGAAAGGGTTACTTCGCCGTCGGCCGCCGAGTACGGCGGGGCGTCCGTGAGCGGGCGCTCCAGGAGGTCCGTCGCGATCACCGACGTGGTGTCGAAGCCGACACGGAGCGACGTGCGGTTCGAACTTGGCCGCTTCCCACGAGGTGTTGGTGTGGGTGGGGCGGTAGAGGTGGCCGAACTGGGTTTCCGAGGCGTAGCGGTCCGCGTGCACGTCCAGCGGGAAGGCCGCCTTGAGGAACTTCTCCGTCTCGTGCCAGTCCACCTCCGTGTCCACGTCCAGGCGCTTGGCCCCGGCCGACAACGTCAGCACCTGGGTCGCGCGGGAAGCGCCGAAGGACCGTACGACCTCAATCGCGACATGGGAGGAGTCGGCCGACAGCACCCGCAGCGAATCCAGGTCCGTCAGGTCCGTGACCACGTTGCGGTAGAACTCGTCCACGTCCCAGGCGTCCCACATGTTCGGGAAGTCGGGGTGGATCTGGAGGAGGTTCGCCGCCGAACCCGGCGCCACCGTCTCGCGGCCGGCTTCGAGGTCGTACGCCGACACCACCAGGCCCCGGGAGTCGATGTCGATACGAAGGAGGCCGTTGGAAAGGACATACCCGCCGTCCTCGCGATCGGTCAGCGACACCTCGCCGGTCACAGCGGCAACACCCGCACCACCGGCCGCCACCCCGGAGCGCTCATGCGCGGCCGCGTTGAAGACCAGTTCCGTGGAGCCGGAGCCGACCAGGGCCTGCTGAGCGGCCGTGATGATCGCTTCGAGCTCCGCTGCCACCGCCGCGTAGGTCTTCTCGGCCTCGCGGTGTACCCAGGCGATCGAGGATCCGGGCAGGATGTCGTGGAACTGGTGGAGCAGGACCGTCTTCCAGATCCGGTC
>JOGW01000018.1 GCA_000721375.1 Streptomyces sp. NRRL B-3428 | reverse complement strand
CGCTTCCTTTGTACTCACCCTCTCGGGCTTTCCTCCGGACTTCCCTTCGGTCTTGCGTTTCCGACTCTATCAGACTCTTTCGAGTCGATTTCCTCGGTGCTTTCCGGGGTTTCCGCTTTTCGGCGGTTTCCCTTTCCGGCGAGTCCGACTTTATCAGAGTTTCTCGGCCGGTCTGACCGGCTGGATTCTGATGAATCGGAGGGGGCTTCGTGAGGAAAGAATTTCCTGCGAAGCACATAGATGTGAAGTGCCGCCCGATGAACCGATCCGGTTCCAGGCAACTGTTCGAATCTACCTCCCCCGTCCTGTCGTGTCAACGACTTTCTTGGGGCGGAGAGGACAGTAACAGGTCAGGAGGGGTGAACGCACATCACGCGGCGATCGGCACCGAGGCGCTCTGCTCTGCTTCCGCCACATCGCCTCGCTCTCCGGCGCGTACCGCGCGGCCGCCAAGCACGTACACGTAAGCGAGAAAGGCGAGTTCCGCGACGATGCCGATGGTGATGCGGGCCCATGTGGGAAGGCCGGACGGGGTGACGAAGCCTTCGATGGCTCCTGAGACGAACAGGACGAGGGCGAGGCCGATGGCCATGCCGAGGGCGGCTCGTCCTTCTTCCGCCAGAGCGGTGCGGCGGGTGCGCGGGCCCGGGTCGATCAGGGTCCAGCCGAGGCGTAGGCCCGTACCGGCGGCGACGAAGACGGCGGTCAGTTCCAGGAGGCCGTGCGGCAGGACCAGGCCGAGGAAGGTGTCGAGGCGGCCGGCGGAGGACATCAGGCCGATGCCCACGCCCAGGTTGAGCATGTTGAGGAACAGGATCCAGATGACCGGGAAGCACAGGAAGGCGCCCAGGACCAGGCACATGGCCGCGGCCTGGGCGTTGTTCGTCCAGACCTGGGCGGCGAACGACGCAGCCGGGTGGCTCGAGTAGTACGTCTCGTAGTCGCCGCCGGGGCGGGTGAGCTGGCGGAGCTCGTCGGGGGCGGCGATGGCGGACTGGACTTCCGGGTGCGTGCCGATCCACCAGCCGATGAGTGCGGCGACCGCGAGGGAGAGCAGTGCGGCGGGTACCCACCAGTGGCGGGTCCGGTACATCGCGGCGGGGAATCCCGTACCCAGGAAGGTCGTGACATCGCGCCATGAGGCGCGGCGGGTGCCGGTGACCGCGCTGCGGGCGCGGGCCACGAGCTGGCTGAGGCGGCCCGTCAGCTGGGGGTCGGGGGCGCTGGACTGGATCAGCGACAGGTGCGTGGCAGTGCGCTGGTACAGCACGACGAGTTCGTCCGCTTCGGCTCCGTTGAGCCGGCGCTGGCGGCGCAGGAGCGCGTCCAGGCGGTCCCATTCGGCACTGTGTGCGGTGACGAAGACGTCGAGGTCCATCCGGCGGCTGCTCCCCTTGCTGCGGCGCGATGTGCCCTCAGCTTGGCAGACTGTCGTTTCCAGGGGCAGTGCGGGGAAGGGCGGGACTCGTGAGTGAGCTGGTGACCGGTGAGGCGGTGACGCTCGAGCTGCGTGCTGCGCGGCTGCCGAGCCGGGCCTTGGCGGTGATGATCGACCTCGCGGTGGCGTTCGGTGCGTATATCGCCGTGTCGCTGGCACTGCTGCTTGCCGCCGGTTCGCTGGACGGTGCCGCGCAGGCCGCGATCTCGGTGGCCACTTTCATCCTGGTGCTCGTGGGTGCGCCGATCGCTGTCGAGACGCTGAGTCATGGGCGTTCGCTGGGCAAGATGGCCTGCGGCCTTCGGGTCGTACGGGATGACGGCGGGCCGATCCGCTTCCGGCACGCGCTGGTGCGCGGGGCGATGGGGGTGATCGAGATCCTGGCCACGGTCGGGGTCGTCGCCTGTATCGCTTCGCTGGTTTCCGCGCGCGGGCGGCGGCTCGGGGATGTGTTCGCGGGGACTCTTGTCGTACGCGAGCGGATCCCTGTGGCCCGTACCTCTTATGTCCCGCCGCCTCCGCCGTGGCTGGTCGGGCGGTTCGCGGAGCTGGATCTGTCCGGCGTACCCGACGGGCTGTGGCTGGCGATCCGGCAGTACCTGACGCGGATGGGGCAGCTGGATCCGCAGGTCGGGTGGTCGATGGCGGGCCGGCTCGCGGCCGATCTGGCGGCTTGTACCGGGAGTGCGGCGCCTCAGGGGGTGCCGCCCGCGGCCTATCTGGCGGCTGTGGTGCATGAGCGGCAGGCGCGGGATGCACGCAAGGCGTTCGGGGCGGTGCAGGGATACGGGGTTCCCATGGGTGCGGTGCCTGGCGTGCCGGCTGCGGGTCCCGGGGTAGTGCCGACCGCTCCCCTCGCTCCGGCTCAGCCCGGTGTCTTCACTCACCCTGCTCCGGCCCAGCCCGGTGTCTTCGCACCGCCTGCCGGGCACCCGACGTATCAGCCGGTTCAGCCTTCGTACCGGTCCCCCGTGGCCGAGCCGGTGGGTCCGGCTGCGGAGGACGCGCCGCCCAAGACCGGGTTCGCGCCGCCTGCTTGAGCCGTGAGGGGAGCAATCCCCTTGTGCGGATGCGGACTTACGGGAAGGCCGACGGGGGTGTCTCCAGGTCTTCGAGTTCGATGCCCGGTGCCGCGAGGACCACGTCGCCGGCGATGTGCACGGTGTGCTGCTCCCCCGTGTCCAGGTCGCTGACCTGGTATTCGTCCACCGGGAGCGGGCCGTTGTCAGTGGCGTGTGTTTCGCTTTTCAGCAGTGACCAGGACTGGTCGAGCGTGAGCGGGGCGAGCACGGGGGCGGTGAAGCGGACGAGGCGTACGCGCTTCGAGGGGGATTCGGGGGTGAGCCGCAGCATTCGGGCGGTGGCGATCAGAAATGCCGGTGAGGTGCCGGTGAAGGCATGGGCCTGCACATTGCCTTCTGTGGCGTGCTCGCCAGTGGGGTCGGTGCGCACCCAGGTCACGCCGTCGATGGCGGCGCCGCGCACTTGCCAGTCGGAGGCGTGCAGTTCCATACGGATGGGGCGGCCGAGTTCGTCGACGGCCAGGTCGACGGAGCCGGTGAAGTCGCCCGAGGGGGAGGTCAGTTGGGATACGTAGCGCCAGCCGGAAGGGCCGGGGGCGCAGTGGAAGTGCTCTTCACCGAGGGGGGTGTGATCGTGCGGGTCATGGAGCGAATATCGGCCGCGGGGCATGAGGTCGGGTCCTTGCTGGGTCCTGTGCGGGTCCTGGTGGGGCCTGCTCGGGGCGGCCGGTCGGAGGGTGTACGTGGGCAGGCCCCCGCCTGAGGGGCGAGGGCCTGCCTGGGTGCCGCGTGCTCCGTCGGTGACGGCTGCCGTTCACGCTGCTCGCGCGGTGCGGGCCGTCGGTGACGGGATCAGTAGCGGTAGTGGTCCGACTTGTACGGGCCCTCGACCTTGACGCCGATGTAGTCGGCCTGCTCCTGGCGCAGTTCGGTGAGCTTCACACCGAGCGAGGCCAGGTGGAGACGGGCAACCTTCTCGTCGAGCTCCTTGGGGAGCACGTACACGTCGGTCGGGTACTGCTCGGGCTTCGTGTAGAGCTCGATCTGGGCCAGGGTCTGGTCCGCGAACGAGTTGGACATCACGAAGGACGGGTGGCCCGTCGCGTTGCCCAGGTTCAGCAGGCGGCCCTCGGAAAGGACGATGATGACCTTGCCGTCGGGGAACGTCCACGTGTGGACCTGCGGCTTGACCTCGTCCTTGACGATGCCCGGGATCTGGGCCAGGCCGGCCATGTCGATCTCGTTGTCGAAGTGGCCGATGTTCCCGACGATCGCCTGGTGCTTCATCTTGGCCATGTCCGCGGCCATGATGATGTCCTTGTTGCCGGTCGTCGTGACGAAGATGTCGGCCTTGTCGATGACCTCGTCGAGCGTGGTCACCTGGTAGCCGTCCATCGCCGCCTGCAGCGCGCAGATCGGGTCGATCTCGGTGATGATGACGCGGGCGCCCTGGCCGCGCAGCGACTCCGCGCAGCCCTTGCCCACGTCGCCGTAGCCGCAGACGACTGCGGTCTTGCCGCCGATGAGGACGTCGGTGGCGCGGTTGATGCCGTCGATCAGCGAGTGGCGGCAACCGTACTTGTTGTCGAACTTCGACTTGGTCACCGCGTCGTTGACGTTGATCGCCGGGAACAGCAGGGTGCCGTCACGGTGCATCTCGTACAGACGGTGGACACCGGTGGTGGTCTCCTCCGTGACGCCGCGGATCTCCGAGGCGAGCTTCGTCCACTTGTCGGAGCCGTCGGTGATGGTGCGGTTGAGGAGCTGCAGGATGACGCGGTGCTCGTCGTTCTCGGCGGTGTCGACCGAGGGGACCTTGCCGGCCTTCTCGTACTCGACGCCCTTGTGGACGAGGAGGGTGGCGTCGCCACCGTCGTCGAGGATCATGTTCGGGCCGCCGGTGGGGGTGTTCGGCCAGGTCAGCGCCTGCTCCGTGCACCACCAGTACTCCTCCAGGGTCTCGCCCTTCCAGGCGAAGACCGGGATGCCCTGCGGGTTGTCCGGGGTGCCGTTCGGACCGACGGCGATCGCGGCGGCCGCGTGGTCCTGGGTGGAGAAGATGTTGCAGGAGACCCAGCGGACCTCGGCGCCCAGGGCGACCAGGGTCTCGATGAGGACGGCGGTCTGCACGGTCATGTGCAGCGAGCCCATGATCCGCGCGCCGGCCAGCGGCTGCGTGGCGGCGAACTCCTTGCGGATCGACATCAGGCCGGGCATCTCGTGCTCGGCGAGGGTGATCTCCTTGCGGCCGAACTCGGCCAGCGAGAGATCGGCGACCTTGAAGTCCTGTCCATTGACAAGAGTGGTCATGTGAAGCTGCTCCCAGATCGGAGGCGGGTTTGCGGGCATGGAGCGGCTGCGGCGCGGGCACACGGGCGCGCGGGCGGTCAGGCAGCCCGCGCAGGTACACAGGGGTGCACCCGGTAGCTCGCAGCGCAGTCCGTCGGAGGCCCTCTCTCCCTCGGACGGCCCAATCATCGGCCCGCCCGACCGCCATCAGCAGCGACGTCTGTCGGGTCACGAATCTACACCGATCGGCCCAGCGGGCAGTAGCCCGCCCCGGGCTCGCGCGACCGGAGGCCGCGGCGGTCCAGAGGCCTGTTGGGGGCGAGCCTTCTAGAATTTTGCGCACAGACATGCTCATAGCAGGATGCACTAGGCCATAACCCGCAGTGCGCTGCGGTGTCGCCGGAAGCCTGAGGAGACATACGTGACCAGTCCAACGCAACCCCCCGCAGGCGTGGGGCCCGATGGGCACAAGCTCAAGCTCCTCGCGGTCACCGCATGCCCGACCGGTATCGCCCACACGTACATGGCGGCCGAGAAGCTCCAGCAGGCGGCCGACGGCCTCGGCATCGACATGAAGGTGGAGACGCAGGGCTCGATCGGAGCCGAGAACGTTCTCACCGACAACGATGTCAGAGAAGCCGACGGCATCATCATCGCAGCCGACAAGGAGGTCGACCTCGACCGCTTCGCCGGCAAGAAGCTCCTGACGGTTCCGGTCGCGGACGGCATCCACCGACCCGAGCAGCTGATCGCCGAGGTGCAGAGCGCCAAGGTGTACGCGGGCGGGGGTTCCGGTGGAGCCGCGGGCGGCTCCGGGGGCGGCGGCGGTGCGGGCGGCGGCAAGGAGCGGAGTCTCGCGTACAAGGCGCTGATGAACGGTGTCTCGTACATGATCCCGTTCGTCGTGGTCGGTGGTCTGCTGCTTGCGGTCTCGCTGTCGCTGGGCGGCCACGCGGACTCCAAGGGCGGACTCGTGGTCCCGCCCGACACCTTCTGGTACTACGTGCAAAAGCTCGGTGAGACCGGCTTCAAGCTGATGCTGCCGATCTTCTCCGGCTATATCGCCTACGCGCTCGCCGACCGGCCCGCCCTGGTGCCCGGCATGATCGGCGGTTTCCTCGCCGCCGATGCCGTCAACATCTACGGAGCCGATGCCAACGCAGGCTTCCTCGGCGCCATCCTCACCGGATTCATGGCCGGCTACCTGGTGATGTGGATCAAGAAGGTCAAGGTCCCCAAGGTCGTCATGCCGATCATGCCGATCATCGTGATCCCGATCGTCTCGACCCTGATCCTCGGCCTGCTCTACATCTACTTGATCGGCCAACCGGTCTCCTGGCTGTTCACTCAGCTGCAGGACTGGCTGAACGGCATGACCGGCTCCAGCGCGATCGTGCTCGGCGCCATCATCGGTCTCATGATCGCCTTCGACATGGGCGGTCCGGTCAACAAGACCGCGTTCCTCGTGGCCGTCGGTCTGATCGGCACCAACAACGCCGTGATGGGCATGGCCGCGGCCGCCATCCCCGTCATGCCGCTCGGCCAGGGGCTGGCGACGCTGCTGCGCAAGAAGTTCTACTCGCAGGAGGAACAGGAGACCGGTCTCGCGGCCCTGTTCATGGGCTTCTTCGGCATCTCCGAAGGTGCGATCCCCTTCGCCGCCGCGCGACCAGCGCAGGTCATCCCGGCGAACATGCTCGGCGGTGCGGTCGCGGGTGCCATCGCGGGTGTGGCGGGGGTCGAGGACTCCGTACCGCACGGTGGTCCCATCGTCTCGCTGTTCGGTGCGATCGGCGGGGCGCTGATGTTCTTCGTCGCGATCATCGCCGGTACGGTCGTCACCGCGCTGACCACCAACGCCCTGATCGGTATCAAGGCTCGCAAGGAGGCCGCGCAGGCCGGTGCCCCCGAGCCCGCGATGGCCGGTGCGGGTGCCGCTGTGAAGTCCGCCGGTGCCGCTGCCGCGGGTACCGCTTCCGCCGCCGCCGCGACGGGCGCCAAGTCCGCCGGGATCGGCGCCGCGGGTGCGGCGGGTACCGCGGGGACCTCGGACACCGCGCCGAGCGACGAGGTCCTCTCCGGCTACCTCACCGAGCAGACCGTCAAGGTCCAGCTCACCTCCGACAACAAGGAGGCGGCGATCCGCGAGATGGCCGACATGCTGGCCTCCACCGGCAAGGTCAACGACACCGAGGAGCTCGTGCAGACCGCACTGCGTCGCGAGGCGCAGGGCACCACGGGTCTCGGTGAGGAGATCGCCATCCCCCATGCCAAGACGGATGCGGTCACCGAGCCCATCGTCGGGTTCGCCCGGTCCGCCGAGGGTGTCGAGTGGGGTTCGCTGGACGGTACGAAGGCCAAGCTGATCTTCATGATCTCCGTGCCGGAGGCGGCCGCGGGTGACGAGCATCTGCGGATCCTCGCGCTGCTGTCCCGCAAGCTGATGGACACCGGGTTCCGGGAGCGGCTGCAGGCGGCGCCGGATGACGCGGCGATTCTGGATGTGCTGCGGGAGATCCGGTAACTCCCGTATCGCGTACGGCGACGGGCCCCGCACCTTTCGAGGTGCGGGGCCCGTTCGCGTACTGGTGCGCCCGAATCAGTGGGCGGCGTCTCCGGTAGGCCCACCGGGCGTCTTCCCCGGGTTCGTCCCCGCCTGCGCCGCCGACTCGCTGTAGATGTCCGGCTCCAGGTAGATGACCCGGGCGATCGGGACGGCGGTACGGATGCGCGCCTCGGCCGCGTTGATCGCGGAGGCGACCTCCGCCGCCGTGTCGTCGTGCTGGACCGCGATCTTGGCGGCGACCAGGAGCTCCTCCGGGCCGAGGTGGAGCGTGCGCATGTGGATGATGCCGGTGACGGTGTCGCCGTCGACGATCGCACCCTCGATCTTGCGGACCTCCTCGATGCCCGCGGACTCGCCGAGCAGCAGCGACTTGGTCTCGGCGGCGAGCACGATCGCGATCAGGATGAGCAGCACACCGATGCACAGGGTGCCGATGCCGTCCCAGACGCCGTTGCCCGTAGCGAGCGCGAGGCCGACGCCGCCGAGGGCGAGGATCAGACCGACAAGGGCGCCGAGGTCCTCGAGGAGTACGACGGGGAGCTCGGGGGCCTTCGCGCGACGGATGAACTCCTTCCACGACTGCTTGCCGCGGATGTGGTTCGACTCCTTGATGGCGGTACGGAAGGAGAAGGACTCCGCGATGATCGCGAACACCAGGACGCCGACCGGCCAGTACCAGTGCGTGATCTCGTGCGGATGCTTGATCTTCTCGTAGCCCTCGTAGATGGCGAACATGCCACCGACCGAGAAGAGCACGATCGAGACGAGGAAGGCGTAGATGTACCGCTCGCGCCCGTAGCCGAAGGGGTGTTCCGGAGTTGCGGCGCGCTTGGCCTTCTTGCCGCCGAGCAGCAGCAGTCCCTGGTTGCCCGAGTCGGCGAGCGAGTGGACGCTCTCGGCGAGCATCGAGGACGAGCCACTGAAGAGGAAGGCCACGAACTTCGCTACCGCGATGGCGAGGTTGGCGGCGAGTGCCGCGACGATCGCCTTGGTGCCGCCTGACGCGCTCATCTAGCCCGATGTCCCTTCGAACCGCTGCCTTGTACGTACGTGGGGAGGCCGTGCACAGGCCGTGTACGCAATGGACCGCACGGCGCCTGGGCCGTGCGGTCCGTCATTGTTGCAGCCCTCGCGAAGGACGGTGTGTCAGGCCACCACGGTGGCGCGGAAGATGGTGCCGTTTCCGGAAATCTCCGCCGCCTCACCCGCAGGGACGAAGACCGACTGTCCGGGGGCGAGTTCGAACTCCCCCGCGCGGACCGTGCCTGCCGTGCAGAGCAGGATCTGCGGCGTACGGGCGGTCACCTGTCGCGAGGCGGAATCCTCGGCCAGGACATAGCGCGAGAGCCGGAACTCGTCGATCGGCGTCTCGTAGACCTCCTCGCCGTCCGCGCCGGCCTCCGGGCGCAGGACGCCGGGGTCGGTGGCCTCGAAGCGGACGATGCGCAGCAGTTCGGGGACGTCCACGTGCTTGGGGGTGAGGCCGCAGCGCAGGACGTTGTCGGAGTTGGCCATGATCTCGACGCCGAGGCCGTTGAGGTAGGCGTGCGGCACGCCGGCGCCGAGGAACAGGGCCTCGCCGGGCTGCAGTTGGACGTAGTTGAGCAGCATCGCGGCGATCACGCCGGGGTCACCGGGGTAGTGCCGGGCGATGCTCGCGTACGGGGCGTAGGCGCCGCCGAGGCGTTCGGCGGCGGCCGCCGCCTCGGTGACCGTGGCGGTCATGGCGTCCTTGTCGGCGCTGAGCACTGCGGTCAGGACCTCGCGAAGCGCGGCCTCTTCGGGGTGGGCCTGCAGCAGGTCGACGTAGGGCTTGAGCGAGTCGACGCCGAGGCCGGCGAGCAGCTCGGCGGCCTCGTTCGGATCGCGGAAGCCGCACAGGCCGTCGAACGGGGTGAGCGCGCAGATCAGCTCGGGCTTGTGGTTGGCGTCCTTGTAGTTGCGGAACGGGGCGTCGATCGGGATGCCGCGCTGCTCCTCGTCGGCGTAACCCTCCTTCGCCTGCTCCAGGTTCGGGTGCACCTGCAGCGACAGGGGGGCGCCGGCGGCGAGCAGCTTCAGGAGGAAGGGCAGCCGGGGGCCGAACTTCGCCACGGCCTCGGCGCCGAGCTCGGCCTCGGGGGCGGCGTCGATGACCTCGTTGAGCGGTCCGCGCGCCAGGTGCGAAGGGGCGCCCGGGTGGGCGCCCATCCACATCTCGGCCTGCGGTTCGCCGGTCGGCCGCACACCGAGGAGCTGCGGGATCGCGGTGGTCGAACCCCAGGCGTACGGGCGGATGGTGTTGCTGAGGCGGTCCATGAGGGGGCATTCCTTCGTACGTACGGGAATCAGGAGCCCAAAGTGGGCGTCCGGCGGCCGGTCATGATGAGCCCCCCGATGCAAGCGCCAGGTAAACGGCGGCGAAATCCGTGACGGCGATCAGCTCCGCCAGGTGCTCCAGGTCGCTGCCTTCCGACTGCTGCGAGCCTTCCGACTGCTGCGAGTCCTGCGCGTCCTCATGGGGCATGAGCTCGCTGATCGCCACGTCGTGGCCGAGCGCGAGTTCGCGGGCGGCCGGGGCGGCGCTCAGACCGCCGGTGGGACGGTCGCGCAGCAGGACGACGCGTGCACGCAGGGCTTGCGCCTCGTCGACGCGGTCGCGGAAGAAGTCGTCGGGGTCGCCGCCGGCGGCGAGGTCGCCGGTCAGGAGCGCCCCGTGGGCGGGCAGGGCCTCGGGCAGTTCGCCGGCGAGGGCGGCGCGGCCGGCGATCTCGGCCAGCATCGCGGCGAAGCGGCGGCCGACGGGGCCCGCGGGTGGGCCCTCGGTCCAGATCAGCGGCAGGGATTCGGCGAGCTCGGCGGCGAGGGTCTTGGCCGGATTGCTGTACGTGGCGATCGCGGGGCCGCAGCGCTCGGCCGTGCTGTCGAGGCGGTCGGCGATCTTCTGCAGGGTGTCGGGGGCGGCCTCGACGAGGCCTGCGCGGTCCAGCAGCGCGAGCAGCGGGGTGAGCAGGGCCCACAGGGCGTCGGGGCCGGCGGCCGCGCCCTCCTCGTACTCGGCGTAGAGGCTCTTCGCCATCGGTACGGCGAGGCCGTGCTTGGCGCCGACGGTCTCGTGCAGCGGGGTGCCTGCGGGGGCGACCGAGGTGACCGAGCAGCCTCTGCGATAGGCCTGCTCGGCGAGGAGCTCCAGGCCGGGCTCGGTGCCGTCAGGGGTGGCGATCAGGAGCAGGTCGACCGGTCCCGCCCAGCCGGGCAGGCTCCAGCGCAGGGCGCCTGCGGCGGGGGCGACTCCGGTGGGCTGCAGCCTGGTGACCGGGCAGGCGCCGCCTGCCAGGGTGGCGATCAGGTCGGCCACGCATGCGGCGGCAGCGCCGGGGCCCGCGATGAGGATCGCCCGGGGGCGGCCCTCGGGGCGGAGCTGGGAGACGCCCGCCTCGTCGGCGTGCCGCACGGCGGTACGCACCCTTGCGCCTGCTTCCGCGGCGCCGCGCAGAAGGCCCCGGCGGTCGGCTCGGGCGAGAGCTTCCGGGGTGTCCAGGAGCGAATCGTCGAGCACGGGTGGGCCTCCGATCGCCGGGGTTCTGTCGCCGGGTGCTTGGGTGGGCGGGTCAGGCCGGGCGGCGGGCCTCGTCGACGAGAAGGACGGGGATGCCGTCGCGTACCGGGTAGGCCAGGCCGCAGTCGGTGCCGGTGCAGATCAGCTCGGCGTCCGCCTCCTTGAGGGGGGCGTGGCAGGCCGGGCAGGCGAGGATCTCGAGGAGGCCGGCTTCGAGCGGCATCTTGTGCGTCCCTTCGAACATCTGGTTTGACCACGTCAGCGTATCGCTGAGTGGCTTGGGGCGTGGGGTTGTGGGTCCCTGTCGGGGAGTGCGGGTGGTGTGGGGCGGGGGCCATCGCCCCCGCCCCACACCTGCCGCTGGTCAGGCCCTGACCAGCGCAAGAACCTCGTCCCGTACGCGCTCCATCGTCGCCGCGTCCCGCGCCTCCACGTTCAGGCGCAGCAGGGGCTCCGTGTTCGAGGCGCGGAGGTTGAACCACCAGTCGGTGGACGCGACCGTGAGGCCGTCCAGTTCGTCGAGGGTGAGGCCCTCGACGCCCTCGTACGCGGACTTCACCGCGGCCGCGCGGTCCGCCTGGTCGGCGACCGTGGAGTTGATCTCGCCGGATCCGGTGTAGCGGTCGTACTGGGCGACCAGGTCGGAGAGCGTGCCCTGCTGGCCGCCGAGCGCGGCGAGGACGTGCAGCGCGGCGAGCATGCCCGTGTCCGCGTTCCAGAAGTCCTTGAAGTAGTAGTGCGCCGAGTGCTCGCCGCCGAAGATCGCCCCGGTGGTCGCCATCTCCTGCTTGATGAACGAGTGCCCGACGCGGGTACGGACCGGGGTGCCGCCGTTCTCGCGGACGACCTCGGGAACCGACCACGAGGTGATCAGGTTGTGGATGATCGTGCCCTTGCCACCGGCCCTCGCCAGCTCGCGGGCCGCAACCAGGGCGGTGATCGCGGACGGGGAGACCGGCTCGCCACGCTCGTCGACCACGAAGCAGCGGTCGGCGTCGCCGTCGAAGGCGAGGCCGAGGTCCGCGCCCTCCTCGCGCACCCGCTTCTGCAGGTCCACGATGTTGGCCGGGTCCAGCGGGTTGGCCTCGTGGTTGGGGAAGGTGCCGTCCAGCTCGAAGTACATGGGCACCACGTCGAGCGGCAGGCCCTCGAAGACGGTGGGCACGGTGTGGCCACCCATTCCGTTGCCCGCGTCCACCACGACCTTCAGCGGGCGGATCGAGGTCAGGTCCACCAGGTCGAGCAGGTACGCCGCGTAGTCGGAGAGCGTCTCGCGCCGGTTGATCTCACCGGGGGTCGCCACCGCCTCGGGAGCGCCGGACTCGGCCCACTCCTCCACCAGCTCGCGGATCTCGGTCAGGCCCGTGTCCTGGCCGATCGGGGCGGCGCCCGCGCGGCACATCTTGATGCCGTTGTACTGCGCGGGGTTGTGCGACGCGGTGAACATCGCGCCCGGCAGATCCATGTCGCCGGAGGCGAAGTACAGCTGGTCGGTCGAGCAGAGGCCGATCTCCGTGACCGCGACGCCGAGCGCCGCCGCACCACGCGCGAAGGCCCGCGACAGACCGGGCGACGAGGGGCGCATGTCGTGCCCGACGACGATCGCGTCGGCACCGGTGACCCGGGCGAACGCGGCGCCGAACAGCTCCGCGAGCGGCTCGTCCCACTGGTCGGGCACGACGCCGCGAACGTCGTACGCCTTCACGATCTGCGTCAGATCAACCACAGCCCAAGCCTCTCTGGAATTCAGTGCGGTGCACCAAAACTACCTGTCGCCCGCCGAACGCCGCGCCGGCCTGTGGATAACTCACGGAACGGGCCGGAAGTGAGGGTCGGCGGTCCACTTACCGCAAACACACAGCACGCACAGGGCAAACCGGCAGCTCCCGCGCCAGGGCCCGCCCTCAGGGCAGCATCCATCCGAGCACCGAAGTGCTCTGCAACACCACGATCAGGCACATCACCAGCAGCAACCCGGCGCTCCACGGCAGCACCTTGCGCAGCAGATCACCTTCCTTGCCCGCGAGTCCGACCGCCGCACACGCGATCGTCAGGTTCTGCGGCGAGATCATCTTGCCGAGCACGCCACCGGAACTGTTCGCCGCCGCAAGCAGTTCCGGCGACAGGCCCGATTCCCGTGCGGCGGTCACCTGCAACGCGCCGAACAGCGCGTTCGCCGACGTATCGGATCCTGAGACCGCCACCCCGAACCAGCCGAGGACGGGTGAGAGGAAGGCGAGCCCCGCGCCCGCCGCCGCCACGAAGTGGCCGATCACGGCGGCCTGCCCGGACAGGTTCATGACGTAGGCGAGCGCGAGGACCGAGGTCACGGTCAGGATCGCGAACCGCAGTTCGTACACCGTGGCCAGCCACTCCCGTACGGCCGTCCCCGCCCGCACCCCGAGCACGGCCGCCGTACCAACTCCCGCGAGCAGCACGAGGGTTCCACCGGTCGACACCAGCGGCAGCGTGAACATGTTGGCGCCGACCGGCTCGCCGTCCGCGTTCCCCACGTCGAGCAGCGGCCAGTCGAACACCCGGGTCGCCCCGGCCAGGAAGTCCTTGACGGGCGGGAGCTGCGCGACGGAGAAGACGGCGACGATCAGGGCGTACGGGGCGTAGGCGCGCAGGACTTCGCGGCGCGGGTCCGCCACGTCCAGGTCCTCGCTGCGTACGCCGGTCAGGACCGAGACCCGGACGGGCTCCGCGGCCGGCTTGCGCGCCCCGGGCACCGCCACGAGCGCCGCGGCGCCGGCGAGTGCGGCGCCGATGTCCGCGAGCTGGGCGGAGACGTAGTTGGAGGCGGCGAACTGGGCCACGGCGAAGGCGAATCCGCACACCAGGGCGGGCACCCAGGTCTCGCGCATCCCGCGCCGTCCGTCCACGAGGAAGACCAGGGCGAGCGGGACGACCAGCGCGAGCAGCGGCGTCTGGCGGCCCACGACCGAGGCCACGCTGTCCAGCGGAAGCCCGGTGACCTGCGCGAGCGTCACCACGGGCGTGCCCATCGCACCGAAGGCGACCGGCGCGGTGTTGGCGACGAGCGCGACCACCGCGGCCTTGACCGGATCGAAGCCGAGCGCGACCAGCATCACCGCGCTGATCGCGACGGGCGCACCGAACCCGGCGAGCGCTTCGAGCAGCGCACCGAAGCAGAAGGCGATGACGAGTGCCTGGATACGAGGATCGTCGGAGAGCCGCCCGAAGGAGCGGCGCAGGATGTCGAAGTGCTGGGTGCGGACCGTCATCCGGTACACCCACAGGGCGTTGACGACGATCCACATGATCGGGAAGAGCCCGAAGAGGACTCCTTGAGCGCCCGCCGAGAGCGTCTGCACGACCGGCATGCCGTACGCGAGCCAGGCCACCGCCGCCGCGACGGCGAGGCCGGTCAGGCCGGCCAGGTGCGCCTTCATACGGACGGCGCCGAGCAGGACGAGCACCGTGACCAGGGGCAGCGTCGCGACCAGCGCGGACAGGCCGAGCGAATCGGCTACGGGGTGAAGATCCTGGATGAACACACGGGCCTCCCGGGTCCCGTGATGTCCGGCCGCCCTCCGTCGTTCCGGCATGCGGGGTCATTCCGGCATGCGGAAAGCGTTTTCTCACGGGCGGGGAAATGTTCATGTCCGCGACAAGGGCAAGTCAATGCCCCGTACAGCAAAGGGCGTTGAAGGATGTGTGGAGATACGTGCGGACCAGGTGTGTTGCGATACGTGCGGACCAGGTGTGTCGCGTACGCGGGGAACTCCGCTCACCCAGAGGGCAGTTGAGGGCGGGTCAGGACTCCGGCGAGCGCAGCACCCGCAGATGGCCGCGGCGTGCGACCTCCATCGGGTCCGCGCCGGAACGTCCCGCGCCGCCCCCGGCTTCCGCCGCGCGCTCCTGGGGCCTCGCGGCCTCGCGTACGGCATTGGCGAGGGCTTCGAGATCGTCACCGCTGGGGCGGGGCGGAGCGGAGCCGTCGGCGAGGCGGACGACCTCCCAGCCACGCGGGGCGGTCAGGCGCTCGGAGTGCTCGGCACACAGGTCGTAGCAGTGGGGTTCGGCGTAGGTGGCGAGCGGACCGAGGACGGCCGTCGAGTCCGCGTAGACGTACGTCAGCGTCGCGACGGCGGGACGGCCGCAGGCAGTGCGCGAACAGCGACGTACAAGGCTCACGACGTTGGACGGTACCGCACTCTTGAGCGGGCCGCGACGACTCTCCACCAGGTCACTCCACCGTGTCGTGCCGTGAACCCGTCCACACGGTGATCCGCGCTCTGGGTTCTGACCTGCGCGGAGCCCATCCGGCGCGGCAGTGACGGGTGTTGAATCCGGTCACCACTCGATGCAAATGCCGTCATTTGCCATGAGGCGAGCGGTCTTCGAGCTGTACGGATCCGTACTCAACCGTGATCTGAACGGTCAGTAAGTGACAGCGCCCCCGCCGAACGCCGCACCGCCCGTCGACGCCCCCCCCAGCGCCCCGGGACGCCCCGGGGTGCCTGCGGGCGCCCGCCAGGGTGACGACCTGCGCCTGAATCCGCGCCTGTCAGCCCGGAGGACTACGCTTCACCAGTGATGGACAGCCCCGTACCGCCCCGCCCCACCGAGCCAAGGCCCCGCCGCCGCGACCGTCATGGCCGTGGCATGCGCGGGCCCGTCGCGCCCCCGCAGGTGCCGTTGTCGGCGAGCCGGGCAGAGGTGTTCACCGATCTGGTGCAGGACTCCGTGGAGCGGCTTGAGCGGCGGCTGCCGCAGCTGTCCGATGTCGAGTTCCTGGTGCTCGAGGTGCCGCGTACGCAGACACCTGCCGGAGCCCCCGACGCGGACTTCGGCGGCGGGTCCGTGCCCCTCGGCGGCATCGTGCCGGCGCGGGACGGCGAGCCGGCCCGCGTGGTGATCTACCGGCGTCCGGTGGAGATCCGCACCAAGAGCCGCGACGAGCGCGCCGCTCTGGTGCACGAGGTCGTGGTGGAGCAGGTGGCCGAACTCCTCGGCCTGTCCCCGGAGTCGGTGGATCCGCGCTACGGCGAGGACCAGTAGGTCCCCGCCGTAGCCACGCTTCAGGCCCTTCCGCCGGACTACATCTGCAGCACCGACCGGACTACTTCTGCAGCACCGAAAGGTCCTGCTCGGCCTCCGGCACGGAGACCATGCCGCGGTCGTACGGCAGCGTCTGCACCGTGAACATCGGCACGGCCCCGTCCGGGAGTTCGAGCACGCGCGCCGCGTGGACCGTGCCGGACAAGGTCTCCACCGTCAGCGCGTACGCGCCCTTCAGTCCGCTCGGGACCTCCGGCGTCACATCGAGGGTGGTGCCGCCGCGCACGGTGTACGTCTTCGTCACCGACGTGCCGGCGGCGCTGCCGTCCGAGGACGTGACCCGCACCTTGGCATTACCGCGGGGAGCGGTGAGGCTCAGTGTCGAACCCTTGGCGCGGTTGTCCGCCGAGGTCGCGCGCTCGCCCACCGCGACCGTGGCCGGGATGAACGCCACGTCCTGCTTGGCGCCCTTGCCGCGGGTCACCCGCAGCGCCGCCACCACGGGCGCCTCCCCGTCGGTCGGCGTGAGCACCAGCGAACCGGCCTCGCCCTTGGTGACGTCCGCGAGGTCGACCGAGGCCGTCATCCCGCTCTTGACGTGCAGCGACTCATGACCGGCCGGGGTGATCGAACCCGTCGGCCCCGCAAGGGAGATCTTCAGGTCCGCGTCCTCGTCGCCGGGCGCGAAGGCCACCAGACGTACGGATGTGGCGTCCTTGGGGATGCCCGGCAGCACGACGCTGCCGCTCGGGTCGGCCGACGCGGGCAGCCAGTCGGCGCCCGCCTTCGCGTCCGAGACCTGCACGGCGGCGCCGATCCGGCCCGTACGCGCGGTGACATGGGCCGTCACATCGGCCACGGGCTCGTCGGTCAGCGTGGAGAGCAGCACCGGGACGCTGGAGTGCGGGGGCACCGTGATGTCCTCGCCCACCTCGGACTTGAGCGCGCCCTCGGGCCCGAACAACTCGATGTCGACGACGGCCGCGGTGGCGTCCGGGTTGGACAGGTGCACGAAGTCGGCGCGCTCCTCGGCGGTGCTCGCCGCCGGGAACCAGAAGTCGGTGTCCGGAGCACCGCAGTTGAGACCCAGCAGCCCGCGTCCGCTGCCCGCGGGCATCTCGGTGGTCTGCTGCACGGTCCAGCCGGGCGCGAGCGCACCGTCGGCCGCCCCGATCAGGGCCGGGGAATCGGCGCCCGACGCCTTCGCCGTGACGGGCTTGCCCGCCGACGTGATGTCGAGGACCGGCTTGGCGTCCTTGCTGTCCGCCGCGTCCTTCTTCTTGTCGTCGGCGTCGTCGGCGTCCGCGGAGCCTTCCTCGGAGTCCTTCAACTCCTTTACGGCGCGCTCAAGGCGGGCCGCGCCCTTGCCGTCGCCGCCCTTGGCCTTCGGAGTGAACGAGGTGTACGCCGTGGCGGCCAGCTCGGACGCGCTGGGCGCCGGGCACAGCAATGCGGACCGGTCCACCGGCCGCTGTTCGGCCGCCTGGCCCGGTGTGGAGTCGGCGCCGTCCGGGGAGTTGAGCGCCGCGAAACCGGTCACGGCGACCAGTGCGGTGGCCGCTGCGATCAGGGACAGGGTGGTGCGGTTCACTGCCGGCTCCCGTCGGGGCGCTCTTGGTCGGTCTGGCTGCTCTGCCCGTACGGATCCGGGTGCTGCCCCTCGTAACCCTGGGGCTCATTGCCTTCGTACGGCTGCGGGACCTGGCCCTCATACGAACCGGGCGCATATCCGCCGTACGTCGAGTCGCCGCCGTCGCCGTACGTTGCGTCGCCGCCGTACTGTCCGGTGTCGCCGCCGCCGTACTGTCCGGTGTCGCCGCCGCCGTACTGTCCGGCGTCGTAGCCGACCGTCCCGTTCTCGTCGTAGGCACCGGCGTTCTGCTCGTACGTGCCCTGGGCCGGGAACGAACCGGTCCCGTACCCGCCGCCCGCGCCGTAGCCCTGACCGTCGTAGCCGTACGGGTCGAACTGCCCGCCTGCGTCCGGGCTCTGGCCCGCCTGATACGGGTCGGCCGCAGGGTACGACTGCGGGTAGGTGCCCGCCTCGTAACCCTGGAACTGCTCGCCGGCGGCGACGGGTTGCTGCTCGTCCCACTCGCCGTAGGCCGGCTGCGCCGGCACCTCGGCGGACTCGGTCTGCTCCGGCGTCTCCTGCGCGGACGCTTCCGCCTGGGCCCGCATCCTGCGCGCCCGACGGCCCTCGCCGGCCACTGCCTGCACCGGTACGGCCACGGCCTCCTGCGGGAGGTCGTCGTCGATGGTGCGGCGCCGGCCCGGGAGCGCCATGACGACGAGCACCAGGGCCATCGCGCCCTGGGCCCAGAGCCAGCCGGTGTGCGTGCCGGAGTCCTCGTGGACGACGTTCAGACGGCCACCGGACGTGGGCAGTTCGAAGCCCTGCGCCCAGCCGTCCACGGTCTTCTTGGTGAGCGGCTGTCCGTCGAGCGTGGCGGTCCAGCCCTCGGCGGCCGAGTCGGCGAGCCGCAGGACGCGGCCCGATTCGCCCGCCGGGATCTTGGTGTCGACGTCGACCGGACCCGCGGCGACGGGCTTGGGTGCCTCGTCGCCCTGGACGATCGCGACCCGGGAGACCTGGCGGTCGACCCGCCACAGCGAGGTGCCGTCCTGCTGGCTGAGCCGGGACAGACCCGGTGTCGAGTCGAGAACACGGCTGACGCGGCGGGGCGCACCGTCCTGCACCATGACGTAGCGCACGGCGAACGCGCCCAGTTCGTCGGCCTGGTCGGCGCCGGAACCGGCCACGAGGCGGGCCACGGTCTCGTCGAGCAGCCGGCCGCCCTTGCCGCCGGAGTTGAGCTCGGCGTCCCCGAGACGCGCGCCGGCGCCTCGTACGAGCGTGTACGAGACGTGGTCCGGGTGGTCGCTGGCGAGGATCAGGGTGCGGGCCTGGTCTCGGGTGCCCGCCTCCTCGGCGACGAACGCCGGGACCTGGGCGGGATCGGTGCGGTGCAGCGGGCCGTCGGCGCCGCGGATCATCCAGCCCGCGGCGGAGAGCAGCGGTGCCGCGGCGGCGGCCAGCGCGATCAGGGCGGCGACCGGCTGGCGCCAGCCGAAGCTCTGCTCGGCCACACGCGAACGCGCGCCGTCGGCGCCGAGCACCGCGGCCGTGAGCAGGGCGAGGCCCTGGACGAGCGTCGCGGGACCGGCCCAGGCGGAGCCGTTGGAGAACGCGGCGAAGAAGAAGCCGAGCAGCGCCACGGCCCATGCCGTACGGATGGGCAGCACGCGCTCGTCACGAAGGAGCGCACCGAGCGCCGCGAGCACGATGCCGATCAGGAGCAGTCCGCCGACGGTGCCGGGTCCGCCCGGGCTCGCCCCGAGCAGATCGAGGGGGCCGGCCGAGCCGGCACCGAAGCCGAGGCCCGCCTCGCGGAAGAAGCCGAAGGGCAGCAGCGAGAGCGACCAGGGCGCGAGCACCAGGAGCGGCACACCGAACTGGGCGAGGAAGCGCAGCCCGTACGCGGTGAGATCGTCGCGCCGCAGTGCGAGCAGCCCGATGCCGAGGACCAGCGCGATGGGCCACACGATCGGCGTGAAGGCGGTGGTGACGGTGAGCAGCAAGGCGTACGCCCAGGTGGCGCGCCAACTGCCGCGCGCCCCTTGCCCGTCCGTACGCAACCCGCTCGCCGCGATGCCCGCACGGGCCATCAGCGGCAGCAGCACGGCGAGCACGGCGGTGCCGATCCGCCCGCCCGCGAGCGCGCCCGTGGCGGCCGGCAGGAAGGCGTACGCGACGGCGGCCCAGGCGCGAAGGAGCCGGGACTCGACCAGTGAGCGCGAGGCGAAGTAGGCGGTGAAACCGGCGAGCGGCACCGAGCACACGAGAAGCACGGTGACCGCGAGGCCCGTCGAACCGAAGAACAGGGTGGCCAGGCCCGCGATCAGCGCGAGATAGGGCGGCGCCGCGTCGGTGCCGCCGGTGCCGGCCGCATGCCAGCCGTCCAGGTAGCGCGACCAGAGCGCGGAGGCGTCCGAGGGCGCGGGCAGCATTGCGCCGCCCGCGAGTGCGCCACTGCCGATCAGGGAGCGGCAGGCGATCAGGGACACGAAGAGCAGGACGACGAAGAGCATCGGCCCCGGCTTGCGCGCCACGCGCTTGAGGCGCGCGAACTGCTCGACCTCGAGGAAGTCGGCGTCGTCGCCGCCGGGCCCGGACTCGACCGCGCCATGGCGGCCAGCGGACGTCTCGGAGTCGGTGCGGCCGACGACTTGGGACGCGACCTGTTCGACGGTGAGCCGCACGGTCGCACCCGGCGGCGGGAACAGCGGCCGCAGCTCGGCCGCCTCCACCACGGAGCGCCTGCGGCCGCGGGCGCCGATGATCCGGCCGGGGCGCAGCAACGTACCGAAAAGACCCGTGACTTCATCGACCGCCTGGCCCGGCACCTTGCCGACCAGATACGCGATGGTGCGCAGGAACGTGCCGAAGATCAGCCGAAGCAGCACCCAGGGCACCAGCGCACCGGACGAATTGGCGAGCAGGGTGTAGACGGCGCCGGCCTTGTCGACCCGGTGCGGGCTCGCACTGGTGCGGCCCACGCAGTCCACGGTGCGCCGCTCGCGCGAGGCCGCCTCGGCATGACGCAGCACGGCGTCGGGTGCGATGAGGACGCGGTGGCCCGCCTGATGCGCACGCCAGCACAGGTCGACGTCGTCGCGCATCAGCGGCAGCCGGCGGTCGAACCCGCCCAGCTCCTCGTAGACATCGCGCCGGATGAGCATGCCCGCACTCGATACGGACAGGACGGGCCGCACCTGGTCGTGCTGGCCCTGGTCCTGCTCACGGCGGTCCACGCCGGTCCAGCGGCGGCCGCTGTGGGCGATGGAGACGCCGACTTCGAGCAGCTGCCTGCGGTCGTACCAGCCGCGCAGCTTGGGTCCGACGATGGCCACTTCGCGGCCGAGCTCCTGCTCGTTCTCGACCACCCGGAGCAGTTCGGCCAGGGCGTCGGGCTCGGGCGCGCAGTCGTCGTGCAGCAGCCAGAGCCACTGCACCGGCTCGCCGTGCGGCAGCTCGGGCAGGTCGTAGGCGTCGTCGCGCCAGGTCCTGCTGACCGGGTCCCAGCCGCTGGGGCGCTTGAGATACGGCAGGTCCTCGGGCGTGAGGATCCCCGCCGTACGGGCCGCCTCGTCCACGGCCGTGCCGAAGCCCGAGCGGCGGGCCAGATGAAGGACCCGGTCCGCGCCCAGAGCTTCGGTGACCAGTCGCGCGGAGTCGTCACCGCTGCCGGTGTCGGCTGCGATGACGTTCTGCACCGGGCGCTCCTGGCCGAGCAGCCCGGACAGGGCCTCGGGCAGCCAGCGGGCGCCGTCGTGGGAGACCAGCACGGCCGTGACCACATGGCGCGGGTGCTCGGGCGGGCGGGTCGGGTCGACTGCGGCGGCACCGTAGGCGCCGGCCGGTGAGCTGTGCACGGACATCGAGGTACAGGCCCCGGTTCGATGGACTGCGGTGGACGCCTGTGCCCAGCGGGGGACACGGGGCGTCTCGGACGGGGCCCCACACTAACGGCAACCAAACAACGAGGTCCGCCGCCTGTGGATAACCACGGACGACGGACCCATTCCTTACGTACGGCTGTGTGCGGTTTGATCGAGCTTGTACGGCTCCGCAGAGGATCGCGGTCTTCTGCGTACCTGCTCAGGCCTCAGACGACGGCCGGATTCAGACAGCGGCCTTCTTCAGGCGCCGGCGCTCCCGCTCGGACAGACCGCCCCAGATGCCGAAGCGCTCGTCGTTGGCCAGCGCGTACTCGAGGCACTCGGAGCGGACCTCGCAGGCGAGGCAGACCTTCTTGGCCTCGCGGGTGGAGCCGCCCTTCTCCGGGAAGAAGGACTCGGGGTCGGTCTGGGCGCACAGCGCGCGCTCCTGCCAGCCGAGTTCCTCTTCGACTTCCTCGACCAGCAGTTGCGGATACGACTCGGTCATGTGCGCCCCTCGTCTGTCTGTGCAGCCCCGTGATGGTGCCGTTCCCTACCGATTTCGGCTGAACGACACGAGTGAAATTACAAGTGTGCGGATCCGGGCCAGTCAAGCCGAGATCTGCTATTGGGCCCCTTATTCACTCTGCGGAACCAAGGCTTTGCGGAAAGTGTTCAAATCGCCATAAACCCAGACACTTACCTTTGGCCACTCCCGTACATCCATCCGACTTACTGAAGGACGCGTTGGAGTTTGATCTCGTTGCAGAGCGGGCGCCGAAGCGAAACGGATCACAGTCACATCACGGGACAGCGGAGACGTTTGCGCACTTCGACACTGCGCCACCTGTCCTTTGCGGCATCTGCACAAACCTTTCAGCAGACAGGACAACCGGATACGGTGAAACATGTCTCGCAATACGGACATCGAGTTGACACTGTGTGTGTGAACCGGTCTCCTGGTGGGCATGCTTGCGAACTTGGCGCTCACCCGGACCCACAGCAGTGGGTTCCGCAGTGCTGCCCTGGCGAGCTGTTGCTGTTGTCGTCCCAGCTGTTGAGCCTCTCCTAGCTCCGGCTGTTTCCCCGTGGGCCCTTCGGGCTCCGGCTGATTCCCGACACCGCCAGCACTTCTCCCGCCGAGGAACCCCGCACCTTATGAACAGCGACAGCGACCTGCAGATCGCCGGCGACATCCTTGAGGTCCCGCACCTCCTCCAGCCCGCGCGTGAGCACCCCGCGACCGTGGCCGAGTTCGTCGGGCTCGCGCGCTCCATCGCCGCCGACCGCTCCCAGTGGGAACACCTGGTCGAGTACGACGCGACCAGCCGCTGGTACCACCGGCTTCGCACCGGGCCCGGCTACGAGGTCTGGATCCTGAGCTGGGTGCCCGGGCAGGGCACCGGGCTGCACGACCACGGGCCGTCCTCCGGTGTGCTGACCGTGCTCGACGGCGCACTGACCGAGCACACCCGGCGCGGCACGAAGCCGCTCGCCGCCGGTGCGCAGCAGGTGTACGCGCCCGGCTCGGTGCACGAGATCGTCAACGACAGCCTGGAGCCGGCCGTCAGTCTGCACATCTACTCCCCGGGGCTGACGGAGATGCCGATGCACAGCGCCGTCGCCGAGCCGTACGCCTCCGTGGCCGCTGTACAGGCCTGACCTCGTCCTGACCTCGGACTTCCCTCCCTTCGAAGGGAGTTATCCACAGGCGCCCTGACCCCGGTCGAGGGTGCCTGACAGACTGTCCGCATGCAGCGCATCGTGGTTTTGGCCGGCGGCATCGGTGGTGCCCGTTTCCTGCGTGGTCTCAAGGTGGCCGCGCCCGAAGCGGACATCACGGTGATCGGGAACACCGGCGACGACATCCATCTGTTCGGCCTGAAGGTCTGCCCGGACCTCGACACCGTGATGTACACGCTCGGCGGCGGTATCAACGAGGAGCAGGGCTGGGGGCGTACGGACGAGACCTTCAAGGTCAAGGAGGAGCTCGCCGCCTATGGCGTGGGGCCCGAGTGGTTCGGGCTCGGCGACCGTGACTTCGCCACGCACATCGTGCGCAGCCAGATGCTGGCCGCGGGCTTTCCGCTGAGCGCGGTCACCGAGGCGCTGTGCGACCGGTGGCAGCCGGGTGTCCGGCTCATCCCCATGTCCGACGACCGCGTCGAGACCCATGTCGCCGTCGAGCTGGACGGCGAGCAGAAGGCCATTCACTTCCAGGAGTACTGGGTGCGGCTGCGCGCCTCCGTGGACGCGCTCGCCGTGGTGCCGGTCGGCGCCGAGCAGGCCAAGCCCGCGCCCGGAGTCCTCGAAGCGATCGCCGAGGCCGATGTGGTGCTGTTCCCGCCGTCCAACCCCGTGGTCAGCGTCGGCACGATCCTGGCCGTGCCCGGGATACGGGAGGCCATCGCCGAGGCCGGGGTGCCGGTCGTGGGCCTCTCCCCCATCGTCGGTGACGCCCCGGTACGCGGGATGGCCGACAAGGTGCTCGCCGCGGTCGGCGTGGAGTCCAGCGCCGCGGCCGTCGCCGAGCACTACGGCTCCGGGCTGCTCGACGGCTGGCTGGTCGACACCGTCGACGCGGGTGCGGTCGAGCGGGTGGCGGCGGCCGGGATCCGGTGCAAGGCGCTGCCCCTGATGATGACCGATCTGGACGCGACCGCCGAGATGGCGCGGGCCGCCCTCGCGATGGCCGAAGAGGTACGAGGGTGAGCGACGCACCTGGTTTCCACGTCTGGGCCGTGCCCGGGCTGCCCGAGGTGCAGCGCGGTGACGATCTCGCCAAGCTGATCGCCACCGCCGAACCGGGGCTGGCCGACGGGGACATCGTGCTCGTCACCTCCAAGATCGTGTCCAAGGCGGAGGGCCGGATCATCGCGGCCGACTCCCGTGAGGAGGCCATCGACGCGGAGACGGTACGGGTCGTGGCACGGCGCGGCACCCTCCGTATCGTCGAGAACCGGCAGGGCCTGGTGATGGCCGCGGCCGGGGTCGACGCCTCCAACACCCCTGCGGGGACCGTGCTTCTGCTCCCCGAGGACCCCGATGCCTCGGCGCGCACGATCCGCGAAGGGCTGCGCGACGCTCTCGGCGTGGAGGTGGGCGTGCTGGTCACGGACACCTTCGGGCGGCCCTGGCGCAACGGGCTCACCGATGTCGCGATCGGCGCGGCCGGAGTGCGGGTCCTCGACGATCTGCGCGGGGGGACGGATGCGTACGGCAATCCGCTGAGCGCGACGATCGTGGCCACCGCCGATGAACTGGCCGCCGCGGGCGACCTGGTGAAGGGCAAGGCGGCGGGGCTACCTGTGGCGGTGGTGCGCGGGCTGGCGCAGGCCGTCTCCTCCGACTCCTCCGATCCGGACGGTGGTGCACGGAAGTTGGTGCGGGTCGCGGCCGACGACATGTTCCGGCTGGGGACGTCCGAGGCGGTACGGGAGGCGGTCACGCAGCGGCGGACGGTACGGGAGTTCACCGACGAGCCCGTCGATCCGGGCGCCGTGCGGCGTGCCGTGGCGGCCGCGGTGACGGCTCCGGCGCCGCATCACACGACGCCCTGGCGGTTCGTGCTGCTCGAATCGGAGTCCTCGCGCGTGCGGTTGCTCGACGCGATGCGGGATCAGTGGATCGAGGATCTGCGGCGGGACGGCAAGTCCGAGGAGTCGATCGCCAAGCGGGTACGGCGCGGGGATGTGCTGCGCAAGGCGCCGTATCTGGTGGTGCCCTGTCTGGTGATGGACGGCTCGCACACGTACGGGCATGCGCGGCGCGATGCCGCCGAGCGCGAGATGTTCGTCGTCGCGACCGGTGCCGGGATCCAGAACTTCCTGGTGGCGCTTGCCGGGGAGCGGCTCGGGTCGGCGTGGATCTCGTCGACGATGTTCTGCCGCGATGTCGTACGGGAGGTCCTCGGACTGCCCGGCGACTGGGATCCGATGGGGGCCGTGGCCGTCGGCCATGCGGCGGTCGCGCCCAAGTCGCGTCCTGCGCGGGAGGCTTCGGACTTCATCGAGGTGCGCTGACCTGGTTGGTCAGAGCTTGCCGATGTCCGTCTTCGGCATCTTCGGGGTGCGGCGCGGTGGGGTGCGGCCGGTGAGCAGGATGTAACGGGCGGCGCGGTGGCGCTGACCGCGGTAGGGCTCGAGGAGTTCGAGCATGCGGGCGTCGTCGGCGTCGCGTTCACCGGCGAGCGCGTAGCCGATGATGCCGGGCAGATGCAGATCACCGACGGTGACCTCGTCGGGGGCGCCGTGGGAGCGCTGGATGGTTTCGGCGGAGGTCCAGGGGCCGATGCCGGGGACCAACTCGAGTCGCTTACGGGCCTGTTCGGGGTCGAGGGCCATGGCCTCTTCGAGGCGCGGGGCGACTCGGACGGCGCGCAGGATCGTCTGGGCGCGCTTGTTGTCGACACCGGCGCGGTGCCAGTCCCAGGAGGGGATCATGCGCCAGGTTCCCGGGTCGGGCATGACGTGGAGGTCCGGCATACCGTCCGGGCCGGGTGCCTGCTCCCCGTACTTGCGGACGAGGATCCGCCAGGCGCGGTAGGCCTCGTCGGTGGTGACCTTCTGTTCCAGGACCGACGGGATCAGGGACTCCATGACCAGTCCGGTGCGCAGGAGTCTGAGGCCCGGGCGGCGGCGGTGGACTTCGGCGACGAGGCGGTGCCTCGGGGTGAAGACCGTGTGGTCGTCGGCGTCGCCCAGGAGCTGGGGCAGCCAGTCGAGCAGCCAGTCGTGGCCCGGGCCCCAGGCTTCGGCCTCGATGCCGGTGGTTTTCGCGGCGATACGGAGGGTGGCTGGGCCCTCGGGGGTGCGGGTGGCCCGCCAGACGTGACCGTTCGTGACCCGGAAGGTGGGGTCGGCGGGGCCGCGCCTCAGGGGGCCGACGACCAGGCCGAGGTCGAACGGGGTGGTGGGGGTCCAGGTGCGGGTGCCGGCTGGGGCGTCGGTGCGGGTGCCGGCTGGTGCGCCGGTGCGGGCCGTGGTCGGTCCTGCGGCTCGCGTTCCGGGTACGCGGGTGTCGCCTGCGCGCACGGTGGTGCGGGTCAGGCGCTGTGCGCGGGGCTCGAAACGGCCGGCCACTCGGAGGTCCTCTGGGGTCGGGGGCTGCCTTACGAGGGTAGGGCGTTCTTCTCCCCCACCCCGCCCCTTCCCGAAACCGGGGCTCCGCCCCAGACCCCGGAAGTCCAGCTGGGCCTACATGTCCGACGAGAAGCGCACCGCGCCGTCCGGCAGGGACGCCCCGCACCACACCCTGACCCCCGCGCGCAGCTCGTTGTCCGCGCCCACCGTGGCGCCGTCGCCGATCACCGCGCCGTCCAGGACCGTGCGGGCGCCGATGCGGGCGCCTGCGCCGACCAGGGAGTCCGTGATGACCGCGCCCGGCTCGATCACCGCGTCCGAGAGGATCGTGCTGCCCGTCACCCGCGCACCCTCGCCCACCGAGGCGCCCTCGCCAATCACCGTTCCGGCGGTCAGCTTCGCGTCGGGCGCGACCCTCGCCGTCGGCAGGACCAGGCTTTCGCCGCAGCGGGCGGGGACCGCCGGGGACGGGGCGCGGCCCAGGACCAGGTCCGCGGAGCCGCGGACGAAGGCCTGAGGGGTGCCGAGGTCGAGCCAGTACGTGGAGTCGACCATGCCCTGGAGATGGGCGCCGGCGGCCAGCAGGCCGGGGAACGTCTCGCGTTCGACCGAGACCGGACGGCCCGCCGGGATGGTGTCGATGAGGGAGCGGCGGAAGACGTAGGCGCCGGCGTTGATCTGGTCCGTGACGATTTCTTCGGAGGTTTCCGGCTTTTCCAGGAAGGCTGTGACGCGACCCGTCGGGTCCGTGGGGACCAGGCCGAAGGCGCGGGGGTCGGGGACGCGGGTGAGGTGCAGCGACACATCCGCGCCCGAGGCAGAGTGCGTGGAGACGAGGGCGCTGATGTCCAGGCCCGTCAGGATGTCGCCGTTGAAGATCAGGACCGGTTCGTCGGGGGCGGAACGCAGGCGCGAGGCCACGTTGCGGATCGCGCCTCCCGTGCCGAGCGGCTCGTCCTCCGTGACGTATTCGAGCTCCAGACCGAGCGACGAACCGTCGCCGAAGTGGGGTTCGAAGACCTCGGCCAGGTAGGAAGTGGCCAGGATGATGTGCGTCACTCCGGCCGCCCGCGCCCGCGCCAGCTGGTGCGTGAGGAAGGGGACTCCGGCCGCCGGGACCATGGGCTTGGGGGTGTTCACCGTGAGCGGCCGCAGCCGGGTGCCCTTGCCTCCGACCAGAAGGATCGCTTCAGTCACCGATGTCTTCGCTTCCTGCCGGGGGGCCGGGCGGCCCAGGTCACGGATCGGCCAGTGTATGCAGTTCTGGGTAGAAAATTTGTCCGGTCCCGTACCCCGGTCCCGTACGCCCCGGCTACGCCACCGGCCTCACCGGCCCTGCAGGTGGGCCGAGGTCTGCCGCGCGTTGCCGAGCTTGTTGTACAGCCGACGCCCCGGGCACTCGGTGGCGAAGCCGTCCCGGTGACCGGAGATCACATGGAGCCGGACCTTCTTCCCCTTCTTGTAGAGATTGCTGCCGCCTGATTTGAGAACGGTCGTGCCCTTGGGATTGGCGCCGTAGAGACCGAGCTTCCACGCCGAGAGCTTCGCGATCGCATTGAGCGCGGCCGCGGGCGGCGCGGAGTTCGAGTACGTCCCGAGGACGGCGATGCCCATGCTGTTGCTGTTGAAACCGAGGGTGTGCGCGCCGTAGACGGGCTTGGCCACACCGCCCGCGCGGCCTTCGTAGATGTTCCCGCATCTGTCGACGGCGAAGTTGTAGCCGAAGTCTCGCCAGCCACTGCTCTTGACGTGGTAGCGGTAGATACTGCGCATTACGGAGGGGGACTGCGCACAGCGGTAGCTGTTGCCGGACGCGCTGTGGTGCACGAAGGCCGCGCGGACCGCCTTCGTATAGACGAAGTTCTTCTCGCGGAGCTTCTCGTCCGCTCCCCAGCCCTTGCGCGTGATGATCCGCGGACGCGCACCGACATACGGGCGGGCCACCGCGTTCTCGGCCTCGCCGCGGGAGGCGAGGAGTTCGGACTCGGTCTGCTCCTTGGTGAGCTCGGGGATGACGGCCGCGCCGAGCGGCGCCATCTCCGCGTTCACCGCCCAGCTCGCGGCCGCCTCCGCGGTGAGCACGCTGCGCGGGCCGTCGGCCTGCGGGCCCTGCGGGGGACCCGGTTCGTCGCCGGGGTCGACGAGTTCGAGCCGCAGATTCCGCGGCAGCTCGGGAGCGGCCGCGCGGTCGGTGGTCCCGTGGTCGGTGGTCCCGTGGTCAGCGGCCCCGGGGTCGGCGGCCGCGCGGTCGGTGGGTGCCTCGGCCAGGACGCGGACCTCGACACCGTCCGAATCCCCCACCCACAGCGGTGCGGTGGAGCCGCGCAGCCGGCCCGATGCGCGCTCCTGGGAGCCGAGGTCGGCTGCGTGCTCGTGGTTGTGGGTCTCCAGTTCCTGCCAGGCCGACCAGTTCCGGGTGTCGGCGGCGCGGGTGCGGACCTCGACCCGGCCCTGCAGTTCGGCCTCCGGGTTGTCCCAGACGACGCCGACGAGCGCGAAGGGCAGGACGTCGCTGCGGACGACTCCCTGCGCCGCGCCCGACCCGAGCGCCCGGTCGGAGGAGAGCGGCTTCAAGGGCAGCGACTGGGTCGAGCCCGCCACATCTGGTGCGCGCAGCGACTCGGCCACTTCGGACCGGCGCGGCGAGTCGGTCGCGCTCGCCGGCAGGGCAAGCGGCAGGGACAGGGCGGCGGCACAGGCGACACCGATCGAGGAAGCAAGAAATCCACGCATGCGTCGATGGTGGGCGCAACCTGGCATACCCGCATGTCGTGGACGTAAGGGAATTGACGGTCCGTCGGCCGGTACCCGGCGGGCTCCGAGCGGAGCACACGGCGGTGCGCGCGTAGGCTTGCCGCTGTGAACGCGACCGACCGCACCCCTGCCGACCTGCTGCGATCCGCGCTCGCCGCGGACCCGGGCCGCCCGCTCGTGACCTTCTACGACGACGCGACCGGTGAGCGCGTCGAATTGTCCGTGGCAACCTTCGCCAATTGGGTGGCCAAGACGGCGAATCTGCTCCAGGGCGAGCTCTCCGCCGAGCCCGGCGACCGGCTCGCGCTGCTGCTGCCCGCGCACTGGCAGACGGCGGTCTGGCTGCTCGCCTGCTCGTCGACCGGAGTGACGGCCGTCGTGGGCGGCGACCCGGCCGGCGCCGATCTCGTCGTCACCGGACCCGACACGCTCGACGAGGCGTCCGCCTGCTCCGGCGAGCGGATCGCGCTCGCGCTGCGTCCGCTCGGCGGCCGCTTCCCGCAGCCGCCGGCCGGGTTCATGGATTACGCGGTGGAGGTGCCGGGCCAGGGCGACCAGTTCGCGCCGTTCGCGCCCGTCTCCCCCTCCGACGATTCCCTCGTCATCGGGGATACGGCGCTTACGGGCGCCGAGATCGTCGAGCGCGCCCTGGCCGACGGACGCGGCCTCGGGCTCGGGCCCGGCGACCGGGTGCTGTCCGGACTCTCGTACGGGAACTGGGACGGTCTTTCCGCAGGGCTGTACGCACCTCTGGCGACCGGGTCCTCCGTGGTGCTCTGCCGCAACCTCGACCGGCTCGGCGCAGAGGATCTGGAGAAGCGGGTCGAGAGCGAGCGGGTCACTGTGCGGCGCGAGGGCTGAGTCGCCTTGCTGCGGCGGCGGCGCCGAGTCGCACCGCCGCGGCCCTGACCAGCCCGTCGACTGTCGAAAGTCCACCCGTCCGGCGCAGCCCGTGACCGGCCCGCAGGCGCCGGACCGGGGCCTCGGGTCATGGTCGAGACAGCGCTCCTCGCGGAGCGCTGTCCGTGCTGCCGACGCCATGAGGGGTGGACCCCGACGTGACCGACACCGCAGGCACGCCCGAAGTTCCGGAGAACCCCGGTAACCCGGAGGAACCCGGCAACGACGCGCCTACGCCGGTCCAGCCGGAGGCCGCAGCCGAGAAGTCAGTCGGCGAGGAGCCCGCCCCCGAAGAGTCCGCGGCCGAGAAGTCCCCCGACCCCCCGGCCTGGGGAAGCTCGTACGAGAAGAAGAGCCCCGGCACCGGCGGCCCGCACTGGCTCCGCTGGATCTCGCTGGCCGTCGCCGTGCTCGTGCTCGTCACGGCCGGAATCGGCTGGGGGATCTACAAGCAGCTGCAGGGCAACATCACCGAGGACCTCACCGCGGCCGAGGAGCTGGAGCGCTACGAGAAGGAGCGGCCGGCGCCGGCCACCCACAACGCGCAGAACATCCTGCTCATCGGGTCCGACACGCGCTCCGGCGACGGCAACGGGAAGTACGGCAAGGACGCGGGCACCCAGCGCTCGGACACCACGATCCTGCTGCACCTGGCCGCCGACCGTAAGAGCGCCACCGCGGTCTCCCTGCCGCGCGACGTGATGGTGGACATCCCCAGCTGCAGGCGACGCGACGGGTCACGGACCGAGGAGCAGTTCGCCCAGTTCAACTGGGCGTTCGAGTGGGGCGGTGCGGCCTGCACGATCCGTACGGTCGAGGCGCTCACCGACATCCGCGTCGATCACCACATGGTCGTGGACTTCCGCGGCTTCAAGAAGATGGTCGACGCCGTGGACGGCGTCGACGTGTGTCTGACGGATCCGATCGACGACCCCGACGCCAAGCTCAAGCTCGCGGCGGGCCGCCACAAGCTCGACGGCGAGCAGGCACTCGGCTACGTACGGGCGCGCAAGACGATCGGCAACGGCAGCGACACCGACCGGATGGACCGCCAACAGGCCTTCCTCGGCGCGCTGGTGAACAAGGTGAAGAGCAACGGGGTGCTGCTCAACCCGACCAGGCTCTACCCCGTACTGGACGCGGCGACCTCCTCGCTCACCACGGACCCCGCGATCGCCCAGCTCACCGATCTCTACGACCTCGTACGCAGCATGCGCAACATCCCCACGGAGAAGGTGCAGTTCCTGACCGTGCCGCGGCAGTCCTATCTGTACGACGCGAACCGGGACGAACTGGTACAACCCGATGCCGGGCGGCTCTTCGACCGACTGCGGGCCGACGCCCCGTTGCAGGTCGCCGAGGACGCACCCGAGGCGCAGGCCACCGAGGCCGAGGGCGAGGGCGAGGAGCCCGCGGGCGAGCGGGACGGCGCGTCGGACGGAGGCGGCGGCCACTGGGTGGACACCGGCTACTGGAGCGACGAGGGCTACTGGGTCGACGACGGGTACTGGTCCGAGGGCAAATCGGCCGACGAGGACCCGGTCGCACGTAAGGACAAGAAGGGTAATAAGGACAAGGGGCAGCAGGAGTCCGGCAGTTCCGACGACAAGCCGGATGCGCCCACCCGAAACCCCTCACAATCCCCCTCCCCCGAGCCGACTTTCCGTGGCAGTACGGCCGCCGAAGCCAGCTGCTGACCAGCAACGAGTAAAGGGATCCCCAAACACAAGGGGCCGTTGACCTTGAATTGGGGCGTATTGACCGTTGTAAGGCCAGTGGAATTCATCACCGCCGTCCCTGTGCGCCGACCTGGACGGATAGTGTGAGCGATCCGGTGCACCCGACTGCGACGAAGCAGCGATCGCACTTGCACTACCGATCGACCGGACGCCTGCAGGGGGATGGCGCCGCGTGGCACCGACGGAGGACTCGAGCAACCGTGGACGCGCAAGGCCGTGGGCGGGCAGAGAACATCGACCCCGCAGACCAGTGGGTACTGAACCCGCAGACCGGCGACTACGAACTGCGACTGCACCCCTCCGCACCGGAGTCGGGTATTCCCTCGCCGCGTAGATCGAACCTCGTACCGCCCCGCCAGAACCGGCCGCAGCGCCGCCCGCAGGGTTCGCCCCAGGCACCGCCTCCGGGCGATGTGCCCGGGCAGCGCAGGCGCCGGATGCCCGAGGAGCCGACGGGCCCGGCCGGCCGGCGCAGGACGAGGCCGAAGAAGGCCAAGGGCAAGAAGATCGCGCTGTGGACGGGTGGTGCGCTGGCGTTCGTGCTCGTCGCCGGAGCCGCGACCGCGTACTTCTACATAGAGCATCTGAACGACAACCTGACCTCCGTCTCCGACGACGGGGCGGGTACCGGCGGGTTCAGCAAGGACCGGGCGATCAACGTGCTGATCGTCGGCACCGACAAGCGGGTCGGCAAGGGCAACGAGGGCTACGGCGATGTCGGCAGCCAGGGGCACGCGGACACCACGATTTTGCTGCATGTCTCCAAGGACCGTTCCAACGCGACGGCGTTGAGCATTCCGCGGGACATGATCGTCGACATTCCCGACTGCCCGACGAAGCAGGAGAACGGGTCCGAGAAGAACATCCAGGGCACGCAGGGGACCCGGTTCAACGAGAGCCTGGGAGTCTCCGGACGTACGCCGAGTTGCACGATGCGTACGGTCACCGAGCTGACCGGCGTCAAGCTGGACCACTTCATGGTCGTGGACTTCAACGCGGTCAAGACGCTCAGCAGCGCGGTCGGCGGTGTGGACGTCTGTCTCGAGAAGCCGATCAAGGACAAGAAGTCGCATCTGGATCTGCCCAAGGGCACCAGCACGGTCGAGGGCGACGAGGCGCTGTCCTTCGTCCGTACCCGCTACTCGGTGGGCTTCGGCGGTGACCTGGACCGGATCAAGTTGCAGCAGCAGTTCATGAGTTCGCTGATGCGCAAGATGAAGTCGAAGTTCACGGACCCGGGCGCGATGCTGGACCTGGCCGAGTCGGCCACGAAGGCGCTCACCGTGGACAGCAAGATCGACGACGTGTTCAAGCTCCGTGATCTCGGCATGGAGCTCGGCAAGACGGACCTGAAGAACATCAGCTTCACCACCGTCCCGGTCGTCGACAACACCGACAAGGTGACTGTCCTGCTCAACGAGGCCAAGGCGGACCCCTTGTTCGAGGCGATCAGGGGCGATGTGTCGCTGACCGCGACGAAGAAGAAGGAGAAGGACGCCCAGGCCGCGCGCCTCAAGGGCACCAAGTCCTCCGCCGCCGACGTCCGCGTGAACATCTACAACGGCAGCGGGAAGACCGGCGCCGCGAGCAAGACGCTCACGTATGTGCAGAACGAGCAGGGCATGAACAAGGCCAGCCAGCTCGGCAATCACGAACCCAGGCAGACGAAGACCACCCTTGAGTACTCCCCCGACCAGGCCGATCAGGCACGCAAGCTGGCCGAGGTGCTGAAGCTGCCGGGCTCCGCGCTCAAGGAAGGCAAGAGCGAGACCAACGATCAGGGACTGCCGGCGATGGTCCTGATCCTCGGTGCGGACTTCTCGGAACCGGGCAAGCCGGTGGGTGCTCCCGTGGCGCCGTCCGACATCGACAAGACCGAGGCTGACAAGAAGACCTGCGCCAAGTGAACAACCCGGGGGGCGTCTGAACCGTCTGCTCAACAGGAGCGACGTTCAGGCGTGGGTTGTACAGGGCGCGCCAGGCTGGGAGGGGACTGGCATGACGCACAGCAGCGTGCGCGGAAGAGGTACGCGACGATCTCGCGTACCGCAGGCGCGTGAACTGGGCTGGGACGACAGCTTGTACGAGGAGTCCGGCGACCGGGAGTCCGGTGTGCCCGGCTCCCGTGGTCCGGGCGACGAGAACCCGTCCGGCGGGCGCGGTCACCGGCGCGGTGGGCGAAAACCCCGCAGCCGCAGGCGACGGATCCTGCGCTGGACGGCGGTGGTGTTCGCGCTCCTGATACTCGGCACGGCCGGCGCCGGATACCTGTACTACCAGCACCTGAACAACAACATCGAGACGGCGCCGCTGCCCGACAAGAACCGGGCGCCCAAGGCGACTCCGAACTCGGCAGGCCAGACCCCGCTGAACATCCTCCTGATCGGTTCCGACGACCGGAACAGCAAGGAGAACCTGAAGCTCGGCGGCCACAAGGCGAGCGTGGGGGCGAAGCCGCTCGCCGACGTGCAGATGCTGCTGCATCTGTCCGCGGACCGCAGCAACATGTCGGTCGTCAGCATGCCGCGTGACACGCTGCTCGACATTCCCAAGTGCGAGGACCCGAAGACCGGCGAGCCCTTCCCGGCTCTGACCCATTCGATGACCAATATGAGCCTCGGTCGCGGTGGCCCCTCCTGCACGGTCCTCACCTGGGAGAAGCTCACCGGCATCCGCATCGACCACTTCATAGTCGTCGACTTCAGCGGTGTGGTCTCGATGGCCGACGCCATCGGCGGCGTCCCGGTGTGTGTGGACGCCAACATCAGGTCGCGCAACTCCAAGGGCGAGGGCTCAGGACTCAAGCTGGAGAAGGGCATCACGGAGGTCAAGGGCGAGCAGGCCCTGCAGTGGCTGCGCACCCGCTACGGCTTCGAGGACGGCAGCGACATCGCGCGCGCCAAGGCCCAGCACATGTACATGAACTCGATGGTCCGCGAGCTCAAGTCCAGCGCGCGGCTGACCAATCCGGCCGAGATGCTGAACCTGGCCGAGGCGGCCACCAAGGCGCTCAAGGTCGATGAGTCCCTCGGCTCGGTGAACAAGCTCGCGGATCTGGGCGGCGAGCTCAAGAAGGTGCCGAGCGCGCGGATCAACATGACGACGATGCCCTTCGTGTACCAGGGGGCCCGAGTCGTCCCCAAGGCCGGTGAGGCGGAGGACCTCTTCGAGCTCGTCCGCAATGACATCGCGCTCGACGGCAAGGACAAGCCGAAGAAGACCGAGACGCTCTCCGACGATCCGGCGGCGGCGCCTGCCGACACCGGGGTCCGGGTGCTCAACGCCTCGGGGGATGCGACGCGTGCGCCGCTGCAGGGACGCGCCACCGCCGTCGCCGGACTGCTCAAGCAGAAGGGCTACACGCGGGCCGCCGCGGAGCGGCCCGCGGCGAACGCGGATGTCTCGCAGGCCCACACGCTGATCCAGTTCCCCAGCCCTGAGCTCGAGGGCGACGCCCAGGCGCTCGCCAAGTCGCTCGGTCTGCCGCTGAGTTCGGTGAAGCAGTCCACGGATGTCTCCGGAGTCACGCTGATCGTCGGCGCGGACTGGCGCGAGGGCAGCACCCCGCCGAAGGCGACCCCGAAGGCCCCGGCCAAGAAGGACATCGACAACGGGGCCGACGAGGGTGCGTGCATGCACGTGAACCCCGCCTTCACCTGGTAGGTGAACCCGCCCCGCCGGACCTCCACCCGGTAGGTGAACCGCCCCGCTGGACCTCCACCAGCGGGGCGCCGGGCCGCTGCCTTGCCGAGCTCCTGGGCACGGCACCGGCCCCTACTACTGCCGCAGTGCGTCCAGCGGTTCGATACGCGCGGCCCGCAGCGCCGGGTACAGCCCCGCCACCAGGCCCACGGTCGTGCCGATGAACGGGGCCGGGAGCACCGTCACCGGGTTGATGATCGCGGTCCACTCCTGCACGAGGGCGACGAGGACGACGACCGTCACCCCCAGTGCCGTACCGACGAGGCCGCCGAGTGTGCCGAGCAGCGTCGACTCGGTCAGGAACTGCCCCGCGACATGACGGGGACGGGCACCCAGCGAGCGGCGCAGGCCGATCTCGCCCGTCCGCTCGAGAATCGCGACCAGCGTGGTGTTGGCGATACCCACCGCCCCGATGACCAGGCAGATCGCGGCGAGCAACAGGAACAGCCCCGACAACGAGGTGCTGACGGCGTCCCGCAGCGAGTGCGGGTCGGGCGGCGGTACCGCGGTGAGCAGTTGGGGCTTGTCGGGGCGCAGCGCAAGGGGCGCCTGCTCGGCGATCAGCCGGGCCGCGCCGAGCCGCACGTGGATGACCATCTGGGCCGGGCTGCTCACCGGTGGGCCGTAGGCCTCCAGGGCGGTGGAGCTGGGGATCATCACCCCCAGCAGGGCCTTGGGCATCCTGCGTACATCGGAGACGATCCCGACGACGGTGTACGCGGTGTTGTTGATGAAGACCGCCGGGGCGTCGTCGAGCCGGTGCACGCCCAGACGCCGGGCCGCCCCGGCGCCGAGCACGCAGACCGGTTCGCCGCGGCGCTGGTGGAAGGCGTTGTACAACACCCCGCTCCCGAGCGTGGGTTCGAGGGCCTCCAGGGCTCCGGGCGAGGCGGCGAAGACCGAGACCCCGGGATCGCCGCCCTCGCTGGGCGGCACCGGTCTGCCCGCCACGGTCGGGCTGTTGAGCGGCGGGCTCCACCACACACCCGCGGCCTCGACGCCGTTGAGCCGCTCGATCCGCTGGTCGGCGTCGGCGGGGAAGCTCAGCGGCGCGGGTGTCTGGCCGTCCGAGCGCGCGTTGTCGTTGACGGTGACCGTGCTGGCCTGCAGGGCGCTGAACGAGGCACCGATCTGTCCGGTGGCCGTGGAGGTCAGCCCGAGTACGGCGACGAAGGCGCCGACGCCGAGGATGGTGCCCAGCATGGTGAGCACCGAGCGCCCGGGGCGCTGGACCAGGCCGGCCACGGACTCGGCGAGCATGTCGCGCGGCAGCAGCCTGGACGCGGTGAATCCGTTACGGGGAGCGGAGCGGCGCAGCGGGTTCCTCACGCGGCCGGCCGCCGGTCGCAGAGCAGCCGGCCGTCGCGGATGGTGATGATCCGCCCGCTGCGTTCGGCTACCGCCGGGTCATGGGTGATGACGACCACCGTCAGTCCCTCGGCGTGCAGTTGCTCAAGGAGACCCATCACGCGGTCGGAGGTCGCGGAGTCGAGGTTGCCGGTCGGTTCGTCGCACAGCACCAGGTCGGGGCGGTTGACGAGGGCGCGGGCGATGGCGACGCGCTGGCGTTCGCCGCCCGACATCGTGGGTGGCAGGGCGTCGAGCCGGTGCCCGAGGCCGACCCGGCGCAGCGCCTGCGCCGCCCGGCGGGGGCGCTCCTTGCGGTCGGTGGTGACGTAGAGCTGGGCGAGCGCGACGTTCTCGGTGGCGGTGCGGTGCGGCAGCAGGTGGAAGGACTGGAAGACGAATCCGATACGGCGTCCACGCAGCGCTGTGCGCTCGCTCTCGCTCAGTGCGGAGACGTCGGTCCCGGCGAGTTCGTACGTACCGCCACTGGGCCGGTCGAGCAGGCCGATCAGATTGAGCAGGGTGGACTTGCCCGAGCCCGAAGGGCCGACGACCGCCACGAACTCGCCCTGTTCCACCACCAGATCGGTGGGGTGCAGGGCATGGACCGCCACGCTGTCGCCGTACGTCTTGGCGACACCCCGCAGCCGGATCGCGGGGGCGGCGGTGTCAGGCCTCGTATCGATGGCGGTTGCCGTGGCCGTGGCCGTCCTGGGTCTGCCGAGCAGCCTCACTGTCCGATCACCACCCGGTCACCGGCCCGCAGTTGCTCCGGTTCGACCGGGCTCACCTGGACCTTCCCGTCCGCGGAGACCCCGGCCTCGACGGCGACCCGCTGCTGCGAGCCGTCGCGGCGCTGCACGGTGACGGTGACGACCGCGTCCGCTCCGGAGACGACAGCCGCCTCCGGTACGGTCAGGACCTCTCCCGAGGTGGCGGCCGCCGCGATGGTGATACGCACGTTCTGCCCGTCGAAACGGGTGTCCCAGGGGCGGTCCGAGGTCAGCGTGAGCGGCAGATAGGGCACACCCCCGTTGACGGTCGCCGACGGCGGGGCGTCCTGTCCGGCGTCGTCCTTCTTCGCGCCGCCCGCCGTGTCCCCGGGGGTCACCAGCGCACCCACCGAGGTCACTTTGCCGGTGGCGGAGACACCGAGGGCCTCCGAGACGATCTCCACCTTCATCCCGGGCTCGACGAGGCCGCCGCGGGTCTGGTCGAGGTAGCCCGTGAGGCGGAGGCCTCCGGTGGACAGGGACACCACCGGTCCGGCCACCTTGGCGCCGATCACCGCCGGCAGCGCGGTCACCCGCGCGGGCAGTTCGGGGACGAACGCCATCTCCGAGAGAGGGACCATCGGTCCGTCCTGCGCCTCCGCGAGCCGCAGGGCCTTCTCGGCCGCCGTCAGCTGCTGCTTCAGCTGGTCCGACTGCTGCGGTGCCGCACCGGCCCCGCCCGTATCGGCCCCGCCCGTGCCGCCCTCTTCCGCGCCGCCCTCTTGCGACGCGCCGCCCTGTCCGGTTCCGGTGAGTTGCCGGCGCAGCTTGTCCACCGTCGACCGGGCCTGCCGGGCGGCCTGGGCGGTGTCCGGGCCGGTGATCGGAACGGGGTACTTCATCCGCTCGTAGAGCCCTGTGACCGCACGCTTCGTGGCCGCGCCGAAGTACCCGCGCGGGTCCCCGCCGTCGTACAGACCGAGGGTCCGCAGGGCGCTCTGCAGCTGGGCGATGTGGTTGCCGGACTCGCCGGGACGCATGTCGGCGTAGGCCGGCGCCTTCCCCGGCAGCACGAACACCGGCCGGCCGGAGACGTCGGCGATCGGGACCGCGGCCCGGACCTCCTGCCCGGTACGAACCATGACCCGGGTCAGGATCGGGGTGCCGCCGCCCGCGTTGGTCCCGCCGTACAACGAAGCCGTGGTGGCGACGGACGTGGGTGTGACGGAGACCGGCGGACCGCTGGTGAAGTCACCGCGCAGGACAACGGTGTTGGACAGTCGCTCGGAGACCACCTCCGCGGTGATCACGCTCGCCTCGGGCGCACGGGCGTCGGCGGCCACCTGCGCCGGTGACTTGACCAGCATGCCCGCCGCCAGACCGGCGACGGACAGGAGAGCGGCGGCGATCCCGACGCCGAGGACGGTACGGCGCCGCTTGTCGAGACGCGAGCGTGCCGCCCGCGGCGGCTCGTCCACCGCCGCGGATATCTCCAGCCAGTCCGCGTCGCCACTCGCTCCCGGCTCAGGCTCGTCGGCGGACTGCGGTTCACCCACGGGGCGTTCGTGCGCCTTTTCGTCCATCAGGATCGTTGCTTCTCATTCACTCGTGGGTCGGTCGCGAGGTGCACCGGCAGCTGCGGCGGGAAGGCATCCGCGGCGGCGCTCAGTAGGCCGGGATGTCGCCGCTCAGGAGGCCGGGATGTCGCCGCTCAGGATGTCGGAGATCCGTCGCACCTGGGTGCGCAAGTTCTCCTGCTCCCACTGCAGTTGCTCCGCCTCCAGGTCGATCTGCTTCTCCTGGTAGGCGGTCTCGACGGCGACCCAGATCCCCACGAGGTTCACGTCCTTGGCGCAGGTCCAGTCCGCGACCGCGACCGCGATCTCCTGCGAGGAGGCGACCGGCACGTTCCACCGACTGTCGCCGCCGGCGTCGAACGTGTCCTTGTACGTGGTGTAGCCCTGCTCCTTCATGCAGGTGACCCACTTCTCCTGGGCGGCGATCACCCGTGGGTCCAGCTGCGAGTACTCGAAGGAGTGGGCCCGGATCTCCTCGGCCTTGTTCGAGTGCATCGCGCGGTTCTTCGCGGAGCCGGCGATGAGCCGGTTCGCCTCGCCCGAGCAGCCGCCCTCGGGCACCTTCGCCCCTCGGAAGCTCTTCTCGGCACCGCGGCCGCTGAGGATCTTCATCTCCGCCTCGGACAGCCGCGGGGAGGAACGCTCGGTCTGGGTGCGCGGATCGCCCTTGACCATGTGGAAGCCGAACTTCTGCGCGGTCTCCAGCGACTCGGGTACGCCGTAGCGGCGGGAGTTCTGGGCGATCCCACTGGATTCCGGCGGCGTCAGCACCAGGTTGAAGCCGAACCGGCTCATACAGCGCTTCTGCAGCACGATGAGCGCGCTGTCCATCTGCTGCAGATCGGCGCGCGTCGCCAGATAGGCGTCGATGGGGAGCGCCACCTTCGCCGGATCGGTGATCCGGGCCGCGGCTCCCACCCCCTCGATGCGGGACGGCACGGGCTTGGGAGCCGCCGTCTGCTGCTCGTCCCCCGACGAGGAACAGGCGGTCAGGCAGAGCGCGGCCGTGACGGCCAGGGCCGCGGCGGTGCGTACGTCGGCGAATCTCATGTGCTACCTCGGTGCTGAAGAACTGTGCTGGAGAACCTCGCTGCCGGCCCGGTCGACCGGGCCGGCAGCGAGGTCACGGGGTGGATCAGTGGCAGACCTTGACCGAGGCGTTCTCGTTCCAGGTGTAGTAGAGCGGGCCGGCCTGGCCGTCGTTGGCCCAGTCCTCGTTGCCCTGGTAGCCGCTGTTGAACCAGACCGAGCCGCCGCAGCCCTCGTAGTACTCGACCTGCACGGCGGTGGCGTTGTTCTTCACGCCCTGGCCGGCGCCCTGGCCGCTGCCGGACTTGAAGACCTCACCGGCGAGGTTGTACGTGCTGCCGTCCTGGCCCCAGATCGCGCCGGTGCCGTTGTTGACGTAGAACAGGCAGAGCGGCTGCCAGTTGCCGCCGCCGAGGTAGCCGGCGCTGCATCTGGAGCTCGGGGTGTTGCCCGAGGTGTGGTACGACGCGGCCGACGCCGGAGCCGTCATCATGGCGACACCGGTGAGGGCCGCCGAGGTGATGACCGCGAAACGCTTGAGCATGAACTTGCCTTTCTCAGAACGGTGTTGATCAGGTGCTGGGCTCAGCCGCAGTGGTCGGCCCCGTAGTTGGTGCCAGTGGCCGTGTTGCCCAGGTACTTGATCTCGGCCGACACGTTGATGCAGTTGTTGGGCGCGTAGACGGTCACCGGGCCGGCGTAGTACTTGAAGGGGTAGTAGCCCTCGTAGTCCACCGTCCCCTCCACGACATGACACGTGGACGACGGCGATGTCTCGGTACACCGGTTGATGTCGATCTGCATCCACTTGTCCTTGCCGTAACCGCCCGCGGTGGTGGCGACGTTGACGGCACAGTTCACGCCGGTCGAGGCGTTGTAGTAGAGGTGGATGGTCCCGTACGTGGTCGAGCCGTACTTGACCGGATACGTGGCCACCTCACTGCCGGCGCAGCCGTAGCCGGCCGCCGAGGCCGACGGGGCGGCGACCATCAGCAAGGCGCCTGCCAGACCGAGCGAGCCGACTATCGCCGTTGCTCTCCTGCGTAAAGCCACTGTTGTTCACCCTCCGATGCCCACCAACTCATGTCTGTATCAGCACAGTTGGCAGACTTGTCATGAGCATCACTGTGCGCATGATCGCATGATTTGGATCATGGCAGCAGCCACCCCGAGCGCGGACGCGGAGTGATCTGACGCACACCCTCCGGGCGAGCGCATGCGTCGGGCCCGCGGGCCAAGTCCTGGTCCGGGGGCCCGAGTTGTGGGCGTTCGGCTACTGCGAGTAAACGCCTAGAAGCGGTAGGGCGCGTACACCGGCATGCACGCCTTCGCGTCGTCACCCTCGGTGATCTTGGCCGAATCCGGGGCCTTGCTTTCCGCCTTGTCGGCGCCTGCCGGATAGGTGCCGCCCTCGCGCCAGTCCGCACCGATCACCAGCTCCAACTCCCCGGTGCCCTTGACCTGCTTCACCGCACCGGCAGGGAGGCCGATCTTCTTGGCCAGCGCGAGGGCGGTCGACTGGTCCGCCGTATCGCCGTAATGCAGGGTGGTGTCGGCCTGCGACCTGGCCTCGCGGCTCGCCTGCGCCTGGGTCCAGCCGAAGGCCTTCAGCTGGTCCGTGATCGCCGCGGCCCGGCGCGGCACGGCCTGCTGGGCGCCGGTGCCCGTGCCGTTCATGACCGTGACGGGCACCTCGGCGGCCGGCTTCGGCGTACCGTTCGCGGCCGGAGAATTCCCCGCGCCCTTCTTGCTCTTGCCCTTGCCGTCGAACGGGGTGTCGCTGCGCACCAGCTTCCAGACCTTCTCGGCCTCGGTCTCGTTGAACACCAGCGTCACGTCGGGGTTTCGGGGGTCGGGCAGGACCGGGATCGTGGTCATCGAGATCCGGTCCGACGGCACCTTCTTCAGCTCGTCGGCCAGGTCGTACAGCTTGTTGACGCTGCCGAGACCCTCCTTGTCCACGGTGAGCGCGTCGGTGGCGGCCTCGGCGAGGTTCATCAGCTTGCCCGGGTCGGTGAGCTTCGCGCCCTTCTTCAACTCCCGCACCATGGCGGTCATGTACTGGTGCTGGGCCTCGGCGCGCAGAATGTCGCTCCCCCAGGCGTAGCGCGTACGCAGCCACTGCAGCGCCTGCTCGCCCTTGACGGAGTGCGTGCCCTTGGTCAGCCGCAGACCCGACTTCTTGTCGTACACGTTGTCCTTGACACACACCGGCACCCCGCCGACCGCGTCGGCCATCGAGACAACGCCCGTGAAGTCGACCATCATGAAGTGGTCGATGTGCACGCGCGTGATCTGCTGCCAGGTGGCCACGGTGCACCCCGGACCGCCGTGCTGCAGGCTCTCGTTGATCCGCGCGTAGGACTTGGCCGGGTAGAGCTGGTCCTTCTCGTCCTTGCACTCCGGGATGTCGACCATCGTGTCGCGCGGAATGCTGACGACGGACATGTTGCTGCGGTCCGCGGACACGTGCAGCAGCATCTGCACATCCGCCCGGGGCGGACCGCTCGCCGCGTCCTTGGCACCGCCGAGCCGCTGGTTCTCCGCGCTCTCCCGGTCGTCGGAGCCGAGGAGCAGGATGTTCAGCTCGGTCTGGCCGAACTCGTTCGGCGGCTTCTTGTCGACCTGCTGCCCCGTGCCGAGGTTCAGCGGCTTCTTGTCGATGTTGTTGTTCAGGTGCTGGTAGTACAGCCAGCCGCCACCGGCGGCCACGAGTATGAGGAACGCCAGCGAGCAGACGGACCACAGCAGCCACCGGCGCCGGCGCGGGGCCCGGCGGCTGCGCCTGGGACGGCCGCCCGGACCGTCGCCACCGTCGCCTGCGTCGCGAAGGCCGCGCTGGCGGGGCACGGAGGCCGGCAGGTGATCCGAGTCGGCCACAGGTGAACTCGCCTGTCTGTGCTTCCCGTTGGCGGCCTTCTGCCTGGTCACTCCACGCACTTCCTGTCATCCGGATTGCCCGGCCGGACACCCTCGGGTGCCTTCACCGGCGTGGCAATGAGCATGCAAGTCGCAATGAATTCAGCGTCGTTCGCGGTACGGCGACGGGGCTGGAGTCCGCCTCCGGAGACTCACAGGGCCGGCACGGACGCCGATCAGCAGGATCGTTTCCCCCAACTGGTCACAGTACTTGGCGAATTCGCACGTCCGGAGTGACGTGGATCACCCACCGCTCCCCGCCGGGCGCCCCTTCTCAGCCACGAGGGCCACAGGACTTCGTTCGACCAAGTGTTCAACTCCCGCACCCCCGACCGGGTAGCCTCCTGCTCTGCCCCGCTTGATCATCAAGCTTCTTTCAGGCAGGGGCAGTTGAACACTACGTACGGATTGGAAGTCTCGAAGATGCGAAGCGCCCTGCGCACGCGTACCACCGCCATGCTCAGCACTGTCGTACTGGCCACCGCGGGCCTGATCGGGCTCTCGGCCGGCAATGCCAACGCCATCCCGCGCACGAACTACTGCGGCAGCGGCTACGCGTTCCTGAAGTCGTGGCCCATCGAGTTGAGAGGCGTAACCAGGGGCTACATCGACGTCTACTACGCGGGCGGCTACAACTGCGCCATCGTCCGCTCGAACGACACCGTGAGCGCCTGGGACTTCAACGTCGCCATCCGCAAGAGCGGTGGCACTTGGGACCAGGACGGCAACGGCCAGCACTACACCAAGTACGCGGGCCCGGTGTACGCCTACGCCCCGGGCAGCTGCATCGACATCGCCGGCAGCTTCGACGCGAGCGGCGGTGGCGCTGCCGTCGGCTACGACAACGTCCACTGCGGCTGAGCCGCCCCTGAGCCGCCCGCCGTCACGCGGGCGGCCATGCCTCGCTCAGCACAGCGGGCGGCTACGCCTCGCTGAGCACCGCGGGACGGCGTGACGCGATGACCTTCCTGGCCAGCGCCTTGGGGCTGGTCAGGAAGCCGTAGCCCCAGGACATGTGCATCGTCGCGAGCGCCACCGGGATCTGCAGCCGCGCCTTGAGCGGCAGGCCCTTGCCGGCCGGCAGCGAGCCGGCCGTGATCGCGGCGAGATAGCCGCCGGGGATCACGAAGCCGAGCGGGGTGAGCGCGGCGCCCACGACCACGCCGGCCGCGATCGCGCAGACGGCGGTCGGCGGAGCCAGGTAGCGCAGGTTGATCGAGCCCTCGTGGTAGCGGGCGACGACATGGCGCCAGCGTCCGTAGTCCTTGTACTGCTTGGCGAGCGCCTTCACCGACGGCCGCGGGCGGTAGGACACCTTCAGCTCGGGCGAGAACCAGATGAGGCCGCCGGCCTCGCGGATACGGAAGTTCAGCTCCCAGTCCTGGGCGCGGATGAACTCCTCGTTGTAACCGCCCTGCTGCTCAAGGGCCTCACGCCGGAAGACACCGAGGTAGACGGTGTCGGCCGGTCCTGCCTCGCCGCCCGTGTGGAAGGCCGCGTTGCCCACACCGATCTTCGAGGTCATCGCGGCGGCGACCGCGTGCTCCCAGTCGTTCTCGCCCTCGGCGTGCATGATGCCGCCGACGTTCTGCGCCCCCGTCTCCCCCAGGAGACGTACGGCCGTGGCGATGTAGTTCGGCGAGAGCATCCCGTGGCCGTCCACACGCACCACGATCGGGTGGCGCGAGGCCTTGATCGCCGCATTGAGGGCAGCGGGGGTGCGGCCCGTCGGGTTCGGAACGGTGTGCACACGGGGGTCTTCGCGTACGAGCTCGGCGGCGATCTCGTCCGTACGGTCCGTCGAAGGACCCAGCGCGATCACCACCTCCATCTCGCCCGCGTACTCCTGCTGCAGGATCGCGTGGATGGCGCCGCGCAGATGCCGCTCCTCGTTGAGGACCGGCATGATCACGGACACGGCGGGGTGCTGCACGGCAGTCGACTGGGGATTCTCGCTCATCACCCGTCACGTTACCGCGAATGGGGGACACGGGCGCGCGGCCCCCGGGTGGCCTCCCCGGGCCGCATTTCGTATGGGCCTACGGTTGCACGGTCTTTGCGCCCGCTTCCGCGGAGGTGTCCCCCGTGCCCGTGCCGCCCAGCCCCGCCCGTCCACCCCGGCAAGGACCACGGCAGCCCGTACGGTCCACGACGAGACAGGCACCGGGTCGGCGCAGGCGGCCGCCCGCCCGGCCCAAGTGGGTCATGCGGATGGCGACGACGCTCTCCATGGCGGTGCTCGCGGCAGCGGGTGTGGGCCATGCGGTGGTCACCAGCCTGGACACCGGGATCGACCGGGTCGACCCCTTCAAGGACATGAAGAATCGTCCCTCCGGGGGCGACGGCATGAACGTCCTGCTCGTCGGCACCGACGGCCGCGACAAGATCACCGAGCAGGAGCGGCAGAAGTACCGGCTGGGCGGAGCGCCCTGCCACTGCACCGACACGATCATGATCGTGCACATCTCCGCCGACGGTGACCGCGCCAGCATCGTGAGCCTGCCGCGCGACTCGTACGCCGAGGCTCCCCCGCACACCGACCGCAACAGCGGCGAGCAGCACCACGCGCACCCGATCAAGCTGAACGCGGCGTACGCGGAGGGCGGGCCGCAGCTGACCGTGCGCACGGTCGAGCACATGACCAAGGTCAAGATCGACCACTATCTGGAGGTCGACTTCACCAGCTTCATGAAGACCGTGGACGTGCTCGGCGGCGTGGAGATCTGTACGACGACCCCGATGAAGGACTCGTACACCGGACTCGACCTGGCCGCGGGCAAGCACCACCTCAGCGGTGGCGAGGCCCTGCAGTACGTGCGCTCACGGCATATCGACGGCGCCGCCGACCTCGGCCGGATGCAGCGCCAGCAGCGCTTCCTCGCGGCCGTCATCGCCAAGGCGACCTCCTCCGGGGTGCTCCTGAACCCGGTGAAGTTCCGCGATGTCACCAAGACCATCCTCGGCTCCGTACGCGCGGACAAGTCCTTCGGTACGAACCAGATGCTCGACCTCGGCCGGGCGATGCGCGGCTTCACCCCGGCCTCGTCGGAGTTCACCTCGGTGCCGATCGGCGACATGAACTTCATGGTGAAGGGCATCGGCTCCACCCTGAAGTGGGACCCCGAGCGCTCGGAAAAGCTCTTCCAGGCACTGCGCGACGACAAGCCGCTCGCTCCGCTGCGCAAGAAGCGCAAGTCGGCCCTGGTCGACGTGGCCCCGCAGCAGATCCGCGTCCAGGTGGCCAACGGCACGGGGATCTCCGGCCTCGGCCTCCGGGTCGACAAGGCCCTGCGCAAGACGGGCTTCCGTACGACGGGGGCACCGCGTGACGCCGCCGCCGTCCAGCGCACCCTCGTCGAGTACGACCCCCGCTGGGACCGCTCGGCCCGCTCGCTCGCGACCGCGCTGCCCGGCTGCCGGCTGAAGGCCGTCAAGGGGCAGGGCGGGATGCTGAAGGTGACGGCCGGTCCTGACTACAAGGGCGTACAGCCGGTCAGGGCCGAGGACATCTACCAGGGCGAGTTCGGTGTGGTGACCGGGGACCAGGTGGTGTGCGGCAAGGACTGAGCCCCCGGGGGCCTCTCAGACCTCTCAGTCCTCCAGCCCCTCCGCCGCCCGCTTCTCCCTGAGCTCCATGATCGCCCGGCGCCGCGCGAGACGGTGCGTACGCCGGATCTGCGCCTCCTGGTAGCGGCGGCGGTCGCGCTCCGTCTCCGGCATCACCTGCGGGACGCTGCGCGGCTTGCCCTCGGCGTCGACCGCGGCGAACACCAGATACGCGGAGCCCACCTGCTGCGCCGGGGTCGACTCGTTCCAGCGCTCGGCGAGAACCCGGACACCGACCTCCATCGACGTCCGCCCGGTCCAGTTGACCTGGGCCTTCACATGCACGAGATCCCCGACACGTACGGGTTCCAAGAACGCCATCTCGTCCATGGAGGCCGTCACCGCCGGACCGCCCGAGTGCCGCCCGGCCACGGCGCCCGCCGCGTCGTCCACCAGTTTCATGATCACCCCGCCGTGCACCGTCCCCAGAAGGTTGGTGTCGTTGTGGGTCATGATGTGGCTGAGCGTGGTCCGGGAAGCCGAGGTCGGCTTGCCCGGAATCTCCGCCTCCGCGGCAGGGGCCTGGTCTGTCATGGCCTCCACTCTATGTCCGCCCTGGTCATGGGTGCTTTGTGTCAGCTTGGCAACAGCCGTGGTCCGGTTTCACGGCATCCCTTGTCGTAGCCCTTTATGGAACCTGCACACTGGGTGTCATGACTGACTGGCCTCAAGGGTTGAGTGGTGACAACCGCGACCGTGGACACGGACGCGGCAGCGGCAGTGCGCAGCCGGAAGGCGCGCGCACGATGCGCCATGTCCAGCGCGGCCAGGGCCCTCGGCCTCAGCAGGCACCGCCGCAGCCGCAGTACGGCGTGCCCTCGCAGCCGGCGTACGGCCATGACGACGGTTACGACGGGCGCGGCGGTTACGACGACGGACGCGGTGGCTACGACAGCGGCTACAGCGACGGCCAGGTGTACGGCGGCGCCTCCCGTGGCAACCACGGTGGCGGCCGAGGCGGTGACGACGGCTACTACGACGCCGGGCGGCCCGCGCCGAACTGGAAGCGCCGGATGAAGATCGGCACGATCACGCTGCTCTCGGTCGTGCTCGTCTGGTCCGTCGCCACGTACTTCTGGGCCGACTCCAAGCTCAAGCGCGAGGTCGACCTCTCCAAGGTCATCGAGCGCCCCGAGGGCGGCGAGGGCACGAACTACCTGATCGTGGGCTCCGACAGCCGCGAGGGCATGTCCGCCGAGGACAAGAAGCGCCTGCACACCGGCTCCGCCGCGGGCAAGCGCACCGACTCGATGATGATCCTGCACGTGGGCGACAACGGGAACACGATGATCTCGCTGCCCCGTGACTCCGACGTGGAGATCCCGACCTTCGTGGGCTCGGAGTCCGGCAAGACCTTCAAGGGCACCGGCCGCCATGTGAAGCTGAACGCCGCGTACGCGGAGGACGGCCCCGAACTGCTCGTGCGCACCGTCGAGTTCAACACCGGCCTGCGCATCGACCACTACGCCGAGATCGGCTTCGGCGGCTTCGCGAAGATCGTGGACGCGGTCGGCGGTGTCGAGATGGACATCCCGAAGGCCTTCAAGGACAAGAACTCCGGCGCCGACTTCAAGGCCGGCAAGCAGACCCTCAACGGTGAAGAGGCCCTGGCCTTCGTCCGCACCCGCTACGCCTTCGCGGGCAGCGACCTGGACCGTACGAAGAACCAGCAGAAGTTCCTCGCGGCCCTCGCCAACCAGGCGGCCACGCCCTCGACGGTCCTGAACCCGTTCAAGCTCTACCCCACGATGAGTGCGGGCCTGGACACCCTGATCGTCGACAAGGACATGGGCCTGTTCGACGTCACGGAGATGTTCTGGGCGATGAAGAGCGTCTCCGGCGGCGACGGCAAGTCGATGAACATCCCGATCTCGGGCAGCAGGGGCGGCAACCTGGTCTGGGACAAGGCCAAGGTGAAGCAGCTCGTGGAGCAGCTGAACAACGACGAGAAGGTCACGGTCACCGAGAACTAGGCGGCCGCCGACAGCTGAGGGCCCGGACGGTTGTCATACCGTCCGGGCCCTTCGCGTTTCCGCGCCGTCACGCGGCCCCGAACAGCCCGGGGTCTGCGCTCTTCGGAGCCAGTCCCAGCGTGCCGTCGATGGCGAGTCGGGCCCGGTCGGGCGCGTCCGGCAGCAGATCCGAGTAGTAGCGCTCGGTGAAACTCACCGATGAGTGTCCGAGCCAGGCCGACACCTCGCTGATCGCCACACCCTGGGAGAGCAGCGAAGCGGCGTAGAAGTGCCGGAGGCTGTGCGGCTTGAAGTAGGCGAGACCGGCCGCCGCCAGTGCGGGCTTCCAGATGCTGCCGTACCAGTAGTACGGGTAGAGGAGCCCGGTTCCGGTGACGTTGCTGAACAGGAGCTCGTTCTCGCCCCACGTCCCATGGTCCCTGAGCTGACGGCGCAGGGCGAGTGCCACGACGCCGGGCAGGGGCACCTCGCGCCCGCGCTCCCCCTCTTCCCGCCACTTGATGTGCCGCAGCCGCATACTGCCGTACCTCCCCGTGCCCGTGTCCGCGTCGCAGGCGACCTGCCGGTCGACGGTGACGGTCCGTTCGGGGAAGTGGATACGGTCGCGTGCGACGCCCATGGCCTCGCCGAGCCTGAGTCCGCAGCCGGCCATGAGCCAGAACATCCCCCGATAGCGCTCCGGCGCCGCGGAGATGGCCGCGTGCACGTCCTCCGGGCTGGGAATGTGCACGTCCGCCCGCTGATCGCGGTATGTCCGCGCGCGGCTCTCCGGAAGTCGCACGCCCTGGCACGGGTTCGCGGGAACGAGCCTCCGCTCCTCGGCCCACGTGAACACCGACTTGAGGATGTTGAATCGGAAGCGGACCGTCGCCGCTTTGTAGCCCCGGTCGTCCGTCATCCAAGCCACCCATTGCGCGATGGCCGGTGGACTCACCGCACTCAGGGCGTCGGCGCCGAAGAAGGGCACGACGCTGCGGGCGAGGATCGTCCGGTACTGCTTGCGACTGCTGTTCTCCACGTCGCGCGACATGAACCACCACTCGAAAACAGCAGTGAGAGAGTCACTCGCGGTGGGGCCGGTTCCGTTCCCGTTCGTCATGAGCACCTTCCAGATGCCGTCTGGCCTTGTCGGTCAGGCGGTCCGCAGGCTTGCCTGGTGGCCCGTCGAGGAAGCCCATCGCCCGTGCTCGCCGCACCCGTCCGCTGACGGTGTTGCGGCTCAGCCCCCACGCGGCGGCAAGCCGTGTGACCGGACTCCGGTAACCCTGCTCCACCAGCCGTACATACGCGTCCGACAGCAGCGCGTAGTCGTGATCCGACTCGACGCGGCCGGGCACCGCACGCACCGAGGCGCCGCTCGGGGTGTATCCCAGCCGAGCCCGGAGCTCCTTCGTCGTCCTGCGGATCTCGGCCAAGGAGATGGACCTCATCAGCTCTGCTGTGATGCCGTCCGTTCCGATCGCGGCGTCCGACTCGGCAGGCGGATCGATACGCAGGCTCGAAGGACCGTCCCAGGGGGCGCTCAGCACGCTCACCACGGTCAGCCTCCAGCCGTGCAGTTCGGCCTCGTGCACGAGGTGGTCCCCGTCCACACGCCAGCCCTGCGGCAGTTCCTCACCCGTCGGCTCATCGGTCACACGTCGAAACTAGCGCGGCATACAGCGGCCACCATGCGCCGGGAGGTCCCCGGCCGCGCTCGCAACGTAATACACGCATGATGGCAATGTTCGTGTATTACGAGAAGAGTCCCGCAAAGCGTGACGGGCGCCCCGAAGGACGCCCGTCATCGGTCAACTCGCCGACCGCTACGGCAGGTTGCGCGCCATCACGATGCGCTGGATCTGGTTCGTACCCTCGTACAGCTGCGTGATCTTCGCGTCGCGCATCATCCGCTCCACCGGGTAGTCCCGCGTGTAGCCGTAGCCGCCCAGGAGCTGCACGGCGTCGACGGTCACGTCCATCGCGATGTCCGAGGCGAAGCACTTCGCCGCCGCGCCCAGGTACGTGAGGTCGGCGTCGCCGCGTTCCGAGGCTGCTGCCGCCTGGTACGTGAGGGCGCGGGCCGCGGAGATCTTCATGGCCATGTCGGCGAGCATGAACTGGATGCCCTGGAAGTCGGCGATCGGCTTGCCGAACTGCTTGCGCTCCTGGACGTAGCCCTTGGCGTAGTCGAGGGCGCCCTGGGCGATGCCGAGTGCCTGGGCCGCGATGGTGATGCGGGTGTGGTCCAGGGTCTTCATGGCGGTGGCGAAGCCGGTGCCCTCCTCGCCGATCATGCGGTCGGCGGGGATACGGACGTTGTCGAGGTAGACCTCGCGGGTCGGCGAGCCCTTGATGCCGAGCTTCTTCTCCGGGGCGCCGAAGGAGACGCCCTCGTCGGACTTCTCGACGACGAAGGCGGAGATGCCGCGCGAGCGCTTCTCGGGGTCGGTGACGGCCATGACCGTGTAGTACTCGGACTCGCCCGCGTTGGTGATCCAGCGCTTGACGCCGTTGAGCACCCAGTAGTCGCCGTCGCGTACGGCGCGGGTCTTCATGCCGGCCGCGTCCGAGCCGGCGTCCGGCTCGGAGAGGCAGTACGAGAACATGCCCTCGCCCTTGGCCAGCGGGCCCATGTACTTCTTCTTCAGCTCCTCGGAGCCGGAGAGGATGACGGGCAGCGAGCCGAGCTTGTTCACGGCGGGGATGAGGGAGGAGGAGGCGCAGACGCGGGCGACCTCCTCGATGACGATGACCGTGGCGAGCGCGTCGGCGCCGGCGCCGCCGTACTCCTCGGGGACGTGGACGGCGTGCAGGTCGCCCGCGACGAGCGCATCGTGTGCCTCCTGCGGGAAGCGGGCTTCTTCGTCGACTGCCGCGGCGAAGGGCGCGATCTTCGCTTCGGCGAGCGAGCGGATGGCGTCGCGGAGCATGTCGTGCTCTTCGGCCGGGCGGTACAGGTCGAAATCAGCGTTTCCCGCCAAGGTCTCTCACTCCCAAGGTGCCGCGCGTGCGGATCGGTGCAGGCGATCGGGCAGACGATCGGTGCTAACTACCGTTAAGTAACCCAGATTTTAGGGGGTGGACCCCCGGGGTGATACGTGAGCTTGGTGACAGCGGGGAGAACCCCGGCGAGCGGCCTCGCGGACGGGGCGAATGTTCCCCTCCGTATCCCCGACTATGCTCGGTCGGCAGTCCTGCCCCGCATCCTCAGGAGCACCGCACATGTCCCTCAAGATCACCGTGATCGGCACCGGCTACCTCGGCGCGACCCACGCCGCGGCCATGGCGGAGCTCGGTTTCGAGGTGCTCGGGCTCGATGTCGTGCCCGAGAAGATCGAGATGCTGTCGGCGGGCAAGGTGCCGATGTACGAGCCGGGGCTCGAGGATCTGCTGGCCAAGCACGTGGCGGGGATCGAGGGCTCCAGCGGGCGACTGCGGTTCACGACCTCCTGGGAGGAGGTCGGCGCCTTCGGCGACGTCCACTTCGTCTGTGTGAACACCCCGCAGAAGCACGGCGAGTACGCCTGCGACATGAGCTACGTGGATGCCGCGTTCGGCTCGCTCGCCCCCGTCGCGCAGGAAGGCTCGCTGGTCGTCGGCAAGTCCACCGTGCCGGTCGGATCGGCCGCGCGGCTCGCGGAGCTGCTGCCTGAGGGTGTGGAGCTGGCGTGGAACCCGGAGTTCCTGCGCGAGGGCTTCGCCGTGCAGGACACCCTGCACCCGGACCGCCTCGTGGTGGGTGTGCGCAGCGAGCGCGCGGAGAAGCTGCTGCGTGAGGTGTACGCGGCGCCGATCGGCGAGGGCTCGCCCTTCGTCGTGACGGACTTCCCGACCGCGGAGCTGGTGAAGACCTCCGCGAATTCGTTCCTGGCGACGAAGATCTCGTTCATCAACGCCATGGCCGAGGTGTGCGAGGCCGCCGGCGGCGACGTCGTGAAGCTGGCCGAGGCGATCGGCTACGACGACCGGATCGGCAAGAAGTTCCTGCGGGCCGGGATCGGGTTCGGCGGCGGGTGTCTGCCGAAGGACATCCGGGCGTTCATGGCGCGCGCCGGTGAGCTGGGCGCCGACCAGGCGCTGACGTTCCTGCGCGAGGTCGACTCGATCAACATGCGGCGGCGTGGGCACATGGTGGAGCTGGCCCGGGAGGCCGTGGGCGGCGACTCGTTCCTGGGCAAGCGGGTCGCGGTGCTCGGTGCGACGTTCAAGCCGGACTCCGACGACGTACGGGATTCGCCCGCGCTGAACGTCGCCGGGCAGATCCATCTGCAGGGCGGCCAGGTCACGGTGTACGACCCCAAGGGGATGGACAACGCCCGTCGGATCTTCCCCACGCTCGGGTACGCGGACACCGCGCTCGGTGCGATCCGGGGCGCGGATGTCGTGCTGCATCTGACGGAGTGGAGCGAGTTCCGTGAGCTGGACCCGGTCGCGCTCGGGGCGGTGGCCGGCGAGCGCGTGATCCTCGACGGGCGCAATGCGCTGGATCCGGTGAAGTGGCGTGAGGCGGGGTGGACGTACCGGGCCATGGGGCGTCCGGCGGCCTGAGTCCGGTCCTCGGGCTCTACCCGTCCAGCCGCTCCACGGTCGCCGTCGACGGCGGGCGGCGCAGCTGGGCCGCGCGGGCGGTGAAGTCCGCGTCCCTGAGGACGCGTTGGGTGTTGCCCCAGGTGAGCAGTGCGAGGTCGGTCTCGCTCCAGCCGCGGCCGAGGAGTTCCGCGATCAGCTCCGGGTAGCGCGAGGTGTCCTCGACGCCTTCGGCCGGCTGGTCGGCCGTGTCGTACGTGCCGGAGAGCGCGACGCACTCGGGGCCCGCCACCTCCCGTACGTGCTCCAGGTGGTCCGCGACCTGGTTGAGCGTGGGGCCGGTGCGTTCGGCCGCGCACGGGACCATGCACAGGCCTTTGTTCGTACGCAGAGCGGTGAGCGTCTCGTCGTCGAGGTTGGCCGGATGCGGGGTCAGGGCGGCGGCGCCGGAGCGGGAGAAGACGACCGGGGCCTTGGTGACGGCCAGGGTGCGTTCGACGGTGCGCGGGGAGCTGCCGCTGAGGTCGATCAGTACGCCGAGCCGGTTGCACTCCCGTACGGCCTCTTCGCCGAAGCGGGTGAGGCCCTGCTCGCCCGCCCACGACGTGCCGTGCAGGGCGATGCTGCGGACGCCCAGGGCGTGCAAGGCGCGCAGGGCGCCGAGCGAGTCGCCGAGCGCGGGGGCCTCTGCCGGGCCGAGCAGACAGGCGATACGGCCGTGGGAACGGGCGTCGGCGGCGTCGGAGGCGGAGCGGGTCAGGCGCAGGGCCTCGGGGTTGGCCTCGATGACGCGGCCCGCCAGGTCGACGAGGTCGAGGGTGGTGGAGACGGCGCGTTCGCCGCTGATGCCGGGGGGCAGCACCAGGGACCAGAACATGGCGCCGACGCCGCCCTCGCGCAGGCGCGGGATGTCGGTGCGCAGGGCGCTCTCGCCCAACTCCAGGTCGTACCAGCTGAGTTGATGCAGCGCCCAGGGCAGACCGCTGTGGCCGTCGGAGACCGGGTGGTGACGCAGCAGGTCGCGGGCGCGGGTGACGGGGTCCTGGGGGCTTGGCCCGTCGTCGGCGCGGTCGGGGGTTCCGGTGGCCTCGGGAGCAAGGGTCCCGGTGGCCTCGGGGGCGGGCGGGGCCTCGACGGCCGTCCGGTCGGCGAGGCCGGTCACGGTCGCGGTGTTCGGCGGCGGCTCGGCGACACGGGTGTCGTCCTCGCCGATCTCTCCAGGGGCCAGCGACTCTTCCTGCAGGTCCGCCATCGGGGGCTCCGGTCACGTGGGGGGCGCGTATCGCCCACCGTGACATGAGGGTGCGGGTGTGAGGTGCGGGGGCCCACCGCAGACGCAACGGCCCGCGGGGGCTCCGCCCCCGGTACCCCCGAGGGTTCACTTGCCGTCCAGGGACTCCAGCGTCGCGTTCGACGGCCCCCGCCGGGACTGGAGGTCCCGAGCCACCGACTCCGCGTCCCTCAGTACTCGCACCGCGTTCGACCACGTCAGCTTCGCGAGGTCGGCCGCCGACCAGGCGCGGCGCAGCAGCTCGGCGATCAGGTTCGGGTAGCCGGCCACGTCGTCCAGGCCCGAGGGCGTGAAGGCCGTGCCGTCGTAGTCGCCGCCGATGCCGATGTGGTCGATGCCGGCGACCTCGCGCATGTGGTCGAGGTGGTCGGCGACGGTCGAGACCGTGGCGATCGGCCGCGGGTTCGCCGCCTCGAAGGCGCGGTGGATCTCCATCGCCTCGGGGGTGGTGTCCAGGTGGTGGCGGCCGTGCGCGCGCATGTTCTCGTCCGCCGCCTGCGTCCAGGCCACGGCCGCGGGCAGGATGAACTTCGGCACGAAGGTGGCCATGGCCACGCCCCCGTTCGCGGGGAGCTGCGCCAGGACGTCGTCCGGGATGTTGCGCGGGTGGTCGCACACCGCGCGGGACGAGGAGTGCGAGAAGATCACCGGCGCCGAGGTCGTGGCGAGTGCGTCGCGCATCGTCGAGGCAGCTACGTGGGACAGGTCGACGAGCATGCCGGTGCGGTTCATCTCGCGGACCACCTCGCGGCCGAAGGCCGAGAGCCCGCCGACGCCCGGCTCGTCGGTCGCCGAGTCCGCCCACGCGATGTTGTCGTTGTGCGTGAGGGTCATGTAGCGCACGCCGAGCGTGTGCAGAGCACGGAGCGTGGCGAGGGAGTTGTTGATGGAGTGGCCGCCCTCGGCGCCCTTCAGGGAGGCGATACGGCCTTCGCCGCGGGCCTTCTCCATGTCGTCCGCGGTCAGCGCGCGGACCAGGTCCTTCGGATACGCGGCCAGCAACTGGTCGACGCAGTCGATCTGTTCGAGGGTCGCGCTGACCGCGTCCTCGCCCGCCATGTCGCTGCGCACGTACACCGACCAGAACTGCGCACCCACACCACCGGCCCGCAGCCGCGGGAGGTCCGTGTGCAGCCGGCCGCGCAGATCGCCCGCGATGTCGCGCTGCGCGAGGTCGTAGCGCACGGTCTCGCGCAGCGCCCAGGGCAGATCGTTGTGACCGTCGACGACGGGGTGTTCGGCGAGCAGGTCGAGCGCCTGGGAGAGATACGCGGAAAAGGCGGCGTCCGAAGAAGGGGAAGTCATGCCCCCAACGTAACCGCTGGGGGCAGCCCTCTCATCAGGAGGAACGGACTACTTGCCGAAGCCGAACGCTCCGTTGCCCTCGGCCTTGGCCCGCAGGCGTCGGCCCTTCTCGGTGGCCTGCTCGTTGAGCTCCTGCTGGAACTCCCGCATACGGGCGAGCAGTTCGGGGTCGTGCGCGGCGAGCATGCGCGCCGCGAGCAGACCCGCGTTGCGCGCACCCGCCACCGAGACCGTGGCGACCGGGACTCCGGCCGGCATCTGCACGATGGACATCAGGGAGTCCATGCCGTCCAGGTACTTCAGCGGTACGGGCACACCGATCACCGGCAGCGGGGTCACCGAGGCGAGCATGCCCGGCAGATGGGCCGCTCCCCCGGCGCCCGCGATGATCGCCTTGAGGCCGCGGTCCGCCGCCTCCTCGCCGTACGCGATCATCTCGCGCGGCATCCGGTGCGCGGAGACGACATCGACCTCGTAGGGGATCTCGAACTCGGCGAGCGCCTGCGCGGCCGCCTCCATCACGGGCCAGTCCGAGTCGGACCCCATGACGATGCCGACAACGGGGCCCTGAGCAGGTGCGGTACTCATTCGGTGATCGTTCCTCGCAAGTAGCCGGCGGCGTGCGATGCGCGCTCCAGCACATCGTCCAAGTCGTCGCCGTAGGTGTTCACATGACCGACCTTGCGGCCGGGCTTCACGTCCTTGCCGTACATATGGATCTTGAGCTGCGGGTCGCGGGCCATGCAGTGCAGATACGCGGAGTACATGTCCGGGTAGTCGCCGCCGAGGACGTTGGCCATCACGGTCCACTTCGCGCGCGGGCGCGGGTCGCCGAGCGGCAGATCCAGCACGGCACGTACGTGGTTGGCGAACTGGGAGGTCACGGCGCCGTCCATCGTCCAGTGACCGGAGTTGTGCGGGCGCATCGCAAGCTCGTTGACCAGGATCCGGCCGTCGCGCGTCTCGAAGAGCTCGACGGCGAGGTGGCCGACGACGCCGAGTTCGTCGGCGATGCGCAGGGCCAGTTCCTGTGCGGTTCCCGCGAGCTGCTCGGAGAGGGAGGGCGCGGGTGCGATCACCGTGTCGCAGACGCCGTCGACCTGGCGGGACTCCACGACCGGGTACGCGACCGCCTGGCCGTGCGGCGAGCGGACGACATCGGCCGCCAACTCCCGTACGAAATCGACCTTCTCCTCGGCGAGCACCGGGACGCCGGCCTTGAAGGGGTCAGCGGCCTCGGCCTCGGAGCGTACGAACCACACGCCCTTGCCGTCGTAACCACCGCGCACGGTCTTGAGGATGACCGGGAAGCCTTCGCCTTCTTCGGCGAAAGCCACGACATCCGCCACGTCACGCACGATGCGGTGGCGCGGGCAGGGTGCGCCGAGCGCGGTGAGGCGCTCGCGCATGGCGCCCTTGTCCTGCGCGTACCGCAGGGCGTCCGGGCCCGGACGTACGGCGATGCCGTCCGCCTCCAGGGCGCGCAGATGCTCGAGCGGTACGTGCTCGTGGTCGAAGGTGATCACGTCACAGCCGCGCGCGAAGTCACGCAGCGTGTCCAGGTCGCGGTAGTCGCCGATGACGACTTCGCCGACGACCTGGGCCGCGGAATCCGTGGGGGTGTCACTGAGGAGCTTGAACTGGATGCCGAGCGGGATGCCTGCTTCGTGCGTCATACGCGCGAGCTGCCCACCGCCGACCATGCCGACTACCGGAAACGTCACATCCTCCAGGGTAAGGGGCCCCCGGATACGTGAAGACCTACGAGTCCTGCGTCACATCTCACACGACTCAGGGGCCTCTCGGCGCCCGGCACCCTCCTGCGGCAGCGCAGCCGCTGCGCGCTGGTTAGCATGGATCGACCGACCATGCGGGGGAACAACGACCGAACGGGGCTGACCGATCACCATGAGTGAGCGTGGCGCACTGCGCGCACAACTGGATCAGCTCTGGCGGGAGATCGCGAAGTTCGGTGCCGTGGGCGGCATCGGCATGGCGGTCAACCTCGGTGTCTTCAACCTGCTGCGGCACACGACCGACATCCCGGTGGTGCGTGCCTCGGTGCTCGCGACGGCCGTGGCGATCTGCTGCAACTACGTCGGCTTCCGGTACTTCACCTACCGCGACCGGGACAAGAGCAGCCGCGCCAAGGAGATGACGCTCTTCCTGCTCTTCTCGATCGTCGGGCTCGTGATCGAGAACGGTGTGCTGTACGCGGCCACGTACGGGTTCGGCTGGGACAGCCAGCTGCAGTCCAACGTGTTCAAGTTCGTCGGCATCGGGATCGCGACGCTGTTCCGGTTCTGGTCGTATCGCACCTGGGTGTTCAAGACCCTGCCCGCCCGTGAGGCCGTGGCCAGCGCGGAATCGTTCCTGGACGACCCCGCGCCCGAGCGCGCCCGGCGCTGAGCCGGCTGAGAGCCGCTTGAGGGCGGCGCTCACCTGACGGTGCGCTGCTCCTCGACCTCCGGCCCGGGGGGCGTGCGCGACAGGAAGAGCCCGAAGACCGGCGGCTGGGCCTGCAGCATCTCCAGACGTCCGCCGTCCGCCTCCGCCAGGTCGCGGGCCACCGCGAGTCCGATGCCGGTGGAGTTGCGGCCGCTGATGGCGCGCTCGAAGATCCGCGTACCGAGCTCGGAGGTGACTCCGGGGCCCTCGTCGGTGACCTCGATGACCGCCTGGTTCGCGGCGACGCGGGTGCGCAGGGCGACCGTTCCGCCGCCGTGCATCAGGGAGTTCTCGATCAGGGCCGCGAGCACCTGGGCGACCGCGCCCGGGGTGCCGACGGCCTGCAGGTTCTGCTTCCCGGAGTGCACGATGGCGCGGCCCGCGCTGCGGTAGGCGGGGCGCCACTCCTCCAGCTGCTGCTTGACCACCTCGTCGAGGTCGAAGGCGACGGCCGAACCGGTACGCGGATCGCGGGAGTTGGTGAGCAGCCGCTCCACGACGTCGGTGAGGCGCTCCACCTGGGCGAGCGCGATGGTGGCCTCCTCCTTCACCGTGTCCGGGTCGTCCGTGACGGTGATCTCCTCAAGGCGCATGGAGAGTGCGGTCAGGGGCGTACGGAGCTGGTGCGAGGCGTCGGCCGCGAGACGGCGCTCGGCGGTCAGCATGCGGGCGATGCGCTCGGCGGAGGAGTCCAGTACGTCGGCGACGCGGTCGAGCTCCGGGACGCCGTACCTCTTGTGGCGTGGGCGCGGGTCGCCGGAGCCGAGGCGTTCGGCGGTCTCGGCGAGGTCGGTGAGCGGGGAGGCGAGACGGTTGGCCTGGCGTACGGCGAGCAGGACCGCGGCGATCACGGCGAGGGTCGCGACGGCGCCGATCATGAGGAGGGTGCGCCAGACCTCGTTGGTCACGGAGGAGCGGGGCTCCTGGACCGTGACGGTCTCGCCCTGTTCGCCCCTCTCCGTGGCCTGGATGACGTCGCCGGCCGGGCGCTCGCCGATCTCGATGGGGTCGCGGCCGGGGATCTCGATCAGGGCGAACCGTTCGCTGTCCACCTGGTCGCCGAGGACCTTGGCGGTGATCTCCTCATGGCCGAGCAGACGCGAGTCCACGATCGAGGCGAGCCGCACCGCCTCGGAGTCCACGCGCTCCTGGGCACTCGTGGTGATCGTCCGGGTCTCCACGATGACGAGGGAGACCCCGAAGACGGCGATCACCACGAGCACGACGGCGAGGGTCGAGTTGATGAGTCGGCGGCGCAAGACGTGGACCTTTCGGTACGAGGGGGTTCACAGGGGCGGATACCCCCGGCGCCAGGGCGGATCCCCTGGCACCCCCCGTATCGGCCCCTTGGTCAGCTCTTCTCGAAGCGGAAGCCCACGCCACGGACCGTGGCGATGTAGCGCGGGTTGGCCGCGTCGTCGCCGAGCTTCTTGCGCAGCCACGAGATGTGCATGTCGAGCGTCTTGGTCGAGGACCACCAGGTCGTGTCCCAGACCTCGCGCATCAGCTGGTCACGGGTGACGACCCGGCCCGCGTCGCGCACCAGGACCCGAAGGAGGTCGAACTCCTTGGCGGTGAGCTGCAGTTCCTCGTCGCCCATCCAGGCGCGGTGCGACTCGACGTCGATCCGTACGCCGTGGGTCGCCGGCGCCTCCTTGACCTCCGAGGCGCCGCGCCGGAGCAGGGCCCGGACGCGCGCGAGGAGTTCGGCGAGCCGGAAGGGCTTGGTGACGTAGTCGTCGGCGCCGGCGTCGAGGCCGACCACCGTGTCCACCTCGTCCGCACGGGCGGTCAGGATGAGGATCGGGATCGCGTGTCCGTCGGCGCGCAGCCGGCGTGCGACCTCCAGGCCGTCCATCCCCGGCAGCCCGAGGTCGAGCACCACCAGGTCGATTCCGCCCTGCAGACCGGCGTCGAGCGCGGTGGGTCCGTCTTCACGCACCTCGACCTCGTAACCCTCCCTGCGCAGTGCGCGGGCCAGCGGCTCCGAGATGGACGCGTCGTCCTCGGCGAGCAGTACACGGGTCATGGCCCTGATGGTAGTCGGCTGGGGCTGCAGGGATACGGGCATCCCGCATGCCTCCCTCAGCTCGGCGGAGGCGATGGTTCCGAATGCTGTGGGACCTGCGAGACTGGTGGCGTTTCTCGTAAGTTGCCTTCGAATTGCCGGTTCGGTTCCATCAGCGCTTGTGATCCAGCTCTCAAATCCTTCCATACGCGCCCTTAATCTCCTTATGGTGGCCGAACGCCTATAACCCCAGATGGGACTTTCGGCCCCCTGAATCAGCCGAAAGTCTCTTATGCGGGATGAGGCTGCACCGCAGCCTTTAGTGATTGACCTATGGGCCGGGCCCCTTGCGCGACGAAGCGCAGGGGCGTGGATCCCGGAGCGCTCAGCTCTCTTCTTCGTTACCGCAAGGAACGAGGCCCCCTCGGGCGTGGGGGTGAGCTGTGGTGTGCCGGTGCCGGCCACCCCCCACCGGGCGCGCATCACGCTCATGAAGCGCGTCCCGCACGAGCAAGGAACGACCATGGCGTCCAGCCTGACGAAGCCTTCCGCCATCGGCGAGAAGACCTTCTTCGGCCACCCCCGCGGCCTGGCCACACTTTTCATGACCGAGATGTGGGAGCGCTTCTCCTACTACGGCATGCGCGCACTTCTGGTGCTCTACTTGGTCTCCGGTGGCGCAGACGCCGCGACCGGCTCCCAGGGCGGCGGCCTCGCCTACACGGCGGCCGCGGCGACGGCGATCTACTCGGTCTACGTGTCGGTCGTGTACCTCTTCACGCTCCCCGGCGGCTGGTTCGGTGACCGTGTCTGGGGCGCCCGCAAGACGGTGGCCATCGCCAGCGTCGTGATCGTCGCCGGTCACGTCTGCCTGGCGCTGCCTTCGCAGGGCATGTTCTTCGTCGGTCTCGCGCTCGTCGCGGTCGGCTCCGGTCTGCTCAAGGCCAACATCTCCACGATGGTCGGCCAGCTGTACGCCGACCCGAAGGACCCGCGTCGCGACGCCGGCTTCACGATCTTCTACATGGGCATCAACCTCGGTGCCTTCGCCGCTCCGTTCGCGATCGGCATCCTCGGCGAGAAGGTCAACTGGCACCTGGGCTTCGGTCTCGCGGCCGTCGGTATGGCGCTCGGCGCCATCCAGTTCATGATCGGCTCGCGCCACCTGTCGGCCGAGTCCAACAAGGTCCCGAACCCGCTGACGGCCCCCGAGAAGCGCGCCGTCATCACGAAGACGCTGGCCTCCATCGCCGTCGTCGCCGTGTTCTACCTGCTCGTCGGCATCACCGGCATCTGGGACCTGACCCTCAACTGGGCGCTGCTCCCGATCACCGTCATCGGTCTGATCGTTCCGATCGCCGTGATCGCCCGCATCAAGCGCGACAAGGACCTGACCGGCGAAGAGCAGACCAAGATGACCGCGTTCATCTGGTTCTTCGTGGCCGCGGCCGTGTTCTGGATGATCTACGACCAGGGTGCGTCGACGCTGTCGCTGTTCGGCAGCAACTCCACCGAGCGCTCGCTGTTCGGCTGGGAGATGCCCAACACGCTGTTCCAGTCCCTGAACCCGCTGTTCGTCATGATCTTCGCGCCGATCTTCGCCGCGATGTGGCTGGCGCTCGCCAAGCGCAACCGCGAGCCGAACACCGTCGTGAAGTTCTCGATCGGTCTGCTGTTCATCGGCGCCTCGTTCTTCGTCTTCCTGATCCCCATGGGCATGGCGGGCGACGGCAAGGTCACCATGTGGTGGCTGGTGCTGATCTTCCTGATGCACACCTTCGGTGAGCTGTGCCTGTCCCCGGTGGGTCTGTCCCTGACCACCAAGATGGCGCCCGCGAAGTACGCCTCCCAGATGATGGGTGTCTTCTTCCTCGCGGTCACCGCCGGTGACTCCGTGACCGGCATGCTCGCCATCGCCGGTGTGGACCTCAACGGTCAGGGCGTCGTCGCCCTGGAGGCCGCCGCCGCGGTGCTGGCCGGCTTCGCGATCTACATGTCGCGCAAGAAGGTCAAGTCGCTCATGGGCGACGTCCACTGAGTCAGCTCCTGAGCTGAGCGTCTCGTACGCGCTACTCGAACGCAGGGCCATCGCACCACTCGGTGCGGTGGCCCTTCGTGTTTCTCCGGTGCGTCATGGGCGCGGCGCGTGGACGATGCGGGACATGCGCCTCTCCTTGCGCCCCTCCCTGCGCGGCGGTCTGCTCGCGCTGCTCGCCTCCGCGGGACTGCTGTCCTCCTCGATGGCTCCGGTCGCCGTCTCCGATCCGGTCGTACGCACGTATGCGTACGGCTCGCACGCACGGCAGACGATCACGGTGTACGGGGACCACGGCCCGCCCCTGGTGATCCTGCACGGCGGCTACTGGGCCGATGACCCGGACTGGAGCCGGTGGGCGCGCTGGTTCGCCGGGCAGGGCTTCCGGGTGTACGACGCGGACTACCGGCTCAACTCGGATGCGCTCTGGCCGGCGCAGCGGGTGGACGCCCTGTCCGCGGTGGAGTGGGTCGCGCGTCATACGGGGTCGCGGCCGCTGCTCCTCGGCTCCTCCGCCGGCGGGCAGATCGCGACCGTCGCGGGCGGGTACGGGGCAGGGGCTTGGCGGGTACGTGGGGTGGTGGCGCTGTCGCCCGTCGCCTCGCCGCTGCGGGCGTGGCGGGACGGGGGGCGTTCCTCGGCGTCCGACCGGCAGCGGCGCCTGCGCGGAGAGGCTCGGCGGCTTGCGGGGTGTGCGCCGTCCGCGTGCCCCGAGCAGTGGCTCTCGATGTCCACGTCTTCGTACGTGTCGGGCTCCGACGACGCCCCGCTGTTCCTGGTGCACTCGGCCTCGGACTTCGTGCCGCCCGCGCACTCCCGGGATCTGTCATCGGCAGCGCGGGGCGCGGGACTTGAGGACGTCACCGTCCGTACGGAGCGGGGCTCTGCGCACGGGGCGGCCCTGTTGTCGTCGCGTGCGGTGCGGGGTGCGGTGGTGAAGTGGCTGCGGGAGCACGGGGGTTGACCCCGCCTGCGCCGGCATGAAGGTGCCGGGCACCCCTCGCTGTGAGGAGCACCCGGCACCGTGACAACAACTACTGCGTACGCCGCCGCGGCATGAACGTGAAGACCGCGCCGCCCAGCAGGATCACCGTGCCAGCCACCAGGCCGAGCGCCCGCAGGGCGCCGTCGGACTCGGCGCCCGTCTCGGCGAGGTTGCCGCCGTCCGCGCCGGCCGTGGCCGTGGAGCCGCCGTCGTCGCCGCCACCGGCGACGCCACCCGCGTCCTCGGTCTCCAGCGTGAGCGAGACGGCCGTCTTGGTCGCCTTGCACTTGATGGGCGGGATCGCCGTGCCGCCGAGCGAGACGTCGATCGTCATGTCACCGGGGCTGAGGTTCGCCTTGCCCTTGGCACCGGGCTTGTACTTGCCGGTCATGGGCTCGAGGTTCACCGGCTGACCGCTCTTGATCGGCGCCGGGTTGGCCTTGCCCACCACCTTGACCGAGCCGTTGTCGTCGCCGCTCACCTTGAGCTGCATCGACGCCTTCATCGCACCGGCCGGCAGATCCGCGGGCGAGTTCATGACGCCCTCGCCCAGCTTGACCGTGAGGTCGTAACTGTCGCCGCTCTTCTTGGCGCTGATCGTCGCCTTGCCGTTCAGCGGCTCGCTCGGACCGGGAGCACTGCACTGGAACGTGGTGGCGACTTCCTTGCCCGGGAAGTCGGTCTGACCACCGCTGCCGCCCGCGTCACCGCCGGAGGCCGTACCGCCGCTCGTGGTGCCACCGGCCGTCGTACCGCCGGAGGTCGTTCCCCCCGCGGTGGTTCCGCCGCTGGTGGTCCCGCCGGTCGTCGTCGTACCGCCCGTGGTGGTGGTGCCACCCGTGGTGGGCGCCCCCTCACCCGTGACCTTGATGGTCACCGCGGTCGGGACCTTCTCCAGCGGAACACACTTGGTGTTCACGTCGAAGCCCATGACCTTGGCGTTGATGTTGTACTCGTCCGGGGTCAGGGTGAGGTCACCCGGCGCCGTGAGCTTCAGCTTCCCCTTCATCTGGGACAGCGTCATGGCGCCGCCCTTGGGGATCGCCGGGTTGGTGCGCGGCCCTTCGAGCTTGACGTCCGCCGTCTGCGCACCCGCCGCCTTGACGGTGCCGGTGGGCAGCAGCGAGTCCTTGGGCAGATCGACGATGTCGGGGTTCTTCGACGCGGCCTGGGTGAACTTCCAGACCACCTCGATCTCGTCGCCCACCTTCGCCGTGGCCGGCGCGGTGATGTCGGCGATCGTGGTGCCCTCGATCGGGTCCGAGCCCATGCTCGGCGTGCACTTCGTCTTCCATGTGGCCTCGGCCGCCTGCGCAGGCGCCGCGGTCAGCAGGATTCCCGCGCCGCCGAGCATGAGCGCGACGCCCAGCGCGCTCACTCTCCTTTGAGTGTTCACGTAGTGCCCTTCCTGTCTGGTCAAGCTGGTGGAATGGGGCGGTTCTCTTGCGGTGCGGAGTGCTGTGCCGGTACGCCCGGCGCGGTGTCCGGGGTGAACCACGGCAGGCCGGCGGTGGTGCTTGTGCCGGTCCCGTTCGTGGCCGCCGCGGAGTTCTCAGGGGTGGCCGTGGACGCTGTCGCGTCCGGCTCGACCCGGGGCCGCCTCGGTGAGCGCGGCTTCTTGTGCTCGCCGCCGGTGATCTGCGCCGGCTTGAGCACCTTGGGGAGTTTCGCCGTGACCTGCTCGGTGAGCCGCCGCGGCTTGTTGCCCTTGCGGCGCGGGCGCACCCGGTCGACGACGGCCATGCCGATACGGAACACGGCGGCCGGTACGACGATGCAGAGCAGGATCCAGAACAGCGTCACACCCCACGGCCGGGGCACGCCCCACGGCTGTTCGGCGAGGACCTTGCCCCCGTACTGCAGGGAGACCAGATAGTCGCCGTGTGCGCCGGCGTCGAGCTGGACGGAGAGTTTCACCTGGGCCTTCTGGCCGGGCGCGATGGTGCCCTTCCACTGCTGCTCCTCCCACTGCGGCGAGAAGACGCCGTGCGAGGTGCCGACCTTGAAGACGGGGTCCTTGACGGGTGCGGACCCCAAGTTGCCCATGGTGACGACGAGTTTGCGGCTCTGCGGGGAGCCGAACCAGTTGAGGATGCCGCTGTCGCCCTCAAGCCGTGGCGCGGCGAGTACGGCGAGCTTGCCGCCGCTGGTCTGCTCGGGCAGCGCCTTGACCGGGTGGCCCGCGACCTTGAAGGGGATCTGGGCCGTGGCCTTCTCCCCCGTCACGGTGGCCACATGGATCACACAGGGGCAGGCCGTCGGCGGTTCGGACACCGGGACCTTCTGCTTGAACTCGCCCTTGTCGTTCGTGTTGATGGCCACACCGTCGGAGTTGGCGCAGCTCGCGGTGCCGCCGATCATGTTCTGTCCGCAGATCAGGATCGTGATCAGCGCACCCGGCTTCCAGCCCTTGCCGCTGACGGTGATGTCGCCGCCCTTGCCCGCCTCCTGTTTGTCGGCGGATATGGACGGCTTCTCGGCCGCGGCGGCACTCTGCGCGGGGAGCGTGACGAACGCCAGTGCCGCGAGGAGTGCGGCCGCGACGGGGCTCAGCACCTTCGAGCGGTAACGGTAGACGTTCACTGCTTATCCCCTGTCCCCGCGGAAACCAACTCCCGCTGTCCGTCGTGCGGTTGAAGCTCGGACTTGAACTCCTCGACCGCCCGTCTGCGCCGTACGGCGAAGACCGCGAGCGTGGTGAACCCACCGACCGCCGCGATCCCGCCGGCCACACCGGCCCAGGGCACGAACCGCACCTCGGCGGCCTCGCTGTCCTTGGCCGCGCCGTCCGCGGAGACCGTGAGTTCCACCCGTACGGAATCGAAGGCGGGCCGGTCCGTCCAGGGTTCGCGCAGCGTCACCTTGCGGCCGGGCAGCAGCTCAAGGGCCAGCGAGCGCGCCTTGCGGTCGAGCACCTCGCCGAAGAGGCCCTCGGCGTGCACGGCGAGCTTCGGTTCGAGCACCGTGTTGCCGCGGTTCACCAGGGAGTACGTGATGAGGTCGTCCTCGATGGTGACGTCCTCGACCGTGACCGCCGACAGCGTCGGACCGCTCACCCGCAGATGCACCCGCACCCCCGCCTTGCGCCCGCCGTTCTCGGCGACGATCGCGGCCGGATGGTCACCGGGCATCGCCCCGTCCGGCACCGCCACCGTGAACGGCACCCTGGCGGCGGTGCGCGGCGGTATCCGCACCACGTCGTCGGCCAGCCGCAGCCAACTCCCGGCGTCCTGGGGCTTCTTGCCCTTGGTGTCCCGTACCGCGAAGGAGCCGTCCTCCCGGTTGTACGCCTCAGCGGCGCGCAGCCGGACCGTCGTGGGCTCGGAGCCCGGGTTGGTCACCGTGACGGTGTCCTCGAGGACCGCGCCCGGCGCCCCCTCCATGTAGAAGTAGGGCCGCCCGTCCTGGGCAGGGCGCGAGCCGCTGCCGGAGGACGGGACGATGGACCAGGCGGTGCCGTCCTTCTTCCCCAAGCTCTTCGAGCAGGGGACGCCCCAGGCCGCGCCGCCCGCGGGCAGGCCGACGAGGCCTGTCACGGCGAGCAGGCATACGGCGGCGGTGCGGTGACCGGACAGCATCGGCGGCTCCAAGTACGGCTGACTGTGCGGGTGTTGATGTGACCTACCGGCGGGCCGCTTGGTTGCGCCGGGTCAGCCACAGAACTCCGCCCGCACCCACGAGCAGCACCGTGCCGCCGAGCGTGCCGAGCGCGAGCGCGGAGTCCTCGGGACCGGTCTGCGGCAGTTCCTTGCCGCTGTCCGGAGCGCTCTGCGACTCACCGCTCGACCCGCCACCGCCCGCACCCGTGACGTCCAGTTCGAGGGACGGCTTGGGGTTGTTCTTCGCCGTGCACGTGGTGGTGGTCGTCATCGCCGAGATGGTGAGCGTCCCCGCGGTGAAGGTGACCTTGCCCGACTTCTTGGGCGTGTACGTGCCCGTCATCGGGTGGATCTTGATGGGCGTGTTCGCCGGGATCGCCTCCGGGTTGCCACCCGCGGTGACCTTGACCGTGCCGCTGTCCGCGCCGCCGACCTTGATCTCGGCGCTGGGCTTCATGACGCCCTTCTCGAGGGCCATCGGGCTGGACGAGACACCCTTGTTGAACGTCATCGTGAGCTTGTAGCCGCTGCCGGCCTTCTCGGCCTTGATGTCGATCGGCGAGACCGCGCTCTTCGGACCGATCGGCGTCTTGCAGTCATAACTGACGTCCACCACGGTGGCGTGAGCAGCGGGGGCGGCCAGCAGTACCGCCGAGCCGGCCAAGGCCGCGGCTATAAGCGCGGCGGCGCTTTTCTGGTACGACACCTCGAAATCCCCTCATGCCGGGAGAGAAGGCCGTCGGCTCCGGGGTCCTGCGACCTCAGGTTACTGACGGCACATCAGATTGGGCGCTCAAGGTACGCCCGGGGCCAAGACATGGGAAGACAAACAACGAGGCGGTTTGACGAAACCGCTTGACCTGCGGTTTTGGGCTCGTTGACAGGAGTTCAGCAGCGAAAAGGGGTTCGAGCGGCGCCGTTTCGACGGCGTGAAAGGGCGATACGGGTGGGGCAGGTTCGGGTTATGCGGGTGAGGCGAGTTCGGCCCACACCGTCTTGCCCGCGACGCCCGGCGTACGCACAACGCCCCAGTCGAGACAGAGGCGTTGGACGATGAACATGCCGTGACCGCCGGGGCGGCCCGCTCGGTGCGGGGTGCGCGGGGCCGGATTGCCGGCGCCCTGGTCGCTCACCTCGAGCCTGAGCACTTTGCCATCGCTGCCGATCCACAGTTCGCGGGCGCCTTCGGCATGCAGACAGGCGTTGGTGACGAGTTCGGAGACGACCAGGAGGACATCCTCGGCGGCGGCGCGGCGGTCGGCGGTCGCGGCGGGCAGCCAGCCCCACTCGTGCAGGGTCTGCCGGGTGAAGTCGCGCGCGAGTGGCACGACACCGCTCTCGCCCACGAGGCCGAGCCTGCGCACCCGCCGACGGGCGGGCGCCGCGTCCTGTTCCGGGCCGGCGGCGCCGGACTCCGGACCGCGGTCGCCCGGCGAGAGGGGCCGGGTGGTGCTCATCAGCGCTTCACCTCACCGATTCACCAGTCATAGTTGCGAAGGGGCCACTGCCCCGCCTGTCCTCGTCGTGCCATCTCGTCGTGTCATCCCGTCGCATCCCGTCTCACCGCCGCGTCATGCCATCGCGTCGCATCCAACGGTTCCGATGCGTCTCCTGCCCGCCCGCACCGTACGAACACCCGCTTTTTCCCTACGGAAAATGTGATGCGGATTACGTAATGGTCACGGCAGGGCAACCGGTCGATAACAGCCCTGGTTCTACGTCACTCCTCGAGCGCGGCCTCGAGGGTGGCATGCACAGTGAAGACCGCCTCCGCCCCCGTGATCTCGAACACCCTGGCCACCACCGGCTGCATCGCCGCCAGATGAACCCCACCGCCCTCGGCCTCCGCCTTCAGACGGGCGCCGAGCAGCACGTTGAGTCCGGTGGAATCACAGAACTCCAGCCGCGAACAGTCCACGACAAGCCTGGTGACACCCTCGGCGACCGCCCGCTCGAGCGGTTCGCGCAACAGGTCCGCGGTGTGGTGATCGAGCTCACCCGCGGGCGCGAAGACGGCGCTCGCGCCCTCACTTCGCACGTCGACCTGAAGTCGGCCCCGATGTGCGCTGCCGACCGTGCCGCGGTCCATGCCGCTCCTCTTCCACTACGTCCCGAGCTGGTGGATGACCCCTTTGAACATACGCCTTCCGTACGAGTCGGGGTACCCGAACAACCTAAAGATATCGGACAATTAGGACGTAATCGCACTTGCACGAGAGCAAGAGAAACGGGTAGGCCTAGAAGAAGACCTGTTCACACCGACCGGCTTCGGAGGCGCCGCACTCTCCTGGCACGTACTGGCATCGGCAGCCATATGCCGACAACGATGGAGGACACATGTCACCCCGGCTCGACGCATCGCCTACCCGTAAAGCGACGTCGACACCCCCACCGGACCAGTTCGACACCGACCCCCATATTCCTGCTCAACGCGCCACGACGGACCCCGCAACCGTCGAGGACGTGCACAAGGAGCACGCGGATCTCTCGGACCTGCCCGAGATCCCGCCGTTCGACGAAGTGGCCCCGCACGACGCACGGGCTCTGTCGAAGACGCTCTTCGCCCGCCTCGAGACACTCGAGGAGGGCACCCACGAGTACGCGTACGTCCGCAACACGCTCGTGGAGCTCAATCTCGCCCTGGTGAAGTTCGCCGCCTCCAGGTTCCGTTCGCGCAGCGAGCCGATGGAGGACATCATCCAGGTCGGCACGATCGGCCTGATCAAGGCGATCGACCGCTTCGAGCTCAGCCGTGGCGTGGAGTTCCCGACGTTCGCGATGCCGACCATCGTCGGTGAGATCAAGCGCTTCTTCCGCGACACCTCGTGGTCCGTGCGCGTACCGCGCCGGCTGCAGGAGCTGCGGCTCGATCTCGCCAAGGCCGGTGACGCACTCGCCCAGGAGCTCGACCGCGCGCCCACCGTGGGCGAGTTGGCGCAGCGCCTGGACATCAGCAAGGACGAGGTCGTCGAGGGCATGGCGGCGAGCAACGCGTACACCGCGAGCTCGCTCGACGCCCAGCCCGAGGAGGACGACTCCGAGGGCGCGCTCGCGGACCGCATCGGCTACGAGGACCACGGGCTCGAAGGCATCGAGTACGTCGAGTCGTTGAAGCCGCTGATCGCGTCCCTGCCGGCGCGCGACCGCAAGATCCTCTCGCTGCGCTTCGTGGCGAACATGACGCAGTCCGAGATCGGCGACGAGCTCGGCATCTCGCAGATGCATGTCTCGCGGCTGCTGTCGCGCACGCTCGTGCAGCTGCGCAAGGGGCTCACCGTCGAGGAGTGAGACGCACTTCGCCACCCGACTCCCCTTGATCAAGAGGCAGTTACCGCCGGAAACATGTTTCCCGGCGGTAACTCGCCTCTACGATGACCCTCCCGCATACCGCGAGGTATGCGAGGTGGCCCAGGGCCGGGAGGGGAGCGGATGCCGGAGCACGGGGTCCACGCGCGGCTGTCCGATGCGGAGCTCGCGGGGCTGCTGTGCCGCGACACGGCCACGGCCTACCCGGCGCTGCGCGAACTGCGGCTGCGGCACGGCGAGTTCCTCACCGCGTACGCCCGGCTGTGCACCACCGATGACGCGGCGGCCCGCCGTCTGGTGACGGGTGCGTTCACGCTGGCCGCGCGGGAGTCCGGGCGCGGTATCGCGGCTCCCGGGGCGTTACGCCACCAACTCCTGCTGCTGATACGGAAGGTGGCGGCGAGCTGGGCCGCCGACGACAGCTCGGCGTGGCTCTCCGCGGAGTTCGTCGCCACCGAGGCCGAACCCCCGCTGCTGCTCGGCGCCCTGCGCACGCTCCCGCTGCGCATCCAGGCGGTGCTCTGGTACGCGCTGGTGGACGAGGAGAGCGATGAGCGGACCGCGCTGTTCCTCGGCGTATCGCGGGGCGATGTGCTCGCCGCCCGCGACTCCTGCCTCGGCGCGCTGCGGCGCGCGTTCCTGGGCACCTATCTGGCGCGGTACGGGGATGCACAGTGCCAGGGCTACTCGCGGCTGATCGAGAACGCGACCAGCCCCGAGAATCCGCGCCACAGCGTGGACCTGGCGAAGCATCTCGTCTCCTGCGACTGCTGCGAGCGCGCCCATACGGAGCTGCGCCGCCTCCTCGCCGCGCCTCGGGAGGCGCTGGCGGACGGGTTGTTGGCGTGGGCAGGGGTGGCGTACGCGCGGGAGAGCCGGGCGGCGGCGAGAGGTGGGCAGGGCGGGCGCCGGGGTGTGCGGGCGGGCCGGGGGCGGCGCGCCGGGGAGGACTCGGCCCACCCCTCGCGTCGGGTTGTGCTCGGCTCCGCCGCGCTCGGTGTCGCGGTCGCGCCGCTGCTCCTGATCGTGCTCACCGGAGGCGGCCCGGACCGGGGCGAGGGCCACGAGGACGTCGCCCTGCCGCCCGCGCCCGCTCCCTCCGCCACGGTGACGGTCACGCCCTCGCCCTCGTCCGGCGAAAGTCCGCAGAAGCCCCCTGATCCCACGCCGACAAAGGCCCCGAAGCCGCCCGCGCCTCAACCCGCCCTGCAGGACGGCCGGTTCACCCAGATGGTGAACGCGGAGACGGGCTACTGCCTCACCGTCGAGGACGGCCTCTTCAAGAAGGGCACCGATGTGGTCGCCGCGCCCTGCGGCCCCTCCGACACCCAGCGCTGGCGCCTCGACGCCAACCGGGGCGTGATCGTCTCGTACGGGAACGAGGCCTTCTGCCTGGACAGCAGGGGCGAGCCGGACAACGGTGTCGGCATCTGGGAGTGCGCCTACGTCGAGAAGGGCACCCCGAACCTCACGTTCACCGTGGACGCACGCGGCACGGTCCGTCCGGTGATCGCGCTCGACCACGCGCTCACGTCGACCGGTGGCGAAGTCACCTTCGCACCGGTCGACGTGGACAGAGGGGCCCAGCGCTGGGAGGCGGGCCTGGAGCCCGTGTAGACGCCGCTCAGACCTGGCGGGTGCCGCGCTGCCAGACCGCCGAGACGAGCGGTACGCCCGGGCGGTACGCGAGGTGCACATGGCTCGGGGCGTCGAGCAGGGCGAGGTCCGCGCGGGCGCCGGGGGTGATCCTGCCGACGTCCGTGCGACGCAGGGCCTGCGCGCCGCCGGCCGTGGCGGACCATACGGCCTCGTCCGGGGTCATCCGCATGTCGCGTACGGCCAGGGCGATGCAGAACGGCATCGAGGACGTGAACGACGAGCCCGGATTGCAGTCCGTGGAGAGCGCGACGGTGACACCGGCGTCGAGCAGCCGCCGTGCGTCGGGCCACTGGGCACGCGTGGAGAACTCGGCGCCGGGGAGCAGGGTGGCGACCGTGTCGCCGTCGGCCAGCGCGGCCACGTCCTCGTCGGTGAGGTGGGTGCAGTGGTCGGCGGAGGCGGCGTCCAGTTCTACGGCGAGTTGTACGCCGGGTCCGTACGAGAGCTGGTTGGCGTGCACGCGGGCGAGCAGGCCCTTGGCCCGGCCCGCGGTGAGGATGGCGCGGGCCTGGTCGCCGTCGAAGGCGCCCTTCTCGCAGAAGACGTCGATCCAGCGGGCGTACGGGGCGCAGGCGTCGAGCATCTCGCCGGTGACGAGGTCCACGTAGGCGGCGGGGTCGTCGGCGAAGTCGGGGGACACGATGTGGGCGCCGAGGTAGGTGACCTCGTCGGTGTGGGCGCTCGCGATGCGCAGGGCCCTTGCCTCGTCGTGGGTGGTCAGCCCGTACCCGGACTTGGTCTCGAAGGTGGTGGTGCCTTGGCGGCGGGCCTCGGTGAGGTACCGGACGAGGTTGGCCTCGAGCTCCTCGTCGGTGGCGGCGCGGGTGGCCTGCACGGTGGTGCGGATGCCGCCGGCGCTGTAACTGCGGCCCTCCATACGGGCGTTGAACTCTTGCGTCCGGTCGCCCGCGAAGACCAGGTGGGAGTGCGAGTCCACGAACCCGGGGATCGCGGCTCGGCCCTGGGCGTCGTACGCCCGGTCGGCGGCGGGTGCCTGGCTGGTGGGGCCGACCCACGCGATCCGCTCGCCGTCGATCACGACGGCGGCGTCGCGGATCTGGCCGAGGCTGCCCTCGCCCAGCGCCGGGTCGTTGGTGACCAGGTTTCCGATGTTCGTGATGACGGTCGTCGTCATGGCTCTCTCTCCGTGGGATTGCTTCATTTCCCCCACCCCGCCCCTTCCCGATAACCGGGGCTCCGCCCCGGACCCCGCATCCGAGCTCCGCTCGGATCGCCTCAAACGCCGGCGGGGCTGAAAGGGGTGGGGGAAGGGAAATCAGGACCTCAGCTCGGCGATGGCCGCAGCCAACTCCCCGGCCGCATCCGGCACCAAGGCATGGACCCCGTCCCGGACCACATGCCGCCCACCCACCACCGTGTGCCTGACATCCGCCGAAGTCGCCGCGAAGACCGCCGTCTCCGCTCCGAGGCGGGGCAGCGGTCCAGCCGTGCGGACCGAGTCGAGCGCCACGCACGTGAAGTCGGCGAGGGCACCCGGTTCGAGGACTCCACCCGTGGCCCAGCCCAGCGCGCTGTATCCGTCCGCGGAAGCCGCCCGCAACAGCGCCGCGGCAGTCCAGTGCCCCCGAGTCCGCGTCCGCAGCCGCTCGTTGAGCTCCATCGCGCGCGCCTCCTCGAAGAGGTCGATCACGGCGTGCGAGTCCGAGCCGAGACAGAGCGGGGAGCCCGCGCGCTGCAGGGCGACCGCGGGGCCGATCCCGTCCGCGAGGTCGCGTTCGGTCGTCGGGCACATGCACGTGCCCGTGCCCGAGGAGCCGAGGAGCGCGATGTCCGCGTCGGTGAGGTGGGTGTTGTGGACGCCCGTCGTCGAGGGGCCGAGTACCCCGTGCGAGGCGAGCAGCTGCGTGGGCGTGCATCCGTGGGCCGCGAGACACGCGTCGTTCTCGGCGGTCTGCTCGGAGAGATGGACGTGCAGGGGCGCCTCGGCCGAGCGCGCCCACTGGGCCACCGTCCCCAACTGGTCGGCGGGAACCGCCCGTACGGAATGGATCGCCGCACCGATCCGGACACCGTCGCGCGGCTTCAGAGCCGAGACGCGCGCGGCCCACGCCTGGGCCGTCCGGTCCGAGAACCGCAGCTGGTGCGCATCGGGCTCCGCGCCGAAGCCCGAGGAGAGATACGCCGTGTCGAGCAGCGTGATGCGGATCCCGGCCTCCTGCGCGGCCGCGATCAGCGCCTCCCCCATCGCATTGGGGTCGTCGTAGGGACGGCCGCCCGGCGCGTGGTGCAGATAGTGGAACTCGCCCACCGCCGTCACCCCCGCGAGCGCCATCTCCGCGTACACCGCCCGCGCGAGCCGGAAGTACGACTCGGGGGTCAGCCGGGACGCGAACTGGTACATGATCTCGCGCCACGTCCAGAAGGTCCCCGAACCGACCTGGACCGTGCCGCGCAGCGCCCGGTGGAAGGCGTGCGAGTGCGCGTTCGCCAGGCCGGGCAGGGTGAGGCCGCGCAGGACGACCGCGCCCGGCTCGGGGGTCTCGACTCCCAGGCGGACGGCGGCGATCCTGCCGTCCTCGGACACATCGAGCGCCACGCCCGGCTCGACATGGGTGCCGAGCCAGGCATGCTCGGCCCAGTAAGTCCTGTCGCTGCTCAGCTGCACGCGAGTCCTTCCAGTACGTCCGCCAGGGCACGCACCCCCGCCACACAGTCGTCCTCGGCCGCGTATTCGGCCGGGGAGTGCGAGACGCCCGTGGGGTTGCGTACGAACAGCATGGCCGTCGGGATCACCGAGGAGAGGATTCCCGCGTCGTGTCCCGCACCCGTGCCGAGGACGGGCACCTGGGTCCGGCCGCCGCCGAGGAGCCGCGCGATCTCGTCGCGCAGCGCGTCCTCGAACTCGATGACCGGCGTGAAGGATTCCCGGACCACGTCCAGATCCACCCCGTGCCGCTCCGCGTGCTCGCGTGCCGCCTTCTCGATCGCGGTGACGGTCGCGTCCAGGTCGTCCGGGGACGGGGCCCGCGAGTCCAGCCATCCTCGTACGAGGGAGGGGATGGCGTTGACCCCGTTGGGCTCCACCGCGATCTTCCCGAACGTGGCCACAGCGCCCGCGAGTTCGGCCTCGCGGCGGGCCGCGAGCACCGTCTCGGCGTACGGGAGCATCGGGTCGCGCCGGTCCACGAGCCGGGTCGTACCGGCGTGGTTGGCCTCGCCGCGGAAGTCGAAGCGCCAGCGGCCGTGCGGCCAGATGGCGCTGGCGACACCCACGGCGTCGCCGGTGAGGTCGAGGGCGCGGCCCTGCTCCACATGCAGTTCGACGTACGCGCCGATCCGCGCGAGGCGTTCGTCGTCGCGGCCGAGCGTCGACGGGTCGTAGCCCGCGCGCTCCATGGCGTCGGGGAGCGAGACCCCGTCGCCGTCCCGCAGCTCGTACGCCTTCTCCCGCGTCAGCTGCCCGGCCGCGAGCCGGGAGCCGACGCAGGCGAGGCCGAAGCGCGCGCCCTCCTCGTCACCGAAGTTGGTGATCGCGAGGGGCTTGGTGAACTCCGCTCCCCGGTGCCGGAGTTCGTCCAGTGCGGCGAACGCGCTGACGACACCCAGCGGGCCGTCGAAGGCACCGCCGTCCGGCACGGAGTCGAGATGCGATCCGGTCACGACCGCATCGCCCGCGCCGGGGTCGCCGAGCCACGCCCACTGGTTGCCGTTGCGGTCGACCTCACAGGTCAGCCCGCGTGCTTCGGCCTCTGACCGGAACCACGCGCGGCAGTCCCGGTCGGCCTCGGTCCAGGCGAAACGCCGGTAGCCACCGCTGCCGGCGTCCCGCCCGATGGGCCGCAGATCGGCCCACATCTGATGGAACGAGGAAGTCACGCGCCCGCACCCGCAGCGCCCTCGGCACCCTCGCCGCCCTCGCGCATGGGCACGCGCACGCCCTTGGCGTCCGCGACCGACTCCGCGATGTCGTAGCCGGCGTCGACGTGCCGGATGACGCCCATGCCCGGGTCGTTGGTCAGGACGCGGCGGATCTTCTCGCCCGCGAGCTTTGTACCGTCCGCCACGGACACCTGGCCCGCGTGGATGGAACGGCCCATGCCGACGCCGCCGCCGTGGTGCAGGGAGACCCAGGAGGCGCCGGAGGCCACGTTCACCATGGCGTTGAGCAGCGGCCAGTCCGCGATGGCGTCCGAGCCGTCGAGCATGGCCTCGGTCTCGCGGTACGGCGATGCCACCGAGCCGCAGTCGAGGTGGTCGCGGCCGATCGCGAGGGGGGCGGCCAGCTCGCCGGACGCGACCATGTCGTTGAAGCGCTCGCCGGCCTTGTCGCGCTCGCCGTAGCCGAGCCAGCAGATACGGGCGGGCAGGCCCTGGAAGTGGACGCGCTCGCCGGCCATCTTGATCCAGCGGTGCAGGGACTCGTTCTCCGGGAAGAGTTCGAGGATCGCCTTGTCCGTCTTGTGGATGTCGCTCGCCTCACCGGAGAGTGCGGCCCAGCGGAACGGGCCCTTGCCCTCGCAGAACAGCGGCCGGATGTACGCGGGCACGAAGCCCGGGAAGGCGAACGCCCGGTCGTAGCCCGCCAGTTGGGCCTCGCCGCGGATCGAGTTGCCGTAGTCGAAGACCTCGGCGCCCGCGTCCATGAAGCCGACCATGGCCTCGACGTGCTTGGCCATGGACTCACGGGCGCGGGTGGTGAAGCCCGCCGGGTCCTTGGCCGCGGCGTCCGCCATGTCGTCGAAGTCCATGCCGCTGGGCAGGTACGCGAGCGGGTCGTGGGCCGAGGTCTGGTCGGTGACGATGTCGATCGGCGCGCCCTCGGCGAGCATCTGCGGCAGCAGGTCGGCCGCGTTGCCGAGCAGGCCGATCGAGAGCGGACGCCGTGCGTCGCGGGCCTCGGTGGCGAGCTGCAGGGCGTGCGCCAGGTTGTCGGCCTTCACGTCCAGGTACTTGTGCTCGATACGGCGCTCGATGGCGCGCGGGTCCACGTCGATACAGATCGCGACGCCGTCGTTCATCGTCACGGCGAGCGGCTGGGCGCCGCCCATGCCGCCGAGTCCGGCGGTCAGCGTGATCGTGCCGGCGAGCGTGCCGCCGAACTTCTTGGCGGCGACCGCGGAGAACGTCTCGTACGTGCCCTGCAGGATGCCCTGCGTACCGATGTAGATCCACGAACCGGCCGTCATCTGGCCGTACATGGTCAGACCCAGCTGCTCAAGGCGCCGGAACTCCTCCCAGTTCGCCCAGTCGCCCACCAGGTTCGAGTTGGCGATGAGCACACGCGGGGCCCACTCGTGGGTCTGCATCACGCCGACGGGGCGGCCGGACTGGACGAGCATCGTCTCGTCCTGCTTGAGCGTCCGCAGCGTGCGCACCATCGCGTCGAAGGAGCGCCAGTCGCGGGCCGCCTTGCCGGTGCCGCCGTAGACGACGAGCTTGTCGGGGTGCTCGGCCACCTCGGGGTCGAGGTTGTTCTGCAGCATCCGCAGTGCGGCTTCCTGCTGCCACCCCAGGGCGCTGAGCTCGGTGCCGCGCGGGGCTCGGACCGGACGGGGACCCGACATGGTGCCTCCTCATTCTGCGTGATGCTGTTATTCACATCCTGTCCAGCTGAATAGAACTAGTCAATCCCTTCGTACGTCTGCGGGGTGCCGTGGCCGATGGTTGGCTGGATCTCATGGGGATACGGGAGAACGCACAGGACACGGCGGACAGCGCCGCCACGACCGGGGAACAGCTCGCGGACCGCCGTGACGCGGCGGTCCGCGCCGCTGTCGAACAGGGGGTCGTGGGCCCTGACACCCCAATCGCGGCGCTCCTCGACATCGCCGGGATCCGCCGGTCCGCCGCCGCCCTCAGGTCGGCTTTCGCGTCCGCCACCTCGGCCCCCGTCCTGCACGCCTTCGCGGTGAAGGCCTCCCCGCTCGTGCCCGTCCTGCGGCTGCTGCGCGAGGAGGGCCTGGGCGCGGAGGTGGCCAGCCCCGGCGAGCTGGCCCTGGCCCGGGCGGCGGGGATCGGGCCGGGCGCCACCGTCCTCGACTCCCCGGCGAAGACCCCCGCGGAACTGCGCGAGGCCCTCGCGCTCGGGATCGCGCTCAACGCCGACAACCGCCAAGAGCTCTCCCGTATCGACGCCCTGGTCGCCTCCGCCCCCACCCGCTCCCCCATCGGCATCCGTATCAACCCGCAGACGGGCGGCGGCTCCATCGAGGCGCTCTCGACCGCGACCTCGACCTCGAAGTTCGGTGTGGCGCTACGGGACGAGGGCGCCCGCGACTGGCTGATCCAGGCGTACACCGACCGGCCCTGGCTGACCCGCCTGCACATCCACTCCGGCTCCCAGGGCATCCCGCTCGCTCTGCATGTGGCGGGTATCCGCGACCTCTACGAGCTCGCCGAGGAGATCAACGCGCGGATCGGCCGCCGCCAGATCGACACCCTCGACATCGGCGGCGGGCTCTCGGTCAACTTCGCCTCGGACGAGGAGACACCGACGTACGCGGATTTCGTACGGGAGGTGGCGCGCGCCGTGCCCGGCCTGTTCACGGGCTCGTACGGTCTGGTCACGGAGTTCGGGCGGTCGCTGCTCGCCAAGCACGGCACGATCCTGGCGCGGGTCGAGTACGCCAAGTCGGCCGGCGGACGCCCCGTCGCCGTCACCCACGCGGGCGCCCAGGTCGCCACGCGCACCGTCTACGCCCCGCACTCCTGGCCGCTGCGGATCGCCGCGTACGACCCGAAGGGCCGCCCGAAGCAGGGCCCCGAGGTCGCCCAGGACGTGGCGGGCCCGGCCTGCTTCGCGGGCGACCTGCTCGCCGCCGACCGCCCGCTGCCCCTGCTCGAACAGGACGACTGGGTGGCCGCGCTCGACACGGGCGCGTACTACTTCGCGCACCACTACGCGTACAACTCCCTTGCCCGGCCCGGCATTCACGGATTCTCGACGGACGCGGACGGCCGGGTCCGGTTCGCCGTGGTCCGTGCGGCGCAGACGGTCGAGGAGATCGTGCTGGAGTCGGGTGGGGAGCATGCCGGGGCGCTGCTCTCGGACTGACCGTTGCCACCCGCCCGAGACCGCGGGCACCCTCCCGAGAACGCGGTCACCCGCCCGAGACCGCGGTCACCCGGCCGCGGCCAGGCGGCGCAGCAGTTCCTCCTCGGTGAGGTCCTCGATATGGGTCAGGAACACCCAGATGTGCCCGAAGGGGTCCCTGAGGATGGTGGAGCGGTCGCCGTGGAAGGTGTCCTGCGGCGGCTCGATGATCTCCGCCCCCGCGGCCGCCGCGCGCTCCGCGAGGCTGTCGACGTCCGGCACGAAGACATGCAGCGCGACGGAGGTGCCGCCGCCGAGCGCGGCGGGCGCCGCGAAGGCGGCGAGCGCCGGCACGTCCGCGCCGGCGTCACCGAGCATCAGCGCCGACTGCCCGATGGCGATCTCGGCGTGCAGGATCCCGCCGCCCGGTGCGTCGATCCTGAAGTCCTCACGGGCGCCGAACGCCCGCTGGTAGAAGTCGATCGCCGCGGCGGCGTCGGCGACCATGATGTGCGGGATCACGGCGTACCGGTAGCGGTCGGGGATCTCGACCTTCGTCTCGGCCTTTGTCTCGACCTTTGTCTCGGCGCCGGTAACGGTGTCAATGCCGGTCTCGGTCTCGGTCTCAGGCATGGCAAACCTCCTCGAAAGCCCCGCCGGACAGTTCCTGCGGTGCTGACAAGAACCTAGAAGCTCAAGTTTGGTTCAGGTCAAGCAGGTTGAAAAAATATGCAGACCGGTCTAGCTTGTGGGGCATGGGACAGAAGGGCACCGAGACGCGCAACCGACTCCTGGACGCCACACAGGAGTTGATGGAGACCGGCGGCTACGCGGCAGCCGGGCTCAACCAGGTCGTGGCCGCCAGCGGCGCACCTCGCGGCTCGCTGTACTTCCACTTCCCCGGCGGCAAGGACCAGCTGGTCGGCGAGTCCGTCCGCCGGGCGGGCGCGGCGATCGGCGACACCCTGGAGGCGCTGGCGGGGGCCGGCGGGTCGGCCGCGGAGTTCCTGGACACCGTCCTGAACCACCTCGGCGACCGCCTGGAAGAGTCCGACTGGCGCAAGGGCTGCCCGGTCGCCACGGTGGCACTGGAAACGGCCGCCGTGAACGACCCGCTGCAGGAGGCCTGTTCACAGGTGTACGACTCCTGGCAGGCCGCCTTGCGCACCCGGCTCGCGGACCGCCCCGACCCAGACGGCCTCGCGGTCACGGTGCTGGCCCTCATCGAGGGGGCGCTCGTGCTCGCCCGGACGCACCGCAGCAGGGAGCCACTGGAGAGCGTGGGCCGCCACCTGCGCACCCTGGTGGGCTGAGCCCGCCGGACCAGGGCGCCGGGGGCGACGAACCCGCGCCCCTGGGAACCCACGGACTGAAGGCCCGCCCGTATCGGCGGGCCCTTTCCCCGCCCAAAAAATATGTAGACCGATCCATTATCAATCACTCCGGCAATCACTCCGAGTCACTTCGCCACCAAGGAGCTCTCATGGACGCAATGGTCTTCGGCGCCACCGGTTTCATCGGCCGCTCACTCGTCGCCGAACTGCTCCGCCGCGGGCAGGAGGTGGCCGCCGCCGTACGCACCGACACCCTCACCCCGTGGCTTGTGGCGCAAGGCGTCGACACATCGCGACTGCACGTCGTCACCGCCGACATCACCCGGCCGCTCACGGACCTGCCCGAGGCGCGCGACGTGTACAACGCGGCCGCCCTCTACGCCTTCGGCCTCGAAGCGGAGCAGGCCCGCGCGGTCAACGTCACGGGCGCGCTCCACGTCCTCGACTGGGCCGCCGCCCAGCCGGGCCTGCGCCGGCTCGTGCACATCAGCGGCTACCGGGTCGGCGCGCACGGCGGGGCGCCCGACTACCAGGCGCAGGGGGCGTACGAGGCCTCGAAGACCGAAGCGGACCAGCTGGTGCGCGCCCGCGCACAGGAGTTGGGAGTCCCCCTGACCGTGGCCAACCCCAGTGCCGTGATCGGGCCCGGCCAGTACATCGGGCTCGGGCCCTTCGTCGAGCAGCTCTGGAACGGCAGGCTGCCCGCGCTGCCCGGCGGGAAGGACACCTTTCTGCCGGTCGTCACCATCGACTATCTGGCCCGTTTCCTCGCGGAGATCCCCAACTACCCCGCGGGCGAGCACCATTGGATCCTCGACGACAGCACGCCGCTGCTGCCCGAGCTGATCCGTACCGTCGCCGAGCACACCGGAGTGCCCGCTCCGCGCCGTACCGTGCCCGTCGCTCTGGTGCGGCGACTGCCGCGCAAGCTGACCGGGGCGGACCCGGAGACCCTCCCGTTCCTGTCCCCGGACCGCTACCCGACACAGTCCGCGTACGCCCTCGCCGCGGACGCCGGCCTGGAGCTGCCCCCCGTCGACGAAGCCCTGCACACCTGGGCCGAGGACCTGCTCGCCCACCGCTTCGGGGCGACCACGCCCTGGCTCGACCGGTACGGCTTCCACACCGTGGCGGGCAGCCGCACCTGGGTGATGGGCGAGCGGGAGCAGCCCGATCACGTACTGCTGCACGGGCTGCCGATGAACGCGGACTCCTGGGCCCCGATGGCGGCCCACCTGCCCGGCCGGGTGCTCGCCCCCGATCTGCCGGGCCTGGGGCGGTCGTCCGCCACCGCCGAGCCGCTGCACACCTGGCTGGCCGAGCTGTTCGGCCCGGTGCGCACCCGTCCCGAACTCGTCGCCCACTCGCTTGCCTGTGGGCCCGCGCTGCGGTTCGCGGCCGAGCATCCGGAACGCATCAGCCGGCTCGTCCTGATCGCCCCCGCGTTCCTGCAGGCCCCCGCGCGCCGCGTGACTCCCTTCGCCGCGCCCGTATTGCGACGCGCGTCGGCGGCCCGGCTCGCCGGCCTGCTCGATGTCCCGGTGGGGCCGGCGGTGGAGAGTGCCGTGGCGGATCTGCGGCGGCCCGAAGTGGCCCGCCGTACGGTCGGGGCGCTGCGGGCGGCGAAGGCCGAACGTGCCGAACTCCAGGCCCTGTTGGAGCGGGTGACCGTACCGGTCAAGATCGTGGCCGGCTCGGACGACCCCGTGGTCACGACGGCCGGCCGGCCGGTGCACGAGATCGCCGGTGCGGGCCACTATCCGCAACTGACGCATCCCACGCAGGTCGCCGAGGTGCTGGGGGCGGGGGTCGGAGCCGGCGTGTGAAGGGCGGGGCGCGGCGGCACGGCAGCCCGAACTTCCCCTACTCCCTACTCACCTACTCACCTACTCCACGAACAACCCGCGCTCCGCCGCCCGCGCGTCAAAGGCCTCCAACCGCGCCTGCGCCTCAGGAAGCCCGTCGCACATGGCCTCCAACAGGACCCGGCCGAGCAGCATCGGAGCGCACACCGTGTCGAAGGCGAGCCCCGTCCCGACCGCCGCGGGGAGCAGCAGATCCGAGGCCTTGGCGACCGGCGCGAAGGCCGAGTCGGCGACCGTGACGACGGTCAGACCGAGGGACTTCGCGTACGTCAGGGCATCGACGACCTCCCGCGGATGGCGGGGCAGCGCGAAGCACATCAGGGCCGTGGCGCCCGCGCGCGCGGCCGCCTCCAGACGGTCGGCCAGCATCGTGCCGCCCTCGTGCAGGAGCCGCACGTCGGGGTGCACCTTGGCCGCGAAGTAGGCGAAGCCGTACGCCTGCGAGGCCGCAGCGCGCAGCCCGAGCACCGGCAGCGGACGGGACGCGGCGAGCAGCGCGCCCGCCTGCTCCACCGGCGCGGGATCGGCGAGCACCGAGGCGAGATGACGCAGATTCTCGATCTCCGCCTCCACGGCCTGCTGGTACTCGTTGAGCTCCGCGGCCGCGCCCGCCTCCGCCGGGGCCACCTCCCGCAGATGCTTGCGCAGCGCCGGATAGCCGTCGAAGCCGAGCGCCACCGCGAAGCGGGTCACCGACGGCTGGCTGACACCGGCGAGTTCGGCGAGCTCCACCGAGGACAGGAACGGCACATCGGACGCCCGCCGCACCATGCAGTGCGCGATACGGCGCTGAGTGGGCGTCAGGCGGTGGCCCTCGAACAACTGCTGAAGGCGGGTGGCCGGGCTGTCGGTCATCGTCTGCTCTCCTCGTAACCCTCGTACCCCATGCGCCCCTCGCGCCCCTCTTGCCTCTCGGACCGCATGACTTGGAGGTCGGCGAACCGGTCGAGCAGCGCCGCTGCCGCCGTCACATCATCGGTGAGCGGCCGGTCGCCGAGGTCCTCGTCGAGGATCTCCGCGGCGAGCGCGAAGGCCTCGCCGACCGGAAGCCCGGACGCGGGCCGCGGACCGCGCATCCGCAACGCCCGTATCGCCGCGACCAGTTCACAGCCGACGACGAGCCGCAGCGGCGCCGCGGCCCGCAGGGTCTGGCGGGCGGCGAGGGAGGCGAAACTGGCCTGTTCCTCGACGCCCCGCGAAAGCACCACGTGGCCGAGCGAGGCGGGGTGCGCGAAGGAACGCAGTTCACCGAGGGCCGCCGCGGCCGCGTACTCCAGGATCATCACGCCGGACGAGGCGGGCTCCTGGTCGGCGAGGAAGGGCTTGAGCCGGGTGAGGGCCGGTTCGTTCAGCGCGGCAAGGCGCGAGGCCGACAGCTGCGCGACCTGCATCAGGGCCAGCCTGAAGTGGTCGAGCGCCAGGGCGAGTTGGGCCAGGTAGAACCCGCCGTGGTGGTACGCGGCCCGGTCCTCGACGCTGATCAGCGGGTTCTCGGCGGCGGCGTTCAGCTCGACGGCGAGGGTCGTTTCGAGGGCGTCGGCGGCATCCTCGGCGGGACCGTGGATCTGCGGCAGACAGCGGAAGGCGTACGGGTCCTGGATCCGGCCGGCCGGCGGGGCGGGACGTTCGGGCGCACCGAGCAGTCGGCGGCTGCGGGCGGCGACGGCGTACGAGCCGGGGTGCGGACGGGCCGCGTGCACGGGCTCGGCGTAGGCCTCGTACGAGCCGTCCACCGCGAGCAGCGACAGTGCGCCGACCACCTGCGTGGCCGCGATCAGCCGCCTCAACTCCCCCAGCGCCAAGGCGGACTGGCCGAGTGTGAGCGCGTTGGAACTGATCAGCGCGAGCGCGTCGTTGTTGTCGAGCGGGAGCGGCGCGGGGGCGGGTCCCGCGGCCCAGGGGTGCTCACCGGCGAGGGCGAGCCCGGCCTGGGCGAGGGCCGCGATGTCACCGGTGCCGACGGAGCCGAACTCGTTCACGACGGGATGGGCCCCGGAATCGAGGACCTCGCACAGCGCGGTGACCACGGCGGGCCTGAGCCCCGCACCTCCCGCGAGCAGCTGATTCGCCCGTACGGCGAGCATTGCGCGGACCTCGCGTGCGGGCAGCGGCGCACCGATCGCACCGGCGTGGGAGCGCAGGAGCCTGAGGCCGTGTTCGGCGGCGGCCTCGCCGGCCACACTCTCGTTCCGGTTGGCGCCGACGCCGGTGGAGCGGCCGTAGACCCGGCCGGACTCGGCGAGTTCACGCGCGGTGGCCCAGGAGTCCTCGACGCGCCGCACGGCCTCGGCGCCGGGGACGGGTCGGGCCACGCCCTCCGCGAGCCGTACGACATCGGCGACCCGCAGGCTCCGGCCGTCGAGAACGACGATGCCCTCGCCCATGACGGCGCCCTCGCCCATGACGGCGCCCTCGCCCATGGTGACGCCACCTCCCGTAACAGCGCGCGGACGATCTATTCACTCCCGAGGAACTCTGCATGACCTTATGCAACGGGGGCAAGACCCGGCCCGCACGAATCCGGCGAGTGAGGGCGGATGGTCGAGATGAGAGTGTGAACTCCAATGTGATAGTGCAATTGATAGCGTGTACCCCTAAATGAGAGTGTTCCAGATCACTTTCAGGGGGTGATCGCGTGCCGCCACGGCGGTTAGCGCTGGTCACGACCCCGCGCTCAGGTGAGGCCTTCGGGTCGTGGGTGGATCGGCTGGCACGGCTTAACCGCTGCCCGTCGGCAGAGGTGGCCGCCATGTTGGGGCTGCGTTTGCGCGGCGCTTCCGCGGGCGTTCGCCCGCCGGTCTTCGGAGTGCGGCCCGATGAGCCGCTCCGGCGGACCGTGTACGCGGCGACGGGCATCCCGGGACGCCTGGTCGACGGGATGCACTTGTCGGTGTTCGAGGGCGGGCCGCTAAGTATCCCGGCGGTCCTCTCGGTGGGCACGGTGGCGGCGCGGGCGTCAGCGGGGCGGGAATGGGTCGAGGTGTACGGCAGTCGTGCGTGCCCTAGCTGTCTGCTGGCGTCAGGCGGAGTGTGGCAGTTGTGGTGGAAGTTGTCGTGCGCGGCGGTATGCCCCGAGCATCAGCTGGTACTGCTCGATCGCTGTCCGACGTGTCAGTGGGTGTTGCGCTGGGGAGGGGACCGACCTCGGGTCGTGCCGGCACAGTGGGCCAGGCTGCCGACCGTGTGCGCGAATTCCGTTAAGGGAAGGCCGTGTTCGCGATGGTTGCCTGCGTCACGTACTGACGGTGCTTCTGCGGAGTCAGTGGCTGCGCAACGGCACTGGCTGGACGTCGCGTTCGAGCGGGTGGAGCCTGTGCTGGGCGGCGTGAACGTATCGGCTGCCGGATGGTTCGCTGCGTTTCGGGCGTGCGTGATCCTGCTGAGGCTCGGCCTGCCCAGGGTGTTGCAGCGTGTGGGAGACGTTTCTGCCTGGTGCGCTCGGGCCCTGTGGCAGGAGAGCGCCGACCGCGGGGCACGAGGGGGAAGGTTCGGATGGGGTCCGGCTTCGGCCGAAGCCGCAGCGGCGCTTCTCGCCCTCGTGACACCCGTGCTGGCGGCGACTGATGTGCGGGAGCTGTCACTGAGGCTGGCGCCTTTGGTGCGAACGGCCGCAGATGAGGGGTGCTTGAGCGCTGGGCCGCTGAAGCGGCTCGCTGTGCCGGAGGTCTTCGCGCAGGCAATCAGAGCGTGTGTTCCGACAGGCGGGTGGGCCAAGAGCCCGTGGGAAGGCGGAGGTTCGCGGTGACTGACGGTGGGGACGCGCTGGACGAGATGCCGGTCCGGGACATCGATCTGGTACGGGTGCGGTATGTCGACGCCGAAGGGATCGAGCATCTGTCGCGACTGGAGGATGCGGCCGACGTGCCGTTCGAGGACGGCCGGATGGCGCGGGCCATTCCCAGTTACCCGGGGCAGGGGCATATGCCGGGGCATTATTGGGCGGCTAAGTCGGGTGACTTCGTCGACTACGAGAGCGTGTTGGAGTCGAAGTGGCTGACGCTGCTGGACTTCGATCCGGAGGTGACCGCGTTCGCCACGCAGCCTTTGGAGTTCGATGCGGTCGACGCCCGCGGCGCGTGGCGGCATACGCCGGACATCTTCGCTCGCCGCCGGGACCGGAGCGTGCTGTTGTTGGACGTGAAGAATGCCGAGCAGCGCAATGACCCAGGGGTGCTGTTGCAGGAGGAGCGCACCCAGCGAACGTGCGGACGGCTGGGCTGGGAGTACGCGATGGTGTCGGAGCCGGACGGCCAGCTGTGGGCGAATGTCGATCTGCTTTCCAACGCCCGGCGTCCGCTGTATCTCGGCGGGGATCTGGTGCCGCGCCTCCTGGAGTTGGCTCGTGAGCCAGTGGAGATCGGTGAGCTGATGCGGTTCATGGAGTTTCCGGACCTGGCCCGGGGAGTCCTGTATCACCTGATGTGGCATCAGCGGATCGTCACGGACCTCGACCGCCCGCTGCGGGAGACCACGCTCGTAAGGGCTGCGGCGGAGGTGAGTACGTGACGGTCGAAGGTGCGGTGCGGCTGCGACGCGATGCGAAGGTGTGGCTGGACGACGAGGTGCACACCGTCACCGGGGTAACTGATGACGGTGTACGGCTGCGTTCGGAGAGCGGCTCGTGGACGGTGATCGGCGTAGGCCACCTGCTTGCGGACCCCACCTTCCGCCCCTACGACGACGGCCCACCAGACGCGTCGGAGGAGGGTGACGATTCCGGGGAACTCGACGCTTCAGAGCGCAAGTTGTGGTCGGATGCCGCCGCACTGTTCGACACGCTGAGCGAGACGCAGTTGAAAGACCTCCAGCACGCCCAGGAGCACCTTCTGGAGTTGACCACGGGCTTTCGCAGTGGAAGCCCGGAGGAGGCGCTGCCCGATGAGCCCAGGGAGAAGTACGCCCCGGAGCTACCGCTGGCCCAGCGGGTGCGCAGCAAGGCACGGGAGTTGGGCTACAGCGAGCCGCAGGTGTGGCGGCGGCTGCGCAGGTGGCGTGAGCAGGGACCGTGGGGGCTGGTGGATCGGCGCTCCCACCGGTCGTTGGACCCATTGGCGGGTGTGGACCAGCGTCTGATCGACGCGATCCTCACGCAGCATTCCGTGACGGAGGCGGACGACTCGACGGGAAGCCTGAACCGGCTGCGTCGCCGGGTGGAGCGCCGTCTGGCCGACGTACACGGCTCGGGCGCGGTGAAGATGCCGTCACAGAAGTCGTTCAACCGGTACGTCGCCATTCTCCTGCCCGGCCGCTACACCACGGGGCTGGCCACGACACGGCAGTCGGTGGCGAACCGGCCGGACGGGCACTACCGTCCGATCACCGCGAGCCGACCCGGCGAGCTGGTGATGATCGACACCGGCTGGCTGGATGTCCGTGCCTACGATCCGGTCGAGGACGCCGTGTTCTCCGTCGAGCTGACCATCGCCGTCGACATATGCACGCGCAGCCTGCTCGGCTGGCGGCTGGTGCCCAAAGGCACGAAGGGCGTGGACGCGGGTCTGGTGATCGCGGACGCGATGATGCCCGAGCCGATGCGTCCGGGCTGGCCCGAAGGGCTGCGCCACAGGATGCTGCGCCTACCGTGCGAGCCGAAGCTCGCGCAGGATGAGCGGTTCGCGGCCGCCGCAGCGCGCCCGGTGGTGTTCCCCGAGAAGGTCGTGATCGACCACGGCAAGGCTTTCGCCTCCCAGGCGGTGAAGAACGTGTGCCGCCGCTACGGCATCACCATCCAGGACGCCCGCAAGTACAAGCCCACCGACAAGCCGCAGGTCGAGGCGGCGTTCAAAACCATCAGGAGCCAGTTCTCCGAGCACATCGCCGGCTACAAGGGCAATCATGTGGTGCACCGTGGCAGGGACGTGGACGCGGTGGCCCGCTGGACGCTCGAGGAGCTGGAGGAGTTCTTCGCCGAGTACGTCGTCGCCGTGTACCAACGCAAGCGACACAAGGGCCTGGTGCTGCCGGGTTTCCCGGAGATCAACCTGTCACCGAACGACGCATACCGACTGGCCGTGCACCGCTGCGGCTACATCGCCGCCCCACGGGATCCCAACCTGTTCCTGGAACTGCTGCCGATCCACTGGTGCTCGATAACCAACCGCCGGATCCAGAAGGACTACCTGCACTACAGCGCGCCCATCACCCGCATCCACAACGCCGCCAAGTCGCCCTACCCGCAGGCCAAGGGCGCCTGGCCGATCCGCTACGACCCGCGGGACATGACGCAGGTCTACTTCCACGACCCGTACAGCGGCATCTGGCACACACTGCGCTGGACTCACGCGCTGAGTGGTCTGGAGCCGTTCACCGACCTCACCCTGCGCCAGGTCAAGCAGGAACTGCGCGAACGCGGACGCGACCCGCAGGACCAACAGGCCGTCCTGGACGCCCTGTTGGATCTACAGAACCGCACGGATGCCGCCGAAGCGTCCACCGCCCGATCCCGCCGCGCGCGGGCCCGGGATGCCGAGCGTGCCCGGGCAGCGGCTCGGGACAAGGCGCGGACCGAAGTAGCCGATTCCGCAGCCGACGCTCCCTTCAAGGAGCCCCGGCTGCGCGCGGTCCCACCGCTTCCCAGGGACGAGGAGGAAGACGTCACGATCGACTTCGATGCCCTGCCCTCCTACAAGGTGTGGGGCGGCCGAACCGACACGGACGAAACACCATGACCGGGCCGCCGCCCCCGGGCGAGGACGGCGGTGCGCACCCGGGGCTGGCCGAGCCGCGTACGAAGGAGGACTGGGCCGCATACGTCCTGTACGAGCCTCCGCCGCACCCGCAACTGCCGCCGTACGAGACGTACCTGGCGATGGACATCGGTGAACGCAGACGCTTCAACCGTTTACGCAGCCGATACCACAGCGCGTTGGTGCTGGCCTGGACCCCGGCCGTGCAGCGATTCGAGAAGGAGATCACGGAGTTGCTGGCTGCCAACGAGGAGGCCCCAGCCGGCGCCCGGCCAGGCCTGCTGATCGATGGCCCGCCCACAGTCGGCAAGTCCACCCTGATCAAGATGATCGCCCGGAAATTCGAGCAAGACCTACGCCAGGACTTTCCCGAGTGGTTCAGCTCCGAGCGGCTCGGGTGCTGCGTCCCTGTCGTCTACATTTCGCTGGCCGACCAGGTCACCCCGAAGCAGATCTCCATGGCCATCGCCCGCTACCTCCACACCCCCACCAGCGGCACCAAGGAAGCCGTTGACGACCGCGTCCTGAGGGCTCTCCAGGCCAGCGATACCCAGCTTCTGATCTTCGATGACCTGCATTTCCTGGACTGCTCGCAAAAGGACGGCCGCGCCTCCAACGATCACATCAAGTACCTTGCCAACCATGCGCCCTGCACCATCATCGGCACCGGCGTCGACTTGGAGAACAGCCCGCTGCTCAGCGAGGGCGGCGCCACCGGCCGCAACACCCAGACTTCCGGCCGTTTCAGCCGGCAACTGCTCGCCCCGTTCGTCCTGGACACCGCCCGGGGCCGCACGGAATGGGCGGGCACTGTTCACTCCCTGGAACGCGCCCTGGCCCTGTATCTCCACAAGCCCGAAAGCCTGACCCGCCGCCATTGGCGCTACCTACATGAGCGCACCGGCGGCAGCATCGCCGGCCTGCACACCCTGTTACGTCGCAGCGCGGTCCGCGCGGTGTCCGAGGGCACCGAAGCAATCACCCGCGAGGTGATGGACTCCATCGTTCTGTCCTACGCACACGAGCGCAGCTACGCCAAGGTCCGTGCTCTGAAGTCCTCGGAGGCGAAGAAGACAACACCGACAACGAGCACCCGCAGGGCGGCTGGCGCTGAAGGCGGTGCGTGAGGAGATTCAGGCATGCCCAGAGGGCATCAGTGTGAGTCCGTGACAAGTCCTCGGTCCTTGAGGGTGTCCAACAGCCAAGGAAAGACCAGCCCTGCAATCCACCGCAGCGACAGCGGTTCACGGTCGTGAGCCGGCGCGTCCTTCCTTCCCGCCTGCGCCAGATCGGCGAACCACGCGGCTCTGCCCGTACGGGACGTCATCAGCTCATCGGCGAGTCCGATGATTCCGGCCATGACCACCGGGTCGTGGACCTCGCCGGGGTATACGTACATGGTCGGCCTGCGGAGGGCTCCATCGGCCATGGCCTCGGCGATCGCCGGATCGGCCTGCGCGAACATCGGCGGTGTCTGCAGGAGTTGGATCAGTTGCAGTGTGGCAGGATAGTCGAAGAGTGCAGACGCGCTGCGGCCCAGTCTGGGGCGCTCCCCCTCCCCGAATCCGTAGTCGATCCACCGCTGAAGCTCGATCAACCGGGGGTCAGTGACCCGTCGCGCGGGGGCCTCGGCAAGCTGCTGCTCACAGCGCTTCCCGCCGTCGCGGCCCGCCCCAGGGCGGGCCGGACAGCGAAGCCGCAGATCCGGCGGCCCGTTGTGGTAGTCCTGTACCTCCCCGCACGCGGGACAGCCGATGTTGAGGAACACCTCGTGCTTCACGCAGGCGTACGACCAAGCGAGCTTCCATCTCAGGAACCACCGGCCACCGGTCTCGGCGATGCACTGCGGGCACCAGCGCGAGTACTCCTCCGTGGAGAAGGTGTCCATAATGAAGGCGCGTGGTCTCTCCGACCAGGCACCTTCTGCCTCCAGGGCCGGAATCCCGCTGCGGTAGCGGTTCAACCTCAGCGCCTCAACCGCAGCCGTCGAAAGCCCCGTCGCTGCAGTGATACGGGCAATGCCGTCCTCCGACAGAGCTTCACCCAGCCGGTGCGTGTACGAATGCGGTGACCTTCGAGTCCTCCAGAACTCCATGAGCAGCACGTTGCGCCCGCAGCCGTTCTCCCGGGCCAGCGCATCCATCCAGCTCATGAACGACTCGCCAGGCAACGGCTCAGGAACCAACGTCATCCTGTTCGGCCACGGCAGAGGCGGCGGCAACTTGCTCGCCAGCCGCTCCTCCTCACGTGCCTCCTCAACGACCAGCTCGCGCACGTACTCTTCGACACTGACCCCGCCAGCCCTGGCCCGCCGCTCGACAAGCGCGAAGTCCTCAGCAGGAAAGGAAATTGGCACCGAAATGGGGACAGAGGGACGGGACAGCGCCATGGAGGCGATTGTCCCCGCCTGACATCAGGATGCGCGAGGGTTCAGGAGGATGCCCAGTGTCCATGTGCCACCCCGGGGATGCGGCGTCGAACTGGTCGCGAACAAGGAAGGCTCGGGAACGCCCGCATCGGCATCACCAGCCTCGTTCCAGTCCCGCAGCCGACGCCAGCACGTCATGCCCGAGCCGAAGCCGAGCTCCTGTGGAAGATGTTCCCACTGGATATCGGCGTGTAGGACAGGATTCCGCGCAGCACCTAGCGGTCCGGGACCGGCCTGCCGACACCTGGGGTACCGAAACCGCCGCTCCCAGAGGCCGTCCGGCACGATCCACAGTGAAGTCCCCACGCCCCGGACAAAGTCGCCGGCCAGGTACGTAAGCTTGTTGGCGCCAGATTCGTTGAAGCGCTGGGCGATGATCTGGCCGCCTGCGGTTTCAGCTCTTCCCGCTCGGCTGGCGTCACCTGCTCACCGCCCGCACTCGGTGCAGGACTCCGGGCGGCCCGCACCCGCTGCCGCAGTGACTCTGTGTTGACCCCGAGCTCCCTGGCCACCGAGTTGTTCGGATGCCACCAGCTCGACCTCGTCCCGCTTGAACTCCTCTGAATACCGCCGTGCAGCCACCCGGACACCTCCACCTCGGGCCCCACGATCCGATCTTCAAGAGATGTCCATAAACTGGGGCAAAACCCACGCGAGACCTCCCCCAGCTACACCGCCGAGCAGAAGTCCCAGCGGGACAAGCTCAAGGAACGCGAACTGGAACTCACCACGGCAATCGTCACCTCCCCGTTCTGGAGCTCCGTGAGCGCGGACGATGTGCCGAAGGCGCGCAGCGCGCTCAAGCACGCCCACACGTCGGCGGCCTGACTCCCCCAGCTCCTCAACTGGCCGAGGCAACGCCCGAGGCTGATCCACAGGTCTTGGGCATTGCTCGCGGTGGCATGGTCCGAGCCCCAACCCAATAGGTGGGTTCGCTTGTATGTCCTCCGTGACTTCCAGTGCACCGGGGCCAACGGTTTGGCGGTCGAGTTGTCGTAGCCGCCCAGGTGCATCAGCGGCGCCTCGGGAGGTCCCGCCGGCCTTCGGCGGGACCTCCGCAAACTAAGCCCGGCTATCGCCCTGCGGCGCGTAGTTGGCAGTCAGGGTGGCGGCAAACTCAGTCGGCACCGTCTGACCGGCGAAGGCCGCTGGAAGGTAAGACTCCAGCGCTCCTGCCACGTTCAGGAACGGCCCGAACCGCTCGCACCATTCTGCGCGCGCGACAGCATCCGGAAAACCGCTGAAAACCGCGACTTCAGGATCCCTTTCCCCCCAGCATCCCCACTTTGCCGACGCTCCGGTCATGGAAACGACATTCGCAGAGATTGCAAGTGATGCGAGCGCGTCGCCGGTCGGATCAAATCCGACGGCAGCCCAGTAATCGTCCTCGGTGGCGTCGACAGAAAGGGAGACTGCCGGGTATCCGAGCCCTTCAGGGAGGTAGAAGGCGTCACAGTCCGGCTCGGCAACGAGCAGCTCGATGGTCTCATCTCCGTGCCACCGAGCCATCATGCATAGTGCTGGCCAGATCTCCGGAGAAAAGATTACATCGAACTCGCAGAACAGCCAGTCACCTGCGGGCTCCTGAAAAACCTGATCTGGGAGTCTGGCATCTAGGGCGAAGGTTGCCGCACTGCAGGCGCGAAGGCTCAAGTATTCGCTACGTTTCACCCGTCGAGGGCCTCTCGCTGAACATGACAACGGTGGCGGTCGTCTCGTGGGGACCGCCACCGTTGCCGCGACTACTGAATGGATCGGCCTCCATCACCCGGCACTATCGCCTGGATGGAGGGCGAATCATCAGCCGGCCACAGGAAGAATCCGAAAACATCGCCTGGAGGCACCTCCACCTCGATTGGCGGAACGGCCCCCTTGTATACCAGAATTTCAGGCGCGACTCCGCCAACCGACCGCGAGAAGACCACTACCGGCTCATCTTCGACCATAATGGCCGACTCAATCGCAGGCAGCAGATTTCGTCGCGATACCCATTGAACGCTCGTTTCAAGATACGCCGTAACCAAGGAGTGCGGCCGAACAGATCTGGCGATTACCGAGAGATTCCCGTCAAAAACTGGAAGCCAACGGTAGCCGAAGGATCCTTCCGCCCAACGCTCGAGGATTGCAGTTGCCCCTCGCGATAGCCTGACGCTCTGCGCCAACTCCTCCCAGAATTTGCAATCTGCCGTACGGGAGACCGTTGTTGGGGCGTCGCGTTCCTCTTCGCCGCAATCCACGGCAGTCAAATGCAACCCTAGATGTCTCACCTCCTCCAGGCAGTCCACCGCATCCGGTTGGATCTCTACCGAGACGTAAAAGTCAGTCTCGACCGCCACCCGAAGGGCATCTCCACTTTCCAATGTGCAAGAGATCAGCCCATGCCGGAGCATCCGCCTAAGCAACCTTAGGGCAGTGTGCCGCTCAACAGAGCACCCCTCATAGGGGGCGCCAAGCCAGGCGGGCGGGGGCTCGTTGAGAACAAGGTTTCTCAACTCAAATCTGTCCGCCTGCATGGCGTCGGCCAGGGAACCCACGGCTGAGATGTACAAATCCTCTACCCGCTGATACTCGGCAGCCGTCAGCACTTTGCCATTGAAAGACTTGCCGACATCCTCAAAGGAAGTCCAGTCGGCAATCAAACCACTACGCCGGCGCTCGTCATACTTGGAGACGAGGAAACAAAGGGTCATTTGCGAAGCCATTTCAGCCCACCGAACTTATCTAGCTCGTACGAACCGCTCCGGAGCGTACTCCTGGTTGTCTGGAGCGACTCAACGGTAGGCCCGGCCTTGAAAAGGCCACCACCGTGCCCAGTCATATCTTGAGTTACATACCTCTCCGACGCTGGCGCCTTCTTATTCTCCCAAATCCTCGCCGCCCCTCGGCCTGCCGACTTATTCTTTGTCTCCTTGTAACCGAGGCGCTCAAGCACCTGGTTGGACTGAGACCTGGTTAGAATCGGCCCTTCACAGTTGCTGTTGTGAACGAGGACCGGAGTCTCCCCCGCCAGCACATAGTACGTGTGGAGGTCATCGACGGTGAGGTTGTAGGTACGAGCATGCTTGGTGAAGGGCTTGTTTGCTGTGACGATTACGGTCTTGTTGTCGTCGGTGAGCAGTGTCATGCCCACGGACAAGTCGCCTGCCTCTATCCAGCTCTTCTGGGATGGCGACCAGAAGGGGTGCTCGTGCGTGGCTGTGAGTTCTTCGATTCCGTCCGGGGTTGCGATGGAGAGCTTGTTGAACTTCTTGTCGTCCTCGGTACGGATCAGGCGTGTGACCTTCCGGGGTCCCTTCTCGCCCGTCTCCGGATCCGTGGCCATCACCTCGTCACCGAGCTCGACGTCTTCGATGTTCTTCGTGGTCCCGTCGGCCATGAGGACATCTGTGCCGGCGAGGAAGCACTTGCAGCCTCCGCGCAGCCGCTTTGCGAGTTCGCTCATTTCCTTGGTGGCGAATGCTCCGCGCCCGCCGGATACGGCGATCTCGAGCATTTTCTCCGGCGGCATGTAGACGTCGTAGAAGTAGCCCATTTGCTCATCGGTGCATGCGTCTTCGTCAGAGCAAACTCCGACACCGACTGCTCCTATCTGATCCAGGGGGAGCGGTTCGTTGTACATCTTGCGCCAGTGGCTTTCGGCTTTCGCCAGGGCGATGTCAAAGGCGTCGATGAATTCAATGGTGGGGGTTCCGGGCATTTCGGAGCGCACGATGCGTCCGAGTTGCTGGCTCGGGGTTCCCTGGTCCTTCGGCTTGTAACTGACGCCAGGGTTGAGCGGGAACGCGGAGTCGCGTGTATCGCCGCCCTTGCCGGAACCGCTCGTTGAGCTCTGGTGGGCACGTCCGTTTCCGGGGTCGAGCGCCAGGCCAGTCGGGTCGGAATAGGTGAGCGGGTTGTTGGCTGCATAGCTGTAGCCGTTAACCGTCTGGGGCTTGTCGGTCTCTAGCAGGGGGTCGACACTGATGAACTGGCCGATGGACGGGTCGTATTCACGGGCGCCGATGTGGGTGAGGGCGGTGTTCTCGTCGTTGGTCTTGCCGAGGAAGCCCTTGTCATCGGGCCATGTGGTGCCCTGCTGCTCTCCGCGCTGAGATCCGAACGGGCTCATGTAGCGCTTGCTGTACGTCTGGGTGGCGTCGGCGTCGATGGCCAGGGACATCGTGCCGTGGTGGTCGCCGGCCAGATACGTGAGCTTGTTGGCGCCGGACTCAGTGGAGCGCAGGGCGATCGTCTGTCCGCCAGCGGTGTAGTAGCGCTGGGCCCAGGTGGTGCCGTTGGCGCGAAGGTGGAGTTCGGTACCGCCGGTGTAGAGGACCCGCTCGCCGTTCTCGGTGTTGCGGATGAGAAGTTCGCCGGCGGCATCGTAAAGGTAGTCGGTCTTCGCGCCGTTCTCAGTGGCGGTTGCGAGCTTGCCCTCCTGATTCCAGGTGAGCGTCTGCGCGGCCGACTTGCCGTGACGCTGCAGGGTGTTGCCGGCGGAGTCGTAGTTGAACCAGGCACCGACGTTGTCGCAGTTGCCCGTTGTGGTGGTGTGACGCAGGGTGTGGGGCTGCTTGGGTTCGGTGTAGCAGTAGGTGGTCTTGGCGTCGCCGCTGGTCTTGTGGGTGGTTTCGGTGCTGCGCTGGCCGGCCTTGTTGTAGGTGTAGCTGGTCCAGTACGGGGCCGGGCCAGACAGGTTTCCTGCGTTGCGGGCGTCCGCGCAGTTCTGGGAGCTGGGGGTCCAGGCCTCGGTCAGGCGCCGGTGGCCGTCGTAGGCGAAGCACTGCTTCTCGGCTGCAGAGGTGCCGCCGAGGGTGGCGGTGTCGGCGATGGAGGTGACATTGCCGGCCTGGTCGTAGCTGTAGTTGAGGTCCTGCAGCTGGTAGCCGTGCGTGTCGTCGGTGACGAAACTACGCATCAGCCGGTCGGTGCCCTGCTCGTAGCGGTTGTTGAGGTAGGACTTCTTGTGGTCGGACGTGTTGGCGGTGCCCACGGTGAGCTGAGTGGGCTGGCCGATGGCCGAGTACTCGGTATCCAGGAGATAGCCGGTGGAACCACCCGCTGAGGTCACCTGGCCGAGCTGGTTGTAGTCGTAGTCGACGATTTCGGAAGGCAGGCCGCCGAGGGCGGGCTCCTTCGTGTACTTGGTGGTGCCGTCGAGGTTGTAGGCGGTCTCGAACTCCAGGCTCGCCGGGGCTCCGGCCTTCACGAACGGGTCGGTGGCGGGCAGTTCAAGCTTGGACTTCACCGGGCGGGACAGGGTGTCGTACTCGGTGACCGAGTCGGTGTAGGCCTGGCCGGTCTTGCCGCCCACATAGCGGATGGTGGAGTCGGGAAGACCCTTGAGCAAGGTGTCGTAGGAGGTGGCGGTGAGTTGGTTGGCGTCCGTCTTCGAACCCGTCCAAGTGCCCGTCGTGCGTCCCAGGGCGTCGTAGCCGAACAGGATCAAATTGCCGCGCGAGTCGGTGGACTGGATCGGTCGATCGAGGGCGTCGTACTGCGTGGGAGCCTGGTTCGTGCCCTTGTCCGGGTCGGTCGCCGTGATTTGGCGGCCGAACAGGTCGTAGGTGTAGGACCACTTGGCGTCGTCCGGGCCGGTGATCTGCGTCTGCAGATCGTCGAGGGTGTATCCGAACTTCATGGACACATATGTCGCGCCCAGGCCGTCGCCATACTGCGTGTCGGCCGGTTCCTTGCCGGCGTACTCCCGGGTCTCCACCGTCCGGCCGCGGATGTCGGTGATGGTACGGGCGGCCGTGCCGCCGTCGAGGGCGGTGGTGGCGGTGGAGTCACCGGTGTAACTGGCGGTCGTGGACCACTTGTCCGCGCCGAACACCACGAACTTGGTCTTGGTGGCCCGGCCTGCTCCGTCGTGCTCGGTCAGCGTCTGCTTGGGTGCTTGCCCGTATTCGGCGCGAGTGTAGGTGCCGTTGGGCAGGCTGGTGGTGTCGAAGATGTCCGCCTGCGTCTCGTACACGAGGCCGCGGGTGTCATAGCGGGTGTCGGTCAGCAGCCGCCCGCCCTGGGGCGTTGAGATCTGGGTCTGCAGCGGCCGTAGCAGCGCGTCGTAGATCGCGTAGCTGGTGTCGTAGGTCTCCCCATCGCGCTTCAGGGTCGAGGTGGACACCCAGGGCTGTGTCTTGTTGTCCAGGTGGTAGGCGAATTTGGTGGTGGGGCTTTGGCTGGCGCTGGACCGGTTGGGCAGCCACACGGCAGTCAGGCGGCCCAATGCGTCGTAGGCGAGTTCAGTCTTCTTCAGGTTCGCGTCGTAGGTGGTCTTCGGCTGCGCGCGGCGTGGGTCGAAGAAGCTGACGGACCTGTGGCCCAGTGCATTGGTGGTGATGGTCTTGGTGAGTGGTCCGGCATCGGTGGGCGTGTATGCCGTACTGGTCGGCTTCCCGTCTGCGTCGGTCACCTTGGTGGGGCGGCCGAGGGTGTCGAAGTCCGTGGTGGCGGAGCTGGTGATGGTCTGCCAGCTCGGGGTGGCGGAGTTGTAGCCCTTGGCGCGGCCGGTCCAGGTGACCAGGCCCTTGGTCGGCTTCATCGATTCCGACCATGTGCTCGCGCCGTCGTAGCCGGTCGCGGTGTCGGACAGGACGTCACCGCGGCTCTTGTCGTCGCCGGGCAGGGTGAGGGAGGTGTCGGCGATCGAACATTCCTTGCCGACGGTGCGAGTGCGCGAGACCAGGCTGCTGATGCCGGCGTCCGCGTTGCGGGCGTACCAGGTGCGGGTGCAGGTCTCGTCGCCGCCCAGGCCCTTCTGGCCGTAGTCGTCGACCTCTCGGACCATGCCCAGATCGTCGTAGCGGGTGGTGGTGGCGTGGCTGCGCCAGGTGTTGGAGGCCGTCAGGTAGGTGCTGGTGTAGGTGGTGGATTCACGGACCCAGCGGGCGGTCTGTGCGGCCGCGTCGGGCACGGTTTGTGTGGCGGTGTTCTTGCTGGTGTACGTCTTGAAGGTGCTGGTGACGGGCTGGCTGCCGTTGTAGGTCACCTTCTGGCGCAGCTGCCCTTGGTACTGGTCATTGTCGGCGGCCGCGGTGAAGTCGACGTCCGTGTCCAGCAGCGGGTCGCTGTTGACGGTCTTGGTGGTGCCGTCCTTGTTCTTATCGCCGTTCATGCCCTGCAGGTAGCGGGAGACCGTCTTGGAGCGGGTGGTGTCCAGCGCTCCGCTGTAGACGGTTACGTCGCGGTAGCCACGCCACTCGGACCAGGTTCGCTCGCCCTTCGGTGTGAAGGGGTCGTCGCTGTGGTGCCAGGCCGCACCTGCATAGGCGTAAGCGTTCTCGACCGTCTGGTTCTGCCCTGTCGGGTCGGCGACGCCGACCGCCAAGACGCGGTACTTGTGGAACCAGTCCACGGTTGCCTCGGAGGCGCCGTTGATGTTCCAGTACTGCGGATAGCAGGAACGGGTGTTGGAGTCCTGTGCTGCACCAAGGACCTCGCTGCGCTTGCATTCCGGTCCCGACAGCGTCACCGTCGTGATCGCGCCGGTCTCCGAGGTGATCGTCTCGATGCGGTGGCGCTTGAGCGGCAGGATGTCGTCCGTGCCATCAACTCGGTTCTCGCGAAGCTGGTAGGTGAATGAGACCGGGTTCAGGTCGATGTCGGTGCCGGCCTTGCCGGTGCGCTTGATCGACTTCAGGACCAGGACATGGTCGGTGGTGTCGCCGATGTCGCCAGCGTCGTAGTAGTCCTGGGTCAGCGCCCAGGAGTCCACCGGATCGTACGCCTTGCTGGTGGCGTTCCAGGAGTGCGTATTGATTCCGGTGAGGCGCTTACGGGAGAAGAAGGACGGGCCGGCCCCCAGGCATTCGGTGTCGCCATCCGTGCAGATCGCGTCGAACGGGACGTCCGGCCAGTGCTGCGCAGTGTCCTTGGTCAGCTCCGCGCAGTCGCCGACGGTGCAGCGCTCGGCGTGGGAGAAGGTCACCTTGGCGTCGGCGTCGTCGGTGAACAGCGCGCCCTTGCGCAGGCCGTACTTGATCTCCTTCAGGTAGCCGCCGCGAGTGTAGGAGGTGTTGGCGGTGGCTGCCTTGTTCTTCTTGTAGTAGTTGGATTCCTTGGCGTACCAGTAGGTGGAGGCGTTGCCGCGGGTGTCTTCGACGTAGTCGAGGTTCCACCGCCAGGCCTGTGTCACGGATCGGTCGGAGAAGGCGCTGCCCTTGTCGTAGCCGGGTTCGCCCGAGTCGTCGCCGAAGACCGGCGTGGTCCAGGTGGAGTTGGTGCGCTGATCTGTTGCGCCCTCAAGTTTGTTCAGGCCGAAGATGTACTTGGTGCCGTCGCCGGTGGTGACGGTCCAGTACTCGCCGTTGTCGTCTCCGTTGTCGGCGCCGGTGGAGCGCTTCACGGTGGAGGCGTCGTCGTTCTCCAGGCGCCATTCTCCGGAGGTGTTGTCCTTGATGAGGCGGCTGGATGTGCCGTTGAGGATGAGGCTGGCGTTGTCGTACTTCCAGCAGCGGTCGAAGGTGTCCTCGTGCCCGTCGTCTTCGCAGCTTCCGTAGGTCCGCTCGATGTAGGACTCCGTCAGTGAGAAGCCTTCACCAACCGCGCTGCCTTGGTTGTTGCTGGTGGCAGTGCGGCCATCCACGCTGCCCGAGTCGTACGACAGGGCCAGGCTCGGCGCAGGGCCGGCCGCGGCCGGGGGCGTCGTGAAGCCATAGTTCCAGGAGAACGAGCCGGAGCTGCCGCCTGCCTCCCAGGAAGACGAGGACGACAGCGGAGTCGCCGAGTAGTCGCCGGTTCCCTTGGACGACGGACCTGTTCCGGCAGCGGTCGCGGTCACCGCGAACACCGTGACACCTGAGGCCTCGGCTTGCGGCTGTGTCTCGGCGAGTGCGATCTGAGCGGACACGGTCTGCTGGGTGACGTTGTTGTCCGTGGCCAGAGGGGTCTGCTTGCGGCACTCGGCCTTGTCCGGAGTGGTCAGCGCGCAGGCTGGAAGCTGGACCAGCTGCAGGCGCTGCGACCAGCCACCGCCGATCATGGAGGCGAAGTCTGCGTAGTTGACAGCGACTTCGGCCGCACCGGCCTGCTCGGCGGCGGCCGTGAGCAGGACACCGGTGACGCCCGCCTTGCTGGCCGAGTTCTGGTCCAGGACCGTCACCTCGGCCTGGCCCTCGGCGGCAGACAATCGGCGGCTCGGTTCAGGCTCGACCGCAACCGGGGTGCCGGCTAGGTCTGCTTTTGCGAGCTTGTTGGCGCTGAGCTCGATCGTCGCGGTGTCGCTCTTGGGCCAGGCGGCCTTCTGCTCCGCCTCGGCGCGGCGCGCCTGCTCTTGGCCGGCCTGCTTACCCTTGGCGACCCTCTCGCGGGACTTCTTTGCGCCCAGACCTGTGACCTCTTTGACCTTGCTAACCCGCTGCTTGGGCAGGTCCGGGCGCCCGAGACCGCCGTCTGCGGCGACCGCCAGCGGCAACTGACCCACCGGTGCCAGCAACGTCAACGCCAGGGCGGGAACGATCACACGCCGCCCCCAGCGCCCCACACCACCCACACCCCATCTTGAGGTGCCCTTGCCAAACGCCTTCACAGTCCCGCCCCAGTCAGATCAACACAAGGAAAAAAGAAAGTCACTACGCCGTAGCCGCAACGGTGAAGCGATGGTGGGCGGCGTAAGAGCCGCCCACCACGCCTGTTCGATCAGTCGCCGACCGTGGTCTCCACCTGCTCCGAGCTGGCCATCGCCCCAGCCCACAGCCGGATGTCGGTGATGTGGGCGGGCAGGAAGTGCTTCCACGCACCGGCCGCGTACGCCTTGCCGGCGGTAAACTCGCCGCTGCCGATCTGCGCCGTGTACGTCTTGGGCTCGCCGTTGAGTCCATAGCCGATGTAGAGGCTGATCGTCCCGTCCACGGAGTCATGCACCCCAGTCAGCCGTACTGCGCTGTCGACGCTCGCGGTCTGCTCCGACGTGACCGAGGAGAACGTGCCATCCGTCTCGCGGCGGCCGAAGTGCCACATGCCTTCTGGCACCGTGACTTCCTCGAGAGTCTCTTCGTCCAGCACGGTCTTCTTGCCTGTGAGTTCGAACCACAGGCCCCACGCAGAGCCGTCGGCCGTGCGCTGTCCGGTGACCTGGCCGATATAGCCAACGTCCTTGGCCAGCAGCTTCGCCGGATCCAGTTCCACCTGGGTGGTGGCGGTGAAGGAGCCGCTGCCGTCGACGATCGGGCCCGGTGCGGTGGCCGCGTCGTCGACTCCGTCGAGGACGATCGCCTCGTCGGCGATGCTCGCACCGTCCGTGAGGGTGAGAGTCTTACCGTACGCGGAGGTGGTGTCCTTGATCGTCGTGCCGGTTACGCCACGCGTCGGGTTCCAGTCCGCGATCAGCTCGGTGCCCGCGAACTTGTCGGAGATCAACAGGCGTGCCTCGTCCTGGAGTTCCGTCTCGGTCAGCGCCCGCTGCCATACCGCGGCCTCATCGATGACGCCGTTCACGTAGTCCGTATAAACGTCCTCGTACAGAACCCGGCCCACCTGCAAGGACCCGTCCGCCGCATACGGGGTGCCAGCATCGGTCTCGCCCTGGAACACACCATTCACATACAGCCGGATCTTCTTGTCCGCAGCGTCATGAACACCGGCGACATGGGTCCACACACCGCGCGGCGAGCTCTGCTTGGACCGAATCTGATGCCACGTGCCGTCGCCGCCCTGCGCACGCAGACTCCAGGCATTGGTTGTGCCGTTGTGGTAGGACAGATAGAACGGGCTGGACTTCTTGGCGAAGGGGCTGGTGTTCGTGCTCTGGCTGAGCACCGTTTCCACACCGACGCCTTCCCCAGGGGTCAGCCGCACCCACGCGGCCATGGTGTAAGAGGAACGGGTCTCCAGCGCCGGCTCGCTCGTCGCGGCATACCCGGTGGCACCATCCAGCACCAGCCCCGTGTCATCGACGGGAGCACTCAACGGCTGACCTGCTGCGTCGTGCGTCATCAGACCACGCCGACCCCGATTGTCCCGGCTAGCCCCGGAACTCAGGACAGCATCATCCGTTCCATCAGCCGTGGCCGCATCCACCGCAACGCCGCTCGCCTCAGCGAAGTGGTAGCGGACCACCGGGCCATCTCCGGCCTTGACCAGGAACGACACGGTGTTGTCTTCTCCGGGCCTGAGAGTGTCCAAGGCACGTACCTCTACCGTGTACGTCCGGGCGGTCGGCGGCGTGAAGTCGACGCTGACGCTCTTGCCGTCCTTACGGGTCCACGCAGTCTGCCCGGGCAGCTTGTACTCGTACCCGATCACATCGGTATCGACTGCATTCGGGCTGAATGTGAAGGTCACCTTCTGCCCTGGCCCGCCCGCTGGAGCGCAACTCGCCTCCACGCAGGGTGTGTATGGGCTACTCAGCGTAATCTTGGGAGGTTTCGGGGCACCCTTATCTATCTTGAAGTAGCAGGGTGTGCTGTACCCGCTGTTCAGCCGGTTGGTTCCACCCTCGTAGTACGACAAGGTCAGCGCCTTCAACCGATACGCCACGCCTTCCTGAAGGGTGGGCAGATTAGCGGTCGTCTTTGCAAGGTTGCCGACGTAGCCGGTGGTCGGGCGGTCGATGTCGGTATGGGCGGTTACCCACTGGGTGCCGTCCCACTTGTCCGTGCGCCAACGGTTTCGCAGGAGTGCAGACTTCTCGCCACCGGCGGCAGTACGCGGTCGGCCCTGCACGGCAGGTGTCGGACTCGAAACGATGGAGGGGCTGGAAGAGTTGGTGGAGCAGACGTAGCCCGTCCCCGTCACGAAGCCGACCTCCGTGGGCGTGGCCGGCACGCCCACATACTTCACCTCGATCTCGGCGTTGTTCTTGAACCGCTTCCAGGCCGAGGTGTCCGTCTCATCATGCGCCTTGATCATCAAGGTGAGGCGGGAGAACTTGCCGGCCGCGAAGTCCCGGATGGTCGGTGTGAGGTTCTCGTTCGTCTCGTCCGGGTTGTCGTTGAACTCCAGCGCCGCGTCCGGCAGTCCCGGATCGCACAAGTCTCCCCGGCCAGCCGACACATGCCGGTCGCCCATGGTGTCCCAGTCGCCCTGCGGCCGCGTGGCCCACGTCGTGGACGAGGAGATGTTCTGCTTCGTGCGGACCAGATCCACCCAGCGCGGATCGCACTGGAACGCCCACGGCATGGTCACGCGGAACGTAGCATCCAGAACGTGCTTGCCCTTCAGCGCGGCCGGCGAGAACTCGAAGTAGAGCCGCTGCACATAGTTCTTCGTACTGCAGAGGTAGCCGTTCCAGGTACCGCATTCGCCAGCACCCTCGCCCTGGCCGTCACTGCCGTTGCCCCAGGCGTAGTCCTTGTAGCCGTCCGAGCGCAGCAGAGTCCACTCCGGCTTCGCCCCTTCACTCAACCCAATCGACGGGTCGATGAACAGCGGGAAGACCGAGCTGTCCTGTTCTCCCAGCAGTTCAGCATCGGGAACGATGGTCAGGGTTTCTTTGCCGACCTTGACGTCCATCTGTGCGACGACGTCGCCCTGGCCGGGCCTGTCTCCCGAACCCGAGTCGGCCGGGGCAGTCTCGGCCGGGTCCGACGGGGCGGTCTCATCGGTCGTGGTGAGCCGGGCCGGTGTTGCCAGCGCCTGTCCGGCCGAATTCCACATCCGCGCTGGCGGCGCCTCGAACACCGTGTTGCCGTCGGCATCGACCGCGGCGAGGCTCCCGGAGGCCTCCTCCACGACTTCCACGCCCGCGGTCTTCAGGCCCAGGTCGATCTGTTTCAACTTTTCGTTTGCCGCCGCCTCCGGGGTCTTGACCACCAGGACATGCTGGAAGCTTTCGATCGTCGCCGTGACCTTCAAGTCCACATCCGGCAGCACGTTCGCGTACACCGCGCTCGCACCCTCGAGCTTCGGCTCCGGCAGCGCGCCCGGCCAGCTCAACTCCAGCGAACGGCCCTCATGCGCGATCCGCGCCAGCGGATCATTGTCCCCGCCGCCGGAGAACACGATCGGCGAAACCGCGGCCTTCGGCGCGACTGAACCATCTGTGCGCCGCTCCAGGGTCGGATCCGGCGCCTGCCACCCACCACCCGGCTTGGACACCCGCACCGGAACCGCCGACTCCTTCAGCGTGAAGGAGAAGCCATCGGGGTTCGCATAGACCGTGGTGCGCTCCGAGCGCTGGCCGGTCACCTCAACCCGTTCACCGGATGTCTTCGCTTCTGCGAGGGCTTTCTGACTTTCCGACAGCTCCGGCGCATCGGTCTGTGGAGCGGCCACAGATGCGACCGACACCTGCACGAGCACCGTCGACAGCAATGCCGCCACCGCCGCGCCGATCACACTCGGCGCGCTACGACGCAGCCGGCTACGTCGACGTATCTGGGCATGGCTGCGCCCCGACCCCAACTCCACAGTCCCCACCCCAGCGTCACAAGAGATTCACAAGTGACAGGAGTTAACGATCGATCAGCCATTCCGGTCAACGTGACCCGCGACACAGTCATAGCGTCTGAGCTGGGAAGACTTCCTCGCCTAACTCGAAGCGGACCGTTCCGCAACGTCAGCGCAAACTCGACAGTCGCAGCCGCGTTGACGGTGCATGCCTCATTGCGAAGATCAAACAAGCGGGACCAGGTGTCCATCTCGGACCCGATCAACACACCTTGCGGTCGCACCAGTTCACGCCCCAAGAGCATTTGACCCCGCGCGAACCGCTGGCGCTCACGAGGATCACCGCCAGCGGGTGAGCCTCATCAGCCCTGCGCCAGATGTGCGCGAACGCGAAGCGTTCCGAACGAGGCGCGACGCACGTCGCTGCGTGCCCACGACCGGCCCAGCCGCAGCACACGGACATACCGAACCACCGGGGCACTCTCATTTCAGATGGCCCGGATCCAGTTGCTTGATCGACTGCCAATCTGACAGCACGCTGGTCAAGTCACCTGTCAACTCTCATCCCCAGAGCAATTGCTCAGCGAGCGCCCACCGAGCACCGCGAGCACAACGGAATTCCCCCGGAGAACTCATGACATAAAGCGACATAGAAATCGCACAGTGAAAAAGACTGACAAAAGCGGTCCGGGTTACGTACTTTTGCTCCCCACCCGAGAAGAGGCCGCTGTGAGGATCTACGGCACGGAGCACCCTCCGCCCCCACCGACCGCGCCGGCCGCGCCGCGGACCCGCCCGCCTGCCGTGGAGCCGCACGGGCAGCTGATCGGCGCGCTGCTCACCGTGGTCGCCGGGCTGTACATCGTCACCCCGGCACTCGACTCGGCCACCGTCCCCCTCATCCACACCGACCTGCACCTCACCCCGCGCAACGAGACCCTCGCCCGCGTCGTCGGCGTCGCCCTCATCCTCGTCGTCCTGCCCGCCGCGGGCCGGGCCGGAGACCTGTTCGGCCGCCGGACCGTACTGATCCCTTCGCTCGCCGCCCTCACCGGCAGCTGTGTGCTCCTCGCCGGGGCCTTCGACGCCTGGTCGTACGCGCTCGGCCGTGCGGGGCTGGCCACGGCGCTCGCCGCGGCCTTCGTCAGCTGCCTCGCGTACCTCCCGACGACACATCTGCCGGGGCGGATGAACCGGGCGACGGGCTTGTGGCTCGCGGCGATGTCCGGCGGATTCGCGGCGGCCTACCTGCTCGCACCCCGCGCCGCGGAACTGCTCGGCTGGCGGGGCGTGATGGGTGTGCTCGCCGCCTTCAGCGCCGCGCTCCTGCTGTTCGCGGCACGCCGGCTGCCCGCCGCCACCTCCCACGATGTGCGTACGCCGTGGCACCGGGGGCGCTGCGCGGCGCAGGTCGCCATCGGCGTACTCGCCGCGACGGGTCTCCAACTCGCGCCCCCGTGGGGCTGGTCGGATCCGCGGGTCTGCGCGCTGCTCGGCGCGGCCGTCGTGGTGGCCGTGGCCCTGCTGGTCCACGACCGTCGTACGACGCCAGGGCACGACGCCCCCGGCCCGGGACCCGTCCCCGGACGGATCTGGTCCAGGGCACTGACCGTGGGGCTCACCCTGGGCTTCACCCACATCGTGATCATCACGGCAGTCCCCTCCCTGCTGCGGTCGGTGGGCGGATCGGCGGACCAGGGGATGCTGGCCGTGTCCGCGTTCGGCTTCGGCGGCGCCGCCGCCTGCCTGCTGACCCGATACCGCACCGTCACGCCGCTGACGGGCTCGTCGCTCGGGCTCCCCCTGGCCGGCCTCGGCCTCGCGTTCCTGCACGTCCTGACGGGGTCGGGCGGCGCCGTCCTCGCGTGCGCCTTCGCCGGAGTGACCCTCACCGGATTCGGTCTGATGCTGGCGGTGGCACCGCAGCTCACCCAGTTCCTCGCGGCCGTCCCGCGGACCCGTTCGGGACGGGCCGCCGCGCTGCTGCCGAGCTCCATCGTGCTCGGCTCCGCCGCCGCCCACGCCATCCCGTACGCGGCCGAACTCCCCACCGTCCTCACCGCGGCGCAGGCGCACGAAGTGCTGTGGGTGGGCACCGGCGTGGTCGCCGCGGCGGCGCTGGTGCTCGGCCGGCCGGTGGTGGCACTCGCCGTGGCCGCGGCCTCGACCCTGCAGTTCCTGATGGTCGACATGACACCGGGCAACCGGTCCATGGCCATTGCTCTCGCCCTCACCGTGGGCGCCGGATCGGGCGCGCTCACCTGGTCACGCCGTGAGCAGTCGGACCGGCTCAGCCGTACGGCGCAGGCGGCCGGTGCGCTGCAGCACGCCGTACTGCGGCCGGTGCCGGAGCGGCTCGGCGCTCTCGACCTGGCGGGCCTGTACCGGCCGGCCACCGACGGCACGGGGGTCGGTGGCGACTTCCTCGACGCGGTCCAGACCCCGTTCGGCACACGGGTCCTCATCGGCGACGTACGGGGCAAGGGCCTGCAGGCCGTGCAGACCGTGACCGATCTGCTCGGCTGCTTCCGCAGCCAGGCCTTCGAGACACCCGGACTCGCGGAACTGGCCGCCCGTCTGGACCGGCAACTGGTGCGCGCGGCGTCCGCGCGCGACGACGAGGAACTGTTCGCGACGGCGCTGCTGCTGCAGTACGAGGGCGACGGGACCCTGCAGGTCGTCAACTGCGGCCACCTGGCGCCCTTGCAGCTCGGCCCGTCCGGCATCCACGAACTCGACGTATCAGCCCATCTGCCCCTCGGCTTCGGCGCGCTGGGCACGGCGGACGCCGCGGACTGCGACTCCGCTGCCGTACGGCCGACTCGCGTGCCGCTCACCGCCGGGTCGACGATCCTCGCCTACACGGACGGCCTGAGCGAGGGCCGCAACGCGACCGGCGAGTTCTACCCGGTCACCGAACGTCTGGCCGCGGCCCCGGACACCACCCCGCGCGCCCTGGTCCACCACCTGCACCAGGACATCCGGGCGTGGACGCATCAGCTCTCCGACGACATCGCGGTGATCGCTCTGTCCCTGCACTCAGGTCATCCGCAGGACGAAATGGGGGGCTAGCCCCACTGCCTTCCCCGACCCCGCTCCGTACCGTTCCTTCGTATGGAAGCCCGCGACTCTGAGCTCAAGAAGGAACTCGAAGCGACTCTGCACACGCGCAGGGAGCTCGGCGAGGAGTACGAACCGGCGTTGGTCGAGTCGTTCCTCGAGAAGGTCGAGGGCCGGCTCGACGCGACGGTGGACCGCAGAATGCGCCGTCTGATGGCGGAGCAGCAGATGACGATCGCCCGCGGCGCCCGCGGCACGACGGACGCCTGGGGCGAACGCTTCGGCTTCGCGATCGTCTCCCTGATCCTCGCCATCCCCCTCTCGGCGATCGCCGCGGTCAACGCGGATCTGCCCGGCCTGATCGTGGCGTGGCTCGGCATCGTGGGCGTCAACGCGGTCCACACCATGCACAAGCTCCCGCACTTCGGCCAGGGACGCAGGTCACGGAGGCAGGACTCGGACTGGGAGGACTGAGGGGGCGTTGAGGGGGCGGACCGGGACGGCGTCCACGGTCGGCTGAGGCCTCGGGCGCCGGGGACACACAGCGCCCGAGCGTCTCGCGGGGCCGCCGCACCCCCTGGTGAGGGGGGCGGGACGACGGCGGTCCCCGCGAGCGGACGCGTGCCGGGTCAGGGCCGGCGTTTCGCGCCCATGGCGTCGAGGAAGCCCGGGAGCCGCTCCGGAGGTCCTGCGCCGCTCGGTGCCGGCCGGTCCGGGGGAGCCGCTCCCCGTTCCTGCCGACAACAGAAACGATGCCGGACCCGTGTTAAGCGCGTGCTGCGCACACATGTCGCGTGCGTACCGTTTCCGCGAAGCACGGAAACGGGCACGGGAGCGGCCCGAACTGCCGTTCGTGTAGTGCCATTTGATGTCCGCCGATGGCGCTACTGGGCAGCACGCGTCCTCCGGGGCCGCCGATCGGGACCTCGCCCCCGGACCCTCCGCGCCTCGAAGAACTCCAGGAACGGCTTCGTATCCATAGCCTGCGCATTGGCGATCTTCTTGTATCCATGCGCCCTCCCCCCACCGAAGGGCCACCCCGGATCCGTCTTGGCGATCTTGCGAACCCCTTCACGCGTCATCGAAGACACGATGCCCAGTTGCACCAGGAGCGCGGCACCACTGGTGAACGTAACCACCGGCGGGATCTCGATGTCCTGACCCGCCCCGCCCGACGATCCGTCCTGCATGGGTGAACCTTCTCCAACTAGTTGGCAGTCTGCAAACTTCCTGGCTACGGTTCTTGCGTACCGCAGCACTCCGTTCCAAGGAACCGCTACGGAACGAGGAACGCTGCCCACCCGCACGACCAGGGGGAAGCAACTATGGCCAATGCTATGGGCGAACCACGCGACGAAGACCCCCACGCCTTCCGCCCCAAAGTGTCCCGTGGACTTCGCTGGTTCATCTACATCCGCGTCTCGACCGCACGTGAAGTCATGGTGTCCCCCGACATCCAGGAGTTCGCCTGCCGAAGACTTGTCGAGCAAGAACGGGGCACGGTCGTCCAAGTGCTCGCCGATCTCGATCTCAGCGGTGGCGACTTCGCCCGACGCAAGATCGACTGGATGATCGACCAGATCCGGCAAGGGCACGCCGACGGGGTCGTCGTGCACACCTGGGATCGGTTCGGACGCGACTTCCTTGAATCAAAGGTGCGCTTACGGGAGTTGGAAGTCACAGCGGGCGGGATCGCCCGGGCGGCCGCCGAGGACTTCGATACGTCAACAGACTGGGGTGAGTACAACCGCGACCAGGCACTGCTTCTGGCAGAGCTGCGGCGCAAGCAGTTCAGCCACGGCTGGAAGCAGGCGCAGAGCAAGAGGAAGCGCGAAGGGCTGCCACACAGTGGCCGCGTGCTCTTCGGATACCTGACCTGCCTTGTGTGCCCGCCACGTGGACAGTGCGAGAGGTGCGCACACAAGGGTCCTGGACGCCACTGTCCGGACTGCCCTCCCCAACAAAGGTGTGAGCGTTGTGAAGACCGCGTCCTCGTGCCGGATCCAGAGGTCGCTCCAGCATATCGGGAGGTGTACGAGCGGGTCGTCGCAGGTGAGTCACTGACGGGTCTGGCCAAGGAGATGCAGGACCGAGGGATCCGCTCCAAGTTCGGCCGGATGATCACCGGCACCGGATGGCTTTCGATCCTCGACAGCGGCTTCGCCGCCGGACTCCATCGCTATCACTCCGAGCAGCAGCTACTGGAGGCCAAGCGTGCGGGGCGTTCCCTGAGCAGCGACAGCGCGCCCTGGGCGTACGACATCTGGCTGCCCGGAAGGCATAAGACGATCGTCTCGGCCGGCTTCTTCTGGGACCGGTATGTGCGCTGGCGCAAGGAGCGACGGGACCAGGCCCGCACCCCTGGCGGACGCACCCATCTCCTCAGCGGGCTGGTGAACTGCGCCCACTGCGGCCGACGCTGCAATGCGGCTCTGGACTACAGCCGTGATGGAACGCGGTACCTGCAATTCCGCTGCAGCAGCGCCCTGAACTTTCGAGGAGTGTGTCCGGGAACATCGATCGCCATGCATGTGCTGGAAGACGCCCTCCGCACCTGGATCGGCACTTTCCTCGGTGGGAAGTCGATCCCGGTCCAGCCCTCCACAGCGGCTCGACGCCCGGAAGAACAGGAGACCAAGACACGCCTCGAAGGCGAACGCATGCGGGAAGAACAACGCCTGGCCCGGCTTCTCGATCTGTACGAAGACCCCGACGGCGGCCTGAGCAAAGCCGACTACCTGCTGCGCAAGGCGAGATGCGACAGCCGCGTCGCCATCTTGGACGAGGTCATTCGCGAGTTGAACGGCCGACTGGCGAGCGTCAACGGTTCACAGACCCCGTCCCGAGAGTTGTTCGCAGGTCTCGCAGAGCGGTGGGACCGCAGCGACCACCCGAACCGGATTGACCTGCGCCCCCTGCTGTCGCAGTTGGTCTCGAAAGTGCTGGTCCGTCAGGGAAACCGATGGGATGCGGACCGCTTCTTGATCGTCCCGACTTGGGTGGACGAGGCAGAGATGCTGTCCGCTTGGCGATCGCAGTGGCCTCAGAAGGCACTCGACCTGGACGGCAAAGTGAACACCTCCGAGCTCTACCCCTGGGGCAAGCGCAACTCGTCGGATGCTTGATCCGAGCCGTCCCCTTGCCATAGGTCGGCAGGCAACGCGAGAGCAGGAACGGGGCAGCTCACGCGATCCCGGCCTCCATTGAGGCCGGGATCCCACCCCCCCCGTTCCCTTCCGACGCAGTACGGATGGCGCCTTCAGCCACCCGAACGCACCCTGCCCATGCGCTACTTCGACGTCCCCACGAACGTCAGCAGATCCTGGGCCGTGAGAACCCCGACGGGCTCCCCGCCGTCCATGACCACCACAGCGCTGGCCTGCGCGAGCGCCGCGCTCAACCGGGCCACCGGCTCACCACTGCCAACTGCCGGAAGCGGCGCGGACATCTGCTGCTCGATGGGCTGCTCCAAGCTCGCAGACCCGGCGACCAGCGCCGCCAGCAGGGCACGCTCGGAGATCGAGCCGATGAGTTCGGCGGCCTTGATGTCCGTATGCGCGTCATCGGATTCACCGGGCGACTTGACCACGGGAAGCTGCGAGACGCCGTACTCCCTGAGCACCTTGACCGCCTGCTCCACGGTTTCGTCGGGGTGGACGTGCAGCAGCGAGGGAATCCCGTGGTCCTTCTCCCGCAGGACATCCCCGACGGAGGGTCCGGTCTCCTCCAGGAACCCGTACTGCGCGAGCCACTCGTCATTGAAGATCTTCGACAGATACCCACGCCCGGAGTCCGGCAGCAGCACCACCACCACATCGTCCTCGGACAGCTCCCGCGCGACCTCCAGCGCGGCCACGACCGCCATCCCGCAGGAGCCGCCGACCAAAAGCCCCTCCTCCTTCGCCAGGCGGCGGGTCATCTGGAAGGAGTCCTTGTCGGAGACGGCGACGATGCGGTCCGTCACCTCCTGGTCGTACGCCGTCGGCCAGAAGTCCTCGCCCACGCCCTCGACCAGGTACGGACGGCCCGAGCCGCCGGAGTAGACGGAGCCCTCGGGGTCGGCGCCGACCACCTGCACCCCGCCTTCGCTGATCTCCTTGAGGTAGCGGCCGGTGCCGGAGATCGTGCCGCCCGTGCCGACGCCCGCCACGAAGTGGGTGATGCGCCCCTCCGTCTGGGTCCACAGCTCGGGACCGGTGGTCTCGTAGTGCGAGCGCGGGTTGTTCGGGTTGGAGTACTGGTCGGGCTTCCAGGCGCCGGGGGTCTCACGGACGAGCCGGTCGGAGACGTTGTAGTACGAGTCGGGGTGCTCGGGGTCGACGGCGGTGGGGCAGACCACGACCTCCGCCCCGTACGCGCGCAGCACGTTGATCTTGTCGGTCGAGACCTTGTCCGGGCAGACGAAGATGCACTTGTAGCCCTTCTGCTGCGCCACGATCGCCAGACCGACGCCCGTGTTGCCGGAGGTGGGCTCGACGATGGTCCCGCCCGGCTGCAGCTCACCGCTCTTCTCGGCGGCTTCGATCATCCGTACGGCGATCCGGTCCTTCACGGAGCCGCCCGGGTTGAAGTACTCGACCTTGGCCAGGACGGTCGCCCTGATGCCTTCGGTCACCTTGTTGAGCCTCACCAGCGGGGTATTGCCGACGAGACTGATCATCGAGTCGTGGAATTGCACCGTTGTCTCCGGGTTCTCCGGTGTTTGCCTGGGACGGGCGTCAGCTTAAGGGTGCGGCAAGCGCCTGGAAGGACACTCTCGTAGTCCGGGGACGAGGTCGGAGATTGGGCGACCTGGCGTACGGGGCAAGCAGTTCTTGTACGGCGCCGTGTGACGCTGCCGTGGGAAGCCATGGGAAAGAGAGGTGGCTGCGGTTCATGTCGAGGGCGAGGGTGGCCAGGCGTATCGCCGCGGGTGCGGCGTTCGGCGGCGGAGGAATCGGTCTGGTCGGTGCGGCCGCGGTGGGCCTGGTGCTCGCCGAGGTGCAGTTGGCGAAGCGTTCGGTGGGCAATGGGGTCGCGCCGATCCCGCCGCGTGCGAACGGCCGCTACGGGTGGGCCTACGACGACGGTTCGCCGCCGCTCAGGCTGACGATGCTGGGTGATTCCACGGCGGCGGGCCAGGGTGTGCGCCGTGCGCGCCAGACGCCGGGTGCGCTGATCGCGCAGGGTCTGGCGGCGGTGGCGGAGCGGCCGGTGGATCTGCTGAACGTGGCGCTTCCGGGTGCGATGTCCGACGACCTGGACCGTCAGGTGACGCTGGTCCTGGCGAACAGCGGCCCGGCCCCCGACGTCTGCGTGATCATGATCGGTGCGAACGACGTCACGCACCGTATGCCCCCGACCCAGTCCGTCCGCCATCTCTCGGCGGCCGTACGCCGGCTGCGCACCGCGGGCGCCGAGGTGGTGGTCGGCACCTGTCCCGACCTGGGTTCGGTGGAGCAGGTGTACCAGCCGCTGCGGTGGCTGGCCCGCCGGGTCTCCCGTCAGCTCGCGGCCGCCCAGACGATCGGCGCCGTCGAACAGGGCGGCCGTACCGTGTCGTTGGGGGATCTGCTCGGCCCGGAGTTCTCGGCGAATCCGCGGGAGATGTTCTCGCTGGACAACTACCACCCGTCGGCGGAGGGCTACGCGACCGCGGCGATGGCGGTGCTTCCGACGGTCTGTTCCTCGCTGGGTCTGTGGCCGGCCGAGGAGGAGCGCCCGGACGCCGCTCGCAACGAGGGTTTCCTGCCGGTCGCGCGGGCCGCGGCGGAGGCGGCTTCGGAGGGCGGTACGGAGGTGACGGCCGCGATGCCGACGGGGCCGCGCGGTCCGTGGGCCATGTTGAAGCGCCGCCGGCGCCATCGGATCGAGGAGCCGGAGGCGACGCCCGTGAAAGAAGTCCCTCAACTCCCTTGACCTCAAGATCGGTTGAGGTCGGAGGCTGTTCTCATGAACACGACGACAGCACATGACGAGCAGGTACGAGCCGCCGACCTCAAGGCGATCGAGCAGGTCATCGCCGCCATCGAGCACGCCCAGGTCAACGAGCTCCCCGAGGACTTCCTCGCCCTCTTCCGCTCCGACGCGATCTGGACGACGGCCCACGGCAAGCTGCTCACAGGGATCGACGAGATCGCGGAGTTCACCCGCCGCACACTGCCGGGCGCCATGAAAGACGGCTCGGTCCGCTACGAACTGGTGGACGTGCTCTTCATCCGCCCGGACGTGGCGGCGGTCAAGGCGCGCGGCCAGTACCTGACACTCGACGGCGAGCCCACCGGCAATCCGACCTCCCCCTTGTACGTGATGGCCAAGGAGGACGGCCGCTGGCTGCTCACGGCCAACCAGAACACCTTCCAGCTGCCGGAGTGACGGGTGCCGGAGTGACGGGAACCACAGGGCCGCAGGCGGGTTTGCGCGAGGGCCACCCATACCGCACAGCACCTACTGAGCGTACGCTTAGGTCCGCACGACTAAGCGCACGCTCAGCACCTCAGCCGAAGCCGCCCCCCGACACCCGGAGCCCGTGATGCCCGAAGCCGTGATCGTCTCCACCGCCCGCTCCCCCATCGGCCGCGCCGGCAAGGGCTCCCTCAAGGACCTGCGCCCGGACGACCTGACCGCCACGATCATCCAGGCCGCCCTGGCCAAGGTCCCCGAGCTGGACCCGAAGGACATCGACGACCTGATGCTCGGCTGCGGCCTGCCGGGCGGCGAGCAGGGTCACAACCTGGGCCGGATCGTCGCCGTGCAGATGGGCATGGACCACCTGCCGGGCTGTACGGTCACGCGCTACTGCTCCAGCTCGCTGCAGACGACGCGGATGGCACTGCACGCGATCAAGGCCGGCGAGGGCGACGTCTTCATCTCGGCCGGTGTCGAGACCGTCTCGCGCTTCATCAACGGCTCGTCGGACGGCATGCCCGGCACGCACAACCCGATCTTCGCCGACGCCGAGGCCCGTACCGCCGAGGTCTCCCAGTCCACCGGCGCCTCCTGGCACGACCCGCGCGAGGACGGCCTGCTGCCCGACGCGTACATCGGCATGGGCCAGACCGCCGAGAACCTGGCGCGCATCAAGGGCGTGACCCGTCAGGACATGGACGAGTTCGGTGTCCGCTCGCAGAACCTCGCCGAGGAAGCCATCAAGAACGGCTTCTGGGAGCGCGAGATCACCCCGGTCACGCTGCCCGACGGCACCGTCGTCTCCAAGGACGACGGCCCGCGCGCGGGTGTCACCCTTGAAGGCGTCTCCGGTCTCAAGCCGGTCTTCCGCCCCGACGGCATGATCACCGCCGCCAACTGCTGCCCGCTGAACGACGGCGCCGCGGCCGTGGTCGTCATGAGCGACACCAAGGCCCGCGAGCTGGGTCTGACCCCGCTCGCCCGCATCGTCTCCACCGGCGTCACCGGCCTGTCCCCCGAGATCATGGGCCTCGGCCCGGTCGAGGCGAGCAAGCAGGCGCTGAAGCGCGCGGGTCTGGGCATCGGCGACATCGACCTGGTCGAGATCAACGAGGCCTTCGCGGCCCAGGTGATCCCGAGCTACCGCGACCTGGGCATCGACATCGACCGGCTGAACGTCAACGGCGGCGGCATCGCCGTCGGCCACCCCTTCGGCATGACGGGCGCCCGGATCACCGGCACGCTCATCAACAGCCTGCAGTTCCACGACAAGCAGTTCGGTCTGGAGACCATGTGCGTGGGCGGCGGTCAGGGCATGGCGATGGTCATCGAGCGCCTCAGCTAGTCGCGCCGAGCACCTCGATCAGTCACGCCGGTCCCCCGCTGCACTCGGGCGGTCACGATGCGTTCCGGCCTGCGATGACCGAGCCCGGGCCGTGACCCAATCTCCCCCAGGATGTGACCAATGTCCTGGGGGAGTCACATTTCCGCAGGTCAACGCCTTACACCCATACGGGTGAGGTCCAAGGACCCGTCCGATTCGTGACCTTCTCCACTGACAAGCTTCAAGACTGCACGACAAGCTGATGTAGGAAGTCGGGGGTCGACTTTGAAACCAGGAGTACGTCAGTGAGTGTCACCTTGAGTGTCCTGCTGCTCGCCATCGCCGCTGCCACGGCCATGGTCGGCGCCGCTGCCCTGCACAACGTGCGCGGGCTGCGCCGCCAGATATCCGCCCTGCGCACCGAGCTCGCGGCCGACCGCGCCGCGGCCGGCCAGGCGCGCGTGCCCGCGGCCCGCTCGGCCGCGGATCACCCGGACACGGCCGCGATCCGCGGCGCCGTCGCCGAGGCGCTGGCCGAGGAGCGCGAGCGTGAGCTCGCCGAGGCCCGTGCGTTCTGGGCCGCTCAGGAGGCGCGTGACGCCGCCGACGCCCCGTCGCTGCTCGGCACCCTGCCGCCGCACCTGGCGGAGGAGCTGTTCCTGCCGCGCCAGGCCGACTTCGTCGGTTTCGAGCGTGAGCTCGGCGGCGACCTCAGCCTGGAGAGCCTCGAGCGTGATCTCGAGCTCGCCGAGACCGAGGAGCTGGCGACCGCCGACGAGCACCCCGGCGACTCCCCCGAGCTCGCCGCCGCCCGTCGCCGCCACCCCTCGCACCCGGACTTCGTGCCGGTGCAGTCCGTCGGCCCCGCCAAGGAGAGCGCCGCGCTCGCCGGCGACCACGAGCACACGGTGAACCGCCTCGCGGCCCTCGCCGACGCCCGTACCGCCCTGTGCGACGTACGCCCGGGCCCGCTCGGCACGCTCGACGTCTATGTCTTCACCGACGGCACCACGCTCTGCATGACCCCCGGTCACCGCGAGACGGCGGAGCGTCTGGCCGCCGCCCTGCAGGGCGGTGACACCCCGGTGCTGCTCGGCGGCTCCGGAGTCTCGGGCGCCTACTCGCTGACCTTCGCGTGCGGCGACGAGAACGTGTACATCCTGGCGGACCGTGTGATCGCCTCGGCCTGACGCAGGAACGCCGGTTTCGAAGACCCCCCATACGGCAAGTGCGCCGGGGAGCCCGACAGGGGCTCCCCGGCGCACTGCTGTTCACAGGTCACACACCGGCGCGTTGCAGCGCCTCCTCGACCAGCGCGACAGCTTCCGCCAGCGCTCCATGATTTTTCAGTACGAGCGCCAAGTCCCTTCCCGCGACGGTGACTTGGTCCGCGACGGCGAACATCCCGGCGTCGGGCATCTCCCGCGGCTCGCCCTCGACGCCCTCGTCGATCTGGGCCCTGCGCGCCAACTCCCTGGCCAGAGCGAGCGCTTCGGCCGCCGCACCTCTTTGCAGCCGGCTCTGCGGGGCGGCCCGCAGACGGTCGGCGAAACGGTCCACGGCTGCGTTCAGAGGCGTCGTATCAAGCACAGAACGAGCCTATGTGCCCCTCGCGGGGCATTGCCAACAACCAAACGCTCAGGCACGGTGCAGTGAAGAGGACTTCCGACCCCACACGCCCGATACGCCAGCGTCCGGAGGCGCCGATGTCCCTAGTCTTCTCCGAGGAGACCCATCGCAACCTGCTCGCCCGCATCCCCCACTGCACCGGCCGCGAAGTGTCCGACTGGCTCCGCGCCGTGGACGACGGCCCGTCCTTCCTCCGCTTCGACGAGAAGGTCAGCTGGCTGCGCCACGAGTACGACCTCGCGTATGGCCACGCCAAAGCGATCATCCATGAGCACGACATGAGGAGGGCCGCGCGCAGGCTGCGCTGAGACGACACAGACGCCTGCAATACGTGGAAGGGGCTCCCGGTAGGTACCGGGAGCCCCTTCACGTACTACTGCTGCCTGCTACTGCCGCAGCTTTCCAGCGTTACCGCTAGTCGCTGCCCTGCAGGATCGAGACCAGACGCAGCATCTCGAGGTAGATCCACACCAGGGTCATGGTGAGGCCGAAGGCCGCCATCCAGGACTCCTCGCGCGGCGCGCCGTAGGCGATGCCGTCCTCGACCTGCTTGAAGTCCAGGGCGAGGAAGAAGGCGCCGAGCAGGATGCCGACGATGCCGAAGACGATGCCGAGGCCGCCGCTGCGGAAGCCGAGGCCGTCGCCGCCACCGAAGACCATGAACAGCAGGTTCACGGCGGTGAGCACCACGAACGCCGTCGCCGCGATCATCAGGAAGCGGGTGAAGCGCGCGGTGACACGGACGATGCGGGTCTTGTAGAGGACCAGCATCGTGACGAACACGGCCATGGTGCCGAGGACGGCCTGCATGGCCGCGCCCTGTGCCACGAACGTGTTGACGTAGTTGCTGATGGCGCCGAGGAAGAGACCCTCGAGCGCCGCGTAGGTCAGGATCAGCGCGGGGATCGGCTTGCGCTTGAACGACTGGACGAGCGCGAGCACCATCGCGACCAGGCCTGCGCCGATCGCGAGGGGCAGCGCCAGGTCCATGATCCAGGCGACGGTGGCGCCGGCGACGACCAGGCCGAGCGTGATACCCGTGCGGGCCACCACGTCGTCCATCGTCATCCGGCCACCGGCGGTGACAGGTGCCTGCGGGGCGCCGTGCTGGAGGTCCTGCTGCGCGTAAGGGTTCTGCGCGTAAGGGTTCGTAGGCGCCGCGGTGGGCTGGCCCGCGTACGGGTTGCCCTGCGTGCCTACTGCGGGGCCCCCGGCCTGCGGCCCGGCGTTGAAGCCCGCTTGGCCGTTGTCGCGGCTGAACCCCCGTCGCGAGAAGACCGGGTTACTGCTCCTCATCTCACTCCTCCATGGCCACCCTGCGTGGCCTTAGGTCAAGAGTAATGCGTTAGCAAAAGATGCACCCTAGTGCTCAGGGAGGATCTTTCCCATCCCCTTGAACGAACAGGCCCCCGCACCTGTTCCTCGCGCCGCCCGCCGCACCCGAATCTAGACTCACAAGGGTTGGGCAAACCGCCCAAAATCACCACGATTGTAGGGAGGCCCCATGTCCGCTCGCGGCAACAAGCGCCGAGCCCGCAAGAAGAAGAAGGCCAACCACGGCAAGCGCCCCAACACCTGAGCCGCGCATCCGCCGACCGAAGGACCGCACGTGACCGACGGGTGCGGTCCTTCGCGTTCACGGGGTCACGGCTTCTGTCCGGATCCCGCCCCGCCCGAGTGGCGCTGGTAGTAGCGGGCCACGCGGACGCGGTTGCCGCAGCGGGCCGCGGAGCACCAGCGGCGGCGGGGGTGGGCCGGCAGGAACACCAGCACGCAGTCGTGCGCCTCGCATTCCTTGAGGCGGGCGACGCCGGGGCCGGTGAGGAGTTCGGCCGCGGACTCGGCGAAGTGGGCGGCGAGGCGGGCGCCGAGCGGTCCTGCGCGGCGCGCCACGGCGGTGACGGACGCGCCGTCCCAGCCGAGTTCGCGCACGGCCGGCGCCTTGCGCTGCGCGTCGGTCAGGGCACGCAGGTCGGCGGGCGCGGGCACGGCACCGCCGAGGAGTGCGCCGACGACCGCCTCGATGTGCGCTCGTACCGAATGAAGTGCCGCCAGATCGGCGGGGGTGGCCGCCGCACCGTCGCGCAGGTCGTCGCGCAGGTCGTCGGACAGGCGCTCGGACTGGCTGTCGAGCCAGGCGGCGAGGTGCTCCGGCGTGGCGATCAGGTCGGCGCGCCCGCCGCCTTGCGCCTCGGGCCGGGTGTTGACGAGATCCAGGGCCAGCGGCTCCCCGATCAGGACATCGACATCGGCGTCACTCATGAGACTAATGCTACCTCGACCTCTTGACACATTAGAAGTCCAGCGACCAGACTAATGGGTATCAGCGACGAGGATGCATGTGAATCCGAGGAGACGCGCACCATGAGCTTTGACCTGGGCCGTACCGTCCACCGCCGTATCGACGTCGACGGGGTCGACGTCTTCTACCGGGAGTCCCTGCCCGAGCGCGCGGACGCTCCCGTGCTGCTTCTGCTGCACGGGTTCCCCTCGGCCTCGCACCAGTTCCGCCGGCTGTTCGACGTGCTCGGCTCGCGTTTCCGGCTGATAGCCCCCGACTACCCGGGCTTCGGGCACACGTCGGCTCCGGCGGACTACCCGTACTCCTTCGACCGGCTCGCCGACACCGTCGACGGCTTCGTCGAGCGCATGGGACTCGACCGCTTCGCGCTCTACCTCTTCGACTTCGGCGCACCGGTCGGCTTCCGCCTCGCGCAGCGCCGGCCCGGGCAGATCACTGGCCTGATCGTCCAGAACGGCAACGCGTACGAGGAGGGGCTCTCCGACGGCGCCCGCGCCTTCGCCGCGCTGACCCCCGAGACACCGGGGGCGGAGAAGACGATCCGCGACCTGCTCACCCTGGAGGGCACCCGCGCGCAGTACGAGGGCGGCACGGCCGCCCCCGAACTGATCGCCCCCGAGAGCTGGACTCTCGACCAGCACTTCCTCGACCTGCCCGGCCGCAAGGAAGCCCAACTCGCCCTGGCGTACGACTACAAGTCCAATGTGGCCGCGTACCCCGACTGGCAGGCCTGGCTGCGCACGCACCGTCCGCCGACCCTGATCACCTGGGGTTCGAACGACCTCTTCTTCCCCGAACCGGGCGCGCACGCCTACCTCCGTGACGTACCGGACGCGGAACTGCACGTCTTCGACACGGGGCACTTCGCGCTGGAGGACCACCTCCACGCGATCGCCCCGCTGATCGAGGAGTTCCTGGACCGCGGCTGAGTCACTGGCCGAACAGGCCCCGGGATCAGCCGTTGCCAGGCCATGCCTGCCACGGCGCGGCGGCGGGCGGCCACTGCTGGAGCTGCCTGCGTGCCCGGCGCCCCGTCACGTATCCGCCGATGCCGAGACCGATGCCGAGCAGCAGGCTGACGCCGCCGCCGAGCCCGGCCGCCGCCAGGAACAGGGGCGCCGCGGAGTCGCCTTCGCGCACCCGCCCCCGCACATCCGCGACGGCGGCCGTGCCCGGCCCGCCGTCTTCCGAGTAGCGGGAGTCGTTCGAGTTGGCCCGGTCGTCCCCGAGCAGGAACAACCGCCCTTCGGGCACCTTCACCTCGTACGAGTCGCCGAAGGCACCCGCCTCGCCGTCCTTCAGGTACGGCTCGTCGAGGGGTCGCCCGTTCACGGTGAGGGGTCCTCGCCCGCCGTCGCAGCAAGCGACCTCGTCCCCGCCGGTCCCGATCACCCGCCGCAGAGCCGTCGCGCCGTCTCTGAGCTCGGGCATCGTGACGAGCACCAGATCGCCCCGGCGGATCTCATCGCTCTCGACCTGCTCGACGACCAGCCGGTCGCCCGGAACGTACGTGGGTCCCATCGAATCACCCCGGACCGTGACGCCACGGAACTGTCCCATCCCGTAGACGAGCCCGGCGATCAGCACGACCCCGAGCAGCCCCAGCACCCAGCCGGCCACCCGCAGTCCCTTGCCCGCTCCCCGCCCCTGCATCCCACGCCTCCCTCGGTCCCGCCCGGCCTCCGGGCGAGCCGGCTGAGGGTAGGTCATCGGGGCGGGGTGGCGCACGGGCGGGGACATGCGGGTCATCACGGGGAGATACGGGCTGTCACGGGAACATGCTGGTCATACCTGGGCGGTTGACCATGGACGGATGGCAGACCTCAGCCGGCCGCGACCACCGTCGCCACCGTGGCAGCCGTGACCGCCGCCATCAGCGCCTGCATGTCGCGGATGGCGGCGCGTACGCTCTCGCCGGCCCACTGGCCGTCCGTCACCTGCTCCATCCGCGCGGCCAGGTCCTTGCGGCGCCTGCCGGGGAAGGCCGCCTCGTGCAGACCCGCCCCGTGGATCAGGGCGATCAGACCGGCGGTACGGGCGTCCGGTTCGCCGGCGTGCAGCACGACGGTGCTCAGCCGGTCCCGCAGCTCCCGCTCCACGGTGCCGTCGGCCTCGGGATAGCGGCGTACGGGGAAAAGCCCCATCGCCTTGCGCTTCTCCTCCACGACCACGCCCCGCGCGCACAGCCGCTCGACGGTCGGGGCGACGGCCTTGGACTGGTCCTTGGTGAGCCAGTCGGTCACGCGGCGCCCGTCCCGGTCGCCGATCCAGGCCTTGAGCAGCGCAAGGCGTTCATCGAGCAGCGGCTCACCGGTGGGCGTCGCGTCGGCCACCGCGACCCGCTTGCCCGCCACCGCCACCCGCCCGGCGAGCACGAGGTCGAGCAGCAGCCCGCCCGCGACCGCCCATGCGGCGGCCTGCCGCTGCTTGGCCGCCCCGGACTCGTCGTCCAGGGACAGCAGCATGATCTCTTCGGCCAGCGTGATCGCCATCGGTGACTCCCCGTTTCGGTGGTGCGGTCCCGGACAGGGTCTACCTCAGCGACGTACGGCACGTACATGCAGGGCCGCGCCTCCCTTCTGGGGCGCGGCCCTGCATGTTCCACAGACCTACCGGCCGACGTACGCCTCGATCCGCTAGCCGGCGTACGTCCCGAACTCCGCGACCCGGGGAGTCGCCGTCGAGCCGGTGATCTCGAAGGTGACCTTGCTCAGAGTCGTCGCCGGGACGGAGATGACGCCCGCGCCGCTGCCCGAGGCCAGGACGGCACCGGTGTCGGCGTTCAGGACACGCCAGGAGCCGATACGGCCGACGGCCGACGCCTCCTCACGGATGTCGAGCTTCGAGACGGTCGTCGGCGAGCCCCACTTGATCGAGATGGATCCCGTGGCGCCCGAGGGCGACCAGTAGGTGCTCATGTTCCCGTCGCGCACGTTGCCGTAGCTGGTCCCGTCGGCCTTGCTCGACCCGTCCGAACCGGCGCCGATGCTGAGGTTGGTGCCGCTCGGCGGCGTGGTCGGAGCCGGGGTGGTCGGCGCGGGCGTGGTCGGAGCGGGTGTGGTCGGGTCCGGGGACGGCGCCGGGGTCGTCGGGGTGCAGTTTCCGTCCGAGACCTGCAGCCCCTTGCCGGCGCCCGCGGTGCGGCCGACGACGTCCGGAACGCAGTCCCCGGAGTCGAGGCTGTAGGCGTACGGAACGCTGATGCTCGTGTTGGACGTCGGGTTCGGACCGGCCGGCTTGTAGTCGGAACTCGCCGCCGACCAGGTCACGTTGTCGAAGACGTTCCCGCCGACCTGCCAGTACCCGGCCGCGGTCGTGTAGAAGGTGCCGAGTACGTCCTTGGAGTCCTCGAAGTAGTTGTTGTCCACCTTCGCCTTGCCGCCGGCCCGGGAGTTGATGCCGGACTCGTTCACGCTCACGTAGTGGTTGTTGTAGATGTGGGCGGTGGCGCCGCGGAGCAGCGGGACGCGGGAGTCGAGGTTCTCGTACCGGTTGTGGTGGTACGTGATGAAGTTGTTGGAGAGCTCGGTCTCACTGGAACCGACGAGGCCGCCGCGGCCCGAGTTGCGCAGGATGCTGTACGACAAGGTCACGTACTGGGTGTTGTCCTTCATGTCGAACAGCCCGTCGTAGCCCTCGGATTCACCGCCCGAGGCCTCCAGCGTGACGTGGTCGACCCAGACGTTGCGCACGTCGGTCTCCATGCCGATGGCGTCGCCGCCGTTCGAGACGGGTGACCCGGACTTCTTCACGTTCTTCACCGTCACGTTCTGGACGATGATGTTGCTGGACTCACGGATGTGAATGCCCAGTTGGTCGAAGACGGCGCCGCTGCCGACCCCGACGAGCGTGACATTGCTGATCTGCTTGAGCTCGATGACGCCGGCGGCGGTGTTGCAGCTCTCGCCCGACACCTTGGCGGTGTTGGCATGGTTGATCGTGCCCTCGACCTGGATGGTGATCGGTGTGCTGCTGTCGGCGCGGTTGCACAGCGCCTCATGGATCTGGGTCCCGGTGGTGGCGCGCACCGTCGCGCCGCCCGCACCGCCGGTGGTGCCTCCGTTCTGGGTCGCATAGCCGGTGACCCCGCCGGTGGCGGCGGATGCCTGCGGCATCACCACCAGCGTCCCCGCGGCGACGGCCGCGGCCACCGCCGCTCCCCATACAACCCTGGTGCCGCGCGATCGTGCTCGCCTCATGTCGCTCCCCAAGTCGCCGTTGAATACCGGGTGTTGCGGGTCCTGACTGCGGGATCCGCGCAGCAGGGGAAAGCGCTTGCCATCCGGGAAGCTAGGGGGTCGCCAGGGACACGTCAAGGATCCGTGCATGAATGACGTACATATACGTGAACTTGACGATGTCAACGCCGTACGCCGCTACGGAGGGGGATTCGACGCGCCGCGCCACTACGGACGGGGGACGCCCCTCGCTGCCCCTCGGGGCGTACCGGTTCAAGTCCGGTTCCGGGCACCTTTTCTGCCGGCTCAGGCCGATGGACTACTACGACGATGAGGCGCCTCGATGGTGAGGCGCGAAGATGCCGTTCCGTCGCGTGGTGTGGCAGGGGGCACGACCCGGCACCGGAACTGCTTTCGGCGGGGAAGCCGGCCGGCGCTAGCATCCGGGCGTGCCACCATGTCTGGATGTATACGTCTGGGTGACAACCGAGGACAGGGCTACAACCCTCACTCGCTTCATCGACCACTACGTCGACCGGGAGCGAAGTGACGCCTTCCGTCTCGACGCGTTCGTGAGGACGTACGTCACTCAGAACCCCGCTCCAGATGATGCTGCGAGTCTCGCGGAACTACGCTTCGATGGCGCCGCAACGGGTCCGCTCACCCTGTACTTGCGGGCGAAGACTCACGAATCCGCCATGCTGGCGATTACAGATGAGGGCGCTCTCGTCCTGGGTCTCAGCCTCGACGATCCCGACGATTCCCCCGAGACCCTCCAGGCCGGGGCGGAACTCATCAGCGAGTTGATGGGTGAGTTCGGCGCATCGGCCGGCATCGCAGGCGTCGAGATGCCACCGCCCGACACCGCTGCCGAATGGCGAAGTGACGCGCTCGTCCCCGTGCGCAGGGGAACGGTTTGAGAAGCGGCTCCCGCGCTCGCGTGAGCAGTAGCGCCTCGGCCCGGTACTCATCGCGGCAGCGGCACAGGCGACCACGGAGTTGATGGGCTACTGCGACGACACCGTGCAGGTCCCGGAGACCGACGGCGATGGCATGGTCCGATCGACGGTTTGGTCGCTGTGGTGGGACTGAGCCGCGCAGATCAGTGAGGTGCAAGGAGGGCCGCGATCGGGATCCCAGTCGCGGCCCTTGCCCCAATGGCACAGGCGAGCGAGTGTGCCCGGAACCGGACTCGAACCGGTACGCCCCCGAGGGGCAGCGAGGTTTAAGCTCGCCGTGTCTGCATTCCACCATCCGGGCAGGCCGCGGGACCGCTGAGGCGGAGTCCGAGCCTATCCGGACACATCCCCCGAACAGCGCAACGACAGACCGATGTTGTCTTATTTTATTGACGACTGACGATGCGTCAGATGTGACGGTTGGTCGAGTGTGCATGGTGCGTGCGGTTCGCACTCACTCCACAGGGGTGCACCGGCGCGTACAGATTGACGAAAACACGCCCCTCGCCGAGGCGGACTGCGCCCCTCCGCCCGGCACCGCGGCCGATGGCCCGAAGGACGACCGTCTCAGGGTCGGCCGTCATACCTGGGGATGAGCCGGGGCCCCCGCAGTCAGCCTGAAGAGGGCGGGCAGAACCGGAGCTGGGGGTGACTTCACGCGGGACTTACGCGGTGACGATGGAAGTCAGCCGCTTGACCCCGTCCCGACAGGAGCCCTCCCCCGTGACCACCACCCCCCTCGCCAGCCAGGCCACCGCCATTGCCGCCCGGGCCACCGAGCTGTCCAAGGTCTACGGCCAGGGTGAGACCCAGGTGGTCGCCCTGGACAACGTGACCGTCGACTTCCGGCAGGCGCAGCTCACCGCGATCATGGGCCCGTCGGGTTCGGGCAAGTCCACGCTGATGCACTGCGTGGCCGGGCTCGACAGCTTCAGCGGCGGCTCCGTGCGCATCGGCGAGACCGAGCTCGGGTCGCTCAAGGACAAGCAGCTCACCAAGCTGCGCCGGGACAAGATCGGGTTCATCTTCCAGGCCTTCAACCTGCTGCCCACGCTCACCGCGTACGAGAACATCACGCTGCCCATGGACATCGCGGGCCGTAAGCCCGACAAGCAGTGGGTGGAGCAGGTCATCGACATGGTGGGCCTGAGCGGGCGGCTCAGCCACCGGCCCTCGCAGCTCTCCGGCGGTCAGCAGCAGCGTGTGGCCGTGGCCCGCGCGCTCGCCTCCAAGCCGGACATCATCTTCGGCGACGAGCCGACCGGAAACCTCGACTCCCGCTCCGGCGCGGAGGTCCTCGGGTTCCTGCGCAACTCCGTGCGCGAGCTCGGCCAGACCGTGGTGATGGTGACGCACGACCCGGTGGCCGCCGCGTACGCCGACCGCGTCGTCTTCCTCGCCGACGGCCGCATCGTCGACGAGCTGTACGAGCCCACCGCCGACTCCGTGCTCGACCGCATGAAGCGGTTCGACGCCAAGGGCCGCACCAGCTGAGCCCCCGGGCGCGCCCCCAGCCGTCTGTGCGCGGCGCCCTCCAGCCACTGAACCGGCCCTTCCCACACAGGACTTCACACCATGTTCCGTACTGCCTTGCGCAATGTGCTCGCGCACAAGGCCCGGCTGCTGATGACCGTGCTCGCCGTCATGCTCGGCGTGTCCTTCGTCTCCGGCACCCTGGTCTTCACCGACTCCGTCTCCCAGGCCATCAAGAACAACGCGTCGACGAACTACAAGGACGTCGACGTCGTCATCACGCCCAAGTCGGGCCGCAACACCGCCGAGAACAAGCCCGGCCAGGCTCCCAAGCTCACCCAGGACCTGCTCGACAAGGTCGAGGGCACGAACGGGGTCAAGTCGGCGACCGCCTCGATCTCCGGCTACACCGCCGTCGCCGACAAGAAGGGCAAGCTCGTCGGTGACGGCTGGGCCTCCACCGGCACCAACTACCTGCCCGGTGCCGACGGCAAGGACAGCCGCTACCCGATGGAGTCGGGACGGGGTCCCAAGAACGCGGACGAGATCGCCCTCGACGCGAAGACCGCGGACCGCGCGGGCTACAAGGTCGGCGACACCGTACGGCTCTCCGTCGACGGCCCGGTGATCACGCCCAAGATCGTGGGCATCTTCGACGCCGACGACAACGGCTCGGTCTCCGCCGGCGGCACCCTGGTCGCGTTCGACAACGCGACGGCGCAGAAGCAGTTCGCCGCGCCGGGCGAGTACGACCAGATCCAGGTCACCGCCGACCCGGGCACGAGCCAGACGCAGCTGCGCGACGCGCTCGCCACGTCCGTACCGAAGACCGCCGAGATGGACACCGCGGACCGGCTGATCGCCGACCAGGAGAAGACCATCGACGCGGAGACCTCGGGCATCAAGACCTTCATGCTGGTCTTCGCCGGGATCGCGCTGTTCGTCGGCATCTTCATCATCGCCAACACCTTCACCATGCTGGTCGCCCAGCGCTCCAAGGAGATCGCGCTGATGCGCGCGGTGGGCGCGAGCCGTAAGCAGATCACCCGTTCCGTACTGGCCGAGGCCTTCTTCGTGGGCCTCGTGGCGGCCGTCATCGGTCTCGCCGCCGGTATCGGCATCGGCGTCGGTATGCGCTCCATCCTCGGGACGAACGTCGGCCTGCCGGACGGCCCGACCGTGATCGCCCCCGCGACCGTGGTCTCGGCCTTCGCCGTCGGCATCATCGTCACGATGCTCTCCGCGTATCTGCCGGGCCGCCGCGCCGCGAAGATCCCCCCGGTAGCCGCGATGAACGCCCTGCACGCCACACCCACGGCCCGCGGTCTGGTCGTCCGCAACACCATCGGTGCCGTCTTCAGCGGTCTCGGTATCGCCGCCGTCCTCTACGGCCGCACGATGGCCGCCACGGACGCGAAGCTGCCGATGGGCCTCGGCGCGGCGCTCCTGGTCATCGGCGTCTTCGTCCTCACCCCGCTGCTGTCCCGCCCGGTCATCGGCCTGGCCGCGCCGGTCCTGAAGGCCTTCGGCGTCTCCGGCAAGCTGTCGCGCCAGAACGCGGTCCGCAATCCGCGCCGCACGGCCGCCACCGCTTCCGCGCTGATGATCGGCCTCACCCTCCTCACCGGCATCACGGTCATCGCCGGCACGCTGCACAAGTCCATCGACAAGATGGCCACCGAGGCGCTGCGCAGTGACTACGTGGTCTCCATGACCAACCAGTCGCCGCTGTCCCCCGAGGTCGAGAAGACCCTCGCGAAGACGGACGGCGTCACGCAGACGACTCCGCTGCGGATGTCGCCCGCCAAGGTCTTCACGACCGACGGCGGCTCCCGCGCCGACCAGCTCGTCGGCGTCAACGGCAAGACCATCGAGGACCTGGTCAAGCTGGACTTCAAGGCCGGCGGCTGGAACCTGACCGGGGACAACGCGGTCGTCGACACCGACACGGCCAAGGAGTACGGCTGGAAGAACGGCCAGGCCGTCGACGTCATGTACGAGGACGGCAAGCGCGGCAAGCTGAACATCGTCGGTGTCTACCAGGGCAACGAGATGATCAAGGGCCTGATGGTCGACACGTCCGTGGTCACTCCGCACATGAAGACCCCGTCCGACTTCCAGGTGATGCTCAAGACCTCGGACGGCGTCTCGGAGGCGACGAAGGACAAGCTGGTCAAGGCGCTCGGCGAGAACCCGGCGATCTCCGTCGACGACAAGTCGGATATCTCCAAGGCCATCGGCGGCGTGTTCAACATGATCCTGAACATGCTGTACGGGCTGCTCGCGATGGCCGTCCTCGTCGCGGTGATCGGCGTGATCAACACGCTCGCGATGTCGGTGTTCGAACGCCGCCAGGAGATCGGCATGCTCCGTGCCATCGGCCTGGACCGCTCCGGGATCAAGCGCATGGTCCGCCTGGAGTCGGTGGTCATCTCCCTCTTCGGCGGTGTGCTCGGCATCGGGCTCGGCCTGTTCTTCGGCTGGGCGACCGGTGAGCTGCTCAAGTCCCTGATGACCACGTACACCCTGGTCATTCCGTGGGGCCGGATGGGCATCTTCCTGGCGCTGGCCGGTGTGGTGGGCATCCTGGCGGCGCTGTGGCCGGCGCGGCGGGCGGCGAAGCTGAACATGCTGGACGCCATCAAGGCGGAGTGAGTTCTTTCGGCCGTACGAGCTGAGTGAGTTCTTGCGGTCGTACGAGCTGAGGGCCCGGTTTCCCGTTACGGGGAGCCGGGCCCTTCGCCGTGCTGCGGCGGCGTCAGCCGCAACTGGTGTCGGCCTTGGCGGAGTTACCTGTCAGCGTCGGGCGGGTTCAAAGACACACGGCGCGAACCTTGAAGAATCCGCTGCCGACGACGTTGGCCTCGAGCGTCGCGGTGTACCCCGTGCCGTCGGCGGTGGGCAGACTGCTGACGATGTCCCCGCGGTCCTCGGGCCCGTTGTTGTCACTGACTTCGGCCCCACCGCCGACCACGCGCGTCCCCGCGGGACAGGTGGCGACGAGCGTGTACTCCTGGCCGATGTTGAACGTGGGGATGCTGACCTGGTTCGTCACGATCTGAGGGATCTTTGTTGGGCCGGTGGGGCCTGTGGAGCCGGTGGGTCCGGTGGGTCCGGTGGCGCCAGTGGTGCCGGGAGTTCCTGCGGCTCCAGTAGCTCCAGTGGCTCCCGCCGTGCCCGTCGCTCGTAGCTCCGGTGGGTCCTGTCGCTCCGGCTGTTCCTGCGGCTCCGGTAGCTCCGGTGGGTCCTGTCGCTCCGGCTGTTCCTGCGGCTCCGGTAGCTCCAGCGGCTCCGATGGCTCCGGTCGGTCCCGCAGCGCCCGTCGCTCCGCTGGCCCCCGCGACACCCGTCGCTCCCGTAGTTCCCGCGGGTCCTGTGGGTCCTGTGGGTCCGGCGGGTCCCGTCATTCCAAGTGCCCCTGTGGGACCGACTGTTCCGACGGCTCCCGTCGGGCCGGTCGGACCGATGGATCCGAGCGCCCCCGTGGGACCGGACGCCCCGGTCTGTCCGGCCGCACCTGCCGGGCCGGCGGCTCCGGTGGAACCTGTTGCCCCCTTCTCTCCGGCAGAGCCAGTGGCCCCCATGGGGCCCGTCGCTCCGAGCGCACCCGCAGTGCCGGCGGGACCTGTCTCGCCCTTCGCTCCGGTGTCGCCCTTCGATCCGGTCTCGCCCTTCGATCCGGTCTCGCCCTTGGCGCCGGTCGGGCCGGTGCCACCGACAGCGCCTGGCGCCCCCTGCGCACCGTCCTGACCATTCAGGCCTGCGGCTCCCGTCGGGCCCGCCGCGCCAGTGACGCCCACCGCACCGGATGCACCCGTGGGGCCCACGGCTCCCGCAGCACCCGTGGGGCCCACCGCTCCCGCGCTGCCCGGGGCCCCGGTTGCTCCGGTCGCGCCGTCCGCACCCGTCGGACCCACAGCACCAGCCGCTCCGGTCGCGCCTACCGGCCCCGGCGATCCCGCCAGACCCGACGCACCCGTGGCACCCGTGGCACCCGGGGCGCCGGTTGCTCCAGTCGCGCCGTCCGCGCCCGTCGGCCCCGTCGGCCCCATCGAACCCACCGTACCCACGGCGCCAGTTGGTCCGGTGGCCCCCGCAGGGCCCTGCACTCCTGCCAGACCTGAAGCACCCGTGGCTCCAGTTGCTCCGGGTACTCCAGGTGCTCCGTCCGCACCCGTCGGGCCCATCGAACCCGCCATGCCCGCAGCGCCAGTTGGCCCAGGCACACCCATGACACCGGCGGCACCCGTCGGGCCGACGGCACCCGTGGCGCCCGAGTCTCCCGTCGTACCCGCCTCGCCGGTCGCGCCCGCTTCACCGGCCGGACCGGTGGAGCCGGCCGGACCGGTCGGCCCTGTTGCTCCCACCTCGCCCTGCGCGCCCTTCAGGCCCGGGACCCCAGTAGCCCCAGTGGGCCCATCGGTCCCCGTAGGCCCGACCGGACCCGTGGCGCCGACGGAGCCGACAGCGCCGGGCGCTCCGGTGCCACCCTCCTTACCCGCAGGCCCCGTTGAACCGGTGGCGCCGGCCTGTCCTGCCGCACCTGTCGCACCTGTCGCGCCCGTCGCACCCGTCGGCCCCGAGAGGCCGTTCGCCCCGGCGCTGCCCGTCGGACCGGCGCTGCCCGTCGGACCGGCCGGTCCGGTGAGCCCCACGTCACCGGCCGCACCCGTCGGACCGACCTCACCCGCAGCACCCGTCGGACCGACCACGCCCGCAGCGCCAGTCGGACCCGCCATCCCCTCCGCGCCCGTCGGACCCGCCTCCCCCGCAGCACCTGCAGCGCCGGTCGCACCCGTGGCTCCCGCTGAACCGGCGGCTCCAGTAGCGCCCGTGGCGCCAGCAGCGCCCGTCGCACCGTCCAGACCATCCCGCCCGGCGGAGCCGGTGGCGCCAGTCGGCCCAGGCTCACCCGTATCCCCCTTCGCCCCAACAGGCCCCACAGCACCAGTCGCACCATCCGCGCCCACGGCACCCACCGGACCCGTCACACCATCTGCACCCGCCGGACCCGCCGGACCCGTTACACCATCCGCCCCCGCGGCGCCCACCGCTCCTGTCGAACCATCCAGTCCAGCAGCGCCAGTTGGGCCCGTCGGGCCGATTCCCCCCTTCGGTCCGACGGGCCCCACAGCGCCCTCAGGACCATCGGCGCCCACCGGTCCAGTCGCTCCGGTCGTGCCATCCGAGCCGCCCGGGCCAGTGGGGCCCAGCCCACCGGTCTCGCCCTTCGGCCCCGCAGAACCCGTCGGCCCCGTCACACCATCCACGCCCGCGGCGCCGGTCGGCCCCGTAGCCCCGACCGCCCCGGGCTGCCCGTCCACGCCATCCTTGCCATCCTCGCCAGGATCCCCCTCGATGTCCTGCACGAACGCCTGGACCGTGCCGCCCGGATGACTGTCCCGCCACTCCTCGTACGCCGACTCCCCCGCGGGCCCGGTGGGACCCGTCGCACCAGCCTCCCCCGCAGTCCCCGCGGTCCCCGCAGCCCCCACCGGCCCGGTCGGCCCCGTCGCACCCACCCCACCCGTCGCTCCCGTTGCACCGGTCGCCCCCGTCGCCCCCACACCATTCGTCCCACACACCCGGCACACCCCTGCCGGACCGGTCGGCCCAACCTGACCGGCCGGCCCAGCAGGCCCCGCAGGCCCCGCAGGCCCGGTCAGCCCCGTCAGGCGCGGCCCCCCGGCCGGCGAACAGAAGGGCACCCGCCCGTGGTTGCGCACATAGCGCGCGCTCATCCAGCCGGAACGGTTCGCCAGCCGGTACCAGTGGTTGTGCTCCTTGACCCAGCCGCCCTTGACCTTGCACTTGATCGCGACACGGTCGCCGGACTCGTACGAGCCGATCGCCTTCGACGCCGCCGTCGGCCGTTCCCGTACGTACTGGCCGCTGCGCGAAGTCACCGTTCCCGGCACCGCCGCGCGGCGCAGCACCTGTGCCGCTTCGTCCTGGGCCATCGGCTGCCGGGCGGAAGGGGTGAGGGCAAGCGCGTGTACCGGGCACGCCGAGAGCGTCAGGCCCAACGTGAGCGTGCCCAAGGCGGCGCGGGTCAGAGTGTCCCGTTGACGGTGCGTCAGCATGCGGTGGTCACGCCCTCTTCGAGTACGGAGTCCGAGTCGGTCATCGGATAAGAGCGTGCGGCCTTACGACGGGTGAGCGACCGGGAATCGCCCGGCGTGCGGGCCAAGGGGACGCCTAGGGTCACCGGTCGGGGTGAGCCCGGTCCTCGATCGAGGCCGCAACCCATCGGCTCGTATCACTAACCACGACACCCGCCGAAGGTGCACCTCCACCACCACACGTGCCCGTATCTCTGGGCGCATGAAGCGCCCCGCCCCCGGCCCGGCCCCCACCGCCGACCTCGCCCCCGACCTCGCCCCCGACCCCGAACGCCCCACCCTCTGCCTCTGCATGATCGTCAGGAACGAGTCCGCCGTCATCGAACGCTGTCTCGCCTCCGTACGCGATCTGATCGACACCTGGGTGATCTCCGACACCGGATCCACCGACGGGACACAGGAGTTGATCCGCGGCAGCCTCCGAGGCATCCCGGGCGAGCTGCACGAGGAGGCATGGCAGGACTTCGGGCACAACCGGAGCCTCAACATCGCGCACGCCCGCGGCAAGGCCGACTATCTGCTGCTCGTCGACGCCGACATGGTCGTACGACAGGACGCCGAACTGCCGCCGCTGAGCGCGGACTCCTACCTGCTGCGGCATGCCGGCGATCTCGAGTACCGCATCAAACGCCTGGTCAGGGGGGACATCGCGTGGCGGTACGTGGGCGCCACGCACGAGTATCTGCACGCCGACCAGGCGCACAGCCAGGAGAATCTCGACGCCCTCGTCATCGAGCACTTCGCCGACGGCGGCTCGCGCGCGGACAAGTTCGAGCGGGACGCCCGGCTGCTGCGGACGGACATCGAGCGCGATCCGGACAACGCGCGGGCGGTCTTCTATCTCGCGCAGACCCTGCGGGACAGGGGAGAGCGGGCCGAGGCGGTCGAGTTGTACGAGCGGCGCGCGGCCATGGGCGGCTGGGAGGAGGAGATCTACTACGCGCTCCTCCAAGTCGGCGTCCTGAAGGCCGAGTCCGGTGACTGGCCGGGCGGCATGGACGCGCTCGTCCGGGCCTGGGAGGCGCGGCCGACGCGGATGGAGGCCGCGTACGAACTGATCTCCAGGCTGCGGCTGCGCGAGCAGTACCGCGCCGCGCACGCCTTCGCCGCCGCCGCGCTCGACCAGCCGCGCCCGGCCGACGACCTGCTGTTCGTGCAGCCGTGGGTCTACCGCTGGGGCCTGCTCTTCGAGTACTCCATCACCGCGTACTGGACCGGGGACCTCGCCGCCTGCGCCCGCGCCTGCGAGCGGCTGCTCGCCATGGCCGATCTGCCGGCGGTCTACCGCGAACAGACCCTGCGGAACCGGCAGTTCGCCACCACTTTCGTACGTCAGACCCGCACCGTCCGGGCCATCGACCCCATCTGGTGACAGCGAGCCGTCGACCCCGCCCGGTGACACCCGCACGCCCCGAAGGAACGCCCATGCAGTCCGTCCTCGCCCCGGACACCAAGGTCCCCGCACAGACCGGCTCCCGGTCCGCCCCCACAGGCCGCGAGTCCGGCGTCCCCGGCTGGATCTGGGCCCTCGCCGGGGTCCTGTTCTTCGCCTATACGACGCTGTCCCTGCGCCTCCACGAGATCTTCGAGTCCAACGCGTACGACCTCGGAATCTTCGAGCAGGTCGTACGGTCGTACGCGCACGGCCAGTTGCCCGTCTCCGAGATCAAGGGCCCCGACTACCCGGTGCTCGGCGACCACTTCTCGCCCGTCCTCGCGCTGCTCGCGCCCCTCTACCGCATGTGGCCCGGCCCCGCGTGCCTGCTCACCGCCCAGGCGCTGCTCGTCGCGGCGAGCGTGGTGCCGCTGACACTGTGGGCCCGGCGCAGGCTCGGCACCCTCGCCGCCGCGGTCATCGGGAGTTGCTACGGGCTCTCCTGGGGCATCGCCAGCGCCGTCGGGTTCGACTTCCACGAGTGGGCCTTCGCCGTACCGCTGCTCGCGCTCAGCCTCACGGCGCTCGGCACGGGCCGCCTGAAGGCCGCCGCGGGCTGGTCGTTGCCGCTGCTCCTGGTCAAGGAGGACATGGGGTTCACCGTCATGGTGATCGGTCTGCTGATCGCGTACCGCGGCAGGAGGAAGCTCGGTCTCGGTACGGCTGCGGCAGGGCTCGGCGGTGCGCTGCTCACCCTGCTCGTGCTGCTGCCCGCGGCCAGTGCGCAGGGCAGCTTCGAGTACTGGCACTACCTCGACGCCTCGCCCCGGGAGCCGGCGACCTTCGGCGGTCTGCTGCACCGCGGCACGCTCGGGCTCATCACGCCCGAGCCCAAGGCGACCACCCTGATCCTCACCCTCGCCCCGACCCTGTTCCTGGCGGCCCGCTCCCCGCTCCTGTGGGTCGCGCTGCCGACGACGGCGATCCGGCTGGTGTCCAACAACCCAGTGCACTGGGGCACGGCCTTCCACTACAGCCTGATCGTGATGCCGGTCGTCTTCGCGGCACTGATCGACGCGCTCGTACGGCGCCGGCGCGGCGCCGACGCCCTGCGCCGGGTGCTGTGCGGGTGTGCGGCGGTCACGGTGCTGCTGCTCCCGCAGTTCCCGCTGTTCAAGCTGGTGCAGCCCGCGACCTGGCGCGAGGATCCCTCGTACGCGGTGGCGCACCGCCTGATGGACCGGATCCCGGACGGCGCGAGCGTCCAGGCCACCAACGCCCTCGTACCGCATCTGACCTCGCGCACCAGCACCGCACTGCTCGGCTGGGCCGCGAGCCGCCCGCGTCCCGAGTGGATCCTCGCCGACACCGAACCGGTCGAGCCCTACTGGCCGCTCAGCGCCGAACAGCTCGCCGCCCGGCTCGAGTTCGAACTGGCCCACGGCTACCGGGTGGTGGAGCGGGACGGCGGCTATGTGCTCCTGACCCGTACGGCCGCAGCACCTACTGGATCCTGACGTCCTCGATGACCACCGGCCGCCGCGGCCGCCCGTCGGTGCTGCCGTCGGCCGTACCGGCCGCGGCGATCGCGCGCAGCACGTCGAGCCCGCTGACCACCTGCCCGAACGGGGTCCACAGCGGGTCCATGGCGGTCTCGGGATCGGCATAACTGATGAAGAACTGGCTGCCGTTCTGCCCGGGGAACGCCTTCGATACGGCCACCGTCCCGGCCCGGTAGCGCGCGCCGTACGTATTCTCGTCCGGATAGGCATAACCGGGGTCGGAGTATCCGGTGCCTTCGGGGTCGCCGCATTCCAGTACGTGAATTCCGGCGGTGACGAGACGGTGGCAGGCGCCGCCCGCGAAATAGCCGCGCGCGGCCAGATAGGCGAAGGAATAGGCGGCGCACGGGGCTTGGGGGCCGTTCGCGCGAAAGACGATGTCTCCCCGGTCGGTGACGAGGGTCGCGAGGTACGGGCGTGCGGCGGCGCGCTTGTCGTACGCGGGGATTCCCACCGCGGGCTTCACCCCCGTCGGCGTGTAGCGGCAGGAGGCGGGGGCGGCCGGTTTGGCGTCGCCCGCCCCCGCCCTCGTCCCCGCCCCCGCCTTCGTCCCCGTCCCGCCGCCGCTCCCTCCGGTCAGGGCAACCGCCGCCCAGGCGAGGGCGGCGCAGACCGCTGCGGCGGCGATTCCCTTTCCGAGCGAACGAACCTTCCGTACGCTCGCGGGCTCTTCCGATTTCGCTTCCGCGCTCATCCACGCCTCATGTTCAAGGATCCGGGTAATGGGGCGGGCAGAGCTTAGCCACACTCCATTACCCGAATTGGCCCTGACACTCGCGTAGTTACCGAAGAGCGCCCCGCAATGGCTCAGTTCCAGGTGCGGGCCCTGAGCGGCAGACCCGCCGCACCCGATTCCGGAGTGCGCACCGCGAGCACCTGGTTCACACCGATGCGGTTGCGCTGGAACGCGAGCGCGGAGGCGGCCATGTAGAGGCGCCAGACGCGGGCGCGGCCGGGAGACACGAGCCGGACCGCGGCGGGCCAGTTCGCCTCCAGGTTCGCCACCCAGCGGCAGAGCGTGCGCGTGTAGTGCTCCCGGATCGACTCCACGTCGCGGACCTCGAAGCCCGCGGTCTCCAGCTGCGCGACCGTGCTGCCGACCGGGGACAGCTCCCCGTCCGGGAAGACGTACGCGTCGATGAACTCGTCGATGCTGTAAGCCGATTCATCGGCCTGCGGCCGCCGCGCGATCTGGTGGTTGAGCAGCCGGCCGCCGGGCTTGAGCAGCGCGTAGAGCTCGCGGGCGTACTCCAGATACTTCTCCGAGCCGACATGCTCGGCCATCCCGATCGACGAGATCGCGTCGTACGGACCGTCGCGTACGTCGCGGTAGTCCTGCACGCGGATCTCGATCTGATCGGTCAGTCCCTCGTCGGCGATCCGCTTCCGCGCGTACGCGGCCTGCTCGCGCGAGAGCGTGATGCCGACGACCTCGGCTCCGTGCTCCCGGGCGGCGTGGATCGCCATCGAGCCCCACCCGCAGCCGACGTCGAGCAGCCGCATACCCGGCCTCAGGCCGAGCTTGCGGCAGACGAGTTCGAGCTTGTCGCGCTGGGCGTCCTCGAGTGCGCCCTGCTCGCTCCAGTACGCGCACGAATAGACCATCGACGGTCCCAGGACCACTTCGTAGAACTCATTGCCCACGTCGTAGTGGTGGCCGACGGCCTGACGGTCGCGGACCTTGGTGTGCAGGGCGCCGGTGCGGCGGCGTACTTCTTCGCGGGGCGGCGGCGGGGGTGGGAACGGGCCCGCGAGCGTGATGAGTTCGCGTACGGAGGCGCGGGTGGCGGGGTCGCGCAGCGACGGCCCGGGCAGTCCGTCGCGCTCCCATACGAGCCCGGAGATGGCCCCGAGCGCCTCGTACAGATCTCCCTCGACGTCGATCTCCCCGGCGACCCAGGCCCTTGCGAGACCCAGCTCACCGGGCTTCCACAGGATGCGGCGCAGGGCGCGGCGGCTGCGGATGACGAGGGTGGGGGTGTCAGGGGGCCCGTACTCGCTGCCGTCCCAGGCCCGCAGTCGGAGCGGGAGTCTTCCTCCGAGCAACTGCTCGGCAAGCGTGCTCAGCCGCTGCGCGGCGTCCGGCATGGTGGATCACCTTCCCTGTGTCGGAACGGTTCCTCACTCACGTAAACACCACGGACGTCGATTTCAAGCCCGGAGGGCCTATTGGGGTCCCTGCGCCGCGGCCGGGCGGGCCCTCCTGGGGTGACCGCGGCCTGCAATGGCGACGGTCCCTGGACGAAGGCGACCGCGAGGGCCGGTGCCTGACGAAGCCGGTGCCTGACGAGGCCAGTGCCTGAGGCGACCGCCGGCCTGCTTATGCTCCGGGCCATGGCACTTGAATGGGAACAGATCATCGTCGACTCGGCCGACCCCGTCGCTCTCGGACGCTGGTGGGCCGAGGCTCTCGACTGGGTCGTGGTCGACGAGACCGAGGAGATCATCGAGATCCGGCCCGAGCCGGACCGGCTGCCGGGCCTGCTCTTCGTGCCTGTCCCCGAGGGCAAGACGTCGAAGAACCGGCTGCACCCCGACTTCCGCCCCGATGACCAGGGGGCCGAGGTCGCCCGGCTTGTCGCCCTCGGTGCGCGGCGCGTGGACGACGCGCAGGACGGGCAGCACTGGGTGACCCTCCTCGACCCGGAGGGCAACGAGTTCTGCGTCCTGAGCGGGCGCAAGGGCTGAGAAGCAGCAACCCCCGAACGCCGAAGGGGCCGCCCGCACCACGGATGGCGGGCGGCCCCTTCGGGCGTGAGCTGGAGCTGCGTTACGTCAGGAGGCCTTGGCCTTCTCCGGGGCGGCGGCCGCGGGGGCCTTCTCCGCGACCGGCGGAGCCACCGGGGCGGGCCGGGCCGCCTCGAAGAACTCCTCGCGCGGGGCCTCCAGGGCACCGAGCGAGACGACCTCGCGCTTCAGGAACATCGCAAGGGTCCAGTCGGCGAAGACGCGGATCTTGCGGTTCCAGGTCGGCATCGCCATGCCGTGGTACCCGCGGTGCATGTACCAGGCGAGACGGCCCTTGAGCTTGATCTTCATCTTGCCCATGACGATCATCGCGACGCCCTTGTGGAGGCCGAGACCGGCCACCGCGCCCTTGTTGGCGTGCTTGTACTCCTTCTGCGGGAAGCCCCGCATACCGGAGATCACGTTGTCGCCGAGGACCTTCGCCTGACGCAGCGCGTGCTGGGCGTTCGGCGGGCACCAGGCGCCCTCGCCGACGGCGAGGTCCGGGACCTGGGCGTTGTCGCCCGCGGCCCAGATGTAGTCGGTGCCCTGGACCTGGAGGGTCGTCTGGGTGTCGACGTGGCCGCGCGGGCCGAGCGGGAGACCGAAGCGCTGCAGCGCCGGGTTGGGCTTGACGCCCGCGGTCCACACGATGGTGTTGGAGTCGACCTCGAGGCCGTTCTTCAGGACCACGTGACCGTCCACGCAGGAGTCCATCGACGTCGAGAGGTAGATCTCGATGCCGCGGCTCTCCAGGTGCTCCTTGCCGTACTGGCCGAGCTTCGGGCCGACCTCGGGAAGGATCTTGTCCGCGGCGTCGACGAGGACGAACCGCATGTCCTCGCGCTTGACGTTGTTGTAGTACTTGGCCGCGTCGCGGGCCATGTCCTCGACCTCGCCGATCGTCTCGGCGCCGGCGAAGCCGCCACCGACGAAGACGAAGGTGAGCGCCTTGCGGCGGATCTCCTCGTCGGTCGTCGAGTCGGCCTTGTCCAGCTGCTCGAGGACGTGGTTGCGCAGGCCGATGGCCTCCTCGATGCCCTTCATGCCGATGCCCTGCTCGGCGAGGCCGGGGATCGGGAAGGTGCGGGAGATGGCGCCGAGCGCGATCACCAGGTAGTCGAAGGGCAGCTCGTACGCCTCGCCGACCAGCGGCGAGATGGCTGCGACCTTGCGGTCCTGGTCGATGTTCGTGACGCGACCGGTGAGCACCTCGGCCTTGGGCAGAACGCGTCGCAGCGGTACGACGACGTGCCTCGGCGAGATGCTGCCGGCGGCAGCTTCGGGGAGGAAGGGCTGGTACGTCATGTACGAGCGCGGGTCGACGACCGTGACGGTCGCTTCCGCGTAACGCATCTTCTTGAGAATGCGTCGCGCTGCGTACAGGCCTACGTACCCGCCACCTACTACGAGGATCCTGGGACGCTCCGTGGTGCTCATGCCATCGAGTATCCACCCGGTCGGCGGGGGTCGCTCGTGCGCCCCTTCACAAGGTTCCTCACCCCCTCTGCTACACTGCGCGGCTCGCGTGACGCAGGTCATGGCCACACAAGGGAACCATGGTGTACGGGGGAACGTTGTTCACCCCTGTTGAGCTGGGTTTCCGGGGCGTAGAGGCACTGGACCACCGCCCGAGTTCATCTCACCGTCACAAGCCGGGAACCCCACGGAATCAACGTGTACACGGTGCTTGCGTCCCCGATTCGGGTTCCGGAGCCGCCCGCTTCACCCAAGGGGCGCCATTTCCTTGTGAAGAACTTCACGAAGTTCCTGTGGACGACGGGCCGGAAGTCCCCCTTCCGGCCCGAAGCCATGGATTCAAAGGCGCCCGAGGCGATCGATCCGGCGGCCTTCCGGGCGCCTTACGCGATCGACCATGCGATGCCGTCGAGGATGTCGTGTTCGCTGACCACGACCTCGGAGGCGCCGATCCGCTCCATGATCATGAGCAGTACGAGAGCGCCCGCCGCGATGACGTCCACCCGGCCCGGGTGCATGACCGGGATCGCCGCGCGCTCGTCGTGCGTGGCGCTCGTCAGGCGCTCGACGACGGCCGTGACCTGCTCGTAAGGGATACGGGAGTGGTGGATCGCGGCCGAGTCGTACGCGGGAAGTCCCAGCGCGACCGCGGCGACGGTGGTGACGGAGCCCGCGAGCCCGACCAGCGTGCGCGCCTCGCGCAGCGGCACGGACTGCTCGGCGAGGTCGAGTGCGGCGGTGATGTCGGCACGGATCGCGGCGATACGGTCCGGGGTCGGCGGGTCGACGACCTTGCCGTCCTCGACGAGATGCCGCTCGGTCATCCGGACACAGCCGACGTCGACGCTGCGGGCGGCCTGCACCCGCGAGTCCCCGACCACGAACTCCGTCGAGCCGCCGCCGATGTCGACGACGAGATACGGCTTCGCGAGGCCGCTGTCTCCGGTCAACTCCTTGGTGGCGCCGGTGAAGGAGAGCTGAGCCTCCTCGTCCCCGCTGATCACCTCGGGCTCCACGCCCAGGATGTCCAGCACGCCGCGTACGAAATCGTCCCGGTTGGACGCGTCGCGCGAGGCCGAGGTGGCCACGAAGCGGACCTTCTCCGCACCCAACTCCTTGATGGCGGCGGCGTATTCACGGCAGGCCGCGAAGGTGCGCTCGAGCGCCTCGGGCGCGAGCATGCCCGTACGGTCCACGCCCTGGCCGAGGCGGACGACCGTCATCCGCCGGTCCAGGTCGACGAGTTCACCGGTCTCAGGGTTCGCGTCGGCGACGAGAAGGCGGATCGAGTTCGTACCGCAGTCGATGGCGGCGACGCGGGTCACTCGGACTCCTCCGCGGCAGCCGGCGAGCCCTCGGTCGTCACACACGCACCCTTGCGCCACCACTCCGGCAGCATGGCCAGAGCCTCGTCGCCCAGCGGGTTCACACCCGGACCGGCCGCCAGCGAGTGGCCGACCAGGACGTGCAGGCACTTCACGCGGTCCGGCATTCCGCCCGCCGACGGGAAGCCCGCCAGGACCTCGATCTCGTCGCGGCGCTTGATGTAGTCCTCGTGCGCGGCGCGGTAGGCGGCGGCGAGCTCCGGGTCGGCTCCCAGGCGCTCGGTCATCTCCTTCATCACGCCGTTCGCCTCGAGCGTGCCGATGGCCGAGGCGGCCTTGGGGCAGGTCAAGTAGTACAGCGTCGGGAAGGGCGTGCCGTCGGGAAGGCGCGGCGCGGTCTCGACGACGTCCGGCTGACCACAGGGGCAGCGGTGCGCGATGGCCCGCAGACCGCGCGGCGGCCGGCCGAGCTGCTGCTTGAAGGCCTCGACGTCGGCGTCGGTGGGCTCGGTGCGCGGGGTGGAGGGCGGCGGGGTTTCCATGCCTGGTCTGCCTGGCTCTTTCCGGGGTCGGGACGTGTCGGGACGTGCGTGCGTACGTACAAGAAGTACGGGAGATCCGGCCCGGGGGCCAATCCGCGGGTCAGGAACGTCGCCGGGCGGTCAGTCCTCGGACCGGCCTGCCCGATCCATGGTGTCCACGCCGTCGAAGAGGTTCACGTACCAGGCGCGGTCCGCGGCCGGCTTGGAGTCCGGGCGCCGCTCGCGGGCCGCGGACGGGTCGACCACGGTGTAGCCGGTCTCGCCGGGCTGCACCATGTGCAGCCGCTCGCGGGCCTGGCGCTCCACATAGGCGGGGTCCTGCCAGCGGGCCTTCTCGTCGCGAAGCCGCTCGGTTTCGGCGCGCTCCTCCTTCAGCTTCTGCTGCTGCTCGGCGATGTCCGCGCGCTGGGCGACGTACTGCCTTATGGGATACGCGAGCGCCACGATCAGCGAGCAGACGACGAGCGCGAGCAGCGCGGCGCGGCCGGTGAGCCGGGAGCGGCGGGCCTGGCGGCGGGTCTGGGAGCGGTAGACGCGGGCGGCGGTCTGCTCGCCGAGCAGCCGGATCCGCGTGGTGGTGGAGAACCGGTCCTGGCCTCTCTTGGCTCCCATGCCCTCGTCTCCCCTATACGCGCGTACGTCCCCGCACACGGTACGGGACCGGGTGCGGGGACGTACGGACGACTGGCTAGTCGCGCCTCTTCAGGGAGAGTGATCAGCCCTTGAAGCGGGGGAACGCGCTGCGGCCGGCGTACACCGCGGCGTCGTCGAGGATCTCCTCGATACGCAGCAGCTGGTTGTACTTGGCGACGCGCTCGGAGCGGGCCGGGGCGCCGGTCTTGATCTGGCCGCAGTTGGTGGCGACGGCGAGGTCGGCGATGGTGACGTCCTCGGTCTCACCGGAGCGGTGGGACATCATGCACTTGTAGCCGTTGGACTGCGCGAGCGAGACGGCCTCGAGGGTCTCGGTGAGCGAACCGATCTGGTTCACCTTCACCAGGAGGGCGTTCGCGGAGCCCTCCTCGATGCCGCGGGCCAGACGCTCCGGGTTGGTGACGAAGAAGTCGTCGCCGACGATCTGGACCTTGTCGCCCAGCTTGTCGGTGAGGACCTTCCAGCCCGCCCAGTCGTCCTCGAACAGCGGGTCCTCGATGGAGACCATCGGGTAGTTCGCGACGAGCTCTTCGTAGTACTCGGTCATCTCGGCGGCCGAGCGGGACTTGCCCTCGAACTCGTACTTGCCGTCCTTGTAGAACTCGGAGGCGGCGACGTCCAGCGCGAGCGCGATCTGCTGGCCGGGGATGTAACCGGCCTGCTTGATGGCCTCGACGATGAGGTCGAGGGCGGCGCGGTTCGAGTCGAGGTTCGGCGCGAAGCCGCCCTCGTCGCCGAGGCCGGTGTTCAGGCCCTTGCTCTTCAGGACGGACTTGAGGGTGTGGTAGACCTCGGTGCCCCAGCGAAGGGCCTCGGAGAAGGACTCCGCGCCGATCGGCGCGATCATGAACTCCTGGATGTCCACGTTGGAGTCGGCGTGCGACCCACCGTTGAGGATGTTCATCATCGGGACGGGCAGCAGGTGCGCGTTGGGGCCGCCGAGGTAGCGGAACAGCGGAAGGTCGCTGGCCTCGGAGGCGGCGTGCGCGACGGCGAGCGAGACGCCGAGGATGGCGTTGGCGCCGAGCGAGCCCTTGTTGTCGGTCGCGTCCAGGTCGATCATGGCCTGGTCGATGAGGCGCTGCTCGGTGGCGTCGTAGCCGACGAGCTCCGGGCCGAGCTGCTCGATGACGGCCAGAACGGCCTTCTCGACACCCTTGCCCTGGTAGCGGTTGGCGTCTCCGTCACGGAGCTCAACAGCCTCGAACGCACCGGTGGAGGCACCGGACGGAACTGCAGCACGACCGGTGCTGCCATCGTCGAGGCCAACCTCGACCTCGACCGTGGGGTTGCCTCGGGAGTCCAGGATTTCCCGGGCTACGACGACGTCGATGGACGGCACGAGCATCTCCTTTGTGGGATGTGACGCAGTTGTGCAGGGTCTCTTTGGCCTTGCGACAAGAGCCTAACCGGCTCTGAGGCATCGGCCAGCCGACCGCCCGGACCCTGGGACGAAAAGAGGCCCGAAGGCCCGTATTACGGGGCAGAAGGGCCTCTCGTCGGACGTCTTTATTACTGGCAGGTACGGAACAAGGCGGGCATATCGTACGGGCGTTTGTTTGCCCTGCGCACAAACCACTCCCCCAAAACGACCCGCCCCGGCGCGCACGGGGGAGAGCGCGCCGGGGCGGGGGCATGGGGGGAACCGCGAGGGCTAGCTCAGGTGGAGCTGCTGGCCCGGGAAGATGAAGTCGGCGTCGTCGACGATGTCGTCGTTCAGCTTGAAGAGCTTCTCCCAGCCGCCCTTGACGTCGTGCGCCTCGGCGATCTTCGAGAGGGTGTCGCCGGCCTTGACCTTGTACTCGCCGTCGCCCTTCTCGACCTTCTTGCCGGTCGGGGTCTCGACGGTGCGCTCGGAGCGGTCGGCCTTCGGAGCGGACTCGCGCTGCGGAGCGGCCTGCTCCTGCTTCGGGGCCTGCTGCTGCGGGGCGGCCTGCTGCGTGGAGCCACCGCCGTACGAGGCGTTCGAGAGGCCGACGCCACAGCTCGGCCAGGCACCCTTGCCCTGGCCCGCGAGGACCTTCTCGCCGATGGCTATCTGCTGCTCCTTGGTGGCCTGGTCGGCGGTGGGCGCGTACGCCGTGCCGCCGTAGCCGGCCCAGGTGGAGGCCGAGAACTGCAGACCGCCGTAGTAGCCGTTGCCCGTGTTGATCGACCAGTTGCCGCCCGACTCGCAGCTCGCGACCTGGTCCCACTCGGAGGAGGTCGCGGCGGAGGCGCTGCCCGCGGTCATCAGCGGCGCGGCGACCGCGGCGCCGGCCACACCGGCCAGCGTGACGGCGCGGACGGCCTTCTCGCTCTTGGTCAGACGACGGTGCTTACCGGTGCCCTTACCCGAAAAAAGCATGGAGTTTCCCCTCACCGACGCCTGCGAGGTGAGCTGTCGGGTTCGGGTGCAGTGAGTACCCGGCGTCCGAGAGCAACGCACATCAGTGCGTAGATATCGGACACTTCACCCCAAGCCGGACCAGTGGTCTCTCAACCACCGCCCACGGCACAAACCTTGGGTCCCCCGCTCCTGCCTACGGCGCATGACGCGACGACTGTTCCCGTACGTCCGCCGGCAGGATTCGGCGTGCGGTCGTCGGGGCCCGCCAGTGGCGAGCGGTCACGACCGTAAACAGGCAAACGCCCGAAAGACAAAGGGGATCAGGGTCTATGAGACCCATCTCTCACTTCGCGTGAAGGCCGCCAGAAGCTCCTTTATTACGGACATTAACGGCTGAACTGCCCTATGTCCGCACCTTGGTTCTGGCGTCAGCCCTGAGATCCCTGCTGACCGAGGGTCAGATTCTGACCAGGCACGATGAAGTCCGGATCGTCACCGATGACCAGGCGGTTGCCGGCGTAAAGGGAGGTCCAGCCGCCTTCGACCTCCTGCTCGTCCGCGATACCCCAGAGGCTGTCGCCCTGCTCCACGGTGTACGAGTCGTCGGCGCCCCGCTCGGCGTCGTCACGCGAGGCGTGGCGGCCCGAGGGGCCGCGGCCGTCCTCGGCGGTGTCGTCGGCGGCGGGTCCGCCGCGGTGGCGGCCCGAGGTCTCGTCGGGCGAAGGGGTGGAGCTCTCGCCCGAGTTGCCGGCGGCGTCGCTGTCGCCCGAGGCGCCCGGGGTGGGCGTGGCCGAGCCGGTCGATCCGGTCGATCCGGTCGATCCGCCGAGGTTCCAGTCGCTCTCGCCGAACAGCGGGAAGTCGAGGACGTCATCGGCCGAAGCGGAGGGGGACGGCGACGCGGTGGGCTCGTCCGAGTCCTCCGCGGAGTCCGTCTTCTCGGACTTGTCCGTCTTCTCGGACTTGTCCTTGTCGCTGTTCCCGCGCTCGCTCTCCGGCGTGGCGGTCGGTGTCGCCTGCTGCAGCCCGGCGATCGGCGCACAGGTGGCCCAGGCCTGCGAGCCCTTCGCCACGAAGACCTTCTCGGCCACGGCTATCTGCTCGGAGCGGCTGGCCAGGTCGGCGGTCGCCGCGTAGTCGAGCCCGCCGAACTCCTCCCAGGTGTTCTGGTCGAACTGCAGGCCGCCGTAATAGCCGTTGCCGAAGTTCGCGCTCCACATGCCACCGCTCTCGCACTCGGCGAGACGGTCCCAGTTGGTGCCGTCGACCGCGCTCGCGCTCGTCGCGCCGAGCAGCGGCAGGGCGAGTGCGGAGCCGGTGACGCCGGCTGCGACGACCAGGCCGGGGACCTGGCGGGGGCGACGGTGACGACCGTTCCCGGAGAGCATGTGAACGCCTTTCGCGTGACAGCACTGCTGAGGGACCACCCAAGGCGTGAGCCTCAAGTGGAAGCTGAGCTAAGCGGTGAACGTAGCCGCAATCGAACGTGAGTCACAAGTCGATGCAGCGCAGATCACGTGAAAGTCACAGTCTTGACGGATCGTCAGTTACGAGGCGGCGTCAGCCTGTTACGACGGTGGGCGTTCTGGGGTGAACTCGACCGGTAGCGCCCGCAATCCCCGCATAATGAGCCCCCCACGCCACCGCAAATCGCCCTCTTCTCCCGCAAGTCGCAGGTCCGGAAGGCGAGTCAGGAGCGTGGCGAGCGCCGCCTGCCCTTCGAGGCGGGCAAGTGGCGCGCCCAGGCAGTAGTGGATGCCGTGTCCGTATCCGAGGTGCTGGTTGTCGCGGCGGGACAGGTCGAGGGTGTCGGGCTGTTCGAAACGCTCGGGGTCACGGTCGGCGGCGGCGAGCACGACGAGCACCGGGTCGCCCTCACCGATCTCCTGGCCGCCGACGGTCAGCGCCTCGGTGGCGAACCGCCAGGTGGCGAGCTCGACGGGGCCGTCGTAGCGCAGGAGTTCCTCGACTCCGGTCTCCAGGAGGTCCCGCTCACCGGCCGCCAGGGAGTCCTGGAGCCGGATGCGCTGCTCGGAGTTGCGCAGCAGGTGGTACGCCCCGTTGCCGACAAGATTGACCGTGGTCTCGAACCCGGCGAACAGCAGGATGAAGGCCATCGCCGCGGCCTCGTTCTCCGTGAGGTGTTCGCCGTGGTCGCTCGCGCGAATGAGTCCGGAGAGCAAGTCCTCGTCCGGAGCCGGGTGTTCGGGCAGTTCGGCGCGCTTGCGGTGGATCAGCTCGGCGAGATACCCGCGCATCTTCTTGACCGAGCGGGCCACTCCCCCGCGCGGTCCGCCGCCATGACGGATCATCATGCCCGCCCAGTCGCGGAAGTCGTCCTGGTCCTCGGCCGGTACGCCGAGCAGGTCGCAGATCGCGTAGATGGGGAGCGGGAAGGCGAAATCGTGGATGAGGTCCGCGCTCCCCTTCTGTGCGAAGGAGTCGATGAGCTGGTCCGTCAGCTCCTGGACCCGTGGCGCGAACGCGGCGACCCTGCGCGGGGTGAAGGCCTTGGAGACCAGTCGCCGCAGCCGGGTGTGGTCCGGCGGGTCGATGTTGAGGAGGTGGGTCATCAGGTCGGCTTTGCGTTCGCCGGGGATGCCCGTCCTGCCCTTGGACTGCTCGTCGCCGGCGTGATGCACCGGGTTCTTGCTGAGCCGCTGGTCGGCGAGCGCCTGCTTGGCATCCGCGTACCGGGTGACCAGCCAGGCCTCCACCCCGCTGGGCAGCGTGGTGCGGTGCACCGGGGAGTGCTCGCGCAGCCAGGCGTACGCGGGGTACGGGTCGGTGGCGAACTCCCAGGTGAAGAGTTCGGGGGCGGTCGAAGGCGTGGGGGTGGGGCTGGTCACCCCTCGACCGTATCCGCCTGCGCGTCACCCTTCTCCACGACCCTGATCGCATCCCGGTAGGCCCGGCCCGCCGCCCGCAGCGCCGCCTCCGGGTCGACGCCCTCGGCTTCGGCCCGTACGGCCAGGGCGAGCAGCTCGTAGCCGAGGCCCGTGCCCTGGGGCAGCTCCACGTCCAGGCCCGCCGTCCGCACCCGGGAGGCGAGCTTCGCCGCGAGGGCCAGGCCGGGCTGGCCGAGCGGAACGCCCTCGGTGACCGAGGTGCGCTGCTTCTCCTCGGCCTTGGTGCGCAGCCAGTGGGCCTTGACCTCTTCGGGGGTCTGGGCGGTGTCGTCGCCGAAGACGTGCGGGTGGCGGTGGATCAGCTTGGTGACGATCGTGCCCGCGACGTCGTCGATGTCGAAGGGTTCGTCCTCGTCCTCGGCCGCGATACGCGCGTGGAAGATGACCTGAAGCAGGACGTCGCCGAGCTCCTCGCGCAGCTCGTCGCGGTCGCCCTCCTCGATGGCCTCGACGAGTTCATAGGCCTCCTCGATGCCGTACTTGGCCAGGCCCTTGTGGGTCTGCTGCGAGGACCAGGGGCATTCGCGGCGGATGCGGTCCATGACCTGGATCAGGTCGAGGAGGCGGGCGCCGGGCAGATCGTACGAGGCGGGGAGGAGCTCCAGGTCGGGCATCTGGACGCGGCCCGATCCCGCGAGCCGGGCCAGGCCGTCGGTGAGCGCCGGGTCGCCTTCGCCGCTCGCGATCACGACCACCGTGCGACCGCCCGCCGTCGCGTCCACCAGGTCCTGAGCGGCGGGGGTCCCCTGTGTCACGGTGATGCCCGCGTCCTGGAGATACGGGAGTTGGGGGTGCTCCGGGTCGGTGCACAGGACCTGGTCGGCTGCGTGCAGGGTCTGCCAGGCCGGCCAGGACAGGAGGCCGGGGGCCACGCGGTGGGTCGTGGTGAGCAGGACGATGCGGCCGGGGGCGTCGGGAGCGTTCACGCCCGCCAACGTACCCCGCGCCGCACGTCACGCGTATCGGACGGTGACCTTCTCGAAGCCGAGCGAGGTGAGCAGGCCCTCCAGCATCGCGGTGGTGTTGCGCTCCGCCCGTGCGGTCAGACCGCTGTCCTTGGCGGCGTCGCCGATGTGTTTGACCGCGAGCTTGTTCACGGCCTGTTCGCCGCCGGGGTTGTCGGTGAACAGGTCGCCGAGGCGGTCGAGGAGGCCGCGCTGCTTGGAGACGGTGTAGGAGCGGTCGGGGTCGATCGTCGCCTTGGCCAGCTTCGCGTGCGGCAGCACGAGGGTGGCGCTGGTGCGCTTCTCGTCGACGCGGACGTTGTCCTGTTTGAGGCCGCCCAGCTCGACGTAGGCGCTCGCGGTGCCGGAGGCGACGAACAGGGTGCGGGTGCCGCGGATCGCGTCGGGCAGGAACTTGGCGTCCTTCTCCAGGTCGACCACGACCTGGTAGGAGCCTGCGGCGCCCTCGTAACGGCTCATGTCGCGCAGCGACTTGAGTACGGCGGGGCCCGTGCGGTCATTGGTCTCGGAGCCGAAGAGGTCGTCGAGGCCGGGCAGCAGGCGCAGTTGTCCGGCGAGCAGGATCAGCACCATGGCCATGACCAGTGCGGCGGGCAGTTTGATCCACCAGGGCAGCCTGCGCGCTGAGCGCTTGATGTCGAGCGGCCGCCGAGGCTTGGTCTCGGTCGTAGTCATACGGGCCGAGTGCCCGCGCCGGGCGCGGGCACTCACGTGGCGGGGGGCTTACGCCTCCTTGGAGCCCGACACCTGACGCAGCCAGGGCGTCGGCGCGTCCGCTCGGCTGCTCTTGGCCACGTCCCAGGCCCCGTAGCGCGGGTTGAGATCCACGTCCAGGCTGCGGGAGGCGTCCGAGAGGACCTTCGAGAAGGCCTGCTGACCGTCGGCGGTCTCCAGGTCGGCGCCGAGGCTCTGCGCCAGCTTCTGGGCCTGGATGTCCGTGCTGAGGGCGTCGTCGATCCGCGACGGCGGGATGTTGTACTGCTGCAGGAGCGCGGTCTCCAGGCCCTCGGCGCCTCCTGCCTGCTGCTGCATCAGGGCGCGCCGGTCCTGGATCTCCTTGCGCGTGACCGTGACACCCGCGTCCTCGGCGGCCTGGTGGAGCACACGGTCGAAGACCATCGACTGCAGGGTGTCGCGGGTGAGCCCACCCGTCTTCTCCACCGCCTGGGCGTAGTCGCCCGACTTGGCCGTGGCCTTCTGCTGAGCGGTCCGCACCTCGTTGACCCGCGACTGGAGCTGCGCCATGGAGATGCGCTCGTCGCCGACGACGGCGGCGGCGCCGGGATGGGCCTCGTTGGAGCAGGCGGCCAGGAGGGGCGCCGCGACCAGAAGCGCGGCGGAGACGGTGAGCGCGGTGCGACGGCGGCGGTGCAAGTGGGGCCTCCCGGCGGGCTACGGCGAGATTGTGCGTCAGTGCACAAGCCTTGCGTTGATCGATGTTAGGCAGTGGGCCGGGGTTCGGCCACTGGTTCGACCAACGATTCGCGGCCAGTTGGGGATGCGCCTCGTCACGCGTGCGGCGTCAGCCGCGTACTTGCCCCAGCCAGTGCAGCGTGCGGCGGATCTCGCCGGGGAACGCGTGAGCGGGTCCGTGCACCCGTTCCGCGTCGTACAGGAGCGCGCGCAGCATGTCCTGGGCCGCGGTGCGGTCTCCCAGCGCGAGCAGCAAGTGGCCGATACGACGGCGCACTTCGAGGGCGATCTCGCGGTCGGTGGTGGCGTACTGGTTCTCGTAGTACGGCAGGAGCGCACGGTATTCGGCGAGAGCGGCGGCCGGTTCGCCGAGCTGTTCGAGGCACTGGGCGGCGTCGTAGCGGAACTGCAGTGCGGCCGGGTCGGCGACGCCCGCCTCTGCGGCGCGTTCGTCGCCGAGACGGCGCAGTTCGGGCAGGGCGCGGCGGTACTGGCCGTCGTCCATGAGCGTGGCGGCGTACTGCTTGCGCAGGGTGCGGACGACTGAGGAGTTCTCACCGTGCTCCTGTGCCGCGGCGGGCAGGATCGCGCCGAGGATGTCCACGGCCTGGGTGATACGGCCCTCGCCGAGCAGGCGCTTCACATCGTCGACGGCCTGGGCGACATCGGGCTTGCGGTGGTCGACGGGCGCGGCGGCGGGCACGGCCTGCGCCGCGGGCGTACGGGCGCGGTCGGGCCAGGGGGCGCTGGGCCGCAGGAACGGGCGGGTCGGATCGAGCGGTCCGCTCGGATTGCCGCGCGTGGGCAGGAGCGGGACAAGCGCCTCGTACACCTCCTGGGTGGAGGCGGGCCGGTGCTGCGGGTCCTTGGCGAGCATGCGCAGGACCAGGGCTTCGAGCGCCTCGGGGACCTCGGGGCGCAACTGGCGTACCGGAAGCGGCGGTTCGTAGAGGTGGCGGTGCAGGACGCCGAGCGCGGTGGCGCCGGCGAAGGGCACGTTGCCGCTGAGGAGTTCGTGCAGGAGTACGCCGAGTGCGTAGATGTCGGTGTACGGGCCGACCGCGCCGCCCATCGCCTGCTCGGGCGCCATGTACGCCGGGCTGCCGATCGGCGATCCGGTGTGGGTGAGGCGCGTGGTGTCGGAGTCCATGACCGAGGCGACGCCGAGGTCGAGGACGGTGAGGGTGCCGTCGGGCTTCACCATCACGTTGCGGGGCTTGAGGTCGCGGTGGACGATCGGCACCGCGTGCACGGCGGAGAGCACGGCACACAGCTGGGTGGCGACGGCGACGGCCCACGGCCAGGGGTAGGGGTCGTGCTCGGCGAGGTGGTCGGCGAGGTCGGAGCCGTCCACGTACTGCATGACGAGGAAGAGGTCGCCGTGCTCGTCGCCCGCGCTGCCGGCGTCGTGGACGGTGACCAGGCCCGGGTGGTCGACCTGCGCGGTGACCCGGCATTCGCGTACGAAGCGGCGGCGCAGCTCGTCGGCCTCCTGGCCGGCGACCTTGTCGGGACGGAGCAGCTTGACGGCCACGCGGCGGTCCAGGCGCTGGTCGTAGGCCGTCCAGACCTGGCCCATGCCGCCTTGGCCGATGAGCGTGGAGAGTTCGTAGCGGCCGGCGATGACGCGTCCGGAAACGCTCACCTGTTGTCCTCCGGGCGACGGTTGTTCGGTGCGCCGGGTGTCCCGGGTGTTCCAGGTGTTCCCGGTGTTCCGGGCGTGTTCGGCGGGAAGTCACGCCCGCCGGAGGTCTCGTCGTGGCCGCGCAGGAAGCTGCTCAACTCGTCCAGTTCGGCGCGCACTTGGTCGATACGGGCCGGGGCGGGCCGCTGCTGACCGGGCGGCGGAGGCGGGGTGGGTATCGGCGCCTGCTGGACGGGCTGGTGCGGGAGCGGCGGCTGAGGAAGTGGCTGCGGCGCGAGCTGCGGCTGGTGCATGGGCGCCGTGACGCCCTGGTGCGGCAGGCCCTGGCCGTACGCGGTGGGGGCGCTGTGCGGGTAGCCGTAGGCCGGGGGCGGCTTCTGCAGCGAGGTGTAGCCGGCGGTGGCGGGGCCCGACCAGCCGTGGAAGTGCTTGATGTCGGCGTACAGGAAGTAGGTGACGCCCGCGACGAGGTTGCCGAACAGCAGGAACAGGCCGAGCCACTCCTGCGTCGTGTCCACGTCGTCCGTGGGCTCGCTGCCGATCAGGACGAGGGAGACGGCCACCGACACCAGGGAGAGCGCGAACAGCACCCAGTCCCTGGCCTTCTTCGTCAGGACCGCGACGCGGATCAGGGGCACCCAGGCGAGCATTCCGCACAGGCCGATGGCCAGCACGACGAAGACCACGCGCAGGGTCACCAGCGCCGCGTCGGAGGGACGGCGGCTTGGCGGTGGTGCGTAGCCGGGGCCGTGCATGGGGCTGCTCCTGAAACCGAATCCTGAAACCGAACGGGATACCGAGAGATGGCGTGCAGTGTTGAGCGTATAAGGCGACGAAGACAACGGGCCCAGGGTTGTACGTGATCGAGGAAATCGATCCGGTCACGGACTCGGAGCCTCCGTTTCCCCTGCCGCTCAGCCTGGCCCGATCGTCCCGTCCGTAAGACCGTCGTACGTCCCCTGCACCAGCTGCTCCCCCAGCCGGGCCGCCTGCCTCAGGGTCTCCTCGAAGGTCGCGAGGGCCTCGAACCGCTCCCCGTACGCCCGCTGCTGTTCAAGCGGCAGTCGCGGCAGCTGCAGCCTGCGGACGTCGAGCCGGGTGGCGGTCGAGGCATAGCTGCTGGCCTGGCGGTTGTTGGCGGTGCCGCGCAGGAAGCCGGCGAGGAACCAGGGGTCGAGGGCGGCCGGGTCGGGTCTGAGCAGACAGAGGTTGCGGCCGAGCGCGGCGCCGGCCGTGGCGGCGTCGATCACACGGGCCACGCTGCCGCCGCCGAGCACGGGGACGACCACATCGCCCTCCTCGGTGAGCTCGGGTTCGGCCTGCTCGTGGTCCTCGGGCAGGGTGCCCGAGGGGGCGGCGGCCGTGAACACGTCGTGGTCGGTGAGGACGGGGACGGCGCCGCCCAGCGCGACCGCCGCATTGCCGATCTTCAGACTGAGCGCTCCGGCGCGGGCCAGTTCACCGATGGTGGTGAGCGGCCAGCGGGCGCCGGCGGCCGGTTCGGCGGCGGGCGGTGCGAGCTCGGCGGTCAGCTTCAGCGTCCGGTTGAGCTCTTCGCGTACGGAGGTGAGCTGCTCGATACCGCCGGCCGCGGCGGGCGGGGGCAGATGGCGGGCGGGCGCCAGGTCCACGTCGTCGTCGAGGAGTTCGATCACCGGGATCGCGCGGGCGAGGCCGGGCTGCTCCTCGGCGGCGCCTTCGCGGTCGTACTCCTCCCAGGCGTCGAGGACCGCGGACTGCACGGCGGACCACGGAAGTTCGGGCCGGCCTTCCTGGACGAGTCCCGCGGTCTCCATCAGGAGGACGTCGTGCACCGGGCGGCTCGCGGGGCCGGGGCGGCGCAGCACCCACAGGTGCAGGGGGATGTTGTGCGGGGGCGCGGCGCCCGCGGGCAGCGCGATCACGGCGCGCAGGGCGCCGCGGCGCAGCAGGTCGGCGCGGATCCGGCGGCCCGAGCGGCGCGATGCGGCGGCGGGCGGCATCAGGAGTACGGCGGTGCCGCCGTCGGTGAGCCGGGCCAGCGCGTGCTGGACCCAGGCGAGCTCGGACTCGGTGCGGGCCGGGAAGCCGTACTCCCAGCGGGGGTCGTAGGCGAGTTCGTCATGGCCCCAGTTGCGCTCGTTGAACGGCGGGTGGCAGACCACCGCGTCCGCCTTGAGCTGCGGATACGCATCGGCGCGCAGGGTGTCGCCGGCCTGGGTGCGAACGCGTGCGTGGCCGGTGAGGGCCAGGCGCAGGGCGGTCAGGGCGGCGAGTTCGGCGGAGGAGTCCTGGCCGTAGAGCTCCGGCTCGGCGTGCGAGGCGTGCGAGGCGGCGGCCCTGAGCAGGGCGCCGGTGCCGCAGGCCGGGTCGAGGACGGTGCGCACGGGACCGGGTGCGGCTGCGGGACCGGCGCCCGCGAGACGGGCGATCAGTTCGGCGGGTCCGGCCGGAGTGGGCGTGAACTGGCGGGAGTTGGCGTCCAGATAGCGGCCGAGCAGGAACTCGAAGGTCTGCCGGGTGCCGAGCTCGGCGGCGAGCTGGGCGGTGGCGCGCAGGAGCGGGACGGAGGGGCGGAGCTCCTCGGTGGCCGGGGCCCGGACGGCGCGCTCCGGTGCGGGGCCGAGGCGAACGGCGAGCACCGTCTCGTACGCGGCGGGGAGCAGCTTGGCGAGGCGCTCGTCCGAGACGGCGTTCAGCTCCAGCCAGTCGGTGGGCCGCTCGTGGACGAGCAGCAGTTCACAGCCGATGTGCAGGAGCGCGGTGCCCGGACCCGCGGGGTGTCCCGCGAGCTGCTGCCAGACGCGCTCGCGCAGCGGGACCTCGGCGAGTTTGCCCTGGCGGCGCAGCCAGTCCTCGACGTCGGTCAGCGCGAAGGACGGGCTGGTCTCGGTGCCGCCCACGGGCTTGGGGAAGTCGGCGTGCCGGCGGCGCCAGTTGCTCACGGCGGCCCGGCCGACGCCGGCGAGCCGGGCGATTCCGGCGGCGGTCACCTCTGTAGCGCTCGTAGGCACCCGGCTGACTCCCCTCTGGATACGTGTGTGCGGTGCAGCCTACCGCTCACACCCGTGAACCGACCAGGACATGTGAACCGTGTTGACTCGGTTCACAGTCTCTGCTCTTATTGACCCAGCGGTTCACGGCCCACCGAGTTCACGGGGCTCACAGATCGCACTCCATCCACCTGTGTACGGAAGGCGCTCAAGATGTCTCAGCAGCAGATGTACGGCGGCCAGCAGCCCGGCGACGGTTCGCAGTGGCCCTACGGCCCGCAGCAGAACGCGCCCGCCCCGCAGCCGCCCAGACGCGGCTGGTTCGCCCGGCACAAGCTGCTCACCGCGATCGGCGCGGTCGTCGTGGTGGTCGCGATAGGCGGGGCGCTCGGCTCCGGCGGTTCGGACTCGGAAGGTTCGAAGGACTCAGCCTCCGCTTCATCCGGCGGCTCCGGCTCCGACAGCAAGGACAAGGGCGCCGACAAGGCGGACAAATCCGATAAGGCCGACGAGCCCAAGGCCGCCATCGAGGGCGACGGCGACTTCGCGGTCGGCACGGACGTCAAGCCCGGCACGTACAAGTCGACGGGCAACGACGACGGCATGTGCTACTGGGAGCGCGCCAAGGACTCCAAGGACGAGGTCGACTCGATCCTGGCCAACGACAACGTGACCGGGACGACGTACGTGACCATCAAGGCCACCGACAAGCTGTTCAAGTCGACCGGCTGCAAGGGCTGGACCGTGGTCGACGAGGCCGCGAAGGGCTCGCCGAAGGCCGGTGACGTCAAGGGCGACGGCGGCATGTTCAAGGTCGGCGTCGACATCGCCCCGGGCACGTACAAGTCCACCGGGAACACGGACGACATGTGCTACTGGGAGCGCGCGAAGGACGCCGAGCACGGTCTGGAGTCGATCGCCGCCAACGAGAACGTGACGGGCAACGGCATCGTGACGATCGCCCCCGGCGACAAGTACTTCAAGACCTCCGGCTGCCAGGACTGGAAGAAGACGGGCTGATCAGCTCGCCCCGAGGTCCGCACCCCGGTCGGGCTGCCCCGCCGCCCCACCCGGCACCACCCCGCTCATCGCACCACCATCACCCCACTTACCTACTGCACCCTTCTCCGGGGGGAGAACCACCATGCGCCGCACCGTCCTCACCACTGCCGCCCTCGCCCTGAGCGCCGCTCTCGCGCTCACCGCCTGCGGGACCGAGAAGCCCGACGGCTCGTCGGACAAGGCCAAGAACGCCGGCAACAGCGCCGCCAAGAGCAAGGAACCGTTCGCCGACGCCTCGGGCCCCGAGATCGCCGACCAGGCCATCGAGGCCACCACCTCCGCGAAGTCCCTGCGCGTCAAGGGCACCGTCCCCGACGAGGACATGGGCGCCATCACCCTCGACATGGCCATGGACACCCGGGGGGTCTGCGCGGGCTCCATGTCCGTGGGCGGTCAGGGCAAGGCCGACATCGTCAACGACGGCAAGACCGTCTACATGAAGTACGACGAGGCCTTCCTGCGTGCCCAGAGCAAGGGTGAGCCGAAGGCCGAGGTGGACGCGGCGGTGGACATGCTGGGCGACCGCTGGGTCAAGACCTCCGCGACCGGCGCCGACGCCGCGGACCTGAAGGCCATGTGCGATCTCGACCAGCTGCTCGGCGAGTTCAAGGGCGGGGACTCGGCGGCCCGCAAGGGGAAGCTCACGACGGTCGACGGCCAGGAGGCCATCACGCTCACCGAGAGCGACGGCGGCGAGCGCTACACGGTGTACGTGGCGACCGAGGGCAAGCCGTATCTCCTGAAGCTCACCGGCGACTCGGCGAAGGACGGCGAGGACCTGACCTTCAGCGAGTACGACAAGCCGGTGGAGGCCAAGGCGCCCACGGGGGACGTACTGGACCTGGACAAGCTGTAACCGGCACGACGTGCCGTACGGGAAGGGGCGCCCTCCGCGCGGAGGGCGCCCCTTCCCGTATGCGCTACGCACTCGGGAGTGCTCAAAGTGCGTGCCGCACCCAGACGTTGGGCTCGACGTACACCGCGTAGTCCCGCTCGGGTGCGCAGTGCACGGGCACCAGCGCGCCGGGGATCTCGACCTCGCCCGCCTCGTCGAAGGGCTGTCCGGTCCACGCGCGCCACTGCTCCAGCGTGCCGTTCACACACATCGAGACGGGTGCGACCTTCTCGATCACACCGCCGGCCCGTACGTGCACACGCAGCCACGGGTCGGTGGGCAGCCCGTCCTCGTCGCGCACCCGGAACGCGTACTCCTCGATGGGGGTACGCGGCTCCAGATGCTTGGCGTTGGGCCGCACCGGAGCGACGACCTCGGAGAATCCGCGCCTGCGGGCGTTGTCCCGCATCGCGCCGAGCAGCGTGTACGAAAGTCCGCGTCCCTGCTGTCCGTTCGCCACGCTGATCTCGATCGCGCTCACGGTGTCGGGCGTCCGGCCGTACTTCAGGTCGGAGAACGCCCACTGCAGCACCCGGCCCCAGCCGCCGGCCGGCAGCTCCCCGCGTCCCTTCGCGTGCAGCATGAACGGCACGCTCATGGCCTTGGCCACCACGGCACCGCTCCCGTCGGTCGCGACGAGGGTGTACTCGGGCAGCTCGTCGGCGATGCGCGGGTAGTGCGTCCAGCCGACGAGGTCGTGGCGCACGAACTCGTTCCAGGTTTCGGGCATCTCGTCCATGGCGCCCTGAAGGTGGGGGCGCTCGGCGAGGGTGGTGACCGTGATGTCGCTCATGCGGGGCACGTTAACGGCGGCGGTCCGGACCGCCAAGGGGTTTTCGCAGGTCACATGCCCCACACCCGTCTCGGTGGGCACTCCGGCGAGCGCGGGCGTATGGTCGGAGATGACGGGGCGAAATGTGGCATATATGCCCACCCTTCCTCGCCCCCCGCCTCCGAAGGGAGCCCACGGATGGGTCTCGGCGACAAGATCAATGAACTCAAGGAAAAGTTCGGCGGCCAGGCCGAGGACAAGGCCAACGAGGTCGTGAAGAGCGTCGGCGACGAGGTCGACGAGAAGACCGGCGGCAAGTTCTCCGAGCACGTGGACAAGGCACAGCAGGCCGCCACCGAGCAGATCGACAAGCTCGACGGCAAGCAGGGTTGATGCACTGACCCGTCAGGAGGCCGCGCGACCGGCTCGCCGGGAGGCTGAGTCACTGGCCCTGGCCCACTGAACCACTGCGAGAAACACAGAACCGTCCGCGGTCCAGCACCACCGCGGACGGTTCTCTCGCGTCCGGGTTCACGGTCCGGGTCCACAGTCCGGATCCACAGTCCGGATCCGCAGCCCGGATCCACAGTCCGGGTTCACACCTTGCCGATGCCGAGCGTCGTCTCCCCCGGCAGCAGCCCCGACCCGATCACGGCGACCCAGAACTCCCCGAGCAGCTCGGCCAGTTCGTCCACGCCCTCGGCCCCGAGCGCCCGCCACGGCGCCGCCGCGGCCTCGTCGGTGCGGCGCTCCACCTCCGCCCGCACCGCCCGGCCGGCCTCCGTCGCCATGCCGTCCGCGTCCAACAGGCCGCGCGCGACGAGCCGTTCACGGGCCGCGTCCCACTCACCGGGGCTCCAGCCCCGGCTCTCGAAGCGTTCGACGGACGCGGCCCCGATGCCCGCGAACGACACCAGCGACTCGACAGCGTCGAGGCCCGCCACGGTGAGCGCGGCGAGGTGCCCGTCACCCCGGTGTTCGCGCAGGACCGTGAGCGCCTGCCACAGCACGAGATGCGGCTGCGACGGCCATGGCAGCGCGGCGTTGGCGGCGGCGAGCGGCCGGCCCGCGAGCGGCGCCGCCTCTGCGGCCCGCCGGGCGAGGGCCGCGGCCCGGGCGAGTTCGGGACTGTCGACGCGGTCGCCGAACAGGGTCCGGTAGGTGCGGTCGACGGCCCGCAGACGAGCGGCGAGGACGGCCGAAGGGCCGGCGGTCTCCCATGCCCCCTCCACGTAGCGCGCGACCATCCCCGGCGCGAAGCTGTAGAACGCGGCCGTCACCAGCTCCTTGCTCGCCGCCCCGAGCGGCGCGGCGCGCCAGGGGAAGTAACTCGGCCACCGCTCATCGGTCTTGAAGCCCAGCGCGGCCGCTTCCTCGAAGGCCTCGGGTGCGTAGTAGAGGACGGCGTGCAACGGCTCGCTCAGGTGCCACATCTGACGTACACGGCCGAGTGCGATTCCCGCGGACTCGGCGGGCTGTGCGGCGGTGGACTGTGCGGGCTGTGCGGACATGGTTCCTCCTGCGCTCGGCACGACCTCGAACTTGTCAGTGCCTAGATTCCTCGCAGCACACCAACTTGTCAATGCCTAGATTGCGCGTACGCTGCCCTCATGCCCGCTCCGACAAAGCCCTCCGGCACCTACCACCACGGCGACCTGCGCCAGGCGGTGCTCTCCGCGGCCCTGGACGTCATCGCCACCGAAGGCCCCGGCGCGCTGAGCCTGCGCGATCTGGCCCGCCGGGCCGGTGTCTCGCACGCGGCCCCCGCGCACCACTTCAAGGACCGCACGGGTCTGCTCACGGCCATCGCCGCGCAGGGCTACGAGTTGCTCGCCGAGGCTCTCGCACAGTCGCCGGAGCTGCGGGAACGCGGGGTGCGCTATGTGCGGTTCGGGATCGAGCACCCCGCTCACTTCCAGGTGATGTTCACGCCGGAGCTGCTGCGAGGCGACGATCCGGCGCTCGTCGCGGCCCGTGAACGCGCGGGCGCCGAGCTGCGGTCGGCCGTCACGGCGGCGACGGGCGGCGACGGTGACGCACGGGCCGCGGGCATCGCCGCATGGTCCCTCGCGCACGGGTTCACGACCCTGCTCCTGTCGCGGAATCTGGACGGCCCGCTGGCCGGTGGCGACCCGGAGGAGTACTTCCGCTCACTCACCGACCTGCAGCCCGGCGCAGGACCGAGCCGCACCATTTGACACCTCGAACCCCCGTGCGTTTATGTGAGCAAACGGGGGAAGGGGCTTGGTGTGCCCACCCGTTGACGTCCACGGGAGGGATGCTCATGTCTTACCCGCCGCCTGTGAATCCACCGGGCAGCGCAGGTCCGTACGGCCGGCAGCCGGGGGCGAACCCCTATCTGCAGCCGCCGCAGCAGACGCCTCAGTACCCGGCAGGACCTCCGCCGGCGCCGGGCGGACCGCCCCCTGGATGGCCGCCGCAGGCGCCCGTGCGCCAAGGCGGGGGCGGGCGCAGGGCGTTCGGTGTCGTACTCGGCGTCTTCGGGGCGCTGGGAATGATCGGCGGCGGCGCGCTGGTCGCGCACGCCTACAACAACAGCCGACAGGACATCGCGAACGACGAGTACGGCAACGTCATTTGGCAGGACGAGCCGGTCGACAGGATCTTCCCGTTGACACTCGGCGGCGGTGGTTACGAGGCCAAGATTTACGACCGCAACCAGGCGCAGTGGCACCGTATGGGGATATCCCAGGACACCGCCTGCGAGAAGGCACTGACCCAGCACACGCTCGAGGCCGCACAGGACAACGGCTGCAAGGCGGTGCTGCGGGCCACCTACGTCGACCCCACCGCGAACATGGTCGCCACGGTCGCGATCGTGGTGATGCCGTCGGGCCCGCCGGAGGAAGGGCCGAAGGACAAGGTCGACGCGGTGTACGGCGAACACCGGACCACCGAGGGCGCCATCGCCCCGTACCCCGTGCCCGGCACCCTCGCCGCGAAGTGGAAAGCCCGCAACGGCTCCTTCCTGAGGGCGGTCCCCGGCGAGAACCTGCCGTACGCGGTGGGCGCGAGCATCGGCTCGGTGGACGGCTATGTGGCCGGCAACCTGCCCGGTGAGTACGGGGAGTTCCAGGACGACCAGGACATGGACCGCGAGTCCTGGCACGCCAACGCGGAGGAGCTGGTGAACCTGATGCTCCCGCATCTGAGCAGGCTGCAAAGGGGTGACGTGTGATGCGCGCGCAGCAAGGAATACGCGCCGGCGCCCTGTCGGCCGCCGTGCTCTGCACGACCCTGACCTGGGGCGCCGCTCCCGCGGTGGCCGCCGAGAGCACCCGGCTCGGCTGGGAGGCCCAGGCGATCTCCCTGCCTGCAGCCCACAAGGTCACGCTGGGCGAGGGCGCCACAGTCGCCGTCCTCGACAGTGGGGTCAACGCCGACCACCCGGCGCTCAAGGGTCGTGTCCAGGTCGGCCCCTCCTTCTACGACGAGGACGGTCAGGGTCCCGGCGACAAGGACTACGGCCATCACGGCACCGCCATGGCCTCGGACGTCCTCAAGATCGCGCCGAAGGCGAAGGTCATCACCGCCCGGGTGATCAACGACAGCAAGGACGAGAAGCTCATCCGCACGAAGAACGGCGCCTCCCCGCTGGCCCTTGGCATCGACTGGGCGGTCGAGCAGAGCGCCGACGTGATCTCCATGTCGCTGGGCGGCGGCACGTTCTCCGATCTCGAGGACAGCGAGACGGCCGCCGCGGCCCGTGCCGTGCAGAAGGGTGTGACCCTGCTCGCGGGCGCCGGCAACAGCGCCGACGAAGGCAACGAGGGCAATTTCCCGACCGGTTACGCCACGGTGATCTCGGTCGCGGCGACCAAGCCCGGTGGCGGGCACGCAGAGTTCTCGACGGTCCGTACGCACAACCACATCGCGGCACCCGGCGTGGACATCGTCAGCGCGCGGTACGAGGGCGGCTACAAGAGCATCCAGGGAACCTCGCCCGCCACCGCCATCGCCGCCGGTGTCACCGCGCTGATGGTCTCCGAGAACCCCGATCTGACGCCCGCCGAGGTCAAGAAGGTCCTCATGCAGACCGCCGCCCACCCGGCCGGCGGCCACGATCCGCTGCTCGGGGCCGGGCAGGTCAATGCGGCGGCCGCCGTACGTGCGGCGAAGAACCCGCCGAAGGTCGATGTGTCACCCAAGGAGTACAGCGGCGACAAGAAGACCTTCGGGACCCCGTCCGGGATGAGCAAGGTCGACCACCCGGAGATCGAGCAGGAGCTCGTGACGATCGGCGGCGGGGCAGCCGGTGTCGGGCTGCTCATGGTCATCGGCGGCGTACTGCTGTTCCGGCGCAAGAAGCAGGGTGCGGGCGTCGTGCGCTGACACCGCCGTTCGCCGACACCGCCCGGCACACGGCGAAGGCCCCGGTGGACATCCACCGGGGCCTTCGCACGGACTGCCGCGACCGCCTACGACCCCAGGATCGTCGTCAGGAACTCCCCGGTCCACCCCAGCAACTCCCGCCCGAGCAGCGGCTTCCCGCCGACCTTGGCCGTCTTCGGGCGCGGTACGAGGATCTGGTGCGCGGTCGGCTTCATGACCGTGCCCGGGTAGAGCCGCTTGAGCCGCAGCTCCTGCGATTCGCGCAGCTCCACGGGCGCGAACCGGATGTTGTTGCCCTGCAGCACGATCTCGCCGACACCGCACGCACGGGCCAGCATCCGCAGCCCGGCGACGAGCAGCAGGTTCTCGACCGGTTCGGGCAACTTGCCGTAGCGGTCGGTGAGTTCCTCCCGTACCGCCTTGATGTCCTCTTCGGTGTTGGCGGAGGCGATGGCTCGGTAGGCCTGGAGCCTGAGCCGCTCCCCCGGCGCGTAATCGTGCGGGACATGCGCGTCGACCGGCAGCTCGATCTTGACCTCGAGGGGTGCTTCTTCCTCGATCTCGCCGGTTTCGAGCTGGCGCCGGTAGTCGGCGACGGCCTCTCCGACCATGCGTACGTACAGATCGAAGCCGACGCCCGCGATGTGCCCGGACTGCTCGCCGCCGAGCAGGTTTCCCGCGCCACGGATTTCGAGGTCCTTCATCGCCACGTACATGCCCGCGCCCATCTCCGTGTGCTGGGCGATGGTGGCGAGGCGTTCGTGCGCGGTCTCGGTGAGCGGCTTCTCCGGCGGGTACAGGAAGTACGCGTAACCGCGTTCGCGGCCTCGGCCGACACGACCGCGCAGCTGGTGCAGCTGACTCAGACCGAAGTTGTCGCCGCGCTCGACGATCAGGGTGTTGGCGTTGGAGATGTCGATACCGGACTCGACGATCGTGGTCGAGACGAGCACGTCGAACTTCTTCTCCCAGAAGTCGACCACGACCTGTTCGAGTGCCGTCTCCGACATCTGGCCGTGCGCGGTGGCGATCCGGGCCTCCGGCACGATCTCGCGCAGCTTCGCGGCCGCCCGGTCGATGGACTCGACCCGGTTGTGGATGTAGAAGACCTGGCCCTCGCGCAGGAGTTCACGGCGGATGGCCGCGCCGATCTGCTTCTCCTCGTACGGGCCGACGAAGGTCAGGACCGGGTGGCGCTCCTCCGGCGGGGTGGTGATCGTCGACATCTCGCGGATGCCGGTGACCGCCATTTCGAGCGTACGGGGGATGGGGGTCGCGGACATCGTGAGCACGTCGACGTTGGCGCGGAGCTTCTTGAGCTGCTCCTTGTGCTCGACGCCGAAGCGCTGCTCCTCGTCGACGATGACCAGGCCCAGATCCTTGAACTTGGTCTCCGAGGAGAACAGCCGGTGCGTGCCGATGACGACGTCCACCGAGCCCTCGCGCAGGCCCTCCAGGGTCGCCTTGGCCTCGGTGTCGGTCTGGAAGCGGCTGAGCGCCCTTACCTTGACCGGGAATTGGGAGTAGCGCTCGGAGAATGTGCCGAAGTGCTGCTGCACGAGAAGAGTGGTCGGGACGAGGACGGCGACCTGCTTGCCGTCCTGTACGGCCTTGAAGGCGGCCCGTACCGCGATCTCCGTCTTGCCGTAACCGACGTCGCCGCAGATCAGCCGGTCCATCGGGACCGACTTCTCCATGTCCTCCTTGACCTCGGCGATGGTGGTGAGCTGGTCGGGCGTCTCCGCGTACGGGAAGGCGTCCTCCAGTTCGCGCTGCCAGGGGGTGTCCGGGCCGAAGACATGGCCGGGCGCCGCCATGCGCGCGGAGTAGAGGCGGATCAGGTCGGCGGCGATCTCCTTGACGGCCTTCTTGGCGCGCGCCTTGGTCTTCGTCCAGTCCGCGCCGCCGAGCCGGTGCAGGGTCGGGGCCTCGCCGCCGACGTACTTGGTGATCTGCTCCAGCTGGTCGGTCGGGATGTAGAGCCGGTCGCCGGGCTGGCCGCGCTTGGCGGGCGCGTACTCGACGACGAGGTATTCACGGGTCGCGCCCTGGACCGTGCGCTGCACCATCTCGATGTAGCGGCCGACGCCGTGCTGCTCGTGGACGATGTAGTCGCCCGGCTCCAGGGTGAGCGGGTCGATGGCCTTGCGGCGGCGGGCCGGCATCCGGGCGCCGTCCTTGCCGGCCGCCTTCTGGCCGGTCAGGTCGGTCTCGGTGAGGACCGCGAGCTTGAGGTTCGGGTCGATGAAGCCGTAGTCGATGGAGCCGCACGCGACATGGACCACGGACGGGGCCAGATCGGCGAGGTCCTTGTCGAGCCGGGCCGCGATGCCCTCGTTGCCGAGCACCTCGACGGTGCGGGTCGCGGGGCCGTGCGCCTCGGTGACGAAGACCGTGCGCCAGCCGTCGGCGTTCCACTGCTTGGCGTCGGCGAGGGCGCGGGCGGTGTCACCGCGGTAGGTCTCGGGGGCGTGCATGCTGAGCTTGAGGGTGTCGCTCCCAAGGTCCTCATCGGCCGCGAACGGCGAGACGGACCACCACATCATGTCGAGCTCGCGGGCCCGGTCCCGGACATCCGCGATGCCCCACAGAGAGGCCGCGCCCACGTCGATCGGCGCCTCGCCGCCGCCGGCCGTGGCGGCCCAGCTGGCCTGCAGGAACTCCTGGCTGGTGGCCACGAGGTCACCGGCCCGCGTACGGACGCGCTCGGGGTCGCAGACGACGGCCATCGAGCCCTTGGGCATGACGTCGAGCAGCAGCTCCATGTCGTCGACGAGTACGGGGGCGAGGGACTCCATGCCCTCGACCGCGATCCCCTCGGCGATCTTCCCGAGCAGCTCGCCGAGCTCGGGGTGCTGCTCGGCGAGGGCCGCCGCCTTCTCGCGTACGCCCTCGGTGAGCAGCAGCTCACGGCAGGGCGGGGCCCACAGGCCGTGCTCGGCGATCTCCAGGGAGCGCTGGTCGGCGACCTTGAAGTAGCGGATCTCCTCTACGTCGTCGCCCCAGAACTCGATACGGAGCGGGTGCTCCTCGGTCGGCGGGAAGACATCGAGGATGCCGCCTCGTACGGCGAACTCGCCGCGCTTCTCCACCAGTTCGACCCGGGCGTAGGCGGCCGCGGCGAGCGCTTCGACGATCTCGTTGAGGTCGGCGCTCTGGTTCTGCTTAAGGCTCACGGGCTCCAGGTCGCCCAGACCCTTGACCTGCGGCTGCAGCACGGAGCGGATCGGCGCGACGATCACGCTGACCGGGCCGGTCTCGGGGTCGTCGGGGCGCGGGTGCGCGAGGCGGCGCAGGACGGCGAGGCGCCGGCCGACGGTGTCGCTGCGCGGGCTGAGGCGCTCGTGCGGCAGCGTCTCCCACGAGGGGTAGTCGACGACGCCCGCTTCCGGGAGCAGGGACCTGAGGGCCGCGGCCAGGTCCTCGGCCTCGCGTCCGGTGGCGGTCACGGCGAGCACCGTGCGGCCGGTCTCGCGGGCGAGCGCGGCGATCGCGAAGGGGCGGGCGGCAGGCGGGCCGACCAGGTCGATGTGCATCCGGTGCGCGTCCCGGGCGGCCTGGACGGCTTCCACGAGGGCGGTGTCTTCGGCTACGGCGTCGAGCAGACCGTGCAGGCTCATGAAGTCTTTTCCGTCCGGGTGGGCTTTTCCGTGGGCTGTTCCAGGGCAACGCGAACGCCCGGCTTCGCGTGTTCTGCGGGCCGGGGATGCCTCCAGGGTACGCCCGCGGGGTGGGGTGCGCTTCGGGGTTGGACGTGCGCCCCGGGCCCCGCACCCGAACTCCGTTCGGATCGCCCCGACCGCCCGGCAGAGCTGAACTGTGTTCGAATTGCGTACCGAGACGCCGAGACAGCCACCCCGAAGGATCCGCATGCCCCCCGCCGCCGCCACCACCTCGCCCGCCGAGGACGCGGCCGGGTCCTCACCGTCCGGCATACGGGAGCGGGCGGGGCACGAAGCGGGAAGGGACCTCGCTCCCTGGGGGCTGGCGGGGCTCCTCTTCATCGCGTACACCACCGTCTCCGTACTCCGGTGGGAGAAGTTCGGGACGCGGTCGTGGGATCTGGGGATCTTCGAGCAGGCGATACGGGGATACGCGCATCTGCAGGCGCCGATCGCCGACCTGAAGGGGCCGGGTGCGCACATCCTCGGGGATCACTTCAGCCCCGTCACGGCCCTCGTCGCCCCCTTCTACCGGGTCTTCCCGGGGCCGGTGACACTGCTCGTCGCGCAGGCCGCCCTGTTCGCCCTGTCGGTCGTGCCCGTGACACGGGCGTCGAGCCGGCTGCTCGGGCGGGGCGGCGGGCTGTGTCTCGGGGTCGCGTACGGCCTGTCGTGGGGCCTCCAGCGCGCCGTCGACTTCGACTTCCATGAGATCGCCTTCGCCGTACCCCTGATCGCGTTCTCCCTGGAGGCGCTGCTCGCCGAACGGTGGCGGGCCGCGCTGCTGTGGGCGCTGCCGCTCGTCCTCGTCAAGGAGGACCAGGGGCTGACGCTGACGGCGATCGCGCTGGTCGTCGCCTGGCGCGCCCGGGGAGCCGCCAGGAGCTCTCTGGACTCGGAAGACGGGGCGCGCTCCGCACGGGCGCGGCACGTCCTGCCGTACGCCTGCGGTGTCGCGGCCTTCGGCGTGATCGCCGCCCTGCTGACCTTCGTCTGGATCATTCCGGCCTTCAACACCACGGGCAGTTACGAGTACTGGAACCGGGTCGAGGGCGGCTTCCCGAATCCGTTCGCCGGGTTCGAGGTCAAGCTGCACACGCTGGCCTGGCTGCTGCTGCCCACGGGGCTGTTCGCGCTGCGCTCGCCGCTCGTGCTGATCGCGCTGCCCACGCTCGGCTGGCGCTTCGTGTCCTCGGACGACTCGTACTGGGGCACCGACTGGCACTACAGCGCCGTCCTCATGCCGGTGATCGTGCTGGCCGCCGTCGACGGGATCGCCCAGGTCCGAAGGCGGCGTGGCGGCCGCGCGTGGCTGCGGAAGTACGCGTCGCAGGCGCCGCTCGCCGCCGCCGCGGCGGCGCTCGCCCTGACCGTCTCGCTGCCGCTCGGCACTCTGACCGACACCGCCACCTACCGCGTGCCCGCCTACGCGCGCCAGGCCGACGCCCTCCTGGACCGCATCCCCGACGGGGCGAGTGTCGAGGCGAACATCGGCCCGATCAGCCGGCTCGCCGGACGCTGCCGGGTGCTGTGGATCGGCAACTCCCGTGGTGTCACCCCCGATTACGTGGCCCTGGACAACCGCTCCGGCCGCTACCAGGACCCCGTCGGCCACGCGGCCAGGCTCCATCCCGGCGTCCGTTACGAGGAGTTGGGCTCGGCGGGCGGGTTCGTCGTCCTCAAGCGCGTCACCACCACGTAAAGCAGACACGTACAGCAGACACGTAAAGCAGATGAGCACCGCAAAAAGAGCCGGGCCCCGGTGCACATGGAGGATGTGCACCGGGGCCCGGCCTCTACGGTAACCGCCGCCGGATCAGTCCGTGGCGATCGCGTTCAGGACGTTCATCCGCCCCGCGCGGAACGCCGGGATCAGCGCCGCGAGCAGGCCCACGAAGGCCGAGCCGATGAACACTCCGATGATCGTCGGCCAGGGGATCTCCAGGACCTCCAGGCCCTCAAGTGCCAGCAGCCGCTGGGCCGTCGCGCCCCAGCCCATGCCGAGCCCGAGGCCGAGCAGGGCACCGAACAGGGCGATCACCACGGACTCCAGGCGGATCATCCGGCGCAGCTGGCGCCGGGACATTCCGATCGCCCGCATCAGGCCGATCTCGCGGGTCCTTTCGACCACCGAGAGGGCCAGGGTGTTCACCACACCGAGGACCGCGACGATGATCGCGAGGGCGAGCAGACCGTAGACCATGTTGAGCAACTGGCCGACCTGGTCCTGCAGTTCCTTCTTGAAGTCCGTCTGGTCGCGGACGTCGTACTGCGGGTACTGCTTCAGGGTGTCCTTGAGCGCTGTGTACGCGGCCTCCGCCTGGCCCTCCTTGGCCTTCGCGAACATGATCTGGTTCGGCGGGATCCTGTCGGCCGGGAGGTACTTCTCCAGGGTGGCCAGGGACATGTAGCGCGCGCCCTGGTCGATGGTGACGTCATCGCTGGTGATGGCGCCGACCTTGAGCTTCGCCGTCTCGCCGCCCTTGAACGCCACGGTCAGGGTGTCGCCGATCTTGACGCCGTAATCCTTGGCGTAGTCGGAGCCGACCGACATGGAGTCCGTGGCGTAGGCGTCCTTCAAGGTGCCCGCCGTGGTCTCGCGGCGCAGGTCCGTCGCGTAGGTGGGGTCTGCGGCCACGACGACCGTATCGCCCTTCTCCGTCTTGCCGCCCGGCGTGGTCATGGTGACCTCGGCGACCTTGTAGCGCGTCACGTGCTCCAGGCCCGGGGTGTCCTGGATGGCCTTCTCGGCCTGCGGCACGATCCGCTGCTGGCCCTGGATGATGAAGTCCGCACCGACCGACTTGTCGAGCTCGTCGGTGGCCGAGGCCACCATCGAGGAGCCGACCACGGAGAGGCAGGCGACCAGCGCGAGGCCGATCATCAGGGCCGCGCCGGTGGCGCCGGTGCGCCGCGGGTTGCGCAGCGCGTTGCGCTCGGCCATCCGTCCGACCGGGCCGAACAGGCGCAGGACGAGGGCGCTGATGACGCGTACGACACCGCCCGCGAGGACCGGGCCGATGATGACGAAGCCGATGAGCGTGAGGACCACTCCGCCGGCCAGCCACATCGAGCCGTCGGCCGCCTTGTCGGCGGTGGCCGCGGTGTAGAGGCCGAAGGTGCCGGCGCCGGTGAGGACCAGACCGATCAGGCCGCGGATGAGACCCGCCTTGCCGTCGGCCGGGGTGCCGGCGTCGCGCAGCGCGGCCATCGGGGAGACCTTGCCCGCCCGGCGGGCCGGCAGATAGGCGGCCAGGACGGTGACGACGATGCCGAGGAACAGGCCGATCGCCGGGGTCGTCCACTTCACCGTGAGGTCGTCGGTGGAGAGGTTCATGCCCATGTTGGACATGAGCTTCATCAGACCGATCGCGAGTCCGACGCCCGCGCCGACACCCAGGATCGAGCCGACGACGCCGAGCAGGGTGGCCTCGACGAGTACGGAGCGGTTGACCTGCTTGCGGCTTGAGCCGATGGCCCGCATCAGGCCGATCTCGCGGGTGCGCTGGGCGACCAGCATCGAGAACGTGTTGATGATCAGGAAGATGCCCACCAGGAACGCGATACCGGCGAAGCCGAGCATGGCGTACTTGATGATGTCCATGAACTCGCCGACGTCCGCACGGTTCGCGTCGGCGGTCTCGGTCTGGGTCTGCAGCTTGAAGGCGCCGGCGCCGAGCTCGGCCGCCACGTTCTTCTTGAGCTGCTCGTCGGTGACGCCGGGGCCGGCGGTCACGGCGATGGAGCTGAACTCGCCGGTCTTGCCCAGGAGTTCCTTCTGGGCGGTGGGGGTGTCGAAGTAGACGACGGCCGCACCCGGGTTGGTCACCTTGAAGGTGGCGATACCGGTGATGGTCGCGGTGAGGTCACCGTTGACGCTGATGGTGCGCAGTTCGTCGCCGAGCTTGAGGTCGTGCTTGTCGGCGGTGTCGGCGTCGACCATCACCTCGGTGGGGCCGCGCGGCGAGTGGCCCTCGGTGATCTCCATCGTCCGGGCGTCGTTCTGCGTCCAGTTGCCGGCGATGGTCGGGGCGCCGCCGTCGGAGCCCATCTTCTCGTTCTCCGAGTCGACCACGGTCACGTTCATGGAACTGACCGCGCCCTCGGCCGACTTGACGCCCTGGGCCTTCTTCACCTGGTCGACGACCGAGGCGGGCAGGGAGTCGGGGCGGCCGGACTGCGGGTCCTCGTCGGCGTCCTTCGCCGACTTGGGGCTGACGGTCACATCCGGCGAGGTGGCAGCGAAGAGCTTGTCGAAGGTCGTGTTCATCGTGTCGGTGAACACGAGCGTGCCGCACACGAACGCCACCGAGAGCAGCACGGCGATCGCGGAGAGCGCCATGCGGCCCTTGTGCGCGAAGAAGTTGCGCAGCGAGGTCTTGAGGACAGTCACGACGTACGCCCCCGGGCGTCGAAGTCCTTCATACGGTCGAGGACCTGGTCGGCGGTGGGGTGCCGCATCTCGTCGACGATCCGGCCGTCGGCGAGGTACAGGACACGGTCCGAGTACGAGGCGGCGACCGGGTCATGGGTGACGATCACGATGGTCTGGCCGAGCTCGTCCACGGAGCGGCGCAGGAAGCCGAGCACCTCGGCGCCGGCCCGCGAGTCCAGGTTTCCGGTCGGCTCGTCACCGAAGATGATCTCCGGCCGTGCGGCCAGGGCGCGGGCCACGGCAACACGCTGCTGCTGACCGCCGGAAAGCTGGCTGGGGCGGTGCTTGAGGCGCTCGGCCAGGCCCACCGTCTCGACCACACGCTGCAGCCACTGCTTGTCGGGCTTACGGCCCGCGATGTCCATGGGCAGCGTGATGTTCTCTATGGCGTTCAGCGTCGGCAGCAGGTTGAACGCCTGGAAGATGAAGCCGATACGGTCCCGGCGCAGCTGCGTGAGCTTCTTGTCCTTGAGCCCGGTGATCTCGGTGTCGTCCAGGAAGATCTGCCCGCCGCTGACGGTGTCGAGCCCGGCGAGGCAGTGCATCAGCGTGGACTTGCCGGAGCCCGAGGGGCCCATGATCGCGGTGAACTGACCGCGGGCGATGTCCACATCGACATGGTCGAGGGCGACGACCCGGGTCTCCCCGCTGCCGTACGCCTTCACGACCTGCCGCGCCCGGGCGGCCACGGCGGTACGCCCTCCGGATACCCCGGTGCCCGGGGTGGTCACAGCCGTTGTCACGTGAAGTCTCCTAAGTAGAAAGCGTACGGAAGCGCGCTTGGCAGCACGTCCTGCATGTCTTGAAGTCTGCTGAGAGAAGGGGGTCTTGCACGATGAGGCCCAGCGCAGTCTTCGACCTGAGGAAAACCCCACCCCCAGGCTGCGGTCCCCCTCAGTACCGGCCTGTGACCAGGCTAGGAGCGGCTGCGCGCCACCTCGTCCTTCAGGAGGACGAGCCCTCCCCGACCCGTAGTACGGACCCTCCCCTAAGGGCCGTCCACCCGTCGGTGGACCCCTTCTCGGGGGCGGTCAACCTCCGGTCGCATGCAGCGTCCACCCTCCCGCCGCGTGAGGAGCAACCCTCCCCTGCGTAAGGAGCAGATGAGAGGCTGTCCCCCGACAGAAATAGATGCAGGGGGAAAGGATCTCCGTGGGCGGTACATCCGAAGGCGGCATACCCGGCTCGCAGCGACGTACCGCCGTCGTCGCCGCCCTCATGCTCTCCATGGCGCTCGCCGCCCTCGAGTCCACGATCATCGCGACGGCCGTCCCGCAGATCGTCGCCGACCTCGGCGGCTTCTCGTACTTCTCCTGGCTGTTCTCCGGCTATCTGCTCGCGGTCACCGTCACCCTGCCCGTCTACGGCAAGCTCTCCGACACCTTCGGCCGCAAGCCCGTCCTGCTCGCGGGCATGGTGCTCTTCCTGCTCGGCTCGCTGCTGTGCGCGCTGTCCTGGAACATGGCCGCCCTGATCGCCTTCCGCATCCTGCAGGGCCTGGGCGGCGGCGCGATCCAGGGCACCGTCCAGACGCTCGCCGCCGATCTGTATCCACTGAAGCAACGCCCCAAGATCCAGGCCAAGTTGTCCACGGTCTGGGCGCTCTCCTCGGTGGTGGGGCCCGCGATCGGCGGGATGCTCGTGGCGTTCGCGCACTGGCGCTGGATCTTCCTGGTGAACCTGCCGGTGGGTCTCATCGCGCTGTGGCTTGTCGCGCGCCATCTGCATGAGCCGGTACGCGAGTCACGCAGCCGACCCCGGATCGACTGGGCGGGCGCGCTCGCCGTATTCGCCTCCGGCGGCGTCCTGTTGACCGCTCTCGTGCAGGGCGGGGTCGCCTGGCCCTGGCTGTCCGCACCCTCGCTCGTCCTGTTCGCGATCGCCGCCGTCCTGATCACCGCCACGGTCCTGGTCGAGCGCCGCGCGGCCGAGCCGATCATCCCCGGCTGGGTGTGGAAGCGCCGGACGATCGCCGCCGTCAATCTGGGTCTTGGCGTCCTGGGCCTGGTGATGGTCGCGCCGACCGTCTTCATCCCCACGTATGCGCAGTCGGTGCTCGGGCTCACGCCCACCGGGGCCGGGTTCGTGCTCTCGGCGATGATTCTCAGCTGGCCGCTGTCGGCGGCGCTGAGCCAGCACCTCTATACGCGGATCGGTTTCCGCAACACCGCCCTGATCGGCATCACGGGCGCCGTGCTCGTCCTCGCCGCGTTCCCGCTTCTTCCCTATCCGGGCTCCCCCTGGCAGCCGGCGCTCCTGATGCTGCTGCTCGGCGCGGCGCTCGGCCAGGTCCAACTGCCCCTGATCGTGGGCGTGCAGTCCACGGTCGGCTGGTCGGAGCGCGGCACCACCACCGCCTCCGTCCTCTTCTGCCGCCAGCTCGGGCAGACCCTGGGCGCGGCGGTCTTCGGCGCGATCGCCAACGGGGTGATCGCCGCGCGCCTGGGCGCCGGCACCGACTTGGACACCGTGGCCCGTACGCCCGGTGACGAAACGGTCCGCCGCTCCGTCGACGCCGCCGTCGAGTGGGTGCACATCGGCGCGGCGCTCGCGGGGGTGGTCACCCTGTTCGTCCTGCTGTTCCTGGCCCCGCGCCGCTTCCCCGTACTGCCTCAGGAGCCGGCCCAGGAGCCGGTGCAGGAGTCGGTGCAGGGGCCGTTGCAGGAGCCGGCCCAGGCGTCCGTACGGGACGAGACCCCGGATTCGCCTCAGGAACCCCCGGCACCCCAACCGTCCCGTACCGACTGACGAGTTTGCCGGAAACCCCGCCCCACCCCGATACCTGCCGGTAACGTTCCGGTTTCTCCCTGCGGTCCCTCCCCTGGGCCCAACCCGCGCAAGGAGCAGCCCATGCACGAGCCGCCCTGGCCGCCCCCGCCCCGCCGACCGCGCGCCCAGCACTCCCCGTACGACCCGAACCTCACCTACCCCTGGCAGCCCCCGCCCGCTCCCCCGCCACCGCGCCGCCCGCCGGCCCCGAGGCTCGGCCAGCACGGGGATCTGCGCAAGGTGCGGCGTGCGTACAAGCGGCTGCGCCGGGTCGCCACGCTCACCGCGCTCGGCTCGTTCACGCTCTTCCTGATCCTGTCCGCGTACGCCCCCTCGCTCCTCGGCCGGCGCGTCAGCGGCGGTCTCAACCTCGGTCTGTTACTCCTGCTGACCCAGATCCCGGTCACGTATCTGGCGATAGCGCTCTACCAGCGGCACGCGGCCCGCCGGGTCGACCCGCTGGCCGAAAAGGTGTGCAGGGCCGCCGAGTTGGAGGGCCGCCCATGAGCAGCCGGGGGGACCGGTGACGATCCTCGCCTCCGGCGACTCCACCGAGGCCATGACCCTGGTCGCGTTCACGGCCGTCGCCACGGTGACGCTGCTCCTGTGCGTGATGACCGGCCCCGACCGCGACGACCTCGACGAGTTCTACACGGGCGGCAACAGTCTCTCGCCGCTGCGCAACGGGCTCGCCATCGCCGGTGACTACGTCTCCGCCGCGAGCGTCCTCGGCGGTATCGGAGTGATCGCGCTGACCGGCTACGACGGTGTCGTGCTGCTCCTGGCCACCGCGCTCTCGCTGGTCCTGCTGATGTTCCTGCTCGCCGAACCCCTGCGCAACGCGGGCCGGTTCACCCTCGGCGACACCCTCACGCGCCGTCTCACGGGCCCGACGGCGCGCCCGGCCCGTATCGCCACCGCCGTCGCCACACTCACCGCACTGCTCCCGCTGATGCTGGTCCAACTCGCGGGCGCGGGCGATCTCCTCGCCTTCATCCTCGGCTTCGAGAGCGAGGGCGTGAAGACAGGGTCGATGGTCCTGGTCGGCGTGCTGATGATGTCGTACGCGGCGATCGGCGGGATGCGCGGCACCGCCCTGATCCAGATCGTGAAGATGGTGATCCTGCTCGGCTCGGCGGGCCTCGTCTCCGTGCTGATCCTGCTCCGCTTCGACGGCGACTTCGGCGCGCTGGCCGCGCAGGCGGCCAAGGGCAGCGGCCTCGGGGACGCGTATCTGCGCACCGGGCCGCTGCTCGCGGGCAGCGTCGCACCGCAACTCGACATGGTGGTCTCGCAGTTGACCGTGGTCCTGGGCGCGGCCTGTCTGCCGCACGTCACCATGCGGATGTACACCGCGCGCAGCGCCCCCGAGGTGCGCCGCTCGATGTCCTGGGCGGTCTCCGCGGCCACCGTCTTCGCCCTGTTCGCGCTGGTCATCGGGTTCGGCGCGGCCGCGCTCGTGGGGCGCCGCGGCATCATGGCGGCCGATCCGCAGGGCAACACCTCGGTGCTGCTCGCCACCCGCGCCCTGTTCGGCACCGAGACCACGGGCGTCGAGACGCTGATCTTCACCTGTGTGGCCACGGCGGTGTTCCTGACGCTGCTCGCCTCGGTCGGCGGCATGATCCTGGCCTGCGCCAACTCCCTTGCCCACGACGTGCTCGCGCACCGCCGGCGGATGTCACCGCGTGCGGAGATGACCACGGCACGGATCGCGGCGCTCGTGGTCGGCCTCGTCACGATCGCGCTCGCCGCCACGGTCCAGCACCGCAATCTGCAGCCGCTGGTCACGCTCTCGTTCTGCCTGGGCGCATCCGCGCTCGCACCCGCCCTGGTCTACAGCCTGTTCTGGCGCCGCTTCACGCGCAGTGGACTGCTGTGCACGCTGCTCGGCGGTTCGGCGGGCGCGGTGATCCTGATGAGCGGTACGAACCTCGTATCGGGCAGCCCCAACTCGGCTTTCCCCGCACATGACTTCAACTGGTTCCCGTTCACCACCCCGGGCATCGCCTCGATCCCGCTCGGCTTCGCGCTCGGCTGGCTGGGCACGGTCCTCACCTCACGCTCCCAGCAGCGCGAGCAGCGCCGCGCCTACGAGGCGGTGGAGGCGACGCTGCTCGCGGGGGCGGTGAGTCGTCCGGTACGGGAGTGAGGTGTGCGGCCGTACGTCCGCTGCTTCAGGAATCCGCACCCGACGTCGGCCCCGGCACCGTCCCGCCGCCACCCGCCTGACCGTCCGTTCCTCCGCGCCCGGTCAGCGAGTGCAGGCTGCTGCGGACGTGCTCCATGTGCGCCCGCACCTCCTCGCCGCGCTCGGTCTGCTCGCGCAGCACGCGCTCGGTCTCGCGCTCGATCCGCTCGGCCCGCACCCGAGCCTCGGCGAGGATCTCCGCGGCCCGTGCCGTGGCGTCCTCCTGCCCGTGCCGCGCGGCCTCCTCACCCTCGGCGAACGCCCGCTTGGCCTCGGACAGCCGGGCCTCGGCGGCGGCCGTCCGCTCGGCGTGCTCCTGGTCCAGGGTCACCGCGCGCTCCTCGGCGGCCCGCTCCTCGGCCTCCCACACCTCGGCCTGCTCCTTGCCGAGATCGGCGAGCAGCGCCTCGCCGCGCACCCGCATGTCCCGCAGCGCCTCCAGCGCTTCGCCGCGCAGCGCCTTGACCTCGCGGCGGGCGGCGATGCGTTCGTCGTCCGAGGTCCGCTGGGCGGTGAGCAGTACCTGCCGGGCCCGCTCCTCGGCCTGTCCACGCAGTTCGTCGGCGTGCGCGCGGGCGGCGTCCTGGACTTCGCGTCCGTACGCGGCCGCCTGGTCGGCGCACCGCTGAGCCTCGGCGTGAGCCGCTCCCCGTACGGCCTCGGCCTCCTCCTCGACGGTCGCGAGGAGCAGCCGGGCCCGCTCGCCGAGCGTCTCGTACGTCTGCGGAGCGAGCTGCGCGACAGCCTCCCGCAGTGCGGCGGCCTCCGCCTCCATCTGCTTGGCGAGGACGGTGAGCCGTGCGGCCCGCTCCCAGGCGTCGTCGCGGTCGCGCGAGAGCCGGTTCACCGCGCCGTCCACCTGCTCGGGACGGTAGCCACGGCTGCGTACGGTGCCGAACTGCGAGCTGCTCATGCCTGCTGCCCCTCTCCTGCCGCCAACGGATCCGGCGACATCCTGACGGACCACCTGGAACACCCCATAATGCGACACTCCGCACAACCATCCGAAACTCGGGGTCTCCGGTCTCGGGGCATACGCGTGCGGGCATACGAAAAGGCCGCCCCGTCCCATCGGACGGAAGCGGCCCTTTCGTATACGGGCGGGAAGCGGGACTTCGGTGCAGGCCCCAGGGGCTGACCCGCCGGACGGGCCCTAGAGGAGCCCGTCCCACATCTGCTCGAGCAGGACCGACCACCAGGTCTCCGGGGACGACAGCGCCGCCGGGTCGAGGGCCGCGAGCTGTGCCTGGAAGTCGACGGTCCAGCGGCCCGCCTGCTCCTGGTTGAGGCCGAAGCGAAGACGCCACATACGGCCGAGCATCGCGAGACAGCGGGCGAACTCCGGCAGCCCGGAGTTCACGAACTGCGGCGGCACGGGAGCTCCGCCAGGCCCTGCCTCGACCGGCACGGCGACGATGTGCGCCGTGCCGTACTGCACACAGATCGCGCGCCCGAAGTCGCTGCCCATCACGAGATACGAGCCCGCGTCCGAAGCCGGCTGCACCCCGCGCTCCTGCGCCATCTCGGCCAGCGTCGGCACCGGTCGGCCCGGCTGGGCCTGGGCCCAGAAGAACGGGTTGAAGTCGACCGGCAGACCGGCCCACACCAGCGTGGTCGCCACGACCTCGGGCACGCCCTGACGCGACACCGCGCGCTGGTCGAAGCGGAAGACACCCTGCGGCCCGAACGCGCCGGCCAGCTCCTGGCCCACGACATCGGGACCGACCGGCGGCGCGGGCTGCACGGGCGGCAGCGGCGCACGCACCGGAGCCAGGCGCGCCGGGCCGTCGGCGACCTGGTGCAGTCCGCCCTGATGGTCGATGAGCACCCGCATGCCGTGCTGGCGCGAGGCGTGGTCCTTGCCGTACGGAGCGACGGTGGTGATCCGCGCCTGCGGCCACTGCTCCTTGACCATGCGGGCGCAGTACGCACCCGGCAGATCGCAGAACTCCAGCTCGGTGTGGATCTCGAGGACCTGGTCCGCGGGCACGTTCATGCCGCGCAGCTCATGGAAGATCTGCCACTCCGGGTGCGCGGTGCCGGGCGCGGAACGGCGGATCAGCTGCTGCGGGCTGCCGTCCGGCGCACGGTAGTGGACGACCACCTGGTAGCCGGGGCCCACGGTCGGCTGACCGGTGGGCTGCGGCGGATAGCCGTACGCGGGCTGGGGACCGGGAGCGGCCGGCTGCTGCATACCCGGGGGCGGCCCAGGAGGTGCGGGCGTGCTCGGACCGCTGGGGCCTGCGAGCATCGTGGCGGCGTGGTGCGCGCCGCCGGGCGGCGGGGTACCGGGCGCACCCGGAGCACCGGGCGGGCCCGGGGGCTGGGGCGCGGCGGGGCCACCCATGTCGGGACCGGCCAGCATCGTCGCCGCGTGGTGGACACCACCGGGAGGTGTGCCGCCGGGAACGCCGGGCGGACCGGGAGGCTGCGGGGCGCCGGGCGCACCGGGCGGACCCGGCGGCTGGGGCGCGGCGGGACCACCCATGTCGGGACCGGCCAGCATCGTCGCCGCGTGGTGCACCCCACCGCTCGAACTCCCGCCCGCGGGCGGGGGCGTGGCCGGTCCCGGGGGCTGCGGCCCGTCGGGACCGAGCGAGGACACCATCTGCGTCGGTACGTAGGCGTTGCCCGCACCCGGAGCGCCGGGCGCACCGGGCGGCGGCGGTGTGGTGCCGGGACGCGCGCCGGGGGTGCCGGGGGCACCGGGCGGCGCGGGCGTGGAGGGGCCACCGCTGCCGCGCGCGGCGCGCGGCGGTGCGGCCTTGCTGGTGGCGGCGTTGGCGATGTCGTCGGCGCCCGCGCGCGAAGGAGCGGGGGCCGACGGAGACGGCGGCTGCGGAGCCGAGGGCTGCCCGGGCGCAGGACGGTTCGGGTGCACGTACGACGCGGGAGCGGACGCGGCGGGCGGCGGCGTGGCCGGGCTCGGCGCGGGCTGCTGAGACGCGGACGGCTGCTGCGGCTGCGAGGGCGACTGCGGCTGCGGCTGCGAGGGCGACTGCGGGTAGCCGTACGACGGGTTCGGCCCGCCTATGGCCGGCGAGACGGCGGTCGGCGGCAGCTGACTGCCGCCCGACATCAGCGCGGTCTTGGCCTCGGGCAGAGCCCCGGGCAGCGGAGTGTCGCTGTCGTCGTCCGAACCGGAGAGCGGCGGGGCGAACATCGTCGCGGGCTGGTCGGCGCCGTTGGTGTCGGTACCGGCCCACGGCGTCGCACTCTCGGGCGCCGCGGGCGCGCCGCCGCCGGCGCTCGGCCAGGCCGGGGCGCCGGCACCCGCGGCCGCTGCGGGAGCCGGACTCGGCGCGGAAGACGAAGGGGCCGGAGCGGGAATCGGCGTGGGCGCCGCAGCAGCCCCGGACCCCCCACCCGTACCACCGGAGGACTCCGAGGACACCGACGAAGCCGAGGACGCGGACGAAGCCGAAGAGGCACCCGCCCCCGTCGAGTCCCGGCGGTCCGGAATCCCCATCCGGTCCGCCGCCTCCTGCAGCCACTCCGGCGGAGTCAGCAGGAACGAGGTCTGATTGAGGTCCACCCGCTCGGGCTTGGCCGGCTCGGCGGCCGGAGCCGCGTCGACGGCCCCGTACTCCTCCTCGTACCGCCTGATCACCTCGCCCACCGGCAGTGCGGGCCACAGCGTCGCCTCGCCGCTGTCGCGTGCGATGACGAGCCGCTGGCGGCCGCCGTCGGAGCGCGGACCGTCCTCGCGGTCCTCCGCCCAGACGACGAAGCCGAGGTCGAACTCCCGCACCCGCACCTCACGGTGCTGGTACGCGGGCACATCGCCGTTGATCCACTCTTCCGCGCGCTCCTGCGCCTGCGCGAAGGTCACCATCGGAAGGTCACTCCCCCACCGGGACGGCGCGCGCGAAGCCGCCGTCCACCATCAGGTTGGCCACGGTCTCCAGCTCGGGCGGATTGCCCGCGAGCCGGGCCAGAAATGCGTCGAAGTCCTCGCCGCACGGCAGCAGAAGCCGCGCCACGCGCTCGGCGACCGACCAGTCGGCCGTCTCACCGCTGTCGCGTGCGTCGTCGTAGGCGCAGAACCAGACCGAACCGGTCCGCTCGCCCTTGACCTTGACCGCGAGGATGCCGCCCTGCACGAACCCCACAGCCAGGTAGTCCTTGGTGAGGTGGTCGCGCAGACACTTGTTGATGTAGACGAGGTCATTGACCGCGGCCTCGTCGCGGACCGTGAAGAACGGCTGGTCGATCAGGAGCCCCAAGTCGGCGTCCAGCGCGGCGCCCACGGGCGCACAGCCGCCGGCCGCCTTCAGGAAACCGCGGTACGCGCCCGGCAGGCGGTACCCCAAGTCCTCCTCGACACCGAGCAGTTGCTGCTCGGTCACCGCCACCGAAGCCTTCGGCAGACCGAAGTGCGTGGGCCGGGTCTCCTGCAGCGGACGCGTACCGCGCTTGCTCTGGTCGACGTCCGCCGTGGCCAGACCGCCGTGGTGGCGAAGCAGCGCCTTCACCTCGGCCGGGACCAGCTCCAGGCGTCGCGTGCCGGGCACGTGGTGCCAGGTCCAGCCGTGCGGGGTGGCCACCGCCGGGATCGTGTCCCACAGGTCATGGCCCTGCGCGGCCATGGCCGCGTTCGCCGACACATAGTCCGTCAGACGCAGTTCGTCGACGCCGAAGCCCTCCGGGGGCTCGGCGATCTCGGCCGCCGCGCGCGCGTACGCGGAGAAGTCCGGGAAGCCGCGGTCGTCCATCCGCACACCGCGCGGATGTCTGCCCGCCCGCACCGGATCCGGGAAGTGCACGGTCTGGCCGGCATAGGCCGCGTTCGGCGGCGCGGCCTGCGGCACGGCCGAAGCACTGGGCGGCGCGCCCTCCCCGAGCCGACCTGTCGTCATCGCGGTTGCCCCCTGCGGCACTGTTCGTCGAACCCATCCGACGCCCCGTTCGTACTGCCTCACGGGACCGTCTGCCATGGCTGTCGCATCCCAGCCTATGCGCTGGAGCAACACCGGTCACCGGGCCTCCGCTTCCATGACCAGCTGTCACGCAGCCGTGACAGTCAGCCGAAAACAGGGGTGGTACGGAAGGGACATTTGATCCCGCCTTCCACATCACCCGCCCCATTTGACAGGCTGTCCACCGCACTCGGGGGAGTGCGCGCTCTACGGGGGAAGCGGCTACAGCCGCAGCACGGGGAGGGATGCATCACCAATGCACACCGCACAATCTTCATCATCAACATCCAAAACGGGTGACCCACGCCTCACTTGGTCGAACGAGGACGTTTCACTGCCGCCGGCCCTAACCAACCGCCGCGACGGCATCCTGCCGACCGTCGCCGCCGCCCTCTCCGTACGCGGAGAAACTCTCACCGCCACCGCCGCCCGCGGCGACGTCCCGCCCGCGCTGCACCCCCTCGTCCAGGACTTCCTCGACACCCTCACCAGCGGCCAGAGAGAGCGGTTCACCGGACGCTGCCCCGAAGTCGCCCTACTCTCAAGGCACTTGACCGCACACGAGGCCACCCGCTCCAAGCGGGCCCAGCGCAAACCGCTGACCTCCGGCGAAGCCCGTAAGTCCCTGAAGCAGGCCAAACTCACCACCCGGCGCATCCGCGAGGACGGCGACCCGCTGCACGGCAGCTTCGCCCCGCCCTGCCGCTCCTGCGACGCACTCATCGCCCACTTCGGCGTACGCGTCGTGGAACCGGACCAGCCGGAACCGGCGAACCGGCCGAACCAGCCGAACCATCAGGGCCGAAACGACTCGCACACGGGGAACGCCAGTTGATGACCTCACCGACCGACCGCACCTCGACCACCCGGTTCCCCGTCACCGTGGACGCCGCCCTGCGCCAAGCCGGCTGGCAGCCCGGACGCTGGGACATCAAACGCGCCGAGTACTGGGCCGACGCCCTGCGCTCGCACGTTTCACCCGCAGGACACCGCCACACCGTCTTCCCCGCGGCCGTCGAGGCCTGGGCCGAATTCGGCGGCCTGCACGTCACACCCGCCGGCCCCGGCCGCCAGATCGCCCCCGCCACCGTGCACTTCGACCCCCTGCACGGCCTCCACATGGCCCGCACCCTCGGCGACCTCGGCCGCGCCCTGGAATCGGAGGTCTGCCCCCTCGGCGTCGACACGACCGGCCAGGGCCTCCTCACCATCGACGCCACCGGCCGCGTCTACAGCCTCGACCACAGCGGCGACTGGTACCTCGGCCGCGACGTGGACACCGCCCTCACGATGCTGGTATCGGGGACGGCACCGACACGGCTCACCTCGGGCTGAACTCGGCCCGACCAGGGATCACCGCCGACACCCGGAACCCCCCACTGTCCGTCGGCCCCGCCACGAACACCCCGCCCAACGACGTCACCCGCTCCCGCATCCCCACCAGACCGTTGCCCCCGCTCGGCAGCCGGGCGCCGTCCTCCACGCCGTCCGGTGAAGGGCCGTTCTCCACCTGCATCGCCACCTCGCCGGAGCGGTGCGCGAGCCGCACGCGGGTCTTCGCGCCCGGGGCATGCTTGTGCACGTTCGTCAGGCACTCCTGGATCACCCGGTACGCGGTCTGCTCGACCTCCCGTTCATACGAGAGGGGCTCTCCGTCCACCGACAGATCCACCGCCATCCCGGCCGCCCGCGACTGCTCCACCAGCACGTCCACCTCGGCCAGACAGGGAACCTGCTCCACCTCGGCCTTGAAGGCAGCCGCCGCGGCAGCCGCACCCACAGCCGCCAGCGGCTGCGCCGCGACCTCGGGCTGCGGCTCATGGGCGCGCAGCACCCCGAGCATCTCCCGCAGCTCGGTCAGCGCCTGCCGCCCCATGTCCCCCACAAGCGCCGCGTTCTTCACAGCCTTCTCGGGATCCTTGCGCGCCACCGCCTGCAACGCCGCCGCATGCACCACCATCAGCGACACCCGATGCGCCACCACGTCATGCATCTCACGGGCGATCCGCGTCCGCTCCTCATTACGCGCCCACTCGGCCCGCTCCTCGGCCCGCTCGGCCAGCAACTGAAGCTCCCGCTCCAGCGAATCCGCCCGCTCCGTCAGCGACTCCATGAGCCGCCGCCGCGCCCCCACGTACAAACCGAGGCAGACCGAAGGCCCGGTCACACCCAGCGACATCGTCACGGCCATGAACGGCACGAACCACCCGCCGAACTCAAGGCGGTCCTGGTCCTGCATCATCCGCGCCCACACCACGATCAAGGTGCCGAGCAACGCCATCCCCGCAAGGGCGCCCGTGATCCTCCTGGGCACATCCGAAGCCGCCAGCGAATACAGACCCACGATCGTCAGCAGGAACCCCATGCTCGCCGGCGTCACCGCGATCGACACGAGCACCACGGCGATCGGCCACTGCCGCCGCAGCACCAACGTCGCCCCCACGACGACGCCGAGCAGCGCACCCAGCACGACGGGCAGCCCCCCACGCTGGGCGAAGGCCACCCCCTCGACAGCACACTCCCCCGCGGACACCACCGCGAGCCCGATATCGAACACGGCACTACGCCGCCTCGCCCACCACCACGGCCCCCCGGCCGCCTGGTGGTGCACTTCCCCCGTCGTGGTCATGCCTTCCAGCCTACGGGCGCGGGGGTGTCACTTTCTGGTGAGTTTCGAGTACGCCGTACTAGGCGGGGATTCGGTGAGTGGGTGCCCGCGCGAACAAAAGGGCCGTCGCATCGAAGGCACCTGGTACGGCATAGTGTTGGGAGCTAATCGACGACCGAACTAAATGTCCGGTTTAGTCCCCTGTGGTGTAATTGGCAGCACTGTGGCTTTTGGTGCCATCTGTCCGGGTTCGAGTCCTGGCGGGGGAGCATTGCTCAGTTCGGGGCCCGACCCAACAGTCGGGCCCCGCGCTCATTTCCACCCCTCTACGCCCCGGTATCCTGCGGATGTCCCCCCGCACAACATCCGAAGCCGAAGGGCCATCCCGTGAGCGCCACAAGCCCGGCAGCCGTAGTCGTACTCGCAGCGGGTGAGGGCACCCGTATGAAGTCGCGCACCCCCAAGGTGCTGCACGAGATCTGTGGCCGGACCCTCGTCGGGCACGTGGTCACCGCCGCGCGTGAGCTCTCCCCGCAGGAGCTTGTCGTGGTCGTGGGGCATGGGCGTGAGCAGGTCAAGGAGCATCTCGCCGCGATCGATCCCACCGCGCGTACCGCCGTGCAGGAGCAGCAGAACGGGACCGGGCACGCGGTGCGGATGGGTCTGGAGCCGCTGGGTGGTGCGGTGGACGGCACCGTGATCGTCGTATGCGGGGATACCCCGCTGCTGACGGGCGCGACGCTCAAGAAACTGGCCGATACGCATGTCGCCGACGGGAACGCCGTGACGGTGCTCACCGCCGAGATGCCGGATGCGACCGGTTACGGGCGGATCGTGCGCGACGGTGTCTCGGGCGCCGTGACCGCGATCGTCGAGCACAAGGACGCGAGTGAGTCGCAGCGGGCGATCCGCGAGATCAACTCCGGGGTGTTCGCGTTCGACGGGCAGTTGCTGGCGGATGCGCTGGGCAAGGTGCGGACGGACAACAGCCAGGGTGAGGAGTACCTCACGGACGTGCTGGGGATTCTGCGGGAGGCCGGGCACCGGGTGGGCGCGAGTGTGGCCGGTGACCACCGGGAGATCGCCGGGATCAACAACCGTGTGCAGCTGTCCGAGGCCCGACGGATCCTCAACGACCGGCTGCTGACGGAAGCGATGATGGCCGGTGTGACGGTCGTGGACCCGGCGTCGACGTTCATCGACGCGATGGTGACGTTCGAGCCGGACGCGCTGATCCACCCGGGTACGCAGCTGCTCGGCAGCACGCACATCGCGGCGGGTGCCGAGGTGGGTCCCAACACGCGTCTGACGGACACCAAGGTGGGCCCGGACGCGCGTGTGGACAACGCGGTGGCGTACAGCTCGGAGATCGGTGAGGGCGCGAGTGTGGGCCCGTACGCGTATCTGCGGCCCGGTTCGAAGCTCGGCAGGAAGAGCAAGATCGGCACGTACGTCGAGACGAAGAACTCCTCGATCGGTGAGGGCACGAAGGTTCCGCACCTTTCGTACGTGGGTGACGCGACGATCGGTGATTTCACGAACATCGGTGCCGCGAGTGTCTTCGTGAACTACGACGGTGAGGCGAAGCACCACACGACCGTGGGGTCGCACTGCAAGACGGGTTCGGACAACATGTTTGTGGCACCTGTCACGGTCGGGGACGGTGCGTACACCGCTGCGGGCTCGGTGATCACGAAGGATGTGCCGGCCGGTTCGCTGGCCGTCGCCCGTGGTCAGCAGCGGAATATCGAGGGCTGGGTGGCCCGTAAGCGTCCGGGCAGCGCCGCCGCGAAGGCTGCGGAGGCGGCGTCCGGGAAGTCCGAAGGCGAGAGCTGACGGAAAACAGGTGGGCCGTGAGCGGCGTACCGTGATAGGCGCACACATTTTGTCGGCTTGCTCAAACGCGGCCATCTCGGCCAACGCGGCATACGCGATGTATGCGGTGCACGCGGGTTCTGGGCGGCGATCGATCACCTCTGAGGAGACTGTGCTGTGACCGGGTTCAAGACGACCGGCGAGAAGAAGTTGATGCTCTTCTCCGGCCGCGCCCACCCCGAGCTGGCCGAGGAGGTCGCCCACAAGCTGGGTGTCGGTCTCGTCCCGACCAAGGCCTTCGACTTCGCCAACGGCGAGATCTACGTCCGCTACGAGGAGTCGGCCCGTGGTGCGGACTGCTTCCTGATCCAGAGCCACACGGCTCCGATCAACAAGTGGATCATGGAGCAGCTGATCATGATCGACGCGCTGAAGCGCGCGTCGGCCCGCTCCATCACGGTGATCGTGCCGTTCTACGGCTATGCCCGTCAGGACAAGAAGCACAAGGGCCGTGAGCCGATTTCGGCCAAGCTCGTCGCCGATCTGATGAAGACGGCGGGCGCCGACCGCATCGTGACGGTCGACCTGCACACCGACCAGATCGTGGGCTTCTTCGACGGTCCGGTCGACCACCTCTTCGCGCTGCCGCTGCTCGCGGACTACGTGGGCCACAAGGTCGACCGCTCGAAGCTGACGGTCGTCTCCCCCGACGCCGGCCGCGTACGCGTCGCCGACCGCTGGTGCGACCGCCTGGGCGCCCCCCTTGCCATCGTGCACAAGCGCCGTGACAAGGACGTCGCGAACCAGGTGACCGTGCACGAGGTCGTCGGTGATGTGGAGGGCCGCGTCTGCGTCCTGGTGGACGACATGATCGACACGGGTGGCACGATCTGCGCCGCCGCCGACGCCCTGTTCGCGCACGGTGCGGAGGACGTCATCGTGACGGCCACGCACGGTGTGCTCTCGGGTCCGGCCGCTGACCGGCTGAAGAACTCGAAGGTCAGCGAGTTCGTGTTCACGGACACGCTGCCGACTCCGGGTGAGCTGGAGCTGGACAAGATCACGGTGCTTTCGATCGCTCCGACCATCGCGGACGCGGTGCGGGAGATCTTCGAGGACGGCTCGGTGACCAGCCTCTTCGAGGAGAACTAGGGCTCTCCGTAGGACCGTAGAAGATCGTTTTGGGCTGCGGCCTCCCTTCCGGGTAAACTGTCGAAGTTGCTCGGCGAGGGAGGCCGCGCTCGTATCTGCGAGTGCCGGCGGTCCGTTATCGACGCGCTCTTCGTAGCAGGCCTGTTGAGTCGGGCCAGACGTTGTGGCCGGGTGACCGCCACAACTTTTTTCTTTCTACGAGGAGTGCGCAATGTCCGAGGTCAAGCTCACCACCGAGACCCGTACCGAGTTCGGCAAGGGTGCCGCCCGCCGTATCCGCCGTGAGAACAAGGTTCCCGGTGTCCTTTACGGTCACGGCACCGAGCCGGTCCACCTGACCCTCCCGGGCCACGAGCTGCTGCTCGCCGTCCGTACGCCGAACGTCCTGCTCGCCCTGGACATCGACGGCAAGACCGAGCTGGCCATCCCGAAGTCGATCACCCGTGACCCGCTGAAGGGTTTCCTGGAGCACATCGACCTGCTTCTCGTGAAGCGCGGCGAGAAGGTCAACGTCGAGGTCCCGGTCCACACCGAGGGTGAGCTCGCCTCCGGTGGCAACCTGCTCGAGCACGTCCTGAACGCGCTGCCGATCGAGGCCGAGGCCACCCACATCCCCGAGGCCGTCACGGTCTCCATCGCGGGCCTCGCGGCCGGCGAGCAGATCCTCGCCAAGGACATCACGCTGCCCTCCGGTTCGGCGCTGTCGATCGACGGCGACACCGTCGTGCTGCAGGTCCTGGCCGCGCAGGCCGAGGAGGCCCCGGCCGAGGCCGCCGAGGGCGAGGCCGCGGGCGCCGAGGCCTGAGCCTCACCGCACACTCTGCTTGACTGACGGGGTGGTGGACCTTCGGGTCCGCCACCCCGTTTTCGTATCGCCGGAACTTTTCGTTCGAGGGAGAAATCCGCACCATGACGACCGACGCCAACGCCCCCTGGCTGATCGTGGGCCTGGGCAATCCGGGCCCCGGCTATGCGGCCAATCGTCACAATGTGGGCTTCATGGTCGTGGATCTGCTCGCGGAACGGATCGGCGGTGCGTTCAAGCGGCACGGGAAGGCGCAGGCTCAGGTCCTGGAGGGGCGGCTGGGTCCCATGGGGCCGGCGAGCAGGCGGGTCGTCCTCGCGAAGCCGATGTCGTACATGAACCTGTCCGGTGGTCCCGTGACGGCGCTGCGGGACTTCTACAAGGTGCCGACGGCGAACATCGTGGCCGTCCACGACGAGCTGGACATCGACTACGGGGTGCTCCGTCTGAAGCTGGGCGGCGGGGACAACGGGCACAACGGTCTGAAGTCGATGACGAAGGCGATGGGGCCCGAGTACCACCGGGTGCGGTTCGGGATCGGGCGGCCGCCGGGGCGTATGCAGGTCGCGGACTTCGTCCTGAAGGACTTCTCGGCGACCGAGCGCAAGGAGCTCGACTACTTCGTGGACCGGGGTGCGGACTCGGTGGAGGCGCTGGTCGCGGAGGGTCTGGAGCGGGCGCAGTCCTCGTACAACTCCTGATCGTTATGGACGACTTTTGAGGCGTGAGGCCACAGAGGGTGTTTTGCGGGACAAGTGTGGCTTGACGGTGTGTCACGGCGGCAGGACTCTGAAGCGCCTTCCGTCAGGGCCCCCACAGGCATCCCTCACCCGCCACTTCTCGAAGATGGACTGCCCATGCGCACCCACATCTCCGCGGGCGCCATAGCAGTGGCCGCCACCGCGTCGCTGCTGCTCGCCCCTTCCGCTCACGCCACCGGCGCACACGGTGACAACGGCACCGTGAAGATCCACGACTCCGCGACCGGAGAAGAACTCCCCAAGAACGAGCCCCATGTGTGCGAGTTCTACCTCGACGCCTTCGGGTTCGACAGCGCACAGCAGGTCGACTGGCGCATCGAGGCCTGGGCGCCGACCGCCGACGTGAAGGGCGAGACGGTCGAGTCCGGTTCGCTGACGCTCGACTCGGACGGTCACGGGCGCACCGACGACCTGACGCTGCCCGACGGGCACTACAAGCTGTTCTGGAACTTCGACGGCGAGAACGGCTCCGCCAAGCACAAGGTGTTCTGGACGGACTGCGAGGACACCGAAGAGACGCCGGGCACGCCGGGCGGGAGCGCCACGCCTACGCCGAGCGCGTCCACGCCGGGCGAGGCCACGCCGTCCGCTCCGGCCACTCCGTCCACGCCGGCCACGCCGGCCCCGTCGCCCTCGGGTCAGGGCGGTGGCGACCTCGCTGAGACCGGCAACGGTGCGCCGGTGGGCCTGCTGTCGACGGTTGCCGCCCTGCTGGTGGCGGCCGGTGGCGCGCTGATGTTCTGGCGGCGCAAGGCAGGCGCGAACAAGGCCTGATCGCCGTACGACGTCGAAAGGGGGCCTCCCGCGCGGGAGGCCCCCTTTCGACGTGCTCACGTGCTCACGTGCCGCGAAGCGGTGCTCAGTTGGTGAGGAACGCCCCGAACAGGATCAGCGCCCCCGCCACCGCCGCACCCCACGCGATACGGCCGAGGCGCAGCCCGCCGCCGACGACCACCGCGGCCATGAGCAGGGCGCCGCCGAGTGGGATCCATGCGTGGAAGAAGCCACCGCCTCCGGCGCGTACGACCTGACTGGAGTTGGGTTTGACCACGACGGGGAGTTCGGCGCCCTTCTTCGTGCCGACCGACTCCTCGATCCACACCTTCGCGCGCGGCTGCGCACCCGGGGACAGGGGCGCGAAGGAACCCTCGCAGCGGTCCTCGTCGCAGCGGACGATGGTCATCTCACCGCGCTCGCGCCCCTTGGTGAAGATGACGTGCTGGGCCGTGGACCAGGAGGTCCACACGCCCACGACGACGAGCAGTACGGCGAGCGCGGCCGTCGCGACCGTGCGGGCGGCGCCCAGGGCCGCCTGGGTGCGGGGGGAGGCAGCGGCAGGCATGGCGGAGATCCTTGGCCATGGCCGTACGCCCGGTCAACTCGCCCTCCTCTCCCCCTTCTCAAGCCGGACATAAGGGTGCCCCGCACCACCACAGGCGGTACGGGGCGCCACTTAAGGAGTCCTAGAGGGACCAAGGGGACATGTCAGCCGGTGTTGCGCAGACCCGCCGCCACACCGTTCACCGTCAGGAGCAGGGCACGCCCGAGCAGCGCGTCCGGCTCCTCGCCCGCGGCCGCCGCGTCGCGCTGCCGCTTGAGCAGCGTGACCTGGAGGTACGAGATCGGGTCGAGGTAGGCGTCGCGGATCGCGAAGGTCTGCTGGAGCACCGGGTGGCTGTCGAGGAGTTCCTCGCCGCCGGTGATGCGCAGGACCTCGGCCACGGTCAGATCGTGCTCGGCCTTGATGGTCTCGAAGATGTGCTTGAGCTCGTCCGGCACGAGGGTGTCCACGTAGTGCTGGGCGATCCGCAGGTCGGTCTTCGCGAGCGTCATCTCGACGTTCGAGAGGAAGTTGCGGAAGAAGTGCCAGTGCTCGTGCATCTCTTCCAGGACGGTCTCCAGACCGGCCTCGCGCAGCGCCTTGAGGCCGGAGCCGACGCCGAACCAGCCGGGCACGATCTGCCGGGACTGGGTCCAGCCGAACACCCACGGGATGGCCCGCAGACCGTCGAGGGAGACGCCCGAGCCGGGGCGGCGGGCGGGCCGCGAGCCCAGGTGCAGGTCGGCGAGCTGGTCGACGGGGGTCGAGGCGAGGAAGTACGTCGGCAGGTCCGGGTCCTCGACCAGCCTGCGGTACGCGGCGTGCGCGGCCTCGGAGACCGTGTCCATCGCGGCGTCCCAGCGCGCGAGCGCCTCGTCGGACTGGCGCGGCGCGGTGTGCAGGGCGGAGGCCTGCAGCGTGGCGGCGACGGTCAGTTCGAGGTTCTCGCGGGCGAGCGACGGCACCAGGTACTTGTCGGAGATGACCTCGCCCTGCTCGGTCACCTTGATCTCGCCCTCCAGGGTTCCCCAGGGCTGGGCGAGGATCGCGTCGTGCGAGGGGCCGCCGCCGCGGCCGACGGTGCCGCCGCGGCCGTGGAAGAGACGCAGGCGGACGCCGTAGCGGTGCGCGACGTCGCGCAGGCGGCGCTGGGCGCGGTGGATCTCCCACTGGGAGGTGGTGATGCCGCCGAACTTGGAGGAGTCCGAGTACCCGAGCATGACCTCCTGCACGTCGCCGCGCAGGGAGACGAGACGGCGGTACGAGGGGTCGGCGAGCATCTCGTCGAGGATGACGTCGGCGGCGCGCAGCTCGTCGGTGGTCTCCAACAGCGGCACGATGCCGATCTTCGCCCAGCCGGCGTGCAGGTCGATCAGACCGGCCTCACGGGCGAGGACGGCGGCCGCGAACACGTCGTCCGCGCCCTGGCACATCGAGATGATGTACGACTCGACGACCTCCGGGCCGAAGACCTCGAGCGCCTTCTTGACCGTGTGGAAGACCCCGAGGGTCTTCTCGCCGGCCGCGTCCAGCGGGGCCGGGGTCGGGGCGAGCGGCCGGCGGGAGCGCAGCTCCTTGGCGAGCAGCTTCTGGCGGTAGTCGCGCGGCATGTCCGTGTAGCGCCAGGACTCCTCGCCGAGCCGGTCGAAGAGCTGGCCGAGCGCATGGTGGTGGGCGTCCGCGTGCTCGCGTACGTCCATGGTGGCCAGCTGCAGACCGAAGGCCGCGAGCGTACGGATGGTGCGGTCCATCCGGCCGTCGGCGAACAGGCCACCGCGGTGCTCGCGCAGGGAGGTCTGGATCAGGGTGAGGTCGTGGATCAGCTCACCGGTGCCGAGGTAGTCGCGGCCGGGCACGTGCGCGGTGCCGTTGGCGAGGCGCTCGCGGGTGTTGACCAGCTTCTGGCGTACGCAGGTGGCCTTGAGCCGGTAGGGCTCCTCGGCGTTGAGCCGCTTGTAGCGCGGGCTGATCTCCGGCAGCCGCTCCAGGTCGGCCTGCAGGGAGGTGAGCAGTTCCTCCGTCGCACCCGTGTAGCGAATGGAGTTGGAGAGCAGGCTGCGCAGGTGGTCGACGAGCGCGAGGGCGTCGGTGATGCCGTGCTCATGCTGCAGGATCAGGACGTCCCAGGTGACCTCGGGGGTGACGTTGGGGTTGCCGTCACGGTCGCCGCCGATCCAGGTTCCGAACGTCAACGGGCGGGTACCCGCAGGGAGTTCGACACCGATGCGCTCCAGCTCGGCGGTGAGGTCCTCGAGGACGTCGCCGACGGCGCCGGCGTGGAGCTCGTCGAGGTAGTAGATCGCATTGCGCGCCTCGTCGGCGGGCTCGGGGCGTACGACCCGCAGCTCGTCCGTCTGCCACACCAGGTCGATGTTCTCGGCCAGGCGCAGGTCCAGGCGGCGTCGGTCCGCCGCGGAGACGGAGGTCTCCAGAAGCTCGGCGATCCGGCGCAGCTTGGTGAGCACGCTGCGGCGGGCGGCCTCGGTGGGGTGCGCGGTGAAGACGGGGCGCACGTTGAGGTGCGCGACGGTCTGACGCAGATGCTCGGCGTCGGCGTCCTTGAGCAGATCGGCGGTGCGGGCGAGCGTGGAGCCCTCGACATCGCGCCGTGTGGCCAGCTCGCGGCCGCGGTGCACCTGCTCCGTGACGTTCGCGAGGTGGAAGTACGTGGAGAACGCGCGCACCAGCTTGGCTGCGGTCTCGAGTTCGGTCTCACCGAGCAGCTGGGCTGCGGCCTCGCCGTCGCTGCGGGTCAGGGCCCGTACGCGCTCGACGAGCTCCAACAGTTCGGGGCCTTCCTGGCGTACCAGGGTCTCGCCGAGAAGTTCGCCGAGGCGGCGAATGTCGGCGCGCAGCTCGGCGCCGGTCTGGTCGGCAGGACGCTCGCCGGCTGTCTGGTGGTCGGCACTGCTCACAGGTGCGGCTCCTTGCAGTGAGGGGAAGACTCATTGCGGACCACGCTGTCCGACGCCACCAAGGATATGCGTCCTCGATGGATGCCTATTCGAAACCGGTCCTCCACCGGAGTTCTCTTGCCCCCGGGAGCGCCGCTGCCATACTTACGTCGCCGTAGGTTACGGGCCCGTAAGTCCGGGCAAACGGCCGATCACCTGCCGAAACCCTCGACCCCACAAGGGGAACATCCATGACCACGAGCTCCGACCTGCTCGACGAAGCGCCGGCGGACGGTGCCGGGCCGCTGCCGTCGGCCACTCTGGGCGGGGAGCAGAAGCGCTCGCTCGAACAGATCTCCCTGCTGCTCTTCATCACGGTCCCGTTCATCGCGGTGCTCGCCGCCGTACCGCTCGCCTTCGCCTGGGGCGGCGTGAGCTGGCTGGACCTCGGCCTCATGGTGTTCATGTACTACCTGGGCTGCCACGGGGTCACGATCGGCTTCCACCGCTACTTCACGCACGGCTCCTTCAAGGCCAAGCGCCCCCTTCGTATCGCCCTCGCGATCGCGGGCTCGATGGCCGTCGAAGGCCCCTTGGTCCGCTGGGTCGCCGACCACCGCAAGCACCACAAGTTCTCCGACGCGGAGGGCGACCCCCACTCGCCGTGGCGTTTCGGCGAGACCCTGCCTGCCCTGATGAAGGGCCTGTGGTGGGCGCACATCGGCTGGCTCTTCGACGAGGAGCAGACGCCGCAGGAGAAGTACGCCCCGGATCTGATCAAGGACCCGGCGATCCGCCGTATCTCCCGCGACTTCATCTACTGGACGATGCTGTCCCTCGCGATCCCGCCGATCGTCGGTGGTCTGGTCACGATGTCGTGGTGGGGCGCGTTCACCGCCTTCTTCTGGGGCTCGCTGGTCCGTGTCGCGCTGCTGCACCACGTCACGTGGTCCATCAACTCGATCTGCCACGCGGTCGGCAAGCGCCCCTTCAAGTCCCGTGACCGCTCCGGCAACGTGTGGTGGCTGGCCGTGCTGTCCTGCGGCGAGTCCTGGCACAACCTGCACCACGCCGACCCGACCTCCGCGCGGCACGGCGTGATGCGCGGCCAGGTGGACTCCTCGGCGCGGATCATCCGCTGGTGCGAGCAGCTGGGCTGGGCGTACGACGTGCGCTGGCCCACGGCGGAGCGCATCGCGTCCCGCCGTAAGGCAACGGCCGCCGACCCGGCATGATGGATGCCGTGGGCAACGACGCGGCTTCCTCAGGTTCAGCGGGATCATCGGCTTCCTCCTCCGACGGGAAGCCGCGGCGCACGCGCAGAACGCGGATGACCGGGGCGGAACGCCGTCAGCAGCTGCTGAACATCGGGCGCACGCTGTTCGCCGAGAAGGGCTTCGAGGGCACGTCCGTCGAGGAGATCGCCGCGAAGGCGGGTGTCTCCAAGCCGGTCGTGTACGAGCACTTCGGCGGCAAGGAGGGGCTTTACGCGGTGGTCGTGGACCGCGAGATGCAGCGGCTGCTCGACATGGTGACCAGCTCGCTCACGGCGGGGCATCCGCGTGAGCTGTGCGAGCAGGCCGCGTTCGCGCTGCTCGACTACATCGAGGAGCACACGGACGGGTTCCGCGTCCTGGTGCGTGACTCTCCCGTCGCACAGTCCACCGGGACGTTCGCCTCGCTGATCTCGGACATCGCCACCCGTGTCGAGCACATCCTGGCCATGGAGTTCAAGGCCCGCGGCTTCGACCCGAAGCTCGCGCCCCTGTATGCCCAGGCGCTGGTCGGCTCGGTCGCGCTCACCGGCCAGTGGTGGCTGACCACCCGCAAGCCCAAGAAGTCCGACGTGGCGGCGCATCTGGTCAACCTGGCGTGGAACGGCCTGGGCAACCTGGACGCGAAGCCGCGGCTGATAGGGCATCGCAAGGCATGAGCTCAAAGCGAGGAGGGCCAGGGCGCACGTCGCCCCGGCCCTCCTCGCTTTTGCTCGCCGCCCACGGTGGTCGGGGATGGGGCTTGAACCTCTCCCTAAGCCACCGGCTCCAGGAACTCCAACCGGTTGCCCACCGGATCCTCCGCGTAGAAGCGCAGGTGCCCCGGGAGGTTGTCGTCCCAGGTGATCTCGGTACCCCGCGAGGCGATCTGCTCCGCGTACGACTCGATGCCCCGGACCCGAAGGCCCGGGTGCGCCTTCCGGGCGGGCCGGAAGTCGGGCTCGATCCCGACATGCAGCTGAACGCCGCCGGCCTCGAACCAGCATCCGCCCCGCGCGGCGAGCACCGGCGGTTTGGGGATCTCGCGCATGCCGAGGACACCCTCGTAGAACTCGCGCAGCGCCGATTCGCTGCCCGGCGGGGCCGCGAGCTGGACGTGGTCGACGGCGATCAGCATCCAGGGCTCCTAGTCGGTCGACTTACGGGCGACGGCGAAGATCCGGCGGAACGGGAAGACCGTCCCGTGCGGCCCCTGCGGATACGCCTTGCGCAGCAAGTCCCGGTATTCCGCGAGGAATTCACGGGTCGCGTCGGGGTCGTCCACGAGCGCCGTGAGAACGGGCCGCAGGGCCGTGCCCTTGACCCAGTCGAGCACCGGGTCGTCGCCGACGAGGAGTTGGGAGTACGTGGTCTCCCAGGCGTCCACCGCACAGCCCAGGTCCGAGAGCCGGGTCAGATACTCCGCCGGGTCGAGGACATGGACGAAGCGCCGCCCGTGCGGGCCCAGACGCTCGCGCCACTGCGGGGCGTCGCAGAGCTCGCCGAGCAACGCGTGGCTGGGGGAAGTGAAGTTGCCGGGGACCTGGAAGGCGAAGGTGCCGCCCGGGCGCAGCCGGTCGATCCAGAGCGGGAAGGACTCGGGGTGGTTGGGCACCCACTGCAGCGCCGCGTTGGAGACGATCAGGTCGTAGACGCCGTCGGGCGTCCAGTGCGCGGCGTCGGCCGGCTGGAAGTCCAGCGTGCCGCCGCCCGCGGTCGTCCCCGCGTACTTCGCGGCCTTCTGCAGCATCTCCGGAGAGTTGTCGAAGCCGGTGATACGGGCCGTGGGCCAGCGGTCCGCGAGCAGCACCGTGACATTCCCGGGCCCGCAGCCCAGATCGGCGATACGTATCGGTGCGCCGCCGGTGTCCGGCAGCTCCGGGATGCGGGCGAGCAGATCGTGGAAGGGGCGCGTCCTGTGGCCTGAATGACGCAGGTACTGCTGAGGATCCCAGGTTGGTGCGGAATGCATGTTCGAGCTCCCTGCCTGGTACGGAAGAGGGAAGCGGAGGCCGCCTACGAACGCGGCGGACGCCTGTTTCGCGACGATGCCCCAAGGGAACCCGAAATATCTCTTGACGTCAAGAGACTTCATGTCGAGGGACCCCTTACACTGATCGCCATGGAGGACGAGGTCGATCGGCTGGTCGCGGCTTGGCGCCGAGAGCGCCCTGACCTCGACGTGGAACCACTCGAGGTACTGAGCCGCGTGAGCAGGCTCGCGCGCCATCTCGACCGCGCACGCCGCCTCGCGTTCTCCGAGCACCACCTCGAACCGTGGGAGTTCGACGTGCTCACCTCGCTGCGCCGCGCGGGCGCCCCGTATCAGCTCTCCCCCGGGCAGCTCCTCCAGCAGACGCTGGTCACCTCCGGCACCATGACCAACCGCATCGACAGGCTCACGAAGAAAGGCCTGGTCGAGCGGCTGCCCGACCCCAGCGACCGCCGAGGTGTGCTGGTCCGGCTGACCCCCGAGGGACGCGACCGCGCCGACCAGGCGCTCGCAGGGCTCCTGGAGCAGGAGCGCGCGATCCTCGCCGAGCTCTCCCGCGCCCAGCGGGGTGAACTGGCCGCGCTGCTACGCCAGTTGACCGCCCCGTTCGACAACATCCCCGGCTAGGTCCACGGGTCCGACACCGGCCCTGCGCGCGAGCGCGACAGCGGCGAGCGTCGAGTGCACACCCAGCTTGCCGAGCACATTCTGCATATGGGTCCGAACGGTGTGCGGTGAAAGGAAGAGGCGCTCGGCGACGGCTTTGCGCCCCAGCCCGGCCACCATGCACCGCAGCACTTCGCGCTCGCGCGGCGTGAGCGACTCGACAAGACGTTCGCTCTCGGTGCGGTGTTTGCGCGCGGCGGTCAACTCCCGCAGTACGCCGGTCAGCAGGGCGGGCGGCAGATGCGTCTCGTCCCTCAGGACCCCGCGGATGACCGTGAGCAGCCGCGACAGCGAGCAGTCCTTCGCCACCCAGCCGGACGCACCGGCCTGCAGCGCGAGGGCCGCGCGCCGTGGGTCGTCCTTCTCGGCGAGTACGACGGTCCGTACGGCGGGCTGACCCGACCGCACGCCCGCGACCAGCGAGATCCCGTCGACGAAACCGTCCGGGCCCGGCTCTGTTCCGTCGTGCACGGCAAGGCGCGCGCCGGGCACGGTGCTGCCGAGGTCGGCGTCCACGAGCAGCACATCGAAACGGCGCCCCTCGGTGGCCGCCCGCTCCAGACTGCGCAGCGCGGCGGGACCGCTGCCGGCCGCGGCGACATCCACATCAGGCTCCGCGGCGAGGGCCGCGGCCAGGGATTCGGCGAAGATGCGATGGTCATCGACTACCAGGACCCGGATTCGAACCACGTGAAACCCCCAGGCTCCATCTTCCGGGGAGATGGCGAGGCGGCTGTCGCCGCGAGTCCCCGGACCCCCTCAGGGGCGTTCGGCGCAGGTACGACGTCCGGAGCGCACAGCACCGTGGTCCCACGGCCGCCGCCGTGTAGTGACTGCTACCCCGCTCCGGGCGCCGTACCCGACTGTCTCGCCCCCTGATCGGCACCGGCCCCCACCGGTGCTGAGCATCAGAGTACGGGCGGTGGCGGGTCGCGGAAGGGTAATTGCAGAACTGGTCCACGTGGGGGATTTCCGTGCCCGGTCTGCTGATTAGGGTGATCCGCATGTTGCGATTTGTGACGGAAGTCGACATGGGACGGCACGCCGAGTTGCTGCGGTCGCTCGCCGCGGCCAACACGGTGGCCTCACCCACGCTGACCGCACTGCGGAGCACGGGAGTGCTCGACGAAGAGCCCCTGCACGTCTGGGCGTTGGACGGGACCGGCTCCTTGGCGGGCGGTCTGGCCGCTCACACGGCCAAGGCCTGGCTGGAGCTCGACCTTCTCTGGGTGTCCGACAAGTACCGCGGTACGGGGACGGGTTCGCGCATCGTGGCCGCGGCCGAGGAGATCGCGGTGGCGCGGGGTTGCGGCTGGTCCAAGGTCTGGACGTGGGACTTCCAGGCGCCGCGCTTCTACGAGAAGCAGGGCTACGAGGTGCAGTGCGTCCTGGAGGACCATCCGCCCGGTATGCAGGACTTCTTCCTCACCAAACGCTTGCAGTAGGGGCGTCGGGGGCGGGGCGCCGGTGGCCCTGTCCCCGACACCCCGATCTCAACGAACGCGTCGCGCCCCCGCCGAAGCCACCGCCGTGAACACCCGCGGTTCCGTCAGGCCGCGGGCCGCGAACGCCTCGACCACCGACTTCGCGATCTGGTCCGCCGCGGACTCTTCGACCAGCACGATCGCCGAGCCGCCGAAGCCGCCGCCCGTCATCCGGGCGCCGAGCGCCCCGGCCGCCACGGCCGCGTCCACCACGAGGTCGAGCTCCGGGCAGGAGACCCGGAAGTCGTCGCGCAGGGAGACGTGGCCCTCGACGAGGACCGGGCCGATCGCCCGTACGTCACCGGCGTCGAGCAGCGAGATGACCTGCTCCACCCGGTGGTTCTCGGTGACGATGTGGCGCACGAGAGCGCGTACGTCGTCGGAGGAGATCCGGTCCAGGGCGGCCGGCAGGTCCTCGAAGGCGATGTCCCGCAGCGCCGATACGCCCAGTTCCGCCGCCCCCGCCTCGCACCCCTCGCGCCGCTTGCCGTACTCGCCCTCGCTGTGGGCGTGCTTGACCTGGGTGTCCACGACGAGGAGGCGCAGACCGAGGGAGGCCAGGTCGAAGGGGACCTGGCGCCGGGTGAAGTCGCGGGTGTCGAGGAACAGGGCATGGCCCGCCGTGCAGCAGGCCGAGGCCGTCTGGTCCATGATCCCGGTCGGCGCACCCACGTAGACGTTCTCCGCGCGCTGGCACAGCCGCGCCAACTCCTGGCGCTCCAGACCGAGTTCGAAGAGGTCGTTCAGGGCGAGGGCCACCACTACTTCGAGGGCCGCCGAGGAGGAGAGGCCCGCCCCCGTCGGCACCGAGGACGACAGGTGTACGTCGACGCCGCCCACCGAGTGGCCTGCGTCCCGCAGTGCCCACACGACACTGGCCACGTAGTCGGCCCAGCCCGCCGACGCCCCCGGTGCGGGGTCCGCCACGACCACCGGCTCGCCCGGCAGATCGGCCGAGTCGGCCCGTACCGCCGTATCCGTACGACGGCCGAACGCCGCCACTGCCGTGTGCGGCAGGGCGAAGGGCATCACGAAGCCGTCGTTGTAGTCGGTGTGCTCACCGATCAGGTTGACCCGCCCCGGCGCCTCCCAGACGCCCTCGGGCGCGTAACCGTAAAGCCGGCTGAACTCCTCGGCCACAGCCGTCACTTCGGCCACAGACCTCACCCCTCCCAGAACTACGACTGCGACTGCGACTGCGCGAAAGCCCACGCATCGGCGACGATCCCCGCGAGATCCGCGCGGGACGGGTTCCAGCCGAGCCGCTCACGGGCGGCGTCGGCGGAGGCGACGAGGACGGCGGGGTCGCCGCCGCGGCGCGGGGCCACGACCTCGGGGATCGGGTGGCCGGTGACCTGGCGGACGGTGTCGATGACCTCGCGTACCGAGAAGCCGTTGCCGTTGCCCAGGTTGCAGATCAGGTGCTCACCACTACGAGGCGCGTCCAGCGCGAGGAGGTGCGCCTCCGCCAGGTCCGCGACATGGATGTAGTCGCGTACGCAGGTGCCGTCCGGCGTCGGATAGTCGTCGCCGAAGACGGAGATCGCCTCGCGCCTGCCCTGCGCGACCTGCAGCACCAGCGGGATGAGGTGCGACTCGGGGTCGTGCCGCTCGCCGCAACTGCCGTACGCACCCGCGACGTTGAAGTAGCGAAGCGAGACGGCCGCGAGACCGTGGGCCGCGCACTCACCGGTGATCATGTGGTCGACGGCCAGCTTCGAGGCGCCGTACGGACTGGTCGGGGAGGTCGGCGCGCTCTCCGGAATCGGGACCTCGAGCGGTTCGCCGTACGTGGCGGCCGTGGAGGAGAAGACCAGCTTGCCCACGCCCGCCGTACGCATCGCGCCGATCAGCGCCATGGTCCCGCCGACGTTGTTGTCCCAGTACTTCTCGGGCTTCACGACCGACTCGCCGACCTGCGAGAACGCGGCGAAGTGCAGGACGCCGTCGTAACTGGAGTCCAGCCACTTGGCGGCGTCGCGGATATCGCCCTCGATGAACTCGGCGCCCGCGGGCACCCCTTCACGGAAGCCGGTGGAGAGGTTGTCGAGCACGACCACCTGATGCCCGGCCTCGAGCAGGTGCTGCGCCACCACACTGCCGACATAACCCGCACCGCCGGTGACCATGTATTTGGCGTACGTCGCGCTCATGAACTCGCTACCTCTCGCAGTCGCTCTGCCGCGGTCTCCGGCGGCACGTCGTTGATGAACACGCTCATGCCGGACTCGGAACCCGCGAGGAACTTCAGCTTGCCGGAAGTCCTGCGGATGGTGAAAAGCTCGAGGTGGAGCGCGAAGTCCTCACGTTCCACGCCGTACGCGTCGAGCGCCGTGAACGGTGCCTGGTGCCAGGCGGAGATGTACGGGGTCGGCGGCTCACCAGGGCCGAAGATCCGGTCGAACCTGCGCAACAGTTCCAGATAGATCTGTGGGAACTCTGTGCGCGCCGCCTCGTCGAGCGCGAGCAGGTCGGGCACGCGCTTCTTCGGGTAGAGGTGGATCTCGTACGGCCAGTGGGCGGCGTACGGGACGAAGGCGACCCAGTGCTCGCCCTCCAGGACGATGCGGGATCCGTCCTTCAGTTCGTCGGCGACAAGCTCGTCGAAGAGGTTGCCACCGGCGGACGCCGCCTTGTGCGCGCCGAGGGAGCGCAACTGCAGCGCCGTACGCGGCGTGATGTCCGGATACCCGTAGATCTGGCCATGGGGGTGGCCGAGGGTGACACCGATCTCGGCGCCGCGGTTCTCGAAGCAGAAGACCTGCGCGACGGACGGCAGATGCGACAGCTCGGCGGTGCGCTCGGTCCAGGCGTCGAGGACGAGCCGGGCCTGCTCGGGCGAGAGGTCCGCGAAGGACGCGTCGTGGTCGGGGGTGAAGCAGACCACCTCGCAGCGGCCCGAGTCGCCGGCGAGCGAGGGGAAGCGGTTCTCGAAGACCACCACGTCGTACGAGGAGTCGGGGATCTCACTCAGCCGCTCGCCCTGCGAGGGGCACAGCGGGCACTGGTCCGCCGGCGGGTGGTAGGTGCGGGCGTTGCGGTGCGAGGCGATGGCGACGAAGTCGCCGAGCAGCCGGTCCTCGCGGATCTCGGACATGGTCGAGATCGGGTCGAGCGGGCGCCGGTCGACGGCGTCGCGTACGACGTCGTCGCGCAGGTCGTAGTGGATGAGCTCACGACCGTCGGCAAGGCGTGTCGAGGTCTTCTTCACCAGGGCTGCTCCCATCGCACCCACCAAACAGAACCGAACACAACAAACCACAAGCCAACAGGGTCGTCAATGGGCGCGCACGCACACGGGCCACAGTTTCCGGAGTTCGCTTCATCGCAATCCAACAAAGAACATCACCGGAACTGTTCAGTTTCCGAACTCGGAAGCGTAGGTTCCCGTTCCGATACGTTCGCGCAACGAAGCGAGATCCCCCATGCAATACCTCGCCGAAGGGCTTCGGCTCCCCACCAACGGGCTTGACTACGCGATTTTGGCGATCTACTTCGCCGTCGTGCTCGGCATCGGGTTCGCCGCCCGGCGCAGTGTGAAGACCAGCCTCGACTTCTTCCTGTCAGGGCGCTCCCTGCCCGCCTGGGTCACCGGTCTCGCCTTCGTGGCGGCCAACCTCGGCGCCACCGAGATCCTCGGCATGGCGGCCACGGGCGCACAGTACGGCGTGGCCGTCGTGCACTGGTACTGGATCGGCGCCATCCCGGCCATGGTCTTCCTCGGCCTGGTGATGATGCCGTTCTACTACGGCTCCAAGGTCCGAAGCGTCCCCGAGTTCCTGCTCCAGCGCTTCGACAAGAGCGCACACCTGCTGAGCTCGGTCCTGTTCGCCTTCGCCGCGATCCTGATCGCGGGCGTCAACCTGTACGCCCTGTCGATCGTGGTCGAGGCCCTGCTCGGCTGGCCGCAGTGGCTGTCCATCGTCGTCGCGGGCTTCTTCGTCCTCGCGTACATCACGATCGGCGGTCTCTCCTCGGCGATCTACAACGAGGTCCTGCAGTTCTTCGTGATCATGGCGGCCCTGATACCCCTGACGCTGCTCGGCCTCAAGCGGGTCGGCGGCTGGGACGGTCTGACCGGCTCGCTCGCCAAGTCGCACGGCGACAACTTCCTCTCCGCCTGGGGCGGTACGGGCATCGGCGACGCCAACCCGCTCGGCGCGAACTGGCTGACCATCGTGCTCGGCCTCGGCTTCGTGCTCTCCTTCGGCTACTGGACCACCAACTTCGCCGAGGTGCAGCGCGCCCTGTCCGCGAAGAACCTCTCCGCCGCCAAGCGCACCCCGCTGATCGCCGCGTTCCCGAAGATGTTCATCGTATTCCTGGTGATGATCCCGGGTCTGGTCGCCGCCGTGCTGGTCCCGCAGATCGGCACGCCGGGCTCCGACCTGACGTACAACGACGCGATTCCGCTCCTGATGCAGGAGCTGCTGCCCAACGGCGTGCTCGGTATCGCCGTGACCGGTCTGCTCGCGGCGTTCATGGCGGGCATGGCCGCGAACGTCTCGTCCTTCAACACCGTGTTCACCGCGGACATCTGGGCCAAGTACGTGGTCAAGGGCCGTGAGGACACGTACTACTTGAAGTTCGGCCGGCTCATCACCGCGATCGGCGTGCTGGCCTCTATCGGCACGGCCTTCCTGGCCTCGTCGTTCTCGAACATCATGGGGTACCTGCAGACCCTGTTCTCGTTCTTCAACGTTCCGATGTTCGTGGTCTTCATCATCGGCATGTTCTGGAAGCGCGCCTCCGTGAAGTCCGGTGTGTGGGGTCTCGTCGCCGGTACGTCGGCGGCGATGCTGAACTACTTCTGGATCTACAAGCAGGGCGTCATCGACATCCCCACCGACCAGGGCGCCAACTTCGTCTCGGCGATCGTCGGCTTCGTCGCGGGTGCGCTCGTCATGGTCCTCGTCACCCTGTTCACGGCCCCCAAGCCCGAGGCCGAGCTCGCGGGTCTCGCGTACGGGACGAAGTCGCCCGGCATGGAGGAGCTGCCGCAAGAGGGCGACAACGCCTGGTACCGCAGGCCGGCCCTGCTCGGCTGGGGCGCCGTCGTCCTGGCCGCCGCCTGCTACATCCCGTACTCCTTCTAGATCCGATCGGAGGCACCGAGAACCATGTCTGATCTGCAGCGCGAAGTCTCCGAGCTGGAGAGCAAGTCCGCCACCGCGGCCCGGCTCTTCGACATCCGGCGCATCATCGGCGGTCTGTTCGTCGTGTACGGAGTGATCGTCACGATCGCCGGCCTCATGGCGTCCGACGCCGACCTGGACAAGGCCCAGGGCATCAACATCAACCTCTGGACCGGTCTGGGCATGCTGGCCCTCGGTCTGTTCTTCCTCGTGTGGCTGTGGCTGCGCCCGACGGCCCCGCCAACACCCGCAAATGTGAAGGAATAGCGAAGGGCAGGTGAAGGACTTACCTCACCTGCCAGTGACGGGGCCGCAGGTCGGGTGAGCTGCGGCCCCGTTGGCGTAGCGGGGCTGGTGCCAGAGCTGCGCGGGACCGTGATCCGGACCAAGATCGGAACTGTCCGAAGGGCGGGGGCTTCGACTACCGCAGGGAGCGTGGTGCTTGATGAGCGGCAACCCCTCGCGCCGGGCGCGGCTGCGGTACTGGTTCGACAACACCATGTCCCGTGGCACACCGGCACTGATCGGCTGGCTCTCGGCGATCTGTCTGGTGATCGTGATCCCGGTGAGCGCCCTGTTGGTGTGGGCGGACAAGAACACCCCCACGACCCTCGGCAATCAGCTGACCTCCGTGTGGCAGAACACCGCGGACACCTTCAAGCTCGGCGGCGCCGTGGGCACCCCCGCGTTCGTCGCGTTCTCCGTGATCCTCGCCCTGGTGGCGCTGTTCTTCGCCAGCACCCTCGTCGGTCTGATCACGGCGGGCGTCAACCGCAAGATCATGGATCTGCGCAAGGGCCGCTCGATGGTCCTCGAGAAGCGGCACACGGTGCTGCTCGGCTGGTCGGACCAGGTGTTCCCGATCGTCAGCGAACTCGTCCTCGCCAACGCCAACCTGTCCAAGTCCGCGGTCGTGATCCTCGCCGACAAGGACAAGGTCGAGATGGAGGACGAGATCCATGCGAAGGTGCGCGACACCGACACCACCAAGGTGATCTGCCGCACCGGCAGCCCCATGGATCCCGTGGACATCGATCTGGCCAATCCGCACGAGGCCCGCTCGATCATCGTCCTCACCCCGCCCGTCAAGGACTCCGACAGCGCCGCGCCCTGTGCCTGCAAAGACGGCAGCGACGCCGAGGTGGTCAAGACCCTGCTCGCGATCACCCAGAGCCCGCAGCGCCGTGAGCAGCCGTACCACATCGTCGCTTCCGTGCAGTGCGGCCACAGTCTGGAGGCGGCCCGGCTCGCGGGCGGCGCGGAGGCCTGTGTCGCCGGGGTCGACGACATCTCCGCGCGCCTCATCGTGCAGACCAGCCGGCAGCCGGGCCTGTCCGTGGTCTACCTCGACCTGCTCAACTACGCGGGCGACGAGTTCTACCTGTCCGCCGAGCCCACCCTCACCGGCCGTACGTACGCGGAGGCCCTCTTCGCGTACGACACCTCGTCACCGGTCGGGCTGCTGCGGGCCTCCGACGGGGCGATCGTGCTCAACCCGCCCTCGGACACGGTGATCGCCGAGGGCGACCGGATCATCGCGGTCTCGCGGGACGACGACACGGTGATCGTCTCCGACCACGCGTACGAGATCGACGAGGCGGCCATCGTCTCGCCGCGGCCGCGCGAGAAGCTGCCCGAGTCGATTCTGCTGCTCGCCTGGAACCGGCGGGCGGCCACGATCATCCAGCAGCTCGACACCTATGTGCCGGCGGGTTCACGGCTGCATGTGGTGGCCCGCGGCACCGAGCTGAAGCGCCTTGTGGAGGATGCCCGCAAGGGTCTGACGAACCTGGAGGTGACCTGCGAGACGGGCGACATCACCCACCCCGGCACGCTGAAGGGTCTGGGCATCGGCGACTACGAGCATGTGATCGTGCTCGGCTACGACGACGTGGACAGCGCGCAGGCCGACAACCAGACGCTGGTCACCCTGCTGCATCTGCGGGATCTGGAGAACACCCTGAGCCGTGAACTCCCGGTGGTCACCGAGATGACCGACGACCGCAATCGCGCGCTCGCCCCGATCAGCGAGAGCGACGACTTCATCGTCAGCGACAAGGTGATCAGTCTGCTGATGACGCAGGTGTCGGAGAACCGCCATCTCGCCCGGCTCTTCGCGGATCTGTTCTCCTCCGACGGCTGCGAGATCTATCTCAAGCCCGCCGGTGACTACGTGGCGCTGCAGCACGAGCTCGACTTCTACACGGTGGTGGAGTCGGCCCGCCGTCAGGGCCAGTCGGCGATCGGCTACCGGGTGCAGTCGGAGACGGCGCAGCCGCCGTCGTTCGGGATCCATCTCAACCCGGACAAGAAGGAACGGATCATGCTGGGGGCGGCGGACAGCGTGATCGTGATGGCGGAGGAGTAGGCCGCGTACGTCTTACGTGCGTGGCACGCCGCCGCGTCTTACGCGGTGGCCAACCTCCCTACAGCGGCCCCGAGTTCACCTGGGCCTCCGCCCCCGCGGGCGTGCCGCCGACCGGTCCCGCGCGGTCGAGGAGCCCCGTACGGGCGGCGAGCGCGGCGGCTTCGAGCCGTGAGCCGACGCCGAGTTTCATCAGCACCCGCTGGACGTGCGTACGCGCCGTGCTCGGCGCTATCCCCATCCCCGCCGCGATGAGCCGGGTGTCCTCGCCGTCGGCGACCCGGACGAGGACCTCGACCTCTCTCGGCGTCAGCATCTGCAGCAGCCGCTGGCCCTCGTCGTCGGGCTGCGCCGCCGGGTTGAGCAGCTCGGAGAAGGCGCCCTGGAGCAGCTGCGGTGCGACCGCCGCCTCCCCCGCGCGGGCCTTCATGATGGCGCGCTCGACGCCTTCGATCCGCTCGTCGTGCCGTACGTAACCGGAGGCGCCGGCGGCGAACGCGGCCGCGATGCCGCGTGGTGAGGGCACGGGGCCCAGGACCACGACGGCGACCTGCGGACGCTCCCGTTTGATCTTCACGATCGGATCGAAGATGCCCGGTTCGGCGGGCGTGGACGTACCGATCAGACAGACTTCGGGCGCGCGCTGCACCACAAGTTCCGCCGCTCCCGCGGCCGGTGCGGCGGCGGCGAGCACCCGGTGCCCGCGCAGTTTCAGTGCCGAGGCGAGCGCTTCGGCCAGCAAGCGGTGATCGTCGACCACCATGAGCCGCACACCCATCGAGCCAACCCCCCATTCCCCCACACACAAATACCGGAGCCCCCCAGCCCCTCATCTCCCGGAAGCTACACGGTTGTTCGACGTTACGCGCCCCCTACCGCCCAGAAGCACCTCGGAATACCGAAATCCCCGTCATTCGGGACCCATCGGGGCGCATACCGGATACGGAATACAGACTCACCCGGGATACGGAACGGCACACGAGCGGCATACGGAACGGCCCTGTCCCGGGTGGGGACAGGGCCGTTCCGTGGTGATCTGTCTTGTCAGGACGCCCCGAAGGCGACCACCAGATAGTTCTTGTCGTCCGCCGACAGCGGCTTGCTGGCGAACACGTCGCTGATGTAGAGCCGTCCGTTGGAGTAGCGGTACTCGGCGTAGTCCGTCGAGAAGCTGCTCTCGGCGTCCCGGACCGCTTCGTCGGCCGGGTTCTCCAGGAAGACGGTCTCCTTGAAGGTCTTGCCGTCGATGCTGACGATCTGTCCGCCCTTGTCGTACGGCGGCACCTTGTAGGCGATGATGTTGCCGCCGTCCATGCGCAGCGGGAACATCGTGTAGCGGTCGCCCGCGTCGGCCTTCTGACCGGCTTCCTTCCCGGTGGCCAGATCGAACGAGATGATCTCGTTGGTCATGCCGTACTCGCCGCCGCCCTCGTGCTCACGGGTCGCCAGGTACAGATGGTCGTTTCCGACGGCGACGTTGCGGCACTGGGCGACTTCGGTCGCGTCACAGGTGCGCTGGTACTTCTCCGGATCCACGCTGATCTTGCTGCGCAGCTTCCCGGTCTTCTCGTCGATCACGAAGTAGTCCGTGGGGCCCTTGGACTGGTCGGTCGAGTCAACCGCCGCCACCAAGGGGCTGGCCGACACGATGCTCCCCCACTGGATGCCGGGCGGCAGCGTGTAGCTCGACAGCGGCTTTCCGCTCTCATCCAGCGGCTGGACCTTGAGCGCGGCGGTGTCGTAGTCGGCGCCGCAGCGGCTGAGCGCGACGAGCCCGTTGCCGCCCGCGTAGCCGTTGTCCTTGCACTTGTCGCCCGCCCTGGGCTCCCACTTGACGTTGCCGCTCTTGATCTCCCAGGCCGAACCGCCGCTCGTACCGCCCGCGGCGACAAGGCCCTTGCCCACGGTGACCTCGTCGAAGGTCATCTTCGTGTCGCCGGCCTTGCTGCCCTTCTGCCACAGCTTCTGACCGTTGTCGAGGTCGATCGCCGCCACCTCGGTGCAGCCCATGTGGGCCCGCGCCTTGGTGGGCTTCGCGCCCTGGAAGAGCACGGCGGTCAGGCCGTCCTCGGTCACGTGCTCGGAGCCCGCGCACACCGGTCCCGCGAGCGGGATGGTCCACAGCTTCGCGCCGGTGAGCGGTTCGTAGCCGACGATCTCGTTCACACCGGACTTGGCGTAGGTCTTCTCCGTGAGCCAGGAGCCGTCGGTGGCGATGGAGTCGTCGTTCTTCACCTCGGGCGCCGGCACGTTGAAGAGCGACTTCGCGCTGGTGCTCGCCGGCTTCTTCTCCTTGCCGCCGTCACCGCCCTTGTTCTCGCCCTCGTTGCCGCCGGTCTTGCCGCCGTCGGTCTCGCCCTGCTTGGACTCGTTCTTCTTGCCGCCGTCGTCGTCGCCCGACGCGAGGAAGACTCCGGCGCCGATGATCAGGGCGACGGCCACCACGGCCGCGATGATGATCATCATCTGCGCGTTGAGCTTCTTGCCGCCACCGCCGCCGGGTGCGCCCGCCGGTGCGGCGCCCGGCTGCTGGTACTGCTGATAGGTCCCGTACGGCTGCTGCTGCGGTGTTCCGTACGGCTGCTGCTGTGTCCCGTACGGCTGCTGGGGCTGGGCGCCGTACGGCTGCTGCTGGCCGTAGCCGATCTGCTGGCCGGGGGCCGGCGTCGGGTAGACCTGGCCGGGGGCCTGCGGGTAGCCGTAACCGGGCTGGCCCGGCGGCGGGGTTCCCGGCGGTCCGGCCGGCGGCGGCGGGGTCGCGGGCTGACCGGCCGGGGGCGGCGGGGTCTGACCGGCCGGCGGCGGGGTCTGCGGGTAGCCGTAACCGGGCTCCTGAGGTGCACCGAAGCCGCCCGGGGGCGGGTCCTGCGGTGCGCCGAAGCCTTCGTTGGGCGGCTGGGGTGGCTGTGACATGGGGATCTCTACCTCAAGTGATACGGGAAGTCGGGGACTTGTACGGCGGACGTCACTTGCCGAAGGACAGCATGCGGGCTTCCTCTTCGTCGTCGTCGCCCAAGAGGCGTGAGGACGTCATGAAGAACCGGCCGTCGGCATAGGCGAGCGGTCCGCTGAACATCGAGCTCTCCACGGCCTGCGCACCGCTGGAGTGCTTCTGCAGCACGGTCGGCGCGCCGCCCTTCGGACCGAACTTCACGATCTGGCCGCCGGTGTCGAAGGTGGCGTCCACGTACCCGATGAGGTCCGAGCCCACCACCGTCAGCGGCAGCACCTGGCGCTTGTCGACCTTGGAGCGCCACTTGGCCTTGCCGGTGTCGAGGTCGAAGGCGACGACCTCGTTGACACGGTCGAAGTCACCGGACTTCTTCGCCTCGGTGGCCATGTAGAAGGTGTCGCCGCCGGCGACCATGCCGTCGCAGCTCTGCGCGTTGTCGCTGCCGATGCCGAGGCCCGCGCACTGCTGGCGGAAGCTGTCCTTGCCGCCGTCGATCTGCGAGCGGAGCTTGCCGGCGTCGGTGAAGGCCGCGATGGCCCAGGACTTGTCCTCGTCATTGGTCAGCGAGACGACGATCGGCGACTCGGAGTAGACGCGGTTGACGGACCAGCCCTTCTTGAGCTGGTAGCGCCACTTCACCTTGCCGGTGGCCGGGTCGTACTCCTTGAGCTGCTCGTGCTCGGTGGGCGAACCGGCACCGCAGCGGTCGACGCCGAGGAGCTTCTTGCCGCCCGCGAACACGTTCGGGAAGCAGACCCCGGTGTCCTCCTTCTTCGCCTGCCAGATCTCCTTGCCGTCGCTGATGCGATAGGCGGTACCGGACAGGTCGCGTCCGGCGAGCAGGGTGTCACCGGAGATCACCAGGTCGAGGGTGATGACCGAGTCGAACGCCCCGCCCTCCTTGACCTCCGCGGTCCAGCCCTTCTGGCCGGTCTTGAGGTCGATCATCATCAGCTGCGAGCACTTGGCGCGGTCGCCCGTACCGGACTTGTGCGCGATGACGACCTTGCCGTCGGGCGTCGTGTGCTTGGGGGTGTCGCACACCTCGAAGGGCACGTCGACGGACCACTTCTGGCTGCCGTCCTTCACCGAGAACGCGGTGACCTTGCGGTAGGCGGCCTGCACCACGACATCGCCCTGCACCCAGATGTCGAACAGCTCCGCGCCGTTGCCCGGCATGTCCTGGTCGTTCATCGCGAGCCAGGCCGGTACCTCGCCCGCCTTGATGCCGTCGTTGATCGAGGCGTCCTGCTTGCCGGTGCCCTTGCCGTCGCCCTGGTCCACGGACTCGGAGGGCTTGGGGGCGTCCGTGCTCTTCTTGCTGGGCTTGGCGACCGGGTCCTTCGGCTTGTCGTCACCGCTGTTCACCGCGAAGACGACACCGCCGCCGATGACGAGCAGTCCGGCCACGGCCGCCGCCACGATCGCCCCGGTCCTGCCCTTGAAGAACCGTCCGAAGCCGCCGCCCGGACCGCCCTGTCCGCCGGGCGCACCGGGGCCGCCGGGCGCGGGAGCACCGGGGTACTGGGGCTGCTGCGGGTAGCCGTAACCCTGCTGCGGCTGCTGTGCGTACGGGCCGGAGGGCTGGGTGTAGGGACCCGGCTGCTGTGCGTACGGGCCGGGCTGCTGCGCATAAGGGCCGGTCTGCGGATACGAGTTGTCGGCCGGCGGTCCCTGCGGATAGCCGTATCCGGGCTGCGGCGCTCCCCCCGGGGGCTGCGACGGCGGTCCCGGCGGCTGCGACGGTGGTCCTGGCGGCTGGGGTGGCTGGCTCATCGGACGGACTACCTCATCACGCAAGAACCACTGCCCGACCGGCCTCCCCCGCAATTCCGTTGGCTTCAGGGCCTGCTCGCTGGTCTCAGGACCTGTCTGAATCCCTCCGGAAAGGAGCGAATCGGGCATGGTTCCCGCAACTCTGCTTCACTTCGGCGGGAGTTCTTTCTATCACTGACCCCGCGCACACCGAGGGCCGGTCGCTCGCCTGTTCCCAAGGGAGAACCGGCCCGTGATGCGGCTGTTACTGGGGTGGTGAACCGGGCACGGGATCAGTCCCGGTTGACCTCGCGCCACGGTCCGCGCCCGCAGGTGTCCGAGCCCGCGTCGTCGACGCACACCCGGACGGTGGCGGCGGCGATACCGGCACTGTTGGTCGCGCGGAGCCCGCTCCAGCTCTCGCCGGGAGTGTCCGCACCGGTGCGGTGGTACCGCTTGCTGTACGCGGTCACCGAACCGTTCGGCGCCATGGTCAGCAACTGGACGTAGACCGCATGCCCGTCGACCTTCGTGTCCCTCACTTGGAGGTCGACGTTACGCAGCTCGGTCCTGCTGTAGTAGTCCCACTTGCCTTCGCCCTCGGCGCCGGCGACCGAGGCGTCGGCCCCCGCGTCCTGGGCGAAGCCGGACCCCGCCGTACCGATCAGAACGGTCGCGGCCATGCCGCCGACCACGAGTGCATTGCGCAGCTTGCGCATGTAAGTCCCCCATATCGCATGCAACTTCCCACCCTGCGGCGGAAATTGGTCGCGATCACCTTACGCACGCACCTCGGCGGCCCCGGCAAACCCCTACCGCCCCTTCACTCGTCCTCCGCGAGCTCCAGCCAGCGCATCTCCAACTCCTCGCGCTCCCCGGCCAGTTCGCGCAGCTGGGCGTCGAGGCCGGCGACCTTGCCGAAGTCCGTGGCGTTGTCGGCGATCTGGGCGTGCAGCTTGGTCTCCTTCTCGGAGAGCTTGTCCAACTGGCGCTCGATCTTCTGCAGTTCCTTCTTGGCCGCGCGCTGGTCGGCGGCCGACCTGCCGGGCGCGGGCGCCGCGGGAGCGGCCGGGGTCGCCGCGGCGGTGGCCGCCTCGATGACGCGCTGACGGCGCTCCAGGTACTCGTCGAGCCCGCGCGGCAGCATCCGCAGGGTGGCGTCGCCGAGCAGCGCGTACACCTTGTCGGTGGTCCGCTCGACGAAGAAGCGGTCGTGGGAGATCACGATCATCGAGCCGGGCCAGCCGTCGAGGAGGTCCTCCAGCTGGGTCAGGGTCTCGATGTCGAGGTCGTTGGTGGGCTCGTCGAGGAAGAGGACGTTGGGCTCGTCCATGAGCAGTCGCAGAATCTGCAGCCTGCGCCGCTCACCACCGGACAGGTCCGCCACCGGCGTCCACTGCTTCTCCTTGCTGAACCCGAACTGCTCGCACAGCTGGCCCGCGGTCATCTCACGGCCCTTGCCGAGGTCCACGCGGTCGCGCACCTGCTGCACGGCCTGCAGCACCCGGAGGTCCGGGTCGAGTTCGCCGACCTCCTGCGAGAGATACGCGAGCCTGACCGTCTTGCCGACGTTGATCCGCCCGGCCACGGGCTGGACCTCGCCCTGAGTGCGGGAGGCCTCGGCGAGGGCGCGAAGGAGCGAGGTCTTGCCCGCTCCGTTCACACCCACCAGGCCGATACGGTCGCCGGGGCCGAGCTGCCAGGTGATGTGCTTGAGCAGCATCTTGTCGCCGGCCTGCACGGAGACGTCTTCCAGATCGAAGACCGTCTTGCCGAGCCGGGCGCTGGCGAACTTCATCAGCTCGCTGGTGTCACGCGGCGGCGGTACGTCGGCGATCAGCTCGTTGGCGGCCTCGATGCGGTAGCGCGGCTTGGAGGTACGGGCCGGGGCGCCGCGGCGCAGCCAGGCCAGCTCCTTGCGCATCAGGTTCTGCCGCTTGGTCTCCTCGGTCGCGGCGATCCGCTCACGCTCGGCGCGCGCGAACACGTAGTCGCTGTAGCCGCCCTCGTACTCGAAGACGTCGCCCTTCTGCACATCCCACATCCGCGTGCAGACCTGGTCGAGGAACCAGCGGTCGTGTGTCACGCAGACGAGCGCGGAGCGGCGCTCCTGCAGATGCTTGGCCAGCCAGGAGATGCCCTCGACGTCGAGGTGGTTGGTGGGCTCGTCGAGGACGATCAGGTCCTGCTCCTCGATGAGCAGCTTGGCCAGCGCGATCCGCCGCCGCTCACCACCGGACAGCGGGCCGATGACCGTGTCGAGGCCCTGCGGGAAGCCGGGCAGGTCGAGCCCGCCGAACAGCCCTTCCAGTACGTCACGGATCTTGGCGCTGCCCGCCCACTCGTGATCGGCCATGTCGCCGATGACCTCGTGCCGGACGGTCGCCTTCGAGTCCAGCGAGTCGTGCTGCGTGAGCACACCGAGCCGCAGGCCACCGCTGTGCGTGACGCGGCCGGTGTCGGCCTCTTCGAGCTTGGCGAGCATACGGATGAGGGTGGTCTTGCCGTCCCCGTTGCGCCCCACGACGCCGATCCGGTCGCCTTCGGAGACGCCGAGGGAGACTCCGTCGAGCAGGGCACGGGTGCCGTACACCTTGCTCACGGACTCGACATTGACCAGGTTGACGGCCATTTCACTCCTGTACCGGGGGTAGTCGATCGACTTCTCGACCGGCCTACCAGGGTAGTCGTCCCGGGGGGCGCGTTATTGTGCGGCGATCTCCCGGGGGGCGGGAGCACGATTCAAAGGGCGGGAACAGCACGATGCGCAGTTCGTTGGTACGGGGAGTCCTGGCAGTGGCGGTCACGGCGGGGCTGGCCGTGGGGTGCTCGGGGGGCGGCGACGGGGAGTCGAAGGGCGGGAAGTCGAAGGACGGGAAGTCCGACGGTTCGCAGAGCGCACCGGTCGCCGAAGGCTCCGGCAGCGTGGGCGCCGCCGGATCGGCCTGTGAGCTGCCGGTGACGTACGAGACGGCGACGAAGTGGGAGCCCGAGTCGGTCGACGTCGCACCGGACGAGGACTTCGCCGAGCTCGCGCGCCAGGGCCCGGTGGTGATGCGCTGCGAGATCAGCTCGAAGGCGGTCGGGAAGACCGGGTTCCTGCGCACGTACGTCGAGGACCCCAAGACCGGGGCCGACCTGCGCAAGGTGCTCGAGCTCTTCGTCGCCGAGGCCGATGGGCACGCCGACGAGAAGTACACGGCGTTCAAGGCCGGCTCCGCGGAGGCGGTCGAGGTCCTCTACACGGAGCTCGACCCGCTCTTCGAGGAAGAACGCACGGCCCGCGCCTTCGCGGTCGCCACACCGCAGGGCGCGGTCGTGGTGGCGCTCGGCGGCTCCGACCAGGGGGACAAGAAGGACGTGCAGGCCGGGTACGAGCTGGCGAAGTCGACGATTCGGGTCAACGGCTGACAGGACGGGTGAGGGCCGCCCGCGAGGAGCGGCCCTCAGCCGGCCCGGACGTCAGACCCCGCGCCTGCCCGCCCGCTCCACCAGGAACCACCCGGCCAGCGCCATCCCCACCGCGACGGGAGCAGTGACCCGGAAGGCGATCAGCAGGGCCGAGCGGCCTTCCAGCAGGTCGCCGAAGCCGACCATCGAGAGCCCCAGGACGCCGAACAGGCAGAGCGTGATGCCGAGCGCGGCCACCGGCCCCGAGCCGTTCGTACGGGTCGCGGAAGGCGCCGGCCGCTCGAAGCCGCGGAAGGCCGCGACGAGCAGGGCCGTGAGGACCGCCGCGGCCGCCATCCGCAGCGGCACCTGCGCCCACCAGGCAGCACTCGCGGGTGCGGGCAGCGGGACGTCGAGGCCGATCATCACGCCGTACACCCCGAGCATCGCCGTCAGATGCCACAGGAACGCGGTCATCGAGACCCCGTTCGCGGCGACGACCGTGCGCCACACGCGCGGCCGCTCGAGCCACCGGGTCGCGGGCCTGCGCACCAGTTCCACCGCGCCGACCAGCCACAGGCCGTGGCAGAGCAGGGCGAAGGTGGGCGGGGCCATGTTGGAGATCTTCTCGCCGGGCATCCCGACCATGCTCAGCGGATACGGGCCGAAGGCGACCAGCGCGGTGGCACCGAGCACACCCGTGGCGGCGAGCAGCGACGGCAGCCGCAGCCGGCCGTCCGCGCGCAGGAAGCCGAGCTGGTGGACGGCGAGCCAGACGAACGCGAAGTTCAGGAACTCGACGAACGGCACCCCGGCGACGAACCGCAGCACGTCCACGGCGGCGGCCGCGGCGACGAGAGCGCCGAAGGCGCCCCACCCGTATCGCTCGTGCAGCTTGAGCAGCGGCGGGGTGAAGGCGACCATCGCGAGATAGATCCCTATGAACCACAGCGGCTGGGGCACCAGGCGCAGCGTGATGTCCGCCAAGTGCGGGCTGCCGCCGATGAGTTGAAGGATCAGCGCGGCCGCGCCCCACACCAGGATGAACACCATCGTGGGCCGCAGCAGCCGCTGCAGTCGTGCGCGCAGGAACGCGGCGTACACGGACTGCTCGCTGCCCGACTTGCGCCGCAGCGAGCGGTACGACAGGGCGTGCGAGAACCCGCCGACGAAGAAGAACACCGGCATGATCTGCAACACCCAGGTGAGCAGCTGCAGTTGCGGCACCTCGGCGAGCAGATTCCCGAGCTGGATCCGCCCCGCGTCATCGGTGGCGACGGCGGCCATCAGCCAGTGCCCGACGACCACGGTGCCGAGCGAGGCGACCCGCAGCAGATCCATGTACCGGTCCCGGGTCGCCGGGGTCTTGTCCGCGAGCTCACGCACGGTGGATTCCATACGGATACGGTCGCGCGGGGTGGGGGGCGCCGGTGAGCGCTCAGGTACTCAACTCGCACGTGAGTACGTGGGCGTCAGACGGCCGACGCCACCACCGTCGCCCCCACAGCGGGCCCCGACGTCACACGAACAGCGCGGCACGTCCCGGAAGCCAGCAGCGCCGAGGCCACCTTCTGCGAGGACTCCGCCGAGTTCGTCAGGAACGCCGTCGTCGGGCCCGAGCCCGAGACCAGCGCGGCGATGGCACCCGCCGACGAGCCCACCTCAAGGGTCTTCGCCAGCGCGGGGAACAGCGAAAGCGCCGCCGGCTGCAGATCGTTGACCACCGTCGCCGCCAGCGCGTCCGCGTCACCGTCCCGCAGGGCCGCGAGCAGGGCGGGCGAGGCGAGCGGCTCGGGTACGGCCGTACCCGCCGTCAGCCGGTCGAACTCCCCGTACACGGCAGGCGTGGAGAGACCGCCGTCCGCCAGCGCGAACACCCAGTGGAAGGAACCGCCCACGGGGAGCGGTTCGAGCAGCTCACCGCGGCCGGTGCCGAGCGCCGCACCGCCGAGCAGCGAGAACGGTACGTCGCTGCCCAACTCTGCGCAGATGGCGAGCAGTTCGGCCTGGGACGACCCCAAGCCCCACAGCGCGTCGCACGCGAGCAGCGCTCCCGCCCCGTCCGCCGAGCCACCCGCCATGCCCCCGGCGACGGGGATGTCCTTGGCGATGTGGATGTGGACGTCCGGCGAAAGACCATGCCGGGCGGCGAGCGCGATGGCCGCACGGGCCGCCAGGTTCGTCTCGTCGAGGGGTACTTGATGCGCGTCAGGACCCGAGCAGGTGATCTTCAGCGCGGCGGCCGGCGTGACCGTGACCTCGTCGTACAGGCCGACGGCGAGAAAGACGTTCGCCAGGTCGTGGAAGCCGTCGGGGCGCGCGGCGCCGACCGCGAGCTGGACGTTGACCTTGGCCGGCACTCGTACCGTGACGCTCACTTACGCAACTCCCCCGTGCCCCGCGCCCTTGTTCTCCGCGATCCGCGCGAACTCCTCGACGGTCAGCGCCTCCCCGCGCGCCTGCGGCGAGATCCCCGCCGCGACCAGCGCCGCCTCGGCGGCGACCGAGGAACCGGCCCACCCCGACAGCGCGGCCCGCAGGGTCTTACGGCGCTGCGCGAACGCCGCGTCGACCACCGCGAAGACCTCCTTGCGCGAGGCCGTGGTCTTGACCGGCTCCGCGCGCCGTACGAGCGAGACCAGCCCGCTGTCGACGTTCGGCGCGGGCCAGAAGACATTGCGCCCGATCGCACCCGCCCGCTTCACCTCGGCGTACCAGTTCGCCTTCACCGACGGCACGCCGTACACCTTGTTCCCGGGCACGGCGGCGAGCCGGTCGGCGACCTCCGCCTGCACCATCACGAGGCTGCGCTCGATGGTCGGGAAGGTCGCGAGCATGTGCAGGAGGACGGGCACGGCCACGTTGTACGGGAGGTTCGCGACGAGCGCGGTCGGCGCCGGTCCGGGAAGCTCCTGGACGAGCATCGCGTCCGAGTGCACCAGCGAGAACCGCTCGGCGCGCTCCGGCATCCGCGCGCCGATCGTGGCGGGCAGCGCGGCGGCGAGGGTGTCGTCGATCTCGACGGCGGTGACGTGGTCGGCCGCTTCGAGCAGCGCCAGCGTCAGCGAGCCGAGCCCGGGGCCGACCTCGACGACCACGTCGTCGGGGCGCACCCCGGCGGTGCGCACGATGCGGCGGACGGTGTTGGCGTCGATGACGAAGTTCTGCCCGCGCTGCTTGGTCGGGCGCACGCCAAGCGCCGCGGCCAGCTCGCGGATGTCGGCTGCGCCGAGGAGGGCGCCGGAGGCGTCGGGCTCAGTGGTGCTCACCGGTCAAGGGTACGGGGCTCCTGATGCCCTACCCGTGCAGCCGCCCCCCGCAGTGCGGCCAGGGGCTCGCGCCCCGCTGCACGTACAGCTTCTTCGCTCGGTACGTCTGCTCGGATGCGGGGGCGTCCTGGGGGCGGCCGCTGCCGCCGAGCGCCTGCCATGTGCGCGTATCGAACTGGTAGAGGCCCCCGTACGTCCCCGACGGGTCCGTGATGTTCGGCCGGCCGCCCGATTCACAGACCGCGAGCCCCGACCAGTTCAGTCCGTCGGCCCCGCTCACCGAGGACGGCAGCGCCTTGGTGCCGACCCGGACGAGCTGCGTCTCCGGCTCGCGTACGACCTCGGTCTTCAGCCGCCGGGGCTTCTGCTTGACGCCGTTCACGGTGCGCAGCGCGTACGTGACCCGGCGCACGCCCTGCCGCCCGGCCTTGTCCACGACCTCGGTGCCGGAGAACAGCGACGCGTCCTGGGTGCGCTGGACGTCGAAGGCGATCGGCTCCTCGCGCACCTCCTTGCTGCCGGTGACGCGCATGACCGTCAGGGTCTGCCCGTCGCGCGGGAAGCTGGCCGGCGGCACGGACGTGGTGTCCTGGCCGCGCAGCGAGATCCCGGCCTGCTCCACGGCCTCGCGTACGGTCGCCGCGTTCGTACGGATGGTGCGTTCACGGCCGTCGGCCATGATCGTGACGGTGCGCTCGGTGCGGATGTCGAGCTGCAGCCCTTCACGGGCGATCCGCTTGGACCGCGAGGCCGACAGATATGCGCCCTCCGCCCGCACCCCGAGCTGGCGCAGCGCGCCGTCGACGGTGTGGGCGGTCGTCCAGACCTTGCGGCGATGGCCGTCGAGGGTGAGGTGCACGGGCCGGCCGTAGCGCACCACCACCTCGTCCCCACTGGCCAGTTGGGTGCCGGGGGCGGGGGCGACGACATCGTGCGCGCCCACGGCGAGACCCTCGTCGGCGACGAGCTCGGAGACGTCGTCGGCGAAGGTGTGCAGGGTGCGCTCCTTGCCGTCGACGGTGAGCTTCACGGCCTTGTCCTGGGCGACGAACGCCGAGGTGCCGCCCGCGAGGAAGGCCACGACCAGGGCCTGTGGGACGAGCCGGCGCAGGGTGTCGGGTGTCGTCGAGCTCTTCTTGCGCCGCGCGGCCCGCCGGGCCTCGGCCCGTCCGCCGGCGCGGGGTGCGGCCGGCGCGGCCTGCTGAGCGGCCGCGGACACCGGTGACTGGCGGGGGAACTCGGCGGACCGCTGCCGCGCCGCCGCCCGCGCCTCGTAGGCGGGCCGGTAGGTGTCGGCGCCGTACCGCACGTCCCCGTAGGACCCGTCTCCGTACGGCCCGTCCCCGTACGACCCGTCTCCGTACGGCCCGTCCTTGTAGGCGCCTTCCCCGTGCTGAGGCGCTTCTCCGTACTGCGCGTCCCCGTACTGCTCACTCACCCCGTAGGGGTCGTACGAAGTCCCATGGCTCACGACGTCGCTCCAGGCTCCACTCGGTCCCTTGCGGGCTCCGGATCAAGCGGAGCGAACCTAGCGGAGCATCCGTCACTCTCCCAAGCGACGCGACTACACAGTGTCGTGGCGCTGCCCAGCGGTGCGGCCCGTGAGCGTTATCCGTCAGTAATCAAAAGCGCGCGCCGTGTTCGCCGAGACGGCCGCTGCCAGCACGTCCTCGGTCACCCCGGCCACAAGTGCCATCGCCCGCAACGTGACCGGAATGAGATACGGGGCGTTAGGCCGTCCGCGCCACGGCGCCGGGGTCAGGAAGGGCGCGTCGGTCTCGACGAGGACCAGTTCGAGCGGCGCGGCCACCAGGGCGTCCCGCAGATGCTGGGCGTTCTTGAAGGTCACGTTGCCCGCGAACGACATGAAGTAGCCGTTCTGCGCGCAGACTTGGGCCATCGCCGCATCGCCGGAGTAGCAGTGGAAGACGGTCCGCTCGGGTGCGCCCTCCTCCTTCAGGATCCGCAGCACATCGGCGTGCGCCTCGCGATCGTGGATGACCAGTGCCTTGCCGTGCCGCTTGGCGATCTCGATATGCGCACGGAAGGACTTCTCCTGCGCCGCCTTGCCCTCGGGCCCCGTGCGGAAATAGTCGAGCCCGGTCTCACCGACGCCCTTGACCTGCGGCAATGCCGCGAGCCTGTCGATCTCGGCGAGCGCCTCGTCGAGCCCGGCGTCACCGAGTGGCTGCCGCGCACCCTGCCGCGACCAGCCGTCGGGATCTCCGTGCACGATGCGCGGCGCCTCGTTCGGATGCAGGGCGACGGTCGCGTGCACGCTCTCGTACGCCGCCGCCGTGTCGGCCGCCCACTGCGAGCCCTTGAGGTCGCAGCCGACCTGCACCACGGTCGTCACGCCGACCGAAGCGGCCTTCGCGAGCCCCTGCTCGACGGTGCCGTCCTGCATGTCGAGGTGCGTATGCGAGTCGGCGACCGGGATGCGCAGGGGCTCGGGCAGCGGAGGGGGTGCGTCCTTGGGGCTCATGCCTCGATCCTACGAAGCGCACCCATGGGCCCCGAGGACGCACCCGGCCCCTAGGGCTGCTGCTTGCCCCTGAAAGGGTGCAGCAGATCGGAGAGGTGCCAGTGGTGCTCGCCCTCGACGGGCGCCCCGTCGGCGGCCGCTCCGGGCCCGGTCTTCTTCGCGCGGTCCTTGTGGTGCTCCTTGCGCCCGAGCAGATCGAGGATCGAGGAGACCTGTCCGGCCTGCATGATGCGGACGACATGCCCGCCGCAGTTGAAGCAGGTCGGCCGGCTCAGGGGCGAGGGAACCCGCTGACCGCCCGCCTTGTACAGCACGAATTCATTGCCCTTGCCGTCGACAAAGTGCTCGATGTCGTACGACTGCTCCCAGCCGTGCCCGCAGCGCATACACGCGAACGCGTACGACTCGTGAACGGTGGCTATGGGATGGGTCGGCAGGCTGCTGGGGTCCATCGGACGGTCTGCTGCGGCGTCGACGTCTGCGGCGCGGCCGGTGATCTCACTCATGCCAGCTCCTCTTGTCCCTCGGACAAGTACGTCCGGGGTCATCCACGTGCGAAGGAACCGATGGGGTTCCTTCACCCAGTGGACGCCTCGCACGGCCGGAACGCATCAGACCTGTCGACTATTGGAGCGTTTTTGGGTGCCTCATGTGGAAAGAGCCCGATGCCCGGCTTAGCCTTTGCTTTTCACGATAGTCCTTTGCCGTCCTTTGGCGACCGGCCCGCCGCATTCTTTGCCGCGACGACAGCATCGAATACCTCGCGCTTGGGTAGCCCGGCTTCCGCCGCAACGGCTGCAATGGCCTCCTTGCGCCGCTCCCCCGCCTCCTCCCGCACCTGCACCCTGCGCACGAGCTCTTCCGCGTCGAGTTCCGCGACCGTTTCCGGGGCGCCTTCGACGACCACGGTGATCTCTCCGCGGACCCCTTCGGCGGCCCATTCGGCGAGTTCGCCCAGAGGGCCGCGCTTGACCTCCTCGTAGGTCTTGGTCAGCTCGCGGCAGACGGCGGCGCGGCGCTCGGCGCCGAAGGCCTCGGCCATCGCGGCGAGGGTGTCGTCGAGGCGGTGCGGGGCCTCGAAGTAGACCAACGTGCGCCGCTCGCCGGCCACTTCGCGAAGCCGCGACATCCGCTCGCCGGCCTTGCGCGGCAGGAAGCCCTCGAAGCAGAAACGGTCCACGGGCAGCCCCGAGAGCGCCAGCGCGGTGAGGACCGCGGACGGTCCGGGCACGGCCGTGACCTTGATGTCCTTCTCGACGGCGGCCGCGACCAGGCGGTAGCCCGGGTCGGACACGGAGGGCATCCCGGCATCGGTCACCAGGAGCACACGGGCGCCGTCGACGAGGGCCTCGACCAGCTCCGGCGTACGGGCGGACTCGTTGCCCTCGAAGTACGACACGACCCGCCCGGTGGTCTGCACCCCGAGCGCCTGGGTCAGGCGGCGAAGGCGCCGGGTGTCCTCGGCGGCGACGATGTCGGCCGTCTCGAGCTCGGCGGCGAGCCGGGGCGGGGCGTCGGCGGTGTCGCCGATCGGCGTGCCGGCCAGGACGAGGGTTCCTTGCGGTGCTGTCACACGTCCATCCTCGCAGGCTGCTCGTCGGCCACCGCCTCCTCGGGGACCTCGGGCTCCCAGCGCAGCAGGTCGCCCGGCTGGCAGTCGAGGACCTCGCAGAGTGCGGCGAGGGTGGCGAAGCGGACGGCTTTGGCGCGGCCGTTCTTGAGCACCGCGAGATTGGCGGGTGTGATCCCGACGCGTTCCGCGAGCTCGCCCACGGACATCTTCCGTCTGGCCAGCATCACGTCGATGTCGACGGCGATCGGCATCAGATCACCTCGTCGAGCTCGGCCTGCATCCGCGTCGCCTCGACATCGCGCGCGACGGCCTGGGCGAGCAGCATCCGCAGCACCAGGACGATGAGGGCGACCCCGAGGATGGCCACGCCGACCCCGAACATGATGACGGTGACGCCCGGATCCTCCCGCTGGCCAGGTGCGTTGACCGCCGTGACCGCGAACCACACGAGAGCGGCCGCCACGATCGCTCCGATCACACCGTCCACGTACCGGAAGGCGGTGGTGGAGAACACGGTTCCGCGTCGGACCATCCCCACGAGGCGCCATACGCAGGCCAAAGCGACCTGCACCGCCACCATGCCCAGGATCGTGATCACACGCAGCGGGGTCAGCGGCATCGATCCGTCCTCCGGATCGTGCCCGCCCACCAGCGCCCACACCATCCCCGCCTGCACGAACACGGTCCCCGCGCACACCACCACCAGCACGGCGCGCAGCGCGCCCACCGTCAGCCTTCCCACGACTCCCCCTTCCTTCGAGTATCGAGTGACGATGGGAATCTATCGAATATCGATAGATTCGCAAAGAGCTGGGGCCGAAGGACGGGAAGACGGGGACCGGCCGCGTCCACTTCCCCGCGGGCCGCACCCAGGACGCCCACAGCCGCGTTCCCTACGATGGCGCGGTGACCAGTGCTCCGTCCCCACCGACAAGGGACTCCACCGCCCGGCCGACCGGCGATGCCCCCGAGCAGCAGCAGACGCAGAAGTGGACCGCGCGGCTGCGCAGATTCGGGTACACCGCACAGCCGGTGCAGGACGTGGGACAGCGCCTGTCACCGCCGTACGCCGAGCCGGGTCCCCGGCTGTGGTCGCTGCTCAAGGTGGCACCCGAGGCGCGCCCGAGGATGAGCCGCGCGCTCGGCTGGGGCGGACCGCTGCTCGTCACGCTCGTCGCGGGCCTGCTCCGCTTCTGGAAGCTGGGCGAGCCCAAGGCGGTGATATTCGACGAGACGTATTACGCGAAGGACGCCTGGGCCCTGCTCAAGCGGGGTTACGAGGTCAACTGGCCCAAGGACTACAACAAGACGGTCATCGACCTCGGCTCCAACGTGCCGGTCGGCCATGACCCGTCGTATGTCGTGCACCCGCCGATGGGCAAGTGGGTCATCGCCGCCGGCGAGTGGATGTTCGGCCTGAACCCCTTCGGCTGGCGCTTCATGGTGGCGCTGCTCGGCACGCTCTCGGTCCTGATGGTGTGCCGGATCGCGCGGCGGATGTTCCGCTCCACCTTCCTCGGCTGTCTGGCCGGTCTGCTGCTCGCGGTGGACGGGCTGCACCTGGTCATGAGCCGGACCGCGCTGCTCGACCTGCCACTGATGTTCTTCGTCCTCGCGGCGTTCGGCGCGCTGGTGATCGACCGCGACAAGGCGCGCGCCAAGCTGGCCGCGGCCCTTCCGATGGACGACGAGGGAGTCGTACGGCCCGACGCGGGCATCGCGGAAACGCTCCGCCTGGGCTGGCGGCCCTGGCGGATCGCGGCCGGTGTCTTCCTGGGCCTGGCCTTCGCGACCAAGTGGAACGGCGGCGTCTTCCTCGTCGCGTTCGGCCTGATGACGGTCCTGTGGGACGTCGGCGCCCGCCGCACGGCAGGCGCCCGCCGCCCGTACGTCGCGACGCTCAAGCGGGACGTGCTCCCCGCGTTCGTCTCGACCGTGCCCGTCCTGTTCGCCACCTACCTGGCGACCTGGACCGGCTGGCTCCTGCACACCGACAAGGGCGACCGCGGCTATCTGCGCGAGTGGGGCGCCGAGCACCCCTCAAGCGGGTTCGGCGGGATCTTCCCCGACTGGTGGCGCAGCCTGTGGCACTACTCGAACCAGGTCTGGGACTTCCACGTCAACCTGACCTCGCACCACGACTACGAGTCCAATCCGTGGAGTTGGCTGGTTCTGGGCCGCCCGGTCTCGTACTACTACGAGTCCCCCGCGCCCGGCTCCCCCGGCTGCCCGGCGGACGTCCGGGAGAAGTGCGCCAGCGAGGTGCTCGCGCTCGGCACCCCGCTCCTGTGGTGGGCCGCGTGCTTCGCGGTCCTCTATCTGCTGTGGCGCTGGTTCTTCCGCCGCGACTGGCGGGCGGGCGCGATCGCCGGTGCGTTCCTCGCGGGCTTCCTGCCGTGGCTGCGCTACCAGGAGAGGACGATCTTCCTCTTCTACGCGGTCGTCTTCGTGCCGTACCTGTGCATGGGCCTGTCGATGATGATCGGCTCGATCATCGGGCCGCGTGGATCGACCGAACGACGCAGAGTGGTCGGGGTGGTGGGTGCGGGCGTCCTCGTCCTGCTCATCGTCTGGAACTTCATCTACTTCTGGCCGATCTACACCGGCCACCCCATTCCGGTGGATTCCTGGCGGGCCCGTATGTGGTTCGACACCTGGGTTTAGCCACCTCGAGTCCCTACCGTCACAGAAAGCGCTTAAGCTTCCCTCCATAACTTCCTGAACACGTTCAACATGCTGGACGGATCGTTCGGGACTCCTGGGGAGGGGAGCGCAGTAATGCGCAGTGGAGTGAAGACGGCTCTGGTCGGCGGGGTTTTCACCGTGATGGTGGGAGTCGCCGGATACGGGGCGGTGAATTTGTACAACGGGGTGACCGGGGGCTCGACTTCGACGTCCGATGCGAAGCCGACTTCGGGTCCGGTGACCGACGAGGAAGTCAAGGAAACGGTCGGGAAGTTCTTCAAGGCTTGGCAGGCCGGGGATCCGGATACGGCTGCCGCGCTCACGAACGACGCGGACAAGGCCGGCAAGGTGCTCGGCTCCTTCGTGAGCGCCGACATCACGAAGGTGAAGGTCGAGCAGGGCGCGGTGTCCGGCACGAGCGTGCCGTTCACGGTCTCGGCGACGGTCTCGTCCAACGGGAAGAGCAAGCCCTTCTCGTACAAGAGCCAGTTGAAGGTCGTCCGCGGGGTCACCACCGGTGTCGCGCTGGTGGACTGGAAGCCGACGGTGGCGCACCCCGCCATGGAGGACGGCGACACCTTCGCGGTGGGCCAGGCCGACGACCCGCAGATCGAGGTCGTGGACCGGGACAAGAAGGTCCTCTCGGCGGAGAAGTACCCCTCGCTGGCGCCCATCATCGACGAGCTCAAGAACCGCTACGCGGACAAGGCGGGCGGCAAGCCCGGCATCGAGCTGTGGATCGAGCGGGCCGACGCCACGGCGTACAACACACCGCTGGTGACCCTGCAGAAGGGCGAGCCGGGAAAGATCCGGACCACGCTCAGCGCCAAGGCGCAGGCCGCAGCGGAGAAGGCCGTGCAGAGCAAGGCCAAGTCGTCGGTGGTCGCGATCCAACCGAGCAGCGGGCAGGTGCTCGCGGTGGCCAATCAGGAACCCGGCAACAACACGGCGTTCATGGGCAGATTGGCACCCGGCTCCACGATGAAGATCGTGACGGCGGCGACGTTCATCGACAACGGTGTCGCCGGTCCCGGCAGCCACGCCCCTTGCGTGAACAGCATCGTGTACCGCAGCCAGACCTTCCACAATCTGACCGGTCTGGCCCCCAACGAGAACGCCACGCTCGCCGAGGACTTCTCGCGCTCGTGCAACACCGCCTTCATCAAGCTGATCGCGCACGACGACCTCAACGACAACTCGCTCACCCAGGAAGCCGCCAAGTTCGGCATCGGTGCCGAGTGGCAGACCGGCATTCCCTCGTACGACGGATCGGTGCCGCCTGCCGAGACCTCCGACCGTGCGGCGAACGCGATCGGACAGGGTGTGGTCCAGATGAGCCCGCTGAACCTGGCGTCGATCGTGGCCACGGTGAAGGGCGGCGGCTCCTTCAAGCAGCCGGTGATCGTCGGCTCCTCGTACGGCCTGCAGCGGGCAACCGCGCCCGGGGTACGGGGGAACACCGCGAGCCAGCTGACCGACATGATGCGCACCACCGCACGTTCCGGCTCCGCGGCAAGCGCCGTGGGCGGCCTCAGCGGCGACGTGGGGGCCAAGACCGGCTCCGCCGAAGTCGCCGGTCAGGACAAGCCCAACAGCTGGTTCGCCGGTTTCCGCGGTGACATCGCGGTGGCCGCCGTCGTCATCGAGGGCGGCCGTGGCGGCGAGGCGGCCGGGCCGATCGTGGCGCAGGTCCTGGGCGCCGGCTACTGAGCCCCCGGGTGGTCCCGGCACACCCCGGGACCACCCGTCAAGCCGGACGAGCACCGTCACCGAACACGGATAAGGTGCCCCTCACAACAAGCGGCACCCGCAGGGCAAGGCGGAGGAACTGGTGGGCAAGCGAGGGCGCTCGGGCGGGCACAACGCCATGAGCAAGGAGACCAAGGTCGCGCTGATCGCGGTCACGGCCGGTGCCGTGGTCGCGGGCGTGGGCATCACCGCCTACGCGCTGGTCGGCGGCGGTTCCGACGGCTCCGGCGACGAACCGCTCTCGCCGAAACAACTGCAGGCCAAGCCGCTGTCGAAGGCCGAGGTCGAGCAGACCACCGACAAGTTCCTCGCCGCCTGGGCGAAGGGCGACGCGGCGGGCGCGGCCCGGCTGACCGACGACTCGGTGGCGGCGAAGGCCGCGCTCACCTCGTACCAGAAGGACGCGCATCTGACCGGGGTGCGGTTCACCCCGGGCAAGGGCGCGGGCGCCAAGGTCCCCTTCAAGGTGGCTGCCACGGTCTCGTACGAGGGAAAGTCCAAGCCCTACGCGTACGACTCCGCGCTGACCGTGGTGCGCACGCTGACCGGCAAGCCGGTCGTCGACTGGCAGCCCGACGTGGTGCACCCGGGCCTCAAGGCGGGCGACATCCTGCGCGCGGGTGAGGCGGGGACGCCGCCGATCAAGGCGGTGGACCGCAACGGCGGGCCGCTGACCGCCGAGAAGTACCCGTCGATGGCGAGCGTGCTCGACGGTCTTCGCGAGAAGTTCGGCGAGAAGGCCGGCGGCAGCGCGGGGATCGAGCTGCAGATCGTGCGCGCCAAGCCCGAGAAGGGCGAGGCGAAGAGCAAGGACGACAAGGACGCCAAGGACGACGGCAAGGCCCTGCCCGACAAGACCCTGCTCACGCTCTCCGAGGGCACCCCGGGCACGGTGAAGACCACCATCAGCCCGACCGCGCAGGCCGCCGCGGAGCGTGAGGTGGCCAAGCGCAGCCGGGCCGCGATCGTGGTGCTCAAGCCGAGCACGGGCGAGATCCTGGCGGCGGCGAACTCCAACCCGTCCGGCATGAACGTGGCGCTGCAGGGCTCGCTCGCGCCCGGCTCGACGATGAAGATCGTGACGGCCTCGATGCTCCTGGAGAAGGGCCTCGCGGGGATCGACAAGCCGCACCCTTGCCCCAAGTACTTCACCTCGGGCGGCTGGAAGTTCCAGAACGTCGAGGAGTTCGAGATCAAGGGCGGCACGTTCCGTACCAGCTTCGCCGCCTCCTGCAACACGGCCTTCATCTCGCAGGCCGGCAAGCTCGGTGACGGCGATCTGACCAAGCAGGCGCAGGAGGTCTTCGGGCTCGGGCGCGGCAACTGGCAGATCGGCGTGCCGAGTTTCGACGGTGCGGTGCCGGTGCAGCAGGCCGCGCAGAAGGCGGCCTCACTGATCGGCCAGGGCGGGGTGCGGATGAACCCGCTGAACGTCGCGTCGATCATCGCCACCGCCAAGACCGGTGTCTTCAAGCAGCCCTATCTGGTCTCGCCCGAGGTGGACGGCCGTCAACTGGCCACCGCCTCACGCACCCTCGACCCGAAGGCCCACGCGCAGCTGCGCGAACTGCTCGCGTACACCGCGACGAACGGCTCCGCGGCCGAGGCCATGGCCTCGCTCGGCGGTGACATCGGCGGCAAGACGGGTTCGGCCGAGGTCGACGGGCAGAAGGACCCCAACGGGTGGTTCACCGCCTGGCGCGGCGACATCGCGGCGGCCGCGGTGATGCAGGAGGGCGGCCGTGGCGGCAAGTCCTCGGGTCCGCTGGTGGCGGCGGTGCTGGGAGCCGTGGGCTGAGCGGTGCTCGGGGCGATGGGCTGAACTTCCTCGGCGTCACAGCTACAGAGAGCGCTTTCTACGTTACGGATACAGGCTCGCGTGCCCGCTACACCGACCGATAGCGTGCCGCCATGAGTGCATCGCAATCCGCCGCGTCGACCGCATCGGGCAAGGCCGCCCACCCCCGTTTCGCCGAGGCGCTGAAGGAGCTCGGCCTCGACTCCGTGATCGGGGAGGTACGCAGCTTCCCGGACGCGACGCGCACGGCCGCGCAGGCCGCCGAGGCGATCGGCTGTGAGCTGAGCGAGATCGTGAAGTCGCTGATCTTCGCGGCGGACGGGGTGCCGGTGCTCGTCCTGATGGACGGCTCGTCGCGGGTGGACATGGAGCGTGTACGGCGGGAGTTGGGCGCCGAGAAGGTGACCCGGCCGAACGCGGACGTGGTGCGCGAGACGACCGGTTACGCGATCGGCGGTGTGCCGCCCTTCGGCCACCGTACGAAGACGCGGGTGCTCGCCGACCGCGGACTGCTCGACCACGCGGTGGTGTGGGCGGCGGCCGGGACCCCGCACACGGTGTTCCCGATGGACCCCGAGTCCCTGATCTCGCATGCAGGCGGTTCACTCGTGGACGTACGCGAAGTTGCTTCCGCGTGACGCCGGTCGTCGCGGCGGCCGTCGTCCTGGCGGCCGTCACGCACGCGTCCTGGAACGCGATAGCGCACCACATCAAGGACCAACTCCTCGCGTTCACCCTGCTGTCGGGCGGCGGAGCGGTGATCGGCGCCGTGCTCGCGTGCTTCGCACCGCTGCCGGCGGCCGGTGCCTGGGGTCCGCTGGTCACCTCGGCGCTGCTGCACGTCGCCTACCAGGCCCTGCTCATGCGGTCGTTCACGCTCGGCGACTTCGGGCAGGTCTATCCGATCGCCCGCGGCAGCGCGCCGCTCGCCGTCACGGTGGCGGCGGCGCTCTTCCTCGACGAACGGATCGGCGGCCTTCAGCTGGCCGGGGTCGCGGTGGCCTGCGCGGGCCTCGTGGGCCTCGCCCTGTGGGGTCTGCGCGGCCGTCGCCCCGACTGGCCCGCGCTGATCGCCGCGCTCACCACCGGTCTGTCCATCGCGGCCTACACGGTCGTGGACGGCGTGGGCGTACGGGCGTCGGGCACCCCGGTCGGTTACGTGGCGTGGCTGATGATCCTCGAAGGCCTCGCGATCCCGGCGTACGCGATGATCCGCCACGGCCGTCAACTCCCTTCCCTGCTCAGGCCGTACGCGGTGCGCGGTCTGCTTGGCGCGGCCCTGTCGGTCCTCGCGTACGGCCTGGTCCTGTGGGCCCAGACCCGCGCGGCCCTCGCTCCGATCGCGGCGCTGCGCGAGTCGTCGATCATCGTGGGGGCGGCGATCGGTGCGGTGTTCTTCAAGGAGCGCTTCGGACTGCCGCGGATCGCGGCGGCCGGGGTGATGGTGGTGGGGATCGGACTGATGCTGGGGGCTGCCTGATCCTGACGGCCTGCCATTAGCCTCGGTCCATGGTGAGCTTCGAGATCACTCCGGTGGGCACGGTCCGCAACGAGCGTACGGACATCCAGAACAGCGACCATTGGGGCGCGGTCCGCAGCACGATCGTGGTGGACGAGCGGTTCGGCGATGCGTGCTTCCAGGGGCTCGAGGGCTTCTCGCATGTCGAAGTGCTCTTCGTCTTCGACCAGTTCGACGAGGCCGAGGACTACAGCGAGCCACGCCTGTACCGCGGCCGCGCCGACCTGCCGGCCGTCGGTATCTTCGCGGGCCGCGCGCCCCGCAGGCCCAACCGCATCGGTGTGACGATCTGCGCCGTCGAGTCGGTCCGGGGGCGCGAGCTGACGGTGGTCGGGCTCGACGCGGTGGAGGGCACTCCGGTCATCGATCTCAAGCCGGTGATGCGGGAGTTCCTGCCCGCGGACACCAAGCAGCCGGAGTGGGTGGGCGATGTGATGTCGGAGTACTTCAAGCCTTGAGCTTCAGGCCGTGACCGCGCGCACCGCCCGCAGCAACGCCTGCGCCCGCGGGTCCGCGGTGACGCCCTTCTGCAGACCGTTGGTCGTGTAACCGAAGGCCACTCCCGTATCCGGGTCCGCGAAGCCCAGCGGGCCGCCGCGGCCGGGGTGGCCGAAGGAGGACGGGCCGAGGAGCGGGGAGGCCGGTCCGTGCAGCATGTACCCGGGTCCGAAGCGGGTGTTGACGACCAGGGTGCGGTCCGGACCCGCCGACTCCTCCGTGCGGGCCAGCGCGACGGTCGCCGGGGCGAACAGGCGCGCGTGGCCGTCGAGCGGGCCGATCAGCGATGCGTAGAAGCGGGCCAGGGAACGGGCGTTGGCCATGCCGTTCGTGGCGGGGAGCTCGGCCGCGCGGTAGGCCGGGGCGTTCTCGTCGGTGGGCGCGAGGGAGGCGAAGGCCCTGCGCGTCAGGGAGTCCGGGTTCTCGTACGCCTCCGCGACCGCCCGCTTGGCGCGCAGCCGCAGTCCGTTGCCGACCGCCGGCGGCTCCACGCGCGTGACGGTGCCCGCGCGGTGCTGCTCGGCCTCGGGCAGACCGACCCACAGGTCGATACCGCGCGGCCCGGTGATCTGCTCGGCCAGCCACTGCCCGAGCGTGCGCCCGGTGACGCGGCGCACCAGCTCGCCGACCAGGAAGCCGTACGTGTGCGGGTGGTAGCCGTGGTCCGTGCCCGGCTCCCAGACCGGGGCCTGCGCGGCGACCGCGCGCGGTCCTGCCTGCGGGTCGTCGAAGGGGACGGGGGTGTCCAGGACGGGGACGCCCGCGCGGTGCGCGAGCAGGTGGCGTACGCGGGTGTGCTCCTTGCCGGCCGCCTTGTACTCGGGCCAGTACCGGCCGACGGGAGCATCGAGGTCCAGCTGTCCGCGCTGGTGAAGGAGCAGCGGGACGGCCGCGGCCACGCCCTTGGTGGCCGACCGGATCAGGTGCACACTGTCGCGCTGCCACGGCTCGTCGAGATCCACACCGAGCGTGCCGCCCCACAGGTCGACCATCGGCCGTCCGTCGCGGTACACGGCGACGGAGGCCCCGCGCTCACCGCGCTCGGCGAAGTTGCGTACGAAGGCGTCGCGTACGCCTTCCCAGCCGGGCTCCACCGTGCCCTGGACCTCGACCACACCTGTCGACCCAGTCACGTCGCCACTCCCTTGCGTACCGGCCGGTCCGTCCTGGCCGGTCACCATGGTGCAACGTGCACGGAGTCCGGGCGATTCCGGGTCCCGGGAGCGTAAGACGGACAGCCCCTCAGGCCTCCACCGAGCGCGGATCGAAGCCGAACGGCAGCTCCAGACGGTTCGCCCGCATCAGCTCCTCGTCGGCGAGCAGCTTGCCCGTGGGGCCGTCCGCCGCGATCACGCCCTCGCTGAGCACGAGCGAGCGCGGGCAGAGTTCGAGGGCGTACGGCAGGTCGTGCGTGACCATCAGGACGGTCACGTCCAACGACCGCAGGATGTCGGCCAGTTCACGGCGCGAGGCCGGGTCCAGGTTCGAGGAGGGCTCGTCGAGCACGAGGATCTCGGGCTCCATCGCGAGCACCGTCGCGACCGCCACCCGGCGCCGCTGGCCGAAGGAGAGATGGTGCGGCGGACGGTCCGCGAAGGCCTCCATGCCGACCAGCTTCAGCGCCTTGTGTACGCACGCTTCGAGCTCGGGCCCCCGCAGCCCCGCGGCCGCGGGACCGAACGCGACATCCTCGCGGACCGTCGGCATGAACAGCTGGTCGTCCGGGTCCTGGAAGACGATCCCGACCCGGCGCCGCACCTCGGCGAAGTTCGCCTTCACCACCGGCACCCCGGCCACATGGACCGTGCCCGCTCCCCCGCCGAGGATCCCGTTGAGGTGCAGCACGAGGGTGGTCTTGCCCGCGCCGTTCGGCCCGAGCAGCGCCACGCGCTCACCGCGCCCGACCGTGAAGTCCACGCCGAACAGGGCCTGATGCCCGTCGGGATACGCGTACGCGAGGCCGCGCACTTCGAGTGAAGGGGTCACAGGAACCATCCCAACAAGCAGACGAGCAGAGCACAGACGGGCAGCGTCAGGGCGTACGACCACTGGGCGCGTGAGGCGGTCACCTCGTCGATCACGGGCATCGACCCGGCGTACCCCCGGCTGACCATGGCCAGATGGACCCGCTCCCCCCTCTCGTACGAGCGGATGAAGAGCGCGCCCGCGGTCTTCGCGAGCACTCCCCAGTGGCGCACACCGCGCGCCTCGAAACCACGGGACTCGCGGGCGATCCGCATCCGCCGCAGCTCGTCGGTGATCACATCCCCGTACCGGATCATGAAGGACATGATCTGCACGAGCAGCGGCGGGAGCTTCAACCGCTGCAGGCCGAGCAGGAGTTCGCGCAGTTCGGTGGTGGAGGCCAGCAGGACGGAGGCGGCGACGCCGAGGGTTCCCTTGGCGAGGACGTTCCAGGCGCCCCACAGTCCGCTGACGCTGAGCGAGAGCCCGGCGAACTCGACCCGCTCGCCCTGCGCGACGAACGGCAGCAGCACCGCGAAGGCCACGAAGGGCACCTCGATGAGCAGGCGCTTGAGGAGGAAACCGGCCGGGACACGGGCCACGTACGCGACCGCGCCGAGCAGCACCGCGTAGAGCCCGAAGGCCCAGACCGCCTCGCGCGGGGTCGAGACGACCACCACGACGAAGGCGAAGACGGCGGCGAGCTTGGTGTGCGGCGGCAGCGCGTGCACGGGCGAGTGCCCGTGCCGGTAGAGCCGATGCGCGTGGCCCGCACCCATGTCAGACGGTTTCCGGCGTACGGGTGTCCACGGTCTGGGTGCGCCGCTTGCGTACGACCATGAAGACACCCGTGCCCACGACCACCGTGGCGCCGACGCCGATCACACCCGCGAGGCCTCCCGAGAGCCGCGCGTTGTCGACGTCCTTGACCCCGTAGTCCGCGAGCGGCGAGTCGGCCGAGGCGTGCTCCTTGCCCTCGGCGCCCTTGTCGAAGCCCTTGTCGGCGGCGACCTTCTCCAGGCCGTCGGGGTTCGCGGAGGCGTAGAAGGAGACGAAGCCCGCGAGGATCAGGGAGGCGACCAGACCGCCGATCCAGACCTTGCGCGGGGAGCGGACCGGGCCCTCGACGACCGCGGGCTGCGCGTCGACCAGCTCGCCGCCCACCCGCAGCTTGAGCGGCGCGGTCAGGCCGCGGGCGCCGTGCACGAGGTCGGGCCGCACCGCGATCACGGCGCCGACGGTCGCCGCGGTGATCGCGGCCTCGCCGATGCCGATCAGGGTGTGCACACCGACCATGGCCGTGAAGACGGTGCCGAGCGGCACGTCGGTGGTGCCGCCGATCGCGTACACGAGCACGAACGCGGCGGCCGCGGCAGGGACGGACACCAGCGCGGCCACGAAGGAGGCGACGGTCACCGAGCGGCGCTTGTTCGGCAGCACCTTGAGCAGACCGCGGAAGAGCGCGTAGGCGACGACGGCGGTGACCACACCCATGACCGTGATGTTCACACCGAGCGCGGTCAGGCCGCCGTCGGCGAAGAGCACCCCCTGCAGGAGCAGGACGACGGAGATGCACAGCACCCCGGTGAAGGGGCCGACGAGTATCGCCGCGAGCGCACCGCCCAGGAGATGTCCGCTGGTGCCTGCGGCGACCGGGAAGTTCAGCATCTGCACGGCGAAGATGAACGCCGCGACCAGGCCCGCGAGCGGTGCGGTGCGCTCGTCGAGCTCCCGGCGCGCGCCCTTCAGCGATACCGCTACGGCGCCGGCGGCGACGACTCCGGCCGCGACCGATACCGGTGCGTTGATGAATCCGTCGGGGACATGCATGGCAGGGGCTCCGCTCTGCGGGTGGTTAACCGTTCGATGATAGTGGCCTCTTGCGAATGGCTTGCAAGAGCGGTCATGTCACAAATAGAGAGCGCCGACAGTAGGGGTTATATGCGACACAAAGGGGCATAAAGGAAGAGTCGTGATGGGGCGATGGAGCCATGTCCGGTTCATGTCGAGTCATGTCTCGTACGCACGTGGGCAGGCGTGACACAGGGACCGACGAGCGTGACGAGCGTGAGGAGCTGTGGATGGACCAGGAGCACCCCCCGGCGGTGGAGGTCTGCACCCGGGCCCATCTCGTCACGGACGCCGACAGTGGCGACGCCCACCAGGCGGTGCGGGTAGCTCTGCGGTATTCGCCGCAGAGCGAGGTCCGGATTGCCGTAATCGGCGAGGACGCTCCCGGCTGGTCACTGCCCCGCGAGGTACTCGAGCAGGGCATGACGGCTCCGGCCGCCAGCGGACCTGCCCGGGTCTGGCCGTGCGGGCGGGTCGCGACGGTCGTGGAGTTCCACACGGCGCAGGGGGTCGCGGTGCTGCAGTTCGACAGCGCACGTCTGACGCGGTTCCTGCGCAGAACGCATGCGGTGGCGACTCCGGTCGCGCACTGAGGCTGCCGCGAGTTCCGCGACTTCTGGGAGTTCTGCGACTTCCAAGTTGCCGCACCCCGTTCACCGGAAAAGCATGAGTAGGTGAGCGACTCCGGATCCACCGATGCGTATCTCCGCTTCCCGCACCTCCACGGCAGCCTGGTGTGCTTCGCCGCCGAGGACGACCTCTGGCTGAGCCCCATCGCGCCCGAGGGTGCGGTCCCCGAGCGCGCCTGGCGGCTCACCGTGGACCGCACCCGGGTCAGCCACCCACGCTTCTCGCCGGACGGTACGCGGATCGCGTACACGACCTGGCGCAGCCTCGATCCGGAGATCCATGTCGTGCCGGTCGCGGGCGGTCCCGCCCAGCGCCTGACGTACTGGGGGAACACCGACACCCGCGTGTGCGGCTGGTCCCCCGACGGCGACATCCTCGCGGTGGCCAGTCACGGCCAGCCGTTCTCGTATTTCTCGTGGGCCTACACGGTGCCGCCGGACGGTTCGCCCGGCGGCAAGATGCCCTGGGGCCCGGTCAACGACATCGCGGTCGCCGATCACGACGGCGAGCGGCAGACCCTGCTGCTCACCGGTAAGCCTCCGCACGAGCCGGCTGCCTGGAAGCGGTACCGGGGCGGGGCGACCGGCCGGCTCTGGCTGCACGGCAAGCGGCTGCTCGAAGACCTCGGCGGGCATATCGCCTCGCCGATGTTCGTGGGCGACCGGATCGCCTTCCTGTCCGACCACGAGGGCGTCGGCAACCTCTACTCGTGCGCTCCCGACGGCACCGATCTGCGGCGGCACACCGACCACGACGAGTTCTACGCCCGGCACGCCTCCAGCGACGGCGAGCGGGTCGTCTACCAGTGCGCCGGTGACGTATGGCTGGTCGACGACCTCTCGGCCGCGGCGAAGCCGCGACGCCTCGAGGTGCGGCTCGGCGGGCCGCGGGTCGGGCGGCGCTCGTACCAGGTGCCTGCCGCCAGCCACGTGGACGGGATCTCGGTGGACACCACGGGCCGGGCGAGCGCGGTGTGCGTACGCGGCTGTCTGTACTGGCTGACCCATCGCGACGGCCCGGCGCGCACCATCGTCGACACCCCGGGTGTGCGGGTCCGGCTGCCGGAGATGCTCGGTACGAACGGGCAGGTCGCGTACATCACCGACGCGGACGGTGAGGACGCCGTCGAGATCTCGTATCTCCCGCGCGCGAGCGGCGAGCGCGAACCGCGCCGGCTGGCCTCCGGTGAGGTGGGCCGGGTGCAGGAGATGGTCTCCGACCCGGACGGCGAGCGGGTCGCGATCGCGGCCGGTGACGGCCGGCTGCTCCTGATCGACGTCACGGAGGAGTCGAACGGCGAGGTCACCGAGCTGATCCGGTCCATCAACGGGCCCGTGCGCGATCTGGCCTTCTCACCGGACGGCGCCTGGCTGACCTGGTCGCATCCGGGCATCGGACGCTCGCTGCGGCAGATCAAGATGGCCCGGATCAAGGACCGTTCGATCATCGACGTCACCAACGGCCGCTTCGAGGACGAGAATCCGGTCTTCACCAGCGACGGCCGCTTCCTCGCCTTCCTGTCGTGGCGCGGTTTCGACCCGGTGTACGACGTGCACACCGGCGACCTGTCCTTCCCGCTCGGATGCCGCCCCTATCTCCTGCCGCTGTCGTCCGCCACGCCCTCCCCCTTCGCGCTCTCGCCCGACGGACGGCCCGCGGCGGGCGGGCTCGATCCGGTGGAGAGCGACAGCAGCGACGGCACGGTGATCGTGGAGATCGAGGGGCTGCCGGACCGCGTGACCCCGTTCCCGGTGGCCGCCTCCAAGTACTCCTCGCTCGCCGCCGTCAGCGGTGGTGGTCTGGTCTGGCTGCGCTGGCCGATCTCGGGCGCGCTCGGCGAGACCTTCGCGAACCCGGACGACACCTCGGGCCAGCCCACCCTGGAATACTTCAACATCAGCAAGGCGAAGAAGACCGAACTCGTCGGCGATCTGGACTGGTTCGCGCTCAGCGGCGACGGCACCCGGCTCGTGGTGGTCGACGGGGGCGAGCTGCGGGCCGTCCCCTCCACCGAGACCGGCGACAGTGATTCGACTGTCTGGATCGATCTGCGCCGTATCGTCCACGAGGTCGACCCACCCCATGAGTGGCGCCAGGCCTACGACGAGGCCGGACGCATCATCAAGCACCTCTTCTGGGAACCGAAGATGTGCGGTATCGACTGGCAGGGCGTCCTCGACCAGTACCGCCCGCTGGTCGAACGGGTCGCGTCCCCCGACGAGTTCGGGGATCTCATGCGGGAGGTCCTCGGCGAACTGGGCACGTCGCACGCGTACGTCACCCCGGCCCGCCGCAATGAGGGACCGCCGCACTACCAGCGCGCCCAGGGCCTGCTCGGCGCCAACTTCGTATGCCGTGACGGGCAATGGGTGATCAAGCGGATCCTGCCCGGCGACAACTCCGACTCCAAGGCCCGCTCCCCGCTCGCCGGCCAGGGCCTGCGCGAGGGCGCGGTCCTCACGCATGTGAACGGCCGCCCCGTGGACCCGGTCGCCGGGCCGTATCCGCTGCTCGCGGGCACGGGCGCCACCACGGTCGAGCTGACCTTCACCCCCGCCGAGGGCGAAGGCCGCGCGCGCCGCGTCGCGGTCGTGCCCCTGATCGACGAGCGGCCGCTGCGCTACCAGGACTGGGTGGCCAAACGCCGCGATGTCGTACGGGAGTTGAGCCACGGCAAGTGCGGCTATCTGCACATCCCCGACATGGGCGGCTCGGGCTGGGCCCAGTTCAACCGCGATCTGCGCATGGAGGTCTCGCGCCCCGCGCTCATCGTGGACGTACGCGGCAACGCGGGCGGCCACATCAGCGAACTGGTCGTCGAGAAGCTCACCCGCTCGATCCTCGGCTGGGACCTGACCCGCGACGCCCAGCCCGTCTCGTACGCCTCAAGCGCCCCACGCGGCCCGATCGTGGCGCTCGCGGACGAGGCGACCTCCTCGGACGGCGACATGATCACGGCGGCGTTCAAGCTGCTCGGGCTCGGCCCGGTGGTCGGCCAGCGCACCTGGGGCGGTGTGGTCGGTATGACGGGGCGGCACCGGCTCGGGGACGGCACGGTGATCACGGTGCCGATGAACGCGGCGTGGTTCGACGAGTACGGCTGGTCGGTGGAGAACCACGGTGTGGAGCCGGACGTCGAGATCCTGCGTACGCCCCTGGACTGGGCGGAGGGCCGCCACGCGCAGCTCGACGACGCGGTGCGGATGGCTCTGGAGCTCCTTGAGCAGGATCCGGCGGCCGTCCCGCCGGACTACTCCGAAGTGCCGGACCGGCGGCGTCCCAAGTTGCCGCCCCGGCTGTGATGTGCCGAGGGCCCGGAGGCCTTGTCCCGTCTGCCCTGACACTGGGTGACGGAGATCGAAATGCGCGGAATGTCCAGGCGTGCGAGGCTGGTCGAGGCCCAATCCCCTCACCCACCTCAGGAGTGAATTCTTATGGGCATCGCCGACCAGTTCAAGGACAAGGCCTCCGAGCTCGCCGACCGCGCGAAGGGCCTGGGACAGGACGCATCCGACAAGGCCAGTGAGGCCTCGGACGCAGCCCAGGACCAGTTCGGCCAGGCTTCGGAGCGTGCCTCGCAGGCCGCCGAGCAGGGCCAGAGCAAGGCTCAGGAGGCCGGCCAGGCCATGCAGGACAAGTTCGACCAGGACTACGACAGCTGACCTGACGTCGCAGAACTGAGCGCAACGCACACTGCGCACACAAGGGCCCACCCGGTAACTCCGGGTGGGCCCTTGCCCGTTCATCCCGTCAGGCCCGCTCAGGCCCCCCGGGACCGCTCGTCCGCCGCTCCCCCGGCCCCGACGAGCCCCCGGTTGCCGCCCGAGAAGCGCCCCTCGAACCGCTTCATCTCCCGCGCCCCGACCCGCCCGATGATCCCGGGCAGATATCCGCGCACGGACTGCATCCCGCGCAGCCACCACTGCGCGTACACATGCGCCGAGCGCCGCTCGATCCCCTCGACGATCCGGTCGACGGCCGGACCGAGCGGATACGTCTTGTTGGACGGCCACGGCAGCCGCGCGCGCAGCTCCCGCATCACGTCGTCCTCGTCGGCCCCGCGCACCATGTCCGTGTCGGTCCACGACAGATAGCCGACCCCGACCCGTACGCCCTTGTACCCGACCTCCGCCCGGAGGCTGTGCGCGAAGGCCTCGACCCCGGACTTGGACGCGCAGTACGCCGTCATCATGGGCGCCGGCGTGATCGCCGCGAGCGAGGCGATCTGCAGGAAGTAGCCGCGCGATTCCATGAGTACGGGCAGGAAGGCCCGCCCGGTCACGGCGGAGCCGATCAGGTTGACCTCGATCACCCGTCGCCACGCGTGCGGATCCGACTCGGTGAACGGACCGCCCGCCGCGACACCGGCGTTGGCGACCACGATGTCCACCTTGCCGAAGCGCTCCTTGACCTCCTGGGCCACCTGCGCCATCGCCTCGTGGTCGGTGACGTCGGCGTGCCAGTACTCGGCCTCGGTGTGCAGCTTCGAGCAGACCTCCTTGAGGAGATCCGGTTCGAGTCCGATCAGCGCGACCTTCGCACCGCGCGCGGAGAGCTTGCGTGCGAGCAGCTCCCCGACACCGCGGGCGGCTCCGGTGACGACGGCGACCTGTCCTTCAAGGGCGACCTTGCTCATGCCCCCTCCTTCACTGCTACGTGATCGGTGGCCGCTGTCTCCTGAGCGGCCACGTGATCGGCGACGAGTTGACGTATCTGCGCGGTGACCAGGTCGGGAGCCTCGACGGGGGTCATATGGCCGATCCCCGGCAGCTCGTCGAACCCCACGCAGTGGGGCAGTTCGGCCACGATGGCCCGCGCGGCCACCGGAGGTGTCATACGGTCCGCCGTGCCCGCGATCACCGCGGTGGGCGCGTGCAACTTCCGCACCTGGGCTTCGATGTCGAGGGAGGCGAGTACCCGTCCCCAGGCGTGCCGCACCCCGCGCGGGCAGGCGTGCACGATACGGGCGCAGGCGTCGATCTTGTCCGGCGAGGAACCGGGGCCCATCGTCGCGTACCGCAGAATCCTCCGCGCGAGCGGAGTGACCGGCCCGAGCGGGGCCTTGGAGCCGAGCAGACCGCGGGTGAGGCGGGTGCGCAGCCGGCCCTCGCGCAGCGGGATCACCGTGGACACGGCGGGCAGCCGTACCGCACCCGTGCTGCACAGCAGCACCGCGGCCGCGTGCTCCTCGAACTTGGGGCTGCCGGCTGAGGCCATCAGCGTCATGCCGCCCATGGAGTGCCCGACGAGCACGGCCCGTTCATGCGGTTCGAGCGCCGTGGCGAGCACCGCTTCGAGATCGTCCACGAGCGCGCCGACGCTGTAGCCGCTCGGTCCCGCGGCCGCCGGAGAGCGGCCATGGCCGCGCTGGTCGTACGCGACGACGCGGTGGTCGCGCGCCAACTCCCGTATCTGCGCGGCCCAGAAGGCCGTCGAGCAGGTCCAGCCGTGCGCGAGCACCACGACCGGCGCCCCCTCGGGGCCGTGCACCTCGACGTGCAGCCGGGAGCCGTCGGAGGAGACGGCGACCAGTTCGCGGGCGGCGACCGGCGGGGCGTAGGGCCCGGAGGTCACATGCATCAGTCGGCTCACGCCTGCACCTCGGCCTTCGCCTTACGGGACTTCGAAGCTTCCTGTACGGGCTTCGGCGCGCGCACCACCTCGTACTCCGCCATGTCCACCCGCCGTGTCGCCGACCGGAACTCGGTGGTCGTGCCCGGCCACACGGTGGTGTTGACGCCGTTGGAGTCCAGGTACCAGCTGGTGCAGCCGCCGGTGTTCCACACGGTCCGCTTCATGCGGTCCTGCACGCGCCGGTTCCAGGCGTTCACGGCCGAGGGCCGCGCGGCGAGGGCGACCCGGCCGCCGAGCGTCTCCAACTGCCGTACGTAGTCGGCCATGTAGTTGAGCTGAGACTCGATCATCAGGATCATCGAGGAGTTCCCGAGCCCGGTGTTGGGCCCGATGATCGTCATCCAGTTGGGGAAGCCGGCCGCGGTCGCACCGCGCAGCGACTTCATCCCGTCCTTCCAGCACTCGGCGAGCGTCGTGCCGTCCGCGCCGATCACCCGGTCCGCGATCGGCATGTAGGTGACATGGAAGCCGGTGCCGAAGATGACCGCGTCGACCTCGGTCTCGGTGCCGTCGGCGGCGACGAGGGTGTTGCCGCGTATCGAGGCGAGCCCGCTGGCGACCAGGTCGACATTGGGCTTGGCGAGCGCCGGGTAGTAGGCGTTGGACAGCAGGATCCGCTTGCAGCCGATGCGGTACGTGGGTGTGAGCTTGGCGCGCAGCTCGGGGTCGCGGATGGAGCGGTGCATGTTCCGCTTGGCCAGCGCCTCGATCAGACCCAGCTCGTTGGGCCGCTTCGTGAACGCCTGGACCTGCAACTCCCGTATGCCCCAGAGCAGTCCACGCCGGGCCTTGGCCGTGAACGGCAGCTGCCGGTGCAGCCAGCGCTCCGCGCCGCTGATCGCCCGGTCGGCGCGCGGCAGCACCCACGGCGGGGTGCGCTGGAAGAGCGTGACCCGCCCGGCCTCCTTCTGGATCTCCGGCACGATCTGGATCGCGGACGCACCCGTCCCGATCATCGCGACCCGCTTGCCGCGCAGGTCGTAGTCGTGGTCCCACTGCGCCGAGTGGAAGATCTTGCCCTCGAAGGTGTCGATGCCCTCGATGTCCGGGATCTTGGGATCGGAGAGCGGCCCGGTGGCCGAGACGACCACATCCGCGGTCAGCGTCCCGCTGCTGGTCTCCACCTCCCAGCGCACCTGCTCCGCGTCCCAGCGCATCTGCTTGACCTCGGAGTCGAGGCGGAGATGCGGGCGCAGCCCGAACGTGTCGGCGACATGCTCCAGATACGAACAGATGTGCTCCTGGCCCGAAAAGGTGCGCGGCCACTCGGGGTTGGGCGCGAACGAGAACGAGTACAGGTGGCTGGGTACGTCGCAGGCGCAGCCCGGATAGCTGTTGTCACGCCAGGTCCCGCCGACCGAGCCGGCCCGCTCGAGGACCACGAAGTCCGTGATGCCCTCGCGGCGCAGCCGCACGGCGGCGCCGAGGCCGCCGAAGCCGGATCCGATCACCGCCACCCGTACATGTTCGTGCTCACGCTGATGCCCGGCCATGCAGCCCGCCTCCCGAAGTACACGATGCGCTCACGACTGTGCCAGTAACCACTGGCATAGTGGGGAGAGTAGAGCAGCTCCGTACTCATGGGTAGGGGCTGAGCGGATCCATATCTCTGACTTGTTACCGGCGGTACAACATAGGGTGCTCGACGTGGTGGAGAAGGCTAAGGACCCCAAGGCGGACCCGAAGACGGCGACGGTCCGCGAGTACCGCATGACGGAACTCGCCGAGGCGGCCGGCATCACCGTGCGCACCCTGCGCTTCTACCGCGAGCGCGGCCTGATCCCGCCGCCACGCCGCGAGGGGCGCCTGGCCTGGTACGACGAGCACCACCTGGCCCGTCTGCACACCATCGCCGCGATGCTGGAGCGCGGCCACACCCTGTCCGTCATCGCCGAGCTGAACGAGGCACTCGAATCCGGCCGCGACGTGAGCGAGGTCCTCGGCCTGAACCCCACCGAGGAGACCCCGGTCCGTCTGAGCCCCGAGGAACTGGCCGACGCCTTCGCCGGCGAGGTCACCCCCGAGAACCTCGCCGCCGCCCTCGAACTCGGCTATCTGGCCCCCGACGGCGAAGAGATCGTGCACATCAGCCGCCGTCTGCTCGACGCGTCCACCGCCCTCGTACGCGCCGGGGTACCGCTCGCCGAGGTCATGCAGGCCGGTGCCCGTGTACGCGAACACGCGGACGCGCTGGCCGAGTTGTTCCTCACCACGATCCGCGCGCACGCACCGGCCGAGAAGTTCGAGAAGCTCCGCCCCCTGGCGAAGGCCGTGGTGGAGGCGGAACTCTCCCTGGCGCTGGACCGACGGCTTGCGGCCGAGAAGGACTGACGGGCACCCGGGCATGAGGATCGGTGAGGCCGCCAAGGCCAGCGGGGTGAGCGCCAGATCGCTGCGGCACTACGAGGACGAAGGGCTCATCGTCCCCGGGCGCTGCGCCAATGGGTACCGCGACTACTGCCCCTCCACCCTCGACCGCGTCACCACCATCCGCACACTCCTGGAGTCGGGGCTGCCGGTGCGGCTGATACGGGAGGCGCTTCCGCAGTCCGGGTCGGTCACGTGCGCGGAGTTCCTCCAGGCGGTGGAGAGCTATCGCGACCGCCTCGCCGAGCGGATCACCGCACTCGCCGAACAACAGCAGGCACTGGACGCCTATCTGGACCAAGCCCGCTCCGGGGCCTCGCCGAGCGGGACTTGACCTTGCCACCGGTGTGAAGCCCGTACGTTCCCGGCATGGAGACCAGCAAGCACCCCAGCACCCAGCAGCGCCTCGTCCAGCTCTCGCACAACGGGCCGCAGGACCTGACCCTTCTGCCGGACCAGGCGGTACCCGCACCGGGCCCCGGCGAGTACCTGATCCGCGTGGGCGCCGCGGGCGTGAACTTCGCGGACGTCCTGCAGACGCAGGGCAGATACGCGGGTGGCCCGGCGGCGCCGTACGCGGCCGGCTTCGAAGCCGCGGGAGAAATCGTGGCCGCAGGACCGGGTATCGACGCTCAACTGCCGCTCGGCACCCACGTGATCGGCACGGGACCGGGCGCCTTCGCCCGGTACATGACGATGCCGGCCGCACAGGCGCTCCCCGTACCGGCCGGCTGGACCGACGCCCAGGCGCTCGGCCTGGTCCTCAACTGGGCCACGGCGCTTGCCGCGTTGCGACCCCTCGGCCGTATCGAGAAGGACGAGGCGGTCCTGATCCACGCGGCGGCGGGAGGCGTGGGCCAGGCGGCGGTCCGGCTCGCCCGCCACTACGGGGCGCGGGTGATCGCCACCGCGTCGCCGGGCAAGCACGAGACGCTCGAAGCGCTCGGCCCCGACCACGTCCTCGACAGCGCCCGCCCGGACCTGGCGGCCGAGATCACCCGCCTGACCGGCGGAGTCGACCTGGTCCTCGAATCGGTGGGCCGGGCCACGTTCCCGACGAGCCTTGCGGTCACGAAGCCTTTCACCGGCCGCATCGTCGTCTACGGCGCGGCCTCGGGCGACGCGACGGTGTCCACCCACGACCTGGTCTTCACCCACCGGGTCCAGCTCATGGGCCTGCACATCGGCGCCCTGGCGACGGACGCACCGGCGCTCTACCGTTCACTGCTCACCGAGCTGACAGAGCTGGTCGACCAGGGCGTGTACCGCCCGGGCACACCGGAGATCCACCCGCTGTCCGAGGGCCCGGCCGCACTCCAACAGCTCGCGGCAGGCCGGACCCGGGGCAAGCTCGCCCTGGATCCGTGGAGCTAGCGACTGCGGTCAGCTTCCGTAGACGACCGTCACCGGAGCGTGGTCCGACCAGCGCTCGGGGTGCGTCTCGGCCCGCTCCACGAAGGCCTTCACGGCCCGCCCGGCCAGACCCGGCGTCGCCACCTGCAGATCGATGCGCCATCCGGCGTCATTGTCGAAGGCGCGCCCCCGGTACGACCACCAGCTGTACGGCCCCTCGCCCCCCGGATGCAGCGCCCGCACCACGTCCACGTACTCCTGGTAGACCCGCCCGAGCCACTCCCGCTCCTGTGGCAGGAAGCCCGCGTTCTTGCGGTTGGTCTTCCAGTTCTTGAGGTCGGCTTCCTCGTGGCAGATGTTCCAGTCACCGCAGACCACGACCTCACGCCCGTCGGCGGCGGCGCGCGTCTTGAGCTCCTTCAGGTACACCAGGAACTCGTCCATGAAGCGGTACTTCTCGTCCTGCTTCTCGGTGCCCGCGTCCCCCGACGGCAGATACAGCGACGCGACCGTGACGCCCGGCAGATCGATCTCCACGTAGCGCCCGCTGTCGTCGAACTCCGCCGACCCGAACCCGATCCGCACCCGCTCGGGCGCCCGCCGCGAGTACAGCGCGACACCCGCGCGGCCCTTGGCCACGGACGGGGCGAGGACGACGTGCCAGCCGTCGGGCGCACGCACCTCGTCGGGGATCTGCGAGGCCTCGGCGCGTACCTCCTGCAGGCAGACGACATCGGCGTCGGTCCCCGCGAGCCACTCGGTGAAGCCCTTCTTGGCGGCGGCGCGGATGCCGTTCACGTTCACGGAGGTCACTGTCAGCAAAACGTTCTCCAGACCGGGGGGAAGACAGGAAACGCTACTCGATCGCCGGCGACCCCCGGTCCCGGCGTGGGCACAATAGGTGCCGCCACAGCCGGTGATTGCATAGAAGTACGATGGGACGCATGAACATTCAGCCGCTGCGCTACGACCACCCGGACGCGATCAAGCTCAACGACCAGGTGCAGCAGGAGTACATGGAGCGCTACGGCGACGGCGAGGGCGACGCGACCCCGCTCGACGCCGGAATGTTCGTACCGCCCGTCGGGCTCTACCTGCTCGCGTACGACGAGCAGGACCGCCCCGTCGCGACAGGCGGCTGGCGCACCCAGAACGCGGGCGGCGAGGGCTACTCGGACGGTGATGCCGAGCTGAAGCGGATGTACGTGGTCCGCGAGGCCCGCGGCCTGGGTCTGGCGCGGCGGATACTCGGGCTGCTGGAGGAGGACGCCCGGGGCCGCGGCCGTACGCGGATGGTCCTGGAGACGGGGACCGAGCAGCCCGAGGCGATCGCTCTGTACACGTCGAGCGGCTACGAGCCGTGCACGAAGTTCGGCCACTACCGCTTCCACGAGAGCAGCCGCTGCTACGCCAAGCCGCTGGTCTGACCGGGCCGCGAAGGCAAGCCCCGGTCAGTCGCGGTCACGGCCGACCGCAGATCCAGCACGGCGAGCGCGCCGCCACCTTCCGGGTTGGCGAACCGCAGCCGTGCGCCGAGCACTTGGGCCTGGCCGAGGGCGATGGTGAGCCCGAGGCCGAGCCCCGTCTCGTGCTCGCCGGTACGGAAGCGCTGCGGCCCGGCCTCCAGGATCTGCTCGGGGAACCCGGGCCCGCTGTCGTACACCCGGAGCACGCCGCTCTCCGCCTCCACCCGCACCGGCGCGGAGCCGTGCCGCAGCGCGTTGGTGACGAGGTTGACCACGATCCGCTCGAAGCGCCGCGGATCGGTCTCGACCACGGCGCTGCCCAGCACGGCCACCTCGACACCGTCCTCGGGTCCCGCCGCGGCCCGTACGGCCTTGCGCACCAGATCCCCCCAGGCCAGCGGCTCGTTCTCGGCCGTCTCGGCGGCCACGTCGAGACGGGCCACCTCGATGACGTCGTCGACGAGCTCCCGCAGCCGTTGCGCGCTGCCCTGGACCAGTTCGGAGGGGCGTCCCGGCGGCAGCAGTCCGGCGGAGGTGACCATGCCGGCGACGGGGGTGCGCAGCTCGTGCGCGATGTTCGCGGTGACTTCGCGTTCGGCCTGGATCCGCCGCGAGAGCGCGTCGGCCATGGTGTTCACGGAGGTGGCGAGCTTGGCGACCTCGTCCTTGCCGCCCGGTTCGAGGCGGGCGGTGAGATCGCCGTCGGCGATGCGCTTGGCCGTGTCGGCGGATGCGGTGAGCCGCCGTCCGAGCCGGGTCGCAACCGCGAGCCCGACCAGACCGCCGAGCGCGGCGGCGATACCTCCGGAGATCCACAGCACCCGGTCCAGGTCCCTGACGGTCCGCGTCTCCCTGTCGTAGGGCCGCCGCAGCGCGACGACCGCGTCGCCCTGCTTGCTCGCCGCCCACAGCAGCGGCGGCCCATCGCCCTTGCGGTCGAGATAGACGCCCCACCGCCCCTTCTTCACGGCCTCGCCGAGGGGCTTCGGCAGATCGGGCGGATTGATCAGCGAGAACCCGCCGTCGACACCCGCCGCATGGTCCTGCACGGCGGTCTGCAGCCGGTCCCCGATCTGCTGGACGGCCGCGTCGTACTGCGCGCCCACGATCTGGTGGTGCACGAGCAGCCCGACCACGACGGCCACGAGCGCAGCCGTGCCGGCGATCGCGGCACCGATCTTCGTACGGAGTCCCATGGCCGCTCAGTACACCGGGACCATGAGCCGGATCGCCTGCAGCTGGACGTTCATCGCCACGGGCGGCAGCTTCTCGGGGTCGACCGGCACGACGGAGGCCCGTCGGTAGTAGGCGACGCGTTCCTGCTGCTGCAGCCCGCTGAGGGTGACGGTCACGTCGTACGGCTTCGTCCCGCACCCCGGCAGACACCAGGGCCCGCTCAGTTTCCCGCTGGCGACGGCGGCCGAGCCGCCCCAGCTGCTCCACTTGAGCTCGCTGACGGTCACCAGCTCGCTGAGCCCCACGGAGGTCGGCCGGCGCAGCGGCTGCCCCATCGAGTCGGCGACGTACACCGGACCCTTCTGCGGCGAGGGCGATATCGCGGGCCCGCGCACATCGAGCCCGTCCGGCCGGCCGCAGGCACCGAGCAGCACAACACCACTCAGGGCGAGAGCCACACACACCATGCGGCGATACCGGACAACGAAGGACATAAGCACCAAGTATCCACGCCACCCGCTCAACACCAAGTGACGCAGTTCGCACCCTTGATCCACTACGCCTCGGCCACGGCCCGCCGCGGTCGCCAACGCAAAGCAAGAACCCCGCCGGATACATCCGGCGGGGTTCTCAATTGCGGTGGACCTGTGGGGATTTGAACCCCAGACCCCCTCGATGCGAACGAGGTGCGCTACCAGACTGCGCCACAGGCCCTTGCAACGAGTGAAACCTTAGCACCCCGATCGGGGTGCTTGGAAATCCGTTCCCTCGCTGGTCAGTGCACGGCCGTCACTCGTTGGCCGCGCGCGGGCGCTCGGGGTCCGCGTACTGGTCGAAGAGCGGCGTGCGGCCGCGCTCGCGCGAACGGCGGCCGGAGGCCGCACGGCGCGCGGCGGCCTGCCGGTCGGCGGCCCTGACGGCCGGGGCTTCGGCGCTTTCGGCCTCCTCGGCCGCGGGCGCCGCCTCCGCGGGCGCACCCGCCGTCGAGGACCGCGCCGAGCTCCACGTGTCCGGCGCCCCGAGGTCCACCTCGCCGTGCGCACGCGGGGCGACCGGCGCGGTGACATAGGTCGGCAGCGGAACGGGGACGGGCTCCCAGCTGTCGCCGCGGGAACCGCCGCGCTCACGCTCGCGCTGCTGGTCGACCCACTCGGCGTGATCGGTCTGCTCGACCAGGGCGCGCCGGTCGGCAGCGAGGTCCGGCCCGACGGGACCCTGCTCGCGTGCGGCCGCCTCACGGCGCTGTGCGGCGCTGCGCTCACGCACCCGGCGAGCGGCGGCCTCGGCGCGACGGTGGTCCATCACGTACGCGAAGCGGCGGCGCTCCTGGGCGCGCAGATGCAGGATGTACGCGCTCAGCAGGACGGCCGGCAGCGCGGGCACCCACAGGAGGTGCAGTCCGCCGACCGCGGCGACGACGGCGCCGAGCGAGAACGCGAGGAACAGCATCATCGTGGTGCGCCGACGCCGCGCGAGCACCTGCGAGCGCCGGGCGCGCGCGGCGGCGGCGGGGTCGCGCTCCGCCCTGCCGGCGCGAGGATCGGGGCGGCGGCGGGCGGCGGGAACCTGGCGCGGTCTCTCCTGGGGCTCCGGTGCCGTCTCGCGCTCCGGGGCCTCCTCCACCTGCTCGGCGATCTCGCCGGCACCGGAGGCCGAGGGCGCGGCGAAGGACCGGACGTCGACGGATCCCGTCAGGGGTTCCGCGACCACCGGCTCCGACCCGGGCTCTTCGCTCTCGCCGCGGGCCTTGAGGCCCTTGGCATAGCGGCGCTCCATTCCCGCCCGTCCGGACAGCAGACGGATGGCGGTGCTGAAGCGTTCCGTCGGACGAGCCTCATTGAGCTCGTCCTGCCTACGGAGCCACATCGGCACCAAGTAGGCGGCCCAGGCCCCGACGATGACTGCGTAGATGAGGCCGCTGCTGCTCACGCCTCACACGGTAGAGGGGTTTCGGTGAGGCCATCTGCCAATTGGCCCGGTGTGTCGCACGATCTGGCTGATATCTCGAACTTTTTTTGTGACTGATGCGATCAACAGGCTTCGATCAGGCTCCGTTTGCAGGCATATTCACGGTCAACTCTCGCCCACTTTCGAACAAGTATTTTATTTCTGCTGTTCGTGATCCTGCTCGCGCCCCTGCTGCTGAGCTGCGAGCCTGCGCGTCTGATGCCAGCGCGTGAGCAGCCCTTCGGGGACCTCTTCGGCGGTGAGTGCGAACACCAGATGGTCCCGCCAGCCTCCGTCAATGTGGAGATAGCGTGGACGAAGTCCCTCGGAGCGGAATCCGAGTTTCTCCACGACTCTGCGGCTCGGGTTGTTCTCCGGGCGAATACAGACTTCGATGCGGTGCAGTCCGACCGCGCGGAAGCAGTGGTCGACGGCCAGCGCGACCGAGGTGGGCATGACGCCGCGGCCCGCGACGGACTGGTCCACCCAGTAGCCGATATGGCCCGAGCACATCGAGCCCCAGGTGATCCCGGCAACGGTGAGCTGACCGACCAGCTGCCCCCGGTACTCGATGACGAACGGCAGCATCCGGCCCGCGTTCGCCTCCGCGCGCAGATGGCGCACCATCTGGCGGTACGTGGGCCGGTGCGCGGGAGGTGCGCCCGGGGCGGGCGGCGGAATGGTCGCCTCCCAGGGGCGCAGCCAGTCGCGGTTGCGGCGGTTGACCTCGCGCCAGTTGCGCTGGTCGCGCAGCTTTATGGGCCGGAGGACGACGTCACCGTCCACCAGCTCCACCGGCCAGGAAGGGCTGTTCAGCTCGGGCTCCCGCTGGGTCGGGGGTGGTCTCCTCCGTGGAGCTGCTCGACCGCGTGCACCAGGACCGTCTCCAGTACGGCGAGACCGTCGCGCACTCCGCCGGTGGAACCGGGCAGATTGACGATCAGCGTGCGGCCGGCGACTCCGGCCAGGCCTCGCGACAGGGCCGCGGCGGGCACCTTGTCCCTGCTGAACGCCCGTACCGCCTCGGGGATTCCGGGCACTTCGTAGTCGATGACACGGCGGGTCGCGTCCGGGGTGGCGTCGGTGGGCGAGATGCCCGTACCGCCGGTCGTGACGATCACGTCGTACGCGGCCTCGACGCCGGACCGCAGTGCGGCCTCGACCGGGTCGCCGTCGGGAACGACCTGCGGACCGTCGACCTCGAAGCCGAGGCCGCGCAGGCCTTCGGCGAGGATCGGGCCGCCTTTGTCCGGGTAGACGCCGGCGGCGGCGCGGTTGGAGGCGGTGACGACCAGGGCGCGATACGTCATGCCCGGCTCCAGTCGCCCGACTTGCCGCCCGACTTCGACTCCACCCGTACGTCCGTGATGACCGCGCCCTTGTCGACGGCCTTCACCATGTCGACGACCGTCAGACCCGCGACCGACACGGCGGTCAGCGCCTCCATCTCGACGCCCGTGCGGCCCGTGGTCTTCACGGTGGCCGTGATCTCCACCGCGTCGTCCGCGACCGCGAGGTCGAGCTTGACGCCGGCGATGTCCAGCGGGTGGCAGAGCGGGATCAGGTCGGAGCACTTCTTGGCGCCCATGATTCCGGCGATACGGGCCGTCGCGAGGGCGTCGCCCTTGGGCATGCCCTCGCCGCGCAGCAACGAGATCACCTGGGGCGAGACGAGCACGCGGCCCGAGGCGCGGGCGATGCGCTCGGTCACGTCCTTCCCGGACACGTCGACCATGCGGGCGGCGCCCGCCTCGTCGATATGGGTCAGTCGGTCCTGCGTGCTCATGTGCTGCTGCGCTCCCGGTCGGGCCTCGAGCGGCCGTGCACGCGCCCCGTGCGGAGGGCCGTGTGCAGGCCGTGTGTGGGCGACACGGTACCGCTACCAAGAGCGCCGCGGTCGGCGAGGACCGGCCGGATCAAGGCGCGCGCCCAGGGGTCAGGGGCAGAGCCCCCGGGAGGGCGCCGCCCCGATCCCCCGGAACTTCGCCTCAGCCGAGCAGGATCACATCCAGCTGCGTGCCCGGCGCGACCTCCGCCACGTCCTCGGGGACCACGATCAGGCAGTCCGCCTGCGCGAGCGCTGCGATCAGATGCGAACCGGAACCGCCCACCGGACGGACCGCGCCCGCCGCCGCGTCGTAGGACCCGCGCAGGAACTGGCGCTTGCCCTTCGGGGACGACAGCGGCTCCTCGCAGCGCAGCTCCGCGCGGACGCTCGGCCGGTTGACGTCCTCCAGACCCATCAGGGTGCGGATCGCGGGACGTACGAAGAGTTCGAAGGAGACGTACGACGAGACCGGATTGCCGGGCAGACAGAGCAGCGGCGTGTGGTCGGGGCCGATCGAGCCGAAGCCCTGCGGTTTGCCCGGCTGCATCGCGAGCTTGCGGAACTCGATGCCCGCGCCCGCCTCGTCCTCGTCACCGACGCTCTGCAGCGCTTCCTTGACCACGTCGTACGCGCCGACGCTCACCCCACCCGTGGTGACCAGGAGATCCGCGCGGATCAGCTGATCCTCGATCGTGGAGCGCAAGGTCTCCGCGTCGTCCGCGACCGCTCCGACCCGGTACGCGATCGCGCCGGCGTCACGCGCGGCGGCGGTCAGCGCGAAGGAGTTGGAGTCGTAGATCTGGCCCTTGCCCAACTCCTCGCCCGGCTGCGTCAGTTCGCTGCCCGTGGACATCACGACCACACGAGGACGCGGACGGACGCGCACGGAGGCGCGGCCGATCGCGGCGAGCAGGGCGATCTGGGACGGGCCGAGGACCGTACCGGCGGCGAGCGCCATCTCGCCGGCCTGGACATCGCTGCCCTGCGCGCGGACATGCGCCCGCGCCCCGGCGGGCCTGTGCACCCGCACCTCACCGGACGCACCCTCGGGCGACGCGCTGTGCGGGGTCATGCCGCCGACCGGGCCCTCGCCGAGGCCCCCGTCGGTCCACTCGACCGGGACCACGGCTTCCGCGCCGGGCGGCAGTGGCGCGCCGGTCATGATGCGCGCGGCCTGGCCGGCGCCCACGGTCAGATCGCCCGCACTGCCCGCCGCGACATCCCCGATCACTTCGAGGACGGCGGGGAACTCCTCGCTCGCGCCCTCGACATCGGCGACCCGGACCGCATAGCCGTCCATGGAGCTGTTGTCGAAGGGCGGCAGCGAGAGCGGGACGGTGACCTCCTCGACGAGGACACAGCCCTGCGCGTCGAGCAGTTGGAGCTCGATGGGCTCCAACGGCTGGACGGTCGCCAGGATGTCGTCGAGATGCTCGGTCACCGACCACACATGGGCGGTCTGATCCGTGGTGCTGTTGCTCAAGACTGCTGCATCTCCTCGGTGACGTAACCACGAAGCCAGGTCCGGAAGTCCGGGCCCAGGTCTTCACGTTCGCACGCGAGTCTGACAATGGCACGAAGATAGTCGCCGCGGTCACCGGTGTCGTAGCGCCGGCCCTTGAAGACCACGCCGTGCACCGGGCCGCCCACGTCGGACGTCGCGAGCTTCTGCAGCGCGTCGGTGAGCTGGATCTCGCCGCCGCGGCCGGGCTCGGTCTCCCGCAGTATGGCGAAGATCTCCGGGGCCAGTACATAGCGGCCGATGATCGCCAAGTTGCTGGGCGCCTCGGCCGGTTCGGGCTTCTCGATCAGACCGGTGATCTCCACGACGTCGTCGTCGCCGGTCGGCTTGACCGCCGCGCAACCGTAGAGGTGGATCTGCTCGGGGTCGACCTCCATCAGCGCGATGACGCTGCCGCCGTGGGCGGCCTGGATCTCGACCATGCGCTGGAGCAGGGGGTCGCGGGCGTCGATGAGGTCGTCGCCGAGGAGGACCGCGAAGGGCTCGTTGCCCACGTGCGGCGCGGCGCACAGCACGGCGTGGCCGAGGCCCCTGGGGTCGCCCTGGCGGACGTAGTGCATGGTGGCGAGGTCGCTGGACTCCTGGACCTTGGCGAGCCGGTCGGCGTCGCCCTTCTTCTCCAGGGCGGATTCCAGCTCATAGTTGCGGTCGAAGTGGTCTTCGAGCGGGCGCTTGTTGCGGCCGGTGACCATCAGGACATCCGACAGACCGGCCGCCACGGCCTCTTCGACCACGTACTGGATGGCAGGCTTGTCGACCACCGGAAGCATTTCCTTCGGGGTCGCCTTGGTCGCCGGCAAGAAGCGCGTGCCGAGACCTGCCGCCGGGATGACAGCCTTGGTGATCGCGGGTCGTTCATTGGTCATGCCCCGCACCATATCCGCTGAGAATGCGCGGAAGATTCTGCTCCGGTTAATTCATTCTCATTGCACAGGATTGGGCCTGATATGTGTGAACGAGCTGTGACCGGACGGACCGGAAGCAAGGCTGCCAAGGAAGAGTTGCGCAGAGAACTCCTCGCGATGAGGAGGACGTTGACGCCGGATGACGTCCAGATGGCGGCGACCGCGCTCGGCGAGCAGGCGCTCGCGCTGCCCGTGCTGAGCACACCGGGTGCCGTGGTCGCCGCGTATGTCTCGGTCGGGCGCGAGCCCGGTACGCGGGTGCTGCTCGATGCTCTGCGCGCCCGTGGCGCAAAGGTGCTGCTGCCCGTGCTGCTCGTGGACAACGATCTCGACTGGGCCGCGTACGAAGGCCCCGAGCGGCTTGCCCCCGCGGGCCGCGGCCTGCTCGAACCCGAGGGCGAACGGCTCGGCCCCGAGGCCGTCACGCAGGCCGGCGCGGTGCTGCTGCCCGGGCTCGCGGTCGATGAGCACGGCATGCGGCTCGGACGCGGCGGAGGCTCGTACGACCGGGTGCTCGCACGTCTCGAACGGGCGGGTGCGCACGCGGAACTCGTGGTGCTGCTCTACGAGAACGAGGTGGTCGCGCAGGTTCCGGCGGAACCGCACGACCACCCCGTTCACGCGGTGGTGACCCCTGGAGGGGTTCGCGCTTTTACGGCTTGAGCACCAGGTGGTTCTCGGTCGACTCCTCGACCGCGTCCTTGGTGAACGACCAGTCGAGCAGTTCGCCCTTGACCCATTTGTCGGTCTGATCGGTGTAGTTGGGGCTGTACGCATGCCCCGACGCACCGGTCAGGTTGATCCACTTGGACTTGTCGAAGTCCTGGAGGTTGACCACCATCCGCATCGACGGCACCCAGATCACCTCGTAGCCGCCGGCCGCGTTCCAGCCGGTCGCATCGACCGCTGCCTCACCGCCGCCGAGCTTGTAGGGGCCTCGGTTGAGCAGCCACTGCATGAAGCCCGGGCCCTCGGTGCCGATGGTCTGGTTCTTCAGCTCCAGGGTGTGCAGCCGGCCCCAGCTCCAGGTGTCCATGTCCTTGCCGAGCTTGGCGGTCAGCTCCCAGCGGGCGTCCTCCATGGCGCGTGCAAGGAGTCCGTCGAGGGTCGTGGTCTCCTCGTCGGTGCGGGTCGCGGGCGTGTGCCACCACTCGCTGTCCTTGTCCTTGGACAGCTGGCGGAACACCTCGAACCAGCGGTCGCCGCCGTCCGGCTGGGCGGCGTCCGGGTCGCGCTGACCGCATTCGCGCACCCGCTCGTCGGGGTTGTCGACCGGGCCCGTCTTGTCGGCCGGCGGGACGCTGATGCAGGAGCCCTTGACGCGCAGCTCCTTGGGCAGCTTGTTGCCGAAGGCGAGCTTGAGGACGTTGCGCCACACCGCGTTGAAGTACGCGGCGGCCGCCGAGTCGGCGTCCTGCGTACCGTTCCAGCCCTCGAGGAGCTTCTGCGCGGCGCGGACGTCGGGGTCCTTGATGTCGAGCTTGGTCAGCATGTGGTTCAGCGTGTTGGCGATCTCGCTGCTCGAGTCCATCTGCATGGTGCGCATGTCCTCGGTGGAGATCTTCCCGCCGCCCTTGATCTTGTCCTTGATCAGGTCGTTGATCCGCTGGCTGCGCGCGCCGTAGCCCCAGTCCTTCGTCAGGTCGTACGGGTACTTGTCCTCGTCGATCACGGCCTGGTTCGCCGTCACGATGTAGCCGCGCTCGGGTTTGTACTCGTAGGGCAGCGCCTTCGGGTTGATGTACCCGGTCCAGTTGTACGAGGAGTCCCAGCCGGGGGCGGGCAGCGTGCCGTCGTGCTTCGCGGAGCGCGTGGGGATCTTGCCGGGCGCCTGGTAGCCGATGTTGCCCTGCTTGTCGGCGTAGATCAGGTTCTGCGAAGGCACCTCGAACTTGGCGGCCGCGGCCTGGAACTCCTTGAAGTCCGTCGCCCTGTTGATCAGGAACACGGCGTCCATGGACTTGCCCGCATCGAGCGCGGTCCATTTCAGCGCCACCGCGTAGCCGTCCGAGCGGTCGGGGGCGGAGCTGGCCACGGGCGCTTCCTCGCCGACCTTGCCGAGCTCGTCGCTGCGGTCGGAGAGCAGCGGGCCGTTGTTGGTCGTGCGGACGGTGATCTTCTTGGGTTCACCACCGGCGATCTTGATCGTCTCGGTACGCGTCGTGAACGGCAGCACCTTGCCGTCGTACAGATAGCCGTCGCCCTGGATCTTCTCCAGGTAGAGGTCGGTGACATCCGCGCCCAGGTTGGTCATGCCCCAGGCGATCTGCTGGTTGTGACCGATGATCACGCCGGGCATACCGGAGAAGGTGTAGCCGGAGACGTCGTACTGGCACTTCTCACTGACGCCGCCGCGGCAGTGCAGGCCCATCTGGTACCAGAGCGAGGGCAGCATGGGCGCCAGGTGCGGGTCGTTCGCGAGCAGCGGCATGCCGGTGGTCGTGTGCTTGCCGGAGACCACCCAGGAGTTGGAGCCGATGCCGTTGCCGTTGGGGCCGACGGCGTCGGGCATGTTCTCCAGGACTTTGGAGAGGCCGGAGAGCTGGGTGTTCAGGGCGGCACCCGTGGCTCCCGTGTTCAGACCGTTCGCGGCGCCCGACTGACCTTGGGTGGCGGTGGCCTTCGGGTTGTACGTGTTGGTCGCGGTGTCGACCGCGCCTTCCTGCACGATCGGCTTGTGCGTGCCGTACGGGTAGTCCGGGTAGAGCTCGGCGATCTCCTTGGGACCGAGCCTGCTGTACATCAGCGAGCGGTCGATCTCGTCCTGCATGTTGCCGCGCAGGTCCCAGGCCATCGCCTTGAGCCAGGCCACCGAGTCGACCGGGGTCCACTTCTCGATCTCGTAGTCGGTGGTGAAGCCGAGGGCCGCGTACTCGACCGAGACGTCCTCGCCGGACTTGCCTTCGAGGTACTGATTGACCCCGTCGGCGTACGCCTGCAGGTACTTCTTCGTGTCGGGCGCGAGCTTGGTGTCGTATTCCTCCTGCGCGGTCCTGTGCCAGCCCAGCGTGCGCAGGAACGCGTCGGTGTCGACCTGCCCCTCACCGAACATCTCGGACAGCCGACCGGAGGTCATATGGCGGCGTACGTCCATCTCCCAGAACCGGTCCTGCGCCTGCACGTAACCCTGCGCGCGGAACAGGTCCTCGGAGGTGTCCGCGTAGATCTGCGGGATGCCCTGGGCGTCGCGCCGTACGTCCACGGGCGCGCTCAGACCGTCGAGGGTCAGCGAACCCTTCGTCTGCGGAAGGGAGGCGCGCACGGTGCTGATGCTCCACCAGGCGCCGAAGCCGATACCCGCCACGATCGCCACCACGAGGGCGAGGACAAACAGGCGGAGGCGGCGCCCCTTCTTCCGGCCGGCCTTGCGGCCACCCGAAGTGGCGGTGGTGTTCGCGGGCATCGCTGTCCTTGTGGTCCTTGCCGGCCTTCGTGTGCCGTGGTGCGGCGCAAGCCGTGGGCGGTACTCGAGCGGCGGAGCGGTCCTTTGAGTGCAGGAGCAACCTTAGGTGCAGGCCGGTTGAGGTTGAGACGCGGAGTCCGCTTCGGTCGCACGCACAGGCCGATCCGGCCACCCGGACCGTATCGGAAGGGAAAACAAGGGCGTCAAGAAAGCGTTAACGATTAGGTAAGGTAACGAAGTACCCCCCTCTTTCAGCAGCGCGCGCGGAAGGAACGGCCACTGACTGTCCATCAGCTCAACGAGCTCCTCCTGATCAGCTCGCTCGTCCTGCTCATCGCCGTCGCCGCCGTGCGGATCTCCTCGCGCAGCGGGCTGCCCAGCCTGCTCCTCTACCTGGGCATCGGCGTCGCGATAGGCCAGGACGGGATCTTCAACGTCAGCTTCAACAATGCCGAGTTGACCCAGGTCATCGGTTATGCGGCGCTTGTGGTGATTCTGGCCGAAGGTGGCCTCGGCACCAAGTGGAAGGAGATCAAGCCCGCGTTGCCGGCCGCGATCGTCCTTTCGATCGTCGGTGTCGCGGTCAGCGTCGGTGTCACGGCCGCGGGTGCGCACTATCTCGTCGGGCTCGAATGGCGCCAGGCGCTCATCATCGGCGCGGTCGTGTCCTCCACGGACGCCGCGGCGGTCTTCTCCGTGCTGCGCAAGGTGCCGCTGCCCTCGCGCGTGACCGGTGTGCTCGAAGCCGAGTCCGGGTTCAACGACGCCCCGGTCGTGATCCTCGTCGTGGCCTTCTCCTCGACCGAGCCGATGCACGCCTGGTACGTCCTGGTCGGCGAGATCGCGATGGAGCTCGCCATCGGCGCGGCCATCGGCCTCGCGGTCGGCTTCCTCGGTTCGTGGGGCCTGCGCCATGTCGCGCTGCCCGCCTCCGGCCTCTACCCGATCGCCGTCATGGCCATCGCGATCACGGCGTACGCGGCCGGCGCCATCGCGCACGGCTCGGGCTTCCTCGCCGTCTATCTGGCCGCCATGGTGCTCGGCAACGCCAAACTGCCGCACTGGCCGGCCACCCGCGGATTCGCCGACGGACTCGGCTGGATCGCCCAGATCGGCATGTTCGTCCTGCTCGGACTCCTGGTCACCCCGCACAAGCTGATCGAGGACATCTGGCCCGCGCTGGTCATCGGCCTGATCCTGACGATGGTGGCCCGCCCGCTGGAAGTGACGATCAGCCTGCTGCCGTTCAAGATCCCCTGGCGTGAACAGGCCCTGATGAGCTGGGCCGGTCTGCGCGGAGCGGTGCCCATCATTCTCGCCACCATCCCCATGGTGGCCGGGATCGAGAGCAACGAGCGGATCTTCAACATCGTCTTCGTGCTCGTCGTGGTCTACACGCTGATCCAAGGTCCTACGCTGCCGTGGCTCGCCAAGGCCCTGAAACTGGGCGACTCCAGCGAGGCGGCCGACCTGGGCATCGAATCGGCCCCGCTGGAACGGCTGCGCGGGCATCTGCTCTCGGTCTCGATCCCCGAGCGGTCCAAGATGCACGGCGTCGAGGTGGGCGAGCTACGGCTGCCCGCGGGCGCGGCGGTCACCCTGATCGTCCGCGACGAGGCGTCCTTCGTACCGTCGCCCACCACGGTGCTGCGGCGCGGGGACGAGCTCCTCGTCGTGGCCACGGACCCGGTGCGGGACGCGGCGGAGAAGCGGCTGCGGGACGTCGGACAGGGCGGAAAGCTGGCCGGGTGGCTGGGGACGGGCACGCCGTCCTGAGCCGGGGTTCGTGAGCGGCTCCAGGCCGACTTCGAGCCGACTTCGAGCCGACTTCAGGCGTACGAGGCTGAACTTCAGGGTTACGTGGGTGAACGGCGCCCCAATCGCAGGTGGCAACTCCCCGAGAGTGCGCATTTCCGAGGCGCGGGGCGCCGACAACCCGTACAATGAAGGGAACTCACACGATCACCTCTGTCTGATGCAGAGCTGGCGCGTTCGCACGGCGGCCGAGAAACCCCGCAGGGACCGGCATCACCGACGATCCCTGCGCACGATGGACAGCTCTCGGCGACGCCACACGGGCCCGCTACCAGGCAGCAGAAAGGCAAGGACCGTGGTGTCCACGGTCGAGACCAACCCGGAGACCCGCCCTGGTTACGGGCAGCTCCTGCGCACTCCCGGTGCCCTTTCGTTCGTCCTGCCCGGCTTCGCCGCACGGCAGCCGTTCGCCATGCTCACGATGTCGATCGTGCTGCTCGTGCAGCACACGACCGGATCGTTCGGCAGCGCGGGCGCCGTGGCCGCGGTGACCGGTATCTCCATGGCCCTGTTCGCCCCGCAGAGCGGCAAGCTCGCGGACCGCTTCGGACAGTCGGCCGTCCTGATCCCCGGCGTGCTGATCAACGCCGTCTCGGTGATCCTGCTCGCCTCGCTGGCCCTCGCGGACGCTCCCCTGTGGGCGCTGTTCCTCGCGGCCGTGCCGACCGGTGCCTCGGTGCCGCAGGTCGGTCCGATGGTCCGGGCCCGCTGGGCCTCCGTGCTCGACCGGGACGACCGCCGGCACCTGCTGCCCACCGCGGCGGCCTTCGAGTCCGTGACGGACGAGCTCACCTTCGTCGTCGGCCCCGTGCTCGCCACGGCCTTGTGCACCATGGTCCACCCGGGCGCCGGCCTGGCCGCCCAGGCGGTCCTGACCCTCGCGGGCGGTCTGCTCTTCGCCGCGCAGCGCGGCACCCAGCCGGCCCGCCATGTCCCGGGTGACGCGCGGGTCGGGCAGGCCTCCGCCCTGACGATCCCGGGCGTGCGGGCACTCATCGTCGCCATGCTCGGCATCGGCGCCGTCTTCGGCGGTATGCAGGTCTCCCTGACGGCCTTCGCCGAGGAGATCGGCCAGTCCGGCGTGAACGGCCTGCTGTACGGCATCTTCGCGGCCGGCAACATGATCGCGGGCATCGCCTGCGGCGCCGTCGTCTGGAAGGTCGGACCCCGGCGCAGGCTGCTGCTCGGTTACGCGGGACTGACCGTGGTCGCCTCCACCCTGTGGACGCTCGACTCGGTGGCGCTGTTCGCCGTGGTGGGCCTGCTCGTGGGCATGTCCATCGCACCGGCCCTGATCACCGCGTTCACCCTGGTCGAGCAGCTGGTGCCGGCCTCGGCCCGTACCGAGGCGTTCACCTGGCTCACGGGTGCGGTCGCCTTCGGGCAGGCAGCGGCCGTGACGGTGGCGGGGCGCCTTGCCGACGCGCATGGCGCCAGCTATGGATTCATGGTCCCCGCGGTCGCGACCGCACTGGCCCTGCTGACCCTGTTCGCGCTGCGCGGCAGGCTCGTACCGGAGTCCAAGGGGCGGACCGTGGCACGTGGTGTGAGTCACCGCGCGCTCGCCACGGTGGACTGATCCAGCGGAATACGTCACTATGGAACGTCGTTAGCACTCATCGAGTGAGAGTGCCAGGAGGAAGCAAGTGCCGACGTATCAGTACCAGTGCACCGAGTGCGGCGAAGGCCTCGAGGCGGTGCAGAAGTTCACCGATGACGCTCTGACCGAGTGCCCGAACTGCAACGGACGCCTCAAGAAGGTGTTCTCGGCGGTCGGCATCGTGTTCAAGGGCTCGGGCTTCTACCGCAACGACAGCCGTGGCTCGTCCTCGAGCAGCACGCCGGCCTCGTCGTCGTCCTCTTCGACGGCTGCCAAGCCTTCTTCTTCGTCGTCCTCGACTTCTTCGTCGTCGACGTCGGCTTCGTCTTCGTCTTCGTCGTCCTCGACGTCGGCTGCCTGACGCTCGTTTCTTACGCTTTCGGGAACCCCGCCGCCTCTCAGGCAGCGGGGTTTTCGCGTATGACTACGCTGATCTCATGGCTCATATGGCGAACGCAGAGATCGGTGTCATCGGCGGCTCGGGGTTCTACTCCTTCCTGGAGGACGTGACCGAGGTCGAGGTGGAGACCCCTTACGGAGCGCCCAGCGACTCCCTCTTCCTCGGCGAACTGGCCGGGCGGAGCGTGGCCTTCCTTCCCCGGCACGGCCGCGGGCACAGCCTTCCGCCGCACCGCATCAACTACCGCGCCAATCTGTGGGCGCTGCGCTCGATGGGCGTACGGCAGGTGCTCGGCCCTTGCGCGGTGGGCGGGCTGCGGCCGGAGTACGGGCCCGGGACGCTGCTCGTGCCGGATCAGGTCGTGGACCGCACGAAGGCGCGGGCCCAGACCTTCTTCGACGGGTACCCGCTGCCGGACGGCACCGTGCCGAACGTCGTCCACACGACCTTCGCCGACCCCTACTGCCCGGTGGGTCGCGCCGCCGCGCTCAGGGCCGCACGGGGGCGGGGCTGGGAGCCGGTGGACGGCGGGACGATGGTCGTGATCGAGGGGCCGCGCTTCTCGACGCGCGCCGAGTCGCAGTGGCATGCGGCGATGGGCTGGTCGGTGGTCGGTATGACGGGGCACCCCGAGGCCGTACTCGCCCGTGAACTGGGGCTCTGCTACACGTCGATGTCGCTGGTGACGGACCTGGACGCGGGCGCCGAGACGGGTGAAGGCGTCTCGCACACCGAGGTGTTGAAGGTGTTCGGCGAGAACGTCGGGCGGCTGCGCGAGGTGCTGTTCGACGTGGTCGGGGCGCTTCCGGCGACTTCGGAGCGGGACTGCCTGTGCACGCATGCGCATGATGGGTGGGATCTGGGGATCGAGCTGCCGTGAGGTTGTGGGCCGGGGCCGGACAGTCCCCTCCCGCCCGGGGGCCGAAGCCCTTTCCAGGCTATCGGCGCCCGTCGGCAGGCGGGCGCTGCGCGGCCTGAACTGCCTGATCGGGTGAGGGAGTTGTCCACAGGCCGCTGGTTGTCCACAGGGCTCAGCGGGCTTTCGGCGATGCGGGGATCGTGAGGGGCGTTCGGCGGCGTCCCCACGACGTCCCTCACGTCAGGCGGTGATCCCTGTGTCCACCACTCGTCCTCTCTCCCACCCGTCCCTTGCCGACCCTCCTCCACCTGCGGTCCCCGCGCCCTCATGCGATGTTCCGCACTTCTCTCCCCTTCATGTACGGGGCGCGAGCGCGCGGTTGAGCAGGGCGCTGCGGCGACGCAGACGTACCGTCGCGGCGGGGCTCGCGGTGGCCGCGGCCACTCTTGCACTGGGCGCCAGGGCAGGTGCGGAGCCCGCTGCCCGCTCCGATGCGGTGGCGGCTGCCGCGCCGGCCGCGCGCCCCGTGGGGCTGGTCTCCGCCCCGGTACGTATCGCCGACGCCGGCGCCGCTTCCCTTCTCACGCCGGGCGATCGCGTCGACGTGGTCGCCGCGGCGTCCCACGGCGAGCGGGCGCGCGTGATCGCCTCCAACGCACGTGTGGCGCAGGTGCCCGAGGCCGGTCAAGGCGCCCTCGACAGCGGCGCGTTGGTGGTGCTCCAGGTCACGCGTGAGGTGGCCACCACCCTCGCGGGGGCAGGCCCGGACAGGCCGCTTGCGGTGACACTGCGATGACGTGCGGGCTCTCGACGTCAAGATGCGGGTGCGGCAGTTCGTCAACTCACCTGTTCGTGTGCATGGATTGGACGTCCCTTCGGCCCGGCGTGCCTAATGGCAGCTTCAACTGCCACTGCACGTGCGACGAAAGGCTCCACCGTGAGCGAGGAGAAGAAGCCCAGCCTGCTCGAAGGGTTCAAGGCGTTCCTGATGCGGGGGAACGTGGTCGATCTGGCGGTCGCGGTCGTCATCGGCGCGGCGTTCACCAACATCGTGAACTCCGTGGTGAAGGGCGTCATCAATCCGCTGGTCGGCGCGCTCGGCACCAAGGATCTCGATCACTATCAGTCCTGCCTCAAGGCGCCCTGTGCGGTGGATCCGAAGACGGGCGACGTGACGGGCATCCCGATCCTGTGGGGCTCGGTGCTCAGCGCGATCCTGACGTTCCTGATCACCGCCGCTGTCGTCTACTTCCTCATGGTGCTGCCGATGGCCAAGTACCTGGCCAAGGCGGAGCAGCGGCGCAAGGCGAAGGAAGGCGTCCAGGAGACGATGGAGATCACCGAGCTCGAGGTGCTCAAGGAGATCCGCGACGCATTGGTCGCGCAGCGCGGGTCGGGGCACCGCGAGGAGTAGTCACCCGGCTTCGTGCCCGGGCTCGGAGCTGGTGCCGTGCCCGGGCTCGGATCCGGTGCCGTGTCCGGGCTCAGATGTGGTGCGGAGGCTTCTCGTCGAGGAAGCGTGCGAGGTCCGCGGCACTGTCGGCGCTGCCGCCCGTCGGCCGCTCGCCCCAGCCCCGGTCCGTGTCGTCGGAGGACTGCTGGTCGAGCGGGTCGTCGAAGACGAGCGCGGGCCTGGGCTTCGGCTGCTCGGGCTCGGTCTCGGGCCGCTCGTCGCGGGGCGTCGGGGTGGTGCTCATGCCTCCAGGGTACGTCCGGGTCGCGGAGGCGGGCTCAGACGGCCTTCAGGCCGTGGGCCTCGAAGATCCGCTTGGCCGCGTCGACCTCCTCGGGCATCGGCGAGGGGGTCTCGGCCAGTGTGAACGGCATGTCCAGGGCCTCCCACTTGGACTGGCCGAGCTTGTGGAAGGGCAGCACGTCCACCCGCGAGACGTTGCCGAGGGAGGCCGCGAAGGCGGCGACGCCCTCGACGTTGGCCGGGTCGTCGGTCAGACCGGGCACGAGCACGAAGCGGACGTGCACCTCCTTGCCGAGGTCGGCGAGGCGGTGGGCGAAGTCCAGGGTGGGCTGCAGTTCGCGCGCGGTGACCTTCTTGTAGGTGTCGCGGTCCCAGGACTTGATGTCGAGCAGCACCAGGTCGATGTCGCGCAGCATCGCGTCGGTGGCGCGGGCACCCAGGAAGCCCGAGGTGTCGAGCGCGGTGTGCAGGCCGAGTTCGTGCTTGAGGCGGTGGAAGAGCTCACCCGCGAAGACCGGCTGGAGCAGGGGTTCGCCGCCGGAGATGGTGGCGCCGCCGCCGGAAGCCTTGATGAAGGTCGTGTACTTGCCCGCCTCGGCGATCACGTCGTCGGCGGAGGTGCGCTTGCCGTTGCGCATCTTCATCGTGTCGGGGTTGTGGCAGTACAGGCAGGCCAGCGGGCAGCCGGCCAGGAAGGTCACGAAGCGCGTGCCGGGGCCGTCGACGCCCGTCGACAGGTCCCAGGAGTGCACGGAGCCCTCGATGGGGCGCTGCGTGGCGGCTGCGGCCGGGGTCGTGGGCCGACTCGTCGGGCTGTGCAGACCGATACGTTCGTCGGCGGTCGGCGCACCGACGGGGATGTCCTTGCCGAGCAGCACTGTCATGGCACAACTCCCGAATGGCAGAAGCAGGTTGGTGATCGCGGCTCCCGGGCCGGGAGTGAGGGCCCAGGCCCGGGGCCGCGAGTCGGGGTCGGCTCGCGCTCACGTTCGTGCTTGCTGCGAGCCGAAGGCCCGGCGTGCGGGGCACGCCGGGCCGGGGGCTCAGAGCGAGCCGTGGAAGGTGCGGTTGAGCACGTCGAGCTGCTGCTCACGGGTCAGGCGGACGAAGTTGACCGCGTAACCCGAGACCCGGATGGTCAGCTGCGGGTAGTTCTCCGGGTGCTCCATGGCGTCCTCGAGAACGGCCCGGTTGAGGACGTTCACGTTCATGTGGAAGCCGTCGGAGGCCATGTAGCCGTCGAGCACACCCGCCAGGTTCTTGATCCGCTCGTCGGGGGTGCGGCCGAGGCCGTCGGGGGTGACGGTGTTGGTCAGCGAGATGCCGTCCTCGGCGTCCTCGTACGGGAGCTTCGCCACCGACATCGCCGAGGCGATGTAGCCGTGTGTGTCACGGCCGTTCATCGGGTTGGCGCCCGGCGAGAACGGCTCGCCCGCGCGGCGGCCGTCGGGGGTGTTGCCGGTCTTCTTGCCGTAGACCACGTTCGAGGTGATCGTCAGCACCGACTGCGTGTGCTCGGCGTTGCGGTAGGTCGGGTGCTTGCGCACCTTCTTCATGAACTCCTCGACCAGCCAGACGGCGATGGAGTCGACCTTGTCGTCGTTGTTGCCGTACGCCGGGTAGTCGCCCTCGATGGTGTAGTCGGTGGCGAGACCGGTCTCGTCGCGCACGACGGTGACCTTGGCGTGCTTGATGGCCGACAGGGAGTCCGCGGCGACCGAGAGACCGGCGATACCGCAGGCCATCGTGCGGCGCACGTCGCGGTCGTGCAGCGCCATCTCGATGCGCTCGTAGGCGTACTTGTCGTGCATGTAGTGGATGACGTTCAGCGAGTGCACGTAGACGTTGGCGAGCCATTCCATCTGCTCGTCGAACTTCTTCATGACCTCGTCGTAGTCGAGGACCTCGGAGGTGATGGCCTCGGTCTTCGGGCCGACCTGGACGCCGGACTTCTCGTCACGGCCGCCGTTGATCGCGTAGAGCAGGGTCTTGGCGACGTTCACACGGGCGCCGAAGAACTGCATCTGCTTGCCGACCGGCATCGCCGAGACACAGCAGGCGATGGCGGTGTCGTCGCCGAAGCGCGGGCGCATCAGCTCGTCGGACTCGTACTGCACCGAGGAGGTGTCGATGGAGACCTTGGCGCAGTACTCCTTGAAGCCCTGCGGCAGCTGCGGCGACCAGAAGACCGTCATGTTCGGCTCGGGGGCCGGGCCGAGGTTGTAGAGGGTCTGCAGGTAGCGGAACGAGGTCTTGGTGACCAGCGGACGGCCGTCCTCGCCCATTCCGGCGATCGACTCGGTGACCCAGGTGGGGTCGCCGGAGAACAGCTCGTCGTACTCCGGGGTGCGCAGGAAGCGCACGATGCGGAGCTTGATGATGAAGTCGTCGACGAGCTCCTGCGCCTGCTCCTCGGTGATGAGGCCCTTGGCGATGTCACGCTGGAGGAAGACGTCCACGAAGGTGGAGGTACGGCCCAGCGACATGGCCGCGCCGTTCTGCTCCTTCACGGCGGCGAGGTACGCGAAGTACAGCCACTGGATGGCCTCGCGGCCGGTCTTGGCGGGGCCGGAGATGTCGTAGCCGTAGGCCTCGGCCATCTGCTTCAGCTCGCCGAGCGCGCGGATCTGCTCCGAGAGCTCCTCGCGAAGGCGGATGGTCTCCTCGAGCGAACGGTCGCCTGCCGGCATGGCGGCGATCTCGTTCTTCTCGGTCTTCTTGATCTCGATGAGACGGTCGACGCCGTAGAGGGCCACGCGGCGGTAGTCGCCGATGATGCGGCCGCGGCCGTAGGCGTCCGGGAGACCGGTGACGATGCCGGCCTTGCGGGCGGCGAGGATCTCGGGGGTGTAGGCGTCGAAGACACCGGAGTTGTGCGACTTGCGGTACTCGGTGAAGACCTTCTCCAGGTCTTCGGAGACCGGGTAGCCGTAGGTCTTCAGAGCGCCGGCCACCATGCGCCAGCCGCCGTACGGCATGATCGCGCGCTTGAGCGGGGCGTCCGTCTGCAGACCGACGATCAGGTCCTTGTCTCGGTCGATGTAGCCCGGGGCGTGCGCGGTGATCGACGACGGAATGTCGTACGCGACGTCGTAGACGCCCTTCTCGCGCTCCTCCGGGAACTTGTCCGTGATGGCCTTCCACACGGCGGTGGTCCGCTCGGTGGGGCCCGCGAGGAACGAGTCGTCGCCCTCGTACGGGGTGTAGTTCTGCTGAATGAAGTCGCGGACATCGATGGCGTCGCGCCACAGCCCGCCCTTGAAGCCGTCCCAGGCCTCGCCGTTAACCGTTGCTTCCGCAGGAGCTGCAGTCATGGCCGCACCTTCCGAATTGCCGCGTCATTGCTTACTCACCATTGGACTGCGTTTGATCGATCATTTGGGGCAGCGATGGTCCCGGGTTCGGTACCAATGGTCCCCCGGATGAGCCGGGCCCGCATGCCAGCAGGCCTCCGACCTGCGGTTTCTTCGAGGACCAAGGTCCCTTGTCCGCTTGTGAAAACTTTCACAAGTTTTTCTTCCCGAGTACGCCGAAGCCCCCGAAAACCGGTGTGCGGTCTTCGGGGGCGTGGTCAGCAGGTCGCCATGACAGGCGCTGTGACGGTCGGGTCAGGACGGCGACTCGGCGCCCTTGCGGGCGTAGAACCACCACGTGACCACGATGCAGCTGACGTAGAAGGCCACGAAGCCCCACATCGCGCTGGTCACGGCGAAGTTCGCGAACAGGGCCGGGATGAAGAAGAAGCCGTAGGCGGCGATCGCGGCGGTGAAGCCGGTGACGGCGCCCGCCTCCATCTCGGTCTGCTTCAGCGCCTTCGCGTACTCCGGCGTGCCCTCGGTCAGGCCCTTCAGGTGCTGGTTGCGGAAGATCACCGGGATCTGGCGGAAGGTCGAGCCGTTGCCGATGCCGGAGAAGAAGAACGCGGCCAGGAAGGAGACGAAGAAGCCGGCGAAGTTGCCGTCATTGCCGCCCGAGGGCAGGAAGTTGATCACGCCGATGATCGAGACGGCCATGCCCACGAAGGAGATGATCGTGACGCGGGCGCCACCCAGCTTGTCGGCGACCCAGCCGCCGGCCCAGCGGGCCAGGGCGCCGAGGGCCGGGCCCATCCAGGCGTAGGTGGCGACCGAGTAGGCCGGGAACGTGGTCTTGATCAGCATCGGCAGCGCGGCGGCGAAACCGATGAAGGAGCCGAAGGTGCCGACGTAGAGCCAGGTCATCAGCCAGTTGTGCTTGCGCTTGAAGATGACCTTCTGCTGGCTGAAGGAGGTGGAGGCGGTCTTCAGGTCGTTCTGGCCGAACCACGCGACGGCGGCGAGCACGATCAGGACCGGGACCCATACGAAGGCGGCGTTCTGGAGGTAGACGTCCTTGCCCTTGGCCGCGTTGTGCTGGCCGGAGCCGATCGCGAGCACCGAGCTGGTGATCAGGATCGGGGTGAGCAGCTGGACCACGGAGACACCGAGGTTGCCGAGGCCGCCGTTGATGCCGGTCGCGTTGCCCTTCTCCTTCTTCGGGAAGAAGAAGCCGATGTTGGCCAGTGCGGAGGAGAAGTTGGCGCCACCGACACCGCAGAGCGCGGCGATCATCGCCATCGTGGTGAAGGAGGTCGAGGTGTCCTGGATCGCGAAGCCCAGCCACAGGAGCGGGACGATCAGGATGACCGTGGAGAGCGCGGTGAACTTGCGCTGGCCGACCTTCGGGCCCAGGAACGTGTAGAAGATTCGGGCCGTACCACCGGTGATGCCGGGGATGGCCGTCAGCCAGAACAGCTGCGAGGTCGTGAAGCCGAAGCCGACGTCCTTGAGGTTCGTCGCGGTGACGCTCCACACCTGCCACACCACGAAGGCGACGAGCAGGGCGGGGACGGCGATCCACAGGTTGCGCTGGGCCACGCGCTTGCCCGTGGACTTCCAGAAGAGCTCGTTCTCGGGTTCCCAGTCGGTGATGGGGCGGCCCGGGCGGTACTGCGCGGGGTCGTACGACCGCTGTGCGACCTCGACTGTTTCCTTGACGGCAGGCATGCGCTGTTCCTGGGGGTGAAGGAGGGGATCCGTACCTATCCAGGTTGCGTCCCCTCTTTCCTTGCGGGGAGAGGCGTAAGTCGGCTTGTCCGCAGGCCAAGGGCCTGTGTCGGGGCGGACGTTGGGACCGGTGGGCCTCGGACCGTAGGGCCTTCATACCGACCGCTCGTCGGGACGTGCGGCCCGGATCCCGGGCGCCTGTGCCGACCGGGCCGGCCCTCGTCGAGGACCGGCCCGGGGTGGCGTGTGCTGCGGTTACGGCAGCCCGTCGGTGCGCTACGGCAGCTCGGGGATGCCCAGGAAGACAGCGGGGTCGTCCAGGCTGACACCGGTGCGCAGGTCGAACTCCTGCTTGTGCATGGGCGAGGCGATCGTCGGGACGCCGTCGCGGCTGCCCATGATGCCGTTCGCCATCACGCCCTGGCCGGAGTACGGGTCGAGGTTGCCGACCGCGTAGAGCTCGCCGGAGCGGTCCTTGAACAGGGCCGCCTCGGTGCCGTCGGGCAGCACGGCCACGCGGCCGCGGCCCGGCTCCAGCTCGGCGACCGCGTTCTCCATGGCATCGCGGAAGTCGACGCCGTCCTCAGGGGCGGCCGTGAACGGCTTGAAGCGCTTGAGCTTCTCCGGGTCGGCGAGCACGGCGGCCCACTCGTCCTGGTAGGCGGCGACGTGGCGTTCCATCTGGGCTTCCAGCTCGGCGCCGATGCCGAGGGAGTCCTCGATGAGGACGGACTTGAGGTGGTCCAGGCCGCCGTCGATGCGCTCCAGCCACGCGGAGGTGCGCTCCAGGCGCTCGGCCGTGCGGACGTAGTACATGAGGAAGCGGTCGATGAGGCGGAAGAGTTCGCCCGCGTCCAGGTCGGCGGCCAGCAGGTCCGCGTGTCGGGGGTTGGTGCCGCCGTTGCCGCAGACGTAGAGGTTCCAGCCGTTGGCGGTGGCGATGACGCCGATGTCCTTGCCGCGGGCCTCGGCGCACTCGCGCAGACAGCCCGAGACACCACCCTTGATCTTGTGGGGTGCCCGCAGACCGCGGTAGCGCAGCTCAAGGTCGATCGCGAGCTGCACGGAGTCGCCCTGGCCGAAGCGGCAGAACTTCGACCCGATGCAGGACTTCACCGTACGAAGGGACTTGCCGTAGGCGTGGCCGGACTCCATGCCGGCGTCGACCATCCGCTGCCAGATCTCCGGGAGTTGCTCGGCTCGGGCGCCGAACAGGTCGATGCGCTGACCGCCGGTGATCTTCGTGTAGAGGCCGTAGTCGCGGGCGATTTCGCCGATCACGATGAGCGCCTCGGGGGTGATCTCACCGCCGGGGATGCGCGGGACGACCGAGTAGGTGCCGTCCTTTTGGAGGTTGGCGAGGTACAGGTCGTTGGAGTCCTGCAGGCCGGCCTGTTCGCCGTCGAGGATGTGGGTGAGGCCGAGCTCGGGGCCGAGCGTGCCGAGGACGTTGCCGACGACCGGCTTGCAGACCGTGCAGCCCTCGCCCTTGCCGTACTTCTCGAGCAGCTCCGTGAAGGAACGGATGTGCTCGGTGCGGATCCTGTCGTAGATCTCCGAGCGGGAGAGCTCGAAGTGTTCGCACAGGCCCTTGGCCTTCTCGATGCCGGCGGCGGCGAGTTCGGCGTCCAGGACGGCCTGGAGGGTGTTGACGCAACCGCCGCAGCCCGTACCGGCCTTGGTGCACTTCTTGATGCCACCGAGGTCGGTGATGCCCTCGGCGGCGATGGCCGAAGTGACCTGCGCCTTGGTGACGTTGTGGCAGGAGCAGAGCACCGCGTCATCGGGCAGGGCGTCGGCGCCGGGGATGTCGGCGGCGGTCACGGGGCCGACATAGGCCTCGGCGGGGGCGGGGAGTTGCTTGCCGGTGTGCGGCTTCAGCGAGGAGTACGCGTCGGCGTCACCGACGAGGATGCCGCCGAGCAGGGCGCCGTCGGGACCGAGCAGCAGCTTCTTGTAGACGCCGTCGCGCGAGTCGGAGAAGACGACGGAGACCGCTCCGTCCTTGCCCTCCTGCGCGAACGGGTCGCCGAAGGAGGCCACATCGGCGCCCATCAGCTTCAGCTTGGTGGAGGTGTCGGCTCCGTTGAAGACCTTGCTGCCCTCGCCCGCGAGGGCGTCGGCGGCTGCCTCGGCCATCTGGTAGCCGGGCGCGACCAGGCCGTAGACCCGGCCGTCGGCGGTCTGGGCGCACTCGCCGATGGCGTAGATGTACGCGTCGGTGGTGCGGCAGTGCTCGTCGACCACGACGCCGCCGCGGTCGCCGACGGCTATGCCCGCCTCGCGGGCGAGGCGGTCGCGGGGGCGGACACCGGCGGAGAAGACGACAAGGTCGGCGTTGATGGTCTCGCCGTTGGACAGCCGCAGGGCGCGGGTGCGGCCGTCGCCGTCGGTCTCGATGCTGCTGGCGCCGACACCGGTGTGCACGGCGACGCCCATGCTCTCGATGGTCGAGCGGAGCGCGGCGGCGCCGCCGTCGTCGACCTGGAGCGGCATGAGGCGCGGGGCGAACTCGACGACGTGGGTCTGCAGCCCGAGGGTGCGCAGCGCGCCGGCCGCTTCGAGACCGAGCAGACCGCCGCCGACGACGACGCCGGTCTTCGCCTCCTTCGAGTACGAGGTGAGGGCCTCGACGTCGTAGAGGGTGCGGTAGGTGAAGCAGCCGGGGGCGTCGGCGCCGTCGATGGGCGGGACGAAGGGGTACGAGCCCGTGGCCAGGACCAGGGCGTCGTAGGCGACGACCGCCCCGGAGGCGGTGGTGACCTTGCGGGCGGTGGTGTCGATGTGGTCGGCCGGGTCGCCCAGGCGCAGATCGATGCCGTGCCGCTCGATGAACTCGGCGTCCGTGAGGGAGAGTTCGTCGGGGTCGGTGCCCGTGAAGGCGGAGGAGAGGTGCACGCGGTCGTAGGCGACGCGGTTCTCCTCGGCGAGGACGACCACATGCCAGCCGGGCCCGTCGTCACCGGCGAAGGCTCCGCGCTCGGCGAGCACCTCCAGGAAGTGCTGGCCCACCATGCCGTGGCCGATCAGTACCAGGGTCTGGGTCATCGGGGTCACACTCCGGGCGTGCGTCGGGGAAGCCTTGTCTACGACGTTAGGTCGCGTGAGGGGTCCTTCTCGGCCGTGAAGGACCTGTTTGCACAGGTCGTGGGGCCCTTGGGGGGTGGGTCTTGTGGCAGGCGGGGGC
>JOGW01000017.1 GCA_000721375.1 Streptomyces sp. NRRL B-3428 | reverse complement strand
TATTCGGATGGTGGTGCGATGCATCCGGCGGATGGTGCTTCGTTCATTCAGGGTCCGGCGCATTATCTGGTGACGGCTTCGGCGCGGATCTCGGGTCTGACGGAGGGTACGACGATCCAGACGCGGTTCGCCGAGGTCAGTGGTGCGAGCCCGGGTGCGCTGCAGAAGCCGGGGCCGATCGAGGAGCACGTGGTGACCTCGGGCGACACGTTCATCACGCAGTCCCGCAACGGCGCTTTCTGCGATGACGGCAACCGTGTCCAGTGGCACATCCAGGTGGCCAACGGCACCGCCACCGGCACGCTCGCCTTCTCCGACCTGCAGGCCAACTACTGGACCGTGTGAACCGGAGGAGCGCCATGACAGAAGCCGCCAAGCGCACCATCCGTACCGTGCTGCAGACCGCGGTCGGCATCGCGGTCGTCCTGCCCGCTCTCGTCGAGGCGGCCGGTATCCCCGCGGGCCTGCCGTGGGCGGCGGGTGCGCTCGCCGTCGCGGGTTCTCTCGCCAGGGTCATGGCACTGCCGGGCGTACAGCGACTGCTGCCGGCGTGGCTGAGTACGGAGGTGCCGCACCGGCGACAAGCGGAAGGAGGCTCGCCATGAGCGCTCAACGCACGAGTCTCTCGGACGCGACCCCCGTCGCCCTGGAGCTGGAACGGCTGCGCGGCACCGTCGAGGCGGGTTTCGCCCGGATCGACGGCTCGCTCGCCCTGCTGGTGCAGCGCAGCGACCAGACCGACAAGCAGCTCGTCGATCACGAGGTGCGGATCGACGCCCTGGAGCGGGCCCGCTGGCCGCTGCCGTCGGTCGCGGCGGTGACCGGAGTGCTCGCCCTGGTCACCGCGGTGTACGGAACGTTCCTGCGATAGCGATAGCGACGGAGACAGCGACAGCGACAGCGACCGAGACAGCGAGAGGGCCCCGCCGAAACCGGCGGGGCCCTCTTCGCGTACGAACGCGGAAAGTCAGCGCGAACGCTTCGCGAGCCGCTCCACGTCGAGCAGGATCACCGCACGCGCCTCCAGGCGCAGCCAGCCGCGGCCGGCGAAGTCCGCCAGCGCCTTGTTCACGGTCTCGCGCGAGGCGCCGACCAGCTGGGCCAGCTCCTCCTGCGTGAGGTCGTGCACCACGTGGATGCCCTCCTCCGACTGCACACCGAAGCGGCGCGACAGGTCGAGGAGCGCACGGGCCACACGGCCCGGCACGTCGGAGAAGACCAGGTCGGACATCTGGTCGTTGGTCTTGCGCAGGCGCCGGGCGACGGCGCGCAGCAGCGCGGCGGCCACCTCGGGACGCGCGTTCAGCCAGGGCTGCAGGTCGCCGTGGCCGAGGCCGAGCAGCTTGACCTCGGTCAGCGCCGAGGCGGTGGCGGTACGCGGGCCCGGGTCGAACAGCGAGAGCTCACCGATGAGCTCACCGGGGCCGAGCACAGCCAGCATGTTCTCGCGGCCGTCCGGGGAGGTGCGGTGCAGCTTCACCTTGCCCTCGGTGACCACGTACAGGCGGTCACCCGGGTCGCCCTCGTGGAACAGCGCGTCGCCGCGCGCGAGGGTCACCTCACTCATGGAGGCGCGCAGCTCCGCCGCCTGCTCGTCATCGAGCGCCGCGAAGAGCGGGGCGCGCCGCAGAACGTCGTCCACGAGTTCTCTCCTATGTCGTCCGGCTCAGTGAGCTGTCGTGCCCATATTGCAGGACGTAGCAAACAGTGTGATCAGTCACAACAAGTTTGCCGTACCGAAGAGGTGTCCAGTGCGACGGGGGACCCAATCGGGGGCAGCCAGTCGGAATCCGGCCATCCGCGGGACCGCCTCGCAGGACGCCCTGAATGTCCAACAGGCCGGTGAGAGCGCTGGCCAAGGGTGTCGGGTGTCATGGTTGCTCCCACCGATTCTGCTGTGGGCGAACGCGCCGTCGCGATTGCTGGAAAAGGTGCATAACGGACAGCCGATGGCCCAGGAAAGGGCTCAGTCCCGCGCGACACCCAGCGGGATGGTCACGGTCAGCACGGTCCCTTCCCCAGGTGCGGATTCCACCGTCAGCGTCCCGCCGAGCTGTCGCACCCGCGCCCGGATCGCCGGAAGTCCGTGCCCGCGCGAACCCCCGGGCGCCTCGGGCAGCGAGGCCGGATCGAAGCCGCGCCCGTCGTCGGCGACATCGAGCACCGCCCGGTCCTCGAGCGTGGTCAGCGTGAGGACGGCGGTGGTGGCCCGCGCATGCTCCCGTACGTTCGCAAGGGCCCCCTGCGCGATCCGCAGGAGCGTCGACTGCACCCGCTCGGGCAGCTCGGGCCCGGCCTGCCCGTCCGTGTGGACCAGGACCCGCAGCTCCTCGTCGCTCTCGCGGGAGGCCAACGCCCGCAGCGCGTCCGGCAGCCCGCCGGAGAGCGCCAGATCGGCCGGGGCCAGATCGTGCACGAAGCGCCGGGCCTCGGTGAGATTGTGCTCGACGATCTTCGTGGCGGCGCGCACATGACCGTGCGCCTTGGCCGGATCCGCGCCCCAGGTCCGCTCGGCCGCCTGCAGCAGCATCTGCTGACTCGAAAGGCCCTGCGCGAGGGTGTCGTGGATCTCCATGGAGAGGCGCTGCCGCTCGGCGAGCGTGCCGGCCCGGCGCTCCGTGGCGGCCAACTCCCGGCGCGTACGGATCAGATCGTCGATCAGTCGCCGCTGCCGGTTCGCGAGCCGTTCCATGTGCAGGAAGACGGCGGTGGCGAACCCGGCCACCGCCGCGGGCCCCACCACCAGGTCCAGATCGAACCGCGGCGACAGGGTCAGCTGCGCGATGATCACGAAGAGCGTGAGCAGCCCGACGAGCACACACGCGGCCAGTGGCGGCAGGATCCGCAGCGCCGCGTAGATGAGCGGTACGGCCACCCACGCGAAACTCGGCGCGAGCTCCACCAGGACCGCCCACACCACGACCACCGAGGCCAGCCACACCCGCGGCCAGAGCTGCGGCCGCCGCGCCGAAGGGTTCATCGCCGCGTACGCGTCACGGCCGACCCCGGAGGCGTAGAGGGCGGCGAGGAGTACGGCCAGGGTGATGACGAGCGGTGAGTTGACCCAGGGCGGGTGACGCTGGATCCAGCGGATCAGGGCGGTTCCGTGCAGCACGAAGAACGTCAGATGCATGGCCAGGGCCAGCCAGCCCGCGTCCGGATCGGCCTCCTCCGCGAGCAGCTCGGCTTCCTCCGGGCGCGACCCGCCTGCCGCCGCCCTCACTTCGGCCTCGGCAGACGCCGCTCGTTCCGCGCGCACTGCGCCCCTTTCGCCCTGCGATCACCTGTTGGCCGCGCGATCATTCTCATTTACGCCGGTATGCGGCGCACCAGAGGGCAGGGCGGGTGCACCGGGAAACCCGGGCGGGTGCACCGGGAAACCCGGGCGGGCGCGCCGGGAGCACCAAGAGCGCCGGGTGCGCCGAGCGCACCGGACGCACGCGTTGAGAGAAGCGGACAGCCCGTCCAACCACCCACGTGGTGTCAGCCCCTCCCCGTAGGCTCTCGGTATGGCGAAAAGCGACAAGGAGCCGGGCGCCGCGGGCCCTCCGGTCATCAGGAAAGCCAAGCCCCCGCAGACGCGGACCGGCCTGGTGCGTCAGGCGCGCAAGATCAATCGCGCGCTCGCCGACGTCTACCCGTACGCCCATCCGGAGCTCGACTTCGAGAACCCGTTCCAGCTGCTCGTCGCCACCGTGCTCTCGGCGCAGACCACCGACCTGAGGGTCAACCAGACGACACCGGGCCTGTTCGCCAAGTACCCGACCCCCGAGGACCTGGCCGCGGCCAACCCGGAGGAGGTCGAGGAGCTGATCCGCCCCACCGGCTTCTTCCGCGCCAAGACCAAGTCGATCATGGGCCTCGCCAAGGCCCTGCGCGACGAACACGGCGGCGAGGTCCCCGGCACCCTCAAGGAGCTCGTGAAGCTCCCGGGCGTCGGCCGCAAGACCGCCAATGTCGTCCTGGGCAATGCCTTCGGCGTCCCGGGCATCACCGTCGACACCCACTTCGGCCGCCTCGTACGCCGCTGGAAGTGGACCGACGAGGAGGACCCCGAGAAGGTCGAGGCGCTGATCTGCGAGATCTTCCCGAAGAGCGACTGGACGATGCTCTCGCACCGGATCATCTTCCACGGCCGCCGTATCTGCCACGCCCGCAAGCCCGCCTGCGGGGCCTGCCCGATCGCCTCCCTCTGCCCGTCGTACGGCGAGGGGGAGACCGACCCGGAGAAGGCGCAGAAGCTCCTGAAGTACGAGAAGGGCGGCCTCCCCGGCCAGCGCCTGAAGCCCCCGCCGGACTACCCGGGCATCCCCGCACCGCCGATGGGGGCTGCGTGACGGGGGAACGATCGGGTGCGGTCCAGGCGTTGAGGGCTCGGTACGGGGGTGAGGCATGACGCACGCAGGCAAGACGCATGCAGGCAAGACGCATGCAGGCAAGACGCATGCAGGCGGAGCACACGCAGGCGGAACACACGCAGGCGAGGGGGCCTACGGCGGTGAGGTGACCGTCTCGAGCGAGGGTCTGCCCGAGTGGCTGACCCCCGTGGTGAAGGCCGCCGAGACCATCGAGCCCCGCCAGCTCAGCCGCTTCCTGCCGCCCGAGAGCGGCGCGGGCCGCCAGTCCGCGGTCCTGATCCTCTTCGGCGAGGGCGAGCAGGGCCCCGAGCTGCTGCTCATGGAGCGGGCCAGCTCACTGCGCTCGCATGCCGGCCAGCCCTCGTTCCCCGGCGGCGCGCTCGACCCCGAGGACGGCGACCCGGCCGGCGACGGACCGCTGCGCGCCGCACTCAGGGAGGCCGAGGAGGAAACCGGACTCGACCCTGCGGGCGTCCAGATTTTCGGGGTGCTGCCGAAGCTCTACATCCCGGTGAGCGGTTTCGTCGTCACTCCCGTCCTCGCGTGGTGGCGTGAGCCGACCCCGGTGGGCGTGGTGGATCCGGCCGAGACCGCCCGGGTGTTCACGGTTCCCGTGGCACATCTCACGGACGCCGAGCACCGGGTGACCTCGGTCCATCCAAGAGGGCACCAAGGTCCCGCATTTCTGGTCGGCGAAGCTCTGGTCTGGGGCTTTACGGCCGGAGTGATCGACAGGATCCTTCACTACGCGGGCTGGGAGAGACCTTGGGACCGGACCAAGCAGGTCCCTCTCGACTGGCGCGCATGACAGGCTTGGCACTTGTTTTCCGCCCGGGTCTCCCGGGATGTTCCACCCGGGTCTCCCGGGATGTTCAGCCCCGGGTCCCCCCGGGTCCCCGACAGCCGAGGAGTGGCGACTGTGACGCGAGGCGAGGCGTGATCCGGTGAACGTGCTCGACATCCTGCTCCTGGTCGCCGCCGTCTGGTTCGCGATCGTGGGCTACCGCCAGGGCTTTGTCGTCGGCATCCTCTCGGTGCTCGGCTTCCTGGGCGGTGGTCTCGTCGCGCTCTACCTGCTGCCGGTGATCTGGAAGCTGTTCACCGAGGAGCAGGCCGGCACGACGGCCGTGGTCGTCTGGGTCGTGGTCGTCATCGTCTGCGCCTCCGTGGGCCAGGCCTTCACCACCCACCTGGGCAACAAGCTGCGCCGCTACATCACCTGGTCACCCGCGAGAGCCCTGGACGCCACGGGCGGCGCCCTGGTCAACGTGCTCGCGCTGCTGCTCGTCTCCTGGCTGATCGGCTCCCTGCTCGCGGGCACCACGATGCCCACGGTCAGCAAGGAGGTCCGCAACTCCAAGGTGCTCACCGGGATAGACCGGGCCCTGCCCGGCCAGGCGGACATGTGGTTCACCAACTTCCGCTCGGTGCTCGCCCAGAACGGCTTCCCGCAGGTCTTCAGCCCCTTCGCCAACGAGCCGATCACCGAGGTCCGCCCGCCCGACCCGAAGCTCGCCGGCAGCAAGGTCGCGGCCGATGCCCAGGGCTCCATCGTCAAGGTGCTCGGCACGGCGAGCAGTTGCAGCAAGGTCCTCGAAGGATCCGGCTTCGTCTTCGCCGACCGCCGCGTGATGACCAACGCGCATGTGGTCGGCGGCGTGGACGAGCCCACCGTCCAGATCGGCGGCGAGGGCCGCAAGTACGACGCCACGGTCGTGCTCTACGACTGGAAGCGCGACATCGCCGTACTCGACGTACCGCAGCTGCGCGCCCGCCCGCTGCAGTTCTCCGAGCGCGACGCCCACACCGGCGACAGCGCGATCGTGGCCGGCTTCCCGGAGAACGGCGGCTATGACGTGCGCTCGGCCCGTATCCGCGCACGGATCAACGCCAGCGGTCTCGACATCTACCACCGCGGCAATGTCCGGCGCGATGTGTACTCCCTCTACGCGACCGTCCGCCAGGGCAACTCCGGCGGCCCGCTGCTCACCCCGGACGGCAAGGTCTACGGCGTGGTGTTCGCCAAGTCCCTGGACAGCCCGGACACCGGCTACGCACTGACGGTGGACGAGATCCGCGAGGACATCAGCGCGGGCCGCACCGCCAACCAGCAGGTGGACAGCGACGACTGCGCGCTGTAGCGCGTCCAGTCGCGAAGAGAGGTGACGACGGGGGCTCAGGCCCTCGTCGTATGCCGCAGCCGGGCCGACACCCAGCGCGCGCGGCGGCGCAGAATACGGGGAATCCCGATATCCGCCCTGGAGGACCGGTGACCCTGGCCCTGTGGGCCGCCTCCCTGAAGCGGGTTCAGCCCCGAAGACCCCGAGGCCGAGCGGCGGTTGCGTGCTGCGTCACTGTAGTCGTGCGTCCAGCCCATAATTCGACGTCTGCCCGTGCCTCATGGTCGGTAACCACGCGGACGGCACTCAATTGGCGTATGCGCGGGGCAAAGGCCGTTCGAAGCACAGGTGTTCCCCTGCGCCCCGCCCGCGTCTACCGATCCGGCTCGGGGTCCTTCAGCCAGTCGATGAGCTCCTTCGAGAAGGCCGCCGGGTCCTCCTCGTGCGGGAAGTGCCCCAGACCGTCGAACAGCCGCCAGCGGTAAGGCGCTTCGACGTACTCGCCCGAGCCCGCCGCACTGCGCGTACGCATCACCGGGTCGAGCGAGCCGTGCAGATGCAGCGTGGGCACGCGTACCGGCCGCTTCATCCGCCGGTTGAACTGGATCCCGTCGGGACGCGCCATCGAGCGCACCATCCAGCGGTACGGCTCGATCGAGCAGTGCGCGGTCGACGGAATGCACATCGCCTTGCGGTACGTCTGCACCGCTTCGTCATCGGGCAGCCGCGGACCCGACCAGTCACGGATCAGCTCGCCGACCAACGCGCCGTCGTCCGCGATCAGTTGGCGCTCCGGGATCCAGGGCCGCTGAAAGCCCCAGATGTACGACCCGGCCGTGGTCTGCCTTATGTCCGCGAGCATCGCGGAACGCCACCGCCGCGGGTGCGGCATCGAGGAGACCGCGAGCCGGCGCACCAGCTTGGGCCGCATCACGGCCGCGGTCCACGCGAGATACCCGCCGAGGTCATGGCCGACGAGCGCGGCGTCCGGCTCGCCGAGGGACCGTACGACTCCGGTGATGTCCAGCGCGAGGTTCGCCGGGTCGTAACCGCGCGGCGTACGGTCGCTGCCGCCGACGCCCCGCAGATCCATCGCGACGGCGCGGAAGCCCGCCTCGGCGAGCGCGGGCAGCTGGTGGCGCCAGGTCCACCAGTACTGCGGAAAGCCGTGCAGGAGCAGCACGAGCGGGCCGTCGCCCATCTCGGCGATGTGGAAGCGGGCCCCGTTCGCCGCGACATCCCGATGAGTCCAGGGACCGTCGAGGCGTACCACTGAGGATGAAGTAACGGGCTCCGTCATGAAGACGAGCGTGCCACAGGCTTGGCGTCCTCGACCGCGCGGGTCAACTCGCCCCTGGCCGAGGGGGTGACGGCACGCGTATGCGGCTTGACGTTGCCGAGCACGGCCGCGGTCTCCTTGGCGGACGCGGCCACCTTCTGCGGGCCCTTGGCCTTCGCGGTCTTCTTCGCGAAGATCACGCCGATCAGTGCGAGCAGAGCGGCGAGGAGCACGCTGGCCAGGAAGGAGAGCCCGAAGCACCAGACGAGGTTCCAGCCCCCGTTGCCGTTGTGGCCACCGGTCCAGGTGTTGATCGCGTACGCGAGGACGAAACTCAGCATCGGCAGCGAGAAGATCAGCACAGCGAGCGCGGCGATGAACGCTCCGCCGCTGGTCGCGCCCCGCTTCACATCCGTACGCAACTGAGCCTTGGCCAGCGCGATCTCATCGTGGATCAGCGCGGACATCTCGCTGGTGGCCGAGGCGACCAGCTGCCCCAGGCTGCGGTCGCCGCCATCGGCGTCGCTCATCGCGGTCTCCCTCTTCAGATCTCGGCGTTACGGCAATGTCAGATCATGCCGGACTGTCGTCCTTGCCGCTCCCCGCGGGGCCCGGTTCTCCGCTTCCCGTGGGGCTCAGTTCGGCTCGGCGGCGGTGCTCGGCGGCCTTCTTCTCGTAGATCGCGGCCATCCGGAGGTGGTACTCGGGGTTGTCCTGCTCGTAGATGTCCGGGATCCCGTCGAGGTCGTCGTCGCGCTCCTCGTCCTCGACCATCCGCCGGTACTTGGCGTTCCTCAGCTTCAGTAGCACGCCTGCGAGCAGGGCCGCGATCAGCGAGCCCATCAGGACGGAGGCCTTGATCTCGTCGGTCATGTGCTGGTCGCCCTTGAAGGCGAGTTCGCCGATCAGGAGCGAGACGGTGAAGCCGATACCGGCCAGTGAGGCGACGGCGAAGACATCGGGCCAGGCCAGATCGTCGCTGAGTTCCGCCCGGGTGAACCGGGCCGCGAGCCACGTACCGGCGAAAATGCCGATCGTCTTGCCGACCACCAGACCGAGCACCACGCCGAGGGTCTCGGGCCGGGTGAACACCTCGCCGATCGCCCCGCCGGAGACCGCGACGCCCGCGGAGAAGAGGGCGAACAGCGGCACGGCGAGACCGGCCGAGATGGGCCGTACGAGGTGCTCGATGTGCTCACCCGGGGAGTGCGCCTCGTCGCCCTGGCGGGTGCAGCGCAGCATCAGGCCCATCGCGACACCGGCGATGGTGGCGTGCACGCCGCTGTTGTACATCAGGCCCCAGATCACCAGGGCGAGCGGAACGTAGATGTACCAGCCGCGTACGCCCTTGCGCAGCAGCAGCCAGAAGACCGCGAGCCCCACGAAGGCGCCGCCGAGGGCCGCGAAGTTGAGCTGGTCCGTGAAGAAGACCGCGATGATCATGATCGCGAAGAGGTCGTCGACCACGGCGAGCGTGAGCAGGAAGGCGCGCAGCGCGGACGGCAGCGAGGTGCCGATCACGGCGAGCACGGCGAGTGCGAACGCGATGTCGGTCGCGGTCGGTACCGCCCAGCCCTTCAGTGACCCGTCGCCCGCGACATTGGTCAGGACGTAGACCAGGGCCGGCACGGCCATACCGCAGAGCGCGGCGACGACGGGCAGGATCGCGGCCTTGGGATCGCGCAGATCACCGGCGACCAGCTCACGTTTGAGCTCGATACCGGCCACGAAGAAGAAGATCGCGAGCAGTCCGTCGGCCGCCCAGTGCTGGATCGAGAGGTCGAGGCCGAGCGCGGAGGGGCCGATGTGGAAGTTGCCGACGGTCGCGTAGCTGTCCTTGAGCGGGGTGTTCGCCCAGACGAGAGCGACGATGGCGGCGATGAGCAGCAGCACACCGCCGACGGTCTCGGTCCGCAGAGCGTCCGCGACGAAGGTCCGTTCGGGCAGGGAGAGCCTGCCGAGGACCTTGCGGTTGTTCTTGCTGGGCGCGGCCACGGGAATCCTCCGGGTCGGTACGGCAACGACGGATCGCTGAAGCAGTCGCCGACCAGACTTCCCGGCACACCCTGATGTTCTTGTCGCGGTTTTGACGCGCCCATCACCTTACAGGGCACCCATAAGGGCGAATCTGGCGATCTTCACTTTACGAGCGAAAAGGGCACCCGGCGCGCTGCCGGGTGCCCTTCGCGTACGTATGGGTGGAGATCAGTCCTCGGAACCGGCCGAGGGCAGCTTCGTCTGGATCAGGTCCATCACCGAGGAGTCGGCGAGGGTGGTGACGTCACCCACCGCGCGGTTCTCGGCCACGTCCCGGAGCAGCCGGCGCATGATCTTGCCCGAGCGGGTCTTCGGCAGCTCGGCCACCGGCAGGATCCGCTTCGGCTTGGCGATCGGGCCGAGCGTCGTGCCGACGTGGCCACGCAGCTCCTCGACCAGGCCGTCGGTCTCCGCGGCCGAGCCGCGCAGGATCACGAAGGCCACGATCGCCTGACCGGTGGTCTCGTCGGCCGCGCCCACGACCGCCGCCTCGGCGACCGACGGGTGCGAGACGAGCGCGGACTCGACCTCGGTGGTGGAGATGTTGTGGCCGGACACCAGCATCACGTCGTCCACGCGGCCGAGCAGCCAGATGTCGCCGTCGTCGTCCTTCTTGGCGCCGTCACCGGCGAAGTACTTGCCCTCGAAGCGCGACCAGTACGTGTCGATGAACCGCTGGTCGTCGCCCCAGATGGTGCGCAGCATCGACGGCCACGGCTCGGTCAGGACCAGATACCCACCGCCGCCGTTCGGCACCTCGTTGGCCTCGTCGTCGACGACGGTCGCGGAGATACCGGGCAGCGCGCGCTGGGCGGAGCCCGGCTTGGTCTCGGTGACGCCCGGCAGCGGCGAGATCATCATCGCGCCGGTCTCGGTCTGCCACCAGGTGTCCACGATGGGGGTGCGGTCGCCGCCGATGTTCTTGCGGTACCAGACCCAGGCCTCGGGGTTGATCGGCTCACCGACCGAACCGAGCACGCGCAGCGAGGTCAGATCGAACTTCGCGGGGATGTCGTCGCCCCACTTCATGAACGTCCGGATCGCGGTGGGCGCGGTGTAGAGGATCGTGACGCCGTACTTCTGCACGATCTCCCAGAACCGGCCCTGGTGCGGGGTGTCCGGGGTGCCCTCGTACATGACCTGCGTGGCGCCGTTCGCGAGCGGCCCGTAGACGATGTACGAGTGCCCGGTGACCCAGCCGACATCGGCGGTGCACCAGTAGACGTCGGTCTCCGGCTTGAGGTCGAAGACGGCGTTGTGGGTGTACGAGGCCTGGGTGAGGTAGCCGCCGGAGGTGTGCAGGATGCCCTTGGGCTTACCCGTCGTACCCGAGGTGTAGAGGATGAACAGCGGGTGCTCGGCGTCGAAGGCCTCGGGGGTGTGCTCGGCGGACTGGCCGTCGACCAGCTCGTGCCACCACACGTCGCGGCCCTCGGTCCAGGAGATGTCCTCCTGGCCGGTGCGGCGCACGACGAGGACGTGCTCGACCTCAGCGCCCTTCTCGATCGCGGCGTCGACGGCCGGCTTGAGCGCGGAGGGCTTGCCCCGGCGGTAGCCACCGTCCGAGGTGATGACGACCTTGGCGTCCGCGTCCTGGATGCGGGTGGCGAGCGCGTCGGCCGAGAAGCCGCCGAAGACCACCGAGTGCGCGGCGCCGATCCGCGCGCAGGCCAGCATCGCGACCGCGGTCTCCGGGATCATCGGCATGTAGATCGCGACGCGGTCACCGGCCTGGACGCCGAGCGACGTAAGGGCGTTGGCGGCCTTGGAGACCTCGTCCTTGAGCTCGGCGTAGGTGAGCGCGCGGCTGTCGCCCGGCTCGCCCTCGAAGTGGATGGCGACGCGATCGCCGTTGCCGGCCTCGACATGGCGGTCGACGCAGTTGTACGCGACGTTCAGCCTGCCGTCCGCGAACCACTTCGCGAAGGGCGGGTTCGACCAGTCGAGCGTCTCGGTCGGCTCGGTCGCCCAGCTCAGCCGACGGGCCTGCTCGGCCCAGAAACCGAGTCGGTCGGCCTTGGCCCGCTCGTACGCCTCCGCGGTGACGTTGGCGTTCGCGGCCAGGTCGGCGGGCGGCGCGAACCTGCGCTCTTCCTTGAGCAGGTTGGCCAAGGATTCGTTGCTCACGACAGCTCCCTTTCCCAGGGTGGTTGTCCGTTGTGTCCCAAGCCACAGCTCATCAGAAGGACCCCGCTGGTGACAAGGGTCTACGGATGATTGGTTTAGACCTGTGTGAAGGGTGCGGCCCCGCGGGCTTCTGCAGGGTTCTGCAATGCGGAGCCACACCTTCGCACGGACGGGAAAGGGATCCGGTTCAACCGGCCGGTTCAGCCGGCCGGGGTCCGCACCACCTGCGGTCGCGCGGCCTTGGCGGTCGCGGGAGTGGGCGGCACCCGGTCGAAGAGCCGGTCCGTGTCCGCGAGCAGATACGCCTGCGCCTCACCGACGTGGAAGTACATGCCGTGCAGCGTGAGCCGCCCTTCGGCGAGCCCGCGCGTCACCGCCTCGTGCGCCCGCAGATGCTCCAGCTGCTGCACCACGTTGGTCAGGCACAACTGCTCGACCGCGTCGGCCGGTTGGCGCCCCGCGAGCCGCGCCCAGGCGTGGTCCGAGCTCGCCATCCGTTCCACGGACGGCCGCCCGTGCCGCAGCCAGCGCCGCAGCGGGGTGGCGGCCCCGGTCGGCGGGGAGTTGAGCAGAGCCTGCATGGCCCCGCACCCCGAGTGCCCGCACACGGTGATCGACTCCACGCGCAGCACATCCACGGCGTACTCGATCGCCGCCGCCACCGAGTCGTCCCCGCTCTCCTCGTCGGGCAGCGGGACCAGATTGCCCACATTGCGTACGACGAAGAGGTCGCCCGGACCGCTCGACGTGATCATCGAGGTGACGACCCGGGAGTCCGCACAGGTCAGGAAGAGCTGCGTGGGCCGCTGCCCCTCCTTGGCGAGCCGGGCGAGTTCGGTACGCATCAGCGGCGCGGTGTCACGCTGGAACGCGCTGATCCCGCTGGCCAGCCGATGCGCCCCCTTCTGCTCGCCGTTCACCGGCTCGGGCTCGGCGGGACGGTCGCAGCTGTGGTTGCGCCACGGCATCCAGGGGTGACAGCAGGAGTCCCCGGTCGCGGACACGGGCTCGGCGATCCGGCCGCCGGACCGGCTGGTGATCTCCACCGAGCCGCCGTGCAGCGTGTGCCCGTCCTGCCAGTCCTGCAGCGCCTCGAACGCGGCATGGTCCATGAAGGACCCGTCGAGCTCCACCACGGCCGGCGCCTCGGGCGGTACGAGATGCAGCGTCCTGCTGAGCCGGGGCACCGCGAGGAAGGTCAACTGCCCACGCACGTGCACATGGTGGACACCGTTGCGCTCCTCATGCGTGATCCGGGTGCGGGCCAGCCGGTGCAGGGCCACCGCGACGGCCACCGTGATGCCGACGGTGACACCTTCGAGAATCCCGAAGAAGACGACACCCGCGGTGGTGACCGCGTACACGAGCACTTCGCGATGGCGCGTGACCGTACGGATGTGGTGCAGGCTGACCATCCTGATTCCGACGAACATCACCAGGGCCGCGAGCGAGGCCAGCGGCATCAGTTCGAGCGCGGGGGCGAGCAGCAGGGCGGCGAGCACGATCCAGACGCCGTGCAGCATCGTCGAGTTACGGCTGCGCGCACCGGAGCGCACATTGGCCGTGCTGCGTACGGCGACCCCGGCGACCGGCAGTCCGCCGAGCGCGCCCGAGACCATGTTGGCCGCGCCCTGACCGAGCAGTTCGCGATCGAGGTCGGAGCGGCGCGCGGCCGGCGGCAGATCGGCCCGCCCGGCCGCCAGCTTGTCCACGGCGACCGCGCCGAGCAGCGACTGCACGCTGCACACCAGCGTCGTGGTGATGACGGCGACGACGATCCCGAGTACAGGACCTTCGGGCAGCCCGGCAAGCGCGTGGCTGCTCCAGGAGGGCAGATCGACCCGCGGCAGACCGGGCGCGAGCGGCGCCGCCACCGCTGTGGCGATGACGACCGCGGCGAGCGGCGCGGGCATGGCCCGGACAACTCGGCCGATTCGTCCGGGAATTCGGGGCCAGGCGAAGAGCACGAACAGCGTGAGCGCGCTGATCGTGAGCGAGGCCGGATGAAGATCCGCCAATTGGGCGGGCAGCGCACGGATGTTGTCCATCACGGAGCTGTGCGGCGAACCGCCGAGCACGATGTGCAGCTGCGCCACGGCGATGGTGATCCCGATTCCGGCCAGCATCCCGTGCACGATCGCGGGGGATACGGCGAGCGCCGAGCGGGCCACGCGCAGGAAGGACAGGCCGACTTGGGCAAGTCCGGCCATGACGGTGATGGCGCAGGTGGTGCGCCAGCCGTACTTCAGGATCAGGTCCGCGGTGACCACGGTGAGTCCGGCGGCGGGCCCGGAAACCTGGAGCGGTGAGCCACCGAGCCGGCCGGCCACGAGACCGCCCACGGCGGCGGCCACCAGACCCGCCTGGAGCGGGGCGCCGGTGGCGAGCGCGATGCCGAGGGACAGCGGCAGCGCGACGAGAAAGACGGAGATCGAAGCGGACACATCGGCGCCCGACAGGGGGAAGCGGCGGCGGGATGCCGGCTCCGGCGGGCTGTGCGGTCCGCCCTCCTCGGGGTCGGGCGAAGGGGTGTCGGTACGGGTGGGGACGCAGGCAGACATGGTTTCCCGTCTCCTCCGGGGCTACGCGGTCGCTCGGAATCCCCCGGTGCCATGGATCGGGGGGTGGGCGCGGCCGTGGGTCACGGCGTACAGCGGCGGGATTTATCAACTGTCGGTAAACGGATCGTAATGGAGAGTAAAGAGCAGGGCGGGATTATCGGGGCAAATGGGGTAATCATTCACCCCAGCGAGTGAATGGGGAGATTCATCGGCTTGTCATATCAATTCAAGGTCTTTTGCATGCGACGTTGGCCGCGCCCCAACCCCCGACCACCCGAGATCCGAAGGAAGTAGGTGGGCGCATGGCCGCCACCAAGAGGCTCGCCGCGGGCCTGGCCGCGACCACGGCACTCGCCGTGGCGCTGGCCGGCTGCTCGAGCGGCGAGACCGGCGCAGGCGTCAAGAAGAAGGGCATGGCCGGCGCGCAGCAGAACCCCCCGCAGGCCCCCGCCCCGGGCAGCGTGAACCGTCTGATCGGCGACGGCTCGACCGCGTACACCGGAAGCCAGCCGCATCTCGCCAGACCCGAGCGCCTCGCACCGGGCCAGCAGCCCCCGCAGTTCGTGGTCTTCTCCTGGGACGGCGCCGGCGAGGACAGCCAGCAGCTCTTCTCGCACTTCCGCAAGGTCGCCAAGGCCAACAACGCGACCATGACGTACTTCCTCAGCGGCGTGTATCTGCTGCCGGAGGACAAGAAGGAGTTGTACGAGCCGCCCCAGCACGCGGCGGGCCGCTCGGACATCGGCTTCGGCGACGCCAAGGGGATCAAGGACACCGTGGAGCAGTTGCGCGGCGCCTGGCTCGAGGGCAACGAGGTCGGCACCCACTTCAACGGACACTTCTGCGGCAAGGGCGGCGGTGTCGGCGAGTGGTCGGTCGAGGAGTGGAAGCACGAGATCGCGGAGGCCAAGTCCTTCGTGAAGAACTGGCGCACCAACAGCGGCGACACGAAGTCCGCAGCGCTCCCGTTCGACTACGACAAGGAGCTGATCGGCGCCCGCACGCCCTGCCTGGAAGGGCAGAAGAACTTCATGCGCGCGGCCCGCGAACTCGGCTTCCGCTATGACACCAGCGGCGTCAACGACCAGATCTGGCCCAAGAAGAAGCAGGGCCTGTGGGATCTGTCGATGCAGCTGGTGCCGGTGCCGGGCCGCAAGTTCGAGACGCTGACCATGGACTACAACTTCATGGTCAACCAGTCGGGCACGACGTCCCAGGGTGACCCGGCCATGCACGAGTACTGGGGCGACCAGATGCGAGACGGCCTGCTCGCGGGCTTCGACCGCGCGTACAACGGCAACCGCGCACCGCTGATCATCGGCAACCACTTCGAGTCCTGGAACGGCGGCACGTACATGCGCGCCATCGAGGAGACGATCGAGCGCGTCTGCACCAAGCGCGACGTCCGCTGTGTCTCCTTCCGGCAGCTGGCCGACTGGCTCGACGCACAGGACCCGAAGGTCCTGGCGCAGATGCAGACCCTGAAGGTCGGCCAGGCCCCGGCGCAGGGCTGGGCGGCGCTGCTGTCCGGACAGCAGCCCGCCCCGGCGCCGAAGGGCGTGCCGGGCGCGCCGGCGGCGAAGCCGGCGCGGGAGCACGGGGACGGTCACTGACGGCCTGAGCGACCGGCGGCTCTGCTCAGCTCACTGACAGGGCGGCACGCTCATCCAGTACGAAGCCGGGGTCGACCTGCTCAGCCAGGTCGGCCCCGGCCTTCGCATTGCCCCAACTCGCCGCGTTCTTGACGTGGAAGTGCACCATCTGCCGCATGTACCGCTCCCAGTCCCGGCGCTCGTAGGCTGCGTCGGCGACCGTGCGCATGGTCTCCAGGGCGGCCCGGTTGGCCGCTTCGAGGAGCTCGAACCGGGGCGGCCGGCCCTTCTCCATCGCACGCACCCAGTCCGAGTGCCCCACCGTCACCAACAGGTCGTCGCCGACCTCCTCCCGCAGGAAATCGATGTCGTCCTGCCCCTGCACCTTGTTGCCCACGACCTTGAGGGCGACGTCGAAGTCGCGGGCGTACTCCTTGTACTGGCGGTAGACCGAGATGCCCTTGCGGGTGGGCTCCGCGATTAGGAAGGTCATGTCGAAGCGGGTGAACATGCCGGAGGCGAAGGAGTCGGAGCCGGCGGTCATGTCGACGACCAGGAACTCGTCGCGGGCGTCGACGAGATGGTTCAGACAGAGCTCCACCGCCCCGACCTTCGAGTGGTAGCAGGCGACGCCGAGATCGGATTCGGTGAAAGGCCCTGTGACCATCAAACGGACTGCGCCGCCGTCGAGTTCCAGCTCGCGGGCGCACTTTTCGAAGACCGGGTTCTCCTCCCGGATCCGAAGCAGCCGTGAGCCCTCGCCGGGCGGGGTCGTCTTGATCATCGTCTCGGCCGAGGCGATCCGCGGGTTGCTGCCGCGCAGATAGTCCTTGATGAGCGGCAGCTGCGCCCCCATCGCGGGCAGCGCGGCGGCCTCGTCCTCGTCGAGCCCGAGCGCCGCGCCCAGATGCTGGTTGATGTCCGCGTCGACGGCGATGACCGGGGCGCCGGTGGAGGCGAGGTGGCGGATGAAGAGAGAGGACAGCGTGGTCTTGCCGCTGCCGCCCTTCCCGACGAAAGCAATTTTCATGTTCACCAAGCGTAGTGGGATGAATGCACTGCGCATCGGCCTCGCGTGAAGAAGACCACTCCTTCGTGGGGCGGGCGGCTTTGCTGCGTACTGTCTTACTCATGAGTACTGCCGATCCGCTCGCCACCCTCGGCGAGCTGCCCACCGTGGCTGAATCCGTCGCCTCCGTACGCAAGGCCGTGGACCGGGTCTACGGGCACAGGGTCATGCGCAGGCGCAGCCACGCGGTCACCTCGGAGGCGGCACTGCGCGGCTCGCGCGGTTCGGCCGCGCTCGCCGGCGCGGACTGGAACCTCGAAGAGGTGCGCCGCCGCAGCGACTTCAGCGGTGACGACGAGGCGCGCACGGTCGGCGCGGCGCTGCGGCTGACCGCCGAGGCCGGTCAACTCCTGTCCATCTGGCGCCAGTCGCCGCTGCGGGTCCTTGCCCGGCTGCACCTGGTGGCCTCGGGTGTGCAGGACGACACGGTGGGTCGGCCGCGCCAGAAGGGCGAGCCGGTCGACGAGCCGCTCATCGAACTGCCACTGCCGGAAGCTGACGAGGTGGCCGGACGTCTGGAGGGCCTTTCGGGGCTGATCATCGCGGGCGGCTCGGCGCCGGCGATCGTCACGGCGTCCGTGGTGCACGGCGAGCTGCTTGCTCTGCGTCCCTTCGGTGCGCACAACGGTCTGGTCGCGCGGGCGGCGGAGCGAATCGTCCTGATCGGCAGCGGCCTCGACCCGAAGTCGATCTGCCCGGCCGAGGTGGGCCATGCGGAGCTGGGGCGGGCCGCGTATGTGGCGGCTCTTGAGGGCTACGTATCCGGTACGCCGGAAGGCGTCGCGGCCTGGATCGCGCACTGCGCCAAGGCGGTTGAGCTGGGGGTACGGGAGTCGACGGCCGTCTGTGAGGCGCTGCAGCGCGGGGCTGCCTAGCTTCTGCGGCCCTGCTCCGCGTATCGGAAAAAGTCCCTGAACAGGGTTGCGGCGGTACCAGTAGTGGTACCGCCGCTGGCATGTCCGCCCAGTTACCAAGCGTCCTCGATATTTGCCCATCAGGTCGGGGAACTTTGCCCGTTGCCTGGTGCGGCTGGCCCGTAATCGACGGGTCGACGTCGCGTGGGTGCTGTGGCTTCCATGCTCGGTCCGTGGGGCCTTGGTTGCGTTAAAGGTGATCCTCTCGGATGTCCTTGGTCTCGCGGGCCGTTGAATCCTTTGTACTCCTGTCGCGGAGGAAGCGGAACCCCTGCGCGCAGTTCTTTACTTTTGGGTTCAAACAGGTGCGAAACGGGCGTTGATGTGCTGGGGGAAGAGCACGCAGGTCAGCGGGTGGGGAGCGGGCAGGTCGGCAGGTGAGGAGCGCGCAGGTCGGCAGGTGAAAAGCGCGCAGGTCGGCGGGTGTTGTCAGTGGGCGGCGATACCGTTGAACGGGCCGGTGGCCCCCCGGGCGGGAGGGTTACGCCCGCGCTTAAGTCGCGAGCGCCCGGCGCTTGCTCGCGTACCAGACCAGCCCCGCCGTGGCCGCCGCCGCACCCACCGCCGCGGCCGCGACGAGCGCGGGCCGGGGCGGGACCGGCAGCTTGCGTACGCGCTGCTTGAGCCGGACCGGGCGGTTGAAGTCGAGAATCGGCCAGTCCCGGGTCAGCGCCTCGCGGCGCAGGGTGCGGTCGGGGTTGACCGCATAGGGGTGGCCCACCGATTCGAGCATCGGCAGATCGGTGGCCGAGTCGCTGTACGCGTAGCAGCGCTCCAGGTCGTAACCCTCGGAGACGGCCAGCTGACGTACGGCCTCGGCCTTCGTCGGCCCGTACGCGTAGTACTCGATCTCCCCGGTGAAGCAGCCGTCCTCGCCGACCACCATGCGGGTGGCCACCACACGGTCCGCGCCGAGCAGTTCACCGATCGGCTCGACAACCTCCGCGCCCGAGGTGGAGACGATCACGACGTCGCGCCCCGCGAGGTGGTGCTCCTCGATGAGGGATGCGGCCTCGTCGTAAATGATCGGGTCGATCAGATCGTGCAGGGTCTCGGCGACGATCTCCTTGACCTGCTGCTGGTTCCAGCCCTTGCACAGCGCGGAGAGGTACTCGCGCATGCGCTCCATCTGGTCGTGGTCGGCGCCGCCCGCGAGGAAGATGAACTGTGTGTACGCAGTCCTCAGCACCGCTCGGCGGTTGATCAGGCCGCCTTGGTAGAACGACTTGCTGAACGTGAGCGTGCTCGACTTGGCAATGACGGTCTTGTCCAAGTCGAAGAAGGCGGCTGTGCGGGGCAGCGAGTGGGTTTCCACGTGGTCGAGCATAGGCGCCCACCATTCGGCGTAAGCTGGGGCGCGTGGGTTTGCCTGAGAAGGCTCTCGGGTACACCATGGAAGTCACGGATCGTTCGCGACCGTGCTAACCCGGTCTGGCTCCTCCCCCCCCGAGTCGGACCGTGGGGACGACCCCCGCTCTCCCCCCCGGCGGGGGTCGTCGCATGTCCGGGCCCGGTTCGGGCCTTTTTTCTTGGCCTCTCCGGGCCCGGACATCCCCTCCTGCGCCCAGCCGGCGCCTTCCTCCGCACCCTGAGACTCGTCACGGTGCGTAGTGGTTGCGCTGCGCTCCGGAAGTCGCGGAGAACTCACCCGTTTGGGTGCGGGAGTTATTCACAGCGCTTCGGTTGTCCACAGATATCGACCAAGATCCACATGATTTCCCGGCTCCGCTCATCGTGATTCCTGCTTGCGGACTTCGCGGTCGGGCGCCGTGCGCCTTCCATGCCGCGATGGAGATGCCATTCGCATCGTTCGCAGCGTTCACGGACGTTCGACGTCGGATGTTCGAAGGCGCTCAGGGTGCTCCAAAGGCGCTCGTGGTGCTCAAGGCGTTCAGCGAGAGGGTGGGGTCATGGCGGGAGCCATCGTGGAAGGGCGGTCGGCCGGGGAGACGCGGCGCGGACCGCTGATCGTGACGGAGGATGCGGAGCTGCTCGACGATCTGTTGCGGCTGTGCGCCGCGGCCGGGGCGCGGGCGGAGGTGCATCACGGGGTGCCCGAGCGAAGAGACAGCTGGGAGGACGCCCCCCTTGTACTGGTGGGGGACGACGCGGCGCACAGCGTGCGCAGGGCGACCCGCAGGCGAGGTGTATGTCTGGTCGGCCGGGATCAGGACGATCCACGGGTGTGGCAGCGGGCCGTGGAGATCGGTGCCGATCATGTGCTGCGACTGCCGGATGCCGAGCAGTGGATCGTCGACCGGATCGCCGATGTCGTCGAGGGCGTGGGGCGCCCCGCGCTGACCATCGGGGTGATCGGCGGCCGTGGCGGGGCGGGTGCGTCCACGCTGGCCTGCGCGTTGGCCGTGTCCGCAGCGCGGGCGGGGCGGCGCACGATGCTGGTCGACGGTGATCCGTTGGGCGGCGGACTCGATGTGCTGCTCGGAGGTGAGTCGGCTCAAGGGCTGCGCTGGCCGGCCTTCGCGCAGTCGAAGGGGCGGCTGGGGAGTGCGGCGCTGGAGGAGTCGCTGCCCGAGCTCAACTCGTTGCGGGTGCTCAGTTGGGATCGCGGGGACATGCTGACGATCCCGCCCGAGGCCATGCGTGCGGTGCTCGCGGCGGCGCGCAGACGAGGCGGTGTGGTCGTCGTCGATCTGCCGCGGCGCGTCGACGAGGGCGTGGCCGAGGCGTTGGGACAGCTGGATCTCGGCCTTCTCGTGGTGCCGGCGGAGCTCCGGGCGCTGGCCGCGGCCGAGCGGGTGTCATCGGTCGTACGGATGGTGCTGCGCGATCTTCGTACGGTCGTCCGTGGCCCCTTCACGTCGGGTTTCGGCGCCGAGGAGATGGCGCGGATGCTCGATCTGCCGCTGGCCGGAGAACTGCCCGTGGACGCGGGTGTGTTGACCGGCCGCATCCCTGCCTCGGATGTACGGGAGCCGCTTTCGCGTTTCTGCGCGGCCTTCTGGGAGCGCGTGCCCGTGGAGGGTGCGTCATGAGCGGGGTGCTGCTTGACGGTGCGCGGCAAGGGGTGCTGCTCGACGGGGTGCGGCAGTGGCTGGCGGAGTCCGGGGCGGAGGCGACTCCGGCGCGGGTGGCGCAGGCGCTGCGGGCCCAGGGCAAGGTGTTGGGCGACAGTGAACTGCTCGGAGTCGTCGGCGAGTTGCGCTCGGAGCTGGTGGGTGCGGGACCGTTGGAGCCGCTCCTCGCGGATCCCCTGGTGACGGATGTGCTGGTGTCGGCGCCGGACCGTGTGTGGGTGGACCGCGGGAGCGGACTTGAGCTCACCGCCGTGACCTTCCCCGATGCCAGGGCTGTACGGCAGCTCGCGCAGCGGCTCGCCGCGGTGGCCGGGCGCCGCCTTGACGACGCCAGGCCCTGGGTGGACGCACGACTGCCGGACGGCACCCGGCTGCACGCCGTGCTGCCGCCGGTCGCCGTCGGGTCGACCTGCCTGTCGCTGCGGGTGGTGCGGTCCAGGGCCTTCTCGCTGGGCGAGCTGGCCGCGGCGGGGACGGTGCCGCCGGGTGGTGACCGGGTGCTGCGGGCTTTGATCGAGGCGCGGGCGTCGTTCCTGATCAGCGGTGGTACCGGGTCCGGCAAGACCACACTGCTCAGTGCGCTGCTCGGCCTGTCCGGACCGGGCGAGCGGATCGTACTGGCCGAGGATTCGGCCGAGTTGAGGCCCGAGCACCCTCATGTCGTACGGCTGGAATGCCGGGTGGCGAACCAGGAGGGCGCGGGACGGGTCACGCTCGAGGACCTGGTGCGCCAGGCGCTGCGGATGCGACCCGACCGGCTCGTGGTGGGTGAGGTGCGCGGGGCGGAGGTCGTGCATCTGCTGGCCGCGCTCAACACCGGGCATGCGGGCTGCGGGACGGTCCACGCCAATGCGGCCGCCGATGTCCCCGCGCGTCTCGAAGCGCTCGGTACGGCGGCGGGGCTGGACCGGGCGGCGCTGCACAGCCAGTTGGCGGCCGCGTTGTCGGTGGTGCTGCATCTCGTACGGGACGGGGGCGGGCGGCGCCGGATCGCCGAGGTACATGTGCTTGAGCGGGACCGGACGGGGCTTGTGCGGACCGTCCCGGCGCTGCGGTGGGGTGAGCGGGCGTTCGCCTACGACCAGGGCTGGGAGCGGCTTCGGGGGCTGGTCGGGGGTGCGCTGTGAGCGGGGCGGTCACGGTGGTGTGGGGCACGCCGGCGTATGCGGCCGCGTTCTGTGCGGGAGCCGCGGTCTGGGTGGCGGCGGGGCGTGAGCGGGGGATGCGGCGCGCCCGTGTGCTGGTAGCGGGAGGTGCGTCGGCGCCGGAGGCGGTGCCGCCGTGGGTGCGGTGGACGGCCTGGGTACGGGTGCGGGCCCGGCGCGAGTGGTGGTGCGTCGCGGTGGGTGCGCTGGTGGGTCTGGCCGGGAGCTCCGTGCTGCCGCTGATTCTGGGCGGGTTGGCGGTGCCCTTCGTCGGTCGGGTGCTGCGCGGGCGCCATGCGCGGCGGGTACGGGAGGCGCGGGCGGAACAGGTGATCGCGTTGTGCGCGGCGCTGGCCTCGGAGGTGCGGGCGGGGCGGCAGCCGGCGGGGGCGTTGTCCGTGGCAGCGCGGGAGACGGGTGGGCTGTCGGGTGGAGCCGACTCGGCGGTTCTCGCCGCCGCACGGTTCGGAGGGGATGTTCCGGGCGCCTTGCGGGAGGCGGCGCGTGGTCCCGGCGCGGAAGGGCTCGCAGGTCTGGCGGCGTGCTGGCAGGTCGCTGTGGACAGCGGGGCGGGGCTGGCCGACGGACTTGACCGCCTTGAGACGGCGTTGCGGGCCCAGCGTGATCAACAGGCCGATCTGCAGACCAAGTTGGCACCGGCGCGGGCGACGGCGGCGATGCTCGCGGTGCTGCCCGTGGTGGGCCTGCTGATGGGCACCGCCCTGGGCGCGGACCCCTTGGGCGTACTGCTCCACACCCCGGTCGGGATCGGATGCCTGGCCGTCGGCGGGGTGCTTGAGGGGGCCGGGCTGTGGTGGACAGGGCGGATCGTCCGCCGTGCCGAGGGGCCGGTGCGGGGGCAGGCCAGGGATCCGGCCAGAGGGCCGGACGGGGATCCGGTACGGCAGGTGAGGCGATTGACGGGGAGCGGGAGCGGGTGGGGGCGGTGACCGGGGAAGTTGTCCACAGGCTGGGGGTGGGGGTGGTGCTGTGCGTCGCGCTCGTGGCCGTCGTGGCGAGTGCGGTGTCGGCCGACCGGCGAGAACGGGTGCTGCGCAGACGGGCGGAGCGGCTGCTGAGGAGCGAGCCGCGCGCGAAGGTGTCTGCCGTTCGAGCCCTTGAGCGGAAGGCAGGTCGGCGGGCTGCGGTGCGGCGGTGGGCACCGGCAGTGAGCGCCGCGTGCTTGGCGTATGCCGTGGTCGGTGGAGCAGCCGGGCTGGTGCTCGGTGCGGTGGTCGGTGCGGGGATGTGGCGATGGGGGCGCGTCGGTTCGCAGAGGGCTCCGGACGTCGGTGATGCCGAGGCCGCTCGCCTTCAACTTCCGCTCGCGGCAGATCTGTTGGCTGCCTGCATCGCCGCCGGCGCCGGTCCCGCCACGGCCGCGGCGGCCGTCGGGGAGTCGCTCGGCGGGCCTGTGGGGGAGCGGCTGACCGGGGTGGCCACCGAGTTGCGACTCGGGGGTGAACCAGGGGAGTGCTGGGGGCGGTTGGCCTCGATATCCGAGGCCGCGGCGCTGGCCCGCTGTCTCGAGCGGGCCTGGAGCTCCGGTGCGCCGGCGGCCGAGCAGGTGGCCCGGGTGGCATCGGACTGCCGCGAAAGGGCGGCGCGGGCAGCCCTGACCAGGGCGCACCGGGCATCCGTCGTGGTCACGGCTCCTGTCGGGCTGTGCTTTCTGCCGGCGTTTCTGGTGCTTGGGGTGGTGCCCGTGGTGGTGGGGCTTGCGGGGGAGATCTTGCGGGGGGTGTGAGGGCGACAGCTGCTTCGGACCGGAGGCAGTGCACAGGAACGGCCCGAAAGGGTCTGATCGAACGGGGAGTTGGCATGCGGTTCAACGGGTCTGTGGAGGACGGCGGGCGCGTCGGCGCCATCGTTGGGAGCGTGGCGCGGCACCTGGTGGGTGCCGGGGGAGTGGTGTGGGGCGGAGCGCGGCGGGCGCTCCATGCCCGGTCGGCGCGGAGGCGGGGTGCCGACGCCGGGATGATCACGTCGGAGTACGCCCTGGGCACTGTGGCGGCCTGTGCGTTCGCGGCCCTGCTGTACCGGGTGGTGAGCTCGGACACGGTGAAAGGGCTGCTCGAAGGCGTGATCGGGAAGGCGCTCGGTGGACAGTGAGGGTGGGCTTCGAGCGGCGTCGGACGGCGGGAAGGGCGCGCATGTGGCGCCGTCTCGGGACGCCGGGTTCGTGACCGCCGAAGCGGCCTGCACCATGCCCGCGCTGATGCTCGTGGGTCTTGCGCTGGTGTGGGCGCTGATGGCCGCGGCCGCTCAACTCCAGTGCGTGGACGCCGCGAGGGCCGGTGCCCGCGCGGCGGCCCGTCAGGATCCGGCGGACGCGACGGTACGGGCCGCTCAGCAGACCGCGCCCGACGGAGCGAGGGTCGCCGTGAGCAGGGAGGGCGATCTGGTGCGCGTCACGGTCTCGGCGGATGCGCCCGGGCCCGATGCGCTGGCGATGACGTTGCGGGCGTCCGCGGTGGCGTTGGCCGAGGAGACGGTGGGGGAGGAGGGATGAAGGAGGCCGCAGTGCGGTGCGGATGGCTGGTGCGGCGGATATGCACAGGTGCCGACGGGAGTCGGCGGGCTCGGGTGCGTCCGCGTGACGACCGGGGTTCGGCGACCGTGTGGGTGGTCGGGCTGATCGGCGCGCTGTGTCTGCTTCTCGCCGGACTGCTGCTCATGGCGCAGGCCATGCTGGCCCGCCATCGGGCCGGCGCCGCCGCGGACTTGGCGGCGCTCGCGGCGGCGGACCATGCGCTGCGGGGGCAGGAGTTCGCCTGTGCGGGGGCATCGCGGGTGGCTCGGGCGCAGGGTGCGGAGGTGGAGCGGTGCGCGACGCGCGGCGAGATCGCGGATGTGACCGTACGGGCGCGGGAGGGGCCCATGTCGGCTGCGGTCCGGTCGCGGGCGGGGCCGCCTGGGGTGCCTGGGACGCCTGGGACGCCTGAGGTGGTGGGCTGATCAACGAGGGCTTGCCGCCTGTGCCTTGGCCGCCCACCAGCTCCCGCCGCAGGGCGGCAGCTGCCCGAGCGGCTGTTGCCCGAGCGGACCCCGCCTAGTCCTCCGGAGCCCCCCGCAACAGCTCCGTCAGGAGCCGGACCGCTCCCCGCTTGTGCAACGGGTCGTTCCCGTTGCCGCACTTGGGGGACTGGACGCAGGACGGGCAGCCGGCCTCGCACTCGCAGGAGGAGATCGCCGCGCGGGTGGCTGTCAGCCAGGTGCGGGCCGTGTGGAAGGCGCGTTCCGCGAAGCCGGCGCCGCCCGGATGGCCGTCGTACACGAAGACGGTCGGCAGGAGCGTGTCCGGGTGCAGGGGCACGGAGACACCGCCGATGTCCCAGCGGTCGCAGGTGGCGAAGAGCGGGAGCATGCCGATCGAGGCGTGTTCGGCGGCGTGCAGGGCGCCGCCGAGGATCTCGGGGTTGATACGGGCGGCGTCGAGCTGGTCCTCGGTGACCGTCCACCACACGGCACGCGTACGCAGGGTGCGCGGCGGAAGGTCCAGCTTCTGCTCGCCGAGCACCTCGCCGGTGATCAGCCGGCGACGGAGGAAGGAGACGACCTGGTTGGTGACTTCGACGGAGCCGTAGCAGAGGCGGCCGTCCCCCCAGGGCACCGAGATGTCGGTGTCCAGGACGGAGATGGCGGTGGTGTCGCGAGCGGTCGTGGAGTAGGACGGGTTGGCCTCCTGGACCAGCGCGACGGACTCCTCCAGGTCGAGTTCCTTCACCAGGTACGTACGGCCCTGGTGAAGATGGACCGCGCCCTGGTGCACGGCCGTGTGTGCGGCCGAGGCGTCGACCGTGCCGAGGAGGCGCCCGGTGCCGGCCTCGACGACCTGGACCGGCGAGCCGCCCTCGCCACGGATGTCGGTGAGGTCGGCGGCGCGCTCGCGGCGCGTCCAGTGCCAGGCCTTCGTGCGCCGCCGCAGCAGCCCGGCCTTCTCCAGCTGGGGAAGGAGCTCAGGCACCGTGGGGCCGAACAGCGGGAAGTCCTCGTCCGTCAACGGCAGTTCGGATGCCGCCGCGCACAAGTGAGGAGCCAGAACGTAGGGATTGTCCGGGTCGAGGACCGTCGACTCGACCGGCTGCTGGAAGAGCGCCTCGGGGTGGTGGACGAGGAAGGTGTCCAAGGGGTCGTCCCTGGCGACCATCACCGCCAGTGCCCCCTGCCCGGAGCGTCCGGCACGTCCCGCCTGCTGCCACAACGAAGCCCGCGTGCCCGGATAGCCGGCGATCACCACGGCGTCCAGGCCGGAGATGTCCACGCCGAGTTCCAGGGCGGTGGTCGCCGCGAGGCCGAGCAACTCGCCCGAGTGCAGGGCCCGTTCCAGGGCGCGGCGTTCGTGCGGGAGATAGCCGCCGCGGTAGGCCGCGACCCGGCCGACCAGGGAGCGGTCGACCTCGGCCAGGCGTTCCTGGGCGATGACCGAGATCAGCTCGGCGCCGCGACGGGAGCGTACGAAGGCGATCGAGCGCTGGCCCTGCAGGGTGAGGTCGGTGAGCAGGTCCGCGGTCTCGGCCGTGGCCGTGCGGCGGACGGGTGCGCCCTTCTCGCCGTGGAGTTCGGTCAGCGGGGGTTCCCACAGGGCGAAGACCAGTTCGCCGCGGGGCGAGGCGTCGTCGGCGACCTCCTTCACCGCGAGGCCCGTCAGTCGCTCGGCCGCCATGGACGGGTCGGCGGCCGTGGCGGAGGCGAGCAGGAACACCGGGTCGGAGCCGTAGCGGGCACACAAACGGCGCAGCCGGCGCAGGACTTGGGCGACATGGGAGCCGAAGACACCGCGATACGTATGGCACTCGTCGATGACGACATAGCGCAGCGCGCGCAGGAAGGAGGACCAGCGGGGGTGGGAGGGGAGTATCCCGCGGTGCAGCATGTCCGGATTGGTCAGGGCGTAGTTGGCGTACTGACGTACCCATTCGCGTTCTTCGAAGGGGGTGTCGCCGTCGTAGACCGCGGGACGGATCGCGTGGCCGAGCGGGCCCGCGAGTTCCTTCACCGCGCGGCACTGGTCGGCGGCCAGCGCCTTCGTGGGCGCGAGGTACAGAGCCGTCGCACCGCGGCCGTTGGGTGCCTCGGAGCCGTCGAGCAGCGCGGACAGGACGGGCATCAGATACGCCAGGGACTTGCCCGAGGCCGTGCCGGTGGCGACGACCACGGACTCGCCGTCCAAGGCGTGTTCGGCGGCGAGTGCCTGGTGGGCCCAGGGGTGATCGATTCCGGCCGAATTCAGCGCGGCGATCACCTCGGGACGGATGCGGTCCGGCCAGAGGGCATGGCGGCCCTCGCGCGGGGGCAAGTGCTCCGTATGAGTGAGGCGCGCGGACCGGCTTTCCCCCGAGGCGAGCCGGTCGAGCACCGTGCGCGGAGAAGGCCGCCCGGAGGGCCCCGTCGTGGGCGGCTCCTGGCGGTCGTCGAAGCGCCGGTCGGGGCGGTGATTCATGGCCATCGGCACCGAGTGTGTCACTGGCGTGACGGACAATGCTCCCAAGGCGTCGTGCTCGCCTGCCCGTAAGTGATTGAATGCCATCGCGGCTGGCGTCCGCCCCAGACCTGCAAGCCAGGGCGACCAGGGGGCGACTGCCCGATAGCAAGGTGCTGGAGGATCCGTGGACCTGTCCCTGTCGACCCGTACCGTCGGCGATCGTACGGTCGTCGAGGTCGGTGGCGAAATCGATGTATATACCGCGCCCAAGCTGCGCGAGCAGCTGGTCGAGCTGGTGAACGACGGCAGTTTCCACCTTGTCGTCGACATGGAGGGCGTGGACTTCCTCGACTCCACCGGACTCGGTGTGCTGGTGGGTGGTCTGAAGCGAGTGCGTGCCCATGAGGGTTCGCTGCGCCTGGTGTGCAACCAGGAGCGCATCCTGAAGATCTTCCGTATCACCGGTCTGACCAAGGTGTTCCCGATTCACACCTCGGTCGAGGAAGCGGTGGCGGCCACCGACTGACGCCTGCGTTCCGGGCCGGCGAGGCCCGGTGCGGAGGGAGCCGGGGCGCCGGGCCGAGGCATGGCCCGGACCCCCGTCAGCACGTAGGAACGTACGGAGGGGGATTGATGGCCACCGTTGAACTCCGTTTCAGCGCGCTGCCCGAGCACGTCAGGACCGCCCGCCTGGTGGCGGCCGCGGTCGCGCGCAGGGCCGGGGTGGACGAGGCCGTGCTCGACGAGGTGCGCCTCGCGGTCGGCGAGGCCTGCACCCGCGCCGTCGGCCTGCATCAGAGCCATGAAGTGGCGGCACCCGTGCGCGTGGTGCTCATCGACGAGGAGAAGCAGTTCTCCATCGAGGTGGGCGACGAGGCACCCCACGCCATCGCACCCGACGCGCCCGAGGCGCCCGGATCCGGCAGCGAGTCGGACCCGGAGGCCGAGGACGAGATGGGGCTCGCGGTCATCAGCGGTCTCGTCGACGATGTCGAGGTGACCACCGGTGAGTCCGGCGGGCAGATCAGGATGAGCTGGCCGATCAGCGTCGCGCCGGTGCTCGGCTGAAACTCGCGAAAATGCCGAAGGGGCCCTGCTGAGCAGGGCCCCTTCGGCATTTCTTGATCCCCGTTGATCGAATTTCCCGTGCCGGATCGATCTTCGCTGATCGCATTTCTGGTCCGACGATCAAGAGTCAACGCCTTTGAGGCATTACCTCTTTCGAGGTCAATCCTGTGACGCGATCATTTGCTGAGGAGCAAGTGAAGGCCAATTCCGTTTGTAGCCCACTGTTTTGATCAGGGTCTGCTCCCTACAATCCGTCCACATCTTGAGCTCAGCACAGGCGTCAAGGAGGACGAATGGCGGGGCTTTCTACCCCTCATCAGTTTGACCAGCCCACAACCTTCGCAGCCGCAGTACTGACCGACGACAACCGCATGATCGTGATGCTCATCGGTGTCGTCGCTCTCGCCGCGCTCGCCGTGGCCGGCGTACTCGTACGCCAAGTCCTCGCCGCCGGCGAGGGAACCGACAGCATGAAGAAGATCGCAACGGCGATCCAGGAGGGCGCAAACGCCTATCTGGCACGGCAGTTGCGGACGCTCGGCGTTTTCGCCGTGATCGTTTTCTTCCTGCTCATGCTGCTGCCCGCGGACGACTGGAATCAGCGCGCCGGTCGTTCCGTCTTCTTCCTGATCGGAGCGCTCTTCTCCGCCGCCACCGGCTATATCGGCATGTGGCTGGCCGTACGCGCGAATGTGCGGGTGGCCGCGGCGGCGCGGGAGGCGACTCCCGCGGAAGGCGAACCGGCCAAGGATCTGACGGCCGTCTCGCACAAGGCCATGAAGATCGCTTTCCGTACGGGCGGCGTCGTCGGCATGTTCACTGTGGGGCTCGGTCTCCTCGGCGCGGCATGTGTGGTTCTTGTCTACGCGGCGGACGCACCCAAGGTGCTCGAAGGCTTCGGCCTGGGCGCCGCGTTGATCGCGATGTTCATGCGTGTCGGCGGCGGCATCTTCACCAAGGCCGCCGACGTCGGCGCCGACCTGGTCGGCAAGGTCGAGCAGGGCATCCCCGAGGACGACCCGCGTAACGCCGCGACCATCGCGGACAACGTGGGCGACAACGTCGGTGACTGCGCCGGTATGGCCGCCGACCTCTTCGAGTCGTACGCCGTCACGCTGGTCGCCGCGCTGATCCTCGGCATGGCGGCCTTCGGCGACTCGGGTCTGGCCTTCCCGCTGATCGTTCCGGCGATCGGTGTGCTCACGGCGATGATCGGCATCTTCGCGGTGGCGCCCCGGCGCTCCGACCGCAGCGGGATGTCCGCCATCAACCGCGGCTTCTTCATCTCCGCGGTGATCTCGCTTGCCCTGGTGGCGGTAGCCGCGTACGCCTATCTGCCCGCCACGTACGCGGAGTTGAAGGGCATCACCGACGCGGCGATCAGCGCCAAGAGCGGCGATCCGCGGATCCTCGCGATCGTCGCGGTCGGTATCGGCATCCTGCTGGCCGCTGTCATCCAGCAGCTGACCGGGTACTTCACCGAGACCAACCGGCGTCCCGTCAAGGACATCGGCAAGACCTCGCTGACCGGCCCGGCCACTGTCATCCTCGCCGGTATCTCCCTCGGTCTGGAATCCGCCGTCTACACCGCGCTGTTGATCGGCCTCGGTGTGTACGGGGCGTTCCTGCTCGGCGGTACGTCGATCATGCTCGCCCTGTTCGCGGTGGCGCTGGCCGGTACCGGTCTGCTCACCACGGTCGGCGTGATCGTGGCCATGGACACCTTCGGTCCGGTCTCCGACAACGCGCAGGGCATCGCCGAGATGTCCGGTGACGTGGAGGGCGCCGGCGCCCAGGTCCTCACCGACCTGGACGCGGTGGGCAACACCACCAAGGCCATCACCAAGGGCATCGCCATCGCCACGGCCGTACTCGCGGCGGCGGCGCTGTTCGGCTCGTATCGCGACGCCATCGCGACCGCGGTCGCGGACGTCGGCGAGAAGCTCGGCGACGGCGCTCCGATGAACCTGGTCATGGACATCTCCCAGCCCAACAACCTGGTGGGTCTGATCCTCGGCGCCGCGGTCGTGTTCCTCTTCTCGGGGCTCGCGATCAACGCGGTGTCGCGGTCGGCGGGCGCGGTGGTCTACGAGGTGCGGCGGCAGTTCCGCGAGCACCCCGGGATCATGGACTACACGGAGAAGCCCGAGTACGGGCGCGTCGTCGACATCTGCACCAAGGACGCGCTGCGTGAGCTGACCACGCCCGGTCTGCTCGCCGTGCTGACCCCGATCGCGGTCGGGTTCACGCTCGGGGTCGGCGCTCTCGGCTCGTTCCTCGCGGGTGCCATCGGCACCGGCACCCTGATGGCGGTCTTCCTCGCCAACTCCGGTGGTGCGTGGGACAACGCCAAGAAGCTCGTCGAGGACGGCCATCACGGCGGCAAGGGCTCCGAGGCCCACGCCGCGACCGTCATCGGCGACACCGTCGGCGACCCGTTCAAGGACACCGCGGGTCCCGCGATCAACCCTCTGCTGAAGGTGATGAACCTCGTCGCGCTGCTGATTGCGCCCGCGGTCATCCAGTTCAGCTACGGCGACGACGCCAGTCCGGGCATCCGGGCGGGCATCGCGGTGGCCGCGATCCTGGTCATCGTCGGTGCGGTGTACGTCTCCAAGCGGCGCGGGATCGCCGTGGGTGACGAAGGCAACTCCGAGCGGGTCGCCAAGTCGGCGGACCCGGCGGTGGTTTCCTAGCTGCCGGGTCCTACCTGCTCAACAGGCGGGCGGACGGCGCACTTTGATGCGCCGTCCGCCCCTCTTTTGTTTCAGTGACTCTCATCTCCCTTAGGGCAAATGGCTGCAATAGGGGGTATACGAGACCTCTGGCGCGGGTACATCGCCCGGTTGGCGTGTAAGTTCCGGGGCCGAGAGCCATGGAAGGGACCAACCCGGTGAACAAGAAGCTCGCAGCCGCACTGTCCGGCGGTGCGGTACTGGTGATGGCGCTGGCCGGCTGCAGCGACGACGGCAACAAGAAGCTGGACGACTGGGCTTCGAACCTGTGCGGCCAGATCCAGCCGCAGCTCGAGAAGAGCGTGAAGGCCCAGCAGGCCATCATCTCCACGGCCGCGGACGGCAACCGGGAAGAGATCAAGAAGGTCGACTCGGCTTCCTTCCAAGCCAGCGCGGACGCGTACACCGCGATCGCCGATGCGCTCGAGAAGGCGGGTCCGCCCCCGGTCGACGACGGCAAGACGATCCAGGCGGACACCATCAAGGAGCTCAACAAGGCCGCGGCGGCCTATGAGGCGCTCAAGAAGCAGAGCGACGCGATGGACGCGGCGGACGATTCGCCGGAGGGCGTGAAGAAGTTCTCCGACGACCTCAAGAAGATCGCGGACGAACTCGGCAAGATCCAGGACGAGGGCGCGGACGCGCTCAAGTCCCTGACCGAGGGCGAGGTGGGCGAGGCGATCGCCGACCAGCCCGAGTGCAGCGTCGAATCGGCTTCGCCGTCCAGCTGAGGTGAACCGAGGAGGACAACTTCGTCGGTCGGCCGAGGTGAACAACTTCGTCGGTCGGCCGAGGTGAACCACTTCGTCGGTCTGCCGACGTGACCGCGAAACGGCCCGGTGCGCCTGCGTACCGGGCCGTTTCGCGTACGCGCGGGGCGCCGGGTGCGGTGACAATGGACGGGTGAGTACGACGAAGCCTCTGCCCTCGACCGACCGCGCGGGCGCAGCCCAGCTGCGCGCAGCGCTCCTCGCCGCCGACTTCACGGCCGACGGACTCCTGGAGCTGCTCGGCGCCCCCGCGTACGCCGCGCTCGCCCGTAGCGAGACAGTGCCCGCGGTGCGCGCCACCCGCGGCGAGGGCGCCCTCGAGACGCTCGTACGCCTGTTTCTGCTTCAGGACGCCCTGCCGCACGCCCGGGTGGCCGAGGCGCTGCCGCTCGAACAGGCCGTGGCACAGGGCTGGTTGACCGATGACGGCGAGCGCGTACGGGCGACCGTGGACGTACGGCCGTACGGCGGGCCCGACGGCGAGGACTGGTTCATCGTCTCCGATCTCGGGTGCGCGGTCGGTGGGGCCGGCGGGAGCGGCAGCCAAGGCCGTCAGGCAGAGGCAGCCGTGGTGCTCGGGGTCGGCGGGGCGTCCACGACGCTCGCCGGGATCACCGTGCGCCGCCCCGTGGCGAGCGCGCTGGACCTCGGCACCGGCTCCGGCATCCAGGCGCTGCACGCCGCCCAGCACGCCACCCGTGTGACCGCCACCGACCTCAACCCCCGCGCGCTGCGCATCACCGCGCTCACGCTCGCGCTCTCGGACGCGCCCGAGGCCGATCTGCGGGAGGGCTCGCTCTTCGAGCCGGTCGCGGACGAGACGTACGACCTGATCGTCTCCAACCCGCCGTTCGTCATCTCTCCCGGCGCGCGCCTGACGTACCGCGACGGCGGGATGGGCGGGGACGACCTGTGCCGCACGCTCGTGCAGCAGGCGGGGGAGCGGCTGAACGAGGGTGGATACGCGCAGTTCCTCGCCAACTGGCAGCACGTCGAGGGCGAGGAGTGGACCGAGCGGCTGCGGGGCTGGGTGCCACGCGGCTGTGACGCGTGGATCGTGCAGCGCGAGGTGCAGGACATCACGCAGTACGCGGAGTTGTGGCTGCGCGACGCCGGGGATCACCGCAGCGATCCGGCCGAGTATGCGGAGCGTTATGACGCGTGGCTGGACGAGTTCGAGGCGCGTAAGACCAAGGCGATCGGCTTCGGGTGGATCACGCTGCGCAAGTCCGGCGCCGTCGAGCCCTCGGTGACGGTCGAGGAGTGGCCGCATCCGGTGGAGCAGCCGCTTGGTGAAGCGGTCGAGGCGCACTTCGCGCGGCTCGACCATCTGCGGGCGCACGATGACGCGGCGCTCCTCGCCGGGCATTTCGTGCTGGCCGAGGGTGTGGTGCAGGAGCAGGTCGGGTTGCCGGGTGCCGAGGATCCGGAGCATGTCGTACTGCGTCAGCACCGGGGGATGCGACGGGCCACGAAGGTGGACACCATCGGAGCGGGGTTCGCGGGGGTGTGCGACGGCTCCATGAGCGCGGGCCGGATCCTGGACGCCATCGCCCAACTGGTCGGTGAGGATCCGGTGTTGCTGCGGGACCGTACGCCGGCGCAGATCCGGCTCCTCGTGGAGCAGGGGTTCCTGCTGCCCGCATAGCGGCGCTCAGCGGTTGGGCGGGTGGCCTCAGCGCGGCCAGGGCTGCCCGCTCAGCCGTTCCACGCTTGTGTTGAAGCGCTGCAGATAGCGCGCGAAGGTTTCCACGTCGTCGGCCGACCAGTCGTCGAAGACCTGGTCCAGCTCCCCGACCCGGGTCTCGCGCTCCCCGTCCACCTCGCGCTCGCCCTCCGGCGTGAGCTGGAACTTGCGTGCCATGCCGCCCTCGGGGTCCGGGATCCGTTGCAGCAGCCCGGCTCGTACGGCATGGGCGGTCTGGCGGTTCACGGTCGAGGTGTCGAGCTGGAACGCCTCGCTCAGCTCGCCGATCGACATCGGCCCCTGGATCCGGATCCGGCACAGCATGACGTACGCGCTGCGCTCCAGACGGCCCTGCTCCTTGCGCAGTCTGGCGCTGCTCAGCTGGTGCCGTCCGAGCACCATGTGCTCGAACTCGACCAGATGCGATGGCTTGTCCATGTACGTACGTCCTCCTGGGGCGACCGTATCGCACCCTTGCCGTTCATATGCATGATGCACATCATGTGTACGATGCACATCGTTGCCCGAGGAGACCGTCCCAGGGCAGGCACGGCCGCGATGCCGCACCAGGCGTACACCGAGGAGCCCTCATGAACACCCCACAGACGGACAGCCGGGCGGGCGGCATAGTCGCCACGCTCGCGCTCGCCGGAACCGTCGCGGCGGTGATGCAGACGCTGGTCACCCCGCTGATCGCGGAGCTGCCGCAGCTGCTCGGCACGACCTCGTCGAACGCGGCCTGGGTGATCACGGTGACCCTGCTCGTGGCCGGCGTGTGCGTCCCGATCTCGGGCCGGCTCGGCGACCTCATAGGCAAGCGCAGGATGCTGCTGGTCTGCGCCGTGCCGCTGTTCGCCGGCTCGGTGGTGTGTGCGCTGGCCTCGTCCGTCGTGCCGATGATCGTGGGCCGGGGGCTCCAGGGCATGGGGATGGGCATGGTGCCGCTCGGGATCGCGCTCCTGCGTGACGTGGTGCCGAAGGAGAAGCTCAGTGGCTCGATCGCGCTGGTGAGCGCCTCGATGGGGATCGGCGGTGCGATCGGTCTGCCGGTGGCCGCGGCCGTGGCGCAGTACGCCGACTGGCGTGCGCTGTTCTGGGGTTCGGCGGCGCTCGCGCTGATCGTCGGCGTACTGATCCATGTGATGGTTCCCGATGTGCCGGCCGGCGCGAAGGGGCAGCGCTTCGATCTCGTGGGCGCGCTCGGACTCGCCGTCGGTCTGGTCTCCCTGCTGCTCGCGGTCTCCAAGGGCGCGGACTGGGGCTGGGGTTCGGGCACCACGATCGGTCTGTTCGCGCTGGCCGTCGTGGCTCTCGCGGCCTGGGGGCGGTGGGAGCTGCGCACCCGTGACCCGCTGATCGACCTGCGCACCACCGCACGCCCCCGCGTCCTGCTCACCAACGCGTCCTCGGTCCTGATCGGCGTAGGCATGTACGCGTTCATGCTGATCGCGCCGCAGTTGCTGCAGTTCCCGGAGGCCACCGGCTACGGGCTCGGGCAGTCGATGCTGGCCGCCGGTCTCTACCTCGCGCCCGGTGGCGTGATGATGATGCTGATCTCGCCGCTCGGCGGGAAGCTGATCAATGCGCGCGGGCCCAAGTTCGCGATGGTCTCAGGTGCGTTGGTGATCTTCACGGGATATGGGCTCGCGCTGGGTCTGATGGGTACGGCCTGGGGTCTGATGGTCGTCAACATCGTGATCAGCAGTGGGGTGGCGCTCGCGTACGGGGCGATGCCCGCCCTGATCATGAGCGCGGTACCGCTCTCCGAGACGGCGGCGGCCAACGGCTTCAACGCGCTGATGCGTTCGCTCGGCACCACCATCGGCTCCGCCGTGATCGGGGTGGTACTCGCACAGATGACCATCACGGTCGGCGGGCATGCGCTGGCCTCCGAGGACGGGTTCCGGGTGGGCCTGTTGATCGGGTGCGCGGTGGCGCTCCTGTCCGCGCTGGTGGCGCTGACGATTCCGGCCGTACGGGAGGCGGGCGAGGGCGTGGAGGGCGAGCCGGCCGTCGGGGAGAAGGCCGAAGCGCGCGCCTGATCCACGGGCGCTTCGGTTGGGACGCGTCGGTCCCCTGGTGGCTGCCGGGGGCCGAGTGCCCCAAGTGCCTGGATCTGCACGGAAAAAGACTGCTTGGAACCGGTGCCTCGCTCCTACCGTGATACCTGTCGACATCGACATGTCGCAGTCTCGGGGGAGGCGCCATGGCCGACACACCGGATCGTGGTGAGGGCAGGGTCATAGGCGGCCGCTATCGGCTGCTGCGCAAGCTGGGTTCCGGCGGCATGGGCCGCGTCTGGCTCGCGTACGACGACGAACTCGCCTGCGAGGTCTCCATGAAGGAGATCATGCTGCCCGACGTCCCGATGGATGCCTCCGAACCGGCCCAGCGCATCGCCCGCGCCCGCAGCGAGGCCCGGCACGCGGCGCGGCTGCGCGGCCATCCGCATGTGGCGACCGTGCACGACGTGCTGCTGCACGAGGGGCTGCCGTGGATCGTCATGGAGTACGTGGCGGACGCGACGGATCTGCAGTCGCGCGTACGCACCGCCGGGCCGCTGCCCACCCACGAGGCGGCCCGGGTCGGGCGTGCGGTGCTCGACGCGCTCACCGCCGGGCATCGGATCGGGATCCTGCACCGGGATGTGAAACCGGCCAACATCCTGCTGGCGCCGGACACTTCGGGGAACCCGTTCGGGCGGGTGCTGCTCACCGACTACGGGATCGCGCTGCAGCCGGAGTCGCGCGAGCCGCGGCTCACGTCCACGGCCGGGATCCTCGGTACGCCCGGCTATCTCGCGCCGGAGCGGGCGCGGGGCGAGCCGCCGACGCCGGCTGCGGATCTGTTCTCGCTGGGGGCCACGCTCTATTACGCGGTGGAGGGGCGTGGCCCCTTCGACCGCGGTGACGAGTACGCGATGCTCACGGCGCTGGTCGGTGAGGACCCCTGGCCGCCGGCGCGGGCGGGTGAACTCTGGCCCGTGCTGCAAGGGTTGCTGAACAAGGACCCGGTGCTCAGGTCCGCGCCGGACACGGCGGCGCGGCGGCTCCTGGAGGTGGAGCAGGGGACGGGTGGCGCGCCGCCGGGCGGGGTGTTCGGGCCGCCGCCGGTGGTGGGGTACCACGGGGGCGGGACACCGGCCGGGTATCAGGGGGCGACTCCGGCCGGCTATCAGGGCGCGACTCCAGCGGGGTATCAGGGCGCGACTCCGGTCGGCTATCAGGGCAGCACGCCTCAGACGCCGGGTACGCCCGGAGCGCCGGGCACCCCCCACACGCCGGGCACCCCGCAGACCCCCGGCACGCCGGGTGGCCCGCAACCTCCGTACGGGCAGCAGCCCTTGGCGGCCCAGGGGCAGCAGGCCTGGCCGGGACAGCAGCCCCACTCCCCGTACGACCCCTGGAATTCGCCCGACCCGGGGCACAACACCCCCGGGCCCCACCAGGCCCAGCAGCATGGTGGGTCTCCGTCCTACCCGACCGTGTCCCACACAGCCTCGGGCGGCGCTCCCGGCCCCCGCCGAAAGCTCCCCACGCCGGTGGTCATCGCCCTGGTCATCGCCGTGATCGTGGCTCTCGCCGGGCTGTCCTGGGGCGCCTGGGCGACCTTCGGCGGCACGGAGGATCCGGACGCCGGCAAGAAGAACTCCCCTACGCCCACCGCGCCCAGGAGCACACCGCCTCCGTCTCCTGCCGGGCCCGTCTTCCCGTACGGCGAGACGGTCGGGCTCAAGAAGGCGCTCCAGGCGGGGGATTGCGTCAACGTCGTCTGGTCCGGGACCCCCTTCAAGTCCCAGGCCAATCTCGGGGTCGTCGAGTGCGGCGCCGAGGACGCGCTCGCCGACGGGCAGGTGATGGCCCTGGAGAGCCATGCCAGTGCGCAGGAGGCCGAGGACCAGGGCGCCGCGCGGTGCGCGAGCCAGGTCGGGCCCACGGCCGAGGCGCTGCCGGACGCGGGGGTGCACGCGGTCGTGCCGACGGCGGAGGGGTTCGAGGCGGCGGGGCGGGCCACGGCCTGTCTTGTGGTCGGTGAACACGCCGAGATCGGCGGGGAGATCGGCCGGTTCCGTGACGACGGGCAGATGCTCTACACGAACCAGATGGCGGCCGGTGACTGTCTGCTCTATGACGACAGCGTCAAGGACAGCGAGGGCTACCGGCTCACCGACTGCACGCAGAAGCACGGTCTCCAGGTCATCCCCACCGCCACCGCCCCGAGTTCGATGAACTGGGACAAGGCCAACGACGACGCGTGGAAGATCTGCGGCAACAAGTACGAGTCGACCTGGGCGCCCGGCGGCGAGCGTTCGGTGTTCGGTTTCGCGCCGTACGAGGAGGACTGGAAGGAAGGTGCGCGCACGCTGGTCTGTCTGGTCGGCCGGACGGACGGTACGGAGTTCACCGGCAGGATCGCGGATCCCGCGGAGACGTGAGCGGAGACGTGAGCGGAGTCGTGATCGGAGACGTGAGCGGCGGCCCGAGCAATACGGCGGCGGCGTTCACCCGGGGTTCGTACGCAGGACGCCCGACAGTCGTCCTGGACTGCCAGCCTGCCGCGACCACAGGGAAACGGCGGGGAGGAATCAGCCATGGAGACCGGACCGGCCATTTTCGCGGGCACCGTGTTCGCGCTGTTCGGAGCGGGCCTCATCACGTGGACCGTGGCCCGCGTCGCCCACCGTCAGCCCGTGGCCCACGGCGCGCGACCGGTGACGTCCGCCACGCTCGCCGCGCTGGTCGCGGCCTCGGCCCTCGCGCTCTCCGTCTGGTGCTTCCTGCGTAGCTGACGTACGTATCGCTGGTAGTCGACCTGCGTATCCCTGATCGGCGCGGTGCCTGCGCAGGGGAAAGAAACGGCCAATCCGGCAGAGACGGCTCCCGTACTCGCGAAAGGCCAGGTCGGCAGTCCGGGCGGCAGGAATGTCGCTAGTCGGGTTACCGTTCGAGTGGCCGCTGCGGGCTTTTCCCGTTTGACACGGGGGCGGGCTGTACCGTCACACTCCGCAGCGTCACCGTATGAACGCATAGGGCCGCCGCCGTGGAAAAGTCCACGGGAGAGCCGTATGAAGGCATACGGACCGCACGTGTCAGCCAGCGAGAGCGTCGACCGGAGAGAAGAGCCACGTTGTCCCCGACCAGCGAGACCGCAAAGGGCGGCCGCCGACTCGTCATCGTCGAGTCCCCTGCCAAGGCGAAGACGATCAAGGGCTACCTCGGCCCCGGATATGTCGTCGAGGCGAGCGTCGGGCACATCCGCGACCTGCCGAGCGGCGCCGCCGAGGTGCCGGAGAAGTACACCGGCGAGGTGCGCCGCCTCGGTGTCGACGTCAACAACGACTTCGAGCCGATCTATGTCGTCAACGCCGACAAGAAGGCCCAGGTCAAGAAGCTCAAGGATCTCCTCAAGGACTCCGACGAGCTCTTCCTCGCCACCGATGAGGACCGCGAGGGCGAAGCCATCGCGTGGCACCTCCTCGAGGTCCTGAAGCCCAAGGTCCCGGTCAAGCGCATGGTGTTCCACGAGATCACCAAGGCCGCGATCCAGGAGGCCGTCGCCACGCCGCGCGAGCTCAACAAGCGGATGGTCGACGCCCAGGAGACCCGCCGTATCCTCGACCGCCTCTACGGCTACGAGGTCTCGCCGGTCCTGTGGAAGAAGGTCATGCCGAAGCTTTCGGCGGGCCGTGTGCAGTCGGTCGCGACCCGGCTCGTCGTCGAGCGCGAGCGTGAGCGCATCGCGTTCCGCTCCGCCGAGTACTGGGACCTGACCGGCACGTTCGGCACCGGCCGCGGCGGCGACGCCTCGGATCCCGCGCAGCTGATCGCCCGTCTGACCACGGTCGACGGCAAGCGCGTCGCGCAGGGCCGTGACTTCGACTCGCTCGGCCAGATCAAGGGCGCGGGCACCCTGCACCTGGACGAGGCGAACGCCCGGGCGCTCGCCGCCGGTCTGGAGAACGCGCGGTTCGCGGTCCGCTCGGTCGAGTCCAAGCCGTACCGCCGCTCGCCGTATGCGCCCTTCCGCACCACGACCCTGCAGCAGGAGGCCTCGCGCAAGCTGGGCTTCGGTGCGAAGGCGACGATGCAGGTGGCGCAGAAGCTGTACGAGAACGGCTTCATCACCTATATGCGTACGGACTCCACGACGCTGTCCGACACCGCGATCAATGCGGCCCGCACCCAGGTGACCCAGCTCTACGGCGCCGACTACCTGCCGGACAAGCCGCGTACGTACGCCGGCAAGGTCAAGAACGCGCAGGAGGCGCACGAGGCGATCCGTCCCTCGGGCGACCGCTTCCGTACGCCGGCCGAGACCGGTCTGACCGGTGACCAGTTCCGGCTCTACGAGCTGATCTGGAAGCGCACCGTCGCCTCGCAGATGAAGGACGCGGTCGGTAACTCGGTCACCGTCAAGATCGCGGGCACCGCTTCCGACGGCCGGGTCGCCGAGTTCAGCGCGTCCGGCAAGACGATCACGTTCCACGGCTTCCTCAAGGCGTACGTCGAGGGCGCGGACGACCCGAACGCGGAGCTCGACGACCGTGAGCGCCGCCTTCCGCAGGTCTCCGAGGGCGACGGTCTGTCCTGCGACGACCTGTCGGTGGACGGCCACGCGACCAAGCCGCCGGCCCGCTACACCGAGGCCTCGCTGGTCAAGGAGCTCGAAGAGCGGGAGATCGGCCGGCCGTCGACGTACGCCTCGATCATCGGCACCATCCTCGACCGCGGTTACGTCTTCAAGAAGGGCACGGCGCTCGTCCCCTCCTTCCTGAGCTTCGCCGTGGTCAACCTGCTCGAGAAGCACTTCGGGCGGCTCGTCGACTACAGCTTCACGGCCAAGATGGAGGACGACCTCGACCGCATCGCGCGGGGCGAGGCGCAGTCGGTGCCGTGGCTGCGGCGGTTCTACTTCGGTGAGGGCGACGCGACGGGCGCGGCCTCCGACGCGGGCAACGGCGACGGGGACCACCTCGGCGGTCTCAAGGAGCTCGTGACCGACCTCGGTGCGATCGACGCCCGGGAGATCTCGTCGTTCCCCGTCGGCAATGACATCAAGCTGCGCGTCGGGCGCTACGGCCCGTACATCGAGCGCGGTGAGAAGGACTCCGAGGGGCACCAGCGGGCCGACGTTCAGGACGACTTGGCGCCGGACGAGCTGACGGTCGAGCTGGCCGAGGAGCTGCTCGCCAAGCCGAGCGGTGACTTCGCGCTCGGTACGGACCCGGTGTCGGGCAACGAGATCGTGGCGAAGGACGGGCGCTATGGCCCGTACGTCACGGAGATCCTGCCCGAGGGGACGCCGAAGACCGGCAAGAACGCGGTGAAGCCGCGGACGGCCTCGCTGTTCAAGACGATGTCCCTGGACACGGTCACGCTGGACGACGCGATGGCGCTGATGTCGCTGCCGCGGATCGTCGGAGCGGACGCCGAGGGTGTGGAGATCACCGCGCAGAACGGGCGCTACGGCCCGTATCTGAAGAAGGGCACGGACTCCAGGTCTCTGGAGAACGAGGAGCAGCTCTTCTCGATCACGCTCGAAGAGGCGCTCGCGATCTACGCCCAGCCGAAGGTGCGTGGGCGCGCCGCCGCGAAGCCGCCGCTGAAGGAGCTGGGTGAGGACCCGGTCTCCGGCAAGCCGGTGGTCGTCAAGGACGGGCGCTTCGGGGCGTACGTGACGGACGGCGAGACGAACGCGACGCTGCGGGCGGCGGACTCGGTCGAGGAGATCACGCCGGAGCGCGGGTACGAGCTCCTGGCGGAGAAGCGGGCCAAGGGGCCGGCGAAGAAGGTGGCCAAGAAGGCGCCTGCGAAGAAGGCTCCGGCCAAGAAGACGGCGGCGAAGAAGACCGCCGCCAAGAAGACGGCCGCTTCGGCGACGAAGAAGACTGCCGCGAAGAAGGCTCCGGCCAAGAAGACGGCTGCGGCTGCGAAGAAGGCTGCGGCTTCGGCCCCGGCTGAGGACTGAGTTCTTTCCCCCACCCCGCCCCTTCCCGAAACCGGAGGCTCCGCCCCCGGACCCCCGCATCCGCACTTCGTGCGGATCTCCTCAAACGCCGGAGGGGCTGGGTGGAACGGTGAGGGGGCGGACCTATGTTCGGGAGACGGTCCGCGGACGCTTTACATCCGGATAGGCTGGCTGGATGACCCGAGACGACTCCGATGCCGCCCTGGTCGCCGACTCCCGCGAGCGTGCCGTGCGTGCGCTGCTGCGCCATCCTCCGCTGAAGCGCCTGTGGAGCGCTCAGTTCGTGGGCGGGATCGGGGACGCGCTCGCGCTGCTCGTTCTCGTGCTGCTCGGGGTGCAGGCCGCGTTCGCCGAGCAGTCGTTCGGGGGTGGATACCGAGGAGTCGCCTTCGCCGTCGCGGCCGTTTTCGCCGTGCGGATCCTCGCGACCTTGGTCTTCGGCGCCGTACTGCTCGGTCCGCTGACCTCGCTCACCAGTGCCGAAGGGCCGCTCGACCGCCGCTGGACCATGATCGTGGCGGACGGCTCACGAGCCGCGCTCCTGATCATCGCGCCGCTGTGGATCGACTGGACCCCGGACAGCGCCTTCGCGGTGCTGCTCGTGACCGGGTTCGTGGTCGGGGTCGCCGAGCGCTTCTGGACCGTGGCCCGGGAGAGCGCCGCGCCCGCGCTGCTGCCCGCGCCTCCGCTGGAGGGCGCCACCGTGCGCCCGCTGCCGGATCACACCGACGCGCTGCGGCGCCTCTCCCTTCGTACGGGATTCGTCGCGCTGCCCATCGGCGCGCTCGTGCTCATCGCCGCCACCCTGATCGGCAATCTGCTCGGGGCCGGGGTGCTGTGGTTCGAGCAGCACCAGGCCGCGCTCGCCTCGTATGTCGCGGCCGGGCTCTTCGCCGCCTCGCTGTCCGTCGTCTACTTCCTCGAACTTCCCGACGCACAGACCCCGCGCGCCCGTTCGCCGCTGGAGGGTCTGCGCCGGCCGAAGACCGGCAGCGGTGTCGACAAGGGACGTACGGGCGCCATCCCGCTGCTCGTCTTCGCGTGCGCCTGCGTGGCCGGGGCGATTGCCGCCGCCGTCTCCGTGGCCGTGCTGCATGCGATCGACATGGGTGGCGGGCCCGTTCTGTTCGGGATCTTCGTGACCGCGCTGACCGCCGGCACCGTACTCGGCATCCGGATCGCGCCCTCCGTACTTCCCGCCCTCTCGCGCCGCCGCCTTCTCGCGCTGGCCGTCGCGGTGACCGGGATCGGTCTGCTGGCTGCAGGTCTCGTACCGGACCAGACCACCGTTCTGCTGCTGCTCGCACTCGCCGGTACGGCCGCGGGAGTCGCCGCGAACACCGGGCACGCGCTGCTCGACCTGGAGGTCGAGGACTACCGGCGGACGCGGACGACCGAACATCTGCAGGCCGTCGTCCGCGTCACGGTCGCGCTGGCCGCGATCGCCGGTCCGGTGCTCGCCGGTCTGATCGGCCAGCACCGCATCGAGAACGGCAAGTTCGTCTTCGCGCACGGCGGTGCGGCCTTCCTGCTGATGCTGGCCGGTGCGCTGCTGCTGCCGGTGGCCGCCCTTGTGCTCGCCAAGACCGACGACCGGTCCGGGGTGCCGCTGCGCCGCGATCTGACCGATGCGCTGCGGGGCGGCGAGCCCGCGCAGGCGCCGGCTGCGACCGGGTTCTTCATCGCTTTGGAGGGTGGCGACGGCGCGGGCAAGTCCACGCAGGCCGACGCGCTCGCCGAGTGGATCCGCGCCAAGGGCCACGAGGTCGTGCTGACGCGTGAGCCGGGGGCGACGCCTGTCGGCAAGCGGCTGCGTTCGATCCTGCTCGACGTGTCCTCCGCCGGTCTTTCGCATCGTGCGGAGGCGCTGCTCTACGCGGCCGACCGCGCCGAGCACGTGGACACGGTGGTGCGTCCGGCACTTGAGCGGGGCGCGGTGGTCATCACCGACCGCTACATCGATTCGTCGGTGGCGTATCAGGGCGCCGGCCGTGACCTGTCCCCGACGGAGATCGCGCGTATCTCGCGCTGGGCGACGGATGGTCTCGTACCGCATCTGACGGTGCTCCTCGACGTCTCGCCGGAGACCGCGCGCGAGCGCTTCACCGAGGCGCCGGACCGTCTTGAGTCGGAGCCCGCGGAGTTCCATGCGCGGGTGCGCGCCGGATTCCTGACGCTTGCCTCCGCCGATCCGTCCCGCTATCTCGTCGTCGACGCGGGTCAGGACCCCGAGGCGGTGACCACGGTCGTACGCCACCGTCTCGACCAGCTGCTTCCGCTCTCGGACGCCGAGAAGCGGGCGCAGGAAGAGGCCCGCAAGGCGGCCGAGGAGGATGCGCGGCGGCGCGCGGAGGAAGAGGCCGCGCGCAAGGCCGAGGAGGAGCGCCTGGAGCGCGAGCGCCAGGAGCAGCTCGCCCGGCTTCGCGCCGAGGAAGAGGAGCGCAAGCGCCGGGAGTTGGAGGAGGCGCGGCGCCTCGAGGAGGAGCGGCAGGCGGCGGAGGCTCGTGCGCGGGCCGAGGAAGCGCGCCGGCTCGCCGAGGAGGAGCGCCGTCGGCGTGAGGCCGAGGAGCAGCTGCGGGCCGCCGAGGAGGAGCGCCGGCGTCGGCAGGCCGCGGAGGAGCAGCGGCTGCGGGACGAGGCCGAGGAGCGGCGGGTCGACAAGCAGCGCAAGGCGGAGGAGGCGTTGCTGCGGGCCGAGGAGGCTCGGCGGGTCGCCGCCGCGGCGGCTGCCGCGGCCACCGCCACCTCTGCTGCGGCTCCGGTGTCCGATGCGGAGCTCACGGTGCCGACGCCGGTCGTGAAGGGGGCGGAGGAGACGACGGTCTCCACGCCGCTTCCGTCGGCGCCTGGGGCTGGGGCCGAGCCTTCGGCTCCTGCCTCCGCCTCGGATGAGACGGCTGTGATTCCGGCCGTACGCGAGGATGCGGCCCCTGCGGTGAGCCCGGCCGAGGAAACGGCTGTTCTCCCGCCGGTACGTGAGGACTCCGCGTCTCCCGTACGGGGGGAGAGCCCGGGCGACCGTGTCCCGCCGGGCCTGTTCCGCGACGAGCGGCCCTCGGGCGGGGGCGAGGACCGTACGCGGGAGCTCCCGCAGGTCGACGAGTCGGGCACGCCTCGGCGCCGTCCGCGCTCGGACTGGGCGGAGGAGACCCCGCTGGACGATCTGCCTTCGCTGGCGGATGAGTTGCTTGGCGAGCGCGATGACGAGGATGGGGACGGGCGTCGGGGGCGGCGCAGGTAGCGCCTGCGGACCCCCGTAGCGCCGGCCCGGGAGTTGTGCCCCCGGTGCCGGGCGGCCGAGCACTGTCAGTCCCTTGCCCCACAATGGACGGGCCGGGAGACACACCCCCGGTAACGGACAAGAAGGGCGGCCCCCATGCCCGTATGGGATGACCTCGTAGGTCAGGAGCGCGTCAGCACGCAGCTCGAGGCCGCCGCAAGGGACGCCGACGCCTACGTGACCGCCGCGGCCGAGCGGGCCGAGTTGCCGTCGAGCTCCAAGATGACGCACGCGTGGCTGTTCACCGGACCGCCCGGATCCGGGCGGTCCACCGCCGCCCGCGCCTTCGCTGCCGCGCTGCAGTGCGTGAGCCCCGACCGCGCGCTCGGCGGGTCACCGGGCTGCGGGTTCTGCGACGGCTGCCACACGGCGCTCATCGGTACACACGCCGACGTCCAGGTGGTCCGTACCGACCTGCTGAGCATCGGCGTCAAGGAGACCCGCGACCTCGTCCGCAAGGCCCAGATGTCCCCGGCCGGCGGCCGCTGGCAGGTGATCGTCCTGGAGGACGCCGACCGTCTCACCGAAGGCGCCGGCAATGTGCTGCTCAAGGCCGTCGAGGAGCCCGCACCCCGTACGGTCTGGCTGCTCTGCGCGCCTTCGCTCGAAGACGTGCTGCCCACGATCCGCTCCCGCTGCCGCCACCTCACCCTGCGCACCCCGCCCGTGGCCGCGGTCGCCGACATCCTCGTACGACGCGACGGCATCGAGCCGCCGGTGGCGGCCGCCGCGGCGGCCGCCACGCAAGGGCATATCGGCCGGGCGCGCAGGCTCGCCACCGACGAGCAGGCGCGTGCGCGACGGGCCGCCGTGCTCAGACTGCCGCTGCGCGTGGACGACATCGGCGGCTGCCTCAAGGCCGCGCAGGAGCTGATCGACTCCGCCGCGGAGGACGCCAAGCAGCTGGCCGAAGAGGTGGACACCAAGGAGACCGAGGAGCTGAAGGCGGCGCTCGGCGGTGGCCAGGGCGGACGGATGCCGCGTGGCACCGCGGGGGTGATGAAGGACCTCGAGGACCGGCAGAAGCGTCGGCGTACGCGTACCCAGCGCGACACCCTCGACCTCGCGCTCACCGACCTCACCGGTTTCTACCGTGACGTGCTCGCCCTGCAGTTGGGCTCCCAGGTGGCCCTTGCCAACCTGGATCAGCGCGACAACCTGGAGCGGCTGGCCCGCGCCGGCTCACCCGAGTCGACGCTGCGCCGGATCGAGGCCGTCTCGGCCTGCCGCGAGGCCCTGGAGCGCAATGTGGCACCGCTGCTCGCGGTGGAGGCGATGACGATGGCGCTGCGGGCGGGCTGAGTCCCCGTACCTCGCGGGCGGGCTGAGTTCCCGTACCCAGGGGCGGCCTTCACTCGTACGAGGCGGGGCAATTGCACAGCGCTACCGCCCCGTTACCCTCGGTGGATGCGCACCAAGGCCCCCCTCGCCCGTACCGCCGCCGCCCTGCTCTCGGCGGGGCTGCTCATCTCCGGCTGCACCGAGGGGAGTTCGCCCGACCCTTCGGCCCGGTCGTCCCTCGACTCCACGGCCCAGGACGCACTCAAGTCGTACTACGCGCAGCAGTTGAAGTGGCGCGAGTGCGGTGTCCCCGGGTTCGAGTGCGCCACGCTCAAGGCGCCCCTCGACTATGCGAAGCCGGACGGCGAGGCGATCAAGCTGGCCGTCTCCCGCAAGAAGGCCACGGGCCCCGGCAAGCGGATCGGCTCGCTGATGGTCAACCCGGGTGGTCCGGGCGGCTCGGCGATCGAGTACCTCCAGGCGTACGCGGCGCTCGCCTACCCCGCCCCCGTCCGTGCCCGCTACGACATGGTCGGCATGGATCCGCGCGGTGTGGCCCGCAGCGAGCCCGTCGAGTGCCTCGGCGACAAGGAGATGGACGCGTACACGCAGACGGACGTCACTCCGGACGACAGTCGCGAGCAGGGGCAACTGGTGGACGCCTACAAGGAGTTCTCCGAGGGCTGTGAGAAGCGCTCGGCCGAGGTGCTGCCCCATGTCTCCACCGTCGAGGCCGCCCGCGACATGGACCTTCTGCGCGGGGTGCTCGGCGACGAGAAGCTGTACTACGTCGGTGCCTCGTACGGCACCTTCCTCGGCGCGACGTACGCCGAACTCTTCCCGGACAAGACCGGCCGGCTCGTCCTCGACGGCGCGATGGACCCGTCCCTGCCCGCCGAGCGGATGAACCTCGACCAGACCGGCGGCTTCGAGACGGCGTTCCAGTCCTTCGCCAAGGACTGCGTCAAGCAGAGCGACTGCCCGCTGGGCACGGCGAGCGTCGAGGACGCCGGGCGCCGACTCTCCGCCTTCTTCGAGGAGTTGGACAAGAAGCCGGTGCCCGCCGGCGACCGCGAGCTGGGCGAGTCGCTCGCGACCACCGGAGTGATCGCCGCGATGTACGACGAGGGCGCCTGGCCCCAGCTGCGCGACGGGCTCACGGCCGCGATGAAGGAGAACGACGGCTCCGGTCTGCTGCTGCTCGCGGACAGCTACTACGAGCGGGCGCCCGACGGGAAGTACGGGAACATCATGTTCGCGAACGCCGCCGTCAACTGCCTCGATCTGCCCGCCGCGTTCAAGGACCCGGACGGTGTCGACAAGGCGCTGCCCGACTTCGAGAAGGCTTCGCCGGTGTTCGGTGAAGGGCTCGCCTGGGCGGGTCTGACCTGCGCGTACTGGCCGGTGAAGGCCACCGGCGAGGCCCACCGCATCGAGGCGGAGGGCGCCGCACCGATCCTGGTCGTCGGTACGATCCGCGACCCGGCCACCCCGTACAAGTGGGCCGAGTCCCTGGCGGATCAGCTGGCGACCGGCACGCTGCTCACCTACGACGGCGACGGGCACACGGCGTACGGGCGCGGCAGCGACTGCATCGATACGGCGATCAACCGCTACCTCATCGAGGGCAAGGTGCCGGAGGACGGAAAGCGCTGCTGAACCCTGTGTGACCCGGCTCACACAAGCTCCTGTCACATCCGGGCGGTGTCGTCAGTCCCATGGACGACACCGCAACGGAAACAGACCACGAAGGAGCCAGCCATGAGCGCCATCGAACACCGCGTCCTCGTACTCGGCGCCGGCTACACCGGCATGATGACCGCGGTCCGGCTCGCCCACCGCACCCGCCGGACCCCGGGTACGCGGATCACCCTGGTCAACCCCTCGCCCCGGTTCACCGAGCGGCTCAGGATGCACCAGATCGCCGCGGGTCAGGAGCTCGCGGACGTACGGATCGCCGAGCTGCTCGACGGTACGGGGATCGAGTTCGCCGAGGGCTGGGCCACGGAGATCGACGTCGAGGCCCGCGAGGTCTCGGTCTCCGGGATCGACGAGCCCCTCGCGTACGACACCCTCGTCTACGCACTCGGCAGCTCCACCGACACCGGTCTTGTGCCGGGCGTCGCCGAGCACGCGTACACCCTCAACGACCCGCGCACCGCGCGCCGGATGTCCCAGGACCTCGCCCGGCTGGCTGTGCGGGGCGGCGCGGTGACCGTCAGCGGCGGCGGGCTCACCGGCGTCGAGGCCGCCGCCGAGATCGCCGAGGCGCACCCCGGTCTGGATGTCACGCTGCTCAGCCGCGAGGTGCCCGGTTCGATGATGGGCGCGAAGGCGCAGGCGTATCTGCTCGCCGGTCTTGAGCGGCTCGGCGTCACCGTCCGCTCGGGTGTGACGGTCGAGAAGGTGCTGCCCGCCGCGGTCGAGCTCGCGGACGGTGAACTCCTCGACTCCGACGCCACGTTGTGGACCGCCGGTGTACGGGTCCCGCGGCTCGCCGCCGAGTCGAGGATCGCCGTGGACGAGGCCGGGCGGATCCTGGTGGACGCCACGCTGCGTTCCGTTTCGCACCCCGAGATCCACGCGATCGGGGACGCGGCCCGCGTCGAGCAGGCCTGGGGCACACTGCACGGCACCTGCCAGTCGGGGATTCCGACGGCCGCGTACACCGCGGACGCCATCGCGCGACGGCTGCGGGGCAAGCAGGTCAAGCCGTTCCGCTTCGGCTACGTCCACCAGCCGGTGAGCCTCGGCCGCAAGGACGCGGTCATCCAGTTCACCCGGCCCGACGAGACACCTCGGCGGATGTATCTCAAGGGCCGCAGCGCCGTGTTCTACAAGGAGACGGTCAGCGGCAGCCCGGTGCAGACCTACCGGCTCACCAAGAAGCTCGCGGGTGCGGCGGTCTGGCCGCACGGCGGACGCTCGACGAAGGTGTGAACTGTCTTGAACGAGCCCCCAGTCGACTGCGAAGGTGGCGCGATGCCGGATGATCGCGCCACCGCCGCCGACCCTGTCACCGAGGGGCCCGCGGACCCGTTCCTCGAACACCGCCGTCTGCTCTTCGCCACCGCCTACCGGCTCCTCGGCAGCGTCGCCGACGCCGAGGACATCCTCCAGGACACCTGGCTGAGCTGGTCGAAGACGGACCGCTCCGATGTGGCCAACCCGCGTGCGTATCTCGTCCGCTCCGTCACCAACCTCTGCCTGACCAGGCTCACTTCGGCCCGCGCCACCCGCGAGACCTATGTCGGCCCCTGGCTGCCCGAACCGCTGCTCACCACCCCTGATGTCGCCGAGGAGGCAGAGATGGCCGAGTCCGTCTCCATGGCGATGCTGGTGGTGCTCGAAACCCTCGGGCCGGTGGAGCGCGCGGTGTTCGTCCTCCGTGAGGTCTTCGGCTACTCGTACGCGGAGATCGCCGAGACCCTCGACAGGTCCGAGCAGTCCGTACGCCAGACCGCCCACCGCGCCCGCTCCCATGTCCAGGCGCGCAGGCCGCGGTACGAGGCGGACGGCGCCGAGCGCGAACGGGTCACCCGGCTGTTCCTGGAGGCCGCTTCCGGCGGCGATCTGACCGGGATGATGGAGCTGCTCGCCCCCGACGTCACCTGCTGGTCGGACGGCGGCGGCAAGGTCACCGCGGCCCGCCGCCCACTGCACGGCGCGGACGCGGTCGCCCGCTGGGTGCTCGGTGTGCTGGCCAAGCCGGACTACGCCGCCATGGTCACGACCCCGGCCGTCATCAACGGCGAGCTCGGCCTTGTGTTCACCCTCGAAGGGGTCACCATCGGCACGCTGTCCTACGAGGTGACGGACGAGGGGCTGCTGAGTGATCTGCGGTTCCAGGTCAATCCGGACAAGCTCGGGGGAGTGCAGGGGCTCGAAAATCCCCGGGGTCAGGGGCTCGGAAATTGAGTTGCCGCCGTCGCTGCCCGCTCGCCATGATCCCGGCATGACGACCCTTCACACCGCCGCCCTGTTGCTGTCCGACGCCACCTCCCCGGTGCGCGCGCAGCAGCAGCCCGGCCGTCCATGGAGGCTCGAACTGCCGCTCGCATGACGGCGGCAGCGGTCGCCGGACTGCTCGCCGGTTATGGCATCGCCATCCCGGTCGGCGCCGTCGCGACCTATCTCGTAGCCCTCACCGCCCGCACATCCCTGCGCACCGGAGCCTCGGCCGCACTCGGTGTGGCCAGTGCCGACGGCCTCTACGCCCTGATCGCCGCACTCGGCGGCAGCGCACTCGCGCCCCTGCTCGCCTCGGTGACCGGCCCGCTGCGCTGGGCCTCGGCCGTGGTCCTGCTGGCCATGGCCGTACGGGGGACTCTCACCGCGATCCGCCAGTACCGGGGTACGGCCTCGGCCGGTCGCGAGGTGCGCGAACTCACCCCGATCCGCGCCTACTTGAGCCTCCTCGGCATCACCCTGCTCAACCCGGTGACCGTCGTCTACTTCACCGCGCTGGTCCTCGGCTCGGGCTCCGGCACACCGTCCGGGGGACTGGAGCAGACGGTCTTCGTGCTCGCCGCCTTCCTCGCCTCCGCCAGCTGGCAGCTGCTGCTGGCCGGCGGGGGAGCGCTGCTCGGCCGGGTGCTGACCGGGCGGCGGGGGCGGCTGGTGACGGCGGTGGCGTCGAGTGCGCTGATCGCGGGACTGGCGGTGGCCATGCTCACCTAAAAGGTTCTGAAGTTCCATTAGAGCGGGATCCTCTGCTACGGTTCCGGCATCACTTAACGGACCGCGTGAACCGTTTAGGGGGATGCCCGCCATGTCCACCGTCACCGAGTCCCCGGCCACCGCGCCGGGGACAACCACCCGTAACGAAGATCCTCAACTCCGCATGACAGGACGGCAGAAGCTCGTCCTCACCCTCCTCCTCGGCGCGCAGTTCATGATCGCCGTGGACTTCTCGATCCTGAACGTCGCCCTGCCGGTCGTCGGCGAGGGCCTGGGCTTCTCGCTCTCCCATCTGCAGTGGATCGCGACCTCGTTCGCGCTCGCCGCCGCCGGGTTCACCCTCCTGTTCGGGCGGATCGCGGACCTCTTCGGCCGCAAGCGCCTCTTCCTCGGCGGCATGGCCCTGCTCGCCGCCTCCTCCGCGCTCGGCGGCTTCGCGGGATCGCCCGAAGTGCTGCTCGTCGCCCGCGTCCTGCAGGGCCTCGCCACCGCCGCCGTCACCCCGGCCGGACTCTCGCTCCTGACCACGGCCTTCAAGGAAGGCCCGCTCAGGGAACGGGCGTTGGGCCTCAACGGCGCCCTGATGTCGGCCGGGTTCACCGCCGGCGCGATCCTCGGCGGACTGCTCACCGAACTGCTCTCCTGGCGCTGGGCGTTCTTCGTCAACGTCCCCGTGGCCCTGCTCGTCCTCGCCCTCGCCCCGTCCGTGATCACCGAGTCCCGCCCCCGAGCTCTCGGCTCCGCTCGAGCAGGGGGGACCCCCTCGGCCGCACGCCCGCGCCTGGACCTTCCCGGCGCCATCGCCGTCACCGGGGGACTGCTCGCTCTCGTCTACGGACTGACGCAGGCCGGTGAGACCGGCTGGACCGAGCCCACCACCCTGCTCGCGCTCGCCGCGGGCCTGGCGCTGCTCGTCGGCTTCTGGTTCGTGGAGCGCCGGGCCGCGGCGCCCCTCGTCCCCGTGTCGATCCTCAAGCGGCGCACCGTGATCTGGGGCAACACCGCGGGCCTGATCGCCTTCGTCACCGAGACCTCCCTCGTCTTCCTGCTCACGCTCTATCTGCAGGAAGTCCTCGGCTACTCGGCCCTGTCCACCGGCCTCGCCTTCGGCGTCCTCGGCGTCGGGACGGTGCTCGGCGGCACGCTCGGCGGACGCTTCGTGGGGCGTTACGGCAACCTGCGCACGATCGTGTACGGGGGTGTGGTCCAGGCCCTCGCCACCGCGTCCCTCGTCGCACTCGGCGCGTCCGGCGGCTGGATCTGGCTGCTGCTCGCGGCCACGTTCGTGGGCGGCGTGGGCAACATGCTCGTGATCGTCGGCTTCATGGTCACCGCCACCTCGGGCCTGCCCGACGCGGAGCAGGGCCTGGCCGCCGGGCTCGCCACCATGACCCAGCAGGTGGGCATCACGCTCGGCATCCCGGTGATGAGTGCGCTGGTCACCGCGCGGATGGGCGCCACCGGCCCGACCGGCTCCGAGGCGGTCCTCTCCGGGGTGACCTTCGCGATTCTCGTCAACTCGCTTCTGGTGCTTGCCGGTTCGGTGCTCGCCGCCCTCTTCCTGCGGAAGCCGAGCGTCGCGAGCTGACGGCGACTACACGCCGGGCCACCCGCGCCGCAGATGCTCGAAGACCGTGTCGAGCGAGCGGCGCGGGTCCGGTTCGAGCGAGGCCAGGTCCGGGATCTCCAGTACGTAGCGGGCGAGCACGCGCAGTGAGAGATCGTCCTCGGCCCTGCCGGTCTCCTCGGCGATGACCTGCGCGAGCGATTCCTCGCACGAGACCCACAACTGCCGTGCGTAGGCCCGCAGCTTGGGGGTGTTCGCCACGAACGCCACCTGCTTGCGATACGTCTGGTCCTGATCCTCGGAGAAGATCCCGCGCCCGGCGAAGAACCGCTCAAGGGCGTCGATCACCGACTCGCCCTCGCCCCGCTCGCGCACCGCCGCCGCAAGGGAGGCCGCCCGCTCGCTGCCGTCGCCGAGGATCAGGGCCTCTTTGCCGCCGGGGAAGTGCGCGAACAGCGTGGTCACGGCGGTGTCGGCGCGCTCGGCGATCTGCGCGACGGTCACCTTCTCGAAGCCCCGCTCCAGAAACAGCTCCAGGGCCGCATCGGACAGCGCCTTACGCGTCGCCGCCTTCTTGCGCTCGCGGCGGCCGGGCTCCTTGGTCTCCGTCATGCGTCCACGTCCACGGTTTCCGTCATGCGTCCAGCCTATCGGAGCGACCACGTTCTCGTAATGACTAAAAAACTGTAGCGATTGCGGTTTCGTATCGGCTGTGGTTTTCTGAAGGTGCGGCCGATCCTGGTCGTTCCCTTCGACCCGAGGAGCTCGCCATGACTGCGACGACAGCTCTCACCGAGCCGCCCAGGACGGCGGCCTCCCTCTCTCGTACGGCCCTGTGGCTGATCCTTGGCCTGGTCCTGCTGGCCGACGCGCTCGACATGATCGACGCGACGGTCACCAACATCGCGGCGCCGACGATCGTGAACGACATCGGCGGCGGCGAATCCCTGATCAAGTGGCTCGGCTCCGCCTACGCCCTGGCGATGGGCGTCCTGCTCGTGGTCGGCGGCCGGCTCGGCGACAAGTTCGGCCAGCGCCGGCTCTTCCTGATCGGCATGGCCGGCTTCACCGCGGCCTCCGCCGTCGCCGGTCTATCGCCCGATCCGGCGCTGCTCGTGGTCGCCCGCGCCGTTCAGGGGGCGTTCGGCGCGCTCCTGATCCCGCAGGGCATGGCGATCATGACCAAGACCTTCCCCCGCGACATGCTGCGCAAGGCCTTCAACCTCTTCGGCCCGCTCCTCGGCCTCGCCACGATCGGCGGCCCGGTCCTGGCCGGCTTCGTCATCGACGCCGACTTCGGCGGTCTGTCCTGGCGGCCGGTCTTCCTGATCAACCTGGTGCTCGGTGTCATCGGCCTGTTCGCCGCGACCCGGCTGCTGCCCAGGGACGATGTATCCGCAGACCACGCCACCACCGTCGACGGCAAGGGCGCAGGTCTGCTCGCCGTCACCATGTTCGGCTTGATGTTCGGCCTGATCGAGGGCTCCACGTACGGCTGGTCCGCCCTGTCCCTCGGCTCACTCGCGGTCGGCGTGGCCTTCCTCGGTCTCTTCGCCCACCGTCAGCGCACCGCCGCCGACCCCCTGATCAAGCCCTCGCTCCTCAAGAACAAGGGCTTCACCTCGGGCCTCTTCGTCGGCCTGCTCTTCTTCGCGGTGACCAGCGGTCTGACGTACGTCATCTCGCTCTTCCTGCAGCAGGCGCTGCACGCCAGCCCCGGTGACACCGCGCTCGGCATGCTGCCGCTGACCCTCGGCATCATCGTCGCGGCCGGCGCGGGCATGGCCCTGGCCTCGAAGCTCGGCCGCACGCTCGTCCTGATCGGCATGCTCCTGACCATGGCCGGCGCCGGCTATCTGCTCGCGCTCGTCCTCACCTCGGGTCTGTCCGTCTCGCTGTGGGCCCTGGCCCCCGCCGTCTTCCTCACCGGACTCGGCATGGGCGCCTGCTTCGGCTCGATCTTCGACATCGCCCTCGGCGACATCGACCCCGACGAGGCCGGCAGCGCGAGCGGCTCGCTCACCGCGATCCAGCAGCTCGCCAACGGCATCGGCTCCGCCACCGTGACCACGGTCTACTTCCACTTCGTCCCGGACGGCTCGACCCACGCCATGACCATCAGCCTGATCGTGGTCCTCGCGATCACCGCGGTCTGTCTGCCGGCGCTGCGCCTGCTGCCGCGCAAGGCGGCGGAGGGTGCGGGCCACCACTGACCGCGCGCCGTCTCAGCCTCAGCCTCTGCCGCTGCTACCGCTGCCGATGCCGTCGCCTGTGAGGACGTCCGTACACGTCCGCCAGGCGGCGGCACTCAGTGCTGGGCGCATCCTGGTGAACAGCTCAAGAAGTCCGTCCCCGTGCCGGCTGCGGAACTCCTCGTCGATACGGGCGAGATCGAGCTCATTGGCGGCGGTGAGCTCCGCCAGATCCTGCTGCTCCCGGAGCGTGGGAGTGCGGGTGTCACCCGTCAACCGGTCCCGGTACCGGTCCAGTTGGCGATAGGAGACCTTCCGGTCGCAGGCCGCGTAGAAGTAGACGATCTCCTCGGCCTCGTCACCGATCGCGGCGGCGAGCTCGTCGCGCCCCTCGACGGGCAGCAGCGCCTGAGCGAATCCGTCGGTCCCGTAGAACGCATGACACAGCCCGGCGAGCTGCAGCTCGGGCCGTGCTCCCCAGCCGGCGAGCAGCCGCTGCACCCGCAGCAGATGGGCGAGGAGTGTGCCGCCGGGATGGTCCATGCTTTCGGCGCCGTGCTCACGCAGGAGCCGCAGCGCGGGTTCTATGTCGGGCCTCATGCCGACTCGGTTCCCCAGTCCACGGCCGGATCCACATCGCGCCCATGTGTTCCTGGTCTCGTGATCGGGATGTGACCGCCGGTGCGTAGCCTCCCCTGACGGCTTGATCCAGGGGTGGGGAGCGGTTGGCGATGACGTATCGACGTGCGTGGATACCGGCGGTGGTCGGCGGGCTTGTGCTCGCGGTGCTGGTGTGGTGGGCGGGGGCGAGCGCGGACGCGCTGGAACTGCCGGGCGCCACCGAGCAGTTCGGCATCGAGGGTGTCCGTGTGCTGCAGGGCTGGCTCGGGCCCTGGACGTACGAACTCCCGACGACCCTCGGCGAATACGGGCCCCCGGCCGACGACCGGTACCGCGACCTGCACGAGGTGTCGCTGCAGATCCGGTACGCGACGCTGGTCGTCTGCTTCCTCGCGGGCGCACTGCTCCTGATGCGCAGACTGCCCCCGGTCGGCGCGCGCCGGATCTGGGCTTCGTTCCTGGCTGTGTGGTCGTGGTGCGTGGTGAGCGGGATGTTCGCCACGGCCCTGTCCGCGCCCTGGGGGATCGCCGCGCGCGGCAGCGGCAGCTACCGCTTCCTGGCCAACCTGGCGAGCTCGATCGGCGGCAGCCTGCACGTCGTGATCGGCGCGGGCCTGGTGGCTGCGGGGGTGACGGTGCTCGTCGGGGGGATCGCGGCCAAGGGCGCGGACCCGCTGCCCCAGACCATCGTGCGCACCGGCGCCGCCCGTCTCGCCGCGAGCCTCGGCACGGCGGTGATCGCCGTATCGCTCGTGATCCTTTCGTACCAGCGGGTCGCGGCCGCGATCCAGGAGGCGGGCGCGGCGGCCGATGTGGGCGACCTGGTCCGCCAGTTGCTCCTCATGGGCGGCTGGTCCGGACCCGTCGAGGGCATGTCCACCACCTGGCTCCTGTACCGCGCCACGGACGCGCTGGTCCTCGTGGTGGTCTGGTTCGCCCTGCGCATGCTCCCGGCCCTGCTCACCCGCGCCACCTTCCCGGCCCTGATGGCCGGTGCGATCTGCGCGACTGTCCTCGGCCTGCTGCTCAGCCAGGTCGTACGAGCAGCGGTCGACGGCCCGGACGCCTACGGCGCCCTCCACGCGTGGACCGCCCTCGGCGCAGGCACTCCGGCGGCGGTGGTGTTCGGGTTGCTTGCGGGGGTGGTGGCTGCGGGGGTCTTGCGGGTGGCGGGGCGGGGGCATGACCCTGTCCGGGAAGAACCGGGTCCCGCGGAGCCTTCGGGGCCCGTGCAGCCGACGAGCTCTCCAGAGCTCTCGGAGACGTCGACGCCCCCGACGCCGTCAGGTCCGCCGCAGCCTTCGGAGCCGGCGCAGCCTGCAGGGCCTTCGAAGCCGGACGGCGGCGATCCAGTCCCGGCGGGGTGAGCCCGAGGACGCCGACTGAGCAGCGGACCAAGCAGCGGACCTACGCAGCCGTCCCATCCGCCTGAGTCGTCATCCGTGCCACATGCAGTGCCAGATACGACACCTCGTCCTCGCTCAGCGGCTCACCGAGGCGCAGCTGGACGATCGTCGCCAGCTGCTGGGCGGTGCGGGTCGCCTCCGGGTAGTGCTTGCGGATGCCCTTGCCGATGGTGGACTCGTGGCCCTTCAGCTGCTGGTGCTGCTGGATGCGGACGAAGAGATAGCGGACGTGGGTGATGAAGCGCGCGGCGTTCATCGACTCGCGCGAGACGTCCACGCCATGGCGCTCGCCGACGACCGCGAGCATCTGCTGGATGACCCCGGTCATCGTGTACGTGAAGGACAGATCACCCGAGGCGAAGCCGGCGTTGACCAGGTGCAGCGCGAGCGCCGTCGCCTCGGAGTCGTCGAGCTTCGGGTCCACGCGCTCGTTCACGGCTGCCAGGAGGCGTACGGCCTTGGCGTATTCGTCCGCGTAGAGCGTCTGGGTCTCGGCGAGCAGCGGGTACTCGACGACGATGCCCTGCCTGGCCCGGTCCAGCGCGCCCGCGATGTGGTCGGCGATGGCGATGGCCAGCGTCGGACGGGTGGACTCACGGCCCTCGATACCCGCGTCGCTGAGTGCGATCACGACGGCCCGCAGGACCTCCTCGTCGACGAGGGCGAGGGACTCCGCCAGATGGTCGGGGTCGCGGCCGTCGTCCGGGACGAAGACACGGACGATCAGGGCGGGGTCGATGGGCTTGCCCTGGCGTGAGTTGAAGCCGATACCGCGGCCGGTGAGGATGACCTCCTCGCCCTTGTCGTCCCGCGCGAGTACCACGTTGTTGTTGAGGACACGCAGCGTCTTCACCGCCGGTCCTCCTTTCCGTGCGCGGTCCGGTTCATCCCAATGATCTCGCATTGCCCGCTGTGTTCCCGACGCGGCGCGGGCACGCACCCCCCTCAGGGGACGCGTGCCCGCGCGGCATCAACAGCGGTTCATCACCGTCGTACGGTCACCACGGGGGCGCCGACCAGGACGTCCTGCCCGGTGTGGGGCTCGACCGAGGTGAGCTCCGAGGTGTTCGTGACGGTCATCAGCGTCACGGTCGGGTAGTTCGCGGCCCGTACGGCATCGAGGTCGACCTCGACCAGGAGGTCACCGGCGGTGACCTTGTCGCCGGACTTGGCGCGGACGTCGAAGCCCTCGCCCTTCATCTTCACCGTGTCGATACCGACGTGGACGAGCACCTCGACACCGTCCTTGGTGCGGATACCGAAGGCGTGACCGGTCTCGGCGACCGTGACCAGCTCGCCGTCGACCGGGGCGACGATGTGGCCGTTGTCGGGCTCGATGCCCACACCCTCGCCGAGGGCGCGGGAGGCGAAGACCGGGTCGGGGACCGTGTCGAGACCGACCACATGACCGGCGACCGGGGCCGAGAGCTCGACGCCCTTGCCGGAGACGGAGATGGTGACCGGAGCGGCGGCGGCCTTGGCGGTGGCGGAACCCGCCGCACCGGCGCCGACGGTCGCGAGCTCGCGCTCCTCGGCCTTGACGGTCTGACCCGCGGCCTCGGCCTCCTCGGCGTCACGCTCGGCGTTGAACTGCGCGCGCTCCTCCTTGGTGCGGAAGTCCGAGAAGTAGACGAGCGCCATCGAGATGAAGAAGGCCGCGGTGATCGCGATGATGTACGTGAGCTTCGGGTCGAAGACCGGGATGGTGAGCAGCGAGGTGAAGGCGAAGGCGTTCGTGTCCACGCCGCCCATCACGCCGACGATGATGCCGCCGACGAGGCAGCCGACCAGCATGCGCGGGTAGATCCGCTTGAAGCGCAGGTGGATGCCGTAGAGCGAGGGCTCGGAGATACCGCCGAACAGACCCGCGGCGAGCGCGCCGGTCGCGGTCTGGCGCATCTCCTTCTCGCGGTGGCGCAGGGAGAGGAGCAGCACACCGGCGGTGGCACCGAAGCAGGCGAAGTTCCACGCACCCATGGGGCCCTGGATGAAGTCGTAGCCGAGGACGCTGATGTTCTGCAGCATCAGGGCGTTCAGCGGCCAGTGCAGACCCAGCGGCACCAGGAACGGGTAGAGCAGCGGGATCATGATCGCGAAGACGATCGGCGCGTTGTTGTTCATCCACGACAGACCCTCACCGAGGCCGTTGCCGGCCCAGACGCCCAGCGGGCCGATGAGGAAGGCGGTGACCGGGATCATGATCAGCATGGAGAAGAACGGCACGAAGACCATGTGCACGGCCTCGGGGAAGATCTTCTGCAGACCCTTGTAGACCAGGGCGAGCACGGCGACCATCAGCAGCGGTACGAAGACCTGGCCGCCGTAGTCGTTCAGCTGCATCGGCAGGCCGAAGACGTGCGCCACGGACTCCGTGGTGCCCAGCGTCGAGTTGGTGCTGGTGGTGACGCCGGGGATCTTGGAGTTGATCATGCCCGTGAAGTTCGGGGTCATGACCGCGGCCATCACGGCGGCGCCCACCCACGGGTCGATCTTCAGCTTCTTGGCGGCGTTGTACGCGACCATGATCGGCAGGAAGTAGAGCACCGAGCGCCACATGGCGTCGACGAACACCCAGGTCGCGGACTTGTCCGCGGCACGGAAGTCGACGAAGCCGAGCGCGTCGAGCACCGAGGCGATCGCGATGATCAGCGAGGAGCCGAGCAGTACGCCCATGAGCGGGCGGAACGAGTCCGAGAGGTACTCGAAGAAGCTGTCGACGAAGGCGAACTTGCCGCGGCTCTTGGCCCGCATCTCGGCCTTGACCTCGGCGTCGGACTTCTTCTTCGCGCCGCCGCTCATCGACGGCAGGTTCATGATCTGGGCGTAGAGGCCCGCGACCGCGCCGCCGACCACGATCTGGAAGCGGTCACCGGACTGCGCCACGGTGCCCATGACGCCCTTGAGGGCGTCGAGCTCGGCCTTGTCGACCTTGGTGCCGTCGTGCAGCTGGAAACGCAGGCGCGTGGCGCAGTGCGTGAGGCTCTCGACGTTCTCGGGCCCGCCGACTCCGCGGAGGATCTCCTCCGCGAGCGTCTTCGGCTCCGTTGCGGGTGTGTTCATGATGCGTCCTTGCATCCCGTGGCGCTGTTGCCGTCCTGCATCGGTCTTCGATCTCTCCCACCCGGATCCGGGCAGCTGCCCAAACCCGGGCAAACGCCCGTATCGAGGCAACAAAAAAGACCTGGGCAACGCCCCAATAGGGCGCTTCCCAGGTCTTGCCTCCCCTCAGGCGGTCCGTCTCCGTCTCGTCGCTTTACGGCGACGGCGGTGAGGTCCTCGGGGAGTAACAATCCTGTGATCGAGATCGATCGAACACGACGTTAGCACCGGGTAAGAGCCCTTGTGAACAGGGTCTTGGCGTGGGGTGGATCACGTCGGCGGGGTCGGGGCGGGATTACGGGGTGGGGAGCTCGCGGACTACGAAGGTGCCGCGGGCCGGAACGGTGACGGTGAGCCCCCGCTCCTGCAGGATCGCCAGCGCCTTGCGCACCGTCTGGCTCCCTGTCGCGTACTCCTCGGAGAGCGTCAGGACGGAGGGCAGACGTCGTCCCGTCTCGAACTCCCCTTTGCGGATGCGTCGTTCAAGGATGTCGGCGAGCTGGTCGTAGTGGTACTCGGCGGCCAACGGATCGATCTTTTCTGCCATGACCGTGAACGTATCGAGCCGACAGTGTCCGCGCATCATCAACTTCGGTCAGTAACGGTCGACCGAGGTCCACCAAGGTCGACCGTGGTTAATCTCCTCACGACAAGACCCCCGCGACGCTGGAACGTCCGGGGGCGTGGCCGACACTCTGTCAGGAGCGCCGACATGACCGACTTTATCCGCCGCGCACTCGCGTGGGTGCTGCTTTTCGTACTCCCGGGAACGGGCCGTCATCGCGCGGGAGACGCGTTACCCCCAGCCCCCGCCCTCGCACGTGGGCGCACCCCCATCTCTCCGTACGCCATGGAGGTGGACGTGCCCCTGGACGGCGCGGCCTCCGCCCTCGTACGCCCGTATGTCCGGCCATCCGTCCGGCCATCCGTCCTGCACCGCCGCCGCCTCGCCCTCGTCCTGGCGGCCGACTACGGAATCGACCTCGACCGCCACATCAGGGGAGCCGCCGCATGAACACGAACGTGGACGACTGCGCGCCGCGCCGCCGGCCCATCCGTATGTGCCTGTACTGCGAACTCCTCACCGACGAGCCGGTGTTGGTCGCCTCGGTCCACCAGGCGAGCGGACCGGGGTTCGGGGTGTACGCGTGCCCGCAATGCGTCGAGGCGGGCGTCGCCGTGCCGTACTCCGACCTGTGACGGTTGAGTACCCGTACTCACGACTCGGCGCCCGCCGGTCGGAAAGCTGGGAGCAGACCGCAAGATCCCGCACAGGAGGACACCGTGTCCCTGCCCCGCTCCCTCGGCCGACCGGCCTTGGCTCTCGCCGCGGCGACCCTCTTCCTGACGGGATGCTCCTTCGAGATACGCGACAACATCTGCAGCTCGGGCCACTACCCCGTGCTGACCGTCGGCGGCACCGGCTCCGACTGCGTACCGGACGACGAGGAACCCCCGTCCGGCTACGTCCGCTACCCGGAGGGCAAGGTGCCCGAGAAGGTCGACGACGAGTGGGATGTGTACTGGCGCACGCACACGCTCGACAAGGACGGGAACATCATCGACGCGCCCGCCGAGGGCTGAGCGAATCCGGCGCCGGCTCGCGCAGCGGCGTCTCCGTGCGCGAGCCACTCAGGCGGCGGGGCGCCTGGGGTCGATCGGATCGTCCGGGACCACGTCCTCCGGGTCCCTGACCCCGAGCTGGCGACGGGCGGCCACGAACAGCCTGTGCAGAGCGTCCCTCAGCCGGTCCTCCGCCTCGCGGCCGCCGTAGTGTCCGATGAGCTCGTCCGCACCGCCTTCGTGCACGGTCCGTACCCACCAGGCGTGATGCTCGACTTCCCGCGCCGCCTGCTGAAGCTCGGCCGTCCCGAGGATGCGCAACTGCTGCACCACGGACCGCAGCCGGGCGTGCTCGGCGTCGATCCGCACACGATGCTCGCCCCGGTCCGGGGCCCGGTCGAGGCGGCGGACCAGATGAGTGAAGTGACGCACCGAAGCGGCGCACTCCCTGCACAGGTCGTAGAGCGGAGCGTCCCAGCGCACCGCCAGGGCGTGCCGCTCCCTTCGCCTCTCCATCGCATACGCGGGGATGAGGCCTGCGGCGGCACCAACTATCACCAGCAATACGCTCGTTGCTGTCGCGGAAGCATTCATGTGCGCCATCCAACCGAGTCCTCACCAAGTCGGCCTCACCTTCGGTGAGTTCGAAGCGCAGCCCGATGAGTTCGGAGGTGGCGACCGGCGTCGTGAAGGAAGCGATGCAGTACTCGGTGGGGTGCACGCGGGCGGTGGCCGCATAGCGGCCGTCCTCCGTACGCCGGAAGGCGACGCTCAAGTAGCCGTCCGCGTCCGTCCGGATCGGCTCGAGGTCGTCGATCGCCCTGGTCCGGCTGGCGGTCGTCCGCACCTCGTGGCTACGCGAAATCCTTGAGAACCTCACGCCGCACATGCGCGCGCGTCTCTTCTAGCCATGCCGTGTGCCCGGGGAGCCGGCCGGGCTCTCCAGGCACTCCCGGGCATGAAAAAGCCCCAGGTCACGGCGAGTGAGTCCTGGGGCTGATCCGAGCCGCCTTCGGGATTCGAACCCGAGACCTACGCATTACGAGTGCGTTGCTCTGGCCATCTGAGCTAAGGCGGCGCCGCGGGTGATGTGTACGAGGTACGTACGAGAACCTCTCCCCGCGGGAAGAGGTTCGCATCAGCAGCGACGCCAAGTCTACAGGGTTAATCGGAGTGCCTCCGACCAGGGCCTCGGCACGATGGGGGCATCGGTTCCGGCCTGCGGCGTGGGCGCGCGAGACTGCATTGAAGGAGCGCGGCGGAGGCTGGAGGCGTGGTGGGTGCGGGGCCTCGGGAGCGGTTGCTGGCCGTGGTGCGGGCCGGGGGTGACTTCGGCGAGATGGAGGCTGCGGTCGCCGGGGCGCAGGACGCGCTCGCGGTCGTCGAGGAGCTTTACGACGTGGTCGGGCCGGCAGAACGGCAGCTTTCGGGGGAGCAGGGCTTCGGTGCGTATCTGGGCGGGCTGCTCGACGACCAGGTCGTCGGAGCCCAGGGGCTTCATGACCGGTGGGTCCACGCCCAGCACCATGAGCGCTTCCTCGTCGCCGCCGTCCTCGACGGCCACCACCGGCTCGCGGCCTACGCGGCCACAGGCGGGCCGGCCCGCGTCCTGATGATCTCCCGCCTGGAGGAGCACTGGACCGAGGACGGGCCCTGGGGCGCCGTACTCGACGAGAGTCTCGAACCTCTTCGGGTTCGCTGAAACATTCTCCGGCCCCACCGCATCACATAGGTAGAGGCACGACACAGCGGACGGGGAGGGTATGCGTCGGGCGGGGGAGTGGGAGCAGGCGTATCTGGAGTTCGCGGGGGCGCGGTCGCGGCAGCTGTACCGCTCGGCCTGCCTCCTGACGGGCGGGGACACGCATCTGGCCGAGGATCTCGTGCAGGAGACCCTCGGGCGGATGTACCTGGTCTGGGGGCGGGTCGCGCGGATCGGCAATCCGGCGGGATACGCCCAGACCGTGCTCGTACGGAATTTCCTGGCGCATGCGCGGCGGCGCAGCAGCGGTGAGCAGCCGGCTGCCGAGCTGCCCGACGGTCCCGGGCAGCCCGGGGTGGATGCGACCTTGCGGCTGACGCTGCTCGACGCCTTGCGGCAGCTGTCGGCCAAGGACCGGACCGTGGTCGTACTGCGGTACTGGGAGGACCGCTCCATCGAGGAGACGGCCGATGTGATGCACGTCAGTTCCGCCGCCGTACGCACCCGCTCCGTGCGGGCGCTCGCGCGGCTGCGGGAGCTTCTCGGCGGGGGGATCGGGGAGTACGCCGGCCGGTGATCGACGGCCGGCCCAGCTGGTGAAGGGGGTCTCCCGCGCCCCGGTTTCGCGGGGCAATGTGGTCGAAGAGATGGGATTCGTATGCCTTACGACGAAGAGCTCGGTGAAGAGCTCGGCGAGGCGCTGCGGCGCACCGGCGAGGAGTTCAGTACGGACCAGCGCGCTCTGGTCGAGGCCGGGCACGCCCGCGGCCGGCGGATGGTGCGCAGGCGGCGGGCCACGGTGTTCGGTGGCGCCGTGGCGGTGGTGGCGCTCGCGGTCACGGGGGCGGTCGTGGTGCCGACGTTGGGTGGGGACTCGATGGAGTCCGCCTCGCCGGCGGGGAGCTCGAAGAGCACCAAGGCCGACGAGAGCAAGCAGAGTTCGGAGGCTTCCGGCCCCGAGGTGGGTGCCGAGCAGCTGATCAAGACGCTCAAGTCGCTGTTGCCCGAGGGGCAGGTCAGCGGCGAGGAGGGGCGGGGGACGGGCGAAGGACCCATGCCGTACGCCCACGTCGTCTTCGATGAGGGCAAGGGGAAGGGGTCCGTCGGGATCTCCTTCAACCGCGTCGACGATCCGGCGGGGCAGAGCGCCAAGGACATGATCACCTGCCCGGACAAGGTGATCACCAAGTTCGACACGTGCAAGAGCACCAAGCTGGCCGACGGATCGCAGCTGATGATCTTGCAGGGGTACGTGTATCCGGACCAGCGGGCTGACGTCAAGGAATGGCGGGCCACGCTGGTCACGCCCGAAGGCCACCTCATCGACGCGATGGAGCACAACGCGGCCGCGGAGAAGGGCTCGCCCGTAACCCGGCCCGAACCCCCGCTCAGCCCGGACCAGTTGAAGGCGCTCGTCACCTCCGACGCCTGGGATCCGGTCTATGCCGCTCCGGAGCCGCAGAAGCCCGGCGCCCCTGGCGACAAGGGCGAGGACGCTCCGGAGAAGTCCCAGAACTCCCAGAAGTCCCAGAAGCCCGGTAGCACCACGGCCGACCCGGGCTCCGAGTCCGCGCTCGACGAGCAGGCCGTCCGCTCCACCCTCATCTCCCTTCTGCCGAAGGGGCTGAAGGTCACCCACCGTGGTGGCGGCGGTGACTACGCCTTCGTCGTCGTCGACGACGGCAAGGGCGCCAGCCTGATCGGGGTCAACGTGCAGCCCAACATGGACGACGTCCGCGGCGAGCTGTTCAACGGATCCGAGGAACTGCCGGACGGCACCGTGTACAGCTGGCAGGAGAGCGCCGGAGACAAGGGCGTCGAAGGTGCCGTCATGTGGACCGCCGACACGCTGCGCCCCGACGGCCTGCGCGTCGTGGTCAGCGCCTTCAACGCCGGTACGCAGCACGACGCACCGTCCCGCGAGACCCCGGCCCTCACCCAGGACCAGCTCAAGTCCCTTGCCACCAACGCCAAGTGGGCAGAACTTGTGGCGCAGTGAGCGGTGATCAGTAACCGGCAACCAGTAACCGGCAACCAGTAACCAGCAACCAGTGATCAGCCATCAGTGATCAGCGATCACTTGGCATCCGCATAACAGGACACCACCGCCGTACTGAACGGAAACCGCACCGGCGTCTCGCCGAACGCGATCAGGTTGGCCGTCTGGGCCGCCTCCCTGATCGCTTCGGCGACCGCCGGTGCCTCGGCGTCGGGGCAGTGCACGATCACCTCGTCGTGCTGGAAGAAGACCAGTTCGGCGGCGAGGCCGGCCTGGGACATGGACCGGCGCAGGGCGGCCATCATCAGGAGCGTCCAGTCCGCCGCGCTGCCTTGGACCACGAAGTTGCGCGTGAAGCGGCCGCGGGCGCGGGAGTTGGTGGAGGCGTACCCGGGGACCCACCCGTCCCCCGCTTCCGAGTCCGAGGACTCCGCCGCGTCCTGCGGAATACCCGCCTCCTCCGCCTCGCCCGCCCCCGCCGCAGGCGGGCACGTCCGTCCCAGCCACGTCCGTACGAGACGGCCCTCCTCACCGGCCCGCGCGGCATCGTCCACATACGCCACCGCGCGCGGGAAGCGGCGGCGCAGCAGCGCCAGGTTCTTGAGGCCGTCGCCCGAGGTCTGCCCGTACACCGCACCGAGCACGGCGATCTTCGCCATGTCACGGTCGCCGGAGAAGGCCTTGTCCGAGACGGCCTGGTAGAGGTCGCCGGGGCGGCCTGCCACTTCCATCAGACCCGGATCGCGGGAGATCGCGGCGAGGACCCGCGGCTCCATCTGGTCGGCGTCCGCCACGACCAGCTTCCAGCCGGGGTCCGCGACCACCGCCCGCCGGATGACCTTGGGGATCTGCAGCGCGCCGCCGCCGTTGGTCACCCAGCGCCCGGTCACCGTGCCGCCCGGCAGATACTCCGGCCGGAAACGTCCCTCGCGCACCCAGTCCTGCAGCCACGACCAGCCGTGCGCGACCCAGATCCGGTACAGCTTCTTGTACTCGATCAGCGGCTTCACGGCCGGATGGTCGATCGACTCGATCTCCCAGCGCCGGGTGGACTTCACCTTGATCCCGGCCTGCGCGAAGGCCTTCACCACGTCGGCGGGCAGATCCGGGCGTACGCGTCTGCCGAAGGCTGCCGACACCTCGTCCGCGAGCTCGGCGAGCCGCCGCGGCTCACCGCCGCCCGCATAGCGCTCGCCGAGCATCCCGGTGAGCACCTCGCGGTGGACCTCGGCGCTCCAGGGCAGCCCGGAACGGTTCATCTCGCACGCGATCAGCATCCCCGCCGACTCGGCCGCGGTGAGCAGCCGCATCCGCCCCGGATACTCGGCCGCGTCGTGGCGGCGCAGCTGCTCCCCGTACACCTGAAGAAGATCTTCCAGTGATACGGGGACGGGGCGCGGCTCGAAGAGCGAGGACTGCGCACCGGGCTCGGCCGAGCGCTGCGGGGGGTCCGGGGGCACGGGGCCGTTGCGCAGGCGGGCGAGGGCGGCGGCGGCCGAGCGGGGTTCGCCGAGGCGGCCCTCGTGGGCGAGGAGCAGGGATTCGGCGTCCTCGATGTCGTAACACCGCTCGACGCGTACGCCCGCGGCGAGCAGCCGTGGATAGATCCCGAAGGTCGAGCGCCAGACCCAGCGGGTGACGTCGGGGCGGCTGCGCACCGCCTCGGCGAGGTCGGGCTCGCGCAGGATCTCGCCTTCGGGGCGGCCGTCGGCGGACAGCGCGGCGAGCCGGGCGCCCCCGTCGTCCGTCGCTTCCACCGCCCATCGCGTCATGTCGTCGATGGTCGCAGCGGGCACTGACAATCGGGCGGCGGAAGGGTCTGTCCGGGGCGCCCCGCCGTGAGCGGCACCCCGTCACCTCTGCGAGGATTTGTCCGTACGGCGAATCGGAGTGATTCATTCCGTACGCAGCAGGCCGACCAGCACCGTCCCAAGGAGCCCCCGACATGCGCGTGGCCCTCGCCCAGACCGACTGCGAGCTCGGCGATGTCGACAGCAATCTGGCCCTCGCGCGCGAGCAGATCGAGCAGGCAGTGGCCCAGGGCGCGAACCTCGTGGTCTTCCCCGAGCTCAGCCTGCACGGCTACCACCTGGGCGGCCTGAAGCGGGACGAGTCGATCTCCGCACAGGACCCGCGGGTCCTGGAGCTGAGCACGCTCGGCGCCGACGTCATGGTCGGCCTGCACGAGCACACCAGCCTGCGCGCGTACAACACCTCGGCGTACTACACCGAGGGCCGCCTCCTGCACGCCCACCGCAAGCTGTATCTGCCCAACTACCTGGCCTGGGAGGAGCGCAAGCACGTCAGCCCCGGCCAGACCATGCGCGCCTACGACCTCCCGCACGCGCTCGGCCGCGCGGCCACCCTGGTCTGCAACGACGCCTGGCAGCCGGTGCTGCCGTGGCTGGCCGTGCAGGACGGCGCCGAGGTCATCATCGTGCCGACGAACAGCGCCGCGAGCCTCGACCCCGAGGCCATGGACACCGGCCTGTACTGGGACACCCTGCTCTCGTACACCGCCCGGATGCTGCAGTGCTGGGTGGTCTTCGTGAACCGCGTCGGCAACGAGAACGGCGCCACCTTCTGGGGCGGGTCCCGGGTCGTGGACCCGCGCGGCACGGTCGTCGCCCAGGCGCCGAAGTGGGAGCCGGGCCTGGTCACCGTGGACATCGACGTGCACGAGGCCCGCCGTCAGCGGCGCGCGGTGCCGCTGGTGGCGGAGGCACGGCTCGGGATGGTGGGGCGTGAGGTGCGCCGTCTGATCGACGAAGGCGGCGACAGCTAGGGGCTGGACGGACCCCTCCCACCCGGGGGCCGAGCCCTACCAAGGCTATCGGCGCCCACTGACAACGCCCCCAGCCCCATCCGGCTACCCCCGCACAACCTCCGCGTACACCTCCACCGCCGCCCGCGGCTCCCGCCCGAGCAGCCGCCGCAGCGTGCCGCGCGAGTCGTCGGGCAGCCCGCTCCCGTCCATGAACCCGCCCTGGACCGCCGAGTACGTGCTGAGCAGCATCGGCACCTGGAACGGCAGCGCCCACCCGGCTCCGGCGATCGCCTCGCGCGTCGCCTCCAGGGTCCCCGGTTCGTACGTTCCGTCGACAGTCGCCGCCAACTGCTCGCCCCCGAGGGCCACTTCACCCACCAGCTCGTACGTATGCCCCGCGTGCGCGGCCGGATCGAGTGCCACCCGCACCGCCACCTCCGCCAGGTCCGCACGGGCCACCGCCGCGAGCCGGCCCTCACCCAGCGGCGCCGCGATCGTCCCGTCGGGCCCCGGCGCGGCGACCGCGGCGAGGAACTCCGCGTACAGGCCGTTGCGCAGCACCGTCCACTCCAGCGAGGACGAGACGCGCAGCCGGCGTTCGGTCCAGCGGTGGGCCAGGGCGTACGTGAGGTGATCGCCGTCGCCGCTGAGGCTGGTGTAGACGACGTGCCGTACGCCCGCCTTCTCGGCCGCGGATATCACCGCGTCGTGCCGGGCGATCACCACGTCGTCCTCTGCGGCGCCCGCCGAGATCATCAACAGGGTGTGGACACCGGAGAAGGAGAGGTCGAGGGACGCGGCGTCGTCGAAGTCGACGCGGCGCTGTCCGGGCCCTGGATCGCGCGTGCCGATGACGACGTCGGAGCGGGCCGCGAGCAGCGGGGAGGAGGTGACGAGACGGCCGAGAGCGCCCGTGGCGCCGGTGATCAGAAGCATGCACTTATCGTTGCGAGGTCCGGCCGACCGCGTAAGGAGGCACTTTCATGTCACCTGGGCACACCGATGTAACCGCCCCCGCCGCTGCAACCGCCCCCGCGGCCCCCGCCGCCCGGCTCACCGAGGCGGGTGACCCGGTGATCGTCTGCGAGACCCCGCAGGACGAGTGCGGCGTACGCGACGTCCTCGACCGCCTCGGCGACAAGTGGTCGATGTACGTGATGGTCGAACTGACCGCCGGCACCCTGCGCTTCAAGGAGCTCCAGCGCCGTATCCACGGCGATGTCTCGCAGCGGATGCTCACCCTGACCCTGCGGCGCCTCGAGCGCGACGGCCTGGTGAAGCGGACCGTGTACCCGACGGTCCCGCCGCAGGTCGAGTACGAGCTGACGGACATGGGCCGCAGCATGAGCCACCTCCTGAAGTCCCTCTCCGACTGGTCGATCGCCCATCGTCCGGCCATCGCGGAGGCCCGCAGCGAGTACGACGAGAGCCACCCGTGAGCGACGACGCGACCGGCGCCGTGACGCAGGCCGTGACCCGTGCCTTCGAGGCCGCCCTCTACGCCACCGACGACACCTCCCTCGACAGGGGCGCCGCTGTCCTCGCGGCCGATCTCGCGGTCGTACGGGAGGCGAGGGCCCGGGGCGCGGAGTTCGTCACGCAGGCCTGGCAGCGGGGATGGCAGCCGGCCGATGTCGTACGGATGGTCCGCCGTGAACTCGCCGAAGAGCACGCCCGGTTGGCAGCCGGCCTGATCCTCGACGAGACCGCCCGCTACGGCTCCGGCGGCGTGACCCCGGACGAGGCCGCCGGCCGTGCATCCGGCCTTCCGCCCCGCTGGGACGACCAGCTCGCCGCGCTCCCCGAACGCGCCGAGCCCTCGGACCGATTCCTTTACGCGACAGCCCTGTTGGAGCTCTACCGGCTCCTGCTCCGGCTACCCGCGCTCGAACCCGTCGGCCCGGTCCCCGGCGCCCCCGCGCACCTGCCGCCGCCCTCCACGCACGAGCCGCGCATGCTGACCCGTATCCGCGCATTGCTCGCCAAGGCCGAGGCGACCGACTATCCGGAGGAGGCCGAGGCGCTCACCGCCAAGGCGCAGGAGCTGATGGCGCGCCACAGCGTGGACGAGGCGCTGCTCGCCCACCGCGAGCACTCGGCGGAGACTCCGGTGGCCTGCCGGATCGGCGTGGACGCGCCGTACGAGACGGCGAAGGCGATCCTGCTCGACGCCGTGGCCACCGCGAACCGCTGTCGCGCGGTCTGGAACGAGTCCTTCGGCTTCTCGACGGTGGTCGGCTTCGCGCCCGACCTGGAGATGGCCGAGGTGCTCTACACCTCGCTCCTGGTGCAGGGCACCTCGGCGATGACCCGGGCCGAGGCGGCCCAGCGCTCGGGCGGGCGCCGCCGTACGAAGACCTTCCGCCAGTCCTTCCTGATGGCGTACGCCCACAGGGTCGGCGAACGTCTCGCCGCGACGTCCGAACAAGTCACCTCCTCGGACGCCTCGTTGCTCCCGGTCCTCGCGGCCCGGGACGTGGCGGTCACGGGCGCGGTGGACGCGATGTTCCCGTCCACGCAGCGGACCCGGGTGCGGGGAGTGGACGACCTGGCTGGCTGGGAGGAGGGGCGCGCCGCGGCGGACCGCGCGGCGACTTCGGCCGGCTCGGACCGGTCGGCGGTACGGAGGCGGCCGACCAGGTAGCGCTCACCCACACACTCACCCACCCCGCACCCGCGCACTCGCCCACCCAAACCACCCGATACCGGACGTATCCTTACCGGGTGAGTTGGCTCCGAGCCTTGAAAGAGACCACCCGCTCGGGCCTGAAGGTCGAGCGGAGCCGACTCGAACCTCTCCTGGCCCTGCGCGCCACCACCGGCCTCGCCCTCGTCGTCTGCTTCTTCCTGCTGGTCTCCGGCCCCGAAGCCGCCGTCAGCTCGGCCTTCGGCGCCCTGCAGGCCGGCATCGCCACGTATCAGCGCAGCTGGCGCCCCCGCCCGGTGCTCGCGCTCGCCTCGGGCACGACCCTGGCCGCGACCACCTTCCTCGGCTACCTCGCCGGCGCGCATCTGCTGATCCTCCTCGCGCTGCTCGCCGTGTGGACCTTCATCTCGGGCCTGAGCTGGGCACTCGGCCCGACCGTCGGGGTGATCGCCGCGTCCAACGTCGGCATGGTCCTGGTCACCGTCACCATCCCGACCTCCGTCGCCGGGGCCGCCCTCCACGCCATGATCATCTTCGTGGGCGGGCTCACCCAGGCGGCCCTGATCGTGCTCTTCCCGATCCGCCGCTGGGGCGCGCAGCGCGACGCGCTCGCCGGTGCGCTGGCGGCCGAGGGGGACTACGCGCGCCGGCTGCGGCACGACCCGATCGCGCCGTTCGACCCCGTGCCGCTGATGCAGGCCCGCGACGCGGCCGCCCTGACCGCACGCCAGGCCCGCACCCGCCCGGCCGAACTGCACGGTGCGCGCGGCCTGGCGGAACGTATCCGCCCGGTGCTCGCCTCGCTGGCCGACCCGGCCGTCGGCGTACCGGAGGAAGGTCCCGAGCGTGACCGCGTACGCGAACTCCTCGCGGCCGCCGGCGCGATCCTCGACGCGGCGGCCCGCGCGATCCGCCGCGGCGAGCAGGTCGTGCTGCCGCCCGCGGCCGTGGCCGCCCTGCGCACCCCCGACACCGGCGCGATCCTCACCGGACCGGCCCACCGCGCGGCGACCCGTCTGGCCGCCCTGCTCGACGACGTGGTCGAGACGGCCGCCCCCGACACCGCGGCAGCCGCCCCTGGCAGCCTCATGGAACGCCTCGCCCTGGTCGTCCCCGTGCGCGGCCGGCCGCCCCGTCCCGCACAGGCACCGGCCGCGGCGCACTCCCAGTCCGACACCCGCCCCATCCCCCTCATCCGCCCCAGCGTCCCCGCCCTCGGCCCCCTCGCCGCCCGCAAGATCAAGGACGAGCTCAGGAGCGGCTCGCCCTATCTGCGGCATGCGATCCGGGTGACGGCGGTGGCGGTCGTCGGCTACGTGCTCGGCCACTTCCTGCCGTTCGGCCACGGCTACTGGGCGCCGATGGCCTCCGTGATGGTCATGCGCCCCGACTTCTCGCAGACCTACGGCCGCGCGGTCGCCCGCTTCGGCGGCACGCTCGTCGGCGTGGCTTTCGCCTCGGTCATCGTGTACGCCACGGACCCCGGCGTACCGCTCTCCGCCACCCTCGTGATCATCTGTGCGGGCCTGACGTACCTCCTGATGCGCACCGGCTACTCCGTGGTCCAGGTCTGCATCGCCGCTTACGTGGTGTTCCTGCTCGGCATGATCGGCGCGGACGTCGGCCAGACCGTGTACGAACGCGTGCTGCTCACTCTGCTCGGCGGCGCGCTCGCGATGATCTCGTACGCCGTCTACCCGGCCTGGGAGACTCCGCGGCTGCGGACGAAGCTGGCCGACTGGCTTGCCGCGGACGGGCGTTACGCGGCCGCGGTGGTCGCCCACTACGCCGAGCCCGCAGGTCATGCCTGCGGCGACGTACGCGAGGCGCTGCTCGATGCGCGCGGCGCCCGTATCGCCTGGCAGGACGCGCTGGCCCGGGCCGCCACCGAACCCGTACGCCATCGAGGACTCTCCCGCGCGGCGGCCGACGGAGCCGGTGAGGCGCTGGCCCAGATCGCCCGGATCGGCATGCTGATGGAGGCCCATCTCCCCGAGCGCGGCGCCACCCCCGTACCGGCCGCGGCCCAACTCGCCGACGCCCTGCGGGAGTCGGCGGACCAGGGTGCGAAGGCGGTGCGTGAACGCAGGGTGCCGGACTGGAAGCCCGTACGGGAGTGCCTGGAGAACTGGGACGGCGAGGGGGTACCCGACCGGGTGGTGCTGCGCGGGGCGCGGCTGCTGCTCGACGCCCTCGACGAGCTGTCGGACGCGCTGCAACCGGCACCGCCGGCGCCCTGACAGCCGCCGGTGGCGCCGTCGTGTACCGGACGATCACCTGGACGCCGGAGCCGGAAGGGCGCGGGACGCGTCTCAGTCGGTGGACGAGGCTCCAGGGTCTTGAAGCCGTGCTCGAAGTGTTCCGAGGGGAGCGCTCCCGACGCTGTAACCAGGCGCGCACCCCGCGTGCACGTGCATCTGCCCATGCATATGCAGGTGAACACAGCTATGATCCGGGGCAGTTGACCGCACAGAATCATCAGTCACAGTGCCAACGGGAGCGACTTGTGGACCACGCGTACAACGGTATGGCGGCCACAGAGCTCGACGGGGTCGTCTGGCAGAAGAGCCGGCACAGCAACTCCCAGGGCGCCTGCGTGGAGTTCGCCAAACTGTCGGAGGGGCGGGTGGCCATGCGCAACTCGCGCTTCCCCGACGGTCCCGCGCTGGTCTACACGCGCGCGGAGATCGAGGCGATGCTGGCCGGGGTGAAGGACGGCGAGTTCGACCATCTGATAGCCGGGGCCTGAGAGCGGCCTGGCCGGCGGGGCCCGAACGCGTTGGGGCCGGGACACCCAACCCGGGTGCCGGCCCCAACTCTCTTACGGACAAGGGCTATTCCGTGCCGTCCAGCCGGAACAGCGCCCACACCACCTTGCCGCCCAGCGTCCCGGCCAGCGGATGCCAGCCCCAGCTGTCGGCGAAGGACTCGACCAGGAAGAGACCGCGGCCGCACTCGGCCGAGAAGTCCTCGTACGCCTCGTCCTCGCGCGAGACGGGGCTCTCCTGGCTGGGATCGCGCACCGCACACACCAGACGTGAGCTCCAGCGCATCAGATGCAGCCTGACCGGCGCCCCGTCGTCGGCGCGCACCGTGTCGGCGGGGAGTGCATGCCGCAGCGCGTTGGTGACGAGCTCGGAGACGACAAGGGCGACATCGTCGAACCGGTCGTCGAGCTGCCACTCGGTCAGCGTGCTGCGGGTGAACTGCCGTGCTCCGCGCACCGCTTCGTAGCGGGCGGGCAGGGCGCAGGAGGCCGCACTCGACACCGCGGAGGGGTCGATGGGGGGAAGCCCCTGCCGTAACGGCTCGAGCATGGTCGATCCATTCGTCCCCATGCGAGGCACTCCCGGTTCCGCGGCCGTAGCGATGTTGCGGTGGTGCGCGCGGCCCATCGTTCCGAATGCGTACGGCGGATGCAAGGGCAGATGCACGTGCACGTGCCGGAGTTGGACCTTCAAGTACCAGTTCTTGCTTATTTCTTCCTGCGTATTCTTTCGTAGTCGTTCTGTGAGAGTCCTGTTTCTGTAACCGAATGAGTACGCGCAGAAGCGTTTAATGGCAGACTTCGGCACCTACAGGGGGCCTGAAGGGGCCTGGGAGGGTTGAAGTCAGTGACGGCTGGGGAGTCGAGCGGCTCGGTGGTGCGGCGCATCTTGTTGGGGTCGCAGCTGCGGCGCCTGCGGGAGTCGCGCGGGATCACCCGTGAGCAGGCCGGCTACTCGATCCGTGCCTCCGAATCGAAGATCAGCCGCATGGAGTTGGGACGGGTGAGCTTCAAGGCGAGGGACGTGGAGGACCTGTTGACGCTGTACGGCGTCACGGCCGAGGCCGAACGCGGGCCTCTCCTTGATCTTGCCCGCGAGGCCAACTTGGCGGGCTGGTGGCACAGTTACTCGGATGTGCTGCCCGGCTGGTTTCAGACCTATGTGGGTCTCGAAGGTGCCGCCTCCTTGATCCGCGCCTACGAAGTGCAGTTCGTGCACGGCCTGTTGCAGACCGAGGCGTACGCCCACGCGGTCGTCACACGCAACGCGGACAACATCAGCCGCGCGGAGGTCGAGCGCCGTGTCGCGCTGCGCCTCGAGCGGCAGAAGCTGCTCGTCGACGAGCGCGGTCCGCAGCTGCACTGCGTGCTCGACGAGGCCGCGCTGCGCCGCCCGTATGGTGACCGAACGGTCATGCGCGGTCAGTTGGAGCATTTGATCGAGGTCTCGGAACGGCCGAATGTCACCCTTCAAGTGATGCCGTTCAGCTTCGGCGGCCACTCAGGGGAGTCGGGTGCCTTCGCTCTGCTGCGCTTCCCCGAATCGGACCTTTCCGACGTGGTCTACCTGGAACAGCTGACCAGCGCCCTGTACCTCGACAAGCGTGAAGAAGTCGCGCAGTACGAGAAGGCCATGGAGAGGCTGCAGAGCGACAGTCCGAATCCGGTCCAGACCCGCGATCTCCTCCGTGGTCTACTCCAACTGTCCTGAAACACAAGTACGATGACGTGTTATCAGGTTCTGTCGAATGTGTTCAACAGGGTGTGTTCAGCAGAGCGGGGATCGCGGGAACGCGGTAAGGGGTCGCATGTCCTTCTTCACCGACCTGGGCCGGCAGTACATCGACGGTGAGTGGCGTACGGGCAACGGCTCGTGGGACATCATCGACTTCAACCCGTACAACGGGGAGAAGCTCGTAGCCATCACCGTGGCCTCGCGCTTCGAGGTCGACGAGGCCTACCGTGCGTCCGAGCGCGTCCAGAAGTCATGGGGCGAGACCTCCCCGTATGCCAGAAGAGCCGTCATCGAACGGGCACTTCGCATCACGGAGGAGCGCGAGGACGAGATCGTCGAGGCGATCATGGACGAGCTGGGCGGCACCCGGCTCAAGGCGCGCTACGAGGTGCATCTCGCCAAGGAGTTCCTGCGCGAGGCGATCCAGCTCGCGCTGATCCCCGAGGGCCGCATCCTCGCCTCGTCGACGGACGGCAAGGAGAACCGGCTCTACCGGATCCCGGTCGGCGTCGTGGGCGTGATCAGCCCCTTCAACTTCCCCTTCCTGGTGACGATGAAGTCCGTGGCGCCGGCGCTCGCGCTGGGCAACGGCGTGGTGATCAAGCCGAACCAGAACACCCCGGTGGTCGGCGGCGGCCTGATAGCCAAGATCTTCGAGGACGCGGGCCTGCCGCCCGGTCTGCTCAATGTCCTGATCACGGATATCGCGGAGATCGGCGACGCGCTCATCGAGCACCCGGTCCCCAAGGTGATCTCCTTCGCGGGCTCCGACCGCGTCGGCCGCCATGTGGGCGCCGTCACGGCCGCCCACTTCAAGAAGGCCATCCTCGAACTCAGCGGAAACAGCGCGCTGGTTGTGCTCGACGACGCCGATGTGGACTACGCGGTGGACGCGGCGATCTTCAGCCGCTTCGTCTACCAGGGCCAGGTCTGCATGGCGGCCAACCGCATCCTGGTGGACCGCTCGCTGTGGGAGGTCTTCACGGAGAAGTTCCTCGCGCGCGTACGGGCACTCAAGACCGGCGACCCGAGGGACCCGGAGACCCATATCGGCCCGGTGATCGACGAGTTCCAGGCCAACGCGCTGGCCACCGTCGTGCAGCAGGCGCTGGACGAGGGTGCGACCGCGCTGATCCACGGCCGCACCGTCGGCAATCTCGTCGAGCCGTCCGTCCTGACCGGTCTGCCCGCCGACTCCCCGATCCTGCGCCAGGAGATCTTCGGTCCGGTGGTGCTCCTCGTGCCCTTCGACGACGAGGACCATGCGGTACGGATCGCCAACGACACCCCGTACGGCCTGAGCGGCGCCGTGCACTCCGGCGACGTCGAGCGCGGCGTCCGCTTCGCCAAGCGCATCGAGACCGGGATGATGCACGTCAACGACGGCACGGTGCACGACGAGCCCTTCGTCGCCTTCGGCGGCGAGAAGCACTCGGGGCTCGGGCGGCTGAACGGCGACGCGACCGTCGAGGCCTTCACCACACAGAAGTGGATCTCGGTGCAGCACGGACGGAGCGAGTTCCCTCTGTAACCGTGCGCATCTAGGACAGCGGCTGACCGCAAGGGTCCGTAGCGTGGTTTCTGTCAGCAAGGGACAGACGCCCCGAAAGGCGGACGGATCATGGTCACCCACGTATCGGCAGAGGCTCACGGCGACGAGCGCGGCGCGCTGCTCAACTTCATCGAGGAGGCGCGCGGCGGTATCCGCCGCTCGGTGCTCGGTCTGAGCGACGAGCAGGCCTCGTCCAAGCCCAGTGCGAGCGAGCTCTCGCTGGCCGGTCTGCTCAAGCATGTCGCCGAGACGGAACAGGGCTGGATCGCGCGCGCCAAGGGTGAGCCGGAGCGCGTGCAGCGTGACGAGAGCAACTGGCACGAGTGCTTCACGCTCGTCGGGGACGAGACGGTGGCCTCGCAGCTCGCGTACTGGAAGCAAGTGGCGGACGAGACCGAGGAGTTCATCCGCTCGGCGCCCGATCTGAACGCTTCGTTCCCCCTCCCCGAGGCGCCCTGGTTCCCCAAGGAGGAGGTCTCGGTGCGCTGGGTCGCGCTGCACCTGGTCCGCGAGATCAACCGGCACGCGGGGCACGCGGACATCATCCGGGAGTCGCTGGACGGGAAGTCGGCGTGGGATCTGGTGGCCGAGGAGCGTGGGGAGAGCGGCCAGAGCTGGGGCTAGGGCGTCTCTTTTGGATGGGGATCGCCTTCGTAGCCGTACGGGTAACCTAGTCAAAATTGAATAGAAAGCCGCCTGTGCTTCGCCTGTGCTTCCGCGCCGAAAGGACCCGTGCATGTCAGGCCCCTCCGCGATCCGTCTGCTCGTCCTCGGTGCCGTCCGCATGCACGGACGCGCCCACGGCTACCAGGTCCGCAACGACCTGGAGTTCTGGGGCGCCCACGAGTGGTCCAACGCCAAGCCGGGCTCGATCTACCACGCGCTCAAGCAGATGGCTAAGCAAGGCCTGCTGCGGGCCCACGAGGTGGCGCCCTCGACGGCCGGCGGCCCGCCGCGTACCGAGTACGAGGTGACCGACAAGGGCACGGAGGAGTACTTCTCGCTGCTCAAGGAGTCCCTCGTCTCGTACGACCAGAAAATGGACGTACTCTCCTCGGCCATCGGCTTCATCGTCGATCTGCCGCGCGAGGAGGCCATCGCCCTGCTGAAGAAGCGGGTCGAGGCCATCGAGGCATGGCGGACCGGCGTCACCGAGTACTACACCCCCGAGGGCGGGCCCGAACAGCTGGGCCACATCGGCGAGATCATGCATCTGTGGGTGCACTCGGCGGACGCGGGAGCGCAGTGGACGCGTGGCCTGATCGGCCGGATCGAGGGCGGCGCCTACACGTTCGCGGGGGAGGGCGAGCCGTTCGTGGGCGTGCTCGCCCAGGATCAGGAGAACCCGTACGCGACGGACGAGCGGCACCCGGGGGACCGGGAGTGACCCGGTCCGCCGGGTGCCGCTCGCTCAATCACCGCGCTGTTGCCGCCGCTACTTGGTGAAGGCGAAGTACTTCCAGGCGCCGTGGGTCGTGTCGGCGGGGCCTCCACCCTAATCAAGTTTGACTAATCCGAGATCGGGGGAGTACCTTCGGGAGCGTAGTCAAGTTTGACTACGAGACGAGGAGGCTCATGACCGACGTGATCACCGTCGAAGGCGTACGAAAGGTCTACGGCGAGAAGAAGGCGCTCGACGGCCTGGACCTGACCGTCGAGCAAGGCACCGTGCACGGCGTACTCGGCCCGAACGGCGCGGGCAAGACCACCGCGGTCCGCATCATGACGACCCTGCTGCGGCACGACGAGGGCCGGGTGCGGGTCGCCGGCTACGACGTACGGAGCGACCCGGACGCGGTCCGCCGCCGCATCGGCCTGCTGGGGCAGCACGCCGCGGTGGACGAGGACCTCAGCGGGCGGCAGAACCTGGACATGTTCGGCCGGCTCCACCACCTGGGCGCGCGGCGGGCGCGGGCCCGGGCGGACGAGCTGCTCGAGCGGTTCGGGCTCGCGGACACCGGGAGCAAGGCGGTCAAGCAGTACAGCGGCGGCATGCGGCGCCGGCTCGACCTCGCGGCCTCGCTGATCACCGACCCCGAGGTGCTGTTCCTGGACGAGCCGACCACCGGGCTCGACCCGCGGGGCCGCAATGAGGTGTGGAGCGCCGTCCGCTCCCTGGTCGGCGGCGGTACGACCGTGCTCCTGACGACCCAGTACCTGGAGGAGGCCGACCAGCTGGCGCACCGTATCTCCGTGGTCGACCACGGCCGGGTCATCGCGGACGGGACCTCGGACGAGCTCAAGGCGAAGACGGGCGGCGACCGGATCGACGTGGTCCTGCGCGATCCGGCCCAACTGGAGCACGCTGCCGGGCTGTTGCCCGGCGAGACCTCCGTCGACAAGGACCGGCGGCTGTTGAGCGCCCCGGTCGCGGACCGGATGGCGGCGCTCACTCATGTCGTACGGGCGTTGCAGGAGGCCGGGATCGAGGCGGAGGACATCGCGCTGCGGCGGCCGACGCTGGACGAGGTGTTCCTGGATCTGACCGGGCGTCCCGCGGCGGGCGAGAAGGAGGACGCATGAGTACGTCGATGACGGCCGCGGCCGTCGGGGGAGCCGGAGAAGCCGGTGGCTCGCGCCTGGGCTGGGCGCTCACCGACTCCTGGACCATGACGCGGCGCGAGCTGCTGCACTGGGCGCGTCAGCCCGTACAGGTCGTGGTGGGTCTCGCCTTCCCCGTGATGCTGCTCCTGATGTTCGGCTACCTCATGGGCGGCGGCATCGGGATCGAGGGTGACTACCGCGAGTACCTGGTGCCCGGCATGTTCGCGCTGACCATGGCGTTCGGCCTGGACGCCACGATGGTCGCGGTCACCCAGGACCTCAACAAGGGTGTGGTGGACCGCTTCCGCTCGTTGCCGATGACCAACGGGGCCGTCCTGGTGGGCCGCTCGGCCGCGGACATGCTCCAGTCGCTGCTCTCGCTCGTGCTGCTGATGGCGGTGGGGCTCGCGGTGGGCTGGCGCTGGCACGGTTCGTTCGCGGCGGTCCTTGCCGCTGTGGGGCTGCTGTTGCTGCTGCGCTTCGCGATGCTGTGGATGGGCATCCACCTCGCGATGATCGCGGGCAAGCCGGAGCTGGTGATGGCTGTGCAGATCCTGGTCTGGCCGGTCAGCTTCCTCTCCAACGCCTTCGCGACGCCGGATTCGATGCCGGGCTGGCTGGGCGCGGTCGTCGAGTGGAACCCGATGTCGGCGACGGCCACGGCGGTACGCGACCTGTTCGGCAACGAGGGCGGGGTCGCGGCGACTTCGTGGGCGTCCGAGCATGCGTCGTTGCTGGCGGTGGTGTGGCCGGTGGTGCTGGTGGCGGTGTTCTTCCCCTTGGCGGTACGGCGGTTCGGACGGCTCAGCGGGTAGGAGCCTGCCGGTGGAGGGGTGCGCCTCGAAATCCCTCCCGAATCCCTCGCGAAGAAGGGGAACCCGAACCCGGCCTGCGGTGTATCAGAAGTACCTGCTGACCGCCCGATGCGGTCGGCGCCGTGGGACCGGGGGAGTCATGAACTGGGTATACGGACAGCGAGTGTTGGCCGCCGTGGTGAGTGCGAGCGCCCTCATCCTCGTCGGCTGCAGCGATCCCGACGCGGACCGGGGGCTGGGCCGCGCGCAGGCCTCGCAGCCCGAGAGCTCCCGGTCCGCCGAGGGCTCAGGGTCGTCGCAGCCGCCCGCGAAGCGGATCGAGCCGCCGCGGATACCGTCCGCCGACGGACTGCCCGGCTGGGCCCACGCGGTGAGCTTCGCCGCGGACGGCTCGGGCTTCGCGCTGCTCGCACAGTGCCCCGACGAGGACGAGGACCAGCCGGCGACCGCCGGCTGCGAGCAGCACGTCGCGGTGCTCGACAAGGGGGCGCGCAAGTGGCGCGTGGCGAAGACCTCGCCCCTGGCCGACACGGGCCGGGACTGGGGCGTCACGGCGGGCCTGGTCGTTCTGGGCCCCGGCCGGGCCCTGATCACCGAAGGCAGGGACGCGACGGTGGACCGGACTTGGTACACCGATGACGGCGGCCGCTCATGGACCAAGGGCACGACGGCCTTGGCGGGCACCATCGACTCCGTCCCAGTTGGCAGCCCCCTCGTCATGGCCTGCCTCGCCATGGACGCCGAGGGCAACAACTGCGGTCGTGCCCGCCTCGCGGCGATCATGCCGGACTCGGGCGAGTACCGGGCGCTGGCCCAACAGCCGACGCTGAAGGGAGTGGTGTATCCGGCGGGCGAGAGCGGGGGACCGGACCTCTACGTCAACGGAGAGTCGCCCGACACCGGCCGGCCCACGCTGGCGGTCAGCTCCGACCGCGGCCGCACCTGGCGGGAGTCCCGGGTGCCGGAGCCGGGAGGTGAGCACCACTTCGGGTTCACGGTGGTCACGGGCCGCGCAGGCACGTTCGCGCTGCAGCGCGGTCAAGTGCCCGAGGGCGAGGGCGTGAAGAACGGCTTGCTGACGATCCACAAGCTGCGCACCGATGGCACCTGGGAGCGGGTCTGGAAGTTCCGGCCGGGCGTGAAGCCCAACTCGATCCTCGGCGCTCTCGTCTCGGACGACTCCAAGCTCACCGTCTACAGCGAGTCGGGCGTCTGGACCAGCACCGACGGCGCCCGCACCTTCCGCGAGGGCAATCCCGGCACGGGAGTATCCGGCTCCGTCCACCTCACCCCGCTGGGCTGGCTGTGGAGCGACAGCTATGGAAACGGCGCCTTCCGCATATCGAAGGACGGCGTCCACTGGCATGGCTTCACGATGATCCCCGCGAGCTGATCGGAGCGCACCACCCATGAACGTCGACGACCTCGTCCAGGAACGCATCGACGCGGCCCGCCGAAAGCGCGCCACGGCCAAGCACCGCCGTGCGGAGCTCTCGCAGGCCCGCACCAGGGGCTTGGCCTCCCGGCATGCGGAGAAGCTGGCCCGCACCCCTAGTGATGGAACGCCGTCGCCGCCGACTCATCGCTGCCCAACGGCCCCGACTGACGGCGGAGCTCCGGCAGCACCCTGCGCAGGTCCTCCAGCAACAGCGCCGCCAGATCCGCAGAGAACCCGTTCCTGCACACCACCCGCAGCACCGAAAGATCCTCCCGGTCGGCGGGAAACGTGTACGCCGGCACCAGCCACCCCCGCTCCCTCAGCCTCCGCGACACATCGAACACGTCGTACGCCGACACATCCGACGCCGTCGTGAAGGCAAACACCGGCAACTGGTCGCCCCGGGTGAGCAGTTGGAAGTCACCCATGGCCTCGATCCGTTCGGCCAGGCCCCGCGCCACATCCCGCGAGGCCTGCTGAACGGCCCGGTAGCCCTCACGGCCGAGACGCAGAAAGGTGTAGTACTGCGCGACCACCTGCGCCCCGGGCCGAGAGAAGTTGAGGGCGAACGTCGGCATGTCGCCGCCCAGGTAGTTGACCCGGAAGACCAGCTCCTCGGGCAGCTCCTCGGCCGTGCGCCAGAGCGCCCAGCCCACCCCCGGGTACACGAGCCCGTACTTGTGCCCGGACGTGTTGATCGACGCGACCCGCGGCAGCCGGAAGTCCCACACCAGATCCTCGTCCAGGAAGGGAGCGATCATCGCGCCCGAGGCGCCGTCCACATGCACGGGGACATCGAGCCCTGTCCGCTCCTGAAGGGAGTCCAACGCGGCACAGATCTCCGCGACCGGTTCGTACGAGCCGTCGAAGGTCGAGCCGAGCACCGCCACGACTCCGATGGTGTTCTCGTCGCAGAGCGCGACCGCCGACTCGGCGTCCAGATGGAAGCGGTCGCCCTCCATCGGCACGAGCCGCGCCTCGACCTCCCAGAAGTTGCAGAACTTCTCCCAGCACACCTGCACGTTCGCGCCCATCACCAGATTGGGCCGCGCATCGCGCGAGGGGTACCGGTCGGCGTTCCGCTTCGTCCAGCGCCGCTTCAGCGCCATCCCGGCGAGCATGCAGGCCTCGCTGGACCCCGTGGTCGAGCAGCCGACGGCCGCCGTCGGGTCGGGGGCGTGCCACAGATCGGCGAGCATCGCCACGCATCGCCGCTCCAGTTCGGCGGTACGCGGGTACTCGTCCTTGTCGATCATGTTCTTGTCCCGGCACTCGGCCATCAGGACACCGGCCTGCGGCTCCATCCAGGTGGTGACGAAGGTGGCCAGGTTGAGGCGGGCGTTCCCGTCGAGCATCAGCTCGTCATGGACCAGCTGATACGCGGTCGAGGGCGGCAGCGGCCCGGCCGGCAGCCGGTGCCGGGGCGGCGCCTCGGTCATCCCGCTCACGGGGTTGGCCTCGCCGAGGAAGGGGTTGAGGGCGAGCCGGCGCAGTTCGGTGTCATCGGCGTGGTGGTCGTGCGGGGTACCGCCGCGGTGCAGGGACATGCTCGACTCCTCGGGTGGACCCCCTCGCCACCCTAAACGGGCATACGGGATGTATCAGCCCGAGCGAGTTCCGACTCTCCCGGCTTGCACCTCACGCAACGTGAGGCCTCAAGGTGAAGACGTACCGGGGAACCGGACAGCACTGACCAGTAAGGAGACGGAGCAGCCATGAGCCACTCGGTCGGACAGGTCGCCCGTCTCGCGGGCGTCACGGTGCGCACCCTGCACCACTACGACGAGATCGGCCTGCTCTCCCCGAGCGAGCGCAGCCACGCGGGCCACCGGCGCTACGGCGACGAGGACCTCGACCGGCTGCAGCGGATCCTCTTCTACCGCGAGCTGGGTTTCCCGCTGGAGGAGGTCAAGGTGCTGCTCGACGACCCCGGTGTGGACCCGCAGGAACATCTGCGGCGCCAGCACGGCCTGCTGTCCGGCCGTATCGAGCAACTGCAGAAGATGGCCACGGCCGTCGAACAAGCCATGGAGGCGAAGAAGATGGGCATCAACCTCACGCCCGAGGAGAAGTTCGAGGTCTTCGGCGACCACGACCCGGACCAGTACGAGGACGAGGTCAGGGAGCGCTGGGGCGACACCGACGCGTACCGCGAGTCACAGCGCAAGGCGGCCTCCTACACCAAGGAGGACTGGCAGCGGATCAACGACGAGATGAACGCCATCCACGGCAGGATGGCCGACCTCCTCGCCGCAGGCGTCCCCGCCGAGTCCGAGCAGGCGATGGACGTGGCCGAGCAGCACCGGCTGTTCATCACGGGCGCCCACTACGAGTGCTCGCACGAGATGCACGCGAACCTCGGCGAGATGTACGTGTCCGACGAGCGGTTCACCGCCACGTACGACGCCATCCGTCCCGGACTCGCGACCTACCTGCGCGACGCGATCCTCGCGAACGGCATCCGCCACGCATAACCGGCAAGGGGCCCCGCACAGGCGGGCGCCCCTTGTCGGCTTCCCTGGATCAGGGATCAGGGATCAGGGATCGGGGGTCAGGGAGCCGGGAGCAGTCACTGCACCCGGGTGATCACCACAGCCGTCCCGTACGCACACACCTCGGTGCCCACATCCGCCGCCTCCGTGACATCGAAGCGGAACATCAGCACCGCGTTCGCGCCCCGGGCCCTGGCCTGCTCGACAAGCCGCTCCATGGCCTGGTTCCGCGTCTCGACCAGCGTCTTCGTCAGACCCTTGAGCTCCCCGCCGATCATCGACTTCAGCCCGGCCCCGATCTGGCTGCCCAGATGACGTGACCGCACCGTGAGCCCGAAGACCTCGCCGATCACCTGCTGCACCTGGTAGCCGGGCACGTCATTGGTCGTCACCACCAGTACATCGGACTGCGCGCCCTGCCCGCCGCCATACTCCTCGATACCCATCAGCTGCCCCTTCCGTACGTCCCGTCACACCACCCCTCACCTGCAGAGCTTTGCCCCTCTTCACTCACCGTGCATCCTGGAAACCCCCCGGTGGAACCTGGTCCGGTCTCCTTGCGTTGATAACTTTGTGCGGCTGCGCCTGTCGCGCCAGCCGTGCCTTCATGCCCACAACACCCCCTCAGGAGTCCGGACCCGTGATGACGACGCTTGCGCTCGGACCGAGCTGGCTCGATCCGGACTACCTGCTGAACCAGTTCGGGCTCTGGGGCCTGCTGGCGATCGTCTTCGCCGAGTCGGGGCTGCTCATCGGCTTCTTCCTGCCGGGCGACTCCCTGCTGTTCACCACCGGCCTGCTGGTCGTGACGAACAAGCTGGACACCCCGCTGTGGCTGGTCGTGACCCTGGTCTGCATCGCGGCGATCCTGGGCGACCAGGCCGGCTACCTCTTCGGCCGCAAGGTCGGACCCTCGCTCTTCAACCGCCCGGACTCACGCCTGTTCAAGCAGGAGAACGTGACGAAGGCGCATGAATTCTTTGAGAAGTACGGACCGAAGTCGCTGGTCCTGGCCCGCTTCGTACCGATCGTGCGGACGTTCACGCCGATCATCGCGGGCGTCAGCCGGATGAACTACCGCTCGTTCATCACGTTCAACATCATCGGCGGCATCCTCTGGGGCGCGGGCGTCACCCTGCTCGGCGCGGCCCTGGGCAAGGTCGAGTTCGTGCACAAGAACATCGAGGCGATCCTGATCCTGATCGTCCTGATCTCGGTCGTACCGATCGCGATCGAGTACCTGCGCGCCCGCTCGAAGTCGAAGAAGGCCGCTGCCGCCGACGGCCCGGGCGCCGCCCCGGCGCCCCCGCAGCGCGGCCGTCACGCCAAGCGCTGAAGCCCTCTGTACAGGAGCGGGGCGGTCAGAACCCTCGGGTCCGCTTGGCCGCCCGCCGTCCCGCAGCTCCCGGCACCCGCAGCAGCAGCCGGGAGATCTCGCTTCCCAGGTTCACCCCGATCGCGATGGCCATCGCCGTGGCCGCCGCCCGGGTGAGCGCGCCGAGGCCGCTCTGTACATCGTTCTGGGCGATCGACAGCACGCCGAAGTACGTCGAGGAACCCGGCAGCAGCGGCCCGATCGCCGCCGTGATGTACGGCAGCGCGGACGAGAACCGGTAGCGCGAGAAGAGCTGCCCGAAAAGACCCACCACCCCGGCCGCCACAGCGGTCGAAGCGACGGGCGAGATACCGCCCGCATAGTGCAGCGCCCCGTAGATCGCCCAGGCCACGCCCCCGTTGAGCGTCACGACGAGCACCGAGGACCGCTCCTGCTGGAGCAGCACGGCGAAGGTCAGACAGAGCGCCATCGACGCCAGGATCTGCGCCACGGGCCGCTCGGTGATCTGCAGCGCCACATCCGGATCCAGCTTGGCACCCAGCTGTACGCCCAGATACAGCACCGACAGCACACCGACCACGATGGCCACGAAGAAGTACATGACCTCCAGGAGCCGGGCCGCCGCGGTGATGTAGTAGCCGGTCAGACCGTCCTGCACGCCCGCCACCAGGGCGCGTCCCGGCAGCAGCGCGAAGAGCCCACCGGTGATCACCGCGGAGCCGCTGACGTTCGACGTATGGGCGAGCGTGAGCACCACACCCATCGCGGCCGCCGGCATCGCCGCGACCACGAACTGGTAGAACTCCGGCAGCCCTCGCCCGGCACACAGCCACGCGAGCCGGTCGCCGAGCATCGCGGCGATCATCGCCGCGATGAACACCACGGTGTCACCACCGACCAGGACGGATGCCGCACCTGCGAGCAGCCCGCTGGCCAGCGTCAGGACCCACCCCGGATACGGGTGCCGGTTACGCCGGATCTGCGCCAGCGTCCGGTACGCCTCCTCAAGGGAGACGTCGATCTCCTCGGCGCTGATGTCGTCGACCAGGTGGTACACGGCCTGCAGCCGTGTGTAGTCGGTGCCGCGCCGCCGTACGGTCCTGGAGGCCGTCACAGGGTCGTCCACCAGCGAGGGCTGGTACGAGATGGACAGCAGCGTGAAGGTGACGTTCGGCTCGCAGCGGTCGAGCCCGTACGAGCGGCAGACCGCGAACATCGCGGCTTCCACGTCCTCGGCCCCCTCACCGCCCGCGAGCAGCAGTTCGCCGATACGCAGGGTCAGGTCGAGCACACGCGGAACAGCCGGACCCTCGTCCGCCTTCTGTGTGGGCTCGGGCGCGGGGCGGTCGGTGACCGGCGTACGCAGCATGGTGCGCATCCGGTCCTGCCAGGGCGCGTCCTTGGTGAGCCGCACCCTGGGGATGCCCTCGGCCGGCGTGAAGGCGCCGTGCGTATAGGTGTGCGGCGGCGTGAACGCCGAGGCCTCGGCCTCCGGAGCCGCCGGGATCCGCAGCCCTACGGGAATGGTGAACTCCGAGGTCGGCTGCTCGACCTCGGGCGCGGGAGCCGTCTCGACACCGCCCACGGGGGCGAAGGCACTGCGCGCCTCATCGGACTGCGGTTTGCGGTCCTCGGCCTCCGGCTCCGTCGTCACGCCCTCTTCTCCATCCACGGCACGGCCAATACGCCCAGTATGCGTACGGATGCACGAACCGGCTCACCCGCCCCTCACGTATACGCGAACGGGCCGTCCGTCCCCTGTTCAGGGGATGGACGGCCCGTCGCCGCGACCGGCAGAAAGCTCAGCGGCCTCCCCCGAAGGGGAATGCTCAGTGACCCTCGGTCTTGAAGCGCTCGTACGACTTGACGATCTCGGCCTCGGCCTCGGTGCGGCCGACCCAGTTCGCGCCCTCGACGGACTTGCCGGGCTCCAGGTCCTTGTAGACCTCGAAGAAGTGCTGGATCTCCAGGCGGTCGAACTCGGAGACGTGGTGGATGTCGCGCAGGTGCTCGACGCGCGGGTCGGAGGCCGGCACGCAGAGCAGCTTGTCGTCGCCGCCCGCCTCGTCGGTCATCCGGAACATGCCGATCGCGCGGCACTTGATGAGGCAGCCCGGGAAGGTCGGCTCGTCCAGGATGACGAGGGCGTCCAGCGGGTCGCCGTCCTCACCGAGGGTGTCCTCGACGAAGCCGTAGTCGGCCGGGTAGCTGGTCGAGGTGAAAAGGCGGCGGTCCAGACGGATACGACCGGATTCGTGGTCCACCTCGTACTTGTTACGCGAACCCTTCGGGATCTCGATCGTGACGTCGAACTCCACCGGTGACTCCTCCATGATCAACACATACTTGTTAATGCGCAGTGATTAAGTGTCCCTCACGCAGGTGTGTGATCGCGAAAGGGGCTGTCCGTGGTGCCCGAGCTCAAGGACCGGGGACTCGCAGAGGATGCCGAGTCACCGGAGCCGTCGCCGCTGCCGCCGTCGCCGCCAAGGTCCTCGCGGCGGCGACCGCTGAAGACCTGGCAGTTCACGGCTGCCGCCGCCACGTCCGGTCTGGTGCTTTCGGCCGTGGTGGTGACCGCGGCCGGTCCCTGGGACTCAGGTCAGCGTACGGCCGAGAGGTCCTGGGCCGCATCGCGGGAGAGCGACGGTGTTGCAGATCACGGCCGTCGAGGACGCAAGGAGCAGCCCGCGCCCGCCGCCCCCGACGTCCTGTCCGCGCTCGGCGCCCCGCAGAGCGCGGCGCCCGCGCCGACCAGGCGCGCACTCGCCGACGTACTGGATCCGCTGCTTCGCGACCCCTCGCTCGGCACCCTGCGTACGGCCTCGGTGGTCGACGCGCTCACCGGCGAGGAGCTCTACGGCGCGAAGCAGGGGGACGCGATCACCCCGGCCTCCACCACGAAGATCGCCACGGCGGTCGCCGCGCTCTCCGCGCTCGGCCCCGACCACCGCATCGTCACCAGGGCGCTCGCGAACGCCGGCTCCGACGAACTCGTGCTGGTCGGCGGCGGCGACCCCACCCTCACCGCCCGCTCCGACGCGAAGGGCCACGCGAGCCTGCGCGAACTCGCGAAGATCACCGCCAAGGCCCTCCAGGCGCACCCGCGCGAGGGCAAGCTGCGCCTGACCTACGACACGTCGCTCTACTCCGGCCCCGGTCTGCACCCCATCGGACCGAACGAGAACATCGCGCCGGTCAGCGCTTTGATGATCGACGAGGGCCGTCTGAACGACTCCTTCAAGGGCACCGCCCCGCGTACGGGTGACCCGGCGGCCGCGGCGGCGAAGCGTTTCGGCGAAATGCTGCGCGAAGAGGGCGTACGGCTGGAAGGCGGCGCACCGCAGCCGTCGAAGGCGGGCGCGAAAGCCGAAGAACTCGGCACCGTCTCGTCGGCCCCGATGTCCGCCCTGGTCGAGCGCATGCTGACCAACAGTGACAACGACATCGCCGAGGCCCTCGTACGCCAGGTCGCTCTCGCCTCCGGTGAACCGGCGAGCTTCGAAGGTGCCGGCAAGGCGGTCGAGAAGCGGCTGCGGGATCTCCAACTGCCCATGAAGGGCGCCAAGTTCGCCGACGGAAGCGGCCTGAACCGCGCAGACCGAGTCTCGGCCCGCCTCCTGACTGCCCTGCTCGCCAAGGCCGCCGACCCCGCCCACCCCGAACTGCGCCCCGCCCTCACCGGCCTCCCGGTCGCCGGTTTCACGGGCACGCTCAGCGACCGCTACGGCTCCGAAGGCGCGGCCCCCGGCACCGGCCTGGTCCGCGCGAAGACCGGCACGCTCACCGGCGTCAACACCCTCGCAGGATCGGTGGTCGACGCGGACGGCCGCCTGCTGCTCTTCGCGTTCACGGCATCGGGCACGTCGTCCGCCCCCTCGGCCCAGTCGACCCTGGACCGCCTCGCGGCGACGGTCGCGAACTGCGGGTGCCGCTGACAGGCCACCTTGCTGCTGCCTTGTTTCACGAGGTATCCGGGGGTTTCCTGGGGCTCCTATTCGTCGCCCCAGGCCCTCCCGAACCCTCACCACCCAGCCGATTGACAACGTACGGTTGACGCATGACGAGCATCGGCGGTGCCGCACAGGGGATGGTCGACTGGAATCTCGCGGTCGCGACCGCGACCCGCCTGGTGCGCCCAGGCCCCGAGGTCAGCCGCGACGAAGCACGCGCGATCGTCGCCGAACTGCGCAAGCACGCCAAGTCCTCGGAGGAACACGTCCGTTCCTTCACGAAGATGGCCACCGACGCCGCCCATGACACTCCGGTCCTCGTGGTGGACCGTCCTGGCTGGGTGCGCGCAAACGTCGCGGGCTTTCGCGAAGTGCTCAAGCCGCTCCTGGAGAAGATGCACGAGCGCCGCGGCGGCGGCCCCGGCGGCGCGGTGCTCGGCGCGGTCGGCGGCAAGGTCACCGGCGTGGAGCTCGGCATGCTCCTCAGCTTCCTCGCCTCGCGCGTGCTCGGTCAGTACGAGACCTTCGCACCGCCCACCAAGGAGCTGCCCGGCTCCACCAAGGGTGGCGGCCGGCTTCTGCTCGTAGCGCCGAACATCGTGCACGTGGAGCGCGAACTCGACGTGGACCCGCACGACTTCAGGCTCTGGGTCTGTCTGCATGAGGAGACCCACCGCACCCAGTTCACCGGGGTGCCCTGGCTGCGCGACCACCTGGAGGGCGAGATCCAGTCATTCCTCGGCGAGACCGAGGTGGACCCGATGACGGTCCTGGAGCGCTTCCGCGAGGCGGCCTCCGCGCTCGCCGGCAACAAGACGGAGGGCGAGGACGACGAGACCCCCTCGCTCGTGGAGATCGTCCAGACCCCTGCACAGCGCGAGATCCTCGGCCGTCTCACCGCTGTGATGTCGCTGCTCGAAGGTCATGCGGACTACGTGATGGACGGCGTCGGACCCGATGTCGTGCCCTCGGTGGGGGAGATCCGGGAGAAGTTCCAGCAGCGCCGGGCCAAGGGCGCCTCGCGGCTGGATATGGCGCTGCGCAAGCTTCTCGGCCTCGATGCCAAGCTGCGGCAGTACCGCGATGGCGAACGTTTTGTGCGCGCAGTCGTTGACGAGGTCGGAATGGACGGCTTCAACCGCGTCTGGACCTCACCCAACACGCTGCCCACCAAGTCGGAGATCGCCAAACCCTCCGAGTGGGTCGCGCGGGTGCACCGTAAAGCAGACTCCTGAGCGGTATGCCACCCCCGGCAGAATCAAGCCTTCGTAATCACCCTTCCGAGGGACCGTGGGCCTGGGGAAGGCGTGCAATGCTCGGGGAGCGACTCGTCTCTGTCACCATCTATGCACTCTCAGTGACGGAAACCCCGTAATTCACGCCCCCCGTACTCCACGAAGCTCCACGAAGGGAACCGGACAATGGGTCCCCATCCTGCGGTCGCAGCGATACGTCTGGCGGTCCGCCGCGTACTCCACGACGTCCTCACCGACAACTCCACCGACCCCACCGCACAGCCCCTGGTCCTCGTCGCCTGCTCAGGCGGCGCCGACTCCATGGCGCTCGCCTCCGCCCTCGCCTTCGAGGCACCCAAGCTCGGCATCCGCGCCGGCGCCGTCACCGTCGACCACGGCCTTCAGCCCGGTTCCGATCTGCGCGCCGCCGAAGTCGTCGTACGGATGACGGCCCTCGGACTGGCCCCCGTCGAATCGCTCGCCGTCACCGTCGGCCGCGAAGGCGGACCCGAGGCGGCCGCCCGCGACGCCCGCTATGCCGCACTCGACGAAGCCGCCCAGCGCCTCGGCGCCGCCGCCGTCCTGCTCGGCCACACCCGTGACGACCAGGCCGAGACCGTACTGCTCGGACTCGCCCGCGGCTCCGGGATCCGCTCCCTGTCGGGAATGGCCGGGACCTCGGGGGTCGCCGGCCGTTACCGCCGCCCGTTCCTGCAGGTCGACCGGCAGACCGCCCGCAAAGCGTGCATGGTCCAGTCGCTGCCCGTATGGGACGACCCGCACAACGCCGACCCCGCGTACACCCGCTCCCGGCTGCGGCACGAAGGACTGCCCGCCCTGGAGAAGGCGCTCGGCAAGGGCGTGGTGGAGGCCCTCGCCCGCACCGCCCAGCTCTCCCGCGACGACGCCGACGCACTCGACTCCTGGGCCGTGCAGGCCGATTCGACCGTGCGCGACGACACCGGACTCCTGGAGTGCGCCAAGCTCTTCGCGCTGCCGCCCGCCGTACGCCGCCGGATCCTGCGCCGCGCGGCGATCGAGGCGGGCTCGCCCGCGGGTTCGCTCTTCGCGCGCCATATCGAGGAAATCGACCGCCTCATTACGGGCTGGCGCGGTCAGAAAGCCATCAACCTGCCCGGCCGGGTCGTGGCCCAGCGGCAGGGTGGCAGACTGGTCATCCGGCAGGGCTGACGCCGACTGCTGAGGCGGAAGGCTCTGGAGCCACCGCGGATGCGGCCGGCACCTCGGACGACGAAAGTGATGCGGGTGGACGCGAACGACATGGGCACCGACCTCGAGAAGGTGCTCATCACCAAGGAAGAGATCGACGCGAAGCTGGCTGAGCTGGCCGCGAAGATCGACGCGGAGTACGCGGGCAAGGACCTGCTGATCGTCGGTGTCCTCAAGGGCGCGGTGATGGTCATGGCGGACCTGGCACGTGCGCTCTCCACCCCCGTCACGATGGACTGGATGGCGGTGTCCTCCTACGGCGCCGGGACCCAGTCCTCGGGCGTGGTGCGCATCCTCAAGGACCTCGACACCGACATCAAGGGCAAGCACGTCCTGATCGTCGAGGACATCATCGACTCCGGTCTGACGCTCTCCTGGCTGATCAACAACCTCGGCTCGCGCGAGCCCGAGTCCCTGAAGATCTGCACCCTGCTGCGCAAGCCCGAGGCCGCCAAGGTCGCCATCGATGTCGAGTGGGTCGGCTTCGACATCCCCAACGAGTTCGTCGTGGGCTACGGCCTGGACTTCGCGGAGAAGTACCGCAACCTGCCCTTCGTCGGCACGCTCGCCCCGCATGTCTACGGCGGCTGAGTCCGGCTGACTCCCGCTGAGCTTCCGTACCCCATACGGCCGTTGGGGCCCCGTCCGTTCATCGGCGGGAACCCTCACCCGATTCCCCGCGTTGGAGCATGGGAAGACGGGTTTCTCGGCCGTCCCCTGCCGCGTCGGGTGACAATGCTGGGGTACCGTCCGAAGAACAGCTTTTTGAAGCCTAATCAAACTCACTATGGCAGGAGGGACGGGGCGGTCTCCGCTCCGTATGGATGGACGTGAAGCGATACTTCCGTGGGCCGGTCATGTGGATCGTGCTGGCCGTCCTCGCCGTGGTCGTGTTGATGCAGGTCGTCGGCTCGTCCGGCGGCTACAAGACGGTGGACACCGGCGAGGTCTACCAGGCGATCAAGGACAAGCAGGTCCAGAGCGCCAAGCTCACCACCGGTGACGAACAGCTCATCAAGGTCGAGCTGAAGGACGGCATCAGCGATGCCGACAAGGACAAGTACGGCGGCAGCACCAAGATCCAGGCCAGCTACATCGGCGATCAGGGTGTGCAGATGGCCGCCACCCTTCAGGACAACTACGACAACGGTGACATCAAGGACGGTTACACCGTCTCGCCGTCGAAGCAGAACCCGTTCGTCGGCATCCTGCTCTCGCTGCTCCCGTTCGTCCTGATCGTCGTCGTCTTCCTCTTCCTGATGAACCAGATGCAGGGCGGCGGCTCGCGCGTCATGCAGTTCGGGAAGTCCAAGGCGAAGCTGATCACCAAGGACACCCCGAAGACGACCTTCGCCGATGTGGCCGGGTCGGACGAGGCCGTCGAGGAGCTCCACGAGATCAAGGAGTTCCTGCAGGAGCCGGCCAAGTTCCAGGCCGTCGGCGCCAAGATCCCGAAGGGTGTGCTGCTCTACGGCCCGCCCGGAACGGGCAAGACGCTGCTCGCGCGTGCTGTCGCGGGTGAAGCGGGCGTCCCCTTCTACTCCATCTCCGGTTCCGACTTCGTCGAGATGTTCGTCGGTGTCGGTGCCTCCCGAGTCCGTGACCTCTTCGAGCAGGCCAAGGCGAACGCTCCGGCGATCGTCTTCGTCGACGAGATCGACGCGGTCGGCCGCCACCGCGGCGCCGGCCTCGGCGGTGGTCACGACGAGCGTGAGCAGACCCTCAACCAGCTGCTCGTCGAGATGGACGGCTTCGACGTGAAGGGCGGCGTCATCCTGATCGCCGCCACCAACCGGCCCGACATCCTCGACCCCGCGCTCCTGCGCCCCGGCCGCTTCGACCGCCAGATCGCGGTCGACCGCCCGGACATGCAGGGCCGGCTCGAGATCCTCAAGGTCCACCAGAAGGGCAAGCCGGTCGCCCCGGACGTCGACCTCGGCGCCGTGGCCCGTCGTACCCCTGGCTTCACGGGTGCGGATCTGTCGAACGTGCTGAACGAAGCGGCGCTCCTGACGGCGCGCAGCGACAAGAAGCTGATCGACAACCACTCCCTGGACGAGGCGATCGACCGTGTGGTCGCGGGCCCGCAGAAGCGGACCCGGATCATGTCGGACAAGGAGAAGAAGATCACCGCGTACCACGAGGGCGGACACGCCCTGGTCGCGGCGGCCTCACCGAACTCCGACCCGGTCCACAAGATCACCATCCTCAGCCGCGGCCGCGCGCTCGGCTACACGATGGTGCTCCCGGACGAGGACAAGTACTCGACCACGCGTAACGAGATGCTCGACCAGCTCGCGTACATGCTGGGCGGGCGCGCGGCCGAGGAGCTCGTCTTCCACGACCCGACCACGGGTGCTGCGAACGACATCGAGAAGGCCACTGCCACGGCCCGCGCGATGGTCACGCAGTACGGCATGACCGAGCGGCTCGGCGCCATCAAGTTCGGCGGCGACAACACCGAGCCCTTCCTCGGCCGTGAGATGGCGCATCAGCGCGACTACTCGGAAGAGGTCGCGGCGCTGGTCGACGAAGAGGTCAAGAAGCTCATCGAGACCGCGCACAACGAGGCCTGGGAGATCCTCGTCGAGAACCGCGACGTCCTCGACAACCTGGTCCTCGCGCTGCTCGAGCAGGAGACGCTCAACAAGGAGCAGATCGCCGAGATCTTCGCGTCGATCACCAAGCGCCCGGCCCGCCCCGCGTGGACCGGTTCCGCTCGGCGTACGCCCTCGACGCGGCCCCCGGTGCTCTCGCCCCGTGAGCTCTCCCTGACCAACGGCGCCAACGGTGCGGCGCCCGCAGTCACCGCCTCCACCCCCGAGACGGCCACCCCGCAGCTGAACAAGGCCGCGGAGCCCGCCCCGGAGGACAGCCCGGAGGCATAGCCCGCCGCGGCCGCCCCGGCGGCCACGGCAGGCCCGGAATGGATGCCGCGCCCCCCAGGTTTTAGCCTTGGGGGGCGCGGCATTTTCATGTGCCGTGACGGGGGGCCCGAAGGGCGACACAGAGGAAGAGGCACAGATGACCGACCCGGTGACGCTGGACGGCGAGGCCGCGGCGATCGGTGAGTTCGACGAGAAACGCGCCGAGAACGCCGTACGCGAACTGCTCATCGCCGTCGGCGAGGACCCGGACCGCGAAGGGCTGCGGGAGACGCCGGCGCGGGTCGCGCGGGCGTACAAGGAGATATTCGCGGGGCTCTGGCAGCAGCCGGAGGACGTCCTGACGACGACCTTCGACCTCGGGCACGACGAGATGGTGCTCGTGAAGGACATCGAGGTGATGTCGAGCTGTGAGCATCATCTGGTGCCCTTCCACGGCGTCGCGCACGTCGGGTACATCCCGTCCACCGACGGCAAGATCACCGGGCTTTCGAAGCTCGCGAGGCTCGTGGACGTGTTCGCCCGTCGGCCGCAGGTGCAGGAGCGGCTGACCACGCAGATCGCCGACTCCCTGATGGAGATCCTGGAGCCGCGCGGGGTGATCGTGGTCGTCGAGTGCGAGCACATGTGCATGACGATGCGCGGGGTGCGCAAGCCGGGTGCGAAGACGATCACTTCGGCGGTACGGGGTCAGTTGCGGGATCCGGCCACTCGGGCCGAGGCGATGAGCTTGATCATGGCGCGCTGAGCTGTCGCGCTATGTGAGTCGCACTACGTGAGTCGCGATACGTGAGGAGGGCGCGGTGACCTGGTCGCCGCGCCCTCCTCGTATGCGAAAAGGCGGTGTCCTACGCGGCAGCGCCCTCCGTGTCCTCGTCCTCCGGAAGCTTGCACACGCGCTCCAGGAACAAGGCCGCGGCGATGACCGCGATGCCGGCGACCACCGCGAAGGCCGCGTAGATGGCCTGGTCGCGGCGGGCCGGGACGTCGAGGTGGGAGAGCAGGAAGACGCCGAGGCCGGCGTAGACGCCGCTGACCAGGGACGAGACCAGGGCGCTCGCCTGGCCGAAGACCACCGCGCGGGCCGCCATCAGGGGCTCGACGCCCTTCGCGCCAGGGACGCGGTCGCGCTGGGCGCGCAGGCGTGAGCGCAGGGAGAACGCGGTGGCCGCGAGGACGACCGCGATGATCGCGAGCACGATGGGTGCGGCCAGCGGGACGCTCGGCAGGGTGCCGAGCGAGTCCCGCGAGACCAGCAGCTTGGACAGAGCCCAGGACAGGACGCCGGCGACCACGAACGTGCCCGCGAGGGTCCTGATGCGCAGCTGCTTCACGGGTGCGTTCGCCTCCACAACAGGGCGGGGGCTCCGCCCTCGTACGGGTCCGGGTGGGCCCCTCGTACGGGGGCCCGTTAGACCTTAACGATTACTCGGGCAGCCGCAGTTCCAGGTCCACGCGAGGCGCGACGCCCTCGCGGGTGACGGAGGCGAGCAGCTGGGCGACCGGGCCGCGGCCGGGGACCACGGCCTCGGGGTCGACGTCGTGCCAGGGCGCGAGCACGAAGGCGCGCTCGTGGGCGCGCGGGTGCGGCAGCGTGAGCACCGGGTCGTCGGAGACGACGTCCTGGTAGGCAACGATGTCGACATCGATGGTGCGCGGGCCCCAGCGCTCGTCGCGTACGCGGTGGAAGGCCTCCTCGACCGCGTGGGCGCGCTCCAGGAGCGAGGACGGGGGCAGGGTCGTCTTGATCATGACGACCGCGTTGAAGTACGAGGGCTGGGAGCCGGGCTCGACGCCCCAGGGCTCCGTCTCGTAGACCGGAGAGACGGCCTTCACCCGCAGGCCCGGGGTGTCCTCGAGCGCGTCCACCGCGCCCTGCAGGGTCTCCAGACGGTTGCCGAGGTTGGCGCCGAGGGCGATCACGGCGAATTTGGGGTTCTGCAGCGTGGTGTCGGCCGCGTCCACCTGTTCCACGACGGAGGCGGGAACGGGCTGGACCGTGGGGTCGCTCTGCACGTTGTTCATACTCGGCTCCGGGTGATCGTGATCGTCACATCGTCGAAGGGCACGGTGATCGGGGCGTCCGGCTTGTGCACGACCACCTCGACCTCCTGGACCGGGTCGTGCTTGAGGCAGGCCTGGGCGATGCGCTCGGCGAGCGTCTCGATCAGGTCGACGGGCTCGCCTTCGACGACGGCCACGACCTCCTCGGCGACCACGCCGTAGTGCACCGTCTTCGCCAGGTCGTCGTCGGCGACGGCCGAGCGGGTGTCCAGGCTCATCACCAGGTCCACGATGAAGGTCTGGCCCTCTTCGCGTTCCTTGGCGAAAACGCCGTGGTGACCACGGGCCTTGAGGCCGCGCAGCGCGACACGGTCCACGCGAATCACTCCTGCTCATCTCGGTTTCTTCGGGCTGCAGCCGAGTGCGGTCGGCACACCAGTCCCCTTCGAATCTACCTTCGGGTGAGAGTGGGGCTCGCCCGTGGGGGCTATGGACAGGTGGACCGGCCGGTGCTACGGGCAGCTGGTTGCGGCGCCTACCCACTGGGGCGGAGGTGAACCCTTTTTGCAGTCGCGCCCGCTCATGCGGGCGAGCAGCGGACCGGACTCAGTCCTCGCCCTCTTCCTCGTCACGCTCGGCGAGGACCGGCGAAGCGTGGTGCGACCACACCCGCCACCCCTCCGGCGTACGGCGGAAGAGGTTGGAGGCGACGACCAACTGGCCGACCAGGGGTCCGAGTTCGCCGTCCTCCTCCGAGGGGGCGCCGCTCAGGATGTTCTCGGTGCAGGTGACCAGGGCGGTGTCGCCGTTGACCGCGATCTTGACGTCGGTCAGGAAGAACTGGATGTACTCCGTGTTCGCCATGATCAGGGCGTACGAGCGGAGCACCTCGCCGCGGCCCGACAGGACCGGCCAGCCGGGGTGGACGCAGGTGACGCCGTCGCCCTCGTCGCCGGTGAGCCAGAGGTCGGAGAGCGCCTCGAAGTCACCGCGCTCCATGGCTTCGTAGAAGGCGGTGTTCGCCTGCTCGACGGCTTCGAGGTCCACGGGTGACGTCACCGGTCTCCTTCAGGGGTGTCGAGCGGGTGCGATGCGGCGCCTTCCCCGGCGCCTTCCCCGGCACCTTCCACGGCGCGTGCCACGCGTACGGCGTCCGCGGTCGCGCGGACCTCGTGGACGCGGACCGCCCACGCGCCCTCGTGTGCCGCGATCGCCGAGACCGCCGCGGTGGCGGCGTCGCGCTCGCGGGCCGGGGGCGGGGCGCCCTCGGGTCCGGCGAGTACGCGGCCGAGGAAACGCTTGCGGGACGCGGCGACCAGGACCGGGTGACCCAGGGCGCGCAGCTCGCGCATGTGCGCGACGAGGGCCAGGTCGTGCTCGGCGTTCTTGGCGAAGCCGAGGCCGGGGTCGACGACGATGCGGTCCTCGCGGATGCCTCCGGCGATGACCGCGTCCAGGCGGGTACGCAGTTCGGCGACGACCTCGCCGACCACGTCCTCGTACACCGCGAGGCTGTTCATGTCCTGGCTGAAGCCGCGCCAGTGCATGACGACGAAGGGCGCGCCCGCGTCGGCGACGACCGGGATCATCGCCGGGTCGGCGAGGCCGCCGCTGACGTCGTTGACCAGCAGGGCGCCGGCGGCGAGGGCCTGTTCGGCGACGGTGGCGCGCATGGTGTCCACGGAGACCGTGACACCCTCCGCGGCCAGGCCGCGGACGACGGGGATGACGCGGCGCAGTTCCTCGTCCGCGTCGACGCGGGTGGCGCCCGGGCGGGTGGACTCACCGCCGACGTCCACCAGGTCGGCGCCCTGGGCGACCAGGTCGAGGCCGTGCTTGACCGCGGCGGTGGTGTCGAACCAGCGGCCGCCGTCGGAGAAGGAGTCCGGGGTCACGTTGACCACGCCCATGACCGCGCAGCGGCCCCAGTCGGGCAGGCCCTCGACATGTCCTCGGCCGTACGTCTTACTCATGGGGCAAGCGTAGGCCCGTACGGGGGCTGGTTTGCCCCTGCTCGTACGAAGGCTCCGGGCGCACACCGCCTCAGGCCGCGCGCACCTCGCGGTCGCCGGAGACCTGATGCGGGCACATCCGCGCCGGCCGCGGCGAAGGCCGCAGGAAGCGGGGCAGCGCCGGCGTGACGAAGCCCTCCGCCTGCATCGCCGCGAAGCCGATCCGCGGCAGATCGCGCGAGGAGCGGAAGACCACGAAGCGCGGCTCCCAGCGCGGGCGGAACTTGGCGTTGAACTTGTACAGCGACTCGATCTGGAACCAGCGCGACAGGAAGACGAGCAGCCCGCGCCAGGTGCGCAGGACCGGGCCCGCGCCCAGCTGCTCGCCGCGGGCGAGTGCTGAGCGGAACATCGCGAAGTTCAGGGACATGCGCTGGATGCCGAGCGCGGGGGCGGCCTGGAGTGCGGCGACGATGAGGAGTTCGTTCATCCCGGGGTCGGCGCTGCGGTCGCGGCGCATCAGGTCCAGGGAGACGCCGTCCGGGCCCCAGGGGACGAAGTGCAGGACGGCCTTCAAGTCGCCGTACGGGGAAGGGGTTTCTCCGGTCTCGTCCTCCGCGAGGTGCGCGGTCGCGATCAGACAGTCGCCGTCGGACGGGTCGCCGATCCGGCCGAGCGCCATGGAGAAGCCGCGCTCGTTGTCGGTGCCGCGCCAGTCGGCGGCGGCACGGCGTACGCGGTCGAGTTCCTCGGCGGAGAGGTCGCCCACCCTGCGTACGCGGGTGGTGTAGCCGCCGCGTTCGATGCGTTTGACCATCTGGCGGACGTTGCGCATCGCGCGTCCGGTCAGCGAGAAGTCGGGGACGTCGACGATCGCCTCGTCCCCGAGCTCCAGGGCATCGAGGCCGCTCTCGCGGGTCCAGACCTCGCCGCCGGTCTGCGAGCAGCCCATGACGGCGGGGGTCCAGGAGTGGGCCCGTGCCTCGGCCATGAAGCGTTCGATGGCGCCCGGCCAGGCCTCCACGTCGCCGATCGGGTCGCCGCTCGCGAGCATCACGCCCGAGACGACGCGGTACGTGACCGCCGCCTTGCCGCTGGGCGAGAAGACCACGCCCTTGTCACGGCGCAGGGCGAAGTGGCCGAGGGAGTCGCGGGCGCCGTGCTTGGCGAGCAGGGTACGAAGCCGGTTCTCGTCCTCCTCGGTGAGCCGGGCGGCCGGGTGCTCGGGGCGGAAGGCCAGATAGATCGTGGTCAGGGCGGTGAGCAGGCCGAGGGCGCCGAGCGAGGTGCCGATCGTCCAGGACGTACGGCCGTAGTAGTCGACCGGGCCTTCGACGCCGAAGAGGCCGTAGACGACGTGCTTGAGCAGCTCGGCGATCGAGGGCTCGCCGACCGCGCGCTGGGCGTGGGTGCCGACGATCACGCAGCCGATACCGACCGAGAAGACGCTCATGAGCAGGAAGTTCGTCAGCGCCTTCCAGCGGCTGCGCGGGTCGGGCAGGGCGCGGAATTCACTCCGATGGCGGAGCAGAAGCCCGAACAGGAGCAGCGGCAGTACGACGCCGAGGATCGAGTGCCGGTAGCTGAACTGCGCCACGGCCCCCAGCGGCAGCAGCACCACGGCCGCCCGCCAGGCGCGGCGCTTCCTGCGGCGCAGTCCGTGGGCGAGCAGCAGGAGCAGGACGCCGGCGCAGATCGCGAGGGCGGCGGCGTACGGGCCGAGAGCACCGGGCAGCACCTGGGCCAGGGCGTGGATACGGCTGTGGCGGAACCGCGGGAAGACCCCGGCGGCGATGTCGAGCAGACCGATCAGGGTGGCGGCGGACGCGATCAGGGACGGGACCTTCTCGGGGCGCGGACCTCGGGGGAGACGGCGCATCGTAGAGGAAGCCTTCGAAACCTTCGCAAAGGGAACCTTGTCCGTTTTTTCCGCATCTATCGAGCTGGACATTGCACCCCGTGGTTCTGCGTGAGCCGACCGGACGCTGGCGCGTACCGGGTGATTTGCGCCCTGTAGGACGGCGCGATCGGGAGTCGGGTTCATCGCAGACGGTAAAAAGCCGCCCAAAGCGGGCAGCTTTCTCAGCCCTGCACGACAGCTACCCCACAAGACAGGCAGAACAGGCAGTAATCCCATGGGTCTCACGAGCAACACAGCGCTGGCAGTGGCCGTCATCCTGGCCGTGCTCCTGTTCGTCGGCACGGTCTGGTTCTGGCCGCGCCTTGCCGGACGGAACTGGCGTGCCGTGCTCGGCCGGGTCGTGCTGCTCGCCCTGACCCAGCTGATGGTCTTCGCCTCGATCGGCCTCGCGGCCAACCGGGAGTTCGGTTTCTACGCCTCGTGGGCCGATCTCTTCGGCCAGGAGCAGGAGCCGGGCGTGGTGGTCGACCATGACACCGCGGGCGGTGCGGGCGGGCCGGTCAAGGTCGAAGGGACCCAGTCGGTGAACGTGCCGGGCGGCTCGAACCCCAGGCTCGGCGGGCAGATCCAGAAGGTGGACGTCGCCGGTGCGAAGTCCCGGCTGGCCAGCCCCGCCTACGTATATCTGCCGCCGGAGTATTTCCAGCCCGAGTACAAGGACAAGAAGTTCCCGGCCTCCGTGGTGATCACCGGATATCCGGGCACCGCCGAGAACCTGATCAAGGGGCTGCACTACCCGCAGACCGCGAACGAGCAGGCCCGCGCCGGCAAGATGCAGCCGATGGTCCTCGTGATGCTGCGGCCGTCCATCGTCTCCGGCCGGGACACCGAGTGCGTGGACATACCGGGCGGCCCGCAGACCGAGACCTTCTTCGCCGAGGATCTGCCGACCGCGATCAGCGACAAGTACCGCGTCGGTACGAAGCCGGAGAACTGGGGCGTGATCGGCAACTCCACCGGCGGCTACTGCGCGCTGAAGATCGCGATGAAGCACCCGGACCGCTTCGCCGCGGGCGCCGGGCTCTCCGCCGACTACAAGGCGCCGATCGACGACCAGACCGGCGATCTGTTCCAGGGCGACGAGAAGGTCAAGCAGGAGTCCGACCTGATGTGGCTGCTCGACCACAAGCCCGCGCCGCCGGTCTCGCTGCTCGCCACCAGCAGCAAGCAGGGTGAGGGGAACTACCACGACACCCTGAAGTTCATCGACAAGGTCAAGGCCCCGACCAGGGTCTCCTCGATCCTGCTCGACTCCGGCGGCCACAACTTCAACACGTGGCGCCGGGAGATTCCGGCGACCCTGGTGTGGATCAGCGGGCGGCTGAAGTCGCCGGGGGCCTGAGCCGCACCGGGGGCCTGAGCTTGCGGTCCGGCCGCGTTGTCAGTGGGCGCCGATAGCCTTTCAAGGGCTCGGCCCCCGGGAGGGCGGGGTCCGTCCGGCCACTGCCCGGCCGCCTGCGTAAAGAAGGCCCCTCACACCCCGCTCACCGACTCCAGATCCACCTCCGCGCGCGGGATGTCGCGGGCGTCCGCGGCCGTCGAGCGGCGCAGTGCCTCATGGAGCGTGGCCGGGGTCAGGACGCCCCGGAAGCTGTCCTTGCGGTCCTCGTCGATCACGGCGATCCAGCCCGCGTCGTGCTGGAGCATCGTGGAGAAGGCCCGCTTCAGGGACGCCCCGACCGGCAGCCAGGCCTCCATGCGGCGGGCGTGGTCGGCGACGGTACCGGAGGTGAGATGGGTGGCGTTCACCCAGCCGTGCAGGTCGCCGTCCTTGTCGAGCACGACCGCCCAGCCCGCGTCCTGCGAGCGCATCCGCTCGGCCGCGCTCTTCGCCGCGTCCTCCAGACGTACGACGGGGGGCTGTTCGAGGTCGCCCTCCTCGATCGGGGTGACGGACAGGCGCTTGAGGCCCCGGTCGGAGCCGACGAAATCGGCGACATAGGGGGTGGCGGGGGCGCCGAGCACCGCTGTCGGGGCGTCGTACTGCTCGATACGACCCTGGCCGTAGACGGCGATACGGTCGCCTAGGCGTACGGCCTCCTCGATGTCGTGCGTGACGAAGAGCACGGTCTTGTGCAACTCCTGCTGCAGGCGCAGGAACTCGGTCTGCAGATGCTCCCGCACGACCGGATCGACCGCTCCGAACGGCTCGTCCATGAGCAGGACGGGCGGATCGGCCGCCAACGCCCTTGCCACACCGACCCGTTGGCGCTGGCCGCCGGAGAGCTGCTCCGGGTAGCGCTCGCCGTAGACGGAGGGGTCGAGACCGACGAGGTCGAGAAGTTCGGCGGCGCGCTTCTTCGCGTCGCTCTTCTTCCAGCCGAGGAGATGGGGGACGGTCGCGGTGTTCTCCAGAACCGTCTTGTGCGGGAAGAGGCCGACCTGCTGGATCACATAGCCGATACGGCGCCGGAGTTGGACCGGATCGATATCGGATATGTCCTCCCCGTCGAGGAATATCCGGCCGGACGTCGGCTCGATCAGCCGGTTCACCATCTTCATGGTGGTGGTCTTGCCGCAGCCCGACGGGCCCACCAGGGTGACCAGTTCACCTGCCGCGACCTCGAAGGACAGGTCGTCGACGGCCGTGGTGCCATCGGCGTACCGCTTGCTGACGTGCTCGAACCTGATCATGAGTCCCCATTGTGACGGGCGTCTTGTGAACGCCATGTTGCTGCAAGACGACAGTCCTCGGCGATTGTCAGTGCTTGGGTTTAAGGTCTGCCAGGCAGGCTGACATACATACGTTCGGCGTTACGGGGGAGGTGAGCGCCGTGAGTTCCACGAACTGCCTGATCACCAATGACTGGTTGTGTGTCGACTACCTGGAGACGCGCAGCCAGGAGCTGATCGACGCGACCGTCCAGCATGTCTGGATCACGGCCGCCTCGGTCGCCATCGGCCTGCTCGTGGCCTTTCCGCTGGCGCTGCTCGCGCGCACCGGCAAGGCGTTCGCCGGTCCGGTGCTCGGTCTGACCACCTTGCTCTACTCGATTCCGTCGCTCGCGATGTTCTCGCTGCTCCTGCCCGTCTTCGGGCTCTCACCCGCCCTGGTGATCACGGGTCTGGTGCTGTACTCGCTGACGATCCTCGTACGGAATGTGATGGCGGGACTCGCCGCCGTTCCCGAGGAGGCGAAGGAGGCCGCGCGCGGTCTCGGATACGGTCCCGTGCGGCTTCTGTGGGAGGTCGAACTGCCGCTCGCGCTGCCCGCGATCCTCGCCGGCGTACGCATCGCCACGGTCTCCACCGTCGCCTTGACCACGGTCGGGGCGATCGTCGACTACGGCGGGCTCGGCGGGTTGATCATGGACGGCCTCGACAGTGACTTCAAGTCCCAGGTGCTCACCGCGTCCGTCCTGTGCGTACTCCTCGCGATCGTCGCCGATCTCCTTCTGCTGCTGCTCCAGCGGCTGTTGACCCCCTGGACGCGGGTGCGGGACGCGGCGCCCGGCGGCCGAATACGTGACTCCCGGATCGCAAAGGCGGCAGAACCGGCATGAACGCGATCTCGGGTGCGCTGGAGTGGCTGACCACGGGTGCCAACTGGCAGGGGGAGAAGGGGGTGTGGCACCGCCTGGCGGAGCATCTCTACTTCTCCGGGGTCTGTCTGGCCGTCGCGTGCCTGATCGCTCTGCCGCTCGCGCTGTGGCTCGGCCATATCGGCAGGGGTGGCGCGCTCGCGATCAACATCTCCAACGTGGGCCGGGCGGTCCCCACCCTCGCGGTGCTCGTCCTGCTCACCCTCACACCGCTCGGTCAGCACGGTGATCTGCCCACGCTGATCGCGCTGGTGCTCTTCGCCGTGCCGCCGCTGCTCACCAACGCCTACATCGGGATGCGCGAGGTCGACCGCTCCGTGGTGGAGGCCGCGCGCGGAATGGGCATGAGCGGCGGGCAGTTGTTCCTGAAGGTCGAACTGCCGCTCGCGTACCCGATGGTCATGACCGGTCTGCGGTCCTCGGCCGTGCAGGTGGTGGCCACGGCGGCGCTCGCCGCGATGGCCGGCGAAGGGGGCCTCGGCCGGATCGTCACGTACGGCTTCGCCGTGCAGAACACCGCGCAGGTGGTGGCCGGCGCGGTGCTCGTCGCAGGGCTCGCGCTCCTCGTCGAGCTGGTGCTCGTCCTTGTCGGCAGGTGGTGCGACCCGATGCGCAGGCGTACGGCAACGGTCTGACCGCTCCGTCGAATCTTTCGAACAACCCTTGAGACAACCCCGAATGGTGGAGACCCCATGAACAAGTTCCCGCGTGGCATACGGATGGCGGCGGCCACGGCCGCGGTCGTGGCTCTCGGCGCGGGGCTCACCGCGTGCGGCGGCGACAGCCTGGAGGACAAGGGCTCCGGCGGCGACAAGACCAGCAGCGGTGACGGCGGCAAGAAGGGCTCGCTGGTGGTGGGTTCGGCCGGATTCACCGAGTCCAAGGTGCTCGCGGAGTTGTACGCGCAGCTGCTCTCGGACGCCGGATACGACACGTCGATCAAGACTGTCGAGACCCGCGAGCTCTACGAGCCCTCCTTGGAAAAGGGCGATATCGACATCGTTCCCGAGTACGCGGCGACCCTGGCCGAATTCCTCAACGGCAAGGTGAACGGTCCGGACGCCACCGAGAAGAAGCCGGTCGCGTCGAGCGATGTGGCCAAGACTGTTGAGGAGTTGACTAAACTCGCCGGGCCGCGGGGCCTTACGGTGCTGCCCGCCGGAGAGGCCGTCGACCAGAACGCGTTCGCGGTCAGCAAGGAATTCGCCGAGAAGAACAACCTCAAGACCCTTTCGGATCTGGGCAAGTCGAAGCTCAAGGTCAAGATCGCGGCCGGTGAGGAATGCGAGGTCCGGGTGTTCTGCGCGCCCGGCCTGAAGAAGACCTACGGCATCGACGTCGCCGGGATCGACCCCAAGGGCGTCGGCACCCCGCAGTCCAAGCAGGCCGTGAAGAACGGTGAGGACCAGCTGGTCCTCACCACCACGACCGACGCCACCCTCGACAACTTCGACCTGGTGCTGCTCGAGGACGACAAGGGCCTGCAGAACGCGGACAACGTGCTGCCGGTCGTGAACACCAAGGACGCGGGCGCCAAGGAGATCGCGGACGTCCTCGCCAAGCTCACCCAGGCGCTCACCACCGAGGACCTCACCGAGCTCAACAGGAAGGTCGACGCGGAGCGCGTGAAGGAGGCCGACGTGGCCAAGGAGTACCTGGAATCCAAAGGTCTGATCAAGAAGTAACCGGGGTTGGGGTGATGGCGGTGGAGTTCCCGGGGTTCTCAGGGAGAAGTTGAGTAACCGGAAGGGAACAGATTGCCGGGCGGGGGTCCGAGTGCCGCCTACGCGCGGTAAATTTCTGGCCATGCCACGTGGACGCCACCGCCATTCCCCCCCACTGCACCGACTGTTTCCCCCGTCGGTGATCGCCGCTGTGTCCGTAGCCGCCGCTGCGAGTTCCTGGCTGGTACCCGACACCCTGGCGCTGCGCGCACTCGCCGGCGTCGCGGCGGGCTCCGCCGTGGTCGGCGCGGTCGTCATGCGCCGCTGGGACCGGCTGGCCGGCAAGCGGGTCGCGGATCTGATGCGACAGCGCGCGAGCGACGAGTGGAAGTACGACGAGCGCATAGCCGAGTTGGAGACGGATCTCGACGAATCGCGCGAGCTGCGCGGCAAGCTCGAGGCACGACTCCGCTCGAAGCGGGGCGAACTGGCCGCGCTGCGCGGTGAGCACGCGGCGCTCCTTCGCCGGTACGCGACGGCGGAGACAGAGCGGGCGAGCGCCCTTGAGGGCCGCCGCCGGCTCGCGATCGAGGCCGCGGCCCCGGCCCGGGCGCTGCCGCCCGCGGGGGCGGATGCCGCGCTGCGGGGGACCGTGTCGCTGTATCTCAAGGCGAACGCGGCGCTGGACAAGATGGCGCGGGTGCCGCAGCAGCGGGGCGCGGGTGCGGGTGCGGGTGCGGTCAACGGGATGCCCGCCGCCGCGCCGGCGGGCGAGTCCGAGGGGGCGTCCGAGCAGGGGGAGCCCGAGGCGGCCGCCGCTCATGAGCGCCCGGCCGCCGCTTATGCTCCGGCCGTGCGGCCCGCGGCTGCCGTGGTGCCGCACACGCCTGTACGGCATCGGCTCATCGGAGGGTTCGACTTCTTCGGCACCAAGTCCGGTGGTGAGGCGATCGCCGCCGTACAGAACGAGGACCTCGCGGATGTGGTCGGCGCGGAGGCGCTCGCGCTCCACAAGGCCGAGGACGAGGGGGCGTTCAAGTCCCGGGCCGTGGCGGAGCGGGCGGTCGGCGAGGTCATCGACCTCACGGCGCACGATGAGACCGAGCAGATCGATGTGGCGCAGTTGAGGTCGGCGATCTCGTAAGCGGGCGCGGCCGGCAGGGATACTCGTCGGCGTGACGAAGGCGCGATCAGTACGCGGTTGGCGTGAGGCCACCGAGCAGGCGTTGTACGGGCCCGGTGGGTTCTATCTCCGACAGGAGGGACCCGCCGGGCATTTCCGTACCTCCGTGCACGCGTCCCCGCTGTACGCACAGGCTGTCGCCACCCTCCTCACCCGCGTCGACCGCGCCCTCGGCCGCCCCGCGACCCTCGACTTCGTCGACGTGGGGGCCGGGCGAGGGGAGTTGACGGCAGGTGTTCTCGGCGCCCTTGAGCCCGAGTTGGCCGGGCGGATCAGGGCGTACGCCGTCGAGCGGGCGGACCGGCCGAGCGGGCTCGACAGCCGTATCGAGTGGCTGGCCGAGATCCCCGCGACCGTCCACGGACTTCTCTTCGCCAACGAATGGCTCGACAACGTGCCCGTGGACGTGGCCGAGGTCGACGAGGACGGAGTGGCCCGCCTCGTCCTCGTACAGGAAAAGGACGGCACCGAAACGCTCGGAGAGCCGCTCACCGGCGACGCGTGGCTCGCCCGCTGGTGGCCCCTGGGCGATGAACCAGGCACCCGCGCCGAGATCGGACGGCCCAGGGACGAGGCCTGGGCGGCGGCGGTCGGAGCCGTACGCGATGGTCTGGCCGTCGCCGTCGATTACGCGCACGACCGAGCGCAACGGCCCCCGTTCGGGACACTCACCGGATTCCGTGAAGGGCGTGAATGCAGGCCCGTACCGGATGGGTCCTGCGATATCACCGCGCATGTCGCCCTCGACGCGTGCGCCCTCGACGGCGCCGTGCTCACGACCCAGCGGGACGCGCTGCAGGCGCTCGGCCTGCGCGCCGGACGGCCGCCGCTCGCACTCGCCTCCACCGACCCCGCCGCGTACGTACGGGCGCTCGCGACCACCGGCGAGGCCGCCGAACTCACCGCACGCGGCGGCCTCGGCGACTTCGGCTGGCTGCTTCAGCCGGTGGGCGTCGACGCACGGGCCCTACTTGTCGATGTCGCCGACGACGAAGAAGAGTGAGCCGAGGATCGCGACCATGTCCGCGACCAGCGTGCCGGGCAGCAGCTCGATCAGCGCCTGGATGTTGTTGTACGAGGCCGAGCGGAGCTTGAGGCGGTACGGGGTCTTCTCGCCCTTGGAGACCAGGTAGTAGCCGTTGATGCCGAGGGGGTTCTCGGTCCAGGCGTACGTGTGGCCCTCGGGTGCCTTGAGCACCTTCGGCAGGCGCTGGTTGATCGGGCCGGGGGCCAGGTCCGCCATCCGGTCCAGGCACGCGTCGGCCAGGTCGAGCGCGTTGTGGGTCTGCTCCAGGAGGACCTCGAAGCGGGCCAGGCAGTCGCCCTCCTCGCGCGTGACCACCTTGAGAGTCGACTGCAGTTCGCCGTACGCGAGGTAGGGCTCGTCGCGGCGCAGGTCGAAGTCGACGCCGGAGGCGCGCGCGATCGGGCCGCTCACGCCGTACGCGTGCACGGCCTCGGGCGACAGGACGCCGACCGATCGCGTACGGGCGCGGAAGATCTCGTTGCCGAGGACCAGACGGTCGTAGACGTCCATACGGGAGCGGACCGAGGCAACCGCCGCACGGGCGCGCTGCGTCCAACCGAGCGGCAGGTCCTCCTTGAGGCCGCCGACCCGGTTGAACATGTAGTGCATCCGGCCGCCGGAGACCTCCTCCATGACCGCCTGGAGTTCCTCGCGCTCCCGGAAAGCATGGAACACCGGGGTGATTCCGCCCAGTTCGAGCGGGTACGAACCAAGGAACATCAGGTGGTTGAGCACGCGATTCAGCTCGGCGAGCAGGGTGCGGGTCCACACCGCGCGCTCGGGGACCTCCATCCCGAGCATCCGCTCGACCGCGAGGACCACGCCCAGTTCGTTGGAGAAGGCGGAGAGCCAGTCGTGGCGGTTGGCCAGCATCACGATCTGCCGGTAGTCGCGCGCCTCGAAGAGCTTCTCGGCGCCGCGGTGCATATAGCCGATGACGGGTTCGGCCTGCACGATGCGTTCGCCGTCGAGCACCAGCTTCAGGCGCAGCACACCGTGCGTGGACGGGTGCTGGGGGCCGATGTTGAGCACCATGTCGGTGCTCTCCGCGGCGCCGCCGATACCGACCGTGGTCGTCTGCGGATCCGTCTTGGGACTCATGGCGCACAGTCTCTCGTACGTAGGGTGGTAGGTGTGAAGGCAGGGGAGCGGGGATGGCTGGCATGACAGGTATGACGGGCGGAGCTTCGGGGGCACCCGTACGCGAGGAGCCCGGGTGGCGGGGGCTGCCGGTCGCGATGCTCAGGCTGCGCAGGCTGCTGCTCGTGCTGTGGCTCGTGCCGGTCACGGTGGCGACGGGTCTGCTGCTCGCCATGACCGCAGGACCGGTGTGGGCGCTGTTCGCGCTGCTGCCCGGCGGGCTCCTGGTGTGGGGCTGGCCGATGCTCGGGCGGAACTGGCGCTCGTGGCGCTACGCCGAGCGCGCGGACGATCTGCTGATCCAGCGCGGAGTGATGTGGCGCGAGGAGACCGTCGTCCCGTACGGGCGGATGCAGCTCGTGGAGGTCGAATCGGGGCCGCTGCAGCGGAAGTTCGGGCTCGCCTCGCTGCAGCTGCACACGGCGGCCGCCGCCACGGACGCCACGATCCCGGGGCTCGACCCGGCCGAGGCCGAACGCCTTCGGGACCGGCTGACCGAGCTGGGCGAGGCACGATCGGCGGGGTTGTGAGCGAGCTGGAGGGCCGCGGCACCCTGACTGTCGGAGAACGGCGCCTGCATCCGGTCACCCCGTTGCGCCGCGCCTGGGCGCCGCTCGCGGTCGGTACGGGCTGGGCGGTGCACGACCCGGACGGCGCGTACCGGCAGGTCTCCGAACTCGCCGCCGAGACCGTGCTGCTCGCCGGACTCGCCCTGGTCGTCATCGCCTCGCTCTACGGCTTCCTCACCTGGTGGTTCACCCACTTCTCGGTCACCGACACCGAACTGCGCATCCGTACCGGCCTCCTCTTTCGCCGCACCGCCCACATCCGGCTCGACCGGCTGCAGGCCGTCGATCTCAACCAGCCGCTGCTCGCCCGCTTCCTGGGCGTCGCCAAGCTGAAGATGGACGTCATCGGCGCGGACAAGAAGGATGAACTGGCCTATCTCGGCGAGCCCGAAGCCCGCGCCCTGCGCGCCGAACTCCTCGCCCGCGCCGCCGGTTTCGCCCCCGAGCACGCCCGCGAGGTGGGCGAGGCACCGGCCGCGGTCCTGCTCCACGTACCGCCGAAGATGCTGGCCATGTCCCTCGTGCTGTCCGGCGGGATGTGGGTGTGGGCGGTCACCGGCATCACCGTGCCCGTACTCCTGTGGTTCCTCACGCACTCGATCCCGCTGCTCATCGGCACCGGACTGCCGCTGCTCGGTGCGGCGGGCGCGAGCAGTGTGGGCCGGTTCATCAAGGAGTACGACTGGACGGTGGGCGCGTCCCCGGACGGGCTCCGGCTCGACCACGGACTGCTCGACAAGGCGCATGAGACGGTGCCGCCGGGCCGGGTGCAGACCGTGCACGTCGTCGAGCCGTTCCTGTGGCGGCGGCGCGGCTGGGTGCGGATCGAGCTGGACGTGGCCGGGTCCTCCAACGATGTGCTGGTCCCGGTGGCGCCCCGTGAGGTGGCCGAAGCCGTGATCGAGCGGATCCTGCCGGGTGTCGTGGTCCCCTCCGAGCTGTCCCGCCCGCCGGCCACGGCCCGCTGGTGCGTACCGCTGTGGTGGCGCGGCTACGGGCTCGCGGTCACCGACACCGTCTTCGCCGCGCGCCACGGCCGGCTGCGCCGCAAGCTCTCGCTCGTCCCGCACGCCAAGGTGCAGAGCGTGCGGCTGGTGCAGGGGCCGTGGATGCGGCTGCACGGGGTGGCGGACGTCCACGTCGAGACGGGCGCGAACACCTCGGTCGGAGCCCGGCTGCGGGCCTCGGCGCAGGCCTCGGAACTCCTTGAGTCGCAGGCGGAGCGGTCGCGCACGGGGCGGCGGGAGGCGGGGCCCGACCGGTGGATGTCGGGGGAGGGGGCCTGACCGTGTGCTCTGCTGCCGCCTATGCGCTCTGTTGCCGGCGGACCATCTCGCCGATCCAGGTCGGGGCGTACGGAGAGGTGCAGCCCGGCGGGGTCGGATAGTCCTTGAGGACGCCCAGGCGCTCACCGATGGCCAGGGCCCGGGCGCGATGCTCGGGGTGCTCGATGCCGATGTGCGCGAGGGTGCTGTTCATCGCCCACTGCAGCCGGTCCGGAGCGTCTTTCATCTCGGCCTCGACCACATCGAGCAGCCCGCCCAGGTCGAGCCCCTCGGGCTTCTTCACGACCCGCTCGTCGGTCAGCGCCCAGCCGGCGCTCGCCACGACCGGATCCGGGTCATCCGTCCAGGTGACCCGGAGCTCCTCGGCGTACTTGCTCTTCTTCACCACATAGTTGACGAGCCAGTCGTGCACCTTGGGCGTACGTGCCTGGCGCAGCATGCTGTCGAGATCGTCGCGGCCGAAGGCCTTCGGGCGGCAGATCAGCAGCGCGAGCAGTCTGGCCGCGGTGTCCTGCGTGGCCCACAGCTCGACGGCCAGGTCCTGCTGGGTCTTCAGACGCTTGGCGATGGCGCGGAGCTTGCCGAGATTTACCCCGTGATCGTCGCCGTGCTTCTCGTTCACGGCCCGCGCTCTGGGATCTTCGAGCGCGGCGAGCTCGTCCATCAGCTCATCGACCTGAGCCACGCCGGTCACCTCGGTCCTTGGGTCGTACGGGATCGAACGACCACCGTATCCACCTTGGGGAGTACGCGGCCCACCCAGGTATCGCCCCTGCGGTTGACCCCAGCACGTGCCACCCGTATCTACGCTGGGTTACGTGCAGCGCCTCTATGACTTCCTCCGCAGACACCCCACCGGTGTCGACAGCTTCTGGGCTGTCGTGCTGGTCGCGGTGACCTGTCTCGCGATAGTCACGGAGCGCGCGCACGAGGGCCGCGACGCCTCCGTCATGGCGGCGGTCCTCGCGCTCGTGCAGGGCGCCGTGGTCGCCTTCCGGCGCCGCGCGCCCGAGAAGATGCTGCTGCTCAGCGCGGCCGGCGGACTCGTCCAGCTGATCACCGACACCGAAGTGATGGTCGCGAACTTCGCGATGCTCGTGATCATCTACACCGTCGCCGCCCGCGATGTCCCCTGGGCCAGACGCTTCGCCCTCGGCGGCTGCCTCATCGCCGCGCCGCTGGCCCAGCTGCGCTGGCACGAGAACCAGACCAGCACCGCGGGCAACATCTTCTTCGCGGGCATCCTCATCGTCCCGTTCCTTTTCGCCTGGGTACTCGGCGACTCCCTGCGCACCCGCCGCGCCTACTTCGCGCAGCTCGAAGAGCGTGCGGCCCGTCTGGAGCGGGAGCGAGAGGCGCAGGCCAAGGTCGCGGTCGCCGCCGAGCGGGCCCGTATCGCCCGGGAACTGCACGATGTCGTCGCCCACAACGTGTCCGTGATGGTCGTCCAGGCCGACGGCGCCGCGTACGTCATGGACCAGGCCCCCGACCAGGCGAAGAAGGCCTTGGAGACGATCTCCGGCACCGGCCGCCAGGCCCTCGCCGAGATGCGCCGGCTGCTCGGCGTGCTGCGTACGGGGGAGCCGGCCGAGGGCGGCGAGTACGTGCCGCAGCCCGACGTCGAGCAGATCGACGACCTCATCGGCCAGTGCCGCGAGTCCGGGCTCAGCGTCGACTTCAAGGTCGAGGGCACCCCGCGGCCGCTGCCCAGCGGCGTGGAGCTCACGGCGTACCGCATCGTGCAGGAAGCCCTCACCAACACCCGTAAGCACGGTGGTCCCAACGCCGGGGCGAGCGTACGGATCGTCTACTTCGACGACGGCCTCGGGCTGCTCGTCGAGGACGACGGCAAGGGTGCGCCGCACGAGTTGTACGAGGACGGCGGCGCCGACGGCCGCGGCCATGGTCTGATCGGGATGCGCGAGCGTGTCGGCATGGTCGGCGGCACCCTGGACGCCGGGCCGCGGCCCGGCGGGGGGTTCCGCATCAGCGCCCTGCTGCCCCTCAAACCGGCCCACTGACACCTGTCACTCTCCGCTTTGAATTCCTTGGAAGGAACCCCATGACCATCCGCGTGATGCTCGTCGACGACCAGGTGCTGCTGCGCACCGGGTTCCGGATGGTGCTCGCCGCGCAGCCGGACATGGAGGTGGTCGCGGAGGCGGGCGACGGGGCCGAGGCCCTCGAGGTGCTGCGGGCCACTGCGGTGGACGTGGTCCTGATGGACGTCCGGATGCCGAAGCTCGACGGGGTCGAGGCGACCCGTCGTATCTGCGAGCAGCAGAACCCGCCGAAGGTGCTGATCCTGACCACCTTCGACCTCGACGAGTACGCCTTCTCGGGTCTGAAGGCGGGCGCGTCCGGCTTCATGCTCAAGGACGTACCGCCGGCCGAACTCCTCGGTGCGATCCGCTCCGTGCACAGCGGCGACGCGGTGGTGGCGCCGTCCACGACCCGGCGGCTGCTCGACCGCTTCGCCCCGATGCTCCCGAACACGGGCGCGCAGCCGCCCCTGAAGGAGATCGAGCTGCTCACGGGGCGCGAGCGCGAGGTCATGATCCTTGTCGCGCAGGGCCTTTCCAACGGCGAGATCGCCGCGCGTCTCGTGCTGTCGGAGGCCACGGTGAAGACGCATGTCGGCCGCATCCTCACCAAGCTGGGGCTCAGGGACCGGGTCCAGGTCGTGGTGCTCGCGTACGAGACGGGGCTTGTGCGGGCGGGTGGGGGAGCGGGCTGAGGGGCCTGCCTTCCCGGGCGGTCAGGCCGTCCCTTTGCCCTGGGTCCGGGCATCCCGTTTCCCGTATCCGAGCACCCTGGCCATCAGCACCAGCGGCACCGCCGCACCCGTGAGCAGGCCTGCTGCGAAGCCCAGGATCCAGGCGGGAGCGCCTGCCACGAGGGCGATACCGGTCGCGACGGCGGCCGACGCCACGAGCGTCAGCGCGAGCCTGCGGGGGAAGCGAGGGGCGGGGAGCACGGCGCGCCCCGACGTGCCGGGCGGCGGAGTCGCGGTGACGGAATCGGGGTGCTCGCCCGCGGATCCGGGACTCTCGCCCGACCCCGCGGGCCGCTTGAACCACGCGTGGACCAGCCAGGTTCCGCAGGCCTCCCAGCCGTCGGCCGCGAGCTCCTCGGCGAGTTGACTCCGCCCGGCTCCGGCGAGCTCACCCCGCTCGGCTCCGGCACCCTGCCCCGAGACCTCGACCGGTTCGGCGGCCCCGAGCGCACACCCCAGCACCCGCCGGTACTCCCACCGCTGCGGCCGCTCACCGTCACGGCGGCCGAGGAAACGGCCGTGCGCGTCGATCCCCTCGACCTCCCACCCCTCCCCGCCGAAGCGGTTGAGCAGTGTCTCGTCGGCATACGGATCGGCGGTCCAGCGCCAGGTCTCGACCGGGCTCTCGGTGTCGCCACCGCCCTCGGGCACCAGCCGCCCCGCGTACTCCTCGACCGGCCCGAACGCCGCAAGGGCCGCAGCCCCCGTCCGCTCCAGATGCGTGGCGAGATCGGCGAGCGTCGACTCGATCCGTTCCTCCGGTAGACCCATGTCCCGCAGTACGGAACCGAGTTCGACCAGATAGCCGCCGTTCCCCGCACCCGCGCTCATGCCCGCACCCGAATCCCCGCGTGCGCCCGCACCCGCACCTGTCCGCGCGCTCAGCGCAGCACGCCCTCGATGAAGTCACTCCCGAGCCGCGCCACCTTGCTCAGATCCAGCTGGTGCAGCACATAGCGCCCGCGTCGCCGGGCCGTGATCAGTCCGGCCTTCCTGAGCACGGCCAGATGCCGGGAGATCTCCGGTGCGCTCATGCCGTGCACATCCACCAGCTCGCTCGTGGTGTACGCGCCGCGCGCCAGGTTCCTGCACAGGCGCATCCGCACCGGATGCGACAACGCCTCCATACGGCGGGTCAGTTCGTCCACCGAGGCCGCCGTGGACAGGGCCTCGCCCGCGACCGGGTAGTGGATCACCGGTGTCCAGCCGTACCGGTGCAGGACCAGGAGGTGCGGGCGGCCCATCACCGTGGGGACGAGCCGGAGCGTGCCGCCCTCGGGGATCGTCGTACGCCCGACGACCAGCTTGTCCATGTCGATCTGCCGTCCGTCCTCGGACAGCGTCAGCGCCTTGGACGCCGAAGTGAGCGCTTCACCGAGCCCTTTGCGGCGCAGCAGCTCGGTCTTGTGCCGGGCGTCGGCGGCGAGCTGGTGGTGCACCCGCGCCCATACGTCCCCGAAGAACGCCTCCTCGCAGTCGAGGAGCAGCCGCCGCACCCAGGCCCGTACGGCGGGCGGGTCCTTCAGCAGCCGATCGGTGAACTGCACCTGCCGCGTGCCCCGCGACGCGGCGAGGTCGAGGACGCGCTGCCGGGCGGCCCGGTCGGTGAGCACCGAGGCCGCGGCCTTCTCGCCGTAAGCGAGGGTGCAGGTGAACTCCAGCGCCGCCTCGACGAACTGCTCGTCCTCCAGCTTGTCCAGCTGGTCGAGCTCCTCGGCGAGAGTGCCGGCCGGCAGCGCGGCGGGGTCGGGCAGCCCGGAGAACGGCATGAAGATGTCCGAGAACGTCGAGCGCCACAGGAAGTCCGCCTCGCACAGCATCTCCGCGAGGCACTGGTCGAGCCCGGCCATCACGGAGGTGGCCCAGCCCTGCAGGCCCGGGTGGTGGCTGGGCTCGGCGAGGGCGTGCAGCGTCATGCTCAGCTCCGCCAGGGGCGAGGGCACGACGGCGATGCGCTCGTGCAGCCGGTCCTGGGGCAGATTGCCGATGTCGACGGTGAAACTCATACGGTCCAGTCTGCCCTCGGTTCCTGACGCTCCGGCCCTCGATTGACGGCTCCCGTCAATCGAGGCCTCGACACGACCGCCAGGGATCCGACCCACCGCTCAGCCCTGCGCAGCCTCCACCCTCCGTACGAACTCCTCCGCGGCCGACCGGGCATCCTCCGCCGTCCACGAAAGCCCCGGCTCCGCCACCGTCACCTCGGTGACCGAGAGGCCGGGCGGTCCGCCGGGGAACCAGCGGCGGAAGAGGACCGTGCCGGTCTCCTCCGCCATCCGCACCGATGCCTCGTCGAGTACGTCCACCTCGTAGGGCAGCCACACCTGGAACTGGTGCGTGTGCGGCACCTCGGGGTGCACCCGCGCGAACGGCACCCCGGCCTTCGCGAAGCCCTCGTGCAGCGCCTGCGCGACCACCCGCGCGTGCGCCACGTACGAAGGAAGGCGCGGCAGTTCGTTCGCCAGACCGATCAAGGCGGACAGCACCGTCGGGTACTGCTGGAAGATCTGGCCGCCGTACCGGTGACGCCAGGTCTTGGCCTCGGCGACGAACGAGCGCGGGCCCGCCAGAACCGCGCCGCCCAGGCCGTCGAGGGACTTGTAGAAGGAGACGTAGACGCTGTCCGCGAGCGCCGCGATCTCGTCGAGCGGCCGCCCGAAGTGCGGGGTGCACTCCCAAAGGCGCGCCCCGTCGAAGTGCACCACCGCGTCCCGCTCACGCGCGGCCTCGACCACCTCGACCAGCTCCTGCCAGGACGGCAGCAGGAATCCCGGCTCGCGCAGCGGCAGTTCGAGCATCAGCGTGCCGAAGGGCTCGTCGAACTCCCGTACCTCCTCGGCGCTCGGCATCCGCGGCTCGGAGGTCGGATGTACCGTCCGCACCCCGCTGACCACCGAGAACGCATCCCGCTCGTGCTGCTCGGGATGCGAGAGCGGATGCAGCGCCACCGTCGCGTTGCCGGTGCGGCCCGCCCACGCCCGTACGGCGATCTGCTGGGCCATCGTGCCCGTCGGGAAGAAGGCCGCGTCCTCCTTGCCGAGCAGTGCGGCCACCCGGCGCTCCAGCTCCTCGACGATCGAGTCGCCGTAGATGTCCGAGTTCCCGGTCAGGTCGTGGACCTCGGGCGCCCGGCTGCCGAGGCGCTCCAGGTTGTCCGCGAGCGTGCGGTCGGCCGCCGGGCGCGACAGCACCCGCGAAGCCGCGCGGAACGCCGCGAGCCGCCGCTCCCGCGCCGCCCCCGGATCCGCCACGTCCGTCGCGTCGGTCGCGTCCGTCGCGACCGACGGGGCCGACGGGGCCGCGCCGCTCTGATCCACACCTTCGATCTCGTCCATCCACAGATCCTCTCGCACACCCGTCCGCCCGCGCACAGCCTGTGGATAACTTTCGCGAGGCACCCCCAGCCCTGTGGACGGCCAGGCCGTGCCCTACCCCATTGCGTTAACATGACGAGAAATCGTCCGGCAGCAAGCCGAGCTGCACCAGCGGACGGAAACGTCCGGTACCCCGAGCGGACTGGAACGGAAGGCTCGTCTCGTGAACGCAAGCCATCACCCAGGGCCCGGGCACCCCGACCCCGGCGAGCGCCCCGCCCGCCTCACCGTGGGCGTCGTGGGCGCAGGACGCGTGGGCCCCGCGCTCGCCGCATCCCTGCAGCTCGCCGGCCACCGCCCGGTCGCCGTCTCCGGGGTCAGCGAGGCCTCGGTGCGCAGGGCGCGGGAGATGCTCCCCGACGTCCCCCTTGTCACGCCCGCCGAAGTCCTCGCGCGCGCCGACCTCGTGCTCCTCACCGTCCCCGACGACGCCCTGCCCGGCCTCGTGGAAGGGCTGGTGGAGACCGGCGCCATCCGGCCCGGACAGCTCCTCGTCCACACCTCGGGGCGATACGGCACCAAGGTGCTCGAACCCGCCCTGCGCGCCGGCGCCCTTCCGCTCGCCCTGCACCCCGCCATGACCTTCACCGGCACCGCCATCGACGTACAGCGCCTGGCCGGCTGCTCCTTCGGCGTCACCGCGCCCGAGGAGCTGCGCCTCGCCGCCGAGGCCCTCGTCATCGAGATGGGCGGCGAGCCCGAGTGGATCGAGGAGTCGGCCCGCCCGCTCTACCACGCGGCCCTCGCGCTCGGCGCGAACCACCTGGTCACCCTGGTCGCCGAGTCCATGGAGCTGCTCCGCCAGGCCGGGGTCACCGCCCCCGACCGCATGCTCGGCCCGCTGCTCGGCGCCGCACTCGACAATGCCCTGCGCTCGGGAGACGCGGCCCTCACAGGACCCGTCGCCCGCGGTGACGCGGGCACGGTCGCGGCCCATGTCGCCGAACTGCGCAAGCACGCACCCCAGACCGTCGCCGGCTATCTCGCGATGGCCCGCGCCACCGCCGACCGCGCGCTCGCCCACGGACTGCTCAAGCCGGAGCTGGCCGAGGACCTCCTCGGGGTGCTCGCCAACGGTTCGGGGGCCCACGGCCCCGAAGAGGGAGAGCGATGACGGACCTGCTGCGTACGGCCGAAGAGCTGCGCAAGCTCACGTACGAGGGACAGCGCGCGGTCGTCATGACCATGGGCGCCCTGCACGAGGGCCACGCCACCCTGATCCGCCGCGCGCGCGAGCTGGCCGGACCCAAGGAACAGGGCGGCCAGGTCCTGGTCACCGTCTTCGTCAACCCGCTGCAGTTCGGCGCGGGCGAGGACCTCGACCGCTACCCGCGCACGCTCGAAGCCGATCTGCGGATCGCCGAACAGGCGGGCGCGGACGCGGTGTTCGCGCCCTACACCGACGAGGTCTACCCCGGCGGAGAGCCCCAGGTCCGCCTCACCGCAGGGCCGATGGGCGAGCGCCTCGAAGGGGCGACGCGACCCGGCCACTTCGACGGCATGCTCACCGTCGTCGCCAAGCTCCTTCACCTCACGGCCCCCGACATCGCGCTCTACGGCCAGAAGGACGCCCAGCAGCTCGCCCTGATCAAGCGCATGGTGCGCGATCTCAACTTCCCGGTGGAGATCGTCGGCGCGGCCACTGTACGAGAGGCGGACGGTCTGGCCCTGTCCTCCCGTAACCGCTATCTCTCGGACGCCGAACGCCGCACCGCGCTCGCCCTGTCCGCCGCGCTCTTCGCCGGCCGTGACCGCCTCGCCGCCCAGACCGCCCTGCACGCCCGCGCGCAGGCGGCCCCCGCCAGCCGCGAAAGAGCCCAGGCGCTCGGCGCGCTCGGCGAGGCCCGCGCCGCCGCCGACGCGCACGCCGTCGCGGCGGCCCACTCCGGTGGCCCGTCGGCGGTCCGCGCGGCCGCCCGCGCCGTCCTTGACGACGCGCGCAAGGCCCAACCGCCGCTTGTTCTCGACTACTTGGCGCTCGTCGACCCCGCCGACTTCACCGAGATCGACGACACCTTCGCGGGCGAGGCGGTACTCGCCGTCGCCGCGAAGGTCGGCACCACCCGACTGATCGACAACATTCCGCTCACCTTCGGAGCCGCCGTATGAGCAGCCGGACGACCACAGGAACGGGTATACGACTGCACGCCCCCGCGCCTGGCTGGTCCATCGAAGCCGACGTCGTCGTGGTCGGCTCAGGAGTGGCCGGCCTGACCACGGCCCTGCGCTGTGCGGCCGCCGGCCTGGAGACGGTCGTCGTCACCAAGGCCCGCCTCGAAGAGGGCTCCACGCGCTGGGCGCAGGGCGGAATCGCCGCCGCGCTCGGCGACGGCGACACCCCCGAGCAGCACCTCGACGACACCCTGGTCGCGGGCGCGGGCCTGTGCGACGAGGACGCGGTACGTCTCCTGGTCACCGAAGGCCCGGATGCCGTACGGCGGTTGATCACCACCGGCGCCCAGTTCGACACCGACGACAGCGGCGAGATCGAGCTCACCCGCGAGGGCGGCCACCACCGCCGCCGTATCGCCCATGCGGGAGGCGACGCGACCGGCGCCGAGATCTCCCGGGCGCTCAATGACGCGGTACGCGACGCCGGCATCCGCACGATCGAGAACGCCCTGGTCCTCGACCTGCTCACCGACGCCGAAGGCCGTACGGCCGGTGTGTCGCTGCACGTGATGGGCGAGGGCCAGCACGACGGGGTCGGCGCGGTGCACGCCCGGGCCGTCGTCCTCGCGACCGGCGGCATGGGGCAGGTCTTCTCCGCGACGACCAACCCGTCCGTCTCCACGGGCGACGGCGTGGCCCTCGCGCTGCGCGCGGGCGCGGAGATCAGCGACGTCGAGTTCGTCCAGTTCCACCCGACTGTGCTCTTCCTGGGCGCGGACGCGGAGGGCCAGCAGCCGCTCGTCTCGGAGGCGGTACGCGGCGAAGGCGCCCATCTCGTCGACGCCGACGGGGTCCGTTTCATGGTCGGACAGCACGAGCTCGCCGAGCTGGCGCCCCGTGACATCGTCGCCAAGGGCATCACGCGCCGCATGCTGGAGCAGGGCGCCGAGCACATGTATCTGGACGCACGGCACTTCGGCGCCGAGATGTGGGAGCACCGCTTCCCCACCATCCTCGCCGCCTGCCGCGCCCACGGCATCGACCCGGTCACCGAGCCCATCCCGGTCGCGCCCGCCGCGCACTACGCGTCCGGCGGCATCCGCACCGACAGCCACGGCCGTACGACGGTCCCCGGCCTGTACGCGTGCGGCGAGGTCGCCTGCACGGGAGTCCACGGAGCGAACCGCCTTGCTTCCAACTCCCTTCTGGAAGGCCTGGTCTACTCCGAGCGCATCGCCGCCGACATCACCTCGGGACTGCCCTCGGCCGGCGCCCCCGTTCCCGTCCCGCATCCGGATGTGCCGGGGCACCCCCTGCTGCCCGCCGAGGCGCGGTTCGCGATCCAGCGGATCATGACGGAGGGCGCCGGGGTCATCCGCAGCGCCTCCTCCCTCGAAAAGGCCGCGGAGCAGATCGAGGCGATCCACGCCGCGGCCCGCGGCGCACTCGCCGAGAACGGCAAGACGGCCGAACCCGGCGTGGACACCTGGGAGTCCACCAACCTCCTGTGCGTGGCCCGCGTCCTGGTCACCGCCGCCCGGCGGCGCGAGGAGACCCGCGGCTGCCACTGGCGCGAGGACCACGCCGACCGCGACGACGAGCGGTGGCGCAGGCACATCGTCGTCACCCTCAACCCGGACCGCACGCTCGCCGTGCACACCACCGAGACCGCGCAGTTCCCCCCGACCACCGCGACCCAGGAGCAGCTGTGAGCACCGAACTTCCCCTTGCCGACCAGGCCGACGACGGCGGTTGCGGCGACGGCTGCGCCTGCGGTGACGGCGAGGTCCTTGAATGCGGCCTCGACCCCGCGCTCGCCGAGCTGCTCGCCGAGGCGGGCCTCGACCCCGTACTCGTGGAAGACATCGCGCACATGGCGCTCTCCGAGGACCTGGACGGCGGCGTGGACGTCACCTCCGTCGCCACGATCCCCGAGGACGCCGTCGCCACCGGCGACTTCACGGCCCGCGAGGCCGGTGTCGTCGCGGGTCTGCGGGTCGCCGAAGCCGTCCTGTCGGTCGTCTGCGAGGAGGCCTTCGAGGTCGAGCGGCACGTCGAGGACGGCGAAACCGTGGCCCCCGGCCAGAAGCTCCTGAGCGTCACCACGCGTACCCAGGACCTGCTCACCGGCGAGCGCAGCGCGCTCAACATCCTGTGCCGCCTCTCCGGCATCGCGACCGCGACCCGTCAGTGGGCCGACGCCCTCGAGGGGACGAAGGCCAAGGTCCGCGACACCCGTAAGACCACCCCGGGCCTGCGCGCCCTGGAGAAGTACGCGGTCCGCTGCGGCGGCGGCGTCAACCACCGCATGTCCCTGTCGGACGCGGCCCTGGTCAAGGACAACCACGTGGTCGCGGCCGGTGGCGTCGCGCAGGCCTTCAAGGCCGTACGGACGCAGTTCCCGGATCTGGCCGTCGAGGTCGAGGTCGACACCCTTGACCAGCTGCGCGAAGTCCTGGACGCGGGCGCGGACCTGATCCTCCTGGACAACTTCACCCCGGCCGAGACCGCCGAGGCCGTGGCCCTCACCCAGGGCCGCGCGCTCCTGGAGTCCTCCGGCCGCCTCACCCTCGACACCGCCCGCGCCTACGCGGAGACCGGCGTCGACTACCTGGCCGTGGGCGGCCTCACCCACTCCTCGCCGATCCTCGACATCGGCCTCGACCTGCGCGAGGCGTCCGACGGCGAAGCGACCGGGGCTGACGTCTGATGCTGCTGACCATCGACGTGGGGAACACCCATACGGTCCTCGGCCTGTTCGACGGCGAGGAGATCATCGAGCACTGGCGTATCTCCACCGACGCCCGCCGCACCGCCGACGAACTCGCCGTCCTGCTCAACGGCCTGATGGGCATGCACCCGCTGCTCGGTGAGGAGCTCGGCGACGGTATCGACGGCATCGCGATCTGCTCCACGGTCCCGTCCGTACTGCACGAGCTGCGCGAGGTCACCCGCCGCCACTACGGCGACGTACCCGCGATCCTGGTCGAGCCCGGCGTGAAGACGGGCGTCCCGATCCTCTTCGACAACCCGAAGGAGGTCGGCGCCGACCGCATCATCAACGCGGTCGCTGCCAACGAGCTGTACGGCGGCCCGGCGATCGTCGTCGACTTCGGTACGGCGACCACCTTCGATGCGATCAGCGCACGCGGCGAGTACGTGGGCGGTGTCATCGCCCCCGGTATCGAGATCTCGGTCGAGGCGCTCGGCGTACGCGCCGCCCAGCTCCGCAAGATCGAGCTCAACCGCCCGCGCAACGTCATCGGCAAGAACACCGTCGAGGCCATGCAGTCCGGCATCCTCTACGGCTTCGCGGGACAGGTCGACGGCCTGGTCAACCGGATGGCCAAGGAGCTGGCGGAGGACCCCGACGACGTCACGGTGATCGCCACCGGCGGCCTCGCCCCGCTGGTGCTCGCCGACGCCACGGTGATCGACGAGCACGAGCCCTGGCTGACCCTGATCGGCCTGCGCCTGGTGTACGAGAGGAACGTGGCCCGCAGCTGACGCTCCCAGGTGGGCGCGCGGCCTGTATCAGGCAACGTGCCCACCGGGCGGCAGGCAACGCGCCCACCAATGAACCCATAAACCTTTTTTGTCGGATTAGTGCGTATCGTCGGCCCATGCCCACGCCATACGGATCCCGCGGCGGCATGGCGTTCAGCGCAGACGAGCTGCGTGTGCTCCGAGGCGCCCTCGCCATCGCCCTGAAGACCGACATCACCGGCCCCTCCGAGGTGCAGGACTGCCTGCGACTCGCGACCGGACTCGAAGAAGCGGTACGTGAGTCGGAGCGGCTGCGCGCCTTCCTGCTCGACGATCTGGCCCGCTACCGCCACGCGCTCCCCGGCTCCACCACCGGCTACCTCGAACTCCTCGCGGACGCCCTGGCCGCCGGCTACCGCCCCGTCCCCGACGACCTCGCCGCCCTGCGCGCGCTGCGCGGCAACCCGGTCGCCGCGGCTCTGCTCGAACGCTGCCGCACCCTCGCGGAGGCCGCCGTACGCGCCAAGCTCTCCGGCCGTACGGTCCCGGTCTCGCGCACCCGGCTGCTCGCCCTGCCCGGCGGCCGGATGGCCGACCAGCCCGCGGGGACGCCCGGCCGTCCGCAGCCGCAGCGCCCGGCGCCCTCGCGTCCGGTCCCGACCCCCGCCGAGGTCTTCCCGCCCAAGCGCCGTCCGGCACCCGACCCGGCGGACCCGCCGCAGAAGCGCGCGGCGAGCTGACTACTCTGGGGGGCATGGACTACGTCTCCGCGCTCCTGCCCCCCGTAGTGATGGCCGCCTTCTTCATCGCGCTCATCGTGACGATCGTGAAGTCCCAGGGCGGCGACAAGAAGGCCAAGGAGGACGCCGCCGTGGACGCGGCGATCGCCCGCGCCGAGGCCGCTCGCCAGACGGCGGGCTCCCCCGAAGCCCCGAAGGCCTAATCCACTCGCGCCTTACGCCCTTTTTGCTCTAAAAAGGCAGGCCATAAGAGACATCTCCCATTATGGTGACGCTGTGCCTCGCCCCTTGGGAGAACTCGAAGACGCGGTCATGACGCGGGTGTGGAAGTGGAACCGCCCGGTGACCGTTCGAGAGGTCCTTGAAGACCTTCAGCAGGAACGGTCCATCGCATACACAACTGTGATGACCGTTCTGGACAATCTTCATCAGAAGGGCTGGGTCCGCAGAGAAGCGGAAGGCCGCGCCTATCGATATGAGGCGGTCTCCACGCGCGCCGCGTACTCGGCGGCTCTGATGAACGAAGCCTGGTCGCGCAGCGACAACCCCGCCGCCGCACTCGTCGCCTTCTTCGGCATGATGTCGCCCGAGCAGCGCGAAGCGCTCAGCGATGCGGTGCGCATGGTGGCGGGACCCGACAACCCCCCGTCCGATGAAGGCGGTCAAGGGCGATAGCGTCCGGACATGTCCGCTGCACTTCCCGAACGGCAAGAGCCGGTTCCCGAACCGCAAGAGCCGGCGAAAGCCGTCACCATCCGGCGTGCCCGTACCGCCGATGTCCCCGCAGTCCGCGAGCTCCTCGACTCCTACGTGCGCCGCGGCATCCTCCTCGACAAAGCGACGGTGACGCTTTATGAGGACATCCAGGAGTTCTGGGTGGCGGAACGTGATGACAACGCGAAGGTAGTCGGCTGCGGCGCGCTGCACGTGATGTGGGAAGACCTCGCGGAAGTCCGCACGCTCGCGGTGAACGGCGAGGTCAAGGGCGCCGGAGTGGGACATCAACTTCTGGCGAAGTTGCTGCAGACCGCCCGCTGGCTCGGAGTGCGCCGGGTTTTCTGTCTCACCTTCGAAGTCGACTTCTTCGCGAAGCACGGTTTCGTGGAGATCGGTGAGACCCCGGTCGACGGCGATGTGTACAGCGAGCTGCTCCAGTCCGCGGACGAAGGCGTCGCGGAGTTCCTCGGTCTCGAACGAGTGAAACCGAACACCTTGGGCAACAGCCGGATGCTTCTGCACCTGTGATCTAGAGGCCGTTCAACGGGTCGATCAACGGGTCGAGGTTTTTCGGGGGTTGTTCCTGAGCAGCGTTCCCGAGAGCGCACTTGAAGCGGTGGCTATGTCCGAAACGCGCATGTTTCAAGGGCTCTTGGGCCCTCGCGCTCTCCCAGGGGTTTGTGTTTTCCCGGCAAAAGCGGTTTGCTTTCCGGCGTACTCCAAATGCAGTTATCGATGAAAGGAAATCCGGTGGCACAGAAGGTTCAGGTCCTTCTTGTCGACGACCTCGACGGTGGCGAGGCCGACGAGACCGTGACGTTCGCGCTGGACGGCAAGACGTACGAGATCGACCTCACCACCGCCAATGCGGACAAGCTCCGTGACGCTCTCGCACCGTTCGTGCAGGGCGGCCGTCGCACCGGTGGCCGCGGCGCGACCGCGCGGGGCAAGGCGCGCGTGGCTGCGGGCGGCACCGAGGACACCGCCGCGATCCGCGCCTGGGCGAAGGACAACGGTTACGAGGTCAAGCCCCGTGGCCGCGTCCCCCAGGAGATCCGCGAGGCCTACCAGAAGGCCAACGGCTGAGTCGCACTCAGCAGTCGGGCACGGTGGCATTCATTGGCCGCCGCGTCCACGAGGCGTACGAGATCGGGGCCCGCGCCTTTGCCGCCCCCGAGAGTGGTGAGGGTCGGCAGCGTCGGCTCCACCTCGCATCCCGGCTCGGGGGGCCGCAGCCAGACGGCGGCTCCCCGCGGGCCAGGGATGGCGGGCGGCAGCGGTGCTTCGATCGTCCCGCCCGCGCCCACGGCGCGCAGATCGCCGATGAGCGGACCCCACTCGAGCCAGTCGAGCAGCCCGGGCAGCTCGTCGGCGCCGCCCGCGGCGACCAGGAACCGCATCACGTTCCCGTGCAGGGCCACCGGGCCGGTCCCGTGGGACCCGAGCCGCTCCCGCACCGCGTAGCCCGCGAAGGCCGGCATTTCCAGTACGTCGAACCGCAGCCCCGTGCGCAGCCGCACCTGCGCGCCGGGCACGACGGCCCAGCCGAGCTCCTCCTCGTACCACCGCTCAATGCGGTCGCCCATGAGTGGGCGGCGGGGGAGCGGGACCCTGGGGGTCTCGACGACGGTGACCATGCCAGGTGCAACTCCCGGGAACCATCCGGGGTTACGCAGCGTTCAAAGTCGTGTACGCAGGGTTCCCTCGGTGGCGGCGTCAAGGCCCGGGCGGGGGCGCAAGGGTGTTCGCCCGTAGCGGAGGGAACCGGGGTGCGCCGCATGGAGTGTCAGTCCCAGCGGGTAAGACATTCCTAGTGGGGAGGGGCGACACGCAGTGCAGGACCGTCTCACGTTCGCCATCGGCGCAACGGAGGAAGGGGTAACTGCCTGGCCTGCGGGAACATCGTCTCGCACCATCGAGTTGGAGCAGTTGTCGGCTGTCGGGGCAGAAAAGCCCCCGAGGTTCTGGGCCCGGTGTCGGCAGTTGGAATGAGCGGTCCCCGCTTGCGGGACTAAGCTGCGGAAGGACAGGGAGGGGACCGACCCCTTACTGCCTGACCGCTCTGAGGAGCGATTAACGATGTTCGAGAGGTTCACCGACCGCGCGCGGCGGGTTGTCGTCCTGGCTCAGGAAGAAGCCCGGATGCTCAACCACAACTACATCGGCACCGAGCACATCCTCCTGGGCTTGATCCACGAGGGCGAGGGTGTCGCCGCAAAGGCCCTGGAGAGCCTCGGCATTTCGCTTGAGGCGGTCCGCCAGCAGGTTGAGGAGATCATCGGTCAGGGTCAGCAGGCCCCGTCCGGTCACATCCCCTTCACCCCCCGTGCCAAGAAGGTCCTGGAGCTCTCGCTCCGCGAGGCCCTTCAGCTGGGCCACAACTACATCGGCACAGAGCACATCCTGCTCGGCCTGATCCGTGAGGGCGAGGGTGTCGCCGCCCAGGTCCTGGTCAAGCTGGGTGCAGACCTCAACCGGGTGCGGCAGCAGGTCATCCAGCTGCTCTCCGGCTACCAGGGCAAGGAGACCGCCACCGCCGGCGGCCCCGCCGAGGGCACGCCCTCGACGTCCCTCGTCCTGGACCAGTTCGGCCGCAACCTCACGCAGGCCGCTCGCGAATCCAAGCTCGACCCGGTCATCGGGCGCGAGAAGGAGATCGAGCGCGTCATGCAGGTCTTGTCGCGCCGTACCAAGAACAACCCGGTCCTGATCGGTGAGCCCGGCGTCGGCAAGACCGCCGTCGTCGAGGGCCTCGCCCAGGCGATCGTCAAGGGCGAGGTGCCCGAGACCCTCAAGGACAAGCACCTCTACACCCTCGACCTCGGTGCGCTCGTCGCCGGCTCCCGCTACCGCGGTGACTTCGAGGAGCGCCTGAAGAAGGTCCTCAAGGAGATCCGCACCCGCGGCGACATCATCCTGTTCATCGACGAGCTCCACACCCTCGTGGGTGCGGGCGCCGCCGAGGGCGCGATCGATGCGGCTTCCATCCTGAAGCCGATGCTGGCCCGTGGTGAGCTCCAGACCATCGGTGCGACCACGCTCGACGAGTACCGCAAGTACCTGGAGAAGGACGCCGCTCTCGAGCGCCGCTTCCAGCCCATCCAGGTCGCGGAGCCGTCGCTGCCGCACACCATCGAGATCCTCAAGGGTCTGCGCGACCGCTACGAGGCCCACCACCGTGTCTCCATCACGGACGAGGCCCTCGTCCAGGCCGCGACGCTGGCCGACCGGTACATCTCGGACCGCTTCCTGCCGGACAAGGCGATCGACCTGATCGACGAGGCCGGCTCCCGAATGCGCATCCGCCGGATGACCGCGCCGCCGGACCTCCGCGAGTTCGACGAGAAGATCGCGGGCGTGCGCCGCGACAAGGAGTCGGCCATCGACTCCCAGGACTTCGAGAAGGCAGCGTCTCTCCGCGACAAGGAGAAGCAGCTGCTCGCCGCGAAGGCCAAGCGCGAGAAGGAGTGGAAGGCCGGCGACATGGACGTCGTCGCCGAGGTCGACGGCGAGCTGATCGCCGAAGTCCTCGCGACCGCCACCGGCATCCCGGTCTTCAAGCTGACCGAGGAGGAGTCCTCGCGTCTGCTGCGCATGGAGGACGAGCTGCACAAGCGCGTCATCGGCCAGACCGATGCCGTCAAGGCGCTCTCCAAGGCGATCCGTCGTACGCGCGCCGGCCTCAAGGACCCGAAGCGTCCGGGTGGTTCGTTCATCTTCGCCGGTCCGTCCGGTGTCGGTAAGACGGAGCTCTCGAAGGCTCTCGCCGAGTTCCTCTTCGGCGACGAGGACGCGATGATCTCCCTCGACATGTCGGAGTTCAGCGAGAAGCACACCGTCTCGCGGCTCTTCGGCTCGCCTCCCGGCTACGTCGGATACGAAGAGGGCGGCCAGCTCACCGAGAAGGTGCGCCGCAAGCCGTTCTCCGTCGTGCTCTTCGACGAGGTCGAGAAGGCCCACCCGGACATCTTCAACTCGCTCCTGCAGATCCTGGAGGACGGTCGTCTGACCGACTCCCAGGGCCGCGTCGTGGACTTCAAGAACACGGTCATCATCATGACGACCAACCTTGGAACCCGTGACATCTCCAAGGGCTTCAACCTGGGCTTCGCGGCGCAGGGCGACACGAAGACCAACTACGAGCGCATGAAGAACAAGGTCTCGGACGAGCTCAAGCAGCACTTCCGGCCCGAGTTCCTCAACCGTGTCGACGACGTCGTCGTCTTCCCGCAGCTCACGCAGGCCGACATCCTCAAGATCGTCGACCTGATGATCGACAAGGTGGACGAGCGCCTGAAGGACCGGGACATGGGCATCGAGCTCTCCCAGTCCGCCAAGGAGCTCCTCTCCAAGAAGGGTTACGACCCGGTCCTGGGCGCGCGGCCGCTGCGTCGCACGATCCAGCGCGAGGTCGAGGACACCCTCTCGGAGAAGATCCTCTTCGGCGAGCTGCGCCCGGGCCACATCGTGGTCGTGGACACGGAGGGCGAGGGCGACACCGCGACCTTCACCTTCCGGGGTGAGGAGAAGTCGGCGCTGCCGGACGTTCCTCCGATCGAGTCCGCCGCGGGCGGCTCGGGTCCGAACCTGACGAAGGACGCGTAAGCGGCCGGATCATCGCAACGAGTGGGCGGGCCCCGGGACTTCGGTTCCGGGGCCCGCCCCTTTCGTATGCCCTCACATCCCGTGGGAAGGGCGCGGGGTGAGGGTGAGCTTGATGCGGTCGGGGAGGGTGTCGGCGTGCTGGACCACGGCGGCGTCCGTCACGTACAGGGATTCCAGGTGGGGGCAGTCGGCCAGGGGAGCGAGGTCGATGTCGGCGGCGTTGGCCACCCTGAGGGTGTGAAGCTCCGGCAGCAGCTCGGGCAGGGGGCGGGTGTCCACAGGATCCCGGTCGCCATGGATGAACAAGGTGTCGACCTTTTCCAAGGTGACACCGCTGGTGGCCAGAGAGGGCAGTTCGTGGCTGTTGAGGGACACCTCCGTCAGTTTTGGCAGCTGCCCGAGCACTCGCCAGTCCTCGATGCCCAGAGGAGTTTCGAGATTGAGGCCGACCTGCTGCAGCCCAGGGAATTCGAGCAGGGGGGAGAGCCCCGGCACGTCGACGGGAAGGTAGATGCCCTCCACCGGTGCGTCCCGGGAGAGATCGGCCAGATCTCGAGCGGCGCTGACGGTCTGCAAGTTCACGAATTCAAGGGCCGTAAGGGTGCGCAGGGGGCTGGTGTCGTGGATCGGACTCCCGCCGATGATGAGGTACGTCAGCGGAAGTCCGCTCAGTGGCTCCAAGGAGGAGACTGCCGAGCAACCGGAGAGAGTCAGTCTGCGCAGATCCGGGAAATGGGTGAGGAATTCAAGGCCGTCGAGGACCGTGTTCCCGGCCAGTCGCAGCCGGCGTACCGGCATGGACGCCAGGTGGTCCACGAGCTCGTCGGCGGTGAAGTCGCCTATGCAGTCCAGATAGTCGTGGCCGCCGAGTCGGCTCAGCGCCGTCATTTCGGCCGTGGACCGGACGGAGACCGGGACGTGCGGCTGATAGCGCAGTCGGTCGATGATCTCGGTGGCGTAGGTTTCCGTGTGGAAACGGGCCCAGGGCTGAGCGAGTTGGAATAGCACGTCGGGGTTGTCGCTCTCACGGTATTTCACCATGCAGGGCAGAGCCGCGTCCCCGCCGATGAGGCCGGCGGTTTGGACGACATACGGGGCGGCGGCCGGGTCGGTGAGTTCGTCGGGGCCCGGCAGCAACTCCAGAACAATCGGGCCGAGTTCGGCCAGTTGCCGACTCTCGGGGAAGTTGTACGGAGGGATCAGCCGCGCCGCCCGCTTCTCCACCTCCGACCGCACCTGAGGATCCAGCTTCGGCGCGTGCTCCAGGGCGGCCATAGCGAGGAGATGGAGGCGAGTGCGGTGCACCCGTTCCGTATCGCCGCGCTCGATCAGCCCCCTCAGCAACCGGGCCCGCTCGTCCGGCCGGGCATGGGCGACGGCCATGCGCAGGACGTCCTCCCACTGGTCTAGGTGAGCATGGCTGAGCAGCAGGTCGAAGTCGCGTTCCTCCACAGCCGCTCGTGCGCCCAAGTAGTCCTGGAAGGTCCGGTGTACGAAGTCGATGGTGCCGACGGCGGGTTCGCGCAGCAGGCCCGAGCGGTCGAGGAGGTGGAGCAGCACAGTCTGCGCGTTGCCCTGATCCGCGACGTACGGCATGGCGGGCAGTAAGCGCTCCAGCTGAGCGAGAGCGTCCGCCCGGTCCATCTCCGAACGCCCATTGCGGATCAGCCAGTACGCCAGCTTCTGCAGCAGCTCAGTCTGGGATTCCTCGTCGAGGTCAAGACCGGCGTGTGCCATGTTGCGTTCGCGGTCCCGGCGTTCGAGGAGCATCGAGAGCGCGGCGTCGTAGAGGGCCTTGCGTCCGCGGGGCAGGAAGCCGCGGCGCTCGCGGTGCAGGGCACAGATCAGTGCGCATATCAGGGGGTTGGTTGCGAGGCGGCTCAGGTCTTGCTTGGTGCGTACTGCGTCCAGGAGCGCGGCGCCGAGTGTGGGATCCGCCTCTGCCGCTCTGTGCCAGCGGTCCACGAAGACAGCGAGATTCTCGCGGCTCATCGAGGAGAGTGTCAGCTCGGTGAAGTCTTCGCTGCCGAGCCAGTCCTGGCGCACGGCAGAGGGACGGGAGGTCACCAGGCAGAGGTTGTGGGGGTAGGCGGACAGAAGATCAGTGAGCCAGTCGCGGGCGCGGATGCGTTCCTGGTCGGGGACTTCGTCCATGCCGTCGATGAGAAGCAGACCGCGGCCCGCCGACAGGACGCGATCCGCCCAGCCTTGGGGTTGGGCATCAGCGAGCGGAGAGCCGACAGACCGCAAGAAGTCGGCAGGCGTGGGTAGTTGCGCACCCTTTCGGGTCAGGGTGCGCATTGGCAGCACGAACGGGATACGGCCTATGAGGTGGGCGAGTTCACCGGTCAGCCGGTCCTGGCGGGCAGTGGTCACAGCGAGCCATTGGACAAGCGTCGTCTTGCCGGAGCCGGCGGAGCCGCGCAGCAGGATGCGGGTGTGGCCGGACAGGGCCTGTTCGACGGGCTGGGCGAGTGCCTGGGCCCACTCGTTCATGAGGGGTTCGGTGCCTTGCAGGCTCCCATCCACATGCGCGAGTGCGGGTTCGAGGGTGGCTTGGAGGCTCAAATAGGCGGCGTCCAGGGGCCATTGGCGGTTCTCGGTGAGGTCGATGCCGTAGATGGTGAGACTGCTGTGCTTTTTGGAGATGTGGGCCGCGTACCGCTGCTCGAAGCCGGCGTCGATCGCGGACTGGGAGCCCAGGCGCTCGATGAGGATGTCCGTGCGTTCGATCAGCTCGTGCAGGCGCCTGCTCTGTTTTACGAGCGTGCGGGCGACAAAGGGGGAGCGCTGGGTGAAGAAGTGCAAGATGTTGAGGCAGGCACTGTCCAGGAGTTTGGAGTACAGGTCCGTCGCATCCCGGCTGAGGTAGCGGACGAGCTCCACGCCTCCCGCCTCGTCGTACAGGCGGTAGGCCAGTGCCTCCCGACCGAGATCGACGGCTTGCACGTCGTCGAGGTCCAGGTCGCCCAGCGCCAGCAGTGTGAGTTCGAGGGCGTCGGCGACCGCTTCCAGTTCGTCATCGACGAGTCTGTGGTCCGTGCGCCGCACCAACTCGCTTACGAGCCGATGCAGTTCCTTGGGGCCGAGCGTGCGCTGCTCCCCCTTGAAGCTGACCAGCGCCGACACCCGTACCGGCTTCTCGACGAGAGCCGCACCGGGCCCAGGCTGCGCGAAGAGCTTGCGTACGAGAGGTGCGACGACGCTCGACGCGACACGGACCCCCACCGTTCCCGGATCGACCATGATCTGAGCGTACGGGCAACGCCCGTGCGCAGGGCGGGAGTTGGCGCGCTGGTCAGCTGTCCGTCTTACGGTGCCGCTCGCGCCCCGGGAACCCACCCGCGTACAACAACGCATAGCAGCCGGGGATCAGGGCGGCCCCCGCCCCACGTTCTTCACCCGGTACTCGCTCGGCAAGAGCCCCGTCTGCTGCTTGAAGCGCGTCGAGAAAGTCCCGAGGCTGCTGAAGCCGACCAGCATGCAGATTTCGGTGACCGAGAGATTTGCCGTGCGCAGGAGTTCTTCGGCTCGCTCAAGGCGACGGCGCGACAGGTATTGCCCCGGCGTCTCCCCGTACACCGCCTTGAAGGCCCGTACGAAATGGAAGCGTGAGTAGCCGGCAGTGGCCGCGACCGCGTCCAGATCGAGGTCGGGGTCCGACCAGTCGCGGTCCATGGCGTCCTTCGCCAGACGGAGCCGGCGCAGATGGACGAGATGCGGTGTCACGGGCGTGGCAGGTTCCATGTCTTCGATGCCGGCACGCGGGACTGGCAACGACACCCCGCAGGACGACAGCACGAAGCCCCCGGTGACCGCGGGTCACCGGGGGCTTCAACGGCCGGGCTGGGCCAAGGGATCAGACGGTCTCCGCTACGGCCGCCTTCTCCCGAGTGTCCCGAGGAGCGTCCCCACCCTCCTCGACTGCCTCGGCCGGCTTGGGGCCCGCTCCCTTGAGCGGGATCTCCTTGACGAAGAAGGCCGCGATCAGCGCGATCACCGTGATGCCGGCGCCGAGCAGGAAGGCGACGTGGGTGCCGGAGGACACCGCGAACTCGTAGGCCTCACGGGCCTGGGTGGGCAGGCCCTTCAGCTGCGCCGGAGTGAGCTGGGCGTTCTGCATGCCCTCGGCGCCGCGCTCGGTCATCTCGTGCAGCACCCGGTTGTTGAACAGGGCGCCCATGATCGCCACACCGAAGGAGGAGCCGAGCGTACGGAACAGGGTGGCCGACGAGGAGGCGACGCCCATGTCCTTGAGCTCGACGCTGTTCTGGGCGACCAGCATCGTGATCTGCATCAGGAAGCCCATACCGGCGCCGAGCACCGCCATGTAGACGCCGGAGGTGAAGCGTGAGGTGCCGACGTCCATGGTCGAGAGCAGGTACATGCCGGCGATCATCAGGGCGCCACCGATGATCGGGAACATCCGGTACTTGCCGGTGTTGGTGGTGATCCGGCCGACGACCAGCGAAACGATCATCATCGAGAGCAGCATCGGCAGGAGCAGCAGACCGGAGTTGGTGGCCGACGCGCCCTGGACGGACTGCTGGTAGAGCGGCAGGAACAGCGTCGCGCCGAACATCACGAAGCCGACCAGGAAGCCGATGACGGCCATCAGCGAGAAGTTGCGGCTGCGGAAGATGTGCAGGGGGAGGATCGGCTCGGCGGCCTTGGTCTGCCAGCCGATGAAGGCCGCGAGGGAGACGACGCCGAGCGCGGCGAGGCCGATGATCTGCGCGGAACCCCAGGCGTACTCGCTGCCGCCCCAGGTCGTGACCAGGACGATCGAGGTGATGCCCACGGTCAGCAGACCGGCGCCGAGGTAGTCGATCCGCGCCTTCGAGCGCTTCTTCGGCAGGTGCAGTACGGCGGTGATGGCGACCAGCGCGACGACGCCGAGCGGCAGGTTGATGTAGAAGGACCAGCGCCAGCCGAGGTGGTCGGTGATCACACCGCCGACGAGCGGTCCGCCGATCATGGCGAGCGCCATGACGCCGGCCATCATGCCCTGGTACTTGCCGCGCTCACGCGGCGGAATCAGATCGCCGATGATCGCCATGACGCCGACGATCAGACCGCCGGCACCCAGACCCTGGATGGCGCGGAAGCCGATCAACTGGCCCATGTCCTGGGCCATTCCGGAGAGTCCGGAGCCGATCAGGAAGAGCACGATGGACGTGAGGAAGGTGCCCTTCCGCCCGTACATGTCGCCGATCTTTCCCCAGATCGGGGTGGAGGCCGCGGTGGCCAGCGTGTAGGCGGTGACCACCCACGAGAGGTGCTCGAGGCCGCCGAGCTCACCGACGATCGTCGGCATCGCGGTGCCGATGATCATGTTGTCCAGCATCGCGAGCAGCATCGCCAGCATCAGGGCGCCGAGTACGACGCGCACGCTGCGCTGCTGCGGTTCCTTCTCCGCTACGTCCTGCGGGGATATCCCCGCCGTCTGAGCCGCCATCCCGACCATCTCCCTGGATCCTGGCACTTACTTGCCGCCCGGCTAGTTTCCGTTACGATGAGAAGGTAGCTGCCAAACTAGCCGGGCGTCAAGTAAGTTTGAATCCACCCTTGGACCCAGGGCTCACGCCCGGGTTCTCGGCTCGGGGCCGGGGGGACCGGCCCGGTCGACACGCAGGAGAGAGCCCATGACCAGCAGCACGCGGCAGCCCCGCAGGGGCGACACCCGCAAGCGCATCCAGGACGTCGCGTTGGAGCTCTTCGCCGAGCAGGGGTACGAGAAGACCTCGCTGCGTGAGATCGCCGAGCGGCTGGAAGTGACGAAGGCGGCGCTGTACTACCACTTCAAGACCAAGGAAGACATCCTGGTCAGCGTCTTCGAGGACCGTACGCGGCCCATCAGGGAGCTGGTGGAGTGGGCCGAGGGCCAGCCGCACGGCCTGGAGACCAAGAAGGAGGTCCTGCGCCGCTACAGCGTGATCGTCATGGACGCGGGCCCGATCTTCCGCTTCATGCAGGAGAACCAGGCGACGGTACGGGAGCTGAGCATCGGCGAGATGTTCAAGGACCGGATCTTCGAGCTGATGGCCATCCTCAAGGAGCCGGACGCACCCCTGGCCGACCAGGTGCGCTGCGTCAGCGCGCTGATCACGATGCACGCCGGGAACTTCCATCTGCAGGACGCAGAAGGCGACCCCGAGGACAAGCGTGCTGCTGTCCTCGAGGTCGCCATCGATCTCGTCACCCAAGCCCACTCAGGGCCGGGGGAGAAGTAGTTCAGTTGTCCCGTGTGCGGGTGGCTCAGACGGTGACGCCGAGCGAGCGCAGGTAGTTCACCGGGTTGATCGCGGAGCCGTAGTTCGGCGTCGTGCGGATCTCGAAGTGCAGGTGCGGACCGCTGGAGTTTCCGGTGTTGCCGGACAGGGCGATCTGCTGGCCGGTGTTGACCTTCTGGCCGACGTGGACCTGGACCTTGGACAGGTGCGCGTACTGCGAGTACTTGCCGTTGGCGTGCTTGATCACGATGGCGTTGCCGTACGCGGGACCGTCACCGGCGCCGTTCGGACCGGCCTTGACGACCGTACCGGCGTGCACGGCCTCGACCGGGGTGCCGATCGGCACCGCGAAGTCCTGGCCGGAGTGCTTGTGGGCCCACATGCCGCCGCCCAGGCCGAAGCTCGCGGAGAGCGTGTAGTGCTCGACCGGGTCCTCCCAGCCGGCGGCCTTCTTCTGCGCGGCCTGCTCGGCGGAGGCCGCGGCCGCCTGGGTGGAAACCTGCTCGGCGTTGCCGGCCGCCTCGTCCGCTGCCATCGCGACCCCTGCTCCGAGCAGCGTGGTGGCTGCGAGGCCCGTGGTCACCACTGCGGCGGTGATACGGGTACGGGTGAGCAGGGGGCGGGTTATGTGGGACTTGGCGGACTTCGACATCTGCGTTTCCTCCAGGGGCTTCGCTCGCTCGGGGGGACGAGAGCGTTGCCTGACATGAACGGACCCGGTCGGAAGGGCCCTCGATGAGGACCGCACGGCCGGGCTGGCCATCCCTTGGTAACCCGACGGGACACTCCAGCTCAAACCACCCATCTACTACGGAACCTCGTACACCGGACGAGGGCTTCCCGACCCTTGACGAGCTCGCGCGAGACGCAGCCGGCTTGGTCGGTTTTCTTCGCAAAGTTCTCGGTTCGGGGGTTTAGCCGCACTTCGCGGGGGCGGGTGAGGCGAGATTCCGGGCCCCTGCACTTGGTCAGGGGCAAATGGGACAAAAGGCCCGGGGGTTGCCGGGCGAAGGTCCCGACCCGAAGGTCCCGGCGCACAACTATTCCGGGTAGTACCGGACAAATCGCCTGTGCGTCATGTCACGAGGGGGCGGATCCCATTGAGACCTGGGTCACCGATCGAGGCCCGCACCCATCGGTTCCGCATCGGTCCCGGATCGGCTCGCCCTCCGTACGCCCTCGACTGCGCCGCAATTCCGAAGAAGCCCGCCCGTCTGCCCGCTGCCTACGGTGAGAAAGCAAGGGGGAGCCCGCCACGAAGCCCCACCGAGAACCCCCACCGAGGAGCCGAACCATGATCAAGGGACTCGCGATCGGCACCGTCTGGACGCGCTTCGAGGAGCTCGACTTCTCGAAGTCCTGGGGCTGATCCGCAAAGCCAAAGGCAGCGGAGCCAAAGGCAGCGGAGCCACGGCAGGGCAGCCAAGCCAGCGGTGCCAGGCGGCCTACTTCTGCGGCGGCAGCTGCAGGATCGGGAAGCTCCCCGTGTTCGTCGGCGCGTGCTCGGGCAGCCAGAGCACCGCGACAGCACCCTCGACAGGGCCGCCCTCGGTGCCCACATTGCGGAAGGTCAGCCGGGCGCCGAGCACCCGGGCCTGGCCCGCCGCGATGGTCAGGCCGAGGCCGTGCCCGTGTCCTGCGCGGTCGCTGCTGCCCGTACGGAAGCGGCTGGGGCCGTCCGCGAGCAGCTCGGGCGGGAAGCCGGCGCCGTGGTCGCGGACCCGGATCACCCGGCCCTCGACGAAGACCTCGATGGGCCCCTTGCCGTGCTTGGCCGCGTTGGCCAGGAGATTGCCGATGATCCGCTCCAGCCGGCGGGGGTCCGTGGTGACCTCCGACTCGTGCAGGATCTGGACGGAGACCTCGGGGTACGCGGTGCCGACCCGGCGCCGTACGAACTCGCCGAGCATCAGGTCCTGCAGCTCGGCCCGCTCTGACGCACCGTCCAGGCGCGCCACTTCGAGCACGTCCTCGACCAGGGTCCGCAGCGCCTGCGCGCGGTCCTTGACCAGCTCACTGGGGCGCCCGGGCGGCAACAGCTCGGCCGCGGTGAGCAGCCCGGTCACCGGGGTGCGCAGCTCGTGCGCGATATCGGCGGTGACACGGCGCTCGGCCTCGTAACGCTGCTTGAGCGCATCGGCCATCGCGTCCACGGCGCTCGCCAGGTCGTCCGCCTCATCGCGTACGACACCGCCGATCGCATCCCGTACCCGCACCTCGGTCTGCCCCTGGGCCACCTTGTTCGCCGCGGTCGCCGCCTTGCGCAGGCGCCCCGAGAACTGGCCGCCGATCAGCACACCGAGCGCGCTGCCGCCCAGGACCACCGCGATCGAGCCGATCACCAGGGCCTGGTCGAGGTCGCTCATGATGCCCGCGCTGCGGTCGGTGAACTTGCTGTGCAGCGACAGGACGCGCCCGCCGCTGACCGGGGTCGCGGCCCAGATGTCAGGCGGCCCGCTCTCGTTCTCCTGTACGTAGGTGGCGCGCCGGCCCATGGCGGCCTTCGCCTTCAGCTCGGCGGGCAGCGTGGGGTCGTCGAGCTGGGTGTTGAACTGGGTGCGCTTGGTCGTCTCGAAGATCCGCTGCGCGAAGACGATCCGCTCGTCCTGCACATCGCGCGCGTTGTCCAGCATCGAGACCTGTGCGGCGTTGTGCACGACAAGGCTCAGCGTGACCGCGACAAGCGCCCCGACCAGGGCGATCGCGGCGCTCAGCTTCCAGCGCAGTCCGGTGTGCAGACCACGGCGCAGTCGTGAGCTCAGCGCCGTGAAGCGGGTGGTACGCGGGGATCCGCCGGCAGGGACATGGCTCGTTCCCGGGCCTGGTCTGCGCGCCGCCCTTTGAGCCCCTGTTCGGCTCATCCCTTGAGCTTGTAGCCGAAGCCGCGGACGGTCTCGATACGGTCCTGGCCGATCTTCGTCCGCAACCGCTGGACATGGACGTCCACGACGCGGGTGTCGCCGCCCCAGCCGTAGTCCCAGACGCGCTCAAGGAGCTTGTCGCGGGACAGGACGGTGCCGGGCGCGTGCGAGAACTCCAGGAGCAGCCGCATCTCGGTCGGGGTCAGGGCGACCGTCTCGCCGGACTTGCGGACCTCCATGCCCTCGGTGTCGATCTCCAGATCGCCGAAGGTCAGCACGCCGGTGCCGGACTGCGGAGCGTCCGTCTCACCTGCGGAGGAGGGCCCGCCCGCGTGCCCGAAGCGGCGCAGGACCGCACGGATCCGGGCGACGAGGACCGCGCCGTCGAAGGGCTTGGTGACGTAGTCGTCGGCGCCGGCTTCGAGGCCGAGCACCACGTCGATGGAGTCGGCGCGCGCGGACAGCATGATCACCGGGACGGTGGACTCGTCGCGGATACGGCGGCACAGCGAGACCCCGTCGAGGCCCGGCACCATCACGTCGAGCAGCGCGATGTCGGGGCGCTCGGCGCGGAAGGCATCGAGGCCCGAGAGCCCGTCGGGCATGGCGGTGACCACGAAGCCGTCCCGCTCGAGGGCGAGCTGGGTGGCCTCGCGGATGACATCGTCGTCCTCGACGAACAGCACGCGCGTCTTGCTCTGATCGGCCATCGCCTGTTCTCAGTTCTCCTCGGGCGCGGCCGAGGCATCCGGCCCGTTCACCGCGCTGCTGTAGTCGTTGTGCAGCCGGTCCGTCTCGACGAACCGGCCTCCCTTCCAGCGATACGTGATGACCTCCTCGCTGGAGGGAAAGGCCACCGGATCGCCCTTGGTGTACAGCTGCTGGTAGACGACCAGGTCACCGCGGGAGATCTCCGAGTAAACCGGGGGTTCCTCGGCCTTGAAGACATTCTTGTACTTATTGCCCTCGGCGCGATAGACGTAACTGCCCATCCCGATGGCATCGCCGCAGGTCATCACATTGACCACGATGTCGGACGACGATCCCCCGGTCAGGTTGCCGTAGGAGACGTCCACCGGATACGTGTCCTTGAAGCAGGGCTTCAGATCGGCCCGCACCCGGGCGCTCACCGTCGGATCGTCCTTGACGAGGGCGACGGCTTCCTGGGGCTTGAGCTTCTCGATCGTGTCGGAGGGCGAGGGCGAGGGCGACATGGTGGCCTTCGGCGTCGCCACGTCCACCCGGGCGGCACCTTCGTCACGCGTGCCGGTGCCACCGGCGTTGCAGGCCGTCAGGGCCACCGCACAAAGGGCGAGGGCGGCGAGCCCGGCCGCTGCCGTGCTCCCCGCCGTACGCCTGCGTCCGCTCCGGCCGCGATGGGCCGGGCCGCTGCCGCCGTTCAGGCCGCGCACCGCTCCTGCTCCTCACGCTCCAGGAACCGGCCGTCCAGATCCCGGCTCTCCAGCTCCTGGCGCAGTCGTGCGAGCGCGCGGTGAAGTGTGCTCTTGACCGTGCCGGCCGACATGCCGAGCGCCTCCGCGGTCTCCTCGGTGGACATCTGCTCCCAGTGTCGCAGCACGACCACGCTGCGCTGCTTGGGGGCGAGCACCTTCAGGACGTCCATGAGGAGCGCGCGGTCGGCGTGCTGCTCGGTGGAGTCGTCGACGCTCGCGTCGGGGAGCTGCTCGGTGGGGACTTCCTCGATACGGCGGGCGCGCCACCACTCCGTACGCGTGTTGATCATGACGCGGCGGAGGTAGGCGTCCGCGAGCCGCTTGTCGGCTATGCCGTCCCAGCGGTGGAACGTACGGACGAGGGCGGTCTGCAGCAGGTCCTGCGCGTCGACCGGGTCGGGGACCAGGCGGCGGGCGCTGCGCAGCAGGGCGTCCTGCCGGGTGCGTACGTACTCTTCGAACTCGAGCACCTCGCCGTGCGCCATCTCCAACCGCCTCCGTCCACCGTCGTGCCGGGGGCGTGCGTTCGCTCCCGGAAGAAGTTCGTGCGATGCGGAACGTGATCTCTCCTCGTTCCGTCTACGAAGCTACGGAGGCGGTGTAACGGCGCTTCGCGAAGCAGCCTTCGGCGGACGCACGGCTGTCCTGCGGTTGTGTAACAGAAGTAATGCGGGGCTAAGAAGGCGCCGCGATTGCGCCTTGTTTGCGCCGGTCAGGGGTGTTTTCAAGGACGCATAAAGGGTCGGATCCCCCGGATCGCGGGGTGCCCGTGGGAGGATCCACCCGTCATGACTGCGACCGCGCTCACCTCCGCCCCAAGCCCCGACCGGCCCGGCACCGAAGCGGATGTCCTGCACACCCGCGTCGTCGCCTGGTTCGACACCCACGCCCGCGACCTGCCCTGGCGACGGCCCGAAGCCGGCCCCTGGGGCGTGATGGTCAGCGAGTTCATGCTGCAGCAGACGCCCGTGAACCGGGTCCTGCCGGTGTACGAGCAGTGGCTCGCGCGCTGGCCACGCCCCGCCGACCTCGCCAAGGAAGCACCCGGCGAGGCCGTGCGCGCCTGGGGCCGGCTCGGTTACCCGCGCCGCGCGCTGCGCCTGCACGGAGCGGCCGTCGCCATAACGGAACGGCACGGCGGCGACGTACCGACCAAACACGCCCAGCTGCTCGCGCTGCCCGGCATCGGCGAGTACACGGCCGCGGCCGTGGCCTCCTTCGCGTACGGGCAGCGGCACGCGGTCCTCGATACGAATGTCCGCCGGGTCTTCGCCCGCGCGGTCACCGGTGTGCGCTACCCGCCGAACGCGACGACGGCCGCCGAGCGCAAGCTCGCGCGGCTGCTGCTCCCCGAGGAGGAGGCGACGGCGGCGCGGTGGGCCGCGGCCTCGATGGAACTCGGTGCGCTGGTGTGCACCGCCAAGAACGAGTCCTGCGGTGCCTGCCCGATCGCGGCCCAGTGCGCGTGGAGGGCGGCGGGAAAGCCGGAGCACGAGGGGCCGCCGCGCCGCGGCCAGACGTACGCCGGCACCGACCGCCAGGTCCGCGGCAAGCTCCTCGCCGTCCTGCGCGAGGCCGTCGCCCCCGTACCGCAGGCCGCGCTCGACGCGGTGTGGGACGAACCGGTGCAGCGGGCGCGGGCGTTGGACGGTCTTGTGGCGGACGGTCTGGTCGAGCCGATGGAGGACGGGCTCTACCGGCTGCCGGTGGGTTGATGCCACGGGGCTGTGCCCCCGAACCCCCGCTGGGGGCTTCGCCACCGGGCCCCCGGACCGGCTAGCGGACCGGTGCGTAGGCGTGTGCCGCGGGACCCGGGCCCACCAGCCACCGCACGGCCGGCTGCGACGCCGTGCGCATGGCCGCGACGAGCCCGGTCAGCGGCGGCGGCAGGAAGCGGATGACGAGGAAGGCGGCCAGCGCGCCCAGGGCGAGCCCCACCGCCACGTCGAACGGGTAGTGCACCCCGACGAACACCCGCGAGAACGCCATGAGCAGAGCGAGCGGCAGAGTCAGCCAGGCGAGCCCGCGCCAGATCAGCGCGAGCGCGACGGCCGAGGCGCCCGCGATCGTGGCGTGGTTGCTGGGGAAGGACCAGTCGCCGTGCGGCGGGCACTTGGCGAGCGAGGTGACGGCTCCGGCCACGGCCCGGCACGGACGCTCCTCGTCCACCGCCGACTTGAGCAGCTCGCTCGCCACGTAGGCGAGCGCGGTGGCGAGGGGTGCGAGTACGGCAAGGGCGAGCGCGCGGGCGTCACCGCGCCGGGCCCGCCACCACGCGGCCAGGAACAAGGCGCCGAACAGCAGCAGTCCGACCTCGGTCCACACCTCGAAGAAGTGCTGCAGCCAGCCGGGGGCGTCCGCGGCGAAGCCCGTGATGTCGCGGTAGAGCCCGGAGGTGTCGACGGGCGGCGCGCTCGCCAGGGTCAGTGGGGTGGTGGCCATGTCCATGATCCCGACCGTACTGAGCGGCCCGTAAGGGCCGCATCCGGCGATCGGCCACAGTCGCACCTGACGATCGTCAGGGGTGCGGAAAGGGACGTCTGGCCCGGGCCCGACGTCCCGGTGGTGGCCGGGCAACGCCCGGGCGGCGGGCGGAAAGAACCCATAGCGCCCGTTGAACCCCCGTTCCCGGAATGATGATCCGGAAAAGTTGCGCTCCGTGGCGGCGGGTGGGGCCTGAGTTGGGCACGATCTCTCGTACAGTTTGCGCCGTGGGATCTCTGCGCAATCCGGTCGGGCCGCTTCCCTCCTCCATCTACTGGCGACGGAGGGCGGTTCTGCTGACCGTGCTCGGGTTGCTGGCGCTGCTCGTTCTGTGGGCCGTGACGTCCGGTGGCGGGGGTGGCAACGGGAACGGCGCGGACGGCAAGAACCCCGCGCCCTCCATCACGCCCGGACCGGACACCTCGGGTCCCGCGATCAGTGAACAGCCGGGCGGACGCGACGAGTCGGACGACGACGGCGGTACGTCCTCCGGTGCGGACTCCGGCGGTTCCGGTGCGGACGGCGGCTCGTCCTCGGGCGCGGATTCCGGCGGTACGGAGGGGACGAACGGCGCGGGCGGTGGCGCGGGCACCGGTGGCTCCGGTTCCGGCGAGCTGCTTCCGGCCGGCTCGCCGCTGCCCGACTGCCTCGCCTCCGACCTCGATGTGACGATCAAGAGCGCGAAGAACAACTACGAGCCGGGCGAGAAGCCCAAGTTGGAGATCGTCGCGAAGAACTCGGGCTCCGCCGACTGCAAGGTCGACCTCGGCCCCAAGCAACTGGTCGTCACCATCACCCGGTTCGACGAGGACTCGGCGTACTGGAAGTCGTCGGACTGCCCGGTCACGGCGGGCAGCCTCCTCTACCGCGTCCCCGCCGACAGCGCGATCACCTACACGCTGGAGTGGAACCGCAAGCCCAGCGAAGCCAACTGCGCCACTCCGCCGCCGGGTTCCGCCCCCGCCACCACGTATCTGGTCGAGGCGAAGGGCGCGGGGGTCACGACGCTGCCGGCGTCGTTCGTGCTGGAGAAGGACTGAGCTCTCGGCGCCGGGAGCTCAGGTGCCGAGCGCTCAACACTGAGCGCTCAACACTGAGTGCTCAACACCGAGCGCTCTCAGGCCTACCGCGATACGTACGGCTAGACGTACCGCTCCAGAATCGAGCTCTCCGCGAGCCGTGAAAGCCCCTCGCGCACCGACCGCGCGCGGGCCTCGCCGACACCGTCCACCGTCTGCAGATCGTCCACGCTCGCCGCGAGCAGCTTCTGCAGTCCGCCGAAGTGCTCCACGAGCCGGTCGATGATCGCGCCGGGCAGTCGCGGCACCTTGGCGAGCAGACGGTAACCGCGCGGCGAGACCGCCGAGTCGAGCGCCTCCGGCGAACCGGTGTAGCCCAACGCCCGCGCCACGACCGGCAGTTCGAGCAGCTCCGTGTGCGAGAGCGCGTCCAGTTCGGACAGTGCCTCGTCGACCGTGCGCGAGCGCTTCGCCGTGGGCTCCGGCACGTAGTCCCGTACGACGAGCTCACGCTCGGGCTCGACGCCCGCGATCAGCTCGTCCAGCTGGAGTGCGAGGAGCCGGCCGTCCGTGCCCAGCTCCACCACGTACTCGGCGATCTCGGTGGCGATCCGGCGCACCATCTCAAGGCGCTGTGCGACCGCGGACACATCGCGGACCGTCACCAGGTCCTCGATCTCCAGCGCGGAGAGCGTGCCGGCCACCTCGTCGAGGCGGAGCTTGTAGCGCTCAAGGGTCGCGAGTGCCTGGTTGGCGCGGGAGAGGATCGCCGCCGAGTCCTCCAGAACGCGCCGCTGCCCGTCCACGTACAAAGCGATGAGCCGCATCGACTGCGAGACCGAGACGACCGGGAAGCCGACCTGCTTGGAGACGCGGTCGGCCGTGCGGTGCCGGGTGCCCGTCTCCTCGGTGGGGATGGTCGGGTCCGGCACCAGCTGGACGCCGGCCCGCAGGATCTTCGAGAGATCCGAGCTGACAACGATGCCGCCGTCGAGCTTGCACAACTCACGCAGACGTGTGGCCGTGAACTCGACATCCAGCACGAATCCACCGGTGCACATCGACTCGACCGTCTTGTCCGAGCCGAGCACGATCAGACCGCCGGTGTTGCCGCGCAGAATCCGCTCCAGGCCGTCGCGCAGCGCCTGGCCGGGCGCGACCGCGCTCAGCGCGGCGCGCATCAGGGCCTCCGCGCCGGTGCCCGAGCCGCCCGTCCTGCCCGGAGCCGCGGCCTTGTCCTTGCCGGGATTCGCTGCCCGGTCGCTGGGTGCCACTGCTCTCCTCCGGGATCGGGGATCTTGGTCCACGCCCTGGCTCGTTGAAACTCAGCCTGGCGGCCTCGCACGTACGGCAGCGGGCTTGCGTCGCGTACGCATGGGGCCCGTGTTTCGTACGGACGGGCGAGACCGGGGCAAAGTCTACCGGCGCTCGTCCTCCTCCCGTGGGGCCTCTCGCCGACGCGACCTCGGCAGGACCCGCAGCGCGTCCCCCATATCGGCCACTTCGGTGACGCGCATGCCCGGCGGGATCTTCCCCGGATCGCCCGGCACAAGGGCGTGGGTGAAGCCCAGGCGGTGGGCTTCGGCCAATCTGCGCTGGACGCCCGTGACCCTTCTGACCTCGCCCGCGAGGCCCACTTCACCGATCGCGACAAGGTTCTTCGGCAGCGGGGTGTCGCTGGCCGCGCTGGCGAGCGCGAGGGCGATCGCGAGATCCGCGGCCGGTTCGGAGAGCTTCACTCCGCCGACGGTCGCGGAGTAGATGTCGCGCTTGCCGAGCGCGCTGATCCGGCCGCGCTGCTCCAAAACGGCCAGCATCATCGAGACGCGGGAGGTCTCCAGACCGGAAGTCGTCCTGCGCGGCGAAGGAATCTGGGAGTCCACGGTCAGCGCCTGCACCTCGGCGACCAGCGGGCGCCTGCCCTCCAGGGTCACGGTCAGACAGGTGCCGGGCACGGGCTCGTCGCGCCGGGTCAGGAAGAGACCGCTCGGGTCGGCGAGCCCGGTGATCCCCTCGTCGTGCAGCTCGAAGCAGCCGACCTCGTCCGTGGCCCCGTACCGGTTCTTCACTCCTCGTACGAGACGAAGGCGGGCGTGCCGGTCGCCCTCGAAGGAGAGGACGACATCCACCAAGTGCTCCAGGAGGCGCGGTCCTGCGATCGCGCCGTCCTTGGTGACATGGCCGACCAGGAGCGTGGACATCCCGCGCTCCTTGGACGCCCGGATCAGCGCCCCGGCCACCTCTCTGACCTGCGCCATGCCGCCGGGTGCGCCGTCGATCTCGGGTGAGGCCACCGTCTGTACGGAGTCGAGAATCAGGAGCGCGGGCTTGACCGCGTCCAAGTGGCCGAGCACGGCGGCCAGATCGGTCTCCGCGGCCAGATACAGATGGTCGTTGATCGCCCCGATGCGGTCGGCCCGCAGCCGCACCTGGCTGGCGGACTCCTCACCCGTCACATAGAGCGTCCGGTGCTCGTCGGTGGCCGCCTTCGAGGCGACATCCAGCAGGAGCGTGGACTTGCCGACGCCCGGTTCACCCGCGAGCAGCACCACGGCCCCCGGTACGAGCCCGCCGCCGAGCACCCGGTCAAGCTCGTCGACCCCGGTCGAGCGGGCGGTGGCCTGCCGTACGTCGACCTGCCCGATGGGCACCGCGGAGCTGGTGACCCGCCCCGGCGCGGTGGTCCGCACAGCGGGCGTGCCGTACTCCTCGACCGTGCCCCAGGCCTGGCACTCGGGACAGCGGCCGAGCCACTTGGCCGTCTGCCAGCCGCATTCGGTGCAGCGGTAGGCGGGACGGTCCTTGGATTTCGTACGGGCAGCCATGGACCGAACCGTAGCGGGCCTCACTGACATCGCTGAGGCGCGTTAGTTTGAAGCGCATGATCGTATGGCTGAACGGAACCCACGGAGCAGGCAAGACCACCACCAGCGCACTTGTGCAGCAGCTGATCCCGGATTCCCAGGTGCTCGACGCCGAGAAGGTCGGCGAGACCCTGATGGACATCAAGCCCGGGCTGCCCGCGACCGACAACTTCCAGCACTGGGCACCCTGGCGCCCGCTCGTCGTCGAGACCGCGCGCCACGTGCTCGACTACACCGGCGGCACGCTGGTGATGCCGATGACCGTCCTGGTCGAGGAGTACTGGCGGGAGATCAGCGCGGGACTGGCCCAACACGACATTCCCGTACGGCACTTCATCCTCCACGCCGACCAGGACACTCTGCGCGGGCGTATCGCGGGCGACATGGTCCTCGGCCCCGACTCCCCGTTCCGCCTCCAGTACCTGGAGCCGTACGCCGAGGCCGCCCGCACCTGGCTGCACGCGGAAGCCGAGGTCATCGACACCACGCATCTGACGCCGGAGCAGGCGGCCCGGCGGATCGCCGATGCGGTCGGGTTCCCTCAGCCGGCGAGTGCGAGCGCCGGGTAGTCGTTGTAGCCCGTCGCGCCGCCCTGGTACATCAGGTACTTGTCGCGTACGAGATTCAGCGGGGCGCCCGCCCGGAGCCGCTCGACCAGATCGGGGTTGGCGAGGAAGGCGCGGCCCAGAGAGATCAGGTCGGCGCCCGCCGCGAGCAGCAGTTCTCCCTTGCGGCGGCCGCCGTCCGTGGCCACGTCCTCGCGGGTTAGGACCGGGTTGCCGATCAGGGTGCCGGACCAAAGGCGGCGCAGCTCGCCGAACAGCTCCGGGTCCTGATCCGCGTACACGATGTGCAGATACGCGAGACCGTCCCCGGCGAGCTCGGTGACGAGCGCCCGGTAGATCGCGTACGTATCGCCCTCGGCCATGCCGTTGACGGTCACGTTCGGCGAGATCCGCAGTCCGACCCGGTCAGGACCGATCGCCTCGGCGACCGCGCGGACCACCTCGACGGCGAACCGGATGCGCTGCTCGGGGGAGCCGCCGTAGCCGTCCGTGCGGCGGTTGGTGTTCTCGGCGAGGAACTGCTGGAGGAGCTGCCCGTTCGCGCCGTGCACCTCGACTCCCTCGAAACCGGCCGCGACCGCGCGGCGGGCGGCCGCGGCGAAGTCGGCGACGGTGGTGCGGATGTCCTCGGCCGTCATCTCCTTCGGTACGGGCGCGGGCCGGGGCCCGGACGGAGTCTCCACGTCCTCGGGCAGCGCGAGCGCCGAGGGCGCTACGGGCAGGTGGCCGCTAGTGTCCGGGTGCCCGTTGCGGCCGCCGTGCTGCAGCTGCAGGAACATCCGGCCGCCGTGTGCCCGCACCGCGTCGGTCACCCGCCTCCAGCCCGCCTCATGGGCGTCGGTGTGGATGCCGGGGATGTTGGGGTAGGTCTGGCCGACCGCGTTCGGGGTGGTGCCCTCGGCGATGATCAGGCCGGCGCTCGCACGGTCCGCGTAGTGCCGCACCATCAGATCGGACGGAGTGCCGTCGGCCTGGGCGCGGTTGCGGGTGAGCGGGGCCATGACCAGGCGGTTCGGGAGGTCGAGGGCGCCGATACGGGCCGGGGCGAAGAGTTCGTTGCTCTTGGAGTTCGTCATGGCCGTAACGTAGAAGTTGACATCAGTGTCAGGTTCAAGTCCCTTCGGTCGTAGGTGGGGTGGGGTATGCGGATCGGTGAACTGGCCGCGCGGACCGGCGTCAGCGAGCGCTCGCTGCGTTATTACGAGAAGCAAGGGCTGCTCGGTTCGGACCGCACCCCGGGCGGCCATCGCGACTACCTGGAGCAGGCCGTCGACCGGGTCGTGCTCATCCAGAGCCTGTTCGCGGCGGGCCTGCACTCCCGCAAGATCGCCCAGCTGCTGCCCTGCATGCGGGACGCGGACGGCGGACCGAACGAGATCGCGACCCCGCGCCTGGTCGAGGATCTGACGGCGGAGCGCGAACGGCTCGACGTGATGATCGCCGACCTTCTGCGCTCCCGTGGCGTACTCGACGAAGTGATCGAAGTGGCAGCGGAGCGCGCACAGTTGACGTCCCCGTGAGCCGGTCGGCAAGAGGCCCGGAATCGACGGTTCCTGTCCTCTTTTGAGGGATACGTTCACCCGTATGAGCTAAAGGTATGCAAGGGGACGGACGGGCACTTACCCCGACACCTACGGTCGAACGGGTGACGACGAGCAGCCCGGAGCACCCCACGCACACCACCGGCGCACACCGGGCGCATCGCCGTGCCCACAGGGCGGACCGGAGGGATCGGACCGACCGGACCGTCCTGCAGACCCCGCCGACGCGCTACGAGCCTTATCTGGACGGCCTGTTCACCTACTGCCTGTCCGTGCTGTGCGATCACGACGCCGCGACCGGAGCGCTGGGCGATGTGCTCGCGCTCGCCGAGCGCAGGACCGGACGCGCGCCGGTCGGCCACCGCGAGCGCAGGGCGTGGCTGTACGCGCTGGCCCGCTGGTCCTGTCTGCGCCGGCTCGCCGACGCCAAGCGCAGGCGGCAGGGCGCGCATGCCGGCGGGCGGTCCGCCGCCGAGGCCGAGGTGCCCGTCGGCGACGAGGCGGCCCGTGAGCGCACGCGTCAACTCACGCTGCTGGCCTGGCCGGAGGCCGCCGGCACGACACCCGAGCAGCGCGAGGCGCTCGAACTCGCGGTCCGGCACTGCCTGGGCGCCGCCGAGGTGGCCGACGTCCTCGGCATGGAGGCGACCGCCACCCGCGAGCTGCTCTCCGCAGCGGCCTGCGAGGTGGAGCGCACCCGCGCCGCGCTCGCCGTCGTCGAGACCGGCACCTGCCCGGTTGTCGCCCGGATCACCGGCGACAACCAGCTGTTACTGGGCGCCGCCCTGCGCGGAGAACTGGTGCGGCACGTCGACGACTGCCCGCGCTGCCGTCTTACGGCGGAGCGCGCCGGCGCCAGAGCCTGGCCCGGTACGAAGGCGTCGCCGGCCTCGCTCCCCGTGGTCGAGGCGCCGCGCGCAAGCCTCCACACCGCGATGGTGGCGGCGGGGCGGGCGCGCGGCGGTGCACCGCGCTTCGACCGGCGCGGCTTTCCGATGGACCCCAAGGACCGTGCGGCCCGGCGCGATCGGCTGCGCGCGCGGGCCGTCACGACGACGGTGGTGGCCACGGTGGTGGCCGCTCCGGTGCTCGCGCTCTGGGCGGCGTACCGGGGCGGGCCTCTCGGGGAGGGCGACGGCACCTCGGTCTCGGCGGGCGAGGCGGGCGGTCCCGGCGGTCTGAACGGCGAGAACGCCGAGGACACGTACGAGAACGCGGGCAACGCCAGCGCGGAGCCGGACCCCCGCTTCACGGTCGGCAGCCGCTCGCCCGACGTCTCCGTCGAGGTCATCAGCCCCGGCGCCGCGCCCACGAAGCCGGGCGTGGGTCCTGGCCGCCTGACCGTGGACGCCCAGCCGCACGGGGACACGACCCTCATCACGCTGACGGCCTCGGGCGGCGAGCCGGTCCAGTGGGCGGCGTACAGCGACGCGTCCTGGCTCTACTTCAGCCACACCTCCGGCACGCTGAACCCGGGGGAGTCGATCACGATCCAGGTCTGGGTCGACCACGACCGCCAGCCCACGGGCGCGTGGACGGCACGGATCGCGGTGGACCCGGGCAACGCGGTGGTGATCATCGACGGTTACGGCCCGTCGGATCCCGGCCCGTCCGATCCGGGTCCCTCCGACCCCGGCCCGTCGGATCCTGGACCTTCGGATCCGGGTCCGTCCGATCCCGGCCCCTCGGATCCAGGTCCCTCAGACCCCGGTCCGTCCGACCCCGGCCCGTCCGACCCGGGCCCCTCGGACCCGGGCCCATCAGACCCGCCGCCGACGAGCGCCCCACCCCCGACCAGCGACCCGACTCCCTCGGACCCGCCCCCGTCGTCGTCGGATCCGACACCGTCGGACACTCCGACCACCTGAGCCCCTGCGGCGCTTGAGCTCATCCGGACGAAGCTCGGATGAAGGGGTCGGGCCCAACCCCCGACCGAGCCCCGCCTAGACCACAGGATCAGCCGGATGCGGCGCCACCAACGGCAACTGCGAAGCCAGCCGCTGCTCACACATCCCCACCAGGACCTCATACGCAGCCGGCCCCATCAGCTCCGTCAACTCCGGCGCGTACGACACATAGACCGGCTTCCCCGCCCCATGAGCCGACGTCGCCGAGGTGCACCACCAGTGCAGATCGTGCCCACCCGGCCCCCACCCCCGCCGGTCGTACTCGCCGATCGACACCTGCAGCACCTTCGTGTCGTCGGGCCGCTCGATCCAGTCGTACGTCCGCCGCACCGGCAGCTGCCAGCACACGTCCGGCTTGGTCTCCAGCGGCTCACGGCCTTCGCGCAGCGCCAGGATGTGCAGCGAGCACCCGGCGCCGCCCGCGAACCCGGGCCGGTTCTGGAAGATGCACGACCCCTCCCAGCGCCGCGTCTGCCGCTCCCCGTCCTCGTCCTCCTGCGTCCACCCCGAGTCCGTACCGACGGGGTGGTGCTGCCAGATGTCGGGCGTGAGCTTGGCCACGTAACCGGCGACGCGCTGCTCGTCCTCCTCGTCGGAGAAATGCGCCCCGAGCGTGCAGCAGCCGTCATCGGCCCGCCCCGCACGGATCCCCTGGCAGCCGCTGCCGAACACGCAGTGCCAGCGCGAGGTGAGCCAGGTCAGATCGCAGCGGAAGATCTGCTCGTCATCGGCCGGATCGGCGAACTCCACCCAGGCGCGCGGAAAATCGAGCCCCTTCTCGTCGGAAGGGTCGGGCGCCACCACCGTCGCCGTCTTCCCGGCCTTGCCGGACTTGCCAGCCTTGCTGGCCTTGGAGGACTTCTGTGAAGCCTTCACCGAGTTGCCGGTCTTTTCCGGCTTACCCGACTTCTCCGGCTTCGCGTTCTTCGTCTTGGGCACGCACCCAGGGTATGCGCGCCGAGTCCCTCCCGTGGACCGTCGATCCCCGAACGCGCAGTAGCGTTTTACGTATGAGACTCGGTGTCCTCGATGTGGGTTCCAACACGGTGCATCTGCTGGTGGTGGATGCACACCCCGGCGCGCGCCCGCTGCCCGCCCACTCGCACAAGGCAGATCTGCGGCTGGCCCAACTCCTCGACCAGGCAGGGGCGATCAGCCCCGAAGGCGTGGACCGGCTGATCGCCACCATCAAGGACGCGCTGCAGGCCGCCGAGGACAAGGGCTGCGAGGACGTCCTGCCGTTCGCCACCTCCGCGGTCCGCGAGGCGGTCAACGCCGATCAGGTACTTGCCCGTGTCCACGAGGAGACCGGGATCGACCTGCAGGTCCTGTCCGGCGAGGACGAGGCCAAGCTCACCTTCCTCGCCGTACGCCGCTGGTTCGGCTGGTCCGCCGGCAAGCTGCTCGTGCTCGACATCGGCGGCGGCTCGCTGGAGATCGCGTACGGCATCGACGAGGACCCCGACGCCGCCGTCAGCCTCCCGCTCGGCGCCGGCCGGCTGACCGCGGGCTGGCTGCCCGGCGACCCGCCCGACCCCCAGGACATCAGGGCGCTGCGCCGCCACGTACGCGCTCAAATCGCTCGTACGGTCGGCGAGTTCAGCCGCTTCGGCAACCCCGACCACGTGGTCGCCACCTCCAAGACGTTCAAGCAGCTGGCCCGGCTCGCGGGCGCGGCGCGCTCCGCCGAGGGCCTGTACGTCCAGCGCGAGCTGAAGCGGACGTCCCTGGAGGACTGGGTGCCGCAGCTCGCCGCGATGACCGAGGACGAGCGCTCCGAGCTGCCCGGTGTCTCCGAGGGCCGGGCAGGACAGCTGCTCGCGGGAGCGATGGTGGCCGAGGGTGCGATGGACCTGTTCGGCGTGGAGACCCTGGAGATCTGTCCCTGGGCGCTGCGCGAGGGCATCATCCTGCGCCGCCTCGACCAGATGGCCGCGCCCGGCGACCCGGCCCAGGGAGCAGTGCTTTGAACGGGTCGAGCCATCCCTTAAACCGGGGCGGCCGGCCTGAGAGGTCACCTGCCGACACCCCGCGCCAGGCCCGTACGCTGTCCCTCGTGGCAGAACCAGTGGTGCGCATCCCGGATGCGAAGGTCGCCCTGTCGACGGCCTCGGTCTATCCGGAGTCGACCGCGACGGCCTTCGAGATCGCCGCGCGTCTGGGGTACGACGGCGTCGAGGTCATGGTGTGGACCGACCCCGTCAGCCAGGACATCGAGGCCCTTCGCCGGCTCAGCGACTACCACGAGATGCCGATCCTCGCGGTGCACGCGCCCTGCCTCCTGATCACCCAGCGGGTCTGGTCCACGGACCCGTGGGTGAAGCTGCAGCGCGCCCAGGCCGCCGCCGAGAAGCTGGGCGCCTCGACCGTGGTCGTGCACCCGCCCTTCCGCTGGCAGCGCCAGTACGCCCGCGACTTCGTCACCGGCCTGTGGCGCATGGCGGACGAGACGGACGTCCGCTTCGCCGTGGAGAACATGTACCCGTGGCGCTACCGCGACCGCGAGATGCTCGCGTACGCCCCCGAATGGGACGTGACGAAGGACGATTACCGGCACTTCACGGTCGACCTCTCGCACACCGCCACGGCCCGCACCGAGGCCCTGGAGATGATCGACCGCATGGGCGACCGTCTCGCGCACATCCACCTCGCGGACGGCAACGGTTCGGCGAAGGACGAGCACCTCGTCCCCGGCCGCGGCACGCAACCCTGCGCCGAACTCCTCGAACGCCTCGCACTTTCCGGCTTCGACGGCCATGTCGTCATCGAGGTCAACACGAGGCGCGCGATGTCCAGCGCCGAACGTGAGGCCGATCTCGCCGAAGCGCTGGCCTACACCCGGCTGCATCTCGCCTCGGCCCTGAACACCGCGTCGAAGCAGTGACGTCCGCGGAACCACAGGGCGCAGAACCCCAGAGGGCGACGCCCCGCCGCGGTCGCGGCCGTCCTTCCCGTACGGAATCGGAGTCAGGCCCCGGCACCAGGGACCGGATCCTCGCCGCGGCCCGCGAGCAGTTCTCCGAACGCGGCTACGACAAGGCGTCCATCCGCGGGATCGCGAAGGCGGCGGGCGTGGACCCGGCCCTGGTCCACCACTACTTCGGCACGAAGGACGACGTGTTCGCGGCGGCCATCGAGGCCACCTTCGAGCCGGCGCTCGGCGCTCCCGAGGTGGTCGCTGCGGGGATCGCGGGCCCTGGGCCGGACGGCGCGGGCGAACGTCTGGCCCGCTTCTTCTTCTCGGTCTGGGAGAACCCGACCACCCGCGTCCCGCTTCTCGCAGTGGTCCGCTCGGCGGTCACGCACGAGATGGCGGCGAAGGTCCTGCGCAACTTCGTCCTGACCCGCCTGATCGAACGCGTGGAAGCCGACCTCGACGTCCCCAACCCCCGCTTCCGCGCGGAGCTGGCGGCCTCCCACATGGTCGGCATCGCGCTGATCCGCTACGTCGTGAAGGTCGAGCCGCTGGCGTCGGCGGACCCGGAGGAGATCATCGCGCTGGTGGCGCCGACGTTGCAGAGGTATCTGACCGAGGAGTGAGCTCCTCGTCCCGTATTCCGGACACGCTGTCCAGATCTTGGAGCCGCGGCGTACCCTCGATCGGACCAGCACTGTCCTGAAGGAGCGAGCGACGATGCCCCAGCTGAGGTCCCGCACAGTCACCCACGGCCGCAACATGGCGGGCGCCCGCGCCCTTATGCGGGCGTCGGGCGTACCGAGCGGCGACATCGGCAGGAAGCCCATCATCGCGGTGGCCAACTCCTTCACCGAGTTCGTCCCCGGCCACACCCACCTCGCCCCCGTGGGCCGGATCGTCTCCGAGGCGATCACCGCCGCGGGCGGCATCCCGCGTGAGTTCAACACGATCGCCGTCGACGACGGCATCGCGATGGGCCACGGCGGAATGCTCTACTCCCTGCCCTCCCGCGATCTGATCGCGGACAGCGTGGAGTACATGGTCGAGGCCCACTGCGCCGACGCCCTGATCTGCATCTCCAACTGCGACAAGATCACCCCGGGCATGCTCAACGCCGCCCTGCGCCTGAACATCCCCACCGTCTTCGTCTCCGGCGGCCCCATGGAGTCCGGCCGCGCGACCCTCGTCGACGGCACGGTCCGCACGCTCGACCTGGTCGACGCCATGTCGGAAGCGGTCAACGAGAAGATCTCGGACGAGGACATCCTCCGTATCGAGGAGAACGCCTGCCCGACCTGCGGCAGCTGCTCCGGCATGTTCACCGCCAACTCGATGAACTGCCTGACGGAGGCCATCGGCCTGAGCCTGCCCGGCAACGGCTCGACGCTCGCCACCCACACCGCCCGCAAGGCCCTCTACGAGGACGCCGCCCGCACGGTCGTCGAGCTCACCACGCGCTACTACGACCAGGACGACGAGTCGGTCCTGCCCCGTAGCATCGCCACGTTCCAGGCCTTCGAGAACGCCATGGCCCTGGACATCGCGATGGGCGGCTCGACCAACACGATCCTGCACCTGCTCGCAGCGGCCCAGGAGGCCGAGGTCCCGTTCGGCCTGAACGAGATCGACGCCGTCTCGCGCCGCGTCCCCTGTCTGGCCAAGGTCGCCCCGAACGTCGGCAAGAACCGCACGTACTACATGGAGGACGTGCACCGCGCAGGCGGTATCCCTGCCCTGCTCGGCGAGCTGCACCGCGCGGGCCTGCTCAACGAGGACGTCCACGCCGTCCACGCCCCGACCCTCGCCGACTGGCTCAAGACCTGGGACGTGCGCGCCGGTTCGCCCAGCCCCGAGGCGGTCGAGCTGTGGCACGCCGCCCCCGGCTGCGTCCGCTCCGCCGAGGCCTTCTCGACCTCCGAGCGCTGGGACACCCTCGACGAGGACGCCGCCGAAGGCTGCATCCGCTCCGCCGAGCACGCCTACTCCAAGGACGGCGGCCTCGCGGTGCTCAAGGGCAACCTCGCCGTGGACGGCTGCGTCGTGAAGACCGCCGGTGTGGACGAGTCGATCTGGACCTTCGAAGGCCCGGCCGTCGTCTGCGAGTCGCAGGAGGAGGCCGTCGAGAAGATCCTCCTGAAGCAGGTCGAGGAGGGCGACGTGGTGGTCATCCGCTACGAGGGCCCCAAGGGCGGCCCCGGCATGCAGGAGATGCTCTACCCGACCTCGTATCTGAAGGGCCGCGGCCTCGGCAAGCACTGCGCCCTGATCACCGACGGCCGCTTCTCCGGCGGCACTTCGGGCCTCTCGATCGGCCACGCCTCGCCCGAGGCGGCCTCCGGCGGCACGATCGCACTGGTCGAGGACGGTGACCGGATCCGTATCGACATCCCGAACCGCACCATCGAACTCCTCGTCGACGACGCCACGTTGAGCGCCCGCGAGGCGGCCCTCAACGGCACGTACGCCCCGAAGAACCGCGACCGCAAGGTCTCGCAGGCCCTCAAGGCCTACGCCGCGATGGCGACCAGCGCCGACAAGGGCGCGGTGCGCGATGTGAGCAAGCTGGGCTGAGCCCACCCGTTTCTACCGGCGGCCCGTACCTCCCTCAGGGGAGGTACGGGCCGCCGTCCGTTGCGCTCACCGCCTGCCGCCCGGCCGCGCTGACGACGGTGGCCTCGTCATGCTGCCGGGTGCACTGCGGCTGAGCCCCGCCCCGCCGCTGCCCGGCGACCTCGCACCCTCCCGGCGTCCGGGATAATCAACCCCGTGAGCGACGAAAACGGTACGAACGAGACACCCGAGCCGACCGCGGCAGGCCCGCAGCCCGAGCCACTGCTCGCGTTCGGCACGACCTGGCTGAACCACGACAACGGCTACCTCTGGCGCCGCATCGGCACAGGCGTCGGCTCCCTGGCTCTCGCCGTCGCCGGCGCCTTCGTCCTCCGCTTCGCCTACGAGGGTCTGCAGATCGCCAAGGTCGGCAGCTTCGTGAACCTCCTGGTCGTCGTCGTCTTCTCCGCGTGCAGCGCCATCGCCTTCGCCCGCGCCTGGGAGGGCTTCGGCAAGCGCCAGGACCCCGAGAAGGCCCAGGCCACGAAAGGCCTGATGGCCATCGGCTTCATCGGTGTCCTGCTCGCGTTCTTCTTCCGCAACTTCCTCGAGGCCCCCGGCGAGAAGCTCCGCCGCGCGGAGTACGAGACGGCCCGCGACCAGTACGAACGCCGCTCGGCCCGCCGCACGGGCAACCCCTCGGGACGCCCCAAGAAGAAGCGGCGCGGCTGAACCACCGGCGTGGGTGACGGCCGGCCGTCACCATGAGGACATGACCGACTTCGCGCTCTCCTTCGACGCCATAGCCGCTCAGTACGCCTCCGCCCGCCCCGGCTACCCGGCGGAACTCTTCACCACGGTCGAGGAACTCACCGGCGCCCCGCTGACCGGCCGCCGCGTCCTCGACGTGGGCGCCGGCACCGGCATCGCCACTCGCCAACTGCTCGACCGCGGCGCCCGCGTCATCGCCGTGGAGCCCGGCCCCGGCATGGGCGCCCAGTTGCACACGACCCTGCCGCAGGTCCCCCTGGTCCGCGCGACCGGCGAAGCCCTGCCGTTCGCCGACGGCCGCGCGGACCTCGTGACGTACGCCCAGTCCTGGCACTGGACCGACCCGCAGCGCTCGGTCCCCGAAGCCCTGCGCGTCCTACGGCCCGGCGGCGCACTGGCGCTGTGGTGGAACGTTCCCGACAGCCCGTGGTCCGCCGCCCAGGAGAAACGCCTCGCCACCCGCGTCCCCGGCCACCACGGCTTCGGCGTCGCCGTGGACACGGAACACCTGATCAAGGACGCAGCCCCCGCCACCACCCGTATCCACCGCCGCCTGACCTGGACCCGCGAGCTCACCCTGGACGCCCACCTCGCCCACCTGGGCAGCCGCTCCTACTTCGCGGCCCTGGGCCCGGACGGCGCGGCCCCGCTCCTGGCGGAGGAGCGGGAGCACCTCCTGCGGATCTTTCCGGACGGCCAGGTCCAGGAGCACTACACGGTCGAGCTGACGGTCGCGCTCAAGCCGCCCGCCGCCACCGGCTGAACCCCCCGACCACTTGACTCCGTACCTCTCCACGACCCATATTCATCACATGATGAATTATGGATCCGGAACCGCTCCCGAGCCCGGGACCCCGGGCCCCGCGATCAAGGCCGCGGACCTGCAGGTGATCCGGGGTCCGCGCACCGTCCTGAAGGGCCTCCACTTCGAGGTCTCCCGAGGCCAGATCACCGGCCTCCTCGGCCCTTCGGGCTGCGGAAAGTCCACCCTCATGCGCGCCGTCGTCGGCACCCAGGCCAAGGTCACCGGCACCCTCGACGTCCTCGGCGAACCCGCGGGCTCCGCCCCCCTGCGCGCCCGCATCGGCTACGTCACCCAGGCCCCCTCGGTCTACCCGGACCTCACCGTCCGCCAGAACCTCGACTACTTCGCCGCGATCCTCATCCCCGGCCGCGGCTACGCGGACCTGCGCCGCGACTACGTCACCAAGGCCATCACCGACGTGGACCTGGAAAGCCACCACGACTCGCTCGCCGGCAACCTCTCCGGCGGCCAGCTCAGCCGCGTCTCCCTCGCGGTGGCCCTGCTCGGCACCCCCGAACTCCTGGTCCTCGACGAACCGACCGTCGGCCTTGACCCGGTCCTGCGCCGCGACCTGTGGAACCTCTTCCACGAGATCGCCGGCCGCGGCACCACGATCCTCGTCTCCTCCCACGTCATGGACGAGGCCGAACGCTGCCACCGCCTCCTCCTCATGCGCGAGGGCGAGATCCTCGCCGACGACACCCCGGAGGCCCTGCGCCACCGCATGGACACGGAGACGGTCGAAGCGGCCTTCCTGCGGCTGGTCGACGAGGCCGCCGCCACCGAGAGCAGCACCGAGGAGTCCGAGGAGGCCTCCCGATGAACACCTCCCGCACCCTCGCCACCGCCGCCCGCGTCCTGCGCCAACTCCGCCACGACCCGCGCTCGATCGCCCTGATGCTCCTGGTCCCCTGCGTGATGCTGCTGCTCCTGCGCTACGTCTTCGACGGCAGCCCGCGCACGTTCGACAGCATCGGCGCCTCGCTCCTCGGCATCTTCCCGCTGATCACGATGTTCCTGGTGACGTCGATCTCGACCCTGCGCGAACGCACCTCCGGCACCCTGGAGCGCCTGCTCGCGATGCCCCTGGGCAAAGCCGACCTGATCCTCGGATACGCCCTGGCCTTCGGCACCCTCGCGATCATCCAGTCGCTCCTCGCGACGGGCCTCGCCCTGTGGGCCCTCGGCCTCGACGTCATCGGCTCCCCGTGGCTGCTCCTCCTGGTCGCCCTTCTCGACGCCCTGCTCGGCACAGCCCTCGGCCTCTTCGTCTCGGCCTTCGCCGCCTCGGAATTCCAGGCCGTCCAGTTCATGCCGGCCGTGATCTTCCCCCAGCTCCTGCTCTGCGGCCTGTTCACCGCCCGCGAGAACATGCAGCCCGTCCTGGAGAAGCTCTCCAACGTCCTTCCCATGTCCTACGCGGTGGACGGCATGGGCGAAGTCCTGAAGCACACGGACGTGACGGCCAACTTCATCCGCGACGCCCTGATCGTCGCCCTCTGCGCCCTCCTGGTCCTCGGCCTCGGCGCGGCGACATTGCGCCGCCGCACGGCCTGACCCCGTAAGCCGCCCGGGGTGTGAGACGCCCCCGCCCCGCGCGGCCCCCGGTGCGAGGATGGCTCCACGAACGACGTACTCAGGAGGCCCTCGCATGACCCAGAAAGTCGCCGTCCTCGGCACCGGCAAGATCGGCGAGGCTCTGCTCAGCGGCATGCTCCGGGCAGGCTGGGCCCCCGAGAACCTCCTGGTCACGACCCGCCGCCCGGAGCGCGCCGAGGAACTCCGTACGCGCTACGGAGTCGAGACCGTCACGAACGCCGACGCCGCCAAGCGCGCCGACACCCTGATCCTGGCCTGCAAGCCCCAGGACATGGGCAAGCTCCTCGACGAGCTCGCCCCGCACGTCACCACGGACCGCCTGATCATCAGCGCGGCCGCCGGCATCACCACGGCCTTCATCGAGGAGCGCCTCACCGACGGCACCCAGGTCATCCGCGTCATGCCGAACACCCCGGTCCTGGTGGACGAGGGCATGTCCGTGATCTCGGCCGGCACCCACGCCACGCCCGACGCCCTCACCCATGCAGAGGAAATCTTCGGCGCGGTCGGCAAGACCCTCCACGTCCCGGAGTCCCAGCAGGACGCCTGCACCGCACTCTCCGGCTCGGGCCCCGCGTACTTCTTCTATCTGGTGGAAGCCATGACGGACGCGGGCATCCTCCTCGGCCTGCCCCGCGACAAGGCCCACGACCTGATCGTCCAGGCCGCGATCGGTGCCGCCGTGATGCTCCGCGACAGCGGCGAGCACCCGGTGAAGCTCCGTGAGAACGTCACATCCCCGGCCGGCACCACCATCAACGCCATCCGCGAGCTGGAGAACCACGGCGTACGCGCCGCACTGCTCTCCGCCCTGGAGGCAGCCCGCGACCGCAGCCGCGAGCTGGCCGCGGGTTGACACGGGCCTCCTAGATCCGTAGTGTTCTCCGAGTTGCCCGACGTGAGAGCCGGTGAAAGCCGGTCCCCGGGCAGCCATTCCGCAAGAACCACTTCAAGCATTCCGCGCTCGAACGCGGTCTCGCTTTCGTGCGCTCTTACGAAATGAGGAATAGCCCCCGATTAGGTCGGGAGCGATGATTCCGCTAAAGTCTCACCTCGTCGGAACGGCCCAACAGCCGTAAAGACAACCCGAGTTGACCGGGAGTCAGGCCCGAAAGGATCTGATAGAGTCGACACCGCCGGAAAGGGAAGCGCGA
>JOGW01000016.1 GCA_000721375.1 Streptomyces sp. NRRL B-3428 | reverse complement strand
GCCCCCAGGCGGAGAACATCACCCCCGCCTAAGCAGCAATGCCATGACGCCCGCCCCGGAATGCTCCGGCGGCGGGCGTCGTGCGTCACGTCGGCGGGCAGGCGCACCTCTGCCCGTACAACCCTCTCCCCTGCTGAAGGGTCTCTACATCGCGCAAGGTACGACAGCCGCGAAAGGGACAGGGCTACGTGGAGATCTTCAGACCTGAGCGGCTTCCGATGCCGGGGGGCCGTGGCGAAGTGATCGAGGCTCTGCTTCGCCGCGCCGATCTCCTGCGTCAGCTGCTGTGCCTTACGGGAGACCAGCGAGGCGTACTCCCGGAACGGGAACGTGGATGAGGGGCTCGACCAGCCGTACCGAACCTTCCGTCCGCGCGCAGGATGCTGCCGCAACGGCGAGCGCTTCGCGGACTGCTGCACGCCCATACATTGGCGAGATGGACGAAGCCGAGGCGAGCGGTCAGGTATGGAGGGACGAGGTTCGAGTACGTCCGACAGCTGAGCAGGATCGGGAGGCCCTGGCCCGGCTCCTCGAGGTGGACGCAGATCCCTTCGAAGTCGAGCTGTACGAGCGCGCGGCAGATCCCCAGACGCTTTCTGTTGATCGCGCCCAGAGGTCGAAGGCTGGTCAGTACGCCAGACACGTGCGGCGACGGCAAGAGCGTCAGCAGCGCCAAGGAAGTCACCAGCACGCCGCCGGGCCTCGTCAAAAGGGGAACCGGACGGCGAGCCGGAGCATCATGCCCTCGGACGGTCCCGCGGCGGACTGACCACCAAAATCCACCTCGCCGCCGACAGTCGCTGTCGTCCGCTCGCCTTCGTCATCACGCCCGGCCAGCCCGGTGCTGTCCAGAGACGCCCCCGCGTTCACCCCGGCCATGTCCCGTTTGCGAGTGCCCCGACCGATCGGCCGGCCGGCCGGCCGCGGATCGCACCGGATGTGGTTCTGGCCGACAAGGCGTATTCGTCCCGGGCGATCCACAGTCACCTGCGGCGGCGCGGGATCCGGGCCGTGATCCCCCAGCCAGTCGAACGCTGCATCATCAAGCTCAAGCGATGGCGCGGCCTGGCCACCCGCTACGACAAGACCGCCACCATCTCCCTCGCCGGACTCCACCTCGCAGCCATCTTCATCTGGTCGGCCAGATGATCCGGAAGAAACGGCCTAGCAGCTCGAGCGCGTGGCGCTCCCACTGAGTCGATGCCACGGCGCAGACTGTTCGGGCCGACGAGGCACGAGTCTGTTCCCGCTGCCCCTGTGAGCTCCCTTGCTGCCTGCCACCTGCTTGTTGTCCCTGCTGTTCGTGTGGGCCCTGGTGTCGGACCGGCTGGCCGCCCGCTGGAGCATCACCGCGCCGATGGCGTTTGTGGCGGCGGGAATCGTGCTCACCCGGGGCGCTCACCCGGCCGTCCCGATCGACTTCGAGGCGCACAGTTTCGAGGTGGCCGTCGAAGTCGTGCTCGCCGTCATGCTGTTCGTGGACGCGACCGAGGCCCGGGACTACGAGAAGCTGGGAAAGTCGGTGGGCGAAGGGCGGCTGCTTGGCCTGGCTCTGCCCGCTTCCGTGGGCCTCGCCACCCTCATCGGTGCACTGCTCTTCCCCGGTACGAACTGGTGGCTGCTGGCCGTGGCCGCGCTGGTGGTCATGCCCATCGACCGCGCTCCCGTCGCCGGGCTGCTGGGCGACAAGCGCATCCCCCTGCGGGTGCGGGCCGCACTGAACATCGAGGGCGGCTTCAACGACGGTCTGGCCTCGCCGCTGTTCCTCTTCTGCGTGGCGAACCTGGCCTCAGCACACGGCAGCTCGTTCGGCGATCTGCTGTTCGGCGTCGTGAAGGGCTCGGTACTCGCCGTTGTCATCGGCACGGCGCTCGGCGCGCTGGCCGCGTGGCTCGTGCGGCGCGCGAACGACAGCGGCTGGGCGAGGCCGGCTGCGTTGCGGACCGCGAGTCTGGCGCTGCCGTTCCTCGCCTACACCATCGCCACGCCGCTCGGCGGCAACGGCTTCGTCACCGCCTTCGTCACCGGCCTGTGGTACGCGGGTGCCGCGCGCGCCGTCAAGGCGGACAACCTCGGGCTGGTTCACGAGGCCGGCCACCTGCTGTCGCTGGCGGTGTGGTTCACCCTGGGAAAGATCGCGGCCGACCAGTTCGCCGACGGCATCACGCTGCGCGTGGTCGCGTACGGGTTGCTCGCTCTCACCGTGGCCCGCTACGTGCCCGTGGTCGTCTCGCTGGCCGGAACGGGTGCCGGCAGGGCAGAACGGGCCGCGATCGGGTGGCTCGGCTCTCGCGGTGTCACCTCGATCGTCTTCGGCCTGCTCGCGTTCATCGAACTCCCCGCCGGCGAAGGCACCTTCATCATCGAGGTGATGTGCGCGACCGTGCTGCTCAGCGCCGTACTGCATGGCGTCACCCAGGAGCCCGTCGCCCGCTGGTTCGCCCGCCGCCCGGACACGTCCACCCTGCCTGTCGGGTAGGAGCTACTTCCCAGGACCGCGGAACCGTGCGATCGCCTTGGTGAGGGCGGTCAACGGTGAAGCCTCCGGTCTGCCGGGGGCAGGCGACGGCTCAAGGGGCAGCAGCCTTTGTCCTTCGGCGGAGTCGGCGAGGGCGGCCTGCAGTGCTTCGGTGGCCTCTTGATAGCGGTCACGGGACTGGGTCATGGCCTCGAGCGCTTGGGCGTAGTGGTGGGCCATGTGCTGGGCGTGGGCCAGTTCCTCGGCGGGGGTGAGCAGGTGCCAGCCCTGGCGCAGGCGGGTCAGTGCGGTTTCGGCGTCCGCGGCCAGCGGGCGTGGCAGTGCGGCGAACTCCACGATCTTCGCGATGAGCTCGGTGGGTTCGCTGCCGTCAAGGAACACCGTGTGGAGCGTGAAGTGGGGCGCGTCGTACGCGGCGTCGGGCACCAGCGTCGGCAGTACGACGGCACCACCGCGCGGCAGGCCCACGCCACGCTCCTTGCGCAGCGCGAAGTCGGCGATCTGCGCCTGCTGCGGAGTGGCCCGGTGCTCGATCACCCGGTGGCGCAGGCTCAGCGGCAGGAACGAGGTGAGCGTCTGTCGGCCGCGCCCGTCCGGGGTCATCGCCTCATGCACCACGAAGTGGATGTTCCAGCTGTGCTGGGCGCAGTCCTTGAGCCGGGCGCGTACGTCGTCGTCGTCCGCAGGCAGGTGGTTCGTCGTGCCCAGGCGCACGCCTGCCACCATGTCGTGATTCCACTCGACGCGATCGCTGTCGGGCCAGAACATCGTGGCGGGCGACGGCCAGTGAAGGTCCCAGGGCCGTTCCGCCTCCGCCGCCAGGATCCAGGACACGAAATCATCGCCCCGGCGACGGCCCTCGCCGGCGTACGTGGTCAGCTGCGCACGGACGGTCACGCTGTCCGCTACGCGCCAGCGTGCCTCGAACACTCGGCGTGCCGACGGGCCCGGATCGGCGGCCGAGTCCCGGGGATGAAGCACGGTGGAACGCGCCGCGTCGGCGGGCTCGAGTTCCAGGAAGTCCTCCAGGACCCCGGCGGCCTTGAGCGCTATCAGGTTGCGGCGGGCGTCCAGCTCGGGATCGGGGCCGAGGTGACGCCCGCGTGCCAGCCACACGGTGTCGGGAGTGACGGTCGATGGAGTCGGGTTCTTGGCCATGAAGTCAATCCGCGAGGGGGCAGGGGCTCGCACCAGTATGGGCGGCGCCGAGCCGGCGGCCCAGGCAGGGTGGCAGCGACCGGTGCAGAAGCGGTCAGGTACCGTACCGCCCGCTTGTCTGCGCCGTCCCATCTGGTACTTCCGGCCGAAGCCGGAACGCCTCCCCTTCCCTACGCTTTCTCCGATGACCGTCCCCGCCCCCAGCCGTCCCCGGACCCCGGCCGCGCAAAGCGCCCCGGCCGCACTCCGGACCGAGGGCCGTGACCCGTTCTTCGACAACGCGAAGTTTCTGCTGATCGTCCTGGTCATGGCCGGCCACAGCTGGTCCCCGCTGCAGGACTCGATACCGGCCGTGAAAGCCGTGTACAGCGTGGTCTACCTGCTGCACATGCCGGCCTTCATCCTGATCTGCGGCTACTTCTCGCGCGGTTTCACCGGCACCCCGCGCCAGATCCGGGCGCTCCTCACCCGGGTACTGCTCCCCTATCTGCTGTTCCAGGCCGCCTACCAGGCACTGGATCTGTGGATCTCCGGCGGTCCCTTCACCTTCCACCCGACCCGTCCCACACACGTCCTGTGGTTCCTGGTGGCGCTGTTCCTGTGGCGGCTGAGCGTCCCGGTGTGGAACGCGGTACGTCATCCGGTCGCGCTTGCCGTCGCCGTCTCCCTGGCCGCCGGCACCACCGAGATCGGGTACGAACTGGCACTGCCGCGCGTCCTGATGTTCCTGCCCTGGTTCGTCCTGGGCCTGCGGCTGCGCCCCGAGCACTTCGACCGGCTGCACACTCCCGCGGTGCGCCGTGTCGCCTGCGCGGTGCTGCTCGTCGCGCTCGTGGTCACGTACCAGCTCGGTTCGTGGATCAACACGGACTGGTTCAACATGCAGTACGACCACAACCAACTGGGCAGCAGCTTGCCCGGCTACTTCGCCCTGCGGATCCTGCTGTTCGTCGTCTCCGGCCTTCTGGTGGCCTCGCTCCTCGCGCTCGTACCGTGCCGCCGTACGCGCTACACGATGCTCGGCGCGCTCACGATGTTCCCGTTCCTGGCGCACGGCCTGGTCATCGAGGCTCTTGAGCACCTCGGCGCCGCCGACGCGGTGGGTAGCCTCGGCGCCGCGGCCGCACCGCTGCTCGCGCTCTTCGCCCTGGCCCTCGCCCTGCTTCTGTCGAGTCGCCCGGTACGGATGGTGCTGCGCCCGCTGGTCGAACCGGCACTGCCCGCCAGGCGTATCGCGCGCTGAATACAGGAGGAGATCAAGCAACCTCTTCCATCCCGGCAGAAGCGGCCTTCCCGGAACCGAGTGGGTCAGATGAACCCCTGGTGTAGCCGTGCCGCGGCTTCGGGGCCTGTCTGCTCATACAAGGGCGCAGGCTCGGGACCTCGACCCTGGTGGGTCGGTCGGATGTGGTGCACACCTTTGAGTCCGTCGGCGGCCCAGGGGGCGTTCGTGGGCGGCAGAGACACGGTGACGATCCTGCTGCCGATGATCCAGATGTACTGCTGCATCTCATTCGCCTTTCCTTGCTGCTTCATGAGATGCCCGGTGCAGGTGCGTTGCGCCGAGGCGAACGTCCTGCGATTCAGGTCGCAAAGTCCCTTTGGCTTTAGTTCTTCTTCACCTCACAGGCTTACTGGAGGCAGGTTCCCCAGGCTGCCCGCGCACCCCCCGACCGCTCCCGGCTGCAACCGCCTGACAGGATCGCGGGATGACACACGGGGAAACGCGTAAGGAAGTAAAGGAAGTACGGGACGAGGAAGCCGAGTTGGCGGCTGCCGCGGAGGCCGGAGGCGAGGGTGCGTATCGCGCCTACGCCACGTTCCTCGGCAAGCACGGCCGGATGGACCAGGCTCTGCCGTGGTGGGTGCGGGCGGCCGCGGACGGGGACGCGGATGCGGCGCGCACGCTCGCGATCTGCCACAAGGACCGCTGGGAGTTCGCCGAAGCCGAGCGCTGGTACCGCAGCGCGGCCGACCGCGACGGCGGCTGCGCCTTCGGACTCGCCACGCTCCTGAAGGAAGCCGGCGATCTTGACGGAGCGCAGGAGTGGTACGCGCGGGGAGCCGCACTGGGCAACGTCCAGTGCCTCACCAACGGAGCGGTACTCAAAGCCGCCCACCACGGAGCCTTCGCCGAAGCACAGGTGCAGCTGGACGAGGCGGTCGAGCTGGGTGACCGGAAGGCGGCGTCTGCCCGTCAGGTGATCGAGAACATCGTCGACGATCTGGAGCTGTGGAAGGACAGGCTCGCTCGGGCGGAGGCGGACAGGGATGCCGAGGGCGCGTTCGAGGCGCTGAGTCCGCTGCGGGATATCGAGTACGCGGGCATGTTCAGGTACTACCCGAGCACGATCCGCGCGGCGGAGGCGCTTTACGCGCGAGCCGCGGCGGTGGGCTCGCACCAGGCTCTGATCGAGCAGGCCATCTTGGTGGCCCGTGACAGCGACCGGTTCGAGGAGGCACGCGCGCTGGCCGTACAGGCGCATGAGCTCGGCTACTCGGGTGCGGCGTACGTCCTCGCCGTATGGGCGTTCGAGCGCGGTGACCAGCGTACGGCCGAGCAGTGGTTCCGGACGGCGGCCACAGCGCCCGGTGGGCACGACCGCGCCCGGTTCTACCTCGGTCTGCTCGGCATCATGCAACGGCGGCTCGACGAGGCCGAGCGATGGCTGCGCCGCGCCGGCACCGCCGAGGGCGAAGGCGAGTCGGACGACGCAGCGCCCGAGATGTTCGCCGACGAGCTCGAGGACATCGCGGCGATTCGCGCTGACCCCGCCCGGCTGCCCGACCCCGCACTCACGGCGCGGCTGCCGATGCTGCGGGCGGCGGCGGAGTCCGGCGGCCCCGAGGAGGGTTTCGCGTACGCCGATGCGCTCGAGCGCCTCTACCGGCTGCCCGAAGCGGCCGACTGGTACCGCAGAGCCGGCACTCCACGCGCGCTGCTCGACCTCGGCCGCATGCTGCAGGACTGCGGGGCCGACGAAACCCTGCTCGTGCCCTACTTCGAGCCCGCCGCCGAGGCCGGGGACGCGGGGGCCGCGTACAGCATCGCCGGGATCCATACCCACGCGAAGGACGAACGGGCCGCCGGCATCTGGACGCTGAAGGCCGCGGAACTCGGGCACGCGAGGGCGGCCTGGGGTGTCGGCTGGACCTCCGAAGAGCGGGGCGGGGACCCGCAGTTCGCTGAGCGCTGGTATGTGCGCGCCGCCGAGGGCGGCCTGGCGCGGCCCGCCTTCCTGGCCGGTCGCAGCATGGTGCGCTGGGGACGATACGCCGAGGCCGAGCAGTGGCTCCGGATGGCGTGGGAGAACGACATTCCCGAGGCGGCCTACCACCTCGGCAGGGCGCTGCGCCGGATCGGGCGGACCACGGAGGCCGAACAGTGGCTGCGCCGCGCGGTGGAACGGGTCGGCGACTTCGACCAACCGCGCGGACCGCTCGCTCAGCGCGTCGATCCGCGTCCCGAACTGGCCGAGCTGCTGGTCGAGATGGAGCGGGATGCGGAGGCCGCGCCGCTCGTCGCGGACATCCTCGCCGAGTACCCGGGCCATCTCGACGGCCACCGCCTCGCCGGTCAACTGGCCCGGCGCCGCGGCGACCTGACCACTGCCGAGCAGCACTTCGCTCAGATCGAGGAGCGGGACTCCGACCCAGGTACGCGGATGAGCCTGCGGGAGATCCGCGAGCTGTTGGCTCAGGTCACGCACGAACACTGAGCAACGGGCAGTCAGGGTGGCGTGGTCAGGGGTGGCGTGGTCACGGAGTGAGGCGGTCAACGCGGGGCGGCACCGGGGCCGGCGGCGTTGACCGGCTCTGCCGTGGTCCGTGGTCGGGGTTACACGCGGCGCCAGCGGGCCGAGGCGAAGGAAAAGACGCCGAAGAGCACCAAGCCGATGGCGACCGCCACCAGCAGCCACGGGCCGGCCGGGGTTTCGGTGAAGGAGCGCAGCGTGTCGTCCACGCCCTTGGCCTCGTCCGGGTCGAACTGCACCGCCGCGATCAGGATGAAAACCCCCGCCGCGGCGAACACCGAGCCTCGGGCCACGCCCCCGGCCACTCCCAGTCCGGTGACGGTCTGCTCCGTACGCCGGCTCATGGCTCCTGTGTCGAGCTTCTTCAGGAATTTGCGCTGCAACGCGCGCACCGCGAGGACCACGCCCACACCGATCAGGACACATCCGGCCAAGCCCACCAGCCACCGCCCGTAGGCCAGTTTCAACGCGGACGCCGTCCAGTCCTTGGACTGCTCGTCCCCGCTCGATGAGCTGCCGTTCCCGGCGGCGAACGCCGCGGCTCCCCAGCAGATCGCGGCATAGAACACCGCTCGGCCACCGTCAAGGAGCCTGGATGTGGCCTTACGATCCGGTCCCCTGTCCCACAGGGCGCAGGCGCCGCGCCACAATGCCATTCCGCCCAGGCCCACCACGAGTGCCCAGAGCATGACCTTGCCGAAGGGCTGCTCCGCGATCTGCCGGAGCGCCCCCTGCCGGTCCGCCTGCTCCGCACTGTCGCCGAGCGCGATGCGGACGGCGAGGATCCCCACCAGCACATAGACCACGCCGCGCGCGGTGAACCCCGCCCGCCCGGCGGCCCGCAGCGCGTCGGAGCCGCGCCGCGAGGTGGTGGATTCGTGGCCGTTCCGGCGACGCGAAGTGCGCGTACTCATCTACGGCCTCTTCCTGGTGTCTCGGCGTTCTTGGAGGTTCGGCGCGAAGGTCCGGCTCTGGTCGCTCCTGCCCTGGGTATCCGCGTGCCGCGCATCCAAACAACGCCGGTCCGGTGCGGGCACGGGGCGGCGTGGCAATGAGCATCCGGCCGCATGCCGCTGCCTATGGTGCGCAGGTGTCACATGCGCAGAGTGCGGATCAGCCGCGACAGCCGACAGCCGAAGAGCGTCACGCGAGCTGGCTGGAGCTCTTCTTCGATCTCATCGTCGTGGCCGGCACGGCGCAGCTCGCGCACGTGCTGCACGGCGAGCCGTCCCTGGCCGATGTCGGTCTTTTCACCCTGCTCTACCTGGCGTTCTGGATGATCTGGATGTGCTTCACGGTCTACGGCAACGTGGCCGGTGACCGGGCGCGTACCTGGACCATGCTCATCGGAATGCTCGGCATGACCGTACTCGCGGCGTCGGTGGCGGGTGTACATGAGGGCGAACATCAGCAGGCGTTCGCCGCTACCTACGTCGTTCTGCGGTTCGTGGCCAGCGGGGTCTGGGGGCGACGCGCTCAGATGCTGGTGGACTGGCCCGTCGCGCAGTTCAGCGCGGGCGTCACTCCCTGGATCGTGTCCATCTGGGTGGACGGCCAGGCGCGCTACTGGCTCTGGGCCGCGGGCCTGGCCATCGATTTGTGGGCCACACTCAGCTTCTCCGCCGCCAATGTCGAAGCGAACGCCGAGGCCCGGCGCGCCGCAGGCAAGCAGCGCGCTGAGCGCCAACGCGGCCGCGGCCGCGGCCGCGGCCGCGGCCGCACGAGCCTGGGCCGCGTCGACCGGGAAAGCGAGCGGTTCGACTACACGCTCGCCCATGTCGATCCGGTGCACCCGGGGGAACGGCTCGGCCTGTTCACCATCATCGTGCTCGGCGAAGGTGTGGCCCAGCTCGTGATGGTGAGCTCCGGCGCGCACTGGGACCACGCGCTGCGCGCGCTCGGCCTCGCCGGTTTCCTGCTGCTGGTCTCGATCTGGCGGCTCTCCCTCGTGCACGGTTACGGCGGTGTGCCGAATCTGCGGGAATCCGCTCTGCCACCACGTCTCGTGCTCTTCCTGCACTGCCTCACCAACGGCGCCCTCACCGCCTTGGCCGCCGGTCTCGGCGCAGCGATGGAGCACCGCCACGACCACCTGCCGGCCAGCGTGCGCTGGGTGTTGTGCGGCAGCTTCGCCACCTACGCGCTGATCACGCTGACAGCCGCGATCATCGTTCGCCGTACGGAAGATACGGCGGATACGGCGGCAAGCTGGGGCCGGCTCTTCGGCCACCTTCTGCCCCCGCTCGCCCTGTCCCTGGCAATCGGGGCGTTCGGCGGCGCGTTGCCCGCGACCGCGGTCGTGTGGCTGCTTGTCGCCGCGGCCGGTTGGGGCCTGGTGGGGTACGCGACACAGCCAGGCCGTACCCGGCAACCGCAGCAAGCTGCATGACCGTATGGTTCACACACGTTGGCCGACGGCAGCAATCCGGCCGGTTGGATCGGGCCGGTTGGATCGGGCCGACGGCGGAGGGGACAAGCGTGGGTGGGGCAGGGCAACGGGAGTTCGGCACGCGCTTCTTCGGCCGGCCGCAGGAGGGGGACCAGCGGGTTCACCTGGATCGGCTGGACGCGATGCGTACGGCGCCGGCTTACGCCGCGGCTGTCCTGTTGGCCTTCGTCGGCGCGTTCCTCTACGGCAAGCTGCTCGGCGCCTTGGGCGAGGTGCACGGCAGCACCATCGCGATCCGTGAAGTCTCCTATGCGGCCGTCCCGTTCGGCGGCTTGGTCGGCCTCGTCATCGGGAGATGGCGCGCCGGTCCCGCGCTGTGGCTGTGGGGTGCACTGCTCGTCGCGTGCGCCGTACTCGCGGGCGAACTGTACGGTCACGCACTGCTCCTGGCGGAACGCGCGGCGGAGGCGGGCCCGCCGCCCGAGGGTGCGCTGCCTGCCGAAGGCCCGGAGGTGTACGAAGCAACGGTCCCGACGTACTGGTTGTTCGACCACCTCCCCGACACTCTGCGGCAGTGGCGCGCGATGACGGGCCCGGAGACTTACGTGTTCGGCGCACTGGCGTCCGCCGCCACGGCACTGACCGCGGCTTGGACCGGTCGACGCCGGTAGAGCGAAACCACCGGTAGAAATAGAGCGTCCGGAGGCCGAAGACGGCTCAGCGAAGGCGGCTCAGCATCTGACCGTTGCGAGCAGTGCAGCTCAGCCACCGGACGCGTTCGAATGGCGGATATTGTGGCGGGATGGCGAAGGGAACCGGCGGCGAGCCGCAGATCGACGGGCGCTCCACCCGGTGGGACGAGCACAAGGCGCAGCGGCAGGGCGAGTTGGTGGACGCCGCGGTCGCGCTGATCGAGGAAGAGGGCGTCCGCTTTCGGGTGCAGCGGCTCGCGGAGCGCGTGGGGGTGCCGCGGTCGGTTCTCTACCGGCATTTCAAGGACCGCGCCACGCTGGACGAGTTGATCCGCCGGCGGGTGCTGGAGTCGTTCATGCGGCGGATGGAGCCCACGCTCAGCTTCGAGGGGACGATCGAAGAATCCGTACGGCGCGTGGTGGACGCGCATGTGGACTGGGTGACGCAGCATCCGCGCCTGTACACCTACATGGGTGTCGGGGAGCACGCGATGGGCGATGGCTCGCTGGTGGCGGATGCCAAGACCACGATCGCGCTGATGCTGAGCGAGCGGTTCGGTCAGGTGCTCGCGGCCCTCGGAGTGCGGGACACGCCGGTGCGTTCGGTCGCGGTCGGGATCGTCGGGTTCGTGGACACCGCGGTGAACCAGTGGGTGCAGGACCCTCGACGTGAGCAGTCCGAGCAGGAGTTGCGGGCGATGATCTACCGGTCGGTGTGGGCGGTGCTCGATGCGACGCTGCGGGATGCGGGTGTGGCGGTGTCGCCTCAGCAGCGGGTGTCCGACCTGGAAGGGGCCTGAGCCTTCACAGCTGTACGCAGCAGAGTGTCGGTGTCGGTGAGTTTCACACGGGGCCGCCCTTGGGCCTCGCCCGCCTCTCGTTCCGTACGGTCGATCGCGCGCCAGGCGTCCAGGCCCAGAGCCCGGCCGGATACGTCGGTGCCGGGCACGGGTGGTGTGAGGCGGCCGGCGCTGAAGTCGTCGAGGAGGGACTCGACGGTCTCGGCGGCGCACGTCTTGTTCGTGCCGATGAAGCCGGTCGGTCCGCGCTTGATCCAGCCCGCGACGTAGACGCCGGGCTCGACACGGCCCGCCGTGTGCGGGACGGTCGCCGCGGCTTCGTCGAAGGGCAGGCCGGGAACGGGGCGGGCGCGGTAGCCGATGGAGCGCAGCACTAGTCCGGTCTCCAGCTCCTGGGGGGCGTCGCCGGTGGGACGGGCGTGGAGCGATCCGTCCGCGTCGCGGTGCAGCGCGGTGGGCGTGACCTCCAGAGCTCGTACGCGATCCTCAACCTTCAGTCGCATGGGGGCGGTCAGGAAGCGCAAGACGATGCGGCGGCGGCCTGCGACCGGGGTGCGGGCGGCCAGTTCCGACAGCAGGCGGGTCTTCTCGGTGGCGTCGGGCGCCAGGTCCTCGGGCCAGCCCTCCACGGTCACGTCCACGTCCTTGAGGGCGTTCAGTGCGAGCAGTTCGGGGACGGTGAACGCGGCCTGGGCCGGGCCGCGGCGGCCCAGAAGGACGACCTCTCGGACCTTGCTCACGCGCAGGGCGGCGAGCGCGCGATCCGATATGTCGGTACGGGCCAGGGCGTCGGGGTCGGCGGTCAGGATGCGGGCGATGTCGAGGGCGACGTTGCCGTTGCCGACCACAACAGCACGTTCGGTGTCCAGGGAGTAGTGGTCTTGGGCGTGGTCGGGGTGGCCGTTGTACCAGGCGACGAAGTCCGTGGCGCTGGCGCTGCCGGGCAAGTCCTCGCCGGCGATGCCGAGGCGTTTGTCGGTGGCTGCGCCGACCGCGTAGATCACTGCGTGGTGCGTACGGAGCAGGTCGGTGTGGGTGAGGTCGGTGCCGACCTCGACACCGAGGCGGTAGGTGAAACCGGCCTGCGCCTCGATGGCCGCGAACAGCTCGGTGACCTGCTTGGTGTCCTGGTGATCCGGAGCGACACCGGCCCGCGCCAGACCGTACGGCGTGGGTAGCCGGTCGAAGACCGTGACCCGTACGCCCGGGTGACGCAGCAACTCGTCGGCCGCGAACAGGCCGGCGGGGCCCGCTCCGACGACGGCCACGGACAACTCCCCCGCGGGCAAGGTGCGTTGCCGGGGCAGCACGAACATGGGCGCACGGTCGGCGTGCGGGTTGTCCTTGTAGTACGAGGCGTTCAGCTCCAGGAACGGCAACTCCCCCTCACCGAGGGCGGTGTGCGGCTTGAGCGCGTCGACCGGGCAGGCCGTCGTACAGGCGCCGCAGTCCACGCAGGTCTGCGGATCGACGTACAGCATCTCGGCCGTGGCGAATCCGGGCTCACCGGGCGCCGGGTGGATGCAGTTGACGGGACAGGCCAGCACGCAGGAGGCGTCGGCGCAGCAGGATCGGGTGACGACGTACGGCACGGCGGGCTGGTCTCCTTGAGACGGTCGACGAGGTGGTGGTGGCGGTCAGTCGGCGGTGTGCGGGACGGGCTCACCGCGGAAGCGGGCCGGACGGCCGTCGATCCGCAGGGCCTTCCAGAGCCGGCGGGACGCCTTGTTCATCAGGCCGATGTCCTCGGCGAGCATCCGTACGTCGGAGAACAGCTCGTGGAGCATCTTCTGGCCGGCATCGGACTTCCAGAAGACGTCCTTGATCACCCAGGCCGGGATACCGACCTGCGCCGCGGACTTACGGTCGGGGATCATGATGACGTCGCACAGGATCCGCATGATCAGCGGGAACAGGACGGACAACGTGCCGCGCCGGGCCTTGCCGTAACGCGGCACTCGCAGCCGTAGGAACTCGTGGGCGAACGAGATGTGCCGGGCCTCCTCCGCGATATGGATCTGCATGATCCGCTGCGGCAGCGGATGCACCGGCTCGCCGCTGCGCAGGGCCGCCTTCTGAAGGTGGTCGATGGGCTCCTCACCGGCGAGGATGCCGGTGAAGAACGCCTCCGGGTAGAGGGATCCGGCCAGCGGCAGCACACGGCTCAGTTCCCGGAACCAGCGCTTGCCGCCGGCGGTGTCCACGCCGGTGCGGTTGACCAGCTCCTGGAACATCTGGGTGTGATGGGTCTCTTCGGTGATCTCGTGCGTGAGGTACCGGAACTCCTCGTCGCGGTTGTCCAGTTGAGAGACGTAGTCCAGGGCTCCGCGCATGAGGAGGTTCTCGAACTGCATGCCCACCTTGGCGATGGTGGCCCAGCGCCAGATCCCGATGCGGATCTGCGTCTCGAGCGGCTGCTCCCGGTACCAGGGGTGCGCGCCGAGGGCGTCCGCGGAGGTGAGGACCCAGCGCGGGTCGTTCGGGTCCACGGCGAACTCGGGGTCGTCCCACCGAATATCGGTGAAGGCGTTGAAGTTGACGTTCACGGAGCCCTGCGACAGGGTCCGCAGGCGCTCGTCGTAGGCCTTCCTGGACAGGTGCGAGGTCGTCTTCGTCATCTGCTTCGTCCTCCGGTCGGGCGGCAAGGGGGATGCGCTCAGGCGGCGCGGCTCGATGCGCGGGTGTCGGGCGCGGTCTCGGCACCGGGAGCGGGGCCCGCCGCGTCGAAGCGCAGCGAACTGTCGTCGATCGGGGCGTCCCGGAGCAGGGCGCGGTCGCGGTAGTAGTTGTTCCACAGGCGCCACGGGTCGCGGGTGCCCTGGCGCGGCATGACCTTGTCGGCGCGTGCGATGTAGCCGGAGGTCAGCGCCTCGCCCATGACGGAGAACACCGACCGGTCGTCGTCGGTCGCCACGGGGGTGGCGATGTCGTGTCCGTGCCGCCGCATGTGGGCGAGGAGGCGGGCGGTGTACGCCGCCGCCAGGTCCGCCTTCAAGGTCCAGGAGGCGTTGGTGTACCCGATCACGAGGGACATGTTGGGTACGCCCTCCAGCAGGACGGCCTTGTAGAGCACGCGGTTGGTCACATCCACCGGGGCGCCGTCGACGGTGAGTGCCATACCGCCGAGGAGGCGGACGCTCAGTCCGGTCGCGGTGACGACGATGTCGGCCTTCAGCTCCTCACCGGACTTCAGGCGGATGCCGTCGGCGGTGAAGGTGTCGATGTGATCGGTGGCGATGGAGGCCTTGCCGCTCTTGAGGGTCTTGAAGAGGTCCCCGCCGGGCACGACGCACAGGCGCTGGTCCCAGGGCTTGTAGCGGGGGCTGAAGTGCCGCATGTCCACGGCCTTGCCGGCCCGGGCCCGTACGAGACCGAGGAGTACCTTGCGGGCAAGGCGCGGGTACTTGCGGCAGAAGGCGTAACTCCCGCGCTGGAGCGCGATGTTACGAGCGCGCGAGATCTTGTACGTCAGCGAGGCGGGGGCACGCAGCTTCTGCAGTACGAAGGTGAGCGGGTCCACCTCCGGCAGTGCGAGGACGTACGTGGGTGAGCGCTGCAGCATCGTGACGTGCGCGGCGGATTCGGCCATCGCGGGGAGCAGGGTGATGGCGGTGGCGCCGGAGCCGATCACGATGACGCGCTTGCCGGTGTGGTCCAGGTCCTGCGGCCAGTGCTGGGGGTGGACCAGGGTGCCCCGGTAGTCGGCCTCGCCGGGGAATTCGGGGCGGTAGGGCTGGTCGTAGTCGTAGTAGCCGGTGGCGCCTACGACGTACCCCGCGCTGTAGGACTCGTTCCCGCCCGTGTTCTCGTCCTCGACCTCGACGGTCCAACGGCCCGTGGCGTGCGAGAAGTCGGCGCTGATCGCCCGGCGCCCGAAGCGGACACGTTCCAGAACGCCGTCGTCGGCCGCGGCGTCCTCGACGTACTGCCTGATCTGCGCACCGTCGGCGAGGATGCGCGCGTCGCGCCATGGCCGGAAGCCGAAGCCGAAGGTGGACATGTCGGAGTCGGAGCGGATGCCGGGGTAGCGGAAGAGGTCCCAGGTACCGCCGACTCGTGCCCGGCGTTCGAGCACGACGACCGAGGCTTCGGGGTTGTCGCGCAGGACGTGGCGCGCGGCACTGATGCCGGAGATTCCGGCGCCGATCACCAAGACGTCGACGTGCTGCTGCTCCATCGCGAAGGGTCCTTCTCGCTCGTGGGCCCCGAAGAGGGCGGGACCGCGGGGCCGCCGCGCGGGTCGTCGGCGGTTGCTCGGGCACGTGGATCCGCATCTGTGTGCTTCCCGCAATTTACCTGCGACACACTGTTTCAGATACCGGGGGTAACGTGACGTGGGTCACCACGGAGTGCCGCCATATCCAAGTGAACTGGGGCACGTGGTACACGCATTGGCGGCAAGGTTCGCCACCGGCGACCTGTTATCTGCGCGCCTGGCTCAACTCTTGGCGAGGAGAGCGAGCGGCACAGGCGCACGGTTCAGCGGGCACGCTGTTCCGCAAGGTCCAGCCAGTGGTCCACCTCTGACGGGGAGTGGTGGCGGATGGCCCAGTCGACCATGCGCAGACTCATATGGGCCCAGACCGGTCGCAGCAGGCTGTCGGGCAGCGTGTCGAGAACCGCGTCGAGGCGTCGCACCACAGTTGGGGTCGCGTCCGTGTCCGCGGAGTGGATACCGAATCGCAGCGTGACCAGGTCGAAGCGATGGTCGCCACGGGCGGCGCCGTCCCAGTCGATGACGGCCGTGACCGTCCCGTCCACCGCGAGGATGTTGCCGGGGTGGAAGTCCATGTGGACGGCGTCGATGCCGGGCAGGCGAGGGGGACTTGCATCGCCGACCGAAGCTACCCAGCGCTGCATTGCGGCAGTTCGGCGATCAGCTCGGTGGCCGGTGCTGGACAACCGGCCGGGCGGAGCACTTCGGTCACGGCCAGCGGTCCTGCCCGCATGTGCGCCACGCAGGTGTGCGGCCGCCATTTGAGGACGGAGCGGTGCCCGTCGGGCCGGCGCACGTAGGCCGCCCACCTGCCCGTCGGGGCAGGGGCCTTGGACCTGCAAGCGGACGCCGGTCTGCCGGTACAGGTGGTGGTCTTTACCGACTGCGAATCTGGTCGCGTGGGCCTTGACCTGCGGTAATGCCTCGCGTGATGCGCGTGGCCGTCCGGGACGCTACAGCGGAAGTGCTTTCCCGCGCCGGGAGCGAGCTGTTCCAGTTCCGGATCCACGGTGGCGTTCTCAAGCGCCGTCGCTGATCGCGCTACGGCGCAGAGCGTTGGCGGCTCGGGGCCGTCCGGACGGCGAGCAGCGCGGCGATGCCGACCAGGGCCGCCGCAGCGGTCGTTACGCCACCGGACAGGACGGTGCGGGAAGAACGCCAGGACAGCACGGACCACTTCGACTGCGCGGACAGCACGGAACCCACGCTGAGCCACGACCCGGCCGACAGCAGCGACAGGGCTGATCCGATGGAGGCACACGACAGCACGCTCCCGGCTGAGCCCACCGACAGCGTCGACCCGACTGAGCCGATGGACAGCACCGAGTCCGCCGAGCCGATCGACAGCACGGAGTTCTTCGACCAGAGGGACCAGGATGATTCCGCCGCGCTCGGCGATTGCCGCGAGGCTGCTGACCGGTTGTGCTTCCTCATTGCGCTGCCCGCTCCTTCGTGCGCACTCGTCGCTCTGCTCGACGCTACCCGCTCCACCTCGTAGCCACCTGCTGAAGCCGGCCGATGTCAGGCACCCTTCAGCATCGTTGACAGGGCTGGCCGTCAGTCGGAGGTGGGCGGAGTTTTGGGTGCGCGCAGGAGGCAGCCGAGAGCGGCGGCCATGACGACGAGGGTGACGGCGATGAGGGAGGCGGACAGGCCGTCCATGAAGGCGTTCTTGACGGCGGCGGCCAGCGCCGGTCCCTGGTGACCGGCTTGGTCGGCGACGTGTAGTCCGCCGGCGGCCGAGTGGCGTACGGCTTCGGCGGCGTCGGGCGGGAGTTGGCCGAGGGAGTCGGGCAGCGAGGAACGGTAGTGGCTGCCGAAGATGGAGCCCATCAGCGCGATGCCGATGGCGGAGCCCACTTCGCGGGTGGTGTCGTTCATTGCGGAGGCGACGCCCTGCTGGTTGCGGGAGAGCGAGCCGGTGATGGCGGAGGTGCCGACCGAGCCGGTCAGCCCGATGCCGAAGCCGCACAGGATCAGCCCGCCGAGGAAGGGCACGTATCCCGAGCCGGTGTCGAGCCGGGAGATCACGAACAGACCGGATCCGAGCAGCACCAGGCCGACGACCATGACGGCTTTCATGCCGATACGGCGTACCAGGTGCGGGGTGGCCTGGGAGGTTGGCAGCACGACCACGGCGACGGGAATGAGCGCGACGGCGGCCTTGAGCGGGCTGTAGCCGAGGATCAACTGGAGGTACTGCAGGCCGACGAAGAAGAACCCGAAGACGGCCATGAACTGCACGAGGATGGTGATGGCGCCGGCGCGGAACCCGCGGATGCCGAACAGGTGCGGGTCCAGCAGCGGATGGTCGTGGCGCAGGCCGAGGATGGCGTAGGCGGTGAAGGCGAGCACCGTGACGACGAGGGCGCCGATCACCTCGGGCTCACTCCAGCCGCGCTCATTGCCCTCGATGATCGCGTACACCAGGGTGCCGATGGCCAGCGCGGTGCAGAGGGCTCCGGACAGGTCGAAACGCTTCGGATGATGGTCCTTCGTCTCCGGAGCGAGCAGCAAGGCGGCCACGGCCGAGACGACGGCGGCAGCTGCGCTGGTGACGAAGATGGACTTCCAGGTGAACTGCTCGAGCAGCGCGCCTGCTGCCAGCATGCCGATGATGGCGCCGGCGGCGGCGAACCCGGACCAGGTGGCCACCCCCTTGGTGCGCTGCGCGGGCGGGAAGGCCGCGGTGATGGTGGACAGCGTGCCCGGCATGATCATGGCTGCGCCGACACCCATCACGACGCGCCAGATGATCAGGGTGGTGGTGTCGGAGGCGAAGGAGGCGGCCAGGGCCGCCGCGCCGAAGACGATGTTGCCTGCGATCAGTACGCGGCGTCGTCCGATGCGGTCGCCGATCGCGCCGAGTGGCAGGACGAGCGCGGCCAGCGCGACGGTGTAGCCGTCGGCGATCCAGGTCAGCGAGGTGTTGGAGGCGTTGAGGTCGATGGCCAGGTCGGGCAGGGCGAGGTTGAGGGCCGAGACCGAGGCGACGACCAGGACCAGCGACAGGCACATGGCGAACAGCACGCCACGGTGTCCGCCGCGGCCGGTGGCCACGGTGCTGGAAGTGTGGGGGGTGGTGGTGCTCATGGCGTTCTGCCTTTGGGTGCAGGGGGTCAGGGTTGGACGAGCTTGAAGACGAGCCGTGCTGCGGTGCGTTGGGCGGCATGGCGCAGCCGGGCAGTGGCCGGTATCGCGTCCGCGGCGTGCACGGCGGTGGTGGCCAGGCGGGGGAAGAGGGCGTGGGCGTTGGTGCGGTTGATGGCATCGAGCGTGGCGGGGGCGACGCCGGAGGCCAGGCCCTGGGCGAAGTACTGTCCGGCCGCGGTGGGCGCGAAGGGCCAGTCGCTGCCGAAGAGCACGTGTCCGGGCCGGGCGAAGGAAAGCAGCGTGGGCAGTGTGGCGGGACTGGAGGACAGGGCGGTGTCGAAGTAGAAGCCGCGGAAGTCCTCCAGCACGTCCAGCGGGCTGCGACCGCTCTCGCCGGCGATCGTCAGGGCCATGCGGTGGGAGGCGTAGGGCACGAACCCGCCGGCGTGGCTGAGGATGAACCGGATGTCCGGGTAGCGGCGGACGATTTGGTTGCGGACCAGCAGGTAGGCGGCGCGGGAGGTGTCCAGGAGGAAGTCGGCGGCGAACGGGGGGATGCCGTCCACAGGCGGGGCGGGCAGTTCGGCGGGGTGGATGAAGACCACGGCACGGCGCTCGTTGAGGGTCCGCCACAGCTCGTCGTCGCCCTCGCTGCCCAGGTAGCGGCCTTGGTTGTTGGCGAGCAGTACGACGCCGTCGGCGCCCAGGCTGTCGAGGGCGCGTACTGCCTCAGCGGCCGCTGCACCTGTGTGGGGCAGGGGCAGGGTGGCGAAGTAGCCGAAACGGTGGGGGGCTGCGCCGGCGAGAGCGGCGCAGTGGTCGTTGAGCCGGCCGGCCAGGGCGGCCGCTTCCTGGGCGTCGGTGAGGAAGCTGGTGCCGGGGGTGGACACCGACAGGATGCCGGTCGCGGTGCCGAGCAGGTCCATCACCTCGTGCGCCACCTCGGGGCTCCAGTCGGGCAGCGCCCTGCCGCCCGCTTCGCCGATGCCGGCCCGGGCGAGCAGGTCTCGGTAGAAGGGCGGGACGATGTGCTGGTGGACGTCGATGCGCCCGCCGGTGGTGTTCATGTGCTCGTACCTTCTTTCGCACGGCCCCCGGCCGTGGCGCGCGGCTCGCGTATGGAGGGGGATTCGGGAAGGGCAGCTGGGGGTGCGCGGCCCGCCTGTTCCGTTATGCGGGGCGGGATCGGCGCGGCGCCCTGCTCAGGGCCCGGCGGGTTGCGGGGTGCTCAGGAGGTCGAGGGCGATGTCGGTGAGCATGTCTTCTTGCCCGCCGACCAGGCGGCGGCGGCCGACCTCGAGCAGCAGGCGGCGGGTGTCGATGCCGTAGCGGGCGGAGGCGGCTTCGGCGTGGCGCAGAAAGCTGGAGTACACCCCGGCGTAGCCCAGGGTGAGGGTTTCCCGGTCGACCTGAACCGGGCGGTCCTGCAGGGGGCGTACGAGGTCGTCGGCGGCGTCCTGCAGGGCGAACACATCGCATCTGTGGTCGAGCCCAAGGCGGTCGGCCGCGGCGATGAACACCTCCAGCGGGGCGTTGCCCGCGCCTGCGCCCATTCCGGCCAGGGAGGCGTCGATGCGGGTGGCGCCGTGCTCGACGGCGATGAGTGAGTTGGCCACGCCCAGGGCGAGGTTGTGGTGGGCGTGAATGCCGACCTCGGTGTCCGCGTCGAGGACTTGGCGCAGCGCGTCGACGCGTTCGGCGACGCCGGGCATCGTCAGGGCGCCGCCGGAGTCGACGACGTAGACGCAGGTCGCGCCGTAGGACTCCATCTGCTTGGCCTGCCCGGCAAGAGAATCCGGGTCGGTCATGTGACTCATCATCAAGAAGCCGACGGTGTCCATGCCCAAGTTGCGGGCGGCGGCGATGTGTTGGGCGGCGACGTCTGCCTCGGTGCAGTGTGTGGCCACCCGCACCACGGACGCCCCGGCGCGGTGGGCATCGCGCAGGTCGGAGACGGTGCCGATGCCGGGCAGCAGCAGTGTGGCGACCTGGGCGCGGGTGACGGTGGCCGCGACGGCCTCGACCCATTCCAGGTCGGTGTGGGCGCCGAAGCCGTACACGCAGGAGGAGCCGGCCAGCCCGTCGCCGTGAGCGACCTCGATGGAGTCCACCCCGGCCTGATCGAGTGCGCCGGCGATGGCGACCGCGTCGCGAACGCTGTACTGGTGGCGGATGGCGTGCATGCCATCGCGCAAGGTGACGTCGCTGATGTACAGGCCGCTCATCGCAGGGCTCCCGCCGTGGTGTGGGTGGTGGTGGCAGGAGTGTGGCGGGCGATGCGTTCAGCGGCCGCGACGGCGGCGGACGTCATGATGTCGAGGTTGCCGGCGTAGGCCGGCAAGTAGTGGGCGGCACCGGTGACTTCCAGGAGCACGGTGACCTTGGTTCCGGTGAACGATCCGGCCTGCGGCAGGTACAGCGGATGGTCCGCATCGTGCACGTCGAACTGGATCTGCTGCTTGAGCCGGTAACCGGGCACGTAGGAGCGGACCTTGTCGGCCATCGCCTGGATGGAGGCTTCGATTGCGGCGTGGTCGCAGTCGCCTTCGATCAGGCAGTAGACGGTGTTGCGCATCATCAGCGGCGGCTCGGCCGGGTTGAGGACGATGATGGCCTTGCTGCGGGCGGCGCCGGCGACCTCGCGCAGTGCCTGCGCGGTGGTCTCGGTGAACTCGTCGATGTTGGCGCGGGTTCCGGGGCCGGCTGACTTGGCGGCGATCGAGGACACGATCTCCGCGTATGCGACAGGGGCCACCTGGGCTATGGCCGCGGCGATCGGGACGGTGGCCTGGCCGCCGCAGGTGACCATGTTCAGATTCGGCGCGTCTAGGTGGGCATCGAGGTTGACCACCGGTACGCAGTACGGGCCGATGGCTGCCGGGGTCAGATCCAGCACGCGGACCCCGGTGGGCTCCAGCCTGGCCCAGTTGGTGCGGTGGGCGGTGGCGGAGGTGGCGTCGAAGACCAGTTTGACGCCGGCGAATTCCGGTAGCGCCAGCAGGCCGTCGATGCCGTCGGCCGTGGTGGCCACTCCCATGCGCCGGGCCCGGGCCAGGCCGTCGGAATCCGGGTCGATGCCGACCATCGCCGCCATGGTCAGGGCGCCGGACCCACGCATGATTTTGATCATCAGGTCGGTGCCGATGTTGCCGGAGCCGATGACGGCGACCGGCCACGCGTCGTCGGCCGCAGGTGCCGCGGAGGCAGGGGGCATGACAGGGCTCCTCAGCTGAAGGTCACCGACACCGAACCAAGGCCCGCGAAGAGGGCCTCGACCTTGTGGCCGGCGTGGACGAAGGGGGCGGTGGTCATGGCGCCGGGCAGCACCAGCTGCCCGGGCTCGAGCGCGGCGTCGAAGGAGGCAAGGGTGTTGGCCAGCCAGGCGACCGCGGCGGCGGGATGGCCCAGTACCTCCGCCCCGGTGCCGCGCGCCGTCACCTCACCGTCGATCAGCAGGTCGACACTGATGCCGGCGAGGTCGGGGGCGTCCTCCAGTGCCGTCCACGGGCCGTGGACGAGGCCGGCGGAGCTGGCGTTGTCGGCGACCGTGTCGGCCAGCGTGATGTCCCAGTCGCGGATGCGGCTGTCGACGATTTCCAGGGCGGGGGCGACGGCTTCGGTGGCGGCCAGCACGTCCTGGGCCGTGATGCCGGGCCCGCGCAGCTGAGCGCCGAGGCGGAAGCAGATCTCCGGCTCGATGCGCGGCGCGCACAAGGCACTGGCTGCCACCACGTCGCGGTCGTGGCGGACCATGTCATCCAGCAGATGGCCGAAGTCCGGCTCGTCCACGCCGAGCAGCTGCTGCATCGCGGCCGCGGTGAGCCCGACCTTGTGGCCGACCACCCTCGATCCGTCGACCAGCCGTCGGGCGATGTTGTGGCGCTGGATGGCGTAGGCGTCCGCCAGGTCGAGTCCCTGGAAGGTCTGCGACAAGGGCGCGATGGGCTGCGTGTCCTGCTCGGCGCGGCGCAACAGGCTGCCGACTCTCTCGCGTTGTGCGCTGCTGAGGGTCACTGGGTCCGCTCCGCGTTCATGGCGGTGGCCGCATCGAACAGCAGCCGTGCGTGGAGCTCGAACATCGCGGCAAGATCGACGCTGTTGCCGCCGATCTCCCGCTGCACGAACAATCCGTCCGCACCGGCGACCGCGTAGGTGGTCAGTGTGTGCACGGCCGCCGCGTCCAGAGCGGGGAACAGTTCCTCGATGACCTGGGCGATTCTGGCGCCGGCGATCTCGCGGACCTGGAGGAACACGGTGCGGCCGCGCGTCTCGGTGGGGCGGCGTTCCAGGGCGAGCATGAGTCCCAGGCGCAGGAAGTCCGGCGCGTCCACGAGAGATTTCGCCACATTGGCCGCCAGGGCCAGGACCCGCTCCCGCGGGTCGCCCGTCTCTTCACCGGGCAGCTCGACGGCTGCGAGCCAGGTCTCGAAGCTGCGCTCGATGACCGCGGCGATCAGGTCGTCCTTGTCCTTGAAATGCCAGTAGATCGAGGACGGGGGGAGCCCGCACTGGGCGCTGACCGCTGCGATCGAGGTGCCTTCGTAACCGCGCTCGCCCGCGATCTCCACAGCCGCATCCAGGATGCGGCGGCGCGATTCCACCCCGTTGGCGCGCTGTTTTCGCGTGGCCTGCCTGGTCATGTGCGAACCCCTCTCCGTTGCGCCGGGCGCTTGACCCTTGCGTGAAACCCATCTTACCGTAGTGGTCATTCCAATTGGAGTGAACGCTACAGCAAGGGTGAGGCGTGCCGGTGAGCCAGGACAGTGCTTACGACGTGGCCGTGATCGGCTATGGCCCCACCGGGGTCACCGCGGCGAACCTGCTGGGGGCCCTCGGGCTACGGGTCGTCGTGCTGGAACGCGACGGTGAGATCTTCAGTCGGGCCCGGGCGATCTCCACCGACGAGGAGGTTCTACGGATCTGGCAGCGGGCCGGACTGGCCGAGCGGATGAAGCAGGACATGCTGCCCGAGCGGCCCGTCGACTTCGTCGACGCAGCGGGCCGCCCGTTCATCACGGCCCGCCCCACACCGCGCGGACACGGACACCCGCCGCAGATGTTCATCTACCAGCCCGCGCTGGAGCAGGTGCTGCGCGAGGGCGTGGCCCGCTATCCGAACGTGGAAGTCCGGCTGCAGCATGAGGCGTTGCGTCTGCGGCAGGACGCCGACGGCGTGGAGCTGACGGTGGCCGGCACGGAAGACGACACCGTGCACCGGTTGCGCGCCCGGTACGTGATCGCCGCCGACGGCGGCTCCAGCCTCACCCGTGCCCAGCTGAACATCGGCTACGAGGGCCGCACCTTCGAGGACCGCTGGGTGGTCATCGACACCAAGATGCTCAAGCCCTGGCCCGGCCACGACCGGCTGCGCTTCCACTGCGACCCCGAACGCCCCGCAGTCGACTGCCCCACCCCGCTCGATCACCACCGCTGGGAGTTCCCGATTCTGCCCGGCGAGGACGAGCAGAAGCTGACCACCGAGGAGGCCGTCTACCGCCTGGTCGCCCGGTACGGCGTCGGCCGCGACAGCATCAAGATCCTTCGGGCCACCGTCTACAGCCATCATGTGCGCTTCGCCGCCCGCTTCCGCGCGGGCCGCGTCTTCCTGGCCGGCGACGCCGCCCACGCGATGCCCCCGTGGATCGGCCAGGGCATGGCCGCCGGCGTTCGGGACGTGGCCAACCTGAGTTGGAAGCTCGCCGGGGTCCTACGCGGTGAGCTGCCCGAGGCGGTCCTCGACAGCTACGAGGCTGAACGCAAACCGCACGTGAAGGAAGTGACCCGGCGGGCGGTGTTCGTCGGCCGCATCATCACCGAACGCCGTGCGCCCGTCACCCGCGCCCGCAACCACCTGCTACGCGGCCTGGACCGAATCCCCGGCTTCAGCAACTGGATGCAGGACGCGAACTGGATACCCGTCGCCCGCTACGCGACCGGCTTCCGAGCCACAGACCGCCACCGCGCCGCCGGCCACATGATCCCCCAGCCGCACGTCACCACGGCACACGGGAGCCTCGCGCGGCTCGACGACGTACTGGAGGGCCGCTGGCTGCTGTTGCACGCGCGCGCCGCGACGCCGCAGCCCGCCTGGGACCGCCTCGGCGTCCCTTCTCTGACCATCACCCCGGTCGGCACCACCCCGTCCGAAGGCGCGGTCGTCGACACCGATGAAGTGCTGCTTGCCTGGATGGCCCGCCACCGCGCCACCACCCTCGCCCTGCGACCCGACGGCTACGTCTACGCCGCCGCCACCACAGCCCCGCTCCCGCCGCCCCCAGCCGGCCTCCACCCTGCAGCCCAGTTGACCATCGGCATCCGCCAGTGAGGACTTTCGCCATGACCACAGCGGCCCCGCACACCGAGATGGACGTCAAGCTGTACGACGTCGCCGGCAAGAAGATATTCGTCGCGGAGACCGGGCAGGGGGCGCCCCTGGTGCTGCTGCACGGCGGCGGCCCCGGCGCCTCCGGTGTCTCCAACTACCAGCGCAACATCGCCGCCCTCGCCGAGCAGTACCGGGTGATCGTGCCCGACCTGCCGGGCTACGGCCGCAGCAGCAAGGGCATCGATGCCACCGATCCGTTCGGCTACCTTGCCCACCACATCCGCGGCCTGCTCGACCAACTCGGCATCGACAAGGCCCACTTGGTCGGTAACTCCTACGGCGGCGCCTGCGCGCTGCGTCTGGCGCTGGACACCCCCGACCGGGTCGACCACATGGTCCTCATGGGCCCCGGGGGTATCGGCACCACTCGCACACCTCCCACCCCCGGCCTCAACAGCCTCCTGAGCTACTACACCGGGGAAGGCCCCTCACGGGCCAAGCTGGAGAAGTTCATCCGCACCTACCTCGTCTTCAACGCCGCCCAGGTCCCCGACGAGATCATCGACGCCCGCTACCAGGACAGCATCGACCCCGAGGTCATCGCGAGCCCGCCGCTGCGGCGTCCCTCGGGACGCAGCGCGCTCAAGACCTTGTGGAAGATGGACTTCACCCGCGACAAGCGCCTGACCCGCCTGCCCGTGCCCACCCTGGTGCTGTGGGGCGCCGACGACAAGGTCAACCGGCCCAGCGGCGGCAAGATGCTCGCCGACCGCATGCCCAACTGCGACCTGTACATGGCCGCCAACACCGGCCACTGGGTGCAGTTCGAACGCGCCGAACTCTTCAACACGCTGTGCGCCGACTTCCTGGCAGGCCGGCGATGAACACGCTCAACACCCTGATGCGCAGCCCGGCCCCATCGGTCTTCGGCGCCGTCCATCTCGGCTACATCGTGATCGAGACCCGGCGCTTCGCCGCCTGGCGACGCTTCGGTGAAGAGGCCATCGGCATGCACCACGACGCACTTGACACCAATGCGATGCGGTTTCGCCTCGACGAACAGGAATGCCGCTTCCTGATCCAGTACGGGCCCGCCGAGGACGCGGTCGCCACCGGCTGGCACGTCGATGACCACACCACCTTCGAACAGATCGAAGCCCGCATCCGCGCCCACAGCGTCCGCGCCGTGCAAGGCACTGCCGAGGAAGCAGCCCTGCGCGGCGTCGAACGCCTGCTGCGCTTCCCCGGACCCAAGGGCATCACCCAGGAGATCTACACCAACCCCCTCAAGACCGCCCAACCCCTGAGGATGCGCGCCTCAGGATTCGTCACCGGCGACGCCGGCATGGGCCACATCGCCCTCACCTCCACCAAACCCACCCAGCTGCGCGGCTACTTCAACACCGTCTTCGACGCCCGCCTGACCGACTACATCGACGAGACCATCAGCGGCGTCAAACTCAAGATCCGCTTCCTGCGGGTCAACGAACGCCACCACTCCATCGCCATCGCCGCCACCCGCGGCCTGCCCCTGGACCCGGTCCGCACCCGCGTCCAGCACCTCAACATCCAGGCCGCCACCCTCGACGACGTCGCCACCAGCTACCAGCGCGTACGCGAACTCGGCTTCGAGATGGCCCTGACCGTAGGCCAGCACACCAACGACCGTGAGCTGTCCTACTACGCCCGCACTCCCTCCGGCTTCGAATGGGAGGTCGGCTGGAACCCCATCACCGTCGACGAAAGCACCTGGCAGCCCACCACCCACCAGGGCATCAGCGTCTGGGGCCACACCCCCGTCGGCCAGACCGTCATCGACAAGCTCGACCAGTTCCGCCGCGGCGCCCTGTCCCTCACTCACGCGGAGGACACTGTGCCCGCCCTTCACGGTCCTAGGCGCCGCTGAGACCACGGCACTCGTTCGAGGGCGAGGCGGGAACTCAGGCGACGCCGCCCAGCAGCCGGGCTGCGCCACAAGCCACGGCCTGTATCCAACGACGGTGGAGGGTACGGGCCGTGCCCCCTTCCGGCAACGAAGGCTCACACACGGCACCGACTCACCCTGCACAAGGACAAGCAATGAAGCACTCCCAGCACGACAAGCCGCTCCTGGACGGACCGGGTGCCACCCCCACAGGGTCCCCGACTCCGGCCAGGCGCCGAAGGATCATCGTCGCGGTGTCCCTGACGGTAGGACTCGTGGGCGCCGTCGCCGCCGACCGGGTTGCGGCGTCTCGCACGGAAAGCCGCACAGCCAGGGCTTTTCAAGACGGCATGCACACTCCACAGCAACCGTCGGTGCACGTCAGCGGCTTTCCCGTCCTCGCCCAGCTGGCCGGGGGTAGCCTTGCGCATGTCGACATCACCGCCCACGACATCCCAGCAGCCAGCGCGGCCCGGCCCCTCCCGGTCACGAAACTGAGCGTCGGCCTCGACGGGCTGAAGACCTCAGGGAGCACAGACGAGGCACATGCCCAGAGGGTCGAGGCGACTGCGTTCCTGTCGTACAAGGACGTCTCGAACGCCCTTGGCGTAGATGTGTCGTCGGGCGACGAACGCGGCCGGGTCGAGGTGACGGTCAGCTTGCCGCTCACCGGGGACGTGACCGTGAGTGCCGCTGTCTCGGCTGCCGAAGGCAACCGCATAGCCTTCACAGACACACGCGTCACCCAGGGCGAGCTGCCCCCTCTGGCGAGGGCGCTGCTAGACAAAGCCCTGGAAGAACCCATCCCCCTCCAGAACCTTCCCGAGGGACTGCACCTGCGCACAGTCACCTCCACAGAGAACGGGATCACCGCGCACCTGGCCGGTAAGGCAGTTACGTACCGCCCGAGTTCGAATTCATGAACTACACGCTCTAGACGTCCGTGACACGGTGAATCGGTTCGTGGACTGCGGGCATGGTCCGATCGACGGTTTGGTCACTGTGGTGGGACTGAGTCACGCCTTCGTGGGCAACGTCCGGCCCAGATGAGATCCAAGTGGGGCGGCAGCTCACCTAGTTGATGATCTCACCACGCTCATCGGCGCGAATCGCCGCCAAGCGGTCCCGCCACAGCTGGAGTGCTTCGGGTGTCTGGCGTGTCCAGTCGGTGACCTCGCCGACGACCAGCAGAGGTTCGCGGCTGCGATAGGAGCGCGTGGGGTTTCCAGGGAACTTCTTGTCGGTCACGTTGGGGTCGTTCTCGAACTCGCCGGTCGGCTCGACGAGGTACACGCGCGGAGCGCCATCGCCGGAGGCGAGTTCGGCGGCGAGTCCCGCGCCATCGCGCAACGCGGTGAAATAGATGTGGTTCATCACGACTTCGGGCCGGTAGTTGGACCGGAAACCCGCAGCGAGGTGGTCCCCGGCGCTCAGGTCCGCTTTGGTTCCGTGGAAGAACGGGCCCTCGTCCAACGCATCGTCCATCGCGCCAGGTTAACAATGGGGCACACCGGCAGCAGCGCCTGCTGCTGCCGTGCCAAGTCGGCCCCCACGTCGTTGTGCAGGTGAAATGACTGGAGAGCGGTGTACGGATGATGGAGGAGAGCTGAGCGTGACCGGATGGGACCGGGAGATCGAGAAGGCGGCCGAAGTCCTGCGCAGTGGCGGCCTGGTGGCGTTGCCGACCGAGACCGTCTACGGGTTGGGGGCGAACGCGGAGGATCCCGAGGCCGTGGCGCGTATCTTCGAGGCCAAGCAGCGTCCGGCGACCAACCCGCTCATCGTCCATATCGCGAGCGCCGATCAGCTGTCCGACTGGGTGGCGGAGGTGCCGCCGTCGGCGCGGCTGCTCGCCGAGCGTTTCTGGCCGGGTCCTCTCACGCTGGTGCTGCGGCGCAGCAGTCGTGTGCCGTTGGAGGTCACCGGCGGCTTGGAGACGGTGGCACTGCGCGTGCCCGACCATCCCCTCGCGCTCGCGCTGCTTGCCGCATTCGGCGGGGGTGTCGCGGCGCCGTCCGCCAACCGGTTCGGTTCGGTCAGCCCGACCACCGCCGGCCACGTGGTCAGCGAACTCGGCGACGCCGTCGACCACGTACTGGACGGCGGTCCCTGCGGGGTCGGCGTGGAGTCGACCATCGTCGACGCCACCAGCGAGACCCTGAGCATTCTGCGGCCCGGCGGGGTCACGAGCGAGGAGCTCGAAGCCGCGCTCGGGCGTCCGCTGGTGTCTCCCTCGGCTGGCGGCATCCGGGTGCCGGGCCAGCATCCGTCGCACTACGCTCCGCGCGCTCGCGTCGTCCTCGTCGAGCCCGAAGAGCTCATTGCGCGGGCGGAGGACGCCCAGGCATCGGGGCACCAGGTCGGCGTCTTCCTCCCGCACGACATGGCTCGGGCTTCGGTCAAGGTGCACGCCGTGCTCGAGGTCCCGGCGTCGCCGAGCGCGTACGCCCGTGGTCTGTACGGGTTTCTGCGGGAGGTCGACGAGCGGGGGTGCGACCTCGTCATCGCCTCCCTGCCCGCGCAGGAGGGCCTGGGTGTCGCGATCGGCAACCGGCTCCGGCGTGCTGCCGGTCCACGCCCCGGACAGTAGGCGGAGCGCGAGCCGGCAGTCGCCCAACCGTCGCAACAATCGCGAAAGCAAACGCCACCGTCACCTAGGTCTTCGCCGGCAGCCCTACTCCCCCCACAGAGATCGCCCGGTACAACCGGTCGAAATAGCCATGCAGCCGCTGCGCCATGTCGACCTCGTGCGGCGTGAGGGCCCACTGGAGTTGGTGCCCGTCCATGACGGCGACGATCTCGTGGGCCACGGCCGGGAAGTCGGCGTCCGCGGCGATCTCCCCCGCGTCGGCCGCGGCGCGCAGGGTGTCGGTGAGGCGGGTGAAGACCATCGCGTAACGCTGCTTGAAGAAGGCGTGTGCGGGGTGTCCGGGTTCGCAGGATTCGCCGATCAGAACGTTGAACATCCGCGTGCGGCCGGGGCGGCGGCTGTTGTACGCGACGAGGTCGGTCAGGCGCAGGAAGCAGTCCGCGGCCGACTCGAAGTCCGCGGTGAAGAACTGCTCGATGTCGTGTTCCTCGCTGCGTTCGAGCACCGAGACGAGCAGGTCCTCCTTGCTGCGGAAATGGTGCAGCAGACCGCCCTGCGTGACCCCGACCTCCTTGGCGATCCTGGCCAACGAGGAAGCGTGGAAGCCCCATTGGGCGAAATGCTCGACAGCGACGTCGAGGATGCGCCGGCGTCGCTCGTCCCCCACGGAGTACGGGCCGCGCGCCTTGGCCGCGGGGCGGGGCCGGGGGCTGTTCGTCCGATCCATGTGGATCACCGTAGCCCGGCCCGCACACTCGCCCGGGAGTGACCTGTATCACTTTCCGAAAACCTATTGGGCACTCGGGTTTCGTGCTTTTCTGTGCTCGCCCCGATGGGCGATCCCCCCTCTGCGTGACGAACGTTGACACGTGTCAACGTCCACCGCTTCTGTGCCCCGTCCCCGTACAGCCGCACCTGAGGAGCCGGACATGAGCACCGCCAGTCCCAAAGCCCGACCCACGCACGACGCACCACCACCGTCCCCTGTCGGCGACGCACCAGCCCAACCCCTGTCCGGGCGGCTCGGTTCGCTGCTGTGCCTGCTCGCGGTCGGCAACACCGCGATGTTCATGATCTACATGGGTGTGGGGCAAGTGCTGCTCCCCACCCAGGTGGAGGCGCTCGACCCCGCGAACAAGGTCGCCAACCTCGGCCTCGTCTCCGGCGTCTCGGCCGTGTTCGCCACCCTGTTCAACCCGCTCGCCGGTCTCCTCTCGGACCGGTCCGGGCGGCGCAACCCCTGGATACTGGGCGGCGGCATCGCCGCGCTCGGAGCGCTCGCCCTGCTGGGCGCCGTACACACCGTCCTGCTCGTCACCATCGGCTGGTGCCTCGTCCAGGCGACGATGAACGTCTACCAGGCCGCAATCACCGCTGTCGTCCCCGACCGTGTACCGATGGAACGCCGTGGCCTGGCATCCGCCATGGTCGGGATCGGCACTCCGCTCGGCACGATCCTCGGCGTCACCATCGCCTCCGCGTTCGTGCCCGATGACGTCAGGACGGGCTATCTCGTGCTCGGCGCCGTCATCGCGCTGGCAGCCGTCCTGTTCTCCGTCCTGGTCCGGGAGACCAAGCAGCCCGCGGTCAAGGCGGACTCGCTGGGGCGCCAGCTCACGGCACTGGTGTCCGCCCTGCGCACCCACGACTTCCGGTGGGCGTTCATCGGGCGGTTCCTGCTCGTGCTCGGCTATCTGTCCATCATCCTCTACCAGTTGTACATCCTGCAGGATCACATCGACCTGCCCGCCGGGCTCTCCCCCACCGAAGCCCTGGCGATCCTCTCGCCGGTCGGCGCGGTCTGCACCCTGCTGTCGACCGTGCTCGGCGGTGTCCTGTCGGACCGGGTGGGACGGCGCAAGCCGTTCATCGCCGTCTCCTGCGTCTTCACCGCGATCGGCATGATGATCCCGGTCCTCAGCCCCACTTGGACCGGCATGCTCGCCTTCGGGGTGGTGACCGGTCTGTCCTTCGGCTGCTTCATGGCGGTGGACACCGCTCTGGTCACCCTCGTCCTGCCCAGCGCGGACGACGCCGCCCGCGACATGGGCGTGCTGAACATCGCCAACGCCGGACCGCAGATCATCGCTCCGTTCATGGCCTCCTTGGTCGTCGGCTCGCTCGGCGGCTATCCCGCGCTCTTCGTCGCCGGCGCCGTGATCACCGTGCTCGGTGCCCTGTCGGTCATCCCGATCCGCAGCGTGCGCTGACCTCCCCCAGCACAGCGCCCTTCCCCTCGTTCCACCCCTCGCCACGGAGAAACACATGCTTCCCGCTGTCCGCAACGACGGTCACCCGTACCAGGATCCGGCCCGCTCGGTCGACGAGCGCGTCGAGGACCTCCTCGCCCGGATGACCCTGGAAGAGAAGGCCGGTCTGCTCTTTCACACCGTGCTCCCGATGCACCCCGACGGCCGGCCGGTGCAAGGCGGTGAGGAGGCGTTCGTTCCCGCGGACACCACGGGCGCGATCCGTACGAAGCTGATGAGCCACTTCAACCTCTTCGGTACGGCCGGGCCGCGGCAGACGGCGCAGTGGCACAACACCGTCCAAGAGCTCGCCGCCGGCACCCGGCTCGGCATCCCGGTGACGGTGTCCACCGACCCGCGGCACTCCTTCACCACGAACCTCGGGGCGTCGATGAGCGCCGGTGCGTTCTCCGCGTGGCCGGAGCCGACCGGTCTTGCCGCCGTACGCGATCCCGAACTGGTGTACCGCTTCGCGGACATCGCGCGGCGGGAGTACCTCGCGGTCGGGCTGCGCGTCGCTCTGCATCCGCAGATCGACCTGGCGACCGAGCCGCGCTGGTCGCGTCAGTCGGCCACGTTCGGCGCGGACGCGGCGCTGACGAGCGAACTGGTGAAGGCGTACATCCTCGGATTCCAGGGAGAGTCGCTCGGGGCGGAGAGCGTGGCCACCATGGTCAAGCACTTCCCCGGTGGCGGGCCGCAGAAGGACGGCGAGGACCCGCACTTCGCCCATGGAAAGGAGCAGATCTATCCCGGTGGGATGCGCGAGTACCACCTGGAGCCGTTCAAGGCCGCCATCGCGGCCGGTGCCTCGCAGATGATGCCGTACTACGGGCAGCCCGTCGGGACGGACTGGGAGGAGGTCGGGTTCGGCTTCAACCACGGGGTGGTCACAGGGCTGTTGCGCGAGCAGCTCGGGTTCGAGGGCATCGTCTGCACCGACTGGGGCCTGCTCACGGATCACGAGATCTTCGGCGAGGTGCACCAGGCGCGTGCCTGGGGCGTCGAGCACCTCACGGTCGCCGAGCGGACGGCGAAGGCCCTGGACGCCGGCGCGGACCAGTTCGGCGGCGAGGAATGCCCCGAGGTGGTGATCGAGCTCGTCCGCTCCGGCCGGATCGCCGAGGAACGGATCGACGTCTCGGTACGCCGTCTGCTGCGGGAGAAGTTCGTACTCGGGCTCTTCGACCAGCCTTACGTGGACCCGGAGTCGGCCGAGGAGATCGTCGGCAGCGACGAGTTCCGCGCCGCCGGGGAGTCGGCTCAGCGCCGCTCGCTGACCGTCCTGGTCAACCGCGACCGGACCCTCCCCGTGAGCATGCCGCGCCCGAAGCTCTACGTGGACGGCATCGACGCGGCCGTCGCCGCACGGTACGGGGATGTCGTCGGCGATCCGGCCGAGGCTGACCTGGCCGTGCTGCGGCTGCACACGCCGTACGAACTCCGCGAGAACCGCTTCGAGGCGCTGTTCCACTCCGGCCGACTCGACTTCACCGAGGCCGAACTCCGGCCGGTCCTGCGCCTGCTTGAGTCGGTGGCGACCGTGGTGTTCCTGCATCTGGAACGCGCTGCCGTCGTCCCCGAGATCGCCGAGCGATGCGCGGCCCTCGTCGCCGACTACGGCGCGAGCGACGAGGCGCTGCTCGACGTGGCCTTCGCCCGTGCGCGGGCCGAGGGACGGCTCCCGTTCGAACTGCCGCGCTCCATGGCCGCGGTGGAGAAGTCGCGCCCCGACGTGCCCCACGACACCGCCGACCCGCTCTTCGCGTACGGCGCCGGCCTGGACCTCTGAGCCGCCGGGCCCTCGCCTCCGCTTCGGCTCCCGGCACCACCCCAGCCACCGGGGGCGGTATCCGCCCCGCTCCGTCCCCGGTCCGCCCTCTTGTTCACCATCCGCTCGCAAGGAGACTCCTCATGCAGCGCACCCTGCGCACCCTCCTCGTCCTCGCCTGTACGACGGGTGCGGCCGTGTCCTCGCTCGCCTTCGCGGCCGAGCAGCACAGCCCCTCCGCCGGATCCGCCAAGCCTCTGGCGGGTCTTCGCGTCCTGCTGTCCAACGACGACTCCATGCAGGCCGCGAAGGCCTCCCACGCCGACGGTCTCGGTCTGTACGAGATCCGCAAGGCGCTGTGCGAGGCGGGCGCCGATGTGGTGGTCATGGCCCCGTGGCAGGTGCAGTCGGGCAAGGGGACGGCTGTCACCAACGGCGGCACGCTCACCCTCGCCCGCCGCACCGAGCTGCCCGCCGGATACGGCGGCGACTGCTCCGGCACGCCGTCGGGCTCTCCCGTCTTCGGTATCTGTCTGTCCACCGGGCCGTGCGCCCCTGATTCCGCGAGTGCCACGCCGTCCGACACCGTCAAGTTCGCCCTGCGCACCGGCCTCGCCGCGAAGGCCGGTTGGAAGGACGGTCCGGATCTGGTGGTCACCGGCATCAACTCCGGGCCCAACATCAGCGCCCAGGTCAACGACTCCGGCACCGTGGGTGCCGCGATCGCCGCCGTCGACCAGGGCGTGCCCGCCATCGCCCTGTCCTCGTCCGGCGACGCGTCCCAGATGCAGTTCCCCGTCGCCAACTACCGTGCGCACGCACGTTTCGCCGCCGCCTTCATCGCGGGGCTGCGCGCCAGGGACCTGTTCACCGACCGCTTCGCCCTCAAGGTCGACTACCCGGACGTGAGCGCGGGGCAGCGCGCCAAGGCACCGCAGTGGACGAGCGTGGGGCACGGGCAGGTGGTGTGGCACGCGTACGAGGCCAAGTCGGCGGGCGGCAGCGACAGTTACGACATCACGATGGGCAGGTGCCCCGGCCGGCCCGCTGACGCGTGCACCGAAACCGTCGTGGACGCCGATTCCACCGCGCTGCTCGAGCGCGGTCACATCACCGTCGCCCCGATCACCGCCGACCGCACCTACGGGGTCCGCACCGACGGCGGCCGCGACCTGCGCCGCATCGAGCAGTACGTCACCCGGCACGCCCCGCGTTCCTGAACCGCCCACCCACCGTGGAGAACCACATGCCCGACCCCACCCTGACACCCACCGCCACACCCGGCGCCACCTCCCCCGTGACCGTCCGCACACCCCACGGGCCCGTACGCGGTGAACGACGCGCAACCGGAGTACGCTTCCTCGGCATCCCCTACGCCAAGGCGCCGGTCGGCGACCTCCGCTTCGCCGCACCCGTGGCGCCCGAGCCCTGGAGCGACACGCTCGACGCGACCTCGTACGGGCCGACCGCCCAGCGCAGGCCCTTCGCCGAGGTCACCACCATTCCCGAGCCGACCATCCCCGGTGCGTCCACGCTCAACCTCAACGTGTTCACCCCGGCCCCGTACCCGGCGGCCCAACTGCCGGTCCTCGTGTGGATCCACGGCGGTGGCTTCGTCGCCGGGTCGGCGGCGAGCCCCTGGTACGACGGCAGTTCCTTCAACCGTGACGGTGTGGTGCTGGTCTCGATCGGCTACAGGCTCGGCATCGAGGGCTTCCTGCAGCTGTCCGACGCGCCCGACAACCGGGGCGTTCTCGACTGGATCGCCGCCCTGGAGTGGGTGCGTGACTCCATCGCCTGCTTCGGCGGGGACCCGGCCAAGGTCACCGTCGCCGGACAGTCCGCGGGCGGCGGCGCCGTCCAGACCCTGCTCGCCACACCTCGTGCGCAGGGTCTGTTCCGGGCGGCGATCTCGGTGTCCGGCGCGGTGATGGAGCCGCAGGACCGCGCCACCGCCGAAGCCGTCAGCAAGCTGTTCACCGCACGGACGGGAGTACCCGCGACCGCCGCCGCGCTGCGGGACACCACGGACGGCGAACTCCTGGCGCTCCAGGACGCTCTCGGCGCTCCGGGCACCGACCGCGGAACGTTGCCGATGCTGGCCCTCGCGCCGTTCGCCGACGGCACTCTCGTTCCGCGGCCCGTGCCCGAGGCCCTCGCCTCCGGCGATACGGGCGCCAACGTTCCGTTGATGGCCGGTTTCACGGCGCACGAGTTCAACGCCGCGCCGTATCCCGGCAGTCCGGACGACGACCCCGCCGCCCTGCTCGCCACCTTCGGCCTGGACGAACGACGCACCCGGATCTTCCTCGACACCCATGCCGCACACGCGGACCAACCGGCGCACCTCTGGGGTCAGGCGGTCACCGACACCGTCTTCCGCGCACCCACCCTGGCCATCGCGGACGCCAGGGCACGACAGCAACGGCCCACCTGGCTCTACGAGTTCAGGCGCGCCGCCACCGCAGCCGGCGTGGACGGACTCGCCTACCACTGCGCCGACCTGCCGTTCGCCTTCGACCTGCTCGACGCGCCCGGCGTGACCGCCGCGCTGGGTGAGAACCCGCCGCAGGAGCTGGCCGACGCCATGCACGCCGCCTGGGTCGCGTTCGTATGCGATCTGGATCCGGGGGCGCACTGGCCCTCGTACACCGACGACCTGCGCGAAACGATGATCTGGGACGACCGCCCGCGCGTCGAGCGTGATCCGCTGCGGCCGGTCCGGGAGGTCTGGGCCGTTGCCTCGTCCCTGGCGCACGCCCAGTCACCCGCCCCCGCACACACCGGAGTTGACGCATGAGCACCACCAGCCCTCGCCTGGACATTCCCGCCCTGCTGACCGCGCTGACCCGCGAGGAGAAGGCCGCCCTGCTCGACGGCTCCGACTTCTGGCGCACTGAAGCCGTCGAACGACTCGGCGTGCCGTCCGTCATGCTCTCCGACGGACCGCACGGACTGCGCAAGCAGCCCGAATCGGGTGATCATCTCGGGCTGCTCGACAGCGTCCCCGCGACCTGCTTCCCGCCCGCCGCGGGCCTGGCGTCCAGTTGGGACACCGCACTTGTGGCCCGCATCGGTGAGGCGCTCGGCCGCGAAGCCCGCGCGGAGCGCGTCTCTGTCCTGCTCGGGCCCGGCGTCAACATCAAGCGCTCGCCTCTGTGCGGACGTAACTTCGAGTACTTCTCCGAGGACCCGCACCTGGCAGGCGAACTCAGCGCCGCCTGGGTCGAGGGGCTGCAACAGCAGGGGGTCGGCGCTTCGCTCAAGCACTTCGCCGCCAACAACCAGGAGACCGACCGGATGACGGTCTCCGCCGAGATCGACGAACGCACCCTGCGCGAGATCTACCTCCCGGCCTTCGAAACCGTCGTCGCCAAGGCTCAGCCCTGGACCGTCATGTCCTCGTACAACAAGGTCAACGGGACGTACGTCGCCGAGAGCCGCGCCCTGCTCACCGCCATCCTGCGCGAGGAGTGGGGCTTCGACGGCCTCGTGGTGTCCGACTGGGGCGGCATCGACGACCGCCCGGCGAGCCTGGCCGCGGGCACCGACCTGGAGATGCCCTCCTCTGCAGGCGCCGGCACCCGCGCGATCCTCGACGCCCTGGACAGCGGCCGGCTCGACGAATCGGACCTCGACACCGCCGTCACCCGGCTGCTCACCCTCGTCGACCGCGCCCTGCCCGCACTCGACGACGCACCCGACGCGGCGGCCTTCGACTTCGACGCCCACCACGCCCTCGCCCGGGAGGCCGCGACCGCGAGTGCCGTGCTGCTCAAGAACCAGGACGCGCTGCTGCCCCTGGATCCGGACGGCTGCGGCACCATCGCCGTCATCGGCGAATTCGCCCGTACGCCCCGCTTCCAGGGCGCCGGATCGTCGCAGGTGGACCCGACCCGCGTCGATACCGCACTCGATGCGCTGCGCGCCGCGCTCGACGGCCGGCGCGAGCTGACCTTCGCTCCCGGTTTCGTGATCGAGTCCGAGGAGGCCGACCCCGAACTCGTCGCCGAAGCGGTCCGCACGGCCGCAAGAGCCGATGTTGCGCTGCTGTTCCTGGGGCTGCCCGCCTCGTACGAGTCGGAGGGCTTCGACCGCGCCCACATGGACCTGCCCGCACACCAGATCACGCTGCTGCACGCGGTCGTGGACGCCAACCCCCGCACCGTCGTCATCCTGTCCAACGGTTCCGTGGTCACCCTCGCACCCTGGCAGGACCGGGTGCCCGCCCTCCTGGAGACCTGGCTGCTCGGCCAGGCCGGCGGCTCGGCCTGTGCGGACCTGCTGCTCGGCCGCGCGAACCCGTCCGGGAAGCTCGCCGAGACGCTGCCTCTGCGGCACGAGGACACTCCGGCTTTCGGCGCGTTCCCGGGCGAGTTCGGCCGGGTGCGTTACGCCGAGGGGCTGCTCGTCGGCTACCGCTGGTACGACACCAGGCGCGCGCCGGTCGCCTACCCGTTCGGCCACGGTCTGTCGTACACGGACTTCGCCTACAGCGACCTGGTGACCACGGTCCGCTCCGACGGCGACGATCCCCGTGTGGAGGTCGCCCTCACCGTGACCAACACCGGTGAGCGGGCCGGTACCGAGACCGTCCAGATCTACGTCACCGACCCCGAGGCGTCCGTCCACCGGCCCGAGCAGGAGTTGCGCGCGTTCACCCGTGTCCACCTCGACCCGGGCCACAGCGAGCGCGTCACCCTCACGCTCACCCGCCGGGCCTTCGCCTTCTGGCATGAGAGAGCGGGCCGTTGGACGGTCGAGGGCGGCGTGTTCGGACTGCGGGTCGGCGCCTCCTCACGTGACATCCGCCTGCAGACCACGGTCGAGCTCCGGGGCGACGATTACGTTCCGCCGCTCGCCGCCGACTCGACGGCGGAGCAGTGGCTCCTCCACCCGGCGGCGGGCCCTTGGCTGCATGAGGCGCTCGGCACGGAAGGGTTCGCGGCCATCATGTTCGACCCGCACAACGGCGCGATGATGCGCGCGATCCCGCTCAGCCGACTGGTCCGGTTCCCGGGCTTCCCCGTCGATGCGGAACAGGTCGCCGTCGCGGTGGCCAAGCACGCGGGCAGCTGAGCCGGCCCGAGGGGAGGCCATCCGTGCCTCCCCTCAACGGCCGCGTGCAGACAGCGGGTACGGCAAACTCCGATCGGACTTCCTGAAATGCCACCCCGCAACCAGGTGATATCCACCGTTTCTTCACCATTACTGTGCATAAACTCCGCTGCGTGACACAAGGTCAACATCTGCATGGCGACGCCATGGCAGCGGACGTGGTGATTCTCGGGGCCGGGCCCAGCGGGCTCGTGCTCGCCAATCTGCTGCAGGCCCGCGGGATCGACTGCGTCGTGCTCGAGCGGGCCGGCCGGGGCCATATCGAGAGCCGGGCACGAGCCGGGTTCCTGGCCGCCAACACCGTGCGCATCCTCGACCGGCACGGCCTGTCGGGCGGGCTGCGGCGGGGCGGTCAGCAGCACAGCGTGTGCGAGTTCCGTACCGACGACGGCCGGTTCCGGCTGGACTACAGCCGGCTCGGGCGCGGCGAGGCGCACACCGTCTACCCCCAACAGGACCTGGTGACCGACCTGTTGGCGCAGTACCTCGCCGCCGGCGGCCGGATCCACCTCGACACCGAGGCGAGCGGTGTGCACGACGCCGACAGCGACCGGCCGTGGGTGAGCGCGCGCACCGCGGAGGGGCGCCCCACCCGATGGCAGGCGCGCTACGTCGCGGGGTGCGACGGTCGTCTTGGTGCGGCGCGGCGCTCATTGCCGCAGGGTGTGCAGCGCTTTCGCCGCGATCACCGGGTGACGTGGCTGGGTCTGCTGGCCAAGGCACCGCCCAGCCTGGACGCCGTCGGTTACGCCGTCCACGAGCGCGGGTTCGCCGGGCATATGGCCCGCAGCGCCGACATCACCCGCTACTACCTGCAAGTCCCGCGCGGCACCCCGGCCGAGGCCTGGTCCGAGGAACGGATCTGGGACGAGCTCGAGTTGCGTATGCGCGCCAAGGAGTACGGCCCGCTGCGCCGGGGCCGCATCGTGCAGCGCGGGACGGTCGAGTTCGACTCCGATGTCGTCGAACCCCTGCGCCACGGCGCCCTGTTCCTGGCGGGCGACGCCGCCAGTCTGATCAGTCCGTCCGCGGCCAAGGGCGCCAACCTCGCGATTCTCGCCGCCGAACTCCTCGCCGACGCCCTCATCGACGTCCTCACCCGCGCCGACCCGAGCGGCCTGGAGGCGTATTCGGCGCGCTGTCTGGCCCGTATCTGGGCCGCGCAGGAGTTCTCGCGCTGGATGATCGATCTGCTGCACGGCCCGGCCGGCACGGACAGCGAGTCGTTGTTCCACAACCGGCTGCGACGGGCCCGTATGGCCGAACTGCGCACTTCCCGCAGCCATCAGGACTGGTTCGCCGAGCACTACGTCGGCGTCTGAGCGCCTCTCGCTCCCCCACAGAACCCCGCCCGCGCGCTCGAGTCGCGCGGGCGGATGTGCACCACCCCACCGAACACCGGAATGAGGGACATCCCCCTGATGATCACGGCGTTGTCGGACGACACGTCGCGCCTGCGCGCGACGGTGGACTTCGTCATCGGGCAGGACAGCGAAAGCCTCCTGCCACTTCTGCTGCCCGGGCTCGACGGCCCGGAACTGCGCGCGCTGGTCGAGCGGTGCCACTTCGCGCACGCGGCACTGCTGCTCTTCCCCGCCCATCCTGACGCGCTGCACGCCACGTTCGCCGAATGCGGTCTGTTCACCGACGCTCCGCCCCAGCCGAGCGTGGTGGTGCGCGACCGTCTCGCCCAGCGGTACGGGCGTGCCGGCGCGGACCTGGACGTCGGCATTCTGCGCCCGTCCGTCCTCGGCCGCGACGGCCGCTCGCGAGTGATCGAGGTGTTCGCCCTCACGGTGCCGCCCGGCTCCGATCTGGAGGACATCGCCGTACGGGAGCGAGCCCAGCAGGACGAGGCACATGTCGCGTTCGAGGTCGACGATCCCGATCCGCTGGCGCTGCGCGGGCTGCGTGCCAGCTTCGCCCACCATGGGGCGGTCCCGGACGGCGGCGGGTACAACCCGCACGAGAACGGCACCGTCTTCTACTTCGCCGCGCCGCCCACCACCAAAGCCCCTTACGGGCGGATCGAGTTGTACGCACCTGGCGACCACCGCGACCAGCTGGCCTCCCATCTGGAGGCCTTCCGTCGTGGGCAGCCCGCCGAAACGTTGCTGCAGCTGTTCACCGGTGCATGGACCACCCAGGTGCTGAACGTCTGCGCCCAGCTACAGCTCGCCGACGCCCTCGACACCGAAAAACCCACCACCGCCACGTCATTGGCCCTCGCGGTCGACGCCGATCCGGACACGCTGGCGGTCCTGCTGCGCTACCTCGCCATGCTCGGCCTCACCGTCCAAGAGGCCCCCGACAGTTTCCGCCTGACCGCACTCGGGACGCTGCTGCGCCGGGACGACCCCGGCTCGATGCGCCCGCTGGCCCTGATGTACGGCGGGCCGTTCTACCAGTCGTTCGCGGCGCTCGCCCACACCGTACGCACCGGCCAAGTCGCCTTCGAGCACCTCCACGGCGCCAACCACTTCGACCACTTCGCGGCCGATCCACAACTCGCCGCTCTCTTCGACCAGTCCATGGCCGCGAGCCGGCGCATGTTCGAACCGCTGCCCACCCACCCCGTACTGGCCGCGGCAGCCGGCCGGCCGCACGGCGCGACCGTAGTCGACATCGCCGGCGGCAACGGCGAACTGCTCAGCCGCATCCTCGGCGCCCATCCCAGCCTCGACGCCGTCCTGCTCGAACGCCCGCACGTCATCGACGCGGCCCGCAAGCGCCTGGATGCCGGGCGCTGCACCTTCGTCGCGGGCGATTTCGCGGACGTTCCCGCCGGCAAGGACGTCTACCTCCTGTCGCGCATCCTGCACGACTGGAACGACGACATCTGCCGCAAGATTCTGCGCCACTGCGCCGAGGCCATGCCCGCGGATGCCGACCTCCTCATCGTCGAAAGGCTCCTGCCCGGCGACAACTCCCCCTCCCTGGCCACCGCCTGGGACCTGCATATGCGCTGCAATGTCGGCGGCCGCGAACGCACCCTGGAGCACTACGCACGGCTGCTCGCCGACGCGGGTCTCACCCTCGTCGGCCACAGCCCGCTCCCGCTGGACAGTCATACCCTGCATGCCCGCCGGGCCGTGAGGTCCTAAGCACCGCAAAGTCCTGGGTCCCCCTCGGTCGCGAGGGGGACCCAGGACACACGGAGTTCCTCGCGCTAAGCCAGCGCCTTGAAGACGGTGCCGGCCGCGCGGGCGATCAGCTCGTCGTCGTGTTCCGCGCCCTTGTCGTCGCCATTGCGCCGGGACATCACGGCCAGTACGAGCGGGTCGGATCCGTCCGGTGGCCAGGCCAGGGCGATGTCGTTACGGGTTCCGTACGAGCCGTTGCCGGTCTTGTCGCCGATGCGCCAGCCGTCCGGGGCGCCGGCGCGGATGAGTTTCCCGCCGGTGGTGTTGCGTACGAGCCAGTCCGTGAGTGCGGCTCGCTCGGCCGTGGGCAGCGCGTCGCCGAGTGTGAATTCTCGCAGGGATCGGGCCATCGCACGCGGGGTGCTGGTGTCCCTCTCGTCGCCCGGCGCGGCCTCGCTCAGTTCGACCTCGAAGCGGTCGCAGCGTGTCGTACGGTCGCCGATCGCGCGCAGCGCGCGCTGCAGGCCGGCCGGTCCGCCGAGTTCGTGGAAGAGGGCGTTCGCCGCGCCGTTGTCGCTGTATCGGACGGCGGCGTCGCACAGGGCTCGCAGCGACATCCGGTCGCCGATGCGGCGCTGGGTCACCGGGGACCAGCCCTCGACATCGGCGGCCCGCACCGGCACGCGGCTGTCGATACCGGCCAGTGTGCGCTTCTTGAGCACCGCAGCCGCCAGGAACGCCTTGCAGGTGGAGCAGTACGCGAAGCGGTCGTCCGCCTGATGGGCCAGCTCCCGGCCGCTGCCGGTGTCGACGGCGTAGACGCCGAGGTGCGCGTCGAACTCGCGCTCCAGTTCCGCCAGTTCCCGGGTCGCGAGGTCGGTGGTGCGCGAGGGGGCGGGCTTTGAGGCCTTCTTGGTGGTTTCGGTTTCGCTCGCGGTGCAGGCTGTCAGTGGTGTTGCCGCCGCGAGGGCGAATGCGGTCAACGCGGTACGGCGGCGGAGATGCTGGTGGTGGTGGGGCATGGTGGCGCGCCTTTCTGCGGAAGCCCGCTGATCATTTCACTGGACACGCCCTTCCCGGCGCACACGGATCCACCGCGCCGACACTCCCCGTCCGGCCGTCAGAACCTCACTCAGCCGACTGCCTGATCACGATGCATCCTGCCGCGCGACCGTGTCGCCCAGCCGGACCGTGCCGGGTTCGAGGACATCCAGGTACACCCCGAAGCACGCCAGCCGACCCAAATCGAAGACCGGTATTCGGTGTTCGCGGGCGATCGTGCGCATGATTCCAGGGTCGGCCTTCAGCTCGTCATGGCCCAGCGTGGGGACCACGCAGCGGGGCGTGGGCACCACCACGCGAAACAGTGCCTCACCCACCCGCAGCCGCGAGTCCTGCCAGCCGTCCTCCGTGAACGCCGGTGCCTCGCCGGTGTCCACCGCCAGGTTCGGCCGGAAGCGACGCTGGTCGAAATCGCCGGCGGGATACAGAGATCGGAGTCTGTTCAGCGAGGACGTGGTGACCAGGTGAACCCGGCCGTAGTCGAAGAACGTTCCCGGCGCGACCTTGCCAACAGTGATCTTCTCTCCGGTGGCGTCCGCGGATGCCGACGCTCGCATGGCATCCGGGACGCCGCCTTCGTACTCCGGCACCGCACGCTCCAGCGTGCTGTGAGCGGGCGCGTCGGCTGAGACGTTCACCTCACGGCCCAGCAGCTTGGACAGCCTGGCATCCAGCTCGGGATCCCCCACCGTGAAGGCAGCTCCGTCAGGCAGCTCCACCTCGACGGCGCCATCGTCCGCTGCCCGGCTTCGACAGCCCAGCAGATGCCCCCACTTTCGCGGGTGCTTGGCACTCCCGATCGCGCCCGTCTCGTCGAGAACGGCGTGAGTCCGGTCCCCGGACAGTCCCGCGTGAGTCACCAGCACGGACGCCAGAGCCTCGCCCAACATGGACTTCACCGGATACCGGTAGAGCGCCGTCACAGTCCCCATGGAGATCAATTATGGTACTCAACTTGGCATCCAGCCTCCGGCCTTGAACGGAGGGGGCGAAATTTGACACGGTGACGCGCATGCCAATGCCCTGCCTCGCCTCGGATGCCGCCGCCTTCTACGCTGCGCAGAGCCCGTTCTCCGACCCTGGGGACCTCACACCGCTCTACGCCGCCCTGCCCTCTGAACCGCGCGAACTTGCCCGGGTCGCGCGGGACTTGATGGTCCACCGCATGGAAGGCGACCTCTTCACCTACGCCATCCCGCAAGATCGCCTCCACAACGATGCTGAGACGCGCTACATCGACGGCATCCTGCGGATCGTCACCGCTCGCGACGATGCTCCGCTGTCCCAGCGCCGCGACGTTGGCGACCGCTTCGTCGGTGTCTGCCGTGACTTCGCGCTACTGCTCTGTTCGTTCCTGCGGCATGTGGGCATACCTGCCCGGATCCGGTCAGGCTTCGCCGACTACTTCGGTGCAGACGGCTTCCACGTCGACCATGTGGTCACCGAGTACTGGGACCCTACGCGAGGGTGGCTGCTCGCCGACCCCGAGCTGGCGGACCCCCTCGTCGTGGAGACTCACAAAGTGGGCTTCGACCCCATGGACGTCCCACGCGACCGCTTCCAGGTGGCCGGTGACGCCTGGCAGCAGATCCGCGCGGGCGAGGCCGATCCGAAGTCGTACGGGCTCCCGCTGCCAGACGGCCCCCTGGTCGGGGAGTGGTTCGTGGCGGGGAACGTCCGGCTCGACCTTGCAGCACTCAACAAGGTCGAGACACTCCTGTGGGACATATGGGGGGTCGGGGCCAGCAGCGACAGGGAGATGACGGACACCATCCGCAAGCTGTACGACAGGGCCGCGGAGGTGACCGTCGGTGAGGTGTCATACAGCGCGGCGCGGCAGCTCTTCGAGGAGAACCACGGGCTGCGGACGCCGCGAACAGTGACCTCCCTCGCCCCGTTCAACGGCCCCAGCGAAGTTGCCCTCCGCGACTGACCGTGGCCCTCGCATGAGCAGCGTTCCTCACAGAGCCGCACTCATACGAAGGCCGCAGGATGAGCCACCCGTCACGACATGGGCAAGACGACCAGACGGCCCGAGAGCATCGCTGAACGTGATCAACTCAAAGCTCACAAACCATCGAAGACAAGCCCAGAACCCGTCCTACGTATCAGCTGAGGGTCGAACCCGGTCATTCGTAGGATCGGTGAGGCCCGGGGGTTCCAGGTATGGCTATGAACCCGTCGCCGTTCGATGGCCTCAAAGGCTTGGCCGCCTGCCTTCGGAGAGGAAGCAACAGAGGAGCTCGTTACAGTCCCCAAGGCCGCCAGGCATCACTCGATAGGATCTTCGGTCCACGTGAGCGTCCCAGGGAAATCCGGATGCCTTTCGGTCACCTCCCACTCGTCGTCGCCCGGCAGCATGGCGATCCAGGGAGGCGGCGAGGCCAGCAGGTTGCCGACGAAGTCCATGGCGCTGGTGAACGAACCCCAGAGCTGATCACGCTCCCAGAAGAAGCCCTGCACGTTCTCCCACTCGCCGAGACGGCCTGTCCTGACGTCGACCAGAAGCAGGATGCGGCTCAACTTCGCGAAGGGGACCAGGAAGGGCTTATCTCCTTCCCCCAGGCTTGCGTCGTCAGGTGCCGCGTACTTCATCCAGTCGGCTCGGTTCTCCAAGATGTCGTCGACGCTCAGGAGCGTGAACCCAGGTGGGAGGATCTCGGTCAGACCAGACCCGTTGTGGCGTAGCAGAGAGCGTTCGAGATCATCCGGAAGCCGTACTCCGAGCCGCTCGTACAAGGACTCCAGGTCCAAGTGAGAGCAGGGAGCTGGCAAGGGGTCTTCCTGTGGGGCACGCTCAGCTATCCAGCGTTCGATCTTTTTCCACGAATCGTCGACACCCACGCGCCCTCCTCGACACGGCCGAAGGGACCGATGGCCCCAACCGGGCATCGGCGACGACATCCAACTGAGTTCGCAAGTGGGTTCTCAGTCGAAAGCATCGGTCATACAGTCCGAATGGCCGCCGGCAGCTTCAAGGGCGTAGCGCAGGGCGGCAGCCGCCTCGTCGCGCTCCACGACGTATCCGTAGTGCTGCCACGCAATCGTGGTCACGTCGTCGACCGTGACGATTACCGGCTCGCCGCTCCCGGCGCGTAGGCGCGCGTCGGCGATTGCCATGCCCGAAGAACAGAGCAGGTTTCTGGAGCGCTCCCGGATTCCGGCCGCCTCAGCACGCTCCGCCGAGAGTGGGCGCAGAACGCGTCCCCGAAACAGGACGCCAGCGACGACGAGTACTAAACCCAGCACTACGAACACGAATCCGCCAGCGTCCTTGGGCATCTGGCCAGTCTTCACCATGGCCACATACGCCGTCACTCCTATCGCCTCGTCAGGGATTCCCCACTGCGAGCAGAGGGACCATGCCTACGTGCGTTCTCCCGTGGCCCGTGTCTGAGATCACCCGAGGTTCAAGGATGGGTACTCAGTCGTCGCCGTACGTGGTCCACATGCGCGGCTGCTGATTCTGAACAGGGCCAGGGCGCGTGTAGTCACAGACCCGGAGGGGAACGCCGCGCGCAGCCGCTACTTTTCCGCCGCGGTGAAGCGGATCCGGTAGGCGTTGAAGTCCACCGGCTTCCAGGCGTACTTGAGCGTGGACTCGGCGAGGGGCTCACCTGCGCGCAGGTGCGGGTCCGCACCGATCGGGTAGCCCTCGGCGCCCGGTCCGCTCGCCGGGTAGGTCAGCGGCTCGTTGATGCGTTTGCCGTCCGCGAGGTAGCAGCCATCGGAGAGACCGGTGGGCATGTTCGCGAGGACTTTCGCCTGCTTGTCGCGGGCGGAGTCGTCGTCGGCGATGGCGGTCAGCCACTTGTCCATGGACTCCAGCACGTAGGTCTCCGCAGCTGCTCGCGGCCCTGGTCACCGAAGTGCTCCATCCGCCGGACGAACAGCGTCACATCATCCGGCGCATCCAGCGCGACTACGTCGCCCAGTGGGTCGATTTCCTCTCCCGGGTGTGCCCCGAACTTGACCACACCGACGCCCTGTTGACGGTCCACGGCGTACTCGGCATGGTCAACAACGTCCTGCGCATCGCCCGCTTCCGTAACCGCCCTCGCCTCGCAGACGAACTCGTGGCCTTCTCCCGGCTGCTCCTGCTCGGTCCCTGACCGCGCCGCCGAATCTGTCGGTGATGTGCCGTAATCTCACAGGCCGGTACATACGGCGAACCGAAGGCGGGCGTAGTGGCGGCGATCAGTCTGCGCAAGGTGGAGGAGACAGCGCCGGCGCTGGTCAGCCTCTACAAGAGTGCCGGGATATCTCTCACCAAGCACGGGCTCGACGGACAACGGGCCGCCGTGTACCTGGTGGTGGACTACTCCGGGTCGATGAAGCCGTACTACAAGAACGGCAGCGTGCAGGCGCTCGCCGACCGTGTCCTGGGGCTCTCGGCCCATCTGGACGACGACGGCCGCGTGCCCACCGTCTTCTTCTCCACCGACATCGACGCGGTCGAGACGATCGAGCTGGCCCGCCACCAGGGCCGCGTCGAGCAGATCGTGTCCGGGCTCGGCCACATGGGCAAGACCAGCTATCACCTGGCGATGGACGCGGTCATCGACCACTACCTGGACAGCGGTGTCACCGCCCCGGCGCTCGTCGTCTTCCAGACCGACGGCGGACCGATCAACAAGCTCGCTGCGGAGCGTTACTTGTGCAAGGCGGCGAAACTGCCGCTGTTCTGGCAGTTCATCGGGTTCGGTGACCCGACGAGCAGGCAGTTCGACTTCCTGCGCAAACTCGACGAACTCGACGTACCCGGGAAGCGGGTCGTCGACAACGCCGGCTTCTTCCACGCCGGGCAGAATCCGCTGTCCGTACCGGATGACGTGCTGTACGACCAACTGGTGCGGGAGTTTCCGCAGTGGCTGTCCGCCGCCCGGACCCAGGGCATCCACGCGAGCTCCTGACCGCGCCCCCAGCCCTCGTGGGGCACTCGGGGTGACCTGCTCACCCGAGCGGGCCGATCATCGGCCTATCGGGCTTTGCCCGGAGCGAGGGCGGGTAGCGGGGCCACATGGTCAACGAAAGCGCAGCTTCACCGAACGGCTATGTGCAGCCCTCCGTCGACGTCAAGGCTCTCACTGCGCTCCTCGACGGGGAGTACGGCGGGATCCGCGATCTGGTGCGCACGAATCTGACGAAGCACGCGAGTGTGCTCGAGGACGCCGAGCGGCTCGGCCTGGACGCGTTCCGGGACCGAGTGCGCGATGTCGTCGTCGAGATGGCGGCGACGGGCCAGACCGGGATGGGCTTTCCTCAGGCCCACGGCGGTGGCGGGGATGTCGGGGCCTCGATCGCCGCGTTCGAGACGCTGGCCTTCGGTGACCTGTCGGTGCTGGTGAAGACCGGGGTGCAGTTCGGTCTTTTCGGTGGCGCGATCCTGCACCTGGGCACCGAGCGGCACCACGAGGCCTACCTCCCGCGTCTGATCACCGGTGAGCTGATGGGCTGCTTCGCGATGACGGAGACCGGGCACGGCTCGGACGTGCAGGCGCTGCGCACGGTGGCTCGCTACGACCAGGACACCGCGGAGTTCGTGATCACCACCGACGGGGACCAGGCGCGCAAGGACTACATCGGCAACGCGGCCCGGCATGCCGAGCTGGCTGTGGTGTTCGCGCAGCTCGAGGTCGGCGGCGAGCAGGAAGGCGTGCACGCGTTCGTGGTGCCGATCCGTGTCGACGGGGCGCCGGCGCCGGGCGTACGGATCGAGGACGACGGCCGCAAGATGGGCCTGAACGGCGTGGACAACGGACGGATCTGGTTCGACGGAGTGCGTGTGCCGCGTGAGGCGCTGCTCAACCGGTTCGCCGACGTCACTCCCGAAGGCGCGTACCACAGTGAGATCGAGAACCCCGGCCGGCGCTTCTTCACCATGCTCGGCACGCTCGTGCAGGGACGGGTCAGTGTCGCCGGCGCCGCGATCAACGCGAGCAAGGTCGCGCTGACGATCGCCGTCAAATACGCCGCCAGGCGACGGCAGTTCACGGCCGCTTCGGACTCCGAGGAACAACTGCTCCTCGACTACGGCACCCATCAGCGCCGGTTGCTCCCGTTGCTCGCGCGTACCTACGCGCTGCACTTCGCCCAGGACGTCGTACGCGGCCGGCTGCACGATGTCTTCACCGCCGATACGGATGACGACCTCGCGCGGCGGGAGCTGGAGTCACGGGCCGCCGGCCTCAAGGCGCTCGGGACCTGGCACGCCACCCGGACCGTTCAGGAGTGCCGCGAGGCGTGCGGCGGGGCCGGATATCTCGCGGTGAACAGGTTCGCCGCGCTCAAGGCCGACAGTGATGTCTTCACGACGTTCGAAGGCGACAACCACGTCCTGCTCCAGCTCGTGGCGAAGGGCATGCTGACGCACCACGCCAGCGCGTTCGAGGACCTGGACCAGCGGGGCATGGTGCGTTACGTCGCGAATCTGGCCATCGAGACGCTCATCGAGAAGACCGCGGTGCACAAACTCCTGGAGCGTGTACGGGACCTGCTGCCCGGCGGGGACGAATGGGACCAGGAGGCCGGGCTGCTGGATTCGGAGTATCAGCTGGCGATGCTTCGCTTCCGCGAGGAGCACATGCTCACCGGGCTCGCGCGCCGCCTCAAGCGCGGCGTCGACCAGGGCGGGCCGCCCGGCTTGGTCTTCTCGCAGGTCCAGGACCATGTCATCGCGGTGGCGTCCGCGCATGTCGAGCGACTGGTGCTGGAAGCGTTCGTCGAGCGGGTGCGTGGACTGCCGGACGGGGACGAGAAGGTCGCCCTGGGGCTGCTCTGCGATCTGTTCGCCCTCTGCACGATCGAGGACGATCGCGCCTGGTTCATGGAGCACGGCCGGCTGTCGGTCCAGCGCTCCAAGACCATGCGCCGCGAGGTGAACGATCTCTGTCGCAAAGTCCGGGCGGTCGCGGTCGATCTCGTGGATGCGTGGAACGTACCGAAGCCGATGCTGCGTTCACCCGAACTCCTCGGGTGAACGGCAGACAGCCGAAGCGGACTCCCCGGCACACCGTCACTTCTTGCTCACTCTGTGAAAGTTAACGATCTGAAGTGTTCAGAAGTTGTGGACTTGTGGCCAAAGGTTGACTGCGCCAGTATCTGCGCAACTACCAGTGCTGCGAAGGGTGTTGGCATGACACAGGCGGAAACCACTGCTCCTCTGTGGCTTCAGGGGCGTGACGCGGTGATCGCCGCGGCGGCTGCCTCGGACTGGCGCGAGGAAGCTCCCGACTATCACTACTCGCACACGGTGATGCCGCAGCAGCGGACCAAGCAGCACGAGTCCGGTTCGCTCGACGCGATCGTCGAGAGCATCGTGCAGGTCTTCGAGATGGAGGTCTCGCACAAGAAGGATCCGGCCACCTGGGTCTCGATGGTCACCGAGAAGTTCCGTACACGCGTCAACGGAGGCGCCTGGGCGAACGCGGCGGACATCGTCGACCAGGGCAGTTACAACATCCTCATCGGCGACAGCATCTTCTACGGGCAGGAGTCCTTCGAGTCCTCCCACGAGGTGTTCCACACGGCATTCCCGGAAGGGTTCTTCTGGGAGGTGCTCGAAGTGATCTCGCCGCCGCCGGTCGTCACCTTCAAGTGGCGGCACTGGGGCACCTTCACCGGCGAGTACAAGGGCTTCGCGCCGACCGGCGAGAAGATCGAGATGTACGGAGTGAGCATCGCCAAGGTCAGCGACGACCTCCGCCTGCTGGAGGTCGAGCACTACTACGACCCGAACGCGTTCCTCGGGTCGATGACGGGCGGCTGCCCGGTCGCGCACGGCGGCTGAGCCGCTTCGACTTGTCGCGTCGACACCTGCCGGCCGGGCGTCCGCTCGGCCGGCAGGTGCATCTCTGTAGCTGGGACGCCACAACGGCAGCGCAGAGATCAGGACAAACGTCGTAACGAACCGTCCAGGGGCCGCCACGCCACGTAAGTTGTCATGCGTTTGTCACGGTGGCGTTGGGGGCGGCATTGGAGCTGGTGTACGACAGTCGTGGAGTTCCGCTTCGGGATCAGGCCGAGTGGTGGAATGAGACGACGCTGGCGTCCTCACTGCCCACGCGGGTTCGACCGGAGCACGACGGGGCGTTTCCCGTCCGTGTCGCGGCGCTCTCGCTGGGGAGTGCGTCGGTGAACTCCGTCTCCCGCGCGGCGGAGACAGCCGTGCGGACCGCCGCGCTGGTCAAACGCTCGGATCCGGAGACGTACCAGCTCGAACTGCTCACCTCCGGGCGCAAGTTGCTCGCCCAGGCACAGCGAAGCTGTGAAATCACGCCCGGTCAACTCGTCCTGTACGACAGCTCGCAGCCCTTCGAGGCCCGCTCGGCGCCCTCCCGCCCCGGCGGCAAGCGTCCCGCGTCGGTCATCGTGCATGTGCCCAGACGGCTGCTGCCGGTCCCCGCGCAGCAGGCCGCCACCTTGATCGCCGCACCGATCCAGGCCGCACAGGGTCCCGGCTTGCTGCTGGCGCAGTTCCTGCGCGGGCTGGTGGCGGGTGGCGGCGGATCCACGAGCGTCCATGACCGGGCACGGCTCGGCACCGTCATGGTCGATCTGGTGGGTGCGGTGCTGGCGCACCGGCTGGAGCGGGACGCGCTGCAGGCAGATGCGCGGGAGCGAGTCCTGTCGTTGCGGATCCACTCGTTCATCCGGCACAACCTCAACCATCCGGAACTCTCGCCGGGCTCCATCGCCGCCGCCCACCAGATCTCGGTCCGCTCGCTGCAGCGCCTCTTCCGCGCCGAGGGCACCACCGCCAGTGAGCTCGTACGCCTGCTGCGCCTGGGACGAGCCGCACAGGCGCTGACCGATCCACGCCAGGCCGAGATGCCCGTGCACGCGGTGGGTGCGCGGTGGGGGTACCCGCGCGCGGCCGACTTCTCCCGGGCCTTCCGCTCGGTGTACGGGATGCCTCCCGGGGAGTACCGGCTCCTGCACACGCTGACGCGCATTGCCAAGGACGGGTCGCAGGCAGCTAATGTCCCGGCCGACGCGGACGGTTAGGTTCCGTGCTGACCACACACACCGGTTGCACCTGAGGGGAATCAGCTGTGCGTATACGTTCACGAGTCGCCCCGTTCGCGCTGACCGCCATCGTCCTCGGCAGCGGACTCGGCCTCGCGACCACCGCTTCCGCGGACAGTGCCGCCATCGCGCCCGCCGCGACCCTGAGCTGCTACGGGAGTGCGAAGAGCTACACGACCGACAACATCGGCTTCTGGCCGACGGGAGCCAACTACACCTACACCACCGGCAACTGCCTCGACATCAACGTCAAGCCGACCGCCACCCGCCGGGTCAGAGTCTGCTGGCAGTCGAACGGCTCGTGCAACGCCTACCGCACCGCCCCGGCCGGCCAATGGACCGCCGCCGCGTCGAACGTCATCGACGGCGTCGGGTACTGGCTCGACTTCGAGGGATCCGGTGTCGGCCGCGGCCAGGTGGCCGCCTGACCTGAACCCGCAACGGGCCGGCGATGCGCTTCCTGCGCGTCGCCGGCCTGTCGGCCGTCGTAGGGCCGACCAACTCGGCCGGGCCGTGATGCGCCTTGGTCCGACAACTGCAGGTGGTTCAGGACGTGTTGCGTACGAGGCGGCAATTTCCGCGGTATCCGGCTGTGGTCTTGACCACTGCATTGGTCTGGACCAAGCTGTGCGCCACTCCCCCTCGTCGGGTCCCCCCTGGAGGCAGTTGTGGAACGCCACAGACCCCTGGCCGCCGTACTGGCGGCAGTGCTCGCCGCGTGCGGCCTGCTCGTCACCGTCCCCGCCGCGCACGCGGCCGACGTCGAGTTGGCACGTAACGGCGGTTTCGAAGTCGGACTTGACGGCTGGAGCTGCAGCGCGGGCAGCGGGGCGGCGATCTCCACCCCCGTACACGGCGGCACGAAAGCTCTGCAGGCGACCCCGGCCGGCAGCGACAACGCCAAGTGCTCCCAGACGATCACCGTGCAGCCCGACTCCGCGTACACACTGAGCGGTTGGGTACGCGGCAGCTACGTGTACCTGGGGGCGTCGGGTACCGGTACCACCGATGTCTCCACCTGGACGCAATCGGCGCCCGACTGGCAGAAGTTGAGCACGACCTTCCGTACGGGCGCCTCCACCACCTCGGTGACCATCTACACCCACGGCTGGTACGGGACGGCCGCCTACCAGGCCGACGATCTCTCCCTCATCGGGCCGGGCGGCGCTCCGGTGCAGGTGCCCACGGCGCCGACCGGTCTGACGGCGGGCACCCCCACGAGCACCACCGTGCCGCTGTCCTGGTCCGCGGTCCCGGGCGCCACGCGCTACACGGTGTACGCGAACGGCAACCAGGTGGCGACGGCGAGCGGCACCTCGGCCACCGTCTCCGGTCTCAGCCCCGCCACGGCGTACACCTTCCAGGTCACCGCGGGCAACAGCGCGGGCGACTCCCCCAAGTCCGCCTCGGTCTCCGCCACAACCTCCACCGGCGGCGGCAACCCTGGCGGCGATCTTCCCGCGCACGCCCTCGTCGGCTACCTGCACGCGAGCTTCGCCAACGGATCCGGCTATACGCGGATGGCGGACGTGCCCGAGTCCTGGGACGTCATCAACCTGGCCTTCGGCGAGCCGACTTCGGTGACCTCGGGCGACATCCGCTTCAAGCTGTGTCCGCAGACGGAGTGCCCGAACGTGGAGTCCGAGGCGGATTTCAAGGCCGCGATCCTCGCCAAGCAGGCCGCGGGCAAGAAGGTCCTGATATCGATCGGCGGGCAGAACGGGCAGGTGCAGCTGGCCACGACCTCGGCGCGTGACGCGTTCGTCACCTCCGTCTCGAAGATCATCGACGAGTACCGGCTCGACGGCCTCGACATCGACTTCGAGGGGCACTCGCTGTCCCTGCAGACCGGCGACACCGACTTCCGCAACCCCACAAGTCCCGTGATCGTGAACCTGATTCAGGCCGTCAAGACGCTCAAGGCCAAGTACGGCTCGAAGTTCGTGCTGACCATGGCGCCGGAGACGTTCTTCGTGCAGCTCGGCTATCAGTACTACGGGTCGGGGCCCTGGGGCGGCCAGGATCCGCGGGCCGGCGCGTACCTTCCGGTGATCCACGCGCTGCGCGACGACCTCACCCTGCTGCATGTCCAGGACTACAACTCGGGCTCGATCATGGGCCTCGACAACCAGTACCACTCCATGGGCGGCGCCGACTTCCACATCGCGATGACCGACATGCTCCTCACCGGCTTCCCCGTGGCGGGCAACGCCGACCGGGTCTTCCCCGCGCTGCGTCCCGAGCAGGTGGCCATCGGGCTGCCCGCCTCCACCAACGCGGGCAACGGGCACACCTCCCCCGCCGAGGTGAACAAGGCTCTCGACTGTCTGACGAAGAAGACGAACTGCGGCTCCTACCAGACCCACGGGACCTGGCCGGCGTTGCGCGGCCTGATGACCTGGTCCATCAACTGGGACCGTTTCAACGGCTGGGAGTTCAGCCGGAACTTCGACGCCTATCGCTGGTGACCACGCCGCCCTGCGCCCCTTGTAGGCGCAGGGCCCGGCATGGATCCGACCCGGTGCCCCTCCTGGAGACCTCCGAGGAGCACCGGGTCCTTGCATGCCCGGGTTACAGTGCCGCGACGGCAGCAAGGTTGCTCGAAAAGGGGAAGCGTGACCGACACCAGCGAATCCGGATCCGCTCAGCGCACGGCGGATCCGGCCCGGCCGAGCCGGGTGCTTCGCCTCATGCGCTATCTGCCGCTGATCGCTCCCGTACTGCTGTGGTCCGTGCCCTGCTGGTTGCTGCTGTACACCGGACAGCACTGGCCGGCGGCGCTCACGCTCGGCGCCACATGTCTGTGCGCTGTCGGTCTTGTCGCGATGCCGGTCGCGATGGTGCGAGGTCTCGGCCGGCGGCAGCAGGACGGGGCGGCGGTGCTCGGGGCCACTTTGCTGGGCAGTGTCTGGGTGCTGTTCACCTGGTCGGTTCTGCTCTCCGTCGTGCTGCGGTCCGGCCTGTGGCTGGCCGGGGTCGGCGACGGCCAAGGCCGGGCCCGGATCGTCACCTGGGCAGCGCTCGGCGTCACCGCCGCGCTCCTGGCCTGGGGATATGCCGAAGCGCGCCGGGTCCCGCGAGTGCGCAGCCTTGATGTGCGACTGCCGCGCCTGGGCACCGGATTGGACGGGCTGCGCGTCGTACTCATCACCGACACGCACTACGGCCCGCTCGATCGCGCCCGATGGTCCGCCCGGGTCTGCGACGTGGTCAACAGCCTGGACGCCGACCTGGTGTGCCACACCGGGGACATCGCCGACGGCACGGCGGAGCGCCGGCATGACCAGGCCGCCCCGCTCGCCACCGTGCAGGCCCGGCACGGCCGGGTCTACGTCACCGGCAATCACGAGTACTACAGCCAGGCGCAGGGCTGGGTCGACCTGATGGACAAGTTGGGCTGGCAGCCCCTGCGCAACCGCCATCTGTTGCTCGCACAGGGCGGCGACACTCTCGTGGTCGCCGGTGTGGACGATGTCACCGCCGAGCACTCGGGCCTGGCCGGTCATCGTGCGCAGCTCGACGCGGCCCTCGACGGGGTCGACCCGAAGCTTCCCGTCCTGCTCCTGGCCCATCAGCCCAAGTTCATCGACCGGGCGTCGGCGGCAGGTGTCGACCTGCAGCTCTCGGGTCATACGCACGGCGGTCAGATCTGGCCCTTCCACCACCTGGTGCGCCTCGACCAGCCCGCCGTGGCCGGCCTCAGCCGGCACGGCGCCCGCACCCTCCTCTACACGAGCCGCGGCACCGGCTTCTGGGGGCCGCCCTTCCGGGTCTTCGCCCCCAGCGAGATCACCCTGCTCACTCTGCGCTCGCCGCACGTGTCCGCCTGATCGCCGTCCCTGCGCAGGTCGGCACCTGTGACGGCGCCGTCCGGGTACTTGCCACGCGCCAGAACTCCCGGCCGTCCGCTCAGTTGAAGCGCAGGATCCGTGGCGCGAAGGTGCTCTCCGGGCCTCCTGCCCGGCCCACGGACCACACGGTGTCCGTGCCCGGGACAGGGGCGAGCCGGAACTGGGAGGAGTCGCCCTCACCCGCCACCGCCGGTTCGCTGTAACCCGTGAAGGCCGTACCGTCCCAGGACATGAAGTCCGGGCCGGGTTCCAGTGGCGGGTAGCTGCCCGGTGGGGCCCACTTCATGGAGTTGGACATGGCGACCCAGCCCAGTTGTCCGGAGTCGGTGGGAACGATCGAGGTGATGCCCCCGAAGTCGGCGGGCAGTGCGACGCGGCTCCAGGACTGGCCGTCGTAGCGCACGAGGAGCGGTGGGATCGGGCGGCCCGGCGGGCCGCCGATGAAGCCGCCGGTGCCGCCGGCCCAGATTTCGGTCGGTGACACGACGAGGACGGTGCCGACGCCGGCGCGTGGTGTGCCGTCGACAACGGTCTGCTGCCAGGCCTTTCCGTCCCAGTGCGACACCGCCGCGCCGTTGTTGACACCGGCCGCCCAGACGTCGTCGGCGGCCACGATGTGCAGCCCGTAGACGATTCCCGGCGGTACGGGCAGGTCGCGCCAGGTGCGTCCGTCCCAGCGCAGGAGCGCCTGTCCGCCGTCGCGCGAGCCGATCAGCCAGGTTTCCCCGGCGCCGGTGACGACCTTGGTCAGGCCCGCCACCCCGCGCGGTACGCGGCTCTCGCGCCAGGACGTGCCGTCGTAGCGAAGGAGGCGGCTTGCGCCCGCGGAGTCGCGGCCGACGGCCCATACGGCGCTCGGGGAGGTGCCGGCGACGGACAGGAGTTCGCCCTGCCAGTCGATGCCGGGCAGTGCCTGCCGCTGCCAGCCGGCGCCGCTCCAGCGCAGGATCAGCGGGAAGCCGGGGGCTTGGCGGCCCACGGCGTCGGTGCCCACGGCCCAGGCCCGGTCGGCCGAGAAGGCCGTGGCTTCGGACAGTGCGGCCTGGGGACGTACGTCGGCCGGGACCGGGACGCGCACCCAGGACGAGGTGTCCGCCGCGGCCGGTGTCATCACGGCCAGTGCGGCCATGACGGCGGCGAGGACCGCGACGAGTAATCGGCGTGCCATGGTCAGCCTCCCAGTCGCTCGCTCATCAGATTCGGTTTGGAGCCGTAGATCTCGACGGTGCCGAACGCGAGCAGCGAGGTCCCGGCGCTCGTGAGAACGCGCGGCCGTACATCGATCGCGTTCGGGCGCTCGGGGCCGTACGAGAAGGTGGTGCGTTTGCCGTCGATGCGCGCGTACTTGGACTGGAAGGCCCGGTTGCTGACCACCGGCAGCCACAGCGCGCCGTCAGGTCCGCGGACCATGCCGTAGAAGTAGTTGTCACCGATCTGCGGGTAAGTGGTCTGCCACGCATGGCCGTTGAAGGTGGTCAGGAACGGGCGGGGTACACCGTCGGCGTCGGCGCGGCCGCCGAGTGTGACCCGGCCGGAGCGTTCGAGCAGGATCCGGTGCACGTTGCCGTTCGGCGGCAGCGGGAGGACGACGTCGCGCCACGCGGTGCCGTCCCAGTGAATGATCTGGCTGCCGCTGTCGGTGCGGCTCACCGCGGCCCAGGCGTCGTCGGCCGAGCGCGCCTCGATCACGTAATAGCTCAGGACGCCTTCGGGCTCCGTCTGCGTAGTCCAGCGGGTGCCGTCGTAGTGCAGCACATGGTGGCCGTTCTCGTCCTCCCCCACCACCCACGCGGCTCCGGGTACTGCGGTGAAGTCCTGGTACCACCACAGGATCTCCGGCACCTCGACGGTGCTCCACGTGCCCGCCGACCAGCGCAGGATCTCGCCTGCCTCGCCGCGGTTGCGGAAGATCCACACCTCGTCGCCGACGAACTGGATCTTGCGCAGATAGCCGGGCTCATCGGCGCCGGGGAACGTGGTGTCCCGGCTCCAGGCGCGGCCGTCCCACCGCAGCAGCAGCGGACGCGGGCCGTCGGCGGTCTGCTCGGCGCCAGTGGCCCATGCGTCGCCGGGCCCGCGCGCGGCGAGGTCCGCCACGCCTGCCTCCGGGGCCGTGACCGGCACCGGCAGTGCCTCCCAGCGCGGCGCGGCGGCTGTCGGCGGTGCTGCTCCCGCGGTCGCCGACGGTGCCGCCGTCGCGGCCGGCGCCGTCAACGAGGCGCACACGACGGCCAAGCAGATGAAGAACGCACGCAGACGGTTCACCGAGCCTCCCCACGATGCGAAGGCCGTCGAGCCTATGAACCTCCACCACCCGTGAACAGATGCCACATTGACAATCTGGCGCTCCTTCGCGCGCAAGAGTGCGCTGGATTGGACGAGTTGTGCCGGGGCACCAGTCACCGGACGGGTCCGCGCACGGCGGGCGCGGCGAGGAGATCCGAGGGGGTTCATGGGTACGGCGACGACCGTCCCCGAGACACGGGACATGCGCGGCAGCGAGCTCTCCGGCGACGAGGCCTTCCAAGCTCTGCGGCACTACGGCGGTCTGCACCTGCTGCGCGACGCGTTCATTCGGTTCCGGTACGCCGACGGCTTCAGCCATGCCCGCGCGCTCGCCCTGCAGACGGTCCTGGCCGTGGTGCCGCTGGTCATCGTCTTCGTCGGGCTCTCCACCGTCCTGCACACGGAGAGCATCGGCCGGTTCGCGCAGGAGACCCTGCACCGCATGCCGCTGGGCACCAGCACCGAGGTGTTCGACGAGGCGCTGGCGCGCAGCCGCCGCACCGCGGACGACGGGGCACAGGTCGCCTTGTGGCTGGCGCTGCTGTTCTCCCTGATGAACATCACGACCGCCATGTGCCAGATCGAGCGCGGCGCCAACCGCATCTACGGCAACGAGCGCGACCGCCCGTTCCACCGCAAATATCTGCGCGGACTGGTCATGGCCGTCACCGCCGCCCTGCCGCTGGGCCTCGGCTTCATCGTCATGGTGACCGGCGACGCCCTGGGGCGGGCGGCGGCGAAGGTCTACGGCATCGATGTCGCGACCGGCACGCTCGGGACCCTGCTGCGCTGGCCACTCGGTCTCGTCCTCGCGCTCATCTCGGCGAGCGTGATCTTCCGGGGTGCTCCGCGCCGGCGCCAACCCGGATACACCTGGCTGGCGTTCGGCGCCGTGGTCTACCTGGTGCTGTGGACCGCGCTGACCTGGGTACTGAGCCGCTATCTCGAACTGAGCGGATCCTTCGACGCGGTCTACGGCCCGCTCAGCGCCTTCATGTCCCTGCTCCTGTGGGCGTACCTCACCTCGATCGCTCTGTTCCTGGGCCTCGCCTTCGCCGCCCAGCTCGAAGCGGCCCGCGCGCTGCAGCCGGGGCCGGTCAAACCCGACCCCGGGGTGTGAACCCTCGCCCGACACCGCGCGGCGCCATACGGAGCAGCGGGGAGGCCCCGGCCGTCCATGGCGGACGACCGGGGCCGAGGTATGACCGGGTGCTCCTGTCAGGGTTGAATGTTGATCTTGAAGGTGGAGGTGGTGTTGCGCACGTTCTCCGCGTTGTCGCTCATCTTCAGGTTGTAGAAGGTGACTTCACCGACGGCCGGACCCTGACCCGCTTCCGGCATCTCGTTCGCCCAGAGCCCGAAGCCCGACTTGGCGTCGAACTCGTCGCCGCTCTTGCGGGCGCCGGTGATGGTGATGTCCCGCAGGATGGTGTCCTTGATCGGGAACTTGGGCTGACCGCCCACGTACTGGGTCTGGAACATGATTCCGCTGTACGTCGGGTCGGTGATGTCCACGTTGTTGATGCGGATGCCCTGGAACACCTTGGAGGCGGAGAACAGCCAGATGCCGGGGAAGGTCTGGCCGTTCCAGAAGTGCCCGCCGGACCGTTCGATCGAGATGTTCTCGAGCGTGGTGGGATCGGTCCCGAAGCCGTTCATCGGGTAGCCGAAGTCCAGGGAGCTGACCGTGATCCCGGAGTAGACCAGGGTATCGGCGATACGGATGTTGCGGAACGTGTTGTTGTAGCCGCCGTAGACGGCGACGCCGGCCGCACGCCAGGTCAGGGTCGTGGTCAGGTTCTCGTAGACGTTGTTCTTCATGTCCGCGCCGCCCGCGTCGATCGCCGAGAACAGCGCGAAGCTGTCGTCGCCGGTGGCCCGGGCGTCGTTGTTGGTGACGTGGTTGTCCGTGCTGCCGTTGGTCATGTTGATGCCGTCGGCGAACATGTCCCGGATCCGCGAGTTCTTGATGGTCATGCGGTCGGTGTTGGCGCCCCAGTACAGGCACACCATGTGCTCGTTCCAGATGTTGTCGATGGTGATGTCGGCGGTGTTCTGGAAGTCGAACACCTTGCCCGGACCGTCGATCCGCGAGGTGTAGTTGCCGAAGTAGGCGAACCCGCTGAAGGAGGAGCCGTTGGCGCTCGCCTCGGCGCGGAAGCCGATGTCGGTGTTCTCCTGGGACCCCGGTGCGCGGAAGCGGGTGAACCAGGGCCCGGCGCCGACGACCTTGACCGCCTTGCCGTAGACCTGGAACTTGCTGCCCGTCTCGTAGTCACCGGGCGGCAGGTAGACGCCGGTGAACTTGTTGGTGGTGTCCATACGGACCTTGTCCAGGGCGTTCTGCACGTCCTGGTGGGTGAAGCCGGCCGGGACGACATAGGCCGCCGGGTCCGGGTTCGCCGCGGGTGCCACCTGCTCCAGGTCGATGAAGTCGATGGCGTACTGGGAGGTGTTGGCCGCGTCCTTCTGCAGCTTGATCCTGCTGCCCGCCTTGACGGTCTCGCCGAGCAGGAGGTTGGCCTCGTCGTAGATGTGCCGGGCCGGGCCCGCGCTCGGGGAGTTGCCGGGTGAGGCCTCCGCCCCGTACAGCCAGGCGTACTTGGAGGTGAGGTCGAGCGTCTTGCGGAAGACACCGTCGACGTAGACGTTCAGGGTCGCGTTGATGCCGCCGCCGCCCGCCGCGTCCGGGATGGAGAAGCGGGTGACCAGGGTGTTGGTGTCCTGCTTGGCGGTGAACTCCACCGAGGCGCCGGTCGAGTTGAGCGTGACGGCCTTGCGCCCGGAGGCCTCGCCGGCGAGGTCGCCGATGGTGCGGTTCGGGCCGACGACCTTCGCGCCGCCGCCCACGACCGCGTCCTCCGCCTCGTAGGTGTCGTACGGCATGTCGGCGCCGCGCCCGACGAACAGGGACTTGGTGCTGGTGTTGTTGTCGCGCTTGACCGGCAGCTCGTTCGCGTCGGCGGCGATCACCGTCTTCACGGTGTACTTGCCGTTGGCGGCCGTCCAGGTGCCCAGCGAGACCGGCGCCGTGGTGTCACCCGCGGCGATGGTGCCGGAGTACGGCTTGGTCAGCGTCTTGACCGTGTCGCCCTGCGCGTTCTGCACGGTGAGCGTGATGGCGTGATCGCCGGCGGCGGACGCCTGGGTGCCCTGGTTCTTGATCGCGACGCTGAAGGTGACCTCCTTGCCCGCCGAGGGCGAGGACGGGGACCAGCTCACCGGCGCGGCCACCAGGTCGGAGGACTGAACCGGCTTGACCACCAAGGGACTTGCCGCCGTGTAGGTGTTGTTGCCCTCGTTCTCCTCGATGACGGTGTTCTTGTCGTCGACGACGGCGCTCAGGGCGTACGAGCCCGCGTCCTGCGGGTCGATCGTGGCGCTCACGGTGGTGGACTGGCCGGCGCCGAGTGCCGCCAGCGCCTTGGTGCCGACGCTCTCGCCGCCGAGCTTGAACAGCACGTCGCTCGCACCCGACGCCTCGGCGCCGCGGTTGCGCACGGTGGCGGTGAGCGTGAGCGCGTCCGTCTCGACCGGCGCCGTCGGCGCGGAGGTGAGCTGGGTGATCTCCAGGTCCGGGTTGGGTGCGGGGGTGCCGATGACCTCGAACTCGGCGACCTGACCGGCGCTGGATCCGCTGTTGGCGGTGAACTGCAGCCGTACATCGGCGACGCGACCCGAGACCGGAATCGTCACCTTGTTGGTGTTCGCGGATGGGTTGAAGGTGTACTCCTTCTCCCCCGCCAGCGTGGTGAAGCCCGTGGCGCTCTGCTCGCGGCCGAGAACCTGGATCTTCTGGGTCCGCGTGCTCCAGCTCGCGTCCGGGTTCAGCTTGACGACGACCGCGTCGACATCGGCGTTGGCGCCCAGCTTCACGGTCAGCGCGTTCGGGTAGCTGCCGGCCGCCCCTTCCCAGTACGTGGAGATCTGGCCGTCGTTGGCGTTCTCGGCGACGAACGTGTGGATCACCGAGGAGGCGCTGATCGGCTTGCCCACCGCGAGGTTGGCGCCGTCGACGGTGCCCGGGCGCGTCACCGTGTTGCTGAAGGCGGAGACGTTCCCGGCGGCGTCGCGGGCGCGCACCGAATACGAGACCGTCACGCCCGCCGAGCGCTGGTCGGTGTACGTCGTGACATCGCCGGCGACCGACTTGAGCAGTGCCCCGTCCGCGTACACGTCGTACGCCGTGACCTTCACGTTGTCCGTGGACGCACCCCAGGTCAGCTTGATGTCACCGGCGGTGGGCTGGGTGTACGCGAGGTTCGCGGGCGCGGTCGGCGCCTGGGTGTCGCCCGTGTCCGCCCTGCGGGTCACGGAGTTGCTGTTCGGGGAAGTGTTGCCCGCGGCGTCGCGGGCGCGCACGTAGTAGGTGACCGTGGCGTTCGCCGGCTGTGTGTCGGTGTACGTGCGCACCGCACCGTCGACGGTGGTGCGCAGCTCGCCGTTGGCGTACACGTCGTACGCGCTCACGCCGGTGTTGTCGGTGGCCGCGTCCCAGGTGAGCTTGATCTGGCCGGTGGCCGGCTCGGTGAAGGCCAGGTTCGCGGGTGCGGTGGGTGCCTGGGTGTCTCCGCCCGCCGGGCCGTAGATCTCCAGCTCGGACAACTGGCCCGCGGGCTGGCTGTCGTTGGCCGATATCAACACGCGTACGTAGCGGGTGGTCGCCGCGTCGAAGGTGAGCGAGGCGGTGTGTCCGGTGGCCGTCGAGAAGGCGTACGCCTTGGCCGAACTCAGATCGGTGAAGTCCGTGCCGTTCTCACTGCCCTGGATCTTGAGGGTCTGGTTGCGGGCGCCCCAGGTCTCGGGCACGCGCAGCACCACCTCGTTGACGCGGACGGAGGAGCCGAGGTCCGCCTGAAGCCACTGGGGCAGCTTGTTGTTCTCGCTCTCCCAGTAGCTGGCGCGGTTGCCGTCGTTGGCGTTCCCGGCGACATAGGTCTCGGTGTAGCTGGAGGCCTTGAGGGTCTTGCCCAGGGCCAGGTTTGCCGAGGTGCCTTCCGCGGCGAACACCTGCAGCTCGGAGAGCTGCGCGGCGGGCCAGCCGGTGTTGGCGGTGATCTGCACCCGTACGAACCGGGTCTGCGCGGCCGGGAAGCCGACCGTCACCGTGTTGCCGCCGCCCGGCGCGAAGGAGTACGCGGCGGAGGCGGCCAGCGTGCTGAAGCCGGTGCCGTCCGCGCTGCCCTGGACGGCGAGCGTCTGACTGCGCGTCTCCCAGGACGGCGGGAGCTTCAGGACCACCTGGTCGATCCTCGCGGTGCGGCCGAGCTCGACCTGGACCCACTGCGGAAAGTTGCTGCCTGAACTCTCCCAGTACGTACCGGGGTTGCCATCGGTGACGTTACCCGCCACGTACGCGCCGTTCGCGCTGCTGGCGCCGGCGGGCTTGCCCGCGGCGAGGTCGGGCCCGCCGGCGGCCACGGCGCTGAGGCCGGGCAGGCACAGCAGGAGCAGGGTGGCGACCAGGCCTGCGGCGAGGGTCCGCCAGGTGCGCAGGGTCGTCCAGGTGCGGAGCGTGGTCCAGGTGCGCGCAGAGCGCCGTGCACTCCTGCGCAGGGGTGGTGCGGTTGGGGCGGGTCTGAAGCGACTCATCGGTCCCGTAGCTCCTTTGCCTTCATCTGATGCCCAATTGCCCTCGCCGTGCAGGAGAGTTGCAGGATTTTGTCGATCTGACTACAGCCGTGACAGAAGTTCGATGGGTCAAGACGTGTTCAGGACGCACCTCAGAGGCACAAGGGGGTGCGGGCGGGGCGCGTCAGGTGGTATTCCGCGCACGGAGCGTGAACCGGTCTGTGTGCGGCCGTTGTCGAACCACATCCGGCACACCAGTTCGTGCAGGCGTCTTGCGGAGCAGGCGCGCTTGCCAATAGAAAGGAAAGGTTCCTATCAATTGGCAAGAAGGCAGCCGAGGTTCCGCACCTCATCCGCCACGGTTCCGCACCGCCATGTAGCCCCGAACTCCCCTACCGGGCCCCTGCGTCGACTTCCGTCCCACCGCTCGCACGCGCGGTCCCCGGCCAGACGAGAAACCGGAGAAGCACATGCCACTCCCCACTCCGCGACGGCGTACGACGCCGTCCGGATCGCGGCACCGCAGCCGCCGCAAAACCGGCTTCAGGATCGCGCTCGCCACCATGCTCGCCGCCGTCCCCGCGGTGATCCTCCTCAACACCAGTCAGGCCGCCGCACCGACCGGCCTCGACGACCCGGTGAAGAAGGAGATCGCGATGCAACTGGTCTCCAGTGCCGAGAACTCCTCACTGGACTGGAAGGACCAGTACGACTACATCGAGGACATCGACGACGGCCGCGGCTACACCGCGGGCATCGTCGGCTTCTGCTCCGGCACCCACGACATGCTCGAACTCGTCGAGTACTACACCGACCAGGTGCCGAACAACCCGCTCGCCGAGTACCTGCCCGCACTGCGCGAGGTGGACGGCTCCGACTCGCACGAAGGCCTCGACCCGGGCTTCACCGATGCCTGGCAGGAAGCGGCGCAGACCACCGCGTTCAAGGAGGCGCAGCACCACGAGCGCGACCGCGTCTACTTCAACCCGTCCGTGTCCAGGGCCAAGAGCGACAAGCTCCAGGAGCTGGGCCAGTTCGCCTACTACGACGCGATCGTGATGCACGGTCAGGAGGGCTTCGACTCGATCCGCGCCGACGCCCGTTCCCACGCCAAGACCCCGGCCGAGGGCGGCAACGAGACCACGTATCTCAACGCGTTCCTGGACGCACGGGTCGAGGAGATGAAGAAGGAGGCGGCGCACGAGGACACCAGCCGGGTCGACACGGCCCAGCGGGTGTTCCTGGACAACGGGAACCTGCGGCTCAACACCCCGCTGTCCTGGCACGTCTACGGCGACCCCTTCACGATAACGAAGGACCCCGTACCCACCGACCCCGGTCCGCCCCCCTCGCCCTCACCCACCGAACCGGGCGGCGGAGAACCGCAGTTGATCTCCCGGGGCAAGCCCGCCACCTCGTCCTCCGTCGAGACCTCCGCCTTCGGGCCGGGCAACGCGGTCGACGGCAGCGCCACCACGCGCTGGGCCAGCAAGGAGGGCGTCGACCCCCAGTGGATCAAGATCGACCTCGGCGCGAACTCCACCGTCTCCAAGGTGAAGCTCACCTGGGAGGCCGCGTACGCCAAGACCTACCGGGTGGAGATCACCGCCGACGGCACGACCTGGACCCGGCTGGCCACTGAGACCGCGGGCAACGGCGGCACCGACGAATGGACCGGGCTCACCGGCACCGGCCGCTATCTGCGGGTCTACGGCACCGCACGCGGTACGCCCTACGGCTACTCGCTGTTCGAGGTCGAGGTGTACGGCAAGAGCGGCACCACTCCCACCGACCCGCCGACCGATCCGCCCACGGGTGCGTTCACCGTGGTGGGCGCCGGTGACATCGCCGATCAGTGCACCGCGAGCGACGCGAACTGCCAGCACTTCAAGACCGCCGCCCGGGCCGAGGCCATCAAGCCGGACTTCTACCTCACCATGGGCGACAACCAGTACGACGACGCCCACATCGAGGACTTCCGCAACTACTACGACAAGTCCTGGGGCCGCTTCAAGGCCAACACCTACCCGGTGCCCGGCAACCACGAGTCCTACGACGACTACGAGAACCTGGACGAGAAGGCCTACCGCGAGTACTTCGGCTCCCGCGCCACCCCGCAGGGCAAGATGTGGTACTCGTACAACCGCGGCAACTGGCACTTCATCGCCCTGAACTCCAACCGGTTCGACGAGGCGGGCCAGATGGACTGGCTGAAGGCCGACCTCGCCGCGAACACCAAGAAGTGCGTGGCCGCGTACTGGCACGAGCCGCTGTTCAGCTCCGGCGACCACGGCAACGTGCCCGTCAGCAAGCCGGTGTGGGCGCTGCTCGAAGCCTCGAAGGCCGAGCTGGTCCTCAACGGCCATGACCACCACTACGAGCGTTTCGCCCCGCAGACCCGCGACGCCAAGGCCGACCCGAACGGCATCGTCGAGATCCTCGGCGGCGCGGGCGGCAAGGACCTGTACGGGCAGGGCGACACCGTACAGCCCAACAGCGCCAAGCGGATCTTCGACAAGTACGGCGTGGTGAAGCTCGACTTCACCGACACCGGCTTCACCTCCAGCTTCATCGGCACCGACGGCACCGTGCTCGACACCAGCCCCACGTACTCCTGTCACTGACCGGCCGCCACCAGCCCCCGGGCGCGTCCCTTCCAAGGACGCGCCCGGGGTGCCTCTCAGGAGTTCCCATGTATCTCGCCGCCGGCAGGAGCGGTCCCGCGACCGGCCCCACGTCCGCCACCTCCCCTGCCTCCCCTGCCTCTCCTGTCCCCGAACGCCGCTCCACCCGTGTGACCTCCACCGTCGTCACGCTCGGCGCGGTCAGTCTGGTCACCGACATCTCCTCCGAGATGGTCACCGCGGTCCTGCCTCTGTACCTCGTACTCCAACTGGGCCTCAATCCCCTGCAGTTCGGCTTCCTGGACGGGCTGTCCAACGGTGTCACCGCGCTCGTCCGACTGGCCGGCGGGCATCTCGCCGACCGTCGGGGGCGCCACAAGCTCGTCGCAGGCTCCGGTTACGCCCTGTCCGCCCTCTGCAAGCTGGGGCTGCTGCTCGGCGGCGGTTCCACCGGGGCACTCTCCGCGACGCTCGCCGCGGACCGCGTGGGCAAGGGCATCCGGACGGCGCCGCGCGACGCCCTGATCACCCTCAGCTGTGACGAACGGGACCTCGGCCGTGCCTTCGGTGTGCACCGGGCGATGGACACCACCGGCGCCCTGCTCGGTCCCCTCCTGGCCTTCGCGCTGCTGTGGCTGACGGTGGACGCCTACGACGCGGTGTTCATGGTCAGCTTCTGCTTCGCCCTGTTCGGCGTACTGCTCCTGTACGCCTTCGTACCCGGGCCGCAACCGTCCACGTCCCCCACACCTCGACCACCGCGGATGCGTGCGGTCCTGCGCCTGGCCGCCGTCCCCGCCTTCCGCCGTCTCCTGACGACCGCGACCCTGCTCGGTCTCGTGTCCGTGGGCGACGGCTTCCTCTACCTCGTGCTGCAAAAGCGCCTCGAACTGGACCCGGCCTACTTCCCCCTGCTCCCGCTGGGCAGCGCCGCCGTCTATCTGCTGCTCGCCGTGCCGATCGGACGGGCAGCGGACCGCAAGGGCCGCCGCACCCCCTATCTCCTCGGTCATCTGGGCCTGCTCGGCGCCTACTTGGCGCTGAGCTGCCCGCTCCCGCAGTGGCCGCTGACCATCGCCGTCGTGGCCCTGCTCGGTACGTACTACGCGGCGACGGACGGTGTGCTCATGGCACTGGGCGGCCCGTCGATTCCCGTGGAGCAGCGGGGCGCCGGTCTGGCGCTGCTGCAGTCCGGTCAGGCGGTCGGCCGGCTGCTCGCCTCCATCCTGTTCGGCGCCGTATGGACGCTGTGGAGCATGCAGACCGCACTGACCCTCGCCGCCGTCGCACTCACGGTCACTTTGTTCATCGCCCGCTTCCTGCTGACCGCACGCCCCACGCCCACTCCTACGCCCACGCCCACGGAGTCCTGATGACCCCCACCCTGTCCCCGCGCGCCCGCCTGGGCGCGGTCGTCCTGGCCGCCGTGGTGCTGGCCGCGCTCGCCGTCACGTACACGGTGCGCGCCACCGACCGTCCCGAGCCGACCGCCGGGACCCACCACGTCACCCTCGACAACACCCATGGCCTGTACGTGCGTTCGGAACGGGGAACCATCGCCGCGCTCGGCAAGAAGAGCCCGCAGCAGACAGGGCTGTCCTGCCGCCGCTTCTATGCGAGCGGCAACGGCGCGGTCTGTCTCACGACCAAGCCCGGCATCCCGCCGAGATCCCAGGCGATCGTGCTCGACCGCTCGCTGCACCCCCGTCGCAGCGTCACCTTCGGCGGCACCCCCAACCGGGCGCGGGTCTCGCCGTCCGGCCGGATGGTCTCCTGGACGGTGTTCGTGAGCGGCGACTCCTACGCCGGCAACTCCTTCTCCACGCGCAGCGGGATCCTCGACACCCGGACCGGATACCTGATCAAGAACGTGGAGACCCTCCGACTCACCCTCGACGGAAAGCGCTACGGCGCGTCCGACCTGAACTTCTGGGGGATCACCTTCGCCGATGACGACAACCGCTTCTACGCCACCGCCTCGACGCACGGCAAGACGTACCTGGTCGAGGGCGACCTCAAGAACTGGACGGCGCGCACACTGCGGACGAACGTCGAATGCCCCTCCCTGTCCCCCGACGGCACGCGCATCGCGTTCAAGAAGCGGGTCCGCGAAGGCACTTCGGACCCCTGGCAACTGCACGTCCTCGACCTCAAGACGATGCGCGAAACCCCGTTGGCGGAGGCGCGCAGCGTCGACGACCAGGCGGCATGGCTCGACGACCGGACGGTGAGCTATGCCCTTCCTGGACAGGGCCGCAACTCCACTGATGTCTGGTCGGTCCCTGCGGACGGCTCCGGCGCACCGAAGCTCCTGGCCCGCGACGCCTCGTCACCGAGCATGAACGCTCCCGAGAGCCGCTGAGGACCAATCCGGCACGGTGGCCGCGCCGAACGACTCCCGACCGACAGCCCATCGGGAACAGGGAGTTGACCATGCAGGAGAAGACCACCGCACCGGGTCGCAGGTGGGGCCGCAGGCTCGCCTTCGCCGTCGCCGCCACCGCGATGTTCGTCGGCGGGGGACTGATGACCGCGGGGTCGGCCAGTGCCGACACCTTCTGCGGCGAGACGCCTGCGGGCGGCTACGCGTGCATCATCGGACAGGAGGACGGGTCCTTCAAGTACGTCAACAGTGACGGGGAGATCATCTACAACTGGTGACACCGCACACCGTCAGCGAGCCCCTGGTGGACACGTCCACCAGGGGCTCGTCACTCAGACCCGTCGGGTTCGCAAGGGCCCGTGCGCCGCAGCGGACTTGACGGCCTGGGCGAGTTCGCGGTCGATGGCCTTGGCCTGCTGTTGTCCGCATTCCACGCGTGCCTCGGTGTAGGCGCAGTGTTCGGCCAGGGCGAGGCGCAGATGGGTCGGCGGGTGGGTGTCGTCCTCGTAGTGCCATTGCAGTTGGCTCACGCGCAGAAGACGTTCGCGTTCGTGGTCCGGGAGGTCGAGGGCCGCACGCGCGGCGTCGGACCAGGGCCCCCGGCGCCAGTCGAGGACGCCGTCCACCAGGAGTTCGTTGAGCGCCTCGACGGCACGGTCGACGTGCAGCAGCCGTTCGGCCAGACCGTGTGCGGCATCGCTCGAGGCGACCCGGGCGGCGAGGTGGTCGGCCAGGAACTCCGCGCGGGTCGAGTCGCGCAGACTCAGCCGGTCGATCACGCGGAGCAGACCGTCGGCCGCGTACCACGGCCAGCGCAGTACGCCGTGGCCGAACCAGTGCCGCAGCCGCCCGCCGTGCCACCGTCCCGGGTCGAGCCAGTGCCGCCACCAGGCGAGCGTGCCGAGCGCGTTGCCGACGACCAGGCCGTGCCGGGTGTCGCCGCCGGTGAAGTGACCGAGTTCGTGGCCGAGCAGGGCAACCCGCTGTTGCGGCGTGAGGGTCTCCCAGAGGGTCAGTCCGATGCACAGGACACGTTGCCCAGGGCGGCGTGAGGTGACGTACGCATTGAAGCCGGGCTCAAGGATCACGAGGTCCACACCCCGTGTGCCGACCTCCCGCGCCACCTCGTCGAGCAGGGCGAACAGGCGGGGCGCGGTGCGCCGCACCAGTCGCGGCAGCTGAGGGTTCAGCGGCGCCACCCAGGGCCGTAGCACCGCGGAGAAGAACAGCAGGACGAGGCCGAGCGTGACACTGAGCGGGTTCCACCAGCCCGTGACCAGCAGCGCCACCGCACCACCCGCGAGCGCCACCGACGCTCCGACGACACCGCAGGACAGGCCGTACGCGGCGATCCGCGCGGCCGTCCAGCGCGATCGGCGCCCGAAGTCGCCGGTCCTGGTCAGCTCGGAAAAGATCTCCTCGGCCCGCTGGCCGGCGACCTCGGCCCGGCGCTCCGCGCTGCCACCGAGGCCGAACACGAACAGTTCGGGCGCCACGTTCCAGTCGCAGGCTCGACACCAGACCACATGACCGGCCTGCACCGGCATATCGGCTCCGCACTGCGGACACGGCTCGGTCTCGACACGTTCGGTCCCCATCCTCGCCCCCGCTCTGAAGTTCCCAGGGACGAGGACGTGTTGGCGGCCTGTTGCGGTTCGGGCGCGGAGGACCGAATCGTGCGGAACGGCACGGTCGGCGCGAGGAGGAATTCGGCCACCTGAGTGGGCACGCCCTGCGTTCTTTGAAGGCGCCCGGCACCGCGTACGACGACGACCTCCTCGGCAAGGACCGGCGGTGTTGAAAGCCTGGCAGCAAGTCGGCGCATCGACGGCATGACCCGTCAGGCGGTTCGCCGCCGGTGGCCCTCCGTCGGCCGGCGACGGTGGCGTGACGTGGGCCGGGGAGCATGGGTGGGCCTGGCAGGCGGCCGAAGGGGGCGTGTTGGGAACCGAGAAGGCCCGCGAGCGAGTCCGGCCCACCGTCCGTAAGGATTCCGGTGAGCATCGGACGGGTCTTCGTGCGGGGGTGTCCGCGCGTACGGGGGCATCCGCGCGGTCGGGTTTCGCCGGGGCATCGGGTGCGGTCGGCGCCTCGGGTGCGGTCGGGAACGCGGCGCGGCGGGCGGCGGGACCCGGCGCCAGCATGCAGGCCGCCGCGCGGCGGCTGGCGTCGGCCGCACCGATCAGCCGTACGCCCGCGGGCGAACCGAGCCGGCCCGCTGCCCTCGCGGACCTTGCAGTTCAGGCTCCGCGGCCGGGCTCGGCGTCCGGCGTCGTACCGGACGGGGCGCCCCCGCGGCCCGCGGCAGGATCGGGAAGCGGATCGGGAAGCGGATCGTCGGCGCCGCGTTCGGTCGTTCAGGCCGATACGAAAGGGCCACCCCGGCCGACACGAACCGAAGGCGCGGCTGCGGGGCCGGCACCGGCACCTCCACCGACCCGTATCAGGGGCAGCAGCGCCGAACCCTCACAGCTGCCGGAGCCACCGGCAGGCCCCTCCCCCGCCGAAGCCCACCGCCTCCGTGACGTACAAGCCCGGGCCACCGCCACGGCCACCGCGTACGGACGGCTGCCGGGGGGAACCAGCCAGGTCGGCGACGCCCGGGAGGCCGTGTCGCAGCCGGCCGCGGAGCGCGTTGCCCTCGGCGAGCGCACGCTGATCGCGCAGGTGCACGCCGAGCCGAGCCAGGAGATCGTCGAACTGGCCAAGCGCATCCGGGATGTCATCCGCACCAAGCGCCCGCCCGACGAGGACGCCCTGATGGCGGCGAAACCGGAGGAGACGGCCGCTGACGCCGGTGATCAGCTGAACGCGTCGGTCGACGGCGAGATCCGAGACGTACAGGGTCACTACGGCCCGATGAACGACTCCCCGTCAGCCGATGCTCCGGCAAAGGGACTTGACCTTGCGGCGCAGCCCTCGGTCGGGGCGACCGTGCCCGTCGACGCGCAGACGGCGGTGCCCGGTGCGGTGACAGCCCGCGAGGTCTCACTCGATCAAGAAGCCGCGGACTCTCGCCAAAAGGCGCAGGACGCCGGGATGGCCACCCCCGTGGCCGACCTCGCGCGTACCGGACCGGTGGCCGAGGCGCGGGCAGCGCAGGGCGAGCTCGACCAGGTGGCGGCGGAGGACCCGGCCCAAGTCCTGGCCTCGCAGCGGCAGTCGCTCGCCCGGGCCGAGGACGACATGGCGGCTCTGCAGGCCCGCACGCTGGCGGCACTCGAGACCTCGCGTCAGACAACGTCGAAGGGCTTCACCGCGCGGCAGAGCGGGCTGGTCGGGTCCGAGGAGATGATGCGCAGCGCGGCCGCCGCCGAGGCGCAGCGGATCTTCGCCGACGCGAGGGCGCTGGTGAACGCCCAGCTCAAGGATCTGCCCGCGACGGCCATGGCGGAATGGGACAGCGCGAAGGACGCTTTCGCCGGCAAGTTCAGGGCGGATCTGAAACCCGTCCAGGACCGGGTCGACGCCCGGCACGCCGGGTTGGGCGGGTTCTTCGTCGGCGTCTGGGACGCGGTGAGGGGTCTGCCCAAGTGGGCGGAGGAGGCATACGCCCAGGCCGAGAACGCCTTCGCCGAGAGCGTGATCGACAAGCTGTGCGCCATCTCCGCGAAGGTGAACGCGGTGATCGCGGCGTGCGACCTGATCATCAAGAGCGCCCGCGAACGGATCGACGGGATCTACGCGGAGCTGCCCGATGCCGTGCGGGCCAAGGCGGAGCACGAGCGGGCACAGTTCGACCTCCGCCTCGACCGGCTGCACGGCGAAGTGATCGCGGTCCGGGACGGCTTCACCAGGGATCTGGTGCGCAGTTCCAGCGCGGCGGTCGACGAAGTCCGCGGGGAGATCGCTGAACTGCGCCGGAAGGCCGGCGGGTTGCTCGGCCGGATCGTCGGCGCGGTGAACCGGTTCGTCGCGGATCCGGTCAGGTTTCTCATCGAGGGGCTCCTCGAAGCTCTCGGTATTCCACCCGCGTCGTTCTGGGCCGTGGTCGCGAGAATCAAGCGGGCGGTCCGCAAGATCGCCGACGATCCGCTGGAGTTCGCCGACCGCCTGCTGCGGGGACTGGGGGACGGCTTCGGGCTGTTCTTCCAGAACTTCGGCACCCATATGCTCAAGGGCTTCCTCGGCTGGCTGCTCGGCGGGGTCAAGGACGTACAGGTGCCCAAAGACCTGTCTCTGCGCGGCATCGTCACGTTCTTCCTGCAGCTGATGGGCATCACCTGGCCCAACATCCGCAAGATCCTCGCCAAACTGCTCGGCGCGAAGAACGTCGCGCTGGCCGAGAAGGTCTACTCGATGGTCTCGACGCTCATCGAGATGGGTCCTGAGGGCATCCACGAGATGATCAAGGAGCAGTTGAACCCGCAGATGCTGGTCGATCAAGTGGTCCAGCTCGCGGTCGACTTCCTCACCTCCGCGATCGTCAAGCAGGCGAGCGTACGCATCCTTGCCCTCTTCAATCCGGCCGGCGCGATCCTCCAGGCGGTCGAGGCCATCTACCGCGTACTCAAGTGGATCTTCCAGAACGCGGCGCGGCTCTTCACGTTCGTGGAAACCGTGGTGAACGGCATCACCGACATCCTGGCCGGGAACACGGCGGGGTTCGCGCAGGCGGTCGAGAAGGGCCTGGCCACGCTGATTTCTCCGGTCGTCTCGTTCATCACCGACTACCTCGGCCTGGGCGATCTCCCCTCGATGGTCGCCGCCAAGGTGAAGAGCCTGCGCGAGTGGGTGCTCGGCCTGATCGAGCGGGCGCTCACCTGGCTCGTGGAGAAGGGCAAGGCCCTGCTCGCCTCGCTCGGCATCGGCAAGAAGGAGAAGGAGCAGCCCGGCACACCGCACGAGCAGGCGGTGCGGGAGGTGGCGGAGGAACTGGCCACGCCTTCGCCGGACGACGAGGGTCTCGATTACAAAGCGATCCGCGCCAAGACGGAGCAGCAGGCCGCGAAGATCACCACGGCGCGCAACGAGTCCCTCGCGGCCGAACACGTGGCGATGTCGGTCCTGTTCGAGAGTCCGTCCACCGACGCGGAGGACAAGACGATCGACTTCACGGTGCGGATCGCCCCCAACGACAGCGAGGCCAAGGACGCCAAGGTCATTCCCGCCGAAGGGCCCTTTGCCGGACCACACAAGTTGGAACGGAAGAAACCGGTCAAGGGCCCAGAACATTCGCACCACGTTCCGGCGCAGGCGCTGAGCAAGGCGATCGGCGAGCTGTGGAGCGAGGTCGCCACGGGACTGCGGAACGATCCCTGGAAAGCCGACGATGACGCCAAGGCGGTCGCCGCTGCGTTCGACAAACGCAAGGAAGAGATGGACAAGGTGTTCCCGAACGGCGAGAAACTCAGCGCGATCATGCTCAGCGAGGAGGCGCACGGCAAAGACGAGGGCGTGCACACCATCAAGGGCTCCGCTCCCGCGTTCGCCGAAATGTCCACCAACCCCGCAACGCAGGACCTCATCCTGGTCAAACGGCGCTTCCAACTGCGCATGGGCCAGTTCACCACGCATGCCTCGGTCAACCCGAGAACCTCGAACTGGCGGATGTTCCTGGGGGACGTCTACGAGGTGCTGAACGGCATTACGGGCGTCAAGGACCATACGAAGGCGCCACAGCCCGATTCCGCGGCACACATGGTCCTTCGCGACGTACTCCTGGCGATCAAGCAGGTCCAACTGACGACCCGCCAGCATCTCAAGGACGACGTGGTGAAGAAGACGCAGATGGTCATCGAGCGCGGCGTGAACGATGCGTACCAAGCAGGAAAGAACGCTGTCGCCGACGCGATGGACCGTGTCGGTTACGGGTCCCCGCCGCAACGACAGGCGGCACTCGACGAGCTGGCCACCGCGTTCGACGAGAGCTGGACTCGGTTCTACAAGGACCTCGACCTGCAGTTTCCATAGCACCAATCGGCCTGGCGGGCCCGTGAGTTCAAAGGGCAGCGGTCATCGCCCTCCACCCGCCCGGCCCGTATCGGTGCCGGCCGGAGCAGGCAGACCGACCCGCTGAAGCTCCGCCCGTACCGCGTCCTCCACGTCCTCGGCCGTGAGCCGCGGCGCGTCGGGGTTACGGGCCACCGCCGCATAGGTCGCCGCGACCACGACCTGGACGATCGCGGCCGCGGAGAGCCGGGATGCCTTCGCCACCCGGGCGAGGTCCTCGTCCGTCAGGTCGTGCTCGACACCCGACAGCGCGAGCCGCCACATCTGCTCGCGGGCCTTGCCGTCAGGAGTGAGGAACTCGATGACCACCTGGATCCTGCGGCTGAACGCGTCGTCGAGGTTCTGTCGCAGATTCGTCGCCAGGATGACCACGCCCTCGTACTCCTCGATCCGCTGCAGCAGGAAACTGGTCTCCTGCAGCGCGTACCTGTCACGGGCGTCACTCACCGCGCCGCGCTTGCCGAAGATGGCCTCGGCCTCGTCGAAGAACAGGATCGCGTGCGCGTCCTGAGCCTCGTCGAGCAGCCGGTCCAGATTCTTCTCGGTCTCCCCCACCCACTTGCTGACCACCTGAGCCAGATCGACCTTCAGCAGATCCCGCCCCAGGTCCTTGGCCAGCAGACCGGCGGCGAGAGTCTTACCGGTGCCGGACGAGCCGGCGAACATCGCCACCAGACCCTTCGGGCCACTGCGCCCCGGCCCGACCAGCTGCTCGAAGCGCGGGCGGTTGGCGACCCGGTCCCGCAGGGCCTTCAGCTGCCGCAGATTCGGGCCGGGCAGCACGATGTCGTCAAGGGTCATGTGCGCCGGCGCCTCGATGAGGCGGGCGATGCTCATCAACCGGCGCGAGGACTGGCGGCGGCAGGCGTCGCGCAGATCCTCCTCCGCCGGCGCGTCCGTGACCGCGGCGCCGCGTTGGCGGGCCAGTTCGGCGCTCATCTTGATCGCGTCCAGCATCCTGCCGGGCGTGAGTAGGAACGTGCCGGCCAGGCGGTCCGCCACTTCCGTGTCGCCGAGCAGCTCGGTCCAGAGCGCGTGTCGCTCGTCCAGATCGGGTGACGGGCAGGCCAGGCGTACGAACGCACCGCCGCCCGGGCTGCGTTCGGCCGGATCCCACGGCTGCAGATGGTCGACGAAGGTGGGGTGCGGATGCTGCGCCGCGTACGCGAGGAGAGTGGGCCAGGTCCGGTCTCCGGTGGCCGGCGGGCCTGCGAGCTGGGCGCAGCCGCGCCACAGGACCGCGGCGCCGCGCAGCAGCGCCTCGCGATAGAGCTCGCCGGCGAAGTCGGTGCCGCTCGCAGCCGCGGCGGCCACGTCGACGAGGAGCAGTTCCACGTCGAGTTGGGTGGCCAGACACCGGGCGGTCGAGGTGCGGCCGCTGCCCTCGTCGCCTATGAGGGCGATCACGGCCACGCGGTCATGGCCGACCCGACGGGAGCAGGATTCGCCGAGGGCGCGAAGCCTGGTGCGGCGGTCGTCGGACAGCACGAGGTCCTCGTAGCGCAGCGGCTCGGCGACCTTGACCGCTTCGGCCAGCCAGCCGTCGAGGTAGTCCTGGCCGGTGAGGTACGCGGCGATCCTCGCGTCCAGGCGCACGGACCGGGCGGACAGCCGGGGGTCGTCGTCGAGGCACACGACCCTGTGGTGCATCAGCGGGGCGCCAGGGGCGAACCGGGCCCGGAAATCCGGCAGTTCCGCGGGGGCGGGGCGCAGGATCTCGGCCAGCAGGCCGACCGTCGGGCTGTGCAGCCAGCGCTCGTCGGCCAGGTAGGCGAAGAGCCTGCGGTAGCGTCCGTCCAGCTCGTCGAGGAGACAGATGAGCAGTACGTCCACATCGTCGGGAGTGAGGCCAAGGGCGGCGCGCAGCCGCTCCAGGCGCAGAGTCGACGGAGGGGACAGGGCGCGCCGGGTGGCGATCGTCAGGGTCTGTGCCATCGCGCGGCGCTGCAGCTCGCGTACGGCCTCGGGGGTCTCCGCCTCGGCGAGTGGCGCGGTGAAGGGGTGGCCCAGATAGCGCCGCACCTCCCGGTCGTCGAGGATGCCGGTCCCCCAGGCCGTCTCCTCACGCAGCTCTGCGACGGCCCGGCGCCAGCGCTCCACTTGTGCGCGCACCGTGAGCTCGACCCGGCCCAGTTCGTCGTAGAGGTGATCGAGGCTGGTCGCGTAAGGCTCAGGTGGCATGGCCCTCTCCCTCTCCTGTCACGAACTGGACCCGGCGGCCGCCCAGTTCGGGGACAGCGGCGACGGGCGCGAGATAGCCGGCCAGGTCGAGGACGACGTCGTGGGGCCGGGCCGCAAGGTGCACGGTGACGGCGTCCTCGTCGATCGCGACCCGGGCCGGCCGGCGCACGAGTGTGCGCAGCAGGAACGGCGCGCTCGCCGTGGCGAAGCCCGGCAGCCAGCGCGCCCAGCTGTGCACGCAGGCGATCGCGAGGAGGTCGAGCGCGAGATCGTACGGCGGGCCGCAGTCGATCGCTGCCATGGCTTCGGCGACGGCGGTCCGGTGATCACCCTCGCCCTCCGCGTCGCCCGGCTCGCACTCCAGCTCCAACTCATGGCCCAGCTCGCCGAGTTGTTCCGGATCGAGCGGCAGCACCCGTCCCGCCGCGTCCACCACGGTCGCGGCGACCCGGTCCGCCGCGTACGGCACGGTGATCGTGCGGAAGGGAGGTACGGCGAGCCGCTGGCCGAGCAGTCGTCGTGTCACGAGCACTCCAATCCCCTCGGCGTCCGGCGTGCGGGGTGCCGCTCGGAGGATCTCCAGGAGTGGGTCGGTGGTGGGCCGACAGCCCGTCCAGCGTCGAAGGAGTGCGCCCAGGAGTGCTTCGCCGTCGGGGCCGGCAGGGTCGAGCAGACGTCTGCCGAGGCCGAGATCGAGCACGGAGCGCAGCAGCAAAAGCCCGGCCGCAGTCTGCGATTCCAGATGCTCGTGATGAACGTGTTCGGCCGGGAATCGCGCTGCGAGTCGATCGGCAACTGCGGCGGGCTCCAGCGGCAGTGCGGCGGCCGGTTCCCAACTCTCCTGTCCGATGGGCGGGTTCACCCCGTCCGGCCGGGCTTCCGACGCGTGGGGCGCGGACGGCTCACTGCCCGTCGTACGAGGCGGGCCGGCCGCATTCCGCTGCCAGTGCCGCAGAACATGCTCGGTCAGCGAACGGGCCAGCTCATCCTCGCTCCATCGCGGCGCCCTGTGCACCAGGGCCGCCATCAGACGGACCAGGTTCGCAGCCGACGCGGGTCCAGCCGGGTCCAGGACCAGCAGCGGATCGGCGATCGCCTCGGACAGATCGGCGAGGATCTGCCGGGAGCGCAGTGAGAGCGACACTGTCGCCGCGCCCGCGGGCAGGCTCCGACGGAAGGCCTCGTGGTCGAACCAGTCGTAGTGCCGGGCGGCTTCGGCCACGGCCTCCGTACGGTCGTGCTGCCCCGACGTATCTCCGGCTTGCGGCTCCGACGCCGCGAGCAGGCCGCTCACCACGGTCGCGACCGCAGACCCCAGGCTCTCCGGATCCCGCCAGTCCGGTGGCGGCACGGCCGCTGGCTGGATGGGCGGCGCCTCAGGCGGCGCAGGCGGCGCGCGCAGGGCAGGCGCGCGGGACGACAAGGCGTCGGCCGTACGGACGATCTGGCCCGCGGTGGCGGACAGGGCCGGCCAGCCGTCGTCCGGTGCTTCCCCGCTGCCGAGGAGTTCACGGACGCCGTCCTCCCCCAGGGCGGCGAGCAGCGGCTCGAGGTCGCCGCTCGCGCGGACCGCAGCAAGGACCGGCCAGCGCCGCGCCCGGTGCTCGACGAGCAGGGCGCCCCAGTCGGGCGATCCGTCCGGGCGCAGAAACCGTCGGAAGGCATCGAAGTACCAGTAATGCCGGTGCCCGCCCAGGCAGTTGTGGATGTACGCGGCGACGAAGGCCGCCTCGTCGGGAAACCTGACCACGCGGTCGTCGTCGCATGGATGGTCCCGCAGAAGTCGGGCGGCGGACGCGACCAGCGACCGCACCAGGCTGTCCGGCCCGGACGCGGTGTCCGTGGAGACCGTCGCCCGGCAGACCAGGTCGCGGATCAGCACCACCTCGTCGCCGTCGAACGCGGCGGACAGGCCCGCGAACATCCGCTCGCGTGCGGCGGCGCCCGCCAGCAGGTCGAGGACCGCGCCGCGCCCGGCCGCACCCGCGGCGCCGAGGACACGGGCCCGTAGTTGAAGCCGTCCGATGCTGACGTCCATGCCGACTCCCGAGCACCCGCTGCTAGTCGATCTCCCACACACCCACTGCTAGTTGATGTCGAACAGCGCCAGCAGCCCGGCCGTCTGCACCCCGGCCAAAGTGGCCCGGGCCTCCTCGCTCAGAGGTGCCTCCTGCACGGAAGCCGCTTGGAGCCGGCCCTCGACCACCAGATTGCCGTGGACCGTCAGGGTCCCGTTGACATCGACCTCCAGGCTCGGGGCGAACCGGCCGTCGCGCCACGCCCCGACGACCAGCCGGTTCGGCACGGAGTCGTCGACGGTGGCCGGCAGCGCCACCCGTAGATCGTGGGCGACGCCGTCGACCGCATGGCTCAGCGACCACTCGGCGGGTGCGGCGTCCGTCGCACCGAGCGCGGCCGCGCCGGGCAGGACCCTCAAGGACCCGCCCTTGAGGACCAGTTCACCGTCGACCGTCAAGGTGTCGTCGATCTCGACGCCGTCCGCGGCGCTGACCTTGAGCGGTGTCCGTGGCTTGCCCGCACGGTCCGGCAGATGCACCTGCACTGCCGGGTTCCCGTCCTCGGTCAGGGCCAGCCAGGCGAAGCCCTCCGGCGTCCTGACCGTCGCGCCGACCACACCGAGTGTCGCGCGCCGGTCCATGCCGATGGTCGGCGCGGCGTCGGGGCGGGCTGCGTCGAAGGTGATCCGGCCCAGGTAGACCGGCCAGCGTCGGGCCAGGTCGTCGCTCTGCCGGGTGGCGCCGGCGACGAGGTCGGTGGCCGAGACGGCGTCCGGACGGCGTGGGTCGATCTCCTTGGCGGCGGTGCACTCGATGCTCGCCGCGTCGGTGACGCTGTCGACGCCGTCGCCGGTGGCCTGCGTCCGCCGCTGGGTGTAGCAGGCCCATACGTCGACTCCGTCGATGCCCTGGATGCGCCAACTCCGTAGATCCAGCGCTTTCGCGGTGTCCAGGACCACGTACCGTCCGAAGCCGTCGATCGCGGCGCCCTTCTCCACCACCAGTTCTCCCTCCTGCAGGAGGATCCGCAGTCCGGAGGCGATGCCCCAGACGTGGAGGGTGGCGTTGTGCCGCCGTACGGCGTCGAGGTGGTAGTTCTGCTCGGCGACGAAGTCCGAGGTGCGCAGGACGCGCCCATCGGCGAACACGGGACGTTGCATGTGCTGTCCTTCCCGCTGCTACGGAACGGTGACCGAAGCGCTCTGGGCGAACACTCGGCTCTGGAGGTCGAACGCGACAACTGCGACGGCCAGTCGAGCGGGCGCTGCCGCCGAGACGTCGGGGGTCCACTCGACGGCCGCCGGGAATCTCACCGCCGCGCCGGGGGCCGCGTCACGGCCCCGTGTGACGAGGCCGAACCGGGTGGTGCCGGATCGGTGCACCGCGAGCGCGGCGCCCCATCGGGCCAGCGTCACGGCGGGTGTCAACGTCACAGCGAGGGTGGCCTTCTGTGGTGTCGACCTCGCGGGGTCGATCTGTGCGGCCAGTTGCAGGCCCGCGGTGGGCGCGGCGACGGCCGTATCCACGATGCGGCGGGCGAGCACGTCGGTCAGCAGAGACACGAAACGGGGATCCGTGGGATCGGGACGGATCGCGCCCTGCGTGGCCGTGCCGGCCACCCGAAGATCGCCGACGACTCTGACGGAACCCGCCGCGTCGACGACGAGCACCGGCACGAACGTGTTGTCCACCGTCCGGCCCACGGTCAGCCGACTGCTGTGCGCCGGTGAGCCGAGCGGGACCCCCAATTCGACGCGCAGCTCCCGGGAAAGCAGTGCTCCGTCGTCGCCCCTGACGTCGATCGCCCGCACACTCCAGGGCAGCGACGGCTCCGGCGGGCCGGTCGCGGCGACCAGGCGTACCGCGCGCGCCACGCGCACCTCGGTGCCGTACGCCGTGACGGCCTCGGCGCGGTGCCCACGCGACGCGCTCAGACGCAGCGCCTGCGCTGCGTCGCCGAGCGTGCAGCGCAGTTCGGCTCCAAGGCCGTCCGGCGTGAAGTCCAGTGCCGCGCCTGCGCCCGGGGCCGAGATCCGGCTGCCGACCAGGCCGTCGTCGCGGTGGGCGAGACGCTCGTGCAGATCCAGGTCTGCACGGCGGGCGGCGTCCTCCTGGTTGAGATCCGCCGCGGAAAGCCGGCGCCCATCGCGGAACTCCAGGTGCCCGCTCATGGTCCCGCCTTGCGCCGGGTGCGGGTCGCGGTGGGGCGGGGTGCGAAGCCGAGCACGCGTTCACCGAGGCATGCGGTGGGCACCACCACCGGGACCGGTGCGTTGTCGGCGCAGTCCCAGGACATACGGTCGGTGCCTTCGAGCAGGGCCAGGAGGTTCTCGGTCGTGGTCGGCACCTTCAGTTTCTGGACGCGCTTGTCACCGGCGAGGGTGCGCCAGCGTGTGCAGATCTGCTGCCAGCGCTGCCACAGGAACGGTGTCAGATCGAAGGAGCCGGGCGGAACCGGGCCGGTGCACGGGCCGAGTTCGCGGCGATAGGGCGGGTAGGCGTCGATACGGACGACCCGGCAGGAGTCATGGGTCTTGTCCGGGCGCCGCAGCCAGACCCGGGCGAGCCGTATCCGGTCCTCGCACTCGCACGACGCGCAGGCACGCCGCACCAGGCGGTGCCGGTAGTCCACGACGAGATCGAGTAACGCCCGTGCCACGGCGGCGTCCAGAGCCGCTGCGGCGTCGGACGCCCGCAGGTCCTCGCACGTCGTCTCCCACCAGCCGCACGGCGGGTCCAGGTCCTGTCCGCCCAGCCAGTCGATCACCTCGTCGGGCGAACGCTCGCCACGCCCCGCTTTGACGTAGCGCTCCACCACGCGGTGGCACTCGGAGTACGCCGCCTGCCGTCGCTGGGCGGCCGCAAGCGCGGGGTCGACGGCCGGCATCGCGACCGGGCGGGCATGGATACGAGCCCGTTCGCGCACCCTGGTGAGCACCATGTGCTCCGTCGCGGGTGTGCAGCCGCAAGTGCACCCGCCGGCCAGGTCCGTTCCGGTCGGGGCGTCCTCGGCCGACAGGACCAGGTCGACGACCACGTCGCCGCATGCGTCCCGGTCGACCTCCTTCGCCGGCTGGGGCGCCGCGCAGGGGCTCGCGACCGCACAGCAGCCGGTCAGGTCGACCGAGATCGGCTCGCCGACCACGACGTCCTGGCCGTCCTCGACGACCGCCACGCCCGACTCGACCCGTACCCAGCCGGCCCGTTCGGGGTCGCAGCGCACATCGAGGCCGCACACCACACCCCAGCCCGTACGGAACCGCTGGAGCCCCAGCCGCGCCCGTGCCCATTCGACGAGCGCGGTGAGGTCCGCGTCGGACAGCACCATCCCGCAGGTGAACAGCGGGCGTTCCACACACTCGGGTCCCGAACGCTCCGGTCCCGGACACTCCACTCCGGCCGCCGCCGGCACCTCGTGACCGCGGCTCATGTCCCGGCCCCCCTTTCGGTCACGAAGAACCAGCTGCGCAGCACGCCGCCCTTGATGCCGTCGCCGGTCGGGAAGGTGCCGAGGAAGTCGGCGTCGACCGGAATCCCGTGACAGTCCTTGATGAGATCGCCGAGCACGGTGACGAAGACGGTGTCGCCGACCAGCTTCGGCAGTCCGCCGTGGCGGCCCGAGCGACGCAGGGCGTCCGGGTCGATGGTGAAGACCGCCTCGCAACCGTCCACCACCCTGGGGGCGTTGGCCGCGTCGAAGTCGAGGCGCTCGCGGCTGCCGGTGGAGTCCTCGATCTCCACCAGGAAGGTGAACTGGTTGACACCGGTGCGCAGTCCGTCGGCGGGTGCGAGGTCCCGGTCGAAGCGCACCCGCAACTCGCCGCCCGCGTCGATGAGTTCATCGATGCCGACCTCACCGCCGTGCTCCCAACTGGTCGCCACGATGTGCGTGAGGTAGGCGACCGGCGGGGGCAGGGTGCGCCGTACGTCGCGGCGGATGCCATGACGGTCCACGTCGATCCGGATGGCCTCGCCCCGGCAGCGGCTGAGCAGCGCGATCGGCACACACTCCCCGAACTCGCCGACCGGCTCCACGCACCCGCCCTCGCACGGCCGGCGCCCGCACCCGTCGGAGCAGTGTCCATGTGCGGCGGGCGCCGTACCGGGTCCGTGCCGCAGCAGCCGCGCCCACTCGTCGTCCACGTCACCGGAGACCGGGTGCAGCTCGAACTCCCACTGTTCGACGACGCGTCCGGGTTCGGTGCCGGTCGCGGACGAGCAGTCGGCCACGATGGCGGGCAGGGGTTCGGCGAGGCATTCGCGGTAGCGGACGCAGAGGATGGCCAGCGCGTCGTCGGCGGCGGCGCGCTCGGGGTCGATCTCCCAGTGCACGGCTTCGCTGTGGGGCAGCACGATCTCGCGGCCCACGCAGTCGATGGCGATCCCCGGTTCGACGCGCACCCACTCGTATCCGCACTCCGCCCGCTCGTGCGGCCGTACGACCAGGCCGCAGACCGTGCCCCAGCCGTGCAGCAGCCGGTTGTGCAGTCGATGGCGTGCGACGTGGTAGTCCTGCTCGTCGGTAAGGTCCCGCGCGGTGATGAAGCGTCCGGTGAACCAGCGCAGCCGGGTCGTCGGGACCCGGTAACGGAACGACTCGGCGACCTCGGCGATACGGCCCATCCGTCCTTCTCCTCACCAACTAGAGCAAGACCGTGCTCAGACCGGCACGGGCGCCGCGCCCCACAGCGGGCGCCGTGGCGACGGGAGTTCGCGCCGCCAGGCGCAGACCGAGGCCCAGTACGGGTCCGGCACAGCCCGCCCGTACGAGCCGCGCCTCGGGCCAGGCGGCGACAATGGTGTCGACACCGAGCAGGCCCTGTGCGCCGACCACGGCCCGTGGTTCGACCAGGACCAGCTCGTGGGCCACATGTGCGGGCTTCTCCGCGGCGATCAGCCGCTGGAAACTTTCGCGTGCACTGTCATCGGGCAGCAGCGGGCGTGGCACGACGGCCTTGAACCGGTGTGCATGAACACGGAAACGGTCGGTCGGCCGGTCCCCGACCGAGACGAGCCGGATCCGTTCGCGCCGCCCGGGGGCGCCGAGCACCGGCCGGTCCACGACGGTATCGCTCCACATCCTCACCCCGGCGCCCAGCGGCAGGTGCACCCGTCCGAGCAGCGCGCCGGGACGTTCCCTGAACCCTTCCACGAGCGCCGGCAGACCCGGTGGCAGCGGCCGGTCGTACGTGGCGCGCAGGTGCGCGTGCAGCAGTGTCCGCAGAGCCGCCGGGGTACCACGCCTGGGATACAACTTCGGTGCCGCGGCCAGCATCTGGCGGCGCCGGCCCGCGTCCCACCCGCGTTCCAGAGGTACGCCGAGCTCGGCCGCGAGCACATCGAGCCACGGGTCGGGCACGGCCTTCGGCGAGAAGCGGGCCGGCAGCGTACGGAGGCTGTGTTCCACCGCATCGAACTCGGCGGCGAAGACTGCGAGGTAGCGGCGCAGGAAATCGGCATCGGGATGGTCGCCGCGGTAGACGGCGGGGAGCAGATTCTCCAGCCCCCTCGCCTCGGGCTCCACCAGGAGTTCGTCCACCGACGGTGTGCTCCAGCCGTCGCCGCTCAACCCGATGCGCAGGCCGAGGAAGCGGCCTCGGGGCGAGAGCACCGCGAAGTCGCGTGTGCCGCTCGCGTCGGCATCGAGCAGGTGCGGCCGGCTCCAGGCTTCGGCCGGGACCTCCGCCGGCCCGAATGACTCATCGCTCGTATACGTCCGGACGGTCACCGCGCAGCCCGGCGGAAGGGTCGCGGTGAGGGTCAGACGGCTCCATCGGCAGCCCAGCGTGCCGCTGTCCAGAGGCTCCCCGGCCCATGTGCCGCTCCTGCCGTAAGGCGGCTGCCCGTACTGCTGCGGGTGACTCCGGTCCGACTCCCGTCCGCGGGCGTCGAACCACCGGCTCGCGTCCCGGCCCGCGAGCCGGAAACGTGCGGGCACCCGGAACCTGCCGGTCCCCTCAACGCTCAGCGGCGGGGTGGTGAACCGGTCGCGGACGTCGTCCGCGGTGTGGAGCTCCGTCGCGTCCGGGCCGGTGATCAGCGAGGCGTCCGGGTCGATCAGCAGCGCACGCCCGGCGTCGTCGACGGTCAGTCGGCTCCACACTCCGTCCGGGCGCCAACGCGGTCGCGACAGGACCTCGAGCCGGTCCATCCGAGCGGTGGTCACCCGCACGTCGCCACGGTCGTCGAGGACGTAGAACCGGTCCGTGTGTCCGCAGACCGCGAGGGGACGACGCTCGCCCAGATCGAGCACGGCCCGTACGGTCATGCCGCCGGTGGCCACCACCACGAGGGCGTGCCCGTCCGGGTCGGCGAGCGCGAGGTGGCCCGTGACCGCCGCGACAACGGTGCGTGGACCGAACCGCTGAGCTCCGCTGGAAACACCGCCCCAGCCCGGCACCGTACGGAACCGGTCGGTCGCGGGGTCGAACCGCCGCAGGAGTACGCCGACTTGGTCGATCAGCCAGAGCGTCCGGCCGTCGGTGGCCAGCGTCGGTGGCAGGACGAGCCCGCCCAGGGTGCGGTCGGCGGAGCGCAAAGAGCGCGGGCCTTCGGGGTTCGCGAGCAGAGTGAGGCGATCGCCGACGGCCACCTGTTCGGCGGCTGCGGTCGGCCAGGTCTGGCGGCTCCGCCCGAACCACCAGGAGCCCCGGGCGATCGTCATGGCGGTCGTCATCGGTCCCTCCTCGGCCGCACGTCGATGTGGTGTTCCACCGCCCGCACGGCGAGCTGGTCCGCCGCCATGACCACCGGTTCGGCGATGTCGCCATGAGGTGTGTTGTCCACGGAGACGGTCAGCCGCGGTACGGCGATGACGCCCGGTATCGGCTGCAGGGCGCCGAACAGTGCGGTGGGAAAGAAGTCCCGGCCGAATCGGCTCGCCCCGTCGGCGGACCGTGGCGCCAGCCGCTCGTCGATCCGGCGCAGCACTTCGGCCCGGATCTCACCGAAGCTCGCGTACGGCTCGACCTCGACGACCGCAGTGACGGCGATCTCGACGAACCGGGCGCTGCGCACGAACAGTTCGGTGCCGATCGTGCGGACGCGATCCAGCGCCGTGGCGACCTCGTCGAGCAGCTCAGGGGAGGCGTACGGCATACGGTCGGTCAGCGCGGGCAGGACGGCGACCGTCACCGCGCCCGGAACGTCGACGCCCGGGTAGCCCGGATGGCGCCGCTCGATCGCGACGGCGTCGGCCACGCCGCCGACCGCCCTGGCCAGCTGCCGGTAGTCCTCGGCGGTGACCGCGCGGCCGAGGGTGCGCAGCCGCGACGCGGCGTGCTTGCGGAGTTCTCCGGCGCTCTCCTCATCCCGGCCCGCCTCGGCCCGGCGCAGGTTGCTGACCGACTCCACGCCGGCCGGAGCGGTCTGCAGGCTGGTCACGGCGCCCGGGGGGACGTTGGCCAGCGCGGTGCCGCCGTACCGGTAGGAAACGACGAACTCGTAGCCCGCCACGGGCACTTGACCGTTGCGTCCGTCGCCGAAGCGCAGCTCGCCGCGGCTCGGGTCGAGGACGACATGGCGGTCCTGCTCCCCGGAGGTGACCAGGTCGGGCACGACCTGCCACGGTTCCTCGTCGTCACCGGTATCGGCACCGGCACCGGCGTCGATACCGGCGTCGGGTGACCGGGTGCTGACGGTGACGGTGCCCGCCTGCACGGGTCGGTGGCGCAGCCGCACCAGTTGGCCGGTGCGGCCGTCGCTCTGCCCGGCGCTCTCGTCCGTCACGGTGGACAGGCTCACGGCCTCGACGGTGTTGTACCGGAGCAGCTCGATGACGGGTTCCTGACCGGCCGCGTACCGGCCGCCTGCGAGCCGGCAGCGCAGCCAGTGCAGCGGCCGGGGTTCGCGGCCGACGCCGGCGATCGCCATGCTGTTGCGCGGCCCGGCGATGCGTACGTATCCGCGGCGGGTGAAGGACCGCGTCGCATCCTCGTACGTGTCCAGCGGGCTCCACCGGTCCGAGCCCGCTGCCCGGAACTCCCACTGCAGACGGGCGTCCGTGGGCAGGGCGTCGGGCCGGCCCGCCGGGTTCACCAGCAGGGTGATCTCATCGGGAAAGGTCACGGGTGCGTCGTCGCCCGGTCCGAACCCGAGATAGCAGGCGTTGCCCTGCTCAGGGGCGGGGCCGAAGGGCCTCAGGCTCGGCGGCGACGGGCCGTCCACGGGGAAGAGTTCGAAGTCCGTGAGTCCGGCGACCTGGACGCTCTGCAGCCGCAGCGGCATCAGCTCGATACCCCGCTCGGTCTCGAAGACGATCGGCCCGTCCTCGGTCTGTACGTCCGAGCCGACAATGGTGCGGGCTGGGACGGAGATGGGCTGCGTCTCCCCCGGCCGTACGGTGAAGGTGAGATCGGTATGCGCGGGCGCCGCCGCGATCGGGGTGACGCCCAGGACGTCCAGGAAGGTCAACAGGCAGCGTTCCGGCGCCTGGTTGAGGCGGTAGCCGATCGTCTCGGCCAGCCAGGCGAACGTCTCGATGAGGGTGACGCCGGGATCGGAGTCGTTGAAGTCGGTCCACTCGGGTGCGTAGCGCGGGATGCGCAGCAGCATTTCCCGTTTGATCTGCTCGAAGGTGCGGTCGTCCAGGTTGGGCGGTTCAAGCGCCATCGCGACCACCGCCCGGCCGTACACCCTCGGTGAGGAAGAACGGGTAGACCAGGTTCAGGGCCGAGTTGTTCGAGCGGATCCGGCACCCGATCGAGATCACGATCCGGTCGCGGGCGTCGCCGGGAGTCTCGACGCTCACGTCGAGTACGTCAACCCGTGGCTCCCAGCGGGTCAGCGCGTCACGTACCTCGGCCGCGACCAGGCCCCGCAGTCCCGCGGTATTGGCCGCGAAGACCAGTTCGTGGATGCCACAGCCGAAGTCGGGCAGCATCGGCCGCTCGCCCTGTGCCGTGCTCAGGATCAGCCAGATGCTCTGGCGGATCTTGTCGGCGCCGTCGGCATAGCGCGGGCCGCGCGCTGCGGGTGCAATCGGGTAGGCCCAGCCCCGGCCCAGGAAGTCGTCCATGCCCTCAGCCCCCGATCCGGACCGTGCCGACGGCCACGACCTTGCCGCCCGGGTTGGGTGGGTCGGCGCAGGTCTGTGCGCTGTCGCCGCCGCGGGCCGCTGCGCGCCCGTTGATCCGTACGCTCGCACTGCCGGTGCGCACGGTTCCTCGGTTGGCCGGCGGATTGACGAACGTGCCGCCCTGCGGGATGTGCGGCGGGGTGTTCACGGCGACCGATCCCACGGTGGCCGCGGCCCGGCCCAAGATGCGTACATCCGGGCTGAGTTGCTGTGCGAGAACCCCGCTGAAGGCGTGCGGCACGGTGACCGTCGGCCCGCTGGGCGGCAGGATCAGATGCGGGTCCACCGCGGTGACCCGGTCCCCCTGTTTGGCTGCGGGCATTCCCATGGCAGGCCCCTTAGTTGATGTCCACGGTGGCGCCGGAGAGCTTCAGCGCGCCGGTGGCCTTGATCTGCAGATCGCCGCCCGCCGAGAGGGTGAGGTTGCCCGAGCTGGTCACCTGGACCGTGCCCGCGGACGCACGCACCACGATGTCCCCCTTCTTCGCGGTGACCTCGATCCGGCCTTGGGCGGTGTCGAGCACGATCTCCTGGGCGCCGCCGGCCGCGACGATCCGTATCTGCTCGGCGCCTTTGCCGTCGTCGAAGCGCAGCACGTGTCCGCTGCGGGTGACGATCTGCCGCAGGTTGTTGTCGGTCGCCTTCTGGTCGGGCGGCGGCGGCGCGGGCACGCTCCAGACACCGCCGAGGACGTAGGGCCGGCGCGGGTCGTCGTGTTCGAAGCCGACGACCACCTCGTCGCCCTCCTCGGGCCGGAAGAAGCTGCCGCGCTGGTGGCCGGCCCCCGCCGACACCAGACGCGCCCAGTGGGACACCTGGTCGTCGAGGTGGGGGAAACGCACCCTGATCCGTCCGAGGTGCTGCGGGTCGTCGAGGTCGTGCACGATCGCGGCCACCAGCGTGCTTCGTGTCATCTCAGGTCCCCTTGACCTCTTCGCGCCGGCAGCCGAACTGCGTGGTGTAGCCGGCGTCACCGATCGTGTGCGTGGTCTCCGTGACGAAGTACCGTCCGGAGAAGCGGTCTCCGAGCCGGTCGATCACGATCACGCTGCCGGCCCGCAGCTTGGGCAGCCCGACGGTGGAGCCGGTGGCCGTGACCAGCCCCTGGGCGATGCGCTGCAGGGTGTCGGTGGCCACCTGGCGCGCTTCGGCGAGGCTGTCCACGATCCGGGTGGCGACGATCTCCTTGCGGTCCTGGTACGACTTGCGCACGCCCGGCGTCACACCGCGTCCGAGCCCGTCCGTGGCGAGTTCGCCCTGGGCGGCCCGGTACTCGATCTTCTCCTTGCGGATCGGGTCCCAGCCGCGCACCACCACCTCGCCGACCTGGGCGGCGGTGGTGAGTTCGGGCTGGAACTCGATCAGCGAGCGGCCGTAGACGAGCTCGTACGTCGCCCGGCGGATCTCGGTGGACGGCCCGAAGTACAACTGCGGCCGCTGCTCGGCCTGTTCGTCGACCACCAGGTCGTATCCGTTGGCGCGGGCCCGCTCCATCAGGAAGACGAGCGGATACGTGTTGTCCATCAGCAGATAGGAGTGGACCGGCTCGTGCTGCGGCGCCGTCCGCACCCGGACGTTCAGCGAGCGGCCGATGGCCTTGGCGATCTGGGAGTCGGTCTTGTCGACGAAGGCCTGCGAGCGCTGCTCGCCGCGGAAGCGGTGCAGCACGTTCAGGCCGCTGATGGTCAGCGTCGGCTGGCCGCCCGAAGGGAAGGACGGGCGCAGCGCGGTGATCTCGCCGGCCGTCATCAACTGGGGCGCGCCCTGACCCCGGTAGCCCATGCTCAGCTCGATCTCGGCCCCCGGGTCGAAAGAGGTGTCGTCGCTGTACTTGAACTCCCTTTTCACGGAGTCCCAGTTGTTGATGACGACCTCGAAGCTGTCGATCTCCGCGACGTTGTCCTTGTAGGTCACCGAGACGACGTCACGGACCACGTCCCGGGCCACCGGGCGGCCGCGCAGGCGCAGTTCGAAGACGGGTACGTAGAAGTCTCCGGCGGTCGTGACGGACTGGGCTGTCGTGGTCATCGCGCCGACCTCCGCTCCACCGCCGGCAGCACGATCCGGGTGCCGACCGGTGGCGCGGCCGGATCGTCGACGGCCGGGTTGGCCTCGGCGATCCGCCGCCAGTCGCGCGGGTCGCCGTACTCCTCATGGGCGATCGACGCCAGCGTGTCCCCCTGCGCGGTGACCCGTGTGCGGGTGTGGTCCGCGGACTGCAGATTGAGTTCGGCCAGCTGCTCCTCCAGCGTGCGGTACTCCCGCATCGCCATGGTCAGCGTGGCCCGCAGCGGCACTCCGCCCGGGGTGAACAGGGTGAACTTCTGGTCCACCGATTCGACAATCGCCTTGAACGAGAGTCCGGCGCCCCAGGTGACCCGGATCCGCGGTGGTGCGTGCGTCTTGGGCTGGATACGGACCAGCTCGGCGAATCCGTTCGTCAGCGTCCGCACATCGACGCCGGTGTCGTCCATCCCGGTTTCCGTGGTGTCGAAGAACAGGTCCATCTTCAGGGTCCTGCTCTGGCCGCGGACGAACTGCAGGATCGGTGCGTCCAGGCCGGGTATCGCGATCTCGGCGATCTGCGCGCCCTTGGTGAGGGTGTACTCGGTCGGGTTGAACTGGACCGGGATGAACCGGCCGAGACCGCGGCCGGGGTCGACCGCGCCAGGGTCGAGGATTTCTACGAGTGCGGAGACCAGTGCCATGGCTCAGCACTCCTTCACCGGCGAAGCAGGCTGCGCGCTGCGCATGATCGAGGTGGCCTCGCGCTGTCGCAGGCGGTCCCGCTCGCGGGCGGCGAGCAGCCGCAGCACGGCCTCGGCGACCTGGCCTAGCTGTCGTTCGCTGAGCGGCAGTTCACCGTCGACGACGGTGACGTCCGCGGTGACCGAGCCGATGTGCAGCGGCATCCTCAGGTCCTCCGATCCAGACCGTGATGGGCGAGTTCGAGCGATTCCACGGCCACCTGCCCTCCGCCGGCGGACAGTTCGGGGCCGGTCCACTTGACCGGCAGGGCCCGGCGGAACTCGAACCGCAGCTGGGCCACGGTTCCGCTCGGGTCGCGCAGCACGACGGTTCCGTTGCGGAAGCGGACGACGCCGCGGACCAGGTCTGCGTGCCAGTCCCACAGCAGGCGGTCCACGATGCCCCGCTTGAGCACCAGGTTGGCCAGCCGGCTGCGGCCGGGGAAGCGCAGCAGATGGTCGTTGACCCCGCCTGCCGGATAGTCGAAGAACTCGGTCTCGACGGCGAGCCCGCCGCAGTCGGAGAACCCGCCGACCGGCAGATCGTCAAGCCGTACCTCGAACCGGAACGCCAGGAACGGGTCGCCCCGGCTAGCCGTCACCGCCACGGCCCTCACCTCCTGCCGTCCCGCCGCCTGCTCCGGTGTCGGTGACATCGATCCGTACCACCACGTACTCGGCGGGCCACGGCGGCCGCACACCGATCTCGACGACGAGGCGCCCCTCGGCCGTGCGCGCCTCCTCGACGGCCACCGAGAAGGCGTCCTCGGCGCGGTCGCCGTCGAGCACGCCGGCGCGCCACAGGTCGTCGAGGTACTGCCGTACGACCCGCTCCAGGTCTTCGCGCAGGCGCTCGTCATCCGGTTCGAAGACGACCCAGGAGGCGTACGAGGCGATGTTCCGCTCGATCTGGGTCACCAGACGCCGGACGTTGAGGTAGCGCCACGAGGTCTCGTCGCTCGTCGTGCGGCAGCCGAGCAGGCGGATGCCGCGCCCGGCCAGCGGCCGGATCGCGTTGACCCCGGCGCTGTTCGCACGGCCGTGGTCCTCGTCGTCGACCCGCCGCGTGGTGCCGAGCGCACCCGCCACCTCTTCGTTGGCCGGTGGTCGGTGCGGTCCGGCCGATCGGTCACAGCGGGCCACGATGCCCGCGACGTGTCCGGTGGGCGGCACGGACAGGAGCGTGGAGGAACGCGCCGGGTCCGCGGTCCGCAGCCACGGCCAGTACAAGGCGGCGAAGGGCGAGTCGAAGGGCTCCCGCCACCGCATCACCTCGTCGGCGCGTGCGTCGGGGGACGGATGGTGCAGGAGGGCGGTGCGGCGCAGTGCGTGGCACTCCCCCACCAGGTGGAGCTGCGCGGCCGCGATCTGTTCGGGCCCGAAGCCCGAACCGTTCTGCCGCAGGACCAGATCCGGTACGGCGATCAGGGTGATCTCGTCGATGTCGTCGAGCAGCGCCACCCCGTTGGGCCTTGTCGGCCTGATGCTGTCGTCGCCCACGAGGTGTCCGGGGGTGAGTGTGGTCAGGCCGTCGTCGCCGCCGCCGAGCACCCCGCGTGCCGCGGTCCGCGGGACGTCGGCCCCGTCCGGGAGCTCGATGCGGACGAGCGCGGAGGCACTGCGGGCGGAGGTGCCGGCGCCGCTGAAGTGCGCGCTCAACCCCTCCCGGTCGAGGTCGCGGAAGTACTCACGGCGGCCGTCCGGCGCCGTCACGAGGACGGTCACGCGGCCGCGGCCGCTGGGCAGCACCTCGACGGAGATCCCGTTGCCCCACTGTCCGGGGCTCGCCGCCGCACAGTGCAGGACAGGATCGCTTTCGACGGTCACCTCCGCGGCCTTGGCGGCCTCTTGGTCGACGGCCCGCACCACCCAGCACGTGTCCCCGCCGGTGGCGAAGAACCCATGCACCGCGTGGGCCAGGAAGCAGCCGTCGGCGGCCGGTCCGTACACCGCGTCGAACTCGCTCGCGCTCGCCAGGCGCAGTCCGTGGTCGACGGGGCCGCGCGGGGCGAGACCGACGAACCCGGCGATGTCGCTGCGCAGGCCCTCGATTTGACGGAACAGCGGACCGAGCCACTCCACGGTGACGCCCGGCGCCGCCCTGGCCGCCGACGCCGGTGCGCGACCCGTCATCCGGCCCGTGGTGAGCGGGGCGGCCTCCCGGCCGCCGAGCGGGGTCATGCCAGCTCCAGCCCTTCGTGCGCGATCTCCAGATTCTCGATCGCCACGTCGTTGTTCTTGGCGTTGAGCGCGGGGCCTTCCCACTTGGCCGGCCAGCCTTCGCGGAAGTTCCATGTGAGGGCCGGGCGGCGTGCCTCGTCGAGGAGTTGGATGCTGCCGGACCTGCGTTCGGTGCGGCCCTCGATGACTCGCCTGCGCCACTCCCACAGCTCGCGGGAGTCGGTGAAGCCGCGTTTCAGGGTGATGTTCGGGTACTTCGCCTTCCCTGGAAGCTTGCGGACGGTGATGTCCTCGTCGCCGTTGCGGTATTCGATGACTTCGGTCTCGGTGCCGAGTCCTCCGGCCTCGGCAAAGCCGCCCACGATCACACCGTCGATCTCGACGATGAAGTTGAAGGCCGAGTACGGGTCCCTGCGGTCTCCGGTGACAGGCATGGATCTCCCCCTACGAATCCGCGTCGGCGGTCAGCTGGCTGTAGCGCAGGATCACGAACTCGGCGGGCTTCACCGCGGCGAGGCCGATATAACAGACCAGTTGCCCGTTGTCGATCTCCTGCTGGGTCATCGTGGTGCGGTCGCAGCGCACGAAGAACGCCTCCTCGGGCCGCGAGCCCATCAGCGCACCGCTCTTCCAGACACTCACGAGGAAGTTCGAGATGCTGCGCCGCACCCGGTCCCAAGTGGCCTCGCTGTTCGGCTCGAAGACCACCCACTGGACGCCCTCGTCGATCGACTCCTCGACGAAGATGAACAGCCGCCGCACGTTGACGTACTTCCACTGCGCGTCGGCGGACAGCGTGCGCGCGCCCCACACCCGGATCCCGCGCCGGTCGGCCCTGAAGTCCCGGCAGACGTTGATGCCCTTGGGGTTGAGGAGGTCCTGCTGCCTCTTGTTGATCAGGAACTCGAGCGGTTTGCGGCCGCCCGGCAGATCCCGGCGGACGATGCCGCGCAGATCGACGTTGGCCGGCGCCTTGTGCACCCCGCGCCCGATGTCGGTGCTCGCGTACACGCCCACCACATGGCCGCCGGGCGGAACGAGCCGGCTGGCACCGGTCCGTGCGTCGAGCACCCGCAGCCACGGGTAGTAGATGGCGGCGTACGAAGTCGTCAGCGGCGGATCGATGGCCCCCACGTCCTCTGCTCCGCGCTCCACTTGGAGCACCGCGAAGCGGTCCCGTAACTCCTCGCACTGCGCGACCAGCGCGTTGCGGATCTCGTCGCGGGCCGCGTCATCGGGCAGCAGGGCGCGGTTCACCTCGTCGGGTACGCAAAGCAGGGAGACGGCGTCGATCTGGCGCAGCCCGTCGAGTCCGGTAGGCGGTACCTCGGTGCCCACGAAACGGGCCGCCGTCATGGCGTCGCCGTCCGCCCCGCCGGTGAACGGCGTCCAGTTGTCGGCGGCGGCCGGCGTGCCGAGTGTTCCGAGCGTTCCGGAGGCCGACACCAGGTGCGAAGCCTGCAGGACCGTGAGCACGTAGTCGCTCGACGTCACGTCCGCGGAGAGGTTGTCCCAGTCCTCCGACTCATCAGGCTCCCTGCGGTTGGGGTCGCGCAGGGTGGCCCGTGCGAACGGGTCGACGAGGGGCAGCGGCTGCGCGGTCGAATAGTGGATCACTTGCAGACGGAACCGGGTGGGGTCGGGTGAGTGGGGAGCGGCCGGGTCGCGTCGGCTGGCCTCGACGACGCGGACGAACAGCCGGTTGTCCAGATTGCCCGGGCCGATGGATTCGAGCACCAGGTCGTCCCTGTCGGTCGCGAGCGTCGCCCCGGAGGCGACCGCGTTCGGCCGGGTCACCCGGGCCACGAAGAGCTGCTGACCGCCGTTGTCGAAGAACCCCTTTGCGGCGTACGGCAGATACGACACGGTGTCCGGATCGACCGAGCCGCCGTACCACCGGGTGAACTCGCGCAGGCTGGTCACAAGCCGGATGGCGGTCGGTCCGCGCTCGGTGAGCCCGACGAAGCCGGCGGTGCTGGTGCTGACGCCCTCGATCGGTACCGGCCCGGTGCTGATCTCCTCGGTGTAGACACCGGGCGCGCGGTATTCAGGCATGTGATTCTCCTCAGGACATCCGGAGCCGGATTTCGGGGACGGAGACCGTGGCCCCGCGCCGTGCCGTGACAGCCACGCCAGGTCCGGCCGGTGCCGGGCCGCGCCCGGGCGGCGGGTTGACGCGGACCCGCACCGGCAGGCGGCCGGCCGCCGTCCACGGAAGCTCGTCGGCGAGCACGATCACCCAAGAACCGTCCCCGCCGGTGCGGTAGCGGTAGCGGCCCTCGGTGACCTCGACGACCGCGCCGGCCACCGGCCCGCCCGAGTCGTCGCGGACCGTACCCCTGAGCAGCGCGGGGCCCGCGGCGCCGGCCCGGGGCGGGATGCCGGCGAAGGGATAGTCGACGGCCGGCTCCAGATCGATCTGCTCGCGCTGCCCCGTACCCGGCCGGAAGGCGAAGTCCGTGGTCTGGAACCACGGGCAGGAGACCCGCAGTTCGACGCCGGTCGCCGAGGGGCTGAGCCGGTGCACGACGCGGGGCGGCCGGTCCTCGACCATGTCCTCGAGGAACACCGCGAGGCCGGACAGGCTCGGCCGTGTCACCAGGTACCACCCCACGGGGCGCAACGGTCCCCCGGGCGTGACGACGGAGACGACCGCGAACCGCACCCGGCCCCTGACCGTCGCCGCCAGGCCGTCGCCGCGTTCCTGCTCGCGGTAGTGGTCACGGACGTCGAAGATGCCCAGCGGTCGGTGCCGGCGCAGTTCGGCGATCGGGGCACTCACCGGGCACCCACCGGGTCGCTCTGCGGTGTCCAGGCACCGGTCACCTCGATCACGGGAGCCGACTCGTCCACGCGCTCGGAATCCAGGTGCATGACCTTCACCTGGTAGCACACGCTCAATCGGTACGGCTCGCGCAACGCCTGCCACACCTGGGAGATCTCGTCGAGGGAGCGGCGGAACAGGGTGATGCGCAGTTCCTCGTTCACCTCGGCCGTGTCGTCGACGATGCGTGCGGTGCCCGTGTCGTGGAAGGTCTGCATCGCCCTGCCGAGCAGCAGATGGTCGGCCTCCCCGCTGGAGGCGAACGGCGTGAGCAGGTAGTAGAGATCCAGCGCAAGCGGCGTCATCCGGAAGGAGCCGTCGCCCAGCCGTACCGCGGGGGTGTTCTTCACATGCTCGTCCTCGCCCACGTGGTACAGCCACAGCGACAGCCGGCGCGACGAATCCTGCGCGGTGGCCGTCGGATTGAGGAACACGATCGCGTCCTCGGTGCCCACCAACGGCCGGGTGACCGGGTCCGCGCCGATCGAGTTCCACAACAGTCGGCGCAGCCCTTCGCTGGCGACGGCAAGGACCCGGAAGCTGCTCATGCCGGGGACTGTCCCTCCGTGGACGTCACCCGCCCGTCACGCACCCCTGTCGCGTCGCCGCGCGGCGACGCGACCGTGACGACGCCACGGCAAGTCTGGTGCCGGTACCGCGGATCGTCCGTCGTCGTTGCCGGGAGGGACCGAGAAGATGACCACGCCGCATGAAAGCGAGCAGGAGGCGCGTTACGGTCGGCAGCCGCGGGGCGGGCCCTGGACGCCCTCCCGGCGCACGGGCGATCCGCCGTCGGCCAAGCCGCAGCCGGAACCGGAGCCGGAGCCGCAGCCGGAGGAATCCGCAGGACCTGCCCGTGAGCGCACCCAGAGCAAACGGCTGGAGCGCACCCCCGCCCCTGAAGTGACACGCCCCCCGACGCACCCGTGCCCGCCCTCCATGGAGTGCGACACCGGCGCCATCGACGATCTGCAGTGCCGGGCCAAGGCGGTGAAGGCGGAGTCCGACGCGTTCGCCGCGGTGGCCGACGCCCTGGTCAAACGGCGCACCGCGTTCGAGACAGCCCGCGGTGACTACAGCGCGGCACGTGACGAGGCGGCCGCTGTCGTGGACGAGGTCAGGCACAAGGTCGAGGAGGCGCTGGCCGAGATCCGCTGCCGGCTCCACCGGGACGAGATCGAGTGTCTCGACCACGCCTTCCAGCAGGTCCTCGACTGCCTCGACGACTGCCCCGATCGTGCGGGCTGCTGCGCCGACGAGGACTGCAGGTTCGAGAACGAGACCTGGAGCGTGGACCAGAGCGAGGGACTGCGTCTGCGGGTCGAAAGGGTCGAGCGGTGCTTCGACGACGTGCTGGTCAAGGAACCGGAGGCCGTCCGCAAGCGGGCCGCCGACCTGAAGGCGCTGCTGGCCGAACTGGACACCGCCGGCAAGGCCGAGCCCCGTGAGAGCGCCAAGAAGCTCTACGCCAGGGCAAAACAGGTCTCCTACGCCGCGGACGCGGTGTGGGGACGCTTCGCCGACGTGAACGAGTACCAGGAGTGTCTGTGCTGCGCACTCACTGGATCGCTGCGCGGCCGGGAACTGCTCGCCCAACTGGCGGGCGACCAGGCGTACTTGCAGTGCCAGGAGGAATCACGCGCGAAACGGTGCGACTGGCTGCGCACTCACATGGTGGCGGAGACCCTCGCGGTGGAACTGAAGTTGCGCCCGAAGGTAGGCGGTGCCCAGCAGTCGGGCACGGCGTGAATTGCCCCTTCGGAGCATGTCGCGAACAAAGTCCGCTTCCCCTTCCCTTCGAAAGCTGTGGCAGGAATATTGCCCTGGCTGTGGTGAGACAGGAGTGACGTCCTCATGGGCACGCGGAACAGCCCGATCCGTACCGGCGTCTGCCAACTGCGCGCCGAGGCCCAGCCCAACGGTCTGCACCTCACGCTCCTGATCGTTCCGGACATCAGCAGGACTTCGACACAACGCACGATCACCCTGTCCGAGATCGAGGCGGCCGTGACCGCCGTCCGTGCGTTCCTGACCGAATTCGCAGCCGCGGAACGGAGCGTCCGCGAGTAATTTGATTTGGCCCGGTGACAGCCGGGTGACGATCCGGTGCTTGAGTTCGCGGGGCCGCTTTCCATTCCGCGCGAAGGGAGCCGCGATGTTCCCGGACATCATCCGCGTTCTGGTTCAACGCGAATCCGACGGCGTCCACCCGGTCCTCCATCTCTTCGGAGGGCCCTTCGTCTCACTGAACGGGCGCCGGATCGAGGTCCCCGAGGGCAGCAAACGCCTGCTGGCCTTCGTCGCCCTGCGCTCCGGCCGGGTGCAGCGCTCGTGCGCGGCCGGCACGCTCTGGCCGGGCGGCGACGACTGCAGGGCGGCCGGCAATCTCCGCTCGGCCTTGTGGCGACTGAACAAGGTGGGACTCGAGCTCCTTGACGTCGACAAGTACGCCCTGACCCTGCACGAGCGGGTGCTCGTGGACCAGCAACTGGTCGTGGCCTGGGCCGCCCGGGTGGCCGGTGAGCAACCACCGATCGAGGACCTGCACGCGCTGCCGTCCACCCCTGACGCGCTGGATCTGCTGCCCGGCTGGTACGAGGACTGGGCGCTGCTCGAACGTGAGCGGTTCAGGCAGCGGCTGCTGCACGCCCTGGAGACGCAGAGCCGGGGTCTGACGCGGCGCGGACATCACGCCGAGGCCATCGACGCGGCCCTGCTGGTCGTGAGCGCCGATCCGTTGCGCGAGAGTGCTCAACTCGCTCTGGTCCAGGCGCATCTGGGCGAGAACAACTGGATGGAGGCGCGACGCTGCCACGACGCGTACGCGGAGACCTTGCGTCGCGAGCTCGGCACGGAGCCTGGCCGTGAGTTCTCCGCGCTGCTCTCCGCCCATCTGCAGATGCGCCGCTCGCCCCACAACGGCTCCGCACGCCGCCGGTCGACGGCCACACACTGAGGGGTGTGCGCCACGACCTGCGGCGTTGCGGCCCGACCGGTCCATCGGACGAGCGACTTTCAGGCGGCGTGTACGGCCGGCGCCGGCGCGGGGGCCACCTGGGACTTGCCCGCCTCGCGGAGCATCAGCAGACCGGCCACCGCGATGAACGCTGCGGTCAGGCCGTGGATGCCCAACGCGGCGGCTATGGAGCCTTGCTGGGTCAGCACGGTGATCATGTCGCCGAACGGGGCGACTGCAGTCATCAGCAGGGCCCAGCCCAGGGGGCGGCGGTAGCCCTTTATCAGCAGAACACCCAGGGCCAGGCCCATCGCGAGTTCACGATTTCCCTTGACCATGAGGAAGGCGCCGGCGTCACCGGTGGGCCAGGCCGGCAGACCGAAGCCTTCGGCGGACGCCTCGGGGGCCAGTAGGAAGGACACTCCGAGGTAGAAGCTGAACAGGACGACCACGGTGGCCAGGACGGTGTTGATCCTCTTGAGCGACATGCGTCTTCTCCTTCAGTGGCGTTCAGGCCGAGAGGGCCCGGTTCGGATGCGGATGCGGATGCGGTGGACGGACTCAGGCGAGGGCGGCGACCAGCAGGGCGAAGGCCGCGATGATGACGGCCACGCGGACGTAGTGATAGCGGTCCCAGCGATTCGACTGCTCCTTCCAGTCCGCGGGACGGTTCTCCGGAGTCCACGTCTTGCTCTGGTTGTTGATCGGGACGAGCAGCAGGATCGACATGATGACGCTGACCATCAGCAGTGCTCCGGCGGTGACGACGAGGCCGGCGCCCTGGCGGTCCCATCCGGCGATGGCCCATATGGCGACGAGGACCATCGAGCCGATGTACCAGAACGGCATCACGGCGCCGAGCATCCGGCCGCCGTGGGCGCGGCCGAGCTGACCGCTGTCCTCGGGAAGGGCGTTGAATATCCGGTTCATGACGAAGGCGACGGAGAACTCCACGCCCACCATCACGCCGACGGCCACGGTGGTGAACACCTCAAGTGCGTTGAACATGACGACCCCTCTGAATTTCTAGCGTTGCTAGCTGATGAGGCAACGCTAGCTCTTCTACCGCTCGCTTGTCTAGCAGTGCTAGGGTCAAATCATGTCGGTAAAGGAACGCAAGGAGCGCGAGCGGGCGGTTCGCGAACGTCTGATCCTGGCGACGGCCCGCGAACTCGCCGAGCAGCAGGGCTGGGACGCGGTCACCACCCGCCGCCTCGCCGAGCGCATCGAGTACAGCCAGCCCGTCCTCTACAGCCATTTCCGGGGCAAGCGCGAGATCATCGGCGCGGTCGCGCTCGAAGGCGCCACCGAGATGGCCGCGGCAGTGCGTGCCGCCACCTCCGCCGCGAGCGGCCCACGCGAACGCGTCGCCGCCCTCGCCCGCGCCTATCTCGACTTCGCCACACGCCACCCTGCGGTCTACGAGGCGATGTTCCAGCTCGACGGCGGCCTGGCGTTCGCGCGGGAGGACACACCGGAGCAACTCAAGGACGCCTTCGCCGCACTCCTGGAAAGCCTGGGTGAGGTCGCCGGGGACGGAGTCGACCCGGGGCTGTTCACCGAGGTGTTCTGGGCAGCACTGCACGGCATCGCAACGCTGAAGCGCTCGGGACGGCTGCGCCCCGGGGACACAGAGCAGCAGATGGAGTTGCTGGTCGGCCGGCTGGCCGTGGTCTGATGCAGCGGCCCGGGAGGCAGTGCAGGATCCGGACGGCTACCTGCTCCGGCGGTCGCAGCGGACGGCTATCTGCTCCGGCTGTCGCAGCACCTCGGGAACCGTGCGTACGACAGCTGGAGCAGCTGGCGGCGAAGGTCAGCCGGCCAGATGGTTGGCCGCGATGTAGCCGAACGTCATCGCCGGGCCGATCGTCGAGCCGGCGCCCGCGTAGCTGTGGCCCATGACGGCGGAGCTCGCGTTGCCCGCCGCGTACAGGCCCGGGATGAGTGAGCCGTCGGGGCGCAGGACCCGGGCGTGGGCGTCGGTGAGCAGGCCGCCCTTGGTGCCGAGGTCGCCGGGCACGATCTTGAAGGCGTAGAACGGGCCCAGCCACAGTGGGGCGAGGCAGGAGTTCGGTGTGATTGCCGGGTCCGTGTAGTAGTGGTCGTACGCGCTGTCGCCGCGGTGGAAGTCCGCGTCCTGGCCCGCGCGGGCCTGGGAGTTGAAGCGGCTCACGGTGGACTTGAGGGCGGCTCCCGGGACTCCGATGGAGTTGGCGAGCTGGTCGAGGGTCCATGCCTTGTGCACCGCGCCTGCCTCGTACCAGGAGTTGGGGAAGACCACGGTCGGTGCGACGTCCTTGAACAGGTAGCGGTTGCGGTAGTTCTGGTCGACGATCAGCCAGGCCGGGATGTCGGGCGCGGTGGGGTTCTTCTCGTACATGACGTGGACGACGTCGCTGTAGGGCGCTGCTTCGTTGACGAACCGTGCACCCGCCTGGTTGATCAACAGGCCGCCGGGCAGGGTGCGTTCCGCGAGGCAGAAGTACGGCTCGCCGGGCAGCGGGATCGCCGGGCCCCACCAGGCGTCGTCCATCAGGCCGAGCGCGGCGCCGGCCCTGGCTCCGGCGCGGATGCCGTCGCCGGTGTTCTCCTTGGCGCCGACCGTCCAGGCCGTGCCGATGGGCTGCTGCTGGTACTGGGCGCGCATCGCCGCGTTGTGCTCGAAGCCGCCCGAGCCGATGATCACGCCGCGGCGGGCCCGGACGAGGGCGGGTGCGCCGTCCTTGGTGACCACCACACCGCGCACGGCCCCGTTCTCCATGTACAGGTCGGTGAGAGGGCAGTTGTGCCACACGGGCACGTTCGCGCGCAGCAGCCCTGCCCGCAGTCCGCCGGCCAGGGCCTGGCCCATGGTGAGCGGCTTCACGCCGTGCAGCGCCGCTTCGGTCGCACGGGCCAGACATTCGGTGGCGACGGCGAAGCCTTTGGAGTTCACCAGGGACAGGGTGAGCCACTTGTAGTCGGCGCTGAAGACGACCATGCCGTCGGGGACCGACATGTACGCCTCGTTCAGGCGGTCCAGTTCGGCGCCGAGGACACGGCCGTCGAGGAGGTCCGGCTCGATGGAACGACCTTGGGGAAGTCCACCCGGCAGCTCGGGGTAGTAGTCGCTGTAGCCGTCCATGTAGCGGAACCTGAGCGGGCTGTTGGCCATCACGAAGTCGAGCATGGCGGGCCCGTTGGCGAGGAACGCCTGCTGCCGGGCGAGCGGCACCTCGGCGCCCACGACGGCCGCGAGATACGTGGCGGCCTTCGCCGGGGTGTCCGGTACGCCCGCCGCGCGGATCACCGAGTTGTTGGGAATCCAGATTCCGGCGCCCGAGCGGGCCGCCGAACCGCCGTACGTGGCTGCCTTCTCCACGACCACGCCGCTCAGGCCGCGCGCGGCCGCGGTCATCGCCGCCGTCATACCGGCCGCGCCGGAGCCGACGATGACGACGTCGAACTCACCTGCCACGGGAGGCGTGGCCGCGTCAGCGGTGGAGGACAGGCCGGTGGCGGCCGCGATGGAGGCGGCCGTCGAGGCGCCCAGGATGCTGCGGCGAGAGGGTCTGAAGGGCTCAGCGGAGGGGTTTTCGGGCATGGCGTATCGCTCCTGCGGGGTGAGGGAGTTCCGGGGACGAGCGGTGCGCGGGGCGGCCGGTCGGCGGGGAGGGCCGGGGCGTGGGCGAGTGCCCGGTGAGGTTTGCGCGACGGTCTTGTGAAGTCAAGACACATCCGCGTTCGCGGAGGGCCATCGCCCTTCTGGACGTGGGGAGTTGGGCCGGAGAGGACCTCAGCCCGAACCGGCGACCAGCGCCTCACCGAGCGGGGTGCGCCGGTAGAGCACCGACCGTCCTGACCGGGCGCGGACGAGCAGCCCCGCGCCTCGCAGGATGGCGAGGTGGTCCCCGACCGCGCCGGGTGCCATGGCGAGACTTCGGGCGAGGTGGCTGGTACTGGCCGGGGCGTCAAGCGCCAACAGCAGCCGGGCTCGGGCCCGGCCCACCAAAGCGGTCAGCGCGTCCGGTTGGGGAACGGTCGCCTCTTCACCCCACAGGGCGGCGGTGCCTCGGGCGCGATAGACCAAGGTCCTGGGCCAGGGGTCCTCCAAGTGGGCGGCGATATTCGCGACGAAGACCGAAGGGATCAGCAGGAGCCCGTCGCCTGCGAGCCGCACTGTTCCGACTTGGGGGAAATGGCCCACCTCGATACCACCGGCCTGCCAGGCGATGCTCGGGTGCAGGCTCTCGATGGTCACGGCCCATCCGCGTTCGCCGATCACCCCCACGCGGTGCACGACGTCGCGCTCACAGATCGCGCGCAGTTGCGGCCAGTCCGCGGCGAGCAGTTCGCGCCACGCCTGGTCCATCGCCTCGGCGATCCTGGGCACGGCGTCCTTCGAGTCCAGCACGGCGCGTACGCGGGGATCGCGGGCGGCCGGGCCGGTCTCAGTGGTGGGGAACTCCTGTCGGGCCGCTTCCAGCGGTGTGGCCCGGATCATCGCCAGGTCGTCCGCCCAGGTCTGGTTGAGGCCACGCGGTGGCGGGGCGACGAAGTTCGGTCCGGATCGCGGGGTCTGAAGGGCGAGGACGGCGTCCAGTTCGCTCTCGCGGCGAAGGCGTTCGAAGATCGGCATGAGCCGGCTGGCCCATGCTCGCGGCAGCGGCCGGTCTTGACCGGCCAGCGAGCGCAGCAGCATGCAGAGGTCCAGCGCGGGTGACAGTGCGAACCGGCTGCGCAGCAGGTCCTCGACGGATACTTCGAACCGGAGCACGCCGTGATGCTACCGCCGGACGTACGCTGCGATTCGTCCACCGACGAATCATTGGTGAGCGGCGTGGGCGCGCGACGAGCCTCGGCGTCATGACCCCAACTGCCGAACCTCCGCAGGTCGATCCCCGTGCCACCTACCGGGACGTGCTGGCCGAGCCACGATTCCGGCTGCTCTTCTCGACCCGCACCGTCTCGATCACTGCGGACGCGCTGCGGATCACCACGTTCTCGGTGCTGGTCTTCTCTGCCACCGGCTCCGCGCTCCTGAGCGCACTGGCCTTCGGTATCGGCTTCATCCCGCAGCTGTTCGGCTCACTGCTGCTCGGCTCACTCGCCGACCGGCTGCCGCCCCGCGCGCTCATCACCGGCGGCTACGCCTTGACGTGCGCCGCCGCCCTGCTTCTCGCTCTGGTGCCGATGCCGATCGCGGCAAGTCTCGGTGCCGTAGCGCTGGTCTCCCTCGCCACACCGGTGTTCCACGGCGCGTCGAGTCGGCTGGTCGCGCAGTCACTGAAGGGGGACGCCTATGTACTTGGCCGTTCACTGAACAACATCGCCGGCGCCGGCGCGCAACTGTTCGGACTGGCGCTGGGAGGTGCGGTCGTCGCGGCACTTGGCCCGCGCCGGGCGCTCGCGGTCAGCGCCGTCCTCTACCTCGGCTGCGCGCTCGCCATCCGCATGCGGCTCCCCCGGATGCAGCCGGGACAGATCGGCGGCACGCCCGTCGGCGACGGGGGCGGCAGCGGGGCTGTGCGTGCAAGCCTGCAGGGTGCGGGCCTGCTGCTGCGCGCACGCACGGTACGACGGCTGATGCTGGCCCAGTGGCTGCCCGTCGCGTTGGTCGCAGGCGCCGAAGGCCTCATGGTCGCCTATGCGGGAGAACACCACTTCGCACCCGGCTGGTACGCGGTCCTGATGGCCTGTCTGCCGGTCGGCATGCTTGTCGGTGACCTGCTGGTGGGTCGACTGCTGCGGCCACGCGTCCGTGAGCGACTGGTGGTTCCGTTGGTCGCGCTGGCGGGGCTGCCGCTGCTCGGCTTCGCCACCGAACCCGGAGTGGGCGTCTCGTCCTGCCTACTGCTGCTCAGCGGCCTCGGATACGCCTACGGCCTCGGCCTGCAACGGCCGTTCCTGGACGCCCTGCCGCAAGACGGCCAGGGCCAGGCCTTCGGTCTGCTCGGCTCCGGCAGCATGACTCTGCAGGGCGTCGGGCCGGTGTGCCTGGGCTCGGTGGCCACAGCCATCGGAACAGGCGGCGCAATCGCCCTGGCAGGCGGCGCGGCGGTGCTGACCGCCGGCTGGATTCTCACCTGGCACACGTCCAGCTCACCGTTCCCTGTCCCGAGCTGCTCAACGGCATCATCGCCTAGTTGAGACGGGCCTCAACCGGACCCAGGTGCTGGTCATGGGCCAGGACAATTTCGTCCGCGAGGTTGAGGACGCGGATGCTCCCCTTCGCGAACTGCAGGGCGATGCCGACCAGGTCCTCAGCATTGATCATCGACTGATGCTGTCACAGCGCTCGACGACTCGGCACTGGCATCCAGGAGGCGCCGGGCCGCGTTCGCGGCGCTACCCGGAAGCGCCGCCGGTCCGGCCACAGCGACGGGGGCTGATCACTCCCGGGGTCCACGCGAGTTGACGCCTCCGATAGCGTTCCCGGACCAGACAGGGTCACGGAACGACGAGGGGCGAGACAGTGGCGACGGGGATACGCAGCGGACAGGTCACTGCTCCGGGTAGAGCGGATGTCAGCGCCTGGCGCTCGGTGCGCAGGACGCTCGCACTGATCGTGTTCGGGTGGGTGGCGGCCGCCGGCAACACCCTGCTCGCCTATGTGGCGTTCGGCATGGACTGGATCCCGATCACGGTCGGGGTGGTCCTCTGCTTCACCTTCGTCATGCTGCTCGTGTTCCTGCACCGCGCCTGGTGGCTCGGCGTCCTGGCGCTGGTGCCCTCCTTGTTCGTGCTGGTCGGGTCCGTCCAGTACCCGCCGGAAGGCGCACTCGACCTGCGCGGCGTACGGGAGTCCGTCATCGTCGTCGCGGACAGCGCGGCCGGTACGGGCGGCAACAACCACCAGCTCACGCTGAAGAACGCCGCGGACGGAACCGAGTTGGCGGAGAAGTACACCTACCGGGGAGCCGTCGGCGCACCCCGGGTGGGCGAGCGGCTCGACATCGTGCGTGATCCGGACGGTCGGGTGCCCATGGAGGAGGCCGGCTCCGTCGACGCCTCCGAGGAACTGGGCAATCTGGTCGGCGGCGTGGCGACGTGGTCGTTGATGGCGCTGCTGGCGGGTCGCCGTGGCCATGTGCGCCGCCGCAACGGCCGCGAGCTCAGGGACCTTCCGACGTTCTGAGCGGCGTAGGCGCGGGCCTACGACAAGGGTGCGCCCAGCGGCCCTTGGACGAGAGTCCCCTCAGCGACCCTTGGACGAGAGTCCGCCGAGCGGCCCTTGGTCGAGAGTCCCCCTCAGGCGCCCGACGCATCCCATCGCCGCCGCAGTTCCGCATACGCCTCATGGAAGCCCGGGAAGGTCTTGCGCACGCAACCGGGGTCGTCGAAGGAGATCCCGGGCGTGCGCAGCGCGGTGACCGCGAAGGACATCACGATGCGGTGATCGCCGTACGTCGTGATCTCGGCGGGCCGTGGCGTACCGGGGTGGATCTCGATCCAGTCATGCCCGGTGTGCACCTCGATGCCGAGCCGCCGCAGGTTCTGAGCGCAGGCTTCCAGTCGGTCGCATTCCTTGACGCGGGTGTTGTGGACGTCCTCGATACGGACCGGCCCGGACGCGAAGGGCGCGAGGGCCGCCAGCGTGGGCATGGTGTCCGAGATATCGCGCATGTTGACGGTGACGCCGGTCAGCCGGCCGGTGCCGCGGACCGTGGTCGCGTCCTCGCCGGTCTCGACCTCGGCTCCCATCCGCGCCAGCACCTCGACGAAGCGCAGGTCGCCCTGCAGCGCGGCCTTGCCGAGCCCGGGGACGGTGAGCTCGCGGCCTCCCAGTGCGGCCGCGGCGAAGAAGTAACTCGCCGTGGAGGCGTCGGGTTCCACGGCCCAGTCCGTGGCCGTGTAGCCGCCTGGCGGCACGTGGAACGCCACGCCCTCGGGGGTCTGTTCACGGCCCACGTGGACGCCGAAGGCCCGCATCATGGCCAGGGTGATCTCGACGTACGGCGCCGACACCAGCCGGGTGACAGTGATCTGCAGGCCGTCCGCCGTCAGCGGGCCGAGCAGCAGGAGCGCCGTCAGGTACTGCGAGGACTCCCCCGCGTCCAGGACCAGTCCACCGCCCGCGACCCCGCGCGCGACGACACGTAGCGGATGGTGGCCCTCGGCCCCTTCGTGGTGCAGTTCCACGCCCAGCGTGCGCAGCGCCTGGGTGAGGGGGCCGAGCGGGCGGCGGCGCATCTGCTCGGAGGCGTCGAAGTGATACGTGCCATGGCCTGCCGCGGCGAGTACGGGCAGGAACCGGGCCGTGGTGGCGCCGTCGCGGCAGTACACCCGCGCAGTGTCAACGGGAGGACCCGACGGGCTGCCCTCGATCCGCCAGCTGTCCGGCCCGCGCTCCACGCGATAGCCGAGCGCGGTGAGCCCTTCCGCGAAGCCCTCGGTGTCGTCGGAGACCAGCGGCCTGCGCAGCACCGTGGTCCCCTCGGCGGCGGCCGCGAGGAACAGCGCCCGCGCGGTGATGGACTTCGAGCCGGGGATGTCGACGAGGGTCACGTCCTGCTCCAGGGGAAAGGGTCCGGTCGATGGCAGCAGCTGAACGCATCCTGTCCGTTGGGCCCCCACGGTGCAGACGCGTCCAGGTCGTGGACGGCCTGGAACAGTGGGGACCGGCGACGACAGCGTGACGAGCGGTGCCGAACAGGGACACCGCGAGAGGGGCAGCAATGGACCACGGCACCCGCAGCGAGCTCATCAGTCGGCTGGCCGACACGATCACGTCCGTCCCGACCGCGCACCCGCTGCGGGTCGCCATCGACGGGCCGCCCGCCTCCGGCAAGACGACGCTGGCCGATGAGCTTGCCGTCATCCTGGGCGCGCAGGACCGCAACGTCATCCGTGCGAGCATCGACGACTTCCTCGTCCCCCGCGCAGAGCGCTACCGCCGCGGCCGGTACTCGGCCGAAGGCTGCTACTTCGAAGCCCATGACCACGCCGCGCTGTGCCGGGTCCTGCTCGACCCGCTGGGCCCAGGCGGAGACCGAAGGTTCCAACACGCGGTCTACGACGCCGACACCGACTCCCGGTCCGCCCTGCCGGTCACGACAGCCCAGGAAGACGCCGTACTGCTCTTCGACGGCGTCTTCCTCCTGCGCCCGGAACTCATCGACCGGTGGGACTTCCGCATTTTCGTGTCCGTCCCCTTCGAGCAGACGGTGAATCGGGCCCGGGACCGGAGCGCAGCACTGGCCGCATCCACCGCTCACACCGCCGACACCGCCGACACCGCCGACACCGCCGACACCGCCGAGATCGAACGGTCGTGGCGCAACCGCTACATCCCCTCCCAGCAGCTCTACTTCGCCACAGCCCGCCCAACCGACCACGCCGACATCATCGTGTACAACGATCAACTCCAGCGGCCGGCCTGGGAAGTCCGATCACACTCATCGAGACACAGGCCTTGACGATTGCTGGCGTCTTCCCCACAGCCCGCACTGTCTCAACGGGTCAACACGAAGAGATCCGAGCCATGCCCCGGATCCACGAAGCCCTGTGCCAGCTGACCATGGAGGAACGAACCCGTGCCCTGGCCTGGCTCCTTGTCACGCTGCAGGGGGATGTGACGGACGTCTGCCAGAAGGTGCTGCGCCTTCGGGGAGGGACCGGACGGTGATCAAGGGGCGGGACGCGCTGACGAAGGCATCGATTGCGTCGCGGGATGTCGCACGGAGGAGGTCCAACTCCCGCTCGCTGCCGGCCTTGTAGAGCCGGTCGACCATCTTCAGGGAATGCCGAGCCGCTGCCGTGAGGCTTCCGCCGCCGGTAAGTAGATCCATACGAAAGATCGCTTCGAGCGCGATCGCCCTGAGGCGCTGACTCTCGCGGTTCAACTCGGGAATGTCGGACTGCTCTCGATGCCGGTGGGCCGCGAACCACTGATCCATCTGGCCGCGGCGGTAGTTCGTCAGGGCACCCGCACAGACAGCGACGGCGTCCAGCTGCTCCTGCCGCAGTTGCTCTGACCGAGCGTCCTGCTGCTGCCGCAGCAGGCTGCGCTGCTGAAAGACAAAGGTGAGCCCCGACCCCATCAGTGTGCCGAAGACGGCAATCACGCTCGCCGCAATGGTCTCCATGGCCCAAGGGGATCACGGTTGGAGGCCGTGTAGTACCGATGTGCAGTACCGATGTGCAGGACAGCCCGGAGAATGGCTCCGGGAGATACGCATCACCAAGCCCTAGACGGGAGCCCTGGGAGAGTCGGCCGGAGGATCAAAACTTCGTGCGCCGGCAGGAGTTGGCTGCGTATCGTCACGGCAGGGCAAGCACGATCTGCGGCTGGTGTGGAGACCGCACCCACATGTCTGTCCGCCGCCTCCTCCACCCGCCGCACGCTGATCTCGTGCCCGGCCACGTACTTGATCGTCATGCCGTTCATCGTGGCATCCGCCACTGACACCGCCGCCGGCGCGCCCGCTCTCCCCTGCCCGCTCTCCCCTCCCCACTCTCCGCTCAGCGCAGCCGCACGGGCAGCCTGTGCACGCTGTTGCCGACGAACGAGGAGTGGCGCGGCAGTTCCGGCTCCGGGATCGCGAGGTCCAGGTCGGGGAAGCGCGTGAAGAGTTGGGTGAGCGCGGTGGTGGCTTCCATCCGGGCAAGCGGGGCGCCGAGGCAGAAGTGGGCACCGTGGCCGAGGGACAGGTGGCGGGTGCCGTGGTCGCGGTCCACGCGGAACAGGTCGGCGTCGGGGCCGTAGGCCTCCGGGTCGCGGCCCGCGGCGGAGTAGCCGGCGAGGACGGGGGTGCCCTGGGGGATGACGGTGCCGTCGACCGTGAGGTCGCGGGTGGGATAGCGGAACGGGAAGAAGCTCACGGGGCTGTCCCAGCGCAGTGTCTCCTCGACCGCGTCCGCCCACGTCGCCCGGCCGGAGGTGATCAGCTCGAGTTGGTCGCGGTGGGTGCACAACCCCCGTACCGCATTGGTGATCAGGTTCAGGGTCGTCTCGTGCCCCGCGATGATCATGAGCATGAGCGTGCCGAGGAGCTCCGGCGGGCTGAGGCGGTCGCCGTTCTCCTCACGGGCGGCGATCAGAGCCGAGGTGAGGTCGTCGCCGGGATTCTGGGTGCGGGCGGCGATGACCTGGCCGAGGACCTCGATCATCCGGCGGTTGGCCGCCAGGGACTCCTCGGGGCTGATGTCGGTGGCGACTATCTGGTTGGACAGGTGGTGCAGTGTCGTGTGGTGTTCCGCGTCCACGCCCAGGAGTTCGCAGATCACGCCCATCGGCAGGGGCAGCGCGAAGTGGGTGCGCAGGTCCGCGACGCCGTCGCCTTCCTCGGCCGCGCGGGCGAGGTCGTCGAGGAGGTCGGAGGTGAGCTTCTCGATACGGGGGCGGAGGTCCTCGATGCGGCGCGGGGTGAAGGCGCGGCTCATCAGGGAGCGCAGCCGCTTGTGGTCGGCGCCGTCGGCGGTGGTCATGCCCTGCACCGTGGCGAAGGTGCGCAGCGGCCACCCCTCGGGTATCTCACCGGCCTGCAGGGCCGCGAAGTGGCGGGCGTCCTTGGCGACTTCGGGGTGGGAGAGGAACTCCTTGAGCGCGTCGTGGCCCAGTACGGCCATGCCCTGCACGTCGCCGGGCAGCACGACGGGTGCGACCGCGCCCTGTGCGAGCAGTCGGGCGTTGGCCGCGTGCGGGCAGCCGCCGGTCGGGTCCATACGGTGCGGTGTGCGGTCGGCAGAGGTCGGCGAGGTGTCCAACGAAGGGCTCCTGGTGCTCAGTTGGTGGAAGTGACAGGGATACGCGGCTGGGGTTCGGTGAACCGGACCGGAAGCGAGGCCAGGCCCCTGCTCCACGGCGACTTGATCCACTCCAGTTCGCTTTCCGGGACGGCCAGTTCGAGGTCGGGCAGCCGGTGGCGGATCGTGTCGATGGCGGTACGGGTGATGAGGCGGGCCGGGTCCTGCGCGGGGCAGGTGTGCGGGCCCGCGCTGAAGGCGACGTGCGATCGGTTGCCGACCACGGGCCGGCCGTCCGCGGGCAGGATCCGCGGGTCGGCGTTGGCCGCGGCTAGGCCGAGGATGAGCATGTCGCCCGCGCGGATGTCCTGACCGCCGAAAGTCATGTCGCGGGTGGCGTAGCGGGCGGGGAAGTTCTGGGTGGGCGGGAAGCGCCACAGGACCAGGTCGAGGGCGTCGTCCACACTCAGGTGCCCGCCGGTCAGCGAGGAGCGGAAGGCCGGGTCGCACAGCAGGATGCGCAGCGAGGTGGCGATCCAGTTCACCGTGGTCTGGTTGCCGGCCACGAACATGACCACCAGGTTGTGCAGCACTTCCTCGTCGGTGAGCTGCGCGCTGTGGTGCAGCAGCGCGGAGGTGATGTCGTCGCCCGGGCGGCGCCGCTTCTCGTCGATCAGCCGGAGCAGGATCCCGGCCATCTTCTTGCTGGCCTCGGCGGAGGCCGCGGTGGCGGAGACCGTGGCGGCGATCGCTTCCACCAGGGCGCGGCCCGTCTGCTGGTCCACGCCGAGGAGCTGGGTGATGACCTGCATCGGCAGCAGCCGTGCGTACTGGGCCACGAGATCGGCTTCGCCGGTGGCGGCGAACGACGCGATCAGGCCCTCGGCGGTGTCGCGGACACTGCGGCGCAGTTCGTGTCCGTTGATGTCGGCGAGTGCGTGGGAGACGGCCGTACGCATCCGGCGGTGCTGCTGGCCGTCGGTGAACAGCAGGGCCGGACGCCAGCCCACCATGGGCAGCAGGGGCGAGTCGGCCGGGACGCGGCCCTCGCGCAGCAGCGACCAGCGGCGCGGGTCGTGGGAGAAGTCCTGTTCCTCGCGGGTGAGATCGAGGAGCTCACGGTGGCCGATGACCAGCCAGGCACTGATGCCTGGAGCGATGTCGACGGGAGCCACCGGACCATGGGCGGATCGCAGTTGCTCGTAGAGGCCGGGCAGCATGTCGCCGTCGATACCGGGTCCGTACAGGGCGGTGGGCGCGCCGGTGGTGGTGGCGCCGGTGACCGGGCAGCCGGATCCGCCGACGGCAGAAGGGGATGGCGGCATGCTCATGGGGACTCCGTCGCGGCAAGGATGAGGTGGCGGATCAGGGCGATCAGGGCCTGGATGGAGGAGCTCTGATCGCGTGCGTCGCACAGGACCAGGGGCGTGTCGGGCAGCAGGTCGAGGGCCGTGCGGAGCTCGTCCGGGCTGTGTACCGGGCTCTGCGGAAAGACGTTCACGGCGACCGCGAACGGCAGACCGAGGTCTTCCAGGTGGCCGAGCGCGTCGAAGGAGGCGCCGATGTCCCGCGGGTCGACCAGGGCCAGCGCGCCGAGGGCACCCTTGGCGAGATCGCGCCAGGCGGGCAGGAAGCGCTGCTGACCGGGCGTTCCGAAGAGGTAGAGCACCAGATCGCCGTCGACGGTGATCCGGCCGAAGTCCAGGGCCACGGTGGTCGTGGTCTTGGTGCCGGGTGCCGGTGCGTCCACGCGGGCGCCGGCCTGCGTCATCACCGCCTCCGTGAACAGCGGTTTGATCTCCGACACGGTGTCGATGAGGGTGGTCTTTCCCACCCCGAGGGGACCGACGATGAGGATCTTCGCGGCGCCCGTGACGGTAGCCGTGACGTACTTGCCGGCTGAGTCCGGCGCCGCCCGAGGGCCGGTGGGTGCGGCAGCCTCGGGCCCTGTTTCAGAGTCGGCTTTCGAGACCACTGAGGACCTTTCTGAGCATGGTCACATCGGCACGTTCGGCCGGCGGGATGGGCGGGCGCGTCACGATCAGCCCCCATTCCAGGAGATCGGCGAGCAGAACCTGCAGCACCGAGGGCGGCTGGCCGAGGTGAGCGGCCACTTCGGCGACCGACAACAGGCCCTGGCAGTGCGTCAGGATCGCCTGGTGCTCCGGCTGCAGGCCGGCCGGGAACGCCTCGTCGGTCGCCATGACCAGCGCCTCCCAGGACAACGGACCGCCCTGGGACTCCGCCCGGCCGCCGGTGATCACGTAGGGGCGAACGGGCGAGGTCCGCTCCCAAGGACCGTTCGTCATGACGTGGGGATGGCCTCGTCCCTGGGCCGACTGCTGAGCTGGGCGCCGATCTTCGCGACGAGGAGCTGCATCTGCTGCGCGACCAGGCCCACGTCCGCCGCCGTGTCGGTGGCGACGCCCAGTTGGGCGCCCACCCCGGCGTGCGTGAACAGTACGAATCCCAGGTCGGATTCGACCATGATCTGCCGGATCGCGGCCGACTCGCCGAACAGCAGCGCCGCGGTGGAGCGCCCGGTCATCGTCATCGCCGCGCTCGCGGCCGACAGCGCCTCCGCCTCACCGAGACTCAGCCCGCGGACCGGCCCCGCCAGGTCCTCGGCGGACGCGTGGCCGAGCCGGAGCCCGTCCTCGGAGACGACCACGACGTGCCGCACCCCGGGGATCGCGGTCAGCGGCTGCAGCATCCAGCCCAGGTCGGGAAGTCGAGCGATGGTGCCGGTCACGGCTGGCCTCCGTCAGGCGTCTTAGTCGTGTCTGTCGTGCTGGACAAGGGCGGTTCGTCCGCCGCTCGGGCGGAGCGGCCGCCCCCGGGGGTATCGGTGGCGTCGTACGCAGCGGCCGGTGCCCGGCCGCGCAGAGTGCCGGCCACCACGCTGGCGATCGAGGCCCGCGCGGCCTCCGGGGTCCAGGGTTCGGCGGGTGCCTCCGGTGCGGGTCGTGGTGCCGCGTGGCGGGCGGTCGAGTTTTCGGCCGTGCGGCGGGCCGTCGAGCCTTCCGTCGTACGACGGCTGCGGCGTCGCGGCAGGCCTTCCGCATCGGCGGCCGGGCCACCCGCCGCGGCCGAGGCCGTCGGCGCCGGCTCCTGCGGGCGCGCGGAGTCGTGCTGCTCCACCGGCTCGTACTGCGCGCCGCGTTGATGCGGGAGCGTGTACTGCGCCTCGGCCGGCCGGGCGGGGCTCGACTGGTTCGAAAGGTTCGACAGCGGTTCGGTGAGCAGCCGGTACGGCACGAAGGTGACGGCTCGGGTGCCGCCGTAGGCGGAGGTGCCGGACAGCTGGACGTCGAAGCCGAGTTCGCGCATCCACCGGCCCACACACGCCAGACCGAGCCGGGGCACCGCGCCGAGCCGGGCGAGGTCGAGGTCGTCGCGGAGCTGTGCGGTGGCCTGTTCCAGGACGTCCGGGGGCATTCCGTGTCCGGCGTCGTCGACCTCGATGACGGCTCCGGCGCCCACTTCCCGTACGGAGACGATGACCTTGGATGGTGAGGGCGAGAACACCGTAGCGTTCTCCAGGAGTTCGGCGAGCGCGTGCATCAGGCCCTCGACCGCGGGCGGCGCCGCGTACAGGGTCTGTCCGCCATGCACCTCCACCCGGCCGAACTCCACGATCCGCGACATCGCGCCGCGTACGCAGTCGTACAGCGACACGGGCTGTGTCTCGCGCCGCGCGGGCCACACCCCGCACATCACCAGGAGCGTCTGCGCCTTGCGGGTCATCTGCGCCGCCGCGTGGTCGGCCTTCATCACCCGCGCCATCAGCTGCGGGTCCACGATGTCGCGCTCGACCTGGTCGAGTACCTGCTGCTGGACGGTGGCCATGGCGTGCATGGTGCGGGCCACGGACTCGAAGGCGGCCTGTACGGAGTCGCGCAGCGCGCGCTCGCGCCGTACGGCCTCGTCCGAGCCGAGTGCCTCGGCCACGGTGGCCAGGCCGCGCGCGAAGTCCGCACCGAGTTCGGCGGGCGTACGCAGCGGGCCTGCGATTCCGTCGAGGCGCTGCCCCGCCTGGACGCGCTCCAGGATGGCCGGCATCCGTACGGTCGCGAGGTGAGCTACCTCCTCGTCCCGGGCCGCCGTCAGCTGCGCCAGTCGCCCACGCTCGGCCTGAGCCCTGGCCAGCTGCCGTACGGTCAGCAGGCCCCAGAGCAGGAGCAGGGCGCCGAGGGCCACGAGGCCGGCGGTCAGGGACTGCGATGAGGAGCGGTCCGCGCCCAGGAAGGCCGCACCGACTCCCCCGGCGACGAGGAGGGCGACGATCAGCAACAGGACGGAGCGGCCGGCCGTCGAGGGACCGGTTCCGCTCTTCACGGTGCACTCCGCTCGAGGGCCATGGAGACAACTGCCACGAGGAGTGAACCCTTCCCTGGGACCGAACTCCCATGCGAGTCGAGGGAGTTTTTGCCGAGACTAGATCAACCGACTCCGTTTCGGGGGGTGTTGTTTTGGCCAACGGCCGAAAGTTGCCCTGCCGAGCGCGGCATATCGGGGTCAATCCAGGCAACTGGCGACTCGGGCGTGCGGACAATTTTCGGGACGCATACGGAGACCGTGGAGCTCACAGCGTGAAGCCGCGGGGGAACGGATCGTCCGGGTCGAGCAGGTACTGGCCCATGCCGGTGATCCAGGCGGAGCCGGTGACCGTCGGGATCTGCGCGGGCAGCCCGCCGACCGTGGTCTCTTCCACAAGCCGCCCGGTGAACCGGGTGCCGAGCAGGGATTCGTTGACGAAGTCCTGGCCCAGGGCCAGTTGACCGCGGGCGTGCAGCTGGGCCATCCGGGCCGAGGTGCCGGTGCCGCAGGGCGAGCGGTCGAACCAGCCGGGATGGATGGCCATGGCGTTGCGTGCGTCGCTGCCGTTCTCGCCCGGCGCGACCAGCTGCACATGCTTGCAGCCGCCGATGGCCGGGTCTGCGGGGTGCACGGGACGGTTCTGGTCGTTGATCGCGTCCATGACGGCCAGCCCCGCCTCCAGCATGCGGTCCTTCGCGCCGCTGTCCGTGCGGTCGAAGGGAATGCCCAGGTCGGCGATCGGCAGGATGGCGTAGAAGTTGCCGCCGTACGCCATGTCGTAGGTGACCGTGCCGAGGCCGGCCACGTCGACCTTGGCGTCCAGCTCCAGCGCGAAGGAGGGCACGTTGCGGATCGTCACGGCGGTGGCCCGGCCGTTCTCGACCGCCACGCGGGCGACGACGAGGCCTGCCGGGGTGTCGAGGCGGACCTCGGTCACCGGTTCACCGACCTCGACCATGCCGGTCTCCACCAGTACGGTCGCCACCCCGATGGTGCCGTGGCCGCACATCGGCAGACAGCCCGAGACCTCGATGTACAGGACGCCGAAGTCGGCGTCGGGCCTGGTGGGCGGCTGCAGGATCGCTCCGCTCATCGCCGCGTGACCGCGCGGTTCGTTCACGAAGAACTCGCGTATGTGGTCGAGGTGTTCCATGAAGTAGGTACGGCGCTCGGCCATGGTCGCGCCGGGGATGACACCCATGCCGCCGGTGACGACACGGGTCGGCATGCCCTCGGTGTGGGAGTCGACGGCGGAGAAGTACCGGGAGGAGCGCATCTCAGGCCCCCACCGACTGCTCGGCCGACTGCTCGGCGAGGTGGTCGACGGCCCGGCGCATGTCGGCGTCGAGCGCTGCGAGTTGACCGCCGGTCAGTGGTCCGCGCGGTGGCCGGCAGGGTCCGCCGTAGCGGCCGACCAGGTCCATGCCGTGCTTGATGGCCTGGACGAACTCGGTGCGCGAGTCCCATCGGAAGGCACCCACGAGCGGCTCGTAGAGTTCGCGTGCCTCGGCGACCCGGCCTTCGAGCGCGAGCTCGTACAGGCGCACGGACTCGGCGGGGAAGACATTGGGGAAGCCGGCGAACCAGCCCGTCGCGCCCATCAGGAGGGCCTCGAGCGCGAGGTCGTCGGCACCGGCGACCACGGTGATCTCGGGCGCCTTCTCGCGGATCTCCAAGACCCTGCGTACGTCCCCGGAGAACTCCTTGACCGCGACCACGTTGTCGATCGCGGCGATCTCCGCGACGAGGTCCGGCGTGAGGTCGACCTTGGTGTCGATCGGGTTGTTGTACGCCATGACCGGCAGCCCGACGCTCGCGACCTGCTCGAAGTGGTGGATCACTTCTGCGGTGTTGGCGCGGTACATCGTCGGCGGCAGACACAGCACACCGTGCGCGCCGTCCTCGGCGGCCCGCTCCGCCCAGGCGCGGGCCTGGTGCGCACCCACGCCGTGCACGCCGACCACGACGATCCCGTCCTCGCCCACCGCCGCGATCGCGGTACGCGCCACCGCCCTGCGCTCGTCGTCGGTCAGCGAGGAGTACTCGCCGAGGGATCCGTTGGGGCCGACGCCACGGCAGCCGCTGTCGATGAGCCAGCGGCAGTGTTCGGCGTAGCGGTCGAGGTCGACGCGGAGTCCGGCGGGAGCTTTCGGGTCCGGTGCGTAGGGCAGCGCGGTCGCCACCACGACCCCGTCGAGCTTCTCCTGGGGCATCTGCGATCTCCTTCTGCTCGTACGGGAGTTACTGGGCGTTGTCGCGGTCAGGCGTCCTGCTGCGGCTGGTCCTCGGCGAGTTCCCCGAGCCGGACGGGTGTGGCGATCGGTCGGCGGGCGAAGGCGGCGGGATCCGGGAGTCCGGCGAGGTCGGCGACCGCTCGGCCGCAGACACGGCCCTGGCAGAGGCCGAGGCCCGCACGGGTGACGAGCTTCAGCGCACGGCTGCCGCGGGCCTCGCGTGCACGGGCCGCGGCGCACAACTCCCCGTACGCGACCTCTTCACAGCGGCAGACGAGGGTGTCCTCGCGCAGCCAGGTGCGCCACCCCTCCCCCACCGGATACGCGGCGCCGAGCGCTGCCGCGAACCGGCGGCCCCCGCGGGCACTTCGCAGCGCGCGTACGGGCGGTTTCGGGCGGGCTCCCAGCAGCTTGGCGGCGCTCGCGCCGGCGATCGTGCCCTCGGCAGCGGAAAGTTCGGCGCCGCCGATGCCGGTGAGCTCGCCTGCGGCGAACACCCCGGCGACCGAGGTGGCCTGGGCGGCGTCGACGCGTACGAACCCTTCGGTCAGTTCGCAGCGCGCGGTGACGGCCAGTTCGAGCTGCGGGGTGAAGCCGAAGCCGACGCAGACGGCGTCGACCTCGATCCGGCGTGCGCTGCCCGGCACCACGGTCCAGTCGCGGTGCAGCCGGGCGGTCGTAACGGCTTCGACCCGGTCGGTGCCGTGCGCCTCGATGACGGTGGTGCGACGTCGGTACGGAATGCGGTGACGGGTCAACATCCCTATGTGATCCGCCAGTTCGGCGAACTTTCCGCTTCCGGCGAGCAGGCCCGAAGGCTGGGCGAGCCAGCCGGTGAGGGGCTCGCCCGCTTCCAGTACACCGAGCAGGCGGGCGCCCACGTCCAGCTGCGACCGGGCCACCGGCAACAGGAACGGTCCGGTGCCGGCAAGCAGCACCCGCTCCCCCACCCGTACGCCCTGCCCCTTCGCCAACGCCTGCGCGGCGCCCGCCGTGAACACCCCTGGCAGATCCCAGCCGGGGAACGGCAGCACCCTGTCGTAGGCGCCGGTGGCCAGGACGAGAGCCGGGGTGTCGACGCTGCGTCCGGTTCTTCCCGGGCCGTCGGCGGGGCCGGTGCGCAGGTGCACCCGATGCCCGCCCGGCACCGGTTCCAGCGCCCACACCACGGATTCGGCCAGGTACTCGACGCCGGGCGCAAGCGTGAACCGGTCGGCACCGGTGCGGGTGTCCTGACGGTGGTACTGGCCGCCCAGCCGCGCGCCCGAATCGATCAGGAGCACGTCGACGCCCGCGTCAGCCGCCGACCGCGCCGCGGCCATCCCGGCGGGCCCGCCGCCCACGACGACGACCCGGCTCACGACGGCAGCTCCGCACCGTGCTGCGCACGGATGTCGTCACCGTCGCGGACCAGGCGCTGACAGGCCCGTACGTCGGGTATCCCGTTGACCACGACGAGGCAGTCGAAGCAGACGCCGATCCCGCAGAAGACACCGCGTGGCCGGCCCGCGCCTCTGGTCGTACGCCAGGAGGTGATTCCCGCGCCGAGCAGCACCCCCGCCACGGTCTGACCCTCGGACGCCGAGGTCTCCTCGCCGTCGATACGTATCTTCACGCGCAGGCCCCCGTGTCGGCATCGATGACAGCCGGACGGTCCGGCCGGAACGGTCCGGGATCCACCTCGGGCACGGCCCCGGTGTACAGGTCGGCGAGCAGTCTGCCGGTGGCCGCCGCCAGGCCGATGCCCGCGCCCTCGTGGCCCGTCGCGTGCCACAGGCCGGGCAGTCGCGGGTCGGCCCCGATCACCGGCAGATGATCGGGGGCGTAGGGCCGAAAGCCGCCGTACGCGCGCATGACCGGCACCCCCGCGAGAACCGGGAAGAGGGCCACGGCCTTACGCGCCAGCTCCCTCAGCACGTCGATGCGTACGGTCTCGTCGAAGCCGACGCGCTCGCGGCTCGAGCCGATGAGCACCGTGCCCGCACGGGTCGACTCGACGACGGTCGAGGTCTGCAGTTCGGCATCCCCGCTGGCCACCGCCCCGACGTAATCGGCGTCGTACACCTTGCGCCGCACCGTGCCCTGCGGCAGCGGCCCGGTCACGAGCACCATGCCGCGCCGTGGCAGCACCGCGATCGGTGCGCCGGCGCCGGCGGCGAACGAACCGGCCCAGGGGCCACAGGCGTTGACCACCGCGCCGCAGGCGATGACACCTTGATCGGTGCGAACGCCGCTGACCTTGCCGGTGGCGTCGCGGACGACTCCCCGCACCGGTGTATCGGGGCGTACCTCGCCGCCGCGGGCGCGTACCGCGGCGAGGAGCGTGGTGGCCGCGAGCACCGGGTGCAGTTGGGCGTCCTGCGGATAGTGGACGGCCGCGGTGAGATTCCGCGTGAGGTGCGGTTCGAGTGCGGCGGCGCTCTCGGGTGCGATCTCGTCCGCCTGGATGCCGACCGCGCGTTGAGCGGCGGCGAACCGGGCGAGCGGCGCCACGGCATCCTGTGTGGTCGCCACGACCAGGCCGCCCTTGGCCTCCCACTCGACCTCGGCGAGCGCTGGCCCGAGCTCTTCGCGCAGGGCGGCGAGGAGTTCGGGCCAGCGGCGGCGCGAGGCGCGGGCGAGTTCCAGCTCGGGTCCGGGTTCCTTGTCGGACACGAGGACATTGCCTTCGCCCTGGGCGGTGGTGGCACCCGCGATCGCACCGCGGTCGAGGACGGTCACCCGCAGCCCTGCGGCGCTGAGCGCCTCGGCGCAGGCAGCGCCGATCATGCCGGCGCCCGCGACCACGATGTCGGGAGACATCTCCACCCACCCCGCTTCCGTTCATTTCAATGAACGCTGCGAGATTAGGAAGGAGTTGGCGGCGCGGTCAACCCTTCTCACGCGGCTGCTTGCGCGACGCGGGGACCGCGCAGGATCCGCCGAGCGTGGGCGGGCCGGCGTCGGCCGGGTACTCCAGCATCAGGACCGAGACGACCGGTCCGCCGACGGTCTCGTAAACATGCGGCCGCCGGGCGTCGAAGCACACGTAGTCGCCGGGCCCGAGTTCGTACGGCGACTCCGGCGGACCCACTCTGAGCTGCCCGGACGTCACGACGACATGCTCGCGTCCCGGGTGCCCCTCGGAGTGCTGCACCTCGTCGGGCCGCACCCGCTGATCATAGAGCTCGAGTACGCGGTCGGTGACGTCCATGCGGCGCAGCATCCGCAGGTCGACCGCGTTGCTGCTGAGCACCTCAAGTCCCCTGGAGCGCACGAGGACCACATCCGGGTCCGTTCGCTCGGTGAGGAGCGAGGAGACCGGCACCCCCAGAGCGTTCGACAAGCTGAACACTGTCTCGATCGTGGGGTTGCCCGTGCCCGACTCCAGCTGGGACAGCGTCCCCTTGGCGATGTTCGACTCGCGGGCGAGGGCGGAGAGCGTGAGCCCGGCCTGTTCGCGCAGCGCACGCAAGTTCGCCCCCAGCACCCGGCCTGCCTGTTCCCGGACCACCTGACCTCCTCGGCTCGCTGCGGATGGAGGCTACAGGGCGGCCACTCGCGATCCGCCGGGCATGTCCTGCTCACCTCTTCACCGCGCGGATAAGGTGGGCGGGTGGTGAGTGCAGGGGATTCGACAGCCGAGAGCCGGCGTGCGCCGTCCGCGGCGGACGCGGAGCTTCAGGCGTTGGCGGTGCAGTTGCGCCGGATGAACGGCGAGATCAACCGCGTCGTCCACGGCTTCGCCGCCCAACAAGGACTCCACGCCACCGACGTACAAGCGCTCGCCGCGATCCTCGACGCGCCAGAACCCCTCACTCCGGGACGTCTGCGGGAGCATCTCGGCCTGACCTCGGGCGCCGTCACCGCCTGCCTGGACCGCCTCGAGCGCGCCGGACACATCCGGCGCTCGCGCGACACCGTGGACCGGCGCGTGGTGCATCTGCACTACGTGCACGACGCGCAGCGCACCGCGCGCGCGTTCTTCCGCCCGCTGGCCACGGCCGCGTCCGAGGCCCGCGGCCAGTTCACGGACGATCAACTGGCCGTGGTCGTCAGGTTCCTGGCCGCGCTCAACGACGAGCTGGCCGTGGTCCGGGACGCCACCCGCTGACGGACACGCACCGTAGGCAGATCACCGGCGCCCGGCCCGCTCACCCTTGAAATCCTGCGCCGCGGCCCGGGTGATGTTGCGGGCCATACCGCCGAAGACCACGGAGTGAAACGGCGCCACGCTCCACCAGTACAAGTGCCCCAGCAGACCGCGGGGATGAAAGAGCGCGCGCTGCCGGTAGCGGGTGCGGCCGTGCTCGTCGCGCTCCGCGTACATCTCCAGCCAGGCGAGCCCGGGCAGCCGCATCTCGGCGCGCAGCCGCAGCAGCCGGCCCGGTTCGATCTCCTCGACCCGCCAGAAGTCGAGGGAGTCCCCCACCCGCAGATGGTGGGCGTCACGTCGGCCGCGGCGCAGTCCGACGCCACCGACGAGGCGGTCGAGCCAGCCGCGTACCGCCCAGGCGAGCGGGAAGGAGTACCACCCGTTGTCGCCGCCGACCCCCTCGATGACGCGCCACAGCGCTTGCGGATCGACGTCCACGGCCAGCTCACGACTGTCGGAGTAGAGGCTTCCGCCGGCCCAGTCGGGGTCGGTGGGCAGCGGATCGCTCGGTGCGCCGGGGAGGGCGGCGGAGGACCAACGGGTGGCGACCTGGGCGTCGCGGACCTTCTGCAGGGCCAGTTCCACGGCCGTGGCGAACGGCAGCGGACGGCCGGGCAGATCGGGTACGTAGGCGGCGATGTCGTGTTCCCGGCAGACGACTTCATGGCGCAGCGACTCGGTGAGCGGCCGCGCGATCGCCCGCGGAACGGGGGTGACGAGCCCGACCCAGTGGCTGGAGAGCCTCGGGGTCAGCACGGGTACGGGCACGATCAGGCGCGGCGGCAGGCCGGCGATCCGCGCGTACTGCCGCATCATGTCGAGGTACGTGAGGACGTCGGGGCCGCCGATGTCGAAGGTGCGGTGGACCTCGGCGGGCAGGCCGGCGCAGCCGACGAGGTAGCGCAGCACGTCGCGTACGGCGATGGGCTGGATCCTGGTCCGCACCCACCTCGGTGTGACCATGGCCGGGAGGCGTTCGGTGAGGTAGCGCAGCATCTCGAACGACGCGGACCCGGAGCCGACGATGACCGCGGCGCGCAGCACCGCGGTCGGCACACCGGAGGCGAGCAGGATGCCGCCGACTTCCGCCCGGGAGCGCAGATGGGGTGAGAGGTCCTCGTCGGGGACATCGGCCGGGGCCAGTCCGCCGAGGTAGACGATTCGGCGCACGCCCGCGGCCCGCGCCTGCTCCCCGAAGATCCGGGCCGCGGTACGGTCGGTCTCCTCGAATCCGGATCCGGTCCCGAGGGCGTGCACCAGGTAGTACGCGGTGTCGATGCCCCGCATCGCCTCGGCCACGCCGGACGCCTCGGTCACATCGCCGCGCACCACCTCCACCTGCCCGGCCCACGGGTGGTCGCGCAGCTTGTGCGGGGTGCGGGCCAGACAGCGCACCCGGTGTCCCGCGTCGAGCAGTTCGGGCACCAGGCGCCCGCCGATGTAGCCGGTGGCTCCGGTGACCAGGCAGTGCCGGCTCGGCGTGGGGTCCGAGGTGTTCACGTGCTCCTCCGCATTCCTTGGCCTTCTCAAGATTCTTCTGGTGCCACAGGGTTCTTGGATGCGTGCCACAGGGTTCTTGGATGCGTGGCGCCGGTGTGCATCCGGATGAGCGATGGGGGCCGAAGTACAGGGAGATCGCGCGGTGCCACCCGTGTCCCATCGGACACGGCGCGAGAATGTTTCAATCATTGAGATTGTTTACTATCAAGCTTCTTCCACCTCGAGAGGATCCTCATGTTCAGCGGAGCACGGCTCGCGCGTTGGCTGGTCCCCGTCGTCCTGCTGATCGCCTGGCTCGGCATCGGCGGCACGCTCGGCCCTTACGCGGGCAAGCTGGGCGATGTCGCCACCAACGACCAGGCCGCCTTCCTGCCGCAGAACGCCGAGTCCACCCAAGTCCTCGACGCCCAGCGCCAGTTCCGCCAGGAGGAGACCCTCCCCGCGATCGTGGTGTGGACCGGCGAGAAGGAGGGGCAGCAGCTCGGCGACCGACAGCGCACCGCGGCCACCGACGCGCTCGCCGCCCTCCAGGGCACGGACGGCGTCATCACCGGCTCCTCCCCTTCCCCCGCCCTCGCCTCCGACGACGGAGAAGCACTGCAGGGCGTGGTGCAGTTGCGGCCGGATCTCGGCGAGAAGCTGCCGGAGGTCCTGACCCGGGTGGCGGACGCCGCGGCGAAGGTCCCGGGGACCAAGACACAGATCGCCGGTCCGGCAGCCAGTCAGGCCGATCTGTCCGACGCGTTCGCCGGGATCGACGGCCTGCTGCTCGCCGCTGCTCTCGTGACCGTGCTGCTGATCCTGCTGCTGGTGTACCGCAGCCTGCTGCTGCCGCTGGTGATCATCCTCGGCGCCGTCTTCGCCCTCGGGCTCGCCTGCGCCATCGTGTACGTGCTCGCCGATCACGACGTCGTACGGGTGGACGGGCAGGTGCAGGGCATCCTCTCCATCCTCGTCATCGGCGCCGCGACCGACTACGCGTTGCTGCTCACGGCCCGGTTCCGCGAGGAGCTGCCCGTCAGTTCGGACCGCACCCAGGCGATGCGCTCGGCGCTGCGGCGCTCGTTCGGGCCGATCGTCGCGAGCGGGGCGACGGTGGCACTCGGACTGCTCGCGCTGCTCCTGAGCGACCTCACCAACAACCGCGCCCTCGGTCCCGTCGGCGCCATCGGTATCGCCTGCGCGGTACTGAGCACCCTCACGTTCCTGCCCGCCGTCCTCGTGCTGCTCGGCCGTGCCGCGTACTGGCCGGCGAAGCCCAAGTCGGCGCGGGAGTCGGCGGGTCACGGCGTGTGGACGAGGATCGCGGGACTGGTCGACCGGGCGCCGCGCAAGGTCTGGGCGGTCACGCTGGGCGCTCTGCTCGTCTGCGCGGGATTCGCGCCGATGCTGACCTCGAAGGGCGTCCCCCTGGACGAGGTGTTCGTGAACGACACACCCTCCGTCGCCGCTCAGCAAACTCTGAGCCGGCACTTCCCCGGCGGCTCCGGCAACCCGGCCGTCGTGATCGCCGACGCCGACCATCTGCAGCCCGTGCTGGCCGCGGTCAAGGGCACCGAGGGCGTCTCCTCGGCGGCCGCCGTGAGCACCTCGGGACGACCGGGCGCGGGCGAACCGCTGGTCGTGGACGGGCGCGTACGGATCGACGCGACGTTGCGCGACGCCGCCGACAGCGAGGACGCCAAGGACACCGTCGGGCGGCTGCGCGGCGCGGTGCACGCGGTCCCCGGGGCCGATGCACTGGTCGGCGGGTCCACCGCGCAGCAGTACGACACGCAGCGCACCGCACAGGACGACCGCATGGTCATCGTCCCCGTGGTGCTCGCGATCATCCTCGTCATCCTCGTCGGGCTGCTGCGCTCGCTCACGATGCCGCTGCTCCTGGTCGCGACCGTGGCACTCAACTTCGTCGCCACACTCGGGGTTTCCGCCCTCGTCTTCGAGCACGTGCTCGGCTTCGGGGGAACCGATCCGTCCGTTCCGTTGTACGGCTTCGTCTTCCTCGTGGCGCTGGGCGTGGACTACAACATCTTCCTCATGTCCCGGGTCAGGGAGGAGTCGCTGCGGCACGGCACCCGCGAAGGAGTGCTGCGCGGGCTGACCGCGACCGGCGGGGTGATCTCCTCGGCAGGGGTCGTGCTCGCCGCGACCTTCGCCGCACTGGCGGTGATCCCGCTGTCGTTCCTCGTCCAGATCGCGTTCATCGTGACGTTCGGCGTGCTCCTGGACACCCTCGTCGTACGGTCGCTGCTCGTGCCGGCGCTGGTGCGTGACATCGGGCCGCGCGCATGGTGGCCGGGGGCGCTCAGCCGCGAGCGCACCACCGGACACGCACCGGCCGACAAGACCCCGGCGCACGCGGGGCGTTGAGACGCCGGCACACGCCGGGCGTGACGAGCCGCCCGTGGGCCGGGCGGCTCGTCACGCCCGGCCCCGAGCCCGTTTGAAGCGGTCGAGGCCATCCGCCAGATCCACGATCGGGTCGGGGTAGTCGTCGATCGCGGCGCGCTCGAGCCCTTGCAGCTTCCACGGCTCATGGACGAACCGGGTCTCGAGTTCCGCCAGTTCGGGCACCCAGCGGCGCGTGTACTCACCGTCCGGGTCGTACCGCTTGGCCTGGGTCACCGGGTTGAGCACCCGGTTGGGCCGGGTGTCGGTGCCGGTGCCCGCCATCCACTGCCAGTTGAGCTGGTTGTTCGCCACGTCCCCGTCGACGAGCAGCGAAAGGAAGTGCTCGGCTCCCACGCGCCAGTCCACGTACAAGGTCTTGGCCAGAAAACTCGCGGTGAGCAGCCGGCCGCGGTTGTGCATCCAGCCCTCGTGGCGCAGTTGCCGCATGGCCGCGTCGATGACCGGATAGCCGGTACGTCCTTCCTTCCACGCCTCGATGTCGGCGCGGGCCGAGGCACCGGTACGCCAACGGTCGTGCTGGGTGCGGTAGTTCTCCCTCGACGCCCGGGGGCGTGCGGCCAGGACCTGCCGGTGGAAGTCGCGCCAGGCAAGCTGCCGTACGAAGGCCTCGGCGCCCGGCCCGCCCTTGCGTACGGCCCGGTGCACGCATTCGACCGGGGACAGCGTGCCGAAGTGAAGGTGCGCGGAGAGCCGGGAGGTACGGTCGCCACCCAGGTCGTCGTGCCCTTCCTCGTAGTCGTCCAGGCCGCCGCGCAGCCAGGCGGTGAGCTGCTCGCGGGCCTGCCACTCCCCGCCGGCCGCGAGCGCGGGCGAGACGCCGCCGATGTGCTCGCGCACCGGAAGGGGCTCCGAGCCGATGCCCTCGGGAACGCGCACGGTGCGTGGCGCGGGCAGCGGGTTGCGCAGGGGCTGGTCGGCCCAGTGCCGGTGGTACGGGGTGAAGACCGCGAAGTGGTCGGAGGAGACCGGGGTCACGGTGCCCGGAGCCACCACGGTCCCGACGCCCTCGTGGACCGTGAGGCGGCAGCCCAACGGTTCGAGGGCGGCGGCCAGTTGATTCTCCCGGCGCCGGGCGTAGGCGCTGTGGTCGGCCGCGAGGTGCACGGTGGCCGCTCCGGATTCGGCCACGACCTTGGCCACCTCGTCCGCCAGGTCCCCGGACCGCAGCACCAGCCGTCCGCCCCGCTCGCGCAGCGCGGCGTCCAGGTCGACGAGGCAGTCCGCGAGGAATGCCAGCCGGTTGGGCGCGGCGAATCCGGCCTCGTCCACACCACGGTCGCGTACGAAGAGCGGCACCACTTCACGCGAGCCGTCCAGGGCCGCGCGCAGCGGCGGGTGGTCGTGCAGGCGCAGGTCGGAGGTGAACAGGACGACCGAGACGGTCATGGACGTGTTCCTTCGGGCGAGTGACGGGTGCGGACTGGCCACGGGACATCTCTCATTTCGCTGCACCACGCGCATATGGATGCACCGCTGCAAGGCGTCGATCGATGCATCCGGGTGAGGAGGATCGCTGCATCCTCGCGAGGATCGATCGATGCGTCCGTGCAAAGGGCGATCGGTGCATCCGGTTACGGCCCGGCGGGCGAATCCTCCATGCGGATCGGCAGCGGCGCGTACTTTCCGGCGCTCCCGACTGCCCTGGCGGCCGCGCGTCAGCGGGAGTGACGCGCGGCCACCGGCTTACTGCACCCACCGTTCACTCGCTGTCCCGCGGCAGGTTCCGCGTCGCCGTGACCGACGACTGCAGTACGGCGCGGAACAGCGATTCGAGCACCGCGAGCCCGGAGGCAAGACCCGTGAGCCGGCTCGCTCCCTGCGGCGGCGCCGCACTGCTCCAGCCCGTCCCGGCCAGCAGGACCAAGGGATGGCTGCGTGCTCCGCGGACCCCCCATTCCAGGGAGAGCAGCCTGCGGACCACGGCGGGATCCGCCGTCCGGCGGGTCTGCGACCACAGCACGACCGCGCACGGGCCGATGCGCCGCACGGCCGATTCGAGGGCGTCGGCGGAGACCGCGGCGCCGAAGATACGGGTGGGCAGCCCGCGTTCGACGAGTGCGGCCCACAACGCCTCGATGGCCAGGCTGTGCTGTTCGTCCGGCATGCACGCCAGCAGGACCGGCGGGAGCAGCGGCTCACTGTGGGGCGGCTGGACGGAGGACCGCAGGATCGTGGAGACGTGCCAGGACAGCAGGTGCTCGACATCCACGTAACACTCGCTTGACGTGGCCCACTTGCGGCCGACGGCGTGCAGGGTGGGGGCGATGACCTGCTCCCAGGCGACGACCACGCCGTAGGTGTCGACCGCCGAGCGCAGCCTGGTCTGCACGGCGGCCGCGTCGAGCCGGACGGCCGCCCGGCCGAGTCCACGGCTCTCGGGCCAGACCTGGCCGAAGGGCAACTCGCCCAGGTCTCCGTCCGTTGCGGTGTCGGCGTCCGCGAGCACGGCTGGTCCCGTCGCCTGGTCGAGCGGCGCCGGCTCCTGAACTGTCTCCGCTCCCGGCGCGGCTGCCGCGAGCGCCAGGCGGGCCGCCTCAGCCGGCGCGAAACCCTGCGCGGTCAGCCGGCACATGTGCTCGAGGCGCGCGACATCGGACAGTGTCCAGCGCCGGTGACGCCCCTCGTCGCGCCGGCTCGGTCCGATGCCGTACCGGCGCTCCCAGGTCCGCAGGGTGGTGGGCGCGACGCCCAGTCTGCGGGCCAGAGCGCCCGTGGTCAGCGCGGGCTCGACGGGCGCGGACGACTCCTCGGGCGGGTTCACGCCGGTCCTGCTGTCCGGCTCGCTCGTCATCTGCTGCCCCTCACCTCTGTCGCGGTCTTCACATCCGTACTTCCGGGTTTTGCCTGCATATGGAGGCACTCTCGCCGGTTCCCGACTCGACGACCCACCAAATCGACGCACAAACGGTGCGTGTTGTGCACTGCTTCCGCCCCGGACGAGCCTGCCCGTAGGCAAACGGTGCAGCCTGCCGCGCACCCCGTCGAAGGAGGACCGAGATGACCGCACCTGCCGAGTCTTCCGTGGCCTTCAAAGAGCTCTACGACCAATGGGCGACGCTGGTGCACACCGTCGCACGGCGCGCGCTCGGCGACGAGTTCGAAGCCCAGGACGTCACCCAGCAGGTCTTCGTCGCCGCCTGGCGGGGCCGGTCCGGCTACCGGCCCGAACTCGGCAACGCACGCTCCTGGCTCCTCGGCATCACCCGCCACAAGATCGCCGACGCCCTGTCGGCCCGCGCCAGACGGGCCAAGCTGGTTGCGGAGGCGGCACGGTCGGCGCCGCTGCTCGCCGTCACCGCGACGGAAGGGCCGCTCGCTCAGCGGGCCGTGGAGCGCATCGTGATGCAGGGCGAGTTGAACCGCCTCTCCGCCGTACAGCGCGACGTACTGCGGCTCGCCTTCTACTCGGATCTCACCCAGGTGCAGATCGCCGAGCGGACGGGGCTTCCGCTCGGCACGGTCAAGAGCCATGTGCGCCGGGGTCTGCACGCCCTGCGGGACAACCTTGAGCCCGCCGTCCGGACCTGAGACCAATCCGCGACCACGAGTCGCTCCGAATCACTCGTGGCGCATGACGTCACACCATGCGCAGGGCTATGAGGGAGTTCGGTGAGGACAGCAGACAGCAGCGAGGTGGGCCCGCGCCCCGCCAAGGGCACGGACCTCGCCACGGCGCTCGCCGCGGTGGCCCGGGGTGATCAGGAACAGTTCACCAAGGTCTACGACCAGGTCAGTGCTCCCGTGCTCGGTCTGGTCCGCAGCGTGCTGCGCGACCCGGCGCAGTCGGAGGAGGTGGCCCAGGAGGTCCTCGTCGAGGTGTGGCGTACGGCCGCACGGTTCCGGCCCGACAAGGGCAGCGCCATGACCTGGGTGATGACCCTTGCGCACCGGCGCGCGGTCGACCGAGTCAGGTCCGTCCAGGCCACGGCGGAGCGCGAGCACAAGGCGGCGCTCCTGGACCGGACCCCCGCGTACGACCAGGTGACCGAGCAGGTCGAGAGCCGTCTGGAACAGCAGCGCGTCCGCCGCTGTCTCAAATCCCTCACCTCCCTGCAGCGCGAGGCGGTGACCCTCGCGTACTACCGTGGGCTCACCTACCGCGAGGTGGCCCAGCTCCTCACGCTCCCCCTGGGCACGGTCAAGACCCGGCTGCGGGACGGCCTGATCCGGCTGCGCGACTGCCTGGGGGTGACCGTATGAGCACCGCCGACCTCCACACCGCCACCGGCGCCTACGTACTGCACGCCCTGTCGCCTGCGGAACGCGCCGAATTCGAGCGGCACTTGGCCGCATGCGTGGCCTGCGCCCAGGAGGTCGCCGAGCTGACAGCGACCGCCGCGCAGCTCGGACTCGCCGCGGCCGTGCCCGTACCGGCGCTCATGAAGGACCAGGTGCTGCGCCGCATCCGGACCGTACGCCAGGAACCCCCGCTGGTCCCGGCGCGCAGCCGTCTGCGGTCCTTCGCCCGTACGCTGCCCCGGCTGGGTCTTGCCGCCGCTCTGGCCGCCGCCGCGACGTTCGGCGGGATCGCCGTATGGCAGCACCAGTCCGCCGAGGACGCACGCACGCAGGCGCGCCAAGCGCAGGAGCGGGCAGACGAGTTGGCATCTGTCCTCGCCTCGCCCGACGCACAGGTCACAGCCGGTGACCTCGCGGACGGCGCGCGCGGCACCGTCATCGTCTCGCGTGCGCGAGACCGGGCCGCCTTCGTCGCCGCCGGACTGCCAAAACTGCCCGCGGGCAAGGTGTACCAACTCTGGTTCAGCGACGGGGACGCCATGCGGCCGGCAGGAGTGTTCAGCGGGACGGGCGCCGAGCGGGTGGTGCTGCTCGACGGCCGGATCGACGGCGCGAGCGGGATGGGCCTCACCGTGGAGCCGGCCGGCGGCTCACCCCGGCCGACCACCGAGCCGTTGGGCGTGATGGAATTTCCCGCGTGAGGCTTGCGCCGCCCTTCAGGGTGGCCCGCAACCGCCGATTCGCCCTTCCTCAACTACCCGAAGCCGTACGGCGCCGCTGCCGCGGTGGCCGTGGGAAGAACCCGCTCACGCGCTCGCGGTACTCCGCATGGCCGGGTCGGTCCGCCATATGCCGCTCCAGGAGCGCCTTTCCGCTGCCACGGGTGAGCAGGTAGCTCATCACGGCGGGGCCGATCAGCGTCGCGGCGGCCGCGGGAGGCCAGTCGCAGACAAACAGGAACAGGCCCCACCAGACACAGAAGTCGCCGAAGTAGTTGGGGTGCCGAGTCCAGGACCACAGGCCGCGGTCCATGATCCGCCCGCGGTTCGCCGGATCGGCCTTGAACCGGGCCAACTGCCGGTCACCGACCGCCTCGAAGACGACACCGGTCAGCCACAGCGCACCGCCCACCGCGGCGAGCGGCGTCATCGCCCCGACCACGTACCCGGCCGCCTGCACCGGCAGCGACACCAGCCAGACGAGTGCGCCCTGCAGCAGGTACACCATGCGCAGCGCGTAGGCCGTCCTGCTGCCGGGTGCTTTGGCCAGCAGCTGCTCGTAGCGCGGATCCTCGCCGTGGCCCCGGCCCCGCAGCCCGATGTGCACGGAGAGGCGCAGCCCCCACACCACGGTCAGGCCGGTGACACACAGCCGGCGCGCGTCATCACCGTGGCCTGCGGACAGGACGTACGAGACGACGGCCACAGCACAGAAGGCGAGGCCCCACGCGACGTCGACGAGGCGGTGCAGGTCCTTGCGCACGGCGACGGCGAAGGTCACCAGGAGGACGGCGAGCGCGGCAGCGGCGGTGACGGGGAGTTGGGCCGCGAAGGCGCCCCAGTCGAATCCGGTCATGACGGCTTCCCTTCGCCCCGGGTCAGCAGGAGCTGCTGGACGTCGAGGTAACCGGAGCGGAATCCCGCTTCGGAGTAGGCGAGATAGAAGGTCCACATACGGCGGAACGTGGCGTCGAAGCCCAAGTCCGCCACAGCGGGCGTCTGTTCGGCGAACCGTTCACGCCACAGCCGCAGCGTCTCGGCGTAGTGGGCGCCGTAGGCCGCGCCGGAATCGACCCGCAAGGCGGTGTGCGCGGCGAGGGTTTCCTCGACGGCCTGGACGGAGGGCAGCAGGCCGCCGGGGAAGATGTACTTCTGGATCCAGGTGTGGGTGCCGGCGGAGGCGAGCAGCCGGTCGTGGGGCATGGTGATCGCCTGCAGGGCGATCCGTCCGCCGGGCGCCAGGAGCCGGTCGAGACAGCGGAAGTAGTCCGGCCAGTACTCCGCTCCGACGGCTTCGATCATCTCGACGCTGACGACAGCGTCGTACTCGCCCTCGACCTGCCGGTAGTCACACAGATCCACCTCGGCCCGGTGATCGAGGCCGGCCGCCTTCAGCCGCTCGCGGGCGAGCGCGCGCTGCTGCGCGGAGAGCGTCACCGAGCGCACCGACGCCCCACGCCCTGCGGCCCGCAGCACCAACTCGCCCCAACCGGTGCCGATTTCGAGCAGCCGTGTACCGGGGCCGACTCCCGCCAGGTCGAGCAGCAGGTCGATCTTGCGGTGCTGGGCCGCAGTGAGCTCTGCGCGGGTGGCGGGCAGTTCGTCGAAGCAGGCGGCGGAGTAGGTGAGCGTCTCGTCGAGGAAGAGGGCGAACAGGTCGTTCGACAGGTCGTAGTGCCGGTGGATGTTGCTGCGCGCGCCGTCGAGCGTGTTGCGCTGGGTGGCCGGCTGCGGCACGGCCCACAGTCCGCGCAGTCGCTGCAGGGACGGCGGGATCAGCGTCGTGACGTTGCCCGCCAGGACCTCCAGGACCCCGGCGAGGTCCTCGGCGTCCCACTCGCCGGCCATGTAGGACTCGCCGAAGCCGATGAGTCCACCCACGGCGATCCGGCTCATGAACGCGGGTTCGTCATGGACGGTCAGGAGCGGTCCGCCACGCCCGAGCGCCTCCTCGTTGCCCAGCCGCACCCGCAGGGGCAGCCGGCGCAGGGCACGCCGTACGAGACCGCGCGCGACGGCCCGCCGTATCGCCGAACAGGGGGGTACCGACGCCACGTCGGGCCACCGGTCCGGATCGACCGTACGGTGCGGCGCGGGGGTGGTGCCCGGCGCGGACCCTTCGCGCGCGGAGGAGTCGGAGGTGTCGGAGACAGACGTGCTCACTGCATTCCTTTCTGCCGGGGATGGGAGGGGCGGGGCACCGGTCGCAGCCCGCGCAGCCACAGCCGGATGCCGTGCCGGCGGATGGCCACGGTGACGGCGAGGGTGGACCAGGGGTGGTGCAGCAGCAGACGCGCGAGTGTCGCCACGGTCGCGGGACGGCGCTCGCCTCGCACGGTGGCGGTGAAGGGCCGTGCACCCTCCTGCGCCAAGTGCACGGTGAGCCGCAGGTGTTCACGGGGTACGGGCAGGCGCATGCGATACGAGCCGGTGACCGGGAAGAAGGGTGAGACGTAAAACTCCTTGGCCGCCTCATAGGTCTCGCCTGGGTCGTCATGGCCCGAGTCCGCGTCGCGCACGGGCTGCGGTCGCAGCAGATAGCAATGCCGCTCGCCGTACGTGTTGTGGACCTCCGCCACCACGCACCGCAGCCGGCCGGCGGGCGTGTAACACCAGTACAGGGTCAGGGGGTTGAAGACGTGGCCGAGCACCCGGGCGTTGGCGAGCATCAGGACGCGCCCGTCGGGGAACTCCATCCCGTTCGCCGCGAGGAAGCGCCGCAGTCCGGCACGGATCGTGGTGTCACGGCCCGAGAAGTGGTCGCGGCCCTCGAAGCGCGCCAGGGAGCGCAGCGGGCGGGGCAGCACCGGCAGCCGGTCCAGATCGACCAGCCAGAGGTAGGTGCGGTGGCCCAGGGCGTAGCGCGTGGGTCTGGTGCGGACGTGCGTGACGAGAGCCGGGTAGAGCGCCGGGGCTTCGGGCCATGGCGCGAGCAGTGGCTCCGGCATCGGCGACGCCGAAGCCGATGGCGATGCCGACGGCGTGCTCACCAGATCACCCCGAGCGCCGCTGCCGCCTCGACTCCCGAGCGGCAGCCGTCCTCGTGGAACCCCCAGCCGTGATAGGCGCCCGCGTACACCGTCACCGGACCGTTGAGGGACGGGAGTTGGCGCTGGGCCGCCAGGGACTCCGGGGTGTAGCGGGGGTGCTCGTAGAGCATCCGGGCCAGGATCCGTTCCTCGGCGATGCGTCCGTCGTCTCCGAGCGTGACCACATAGGACTCCGGTGCGTCCAGGCCTTGCAGGAGGTCCATGTCGTAGCTGACCCGCACGTGTTCGGCGCCGGCGGCGCAGTCGGGCATGAGGTAGTTCCAGGCCGCACGCGCCCCCGCGCGACGTGGCAGCACCGAGGTGTCGGTGTGCAGGAGCGTCGGGTTGTGCGAGTAACGGAAGGCGCCCAGGATCCGCCGCTCGTCCTCGGTCGGATCGGCGAGCAGACGCAGCGCCTGGTCCGGGTGCGTCGCGATGACCACACAGTCGTACGTCGCGCTCGCGCCGTCCGCCGTGCGGATCTCGGCACGGCCCTGGACGCGGTGCACCGCCCGTACCGGCGTCGACAGATGCACCGTGCCCAGCTGCTTGGCGATCCGCTCCACGTAGGTGCGGGAGCCACCGGTCACCGTGCGCCAGGTCGGCGAGCCGCTGACGGTGAGCATCCCGTGGTGGTCGAGGAAGGCGAACAGATAGCGCGCGGGATAGCGCAGCGCCGACGCGGGCGGACAGGACCAGACCGCGGAGACGAGCGGCGTGACGAAGTGCCGTACGAAATAGCGCGAGAAGTGGTGCGCGGTGAGGAACTCCCCCAGCGTCCGCCCGCCGCCGGGGCCTTGCGCGAGCATCTTCCGCGCGGCGCGGTGGAATCGCGGAACTTCACCGAGCATCCGCAGATAGGGCAGGGACAGTGCGTTCGCGGGCCGGGCGAACAGACCTCTGGCACCGCGGGCACCCGCGTACTCGAGACCGCAGCCTTCGCAGCGCACGGACATCGTCATGCCGGTCTCGCGGGTCACCACCCCCAACTCCGCGAACAGGCGCAGCAGATGGGGGTAGGTGCGTTCGTTGTGGACGATGAACCCCGAGTCGACGGCCAGGGCACGCCCGTCGCCCGACACCACATCGTGGGTGTGGGCGTGGCCGCCGAGCCGGTCGTCGCTCTCGTACAAGGTGACGTCGTGGGCCTCGCGCAGGATGTACGCCGCTGTCAGTCCGGCGATTCCGCTGCCCACCACCGCCGTGCGTCGCTTCGGTGTCATACCGCCCCTCGTCCCCGCGCCGGGCAGCCTTTGCCCCGCACTGGTGATTCGGAGCAGAACCGGATTCGGCTTGGTGGGTCTGTGTGACCGGCGGGATTTCTGGGGCTCGCGACACGATCGAGTGGTCGACCAAGCCGCTCCCACCCTCAGTTTCGAATCAAGGGGGCGTGCTCGTTGCGGCGGCCGCACGGTTGAACCCCTCCGGGGGCGCGGAAGTCGGTGCCGCGCACCCCGGAGGCCTTCCCCTCAGGCGATGCGCCTCGACCTCGTCCTGCGCCGGTGCGTGCACACGGCTGCTTGACCTTCACACGGTGACAAGGTCTTTGCTCCTCGTCGAGGAGGTGATCCACATGGTGATCACGCAACAGGACGGAGACGGGACCCGTATGGTCCGGGCGCTGAGTGACGACCGTACGTCGGTACGGCTGCGCGCCGCGCTCGCGGTGGGTTCCGCGCCCGAGCCGCATTTCGTCGAGGAACTCGTCGAGCGCTGCGCGGTCGAGCCCGAGTTCTCTGTACGGGACATGCTGACCTGGGCGCTCACCCGCCACCCGCTGTCCCTGACACTGCCGGCGCTGCTGCGCGAGCTCGGCTCGCCGCGTACGCAGGCACGCAGCCAGGCGCTGCACACCCTGTCCAAGCTCGGGGACCCGCGGGCGTGGCCGGCGATCACCGGATCGCTGCTGACCGACAGCGTGGACGAGGTGGCGCAGAGCGCTTGGCGGGCCGCTGTGGTGCTCGTACCGGAGGGTGCGAAGTCCTCGCTCGCCGGCGTGCTGGTCACCCAGTTGGGGCGCGGGCCGCGCGAGACGCAGCTGAGCCTGAGCCGGGCCCTGGTCGCGCTCGGCGGGTCGGCCGAGCCGGCCCTGCGTACGGCGGCCACGGCCTCCGACGTGGACGTACGCGCGCATGCTCACGCCACACTGCGGCTGCTGCGGGACCCGGACGCCGGGTTCGGGTTCGCGGTCGAGGAGGCCAAGCGGTTCGTCGCGCTGAAGGACCGGCCCGCACAATGACGGCATGTTGATCGGCGAGGTGGCACGGCGCTCCGGGGTCAGCGCCCGCATGCTGCGGCATTACGAGTCGCTCGGCCTGCTGCGGCCCTCGGGACGTACGGGCTCCGGCTATCGGGAGTACTCCGGTGACGACATCCGGCGGATCTTCCATATCGAGAGCCTTCGTACGCTCGGTCTGTCGCTGCGGGAGATCGGGCGCGCACTCGACGAGCCGGGCTTCACGCCCGCGACGCTCGTCGGCGATCTCATCCGGCAGACACACGACCGCATCGCGGCCGAGAAGGAGCTGCTCACGCGGCTGGGGCGGATCGACGCCGCGGACCCCGACAGCTGGGAGGAGGTGCTCCAACTGGTGGGGCTGCTGCAGGCATTGGGCTCGCAGAGCGCCGACGCACGCCAACGCGCGGCGCTCTCCTCGGCCGACGAGGTGCCACTGCCCCAGGAGGCCCTGGCCGAGGCCGCGCTCGGCGAGAGCGACCCTCATGTCGCGGGCGCTCTGCGGTGGGCGCTGGCGCGCTCGGGCGAGGACGTTCCGCGCGTCCTGTCCGACGCTCTCCACGCGCCGTCCGCCGCGGTACGGGAACGCGCGGTTCTGTGCCTGGCGGAGATGAGCGGCGCCGCGGCCGGCACACATCTGCGGACGGCACTGGACAACCCCGATGCGGTCGTACGGGGACACGCGGCGGTGGCCCTCGCAACCGGCGGCGCGGCCGAGGCGACCGCGGTGCTCGTCGACATGATCGTGGCGGGGCACAGGGACACCGATGCGGCGGACGCGCTGAGCGTGCTGGCGGGCGGGACCGTCGAGGCCGAGCACATCGCCGGCCTGCTCGTCGAGCGGCTCGATGACCCCACGGCCGAAGCGCCTGCGCGAGGCCGCCTCACCCAGGCGCTTGCGGGCATTCCCGGCGAGACGGCCTCGCGGGCGCTGGCGGCCCTGGTGCCGGACGAGGACCGTGCCGTCGCGCTGACGGCCACGTATCTGCTGCGGCTCCGTAAGCCCCTATGAAGCCGCGAACCCCTATGGAGCACTGTCCCGGTGGGCGGGCAACCGCAGTCGTCCGTCGTGGACTTCGGCGATCTGATCGACGGCGGTGAGGTGGGTCGGGTCGTGCGTCACCAGGACGGTGGCGGTGGCCTGGCGGTGGGTGAGCTGGGTGAGGAGGTCGATGACGGCGGCGCCGCGTTCGTGGTCGAGTGCGCTGGTGGGTTCGTCCACGAGGAGGACCGTGGGGTCGTTCATCAGGGCGCGGGCGATGTTGACGCGCTGACGCTGGCCGCCCGAGAGCTGGTGCGGGCGGCGACGGGACTGGTCGGCGAGGCCCACGGCGTCGAGGAGTTCGAGGGCGCGGGTGCGGGCCTTGGCCGGGCTGCGGCCGTCGATCTGGGCCATCACCTGGAGCTGTTCGGCGGCGGTGAGGGAGGGCAGCAGGTTCGGCTGCTGGAAGACGATGCCGATCCTGTGGCGGCGCAGCTCAGTGAGTTCACCGCGCGTCATACCGGTCGTCACGGTGCCGTCGACAGTGACCGTGCCCTGGTCGGGTGTGATCAGGGTGGCGGCCACTGCGAGCAGGCTGGACTTGCCCGAACCCGACGGGCCGACCACCGCGGTGACGCTGCCCTTGGGCACGTGCAGGGTGACGCGGTCGAGCGCGGTCAGCCGGGAATCGCCGTCGGGATAGGTGAGCGTGATGTCGGTCAGGTCGAGGCTCATCGGGCGCTCCCCAGGGCGGTCAGCGGGTCGACGGAGGTGATGCGGCGGATGGACAGGGCGGCGCCGAGCGCGCCGAGCAGGATCATCACGGCGGCGGGGATCAGGATGGTGGCCGGCGTGAGCAGGAACGGCACCTCGCTTCCGGCGACCACAGCGCCGAACCCCGCCGCGAGCGCGGTGCCGATCAGGGTGCCGCCGGCGAGCAGGACCACGGCCTGGCCGAGTGCGTCCTTGAGGAGGTTCGCGGTGGAGGCCCCGAGGGCCTTGAGCACCGCGACGTCGGCGCTGCGCTGAATCGTCCAGACGGTGAAGAAGGCTCCGATGACGAGCGCGGAGATGGCGAAAAGGAAACCGCGCATGAGCTGGAGCGAACCGTTCTCGGAGGTGTAGGAGCCGATCGCCGAGAGCGAGTCGTCCTTGGAGACCGTCTTGGTGCCTGCCGCCTCGTCGGCGGCCGAGAGGTCGGCCGAGGCGGTGGTGGTGAGTGCGATGACGGTCGCGATCCGGTCGTCGTCGCCGCCTCCCGGTGCGGTCCGCTGCCAGGTGTCGAGGCTCGTCCAGACGACCGGCGTGTGGCTGAAGGAGGCGTCGCCCCGTACGGCGGCGACCGTCAGCTTCTGGCCGGCGAGAGTGAAGGTGTCGCCGGGCTCGACTCCGAGATCGTCGGCCGCAGTGGTGGAGAGCACGGCCGACCGGTCGTCGATCGCGCCGCCGTCCGGGGCCAGCGCTGATCCCGGGCGCACGCCGAAGGCCGAGACGCCGGCGCTCCTGCCCTTGTCGGTGGTCGCCTTGGTGGTGGCGATGCCCAGGGGTTCGGCGTCGGTGACGCCTGGTGTCCTGCTCCACTGCCGCAACTGCTCGGCGGTGACACCGGAGTTGGCGTACGACAGGGACTCTCCCCCGCCGGGGGCCTGGAAGGCGATCCTGTCGGCGGGCAGGCCGGTGATCGCCGAGATGTTCTGCTGTCCCAGGCCGGCCGTGAGGCCGGACAGCAGTCCGACGAGGAGCGTGATCAGCACGATCACCGTGCCCATCAGGGCGAAGCGCCCCTTGGCGAACTTCAGGTCTCTCCAGGCGACGAACACGGCCTTGTCTGCCCCTTTCCGGCGGTCGGATTCCGAGGAATCGGTGATGTCCCCCACCGTCGTCGGCCGCCGCCCGGCAGACATCTGGCGGGGGAGGTCACTTCGCGGGCCGAAGGGCGCGACGCGAGTTGTAACTTTCGATGGAGGCCGCACCGCTGTCGGCTCCTTAGGCTGGGAGCACTGTGAACGCCCCCGCCCCGCCTCCCCTGACCCCGACCAGCCGCGCGCTGTCCTGGTGTCTGCATCTGCTCGTCGTCGGCCTGCTGGCGCTGACCGCCGCCCGCGCACTGGCCGACGGCCGGCCGCACGCCGGCCTGATCGTCGTCACTGCCGCGGTGTGCGCGCTGGTGTACGCGGCCGGTCCGCTCTCCCCCGCCGTACGCGGGTCGCGGAAGGCCGCCGCCTGGTGGCTGGCCTCGGTCACCGCCGTATGGCTGGTGCTGATAGCGCTCTCCCCCGAAGGGGTGTGGATGGCGTTCCCGCTGTACTTTCTGCAGCTCCATCTGCTGCCTCGGCGCGCCGGTCTGGGCGCTGTGGCCGCGACCGCGTCGGCCGCCGTCGCCGGGTTCGCGGCCCATCAGGATTCGTTCAGCGCGGCGATGGCGATCGGCCCGGCCCTGGGTGCCGCGGTCGCCGTCGCCGTGGTGTGGGGATATCAGGCCCTGTACCGGGAGAGCGAACAGCGTCGTCGTCTGATCGAGGAGCTGACCACCACGCGCGCCGATCTCGCGACCGCACAGCACACCGCTGGAGTGCTCGCCGAACGCGAGCGCCTCGCCCGCGAGATCCACGACACCCTCGCGCAGGGCCTCACCAGCATTCAGCTGCTGCTGCGTGCGGCCGAGCGGGCGCTGCCCGCTGCTCCGGACGACGCGGCACGACATGTCGGTCAGGCGCGGCAGGCGGCCGTGGACAATCTCGCCGAGGCACGCCGCTTCGTCGCCGCGCTCGCTCCGCCGTCCCTGGACGGCACCACATTGGCCGGCGCCCTGGAGCGGCTGTGCGCCACGACCAGCGCCCGCGAACCGGTCAGCGCCCGATTCCACCTCATCGGAGATACGGCTCCGCTGCCGACCGCGCACGAGGTGGCGCTGCTGCGGATCGCACAGTCGGCACTCGCCAACACCGTGCGCCACGCAGACGCCGCCACTGTCGACGTCACCCTCGGCTACGAGGAGACCGACGTCACCCTGAACATCGTCGACGACGGCGTCGGGTTCACGCCCGAGCTCCTGCCCGCCCCCGATCCCGAACACGGCGGCTTCGGTCTGGCCGCGATGCGCGCCCGTATGCGGGCACTCGGCGGCACTCTCACACTCACCTCCGCCGCCGGCAGCGGCACCGCACTGACGGCCCGGCTCCCCCGCACATCCCTCGACACCGAGCCCGAGGCACGCCCATGAACGACACCCCCATCCGCCTTCTCCTGGCCGACGACCATCCCGTAGTGCGGGCCGGACTGCGTGCGGTCCTGGAGACCGAGCCCGGTCTCACCGTGGCGGCGGAGGCCGCGACCGCGGAGGACGCGGTGGCCCGCGCCGGCGAGGGGGATATCGACGTCGTCCTGATGGATCTCCAGTTCGGCAAGGGCATGGGCGGCGCGGAGGCCACCGCGCTGATCACCGCACGGCCCGGCGCCCCCCGGGTCCTGGTCGTCACGACGTACGACTCCGACGCCGACACCCTGCCCGCGATCGAGGCGGGCGCCACCGGATATCTCCTCAAGGACGCCCCACCCGAGGAGCTGGCCGCGGCAGTACGCACGGCCGCCGCCGGCCGCACGATCCTCGCCTCCGCCGTCGCCGACCGTCTGATGAACCGCCTCCGCACACCTGCGACGACGCTGACCAGGCGCGAGACCGAGGTCCTCACGCTCGTCGCAGAAGGGCTGTCCAACCAGGCGATCGGCACCCGTCTGCACCTCACTGAGGGCACCGTGAAGTCCCATCTGGCGCGCGTGTACGCCAAGTTGGGGGTGGACTCCCGTACGGCCGCTGTGGCCAGCGCCACGGAGTTGGGGCTCATTCGCCGCTGAGGCCGCGGTGGTCGAGCAGCGGGCGCCGTGCTCAAATGCGGCCCAGCAGCCTCGGTGTGATCATGAGCCTGTGACCGAGGAATCGTTGATCGTCTCAACGGAACGGCTGGGCTGGCCGCCACCTCGTCATGGTTGGCGGCGCATCCTCGACGTGCTGCCCTGGGAGTCGCAGACCCGCATGGTCTACGAGATCAACTCGGCCGAGCCCACGGCGACGTGCCACTTGCAGCCTTCCCCGGAATGCGAGGCGCTGTGCGGCTTTCCCTGGGAGAACTTGATCGAAATCCCTGATGGTCGGACGTGGCGCGCGTTGGACGACTGGCTTCGGTGCGATCTCTGCGAGGACGCGTGCGCGGATCGCGCTCTGCAGCGCTACCGGAGAGCAGCGGCGACCGTCTACGACGGCGAGGAACCGGTGGGACGTCTTGGGGTGCGGCTGGTCGTCTGGTGGGAGGAGCTAGGGCCGTTCTGGCGTAGAAGGCGCGAGAACGTCGGTGAACTGCCCGAGTGGGGCCTGTTGCGCACCACTCCTGAACATCCGGCGCTCCCGTACGAGTTCGAGGACGGCGTCATCCAGGACGAGCAGGTGGCGCAGGAACTTCGGGCATGGGCGGCGGACACCTTCCCTCTTCGAGGCACGACTCTGCGCCTGCAGTGGTTGAACGGGGACGAGGTCGACAGCGTGCACCGGGAATTGGGATGGATGGAGTGACGAAGGTGCTCAGCCACCACCCCGGCTACGGCGCCGTCCCTTCCCTGAGCCCGGCCGCAACCGAGCAAGTCCACGACCGAGCCGAGTCCTGCGCAACCAGGACCAGAACCTGTCCGGCAACTCCAACGCGATTTCCACGGCGCCCCAGAGGAACCTCAGGACCGGCAAGATCAGGTCGCCCATATCGCCTCCCACGGGCATCGTCGATCAACGATGGATGCCGCGCACCTCGAAGAGGTCGGTGACACGATTTGGGCTGGGAGCTCCTGGTCCAGTTCCGCCAAGGTTGGAGCAGCCGGCACGAACCAAGGCTCGCGCAAGGAATCAGGGTCTTCGGGAACGGCCTGCGTGAACGCATCATCGCTCAGCTTCTCGGTCTGTTGCGCAGCTATCGTGCGCAAGACCTTGATCAATGGGATGCCTGGCGAATCAAGGCGCCACGGCGGGGCGTACATTCTGACCAGCAACGGCCTGCCGACAGTCACTGAACCTGACGCCTGCTAGGACATCGACGCCGCATACCTGAGACCTGCCAAGTAGTCGCACGAGCGCCGCACCGATTCGGTTCTGACATCCGCAGCTGCCATCAACGGCCGCGTACAGTAGCGGATTTGAGTGGTCCCACTTGAAGACGGGCGGCCTGGCCGCACCTGGCACACGGCCAGTGACCATGACCTTCTAGCGCAAGTGTCGGGTCCGCCTACGCCGACAGATGGTCTTCCTAGCCCACTCGGACATCGTCACGGATCGCGCCAACCACTGAGGCGAAGCCCACGAGATCTACATCCTCTGCTCCACCGGAAGTCACATTCCTCGATACCGTCACTACAGTCGAGGCATCCGCCCATGTGCATGACGCGTACTCAGAGGTGTATTCGGTTCCCACCAAGAGCCTCTCTGCCACGCGGCATTGCAACGGCTCCTGTGAACCAGCTGGAGTGATCATTCGAGGGCCTACATGGATCTCCGGGTCCTCGTCGCGCCGGTCCAGCACCTTCACGAGTTCGTCGCGCGCGGTCACGGGGCTGAGGACGGTTCCGTACACGCCCGTTACGGTGAGGACAGAGCCACTCTGTGTGTCCTCGCGGGTGGGGCTATAGGCGCCGAAGGCCGCCGTGGCGTCCTGGACCTGACTTTCATGATCTCTGCCAGAGTGCGATCGGGGTCGGCTGCGTCCTGATCGCGTTTGTACCGACCCTCAGCCACGGTGGTCGGCATGGTGAGTCGATAACGCTGAGGCTTGCCCTCGCCTGGCGCCTGCCCTGACGTTGACGGATTCACGCCGTTGGAACTACTGCAACCAGCCAGCATTACAGAAGCCGCAATCGACACGGCCCATCCCAGACGGTTCACCGAAGCCCCCTGTCGCAACGTGAGCAAAATGCAACCGATTCCGCGAGTGGCCACCCTAGCGTTGTCGCGTCCCTGCCACGGCGGAGCGCAGGGCCCCCTGATCATGCCCGACCCCAAACCGGGCAGGACACCGGCCAAAGCCGTTCCGCCACCCTTCGGTGCCTTCTGAGGGCTTGACTCGACATGCGATCCCCCAGCCCCAGGCGTAGCGTTGATCTACTTGAAGTACAGGAGGTAGAGATCATGGCCAGACGCCTAGCTCTCGCCTTTGCCTCGCTGTTCCTGGCGGCGGGCGCCTCACTCGCCGTAGCGGGCAGCGCACAGGCCGATCCCATCCAAGTTGGCGACTGCGGCAGCGGCAGCGTCATTGCCGACGTGACGCTTTCCGGCGACGTCAACATCGCCCTCAATGTCTGCGAGCTCGACATCCCCTGACAGGAGAAGACGTCCGCGTCGGCCTTGCGTGCCACATGCCGACGCGGACGAACAACGACGAGTCCCAGCCATGCTGCAGCGAAGTACAACAACCACAGCACCGTGCCTGTTCGGCAGTGGTCGCCATGACGACAACGACGGAGTTCACGCTCTTCGCCGACTACCACCAGATACAGGTATGCGACGCCGACTCAGACCTTGATCTCGGTGATGCGTGGACAGAGCAAGCAGCTCACGATCAGCTTGCAGTAGCGCGGGATGCGCTGGGTATCGGCACAACTGTCAACGTCAATGTGTCTGTCACTATCGAAGTTCTGCCGCAGGAACCGATCGACGACAGTGCGGAGTTCGATCACGTCGTTGAGGCCAGCCTCCGTGTGTCGGCCGGACGCCTGGTGGTCCTTGGCTGTGTTCTGAAGTTTTGCCGCGGGGCTCCACCTATGCCATCAGTAACGCCGTAATCCCGAGGGGCTCACGTGTTGCATTGACCGCCTTTGATCCGTAGCTCTAGAGGGAACGGGTCGGTCGCGGTCAAAGCGGCCGAAGTTGAGCACAGGGTCATGGAGCACTGACAGCCAAGGGCGCTGTACAGCACGGAAGTACAGCAACCATGCCGACCACTACCGACCGCAATACCCCCTCAGCGACCGTGATGCCGATAGTTCGCATCGAGGGGATAGCTACGGCCGAGTTTGGACGGTAATCGGTGCACCCGTTGGCTTCACGATGAGTTCCCGAGCGACGATGTCGATCTCTGTCGGGCCAATCAGGCGCACCCACAGCATCGCTGATTCGTTGTTGTGATGGTGGAGCAGGTGCTTGGCTTCGTTCGGCCATGGGCCGTCACGAGGGAGCTCCCGGACCTCGAAGTCATCGAAGAATCCGCACCAATCGCCGTAGTCGTCCATGGCGATACGCACCACATGCTTGAATTCGAGCACCACAACCGCATTTGGCCCGTCGGTCAACTCAATGCTCATCCCGGCGTCTTCGTAGGCGGTGGCGTGCATGGAAACCGAGCCCAAGAAACAGCCGCGGTACGCAGTCAGGTCCATGGTCGACACGGTTGCATACTGCACATCGAGAGACTAGGTCTCGCCTGAAGTATCGCCGGGCAGTCGGCAGTGACAGCAGCGCTGACGGCAACGAGTGCAGACACTCGCGGACTGCCGAAGACTTGGGCCGCACCGCCGACAAGACGTGCGCCGCATGTCAGGGTAGGTGGCCACATCTTTTAAGCGCTCGCCCCAGCCTCGGCGCGATGCCTAAGATCCTGGCCATGAACAGCACCGAGCACTCCTTCGACTGGCTCCAGCGCTGGTACTCCGAACAGTGCGACGGTGATTGGGAGCACTCCTGGGGCATCAAGATCGGACCACTCGACAACCCAGGGTGGACGGTTGCCATCGACCTTGAGGAAACCTCCCTCGAAGCCAGGGACTACTCGGCGCAGAGCATTCGACGCAGCGAAATCGACTGGATCTTCACTCGCGTCCAGGAACGACGCTTCGAAGCGTCATGTGGACCGAACAAGCTCACCGAGGTGCTCACCCTGTTCCGCGCGTGGGCCGAGGGCGCCGAGTAGCCGCACAGCAGCGAAGGCCCGCAACCACAGCAACCGCCCTCGTTCAGCACAGGGCGCCATGGCCTCAACTTCGGCCGGTATGACCATGACCGACCGTTCTCTGTAGAGCTACAGATCAGAAGGTTGCAGGTTCGAATCCTGCCGAGTGCACACAGGTCAAAGACCCCGGGAGATCATCCCAGGGTCTTTATCTTTGCCCGTGCGGCAGCGAAGTACAGCTACCGTGTCAGCCGGAGGGGGAGCCGTGACCGATAGTGCCGAGCCGCTCGAACTGATCCGCTTGGACGATGGGGCGCAGAGCGTCGTCGTACGGGTGCTGTCGACGCAGCCCGAGTACCACGACGCTGAGATTGTCATCTCCAGTGGCTTCGTGAACGCCGCGGTGCTGGTGGACCTCAACGCCGAGGACATCGGTGACTGGGGCAATCTCCTGGACGCGGTCGAGGATGACGACGCGGACACCGAGCAGGACGAGGGCGATGTGTTCGCCGCACAATGGCCCAGCAGGGGACGCGCCGCGTACATCACGTTCATGGCCGAGGACCCGTACATCGTCGAAGTTCACGATGCTCAGAGCACACAGATCTGTGTCAGCGTTCCGCTGGATCTCAAGGAGGGGTGGATCGAAGGGGCCAGGGCACGGCTAGTGGCGGTCCGGCAGGCTCTGGGGATCTAGGCACCGGCTCAGACTCGGCCTATGGCGTCGGACTGCCGGCGTACGGCCTTTCGCACCTCTTACTCGCTCGCCTCCGCGTAGACCTTCATCGTCATCGCGATCTGCGATTGACTCAGGATGCGCTGCGCCACCTTCGGGTGGACCTTGAGTCCCACTAGGAGCGAACTGCACGTGCGAGCCCGAGCACCTCTCCACGGCGCAGACCGAGGCCGAGCACGAGCATCCGGGCCGCGAACAGGTGGTCACCCCGAGCTGCCCCGTCCGCGAGGAACTGGCTCGCTTCCACGACCGACCACAGCTTGATGCGACGCCGACGGGGCTTGGGCACCTTCACCAGGGAGGCGACGTCCTTGCCGATCTCCTCCTCTTCCACGGCGTGGGTGAGTGCGGCACGGAGAGCATCACGGGCATCCCGAACGACACACGTCGTCGCCCTCCCGCGCTCGCAAAGGGGCGAAAACACATGGTCAGAGGGGCATGCGGGGGCGCAATACGTGCAGGTCAAAGACGGGTTGCGCGCTTCGACTAAGGCCGGATCACGGCGGCGGTGCAACGTCGACGGACCCGCTTCCACGGTCGTTGTCCATCGGCGGGGGCGGCCGGCTCTACGGCTTTGCCCACCTCCCAGATCCGGGTCCCGCGTCGAGCAAAGTCCAGGGGGCCACTCGTGGCAGGTCACAAACCCGCCCGAGTGGCCAATCAGCGTACGGCCCCCTGATCATGCTCGACCCCAAACCAGGCAGAACACCGGCCAAAGCCGCACAGCCGGCCTTGGGTGCGCCTCAACCGGACGGACGGATCAGAGCGAACCGTGCACTCAGAGCGGGCCCAAGGTGGTCAACAAGGCCGTATCCGGGCTGGTGCGGCCCCGGCAGGTGGAGAAGGAACGCGGTCACTATCGCCGAGGTCACTTCGGGGACATCGAGCCGGAACTGCTCTTCCAGGAATCGCAATGTGGCTCGCCAGTCCGCATCGGCCTCTTCCCCAAGAAACGACGCAACGGTCTCTGGAACCACATCCAGCATGAAGAACACGTAGGGCAGCACGCCATCCTGGTTGAAGACATGACACTCAAACAGTTCCTCGAAGCCCGGCACGGCCGCCACCAAGTCATACACCAGCTGAACGTCACGCTTCACGGGCGCCCCTCCCTAAGCGCTCAGATTAGATGTACCTGCTCTTCAACAGGCAATCAATGAAAGTGGTTTGGAACGTGATCACGATAGACACGCCTTGAATCACGCGCTTCGGGCCGTAGCGATACCACGGGTGGAAGCCCGTGCCACATCCGTGCCAGAACGGGCGGGGTCCGAAGGGGAATCAGAGGACACGGTGACTCGCGCCACGACGGCTTTCAAGACCGAACTATGAACTGGGTTGGCTCGCCAAAAGCGTGTCCAGTGTGATGGTTCCGGCTTCCGTGCCAGCGACCCACTCGGCCAGGGAAATGCCCTGTGGCCATAGCTCTCCTTCGTGGTTGCACCACATAGGGCCAGCGGGATCCCGGAAGTCGACCAGCGACCATATGGTGCAGCCCCAGTCATGGAGCAACACCAGGCCAGCGGGGATACGCCCGGACGGATCGGGGCCGTCCTCGTACAGTTCGGCGATGTCTTCGAAATCGCCGTGGGAGGCTCCTCTCCGGACCCCGAGGATTCCATAGTCCGGGCCGAATCCTCCATTGGCCACTTCGAGGTAGAGGCGGCGCAGAAGCGGCGGCAGGGGAAAGCCGATGAGGGCCTCCGCCTCGGCAACGGCCTCTGGTGTTGCGGGCGATGGCAGCGGCTCCATCTGGCGCGCGGCTCGCACGGCCTCGACCACGTCGTCATCAGTCATCCACGTAGCCTCTCAAGCACGATCAGTCGAGACCATATCGCCGACTGAGGCCGGGACCGATGGGCCGTCTGTGGGCCGTCCGAGGCCACGCGGCAGCACCCGACAACCACCGACAACAGCCAGTTCCCACCCAATGGTCAGCGCGTGGCCAGGCAAGACGCAGGTCACCACAAGCCCCTGCGAGACCCAGGGCAAGAAGACAGCTCCTTGGCCGGCCCATCGAGACTCCGCCGACCTTGGAATCCATCGCTCCTTACCGTTGGACAAGCAGTCACGGATGATGACCACTCCCTTGGGGCGCTCACGGCGCGCCTGCGCGTGGGTGGGTTCGTCCCCCGGCTGGTACGCGAACTTCGGCCAGGAGATACCTCCACAGGGCGACTGGACGCTGTTCCCCCGAGCCCTCGACGCCACTCGCGTCCACGAATAGGGCATGCCCCCCGCGTGCCCGATGGAACAGCGGTCAGCGGGGAGCCATAGGGAGGAGCGGTGACGACGGCCGGGAACGCGCAGAGCAGCGACGCCCCAGCTCAACCTCGCCGCGCATACGAAGGTTCAGCCCGAGTAGCAGTCGGCGATCGCGGTCGCCCGTTCATGAAGAGCCGTCCGCAGCCATTGCGGCGATAGCGCTTCGGCGTGTGTGCCGAGTTGCCACACTGCCCACTGTGCGTGCCCTGCGTCCTGGAACGTGACTTCGAGGCGCAACCGGCCGTCGGCGTCGATGGATTCGGCGAGTACGCCCACGGCGGTGGCCACCAGTTCCTCGCGTCGCGACGACTCCACCCGTACGTGCACGGCAACTTGGTCATCCCCGGCGCGGAACCGCGTACTGCGCTCGCGCCAAGCCTGGTCCAGATCAACTCGGTCGGCACGCTGTGCGGGTTCGTCGAGTTCCTTGGCGGCCACAATGCGCGAGAGGCGATACGTGCGGTCCTCGCCGGATCTCGTGGCCAGCAGGTAGCCGCGTTCGCGGATGGTGACCAGGCCGATCGGGTCGACGGTCCGCTCCTTCGGGGGCTGATCGACGGCCGCGTACTCGATGTGGAGTCTGTGGCCGGTGAACACCGCCCTCAGGATCTCCGCCGCTATGTCCTCGGGTATCTCCTCGCCGGCCAGCGGACGCGCCAGGAGGTCGGTCTCCGGGTCGATGAGGAGGCGTTCGGCCACGCCGGCCGCCGTGTGCCGATAGCTCTCGGGCAGGGCGTCGACGACCTTGAGCATGGCCGAGGCGAGCGCCGAGCCGAGGCCGAGTGTCTGTGTGCCGCGCCGTGAGCCGGCGATCAGGAGGGCCAGGGCCTCGTCGGGGTTCAGGCCGGTGAGTTCGGTGCGGAAACCGGGCAGCAGCGCGAAGCCGCCGTGCCGGCCGCGTTCCGCGTAGACCGGCACTCCGGCCGCGGAGAGCGCCTCGATGTCACGGAGCACCGTGCGGGTGGACACCTCCAGCTCGCGGGCAAGGGCGGGGGCGGTCAGCCGGCCGTGCCGACGCAGCAGCAGGACCAGCGAGACCAGTCGATCGGCGCGCATGCGCAAAAGCCTACGAGATACCTGACAGGAGGTGTCATGAATGGCTGACAGGCTCGGTCATGTGATCGAGAAGGTCGGCGGCTGGAGCCGCCGACCGCGCGTAGGCATTGTAAGGAGAGCTGTTGTGGGAGCGGAACAGAGCGCGGTCAACCCGTGGGAATGGTCAAGGGACTTGGGTTACCACCAGGGCGTTGTCGTGACGGGGCAGACCCGGACGCTCTACTGCGCGGGACAGACCGCGATGAGCGGGGACGGCAAGCCTCAGCACGACGGCGACATGGCCGCGCAGTTGGCCCTGAGCCTGGACAACCTGGAGGCCGTACTCGGCGAGGCAGGGATGTCTCTTGCGCATCTTGTTCGGCTGAACGTCTACACCACCGACGTCGATCTGCTCTTCGCGCACTACGGGGTGCTGGCGTCCCGGCTCGGCCAGGCCGGGGTGGCGCCGCCCACGACGATGCTGGGGGTGTCCCGGCTCGCGATCCCGTCCCTGCTCGTGGAGCTTGAGGGCACGGCGGTGGCCTGACCGACAGGCACCGCGCCGGGGGCAGGGCTACGGTTTGAGACAGGGCTCACCGATGTGAACAGGACTCACCGATCTCAGGAGCGTCCCATGAGTTCCCGTCTCAATCCGTATCTCACCTTCGACGGCGAGTGCCGTCAGGCCATGGAGTTCTACCGGCAGGTCTTCGGCGGCACGCTGCAGTTGAACACCTACGGCGAAGCCGGCATGGCCGGTACCCCGATGGCCGACAAGATCATGCACGGGATGCTGGAGACGACCAGCGGCTACACGCTGATGGCCGGCGACCAGCATCCCGACATGCCGCAGCAGTCCGGGGCGAACTTCTCGGTCAGCGTGAGCGGCGACGATGAGGACGAACTGCGCGGCTACTGGGAGCAGTTGTCCGCCGACGGCTCGGTATCTGTGCCCCTGGAGAAGCAGATGTGGGGCGATGTGTTCGGCATGTGCACGGACCGGTTCGGGATTCCGTGGATGGTGAACATCACCGAGACCGAGACCGAAAGCTGACGCGGAGCGGGCCGACGTGGGGCGGGGTGGCGGACTGCCACCCCGCCCCACCGTCATGAGGTCGGCCGGTCAGCCCTTGAGCGCGTCCACCGTCGGTGCCACCGTGCCGAACAGATCGGTGATCGCAGTCAGCGCGGCCGACTGGAGATCGGCCGCGGAGACCACGGATCCGTCGGGCGCGGTGAGGCTGCGGGTGGCGGTGGCCTCCGCGACGACCGTGGGGCGGTAGCCGAGGTTGAAGGCGCCCTGGGTCGTGTAGTTGACGCACATGTGGGTCATGAACCCGGCGATGACCAGGTTCTTTCCGCTGCCCGGGGCGGCGTCGAGACCGGTGAGCACCTCGGTGAGGTCGGTCTCGTGGAACGAGTTCGGGAAGCCCTTGACCACCACGGCCTCCCCCTCGGCCGGGGCCACCTCGTCGCTGATCGCGCCGATCTCCGCACGGATGTCGTACGGGGTGCCCTCCCCGCCGTCGTTCAGGACGTGCACGACGGGGGCTCCGGCGGAGCGGGCGCGCTCCAGTAGGCGGGCGCCCGCGGCGAGGGCCTCCTCGGCGCCTTCCAGGGCCATGACGCCGGAGCGGTAGGTGTTCTGGAAGTCGATCATCACGACGATCGAGTCGGCGAGCCCGGGCAGCTCGTCGCCCAGACCGACGACCTCGCGCAGGGACTTCGAGGGCTGAGTCATGGTGTGCCTTTCATCGAGGTGGGGGCAGCGCACAGGGCAGCACGGAGCCCGGGGAACCACTTCGTACGGACAGTGGGTCGGTGGTCAGGGGGAACTGGTGCGAAACCGGCGGCGGTAGGCGGCCGGTGTGGTGGCGAGTTGTCTCTTGAACGCGCGGTGCAAGGTCTCCGCGGAGCCGAGTCCCGCCGCGGCGGCGACGCGGTCGAGTGCGTCGTCGGTCGTCTCCAGGAGGCGTCGGGCTGTTTCGACGCGGGCCGCTTCGACGTAGGCGGCGGGGTTCTGGCCGGTCTCCTGTTTGAAGACCCGGGCGAAATGCCGCTCGCTCAGGCACATCCGCTGGGCGAGCACCTCGGCGGACAGATCCTCGTCGAGGTGGTCGGCCATCCACACCCGCAGCTCGTCGATATCGCGCCGGGCGGCGGCCGGGCGGCTGAGCGGTACGGAGAACTGACTCTGTCCGCCCTGCCGCTTGAGGTACATCACGAGCTGCCGCGCCACCGCGAGCGCGACCTCCTCGCCGAGGTCCTCGGCCACGAGTGCCAGGGAGAGGTCCAGGCAGGCGCTGATCCCGGCGCCGGTCCAGAGCCGGCCGCGGTCCGTGCGGACGAAGATCGGGTCCGGGTCGACCGTGACGGCGGGATGGTCCGCGGCGAGCTGGGCGGCGGTGGACCAGTGGGTGGTGGCCGTGCGGCCGTCCAACAGGCCCGCCGCCGCGAGCAGATGCGCCCCTACGCAGACCGAGGCGACCCGACGGCAATGCGGCGCCGTCCTCTCGATCCAGGCCACGATGTCCGGATCCACCCGGGCCACGGGCCCTTCGTCTCCGAGGTCGACCGCGCCCGGTACGAGCAGGGTGTCGACCTGCTCGCCGACCTCGTCGAAGCCGAGGTCGGCGATGATCCGTACACCCGCGGACGTGCGCACCTCGCCTGCGGCCGGTCCGGCGAGCCGGACCTCGTAACCGGCTCGGCCCGCGGTCTCGCGATTCGCGAGCGCGAAGACCTCGGCCGGGCCTGTGACGTCGAGGAGGTCGACATCGGGGAAGACCGCGATGACGACCCGGTGCTTGAGGGGCATGACCCCATCCTGACCCGCGGCCCCGATGGCGGCAATGACGGCCGACTGTCACATTCGGACATCGCCGCGCCGCGCGGCCGCGGTCTTCAGGGGGCGGGCTTCTCCCAGACGGAGACATGTCCGGCGCTCTCGTGACCGAAGGGCGCCCGGGTCCAGTCCTGCCAGCGGTCGCGCAGCCGCAGCCCCGCGAGCTGGGCCATCAGGTCGAGCTCCGCAGGCCAGACGTAGCGGAAGGGGAAGGTCCTGAAGTCGACCCGCCCGTCGACGACCTCGATGTAGTTCGAGCTCATCAGCTGGGTGGAGACGTCGTAGCGGTCGTACGCCCAGCTCGACTCCCCCACCCGGAACGGGAGGACCTCCTCGCCGTGCGGGAGCCTGCGCAGCTCCGGTACGTGGCACTCGATGACGAAGCAGCCGCCCGGTTCGAGGTGGTCGGCGACGTTGCGGAAGCAGGCGACCTGTTCCTCCTGCGAGGTCAGGTTCATGATCGTGTTGAACACGAGGTACGCCAGCGAGAACGCGCCTTCAGCCTTCGCAGTGGCGAAGTCGCCAATGGTGACGTCGATGGACTCGCCGCCCGGCTTCTCCTTCAGACGCGCGACCATCGCGCGGGACAGATCGATGCCGTGCACCGGCACACCCCGCATGGCGAGCGGTACGGCGATCCGGCCGGTGCCGATGCCGAGCTCCAGGGCGCGGCCCTCACCGGCCAGAGCGGCGAGCAGGTCCACCGTCCTGGCCACGGCGTCCTCGGCGAACATCGCCGAGGACGGATCGTCGTACGTCGCCGCCACGGATTCTCCGAAGTAGCCGTCTTCACCCAGCTGTTCACCCATGCGGTGAACGTATCTCCGGCCCGCCGACGGCCGCACCCGGATTTCCGGGCGCTCCAGGGGCTCTCAAATCCGCGTATCCCAGCGGTGGTTGAGCGCGGTCACTCGAAGCGGGAGGTGTCGCCGGCCCCTCGCCGTACGATCTCGGCCTCCCCGTCGGAGAAGTCGATCACGGTGGTCGGTTCGGTGCCGCAGTCGCCGGAGTCGAGAACCGCGTCGACGACGTGCTCGAGGCGCTCCTTGATCTCCCAGCCCTGTGTGAGGGGTTCGCCCTCACCGGGCAGGAGCAGCGTGCTGGAAAGCAGCGGTTCGCCGAGCTCCTCGAGCAGCGCCTGGGTGACGACATGGTCGGGAATGCGTACGCCGACGGTCTTCTTCTTCGGGTGCATCAGCTGGCGCGGCACCTCCCTGCTCGCGGGCAGGATGAAGGTGTAGCTGCCGGGCGTGGCGGCCTTGATGGCGCGGAACACGTCGTTGTCGATGTGCACGAACTGGCCGAGCTGCGCGAAGTCCTGGCAGACGAGCGTGAAGTGATGCCGGTCGTCGAGCTGACGGATGGTGCGGATCCGGGAGATCCCCTCACGGTTGCCGAGCTGGCAGCCCAGCGCGTAGCAGGAGTCGGTCGGATACGCGATGAGCGCGCCCCCGCGGATGCTGTCGGCCACCGTGGTGATGGTGCGCCGCTGCGGGTTCTCCGGGTGGACGTCGAAGTACGTTGCCATCCGGTGAGTTTAAGCGCGCGCGGCGTCCAACCTCGTCAGTCGATGACCTTCGCAAGGAAGGCTTCGACATTGGCGGCCGTACGGGCGATCTTCTCGTCCACGGTGAGCGTCTCGTTCATCTTCATCGCGGCCCTGACCTGCTTGATACCGCGCGTGTAGAGCGAGCAGTCGAGGTCGGTGCACAGATAGGCGCCCACCGAGTTGCCCTGCTTTCCCGCCGGACCCGCCTTGGGGGCGACCATCAAGGAGACGCCTGCGTCATGGGTGGTCAGACAGATCGAGCACATGCTGGCCCGGGCCTGCCCGGGCACCCGCCGGGCGCCGCGCAGAGCCACGGCCTGCGGACGGCCGTCGATCTCAGTGACGAGGTAGGCGCGGTCGGGGGCCTGGGGGTCGCGCCAGCCCAGGTAGTCAAGGTCGGACCAGGGCTGTTCGGCCAGGTCGCGGGGGATGTTCAGGCGCTTGGCCTCGCCCTTCGTGCAGTTCACGAAGGCGGCGCGTATCTCTTGTTCGGTCAGCGGCTTCATGACATCGATCGTAAATTGCCTAATACCTTTAGGCAAATACATAATGAGTGAAGGCAGAGGCTGGGACGAGATGTGCGAGGAGGCCGGTGAATGGCACGGGCGGGACTGACGGCTCAGCGGTTGACGCAGGCAGGCGCTGAGCTCGCCGACGAGGTCGGGTTCGAGCAGGTCACCGTGTCGGCGCTCGCGCGGCACTTCGACGTGAAGGTCGCGAGCCTCTATTCGCACGTGAAGAGCTCGCAGGACCTCAAGACCCGGATCGCCCTGCTCGCCCTGGAGGAGATGGCGGACCTTGCCGCCGATGCACTCGCGGGGCGCTCGGGCAAGGACGCGCTCACCGCTTTCGCGAACGTCTACCGGGACTACGCGCGAGGGCACCCTGGCCGCTATGCCGCCGCCCAGCTCCGGCTCAGCCCCGAGGCCGCGGCCGCGAGTGCGGGTGTGCGTCACGCACAGATGACCCGGGCGATCCTGCGCGGCTACGACCTGGCCGAACCGGACCAGACGCATGCCGTACGGCTCCTGGGCAGCGTCTTCCACGGGTACGTCAGCCTCGAACTGAGTGGCGGGTTCAGCCACAGCGCCCCGGATTCGGCCGTGTCCTGGGCGCGGATCATGGACGCGATGGACGCACTGCTGCGCAACTGGCCCGGCGAACCCGCACCTGATCACCGAAAGGCGTGAAGCATGAACGACCACGGCTCTCCAGGTACCGACTGGATCACCATCCCGCTCACCACCGACGTCGTACGCGGCGCGCTCGACCTTGAGCGGACCGACCGGGGCATACTGCCGCACCGGCTGTCGGCCCGCGCCCGGGCCCAGAACACCGACGGCCAGCTCGCGATGGCCGAGTCCCAGCCTTCGGGCGTGCGGATCGTCTTCCGGACCCGCGCCACGGCGCTGGAGCTGGACACCCTCCCCACGAAGCGGGTGTACGTCGGCGCCCCTCCGCGTCCGGACGGGCTGTACGACCTGCTGGTCGACGGTGAACTGGCCGGCCAGGCGAGCGTGACCGGTGGCAGCACGCTGACCATCGACATGACGAACGGCACGGCCGAGCACACCCCCGGCACGATGGGCACACTGCGCTTCGCCGGCCTGCCCGAGCGCGACAAGGCCGTGGAGATCTGGCTGCCGCACAACGAGAACACCGAACTGCTCGCGCTGCGCACCGACGCTCCCGTGCAGCCGACGGCCGAGCAGGACCGCAAGGTCTGGCTGCACCACGGCAGTTCGATCAGCCATGGCTCCGACGCCGCGAGCCCGAGCACCACCTGGCCCGCGCTGGCCGCCGCCCTCGGCGGTACCTCGCTGGTCAACATGGGCTTCGGTGGCAACGCGCTGCTCGACCCCTTCACTGCGCGGGCGATGCGGGACATCCCGGCGGATCTGATCAGCGTCAAGATCGGCATCAATCTCGTCAACACGGACCTCATGCGGCTACGGGCGTTCGCTCCCGCCGTGCACGGTTTCCTCGACACGGTCCGCGAAGGGCATCCGACCGCCCCGCTGTTGGTGATCTCGCCGATCCACTGCCCGATCCACGAGGACACTCCGGGGCCGGCCGCCTTGGACGTGGAGGCCCTCGCGGCGGGGCAGATGATGTTCCGTGCCACGGGCGATCCGGCGGAAGTCCGCGCGGGGAAGCTGACGTTGAAGGTGATCCGGCAGGAGCTGGCCCGGATCGTGACACAGCGCGCGGCCGACGATCCGAACCTGCACTACCTGGACGGGCAGGAGCTGTACGGCGCGGAGGACTTCGCGCAGCTGCCGCTGCCCGATCAGCTGCATCCGGACGCTGCCGCTCATCGCCGTATCGGAGAACGCTTCGCGAAGCTCGTGTTCAACGGTGCGTTCAACGGGGCCCTCGCCGCAGGGGGGTCGAGGTAGATGCCTCTGGTGGAGGTGACCTATGCGCCGACCGTCGCCGAGTCGAAGCTCCGCGAACTGGGCACGGCGCTGCCGCATCTGATCTCCGTGGCCGTGGAGTGTCCGGAGGAGCCGTACGACGGGGATCTGCAGCCAGGTGACGTCGAGCTTCGTTTCCGCAGCCTCGGCCCGTTGGACCGCTGCGGTCTCGACGTGGTGATCGAGATCCGGTCCAAGTGGTTCGAGAGCAGGGCCGCCGACCGTCAGGAGCGCGTGGACAGGCTGCATCACGAGATCAGCGGCGCGACGGGGCTCGAAGACTTCGGCGTCTATCTGTCGCTCCCCGTCGCCGCGTGGTCACAGGGCGACTGAAGCGTTGCGGTCCGCGCCTTCGAGAAAATAGTAGCCATGTACATAGTAGCTATGTACTCTATCCGTCATGAGCAACGGTTCACGGGGCCCGACCCCCGGATTCCTGGTGTGGCGGCTCGCCAACAAGTGGCGGGTCGCAGTCGATCGCGCGGTGGGCCCCCTCGGCCTCACGCACGCGCAGTACTCGCTGGTCGCGTCGTTGTACGGCATGCAGCGCGCCGGTGAGCGACCCAGCCAGCGCAAGCTCGCCGACCACACCGGCATGGAGGCGCTGTACGTCTCGAAGCTGGCGCGGGCTCTGGAGTCCGCCGGGCTGATCGAACGCAACCGCGATCCTCGTGACCCCCGCGCCGTACAGCTCGCTCTGACCGAGCAGGGCCTGACCGTCACCCGTAAGGCCATCACCGTGGTCCAGGAACTCCTCGACCAGCTCCTCGAACCGCTCGGCGGTCTCGGAGCAGAGCGGACCCACGCCTTCACCGACGAACTCAGAACCCTGCTCGACGTACCCCTCGAAACATCCGTATCGCACGACGAGAGCACCGAGGAGACACGATCATGACCACCACCGCGCCCATAGCCGACCCCCGCAATCTCGCCCTCGCCCACTACGCCGCGCGCGGCCTGCTGGAGAAGGTCCTGGCCCGGCACGGCTGCACCTTCCAGGAGCAGGTCGTCCTGCGTGCCGCGATCACCGGCGACGCATCGCTGAGCCCCGACGAGCTCGTGGGTCAGGTCCAGGGTTCACTCAAGGCCGATCCGGCCGAAGTCCGCGCCACCGTCGAGGAGTTGACGGCCAAGGGGCTGCTCGCGGTGGACGGTGCGCACGTGCACGTCACGGACGCCGGCCGTGAGCTGTACGCCGCGGTCGGTGCGCAGACCGCGCCCATCACCGCGCGCGTCTGGGGCGGGATCGACGCCGAGGACCTGGCCGCCGCGGGGCGCGTCCTGGCGCTGGTCGCCGAGCGCGCCAACGCGGAGCTTGCGGCGCTGAGCGACTGAACGCGGGCGGCGGGTCAGTCGACCGGCGGGGGCTCCTGCTCCTCGCCCAGGGTGTAGACGTCCTTCACCTTCACCTCGGTGACCGCACGGCCCTCGGTGAACAACTGCCGCCAGTCCCCGCTCACATGGAGCTCGTCCGTGCCCATCGCACGGACGACGACGAGGCCTTCGTCGAAGCACTTGTACGCCTTCATCCAGAGGTTGGCGAAGGCCTGCGAGCGGATCAGGTGCATCCAGTCACTGCGGTACAGCTCGCGGTTGTAGTTCGACTCCCCCATCGTCGAGACGAACTTGGCGTACATCGCCTTCACGTACTCGAGCGTCACCGTGTCGTCCTCGGCGATGGCACGGTCACGCGCGTCCTTGAGCGCGATACGGAACTTCTCCAGGAGCCCCTCGGTGGCTCCCGAGGTCCATGACTCGTGGATCACGGGCGCTTCGCACAGTCCGTACGGGTCCGAGGCGAGGCGAAGCAGGAGGCGCAGGGTCGGTTCGGTGACCCACAGTTCGCCGCCCTCCTCGCGGTTGCCGAGCGGGTTGGGCAGCAGGTGTTCGAGGTCCCAGGCGGGCGGGGTGATCAGATGGACCCCGGCCCGGCGGCGGTCGTGCACGTTGCCCGTCGAGTGTTCGAGCGCGCCGATGGGCAGATGCGTCTTGAGGGCGGAGAGATAGGCGCCGTTGATGTCCAGGGCGGTCACCTCGTGGTGGCCCGCCGGGAGTTCGGGGCGGGTCCAGTTGGGGCGCGCCTCCCAGATGTCGTCCGGGCCCTTGGCGCTCTTGCGACGCAGCACATCGGGCATCGGCGGGTGGGCGATGACCTGGTAGCGGGCGCCCTTGCGGGTCTCGTCGAGCAGCGCCATCGCGTCCGGGATGGCGCGCTTGACCAGGGCGGCCGTGGCTAGATCGACATCGCCGCCGTGGGCGGCGAGGGCCGCGTCGACGGCTCGGGCGATCAGGTCCGGGGAGTCGGCTTCCTGGGCGCGACGACCGGCGGGGACGATCTTCGTCGCCCGGCCGGTGGCGGACTGGGCAGGGTCAACCGCACGTGACGGCGTGGCCGGCTGCGGCTGCGGCTGCGGCTGCGGCTGCGGCTGCGGCTGCGGCTGCGGCTGCGAGGAGACGGTCGCCTCCCCCGACGCGGTCGAGCATTCGGCTGCGTCCAAGTGCTGCGGAAAACCCTCGACTTGGTGCCGCGCCGGCGCACCGCACAGGACGCAGGGTTCAGGGGCGGCGAGGGTCACGTCCTCATCGGCGTCCTCCTGCGCGGGGGCTGCCGACTCGGCGGCCGGCACCTCCTCCTCGCCCGCGGCCGCCGCACCCACCTTGGCCTGCGCACCCTCCAGGAAGTACCCGTACTTGGCCCTGATCTCCCCGCTCGGATCGCGCCCGCTCTCCCAGCCGCCGACCGTGGACGCCGCGACGCCGAGCGCCGAGGCCACCTGCGTACGCGACAGGCCGAGCGCCTCGCGCAGGCGGCGGCGTTCGTCGGCCGACGGCAGGGCGGCCTCTTCCTGGACCGATGCCAGGAGCGCGTCGATCGCGTCGAAGTCCGTCACGGCGCCTCCTCCTCAGGACGGCAGATGCTGGTGCCACGCGCGGGCGGGCGCGCACGCGGCAACTATAGGTCGCGGGCGTTGTCCTGTTTTGTACGGCACCAGCGGAGACGACGACGCCCCGGCGCTACGACGGTGCAGTCGCCGCCCCGTCAGGAGGTCGCCTTCCTGGCACGCGCCGCGAGGAGCTCACGGTCGCGTGCGTTGCCCGCCAGTGACGCCGCGCGTTCGAACTCCGCTCGGGCCTCGTCGAGACGTCCGAGGCGTTCGAGGAGATCGCCGCGCACGCTCGGCAGCAAGTGGTAGTCCCTCAGTGCTTCTTCGCCGGCCAGTGCGTCGACCAGTTTCAGGCCCTGGGCCGGTCCCTCCGCCATCGAGACCGCGACGGCGCGGTTGAGTTCGACCACCGCGGACGGGGTCAGCTGGGCCAGGCGGCCGTATAGGGAAGCGATCGTCTGCCAGTCCGTGTCCTCGTAACGCAGTGCCTGGGCATGGCACATGGCGATCGCCGCCTGGACGGAGTACGGGCCGGTGCCGCCGCGCTGCAGGGCGTTGAGACCGCGGTGGATCAGCATGCGGTTCCACCTGGTGCGGTTCTGATCCGCGAGGAGCACCGGCCGGCCGTCCGGGCCCGTGCGCGCGGGCAGACGGGAGGCCTGGAACTCCAGCAGGGCCGCGAGGCCGTGCACCTCCGGCTCCTGCGGCATCAGGGCGGCCAGGACGCGGGCGAGACGGAGGGCGTCCTCGCACAGGGCGGGGCGCAGCAGATCCTCGCCCGCCGTGGCGCTGTAACCCTCGTTGAAGATCAGGTAGATCACTTCGAGGACCGAGGCGAGGCGGGCGGGGCGGTCGGCGGCGCCCGGGACCTCGAAGGGGATGTCCTCCTTGGCCAGGGTGCGTTTGGCGCGGACGATCCGCTGGGCGACGGTCGGTTCGGTGGTCAGCAGGGCGCGGGCGATCTCCTCGGTGGTCAGGCCGCCGAGGAGCCGCAGGGTGAGCGCGATACGGGCCTTCGCGGAGAGCACCGGATGGCAGGAGGTGAAGATCAGGCGCAGCAGGTCGTCGTCGATGTCGTCCGGGTCGGAGGGCTCCGGCGGCGGTACGTCCTCCAGGGTGCGGCCGACTTCGGCGAGCTTGCGCGCGTAGGTCTCCTTGCGGCGTACGAGATCGATGGCCTTGCGCCGGGCGGCCGTCATCAGCCAGGCGGCCGGATTGTCCGGAACGCCGTCGCGCGGCCACTGTTCCAGCGCGCTGATCAGAGCGTCCTGCGCCAGCTCCTCCGCTATGCCGACGTCGCGCACCACCCGGGTGACCACCGCGATGATCCGCGCGGACTCCATACGGAAGACCGCCTCCACCGCCGCGGTCGTCTCGTCCCGCCGTCCCTCACCCTGCCGTGCTGCTGTCACGGGCCCCATCCCAACACCCGTCCCCCTGCGGAGCAAGCACGGTCGCGGGCAACCGGGAGGCTCCCACTCATTGACACCCTCCGGGGCCGACCCCACACTCATGCCTTCGCGCGATGTGAACAGTTCTTCACTATACGAACAGCATCAAGGATCGCCATGACCTCTTCCGCGCCAACGCACTCCAGCGGTGCGACCCGTGCCCCGCACACGTTCAGGACGGTGTTCCCCGTTCTCGCGCTGTGCTGGCTGGCCGTGTTCTTCGACGGCATGGACGTCAACATCTACGGTGCGGTGATGCCGCACATGCTCGACGACCCCGGTCTCGGACTCACACCGGGCAGCGCGGGCACGATCGGCAGCTGGACCACGTTCGGCATGCTGATCGGCGCGCTCACCGCGGGCAATGTCACCGACTGGCTGGGCCGCAGGCCGATGCTGGTCGTCAGCGTCACCCTGTTCTCCCTCGGCAGTGCGGTGTGCGCACTCGCCCCGGGCATCGGGGTCTTCGGCGCGGGCCGGTTCATCGCGGGCCTCGGGCTCGGCGGCCTGATGCCGCTGTGTCTGGCGATGGTGCTCGAGTTCGCTCCACCACGCCGGGCCGCGCTGACGACCGGTCTGCTGATGACCTCGTACCACGTGGGCGGGATCGCGGCCACGGGCCTGGGCCTCGGTGTGGCCCCGGAGTTCGGCTGGCGCTGGGTGTTCTGGGCCGGCGTACTGCCCGCGTTCGTGGCCGTACCGCTACTGCTCAAGTACCTGCCCGAGTCCCCCGGCGTGCTCTTCGCCCGCGGACAGCGCGAGCGGGCCGAACAGGTCGCCGACCGCTTCGGACTGCCGAGGCCGACCGCCGTGGAGGCGCCGGCCGGTGGCGCGAAGGGGCGCCTCGCCGCGATCGGCGCGCTGTTCAGGCCCGAGTCCCGGTGGGCCACCCCACTGTTGTGGGTGGCGTCCTTCTGCGGACTGCTCCTCGTGTACGGAGTGAGCACCTGGCTGCCGACAATGATGCGCGCCAACGGCTACGGTCTGTCCTCCTCGGTCAGCTTCCTCATGGTCATCAACGCGGGCGGCGTCGTCGGCCTGCTGATCGCCGGACGGATCGCCGACCGCTTCGGGCCGGTGCGCATCTCGGCCATCTGGTTCATGCTGACCGCGGCGGGCGCCCTGCTGCTCAAGTCGCATCTGCCGCTGGGCGTCACCTACATCGTGGTCGCGATCACCGGGATCTGGCTGTTCAGCGCGCAGGTCATGGTCTACGCGGCAACCGGCACCATCTACCGCGACAGCGAACGCGCCGCGGGCCTCGGCCTGGTGACCGGCGTGGGCCGCACCGGCGCAGTCGTCGGACCGTGGCTGGTCGGCGCGCTCGCCGAGAACGGCAACCAGAGCTGGGGCTTCACCACCTTCGCCCTCGCCGGACTCGCGGGTGCCGTGGCGATCGCGCTCGTACCGCTGGCCACGAGGATCGGCCGGGGCGGCGCGCGCAGCGGAGCCACTGCGGCCGTGGCCGTGGCCAAGGCGTGAAGAACGGCGAAGGGGCCCATCCCCCACACAGGGATGGGCCCCTTCGCCGTTGCTACAGCTACATCTACATCTACATCTACAGCCTCAAACCGCAGTAGTTCTCCGCAAGTTCGGCCTCCGCATGCGGTGAGCTCGCGATGCGCTCCAGCTGGGACAGCTGCAGACGGGTCTCGAAGGGCGACTGGTCGGGGTCGGTGTGCAGTGTCGTCGTCATGAAGTACGAGAAGTGCTCGGCCCGCCACACCCGCCGAAGGCATGTGTCGGAATAGGCGTCGAGCAGCTCGGAGGAACCGGTCTCGCGCCGGTGGGCGAGCGCGCGGGCGAGGACGACCACGTCGGCGGCGGCGAGGTTGAGGCCCTTGGCTCCGGTGGGCGGGACGATGTGCGCGGCGTCCCCGGCGAGGAACATCCGGCCGAAGCGCATCGGCTCGGTGACCGAACTGCGCATCGGCAGCACCGACTTCTGCGTCACACGGCCGCGCACGAGCGGGATGTCCCGGTCGAGGCGGAGGTCGAGCTCGTCCCAGATGCGCTCGTCCGGCCAGTCGGCGGGGTCCGTGCCGTTGGGGACCTGGAGGTAGAGCCGGGTGATCTCGGGGGTGCGCATGCTGGCGAGTGCGAAGCCCCGTTCCGAGTGCGCGTAGATCAGCTCCTCGTAGTTGGGCGCCGCATCGGCCAGGATGCCGAGCCAGGAGTACGGATAGACGCGTTCGTACGTGGTGGCGGCGCCGTCCGGGACGGCTCGCCGCGACACGCCGTGGAAGCCGTCGCAACCGACCACGTAGTCGCAGGTGAGGGTCTGTTCGCGGCCTTCGTGGGTGTAGCGGATGGCCGGGCGTTCGCCGTCGATGCCCTCGATGGAGTGGACCTCGGCTTCGAAGAGCAGCGGGGCGCCGTCGGCGAGCTGGAGGGCTATGAGGTCCTTGACCACCTCGGTCTGCGCGTACACGGTCACGCGCCGCCCACCGGTGAGCGCGGGGAAGTCGAGGCGGTGGCCGCGACCGGCGAAGCGGAGTTCGATGCCGTCGTGCACCAGGCCCTCGGCGTCCAGGCGCTTGCCCGCTCCGCAGGCGCGCAGGACGTCGACGGTCGACTGCTCGAGGATGCCGGCCCGCTGGCGCTGCTCGACGTATTCACGGCCTTGGCGCTCCAGGACGACGGTGGCGATGCCGGCCTGATGGAGCAGGCGGGCGAGCAGCAGGCCGGAGGGGCCGCCGCCGATGATGCCGACGGTGGTGTGCACAGGGTCTCCTCGTCTTCGAGGGCGGTCCTCCTGCTGAGGTGTGGTGTTGGACCGCCGCCACTGTTGTTCGTATAGTGAAGACTTCTTCACTCAAGCGTGGGCCTGAGTCTGCGTGCCGCACTGCGGCCTGTCAATGACTTCCAAGGGCCTTGACGGCCTTGGGAGATACGTCCGGGAGAGCTCATGCCATCCACCACCATCCCGCCGGCCGAGGCCGTCACGCCCCTGATCCGCGGGATCGCCGTACTGCGTGCGCTCACGGACGCACACGGTCCGCTCAGCCTGAGCGAACTGGAGCGCGCGACGGGCCTGGCGCGGTCGACCGTGGACCGGATCGCGGCGACGCTGGCGCGGATGGCGTACGTACGCCTCGACGGCCGGACCGTCGCCCTCGCACCCCGTCTGATGGAGCTGGGCAACGCGTATCTCGGTGCCCTGCGTCTGCCCGATCTGCTGGGGCCGCTCGCCGACCGGCTCGCGGACGAGCTCGACGAGTCGGTGTCGCTCGCGGTGCGCGACGAGGACGGGGTCCGTTTCATCCACCAGGCGACCCGGCGCCGGGCGATGTCGCTCAGTTTCCGGATCGGCGATCTGCTGCCGGCCGAACGCACCGCGCCAGGACCGCTGTTCGCCGCCGACTGGTCCGAGGCGGACTGGCGGCGGTGGCGGGCGCGCAGGGCGGCCGATCCCGGCGACGGCGGATTCACCGCGCTGCCGGCACGTGAAGTGCCGGTCGGGGACGAGGAGTTCGTACGGGCCGTGGAGGCGGCGCGCAAGGACGGGTTCTCGCTGGACGACCAGCTGATCGAGCCGGGGCTTGTCGCGCTGGCGATGCCCGTACGGGACGGCGCGGGCGCCCCCGTCTGCGTGGTGAGCGTGGTGAGCCACACCAGTCGGCACGGTGCACGGTCGCTGCGCAAGGAGATGCTGCCCCGGCTGCGCAAGGCCGTCGCGGTCATGGAGCACGAACTGCGTACCGCCGCCCCCGTGGACGGGCCGCCAGGCCCTGCCGCGCTGGCCGCGTGGACCGGGGAGTCGAAGCAGGAGCTGGGGCGGGAGTTCATCGAGTCGCTCGCGCGCGGCCTGACCGTGCTGACCGCGTTCGGCGAGGGGCGGTGCGAGCCGACGCTCAGCGCGGTCGCCGAAGCCACCGGGCTCGCGCGGGCCACGGCGCGGCGCGCGCTGATCACTCTGGAGCACCTCGGATACGTCGCCTCGCAGGAGCGCACGTTCCGGCTGACACCTCGAGTCCTCGGACTCGGCTTCCCACTGCTGTCCCGCACGTCGCTGCCGGAGATCGCGCAGGTGCACATGGCCACACTCGCGAAGCAGCTGCACGATTCGGTCTCGCTGGCGGTGTTCGCGGGCGATGACATCCAGTACGTGGCGCGGATCGCGACCAGCCGCATCATGAGCGTGAACATCACCGTGGGCACGCGCTTCCCGGCCATCGCGACCTCGATGGGGCGGGTGCTGCTCGCGGACCTGCCCGAGGACGAGCGGGCGCGGCGCCTGCAGCGGATCGAGCCCGATGCCCTGACGCCGCGCACCATCACGGACAAGACCCGGCTCGCCGAGGTCCTGGACCAGGTGGCGCGGCGGGACTACGCCCTGGTGGACGAGGAGTTGGAGGAGGGCCTGCGTTCCATCGCGGCGCCGGTGCGCGACGGCGCGGGGCGGGTGGTCGCGGCGGTCAATGTGGCGATGCACAGTTCGCGGCGCACGGTCGCCCAGTGCCGGGCCGACGTACTGCCGTCGCTGCGCGAGACGGCGGCGCGGATCGAGGCGGAGCTGCGGATCGCGGGGCGGTTCGCGCGGATTCCTGTGGCCTGAGGTTATCCGCGTGCGCGCTCTCCCAGCCCCGCTCTACGATCAGGCCCCATGACGTCCGCGCTGATCCTCATCGACCTGATGCCTCGCATCATCGCCCTGCCGATGGCCCCGCACTCCGGGGACGAAGTGCTGGCCCGCTGCCAGGAGTTGGCGAAGTCGTTCCGGGCGCACGGCCGCCCCGTGGTGCAGGTCCGGGTGGACCGCCCCAACGTGGACGAGCAGCCGCCGGGCAGCGGCTTCGCGGACGGACTGGTGCACGACAGCGACGTGGTGGTGGTCAAGCGGACCATCGGCGCGTTCTACGGCACCGATCTGGACGGGCAGTTGCGCAAGCTGGGCGTGGACACCGTGGTGATGGCCGGCCTCTTCACCACGATGGGCGTCGAGTCCACTGCGCGGGCCGCCTCCGACCACGGCTACCAGCTGGAGTTCGTGGCCGACGCGATGTCCGCGCCGGCCGCGGAGGAGCACCAGTGCGCGGTGGAGCGGATCTTCCCGCGCTTCGGTGCGGTACGGAACACCGCCGACTACCGCTGACCGCCGCGTACATGCCGACTACCGCTGATCGCCGCGTACATCAGGAGGACAGGGCGAGCAGTTCCTCGATCGCCGGCTTCGGCCCGCCGTAGGTGAGGTGTCCGATGGCCGCCATGGGGGCGACCACCCGGCTCCAGGCGTACAGGCGGTGCTCGTCGAGCGAGCACGCTGCCGCCACCAGCCGACAGCGCGCCTCGACCCCCTCGAGTCCGGCGCCTTCCACCACATAGTCGACGGCGTCGAAGCAGGGGTCGCCGATGCAGGCCTTGGGGTCGATGGCGATCAGACCGCGCGACGGACCGCCGTCCAGGACGTTGCCGGGGTGCAGATCTCCGTGCAGCAGCACGGGGTCGGACTGGCTCGCGAGCAAGGTCTCACAGCGTTCCATCGCCCGCTGCCACATGGCCTGGTCGATCCACGCGGCGATGGCCGGCTCGGTCAGGCGCCTGCCGATCCGGGCGAAGGACTCGTCGAACCGGCCGCGCAGATCCAGCGGCCAGCCGGCGGGCGGGGGGACGGCGTGCAGGGCGGCCAGCAACTCCCCCCACTGCCGTGGCAGTGAGGTCTGCGGCATGTTCTCGGCGGCGGTGCCCGGCAGGACCTCCTCCAGCACCATCGCGCCGGCTGCCGGATCGGCGGCCAGTACGGTCGGCACTCGCCCCGACGGCGCGAACACGCGCAGCATGTCCACTTGTCGGGTCAGCAGCGCCCGGTCCGGACTGAGCTTGAGGACCGCCGGCGTTCCGTCGGGCCACTCACAGCGCAGGACGAGGGAAGAGGCTCCGCTGTCGAACAGCTCACCGAGCTTGAAGCCCCACCGCTCCGCCAGCCCCGCGGCCAGGCTCGGAACTGCAGCGACCCAGCCCTCGGCCTCGGGGCCGAACCGTGCGACCAGGTGGGCATCGAACTCATTCAGATCCACGTTCACGGGGGTAGCCTGCAGCCTTCGCACCCGAACCACCAGCGAGTTCTTCACCGGTCCCGGGTCCTGCCGCGACCCTCAGCCTCGCGCCGGAGCGCGCTCCGCCCCGCGCAGTGCCTCGGCCGCGTCCGAGACCCGCTGCAGCATGTCCAGGAACACCGTCTGCTCCGCGTCCGACAGCGGGGAGAGGAAGACGTGGTTCATGCGGGCCGTGCGCACGGTGAGTTTGCGATGGACCGCCGCGCCCTCCGGTGTGGGCCGCAGCAGATAGCGGCGGCCGTCCTCCACGTCACGGACCTTCTCGATCAGGCCTCGTCTGCTGAGGCGGGACACGACCTCGGCGACGGTGGAGCGGTCGAGGCTCACGCGCTCGCCGACCGTGCGCTGGTCCAGGCCCGGTTCGGCCATCAGCGCGTTCAGCAGTCCGTACTGGGGTGAGGTGATCTCCTCGGAGACCATCGTGGTCCACAGCAGATAGTGGGCCTGCTGGAGCCGGCGGGCCAGATGCCCCGGGTGGGTGGTCAGATCCACGGCCGCCATCAGTCGTCTCCCGCCGTCTTTTCGTTGGTGCACTGAACAATACTCATCCACAGCGCACCTGGCGCCGCTCACCGGATCCCAATCACCCTTCATTTCCTGATGCTTCTTGACGGTAACTCGCTCGGGTGCCAGCATGACCGCTCAGAAGATATTAGTCAGTGTACTGAGTAATTCGGTCCGGTCCGTCGAGCAGAGCGGACGGCCGGCGGGAGGGTTCTCGTCATGGACAAGGTGGTCGCCACGGCCGCGCGGGCGGTGTCCGACGCAACCGACGGAGCCACGTTCGCGGTCGGCGGCTTCGGGCTGAGCGGCGTTCCGAATGTGCTGATCCAGGCGCTGTACGAGCGCGGGGTCGCCGAGCTCGGCGTGGTCTCCAACAACTGCGGCGCGATGGACTCGGGGCTCGCGGTACTGCTCTCGGCGGGACGGATCGCACGGGTCACGGGGTCGTACATCGGCGCGAACAAGGAGTTCGCGCGGCAGTACCTCGCCGGCGAGCTGGAGGTCGAGCTGATCCCGCAGGGCACGCTCGCCGAGCGGCTGCGGGCGGGCGGCGCCGGGATCCCCGCCTTCTACACCCCCGCAGGCGTGGGCACACAGGTCGCCGACGGCGGACTGCCCTGGCGCTACGACGGGCAGGGCGGTGTCGCACTGGCCTCGCCACCCAAGGAGGTCAGGGAGTTCGACGGCACCGAGTACGTCCTGGAGCGCGGCATCCGTACCGACTTCGCGCTGGTGCGTGCGGCGCGCGGCGACCGGCACGGGAATCTTGTGTTCAACAAGTCGAGCCGCAATTTCAACCCCCTTGCCGCGATGGCCGGACGCATCACCATCGCCGAGGTCGAGGAGCTGGTCGAGCCGGGCGAGATCGACCCGGACCATGTGCACCTGCCGGGAATCTTCGTACAGCGCGTGGTCGCGCTCACCCCGCAGCAGGCCGCCGACAAGGGCATCGAGCAGCGCACCGTCACCGTGCCCGCACAGGCCGAGGAGCCGCGATGAGCTGGACACGCGAACAGATCGCGGCCCGTGCCGCACTGGAACTGGAAGACGGCAGCTACGTGAACCTGGGGATCGGTCTGCCGACGCTGATCCCCAACCATCTGCCGCCGGGCATCGAGGTGGTCCTGGAGTCCGAGAACGGGATCCTCGGGACCGGCCCGTATCCGCCGGACGACGAGGTCGACCCGGATCTGATCAATGCGGGCAAGGAGACGGTCACGGTCCTGCCGGGCGCCTCGTTCTTCGACTCGGCGTTGTCGTTCGGGATGATCCGCGGCGGCCATATCGACACCGCGGTGCTCGGCGCCATGCAGGTCTCGGCGCACGGCGACCTCGCCAACTGGGCGGTGCCCGGGAAGCTGATCACCGGCATCGGCGGGGCCATGGACCTGGTGCACGGAGCGCGGCGGGTGATCGTCGTGATGACCCACACCGCCAAGGACGGCTCACCGAAGATCGTCGAGGAGTGCTCGCTGCCGCTGACCGGCCGCGGCTGCGTCGACCGGATCATCACGGATCTCGGTGTGCTGGACGTCCTACCGGACGGCCTTGCGCTGGTGGAGACTGCGCCAGGGGTGTCCGTGGACGAGGTCCTGGCCGCGACCGGCGCCCCGATCGCAATCGATGACTCAATGGGGAGCAAGGCATGAGCACGCGCGACGTGTACATCGTGGACGCCGTCCGGACGCCGATCGGCCGCTACAACGGGGCGCTCGCGAGCGTACGGCCGGACGATCTGGCCGCGCACGCGGTACGGGAACTGGTCGGCCGCTTCCCCGAGTTGGACCCGTCCCGTATCGACGACGTGTACTTCGGCAACGCCAACGGCGCCGGCGAGGAGAACCGCAATGTGGCCCGGATGGCCGGGCTGCTCGCCGGACTGCCTACATCCGTACCGGGTGTGACGGTCAACCGGCTGTGCGCCTCGGGGCTCGAGGCAGTGATCCAGGCCGCGCGGGCGATCGCGCTGGGCGATGCCTCGATCGCGGTCGCCGGCGGCGTCGAATCGATGACCCGCGCCCCTTATGTCCTGCCGAAGAGCGACCGGGCCTTCCCCGCCGGACACACCGAGATGTTCTCTACGACGCTCGGCTGGCGCATGGTGAACCCGCGGATGGCTCCCGAGTGGACCATCCCGCTCGGCGAGTCCGCCGAGCTCATCGCGGACAAGCACGGCATCACGCGGGAACAGCAGGACGCCTTCGCGCTCGCCTCGCACGAGAAGGCCGCGGCGGCCTGGAAGAACGGTCTGTTCGACGCCGAGGTCGCACCCGTACCGGTGCCCCAGCGCAAGGGTGAGGCGACCCCGTACGGACGCGATGAATGCGTACGGGAAAGTGCGTCCCTGGAGGCGATGGCGAAGCTCAAGCCGTCGTTCCGGCCGCAGGGCGGCACGGTCACCGCGGGCAACGCATCGCCGCTGAACGACGGTGCGGCGGCCTTGCTGCTCACCGACGAGGAGGGCCTGCGGGCCACCGGGCGTGAGCCGCTCGCCCGTATCTCGGCCACCGGCGTGGCCGCGGTCGACCCGCAGTACTTCGGGCTCGCGCCGGTACCGGCGGTGGAGCGGGCGCTGGCCAAGGCCGGGAAGTCCTTCGCCGATCTCAACACCCTGGAACTCAACGAGGCGTTCGCCGCGCAGGTCCTCGGCTGCGTCGCCGAGTGGCCGGAGTTCGACCCGGCGATCCTCAACCCGCAGGGCGGTGCGATCGCGCTCGGCCACCCGCTCGGCGCTTCCGGCGCCCGCCTCGCGGGCACCGTCGCCCATCAACTGGCCCGGCGCGGCAGCGGTGTCGGCGTCGCGACACTGTGCATCGGCGTGGGCCAGGGCCTCGCCCTGGTACTCGAACGCTGAGCAGGTGGGGGCCCGCCTCTCGGTGGGCCCCCACCCCTTACTTCTTCTTTCGGAGCATCCTCATGACCGAGCTACCCGTGGCCCTGCCCGACGGGCTCACCCAGGAACAGATAGACGCCGAGGTCGCCAAGGTGCAGGCGGGCGCGGACGGTGCGGTGCACCCGCCGCGTGACTTCCCGCCGTACCGCAGCAGTACGCTGCGCCATCCCCGGCAGCCGCTGATACCCCTGCGCGACCCCGAGGCCGTCGAGCTGTCGGGCCCCGCCTTCGGCGTCACCGATGTGACGGCCCTCGACCGGGATCTGACGCGTCAGCACCTGGGCGAGCCGCTCGGCGAGCGGATCACGGTCAGCGGACGCATGACGGACCGCCAAGGCAGGCCGATCCGCGGCCAGTTGGTGGAGCTCTGGCAGGCCAACGCCTCCGGACGCTACGCCCATCAGCTGGACCAGCACCCTGCGCCGCTCGACCCCAACTTCACTGGCTTCGGGCGCTGTCTGACCGATGACGACGGCGGGTACTCGTTCACCACGATCAAGCCCGGTGCCTACCCGTGGCGCAATCACGTCAACGCGTGGCGCCCGGCGCACATCCACTTCTCCCTCTTCGGCACGGCGTTCACGCAGCGTCTCGTGACGCAGATGTACTTCCCCGGCGACCCGCTCTTCGCGTACGACCCGGTGCTGCAGTCCGTGACCGACCTGGCCGCACGTGAGCGTCTTGTGGCCGCCTACGACCACGATCTGTCCGTACCGGAGTGGTCGCTCGGCTACCGCTGGGACATCGTGCTCGACGGTCCCTGCGCCACGCTGTTCGAAGAGGAGGACCACTGATGTCCCGCACCCCCACTCCCTCGCAGACGGTCGGGCCCTTCTACGGCTACGCACTGCCGTTCGCGGGCGGCGCCGAGGTCGCACCCGTCGGGCATCCGGACCTGATCACCGTGCACGGGTATGTGTACGACGGCGCCGGACAGCCGGTGCCGGACGCGCTGTTGGAGACCTGGCAGCCGGCCCCGGACGGCTCGCGGACGGGGGCTCCCGGTTCGCTGCGGCACGATCCGGTGACCGGTCGGGTGATCGGGCGCGACGGCGTCGGCTTCACCGGCTTCGGGCGGATCGCCACGGACGCGGACGGTCACTATGCGGTGCGTACGCTGCCGCCGGGCGGAGTGCCGTACATCTCGGTGCTGGTGTTCGCCCGCGGTCTGCTGCACCACCTCCACACCCGCGCGTATCTGCGACCGGCCGCCGCGGACGACACCTTGCTCTCCTCGGTGCCCGAAGAGCGGCGGAGCACCCTGCTCGCGGTCGAGGAACGCCCCGGCACGTATCGCTTCGACATCCGGCTGCAGGGTGAGGACGAGACGGTCTTCCTGGACTTCGGATGATCACCGGGTACGAGGACGGCGGGCTGCTCTCGCCCGGGTGGGCCGGATCGCGGGTCGAGGCCGCGGTGGCTGATCTCGCTTATGTGCAGGGTCTGTTGGACGCGGAGGCCGCGCTGACACGGGCGCTGGCGGCGCTTGGCGAGGCGCCTGCCGAAGTGGCGAAGGCGGTGTCCGGGGCGGCGCGGGCCGAGGTGTGCGACGTACGGTCGCTGGCGCTGCGGGCCCGGGCGGCCGGGAATCCCGTGCTTGCTCTGGTGGCGGACCTGAAGGCCGTACTTCCCGAGGAGTACCGGGAGTTCGTGCATCGCGGGGCCACCAGTCAGGACATCGTGGATACGGCGACGATGCTGGTCTCGGTCCGGGCGCTCGATCTACTGCTCGCGGACCTGTCGCGCCTCGAAGAGTCGCTGGCCGGGCTGGCTCGCACGCACCGGGACACGGTGATGGCGGGCCGGACGCTGACGCAGCATGCCGTGCCGACGACGTTCGGCCTCAAGGCGGCCGGGTGGCGGTCGCTCGTGCTCGACGCGCGGGACCGGGTGCGGGCCGTACGGGATGCGCTGCCCGTTCAACTCGGCGGCGCGGCAGGGACGTTGGCCGCTCTCGGCTCCCTCGACCTGGTGTCCGCCTTCGCCCGCGAGACCGGTCTGGCCGAGCCCGCGCTGCCGTGGCACACGCTGCGTACGCCGATCGCGGATCTTGCGGGCGCACTGGCGTTCTCGGCGGGCGCACTCGGCAAGCTCGCCGTGGATGTGCTCACGTTGTCGCGGACCGAGATCGCCGAGGTGGCCGAGGGCTCGGGCGGCGGATCCTCCGCGATGCCGCACAAAGCCAACCCCGTACGCGCGACCCTGATCGCAGCCGCGGCTCGGCAGGCCCCTGCGCTCGCGTCCGTCCTGTACGGGGCGATGGCCGCCGAGGACGAACGGCCGCCCGGCGCGTGGCACGCCGAGTGGCAGCCGCTGCGGGAGCTGTTGCGGGTCGTCGGGGGCGCGGCGGAGCACGCGGCCGAACTGGTCGCCGGCCTGCGGGTGGACGCGGACGCGATGCGCCGCAATGCCGACCTCACCGCCGGGCTGATCGTCTCCGAGCGGCTCACCTCCGCACTGGGTGCCGTCGTCGGGCGCGCCCGTGCCAAGGAGCTGCTCACCTCGCTGGCCGCGCGGGTGCGAGACGGCTCGCGAACGCTCGCCGAACTCCTCGCCGAGCAGCGCGAGTTCGCCCACCTTGACCTCGACGCCCTCACCGACCCGGCCGGATACACCGGCGCCGCGGGTGTCCTCACCGACCGTGCACTGGAGCGACGTTGACCACCCTGCACCACTCAGCGGAGGGCTCGCCCTCCGCTCCCCCGCTGCTGCTCGGCCCTTCCCTCGGCACGTCCACCGCGCTCTGGGACGGCGTCGCACCGGAACTCTCCGCCACGCACCGGGTGATCCGCTTCGACCTTCCCGGACACGGCCGCTCCCCCGCCTCGCTCGTCTCGTCCGGCGCCACCATCGGTGACCTTGCTTCGCTGGTGCTCGCCCTGGCGGACTCCCTCGGCATCGAGCGCTTCTCGTACGCGGGTGTCTCCATCGGCGGCGCGATCGGGCTGCACCTGGCCGCGCACCATCCGGAGCGCGTCGAGCGGCTGGCGGTGCTCTGCTCATCGGCGCACTTCGGTGACCCGCAGCGGTGGCGGGACCGGGCCGAGCTCGTGCGCCGTGAGGGTCTGGAGTCGGTGGCGAAGTCCGCACCGGAGCGCTGGTTCACACCCGACTTTGCTTCGGAGAGGCTGCTCACGGATCACCGGTCGGCGGACCCGGGCGCGTATGCGGCCTGCTGTGCCGCACTCGCGACGTTCGACATCCGTGACCGGCTGGCGTCGATCACCGCGCCCACGCTCCTGGTGGCCGGGCGCGAGGACCCAGCCACTCCCCCCGTCCATCTGCGGGAACTCGCCGACGCCATCGGCGACTCGACGCTCGTCGAGATCCCGAACACTTCCCATCTCGCGGTCGCCGAGACCCCGCTGCCGGTCCTCGCGGCGCTGCGCAGTCACTTCAACGGGCCCGCTGAGAGCGGCATGACCGTACGACGCGAAGTCCTCGGCGACGCACACGTGGACGGCGCGCAGCAGCGGCAGAACGCGTTCACCGCCCGCTACCAGGACTTCATCACCCGCTACGCCTGGGGCGAGATCTGGACGGACGACACCCTCAGCCGCCGAGAACACAGCATGGTGACGCTGACCGCGCTGGTGGCGGGGGGCCACGTCGACGAGCTCGCCATGCACGTACGGGCGGCACGCCGCAACGGGCTGACGGCGCGGGAGATCGGGGCGGTGCTGTTGCAGTGCGCTGTGTATGTGGGGGTGCCGGCGGCGAACGCGGCGTTCGGGGTGGCGCAGCGGGTGCTCGACGAGTAGCTCTGAGCTCGCCTGCGACCGGACGGATTCACGAGGTGCACGAGAAGCGGAGGGTGCGAAGTTCGAACGGGCGCAGGGACAGGGTGACTTCGCCGTTGGTGACTTCGTGCGAAGGGGAATCGGCGAGCGGGCGTTCCAGGAGGTCGGTCGCGATGACGGATGTGGTGTCCAAGCCAACCTGGAGCGTGGTGCGGGTGCGGGCGCCGGAGGACTCGTAGACGCGGACGATCACGTCGCCCGAGCCGTCGTCGGCCAGCTTGACCGCGCTGATCGCGACCGCGGGTGACGCCACGGCGAACAGAGGTGACACCGGGGCGGCGCCGGTCACGTGACGCTCGGGGAGGTTGATGGCGTAGTTCGAACTTGGCCGCTTCCCACGAGGTGTTGGTGTGGGTGGGGCGGTAGAGGTGGCCGAACTGGGTTTCCGAGGCGTAGCGGTCCGCGTGCACGTCCAGGGGGAAGGCCGCCTTGAGGAACTTCTCCGTCTCGTGCCAGTCCACCTCCGTGTCCACGTCCAGGCGCTTGGCCCCGGCGCGCAGGGTCAGCACCTGGGTGACCCTCGACGCCCCGAAGCTGCGCACCACTTCGATGGAGACCCGCGAGGGCTCGTTCTCGACGACCGACAGCGAGTCGACCTGCGTCAGGTCGGTGACCACGTTGCGGTAGAACTCGTCGACGTCCCAGGCGTCCCACATGTTCGGGAAGTCGGGGTGGATCTGCAGCAGGTTCGCAGCCTGGCCCGGCGCGACGGTCTCCCGGCGGGCCTCACAGTCGTACGCCGAGACCACCAGGCCCCGCGCGTCGATGTCGATCCGCAGCAGGCCGTTGTCGAGGAGGAACCCGTCGTCCGACCGGGACGAAAGCGCCACCGGGTCGGCCTGCACGCGCCGCCCACAGTTCCGCCTCCCGCAGCAAATGCTCCGAGCGGCGGTTGCCCTGCTTCGTCTTGGCCTGGCTGGTGAGCGTGGCGCGGTGGAGCTCCAGGTACAGCTCACCCACCCACACCGGCGCCTCGGGATATTCGGCCTGCGCCTTCGCGAAAAACTCGGCCGGCTTTTCCCACACCACCCGCGCCGAGCCTTCCAGGTCACGCATCCGCCGCGCCTTCGCGATCATCTCCCGGGTCGTACCGCCACCACCGTCCCCCCAGCCGGTCGGGGCCAGGGAGTGCTTGGCGACGCCCTTGTCCTTGAAGTTGCGGGCCGCATGCGCGATCTCACGGCCCAGCATCGAGCAGTTGTAGGTGTCGATGGGCGGGAAGTGCGTGAAGATCCGCGTCCCGTCGATGCCCTCCCAGTGGAA
>JOGW01000015.1 GCA_000721375.1 Streptomyces sp. NRRL B-3428 | reverse complement strand
CCCCCGCCCCCGCCCCCCCCCCCCCCCCGGGCGGCACCCCCCGGGGCGCGCCCCCCCCCCCCCCCCCCCCCCCCCCCCCCCCCCCCCCCGCCGCGCCCGCCGCCCGCAGTGCACGCCGCCGCCGTATCGCGCTGGCCGCGGCGGGTGTCGCGCTGCTCGCTGCCGCCGTCGCCGCTCCGTTCGTGTTCGCCGGCCCGGTCGGCGATGACTCCGCCGAGGACGGCCCGCGTGCGTCCGGCGAGGAGCAGGCGTACGCACAGGACGCCCCGGACACCACCGAAGTGCTGCGGATCATGGCCGCCGCCACCGCCGCACGCGAGCTCGCTCCGCAGGGAGCCGACTCCCGCGCGCAGGCCCTGCGCTACGCGCTCGCCGCATGGTCCGCCGCGGACGCACCGGAGCGGGACGACGCCCTGCGCGGCCTGCTCGCCCGGACCGGCCCCCACGGCGACCCGGTCGTGACGGTGCACCGGGGCGCGGCCCCCAGGGGTGAGGTGCTGGCCGCGGACGTGGCACCCGAAGGCCACCGCCTCACGGTGCTCACCCGCGCCGACGGCGACCGCGAGGCCCGCGTGCACGTGCTCGACTTCGGCCCCGACGCCGGCGGCCGGAACCTGCGTACGGTGGGCGGCCCGGTCGATCCCGAGTCCGCGCTCGCGATCAGCGACTGCGGCAACGTCCTGGCCGTGGCCCGGCCGGACGGTCACCGCACGGTGTACGAGCTGACCGCCGGCGGATCCGTGGTGAGCGTCGACGACTGGGTGCCCGCGGTCCCGTCCGACGGGGCGCAGTTCCTCGACTTCAACACCGACACCTCGTCGCTGCTGCACGTCCGCGGCCCTCGCGAGGACCTGCACGGCGAGATCATCCCGCTGCACCACGGCACCCCGCACGGCGCGGGTACCGTCCGGGTGCCGGACGCGGACGATCCTTCCGACGTACGGCTGGCCGGCTACGGCCCGCGCGTGGTCGCCGTCTCCGGGGACGCGGCGCTGAACCGCTACGGCGGCCGGATCGACACCGGCCTCACCGACGCCTCCGGCCGCTACCTCGTCCGCCGCGTCGAACTCGCCGAGGGCACCTACGCGTTGCGGCTGACCCACCCCGGGCTCGGCCGCACGTACCAGGCGCTCCTGCCCGCGGGCATCGACGCGGCGCCGTACGGCGACGGCCGCCGCACTCTGGTCGTGCCGGTGCGCCGCAGCGGCGGCAGCATGAGGCTGATCGTGGTGAGGGGCAGGGACCTGGTGGTCCTGGACGCCCGCCGCGCCGACAGTGCGCGCGAGCAGCGGCTGCCCACCGGGGCCGCGCTGGTGGCGGCGGCGTGCGCCACCGGTCCCGAACCGCTCGGCGAGAGCGAACTGGCCGCCTTCCCGGCCGACCGGCGCGGGGCCCTCACCGGGGCCTGGCCCTGCAGCTGACCTACGGGCCGACCCCGAGTGCGGTCACTGCGGCCCGTACTTGCGCCCCGTCTTCGAAGTGATCCCGCCGAGCATTCCCCGCGGTACGAACTTCGCCGCGCCCAGGAGCGCCTTGTAGCGCGGGTCCGGGATCGAGACCGTCCTGCCGCGTGCCAGGTCCGCGAGCGCCGATGCGACCACCTTGTCCGCGTCGAGCCACATCCACGACGGGATGTTGTCCGTGCTCATGCCCGCCCGCTTGTGGAACTCCGTACGGACGAAGCCGGGGCACAGGGCCATCAGGCGGACGCCCGAGCCCGCCAGGTCCTTGGCCGCGCCCTGGGTGAACTGGACGACCCAGGCCTTGGACGCGCCGTACGTGCCGCGCGGCACGAAAGCCGCCACGGACGCGACGTTCACGACCCCGCCCCGGCCGCGCGAGCGCATCGATCCGGCCGCCGCCGACGTGAGCCGGAGCACTGCCTCGCAGTGCACCTTGAGCATGGTCAGTTCGTCCGCCATGGAGACTTCGAGATAGCGGCCCTTGTTGCCGAAGCCGGCGTTGTTGACGAGCAGGTCGACGGGGTTACGGGGGTCCGAGAGGCGTTTCTCGACGGACTCGATGCCGCCCTCCGTCGCCAGGTCCGCCGTCAGCACCTCGGCTTCGATCCCGTGCCGGTCGTGCAGCTCGGTCGCCTGCTCCTGGAGCCGTGCGGTGTCCCGGGCCACCAGGACCAGGTTGTGCCCGTCCGCCGCGAGGCGCCGCCCGAAGGCGGCGCCGATGCCGGCGGTCGCACCGGTGATGAGAGCCGTAGTCATGGGCCAAGGCTATGGCCCAGGGCTAATGACTGTGTCCGCCCCCGTGCGCTGCGGGTTTCCCGGCCTGCTGCCCCTTCTCGACCACCACGAACTGCCCCATCATTCCGCCGTCTTCGTGGTACAGGAGGTGACAGTGGTACATGTACGGGGTGTCGGGGTCGGCGGGCCCGTCGAACCGCATCGCCAGCTTCACCGTCGCACCGCCCGGCACGAACACCGTGTCCTTCGCGCCGCGCAGCTCCGGCGCCGGCTGCTCGCCGTCGACCGACACCACCCTGAACTGCACGTCGTGCACATGGAAGTTGTGCGGCATCCCGTCGTCATTGCGCACGGTCCAGGTCTCCGTCGTACCCCGGGTGACCACCTCGTCGATACGGTTCATGTCCATCGGGCGTTCGTTGATCCCGGACATCTCGAGTCCGAAGAAGCGCTCCTTCGTCGAGTCCGCGGCGTCCGGCACCTCCAACTCGCCCAGCCGAGCGGGCAGTTCGGGGGAGTCGCGCAGGGACCGCTTCGCCCGCAGTTCCAGTACGTCGAAGGAGTCGTCGCCCCCGCCGAACCGCGTCTGCCAGCCATCGCCGTAGTTGCCCTGCGGATGGCTGCGCAGCACGGTCTTCTCGCCCGCCTTCATCCGTACGACGATCTCCGCGCGCTCACCCGGCGACAGCTGCAGCCGGTCCATGCCCGCGGGGGCTTCGAGCAGCCCGCCGTCCGTGCCGATCAGCGAGAACGCGCGGTCGTCGGAGAAGCCGAAGTCGTAGATACGGGCGGTGGAGGCGTTGAGGAGGCGCAGCCGTACGAGTTCGTCGCCGACCTCCTGATACGGATTGAGCGTGCCGTTGACCATCGTCCGGTCGCCCAGGAAGCCGGTGTTGCGCAGGAAGCCGTGCCCGTGGTCGAACTTCGCCCCGTCGAACTTCACGTCCTGGACGATCACGGGCACGTCGTTCACCCCGTACTCGTCGGGCAGATCGAGCGCGGCCGACTTCTCGTCGTCGAGCAGGAACATCCCGGCGAGCCCGCGCTGCACGTGCTTCTCCGTGGCTCCGTGCGGATGGGGGTGGTACCAGAGGGTGGCGGCGGGCTGGTCGATCTTCCACTGCGGGGTCCAGGCCGCGCCGGGATCGACCATCTGATGCGGGCCGCCGTCCATACGGGCCGGCAGATGCATCCCGTGCCAGTGCACGGTGGACGCCTCGTCCAGGCCGTTGGTTATCCGCACCTTGACCTTCTCGCCGCGCGCGGCGCGCAGCGTGGGGCCGAGGTAGTCCCCGTTGAAGCCCCAAGTGGGCGTCTTCTGCCCGGACTTGAACTCCTTCTCGCCCGCCCGCATCCGCAGATCGAAGACCCGTGTGCCGTCCGCCTCGACCTTCGACTCCGCGAGCGGCGGTACGGCGAGCCGGTTGGTGAACGGCTCCTTGCCGACGGTGCTCACCTCGGCGCCGGTCCACAGCCACGCGAAGCCCCCGCCGATCGCGGCGACCAGGACCCCCACGATCACGGAGAGGATGATGAGGACCCGCTTGAGCCTGCCGCGCCCGCCGCGCGCACCGTCGGTTTTCGTCATGACCCAACGATCTCGGCGGCGGGCGTGTCATCCCATCGGTGAAGGCCCTGAAGCACCCCCGGCCCGCCCCTTACGGGGAGGCCGGCCGGCTCCCGGGGGCAGCCGGATCAACTCCCGTACTTCTCCACGTACTTGCGTGCGTTCGCCAGTGCCTCGTAGTGCAGCGCATCGCCCGCCGTCAGCACCCGCGGCAGCAGCGACCGCTCCAGCGTCGCCGCCCGGAACTGCACCGCGACGGTCACGTCGTGCTCCGGCCGGTGCACGATCTCGATCGCGTCCCCGGCCGAGATCTCACCCGGCTCGATCACCCTGAGATAGGCCCCGGGCACGCCGTACTGCGTGAAGCGCTTCTGCCAGTGCTGCTCGCCGAGGTGGCCGGCGAAGGTCTGGCACGGAATGCGTCCGCAGGTCACTTCGAGCACCAGGTCCGCCCCGATCCTCCACCGCTCGCCGATGAGCGCACCGGAGACGTCGAGCCCCGAGGTCGTGAGGTTCTCGCCGAAGGCGCCGTTGCGCAGGGAATGCCCGAGCTCCCGCTCCCAGCGGTCCAGATCCTCGCGGGCGAAGGCGTAGACGGCCTGGTCGTCGCCCCCGTGCACCCGCTGGTCGCACACCGCGTCCCCGGCGACCCCGCTGGGACCCTTGCCCTTGAAGCCCGGCGCGGCCACCCGCACGGGACCGTCCACGGGCTGCTTGTCGATGCCGGTCTTTCCGCTCGGATGGTCGGTGTACGGGACGGGGGTGGCCCGGCCGACATTGAGACTCAGAAGCTTCATGCCGCTCACGCTAGAGATCCTTCCCCAAGACGTCGAGCACTTTTGGATCCGCTCTCCAAGCCTCACTTATGCTTGGCGCATGATCGAGGCCCGTCATCTCCGAGTGCTCCGCGCCGTGGCCGCCACCGGCTCCTTCTCCGCCGCGGCCCGCGAGCTCGGCTGTACGCAGCCGGCCGTCAGCCAGCAGATGAAGGCACTCGAGCAGTCCACGGGCACGCCGCTCCTCATCCGTACCGGCCGCGAGATGCGTCTGACGCAGGCGGGAGGAGCCCTGGTCAGGCATGCCGCGGGCATTCTCGCCGGACTCACCGCCGCCGAGGAGGAGGTCGCCGCGATCGCCGGCCTGCGCGCAGGTCGCGTCCGTCTGGTCTCCTTCCCGAGCGGCAGCTCGACGCTGGTCCCTTCGGCCCTCGCCGCGCTGCGCGCCGCGCACCCGGGCACCCGCGTCTCGCTCGTGGAGGCCGAGCCGCCGCGCTCGGTCGAGATGCTCCGCGAGGGCGACTGCGATGTCGCGCTCGCCTTTCGGTATGAGGGGCGACGCGAAGCGTCTCCGAACAAGGGTGGCGGTGGGAGACGGGAGGGCGAGGGCGCGAACGCAGACGACTGGAGCGACCTCGTCGTACGCCCCTTGCTCGCCGACCGCCTTGTCGGCCTGATTCCCGACAACCACCGGCTGAGCGGCGATCGCGCGGTGTCCATCGCCGAGTTCGCCGACGAGTCCTGGATCGCGGGCTGCCCGCGCTGCCGCCGCCAGTTGGTCGACGTCTGTGAGGCCGCGGGTTTCGTCCCGCGTATCGACTTCGCGACGGACGACTATCCGGCCGTGATCGGCCTGGTCGGCGCGGGCCTCGGTGTCGCGGTGCTGCCCGAGCTGGCCCTGGAGTCCGTACGCCCCAAGGGCGCCCGTGCGGTCACGGTGGAACCGGCCGTACGCCGCGAGATCGTCGCGCTCACGCTGCCCGATCTCGCCCGGGTGCCGACCGTGGCGGCCACCCTCGACCAACTGGCGGCGGCCGCCGGCCGGCTGTCCTCGGCGGCGGCCGGCTAGCCGCCACGGCCGCCGAGGGACCGACCGTTCGAAAAAACGTTTCCTCAGTGGGCGGACATCGTGCTGGTCGCCGGTACGAGCCTGTTGCGCGCCCGGCCCATCAGCTCTTCGCGCTCGTCCTCGGTCAGGCCGCCCCACACGCCGTAGGGCTCACGCACCGCGAGCGCGTGAGCCGCGCATTCGGCGCGCACCGGGCAGCGCATGCAGACCTCTTTGGCCGAGTTCTCGCGTGCGCTCCGTGCCGCACCGCGCTCGCCCTCCGGGTGGAAGAAGAGCGAACTGTCGACCCCGCGGCAGGCCGCGAGCAGCTGCCAGTCCCAAAGGTCGGCGTTCGGTCCGGGAAGGCGGGAGAAATCTGCCATTACTTGTCCCCTTGCAACCGTTCTGAGGCGGATCCGATGCCCGGTCGGGCGGTAGCAGCTGCCCGGCCGAGGGTGGTCGGACCGCCCATGCCGTACATCTACTGAGTGTGTCTGTCTGAGTAGATGTAAATATGACTGATGGTGAATCTAGTCACAGACACCACCAAAAGGGAAGAAGAGGCGCTAAATGGGGCATAGCTTTCCGTGAAGCTTTGGTGTTCCTTGCCTCCGTGAGCACGGTCTTTCCTGTGCTGTGAACGCCCCATCACGTAGAGTGCCGAAGGCGACCGGCCGACCCGTAACTCTTTCGAGTGACCATCGTTGAGAGTGCGAGGCGGTTGGAATGGGAAGCGCTCGGGCAGGTGTCCGAGGGTGTCAACCGCTCAGGTGACGATTCGTATTCAGCCTGGAGGCTCAAGGTGACGCGCATCAGCTGCAGGAGCCGCGGAGGACGACAGTCATGACTTCCGTCCTCGTCTGCGACGACTCCCCGCTTGCCCGAGAGGCGCTCCGCCGCGCGGTGGCGACCGTGCCCGGTGTAGAGCGTGTGACGACGGCGGCCAACGGCGAGGAAGTCCTCCGCCGCTGGGGTGCCGACCGCTCGGACCTGATTCTGATGGACGTACGCATGCCCGGTCTCGGCGGCGTCGAGACCGTGCGGCGGCTGCTCTCTGCCGATCCGGGCGCTCGCATCATCATGCTGACGGTCGCCGAGGACCTGGACGGTGTCGCGCTCGCGGTCGCCGCCGGTGCCCGCGGGTATCTGCACAAGGACGCCTCGCGCGCCGAGCTGCGCGCGACCGTCACGCAGGCGCTCGCCGACCCGACGTGGCGGCTCGCGCCGCGCAGACTGCGTTCGGCCGAGATGGGCGCCGCGCCCACGCTCACCGCGCGGGAGATCCAGGTGCTCGAGGGCATGAGCCATGGGCGGTCCAATGCGGAGATCGGCCGTGAGCTCTTCCTCTCCGAGGACACCGTCAAGACGCATGCACGCCGCCTGTTCAAGAAGCTCGGCGCCTCCGACCGTGCCCACGCCGTGGCGCTCGGTTTCCGTTGGGGCCTGGTTCGCTGAGCAGGTGAGCCGTCGCGGGGTTTCTTCCGTCGAGCTCTCACCGATGAGTCCCGCCCGCGCCACTGCGGGCGGGCCGGTGGATGCGCGGATCCACCCGCGGTTTTCCCCGTTTCCCGCGCGATGCCGCATCCTTGGGGTGTGGAGTTCCTCGGGAACGAGTCGGTCGAGCGGGAGGGGAGGGCGCAGGAGATGAGTTCCGGCGCACCTGCTCATAACGCTTCGGTGCACAACTACGGACGCGGTGCCGCGGATCGGACGACGTCAAGGCACCATGGACCGATGCGCGAGGACGAGACCACCACTGTCGGTGCCCTCGTTCAGCGTGCCGTCGAAGGCGACCAGCAGGCCACGCACGATCTGCTCGCCCATGTGCACCCCCTCGCGATTCGCTACTGCCGTACGCGTCTTTCCCGACTCCCGGGTGACGCACGGCACTTCGTCGAGGATCTCGCCCAGGAAGTCTGTGTGGCGGTGCTGCTCGCGCTGCCGCGCTACAAGGACACCGGGCGGCCCTTCGAGGCCTTCGTCTTCGCCATCGCCGGGCACAAGGTCGCCGATCTGCAGCGCGCCGCGATGCGGCACCCCGGATCGACCGCCGTGCCGAGCGACGAGATGCCCGAGCGGCCCGACGACTCGCTCGGGCCCGAGGAGCGCGCGCTCCTGAGCAGTGACGCCGCGTGGGCCAAGAAGCTGCTCGCCAATCTTCCGCAGACGCAGCGCGAGCTGCTCCTGCTGCGGATCGCCGTCGGTCTCACCGCGGAGGAGACCGGGCAGATGCTGGGGATGTCCCCGGGGGCTGTGCGGGTCGCGCAGCACCGGGCGCTGAGCCGGCTGAGGGCGCTTGCCGAGCAGTAAGGGCAAGGTCTCCGGCCGCCGGCACACGATTACGGTCGCGTACGTGTGAACGTACAAAGAAAGTCGATGATCTTGATCGTGGAATGGGACACCTCTCCAGGCCGTTAGCATGGACATCCGCACCGATCAAGGCCATTTGGGGAAGGTGTCATGACTGCAAACGTCGACGGAGTGCCCGAGAAATTCGCGACACTCGGGCTGACCTACGACGACGTGCTGCTGTTGCCCGGCGCGTCGGAGGTCCTTCCGAACGCGGTCGACACCTCGTCCCGCATCTCGCGGAACGTACGCGTGAACATCCCGCTGCTCTCCGCCGCGATGGACAAGGTCACCGAGTCGCGGATGGCCATCGCCATGGCGCGGCAGGGCGGCGTCGGTGTGCTGCACCGCAACCTGTCCGTCGAGGACCAGGTCAACCAGGTCGACCTCGTGAAGCGCTCCGAGTCCGGCATGGTGACCGACCCGATCACCGTGAACCCCGACGCGACGCTGGCCGAGGCCGACGCGCTCTGCGCCAAGTTCCGTATCTCGGGTGTCCCGGTGACCGACGGCAACGGCAAGCTGCTCGGCATCGTCACCAACCGTGACATGGCCTTCGAGACCGACCGCAGCCGTCAGGTGCGCGAGGTCATGACGCCGATGCCGCTGGTGACCGGCAAGGTCGGCATCTCCGGCGTGGAAGCCATGGAGCTGCTTCGCCGCCACAAGATCGAGAAGCTTCCGCTGGTCAATGACGCGGGTGTGCTCAAGGGCCTCATCACGGTCAAGGACTTCGTGAAGGCCGAGCAGTACCCCAACGCGGCCAAGGACGCCGAGGGCCGTCTCCTCGTCGGTGCCGCGGTGGGCGCGAGCCCCGAGGCCCTTGAGCGTGCTCAGGCCCTGGCCGCCGCCGGTGTGGACTTCCTGGTCGTGGACACCTCGCACGGCCACAACAGCAACGCCCTGAGCTGGATGTCGAAGATCAAGTCCGCGGTGAACGTGGATGTGATCGGTGGCAACGTCGCCACGCGTGACGGCGCCCAGGCGCTCATCGACGCCGGTGTCGACGGCGTCAAGGTCGGTGTCGGACCCGGCTCCATCTGCACCACCCGCGTGGTCGCCGGTATCGGCGTCCCGCAGGTCACCGCCATCTACGAGGCGGCGCTCGCGGCCCAGGCGGCCGGTGTGCCGGTCATCGGCGACGGCGGTCTGCAGTACTCGGGCGACATCGGCAAGGCGCTGGCCGCCGGTGCCTCGACCGTGATGCTGGGCAGCCTGCTCGCGGGCTGTGAGGAGTCGCCGGGTGAGCTGATGTTCATCAACGGCAAGCAGTTCAAGTCGTACCGCGGCATGGGTTCGCTCGGCGCGATGCAGTCGCGCGGCCAGGGCCGCTCGTACTCGAAGGACCGTTACTTCCAGGCGGACATCGCCTCCGACGACAAGCTCGTGCCCGAGGGCATCGAGGGCCAGGTGCCCTACCGGGGCCCGCTGGCCAACGTCCTGCACCAGCTCGTCGGCGGTCTGCGCCAGACCATGGGTTACGTGGGCGCGGCCACCATCGACGAGATGGAGACCAAGGGCCGCTTCGTACGGATCACCGCGGCGGGTCTCAAGGAGAGCCACCCGCACGACATCCAGATGACGGTCGAGGCGCCGAACTACAGCCGTAAGTAACCGCCTGTTCGGTACAGACGCACAGGTCAGGGGCGGTCCCGGATTCCCGGGGCCGCCCCTTCCTGCTGTGTCAGGGATACTGGACGGGCATGCCCAGTAGGACCCAGAGGGAAAGGCACCTCCCAAAGTGACTGAGATCGAGATCGGGCGCGGCAAGCGCGGCCGCCGCGCGTACGCGTTCGACGACATCGCCATCGTCCCGAGCCGTCGTACGCGGGACCCGAAGGAGGTCTCGATCGCCTGGCAGATCGACGCCTACCGCTTCGAGCTGCCGTTCCTCGCGGCCCCCATGGACTCGGTGGTCTCGCCGGCCACCGCCATCCGCATCGGCGAGATGGGCGGCCTCGGCGTACTGAACCTCGAAGGTCTGTGGACGCGTTACGAGGACCCGCAGCCGCTGCTCGACGAGATCGCCGAGCTCGACTCCGAGACCGCGACCCGTCGCCTCCAGGAGATCTACGCCGCCCCGATCAAGGAAGAGCTGATCGGGCAGCGCATCAAGGAGGTGCGCGACTCGGGCGTCGTCACCGCCGCGGCCCTTTCGCCGCAGCGCACCGCGCAGTTCTCGAAGGCCGTCGTCGACGCGGGCGTGGACCTCTTCGTCATCCGCGGTACGACGGTCTCCGCCGAGCACGTCTCCGGCGCGGCCGAGCCGCTGAACCTGAAGCAGTTCATCTACGAGCTGGACGTCCCGGTCATCGTCGGCGGCTGCGCCACGTACACCGCGGCCCTGCACCTGATGCGTACCGGCGCGGCCGGTGTGCTCGTGGGCTTCGGCGGCGGCGCCGCGCACACCACGCGCAACGTCCTGGGCATCCAGGTCCCGATGGCCACGGCCGTCGCGGATGTCGCGGCCGCGCGCCGCGACTACATGGACGAGTCCGGCGGCCGCTACGTGCACGTCATCGCCGACGGCGGCGTGGGCTGGTCCGGCGACCTGCCCAAGGCCATCGCCTGCGGCGCCGACTCGGTGATGATCGGCTCCCCGCTCGCCCGCGCCACCGACGCTCCCGGCCGCGGCCACCACTGGGGCATGGAGGCCGTCCACGAGGACGTGCCGCGCGGCAAGAAGGTCGACCTCGGCACGGTGGGCACCACGGAGGAGATCCTCACGGGTCCCTCGCACACGCCCGACGGGTCGATGAACTTCTTCGGTGCGCTGCGTCGTTCGATGGCGACGACCGGCTACAGCGAGCTCAAGGAGTTCCAGCGGGTCGAGGTGACGGTGGCTAACGCTCAGCACCAGCGCTGAGGCTTTCGGCTCGTACGTATTGCGGAAGGGGCCCGCACTGCCGGATGGCGGTGCGGGCCCCTTCGTATGCGCTGCTGAGGATCAGCCGCCGATCTTCTTGGCGGAGCTGAAGCCGGTGAAGGCGCCGACAGCGAGGAAGATGTACGTCATCGCGTCAGCCTCCTCCTTCCAGCCGCCGAAGATGTCCGACTGGTCGTCCGTGAGCAGGTCCAGCCAGGACATGTCGATGCCCATCTGGGCCTCGAGCACGTAGCTGCCCACCAGCGCCATGCCGAAGATCTGGCCGACGAACACACCCACCACGGCAAGCACTGCGCTGACGATGGGCAGGATCGGGTTGCGGCCGCCGAGCTTGCCGACCGCGAAACCGACCAGGGCACCGACACCGACGGCCACGTAACCGATCTCGGTGTAGCTGCCGTCGTCGTCCGCGAAGGCGCGCATCAGACCGCCGTACGCGGCTGCTGCGACGATCGTCGCCACCACACCCACCAGGATGGCCAGCGCGGCATTGCCGCTACGGGCCGGCGGCGGGGTGGGCTGGAACGGCGCGGGCTGGCCGAACGGGTTCTGGCCGGCCGGCTGCTGCGGAGGCGGAAAAGACTGAGACATACGAGTGATCCCCCCATGGGAACGAATGCGCACGCGCATGCGAGAGCGGCGCACACCTGTGCGATGAATGACGCCGCAGGCTAGCAGCCCCCGGTGACAGTCACCCAGCCCGTTTCAAAGGCTTCACAGCCGGTGCGCCGCCCCCACCGGCGTCGCACCACGCGTGTCCAGCAACAACTGGGCTTTCACGGCGAGGCCTTGGAGGTCGTACGTGCGGTGGGGCTGGAGCAGGAGGGTCAGGTCGGCGTCGGCGGCGGCCTCGTAGAGGGAGTCGGCGCGGGGGACCGGGTGGTCCAGGACGCGCCAGTTCGGGATGTGGGGGTCGTGGTAGCTCACTGACGCGCCCATGTGGAGGAGGCGGGTGGCGATCTCCTCGGCGGGGGTGCCCTGTTGGTCGGCGATGTCCGGCTTGTACGTCACGCCGAGGAGGAGGATGCGGGCGCCCCGGACCGACTTGCCGTGTTCGTTGAGCAGCGTGGCCGCGCGCTGGATGACGTACTGGGGCATGCGGGTGTTGATTTCCTGGGCCAGGCCGACCATGCGCAGGGGGTGGCCTGGAGTGCGGGCCGTGTGGGGGAGGTAGGCGGGGTCGAGGGCGACCGCGTGGCCGCCCACTCCGGGGCCGGGGCGGAAGGACTGGAAGCCGTACGGCTTGGTCTCGGCGCAGCGGATGACGTCCCACAGATCGACGTTCAGGTCGTGGCAGAGGACGGCCATCTCGTTGACCAGGGCGATGTTGACGTGGCGGAAGTTGGCTTCCAGGAGGTGCACGGTCTCGGCCTCGCGCGGGCCCCGGGCGCGGACCACCTTGTCGGTGAGGCGGTTGTAGAAGGCCGCCGCCGACTCCGTGCACGCCGGGGTCAGGCCGCCGATGACCTTCGGAGTGTTGGCGTAGCCGTGGGTGCGGCTGCCGGGGTCGAAGCGGCCTGGGGAGTAGGCGAGATGGAAGTCCCGGCCGGCCACGAGGCCCGAGCCCTCCTCCAGGAGCGGGCGCAGGAATTCCTCGGTCGTACCCGGGTAGACGGGGGATTCGAGGATCACGGTGGTGTGCGGGCGAAGCCGCGCGGCCAGGGCGCGGGCGGCCTCGGCGACCTGGGTGAGGTCCGGCGTGCGGTCGGCGCCGAGCGGAGTGGGGGCGCAGATGACAGCGGTGCGGACCCGGCCGAGTTCGACCGGGTTGGTGCTGGGCCGGAAGCCCCCCGAGAGCATCCGGCGCAGATCGGCGGTGGTCAGGGCGCCCTCGTCGGCGGGGAGCCGTCCTGCGGTGAGTTCCGTGGTGTGACGCGGGTCGTAGGCGATCGTCTCGATGCCCGCGGCGACGGCGGCCTGGGCGAGCGGGAGGCCGAGATGGCCGAGTCCTACGACGGCGAGATCCGCGGGCATGGCGAAAACCTTCCCTCTAACCGGGACGTCCTTGCTGCGCAAGCCGGGTGGACAAAACGGCTGAGCGCACTGTCAGGTTAGGGGTAAATATGACCGATATGACGGATTCTGTGAGGCTCGTTTTGGAGTGTCGTTCGAGGTGGGGGCTTTGCGAGCGGCTTGCCCGGAAAGTCGGGGTCACGGGTGGTGGCTGAAGCGGGGTACTGCGGACAGAATCGACGATGTGAGCCCGACCACACGGGGGCGACGGGAGGCAGCGGTGAGGACAGCGACACTGGGACCGGCCGAGCGGGCCGAGGCCCTCGCGGCGATGGCCGAGCGCGAACTGGACGTACTGGTGGTGGGCGCCGGCGTGGTCGGCGCGGGGACGGCGCTCGATGCCGTCACACGGGGCCTTTCGACGGGGATCGTGGAGGCGCGCGACTGGGCCTCGGGGACGTCGAGCCGCTCCAGCAAGCTGATCCACGGGGGCCTGCGCTATCTCGAGATGCTGGACTTCGCGCTCGTACGGGAGGCGCTGAAGGAACGCGGACTGCTGCTCGGACGGCTCGCGCCGCATCTGGTGAAGCCGGTGCCGTTCCTGTATCCGCTGCAGGGCAAGGGCTGGGAGCGGTTGTACGCGGGGTCGGGTGTCGCGTTGTACGACGCGATGTCGATGGCGAAGGGCCACGGGCGCGGGCTGCCGATGCACCGGCATCTGTCGCGGCGCCATGCGCTGCGGGTCGCACCCTGTCTGAAGAAGGACGCGCTGGTGGGTGCGCTGCAGTACTACGACGCGCAGATGGACGACGCGCGGTATGTGGCCACGCTCGTACGGACGGCCGCTTCCTATGGCGCGCTGGCGGCCAACCGGGCGCGGGTGACCGGGTTTCTGCGGGAGGGGGAACGGGTCGTCGGGGCGCGGGTGCAGGACGTCGAGGGCGGCGGTGAGTACGAGATCCGGGCCCGGCAGATCGTCAACGCGACGGGTGTCTGGACCGATGACACCCAGGCGATGGTCGGTGAGCGCGGGCAGTTCCATGTGCGGGCTTCCAAGGGCATCCATCTCGTGGTGCCCAAGGACCGGATCAATTCGAGTACGGGGCTGATCCTGCGGACCGAGAAGAGCGTGCTCTTCGTGATCCCCTGGGGCCGGCACTGGATCGTCGGGACCACCGACACCAAGTGGGATCTGGACAAGGCGCATCCGGCCGCGTCCAGCGCGGACATCGACTATCTCCTCGAGCATGTGAACTCGGTGCTCGGGGTGCCGCTGACGCGCGACGACGTGCAGGGCGTGTACGCGGGCCTTCGGCCGTTGCTCGCCGGGGAGTCGGACGCGACCAGCAAGCTGTCGCGCGAGCACACCGTGGCGCATCCCGTGCCGGGGCTCGTGGTCGTCGCGGGCGGCAAGTACACGACGTACCGCGTGATGGCGAAGGACGCCGTGGACGAGGCGGTGCACGCGCTCGACCAGCGCGTGGCCGAGTGTGTCACCGAGGACATTCCGCTGCTCGGGGCCGAGGGGTACAAGGCGCTGTGGAACGCGCGGGCGCGGATCGCGGCGCGTACCGGACTTCATGTGGTGCGCGTGGAGCATCTGCTGAACCGGTACGGGGCGCTCACCGAGGAGCTGCTCGAACTCATCGCCGCCGACCCCTCGTTGGGGGAGCCGCTGGCCGCCGCGGACGACTATCTGCGGGCCGAGGTGGTGTACGCGGCCTCGCACGAGGGGGCGCGGCATCTCGACGACGTGCTGACCCGGCGTACGAGGATCTCCATCGAGACCTTCGACCGCGGGACACGCAGTGCGCGTGAGTGCGCCGAGTTGATGGCCAAGGTGCTCGGCTGGGACAAGGACCAGATCGAGCGCGAGGTCGAGCACTACGAGAAGCGGGTGGAGGCGGAGCGGGAGTCGCAGCTGCAGCCGGACGATCTGACGGCGGACGCGGCGCGGCTCGGGGCGCCGGAGATCGCGCCGCTGTAGGGCGCGGAGGTCATGGCCGGAGCGGGCGGTTCGGGTCGAGCCGCCCGCAGAACTCCAGCTCCATGAGGTCGTCCTCCTCCCGGCCCAGCGCGGTCATCCAGTCCGCGTTGGCGAAGAGGGTCATCGCATGGTCGCCGCTGCGGCTGACGACAGTCCTGGCCTGGGTGCCGGCGAGGTCGTTCGCGGCGATCCACAGCGGTGCGCCGCAGGACAGTTCGTACCGGCCGATGCCGAGCCCCTGGTGGCCCATTCCGTCGGAGACGTCGAGCATCCGGGCCAGCTGCGGCTTCGGCAGCAGACTGCCGCGCATCAGGGCCATGAAGAAGCGGTTCAGATCGTCGAGCGTGCTGATCATCTGGCCGCCCGCGCCCAGGACCGACGGATCGATCTCGGTCAGATCGGACGGCATGCTCGCCATGCCGCCGTAGGCCGAGCCGTGCGGGGACGGAAGCGAGCGGCGGGTGCCGGGGAAGGAAGTCCCGGTGAGCTTCAGGGGGTCGAGGATGCGGCGGCGCACCTCGGCGGCGTAGGAGCGGCCGGTGAGCTTCTCGATGAGCAGCCCGAGGACCGCGTAATGGGCCTGTGAGTCGCGGTAGTTGATGCCCGGTGGTGAATCGGACGGGTACCGCAGGCCCAGGCGGACCAGGTCGTGGGGGGTGAAGCGGCGGTCGAAGGAGCGGTACGGGCTGTCGCGGTCCGTCAGGTAGGGGTGCAGTCCGGCGTTGTGGACGAGCAGATGGAGCAGCAGAATGCGGCGGCCGTCATGGCCGTTGCCGCGCAGCAGGCCCGGCAGATGGCGCTCCACCGGGTCGTACACGCTGATCCTTCCCTCGGCGGCCAGCTGCAGGACCACCACCGCGATGAAGGCCTCGGAGATCTCGCCGATACGGAAGTGGTCCTCGCGGCGAGGCGGGCGGGAGCTGCCGTACGTGGCATGACCCGCCGCACCGAACCAGGTGCGGCTGTCGCGGGAGACCAGGGCGGCCGCACCCGGCGCCGGGCTGTTCTCGGCCAGTTCGACGAGGATGCTCTGCTGTGCGAGGTCGTATGCCGGAACTCCTGGTTCCCCGGGGCCGTGGGCCGGGGCGGGGGACCGATTCTCGGGTGGGTAGGAGTTCCCCGAGCGTGTGACGGATGGGGCGGGTGTGGGAACCGAGTCCCGCGGAGATGCGTCGCAGCTGGTGAGCGTGGTGGCGACGAGGGCACCGACGGTCGCCAGGATCGGGATGCGGACGGCCGGCTGTCGGCGTCGTGACTTCGTACGGCGGCCGGTGGCCGGGTGGCGCTCGGACATGGGCGGCTCCTTGTACGGGCGTTGCCATGGTGACCCGGAGCCGGGCGTTCCCTCCAGGGCCTGGAGTGATGGCCGGGTGGTGGCGCGGGCCGGACCCGGGACTTCCGCGGCCCGCGGCATGAGAGACAATGGACGCTCTGCCAGGGCGGGTTGATTGCAGAGGGGACGCATGTCGGAGGCTGAGCGGCCGGAGCAGGCCCGTCGGGACGAGGAAGCCCGCCGCGACCAGCAGGCCCGTCGGGACCAGGAACCCCGCCGCGAGCAGGAGGGGCGTCGTGACGACAAGGCCCCCCGCGACCAGGAGGCGCGGCTGATCGCCGGGCGTTACCGGCTCGGCGATGTGCTCGGCAAGGGCGGCATGGGCACCGTCTGGCGTGCGCGGGACGAGACACTCGGTCGCACTGTCGCGGTGAAGGAACTGCGCTTTCCGTCCAGCATCGACGAGGACGAGAAGCGCAGGCTCATCACCAGGACCCTGCGCGAGGCCAAGGCCATCGCGCGGATCCGCGACCATGGCGCCGTCACCGTCTTCGACGTGGTCGACGAGGACGACCGGCCCTGGATCGTGATGGAGCTGATCGAGGGCAAGTCCCTCGCCGAGGTCATCCGCGAGGACGGCAGGCTCACCCCCAAGCGCGCGGCCGAGGTCGGTCTCGCGGTCCTCGACGTGCTGCGCTCCGCGCACCGCGAGGGCATCCTGCACCGTGATGTGAAGCCGTCCAACGTGCTGATCGCCGACGACGGCCGTGTGGTGCTCACCGACTTCGGTATCGCGCAGGTCGAGGGCGATCCGTCCATCACCTCGACCGGCATGCTCGTCGGCGCCCCCTCGTACATCTCGCCCGAGCGCGCCCGTGGCCACAAGCCGGGTCCCGCGGCCGATCTCTGGTCGCTGGGCGGTCTGTTGTACGCGGCGGTCGAAGGCACCCCTCCGTACGACAAGGGCTCGGCGATCGCCACGCTCACCGCGGTGATGACCGAACCGCTCGAGTCCCCGCAGCACGCCGGAAATCTCGACAAGGTGCTGTACGGGCTCCTTGAGAAGGACCCGGACCAGCGGCTCGACGACGCGGGCGCGCGGGTGCTGCTGCTCGACGTGATCCACGCGCCCGAGGCGGCGGCCGCCCCGCCGTCCTCGCTCGCGGAGGAGACCAAGGTCGTACCGCTGCCGCCCGAGCCGGTGCGGCCGGCCCTCCTGCCGAAGCCGAAGCCGAAACCGAAGTCGAAGGCGAAGCCCGAGCCGCAGGCTGTCAACGCGGCTGCGCCCGGCGGGGGTTCCTCCGGCGGTCCGGCCGTGAAGCGTGCGATCGGGGATCTGATTCCGAAGCGTACGCAGCTGATCCTTGCCGTCGTCGTGGCGCTCGCGGTGCTCGGCACCGTACTGGCCGTGGCGTTGAACGGCGGGGGCGAGAAGGACGGCGGGCGCGACGAGACCTCGGCGAGCGCGGGGACCGACGGCGGCTCCGGCAAGGACAAGGCCGACGGCGACGACGGCAAGACCGGCCAGGACGACGGCAAGAGCAAGGAGCCGGAGGGCGGTTCGGGGTCCGGTGACGGTCAGGGCGACGGCGGTACGGGCGAGGGTGCCGGATCCGGCGGGCTGCCGGATGGCTACACCGAGGTCACCAACACCAAGTTCCACTTCTCCATAGCGCTGCCGGACGGCTGGAAGCAGACGGGCGAGTCGGCCGGGGGCGCGGGCGCGATCTACGGCCCGGGCTCGGGCAAGTACCCGCGGGTCCAGGTGGACTTCACGAAGTCGCCGGGTGCCAGTGCGCTGACGTCCTGGAACCTCCTGGAGCGTTCGGTCAAGGGGAACTACGCCGACTACCAGCGGCTGGGGCTGAAGAACATCGAGTGGCGCGGCTACCGCACGGTGGCCGACTGGGAGTTCACCAGGACGCAGAGCGGGGTGCCGGTGCGGATACTCAACCGGGGCTTCGTGGTGGACGGTTCGCACGGTTACGCGATCATGATCACGTGCAATGAGCAGGACTGGGACGCCCAGGAGTGCTCGCAGCTGCGGGATGTCGCGTTCGACAGCTTCAAGCCCAAGGACTGAGGGCCGGGCGGCGAATCGATGCGAGGGGTGGCCGGGGGCAACCGGCCACCCCTTTGCTGTCTCCACGGGTTGGCCGGACCCGGCGGCGGAGGCGGGCTCGGCCACGTATCGTGAGAGCTCGCGGACCGTACGCAGCCGCAATGTGCCGGGTTTCGACCGGAGTTGGCGGATTGGTGCGGTGTGCGGGCCAGGGATGAGGTGCGCGCGCTGACGGGGAGGCGACGTGGACGACTATGCGGGACGGGTACTCGCCGACCGCTACCGCCTGCCGTTGCCGCCGTCGGACGAGTACGAGTTCGCGGAGACGCGGGCCTTCGACACCTACAGCGGGCAGGAAGTGCTCGTACGGCAGGTGCCGCTGCCCGAGGTCGTCGACGCCGAGGTGGTCGACGAGCCGGGGCCGGGTACGGACCGCCGGGGTGCGCCACATCCTCCGCGTAACGCCCGTAACTCCCGTACGACCAGGGCCCCCAGCGATCCCGCGGTGCGCCGGGCGATCGAGGCCGCCGAGGCGGCGGCGCGGATCCCCGACCACCCCCGGCTCGACCAGGTCTTCGACGTGTTCGCCGAGGGCGGCTCGCTGTGGATCGTCAGCGAGGTCGTCGCAGCCCGGCCGCTCGCGGCGCTGCTCGCCGAGCGGCCGCTGACTCCGTATCGCGCGGCCGAGGTCGCCTCCGATGTGCTCACCGCGCTGCGGGCGTTGCACGCGCACGGCTGGGTGCATCGCAACATCACCGTACGGACGGTCCTGGTCTGCGACGACGGGCGCGTGATGCTCACCGGTCTCGCGGCGGGCGCGGCCGAGGAGGCGCTGTGCGGGTACGACCCGGTGCCGGACGCGGGCGGCGGCTTCGACGGGCGTGCGGCGGGCGGGCCGGCTTCGGGGGCGGTGCCGGGTGAGGTGCCCGGCCGGGTGCGGGAAGCCGCGGCCGAGCGGGCCGCGCTGCCCGCCATGCGGGAATCGGCCGAGCATCGGCCGGAGGTCAACAGGGCTGACACGGGCGGAAGTTCGGGTGCACCGGACGGCGCCGCGAGCCGGGCCCCTTCGCGGGGTGCCTCCCCGAGCTCTTCGGGCAGGGGATACCCCATGCCCGGCGGGGATGTGCGGGCGGCCCGGGCCGGGGCGATCGCGGCCTACCGGGCCGGGGTGCGCTCCGCGACGGCGGCGCGTGCGCTGCCGCCGGGCGGTGCGGATACGGCGGCAGGGCGGGACGAGGCCCAGCCGCTGCAGGGCACCACGCAGGAGGGCCCGCCGACGCCGCCCGGGCAGATAGCGGATCCGTACGGGGTCGCGGGCCGGCCCGTCGTACGGCAGCCGGAGGTCAGGCACTTGTCGGCCGGACCCGCGGCCGCCGGCCGGGCCGGGACCGCGCCGGGTGTGGGCTGGCACGGTGCCGGGCGGCGGACTCCGGGCGGGGAGACGGGGCAGCAGCAGCCGGGGGCGGCACCCGAGCAGGGGGCTTCGGACACGCCGGGCGCCGGGGGCCCGTACGAGCGAGGGACTTCCGAAGGGCCGCACTACAAGGACCAGATCGCCACGGACGGCCGCGCGCCGGAACCAGGCGAGGTGCCCGCAGGGCCGTCGCGCTGGGACGAGCTGGCGGGTGTGAGCCGCGAGAGCGACCGCAACCCGGCCACCCCGCTGGAACTCGAGCGTGCGCGCCAGGCCCGGATGACCGTCGTCGGCGCCGTCACCGAGCGCTGGGCGCCCGAGCAGGCCGGGCCCGTGCACGAGAACTGGCAGCTGGCCGCGCCCGTGGGCCCGGCCACCGACCTCTGGGCGCTCGGTGCGCTGCTCTTCCGTGCGGTGCAGGGGCATGCGCCCTATCCCGAGGACAACATCTACGAGCTCGTCCAGCTGGTGTGCGCGGAACCGCCCGCGTTCGCCGAGGAGTGCGGGCCGCTGCGGCCGGTGGTCGAGTCCCTGCTGCGCCAGGACCCCACCGAGCGCCCTGACTTCGAGGAGCTGCGGGGCTGGCTGCGTTCGCTGGTCCGCTCGGCGCCCGAGGCCGAGGCCGGTGACCATGTGGTGCCGGCGCCCGCGTACGACCGCACCAGGCTGCCCGTCGTACGGCGCCGCGGAGAGCTGGTCCGCAAGCGGCGCGGGGAAGGGCGGCGCGGTGAGTCGGGGCCGCCCGAGCACGGGCGGCACAAGAAGGGCAAGCGGCGCAGGGGCGCACCGGCGAAGCAGCAGCGTGCCCTGGCCGCCGAGACGGCCGAGCTGCGCGCGCCCGAACGGCCGGGACGTGAACGGCCCGGACGTGAGCGGATGTCGCCGTCCGCGGAGAAGTGGGAGCGGCAACAGCAGCGCCAGATGCGGCAGATGAGCCGGCGTCCGCAGGGCGGCGGCGGTCCCAGGCGGCTCGGGCGGCTGCTGCTCGTGCTGATCCTGCTCCTGGTCGCGGGGGCGGTGGCGTACGCGATGGTCTTCATGCCGAAGGCCGGCTCGGGCTCCGGCTCCGGCGACGACGGGGCGGGTGCGGGAGACCGTAAGGACCAGGCGGGATCGGTGAGTTCGGCGCCGGAGAACCCCGGGAAGACCAGCCCGGACGGTGAGACGAAGAAGCCGGAGAAGTCCCCGTCCCCGAAGGCGAGCAAGACGGCTCCCGCGGAGAGCGGCGGTGCGCTGCCGCAGGGGTTCGTGCTGCGCAAGGATCTCGAAGGCTTCCAGGTCGCGGTGGCCTCCGGCTGGGACCGCAAGCCGGTCAACGGCCGCGAGCAGGTCGTCTACAGCGGGGGCAGTTTCTCCCTGACGGTCGTCGCGGGCCGGGACAGCGCCGAGGACTACGGGGACGATCCGCTGGCGTACCAGCGTGAGGACGAGCGCGAACTGCAGCCGTTCCGCGATTCGACCTGGGCCACGTCCGGCGGGCTCAGGCAGGTGAGTGTCGGGCAGCAGGTGCGCGCCGAGGGCCAGTTCACCTGGGACGAGAACGGCAAGAAGGTGTACGTGCGCAATGCGGCGATCCTGATCGACGGGAAGTACCACGTCGTCCTGGTCAAGGGTCCCGAGTCCGAACGCGACGAGGTCACCCGGCTGTTCGACCAGGCTGTGGCGACGTACGGGACGACTGGCTGAGCTGCGACTCGGCCTGGTGACATCGCTCGCATCCCCGACGCATTTCGAGGGCTATGGGCGAAATGTAGGGACAGTCTCTCGGCGAACTCGCTCGCATCTGGTCACGGGTCCGTGACCGAGGTGGCATCCGAGGTGTCGTACGCGATAGGGATGTCGGCATGAGTAATGACGGGGGAGCGCCCTACGGATCCGGTGAACCGACGAGCTTCGGACTGCGTCCGCCGGACCAGCCGCACGGCGCCGGGCCGTACGCGGGTGGTCCTTACGGCGGTCCGCCGGAGCACGGTTCGCCCAATCCGTACGCCCAGACGCAGGCGCACCCCGCGGGACCGGCCACGCCGGCCGCCCCGCAGCCGCCCGCGGCTCCGCAGGCCGCGTCCGTTCCCACTCAGGTGGTGCAGGAGACCGACCCGGGTGCGGGCCGGCTGGTCGCCGGGCGCTACCGGCTGCTCTCCAAGCTCGGGCACGGTGGCATGGGCACCGTGTGGCGGGCCAAGGACGAGACCGTGGACCGCGAGGTCGCGGTCAAGGAGCCGCGCGTTCCCGACCACCTGCCCGAGCGCGACCGCGCCACCGCCTTCGAGCGGATGCGCCGCGAGGCGCGCGCCGCGGCCCGGCTCGACCACCCCGCCGTCGTCAATGTGCACGACGTGGCGGTCGAGGACGGGCAGCCGTGGATCGTCATGGAGTTCGTCAAGGGCCGCTCGCTCGGCGCCGCGCTCCAGGAGGGCACGCTCGGTGCGCGGGACGCCGCCCGGATCGGCCTCGAAGTGCTCGGCGCTCTCGATGCCGCGCACAAGGCGGGCATCCTGCACCGCGATGTGAAGCCGGACAACGTGATGCTCGGGCAGTACGACAGAGTCGTGCTCACGGACTTCGGTATCGCCCAGATCGAGGGCGAGACCAATCTGACGGACACCGGCGGCTTCGTCGGCTCGCCCGAATTCATCGCCCCCGAGCGGGTGTTGGGACAGCGGCCAGGACCGGCCTCCGACCTGTGGTCGCTCGGCGTCGTGCTCTACGCGGCCACGGAGGGTGTCTCTCCGTTCCGCCGCAGCAACACCCCGGCCACGCTGCAGTCCGTCCTCAACGCGACACCGGCGGCGCCGGCTTCGGCGAGCGGGCCGCTGGCGGAGGCGATCAACGGGCTGCTGCAGAAGGATCCGGGGCATCGGCCGGATTCGGCGACGGTGCGCCGACTCCTGGAGGAGGCGGTCCGTCCGCCGGCGCCGCCGGTGGCCACGCAGGTGATGACGTCCGACGGGGTGTCGGGCCCTGCGGACGGGGTCCGCGTGGGCAGGAAGGCGCTGCTCGGCGCAGGTGCCGCGTTCGTTGCTCTCGTGGTGGCGTTGGGAGTGGCGGTCGTGAACCCGTTCGGGGGTGGCGACGAGGCGGCCGGTCCCTGGAAGGACCAGGAGTTCAAGGGCATGGGGGCCACCGTCGGCATGCCCGAGTACTACACGCTGTCGGCGCAGCCCACGGAGTACGAAGAGGACAAGCACTACTTCGCGTACAGCGATCCCAGCGGTGCTGTGTACATCCGCATGAGCCTGCAGAAGCAGGAAGAGGACACGAGCAAGCAGATCGCCAGCAATGCCAGTGCCGAGGCGAATGACGACGCCGAGGAGCTCCGTCTGGGTCAGGAGGCCCTGAACGGTTCAGAGGAGGCCAAGGTCGACACGGTGGAGACGACCTACCAGGGCGAGAAGTCCGCCGAAAACCGCCTCACGTACAAGCCCGAGGACAGCGGCCCCCGCGAGGCGCGGATCTTCTACTACCGCACCAAGGGTGGCGACCTCTACAAACTCCTCATCGACTACCCGGGTAAGGGCGATCTGTTGGAGCGGGGCCGAGAGGTGGCCGAGCACGCGATCAGCAGCGTCAAGATTGCCAAACTCTGACAGCAACGCCCTGATCAGGGCCTTTGCCGCCAGTGACCACTGGCACGGTGTGCGGACCCCGTGAAGCCCCATTACCGACGGGTACACAAACACTCGGCGGAGCCGTACGCTCACGCACATGACGGACGCCCAGGCCCCTGAGAAGAGCACCGCGAACACCGGCACCAACCCCGTAGCGCCCGCTCCACAGGGCGCACGGACCGCTGCCGATGTGGTGACCCCCGAGCTGGTCGCCCAGCTCACGCGTGGTGTGGTCGGCTCCGGCCGCACCGCCAACCACACGCCGTACACCGGCGAGAAGCTGGCGGATCTGCCCGAGTCGACGCCTCAGGACGTGGCCGAGGCGTTCGAGCGGGCGCGCAAGGCGCAGGCGGTGTGGGCGGCGACGCCCGTACGCAAGCGGGCCGCCGTGCTGCTGCGCTTCCATGATCTGGTCCTTGAGCGGCAGGCCGAAGTGCTCGACCTGATCCAGCTGGAGACCGGCAAGGCGCGGCTGCACGCGCACGAGGAGGTGCAGGCGGTCGCGGTCGCGGCCCGGCACTACGGCCGCAAGGCTCCCTCGTATCTGCGCCCCAAGCGCCACACGGGCGCCGTGCCGACGCTCACGAAGGTCACCGAGAACCGTCATCCGCGGGGCGTGATCGGCCAGATCGCCCCGTGGAACTACCCGCTGGAGCTCTCCGTCGGCGACGCGCTGCCCGCCTTCGTCGCGGGCAACGCGGTCGTCATGAAGCCCGACACCGAGACCTGTCTGACCGCCCTGTGGGCCCGTGACCTGCTGATCGAGGCCGGGCTTCCGGCCGAGGTCTTCCAAGTGGTCCTCGGGGACGGCCCGGTCGTGGGGCCCGAGGTGGTCAAGCACGCCGACTACGTCTCGTTCACCGGCTCCACCCGCACAGGACGCGAGGTCGCGCAGGGTGCGGCGGCCCGCTTGGTCGGTGTCTCGCTGGAACTCGGCGGCAAGAACGCGATGCTCGTCCTGAAGGACGCCGACATCGACAAGGCCGCCGCCGGCGCGGTCCGCGCCTGCTTCTCCTCCGCGGGTCAACTCTGCATCTCCATCGAGCGGTTGTACGTGCACGAGTCGATCGCCGACGCGTTCGTCGAGCGGTTCGCGACGCGCACCAAGGCGATGCGGCTCGGCAAGTCCCTCGCGTACGGGGCGGACATGGGCTCGCTCGTCGGCGAGCGGCAGCTGGAGACCGTGGCCCGGCATGTGGACGAGGCAGTCGCCAAGGGGGCGACGCTGGTCGCCGGTGGTGTGGCGCGTCCGGACATCGGCCCGTACTTCTACGAGCCGACCATCCTCGACGGCGTCGAGACGCCCATGGCGGTGTGCGGCGAGGAGACCTTCGGACCGGTCGTCTCGATCTACCGCTTCAGCGACGAGGACAAGGTCGTCGAGCAGGCCAACGCCACCGCGTACGGCCTCAATTCCTCGGTCTGGACGAAGGACGCGCGCCGCGGCCGTGAGATCGCCGCGCGCCTGAGGACCGGCACGGTGAACATCAACGAGGGGTACGCCCCCGCGTACGGCAGCGTCCAGTCGCCCATGGGCGGCATGAAGGACTCCGGGCTCGGGCGCCGGCACGGCTCCGAGGGCATCATGAAGTACACCGAGGCGCAGACCGTGGCGCACCAGCGGATCATGCCGATGGCGCCGTCGTTCGGGATGAGCGACGAGAAGTACGCGGCGTTCATGAGCCGCAGCCTGCGGGCGATGAAGGCGCTGAGGCTGCGGTGAGCGCCGAACAGCCGTCGGCAGCGAGCGCCTCCGAGAAGGCCGGTGATGACGAGCAGGAGTACGACTACGACGTGCTCGTCATAGGCTCCGGCTTCGGCGGCTCCGTCTCGGCCCTGCGCCTGACGGAGAAGGGCTACAAGGTCGGCGTCCTGGAAGCGGGCCGCCGCTTCACGCGCGACGCCCTGCCGCGCAACTCCTGGGACCTCAAGAACTACCTCTGGGCCCCGGCCCTCGGTCTCTACGGCATCCAGCGCATCCATCTGCTCGGCAACGTCATGGTGCTCGCGGGTGCCGGCGTCGGCGGTGGTTCGCTCAACTACGCCAACACGCTCTACGTACCGCCGAAGCCGTTCTTCGACGATCCGCAGTGGGCGGGGATCACGGACTGGCAGGACGAGCTCGCGCCGTACTACGACCAGGCCAAGCGCATGCTGGGTGTGCGCCTCAACCCGACGATGACGCCCTCGGACGTCCATCTGAAGGCGACCGCCGAGGCGATGGGCGTCGGGGACTCCTTCCACATGGCGCCGGTCGGGGTGTTCTTCGGGGACGGCGACGACGCGGACGGAGCCTCGAAAGCCGCTCCTGGTACGGAGGTCGCGGACCCCTACTTCGGTGGCGCGGGACCCTCACGCAAGGCCTGCACCGAGTGCGGCGAGTGCATGACGGGCTGCCGTCATGGCGCGAAGAACACGCTCAACGAGAACTACCTGTACCTGGCCGAGAAGGCGGGCGCGGCCATCCACGCGATGACCTCCGTCGTGTCGGTCACCGAGGACTCGCGCGGCGGTTACGCGGTCTCGACGCTGCCCACCGACAAGAAGCGCAAGGGCGCGGGCCGGGTGTTCCGGGCGCCGCAGGTGATCGTGGCGGCGGGTACGTACGGGACGCAGACGCTGCTTCACCGGATGAAGGACGCGGGTCTGCTCCCGCGTATCTCCGACCGCCTCGGCGATCTGACCCGTACCAACTCCGAGGCGCTGGTGGGCGCGCAGACCGACAACCGGCGCTACCGCAAGCGCCATGGCGCGTCCAAGGTGGACTTCACGCAGGGCGTGGCGATCACCTCCTCGATCCACCCGGACAAGGACACGCACATCGAGCCGGTCCGCTACGGCAAGGGCTCGAACGCGATGGGCGGGATGACGGTCCTCCAAGTCCCGTACTCCTCGCGCCGCGTGCTCGGCTGGCTCGGCAACTGCGCCCGCCATCCCGTGCTCGCGCTGCGCGGCCTTTCCAACCGCCGCTGGTCCGAGCGCACCATCATCGGCCTGGTCATGCAGTCGGTGGACAACTCCCTGACGACGTACCGCAAGACGAGCGGTGTGGGCAAGGGCCTGCTGACCGCACGGCAGGGCCATGGCGCGCCCAACCCGCAGCAGATCGAGGCGGCGACACGGGCGGCCTCGCTGCTCGCCGAGGAGATCAACGGGTTCGCGGGCTCCAACATCGGCGAGCTGATGGGCACACCGCTGACGGCACACTTCCTGGGCGGCTGCCCGATCGGCTCCTCGTCCGATACGGGAGTGATCGACCCGTATCACCGGCTTTACGGCCACCCGGGGATCTCGGTCGTGGACGGGGCCGCCGTTTCGGCGAACCTCGGGGTGAACCCGTCGCTGACGATCACGGCGCAGGCGGAGCGGGCGATGTCGCTGTGGCCCAACAAGGGTGCGGAGGATGCGCGTCCGGCGCAGGGGGCCGCTTACGAGCGCCTGGCTCCGGTGGAACCGGCTTCGCCCGCGGTGCCTGCTTCGGCGTTCGGGGCGCTGCGGTTGCCGTTCCTCGGGATGCCGAAGGTGCGGTCCGCGTCGGAGGAGCCCGCGTCCTCGTCGTGAGCCGGGGCTCGTGCAGCACCCCGTAAAGCATTGAGGACCTGCGCCCCCCTCCGAGCGCAGGTCCTCAACGGCTTTGGTGGTACGAGGTGTTATGCCTCGCTACGAGGTGTTACGCCTCGATACCCACGGTCTTGCGGCGACGCACGGCGAAGACGACACCGGCGCCGGCGACGATGGTGATGCCGCCGATCAGGCCGATGACCGGGAGGCTGGAGTCGGAGCCGGTCTGGGCGAGGTTGCCGGTGATGTCCTCGACCTTGTCGGCGTCGGGCTTCACCTGGACCGGCGGCTTGCCCTCCTGCGGCTTGTTGTCATTGTCGCCGGCCGGCGGCTTGGAACCGGCCGCGAGGACCTCGAAGCTGTACCAGCTCTCGTCCGCGTAGCAGGTCTCTTCGTCCTTCTCGTCGGTGTAGATGCCGAAGGCGATGCCGACGGCGGAACCGGCCGGGGCGGAGGACTTGATGCTCAGGCGCAGCTTGAGGCTGATCTTCTCGCCGGCCGCGACCGAGATGAGGCCGCCGATCTCGCCGCCCTCGGAGAGGTCGCTGGTCCAGCTCTCGCCGTCGAAGTACTGGATCTGGGCGTACTTGGAGGCCAGGCTGCTGGTGAAGTCGCCCTGGGCGTCCTTCTTGTAGAGCAGCACGGCACCGAGCAGGACGTCCTCCTGCCGCTCGCCCTTGCTGTTGTCCAGGTTGAGCTTGAACTGCTTCCAGCCCGAACCGGCGACGATCTTGCTGGGCAGACCGGAGAGGGTCGACTTGAAGTCGGCCTCCTCGCAGATGTCGCCGATCAGGGACTCGGTCGGCGAAGGCGCCGGGGAGGTCGTGCTGGACGTCGTGCTGGGCGTCGGCTGGCCGGCGTCCGGCTTGCTCTCGTCCTCGGCGTCCTCGTTGCCGTCCGCACCGGTGCCCGGGGTCTCCTCGGGCGTGGTGGCCGTGGTCTCACCCGTACCCGGCGTCTCTTCCGGCGTGGTGGCCGTGGTCTCGCCCGTACCCGGCGTCTCCGTGGACGCGGTCGTCTCGGACGTGACGGGCGTGTCCGCACCGTCGGTGGCGTACGCGGACGGCGCGGCGAGGAAGGCGGCAGGGGCTATGACGGCCGTGACAGCCGCGGCGGCCAGCGAGCGGCGAAGCTTCATCAGATGTGACCTCGGTCGAACTCCGGCGAAGCGCACAAGACATGCGGTTCGCGAATGAATGGCCGCTGGGCGGTGGCGGTCGCGCACGTGGCCTTTGTTACGCATGGTTGACCCGTGGTTCCTGTGAAGGGTTGTACGGAACTCACGCGGTTCTTATGTGGGGTGGGTCACAAAAATGATCTTGACTGCCTCCGCCTCCGACCGTTGCCCAAACGTGCTTGCGGTAAAGCCTGTGCAAACGCTTTGATGGCGCGCCAGTTCGTACACAACAGGTGGGGATCCAAGTGAAGAAGTCGAAGCTGTCCCAGGTCGTCGTCGCGGCCGCCGTAGTCGCCACGCTCGGCCTGACCGCAGCCTGCAGCGGTGACAGCGACGGTGGGGACAAGTCGGACAAGGGCAAGGGCTCGGACAAGTCCAGCGCCGGGCAGTCGGGCGGCGCGGAGGGCGGCGGCGAGGAGAAGGGCGCGCCGGCGCTGACGGAGGCTCAGCTGAAGGCGGCGCTCCTCGGCAACGACGAGGTCAAGGGCTACAAGCTCGAGGACGTCCCGGCCGCGGAGATCCCGAAGGAGTCGGAGAAGGCGCCCGGCGAGTGCCAGGTGCTGTCCGACGTGCTGACCACGACCACCACGCCGGCCCCGAAGGCCCGTGCCATCAAGGCCGGGATGTCCGGTCAGATGGAGACGATGCAGTCCATCGCGCTCGCGGCTCACGAGCAGGCCGACGCGGAGAGCCTGCTCGCCGGAGTGCGTGAGGCGATCGAGAAGTGCAAGGGCTTCAAGGACTCGGAAGGCGCCCAGAGCACGGTGCAGGGCCAGCCCGACCCGAAGCTCGGTGACGAGTCCGTGGCCTACGTCCTGGTCACCGGTGAGGGTGCCGATCAGTCCAAGGTGGCGTTCAACGTCGTGCGCAGCGGCTCCACGCTCGCCACGTTCTACTCCATGAACATCGCGGCCGAGGGCGACTCCAAGGTCCCCGCCGAGCTGGTCAGCGCGCAGCTCAAGAAGCTCGAGGCTGTGAAGTAGGCCAACTCGGCTTCAGGGAAAGGGGACCGGCCGCCGCGGCCGGTCCCCTTTCGCGTACGGGCGGGGCTGCCCCTTCGCATGCGGTTTCCGGAAGGCGCTCTGCCTCCACGACCCCGTCGGCACCCAGATCCACCACACAGTCCCGCTCGCGTTGACGGGGCCGGTACGGGAGGTGGGGCACGAGCGCCGGATGTGGTGCGAGATGCGGGTGGAGTAGGGATAGTTGGCGCAGTGCCTGCTCCCGCAGGCCTGTACGTGGGGACGGGGGAAGAGAGTTGACGAGATCCAGGCTGTCCAGGATCTTCCTGACGCTGACCGTCGTGGTGACGCTCGGCTCGACGGCCGCATGCAGCGGCGACGGCGACAACAGTGGCAAGGGTGATGGCGACGGCGGCGGTGGCGGCGCCCCGAAGACGGCCGACGCCGGTGCGGACCAAGGGGCTCCCGCGCTGACACCGGCACAGCTCGCGCAGGCGATCATCGGTGACGATGAGATCAAGGGGTTCCGGTTCCGGGCCGTCCCCGAGAGCGAGCTCCCCGAGCCAGGGGGCGCGGTCGCAGCCGAATGTCAGGCGGTGTCGGACATCATGCTGTTCTCCTCCCGCCCGGCCCCGAAGGCCCGTATCGCCAAGAGCGGTATGAGCAAGGCGCTTTCGGCGGCTTCGGTCGGCCTGCTCGCCCATACGCCGGCCGACGCGGAGAAGGTTTTCGCGCAGATCCGCTCGGGCGTGGACAAGTGCCGGACGTTCAGCAACAGCCAGGGCGGCTTCTCCGACCTGAAGAACCTGCCCGCTCCGAAGGCCGGCGACGAGTCGGTCGCGTACGCGTTGCAGTCCATGGCCGACGGTGTGAACCCCACGCTGGCCTTCACCGTGGTGCGCAGCGGTTCGACGGTGGTCGTCTTCTACGGGATGGACGCGGCGGGCAAGGGAGCCGCGCAGGTGCCCGCGGCCTTGGTCGAGGCCCAGGTGAAGAAGCTGGAAGCGGTGAAGTGAACCAGGCGCTGTGAAGTGAACTGTTGAGGACAGCGAAGGGCCCCCGCGGATCAGAGTCGCGGGGGCCCTTCGCTGTCGGCTCCGACGTCAGGGCAGCGTCGGTGCCGGGGGAGCGGCGCCGGAGGGGGGTGTGCGCCGCGGGTTCGGGGTGCCGGGGGTTCGGGGTGCGATCGGGCGCGCGTGGGGCGCGCACTTGGTGTGGACCGCCGGCAACGGTCTTTCGTAGTACGGAAGTTGAGATCCGTATCTCTGGGCATCGTGCTGGATGGGAAGACGGCTGCGCAACCGTTTCGCCGCGTCGGGGGCTCGGACGCTCAAGGCTTTGGGGGAGGGGACCGGCACTGCTGGGAGGGAGACCGTCGGCCGGCTCCGGGCGTCCCCGGAGCCGGCCGATCTTCACTGTGACCGGGCTGCTGTCCCCTGCCGACCGGTCACGAACTGGAGCGAGGTCCCACGACGCAGAACGCGCAAGCAGTCCGTACGTCTCATCGCTCCAGCGGAGCCACGCGTGGTTCTGACGGGCCCGCCCCTGGCTGGCACGGACACCAGGACCAACGAAAGCGGACGGCGGGCGGTCACGGTGCCGTACGGGTGAGATGCCCTCGGTCCGTACGAAGGGCGCACTCCGACAGTCCGTACGAAGGGCGCACTCCGACAGTCCGTACGAAGGGCGCACTCAGGAAGATCAGATCTTGCCCCGGCACAGCTCCAGCATCGTCATCGCGAGCGACGTGCCCGGCTTGCCCAGCGCATCGCGGTAGTGGGCGAGGATCTCCATCTCGCGCGACAGGTTCACGCGGCGCCCGCCCGATGAGATCCGGGACTCCTGGATGACGGCCGAGACGGCCATCCGTTCCTGGATCAGACCGATGATGCGGTCGTCGAGCGCGTCGATACGGTCCCGTGCGTTCGTGATCAGCTCGACGGCGTCCTCGGTACGGGCGCCGGTCTTCTCCGAAGCTGTGGTGGTGGCGATGCTCATGGGGTGGGCTCCTCAGTGGTGTGGGTGCCCGGTCCGCTCACGGCCCCTGGAAACGACGAAGCGCCCGGGGCCTTCTCGGCCCGGGGCGCCTGGTAAGTCGCTTGTCAGTTGCTCAAGCAGCACGACCATGGCAGCCGGTGGGCCGGATGCCATAGGTAAACGCGAAGTACGCGAGGGTCTGCTTGGTCACGCGCCAAGTATGGACCCACCCCGGACCGCCCCGTCAAACCCCGGTCGACGGGGGCCCGCATGGTGAGCGTCACACCGCTCGGATGCTGAGACGAAAAGTCACCCCCGTACCCCCGTTAGAATCGACAAAAGAGCCCTTTGGCTCATTCGCCACTCCCGCCGGAAGGCCGACGCCAAGTGCCAGGTACCCCCGCCGCCCCCGACACCGTCCTCGTCGTCGACTTCGGCGCGCAGTACGCCCAGCTCATCGCCCGTCGCGTGCGTGAGGCGCGGGTCTACAGCGAGATCGTGCCGAGCACCATGCCGGTGGCCGAGATGCTCGCCAAGAACCCGGCCGCGATCATCCTGTCCGGCGGTCCCTCGTCGGTGTACGCGGAGGGCGCACCGCGCCTGGACCGCGCGCTGTTCGAGGCCGGGGTCCCGGTCTTCGGCATGTGCTACGGCTTCCAGCTGATGGCCGCCACGCTCGGCGGCACCGTCGACAACAACGGCGCCCGCGAGTACGGCCGTACCGACCTGCACGTCTCGCGTTCCGGCTCGACCCTCTTCGAGGGCACCCCGGACGAGCAGGCCGTGTGGATGTCGCACGGCGACGCGTGCAGCGCCGCTCCCGAGGGCTTCTCCGTCACGGCGTCCACGGACCTGGTCCCGGTGGCCGCGTTCGAGAACGACGAGAAGAAGCTGTACGGCGTGCAGTACCACCCCGAGGTCATGCACTCCACGCACGGCCAGCAGGTGCTCGAGCACTTCCTGTACCGGGGCGCCGGCATCGAGCCGACCTGGACCACGGGCAATGTCATCGAGGAGCAGGTCGCCGCGATCCGCGCCCAGGTCGGCGACAAGCGCGCCATCTGCGGTCTGTCCGGCGGTGTGGACTCCGCGGTCGCCGCGGCCCTCGTGCAGAAGGCCATCGGCAACCAGCTGACCTGCGTGTACGTCGACCACGGTCTGATGCGCAAGGGCGAGACCGAGCAGGTCGAGAAGGACTTCGTGGCCGCCACCGGCGCCAACCTCGTGGTCGTCGACGCCGAGGAGCGCTTCCTCAACGCGCTCGCGGGTGTCTCCGACCCCGAGGAGAAGCGGAAGATCATCGGGCGCGAGTTCATCCGCGTCTTCGAGCAGGCCCAGCTGGAGATCCTCAAGGAGGACGGCCCCGAGGTCGGCTTCCTGGTCCAGGGCACGCTCTACCCGGACGTGGTCGAGTCCGGCGGCGGCACGGGCACCGCGAACATCAAGTCGCACCACAATGTCGGCGGTCTGCCCGACGACATCGAGTTCGAGCTCGTCGAGCCGCTGCGCCAGCTGTTCAAGGACGAGGTCCGCATGGTCGGCCAGGAGCTGGGGCTCCCGGCCGAGATCGTCCAGCGCCAGCCCTTCCCGGGCCCCGGCCTCGGTATCCGTATCGTCGGCGAGGTCACCAAGGACCGCCTCGACCTGCTGCGCGACGCCGACGCGATCGCCCGCGAGGAACTGACGGCCGCCGGTCTCGACGGCCAGATCTGGCAGTGCCCGGTCGTCCTGCTCGCGGATGTCCGCAGCGTCGGCGTCCAGGGCGACGGCCGCACCTACGGCCACCCGATCGTCCTGCGCCCGGTCTCCTCCGAGGACGCGATGACGGCGGACTGGACGCGGATGCCGTACGAGGTGCTCGCGAAGATCTCCACCCGGATCACCAACGAGGTCGCCGACGTCAACCGCGTCGTCCTCGACGTGACCTCGAAGCCGCCGGGCACCATCGAGTGGGAGTGACACTCCCGTGAGCCGTACGTGAGCCGCCGCCCCGGAAAAGGGGTGGCGGCTCACGCCGTTTCAGGTGCGGCTCACCCTGCGCAGCCCGGCGCCCGGCTGCCAGCTCTCCACCACCAGCTCGTCGTTCTCGATGAACGTCCGCACCACGTCGGTCAGTTCGACCCGGAAGAGGTGGAAGGCGTCCGGGTCCGGCGGCTGTACCTCGCCGACGTACAGTGCGCGCTCCGCCGGATCCGTGACCTCGACCGCGCGCCCGGAGATACGGGCGTCACCGCCGGCCATCTCCGTTCCCGCGCCCGGATTCGCCATGATGCTGAAGCGCGGATCGCGCTGCAGATCGCGGGCCTTCATCGAGCCCGGCATCATGCCGAGCCAGAACTCCCCGTTCAGGAAACGCACTTCGAGACCCGTCGTACGCGGCGAGCCGTCCTTGCGGAGTGTGGCGAGCACGTGGTGGACGTAGGCGCCGAATCGGTCCTCGATCCGCTTCGCGAGTTCGGGTTCGGCGGCGCTGAAGGATTCCCAGTTCGCAGTCATACGGAGAGTCTGTCGCGCAATCCCGACATCCTCTGTCGCATATCCCTCGCGAATGACCGCGAGTTCGTCACCTGCTCGCTCTGTTCTCCTGAGGTCACCGGCGGTAACTTCCGGCCCATACGCCAAGCCCGGGAGGGATCATGACCGCTCCGACTCCGATACCCGCGCAGAGTCTCCAGTTCGCGATGCCGCCGGTGCATCAGAACATCGAGGACGAGCGGCGCCATCGCAAGGAAAGGCTGGCGGGTGCGCTCAGACTCTTCGGGCGCTTCGGATACGAGGACGGGGTGTCCGGGCACATCACCGCACGGGACCCGGAGTTCACCGACTGCTACTGGGTCAATCCGTTCGGGATGTCCTTCCGGCACATCACCGTCGGCGATCTGATCCTGGTGAACGGGGACGGCCAGGTCGTCGAGGGCCGCTATCACGTGAACCAGGCCGCGTTCACGGTGCACGCCGCGGTGCACGCCAAGCGCCCGGACGTGGTCGCGGTCGTGCACTGCCACTCGATCCATGGCCGCGCCCTCGCCGCGCTCGGCGAGCACATCGACCCGATCACCCAGGAGAGCTGCGCCTTCTACGAGGACAACGCGCTCTACGACGACTACACCGGAGTCTCCGTCGACGCCGACGAAGGGCGCCGTATCGCCACCGCGCTCGGCCCGCACAAGGCGATGGTGCTGCGCAACCACGGACTCCTGACCGTCGGCGACACGGTGGACGCGGCCGCGTGGTGGTTCGTCTCCATGGACCGCTGCAGCCAGGTCCAGCTGGCCGCGCGCGCCGCGGGACGGACGCATCTGATCGACCACAAGCCGGCCATCGCCACCCGTGACCAGCTGGGCAGCGACCTCGCGGCCTGGATCAACTACCAGCCGCTGTGGCAGGACATCAGCCGCAGCGAGCCGGATCTGCTCTCCTGATGTCACCCGCAGCGTCAACACTCACCCGGCTCAATCACCCTTGACGACCAGGCCAGTTGGACGTCACGCCAGTCCCGTACGGCACAATTCCCAGTAATTACAAGGGAATTGAATGATCAAGGAGTGCTCGGCGTGGCTGTGCAAGTGGCGCGACAGGAAGCGCACGGGGGCGGGTGCACCTGCGGCGACTGTCCGCACGGTGCGCGCGAGGGGCATCGGCGGGCGGTCGCGGAGTTCACCGCGAAACGCGACGGGCTCGCGGCGGGGCACGGGCTGCCCGCCGCGGTGGCGTACTCGGCGGGCGCGTCGCGGCAGTGGGTCTCGGACGAGCTGACCCAGTCCGCGGTGGCGGTGGCCGAACGCAGCCGCGAGGAGGGCGCTGCCTGGCTGCAACTCCTGTGGCGGCGCACGCTGTTCACCGTCTGGGGCCTGACCGGAACGCTTCTGCTGCTCCAGGCCCTCACCGCGATCGGCGCCGGCTGGACCGCTGCCCGTACGGCGGGACTGCTCACCGCACTGCTCGTGGCCGGACTGCTCACGGGCGTCGCCCAGGTGCACCGCACCCGCGGCGGCGTGCTCGCCCCCGTCATCGGCGAGGACAACCGGCTCTCCACCTCGCGCGGTATCGCCGCGGCCTGGGTGCTGCTCAGCGGCTACGCGGTGCTCTTCCTCGCCTGGGAGCTCGCCTTCGCCTCGTCGCCCCGCGACCGTGACGCGCTGCTCGCCGGGCTTGAACTCGCGGCCGGCGGAGGCCTGTTGACCGTGATCGGAGTCGTCTGCCTGGTCGCCGTCATCGTCCGCCGTACCGTTTCGGTACGCGTAGCCGAACAGGAGCTGCAGAAGGTGCGCGCCGACCGGCCGCGCGCCGCCGACCTGCTCACCGACGACTCCGGGCGCGGCAGTTTCGCCGACACCCAGTACGCCGTGATCAACGCCGCCGCCCTCCTCTTCACCGCCGTCGCCCTCGCCCGCCACCCCGGCAGGCTGCCCGACATCCCCTGGGGCCTTGCCCTGCTCGCGCTGGTCTCGGCCGCCACGTATCTGGCCGGGAAGTACGCCGAGGGCGGCCGCCCGGTGATCCATTCGGTGGTACGCGCCCGTGAGGCCGGGGACCTCGACGCACCGATCCGTACCGGCGACGACATCGAGATCCGCGGCGCGGGCTTCGTACCGCCCGGCGCGCAGGGCCCCGACCGGCTCGCCCGCATGGTCGTGCGGATCGGCCCCGTCCATGTGCATGTGCCGCTGGTCCCGGTGCCGGGCGGCTTCACCAACCCGACGGACGCGGTGCTCACCGTGCCCGTACCTGCGGATGTGGAGCCGGGGCGGGTCGAGGTGCAGGTGGTCACCGCGGCCGGGGCGCAGACCAACCGGTGCACCATCGAGGTCACGGACTGAACCCCGCGCTCCGCCCGAGGTCTCATTTCGGTTCCTGAACAGCCCTCGCCACTGGTGAGCAGCTCACAGCTGTCGTACGTATGGTCTGGTGACGGCAATTCGTTGAGAGCTCAACGGGATCAACCGAGAGGCGGCGGGCATCATGGCGCACACCATGCGGACCGGGACGTACACCGACCCGGGCGGAAGCCGGGGGGACTGGCGCGACACCGCATCGCGTTACGCGCTGCTGCCGTTGCGGATCTTTCTCGGTGTCACCTTCGTCTACGCGGGCCTCGACAAGCTCACCAGCTCGACGTTCCTCAAGGACTCGGGCGACCAGTCGATCGGCGACCAGATCCGCTTCCTCCAGGAGCACGGCGACGTCGCGATCCCCAAGATGCTCGACCTCGCCGCCAACTCGCCCGTCGGCTTCGGCTATGCCATCGCCTTCGGTGAACTGGCCGTCGGCATCGGCACGTTGATCGGCCTGCTCGCCCGGATCGCGGCGCTCGGCGGCGCGCTGCTCTCGCTCAGCCTGTGGTTCACGATGAGCTGGTCGGACACCCCTTACTACATGGGCAACGACCTCCCGTATCTGATGGCCTGGCTGCCGCTGATCCTGGCGGGGGCCTCGTACTGGTCGGTGGACGCCTGGCTGAGGCAGCGGCGGCGCGGCATCAGCCAGGGCGGCGCGGCATGAGTCGGGGCGGCGCGGCAGAGGTCGGGCGGCGCAGCAGAGGTCGGGCGGCGCAGCAGTAAGGGGTAGCGCGAGCCGGCAGGCGGCTGTCAGCATCCTCGGATGCGCCTACTCGCCGATGACCTCGGCTCTCTCTCCTACGACGTAGAAGGCGAGGGCCCACCGGTCGTCCTCGTGCACGCCGGCGTCGCCGACCGCCGGATGTGGGACGACCTCGTGCCCGCCCTCGCCGAGCGGTACACCGTGATCCGCCACGACCTGCGCGGCTTCGGGGAATCGGCGCCGCCGAGCTCGCCGTACACCGACCACGACGATCTGCGGCGGCTGCTCGACCACCTCGGCCACGAGCGGGTCCGGATCGTCGGGGCCTCCTGGGGCGGCCGAGTGGCCCTGGACTTCACGCTCACGCACCCGGACCGGGTGCACTCCCTCGCCCTGCTCGCCCCGCCGTGGCCCGGCTACTCCTGGGGCGCCGACATGATCGCGTACGACGAGGCGGAGACCGAGGCGCTGGCGGCGGGCGACCTGGACACCGCGGTCCGCGTGAACCTGGACATGTGGCTGCGCGGCCCGGCCCGCGGCTGGGCGGACGTGGCCGAGGGGCTCGTGGAGCGGCTGCGCGGTCCGATGCGGGCGTCCCTTGTGCACATGGACGCCAAGGACGAGCACGGTCAGGGTCCCGCGACGGGGGATCTCTCCACGGTCCGGGTCCCCACCCTGGTCGGCATCGGCAAGCTCGACGTGGCCGACTTCCAGGACATCGCGCGCCTGTACGCAGCCGGGATCCCGGGTGCGGAGCTCGTCGAGTTCCCGACCGCCGCGCACCTCATCGCGGTGGACGCGCCGGCCGAACTCGCCGACGTACTGGGGCCGTTCCTCGCGCGTTAGCGCGCGTGGGCTGCCGCTCCGGTGCCGGCCCCGCCCTCTTCCGTCAGCCCTCGCGGGCTCCCGCCCCGATGTCGGTCCGGTCGTCGGTGGGCGGGAGTACGCGGGCGCCGCGCCGCCTGCGTACGGCATAGGCGATGATCCCGGCGACCGAGGCCAGGAACAGCCCGAGCACCACGATCGGGATCGCCGCGTACCACTCGGTGTCCCACCAGCCGGCCGCCTCGCCGCCGTAGGCGAGTGCGACGCCGCCCATCGCGAGGCCCAGGACCATCCGGCCCGGCTGGAACGGGTGCAGCCAGCGGCGCCGGTCGTCACTTCGCCGCACGGGTCACCTCCGCCTGACCGAGGCCGACCTCGAGGGTGAGGTCGATCGTGCCGCCGTCCTTGGCATCACCGGCCGGGCGCAGGGTGATGGCGCGCTTCTGGTCGGGAGACACGTCGATGTCGCTCCTGGCATGGCCTTCGGGGAGCCGGATGTCGCCCACGCCCACGTGTACGTCCACCTTCACGGTCGCGTCGTAGGGGACGATCACCTTGATCCGGCCTGCGCCGATCTTGGAACTCGTGGTGACCGTCTGGTCCTTCTTCAGATCGAGCTTGCTCAGGTCGAGGGTGCCTTCGCCGGAGCCGATGTTGTACGCGGGGCGCACATCGGCGGCCGCGGTGGGCTGCCACTGCGTGTGCACCCAGTTGGTGGTGATCTCCTTCGGCAGCGCCGAGGCACCGGCGAGCAGCGCGGCGACGATCAGCGCCAGCATCACCGAACCCGCCCCCGTACGCCCGAAGAAAGAGCTCAGCGCGATACCGAGCGCGAGGACACCGAGCGCACAGGCGAGGCCCGCGGTCAGGACGGTGCTGAGGGAGGGGTCGGGGCCGGTCTCGTTCGCCGCGACCAGCGAGCCGGTCACTCCGGCCGCCAGCGTGAGCAGGAAGGTCCAGCCGCCGATCCAGCGCGGACCGCGCAGCGGGGTGAGGACCTGGCCGTCGGACCTTCGGGCGGGGCGCGGCGAGTCGTTCAGCTCCTCGCCGGACAGCTCCACCGGCCCCCACAGATATCCCGTACCGCCCTCGTGCGTGCCGTCCTTCACGATCGGATCGCGCCACCACGAGGGGCCGCGGCTCACCGGCGGCGCCTGTGTCTCGGGCGGAGCGTCGGCGACGGCCTGGGCGGCAGTGGGGTATCCCCTGCTCGAACGATGTGGAGAGCTTGGGGAAGGGGTGGGCGAGGGGGTGTCGCTCCGGCGCTCCTTCGACCAGTAGCCGGCGCCGGCGAGCAGTACGCCGAGTACGGAGGCGAAGGTCAGCACCCCGGCGTTGTTGACCATAGAGAGCAGTACGCCGGAGCCGATCATGGCGAACAGCAGCGCGGTCAGGGCCGGGCCGTCGACGCGGCCGGTCAGCATCCGGCGGGCCTCGTTCTCGTCCTCGCCGTCGGCGGGGATCAGCAGCCACGCGAAGCCGTAGAAGATCAGACCGAGACCGCCCACGGCGCCGAGCAGCGCCAGGACGATACGGAAGATCACCGGGTCCATGTCGCAGTGCCGGCCGAGGCCCGCGCAGACACCGCCGAGCATCTTGTGCTCCTGGTCGCGGCGCAGCCGGGCGGGCGGCGGCGCGGCCTCGGGGGGCGCGTCGGCCGGCTCCGCGGTCCGGGTGTCGTGGTGATCCGTCATGGGTTCCATGGTGAGGGCTGGGGGCGGGCGGTGGCAGGCGGGGCGACCCTGGTCGGACCCTGAGATTGTCCGTACGGGTCAGTGGGGACCTGGCTCGACGGGTGAGCCGGGACCCGGCTTGCGGATCAGGGACGTCTAGGGGCCGAACCCTGATGCCGGGGCACCCGTGCTCGTGTGAGGATCGGTGACATGCCAGCCGCAGCCACGCCCGCCCAGGAGACGCAGCCGCTGCGCAAGCTCTACCGCAGTGGTGAAGGCCGCTGGCTCGGGGGAGTGGCGCGCGGACTCGCCGGACATCTCGGGCTGCCCGTTTTCTGGGTGCGGCTGATGTTCGTCGGGCTCTTCACGGCCAATGGACTCGGGGCGCTGCTCTACGCCGCGTTCTGGTTCTTCGTGCCCATCGGCGTCGGCGGTGTCACCGCCGAGCGCCAGCACACCGTGACCACCGAGCTCGGTCCCGACGGGCGGCGCAAGCTGGTCGTGCGGAAGATCGACAAGGGGCAGATCTTCGCGTTCATCGCGATGCTCGTGATCGCGATGGTCTTCGTCGGCACCGTCGACATGAGCGGCCAGGCCCGTGCGTATCTCTGGCCGACCCTCCTTGTCGCGGCCGGTGTCGCCCTGGTGTGGCGGCAGGCGGACAACGCGCGCCGCGCGCGCTGGATGGCCGTCGGCCGTAAGCGCCGCACCCTGAACATCGCCCGTACCCTGGCCGGTGTCCTCCTGGTCGGTACGGGTGTGACCGGCATCTTCGTGCTGCAGAACTCGGCCCGTGAGCTGGGCAATGTGCTCCAGGCCGCGCTCGCCGTGTTCGTCGGCTTCGCGCTGCTCGGCGGCCCCTATCTCGTACGGATGACGCAGGACCTCTCGCAGGAGCGCCTGATGCGTATCCGTGCGCAGGAACGGGCCGAAGTCGCCGCCCACGTACACGATTCGGTCCTGCACACGCTCACGCTGATCCAGCGCAACGCGGAGAACGTCTCGGAGGTACGGCGCCTCGCGCGCGCCCAGGAACGGGATCTGCGCAACTGGCTCTACAAGCCCGAGGGCACGGGGAGGATCGAGGAGCCGGAGACCTTCTCGGAAGCGGTGAAGATGGCGGCGGCCGAGGTCGAGGACAAGCACGGCGTGCCCCTTGAGGTCGTGGTCGTCGGCGACTGCCCGCTTGACGAGAAACTGACGGCGCAGATGCAGGCCGCACGGGAAGCAATGGTGAACGCCGCCAAGTACGGTGGCGAGGGCGGCGCCGTCCAGGTCTACGCGGAGGTCGAGGGCCGTACGGTCTTCATCTCGGTCCGTGACCGCGGACCGGGCTTCGACCTCGACTCGGTCCCCGAGGACCGGATGGGCGTCAGAGAATCGATCATCGGCCGGATGCAGCGGCATGGCGGTACGGCGCGGTTGCGTGCGGTGCCGGACGGCGGCACCGAGGTCGAGCTGGAGATGGAGAGGGTGGAATCGACGTCATGAGCGACATGAACGAGCAGCCGGAGACCCTGGGCGCGGACGAGACCAAGGGCAGCGCTCGGCATGTCCGCGTCGTCCTCGTCGACGACCACCGGATGTTCCGCACCGGTGTGCAGGCCGAGATCGGCCGGACGGATGTGACGGGCGTCGAGGTGGTCGGCGAGGCGGCCGATGTCGACCAGGCGGTCACCGTGATCACGGCGACGCGCCCCGAGGTGGTCCTGCTCGACGTCCATCTGCCGGGCGGCGGCGGCGTCGAAGTCCTGCGCCGCTGCGCCTCGTTGATGTCGGCGGCCGAGGACCCGGTCCGCTTCCTGGCCCTGTCGGTGTCGGACGCGGCGGAGGACGTCATCGGCGTGATCCGCGGCGGCGCCCGCGGCTACGTGACGAAGACGATCACGGGCACGGACCTGGTCGACTCCGTCTTCCGCGTGCAGGACGGCGACGCGGTCTTCTCGCCCCGCCTGGCCGGCTTCGTCCTCGACGCCTTCGCCTCGACGGACGCGCCGCCGGTGGACGAGGACCTGGACCGCCTCACCCAGCGCGAGCGCGAGGTCCTGCGCCTCATCGCGCGCGGCTACGCGTACAAGGAGATCGCGAAGCAGCTCTTCATCTCGGTGAAGACGGTGGAGTCGCATGTGTCGGCGGTGCTGCGGAAGCTGCAGCTCTCCAACCGGCATGAGCTGACTCGGTGGGCGACGGCTCGGCGGTTGGTCTGAGCGCTGTGGTGGAGAAGGGGCCGGTGCATGCGCACCGGCCCCTTCTTCGTTGCCCCTTGCCGCTTCGTCGCCTCTTACCGCGCCACGAACTGCGTCAGGATCGCCTGCACCTCATAGATGTTGACCCCCTTGGTGAAGGTCTTCTCGATCGGCGTCGCGCTGCCCGACACCCAGATCTTCAGCTCGGCGTCCAGGTCGAAGTGGCCCGCCGTCTCCACGGCGAAGTGCGTGATGCTGCGGTACGGCAGCGAGTGGTACTCGACCTTCTTGCCGGTGAGCCCCTGCTTGTCGATCAGGATCATCCGCCGGTCGGTCAGCAGGATGGCGTCCCGTATCAACTGGTAGGCACCGTAGATCTGTTCACCCTGGCCGAGCAGTCGCGCGTAGTCCTGCGCCGCCTTGCCCGGATCTATGGTGTGCGCATTGCCGAACAGTGCCACTGGGGTCCCCGTCTTTCGCCACGTGTTTCCGCTGTCGGATTCACTCAGAGAACGGGTGCGCTCGCACGTGAGTTCCCCAGGTCTCTGAGCGCCCACTGGTAGTGGCCGACGGCCCTGGCCGCGCCCAGCAGCCCGGTCAGCCACAGCAGCGTCCCCGACCCGAGCGCGAGCACGGCCTCGTACGGATTGTGTGCGGCGTACGTCCCGCCGAAGGCGGTCCACAGCCCACCGACGCAGGGCACGAACGAGAGCAGCAGCCAGGCGAGGCTGCGGCCGGGTGCGCGCAGATGGCGCGCGACCGCCCGGTCCTCGTCCAACTCGAGCCATTGCTCGGTCAGTTCGCGTACGCGCCGGTCGGTGCGCGCGCCGCGGACCACGATGATCACGGCGGGTACGAGTGCGGCGAGGCCGAGCAGGGCGCAGAAAGGGCCGACGACGAACGCCATCACGTCGTCATCGGCGGCCATCAGGAGGGGCATGCACACCATCGCCCACCCGAAGAGCGCCAACACCCCGGTCAGCCACAGCAGCGCGAGCCGCCCCGGGTGGAGCGTGCGCTTCCGCAACTCCTCCAGCGCCTGCTCGCGGTCGGCGAGCAGGGCGTTGCGGTTGGGCCAGGTGCGTATGTGGGCGGGTGGCGGCGGAGGAGGCAGCGGCATGGTGGCGTCCATCACAGCAGGTCGATCGGGGTCGCCCTGAGCTTGTCACACCGCGTTGCTAGTGTGATCAAGTGGGTGACGGGGGGCAGTTGTTGAGTGCCATGATCATGGGGGAGTGATGGGCGGCCAAGGTGTGCAGCCGAACCTGCGCGCATCGAGCGACCGGCTGACCAAGCTCGCCGACGACCTCGACGACATGCAGACCTACCTCGACAAGCAGGTCAGACGCATGGACGAGATCGTCGACAGCATCGAGGCGGGCTGGCGCGGTCCGGCGGCGACGGCGTACCGGGAACTGCACAGGGGCGCGGCGCAGGACGCCGTACGCATCCGGATGGTGATCCAACGCCTGGAGCAGGCTGTCCGGTTGAGCCGCGACGGGTTCTCGGAGCAGGACCTGGACGTGATGGAGCGGCTGCGGCAGATCCAGGCGGACACGGATGTCAAGGCGGAGGCGGCTGAGCTGTCGACGCCGAACACCGAGGTCCCCGCCGTCCCGCGCAGCGGTCTTTCGGATCTCTGAGCACGACGGAACGGGGAGAGACATGGCGGACGACGAACACATAACCGTCGATTTCGCGACGCTGCAGCGGCTGTCCGGAGATCTGGAGGGCATCCTCAAGAACCTCAACGAACAGCTGGACCTGCTGCACGGCCGCGCCGAGAAAGTCGTCCTGACCTGGGAGGGCGAGGCCCGCGAGACCTTCATCGACGAGCTGGACAAGTGGGAGCGTTCGGCGTCGGACCTGAAGGCGGCACAGAAGTGGCTCCATGAGGTCGTGACCAAGGGGCACATCAACTACGCGGCGGCGCACCAGGCCGTACTGCGGGGCTGGGGCGCGGCCTGATGGCGGGACCCGGCAATCCGGGCAGCCCGCAGAGTCCGGGCCAGGGCGGCACGATCGACGTCAAGCCGTCGGACCTGTTCCGGGTCTCCGGTGGCGTGGCGATGCAGCAGACGCCCATGGACAAAGGGGCCAAGGATCTCCTCGAGAAACTGAAGGAGTATCCGGACGCGGGCGGTTACGGCACCGCGCCGCAGGCTTTCGCCGCCTCCTACGTCAAGGTGGGCAACCGCTTCCTCGAGGTCTGGGCGAAGGGCGTCGTCAGCATCGGCGGCGCGGCCGTCGGCTTCACCACCACGGCGAACAACTACGCCAAGGCCGAGGCGGCCAACGACCCGACGGGCAAGACGAAGGCGACCACGCAGCCGCTGCCTCAAGTGATCGAGAAGGCCCCACACTACGGCTCCGTACCGAACCTCAAATGGGGCGACGACGACGGCGGTGACGACTTCCTGCGCTCGGTCCTCGAGTGGGTGCCGGAAATGATCCGTGACGTGCTGCGCCCGATCGTCAAGCACGCCTTCCGAATGGGGAAGGTGGCCGAGGTCTATCCGTATCCGCAGCAGCACTATCTCAACTCGCTGTCGCAGGCCTGGATGATGACCACGTCGGCGCTCTCCATCGCGGAGAGCGGTCTGACCGGGAATGTCAGCAGCATCACTCAGCAGAGCAACAGCGAGTGGCATGACGCGATGCGGCGGTTCTGCAGCTCGCTGTGGGGCACGACCGCATGGGGCACATCCACCGCGGGCTATGAGTGGAAGCATGACTCGGCCGGTTCGCCGACGGCCACGCACCCGGTGATGACCGTTCTCTTCGACACGGCGACGAAGGTCGCCGACCTGCTGTACGAGTTCGCAGAGGCCGCCGTCTACATCAACCACGAGGTGTGGGAGGTGTACAAGGAAGCGATCCGTGACGCCATTCCGAAGGTCGAGGTGAACCTCAAGGACGGCGTGGGCATGGACGATGTCAAAGGGCTCATCAAGGGTGTGGTGAAGGGCGTCGCCAAGGGAGCGAGTCAGCTCGGCGCCGGCATCGTGCTCAACCTCGACACAGCCAAACTGAACGCGATCGTCACCGCGTACAACGCCCGGGTCAACGCGCTGGTGCCGCGGATGGACGCGCTGATGGCACCGCTGGACGAGGCGCACCGGAGCGCTCCCACGTTCCAGGCGGAGGAAGCGCGAGCCGAGGCGTTCGGGGCCAGGGCGCTCAACGAGTTCAAGCCGGAGCACAAGTACACGGTTCCTGGCGAGGACCCGAAGAATCACTTTTATCCGCTTGATCTGGCGGGCCAGGAAGGAATCGGCAACAGCCACGGTGTCGACAAGCACATCGGGCTCACCGACGAGCAGATGGCGCAGCGGCTGCGCGATCAGGGAAATGCGCCGTCCGCATCGGCGTACAAAGACCTGGATACGGCGCAGCGGCTCACCCAGGCCACGCTCGATGACATCGACAATGCCGACCGTATCGAGAAGTGGATCGAAGGAGTGGAACGCAGAGAGCGGAACAATCCGAATTGGGATCCCAACAATTCGAAGATCTCTCCGGCGCTGACCCTCACGACCTCCGAGGTCAGCGGCCGTACGGTCGAACGTGCCGACTATGATGCGCATGGCTTGCGCGCGACCGCGAGCGAGGTGCATTCCACGCAGGTCGCCCTTCAGTACCGGAAGGGCCTCGTCCCGCCCTTCGTGGTGATCACGTCCTACCCCGTGTCCCCCTGACCCCCTCCCTCTTTTCTCCATGGAGCTGATGGCGACGTGATCTCGCACACCGGCAGCCTTTTCAACGACGGTCCGGTAAGGCGCGCTGTGGAGACAGCCCTGCGCAGTCAGGAGTCGGACGGCGCGGTCGGCCTGGACGACGAACTCAAGCGGTTCGTCCGGACCGCGCGTGCCTCGGGTGCTTCGAGCTGGCTGTTTCCGGTTCCGTCCATCGCGGCACTTCTCGACCACACGGCGGATCTGCTCGAGACGGCGGACGCCGCATTCTTCCCTCGTACGTTCTTTGAACGTCTGGACAAGGCGCGCGAAGGTGTCCCCGGCGGCGAGTACCTGCACACGCTGGCTGGTCTGATCCGGCTGGCCGAACAGGACCAGGACGCGACCTTCGGTGAACTTCCGCTGGCGGAATGGGAGGCGAGGGTCCGTTTCCCGGAACTTTCCGGATTCGGCCCGAACTGGATTTACGAAGGTGAGTACGCGACGCCTGCGGAATCGATTCAGGCGTACATCGAGGCGGAACACCCTTTCTGCAGCGAGGTGTTCCCGCGTATCACCTCCGAAGCCCAGTCGGCTCTGGTGCTCTTCCCGGAAACAGATGCTCTCGCCGCCAATGTGGGCCGGGCCTTCCCCTGGGTCACCCACGACGCGCTGCGCGAGGTGCTCCAAGGGATCGATGACCATATGCGAAGGGAGCACTGAGGGCATGAGCGTACGGACCAGATCCGCCACCTATCCCGACCGCGACACCGCCCACTGGGCCACCCAGCAGGTCGTGACCCGCAACGAGCAGCGGATCCACCGCTGGCTCGCCCAGGGCACCCGCCCCCGCCTCACCATCGAGGCCGCCTGGCCCTCCCGGGAGGAGCCCGTCGGCCGCGTACTGCTGCAGGCGATGCTGCTCGCCGGCCGAGACCCCGTGGACGTCCGTGCCGCCCGCGTGCTCCTCAAGCGCGAGCCGAGCAGCCCGTACGGCTTCGTCGTCCTCACCACCGTCCCGATCTACCTGTAGAGGCCTGAGCACTCATGCCCATGAAGCCCCTCGAATTCGACCGCCGCTACGGCGAGTTGGACCAGGTGATCAGCGCCTACCTCGGCATGCCCGCCGACGACGAGCCGGACAGACCGAGCGAAGCCCTCCAGGCCTACCTCCGCCACACCTGGCACACCCGCCCCTGGGCCCTGGCCACCGCCGAGCAGCAGATCCGCGAGTACGCCCGCAATCCTCCGGGCCGCCTGCGCCTCAGCCTCGGCGAGTTCTACCCGATTCCCGATGTCGGCCTGCCCGAATCCGCCGTCCAGGACTGGCTGTTCGTGATCGCGGACCATCTGAGGCAGTCCATCGAGGACGGCGCGGCACCCAAACCCTGCGCTCCCCGCACCCACTGGGAATGGCACGCCCGCTTCCCCGAACTCGCCCAGTTCCTCGGTGGCTGGTTCTCGCAGGACATGCCGGACGAGTTCGCGGACCACGCGACGGCAGTACGCGACTACGCCGACTCCACCGACCCGCAGCTCGTGGCCCGCCTCGCCGGCGAACTGCACGAGCTCCTGGCGCTCGACGTCGAGGAGGCCGATTACGCCGTCGCGGTGGCGGAGTTGGGCATGGAAGTGGACCCGCCACAGCCGTATGCGCCGAGCGGGTGGCTGGCGCTGGTGGCCGAGGAGCTGGGTGGTGGGTTCCGGGCGGAGTACGGGAAGCCGGAAGAGCCCGCGTAGGACGCGGGGGCGCGCGTACAGGAAGCCGGAAGAGCCGATGTCGGCCGTCCATGTCACAGGGCCGTGCGCCGTCTCGTCCCCAGGGCAGCAGACCCCGCCACCGACCTGGGAGCCACCATGAACGTCGCCCTGTGGAGCACCGCCGCCATCCTCGCCACCGCCTTCCTCCTCGGCGGCGCCGGCAAGGTCGTGCTCTCCAAGCAGCGGCTCTACGACTTCGGGGCCAGTGCCCACTGGGTCGAGGACTTTTCCGAGCGCGGCGTCAAGGCCATCGGCGCCATCGAGGTGCTCGCCGCGTTCGGGCTGATCCTGCCCGCTGTCACGGACATCGCTCCCGTGCTCGTGCCCGTCGCCGCCGTAGGGATCATGGCGCTGATGACCGGAGCCGCCGTCGTGCGGGTCAGGCGCGGCGAGTTCAAGTTCATGGTCGCGGATGTCGTGTACTTCGTCGTGGCTGCCTTCGTCGCCTGGGGACGGTTCGGACCCGAGGCCTTCTGAGGCGGACCTCCCGCTCCGGGGACCGTCTCGGGAGGGCTCACGAAACCCGCGTACCCCCCGCGAACGGCATCGAGTCCACCGGAGCCAGCCGCACCGGCGCCGACGGGTTCGGGGCGTGGATCATCTGGCCGTTGCCCACATACAGCCCCACATGGCTGATGCCGGAGTAGAAGAACACCAGGTCGCCCGGGGCGAGTTCGGACCGTGAGACCCGCTGGCCCGCGTTGATCTGCGTGTAGGTCGTACGCGGAAGAGAGACGCCCGCCGAGCGGTACGCCGCCTGGGTCAGGCCCGAGCAGTCGAAGGCGTTCGGGCCCGACGCGCCCCACACGTAGGGGCTGCCCAGCGCGCTGTACGCGAAGGAAACAGCTTGTGCGGCGCGGGCGTTGGGCGCCTTGAGGGAGCCGCGGGGAATCTCGCGCGAGGCACGGTCGCCGGACTCGCCGGCGGTGTACGAGGCCTGCTGGGCGGGGGAGAGCGTCGCGAGCAGCTCACGCGCCTTGTCCAGCTTGGTGTTGATCTCGGCCTTGCGCTGCTTCAACGTGGCCTGGTGCTCGCGGAGTTCCTCGACGCGGTCGGCCGCGGCATCCCGCAACCGGCCGATCTCACGGAGATCCTCCCGTACCCGTTCGATCGCCGAGGCCTGCCGGCCCGCCGTCTGCTCGGCGAGCGCGGCGCTGTCCAGGTACTCCTCCGGATCGGAGGCCAGCGCCAGCTGCATGGTGGGATCGATACCGCCGGAACGGTACTGCTCGGTCGCCGCATGCCCCAGCGCCGTACGCGCCTGATCGAGCTTCTCGGCCTTGCGGGCGGCCTCGTCCTGCAGCTCGTCGAGCTCGCCGCGGGCCTTCCTGGCCTGCTCGCGCGCTCCGTTGTACTTCTCGGTGGCGACCTCTGCCTCGTGGTAGAGCTTGTCGACCTTCGCCTTCACCTGGGCCGGGGTGAGCCGGGGTTCCGCCTGTCCCGATCCCTCGAAGAGGGTGGTGGACGCGGCGCCGGCCAGGGCCAGGGTCAGTGCGGTACGTGCGGTGTTGCTGGTGATGCCGGTGAGCGAACGCGGTTTGGGCTTGCGATGCGCGGCCAACCTCAGACACTTCCTTACGCGTCCGGCGGCGGCCCGCACAGGGGGAGCGGGCCGCCGCCGGACCTCTCGGCGGTAGTGGCCGACTGCCGTCCGGATGGTGCTCGGGCGGCGGTGGGGAGCCGGTCACTGGGCAAGGACGCTAAACCTCTCCGTCATCACTCGGTGACGGAAAGTGCGGAAGTGCTCTGTTGCATAGAGAAGTTGAACGCATATGAGCGGGTACGGGATGGGGGATGCGCGAGAGACGGGAAGGCTCGATCGATGTACGCGAAGCCTCCGTCCACGAGCGCGGGACGTGCTACAGCGCGCTACGGACCCGGACTCGGGTGGTGTTCAAGCACCCTCTAGGCTCCGCCCCATGGACGTACTCATCAATGTGTTCGTCGCGCTGCACATCATCGGCATCGCCTCCCTCCTCGGCGGATTCCTCACGCAGATGAAGGCGATGGGCGCGGGCACCGCGCGCTTCGTGCCGGCGATGCTGCACGGCGCGCTCACCATGCTGGTCACGGGCGTCGCCCTGGTTGGCCTCAACCAGGCCGACGACCAGACGGTCGACAACGTCAAGATCGGCGTGAAGCTCGCCGTCCTCATCGTGATCCTCGGCCTCGTCTACGTGAAGCGGGACGAGGAGCAGATCGACAAGGGGATGTTCGCGGCGGTCGGCGCACTGACCACCGCGAACATCTTCATCGCGACGCTCTGGACGTGACAGTCCGGACGTGACGCTCCGGACGTGACGCGCAGTGCCTCATGCCGGGCGTACGACGCTGTGGATCGGCATGTAGTAGATCGACTCGGTCCGCACGTTGGCGCCCGGCTTCGGCGCGTGGATCATCTCGCCGTTGCCGATGTAGATGCCCACGTGGCTGATGTCGTCGTAGAAGAAGACCAGGTCACCCGGCTTGGCGTTGTCCACGCTCACCGTCGTGCCGACCTTCACCTGGTCCCAGGTGGTGCGCGGCAGTTCGATCCCCGCCGCGGCCCACGCCTTCTGCGTGAGACCTGAGCAGTCGTACGAGTCGGGGCCGGCCGCACCCCAGACGTACGGCTTGCCGATCTGGGCCCGCGCGAACGCCAGCACCTTCTCGGCCTTGGCCGCGTAGGAGTCCTCGCCGGAGGCGGGCGGATCGGCGGGCTGCTCGGCCGGCGGCTTCTCGGCCTCTTCCTTGGCGGCCTCCTCGGCCGCCTTGCGCTGGGCCTCCTCCTCGGCGGCCTGCTTACGGGCCAGCTCCTCGGCCTTGCGCTTGGCCTCGGCCTCCCGCTTGCGCTCCAGCTCGGCGAGGCGCTCCTTCTCCTCCTGCGTCAGCTTCGAGAGCAGCTCACGCGCCTCACCCAGCTTCTCCTGCACGTCCTGCTTGCTGGACTTGAGGTCGGTCTCGGAGTCGCTGAGCTGCGCCAGGGAGTCGGTGGCCTCGTCGCGCTTGGTGTCGGCCTGCGTCTGCAGCGTCCTGAAGTCCTCGACGGCGTCCTGCTGCTGGCCGGAGAGCCGCCCCATCAACTGCCGCTGGGCGAAGTAGTCGTCGGGGTTGTCCGAGAGCAGGAGTACGGCGGTGTCGGAGGCGCCGCCGTTGCGGTACTGCGCCGCGGCGATCTGGCCCAGCTCGCGCCGCGCGTCGTTCACCTTCTCGGTGCGCTTGGCGACCTCGTCCTGGAGGTCGTTCAGCTTCGAGCGCTGCTGGTCGGTGTTCTCCTTGGCCAGGTTGTACTTCTGCGTGGCGGTGCCGGCCTGGCGGTAGAGGTCGTCGACCTTCTTCTGCACCTCCTCGAGGGAGGGCTTGTCCGGCTCGGCGGGGGCGGCGTTCGCCGTCTGCGCGAGCAGCGCCACGGAGGTCAGTGCGGCCGAGGTGATCCCGACGGCATGAGAGGTACGTATTCGACTGGTCCGCGGCTTGCGGTGCGACGCCAAGGCCGGCGCTCCTTCCGATGGGCGCCTACCGGGTTAGCTGTCGGGTTCGGGCGCAGGAAGGTCGCCCTACAGGACGGTGGGGCCGTCCCGATTCACCCCAAGGTCTGTGGGTCCCCGGCTCTGTTCGACCCTCGCGGGCCTCGCTGACTCGGCGCAGGCCGTACGGTCCCGGCGACTGTCGCCGGTGGGGGTAACGCTCGGCCCGGGAGCACGCTAGCCAACTCGTGTGGCCGCTGTGAAGGTTGATGTTCGATTTGCCCGATACATTTTCGTGACCTTGACGACTCCGCGTCGATCATCGCGTCCGCTTTGTCTTCCCTTGTCGTCACAACAGGGTGCTTGCCGTGACGCCTCGGCCTCGTCGGTGAGCACTCCGCCGAACACTCCGATAAGCCGAACTCTCCGGTAACCTGACGCTTTTCCCCACAAGGAGATGCACAGGTGGAGTTCCGGCTGCTCGGCGCGGTGTCCGTCGCCACCGAGTCCGGCGAACTGCCACTGGGCCCCGCCAAGCGGCGCAGCCTGCTCGCCGCGCTGCTGCTGCGGCCCAACCACCCCGTTCCGGTCGACCAGTTGACGGCCGCGCTGTGGGACCACGAGCCGCCGGCGCGGGCCCGGAGCGTGATCCAGGGCCATGTGTCCAGGCTGCGGGCCCTGTTCGCGACGGTGGACGCGGAGATCTACGGGGTCGAACTGGTCACCCAGGGTGCGGCCTACGTGCTGCGTATGCCGGAGAGCCTCCTGGACGCCCACCGCTTCGAGGAACTGGTGGCGCTCGCCCGCGGCCGGCGTGCGCCGGCCGACGCGGTGGCGATGTATCAGGAGGCCCTCGCGCTGTGGCAGGGCCCCGCCCTGACCGGCGCCCACCTGACCCCGCCCCTGCAGACGGCCGCGCACGCGATGGAGGAACTGCGCCTCGCCTCCGTGGAGTTGCTGGCCGCCGCGTACGGGCGGCTCGGTGAGCACTCCCGTGCGGCGGCCGTCCTGCGTGCCGAGGCCGATGTGCATCCGCTGCGCGAATCGCTTGCGGCCGCGCTGATGACGGCGCTGCAGCGGGCGGGCCGCCGCTCGGACGCCCTTGACTGGTTCCACCGCACCCGCCGTCTGCTCGCCGACGAACTGGGCGTGGACCCGGGCCGCGAACTCGCGGACGCGTACGCGGTGGCGTTGCGCGGGGAGGAGTTGAACGGGGCGGAGCCGGCCGGGAGGGGGTCGGACGGGGCGGAGCCGTACAGGACGGAGTCGTACGGAGCGGGTACCGCGCCTGCGCCGGTTCCGCCCGCCCCGGCAGCCTTCGTATCGACTTCCGCATCCCAGGCTCCTGCTGCGGCACCGGCACCGGCACCTGCACCGCCGCCGCTCGCCCCGGTCCTCACCGCGCCCCCTTCCCCACCCCTGGCCGCCGCCCCCATGGACCTCCTGCCCCGCATCCCCCGCGGCTTCCACGGCCGCTCCGCCGAACTCACCGCCCTGTCCCGCGCCGCCGCGGGCGAGGCCCCCGTCTGCCTGGTCACCGGCCCCGCGGGCGTGGGCAAGACGGCTCTCGTCGTGCACTGGGCGCACCGCAACCGCGCCGCGTTCCCCGGCGGTCTGCTCTACGCCGACCTGCGCGGCTTCAGCGACACCGGCACCCCGCACCGTCTCGACGTGCTGCGTGAGTTCCTCCTCGCGCTCGGCGTCGCGCCCCGCGGGATACCCGAGTCGGCCGACGGTGCGTCCGCGCTCTTCCGCTCCCTCGCCGCCGACCGCCGCCTCCTCGTCGTGCTCGACAACGCACACGGTTCCGAGCAGGTCAGAGCGCTCCTGCCGGGCGGCACCGACTGCGTCACCGTCGTCACGAGCCGCTACCGGCTGCGCGGTCTGATCGCCTCCGACGCCGCACGGCCCGTACCCGTGGACGTCCTGGGTCCCGACGACAGCACCGCACTGCTCGCCGCCGTACTCGGCAAGGACCGGGTGCTCGCCGAGGCGGTGGCCGCGCACCGGCTCGCCGAACTCTGCGGCGGCCTGCCCCTCGCCCTGCGGGTCGCCGCCGCCCGTCTCGCGGACCAGCCCGAGTGGTCCCTGAGCGAGATGAGCACCGAACTCTCCGACGCATCACGCCGGTTGAGCCTCCTGGACGTGGAGGACACCGGGGTCGGAGCCGCCCTGCGCCTCACCGTGAGCCGGCTGCCCGAAGCCGCCGCGCACCAGTTCGCGCACCTCGGCAGGCACCCCGGCACCCACTTCGACCGCTACACGGCCGCCGCCCTGGCCGGCACCGACCCGGACACCGCGGAGGCCGCCCTCGACCGGCTTGCCGCCGCGCATCTCGTCATCCGCGCGGCGCCCGGCCGCTGGACCCTGCACGATCTCGTGCGCTTGTACGCCCGCGGCCTGGACGCCGCACCGGACGCCGTCCTGCGGGTGCTCGACCACATGGTGGCCACCGCCCTGGCCGCGGCGGACGCCGCCGAACCCGGCGACGAGCCGTGCTTCGGCCTGCCCGAGGACTTCCGACGGCCGCCGGGCGTACGCGAGTTCAGCGGCAGCGAGGAGGCCATGGCCTGGTACGCCGTCGAACGCGACGATCTGACCCTGGCGGTCGGCGCAGCGCAGGCCGCCGGGCTGCACGGCAGGACCTGGCGGCTCGTCCTCGCCCAGTGGCCGCAGATGGTGTGGCGGGTCCGCGACGGCTGGACCCCCTTGCTGCGCCTGGCACTTGAGGCCGCACGGGCCGACGAGGACATACGGGCCGAAGGGCGCGTCCTCGCCCTGCTCGGCTGGGTCCTGACCGAGGAGGGCCTGCTCCAGGAGGCCCTGGTCCACCTGGAGGCCGCCCCGGAGCTCGCGGCCCGCGCGGGCGATCCGCACGGCGAGGCCACGGCGCTGGTCAACCTGTCGCTCGTCCAGGCCGCACTCGGCGACCCGCACGAGGCCGCCGAAGCCTGCGTACGGGCGGTGGAACTGGCGCATGCCGCCGCCGACCGGCACATCGAACGCCTCGCCCTGCACCACCTCGCCCGGCACCGTCTCGACGCCGGACACTGGCGGCCGGCCCTGGACACGGCCGCCGCCGCCCTCGCCCTCGACGGCTCCCCGGCCCCCTCGGACGCCTCCCGTGTGCTGCTCCTGACGACGGCCGGCGAGGCGCTGCTGCGCCTGGGCGAGGAGGCCGAGGGCGTCGCGCGCCTCGAGGACGCGGCCCGCGAGGCGGAGGCCGCCGGCTACGACGAGGGCGCGGTCCGCGCGCTGGGCGCCCTCCTTGAGGTGTCGGCGGACGTGGGGCTCAGAGCGCGCTACGACACCGCTCGCGTACGCCTCATGTCACGCCCCTGATCTATATGCCACGCCCCTGACCTGTGCTTTTCGCCGAACCGCAGCGAACCTGCGGCGAACCGCGGCGGACGTCAGCAGGACGTCAGCGCGGCGTGAGCGAAGCGCAAGCGCCCCGCGACAAGCTGGTCCCGACCGCCGCGGAGCCGACCGCTCCGCGCCACGACCGCACCACCGCACGGGGGAATCTCATATGCGCACCACGCGAATCCGCACCACCGCCCTGGCCGCTGCCGCCACCGCCGCCCTGGCCCTGGGCCTGACCGCCTGCAGCGGCTCGGAGAGCGGCAGCGGCACCGGTAAGGACACCAAGGTGGACACCAGCAAGAGCGCCGGCAAGAGCGCGGGCGCCGAGGGCTCCGACGACGCCAAGTCGTCCGAAGGCGAGGGCACCTCAGGCACCACGGGCTCTTCCGCCGGTTCCGGTTCCGGTTCCGGCTCCGGTGACACCACCGACCAGGCCGCCGCCGGCTCCACCGCCGCCCAGCCCTGCAAGGGCGACGAGCTGTCGATCTCCGTGCTGCACCGCTTCCCGGCCGAGGAGGGCGAGCACCTGCTGATCACCGCGCAGAACGCCGACTCCAAGTCCTGCTGGGTCACCTCGTACCCCTCGGTGATGCTCGGGGGCTCCACGAAGGTCCTCGGTCACTCGTCGAAGGACACCGCGGGCGGCAGCACCAAGATCACGCTGAAGCCGGGCGGCAAGGTCTACTCCGCCGTGGCCCTCTTCACCGACGGCGACAGCACCCGGACGTCGAGCGAGCTCTCCATCGCCCTGCGCGACCAGGGCGGCGACACCGGCCCGGGCCACGAGAACGGCGCCGTGGACGACAAGGGCGGGGCGTCGGAGTTCACCTGGGACAGCGCGGACGTGACGAACTGGAACACCGCGAAGCCCTACGACTTCTGAGCGTCACCTGCGGCGTTCCGCGACCGCTGAGCGTCACCGTCCGTCCCGGGTTCACGAACCCGGGACGGGCTGTCAGTCCAGGCGCCTAGACTCGGTAGGCGATGAGCAGCCTCTTTGACGACAGCTTTCTGGCGGACCTCCAGGCCAAGGATCACGGCAAGGATCACGGCCGGGACCACGTACCGCCGCCGCCCCCCGAGGACGAGGGGCCGGAAGAGCTTCCGGCCGACTTGTTCGGCGGGAAGTTCGACGCGCCCGCGCAGCGGGACGCCTACTACCGTGACGGCGCCCCGCGCCCGGTGCTCGACGGCGCCGCGCTGCTCGACGGTCTGAACGACAACCAGCGTGCGGCCGTCACCCACAGCGACACCCCGCTGCTCATCGTGGCCGGCGCGGGCTCCGGCAAGACCCGCGTCCTGACCCACCGCGTCGCGTATCTGCTCGCCGAGCGCAATGTGCACCCGGGCCAGATCCTCGCGATCACCTTCACCAACAAGGCCGCGGGCGAGATGAAGGAGCGCGTCGAGGACCTCGTCGGGCCCCGTGCCCACGCGATGTGGGTGATGACCTTCCACAGCGCGTGCGTACGGATCCTGCGCCGCGAGTCGAAGAAGCTCGGCTTCACCTCTTCCTTCTCGATCTACGACGCCGCCGACTCCAAGCGCCTCATGGCCCTGGTCTGCCGCGATCTCGACCTCGACCCGAAGCGCTTCCCGCCCAAGGCGTTCAGCGCGAAGATCTCCAACCTCAAGAATGAGCTCATCGACGAGGAGGACTTCGCGGGCCAGGCCGCCGACGGCTTCGAGAAGACCCTGGCCCAGGCGTACGTGATGTACCAGTCACGTCTGCGCGAGGCCAACGCGCTCGACTTCGACGACCTGATCATGACGACGGTCAACCTGCTGCGCGCGTTCCCGGACGTCGCCGAGCACTACCGCCGCCGCTTCAGGCACGTGATGGTCGACGAGTACCAGGACACCAACCACGCGCAGTACGCCCTCGTCCGCGAGCTCGTCGGCAACGGGGTGCGGGGCGAGGCGCACGACGTGCCGCCCGCCGAGCTCTGCGTGGTGGGTGACGCGGACCAGTCGATCTACGCGTTCCGCGGCGCCACCATCCGCAACATCCTCGACTTCGAGGACGACTACCCGAACGCGACGACGATCCTCCTGGAGCAGAACTACCGCTCCACGCAGACGATCCTCTCCGCCGCCAACGCGGTCATCGAGCGCAACGAGTCCCGCCGCCCGAAGAACCTGTGGACCAACGCGGGCAACGGCGCCCAGATCACCGGCTATGTCGCCGACACCGAGCACGACGAAGCGCAGTTCGTCGCCGAGGAGATCGACCGCCTCACCGACGCACGCGAGGCGAAGGCCGGCGACATGGCGGTCTTCTACCGTACGAACGCGCAGTCCCGAGTCTTCGAAGAGATCTTCATCCGCGTCGGCCTGCCCTACAAGGTCGTCGGCGGAGTCCGCTTCTACGAGCGCAAGGAAGTCCGGGACGTCCTGGCCTATCTCCGTGTGCTCTCCAACCCCGAGGACACCGTCCCGCTGCGCCGGATCCTCAATGTGCCCAAGCGCGGTATCGGCGAGCGTGCCGAGGCGATGATCGACGCCCTGTCGCTGCGCGAGAAGATCACCTTCCCGCAGGCCCTGACCCGCGTCGACGAGGCGTACGGGATGGCCGCCCGCTCCACCAACGCCGTCAAGCGCTTCAACGTGCTGATGGAGGAGCTCCGTACGATCGTCGAATCCGGCGCGGGCCCGGCCACGGTCCTTGAGGCCGTGCTCGAACGCACCGGATATCTAGCCGAGTTGCAGGCCTCGACCGACCCGCAGGACGAGACCCGTATCGAGAACCTTCAGGAACTCGCCGCCGTGGCCCTGGAGTTCGAGCAGGAGACGGAGGACGGCGAGCGGCCCTCGCTCTCCGACTTCCTGGAACGCGTCGCCCTCGTCGCCGACTCCGACCAGATCCCCGACGAGGACGAGGACGGCTCGGGCGTCATCACGCTGATGACCCTGCACACCGCCAAGGGCCTCGAATTCCCGGTCGTCTTCCTGACCGGCATGGAGGACGGCGTCTTCCCGCACATGCGCGCCCTCGGACAGGCCAAGGAACTGGAGGAGGAGCGCCGCCTCGCGTACGTGGGCATCACGCGCGCCCGTGAGCGCCTCTACCTGACGCGCTCCACCCTCCGCAGCGCCTGGGGCCAGCCCTCCTACAACCCGCCGTCGCGCTTCCTGGAGGAGATCCCCGCCCAGCACCTGGAGTGGAAGCGCACCGGCGCCAAACTCGGCGGCGCACCCTCCTCGGGTCCGGCCGCCGCGGTGGCCTCCTCGCTCTCCTCCGCGATGGCGGCGCGCGACCGGCGCGGCGGCCCGTCCGGCTTCGCCACCGGCCGCGCCACCGACAAGCCGGCCGTCTCGCTCGCGGTCGGCGACCGGGTCACGCACGACCAGTTCGGCCTGGGCACGGTCGTCGGCGTCGAGGGCGCGGGCGACAAGGCGCGCGCCACGATCGACTTCGGCGATACGAAGCCGAAGGTGCTGCTGCTGCGGTACGCGCCGGTCGAGAAGCTGTAGCCGCTTCGGATACGTGAAAGGGGCGGCCTCCTGAGGGAGGTCGCCCCTTTCTGTTCGTGGTGGTCCGGCCTGTTCGCGGTCCGGATCAGGAAGGCTCGAGCCCGTGGCCGCGCAGCCACGGCAGCGGGTCGATCGCCGAGCCGCCGGCCGGGCGGACCTCGAAGTGCAGATGCGGGCCGGTGGAGTTGCCGGAGTTACCGGAGTACGCGATCACATCGCCGGCCTTGACCGAACCGCTGCGGATCTTCGTACTCGACAGGTGGCAGTACCAGGTCTCGGTGCCGTCGGGCGCCGTCACTATGGCCATGTTCCCGTACGCGCCGTTCCACTGCGTGCGCACGGTGCCGTCCGTCGCGGCGAGCACCTGGGTGCCGTACGAGACGGGGAAGTCGATGCCGGTGTGCACGGACATCCAGTTGACGCCGGCCTGTCCGTAGTACGCGCTGAGCCCGTGCTGCTTGACCGGGAGCGAGAACTTGGGGCGCAGCGCCTCCTTGCGGGCGGCCTCCTCGGCCTTGCGCTTCTTCTCGGCCTCCTGGCGTTCCTTGAGGTCGAGGCGCTCCTGCGTACGGCTCGCGCGGTCCGCGAAGTCATCGGCGTCCGCGGAGAGTGCGGTGAGCTGGGTGTCCAGCTTGCTGTTCGCGGCGGCGGTCTCGACCGAGCTGGGGTCGGGCGCCGCCTGCGTCTTCGGCTCCTCGTTCCCGCCCATCGAGCCGACCACCGAAGCGGCGGCGACACCGGCGACACCCAGCGCGCAGACCGAGGGCACGGCCACGGTCAGGAGCGCGGAACGCTTGGCGGGGGTGCGGCGGCGGCCGCGCGAGCCGGAGCGCTGGGGGCGGGGGCTGTGCGCCACCCGTACCGGCTCGGGCTCTTCACTGTCGTCGTGGCCGAGGGTGACCGGTTCGTCGAGCAGTTCGGTCTCGCCGTACGGCTCTTCGGAGGCTTCGTAGGACTCTTTGAAGGACTCTTCGTAGGTCTCTTCGTAAGTCTCGAAGGCCTGCGGCTGGGGCGAGTCGGCCTCGTAGCCGTGGCTCTCGGCCCCGTGTGTCTCGGCCCCGTGTGCCTGCGGCGCCTCGGTCGCGTACGCCTCGTAGGTGCCGGCGGAGTAGGTGCCGGTCTCGTACGCGGTGCTCTCGTAGGAACCGGTCTCGTAGGAACCGGTGGCGTAGGAGGCGGCCTGCTCGGGCTCGTACGAGGTGTCCGTGCCCGCCGAGTTCCACGCGGTGGCGTCGTAGGCGCCGGTGTCGGCGTAGCCGTACGCGCCGGTCGTCTGCCACTGGCCGGTGGTGTCCCACTGCTCGGCGCCCTGCGGTCCTGCCTGCCCGGGGATGTCGCCGAGCGCCTGGTATCCGGCGCTCGCCCACATGGCGGTCGTGTCGTGGCCGCCGGTGTCGTAACTGCCGCTGTCGTAACCGCCGGTGTGCTGCGCGGCGTACGGATCGGGCGAGGCGGCGGCCTCGTAGTTCTGTGCGCCGGCGGTCCACTGGGAGCTGTCCCACTGGCCGCTCTGCGTCGCGTCGTACGCACCCGGCATGGCCCCGAAGAGGGGGTCCGAATCGAAAGAGGAGGCGTCGAAGGCACCGGTCGCGTAGCCGCCGTGTCCGGTGGCATAGCCGTGCTGTTCGTTCACCAACTTCTCTTTCGCCTCGACAACAAGGGGGCGGAGCAGTGCGGTGACTGTACCCGGCGGTGTGCGACGCCGACAATCTTCAGCTGGTTTCGTCGGTGAGAGAAACGGGCATTCGGCCGCCTTTCGGCGGACTGCGGGCACAGCTTTGGCCTTGTGTTCGAGATCTGTTCGAGTTTTCTCTGTCTCGCGTCGGCCTCAAGTGGCGTGAGTCGGGCAGTGGGTCAGCCGTTGGGTCAACCGTTGGGCCGTGCCGCGTGGTCGGTGAGGATCTCGCCGATCACATGGCGTGCCGTCGTCGCCATCCGCGGATTGGTCTCGCGGTAGTACGAGAGCTCCATCAGCGCGATCGACATCGCGAGCCCCCGCCCCCGTACCCAACTCGCGTCGTCCGCCCCGACGGCGGCGCGGAACTCCGGGCGCGCCGCGGCGGGCAGTACGTACCAGGCGGTGATCAGGTCGACGGTCGGATCGCCGATGCCGACGAGGCCGAAGTCGATGACGGAGGCCAGCCGGCCCGTGTCGCTCACGAGCAGATTGCCGGGCTGCAGATCGCCGTGCATCCAGCGGTCGGGGCCTTCGTAGGGTGGGGCGTCGAGGGCCTGCTGCCATACGGAGGCCGCCGCCTCGGCATCGATCACGCCGGTGAGTTGGGCGAGCGCCTTGCGGGTCGCCTGGTCGCGTTCCTCGCCCAGCGGTACGCCGCGGCTGCAGCGGGGCGCTCCGGCGCCGGTGGCGTCGATGGCGCGCAGTGCGGTGATGAACCCGGCCAGATCCGCGGCCAGTTCGCGGGGCCGGGCGATCGCCCCGACGGTCGGGGTGCTGCCGTCCAGCCAGCGGTAGACGGACCAGAGCCAGTCGAGCCCTTCGGCGGGCGCGCCCTTGGCGAGCGGCTCGGGGATGGTGACCGGCAGGTGCGCGGCGAGCTTCGGCAGCCAGGCGAACTCGTCCTCGATCTCCTCGTCGGAACCGGCGCGCAGCGGCAGCCGTACGACCATGTCCTCGCCCAGGCGGTACAGCGCGTTGACCGTGCCCGGTGAATCGACGTGCTCGACCGGCAGACCGGACCACTCGGGGAACTGCCCCGCGATCAGCCGCCGCACCAGGGCGTCGTCGATATCGGCCTGGTCTGCGTGCATCCTGCGCGGCTTCGATGTGGTCACCGGGGCATCGAACTGGGCGGGCTCGGGGCGGGTCAACTGGTTTGTGGAGTACGGGCGGTCGTCTTTGCGGCGTACGGGCGGTCGTCGCGGGGCGCGGCCCTGGTCCCTAGGCCACGGACATCGAGCCCGAGGCGCTGACGAGCGCCGCGTCGTCGTCGATGGCCTGCCGTATGCCGGTGGCGACGGCCGGGTGGACGGGCAGTGCGAGATGGCCGATGCCGCTCACCCGCACGTTGTGCGCGAGCAGATCGGGATGATCGACGCAGGCCGTCTCCAGCGGTGCCATCAACTGGTCCAGATCGCTCCAGAAGCCGATGAACCGGGTGCGGCAGCCGGGTGCCGGCTCGGCGAGTTCGGCGATCACCTCGGAGCCGGGGCGCATCTGGCGCACGATCGGATGCGCGTTCATCGCCGGGACGACCCGGGTGCCGCCGTGCGGGGTGCCGAGCGTGACCAGGGTGCGGACGCGGGCGTCGCCGCCCTGGCGCTGTACGTAATAGCGCGCGATGAGCCCGCCGAGGCTGTGCCCGACGATGTCGACCTCCGACTGCCCGGTCCGTTCGCACAGCTCCTCGACATGAGCGCCGAGCAGTCGGGCCGCTTCGCGGATGTCGCAGGTCAGCGGCGAGTAGTTGAGCGAGGCGACATGGCGTCGGCCGTGCTTGGCCAGGGCGCGGCGCAGCAGGACGAAGACCGAGCGGTTGTCGATGAAGCCGTGCAGGAGCACGACGGGCCGGTCGTGTTTGCCGGCGGGGAGGCGGGGCGCGCCCTCGGCTTCCCTGGGCGGGCACGGCACCGGACGTTCCTGCGTGATCCCGGAGGGATAGAGCAGTACGTGCCCGGTGAGGATGGTCAGTTCTAGTGCGGTGGACCTGAGCAGCGCGGATGACGACGGCCACAGGCGCTGTACGCAGACGCGCCGGTTCCACAGGGGCAGTAGCAGGGGCAGTGACCTGAGGATCTTGAGAACCCTCGCAGGCTCCATGAGCCGACCTCCCGAACGGCACACGGAGAACGTCCCTGTCCCCCGTGAACCCACATGGGGTGCCGAAGCAGCGGCCATCACCAGGCCATCACCCAAAGACGGCACCGCACCACCACGCCGTGCGGCTGCCGGCGCGGTGGTGCGGCGCCCTCCTGCGGCTCCCCTGTGCGCGGATCCCGGCTGCGGCCGCCGAGTCGGCTCGGCCTCTGCTCGCGGGAGCCGCGCATGGCGAACGTGTCCCACGTGTGATTTCCCCCTCGGTCCTGACCGTGAAACTGCCGGTTGCGGGATGGTGGCGATAACGTTCGTTCACTTCTTCGGGACCCTCGCGGTGAGGTTCCCGGCGCTCCCCGGGCATTCTGTTCGTAGTCCTGGCGGAGTCCGCACGACTTGCTCGACATGGAGGCAGTGATGGGTGCGACAACCGGTCCGATCCGCGTGGTGGTCGCCAAGCCCGGTCTCGACGGCCACGACCGTGGTGCGAAGGTGATCGCGCGGGCGCTGCGCGACGCGGGCATGGAGGTCATCTACACGGGCCTGCACCAGACGCCCGAGCAGATCGTCGACACGGCCATCCAGGAGGACGCCGACGCGATCGGCCTCTCGATCCTCTCGGGTGCCCACATGACGCTGTTCGCCAAGGTCATCGAACTCCTCAGGGAGCGCGACGCCGAGGACATCAAGGTCTTCGGCGGCGGCATCATCCCGGAAGAGGACATCCCGCCCCTGAAGTCGCTCGGCGTCGCGGAGATCTTCACGCCGGGGGCCACTACCGGGGCGATCGTGGAGTGGGTGAACGGGAACGTCGCGCACGCGGTCTGAGGTCGCGCACGCGGTCTGAGGTCGCGCACGCGGTCTGACGTCGCGCACGCGGTATGAGGTCAACTCGGCCCCTGCACCCCCGCCACCGCGCACCCGCCCCCGGCGGTTCCTCCCGCACCCGATCCCGCTACCCCGCCAACTCCTCCCGCATCACGGCCCGCAACCTCAGCGTCCCCACAAGCCGCTGAAAGGCCTCCGCCCAGTAACCGCCCGCGCCGGGCGCCCCGTCCTCGGACTCGTCCGGTGTGGCCGTGAGTGACTCGAGCCGGGCCGCCGCGCCCGGTTCGAGACACCGCTCGGCAAGCCCCATCACCCCGCTGAACGACCAGGGATAACTGCCCGCGTCCCGCGCGATGTTCAGCGCATCCACCACCGCCCCGCCCAAAGGCTCCGCCCACGGCACCGCGCACACCCCGAGCAGCTGGAACGCTTCCGACAGCCCGTGCGCCGCGATGAACCCGGCCACCCAGTCCGCCCGTTCGGGCTCCGGCAGCGTGCCGAGCAGCTTGGACCGCTCGGCGAGCGAGACCGCGCCGGGTCCCGCCGCACCCGGGGAGGCCGCCGCGCCGAGCAGCGCCCGAGACCACTCGGCATCCCGCTGCCGTACGGCCGCCCGGCACCAAGCGGCATGCAGCTCGCTCTGCCAGTCGTCGGCCACGGGCAGCGCCACGATCTCGGCCGGTGAGCGGCCGCCGAGCCGCTGCGGCCAGGTGGCGAGGGGCGCCGCCTCCACCAACTGGCCGAGCCACCACGCCCGTTGACCCCGGCCCGGCGGCGCGGTGGCGACCACGCCGTCGCGCTCCATGTCCGGGTCGCATTCGTGCGGCGCCTCCACCGTGATCCCGGTGCGCAGGGCGTCGAGTGCGATGCTCGTCGCGGCCCGCCGCGCCATCCGCCCGGCGAGCGCCGAGCCGGGCAGCGCGGAGAGCAGCTCGGCCGCGGTCGTGCGGACATTGCGGCTGCGGTCGGAGAGCGCCCGCTCCAGGAACGGCTCATCCCGGTCCGAGAGTCCCGTACGCAGCGAGTCCAGGAACATCAGCCGGTCCTCGGCCCGCTCGGTGGACCACGTGCTCTCCAGCAGCGCCCGCGCGGCCTGGGCGTCATACGCCCGTACGAGGCCGAGCAGCGCGACCCGTTCGGCGAACAGACCCTCCTCCCACAGCCGTTGGACCGCTCCTTGATCGTCGGCCGGGGGCAGCGCACTGCCTCCGGGTGTGGTGCGCAGCGCGAACTTCCACTCGGGGTTCAGCTTCGCCAGCCACAGCGCACGCGGTCCTGCGAAGGCCAGCGCGGGCGGCCGCAGATCCGTCCGGCCGCGGGCCGCGTCGAGCAGCGCGGGCAGCAGTTCGGACGGTGCCGCGTAGCCGTACCCGTTCGCCCCGGCCAGCCACTGCGGCAGCAGCTCGGTGAGGTCGGGTGTGGTGCCGCGCCGGCCGCCGCCCGTGCCCGGCCGGTCGGAGAGCAGCAGGGCGAGACGGCGCCGGGCCGCGTCCGGGAGCGCGGGGCGCGGGTCGGGCCCTGCCCGTTCGGGCAGGGGCGCGGCCGGTCCTGGCCGCAGCCCCGCCCTGCGGCGCACGGTGTGCAGCGCGGCCTCGTCGAGCAGGGCGGCGGCAGCGTCCTTACGACTACGGCCTGCCGTCCGCGTACCGCTGCCGCGTCGGTCGGTACCCAGTAGTGCCGCGGTGACGAGCTCTTCCCAGGAGTTCGTGGTGTCCGTGCCGGAGTCTGTGACAGTTTCTGTGTCCCTGTCCCTGTCCCTGTCCCTGTCCGTGCTCGTGCTCGTGCTCGTGGTCATGTGAGGCCTCCTTCCGATACGTGAGGACAAGTGCTCGTACGGTTCCGGGGCGGGCGCACCCTCAGCACAGCGGCACCGCACTCCCCGAGTCCGGCGACCACACCGTGAGCGGGGTGAACCCGCGATGGCCGCACTCGCCGAACACCGTCACCGCGCCCCCGCCCGAGACAGCGGCGAGCCGCCACAGACCGGGCCGGGACACCGGGACCACGGGCAGTGCTCCCGAGCCGTCGGCGTCGGCGAGCTGCATCCCGTCCTCCACGGGTGTGGGGACGACGTCGTGCAGGGTCACCGGCCAGGACTCCAGCCAGGGGTCGTCGCGCAGGGCTGTGCCGTAGGCGGCGGCAGCCGCATGCGTGCTCACCCCGTGCGGCCGGCCCCCACCCGGCTCGCCCGGCTCGGGCGCGGCGAAGCGCTCGCCGAGCGCGTGGCGGTGCCCGCCGCCCGGATACGCGGACAGCTCGGCGTCGAGTGCGAGGCCCACGGGCAGCGCGAGTTCGGGTGCGCGGCCCGCCGCCCCGTAAGACAGGAGCAGGGCCGTCCGCCCGGACTTCTCTCCGTACACCCATATCCGGCGCGTGGTCAGCCGCGCGTCCGCCGAGTCGTACTGGGCGAGCACCACCCACCGGTCGCGCACCGCCGGCCCCTCGGCGGACGAGGGCAGCCCGATCCGCGAACGCACCGTCGCCGCCAGTGGATGCGGCAGCCGCTCCCTGCGCAGCCAGGCCTGGCCGAGCAGATGCAGCAGCGCGCACTCCTCGAGCAGTCGCACCGGCCAGCCGGGACCGGACGCCGGTATGACGCCCAACTCCTGGACGCGCGAGGCCAGTCCGGGTGCCTGGGCGTCGACCATCCGGCGGGCGGTCTCCTCGCCGAGTCCGTACCCGGCCTGTTCCGCCGAGGCCAGACCGCCGCGCAGCAGGTCCTCCAGACGCTGTTCAAGCTCGGTCACTCCCGCGGTGACCCGCTCGGCCCGCCGCGCGGCACGGCGCCGCGCCGCCTCCTCGTCGACCTGCTTCCCGTCCCCTCTATTGGCGGCCGTCTGCTCCTCGGCGCGCTTGCGCCGGTCCGCGAGCCACTGCTCCACCCACTGCGGCGCATCGGCCTGCGGTATCGACGGGCCCGCGCCCTGGTCGCCCGCCCAGAGCAGCAGTAGCCCGAGCGCGTGCTTGCACGGGAACTTGCGGCTGGGGCAGCTGCACTTGTACGCGGGCCCTGCCGTGTCGACCATCGTCTGGTACGGCTTGCTGCCGCTGCCCTTGCACAGTCCCCATACCGCCCCCTCCTTCGAACTGCCCGCCTCGGACCACGGACCGGCCGCCCCGAGCTTGCTTCCGGCTTTGCGTGACGCGGCGTCAGGCGCCAGTGCGAGCACCTGATCAGCCGTCCATCGCACCCCCTGCTGAGTCATGTCCCCGAAGGTAGATCCCGGCACTGACAATCGGCTCCGACCTGCGGATTCGTCGGGATTCGGCGGCAGTTGGAGAAGCCTGCGGGACGGATTCGGAGCTGCTGCGAGACGACTCCGAGGCCGATTGTCAGTGGCGTGGTGCACCTTGGATGTCACGCCGGAAAACGGCCCGGGGCGAAGGCTCCGGAGATCTGGAGGGGGATCCATGACCGTGCTCGACAACGGGACCGCGCGGCCCGCCGCAGAGGTGCTGCGGCCGCACGCGGAGGACGCGTTCGCGGACGAGCTCGCCGCGCTGGCGGCCGCGGACGACCGTCCACGCCCCGAGCGCTGGCGGCTGTCGCCGTGGGCGGTGGCCACGTATCTCCTGGGCGGCACCCTGTCCGACGGCACCGTCATCTCTCCCAAGTACGTGGGACCGCGCCGCCTCGTCGAGGTCGCCGTGACCACCCTCGCCACCGACCGCGCACTGCTTCTGCTCGGTGTGCCCGGCACCGCGAAGACCTGGGTGTCCGAGCATCTCGCGGCCGCGGTCAGCGGCGACTCGACGCTGCTCGTCCAGGGGACGGCGGGCACGCCCGAGGAGGCCATCCGCTACGGATGGAACTACGCCCAGTTGCTCGCCCACGGTCCGAGCCGGGACGCGCTGGTGTCGAGCCCTGTGATGCGTGCGATGTCCGAGGGCATGACGGCCCGGGTCGAGGAGCTCACCCGTATCCCCGCCGACGTACAGGACACGCTGATCACGATCCTGTCCGAGAAGACCCTGCCCATACCGGAGTTGGGGCAGGAGGTGCAGGCCGTCCGCGGCTTCAACCTGATCGCCACCGCCAACGACCGGGACCGGGGGGTCAACGATCTTTCCAGCGCGCTGCGCCGCCGCTTCAACACGGTGGTCCTTCCGCTGCCCGAGAGCGTGGACGCCGAGGTCGACATCGTCGCGCGCCGTGTCGACCAGCTCGGCCGCTCGCTCGATCTGCCGCCGGGTCCCGACGGCATCGACGAGATCCGCCGGGTCGTCACCGTCTTCCGTGAGCTGCGCGACGGCATCACGGCCGACGGCCGCACCAAGGTCAAGTCCCCGAGCGGCACGCTCTCGACGGCCGAGGCGATCTCCGTGGTCACCAACGGGCTCGCCCTCGCCACCCACTTCGGCGACGGCGTCCTTCGCCCCGGCGACGTGGCGGCGGGCATCCTCGGCGCGGTCGTCCGTGATCCGGCGGCGGATCGCGTGGTGTGGAAGGAGTACCTGGAGGCGGTCGTGCGCGAGCGGGACGGCTGGAAGGACTTCTACCGGGCCTGCCGAGAGGTGAGTGGGTGAGGGTTCCGGGTCGGCCGCGTACGTACGAGGGAGGTCGGGGTTGATGGACGGGGGAGGGGAGTTGAGGGCTGTGCGGGGCATGGAGGGGGAGCCGGCCGAGGGCGGGCCCTGGATTCTCGGGGTGCGGCATCACGGGCCCGGTTCGGCGCGGGCCGTGCGGGCGGCGCTGGACGCGCAGCGCCCGCGGGCCGTGCTGATCGAGGGGCCGCCCGAGGCGGATGCGCTGGTGGCGCTGGCCGGTGACGAGGAGATGCGGCCGCCGGTCGCGCTGCTCGGGCATGTGGTGGACGATCCGCGGTGCTCGGCGTTCTGGCCGTTCGCCGAGTTCTCCCCGGAGTGGGTGGCGGTCGGGTGGGCGCTGGAGCGCGGGGTTCCGGTGCGGTTCATCGATCTGCCGGCGGCCCATTCGCTGGCGCTGCGGGCGGAGGAGGGGAAAGAGGAGGGGCAAGGGGAACAGGGCGGCGCGGAGGGGGCGCCGGGGGCCGACATCGATACGCAGCCGGGAGCCGCTGCGGCCGCGGAGCCCTCCGCCGAGGATCTCCGCGTCGACCCCATCGCCGTCCTCGCCGAGACCGCCGGCTACGACGACCCCGAGCGCTGGTGGGAGGACGTGGTCGAGTACCGCGGGCAGTCCCGGTCGGCGGGGGAGGCGCTGGCCCCGTTCGCCGCGCTCGCCGAGGCCATGGGCGCGCTGCGTGAGGTGTACGGGTCGGGCGGACACGACCGGGACCTCGTGCGCGAGGCGTATATGCGCCTCCAAATGCGCGTGGCGGCAAAGGAGTTCGGCAGCGGATACGCGGTCGTGTGCGGCGCCTGGCACGTGCCCGCGCTGCACGAGAGGACCACCGTCACCGCCGACCGCGCCCTGCTCAAGGGGCTGCCCAAGGCGAAGGTCGACATGACCTGGGTGCCGTGGACGCACCGCAGGCTGTCGCGCGCGAGCGGCTACGGCGCGGGCATCGACTCACCGGGCTGGTACGCCCATCTCTTCGCGGCACCCGACCGGCCCGTGGAGCGGTGGCTGACCAAGGTCGCGGGGCTCCTTCGCGACGAGGACCGCCTCGTCTCCTCGGCCCATGTCATCGAGGCCGTACGGCTGGCCGAGACACTCGCCGCGATGCGCGGCCGTCCGCTGCCCGGTCTCTCCGAGACCACGGACGCCGTCCGGGCCGTGCTGTGCGACGGCTCCGACGTACCGCTCTCGCTGATCCACGACCGCCTGATCGTGGGGGACGTCCTCGGCGAAGTCCCCTCGGCCGCGCCCGCCGTGCCGCTGCAGCGCGATCTGACCCGTATCCAGAAGACTCTGCGGCTCAAACCCGAGGCGCTGGAGCGGGAGTTGGAGCTCGACCTGCGCAAACCCAACGACGCCGAGCGCAGCCGCCTGCTCCACCGGCTGAGGCTGCTCGGCATCGGCTGGGGCGAGCCGGCGGCCGCCACCCGCGGCAGCACCGGCACCTTCCGGGAGAGCTGGCGGCTGCGCTGGGAGCCCGAACTCGCGGTACGGGTGGCCGAGGCGGGCATCTGGGGCACCGAGGTCCTGGGCGCGGCGACGGCGAAGGCCGAGGCGGACGCGATCGGCGCGCCCGCGCTCGCCGATGTGACAGCGCTCGCCGAGCGCTGTCTCCTGGCCGATCTGCCCGACGCTCTCCCGGTCGTGATGCGCGTACTCGCCGACCGCGCGGCGCTCGACGCCGACGTCGGCCACCTCGCCCAGGCACTGCCCGCCCTGGTCCGCTCGCTGCGCTACGGCGACGTACGCGGCACGGACACCGCGGCGCTCACCGAGGTCGCGGCCGGTCTCGCCGAGCGCGTCTTCGTCGGGCTCGCACCGGCCTGCGTGAGCCTCGACGCGGACGGCGCGGCACAGATGCGTACGCATGTGGACGCGGTCCATGGCGCGGTCGCCCTGCTCGACGAGCAGCGTGGGACGCAGGACGGTGCGGACACCGACGCCGTACGCCCCCGCTGGTACGCCGTGCTGCACACCCTCGGCACCCGCGACACCGTTCCCGGTGTGATCCGCGGGCGCGCGGTGCGACTGCTCCTGGACGAAGGGGAGTTGAGCCAGGACGAGGCCGGGCGGCTCATGGGACTCGCGCTCTCGGCCGGCACCCCGCCGGCCGACGCGGCGGCGTGGATCGACGGGTTCGTCGGCGGCGGCTCGGGCGGCATGCTGCTCGTCCACGACGAGCGGCTGCTCGGCCTGGTCGACGCCTGGCTCACATCCGTTCCCGACACGGCGTTCACGGATGTGCTGCCCCTGCTCCGGCGCACCTTCTCCGCGTACGAACCTGGCGTACGGCGCACCCTCGGCGAGCTCGTCCGGCGTGGACCGGCCGACGGGCCCGCCACGGCGGTCCCGGTGGGCGTGCCCGGGTTCGCGGCCACCCTTGACGAGGAGCGCGCCGCCGCCGTGCTGCCCGTGGTCCGACTGCTCCTCGGCCTGGACGACGCAGCCGACGCAGACGACGCAGTCAGGACCACCCCCGACAACGACCTTGCGGAGGTCGCCGGATGACCACCCATACGACGCCCGATACGACGCCCGCTTCGACACCTGATGCGACGCCCGCTACGACACCCGGTGCGACACCTGATGCGACGCCCGACACCGAGCGGCTGCGCCGCTGGCGCATGGTCCTCGGCGGGCAGGAGGCCGACGGCACCGGCTGCGCACTGTCGGGCAGTGACGCCGCGATGGACTCCGCGCTCGAATCGCTCTACGGGAAGAAGGGCGGGGGAGGGGGCAGGGACCGTTCCGCGGGGCTCGGCGCCTCCGCGCCCTCCGTCGCGCGCTGGCTCGGGGACATCCGTACGTACTTCCCGTCCTCCGTGGTCCAGGTGATGCAGCGCGACGCCATCGACCGCCTGGGCCTGTCCACGCTCCTGCTCGAACCCGAGATGCTCGAAGCCATCGAGCCGGACGTCCATCTGGTCGGCACCCTGCTCTCGCTCAACAAGGCCATGCCCGAAACCAGCAAGGAGACCGCACGGGCTGTGGTGCGCAAGGTCGTCGAAGATCTGGAGAAGCGCCTGGCCACCCGCACCCGGGCCACCCTCACCGGCGCACTCGACCGCAGCGCGAAGATCAGCCGGCCGCGCCACCACGACATCGACTGGAACCGCACGATCGCGGCCAACCTCAAGAACTACCTGCCCGAGTACCGCACCGTCGTGCCCGAGCGGCTGATCGGCTACGGGCGGGCCGCGCAGTCGGTCAAGAAGGAGGTCATCCTCTGCATCGACCAGTCGGGGTCCATGGCGGCCTCGGTCGTCTACGCCTCCGTCTTCGGCGCGGTCCTCGCCTCGATGCGCTCGATCAGCACGCGCCTGGTCGTCTTCGACACGGCGGTCGTCGACCTCACCGACCAACTGGACGATCCGGTGGACGTGCTGTTCGGTACGCAGCTCGGCGGCGGCACGGACATCAACCGCGCGCTCGCCTACTGCCAGTCGCAGATCACCCGCCCCGCCGACACCGTGGTCGTCCTCATCTCGGACCTCTACGAGGGCGGTATACGCAACGAGATGCTCAAGCGGGTCGCGGCGATGAAGGCCTCGGGCGTGCAGTTCGTGACGCTGCTCGCGCTCTCCGACGAGGGCGCGCCCGCCTACGACCGCGAACACGCGGCGGCGCTCGCCGGGCTCGGCGCGCCCGCCTTCGCCTGCACCCCCGATCTGTTCCCCGAGGTGATGGCGGCGGCCATCGAGAAGCGCCCACTGCCCATACCGGACAAGGAGACTCATCAGTAACAGGGGGCTTGCGTAACCCCACTTGTCGCGTGCGAGGATCGGAGGGCGCGCTGGAGCGGGCGGTTCCGCCCCCACGCACGCGGGTGCCCCACGAAACCCCACGCCATGGAGCCCTGTTGACCCCGTACGCAGCTCAGCTGCCGACCGCCGTCCGGCGCCTCGCGCGCCCGACGGCGGTGCGGCGCGGGCTGCAACTGGCCTTGCTGCTCGGCGCGTTCCTCGTGCTCGGGCTGCTGTGCGGGGAGCGGGCGCAGGCGGCGGAGGGGGATGCTGATCGGGTGCTGCCGGGTGTGCCGAGTGTGCCGAGTGTCTCCGTACGGGAGGCGGTCGCGGAGCCGGTCCGTGAAGCAGTGGCACCTCCGAGCGAGATGGTGCGGGAAGGCGCTGCTCGCGTACGCGAAGCGGCAGCTCCTGTCCGGCAAGGTGCTGCTCGGGTACGCGAAGCGGCTGCTCCCGTCCGGCAGGCCGCTGAGCCCGTACGCGAAGCCGTCGCGGCCGTGACCGAACCGGTTCGTCAGGTCGTGCAGCCTGTGGGCGAAGGGCTCGACCGGACCGCCGAGGCCGTCGCGGAGCTGCTCGAACCCGTGCGGCTGCCGCAAGCGCAGCTGCCGAATGTCCCGTCGCCCGTGGACTCAGGAGCCAAGGGTCCGGAGGCGTTGCCCGGCCAGGCCGCCCCGGCGGGTGGGAGCGGCGACGCAGTTTCGGCCGGCGCGCCACGCCCGGACACGGCGTATCACCCGATGCTCGAGCGGAACATCCGGGCGGCCTCGAATCCGGCCCACCCCGTGGCCCAACTGCCGCGCCCCGCCGCCCCGTCGGCCCCCGCACCCCTGCAGGCCCCCGGCGCACCCCACGGCCTCGGGGCCCACAGCACCGCCGAGTCCAGCACGCAGCGGCACGCCGACGCACAGCCCGCCACGCTCCCCGACCGGCACCTGGGTGTGCCGTCCGCCGTCGGCAAGGGCGCCCCCACCTCGTACGACCGGATCCGCGACCGGCATCGCGACGTACTCGAATTCCCCGGCTAGGCACGGCCTGAAGAGCTCCGCGTCCGAACGGAGCTCCACCCCCGCCTGACGACCTGCCGCGCGGGGGCGGGACAGGTCTGCCCGCCGCGAAGGAGAGCCGATTCAACGGCCCCTTCGTACCCTCGAATTCGAAGGATCCGACTCAGTCATGAGCAAGCACAAGAAGCAGAGCGCGCCGTCCGTGAACGCGCGCAAGATCCGTAGCTCCCTCGTCATAACCGCCGCCGGCGCCACCGGCATGATCGGTCTCGGCGCCGCGAACGCGAGCGCCGCCGAGCTGCCCGCCACCGCACCGGTCAGCACTCCGGACGTGGACGTCGTCACCGGCGCCCTCGACCAGGTCGGCGACAAGGCATCGGCCGCCGGCGCCGAGGAGGTGGCCACCAAGGCGAAGGCGACCGCGGCCACCACCGCGGCGAAGGTGAAGACCACCACGGCCACTGCCGCGGCGAAGGCCGAATCCGCCACGGACCGGCTCCCGTCGACCGGAGCCCAGCTCCCGTCGACCGAAGCCGAGCTCCCCACCGAGCAGGCCGAGATCGACTACCTCTTCGGCCCGCTCTCGGCCTTCGCACCCCAGACGGCCCTCGAGCAGGCCCCGGCCCACGCCCAGGGCGCCCTCGCCACGGCGAACCCGGTCGTCGCGGAGACCACCGCCTCCGTACTCCCGCCGGTCGCCGCGACCGCCGTCGAATCGGTGCTCCCGGTCGTGGGCCAGGCGCTCGCGGACGCGGGCACGCTCGTGCAGGGCGTCGGCGGCGACGTCACGCCGTTCGCGCAGGGGGGCACCGACGAGGTGCAGCCCTTCGCGGGCGGGGTCGTCGGGGACGTACGGCCGGTGGCCGATGTCGTCGTCTCCGAGGTGCAGCCGCTGGTCCAGGACGTGGCCACGGCCGCGACCGGTCTGGCCACCGGCGTCGGCGGCGACGCGGACGGCCTGGCGCGCGGCGTCACCGCCGAGGTCGCCCCTCTGGCCCAGGGCCTCACGGAAACGGTCCGCACGGACGCGGGCCCGCTCCTGCAGAACGCCGCCTCCGGCGCCCAGAGCACGGCATCCGCCGTGACGCCCGGCTACACGCCCGGTTACACGGCCGGCATCTGACCGGTCGACCACCGACCGGTCGCCCTCTGACCGGGGCCGGCCACACCCGTCACCCCGGCCGGCCCTGACCGACGGGCACCGCTCATCCGGAGCGGCCGCCCGCACGTCGCGGACCGGGCTCCAGCTCCGGCGCACCTTGTGGGGACCCTGGTGTGTCGGACAAGCCCGGTCCGCGGCCGTAGGAGGACCGTACGAAGGGAGCTTGTGACCGTTATCACCGCCACAGTGTGATCTGTGATTTAGGGACCTACGTCCTGCGGCGATAACCTGCGAGACGGACATGCCGCGTCCACGGCCACCGTGTACGCCTCCCTCAGTGACAGTGCCGTCACGTTGCCCTTCGCGGCACGCCCATGCAGACGCGCACACGCAATCGCGTCTGCAGAAGCAGACCAACGAACGCGACAGACGCGATCGCGATGAACGCGATACCACGAAAAGGGACGGACGCGCGTGGACCTGTTCGAGTACCAGGCGAGGGATCTCTTCGCCAAGCACGGAGTACCGGTGCTTGCCGGTGAAGTCATCGACACGCCTGAGGCCGCGCGTGCCGCGACCGAGCGCCTCGGCGGCAAGTCCGTCGTCAAGGCCCAGGTGAAGGTCGGCGGCCGCGGCAAGGCCGGCGGCGTCAAGCTGGCCGGCGACGCGGACGAGGCCGTCGCCCGCGCCACCGACATCCTCGGCATGGACATCAAGGGCCACACGGTCCACAAGGTGATGATCGCCGAGCTGTCGCCCGAGATCGAGGCGGAGTACTACGTCTCGTACCTCCTCGACCGCACCAACCGCACCTTCCTCGCCATGGCGTCGGTGCAGGGCGGCATGGACATCGAGGAGGTCGCGGAGAAGACCCCCGAGGCTCTCGCGAAGGTTCCGGTCAACGCGGTCGAGGGCGTGGACATCGCCAAGGCCCGCGAGATCGTGGCCCTGGCGAAGTTCCCGGCCGACGTGGCCGAGGGTGTCGCCGAGGCGATGGTGACCCTGTGGGACACCTTCGTCGCCGAGGACGCGCTCCTCGTCGAGGTCAACCCGCTGGTCAAGACCAAGGACGGCCGCATCCTGGCCCTCGACGGCAAGGTCTCGCTCGACGAGAACGCCGACTTCCGCCAGCCGGAGCACGAGGCGCTCGAGGACAAGGACGCAGCCAACCCGCTCGAGGCTGCCGCCAAGGCCAAGAACCTCAACTACGTCAAGCTCGACGGCGAGGTCGGCATCATCGGTAACGGTGCCGGTCTGGTCATGTCGACCCTGGACGTCGTCGCGTACGCCGGTGAGAACCACGGTGGCGTGAAGCCGGCCAACTTCCTGGACATCGGCGGCGGCGCTTCCGCCGAGGTCATGGCGAACGGCCTGGAGATCATCCTCGGCGACCCGGACGTCAAGTCCGTGTTCGTCAACGTCTTCGGTGGCATCACCGCCTGTGACGAGGTCGCCAACGGCATCGTCCAGGCTCTGGAGCTTCTCGCCTCGAAGGGCGAAGAGGTCACCAAGCCGCTGGTCGTACGCCTCGACGGCAACAACGCGGAGCTGGGTCGCAAGATCCTGAGCGACGCCAACCACCCGCTCGTGCAGCGCGTGGACACCATGGACGGCGCGGCCGACAAGGCCGCCGAGCTCGCGGCCGCGAAGTAAGGGACGAGGTCAGACACCACCATGGCTATCTTCCTCAACAAGGACAGCAAGGTCATCGTCCAGGGCATGACCGGTGCCACGGGCATGAAGCACACCAAGCTCATGCTGGCCGACGGCACCAACATCGTCGGCGGCGTGAACCCGCGTAAGGCGGGCACCGAGGTCGACTTCGACGGTACGTCGATCCCCGTCTTCGGCACCGTCGCCGAGGCGATGGAGAAGACGGGCGCCAACGTCTCCGTCCTCTTCGTCCCGCCGGCCTTCTCCAAGGCCGCGGTCGTCGAGGCGATCGACGCGGAGATCCCCCTCGCGGTCGTCATCACCGAGGGCATCGCCGTCCACGACTCCGCCGCCTTCTGGGCGTACGCGCAGTCGAAGGGCAACAAGACCCGCATCATCGGCCCGAACTGCCCCGGTCTCATCACCCCGGGCCAGTCCAACGCCGGCATCATCCCGGGCGACATCACGAAGCCGGGCCGTATCGGCCTGGTCTCGAAGTCCGGCACGCTGACGTACCAGATGATGTACGAGCTCCGTGACATCGGCTTCTCGTCCGCCGTCGGCATCGGTGGCGACCCGGTCATCGGCACGACGCACATCGACGCCCTGGCGGCCTTCGAGGCCGACCCGGACACCGACCTGATCGTCATGATCGGCGAGATCGGCGGCGACGCCGAGGAGCGTGCGGCGGACTTCATCGCCAAGAACGTGACGAAGCCGGTCGTCGGCTACGTCGCCGGCTTCACCGCGCCCGAGGGCAAGACCATGGGCCACGCCGGCGCCATCGTCTCCGGCTCCTCCGGCACGGCGGCCGCGAAGAAGGAGGCCCTCGAGGCCGCGGGCGTCAAGGTCGGCAAGACCCCGACCGAGACGGCGAAGCTGGCTCGCGCGATCCTCGCGGGCTGACCGCCTCAGCTCGTACGAAGGCCCGCACCCCTCTTGTCAGGGGTGCGGGCCTTCGGCGTTGTCGGGGGTCACTCCGCCAGCGGATGGATCCGTTCCGGTCCCGCCTCCGGTTCCTGGCGCAGCTTCTTCTGCAGTTGTTTGTCGCGCTTGTCGAGGATCTGTGGGCCGCCGTGCGCGGGGACGCCGGTGACCTTCTGCCCTGGCGCGGGCTTCGGCTCGTAGTCCTTCGCCGAAGTGATCCACGTGATCGCGGACGCCCCGATGATCAGCGTCGTGAACGCGATCGCCGCCCGCGTCCAGAACCGCACCCGCCGTTCGCCCTCGCCCCGCACGGCCGGTGCCTTGCCCGTGCCGAGCTTCTCGGCGCACGCCAATTCGTCCAGCCTGCGCTGCAGTTCCCCCGGATCGGACAGCTCGGGCAACCGCTCGGCGATGGCCTCGCGCGCGTGCACGAGCCGGTTCGCGGCAGCGGGCGTGCTCGCCTCCGTCTCCGCCGCGGTCTCCGGCAGGTCGAGACCCACCCCGTCGTAGAGGACGAGAGTGCGGCGGTACGAGGGCGGCAGGCTCAGCAGCGTGTCGAGGAGCTTGCGGTCCTCGGGCTCCGCGGGCGGGGCGTCGGGGTGGCGGTGGCTGCGGCGGAAACGGTGCCAGGGCGAGAGCGCGTACTCGTACGCGACCGCCCGCACCCAGCCCACCGGGTCCCGGTCCTTGGCCACCTCGGGCCACTGCTCCCACGCCTTGTGGAACGCGCGCTCCACGGCCTCCTTCGCCAGCGAGCGCCGTCCGGTCAGGAGATACGTCTGCCGTACGAGGCCGGGGGCCGTGAACGCGTACAGCGCGTCGAAGGCCTGAGCTGGCGTCAGACCCGCGGGTCCCTCGCCGTCGCCGCCGTCGCCCGGTTCGAGCGGTCCGTCTTCGGCGAGGGGGCCGTCGGGGGTCTCCTCGGCGAGCGCCGTCGTCGCGGTGGCCGCAGTCCTTCGCTGTCCGTCGCCGGAGCCCGCGGACTCCGGGACACCGGCGGTGTGCGCGCCACCGTGGTGGTCACCGCGGGGCACGCCGCTGTGCTCGTCGCGCGCGGGACCGGTGCCGGCGGGCTTGGCCGCCCGCTTGGCCGCGGCCTTGGGCCGGGTCCGTGAACCTTTGCGGCCGCTCTTGCGCGACTCCCGTGTGAGGTCGACGAGTTCGGTACGGCCGGCGGGCTGGGGGAGCGCGGCCGCCTCGGCGGGCACCGCGGACTGACTGAGCTCGCCGTGCGCGGCGACCTCGACGGGCTTCACAGGCATGAGGTGCTCGACAGCCTTCTCGTCTTCGGGGGTCTGGGGGGTGGGGACGGATCCGCTCTCAGCGGCGAGCGTGACCTCGACGGACTCGGGGTCCGGGAGGGCTTCCGTCTGGGGGGTTGCTTTGGGGGTGGGCGTGGGGGTGGGGGTGGGCGTGAGGGTCGGGGCTGGGGTTGGAGTCGTTGGTTCACCGGGGGGCTCAGGCGTTTCGGTACGCGGAGTGGCAGGTGCGGGTGCGGGTGCGGGTGCAGGGGTGGCATGGCGAGCAACCTCGATCGCCCGCGTGACCGACCTGGGCATCGCCTGGGGAGTCGGCCTAGCTGGAGACGGAGACGGAGACGGAGACGGAGACGGAGACGGAGACGGAGCCGGGGGCGAGGTCGGAGCCGTACCAGCGGAGTCCGAAGCGCTCGAAGCGCTCGAAGCGCTCGAAGCCCCACCCGGACCGCCCCTCTCACCCCTCCGCTTCGCGAACTTCGCAAGGAGCGCGGGCGTCGGGCGCGCCGTAGCCGTCCGAGGCGGTGCGTCAACCTCCCCCCGGCGCTGCTCCCCCCTCGTACGACCGTCCGCCCCGTAGCCGCCCGCCGCACCCGAACCCGCACCCGAATCCCAAGCGACCAGCAACCCCGCATACGTCTCCCGCGTCCGCCCCCGCGGGTTCGTGCGGCCCGACTCCCACGAGCGGACCGTCTCGCGGGTGACGCCGACGAGATCGGCGACCTGGGCCTGGGTCAGGCCGTTCGCCTCCCGCAGCCGACGGCGCTCCTCGGGGCCGGGCAGCGGGGCGGCGGGGCTCTGGGTCATGTCGGACTCTCCACACCGTGGGCCGTGGTTCGGGGCGCATGGCGGGCCACAGCAGGCCACAGCCCCGATAAGTACATAAACGTATATTGGGCGACACTTCGGGCATTCGCCTGTTACGCGGAGAGCGCGCGTGTCGTTGGGACCATGGCGACCGTGACGCACACGACCGACCGCAGCGCGCAGCCGGAGGGCCCGGCGATGACGCCGCAGGCCCTGCTCAACGCCCTCGCCACGCGCCGCAGATCGTCGGCTCTGGTGCCCTGTCTGCTCGGCGGAGCCATCGCCGCCGGCCTCGGACTCGGCGCCCTGGCCGTCCTGGTCATGGCGTTCTGGATCTCCTCGCCCTACCCGGACGGCGGCCCCGGCGAAGCCCTCCACGTGGCCGCGGGACTGTGGCTGCTCGCCCACGGCACCGAACTGGTCAGGACCGACACCCTCACCGGCGTTCCTGCCCCGCTGGGCCTCACCCCGCTGCTTCTGCTCTGTCTGCCCGCGCTGCTCGTGCACCGCGCGGCCCGTGACGCCGCCGACTCCGCGCCGGACGCGCGCACGGCGGTGTGCGCGGTGGCCGGCGGCTATCTCGCGGTCGGCGCGGCCGCGATGGCGTACGCGACGGGCGGCCCGCTGTACGCGGATCCGCTCAGCGCCGCCGTCCATCTGCCGCTGCTCGCCGGCGCCGCCGCGACCGCCGGGGTGTGGGCGGCGTACGGCCGCCCGCGTGGTCCGCTGCCCGCGTTCGCGTACCGCCTCCAGGACACCGCGCCCGTCCGCGCGCTCCTCGACCGCCGGGACCAACTCGCCACCGCCGTACGCTCCGCGACGGCCGGCGCCGCGGTGCTGCTCGGCGGCGGCGCGCTGCTCGTCGCCGTCTCGCTCGCCCTGCACATGGACGCCGCGCAGTCCTCGTTCCTGCAGCTGACGGGCGCATGGTCGGGGCGGGTCGCGGTGCTGCTGCTCGCCGTGGCGCTCGTGCCCAACGCGGCGGTGTGGGGAGCCGCCTACGCGCTCGGCCCGGGCGTACTCCTCGGCACCGGTCTCGTCGCCTGGCCGCTCGGCGCACCGGACGGCGGCCCGCTCCTGCCGTCCTTCCCGCTGCTCGCCGCCGCGCCGTCACCCGGCCCCGGCAACCCGCTGACCTGGGCCTGCCTCGGTGTGGCCGCACTCGCGGGGGCGACGGTCGGCTGGTTCACGGCGCGGTCGGCGGCGCCGGCGCAGGGGGAGCGCGAGGAGGTCTGGAGCCGCGGCGCGACGGCGCTGGCCACCGCTGCCGCGGCACTGCTCATCGGTCTCGGCGCCGCGGTGCTCGCCGCGCTCGCGGGCGGTCCGCTCGGCGTCGGCACGCTGGCTTCGTTCGGACCGGTGTGGTGGCAGGCCGGCGCCGCGGCCTGCGGGTGGGTTCTGCTGTGCGGGATGCCGGTTGCCTTGGGCGTACGGGGATGGCGGGCCCGCGCGCCGAAGCTGCCGCTCCCGGAGGGGGCGGGCGAGTCCGGGATCGAGTCCGGGATCGAGTCCGCGGCCGCATCCTCGGCCGACTCCGTGGCCGGTTCCGCGCTCGATGCTGTCGAGGAGGCCGGGCCGAAGTCCCGCCGCCTGCCCAGGTGGTGGCCCCGCCGAAGCCCGTCGGCCACCGAGCCGGAACACGCGCAGTCCGCGCAGTCCGTGCAGCCCCGGACGCCCGCGCCACCCGCCGAGCCGGACTTCGAGCCGTACGACTTCCTCGAATCCTCCTGGCACGACACGGGCTCACGGACCACGCGCTGGGCGGCCCTCGGCGCGGTCTCGGCCCAGGCGCCGATGGGGCAGGGGGACGAGACCGGGGACCCGGGCACGCAGGCCCCCGACCTGGGCACGCAGACCCCCGACCTGGACACCCAGGCTCCCGACCCGGGCACCCAAGCCCCCGCCGTGGACGCGCAGGCCCCCGACGTGAAGGAGACGGACCACCACCAGCCGGATGAGGAAGAGCCCACCGGCACCCCCGACCCGAAGCCCTGACCCGTCCCCCTCACTCCGAGAGCCGCGCCGCCGCCCGTCGCACTGCCCCGTACGGCAGTCTCCGATCCGGAGGCGTGGACAGCGCGAACGCCGAGTGGGCGGCCGACCGCAACGGTCGGCCGCCCACTCGGCGTTCGGTACGCGTGCTCAGTGGAAGAAGTGCCGCGTCCCCGTGAAGTACATCGTCACGCCCGCCGCCTTCGCGGCCTCGACGACCAGCTCGTCACGGACCGAACCGCCCGGCTGGACCACGGCCTTGACGCCCGCGGCGGTCAGGATCTCCAGACCGTCCGGGAACGGGAAGAAGGCGTCGGAGGCGGCGTACGAGCCACGCGCCCGCTCCTCGCCGGCGCGCTCGACCGCGAGCTTCGCGGAGTCGACGCGGTTGACCTGGCCCATGCCGACGCCGACCGAGGCGCCGTCCTTGGCGAGCAGGATCGCGTTGGACTTCACCGCGCGGCAGGCCTTCCACGCGAAGGCGAGGCCGGCGAGCTCCTCGGCGGAGAGCGCATCGCCGGTGGCCAGCGTCCAGTTGGCCGGGTCGTCGCCGTCCGCCTGGAGGCGGTCGGTGACCTGGAGGAGTGCGCCGCCGTCCACCGGCTTGACCTCGACCGGGTTGGCCGGGGCGTCGGGGCAGCGCAGAACGCGGATGTTCTTCTTGCGGGCCAGGACCTCGACCGCGCCGTCCTCGTAGTCCGGGGCGACGATGACCTCGGTGAAGATCTCGGCGACCTGCTCGGCCATCGCCACGGAGACCGGACGGTTGACCGCGATCACGCCGCCGAAGGCGGAGAGCGGGTCGCAGGCGTGGGCCTTGCGGTGGGCCTCGGCCACGTCGGCGCCGATGGCGATCCCGCACGGGTTGGCGTGCTTGATGACCGCCACGCAGGGCTCGGCGTGGTCGTACGCGGCACGGCGCGCGGCGTCCGTGTCCGTGTAGTTGTTGTACGACATCTCCTTGCCGTGCAGCTGCTCGGCGGCCGCGAGACCACCGGTGCCGTCGGTGTACAGAGCGGCCGGCTGGTGCGGGTTCTCGCCGTAGCGCAGGACGTTGGAGCGCTCGTACGTGTTGCCCAGGAAGTCGGGCAGACCCGAGTCGTCCGCCGCCGCGTAGTCGGCCGCGAACCAGGACGCCACCGCCACGTCGTACGAAGCCGTGTGCTGGAACGCTTCGGCGGCAAGGCGCTTGCGAGCGGTCAGGTCGAAGCCACCGCCGCGTACCGCCGCGAGGACATCCGCGTAACGGGCGGGGCTGGTGACGACCGCGACCGACGGGTGGTTCTTGGCGGCGGCGCGCACCATCGACGGGCCGCCGATGTCGATCTGCTCCACGCACTCGTCGGGCGAGGCGCCCGAGGCGACGGTCTGCTTGAAGGGGTAGAGGTTCACGACCACGAGGTCGAAGGGCTCCACGCCGAGCTCGGCGAGCTGCTCGCGGTGCGAGTCCAGGCGCAGGTCCGCGAGGATCCCGGCGTGCACGCGCGGGTGCAGGGTCTTGACCCGGCCGTCCAGGCACTCGGGGAAGCCGGTCAGCTCCTCGACCTTGGTGACGGGCACCCCGGCCGCGGCGATCTTCGAGGCGGTCGATCCGGTCGACACCAGCTGGACGCCGGCCTCGTGCAGGCCCTGCGCAAGCTCCTCGAGCCCGGTCTTGTCGTAGACGCTGATCAGGGCCCGGCGGATGGGGCGCTGTCCAGAAGTAGCGGCGGTCACGGGATGGTTACCTTTCGTCCCTCTATGCGATGGCCGTACCGGGCGAGCCGCCCCACGACCTCGACGAGCAGCCTTCGCTCGACTTCCTTGATGCGCTCATGGAGCGCGGATTCGTCGTCCTCGTCCAGGACCTCGACCACGCCCTGCGCGATGATCGGCCCGGTGTCGACACCGTCGTCGACGAAGTGGACGGTGCAGCCGGTGACCTTCGCGCCGTACGCGAGCGCGTCGCGTACGCCATGGGCACCGGGGAAAGACGGCAGCAGCGCCGGATGCGTATTGACGGTGCAGCCGCCGAAGCGGGCCAGGAACTCCTTGCCCAGGATCTTCATGAAGCCCGCCGACACCACCAGGTCCGGGGCGTACGCGGCTGTGGCTTGTGCCAGCTCGCGGTCCCAGTCGGCGCGGGTGTCGAAGTCCTTCACGCGGCACACGAAGGTCGGCAGACCCGCCTTGTGCGCACGCTCCAGGCCGACGATGTTGTCCCGGTCGGCACCCACCGCCACGATCTCGGCACCGAAAGCGGGGTCGGCCACGGCGTCGAGCAGAGCCTGCAGATTGGTGCCCGAGCCCGATACGAGGACGACAAGCCGCTTCGGTGAGATCGGCGTGCTTACGGGGGTGGCCACAGCGGGGCCCTTTCTTCTCCATCGAACGCAGCACTTCGGCAGCGCATCAGTGCTTTGTACGGTCGTACGAATGCTTCGGGGTCCCCGATACGGGGAACTCTACGAAGCGCCCGACCGTCAGCAACGATACCGGCACACACGACGGCCCCCACGGGACGGTGGCGTGACCGGAAGGTAGCGTCTGGGGAGCAAGGCGCTGAAAGGGAAGCCGGGCACGGGAAGCTCCGCCCGGCACCATCGAGTCAGCACCGTCAAGACAGCCAGGCGCTACATACGACTACGGGGAAAGACGCACACCTGATGCCGGACCGCATGCCCTCGCCCTCGGCGCCGCAGGACCAGTCTCCGCAGGGCTCGCCGCAGGACACCAAGAGGGACCCCGAGGGAAGCGACAACCCCTTCGCGCCCCCGCCCGAGGGTGCGCCGGAGCAGCCCTGGCGTCCCCGTCACCCGCAGAACGACGGCGAGGGCGGCGACGGCTCCGCCGGACCCGGCTGGAGCGCGCAGCAGCCCGGCCGTTCCTCCGGCGGCTTCGGCCAGCGGCCCGGCGGCCCCGAGAACGGGGGCGGACCGGGTGGTTCCGGCGGCTCGGGCGGTCCGATGGGCTCGATGCGCTGGGACCCGACGGACCCGGCGCAGCGCCGTGCGCGCTATGCGCTGCTCGGCGGCATGTGGGCGTTCTTCTTCGCGCTCTTCAGCTGGACCTCTCTCGCGCTGCTGCTCGGCGCCCTCGCGGTGTACTGGGGCGTCAGCGCCCTGCGCGCCGAGCCGCGCACACCCGATCCGAGCGCACCGGCCCCGGCCGTGTCCGCCGGCAAGCCGCAGCGGACCGCGGCGATCAGCGGTCTTGTCGCCGCCGGTCTCGCGCTGTCGGTGGTCGCGGCCACGTTCACCGTGCAGATGGTGTACAGCGACTACCGCACCTGTGTGAGCGATGCGCTGACGGACTCGGCCCAGCACGCCTGCGAGGACAAGCACCCGGTGCCTTCCGTGTTCATCCCGCTCCTGGGCGGTCCGAAGTGACCGGGCCCAATCAGGTTGCGCGGAGCCTGACTTGACGTAAGGACGGCGCCCCGCCTCGAACGAGGGCGGGGCGCCGTCCTTATGTTCCTGACCGGCGCTCAGTAGCGCGGGCGGGCGAACCAGGCGGTGCCCGACGGGACGGCGGGGGCGACCGTGATGATCGTGCCGAACACGACCCACAGGAGCGGGAAGACCACCGCGGTGGCCATACCGGTGTCGAGTCCGATGAAGAGGAAGATCAGGCCGGCGACGGCGCCGAGCGCACCGTAGACGATCGTGGTGACGCGGATGCCCTGGCCGCCGTTGCCGAACTTCACGCCGAGCGTGATGGACAGCGCGGCGAGCCCGCCGAGGATCAGGGCGACCACGATGCCGATGCCGGCGGCCGTGTCGGCGAAGTCGCTGCTGGAGCTGAAGCCGAGGTCGTCGGCGCTGTCCGAGACGTCGTTCGCTATCGCCGCGACATAGAGGTAGCCGAGAGCGCCGAGGATCTGCACGGCCGAGATGATGAACAGGAAGACGCGTGCCGTCACCAGGAGGCCGGGCATCGTCTGCTGCATCGGGTTGCCCCCGGGATAGCCCGGGTACCCCGGGTATCCGGGCTGCTGCTGGGGATAGCCGTACCCCTGTTGCGGCGGCACGGCGGGCGGTGCGTGCTGCGGATAGCCGTACCCGGGCGCCGGCGGCTGCTGGGGCGGCTGACCATAAGGATTGTTCGGGTCGCCGTAACTCATCGCGCTTGACTCCTCCGTGGGTAGTGCGGGGACGACGCGGATCGCACGGTGGAGGAAGGTCGTAAGGTTCAGCGGCCGTCCCCCCGGTTACTCCCGCGGCACTGTGCCGACCATGGTTCTAGTCCGGCTGCTCGCTTGTCCACCCGCATTCCACATGTGTTGTGCAAGTGCAATGATTTCGATCTTGAAAACGGTGTGCTGCGGCAACTCCCGGCAGCCGATTGGAGACCGGGCCCCCGTATCGGCGAGGATGTGTCCCATGACCGCCCAGATTCTCGATGGCAAGGCCACCGCGGCCGCGATCAAGTCCGAGCTCACCGTCCGCGTGGAGGCCCTCAAGGCCCGCGGCGTCACGCCCGGACTCGGCACCGTGCTCGTCGGGGAGGACCCCGGCAGCCAGAAGTACGTCGCGGGCAAGCACCGCGACTGCGCCCAGGTGGGCATCGCCTCGATCCAGCGCGAGCTGCCCGCGACGGCCTCGCAGGAGGAGATCGAGGCGGTCGTCCGCGAGCTCAACGAAGACCCGGCCTGCACCGGTTACATCGTGCAGCTCCCGCTGCCCAAGGGCATCGACGAGAACCGGATCCTGGAGCTGATGGACCCGGACAAGGACGCCGACGGTCTGCACCCGATGAACCTCGGGCGTCTTGTCCTGAACGAGCCCGCTCCGCTGCCCTGCACGCCCAATGGCGTGATCACGCTGCTTCGCCAGTACGGGGTGGAGATCAACGGTGCAGAGGTGGTGGTCGTCGGCCGTGGCGTGACCATCGGGCGTCCGATGCCGCTGCTGCTCACCCGTCGCTCCGAGAACGCGACCGTGACCCAGTGCCACACCGGTACGCGTGATCTCGCCGCGCACCTCAAGCGCGCCGACATCATCGTGGCCGCGGCGGGCGTACCGCATCTGATCAAGGCCGAGGACGTGAAGCCGGGCGTCGCGATCCTGGACGTCGGTGTCTCGCGCGACGAGAGCGGAAAGATCGTCGGGGATGTGCACCCCGGGGTCGCCGAGGTCGCGGCGTGGATCTCGCCCAACCCGGGCGGTGTGGGCCCGATGACCCGCGCGCAGCTGCTCGTCAACGTCGTCGAGGCCGCCGAGCGCGCCGCGGCCGGTGGTCACGGTGTCGGCTGAGGACGGGGCGGTCTCGCCGGACAGGGGCGGGGACGGGGCCGACGGCTCCGCAGCGCCCGAACGGACCGAGGCGGCGGGGACGGCCGGGGAGTCTGCGGCGTCGGGGGAGTCCGGCGCCAAGAAGTCCCGGCGTTTCCCGTCGGTCACCAAGGACACCGCGCGCCCCGAGGGCGGCGGCCGTGCGGCGCCGGGTGACGCGCCCGCGCCGGCCCGGCAGTGGCCGATGCTCACGGTGCTCGGGGTGACCGGGCTCGGTCTGGTCCTGGTCGCCTTCGACGTCTGGCGGCCCGGCACGATCCTGATCGGTGTCGCGCTGCTGATCGGCGCGGTGCTGCGCCGGGTGCTGCCTTCGGTCGGGATGCTGGCGGTGCGCTCGCGGTTCACGGACATGGTGACGTACGGCGCGTTGGGTGTGGCGATCGTGCTGCTCGCGATGATGGCGCAGCCCAAGCCGTGGCTGGAGATCCCGTTCCTGGACGAGACGCTGCACTTCACGATCAGCGGCTGAGCGGCTCCTGAGCGAAACCTGCCGGCGGCTCCTCGGCGAACCCCACCGCCGCCTGCTCGGGAAACCCCGCCGCCGCCTTCGCCCCGATCTCCCGCAGCAGCTCCAAGGCGGCGGCGATCGCGGGCTGTTGCTCGGCCCCGGCGCGTACCAGCGCCTCGACCGTGCGCCCCTTGCCGGGCAGCGGCAGGAGCGCGGTCCCCGCGGGCGGCTCGTCGCACAGCAGCCTGGGCAGGATGGTCACCGCGAGACCGGTGGCCACGATCGCGAGCGCGGAGCGCAGATCCTCGCAGTCGTGCTCGATCTTCGGCGTGAAGCCGGCGTTGCGGCACGCGTGCAGGAGGATGTCGCGGCAGGTGCTGGGCGGCGGTACCGAGATCCAGGCGAGCTCGCGCAGTACACCGAGCCCGTCCTTGCGTACGGCGTCCAGGAGTTGATCGGGTACGGCGAGCATCAGCGGGTCGTCGAACAGGGCGCACGCGGTGGTGCCGGCCGGTACCTCGGCGCCGAGCAGGTGGTAGCGGTACGAGACGGTCAGATCGAGGGCGTGCTGCTTGAGCAGCGGCACCGCGAACTCCGGGTCGCTCTGCACGATCCGCGGCCGGATCCGCGGGTGGTGCTCGGCCAGCGCGGCCACCAGGGGCGCCGCGACCGAGCGCAGTGCGCTGGGTGCGCAGCCGATCCGCAGTTCGCCGGTGAGGTCGTCGTCGAGTGCGCGTACGGCTCCCTCGGCCCGCTCCAACGCCGCGAGCACCTCCTCGCACTGGGCCGCGAGCGCGCTGCCGGCCACGGTCAGCCGTACGCCGCGCCCGTGGCGCAGCACCAGGGAGGCCCCGGCCTCCCGTTCCAGGGCGCGCATCTGCTGGGAGACCGCGGAGGGGGTGACCCCGTGCAGCTCGGCGACCACGGAGACCTTTCCGTGTTCGGCCAGGTCACGCAGCATGACCATGCGCTTCACATCGATCATCTCGGCCACCCCGTCCGCAATTCGGTAATTCCCCTTAACTGTCATGGTAGTTGAGGTAGCTGGACTGCACTGTCCCCGCGAGGTCATCCTCGGCTCATGACCACACCGCAGAAGATCGTCCTCGTCGGAGCCAACGGCACACTCGGCCGCGCGGTCCACACCGCCTTGCGCGAGCGCGGCCACGAGGTGATCACCGCATCGCGCAAGGACGCCGACATCTCCCTCGACATCACCGACCCCGAGTCCATCGCGAACCTGTACCGCCAGGTCGGCCGGGTCGACGCGGTGGCGAGCGCGGCGGGCACCGTGCCGTGGAAGCCGGTCACCGAGCTCACCCTGCAGGACGTACGCGACGGTCTCGAAGGCAAGGCGGTCGGGCAGATCGAACTGGTCCGCCAGGGCCTGGAGTTCGTGGCCGAGCACGGCTCGTACACCCTCATCACCGGCATCCTCGCCCGCGAGCCCATCCGTACCGGCTCCGTCGCGGCGCTCGCGAACGGCGCGGTGGAGTCCTTCGTACGGGCCGCGGCCGTCGAACTCCCGGGCCGGCAGCGGATCAACGCGGTCAGCCCCACCGTCTTCGAGGAGTCCCTCGACGCCTACGGCGACTTCTTCCCCGGCTTCGACGCCGTGCCCGTACGCCGCGCGGCGGCCGCCTACGTGCGCTCCATCGAGGGCGCGCAGACCGGGCAGATCCACCGCGTGGAATGAGCCAAAAGCGGGTCCGTGCGGAAATCCGAACCATGGCAGGCCTTTCTCCGGAGCGACAGCGGAATGCAGAGTCGCCCTGATTGCGGAAAGCCGACGAGGGGATGCAGGGATGTTCAGCGATGACGGCAAGGACGTGGGTTGGGACTTCGCCGGCCGGACGGCGGTCCGTAAATGACCGACAGCGCCGCGGACCTCGCGTACCCGGTGAAGAAGATAGGGCTCGTGGGCGGATTGAGTTTTCCGTCCACGATCACCTACTACGACCGGATCAACCGGTCGGTCAACCGACGGCTCGGCCGGGCGCATTCACCGCGGATCGCCCTGGAGAGCCTCGATTTCCAGCCGATGGTGGAATGGATCGCGGCCCGCGACGCACAGGCCGTGGCCGGTGAGCTCGCCGCCGCGGCACGGCGGCTGCGGGCCTCGGGCGCGGAGTTCTTCGCGATCTGCTGCAACACGGTGCACGAGTTCGCGGACCTGGTGGAAGCGGATCTGGCGGCGCGCGGCACCGAGCTGCCGCTGATCAACATCTGCCGGGCCACGGCGGCCGAGACGGCCCGCCAGGGCCTGTCCACGGTGGGGCTGCTCGGTTCGGCGTTCTCGATGGAACAGGCCTTCTACCGGGACGAGTTCAGCTCCCTCGGCATCAAGGTGGTGGTCCCCGAAGTGGACGACCGGGCGTTCATGCAGCACGCCATCGAGACCGAGCTGTGCACCGGCGAGATCTCCGCGGCCACCCGCGCCCGCTTCGCCCGGATCGCCCGCGACGTGCTCGCCGCCGGGGCGCAGGCGCTGGTCCTGGCCTGCACCGAAGTACCCCTGGTGATCAGGGCGGCGGACTTCGACGTACCCGTCATCGACACCGTCGACGTGCACACGGCGGCCATCGTCGCGTACGCACTGGGCGAGGGCGCAAGGAGCTCCGAAGGCGGTGGCGCCTGATGCGCGCCGTCCATCTGAAGATGACCGTCGCGACCGTGCTCCTCGGCTCGTACCTCGTCGCGAGCAAGCTGATCCTGCGTGAAGTCCCGGTGTTCACCGCCACGTTCGTACGCCTGGTCAGTGCGGCGCTCGTCCTCGGGCTCTATCTGCTGTTGCGCCCGCCCGGCGGTCCACCGGTCCGCCCGGGCCGCCGTGACGGTGCCGTGCTGTTCGCGCAGACGCTGCTCGGGGTGTTCCTGTTCAGCGTCTTCGCCATGTACGGGGTGAAACTGACCGGCGCCATCGAGGCCGGCGTCCTGCTCGGCATGGTGCCGATCTCCATCAGCCTGGTGGCCGTCGTGTTCCTGCGCGAACGCCTCTCCATCCGCCGCGGCCTGGGCATCGCCGTCGCCGTGGCCGGCGCCGCCGGCATCAACGCGCTCAGCGCGAGCGGGCCGGGCGGCGGCTCCCACGAGCTGCTCGGCGCGCTGCTCCTGGTGTGCGCGGTGCTCTGCGAGGCGGTGTTCGTGACCTTCGGCAAGCTGCTCGCGCGGCCCATCCCGCCGGCGAAGCTGTCGCTGATCCTCTCCGTGACCGGCGCCCTGCTCTTCGCCGGGCCCGCCGTGGCCGAGACCGACTGGTCGGCGCTCGGCCAGATCTCCTGGCAGACGTGGGCGCTGATGGTCTACACGGGCGTGGCCATCAACGGGATCGCGGTGGTCCTCCTGTACGACAGCCTCGACTCGGTGGACACCACGGTGGTCGCGGCATTCACCGCGCTCACCCCCGTAAGTGGCGCAATTCTTTCGGTAGTTCTGCTCGGCGAGAAATTGCATGCCTACCACCTGGCCGGAATGCTTCTGGTCGTCCTCGGCGTGTATGCGGTGGCCCGGGAGAAGAACACTTCAATAAATTCTGATGACACGGCGGACGGCGGCATCCCGCAGGTATCCGCAGTGCAGTGACCTGAACCATCGGAGCCCTTTCTCGGTCCCTTACGCGCGCGGCAGAGTCAAGTCGCGTACAGGGAACAGTCATTGGACCGGGAAAGGAATTCCGAGGTTATGGCAACCGCATATGCACCGGAACGCGAAGCCGTCGGCGAGGCCGATGCCCACCAGGCCCTGCGGCAGGATCTCGCCGCCGCCTTCCCCGACGCGGGGCCACACGACCGCGCCGTACGCCTGAAACTCTTCCGGCGGCTGCACGCGCACTACGTCTCCTACATGGCAGGGCCCGAGGACTTCGCCGCCATCCCGCGGCTCAACCACGACCCGGCCGTCTCCGCCATCGAGGACACCTGGCTCGCCTGGGAGGACGCCCAGGTCGACGCCGGTGAACTGCCCGTCACCGGCGAGGAGTTCAAGCCCTGGTTCCTCAAGACGGCCGATCAGCACACCCAGCCCGAGTTCTGCCGCTATCTCGCCGAGGAGGCCACCCTCGACGAGATCGCCCTGTTCTTCATGGGCGAGGAGCTGGTGGACAGCAAGTTCGACGATCTGATGGCCATGGTCCAGATCGGCACCCAGGGGCACACCAAGCTCACCATCGCCGAGAACTACTGGGACGAGATGGGTGAGGGGAACATCGAGCAGGTGCACACGCGCATGTTCGAGCACTCCGCCCGCTACATGCGTGCCCACCTGGAGTCCCGGGGTGTCGACTACTCGAACCTGCACTTCCCGGAGGCGTACGAGAACGCCGCACTGCTGCTGCAGTACGGCATCCACCGCCATCTCAACCCGCGTGCGCTCGGCGCCATGGGCGTCCTGGAGCAGAGCGCGTCACCGCGTTTCCAGGCGATGGTCGACGGGTGCCGGCGGCTCGGCGTCCCCGAGGACGTCATCGACTACCAGCGCATCCACGTCCACGTGGACGCCGACCACGGCGCCGAGTGGTTCGACGGTGTCTTCGTCCCGCTGGTCGACCGCTCGCCCGCGCTGCTGCGCGAGATCTCCCTCGGTGTCCTGACCCGGGTGCGGGTGGCCAACGGCTACTACGCACGGATCTGGGACGCCATGAAGGCCCTGCGCTAGCAGGAGAGGGGGGACGTCATGACCACCGCAGAGATACCGGCAGAGACACCGGCAGAGACACCGGCAGAGATACCAGCAGAGACACCTCGGGAGCCGTCGCTCCGGGCCGCCCCGGAGGCCGGGCCCGTGCTCCTCTACGCCCGCGAGCGCGTCACCCGGCGCGACCAGAGAGTCTTCCTCACCAAACTCGCCGTCGCCGCCGCGCTCGTCGCGGCCGGCGCCTGGCTCGCCCTGCAGGACGGGCTGCTGACCTCGGCGGCGGGCGTGGTGCTCCTGGCCGCCGTCTACACGCACATGGTGGAACTCCAGCACCAGTGCCTGCACCACAGCGCGTTCACCTCGGCCCGGTGGCACCGGCTCGTGGGGGTGCCGCTCGGAGCGCCGCTGCTCGTCTCGTACACGCATTACCGCGTACGGCATCTGCAGCACCACAAGCACCTGGGCACACCTCTCGACTCCGAGTTCTTCGGCTTCGACCCGCGCAGGCCGCTGACCTGGCGGCTGCTGGCGAGCGGCGCCTTCGACTACGGGCGGCTGCTCACCGTCGCCCGCGACGTCGCACGCAGTTGGCGGGGCTCGTGGAGTTACGAGGCGGGGGAGATCTCCCCGCGCCGCAGGCGCGAAGTGGCCGCCGAGTACAAGGCGATGGTGCTGCCCGTGCTCGCGGCGACGGTGCTCGCCGCGTTCGGCCAGGGCGGACCCGTACTGGAGCTGTGGCTGCTGCCGCTGCTCGTGGCCGCCCCGCTGCACTTCTTCCTGGAACTGCCCGAGCACATCCTGTGTGACACGGACACCACGGACGTGCTGCGCAACACCCGCTCGATCAGGGGCAGTTGGTTCAGCACCTGGTACACCAACGGCAACAACCTGCACGTCGAGCACCACGCGGCCATGACCGTCTCCATCAACCGGCTGCGGGAACGGCACGACGAGGTGAGCAGGTACGCCAAGTTCGTCGAGCGCGGCTACCCCACCTTCTACCTCGCCGTCCTGAAGGAGGCCGCCCGCAACTCGGGCCGGTCCGAGGGGCGCACCGCATGAGCGGGCGCGCCGCGATCCGGGTGGAGTCGCTGGCCGCGCGGCTCGCGCCGGCCGTGTGGGAGGCGGGTATCGAGGACCTCATCGGCGCCTCGTTCATCCGCAACCGGATCCGGCTGCGGCTCCCGGAGGCCGACTTCACCGTCCGGGTGGCCGCCGACCCCTCGGGCCCGGGTGTACGCCTGGCGCTCGAAGCGGTGTTCCGCGAGGCCGGCCAGGCGCATACGGCGGGCGGCACCTGGTGGGACGCCTGGGAGCTGACCGCCGAAGGCCCGCGGGCCGCGGGCGAGGCGCTGGTCGCCGAAGTGCGCGCCGCGCGGCGCAGGTTCGCGGTGCTTCTGTCCGACGCGTGCGGCGGCGCGGGCGCGGCTCAGAGCGCCGCCTGAGAGCCGGGGTCCGCGGGGAGGGTGCCCCCGCGGACCCCGTACCGCGCCGAACAGCCCTGACCGAACAGCCCTGGCCGAACGGCCTTGACCGAACGGCTCAGCCCGCCTCGCGCCCCATCAGATACCCCAGCTGGAGCCGGTTCTCCGCCCCGTACTGCGCCTTGATCCGGCCGACATGGTTTTGCAGCGAGCGTTCGCTGATGCCCAGACGGCGGGCGATCGCACGGTCCGCGTGCCCGGCGATCATCAGCTTCTTGATGGACTCGTGCACCGAGGGGATCACCTCGGGCGCCGCGTCGACCGAGCGGGCCGGTACGAAGGGGATCGACTCGGCCCGGTCCCAGGCCCGTTCGAAGAGATCCGCGAGGTAGCGCACGACGGTCGGCTCGGTGACCCGCAGCGCCAGTGTGCGATCGCCGCGCCCGGGGATGAACGCCACCGCACGGTCGACGATGATCAGCCGCTCGAAGAACTCGGGCAGGGTACGCACTTCGGCGCCGTACTCCGCGACCTGGCGCACATAGTCCTTGGTGGCCTCGTCGAAGCGGGCGCTGTGCTGGTAGAGCGTGCGGTTGGCCACCCCCGCGCGGAGCTGGGCGCGCACCGTCTCCAGGGCCGTGGCGAGCACCTGTTTGGAGCGCGGACCGTCCGGCTGCGCGGTGAGAATCTCGCGCTCGGCGGCGGCTACGGCCTGTTTGATCGCCAGGTTGATCTCGGCCAGGCCCTCCAGATACGTGCAGTGGCCGGCCGGCGCCGAGCGGCCGGGGGCGGGCTGCGTGCGGATCGCGACGGCCGCCTCGGCGGCCCGGACGGCGTGCGCGTGCATCTTGTGGGACAGCTCGACCAGGGTGGTGGCGAGCATCGGCAGATCGGAGACTGCTGCATGGTCACGCATCGACGTTCTCTCTCCTGCGGTAGAGGGGGTGGCAGAACGCGGTGAAGCGGCGTACGGAGGCGACCGGACCCACGCGGGAAAGGGGTTCGGTACGAGCGCGCCCGGGGACGGGCGGCGGCGACTCGGACGGGGGAGCGGCCGGACCTCAGATGTCGCGGGCGCGCAGCGGGCGCCGACAGATCGCGCTCGACTGCCGTCCGAGATCGACGCAGCGGCGCGAGAAGAGGCTCACGGACATGGCCATGAGCGCTGATTGTTGTGGGGCGGTTGCGGACTGTCAACGCCTGACCTGCGCAGGGGAACCGAACCCGCCGCCGGCTCCGTCAGTCGGGCATACCGGTTGAAGAGGCCGGCAGGGGGTGAGCGGTGGGAATCTGGGGGCCGCTGCCGGAAGGACTTCCGGCTGAAGTGGTGCATTTCGTGGAGCAGTTGAGAGTCCTCAAGGACCGTACGGGGCTCAGCCTCGTCTCGCTGGGCGCGCGTACCGCGTACAGCAAGTCCTCCTGGCAGCGCTATCTGAACGGCCAGCAGCCACCGCCCCGCCAGGCGGTCCTCGCGCTGTGCCGGGTCGCGGGCCTCGACGCGCCGGAGGCGGCCCGGTTCGGGGCGCGCTGGGAGCTGGCCGTGCGGGCGTGGCCGCGGCCGGAGAACCAGGAGGGCGTACGGGGAGCGGGTGCGGATTCGGTACGGGGAGCCGGTGCCGATTGCGTACGCGAGGACCGGACCGCGGGCGGGTCCGAGTCCGCCGCCGCGGCCAAGTCCCCCTGGGAGGAACTGGACGAGGGCGACGAGGACGAGGACACCCTGCCGTGGTGGGTGCCGCAGGACGAACCGCAGTCCGCGGGGCCGGGGCAGGCGCCCGAACCGGGCCCGTCGTGGCGGGTCCTCGCGTACACCGCGGCCGCCGTCATCGTGATCCTGCTCGCCGGGCTGCTTCTCGTCGTGACGCGGGAGGGCGGGCTCCTCACCCTCAGGTGAGGAGCCCGCCGCAGGGGGACCGGGGTCAGCTCGCGTAGTTGTACGAGGCCTTCTTCCAGTGGCCGCCGACCTTTACGTAGTACAGCCCGTCGAGGCGCTTGAAGTTCACGAGGTGGTCGTAACCCGTGTACCGGACCCTGTTGTTGCCGATGTGGTCGAGGAAGTTGTCGGCGAGGGAGAAGGTCTGCTTGCCGACCACGCCGTCGACGTAGATCCCTTCCCTGGACTGCCAGTACTTCGTGGCCGACTGGGTGCGCTTGCCGAAGTGGCCGTCGATCTCACCGTAGGTGTAGTCGTGCCACTGGCCGTCCGAGCCCTTGTACTTGGCCCCGTCCGCCCACAGGATCGTCTGCCACAGCCGCGTCGCGTTGCTGTGGGCGTACGAGTACCGGGACAGGTTCCCCTCGTCGCCCCAGTCGTTCGTCGGGTTGCCGTAACCGTCGATCACATGCCGGCTCGTGGCCGCCGCGCTGGGCGCCAGGCCGGCGAAGGCGAGTCCCGCTCCCGCGGCCACGGACACGGCGGCCATGGCAAGGCGATTGCGCTTGTTGAGGTGCATTTGTGCTCCCCCCGTAGGTGCTTTGACACCCACGAGCCTGTCCGGTGCGCCGGTCCGAGCAGAAGTAATCAACTGGCAATCGGGATCCCCCGGGACGTCCCGTACGCTGACCTGGGGCTCCCGCACGGGCCGTGGGACGCCGATGGGACACTGCCGATGACCACCAAGGGCGCGCGACGGGGCGCGCCCTGACCCGTAAAGCTCCCGTGCGCCGGTGCCGGGGGAACTGACACCCTTGCTTCTGGCATCCCTGTGGGTAGCCATGGGGGCGCTTTCGTCCGCTTCGTCGAGGTGGGCGCGACGGACGCAAGGGCATGCAGGGCTTCGCACGCGGGTACGTCTGGGCACGACACGGGGGACAAGGGGGAAGCAATGCCTCGTTGGAGGGCGCTACCGGAGGAACTCGACCCGCAGGTTCGCGAGTTCGCCAGCCAGTTGCGCCGGCTCGTCGACCGCAGTGGGCTGAGTATCGCCGCGGTGGCGGACCGTACGGGCTACAGCAAGACGTCTTGGGAGCGCTATCTGAACGGCCGGCTGCTCGCGCCCAAGGGCGCGATCGTGGCGTTGGCCGAGGTCACCGGCACCAACCCGACGCATCTGACCACCATGTGGGAGCTCGCGGAGCGTGCCTGGAGCCGCTCCGAGATGCGGCACGACATGACCATGGAGGCGATCCGGATCTCCCAGGCGCGTGCCGCGCTCGGCGAGTTCGGGCCCACGCCGGCCAAGGGGAAGAACGGCAAGCCGCGTACGGCGGCGGCGCCTGCCGCGGCCGCGCAGCCGCCGACCCAGTCGGCGACCTCGTACAGTCCGCGGCCGCAGCCGGCCGCTTCGTACGGACCGCCGCCTCCGGGTCCTGGCGGCCCCGGCCGGCCGGGGCCCGCGCGGGGCGGCTCGCCGGACGGGCAGCGCAGGAAGCGGAAGCTGACGATGTTCCTCGCGGGCGTCGTCGGTGCGCTCGTGGTCATCGCGGCCGCGGTGTTCCTGACCGACTTCGGCAAGGACAAGGGCGGCGACGACGCGAAGAGCACGCCGACCCCGACGCCCAGCGTCAGCAGCAGCCTGCCCGAGGGCGTCGACTGCAGCGGTGAGTCCTGTGCGGGCAAGGACCCGGAGAACATGGGCTGCGGCGGCACGCTCGCCACGACCGCGACCTCCGTCACGGTCGGCACGGCCAAGGTCGAGGTCCGCTACAGCAAGACCTGCGGCGCAGCCTGGGCGCGTATCACCTCCGCTTCTCCGGGGGACACCGTCGAGGTCAGTGCGGAGGGTGCGAAGAAGCAGACCGGCGAGGTGAACGGGGACTTCGACGCGTACACCCCGATGGTGCCGGTGAAGAAGGCCACGGACGCGACGGCCTGCGCGACGCTGGCGAGTGGGGAGACGGGCTGTACCGAGTAATCGGGGTGCGGGACGCATGACCGGCTTCAGTCGGGGAACGCGCTCTGTATCCCCCCACGGGACGGCACTGCATACCGGGGTATCCGAGGGCTCCTATTCGTCGCCCCCGGCCCACGGGACGGCACTGCATACCGGGGTATCCGAGGGCTCCTGTTCGTCGCCCTCGGCCCACAGGACGGCCGCCGCGCTCCACTCTCCCGAAGCGGCGGCCGTCTTTTCGTTCCCCGAACGTGTGGGCGGGGCCACACCGACGCGTGGTCAAAGGGTGCGCCCGGCGCGATAGCCTGACCGGTGGATCTCCCTTGACGTCAAGAGATCGATCACTTGGTCGAAGGCATTGACGCCCCGGCGGGATCCCCAGCACCGGGGCAGGGACCCCCACCGCCAGCTGTCTTAACGGAGATCGCCATGACCCGCACTCCCGTGAATGTCACCGTCACCGGCGCAGCCGGCCAGATCGGTTACGCACTGCTCTTCCGCATCGCCTCCGGCCACCTGCTCGGCGCGGACGTGCCGGTCAAGCTGCGTCTCCTGGAGATCCCGCAGGGTGTCAAAGCCGCCGAGGGCACGGCCATGGAGCTCGACGACTGCGCCTTCCCGCTGCTTCAGGGCATCGACATCTTCGACGACCCGAACAAGGGCTTCGAGGGTGCCAACGTCGGTCTGCTCGTGGGCGCCCGCCCCCGCGGCCCGGGCATGGAGCGCGGCGACCTGCTCGCCGCCAACGGCGGCATCTTCAAGCCGCAGGGCAAGGCCATCAACGACCACGCCGCGGACGACATCAAGGTCCTCGTCGTCGGCAACCCGGCCAACACCAACGCCCTGATCGCCCAGGCCGCCGCCCCGGACGTACCGGCCGAGCGCTTCACCGCGATGACCCGCCTCGACCACAACCGTGCGCTCTCGCAGCTCTCGAAGAAGACCGGTGTCCCGGTCACCGAGATCAAGAAGCTCACGATCTGGGGCAACCACTCCGCCACGCAGTACCCGGACATCTTCCAGGCCACGGTCGCGGGCAAGAACGCCGCCGAGGTCGTCAACGACGAGAAGTGGCTGGCCGAGGACTTCATCCCGACCGTCGCCAAGCGCGGCGCCGCGATCATCGACGCCCGTGGCGCCTCGTCGGCGGCCTCCGCCGCGAACGCCGCGATCGACCACGTGTACTCGTGGGTCAACGGCACCCCCGAGGGCGACTGGGTCTCCATGGGTATCCCGTCCGACGGTTCGTACGGCGTCCCGGAGGGCCTCATCTCCTCCTTCCCGGTCACCACGAAGGACGGCTCGTACGAGATCGTCCAGGGCCTGGACATCAACGAGTTCTCCCGCGCCCGCATCGACGCCTCGGTGGCCGAGCTCGCCGAGGAGCGCGAGGCGGTTCGTGCGCTCGGTCTGATCTGAGCGGCCTTCTCCGTACGCACTGAAGTCCCGGTCTCCCTTGCGGAGGCCGGGACTTCGGCGTCTGCGGGGTCAGGCCCGCTGGATCTGCTGCTCGAACTTCGAGTAGTCGATGGTCTCTTCGGTGCCGGGGGTGCTGCTCGGCACGGGCTTGTCGAACTCCGAGAAGGACGCGATCTCGTTCCCGCCGTCGTCCTCACTGACGATCTTCAGCGGATACGGGGTGCCCACGGTGGCCACGTACATGGTCTGCGCATGTCCGTCGTCGTCCTTGCCGGTCAGGACGATCGCCTTCTGGCCGTCGGCGTCGGTGCGCGCACCCTTCTTGAGGTCCTTCACGTCGCCGTCGTCCGACTTGATCTGCTTCTGGAGGTTGCTCAGATCGCAGAACTCCGCCATGTCCTTCAGCTCGTCCTGGCTGGTCGCGCCGGTGACGTACTTTCCGCGCATCAGCTCGGCGACGGCCGCCCCCTGAGGGCCTGCCTGCGCCTTCCAGAAGGCGTCGTCGCCCTTGAACCAGACCTTGTCGCCCTGCTTGATCAGGTCGACGTTGCCCTTGCCCGGCTGGAACTTGATCGAGCCCTTGCAGTTGCCGTCGCGGTCGATGCGGACGTCCAGCGCGGTGGGGTCGTTCGAGTTCGGCTCGCTGGGGCCGGTCATTCTCAGCCGCACCGACTTGGCGCCGAGGAGAGCGGACTGTGCCGCGTCGGAGATCTCCTTCGCGTCCTTGTCCGCGACCCCGTTGTCCTCCGAAGTGCTCGACGCGCTCGCCGAAGCCCCGCTCTTCTTCCCGTCGTCCGACGAGCACCCCGCCATCCCCGCCACGACGCACACCGTGACCCCCACCGCGCCGACAGTCGCCTTCCAAGGCCTGGGCATGACGCCACCTCTCCGTGGGACAAACACGCCATAAGCCTAGATTCCGGGCGTCAGGCATGCACCCCGAGCGGTGTCAGGCGGCCGGCTGCAGACCCTTCAGGTCGTCGGTGCTCACGGTCTCGCCGGCCGGCGGTGTCTTCGTCGGCACCGGCTCGTCGAAGTCCGAGAACTGCAGTGTGCCCGTCGTGCCGCGCTCTTCGATCTCCACCTTCAGCGGATAGGGCTTGCCCTGGGTCGCCACGTGCAGTGTCGACTTCTCGCCGTCGTCCGTTTCGATGATGGTGATGGTCTCCTGGCCGTCTACGGAGGACTTGCCGCCCTTCCGTACGTCGTCCGCCTTGCTCTTGTCCGTGCCCATCTCTTCCTGGAGGGCCCTCAGATCGCATCCGGACGACAGCTGGGAGAGCTGCTGATCGTTCGTATCGCCCTTGAGGTACTTGCCTTTGAGGAGGTCGGCCGCGGCCTCGCCCTCCGCGCCGGGCACGGTCGCCTTCCAGAACTCCGCGTCGGCCTTGATCCATACGGTGTCGTCGAGTTTCAGGATCTCGAAGCCGCCCTTCCCGGAGGCCATCGAGAAGGTGCCCGAGCAGTTGCCGTCGCGGTCCATGAGCAGGTCGAAGGCCTGCGGGCCGCCCTCGCCCGCACCCGCTCCGGCTCCGTCCGCCTTCATCCGTACGGACTTGGCGTCCAGGAGAGCGTCCTTCGCAGCCTTGTCGATCTCCTCGGCGCTCTTGCCGGCGATCCCGTTGTCCTTGGCGCCGGACCCGCCGGACCCGCCCGCCGAGCTGCCGGCCGAGCCGCCCGAACCGCCGCCCGAGCCGCCCGAATCATCCCCGCACGCACCGAGCGCCCCCATGAGCAGCCCCGCACACAGCGTGACTCCCGCAGCGCTCAGCGTTCCTCGTCGTGTCCTGGGCATCGCATCCCCCTCTGTCTGGACTCTGCCTGGAACAGACCGCCCACATGGGCAGGTTCAGGACGAACACCTGCCGTTCCGAGTGACCCGCAGCACTTTCCGTAAACCGAAGCGCATGGTTTCCGGCCCCGAGGGCAGGGGCTTCCGATCACGCGTGACTACGCGCGGTGAATGTTTCGGGAACGGAAGGCAAGACGCGAAGTGTCGGCACAACAGACCATCCACGTGGACGGAGAGTGGCGAAACGCCCTCGACGGTTCCACGCGCGAGATCCTCGACCCCGCCGAGGCCCGCCCGTTCACCGTCGTCGCCGAGGGGAGCGCGGACGACGCCGACGCGGCGATCGCCGCCGCGCGCCGCGCCTTCGACGAAGGCCCCTGGCCGGGCACGCCAGTTGGGGAGCGCGCCGCGCTTCTTCGACGTGTGGCGGATCTTCTCGTACGGGACCGGGAGGCGCTCGGGCTCCTGGAGAGCCGGGACGCGGGCAAGACCGTCGAAGAGGGCCGGATCGACGTCGACTGCGTGGCCGACGCCTTCCGTTACTTCGCCGATCTCGTCATCGCCGAAGGCCCGGGCAGGGTCGTCGACGCGGGCTCCGACACCGTGCACAGCACCGTCGTGCACGAGCCGGTCGGGGTCTGCGCGATGATCACTCCCTGGAACTACCCGCTGCTCCAGGCCAGTTGGAAGATCGCGCCCGCGCTGGCGGCGGGCAACACCTTCGTCATCAAGCCGAGTGAGATCACCCCGCTGACGACGGTCGAACTGATCCGGCTCCTTGTGGAGGCGGGACTTCCGGCCGGAGTCGCGAACATCGTGACCGGCCCCGGGCACACGGTCGGTGCGCGGTTCGCCGAGCACCCGGACGTCGACCTGATCTCGTTCACCGGCGGTCTCATCAGCGGTACGAAGGTGGCGCAGGCCGCGGCCGTGAGCGTCAAGAAGGTCGCGCTCGAACTCGGCGGCAAGAACCCCAACGTGGTCTTCGCCGACGCCTGTTCCACCGACGAGGACTTCGACACCGCCGTCGACCAGGCCCTGAACGCCGCGTTCATCCACAGCGGCCAGGTCTGCTCGGCCGGCTCCCGTCTGATCGTCGAAGAGAGCGTCCGCGAGCGCTTCGTCGCCGAACTCGCCCGCAGGGCAGGGCAGATCAGGCTCGGCCGCGGCACCGGTGACGGTGTGGAGTGCGGGCCCCTCGTATCGCGGCAGCAGTTGGAGAAGACCGAGGGATACGTGGCCTCCGCGCTGGCTGAGGGTGCCGTACTGCGGGCGGGTGGCAAGCGGCCCGCGCCCGGCGAACACCGGTCCGCAGAGGGCTACTTCTACGAGCCCACCGTCCTCGACCAGTGCCACCGCGAGATGCGTGTCGTGCGCGAGGAGGTCTTCGGACCCGTACTGACCGTCGAGACCTTCACCACCGAACAGGAAGCGCTGGCGCTCGCCAACGACACCGAGTACGGGCTCGCGGGCGCCGTCTGGACCTCGGACAACTCCAAGGCGCGGCGGATGGCCCGCCGGATGCGGCACGGCACCGTCTGGATCAACGACTTCCACCCGTATCTGCCGCAGGCGGAGTGGGGCGGCTTCGGCAAGTCCGGGGTCGGGCGCGAGCTGGGGCCCTCGGGGCTCGCGGAGTACCGGGAGACCAAGCACGTCTACCAGAACCTGGATCCGAAGCCGGTCCGCTGGTTCGCGGGCTGACCACCCGCGCACCGCGGAAGGCCGAACCACCCATTACGCGACGCACTTTTGAGCACCACGAAGGGGAACACGCACATGCCTCAGTACGACTACGTGGTCGTCGGAGGCGGCACCGCAGGCTCGGTGATCGCCTCCCGGCTGACCGAGGACCCGGGGGTCACGGTCGCCGTGATCGAGGGCGGCCCGAGCGACGTGGGGCGTGACGATGTCCTCACCCTGCGCCGCTGGATGGGCCTGCTCGGCGGCGAACTCGACTACGACTACCCGACCACCGAGCAGCCGCGCGGCAATTCGCACATCCGGCACAGCCGCGCCCGCGTCCTGGGCGGCTGCTCCAGCCACAACACCCTGATCGCGTTCCGCCCGTTGCCCTCCGACTGGGACGAGTGGGCCGAGCACGGGGCCGAGGGCTGGGACGCCGCGTCGATGTCCCCGTACTTCGACCGGCTGCTCAACAACATCGTCCCCGTCGACGAGAAGGACCGGAACGCGATCGCCCGCGACTTCGTGGACGCCGCGCAGAGCGCGCTCGGGGTACCGCGTGTCGAGGGCTTCAACAAGGCGCCCTTCGACGAGGGCGTGGGCTTCTTCGACCTCGCGTACCACCCGGAGGACAACAAGCGCTCCAGCGCCTCGGTCGCGTATCTCCATCCCGTGATGGACGACCGGCCCAACCTGACCATCCTGCTGGAGACCTGGGCGTACCGGCTTGAGGTCGAAGGCACCCGGGCGCGTGGAGTCCACGTCCGTACGAAGGACGGCGAGGAGACTTACGTCGAGGCCGCGCGCGAGGTCATCGTGTGCGCCGGCGCCGTCGACACCCCCCGGCTGCTCCTGCACTCGGGGATAGGCCCGCGCGAGCAGCTCGAAGCGCTCGGCATACCCGTGGTGCACGACCTGCCGGGCGTCGGCGAGAACCTGCTCGACCACCCCGAGTCCGTGATCGTCTGGGAGACGCACGGACCGATACCCGAGAACTCGGCGATGGACTCCGACGCGGGGCTCTTCGTGCGCAGGGACCCGGAGTTCAAGGGCCCGGACCTGATGTTCCACTTCTACCAAATACCGTTCACGGACAATCCGGAGCGGATCGGCTACGAGCGGCCCCCGCACGGTGTCTCGATGACGCCCAACATCCCCAAGCCGCGCAGTCGTGGGCGCCTGTACCTCACCAGCAAGGACCCACAGGTCAAGCCCGCCCTGGACTTCCGCTACTTCACCGACGAGGACGACTACGACGGCCGCACCCTGGTCGACGGGATCAAGCTCGCGCGGAAGATCGCGCAGACCGAACCGCTGGCCTCCTGGCTCAAGGAGGAGATCGCGCCCGGCCCGTCCGTCACCGACGACGAACAGCTGAGCGCCTACGCACGCCAGGTCGCGCACACCGTGTACCACCCGGCGGGTACCTGCCGAATGGGTGCCTCCGCTGATGAACTTGCCGTAGTGTCCCCGGACTTGACGGTCCGTGGCCTCGCCGGCATCCGGATCGCCGATGCGTCCGTCTTCCCGACCATGCCCGCGGTCAACCCGATGATCGGGGTCCTGATGGTGGGCGAGAAATGCGCCGAGCTGCTGACCGGGAGTGATGCCTGATGACCGGCACGGATATCGAAAAGAGCGGCACGGACACCGACAGGACCGGTGTGGACCCGAGCGGCCCCGTCTTCGCCGTACGCGACCTGTGGAAGGTCTTCGGACCGCGCGCCGCCCGCATCCCGGGCAACCCCGAGTACGCGGGCCTGTCCGCGACCGAACTGCGCACGCGCACCGGCTGCACGGCCGCCGTACGCGACGTCAGCTTCGAGGTGAAGCGCGGCGAGGTCTTCGTCGTCATGGGCCTGTCCGGCTCCGGAAAGTCCACGCTCGTACGCACGTTGACCCGGCTTATCGAGCCGACCAGCGGAGCCATCGCCATCGACGGTGAGGACGTCCTCGCCATGGACAAGAACCGGCTGCGCGAACTGCGCCGCCACCGCGCCGCGATGGTCTTCCAGAACTTCGGCCTGCTTCCGCACCGCACGGTCCTCGACAACGTCGCGTACGGCCTGGAGATCCAGGGCATGGGCAAGGCCGAGCGCCGCGCGAAGGCCCGGACGGTGGTGGAGAAGGTCGGCCTTGCGGGCCTGGAGCAGCGCCGCCCCGGCCAGCTCTCCGGTGGCCAGCAGCAGCGTGTGGGTCTTGCCCGCGCGCTCGCCGTGGACCCCGAAGTCCTTCTGTTCGACGAGCCGTTCAGCGCGCTCGACCCGCTGATCCGGCGTGACATGCAGGAGGAGGTCATCCGGCTGCACCGCGAAGAGGGCCGCACGATGGTCTTCATCACCCATGACCTCAGCGAGGCGCTCAGGCTCGGCGACCGCATCATGCTGATGCGGGACGGCGGGATCGTGCAGCTGGGCACGCCCGAGGAGATCGTCGCGAACCCGGCGGACGACTACGTACGGGACTTCGTCCGTGACGTGGCCCGCGAGCAGGTCATCTCGGTGCGCCGCGCGATGCGCCCCGGCGACTGCGGCGCCGCCGAGCACTCCGCCGCCGTACTCACCCCGGACATGGTCGTCGCCGACGCGATCGAGACCGTGGTGCGCAGGGGCGAGAGCACCTGCGTCGTGGACGACGGGACCTGCCTGGGCGCCGTCGACGAGTCCCGGCTGCTCGCGGTCGTCGCCGGTCTCGACGGCGACGCGGGGGAGCCGAAGGACAAGGCGGTGGCCGCCGTATGAGAAGCCACCTTCCCTGTACGAGGGGGCGCACCGCATGAGTGCCCCGACTCTCGACCGTCCCGCCAAGGTGGAAGCCCCGGCCGCCCCGCAGCCGCCCGGAGCCCTCGCCCAGGTCATGGCCCGCCCCAAGGCCGTGCTCCTGCTGCTCGCCGTCCTGGTCGCCGTGGTCTCCGCGGCCGTGTCCGGCAGCGGTGAGTGGCCCGCCGACCTGACCGTCGACATCCGCACCCCGCTCACCGACTTCAACGAGTGGCTGGTGGACAACCGCACCACCCACCCGCTGTTCCTGTACTTCCTGCTGCACATCTCCAACACGGCGGAATCCGCCGTGGACGGGGTCGCGAGCGCCCTCGAATCGCTCGGCTTCATCGGCGTCACCGTCGCCGCGGTGCTCATCGCCTGGTACGCGGGCGGAGCGGGGCTGCGCCGACGCGCCCTGATCACCGCCGCCACCGCCCTCGGCACCTTCGGTGTCATCGGGGTGCTCGGCATGTGGGAACCGGCGATGGAGACGCTCTCCCTGATGGTGGTGTGCGTAGCCGTCGCGGCCGTCATCGGTGTGCTGCTCGGGCTGCTCGCCGGACTCTCGGACCGCGCCGAACGGATGCTGCGGCCCGTCTTCGACACGATGCAGGTCCTGCCGGCCTTCTCGTATCTCCTGCCGTTCGTGCTGATCTTCGGCATCGGTGTCCCGTCCGCCTTCGTCGCCACGGTCATCTACGCCGTACCGCCGATGGCCCGGCTCACCGCACTCGGTCTGCGCGGCGCGGACGCGGCCGCGCTCGAAGCCTCCGCCTCGCTGGGCGCGAACGGCTGGCAGCGGCTGTGGACGGCCCGCCTTCCGCTGGCCCGCCGGCAGATGCTGCTCGGCCTCAACCAGACGATCATGATGAGCCTCTCGATGGTCGTGCTCGCCACGATCATCGGCGCCGGTGGTCTGGGCGAGCCCATCTACAAGGCGCTCGCGGTCGTCGACGTCGGTCTCGCGCTGCCGCCGGGTATCGCCATCGTGCTCCTCGCCATCTGGCTCGACCGCACCACGGCGGCCGCGGGCGAACGGCTCGACGATCCCGACGAGGCGGTACGTTCCGCTCGTACGGCCTGGATCATGCGCGCTGTCGTCGTGGCGGGTATCGCGGCCGCGACCGTCATCGGCTCGGCGCTCGGGCGCAAGGAGTGGCCCGAGGACAGGGTGCTGTCCATCGCCGACCCGGTCAACGACGTCACGGGCTGGATCGAACGCGAACTCTCCGCCGGTGTCCCGGTGATCGGCGGCACCCAGACCTGGGCCGACGGCTTCGCCGAGTACGTGCTCAACCCGCTGCGCAGCGCCCTGGTCGGCACCCCCTGGTGGGCGCTCGTCCTGGTCGCCGGCATCCTCGCGTACACCGTGGGCCGGCTTCGCGCGTCCGTCACCGTGGTCCTCGCGCTGGGTGCGATCGGGGCGATGGGCCTGTGGACGCGTTCCATGGACACCCTGTCCCAGGTGATCGCGGCCCTCGCCCTGACCCTGCTCATCGGCTTCGCGATCGGCATCCTCGCCGCCCGCGTCTCGTGGGTGGAACGGCTGATCAGGCCGGTCCTGGACACGCTGCAGACCATGCCGCAGTTCGTCTATCTCATCCCGATGATCGCCCTGTTCAGCGGCGGCCGCTTCGCCGGTGTCGCGGCCTCGGTGCTCTACGCGCTGCCCGCCGTCATCCGGATCACCACCCAGGGCATCCGCCAGATCGACCCCTCCGCCCTCGAAGCCGCCCGTTCGCTCGGCGCCTCGACCGGACAGCAACTGCGCCAGGTCCAGCTTCCGTTGGCCCGCCCGGCGCTGCTGCTCGCCGTGAACCAGGGCGTCGTCCTGGTCCTTTCCATGGTCGTCATCGCCGGAATGATCGGCGGCGGCGCGCTCGGCGTCGACGTGGTCAAGGGCCTCACCAAGGGCGATCTGGCGCTCGGTCTGACCGCCGGTATCGCGATCGTCTGCCTCGGGGTGCTGCTCGACCGGATCTCCCAGCCGCAGACGGCGGTGCGCGACCGCTCGGCGCGCTGATCACTTGCCTGCCTTGCAACGCTCCCGCTTCTCCACGCTCCCGCTTCTCAACTCTCCTGCCCAGCAAAGGAATTCCACGCCCATGAAGCACAGCAAGCGCATCCGCGTCTCCCTCGTCGCCGGTGCCGGCGCCCTCGGCATGCTCGCGCTCAGCGCCTGCGGCGCCGCCGAGACCGGCAAGAACGGCGGCTCGGACGAGGTCACCATCACCGTCCCGTCATGGGTCGGCGCCCAGGCCAACGCCGAGGTCGCCAAGGTGATCCTCGAAGAGGAACTGGACGTCAAGAAGGTCAATCTCAAGACCATGGACGAGCCCATCGCCTGGGACGCCCTCAACAGCGGTGACGCCGATGTGATCCTCGAGGACTGGGACGGCCAGCCCGAGAAACAGAAGCTGTACATCGACCAGAAGAAGTCCGTGGTCAAGGGCGGCGACCTCGGAGTGACCGGCCACATCGGCTGGTTCGTGCCGAAGTACTACGCGGACGCCCACCCCGAGGTCCTCGACTTCAAGACGCTCAACAAGGTGGCCAAGGACTTCACCTCCTCGGAGTCCGAGGGCAAGGGCGAGTTCCTGGGCGCGGCGCCCTCGTACACCACGTACGACGAATGGCTGATCAAGAACCACAAGCTGGACTTCAAGATCAAGGAAACGGGTGCGGAGGCCGCCCAGATCAAGGAGATCCAGCAGAAGTACGAGGCCAAGGAGCCCTTCATCACGTACTGGTGGGAGCCGCAGTGGCTCAACGCCGACATCGAGCTCGTCGAGGTGAAGCTGCCGGAGTTCGCCGAGGGCTGCAACGAGCCCAAGGAGAAGACCGAGTGCGGTTACGCCAACACCCCGCTGCAGAAGTACTTCAACGCGGACTTCGCGAAGGACGGCGGGGATGCGGCCGCGTTCCTGAAGAACTTCAAGTGGACCAACGAGCAGCAGAACGAGGTCTCGAAGTGGATCGCCAAGGACAAGATGTCCGGCGAGGCGGCGGCGAAGAAGTGGGTCGCCGAGAACAAGGACGTCTGGGAGGCGTGGCTCCCCAAGAAGTGACCTCCGGTCGCTGAAACACCGGTGCCGGGCAGCCCGTCGGGGCTGCCCGGCACTTTTGTCGGTGGTCAGTCCTTCGGCACGTCCCGCAGCTTGCGCAGCGGGGAGAACACGATGAACAGGACCGCAAGCCAGTCGCCGAGCGCCGACACCGTGAGCATCGGACGGACACCGACGTACGTGCCGAGCGCACCGCCGGCGAGGGCGCCGAGCGGCATGGTGCCCCACATGATCCAGCGCACCGAGGCGTTCATCCGGCCGAGCAGCTCGGGCGGGGTGATGGACTGGCGGTAGGAGACCTGGGAGCTGTTGTAGAGCACGAAGATCACCATGAGGATCGTCATGCCGACCGCGACCAGGATCGTGGACCAGCCCGGCTGGGCCGCGGGGATCAGCAGTCCGGCCCAGCCCAGCAGCAGCGCGGGCAGCCAGATCATGCGGGCCGTGCCGATCTTCTTGCCGACCCAGTTGGCGATCAGACCGCCGGCCAGACCGCCGATCGCGCTGCCGCCCATGACCAGGCCGATCACCCAGGGCTCGGCCTTCAGCTCACGCACCAGGTAGACGGTCTGCAGGCTCAGCACGATCGTGCCGAAGAAGTTGGACATGGCGGTCGACATGACGAGCTTGCGCAGCACGGGGTGGCCGACGACGAACCGCAGGCCCTCGGCGATCTCGGCACGCAGGTTGCGCTTCTCGCCCGCCTGCTTGGGGGCGGGTTCCGGCGTACGGATCAGGAACAGCGTCAGCGCCGAGGCGCCGAACGAGATCGCGTCCGCCGCGACGGCCCTGGCCGCTCCGATCAGCGTGACCAGCGCACCGCCGAAGCTCGCGCCGGTCAGCTGGGCGAAGGACTGGGTGGAGCCCAGCTTGCCGTTGGCGTCGACCAGTTGGTCCTTGCGCACCAGGGACGGCAGATAGCTCTGGTAGGCGATGGCGAAGAACACCGTGAGCACACCCATGACCAGGGCGACGACGTAGAGCTGCACCATCGTCAGGACGTCGAACACGGCGGCCACGGGGATGGAGGCCGCCAGGACCATACGGCCCAGGTCGCACCACAGCATCAGCGGACGCTTGCGGACGCGGTCGACCACCGGGCCCGCGGGCAGCGCCACGAGCAGGAAGGGCAGGGTCGTGGCGGCGGTGAGCAGGCCGACCTCGAACGTGGAGGCGTTCAGGGTGAGCAGCGCCACCAGAGGCAGCGTGATCTGCATGATGTTGGAGCCGATCTCGCTGATCGTCTGCCCGCCCCACAGGAGCAGGAAGTCGCGGTCGCGCCAGAGGCTCTTGGCGGCGGCAGGGGTCTCCTGCTCGGGGGCCGGCACTGTGGTGGTCATGGGGTGCTTCCTCTTTCGGTTCTTCTCGGGGAGGGCGGGGACGCGGGGGTGCCCGGTCGGGGCGTGGGTGGTCAAGGGGTGGGGGTGCGGGTGTTCAGGGGGCGAGTGGTCGGGGTGCGGGTGGTCAGAGGGCGGGCGGCGGGGGTGGCTGTGCGCCCGCCGATGCGGCCAGCGCTTCCCTTACGGCGGCGGCCAGTTGGGGGTCGTGGCCCCCGGCCCAGTCGTGCGGCGCGTACGGGACCTCCGTGTCCGGCCTGACGCCCCGGTTCTCCAGGCCCCAGCCCGGCCCGTCGAACCAGAACGCGTGCCGTGGCTGGGTGACCCGGGTGCCGTCGACGAGTACGGAGGGGTCGTCCATGCCGAGCGCGCCGCCCCAGGTGCGGGTGCCGACGACGCGGGCGATGCCGTGGTGACGCAGGGCGTGCACGGCCATCTCGGCGTCGGATCCGGTGCGTTCGTCGGCGAGCACGACCACCGGGCCACGAGGGGCTGCGGGCGGATAGGACGCGGGGCCGCAGCTGCGTGAGACGTCCCAGCCGATGATCCGGCGGCCGAGGATCTCCAGGAGCAGCGGGGAGATATGGCCCCCGGTGTTGCCCCGCATATCCAACACGAGCCCGCCGCAAGCGAGTTCGGCCTCCAGATCGCGGTGGAGCGCGGCCCAGCCGGCCGACATCATGTCCGGCAGGTGCAGATAGCCGAGCCGTCCGCCGGACCGCTCACGGACTGCTGCCCGGCGGGTGCGGATCAGGTCGTGGTGGCGCAGCGCGGCCTCCGACGCCAGCGGTACGACCGTGATGTCGTGCCGGCGCCCGTCCCTGAGCAGTGTCAGGGCCACCGGCTCCCCGGCCCGGCCGGCCAGGGCTGACGCCGGTCCGTGCACCGGGTCGACCGGCCTTCCGTGGACGGCGACGATCCGGTCGCCCGCGCGGGCGTCCACTCCGGGCTCCGCCAGCGGGGACCGGCAGCCGGCCACCGAGGACTCGCCCGTGACGATCCGGTCGATACGCCACCGGCCCGCCCCGTCCGCGGACAGATCGGCGCCGAGCAGGCCGGGGGCCGCCGGGAGCGAGGGCGCGGGCGGCTTCACATAGGCGTGCGAGGCGCCCAGTTCGCCGTACATCTCCCAGAGCACGTCGGCGAGTTCCTCGTACGTGCCGGCCCGCTCGGCCAGTGCCGCGTAACGCCGGCGCTGCAGCGGCCAGTCCGTGCCGCCGAGGTCGGCCCGCCAGAAACCGTCCCGCATCAGCCGCCAGGCCTCGTCGAGCATCTGCCGGCGTTCGGCGACCGGGTCGACCGTGATCCGCACCTGGCCCACGGGGATCGGTGTGCGCTCGCCGCCGGGCGTCGCGGGCGTGAGGGTCAGCCGGCCCTCGGCGCGTACGGCGAGCCGGGTGCCGTCCGGCGAGACGGTGTAGCTCTCGGCTCCGGAGCCGAGGACGGCGGTGCGTCCGGTGGCCAAGTCATAGTGCTCCAGGGCTGTTTCCCTGCCGTACGCACCGGCCGTCTCGCCCAGATTTCCCGTCAGCGGACGGGTCAGCCAGGCGAGGCCGCCGGCCACGGCGGTGAGTGCGCTGCGGATGCCGGGTGCGACGGGCACCGGGATGATCCGGTCGGCGAGGCCGTCCAGGTCGATCCCTGTCCCGTCCTGCGGGCCGTCTTCCGCCACGGGGGCCGAAGGGCCGAACGGCGAGGGCGTGCCGGCCGCGAGTGCCACCAGGTAGGGGCGCGCCCCGGGCAGGAACCCCAGGTCGAAGGTGTGCTGGTCGTACACCGGGTCGAAGGTGCGGTGGGACAGGAACGCCAGGTACCTGCCGTCCCGCGTGAAGGCCGGATCGGTGTCGTTGAACCGCGGCGCGGTGACATCGGTGAGCCGGCCGTCGGACAGCCGGGCGAGCCGGATGTGCGAGCCCTGAGCGGGAGTCGAGCCGTCGGTGGGCCGGTGGAGCTGGGCCCAGGCGAGGTATGCGGAGTCCGGCGAGAAGACCGGGCCGCGCGGCTCGCGGTGGGCGCTGCGGGCGAGTTCGCTGACCTCGCCCGACTCCAGGGAGACCAGGAGCAGCCGCCCGTCGTCGGAGGCGACCGCACAGGTGTCGCCGTCGGGCGCCACGGTCAGGGCGGTGACCCGGCCGAGCTTTCCCTGGGCGATCCTGCGGGAGCCTTCCGCGCCCGGCTCCACGATCTCCAGACCGTCCTCGCCGTCGGCGTCACTGACGCAGACGACGGTGTCGCGCCCGGGGACGGCCACCGGCAGCCGGTGCCGTACGCCCGCGGTGTCGAGCAGGACGCGGGGTGCGCCCCCCTCGGTGGAGACCTGGTGCACGGTGCCGCGCACCTCCACCACGGCGCAGCGGCCCTCGGCGCCGAGGGCGAACTCACCGAGTGCGTCGGTGCCGTTGACCGTGAAGGGCTGGCGTCCCCGGGCCGGCCCGCCGAGGGCGATCCGCAGCCGTACGGGCTCGGCGTCCAGGGACGGCAGCAGCCACAGGTCGCCGCCGCACTGGTAGACGACCCGGGTGCCGTCCGTCGTGGCGTGCCGCGCGTAGTGGCCGTCGAGGGGCGTGTGCCGGCGCGGGCCGGAACCGTCCCGGTCGGTGGAGTACAGGGCCCCGGTGCCTTCGTGGTCGGAGAGGAAGGCGATACGGCCACCGGCCCACAGCGGGTCGACGAGGTGCTCGCCGACGTCCGCGAGCACGCGCTCGAACCGCGCACCCTGCGAGACCCCGTCCGCCGAGACCCCGTCCGCCGAGACCCCGTCCGCCGAGACCCCGTTCGCCGAGAGCCAGACCTGGCCGCCGAGACCGCCCCCGTACCGCTTCCAGGAGGCCGGATCGCGGAAGACCGGGGTGCCGAGCAACACCGCCCCGTCCATGGCTAGTTGGACGTCGCGGACCGGGCCGTACGGCAGCCTGCGCGCCGGAGCGTCGAGCGGTACCGCCCAGGCCCAGGTGCGCCACGGACCCTCACCGGGGGCGGAGCGCAGGGCGATGACCTCGGTGGGGGAGAGCCAACCGCGCACCGCGCACTCGGCGTCGGCCCAGTGGGTCAGGCGCCGGGAGGTGGCGCCGCTCACCTCGGCCGTGTGCACTTCGTGACCGGCCGTCCAGGCCAGGCGCCGGCCGTCGGGGCTCAGCCGCGGGTCCGTGGCGGCCGAACCCGCGCCGCCGCCGGTGGTCACGCGGCGGGCCGTGGCGGTGCCCCGCGCCGCCTCGTCCACGGAGGCCAGCCAGATGTCGCCGTCGGCGGCGAACGTCAGGAGGTCCTGGGCGAGATGCGGCCGGCTCAGGTACGCGGTCCCGCTCATGCCGCCGTCACCCGTCGGTCGATGACCGGCTTGATCTTGCCGCTGGTGTCGTTGCGGGTGAGACCGCCCTCGGGCAGGCACTCGACGATCAGCTCGAAGACGTCGAGCGCGCTGTCGAACAGGTGGTCCTGGCCGAGGGTCTTGAACTCCCGTACGAGGAAATCCCGTATCTCCGTCGGGTCGAGCGTCAGCGGCGACTCGACCCGGGCGATCACCACCTCCTTGCTGTCCTGGCTGAGGATCTCGACCTGCAGCAGAGAAACCTGGTACGACTCGAGGGCCGTGAGCATCTCGGCGTGCGTGACCGTGGCGCCCTTGACCTTGATCTGGCCGTCCGCGCGGCCCAGGTACTCGAGTACCGGGCCGGACACACCGCAGGCGCAGTCGTGCGGGAAGATCCGGCCGACGTCACCGATGCGGTAGCGGATCAGGGGACCCTCGAACTTCTGCAGGCTGGTGATCAGCAGCTCACCGCTCTCGCCCGCCGGGACCGGGCGCTGCTGCTCGTCCACCACCTCGATGAGGTTGTAGTCGGGGCAGATGTGGTGCAGCGTGCCGCCCATCTCGGTGCACTGATAGCCCAGTTGGGCGCCGTCGTTGGCGGCGAGGATGCTGGTGACCACCTTTGCGCCCAGCTCGGTGCGCAGCCACTGCTTGTCGTTCTCCGTCATGGGCGTACCGCCGTAGATCACCTTCTCCAGGCGCAGCTCCGGGCGGCGCTGCTTGGCCTCGCGCAGCAGCGGCATGATCAGGACCGGCAGGCCGAGCAGGACGTTGGCGCCGAAGCTGTCGCAGAGCATCAGCAGGGTCTCGACGGTGATGGCCTGGGCCGTGGAGTAGCACTCCACGGGCAGCCGGGACAGCTCGCACAGCGTGGTGCTGAGACCGCCGTAAAGTCCGCCGCCGTAAAGGGTGTTGATGAGCCGGTCGCCGTTGTCGAGGCCGAGCGTGCGGAACAGTGGCAGGGCCTCGCTGATCATGTTCTCCCAGTCGGCCCGGGAGTAGACGATGTAGCGGGGCGCACCCGTGCTGGCGCCGCTGCGCAGCACCTCGCCGGTGGCGGGACGGTCGCTGGACATGCCCCGGCTGCCGGGCAGGGAGTTGGCCTCAAGGCCCGCCTTGTCCAGGACGGGCAGCAGGGTGAGGTCGTCGAGCGTGCGGACGGCGGGCAGGTCGCGGTAGTACGGGGCGCGGCGGGCCTGACCGGTGAGGTATCTGAGCCGGGCGCCGATCCGGGCGTCCTCCTGCTCGGCGTCCGCGCTGCGGGCCGCCGCGAGGGTGGTGCCGATCAGGTGCTCGCGGCGCAGCAGCCGGGTTGCCCAGGGGGAGCGGCAGTCTTCGTCGGTGAGGGTGGCGACCAGATCCCTCGGGTCCTGGTCCGCGAGCCGGAGCACGATCGCGTCGGCATCGGGGGACGCCTGGCCTTCCCCGGTGAACACCTCGGGGACACGCTCCCCGGCAGCGACCACGACATCGGGTACGGCCACCAGCCGTACTCCGTCCGGCAGTTCACTGCCTGCCGCCTGTACGCCGAGCGCCGGCAGCGGATGCCCGGCGCCGCGCAACAGCTCACCGAGCACCGTCCAGAACTCGGGACGCCCGGTCCGTACGACGACCGCGTTGCCCGCCGCCCAGGCCAGCAGCAGACCCCGCAAGGTGTTCCCGGCCCGTACGTCGTCGAAGGCCACCGTGCCCACGGGGGTGAGCAGCCGGACGTCACCGCCGTCGATGTCCGGCTGCCACGGGTACTGGGTGAGCCCGCCGAAGAGCCGGTCGAGGCCGTCGGTGAGCGTGGCCGAGGTGAACAGGCCCTGGAGTGCGCCAAGTTCGTTGCGGCCCAGAAGCCGCGTGAGCTCCGACTCCGGGTCGGTGAGGGCGCGTTCGGCCTCCTCGACCGCCAGGAGCAGATCGGTAGGGTAGTACCTCATGCGCTGTTCCTCTGCTCGGCGGAGCTGGCGGTGGGGGCGGCGGGGGCGGCGGGGCTGTGCGGGACGACGGTGATGGTGCGGGCGCACTCGCGCAGGAACGCGGCAAGGACCTCGGGGTCCTCGTGCGAGGCCTCGATGAACACCGGCACGAGCCATTCCTGGTACGTGACGTGGTCGGGCAGCGGCTCGTCGGGGGCGAGCCGGTGCAGCATGTCCACGCACGGGTGCGCGGCCAGGTGCTCGGGCACGGTGACCTCGACGGTGCCGCCCGGCGGGAGGTGGTGGCCGGGGAAGACCAGCCAGGCGTGGTGGCGCCCGGTGGCCTTCTCCGGTTCGGGCCGGGGCAGGCCGAGCCGGATGGCGATCTCGTGGGTGGGCAGATGGATGCCGGTGTGCCGCTCGTGGGCGGTGATCACACCCGCGCCGCCGACCCGGTTGGCGACCTCCAGGAAGACCAGTTCGCCGCCCTCGGTCTCGAACATCTCCAGGTGCAGACAGCCCTCGGCGATCCCCAGCTCACGTACGACCTGCGCGGCGAAGGCGAAGTGCTCGGCGCTGTAGGGGAGTTGGTAGGAGCCGAGCGGCTCGCCCGCGACGAAGTCGACCGGCTTGGTGATGTACCGGCTGACCACGAGGTGCACGAGCTCGCCCTCGCTGACCAGCCCGTCGGCGTGCAGGATCTCCCCGTCGACGTACTCCTCCAGCTGGAAGTCCTCCGGACGCTCCAGGCGGCGGTAGCCGACCAGCGCCTCGCGGGCCGTCGCGTAGTCGCTGACACCCTCGCTGGACGCGCCCTGGCGGGGCTTGACGATGGTGCGTCCGCTCCACGGCAGCGGCCCGCAGGCCGGCGCCGCTGCCACGAACCGCGGGTGGCGGATCGAGGAGCCGGCCAGGGCCGCCTTCATGGCGACCTTGTCCCGTACGCGCTCCACCTGCGCCAGCTCGGGCCCGGGCAGCCCCAGATGCTCCCGTACGTGCCAGGCCTCCACCATCGCGAACTCTGAGAGGGAGAGCACCTTTTCGTAGCCGTCCGCGCGTGAGGTGCGGGCGAGGATGCCGTCGAGGAAGGCCTCGCCCTCGTCGAGCACGAGCCGCCGGCAGCGCAGTCCTTCGGGGAGGTCGGCCATCCGGTGCGGCTGGCCGATGTACGTCACGTCATGCGCGTCGTGGTCGATACCGCGGTCGTAGTCGATCTTGCGGTAGGGAACCTGGTGCAGTACGAGGATCTTCATCCGTGGAACTCCAAGGCCGTGATGCCCCAGCTGAACCCCATCGCGCTGGTCGCCAGCACGACCAGGTCACCCGCGCGCAGCCGCTCCGCGTCCACCAGCTCGCGCAGGGCGATGAAGGTGTCGGCGCCGCCCATGTGGGCGAGCCGGTCGTAGTTGAAGACGCTGCGTTCGACGGGCAGTCCGATGGTGTCCAGGAGCTTCCTGTGCATGCGCTGGTCACCGTGGTTGATCAGGAAGTACGCGATGTCGTCCGTGGTGCGGCCGATCGCTGTGAGGGTCTCTTCGAGCAGGGCGGTGAAGTTCGCGACGTACGCGGCCGAAAGCCCCGTACGACGTGCCTCGCGGCGGATGCGGACCGCGCCCTCCTCGACCCGGCCGGCGTAGTAGTCCGCCCAACTGCCGTCCGTGCGCATCGCGGTGTGCAGGAGCCGGAACATCCAGGGCGCGTCCGCGGCGAGCAGTACGGCCGCCGCCGCGTCCCCGAAGTTGAACAGGTCCTTCGACGCGGCATCCGCGTGGTCGACCATCCGGCTGAGCCGGTCGCCGACGAGCACCAGGGCGTGCTCACCGGGCCCGATGCCCTTGAGGGCCACCTGCAGCGCGGTCGTACCCGCGTTGCAGAAGTTGGTGACCTCGAAGCAGTGGGCCCGGTCGATGCCCAGCTCGTGGGCGACCTTCGCGGCGGGGGACCAGAACGGCCTGTCCCATTCCCCCGAGCCCGCGAAGATCACCTTCCGGATCGCCGTGGCCGGCACCCGGGCGCGCCGCAGGACGGCCGAGGCCGCCTGCAGCGCGAGCTCCCAGGACAGCTCGTGCTCGCCGAGCGCAGGGAACTCCTTGGTGTGGGTGATCTCCAGGATGTCGGCGACGGGCACGCCGGAGGCGGCGTGCACGTCCTCGACATGAATGCTGGAGACCGGGAACCGCACGTCGAAGTCGACTATGCCGCCCACTACTCGGCCGTTTCGATGCTCACCCGGTGCACGGTGCGGTTGGCGCCCGGCTCGACCGCGGTGGCCGCGTGGTACGTCGTCTTCGTCTTCCACACCAGCAGGTCGTTGGTGGTCCACTGGTGGGTGTAGACGTGCTCGGGGTCCGTGATGAGGCTGTCGACGAGGGAGAAGAACTCCTCGGTCTCGTTGGGGTCGAGACCGACCACGCCCTCCATGTACTCGCGCGAGCCGTACAGGTACGGGCGGCCGGTGACGTCGTCGAAGCGGATCATCGGGTGCTTGACCGGCGGGTGCGCGGCCTCCGCGTGCGCCTTGAACTCGGCGGCGGACAGACCCACGTGCTCGGGGCCGATCCGCAGCCGCTTGGCGACGGTGTGCACCCCGATCGCATCGGCGAGCCGCTCCTGCCAGGCCTTCGGCAGCCGCTGGTAGACGCTCTCGGCGCTGGCGAAGAGGGTGTGGCCGCTGGTGGAGGGCACGGTGACGCCGTGCAGCATCGTGAACGGCGCGGGGTCGGCCACGAACGTGGAGTCCTGGTGCCAGAAGTTGCCCACGCGGGCCACGCCTATCGGCTTGTTGTCGCGTACCTCGTTGGACGAGATCATGAGTTCCGGGTACTCGGGGTGGCGGTACTTGCTCATGACGAACGGCACGGGGCGGCCCAGGCGCCGGGCCAGATCGATCTGCTGGGCGGGCGTGAGCTCCACGGCGCGTACGACCACGAGCTGGCGCTCATGCACATTGCGTACGAGCTGCTCGAACACCTCCGGCTTGACGAGGTCCTCGTAGGTCGCGCCCGTCAGCTCGGCGCCGATGGACGGGATGATGTCGGTGAACTGCACGGATGTCTCCTTCAGTTGGCGGCCAGGCACGCGGTCAGCGCCTGGACGAAGCGGTCGATCTGCTCGTGGGTGCGGAACGGGGGACAGGTCAGGCGGAAGCGTTCGCCGCCCTTGGGCACGGAGGGGAAGTTGATGGGCTGCACGTAGATGCCGTACTCGTCGCGCAGCTGACGGGCCACGCGGCGTACCCGCTCGGCGCCCGGGACCATGACGGGCACGAGATGGCTGTCGGCGTCGAGGAACTCGATGCCGGCCGCGCGCAGTTCCTGCTTGAGGTAGTGGGTGCCGGCGTCCAGGGCGAGCCGCAGCCCGCCGTCGTTCTGGACCAGGTCGAGGCTCTTGAGGGTGGCCGCGACGACGGCCTGCGGCAGGGACGTGGTGAAGATGAAGCCGGGCGCGAAGGAGCGGATGTAGTCCATCGCGCTCTCCGGACCGGCCACGTAGCCGCCGGTGGTGCCCATCGCCTTGCCGAACACGCCCTGTACGAACGTGGCGCGCTCGTCCCCGAGCTCCTCGCACAGGCCGGCGCCGGAGGGGCCGCGTACGCCGATGGCATGCGTCTCGTCGACGAAGGTCAGCGCGTCGTAACGCTCGGCCAGGTCGAAGATCTCGCGGACCGGGGCGGTGTCGCCGTCCATCGAGTACACCGACTCGAAGACGATGAGCTTGGGCTGCGCTGGCGGGTACGAGGCGAGCGCCTCCTCGAGAGCGGCCAGATCGTTGTGCGGGAAGATGTGCTTGCGGCAGCCGGTGCGGACGATGCCCTCGATCAGGGACCGGTGGTTGAGGGAGTCGGAGAGGACCACGGTGTCCGGGTTCGCCCGGATCATGGTGCTGAGCGACTCGAAGTTCGCGACGTAACCGCTGGAGAAGATGAGGGCACGTTCCTTGCCGTGCCAGGCGGCGACGCGCCTCTCCAGCTCCACGTGGCTGACGCTCGTACCGGCGATGTTGCGCGATCCGTTGCTTCCGGTGCCATGCCGGAAGGTGGCGTCGATCTGCGCGAGCACCAGCTCCGGGTGCTGGCTCAGACCCAGGTAGTCATTGGCGCACCAGACCTGCAGCCGCCGGTCGCCGTACTGGGTGTGTCCGCGGTCGTCGGCCAGCTGGGACCCCGGCAGGAACTCGCGGTAGAGCCCGCTCTCGCGCAACTCGTCGAGCTTGTCGCGGAATTGGCGCAGCAGGATCGATTCCTGCTTCTCGTTCGCCAAGATGGTCATTCGGGACACCCCAAATTCATTGAGAAGGTCGTACGTGGGGACGTGGGGGAGCGCGCGGCTGTGCACTGGGCGTGGCGGAGCGCAGGGTGTGCTGTGCCGTGGGTACGGCTGAGCGCAGGGCGTGCTGTGCCGTGGATACGGCTGAGCGCAGGGCGTGGCTGAGCACGTGCGAGGGCACGGCAGGGAGTCACTGGGAGTCGCTGGGAATCCTCACCGGCGAAGAGCGGAGCAGGCGGACGCTCGGGCAGGCGTCAGGGCGCTACGAGCGGCCGGGCGTACGCGGCCGTGGAGTGCGGAGGACTCCGCACTCCCAGCCCGCGTAGGCGATGTTCAGGAGCGGATCCACCCCCGCAGCGCGGGAGTGGACACGATGTCGTCCACGACGTTCGCCACAGTCGACGGGTGCGTACCGCCCGGCACCGTGAGAGTGAGCTCGACCGACAGATCGGCGGCGCTGGTCAGCGTGGCCTTCCAGCCCCGGGGCAGCTGTGCGATCACTCGGATCGCGGCGAGCTCCGGTGCGGCGGTCGGCGGACCGTCGATCCGTACGGCGTGTTCCACGGGCATGGCGATGCCCTCCTTGGGCGAGTGCGTGGGCTGTCAGTTCCCCGGGAGGGGAGTGGGCGTGCCCCAGTCGTTGGTCAGCGGGGTCACGACGGTCTGGTCCGAGGCGGGCGTGGTGGCGGCCTGCGCCGGCGCCTGGACGGTGATGACGAGCAGACCGGCGGCCAGCGCGGTGACGGCGGCGGCGGCCTTGCGGACGAAGATGCTGCGTACCTCGGTGGTGATGCTCATGACGAAGTCCCCCAAGTGTCGGCGTAGGGAGGTGGATTTCACCTTGGTTGGGTGGTGGTTCTCACCTTGTGGTGCCGCCCCGGCTGTGGCGGCCCCGTTTGCTTGCAAGGAGGACTCTGCCGTCTCGGAGGCCCTGGTAGGAGGCCCTTTGTGTGCAGGATGTTGCGTGCGTCGGCTGCCGCTTCCTGCACGCCCGGCGAGCGCATACAGTCACCCGGAGCTGACACTCGGCGACGCACTCGATCAGTGCGCGTCACACGTATGTGGGGGGAACTGTGGCCACGCCAAGCCTGGAATTCCTGGGAGTGACCGGAGACGAAGAGAGCTCCTACCGCCGGCTGCTGCGCCAGGGCACCGCCGCCGGACAGGAGTGCGAACACTCCGACCGGCTGACCGCTCTGGGGCTCGCCACCCGTACCCCGTCCGGTGTCCTGCACCCAGTGGCACCCGCGCGGGCGGTCGAGGGACTCATACAGGCCCAACTGGCCAGACTGCACGAGCAGTTGGACCAGCTGGTGCAGGCCGACGGCATCGTCGACTCGCTGCTCAAGGAGCGCGAGGCGGCCGTGATGAGCACGGTGGCGGAGGACGCGCCCGCGGTGCAGCAGATCGTGGGCATGGAGGCGGTACGCGCCGTCATCGACGAGCTGACCTTCTTCACCCGCACGGAGAACCTGACCACCAACCCCGTGGGTCTGCTCTCCCCGGAGTCCGTCACCTTCTCGCGGCCGCTGGACTTCCGCGTGCTGCGCAGGGGGGTGCGGATGCGCACGCTGATGGCATCGCCCGCGCTGGAGTGTCCGACCACGCTGGCCTATCTGCGCGAACTGTCCGCGATGGGCGCGGAGATCCGGATCTCGTACGAGCCGCTCGAGCGCATGATCATCTGTGACCGGCTGGCGGCGCTCACTCCGGTGGACCCGTCCGACACCTCCAAGGGCGCCCTGCTCACGCGTGAGCCCGGTCTCGTGGCCACTCTGGTCGCCCTCTTCGAGCGCATGTGGGCCGCGGCCAAGCAGCTGCCGACCCCCGACAACGAGCTGCCGAGCGTGCTGGAGCGCAAGGTCCTGCAGACGATGTACACCGCGGACAAGGACGAGAGCGGCGCCCGCGAACTGGGCATCTCCATCCGCACGTACCGCAAGTACGTGGCCTCCCTGATGGTCCGCCTGGGCGCGACCAACCGCTTCCAGGCGGCATTGCTGGCCCGGGAACACGGCTGGCTCTGAGGGAACACGTGTACGCCGGGAGCCTGTTGGGGGCGCCCGGCGTGGGGTGGGTGGGGAGGGTGGTGGGGGAGGCCAGCAGAGAGTCGGGTGGGGCGTCAGCTCGCCGCCCACCCCCAGCGCCGCGGAGCGGCGCAGCACCCCCCGCGGGGTGGGACCTCGGACAGTCACAGAACCCCCACCCGTAACAAAGACTTCAGTGGGAGCCGGGGGTGTAGTGGCCCGGGACCATCCGGGTGGACACCGCGATCCGGTTCCACGCGTTGATCGTCACGATCACCGCGAGCAGCGCCGACAGCTCGGCCTCGTCGAAGTGCTTCGCCGCACGGGCCCACACCTCGTCCGGTACGAAGCCCTCCGTGAGGACCGTGACGGCCTCGGCGAGCTCGATCGCCGCCGCCTCCTTCTCGGTGTAGAAGTGCCGCGACTCCTCCCACGCGCTCAGCTGGAAGATCCGCTCCGGGGTCTCACCCATCGCGAGCGCGTCCTTGGTGTGCATGTCCAGGCAGAACGCACAGTGGTTCAGCTGCGACGAGCGGATCTTCACCAGCTCGGCGATCACCGGGTCGAGCCCGCTGCGAGAGGCGCCGTCGACCTTGACCATGGCCTTGTAGAAGTCGGGCATGTGCTGCCCGATGTTGAGGCGGGGCGTGTGCTCGGGTGCGTATTCAGTGCTCATGTCCCTAAAGGTACGCAGCGGTGGCCCGAGGAGTATGGTCCATTTCCATGGTGGATTCCTGGGCCAATTCAGAGGCCGGCGAGCGTGACACCTCAGCCACGGCCAAGGGCCACGACCCGAGCGCACCCGGTTCGGGGAAGGGGGACCTCCCCACCGTCCTGGGCGTGGATCTCCACATCGACCTCGGCCGCTCCGGCGTACGCAAGGGCCTCACCGACGCCCTCCGCGAAGCCGTACGCACCGGCAGACTCACCCCCGGCACCCGCCTCCCCTCCTCCCGTTCCCTCGCGACCGACCTCGCTATCGCCCGCAACACGGTCGCCGACGCCTACGCCGACCTCGTCGCCGAGGGCTGGCTCACCGCCCAGCAGGGCTCCGGCACCCGTGTCGCACCCCGCAAGGTCCCCGCCCCGAAGACCCCGCGCCCCGCCCTGCGCCGCGCCGCCAACGTCAAGTACTCCCTGCACCCCGGCTCACCCGACGCCAGCTCCTTCCCCCGTACGGAATGGGCCAAGGCGGCCCGCCGGTCCCTCCTGAACGCACCCAACGACGCCTTCGACTACGGCGACCCGAGAGGCCGCCTCGAACTGCGCACCGCCCTCGCCGACTACCTCGCGCGCGCCCGGGGCGTCTACGCCGAGCCGGACCGGATCGTCATCACCGCCGGCTTCGTCGGCGGTCTGAAGCTGCTCGCCCGCGTACTGCGGGCCCGGGGCGCCGAGTCGGTGGCGGTGGAGTCGTACGGCCTGGCCCACCACTGGCGCTGCCTCACCGACGAGGGCCTGGCCGTCCCGCCCCTGCCCATGGACGAACTCGGCACCCGCACCGACGAGTTGGGCGGTATCGGCGCACTCCTCGTCACCCCCGCCCACCAGTTCCCGATCGGCAACCCCCTGGCGTCCGCACGCCGCGCCCAGGCCGTCGACTGGGCGCGGAGCACGGGCGGGGTGATCCTCGAGGACGACTACGACGGCGAGTTCCGCTACGACCGCCAGGCCGTCGGAGCGCTGCAGAGCCTCGACCCCGACCGTGTCGTCTACTGCGGCACCACCAGCAAGTCCCTTGCTCCAGGGCTCCGCCTCGGCTGGCTGGTCCTTCCCGCGGACCTCGCTGCGGAGGTGTCGGCGGCCAAGGGCATCTCGGACTGGCAGTGCGGGGTGCTCGACCAGCTCACGCTCGCGGACTTCCTCACCTCGGGTGCGTACGACCGTCACGTACGCGGCATGCGCCTGAAGTACCGCCGCCGTCGCGACGAACTCGTCGCCGCCCTCGCCGACCGCGCCCCCCACGTCGAGATCAGCGGCATGGCGGCCGGCCTGCACGCGGTGCTCGAACTGCCCGCGGGCACGGAGCAGTCGGTGATCCGCGCGGCCGCATGGCACGGGGTCCGGGTCCAGGGCCTGGGCTTCTTCCGCCACCCGCAGGCGAGCGTCCCGCGCAGGGACGGCCTGGTGGTGGGCTACGGAACACCGCCCGACCATGCGTGGGCGGGAGCGCTGGAGGTGCTGTGCGGGGTGGTGGGATAGGGCGTCTCTAGGCCGGTGTGCCGCCCTGCGCGGTCTCCTCCACCGGCGCCTCGCCGAACCGGGCCAGCGCCAGCGCCCCCGCGACCGCCACCGCGAACCCGAGCACCGCCAGCCACGCGAATCCCGCCCGGGTCTCGTCCCCCAGCCAGATGACCCCCACCAGCGAGGGCGCGATCGTCTCGCCGAGTACGAGCCCGGCCGTGGCCGTCGGCACCGAACCCCGCTGCAGCGCCGACGTCAGCAGCAGGAACGCGCCGCCACCGCCGATCAGGAGGGCGTACGTGGCGGGGTTGGTCAGGAGTTCCCCGACGCTGATCTCGTCGATCAGCCGCACCGCCACCTGCACCACGCCGAACCCGAGGCCCGCCATCAGACCGAGCACCAGGGCGCGCGCCTTGTCCGGGAGCCGCCCGCCCGCCGCTCCCAGCAGCACCATCACCACGGACGCCACGAGCAGCGCCCACTTCAGCGCATCCGAACCGGACCTCTCACCCTCCGCCCCCGCCGCGAGCCCCACCATGGCAAGTCCCGCGCACACCACCACGATCGCCGTCCACTCCGCCCTGCTGAGCCGGATGTCCAGCATGCGCGTGGCGATCAGCGCGGTCACGGCCAGCGAGCCGGCGAGGGCCGCCCCCACCGCGTAGATCGGAATATGCCGCAGCGCCACGATCTGCAGCACGAAACCGAGCCCGTCAAGGCCGAGCCCCGCCAGATAACGCCACTGCTTCAGCACGCGCATCAGCAGCCCCGGATCCACCCCGGAGCCGGTGCCGGGCGCGATGGCCCGGGTGGCGACGGCCTGCAGTACGGAGGCGGCGCCGAAGCAGACCGCGGACGCGAGGGCGCAAATCATCCCAATGAGCACGAAATGACTCTACGGGGACAAGACCCCTCACCGGTGCGGCGGGAGCATCGCTCAGGCGGAAGCATCGCTCCGCACTCCCGCCGCACCGGTCGCCGCCGTCAGCCCCCGGAGCTCTGGGAGCGGTCGGAGCCGTCCGAGGCGTCGGAGCCCTCGGCTGTGGCCAGGACCTCGCGCAACTGGTCGAGCCCCCAGTCCAGATCCTCCTTGGAGATCACCAGCGGCGGCGCGATCCGGATCGTCGAACCATGGGTGTCCTTGACCAGGACGCCACGGTCCATCAACTTCTCGGAGATCTCCCGCCCCGTCCCGTACGAGGGGTCGATGTCCACGCCGGCCCACAGACCGCGCCCGCGCACGGCGCGCACGGCCCCCGAGCCGACCAGCAGGCCCAGCTCGTGGTGCAGATGGTCGCCCAGCTCCGTTGCCCTCTGCTGGTACTCACCGGTCTCCAGCATCGCGATCACTTCGAGCGCCACCGCGCATGCGAGGGGGTTTCCGCCGAAGGTCGAACCGTGCTCGCCGGGCCGGAACACCCCGAGCACCGCCTTCGACGACACGACCGCCGACACGGGGACCACACCGCCGCCGAGCGCCTTGCCGAGGATGTACATGTCCGGCACGACGTCCTCGTGCTCACACGCGAAGGTCCTGCCCGTACGCCCGAGGCCCGACTGGATCTCGTCGGCGATGAACAGCACGTTCCGCTCGCGCGTCAGCTCGCGCACCCCCGCGAGATAGCCCGCCGGCGGTACGAGCACACCGGCCTCGCCCTGGATCGGCTCAAGCAGCACGGCCACGGTCTCGTCGGTGACGGCCGCGCGCAGAGCGTCGAGATCCCCGTACGGAACGATCTCGAACCCGGGCGTGTAGGGCCCGAAGTCCGCCCGCGCCTCCGGGTCGGTGGAGAAGCTGACGATGGTCGTCGTACGGCCGTGGAAGTTGTCGGAGGCGACCACGATCTTCGCCTGACCGTCTGCCACACCCTTGACCCTGTAGCCCCACTTGCGGGCGGTCTTGACCGCCGTCTCCACGGCCTCCGCGCCCGTGTTCATCGGCAGCACCATCTCCATGCCGCACAGCGCGGCGAGCCGCGTGCAGAACTCGGCGAACCGGTCGTGGTGGAACGCCCGCGAGGTCAGCGTGACCCGCTCCAGCTGCGCCTTCGCCGCGTCGATCAGCCGCCGGTTGCCGTGGCCGAAGTTCAGCGCCGAGTACCCGGCCAGCATGTCCAGATAGCGCCGGCCCTCCACATCCGTCATCCAGGCGCCCTCGGCAGTGGCGACCACGACGGGCAGAGGGTGGTAGTTGTGCGCACTGTGCGCGTCCGCGGACGCGATCAGCGCATCCGTACGGCTTTCCGTCATCGACACGGGGTCTCCGTTCAATCGTGCGGCCGGGGCTGGGGTGTTGCCCACGTTCCTATCGTCGCTCGCATCGCGGACAGGGAAACCTCGCCCGGACACCTGCCGCTAAGGTGACTTGTGAGCCGTGACTGGCGCGCTGAGATGGGGTCAACCATCGGGGAGCGGCTCATGAACTGTGTGCCGTGCGCCTGGGCCGAACCGTGAACGTCATCACCGTCCGGAGGTCCTATGTCCACGTCAGCCGCGAACACCGCGTTCAACTCCGCCCTCGAAGTGATCCGCGGTGTCGAACCCCGCGTCGCCGACGCCATCGGCCAGGAACTGACCGACCAGCGCGAGATGCTCAAGCTGATCGCCTCCGAGAACTACGCCTCCCCGGCCACGCTCCTTGCGATGGGCAACTGGTTCAGCGACAAGTACGCCGAAGGCACCATCGGCCGCCGCTTCTACGCCGGCTGCCGCAATGTCGACACCGTCGAGTCCCTCGCGGCCGAACACGCCCGTGAACTCTTCGGCGCCCAGCACGCCTATGCCCAGCCGCACTCCGGAATCGACGCCAACCTCGTCGCCTTCTGGTCCGTGCTCGCCGACCGCGTGGAGGTGCCCGCCCTGGAGCGCTTCGGCGCCCGCCAGGTCAACGACCTCTCCGACGCCGACTGGGCCGAACTGCGCCAGGCCTTCGGCAACCAGCGCATGCTCGGCATGTCCCTGGACGCGGGCGGCCACCTCACGCACGGCTTCCGCCCCAACATCAGCGGAAAGATGTTCGACCAGCGGTCGTACGGCACCGACCCCGCCACCGGCCTGGTCGACTACGAAGCCCTCCGCAAGACCGCCCGCGACTTCAAGCCCCTGATCATCGTGGCCGGTTACTCCGCCTACCCCCGTCTCGTGAACTTCCGCATCATGCGCGAGATCGCCGACGAGGTCGGCGCGACGCTGATGGTGGACATGGCGCACTTCGCCGGACTCGTCGCCGGCAAGGTGCTCACCGGTGACTTCGACCCGGTGCCGCACGCGCAGATCGTCACGACCACCACGCACAAGTCGCTGCGCGGTCCGCGCGGCGGCATGGTTCTGTGCGACGACTCGCTCAAGGACCAGGTCGACCGTGGCTGCCCGATGGTGCTCGGCGGTCCCCTTCCGCATGTGATGGCGGCCAAGGCGGTCGCTCTGGCCGAGGCCCGTCAGCCCTCCTTCCGTGACTACGCGCAGCGCGTCGTCGACAACTCCCGTGCCCTGGCCGAAGGGTTGATGCGCCGCGGCGCCACGCTCGTGACGGGCGGCACGGACAACCACCTCAACCTGATCGACGTCGCTTCCTCCTACGGCCTCACGGGCCGCCAGGCCGAGTCGGCGCTCCTCGACTCGGGTGTGGTCACCAACCGCAACGCCATCCCCGCCGACCCGAACGGCGCCTGGTACACCTCCGGTATCCGGATCGGCACGCCCGCGCTCACGACGCGTGGACTGGGCACGGTGGAGATGGACGAGATCGCGGGCCTGATCGATACCGTGCTCAAGGCCGCCGAGCCGGGCACGACCAAGTCGGGCGCCCCGTCGAAGGCCCAGCACGTCCTGGACGCGAAGATCTCGGACGAGATCGCCCGGCGCGCCACGGATCTGCTGACTCCCTTCCCGCTGTACCCGGGCATCGACCTCAGCTGACGCTCTGGCGTTCGGTACCCGGACGGGTGGATACGGCCCGCGGCCGATCAGCCCGTCCGGGTATGAGCCCCAGCGTCGTGGGCCGCAGCGACAGCGCGATGAACGCTCCCGCGAGGATTCCGGGGCCCACCCACCACCAGCCCGCCTGCCAGCTTTCCGAGTTGTGGGCCGCGGTGGTGGCGGACAGCGCGCTCTGACTCCTGGAGTCGGACGAGGCGTCGTACACGCCGATCTGTTCCAGGTAGGACATCAGCGCGTCAGGAGCCGGCTGCCAACGGATCAGCATCTGCGGCCGGTCGTTGCCGCCGTAGCGCACGGACCGTATCCAGGCCTCCCCGGGACCCGCGTAGTTCGGCATGATCGCGTAGCTGGTGAGCGTGGGCATCCCCGCCATGTGCCACAGCACGGTGATCTGCCCGCTGGTGTCCGGGCGGACTCCCTTCTCCAGGCGTGGGGGAGAGGAGGTGCCGGCAGGATGCGTCGCCGGGATGTACTGCCCCAGTACGGTCAGTGCCGCGTCTCCGGCCGGGAAGGCGCGGGTGACGCCGGTCGTCGTCGAGTCCACGAGCGCGCTGTAGGCCTCCTTGGGCGAAGCCGCGGGCGCGAGCGCAAGCCCGAGCAGGAGCGCCGCCACCGACGTCGCGCCCAGGACGGCCAGCCGGAGCCGGAGCCGGAGGCGCATCCGTAACGGACGCAGGATGTTCCCCTTCATCGGTCGATCAGCTCCCCCCGTGCCCCTTCCTCCCGTGCGGCGCTGCGGGACTCCCTCAACCTCGCGGTCAGCGCGGGCAGTTGCCGCACCATCGGCCGTACGCCCAGACCCAGTGCGGCCCCCGCGGCGATTCCGGGCAGCGCCCACCACCAGCCGGTGCTCACCGAGGTGCCCGCGCCGGCCGTGCCTTGTCCGTTCTGCTCGCCCGTGGTGCCGGCCGAGCCCGCGGCCTCGTCGGTGCCGGTCGTCTCGTCCGCGCCCGAACCGGCCGTCGTGGCCGCGTCCTCGGAGGTGCCGGAGCCGACACCGGCTCCGCCGCTCTGCGGGGGATCGCTGAGCAGACCGAGGTCGGCCATGAACGCGTTCACCGCGTCGGGCGTCCTGGCCTGGTGCCACGTGCCCTGGCTGCCGAGCTCCACCCCGGTGCCGTTCATTCCGCCCCGGGTGTGGACCCAGACCGTGTGCTCGCCCGTACCGCCCTTGGGGGGTAGCACATAGACCTGGTCCACGCGCCAGGGCGTCACGTCGTGGATCATCCACGTGACGGTCACCATCTGCCCGTCCATCAAGAGCTCCATGGAGGGCGCCTTCTCGCCCTGCTGCAGGTCGTGGTTGACGTCGAGCAGCCTCTGCAGCTCCTGATACCCGGGTTCCAGGCCGTAGAACGCCGTCGCGTGCGCGCTGCCGTTCGACGCGAGCAGCACACTCGTGGGTCCGCCCGCCGAAGCGCCCGGGGCGCCGAGCAGTATCAAGGCGATCCCGGCCACCAGAGTGCCGAGCAGGACCGCCAACCTCCGTACCGTACGCATCCGTTCCCCCAGAGCTCCCCGGCGCGGCCGTTCCGCGCCGATTCACTTCTGGTACACCGCCCGCGCCGAGCGGGTTCCCCTTTTCGCAGTGCCGATTTCGTGGTGCGCGCGTGCCGCCGTCCGCAGGGTCAGCGAACCGAGGCCGCGACCTCGACCGCACGGTCCTGCAGATCGATGCCTTCGAGGCGCAGCGTCAGACCGTTGCCGGTCTTCTCCCACAGCAGGGTCGGTCCCGCGGTGCGCACGGTCGTCGCATACGGCTTGTCGTCGGGGCCGAGGAGATCGATCCGCAGCTTGTGCGGCTCGGGGATCCACTGCCCCTCGCCGGCGCCCGGCACCGTCACGTGGGTGTAAGGCGCTCGGGTCGTCTTCCAGAAGATCGGGTCGATCCGCGCCTTCATCTGGTCGAGCCGTATCACCGAGCCGTCCGCGGCGCGCCAGCACAGGGAGATCACCTTGCGGTCCCCGGAGACGGCGGCCGTGGGCTGTCCGTTCAGCTCTGTTGGCAGCATGGGCTCGAAGCCCGCCTTCCGCGCCGCATCGTCCACCGTGAGCCCCTGCCCGCAGCCCGGTACCGGTGACGGCGTGGGTACGGGGGCCGAGGGATCGTGGCGCACCGCTACCCCGCCGAAGTTCAACCAGTCGGCGACGGCCGCCCGCACCGGAGGTGTGAGCACCGCGACCACCAGCAGACCGGCCAGCGCCGCCCCGATCCGCGCCCTGTGCATCCGCAGCCAGCCGCGCAGCCGCTCACGGCGGCTGGGCGGCTGCGGTACGGGGGTCGGCACATGCTCGGCGATCAACTGTGCCAGCACGCGCTCGGCCATGGTCGGGCCGTCGACGTCGGGCACGGACATCCTGCTCCTGAGCTGCCTCAGCTCCTCCTCGACGCGCCTGCGCCCGGCCTCCTGGTCCTCACTCACTCTCCTCACCTCCTCCCGGTCCTCCCGGTCTTCCCGGTCCTCCTGGTCCTCCCGGTCCTGGTCCTGCCTGTTCTCCCGATCTCTGCGCCGGTATCGCGGGCACACCGTCCGAGGGCAGCAGCCTGCCCAGTTTCTTCAGGGCACGGTTCAGCCGTGACTTCACCGTGCCGCGCGGCCAGCCGAGGGTCTCGGCCGTCTCCGCCTCGTCCATCTCCAGGAGATAGCGACAGGTGACGACCGCACGTTGATCCCGGTTCAGACGGTCGAGGGCGGTGTGCAGCGCCGTCCGCTGTTCCTGGGCGAGCGCGGCCACGGCCGGGTCGGTGGACTCCGGTATCAGCGGCTCGGCCTCGAGCAGCGCCGCCTCCCGTCCGACGAGGGCTCTGAGCCGGCCCGCCGAGCGCACTGTGTTCCTCGTCTCGTTCACCACGATCTGCAGCAGCCAGGGCTTGAACGACGAGCCCTCACGGAACCTGCCGAGTGACTGATAGGCCTTGAAGAAGGCCGCCTGCACCACGTCCTCCGCGTCGGAGCCCGCGCCGAAGGCCACCGCCGCCCGCAGCGCCACCGGTGTGTGGGCACGCACGAGCTCCGCGTACGCCTCCGCCTCGCCGGCGCGCACCCGGGCGATCACCGAGCCCTCGTCGACGACGATGAGGCCCCCCTCTCGCGTTCTCACACCCTTGATACACCGGAGGCGAAGGATCGGTTCCAGTCCGTGCGCGATCTTTTTCGGCCCGTGCGAGAGCTGCTCCAGGGCCGGGCTCAGCCCCCCGAACCACCTGAGACAATGAACAGCATGGCCACTGACCGACCCCGCGTGCTCTCCGGAATCCAGCCCACCGCAGGCTCGTTCCACCTCGGCAACTACCTGGGCGCCGTGCGCCAGTGGGTTGCGCTGCAGGAGTCCTATGACGCCTTCTACATGGTCGTCGACCTGCACGCGATCACCGTGCCGCAGGACCCGAAGGAGCTGCGCGCGAACACCAGGCTCGCGGTGGCCCAGCTGCTCGCGGCCGGTCTCGACCCCGACCGCTGCACCCTGTTCGTGCAGAGCCACGTGCCCGAGCACGCTCAGCTCGGCTGGGTCATGAACTGCCTCACCGGCTTCGGCGAGGCCTCCCGGATGACGCAGTTCAAGGACAAGTCGGCGAAGCAGGGCTCGGACCGCGCCACGGTCGGCCTGTTCACGTATCCGATCCTGCAGGTCGCGGACATCCTGCTGTACCAGGCGGACGAGGTCCCGGTCGGCGGGGACCAGCGCCAGCACATCGAGCTGACCCGTGACCTGGCCGAGCGCTTCAACGGGCGGTACGGCCAGACGTACACCGTGCCGAAGCCGTACATCATCAAGGAGACGGCGAAGATCGCCGATCTTCAGGACCCGACGGCCAAGATGAGCAAGTCCACGGCCAACCCCAAGGGCCTGATCAACCTGCTCGACGACCCCAAGGTGACCATCAAGAAGGTCAAGAGCGCGGTCACCGACACGGACACCGAGATCCGCTTCGACGCCGAGGCCAAGCCGGGTGTCAGCAACCTGCTCACCATCTACTCCACCCTCACCGGCATGGGTATCCCGGAACTGGAGCAGAAGTACGTAGGCAAGGGCTACGGTGCGCTCAAGACGGATCTCGCCGAGGTCATGGCCGAGTTCGTGACCCCGTTCCGTACGCGTACGCAGGAGTATCTGGACGACCCGGAGACCCTGGACTCGATCCTCGCCAAGGGCGCGGAGAAGGCCCGGGCGGTAGCCGCGGAGACCCTCTCCACCACGTACGAGCGGATCGGGTTCCTGCCCGCCAAGCACTGAACCGATCCGCGCGGACACCGCTCTGGCCAGGGACGGACCTAGGACCCTGGCCAGAAGGCCGGTGCGCGGGACACACTGGCAGCTCCTGCAGCATCCATCCCTGCAGAGCGATGAAGGACCGAAGAAGGAGCACGACGTGGGGACCGTAACGCTCGGCGTTTCGATCGCGGTCCCGGAGCCCCATGGCAGCCTGCTCCAGGAGCGGCGCGCGGGCTTCGGCGACCCCGCGGCGCACGGTATCCCCACGCACGTCACGCTGCTTCCGCCCACGGAGGTCGAGGCGGCGGACCTGCCCGCGATCGAGGCGCATCTCGCCGAGGTCGCCTCCGGTGGCAGGCCCTTCCCGATGCGTCTCTGCGGTACCGGAACGTTCCGCCCGCTCTCACCTGTCGTCTTCGTCCAGGTCGTCGAGGGCGCCGAGTCCTGCACCTGGCTGCAGAAGCAGGTCCGTGACGCCTCGGGGCCAGTAGCGCGCGAGCTGCAGTTCCCGTACCACCCGCATGTGACGGTCGCCCACGCCATCGACGAGGCGGCCATGGACCGCGCCTTCGAGGAGCTCTCCGCGTACGAGGCCGAGTGGTCCTGCACCGGCTTCGCGCTCTACGAGCAGGGCGCGGACGGGGTGTGGCGCAAGCTGCGCGAGTTCCCCTTCGCAGGCTCCTCCGTACCCCCGCAGGCGGGCGTGCCCGTGGACCGGGGCACGCAGCCCGCGCGCTGAGCCGTCAGACCGGCAGCTTCCGGAACACCGGCCGCGGCACATGCCGCAGCGCCGACATCACCACCCGCAGCGCCCCCGGCACCCACACCGTCTCCGAGCGCCGCCGAAGACCGCTCTCGATCGCCTCGGCCACTGCCTCCGGCGTCGTGGCCAGCGGTGCTTCCTTCATCCCGGCCGTCATCTTCGAGCGTACGAAGCCGGGGCGCACCACCATCACATGCACTCCGGTCCCGTGCATCGCGTCCCCGAGACCCTGCGCGAAGGCGTCGAGGCCGGCCTTCGACGAGCCGTAGATGAAGTTGGCCCGCCGCGCCCGCTCACCGGCCACCGAGGACAGCACGACGAGCGAGCCGTGCCCCTGCCGCTTCAGCGCGTTCGCGCAGATCAGCCCCGACGACACCGCACCCGTGTAGTTGGTCTGCGCCACCCGCACCGCCGACAACGGCTCGTCCTCGTCGCGTACTTGGTCGCCCAGCACCCCGAACGCGAGCAGCACCATGTCGATGTCGCCCTCGGTGAAGACCTTGCCGAGCGCCTCCTCGTGCGCCTCGGAGTCGAGGGCGTCGAAGGCGACCGTACGGGCGTCGGCGCCCAGATCGCGCAGCTGCTCGGCCGCCGCCTCAAGGGCGGGCGAGGGCCGCCCCGCCAGCCACACCGTGCGGGTGCGGCGCGCGACCAGACGGCGTGCGGTGGCCAGTGCGATCTCGGAGGTGCCGCCGAGTACCAGGAGGGACTGGGGGGTCCCGAATGCGTCCTTCATCAAAGCTCCAGAGTTACGGGGATCAGAGGGAAAGCCGCCGCGACAGATCCGACGTGAACACCCCACGCGGATCCAGCTCTTCACGCAGCTCACGGAAGTGCCCGAGCCGCGGGTACATCGCCGAGAGCAGCTCGGGCCGCAGCCGTGAGTCCTTGGCCAGGTAGATCCGTCCGTCGGCCGCCGCGACCTCCTCGTCGAGTTCGTCGAGGAAGGAGCCGAGGCCCGGCATGTTCGCCGGGATGTCCAGGGCGAGCGTCCAGCCGGGCATCGGGAACGACAGCCAGCCCGGGTCGCCGTCGCCGAAGCGCTTGAGCACGGCCAGGAAGGAGGGGCAGCCGCGCTTCGAGATCCGGTCGACGATCCGGCGCAGCGCCTCCTCCTTGCCGTATCCGAGGACGAATTGGTACTGCACGAACCCGCTGCGGCCGTAGATCCGGTTCCAGTGCGGTACGCCGTCGAGCGGGTGGAAGAAGGTGGAGATCTTCTGCAGTTCACCGCGCCGGGCGCGGGGCGCCTTGCGGTACCAGAGCTCGTTGAACAGCCCCACGGTCGTCTTGCCGAGCAGTCCTTCGGGTACGAACGCGGGCGCGGCGGGCAACTGCCCGGGCCGGAACGTCAACGGCGCCCGACGGGCCCGTACGGGAAGGGAGTCGAGCGGCGCGTGATCGCCGCGCGTCAGGACCGAGCGGCCCATCGCCGCGCCGCGCGCGAGCAGATCGATCCAGGCCACCGAGTAGCGGTAGTGGTGGTCGGTGGCGGCCAGGCGGGCCATCAAGTCGTCGAGGTCGGTGGCCCGTTCCGTGTCCACGGACATCAACGAGGTCTCCACGGGCAGCAGTTCGACGGTCGCGGAGAGGATCACACCCGTGAGACCCATGCCGCCGGCCGTCGCGTCGAAGAGCGGCTCGCCGCGCCGTACGGTCCGTACCGTGCCGTCCGCGAGCAGCAGGTCGAGCGCGGCCACATGACGCGAGAAGGACCCGGACACATGGTGGTTCTTGCCGTGGATGTCGGCGCCGATCGCCCCGCCCACCGTGACGTACCGCGTCCCGGGCGTGACCGGCACGAACCAGCCGAGCGGCAGCAGGACTTCCATCAGGCGGTGCAGGCTCACGCCCGCGTCGCACACCACGACACCGCCCTCGGCGTCGATCGCGCGGATCTTGTCGAGCGCGGTCATGTCGAGCACCGAACCGCCCGCGTTCTGCGCCGCGTCGCCGTACGCGCGCCCCAGCCCCCGCGCGATGCCCCCGCGGGCGCCGCACTCCCGTACAGCGGTGGCGGCCTCCTCGTACGAACGAGGGCGGATGAGACGGGCGGTGGTCGGGGCGGTGCGGCCCCAACCCGTGACGGAGACCGTGTCGGCAGACATGACGGCGACGCTATCTCCCGATGAAGCCTGGTTTGCCAAATCTGTCGGACCCCTCACCGAAACGGGTGATTGCTGGGGTGTCGACCAATATTGCCGTAAATCTTGCGTCATTGCCTATAAGAGTCATTTGCGGCATACGGCCGCTCGGGTGGATCGGCGGCCGGAAACCCTCAGCAACGAAGAGGCCAGATGTACGAGATGGATCATCGGCTCCTTGCCGCCCTGCGCGACACGGGACAGCACCCGCGCGTGGCCGCCGCCGCACGCACCCTGTCCATCGCCGGCGAGCACGGCGCCCTCTGGCTGGTCGCGGGCCTGGCCGGCGCCGCCCTCGACAAGGAGCGGCGCGGCGCCTGGCTGCGCGGCACCGCGCTGACCGCCGGCGCACACCTGGCCAGCATGGGCGTCAAGCGCCTTGTGCGCAGGCCGCGTCCGGACGTCGAGCCCCTCGTGCGTACCGCGGGCCGGCACTCCTTCCCCAGCTCGCACGCCACCTCCGCCGCCGCCGCGGCCGTCGCCTACAGCGCGCTGCGGCCCGCGGGCGCCCACCTCGTACCGCCGCTGGCCGCCGCGATGTGCGTCTCGCGGATGGTCGTCGGCGTGCACTACCCGAGCGACGTGGCCGCGGGCGCCGCACTCGGCGCACTCACCGCCCGCCTCGGCACCACCTGGATGCAGGGAGCGGCCAAGTGACCCTCCTGGACTCGACGCAGGGAGCAGCCAAGTGACCCTCCTCGAAGAGACCCGGCGCCCGGCGCCCCCGCAGCGGCCGGGCCCGATCAGCCTCCCGCTCGGCCTGCTCAGGACCGCCCGCCCCCGCCAATGGGTCAAGAACATCCTGGTCGTCGCGGCCCCCGCCGCCGCGGGCGAGCTCTTCGCACGCCAGACGGCCCTCCAACTGGCCGTCGTCTTCGCCCTGTTCACGGCCGCCGCCTCCGCCGTCTACCTGATCAACGACGCCCGCGACGCCGAGGCCGACCGCGCCCACCCCGACAAGTGCCGCCGCCCGGTGGCCGCAGGACAGGTCCCGGTCCCGGTCGCGTACGCGGTCGGCGGCATCCTCGCGGTCCTCGCCCCGGCCGCCGCGGCCCTCCTGTGCACACCGATGACGGCGGCGCTGCTCACCGGCTACGTCGGTATGCAACTCGCGTACTGCATCAGCCTCAAGCACGTCCTCGTCGTCGACCTCGTCGTCGTCACCACCGGCTTCCTGATGCGCGCGATGATCGGCGGCGTGGCCCTCGGCATCCCGCTCTCGCGCTGGTTCCTGATCACCACCGGCTTCGGCGCGCTGTTCATGGTGTCGGCCAAGCGCTACTCCGAGGCGGTCAAGACGGCCCCCGAGAAGCTCGGCGCCACCCGCGCGCTGCTCACCGAGTACACCACCGGCTATCTGCGCTTCGTCTGGCAGCTCGCGGCCGGTGTCGCCGTTCTCGCGTACTGCCTGTGGGCCATGGAGGGAGCCCCGGAGACCGGCACCGGACTGCTGCCCTGGCGCCAGCTGTCGATGGTCGCTTTCATCCTCGCGATCCTGCGCTATGCCGTCTTCGCCGACCGCGGCACCGCCGGCGCCCCCGAGGACGTCGTCCTGCGCGACAAGGCGCTCGCGCTCATCGCCCTGGTCTGGCTCGGGATGTACGGGCTCGCGGTGGCCGACCTGTGAGTGCTCCCGCACTGCTGAGGCTGCGCGCCGTGGCACCCCGGCTGCGCGCCATGGGCCCCGAGCTGCTCGGCTTCGCCGCCGCGGGCATCTGCGCATACGCCGCCGACCTCGGCCTCTTCGTCTGGCTGCGCGGCCCGATGGGCTGGGACCCGCTCAGCGCCAAGGCGCTCTCGTTCGTGGCCGGTTGCTCGGTGGCGTACGCGGGCAACGCCCTGGGCACGTATCGCCGCCGCAGCGCGGACGTCTCACGGATGCGGCAGTACGCGGTCTTCTTCGCGGTGAACATCGCGGGCGCCCTCGTCCAACTGCTCTGTCTCGCCGTCTCCCACTACGGACTCGGCCTCACCTCACAGCGCGCCGACACCGTCTCAGGGGCAGGTGTCGGCATGGCACTGGCGACTGTCCTGCGCTTCTGGGGTACTCGAACTCTTGTATTCCGTACGTCGATTCCGCCGGCGAAGGCGGCCTGAAGTGGACTGGGGCGAGTTGTGGACTGGCTGAAGAAGCTGCCCGGCATCGGGCCGCTCGTGGAACGCCTGATGGCCACCCACGCCTACCGCTCGTACGAGACGCTCGACCGGGCGCACTGGGCGCGGCTCGCGGGCGCCATGACGTTCAACAGTTTTCTCGCGCTGTTCCCGCTGCTCACGGTGCTCGCGGCGATCGCCGCCGCGACCCTCTCCAAGCGGCAGCAGAAGGATCTGCAGGACAAGATCAGCGACCAGATCCCGGGGATCGCCGACCAGTTGGACATCAACGCCCTGGTCGCCAATGCCGGGACGGTCGGACTGATCGCGGGCGCGCTGCTCCTGGTGACCGGCATCAGCTGGGTCGGTTCGATAAGGGACTGCCTGCGGGCCGTCTGGGGCAAGAGCGAGGAGGACGAGAACCCGGTCCTGCGCAAGCTCAAGGACGCCGGCATCCTCGCCGGACTCGGCCTCACCGGACTTCTCTCGCTCGCCGCATCCGCCGTCGGCACCACCGCCGCGATGTGGCTGACCCGGGCCGTGGGCCTGGACGACCAGAGCTGGGTCGGCTGGCTGCTCCTGGTGGTCGTCTTCGCGCTCGCCGTGTTCGCGGACTTCCTGATCCTGCTCTACCTGCTCACCCTGCTGCCGGGGGTCCAGCCGCCCCGGCGCCGGCTCTTCGTCGCCGCGCTGATCGGCGCGATCGGCTTCGAACTCCTCAAGGTGCTGCTCGGCGGCTATATGAAGGGCGTGGCCGCCAAGTCCATGTACGGCGCCTTCGGCGTCCCCGTGGCGCTGCTCCTGTGGATCAACTTCACCGCGAAACTGCTTCTGTTCTGCGCCGCCTGGACGGCGACGCAGAGCAAGAAGGCACCCGAAGGGACGCTGCTCAGCGGCGGGCCCGCCGTACCAGATCGGGCAGCGGCCAGCGGCGGTTGACCACGAACACACCCGCACCGATCAGGGCCAGCACACCGCCGGTGATCGCGAGCGCGATCCCGACCCCGCTCGAACCCTGCTGCTCGGCGGCGGCGTTCTCGGCACCCTTCAGGGAACCCTTGTCGTTCTTCTTCTCCGGGGCCGCCGCACCCGTGTTGCTGCTGTCGCTCTCCACGCTGCGCGGCCGCACCAGCTCACCGACCGGCGTCACGTTGCCCGCGGCCTTGAAACCCCAGTCGAAGAGGCGCGCGGTCTCCTTGTAGACGGCGTTGTCCTCGTCGGAGTCCGGGTTCATCACCGTCACCAGCAGCACCTTGCCGTCGCGCTCGGCGACACCGGTGAAGGTCGCGCCCGCGTGCGTGGTGTTGCCGTTCTTGACGCCCGCGACGCCCTTGTACGGGTTGAGCCCGTAGTCGCCGGTGAGCAGCCGGTTGGTGTTCTGGATCTCGAAGCTGTCGCGCTTCTTGCCCGAACCCTCGCCCGGGAAGTCCGCGGTCGCCGTCGAGCAGTACTCGCGGAAGTCCGCCTTCTGCAGCCCCGAGCGGGCGAACAGCGTCAGGTCGTACGCGGAGGAGACCTGGCCCTCGGCGTCGTATCCGTCCGGGCTGACCACGTGCGTGTCGAGGGCCTGCAGTTCGTCGGCGTGCGCCTGCATGTCGGTGACGGTCTTGTCCACGCCGTCGTTCATGCTCGCCAGCACGTGCACCGCGTCGTTGCCGGACCTGAGGAACACCCCGAGCCACAGGTCGTGCACGGTGTACGTGTGGTCTTCCTTGATCCCGACGAGACTCGACCCCGCGCCGACGTCCGCGAGGTCGGAGTCCTTGACCTTGTAGACCTGCTCCTTGGGGAACTTCGGCAGCAGCGTGTCCGCGAAGAGCATCTTCAGCGTGGACGCGGGCGGCAGCCGCCAGTGCGCGTTGTGCGAGGCCAGGACCTGGCCGGACTCGGCGTCCGCGACGATCCAGGAGCGGCCCGTCAGATCCTTGGGCAGCACCGGTGCGCCCGCACCGAGGTTGACCTGGGTGCCCGCCTTGCCGAGCTGGGCGCCACCGACCGTGGACATGTTCGAGGGCGGGCTCGGCTTGTCGGCCGCCTTGCCGGGCTTGACCGGCTTGTCGTCGGCCACAGCCGGCGCGATGGCGGACATGGTCAGCAAACTGGCGGCTACGACCGTTAGTACGGTCTTCTTCATGGCAGGCACGGTCGTGAACGTACAGGGCTTACCCGTACGAGTGTGTGCCGGGTCACCCTGTGTCTGACCGGGATCACTCGGACCACCCGTCCCCGGGCGCCACGTGCGGGGGATACCCCGGGACCGGTCCCGTGCGGACGACCCGGATACTGGGCGTATGAAGCTCAGCCGCCCGGTCTCCTGGTTCCTGCTCGTCTTCGGGGTGTGGTCTTGGGGCATCTGGATCACTTTCGTCAAGAACTTGGTCAAGGACGGAAGCGGTCTCGCGTTCGACGACGCCGGTGACCCGACCGGTTACTTCTGGGTCCATCTGCTGCTCGCCGTGGTGTCCTTTGTTCTGGGGACGGTCGTCGGGCTGATCGGGTTCCGTGGCGTACGCGCACTGCGGCGCACGTCATAGAGGGAGCATCAGCGTTGATCGTCGTCTACGTCCTGGCGGGTCTCGCCGCCTTGTCGGCCCTCGTCGGGCTGCACTACTACCTGTGGCGCCGCCTGGTGCGCGACACGACCACGGCCGGTTCGGTGGCGCGACGGGCGGGCACCGCGGTGCTGGTCGTGGCGCCGGTGCTGATGGTCGGCGGGGTCGTGAGCGAGCGGGCCGGGGCGCCGTTCCTGCTGCAGCAGGTTCTGACCTGGCCCGGGTTCCTGTGGATGGCCCTGTTCATGTATCTGCTCCTCGCGCTGCTGGTGGGCGAGGTGGTGCGGCCGCTGCTGATGCGATGGCTGCGCAGGCGCGATGGCAGGGCTGGGGCTTCCGGGGCTGCAGAGACCTCCGGGGCTTCCGGGACCTCCGAGAGCTCCGTGGCTTCTGTGGCTTCCGAGTCGGTGGCTTCCGAGTCCGTAGCTTCCGAGACTTCGGTCGTACGGGAAGCGGTGGGCGTCGGGGGTGAGGGGGGCTCGTTGGGGTCCGGCTCCGGGCAGGGGTCGTCGTCCGGGGCGTTGTCAGTGGGCGCCGATAGGGTTGAAGCGGGTTCGCCCCCCGGGCGGGAGGGGTCTGTCCGGGGCACCCCGGAGCTCGCCGCCCCCACCCGTCGCCTCTTCATCTCCCGCGCCGTCGGCGGAGCAGCCGCTGCCGCCGCCGTGGCGACCGTCGGGTACGGGACGTACGGCGTACTGCGCGGGCCCTCGCTCAAGCAGCTGACCGTTCCGCTGGCCAAACTGCCGCGCAGCGCCCACGGCTTCCGTATCGCCGTCGTCAGCGATATCCACCTCAGCCCGGTGCTCGGGCGCGCCCATGCCCAGCGCATCGTCGACAAGGTCAACTCCACCCAGGCCGACCTGGTCGCGGTGGTCGGCGATCTCGTGGACGGCGACGTCGACGACCTGGGCCCGGCCGCCGAACCGCTCGCCCAGCTGCGCTCACGCCATGGCACGTACTTCGTGACCGGCAACCACGAGTACTTCTCGGGTGCGCAGCAGTGGTTGGACCATGTGCGCGAACTGGGCATGCGGCCGCTGGAGAACGCCCGCGTCGAGATCGGTGCCTTCGATCTCGCGGGTGTCAACGACGTGGCCGGTGAGAGCGAGGGGCAGGGACCCGACTTCGCGAAGGCGCTGGGCGACCGCGACCGCTCGCGTGCCTCCGTGCTGCTCGCCCATCAGCCGGTGGTCATCCATGACGCCGTCGATTACGGCGTGGACCTGCAGCTTTCCGGCCATACGCACGGTGGCCAGTTGTGGCCGGGCAACTTCGTCGCCGGACTCGCCAACCCGACCGTGGCGGGCCTGGAGGGCTACGGCGACACCCAGCTGTACGTGACGCGCGGCGCCGGGGCCTGGGGGCCGCCGGTGCGGGTGGGCGCACCCTCGGACATCACTGTGGTGACGCTCGCGTCGAAGCAGGCCTGACGGAGACGGAACAAGGACGGGTGGGTCTGATTCCGGCCAGGTAACTGCGCGCCGTTGCGCGGCACTTGGCCGGAAGCGTACGACTTGCATGGGTGACTTGCGGTGCTTCTCCCGCTTGGGCCGCTTCCGCTGGCATAGGCCTGTTGGCCAAAAGAGAGCGCCGTCTCCGCCGACCGGTGACAACTCCCGCCCCCGCAGCGCAGCATCTTGTGCGGATCCCGTGCGGGGCGGGTGGCCGGAGGTGGAGGAAGTGTTGCGGCGCCATGCGTTCCGGTTGCCCCGGCATCCTGCGTCCATAGGCCTGGCCAGGCTGCGGGTGCGCGACCATCTGGCGGCCTGGGGGCATACGGGGGAGGACGGCGCGGTCGCCGACACCATCCTGCTCGTCTCCGAGCTTGCCACCAACGTGGTGCGTCATGGTCCCGTTCTTGAGCGGGAGTTCGAGATCGCGGTGACGGTGCTCGCGGACGGCTCCTGTCTGATCGAGGTCTCGGACGAGTCCCCTGCGGAACCGATCCTGCATCGCGACGACGGCCCCTTCGCGGAGCACGGGCGCGGCATACGTCTGGTGGACTCCGTGGCGGAGGCCTGGGGCGTGTGGCAGCGGGGGCGGTACGGCAAGACGGTGTGGGCCCTCGTGGGGGACGCGACCGGGGAACAGGGCGGGACACCTCCCTTCCATCCCTCCTCGTGAGGCAATCGCCTCCCCGGCGCAAGACAATCGCCCCTCCTCGCAGGAGAATCTCGGCCAACTGGCGCAAAGCAGCCCTGTGTTGAGCCGCGCATATCCAGGCATGATGGGCGTTGCCGTGACGTTCACGCACGGTTTGTGCGGATAAGGGGCCGCGCGAGCCTGTCGTCGTCACAATGGGCACTGACCGCAAGCAGCAATGGGCACTGACCGCAAAGCAACAACTCGGGCGACCACGAGGCCGAAGCGCGCGAGCGCAGGGCGTGAGAACGAGGCGCGAGGCACGAGCCCGAGTCCGTAAGAAACAGCCTGGGGGGGCATGCGCTGATGAGCGCTGCAGGTAGGGGAATGTCCGGATGGAAAACTGGGGTGAAGCGGCTTCTGGGGCGCGCCGGCTTCGAGCTCGTGCGCAGCACCCAGAACCGGGGCGGGGTCGACGACTTCATTCCGTTCGAGGCGACGATGCGGGCCGCGAAAGCGGCCGGGATGTCGGTCGGTGACTACATCGACGGGGTGATGAACGGAACGCCCGGCGCCACCCAGTCCACCGTCGACGAGCTGCGCACGCTGGGCGTCTTCGCCGCCAAGCCCGACACCGTGCTCGAGATCGGTCCGGGGTCCGGGCGGTATCTGGAGAAGACACTCAACGAGTGCTCGCCGGGGCGCTACGAGATCTATGAGACCGCGGAGCCCTGGGCCGACCATCTCGTGGACACGTTCGGTGTGATCGCCCAGCCCACGAAGGACGCGAGTCTCGCGCCGACACCCGACGCGAGCGTCGATCTGGTGCAGGCCCACAAGGTCTTCAACACGGTCACATTTCTCTGTGCCACGCGCTACTTCTTCGAGATGGCACGTGTCACGCGTCCCGGCGGCCTGATCGTCTTCGACGTCATGACGGAGACCTGTCTCGACCCGGGCACGGTGCGGGCCTGGGCGACGCAGGGCGGCGCGGGCCACGACTCGTATCCGGCCGCGATGCCACGCGGTACGTGCGTGGATCTCTTCGCGGACCTCGGCTGCACCCTGGAGGCCGGGTTCCTGGCCCCGATGGGCGTGGCCTCCACCGAGGTGCTCGTCTTCAGGAAGCAGCTGTGAGCGCACTCGGGAAGCAGTCCTGATCGCTTTCAGGCAGCAGTCCTGATCGCTCTCAGCGGGTAGCCCCGACCGCTGTCAGCGGGCAGCCCCGGCCGCTCTCAAGGAGCAGTCCTGACTTCCGCCTTCGGCCGGGCCGGATGGGGCAGTTCCACCCGGACGGTGAGTCCTTCGCCCGGCGCGGTGGACACCGTCACCTCGCCGCCGTGCGCCTGGACCACACCCTGGACGATCGCCAGGCCGAGACCGCTGCCCGCGCCGCTCCCCGTACGGAAGAAGCGGTCGAAGACGCGGGAGGCGTCCTCGGGGGTGAGGCCGGGGCCCTCGTCCGCCACCGTCAGCGTAACCAGACCGTCCACGCGAGCCACCGCCACGCACACCGCGGCCGAAGTGGGGGTGTGCGTACGGACGTTGGTGAGCAGATTGCCGACCACCTGGCGCAGCCCCGACTCGTCGGCGTGCACGAGCAGCGCGCCCTCGGCCGAGACCTCCACGGGCCGGGTCGGCTGCTGTACGCGCAGGTCGTCGGCCGCCTCGCGGACTAGACGGCTCAGATCGACGTTGCGGAAGACCAGTTCGGCCTGCTGGTCGAGCCGGGCGAGGGTGAGCAGCTCGTCGACCAGGCGGCCCATCCGGTCGACCTCTGTGCGCACCCTGCGCCCGGCGCGGTCGCGTTCCTCCTGCTTGCGCAGCATGCCCTTGTCGTAGAGCTGCAGATAGCCGCGGACGGCCGCGAGCGGTGTGCGCAGCTCGTGGGAGGCGTCCGCGACGAAGCGGCGCAGCTGGGCGGAGCTGCGCTCGCGGGTGTCGAAGGCCGATTCGACCTGGTGGAGCATGGAGTTGAGGGCGAGGCGCAGTTGCTCGATCTCCAGGACCGGGTTCTTGTTGGCCGGCACGCGCTGGGTCAGATCGCCCTCGGCGATGGCCGAAGCCGTCTCGACCATGTCCTCGAGGGGGCGCAGCCGGTGCCGCGCTCCCATCAGGGTCAGCGCCCCGAGCAGGACCAACAGGCCGGCGCCCACGCCGAAATCGACCTTGAGGCTGCGCGCCACGCCGTCCTGTACGGCCTCCGTGGAGGTGGCCATCAAAATGACGGTGCCGTCCGCGAGCCGGGCCCCCACCGCACGGAAGTCGTCGCCGCCGATGTGCACATCCATCACCGCGTCCGTGGTCGCGACGGCGTGCGGATCCTCCACCGCACCGGCGAGTGCGCGCTGCCGGTCGGTCGGTGCGATGCCCGCGAACACCACCGGCTTCCTGTGGCCGTCCACCGCCACGAACACCGTCTCGGGGCGCGGCAGCGTCCCTGCCGCGTCCGCGAGCAGCAGATCGTCGCGGAGCGAGCCGATCGCGCTGAGGGCGTCGATCTGCGCGCGGGTGAAGCCGGTGTTCTCCAGGGCCGTACGGGAGGAGACCAGCTCGGAGTCGATGCGGTCGAGCAGGTAGTGCTTCATCGCCATGATGCTCACGGCGGTCGCCACGACGATCCCGAGCGCGAGCACCACCACGTTCATCACCGTGAGCTTCGCCCGCAGCGTCGCGAGCCCGTGGTGGCGCCGGCGGTGCGGCCGGTCCCTGAGCTTCCTCCCGTCGGGCTTCCTCATGTCGCGGCCGCGAGCCCGTAGCCGACCCCGCGCCGTGTCGTGATCAACGGCGGTCCCAGCGGGGCGAGTTTGCGTCGCAGATAGCTGATGTAGGTCTCGACGACGGTGGACTCGGGCTGGTGCTCGTACTGCCATACGTGGCGCAGCAGCTGCTCCTTGGGCACGATCCGGCCGCCGTTGCGCACCAGGAAGCGGAGCAGCGCGTACTCGGTGGGTGTGAGCTCCACCTCGCCCTGTGAGCGGTCCACGCGACGCACGGTGTACGTGGTCTCGTCGAGCTCCAATCCCGCGTATCGCAGAGGTGGTCGGGCCGAAAGCACATCCTTGGGCCGGGTGCGGCGCAGGACGGCGGTGAGCCGGGCGATCACCTCATCGATGTTGAACGGCTTGGTGATGTAGTCGTCACCGAAGCCGAGCGCTCCGACGATCTCCGCGGGCGCGTCCCGTGCCGTCACGAACACCACGGCCGTCTCCGGGTGTTCGGATCGCAGCTCGCGCCCGAAGGCCCGCCCGTCGCCGTCCGGCAGCATCACGTCGAGCAGCGCCGCGTCGGGCCGCCGCTCGGCGATCCGCGCCCGGGCCTGCAGCAGACAGCTCGCAAGGACCACCTCGAACCCGTGGTAGCGCAGCGCGATGGCGAGGACGTCGGCTATGGAGGGTTCGTCCTCGACCACCAGTACGACCGCGCCCTTGCCCACTTCCTCACCGGCGTTCATGACCCAATTATCCGTCCGCTCGTTGTACGGGGGACCGGACCGAGCCTTGGAGTTCCTTGAGAGTCATGCCCGCGACGCACCACACACGCGCGTCGGACGGGATGGTGATGCCCAGGCCGAGGGGGACTACCGGACCCAGTACAGACCGATGAAGGGGCAGGAATCGTGGCTGCATTGGCGCGGTGGTGCTATCGGCACCGCCTGGTGGTCCTCGTGCTGTGGGTGGGGGCCTTGCTCGGGGTGGGGGCGGCCGGCTCGCAGGCCGGCACCGACTACTCGAACGTCTTCAGCCTCCCGGACACCGACTCCAAGCGCGCGTACGACCTGATGACCGAGGCCTTCCCGCAGAGTGCCGGTGACACCGACACCGTGGTGTGGAAGGTCGCATCCGGTTCCGTACGCGATGAGGACGTACGGGAGCGGATCGAGCCCGCGCTCGAGGAGATCGGCGCGATGGCGGGCGTGGGGGAGGTCTCCTCGCCGTACACGGAGCAGGGCGCGACGCAGATCAGCCGCGACGGGCGCACCGCCTACGCGCAGGTGACCTTCGCCGAGCAGGCCAACGGGGTGCCGAAGGCGCTGGTCGAGGATGTCGTCGACACCGCGCAGGACGCCGCGCGCGACGGTCTCCAGGTGGAGCTCGGCGGTCAGGCGATCACCCGGATCCAGGAGCCGCCGACCGGGCTCGCGGAGATGGTGGGCATCGCGGCCGCCGCGATCGTGCTCTTCCTGGCGTTCGGCTCGCTCTTCGCGATGCTGCTTCCGATCATCACCGCCGTGTTCGGCGTGGGCATGGGGATGATGGGCACCTCGCTGCTCAGCCATGTCACCGACGTACCCGAAGTGGCCCCGCTGCTCGGCTCGTTGATCGGCCTCGGCGTCGGGATCGACTACGCGCTGTTCATCGTGACCCGCCACCGGCGCGGCATCCAGCGCGGCCTCGACCCCGAGGAGTCGGCGGTCGCCGCCCTCAACACCTCGGGGCGCGCGGTGCTCTTCGCGGGCGGCACGGTGTGCATCGCGCTCGCCGGGATGCTCGTGATGAACATGCGCTTCCTGGACGGCGTCGTCATCGGCACATCCCTGACCGTGGTGATGAGCGTCCTCGCCGCGACCACCCTGCTGCCCGCGATGCTCGGTGTCCTCGGCAAGCGGGTTCTCAGCCGCCGCCAGCGCCGCAAACTCGCCGCCGAGGGGCCCGAGTCGGCCGAGGCGACCGGAGCGGCCGCCCGCTGGTCCGGCTTCGTGCAGAAGCGGCCGCGCTCGATCGCGTTCCTCGCCCTGGTGGTCATGGCGGCCCTCGCCATCCCCGTGCTCTCACTGCGGCTCGGCGCCACCGACCAGGGCAACCACCAGGAGTCCACCACCACGCGCAAGGCGTACGACCTGCTGGCGGAAGGTTTCGGCCCGGGCTTCAACGGGCCGCTGCAGCTGGTCAGTCAGGGCGGGGACACCGGGCTCCTTGATCAGGTGAAGTCCACCGAGGGGGTCGCGGCGGCCGTGCAGCTGCCCGTACCGCCCGGCTCGGACGTCTCCGTCATCCAGGTCGTACCGACCACGTCACCGCAGTCCGTCGAGACCGACGAACTCATCGACCGGCTGCGCGACGAGGTGATCCCGGCGGCCGGCACCGAGACCCATGTGGGCGGTGTGACGGCCGTGTTCAAGGACTTCGCGGCGGTCACGGGCGACCGGCTCCCGCTGTTCGTCGGCGCGATCATCGCCCTCGGCTTCCTGCTCCTCCTGATCGCCTTCCGCTCGTTCGTGGTGCCGCTCACCGCAGCCGTGATGAACCTGATCGCGGCCGCGTCCTCCTTCGGCGTCCTGGTCGCGATCTTCCAGTGGGGCTGGGGCGCGGAGGCCCTGGGCCTCGGCAAGGAGGGCCCGATCACGGCCTTCCTGCCCGTCATCATGCTGTCGCTCCTGTTCGGCCTCTCGATGGACTACCAGGTCTTCCTGGTCAGCCGTATGCACGAGGAATGGGTGCACACGAAGGACAACGCGCGAGCGGTTCGCGTGGGCCTCGCCGAGACCAGCCGGGTCATCAACTCCGCGGCCCTGATCATGATCTGCGTGTTCTCCGCGTTCATCCTCAGCGGCGACATGGAGGGCGCCATGGCGGGCATCGGGCTGGCGGCGGCCGTCGCGCTCGACGCCTTCATCCTGCGCACGGCCCTCGTGCCGGCCGCGATGCACATGCTCGGCAACTCCAACTGGTGGCTGCCGGACTGGATGGAGAAACGGCTGCCGCATCTGGCGGTGGAGCCCAAGGAAGAGGCACCCGTCGTGGTGCACACGGAGAGCGCCGAGCTTCCCGAGCAGCGCACGGCCGGCGCCTCCGCCGTGCACGGTTTCCTGCGCACACCGGACGGCGAAGGCGTCGCGGAGGCCGTGCTCACGCTCGTCTCGCGCGGCGGCCGTCAGCTGGACCGGGTCGAATCGCTGGCCGACGGCTCGTACATCCTGGCCGCGCCCGGCCCCGGCTCGTATCTCCTCGCGATCACGGCCCACGGATACGCCCCGCGCGCGCGGCACGTCATGATCGGCGAGACGCCTCTCGTTTATGACGTGGAGCTGGCCTCGGAGGAAGAGGTGGACGCGGTCAACTGACGCGAGGCGGACGCGGTCAACTGACGCGAGGCGGACGCAGTCAACTGACGCGAGGACGAGGTCAACTGACCTTCTCCGCCACGGCCTTGGTCTCCTGCGTACGGGGAGCGCGGAAATTCCGTACGCCGGGGAACAGGGCCGTACCCGCACAGGCCCCGGCCACCACCACGGCCGCGATCCACAGCGGGGCCTGCGCTCCCCACAGCCCGGCGGCCAGCGGGGCGAGGGCGTAGCCGAGGGGCATCGCGCCGAGCGAGAGCAGCCAGTCGTACGAGACCACACGGGCCAGCGTCTGCGGCGGGATCGCCTGCTGCACCGCCGTCTCCCAGACCGGGTTGAGGAACCCGAGCCCCGCCTGCGCGATCCCGTACGCGCCGATGACGAGCGGGGCGGGGGCGCCGGCCGCGAAGAAGACGAGCGGCAGGGCATACGTGGCCAGACCCAGGTTGGCGGTCAGGATCGGCCGTCGCGGGCGGACCCGTACGGCGAGCAGGGAGCCGAGCAGCAGGCCGCCGGCGCCGACCTGCAGAAGCACCACCCAGGCGGTCGTACCGCCGAACTCCCTTACCGCGAGGCCGGGTCCGACGGTCATCAGGACGGCGGCGGCCCCGTTCCACGCGGAGTGCCCGATGAGGCTGGACCAGTACCAGTCGCGCTTGCGCACCTCCTGCCAGCCCTCGACGAGGTCGGCGCGCAGCGAGCGGCGTTCGACGGGGATGCTGCGGACGCGGGTGACGGTGAGCAGCAGAGCGCTGACGACGAAGGAGGCGCCGTCCAGGACGAACGCGAGCCCGGGTCCTGCGAGCAGCACGAGCAGCCCGGCGAGCGCGGGGCCGCCGAACCGCGCCGAGCTGCGCACGATGCCGAACAGGGCGTTCGCGCTGTGCAGTTGGTCCTGCGCCACCGTGCCGGTGATCAGCGGTGCGTCGGTCGGCATGGCGAACGCGGAGGCCGCGCCGCCGATGGCCTCGGCGAGCGCGATCTGCCACAGGTGCGGGTCGCCCGCGAGCAGCTCGAACCCGACGAAGAGCTGGCTGGCGGCCCGTACGGCATCGGTGATCAGGGCGATCGTCCGGGCGTGGAACCAGTCGCCCGCCACGCCGCCGAGCGGCAGCAGCGCCAGCTTGGGCACCATCGCGCAGGCCAGCACGATCGCCATCGCGGAGGGCGAACCGCTGATCTCCAGGACGGCGAGGGCGAGGGCGGTGGGGATCACCGCGTCGCCGATCAGGGAGAGGGAGCGACCGGCGAAGAACAGACGGAAGTTGAGGGTGCGCAGGGGGTGCGGCATGATCATCAATATATTTCGGTTCCGAAGTATTCGTCAACGAATTATTTGGCAGCGAAGGGCTTCGGCGTAGGCTTCGGCCATGGAGCGTGAGCGGGAGTCCGGTACGGGGCGTGAGCCGGAGTCCGGTACGAGGCGTGAGCCGGAGTCCGGTACGAGGCGTGAGCAGGACTGGACCGATGGGCATGTGGCGCGCTGGCTGCCGGTGCTGCCGGAGCTCGACCCGGACGTCGAGGGCGCGGTGACGCGGATGAAGAAGCTCTCCGTCCATCTGATGCGGGTACGCGAGCAGTCCCTGGTCGACTTCGACCTGGAGCGCCACGAGTTCGACACCCTGCACAAGCTCGCGGGCCGCTCGGGCCGGGCGACCCCCTCGGAACTCGCGACGGACCTCGACCTCAGGCCCGCGTCGGTCACGGGCCGGCTCGACGCCCTGGAGAAGCGCGGCCTCGTCCGCCGTACGCAGTCGACCGTCGACCGCCGCCGCGTGGATGTGGAGCTCACCGAGGACGGCCGGGCCACGTGGCTCGGCGCGATGGACATGCTCGGCGACGAGGAGACCCGGCTGATGCGGGTGCTGTCCAAGGAGGAGCTGGTCCGGCTCAACTCGATGCTGCGCAGGATCATGGTGGTCGCCGAGCAGGACGGTGGAGCGGCCTGGAAGGCGTGATCCGCCTACGGCGTCAGTGGGCCAACTTGCCTGTTCAGGGCCGTTGTCAGTGGCTCCCTCTAACGTCTTTTCCATGGGGAGACTGACGTTCGTCGACGAGACGACTGCGGGGGAGCGCGCCGAGGCGTGGGGCCTGGAGATCACCGAGGAGCGGCTGACGCTGCGCGAGGTGATCCGCCGTCGTGTGTTCCAGGAGGTCGCGGAGTACCACGCCGCGCAGCCTGGGGTGTTCCGCGGGCTTGTCCAGCCCACGGACACGGAGCGCACGCTCAACGGCTATGCGCTGAAGACGCCACGACGGATCGATCCGGAGCGGCAGTTCGAGCGTGCGGTGGAGGCGTTCGGGCGCAACGGGTTCCTGGTGCTGATCGGGGATCGGCAGGTCGAGGAGCTGGATGAGGAGATCGAGCTGCGGCTCGGGGTGGAGGTCACGTTCTTGAAGCTTGTGCCTTTGGTGGGTGGCTGAGCGTGGAGAACACGATGGGGCGCGTACGCAGGTTCGCGGCCGAGGGGGAGATCGCCGAACTGGCCGTCGAGCTGCTGGAGATGGAACCGGGAAGCGTCAGGGGTGCAGCCGGTTACGACGCGGAGGTGTTGGACGTCGTGCGCGAGCTGCGTGGGGACGCGGCACTGGAGCTTGCGCAGCGACTGGTCACGCTGACGGAGCCGTACAACTCCACCGCGCAGCCCCGTATCGCCGCGGCATCGCTGCTCGCGGTGATCGAAGCACCGCTGCCCCCCGAGCCGTTCGCGACCGCAGGGTTCCAGCTTCTGGAGCACTACGGAACAAGTCACTCGGTCTTTTCGCTCGATATGACGCCGCTGGTGCGCAGGGAGCTGGACGCGGGGCGTCCCATTCCCACCGCTGTGGTGGCCACGATGCGCCGCTCCCTGGCGCGCACCTATGTCGGTGGCGCCCTCCGCGAGGCACTGACCGCGTTGCTCGCCCGGATCGCCGACCCGGTGCTCAACCCTGGTGAGGCGTGGTCCGACCAGGCAACGGCCGACCTTGGCGAGGCCGGCCCGGACTGGCAGGCGCTCGTACGGCACGCGTTGACCGCTGCCGGCGCCAAGCCGTCGGCAGCCTGGGAGAAAACCGCCCGACTGATCCTCGAACGGCTTCCGGGGATCCAGGTGCGCGAGCGTATCGTCGGCTGGCTGGACCTCGTGGGCCGACCGCGCACCCAGCGGCTGTACGGTCCGCACCACGCGCACGTCAACGACGAGTACGACCCGCACAACGCCGACGCCCTCCGCGGGCTCGTCTGGACGCTCTCCCTCCTGCCCGCAGACCGTGCCACCGCTCGCGCACTCGGCCGGGTCGTCGAGGTCTCGCTGCGCAAGCTCCCGGGCGTGGGTCCCCGTAACCCCAAGGTCGCCAACGCCGGAGTCGTGGCGCTCTCCCGTACGGAAGGCGGGGACGCCCTCGCCGAACTGGCCCGGCTCGCCACCCGCGTCACGCACAGAGGCGTCCTGAAGATCATCAACAGCGGGCTGGACCAGCACGCCCAGGCACTGGGCCTGACCCGCGACGAGATCGAGGAACTCGCCGTACCCGCGTACGGCCTGACCGAGGTCGGACGCGTCACCCACCAACTGGGCGACTGCACAGCGGAATTGACCGTCCAGGGCCCCAAGGCGATGCTCACCTGGCGCAACCCCACCGGCAAGCAGCTCAAGGCCCCACCCGCCCAGGTCAAGCGCGACCACCCCGACGAGCTCAAGGAACTCAAGGCCGCCGTCAAGGACATCGACAAGATGCTCAGCGCGCAGGCCGAGCGGCTCGACCGGCAGTTGCTGGCGCGGCGCGTGTGGTCGTACGCGAAGTGGCGCGCCCACTACCTCGACCACCCGCTCGTCGGCACCCTCGCCCGCCGCCTCCTGTGGACCGTCGACGGACAGCCCGTCGGATACGCGGACGGCGAGCTGCGCACGCTCACCGACGACCCACTGCACCCGGCAGCCGACGCCAAGGTGGAGCTCTGGCATCCGATCCACCACGAGCCCGCCGAGATCGTCGCCTGGCGCGACTGGCTGGAACGGCACGTCATCACCCAGCCGTTCAAGCAGGCCCACCGCGAGGTCTATCTGCTCACCGACGCCGAGCGGAACACGGGCACGTACTCCAACCGTTTCGCCGCCCACGTCCTGCGCCAGCACCAAGTCAACTCCCTGGCGGCGATCAGGGGTTGGCACGCCAAGCTGCGCCTGTGCGTGGACGACACGTACCCGCCCGCGTACAAGGAGCTGCCCCAGTGGGGCCTGCGCGCGGAGTACTGGGTCGAGGGAATCGAGGGTGACGACTGGGCCGCCCACATCGCCGAATCCGGTGCCTACCTGCGCATCCGTACCGACCAGGTCCGCTTCTATCCGCTGGACGCCCCGCACAACAGGGCGCAGGCGGGCCGCGGTGACTACCGCATGTGGCACACCCCGGACGAGGAGCCCGTCGCCTCGCTGCCGCTCACCGAGATACCACCCCTAGCCCTCAGCGAAGTCCTGCGCGACGTCGACCTGTTCGTCGGCGTGGCCAGCGTCGGCAACGACCCGACCTGGCAGGACGGCGGACCCGAGGGCCGCTTCCAGGAGTACTGGGCTGCGTACAGCTTCGGTGAACTCGGCGCGAGTGCCGAGACCCGACGCGAGCTGCTCACCCGCCTGATACCGAGGCTGGCGATAGCGGACCGCTGCACGGTGGACGGCCGGTTCCTGCACGTCAAGGGCGAGTTGCACACGTACAAGATCCATCTGGGTTCGGGAAACATCCTGCGCACCCCCAACGACCAGTACTTGTGCATCGTCCCCAAGGGAGCCTCGGGAACGGGCGATCCGGGCGGCTATCTCCCCTTCGAAGGCGACCGCGTCCTGTCGGTCATCCTCAGCAAGGCCATGCTCCTCGCCAAGGACACGGAGATCACCGACCCGACGATCACCAGCCAACTCTGAAGGCGCTCAGACAGCCACGGCCAGGATCGCGCCGCCCACGATCACGAGCGGCGTCCCGATGGTGACGGCGGCGAGCAGCCAGCCCACCTTCGGCCGGGTCCAGGCGCCCGCCGCGGCGGAGAGGACGACCATGAGCAGGAGGTAGCCGAGGAACGCCAGCGCGCCGAGGGCGAGAACGGCGAGGGTCAGCAGGAACAACATGCCGATGAGCATCATCGCGATGACCTTTCGGTAGGGCTGGGCCGGTCCTGTGACCGGGTCGGCTCGTGGTGGTGCCGGGCTCCGGTCTGCGTCCCACGCCGACCTCCGCCCCCTGGACCGAGTCCTCGCGAGCGCCTCATCCCGAGGCCATGATCATGAAGAGGAAGGCAAGGGAGACGGGTGCGCTCAGCAGGCCCACGGCGATGGTCCAGCCCGGGCTCGCGCCGGCCATCCGGGCCAGCGCCGTACAGAGCGCGCCGATCAGCCCCGCAATGACGAAGGCGACGAGCAGAAAGATGAGCGCGGCAACGAGCAACATCGCGAAGACCTCTCAGTAGGGCCGGAGCCGGCCCTCTGAGCGGGTCAGCTCTTGGTGGTTGCGGGTTTTGCGCCGGAGGAGTCGGAGGAGTCGGCGGCGTTCTCGTCCGTCATCCCCGGCAGGAAGTCCACGAACAGTTCATGGACCTCGCGTACGAGCGGGCGCAGCACCCGGAAACGGGCAAGGGCCACTCCGCGCGTCGTGAGCTTCGCCCCCCGATCCGCGAGCCGGTAGCAGCGCTCGCGGCCGGGGGAGCGGTCGAACACCCAGTACAGGACGAGGCCCATCTGGGAGAGCCAGAGCATCTCGGGGAGGATGTCCTTGAGTTCGTCCGGGATCTTCGCCTTCGACCCGGCGAGCAGCTCGCGGTGCACGGCGATCGCCGCCTCCCGCGCATGCGCCGAATCGGTCGAGAAGGGACTGAGCGGGGAGTCCGGATCCGCGGCGTTCTTGAAGAACTGCGCCGCGAACTCGTGATACGGCTCCGCGATCTCCAGCCACGCCCGCAGCACCCCGGAGATCCGCTTCTCCAGATCGGTCTCCCGGTCGAGCACCGGCCGCACGGCGGCCTCGTGTTCGGCGGCGATCCGGTCGTAGAAGCCCTGGATCAGATGCTCTTTGCCGGCGAAGTAGTAGTACGCGTTGCCCACGGAGACCCCCGCCTCCTTGGCGATGGCCCGCATCGTGGTCTTGTCGTACCCACGCTCCTGGAAGAGCCGCATGGCGGTCTCCAGGATCAGCGTCCGAGTCTGCTCGCTCTTGGGCTGTTCGCTCTTGGGCTGCTCAGCCTTCGGCTGCTCACTCTTCGGCTGCTCGCTGTTCAGCTCGGCGGTCCGCTCGCTCATGGTCTCTTTCCCTGCTGGCACGGTCCCCGAGCCTAACCACTCGTGCAGCGTCCGGAGTCACATGCCTGCGGCCGGGTGTACGACCAGCCGTACTGCGGGTGGTAGGTCCAGCCGTCGGCCCGCCGGTACACCCCGCCGCCCCAGCCCTGACCGGTCGCTGCCCGCCACTGCGCCCCGCGGTACTTGGCCGCCGCGAGCAGCGCACCCCGCGCGAGCAGCGCCCCCGTCGGCGTCGCCATCCGGTGCGCCATCGGCCGGTGCTCGGCCAGCGCCCACAGGCACACCACCCAGGCCGCAGAACCTTGGTAGACCTGCCCGCCGTCCCCTACGACGGTGATCTCGTCCAGCGTCCGCCGGTGATCGATCCCCGGAAACCGGCGCTGTGCCTCCTGCGACCCGGCGGGCACGAGATCCAGCGGCACCAACTGCCGCTGCTTCACGAGCCAGTTCCGCACCCATGTGCACAGCGAGCACTCCGCGTCGTACAGCACGGTCAGCCGGCGGACCGGGGCGTACGCAGCGCCCCGGCCCCCCTGCTCCGGAGCAGCGCCCCGGCCCCCGTGCCCCGGAGCCCCGCTCCGGTCCCCCCGCTCCTGAGCGGTCCCCATCGCTCAGGCCCCCTGGGGTGCCGCCCACGCACCCTGGTCGCCGCTGAACCCCTGCGGCGGTACGGGCGGCAGCTGCTCGCGCTCCATGAGTCCCCGGCGCCGGATCTTGTTCAGGACCCAGACGTTGCCGAGGTGCATGACCCCGAGTACCAGCAGCACCACCCCGAGCTTCACCGACAGCGCCTCGAAGACCCCCCGCGCGTCGGCGATCAGGTCGTCGGCGTTCAGATAGAGCGCCACGAACCCGAGATTGACGAGATAGAAGCCCACGACCAGCAGGTGGTTGACCGCCTCGGCGAGCTTCTCGTTCCCCCGCAGTACGTCGCTGAGGAAGATCCGCCCGTTGCGGCTGAGCGTGCGGGCCACCCACACGGTCAGGCCGATGCTGATGGCCAGATAGATGACGTAGGCGACGACTGTGAGGTCCATGGCTCTCCCCATCCCCTTTCCTCGCAGAACCGCCCGCGCATGCCGCGGCCGGCGGCTCCGAACGCTTCCTTGAACGCGTTCAAAACCTTGTGGTGATGACTGTAGCGACAGTTTTGAACGCGTTCAAGCCTGGGGGGCCGTGCAGACGGAAGGAACCCCTCGGCACCCAACGCCCGTCTCTGGAACGGGATGTGCGGCGTCTACGGGGGTGGCGACAGCATGGAACGCGACAGCACGGAACGTGCCAGGCCGAGCAAGCCGCACATCGTGCACGTGGCACCACCCGAGCCCGCCGGCCGGCCACGCCCGCTCGCCTCGCCGTCCACGGCCCTGCTGCCCGGCGCGGTGCTCGTGCTCGCGCTCCTGGTCGTATTCCTGCCGGTGCCCGCCGACTGGAGCGCGGGCTTCGGCACGGCCTACTGGATGACGCGGGTCTTCGCGGCGGCCACGGTGGTCGCCCTGCTCCTCGGTCTCGGTTCACAGGACGGAGCCCGGGCCGCCGCCTTCACGGCGACGCTCGGCGCGCTCTTCGGGTTCTTCGAGTACGTCGGCGACGAGGCGCGCGGCCGCGCCCAGGCGCCACTGGCGGCCTGTCTGTGCTGTGCGGCGGCGGCCCTGTTGTGCGCACCGCTCATCCGGCGCTCCGACCCGTGGCTCGCCCTCGGGGCATCCCGCCCGCACCGCGCCCTGCGCCGCCGTGTCCGTATGCTCGGCGCGCTGCTGCTCGTGGGCGCGTGCATGGGCGGCCTGTTCGGTACGGGCGCGTTCCTGTTCGCGTACCAACTGCGCACCGAGTACGGGCCGAAGCCCCCGCGCGTCGAGTCGCAGACCGTGCCGGAGGGGGAGCGGGACAGCGGGGCCGCGGAGGATCGCGCCGAGTTTCCGCGGGCGTCGGCGGGCGAGACCTGGAACCGTGAGTTCCCGAACCCGGTGGGGCTCAGTGTCTGCGGCAACGGCGAGCGCGACGGCGACGATCAGCTCTTCCGGGGCACCCTGGTCGGCTTCGAGTCGGAGGGTAGAGGCTCGGCCGTCCTCGGTCTCGACGCCGCGACCGGCAAGCAGCGCTGGCGCTTCACCGTGCGCGACCCGGGCGGCGTGCATCAGGTGGCCGTCAGCGAGGGATGTGCGGTCCTGGTGATCCACGGAGAGTGGCTGACCGCACTCGACTCGTACGACGGGTCGGTGCGCGGACGTTCACCGCTGCCGGCGGCCGTGACGACCGGGTGGCCCGACGGCTGGCAGTTCATCACGGCCACGGCCCAGGGGGACGATCCACCGAAGGTGGTCACCCTGCCAGGGGCCGAACTCGCCTATGTGAGAAACCGGAACTCCGGTCTGCTCGCCGTGGACCGCACGGACGCGGCGATCGTCGGGCGGGCGGACGACCGGGGCTCGGGCTGCGGCTATGTCGTCGACCAGAGCGGCCCGCGCGACCCTGGCACGATGCTGATCTCCCGTTGTGCGGAGGGGCAGCTCAGCGCGGTGGAACTGCGGGAGCCGCCGCGCGCGGACAGTGCGCTGCCGCCGCTGCTGTTCGACAGCAGGCCCGAGTTGACCGTCCCGCCGCCCCCCGGTTGCGAGCCCGGCTGGGCCGCGACCGCAGTGGACGTCAGGGACGTTGCGATCGTCACGGTGGAGGACACGTGCGGCATGAACCGGATGTGGGTGGGTCGCATCGGTCTGCGCTACGGGTATGACTCCGCGGTCACCTGGACCGCCGTCCCCGGCGTACCGGGCGGGCAGCCGGGAGCGGTGTCCGGTCTGAGCGACGTCCTGCTCCTGCCCGCCGCGGACGGGATCCGGCTGATCGACGCGTACGACATGAAGCGACAGGATCTGTACCGGCTCGGCAAGGGCGAGCAGGCCGAGTCGATCGTCGAGGTGAGGACCGAGAACATCGACATCCACCGGCAGGCGTACTACCTCGTACAGACCACCTCGGGCCGGATCCACCTGCTGCGCCAGGAGTCCGCGAAGACGCGGACCGGCACGCGGCTGGTGGAGCAGACGCCGGTGGACACGGCCGGTTCACCGTGCCCGGGAACCCGGACGCTGCTGCGCGACCAGGCCTCGGGCACGATCCTGTCCGTCTGCACGAGCGGCACACTCACGCGCGTACGGGCGCTGCGTCCCTGATCCGACTCCCTGAGCCGACTCCCTGAAGTCGACTCCCTGAGTCGGCTCAACTCCTGGCCAGCTCCGGCCTCTTGGAGTAGTCCGTGAACCCGATGACATTGCCCCAGGGATCGGTCAGCTCGACGGTCCAGCCCGTCGACACGGAGAACGGCTGCCCCGGCACGATCCCGGCCGAGGTCAGCTCCACGGCGGCCTTGCGGGCGTCCGGCACCTCCAGCCAGACCCGGGTCGCCCACTGCCCCTCGGGCCGGTGCGGCATCCCGTCCTCCTGCCGCAGCAGCACGCCGGGTGTCTCCGCGCCGACCTTCAGCATCGCGATCCCGAGCTCATCGATCCGGAAGGCGATCGGAAACCCGGCCCGCTCGTAGAAGTCCACCGCCTCGGCGAGATCCCCCACGGGGAAGAGGACGTTGTCGAAGCCGAGCAGTTCAAGTGACATGCCGTCAGATTAGGGCCGCGGCGCCCGCGGACCCCCAGGACGCGCGAGGGCCCCGCCTCCCGAACAGGAGACGGGGCCCTCGGCCTCGTACGAGAGAAGAAGCTCAGAAGCGACGCGTGATCAGCGCCCGCTTCACTTCCTGGATCGCCTTGGTGACCTCGATGCCACGCGGGCACGCGTCCGTGCAGTTGAAGGTCGTACGGCAACGCCATACGCCGTCACGGTCGTTGAGGATCTCCAGGCGCTGCTCACCGGCCTCGTCGCGCGAGTCGAAGATGAAGCGGTGCGCGTTGACGATCGCCGCCGGGCCGAAGTACTGCCCGTCGTTCCAGAACACCGGGCACGAGGACGTGCACGCGGCGCACAGGATGCACTTGGTGGTGTCGTCGAAGCGCTCGCGGTCCTCGGGCGACTGCAGCCGCTCACGCGTCGGCTCGTTGCCCTTGGTGATGAGGAAGGGCATGACATCGCGGTACGCCTGGAAGAACGGCTCCATGTCGACCACGAGGTCCTTGAGCACGGTGAGGCCCTTGATGGCCTCGACCGTGATCGGCTTCTCGGGGTTGATGTCCTTGATCAGCGTCTTGCAGGCGAGCCTGTTCTTGCCGTTGATCCGCATCGCGTCCGAGCCGCAGATGCCGTGCGCGCACGAGCGGCGGAAGGTCAGCGTGCCGTCCTGCTCCCACTTGATCTTGTGGAGACCGTCGAGCACACGCTCCTTCGGATCGATGTCGATCCGGAAGTCCTCCCAGACCGCGTCCTCGGAGATCTCCGGGTTGAAGCGGCGGATACGGAAGGTGACCGTGATGTACGGCGACGCTGCGGACTCGGCCTCGACCTTGTCCAGTACGGGAGTTGCCATCAGTACTTACGCTCCATCGGCTGGTAGCGGGTCGTGACGACCGGCTTGTAGTCGAGGCGGACGGAATCGGAGCCGTCGTCGCCGACCTCGCGGTACGCCATGGTGTGGCGCATGAAGTTGACGTCGTCGCGGTTCGGGTAGTCCTCGCGGTAGTGACCGCCGCGGGACTCCTTGCGCGCGAGCGCGGAGACCGCCATGACCTCGGCCAGGTCGAGCAGGTTGCCCAGCTCGATGGCCTCCAGGAGGTCGGTGTTGAAGCGCTTGCCCTTGTCCTGGATGGACACGTTCTTGTAGCGGTCGCGCAGCTCGCCGATCTTCTCGACGGCGGTCTTGATGGTCTGCTCGGTACGGAACACCATGACGTTGGCGTCCATGGTCTCCTGCAGCTCCTTGCGGATGTCCGCCACGCGCTCGTTGCCCGTGGAGTTCCGCAGCCGCTCGACCTGCTCCACGACGAGCGACGCCGGGTCCTCGGGAAGCTCGATGTAGTCGACCTTGGACGAGTACTCGGCGGCGGCCACACCGGAGCGCTTACCGAAGACGTTGATGTCGAGCAGCGAGTTGGTGCCGAGGCGGTTGGCACCGTGCACGGACACGCAAGCGACCTCGCCGGCCGCGTACAGACCCGGAACGACGGTGGTGTTGTCCGAGAGGACCTCACCCTCGACGTTCGTCGGGATGCCGCCCATCGCGTAGTGCGCGGTGGGCTGGATCGGGATCGGGTCCGTGTACGGCTCGATACCGAGGTACGTACGCGCGAACTCGGTGATGTCCGGGAGCTTCGCGTCCAGCTGCTCCGGCGGCAGGTGGGTCAGGTCGAGGTAGACGTGGTCGCCCTCGGGACCGCAGCCACGGCCTTCGCGGATCTCGGTGTAGATGGCGCGCGAGACGACGTCACGCGACGCGAGGTCCTTCATGACCGGCGCGTACTTCTCCATGAAGCGCTCGCCGTCCTTGTTACGGAGGATGCCGCCCTCACCGCGGGCGCCCTCCGTGAGAAGGATGCCCATGCGCCAGATGCCGGTCGGGTGGAACTGGAAGAACTCCATGTCCTCGAGCGGCAGTCCGCGCCGGTAGCAGGCCGCCTGGCCGTCACCGGTGAGGGTGTGCGCGTTGGAGGTCACCTTGAAGAACTTGCCGGTGCCGCCGGACGCGTAGATCACGGACTTCGCCTGGAAGACGTGGATCTCGCCGGTGGCCAGCTCGTAGGCGACGACGCCGGCGCTCTTCTTGACGCCGTCCTCTTCGACGATGAGCTGATCGAGGACGTAGAACTCGTTGAAGAACTCCACGCCCTCCTTGATGCAGTTCTGGTAGAGCGTCTGGAGGATCATGTGGCCGGTGCGGTCGCCCGAGTAGCAGGCGCGGCGGACCGGGGCCTCGCCGTGGTTACGGCTGTGACCACCGAAGCGGCGCTGGTCGATCTTGCCTTCCTGGGTGCGGCCGAACGGCAGGCCCATCTTCTCCAGGTCGAGGACCGCGTCGATGGCCTCCTTCGCCAGGATCTCGGCGGCGTCCTGGTCGACCAGGTAGTCGCCGCCCTTGATCGTGTCGAAGGTGTGCCACTCCCAGTTGTCCTCCTCCACGTTGGCGAGCGCGGCGGCCATGCCGCCCTGCGCCGCACCGGTGTGGGAACGCGTGGGGTAGAGCTTGGTGAGCACGGCGGTGCGGCTGCGCTTGGTGGCCTCGATGGCCGCGCGCATACCGGCGCCGCCGGCGCCGACGATGACGGTGTCGTACTTGTGGATCTGCATGAGTCGTTACCCCGGGCCTAGCGGATGTTCGGGTCGAAGGTGAAGATCACCAGCGTGCCCAGAAGGACGGTGAACACCGTGGCGGTGTAGAGCAGCATCTTCAGCCAGAAGCGCGTGTTGTCCCGCTCGGCGTAGTCGTTGATGATCGTGCGCAGGCCGTTGGCGCCGTGCAGCATGGCGAGCCAGAGCATGAGCAGATCCCACGCCTGCCAGAACGGGGAGGCCCAGCGGCCGGCCACGAAGGCGAAGCCGATCTTGGACACACCGCCGTCGAGCACCAGCTGGATCAGCAGGTGGCCGAGGACCAGGACGACCAGGACGATGCCGGACAGGCGCATGAACAGCCAGCCGTACATCTCGAAGTTGCCGCGGGTGGCCTTCGGCGTCTTCTTGGTGCGCTTGCGCGGAGCCTCGATGACGGGCGCGGGGTGGTCCACGTCGTAGAGGGAGACGCCTTCGACATCACCGATCGTGGTGGCGTCGGTTGCTTCCTTGTTGAGAGACATCGGCGTCAGCTCCCGAAGACTTCGCGTACGGCGTGGCCGAGCACCGGGTAAAGGGCACCCACCATCAGCACGATCCAGATGCCCAGCACGGTCCAGAGCATCTGCTTCTGGTAGCGCGGGCCCTTCGACCAGAAGTCGACGGCGACGATGCGCAGGCCGTTGAGCGCGTGGAACAGGATGGCGGCGACGAGGCCGTACTCCAGGCACGCGACGAGCGGCGTCTTGTAGGTGGCCACGACATCGTCATACGCCTCGGGGGAGACGCGGACGAGAGCGGTGTCGAGGACGTGTACGAACAGGAAGAAGAAGATGAGGACGCCGGTGACTCGATGAGCCACCCAGGACCACATTCCTTCCCGGCCGCGGTACAGCGTTCCAGCCGGCACGGAAGAACCCTCCGGGAGCGGGGTGTGGGGTCGGCCGGCTTCGATGTCGGTCGGACCCGGCCGGGTACGGTCCACCGGCCGGTCGTCATCGTATCGACCAGATGTCGGCAAGCCCGCGCCGGGTCGATAGGTGTGATCAAACAGGCACGTACGGGCTATCAGCCAGGTCGAATCCGGGAGAATTACGCATACGTCAGGACGTAGAGCGCATCAGCGATCCGCTCGCGGGCCAGACGCCGCAGTTGTTCGGCGGCCACGCTGCGCTCTTCGTCCGGATCGTTGGACAGCCGCTTGCGCAGGCCCGCGAGTACCTGGTCGAGATGCTCCTCGTCCCCGTACGCGTCGAGGCTGATCAGAAAGGCATGGCCGAAACGGGCCTCGTACGCGGCGTGTGCGGCGCTCAGTGCGGTGAGCGCGGCCTGCGGCGTGTCGCCGGGGCCGGGGTACTCGCTCTCCTCGGCGGCGAGCGCCTGGCTCAGATCGGCGGGCCGCAGGTCGTAGCCGGCCTCGTCGCAGGCGGCGAGCAGTGCGTCCGGATCCGGGTACGGCCGGTGTTCGACGAGGCGCTGCGCCCAGCGCTCGCTCGCGCAGCACTCGAGAAGGAGTGCGCGGGCTTCGTCGGCGGACGCGGTGTTGAAGCGGTGGAGCCCCGGGTGCACGGTGTCGGTGCTGCCCTGCTGCGGCTGTTGCGGTATGGCGAGCGCGGGCGGTGCGGTGCGGGACGTGCTGGGCGAAGGCAGCGTGCGCTCCTCGGAAGCGGCCATGGGTCGGCATCGGCAAGGGGGCTTGGGGGGTGGCTTCACGCTATCGATTGGCGACGGGAGCTGTACGACGGATGCGCGAATTTCACCCGGACGGGAGAGTTTGGGAACGAGTGGTGGACGGTCGGGGCGTATTCGGAGCGAATGGTTCATTGCGCGTGGGAGGTTTCTGATGTGATGTCGACCATTTCGCGATCTCTGTCCCCATCTGCCGCTCGACCTCCCCTTTCGCTCGCGCCCGTCGCGTTCCCTCACCCGGTAGGACGACGGTGAGCGGCCGGGGGTTCATCGTGGCCGCCGGTCTCGTGGCCGGCGGGGCCGCCGCCGTACTGGCCGTGACCCTGTGGCCACAAGGTGCGGAGCCGGGGTCGGCCCCCTCGGCCGGCGACCGTACCGACGACCGCTCGCCGGCCTCGTCCGCACCGGCCTTCCCGGTCTCGAAGCACCCGCTGACCATCCCCGCCGTCCGTGAGCACGAGGCGGCGCGCGGGCCGGGCTGGCATCCCGACCGGGGAGCGCAGGTGATCGTCCCCGAGGAGTTCGCGCGGCAGCTCGGCGACGAGGGCCGGCTGCTCGCCGACGAACTGGGTCTGTCCTACGCGCAGGGCGCCGAGCCGGGCGAGGGCGATGTGGAACTCGCGCTCGTGGCCGGGGAGGTGAACCCCGAGGCGTACACGATGAGCGTGGGCGACGGACGGGTCCGTATCTCCGCGACCGGCGAGCCCGGTGTTTTCTACGGCACGCGCACGCTCAAGCAGACGGTCCGCCGGAGCGGCATCGCACCCGAGGGCGTGATCCGTGACGCGCCCGCCAAGCCGCAGCGCGGCTTCATGCTCGACATCGCGCGCAAGCACTTCACGGCCGGGTGGATCGAGGACCGGATCCGTGAACTCGCGGACCTCAAGTACAACCAGCTGGGGCTGCACTTCTCCGACGACCAGGGCTTCCGTATCGAGTCCGCCTCGCACCCCGAGGTGGTCTCCGCGCAGCATCTGAAGAAGTCCGAGGTGAAGCGGATCATCGCGCTGGCCCGCGGTCTGCACATCGCGGTCATCCCGGAGATCGACTCCCCGGGCCACCTCGGCGCCGTGCTGGCGGCGCATCCCAAGCTCCAGCTCAGGGACGCGCAGGGGGTGCCCTCGCGCGGGGCGATCGACATCTCCGAGCCGCAGTCGGCGAAGATCGTCGACGATCTGCTGCGGGAGTACGCGGATCTGTTCCCCGGCGCGTACTGGCATCTGGGCGCCGACGAGTACCGGGCGCTGACGGTGGTGAACCCCGAGGCCTCGTACCCCCGGCTCGCCGCGCTCGCCCGCCAGAAGTACGGACCGAAGGCCAAGGTCCAGGATCTGGCGACGGGCTGGCTGAACGACCGGGCGAAGGTGATCCGCGCCGAGGGCAAGAAGCCGAAGGTGTGGAACGACGGGCTGTTCCGCGGCGGTGTGGTCCAGGCGGACAAGGACCTGGAGGTCGAGTACTGGACCGGCAAGGAGCTGCGGGCCCGCGAGCCGGTCGAGTACCTGAAGGCCGGCCGCCGCCTTGTGAACCTCAACGACGAGTACCTCTATTACGTGCTCGGCGAGCCGAACACCTTCACGTACCCGACGGGTGAGCGGATCTACCGGGAGTGGAACCCGCTGGTGGTGCGCGGCTCGAAGCAGGTCCCCGCCTCCTACGACGCTCAGATCCTGGGCGCGCGGCTCGCGGTCTGGTGCGACTTCTCGGGCGCCCAGACCCAGGACCAGGTGGCCTCGGGCATCCGCCTGCCGCTGCGGGCGCTGGCCCAGCGGGTGTGGGACGCGCGGCAACCCGCCCTGCCGTGGGGACAGTTCGCCGCATTGGCAGAAAAGCTGGGCTGAGCTGGGGCTTTGCTGGATGTCCGGCCGGTGGACAGACGGCTTGTGGGCCGCATAGATTCCGCGTGCCGCGGCGCCCCTGGGGAGAGGGCGTCACGGCACGCGTTTCTGTTCTCCGAGACCCGTGGGGGTTTTCGCATGTCCGGCATGCCCGCGTATCCGCAGCCGTCCGCCCAGATGCCCGTGCCGCATCCGGGGGCTTATCTCAAGTCGCCGAACGGTCTGTCCAAGGCGCTGGTGATCCTCTTCGGCGCGGTCATCGCCGCCGACCTGTTCGCGGTGGTGGCGGGCATCGGGCAGATAGGTGTGGTGGGACGGGTCATCGACGACCCGGGGTCCGTCTCCGTGGCGGACGCGGACAGCGCCGACTCCTTGGCCTTCGTCGCCGCCCTCTTGCAGAACCTGTTCAGGCTCGCCGTCATCGTGGTCTTCCTCTGCTGGTTCTGGCGCATCCGCGTCAACGCCGAGGTGTTCGCGCCCGCCGATCACACCCACAAGCGCGGCTGGACGATCGGCGGCTGGTTCTGCCCGATCGTCAACTGGTGGTTCCCGCGCGCGATCGCCCTGGACTGCTGGCACGCCAGCACGAACGGCCCGCGCCGGTCGACCGCCCTGGTGAACTGGTGGTGGGGCATGTTCACCGCGTCCTGGGTCGTGACCTGGATCTCCTCGCGTCAGTACACCGGCGCCGAGACCCCCGAGGAGATCCGGACGGCCCTCGCCTCGGTCCTTCTCTCCGACGTCCTGAGCGTCGCGGCCGGAGTTCTCGCGCTTCTCTTCGTCCGCCGCCTGACGGCCATGCAGAACGAGAAGGCGCTGGCGGGTCCGTCCGTACCCCCGATCGTGCCGAACCTGCCGACGTACTGACACCTAGGGCGCGGGCCTCCGCGCCCCGCACGTGCCCAGACTGCACCACCGCCGACGCCCCGTCTCGTCGAGGAACAGCCAGCCGCAGTCCTTGCCCGGGCAGACCCGCAGGGTGTGCACGCGGGGCGTCGCCAGAAGTTCGGCGGCGGTGTGGGCCGCGGCCAGGAGCGGCAGGCGCAGGCCCGCCGCCGGGGTGAGCGACCAGCGGCCGAGGCCGTCCGGGCCGCGGGTGAACTCCGCGTGCCGGGCGGCCTCTTCGGCTGCGGTGGCGAGTGTCTTGAAGGCGCGGGTGTCCGCGGGGTCGGTGAAGCAGGCGTATGCGGCGGTGCGCAGGTCGCGCGCCTCGGACAGGGCTGTCTCGGCGGCTTCCGGGGCCCGGGCCGCCGTGGACAGGAGGCTGTCGACGGCCGCGTCCTCGGCGAGGCCGAGATGCCCGGCCCACACCGCGAGCGATTCGTAGCGGGCGAGCCAGTCGGAGCCGGGCAGCGATGGACTGCCCCACCCCGCGTACGTGTTGCAGAACTCCAGCGCGGGATGCCCGCTGGTGTTCCACGGCAGCCACACATCGCGTACGCGTACGGCATAGACCGGCCCCGAAGGGCGGTCCAGGCGCGGGTCGGCGGCAAGGATGCGGCGGTGCAACTCCCGCAGATCCGCGCCGGGTTCCAGGCCGAGCTCCTCCACGAGCGCGGTGCGCGTCTCCTGGTAGAGGTCAAGGGCCTCCGCGGGTCGGCCGCTGCGGTAGAGCGCCGTCATCTGGGCGACCACGAGCCGCTCCCTCGGCGGGGCCCGCCGTATCTCCGGCAGCAGATCCGCCACGACACGGTGGTGTCTGCCCATCGCGAGCAGATCCTCGGCCCGCCGCTCCAGGGCGCTCAGCCGGAGCTCCGCCAGGACGCCGCCGAGCCGCCCGCGCAGTGATTCGTCCGCGAGGCCTTCCAGGAGCGGGCCGCGCCACAGGGCGAGCGCCTCGTCGTGGAGTTCGACGCAGTGGGCCGGGTCGCCCGCCTCGCCCGCCCGGTGTACCAGCGCGGTGAACTCGGCGCTGTCGACGCGGTGTTCGCCGGGCTCGACGCGGTAGCCGTCGTCCAGGGTGCTCAGGCGCAGCCCGTACGGGCCGAGCGCGGACCGCAGCCGGCCGATGTAGGTGTGCACCGTGGCGCGCGCCGCTCCGGGCGCCCGGCCTTGCCACAGCAGCTCGACAAGGCGGTCGACCGGAACGGTGCGGCCCGTGTCGAGCAGCAGGATCGCGAGCAGCAGCCGCTCCTGACGCCGAACACGGGGCAGAGCGGGCTGCCCTTCGTGACGGGCCTCGAAGGGGCCGAGCAGCCGGAAGTCCATGGTCGTGCAGCCTAGGCCGCCGTGGTCGGGGGGTGGCCGGGGGTTGCCAGAGAGTGGTCAGAGAGTGGTCAGGGGCGGCCGCGACCCTGGAACTCCCCGTAAGGAACGGCCTTTTCGGCCCTTTGGAGGCACCATGCATCTCGCCGCAGCCACCCTGCTCGCTCTCACCGCCACCACCGGCGGCGGCTGGGTCCCCGCGCCCTCCGCCCCCTGGACCACGCCGGCCGGCGCCCGCTGCGACTTCGCCGTGCACGGCGAGCCCGTCGTCGACGAGGTGGTCAAGCGGGTCGTGGCCACCAACCCGGACGGCTCGGTCAAGTCCGCGGCGTACAAGGGTGATCTGGTCGTCCGTGTCACGAACACCGCCACCTCCGCCGCATACGACGCGGACGCGAGCGGCAGCGCCCTGATCACCTACGGCACGGACGGCTCCCAGCACTGGGCGGTCGCGGGCCCGGTCCTCATCGGCTTCGGCGAGAACGCGGGCAGCCTGCCGCGCGGTCTGTACATCGTCGACGGCCTGTACACCCTCGACATCAGCCCGACCGGCTACAAGACGCTGACGATGCCTCGGGGTTCGGTGGACAGCCTTTGCGCGCGGATCGACTGAGAGGGCGGAGAGTTGTACGGAACGGGCGATTCCGGTGGGTGAGAACCGACACTCACGGGAGCCGTGCGCTTTCCGAGGGCTCCTGCGCTTGGTTCATCGGGAGGGCGCCGACGTTCTCCCGTCGAACCTGCACAGGGGTGGGGACATGGGAGACAAACGGGTCCCGAGGGCCGGTGAGATGCGGTGGATCGCGGGGGCCTTCGTGGAGCAGGCGACCCGGCGCAGCAGGCTGCCGCTGGACTACTCCGTGGCGAGTCTGCGCGTCGTCGACTTCATGGTGGACGGGCTGCGGGGGGACGGAGGCGGGGACGGTGACCCGCAGGCCGTGGCGCGCGGCCTGTTCGGGCTCGGGGCCTACGTCGGGGAAGTGCTCGTACGGCGGGCCGGCGCCCGGTGGATCGACTTCGACGCCGAGCAGCGCGCGTACTTCGGGCATCCGGTGGGCGTGCGGATGCCCGACGGACGCGTGTGGAGCCCGCTCGGGAAGGTGGCCAACCGCTTCGAGGCGGGCTCGGAGGAATCCCTCCAGACCTTCTATCTGACCTTGCCCGGGCGGGGGCGGAAGGCGGCGTGACCGGGTTCGGGGAGCGCACGCTCGATGTCGCGTACGCGAACGGGTGGGACGGTCCGCGTGGAGTGCTGCTCGGGCCATTGAGCGAGCGGGCCGCGGCCGGACGGGATGCGGCGGGGGAACCGTATGCCGTGGTCATCAAGGACGGCGGCCCGTCGGGCGAGGAAGTCGGCGCTTCCGGTTGCCTGGCGGGTGTCGTCGTTCTGCACGTCGACGGTGGTCGCGGGTACGTCGGGCTGTGGTTGTACGACGCGCAGGGACGGCGGGTCGGGCAGGCGGATCTGCGGCGGATCGAGGAGCGGCGGCTCTTCCTGCGGGAGCGGCGGACCTGGCGGTACGGAAGCGCGGAGACGGCCGAGTTCGCGGCGGACGCGGGGCGCGTGACCCTCCGGTGGTATCCGGACGGGCAGAGGTCCGAGTGCGTGGAGCCCGAGGGGGACCGCGGTGGCTCCCGGCGCTCCTTCGGTTCCGTGGACGTAGGGCAACAGTGGCTTCCCGCGCCGGAGTTCGGGCAGTGGGATCGCCTCCTTCCCGCGCTCGGCCTCGAAAGCGAGGGAGGTGTGCGGCTCCGCACGTCAGGCGACGCGCTTCCCGGCGTGCCGGTCGACCTCGACGGCACGGCGAACTGGCGGGCGCCCGAGCCGATGCGGCCGCGGCTCCTCGACGAACAGTTCACACCCGGCACCCGTATCGCCGCGCACGGCGAGGTCTACGTGACCCTGGCGCCCCACCCGGCTGGCCAGGTGCACCTGCCCAGCGGACGGCTCGTGACCCGGGACCCCACGTATGCGGCCTGCGCGCAGGACTCCGGGTTCACCGTGACAGTGGCGCCCGGGAGTTACCCGGTGGAGATCGCCTTCGCCGCGTACGAGACCGAACGCTCCGGCAGGGCACTGGCCATCGACGAGATCACCGCGGCCCGGGTACGGATCTCGGACCGGCCCACGGTCCGCTGGGAGTCGGCGCTGCTCGAGGGGCAGGATCCGCGGCTCCTGGGCGACGGCGAGTTCTACGGCTTCGGTGTCGACGGAGGGCTCGGGTCCTTCGTCGATGCCACGGCGGCCGGCGCGCTGGGCGAGTGCTTCTTCGACGAGATGGGGGCCGGCCGGGTGCGTGAGGACGGCGAGGGTGTCATGACCCTCGACGATCCGGAGTCGGGTGCCAACCTCATCGCGTTTCCGAGCGGCAGGGGAGACGGGAGCTATCCGGTGTGGATCGGTCGGGACGGCGACGGTCACGTGACCTGCTTCGTCGCGGACCTGTGCGTACTGCACAGGGGGCAGTTGTCCTGAATGTCCAGGTGCTCGTCCGCGTACCCCCGAAGCCTGTATAACCGGCCCGCTCTGTGATCACGGCTGGGAGGAAGACGGACATGGCTTACGCGCGTGGGCGATGGGTGGCGATGGCCGCGGCGGTGGTGCTCGGCGCCGGTGCGGTGAGCGGGTGTGCCGAGGAGGGTGGCGAGGCGGGCGGCGCCGATTCCGCGGCCAAGGAGTCCGCGGCGACCGAGGGCTCCTTGGCCACGGAAGCGGCTGAAGTGCCCGAGTCCGCCGAGGAGTTCCTCGCTGCCGCCCGTAAGGCCATGGCTGCCGAGCCCGGCTGGACGTTCCACGTGAACGGTACGGAGTCGCTCGGGCTGTCCGGAGCCTCGCCGAACGGTGCCACGTACACCGCCGACGGAAGCTGGACCGGCGAGCCGCATGTGCTGCGGGCGGACGGGGCCATCACCGGCAGCAAGGGCAAGAACGTGAAGGTGCGCAGCTACGTCGTGGACGGCGTCGGGCACTTCCGCAAGGGCACCGAGGCCTGGGAGAAGGGTCCGGTCAGTGAGCCGAAGAACGCCGCCAAGGTCGAGGATCCGATGGCCGAGGTGGCTTCCTTCGAGGAGTATGCCGAGGGGGGAGGGGTGGAACTCGTCCGCGCCGGGAGCGAGGTGCGGCTGCAAGTCACCTTGGACAACCGGACGTTGGCCGAGCGGGCGCAGAGCCCAGCTCTCGACAAGGCCGGCCTCGAGTTCGATCCGACGCTCGCGCAGCTCAAGGAGCAGGGCGTGACCGCGAAGCCGGGGCAGATCGTGCTCAAGGATCTCCAGGAGCAGCTCGTTCTCGATGCCGAGACCTATCAGGTGAAGTCCCATCGGCTGAGCTTCGGCTTCGTTCTGCCGTATCAGGGACAGCAGCTCACCTACCGGCAGGAAGTCCGCCAGCAGGTCGCCGGACCCTTCGAAGGGACGATCGAGTTGCCGGCCGGGGTGCGCTGAACTTCCACGGCAGGGCGGGTGGTGAGTTCGGGTGCAGGCTGGTGGAATTGATACTCAGTGAGCGAAATGTTCCCACCCTCGCATACGAGCGACCCACTGCTGTATAACCGCCGCGTCGCCCGCCCGGTGCGGTCGTCCACCCCTCCCTGTCCCCTGCCGAAAGGTCACTTCGTGCCGCCCCCGTCCGCCGGATCGCGTCCGTCCTCTTCTCGTCGTGTGCGCAAGTCTTCGGTTCGGCTGCGTGTCGCCGCTGCCGCGGGGGTGCTGGTGCTCGCCTCTGTCTCCGGCTACCGGCTGATGGAGGACAGGGCCGCGGACGGTGTACGAGAGGATCTCGCCGGTCAGGGCGAGGCGCTGGAGGGCGGGGGCGGTACGGCGGGGGAGCCGGCCCCGGGCGAATCGGCGTCCGTCTCGGCCACCCCCTCCAAGTCGCCGTCCCCGTCGGCCTCCGTCTCGGCCAAGGCCTCCGCCAAGCCCAAGGCCTCCGCGACGAGCGGCAGCGGATCGACGGACAACGCCGGTGGCAGTGGGGACACGGCGGTGGAGCCCTCCGCGCCCGATTTCCCCGTACCGGTCGAGGTCGGCAACGCCACCCAGGTCATCACGGTCAGGTCCAGTGGTTCGTACGCCACCGTGACCGCCTGGGCCAAAGGTTCGGCCGGCTGGAAGTCGGTGCTCAGCACCACTGGAGGCCGGGTCGGGTCCAACGGAGTGGTGCCCGGTTCGACGAGGCGGCAGAACACGTACACGACGCCCGGCGGGACGTACACGCTCACCGAGGGGTTCGGTCTTGAGGCCGGCGGTACGTCGATGCCGTACACCCGCGTGAACTCCACGCACTGGTGGGTGCAGGACCCCGAGTCCAAGTTCTACAACCAGATGCACACCGAGGCCGGCGCGGACTTCCCGCTCACCGAGAGCGGCGACCGGGGCAGCGAGCACCTGGTCAACTATCCGACGCAGTACGCCAAGGCGCTGGTCATCGACTTCAACCGCTGGCCCGCGACGCCCGGCCGCGGCGCCGGGATCTTCCTGCACGTGAACGGCAACGGGGCGACCGCGGGCTGTGTGTCGGTGCCGCGCGCGACCATGGACCGGATCATGTCCTGGATCGAGCCGGGGGCCCACCCGAGGATCGCCATCGGGTGAACGGGTGCGCGCAGGCGGCTGGACCAGGGGTGACGATCGGCTGAAAACCGATGGTCAGAGCGGTGCGAGCGCGGAATCCTGTGATGTTTCTGTGCGGCGTGACGCAGTAAGTAACGGCGCGCGGCACCGTGTCCCGCGCCGGAAGGAAGATGTGTCGGTCCAGACAGCGGGGCCTCGTCGGGAGCGCGATCGCGAACGTGCACACGACGACGAGCTGAGCGCTGCCGTGCACCGGGCTCAGCAGGGCGACGAGACGGCCTTCGCCGCGGTGTACCGGATGGTGCAGCCCGCACTGCTCGGTTACGTACGAGGGCTCGTCGGCGCCGACGCGGAGGACGTGGCGGCCGATGCCTGGCTGGAGATCGCACGGGATCTGGGGCGCTTCCGCGGGGACGGCGCGGGGTTTCGCGGCTGGACGGCGACGATCGCCCGCCACCGCGCGCTGGACCATCTGCGGCGCGGGAAGGCACGGCCGCAGACCTCGTTGCTCGAACAGGATGTGCTGGAGATACCGTCCCGGCAGGACACCTCCGCGCAGGCGCTCGAGTCCCTGGCCACCCGCCAGGCGCTCGCGCTGCTCGCCGAACTGCCGCGCGACCAGGCAGAGGCGGTGCTTCTCAAGGTCGTGGTCGGCCTGGACGCACCGGCCTCCGCGCGGGTCCTCGGCAAGCGTCCCGGGGCGGTGCGGATGGCCGTGCACCGTGGCTTGAAACGGCTCGCGGTGAGCATGAAGGCGAACGAGGACGTGGCGCGCGAGAGCTCGGCGAGCGAGAACGTGGCGAGCGAGAACGTGGCGACCGAGGACATGGCGAGCGAGGACATGGCGAGGGAGGTGCGATGAGTGCCCGGGACGAGGACGAGGATCAGGATCTGACCCTCCTCGGCGAGGTGCTGCGCGCGGACGCCGCAGCGCGGGCCGCGGGCGCTGACGGCGATCCCGCTCGGGATGCCGCCCTGGCCGCCTTCCGCACCGCCCGGGACGCGGGCCTGCACGCGTCAGCCGAGCCCCGTCCCGCCGACGACTGGCGGCCGCGCGCGCCCCGGCGCCGTATCGCAGGGTGGCGGCTCGCGGGCGTCGGCGCGGCCTTCGCCGGTCTCGCGCTCGGCGGTGTCGCGGTGGCGAAGATCGGTGCACCGCCCGTACGCGACAAGGGTCCGCAGGCCGGGCAGCAGGCCTCCTCGCAGGCGCCCGAGTCGCCGCGCCAGGGGCACTCGTCGGGCGCACGGACCCCAGAGGCGAAGGACCGCGCCGGCAACGGCGAACCCAAGGGCCCCGCCCATGCGTCCCAGCCTCCGAAGGCTCGTCGTACCGAGGCCCTGTGCCGCGCGTACGAAAAGGTCGGCGGCAAGGCTCTGGCAGCCGCCGCCTGGCGCGAGCTGACCGCCGAGGCGGGTGGCGTGCACGCCGTGGACGCGTATTGCGCCGCGCGGCAGGACAAGGAGAAGAACGACGGTGGAAAACAGGAGGAGAACCCGGGGCGCGGCAACTGACCGCGGCAAAGCGGATGTTCGGGAGAAGCGGGGCATCGGAAGGTAATCGTTCGCTCCGGATGTGCCCTTCATAAGGGCCTTTGGGTGGCGAAATCCCGAGCAGATGTGTTGGATTCACGTCAAAGACTTTGTGGGCGGGGAGTGGGACATGGGGTTCTGGGGGTACTACGTCGTCGGCCGCGCGGAGCGGCCCCTGGCGGAATGCGCGGCGTTCGAGGACGTACGGGACGGGCTCGCGCTGCACGAGCGGCGGCCCGACGGCTGGCAGGTGTGGGAGGCGTCGGTCCCGGAGATCGGATCGATGACCGCGCTGGCCCGGGAGACCGGGGCGCCCGCGCTGTTCGGCTTCGTGATGGACAGTTCGTGCGTGGCGGTCGAGGCGGCGGCGCCGGAGAGCGGCGCGTGGAACGCGTGTCTGGCGCGCGACGCCATGGCCGAATTCCTCGCGGCGGACGGCAAGGAGCCCGACGATCTGTTTCTGCCGGCGCAGGACGCGGCGGAACGGGCGGCTGCTTGGGCGCTCGAAGCGGGTTGTACGGTCCGGGCGGCCGATATCGCGAATGTACTGAAGGCGCCGGCGGAGCCGTCGGCGGAGCTGTTGTTCTTCCGCTTCTTGGAGCGGTTGGGGATTCCTGAGAACTGAGGGTGTTCGTTGTCTGTGCCGTCCCTACGCGAATTTCCCACGTGGGAACCGTTGTTGTGGCTGCTGTGGGACGCGAATGAGGAGCGTCTGGCGGAGCCGGGCGGGTATGTGACGGGGCAGATTGCCCGCTGGGGCTGGAGCCTGCCCACGCGGCCGGGGCGCGCGACGCAGGCAGAGTTCGACCTGATGCGTGAGATGACCGGGCGGCTGTCGGAAGCCGGCATCGAGGTGATCGCCTTCATCGCGGAGATTTCGACCGAAGGGCGGGCTGTCCTCCGTCTGATCGATCCCAACCCGGCTGTGTCACCCGGGATCGGAAACTCGCATCCCGGCGCCCTGCTGCTGGTCGAGGGCGCCGTCCCCGCGCCGTGGCGGCGGCTGCCTGAGCCTTCGCCCGGAGCTGCCCCCGCGCCTTCGGCGGACCCTGCGCGGCTGGAGAGGGTGCTGCGGGAGCGACTGCCGCAGGCCGTCGGGGCGAGCGAGGCGGAGATCGCCGCGGCCGAGGAGCGGCTCGGGAGGGAACTGCCGGCAGAACTGAGGGCGTTGTACCGGGTCACAGCCGCGCGTTACGGGCAGTCGGAGGAGGCCTACGCAGACGTGTGCCGGGAGGCGGACGCGGTCGGCTGCGAGCTGCTTCCGCTGGACAAGGTGTACGCAGCCGACGCCACGAGCCGTCCCGCTCCTTGGCAGCACGCGGCTTTGAAGGCGGTCGTCACCGCGCCGGACGCGGCCGTGCAGGATCTCGTGGGCTCGCCTGGTTGGATCGTCTTCGGCGATACGGGAGGCGGGGACCGGATCGCACTCGACCTGACGCCCGGGCCGAGCGGGCACGTGGGGCAGATCATCGTCATCGACCACGAGCAGAGCGTCGGCGCCGGCTTGGAGGCCGAGTCCCTCACGGCGATGGTGTGCGACGGCACGGGTTCCGGCGGCGGCGCGGGCACCCCGGGCCCGTCCCCTGTGGCACACGTCAACCACGCGTCCGTGCGGAGCGTCGAGGCGGCCGCCCACCCGGGCCTCGAAGTCCTCAGCCTCGGCGTCTGCCGCGACGGCGAACGGTTCAGTCTGGCCCCCGTGCTCGGGCTGCCGCGTCTGCGCACCCTCACCGCGTACCCGGGGACGCTCGCCGACCCGCTGGAGATCGGCCGGTTGACCGGTCTGGAGTTCCTGAAGCTCTGCCCGGAGGACTGGCGCGTGCTGCTCGACGCGAAGGCCGTGCCGCGGAGCCTGCTCGCCTGCGCCGTCGAGACGCGGATGCACCATCACCCGCTGGACATCCTGACCCTCTCCAACGAGATCCTCGCCCTCTGGAACCGTCCCCCGATCACCCGGACCGTCCTCGAAGGCCATCTCGCAGGGTGACGTTTCCAGAGCTCCGGGCGCTGTAAAGGGAAGTGCAGCGTCCGGAACGAAAGAGGCGTCATGGGTCTGGTGGAGCTGATCGCGCAGAGCGATGAGCGGGGGCTTGCCGCGAGCGGGCTCGCTTGTCTCGACCGGTGTCTGCCGGTGCTCGGCGCAGCGGACGATGCGCTGCGGCCGCTGTGGACCTCGCTCGCGGAGGGGCGTTCCTGGGGTCCGCTCGTCGAGTCCGTACGCGATTCCGTACGCGAGTCCGTGCCGCGCGCCGGCGGCGACGAGGCCGCGGAACTCACCCTGCGGATGCTGGACGCGCTGCCGGCCGAGTGGTCGGGGGCCGAGCTGCGGCGGTGGGCGGACGCCTGCTCGGTGGCCGCCCTCCAGATCCACCGAGTCCTCGACCCGGCGGTCGATGGCCCTCTCGCGGCAGGCGAACTGCGCCGCCAGGAAGCCGTGTTGGAGCTGCTCGCGACGGGAGGCACGGGCGGCCTGCGGCGCGCACTCGACGTATCGACGGAAGGGCGGCGGGTGCTGCGGGCGGTGGTCTCGCGGCGGGCGCGGGGGAGGAGCTGAGCCGCGTGCTCCCGGGCAATCCGTCCCGCACCTCGCCCCGAACTCCTCGTGGAGGAAAGGGAGTCGAGGGGAGCCGACCGTGCGAGCGCCGCAGTTCAGCGTCGGGGAATGCGTCACGCATCCCCATGAGGAGGGCAACACCGGCCGCGTGGTGCGGATCGAGCGCCGCGGCCGCGTACGGCCGTACTGGCTGTACTTCGTGCGGTGGCGCCCCGGGGTCGAACCGGTGCCGCTGCGGGGCGGGCTCATCAGGGTGTCCGCTCGGGGTGCTGCCTGATCATGGCGGGCCGGATGAAGGAGGACCCCGGCGATCCGGGCAACGGCAAGGGCGACCCCGTACGCGGGGACAATTCAGGTGCGGGGAAGGGTCCGCGCCCGCACAGCCACGGACTGCAGCCTCTGGAGTACTAGCGGACCTCCGGGCGTCCGCCCGCCCCCACGGGTGCGCTCCCGCGCAAGCGAACAGCCGGGGCCACCACCCCCCACAGGAGAGGCCCCGGCTGTCGCGTTGTGCGGGCGGTCCTTGGGGGGAGCCGCCCGCATCTAGTACTGCGCCGCCGGTGCGGTTTGTGTCACACCGCACTCCGTGACCATCTAGTTGCACGTTGTACAAACATGGACGCGACACCTGTTGACGCCGTAGCGTGCTGGATCGCACCGAGCTGTGAAACGGGCGGGATGAGGCATTGCTGGGGGATGACGCGGAGCTGACCGCCGCGGTACTCGAGGCGCAGGGTGGGGACGAGACCGCGTTCCGCGCTGTGTACCGCGCCGTGCATCCGCGGCTGCTCGGGTATGTCCGCACGCTGGTCGGTGACATCGATGCCGAGGACATCGCGTCCGAGGCCTGGCTGCAGATAGCCCGTGACCTCGACCGCTTCGAGGGCGACGCGGACCGCTTCCGCGGCTGGACGGCGCGGATAGCCCGCAACCGCGCGCTCGATCACATACGGATGCGGGGGCGCCGGCCGCTGATCGGCGGCGACGAGACCGAACTGACCGGCAAAGCGGGCGAGTCGGACACCGCGGGCGAGGCCATGGAGGCGCTCGCCACCGGCAACACCCTCGCTCTGATAGCTCAGCTCCCGCAGGACCAGGCCGAGGCCGTGGTGCTGCGCGTGGTCGTCGGGCTCGACGCCAAGAGCGCCGCGCAGACCCTGGGCAAGCGGCCCGGCGCCGTCCGCACCGCCGCGCACCGCGGTCTGAAGCGGCTCGCCGAACTGCTCGGCGCCGAGGGCCAGTCGGGCGCCGACGGCCTGGACGCCGTACCCGGACAGCGCGCAGGACAGAGCGCCGGACGGCATGCAGGACACCCCGCGCAGGCCCCCCGCGCGCAGGGCGAGGAGACGCACGAACGTTCCGGCGATGCGGAGCACGGCCGGTCCGGCGGTGTGACGCATTCGCGGATGCGGACGCAGAAGGACATGTGATGGCCGACGAGGATTACCGGTGGTTGACGAAGGACGCCGCGGAGCGACTGCTGCGCGGTGAGCCTCTTGCTGCCCCGGGTGACGGCCTGCACGAGGCGGACGAGGCGGCGCGCGCCGAGCGGCTCGCCCGGGTCCTGGACGCCGCGCGTCCGCGCGGCGGTCCCGCAGCGGGTGAACTGCCCGGTGAATCGGCCGCGTTGGCGGCGTTCCGCGCCGCCGGTCACAGCGTCACAACCATACGTATCGGACGAGGCACCCACTCCGGACGAGGCGCCCACGCCGCTCCCGGCCGCACCCTGTGGGGCCGGCCGCTGCGCTTCGGCGTGGCCGCCGCGCTCGCGGTCTGCACGATCGGCGGCGTGGCCGTCGCCGCCGGTACGGGGGTGCTGCCGAGCCCTTTCGGTGGCGATCCCGCCCCGGCCGCCTCCGTCTCCGCCGCGGCCAGCAGGACGCCGGCCTCTCCGCTGCCCGACATCACCTCGCCCGGTGCCCAGGAGCCCTCCGCGGAGCCGGGCGCGAGCGCTGATCCGTCCGAGCCCGGTATCGGCAAGGACTCCCCGGACAGGGAGGACGTCGACGCGAGCGGCCAGGACGGTGACAAGGGCGAGCAGTCCGGGTGGTCCAAGGGCGAGTGGTACGCGCGTGTGGTCGAGAGCTGCCGTGACTACATGGCCGGCCGGCCGCTCGGCGGCGAGCAGCGCCGGCGTCTCGAGATGGCGGCCAAGGGGTCCAAGGACATCGGCAGGTTCTGCGAGAGCGTGCTCAGGGCGCAGAGCGGCAGGGGCGACTCGGGCGGCGCGGGCGAGTACGGCGGCAGCGGTTCGGGCGGCGGGGAAGAGGGCGGCTCCTCCGGTGAGGACGGCCCTTCCGGTGAGGACGGCTCCTCCGACTCGGACGGGGAGGGCCCGATAGTCGCTCCCGGCGCACCGACCCCGAGCGCACCGAGCCCGATCGCCCCTGCCCCCGAGCCGAGCGCGGGACCGTCGGTGAACGCGGGACCGCGGCCGAGCGGTGGCCCGTCCTCGATCGCCGGCGCCGGTGCGAGCGGCCAGTCCGTCTGAGCGACCAGTCAGCCTGAGCGGCCACGCTGTCCGAGCGGCCAGTCCGTCCGAGCGGCCAGGCTGTCCAACTGGCCAGTCCGTCCGAGCGGCCAGTCCGTCCGAGCGACCGGACCGATCTCCCCGTAAACCATTCCGAACCCCATCCGACCTGCGCTTTCGCAGGTGTGCGGAAAGAGATCGCTCCGGGGTGTGACACTTTTCGAGGGCCTGGCGCAGTTAGAAGTGAGCCGACTGGTCATCGGCGTGCACGAGCAGGGGTTCCCCCCGTACCCCAGGGCTCAGTGCAGTTGGCGCGGGCGGGTCACGTTCCCCCGGACCCGCCCGCGCCCCTCAACCTCACCAGTACACAACCACCTTGTCGCCGGTGCGCACCTGCTCGAAGAGCGACGCGATCTTCGCCTCGTCCCGTACGTTCACGCAGCCGTGCGAGGCGCCCGTGTAGCCGCGGGCCTTGAAGTCCGCGGAGAAGTGCACCGCCTGGCCGCGGCTGAAGAACATCGCGTACGGCATCGGGGTGTCGTAGAGCGTCGAGTGGTGGTAGCGGCTCTTGGAGTCGACCTGGAACAAGCCCTCACGCGTCGGCGTCAGTTCCGAACCGAAGCGGACGTCGACCGTGAGCTTCGTCTTGCCGTCGACCATCCACACCAGCGTGCGGCTGGTCTTGCTGATGCAGAGCACCCGGCCCGTCATGCACCGCGCATCCGGCTTCGCGGCCGGCTGGTCGCCGCCCGCGTACAGCTCGAAGTACCCCGGCTTTGAGGTCATCTTGAGCAGCCGCTCCCACGTGACCGGGTCCACCTCACCGGTCTTGGGCAGCCCGCGCTTGCCCTGGAACCCCTTGACCGCCTTGACGGTCGACTCCCCGTACGACGCGTCCGGGTACTCGAACAGCCAGGCCACCTGCCGCAGCCGGGCCTGCAGTTCGCGCACCTTCATGCCCTTGTCGCCCTCGCTGAGCAGTGCGCTCTGCGCCTCGGGTCCGTCGGGCTCCCCGGCGCCCGACGGCTTGCCGGACGGGGTGACCGAAGGCTTGTCGTCGGCGGGCTTAGACGCGGAGGCCGAGGGCTTGCCGCCGGCTTCGGTCGAGACCGAGCACCCGGCGGCCGCGGCCACCACCACGGCCGCGGCAAGAGCTCTCCGTATGACGGCGTTCCGCATCATTTCTGACCCCCCAAGGTCGGACCCGCTCAGGTCCCACTGACACCCGCCAGGCCCCGTACCTGCCGCGTGTCCGTGTAGATGATTCCCGCGCGGGAATGGTTGCGAACGTCCTACGGGATCACCAATGCGTTACCGAAGGGAGACACGGCCATGGCGAATGAGCCGCGGACATCCGCGTTTCGCCTGGTGGGACGCCCGGCTGCGGAAATCCGGCCGCATGCGACACTTCGCCCATGCTGGGTGTCATAGATCTTCCGACCTACCTCGCGGGACTCATAGTCATCGTCCTGCTCCCCGGTCCCAACTCGCTGTACGTCCTGTCGGTCGCCGCCCGTCGCGGTGTGCGCACCGGGTACAAGGCGGCCGCCGGTGTGTGGTGCGGGGACACCGTGCTCATGACGCTCTCGGCGATGGGTGTGGCCTCGCTGCTGCAGGCCAACGCGGTGCTGTTCTCGATCGTCAAGTTCGCCGGCGCGGGGTATCTGACCTGGCTGGCGATCGGCATGCTGCGGGCGGCCTGGTCGATGTGGCGCACGCGCAGGGAGCGGCTTGCGGAGGTGGCTGCGCAAGAGGCCCCCGTCAAGGCGGAGAACCCCTTCCGGCGCGCCTTCGTGGTGAGTCTGCTCAACCCGAAGGCGATCCTGTTCTTCATCGCCTTCTTCGTGCAGTTCGTGGATCCGGCGTACGCGCATCCCGCGCTGTCCTTCGTGGTGCTCGGCGCCTTCGCGCAGCTCGCGAGCTTCCTCTATCTCTCGGCGCTGATCTTCAGCGGTACGAAGCTGGCGGCGGCCTTCCACCGCCGCCGCGCCCTGTCGGCGGGCGCGACGTCGGCGGCGGGTGCGCTGTTCATCGGCTTCGCGGTGAAGCTCTCGCTCAGCAGCGTGTGAGGTACGGCTCCAGGTCGAGGGCCGAGCCGGCCCACCCGATGTAACCGTCGGGCCGGACGAGGAAGTAGCCCTCTCCGTACGCCTCGTACGCGCTGATCCGGGCCGTGCGCACGCCCTCCGCCTCGATCACCGGCAGCTCCACCCCCACCGCGAGCAGCGTGAAGTGCGGGCCGCGGAAGAGGTCGAAGAGGCGGGTGCCGTCCACGAGGCCGTCCGGGGCGCGGTCGCCCGCCCGGAGTGCGCCCGCCGCACCCTGCGACAGCGAGGACTCGCGGTAGCCGAGGCCCAGTTGCTGGGTCGCCCGGCCACGGGACTGCTCCCCGCGGTGGATGCGCGTCGAGAGGCCGAGCATCTCGGCGGCGAGCGGGCGGCGCTCCTCCTCGTAGGTGTCCAGGAGGGACTCGGGCGCCCCGGAGCGCAGCACCCGGCCCAGCTTCCAGCCCAGGTTGTACGCGTCCTGGACGCTGGTGTTCAGACCCTGGCCGCCGGCCGGTGAGTGCACATGCGCGGCGTCCCCCGCCAGGAAGACCCGGCCGTCGCGGAAGCGGTCGGCGAGGGCCGCGCGCGGGCGGAAGTCCGAGGACCAGCGGACCTCGGTGACGTCGTCCGCCGACAGATGTGTGCGGGACGCGATCACCTTCCGGATGCCTTCCGTCGAGGTGTCCGGGGTGCCGCCCTCCTTGAACTGGGCCATCAGCTGGAAGTCCGGCGTCCCGTGCAGCGGGCACAGGGCCAGCGCGCCCTCCGGGGACGCCGGGAAGATATGCCAGTTGTCGCGGTCGAGTGCGGCCGGATCAATCCGTACGTCCGCGACGAGGGTGGGTGAGGGGTCCACCTCCTCGCCCGTCATGCCGATCCCGAGGAGCCGGCGGACCGTGGAGCGCCCGCCGTCGGCGGCCACGAGGTACCGGGCGCGGACCGTCGGGCCTTCGTCGAAGGTCACGGTCACGGAGTCGGCGTCCTGCTCCAGATCGCTGACGGCCCGCCCGAACAGGACCTCACCGCCCAGCTCCCGCAGCCGCGCGTACAGGATTTCCTGGGTGCGCCACTGGGGGAGCATGCAGGGCCTGCCCGCATACGGCTCGGCGGGTGTGGGCTCGATGGTCTCGTCGGCGAACATGTCGTGCTCGCCCTGGCGCTCGCCGCCGCTCCACACCATGCCGACCGGTGCGGGTCCGCCCGCGGCGAGCACCTCGTCAAGGACGCCGAGGTCGTGGAAGACCTCAAGGGTGCGCGGCTGCAGACCCTTGCCGCGCGAACCGGGGAAGAGCCCGTCCGCCTTCTCCACGACCGTCACGTCCACCCCGCGCCGGGCCAGGTCGACCGCCAGCGTCAGACCGGTCGGGCCCGCTCCCACTACGACTGCATCCGGCATCGCACTCTCCTTAACGACGTTAAGTTCGATGGCTCGATGATGCACTTAACACCGTTAAGGAGTCAACCCTTAACGGTGTTAGGGAGTGAGCGCCGGGAGCGGGCACAATGAGCCCGTGCCTCCCGCGAAGATCGACCGTCACCGAGTCGCCGACACCGCGCTGCGTCTGCTGAACGACGTGGGTCTCGACGGCCTGTCCCTGCGCGCCATCGCCAAGGAGCTGGACGTCAAGGCGCCCGCTCTGTACTGGCACTTCAAGGACAAGCAGGCGATGCTCGACGAGATGGCCACCGAGATGCTGCGCCGGATGACGGCCGATATGACGGCCGCGACGATCTCGGGCGACTGGAGCGCGATCCTCACCGGCGCGATGCGCGGGCTGCGCGAGCATCTGCTGCGCTACCGCGACGGCGCAAAGGTCTACAGCGGCACCCGCTTCACGGACACCTCGTACGCCGAGCCGATGGAGCGGATGCTCGCGGCTCTGGTCGCCGGCGGATTCACCCCGCGCACGGCCGCCCGCGCCTGGCTTACCGCGTACAGCTACACGATCGGTTACGTGATCGAGGAGCAGGCCATGGGCCCGGACCCGGCAGGGGGCGAGGGCTACGACCTGGAGGCGCGCGCCGAGCGCCTGGCCTCCTTCCCGCATGCCTCGGCGGCCGGTGACGAGATGTTCCGCGAGCACGACGCGGGCTTCGAGGACGGGCTGGCGGCCGTCGTGGCGGGGGTCGGTGCGGTGCTCCGCCCGGCGGACTGAGGCGGGCGGAGTACCTGTGGGCCGGTGGACTGAGGCGGGCGGAGCACCTGTGGGCCGGCGAGGACCCCCGGTTTGATCAGGGGCAACTCGCGAGCGGCGGTCAGCCCTTGAGCTCCCGCAGTCTCCCTGCCTGCGTGGCCATGGTCCGGTTGAGCCACGGTCCGAACGGCTTCTCCACGAGGTGGTGGATCAGCCACGCGAGCACCAGGAGCGCGAGGATCGTCAGGGCGAAGGTCGCGACGGGGGGTACATCGAGTCCGCGGTGCAGGACGCGGATGACGAACCAGCCGAGATGCTCGTGGATCAGATAGAAGGGGTACGTCAGGGCGCCGGCCACCGTGAGCCAGCGCCAGTTCGCCCACCTCAGCCAGCCGAGCGCGACCACCGCGACGGAGAGGAAGGCGAAGGCGACGACTGCCTGGATCACGTACGGGTTGCGGGCGAACGGGCCCTCCGCGCCCGAGTGCCAGCCCGCCGAGACGGCGTAGCGCTGGCCCATCAGGAAGCTGAAGCCCACGATCCCCCAGAGCAGCAGATCGCCGCCGTAGCGGTGGATCAGATACAGCGCGAGGCCGCCGATGAAGAACGGCGCGTGGTCGCGCATCACCAGCTCGTCGGTGAGCGGGGTGTCGGCGACCCGGGCGAAGACCCCGGCGACGGTCCACAGACAGCAGAACAGGACCACGCGGCGGTACGTGGCGCCCTTCCAGATCACGAACAGGCCGAACAGCAGATAGAACTTCAGCTCCACCCAGAGCGTCCAGCACACACCGAGTACCCGGTGCGCACCCATGGGCTGCTGCAGCATCGTGAAGTTCAGCAGGAACTCGTCGGGGCGCAGCGGCCTGACGACCACGGGCAGCGCGATCGCGGCGGCCGTGATGATCACGAGAGCGACCCAGTACGCGGGGTACAGACGCGAGACCCGGGACCGGAAGAAGTGGCCGAGGGTCTTGCCCCAGCCGCTCATGCAGATGACGAAGCCGCTGATGACGAAGAAGACCTGGACCCCGAGGTAGCCGTACGTACCGAACCCCGACAGCGTGGGGAAGAGGGTGCCGGGGGACTGGCCCCAGGACCGTGCGGTCGGCCCGTCCTTCGCCGAGAAGTGGTACAGGCACACCATGAGCGCGGCGATCAGCCGAAGACCGTCGAGCGCCCGCAGCCGGCCGCCGCCCCTGCGCGGTGCCTCGGCGGGGGCGGCGGACTCGGGATCGGGCTGGGGCTGGGGCTCCGCGAAGGTGGCCCGCGCGGAGGGCAGGGGGGCTCTGAGGCCCTCCTTCGACAGGGTCATGAGGCGAACTTCCGCTTGAGGGAACGGGCCCGGCGGGCCATCCGCCGTACCGCCGGGCTCTGCGGTACGAACGCCAGCTGGGAGGGCACCGCACCCGGCAGCCCGAGCCGGGTCAGACGCTTGCGCCGGAAGTAGCGCCAGGTGTGCTGGGTGAGGTGCGCGGACAGATACCGCTCGGCCCGGGGGCGCAGTTCGGGGTAGATCTGCGGCTGCATCGCGAAGCCCACCGCGGCCACCAGATCGGTCAACTCCCGGCGTACTTCGTCCCGTTCGGGCAGCGACCAGGAGTCGACCGCTTGGCCGTCGGTGAGCTGGGGAAGCAGGGCGTCGACCAGGGTCACGGGGACGCGGTTGCTGTTCTGGTAGGGCGTGAGCCGCTCCAGAAGCAGATCGGTGCCCGTCCGGGCGACGGGCAGCCCGTAGAACACCGTGGCGGTGAGCAGCGCGGTCGAGAAGCACCCGACGACCAGCGCCGGACGCAGCCGCTGGTACACCACCTCGGCTATGACCGGGCTGTCGAGCACGGTGAGATCGGCGCCGAGCCTGCCGGCCTCGACCTCCAGGCGGCGCGACCAGGCGGCGGGCGCGGAGGGGTGCGGCTTGAACACCAGCCGGCGGTGGCCGAGTTCGACGGCTCCGCGCACCATGCTCAGATGCAGCTCTTCCTCCTCCTCGGGCGTGAGCACCTCTATCGCCGAGGGGTACGAGATCGAGGTGGAGCAGCCGCTGCACCCGCGTCCCGATCATCGGGTCGATCTTGCTGCGCGTGGGCCCGTAACTCATCAGTCCGTCGGCGTAGACGTGCAGCGGCGCCTCGCCGAAGATCTTGGCGACGGCGTTGGACGGATTGGCCTGGATGGACTCGCAGGCCAGCTCGACCGGTTCGTCCCCGAGCTCCCACTCGGCGCGCAGCGCACGCTCCCACAGGAGCGTGTCCTGCTCCCGCGGGAACCAGCCCGCGGGGTGGAAGGGCTCGATGAACGCGTTCCACGAGCGCACCTCGTCGAACTCACCGCGCAGCGCCTCGAATCCGGCCATCCGGTCGAGCGGTGTGCCGATCTCCGGGGTGGCCGAGGTGTCGCTGACCACGAGAATGCGGCGATGCTCCGAACGCGGGCCGAACTGTCCCGACCGGATCGCGGCGGTGATCGTGGCGGCGGCGTACTGGGTGCAGGCGAAGAAGAGTTGCGTGGTGTTGTGCGTGGTGCTTCGCGTGGTGCTCATCAGGCAGCGGCTCCCCGCACTGCGGCCCGACGGCGTACGCGCCGCAGCCGGCCGGACCGCTCGTCACCGAGGGAGTTCATCGTGTCCCTCAGGAGGTCCTGGGGCATGCGCTTGAGCGCGGCGGCACTCATCGTGCGCAGTTTCCGTGCCACTGCTGGTTCGAACCTTTCGATGGATTCCAGATGGTGCGCCATCACCGCGCAGTACGTCCGCACAGCCTTGGGGAGGAGTTGGTCCGCGTCCTTGTCCTTGGCGGTGTCGGTGAGGATGTGGTCGAAGGCGCGGATGAAGTCGAGTTGGCGTGCGTCGCCGATCTGG
>JOGW01000014.1 GCA_000721375.1 Streptomyces sp. NRRL B-3428 | reverse complement strand
CCGCCCCCCGCCCGCCGCAATCGAGCCCGCCCCCAGCCAGCCCTCACCTCACCCCTGAGCCCAGGCGACATATCCATCAGGCCGCACCAACACCGCAGCTCCCGCGTCCCCGTTCTCCCATTCCGCCCGCACACACCCCTCCCCGACCAGCCTCTCCAGCTCGGCAGGGAGCGGTGTCTCCTTCGGGCCGACGAGCACGAACTGCCCGGCGCGCAGCGCCTCGTACAGCCTTGTGCCATCGGACAGTCGCCCGTCCTCGGCCCGCCGCCCCACCAGTGCGTGCGACCCGCGCGGTGCCTCGTACGCGTAACCGATGCCTGTGATCTGGCCTATCGCCTTGCGGCTCACCGGCGGCGCATTGTTGATGACCTTGGCGGCCAGCCAACGCGCCGCCAGCTGGGCCGGGTTGTGTGCCATCGCCAGGCGGACGATCATGCCGCTGCTGCGCAGTACCGCGGAGCCCACCGGGTGGCGCTCGTCCTGGTAGGTGTCGAGCAGCGAGTCCGGGGCGCGCCCGTCGAGCACCGCGGCCAGCTTCCAGCCGAGGTTGTTGGCGTCCTGCAGACCGGTGTTCATGCCCTGGCCGCCCGCGGGGGAGTGGGTGTGCGCGGCGTCACCGGCGAGGAAGACCCGGCCCGTGCGGTACTGCGGCACCTGGCGCTCGTCGCTGTGGAAGCGGGAGATCCAGCGCTCGTCGTGCATCCCGAAGTCCGAGCCGAAGGCGCGGCGGATGATGTCGCGCAGCTCGTCGAGCGAGGTGGGGGCGTCGTCCGGGATCTCGGCGCGCTCGCGGTTCCAGCCGCCCACGCGCCAGTACCCGTCACCGAACGGGATCATGAAACCGAACGCGTCCTGCCCGCTGTTGACCGCCACCGTCAGCTCGGGCTCGCTCTCGAGCTGAACGTCGGCGAGCACGATCGAGCTGATCACGGACTGGCCGGGGAACGGCTGACCGAGCGCCTCGCGGACCGCGCTGCGCACCCCGTCCGTACCTACGACATAGGGCGCCCGGTACGTGGCGCTCGCGCCGTCCCTGCCGCGCACCTCGACCGTCACACCGTCGGCGTCCTGCCGCAGCCCGGTCACCTCCGCGTCGTGCACGAACGTCACCCCGTGCTCGGTCGTCCGGCGGTGCAGCAGCTTCTCCACCTCGTACTGCGGCGTGCTCAGGAGGTACGGGAAGCGGGAGGGCAGGGTGGCGAGGTCGAGCGAGAGCGAGCTGAACAGCCGCAGCTGCGTGAGCTGCCGTCCGGTGGGGATCAGCTCGTCGGCGAGACCGCGCGCGTCCAGGACCTCCAGCGTGCGGGCGTGCACACCGAAGGCGCGGGTCAGGTTGCTGATCTTGGCCGGGCGCTTCTCCAGGACGGTCACGCGTATCCCGGCGGCGGCGAGATCACCGGCGAGCAGCAGGCCGGTGGGGCCCGCGCCGACGATCAGGACGTCTGCGGCCGTGGCGGCGTGCTGCTCGGTGCTGCGGGCCTCGGCCGTGCCGTTGCCGGTCGCACCGCTGTCGTTCGTGCCGGTCGTGCCGTTCTCGTTCGTGCCGTTCCCGTTCGTCCCGTTCACAGCGGCCTCCTCTGGATGCCAACGCTTGTTGGTCAACGCTTGTTGGCAACGATAGGCCGCCCCGCGATGGACTGTCAACACCCGTTGGCCTACGATCGTTGGCATGCCGGAATCCGAGACCCGCACCCCCACCGACACGCCCCGCACCCCCACGGACAAGCCCCCCACGGACAAGCCCCGCCGCTCCGACGCCACCCGCGCCGCGATCCTCGCCGCCGCCCGGGAGCGCTTCGCCGCCGACGGATACGAGCGCGCCACGATCCGCTCGATCGCCAAGGACGCGCGGATCGACCCGTCGATGGTGATGCGCTACTTCGGCAACAAGGAAGGCCTTTTCGCGGCAGCCGCGGTTTTCGACCTGGACCTGCCGGCCCCCATGGACGTACGGATCCAGCCGGCCGGCCACATCGGGCGGGTGCTCGTCTCGCACTTCCTCGACCGCTGGGAGCAGGACGAGGTGCTCACCGCCCTGCTGCGCGTGGGTGCGACCAACCCCGCGGGCGCCGAGCGCATGCAGCAGATCCTCAAGGAGCAGATCGGACCCATCGCCGCGCAGGTCTGCCCGGACCCGGCCGAGGCCCCGCGCCGCGCCGCACTCGCCGCCTCCCAGGTCCTCGGCATGGCGCTCGCCCGCTACGTGCTGCGCTTCCCGCCGCTGGTCGAGATGGACCGCGCGGACGTGATCGACTGGCTTGCGCCCACGGTCCAGCGGTATCTCACCGCGCCCAGCCCCTGAGGCTTCGGGCCGCGAAGCCGTACGGCGGACTACTGACTACGCTCGGCGTATGAAGATCGTCGACATCGAGCCTTCGGACCCGCGCCTGAGCTCCGAGCTGCTTCCCGTCCTGCGCGAACTGCGCCCGCACCTCACCGAGGACCTGCTGCGCGAGATCTACGCGGAGGGGTACGGGCAGGGTCTGCGTTTCACCGCCGCGTACGACGACGGCCGCTGCGTGGGTGCGGCGGGCTGGCGCGTGGTGATCAACACCTCGACGCTCAAGCAGCTCTACGTCGACGACCTGGTCGCGGCGGCGGACGCCCGCTCGGGCGGCATCGGCCACGCGCTGCTCGCCCACCTGGAGGAGCGCGCCCGCGAACTGGGCTGCCACGAGCTCGACTTGGACTCCGGCACGCAACGCACCGGCGCCCACCGCTTCTACCTGCGCGAGCGGATGGACATCACGGCTTTCCACTTCAGCAAGTCGCTGACCTGATCACGGCTTTCCACTTCAGCAAGTCGCTGACCTGAGCACGGCTTTCCACTTCAGCAAGTCGCTGACCTGAGCAACTCCGCGTGAGCGGCTACAGCCATCCCCTGCGCCGAAAACTCCGGTGCACCAGAAAACAGGCCGTGGCCGTCACCGACAGGACGATGAAGTACCCGTAACGCCACCCGAGTTCCGGCATGTGCTCGAAGTTCATCCCGTACACACCGCACACCATCGTGGGCACGGCGATCACCGCGGCCCATGCGGTGATCTTCCGCATGTCCTCGTTCTGCGCGACGGTCACCTGCGCCAGATGCGCCTGCAGGATCGAGTCGAGCAGCGAGTCGAAGGACGCGATCTGCTCGACCGTCGTGGTCAGGTGGTCGCCGACATCGCGGAAGTACGCCTGCACACCCGGGTCGATCAGCGGGCTGTGCCGCTCCGCGAGCGTGTTCAGCGGACGGGCGAGCGGTGCCACGGCCCGCTTCAGCTCCAGGAGTTCCCGCTTCAGCTGGTAGATACGGCCCGGGTCCACCCGGCCCGCCTCCGGTGAGAAGACCTGGGTCTCCACGGCGTCGAGATCGTGCTGCACGGCGTCCGCCACGCTCAGGTACTCGTCGACCACGAAGTCCGCTATGGCGTGCAGCACCGACGAAGGCCCCTTGGCCAGCTGATCGGGGTCGGCTTCGAGCCGTTCGCGTACCGGCCCCAGCGAGCCGTGCCGGCCGTGCCGGACGGTGATCACGAAGTCCCGGCCGGTGAAGACCATGATCTCGCCGGTGTCCACCACCTCGCTGGTGGCGGTGAGTTCGTCGTGCTCGACGTAACAGACCGACTTGAAGACGGCGAAGAGCGTGTCGTCGTACGGCGCCACCTTGGGCCGCTGATGCGCCTGCACCGCGTCCTCGACCGCCAGCGGATGCAGCCCGAAAGGCTCGGCGAGCGCGGCTATCTCCTGCTCGGTGGGCTCATGAAGCCCGATCCATACGAAGCCCTCGCCGTCCTCGCGTACGCGCCGCAGTGCCTCCGGGCCGCTCAGCCCCGCCCAGGAGCCGGACTGGCGCTTGCCGCCGCGGTAGACCACGCAGTTCACCACCGCGCTGCCCAGCGGCGAGCGGGACGGATGGCTGAGGTCCACCGCCTTGCGCTGCACACGGCGCACGATGCGGCGCAGCCTGCGGATCATCGGCATGGGTGAAGTCCCCCTCGTACGGCAAAGTCATCCAGGCGCTGCGGCCTCCGCGGGCGGTCCGGCGCCTGGAGGCAGCCTGCCACGCCCATGCCCGCACGTCATCAGTCCACCCCTCCTCGTACCCACCCTGACCTGCATTGATTACGGTACGAATCGGACCCGGCATGCGGGCTTACGGCAACCTGCTTACAGTCGACACCCGGAGAGCCCCGGCCAGGATTCTGGTCGCAGGGGAACTCCGGTTCCGGCAGCCTCGGGGAGCCGAAGGAGAACAGGCGAAATGAGCAGCGGCATACCGGACGACCATAAGCACGCCCGCCGCAGGCGGCTGCAGGCCTCCGCGCGAGTGCGCGCCCGGCGCGTCGAACTCGCCCTCGACAGGTCCAGAGCCCGTGCGGCCCAGGCCATCGGACCGAATCCGCAGAGTGTGGCCGCCCACCGCCAGGCCGTCGCGACCGCGCGTCGGGCGCTGGCCGAGCTGGACGCGGAGGGCCGGGTGTTCACGCGCCGTGACACCGGAGCCCGGGTCGTCCTGCGGGACACCCAGGCGACCTCCAAGAGCTCCAAGGGCGCGTCCGCGCGCGGCGACCGCTACGAGGTCGAGTGCCTGACGCACCAGAGCGATCCGCTGTTCTTCGACGACGCCACCGCGGCGACCCGCGCGGCCCGGCACTCCGACACCTGGTGCGAGGCCTGCCGTCAGCTCGCCGCCACCCCGCACACGGTGCGCGACCGCGCCCGCAAGGTCCTCGCCCCGGCCAAGCCCGAGATCCGCTACACCCCGCCCGAGCCGCGGCTGCGGTTCGACCCGCCCGCCGCGTAAGCCGGGTGAGGGCGCCCGTCCCTGCTCAGGAGCCGGTTCAACGGCGGCTCCTGAGCGGCGACGGCGCCGATGGTCACCGCGAAGGTGATCGCAGCGCAGACCACGATCAGCCAGGACAGCAGCGTCAGGACAAGACCCAGCGAGCCGTACTCGCCGAGCGCGCGGTTGATCGCCGCGGGCATGTAGAGACGCGCGGACAGCGCGAGCGCGTTGGTGGCGGCCGCCGCGAGCACCGCGCCCGGCAGCAGCGGCAGCCAGGCGATACGGCCGGCGAGCAGCAGATGCTGCGTCCACAGCCACACACAGGTGCTCAACAGGAAGAGCAGCGGAAGGCCCAGCCACTCCCCGGTACCGAATCCGTCACGTACTGGCCCCTGCAGCAGCAGGAAGACGACCAGCGCGCACAGCCACACCAGCCAGCGCCAGGCCGCGATCTTGGTCGAGGCCTTCGGCAGACCCCAGGCCCGTTCACAGACCCGGGCCATGGCCCGGCTGAAGCTGGTCGCCGAGACCAGGGCGAGCGCAAGTCCGATGATTCCGGTGGTCTCGCGCAGATCGCTGTCGGCCGAGCTGCCGAGCACCTGCTCGAGCTCGCCGTCGGCCTGCCCGGTCAGACCGAACATCCCGCGCAGGGACTCCCGCAACTGGTCGCGCACACCGCTCGGCGCGAAGGCCGCGAGGGCGAAGAGCAGGGGGATCGAGGCGAGGAAGGCCTGGGCGGCGAGCCGGGTCGCCGAGTCCAGGAGGTTCCCGGAAAGCAGCCGGCTCGTCAGCTCGCCCACGACGGGAAAGCGCGCCTCTGCTGTCGTACGCAGCCGCTCGGCGTCGGCGCGCAGGCGCTCGAACCGCGCCTTCCACGCCATGCCGCCTCCCCCTGGGACTCGCGCTGCGGCGTGCGCCGCAGCGTGGAAGGCCAGTCAAAGCGTCGACCTGCACCTGGGCGAGTGCTGCTGACCCGATCGGGGTGCGCGCCGGTCCGCCTGGGCAACTGCCTCCGCGCGCCGCCGACCCCACCTCCCGTCGGCGGCGATATTGACCATGCATCAGGCTGCATCAGGCTGCATCAGGCCGCATCAGCAGAAGTGGGAGGTAGTGCCGATGACTCGCGCCAGCCGGCGTTCCATCACGTCCATCCGTTCCGCCGGAGCCGTCAGCTCCGCCGGGCTGTTCGTCTCCGTACTCGCCGGGGTCGCCCTCGGCATGACACCCGCGCAGGCGGCGCCCGGCGCTCCGACCCCCATGCCCTCGGACAGCCGGGCGACCATGGTGGAAGGGAACCTCAAGACCTGCGCCCAGGTCGGGTTCCCCGGCGATGCGCAGCTCAGCGGTAACAACAACGAGGACTCCGCGGACACGTATGTGAAGGCCACGGGCACGGGGTCGAGCCCCACGATGGTCCAGGTCGAGATCACACCGGCCGGCACGTCCGCCGGGGTCGTGGTCGACGCCGTGGTCGTCAAGGGCGGCCCGGCCTCCAACGTGTACAAGTCCCCGTACGTCCCGCCGCAGCTGGCGGCCCCGCAGAACTACATCGCGCCCAAGAACTCGGGCGGCAACGTGGCGGACATCAGCCACTACTTCGTCTGCTACCACTTCGACAACATGCCGAGGGGGGTCCCGGGGGAGCTCCTGGTCCTCAAGCGGGTCGACTTCCCGGTCGGCACGCCGGTCGAGCCGCTGCCCACCGAGTTCACGGTGGTGGTCACCTGCACCGACCCCCTGGGCAACTCCGACACGGAGACGCTGACCTTCGAGAGCGGCGGTGGTGTCGGCACCACCGCGGACGGTCGGCACATCCTCACGGGCATCCCCGCGGGATCGACCTGCACGGTCGTCGAACAGGGCACGGACGCCTTCCCGGACGGCGCCACGGTGACGTACTTCCCGGCCGGCGCGGCGGGCTCGGGGGTTCAGCCGGACACGGTCGACACGGTGATCGTCACCAATGACTTCTCCGACGTCGAGGTCAAGAAGTCGAGCTTCAAGATCACCAAGAACGTCGTGCCGCCGGCCTATGGCACGGTGCCCAAGTCGTTCACCGTCGGCTACTCCTGCCAGGACGGGTCCGCAGGCAAGGTGGAGCTGAGCGCCGGTGAGACGGCGACCATCAAGAAGGTCGAGGTCGGCACGTACTGCTCCGTCACCGAGGGAGCGGGCGAACTTCCGGCCGGCTGGACGGTCTCCTACGCGGTCGACGGCAAGGCGAGCGCCAAGCCGCCGGTCTTCCAGGTGAAGGACGGCAAGAGGGTCGCCGTCACGGTGACCAACCAGGGCGTCGCACCGTCGCCCGACGACATGCCCGACAAGGACAAGGACAAGTAGCCCGTACGAAGCGGTAGTCCGCAGTCCGTACGAGGCGGTAGTCCGCAGTCCGTACGCAGCCGAAGGCCGCGCCCATCCTGCCGGGCGCGGCCTTCGGCACGCTCAGACCTTGGGCGCGGCCGGCTTGCTCCCGGACACGAACACCGCGTCCCCGCCCCGCAGGACCTTCCACAGCCGCTCGGCGTCCCGGTAGGAGAGATTGACGCAGCCGTGCGACCCCGGCTCGTAGTAGATCGTCCGGTACCGGCCGTGGAAGGCCTGTCCGCCGGAGAAGAACTGGGCGTACGGCATGGGGGCGTCGTAGAGCGTGGAGGTGTGTGCCGCGCGGCGCAGATAGACCGAGAACAGCCCCGTACGCGTGCGGTACGAGGGCCTCCCCGAGCGGATCGGGGCCGGTCCGAAGACGACCTTCCTGCCCTGCTGCACCCACATCAGCTGCCGCGTCAGATCCACACACGCCACCCGCCGCCCGGCCGGCGCCGGGCACCTGCCGCCGGGGTTCGGGTGCTTCCTGGCGTACAGGAGCTGAGCCGTGCCCCAGGTGTGCGGTCCCGCGTACCCCATCTGCGGTGCGATGCCCTGCCTCAGCTGGAACTTCTGGATCGCCTTGCAGTCGGCCGCGGACTGCCGCCCGTCGACCGGCTTCAGGCCCAGCCGGCGTTCGAGCTCTTTCTGGTACGGGCCGGTCGCACCCGTGCAGTACGGGAAGAGCCGGACCTTGCCCTGCTCCTGCCTCGGCACCAACTCCAGCTCCCGCAGATCCCGGTACTTCTTGTACTGCGGGAAGGGATCGGCAAGTGACCGGGTCGCGTACCGGCTCAGGAGCTCGCCGAACCAGGGCGGCATCCACTGGTCGGGGGTGTCCTCGGGGAACGGCAACGGTGACCGCGAGTGCAGCCACGGTTGTGGATCGGGGTCGGGTTCCGCCCGGGCGGATGTCCCCGCGCCCCAGACGAGCAACACCGGACACAACGCCACGGCCCACGGCCTTCTTCGCATGCGCACGACTCCAAGGTGCACATCGCGTACGGGAAGAAGGCTCAACGCCACGTACGTGTCGCGCCCGCGTCCCCGAGGGGATCGGCTCGGACGTGCCACGCCCGCGCCTTCGAGCGATCAGCTCAGAGCCGGATACTCACGGCCACACCAGGCAGTACGGCTGATGTCCGGCTTCGTGCAGCCGGTGGCTGAAGTCCTGCCATTCGTGGAGCAGTTGGTAGACGTTGAACGCATCCCGCGGCCCTCCGCGGTCCGGCACCGTCGACCAGATGAAGGCCGCCGCGCCCACGGCTTCCTCGCCGATGCCCCGAAGGGGGTCGACCACGGTCATCGGAAGCTTGACCACCGCATAGTCGGGGTGCAGCACGACCAGTTCCAGCGGGGGCACCTTGTGCAGCGGTATGCCCTCGATACCGGTGAGGACCATCGCGGCCATCGTCTCCGGCTTGATCTTGGTGAACATCCCGCCCATGCCGAGCTCGTCGCCGCCGAGCTCCTCCGGGCGCATCGTGACCGGGACGCGGGCCGCCGTCGCCCCGTCGGGGGCGCCGAAGTACTTGTAGGTCACCCCCACCCGGCCACTCCTGATTCCCGTGTGCTCGGCATTCCCGGGAGTGGCCGCCTGTGCGTCGCTCTCGTGCTGGTCGCGCCTGTGCTTGCCCCGCCGGGCACGTCGCGGTCCGAGGGCACCCTGGTCACCGGTCCCCTCGCCCAGTCCGCCACCGCGATGCATATCTCCACCCGACTGCTGCCTGTTGGTAACACGGTCCCGACCGCTTGGAGGCACGGCCTCGTCCGCGCGACCCGATCATCGTGCCAATGACCTCCCCCGGATGAGTATGGCAAAACACATGTACGCGATAGCGATTCGAGGGCAAGCCACCTGGTCGTGTGAGTTGCCTCTACGATACGCAGCCCTGGGGCAGCCCGACTGGTCGGCTGCGAGCCATGGTATTTCCCGGAGAGTCCCGCCGTACGGCGGCAGGCTATACCCGCCGATCGAAAGCCCGGGCCGACGGTTCGCAGCCGGGATCGGCCCTCCAGGAGGCGGCCGTGGAACGGACGGCCGAGGCGCGTACAACGGGCGGCTGGAGCGGCGGCGTCGCACAGGTGCGGCGCATGGTGGACCGGGTCCTGCATTTCGCCGACCGGCCCCACACCGGCAAGCGCAACGCTCATCCGGCTTCGGTCGGCGCCATCGCCACCTGGCTGAACGAGCGGGGCGTACCGACGCGCCACGGCGGCGACTGGCGTCCCCCGACCGTCGAGCGGGTCCTTCTCGACCCGCGGATCACGGGCCTTGCGGCCGAACCCCTCTACAGGACGGACAAGCAGGGCAACTCCACGCGCACGCAGCACGGTTACCGGCTGGTCCTCGACTCCACGACCGGGGAGCCCGTGAACGCGTACGTGGCCCGAGTCCTGCACACCGCGCTGTCGGCCTGCCTGCCGGAGGCCGCGGGCGCCGTGGACCGAGGCGCGTCGGTGTCCCGGCTGCGCGGCGGCCCCTGTATGAGGCCTGGCCTAGGCTGATGGGGTCAGTCATCCCTGGACCCGAGAGACCCGACGTGATGCACATGGTGCCGGAACACAGTCAAGCCCCCGTTTCGCAGGCGCTCTTCGACCGCGCCTCCCGTGTCACACCCGGCGGCGTGAACTCTCCGGTGCGCGCCTTCCGCGCCGTGGGTGGTACGCCCCGCTTCATGGTGTCCGGTCAGGGGCCGTACCTCACCGACGCCGACGGCCGCGAGTACGTCGACCTCGTGTGCTCGTGGGGACCGATGATCCTCGGCCACGCGCACCCCGAGGTGATCGCCGCCGTGCAGGAGGCCGTCGGGCGCGGTACGTCCTTCGGTACGCCCGGCGAGGGCGAGGTCGCGCTCGCCGAGGAGATCGTGGCCCGGATCGCCCCGGTCGAGCAGGTGCGGCTCGTGTCCTCCGGTACGGAGGCCACGATGTCCGCGATCCGCCTGGCCCGCGGGTTCACCGGCCGCGCCAAGGTGGTCAAGTTCGCCGGCTGCTACCACGGTCACGTGGACGCGCTGCTCGCCGCGGCGGGCTCGGGTGTCGCCACCTTCGGGCTTCCCGACACCCCCGGTGTCACGGGAGCGCAGGCCGGCGAGACGGTCGTGCTGCCGTACAACGATCTCGAAGCCGTCCGCGAGGCCTTCGCCGCGCACCCCGGTGAGATCGCCTGTGTGATCACCGAGGCCTCGCCCGGCAACATGGGCGTCGTGCCGCCGGCCCCCGGCTTCAACCAGGGCCTGAAGGACCTGTGCGCCGCCAACGGTGCGCTGTACATCTCGGACGAGGTCATGACCGGCTTCCGTACGAGCAAGGCCGGCTGGTTCGGCGTCGACGGGGTCGAGCCCGACCTGATGACCTTCGGCAAGGTCATGGGCGGCGGCTTCCCGGCCGCGGCCTTCGGCGGCCGCAAGGACGTCATGGGGCATCTCGCACCGGCCGGTCCGGTCTACCAGGCGGGCACGCTCTCCGGTAACCCGGTCGCGACCGCCGCGGGCCTCGCCCAGCTGAAGCTGCTCGACGACGCCGCCTATGCCAAGGTGAATGCTGTGTCGAGCGAGATCCAGTCGCTTGTGACCGGCGCGCTCACCAAGGAGGGTGTGGCGCACCGGCTGCAGACCGCGTCCAACATGTTCTCGGTGTTCTTCACCGACAACGAGGTGCGCGACTACGAGGACGCCAAGGGCCAGGAGGCCTTCCGGTTCACCGCGTTCTTCCACTCCCTGCTCTCCGACGGCGTGTATCTGCCGCCGTCCGCTTTCGAGTCCTGGTTCGTGTCCACGGCGCACGACGAGCGGGCCGTCCAGCGCATCGCCGACGCCCTGCCCGCCGCCGCCCGTGCCGCCGCGGAGGCCACCGCATGAGCACCCTGCACGAGTCCTTCGCGAAGAACGACGAGCTCACCGTCGTCCATCTGATGCGCCACGGGGAGGTCCACAACCCCGACGGTGTCCTGTACGGACGCCTCGGCGGCTACCACCTCTCCGAGCTCGGCCGGCAGATGGCCGACCGGGTCGCCGAGCACCTCTCCTCGCGCGACATCACTCATGTCGTCGCCTCGCCCCTTGAGCGTGCGCAGGAGACCGCGACCCCGATCGCCAAGGCGCACGGACTCGATCTCGCCTCCGACGAGCGTCTGATCGAGGCGGACAACGTCTTCCAGGGCAAGACCTTCGGTGTGGGCGACGGTGCGCTCAAGCGCCCCGAGAACTGGAAGCACCTGGTCAACCCCTTCAAGCCGTCCTGGGGCGAGCCGTATGTCGAGCAGGTCGTCCGCATGATGGGCGCACTCGACGCGGCCAAGGACGCTGCCCGCGGGCACGAGGCGGTGTGCGTCAGTCACCAGCTGCCGATCTGGATCGTGCGCAGCTTCGTCGAGAAGCGCCGTCTGTGGCACGACCCGCGCAAGCGGCAGTGCACGCTCGCCTCGCTGACCACCTTCACGTACCGCGGCGACAAGATCGTCTCGGTCGGTTACAGCGAGCCCGCGATCGATCTCGTCCCCGCGCATCTGCGGGCCGGTGCCAAGCCGGTGAAGGGCAAGGACAAGGCGTTCGGGGCATAGTTCCTTTCCGTACGCAGAGCAGGGGTCGGTCGCCGATCAGGTGACCGGCCCTTTTGCGTGCCCGGGCACAGGATCTCCTCGTACGAAACGCAAAGTTTCCGCAATCCGTCGGAACCTCGGTGTTCCTCTGTGCCTCTAAGGGGACGTCCACCGTAAACGGGGAGCAACACGGAGGCTGGGGACGTAATGCAGCAAATCAACCGAAGGGGACTGATCGGTCTGGGCGTCGGCGCCGCGGCGGCGGCCGGGCTCGCCGCCTGCAGCTCGAAGTCCGACCCGCCGCCGGGCGATGCCCGGCCCGCCGGCAAGTCGAGCCCTCACTCGCCTTCCCCCTCGGCCGAGGGCAAACCCCTCGGGGACGGTTCCACCGCGTACACCGGCAAGCAGCCGCACCAGCCGCCGGCGCCCGTTCCGCTCGAACTCGGCGAGAAACCACCGCAGTTCGTCATCTTCTCCTGGGACGGCGCGGGGGAAATAGGCAACGGCCTCTTCCCGCGCTTCCTGAAGCTCGCTCAGGAACACGACGCGAAGATGACCTTCTTCCTCTCCGGTCTCTATCTCCTTCCCGAGTCCAAGAAGCGTCTCTACCGCCCGCCGAACAATCCCGTCGGAGCTTCCGACATCGGCTATCTCAAGGACGAGAACATCAAGCGCACCCTGAAATACGTGCGCCAGGCCTGGCTCGAAGGCCATGAGATCGGCACGCATTTCAACGGCCACTTCTGTGCGGGCTCGGGTTCGGTCGGCAACTGGAACGCCGCGCACTGGCGCGACGAGATCCGTCAGGCCAAGTCCTTTGTGCAGCAATGGCGTACGAACACGGGCTGGACCGAACTGCCCCCGCTGCCCTTCGACTACGACAAGGAACTCATCGGCGGCCGCACCCCGTGTCTGCTCGGCCAGGACAAGCTGCTGCCGGTCGCACGCGAACTCGGCTGGCGCTACGACGCCTCCTCGCCGGGCGGCCGCCAGCGCTGGCCGGTGAAGAAGCAGGGTGTGTGGGATCTGCCACTGCAGGCGATGCCGTTCCCCGGGCACTCCTTCGAGGTGCTCTCGATGGACTACAACATCCTCGCCAATCAGTCGCAGAACTCGACCCAGGCACCGCCCGCCAACTACCCGCGCTGGCGCAAGCAGGCGGCCGGGGCGTATCTCGCCGGGTTCAAGCGCGCGTACGAGACAAATCGGGCGCCATTCTTCGTGGGCAATCACTTCGAGCAGTGGAACGGCGGGATCTATATGGACGCCGTCGAGGAGGCCTTGAAGGAGATTGCGGGCAAAAAGGACGTAAGGCTGGTTTCCTTCCGGCAGTTCGTGGACTGGCTCGATGTCCAGAAGCCGGAGGTGCTGGCGAAGCTGCAGGCGCTCGATGTCGGTGAACGGCTTCCGAATGATCGTCGTAAAGCCGCCTGAACTGGGTGTTCCGCGGCTTTCGGGGGGCGGCCGAAACCGCTGAAACGGTCATGCGAAACTTTTCACATGAGCCTTGGACGTCCTGCCTCCCGACGTGCCCTTTTCGCCGCGGGGACCGCGCTTGCGGCCCTCGCGCTGAGTGCGTGCACCGACGGCGGTGCGCAGGGGGGCGGTGGGGACACCAACTTCGTGGCCGGCAAGAGCGGGGTCTCGACCTCCGCGAAGGGCGAGCGGGCCACGGCGCCGGACATCTCGGGCGCGACCCTCGACGGCGAGCAGCTGAAGCTCAGCGACTACAAGGGCAAGATCGTCGTCATCAACACCTGGGGTTCGTGGTGCGCGCCCTGCCGGGCCGAGGCCAAGTACCTCAAGTCGGTCTCCGAGGCGACCAAGTCGAAGGGCGTGGAGTTCGTCGGGATCAACACCCGCGACGCGCAGAAGAGCTCGGCCGTGGCCTTCGAAGAGGACTACGAGATCGAGTACCCCAGCCTGTACGACCCGGCCGGCAAGCAGATCCTGAAGTTCCCGCAGGGCAGCCTGAGTCCGCAGGGCATCCCCAGCACGCTCGTCGTCGACCGTGAGGGGAAGATCGCCGCGCGCTTCATGGGCCCGGTGAGCGACAAGCGGCTGCACGAGATGATCGACCCCGTACTCGCGGAGAAGTGACGCACGTGCACGCCCTCGCCGCGGCCACCGACCCGAACGCCACCGTGCTCGGGGGAGCACTCCTTCTCGCGATCCCGATCGCGCTGCTCGCCGGCCTGGTCTCCTTCTTCTCGCCGTGCGTGCTTCCGCTCGTACCCGGCTATCTGTCGTACGTGACCGGGGTCACCGGAGCCGATCTGGAAGAGGCCAAACGCGGGCGGATGGCCGCCGGCGCCTCACTGTTCGTGCTCGGCTTCACCGCCGTGTTCGTGTCCTTCGGGGCGCTCTTCGGCGAGTTCGGCAGGAATCTGCTCGAGCACCAGGCGGTCATCACCAAGGTGCTCGGCGCTCTGACCATCCTGCTCGGCCTGTTCTTCATGGGCGCGATGCCCTTCCTGACCCAGCGCGAGTTCCGCTTCCACAAGCGGCCCGCCACCGGCCTCGTGGGCGCCCCCATGCTGGGCGTGCTCTTCGGCATCGGCTGGACCCCGTGCATCGGCCCGACGCTCGCCTCCGTGATGGCGCTCTCCTCCAACGAGGCCAGCGCGGGACGGGGCGCCCTGCTCACCGTCGCGTACTGCCTCGGCCTCGGAGTGCCCTTCATACTGGCCGCCATCGCCTTCCGCCGAGCCCTCGGCGCCTTCGCCTGGGTCAAACAGCACTACGTGTGGGTCATGCGCATCGGCGGCGCCATGCTCATCGTCACCGGCCTGCTGCTCGTCACCGGCGCCTGGGACCGCATCGTGCAGGAGATGCAGGTCTGGACTTCCGGCTTCACCGTGGGGATCTGAGAATGAGCAAGACGGACACCACGCCCGAGACGGCCACCGACGACCTCGGGGCCGCGGGCTCGCAGCTGTCCACCGCGCCCAAGGAGGATCTGCCGAACCTGCCCTCGCTCGGGGTGATCGGCTGGGTCCGCTGGTTCTGGCGGCAGCTCACCTCGATGCGGGTCGCGCTGATCCTGCTCTTCCTGCTCTCGCTCGGTGCGATCCCCGGCTCGCTGATCCCGCAGAACAGCGTGGACGAGCTGAAGGTCGAGCAGTTCAAGCTCGCGCACGAGACGCTCACACCCGTATACGAGAAGCTGCAGCTCTTCGACGTCTACAGCTCGGTGTGGTTCTCGGCGATCTACATCCTGCTCTTCATCTCCCTGATCGGCTGCATCGTCCCGCGCACCTGGCAGTTCGTCGGCCAGCTCAAGGGCCGCCCGCCGGGTGCTCCCAAGCGGCTGAACCGCCTTCCCGCGTACACGACCTGGCGTACCGAAGCCTCTCCCGAAGAGGTACGGGAGGCAGGGCTCAAGCTGCTCAAGGGCAAGCGTTTCCGCTCGCACATCGAGGGCGACGCGGTCACCGCCGAGAAGGGCTACGCCCGCGAGGCCGGCAACCTGCTCTTCCACATCTCGCTGATCGTGCTCCTTGTCGCCTTCGCCGTCGGCGTCCTGTTCAAGTCCGAGGGCGGCAAGCTGATGGTGGAGGGCGACGGCGGCATGGCCAACGTCCTGCCGCAGTACGACGACTTCCGCTCCGGTGCGCTCTTCGACACGGACGACCTCGAACGGTTCAGCTTCCAGCTGGACAAGTTCGAGGACGAGTACCAAAAGAGCGGCCCGAACCGGGGCACCGCCCGTACCTTCAAGGCGCACGTCACCTACACCGAGGGCGTCGACGGTCCGACGAAGAAGAAGGCCGTCGAGGTCAACTCGCCGCTCACCGTCGGCGACTCCACGGTGTACCTGATCGCCCACGGCTACGCGCCGGTCGTCACCGTCAAGGACTCCAAGGGCAAGGTCGTCTTCAAGGGCGCGGTGCCGCTCCTTCCGATCGACGCCAACATCACTTCCACCGGCGCCATCAAGGTCACCGACGGCTACCGCAACAAGGACGGGGTCAAGGAGCAGCTCGGCTTCGAGGCCTTCTTCGTGCCCACCTTCGCGGGTGAGGGCAAGGGCCAGATGTTCTCGCAGTTCCCCGGCCCCGAGTTCCCCGTCCTGGCCCTGTCCGCGTACCACGGCTCGCTCGGTATCGACTCCGGTATCCCGCAGAACGTGTACCAGCTGGACAAGACCAAGATGAAGCCGTTCAAGGACAAGAACGAGGATCTGCTCACCGAGCGGCTGCTGCCCGGCGAGACCATGAACTTCCCCGACGGCCAGGGCTCCATCACCTACGAGAAGGAGCTCCGCGAATGGGCCTCCTTCCAGGTCAAGCAGCAGCCGGGCAACGACTGGGCGCTGGTCGGGGCCGTCGCCGCGATCCTCGGTCTCGTCGGCTCGCTCTTCATCCAGCGCCGCCGCGTCTGGGTGCGTGCCGTGCGCGGCGAGGACGGGGTGACCGTCGTCGAGATGGCGGGCCTGGGCCGTAGCGAGTCCGCGAAGGTGCCGGAGGAGCTGGGCGATCTGGCCGCGCTGCTGCACGCCACGGCGCCGAGCGCGCCCGACCCCGCAGAAGACCCCGAGACTTCCCCCGAATCCGAAGCTGTTCCTGCCGAAGGGGCTGAGAAGTGAATCTCGCCGCCGCCACCAACGAGAACATGGCGTCGATCAGCAACACGCTGATCTATTCGTCGATGGCCGTCTACACCCTGGCCTTTCTCGCCCATATCGCCGAGTGGGTCTTCGGCAGCCGCAGCAAGGTAGGGCGTACGGCCGCCGCGCTCACCCAGAGCGCAGCGGCGCAGGCGCCGAAGGTGCAGGTCCGCAAGGCCGGCGGCACCACGGTCCTGGACCGCCCGAAGGTCGTGACCCGTTCCGCCACCGGCACGCGTGACGTGCCCGACGGACCGGGCGCGCACGGCGGCACCGAGCAGGGCGACATGTACGGCCGTATCGCGGTCTCGCTGACCGTCCTCGCCGCCCTCGTCCACGTCGCCGGTGTGGTCTCCCGCGCGCTGTCCGTGATGCGGGCGCCGTGGGGCAACATGTACGAGTTCTCGATCACCTTCTCCGCGGTGGCCGTCACCGCGTACCTGGTGCTGCTCGCGCTCGGCAAGAACGTCCGCTGGATGGGCCTGATCCTGGTCACCACGGTCCTGCTGGACCTGGGCATCGCGACCAAGTGGCTGTACACGGCGAGCGACCAGCTGGTCCCGGCCCTCGACTCGTACTGGCTGTGGATCCACGTCTCCACCGCCATCTTCTGCGGCGCGGTCTTCTACCTGGGCGCCGTCGGCACGGCGCTCTACCTCTTCCGGGACAGTTACGAGAACAAGCTGGCCAAGGGCGGCAAGCCCGGCACGTTCGCGAGCTCGGTCCTTGAGCGGCTGCCCTCGGCGGCCTCGCTCGACAAGTTCTCGTACCGCATCAACGCAGCGATCTTCCCGCTGTGGACGTTCACGATCATCGCTGGCGCGATCTGGGCCGGCGACGCCTGGGGCCGCTACTGGGGCTGGGACCCCAAGGAGGTCTTCTCCTTCGTGACGTGGATGGCGTACGCCTGCTACCTGCACGCACGCGCGACCGCGGGCTGGAAGGGCCGCAAGGCCGCCTACCTGGCGCTCTTCGCGTTCGCCTGCTTCCTGTGGAACTACTACGGGGTCAACATCTTCATCTCCGGCAAGCACTCGTACGCCGGGGTCTGATCAGCTCTTTCTCCGACGGCCGGTTTCCGCGAGTCTCTTGCGGGAACCGGCCGTCGTGCTGTGGACAGGGGGAGGAGTGTGGACACGAATCTGCGCGCTTCCATCAGAGCGGGGGACGCCGCCGCCTTCGGGCGGCTCTTCGATGCGTACGCCCGTGCCGTCTACAACCACGGCTACCGGCTGACCGGTGACTGGTCGACCGCGGACGACATCGTCTCGCTGACCTTCCTGGAGGCCTGGCGGCTGCGGGAACGGGTGGACGAGGACGGCGGCTCGCTGCGCCCATGGCTGCTCGGCATCGCGACGAACGTCGCCCGCAACACCCGCCGCGCCGCCCGTCGGCACACGGCCGCGGTCGAGCGGCTGCCTCCGCCCGAGCCCGTCGCGGATTTCGCCGAGGACATCGCGGGCCGCCTCGACGACCGGGCCAGCCTCCATGCCGTACGAGCCGCCGTCGCCGGGCTGCGCCGGGCCGAGCGCGAGGTGCTCTCGCTGTGCGTGTGGGGCGAGCTGGACTACGCCTCCGCCGCCAAGGCCCTCGGGATACCGGTCGGCACCGTACGGTCGCGGCTCTCCCGGGCCCGTACAAAACTCGCGAAAGCTTTGGAACCCACGCAAATGCGCGGACAGGTAAGAGGAGTAGGCCGCATCTCCGCGGTCGAGGCCATCCAGGAGGGGAACCGATGAACGACTTCCCGTCCCTCCCCGAGAGGGACCTTCCGGCGGGCCGCCACCAACTCCTCAAGGAGCACCTGTTGAACGAGATCCAGCAGGCAGCGGCCCGTCCCGAGCCGGCGCCCGTACGGAAGAAGTGGCTGCGTCCCGCGTTCGCCGGTCCGGTACTGGCCGGAGCGCTCGCTCTCGCGGTCGTCGGCGGTGTGGCGCTGATGGGCGGCGACGACGGTGGCGCGAAGGGGGGCACCGAGGCGGGTGGTCCGCAGCCGCAGGGTGCTCCGCAGACCGCGGCCCAGCTGCTCGACCGGGTCGCGACCGTGGCGTCGCAGCAGGACGCGCTCGAGATCCGCGACGACCAGTACGCCTACGTGAAGACGAAGGCGGCCTACGGCGAGAGCATGATCTGCGATGCGCTGAAGCTGGGGCCGGTGAAGACGCGCGAGGCGTGGATCTCCGTGGACGGCGGCCGCAGCGGGGTGATCCGTACGGACGGCGGTCCGGCCGAGACCACCGGGGTGCCTACGCCGGGCATCGCGTCGAACACCTACTACCGGCACCTGGAGTCCCTGCCGACCGACCCCGCCAAGATGCTCGACTGGCTGCACAAGGCGAGCGAGGGCGGCAAGAGCGAGGACCAGAACACCTTCGTCCTCGTCGGTGACCTGGTGCGTGAGTCCCTGGTCCCGCCGAAGGTGGCGGCGGCGCTCTACCGGGCGGCCGCGAAGATCCCCGGTGTGGAGCTGGTGCCGAACGCGACCGACGCGATCGGGCGCAAGGGGATCGCCGTGGGCCGGGTCGACGAGCAGGGCGGCGGCCGTAACGAGTGGATCTTCGACGCGAAGACCTACGAGTACCTGGGCGAGCGCGGGGTTCTGACCCGTGACAGCGAGGGCGGCACCGCCACGGACAAGAACGGCAAGGAGATGAAGTGCGCCACTACGCCCGCGGGCACGGTGACCGCGAACACCGCGGTGCTTGAGCGCTCGGTGGTGGACTCGGCGCCCGAGGCGCACGCGCCGGGTGCGGACAAGGACCACCCGGTGAAGGAGGACGCCGGCGAGTTCGCGGGGGAGTAGCGCCAGGGCTGCGCCCGGCCCCGATCGGCGGGACGCTGGTGTCATGACCGAGTTGATCGAACATGGCACCAGTACGACCGAGGGGACCACGCGGACGCTGCACTTCGTGCTGCACCTTCCGCACTCCGTGGAGCGCGTCTGGACCGCTCTGGTCGGGGCCGACGAGCTGCCGGGCTGGCTCGCCGCCGCCGATGTCCTCGAACCGAGGCTCGGCGGCGCGGTCACGCTGCGGTGGCTGAACAACGAGCAGGACGGCGTGCACGCCGGACACATCACGGCCTGGGACGTGGAGCGGATCGTCGAGTACACCATCGACCTGCACGGCCGCTGCCGCTTCCACCTCGAGCACATGGGCCCGGACACCCCGTCCACGACCGTCCGCTTCACGAACGAGTTCGAGGGCGACGACTCCCTGCGCCTGGACTGCCTCGCGGGCTGGCACAACCACTTCGAGTTCCTCGTGGACGCGCTCGACGGCCATCCGAAGGACTGGTCGACGTGGAGCCTGGAGCGGTGGAGCGAGCTCAGGGAGTCGTACGCGAAGGGCTGAGCGGGCAGTCTTGTTGCCGTGACGACGACACCGATCCCCACCCTCGATCTGCGCCCCTGGCTCGCGGGCGACCCCGCCGCACGCGCCGGACTCGCCGCCACCGTCGACCAGGCCCTGCAGAACGCCGGCTTCCTCCTGGTGACCGGGCACGGCGTCGATCCACAGGCCCGCACCCGGATCAGGACCGCGGCCCGTGAGTTCTTCCGCCTGCCGGACGAGGCGAAGGCCGCGTACGCCGTGAAGGTCGGTGAGCGCGGCTGGCTGGGCCCCGGCGCCGAGGCCAACGGCTACGCGGAGGGCACCGAGACCCCGCCCGACCTCAAGGAGTCGCTGTCCTTCGCGGCCGAGGAGCCGACGGGTGACGCGACGGTCGACGCCGAGTGGTTCAAGCCGAACACCTGGCCCGCCGAAGTCCCCTCCCTGCAGGGCCTGGTGGAGTCGTATCTACGGCAGATGCGGACCCTCTCCGACCGGCTCCTGGAGCTGCTCGGGGCCGCGCTCGGCGAGCCGGACGACTTCTTCACGCGGCACACCGGACACCCCACCTGGGGCTTCAACATCAACTGGTATCCGGCCCGGGATGTCGTCGGGGAGCCGCAGGAGGGCCAGTTCAGGATCGGCCCGCATACGGACTTCGGGACGGTGACCGTGCTCGACCGGCAGGACGGCAAAGGCGGGCTCCAGGTCTTCACGGACGAGGGCGGCTGGCAGGACGCGCCCTACGATCCGGCCGCGCTCACCGTCAACATCGGGGATCTCATGGCCCGTTGGACCGGCGACCGCTGGCGCTCGGGTCGCCATCGCGTGCTGCCGCCACCCGCCGACGTACCGCACGAAGAGCTGATGTCGCTGGTCTACTTCTACGAGTGCGACCCGGGTACGCGAGTGGAGTCGCTGCCCGCGCCCACCGGGCGTATCGCGTACGAGCCCGTGGACTCGCACACGTATCTGCGGGCGAAGCTGGACGCGATCAGCGTCGGCTAGCGGCCTACTTGCCGGGCTGGTCCTCAGGGCCGCTCTCGCCGCCCTCGCGCTTCTTCAGCTCCTCCTCGCGGCGGCGCAGGTCCGCCTCCCAGTCCTTGAGTACGGACTCGTCCTTCTTGTTCTCGTCCTTGATGGACTTCAGGAACTCGGGGTTGTCGTCCGGCGCCACCCACGTGGTGCGGTGGTTGCGGTGCCACTCCGACGGCGTGCGGCCGCCCTGCGGAGGCGTGCGCTGCTTGCCCGCCGCGAGCCAGACGATCGGTCCGACGATCCAGAACAGCAGGATGATGAACACCCAGGCGATCTTCGGCAGATGCTTGGCCTCGTCCTCGGGGGTGTTCAGACAGTCGATGAACGCGAAGATCGTCAGCGCGAGCGGGATCAGGATCATCAGGACCCGGAGCATGGTGTGCGTTCCCCCATGAGGCGACGGCGGGGACGGTCTGTGCCGCCCCCGGTGACGGGGCCAGGGTAGCGGGTGCCGGATACTGGGACGTATGGCTTATGACGATCTTCGCTCCCTGCTCCGTGCCCTGGAGCGCGAGGGCGACCTGAAGCGCATCAAGGCCGAAGTCGACCCGTACCTGGAGGTCGGTGAGATCGTCGACCGGGTCAACAAGGCGGGTGGCCCCGCGCTTCTCTTCGAGAACGTGCGCGGCTCGTCCATGCCGCTCGCGATGAACGTGTACGGAACGGACCGCCGCCTGCTCAAGGCGCTGGGCCTCAAGTCGTACGGCGAGATCAGCGACAAGATCGGCGGGCTGCTCAAGCCCGAGCTGCCCCAGGGGTTCGTCGGGATCCGCGAGGCCTTCGGCAAGCTCGGTGCGATGACCCACGTACCGCCGAAGAAGGTCAAGGACGCTCCGGTGCACGAGGTCGTCCTGACCGGAGACGACGTGGACCTGGACCAGCTCCCGGCCCTCTTCACGTGGCCGGAGGACGGCGGGTCCTTCTTCAACCTGGGGCTCACGCACACCAAGCACCCGGAGACGGGCGTCCGCAATCTCGGTCTCTACCGGCTGCAGCGCCACGACAAGCGCACCATCGGGATGCACTGGCAGATCCACAAGGACAGCCGCAACCACTACCAGGTGGCGGCCAAGCGCGGCGAGAAGCTGCCGGTCGCGATCGCCTTCGGCTGCCCGCCCGCCGTCACATACGCGTCGACCGCCCCGCTGCCCGGTGACATGGACGAGTACCTGCTCGCCGGGTTCATCCAGGGCAAGCGCGTCGAGATGGTCGACTGCAAGACGGTGCCGCTCCAGGTCCCGGCCAACGCCGAGGTCGTCATCGAGGGCTGGCTGGAGCCGGGCGAGACGCTGCCCGAGGGTCCCTTCGGTGACCACACCGGGTTCTACACGCCGCAGGAGCCGTTCCCCGCGCTGAAGATCGACTGCGTGACGATGCGGCGCAGGCCGCTCCTCCAGTCGATCGTCGTCGGCCGGCCGCCGACCGAGGACGGGCCGCTGGGGCGCGCCACGGAGCGCTTCTTCCTCCCCCTCCTCAAGATCATCGTGCCGGACATCGTGGACTACCACCTGCCCGAGTCGGGCGGCTTCCACAACTGCGCGATCGTCTCGATCGACAAGAAGTACCCGAAGCACGCGCAGAAGGTGATGTCCGCGATCTGGGGCGCGCACATGATGTCCCTGACGAAGCTGATCGTCGTGGTCGACGCCGACTGCGATGTGCACGATCTGCACGAGGTCGCCTGGCGCGCGCTCGGCAACACGGACTACGCACGGGACCTGATGATCACCGAGGGCCCGGTCGACCATCTCGACCACGCTTCCTACCAGCAGTTCTGGGGTGGCAAGGCGGGCATCGACGCCACGAAGAAGCTGCCCGAAGAGGGGTACACGAGGGACGGCGGCTGGCCGAACATGGTCGAGTCCGACCCCACGACGGCGGCGATGGTCGACCGCCGCTGGAAGGAGTACGGCCTGTGAGTCCCGTTGCGATGGGCGGACCGGCCCTCTTCCTCGGCGAGAGCGACTACGTCGCACTGGTGCGGCCCGAGATCGACCCGGCCGACCCGGAGGTGTGGCAGGCCGCCGCTCAGGCGGGCGTCACACCTGAGGAGCTCGCGGCGACCTCGGGGACCTGGGCCGTGCTGTGGGAGCAGGACGGCGAGGGCGACGGCTTCGAACTGCCCGGCGTGCGGGACGCGGAACCCGCGTTCTTCGCCGAGACACTGCGGGCCGAACTGGCCGCGGGCAGCGAGAAGTTCACCGTCGACGGCGGTTCCGCCCTGCGTCTCGAAGGCGCCCGTGAGGACGCCGGCACCTGGTCCTTCACCGCGTACATCACCCCGCCCGGCGACGAACCGACCCCGCTCGCCGTCGTGACCGGCCCGCTGCCTGCCGCGGGACTTCTCGCCGACCTCGACGCGTTTCTGGAGAACCTCGCATGATGACGACCGCAGACGAGGTCGTGGGCCCGACTCCCTCCGGCGGCAGGGTGAAGGCGTTTCTGCGCCTGGTCATGATCGAGCACTCGGTGTTCGCGCTGCCCTTCGCGTACATCGCCGCGCTGACCGCGATGTTCCAGCTCGACAAGAACATCCACTGGGGGCGGCTGCTCCTGGTCACCGTCTGCATGGTGGGTCTGCGCACCTTCGCGATGGCCGCGAACCGGATCATCGACCGCGAGATCGACGCCCGTAACCCGCGCACGGCCGGGCGTGAGCTCGTCACCGGCGCGGTGTCCGTGAAGTCCGCGTGGACCGGCGCGCTCGTCGCGCTCGTGATCTTCCTTGGCTCGGCGGCCCTGCTCAACCCGCTGTGCCTGGCGCTCGCCCCGATCGCCGTCGTGCCGATGGTCGTCTACCCGTACGGCAAACGCTTCACGAACTTCCCGCACGCGATCCTCGGCATCGCCCAGGCCATAGGGCCGATCGGCGCCTGGCTCGCGATCACCGGTGAGTGGTCCTGGGACGCGGTCATCCTCGGGCTCGCGGTCGGCGTCTGGATCGGCGGCTTCGACCTGATCTTCGGCTGCCAGGACGTGGCGGCGGACCGCGCCGAGGGCGTGAAATCGGTGCCGGCGCGCTTCGGGATCGCGGCCGCGCTGTACGGAGCGCGCGGTGCGCATGTCGTCACGACGGCGCTCCTCGTCTGGTACGCCTACGCCACCGACGCCGGGTTCTTCTTCTGGCTGGGCCTGATGATCGTGGCGGCGGCCTTCGCGTACGAGCACTCGATCGTCACGCCGAAGGACCTGTCCCGGCTGAACCGGGCGTTCTTCACGGTCAACGGGTTCATCGGGATCGCGCTGTTCGTGTGCGCGCTGATGGATCTGCTGGTGCGGGGCCTCACGATCTAGCCCGCTCCAGCCCGCTTTTCTCGATCGCTACGACACCGTCATCCGCCGGGCCAGCTCGGCGAGGCGGTGTCGTTGCACTTTGGTGGCCTGGCCGATCACCAGCGGGCGCAGCAGTTTCGGATACGTGACGCGGACGGTCTCGGCGACATGGGTGCCGCCGTCCTTCGGAGTCAGCTCCACCGTGGCCGTCAGCCGGACATTGCCGGGGCTGCGCACCTCGCTCACGATCCGCCGTTGCGGCTCGGGGAACGTCATGGTCACGCGGATGGGGTTGTCCCAGCGCAGGGGGCCCAGGATGCGGAAGCGCTCCACCGCCACGTACCGGATCTCCTCGCCGTCGCGCACGATGTCGCGTACGGCGACGAGCAGCGGCGAGAGACCTATGTAGCTCTCCGGCTCCGCGAGGTGCGCGAAGATCCGTGCCGCCGGGGCGGGCACGGTGACGTCGTGGGTGAACTCCTCTGTGGGCACCGCGACATCATGCCCCGGCGATCACTCCGGGAACAGGTCCCTGCAGCCCCGCCAGGAGCTTCAACCCTTGCTCGGACGGGGAGTCCGGCTCGGCGGTGTACAGGTACAGGGCCTGGTCGGGGTCGTCCGGCAGGGTCAACGACTCGTATTCCAGCGCGAGTTCACCGACCAGCGGATGGCGGTACAGCTTCGTGCCGTGCGTGTACTCCAGGACGTCGTGCGCGGCCCACCACTGCCGGAAGTCCTCGTCGCGTACGGAGAGTTCGCCGACCAGCTCGCTCAGGCGCGGGTCCTCGGGGTGCCGGCCCGCGTACAGGCGCAGCGCCGCCACCGTCCCCTGCGCGGCGCGCTCCCAGTCGGCGAGCAGCTCGCGCGCCTCGGGCGCGAGGAAGACGAAGCGGGCCAGATTGCGCTCGCGGTGCGGCAGCGCGTCGAAGTCCGTGTACAGCGCGCGGGCCATGCGGTTGGCCGCGAGTACGTCCATGCGGTGGCCCAGGACCATCGCGGGCGTGGTGTCGAGGGTCGCCAGGAGCCGGTGCAGTCCGGGGCGCACCCGCTGCGGCGGCGCCGGACGGCGGCGGGTGGCGGTGCGGGCGGGCCGGGCCAGCCGGAACAGGTGCGCGCGCTCGGTGGCGTCCAGGTGCAGGGCGCGGGCCACGGCTTCGAGGACCTCGGCGGAGGGGTTGCGGACGGTGCCGCGCTCCAGGCGTACGTAGTAGTCCGCGCTCACCCCGGCGAGCAGCGCCGCCTCCTCGCGGCGCAGCCCCGGCACCCGCCGCCGGCCCGCGTGCAGCGGCAGACCGGCCTGCTCGGGGGTGACGCGGGCGCGGCGGCTGCGCAGGAACTCCCTGAGTTCACCGCCTGTCGCGCTCCTGTCCATGCTCACCACGCTAGCCCCGGGCCGGGCGGCCGGGCGCGCTGAGAGGGGGTATGGCGGAACCCCTGTCGGGCAGGGCCCCTCTGCCGGTCTGCGGGGGCGGCCGGCCGGTGGTGCCATGGAGAGACCGAGGTTTTCCCGTACGAGAAGACCCCTCTTGAACCGTGAAAGGCGCACCACCATGCCCAAGCCCCTCGTCGTGATCACCGGAGCCAGCTCGGGCATCGGCGCCGCCACCGCCCGCCTGCTCTCCGCGCAGGGCCACCCCCTGCTGCTGCTCGCCCGCCGCGTGGACCGCCTCGAAGCGCTCGGCCTGCCCGACACCCTGTGCCGCAAGGTGGACATCACCGACCGCGCCGCCGTCCCGGCCGCGGTGGAGGAGGCCGAGGCGGCGTACGGCCCCGCGGACGCGCTGATCAACAACGCGGGCGTGATGCTCCTCGGCCGGATCGCGGACCAGGACACCGACGAGTGGGACCGCATGTTCGACGTGAACGTGAAGGGCCTGCTCGGCGGGGTGCGCGCGGTCCTGCCCGGCATGATCGAGCGCGAGCGCGGCACCATCGTGAACATCGGCTCGGTCGCGGGACGCAAGACCTTCCCGAACCACACCGCGTACGTGGGCACGAAGTTCGCCGTGCACGCGATGTCGGAGAACCTGCGCGAGGAGGTCGCCCCGCACGGCGTCCGCGTCACCGTCATCGGCCCCGGCGCCGTGGAGACCGAACTCCTTTCGCACACCACCGACGACGGCATCAAGGCCGGATACGAGGAGTGGAAGAAGGAGAACGCCGCGCTCTCCCCGGACTCCGTGGCCCAGGCCGTGCTCTACGCCTACGGCCAGCCGCAGGAGGTCTGCATCCGAGAGATCGTGCTCGCCGGCACGCGGCAGCAGGCCTGAGGGGCCGAGGCTGTTGCCGCCCCGGAGCGGTCAACTCGCACCGCCTGTCGTAGGGTTCAGCGGATCATTCGTTGAACCTGCGACCAGGGGGAGTCCGTGCAGCTCAAGCTGAGGCCGCGATCGTCGGCCGGCTGGACCATGTCCATATTCGGTGCGCTCGCCGCGGCGATGGGCATCGTGGGTCTGATCTCGCCCGACACCCTGATCGAGCTCATGGGCTTCGCGCCGGCACCGGACGGCGGGCGCCCGGACGGCGATCACACCCTGGTCTTCGCGACCGCCTCCTCCATGGCGGCGCTGAACATGGGCGTCTACTACCTGCTCGCGGCCGGCAGCGACTGGACGGCCTTCTTCCGCTGGACCGTTCCGTTCCGGCTCCTGACCTTCACGGTCTTCACCCTCGCGGTGCTCGGCGACCGCGCGCCCGCCGGATTCATCGGCGTGGGCCTGTGGGAGGGCATCGGCGCGGTGGCCACCGGGGTCGCGCTGCGGATCGACAAGAGGCGTGCGGCCGCAGCGACTGCGGACACAGTCACGGCGACCGCCGGCTGACGGGTCAGCGCGGGGCGAATCGTCATTTAAGCTTCCCAGGGCCCGTGGGGCTCGTACGCGGACCTGTGGGGCTCGTACGCGGAGAAGATCCCCAGGGGGAAGCGAGGAATGGCAGTGATCGTCGTCGGAGGCATGATTGGCATCGGCAAGACGAGTGTCGCCGAGCTGATCGGCAAGGAGCTGGGCAGCGAGGTCTTCTACGAGAGCGTGGAAGACAACCCGATCCTGCCGCTCTTCTACACGTCGAGCCCCGAGGAGATACAGGCCAAGCGTTACCCGTTCCTGCTCCAGCTCTACTTCCTGCAGACGCGCTTCGCCGCGATCAAGCAGGCGTACAAGGACGGGGACAACGTCCTCGACCGCTCCATCTACGAGGACTGGTACTTCGCCAAGGTCAACCACGACCTGGGCCGGATCAGCGCCCTCGAGATGCAGGTGTACGAGGGTCTGCTCGCCGAGATGATGCGCGAGATCGACGGCCTGCCGTACCGCAAGGCGCCGGACCTCATGGTCTACCTCAAGGCGGACTTCGAGACGGTGCTGCACCGGATCGGTCTGCGGGGCCGTGACTTCGAGCAGGACGAGGGCCTCGTCGAGTACTACCGCACGCTGTGGGCGGGCTATGACGACTGGGTCAATCTGCACTACTCGGCCAGCGAGGTCCTGGTCATCGACATGAACTGCACGGACGTGGTGAACAACCCCGCCGACGCGGTCCGCGTCGTGCAGGAGGTCAAGGACGCGCTGGCGGAAGCCCGCAGCTCTCTCTAGCGCTCGCGCCGGAAGGCGAACGCCGCCACCACCCCGCCGATCAGGCCGAACAGGTGCCCCTGCCAGGAGATCCCCTCGGTCGTCGGCAGCACGCCCCACAGGATCGATCCGTAGACCGCGCCGACCAGCAGGCCGACGAGGACGTCGCCGATCCTGCGGTCCACGAACCCGCGCACCAGCAGATAGCCGAAGAGCCCGAAGACCACACCCGAAGCGCCGGCCGTCACGGAGTGCTCGGGGGCGGTGAACCAGACGCCGAGCCCGCTGACCACCACGATCGTGGCGGCCACGGCCGCGAAGCGCCGTATCCCCGAGAGCGCGGCGAGGAAGCCGAGGACCAGCAGCGGCATGCTGTTGGCGATCAGGTGGTCCCAGCCGTAGTGCAGAAAGGCCGCCGGGATCACGTCGAGCAGTTCGCCCGGCTCGCGCGGGGATATCCCGTACGAGTCGAGGGCGTGGCCCGAGGCGACATCGATCCCCTCAAGGAGCCAAAGGAGCGCGAGCCACCCGGCCATCACCAGACCGGCCGCCTTCGCACGGTCGCGGCGACGGGCCGGGGGCGAGGCCGGCGGGATCGGTTGTGTGTATCCGTACGACATCGGCGGGACCCCCAAGCGGTCGTACCCCCAGCGGGCGGACCGCTCCCTCGGCGCGGCCCTCACTTCGCTCAACGCACAGTGGGCGCGGCTCGGTTCCAGGCCGCCGGATAGGCTCAAGGGTATGAACGACGCCGAGCGCACCCCCTGGGTCGTAGGAGTCTCCGGAGCCTCCGGGACGCCTTACGCCGCAGCCGTCCTGCGCGGGCTGCTCGCCGCGGGCGAGAGCGTGGACCTGGTCGTCAGCAGGGCGTCACGGCTCACGCTGCTCGACGAGACCGGGATCTCCTACCGGGACGCGCACTGGCGCGAGGACCTGGGGGAGTGGCTGGCGCGCGGCGCCGACGGCAAGCCCGGCACCTTCGCGCTGCCGGATCTGACGGATGTACGGCACTGGGCGGCCGGAGACCTTGCGGCGGGGCCGAGTTCGGGCTCGTACCGGACCAAGGGGATGCTGATCGTGCCCGCCTCGACGGCCTGTGTGGCCGGAGTGGCACTCGGTCTGTCGAAGGATCTGCTCCAGCGGACGGCGAGCGTGACGCTCAAGGAGAGCCGCAAGCTGGTGGTGGCGGTACGGGAGACGCCACTCAACGGGCAGACGCTCAGGCACCTGGTGAGCCTGGACGAGGCGGGAGCCGTGGTGCTCCCGGCCTCGCCGGCGTTCTACGCGGGGGCGACGCACATCCAGGATCTGGTGGACTTCGTCGCCGGGCGGGTGCTCGACGCGGCGGGTGTGCCGCACGGGCTCTACCGCCGCTGGGAGGGTGAGCTGGGCGGGGGCTCCCGGTCGGACGGGCCGCAGGGGGAGCCCCGTGCGGGTTAGCGCTTCTTGGCGCGCGCCGTGCGGGACAGCTTGTCCGCGCGGGCGGCGGCAGTCGGGGACTGGTGGGCACGCGAGCGGTCGGCCAGCTCCTGCAGCGAGCGCATGTGGGCGTAGGCCATCTCGAGCGTGTACACGGTGAAGACACTCCTGTAGATCGTCGTTGATCTTCTGCATAACTCTGGAAAGTTCTGCAAGAATCGCAGGGGAACCGCCCTGCATGCCTTAGATTTTACACCTAAACTCGCAGGATCGCTAAATAATGGAAGGTGCCGACGCATGGACGCGGTGGACAGGCAGCTCATTCAGGCCCTGAGGGAGAACGGCCGGGCGTCGTACGCCGAACTGGGCCGTCTCGTCGGCCTGTCGGGACCCAGCGTCACCGACCGCATCAACCGTCTTGAGAGCGCCGGAGTGATCACCGGCTACCGCGCGACGGTCGACTCCGCCTCGCTCGGCCTCGGTGTCATCGCCCTCATCGGCATCTCGCTCTCCGACGCCGCCGACCACGAGGACGTGGCGCGCCGGCTCAAGGACCTCGGCGAGATCGAGGACTGCTGGTTCATCGCGGGCGACGACTCCTACATGCTCAAGGTGCGCGCGAGCGACGTGGACGGTCTGGAGAAGACCATCCGCCGGCTCAGCGGCACCAAGGGCGTCTCGCGTACGCGTACGACCATCGTGCTCTCCACCAAGTGGGAGAACCGCGTCGGGGACCTGCCCGAGCAGCTCTGAACCCAGGGGGCGCCCTGCCGGTCCGTCGGCGGCGGGGCGTACCGTGGGCGGTCGGTACGAGTAGTCAGTTTCGGGAGGCGGCCAGGTGACTGCGTCTATTAAAGATGTGGGACTCAAGCGCGACCTTGAAGACAAGGTCCGTTCCGGGGAGCGGCTGACCCGCGAGGACGGCATCGCGCTCTACGAGAGCGACGATCTGGCCTGGCTGGGCGGGCTCGCCCATGAGGTGCGGACGCAGAAGAACGGCGATGTCGTCCACTTCAACGTCAACCGTCACCTCAACATGACGAACGTGTGCACCGCGTCCTGTGCGTACTGCTCGTTCCAGCGCAAGCCGGGCGAGAAGGACGCGTACACGATGCGCATCGAAGAGGCCGTCCGCCTCGCCAAGGCGATGGAGAACGACAACCTCACCGAGCTGCACATCGTCAACGGTCTGCACCCCAACCTGCCGTGGCGCTACTACCCGCGCTCGCTCTCCGAGCTCAAGAAGGCCCTGCCGAACGTCTCGCTGAAGGCCTTCACCGCCACCGAGATCCACCACTTCGAGACCATCTCCGGGCTCTCCGCCTCCGAGATCCTCGACGAGCTGATCGAGGCCGGCCTGGAGTCCCTGACCGGCGGCGGCGCGGAGATCTTCGACTGGGAGGTCCGCCAGCACATCGTGGACCACCGCACGCACTGGGAGGACTGGTCGCGGATCCACCGCCTCGCGCACGAGAAGGGTCTCAAGACCCCGTGCACGATGCTGTACGGGCACATCGAGGAGCCCCGCCACCGCGTCGACCACGTCCTTCGCCTGCGTGAACTGCAGGACGAGACCGGCGGTTTCCAGGTCTTCATCCCGCTGCGCTACCAGCACGACTTCGTCGACATGAAGGACGGCAAGGTCCGCAACCGCCTCCAGGCGCGTACGACCATGGCGACCGGCGCCGAGGCACTCAAGACCTTCGCGGTCTCGCGTCTCCTCTTCGACAACATCCAGCACGTCAAGGTCTTCTGGGTCATGCACGGTGTGCAGACCGCCCAGCTCGCGCTGCAGCACGGCGCGGACGACATGGACGGCTCGGTCGTCGAGTACAAGATCACGCACGACGCCGACAACTACGGGACGCCCAACAAGCTGGGCCGCGAGGATCTGCTCGACCTGATCCGCGACGCCGGCTTCCAGCCCGTCGAGCGCAACACGCGCTACGAGATCATCCGCGAGTACCCGGGCCCCGACGCGGACCGCCGTGAGGCGCCGCAGCCGATGCGGCTCTGAGGTTCCCTCGTATGTCCCTGCGCTTCGAACTGGACCCCTCCGTAGGTCCCAAGCTCCGTGACGGCCTGCTCGCGCTCTGGACCGACGTGTCCGACGCGGGCGGCGCCGTCGGGTTCGTACCGCCGGTGACGCCCGAGGAGATCCGCCCCGACCTGCTCAAGCACTTCGCGGCGATGGCCGAGGGCAGGGCGAGACTTCTGGTCGGGTATGCCTCGGAAGACGAGGAGGGCGCCGTCGCCGCGACCGCCTTCCTCACGTACAACACCCATCGCCTCATGCGGCACTGGATCTGGGCGTACACCGTGATGGTGCACCCGAAGCACCAGGGCAAGGGGTACGGGCGTGACCTGATGGCCGCCGTCGAGGAAGCCGCGCGCGGCTTCGAGGGGATCGAGCTGATCCGGCTCACCTGCCGCGGCGGCACCGGCGTCGACCGCTTCTACGCATCCTGCGGATACAAGGAAGCGGGCCGGGTCCCCGGAGCGATCCGGGTCGAGCCCGGCGACGACCGGGACGACATCACCATGTATCTGCCGCTGTATTGAGCCCAAACCCGACATGGTTCACTGGTCGGGCAGGGATTCTCAGAAGGAAAAGAGGCCAGCCGTGGCACTCAAGATCAACGCCACCCTCCGGTACAGCCTGATGCGCATCGGCATCTTCGCCGGCAGCTTCCTCGTGCTGTGGGCCCTGGTCTACTTCGGCGTGCTGCCGCGCGGCCTCGGCGACTCCAACTACCTGTGGGTCCTGCTGCTCGCGATCGTCATCTCCGCGCCGCTCAGCTTCGTGGTCCTGCGCAAGCAGCGCGACGAGATGTCCGAGCAGATCGTCGGCCGCGTCGACCGCGCCAAGGCCCGGCTCGCGGAGAACCGGAGCATGGAAGACGGCATCTGAGGCGTAGGCCGTGCCGTAGGAAATCTGTAAGACGCATCACACTTCGAAACCCCTGGGCCCTTCTGCCCAGGGGTTTCATGGTCTTTTGGCCCTCTGACCCCAAAGAAGCTCTTTGAGTTCCTCAAAGTTCAAGTGTTAACGTGTTCGACATGAAGACAGCAGCTGCGCCCCGCGACCCGAGCGTCCCGCTCGTCGCGCGCCTGCATGTCGATCTCTGCCGCTGCATGTCCGCGGCCTGTTGCCGTGCCTGAGTAAGCGCGATCTTGCAGCGGCGCCGTGCCCAGTCCCCTACGGCAGTCGCTCCACTTTGAAGTCCGTACGTCCCCCCATGCCCCCGCGCACGTCAACTGGAGTGCTCCGTGTCCTCGACTGTCCAGGACTCCCCGCAGAAGCCCGGCTTCCGCTTCCGTATACCGCTGCCCTTCTGGGCGCAGATACTCATCGGTCTCGTCGTCGGTGTCGGCCTCGGTGCCATCGCCCGCAACGGTGAGGTCGAGTGGCTGACCACCACCCTCGACCAGATCGGCTCGATCTTCGTCCAGCTCCTGAAGCTGGCCGTGGCCCCGCTGGTCTTCTTCGCGATCCTGGTGTCCATCACCAACCTTCGCAAGGTCAACAACGCCGCACGACTCGCCTCGCGCACGCTGCTCTGGTTCATGATCACTTCGCTGATCGCGGTCACCATCGGCCTCGTCATCGGCCTGGTCACCAACCCGGGCGCCGGCACCGGCCTCACGCCGAAGGACGGCAAGCTGCCCGAGCACACCGGCTCGTGGCTCGACTTCCTCACCGGCATCATCCCGACCGACATCATCACGCCGTTCACCGAACTGAACGTGCTGCAGATCGTCTTCATGGCCGCCGTCGCCGGTATCGCCATCCTGAAGATCGGCGAGAAGGCCCAGCCGATCCTCTCCCTCAGCGAGTCGGTCCTGGAGCTGCTGCAGAAGGCCCTGTGGTGGGTCATCAAGCTCTCCCCGATCGGTACCGTCGGCCTCATCGGCACCGCCATCGCGACGTACGGCTGGGATCTGATCAGCAAGTACGCGACGTTCACCGCGGACATCTACATCGGCTGCGCCCTGGTGATGTTCGGCGTCTACCCGCTGCTGCTCTCCACGGTCGCCAAGGTCAACCCGCTGCAGTTCTTCAAGGGCGCCTGGCCCGCGATCCAGCTGGCCTTCGTCTCCCGCTCCTCGGTCGGCACGATGCCCGTCACCCAGAAGGTCACCGAGCGCCTCGGCGTCCCGAAGGACTACACCTCGTTCGCCGTGCCGTTCGGCGCCACGACCAAGATGGACGGCTGCGCCGCGATCTACCCGTCGATCGCCGCGATCTTCGTCGCGCAGATCTTCGACGTGCAGCTCGGCATCAAGGAGTACCTGCTCATCGTCTTCGTCTCGGTCATCGGCTCCGCCGCCACGGCGGGTCTGACCGGCGCGACGGTCATGCTGACCCTGACCCTCTCCACGCTGGGTCTGCCGATGGAGGGTGTGGGTCTGCTCCTCGCGATCGACCCGATCCTGGACATGATGCGGACCGCCACGAACGTGGCCGGCCAGTCCGTGGTCCCGGTCATCGTGGCCGCCCGTGAGGGCATCCTCGACAAGACGGCCTACGGCAAGGCCTCCGCCTCGCCGGTCGACGAGCCCCTGGCCGTCGCCGCCTGACCGGCCTTTCGGCGAAAGGTGCCCGCATCCCGAGTACGGGGTGCGGGCACCTCGGCGTTCCAGGACCTTTCGTTCAGCAGCGCTCCAGCGCCGCCCGCACCCGGTCGAGTCCCACCGCCCTCCAGTGCTCCCGGTCCGGCAGCTGATCGTCGCGGCGCCAGCGCCAGGCCGAGAACAGCGCCCAGTTCAGGGCACGGCAGCGGTGCAGAAGCTCGGGGTCGGCCCCCGGGTAGTGGTCGGCGACCTCGTCCGGGGCGTGGGCCAGGTCGAACTCGACCGGGCCGCGGCAGCAGGTGGCGAGGTCGATGAAGAGGGGGCCGGCGCTGGTGTTCAGGAGGTTGCCCGGGTGCGGTTCGCCGTGCAGGAGCTGGTCGTGGGCGCCTGGCACGGCGAGTGCGAGCGTGGTGGAAAGGAGTTCGCGGTCGGCGTCGGGCAGGTGGGGGGACAGCTCCCTGTCGGTGACGACGCTCAGCGCGGTGGCGGTGCGGTCGGTGAAATGCGGGGCGTCGTCCAGGTCGATGCGGCGCAGGGCCTCGTGGTGGCGCCGGAGCGCGTCGGCGTACGCGGCCGGGGTGATGTCCGATGCCACGGGCTCGTGGTACGTCCACAGCGAGATCGCGAAATCATCGTGTACGTGGACGACTCGGCCCACCCGCGGATCGGTCCCGCCCACCGGGGCACCCGCCTCGGCGAGCCGACGGGCGACCGCCACCTCGAACTCCGCCTCTGCGAGGTGCCCGACGGGAGCGACCCGCGCGAGCACCTCGCAGGGCAGCAGGCGCAGCGCCACGCGGTCGGAGTTGTGCAGGACGCTCACGTCGTCGGCCTGAAGTCCCAGGCCGACGACGGTCGTTCGAGCCGCCGCCACCGCACGCCGCAGTTCCGACGGCTCCATGCGCCCTCCCTCGTATCGGACCTGGATCCTGCGCTCAGGTCCGAAGGCTCCTCAGGCCCGGATCCACCGCCCGACCAGATCGATGAACGCCGCCTCGTGCGCCTGTGCGTCCGCGAGGTCCTTGAACGTGACCATGGCCCGGTCGCTCGACCGCCACTTCATCAGGCCGCTGTCGTCCTGGAAAGCGAATTCCCCGGCGTCGTCCTTGACCTGCACGCCCCGGTGGAAGATCAGCTGCACGTCCTTGGACTTCAGCTGGAACGTCACGCGGTCCGTGCCCTCGTAACAGAAGCTGGGCGCGTTCCACTTCACCTGCTCGGTGACCTCGGGTTCGGCCCGCAGGATCGCCGTGCGCAGATAGTCGACCGCGTCCTTGTGCGGATGCTCGACGGTCTCCATGAACGTATCGACCTTGCTGTTCCGGTTGCTCATGCTGAGGCTCCTCAGTCGGTGATGCCCACGTCATGGAAGAACTGGTAGCGGGAGGGGTCGTCCGGCAGGAACCAATGGAAGCCCTCCAGGAAGAAGATGGCGACCAGATTGACCGTGATGACCAGACCGACGAAACCGAGGACCACGAGTCCGGCCGTGCGGTACAGCGGGGAGCCGGGGAGTTCGGTGTCCGAGGTGAGGTGCGCGAAGGTGAGCACGATGCCGACGGCCACGACCGAGGCCATGAACAGAATCCAGGCCCATACGTACATGTGCAGGCCGAGCACCGGACTGCCGTATCCCTTGTCGCCGGGCAGGATGTGCAGCATCGTCTGGCGCCAGGACGTGAAGCCGCCCGCCATGACGGCGATCAGGGCCATGCCCCAGCCCATCATGTAGTCGCGGCCGGTGATGGTCCCGGTCATACCCCTGCGGACGATCCAGGCCGCGCCGAGCGCGGCGAGCAGCATGAACATCCGCTGCACCATGCACAGCGGGCACGGATAGTCCCAGCTGATGAACTGCACCCCGAGCCCGCCGCACACGACGCCGGTCCAGCCGACGGCGAAGAAGCAGGCGAACCAGAACTGGAGGCGGCCGAGAGGGCGTGCGCTGTCCGCGGGCGCGGCCGCGGTCGTCATCGAGGCCATCTCAGTAGCTCAGCCCGAGCTTGAGGCTGCTGGTGATGTGGTGCGAGAGCAGCACGATCGTGGCGAGCAGCAGCACCCACCACACGATGAGGATGATCTTTCTGGGACGGTCCTGGTACAGGACCACCAGGGCGGCGAGCAGGCCGCCGAAGATGAGGGTGTCCATGGGCGCGGACGGTAGGGGCGCGGGCCCATGAGTGGTACGACCTGACGGTCGGCGCCCCGGTGCGGTCACCCGCGCGGAGCCCTTCGGGCCTGGGGACGGCGGGGACTTCGGCCTTGCGGACGGGCGCCGATCGGGTCTGGTCCCGGGGTGGGTGCACGGCCGAGGATGGAGGGTGCTGCGTGAAAGGAGCACCCAAGGTGTCGGGTTATCAGGCAAGGGCGAACTGCCAGTCGGGGACGATCGAGACCGAGCGGCTCGTGCTGCGGCGCTGGCGCGAGGAGGACGTGGCAGCGCTGGCCGCCGTGAACGCCGACCCCGAGGTGATGCGCTGGATCGGCGACGGTTCGGTGCGCGACGAGGCGCAGACCCGGGCCCGGATCGAGGACATGGAGCGGGAGTGGGAGTGCGAGGGCTTCGGGCTCTTCGCGGTGGAGATACGGGCCGATGGCCGACTCGCCGGGTTCACCGGGCTCTCGGTGCCGCACTTCCTGCCCGAGCTCCTTCCGGCGGTGGAGATCGGCTGGCGCCTCGGCGCCGAGTTCTGGGGCAGGGGATACGCGACGGAGGCGGCGGCCGCCGCCTTGCGCTTCGGCTTTCTCGACCGGGGCCTGAACCAGATCGTGAGCATCTCCCAGCCGCAGAACACGGCTTCGGAGCGCATCATGGCCAAGCTGGGCATGAGCCTCATCCGAGAGCTGCCCGACCCGTCAGCGGGCCGGATCGCCCGAGTGCACGGCATGAGCAGGGCGGAGTACGAACGAACTGTCTGACCCCGTCAGGCCCCCCTCCCACCGCCGCGGAGCGGCTTCGGGCCGCGGGCCCGCGAAAGAGCCTGGCGCGCCAGAACGGCAACCTCACCACCGCCCACCCCTGGCATATGCACGTACGCTACGTGCGGAGCGCACCGAACCGGGGAGGGCGGAGCCAAGTGCACGGCACGGACACGGAGAAGAAGGTCGGCCGCAAAGGCAAGCGCATGCCGCGTGCCGAGCGGGAACGGCAGATGATGGACGCCGCCGTCGCCACCTTCGGCAGACGCGGCTACCGGTCCGCCTCCATGGACGAGATCGCCGAACTCGCCGGTGTCTCCAAGCCGCTGGTCTACCTCTATCTCAACTCCAAGGAAGACCTGTTCACGTCCTGTATCCGCCGCGAGGCCGCCGCCCTCGTCGAGGCCGTGCGCAGCGGCATCACCCCCGGTGAGCCCGCCGACCAGCAGCTGTGGGCCGGGCTGCTCGCCTTCTTCACGCACACCGGCGAGTGCCCCGACGGCTGGGCGGTGCTGCACAGCCAGGCCCGTACGCACGGCGAACCCTTCGCCCGTGAAGTCGCCGTGATGCGTGCGGAGATCGTGGCCTTCGTCACGCTCCTGATCGCCGAGGCCGCCCGCGAGGCGCACAGCAATCCGACGCTCCCCGAGGACGAGGTCGCCCCGCTCGCCGAGGCCCTGGTCGGCGCGGCCGAGGCGCTCGCCGTGTGGGCCAACGCGACGCCCGGTGTCACCGCACGGGACGCCGCCACCACCCTGATGAACTTCGCGTGGGCGGGCCTGTCCAACCTGATGCACGGAAAGCCCTGGTCACCCCCGAAGTGACTGCCGCGCTCACCGGAGCGACAGTCCGCCGGACAGGTGCAACCGCCCGTCCGCGCCCCGCAGTTCGAACTCCCCGCCCTCGGCCCCGTAAGCCACCGTGCTCGGCAGCAGTACGGGCGCCCTGAAGTCCACCCGTACATCCACGGGTCCGTCGAAAGGCTGCTCCGCCAGACACCGCGCCGCCGTCCACATCCCGTGCGCGATCTGCCGCGGAAAGCCGAAGGCCTTCGCCGTCAGCGGGTGCAGATGGATGGGGTTGCGGTCGCCCGACACGGCGCCGTAGCGCCGCCCGAGCGAGGCGGGGAGCCGCCAAGTCGCCTGTACGGGAAGGGGGTTGTCCGCCGGCCGGTCCGGCGACTCGCCAGGCTTCCCGTGCCGCGCCAGATACGTGGACCGCGACATCCACACCGTCTCACCGCGCCCCACGCATCGCACACGCGTCACGACCGTCGCCTCGGTGCCGCGCCGATGGGGCGCCAACTTCTCTGTGTGTACGAGGAGTTCGAGCCGGTCCGTGCTGCGCAGCGGCGCCGCCTCCTGCCGTATCTCGATCGACGTATGGACGAGACCGAGCAGTGGCAGCGGGAAGTCCCGCGCCGCCATCAGCTTCATCGCGAGCGGGAAACCGAGCACATGCGGATACGTCACGGGCAGCCGGCCGTCCGCCGGGAACCCGCACAGCCTCGCGTACGCCTCAAGCCGGGCCGGATCCACCGAGGCCTCGGCGAGCTCGATCGAGCGCCCGGGCAGGGGCGCGTCGGGCCGCGGCCGCTTCAGCGGCGAGCGCAGGGCGCCCGCGAGCAGCATGGGCGCGAGGTGAGGGGTGCGCCCCAGGCGTACGACGGTCATCGGCGGGCTCCCGGACAGACTGCTGAATCGTTCGGACGGCAGATCGTTGATCTTTGAAGCGTGATCTTTGAAGCGCAAATTACTCGACGGTCAGGTGTCAGGTCGAGGCCTCTGAGCAGGCCCGATGCCACGATCTCGGCGCCACCGGGCGCTGAGCCGAAATGCCCGGAATGCTCGCCCCGCCTATCGTGGCCCAAAGGGGCACCCCCACCGAAGGGCTGCCGATGCATATACGCGTGATCGCCGCAGTAGCCGCCCTGGCCCTGATCGGGAGCGGCGGCGCCGCACAGGCCCTGGCCGCGCAGGAGGATCCCGAGCCCGACCTGCGCGGCTTCTACAACCAGCGGATCAAGTGGGGCGAGTGCAAGGACCTCGCGCACGCACCCAAGGGTCTGGAGTGCGGCACGGTCGAAGTCCCGCTGGACTACGCCGATCCCGGCGAGGAGAAGCTGAGCCTCGCGATGGCGCGCTTCAAGTCCTCCGCGAAGGACCCGCGCGGTTCGGTCGTGCTGAACTTCGGCGGCCCGGGCGGCCCCGGAGTGCCCGGCCTCGCGAGCGGCGAGAAGGTCTTCGGTGAACTGACCAACGCATACGACGTGGTGAGCTTCGATCCCCGGGGCGTGGGGCGCAGTTCCCCCGTGACCTGCGGTGACGGTTCGGATCTGCCGGAGATGGAGCCGCCCGGGGAGGACGGGGACCAGTTCGCGCCGGCGCTCGAACTGCTGAGGAAGCAGTACGAGGTGTGCCGTAAGCACTCGGGACCGGTCCTCGCGCACATGGGGACCGTGAACGTCTCGCGCGACCTCGACGTGATCCGCAGCGCGGTCGGCGACAAGAAACTCAACTATCTCGGCTTCTCGTACGGGACGAGGATCGGCGCCGTGTACGCGGCCCAGTTCCCCAAGAAGGTCGGCCGGATGGTGCTCGACGGTGTGGACACCCTCGACGAACCGCTCACCGAACAGGCCCTGGTGGGCGCGGAGGGCCAGCAGACGGCACTCGACAACTTCGTCACCTGGTGCGCAAGGAACACCGGTTGTGCGCTCGGCCCCAACTCGCGTGAGGCCAAGGAGAACATCGTCAAGCTGGTGAAGCAGCTGAACAGGTTCCCGGTGGAGACCATGTTCGGGCAGTTCACCGGTGACCAGCTCGTCGCCTCGCTCGGCACCGCGCTCTACCACCGTGACATGTGGCCGTATCTCTCCCAGGGCCTGCTCTCCCTGATGCTCGACGGCGATCCGAGGTCGCTGATGCGGATCACGGGCGCGCCCGCGCTGTCCACGGAGCGCGCTGTCGGCCCGGCTGCGGAGAGAGCTGTCGGCCCGGCCCCGGAGCGCGTGCAGGGCCCGGCCACGCCGCGCGACCTCGGTCCCTACGAGGAGGACGTCCCCTTCGACAACGCCACCGCCTCCCTGATCGCCGTCAACTGCGCGGACGACCCCGACCGGTTCACCGCCGCCGACCTGGCCGACAAGGCCGGGCTGCGGAAGCTGAGGGCCGACTTCACCGAGGCCTCACCGGTGTTCGGGCCGGTCAGGCTGTACGAGGTGCTGCTGTGCGCCGGCCGCCCCAAGGGCACCGACTACATCCGCGGGATCGAGAACGTGGACTCGCCGAAGTTCCTGATGGTGGGCACCCGGGGCGACCCGGCCACCCCCTACAAGTGGACGACCGAGACCGCCCGGCGGCTCGGTGACTCGGCCGTGGTCCTCGACAACAAGGGCGAGGGACACACGGGTTACGCCTCGTCGAAGTGCGTACAGCGCAAGGTCAACGACTTCCTGCTGTACGGCTCGCTGCCGAGCGACGGGTCGTCGTGCGGGCCCGAAGGGGGCTGACGGGGCAGGGGCTGACGGGGACCGGCGCTCGCCGGAGCAGGGCCCGGTCCCCTCCGTCACCGGGCCCCACCCGTCTCAGCAGTTCCCGGACGTCGGCTTCCCCGCGAACCGGTCCGCGAGCCAGTTCTGCACCCGGGTCACCTCGGTGATCACCCCGGACACATGCTCACCGACCACGATGGTCCGCCAGTCCACGGCCGCCCCGCGCGCACACCAGTCCTTGCGCAGGCCCGTGCCCAGCGAGTACGGGATCAGCTCGTCGCCGAGGGCGTGGTACAGGTACACCGGGTGGTCCGGCTTGTGCGTGCCGAGATCCGACTCGTTGAGGCGCTGCTGCCACTCGGGCGTCGCCAGCGGATTGCTGGTGGTCATGTCCGAGATCCGCTTGAAGGAGCCGACCGTGGTGTCGATCACCACGCAGTTGGTGCGGAAGAAGTTGATCAGCGCCTTGCCCGCCGTATTGAGATACGAGTCGAGCTTCAGCTCCGGGTACGCGGCGTCCTGTCCCGCGGCCGCCATGAACAGCAGCCCCGAGCCGTAACTGCCGTCGTGCACCGGCACCAGTTTCTCCAGATGCGCCGGTACGCCACCGGTCGCGGTGCCCTTGACGTTCAGCTCGGGCGCGTAGGAGTCCTTCAACTCGGCCGCCCAGGAGGAGGCTTGGCCGCCCTGTGAATAGCCGACGATCCCGATCGGGCTCTGCGCGGTGATCCCCGAGGCCGCCGCGGCCGGGATCCGCTGGGCCGCGCGGGCCGCGTCCAGCATGGCGTGCCCGGCCGAGGGTCCGGCGGTGTAGGTGTGCTCGCCCGGAGTGCCGAGGCCCTCGTAGTCGGTGACGACGACGGCCCAGCCGCGCCACAGGTACTGCTGGATCAGACTGGCCTCCATCGTGGTGCCCTTGGGGAAGCCCGCGCTCGGCGCGCAGGAGTCGCCGAGTCCGACGGTGCCGACCGCGTACGTGATCAGCGGGCGCGGACCGCTCTTCCCGTCGTTGGGGACGATCACGGTGCCGGTGACGGTGTTGGCCTGTCCGGTCGCGGAGGTGGACCGGTAACTGATCTTCCAGGCCTTGGTGTTCGTGGGCTGCAGTGGCAGCGGATGGAACGACGAGTTCGTGACGCTGAGCACGTCACCCGGCGCCACCTCCTGCGCGGCCGCCGAGGCGGTGGCCGGCAGCACGGCCAGGGCCAGGGCGGCGGTACACAGTCCCGAGAGGAGCGATCTGGGGATACGCATGCGGCTCTCCCAACTGTCCAGTGGGGATGGGTCAGTTGGGGTGAAGGTAGTGACTCGCCAGTAAGTTCCGGGCTGACCGGGCAGCTCAGCTTTGCTGACTCCCCGTCTCACGAGGCGGCTCGTGAGTGACCGTGGCCAGCCGGTACGCCCCCGGCGTCGTGCCCGTCCAGCGCCGGAACGCCCGGTGGAAGGCCGTGTCCTCGGAGAACCCGAGCCGCGCGGCCAGCTCCGCGATCGGCTCGCTGCCCTCGGCGAGCCCGGCGATCGCCGCGTCCCTGCGGACGGTGTCCTTGAGGTCCTTGTACGAGGTGTTCTCGGCCGCGAGCCGCCGCCGCAGTGTCGCCGGGCTCACCGCGAGCCGCGCAGCGATCTCGCCGAGCGCGGGCAGCCGCGGTGAATCCCCGAGCGCCCGCACCAGAGCGCGTCTGACCTGCTCGGCGACCGTCGTCCCGTACTCGCGCCGGCTCAGCAGCTCGAAAGGAGCCCGTCGCAGCATCTGCGCCAGCTCGCTCTCGTCGCGTACGAGGGGCGCGGCGAGGTAGTGGGCGGCGAAACCGGCGCCCGTGCGCCCGGCCCCGAAGTGCACCGGGCAGCCGAAGAGTTCAGGGAACTCGTCCTTGTACGCAGGCGGGGGAGAGGCGAAGGAGGCCCACTCCAGCGGGATCCGCCGTCCGATCAGCCAGCTGCACAGCCGGTGCCAGATGATCACCACGCACTCGGCGAGGAAGCGCTGTTCCTCGGAGGCGAAGTCGTTGCGTACGACGAAGACGGCCTCGCCGCCGAAGCCCTCGTGTTCGAGCGCCAGATCCGGGCCGCCGGGGAAGAGCCCGTAGAAGGTGACCCCGCGCTCGATCGCGGCGCCCAGATCGCGGGAGCCGAGCGCGGTGTGGCACATCATCGCGAAGGTGCCCGGTCTGCTCGGCGCGACGCTCAGACCGAGGAACTCGTCACCCGTGACCTCGTACAACTCCCTGAAGAGCCGCACGAACTGGGCCGGAGTGACCCGCGCCCGCTCGTCACCGAGCAGCAGCGGCGGTATCTGCGCCCGCTGCAGCAGGGGCACGGTGTCGACGCCTTGGCGCTGCACACCGCTCAGCAGCGCCCGCACCTGGTGCACGGTGATCGTCCGCCTCGCCATGGTCATGACGGTAGCGGGACTGAGCTCCCGGGTCAGTGGCCCTGACGCCACCGGTCATGCCTTTTCGTCGCTGAGCGTCCCTAGCTTCGTACGCACCGTGGACATGGGAGGCGCTGTGGCACAGTCCGAACACCCCAAGACCTTGGCCCTGTTGGCCGGCTGGGCGGCCGAGCGCTACGGGAGGCGCCCCGCCCTGCGCTTCAAGACACCGGACGGCCCGTACACCCTCACGTACACCGAACTGCGCACCACCGTCCGTCAGGTGGCCCGCGGCCTGATGGGGCTCGGGGTGGCGGCCGGCGACCGGGTGGCGATCCTCGCCGAGACCCGGCCGGAGTGGACGTACGCGCATCTCGGGGCGTTCGCGGCGGGCGCCGTGGTGGTGCCGGTGTATCCGACGGCCGGGGACGAGGAGGTCGTGTGGGTGCTGACCGACTCCGGCGCCTCGGTGGTGATCTGCGAGAACCCCGCACAGGCCGAGAAGATCGACCGGCTGCGCGACCGGCTGCCCGGTCTGCGGGACGTGGTCCTGATGAGCGAGGCGGGCGAGAAGGACCTCGACCTGCTGCGGCTCCCCTCACTCGTGGCCGATGAGGCGCTGGACGCCCGCGCGGACTCCCGTACCGACGACGACGTGGCCACGATCATCTACACCTCGGGCACCACCGGTATGCCCAAGGGCTGCATCCTCACCCACGGCAACTTCGCGGCGGTACGCGACGCGACACTCGACCTGATCCCGGAGTCCGAGGGCGACTCCACGTATCTCTATCTGCCGCTCGCACACGCCATGGCGCAGCTGGTGCAGTTCAAGACGCTGCTCAAGGGCACGGAGCTGATCTACTTCGGCGGCCGTATCGAGGACATCGTCGGCGAGCTGGCCGAGGCCCGCCCCACCCATCTCCCTTCCGTACCGCGCCTGTTCGAGAAGATCCACTCGGTGGTGCTCTCGCTGGCCGAGGGCCAGGAGGGCGGCGCCGAGCGCTTCGAGGAGGCGCTGCGGGTCGGGGTGGAGGTCGCCGATCTGCGCGAACGGGGCGAGGAGCCCTCCGCTGAGCTGATGGAGGCCTGGCAGGCGGCCGACGAGAAGCTCTTCTCCCTCGTACGGGGCGCCTTCGGCGGCCGCCTCAAGTGGGCCCTCACGGGCGCGGCCCCCATCGCACCGCAGACCCTGAACTTCCTGCGTGCCTGCGGGATTTCGCTCTACGAGGGCTACGGCATGACCGAATCCGGCGGGGTCATCTCCCTCAACCACCCGGCCGCCTGCCGCTACGGCTCGGTGGGCCGCCCGATGCCGGGCTGCGAGGTGCGGATCGCCGAGGACGACGAGGTGCTCACGCGCGGCGCCCATGTCTTCCCCGGCTACCACGCGGACGCGGCATCGACCGCCGAAGCCCTGGACGCCGAGGGCTGGCTGCACACCGGCGACCTCGGCCGCCTCGACGAGGACGGCTATCTCTTCATCACCGGCCGCAAGAAGGACCTGATCATCACGTCCGGCGGCAAGAACCTCACCCCGTCGCTCACCGAATTCGCCCTGCAGCAGTCGAGGTTCGTCTCGCGCGCGGTGATGGTCGGCGACCACCGCCCGTATCCGGTCGCGCTGATCACGCTCGACGAGGAGGAGATACGCGGCTGGGCGACGCGCGAAGGCGTCACGCTCGGGTCGCTCAAGGACGACCCCCGGGTGTACGCGCTGATCGAGGAGGCCGTCGAGGCCGCCAACTCCCAGCTCGCGCGCCCCGCCCGGATCCGCGCTTTCGCGCTGCTCGACGAGGACTTCGACGTGGCGGGCGGGCTGCTCACACCCAGCCTGAAGGTGCGGCGCAAGGCGGTCATCGAGCGGTACGCGACGGAGATCGAGACGCTGTACGGCTAGGGCGCTCCATCAGGGGCGCTCCAGCCGTTCGCCTGCCCGTATTAGCCGTTCGCCTGCTCGTACAGCCTCGCGGTCAGTTCGCCGAGCACGATGCTGTACGAGACGTCGTCCGTCTCACCGCCGCCCTTGTACCCGCCGAGCACCCCCACGAGCCGTCCGTCCTCGGTGACCCAGGGGCTGCCGCTGGTGCCGGTCGCGAAGTCCGGGCAGTCCACGCGCTGCCCGGTGTCGTGATCGGCGGTGGCCTCGACCGTGCAGCTCAGGGGGTGGTCGAGGTCGCTGGGGTAGCCGGTGACGGTGACCTTGTCGCCGGTGCGGCCGCTCGCGTCGAGGGTGTTGGCGCCGGTGACGTCCTCGATTTCCTTGCCGTCGAGGGGTGCGAGGGTGGCGAAGGCGATATCCGCGTCCTCGTCCTCGTCGTCGAGCCAGCTCTTGTCCTCGTAGATCTTCTCGACGGTCCAAGTCCCGTAAGGTGCCTGGCCGTCGTGATATCCGGGCGCGAACACCTTTCCCTCGGCGTCACCCAGACAGTGCGCGGCGGTGGCGATGAGATCGCGGCCTTTGCTGTGCACGACCGATGCGGTGCAGAAATGGCCGCCATCGAGATCGTTGCTGAAGAGCGCACCCACATAGGACGGGATATCCGGATCGGGAGCCGGATCGTCCCGGGCGTCCGAGAGCGCGACGATCGACACGAGCGCCGCCGCCGAGAACAGCACCCGCAGCTTCCACGCCCATCGCCGCCGACCGGGAATGCCGCGCTCCTTAACGTGCGCGCCCGAGCTACTTGGAGTTCTCGTCCACGAGCTTGGTGAACTGCTCGGGCGTAATGGATTCGATCCCATTGCCCGAGTTTACCTGGATCTTTTTCCCGTCGATCAGGACGGTCGGAGTGCTGTTGATGTTCTGCTCGTAGAACTGCTGCGAGGTCTTTTCGACCCATGGCATATACGTGAGTTCCTTGACGGCTTTGTTGAATGCGGGAGTACGCAGGCCGTCCACCTTGTCCGCGAGTTCCAGGAGCGTCGCGGTCGAGCCGAACTTGTCGTCCGACTCTTTCTCGGGGTGGTTCGAGTACAGGACGTTCAGGTATTCCATGAACTTCTCGGGGCTCTCGTTCACGGCCGCGCCCAGGGCGTTCAGTGCCCGCTTGGACCCCTTGCCGCCGAGCGAACCGTCGAGGAACGTCGCGAAGTGGTACTCGATCCGGTACTCACCGTCATCGGCCTGCTGCTTCATCGTCTTGCCGAGACCGACCTCGGCGCCCGCGCAGTAGGGGCAGCGGGGGTCGAGCCAGATGGAGAGCACGTGCTTGCTGTCAGCCTTGCCGTACGGCACGACGACACCGTCCTCGCCGGTGGTGTTCGCCGGCTTCACCAGCGGTCCCTCGGCGGCCGCGGCGTCGGCGGTCGGCTGGGTCACGTACCAGGCGATACCGCCGACGAGTGCCAGCGAGGCGACGATCGCACCGGACACGAGAATCCGCCCACGCACCTTCGCCTTGCGCGCCGCGGCGTCCCGTTCGGCCCTGAGCCGCTCCCGAGCCGCCCGCTGCTGATCCCTCTTGCTGCCGCTCATCTGCTGTGCCGGCTCCCTGTCGCGTGCTGCAGTACGAGTTCACCGTAGAAGGGGAACGGGGCCTTTCCGCAGGGCAATTGAGCCGGATCGGGGTGCCGAAGGTCGCGATATCGGTGGGGTTTTCCGGGGCTTATGTCCCGGCGCGGCCGGGGCTATCGGCCCGGGGCGCCCACCGGGCCCCAGCCCACACCCTGTACCGAAGCAGTCCCCACCCGTGAGCCGGACAAAGGCAGGAGCCCCACACCCCCCGCCGAGGCGGGGGAGGGGGCTCCTTGGGTGGTGCAATCCGTGCTCGGACCTGGCGGGTCCGAGTCGATCAAGCGAGTGTCAGCCGAATTAGATCGGGGTGACGTTCTCCGCCTGCGGGCCCTTCGGGCCCTGCGTGACGTCGAAGTTCACGGCCTGGTTCTCCTCGAGGGAGCGGAAGCCGGACGCGTTGATCGCGGAGTAGTGGACGAAGACATCCGGGCCGCCGCCTTCCTGGGCGATGAAGCCGAAGCCCTTTTCAGCGTTGAACCACTTCACGGTTCCGGTAGCCATAAAGCCCTCCTATGGGCCAAAGGGTGTCCCTGCTCCCAGAACCCGCGAGTGTCACCACTACTGCAAAAGTCTGAAAACGACGAGAGCCCGCGGTTACATGCTCCGCAGGCTCTGTACTGCAAGGGAAACCAAACTGCAACTTGCGGCGAGCCTAGCACGGGGCCTGTGGGAAGCGATAGAGGGAAAGATCATGTCACTCGGATGTTTGACCTGCGCGACACGCGCGTTGACGAAAGGTGACGAATCGGACAGACCGGGGTCTCTGGAGGCCCGGACCGCCCCCGGCGTCGGCACGGCACCTCACCGGGTCTAGCCTCGCGATGTGGACAATTCTCCCGTGGACTCTTCCGGGGACGCGAGCACACACCCCGTCGCCGCATCCCGTCGCAGCCGGCCACGAGTCGGCCACATCCAGTTTCTGAACTGTCTGCCCCTTTACTGGGGACTCGCCAGGACCGGCACCCTGCTCGACCTCGAGCTCACCAAGGACACCCCGGAGAAGCTCAGCGAGCAGCTCGTACGGGGCGACCTGGACATCGGTCCGATCACCCTCGTCGAGTTCCTGAAGAACGCCGACGACCTGGTCGCCCTGCCCGACATCGCCGTGGGCTGCGACGGTCCGGTGATGAGCTGTGTGATCGTCTCGCAGCTGCCGCTCGACCGGCTCGACGGGGCGCGGGTCGCTCTCGGGTCGACCTCGCGTACCTCCGTACGCCTCGCGCAGCTCCTGCTCGCCGAGCACATCGGCGTGCGCCCGGACTACTACACCTGCCCGCCCGACCTCGGCCTGATGATGCAGGAGGCCGACGCGGCCGTCCTGATCGGGGACGCTGCCCTGCGCGCGAATCTGCACGACGCACCGCGCCTGGGTCTGCAGGTGCACGACCTCGGCGCGATGTGGAAGGAGTGGACGGGCCTGCCGTTCGTCTTCGCCGTATGGGCGGCCCGGCGCGACTACCTGGAGCGCGAGCCCCATGTCGTACGGGAGGTGCACGAGGCCTTCCTCGCCTCGCGCGACGTCTCCCTGGAAGAGGTCACCAAGGTCGCCGAGCAGGCCGCGCGCTGGGAGTCCTTCGACGCGGGTGTGCTGGAGGAGTACTTCACGACGCTCGACTTCCGCTTCGGCCCCGAGCAGCTCGCGGGTGTCACCGAGTTCGCCCGCCGGGTCGGCCCGACGACGGGCTTCCCGGCGGACGTGAAGGTGGACCTGCTCGGCGGTTAGCCGGCAGCGGTCAGCCGGCCGTGGGGCCCGGTACGTGCTTGCTGATGTTCGCGAGCGGGCCGTCGAACAGGGCGGCTCCGTACTTGTAGCCGTCGTGCCCGGCGTTCGGGATCATGTGCAGGTCGATGGCGACCGGGCCCTTGTTGTACTTGGCCATGAAGTCCTTGATACGGGGCAGATCCCGCTGCTCCTTGTCACCCATCAGCATCGTGATGCGCACCTTCGTGGGCCCGGTGGGGTTCTGCTTGATCAGATCGGCCGCCAGCTGCTCCGGGTTGTTCGCCTGCTTCTCCTTCACGTGGCCCTTCCAGAGCGGGGAGTCGGGGAAGGTGTCCGGGCCGCCCGCGATCGCGAAGCTGAACCTGTCCGGGTGCTGCAGCGCCATCTTGATGCCGATGTAGCCGCCGGAGGACGAGCCGAAGAAGCCCCAGCCGGCCGGGGACTTGAAGGTGCGGAAGTTCTCCTTCACCAGGGCCGGCACGTCGTCCGACATCCAGGTGCCCATCTTGGGCTGGCCGGGGATGTCGGCGCCGTCGTAGTAGTTGTCCCGGTTGGGGTTCTGCACCGGCATCACGATGATGAACGGCTTGCTCTGCCCCTGGGCCATGGCCTGCGCGACCTTCTCCTGCAGCGAGAAGTCCTTGCCCCACCAGTAGTTGTTCGGGAAGCCGTACGCGCCGGGCAGGGCGATCATCACCGGGAACGCGCTGTTCGCGTACTTCGGATCCGAGTACTCCTTGGGCGCCCACACCCAGACCTTGCCGGAGAAGCCGGACTTCTCGCCGTGGTAGGTCGTCACACCGATCGTGGTGCCGTCGGCGAGGGTGCGCTGGGTCTCCCACTGGCGCGGGTTGGTCGGGAACTGCACGTCCGAGGCCGGATTCGCCTTGGCCTGCTGCGTCGGCCGCGTACCGCCGAAGCTGACCTCGTCCTTCTCGCTCCAGGGGCGCATGACCGCGACCAGGGCCGCGGCTATGGCGAGGGTGGTGATCACCACCGTGACGTACGGACGCTTCAGGCGCTTCATGGGGCTCTCCGGCGAGGCAGGGGACGTGGCGGGACTGCGCACGCGGGTCGCGCGGGCGCTGATTCCGGACATAAAGAGGCAAACAAGACGTATGCGGTTGCCTGTGGCAGAAGGTGATCCGGGCCACTGCATCGCCTGCCTTCGGCCCTACGCTGGGTAGAGCTCCAGGGCCTCGTGCCGCAGGAGCGGGGGGCGAATTCCGGGGGAGGCCGACACCATGCAGCCGCTCGAAGCGGGCGAACCCGCGACCATCGGGCCGTACCGGCTGCTCGGGCGCCTGGGCGCCGGCGGCATGGGCCGGGTCTATCTGGGCCGCAGCACCGGGGGACGGACCGTCGCCGTCAAGGTCGTGCATCCGCACTTCGCACTCGACCAGGAGTTCCGTGAGCGCTTCCGGCGCGAGGTCGAGGCCGCACGACGCGTCGGCGGCGCCTGGACCGCGCCCGTCCTCGACGCGGACGCCGAGGCCTCCGTGCCCTGGGTGGCCACCGGCTATGTCGCCGGACCCTCGCTGTCGGAGGCGGTCGGCGAGCGGGGCACGCTGCGGTCGCTGCCCGATCATTCGGTACGGGTGCTCGGCGCCGGACTCGGTGAAGCGCTCGCGGCCGTGCACGCGCTCGGTCTGGTGCACCGCGACGTCAAGCCGTCCAACGTGCTGCTCGCACTCGACGGCCCGCGTCTGATCGACTTCGGGATCGCCCGCGCCACGGACGGCACCGCCTCGCTCACCTCCACCGGTGTCTCGATCGGCTCACCCGGCTATATGGCGCCCGAGCAGATCCTCGGCAAGGGCGTCACCGGCGCCTCGGACGTCTTCTCGCTCGGCGCCGTCCTCGCGTACGCGGCGACCGGCACCGCTCCCTTCAGCGGCGACTCATCGGCGGCGCTGCTCTATCAGGTCGTGCACACCGAGCCCGAAGTCGCGCTGCCCGGCGGCGACTTGCGCGAGGTGATCCTCGACTGTCTGGCCAAGGAGCCTTCGGCCCGCCCGGCCCCCGGTGAGGTCGCCCGCAGGCTCGCGCCCGGGGGAGCGGCCGAGCTGGTGGCGGCGGGCTGGCTGCCGGGGCCGCTGGTGGAGCAGGTGAGCCGGAACGCCGTACGGCTGCTCGATCTCGAACCCACGCCCCCGCAGGCCTCGGGGCCGGTGGCGTTCAGCGAACCCGGGGTGTTCGGACCGCCGGACCCTTCGTACGCGTCCGTGCCGCTGTCGGCGGCGCCCGCGGAGCGGCAGCCGGCGCCGGCGGACACGACGCCGGCCGACGCGCCGCCGCCCGGCAGGGTCTCCGTCTCGGTGACGGCGGCGAGCACGCAGGGGGACAACGGGCGCGGGCGGAAGGTCAGTTGCACACTGGCCCTGGCGGTCGCGAGCGCGGTCGCTGCGGTCAGCCTCGGCACGGTCTTCGTCTTCAGCATGCTGCCGGACAACAAGGACAAGGACTCCGGGGCGGGCAGCGACCACACCTCCAGGCCGCCGGCGGCCTCGCAGTCCTCGGACCCGGGGTCGAACAGCAGCGCCTCACCGGGGCAGCTCGACGAGATCCCCGAGCGCTACGTGGGCACCTGGGAGGGCAAGGCGCAGATACTCCAGGGCCTGCCGGCGGGGACGGTCACGGTCACCGTGAAACAGGTGGAGCCGGGCCAGGAACTGGGCAGCGCGACCATGACGGACGAGCTCGGCCTCAGCACCTGCACCGACATCCTGATCCTGAAGTCGGTCACGGACAAGGAGCTGATCGCGACGGGCAAGGCGAAGAACAAGGCCGACTCGCGCTGTACGCAGAACGATCACACGGTGCGGCTGACACCGGTCGGCGACGACCTCCAGTTCACCTCGGACAACCCGGAGGGAGGCAACGCCCAGGGCCGCCTCTCGAAGAACGGCTAGCCCGCGGCCGGTCCCCCGGAAAGGGACGGATGCCCCTGGCGTACGCTGGATCGGTCCGCTCTCCACGTCCGAAAGGGACCAGCCGGTGACCGAGAAGGCCGCACTCCAGTCGATTCTCGACCGCGCCGCCGAGGGTGGGCGGATCACCCCGGAAGAGGCCCTCGACCTCTACCGTCACGCGCCGCTGCACGCGCTCGGCGCGGCCGCCGACGCGGTGCGCCGCCGTCGCTACGCGGGTACGGAGCACATCGCGACGTACATCATCGAGCGGAACATCAACTACACCAACGTCTGCGTGACGGCCTGCAAGTTCTGCGCGTTCTACGCCCCGCCGAAGGACACCGACAAGGGCTGGACCCGCGACCTCGACGACATCCTGCGCCGCTGCGCGGAGACGGTCGAGCTCGGCGGTACGCAGATCATGTTCCAGGGCGGTCACCACCCCGACTTCGGCGTCGAGTACTACGAAGAGCACTTCTCGGCGATCAAGAAGGCGTACCCGCAGCTGGTCATCCACTCCCTCGGCGCCTCCGAGGTCGAGCACATGGCCCGTATCTCCGGAGTGACGGCCGAGGAAGCCATCCGCCGTATCCACGCCGCGGGCCTCGACTCCTTCGCGGGCGCCGGCGCCGAGCTGCTTCCCGAGCGCCCCCGCAAGGCCATCGCCCCGCTCAAGGAGTCGGGCGAGCGCTGGCTGGAGATCATGGAGATCGCCCACAACCTGGGTGTGGAGTCCACCTCCACGATGCTCATGGGCACGGGCGAGACCAACGCCGAGCGGATCGAGCACCTGCGCATGATCCGTGACGTCCAGGACCGTACGGGCGGCTTCCGCGCCTTCATCCCGTACACCTACCAGCCGCAGAACAACAAGCTGAAGGGCCAGACGCAGGCCACGCTCTTCGAGTACCTGCGGATGATCGCGATCGCCCGGATCTTCCTCGACAACGTCGCGCACATCCAGGGCTCCTGGCTCACCACCGGCAAGGAGGTCGGCCAGCTCACGCTGCACTACGGCGCGGACGACCTCGGCTCGGTGATGCTGGAGGAGAACGTGGTCTCGTCCGCGGGCGCCAAGCACCGCTCGAACCTGCACGAGATCATCGAGATGATCCGCACCGCGGACCGCGTCCCGGCGCAGCGCACCACGACGTACGAGCACATCGTGGTGCACGACGACCCGGCGAACGACCCGGTCGACGAGCGCGTGGCCTCGCACATCTCCTCGACGGCGATCGAGGGCGGCACGGCCCACCCCGAGCTCAAGCTCCTCTCGGCCAACTGATCCCGCCTTGCTGACCCTTCACGCCACGGACGACGGCTCGGTCCTCGTCGACGGGGACCGCGTCCAGGCCCTCGGCTCGTACGAGGACCTGGCGAAGGCCCACCCGTCGGCACGGGTACGGCGCTGGCCGGGCATCCTGACGCCCGGCCTCCTCAACCCGTACGGTCCCGAGATCCTCGAATCGACGTACCACCCGGATCCGCGCGAGGCCGACGCGTTCGGTACGACGCCCATCGGCGGCGCCCGCGCCCGCGAGATCTTCCGCGCGGACCCCTCCCGCCTCGGCCCGAGCGCCCGCCGCGGCGTCCAGCGCCTCCTTGCGCACGGGACGGTGGCGATCGGCGGTGAACTCGGCTCGAAGCAGGCCCTGGACGCGGTACGCGGAGTGGGCCTCGTCTTCGCGGCCCGCCCCCAGCAGCTGCCGGGACCGGTGTCACTGACCCCCAGGCCGCTGGTGCTGCTGCCCCCGCTCGTGGTCGGCGGCCCGGCCCGTTTCGCGGTCTTCGACGTCGAGGACCGCTCCGCTCTCGTCCGCCGAGGGCCTGAGACCTGCATCGCGACCGTGATCGGCGGACGGCTGGTGTACCGGGGGCGTTGAGCCCCCGGGAAGCCATCCACCCCAGGCCAACCGAAGATCACGGATCACGCCTGCGACAATGGGCGAGTGACCCGCGCATCTCTGGACAAGCAGCCGCACGAAGTCGCCTCGATGTTCGACGACGTCGCGGAGAAGTACGACCTCACCAATGACGTGCTCTCGCTCGGGCAGGACCGGGTGTGGCGCAAGGAGGTCGCGAAGGCCGTCGACGCGCGGCCCGCGCAGAAGATCCTCGATCTCGCGGCCGGTACGGCCACATCGAGCCTGCCCTTCGCGCAGACCGGAGCGTATGTCGTGCCGTGCGACTTCTCGCTCGGCATGCTGCGGGTCGGCAAGCGCAACCATCCGCATCTGCCGCTGACCGCCGGCGACGCCACGAAGCTGCCGTTCAAGGACGACACCTTCGACGCCGTGACGATCTCGTTCGGGCTGCGCAACGTGCAGGAGACCGATCAGGCGCTGCGCGAGCTGTACCGCGTGACCAAGCCCGGTGGACGGGTCGTCATCTGCGAGTTCAGCCACCCGACTTGGGCCCCGTTCCGGACCGTCTACACCGAGTACCTGATGCGCGCCCTGCCGCCCGTCGCGCGCGCGGTGTCCTCCAACCCCGACGCGTACGTCTACCTCGCCGAGTCCATCCGCGACTGGCCCGACCAGCCCGCACTCGCCGCCAAGTTGCAGGGCGCCGGCTGGTCGAAGGTGGCCTGGCGCAACCTGAGCGGCGGCATCGTCGCGCTGCACCGGGGCTTCAAGACCGCCTGAGCAGGCGGGAGAACGAGAGACCGGGGAGCGAGCCCATGCCGCCCGAGTCGATGCCGTCCGTGTACGCGGCGCCGAAGGCCGAGCACTATCTGCCCGTACTCGAGGAGATCGCGGCCGAGGTCGCCGCGCTGCCCGGCCGCGGCCGCTCCGCCGACTACATCCCCGCGCTCGCCTGCGTGGACCCGGACCGCTTCGGTATCGCCGTCGCCGATCTGGACGGCGGGGTGTGCGGGGTGGGGGAGTGGCGCACGCCGTTCTCCACCCAGTCGATCACCAAGGTCTTCGCCCTCGCGCTCGTCCTCGCGCACGAGGGCACCGGCCTGTGGGAGCACGTGGGCCGCGAGCCCTCCGGCAACCCCTTCAACTCCCTAGTGCAGCTGGAGTACGAGCAGGGCCTGCCGCGCAATCCGTTCATCAACGCCGGCGCCCTCGTCGTCACCGACCGCCTCCAGACCCTGACCGGCGATGCGAGCACCGACCTGCTCGGCTTCCTGCGGGCCGAGAGCGGCAACCCGGAGCTCGCCTTCGACCTCGAAGTCGCCGCGTCGGAGGCCGCGCACGGGGACCGCAACGCCGCGCTCGCGCACTTCATGGCGTCGTACGGCCATATCCGCCAGCCCGTCCCCACGCTCCTCGACCACTACTTCCACCAGTGCTCGATCGAGATGAACTGCGCCGATCTCGCCCTGGCCGCGGGCTTTCTGGCCCGCCACGGCGTACGCGCCGACGGCTCCCGGCTGCTCAGCCGCAGCGAGGCCAAGCAGGTCAACGCGGTGATGATGACCTGCGGGACGTACGACGCCGCGGGCGATTTCGCCTATCGCGTCGGGCTGCCCGGCAAGAGCGGTGTGGGCGGCGGCATCGTCGCGGTCGTGCCGGGCCGCTGCACGGTCTGCGTGTGGAGCCCGGGGCTCGACAAGCGCGGGAACTCGGTGGCGGGGGTCGCGGCCCTCGACCGGTTCACGACACTGACGGGGCTTTCGGTCTTCTGAGACGTCACCAGGTCGTACGAGGCCCAGGGGTGGGGCTCAAGTAGTTCCGGGGAAAGGTGAGTTGCCGGGAACCGCCGACCGGGCAGGCTGAGTCCGTAGGTGTGCGGAAAACCGCTTTCCTCAGAGCTTCCGGAGCCCGGCTTGTCCTCGAACTGCGCCGAATGCGGCACCCCGTTCCCCGAGGAGGCCCGCTTCTGCATGAAGTGCGGGCGAGTCAGAGGGGAGGTCCCGCCCGCTGCCCCGGCTGCGCCCGCTGCCCCGAGCATGCCGCCGGTGCCGGGTGCGGCACCGGCCGCGGGCGCCCCCTTCATGCCGCCGCCCGCCTATGTCCCCGCCCCTACGGGCCCGTCACCGTTCGGCGCGTTCCTCGGGCGCGCGTTTCGCGGTGGCTGGGCCGCTTCGGCGCAAGCCGCGCTGTGGCCGGTCGGGATGCTCCTGATCGCCGCCGTGGCCATCGCGATTCCTTCGTACGGCCAGGAGGAGGGTTCCGAGGCCGTCTCCTTCACCGACCGGTTCCGGGTGGTCATGGCGCTGCTCCTGCAGGGCCTCGGTGGCGGGTTCGAGGTGTCGGGGGCGGCCGGTGACGGCAACCCCTTCGGCAGCGAGGGGAGTTCGGACCTCTTGGGCGAGGCCGCCGCCGAGTCGGGCACGGCCACGCTCTCGATGGCCCCGCTGACGCTCACCGCGCTGTGGATCGTGGCAGTGCTCATCGGCGTACGCATGCTGCGCGTCCGCCAGTCGCTGCTGCCGCCGACGTCGCCCACCGCGGGTCTGGAGGCGGCCGTGCGGGTCGCGCTCCTGGCGACCGGTGCGGTGCTGATCCTCGCGCTCTTCGCCCAGCCCACCATCGAGGGCGTCGAGCTGTCGGTCCTGCCCGTGCTCTCCGCACTCGGCACGTTGGGCCTCACGCTCGCCACCGCCGTCGCGGTCCTGCACCGGGACGATCTGGCCGGATGGCTCGCGGTGCGTCCGGGCACCCAGGCCTTCGTACGGGCCGGAGCAACCGCCGTACGCGCACTCGCCGTCGTCATGGCGCTCTCCGCCCTCGTCGCGTACCTCTGCCTCGCCGCCCAGGACGACATGGAGAAGGAGGGCCTGCTCGTGCTGCTGGCCTTCCTGCCCAATCTGGGTGCCGCGGCGCTGGGTGTCGGGTGGGGCGGCGCGCTGGACTTCACCGCGCGCGGCAGCTCCGACTATTCGGGCGCGCGTACGGAGTCGGAGTCGATCGGGCTGTCCGATCTCGCCGATCTGACCAACGACTGGGCGCTGGTCGGCGGGCTCGCGCTGGGCGCGGTGTGCGCCCTGGTGGTCGGAGCGCTCGCCGCCCGTCGGCACCTCAACCGGGGCGAACAGGTCCTGGTGGCAGGCCTGTTCCTGGCGCTCCTGCTCGTTGTGGGCGCCGCCTCCGGGCTCGGCGTCGAAGGGTCGGGCACGGAGATCGCCGAGCTGAGCGGGGAGGGCAGCTTCGAGGTCGGCCTGAGCATTCCCGAGCTGCTGCTCTTCGGGCTGCTCTGGCTGTCGGCGGCGACCTTCCTCGGTCCGTACGTGCTGCGGATGACGGGCAACAGCGGGGTGCCGCCCGCGCCTTATGTGCCGGTCGCACTGCTGTACGGGCCGGCGGGCGCCGCGGGCGCCGCGGGCGCACCGGCCGGGGGAGCGCCGGGTACCGCCGCTCAGGATGTGTACCACCCCGTCTACGACCTCGGGTCGGTGGGACACCCGGCCACGGAGGTGGACCAACCGGCTCCCGCACAACTGGACGCATCGGGTGGCCAGATCCCGCCCGCCGCGCCCAGTCCTCAACTCCCGCCCGCCCCCGAGACCTTGTACAGCCACGGCTACGCACCCACGGCGCCCGCGTCCCCCGTCGCACCGCCCCCGCAGCGCTCCCGCGTCACCCTGTGGATCGTCACGCTCACCGCTGCCCTCGCGCTGGGCGCCGGTGCGACGGCCGGTTTCCTGCTGCTCCAGAACGAGGACGAGGACCCTGACACCAAGGACGCCAAGCCCTCGGCCTCGGCCTCCGCGTCGCCGTCCCCGTCCCCCAGCGCCCAGCCGAGCACCGCCGAGCCCACGCCCTCCGGCACCGCCGAAGGCGAGGAGTCCGGCACTGCGAGTACGGGACCCAGCACCCGTATCGTCACCGACCCGCTCGGCTTCTCCTTCGCCGTCCCCGAGGTGTGGAGCCGGGTCAGCGAGGAGAACGGACAGATCACCTACGCCGGTTCGACCGGCTTCGCCAAGTTCCTGGTCGGTGTCGTACCGAACGCGCCCGTCTCCTCGTACGAGAACTTCCTGACCATCGAGCAGAAGTCCCAGAAGAAACCCGACTACCAGCGGATCCGCCTGGTGGAGAACGTCTTCCAGGGCCGGCCGGGCGCACTGTGGGAGTACACGTTCACCGAGAAGGAGACGGGCCGGAAGGTGCACGCCATCGACCAGGGCTATGTGGCCGTGGACGGCACGGAGTACGCCATCTACTTCACGGACTACGAGGACAACTGGACGGTCGGCCAGGCACTCTTCGACGAGGCGCTCGCGACGTGGCAGCTGTCCGAGTGACCGGCCCGCACCTCACCGCACCGGCACAGCTCAGTCACCGCACCGGCAGAATCCACTCCCCGCTGCCGCCGTGCTCACCGGGCTCGTCCAACTCCCGTTGCATCCCGCCCCGCGGCGGTCGTGGCGTGCGCGGTTCGCGGACGCCGCTGCCGCCCTCGCCCTCGTCGGGCCCGAAGTCGAACCAGATCGTCACGACGGCGCCGAACGGCACCCGCGCACCGGGCTCGGGAAACTGCCGTACGACGTAATCGGTCACCATGAACGGGAAGTCGGGCTCCTGCGGGGCGTCGACCAACAGGCCGGCCAGCGCGGCCTGTTCGCGGACGTCCATCGCCATCTGACCGACGAACTTCGGGACGGTCACTTCGGGTTTTCTGCGCAAAGCCGTCACCCCCAGCCGTGTACGAAGGGTAAACGGCCACCGGTCCTTCCGGAAGGCGGTGGACCGGTCGGTGCCGGGCCCGGCGGACCGGTGCGCGCAGGGCTCAGAGCGCCAGCCGGTACCTGTGTCCGCGCTTGTTGCCCACAGGAGTCAGGAACACCTCGGCCAGCTCCATCCCGAGCCGCTCGCAGACGGCGATCGAGCGGTGGTTCTCGGCGTTGACCATCGCCATCACCTCCGGCACACCGGCCTCCTTGAGCCGCTCCAGTGTCGTGAGCGCGGCGCCTGTCGCGAGGCCCTTGCCCCACGCGGACCGGCCGAGCCGCCAGCCGATCTCCATGGCGCCGACCGGACCCCACTCCTGATGCGGCCAGGGCTGTGCGCCCGTGAAGCCGGCCACCTCGCCGTGCTCGTCGAGGATCGTCCAGAAACAGAAGCCGAGTTCGGCGTCATGGCGGCGCTGGCGTGCGGTGAGCTCCTCGTACACCGACACCTCGGCGGACTTCCCGCCGTGGAACTCCATCACCTCGGGGTCGTCGAACACCCGGTGCCAGGTGTACGCGTCCTCCTCGGTCGGGACACGGAGCCGGTCGGCGGGCAGAGGCGCGAGGGACGGCGTACGTGGCGTCATGCGGGCAGCCCTTCGGTTCGTGATCAAGTCGCCCCCATAGACTGCCCCTGTCCCGTGCTGTTCAGCACCTAGATTCCTTACGCCAGGGGAGAACCCGCCGTGACCGAGCCCCTCTCCGACTTGCTGACCAAGCCCTCAGGCAACGCCGAGAGCACAGCCGATGTCATCGTGGTCGGAGCCGGACCTGCCGGATCCACGACGGCGTACTACCTGGCGAAGGCCGGACTCGACGTTCTGCTCCTGGAGAAGACCGCGTTCCCGCGCGAGAAGGTCTGCGGCGACGGTCTGACCCCGCGCGCCACCAAGCAGTTGGTGTCGATGGGCATCGACATCTCCGAGGAGGCCGGCTGGCTGCGCAACAAGGGCCTGCGCATCATCGGTGGCGGGGTGCGGCTGCAGCTCGACTGGCCGGAGCTCGCCTCGTACCCGGACTACGGCCTGGTCCGTAAGCGCGACGACTTCGACGAGCAGCTCGCGCGCCAGGCGCAGAAGGCGGGCGCGCGGCTCTACGAGCGCTGCAACGTGGGCGCCCCGATCCTCGACGACCGCACCGGCGCGATCATCGGCGTGCACGCCAAGCTCGGCGAGGAGAAGAAGGAAGTCACCTTCCACGCCCCGCTGGTGGTCGCGGCCGACGGCAACTCCTCGCGTATCTCCCTCGCCATGGGCCTGCACCGCCGCGAGGACCGCCCGATGGGCGTCGCGGTCCGCACGTACTTCACCTCGCCGCGCCACGACGACGACTACCTCGAGTCCTGGCTGGAGCTGTGGGACAAGCGCGGCCCGGGCGAGGACCGGCTGCTTCCCGGCTACGGCTGGATCTTCGGCATGGGCGACGGCACCTCGAACGTCGGCCTCGGCATCCTCAACTCCTCCAAGGCCTTCCGCGAGCTGGACTGGCGCGAGGTCCTCAAGGCCTGGTGCGCCTCGATGCCGGAGGACTGGGGTTACACGCCCGAGAACATGACGATGCCGATCCGCGGCGCGGCTCTCCCCATGGCCTTCAACCGCCAGCCCCACTACACGAAGGGGCTGCTGCTCGTCGGCGACGCGGGCGGTCTGGTGAACCCGTTCAACGGCGAGGGCATCGCGTACGCCATGGAGTCCGGCCAGATCGCGGCCGATGTCATCGTCCAGGCGCACGCCCGCCAGACGCCCGCGCAGCGGGAGTTGGCCCTCGCGCGCTATCCGAAGGTCCTCAAGGACACGTACGGCGGCTACTACACGCTGGGCCGTGCGTTCGTGAAGCTGATCGGCAACCCGCGCGTCATGAAGATCGCCACGCAGCGGGGCCTGACGCACCCGATGCTGATGCGCTTCACGCTCAAGATGCTGGCGAACCTGACGGATCCGACGGGCGGCGACGCGATGGACCGGATCATCAACGGTCTGTCGAAGGTGGCCCCGAAGGCCTAGGGCCTAGGGCCTGAGGCCCGGGGGCCGAGCGGGCCAGGGCTCCAGGCCGACGACCGCGTCCGTGGGGATCGGGCCGTAGACGTGCGGGTACTCGGGCCCGCCCGGCTTCGCGGCCTCGTAGCGGACGGGGGCCGTCAGACGCTCCGTGTCGACCACCAGGACGACGAGCTCGCCGTGGTGCGGATCCTTGCCGTAGAGGAACCGCGCCACGTCCGGCAGCTGCTGGCGGGTCGAGCAGTGGATGAACCCCTCCTCGGCGAGGGTGCGCCCGCGGGTGGACTGCTCGTACGAACCCGTACGGGCGGCCTCGTCCCACAGGGCCCGTTCGGTGAGGTGCAGGATCTCCGTCATGACGGCCGAGCGTAACAACGGCGCTGCGGGCCGGCGCACAGGACAAGGAGTGGGGACCGTGAACGAGGCGATACCGGACGGCTCCTGGCGGCTCACGCCCCGCGTGGGCGGGGCGCTGGCCGGGCGCTGGTGGCAGTGGGCGCTGTCCGCGCCGGACGACGCGAGCCCCGTCCGGGACGAGACGGGGGAGCATGCCGGCTGGAACCAGCCGGACGACCTGTGGTTCCTGGCGGGTACGTACGGGGGCAAAGTCGCGCGTACGTGTGTGATTCCGCCGGACCGGCCGGTGTTCTTCCCGGTCTTCAACATCCAGACCGTACGCGGCCGTCTGGACCAGTCGCCGCCGAGGATGCCGGTCGCCCGGGCCGAGGCCTGGCTGAACGGCAATCCGCTGGAACTGACGCAGTTCTCCGGCCAGTTCGCCCAGGAAGGCGAGCGCCGTCACACGTGGGGCCTGTGGGGCGCGCTCACCGCGCTGGCCCCCGGGGAGTACGTCCTGGAGATCAAGGCCGACACGGGCCGCGGCTTCTGGGTGGACACGACCTACCACCTGACGGCCGAGGGAACCTGAGGTGGCCCAGGACGTGCTGAATCTGTGGCGGCAACAGCTCGGACAGGTCCCGGAGCCGGTCTGGGAGCAGGCCGAGCTCCGCGTGCTGATCCTCGCGGACAACGGACTTACGGAACTCTCGCCGAGGATCGGGAACCTGACCGGTCTGCGCACCCTGGACCTCGGCCACAACGCACTCACCGCCGTCCCCGACGAGCTGGGGGACCTGGCGCAGCTCAGTGACTTCCTCTATCTGCACGACAACCGTCTGACGCAGCTTCCCCCGACGCTGGGACGGCTGTCCCGGCTGCGCTACCTCAACGTCGGCGAGAACCCGCTCGCCGCTCTGCCCGAGGCGATCGGTGCGATGGCCGGCCTCGTCGAGCTGAGGGCGCAGCACTGCCGGCTGAGCGCGCTGCCCGACTCCATCGGCAGGCTCGGGCGGCTGCGCGAGCTGTGGTTGCGCGGAAACGCCATCGACCACCTGCCGTCGACGGTCGGTGAACTTCGCGAACTACGCCAACTGGACCTTCGCGACAATGTGTTCACCGAGGTTCCGGCACCTCTGGCCGACCTGACGCTGCTCCGGCAGATCGACCTGAGGAGCAACCGCCTGAGCCGCCTGCCCGACTTCCTCGAACGGCTGCCGGCGCTGGAGAAGCTGGATGTGCGCTGGAACGGAATCGACCCGTCCACGCCCGTCGTCACCCGACTCGAGCGACAGGGATGTGTGGTCCTGACGTGAGGACGCGGATTACCTGACGTGAGGACGCTGAATATAGGGCTCGGGTAGTTGCTCCCGTAACGCTGAACTCTCTCTGTCCCCAAGCAGAATGAGGAGTTCACCCGATGCGCACACTCTTCCGTGCAGTGCCCGCCGCCGCTGCGGTCGGCCTGGCACTGGTCCTCACCACGCCGGCGTCCGCGAGCGAAGTCCGCTCCGCCGCCGGCGTCGAGTGGTCGACCGAGTTCGAAACGGCCACCGCGGCGGGGCTGCGGTGGATCGAGCCGAGCGGCTCCTTCTCGGACGACCTGGTCCTCGACGGCACCCTCTCCAACACCGGCGACGGCTGTTACGCGGTGTGGACGATGTTCATCGACGACTTCGCCGGGAGCCCCGCCAGCAAGCAGGCCGAAATCTGCGGCCCCGGATCGGTCGCGGTCGACGTGCGCGAGGACTACGACGTCACCACCACCGGATACCTGTGGATCTGCAAGGGCACAGCGGCCACCAGCGACTGCGCTCCGTGGGAGACCATCACCTGGTGGCCCATCAACCAGAAGTAGGCAGAAGGGGCGCCGCTCGCACGCCGAAGGGCCGCCACTCCCCCGAGGAGTGGCGGCCCTTCGGCCATGCATAAGGACTACAGGACGCGCACAGCGCCCGAAGCCGGGTAGCCGGACAGGTCCTGGATGACGACACCCTTCGAGGGGTTGGCCGCGTCCAGGTACTGGCCGTTACCGATGTAGACACCCGTGTGGTACGCGGAGCCCTTGCCGCCCCAGTAGAGGATGTCGCCGACCTGGAGGTTGGACGTGCCGACCTCGGTGCCGGCCGTCGACTGGGCGCCGGAGACACGGGGGAGCTCCACGCCGGCCTGGCGGAACGCGGCCTGGACGAGGCCCGAGCAGTCCCACGAGTTGGGGCCGGTGCCGCCCATGACGTACGCGTCGCCGACCTGAGCCTTCAGGAAGGAGATGACGGCGCCGATGGAGCCGGAGGCCGGGGCCGAGGAGGTGGAAGCGGAGGCGGTGCTGAGGGTGGAGCGCTCGGAGTCGCGAGCGGCGCGCTCCTTGGCCGCACGCTCGGCGGCGCGCTTCTTGGCGGCGGCCTTGGCCTTCGCCTCGTCCTTCGCCTCCTTGGCGTCCTTGGCCGCCTTCTCGACGGCCGCGTCCTGCTCCGCCTGGAGCTTGTACGCGTCGGCCGCCTGCTGGGTGGCGTCCGCCGTGGCGGCCACCTGGGTCGCCAGCTCCGTGGTGAGCGTGGGCATTTCGATGGTCTCGGTCACCGGCTCGGCAGCTGCGTTCGCCATTCCGGTGGTGCCGGCCACCGCGAGGGTGCTGAGGACGCCACCGGCAACTCCTGCGCGCAGCTTGGTGGTGCGCTGCGGGCGGGGCTTCCGGTGGCTGGGTATGTGAGCGGTGTGGGACATGAGACAACCGCTATCAGGGGGTCATGGTTCCCTTCAAGAAACGTGTGCTGCGCCACAGTTGCGAGCGATCAAGCCGAATCCCGCGCGTGTCGGCGCTTATTGACGCCGTAACGGGCAATACGGACAGGCTTGATCGGCGCTGTGATCATGGGTTTTCCAAATAACGCCCGATTTGCCTGACGCTTACCACCCCTTCACGTCATTGGCCAAGCCCCGTTGTTCCGGCGGCTCGTGGGTGTGGCGCAGGTCACGAAAAGGTCTCCGTTACTCGGCCGTGAACTTTCGCCCCGGCTCGTGCGCGAACGGAGCCGGTCCCGCTCGTGAACGCGTGCACGCGTCAGCGTCCGTACGAAGAGGTCCCCCGAGCGAGGGAAGGCTCGCCTTATCAGGCTCTCGCAGAGGGCGCCAATTTGCTTGCGACTGCCATCGCTTGATAGTGCGCACACCTTCGTGACCAGGGGTAACAAGCTAATTGATCACCATTGGTGATCACCTCGGAGCTTCGCGTATGAAGATCACCGCTCATCCGACTTCATGATCCTTCGTCAGGTGGTGGAGATCACAAAGGCGTTGTCGTACCCCGTGTCGCAGATCACAGACCGGCAGGCATAGGATGCGGGGCAGTTGGGCTTGTGAACTGCCTCACATAAGCACGATCTTGGTGAGCCGGGGCACGTGCCCCCGTCCGCCGAAGCAGTCAATGCCGACTGAGAGGAGCGAGGAGCGGTGAACGCTTATGCGCCCATCCTCGTACTGGGAGCCCTAGGGGCCGGCTTTGCGATCTTCTCCGTGGTCATGGCCACGCTTATCGGTCCAAAGCGGTACAACCGCGCCAAACTCGAAGCCTATGAGTGCGGTATCGAGCCGACGCCGACTCCGGCCGGTGGTGGGCGTTTCCCGATCAAGTACTACCTGACGGCGATGCTCTTCATCATCTTCGATATCGAGATCGTCTTCCTCTATCCCTGGGCGGTCACCTTCGACGCCCTGGGTGTTTTCGGGCTCGTGGAGATGTTGCTCTTCGTGCTCACCGTCTTCGTCGCCTATGCGTATGTGTGGCGGCGCGGCGGCCTGGAATGGGACTGAGGGGCTGAGGGGTCACCAATGGGACTCGAAGAGAAGCTGCCGAGCGGCTTTCTGCTGACGACGGTCGAACAGGCAGCGGGCTGGGTGCGCAAGGCGTCCGTCTTCCCTGCCACGTTCGGCCTGGCTTGTTGCGCCATCGAGATGATGACGACGGGCGCGGGTCGCTATGACCTCGCCCGTTTCGGCATGGAGGTGTTCCGAGGTTCGCCCCGCCAGGCGGACCTGATGATCGTCGCGGGCCGGGTCAGCCAGAAGATGGCGCCGGTCCTCCGCCAGGTCTACGACCAGATGCCCAACCCCAAGTGGGTCATCTCCATGGGTGTCTGCGCCTCGTCCGGCGGCATGTTCAACAACTACGCGATCGTCCAGGGCGTCGACCACATCGTCCCCGTCGACATCTATCTGCCCGGCTGTCCGCCGCGGCCCGAGATGCTGATGGACGCGATCCTCAAGCTGCACCAGAAGATCCAGACCTCCAAGCTCGGCGTGAACGCCGAGGAGGCGGCCCGTGAGGCGGAGGAGGCGGCGCTCAAGTCGCTCCCCCTGATCGAGATGAAGGGCCTGCTCCGGTGAGTGACAACAACGGGGTGAACCCCGAGAAGGACCTGGGGGCCTCCAACCTCCCGGGTCAGCGCGGCGAGCACGGCGAGGAGATCCGCGTCCAGCGCGGCATGTTCGGCGCCAACAACGGCGGTGACACGTCCGGTTACGGCGGCCTCGTCCGCTCCGTACGTCTGCCGGGGCCTTCTTCCAGGCCGTACGGCGGTTGGTTCGACGAAGTCGCGGATGAACTCGAAGGCGCTCTGGAGGAGCAGGACCTGCTCCCCGAGAACGCGATCGAGAAGACGGTCGTCGACCGCGGCGAGCTCACCTTCCACGTCGTACGCGAGCACCTGCTCCAGGTGGCCCGGACCCTGCGCGACGACCCGGCCCTGCGCTTCGAGCTGTGCACCGGCGTCAGCGCCGTGCACTACCCGAACGACAAGGGCCGCGAGCTGCACGCCGTCTACCACCTGCGCTCGCTCACCCACGGCCGACTGATCCGGATCGAGGTCAGCGCTCCCGACAGCGATCCGCACGTCCCGTCCCTGGTCGGCATCTATCCGACCAACGACTGGCACGAGCGCGAGGCGTACGACTTCTTCGGGCTGATCTTCGACGGTCACCCGGCACTGACGCGGATCATGATGCCGGACGACTGGCAGGGCTTCCCGCAGCGCAAGGACTACCCGCTCGGCGGCATCGCGGTCGAGTACAAGGGCGCCCAGATCCCGGCTCCGGACCAGCGGAGGTCGTACAGCTGATGTCTACTTCACATGCCTCCGCACGGGAGACGACCGAGGGGACTGTATATACAGTCACCGGCGGCGACTGGGACGAGATCGCGCAGGCCGCGGCCAAGTCCGACGACGAGCGCATCATCGTCAACATGGGCCCGCAGCACCCGTCCACGCACGGCGTGCTCCGCCTGATCCTGGAGATCGACGGCGAGACGGTCACCGAGGCTCGCTGCGGCATCGGCTATCTGCACACCGGCATCGAGAAGAACCTCGAGTACCGGACCTGGACGCAGGGCACCACCTTCGTCACGCGCATGGACTATCTGACGCCGTTCTTCAACGAGACGGCGTACTGCCTGGGTGTCGAGAAGCTGCTCGGCATCGAGGAGCAGATCCCGGACCGCGCGAGCATCATCCGCGTCCTGCTGATGGAGCTGAACCGGCTCTCCTCGCACCTGGTCTGTATCGCCACCGGCGGTATGGAGCTGGGTGCGACCACGATCATGATCTACGGGTTCCGGGACCGCGAGATGATCCTGGATCTCTATGAGTTGATCACCGGGCTCCGGATGAACCACGCGTACATCCGCCCGGGCGGTCTCGCCCAGGATCTGCCGCCGGGTGCGGTGGACCAGCTGCGCGAGTTCGTGAAGACCATGAAGAAGAACCTTCCCGAGTACGACAAGCTCGCGACCGGGAACCCGATCTTCAAGGCCCGTATGCAGGACGTCGGTTACCTCGATCTGGCCGGGTGCATGGCGCTCGGCGCGACCGGACCGATCCTGCGCTCGGCCGGTCTCCCGCACGACCTGCGCAAGACCGACCCGTACTGCGGCTACGAGACGTACGACTTCGAGGTCCCGACCTCCGAGACCTGCGACTCCTACGGGCGCTTCCTGATCCGCCTCGAAGAGATGCGGCAGTCGCTGCGGATCATCGAGCAGTGCCTGGACCGGCTCGCGCCGGGGCCGGTGATGGTGGCCGACAAGAAGATCGCCTGGCCCGCGCAACTCGCGCTCGGACCGGACGGGTTGGGCAACTCGCTCGACCACATCAAGAACATCATGGGCACCTCCATGGAGGCCCTGATCCACCACTTCAAGCTGGTGACCGAGGGCTTCCGGGTCCCGCCGGGCCAGGCGTACGCGGCCGTCGAATCGCCCAAGGGCGAACTCGGCGCGCATGTCGTCTCCGACGGCGGCACCCGCCCCTACCGGGTCCACTTCCGTGACCCGTCCTTCACCAATCTGCAGGCCATGGCGGCGATGTGCGAGGGCGGCCAGGTCGCCGACGTCATCGTCGCCGTCGCGTCCATCGACCCCGTGATGGGAGGCGTCGACCGGTGACCACTTCTCAAGAGGGCGTCAGCCTGGGCATGCCCCAGCTGCCCGCCCCCGCCTACCCGGCCGATGTCCGCGCCCGGCTCGAAGCGGACGCCAAGGAAGTCATCGCCCGCTACCCGGACTCGCGGTCGGCGCTCCTCCCGCTGCTGCACCTCGTGCAGTCGGAGGAGGGCCATGTCACCCGTACCGGCATGCAGTTCTGCGCCGATGTGCTGGGGCTGACCACGGCCGAGGTCACGGCGGTGGCGACCTTCTACACGATGTACCGGCGCAAGCCCTCCGGCGACTACCAGGTCGGCGTCTGCACCAACACGCTCTGCGCGGTGATGGGCGGCGACGCGATCTTCGAGGATCTGAAGCAGCACCTCGGGGTCGGCAACAACGAGACCACCGAGGACGGCAAGGTCACGCTGGAGCACATCGAGTGCAACGCGGCCTGCGACTTCGCGCCCGTGGTGATGGTCAACTGGGAGTTCTTCGACAACCAGAACCCGGCCAGCGCACGGCAGTTGGTGGATGACCTGCGAGCCGGACGCGAGGTTCGGCCCACGCGCGGCGCGCGGCTGTGCACCTTCAAGGACACCGCGCGGATCCTGGCCGGTTTCCCGGACGAGCGCGAAGGCGCGGTGGACGAGTCCGGCGGTGCCGGGCCCGCTTCGCTGATCGGTCTGAAGCTGGCCAAGGGCGAGCTGCCCGCCGCCCGCGTGGTCCACCCGCGCGACGAGGTTCCTTCTTCTGACCGTCCGAGTGCCGAGGAGGGGGAGTGATGACCTTGGCCGCCGAGATCAACAACGAGAGCCCTGAGAAGCTGCTCGCCCCCGTGCTCTCCGCGTTCTGGGACGAGGACAAGCCCTGGACGCTGGAGACGTACCGGCGGCACGAGGGGTACGAGGGCCTGCGCAAGGCGCTCGCCATGTCCCCGGACGACCTCATCGCGTACGTCAAGGACTCGGGCCTGCGCGGCCGAGGCGGCGCGGGCTTCCCGACCGGCATGAAGTGGCAGTTCATCCCGCAGGGCGACGGCAAGCCGCACTACCTGGTGGTGAACGCGGACGAGTCGGAGCCGGGGACCTGCAAGGACATCCCGCTGCTCTTCGCCAATCCGCACAGCCTGATCGAGGGCATGATCATCGCGTGTTACGCGATCAGGTCGAGCCACGCGTTCATCTATCTGCGCGGTGAAGTCGTCCCCGTACTGCGGCGGTTGCACGAGGCCGTGCGCGAGGCGTACGAGGCGGGCCTCCTCGGCGAGAACATCCTGGGCAGCGGACTGAACCTCGACATCACCGTGCACGCCGGCGCCGGCGCGTACATCTGCGGCGAGGAAACCGCCCTGCTCGACTCGCTCGAAGGCCGTCGCGGCCAGCCCCGTCTGCGTCCTCCGTTCCCCGCGGTCGCGGGTCTGTACGCGTGCCCCACTGTGGTGAACAACGTGGAGTCCATCGCGTCTGTTCCCGCGATCCTGAACAAGGGCAAGGACTGGTTCAAGTCGATGGGCAGCGAGAAGTCCCCGGGCTTCACGCTGTACTCGCTCAGCGGCCATGTCACCTCGCCCGGCCAGTACGAGGCGCCGCTCGGCATCACGCTGCGCCAGCTGCTCGACATGAGCGGCGGCATGCGGGCCGGGCACCGGCTCAAGTTCTGGACCCCGGGCGGCTCTTCGACCCCGATGTTCACCGACGAGCACCTCGACGTGCCCCTGGACTACGAGGGTGTCGGCGCCGCCGGCTCCATGCTCGGCACCAAGGCGCTGCAGTGCTTCGACGAGACCACCTGTGTCGTACGGGCGGTCACGCGCTGGACCGAGTTCTACGCCCATGAGTCCTGCGGCAAGTGCACGCCCTGCCGCGAAGGGACGTACTGGCTGGTCCAGTTGCTCCGTGACATCGAGGCCGGCAAGGGCGTCATGTCCGACCTCGACAAGCTGAACGACATCGCCGACAACATCAACGGCAAGTCCTTCTGCGCCCTCGGCGACGGCGCCGCCTCGCCGATCTTCTCCTCGCTCAAGTACTTCCGCGAGGAGTACGAGCAGCACATCACCGGCAAGGGCTGCCCCTTCGACCCCGCCAAGTCGACGCTCTGGGCGGACAAGAACGCTTCGAGCGCGGAGGTGAACGTATGACCGTCACGACGAACGCTCCCGCAGGGGGCGGAGAGGCGGCGGTCCCGCCGGAAGACCTGGTCTCGCTGACCATCGACGGCGTGGAGCTGAGCGTGCCGAAGGGCACGCTCGTCATCCGGGCCGCCGAACAGCTCGGCATCGAGATCCCGCGCTTCTGCGACCATCCGCTGCTCGACCCGGCCGGTGCCTGCCGGCAGTGCATCGTCGATGTCGAGGGCCAGCGCAAGCCGATGGCCTCCTGCACCATCACCTGCACCGACGGCATGGTGGTCAAGACCCACCTGACCTCGCCGGCCGCGGAGAAGGCGCAGAAGGGTGTGATGGAGCTCCTGCTCATCAACCACCCGCTCGACTGCCCGGTCTGCGACAAGGGCGGCGAGTGCCCGCTGCAGAACCAGGCGATGTCGCACGGCCAGTCGGACTCGCGCTTCGAGGGCAAGAAGCGTACGTACGAGAAGCCGGTGCCGATCTCGACGCAGGTCCTTCTCGACCGCGAGCGCTGTGTGCTCTGCGCCCGCTGCACCCGGTTCTCGAACCAGGTCGCGGGCGACCCGATGATCGAGCTGATCGAGCGCGGTGCGCTGCAGCAGGTCGGTACCGGTGAGGGCGACCCCTTCGAGTCGTACTTCTCCGGGAACACCATCCAGATCTGTCCGGTGGGCGCGCTGACTTCGGCCGCGTACCGCTTCCGGTCGCGGCCGTTCGACCTGGTGTCGTCGCCTTCGGTGTGCGAGCACTGTGCGGGTGGGTGCGCGACGCGCACCGACCACCGGCGCGGCAAGGTCATGCGGAAGCTGGCCGCCAATGACCCCGAGGTCAATGAGGAGTGGATCTGCGACAAGGGGCGGTTCGGGTTCCGGTACGCGCAGCAGCGTGACCGGCTGACCACGCCTCTCGTACGTGGGGAGTCCGGGGAGCTGGAGCCCGCCTCCTGGCCCGAGGCTCTGGAAGCCGCTGCTCAGGGGCTGCTCGCGGCCCGCGGGCGCGCGGGAGTTCTGGCCGGAGGGCGGCTGACCGTCGAGGACTCCTACGCGTACAGCAAGTTCGCGCGCGTGGCCCTCGACACCAACGACGTCGACTTCCGCGCCCGGGTCCACTCCGCCGAGGAGGCCGACTTCCTGGCCGCCGCGGTGGCGGGGCGCGGCCGTGACCTCGACGGCTCCGGAGTCACGTACACGAAGCTGGAGAAGGCACCGGCCGTTCTGCTCGTCGGCATCGAGGCCGAGGAGGAGGCGCCCGGCGTCTTCCTCAAGCTGCGCAAGGCCTGGCGCCAGAGCAAGCAGCGGACCTTCGGTCTCGCACCCTTCATGACGCGCGGTCTGGAGAAGGCCGGCGGCACGCTCCTTCCCGCCGCTCCCGGCACCGAGACCGAGTGGCTCGACGCGCTCGCCTCCGGCTTCGGGCTCGACGACCAGGGCGCTGTCGCGGCCGAGGCGCTGCGCGGCGAAGGGTCCGTGATCATCGTCGGTGAGCGGCTCGCCTCCGTGGCGGGCGCGCTGACCGCGGCGATGCGCGCGGCCACCGCGACCGGCGCACAGCTCCTCTGGATCCCGCGCAGGGCGGGTGAGCGCGGCGCCGTCGAGGCGGGCGCGCTGCCCTCTCTGCTTCCGGCAGGTCGTCCCGCAACCGACCCGCGGGCCCGCGAGGAGGTGGCCGTCGCCTGGGGCGTGGCCGAACTCCCGCACCGCTACGGGCGCGACACCGGCCAGATCGTCGAGGCCGCCGCGACCGGCGAGCTCGGCGCGCTGGTCGTCGCCGGTGTCGAGGTCGCGGATCTGCCGGACCCGGCTCGGGCGCGCGAGGCGCTGCGCGAGACCTTCGTGGTCTCCTTCGAGCTGCGGCCCAGCGAGGTCACGGACGTCGCGGACGTGGTCTTCCCGGTGGCCGCGGTCGCCGAGAAGGCCGGAACCTTCCTCAACTGGGAGGGCAGGGCAAGGCCGTTCGAGGCCGCGCTCAAGCCCGACCAGATGACCCGCACCCTGTCGCCCACCGACGCACGCGTGCTCCACATGCTCGCGGACGCCATGGACGTACACCTCGCGCTGCCCGACCAGGGAAGCATCCACCGCGAACTCGACCGCCTCGGCGCCTGGGACGGGCCGCGGGCGACCGAACCGCTGGAGACCGGGGGCCAGTTGCCCCGTCCGGGCTCCGGCGAGGCGGTGCTCGCAGGACACCGGCTGCTGCTCGACCAGGGCAAGCTCCAGGAGGGCGACACGGCGCTCGCCGGTACGCGGCACGCGGCCGTCGCCCGGGTCTCGGCCGCCACGGCCGCCGAGGCCGGGGTCAAGGACGGCGACGCGCTCGCGGTCACCGGTCCCGCCGGCTCCGTACAACTGCCGCTGCAGGTCACCGAGATGCCGGACCGAGTGGTCTGGCTCCCGCTGAACTCCGTCGGCGGGGGCGTCGCATCCGACACCGGGGCGCACCCGGGTGATCTGGTCAAGATCGGCCCGGCCACGGCTCTGGAGGTGCAGTCATGACCCACCTGGCTCTGGAGGACCTCTCGCTCTTCGGGCGGGACCCTTGGTGGCTGGTGGCCATCAAGGCGGTCTTCTGCTTCGCGTTCCTGATGGTGACCGTGCTGCTCTCCATCGTGTGGGAGCGCAAGGTCGTCGCCTGGATGCAGCTGCGCATCGGCCCCAACCGCCATGGTCCGTGGGGACTTCTGCAGTCCCTCGCGGACGGCGTGAAGCTGATGCTCAAGGAAGACGTCATCGTCAAGCGCGCCGACAAGGTGGTGTACATCCTGGCGCCGATCGTCGCGGCCATCCCGGCCTTCATGGCGATCGCGGTGATCCCCTTCGGGCCCGCGAACAACCAGGTGTCGATCTTCGGCCAGCGCACCACGATGCAGCTCACCGACCTGCCGATCGCGATGCTCTACATCCTCGCGGTCGCCTCGGTCGGCATCTACGGCATCGTGCTCGCGGGCTGGTCCTCCGGCTCGACGTACCCGCTGCTCGGTGGTCTCCGCTCCTGTGCGCAGATGATCTCGTACGAGATCGCGATGGGCGCGGCCTTCGCCTCGGTCTTCCTCTACTCGGGCTCGATGTCGACCTCGACGATCGTGGAGGCACAGGGCGACCGCTGGTACATCCTGCTGCTCCCGGTGTCGTTCCTGCTCTACATCGTGACCATGGTCGGTGAGACCAACCGCGCTCCGTTCGACATGCCGGAGTCCGAGGGCGACCTGGTCGGCGGCTTCAACACCGAGTACTCCTCCATCAAGTTCGCGCTCTTCATGCTCGCCGAGTACGTGAACATGGTGACGGTCTCGGCGGTCGCGACCACCCTGTTCCTCGGCGGCTGGCGGGCTCCGTACCCGATCAGCACCTTCTGGGAAGGCGCCAACGTCGGCTGGTGGCCGATGCTCTGGTTCATCGTCAAGGTCCAGCTGCTGTTGTTCTTCTTCATCTGGCTGCGCGGCACGCTCCCGCGTGTGCGCTACGACCAGCTGATGAAGCTCGGCTGGAAGGTGCTCATCCCGGTCTCCGTGGTCTGGCTGATGCTGGTCGCGACCGTGCGCACGCTGCGCAACGAGAACTACGACTTCTCCGAGATCGTGATGTACGTGGGCGGCGGAGTCCTCGCGCTCCTGGTGCTGTCCTTCGTGGTGGACATGTTCCGCGGCAAGCCCAAGGAGCCGGAGATCGCGCAGGTCGAGGAGGTCTTCGACCCGATGGCCGGTGGCTTCCCCGTACCGCCGAAGCCCGGTCAGAGCCTGCCGCCGGTACCGCGTCGACGCTCGCGTCAGGAGCGGGAGTTGGTTGTCAGTGGTGGCGCTGACACTGGGAGTGACGGAAAGGAGGCTGACGGTGTCTGAGGAAACTGGGAAGTCCATCGAGCCGGCCGGTTCGACCGGTCCGGTCGAAGGCAAGGACACGACGCAGGGGTTCCACAACCCTGTGTCCGGGTTCGCCGTGACCTTCACGGCCATGTTCAAGAAGCGGCTCACGGAGCAGTACCCGGAGCAGCCGAAGACCACGGCGCCGCGCTTCCACGGCCGGCACCAGCTCAACCGTCATCCCGACGGCCTTGAGAAGTGCGTCGGGTGCGAACTCTGCGCGTGGGCCTGCCCCGCCGACGCGATCTACGTCGAGGGCGCGGACAACACGGACGAGGAGCGCTACTCGCCCGGTGAGCGCTACGGCCGCGTCTACCAGATCAACTACGCCCGCTGCATCCTGTGCGGGCTGTGCATCGAGGCCTGTCCGACGCGGGCGCTGACCATGACGAATGAGTTCGAGCTGGCGGATTCCAGCCGCGCGAACCTCATTTACACCAAGGAGCAGCTGCTCGCCGGGCTCGACGACACCATGGTCGACAGCCCGCACGCGATCTACCCCGGTATGGACGAGGGCGACTACTACCGCGGTCTGGTGACCGAGGCGGCGCCCGGGACCGTGCAGCAGGTGGCGGTGTCCAAGGGCGAGGTACCCGCTTCGCAGGCCGCGTCCGAGGAGGTGGGCGCATGAGCGCGCTCGCCGCGTACTCCACCTCCACCGGTGAGGCCTTCCAGTTCTGGGTGCTCGGCACCGTCGCCGTGATCGGCGCGCTGTGCACGATCCTGATGAAGAAGGCCGTGCACAGTGCGCTGTGTCTGGCCGGCACCATGATCATCCTGGCGGTGTTCTACCTCGCCAACGGGGCGTACTTCCTGGGCATCGTCCAGGTCGTCGTCTACACCGGCGCGATCATGATGCTGTTCCTCTTCGTGGTCATGCTCGTCGGTGTCACGGCGGCCGATTCCCTCAAGGAGACCATCAAGGGCCAGCGTTGGCTCGCGGCCCTGTGCGGTCTCGGTTTCGCGGTGCTGCTCACCGCGGGCATCGGGAACGCCTCGATCACGGAGTTCAACGGACTCGGCGCGGCGAACGCGGGTGGGAACGTCGAGGGCCTCGCGGCTCTGATCTTCACCAAGTACGTGTTCGCCTTCGAGATCACCGGCGCCCTGCTGATCACCGCCGCCGTCGGCGCCATGGTGCTCACCCACCGCGAGCGCACCGAGCGCGCCAAGACCCAGCGCGAGCTGGCCGAACAGCGTGTACGCGAGGGCAAGCACCTCCCGCCGCTGCCGGCCCCGGGTGTCTACGCCCGGCACAACGCGGTGGATGTCGCCGGTCTGCTCCCCGACGGCACCCCGTCCGAGCTCACGGTGATGCAGACCCTGCGTCAGCGCGGTCAGATCCGCGACGTGTCGAGCCAGGCGCTCAGTGACCTGGCGGCTCTCGAGCAGCGCTCGGCGGAGCGGCTCGGCCGGGACCACGACCGGGAAGAGGAGGCCGCGAAGTGAACCCCGTCAACTACCTCTATCTCGCCGCCCTGTTGTTCGCGATCGGCGCCACCGGGGTGCTGATCAGGCGGAACGCGATCGTCGTGTTCATGTGCATCGAGCTCATGCTCAATGCCTGCAACCTGGCGTTCGTGACGTTCTCGCGGATGCACGGCAATCTCGACGGCCAGATCATCGCTTTCTTCACGATGGTCGTCGCCGCCGCCGAGGTCGTGGTCGGGCTCGCGATCATCGTGTCCCTGTTCCGTGCACGCCACTCGGCCTCGGTCGACGACGCCAGCCTGATGAAGCTCTAAAGGGGTCGCTGAATCGTGGAGAACTTGATTGCGCTGCTTGTCGCAGCGCCTCTGCTCGGAGCGGCGGTCCTGCTGTGCGGCGGGCGCCGGCTCGACAAGGCCGGTCATGTGATCGGCACTGTCCTCGCCTTCGCCTCGTTCGGTGTCGGCCTCGCGCTGTTCAGCGACATGCTGGGCCGCAGCGGCGAGGACCGCGCCATGCACCAGCATCTGTTCAGCTGGATCCCGGTCGGCGGCTTCCAGGCCGACGTGGCCTTCCAGCTCGACCAGTTGTCGATGACCTTCGTGCTCCTCATCACCGGCGTGGGCTCGCTCATCCACCTGTACTCGATGGGGTACATGGCGCATGACGAGCGCAAGCGCCGCTTCTTCGGTTATCTGAACCTGTTCCTCGCGGCGATGCTGATCCTCGTCATCGCCGACAATTACCTTTTGCTGTACGTGGGTTGGGAAGGCGTCGGTCTGGCGTCGTACCTGCTCATCGGCTTCTGGCAGCACAAGCCCAGCGCGGCCACCGCGGCGAAGAAGGCCTTCCTGGTCAACCGCGTCGGCGACATGGGCCTGTCCATCGCGATCATGCTGATGTTCACCACGTTCGGGACCTTCGCCTTCGGCGACGTGCTCGCGGCGACGGGTGAGACGAGTGAAGGCAAGCTGACGGCGATCGGCCTGATGCTGCTGCTCGCCGCGTGCGGCAAGTCGGCCCAGGTGCCGCTGCAGTCCTGGCTCGGGGACGCGATGGAGGGCCCGACCCCGGTCTCGGCCCTCATCCACGCCGCGACCATGGTGACCGCGGGCGTCTACCTGATCACCCGCTCCGGCGCGATCTTCAACGGCGCTCCGGACGCCCAACTGGCCGTGGTCATCGTCGGAGCGGTCACGCTGCTCTTCGGTGCGATCGTCGGTTGCGCGAAGGACGACATCAAGAAGGCCCTCGCCGGCTCGACGATGTCGCAGATCGGCTACATGATCCTCGCGGCCGGACTCGGCCCGATCGGCTACGCCTTCGCGATCATGCACCTGGTGACGCACGGCTTCTTCAAGGCCGGGCTCTTCCTCGGTGCCGGTTCGGTCATGCACGGCATGAACGACGAGGTCGACATGAGGAAGTACGGCGGCCTGCGCAAGTACATGCCGGTCACCTTCGTCACGTTCGGGCTCGGCTATCTCGCGATCATCGGCTTCCCGGGGCTCTCGGGCTTCTGGTCCAAGGACAAGATCATCGAGGCGGCCTTCGCGTACGACGACGGGATCCGCGGCTGGATCTTCGGCGGGGTCGCGCTCCTGGGCGCGGGCATCACGGCGTTCTACATGACCCGCGTGATGCTGATGACCTTCTTCGGTGAGAAGCGCTGGCAGCCGGATGCAGAGGGCCACGAGCCGCACCCGCACGAGTCGCCCAAGTCGATGACGATCCCGATGATCGTGCTCGCCTTCGGCTCGGTGTTCGCCGGTGGTCTCTTCTCCCTGAACGAGTCGTTCGTGAAGTGGCTTGAGCCGGTCACCTCCTTCGAGCACCCGCACCCGGTGATCAGCGTCCCGGCCATCACGGGCGCCACGATGGTCGTCCTGCTGATCGGTGTCGCGATCGCCTGGTTCATGTACGGCAAGCGTCCGGTGCCGGTCACCGCGCCGCGCGGTTCCGTACTGACCCGGGCCGCCCGCCGCGATCTGCTCCAGGACGACTTCAACCACGTGGTCCTGGTCCGCGGCGGCGAGCACCTGACGCGCTCGCTGGTCTACGTCGACCACACCCTGGTCGACGGTGTCGTCAACGGCACGGCGGCCGGTGTCGGCGGGCTCTCGGGCCGGCTGCGCAAGCTGCAGAACGGCTACGCACGCAGTTACGCGGTCTCGATGTTGGGCGGTACGGCGGTACTCGTCGCCGCGACCCTGCTGATGAGGGCGGTCTGATCACGATGTCCGATGTAGTGAACGCAGGCTTTCCGCTGCTCACGGCGACGGCCGCGGTACCGGCGGTCGGTGCGATCGTCACCGCCGCCGTGCCCGCGGCCAAGCGCACCGCGGCCAAGTGGCTCGCGCTGGCCTTCTCGGTCGTCACGCTGGTCCTCGCGGCCATCATCGCGATCGATTTCAACACCGGCTCAACCGACCGTTACCAGCTGAAGGAATCGCACTCCTGGATCGCGGACTTCGGTGTCCGTTACGAACTGGGCGTGGACGGCATCGGGGTGGCGCTCATCGCGCTCACCGCACTGCTGATGCCGTTCATCATCGTGGCGGGCTGGCACGACGCGGACCCGCAGGAGACGGGCAACACCAGGTGGCGCCCGACCCAGGGCTTCTTCGCCCTGATCCTGATGGTGGAAGCGATGGTGATCCTCTCCTTCGAGGCCACCGACGTCTTCCTCTTCTACATCCTGTTCGAAGCCATGCTCATCCCGATGTACTTCCTCATCGGCGGCTTCGGCGACCGCGCCCACAGCGGCTCGGACCAGAACGCGGCGGCCCAACGCTCGTACGCCGCCGTGAAGTTCCTGCTCTACAACCTGGTCGGCGGCCTGATCATGCTGGCCGCGGTGATCGGGCTCTACGTGGTCGCGGGCACCTTCTCGCTCAGCGAGATCGCCGAGATGCGAGCCGCCGGCGAGCTGAACATGGCGACCAACACCGAGCGCCTGCTCTTCCTCGGCTTCTTCTTCGCCTTCGCGGTGAAGGCCCCGCTGTGGCCGCTGCACACCTGGCTGCCGAACGCGATGGGTGAGGCCACGGCCCCGGTGGCCGTACTGATCACGGCAGTTGTCGACAAGGTCGGCACCTTCGCGATGCTCCGCTTCTGCCTCCAGCTCTTCCCCGAGGCCTCGAAGTGGGCGACACCGGTCGTCCTGGTGCTCGCACTGATCTCCATCGTGTACGGGGCGCTGCTCGCGGTCGGCCAGCGGGACATCAAGCGCCTGGTGGCGTACGCGTCGATCTCGCACTTCGGGTTCATCATCATGGGCATCTTCGCGATGACGACCCAGGGCCAGTCCGGTGCGACGCTCTACATGGTCAACCACGGTATTTCGACCGCCGCGTTGATGCTGGTGGCCGGATTCCTGATCTCCCGGCGCGGTTCGCGGCTCATCGCGGACTACGGCGGGGTGCAGAAGGTGGCGCCGGTCCTCGCCGGCACCTTCCTGATCGGCTCGCTCGCGACGCTCTCGCTGCCGGGGCTCGCCCCGTTCGTGAGCGAGTTCCTGGTCCTGGTCGGCACGTTCACGCGCTACCCGGTGATCGGCATCATCGCGACCTTCGGCATCGTGCTCGGCGCCCTCTACTCCCTGGTCCTCTACCAGCGGACGATGACGGGGCCCGTGAAGCTCGAAGTCGCCAAGATGCCCGATCTGAAGCTGCGCGAACTGCTCGTCGTGGGGCCGCTGATCGTTCTCCTCGTCTTCCTCGGCGTGTACCCGAAGCCGGTGACCGAACTGGTCGACCCGGCGGTCAAGGACACGCTGTCCGACGTATATCCAAAGGATCCGACCCCCGATCCTGAGCCGGAGGTGGCGGCCAAGTGAGCGCGACAGCCGTCCACAGCCTGTGGACAACCGACGGCCTGTGGGCCGCAGCGGCGGAACCGATCGCCAAGATCGACTCCCCGCAGATCGAGTACAGCCTGATCGCCCCCACGCTGATCGTGATCGGTGCCGCGGTCGTCGGCATCCTGATCGAGGCGTTCGTCCCGCGGAAGTCGCGCTACTACGCGCAGCTCTTCCTCTCGGTGGTGGCTCTCGTCGCCGCGTTCGCCGCGGTGGTGGCGCTCGCCGCCGGCGGTCGGGGCACCACCAAGTCCGGGATCGTGGCCATGGGCGCGCTCGCGGTCGACGGTCCGGCGCTCTTCCTGCAGGGCACGATCCTGCTCGCAGGATTGGTGGCGGTCTTCACCTTTGCCGAGCGGCGGCTCGACCCCGAAGCGCACGGCAACCGGGTCGACTCGTTCGCCGCGCAGGCGGCATCGGTGCCGGGCAGCGACAGTGAAAAGGCGGCGGTACGAGCCGGGTTCACGACCACCGAGGTCTTCCCGCTCGTTCTCTTCGCGATCGGCGGCATGCTGGTCTTCCCGTCGGCGAACGACCTTCTGACGCTGTTCATCGCGCTGGAAGTCTTCTCGCTGCCGCTCTACCTGCTGTGCGCGGTGGCCCGCCGCAAGCGCCTCATGTCGCAGGAAGCGGCCGTCAAGTACTTCCTGCTCGGTGCGTTCTCCTCCGCGTTCCTGCTCTTCGGCATCGCGCTCCTCTACGGCTACGCGGGCACGGTGTCGTACGCCGGGATCGCGGATGTCGTCGACGGCACGGTGCAGAACGTGAACCCGGCGCTCGCCGACACCATGGGCAATGACGCGCTGCTCCTCATCGGCGCCGCGCTGATCCTCATGGGCCTGCTCTTCAAGGTCGGCGCGGTTCCGTTCCACATGTGGACCCCGGACGTCTACCAGGGCGCTCCGACCCCGGTCACGGGCTTCATGGCGGCTGCCACGAAGGTCGCGGCGTTCGGTGCGCTGCTCCGTCTGCTCTACGTGGTCCTGCCGGGTCTGCGCTGGGACTGGCGGCCGGTCATGTGGGCCGTCGCCATCGTCACGATGCTGCTCGGCGCGATCGTCGCGATCACGCAGACCGACATCAAGCGGCTGCTCGCGTACTCCTCGATCGCGCACGCGGGCTTCATCCTGGCGGGTGTCATCGCGACGACCCCGGACGGCATCTCTTCGGTGCTCTTCTACCTGGGTGCCTACTCCTTCGTGACGATCGGCGCGTTCGCCGTGGTCACGCTGGTGCGGGACGCGGGCGGCGAGGCCACCCACCTGTCCAAGTGGGCGGGTCTGGGCCGTCGTTCACCGCTCGTCGCGGCCGTCTTCGCGGTCTTCCTGCTTGCCTTCGCGGGCATTCCGCTGACCTCCGGGTTCGCGGGCAAGTTCGCGGTGTTCAAGGCGGCAGCGGAGGGTGGCGCCGGTGCGCTGGTCGTGGTCGGTGTGATCTCGTCCGCGATCGCGGCGTTCTTCTACATCCGCGTCATCGTCCTGATGTTCTTCAGCGAGCCCAAGCCCGAGGGTCCGACGGTGGCGGTTCCGTCGCCGTTGACGATGACGGCGATCGGGGTCGGTGTGGCGGTCACGCTGGTCCTGGGTGTGGCGCCGCAGTACTTCCTGGACCTGGCGAACCAGGCGGGTGTGTTCGTCCGCTGAGCTGCTGGGTGCGCTCGACCGCCCGGTACCCGTTGGGGTGCCGGGCGGTCGGCGTTTCGGGTGGGCTCCGGGGGCGCAGGGAACAGCCGGGCCCGGACGGCTGCATCCACAGGCCTGTGGATAACTTCGGGAGTGTCCGCGCGGACCCCTATCGTGATGGACGTGGTCGAAACGCGGCCGAGGACACACGGGGGGACAAAACGATGGGCGGGATCGCAGTGATGGACGAGGCGAGCGCGGCGGACCACGCCGACCCCGGGCTCACGGAGCACACGAGCAGCCGGCCCGCCGAAAGCGACAGCATCCGTACGCTCAACCGCGTCTTCGGATACGACTCCTTCCGCGGCGACCAGGAAGCGATCATCGAGCACGTGGTCGCCGGCGGAGACGCCGTCGTGCTCATGCCGACCGGCGGTGGCAAGTCGCTCTGCTACCAGATCCCCTCCCTCGTCAGGCCCGGCACCGGCGTAGTGATCTCCCCGCTCATCGCCCTGATGCAGGACCAGGTCGACGCCCTGCGCGCCCTCGGCGTCCGGGCCGGGTTCATCAACTCCACGCTGGACTACGACGAACAGCGCGTCGTGGAGGCCGAGTTCGTGGCCGGCGAGCTGGACCTGCTCTACCTCGCACCCGAGCGTCTGCGCCTGGACTCCACCCTCGACCTGCTCTCCCGCGGCAAGATCTCCGTCTTCGCCGTCGACGAGGCACACTGCGTCGCTCAGTGGGGCCACGACTTCCGCCCCGACTACCTCGCGCTCTCCCTGCTCGGCGAGCGCTGGCCGGACGTCCCGCGGATCGCCCTGACCGCGACCGCGACCCGGGCCACGCACCAGGAGATCACCAAGAACCTGGGCATGGACGGTGCCCGCCACTTCGAGGCGAGCTTCGACCGGCCCAACATCCAGTACCGGATCGTCTCCAAGGACGACCCCAAGAAGCAGCTCCTGCGCTTCCTCAAGGAGGAGCACGCGGGCGACGCGGGCATCGTCTACTGCCTCTCGCGCAACAGTGTGGAGAAGACAGCCGAGTTCCTCTGTCGCAACGACATCCCGGCCGTCCCCTACCACGCAGGCCTCGACGCCCGGACCCGTGCGCTGCACCAGTCCCGCTTCCTGCGCGAGGAGGGCCTGACCGTCGTCGCCACCATCGCCTTCGGCATGGGCATCGACAAGCCGGACGTCCGCTTCGTCGCCCATCTCGACCTGCCGAAGTCAGTCGAGGGCTACTACCAGGAGACCGGCCGCGCGGGCCGCGACGGCGCACCTTCCACGGCCTGGATGGCGTACGGCCTTCAGGACGTGGTGCAGCAGCGCAAGCTGATCCAGAGCGGCGAGGGCGATCTCGCCTTCCAGCGTCGCGCAGCCGCCCACCTCGACGCGATGCTCGCGCTCTGCGAGACGGTCCAGTGCCGCAGGGCCCAGCTCCTCGCGTACTTCGGCCAGAAGCAGGAGGCCCCGGCCTGCGGCAACTGCGACAGCTGTCTGACGCCGCCGGAGAGCTGGGACGGCACCGTCGCCGCGCAGAAGGTGCTCTCCACGGTCGTACGGCTGCAGCGTGAGCGCGGGCAGAAGTTCGGCACGGGGCAGATCGTCGACATCCTGCTCGGCAAGAAGACGGCCAAGGTCATCCAGTTCGACCATGACCAGCTGTCCGTGTTCGGGATCGGCGAGGAGCTCTCCGAGGCCGAATGGCGTGGTGTGGTACGGCAGTTGCTGGCCCAGCGGCTGCTCGCGGTGGAAGGGGAGTACGGCACGCTCGTCCTGACCGAGGACAGCGGCTCGGTGCTCGCCCGGCAGCGTGAGGTGCCCCTGCGCAAGGAGCCCAAGAAGGCGCCCACGGCGAAGGGTTCTTCGTCGAAGGGGAGCCGGAAGTCGAAGTCCCCGGTGGATCTCCCCGAGGAGCTGCTGCCCCTGTTCGAGGCGTTGCGCTCGTGGCGCGGCGCCCAGGCGAAGGAACACGGCGTCCCGGCGTACGTGATCTTCCACGACGCCACCCTCAGGGAGATCGCCCTGATCACCCCGGGGTCCATCGACGAACTCGCGGCCATCGGCGGCGTGGGCGAGAAGAAGCTGGTGACGTACGGCGAGGGGGTGCTCGCCGTGGTGGCCGAGTGGGCGGGCGCCACGGCGCCGGACGCGGGCGGCCCGGGACCTGAGGCGGATGCCCCGACGCCGGAGGAGGATGCCTGATCCGGCGTCGGGGCCCTGCTGATGTCTCTTCTGCCCGGCCGGTCGGACGGGGGCTCGATGCCCGTCCGGTCAGACGGCGGGCTTGATCCGGCCGGTGACCTCGCCGAGACCGACCCGTACCCCGTCGGGCCCGGGCGCCCAGGCCGTGAGGGTCACCTCGTCGCCGTCCTCGAGGAACGTGCGCTTGCCGGAAGGGAGTTCAAGGGGCTGGCTGCCGTTCCAGGTGAGCTCGATCAGGGAGCCGCGCTGGTGCGGTTCGGGACCGCTGATCGTGCCCGAGCCGTAGAGATCGCCCGTGCGCAGCGACGCGCCACCGACCGTCATATGGGCGAGCATCTGGGCGGGGGACCAGTACATGCCGGAGAACGGGGGCTCGGAGATCGCCTCTCCGTTGAGCTTGACCGTGATGCGCAGATCGAAGCCGCCGGGCTCCTCCTCGTCGGAGTCGTCCAGATACGGCAGCAGCGGTACGTCGCGCGCGGGCAGGGCGACCCGAGCGGTGTCCAGGGCCTCAAGAGGGGTGACCCAGGCGGACACCGACGTGGCGAAGGACTTCGCGACATGCGGGCCGAGCGGCACGTACTCCCAGGGCTGGATGTCGCGGGCCGACCAGTCGTTGAGCAGGCAGAGGCCGAAGACGTGATCACGGAAGGAGGACAGGGCGACCGGCGAACCCATCGCCGAGGGTGCGCCGACCACGAAGCCGATCTCGGCCTCGATGTCCATCTTCACCGAGGGCCCGAAGCTCGGCGCCGCGGCGGTGGGCGCCTTGCGCTGCCCGCTCGGGCGGACCACATCGGTGCCGGAGACCACGACGGTGCCGGCCCGGCCGTGGTAACCCACGGGCAGGTGCTTCCAGTTGGGCAGCAGCGCGTCGCCGTCCGGGCGGAACATCCGGCCCAGGTTGGTCGCGTGGTGCTCGCTCGCATAGAAGTCGACGTAGTCCGCGACCTCGAAGGGGAGGTGGAGTTCCACCGTGTCGAGCGGGTGCAGCAGGGGGGCCACGACCTCGCGGTGCGCCGGGACCGTCACCCAGGCGGTCAGCGCGCGGCGTACGTCGCGCCAGGTCTGGCGGCCCGCGGCGAGCAGCGGGTTCAGGGACGGCTGGGCGAGCAGGGAGGCGTACGGCGAGCCCAGCGCGTGCGCCGCCGCGCCCGCGTCGAGGACGTGATCGCCGAGCCGGACACCGACCCTGCGCAGCGGCTCGCCGGCCCGGGTGGGCGTGGAGAAGACGCCGTAGGGCAGGTTGTGCGGGCCGAAGGGGTCGCCCTCGGGAAGGTCGAGCGGGGTGGGCTCGGGCATGGGACGCTGCCTCGCTTTCCATGTGCAGGTTGGCCACACCGTACAAGCGCGAGGCGGCTCAGCGGCAGTGTCGCCCGGGACCTCCGTGATCTTCGGGGCGCAGGATGACTCCCGTAAGCCAAAGTCCTTTTTCCCGTGGTTTGTTGGTATCTCCGTATCCTGTACCCATGGCACGACCACCCGCGTACGCCCTGATCGCCACTGATCTCGACGGCACCCTGCTGAGGTCCGGCGACACCATCTCCACCCGCTCCCGCGCGGCGCTGACCAGGGCGGCCGAGGCCGGCGCCCGGCATATCGTCGTCACCGGACGGCCCGTGCCGCAGGTGCGTCATGTGCTCCTGGAGCTCGACTACCGGGGGCTCGCGGTCTGCGGACAGGGCGCACAGGTCTACGACGCGGGGTCGAACGTCATGGTCAGCTCCCTGACCATGAACCGCGAGATCGCCGATGTGGCCCTCGGCAAGATCGAGGCCGAGGTCGGCGAGGTCTTCGCGGCGGTGAATCAGGACGGGATAGAGGGCCTGATGCTCATGGAGCCGGGCTATGAGGCGCCGCACCCCACACTCCCCGCCGTGCGCGCGGGCAGCCGCGCCGAGCTGTGGTCGTATCCGATCAACAAGGTCCTGGTGCGGCATGCCGCCCTCTCCGACGACGAGCTGGCCGCCGCGGCCCGTCGCGCCGCGGACGGCCTGGTCACCGTGACGATGGCCGGCCCCGGCACGGTCGAGCTGCAGCCCGTCGGCGTCACCAAGGCGACCGGTCTGGCGCTCGCCGCCGAGCGTATGGACATCGCGCCGGAGTCGACCATCACCTTCGGTGATATGCCCAACGACATCCCGATGTTCCGCTGGGGCGGCTACGGCGTGGCGATGGCGAACGCCCACGAGGAGCTCAAGGCCGTGGCCGACGAGATCACCCTGTCCAACGAGGAGGACGGCATCGCCGTCGTGCTGGAACGGCTCTTCTCGTGAGGCCGAAGGGATTCGATCTTCGCGTGAGGTCGAAGGGAACCGAAAGGCGGCCTTACTTCCCCTTTACTTCGGGCCTTTCGCCCCAAGGTCGTCTCAACGTCCGCTCAGGGCCCGCAACAGCCTGGCCTGAGTCGCTTGCGACCGGGCAGGCGCTCGCTGTGATCGAAACGCGACCGGATACGCTGACTTGAGTGAGGGCAGCGACACATCGACAAACCGTGTCATCGACCGTGTGAGCGGTACCCGACCGTCCTCGTAACTCATCAGCAGACAGGAGACCCCCTCGTGACCGTCGTCGGGCCGTTCGGGCTGAGCGTGCGGGACCAGGCCCTCGAAGCCGATGTCCAGGCCGGGTTGGCTGCTGTCGAGGAGGGGCTCCTCGAGGCCACCAAGAGCGAGGTCCCGTTCATCACGGAGGCCGCGCAGCATCTCGTACGCGCCGGGGGCAAGCGTTTCCGGCCGCTGCTCGTCATGCTGGCCGCGCAGTTCGGCGACCCGTACGCGCCGGGTGTCGTGCCCTCGGCCGTCGTCGTCGAACTCACCCATCTCGCGACGCTCTACCACGACGACGTGATGGACGAGGCGGATGTCCGTCGCGGGGTCCCGAGCGCCAACACCCGCTGGGGCAACTCCGTCGCGGTCCTCACCGGCGACTTCCTCTTCGCGCGCGCCTCGCACACCCTGGCCGACCTCGGCCCCGAGGCCGTGCGGATCCAGGCCGAGGCCTTCGAGCGCCTGGTCACCGGCCAGATCCTGGAGACCGCGGGCCCGCGCGACGGCCGCGGTCCGATCGACCACTACCTCGACGTGCTCAGCGGCAAGACCGGCTCCCTGGTCGCCGTCGCCTGCCGCTTCGGCGCGATGATGTCCGGCGCGGACGAGACGGTCGTGGATGTGCTCACGCAGTACGGCGAGCGGCTCGGCGTCGCCTTCCAGCTCGCCGACGACGTGCTCGACATCGCCTCCGACTCCCACGAGTCGGGCAAGACCCCCGGCACCGACCTGCGCGAGGGCATCCCGACCCTGCCCGTCCTGCATCTGCGCGCCCAGGCCGAGCAGTACGGCCGCCCCGAGGACGTCGCCCTGTGCGCGCTGCTCGACAGCGACCTCACCGACGACGCCCGGCACGCCGAGGCGCTGGCCCGCCTCCGTGTGCACCCCGCGCTCGAGCAGGCCCGCCGCGACACCGTGCGCTATGCCGAGGACGCCCGCGCGGCCCTCGCCCCGCTCCCGGAGTGCGATGCCAAGGCCTCGCTGATGGAGCTGTGCGACGCGGTGGTGCACCGGGCGGGCTGAGTCCGCTCCGCTCGACCGTCTGTGACGCAGGTCACATCTTTGGATTGAGTCCAAGCCAGGAATCGTTCCGTACTCATGCCCAGAAGCTGACGCAGGGGGTGTCAGCCGGTATACGGGGAGATTTCCGGTCATGGGTATTGCGAGTGGATTCACCAGCCGTCGCCGTCCGATCCTCATCGGTTCCGCAGCCGCCGTCGCGGCCGCCGCGGTGGCCGCCGCGGTCCTGCCGGCCGTCGCGGACAGCGGCTCCAACGGGGGCCTGGACACAGCGGGTTCGGCGGCAGTGGGCGTCCAGCACGGCAAGGGCCATGGGGGACAGGGCGCCGGCCCGGGTCTGACCTCGGGCAAGGGCACCATCCTCGCCGCGAGCCTGAACGGCGCCAACGAGGTACCGAACAACGAGGGCAAGGCCGTCGGCGACAAGGACGGCGCGGCGCTTCAGTTCGTGCGGGTCAGCGGCGACAAGGTCTCCTTCGCCGTGAAGTGGCGGGGCACCGCCAAGCCGACCGCCCTCCACATCCACCAGGGCGCCAAGGGTGTCAACGGCGGCATCAAGGTCGACTTCACCGAGCTGCTCCCGTACGCGAAGGGCCACCGCGCCACCGGCACGGTCACCGTCGAGGACCAGGCGCTGCTCGACGCCCTCAAGTCCGACCCGGGCAGCTTCTACGCGAACCTGCACACCGCGGAGTTCCCCGGCGGCGCGGTCCGCGGTCAACTGCACAAGGTCACCGACCCGTTCGACTTCCGGCGAGCGCTCGACAACTTCCAGGCCTCGGTGGTCGAGGGTGAGCAGATCTACGAGTGCAAGGCCGGCGAGGACGGCAAGCTCTCGTTCCAGCAGCGCGATGTCCGCGCGGTGCTCGCCGGCCATATCCGGCACTCCTTCGTGGCACCCAACTCCGGTACGCCGCAGTGGATCGCCAAGGACGGCAGCGCGGTCAAGGCGAAGCTGATCGCCAGGACCCCGAACGGCGAGACCAACATCCCCGAACTCGACCTCGACGCCGAGCAGATCGGCAAGCGCCACGGCCTGCTCGCGAACACCGCCGAGATCCTCCGCCTCAACACGGTGGGCGGCGTGGCCCCGGCCGGCTCCTGCGAACAGGGCGACATCGTCGGGGTCCCGTACAAGGCGGATTACGTCTTCATCCAGGACTGACTCCGCACATCAGGCCGGAACCGATCACGCACGCTCAGGTGGCGCATCCCCTACGGGTGGAGGGGTGCGCCACCCCCTTATGTCATCCCAGAGCAGTACACAGAGTTGAGTCCGGGGGCTGACGCCCGGAGCCGACCGATTTGGTCGTATGGAGGAGGAACAAGACGACGAAGCGAAAACAGCGCCGCACCACGGAGGTAAGGCAGACATGGCACCGAACGCACCTTACGAACCGGCCCCCGTCCGCGACGAGGCCGACGACCTGCGGGCCGGCCGGCGCAAGGCCGCACGGTACATCGTGCCCATCGCCGTGGCCGGCGTCGCGGCGGCGACCATCGGCCTGGTGCCGGCGTTCGCCGGCTCGGGCGACCCGGACCTGCCCAAGCTCAGCGCGCAGGAGCTCATCGAGAAGATCGCCGCGTCGGACACCGAGCAGCTCTCCGGCAACGTGAAGATCAGCACCGACCTGGGTCTTCCTTCCTTCGCAGGTCTCGCCGACCTCGGCGATCTGGCCGGCGGCGGTGGCAAGGGCGGCAAGGGCGGCGCCGCCGACCCGCAGAGCAAACTGCTCGAACTCGTCACCGGCAGCCACAACCTCAAGGTCGCCGTCGACGGCCCCGACAGGCAGAAGCTCACGATGCTCGGCAAGGGCTCGGAGTTCAGCCTGATCCACAACGGCGACGACGTCTGGGCGTACGACAGCGCCTCCAAGGAAGCCGTCCACTCGAAGGCCGACTCGGGCGCGAGCCACGAGGCCGACCCGGCCATGACCCCCAGTGAGCTGGCCGAGCAGGCGCTCAAGGCGGTGGACCCGACGACCAAGGTCACCGTCGACGGCACTTCGCGGATCGCGGGCCGAAACGCGTACCAGCTGAAGCTGGAGCCCAAGCAGTCCGGCTCCACGATCAGCTCGGTCACGATCGACGTGGACGCGGACACGTACGTACCCCTGAAGTTCGCGCTCAACTCGACCGACGGCGGAAAGCCGGTGATCGACGCGGGCTTCACCAACATCGACTTCTCGAAGCCGGCGGCCTCGAACTTCGCGGCGCCGAAGGGCGCCAAGATCACCGAGGCGGACGAGCTGGAGAAGGACGCACTCAAGGACGCACCCAAGGGTGAGCTCCCGAAGGACGTCGAGAAGGACCTGAAGGATCTGGAGAAGGAGCTCGACAAGGGCGGCAAGCCCGGCGAGGGCGACTTCGGCGGCATGAACGTCATCGGCGAGGGCTGGGCCGCCGTCGCCACCTTCGACACCGGCGGCGAGGGAGTGCCGGCGGCCGGCGACAAGGGCGAGGACATGCCCGCCGGGATGTCCGGCCTGCTCGACTCGTTCGGCGACAAGGTCAGTGGGAAGTTCGGTGAGGGCACGGTCTTCAAGACCCGCCTGATCAACGTCCTGATGACCGACGACGGCAAGGTCTACGCGGGCGCGGTGACCAAGGACGCGCTGGTCAAGGCGGCCAACGAGGCGAAGTAGCGGTAGCAGTGGGCGAGTTGGGCCGGAGAGCGGGATGCTCTGCGGCCCAACTGTGTTCGCACACTATGAACGCAATCGCCCGACCCATGGAGCGGGAGCGATCCGCTTCCTAGCATCACAGCGCTCGGCGCGACGACGGCGTGCCACTGAGGTCAGGAGCGTTGTTTTGCGGACCCCTGCACAGACCCCTGCACAGATCCCGAGAGCGACTTCGATACGTGGGCGGCTGCGGCACACCCTCGCGGTGACCGCCGCGGCGGCAGGTCTCGTCACCGGCACGCTGACGGTGGCGGCCCCGGCGCAGGCCGATCCCGTGCAGCACTCGGACGCAGCCGCCTGCCCGGCCGGCATCGGCGACAAGGCCACCTGCTACACCGGCCAGGACGCCAACGGCGCGTACTACGCCATCGCCATCCCCAAGGACTGGAACGGCGACCTCGTCGTCCACGCCCACGGCGGCCCCGACCTCGGCAACGCCTCCGACCCGGCGCGCAGCGTCGACGACCTGGACCGCTGGTCGGTGATGGTCGACGAGGGCTACGCCTGGGCGGGCTCCTCGTACCGTCGCGGCGGCTACGGCACCCGCATGGGCGCGATCGACACCGAGAACGTGCGCCGGCAGTTCGTCGCCGAGTTCGGCGAGCCGGAGCGGACCTTCCTGCACGGGCAGTCCTGGGGCGGCGATGTCGCGGCCAAGACCCTTGAGATGTACGGCGACAAGCGCGGCCTCTACGACGCCGCGCTGCTCACCAACGGCGTTCTCGCGGGCGGCTCGCGCGGCTACGACTACCGGGTCGATCTGCGCGTGGTCCACCAGTACTACTGCGACAACCTGCCCCGCCCGACCGAGCCCCAGTACCCCCTGTGGCAGGGGCTGCGCGCCGACTCGACGCTGACCACGACCGGCTTCCGCGCCCGCCTGCGCGAGTGCACGGGCTACGACCTGGCCCCCGCCGACCGCACCGCGCTCCAGCAGCGGAACCTCGACGACATCCTCGCGGTCACGAACATCCCCGAGCGCACCCTCGAATCGCATCTGCGCTTCGCGGTCTTCACCTTCCGCGACATCGTCCTGGGCCGGCTCGGCGGCCGTAATCCCTTTTCCAACGTCGGTGTCCGCTACTCCGGTTCGCATGACGACAAGGCGCTGAACGCCGGTGTCGAGCGTTTCGAGGCCGACCCCACCGCCAAGCGCGACCTGTCGTACGACAGCGATCTGACCGGTGATGTCGAGATCCCCGTCCTCACCCTGCACGCGATCGACGACCCGACGGCCTTCGTCGAGCACGAGTCGGCGTACCGGATGACGCTGGAGGAGGCCGACCGCGACCACCACCTCGTGCAGACCTTCACCCAGGAGCACGAGCACAGCCAGCTCAGCACGTCCGAGTACGCCAACTCGATGGCACGGCTCGCCGCCTGGGTCGAGACGGGCAAGCGGCCGTCGGCCCGCTCCATCGCCGCCTCCTGCGCGCAGTTCGACGCGACGTACGGCACAGGCTGCTTCTACGACCCGGACTTCCGTCCCGGCTCGTACGCCTCGCGTGTCGAGGCCCGTCCGGACGGCGGCCGTGACTGGCCGGCGATGACTTCGGGCCAGGAGCGCCGCTGGAGCCGGATCGAGGGCGTCGGTATCGCGCCGTAGGGGGTCCGGAGGGAGGCCGGAGGGAGACCGCGCCATGTTGGGCGTTCTCCGCCGGCTCTCTCAGGGCTCCTCGCCGTCGAAGATGCTCAGTCCGGCGTCCTCGTCCTGGCCGGGAGCTGCGGTGCGGGAGTTCCTGCGGTGCAGGAACCACGTCCCGAGGGACACTGCGACGATGAGCAGCGCGAGGGTCACCAGGACCGCGTACACAGCGGGCACGATCCAGACGGTGAACAGCCCTGTGAAGACGTCCAGGATGTTCATGCACCCGCAGGCAATCGTCATTGGGTCACCCTGCCCCGCATCAGAGCTGTGCGGACCTCACGAGACCCAAGCGGTGTCTGGAGGTGCTCATTCCGCGACGTCCGTGCACCGCGGCACCCTCCACGTCCCTACTCCACGCAGAACTCGTTCCCTTCAGGATCCGCCATCGTCACCCACTCACCGATCGGCTCCTTGATCCGGTAGAGCTCACGCGCGCCGAGTGCCGCGAGGCGCGCGACCTCCTCCTCGCGACGCTCGGCGCCGCAGTGGATGTCGAGGTGCAGCCGGTTCTTGCCGGACTTCTTCTCCGGTACGCGCTGGAACAGCAGCCGACGCCCCAGGCCCGTGCCGGTGTTCTCCTCGTACGGGTCGTCGGGATGCCGTACGGCGGCGTAGTCGCGGAAGGCCGGGCGGCCGTTCCACTCGGGGGCCTCCTCGGGGGTGACCGCGCCGGCCGCGAGCAGCTGCGCGATCAGGGCGCTGTGGTCCTCAAGCTCGTAGCCGAGAGCGGCGGCCCAGAAGTCGGCCTGGCCACGCGGCTCCTCGGCGTCGATGACGAGTTTCCAGTGCAGGGTCCTGCGTTCTTCGCTCATGCCACCAGTCCTACCCGGCATGTAGGACACCTGGTGGCTCTTACGCGGCCGGCTCCGGCGAAGGCGAGGAAGGAACCACGGCCTTCGCCTCCTTCGCGAGCCGCACGGCCTGCGCCCGGTTCTTGCGCGCCGTCCGCAGTGCGTCCCAGGTCAGCGCGGTAAGCGCCAGCCATACGAGGGCGAATCCGGCCCAGCGCTCCGGCGGCATCTCCTCGTGGAAGTACCAGACACCGAGCAGGAACTGGAACACCGGCGCCATGTACTGCAGCAGCCCCAGCGTCGACAGCGGAACGCGGATCGCGGCCGCACCGAAGCAGACCAGGGGAAGCGCGGTGACCACACCGGTCGCGGCGAGCAGCGCCACATGCCCGCCGCCGTGCGCGCCGAAGGTGGCGTCGCCGCGCGAGCCGAGCCATAGGAGATAGGCGAGCGCGGGCAGGAACTGGACCGCGGTCTCGGCGGCGAGCGACTCGAGACCACCGAGGTTGAGCTTCTTCTTGATCAGGCCGTACGTGGCGAAGGAGAAGGCCAGCGTCAGGGAGATCCACGGCGGCTGCCCGTAGCCGATCGCGAGCACGAGCACGGCCGCGAAGCCGATGCCGACGGCGGTCCACTGGGCGGGCCGCAGGCGTTCCTTGAGCAGGAGCACGCCCATCGCGATGGTGACGAGCGGGTTGATGAAGTAGCCGAGGGAGGCCTCGACGACCTGGCCGGAGTTCACGGCCCAGATGTAGAGGCCCCAGTTCACGGTGATCACGGCAGCGGCGACGGTGATCAGCGCGAGCTTGCGGGGCTGACGGAGCAGCTCACCCGCCCAGGCCCAGTGGCGCATCACGAGGAGTACGAGTCCGACGAGCACCAGGGACCACACCATCCGGTGCGCGAGGATCTCGACCGCGCCGGCCGGCTTGAGCAGCGGCCAGAACAGCGGGACAAGACCCCACATCCCGTACGCGGCAAAGCCGTATATGAGCCCCGCTCGCCCTTCGCCCGACGGCTTCAAGGCCCCTCCTCGTCTCGCACTCCGGCCGGTCGGTCCCACACCTCGGCCCATTCGAAGGTAGCCGCAGAAAGGCCCGACCGTCATGCCCGTATCGCTATACGGTCATGACGGTCGGGCCATGGTGGAGAAGATGCAGGTCAGACGGCCAGTGCCTGCTTGATCGCGTTCGCGATCGGGGTGGTCGGACGGCCGATCAGACGGGACAGGTCGTCACTGTGGTGGTCGAGCCGCCCGCGTGCGATGGCCGCGTCCACGTCCACGAGGATCTCGGCGAAGGGACCCGGGACACCGGCTCCGGTCAGGACCGCCACGTGCTGCTCGGCCGGGACCTCGGCGTATGCGATCTCCTTGCCGGACTGCCTGGCGACCTCGGCCGCGTAGTCGGCGTAGCCCCAGGAGACATCGCCGTTCAGCTCGTACGCCTGGTTCTCGTGGCCCTCGCCGGTCAGTACGGCGGCGGCCGCGGCGGCGTAGTCGGCGCGCGAGGCGGAGGCGATCCGGCCGGCGCCCGCACTGCCCACGACGGCGCCGTGCTCCAGGACGGGAGCCAGGTTCTGGGTGTAGTTCTCGTGGTACCAGCCGTTGCGCAGGAAGGTGTACGGCAGCCCGGAGTCGAGGATCGCCTGCTCGGTGGCCTTGTGCTCGTCGGCCAGTGTGAAGTCGGCCTCGGGGCCGCCGAGGATCCCGGTATACGCGAGGAGGGCCACGCCCGCGCCCTTCGCGGCGTCGACCACTGCCCGGTGCTGCGCCACGCGCTGTCCGACCTCGCTGCCGGAGATCAGGAGCACCCGGTCACCCTCGGCGAAGGCGGCGGCGGCCAGGGTCTCGGGCTGCGAGTAGTCGGCGATCCGCAGCTCGACACCGCGCTCGGCGAGGGCGGCGGCCTTCTCCTTGTTGCGTACGACGGCGGCGATCTGCCCGGCCGGTACGCCCGAGTCCAGGAGGCTGTCGATGACGAGACGGCCGAGGTTTCCGGTGGCACCGGTGATGACGAGGCTCATGGCGGGGTTCTCCAAGGGGTGTTTTCTTTCGGGGTATGCCCTTACTCTAGGTGAGTCACTAACCATCCGTAAGTACCCACTTTGAAGTAAGGTACTGGTATGAGCGTAAGTACCTGGAAGCCAGGCATGAAGGCGGACGTCAATGACGCGATGTGCCCCTCGCGCGGCGTCCTCGAACACGTCACGAGCCGCTGGGGCGTGCTCATCCTGATCGCGCTGCGCGAGCGGTCGTACCGCTTCAGCGAACTGCGCAGGCACGTGGGCGGGGTGAGCGAGAAGATGCTGGCCCAGACCCTGCAGACGCTCGAGCGCGACGGTTTCGTGCTCCGCGACGCCAAGCCGGTCATCCCGCCGCGCGTCGACTACTCGCTGACGGAGCTCGGCCAGGAGGCGGCCGAGCAGGTCACCGCCCTGGGCAGGTGGACCGAGAAGCGCACGGAGGTCGTCCTGCGCAACCGGGCGGAATACGACGAGGCCCGGTCCTGAGTCTCCTCAAGTACCGGGCCTCGTAAGGCGATCGTCGGGGACTAGCCGACGACCGTCCACGTGTCCTTGCCGGCGAGCAGCGCCGTGAGGTCGCCCTTGCCGTTCTGCTCGATGGCCTGGTCGAGCTGGTCGGCCATGAGGGTGTCGTAGACCGGGCGGTCGGTGGAGCGGAAGACGCCGATCGGGGTGTGGTGCAGGGTGTCCGGGTCGGCCAGGCGTGAGAGCGCGAAGGCCGTGGTGGGGGACGCGGAGTGCGCGTCGTGCACCAGGATCTGCGACTGGTTGGCCTCGGTGACCTCGACGACCTTGAGGTCTCCGGTCAGCGAGTCCCGTACGACACCCTTGCCGCCGTCGACGCCGAAGCGGATCGGCTGACCGTGCTCGAGACGGATGACCGCCTCCTCGGCCTGCTGCTTGTCCTTCAGGACCTCAAAGGCGCCGTCGTTGAAGATGTTGCAGTTCTGGTAGATCTCCACCAGCGCGGTGCCCGGGTGGGCGGCGGCCTGGCGCAGCACGTCGGTGAGGTGCTTGCGGTCGGAGTCGACCGTGCGCGCCACGAACGAGGCCTCGGCGCCGATCGCCAGGGACACCGGGTTGAAGGGCGCGTCGAGCGAGCCCATCGGTGTCGACTTGGTGATCTTGCCGACCTCGGAGGTGGGCGAGTACTGGCCCTTGGTGAGCCCGTAGATCCGGTTGTTGAACAGCAGGATCTTGAGGTTCACGTTGCGGCGCAGCGCGTGGATCAGGTGGTTGCCGCCGATGGACAGCGCGTCGCCGTCACCGGTGACGACCCAGACGCTCAAGTCCCGCCGGGAGGTGGCGAGTCCGGTCGCGATGGCCGGTGCGCGTCCGTGGATGGAGTGCATCCCGTACGTGTTCATGTAGTACGGGAAGCGGGAGCTGCAGCCAATGCCGGAGACGAAGCAGATGTTCTCCTTGGCGAGCCCGAGCTCGGGCATGAAGCCCTGCACGGCCGCGAGCACCGCGTAGTCACCGCAGCCGGGGCACCAGCGCACTTCCTGGTCGGACTTGAAGTCCTTCATGGACTGCTTGGCCTCGGCCTTCGGCACGAGGGAAAGCGCCTCGATCGTGCCCGATCCGCTTTCTTGAGACGTCATCGTCTCAGCCATCGATGGCCTCCTTGAGAGCCGTGGCGAGCTGCTCGGCCTTGAACGGCATGCCGTTGACCTGGTTGTACGAGATGGCATCGACCAGGAACTTGGCCCGCAGAAGGGTCGCGAGCTGGCCGAGGTTCATCTCGGGCACCACTACCTTGTCGTAACGCTTCAGGACCTCGCCGAGATTCCGCGGGAACGGGTTGAGGTGGCGCAGATGGGCCTGCGCCACGCTCTGTCCCGAGGTGCGAAGTCGCCGTACGGCGGCGGTGATCGGGCCGTACGTGGAGCCCCAGCCGAGCACGAGCAGGCGGGCCTCGCCGGTGGGGTCGTCGACTGCGAGGTCGGGGACCTTGATGCCGTCGATCTTCGCCTGGCGGGTGCGGACCATGAAGTCGTGGTTGGCCGGGTCGTAGGAGATGTTGCCCGTGCCGTCCTGCTTCTCGATACCGCCGATGCGGTGCTCGAGACCGGGCGTGCCCGGGATCGCCCAGGGACGCGCGAGCGTCTCGGGGTCGCGCTTGTAGGGCCAGAAGACCTCGCTGCCGTCGTCCAGGGTGTGGTTGGGGCCCTGGGCGAACTGCGTGCGCAGATCCGGGAGTTCGTCGATCTCGGGGATCCGCCACGGCTCGGAGCCGTTGGCCAGGTAGCCGTCGGACAGCAGGAACACCGGCGTGCGGTATTCGAGCGCGATTCGGGCCGCCTCGATGGCCGCGTCGAAGCAGTCGGCCGGGGTCTGCGGGGCCACGATCGGCACCGGCGCCTCGCCGTTGCGGCCATACATGGCCTGCAGGAGGTCGGCCTGCTCGGTCTTGGTCGGCAGACCCGTCGAGGGGCCGCCGCGCTGGATGTCGACGATCAGCAGCGGCAGTTCGAGCGATACGGCCAGGCCGATGGTCTCGGACTTCAGCGCCACACCCGGACCGGACGTGGTCGTCACCGCGAGGGAGCCGCCGAAGGCCGCACCGAGCGCGGCGCCGATACCGGCGATCTCGTCCTCGGCCTGGAAGGTGCGTACACCGAAGTTCTTGTGCCTGGACAGCTCGTGCAGGATGTCGGACGCCGGCGTGATCGGGTACGAGCCCAGATACAGCGGCAGATCGGCCTGCTTGCCGGCCGCGACCAGACCCAGCGACAGCGCCAGGTTCCCGGAGATATTGCGGTACGTGCCCGTCGGGAACGCCTTCGCCGCCGGAAGCACCTCGTAGGAGACCGCAAAGTCCTCGGTGGTCTCACCGAAGTTCCAGCCCGCGCGGAACGCCGCCAGGTTGGCCTTCATGATCTCGGGCTTCTTGGCGAACTTCTGCTGCAGGAACTTCTCGGTGCCCTCGGTCGGACGGTGGTACATCCACGACAGCAGGCCCAGCGCGAACATGTTCTTGCTGCGGCCTGCGTCCTTACGGGAGAGGTCGAACTCCTTGAGCGCCTCCACCGTCAGCGTGGTCAGCGGCACCGGGTGCACGCTGTAGCCGTCCATCGAGCCGTCTTCCAGAGGGCTGGTCTCGTAACCGACCTTCTGCATCGCACGCTTGGTGAACTCGTCGGTGTTGACGATGATCTCGGCGCCTCGCGGCACATCGCCGATGTTGGCCTTGAGCGCGGCCGGGTTCATCGCGACGAGCACGTTCGGGGCGTCGCCCGGCGTGAGGATGTCGTGGTCGGCGAAGTGCAGCTGGAAGCTGGAGACACCGGGGAGCGTGCCGGCAGGGGCGCGGATTTCGGCCGGGAAGTTCGGCAGCGTGGACAAGTCGTTGCCGAACGAAGCCGTCTCCGAGGTGAACCGGTCACCTGTCAGCTGCATACCGTCGCCCGAGTCACCCGCGAACCGGATGATCACCCGGTCCAGACGGCGGACTTCTTTCTCCGCGGACGGTTTGCGCTGCTCACCGACAACGTCACCGACCACGGAACCGCCCGCGGCGCTGTCCGCCTGCTCGGCTGGGCTACTGACCTGGCTGGTCACTGAACTGGACCTCCCTCGAGGCTGTGGCACGGAAGCGACCGGCCGACCGGTCCTTCCAGGGCCACCCTACGTCGGTAAGGGTCGCCTTCCCTGGGGTGGTCAGATAGTGGACGGTCGAATGAGACAGCAGGCTGCCCGGATTTGTCCCCATTTGATCACCCCCCTGCCCTTCACTGAAGACGCTCCGCACTCATCCTTTGGTTCTAGTCCTCCGGTCCCGCACGGGACTTGATACCGGACCGGCCTATATCTGACAGGGTGTCAGGTCGCTACGAATTGAGGTAGGTGAGCACCGCCAGAACACGACGGTGATCCCCGTCACTAGGTGAGAGACCGAGCTTCAGGAAGATGTTGCTGACGTGCTTCTCGACCGCTCCGTCACTCACCACCAGCTGCCTCGCGATCGCCGAGTTGGTCCGGCCTTCGGCCATCAGACCGAGTACCTCGCGCTCGCGCGGAGTAAGCCCGGCGAGCACGTCCTGCTTACGGCTGCGGCCGAGCAGCTGCGCGACGACCTCCGGGTCGAGGGCGGTGCCGCCCTGGGCGACCCGTACGACGGCGTCGACGAACTCCCGTACGTCCGCGACCCGGTCCTTCAGGAGGTAACCGACGCCACGGCTCGAACCGGCGATCAACTCGGTGGCGTACTGCTCCTCCACATACTGCGAAAGAACCAGGACCCCGAGATCCGGATGCTTTCCCCGCAGATGCACGGCGGCCCGCACACCTTCGTCGGTGTGGGTCGGCGGCATCCGCACATCCGCGACGACGACATCCGGCAGCGTGCCCTGCTCGGCCAGCTCGCCGATCGTCTTGATCAGCGCCTCGCCGTCGCCGACGCCGGCCACGACGTCATGCCCGCGGTCGGTCAGCAACCGGGTCAGGCCCTCCCTGAGCAGCACTGAATCCTCGGCGATGACCACGCGCACTCTGTCCTCCACGTTTCGTCCGTCCCCCCGGCCTTTACGGCTCGTGCTTCTTGCTCAAGCATCCCAGGGTTTCCGCGCGAAGTGGGGTCGGGTTGCCATTCAGCCCCTGCGGCGCCTGGGCCCGCCCGCCGCAGGCGCCCCACCCGTATCCGGCAACGCAACGCACAGCGTCCCGACCCCCCAAGGGGGCCGGGACGCGAGCGGAGGACTCAGCGCCGCCAGGGCAGCTCCGCCGTGATCGACGTGGGCCCACCCCTGGGGGAGTCGACGGCAAGGACGCCGTCCACCGCGCGCAGCCGCTCGGCCAGCCCGCTCAGACCCGAGCCCCGGCCGACGGACGCACCCCCGACCCCGTCATCCATGACCTGCAGCATCAGCCGGTTCTCCGACTTCCACACATCCACCGTGGCCCGCTGTGCCCGGGCGTGCTTGCTGACGTTCTGCAGCAGCTCGGAGACCGTGTAGTACGCGATCCCCTCGATCGCGGCCGCGGGACGGTACGGCAGATCCACCTCGACCTGCACCGGCACGGTGCACCGTGAGGCCACCGAGGAGAGCGCCGCGTCAAGACCGCGGTCGGTGAGCACCGCCGGGTGGATCCCACGGGCCAGATCCCGCAGCTCCTGCAGCGCCGTCTTCACCTCGCCGTGTGCCTCGTCAACCATCCGCGCCGCCGCCTCGGGGTCCTCGCGCAGCTTCTCCTTGGCGAGCCCCAGGTCCATCGCCAGGTTCACCAGCCGGGCCTGCGCGCCGTCGTGCAGATCCCGCTCGATCCGCCGCAGATCCGCCGCAGCGGTGTCCACGACCACGCCGCGGTCCGACTCCAGCTCCACGACCCGCGTGACGAGCCGGGACGGGCCGAGCAGACCGAGCACCATCAGCCGGTCGACGCTGGTCAGCGCCCTGATGATCCACGGCGTCATCAGCGTGATCAGCAGACCGACCAGGCAGGTGACCGCGATCTCGAAGGTGCTGTCCAGATAGAACTGGTGCGTCTCGTCGCCGTACAGCTGGATGCCGTCCTGCCCGGTGTACATCGGGAAGACCCACTGCCACAGCGGATACGTGAGCAGGCCCCAGCCCACCGACCAGAACGTCACCGCCACCACGAAGGCGAAGGTCGCCCACGGGAAGTGCAGCAGCGCGTAGAGCGCATGGCGCCAGGACGAGCCGCTCTTGAGCACCGCGCCCATCCACGCCATCGCGCCCTGCTTCTTCTGCCGCAGCGGCTCCGGGTTCTCGACGTCGAGGTGCAGCAGCCCGCGTGCACGGGACCGCTCGACCGCACCGAGCCCGCGCAGTCCGGCGAGGCCGACCGCGAGCACCGGGATGCCGAGGAAGGTGATCAGGAGTCCGGCGCCGACCGAGATCATCGTCACGACGTACGTGAAGGTCAGCACGGACATCGGCATGCTGATCAGCAGATACCCGAACTCGCGCCAGGTGCGCGCCTCGACCGGCGCGCGCAGCACGGGCGGGAGCAGGTGGCGCCGCGCGGGCTCACGGCTGCCGGAGGGGCCGTGGTAGTCCTCGTCATCCGCGAACTGGGACCAGGTCCGGTGTCCGTATTCGGTCGCCATCTGCGTCGTCCGTTCTGCTCGTTGCGGCCCTTTGCGATACCTCAAGCCTCGCGCCCGGGCCCCTCGGACACCATGCGGTCCGTCTCCGTCTTGGCCCGGGGGTTTTCCCTACCCCGGGCCGGGGGTTCGAGGGCCTGGGCCCGTCGCTGCGTCCGGGCCCGGGGGTACGTCCGGCTTGGGGGTTACGTCCGGTTCCGGGGTTACGTCCGGTCCCGCCAAGGCACCTCGGCCGTCACCTGCGTAGGACCGCCCTCGGGCGAATCCACCACGAAGAGACCGTCCACCGCACCGAGCCGCTCGGCGAGGCCGGCCATGCCGGTACCGCCGTCGAGGCTCGCGCCGCCCTTGCCGTCGTCCGTGACCTGCAGCATCAGCCGGTTCTCGGAGCGCCAGACCTCCACCGTCGCCGCTTTCGCGGCGCTGTGCTTGCTGACGTTCTGCAGCAGCTCGGAGACCGTGAAGTACGCGATGCCCTCGATCGCCGGCGCCGGGCGCTCGGCCAGATCGACGGTCACCTTCACCGGCACCGTGCACCGCGAGGCCACCGAGGAGAGGGCCGCGTCCAGACCGCGGTCGGTGAGGACCGCCGGGTGGATACCGCGGGCCAGATCGCGCAGCTCCTGCAGCGCGAGCTTCACCTCGCCGTGCGCCTCGTCGACCATCTCGGCCACCATGTCGTCGTTCTGGCCTTCGAGCAGCTTCTCCTTGGCGAGGCCGAGACCCATCGCCAGGTTGACGAGCCGGGCCTGCGCGCCGTCGTGCAGATCGCGTTCGATACGGCGCAGATCGGCCGCGGCGGTGTCGATCACGACCCCGCGGTCCGACTCCAGTTCGGCGATCCGCCGCTCCAACTCGTCGGAGGGCGAGAGTAGTCCGCGCACCATCGCCCGGTCCGCGTTGGTCAGAGCGCGGGCGATGAACGGCAGCACCGGCCACAGGACGAACAGCGAGGTCAGCGTCAGCGCGAAGGTGAACACACCCCACGGCAGCCGTATGAACTCGTAGAGCACTGTGCGCCAGCCGACCGGATCCTTGAGCCCGTTCCACACGCGGGCGATCAGTCCGTCGCCGCGGCGCGGCATGGGGCTCGGCTCGTCGATCCGTACGCCGAGCAGCTTCCGTGCCCTGCCCCGCTCCCACCGCCCGAGCAGCCGCGCGCCGCCGAGTCCGAGGGCGAGCACCGGCAGACCGATCACCGTCAGCGAGAGCATCCCGCCGGTGAACAGGACGGTCACCACGTACACGAAGCCGATCAGCGAGATCGGGAAGTTGATCAGAAGGTGGGCGATCTCCTTCCAGGTCTGCCCGTCGTAGGCGAAACGCGCGGGCGGCAGACGGTCGCTGCCCTGCTCTGCGGGGGTACGTGTGCTCATGCCGCCAAGCGTGCCGTCTCGCGGGCGGCCACGCCATGAGGTCCGCCGCCCGGATCAACGGGGGAAAACCCCACCCCTGTGCCGACGGCCTGCTCACCCCGCAAGAGGCAACCCCTAGACTCCCGTGCGTACAGATCGTCGAACGGGGCGCAGCCAGCCGCAGCGGGATGAGGGAGCGAGGTCCGGACGTGCCGGAACCAACGGGTGGTTCACCCTTTCCCACCGCCGACGCCGGGAACGTACTCTCGGCCGACTACTTCGACAGTTACTCGGTGGTCGGCCTGCTCGCCGTCGTCGGGGTGCTCTTCGTGGCGGTCGCGTTCGGCGCGGGCAAACTCCTTCGGCCCGTCGTACCGACGCAGGAGAAATTCCTGACGTACGAGTGCGGAGTCGACCCCGTGGGCGAGGGCTGGGCGCACACCCAGGTCCGCTACTACGTCTACTCGTTCCTGTACGTGATCTTCGCCGTGGACTCCATCTTCCTGTTCCCCTGGGCCACGGTCTTCGCCGCGAGCGGATACGGCTGGGCGACCCTCGTGGAGATGTTCATCTTCCTTGGCTTCCTCGCCATCGGCCTGCTGTACGCATGGAAGAAGGGCGTCCTCACATGGACGTGACACCTGCCCCCGCCGGGCCCGTGGATCTCCCCGCGCCGAAGCTCGGCCCGCTGGCGCGCCTCGCGCCGCAGCCGATGAAGGTGGTCCTCAACTGGGGCCGCCGCTACAGCCTGTGGGTCTTCAACTTCGGTCTCGCCTGCTGCGCGATCGAGTTCATCGCCGCGTCCATGGCGCGCCACGACTTCATCCGGCTCGGCGTGATCCCCTTCGCGCCGGGCCCGCGCCAGGCGGACCTGATGATCGTCTCCGGCACGGTGACGGACAAGATGGCGCCCGCGGTGAAGCGGCTCTACGAGCAGATGCCCGAGCCCAAGTACGTGATCTCCTTCGGCGCCTGCTCCAACTGCGGCGGCCCGTACTGGGATTCGTACTCCGTCACCAAGGGCGTCGACCAGATCATCCCCGTCGACGTGTACGTGCCGGGCTGCCCGCCGCGGCCCGAGGCACTGCTCCAGGGCATCTTGAAGCTGCAGGAGAAGATCGCGCGCGAGTCGCTGGGGGAGCGGTACGCGGCGCCCGCTTCGACGGCGGCGCTGCAGAGCGGGCTTGTGCAGCCGCCCCTTCCCGGGGGTGCTGCCCGGTGACCGGCTGGCTCCCTGATGACGTGACCTCGCTCTTCGGCCCGGAGGCCGTGGCCGAGGAGGCGTACGACCTGTTGACGGTCGACGTCCCCGCCGACTCCTGGACCGAGGCGCTCACGGTCGCGCGCGACACCCTCGGCTGCACGTATTTCGACTGGCTGAGCGCCGTGGACGAACCCGGCACCGGCTTCCGCGTCTGCGCCCATGTGGCGGCTCTGCATCCCGTACGCCGTCTTCTCGTCCGTACGACGGTGCCGCACTCCTCGGCTCGGCTGGCCTCGGCGATCTCGGTGTACGCGGGGGCCGGCTGGCACGAGCGCGAGACGCACGAGATGTTCGGTGTGGACTTCGACGGGCACCCCGGGCTCGACCCGCTGCTGCTGCCCGACAGCTTCGAGGGGCATCCGCTGCGCAAGGACTTCGTGCTCGCGGCGCGGGTCGTGAAGGCGTGGCCGGGCGCCAAGGAGCCGGGGGAGTCGGAGCACGGTGGCCCCAAGCGGCGCCAGATGCTGCCGCCGGGCGTCCCCGATCCCAATGAGTGGGGGCCCTTGAAGGGCCAGCTTCCGCCTGCGCCGGCTCGTCCGGCTCGGGGAGCGGGGCGGGCTGCGGGTGCGCGTGCGGCTGGTGGTGCTGGTGCTGGTGCTGGTGCGTCTGCGGGTGCGGCCGCAGGGGAGCGGCCGGTACGTCGGGCTCGTAGCGCCAGTGAGGGTTCGGCGAGCCAGGCGGCCACGGGCACCCCTCGCCGTACGCGCAGTGCGAGCGAAGGCTCGGCCAGTCAGGCGGGCGCGGCGGCGGATGCTCCCTGGCACAACCCGCGCGCGGCGTTCGCCGACCAAGAGGGCCGGGCGGACACGGCAGCGGCGGACACGGCACCGGCGGACACGACACCCGCGGCGGACACCGCACCAGAGGCGGCCGAACCCGAGCCGCCCGCCACCCCGGCACCCGAGCCGCCGGCCACTCCCGCACCCGAGCCGCCCGCCACCCCGGCACCCGAGCCGCCGGCCACTCCCGAACCCGAGCCGCCCGCCACCCCCGCACCCGACAGCGACCCCGAACCCCCCGCCGGAGGCGACCGCGCATGAACGACGTACTCGACGTCGCCCTGCGACTGCTCGTCGTCTTCGTCGTGTTCCTGACCTTCCCCCTGATCGTCGGACAGACCGAGCACAAGGTCATGGCCCATATGCAGGGCCGGCTCGGACCGATGTACGCGGGCGGCTTCCACGGCTGGGCGCAGCTGATCGCCGACGGGGTCAAGTTCGCGCAGAAGGAGGACATCGTCCCGGCGAACGCCGACCGACGCGTCTTCCAACTCGCGCCCGCCGTGGCCCTGCTGCCCTACCTTCTCGTCCTGGTCGCGATTCCGATCGGCCCGAGCGAGGGCGCGGTCGGCCAGGTCGTCGACGCCGGCATCTTCTTCGTGCTCGCCGTGATGGGCGTCGGCGTCCTCGGCTCGCTGATGGCCGGCTGGGCGTCGGCCAACAAGTTCTCCCTCCTCGGCGGTCTGCGCACCGCGGCCCAACTCCTCGCGTACGAGCTGCCGATGCTGCTCGCCGCCGCCTCCGTGGCGATGGCGGCCGGCACGGTCTCCCTGCCCGGCATCCTCAACGCCTTCGAGTGGTGGTGGCTGCCCTGGCAGATCGTCGGTGCGCTTGTCTTCTTCGTGGCCGGGCTCGCCGAACTGCAGCGCCCGCCCTTCGACATGCCGGTCGCCGACTCCGAGATCATCTTCGGCGCGTACACCGAGTACACGGGTCTGCGCTTCGCGCTCTTCCTCCTCGCCGAGTACGCGGGGATCGTCGTCCTGTGCGGTCTGACCACCGTCCTGTTCCTCGGCGGCTGGCACGGCCCGTTCGGCGCCGACGGCCTCGGCTGGCTGTGGACGCTGCTCAAGACCGGCATCCTCGCTTTCCTCGTGATCTGGCTCCGTGTGAGCTATCCGCGCCTTCGCGAGGACCAGCTGCAGAAGCTCGCCTGGACCGTCCTCGTCCCGCTCGCGCTCGCGCAGATCGCGCTCACCGGCATCGTGAAGGTGGCGATCAACTGATGGCTCCCATCCCCGGTTCGGGCCTGGCCAAGGGCCTCGCCGTGACGCTTCGCACGATGACGAAGAAGACCGTCACCGCGCAGTACCCCGAAGTGCAGCCCGAACTCCCGCCCCGTACGCGCGGAGTCATCGGCCTGTTCGAGGAGAACTGCACGGTCTGCATGCTCTGCGCCCGCGAGTGCCCCGACTGGTGCATCTACATCGACTCCCACAAGGAGACGGTCCCGGCGGCCGTCGAGGGCGGCCGCGAGCGCAGCCGCAACGTCCTCGACCGCTTCGCCATCGACTTCTCGCTCTGCATGTACTGCGGTATCTGCATCGAGGTCTGTCCTTTCGACGCGCTCTTCTGGTCACCGGAGTTCGAGTACGCGGAGACGGACATCCACGAGCTCACCCACGAACGCGACAAGCTCCGTGAGTGGATGTGGACGGTCCCGGCCCCGCCCGCACTGGACCCGGCAGCCGAGGAACCCAAGGAGCTGGCCGCAGCCCGCAAGGCCGCGGAGAAGCTCGCCGCCGAACAGGCCGCCGCCGTCCCGCAGGCAGGGGAGGACTCGCAGTGATCCTCGCCGCCACCGCCCCCCAGGGCTTCCTCTCCCCGACGGGTGTCGAGATCGCCTTCCTGCTGGTGGGCATCGCGACGCTCGGCGCGGCCGTCATCACCGTCACGACCAAGCAGCTGGTGCACGCCGCCCTGTGGCTGGTCGTCGCGCTCGGTGGGCTCGCCGTCGAGTACCTCCTGCTCACGGCCGAGTTCATCGCCTGGGTGCAGGTACTGATCTACGTCGGTTCCGTCGTGGTCCTCCTCCTGTTCGGTCTGATGCTCACCAAAGCCCCCATCGGCCGCTCCCCGGACGCCGATTCGGGCAACCGCTGGGTCGCCCTTGCGGTTGCGATCGCCTCGGCCGGCGCCCTGGTCTGGGTCGTCGTCGACGCCTTCCGTACGCAGTGGATCGACCTGGACGGGGCCCCTCAGGGCTCGACCGAGGTCACCGGCTCGATCCTCTTCCGGCACTGGGTGCTGCCCTTCGAGGCCCTCTCCGTCCTGCTGCTCGCGGCTCTGGTCGGCGCGATCGTCCTCTCCCGCAAGAACGGCGAGAACGAGACCGACAGCACCGCAAGCGCCGCAAGCAGAGTGACCCCGGACAAGGAGCAGCGCTGATGCACCTCGCCTACCCCGCCGTGCTCGCCGCCCTGCTCTTCTGCGTCGGCCTGTACGGAGTGCTCGCCCGCCGCAACGCGATCCTGGTCCTGATGTCCGTCGAGCTGATGCTCAACGCGGTCAACCTCAACCTCGTCGCCTTCGACGTCTGGCTGCGCGACACCCTGCACGCCGGCCAGGCGCTCACCCTCTTCACGATCGCCATCGCCGCCGCCGAGATCGGTATCGGCCTCGCGATCGTGCTGATGGTGTACCGCAACCGCGGCACCTCGGACGTGGACAAGCTCCGCGACACCGCCGAAGGCCACGGCCCCGATGACGCCCCGGACGCAGACGAAGCCGCCGCCGCCGCACCGGCGCACACCACAGAGGCCGCCGCGTGACGACCACGACCCTCGCCGTTCTCGTACCCCTCCTTCCGTTCCTGGGCGCCGTCGCCGGACTGCTCCTGGGCCGCAAGGCGCCCGGTTTCGTCCGCCCGCTGGCGGTCCTGCCCGTGCTGACCGCGCTCGGCCTCGCCGTAGTCGTGGCAATGCGGCAGGGCGGTGACCACGCGATCGACGCGGCCACCGAGCTCACCCCGACCGGGTCCATCCCGATCGAACTCGCCCTCCACCTGGACGGTTTCGCGGTCCTCACCGCCGTCCTCGTGGGCGTGGTCGCCTCGTGCGTGCAGATCTACTCGACGGCGTATCTGCGCGACGACCCCCGCTACCCCTCGTACGCCGCCCTGGTCTCGCTCTTCACCTCAGCGATGCTGCTCGTCGTCTACTCCGGCGACCTGATGGTGCTCCTGGTCGGCTGGGAGATCATGGGCATCTGCTCGTACTTCCTGGTCGGCCACTACTGGGAGACCCCCGAGGCGCGCGCCGCCTCGCTGAAGGCCTTCCTGGTCACCAAGCTCGGTGATGTCCCCTTCCTGATCGGCCTGTTCGCGCTCGCCGCGGACGCAGGATCGTTCCGGATCACGACGATTCTGAGCGAGGTCACGGGCGGCGGACTCGACCACCCGACCCTGATCGCCCTGCTCCTGCTCGCCGGTGTGGCCGGCAAGTCGGCGCAGTTCCCGCTGCACACGTGGCTGCCCGACGCGATGGCCGGTCCCACTCCGGTCTCCGCGCTGATCCACGCCGCGACGATGGTCGCCGCCGGTGTCTACTTCGTGGCCCGCCTCCTCCCGGTGTTCGCCGCCTCCGCGGCGGCTCTCGTCGTACTCGCCGTCATGGCCGCCGTGACCATGGCCGGTTCGGCGCTGGCCGCCCTCGCCCAGGACGACATCAAGCGCGTCCTCGCGTACTCGACGATCGGCCAGCTCGGCTACATGACCGGCGCCCTTGCGGTCGGCGACCGCGGCGCCGGTGCCTTCCACCTCCTCACGCACGGCGCCTTCAAGGCGCTCCTGTTCCTCGCGGCGGGCGTGATCATCCACGCCGCCGGCACCAACTCCCTCGCCGCCATGTCCCGGATGAGCAACCTCCGCGACCGCGTCCCCGACGCCTTCTGGACGATGACCGTGGCGCTGCTCGCGCTCGCCGCGATCCCGCCGTTCAGCGGCTTCTTCTCCAAGGAGGCCGTACTCGGCGCCGCCGAGCACACGGCCACCGGACACAGCGAGTTCGCCCCCGCCACCGCAGGCTGGATCGTCCTCGTCGCCGGTCTGGTCACGGCCCTGCTCACCGCCGCGTACGCCACCCGCCTCTGGCTCCTCGCCTTCCGCGGCTCAGGTCCCGCAGCCCCCGACCACGGCAAGCAGCCGCTCGCCATGACCTCGGTCCTGTGGGTCCTGGCCATCCCCTCGCTCGTGGCAGGCCTGTCCTTCGACCTGCTGCCCGACTGGTTCGACGGCCACGAGCTCACCCCGACGCTCACCACCTCCGTCCTGGCCACCGGCCTCGCCCTGGTCGGCGTGATCGTCACGTACGGAGCGTGGCGCCACAGCACGGCGATGGCCGCGGCCCAAACCCCCCTCGCAGCCGCCCGTGTGCCACTCGCCGCCGACGCCACCGGGGAAGCCCAGGCCGAACCCGCCCACGTCGAGGTATCCGCCGACCCCGGCCGCCTCCTCCTCGGCCCCCTGCACCGAGCCGCGGCCACCGGCTTCCACCTGGACGCGCTGTACGCAGCCGTCTTCGTCCGCCCCGTCCAAGCCGCCGCCCGCCTGGTCCGCTTCCTGGACCGCGAGGTGGTCGACACCTACGTACGCGGCGCGGGCAACACGGCCAATCTCCTTGGCACGCTGGTCAGAAGGGCCCAGACCGGAAACGTGCAGACCTACTTGAGCGCCCTGCTCGCCGGCTCGGTCGTCCTCGCCGTCGCCGCCGTCCTCGTCGCAGCGGGAGCCTGAGCCGTGATCGATATCAGCGAGTCCGTGATGCAGTTCCTTCTGGCGTTGATCGTGGCAGGACCGCTCCTCGGCGCCGCCTCGGCCCTTCTCCCCGCCCCGCCCGGGCTGAAGGGAAAGTCCCCGGACCAGGCCGTACTGCGGCACGGCGTGACCGTCACCGGCGTCGTCCTGATCGCCGCGATCGTCCTCGCCCTCGGCTTCGACCACGACCACCCGGCCGCGATGCAGGCCACGACGGACATCAGCTGGATCCCGGCACTGGACGTGCGGATCCACCTCGGTGTCGACGGCATTTCGCTCCCCCTGGTCGTACTGACCGCGCTCCTGACGTTCCTCTGCGCGCTCTACAGCTACTTCAAGATGCCAACCGGGCCTTCCCCCAAGGCCTTTGTCGCCCTCCTGCTCGTGCTCGAGTCCGGCACCCTCGCCACCTTCGCCGTACTCGACCTGCTCCTGTTCTTCCTCGCCTTCGAGATGGTCCTCATCCCGATGTACTTCCTGATCGCGCGCTGGGGTGGTGCCCAACGCACCCAGGCCGCCTGGAAGTTCATCCTCTACACACTGCTCGGCTCCGTCGTCATGCTGCTCGGACTCCTCCTCATCGGCTTGAAGTCCGGCACCTTCGACATGCTCGCACTCGCCACTGACAACGGCCGTGGGCTGACCGCATCCGTGCAGGTCATCGCCGTGCTGGCGATCGGCATCGGCCTCGCGGTGAAGACCCCGATGTGGCCCCTGCACAGCTGGCTCCCCGACGCGCACACCGCCGCACCGACCGTCGGCTCGGTGCTCCTCGCGGGCGTCCTGCTGAAGATGGGCACGTACGGATTCGTCCGCATCCTCCTGCCCATCGCACCCGAGGGCACAAAGGAGTTGGCGCCGTACCTCGCCGCCTTCGCGGTCGTCGGCATCATCTACGGATCGCTCGCCTGCCTGGCCCTCGCCAAGCAAGGCGCGAAGGGCGACCTGAAGCGCCTCATCGCGTACTCCTCCGTGGGCCACATGGGCTTCGTCCTCCTCGGCATCGCCTCGTTGACCCCGACCGGCGTCAACGGCGCGCTGTTCGCCAACATCGCCCACGGCCTCATCACCGGCCTGCTCTTCTTCCTGGTCGGCGCACTCAAGGACCGCACCGGCACCACCGACCTGGACACCCTCGCGGGACAGACGGGCCAGGCCCTGTACGGCAAGGCCCCCCGCTTCGGCGCCCTCGTCGCCTTCGCCGCGGTTGCTTCCCTGGGCCTGCCCGGCCTCGCGGGTTTCTGGGGCGAAATGCTCGCCCTGTTCGGCGCGTTCGACCCCGCCGAGGGCCTGAGCCGCCCGGCCTTCCTCACCTTCATGTCGATCGCCGCGTTCGGCACGCTCCTGACCGCCGCGTACATGCTCATCGTCGTCCGCAGGATCTGCATGGGCGATACGCAGGAACAGCCGCAAGAGCTGGCCGACGTACAGGGTTACGAGTTCGCCGCCTGGACCCCGCTGGTCGCCCTCACCGTCCTCGCCGGACTCTGGCCCGCGCTGCTGCTCGGCCTCACCGACCCGGCCGTGCAGAAGCTCCTCGCAGGAGGCAAGGCATGACCACCACAGCCGCCGCCGGGAACGCCGTGAGCCTGGTCCAGTCCGTCGACTGGGTCGCCATCGCCCCGCCCCTGATCGCGGCCCTCGTCGGCCTCGTCGTCCTGGTCACCGACCTGTTCGTACGCAACAAGAACCTGCTCGCCTGGATCTCCGTGGCCGGCATCGTCGCGGCCGCCGTACCGCTGGTCCCGCTCGCCCTGGGCGGCGACCGCACGACGTTCTGTCTGCGCCCGCGGGCCGATGTCTGCAGCTACCAGTTCGACCAGTTCACCCTGGTCATCCAAGGTCTCGTCCTCGGCGGCGCGCTGCTCACGGCCCTGCTCTCGGTGAACCCGCTCAAGAACAAGGAACTCCCGGCCGGCGAGTACTGGTTCCTGCTGCTCTCCTCCGCCGCGGGCGCCGCCCTGCTGCCCGCCTCCCGCGACCTCGCCACCCTCGTCGTCGCCCTCGAAGTGGCCTCGCTGCCCGCCTTCGCCCTGGTCGGCCTGCGCCGCGGTGACAAGCGCTCCTCCGAGGCGGCCCTGAAGTTCTTCCTCTCCTCTGTCACCGCCACCGCGGTAACCCTCCTCGGCGTGAGTTTCGTGTACGCCGCCACCGGCACACTGCACCTCACCGAGATCGCCGAACGGCTGGGCGAGGTCGACCCGCAGCTGCAGACGCTCGCGCAGACAGGCGTCGTCCTCACCCTGGTCGGCTTCGCCTTCAAGACGGCCGTCGTGCCCTTCCACTTCTGGGTGCCGGAGACCTATGTCGGCGCGCCGCTGCCGGTCGCCGCCTACCTGTCCGTGGTCGGCAAGGCGGTCGGCTTCTCCGGCCTGATCCTGGTCACGATCGTCGCCTTCCCCTCGTACGCGGATGTCTGGGGCCCCGCGATCGCGGTGCTCGCCGCGCTCACCATGACCGCGGGCAACGTCGCCGCCCTGCGCCAGAGCGCGACCCGCGCGCACAGCGCGGTCCGGCTGCTCGCCTGGTCCTCGGTGGGCCAGGCCGGCTACCTCCTGGTGCCCATCGCCGCGACCGGATACCCGACGGCGTACGAGGAGTCCCCGAACCCCGTCGGCGCCACCCTCACGTACGCCCTGATGTACGCCGTCGTGAACCTGGGTGCCTTCGCGGTCGCCGCGCTCGTCGCCCGCACCCACCCGGGCAACCGAATCAGCGATTACCGCGGTCTTTACAAGCAGCAGCCCCTCGCCGCACTCGCCCTCGCCTTCTTCCTGCTCTGCCTCGCCGGACTGCCGCCCGGCATCATCGGCCTGTTCGCCAAGGTCGCGGTCTTCCAGTCGGCCGTGGGCGCCGGCCTGGGCTGGCTTGCGGTCGTCATGGCCGTCAATGTCGTGATCGCGCTCTACTACTACCTGCGCTGGACCGCGCTCCTGTTCCGGGCACCGGAAGGCGAGCCCGCGCGGGGCGAGTCGGTGCGCGACGCGTCCGCGCACGGCCTGCGCGCGGTGCCGTTCCCGCTCACCGCCGCGATCGCCGTGACCGCGGCCGGCGCCCTGATCCTGTCCGGCGCGCCCCAGATGATCCTGCGCTTCTCGGCGGCGCACCTCTTCTGACCGAGGCGCACCCTTGGGCTCGCCCGCCCTCACCCGTTCGGTCCAGCCCTCCCGGCCAGCGGCCGGGGAACTCCGCCTTCCCGCCTGGCGTTGACCAGGCAGGGAGGGTCCACTGGAAAGTGGAAGCCAGTCAGCGAAGGGTTCCGCTGCCGCACCACCAGGAGGGCGTACCGTGCACCGCCGTAACAACGGTCTGAAGACCGCCGCTTTGCTCGGGGGCCTGTCCGCACTCATCCTCGTGATCGGCAGCTTCTTCGGGCGCGGTGGCCTGATCATCGCGCTCTTCGTGGCGCTCGGCACCAACGCCTACGCGTACTGGAACAGCGACAAGCTCGCCCTCAAGGCGATGCGGGCCCGCCCGGTCAGCGAGTTCGAGGCGCCCCAGCTCTACCGCATGGTCCGCGAGCTCTCCACCCAGGCCCGCCAGCCCATGCCCCGCCTCTACATCTCGCCCACCGAAGCCCCCAACGCCTTCGCGACCGGCCGCAACCCCCGTAACGCCGCGGTCTGCTGCACCGAAGGCATCCTGCGCATCCTCGACGAGCGCGAGCTGCGCGGAGTCATCGGCCACGAGCTCAGCCACGTCTACAACCGCGACATCCTGATCTCCTCGGTGGCCGGCGCCCTGGCCTCCGTGATCATGTTCCTGGTCAACTTCGCCTGGCTGATCCCGTCGGGCGGCAACAGCAACCGCGAGGGCCCGGGGATCTTCGGGGTGCTCCTGATCATGATCCTCGGTCCGGTCGCCGCCTCCGTGATCCGGCTGGCGATCAGCCGCTCGCGCGAATACGAGGCCGACGCCTCCGGCGCTCAGCTCACCGGCGACCCGCTCGCCCTCGCCGACGCCCTGCGCAAGCTCGACGCCGGCACCAAGCAGCTGCCGCTGCCGCCCGAGCCCAAGATCGAGGCGGCCAGCCACATGATGATTGCCAACCCCTTCCGCCCGGGCCAGGGCATGTCCAAGCTGTTCTCCACGCACCCGCCCATGGCCGAGCGCATCGCCCGCCTGGAGCAGATGGCCGGCCGCCAGCAGTGACGTAGGGCGGGGCGTACGCGATCAGGGTCGAGTCAGGGTTCCCACCGGGATCCGGGCGCGGTCCTCTCGCGTCTTAGGGATCAGATAACGACGTCAGCGAGCGCGGAGGCAGGTCGCCCCAAGTGAAGACCATCCTGAACATCATCTGGCTAGTCCTGAGCGGTTTCTGGCTCTTCCTGGGCTATCTGCTCGCAGGCGTGATCCTGTGCATCACGATCATCGGCATCCCGTTCGGCATAGCGTCGTTCCGTATCGGCGTCTATGCGCTGTGGCCCTTCGGCTACACGGCGGTGGAGAAGCCCAGCGCGGGCGCCGCGTCCTGCGTGGGCAACGTCCTGTGGCTGATCCTGGCGGGCTGGTGGCTGGCGCTCGCGCACATCATCACGGGCGTCCTGCAGTGCATCACGATCATCGGCATCCCGCTGGGCATCGCCAACTTCAAGCTGATCCCGATCTCGCTGATGCCGCTCGGCCGCGACATCGTGCGCACGGACGAGGCGTTCGCGGGGTCCGGTCGCTGGTAAGAGGCCGTCGGCACGTCGTACGGGTCGGGGCGGTCATTTCCGTACGGGGATGGCCGCCCTGCGTACGCCATGGACCGCCGCACCCACCGCGATCACCGCAGCGCCCCACACCACCGACGTGACCGGCAGGGTGCCGGCGAGTGCGAGACAGCCGGCGAAGCCGAGTGCGGGCAGCACGCGCGCCACCGCACGCGAACTCAGCGTCCACGCGGAGGCGTTGGCGACCGCGTAATAGACGAGCACTCCGAACGACGAGAACCCGATCGCCGCCCGCAGATCCGCCGTCGCGGCGAGCACGGCCACCACGACACCCACCGCGATCTCGGCCCGCTGCGGCACCTGGAACCGCGGATGGACGGCCGCGAGCGCGCCCGGCAGATGGCGGTCGCGGGCCATGGCGAGCGTCGTCCGTGACACCCCGAGAATCAGCGCGAGCAGCGAGCCCAGCGCGGCGATCGCCGCTCCGGCCCGTACGACGGGACCGAGCGCGGAAGCGCCGGCGGCCCGCACCGCGTCCACGAGCGGAGCCCCCGAATCCGCCAGCGCACCGGTCCCGAGCACGGAGACGACGGCAAGCGCCACAGCGGCGTACACGACGAGGGTGATCCCCAGCGCAAGCGGAATCGCCCGCGGAATGGTCCGGGCGGGATCCCGTACCTCCTCACCCAACGTGGCGATCCGCGCGTACCCGGCGAAGGCGAAGAACAGCAGCCCGGCACTCTGCAGCACCCCGCCGAACCCTTCGGACACTCCCGCCGGACCACTCCGCGAGGCCCCCGCGCACACCACGACGACGGCTGTCAGGACACCGAGCACCAGCGCGACGATCACCCGCCCCGCCCAGGCGGCCTTCTGAACTCCGAAGCAGTTCAAGGCAGTCAGCGCGACCACGGCCCCGACCGCCACGGCATGTGCCTGTCCGGGCCACACATAGGTCCCCACGGTCAGCGCCATCGCCGCACAGGAAGCGGTCTTCCCGACGACGAACGCCCACCCGGCGAGGTAACCCCAGAACTCCCCGAGCCGCTCACGCCCGTACACATACGTCCCGCCCGCGACGGGATACAGCGCGGCAAGTCGTGCCGAGGCCATGGCATTGCAGTACGCGACGGCGCCGGCGATCGCCAGCCCGCAGAACAACGCGGCCCCGGACCCGGCCGCCCCCGCCGCAGGCGCGAGCGCGGCGAAGATCCCCGCCCCGATCATCGCCCCGAGCCCGATGGTGACCGCGTCGAACACCCCGAGCGTCCGCCGCAGCCCCCGCGCCCCTTGTGCCCCCTGAGCTCCCTGAGCCCCCTGTGTCATACGCCGCACATTACCGACGCCGGCAACCAGCAATCAGCCCCCAACCGTCCCTGTTCACAGGAGGGCAAACGGGACGGGGCAATGCGGCCCCCCACTGTTCACATGTGCTTCAGAAAGTCACGAAAGGCGGCTCAACCATGGGCATCATCGCTTGGCTCGTCCTCGGCCTCTTCGCCGGAGCCATCGCCAAGATCCTGCTCCCCGGCCGCGACCCGGGCGGCCTGATCGGCACGACGTTCATCGGCATCGCCGGCGCCTTCATCGGCGGCTGGGGCTCGGCCCACTTCCTGAACCGCCCCATAGCGACAGACTTCTACGACACGGCCACGTGGATCTCGGCGATCGCGGGCGCGCTGGCCCTCCTCATCGCGTACCGAATCCTGTTCGGGAACTCGCGGTCGCGGCGGTAGCTTTTCGGGATGGCTGACGACGCGGTGGTGATGGCGAACGCTCGAGTGAACGTCGTGCCCGCGGTCCTGTCTCTCGCCAACCCGCCTTGGCAGCAGGAGGTCTGGCTCGACCGGACCAGGTTCGAGAACATCGACCACATCTTCCACGTCCTCTTCGACGACTTCTGCGACGCGGACAACCCCGGCCCGTATCTCGGCACTTGCCTGCGGACCGGCGAAGAGGTCGCTCTCATACGAGAGCTCGGTACGGCCCTGGGCGCAGCGAACGACGAGTCACCGAACGGCACGGACGAGGAGTTCCTCGCGTCCGCGAGCTGGCCGACCGTAGTAGCAGTCGCCGGCCGTCTTGCCCGGGTGATGGTCTCGAACGACCTGGCCGAAATCGTGGCGCTGCACGAGGCGAGGGCGGCACGGAATCCCGTACCGCCCTCGCCTCGGCGCTGGTTGCCCAGCCGGTCTCACCGATAGTTCACGAACTGCAGCGCGAAGTCGAAGTCCTGCCCCTTGAGCAGCGCCTGTACGGCCTGCAGGTCATCGCGGCTCTTGGAGCTGACCCGCAGCTCCTCGCCCTGGACCTGGGCCTTGACGCCCTTGGGGCCCTCGTCGCGGATGATCTTGGCGACCTTCTTGGCGTTCTCCTGCGAGATGCCCTCCTCGATGGAGGCGAAGATCTTGTACTCCTTGCCGGACAGCTGCGGCTCACCGGCGTCCAGCGCCTTCAGCGAGATACCGCGCTTGACCAGCTTGGTCTGGAAGACGTCGAGGATGGCGGTGACGCGGTCCTCGGAGTTGGCCTCCATGAGGATCTTCTCGCCGGACCAGGAGATGGAGGCGCCGACGTTCTTGAAGTCGTAGCGCTGCGAGATCTCCTTGGCGGCCTGGTTGAGGGCGTTGTCGACCTCCTGCCGCTCGACCTTCGAGACGATGTCGAAACTGGAGTCGGCCATGTCCTGTGGCTCCTTGCGTCGGATGCGTACGGTTACGGATATCGCCTTACGGATATGCGCAAAGCCTAGCCACCCGGCCCGGCCCCCGGTGCAGATCAATCGGGTGGCGAAGCACCCCCGGTCATCAGGTATCGTTTACGTCGTTGCCCCGGAGCACCGCGCAAGCGGATCCCTCCTAGGCGGCATCCCCGGCGGTGTGCCCGAGCGGCCAAAGGGAGCAGACTGTAAATCTGCCGGCTCAGCCTTCCCAGGTTCGAATCCTGGCGCCGCCACATGAAGGTGAAACCCCCTCCGATCTGCGGAAACGTGGATAGGAGGGGGTTTCTTCGTGTGTGGTGCGACCGGATGGACCCGTTCGAGGCGTCCCCCGGCGAGGCGTGTGGTCATGGGGTTCGGGGTGTGTGCTGATCGGCGTATGAAGCGTATGAAGCGTTCGAAGTGCCGCGTCGCCGTCCCGCTCGCGATGGCCCTGTCCGCAGTCGCTGTCGCAGCCACTGCCGCTGCCACTGCCACAGCTCCCGCGGCAGCATCCGCCTCCGCCTCCGGCACCGCATCCGCCTCCGCCTCCGCCGCCAGGCGGATCGTGCTGACCAACATCGATGACGGGCGGAACCTGCCGGTCGGCGTAGGTGACGAGGTCGAGGTCCGGCTGACGGGCGGTCGTGGCGGCGGGCTCGCGTGGTCCTGGGGTGAACCGGTGGCCAGTGACACGACAGTCCTCGTGCCCACGGCTCACAACGTGCTGCCGGACGGGAGCGCCACCGCGGTCTTCCAGGCGCAGGGTTCCGGCACTGCCGAGATCACCGCGGTGAAGCGCTGCGTCGCGCCCTCGGGCTGCCCCGCCGTGGTCCCGCCGTGGAAGGCCACGGTGAGCGTGCCCGAGGCGGCCGGCGCCGGCGGCTGACCCGGCCCGCCCCCCGAAGAAACCCTCAGGCGCCCCGCGGCGGCAAAGGCAACGGCAACCCGGGCAGCCCGTCGATGCTGCTCGCGATGTCCTCCTTGCCCTCGAAGTACGCGCTCAGTGCGTCATCGTCCTTGCGTGAGAAGAACTGGCCGTGCAGGTCCCGGTCCTCCTCGTACGCCATGAACGGCACCGCATAACCGCATGTGTCGCGCACGAGGTCGGCCGTCACCACGATGATGGCGCGCAGGCCGTGCGGGGTGGCGTCGATGCCCGGGAAGCGGGCCAGGAGTTCGTCGAAGCGCGGGTCGTCGCGGAAGACGGGCTCGCCCCGGCCGTGCACGCGGACGATGCTCGGCGGGCCCTGGAAGGCGCACCACATCAGGGTGATCCGGCCGTTCTCGCGCAGATGCGCGACGGTCTCCGCGTTGCTGCCGGCGAAGTCCAGGTAGGCCACGGTGAGTTCGTCGAAGACGGCGAACGATCCCTTCAGGCCCTTGGGGGAGAGGTTGATCGTCCCGTCGCCCGACAGGGGCGCCGTGGCGGTGAAGAACATGGGCTGCTGCTCGATGAACTTGCGCAGCCGGCCGTCGATGCGGTCATAAGTCTTTCCCATGACTAACGATTATGGGCGTTCATCTTTCGCCTGTCTAACGGTCCGTATCGTGGATGATCCTCGTGAATGATGTGGGCGCAACTCCCGGCGGGGGAGGGGGACTTACCCCCTGAAAGGGTGCAATAGCCCACAAGGCAGAAGAATCACGAATCACGACAGTGGTTCGAGCAATTCGCGACAGCGGTCCGGGAGGGCTTTCATGGCGGAGGCGGCGACGACGGTGCACGGCACGGTGGCGGCGGGTTTCGAGGGCGTACGCGAGGAGTTCGCCGCGTCCGTCGACGGCGCCGCGCACGATCCGGGTGCGCAACTGGTGGTCTACCGGGGCAGCGAACGGGTCGTGGACCTGTGGTCCGCAGCGCTTGCCGAAGAGTCGCTCGTCGGCGTCTTCTCGTCGACGAAAGGCGCGATGGCTCTGGTGGCGGCGCTCCTCGTCCAGGACGGCCACCTCGACCTGGACCGCACCGTCGCCTCGTACTGGCCGGGCTTCGCCGCCGAGGGCAAGGGCGGCATCACCCTGCGCGAAGTGCTCGCCCACCGGGCCGGTGTGGTCGGCCTCGACCGCGGCTTCACCCCCGAGGAGCTGGCCGACGACCGGGCGATCGCGGCGCTGCTCGCCGGACAGCGCCCGTTCTGGCAGCCGGGCCAGTTCTTCGGCTACCACGGTTACGTGATCGGAGCCCTGGTCGGCGAGGTGGTGTTCCGCGCCACGGGACGCACCCTGCAGGAGTGGTACGAGGAGAGGATCCGTGCCCCGTACGGCCTCGATCTGTGGCTGGGCCTGCCCGAGTCCGAGGAGCCGCGCTTCCTCACCACTCTGCCGATGCTGCCGACACCCGAGCAGCAGGCGGAGATCGAGGCGGACACTGAGAGCCTGCACAGCCTGGGCAGCATCGCCTTCAACGAGCACGCGCCCGGCCACGGCGGGCTCGAAACCTTCCCGAACTCCCGCCTGGTCCGGGCGAACGGCCAGGCCTCCGTGGCCGGCATCGGCTCCGCGCGCGGGCTCGCCGGCATGTACGCGGCGGCGGCCTTCGGTCTGAACGGTGACGGCCCGCTCCTGAAGCCGGACACCGCCGCCGAGTTCGCCCGGGTGCACTCCGCGGGCACGGATCTGGTGACCAGCTCGCAGAAGCAGTTCGGCCTGGGCTTCAACACCCTCGCCACCAACTACCGTTCCGTGGGCGCGGGCACCTTCGGTCACGCCGGCGCCTCGGGCTCACTCGGCCTCGCCGACCCCCGCCAGGGCTACGCCTACGCGTACACCTGCCGCCGCTACGTCTACCCGGGCGGCGCGGCACCGGAGAACGAGGGCCTGTTGTGGGCCGTGGTCCGGGCCCTCGACTAGCCGCCAGTAGCGGCCGTGGTCCGGGCCCTCGACTAGCCGCCAGTAGCGGCCGTGGTCCGCGCCCTCGACCAGCCACCAGTAGCGGCCGTGGTCCGCGCCCTCGACCAGCCACCAGTAGCGTGCTGCGCCCGGGCCTCAACTGGCCGACGGCAGCGGTTGGTTCAGCTGAACGCCCGCCGATACGCATGAGGACTCACTCCGGTCGTCCGCTTGAAGCGGTCACGGAAGGCCGTGGGTGAGCCGAACCCCACCCGCGAGGCGATGCGTTCGACGGGGTGAGCCGTCGTCTCCAGCAAGTGCTGCGCCTGGCGAATCCGCGCCCGGTGCAGCCACTGCAGCGGAGTCGTACCGGTCTGCTCCGTGAAACGGCGGATCAGAGTGCGGGTGCTCACCCCCGCCTGTGCGGCGATATCGGCGAGGGTGAGCTCGCGGCCCAGGTTCTCCTGCAGCCAGATCAGGAGCGGCTCCAGTGTGGAGCCCTGCGGGGCCGGCGCATGGTCCTGGACGATGAACTGCGCCTGCCCGCCCTCCCGTTCCAGCGGCATCACCGACAGCCGGGCGGCGTCCGCGGCGACGGCCGAGCCGTAGTCGCGGCGGATCATGTGCAGACACAGGTCGAGCCCGGCCGCGGCGCCGGCGGAGGTCAGGATCTGCCCGTTGTCCACGTAGAGGACGTCCGGATCGACCTCGATCTGCGGATACGCGGCCGCCAGGGCGCCGGCGGCCACCCAGTGCGTCGTGGCGCGCAGCCCGTCGAGCAGTCCGGCGGCGGCCAGGACGAAGGTGCCCGAGCAGATGGAGGCGATCCGCGTCCCGTCCGCCGCGGCCGCGCGCAGCGCTTCGCGTACGTCCGTGGGGAGCGGGGCCACGGGCGTATCCGTGCCCGGCACGATGACCGTGTCCGCCTTCGCGAGCGCGTCGAGACCCCAGGGCGCGCGCAGCGTGAAGGCGCCCGCGTCGGTCTCCTGCGACGCGGCGCAGACGCGCACCTGATAGCCGGGCCGCCCGTCGGGGAGACGGGTCCGGTTGAAGACCTCGATCGGGGTGGCGAGGTCGAAGGGGATCACGCGGTCGAGCGCGAGCACGGCGATGGTGTGCATGGCGGGAATCTATCGCCTCACCGATCGGACGCCAGTCCCGTACGAGACGACGAATTCCTTCCTTTCGGCTGCTCACCACACATGTGGCAGCAAGGAAATGCTCCGCCATCCGCGGTGGCACTATTCCGTTGCCACCTGGCACTCACGCCACTGGGAGACACGAGTGATGGCGGCTTAGCTTCGGGCCATGCCTCCACTGCACGCCCAGATCGTCCTGTTCGACGGCTTCGATCCGCTCGACGTCATCGCGCCCTTCGAGGTCCTGCACGCCGGCGGGGTCGCCGCGAGCGGTGCGCTGACCGTCGAACTGGTCACATCCTCGCGATGCCGGCCTCATCGAGGGCCGCCACGCCACCACCCACCACCTGGGTCCGGACCTCCTGGATGCCACCGGGGTCCAGGCGGTCGACGCCCGCGTCGTCGACGACGGCGACCTGGTCACCGGCGCGGGAGTCACCTCCGGTCTCGATCTGGCCCTGTACCTCCTGGAGCGCGAACTCGGTCCGCGTATCGCCCACGCCGTCGAGGGCCTCTTCGCCTACGAGCGCCGGGGCACCGTCTGGCGCGCCACCGGCCCGGCCCCGGCCGCCTTCTGACCGCCACCCTCACGTACCGAAGGAAACGCACATGCACATCGACGGCGCCAACACCTCGCCCGCAGAGGGCACTTGGGACCTCACCGTCAACACTCCCATCGGAAAGCTGAAGGCGGTGGCCGAGTTCGTACGCAGGGACGGAGTCCTCACCGGAACGGCCCGCAGTGCCGACGAGGAGGTCCCGCTCACCGACCTCGCCCTGGACGGCGACCGCCTCTCCTGGCGGCAGTCGATCACCGAACCGATGCGCCTGAACCTGGAGTTCATCCTCGAGCTCGACGGCGACACCCTGAAGGGGACCTCACGCGCCGGCCGCCTGCCCGCCTCCAAGGTCACCGGCGTCCGCCGCCGCACCCCGGGCGCCGGCCGCTGACCATGACCAAGTTCTTCCTCGCCCTGCACGTCCTGGCGGCCGTCGTGGCGGTCGGCCCGGTGACCGTCGCGGCCAGCATGTTCCCGCCGGCGCTGCGTCGCACACACAGCGACCCGGAGGACCGCGACACCCGTACGACTCTGCGCGTACTCCATCGCATCTGCCGGGTGTACGCGGCCGTCGGTCTGGCCGTACCCGTCTTCGGCTTCGCCACCGCGAGCGCCCTCGGTGTCCTGGGTGACGCCTGGTTGATCATCTCGATCGTCCTGACCGCGGCCGCCGCTGCCGTCCTGGCCTTCCTCCTGCTCCCGGCCCAGGACCGCGCGCTCACCACACAGGACGGCACCGCCGCGGCAGCCCGCCTCGCCATGCTCACGGGAGTCTTCAACCTCCTGTGGGCCACCGTCACCGTCCTGATGATCATCCGCCCCGGCTCCACGACGGGAGCCTGAAGATGAGCCCGCGCCCCCTGCGGATCGCCGCCCATGCCGAACTGGCCTCCCTGCTCCTCCTGTTGGCCAACCTCGCCACAGTCCACCTCAAGCCCGTCTCCTCCCTGATGGGCCCGGCCCACGGCTGCGCCTACCTCGTCGTGATCGCCGCGACCTGGCGTACGGCCGAAGCCGACAGGCCGGCCAGACTCACCGCCCTGCTCCCCGGCATCGGCGGACTCCTGGCGCTGCGCCGGATCACCGCACACCGCCCCGGTGATGACGTACCGTCAGCGGCCGGCTAGCGCCACCGGCATACGACCGGGCAGCGCCGCCGGCATACGACCGGACAGCGCTGCCGGCTTACGACCGGGCAGCGCCGCCGACTTACGACCGGATACGGCGACCGACGCACGAAAGGGGCCGGTCGATCCCGACCGGCCCCACACCCCTGGCGCGCCGCCTAGTTCCCCGCCACGTCCTTCACCGCCACCGCCACCGGCGTGCTCCCGCCGATCAGTTCCAGCGTCAGCCCGGCCGTCGCCGAGGTGTCGACCAGTTCCGCGAGCACCGCCGCCACGTCCTCGCGCGGAATCTTCCCGCGTCCGGTGGACGCCTCGAGCCGCACCAGACCGCTGCCGGCGTCGTCGGTCAGCGCCCCGGGCCGCAGAATCGTCGAGTCGAGGCCCGCACGCCCGCGGACGTATTCATCGGCCTCGCCCTTCGCCCGCAGATACGCGTCGAAGATCTCCTCGCCCTGATGCGCGGGGTCCGCGCCCATCGACGAGACCACGATGTGTCTGCGTACCCCGGCCCGCTCGGCCGCCTCGGCGAACAGCACCGCCGCCGCCCGGTCCACGGTGTCCTTGCGCGCCGCGTTCGAGCCGGGACCCGCACCCGCCGCGAAGACGGCCGCGTCCGCGCCCTGCAGATGCGCCGCCACCTCCTCGACGGAGGAGGACTCCAGATCGCACAGCACAGGCTCGGCGCCGGCCGCCCGCAGATCGTCGCCCTGTGCGGGATTGCGGATGATCCCCGCGACCTCGTATCCGCCGCGCGCAGCCAGCAGCCTGGACAGCTGCAGCGCGATCTGACCGTGACCCCCAGCGATGACAATGCGCATGCTTCGACCGTACGCCGAGCAGCCAGGACACGCCGCTCCGGCGAGGTCGCCACCCGGCGCGTCCGCCCAATGTTCACCGTCAGGGCAGCGGAATGTTCTCCGCCAAGACGCATGTTCGAAACGCTCCCGCGTACGCGATTCAACTACGCGTTCCCGTAAGGGACTTCAGGAGGGCTTGGCCAGGGGAATTCAGGAGGGCTCGACGCCCTTGGCCCGCCCCTGCCGAGGCAGATCGAGAGCGACGGCCACCGCCGAATCGCAGTACTCCCGCACCGCGCTGGTCCGCGCCACCACCCGCCCGCGATGTACCACGATCCGGCTGTACGCGAGGGAGAGCGCGCCCGCGAGCCGGTCGCCCCGGACCGCCAGCAACTCGGCCGGGAAACCCGCCTCGACCCGCACCTCGGGCAGCCCCATCGCCGCCCGCGCCTCACCGCACACCGCGTCATACGCCTGGGCCGGATCGAGCCCCTGCTGGGAGGCGAGCAGATACGCGGCCTCCAGCGGGTCCCCGCGCCCCACCGGGTTCGCGGGATCCCTGAGCGCCCCGCTGCCCGCGGCCACCCGTACGCCCGCGGCGCGCAGGAGCCGGACCGGAGTCGCCGTGGTGCCGCGCCGCCCCAGCCCACCGCAGTCGCCCTGCGGCAGACAGACCACCGTGACACCGGCCGCCGCCAGCGCCTCCGCCGACCGTACGGCCACATCGCGCGGCACCCGCCCGAGTCCGCCGAGGGGCCCGATGCTGACACCGGGCCGCAGCCCGCCGGCCATTGCCGCGAGCCGGGAGAGCCGGGCCGGGTCCAGACCGTCCGTGTGCAGATCGACAGGACAGCCGTGCTCGGCCGCGACTTCGAGGACCGCCTCCACATAACCGGTCGGATCGGGGTCCAGATCCGGACACCCGCCCACCACCGAAGCGCCCATCTTCACGGCGTCGCGCAGCATCGCGAGCCCGTCCGCGCCGGCGACGCCGGTCAGCAGCCGCGGCATTGCCACGGCCGAAAGCTCCGCGAGCCCGCGCAGCGAACGCCGTGCCTGCAGCACCGCCTCCATCGGCCCGAGCCCCTGCACATCCCCGATCCGCACATGCGAGCGCAGCGCCGTCGCACCATGCCCGAGCTGCAGCAACGCCGCCTCGGTGGTGCGCCGTTGAACATCCGGCCCGTCGTACGAGACGGGCCCGTCGCTGTCCGCGCCGAGCGCGGTGTCGCTGTGTGCGTGCGGCTCCGCCGGCGCCGGAAGGAGCAGATAGCCGCTGAGATCCACCCGCGCCGCGTGCGCGGCCAGCGACCCCGCCGTGCCGACCGCCTCGATCCGTCCCCGCCCCAGGCGTACGTCCACGGTGCGCCCGTCCGTGAGCCGCGCCCCGCTCAGCAGGAGCGAGGTGGTCTCCTCGGCCGCACCGTCACGGTGCGGCGGCTGGGGCTGGCTGTCGGGCATCGCGCTCCAGGCTGTCGATCCAGGCTGTGGAACAAGACTGTCGATCAAGGCCGTCGATCAAGGCTGTCGATCAAGATCACAGAGAGTGTTCCGAGCCTAGGGCGCGAGAAGGTGCGCTTCGAGGAGGAGCGAAATAGTCGTACCGGTGTGGTGCAGGGGGCTGTTGAGGCCCTCGGGGAGCCCGCCAAGCCAGGCGGGACATAAGGATTTGGGCGATCGGCGACCGACCGTGTAATGTCTTTCTCGCTCGCCCCAATAGCTCAGTCGGTAGAGCGTCTCCATGGTAAGGAGAAGGTCTGCGGTTCGATTCCGCATTGGGGCTCTGGTGCAACCACTCACGTGGACTGCATCACAGCGGTGTAGCTCAGTCGGTAGAGCAAGCGGCTCATAATCGCTGTGTCACCGGTTCAAGTCCGGTCACCGCTACTGACAGTAGCCGATTGTGGGGTCGGTCCTCCGGTCGGCTACTCTTCTATGCGTTAATGCTTTATTTCCATCCGTTCATCAAGGAGCACTCACGTGGCTGCCACCGATGTCCGCCCGAAGATCACGCTGGCCTGCGTGGAGTGCAAGGAGCGGAACTACATCACCAAGAAGAACCGGCGTAACAACCCGGACCGTCTTGAGATGAAGAAGCACTGCCCGCGTTGCAACGCGCACACTGCGCACCGCGAGACGCGATAACAAGGCTCGTACGCGAGGCCGTCCCCATTCACTTGGGGGCGGCCTCGCGTCGTTTCACCGGGTAGTACCCGGCAGTACGTCCCTCGGCAGTGCGGCCGTGGGCCACCGCTGTTTGCTCTCTTATCTGTTGCAGGAGGTGCCGGGCCCATGGCGCTCGACCAGTCCTTCGTCGGGCGGACCTACCCGCCCACCGACCCCTACGAGGTCGGCCGGGAGAAGATCCGCGAGTTCGCCGAGGCGGTGGGTGACACCAATCCCGTCTACAGCGACCCCGAGGCCGCGAAGGCGTACGGCCACAGCGATGTGATCGCGCCGCCGACCTTCGTGTTCGCCATCACGTTCAAGGCGGCGGGGCAGGTCATCGAGGACCCGCAGCTCGGTCTCGACTACAGCCGCGTCGTGCACGGCGACCAGAAGTTCGCGTACTCGCGTCCCGTGCGCGCGGGCGACCGCCTCAGCGTCACCTCGACGATCGAGGCGATCAAGTCGATGGCGGGCAATGACATTCTGGACATCCGCGGCGAGGTGCACGACGAGGCCGGCGAGCATGTCGTGACCGCGTGGACCAAGCTCGTCTCGCGCGCTGCGGACGGAGAGTGACGGTGATGACGGTGAACGCCAGGATTTCCTACGCGGACGTCGAGATCGGCACCGAGCTGCCGGCGCAGACCTTCCCTGTGACGCGCGCCACGCTCGTGCAGTACGCGGGCGCCTCGGGTGACTTCAACCCGATCCACTGGAACGAGAAGTTCGCGGTCGAGGTCGGCCTGCCCGACGTCATCGCGCACGGCATGTTCACCATGGCCGAGGCGATCCGTGTGGTCACCGACTGGACCGGGGACCCGGCCGCGGTCGTCGAGTACGGCGTGCGCTTCACCAAGCCGGTGGTCGTGCCCAACGACGGCGTGGGCGCCGTGATCGAGGTCAGTGGCAAGGTCGCGGCCCTGCTCGACGACAACCGGGTGCGGGTGGACCTGATCGCGATGAGCGCGGGGCAGAAGGTGCTCGGGATGTCCCGGGCGGTTGTCCAGCTGGCCTGAGTTCCGGTCCGCCACACCTGCTTGACCTGCATAAACGCAAGGGGCGCCGCGCTTTCGGGGCGCCCCTTTCCCGTACCCCTTGACGTAGGTAGTGATTGGCCACTAACTTACTCACATGGTCAGGATGAGTGCAGAAGAGCGGCGCGAGAGCGTCATCCGGGCGGCGGTCACCGAGTTCTCCCGTGGTGGATATCACGGCACCTCGACCGAGGCGATCGCCAAGCGGGTCGGCGTCTCCCAGCCGTATCTCTTCCGTCTCTTCCCCGGCAAGCAGGCGATCTTCCTCGAGGCCGCCCGCCGCTGCTGCCAGGACGTCACCGAGGTGTTCCGGCGGGCGTCCGACGGGCTGCAGGGCGAGGAGGCCACGAAGGCGATGGGGGATGCGTACCAGTCGCTCATCGCGGACGACCCCGAGAAGCTGCTCATGCAGATGCAGATGTACGTGGCGGTCGCGGCCGCCGAGGCCGCGGGTGACCGCGAGTTCGGCGAGGCTCTGCGGGCCGAGTGGATGGAGATGTACGACGTCGCCCATCTGGCGATGGGGGCGGACGTCGACGAGGCGACGCAGTTCCTCGCCTACGGGATGCTCATCAACGTCCTTGTCTCGATGGGTTTTCAGCCCGATCACCGGGTGTGGGCCGGCTTCTATCAAGAGGCCCAGCCGAAGTAGTGCGGCGCGAGCGTGTGGGAAGGGTGCGCACTTTTGTACCCGCAGAAGTTAGTCATCAATAACTAATCTACGGATCCTCAGGGGAAGCAATGTCACAGGAAACTGGCACCACAGGACGCGGGGGCATGGTCTGGGCCCTCGTCATCACCAGCGTCGCCGGATTCATGGCGGCCCTCGACAACCTGGTCGTCACCACCGCACTGCCCGCGATCCGCGAGGACTTCGGCGGTGAGATGCACGATCTGGAGTGGACGGTCAGCGCGTACACCCTGACCTTCGCCGTCCTCCTGATGTTCGGCTCCGCACTGGGTGACCGCTTCGGCCGGCGCAAGCTGTTCACCGTCGGGCTGAGCATCTTCACCGTCGCCTCCGCCGCGGCCGCGCTCGCTCCCGGCATCAACTCCCTGATCGCGGCCCGCGCGGTCCAGGGCGTGGGCGCCGCCATCATGATGCCGCTCACCCTGACCCTGCTCACGGCCGCGGTGCCGGCCGCCAAGCGCGGCATGGTCTTCGGCATCTGGGGAGCGGTCAACGGACTCGCGGTCGCCAGCGGTCCGCTCATCGGCGGCACCCTGACCGAGCACATCTCCTGGCAGTGGATCTTCTGGCTGAACGTGCCGCTCGGTCTCGCCGTCCTGCCGCTCGCCCGGCTGCGCCTCAAGGAGTCGTACGGCAATGGCGCCCCGCTCGACATCACCGGCACCGTACTCGCCAGCGGCGGCCTCTTCGGCATCGTCTACGCCCTGATCCGCGGCAACATCGACGGCTGGACCAGCGTCCAGGTGCTCGCCGGCCTGATCGGCGGCGGTCTGCTGCTCGCCGCCTTCGTCCGCCACGGCATCCGCGCCGAGAACCCGATGCTGCCGATGCGCCTGTTCCGCAACCGCGCCTTCGCCGGGATCAACGCCGCGAGCCTGCTGATGTTCCTCGGGATGTTCGGCTCGATCTTCCTGCTCAGCCAGTTCCTGCAGACGGTCCTCGGCTACTCGCCCACCGAGGCGGGCCTGCGGATGCTGCCCTGGACCGGTATGCCGATGATCGTCGCGCCGATCGCGGGCTACCTCTCCGACCGGATCGGCGGCCGCCCGGTCGTCGCCGCGGGTCTCGCGCTGCAGGCGGTCGGCCTCGCCTGGTTCGCCATGATCGCCAGCACGGATGTCTCGTACGCGGCCCAGCTCCCGGCCCTGATGATCAGCGGTGTCGGTATGGCCATGTACTTCGCGCCCGCCGCGAACCTGGTGATGTCCAGCGTCCGCCCCACCGAGCAGGGCATCGCCTCCGGCGCCAACAACGCGCTGCGCGAGGTGGGTGGCGCGCTCGGTATCGCGATCCTTGCGGCCATCTTCTCCTCACAGGGCGGCTACGGCATCGGCGCCGGCGCCGGCCAGACCTTTGTCGACGGACTGCAGCCGGCGCTGTGGGTGGGCGCGGGAGCGGTGGCCCTGGGGGCGCTCGCGACCCTCGCGATCCCGCGCCGGAGCAAGTCGGCCGAGCAGGTGTCCTCGGTCGGCGGGGAGCCCCGCGAGCTGGTCGACGCGTGACACAGCGGTCATGAAGTACGCGGGTACGGTCCGGGAGCTGTCGGCCCCGGACCGTACCCTTGAGCGCGTGCAGGAACTCCACGAAGCCCCGCTCGCCCCGCTGACCACCTTCAGGCTCGGCGGCCCGGCCGCCCGCCTGATCACCGCGACCACCGACGCCGAGGTGATCGAAGCCGTGCGCGCGGCCGACGCCTCCGGCACACCGTTGCTGATCATCGGCGGCGGCTCGAACCTGATCATCGGCGACAAGGGCTTCTCCGGTACGGCCCTGCGGATCGCCACGACCGGCTTCGAACTCGACGCCGCGAAGCTGGAGTTGGCGGCCGGCGAGGTGTGGACCGACGCCGTGGCCCGCACGGTCGAGGCGGGCCTGGCGGGCATCGAGTGCCTGTCCGGGATCCCCGGTTCGGCGGGCGCGACCCCGATCCAGAACGTGGGGGCGTACGGCCAGGAGGTCTCCAGCACGATCACGGAGGTCGTCGCGTACGACCGTACGGCGGGCTCGGTGGTGACCCTCTCGAACGCCGAGTGCGCCTTCTCGTACCGCCACAGCCGCTTCAAGAACGACCCGGACCGCTATGTGGTCCTGCGCGTCCGCTTCGAGCTCGAGGACGCGGACGGTCTGAGCGCCCCCATCAAGTACCCGGAGACCGCCCGCGCCCTCGGTGTCGAGGCCGGCGACCGGGTCCCGCTGGAGCAGGCCCGCGAGACGGTGCTCAAGCTGCGCGCGGGCAAGGGCATGGTGCTCGACCCGGAGGACCACGACACGTGGTCGGCGGGCTCGTTCTTCACCAACCCGATCCTGACGGCGGGGGAGTACGAGGCCTTCCTGGAGCGGGTCCACGAGCGCCTCGGCGCGGAGGTCGCCCCGCCCGCGTTTCCGGCGGGGGAGGGCCTGGTGAAGACCTCGGCGGCCTGGCTGATCGACAAGGCCGGCTTCACCAAGGGCTACGGCACGGGTCCGGCCCGTATCTCCACCAAGCACACCCTCGCCCTGACGAACCGCGGCGCGGCCACCACGGAGGACCTCCTCGGGCTGGCCCGTGAGGTGGTCGCCGGGGTCCGCGAGGCGTTCGGGATCACGCTCGTGAATGAGCCGGTGATGGTGGGCGTAACGCTCTGAGCTGCGGATTCGCGGTTGACCTGAGCGGATCTCGCACCTGATAGTGGGCCGTCGCCGCATGGGCGAACAGCACATCAGGGGTGGGGACCACAGATGCAGGAGAACGACGGGCGGTTCGGGCTGCCCGCGGACGGTCAGTCCGAGCGGGCCGTGGACGGTGAGCACGCGCCGCAAGCGCCGCACGAGGGCGGTCAGCCCGTGGAGCAGGTCTTCGAGCGCGCTCAAACGCTGTTGCGGGCGGGGGAGTTGGCGGCGGCTCGGGCGGAGGCACGGGCCAGTCTCGAATCGTACGGTCCGCACGCCGGCCTCTATGTGATTGTCGGCCGAGCGCACGCCGCTGAGAACGAGGACGACCACGACAAGGCCGCCGACCGCGCCTATCGGGACGGTCTCGACCTCTTCCCCGACGATCTCGATCTGCTCGCCGGATACGCCGAGTTCGGCCTGGCCGGTGACCCACTGGACGAACCGGGCCGAGTGGACCAGGGTGCGGCGGCAGCAGCCAGGGTGAAGGAGCTCGCGCCCGACTCACCCCAGGCGCAGCGGCTCGCGCAGGCCGGGCGGTCCGGGGCCAAGATGCGGGGACCGGCCGCCGTCCAGCGTTACGACGCACGCGTCGCCTTGACCGGCGGGGTGGACGTTCGGGCCGCCGCCGCGCAGGCTGCTCAAGCAGCCGCCGGCTGGCCCTACGACCGCCGTCTCGCCGTGCGCGCCGAGACGCTGGCCGCGCTCGCTCGGCCCACCGCAGCTCTCGCCCGAACGAGGGTCCGTGCCCCACAGCTGCACGCCCTCATCGCGGCCCTGCTTGGCGCGGCTGTGTTCCTCGGCGTACCGGCGCTGCACCTGCCCCAGCCCCTGACCATCGTCGCCGCCCTGTTCCTGCTGCCCACGCTGCAGGAACTCGCGCTGCTCCGCCGCGCCCGGGACCGGGCCGAGGCCCGCATACCCGCCGACTTCCGGGCCCCCGCACCAGGCGCTCCCGATCTGCCGCGCACCCCCAAGCGCGAGCGCCTGACCGGTGCGCTCGCCCTTGTCGTGGCGCTCGGCTCGTTGGCCGGGTCCACCGTGTGGCACGAGGCGAGGGCGGCGGAGTATCCGCGCTACGAGGCGTCCGTACCGGAGTCGTTCCACGGCATCCCGCTCAGCAACGGCGATGTGGTCAGCGAAGCCATGGAAGCGCAGATGGACAGCCTGCCCAGGCCGCCCGGAGCCCGTACCTTCTCCGCCCTGTACCAGGACGACAACGCGCACGTGGCCTTCCTCCTCGTCGGCGGGACCGGGGACCTGCACAAGGAAGAACCCGACGACATGTTCACCACCCTGAGCAGCGGCTTCTCGGTTTGGGGTGAGCCGACTGAGTCATGGACTGCCGAGCCGGGGCAGCTCGGCGGCCGTATGGAGTGTGCGAAGTACGAGTCGGGCATGAGGGTCTTCACACTCTGCATGTGGCTCGACAAGGGCAGCTTCGGCATCGTGGCGACCCCCGCGGACGCAGACCACGTCTCCCTGCCCCACTTCACCCGCGAACTGCGCGAAGCCACCCTCCACCCCACCGACCGAGGCGCCGCCTGAGATGAGTTTCCCGCGCTGAGCCAGTCACCCCCGTATGACCGCATTGCGCACACTCCTCCAGCGATACGTCGACGAAGGCACCGTCCCCGGAGCCGTCGCCCTGATCGCCCGCGGCGACCGCGTCGAGGTGCAGGCCGTCGGGACCGCGGGTCTCGGCGCGAGCACCCCCATGGCCCGCGACACCATCTTCCGTATCGCCTCGATCACCAAGCCCATCGTCGCCGCGGCCGTCCTCATGCTCATCGAGGACGGCCGTACCGCTCTCGACGACCCCGTCGCCCGCTGGCTCCCCGAGCTGGAGAAACCCCAGGTCGTCCGCACTCCTGACGCCCCCGTCGACGACACCGTCCCGGCCGTGCGCCCCATCACGGTCCGCCATCTGCTCGAATCGACGGCCGGCTACGGCTTCTCGTCCGACTTCTCCAGGCCCGCCCTCGCCCCGCTCTTCACCGAACTGAAGCAGGGCCCGCCGCGTCCGCAGGAGGTCCCCGCGACCGACGTGTGGATGGCGGCCCTCGCGCGCGTCCCGTTGCTGCACCAGCCGGGGGAGGCCTGGCTCTACAACACCTGTTCCGAGCTGCAGGGCATCCTGATCGCACGAGTCACCGGGCGCCCGCTCGACGAGTTCCTGGCCGAGCGGATCTTCGAGCCGCTCGGCATGAAGGACACCGGATTCGCCGTTCCCGGGGCGGACTTGGGCCGCTTCACCTCGTACTACCGCAACAGCGAGCACGGCCTGGAGCTGGTGGACGCCCCTGACGGTCAGTGGAGTACCGCACCCGCCTTCCTCTCGGGCGCGGGCGGCCTGGTCTCGACGGTCGACGACTGGCGCGCCTTCGCCCGCATGCTGCTCGCCGAAGGCGCCGGTCTGCTCTCCACGGACTCGGTCCGCGCGATGACGACCGACCGGCTCACCGCATCCCAGCGCATCGGCAGCGACCTCTTCCTGGAAGGCCAGGGCTGGGGGTACGGCGGGGGAGTGGACATCGAGGCCGCCCACCCGTGGAGCGTCCCGGGGCGCTACGGATGGGTCGGCGGTACCGGCACATCGGCCCACCTCGCCCCGGCCACGGGCGCCGTCGGCATCCTGCTCACCCAGGTCGAGCTGGGCGGACCGACCCCGCCGCCCCTGTTGCACGATTTCTGGCAGCTCACGAAGGACGCATGACAGACAACCGGCGTTCCGTACGCGATCGGTGTTCCGTAGGCGACCGGCACCTAGTACGCGACCCCGACCCCCTGCTTCACCGTCCCCGGATCGTCGACCATCGCCAGCATCGCGTGCGCCACATCCGCCCGCCCGATCTGCCGTGAACTGCGCGGATTCCCGCCGATCTGCAGGCGATACGTGCCGGTCAGCGCCTTGTCGTTGAGCTTCGGCGGCCGTACGGAGGTCCAGTCGGTCGCGCTGCGCGCCAGCTCGCCCTCCATCACCCGCAGGTCGTCGTACACCGCCTTGAGCACCCGGCTGATGACCCGGTGCATCGTCCGGTCGAGCAGCGGGTCACCGTCGGGCGACGGTGCGAGCGGTGCGGCGCTCACGACGAGCAGCCGCCGTACCCCCTCGGCCTCCATGGCCTGCAGTACCGGCCTGGTCAGCCGAGCCGCGATGCCCGTCTTCGCATCCTTCACGGCGCGCGCCCCGAGCCCGGAGAGCACCGCGTCACGGCCGGCGACCGCGGCCCGCAGCCCTTCCGGATCCGTCAGATCGGCCCGGAAGACCTCGAGCCGCTCACCTTGTACGGAGAGCCGGGCAGGATCCCGTACGACCGCTGTGACCTGGTGTCCTGCCGTGAGCGCCTGCCGGACGATCTCCTGCCCGATCCCGCCGGTCGCACCGAAAACAGTGAGCTTCATGGCCCCTCCTCGGGTGGGTAAGTACTCACTTCGGTTGGTGAATACTCACCCACCGTCGTGGTGGGTGAGTATTCACTCACCTCTAGAGTGGGTAAGCACTCACTCACCCGTCAAGCCCGAGGGAGCCACACATGCAGAAACCGGCCAGAGCCCGCATCCTCGACGCCGCACACGCCCTGATGCTCAGCGTCGGCCTGGCCCGCGCCACCACCAAGGTCATCGCGAAGGAGGCCGGCTGCTCGGAGGCCGCTCTCTACAAGCACTTCGCCAGCAAGGAGGACCTGTTCGTCACGGTCCTCAAGGAGCGCCTGCCCCGGCTGACCCCGCTCCTCGACCAGTTGGCCGGAAATCCCAGCGCCCGCTCCATCGAGGAGAACCTGGTCCGTATCGCCCACGAGGCAGCGCTGTTCTACGAGCAGAGTTTCCCCATCGCCGCGTCCCTGTACGCCGAGACCCAGCTCAAGACCCGCCACGAAGCGGCCATGCGCGAGATGGGCACGGGCCCGCACATGCCGATCGTCGGCCTGGACGCCTATCTGCGCGCCGAACAGGTGGCAGGCCGTATCCGCCCCGACGCGGACACCTACGCCGCCGCGTCCCTGCTCCTGGGCGCCTGCGCCCAGCGCGCCTTCGCCTACGACGCGGCGGGCCCGTTCCCGGCCCCGCCTGCCGACACGTTCGCCCGCGATCTGGTCCGGACGCTCCTGGCCGGAATCGGCTAGTCGGCGATCCAGTCGTCGATCCCGGCCAGCAGCTTGCGCCGCACCTCGTCGGGAGCCGCCGCCCCTCGCACCGACTGCCGTGCCAGCTCGGCCAGTTCGGCGTCCGTGAAGGCGTGGTACTCCCGCGCCAGCTCGTACTGCGCGGCCAGCCGCGACCCGAAGAGCAGCGGGTCGTCGGCCCCGAGCGCCATCGGCACCCCCGCCTCGAACAGCTTCCTCAGAGGCACGTCCTCGGGCTTCTCGTACACACCCAGCGCGACATTGGACGAAGGACAGACCTCGCAGGTCACCCCCTTGTCCGCGAGCCGCTTGAGCAGTCGCGGATCCTCGGCGGCCCGTACCCCGTGCCCGATCCGCGAGGCGTGCAGATCGTCCAGACAGTCCCGTACGGAAGAGGGCCCGGTCAGCTCGCCACCGTGCGGCGCCGCGAGCAGCCCACCCTCCCGCGCGATCGCGAAGGCCCGGTCGAAGTCCCTTGCCATGCCCCGGCGTTCGTCGTTGGAGAGCCCGAAGCCGACGATGCCCCGGTCCGCGTACCGCACCGCGAGCCGGGCCAGGGTGCGGGCGTCGAGCGGATGCTTCATACGGTTCGCGGCGACCAGGACCCGCATCCCGAGCCCGGTCTCCCGCGAGGCCGTGTCCACCGCGTCGAGAATGATCTCCAGGGCCGAGATCAAGCCACCCAGCCGTGGGGCGTACGAGGTCGGATCCACCTGGATCTCCAGCCACCCCGAACCGTCCGCGAGATCCTCCTGCGCGGCCTCCATGACAAGCCGCTGAATGTCCTCGGGCTCCCGCAGACAGGACCGCGCCATGTCGTACAGACGCTGGAAGCGGAACCACCCGCGCTCATCGGTGGCCCGCAGCTTCGGCGGCTCACCACTGGTCAGGGCCTCGGGTAGATGCACGCCGTACTTGTCGGCCAGTTCGATCAGGGTCGTGTGCCGCATCGACCCGGTGAAGTGCAGATGCAGATGGGTCTTCGGCAGCAGTCTTACGTCCCGTACACGCTCCATCTGAAGATCCTGCCGTACGCACCGGGCGCCCCGGTAGCCACTTTCCACCAACGAGTAATTGCCCGAACGAACAAACGGGACCGAAAACCGGCCAGGCAAAGCGAACGGGCCCCCTGCCGCAGCAGGGAGCCCGTCGTGAACTGCCGAGATCAGCGCGCCTCGGCCAGCAGCTTCTGGATCCGCGAGACACCCTCGACCAGGTCCTCGTCGCCGAGCGCGTACGAAAGCCGCAGGTAACCCGGCGTACCGAAGGCCTCGCCCGGCACCACGGCCACCTCGACCTCGTCGAGGATCAGGGCGGCGAGCTCGACGGAGGTCTCCGGGCGCTTGCCGCGGATCTCCTTGCCGAGCAGCCCCTTCACCGAGGGGTACGCGTAGAAGGCACCCTCGGGGGTCGGGCAGAGCACACCGTCGATCTCGTTCAGCATCCGCACGATGGTCTGGCGGCGGCGGTCGAAGGCCACCTTCATCTCGTCCACGGCCGCGAGGTCACCGGAGACGGCGGCGATGGCGGCCGCCTGCGAGACGTTCGCGACGTTGGAGGTGGCGTGCGACTGCAGGTTGGACGCGGCCTTGATGACGTCCTTCGGGCCGATGACCCAGCCCACGCGCCAGCCGGTCATGGCATACGTCTTGGCCACACCGTTGACGATGATGCACTTGTCGCGCAGCTCGGGCACGACCACCGGCAGGGACGCGAACTCGGCGTCGCCGTACACCAGGTGCTCGTAGATCTCGTCGGTCAGGACCCACAGGCCCTTGTCGGCGGCCCAGCGGCCGATCGCCTCGACCTCGGCGCGCGAGTAGACGGCGCCGGTCGGGTTCGAGGGGGAGACGAAGAGCAGCACCTTGGTGTTCTCGGTGACGGCCGCTTCCAGCTGCTCCACGGAGACCCGGTAACCGGTCGTCTCGTCCGCGGTCACGAACACCGGCACACCGCCCGCGAGCTGGATCGACTCGGGGTACGTCGTCCAGTACGGGGTCGGCACGATGACCTCGTCGCCCGGGTCGAGGATCGTCGCGAAGGCCTCGTAGATCGCCTGCTTGCCACCGTTGGTGACCAGCACGTTGGCGGCCTCAACTTCATAACCCGAGTCACGCAGCGTCTTCGCGGCGATCGCGGCCTTCAGCTCCGGAAGACCCCCGGCCGGCGTGTACCGGTGGAACTTCGGGTTCTTGCAGGCCTCGGCCGCGGCCTCGACGATGTAGTCGGGCGTCGGGAAGTCCGGCTCACCCGCACCGAAGCCGATGACCGGCCGGCCGGCGGCCTTGAGGGCCTTGGCCTTGGCGTCGACGGCGAGGGTCGCGGACTCGGAGATCGCTCCGATCCGGCGGGAGATACGGCGGTCGGTGGGTGAAGTTGCAGCGCTCATGCGCCCCATCGTTCCAGACCCGCGGGGGCCCGAGCACACGAGTTCCGAGGAGCGGACATCGCCCCAGGACAGGGCCTGTGCAGCCCCTGGGAAGGTGTCCGATCGGCCCCGAACAGGTATCTGTTCGACGCCACGCCCCGGACCACGTACACTCTTCCCTCGTTGGCCCTCACCGGCCGCACCCACATCGAGCACAGCGTGCTCCCGTGGGGATGCGGTACGTTGGGGGAACCTCAAAGGGTCGTAGCTCAATTGGTAGAGCACCGGTCTCCAAAACCGGCGGTTGGGGGTTCAAGTCCCTCCGGCCCTGCTACACACACCATCGCCAGGATGTGTGCGCATGTACGTACTGCAAAAGCACCGCCGTGCGGCTCTCCCGGGCGCGGCACGGCCACGACCCGGAATCAGGTGACAACGAGTGACGGACGCCGTGGGCTCCATCGACACGCCTGATGCCCCGGACGAGGCGACGGAGTCCAAGAAGAAGGCCCGCAAGGGCGGCAAGCGCGGCAAGAAGGGCCCCTTCGGCCGGCTCGCGCTCTTCTATCGCCAGATCGTTGCGGAACTCCGCAAGGTTGTCTGGCCGACTCGCAACCAGCTGACGACATACACCACAGTGGTGATTGTCTTCGTAGTCATCATGATCGGCTTGGTGACCGTGATTGACTATGGCTTCTCCGAGGCCATCAAGTACGTCTTCGGTTAAAAGCCCAAGCGATAAGGACGCCGTTGCCTTCGGCGTCCCTTTCGCGCGTTCCACCCCCATATGTAGCCAGGAAGAAGCAGCCACCGTGTCTGACCCGAACCTGAACGACGCCAGCGAGTCGATCGAGTCCGTTGAGGACCAGCTCGACATCGTGGAGGCGGCGGACTCCGTGGACCCGGACCAGGCAGAGGCTGCAGACCTCGCTGCGGGCGAGCCGGCCGAAGAAGCCGCTCTGCACATCGAGGACGAGCTCGACGAGTCTGACGAGGATGCGTCTGACGAGGACGAGTCCGAAGAAGCCGACGCCGAAGCCGAGGAAGCTGACGCCGAGGCCGATGCCGAGGACGCTTCCGACGACGTCGCGGACGAAGAGCCCGCCGAGCCGGTCGACCCGATCGCCGCGCTGCGCGAAGAGCTCCGCACCCTCCCCGGCGAGTGGTACGTCATCCACACGTACGCCGGTTACGAGAACCGCGTGAAGACCAACCTCGAGCAGCGTGCCGTCTCGCTGAACGTCGAGGACTTCATCTTCCAGGCCGAGGTGCCGCAGGAAGAGGTCGCGCAGATCAAGAACGGCGAGCGCAAGACGATCAAGCAGAACAAGCTGCCTGGTTACGTGCTCGTCCGCATGGACCTCACCAACGAGTCCTGGGGCGTTGTCCGCAACACCCCCGGCGTCACCGGCTTCGTGGGCAACGCCTACGACCCGTACCCGCTGACCCTGGACGAGATCGTCAAGATGCTCGCCCCGGAGGCCGAGGAGAAGGCCGCCCGCGAGGCCGCCGAGGCCGAGGGCAAGCCCGCTCCGCAGCGCAAGGTTGAGGTCCAGGTTCTGGACTTCGAGGTGGGCGACTCGGTCACCGTCACCGACGGCCCGTTCGCGACGCTGCAGGCGACCATCAACGAGATCAACGCCGACTCGAAGAAGGTCAAGGGCCTTGTCGAGATCTTCGGTCGCGAGACCCCGGTCGAGCTCAGCTTCGACCAGATCCAGAAGAACTAGCTCTTACTGGACAGCACGCTTCCGAACAGGTCAGACCGGCTGTCAAAGCCCGTCTGACCTGCTCGGTTTTTAGCTGCGCATGGATACCCGTTATCGTTGTGCGGTATGCCTCCATCCGGATGATCGGGTGAAGGCAGTTCACTCTCACTAGGACCCGGAGAGAGCAATGCCTCCCAAGAAGAAGAAGGTCACGGGGCTTATCAAGCTCCAGATCCAGGCCGGTGCCGCCAACCCGGCTCCGCCGGTCGGCCCCGCGCTGGGCCAGCACGGCGTCAACATCATGGAGTTCTGCAAGGCCTACAACGCCGCGACCGAGTCGCAGCGTGGCTGGGTGATCCCGGTGGAGATCACGGTCTACGAAGACCGTTCCTTCACCTTCATCACCAAGACGCCGCCGGCCGCGAAGATGATCCTGAAGGCCGCCGGTATCGAGAAGGGCTCCGGCGAGCCCCACAAGACCAAGGTCGCCAAGATCACGCAGGCTCAGGTCCGCGAGATCGCCGAGACCAAGATGGCCGACCTGAACGCGAACGACCTGGACGCCGCGTCCAAGATCATCGCGGGCACCGCCCGTTCCATGGGCGTCACGGTCGAGGGCTGATCCCCACCTCCGTAAGACCTTCAGTGGTAGGGCCAGCGCCGGCCCGCACCACGAACTCCAACCCTGAACCTCAGGAGTAGATGTGAAGCGCAGCAAGACTCTCCGCGCTGCGGACGCCAAGATCGACCGGGACAAGCTCTACGCCCCGCTCGAGGCCGTCCGTCTCGCCAAGGAGACCTCCGCGACCAAGTTCGACGGCACCGTCGAGGTCGCCTTCCGCCTGGGTGTCGACCCGCGCAAGGCCGACCAGATGGTCCGTGGCACCGTGAACCTCCCGCACGGCACCGGCAAGACCGCCCGGGTCCTGGTCTTCGCGACCGGTGACCGTGCTGCAGCCGCGGAAGCCGCCGGCGCCGACATCGTCGGCTCGGACGAGCTGATCGCCGAGATCGCGGCGGGCAACCGCCTCAACGAGTTCGACGCCGTCGTCGCCACCCCGGACCTCATGGGCAAGGTCGGCCGCCTCGGCCGCGTCCTCGGCCCGCGTGGTCTGATGCCCAACCCGAAGACCGGCACCGTGACGCCCGACGTCGCCAAGGCGGTCAACGAGATCAAGGGCGGCAAGATCGAGTTCCGCGTCGACAAGCACTCGAACCTGCACTTCATCATCGGCAAGGTGTCCTTCGACGACACCAAGCTGGTGGAGAACTACGCGGCGGCCCTGGAGGAGATCCTCCGTCTGAAGCCGTCCGCCGCCAAGGGTCGCTACATCAAGAAGGCCGGCATCACCACCACCATGGGCCCCGGCATTCCGGTCGACCCGAACCGCATCCGGAACCTCCTCGTCGAAGAGGACCCGGCCGCGGTCTGAGCCTGAAGGCTCATAGCTGGTCATTGCCCGGCACCGGCAGTTCTACGGAACTGCCGGTGCCGGGTTTTGCGTGGGGGGCTGTCGGTGTCTTGGGTTACGTTGACAGGGAACTCATAGGTCTCAGTGGGGGGTCCACGTAATGAAGACGAAGCACGCCCGTATAGGCATGGCCGCCGCATCCGCCGCGGCATTGCTCGCCGTGGCCGGCTGTCAGGGCTCGGGCACGGATGGGAAGGCCGCGGACAAGGCGCCCAAGTTCCAGTCCAAGGCGACGGCCATCAAGGCGCTGACGGCGGCGTACGAGAAGACCGCCGAGGCGAAATCGACTGAGGTCGAGTTGGTCATGACGATGCCGTCCCAGCTCGACGGCGGCGGCGAGGTTCGGATGGCAGGCCAGATGGGCTGGGACCCGGCCGCGGTGAATATGAAGGTATGGAGCGACGTGTCCGGCGGGGACCTGTCGAGCGCTGAGCCGACGACGATGCTCATGCAGGACGACGTGCTGTACATGGACGCACCGGCGGCCGCGCGCGCCGAAATGGACGGCAAGCGCTGGATGAAGATCGACCTGGGCGCCATGGCCGACAAGATCGCCGAGGAGGGCGGTGACCCGGCTCTGCAGAAGCAGCTGACAGGCGGTCTGGACAGCATGAACCAGCAGAACCCGGCCGAGCAGATCGCCTTGCTTCTGGAGTCGCCGAACCTCAAGCACCTCGGTTCCCAGACGTTGGATGGGGAGAAGACTCAGCACTACAAGGGCAGGCTCACCGTCAAGGAGATGCTCGGAGCCGACGATTCGCTGGATGTCCTGGACAAGAAGGACCGCGACGAGCTTCTCGAGAACATCGAGAAGGGCGGCATCGAGGGCTACGACACCGAGCTCTGGGTCAACGAGGATGGCTACCCGGCCAAACTGGATATGGCCATCAAGACTGCCCAGGGCACCATGCAGATGACAGAGACGTTCACCCACTACTCGGCGGAGCAGCCCGAGATTCAGGTCCCGTCGGCCTCCGAGACCTTCGACATGATGAAGATGCTCGACGAGCTCGCAAGCATGGGGATGGAAGACGGCGGTCTGGAGGGCTGAAGCCCTTCCCGTACGCGATCGGGCCGGGCGCATCCTAGATGCACCTGGCCCGATTTGCTCGACAAGCATCCGTTCGCGTACTCTTCCGAAGAAGCCAAAGACCGCTGGTCGTTGCTGTGCCCCCGTTCCGGGAGTTCAGCGGCCGAAGGATCCGCCAACTGCGGACGACCTGCGCAGGTGACAGTGGAAGTGTTCCCGGAGTTCTCCGGTTGAGCTCATGCCCCGTGCGCCTGCGCCGGGGCGTTTTCTATTTTGCGAGCCCTTCTCCAAGTGCCTGATTCAGGCGGTCCGGCGAACGCGACTGATCGGAAGGTCAGTCGAGGATATTCACCCCGGAAGGAGGCCGAGGCTCATGGCGACGACCGAGAAGGTCACTGCTGTCGAGGAGATCACGCGCGACCTGCGCAACTCCAACGCTGCAGTTGTCACCTCGTACACCGGACTCAGCGTGGCGCAGCTCAAGCAGCTGCGTCGTTCTCTCGGCGAGAACGCTCAGTACCGAGTGGTGAAGAACACGCTGACCAAGATCGCGGCCCAGGAGGCCGGGATCACTGCGCTGGACGAGCACCTCAAGGGCTCGACGGCCGTTGCCTTCGTTACCGGTGACCCGGTCGAGGCGGCGAAGGGTCTGCGTGACTTCGCCAAGGACAACCCCGCTCTCGTCATCAAGGGCGGTGTCCTTGATGGCAAGGCGCTGTCCGCCGACGAGATCAAGAAGCTTGCGGACCTCGAGTCCCGCGAGGTTCTGCTCGCCAAGCTGGCGGGTGCCATGAAGGGCAAGCAGACCCAGGCTGCTCAGGTCTTCCAGGCGCTCCCGTCGAAGTTCGTCCGCACCGCGGAGGCGCTTCGTGCCAAGCAGGCCGAGCAGGGCGGTGCCGAGTAATTCGGCTCGCGTAATGACTGACGCCCGCTAGGGCGCCGGTCGCAGCGGGCCCGAAAGTACGCCCGCCTCTCATGTAACTCCGGCACCAGCCGAATTAGTGGAAGGACGCCATCATGGCGAAGCTGTCCCAGGACGACCTGCTCGCTCAGTTCGAAGAGATGACCCTCATCGAGCTCTCCGAGTTCGTGAAGGCCTTCGAGGAGAAGTTCGACGTCACCGCCGCCGCGGCCGTCGCCGTTGCCGGCCCCGCCGCCGGTGGCGCTGCCCCCGAGGCTGCCGAGGAGCAGGACGAGTTCGACGTCATCCTCACCGGCGCCGGCGACAAGAAGATCCAGGTCATCAAGGTCGTCCGCGAGCTCACCTCGCTGGGCCTCAAGGAGGCCAAGGACCTCGTCGACGGCACCCCGAAGCCGGTCCTCGAGAAGGTCGCCAAGGAGGCCGCTGAGAAGGCTGCCGAGTCCCTCAAGGCTGCCGGCGCCTCCGTCGAGGTCAAGTGACTTCGCGAGTCTGCTGACTCTTTCGCGTAGTTGAGCCCCCGGGCTGTAACGCGCAGACACTGAAGGGCGATCACCCATGTGGGTGGTCGCCCTTCGGCGTTCCTGGGACGGCTGCCTTGCGCTGACGGCGCGGTTGAGTATGGTGATCTTCGTTGTGCTCTCCCAGGCCCCCCATGGCTCCCGGTGACGATCTCCACGGGACAGGGGGCCTTGACGAACCGCACGCAGCGCGCAATTCTCAGGACGCGTCGTCACATCGATCCGGATCCGAGGCATGGATCGAAGACGAACTGGGCAGTGTGGATATGCGTCCACCGGCGAGGGGTCTGCCGGGGGCGCGACAACAGCAGCAAGACGAGGTGTTCGTGGGTCGGTCGAAAACCCGCACTGGACATCAGTGGGCCTAGTGGCTACACTGACCCTTTGCGCTGCCTGTTAGCTGCCTCCTGCCCGTCACCAGGGGCATGCCCATCCTTGAGCATCGTCGGCCGACCTTCCCTGACCTGGGGTTTTCTGTCGACGCGTTCAGTTTGGGACCGGTACGCGCGTAGTGAGTCCGAGCCCTCGGAAGGACCCCCTCTTGGCCGCCTCGCGCACTGCCTCGACCGCGATTACGAACAACGGCGCAAGCACCGCCCCGCTGCGCATCTCTTTTGCAAAGATCAAGGAGCCCCTCGAGGTTCCGAACCTGCTGGCACTGCAGACCGAGAGCTTTGACTGGCTGCTCGGCAACACCGCTTGGCAGAGTCGGGTCGAGGCCGCTCTGGAATCAGGTCAGGACGTCCCCACCAAGTCCGGTCTGGAGGAGATCTTCGAGGAGATCTCCCCGATCGAGGACTTCTCCGGGTCGATGTCGCTGACCTTCCGCGACCACCGCTTCGAGCCTCCGAAGAACTCGATCGACGAGTGCAAGGAGCGCGACTTCACGTACGCGGCCCCGCTCTTCGTCACCGCCGAGTTCACCAACAACGAGACCGGCGAGATCAAGTCCCAGACGGTCTTCATGGGCGACTTCCCGCTCATGACGAGCAAGGGCACCTTCTGCATCAACGGCACCGAGCGTGTCGTCGTCTCGCAGCTGGTCCGCTCGCCGGGCGTCTACTTCGACTCCTCCATCGACAAGACGTCCGACAAGGACATCTTCTCGGCCAAGGTCATCCCGTCCCGTGGTGCCTGGCTGGAGCTCGAGATCGACAAGCGCGACATGGTCGGTGTCCGCATCGACCGCAAGCGCAAGCAGTCGGTCACCGTTCTGCTCAAGGCTCTCGGTTGGACGACCGAGCAGATCCTCGAGGAGTTCGGCGAGTACGAGTCCATGCGCGCCACCCTGGAGAAGGACCACACCCAGGGTCAGGACGACGCGCTGCTCGACATCTACCGCAAGCTGCGCCCGGGCGAGCCGCCGACCCGTGAGGCCGCTCAGACGCTGCTCGAGAACCTCTACTTCAACCCGAAGCGCTACGACCTCGCGAAGGTCGGCCGCTACAAGGTGAACAAGAAGCTCGGCGCCGAAGAGCCGCTGGACGCCGGCGTGCTCACCACCGACGACGTCATCGCGACCATCAAGTACCTGGTCAAGCTGCACGCCGGTGAGACCGAGACCGTCGGTGCCTCGGGCCGCGAGATCGTCGTCGAGACCGACGACATCGACCACTTCGGCAACCGTCGTATCCGTAACGTCGGCGAGCTCATCCAGAACCAGGTCCGTACGGGTCTGGCTCGTATGGAGCGCGTCGTGCGTGAGCGCATGACGACCCAGGACGTCGAGGCGATCACCCCGCAGACCCTGATCAACATCCGCCCCGTGGTGGCGTCGATCAAGGAGTTCTTCGGTACGTCGCAGCTGTCCCAGTTCATGGACCAGACGAACCCGCTGTCGGGCCTGACCCACAAGCGTCGTCTGAACGCGCTGGGCCCCGGTGGTCTGTCCCGTGAGCGGGCCGGCTTCGAGGTCCGAGACGTGCACCCGTCGCACTACGGCCGCATGTGCCCGATCGAGACGCCCGAAGGCCCGAACATCGGTCTGATCGGCTCGCTCGCTTCGTACGGCCGTATCAACCCGTTCGGTTTCATCGAGACGCCTTACCGCAAGGTCGTCGACGGTGTCGTGGGCGATGAGGTCGACTACCTCACGGCCGACGAGGAGGACCGATTCGTCATCGCGCAGGCCAACGCGCCGCTGACGGACGACTTCCACTTCGCCGAGTCCCGTGTCCTCGTCCGCCGTCGTGGCGGCGAGATCGACTACATCCCCGGTGACGACGTCGACTACATGGACGTCTCGCCGCGCCAGATGGTGTCGGTCGCGACCGCGATGATCCCGTTCCTCGAGCACGACGACGCCAACCGCGCGCTCATGGGATCGAACATGATGCGCCAGGCCGTGCCGCTCATCAAGGCGGAGGCCCCGCTGGTCGGTACCGGCATGGAGTACCGCTGTGCGGTCGACGCCGGTGACGTCATCAAGGCCGAGAAGGACGGTGTCGTCCAGGAGGTCTCGGCCGACTACGTCACCGTGGCCAACGACGACGGCACGTACACCACGTACCGCATCGCCAAGTTCTCCCGCTCCAACCAGGGCACGTCCTTCAACCAGAAGGTCGTCGTCGACGAGGGCGCTCGCGTCGTCGTGGATCAGGTGCTCGCCGACGGTCCCTCGACCGAAGAGGGCGAGATGGCCCTCGGCAAGAACCTGCTCGTGGCGTTCATGCCGTGGGAGGGTCACAACTACGAGGACGCGATCATCCTGTCGCAGCGCCTCGTGCAGGACGACGTCCTCTCCTCGATCCACATCGAGGAGCACGAGGTCGACGCCCGTGACACCAAGCTCGGCCCGGAGGAGATCACCCGGGACATCCCGAACGTCTCCGAGGAGGTCCTCTCGGACCTCGACGAGCGCGGCATCATCCGGATCGGTGCCGAGGTCGTCGCCGGCGACATCCTCGTCGGCAAGGTCACGCCCAAGGGTGAGACCGAGCTGACGCCGGAGGAGCGCCTTCTCCGCGCGATCTTCGGTGAGAAGGCCCGTGAGGTCCGTGACACCTCGCTGAAGGTGCCGCACGGTGAGATCGGCAAGGTCATCGGCGTCCGCGTCTTCGACCGTGAAGAGGGCGACGAGCTTCCGCCGGGTGTGAACCAGCTGGTGCGCGTGTACGTGGCGCAGAAGCGGAAGATCAACAACGGTGACAAGCTCGCCGGCCGTCACGGCAACAAGGGCGTCATCTCCAAGATCAACCCGATCGAGGACATGCCGTTCCTGGAGGACGGCACCCCGGTCGACATCATCCTCAACCCGCTGGGTGTCCCGTCCCGAATGAACCCGGGACAGGTGCTCGAGATCCACCTCGGCTGGCTCGCCAGCCAGGGCTGGAACGTGCAGGGTGCCGAGGAGTGGATGCAGCGTCTGCAGCGGATCGGCGCGGACGAGGTGCCTGCCGGCTCCAACGTCGCGACCCCGGTCTTCGACGGCGCCCGCGAGGACGAGATCTCCGGTCTCTTCGAGCACACCATCCCGAACCGCGACGGCGAGCGCATGGTGCAGCCGTCCGGCAAGGCGCGGCTGTTCGACGGCCGTTCCGGTGAGCCGTTCCCCGAGCCGGTCTCGGTCGGCTACATGTACATCCTGAAGCTGCACCACCTGGTCGACGACAAGCTCCACGCCCGTTCGACCGGTCCGTACTCGATGATCACGCAGCAGCCGCTGGGTGGTAAGGCGCAGTTCGGTGGTCAGCGCTTCGGTGAGATGGAGGTGTGGGCGCTCGAGGCTTATGGCGCCGCGTACGCACTCCAGGAACTCCTGACGATCAAGTCCGACGACGTGACCGGCCGCGTAAAGGTCTACGAGGCCATCGTCAAGGGCGAGAACATCCCCGAGCCCGGCATTCCCGAGTCCTTCAAGGTGCTCATCAAGGAAATGCAGTCGCTCTGCCTCAACGTGGAGGTGCTGTCCTCGGACGGTATGTCCATCGAGATGCGCGACACGGACGAGGACGTCTTCCGCGCGGCGGAGGAGCTCGGTATCGACCTGTCCCGGCGTGAGCCGAGCAGCGTCGAAGAGGTCTGACGGGCCTGGCGGGGGGCTCCTGAGGGAGCCCCCCGTCATCCCCGGGACCGTTCAGACCATGATTGAGACTCGACCCCGAAAGAGGGATTGACGCACAGTGCTCGACGTCAACTTCTTCGACGAGCTGCGGATCGGCCTTGCCACCGCGGACGACATCCGAACCTGGTCCCACGGCGAGGTCAAGAAGCCGGAGACCATCAACTACCGCACGCTCAAGCCGGAAAAGGACGGGCTCTTCTGCGAGAAGATCTTCGGTCCGACCCGGGACTGGGAGTGCTACTGCGGTAAGTACAAGCGTGTCCGCTTCAAGGGCATCATCTGCGAGCGCTGCGGCGTCGAGGTCACTCGCGCCAAGGTGCGTCGTGAGCGGATGGGCCACATTGAGCTGGCTGCCCCTGTCACGCACATCTGGTACTTCAAGGGCGTTCCCTCGCGCCTCGGCTACCTGCTCGACCTCGCGCCGAAGGACCTCGAGAAGGTCATCTACTTCGCCGCGTACATGATCACGTTCGTGGACGAGGAGCGTCGTACCCGCGACCTGCCGTCCCTGGAGGCGCATGTCTCCGTCGAGCGTCAGCAGATCGAGCAGCGCCGTGACGCGGACCTCGAGGCCCGCGCCAAGAAGCTCGAGACCGACCTGGCCGAGCTCGAGGCCGAGGGTGCCAAGGCCGACGTGCGCCGCAAGGTGCGCGAGGGTGCCGAGCGCGAGATGAAGCAGCTGCGCGACCGTGCGCAGCGCGAGATCGACCGCCTGGACGAGGTCTGGAACCGCTTCAAGAACCTCAAGGTCCAGGACCTCGAGGGCGACGAGCTGCTCTACCGCGAGCTGCGTGACCGCTTCGGCACGTACTTCGACGGTTCGATGGGTGCCGCTGCTCTGCAGAAGCGCCTTGAGACCTTCGACCTCGACGAGGAGGCCGAGCGCCTCCGCGAGATCATCCGTACCGGCAAGGGCCAGAAGAAGACCCGTGCGCTCAAGCGCCTCAAGGTCGTCTCCGCGTTCCTCACCACGAACAACAGCCCCAAGGGCATGGTCCTGGACTGCGTCCCGGTCATCCCGCCGGACCTGCGTCCCATGGTGCAGCTGGACGGTGGCCGCTTCGCGACCTCCGACCTGAACGACCTGTACCGCCGTGTGATCAACCGCAACAACCGTCTGAAGCGACTCCTTGACCTCGGTGCCCCCGAGATCATCGTGAACAACGAGAAGCGCATGCTTCAGGAGGCCGTGGACGCGCTGTTCGACAACGGCCGTCGTGGCCGTCCGGTCACCGGTCCGGGTAACCGCCCGCTCAAGTCCCTCAGCGACATGCTGAAGGGTAAGCAGGGTCGTTTCCGTCAGAACCTTCTCGGTAAGCGTGTGGACTACTCCGCGCGTTCCGTGATCGTCGTCGGTCCGCAGCTGAAGCTGCACCAGTGTGGTCTGCCCAAGGCCATGGCGCTGGAGCTCTTCAAGCCGTTCGTGATGAAGCGTCTGGTCGACCTGAACCACGCGCAGAACATCAAGAGCGCCAAGCGCATGGTGGAGCGCGGCCGCACGGTCGTGTACGACGTCCTCGAAGAGGTCATCGCCGAGCACCCGGTTCTCCTGAACCGTGCTCCCACCCTGCACCGCCTCGGCATCCAGGCCTTCGAGCCGCAGCTGGTCGAGGGCAAGGCCATCCAGATCCACCCGCTCGTCTGCACCGCGTTCAACGCGGACTTCGACGGTGACCAGATGGCCGTGCACCTGCCGCTCTCCGCGGAGGCGCAGGCCGAGGCCCGCATCCTGATGCTGTCCTCGAACAACATCCTCAAGCCCGCCGACGGCCGTCCGGTGACGATGCCGACGCAGGACATGGTCCTGGGTCTGTTCTTCCTCACCACCGACGGCGATCTCCGTGACACCAAGGGCGAGGGCCGTGCGTTCGGCTCCGTGGCCGAGGCGATCATGGCGTTCGACGCCGGCGAGCTGGCTCTGCAGTCGCAGGTCGACATCCGCTTCCCGGTGGGCACCATCCCGCCGCGTGGCTGGGTGCCGCCGGTGGCCGAAGAGGGCGAGCCGGAGTACCAGGCGGGCGACAGCTTCCGTCTGCGTACGACGCTTGGCCGCGCGCTCTTCAACGAGCTGCTGCCCGAGGACTACCCCTTCGTCGACTACTCGGTCGGCAAGAAGCAGCTCGGCGAGATCGTCAACGACCTCGCGGAGCGCTACCCCAAGGTCATCGTGGCGGCGACGCTCGACAACCTGAAGGCGGCCGGCTTCTACTGGGGTACCCGTTCCGGTGTCACCGTGGCCATCTCCGACATCGTCGTCCCCGAGGCGAAGAAGTCGATCGTCGCGGGCTACGAGGCGCAGGACGAGAAGGTCCAGAAGCAGTACGAGCGCGGTCTGATCACCAAGCAGGAGCGCACGCAGGAGCTCATCACCATCTGGACCAAGGCGACCAACGAGGTTGCCGAGGCGATGAATGAGAACTTCCCCAAGACGAACCCCATCTTCATGATGGTTGACTCGGGTGCCCGAGGAAACATGATGCAGATGCGTCAGATCGCCGGTATGCGTGGTCTGGTGTCCAACGCCAAGAACGAGACCATCCCGCGACCCATTAAGGCGTCGTTCCGTGAGGGTCTCTCCGTGCTGGAGTACTTCATCTCCACGCACGGTGCCCGTAAGGGTCTGGCGGACACCGCCCTGCGTACCGCCGACTCGGGTTACCTGACCCGTCGTCTGGTGGACGTCTCGCAGGACGTGATCATCCGCGAAGAGGACTGTGGCACCGACCGCGGCCTCAAGCTGAAGATCGCCGTCAAGGGCGAGGACGGCGTGCTCCGCAAGACGGACGACGTCGAGACCTCGGTCTACGCCCGCATGCTGGCCGAGGACGTCGTCATCGACGGCAAGGTCATCGCGCCGGCCAACGTGGACCTCGGTGACGTGCTCATCGACGCCCTGGTCGCCCACGGCGTCGAGGAGGTCAAGACCCGCTCGGTCCTGACCTGTGAGTCCGCGGTCGGCACCTGTGCCTTCTGCTACGGACGCTCGCTCGCCACCGGCAAGCTGGTCGACATCGGTGAGGCGGTCGGCATCATCGCCGCCCAGTCCATCGGTGAGCCCGGTACCCAGCTGACGATGCGTACCTTCCACACCGGTGGTGTGGCCGGTGACGACATCACCCAGGGTCTGCCCCGTGTCGTCGAGCTCTTCGAGGCTCGTACGCCCAAGGGTGTCGCCCCGATCTCGGAGGCGAAGGGTCGCGTCCGTATCGAGGAGACCGAGAAGACCAAGAAGATCGTCGTCACCCCGGACGACGGCAGCGAGGAGACGGCGTTCCCGATCTCCAAGCGCTCCCGTCTGCTCGTGGGCGAAGGCGACGCGGTCGAGGTGGGCCAGAAGCTCACCGTCGGTGCCACCAACCCGCACGACGTGCTGCGGATCCTCGGTCAGCGCGCGGTCCAGGTCCACCTGGTCGGCGAAGTCCAGAAGGTCTACAACAGCCAGGGTGTGTCGATCCACGACAAGCACATCGAGATCATCATCCGGCAGATGCTGCGCCGCGTGACGATCATCGAGTCGGGCGACGCCGAACTGCTGCCGGGTGAGCTCGTCGAGCGCGGCAAGTTCGAGACCGAGAACCGTCGTGTGGTCACCGAGGGCGGTCACCCCGCCTCCGGCCGTCCGCAGCTGATGGGTATCACCAAGGCCTCGCTGGCGACGGAGTCCTGGCTGTCGGCCGCCTCCTTCCAGGAGACGACCCGAGTCCTGACGGATGCGGCGATCAACGCCAAGTCCGACAGCCTCATCGGCCTCAAGGAGAACGTCATCATCGGTAAGCTCATCCCGGCCGGTACGGGTCTGTCCCGCTACCGCAACATCCGGGTCGAGCCCACCGAAGAGGCCAAGGCCGCGATGTACTCGGCCGTCGGATACGACGACATCGACTACTCGCCGTTCGGCACCGGCTCCGGCCAGGCCGTTCCGCTGGAGGACTACGACTACGGTCCGTACAACCAGTAAGAGCCTGTAGTACGTCCACAGGGCGGTCTCCCCTCGCGGGAGGCCGCCCTGTGTCGTACTCTGCGGGGCAGGTGTGCCTGGGCGTGGGTAGCTTGTTTTGACCGGAGCCGATGCGATAGGTACGCTCAGACCTTGTGCCTGGGGTGTGCCCTGGCTCGCGCGCGTGCCTAAGTCCGCGCGATGAGTCTCTTGCAGGGCCACACCGCAATCTGCGCCTCTCTCGCCTTACGGCAGAAGTCCGCAGTCTGCGACACACCCGACCGCGTGGGTCGGCAACGTTCCAGGTTAGCTTTATGACGGCACACAGAAACCGGAGAAGTAGTGCCTACGATCCAGCAGCTGGTCCGTAAGGGCCGGCAGGACAAGGTCGAGAAGAACAAGACGCCTGCGCTCGAGGGTTCGCCCCAGCGTCGCGGCGTCTGCACGCGTGTCTTCACCACCACCCCCAAGAAGCCGAACTCGGCGCTGCGGAAGGTCGCGCGTGTGCGTCTGACCTCCGGCATCGAGGTCACCGCTTACATCCCGGGTGAGGGTCACAACCTGCAGGAGCACTCCATCGTGCTCGTGCGCGGTGGCCGTGTGAAGGACCTGCCGGGTGTTCGCTACAAGATCATCCGTGGTTCCCTGGACACGCAGGGCGTCAAGAACCGTAAGCAGGCTCGCAGCCGCTACGGCGCCAAGAAGGAGAAGTAAGAATGCCTCGTAAGGGCCCCGCCCCGAAGCGCCCGGTCATCATCGACCCGGTCTACGCATCTCCTCTGGTGACGTCGCTCATCAACAAGATCCTCCTGAACGGCAAGCGCTCCACTGCCGAGCGCATCGTTTACGGCGCCATGGAAGGCCTCCGCGAGAAGACCGGCAACGACCCGGTCATCACGCTGAAGCGCGCGCTGGAGAACATCAAGCCGACGCTCGAGGTCAAGTCCCGCCGTGTCGGTGGCGCCACGTACCAGGTCCCGATCGAGGTCAAGCCGGGCCGTGCGAACACGCTCGCCCTGCGCTGGCTCGTCGGTTACTCCCGCGCCCGTCGCGAGAAGACCATGACCGAGCGTCTCCTCAACGAGCTCCTCGACGCCTCCAACGGCCTTGGTGCCGCTGTGAAGAAGCGCGAGGACACGCACAAGATGGCCGAGTCCAACAAGGCCTTCGCGCACTACCGCTGGTAGTCGCAACCCACATCGAGACCGAGAGAAGACTGAGCCGATATGGCTACCACTTCGCTTGACCTGGCCAAGGTGCGCAACATCGGCATCATGGCTCACATCGACGCGGGCAAGACGACCACCACCGAGCGGATCCTGTTCTACACCGGCGTTTCGTACAAGATCGGTGAAGTCCACGACGGCGCTGCCACGATGGACTGGATGGAGCAGGAGCAGGAGCGCGGCATCACGATCACGTCGGCCGCGACGACCTGCCACTGGCCGCTCGAGGACGTCGACCACACGATCAACATCATCGACACCCCGGGTCACGTCGACTTCACCGTCGAGGTGGAGCGTTCCCTGCGTGTGCTCGACGGTGCTGTGACCGTGTTCGACGGCGTCGCCGGCGTCGAGCCCCAGTCTGAGACTGTCTGGCGTCAGGCGGACCGCTACGGCGTTCCGCGTATCTGCTTCGTCAACAAGCTCGACCGTACGGGCGCCGAGTTCCACCGCTGCGTCGACATGATCACGGACCGCCTCGGCGCGACCCCGATCGTCATGCAGCTCCCCATCGGTGCCGAGGCCGACTTCCAGGGTGTCGTCGACCTCGTCACGATGAAGGCGTACGTCTGGTCGGCCGAGGCCGCCAAGGGCGAGGCCTACGACATCGTCGACATCCCGGCCACGCACACCGAGGCTGCCGACGAGTACCACGGCAAGCTGATCGAGGCTGTCGCGGAGAACGACGAAGAGATCATGGAGCTGTACCTGGAGGGCCAGGAGCCTTCCGTGGAGCAGCTGTACGCCGCGATCCGTCGTATCACCATCGCTTCGGGCAAGGGCGGCGGCACGACCGTCACCCCCGTGTTCTGCGGTACCGCGTTCAAGAACAAGGGCGTCCAGCCCCTGCTCGACGCCGTGGTGCGCTACCTGCCCTCCCCCCTGGACGTCGAGGCCATCGAGGGCCACGACGTCAAGGACGCGGAGGTCGTGGTCAAGCGCAAGCCGTCGGACGACGAGCCGCTCGCCGCGCTCGCCTTCAAGATCGCGAGCGACCCGCACCTGGGCAAGCTCACCTTCATCCGGATCTACTCCGGTCGCCTGAACGCCGGCACCGCGGTGCTGAACTCGGTGAAGGGCAAGAAGGAGCGCATCGGCAAGATCTACCGTATGCACGCGAACAAGCGTGAGGAGATCGAGTCGGTGGGCGCCGGTGACATCGTCGCCGTCATGGGCCTGAAGCAGACCACCACCGGTGAGACGCTGTGTGACGAGAAGAACCCGGTCATCCTGGAGTCCATGGACTTCCCGGCCCCGGTTATTCAGGTCGCCATCGAGCCCAAGTCCAAGGGTGACCAGGAGAAGCTGGGTGTAGCCATCCAGCGTCTCGCGGAGGAGGACCCCTCCTTCCAGGTCCACTCGGACGAGGAGACCGGCCAGACCATCATCGGTGGTATGGGCGAGCTTCACCTCGACGTCCTCGTCGACCGTATGCGTCGCGAGTTCAAGGTCGAGGCGAACGTAGGCAAGCCGCAGGTCGCGTACCGCGAGACGATCCGCAAGGCCGTCGAGCGTCATGACTACACCCACAAGAAGCAGACCGGTGGTACCGGTCAGTTCGCCAAGGTGCAGATCGCGATCGAGCCCATCGAGGGTGGCGACAGCTACGAGTTCGTGAACAAGGTCACCGGTGGCCGTATCCCGCGGGAGTACATCCCGTCGGTGGACGCCGGTGCGCAGGAGGCCATGCAGTTCGGCATCCTGGCCGGCTACGAGATGACTGGCGTCCGCGTCATTCTTCTCGACGGTGGCTACCACGAGGTCGACTCCTCCGAGCTCGCCTTCAAGATCGCCGGTTCGCAGGCGTTCAAGGAGGCCGCGCGCAAGGCCAGCCCCGTGCTGCTCGAGCCGATGATGTCCGTCGAGGTCACCACGCCCGAGGACTACATGGGTGAAGTGATCGGTGACATCAACTCCCGCCGTGGCCAGATCCAGGCCATGGAGGAGCGCAGCGGCGCTCGCGTCGTGAAGGGCCTCGTGCCGCTTTCGGAGATGTTCGGCTACGTCGGAGACCTCCGCAGCAAGACCTCGGGTCGCGCAAGCTACTCGATGCAGTTCGACTCCTACGCCGAGGTTCCCCGGAACGTCGCCGAGGAGATCATCGCGAAGGCCAAGGGCGAATAAACCACTCGGTTTCACGCTTTAGGCTTGACACCATCCGTCGGGGTTTCGACCCCGTCCAGGGAGCGGACCCCGGCGGCTGGCATCCCAGCAAAGATCACCTGGCGCCGATGAGTAAGGCGTACCAGAACCACTCCACAGGAGGACCCAGTGGCGAAGGCGAAGTTCGAGCGGACTAAGCCGCACGTCAACATCGGCACCATCGGTCACATCGACCACGGTAAGACGACCCTCACGGCCGCCATTACCAAGGTGCTGCACGACGCGTACCCGGACCTGAACGAGGCCTCGGCCTTCGACCAGATCGACAAGGCTCCCGAAGAGCGCCAGCGCGGTATCACGATCTCGATCGCGCACGTCGAGTACCAGACGGAGACCCGTCACTACGCCCACGTCGACTGCCCCGGTCACGCGGACTACATCAAGAACATGATCACGGGTGCCGCGCAGATGGACGGCGCGATCCTCGTGGTTGCCGCCACCGACGGCCCGATGCCGCAGACCAAGGAGCACGTGCTCCTGGCCCGCCAGGTCGGCGTTCCCTACATCGTTGTCGCCCTGAACAAGGCCGACATGGTGGACGACGAGGAGATCCTGGAGCTCGTCGAGCTCGAGGTTCGTGAGCTCCTCTCCGAGTACGAGTTCCCGGGCGACGACCTTCCGGTCGTCAAGGTCTCGGCGCTCAAGGCTCTCGAGGGCGACGCCGAGTGGGGCAAGACCGTTCTCGACCTGATGAAGGCCGTCGACGAGTCCATCCCGCAGCCCGAGCGTGACGTCGACAAGCCGTTCCTGATGCCGATCGAGGACGTCTTCACGATCACCGGTCGTGGCACCGTCGTCACCGGTCGTATCGAGCGTGGTGTCCTCAAGGTCAACGAGACCGTCGACATCATCGGTATCAAGACCGAGAAGACCACCACCACGGTCACCGGCATCGAGATGTTCCGCAAGCTGCTCGACGAGGGCCAGGCCGGTGAGAACGTCGGTCTGCTCCTCCGTGGCATCAAGCGCGAGGACGTCGAGCGCGGCCAGGTCATCATCAAGCCGGGCTCGGTCACGCCGCACACCAACTTCGAGGCGCAGGCGTACATCCTGTCGAAGGACGAGGGTGGCCGTCACACCCCGTTCTTCAACAACTACCGCCCGCAGTTCTACTTCCGTACGACGGACGTGACCGGCGTCGTGACCCTCCCCGAGGGCACCGAGATGGTCATGCCGGGTGACAACACCGAGATGTCGGTCGAGCTCATCCAGCCCATCGCCATGGAAGAGGGCCTGAAGTTCGCCATCCGTGAGGGTGGCCGGACCGTCGGCGCCGGCCAGGTCATCAAGATCACCAAGTAATTGCTGATCTGCGGGACCTGAGCTATAGCTCACAACCGAAGCCCCCGTACACCTTCTGGGTGTGCGGGGGCTTCGGCCGTTTTTCGCCCGATTCCCTTATGGGGGAGGAGAATTCGGCGGTACGGAGATGGGGGACCGGGTTTGACAAGCGGGCTCCCGGGGGTACGCTTCTCGGCTCGATTGGCGCCCGATGCAACCCGTATGGCACACTGTCCAGGTTGCTCGGTTGAGTAGCCGATGCTGCGCGCCTCCCGCCGGGAGGACCGAAAGCGAGTCCCACAGTACTCGTCGCCCTAACTGCCCTCTGGGCAGCGATGGGGCGGACGTACGGGAATCTTTCGGGAAGCTCAGCGCGGTAGCTCAGCCAGGTGCCCGGTGGCCAGCGAGAGATCGCAAGCCTGCCCCCGATCCGCGGTCCTTGCGGCCGCAACCCCCTAGCAGGGAACTCCTTCGGGAGATTCATGTCAGTGAGGTTGCGACACGCCCGACCGCGTGGGTCGGAGGAGAGGACGGTTTCGCCGGAAACCAGAGCGTTTACTAGAGACAGGACTACTGAGTAGCCATGGCGGGACAGAAGATCCGCATCCGGCTCAAGGCCTACGACCACGAGGTCATCGACTCTTCGGCGAAGAAGATCGTCGAGACGGTGACCCGTACTGGTGCGTCGGTCGCGGGCCCGGTGCCGCTCCCCACCGAGAAGAACGTGTACTGCGTCATCAAGTCGCCGCACAAGTACAAGGATGCTCGCGAGCACTTCGAGATGCGCACGCACAAGCGCCTCATCGACATCCTCGACCCGACCCCCAAGACCGTTGACTCTCTGATGCGACTCGACCTTCCGGCCGGTGTCGACATCGAGATCAAGCTCTAAGGGCGGCTGATCTAGATGACCAAGCAGATCAAGGGCATCCTGGGCGAGAAGCTCGGCATGACGCAGGTGTGGGACGAGAACAACCGTGTTGTTCCGGTCACCGTCGTCAAGGCCGGCCCCTGCGTCGTGACCCAGGTGCGTACGAATGACTCCGACGGCTACGAGTCGGTCCAGATCGCCTTCGGCGAGATCGACCCGCGCAAGGTGAACAAGCCCCTCAAGGGCCACTTCGCCAAGGCCGACGTGACCCCCCGTCGCCACCTCGTCGAGATCCGCACCCCGGACGCCAGCGAGTACACGCTGGGCCAGGAGCTGACGGCCGAGACGTTCGAGTCCGGCATCAAGGTTGATGTCACGGGCACGAGCAAGGGCAAGGGCTTCGCCGGTGTCATGAAGCGCCACAACTTCAAGGGTGGCAAGGCTTCCCACGGTGCCAAGCGCATCCACCGCAAGCCTGGTTCCATCGGTGGCTGTGCCACCCCCGGCCGTGTCTTCAAGGGCATGCGCATGGCGGGTCGCATGGGCAACGAGCGGGTCACCACCCAGAACCTGACCGTCCACGCCGTTGACGCCGAGAAGGGCCTGCTGCTCATCAAGGGCGCCGTCCCCGGCCCCAACGGTGGCCTCGTCCTGGTCCGCACTGCGGCCAAGGGGGTTTGAGGAACCGATGAGCACCATTGACATCCTTTCGCCGGCAGGCGACAAGGCCGGGACCGTCGAGCTCCCCTCGGAGATCTTCGACGTCGAGAAGATCAGCATTCCGCTGATCCACCAGGTCGTTGTCGCGCAGCTGGCCGCGGCCCGTCAGGGCACGCACAAGGTCAAGACCCGCGGCGAAGTCCGTGGCGGTGGCCGCAAGCCGTACCGCCAGAAGGGCACCGGCCGCGCCCGTCAGGGTTCGACCCGTGCGCCGCAGTTCGCCGGCGGTGGCGTGGTCCACGGCCCCGTGCCGCGTGACTACTCGCAGCGGACCCCGAAGAAGATGAAGGCCGCGGCCCTGCGCCACGCCCTCACCGACCGGGCCCGCCACAACCGCATCCACGTCGTGTCCGGCGTGGTTGAGGGCGACATCAGCACCAAGGCCGCCAAGACCCTCCTGGGCAAGGTCAGCGAGCGCAAGAACGTGCTCCTGGTCATCACCCGTGAGGACGAGGCCGCGCTGCTGTCCGCTCGCAACCTGCCCCAGGTCCACATCCTGGAGCCGGGCCAGCTGAACACGTACGACGTGCTCGTTTCGGACGACGTGGTCTTCACCAAGGCCGCCTTCGACTCCTTCGTCGCCGGCCCCAAGGCTGACACCGAAGGGAGCGAGGGCTGATGTCTGACGCCACCGTTACCAGCAAGACCTTCTCGGACCCGCGCGACATCCTCGTCAAGCCGGTTGTCTCGGAGAAGAGCTACGCGCTGCTCGACGAGAACAAGTACACGTTCATCGTCGCGCCTGGCTCCAACAAGACGCAGATCAAGCAGGCCGTGGAAGCGGTCTTCGGGGTCAAGGTCACCGGGGTCAACACGATCAACCGTCAGGGCAAGCGGAAGCGTACGCGCACCGGTTTCGGCAAGCGTGCCGACACCAAGCGCGCCATCGTGACCCTCGCTGAGGGCGACCGTATCGACATCTTCGGCCAGGCCTCCTAACGGAGCGCCCTGGTCCGAATATCGGACGAGGACTGAGAAATGGGAATCCGCAAGTACAAGCCGACTACGCCGGGCCGTCGTGGCTCCAGCGTTGCCGACTTCGTCGAGATCACGCGGTCCACGCCGGAGAAGTCGCTGGTCCGCCCCCTGCACAGCAAGGGCGGCCGTAACAACACCGGTCGGATCACGGTTCGCCACCAGGGTGGTGGCCACAAGCGCGCCTACCGCGTGATCGACTTCCGTCGTCACGACAAGGACGGCGTGCCGGCGAAGGTCGCGCACATCGAGTACGACCCCAACCGCACCGCGCGTATCGCGCTGCTGCACTACGCCGACGGCGAGAAGCGCTACATCATCGCGCCGCGCGGTCTGCAGCAGGGTGACCGGATCGAGAACGGCCCCACGGCCGACATCAAGCCGGGCAACAACCTCGCGCTCCGCAACATCCCCGTGGGTACGACGATCCACGCCATCGAGCTCCGTCCCGGTGGCGGCGCCAAGTTCGCCCGCTCCGCGGGTGCCTCGGTGCAGCTCCTTGCGAAGGAGGGCACGATGGCCCACCTTCGTATGCCCTCCGGCGAGATCCGCCTGGTCGACGCGCGCTGCCGCGCGACGGTCGGCGAGGTCGGCAACGCCGAGCAGAGCAACATCAACTGGGGTAAGGCCGGCCGTATGCGCTGGAAGGGCGTTCGCCCGACCGTGCGCGGTGTCGTGATGAACCCGGTTGACCACCCCCACGGTGGTGGTGAGGGCAAGACTTCCGGTGGTCGCCACCCGGTCTCGCCCTGGGGCAAGAAGGAGATGCGTACTCGCGATCGCAACAAGGCGAGCAACAAGTACATCGTCCGCCGCCGCAAGACGAACAAGAAGCGTTAAGGACGGGTTGAGATGCCTCGTAGCCTGAAGAAGGGGCCCTTCGTCGACGACCACCTGATCAAAAAGGTGGACGCCCAGAACGAAGCCGGCACCAAGAACGTCATCAAGACCTGGTCCCGTCGCTCCATGATCGTGCCGGCCATGCTCGGCCACACGCTTGCGGTGCACAACGGCAAGATCCACATCCCGGTGTTCGTCACCGAGTCGATGGTCGGCCACAAGCTCGGCGAGTTCTCGCCGACGCGCACCTTCCGGGGTCACGTCAAGGACGACCGGAAGTCGAAGCGCCGCTAATAGCGGATCGCATTCAGACACGTAAGAAACTGAAGGGACAACCATGGAAGCCAGGGCCCAGGCGCGGTACATCCGCGTCACGCCCATGAAGGCCCGCCGCGTGGTGGACCTCATCCGTGGCATGGACGCCACGGAGGCCCAGGCCGTCCTGCGATTCGCTCCGCAGGCAGCCTCGGTTCCCGTTGGCAAGGTGCTCGACAGCGCCATCGCCAACGCCGCGCACAACTACGACCACAGTGACGCCAATTCGCTGTTCATCAGCGAGGCGTTCGTGGATGAAGGCCCGACCCTGAAGCGGTTCCGTCCGCGTGCTCAGGGCCGTGCCTACCGGATCCGTAAGCGGACCAGCCACATCACCGTGGTCGTCAGCAGCAAGGAAGGTTCCCGGTAATGGGCCAGAAGGTAAACCCGCACGGGTTCCGGCTCGGCATCACCACGGACTTCAAGTCGCGTTGGTACGCCGACAAGCTGTACAAGGACTACGTCAAGGAAGACGTCGCCATCCGTCGGATGATGACGTCCGGCATGGAGCGCGCCGGCATCTCGAAGGTTGAGATCGAGCGCACCCGTGACCGCGTGCGTGTGGACATCCACACCGCTCGTCCCGGCATCGTCATCGGCCGCCGTGGCGCCGAGGCCGACCGCATCCGCGGTGACCTCGAGAAGCTCACGGGCAAGCAGGTGCAGCTGAACATCCTCGAGGTCAAGAACCCCGAGACCGACGCTCAGCTGGTGGCCCAGGCCGTCGCCGAGCAGCTGTCCTCCCGTGTCTCCTTCCGTCGGGCCATGCGTAAGAGCATGCAGTCCGCCATGAAGGCCGGCGCGAAGGGCATCAAGATCCAGTGTGGTGGCCGTCTCGGCGGCGCCGAGATGAGCCGTTCGGAGTTCTACCGCGAGGGTCGTGTGCCGCTGCACACGCTCCGCGCGAACGTGGACTACGGCTTCTTCGAGGCCAAGACGACCTTCGGTCGCATTGGCGTCAAGGTCTGGATCTACAAGGGCGACGTCAAGAACATCGCCGAGGTTCGCGAGCAGAACGCTGCGGCCCGTGCGGGTAACCGCCCGGCCCGTGGTGGCAACGAGCGTCCCGCGGGCCGTGGTGGCCGCGGTGGCGAGCGTGGCGGTCGCGGCCGCAAGCCCGCACAGCAGACGGCTCCGGCCGCCGAAGCCCCCAAGGCTGAGGCTGCCGCTGCTCCGGCTGCTGAGAGCACCGGAACGGAGGCCTGACCACCATGCTGATCCCCCGTCGGGTCAAGCACCGCAAGCAGCACCACCCCAAGCGCTCGGGTATGAGCAAGGGTGGCACGCAGGTTGCGTTCGGTGAGTACGGCATCCAGGCGCTCACGCCGGCGTACGTCACCAACCGTCAGATCGAGGCCGCGCGTATCGCGATGACCCGCCACATCAAGCGTGGCGGCAAGGTCTGGATCAACATCTACCCGGACCGCCCGCTCACGAAGAAGCCTGCCGAGACCCGCATGGGTTCCGGTAAGGGTTCGCCGGAGTGGTGGGTCGCCAACGTCAAGCCCGGACGCGTCATGTTCGAGCTGTCGTACCCCAACGAGAAGATCGCGCGTGAGGCGCTGACTCGTGCGGCTCACAAGCTGCCGATGAAGTGCAAGATCGTTAAGCGCGAGGCAGGTGAAGTGTGATGTCGACCGGTACCAAGGCGTCCGAGCTCCGCGAGCTTGGCAACGAAGAGCTTGTCGGCAAGCTTCGCGAGGCCAAGGAAGAGCTGTTCAACCTCCGCTTCCAGGCGGCGACCGGGCAGCTCGAGAACCACGGCCGGCTCAAGGCCGTCCGCAAGGACATCGCCCGTATCTACACCCTCATGCGTGAGCGTGAGCTCGGTATCGAGACGGTGGAGAACGCCTGATGAGCGAGAGCAACGTGACTGAAGAGACCAAGGCCGCGCGCGGCTTCCGCAAGACCCGCGAGGGTCTCGTCGTCAGCGACAAGATGGACAAGACCGTCGTCGTCGCCGTCGAGGACCGCGTCAAGCACGCGCTGTACGGCAAGGTCATCCGCCGTACGAACAAGCTCAAGGCTCACGACGAGCAGAACGCTGCCGGCGTCGGCGACCGCGTCCTCATCATGGAGACGCGTCCGCTGTCCTCGTCGAAGCGCTGGCGCATCGTCGAGATCCTCGAGAAGGCCAAGTAGGTAATTCCCGCAAGGGAATTCCATCAAGTACTGCTCTGAGGGGTATCCCTCGGAGTTCGTTCCGCCAGGCTCGGCAGGGGCCCAGCTCGTAAGAGCGAAGCCCCTGCCGGGAACCGGCAGACAAACAGGAGATAGACGTGATCCAGCAGGAGTCGCGGCTCAAGATCGCCGATAACACCGGCGCAAAGGAAATCCTTTGCATCCGTGTTCTCGGTGGTTCTGGCCGCCGCTACGCGGGCATCGGCGACGTCATCGTCGCCACCGTCAAGGACGCGATCCCCGGCGGCAACGTGAAGAAGGGTGACGTCGTCAAGGCGGTCATCGTTCGCACCGTCAAGGAGCGTCGTCGTCAGGACGGCTCGTACATCCGCTTCGACGAGAACGCCGCCGTCATTCTGAAGAACGACGGCGACCCTCGTGGCACCCGTATCTTCGGCCCGGTGGGCCGTGAGCTGCGCGAGAAGAAGTTCATGAAGATCATCTCGCTCGCGCCGGAGGTGCTGTAAGCATGAAGATCAAGAAGGGCGACCTGGTTCAGGTCATCACCGGTAAGGACAAGGGCAAGCAGGGCAAGGTCATTGCCGCTTACCCGCGCGAGGAGCGCGTCCTGGTCGAGGGTGTCAACCGGGTCAAGAAGCACACCAAGGCCGGGCCGACCGCCAGCGGTTCGCAGGCCGGCGGCATCATCACCACCGAGGCGCCGATCCACGTCTCCAACGTCCAGCTGGTCGTTGAGAAGGACGGCAACAAGGTCGTGACCCGTGTCGGTTACCGCTTCGACGACGAGGGCAACAAGGTTCGCGTTGCCAAGCGGACGGGTGAGGACATCTGATGACTACCACCACGACTCCGCGTCTCAAGACGAAGTACCGCGAGGAGATCAAGGGCAAGCTTGCAGAGGAGTTCTCGTACGAGAACGTCATGCAGGTTCCCGGTCTCGTCAAGATCGTGGTCAACATGGGTGTCGGCGACGCCGCCCGTGACTCGAAGCTCATGGACGGTGCCGTCCGTGACCTGACCACGATCACCGGTCAGAAGCCGGCCATCACCAAGGCCCGCAAGTCCATCGCGCAGTTCAAGCTGCGTGAGGGTCAGCCGATCGGTGCCCACGTCACGCTTCGTGGCGACCGCATGTGGGAGTTCCTGGACCGCACCCTGTCGCTCGCGCTGCCGCGCATCCGCGACTTCCGTGGTCTGTCCCCCAAGCAGTTCGACGGCCGTGGCAACTACACCTTCGGTCTCACCGAGCAGGTCATGTTCCACGAGATCGACCAGGACAAGATCGACCGTACCCGGGGTATGGACATCACCGTGGTCACCACGGCGACCAACGACGACGAGGGCCGCGCCCTTCTCCGTCACCTCGGCTTCCCGTTCAAGGAGGCGTGAGCGAGATGGCGAAGAAGGCTCTTATTGCCAAGGCTGCTCGTAAGCCCAAGTTCGGTGTGCGTGCCTACACCCGCTGCCAGCGTTGTGGCCGCCCGCACTCCGTGTACCGCAAGTTCGGCCTGTGCCGCGTGTGCCTTCGTGAGATGGCTCACCGTGGCGAGCTGCCGGGCGTGACCAAGAGCTCCTGGTAAACCCCGAATTTTCGGGATTTCCAGGCGCTCTCGGTAAGCAATCTGGATGGCAGACCCCTGCCTCGCATGCCGTAGGCTTGTGGGGTTGGGCGTCTGCCGCCCTGAAACGACTTACTACGCCGTAGGTCCCCGCGCCGCACCCGTCCCGCCCCTGTGTGGGGAGAGGGATGGCGCATACAGGAAACCCCGGCGAGAGAGGCCGAAGGCCAATTCATGACCATGACTGATCCGATCGCGGACATGCTGACTCGTCTGCGTAACGCGAACTCGGCGTACCACGACTCCGTGGCGATGCCGCACAGCAAGATCAAGTCCCACATCGCGGAGATCCTCCAGCAGGAGGGCTACATCACCGGCTGGAAGACCGAGGACGCCGAGGTCGGCAAGAACCTCGTTCTCGAGCTGAAGTTCGGCCCGAACCGTGAGCGCTCCATCGCGGGCATCAAGCGGATCTCCAAGCCCGGTCTCCGGGTTTACGCGAAGTCCACCAACCTGCCCAAGGTCCTCGGTGGCCTCGGCGTGGCGATCATCTCCACGTCGCACGGTCTCCTGACCGAGAAGCAGGCCGGCAAGAAGGGCGTAGGCGGAGAAGTTCTCGCCTACGTCTGGTAGCGGAAGGAATCGGAGGAAACAGCTATGTCGCGTATTGGCAAGCTCCCCATCACGGTTCCCGCCGGCGTGGACGTCACCATCGATGGCCAGACGGTCACGGTGAAGGGTTCCAAGGGCACCCTCACCCACACCGTCGTGGCGCCGATCGAGATCGCTAAGGGCGAGGACGGCGTTCTGAACGTCACCCGCCCGAACGACGAGCGTCAGAACAAGGCCCTCCACGGCCTGTCCCGCACGCTGGTGGCGAACATGATCACCGGCGTGACCCAGGGTTACGTGAAGAAGCTCGAAATCAGCGGTGTCGGTTACCGCGTCCTGGCGAAGGGCTCCAACCTGGAGTTCTCGCTCGGCTACAGCCACCCGATCCTGATCGAGGCGCCCGAGGGCATCTCCTTCAAGGTCGAATCGGCGACCAAGTTCTCGGTCGAGGGCATCGACAAGCAGAAGGTCGGCGAGGTTGCGGCCAACATCCGCAAGCTGCGCAAGCCCGACCCGTACAAGGCCAAGGGCGTCAAGTACGAGGGCGAAGTCATTCGCCGCAAGGTCGGAAAGGCGGGTAAGTAAGCCATGGCATACGGCACGAAGATTGCTAAGGGCGACGCTTACAAGCGTGCTGCCATCAAGCGGCGCCACATCCGTATCCGTAAGCACATCTCGGGTACGGCCGAGCGTCCGCGTCTGGTCGTGACGCGCTCGAACCGCAACATCATCGCCCAGGTGATCGACGACGTTAAGGGTCACACCCTCGCGTCGGCGTCCACCCTGGACACGACGATCCGCGGTGGCGAGGGCGACAAGTCCGCACAGGCCAAGCAGGTCGGTGCCCTGGTCGCCGAGCGCGCCAAGGCCGCCGGTGTCGAGGCTGTTGTGTTCGACCGTGGTGGTAACCAGTACGCCGGGCGCATCGCCGCCCTGGCGGACGCCGCCCGCGAAGCCGGACTCAAGTTCTGAGTTCCCGTCGCGCAGCGATTCACGTTGCTGCGTAGCTAGCGGAAAAAGAGAGAGGTAATTCCAATGGCTGGACCCCAGCGCCGCAGTGGCGGTGCCGGTGGCGGCGAGCGGCGGGACCGGAAGGGTCGCGACGGTGGCGCTGCTGCCGCCGAGAAGACCGCTTACGTTGAGCGCGTTGTCGCGATCAACCGCGTCGCCAAGGTTGTAAAGGGTGGACGTCGCTTCAGCTTCACCGCGCTGGTCGTGGTGGGCGACGGTGACGGCACCGTGGGTGTCGGTTACGGCAAGGCCAAGGAGGTGCCGGCCGCCATCGCCAAGGGTGTTGAGGAGGCCAAGAAGCACTTCTTCAAGGTCCCCCGTATCCAGGGCACCATCCCGCACCCGATCCAGGGTGAGAAGGCTGCCGGCGTCGTGCTGCTCAAGCCCGCGTCCCCGGGTACCGGCGTTATCGCCGGTGGTCCGGTGCGCGCCGTGCTCGAGTGCGCCGGTATCCACGACATCCTGTCGAAGTCGCTCGGCTCCGACAACGCGATCAACATCGTGCACGCGACCGTGGCGGCCCTCAAGGGCCTGCAGCGTCCCGAGGAGGTCGCGGCCCGCCGTGGCCTGCCCCTCGAGGACGTCGCTCCCGCGGCTCTGCTGCGTGCGCGTGCCGGGGCTGGTGCGTAATGGCACAGCTCAAGATCACGCAGGTCAAGTCGTACATCGGCAGCAAGCAGAACCACCGCGACACCCTGCGTTCCCTTGGTCTCAAGGGCATCAACACGCAGGTCGTCAAGGAGGACCGCCCCGAGTTCCGCGGCATGGTGCACACCGTCCGCCATCTCGTGACGGTTGAGGAGGTCTGATCATGGCGGAGAACAACCCGCTCAAGATCCACAACCTCCGTCCGGCCCCCGGCGCCAAGACCGCCAAGACCCGTGTTGGTCGTGGTGAGGCGTCGAAGGGTAAGACGGCCGGTCGTGGTACCAAGGGCACCAAGGCCCGTTACCAGGTTCCGGAGCGCTTCGAGGGTGGCCAGATGCCCCTCCACATGCGTCTCCCGAAGCTCAAGGGCTTCCGGAACCCGTTCAAGACCGAGTTCCAGGTCGTGAACCTGGACAAGCTGGCTTCGCTCTACCCCGAGGGTGGCGAGGTCACGGTCGAGGGTCTGGTCGAGAAGGGTGCTGTTCGCAAGAACAGCCTCGTCAAGGTCCTGGGCCAGGGCGAGATCTCCGTGGCGCTGCAGGTGACGGTCGACGCCGTCTCCGGCTCCGCCAAGGAGAAGATTGCCGCCGCCGGCGGCACCGTCACCGAGCTCGTCTGATTTCCTCAGGCTGAGTCTCGATGACTTGAACGATCCCACCGGGGATGCCCCACAAAAGGGGCATCCCCGGTTGGTCGTTCCTAGGGGGGCATGGTCGCCGGTAAGGTGGCGTGCACTGCTAACTTCCGCGCGGTCTGCCTGCTGCCTCAAAGCGGTGAGGTATCCGCGCGTTGTTGCCTATTGCTTACTACTCGTCAACCTTCAAGACCGTCACCTCTGACGCACGCGCGCGGGGGTCGCAGGAGGCACCGTGCTCACCGCGTTCGCCCGGGCGTTCAAGACGCCCGACCTGCGCAAGAAGCTGCTCTTCACGCTCGGCATCATCGTGCTCTACAGGCTCGGTGCCCACATCCCGATCCCTGGGGTGTCGTACGAGAACGTGCAGATCTGTCTCGACCAGGCGAAGACCAACTCCGGTCTGTTCGGTCTGGTCAACATGTTCAGTGGTGGCGCACTGCTGCAGATCACGATCTTCGCGCTCGGCATCATGCCGTACATCACGGCGAGCATCATTCTGCAGCTGCTGACCGTCGTCATCCCCCGCCTCGAGAATCTCAAGAAGGAGGGTCAGTCGGGCACCGCCAAGATCACGCAGTACACGCGTTATCTGACGGTCGCGCTGGCGATCCTCCAGGGCACCGGCCTCGTGGCCACCGCGCGCAGCGGTGCGCTGTTCAGCAGCTGCCAGGTGGGCAGCGAGATCGTGCCGGACCAGGCCATCTTCACCACCGTCGTCATGGTCCTCACCATGACCGCCGGTACGGCCGTCGTGATGTGGCTCGGTGAGCTCATCACCGACCGTGGCATCGGCAACGGCATGTCGATCCTGATGTTCATCTCGATCGCGGCCGGTTTCCCCAGCGCCCTGTGGGCCATCAAGCAGCAGGGCTCGCTGGCCGACGGCTGGATCGAGTTCGGCGTGGTCATCCTGGTGGGCCTCTTCATGGTCGGCCTGGTCGTGTTCGTCGAGCAGGCGCAGCGCAGGATCCCCGTCCAGTACGCGAAGCGCATGATCGGCCGCAGGTCCTACGGCGGTACGTCCACGTACATCCCGCTGAAGGTCAACCAGGCGGGCATCATTCCCGTGATCTTCGCCTCTTCGCTGCTCTACATTCCGGCGCTCGTCGCACAGTTCAGCGGTTCGACCTCTGGCTGGGCCACGTGGATCGAGAAGCACTTCGTCAAGGGTGACCACCCGTACTACATGGTCACGTACTTCCTGTTGATCGTGTTCTTCGCCTTCTTCTACGTGGCGATCTCGTTCAACCCCGAGGAAGTCGCCGACAACATGAAGAAGTATGGTGGCTTCATCCCGGGTATCCGGGCGGGCCGGCCCACCGCCGAGTACCTGAGCTACGTGCTCAACCGGATCACTTGGCCCGGGTCGCTCTATCTGGGTCTGATCGCTCTTGTGCCAACAGCGGCGTTGGCGGGCTTCGGGGCAAACCAGAACTTCCCGTTCGGCGGGACAAGCATCCTGATCATCGTGGGTGTGGGTCTGGAGACCGTGAAGCAGATCGAGAGCCAGCTCCAGCAGCGTAATTACGAAGGGTTCCTCCGCTGATGCGTATCGTCCTCGTCGGGCCGCCCGGTGCGGGCAAGGGAACGCAGGCCGCGTTCCTCGCCCAGAACCTCTCGATCCCGCACATCTCCACGGGCGACCTTTTCCGGGCCAACATCAGCCAGGGCACGGAGCTCGGCCTCAAGGCCAAGTCCTACATGGACGCGGGCAACTTGGTGCCGGACGAGGTCACCATCGGGATGGCCAAGGACCGCATGGCCCAGGCCGACGCAGTGAACGGCTTCCTGCTCGACGGCTTTCCGCGCAACGTCTCGCAGGCCGAGGCCCTCGACGACGCGCTGAAGCTGGACGGTCAGCAGCTGGACGCGGTGCTCGACCTGGAGGTCCCCGAGGACGAGGTCGTCAAGCGCATCGCGGGCCGCCGGATCTGCCGTAACGATTCGAGCCACGTCTTCCACGTCTCGTACAAGCAGCCCGCGACCGAGGGCGTCTGCGACGTCTGCGGCGGCGAGCTGTACCAGCGTGGTGACGACACCGAGGAGACCGTCCGCCGGCGGCTCGAGGTCTACCACAGCGAGACCGAGCCGATCATCGACCACTACCGGGCCCAGGGCCTCGTCGTGACGATCTCGGCGCTCGGCAGTGTGTCCGAGGTGACGGAGCGCGCGATGGCGGCGCTGCGCAAGGACGACGACGCCTGAGGCGTATGAGCTGTACTACGGCCGCGGTGCCCCTGGTGGGCGCCGCGGCCGTAGTGTTGTGCCTGTAGTTGTTTTTACGGAGATACGGAGCGTTCCCGGCCATGGTGGAGATCAAGACCCCCGAGCAGCTCGCCAAGATGCGTGAGGCGGGCCTTGTCGTCGCCGCGATCCACAAGGCCACCCGCGAGGCGGCGGTGCCGGGCGCGACCACGAAGGACCTCGACGAAGTCGCCCGCAAGGTGATCGAGGAGCACGGCGCGAAGTCGAACTTCCTCGGGTACGGCGGGTTCCCCGCGACGATCTGCACCTCGGTGAACGAGGTCGTCGTGCACGGCATCCCCACCGACGAGGTCGTCCTCAAGGACGGGGACATCATCTCCGTCGACGCCGGCGCGATCATCGACGGCTGGCACGGCGACGCCGCGTACACCGCTTTCGTCGGTTCCGGCCACTCGCCCGAGCTGATCGAGCTCTCGCGGGTGACCGAGGAGTCGATGTGGGCCGGCATCGCGGCGATGAAGCTGGGCAACCGGCTGGTCGACGTCTCCAAGGCGATCGAGTCGTACATCCGCCGCCAGCCGCGTCCGGCCACCGGCAAGTACGGGATCATCGAGGACTACGGCGGCCACGGCATCGGCACGCAGATGCACATGGAGCCGCACCTCCTGAACTACGTGGAGCGCCGTCGCGGCCGCGGTCCGAAGCTGGTGCCCGGCTTCTGTCTGGCGATCGAGCCGATGGTCTCGCTGGGTACGCCGCGGACCGAGGTCCTCGAGGATGACTGGACGGTCATCACGACGGATGGGACCTGGTCCTCGCACTGGGAGCACTCGGTTGCGGTGACGGAGGCGGGTCCTTTGGTGCTGACCGCCCCCGATGGCGGCAAGGCCAAGCTGGCTGAGATGGGGATCACAGCTGCGCCCGATCCGCTGGGATAGTGCGGCTTGGGGCGGTCGTGCATAACGATCGCCCTGTCGGGGCACACTTTTCGGATTCGTCTTTCCGGGTGCGCTGACGTAGACTGACTCGTCGGCTCTCGTGTACCCGCATGCCTGCATTCCGCAGGGATGTTGCCCGAGACCGATCAAGGTAGTCGATTCGAAGGGCTAAGCGTGGCCAAGAAGCAAGGTGCCATCGAGATCGAGGGCACTGTCGTCGAGTCTCTTCCGAACGCCATGTTCAAGGTAGAGCTCCAGAACGGCCACCAGGTTCTGGCACACATCAGCGGCAAGATGCGTATGCACTACATCCGCATCCTCCCTGACGACCGGGTCGTGGTGGAGCTGTCTCCGTACGACCTGACGCGTGGCCGGATCGTCTACCGGTACAAGTAGATCTTGCCTGTGCCCCGCGGCCCCCGCGGGGTGGTGGCACTGACCCGGAGAACCTCATCACATGAAGGTCAAGCCGAGCGTCAAGAAGATCTGCGACAAGTGCAGGGTGATTCGCCGTCACGGCCGAGTCATGATCATCTGCGACAACCCGCGCCACAAGCAGCGCCAGGGCTGACGCAGGTCTGCACCCGCAGATCATCGCGCGACGCATAGCTGAACAGTAATTACGCAGGTCCCGTCCCTCTTCAGCAATGGAGGGCGACACCCTCGGTTCGGAGGCCGAGGACCCAGTACGTACCAACTCTCTGCATGCGGAGGGGACGGCGGCTGGGAGCGGCCCTGCGGCAGACCTCCGAAGATCAAACTGGAGCCATTCAATGGCACGCGTTTCCGGTGTTGACATCCCGCGCGACAAGCGTGTGGAGGTCGCTCTCACCTACGTGTTCGGCATCGGCCGGACCCTTTCGCAGAAGACGCTGGCCGAGACCGGCGTCAACCCGAACACCCGCGTTCGCGACCTCTCCGAGGAGGAGCTGGTCAAGATCCGCGAGTACGTGGACAACAACTTCAAGACCGAGGGTGACCTCCGTCGCGAGGTTCAGGCCGACATCCGCCGCAAGGTCGAGATCGGTTGCTACCAGGGTCTGCGTCACCGTCGTGGTCTGCCCGTCCACGGCCAGCGCACGAGCACGAACGCCCGTACCCGCAAGGGCCCGCGTCGCGCCATCGCCGGCAAGAAGAAGCCGGGCAAGAAGTAGTCCGCAGCCAGCGGTCCCACCAGCTGCTGTAGGACCGACCACCTCCCCGTAGGAGTTATAGATGCCCCCCAAGGGTCGTCAGGGCGCTGCCAAGAAGGTGCGCCGCAAGGAAAAGAAGAACGTCGCTCACGGGCACGCTCACATCAAGAGCACGTTCAACAACACGATCGTGTCCATCACGGACCCGTCGGGCAACGTGATCTCGTGGGCCTCCGCCGGCCACGTCGGTTTCAAGGGCTCGCGCAAGTCCACGCCGTTCGCCGCGCAGATGGCCGCCGAGTCGGCTGCCCGTCGCGCGCAGGAGCACGGCATGCGCAAGGTCGACGTCTTCGTCAAGGGTCCCGGCTCCGGCCGTGAGACCGCGATCCGCTCCCTCCAGGCCACCGGCCTCGAGGTTGGCTCGATCCAGGACGTCACCCCCACGCCGCACAACGGCTGCCGTCCCCCCAAGCGCCGCCGCGTCTGACGCGCTGCGCTTGACTTGAGGATTTCGGGCGGTACGGCGCTTCGGTGCCGTATCGCCCGTACCCTTGCAAGACCCCGTTCCGTAAGGCACGGGTATCCGTAGGGCATCAAATAGTGGGTGCCCACGACTGAAGGATTCACTTCATGCTGATCGCTCAGCGTCCCTCGCTGACCGAAGAGGTTGTCGACGAGTTCCGCTCCCGGTTCGTGATCGAGCCGCTGGAGCCGGGCTTCGGCTACACCCTCGGCAACTCCCTGCGTCGTACGCTCCTCTCCTCGATCCCGGGTGCGGCTGTCACGTCCATCCGTATCGACGGTGTCCTGCACGAGTTCACCACCGTGCCGGGCGTCAAGGAGGACGTCACCGACCTCATCCTCAACATCAAGCAGCTGGTCGTCTCCTCGGAGCACGACGAGCCGGTCGTGATGTACCTGCGCAAGCAGGGTCCCGGTCTGGTCACCGCTGCTGACATCGCCCCGCCGGCCGGTGTCGAGGTGCACAACCCCGACCTGGTGCTCGCCACGCTGAACGGCAAGGGCAAGCTGGAGATGGAGCTGACCGTCGAGCGCGGTCGCGGCTACGTCTCCGCCGTGCAGAACAAGCAGGTGGGCCAGGAGATCGGCCGTATTCCGGTCGACTCCATCTACTCGCCGGTGCTCAAGGTCACGTACAAGGTCGAGGCCACGCGTGTCGAGCAGCGCACCGACTTCGACAAGCTCATCGTCGACGTCGAGACCAAGCAGGCCATGCGTCCGCGTGACGCCATGGCGTCTGCCGGTAAGACGCTGGTCGAGCTGTTCGGTCTCGCGCGCGAGCTGAACATCGACGCCGAGGGCATCGACATGGGTCCGTCCCCGACGGACGCCGCCCTTGCCGCCGACCTGGCGCTGCCGATCGAGGAGCTCGAGCTCACCGTTCGTTCGTACAACTGCCTCAAGCGTGAGGGCATCCACTCCGTGGGTGAGCTCGTGGCGCGCTCCGAGGCGGACCTCCTCGACATTCGTAACTTCGGTGCGAAGTCCATCGACGAGGTCAAGGCCAAGCTCGCGGGTATGGGTCTTGCTCTCAAGGACTCGCCCCCCGGGTTCGACCCGACCGCCGCTGCCGACGCCTTCGGCGCCGACGACGACGCGGACGCGGGTTTCGTGGAGACCGAGCAGTACTGATCGGTCCCCCTTCCGGGAGCCGCCTTCGGGAGGCTCCCGGATCTCCGACGGACGACCGTCCGCTCGGATACTGACTCCGGTACCTAGTACGGCCGGGGCAGCACACAAGGAGAAACATCATGCCGAAGCCCGCCAAGGGTGCCCGTCTGGGCGGCAGCGCTGCGCACGAGCGTCACATGCTGGCGAACCTCGCCAAGTCGCTGTTCGAGCACGGCCGTATCACGACGACCGAGGCCAAGGCCCGCCGCCTGCGTCCGGTCGCCGAGCGCCTGATCACCAAGGCGAAGAAGGGCGACATCCACAACCGTCGCCAGGTGCTGCAGACGATCACCGACAAGGGCATCGTCCACACCCTCTTCACCGAGATCGCGCCGCGGTACACCGAGCGTCCGGGTGGTTACACCCGTATCACCAAGATCGGCAACCGTCGTGGTGACAACGCTCCCATGGCCGTGATCGAGCTGGTCGAGGGCGAGATCGCCAAGAAGGCGACCGTCGACGAGGCCGAGGCCGCCACCAAGCGTGCGGTCAAGGAAGACGCCCTCAAGAAGGACGCGCCCGTCGAGGACGCTCCGGTCGAGGCCGCTGAGGAGTCGAAGGACGCCTGAGCGTTCTGACACTGCTTGCGGACGGGCCCGCATCCCTGTGAGGGGGTGCGGGCCCGTTCCGTTGTTCGGGGTGGGGGTCAGCCGGGGAGCTGGCCGTTGCAGTTGCTCATCCACTTCGCATACGGCTTCGCGGCCTCGGTCTCGCCCATGCGGATCAGGTTGTGACGTACGTCGGCGATCTGGCGCTTGAGCTTGGCACCGGTCTTCGGGCCCACGACGCCGTCCCGGCCGAGACCGTTCTCGCCCTGGTACTTCTTGACGGACTTGGTGGTCTGCGCGCCGAAGATCCCGTCGACCTTGATGTTCGGGTTCACAAAGGCGTTCACGCCCCACTGGACGCACTTCACATGGAAGCCGCGCGCGCCGGCCGAGATGTTGGCCGTGCCGCCGCCGGGCTTGATGGCGATGTCGTCGGCGTTCGGTTCCGGCGCCGGGGCCATCCGCTCGTAGGACTGCGTCGCGGCCTTGTCCTCGGTGGTGCCCTGCGCCTTGTCATCCCCACCGCAGGCGGTGAGCCCTGCGGCGAGAATGCCGGTGGTGAGCAGGGCGGCGCTGCGCATGGTCCACTTGTTCATCGTTCCCCCGTGGATGGTGTCCAGCTCGATGTGTGCGGACTTACGGGGAACAGGACGGTGCCTGACCGTACGGGAGTTGCGGCTGGGGCGTCACAGGGCGGCCGTGGCTTTGTGACGAGAGCACGACAGGAGGCATATTCGGTGGCCGACGAGGTGGAGCCCGGTTTCGTACGGGTGCGGCTTGATCTTTCGTACGACGGCAAGGAGTTCTCGGGCTGGGCCAAGCAGCCCCGGCAGGGGACGCGGACCGTGCAGGGGGAGATCGAGGACGCGCTGCGTACGGTGACGCGGTCGGCCGAGAACTATCAGCTGACGGTCGCGGGGCGGACGGATGCCGGGGTGCATGCGCGGGGGCAGGTGGCGCATGTGGATCTGCCGGAGGAGTTGTGGGCCGAGCACGAGGAGAAGCTGCTGCGGCGGCTCGCCGGGCGGCTGCCGCATGACGTGCGGGTGTGGAGGGTGGCCGAGGCGCCGAGCGGGTTCAACGCGCGCTTCTCGGCGGTCTGGCGGCGGTACGCGTATCGCGTGACGGACAACCCGGGCGGGGTCGATCCGCTGCTGCGGGGCCATGTGCTGTGGCACGACTGGCCGTTGGACGTCGACGCCATGAACGAGGCCGCCGGTCAGCTGCTCGGCGAGCACGACTTCGCCGCGTACTGCAAGAAGCGGGAAGGCGCCACGACCATCCGCACCTTGCAGGAGCTGAGCCTGGTGCGCGGCGAGGACGGGATCATCACGGCGACCGTGCGGGCCGATGCGTTCTGCCACAACATGGTGCGGTCGTTGATCGGGGCGCTGCTGTTCGTGGGAGATGGGCACCGGGGACCTGGGTGGCCGGGCAAGGTACTCGCGGCGGGGGTGCGGGACTCGGCGGTGCATGTGGTGCGGCCGCATGGGCTGACGCTGGAGGAAGTGGGGTATCCGGCGGACGAGTTGCTGGCGGCGCGGAGTGTGGAGGCGCGGAACAAGCGGACGTTGCCGACGAGGAACGGGTGCTGCGACTAGCTCGCTCCGCGATCTGGGGGAGCGGGTCAGTCCAGCTCCGACAGGCGCGTCAACGTGTAGGCCTCGACCTTGTGGCCGGCGACGATCGCGTTGGCGTCCTTGGCGCCTGCCTTGCCGTTGTTCGGACCCGCGATCGTGGTGTACAGGTACCGGCCGCTGACGGAGTGGGTGACGGCGCACTCCACTTGCTTGCAGAACGCCGGTCCGCCCTTGGCGGGCGTGGGCTTGACGGCCCCCTTGAAGGCTGCGTTTGCCGCGTTGGCCTTCGCTGCGTCGGCGAAGACCATGACGCCGACAGTGACGGACGTCTTGTCGGACGCGTAGGTGGCCAGCACCGCGTTGGAGCACTCATCCAGCAGTGGGCCCAGGCCGCCCTGGGTGACCTTCCAGCACGGTATGGCGTGTGCTGTCGCCGTCCGAGTGAGTGTCTGGCCGCCGGCCTCCAGGCTGGTGGCCGTGAAGACGTCGCTGCCGTGCAGCGTCGGGGACGGCGAGGCCTCTGGGCTCGAGGCCTGGGAGCTGGGCGTGCCCGCCCCGTTCTTGTCCGCCGCCTGCTTCTTGTCGCCAACTCCCATGCCGGTCACTGCGAAAACGGCTGCTCCGCCGCCGAGGACGAGGACGGCAGCCACCGCGGCGACGATCCTGCGGATCTTCTTGCGACGTTGTTGGGCTTCGTATTCGTCGGCCAGCGCGGACCAGTCGGGCCGGGGCGATATCGGCTGTATGTAGAACTGTCCCGGCTGGGTGGGGGCCGAAGCGGTGTACTGCTGGGCCGACTGAGCGGGGGTGGGGGTGACAGGCGGCAGCGGCTGGGGCAGCGGCAGCGGCAGCGGTTGAGGCTGGGGTTGGGGCAGCGGTGACGGTGGCTGGCGGTCACCGGGCCCGATCTGGGGCGTGTCGTGGCTCTGCTGTCGAGGGTCCTGGGGTTCCTGCGGAGTGCTCATGGTCTGAGAAACGCCCTTTCCCCCACTGCCGAATGCCCTGCTCTTGCTGCCGCGATCTGGTCACTGGCCACGGTACGACGTCGGGGGACCACAACCCTTGCCTGGTTGCCCCTCGATTCCCGGATCGATATCGAACTGGTGGTGCGCCAGATTCATGCGAGTCATGCCGAATGTGGGCGAAAACGTACTAACACGCCATATCTGAGTACTCGTTATCGGACGGTTACCCTCTACGGGTTTGATCAGCAATCCGTCATCTATGATTGCCCAGCCTTTGGTTGAAGGTCAGATAAGTCCGAGTGGGATCGGACGAGTTCGTCAACCGTTCGGACCTGTACACACCCGGGGGGGCGTGGCTGTGCCCGACACAACTGCGATGCGGAGCGTACTGGGCATGCCCTCAAACAGGTCGAACATGACGCCGCGCCCGTACGACGATTACGGTCCGGAAAGCTGGCAGGACAACGATGCCGCCTTCGAAGGCGTGGACTTCTTCGAAGGCGACATCGAGTCGACGCTCACGATGCCGCGTATCCCCGTGGACATCCGCCCGATGGAGCCTGTCGAGCCGCAGGCACCTGAGCCTGAGCCGGAGTCGGACGACGATGCGAAGCGCACCGGGCTGCGCGTGCCCGACTGGCGGCTCTGTCTGATCCTCGCTGCCCAGATCGCGTTGGCGGTACGCCTGCTGTCGAGCAACGGCGCCAGTCTCGAAGAGGCGACCTTCCTCACAACTGGGCATGCGGAGCTGGCGCATTGGCTGGACGGTGCCGCGAGACCCGAGTACGTGTCCCAGTTCTTCGGCATATCCGCCGTCTCCCCGCTCCTGGCCGCTGTCGCCGACAACTTCGGCGGACTGACCGGTGCGCGCCTGCTCTCCCTCGGGTACCTGCTGACGGCTACGGCATTCCTGTGGGGGACCGCGCGGCGTCTGCACAGTGAGGTCGCGGCTTTCGCCGGCTGCGCCGCCTTCGTCGCCCTCAGCAGCACCCAGACTCTCGCAGGCACGGCGACCAACGACGCCATGGGGCTGGCGCTCCTGGCCGCCTCCGCGTATCTGGCGGTGCGTACCGGGCAGTCCGAACGCAGATGGCTGTTGTGGCTGATCCCCTGTGCCGTCCTACTGACCCTCGTCGGCGCGGTGCGGTACGCCAGCGTCCTGTGGATCCCCTTCGTCTTCCTCCTTGTCTTCGCCGCCGCCATCGGACGCGGGCACCGGGGGGCCGCGCTGCTGCGTACGGTCACTCTGGTCATCGTCAGCGCGGTGCCTGCCGGTGCCGGCTACGTGCTGGGCACGAAGCCCGGCGGGGCCGGCCTGAGCGCTCTCGAAAAGGCGATCACCGTCGGCAGGCCCGGCGAGACGCTCGTGAACGATGTGCGGACCTTGGTCGGCTGGGTCCTGCTGCTCGCGGTGATCGGTCTGATCGCCGCGCTGCTGCGCAGTGAAGGGAGCAGCTTCCTGACGGGGCTGGTCTGTTGCGCGGCCGCGCTGGTGGTGCCTGCGACCCAGTTCCTCATCGGTACGCCCATGTCGCTGATCCGGCAGGTCGGCTTCGGCGCCTGGTTCGCCTGCATCGCCCTGGGCTACCTCATCCACGTCCTGGCCCACGTGATGATCACCGCCAAGGAGGCGAGGGTCGTCGGGATCATCATCACCTGCGGTGTGCTGCTGCTGTGCGCCGGCGGCGTGATGGCCCAGTCCAAGCAGTTCATGCAGTCCTGGCCCGACACGCGTGACGTGGCCTCCACCATCAACCCCTACGTGCACCGCGGTTCGGACCGGTATCTGGCGGAGGGGAACGGCGTCCTGCCCTACGACCTCCGTGAGAAGTCCTCCCCGAAGCAGTGGCATGACACCCGGGGGTTCAAGTACCACGATCCCGACCTCGACAAGAAACTCACCGGCGAGCAGGCCTACGCGGCAGCGGTTCGCGACCAGTACTTCTCCGTCATCGTCCTCAACGGCCAGATCACGCCGGCCGTCGACGCCAAGATCGTGGACACCATCACCTTGTGCAAGAACTCCTGCGGTTACCGGATGGCCGCGAACCTGCCCTACCGCGGTGGGCGGTACACCGTCTGGATCAACGAGGAGGCGGCCAAGTGATCCTCCTCGGCAGCGCGTTCCTGGTGACCGCCATCGGCGCCATGGTGATCCGCCTTACTTACCGGCGTAACAGGAAGATCGGAGATCCGTCGTGACGAACGCGCGCAGCGCACCCCCGACCTCCCGCCGCGCCGGCCGCGGCCGCGGGGTCCGGGCCCGGCGGAAGATCACGGCGTATCACCGGTCCGTAGACCAGACGATCAGCGTCATCACGGCGGTCGTCCTGGCCGTCTGGGGCTACCGGCACTGGGAGGCCCTGAAGGGGGTCGACCTGTGGACTTCACCGCTGGAAGCGACGTACCTCTTCGCCTACTTGATCCTGGTGTGGCAGCTGCTTCTGCTGGTCATCCACCCGAAGTTCCGGCCCACCGGCAGGCAGCGGAGCCAGCTCAAGGATCTGCGGGTGCTGATCCCGGTCCCGGTGCACAACGAGGACCCGGTGATCCTGCGCCGCGCCCTGGCTTCGATGATCGACCAGGACCGGCTGCCCGACATCATCCATGTGGTCGACAACGGCTCCGACGACCCGGCGGCCGACTACACCCAGGTCGAGTCCTGGTTTCTGCAGGAGACCGAACGGGTCGGAATTCTGGGTGTGTGGGAGCGGACCGAGTGGAAGGGCAAGCGGCTCGTGCACGGGCACTCCGCGTTGCGCTGGACCGGCCACGCCGACATCTTCCTCACCGTCGACTCGGACGGCGTGCTCCAGCGCAACGCCGTCCGTGAACTGGTGGCGCCACTCGCCGATGAGCGGGTGCAGTCGGTGGCGGGCATCATTCTGGCCGAGAACGACGAGGGCAGCGTCATGGCCCGGATCCTCAACCTCTGGTTCACGACCTCGCAGCTGCTCGGGCGGGCCTCGCAGAGCACCCTTGGCGGCGTCACGGTGAACTCCGGTCCGCTGGGCGCCTACCGGTTCGAGGTGGTCCGGGACAACGTCGACGGCTACCTGGCAGAGAGCTTCATGGGGCGCGACGTCCACTTCAGCGACGACTCGATGCTCACGCTCTACGCGCTCGAGCGGGGACGCACCGTTCAGAACCCCCGCGCCATCGTCCTGGTCGCCATGCCGGAGAACTGGTCGCACCACCAGCGCCAGTACATGCGCTGGATGCGCGGCTCCACCATCCGGGCACTGTGGCGTTTCCGGTACCTGCCCATGCGCAGCTACGCGTACTGGGTCAACTTCCTGAACTGGGCGCAGGTTCTCGCCTCCCTCGCCGTACTGACGCATATCTTCATCCTGGGCCCGCTGCGCGGCGACTCCGTCCCGTTCCGCTCCAGTGCCCAGGTCCTGTGCCTGGTCGGATACCTCACCACCGCGCGCTATCTGGCTCTGCGCCGGCACGACCAGCAACTCTCGTCCCAGATCCTGACCTGGCTTCTCGCCCCGATCGCCCTGTTGTGGGCCCTGGTCATCCTGCGCTTCATGCGTTGGTACGGCATGTTGACCTGCTACAAGACCGGTTGGGGAACGCGCGCCCGCGTCGAGGTGTTCTATTCGGGTCCGGAAGAAGACATGCCCGAGGAGCTGAAGCCGATCGATCCGTCGATGCCGGCTCGTGGGCAGCGCCTTCCGCCTGATCTGCCGGCCGGCCTTCCCGCCGACGGACTCGCTTCCGGCGGCAGGGCGAGTGAACTGGCCGCCGCGGCGGACGTCCGCGCCAAGGCCGCTCGTGAGCAGGAGGCCGCCGCCCGGCGGCAGTACCAGCGGCAGTTGCACGCCTGGGCCGCATCGGCCGGGCAGATGCCCGCCGGCTCCTACGACGGACGGCAGGATCCATACGGACGGAGGCGCGATCCCTACAGGGCGGCCGAGGAACGTCCCACGATCCAGCTCATGGGCATCGTCGTCTCCGAGGGAAGCGGTAGGAAGTGAAGACCCGATACACCACGGGTGCCGTGGCGATCGCCGTCGTCGGCCTGATGGGGGTTCTGTTCCTGGGGGATCCCTCGCCCACCGGCGGGCCCTCGTCCAGCGGCATCGACGCACTGGCGGAAACGGTCCCCGGCGAGGCCACGGACGACGTCGACGCGAATGGCCCCAAGGCGAGCGACTTCATCAAGCCCAAGTCCGGCAAGTACCTGGGGGTTTCGCTCCCCACGGGTGCGAACGAGTTGGCCGAGTTCAACAAGAAGACCGGAACTCCCGCCAATATCCAAGAGGAGTTCGTGGACTTCGGCGAGCGGCCTCCCGTCGCGCATGTCCTCGACGCCTACGACAAGCATGCGCTGACCGTCCTGAACTGGCAGCCGATGGATGCCCCGATCGCATCCATCGTCGCCGGGGACCAGGACGAGTACATCAGCGGCTTCGCCTCCGAACTGGCCCAGACGGGCCTCCCGGTCGGCTTGGTCTTCGCATCCGAGTTCAATACCGACTGGCAGCCCTGGGGCACGGACAAGGCCACCCCGGAGCAGTACGTCGCCGCGTGGCGGCGGATTCACAGCCTTTTCACTGCCGCCGGCGCCACCGATGTGATCTGGATCTGGGCGCCGAACGTCATCAACCCGGTTCCCAAGACCCCGTTGAAGCCGTTCTGGCCCGGTGACCAATATGTGGACTGGATCGGCATGGCGGCGTATTGGACGCCGCATCTCCAGGAGGACTCCTGGGAGACATTGATCGTGCCGACCAAGAAGCGGATCCAGGTCTTCACGAACAAGCCGATCGTGATCACCGAGACCGGAGTTCTGCAGGGTTCGAGGAAGATCGAATGGATCAACGCCATGTTCGAGGGGCTGGCGACGGACCCGGACGTACTCGGCCTGATCTACCTCAACTCCGGCTTCGCAGAGGGCAAGCGGGGTGACTGGACGATCACCAAGGACGCGAAGAGTCTGGCCGCCTGGCAGGCGGGTGCGAAGAAGATCAAGACCGTGCCGGTCAATAACTAATCGAGACCGTACCGGTCAATAGCTAGAGGTGAATTCCTTTCCCATGATCTCCCAGAATCGTATTTCTCAGTCCGACCAGTCTGTTCCGAACGGCGAGGGTGTCGACCTCGTCATCATCGGCCTCGGCTATGTCGGTCTGCCGCTCGCTCAGGCCGCCGCCAATTCCGGTCTCAATGTCGTGGGTCTCGACCTCGACCAGCGCGTCGTCGAGGGGCTGAACGCCGGGCGCTCGCATATCGACGACCTTTCGGATGCGGAGATCGCAGCGATACGCGAGCGGGGTTTCGCCGCCACCACCGACGCCTCGGTGATCGGCCGGGCCAAGTCCGTGGTGATCTGCGTCCCCACGCCTTTGACCGAGCACGGTGCGCCTGATCTCGGTGCGGTCGAGGGCGCGGTCGGCGCGGTGGCCGCCCACCTGCGCCCGGGCATGCTCGTGGTGCTGGAATCAACCACCTACCCGGGCACCACGGACGAGGTGGTCCGTCCGGCGCTCGAGGCCGGCGGTCTGGTCGCCGGAGTCGATTTCCACCTGGCGTTCTCGCCCGAGCGAATAGACCCGGGCAACCCTGTCTACGGCCTTTCGAATACGCCGAAGGTCGTCGGTGGCCACACGGCGGCGTGCAGCAAGGCCGCTCGTGCGATGTACGAAGCCTTCGTCGGAGAGGTCGTCGAGGCCAAGGGCACGCGCGAAGCCGAGATGGCGAAGCTGCTCGAGAACACCTACCGGCACGTCAATATCGCCCTCGTCAACGAGATGGCGATGTTCTGCCGGGAGATCGGTGTCGACCTGTGGGACGCCATCAACTGCGCCGCCACGAAGCCGTTCGGGTTCTCCGCCTTCTACCCCGGCCCTGGTGTCGGCGGGCACTGCATCCCCATCGACCCGAACTACCTGTCCTACAAGGTCAAGTCGCTGGGTATCCCCTTCCGCTTCGTGGAGCTCGCTCAGGAGATCAACCAGCGGATGCCGGTCTACGTGGTCCAGCGGGCCATGGAGCTCCTCAACGAGGCCGGTCTGGCGCTGCGGGGCGCCCGGGTGCTGCTCACCGGCATCACCTACAAGCCGGACATCGCCGACCAGCGCGAGACGCCGGTCATCGCCGTACTGCGTGAACTGCGCCGTCTCGGCGCCCAGGCGGTCTACTTCGACCCGCATGTCGACGAGTGGATCGTCGACGGCGAGCCGGTGGAACGTACGACCGACCTCCTGGCCGCGGCCGCGGACGCCGATCTCACCGTGCTGCTGCAGGCCCACAGCTCCATCGACACGGTTCAGCTGGCCAACACGGCGACCCGGATGCTCGACACCCGCGGCACCACCCGTGGTCACGGCACGGCGGTGCAGCTCTGATAGAGCTCGGCACGGCGGTGCAGCTCTGACATAGCTCGCAAGGTGCGGGTCCGGATCCTCCGGACCCGCACCTTTGCGTCGTGCGGGCCGCACCCCTAGCGGGTTGCCGCCCACTTCGCGAAGTCGGTGCCGTACCGGGTGAACGCATAGGCGCTCTGCGGTACCGAGCTGCATGTGGTCGAGAGCTTCTGGTTGTTGTCCGGCGGACTGCACTCGCGGTCCCGGTTCAACGACCAGAAGGTGAACCGCGCCATGTGGTGCTCCTTCGCGAAGATCAGATTGCTCGCGAAGTCCACCTCGGAGAAGTACTCGCCGAGCGTCGACCTGCCGTTCATCTGTGAGATCCCCGTATGCCGCCAAGCCTCGTCGGCGCTCCATCCGAAGTGCTTCCTCAGCTGGCCGTTGAAGCCGGTCAGCGCGCGTTGCTGAGCGGCCGCAAAGTGGAAGTCCCCGTCGAAGGGCATGAGCGTGTAGGCGGCCACGTCGAGTCCCGCGTCCCTGGCCCGGATGAGAACGCGCTCACCGAGGGCGTCGACCCCGGTGGCGGTGCCGGGGAGGGTGACGGAGACGACGAGGCCGGGGTTCTCCTTCTGGAGAATCCGCGCGGCACCGATCTCGTTGGCGATCGCCGCAGGGTTCTGGTTCACCTTGCGCTCGAGGTCGAGGTCGATCACGCGTATCCCGTACTTGTCCAGGACGCGCTGATACGCATCAGCGGTGGCCCGCGGGCTGTCGCATTCCAGGCCCAGCGCGATTCCCGCGCCGCCGCCGAACGAGGCGGTCACATCGCCGCCGCGGGCGCGCAGGTCGCGGATGATCTTGGCCACCCTGGTGTCCTTGCTCACCGGATCGGTACCGCCCCAGGTGGGTACGCAGCCCCCTGAGGCGGGAGCGCGGACGAACGCCAGGGTGAAGGCCTTCTGCCCCGTGGCCTCGAGCACTTCGCCGAGATCGGGCGCATCGCGGTCGGTGACGAACACGTAAGGCGCCGACTGGTACCAGTTGGCCGAGGGCCTCTGTACGGTTTCGCCGGTCTTGGACGCCGAAGACCGGGAGTCGGGGGACGCGGGCTCCCACAGCGTGAAGGCGACCGCACACAGGCCGATCACGGCCGTCAGCGCCGCCACCAGGATGGCTCCAGGCCTCTTACGGAGCGATATGCCGCTACTTCGGTTCACGTGCTTGTCGCTCTCTGCGTAGGTGCTTGGCGAGTGCCCATACTGCCACCGGCACCGTGAGGACCAGTCAGGAGCCGTGCAGGTGGCTCACGGGTTCTGCACCGCCGCCGAAGCCTGGACCTCGCCGCGATGGTGGATCTGCTGGAACGCCAGGCCCGCGATGTCGTCGCCGGCGGTGAAGACCTTCTTGTCCTTGGTCGTGACGTCCTTGCCGCTGGTGAAGCCGCCGACCGTGAAATAGGCGTAGCGGCCGTACGAGTTGGTGGTCGAGCGGCAGATCGTGGTGTTGCAGAAGGCCGCGACGCCCTTGCCCGAAAGGGACTTGACCGTCCCCTTCTTGTAGACGTCCTTGACCTTGGTGGCCTGCTTCTCGGTGTCGAAGACCGCGACGCCGACCGTGACCGCGACGCCGTCCTTGATGTACGTGGCGCGCAGCACCTTGGTGCAGCCGTTGGCCTTGAGCAGGTCGCCCAGCGGCCCGTTGGTGACCGAGTCGCACTTGGTGGTCTCCGCGGTCGCGCCCTTCTTGTAGGCCGCGCCGCCCTTCGTGTACTTGGTGCCGGGGAACAGACCGGCCGCGCTCAGCGGCGCCTTGTCCTTGTCCGCGCTGGAGATGTAGTCCTTCGGGTCCGGCGGCGGGGGCGGCTTCGTCTCGGCGAAGGTCGGCTGCTGCGAGGCCGTGGAGCCGGGGATCGAGGCGGAGGGCGGGAGTTCGTCGGCCGACTTGCCCTCGTCGCCGCCGTTGGCGTTCACCACGGCGATCGCGACGACGGCGGCCACGGCCACGGTCGCGAGCGCACCGCCGCCGACCATCAGGAGACGGCGGCGCTTCGCGCGTGACTCCGAGGCCTCGGCGAGCGCGGCCCAGTCGGGCGTCTGCCCACCGGGTGCGCCGGCGGCGGGCGGCATGCCCGGCTGCGTGACCCAGTTCGACGGCGGCTGCTGCTGACCACTGGAACCCCACGGGGGTTCCCCCTGCCCAAAGCTCATGGGGCGCATCTTAGGCCGTAACGGTGAAGCGGAGTGCGGGCGTTATGAGGGGGTGGGCAGCGCGTTATGCGGGGGTGATGCGGGGTCCCCGGCCTAGGTTGAATTGCATGGATTCAGCACGATTTACGGTACTCGGCTGGCTGCGGCGGCCGGCGTCCCGGACGCTGTGGGGCGTCCTCGCCGTGGTGCTCGCCGCCGGTGTCGTACGGGTGGGGCTGCAGCAGTCCGACGGCGGCATGGACAACGTCATCGTCATCAACGCCGCGCGCACCTGGCTCGACGGCGGTTCCCCGTACGACGACCCGCACTTCCTCTATCTCCCGAGCGCCGTCCTCGCGGCCGTGCCCGAGGTGCTGCTGCCGTCTCGGCTGCTGCGGTTCGCCGCGCCCGCGTTCGTCACGGCGGCGCTGACCTTCGGCTGGGTCTGCGCGCTGCGGATGTACGGGGTGGGCCTGCGCACCCGGCACGCGGTGCTCGGGCTGCTCGCTCTGGCCCTCGGGTTCGCGCCCTTCGGGCACCTCATCGTGCTCGCCAACTGGACCGTCGTGGCCGCCGCCGCCCTGCCGGCCGCTCTGCTGCTCGCGCAGCGGGGGCGCTGGACGTGGGCCGCGGTCGTGATCGGTGCGGCGATCGCCTTCAAGCCGCTGCTCGTGCCCGTGCTCCTTGTCTTCCTGTTCGCGCGGCGCTTCAAAGCGCTGTCCGTCGCCGTGCTGGTGCCCGCGGTGGCCTCGGGTCTCGCCGCGCTCGCGATGCCGGATCCCGCCGGCTTCTTCACGCGGACGCTGCCCTTTCTCTTCAAGGGCGACGACGGCTTCGTGCGGCTTTACGAGGCTTCGCCCGCGGCCGTTCTCCCGCGCCTGGGGGTGCCGCAGCAGGTGGCGACCCTGTTCGCGCTCGGGTGCGCGGCGGCGGGGGTGTGGTGTGCCTGGCGGAGGTGGCGGCGGGGGGATACAGGGAGCGGTGGGCGGGGGGACGCAGCCGGTCCCGCGCGGCTCGGCGAGTGTGCCGCGATGGTGATGCTCGCCGCATTTCTGATTTCCCGGCCCTCGTACGACCACTACCTGCTCGTCGTCGTACCGCTGCTGCTCGCCGGGGCCGCCGAGGAGGGTGCGCCGGGCCGGACGGCCGGGTTCTGGCTGGCTCTGGTGCCGCAGGTGGGCGGGTTCGAGTGGCCGTTCCTGCGGGAGGGGGTCATGCGGGCGTACAAGGACTCGTTCACGCTCTGTGTGCTTGCGGTGACCGTGGGCCTGTGCTGTGTACGGCGGGGGCGCGTGGTGCTGCCGCGGGCCCGTACCCTTGAGGTGGCGGAGCCTGCGGGCGAGCGCGCGTTTTGACCCGAACGGGTAAGCGCGGGTATTCTGCCAGTTCGTTATGCGTATCGGCTTGGTCGTTTTCGAGCGATGAGGCCTCTGCGCAAGTTCCCTGGAGCAGTTACCAGTGGCTCGCATACGGGCGTCGTCCCGGCGATTGTGAGCCCCAGCTGCATGATCGCTTCAGCGGATCCGTATGTCTGGAATCCATTCACTGAAGAAGCGAAGGCTACGAAGTGCGTACGTACAGCCCTAAGCCCGGCGATATCACTCGCCAGTGGTTCGTGATCGACGCCCAGGACATCGTCCTCGGCCGTCTCGCGAGCACCGCCGCCAGCATCCTGCGCGGCAAGCACAAGCCGATCTACGCGCCGCACGTTGACACCGGTGACTTCGTCATCATCGTCAACGCCGACAAGGTGCACCTGTCCGGCAACAAGAAGACCCAGAAGATGGCCTACCGCCACTCTGGCTACCCGGGCGGTCTGCGTTCGGTTCGTTACGACGAGCTGCTCGACAAGAACCCCGAGAAGGCCATCGAGAAGGCCGTCAAGGGCATGCTCCCCAAGAACACCCTGGGCCGTCAGATGCTCTCGAAGCTGAAGGTCTACTCGGGCGAGAACCACCCCCACGCTGCTCAGCAGCCGGTTCCGTTCGAGATCACCCAGGTCGCGCAGTAGTTCCGGCCACCCCCTAAGACGAAAAGAAATCTGAGGAGCATCGTGGCCGAGACCACCGCAGAGCAGCCGATCGAAGACATCGAGGCTGACGCGCCCGAGCAGTACACGACCGAGTCCGAGGCGCCCGTCGAGGGCGAGTACACCTCTGAGTCGAACGCCGCGCGCTTCGGCGACCCGCAGCCGGCCGCCGGCCTGGGTCGTCGCAAGAACGCCATCGCCCGCGTCCGGATCGTTCCGGGCACCGGCAAGTGGAAGGTCAACGGGCGTACGCTCGAGGACTACTTCCCGAACAAGGTCCACCAGCAGGAAGTCAACGAGCCCTTCAAGGTGCTCGAGCTCGAGGGCCGCTACGACGTCATCGCCCGTATCTCGGGTGGCGGCGTCTCCGGTCAGGCCGGTGCGCTCCGTCTCGGTGTCGCCCGTGCGCTGAACGAGGCCGACGTCGACAACAACCGTGGCGCCCTCAAGAAGGCCGGCTACCTCCGTCGCGACGACCGTGCGGTCGAGCGCAAGAAGGCCGGTCTCAAGAAGGCCCGTAAGGCTCCGCAGTACAGCAAGCGTTAATCGCTGGCTGCACTGCCTGGCAGTTGCTTCTGCCACACGTTCGCCCCGGCGGCACGCACAGTGCTGCCGGGGCGTTCGTTTTATTGAAGGCCTTGGGCGTATAACGACATAAAGCGTTCAGCTGTTTGCTGTTACTGCTTTCAGCGATCAGCATTTTTCGTTCGGAGGACATCTAGTGGGACGACTCTTCGGCACCGATGGCGTGCGCGGCGTCGCCAACGCGGATCTGACGGCCGAGCTCGCGCTCGGACTCTCCGTCGCGGCGGCCCATGTCCTGGGGGAAGCGGGCTCGTTCGAAGGGCACCGTCCGGTGGCGGTCGTCGGACGCGATCCGCGTGCTTCGGGTGAGTTCCTCGAAGCGGCCGTCGTGGCCGGTCTGGCCAGCGCGGGCGTGGACGTCCTGCGCGTCGGTGTGCTGCCGACCCCCGCGGTCGCGTATCTCACCGGTGCGCTCGGCGCCGACCTCGGCGTGATGCTCTCGGCCAGCCACAACGCGATGCCGGACAACGGCATCAAGTTCTTCGCGCGCGGCGGCCACAAGCTGGCCGACGACCTCGAGAACCGGATCGAGTCCGTCTACGAGGAGCACCGCACCGGCGCTCCCTGGGACCGGCCGACCGGCAGCGGTGTGGGCCGGGTCAAGTCGTACGACGAAGGCTTCGACCAGTACGTCGCCCACCTGATCGGTGTGCTGCCGAACCGGCTCGACGGCATGAAGATCGTCCTCGACGAGGCGCACGGTGCCGCGGCCCGGGTCTCGCCCGAGGCCTTCACGCGCGCCGGCGCCGAGATCGTCACCATCGGTGCCGAGCCGGACGGGCTCAACATCAACGACGGCTGTGGTTCCACCCACCTCGGTCTGCTCAAGGCCGCGGTCGTCGAGCACGGCGCCGCGCTCGGTATCGCGCACGACGGTGACGCGGACCGCTGCCTCGCCGTGGACCACGAGGGCAACGAGATCGACGGCGACCAGATCCTCGCCGTGCTCGCCCTCGCCCTGCGTGAGCGCGGGCAGCTGCGCGAGAACACCGTGGTCGCGACCGTGATGTCCAACCTCGGTTTCAAGCTGGCGATGGAGCGCGAAGGCGTCGAGCTGATCCAGACCGCGGTCGGTGACCGCTACGTACTGGAGTCGATGAAGGAGCACGGCTACGCCCTGGGCGGCGAGCAGTCCGGCCATGTCATCGTGCTCGACCACGCGACGACCGGTGACGGCACGCTGACCGGTCTGCTGCTCGCGGCCCGTATCGCGCAGACCGGACGCTCGCTGCAGGAGCTCGCAGGGGTCATGGAGCGGCTGCCGCAGATCCTGATCAACGTGCCGGACGTGGACAAGTCCCGTGTGCGTACGTCGGGTGAGCTGGCGGCGGCGGTGTCGGACGCCGAGCGTGAACTGGGCGCCACCGGGCGGGTATTGCTCCGTCCGTCGGGTACCGAGCCGCTGGTGCGCGTGATGGTCGAGGCCGCGGACATCGACCAGGCGCGGTCGGTGGCCGGACGTCTCGCCGATGCGGTGAAGTCCGCGCTCGGCTAGGCGGGTTGAACGTGCGGATGCGGGCCGGTCGTCCTTCGGGGCGGCCGGCCCGCACTCGTGTCAGAGCGCGTTCTTCGCGGCGGTACGCGCCCGCTGCCGCGCCCAGAAGTACTTCTGGGCCAGGAGCGTGAGGGTGCCCGCGACGATGATGCCGAGCAGGTTGAGCAGCAACTGCTCGGTGGAGCGCCAGGCCTGCAGGTACTCGGTGAAGCTGAAGGCCACGGCCGCGTTCGCGGCGGCCGGCACGGTGGTCACGGAGATCGCCACACCCACGAGTGCGCCCGATTTCGCCGAGGTCAGCGAGAGGGTCCCGGCGGCGCCCGCGAGCACGGCCACGATGAAGGAGAACCAGTCGGGGGCGTAGATGAACGACGTGTTCGGCCGGTCCGCGTCGAGCTGCTGCAGCGAGAACAGGTCCACCCCGTCCATGAAGAGGCTGAACGCGAACGTCGCCACCATGGCGACGGCGAAGCCCGCGAGCAGAGCCGTCAACGAGCGCAGTGCGAGCCGCGGCTGACGGTGCACCAGCGCGGTGCAGAACCCCGCGAGCGGCCCGAACTCCGGGCCGACGGCCATCGCGCCCACGATCAGGATCGCGTTGTCGAGGACCACACCGCAGGCCGCGATCATCGTGGCGAGCGTGATGAACGCGAGATAGGTGACGGAGAGCGTCGACTCCTCGTGGGTGGCGTCGGTCAGATGCTCCCAGAGCACCGCGTCCGCGCCCTCGCCCGGCGCCTCGTCCTCGGCCTTGTCGGCGCGCTTGGACAGGGACAGGTCGATGTTCTCGACGGCGATCGAACCGCACTCGTCGATGCCCAGCGTCCGCAGCCCGCCGAGGAGTTCGTCTCCGGCCTCGCGTGCGACATCGCACAGCACCAGGTCGCCCGCGGGGTTGCGGGCGGCGCCCGGGAGCACCGCGAGGTGGGTGGTGCCGACGGTCTTCTCGATCAGCCGGACCACGTCGTCGGTGCGGTCGGCAGGGGTGATCAGGCGCAGGTGCAGCATGGCGGCACCCTAACGCGGTGTTGATGCGGGGGTCAGAGCTTCGGAGCGCTCATGGCTTCGGAGTGCTCAGAGCTTGCGCAGCCTCAGACGCTGCACCTTGTGGTCCGGGCCCTTGCGCAGGACCAGCGTCGCGCGGGCCCGTGTCGGGGCCACGTTCTGGGTCAGGTTGGGCAGGTTGATGGTCTGCCACATGCGTCGTGCGTACGCCATCGCCTCGTCCTCCGAGACCAGCGTGTGGCGGTGGAAGTACGAGTCGGGGTTCTGGAAGGCCGTCTCGCGCAGCTTGCGGAAGCGGTTGAGGTACCAGCGCTCGTTGTCCTCGGGCTTGGCGTCCACGTACACGCTGAAGTCGAAGTAGTCCGCGAGACCCACGCGGGTGCGGCCGTCCTTGCCGGGCAGTGCGGGCTGCAGGACGTTCAGGCCCTCGACGATGAGGATGTCGGGGCGGCGGACCGTGAGGCGTTCGCCCGGGACGATGTCGTACTTGAGGTGCGAGTAGACGGGGGCCGTCACCTCGTCCTTGCCCGCCTTGATGTCGGCGACGAAGCGGGTGAGGGCCCGTCGGTCGTACGACTCGGGGAAGCCCTTCCTCGACATCAGGCCGCGGGCCTCCATCTCCTTCATGGGCCACAGGAAGCCGTCCGTGGTGACCAGCTCCACGCGCGGGTGCTCGGGCCAGCGCGCGAGCAGGGCCTGCAGGAGTCGGGCGACCGTGGACTTGCCGACGGCCACCGAACCGGCGACCCCTATGACGAAGGGCGTGCCGTGCTGGGTGCCGTGGCCGTCGCCCGTGTCGAGGAAGGTGTTGAGTGCGCCGCGCAGGGTGTCGGTGGCGCCCACGTACAGATTGAGCAGGCGCGACAGCGGCAGATAGACGTCGCGTACCTCGTCCAGGTCGATCACGTCACCGAGACCGCGCAGCTTCTCCACCTCCGCGGCCGTCAGCGGCAGCGGTGTCTTGTCGCGCAGTGCGCTCCACTCCGACCTGGTGAGGTCCACATACGGGGTGGGCTCGGGGCGGCGGTGTGTGCCCGGCAGCGGCGAGGTGATCACACAGACATTGTTGCGGCTGGATGAACGGTAAGTGGCGTGGGGTACGTCACGTAGGTGAGGCGCCGGGCCCGTAGGCTGCCGCTATGCGCGCACCACAGCCGGGGCCGCCGCAGCTGTGGCGGGCCCAATGATCATCGGGGTCGGGATCGATGTAGCCGAGGTCGACCGCTTCCGGGTCTCCCTGGAACGCACACCGTTGCTCGCCCAGCGGATCTTCGTCGAGAGCGAGCTGTATCTGCCGAGCGGTGAGCGGCGCGGTTTCGCCTCGCTCGCGGCCCGTTTCGCGGCCAAGGAGGCGCTCGCCAAGGCGCTCGGGGCGCCGGCGGGTCTGCACTGGACCGACGCCGAGGTGTACGTCGAGGAGAGCGGGCAGCCGCGGCTTCGCGTCAGCGGCACGGTGGCCCGGCGGGCCGAAGAGCTCGGGGTGCGCGGCTGGCATGTGTCCTTGAGCCACGACGCGGGCATCGCCTCCGCCGTGGTGATCGCCGAGGGGTGAGGCTCCAAGTGCGTACTGCTCACAGCGTCGAGACCGTGCGGGCCGCCGAGCGCGCACTGATGGCCGAACTGCCCGAGGGCGCGCTGATGCAGCGGGCCGCCGCGGGGCTCGCGGCCGCGTGCGCGGACCTCCTGGGGAAGGTGTACGGGGCGCGGGTGGTGCTGCTCGTCGGGAGCGGGGACAACGGGGGCGACGCGTTGTACGCGGGGGCTCGGCTCGCTCGGCGGGGGGCCGGGGTGACGGCGGTGCTGCTTGCGCCGGAGCGTACGCACGAGGGTGGGCTTGCCGCGGTGCGTTCGGCGGGTGCGCAGATGGTCTCCGCCGCTCAGGCGGGCCCCGCGATCGCCCGGGCCGATCTCGTCATTGACGGCATCGTGGGCATCGGCGGCAAGGGCGGGCTGCGGCCCGAGGCGGCCGGGCTCGCTTCTCTCGTACGGGAATCAGGCGCCGTCGTCGTCGCCGTCGACCTGCCGAGCGGTATCGAGACGGACACCGGTGAGGTGCTCGGGCAGGCGGTACGGGCCGATGCGACGGTGACCTTCGGGACGTACAAGCCGGGGCTGCTCATCGATCCGGCGCGGTCGTACGCGGGAGCGGTGCGGCTTGTCGACATCGGGCTCTCGCTGCCCTCGGCGCCGGAGCTGGAGGCGCTGCAGTACGCGGATGTGGCGGCGCTGCTGCCCGAGCCCGGGGCGTCCAGCGACAAGTACCGGCGGGGAGTCGTCGGGATCGCGGCGGGGTCCGCCACGTATCCGGGGGCCGCGGTGCTCGCCGTCGCCGGGGCGCTGCGGGGTGGGGCGGGGGCCGTGCGCTACGTCGGCCCCGCCGGCGACGCGGTGCTCGCCCGCTTCCCGGAGGCGCTGGTGCACGCCGGGCCGCCGTCCGCCGCGGGCCGGGTGCAGGCGTGGGTGGTCGGTCCCGGGATCGGTGATGACGCGGCGCGCGTGGCGGATGTGCTGGCCCAGGACGTGCCGGTGCTCGTCGACGCGGACGGCCTGCGGCTCGCCGATCCGGCGGTGCTGCGGGCGCGTACGGCGCCGACCGTGCTGACTCCGCATGCGGGGGAGGCGGCGGCGTTGCTGGGGGTTTCGAGGGAGTCGGTGGAGGCGGGGCGGCTTTCGGCCGTACGGCGTCTGGCCGCGGAGTTCTCGGCGACAGTGCTGCTCAAGGGGTCGACGACCTTGGTCGCTCCGGCGGACGGCGGACCCGTCCGCGTCAATCCGACGGGGACGGCCTGGCTGGCGACGGCCGGCAGCGGGGATGTGCTGTCGGGGCTGTCCGGGGCGTTGCTCGCGGCGGGGTTGTCGGGGGTGGATGCGGCTTCGGTGGGCGCGTATTTGCACGGGCTTGCGGGGCGGGTGGCTGCGGACGGGGCGCCTCTGGTGGCCTCGGAGATCGCGGAGGCGTTGCCTCGGGTGTGGCGGGATGTGCGCGGATAGGTCGGTGGCCCGGGTGCGGCTGGGTGGGTGGGCGCCTGCAGCGGGCCTTTCTCCCCACCCCGCCCCTTCCCGGAACCGGGGCTTCGCCCCGGACCCCAGCATCCGAACTTCGTTCGGATCTGCTCAATCGCCGCAGGGGCTGAATTGCCTGCGCGCCTGCACCGGTTCGCCCCTTGATGACCGTTTCCTGAGGGGATGATTCACCGCCCCAAGCGCCGCACCCTCGCCACCGCGCTAACCCTCGCGCTGCTCCCGCTCGCCGGACCCGCCGCCGCCGATCCCGGGCCGCCGCCCGTCCCCGCACCCCAGCAGCAGTTGGTCCCCGGAGTGCCGCTCACCCCGTATCACCCATGGCAGTTGGACACCCCGGATCAGGGGATGGCGCCGTTCGTCTACGAGCCGAGCGCGGAAGAGGACGCCGTCGAGCCGGTGGAGCCGCCCGCCGAGCTCGACGCGCTGATCGAGTACGTCCCGCCGAGCGAGGTCGTGCACGGGCGCGCGGCGCCGCACTGCAGCAAGCGGACCGGGCCCCATCAGCGCAGTGTCGAGCGCTGGTTGAGGCTGTCGGCGGACGGCAGGCAGTCGGCCGGTGACTGCGCGGCGATCCGCAAGTTCCAGCGGGCGCACGGGATCCGTCCGCCCATCGGGTTCGCCGGTCCCGTCACCTGGGCGCGGATGCGGTGGCTGACCGCCGTACGCGATCCGAGGGCGCTGAAGAAGTGCCCGGCCCGTTCGTACCGCATCGCCTGCGTCGACCAGGCGCGGCAGCTGATGTGGGTGCAGAAGGGCGGCAAGGTGCTCTTCGGGCCCGTGGCCGTACGGACCGGGAAACGCTCGACGCCTACTCGAGGCGGCTGGCACAAGGTGTTCTGGAAGCACAAGAACCACTTCTCGACGATCTTCCGCACCCCCATGCCGTACAGCCAGTTCTTCAGCGGCGGGCAGGCCTTTCACGCCGTCTACAGCAACGTCCACGCCACATCGGGTTCACCGGGCTGTGTGAACCTGAGCTTCCGCGACGCCCAGCGGCTCTGGAACAAGATCTACAAGGGCGACCGTGTCTATGTGTGGGGGCGGCGGCCGTGAGCTGTGGGCAGGTCAGGCGCTCTGAGACACTGGGGCGCGATGACTGAGACACCTGGGCGCGTCCGCGCCGAGATCGATCTGGCCGCACTGCGGGCCAATGTGCGTGCTCTGCGTGCCCGCGCACCCCGCGCCGCGTACATGGCCGTGATGAAGGCGGACGCGTACGGCCACGGGATGCTGCCCTGCGCGAAGGCTGCGCTGCAGGCCGGTGCGACCTGGCTCGGCACCGCCACTCCGCAGGAGGCGCTCGCGCTGCGCGCGGCCGGGATCGGTGTCGACGACGCCCGTGTCATGTGCTGGCTGTGGACGCCGGGCGGCCCCTGGCGCGCGGCAATAGAGGCCGATATCGACCTCGGCGTCAGCGGTATGTGGGCGCTGCGCGAGCTGACCGCCGCGGCGCGAGCGGCCGGCCGTACGGCACGGGTGCAGCTGAAGATCGACACCGGGCTCGGACGCAACGGCTGTATGCCCGCCGACTGGCCCGAGCTTGTCGAGGCCTGCCTCAAGGCGCAGGCCGAAGGCACGGTCAAGGTCACCGGAATCTGGTCGCACTACGCGTGCGCCGACGAGCCCGGCCATCCGTCGATCGCCCTGCAGTCCGCCGAGTTCGCGGACGCGCTGCGCCACGCCGAGGAGGCCGGCCTCACCCCCGAGGTCCGCCATATCGCCAACTCGCCCGCGATCCTGACCCTCCCCGAGACGCACTACGACCTCGTACGCGGCGGCATCGCGACCTACGGCATCTCGCCGAGCCCCGACCTCGGCGTCCCCGCCGACTTCGGGCTGCGCCCGGTGATGTCGCTCAAGGCGAGCCTCGCTCTGGTGAAGCACGTCCCCGCGGGTCTCGGCGTCAGTTACGGGCATCACTACGTCACGGCCGAGCCCACCACGCTCGGGCTCGTCCCCGTCGGCTACGGCGACGGACTGCCCCGGCAGGCGTCGGGCTCGGGCCCGGTCCTGGTCGCGGGCAAGGTGCGGACGGTCGCCGGGCGGCTCGCCATGGACCAGTTCGTGGTCGATCTGCACGGTGACGAGCCGGCCGTGGGGGACGAAGCAGTGCTTTTCGGTCCTGGTGACCGCGGTGAGCCGACCGCCGAGGACTGGGCGCGTGCGGCGGGCACGATCGGGTACGAAATCGTCACCCGCATCGGAACACGCGTTCCCCGCGTCTATGTGAACGAGTGACGAGGCCGGCACCCACAGGCCCGTAGGACGGACGCGCGGTCGAGACCAGGCAGGAGCGGCACGTGAGTGACACAGGCACCAGGATCGCCCGGGCCGCCGAGGAGGCGGCCGGCGGCGGCTGGCGCAAGGCGGGCATCGCGGGCGCCGCGATAGGCGTGATCGCCGCGGGCGCCGCGGCGGGTGTCGCGGTCGAGCGGCTCACCGTCGGACGCGGGATGCGCAAGAAGGCCCGCCTCGCCCTGGACTCCGCAGGACCGTACGGCTCGCTGCGCGGGATGCCCGGCAAGGCGCTCGCCGAGGACGGCACGGTCCTCTATTACGAGGTCGACGAGGTCGAACCCGACAGCGCGCAGGCCCGCCGCAAGCGCCGTCTCTTCGGCCGCAAGGCCCCCGCGCCCGTCACCGTCGTCTTCTCCCACGGCTACTGCCTCAGCCAGGACTCCTGGCACTTCCAGCGCGCGGCCCTGCGCGGTGTCGTGCGCACCGTCTACTGGGACCAGCGCAGCCACGGCCGCTCCGAGCGCGGCAAGGCCCAGGTCGAGCGCGAAGAGCCGGTCACCATCGACCAGTTGGGCCGCGACCTCAAGGCCGTGATCGACGAGGCCGCGCCCGAGGGTCCGCTCGTCCTGGTCGGCCACTCGATGGGCGGCATGACCGTGATGGCGCTCGCCGACCAGTTCCCCGAGCTGATCCGCGACCGCGTCGTGGGCGTCGCCTTCATCGGTACGTCGTCGGGGCGGCTCGGCGAGGTCAACTACGGTCTGCCGGTCGCGGGCATGAACGCCGTACGCAGGGTCCTTCCCGGAGTCCTCAAGGCGCTCGGTTCGCGCGTCGAGCTGGTGGAGCGGGCCCGGGGCGCGACCGCGGATCTCTTCGCGGGCATCATCAAGCGCTACTCGTTCGCCTCCCGCGAGGTGGACCCGGCGATCGCGCGCTTCGCGGAACGCCTGATCGAGTCGACACCCATCGATGTGGTCGCGGAGTTCTATCCGGCGTTCGGCGAGCACGACAAGACCGCGGCGCTACGGCAGTTCGCGGATCTGCCCGTCCTCGTCCTCGCCGGGGACAAGGACCTGGTCACGCCCAGCGAGCACAGTGAGGCGATCGCCGACGAGCTGCAGGCCTCCGGGAAGACGGAACTGGTGATCGTGCCGGACGCCGGTCATCTGGTGATGCTGGAGCACCCGGAACTGGTGATGGACCGTCTCGCCGACCTCCTGGCCCGGGCGGGAGTAGCCGCGCCAGCCGCTAACGTGGTCGTTCATGGAAGCACCGCACAACCCGGCGTCGACAGGCCCTAGCGTCCGCCTCACCTTGAACTCGCCCGAGGAGATGGGCGAGTTGGGCCTGCGCCTGGCCAAGATCCTGCGCGCCGGCGACCTCGTGATGCTCAACGGAGAGCTCGGCGCCGGCAAGACCACCCTCACCCGCGGCCTCGGTGCGGGCCTAGGCGTCCGTGGCGCCGTGACCTCGCCCACCTTCGTGATCGCCCGCGTGCACCCCTCGCTCGGCGACGGTCCGCCGCTGGTCCACGTGGACGCGTACCGCCTGGGCGGCGGGCTCGACGAGATGGAGGACCTCGACCTCGATGTCTCGCTGCCCGAGTCCGTGATCGTCGTGGAGTGGGGCGAGGGCAAGGTCGAGGAGCTCACCGACGACCGGCTGCATGTGGTGATCCACCGTGAGGAGGGCGACGCATCCTCGGACGTACGGACGGTCACGCTCACCGGCCTCGGGGAGCGCTGGGCCGGGGTGGACCTGGGGTCGCTCGCGGCCTGAAGCCGGCGGCAGGGGTCTCCGGCGTCGTCGGCTCGGGTTCCCGACATCATTCCGACAAGCCGTCGGCAAGATATTGCGTACCGGGCTCGCCCCGTGTTCACATGGATACCGAGACTTGGTTAGGGCTACCTAACCCCGCCCGCCTCGGGAGCCTCGGGAGGCACCATGTCGGTCCCGGAACGTGAGACGCCCAAGCCGCAGCCGTCGATGAGCGATCTGCTGGCGGCCTGCGCCGCGGCCACTGCGGTCTCCACACCGCCGGTGTTCGCCCCGCGTGCGGCGGGCGAGGTCTTCGAGGACGGGAAAAGCGAAGCGGCGCCGCATCGCGACGCCGCCTGAGTTCCGTAGATCCCGTAACTCCTCGTGGTCCTAATCGACCACGACCACACTCGTCCCCACCGTCGCGAACTCCCACATCGCGAGCCCGTCCTCGCGCGACTCCCGGATGCCGCCGGTCTTCTTCGACGGGTCGGGCTTCGGGGTCGAGCCGTCCTTGGCGGCGCTGAAGCCGATCGCCACGCCGTCGTTCTGCGCGAAGCGCACCACGTGCTCGATGGGTGTGCCGTCCGAGCCTGTGATCGCTCCGGATCGGGTGCTCACCGCGTACTCGCCCGGCAGCGGATCGACCGTGCTCGGCGTGACCGTGAAGGTCCGCAGCACCTTGCCGCCCTCGCCGACCAGCCATACGCGGTCCGAACCCAGCGCGTACACGACCCGCTCGCCCTGTCCGGACAGCGGCGGCAGCGCGTCGGGCTTCGCCTCCTTGCCGCCGGGCTTCTTGGAGGTGCTCGACGAGGAGGCCGGAGTCCTGGGCTCGGCGAGCGTGTCCGGGGCGGAGGCGGAAGCCTGATAGGCGAGGAACCCGACCGCTGCGAGCGCCACCGCGGTGAGCCCGGCCACGAATCCCGAGCTGCTGCGTGCCACGAGCTACCTCCACACCCTTCGTACACACGACTGGGTACGTCATATACGTCCGGAGAGCGACGTTAGCAGCCGGGTCCTGCCAGGCCCGGGTGCCGTGCCAGCTCGGCAGGGGCGCCGTGCCCCGCCCAACCGAACGCCCCCGCTCCCGCGCTTCGCGCGGACGACGGGTAATCCGACATGGGCCCTACGCCGTAGGCTGTTCGCGTGCTCTTGCTCGCTCTGGATACCGCCACCCCCGCCGTCACGGCCGCCCTGCACGACGGCCGCACCGTCCTCGCCGAGTCGTCGAGCGTCGACGCGCGCAGACACGGTGAGCTGCTGCTGCCCGCCGTCGACCGGGTGCTCGCCGAGGCAGGGGTGAAGCTCGACGCCGTCACCGCGGTCGTGGTGGGCACCGGTCCCGGCCCGTACACGGGCCTGCGCGTCGGCCTGATGACCGCGATGACCTTCGGCTCGGCGCTCGGCGTCCCCGTGCACGGACTGTGCACCCTCGACGCACTCGCGTACGCCTCCGGCCTGGAGGGCGAGTTCGTGGTCGCCACGGACGCGCGCCGCAAAGAGGTCTACTGGGCGCGCTACGACGGCAGTCGTACGAGGGTGAGCGACCCGGCCGTCGACCGGCCCGCGGAGATCGCCGAGCAGGTCGCGGGGCTGCCCGCCGTCGGCGCGGGTGCGCTGCTCTACCCGGACACCTTCCCGGACGCGCGCGAGCCCGAGCACGTCAGCGCGGGCGCGCTCGCCTCCCTCGCCGCCGAGAAGCTCGCCGCCGGTGAGGAGCTCACCGAGCCGCGGCCGCTCTATCTGCGCCGCCCGGACGCGCAGGTCCCCAAGAACTACAAGGTGGTCACCCCGAAGTGACCCACGTACTGCGCGAGTTGCGCTGGTGGGACATCGAACCGGTGCTTGAACTCGAGAAGGAGCTCTTCCCCGACGACGCCTGGTCGCGGGGGATGTTCTGGTCCGAGCTCGCGCACGCCCGTGGCCCGGGTGCGTCGCGCCGCTATGTGGCCGCGGTCGAGTCCACCGGGGAAGGCGAGTGCATCGTCGGGTACGCGGGCCTCGCCGCGGTCGGCGGGCTCGGCGACGTACAGACCATCGCCGTGGCGGCCGACCGCCAGGGCACAGGCCTCGGTTCGGCGCTCCTCACCGATCTCCTGCGGCACGCGACCGCCTTCGAGTGCACCGAGGTCCTGCTCGAAGTGCGCGTGGACAACAACCGTGCGCAGAAGCTCTACGAGCGCTTCGGCTTCGAGCCCATCGGTTTCAGACGCGGCTACTACCAGCCGGGCAATGTCGACGCCCTGGTGATGCGTCTGACCGACCCTTCCACCGCCACCGCCTCCGAAGCCCCCTTCGGCGAAGACTCCGTACAAGGAACCGAGACCCATGGCTGACGAACCGCTCGTACTGGGCATCGAGACCAGCTGCGACGAGACCGGCGTCGGCATCGTGCGCGGCACCACCCTCCTCGCCGACGCGATCGCCTCCAGCGTCGACGAGCACGCGCGGTTCGGCGGTGTCGTGCCCGAGGTCGCCTCGCGCGCGCACCTCGAGGCGATGGTGCCGACGATCGAGCGTGCCCTGAAGGAAGCGGGGGTGAGCGCGAAGGACCTCGACGGCATCTCCGTGACGGCAGGACCCGGTCTCGCGGGCGCCCTGCTCGTCGGCGTCTCGGCCGCGAAGGCGTACGCGTACGCGCTCGGCAAGCCGCTGTACGGCGTGAACCACCTCGCCTCGCACATCTGCGTCGACCAGCTCGAGCACGGGCCGCTGCCCGAGCCGACGATGGCGCTGCTGGTCTCCGGCGGCCACTCCTCGCTGCTTCTGTCGACCGACATCACCTCGGACGTACGCCCGCTCGGCGCGACCATCGACGATGCGGCCGGTGAGGCCTTCGACAAGATCGCCCGCGTGCTCAACCTCGGCTTCCCGGGCGGCCCGGTCATCGACCGGTACGCGAAGGAGGGCGACCCGAACGCGATCGCCTTCCCGCGCGGCCTGACCGGTCCGCGCGACCCCGCGTACGACTTCTCCTTCTCCGGTCTGAAGACCGCGGTCGCGCGCTGGATCGAGGCGAAGCGCAATGCGGGTGAGGACGTTCCCGTACGCGATGTGTCGGCCTCCTTCCAGGAGGCGGTGGTCGACGTGCTGACCCGCAAGGCCGTGCGGGCCTGCAAGGACGAGGGCGTGGAGCACCTGATGATCGGCGGCGGTGTGGCGGCCAACTCCCGGCTGCGCGCACTGGCCCAGGAGCGCTGCGAGAAGGCCGGCATCCAACTGCGCGTCCCGCGCCCGAAGCTGTGCACGGACAACGGGGCGATGGTCGCCGCGCTGGGTGCGGAGATGGTCGCGCGGGGCCGGTCCGCGTCCGACTGGGACCTGTCGGCGGACTCCTCGCTGCCGGTCACGGAGCCGCACGTGCCGGGCCACTCCCACTCCCACGCGCACTCGCACGATCATGTGCACGAGGTGTCCAAGGACAACCTCTACTCGTAAGGCATCGCCTGACCTGCGAAAACGTGCGGGCAGAAAACTTTTCGAAGTTTTCTGCCCGCACGTGTCGATTCCTGTCGTGCCCGTTCGACACAAGGGTGAGAGGCAGGGAAACAGCCCCCGCCACCACAACCGAGGAGTCACCATGCCGCGCTACATCTCGCTGATCCGTGTCGACGAGAACAACAACCCCGGTGGCCCGAGCGAAGAGCTCATGCAGCGTATGGGCGTGCTCATGGAGGAGATGACCAAGGCGGGCGTGCTGCTCGACACCGCCGGTCTGCACCCCACCTCCGAGGCCAAGCGCGTCCTCTACAGCGGTGGTGAACTGTCCGTCACCGACGGCCCGTTCACCGAGACCAAGGAGGTCATCGGCGGGTACGCGGTCTTCCAGACCAAGGACGAGGCCGAGGCCCTCGAGTGGACCAAGCGCTTCCTCAAGGTCCACGAGGAGCAGTGGACCATCACCTGCGAGCTGCGCGAGCTCGCCGAGGGCTGAGTCGAGGGCTGAGCCGAGGGCTAGACCTTTGGTGCGGCGGGGTGGCCGACGAGCATCGTCGGCGCCCCCGCCACCTTCGTCAGGAACACGGTCGCCGAGTTCCGCCCCTGCAGCTTCATCTTCTTGCGCAGCTCCTCGGGCTCGACCCCGGAGCCGCGCTTCTTCACGGTCAGGATCCCGACCTCGCGCTCACGGAGCAGGGCCTTCAACTTCTTCACGTTGAACGGGAGTCGGTCCGTGATCTCGTACGAGGTGGCGTACGGCGTCTCGTGCAGCTCGTCCGAGGTGACGTACGCGATCATCTCGTCGATCAGCCCGCCGCCCACCTCCTTCGCCACCTCGGCGACCAGATGCGCGCGGATCACGGCGCCGTCCGGCTCGTACAGGAAACGTCCGACGGGCCGCGGCGCGGGATCGGGGAGCATCGTCGCCCGCACGCTCCACAGCGAGTCGGCGGCCGGCAGCAGCGTCGCGCCGAACGAGCCGGGACGCGTGCCGAACCAGAGCACCGCCTCCTTCACCTCGCCCGAGTCCGAGATCCACTGTGCGAACACGTCGTCGGGGATGGCCTCGTGCGGAATACCCGGCGCGATCTTCAGCGCGGCGAGCGGGGCCTTGCGGGCGGCCTCGATCGCCCAGGACAGCGGCGGTGAGTAGGCCTCGGGGTCGAAGATCCGGCCGCGGCCGCCCCTGCGGGCCGGGTCGACGAAAACGGCGTCGTACGGTGCCGTATCGACGTCCGTGACATCCGCCTCGCGTACCTCGATGAGATCGGCGAGGCCGAGCGCCTCGGCGTTCGCGCGGGCTACCTCGCAGGTCAGCGGGTCGCGGTCGACCGCGAGCACCGCGATGCCCTCGCGGGCCAGCGCGATCGCGTCGCCGCCGATGCCGCAGCAGAGGTCGGCGAGCGAACGCACTCCGAGCTTCTTGAACTCCCTTGCGCGGTACGCCGCCACGCTCGTACGAGTCGCCTGCTCGACGCCGTTGGGCGTGAAGAACATCAGCGCCGCGTCCGTCCCGAACTTCGCCGCCGCGCGCTGGCGAAGCCGGGCCTGGGCGAGTGCGGCCGAGACCAGCTCGGGGGAGTGGCTGCGGCGCAGGCGGGTGGCGAGCGCGAGCTCGTCGGCCGGGTCGTGGTCGCTGAGCTCGGCCAGGAGGGCGCGGCCCTCGTCGGTCAGCAGGGCACCGAAAGCGGCGGGGTCGTTCACCGGACCATTGTCCGCCACCGGCCCGCAGGCTCGGCCACTCGGTGGATCGTGCGGCCGTCGGCGGCGCTGTCGGCCGGGCCCACGCCTTCGGCGCTGACAGGATCCGGCCCCATGCAACTAGTAAGACAAAACGACAAAAAACGGTTGCGTATCGCCGTGTCCGGAGTGGCCCTGATCGCCACCACCGCCCTCGTCGCCACCGCCTGCTCGGGCGGCGGCAAGAACGAGCCCGTCAAGCCCGCCCCCGGCCAGCAGGCCGCCGCACTCGCCAAGCAGCGCGCCGCCGTGCACGCCGCGAAGGTCGCGGCGGTCAAGCGCTGGGGTCTGACGAAGATGCCGCTCACGGCGCCCGAGGCGCCGTTGAAGAAGGCGCATCCCACCACCCGCAAGGGTTTCGAGGTCTCCGGCCAGAAGGATCTGCCGCAGGTCTTCACCACGATCCCGACCAAGGACAAGGTCGTCTTCCTGACGATCGACGACGGGGCCGAGAAGGATCCTCAGTTCCTCAAGATGATGAGCGATCTGAAGATCCCGTACACCGCCTTCCTCAGCGACTACCTGGTCAAGGAGGACTACGGCTACTTCAAGCAGATGCAGAACCGCGGCGTCGTCCTCAACAACCACACGCTCAACCACCGCTACCTGCCCGGCCTGACCTACGCGCAGCAGAAGCGCGAGATCTGCGGCATGCAGGACGTGATTGAGGAGCAGTACGGCAAGCGGCCCGAGCTCTTCCGCCCGCCGTACGGCAACTACAACCGCGACACCCTGCGCGCCGCCAAGGCCTGCGGCATCAAGGCCGTGCCGCTGTGGAACGCCGAGGTCTTCGTGGACCGGATGGACTACCGCGAGTGGGACCGCGACATCCACCCGGGTGACATCATCCTCACGCACTTCCGCGGCAAGGAGGACTGGAAGGGCACGATGCCCGACATGATCCGCAAGTTCATGAAGACGGTCACCGACAAGGGGTACGCGGTGGCCCGCCTGGAGGACTACCTGTGAGGGCCGCGCACCGGCTGCTTGCCGGAACGCTCGCGGCCGGTGCGCTCGCTCTTTCGCTGACCGGACTGACCGGCTGCGCCCAGTCCGTGGACCCGATCGAACGGCTCGGCCGCAAGGCCGCCCAGAAGGTCGAGCAGCGCCGCGTCAGCGTCGCCACCGCCCGCCGCTGGGGGCTGGCGAAGCCGCTCGCGCCCGCACCGAAACCGCCGCCCCGTGTCGTACCGAAGGGAGCGGGCCCCGGACTTCCGGCCGTGCTCGACCGCGTACCGACCAAGGACAAGGTTGTTTTCCTGACCTTCGACGACGGCGCCGAGCGCGATCCGCGCTTCGTGCGGATGGTCAAGGAACTGCGTCTGCCGGTCTCGATGTTCCTCACGGACAGCGTGGCCGGACCGGGTTACGCCCACTTCGGCGAGCTGGCCTCGGTGGGCGCCACGATCCAGAACCACACCCTCGACCACCCGTATCTGCCCGGACTTCCCTACGAGGGCCAGCGCTGGGAGATCTGCGGGCAGCAGGACAAGCTCAAGGAGCGCTTCGGCCAGCGGCCGCGGCTCTTCCGTCCGCCGTACGGCGAGTACAACACCGACACCCTGCGGGCCGCGGCCGACTGCGGGATCTCGGCGGTGGTGCTGTGGCGGGCGTCGATGCAGATCAACGACCTGCGGTACGCCGAGGGCGGGCGACTGCGTCCCGGCGATGTGATCCTGGCCCACTTCCGTGGCCCGGACGAGCTGCACGGGGCGTCCCTGACCGAGATGACCACGCGGATGCTGCGCAGCATCCAGAAGCAGGGGTTCACGGTGGCGCGGCTCGAGGACTACCTCTGAGCGGGGGCGCCTGCTTCCGCCGCGTCTTCCTCGGGGTCGTCGACCGCCGCCGCCCGGTGCCGTCCCGCGCTGTCGCTGATCCTCAGGAGGATCGCGATCATCACCCAGTTCGCCACGAGTGACGAGCCGCCCTTCGCGAGGAACGGCAGCGCCTTGCCGGTCAGCGGGATGAGCCCGGTGACTCCGCCCGCGACCACGAACACCTGCAGCATCAGCGCCGCGGAGAGTCCCGCCGCGAGCAGTTTGCCGAAGGGGTCGCGGGCGAGCAGGGCGGTGCGCATCCCGCGCTGGACGAGCAGGGCGTACAGGAGGATGACGGCGATCAGCCCGGCGAGGCCGAGCTCTTCGCCGACCGTGGTGAGGATGAAGTCGCTGCGCCCGGCGAACGCGATCAGTTCGGGGTGCCCCTGCCCGAGCCCGGTCCCGGTGAGCCCGCCGCTGCCGAAGCTGAACAGTGCCTGGGCCAGCTGGTCGGAGCCGCCGGCGTCCTTCGTGTACACGGCGAAGGGGTCGAGCCAGGCCTGGACGCGGCCGTGCACATGGGGTTCGAGCGAGCCGACGACGAAGGCGCCGACCGAGGCCATCAGGAGACCGCTGACGATCCAACTGGTGCGCTGCGTGGCCGCGTAGAGCATCACGACGAACATGCCGAAGAAGATCAGCGAGGTGCCCAGATCACGCTCGAAGATCAGCACCATCAGGCTCATCGCCCACACCGCGAGGATCGGCCCGAACTGCCGTCCGGGCGGCAGCCGCATCCCGAGCATCTTGCGGCCGGTCAGGGCGAGGGCGTTGCGGTTGACCGTGAGATAGCCGGCGAAGAACACCGCGATCATGATCTTCACGAACTCGCCCGGCTGGAACGAGAGTCCGCCCAGGTAGATCCACCGCTTGGCGCCGTAGGTGTCGCCGGGGAAGAAGGCGGGCGCCATCAACAGGACGAGCGCGACGGCCATCGTCACGTAGATGTACCGCTGCAGTCTGCGGTGATCGCGCAGCACCACCAGCATCCCGATGCAGATCGCGACCCCGATCACGGACCACATCAGCTGTCCGCCGGCGGTCGGGTCGGAGCCGTATCTCTTCGCGTACGCGGGGTCGAGCCGGTGCAGCAGAACGAGTCCGAGCCCGGTGATCAGCATCGCGATCGGCAGGATCAGCGGGTCGGCGTAGGGCGCGAACTTGCGTACGGCGAGATGGGCCGCGAACGACAGCAGCGCGAGGCTCAGCGCGAACTGGGCCAGATCGCCCGGCAGCCGACCATGGGCGGCGAGCCCCACCTCGGCCTGTCCGAAGGTGCAGATGGCGACGGTGAACAGGAGCAGGACCGCTTCGGTACGGCGATGGCCGGCGGCGAGCAGTGAGCCGAAGGAGATCCGGGGCCGGGCGGGTCGTGGGCCGGCTGCGGGTTCCTGCGTGATGAAGGGAGTCTCCGCCGCCATCCACCCATCCGTTTCAGTAGAAATGAGCCGGTTGTTCCGGTTCCTCCGCGAGGAAGACGTGGTGGGGGGAGTCGCGGTTGCCGTCGGTGAGACGCGTCACGTGGGGGCGGAGGTTGCGCGAACACCCCTTGTCAGGGATGCCCGTCGGATGACCCGCATAGCTGTGACGTTTCCGTTATCGCGTGACGTGCAACATTTCCCTGCTTCTGGAGTCTCTAAAGGGGTGTAGGTGCTGATCTGATAGCAGGGGGACTCGTGCGCTCGAACCGAATACGCATGTCGGCGGTTGCTGTGCTGTCCGCGGCGGCCATGTTCTTGACCGGCTGCAGCCAGGGCGGGGATGCGGCGGAACCCGCCGCCAACGAGGTGGCTGCCACCACCGAGGCCCCCGCGTCCGAGAAGCCGAGTCCCGAGGAGACCGAGGCCGAGGACAAGGTCGTCCTCAAGTCCGGTGACAACTCCGACCAGGTGCGCGAGCTGCAGGCCCGGCTCGCCCAGGTCGACCACTTCAAGGTCGCGCCCAACGGGAACTACGGCCCGGCGACCGAGGGCGCCGTGGCCGAGTACCAGGCGGCGCAGAAGCTCGAGGTCACCGGCACCGTCTTCGCCTCGACCTGGGAGAAGCTGACGTCCCAGACCAAGACGCCGACGAAGGACGAGCTGTTCCCGAAGAAGCAGATCCTCGGTCCGGGTGACAACAGCGACCAGGTGCGTGAACTGCAGGCCCGCCTCAAGCAGCTGGGGCACTTCAAGGAGAAGCCGACCGGCTTCTACGGCGATGTCACCGAGGCCGCGGTCAAGGCGTACCAGCAGGCCGCCGGCCTGGAGGCCACCGGCACCGTCTACGAGGACACCTGGGAGAAGCTCAAGTCCCAGACCAAGCAGCCCACGCAGGACGAGCTCAAGCCGCCGGTCGAGCTGCCGACGGTCGACGCCTCCAAGGCCGACCTCGACGACCGCTGCATGACCGGCCGTGTGCTGTGCATCTCCAAGACCTCCAGCAAGCTGGCCTGGGTGATCGACGGCAAGGTCCACAAGCTGCTCGACGTCCGCTTCGGCGCCAAGGGTTACGAGACCCGCGAGGGCGTGTTCTCCGTCTACTGGAAGAGCCGCGACCACGTCTCGACGATCTACGACTCGGCGATGCCGTTCGCGATGTTCTTCGACGGCGGCCAGGCGGTGCACTACTCCGAGAACTTCGCCCAGAACGGCTACACGGGCGGCTCGTACGGGTGCGTGAACGTCCGTGACTACGAGGGCATCAAGTGGCTCTTCGACACGCAGGTGAAGACGGGCGACAAGGTGGTCATCCACTGGTAGTCGCGCCTCTGGCGCGTGCGCTGTGAAGCGGCGGTGACTTCCTCAGCCCCCTGGGCACTCGTGGGAGTCGCCGCCGCTTCGGCATTGGCCGTAGGTGCCGTTGTACGGGGCGGTCGGCGAGGGGGCCGAGGGCTCGGGGTGGCTCTCGCCGTACTCGTGGGCGAGAACCACGCACAGCAGGATGCCGGTGAGCACCGCGAAGACGGCCTGCGTCCCGCCGGTGATCCGCAGGCCGCTGGTCCAGCAGGCGTACGCGGTCAGCGCCATCACCGCCCACACGACCGCGAACCACACGACCGGCGTCCAGTCCATCGACGGACCGGTGGGTCCGCCGGAGGTGTGCTTCCCGTCCCGCGAGCTCCGCGCCCACCCGCGCAGCCCGAGCATGACTCCTGTGCCGGCGAGGACCCCGATGTCGGCCACCGCCGCGAGCAGGGCGAACAGACCGTCGAAGCAGCCGCCGCCGCGTGTGTTCTGAGCAGGCATGTCCGTACGGTGTCCCGGAACCTGCGGCTCCGGCGGAGCGTTGACGGATCGAGACCCACTCGGTCCGCCGCCGAGATCACGGCGATACGGGACGGCTCCTGGGCCCAGAGCGAAACCGGACCCCCGAATTGGCACTCCGCTTGACCGAGTGCTAATCCCGGTCATAGTCTCGGGCCTGGCACTCACCACTGGAGAGTGCCAACACAGCGACGGGCAGGTCCGGCACCCGCGACGACGGATCCACCTGGTCGCCACCTCAGACAGATTCATCCCCGAGATCTCCGAAGGGGGAGGTCGGATCGTGACGACCACCAGCTCCAAGGTTGCCATCAAGCCGCTCGAGGACCGCATTGTGGTCCAGCCGCTCGACGCCGAGCAGACCACGGCCTCTGGCCTGGTCATCCCGGACACCGCGAAGGAGAAGCCCCAGGAGGGCGTCGTCCTCGCCGTGGGCCCGGGCCGCTTCGAGAACGGCGAGCGTCTGCCGCTCGACGTGAAGACCGGCGACATCGTGCTGTACAGCAAGTACGGCGGCACCGAGGTGAAGTACAACGGCGAGGAGTACCTCGTCCTCTCGGCTCGCGACGTGCTCGCGATCGTCGAGAAGTAATTCACCCAGTTTTGCTTTGAGCTGCGCCCCTGGCCCCCGCTGATTGCCGGGCGGCCGGGGGCGCAGTTCTATTTTTCGAGAGGACTTGAAAGCTCCATGGCGAAGATCCTGAAGTTCGACGAGGACGCCCGTCGCGCCCTCGAGCGCGGCGTCAACAAGCTTGCCGACACGGTCAAGGTGACGATCGGCCCCAAGGGCCGCAACGTCGTCATCGACAAGAAGTTCGGCGCCCCCACCATCACCAACGACGGTGTGACCATCGCCCGTGAGGTCGAGCTCGACGACCCGTACGAGAACCTCGGTGCCCAGCTGGTGAAGGAGGTGGCGACCAAGACCAACGACATCGCGGGTGACGGTACGACCACCGCCACCGTGCTCGCCCAGGCGCTCGTACGCGAGGGCCTGCGCAACGTCGCCGCCGGCGCCTCCCCGGCCCTCCTCAAGAAGGGCATCGACGCCGCCGTCAAGGCCGTGTCCGAGGAGCTCCTCGCGACCGCCCGTCCGATCGAGGACAAGGCCGACATCGCCGCCGTGGCCGCGCTGTCCGCGCAGGACAAGCAGATCGGCGAGCTGATCGCCGAGGCCATGGACAAGGTCGGCAAGGACGGTGTCATCACCGTCGAGGAGTCCAACACCTTCGGTCTGGAGCTGGACTTCACCGAGGGCATGGCCTTCGACAAGGGCTACCTGTCCCCGTACTTCGTCACCGACCAGGAGCGTATGGAGGCCGTCCTCGACGACCCGTACATCCTGATCAACCAGGGCAAGATCTCCTCGATCCAGGACATGCTCCCGCTCCTGGAGAAGGTCATCCAGGCCGGCGGCTCGCGTCCGCTCCTGATCATCGCCGAGGACGTCGAGGGCGAGGCCCTGTCGACCCTGGTCGTGAACAAGATCCGCGGCACGTTCAACGCCGTGGCCGTCAAGGCCCCCGGCTTCGGCGACCGCCGCAAGGCGATGCTGCAGGACATGGCGATCCTCACGGGTGCCACCGTCATCGCCGAAGAGGTCGGCCTCAAGCTCGACCAGGCCGGTCTCGACGTGCTCGGCTCCGCCCGCCGCGTCACCATCTCCAAGGACGACACCACCATCGTCGACGGCGCCGGTGAGTCCTCCGAGGTCCAGGGCCGCGTCGCCCAGATCAAGGCCGAGATCGACGCCACCGACTCCGACTGGGACCGCGAGAAGCTCCAGGAGCGCCTCGCGAAGCTGGCCGGCGGTGTCTGCGTGATCCGCGTCGGTGCGGCCACCGAGGTGGAGCTCAAGGAGAAGAAGCACCGTCTGGAGGACGCCATCTCCGCGACCCGCGCCGCGGTCGAGGAGGGCATCGTCTCCGGTGGTGGCTCCGCGCTCGTCCACGCCGTGAAGGTCCTCGAGGGCAACCTCGGCAAGACCGGCGACGAGGCCACGGGTGTCGCGGTCGTCCGCCGCGCCGCCGTCGAGCCGCTGCGCTGGATCGCCGAGAACGCCGGCCTCGAGGGCTACGTCATCACCTCGAAGGTGGCGGAGCTGGAGAAGGGCAACGGCTTCAACGCCGCGACCGGTGAGTACGGCGACCTGGTCAAGGCCGGCGTCATCGACCCGGTCAAGGTCACGCGCTCCGCTCTGGAGAACGCCGCGTCCATCGCCTCCCTGCTGCTCACGACCGAGACCCTGGTCGTCGAGAAGCCGGCGGAGGAGGAGGCCGAGGCGGGTCACGGCCACGGTCACGGCCACTCCCACTGACGCACTCCGCGTAAGCACTGAGGCCCGGTGCCCCCTTCGGGGGGTGCCGGGCCTTTGCGTCGGGTCGTCGGGTCGTCGGGTCAGCGCTTGGCGTCAACTCGTCGTCCGCGAGGGTGAGTTCACCCTCACGTACACCCGGTCGAAGGCATCCGGCCGTCACCTGCGGCGATCGGGGCGGGCGAGTGCTCCGCCGGGCGCGGTGGCACGGCGGTCCCGGCTGACCTGCGCACATGGCGTGGGGCTCGTGCGGTGGATCCTGCCCGCGCGTCACTCGTACGGGGAGAGGCTTTGCCGCGTGATCTGGCGTGCTCTTCAATCTCCGGCTGATGGAACGATTTCCCCGGGCACGCACCACTGCCTGATCGGCCGGGGATCGGATCGGCCCCCGTACGAGGAGTGCACCGAGTGACCAGCAAGCCACCCCGGCGCGCACCCGGATCGCAGACGGAACGGGACCGGACGCCGGGGCCGGTGCAGGTGCCGGTGCCGAGTGTCCGCACGGAGCCGTCGGCCGGGCGGCAGGCCTCCGTACCGCAGCAGGCCGAGTCGGTGGAGAGCGGGTCCAACCCCCCGGCCGCCCCGACGACTGACGGCCCCGCCAACCCTGCGCCTCCGACGGCCCCGACGACTGGCGCCCCCACCAACCCCGCGCCCCCGGTCCGTGCCCGCGCCGCCACGCCCGCCCGCGCCGCCACCCCCGCCCCCGCCCCCGTCCGCCCGC
>JOGW01000013.1 GCA_000721375.1 Streptomyces sp. NRRL B-3428 | reverse complement strand
CTGGGTTGATAGGCCGGATGTGGAAGCCCTGTAAAGGGTGGAGCTGACCGGTACTAATAGGCCGAGGGCTTGTCCTCAGTTGCTCGCGTCCACTAGGGAAACGCCCGGTTACATTCCGAACCCGGAAGCTAAGCCTCACAGCGCCGATGGTACTGCAGGGGGGACCCTGTGGGAGAGTAGGACGCCGCCGAACAATTATTGGAGGACCCCTGGTCCCAGCGTTCACGCTGGGACCAGGGGTCCTTTTTTGTTTTCTGCCAAAGCGCGGCCGGTTGGCGGTTGCGCAAGAATGACTGCGGTACCTAGGACAGGAGTCACCGATGTCGACCAACTCTCCCGACGATCGCCCGGAGCGCGAGCCGCGCCGCCGGGACGACGACCGGGGCGGATACCGCGGCGGTCGTGACGACCGCGGTCCGCGCAGGGACAACGACCGAGGTGGCTTCGGCCGGCGTGACGACCGCCCGAGCGGTCCCCGTCGGGATGACGACCGCTTCCGTCGTGATGACGACCGTGGCCGTCGGGATGACGACCGTGGTGGTCGCCCCGGTGGTGACCGTGGTGGGTTCCGTCGTGACGACCGTGGTGGCCGTCCCTCGGGTGGTGGCTACGGCGGTCCGCGTCGTGATGACGACCGTGGTGGTTTCCGTCGGGACAACGACCGGCGTGACGATCGTCCGTCCTTCCGTCGTGATGACGACCGTGGTGGCCGTCCCTCCGGCGGCGGGTTCGAGCGCCGTGACGACCGTGGCGGCCGCCCCTCGGGTGGTGGCTACGGCGGTCCGCGTCGTGACGACGACCGTGGCGGCTTCCGGCGCGACAACGACCGCCGCGACGACCGTCGTGATGACCGTGGTGGCCGCCCGTCCGGTGGTGGCTACGGCGGTCCGCGCCGCGATGACGATCGCGGTGGGTACCGCGGGCGTGACGACCGTGGCGGGCGTCCCTCCGGTGGTGGCTACGGCCGCCGCGACGACGGTGACCGCGGCGGTTACCGGGGCCGCGACGACCGCGGTGGATACCGGGGCCGTGACGACCGCGACCGGGACCGCGACCGTGAGCCGATCCGTCGGCTGCCGATCCCGGAGGACGTCACGGGCTTCGAGGTCGACCCGGACGTACGCCAGGAGCTGCAGAGCCTGCCCAAGGGGCTCGCGGACGACGTCGCCAAGAACCTGGTGATGGTCGCCAAGCTCATCGACGAGGACCCCGAGCAGGCCTACGCGTACTCCAAGATCGCGCTGAGGCTCGCGTCCCGAGTCGCCGCCGTCCGTGAGGCCGCCGGCTTCGCCGCGTACGCGAACGAGAAGTACTCCGAGGCGCTCGCCGAGTTCCGTGCCGCGCGTCGGATGACCGGCTCCGCCGAGCTGTGGCCCGTCATGGCGGACTGCGAGCGCGGTCTCGGGCGTCCCGAGAAGGCGCTGGACATGGCCGGTGAGCCCGAGGTGCAGCGGCTCGACAAGGCCGGGCAGGTCGAGATGCGTCTCGTCGCGGCCGGTGCACGGCGTGACATGGGCCAGCTCGACGCGGCCATCGTGACGCTGCAGAGCCCCGAGCTGGCCTCGAACTCCGTACAGCCGTGGACCGCGCGTCTGCGCTACGCCTACGCCGACGCGCTGCTCGAGGCGGGGCGCGAGGACGAGGCGCGTGAGTGGTTCGCCAAGACGGTCGAGGCCGACAAGGAGCACGTCACCAACGCCTCCGACCGGCTCGCCGAGATGGACGGTGTGGAGTTCGTCGACGCCTTCGAGGAAGAGGACGAAGACGGTGACGAGGTCGAGGAGTTCGTCGCCGATCGTGTCGAGGAGTCCGATGTCGACGAGTCCGAGCTCGAGGACACCGGTGACGGGGCCGAGTACTACGACCCCGATGACGAGGAGTACGAGGAGGACATGGCGGTAGCCGCCAAGCCCGCCCTCGACCAGCCGCTCTTCGTCGCGCCCGAGGACGAGCCGAAGGACGCCGAGGACGACGAGGAGGGCGAGGAGCCCGAGGACGACAAGGCCTGAGGCGTCAGGGACAAGTGAAGGGGCGGTGACCGGAAACGGTCACCGCCCCTTCGTCGTATCCGGGGTCCGCGCACTCATTCCGCGAGGCTGCGCAGCACGAGCCCCGAGGCCGGCTTCGGGCCGAACGACGTGGACTTGCGGGGCATCGTCACACCCTCGCGGGCCAGTTCGCGGACCACGTCCTCGTGTACGGGATGCATGAGCACCGCCGTACCGCCGTCGCGCTCCGCCTTGGCGACCGTGGCCACCGTGTCGTGGATGTACGCGATGTGCGCCGGATCGTCGGGGATACGCCAGACATGGTCGATGAGGGTGGCGTGCAGGACCGTCGCGTCGAGGCGCTGCCAGGCGCAGGGGCGGTCGTCGGGGACCGTGCGGGCCAGGAGCGCGGGGTCGGGGCGGTCGATCAGGTGGTAGGTGCCGTCGCCGGTCAGCAGGAACGCGTTGGACTCGGCGGCCGCCCCGGCCAGATGCTCCATGGCCCGGGACAGCGGGCCGGCGATCGTCCGTACGCGGAAGGAGTCCCGTACCGCGGCCAGGGCGTCGGCGAGCGGTAGCTGGTGGAGGAGGCGGTGGATGGCGCGTACGCGAAGGGGGTAGCGGGTCGTGTCCACCAGGAGCACCAGTCCGTGGTCCCAGGGCGTGCCCCGCGGGTGTTCGGCGCGCAGCCGCAGATACGTGGCCCAGCGGTGGTGGCCGTCGGCGATCAGGGCCTGGCGGGTGCTCAAGTCGCCCTGGACCTCGGCCAGTTCGGCGGGGTCCGTGACCGACCAGAGGCGGTGGCTGAAGCCGTCCTCGGTGGTAGTGGCGAGCAGAGGGGTGCGCTGGGTGGTCCGCTCGATCACCGCGGTCGCGCCGACGAGGTTGCCCTCGCTGCGGTAACTGAGCAGCAGCGGCTCGAAGTTGGCGGCCGCGGCGCGCATGAGGGCCGCGCGGTCTTCGACGATATGCGGCATCACGTCCTCGTGCGGCAGCACGACGCCCTCGGTCGTATCGGAGAGCCGCAGCGCGCCGATCAGACCGCGCTGGAGTACGTCCCCGTTGCGCTGCTCGTAGACGTACAGGGCAGGCTCGGGGTCGGCGGTCAGTACGCCCTCGGCCAGCCAGTGCCGCAGGGTGTCGGCTGCCTGCTGGTGGCGGGCGCCGGCCGTGGCGGCCTGGGGCAGGATCAGGCGGACGATGTTGTACGGGTCCGCCGATTCCAGGTGGTCAAGGCCATCGGGCCGTACGACCACGTCGTACGGCGGTGAGGTGACCGCGGCCAGGCTGCCGACCCGCTCCGGGGCGTAGCGCAGACCTTGGAAGGGTGCCAGGTGCAAGCCCCCCGGCCCACCGCTGCCCCTCTGACCTGTGGTGTTCATTGAGGCATCGTAGTTGTGTCAGCGCAGTGCGAGATGATCGGGGCACAAGCACCGATAGAGGAGCGATCACCACCATGGAGCACCAGACCGTCAGGACGAGCCCGGCCGGCAGCGAGCGGGCGCTGAGCGAGGCGTACGACACGGCGCTGCTCGACCTCGACGGGGTGGTGTACGCGGGCGGTGCGGCCATCACGTATGCCGTCGAATCCCTGCTCACCGCGCGCGAGGGCGGGATGCGGCTGGCGTATGTCACCAACAATGCGCTGCGTCCGCCACAGGTCGTGGCCGAGCACATCACCGAGCTCGGGGTGCCGACCGAGGCGTCGGAAGTGATCAACTCGGCGCAGGCGGTGGCGCGGCTGATCTCCGAACAGCATCCGGCCGGTTCGAAGGTCCTGGTCATCGGTGGTGAGGGGCTGCGGATCGCGCTGCGCGAGCGTGATCTCGTACCGGTGGAGTCGGCTGATGACGACCCGGCTGCGGTGGTGCAGGGGTTCGGTGGGCCCGAGCTGCAGTGGGGGCGGTTCGCGGAGGCCTGCTACGCGATCGCGCGCGGGGTGCCCTGGTACGCGTCCAACACGGACCTGACGATTCCGAGCGGTCGGGGCATCGCGCCCGGCAATGGTGCGGCGGTGGAGGTCGTACGGATCGCCACGGGCGCCGAGCCGCAGGTGGCGGGCAAGCCGTTGCCCCCGATGCACCGCGAGACGATTCTGCGCACCGGCGCCGAGCACCCGCTGGTGGTGGGGGACCGGCTCGACACCGACATCGAGGGTGCCTACAACGGGCAGGTCGACTCGCTGCTCGTGCTGACCGGTGTGACCGACGGCGCGCAGCTGCTCGCGGCGCGGCCCGAGCACCGGCCCACGTACGTCGACGCGGATCTGCGCGGGATGCTGACCGGGCAGCCGGAGGTCGTGGCCGAGGGTGACGGCTTCCGGTGCGGCGGGTGGACCGCGCGGGCCGGGGAGATCCTCGAACTCGACGGTGCGGGCGAGTCGTTGGACGGTCTGCGGGCGCTGTGCGCCGCGGCCTGGACGCACGCGGGCGCCGGGGTGTGCGAGCTCGACTCGGGGAAGGTGCTGGCTCGGCTCGGGCTGTGAGAGACCGAAGGGGTGCACCGGTTGTCCGGTGCACCCCTTCGTCGTCTGCGCGTCAGGCGTCCTCGCCCGACGCCATCAGGTCGTCCTCGGTGGCCCCGCGCCGCCAGTAGCCGCTGAACTTCACGCGCGTACGGTCGAAGCCGCGCTCGGCGACCAGATGGCGCCGCAGTGCCCGTACCGTCGAGGACTCGCCCGCGATCCAGGAGTACGGGGTGCCCTCGGGCAGAGCGGTGGCGCGCACGGCGTCGACGGTGCCGCCGGAGGCGACCCATTCGACCTTCGCGTCAGCCGCCGTGGCCAGCTCCTGGCGGTCCGCCGGATCGCGGACCTCCAGCCACACCCGTACGGGCAGACCGGCCGGCAGCGATTCGAGGATGCCGGCGATGGCGGGCAGGGCCGACTCGTCGCCCGTCAGGAGCAGCCAGTCGCTGTCCTCGGGCGGGCGGAAGTCGTACGCGCCGTTCTCCTCGTCCACGGGAGCCAGGACCGAGACACGGTAGCCCGGCGCGGCGTGGTGGGCCCAGCGCGAGGCCGGGGCCTCGGTGCCGTGCAGGGCGAAGTCGACGAGGAGCTCGTCCGGGGTCAGGGCGCGGGTCGTGTACGTACGCATGATGCCGCGGACCGCCGGGTCGAGTTCGCGCCAGGCGTTGTACCAGTTCTCGCCCTGTTCCGTGGGCACGACGGGGGCGTCCTGTCCGGGGTGCGGCAGGAACAGCTTGATGCGCTGGTCGCGCCCGGCCGATGCCATCCGGGCGACCTCCGGACCGCCGAAGGCGACACGGATCATCGACGGGGTGAGGCGTTCCTTGCGTACGACATGGGTGTCGAAGAACTGGTACGGGGCCTCGGACACGGGCGGGCTCCTCCTTGCTGTCTCGGTGTGCGGGCCGGTGAGCCCTGGCGGGTGCGCGCTGGTCAGGCCTTGAGCTTCTTCGCGTTCTCGATGGCTTCGGCGAGCGCCTCGAGGACCGGTGCGTAACCGGCGTAGCTGTAGCGCTCCTCCATCGACCACGGGATCAGCTGGTCGGCCTCGACGGCGGGCAGCCGGGTCCAGGTCGGCTTCTTGGCGAGCTCGGCGGCCGGGAGGGTCTGGCTGCGGTTGTCGAGCAGGATCAGGTCGGCGTGGTACTTCTCGGTGTTCTCCCAGCTGAAGAACTCCCAGAAGCCCCACTCGTCGACCTTCTTGCCCTCGACGAGCTCGACGCCGAGGTCCTTGAAGTAGTTGAGGTCGCAGTAGGAGTCGGGGACGGCCACGTAGAACTGGTCCTTGTCGGCGGTGACCGCCATGACCTTCAGACCCTTGTTCTGCTTCGCCGCCTCGCGCACCCGCGCCTCGGCCTTGTCGAAGCGGGCCTTGGCGTCCTTGACGGCCTTGGCCTCCAGGTCGGCGCCGAGCGACTCCGCGAGCTCCGTGTAGCGCTTGAGCGGGTCGAGCAGCGTGCGGCGGGCGCCGTCGATGCCGACGGTCGGGGCGAGGGTCTCGATCTTCTTGGTGCTCTCCTCGGGGACGAACCAGAGCAGCGGCGCCGGGAACATGTTGCTGATCAGCACATCGGGCTCGAGCGCGGCGTACTTCTCGACGTTGAACTGGCCCCAGTCCTCGCCGAGGCTGGTCAGCTTCGATACGTCGAGGTTGCCCGCCTGCGGATTGGGCTTGCCGTCGATCGGCTTACTGGGGCCGAAGATGCCGACGCAGTCGATGCCGTAGTCGTGCAGCGCGGCGGCCGTGGAGACAAAGGCGACGATCTTGTTCGGGGTACGGGCGACCTTCGCGGTCTTGCCGCGGTCGTCCTTGAAGGACCAGGGCTTGTCCTTGCCCTTGTCCGTGCTCGCGGCGGGCTTCTTGTCGTCGCCGCAGGCGGTGAGCAGGGCGCCGAGGCCGAAGGCCGCGCCGGCGGAGAGCAGACCGCGGCGGGAGAGTCCGCCCTTGTTGACCGTCATCGTGCGACCTTCTTTGCGTTCTGGAGGGCGGTGGTGAGGGATTCGAGGAGCGGTGCGACACCGGCGTGGCTGAACTGCGGCTCGTTGAACCAGGCCACGGTCTGGCCGGCCTTGGCCGCCGGAAGCTCCGCCCAGGTGGGCTTGGTCTGCGCCAGTTCCTCGGGCTGGAGGTTTCCGGTGCGCTTGTCGACGAGGAGTACGTCGGCGTCGTACGTGTCGGCGTTCTCCCAGCTCAGCTCCGCGAAGAAGCCGGCCTCGCCGACTCCGTCCGGCGTCACGAGATCGACGCCGAGCTCGCGGTAGTAGCCGAGGTCGGTGAAGTCGTCGGGGGTGCCGACGTAGAGCAGGTCCTTGGTCGCCGCGACCGCCATGACCTTGAGGCGCTTGGACTTCGCCGTCTTGGCGGCCTGGCGCAGGGACTCGGCGGCAGCCTCGAAACGGGCCTTCGCCTCGGTCACCTTCTTGGCCTCGAGGTCCGCGCCGAGCGAGGCGGCCAGCTCGCCGAAGCGGTCGATCACGCCGAGCAGCGAGGTCTTGCCGGTGAGGATGCCGACGGAGGGGGCGACGGCCTCGATCTTCTCGGCCGAGTCCTCGGGGACGTACCAGAGCGTCGGTGAGACGTTCATCGTCGAGACGAGGAGGTCGGGTCCGAGGGCCGCGTACTTCTCGATGTTGAACTGGCCCCACGCATTGCCGATGATCTCGACCTTGTCGACGTCGACCCGGCCCGCCTGCACATCGGGCTTGCCGTTCTCCAGTTTCGTGGGGCCGAACACACCCACGCACTCGACGCCGAAGTCGTACAGGGCGGAGGCGGCGCCGATGTAGGCGACCACGTTCTTGGGGGTGCCGTCCGTCTTCACGGTCTTTCCGCGGTCGTCCTCGAAGGACCAACCGGTCTTCTTCGCCGACGACTTGGGGTCCTGCGAATCGCCGCACGCGGCGAGCAGCGCGCCCAGGCCGAGGGCGCCGCCGGTGGCGAGCAGTCCGCGGCGGGATATCCGGGAGCGCTGTCCTGCCGGGGAAACAGGGGCACGGGGCGGCAACATTCGTCGTGCTCTCTCGTCGAGGGAAAGTGCGAGGGTAGGCTAACCTAACCGGGTGTTGGTCGACAGTCCCCCTCAGCCCCAGACACAGCCGCCACCAGCCGATACGGTGCCGGCCCGGCGTCAGGCGATACGCGCCGCCGGTCTGCTCGTGTCCGTCGGCGTGCTGTTGCTCGTCGTCGTGGCGAGCATCGCGATCGGCGCGAAGCAGATACCCGTCGGCGATGTCTGGCACGGACTGTTCGGCAACACCGGCACCGACAACGACGTGGTCATCCGGGACCTGCGCCTTCCGCGCACCCTGCTCGGCCTGCTCGCGGGCGCGGGCCTCGGTCTCGCCGGCGCGGTGATGCAGGCGCTCACGCGCAACCCCCTCGCCGACCCCGGACTGCTCGGCATCAACGCCGGAGCCTCCGCCGCCGTCGTCTCGGCGATCAGCTTCTTCGGGGTCACCTCGCTGACCGGCTACGTTTGGTTCGCCTTCGGCGGGGCGGCCGCCGTCATGGTCCTCGTGTACGCACTCGGCGGCGTCCGTGCCGCCACCCCCGTACGGCTCGCGCTCGCCGGTACGGCCGCGACCGCCGCGCTCTACGGCTACATCAACGCCGTGCAGATCATGGACACCGCGGCGCTGGACAAGATGCGCTTCTGGACGGTCGGTTCGCTGGCCTCCGCCTCGATGTCGACGGTCGGGCAGGTGCTTCCGTTCATCGCGGTCGGCATCGTTCTCGCGCTGGTCGTCGCCCGCCCGCTCAACGCCATGGGCATGGGCGACGACACCGCCAAGGCACTCGGCGCCCACGTCAACCGCACCCGTGTGGTGGCGATGGTCGCCGTGACGCTGCTGTGCGGAGCGGCGACCGCGGCCTGCGGGCCCATCATCTTCGTCGGCCTGATGGTGCCGCACATCGTGCGCAGTTTCACCGGCCCCGACCAGCGCTGGATCCTGCCGTACGCCACGATCCTGTCGCCCGTGCTGCTGCTCGGTTCGGACGTGGTCGGCCGCGTGGTCACGCGTCCGGCCGAACTCCAGGTCGGCATCGTGACGGCGCTCATCGGCGGTCCGCTGTTCATCTTTCTCGTACGACGCCGGAGGATGGCGCAGCTGTGAAGGCCCCAGATTCCGTGAAGACTCCGGTGCGCTCCCTGCGGACGCCCGGTGGGCTCTCCTTCCGGTTCGAGCTGCGTCCACTGGTCGCCGTGGTGGTGCTGCTCGTCGTCGCGTTCGCGGCGAGTGTGGTGCTCATCGGCACCGGCGACTTCCAGATCCCGGTGCCCGACGTGATCAGCACGCTCCTCGGCAACGGCACGCCCGCGCACGAGTTCATCATCAACGACCTGCGACTGCCGCGCGTGGTCGTCGGTCTGCTCGTGGGCGCCGCACTCGGCCTGGCCGGTGCGCTGTTCCAGTCGGTGACGCGCAACCCGCTCGGCAGCCCCGACATCATCGGCTTCGGGCAGGGCTCCACGGTCGGTGCGCTGGTCGTGATCGTGCTGTTCAGGGGCAGCGCGGAGCAGGTCGCTCTCGGTTCGCTCGCCGGCGGTCTGATCACCGGCGTACTGATCTATCTGCTCGCCTGGAAGCGCGGTATCCACGGCTACCGTCTTGTCCTCGTCGGTATCGGCGCCGCGGCCGTACTCACCGCGGTCAACGGCTATCTGCTGACCAAGGCGCAGATCGTGGACGCGGCCCGCGCGGTCGTCTGGATCACCGGCTCGCTCAACGGGCGCGGCTGGGAGCAGGTCGGCCCGCTGTTCTGGTTCTGCCTGATCCTGATGCCGGTCGTCTTCTGCTACGCACGGCCGCTGCGGATGCTCGAAATGGGCGACGACGTGGCGTACGCCCTGGGGGTACGGGTGGAGCGCACCCGGCTCGTCCTGATGACCGCGGCCGTTCTCCTGACCGCCGCGGCCACCGCCGCGGCCGGTCCGGTCGCCTTCGTCTCGCTCACCGCGCCGCAGCTCGCGCGGCGGCTGACCCGCTCGCCCGGGCCCAACCTCCTGGCCTCCATGGTCATGGGCGCCACGCTCCTGATCGCCGCCGATCTGGGGGCACAACGGATCTTCGGCGCCGAGCAGTTGCCGGTGGGTGTGGTGACCGGGGTGCTCGGTGGCGGGTATCTGCTGTGGCTCCTCGCGACGGAGCGGAAGGCGGGGCGGATTTGAGCGCCGTACGCAAGCCGATGGCGAAGAAGACCACAGCGCAGAACTCTCAGAACCAGGAGCGTGCTCCCTTGAACCGCCTGTCCGCGCACGACGTCACCCTCGGCTACGACCAGCGCGTCATCGCCGAGCAGCTGTCGGTCGAGATCCCCGACAACTCCTTCACGGTGATCGTCGGTCCCAACGCCTGCGGCAAGTCCACGCTGCTGCGCGCGCTGTCGCGGATGCTCAAGCCGTCCGCGGGCCGGGTGCTGCTCGACGGGCAGACCATCCACTCGATGCCGGCGAAGAAGGTCGCGCGCACGCTCGGTCTGCTCCCGCAGTCCTCGATCGCGCCCGACGGCATCACGGTCGCCGACCTCGTCGGCCGCGGCCGCTACCCGCACCAGGGACTCCTGCGCCAGTGGTCGGCCGAGGACGAGCGGGTGGTCCAGGAGTCGATGGCCTCGACGGGGGTCGCCGAACTGGCCGATCGCTATGTCGACGAGCTCTCCGGCGGTCAGCGCCAGCGCGTCTGGATCGCCATGGCCCTCGCCCAGCAGACGCCGCTGCTGCTGCTCGACGAGCCGACCACGTTCCTCGACATCCAGCACCAGATCGACGTCCTTGACCTGTGCGCGGATCTGCACGAGGAGCAGGGCCGCACCCTGGTGGCCGTGCTGCACGACCTCAACCACGCGGCCCGCTACGCCACGCATCTGATCGCGATGCGCGACGGCCAGGTGGTCGCCGAGGGCGCGCCGTCCGAGATCGTCACCGCCGAGCTCGTGGAAGAGGTCTTCGGGCTGCCGTGCCAGATCATCGCCGACCCGGAGACGGGGACACCGCTGGTGGTGCCGGCGGCCCGCAAGGGGCGGGTGCGGGACGCGGTCCCTCGCTAGAGGGCTGTGGCTCAGGAGGGCTTTCGGGGCTGGGGCTCAGAGGGGTTTCCGGGGTTGTGGCTCAGAGGAGTTTCCGCAGCTGGAGGAGGTCGCGGAAGCCCGCCTCCAGTTTGACGCGGCCGGCGGCCCAGGCCTTCGCGAAGTTGAGTTCGCCGTTCACCATCGCGACCAGATCGTCGCCGGTCATCACGAGGCGGATCTGCGCCTTCTCGCGCGGGGCGCCCTCATGGGTGTCGCGCACCTCGATCCGGCCGTCCTTGAGGCGCCCGGTGAAGGTGACGTCCAGGTCCTTGATGTGGCAGCTGAGCGAACGGTCGAGCGCGGCCGCACTGCGGACGTCGCCGTCGGCGGAGGCCAGATTGTCGCTGAGTTTGTCGAGCGCGCTGCGGCACTCTTCGATCGTCGCCATCGTGATCGACGGTACCCCAGAGGTGGTCCCAGGACTCCTGCCTGGGCTTCGCGGTAGCGTCATGGCATGAGCTACCCGATGCCGGGACCCGCGAGCGAGGTCCCCTCGGAGGACGAACAGGTCCCGCACGAACCGGTCCCGCACGAGCAGGCCCCGTACGAGGAGACCGCCCCCGACCCCGACGACCCCCGTCCGCTCGCCGTCCAGCGGGCTGCCACCGGGCATGCCGAGGTGGACGCCAAGCTGGAGCGTCTGGCCGATGTGGACCACCTCGCCACCGACGGGCACATCGAGGTGTACGAGGATGTGCACGCCGGGCTGCGCGACACCTTGACCGCGCTGGACGCCCGGCAGGGCCCGCCCGTACCCGGCGGCGCCCCGGCACGACCGTACGACCACAGGAGCTGAACCGAACGTGGCAGGAGTGGCACGCCGCCGCCTCGACGCCGAACTCGTCCGCCGCAAGCTGGCCCGCTCGCGCGAGCACGCCAGCCAGCTGATCGCCGCGGGCCGCGTCACCGTCGGCCGCAATGTCGCGACCAAGCCCGCCACCCAGGTGGAGACCGCCGCGGCCATCGTGGTGGCCGTCGACGACAGCGACCCCGAGTACGTCTCGCGCGGCGGGCACAAACTGACGGGCGCCTTCGAGGCGTTCGTACCGCAGGGGCTCGTCGTCAAGGGCCGTCGTGCCCTCGACGCCGGCGCCTCCACCGGCGGCTTCACCGATGTGCTGCTGCGCACGGGAGCGGCCCGTGTGGTGGCCGTGGACGTGGGCTACGGGCAGCTCGCCTGGTCGCTGCAGAGCGATGAGCGGGTCACCGTCAAGGACCGTACGAACGTACGGGAGTTGACGCTCGAAGTGCTCGACGGTGAACCGGTCGACCTGGTCGTGGGCGATCTGTCCTTCATCCCGCTGGGGCTTGTGCTGCCGGCCCTGGTCGGGGTCTGCGCGCCGGGCGCCGATCTGGTCCTGATGGTCAAGCCGCAGTTCGAGATCGGCAAGGAGCGGCTCGGCAGCGGCGGCGTGGTGCGCAGCCCCGAGCTGCGCGCCGAGACCGTACGCACGGTCGCGGGCCAGGCCTGGCAACTCGGGTACGGCGTACAGGGCGTGACGGCCAGCCCGCTGCCCGGACCGTCCGGAAACGTCGAGTACTTTCTGTGGCTCAAGGCCGGTGCAGCCGAACTGGACCCGGCCGATGTGGAACGAGCGGTGGCGGAGGGACCCAGTTGACGAGTCAAACGGACGGCCGGACTGTCGGGACGGCGGCGGAGCGCACGGTTTTCCTGCTCGCGCACACCGGGCGGCCGGCCGCCATCCGCAGTGCCGAACTCGTCGTCCAGGGACTGCTCCGCAGCGGTCTCGGGGTGCGGGTACTGGCGCAGGAGGCCGCGGACCTGCCGCTGCCGCCCGCGGTCGAGCTGATCCCGGAGGCCACGCCCGAGGCGCTCGACGGCTGTGAGCTGCTGATCGTCCTCGGCGGGGACGGGACGCTGCTGCGCGGCGCCGAGTTCGCTCGCGCCTCCGGGGTGCCGATGCTCGGCGTGAACCTCGGCCGTGTCGGGTTCCTCGCGGAGGCCGAGCGGGACGATCTGGACAAGGTCGTCGACCGGGTGGTCACACGGGAGTACGAGGTCGAGGAGCGGATGACGCTCGACGTCCGTGTCCGTCGCAACGGCAGGGTCGTGCACACGGACTGGGCGCTGAACGAGGCCGCCGTGCAGAAGGTGTCGCCGGAGCGGATGCTCGAGGTCGTCCTGGAGATCGACGGGCGGCCGGTCAGCGGGTTCGGCTGCGACGGGATCGTGTGTGCGACGCCGACGGGGTCGACGGCGTACGCGTTCTCGGCGGGTGGGCCTGTGGTGTGGCCCGAGGTCGAGGCGCTGCTGATGGTGCCGATCAGCGCGCACGCCCTGTTCGCCAAGCCGCTGGTCACCTCGCCTACGTCGGTGCTCGCTGTCGAGGTCCAGCCGGACACTCCGAACGGGGTGCTGTGGTGCGACGGGCGCCGGACGCTCGAACTGCCCGAGGGTGCGCGGGTGGAGGTCCGCCGGGGTGAGGTGCCCGTACGGCTGGCTCGCCTGCACCACGCGTCGTTCACGGACCGGCTGGTCGCGAAGTTCGCGCTGCCGGTTTCGGGGTGGCGGGGGGCGCCGCAGTAGCGGGGCGCCCGCCGGTTGCGGCGCGTGGCCCGCTCAGGCCGTCCTGACCACGGTGATCGCGCGCCGCCGCAGTACCGCACGGACCGGGAGCCCGGTCGCGCCCGCCGTCAGGAGGAAGGTGGCGGCCGCCAGCCCCGTCGGCAGTTGCCACGGCAGATACGGCAGTGCCGAACCGAAGGCCGTCGACAGGATCGGCGCGAGCGTGACCAGCGCGGTGACGCCACCGAGGAGCAGTGCGGTCAGGGACACCACCGCCGCCTCCCACAGCGCCATCACGCGGATCTGGGCGCGCTGGGTGCCGACGATCCTGAGCAGGGCGAGGTCGCGGCCGCGCTCGAACGAGATCATGGCCAGCGTGTTCGCCGCGGCGATGGCGGCGAACCCCGCGTACAGGGACGTGCCGATGTAGTCGAGCCAGACCTCGCCGGTCTCGCCCGCGGAGCCGGTGTGGTGCCGCGCCGTCGTATGCATGGCGATCTTGGTCAGGCCGAAGCCGACGACCAGGACGAGCGGCACGACGGCGGCGGCGAACCGCCGTGGCTGCGAGCGGACGTTGAGCATCGCGAGCCGGGCCGAAGGGCCGAGCCGCCCGATGAGCGCCGAGACCAGCCAGGCCGCGGGCCCGATGAGCCGCGGACCGAGCAGCCCCATCCCGATGCAGAACAGGAGCAGGACGAGAAACGCCCCCTGTCCGGCCTCGTCGGCGGGCTGCTCGGCCAGGAGCGCCGCGACCGCACAGCCGCCGCCCAGCGCGAGCAGCCCCAGCGGGGCCCGCAGCACACCCAGCCGGCGGCGGCCCGCCTCGGCCTCGGCCAGGGCGCTCGCCGGGCGCAGCAGCGAGAACCGCAGGGAACAGAGCACCCCGGCCAGCAACGAGGTCACCACCGTGACGGCCATGCAGACGGGCAGCGCGAGCCAGCTCACGGCGAAGGGCACCTCGGACGGCACCAGGCCGTGCGTGACCATCGCGTCGAACCACAGCTGCCCGAGCAGCGCGCCGAGCCCGAAACCGGCCAGCGAGCCCGGCAGCGCGGCGGCGAGCGCCTGGCCGGCCACCGCACGCCGTACCTGGCGCGGGCGGGCGCCGACCGCCCGGACGAGCGCCAGTTCGCGGTGCTGTTGGGTCACGGCGGTGCCCATCGTCGAGGCCACCACGAAGATCGACATGTAGACCGAGCCGAGCAGCATGATCGCGGCCATCTCACCGACGCCGTTCGCAGAGATCTGCTGCCGGGCCGCAGGCGAAAGAGCGCCGCTGTTCGTGGAGATGAGTACTGAGGTCGCCGCACTCACCACACTCGCGGCGAACAGCGCCGCCGCAGCCGTGCCGAAGAAGGCGGGCCTATGGGCCCGCAGTGCCGCCAGTGCCAGTCCGGTTCGCATGATCTCCAGGGTGGTGCGCAGGCGGGGTCCGGGAAATGAGGCCATCCAGAGGGCGCACGGGCGGCTGACCTCAGTGGATTGCGGGGGTTGTCCCCAGGTGCCCCTCCTGAGTCCGCCACTCCCGCGAGTGACTCGGGCGCCCCGACCCACCTCCGTCAGCTGCTGGTTCGCTCTCCAGAGCCGGGGTCCGTCGCACACCGGCCCCAAGACCTCGTAAGGTCGTGTCCGTGTTGGAGGAGATGCGGATACGGTCGCTCGGAGTCATCGACGACGCGGTGGTCGAGCTGTCGCCCGGATTCACCGCGGTCACCGGTGAGACCGGCGCGGGCAAGACCATGGTCGTCACCAGTCTTGGGCTGCTGCTCGGCGGTCGCGCCGACCCCGCCCTCGTACGGATCGGCGCCAAGAACGCCGTCGTGGAGGGCCGGATCAGGGTGCCCGCCGACGCCTCGGCGATGATGCGTGCCGAGGAGGCCGGGGCCGAACTGGACGACGGTGCGCTGCTGATCAGCCGTACCGTTTCCGCGGAGGGCCGGTCGCGGGCGCATCTGGGCGGCCGCAGCGTGCCCGTGGGGCTGCTGGGTGAGCTCGCCGAGGACCTCGTGGCCGTGCACGGGCAGACCGACCAGCAGGGCCTCCTGAAGCCGGCCCGGCAGCGGCAGGCGCTCGACCGGTACGCGGGGGACGCGGTAGCCGTACCGCTCGCCAAGTACACGGCCGCGTACAAGCGATTCCGCGCCGTCAGCCAGGAGCTCGACGAGATCACCACGCGGGCGCGCGAGCGTGCGCAGGAAGCCGATCTGCTGCGCTTCGGGCTCGACGAGATCGCGGCCGTCGAACCGCGTCCCGGAGAGGACGTGGAACTGGCCGCCGAGGCCGAGCGGCTCGGTCACGCCGAGGCGTTGGCCTCCGCCGCGACCGCCGCGCACGGCGCGCTCGCCGGCAACCCCGAGGACCCCGAGGGTGTCGACGCAGGGATGCTCGTCGGCGGCGCCCAGCGCGCCCTCGACGCCGTACGCTCGCATGATCCCGCGCTGGCCGGTCTTGCCGAGCGGCTCGGTGAGATCGGGATCCTGCTCGCCGATGTGGCGGGGGAGTTGGCCGGTTACGCCGACGATCTCGATGCCGATCCGCTGCGGCTCGCCGCCGTGGAGGAGCGGCGGGCGGCGCTTACCCAGCTGACGCGGAAGTACGGCGAGAACATCGACGGTGTCCTCGCCTGGGCCGAGACCAGTGCCACCCGGCTCGGTGAACTCGACGGCGACGACGACCGGATCGGTGAGCTGACCGCCGAACGCGACGCCCTGCACGGTGAACTGTCCGGTCTGGCGCAGGCGTTGACCGACGCCCGCGGCGAGGCCGCCGAGCGCTTCGCCGCCGCCGTCACCGCCGAACTGGCCTCGCTCGCGATGCCGCACGCGCGCGTCACGATCGCCGTCGGGCAGACCGAGGACGCCAACGGCATCGAGGTCGGCGGCCGCCCGGTCGCGTACACCTCGGCCGGTGTCGACGAGGTCGAGCTGCTGCTCGCCCCGCACCCGGGCGCCCCGCCGCGGCCCATCGCCAAGGGCGCGTCCGGCGGTGAGCTCTCGCGCGTGATGCTCGCGGTCGAGGTCGTGTTCGCGGGCTCCGACCCCGTACCGACCTATCTCTTCGACGAGGTGGACGCGGGCGTCGGCGGCAAGGCGGCCGTCGAGGTCGGGCGCCGGCTCGCACGGCTCGCCCGTTCCGCGCAGGTCGTGGTCGTCACGCATCTGCCGCAGGTCGCGGCGTTCGCCGACCGGCAGCTCCTGGTCGAGAAGACCAACGACGGCACCGTCACGCGCTCCGGTGTGAAGGTGCTCGAAGGCGAGGACCGGATCCGGGAGTTGTCGCGCATGCTCGCGGGCCAGGAGGACTCCGAGACGGCCCGCGCACATGCGGAGGAGCTGCTCGCGGCGGCGCGCGTCGAGGGCTGAGGTCACGGACGGGGGCTGACACCGGGGGCCTCCCGGTGGGAGGCTGCCGCTCACCCATGTGGGTGGTCCGCGCATTCCGCTTGCCGTCGGCGCCACAGGTCGTACCGTTCGGCGGTGCCGGAACGTGCGTACGGACTGGCATCCTTGGCGCTGGAGCCAGGAACAGGCTCCAGCGGGCTGTGACCGTTCAGGACCGCGCCCGCCGGCCCAACTGCCGGGCCGTCCACGCCGATTCAGGAGTGCAAGGCGAGTGAGCCACCCGAGCAGCCAGCCTTCGCAGGGCAGGACCCCGCTGCGTACCGTGCAAGTGCTCGGCGGCGGCAGTGCCGGCAGCTCCGTGCACGTCAGGTCGCTTGCCGCCGGCCTGGTGGCCCGTGGTGTACGGGTCACGGTGTGCGCACCCGCGGCGCTGGACGAGCGGTACGGATTCACCGAAGCGGGCGTGCACTTCGTGCCGGTGCCCAGGCGCACCGACCCGGTCTCCGTGGCCGCACTGCGCGCCGCGTGCGCCGAGGCGGACCTGGTGCACGCCCATGGACTGCACGCCGCCGTACGGTCCTCGCTCGCCCGCGCCACGCACGACGGGCGCCGCTCCCCGCTCGTCGTCACCTGGCACACCCGGGCGCACGCGGACGGGGCGCGGGCCCATGTCCTTCGGCTGATCGAGCGCCGGGCGGCGAAGGCCGCGGCCGTGGTGCTCGGCACATCCTCCGACCTGGTCGACCGGGCGCGCAGCCGGGGCGCGCGCGACGCCCGGCTCGCGCCGATCGCGTTCCCCGCACCCCGGCGGCCACTCGCGCCGGGCCACGACGACCCCGACCGGCTCAAGCACAAGGCGCGGGCCGAACTCGGCGCCGTGGACCGCCCGTTGCTGCTCGCCGTCGGCTCCCTGGAGCGGCATCGCGGGTACGACACGCTTCTGGACGCCGCCTACTCCTGGCTGCGTCTCGACCCGGTGCCGCTGCTCGTGGTGGCCGGCGAAGGTCCCGAACGGGCCGCGCTGCAGCGCCGTATCGACGCCGAAGGGCTGCCGGTCCGGCTCGTCGGCCGCCGCGACGACGTTCCCGACCTCCTCACCGCCGCCGATGTGGCGCTGCTGCCCAGCCGCTGGGAGTCCCGCTCGGTGCTCGCCCACGAGGCGCTGCACGCGGGCGTACCGCTGGTGGCGACGGATGTCGGGGGAGTGCCGGAACTCGTCGGCGACGCCGCCGAACTCGTACCGTACGCAGATGCGCGGGCCCTCGCGCGGGCGGTCGAGCGGCTGCTCGCGGATCCGGGGCGCAGGGCGTGGCTGCGGGCGGAAGGGCTTGCGCAGGCGGCGAGTTGGCCGACGGAGGACGAGACGGTGGCGCAGATCCTCAGCGTCTACGACGAGTTGACGTCGCCCTAGGTCGGCTTGAGGTTGCCCTGCGCCGGCCCGGAGCCCGTCAGGCGGCGCTGACCAGCCTCCGCGCACGCAGCGCCAGACTCAGCGCGAGCACCGTCTGCGGATCGTCCAGATCCGTCCCCAGAAGCTCCGCGATCCGCGCCAGGCGGTTGTACAGCGTCTGCCGGTTCAGATGCAGTTCGCGGGCCGTCTCCGCCTTGCGGCCCGCATGGGTCAGATACGTCTCCAGGGTGGGCAGGAGCGGTGCCTTCGAGCGGGCGTCGTGCTCCTGCAGCGGACCGATCGCACGTTCCACGAACGCCGCCAGGTCCGGGTGGTCGCGCAGCCGCCACAGCAGCAGCTCGGTGTCGAGGCGGCGCGCGTCGTACCAGGGGCGATCCGACAGACCTTGCGCCGCCGTAGCCGTCTCGGACGCGTGCCGCAGGCCCGCAGAGGCGGCCACCCAGCCGCCGGCGACTCCGACCACGACCACCGGTGCGCGGCCCGCCGAGCGCATTCCCGCGCGCTCCACACCGGCCCGCAGGGCGGCCGCCACCCGGTCGGCCACGGCGGTCCGTTCGGACTCAGAGCGGAGCCCGAGCAGTAGCGGAACACGGCCTTCCACAGGACGTACGCCCACGAGCACCGGCACCCCCACGGCCGCGAGCTCCTCCGAGACCGCGCGCGCGAGCACCGCCCAGCCGCCGCCGGGCGCGAAGGCGACCGTGTCGTCCGCCAGCCGCATCACCACCGGAAGCAGCGGTCCTTCGCCCGGCTTGAAGCCGAGGACGCGGGCCTGCGCGGGAGCGTTCTCGGCCGCGATACGGCCTTCGGCGAGATCGGTCAGGAAGTCGCCGCGTCCGCGCGCCGCCAGCTCCTCCTCCTGGCGGGCCTGCATCAGGACCACCGCGAGGATCCCCGCCGCACGTTCGGCCGCGATCCGGTGCACCGGCAGCAGCGGGGAACTGACCGGAAGCAGTGCGATACGGGCCCGTACCGACCCCGAAGAAGGCAACGGCCCGCCACCGCCGCCCGGCACGTCCACGAGGACCGCGTGCGAAGGCGGCCCGGACTCCCGCGACCGCCCCCGCAGGCCCTCCCAGACCTGCAGCGGATCCACACCTGCGGCGGGCGACCCGGCGCCGTACAGAAGCTGGCCGTCGGCCGTCTCCAGGAACACCGGGTTGGCCGTGAACTCCGCCAGGATCGCGAGCACCTGCGGCACCCCGCCCCCGCCGAGCAGCGCCTGTGTGCAGCGCCGGTGGACCTCCTCGGCCTGCTGCAGCAGTGCGTAGTGCCCGTTGACGATCTCGGTGTGCACCTCTTCGGTGACCGTCACGAACGGCACCTCACGGTGCAGCTGTACGAGGGGGAGTCCCGCCGTGCGGGCGGTCTCCACGATGGCCGCGGGCAGCCGGGCGAAGCGCGGGCCGAGTTCGACGACGAGCGCCGCGATCTGGCGCTCGGCCAGCTTGCGCACGAAGGCGCGCTGCTCGGCCGGGCGCGTACCGAGGCCGAGCCCGGTGGTGAGGAGCAGTTCGCCGCCCTTGAGCAGCGAGGCGATATTGGGCACCTCGCCCGCGTGCACCCAGCGGACCGTGCGCTGCAGGCGTTCCGCGCCGACGACGACCTCGGGCAGACCGCCGCGAAGGCCGGGCAGTTCGAGCGCCCGCTGGACCGTGATCCCACCGCCGTTGGCGGGCCCCTGCATGTTCATCCTCGGGACGCTACCTGCGGCCGCGTTTCCGGAACATCACCGGCCGATCACAGTGGTCCGTTTCGCCGCTCCTGAGGCGACAACTCGTCGCACCCACAAGCCGATTGCACGACTTGATGTACGTTGTGGCGTGCGTCACTCAGGGCCATGCTGCGCGGTCATGACAGAAAACACCCCGCCGCAGCGCGAGGTCCACCGCCTCAAGGCCAACTCCGTCGGTCTGATCGGCGTCGTCTTCATGGCCGTCGCCACGGCCGCGCCGATCACCGCGATGACCGGCAACCTGCCCATCGCCGTCGGCTTCGGCAACGGCACCGGCGCACCCGCAGGATTCCTCTTCGCGACGCTGGTCCTGACGGTGTTCTCGGTCGGCTATGTGGCCATGGCCCGCCGTATCACCGCGGCCGGTGCCTTCTACGGCTACATCTCGCACGGCCTCGGCCGGATCGCGGGCATGGCCTCGGGCATGCTCGCCGTCCTCGCGTACGTGGTCTTCGAGGCCTCGATCGTCGGTGTCTTCGCGTACTTCACGAAGACCACCGTCCACGACCAGCTCGGCTGGGACCTGCCCTGGATCCTCTACGCGGCCGCCATGCTCGCCGTCACCGGAATCCTCGCGCACTTCGACATCAACCTCACCGCGAAGGCGCTCGGCATCATGCTGGTCGCCGAGATCGCCGTCCTGTTCGCGGTGGCCACGGCCGTGCTGCTCAACGGCGGTGGCCCCGACGGCATCCCGCTGGAGCCGATCAACCCGAAGAACGCCTTCACGGGCGCATCCGCCGGGCTCGGGCTGTTCTTCGCCTTCTGGTCCTGGGTCGGCTTCGAATCGACCGCCATGTACGGCGAGGAGTCCCGCAACCCGAAGAAGGTCATCCCGCGCGCCACGCTCATCTCGGTCGTCGGCGTCGGCCTCTTCTACATCTACGTCTCGTGGATGACCATCGCCGGCAACGGCCTGTCAGGGTCGGTGAAGATCTCCTCGTCCGCGAGTCCGCTCGACCTGTTCTTCGCCCCGGCCAACACCTACATCGGCGCGTGGGCCGTCGACACCTTCCAGTGGCTGCTGCTCACCGGCTCGTTCGCCTGCGGCATGGCCTTCCACCAGTGCGCCTCGCGCTACCTCTACGCGATCGGCCGTGAGGGCTTCCTGCACCCGGCGCTCGGCCGCACCCACCCCAAGCACGGCTCGCCCCACATCGCCTCGTACGTGCAGTCGGGCATCGCCGTCGTCCTGGTGGGCGCCTTCTGGCTCACCGACCAGGACCCGTACGTCCACCTGTACACCCTGCTCGCGATCCTCGGCACGATGGCCATCCTCATCGTGCAGACTCTGTGCTCCTTCGCCGTCATCGGCTACTTCCGCAAGAACCACCCCGAGGACCGGCACTGGTTCAGGACCTTCACGGCGCCGCTGCTCGGCGGCATCGGGATGATCGCGGTGGTCGTCCTCCTGGTGATGAACATGGAGACGGCCGCGGGCACGGCCGCCGACTCGGTCTTCTTCAAGGCGATCCCCTGGGTCGTCGGCGCGGTGTTCTTCGGCGGCCTCGGGCTCGGCCTCTATCTCAAGACCAAGAACCCCGCCCGTTACGAGATCATCGGCCGCATCGTCCTCGAGGACGCGGCCGAGCGCGACAGCGAACCCACCCCCACGGTCAAGGTCTGAGGAGAGCGCCGCCATGGCTCGTACGCAGCCCCTGCACGCCCTGCAACAGCTCGCCGCACAGCAGCGGGCAGCCGAACAGCTCCGGATGCCCGTGGCCGAGGTCCGTGGCACCGACCGCCGCGGACTGCTCAAGCGGGCCGCGGCCCTGGGCCTCGGTGTCACGGTCGCCGGACAGACCTCGGCGCTCGCGACCCCCGCCCGTGCCGCCTCGGGCGCGGCACCCCGTATCGCCGTCATCGGCGCGGGTATCGCGGGCCTGACCGCCGCCCTCACCCTGCGCGACGCGGGTCTCGACTGCACGGTCTACGAGGCGAATCCGGACCGCGTGGGCGGCCGGATGTGGACGCAGCGCGACCACTGGGCGTACGGGCAGACCTCGGAGATCGGCGGCGAGCTGATCGACACGAGCCACAAGAAGATCCTCGAACTGTGCCGGCGCTTCGACCTGCCCACGGAGGACTTCCTCGGCGGCGGCCCGAACGGGGCCGAGGAAGTCCTCTGGTTCAACGGCGGCTACTACCCGCGCGAGGAGGCCGAGCAGGACTTCAACGCCGTCTACCAGGCGCTGCGCCGGGATCTTCAGGAGTCCGGCGAGGTGTTCTGGAACCAGACGACACCGACCGGCACGGCGCTGGACGACATGTCGATCCATGAATGGATCGACTCACGTGTCCCAGGCGGCCACTCCTCCCCGCTCGGCCGCTTCTTCGACGTCGCGTACAACGTGGAATACGGCGCCGACACCACCCTGCAGTCGTCCCTCGCCCTCGTCCTGCTGATGGGCTACCAGACCAACCCGGGCAACTTCAACATCTGGGGCCTGTCCAACGAGCGCTACCACATCACCGGCGGCAACGACCAACTCCCGCACGCCATCGCGGACTTCCTGCCCGACGGCACCATCCGCCAAGGCTGGTCCCTGAACGCCGTCCGCGCCAACGCCGACGGCAGCCAGACCCTCACGTTCACGGAGGCCGGCGCGACCCGCACGGTCACCGCCGACCACACGATCCTGTGCGTTCCGCTGCCGATCCTCAAGCAGCTCGATCTCACCAAGGCGGGCTTCGACACCCGGATGACCAACCTGCTGCGCGACGCGGGGATGGGCCACTGCACCAAGCTCAACATGCAGTTCAGCGCCCGCCCTTGGCGCGGCACGGGCGCCTGGCCGGGAGTGTCGGCGGGCGACTGTTTCACCGACACCGCTGTCCAGCAGACCTGGGACACCACCAAGGTGCAGCCCGGCACCGGCGGCATCCTCATCCAGTACGGCAGCGGCTCACTCGCCACCGCACTGACGCCGGGCACACCCTTCGCCACCGAATCCGACCGCTACGTGAAGGACTTGGCGACAAAGCGCCTCAAGGGCATCGACGCCTTCTTCCCCGGCACCTCGGCCAAGTGGACCGGCAAGGCCCAGCTCTCCGCCTGGCACCGCAACCCGTACGCCCTGGGCGCCTACTCGTACTGGCCCGTGAGCTATCTGCACCGCTACGCCGGCTACGAGGGCGTCGCCCAGGGCAACGTCCACATCGGCGGCGAGCACTGCAGCTACGACTTCCAGGGCTTCATGGAGGGCGGCGCGACCGAGGGCGAGCGCGCCGCCAGGGAGGTGATCGGCAAGGTGGCCTGAGCGGCCGCCCGACCAACCCGCCCCGCTAACCCCCGTACGCCCCCGAGGCCGTCAGCCGCAGTGCCGTGTCGATCAGCGGTACGTGGCTGAAGGCCTGCGGGAAGTTGCCGACCTGGCGCTGCAGTCGCGGATCCCATTCCTCGGCGAGCAGCCCCAGGTCGTTGCGGAGCGAGAGCAGCTTTTCGAAGAGCTCACGTGCCTCGTCGACCCGGCCGATCATCGCGAGATCGTCCGCGAGCCAGAACGAGCAGGCCAGGAAGGCCCCTTCGTCACCTTCGAGGCCGTCCACGCCCGCGTCGTCCCCGGAGGTCGGATAGCGCAGCACGAAGCCGTCCTCCGTGGACAGCTCGCGCTGGATGGCCTCGATCGTGCCGACGACCCGCTTGTCGTCCGGCGGCAGAAAGCCCACCTGGGGGATCAGGAGCAGCGAAGCGTCCAGCTCCTTCGAGCCGTACGACTGCGTGAAGGTGTTGCGCTCTGGGTCGTAGCCCTTCTCGCACACGTCGCGGTGGATGTCGTCGCGCAGCTCGCGCCACCGCTCAAGGGGTCCGTCCGCGTCCCCGGACTCGATCAGCTTGATGGTGCGGTCGACCGCGACCCAGGCCATCACCTTGGAGTGCACGAAGTGCCGCCGCGGTCCGCGCACCTCCCAGATGCCCTCGTCGGGCTGGTCCCAGTGGGTCTCCAGGTAGCGGATCAGCTTGAGCTGGAGCAGGGAGGCGTAGTCGTTGCGGGCGAGCCCGGTCATGTGCGCCAGGTGCAGCGCCTCGGTGACCTCGCCGTACACATCGAGCTGCAGCTGGTGCGCGGCGCCGTTGCCGACCCTTACCGGCTTGGAGTTCTCATAGCCCGGCAGCCAGTCCAACTCGCGCTCACCGAGCTCCCGTTCACCGGCGATCCCATACATGATCTGCAGGTTCTCCGGGTCGCCCGCGACCGCCCTGAGCAGCCACTCGCGCCAGGCACGGGCCTCTTCGCGATATCCGGTGCGAAGCAGCGAGGAGAGCGTGATGGCGGCGTCGCGCAGCCAGGTGAAGCGGTAGTCCCAGTTGCGGCCGCCGCCGATGTCCTCGGGCAGCGAGGTGGTGGGCGCGGCCACGATCCCGCCGGTGGGCGCGTAGGTGAGCGCCTTGAGCGTGATCAGCGAGCGGACCACGGCCTCGCGGTAAGGCCCGTGATACGTACAGTGCTCGACCCACTCGCGCCAGAAATCGGTGGTCGCCTCCAGGGCACCCTCCGGATCCGGCAGCGGCGGCGGCTCCTTGTGCGAGGGCTCCCAGCTGATCGTGAACGCGATCCGGTCACCGGGTCCGACGGTGAAGTCCGAGTACGTCGTCAGATCCTTGCCGTACGTCTCGGCCGAGGTGTCCAGCCACACGGAGTCCGGCCCGGCCACGGCCACCGTCCGCGTGTCCACCTTGTGCACCCAGGGCGTGATCCGCCCGTACGAGAAACGCATCCTGAGCGCGGAGCGCATCGGCACCCGGCCGCTGACGCCCTCGACGATCCGGATCAACTGCGGTGCGCCGTCGCGCGGCGGCATGAAGTCGGTCACGCGGACCGTGCCGCGCTGGGTGTCCCACTCGGACTCCAGGATGAGCGAATCGCCTTTGTACGTACGGCGGTCGGCCCTTGGCGGTGCGTTCTCCGCGCCATGCGCGGGCCCCAGGCGCCAAAAGCCGTGGTCCTCGGTCCCGAGCAGGCCCGCGAAGACCGCGTGGGAGTCGAAACGGGGCAGACACAGCCAGTCCAGCGAGCCGTCTCTGCAGACCAGGGCCGCGGTCTGCATGTCCCCGATGAGTGCGTAATCCTCGATGCGCCCGGCCACGTGCAATCTCCCAGTCGAACGGCCACTTCCGCCCTCTCGGGCGCTTGCGTCTGCAGTCAAGGGTCGTTGACGAGCACTTGGGTCCGGCAGCGGGCGGGATGGTGCCGATGCCGGCCGGCTCGCAGCGTATTCCGAGCAGGGTACGCGCACCCTAATGATCTGGACCGGGCCGCAGGCAAAGCGGTTCGGCCGAACGGGTGAGGATCTGGTGACGTCCGCAATGTCGTATACGTCGCGTCAACCGACGGCCACGGAATGTGGCCGTCCGGTGAGGCTCCGGGGTGGCCGGAAGCAGGCTCCCCGTGTCGCTGATACCCTGGTAGCCCGTGGACCGGTGGTCAAAAAACCCCCGACCGCAGCGACGGCGCCTCCCCTCCGACAAGCCTCGGAGAGACCAGGGAAGCCGGCACGCACTTCACTTCGCGACCACGGGAGCCCCCTCTTGGCCATGCCGCCCAATGCCACGACGACCAAGCACATCTTCGTCACCGGGGGTGTCGCCTCCTCCCTCGGCAAGGGCCTGACGGCCTCCAGCCTCGGCATGCTGCTGAAGGCCCGCGGTCTGCGCGTCGTGATGCAGAAGCTCGACCCGTACCTGAACGTCGACCCGGGCACGATGAACCCGTTCCAGCACGGCGAGGTGTTCGTCACCAACGACGGCGCCGAGACCGATCTGGACATCGGCCACTACGAGCGCTTCCTGGACCGCGACCTCGACGGCTCCGCGAACGTGACCACCGGCCAGGTGTACTCGACGGTCATCGCCAAGGAGCGCCGCGGCGAGTACCTGGGCGACACCGTGCAGGTCATCCCGCACATCACCAACGAGATCAAGCACCGCATCCGGCGCATGGCCACCGACGAGGTCGACGTGGTCATCACGGAGGTCGGCGGCACGGTCGGTGACATCGAGTCGCTGCCGTTCCTGGAGACCGTGCGCCAGGTCCGCCACGAGGTCGGCCGCGACAACGTCTTCGTCGTGCACATCTCGCTGCTGCCCTACATCGGCCCCTCCGGTGAGCTGAAGACCAAGCCGACCCAGCACAGCGTCGCCGCGCTGCGCAACATCGGTATCCAGCCGGACGCCATCGTGCTTCGCTGCGACCGCGAGGTGCCGACCTCCATCAAGCGCAAGATCTCGCTGATGTGCGACGTCGACGAGGCCGCCGTGGTGGCCTGTCCCGACGCCCGCTCGATCTACGACATCCCCAAGACCGTGCACACCGAGGGCCTCGACGCCTACGTCGTGCGCAAGCTGGACCTCCCGTTCCGCGATGTGAACTGGACCCAGTGGGACGACCTGCTCGACCGCGTCCACAACCCCGACCACGAGGTCACCGTCGCGCTGGTCGGCAAGTACATCGACCTGCCCGACGCCTATCTCTCGGTCACCGAGGCGATCCGCGCGGGCGGCTTCGCCAACAAGGCCCGCGTGAAGATCAAGTGGGTCACCTCGGACGACTGCAAGACCCCGGCGGGCGCCGCCAAGCAGCTCGGCGACGTCGACGCGATCTGCGTCCCCGGCGGCTTCGGTGACCGCGGTGTCAACGGCAAGGTCGGCGCCATCACGTACGCCCGTGAGAACAAGGTGCCGCTGCTCGGCCTGTGCCTGGGCCTGCAGTGCATCGTGATCGAGGCCGCCCGGAACCTGGCCGACATCCCGGACGCCAACTCCACCGAGTTCGACTCCGCAACCGCCCACCCGGTCATCTCCACGATGGCCGAGCAGCTCGACATCGTCGCCGGTGAGGGCGACATGGGCGGCACCATGCGCCTGGGCATGTACCCGGCGAAGCTGGCCGAGGGCTCGATCGTGCGCGAGGTGTACGACGGCAAGGAGTACGTCGAGGAGCGCCACCGCCACCGCTACGAGGTCAACAACGCCTACCGCGCGGACCTCGAGAAGAAGGCCGGCATCCTCTTCTCCGGTACGTCCCCGGACAACAAGCTCGTCGAGTACGTCGAGTACCCGCGCGAGATCCACCCCTACCTGGTCGCGACCCAGGCCCACCCGGAGCTGCGCTCGCGTCCGACGCGTCCGCACCCGCTCTTCGCGGGCCTGGTGAAGGCCGCTGTGGAGCGCAAGACCGGTAAGTAATCCACGGGCGATACGGTTGCCGGGGTGCGGGTCTCGAAATCGAGGCGCGCACCCCGGTTTCTGTGTTTTCGGGTGCTGGGTTTTTGGCTTCTGTGGTGAGCTCGGGAGGACGTACGTCATGACGATCAAGGACACCGCCGAGGAGTGGGAGGTCACGGCGACCGCGACCCCCTTCGAGGGCAAGAAGACCAGCGTCCGCACCGACGACGTGGTCATGCCCGGCGGGACGGTCGCGCGCCGTGACTACCAGGTCCACCCCGGCTCCGTGGCCGTGCTCGCCCTCGACGACCTCGGCCGTGTCCTGGTGATCCGCCAGTACCGCCACCCCGTGCGCCACAAGCTCTGGGAGATCCCGGCCGGGCTTCTGGACATCCCCGGTGAGAACCCGCTGCACGCCGCGCAGCGCGAGCTGTACGAGGAGGCGCACGTCAAGGCCGAGGACTGGCGGGTGCTCACCGACGTCTACACGACGCCCGGCGGCAGCGACGAAGCCGTACGCGTGTTCCTCGCACGCGACCTCTCCGAGGCCGACGGCCGGCGCTTCGAAGTGACCGAGGAAGAAGCCGACATGGAGCTTCGGCGAGTCCCGCTCGACGAGCTCGTACGGGGTGTCCTGGCCGGCGAACTGCAGAACAACTGCCTGGTTGTGGGCGTTCTTTCGCTGGTCGCCGCCCAGCACGGCGACGGCCTGGACGCGCTGCGCCCCGCCGAGGCGCCCTGGCCGGCCCGGCCCTTCGAGGTCTGAGCCCTCCGGTGTGACCATCGGCTGATCCGATCGAGGGATCTGTCCGCCGCGCTCCCCGGCTTTCGTCACGATGCGTGAACTACGCTCGGGGCCGACGGAATCCGCCGGAAACGACCCCGGCGTCCCGTCTCTTCCCCGGCCGCAGCCGCGGCCGTGGCGGCGCGGCTGGACGGGAGCACGACCCGTGACGGATCAGGCGGTGGACACCCACACGGCGGCGGTACAGCCCGAGGGGGACCTCGAGCGCAAGGGTCATGAATTCGTCGGCCGGCAGCGGGAGCTGAAGGAGTTGCGCGCCGACATCGAGCGCACCGGACTCGACACCCTCGCCGGGAAGAAGCCGCCGCGCGCCCGTGTCCTGCTGATCGCGGGGCGTCCCGGCTCGGGACGCACCGCGCTCGCCGAAGAGCTCGCGGGCCAGCTCAAAGGGCGCTACCCCGACGGGATCCTGCGCGCCAAGCTGGCCGAGCCCGACGGCGCCCGTGTCCCCACCGAGCGCACCGCACGTGAGCTGCTCGGCGCCCTCGACTTCCCGACCCCGCCCGGCGCCGACGAGGACGAGCTGGCCGAATCGCTGCGGACTGCACTCTCCGTACGCAGAGTGCTCCTGATCCTCGACGGTGCCGCAGACGCCGAGCAGGTCGAACCACTGCTGCCGGACTCGCCCGAGTGCCTCGTCGTCGCCACTGCCGAAGGGCCCCTCACCGGGATTCCGGATGTGCGTCCCTGCACGCTGGGCGGGCTCGACACCAAGTCCGCCCTGGAGCTCCTGAGCGGCTACACGGGATCGGTGCGCATCACCGTCGACCCGCGCGCCGCCGAGTCCCTCGCCGAGCTCTGCGCCCATCAGCCCGCGGCTCTGGCGGTCGCGGGCGGCTGGCTGGCCGCACGGCCCAAGGCCTCCGTCGCGGAGCTCTCGAAGGCGCTGCGCAATGTGCCGGAGGATGAGACCGGCACCAAGGACTCGCTCGCGCGCGTCTTCCGCTTCGTCTACGAGTCGCTGCCCTCCCCGGCCGCCCGGATACTGCGACTGCTCTCCCTCGCGCCCGCCGGGCTCGCCGACGCGCACACCGCCTCCGCCCTCGCCGGCTGCTCTGTCTCGGCCGCCCGTACGACCCTGGAGGACTTCTCCGGGCTCGGGCTGCTGCGGCCCGTGGGGACGGCGGGGGAGCAGTACGAGGTGCCCGGCGCCCTGCACCCGCTCCTGAAGGCGCTCACGGAGGTGCAGGACCGCCCCGCCGAGGTGCAGTTGGCCCGGGCCCGGATGCTGGAGCGGACCGTACGGCTGCTGCAGTCCTGCCGGGCGGTCACCGAACCCGACGGCTCTCCCGCACGGAAAAAGCTCGCCGGGCTGCCCCGTGCGCTGCGGTTTGCGAACCCTGCGACGGCCGCGCAGTGGCTGCGCCTTCGCCAGCCGGCGCTGCTCGCCTCCGCGCGGCTCGCGGTCGCGGACGGTGAACTCGACACGCTCGCAAGGCGGTTGATGGCCGCACTGACCCGCGCCCTCGTCGCCCACCGGGGCACCGAAGCGGCGGCTCCCGAGCTCTACGGAATCCACGGTCTGGTGCTGGATGTGGCCGAGCGGCGCTCGCTGCCGCGCGAGAAGGCGGCCGCGCTGCTCAATCTGGCGGACCTCGACGCCCAGACGGGGCGCACCCAGGAGGCGCTGGTCCGCTACCGGACCGCCCTGGAGACCGCACGGGCCTCCTCGGACCCGTACGCCTCCGGGCGCGCCATGGAATCCATCGGCGGGGCCTACCAGGAGCTGGGGGACTGGCACCGGGCCGCCGACTGGTTCGGGCGCGCGCTGGCCCAGCGGCTCGCGCGCGACGAGCGCGTCGAGGCGGCGCGGCTGTACGGGCGGCTCGGCACCGTGCACACCTACGCGGGGCAGTACGGCGAGGCGCTGCGCGCGTGGCGTTCGGCCGCGGCCGGCTATCGCAAGGAGGCCGATGTGCCTTCGTTTGCAAGGGCGTTGAGCGAGATGGCCCGGGTGCAGGAGTACGCGGGGCGGCCCGAGGAGTCGTTGCGCACCTGCCACCAGGCGGTGGAGTGGGCCCGCAAGGCCGAGGACGTACGACTTCAAGCCGCTCTCCAGGTGCGCCTCGCGGACACCCTGGACCGGCTCGGGGACAGCGCCGCGGCCGGACTGCACAGGGCCGCCGCCGAGCGCATGCTGGGAGAAGAGCTGCACGGAGCGCAGTAATCCGGCCTCGACGACACGGTGTACGGGTAGCCGGAGGCGATGGCCTACGAAATCCGTAGTGCATCCAGATCAGATTGAAGCTTTCAAAGGCTAGACAGCGCGACATCCTTCATTAGACTGGCTCCGCCGCCTACTTCTGCGGCCTCTGCCCGTTGCGCTCTCTGCAATCGGGTTTGTGCCTCTATGCCCGTGATTTTCCCTGAGTCAAGGACCGTGATCGACGATGAAGGTCGGCATCCCCCGCGAGGTCAAGAACAACGAGTTCCGGGTGGCGATCACCCCCGCCGGCGTGCATGAGCTCGTGCGCCACGGCCACCAGGTCTTCATCGAGCACGACGCCGGTGTCGGCTCCTCGATCAGCAACGAGGAGTACGTCGGCGCGGGCGCGACGATCCTGCCGACCGCCGACGAGGTCTGGGCCACCGCCGACCTGCTCCTGAAGGTCAAGGAGCCGATCGCCGAGGAGTACCACCGCCTCCGCAAGGACCAGACGCTCTTCACGTACCTGCACCTCGCCGCCTCCAAGGAGTGCACCGACGCGCTCATCGAGTCGGGCACCACGGCCATCGCGTACGAGACGGTCGAGACCGCGAACCGCGCGCTGCCGCTGCTCGCCCCGATGTCCGAGGTCGCGGGCCGCCTGGCCCCGCAGGTCGGCGCCTACCACCTGATGGCCTCCGCGGGCGGCCGTGGCGTGCTTCCCGGCGGCGTGCCGGGCACGCACCCGGGCAAGGCCGTCGTCATCGGCGGTGGCGTCTCCGGTTGGAACGCCACGCAGATCGCCGTGGGTCTCGGCTTCCACGTCACGCTGCTCGACCGTGACGTCAACAAGCTGCGCGAGGCCGACAAGATCTTCGGCACCAAGGTGCGGGCGATCATGTCGAACACCTACGAGCTCGAGAACGCCGTCGTCGACGCCGACCTCGTGATCGGTGCCGTCCTGATCCCCGGCGCCAAGGCGCCGAAGCTGGTCACCAACGAGCTCGTCTCGCGGATGAAGCCCGGAAGTGTCCTTGTCGACATCGCGATCGACCAGGGCGGCTGCTTCGAGGACTCGCACCCGACCACGCACGCCGAGCCGACCTTCAAGGTCCACAACTCGGTCTTCTACTGCGTGGCCAACATGCCGGGCGCTGTTCCGAACACCTCGACGTACGCGCTGACCAACGCGACGCTGCCGTACATCGTCGAACTCGCCAACCACGGCTGGGTGGAGGCGCTGCGCCGTGACCCCGCGCTCGCGCTGGGTCTCAACACCCATGACGGCCAGGTCGTTTACGGTCCCGTTGCCGAGGCGCACGGCATGGAGCACGTCGAGCTGAGCGCGCTGCTCGGCTGAACTGAGCGCGGTTTCCGGTTGATCGGTCAATGCCCCGCGTCAACCTGACGCAAGCGGCCGGACCTTGTTCGCAAGGTCCGGCCGTCTGTGTATCCCGTCACGTTTGTGAGGCTCGATCAACTCGCCTCGAACGTAGCTGTTTAACCGTTTCGCACACCCGTGAAACCGGCCGACACGTCCCTGTGCGCCCGCCGTCCACCCTTGACAGCGGCTTGTTCCTTTGCCGACACATCGGGCCGGGTCCGGCGGATTGTGTTGCTGCGGACCGGTGACACGCCATAGAGTCGCCAACCGTCGGCATGGTGTCACGCTGACCTATCGATAAATGTTCCTGGTCACTCAAGGAGGTAAGACGACTTGTGAATGAGTCGACATTTACTCCCGGGGGTGGCCAACCAGGAATGCCTGCGCAGGGATCGGGTCCCACCGGGCTCGACACTGTCGGCGCTGTCGGCTCAGTCGCGGTACGTACCTTCGCCGAGCGACAGAACACACAGCGCGTTGTTCCCACGCAGACGCTCAACGCCCACCAGAGCATGGATGGCCATCAAGTGAACGCCATGGCCGGCGACCGGAGTGGTGAGACCCCGACGCAATTCGCCGACTACGACGAACTGCCCGAGGGTCACTTCTACGACCCCGACGCCGAGTACGAGCCCGACCCCGAGTATGCGGCCACGCTGGCCCCGGACGCTGCCCGCCAGCGCCGGGAGCGCATCGGCCCGACGGGACGGCCGCTGCCGTACTTCCCGATCCCGGGTCCGCTGACGGACCACGGGCCCGCGAAGATCATCGCGATGTGCAACCAGAAGGGCGGCGTCGGCAAGACCACGTCGACCATCAACCTGGGTGCGGCGCTCGCGGAGTACGGACGTCGCGTGCTGCTCGTCGACTTCGACCCGCAAGGTGCGCTGTCGGTCGGTCTGGGTGTCAACCCGATGGAGCTCGACCTCACCGTCTACAACCTGCTCATGGAGCGGGGCATGGCGGCGGACGAGGTGCTCCTGAAGACCGCGGTCCCCAACATGGACCTGCTGCCCAGCAACATCGACCTGTCGGCTGCGGAAGTGCAGTTGGTCAGCGAGGTCGCGCGCGAGTCCACGCTGCAGCGGGCGCTCAAGCCGCTGATGCAGGACTACGACTACATCGTGATCGACTGTCAGCCGTCCCTCGGTCTGCTGACCGTGAACGCGCTTACTGCCGCGCACAAGGTGATCGTGCCGCTCGAGTGCGAGTTCTTCGCGCTGCGCGGTGTCGCGCTGCTCACCGAGACGATCGAGAAGGTGCAGGAACGCCTCAACCCCGACCTGGAGTTGGACGGCATCCTCGCGACGATGTACGACTCGCGCACGGTGCACAGCCGTGAGGTGCTCGCGCGCGTCGTCGAGGCCTTCGACGAGCACGTCTACCACACGGTGATCGGGCGCACGGTCCGCTTCCCGGAGACCACGGTCGCCGGTGAGCCGATCACCACGTACGCCTCCAACTCCGTTGGTGCGGCCGCCTACCGTCAGCTCGCCAGGGAGGTGCTCGCCCGGTGTCACGCCGAGTGAGTCTGCCGGGGGCCGACGAACTGTTCCGTACGACCGGGGGGATGGCGCTTCAGTCGTCGACCCCGCGCAAGCCGGTCAACGGTGAGGCGCGGGTGCCCGCGCCGGCCGGTGAGAGCGATGCGGCGGCCGCGGCCGCGGGTGCTTCCTCCGAGGAGGCCGAACATGCGCCCGCCGACGCGGAGTCGGGCGAGGCGTCACGGTCGCGGTCCGAGGACGAGGAGTCCGGAGCGTCCCGGGACGCTCAGCGTGGCGCGTCGTCCGAGGGACCGGGCAAGCAGGGCTCGTCCGCGGCGCGCAAGCGTGGGGGACGGGCTCCGGCCCGGCGGCCCAGCGGGCGTGAGCGGCACGACGAGAAGATCACCGTGTACGTCTCCGCCGAGGAGCTGATGGACCTCGAGCACGCGCGCCTGGTGCTGCGCGGGGAGCACGGGCTCGCGGTGGACCGTGGGCGGATCGTGCGCGAGGCCGTCGCGGTGGTGCTCGCGGATCTGGAGTCCCGTGGGGACGCGAGCATTTTGGTACGGCGGCTGCGCGGGCGCTGAGTCTCCGGTACGGCCTCGGTGGGTGCCGGGTTTCCGGTACGGCGTTCGTGGGCGCCGTTCGCCTTGGCGGTAGCCTGCGGTTTGCCCTCGCGGGCTGCCCCTGTTTCCCGCCGCACCTTGGATTTCGATGACCGACGACGCTGCTTCGCCTTCTTCTCGTGGTCGCCGCCTGTTGGGGCGGGGGCCGGGGGCCGGGTCCGCGTCGGGTGCGGGTGACGTCGGGGTTGAGGCTGCGGGCGGGACGGACCAGGGCGCCGGTCCCGAGTCGTCGGCCGTCGCCGAGCTGCCGGCCGCTGCCGGGCCGTCTGACCTCGGTGTTGCCGAGCCGTCTGCCCTCGGTGCTGCTGAGCCCGCTCCTGAGGGCAGCGAAGCCGCCCCCGAGGTCGGCGAGCCCTCCCGTGAGGGTGAAGCCGTACCCGACGTCGTCGAGCAGCCCGGTCACAGTGGCGAAGCCGTACCCGACGTCGTTGAGCAGCCCGCTCACAGCGGCGAAGCCGTACCCGACGGCGGCGAGCCGGATGTCGCCGACGCCGAACCCCCCGTCGACGACGGCAAGTTCAAGGTGCGGCTGGCCAACTTCGAAGGCCCCTTCGATCTGCTGCTTCAGCTCATCTCGAAGCACAAGCTGGACGTTACCGAGGTCGCGCTGTCCAAGGTGACCGATGAGTTCATGACGTACATCCGGGGGATGGGATCCGACTGGGATCTCGATCAGACGACCGAGTTCCTCGTGGTCGCGGCCACCCTGCTCGACCTCAAAGCCGCCCGGCTGCTGCCGGCCGCCGAGGTCGAGGACGAGGCGGATCTCGCGTTGCTGGAGGCACGGGATCTGTTGTTCGCGCGGCTGCTGCAGTACCGCGCGTACAAGCAGATCGCGCAGATCTTCAGCGGGCGGCTCGACGACGAGTCGAGGCGGTATCCGCGTACGGTCGGGCTCGAAGCGCACCTTGCCGATCTGCTGCCCGAGGTCGTCATCAGCATCGGGGCCGAGGGATTCGCCAGGCTCGCCGTCAAGGCCATGCAGCCCAAGCCCAAGCCGCAGGTGTACGTCGAGCACATCCACGCGCCGCTCGTCTCCGTGCAGGAGCAGGCCGGGATCGTGGTGGCGCGGCTGCGGGAGACGGGGCAGGCCAGTTTCCGTGAGCTGGTGGCCGACACCGATGACACCCTCACGGTCGTGGCCCGGTTCCTGTCCCTGCTTGAGCTGTATCGCGAGAAGGCCGTGGCGCTCGACCAGGACGAGGCGCTCGGGGAGCTGATGGTGCGGTGGACCGGCACTGCGGAAGGCGGGGTCGATTCCCTCGTCACAGACGAGTTCGACCGGGCGCCCGAGCTTCCCGATGACAAGGCAGACGGCAAGGCAGACAGCAAGGAGAAGGTGTGAGCACCACGGAGGAGACAGCGAGCGAGGCAGGGACCGGGGCGGGGAGTGAGGCCCCCTCCGGGCTGCTCGATGTAGCCGGGCTCGAGCTCAAGCCCGCGCTCGAAGCGGTGCTCATGGTCGTCGACGAGCCCGTGAGCGAGGAGCACCTCGGCAAGATTCTCGACCGGCCGCGACGCAAGATCGCCGATGCGCTGCGGGAGCTGGCCGACGAGTACACGGTGCAGGGCCGCGGCTTCGAGCTCAGGCTGATCGCCGGTGGGTGGCGGTTCTACAGTCGTGGCGAGTACGCGGCGGCCGTGGAGCGGTTCGTTCTGGACGGCCAGCAGGCCCGGCTCACCCAGGCGGCCCTGGAGACGCTGGCCGTCGTCGCGTACCGGCAGCCGGTCAGCCGCAGCCGGGTCTCGGCGGTCCGCGGAGTGAACTGTGACGGTGTGATGCGCACCCTGCTGCAGCGGGGCCTCGTCGAGGAGGCGGGCGCGGAACCCGAAACAGGTGCGATCCTGTACAGGACGACGAACTACTTCCTGGAGCGGATGGGCCTGCGTGGCCTGGACGAGCTCCCGGAACTCGCACCCTTCCTGCCCGAGGCAGAAGCGATCGAGGCCGAGACACTGGAAGGGGTCCCGTCGTTCGATCCGGATGCACCGGATACCGACAGTGGAGACAAGACGGAACTTTGATGCGTAGCAACGGCAGGAACAGCGGAAACAACGGCGGGAGCCGTGGTGGCAACAGCGGTGGCCGTAGCAGTGGTGGGAACAGCGGTGGCCGCGGAAACTACCAGGGCGGTAGCGGCGGCGGTCGTTCTCAGGGTGGCGGCGGTGGCCGTCCCCAGGGCGGCGGCGGCGGTCGTCCGCAGGGCGGTGGCGGTGGCCGTCCTCAGGGTGGCGGCGGCGGTCGTCCGCAGGGTGGCGGCAACGGCGGCACCAATGCCAGCGGGCGTCTGCGTAACCCGCGTCCCGAGGAGCGTCGCTACGACGTAGACCCCGCGGACGGCCCCAGGCGTGGCCGCGGCGATGCCGCGCGCGGCGGCGCCAAGGGCGGCCCACGTACGTCGCAGGGCACCGGCGCCCGTGGCGCCAAGCGCACCGAGCGCGCGACCTCCCGCGAGTACGAGACGCGGCAGGAGGAGCGCAACCGGGAGCGCTACGCGGACAAGAAGGACATCAAGCTGCCCAAGACCTTCCCGGGCGCCGAGCAGGAGGGCGAGCGGCTCCAGAAGGTGCTCGCACGGGCCGGCTACGGCTCCCGCCGCGCCTGCGAGGAGCTGGTGGAGCAGGCCCGGGTCGAGGTCAACGGCGAGATCGTGCTCGAGCAGGGTCTGCGCGTGAAGCCGGAGTCCGACGAGATCAAGGTCGACGGTCTGACCGTCGCCACGCAGTCGTACCAGTTCTTCGCGCTGAACAAGCCCGCGGGCGTGGTGTCGACGATGGAGGACCCCGACGGCCGTCAGTGCCTGGGCGACTACGTGACCAACCGCGAGACGCGGCTGTTCCACGTGGGCCGCCTGGACACCGAGACCGAGGGCATCATCCTGCTCACCAACCACGGCGAGCTGGCCCACCGTCTGACGCACCCGCGGTACGGCGTGAAGAAGACCTATCTCGCCGCCATCACCGGCCCGCTGCCGCGTGAGATCGGCAAGATGCTCAAGGACGGCATCCAGCTCGAAGACGGCTATGCGCGCGCCGACCACTTCCGGGTCGTGCAGCAGACCGGCAAGAACTACCTGGTCGAGGTCACCCTGCACGAGGGCCGCAAGCACATCGTGCGCCGGATGCTGGCCGAGGCCGGCTTCCCGGTCGAGAAGCTCGTGCGTACGCACTTCGGTCCGATCGGGCTCGGCGACCAGAAGTCGGGCTGGCTGCGCCGGCTCAGCAACACCGAGGTCGGGATGCTGATGCGCGAGGTCGAGCTGTAGGCGCGCTGCGCTGTCAGTGCTCGCCGATAGCCTGAGAAGGGCTTCGGCCCCCGGGCGGGAGGGGACTGTCCGGCCACGCCTTCTGCAGTGCACCTTGTCGGCCGGGTCCGGATTTTTCCGGGCCCGGCCGATTCCTTTTGCCCGCCCGCCGGGTCCGTATGGGAACGGCGAGGGGAGTGGCATGGCGGAACATGATCACGACGAGTTCGTACGGCTGGCGCAGGACCATCGACGCGAGCTGCTCGCGCACTGCTACCGGATGCTCGGCTCGGTGGACGAGGCCGAGGACCTGGTGCAGGAGACATATCTGCGGGCGTGGCGCTCGTACGACACCTACGAGGCGCGCGCGTCCTTGCGCACCTGGTTGTACCGGATCGCCACCAACGCCTGTCTGACGGCCCTCGAGCACCGTGCACGGCGGCCGCTGCCGGCGGGGCTCGGTGCCCCCGCGGGCGCGCCCGGCGATCCGCTCGGCGTGCAGGCGACGGACATCCCGTGGCTGCAGCCGCTGCCGGACGTGCTCGTCGACCCCGCTTCCGTGGTGTCCGAGCGGGGAACTCTGCGGCTCGCCCTGGTGGCCGCGCTGCAGCATCTGCCGCCCAGGCAGCGGGCCGTGCTCATCCTGCGCGAGGTGCTCGCCTGGCGGGCGCACGAGGTGGCCGACGCGCTCGGCACCAGTACGGCCGCGGTGAAGAGCACGCTGCAGCGGGCCAGGGCGCGCCTCGAGGAGGTCGCGCCCGCGGAGGATCTGGTCGCGGAGCCCAGCTCGGTCGGTGAACGGGCCCTCGTGGAGCGGTACATGGCGGCGTTCGCGAACGCCGACGTCGACGGGCTCGCCCGACTCCTGCGCGACGACATCGCGTTGGACATGCCGCCGTACCTGATCTGGTTCAGCGGGAAGAAGGACGTGCTCGGGTTCCTGGAGTCGAAGGTCTTCGACGTCCGGGGGCGGGCGCGGATCCACATGGTGCCCGTGGGGGCGAACGGACAGCCCGCCGTCGCGGCGTACCACCTGGGGCAGGACGGGGTGCTGCGCGCGCATTCCGTGCAGGTGCTGACGGCGGACGGGGACGGGGACGGGATCGCGCGGATCACCGCCTTCCTGGACGTGGGGCTCTTCGAGCGGTTCGGGCTTGCGCGCGTGCTGGAGTAGCGGCTTCTCGTACGGGGTGGGGCAGTGGCATCTCGTACGGGCGCGGTGGCCGTGTCGTACAAGCGCGGTGGCCGCGGTTTCTCGCGCGGGGGCGATTCCTTTCGGCGGCGGGCCGGGTCTGCCTTCTGTGAGTGATCGAAGAACGACTCACGTCACGGAAGGACGGTCATGACCGGCTTGACCAAGAACTTGACCAAGAACCCGCCCCGCGCCTTGCGCGCGTGGACGGTCACGCTCGCGGGGATCGGTTCCCTGCTGTGCGCGCTGGACGTGGTGGTCGTGTCCACCGCGCTGCCCTCGCTGAGGACCGATCTGGGAGCGAGCCTCTCGGATCTGGAGTGGACGATCAATGCGTACAACCTGGCCTTCGCCGCTCTGATGCTGACCGGCGCCGCGCTCGGTGACCGGTTCGGCAGGCGCCGGATGTTCGCCGGGGGCGTCGCGGTGTTCACGCTCGCCTCCGTCGCCGCGGCGCTCTCGGACGGCGTCGGGCAGCTCATCGTGGCCCGTGTGGTGCAGGGCGCGGGCGCCGCCGTGATGCTGCCGCTCACCTTGACGCTGATCAGCGAGGTGTTCCTGGCCGAGAAGCGCGGCGTCGCGATCGGACTCTGGGGCGGCATCGGCGGACTCGGTGTCGCCGCGGGACCTGTGCTCGGCGGCGCCGTGACCGAAGGCATGTCCTGGGAGTGGATCTTCTGGCTGAATGTGCCGCTCGGCGCCGTGATGATTCCGCTCGCCCTGCTCAAGCTGCGCGAGAGCCGGGGGCCGCGGCCCCAACTCGACCTCGTGGGACAGGTGTTGGTGGTCGCGGGGCTGCTCGGCCTCGCCTGGGCCCCGGCCCGTGCGCCCGTCGTCGGGTGGGGGAGCGGCGAAGTGCTCGGGTCCTTCGCCGTCGGTGCGGCGCTCGTGACGGCGTTCCTGTGGTGGGAGCGGCGGGCGCGGTATCCGATGCTGCCGCTGCGGTACTTCCGGCGGCGCGGTTTCTCGGCCGCCAACGGGGCGATCTTCCTGATGTGCGTCTCGCTGTTCGGTTCGCTGTTCCTGATCTCGCAGCTCTTCCAGATCGGTCTTGGCCACTCCCCGATGGATGCGGGCCTGCGGATCCTCGTATGGACGGCCACCCCGCTGATCGTCGCGCCGATCGCGGGGGCGCTCGCCGACCGGTACGGCAACCGGCCGTTCATGTTCACCGGCCTGCTGCTTCAGGCCGGCGGGCTGGCGGCGATGGCCGCGTTGACCGGGCCCGACGTCGGCTACGGAACGCTCGTCACGCCGCTGATCGTGGCGGGGGTCGGCATCTCCATGGTCTTCCCGACGGCGGCGAACGCCGTCACCTCGGCCGTACCGTCGGCCGACGCCGGCGTTGCGGCCGCCGTCAACACCGCGCTGCGCGAGCTCGGCGGGGTCTTCGGCATCGCCATCGCGGCCGTGGTCTTCGCCCGCAACGGAAGCTATGCGACGCCCGGTTCGTACATCGACGGCTTCGTGCCGGCGCTGTGGGTGACGGCGGTGGCCGCGGCCGTCGGGGCGGGTGCCGCGGCTTTCGTGCCGCCGAAGTCGAAGCCGCAGCAGGAGGTGCGCCGTAGCGCGACTCCGGAGGCCGTGGCGGTGCGCACCTGAAAGCGTCTTGTGGTTCCGCGCCCGTCTCTTTATAGTCGTAATGACTATTAAGGAGGCGGGCGTGAGTCTCGCATCGATACTCGATCCCTTGCAGCAGCCGCTGTTCACGCTGCTCGACACCCCGGTGAGCTGGACCGAGGTGCTCGGGTTCGGCAGCGGTGCGCTGTGCGTCTGGCTCGTGGCGCGCCAGCACCTGGCCAACTGGCCGATCGGTATCGCCAACAACCTGTTCTTCATCCTCCTGTTCACGCAGGCCGGTCTCTACGCGGACGCCGGTCTGCAACTGGTCTTCATCGCCCTTGCCGCGTACGGCTGGTGGACCTGGGCCCACGGGGGTGGTCCTGGCTCCTCGGATGCCCTTCCGGTACGTCGTACGACCCGTACCGAGTGGGTGTGGCTGGGCGCGGCGGGGGCGGTGGGGATCATCGCCATCACGCTGCTCCTCGACCGTGCGACCGACTCCACCGTCCCCTTCTGGGACGCGCTGACCACCGGTCTGTCGCTGATGGCGACCTATGGACAGTGCCGCAAGCGGCTGGAGTCCTGGTGGCTGTGGATCGCGGCCGATGTGGTCTACATCCCGCTCTACGCCTACAAGGAGCTGTATCTGACCTCGCTCCTGTACGTGGGCTTCATGGCTCTGTGTGTGCTCGGGCTGCGCAACTGGCGGCGTGAGCTCGTCGTGCGGGAGCAGGTGCTCGTATGAGGCTCGAACACGGTCTGGTGCTCGGCAAGTTCTATCCGCCGCACGCCGGTCATCACCATCTCGTACGGACGGCGGCCGATCGCTGCGAGCGGCTCACCGTGCTCGTGTGCGCCGCGTCCGTGGAATCCGTATCGCTCGACGAGCGGGTCGCCTGGATGCGGGAGATGCATCCGGAGGCGACGGTGATCGGCGCCGTCGACGACATCCCGATGGACCTCGACGACCCCGACGTGTGGGACGCGCACATGGCCGTCTTCCGGGCGGCCGTGCCCGGGCGGGTCGATGTGGTGTTCACCTCGGAGCCGTACGGGGACGAGCTGGCGCGGCGGTTCGAGGCGCGGCACGAGTGTGTCGATGTGTCGAGGTCTCTCTTTCCCGTCTCGGGCACGGCCGTGCGCAAGGACCCGGTGGGGAACTGGGAGTTCCTTGCGGCGCCGGTACGGGGCGCTCTGGCACTACGGGTCGTCGTGCTCGGCGCCGAGTCCACCGGGACCACGACGCTGGCGCGGGCGCTGACCGAGCACTACCGGGCGCGGGGCGGGGTGTGGGCGCGGACGCTGTGCGTGGACGAGTACGGACGGGAGTTCAGCGAGCGGAAGCTGGCCGAGCTGCGGTCCGTACGGCCCGGGGCCGAGTGGGCCGAGGTGTCCTTCGGCTCGCAGGAGTTCCCGGTGATCGCGCGGGAGCAGCGGCGGCGCGAGGACGCGGCCGCGCGGCTCGGCTCGCCGGTGCTGTTCTGCGATACGGACGCCTTCGCCACGACCATCTGGCACGAGCGCTACATGGGCGGCCCCTACCCGGGCGAGCCCGAGCCGGCCGGGCAGCACCTGTGGCTGCTCACCGACCACGAAGGTGTGGCCTTCGAGGACGACGGCCTGCGTGAGGGTGAGGAGCTCCGGCCCTGGATGACCGAGCGCTTCCATGACGAACTGGTGCGTACCGGAAGGGACTTCAGGGTTCTGACCGGGGCACACGACAAACGCCTGGCCGAAGCCGTGGCCTCGGTCGACGGACTCCTCGGTGCCGGCTGGCACTTCACCGACCCACTTCCGGAGAAGCGATGAACGCCCGAGTCCCCGAGGGGAACGCCCTGGCGCCCGAGGGGTACGACCCGCACGCCTTTACGCCCTTCGCGGTCACCGTGGACCTCGCGGTGTTCACGGTGCGCTCCTCGGCGCTGCAGGTGCTCCTCGTCGAGCGCGGCCAGGAGCCGTACGCCGGGAGGTGGGCGCTGCCCGGCGGGTTCGTACTGCCGCGGGAGTCCGCCGAGAGAGCCGCCCGGCGTGAACTCGCCGAGGAGACCGGTCTGTCGGACGTCTCCGGTCTGCATCTGGAACAGCTGCGGACCTACAGCGAACCGGACCGCGATCCCCGGATGCGCGTCGTCTCCGTCGCCTTCGCCGCGCTCGGGCCCGATCTGCCCGAGGCCCGCGGCGGCGGGGACGCGGCGCGGGCCGAGTGGCGGCCGTACGGGAGCTTCGGGGCGCTCGCCTTCGACCACGACTCGATCCTCGCCGACGCCCATGACCGCATCGGCGCCAAGCTCGAATACAGCTGTCTCGCCACGTCCTTCTGCCCGCCGGAGTTCACGCTCGGCGAGCTGCAGCAGGTCTACGAGACGGTCTGGGGCACCGCTCTCGACCGGCCCAACTTCCGGCGCAAGGTCCTCGCGACCCCAGGATTCGTGGAGCCGACGGGCGGGGCCGCGCGACTGACCGGCGGGCGGGGCAAGCCCGCGGCGCTCTACCGGGCGGGCAAGGCCACCGCCCTGCATCCACCACTTCTGCGGCCGGGGGGCCCCAGGGGGTCGCAACCGGAAGGACGTACGTCATGAACAACAGGAACATCCATGTGAAGCAGGCGGCCACCGGGTCGCTGATCGGGCTCGCGCTCGGGGACGCGCTCGGCTTCCCGACGGAGTTCAAGAACGTGCCGGCGATCCTCGCCTCGTTCGGGCCGTGGCGCTCGCTCGAACTGCCGAAGCCGGCGGTCGTGACGGACGACACGCAGATGACGCTGGCGCTGGGGCGGGGGCTTCGGACGGCGACGGACCGTGGGGTGCTGGAGCCTTCGCGTATGGAGGAGGGGGTACGTCCGGAGTTCGTCGAGTGGTATCACTCGCCCGAGAACAACCGTGCGCCCGGCCGTACTTGCCTGGTCGCCTGTGAGCTTCTGGACGGCGACCGGCCCTGGCAGGAAGCCAGCCAGATCGGCTCCAAGGGCTGTGGTGCGAACATGCGCGTGGCGCCGATCGGCCTCGTCCCCGGTCTGAGCGACGAACAGCGGGCCGGCGCCGCCCAGTTGCAGTCCGCGCTCACGCACGGGCATCCGACGGCGCTGGCGGCGTCGGATCTGACGGCGCGTGCGGTGTACCTCCTCGCGCAGGGGGCGGACCCGGCGGGTCTGGTCGGACTCCTTCGCTCGTACGCGCTGGAGAACCGGTCGACGTACCACTCCCGCTGGCTCGGCGACCTGTGGACCTACAGCCAGGACCCGACGCCCGAGCACTTCATCGAGCGGGGCTGGGACGAGTGCCTGGAGATCCTGGAGCGGCTCGCGGCGGCGGTCAGTTCCGCGAACGTCGAGGTGGATCCCTGTCTGGCGACGGGGGAGGGCTGGATCGCCGAAGAGGCGCTGGCGACGGGGCTGTTGTGCTTCCTGCTCTTCCCGTCGGACCCGTTGTCCGCGCTGCGCCGGGCCGCTGTCACATCCGGTGACTCGGACTCGATCGCGTGCCTGGCGGGGGCGTTCGCGGGGGCGCATCTGGGGGCGTCGTGCTGGCCTTCGGAGTGGGCGGAGCGGATCGAGTACCGCAGTGAGCTGCTGACGCTGGGAGCATTGTGGGATGAGTGATCTTTCCGCTGCCGGTGTGCCGCCCGTCGACCTGAGCTCGGTGATCGCCGAGGAGCCCGATCCGCTGCTCTTCGCGACCGTCTCCGGCGCGCACCTGTACGGCTTCCCGTCCCAGGACTCGGACGTCGACCTGCGCGGTGTGCACCTGCTGCCGACCGAGGCGCTCGTCGGGCTGCGCGAGCCGGAGGAGACCCGCACCCGCATGTGGGTGCGGGACGGGGTCGAGATGGACCTCGTCACGCACGACCTGCGCAAGTTCGTACGGCTGATGCTGCGGCGCAACGGCTACGTCCTTGAGCAGCTGCTCTCGCCGCTTGTGGTGCACACCGGTGAGGCCCATGCCGAACTGGTCGCGCTCGCACCCGCCGTGCTGACGAGCAACCACGCGCACCACTACCGCGGGTTCGCGAACACGCAGATGCGGCTGTTCGAGAAGACCGGTGAGCTCAAGCCGCTGCTGTACGCGTTTCGCGTGCTGCTGACGGGGATCCACCTGATGCGCTCGGCGGCTGTCGTCGCCGACCTGCCGACGCTTGTCGCACTGGTGGACGCCCCTGTGTATCTCCCTGAGTTGATCGAGGCCAAGGCCTCGGCCGAGCACGGGGCCGCGGAGGTGGAGCAGGAGCGGGTCCTGTCCGACCTGGAGGCGCTGCACCAGGTCCTCGACGAGGCGCAGACGCGGTCCGCGCTGCCGGCCGAGACCGCCGCGGCGGCGTACGACGCGCTGCACGACTATGTCGTACGGGTGCGCCTGTGCCGGTGACGCCGGATGCTCAGAACTCCCGTACGCGTGCGTGCAGATGCATGTCATGGCGGCCGTCCTCATGGACGGCCGCACTGCGCTTCGTGCCCTCCAGGGCGTAGCCGGACTTGGTGGCGACCCGGCACGAGGCATGGTTGCGCGTCGAGTGGTCCAGGTGCAGGCGGTGGAAGCCGGCCTCTTCCATGGCCCATACGGTCAGGGCCCGCACCGCGTACGTCGCCACACCCTTGCCGCGGGAGGCGGGGAGCACCCAGTACGCGACATCGGCAAGTCCGTCGTCGAAATCCCAGCCGCGCAGGGCGAGTCGGCCATGCACCTCACCGTCGCCGCCGACGACCGCCCAGTGCCCACCCCGCTCGGCCGCCCAGTCCTGCCGGTAGTCCTCGAACCACTCCAGGACATGGGCCTCGGAGCGCGGGCGGCGGGTGTGCCAGCGGCGGATGGTCTCGTCCTGGTAGGCGGAGAGGAAGACGGGCGCGTCGCCCTCCTGCCAGGGGCGGAGCAACAGGCCCGAAGAGGCGGGAAGTGCCGGCTGAGGGTGGTCGGCAAGGGAGCCGGGGGCAATGACCGGAGGCGTGGACGGCGCAGGGGGCATGGATCATGGTCTGCCGATGGCGGGTGACCTCGTCAAGGTCGCCGACGCAACTCGGCCCAGAACTACGGCCGTTCAAAGCCCGCCGACCGGCGCCGCGTCCGGAACAGGAAGTCCTCCACCGCCGCCGTGTCCGGCTCCGCAGGCAGTGGGGACTTGGGGGCGGCCGAGTCCGATTCCTCGGCGAGCGTGGTCATGCGGCGTTCCACCTCCGGCCAGGGGACTTCGCCGCGCTTGACCGCCAGCAGGTCGTCGCGGGCGTCGCCCACGTCGATGACCAGCTCGCCGGTGCGCAGCAGATCGCGGCACGACGCAAGGAGGCGCAGCAGATGCATCGCGTGCTTCCAGCGCGGGGCGCCGTGCGTACAGACGTCGGCGTCCAGCTTCTTGCGCTGGGCCAGGGCATAGCGGGCGAAGGTGTCGTGGGCGTGCAGGGACAGGAACGCGCCGCGCAGGGAGAGCAGTTCGCGGCCCGTCTCGTCGATGTGCTCGACCAGAGGGGAGTGGAGGCACTCCAGGATGTTGGGGTTGGCGCGCAGGGCCAGTTCGCAGAAGCGTTCCAGCTCCCACGAGAACTGCTCGGGCAACGGCCCCTCGATATGCGTGGGCGGCTTCGAGAACCGCCAGAACAGCGGCGTGGGCGCGAGAAAGATGCCGCGACGGTCCGTGTCGCTCTCCTGCGTCGTCAGACCGAAGGCGCGCGAACCCATCACGCAGGAGTACACCGTGTGGTCGCGGATCAGGGCGGCGTGATCCATGGTGTGATCTGCGGCGCGGTCCTCGGGGAGCATGCGCCAGAGGCTACGCCAGGCGGATCGACTCCCCGTCGACATTGATCCGCTGCTCGGCAAGGGGGCGCGGCGCCGGACCGGCCTGGACCGAGGCGTCGGCGACGGCGTACTTGCTGCCATGGCAGGGACAGTTGATGGTGCCGCCCTCGACACTCGCCACTGTGCAGCCCGAGTGCGTGCACACCGCCGAGAAGGCCTTGAACTGGCCCGCCGACGGCTGGGTCACCACCACCTTCTTGTCCTCGAAGATCTTGCCGCCGCCCACCTCGATGTCGGAGGTCTTCGCCAACTCCTCGCCGGGGGGCTTCTCCTGACCGCCGGTCGTCGCTTCCTCGCTGCCCGAAGGCCCGTCGCCGCTCGGCTCCCCGCCCCCCGTCTCAGCCGGCGGCTCGGGCTCGGCCCCCTCGTCCCCGTACTTCTCGCAGCCCGCGAGGACCGGCACCGCGCCGAGAGCGCCCGCCACGATCACCGTGCGTCGCCGAGTCGTCATGTCGTCACCCCGAACGTCCGGAAGAACCACAGGGCCGATGTCACCCACACCACGGCGAGGCCCGCGAACACCAGACCGCCCACCAGCGGAAGCAGCCAGCCGGGCAGGCGCTCATGGCGCAGGAGCAGCATCTTGGCGCTGAAGACGCCGAAGAAGAAGCAGCCGAAGAGGGAGTGCCACATCACGCGGGGCTCGAAGGTCTGATAGCCGAGCGCGTACAGGCAGTGGACCGCCACGGGGACCGCGAGCAGGAAGGCGATCCGGCCCGACCAGCGGTGCACCCGGGGCATCCAGGGCGCCGAACGGACCCCCGGCAGCCGCCCGTACATCGCGAGCGCGGTCAGGAACTGCACGACGGCGAACGCGAACGCCCCTGTCGCCAGCCAGGACTTGACCGCACCCGTGCTGCTGAAGCCCGCGATGTTGAACGAAGTGCCGGCCGGGTCATGGGCCTTGCCGTACACCCCGAGACCGACCGCGACCAGACCGGCCACGAAGACGGGGACCAGATAGCGGGCCGGGTGCGGTCGGCCGTGCTGAGGGGGTGAGGGGAAGCCCTGAGTGAGGGCGTTCGGGTCGACGCTCATGGCAGGGTCCTGCCTCTCGTACGGAGGGCTGGCTCGGGGCGTGTCAGGGGACGACCGGCTCGGCGGTCAGTTCCTCGCCGGTCACCGAACCGTCGGCGGGGTCGATCTCCGGAGCCGGTTCGCGTACGCCGTCACGGGTGAGGATGCCGACCTGGTCGCCGTTGGAGAGCACGATCCAGCCGCCGTCGAGACGGGCACCGCGCACGGTCTGTGTCGCGCGGTAGAGGCCCGAGGGCTTCTTCGCCTGCTTGAGCGTGAAGGAGAAGGTCTTCTTGCCGACGCTCGCCTTGCCGGTCAGTCGGTCGGTTTTCGACGAGGCGTACGCGGCATCGAGTGTGTCGCCGTTCTTGCCGGTGAGCTTCATCGAACCGTCGTCGGCCACATCGCCCTTGAGCCAGGACTCGCGGTTACGGCCGTCGCAGAAATACGCGATGGCCTTTCCGTCCCGCACGGTCACCGCGATCGCCGAGGAGTCGTCGTCGGTGCGGCCCGCGTACTGAGCGTCGGGCACCTGCGTCTTCGACGGGGTGGGCGAAGGTGCCTCGCTCGTGGGCGGCGCGCTCGTGGGCGCGCCGGCAGTCGGCGTGGGTTTCGGCGAGACCTGCTCGCCGGCCGGGGTGGGCTTCTCTCCGGTGGTCGCGTTCAGCGTCAGCAGCACCAACGCGAGCAGCAGCCCGGCAAGAAGGGTGAAGAGGGGTCCTGAACGCTTCATACGAGCCTCCCCCGAGGCGCAAAAAAGCTGAGCCCACCTATGCAAGCGGACCCGGACCGCCACCGTCCAGAGGGATGCACGGTCCGGTTTGCGTCAAGTGGCAGGAGTGCGGGGATCGGGTGACATTTGACCTGTCAACGCTAAGTGGGGGTCTTCCTGCGGTACGTCCGCCGGGGCCCGGCCACACTCTGGAAAGGCGAGACCATGGCGGGTAACAGCGGACCGGACCTCGGCAGCATCCTGGGCGGCCTTCTCGGCGGCGGCGGACAAGGCGGCTCCTCCAGTGGCGGCGGCAACATCCTGGCGCAGCTGCTGCAGTCCTTCCTCGGCGGCTCAGGCTCCGGTGGTGGCGGCAACAACCCGCTGTCCGGACTGCTCGAAGGACTCAACAAGGCGGGTCTGGCCGAGCAGACCGACTCGTGGGTCGGCACCGGTGAGAACAAGCCGCTGACCGGCGACCAGGTCCAGCAGGCCCTGCCCTCGGACGCCCTGCACGAGGTCGCCGAGAAGAACGGCATCACCGAGGAGCAGGCGGCCAACGAGATCGCCGCGCAGCTGCCCGGCGCCGTCGACAAGCTGACCCCGACGGGCTCGATGCCGACCTCGCTGGACGAGCTCATGAAGCAGCAGAACCTCTGAGCCCCTCTCCTTCGCGCGGCGCCCGTCTCGGCTGACGGGCGCCGCGCGCGTGTGCGGGGACCTGCTGACTAACCTGTTCGGAGCACAACGACCAGCACAACGACCAGCACAACGACCAGCACAACGACCAGCACACGTCGAGCACGCGAAGCAGCACGGCGTACGCGGGCAAGGAGCAGCACGGTGGCGGTACGAGCGGTCCGGGGCGCGGTCCAACTCGAACAGGACGAGGCCGGGCACATGGACGAGCAGGTCGGCGCGCTGCTGACCGAGGTGCTCGAACGCAACGGCCTGAGCGCGGACGACCTGATCAGCGTCTGGTTCACCGCGACCCCCGATCTGCACAGCGACTTCCCGGCGGCCGCCGCCCGCAACCTCGGCATCACGGACGTCCCGCTGATCTGCGCCCAGGAGCTGGACATCGCCGGGGCCATGCCCCGCGTCGTGCGGATCCTCGCGCACATCGAGTCGGACAGGCCGCGCTCCGAGATCTCCCATGTCTACCTCGGCGCCGCCGCCGCTCTGCGCAAGGACATCGCCCAGTGAGAACCGCCCTCGTCATCGGCACCGGACTCATCGGCACCTCGGCCGCACTGGCTCTGCAGAGCCGTGGTGTCCTCGTGCATCTCGCCGACCACGACCCCGAGCAGGCCCGTACGGCAGCGGCGCTCGGCGCGGGCACCGACGAAGCGCCCGCGGGCCCCGTCGACCTCGCGATCGTCGCCGTACCGCCGGCGCATGTGGCCTCGACCCTGGCCGATGCCATGCGGCGCGGTACGGCCCGCGCGTATCTGGACGTGGCCAGCGTGAAGGCCGGGCCTCGGCGCGAGCTGGAGGCGCTGGGCCTCGACCTCTCCGCGTACATCGGTACGCATCCGATGTCCGGCAAGGAGCGCTCGGGCCCGCTCGCGGCCACCGCGGACCTCTTCGAGGGCCGGCCGTGGGTGCTCACGCCCACGCGCGAGACGGAGACCGAGGTCCTGAACCTCGCCCTTGAGCTCGTCGCGCTGTGCCGAGCGGTCCCCGTCGTCATGGACGCCGACGCCCACGACCGCGCGGTGGCGCTCGTCTCCCATATGCCGCACCTGGTGTCCAGCATGGTCGCCGCGCGTCTGGAGAACGCCGAGGAGACGGCCGTACGCCTCTGTGGCCAGGGCATCCGTGATGTCACGCGGATCGCGGCCTCGGACCCGCGGATGTGGATCGACATCCTGTCCGCGAACCCGGGGCCGGTCGCGGATCTGCTCGCCGATGTCGCCGCCGATCTCGACGAGACCGTGCAGGCGCTGCGCTCGCTCCAGTCCTCCGACGAGGCCAAGCGGCAGGACGGTGCTTTCGGCATCGAGACCGTGCTGAGGCGGGGCAACGCGGGGCAGGTACGGGTGCCCGGCAAGCACGGTTCGGCGCCGACGGCGTACGAGACGGTCGCGGTCCTCATCTCCGACCAGCCGGGGCAGCTGGCGCGGATCTTCGCGGACGCCGGGATGGCGGGCGTGAACATCGAGGACGTCCGCATCGAGCACGCCACGGGGCAGCAGGCGGGTGTCGTGCAGCTCCTGGTGGATCCGAAGGTGGCGCCCGCCCTGGCGGGGGCGCTGCGTGATCGCGGCTGGTCGCTGCGGCAGTAGGGCTCCCCCGCCCCAACCTGTGGGCAGTCGTGCCGCAGGGCGGCACGGGTGGGCACAGGCACCCCCGCGGGCAGCGCCTCTGACGGTCCCGCAACCGGCGAGGCGGCCAGGCGGCGAGGGAGGTGCGGGGAGGCACTCGCACCGCCGGGAGAGTGCCCCTCCCCGGGCCGGTAACCTTGTGGGCGGCGTTCTCACGCCGCACCGCAGACACCGCAGCCCTACGAAAGGCGCTCCCAGCCCCGTGGACACCACCGCCACCGCAGTGATCGTTGCCATCGACGGCCCCTCCGGCACGGGCAAGTCGAGCACCTCGAAGGCCGTCGCCTCGCAGCTGGGCCTCAGCTACCTGGACACCGGCGCCCAGTACCGGGCGATCACCTGGTGGATGGTGCACAACGGCATCGACATCACGGACCCGGCCGCGATCGCCGCCGCAGCGGGCAAGCCGGAGATCGTCTCGGGCACCGACCCGTCCGCCCCGACCATCACGGTCGACGGCACGGACGTGGCAGGACCGATCCGTACGCAGGAAGTCACCTCCAAGGTCAGCGCGGTCAGCGCCGTCCCCGAGGTGCGCACCCGGATCACCGAGCTGCAGCGCTCCATCTCCGCGGCCGCCGAGAAGGGCATCGTCGTCGAGGGCCGTGACATCGGCACCACGGTCCTGCCGGACGCCGACCTCAAGATCTTCCTGACCGCCTCGCCCGAGGCCCGCGCGGCCCGCCGCAGCGGTGAGCTGAAGGGCGCGGACGTACAGGCCACGCGCGAGGCCCTGCTCAAGCGGGACGCGGCCGACTCCGGCCGTAAGACCTCGCCGCTGGCCAAGGCCGACGACGCGGTCGAGGTCGACACCAGCGATCTCACGCTCCAGCAGGTCATCGAGTGCGTCGTGACCCTGGTCGAGGAGAAGCGGGCCGCGAAGTGACGGGTACCGCCTCCTCCGAGAAGGGCGCGGAGGTCGGCCGCAGGATCGGCGTCGGGCTGATGTACGGCCTGTGGAAGCCGCGCGTGCTCGGCGCCTGGAAGGTGCCCGCGAGCGGCCCGGTGATACTCGCCGTGAACCACTCGCACAACGTGGACGGCCCCATGGTCATGGGTACGGCGCCGCGGCCCACGCACTTCCTGATCAAGAAGGAGGCGTTCGTCGGCCCCCTCGACCCGTTCCTCACCGGGATCGGCCAGGTCAAGGTGGACCGCTCGACCGCCGACCGCACGGCGATCACCCGTGCCCTTGACGTGCTGACCGCCGGCGGCGTCCTCGGGATCTTCCCGGAGGGCACCCGGGGCGAGGGTGACTTCGCCTCGCTGCGCGCCGGACTCGCGTATTTCGCGGTCCGCAGCGGTGCGCCGATCGTCCCGGTGGCCGTACTGGGAAGCACAGACCGTCCCGGACGGTTGATAAAGGGGCTGCCGGCGCTCCGCAGCCGTATCGACGTGGTCTTCGGTGACCCCTTCGACGCGGGCGACGGCAGCGGACGGCGTACGCGCAAGGCCTTGGACGAGGCCACCCTGCGCATCCAGGAGCAGCTGACCGGCCACCTGGAAAACGCCAGGCGCCTCACGGGGCGCTGAGTAAGACTTGAAGCATCGCGTTCGCCCCGCAATGGGTGGGATCGCGATGAGTAGTGGCCCGCGCACCTGTGCGGTCCATCGATGACTGATGACAGAGGTACGGACTTCATGAACGACCAGATCCCCGCCGAGGGCGCAGGCGAGCACGAGCACGACCATGGCGCGCTCGGCGACGCGGAGTACGCGGAGTTCATGGAGCTCGCCGCCGAAGAGGGCTTCGACATCGACGAGGTCGAGGGTGCCATCGAGGAGGCCGGACACGGTCCGCTCCCCGTGGTCGCCATCGTCGGCCGCCCCAATGTCGGCAAGTCGACCCTGGTGAACCGCATCATCGGCCGCCGCGAGGCCGTCGTCGAGGACAAGCCGGGTGTCACGCGCGACCGCGTCACCTATGAGGCCGAGTGGGCGGGCCGCCGTTTCAAGGCCGTCGACACGGGCGGCTGGGAGCAGGACGTCCTCGGTATCGACGCCTCCGTCGCCGCCCAGGCCGAGTACGCCATCGAGGCCGCCGACGCCGTGATCTTCGTGGTGGACGCGACCGTCGGCGTCACCGACACCGACGAGGCCGTCGTCAAGCTGCTCCGCAAGGCGAAGAAGCCCGTCGTGCTCTGCGCCAACAAGGTCGACGGCCCGAGCGGCGAGGCCGACGCGTACGCCCTGTGGTCCCTGGGCATCGGCGAGCCGCACCCCGTCTCCTCGCTGCACGGCCGCGGCACGGGCGACATGCTCGACGCCGTCATCGCCGCGCTGCCCGACGCGCCCCAGGAGTTCTACGGCGGTCCCGGGGTCGGCGGCCCGCGCCGTATCGCCCTGATCGGCCGCCCGAACGTGGGCAAGTCCTCGCTCCTGAACAAGGTCGCGAAGGAGGACCGCGTCGTCGTCAACGAGATGGCCGGCACCACCCGCGACCCGGTCGACGAGCTGATCGAGCTCGGCGGTGTCACCTGGAAGTTCATCGACACGGCCGGTATCCGCAAGAAGGTTCACCTGCAGTCCGGTGCCGACTACTACGCCTCGCTGCGTACGGCCGCCGCGGTCGAGAAGGCCGAGGTCGCGGTCATCCTGATCGACGGCGCGGACTCGATCAGCGTCCAGGACCAGCGCATCGTCACCATGGCCGTCGAGGCCGGACGCGCGATCGTCATGGCGTACAACAAGTGGGACACCCTCGACGAGGAGCGCCGCTACTACCTCGAGCGCGAGATCGAGACCGAGCTCGGCCAGGTCGCCTGGGCGCCGCGCGTGAACGTGTCCGCCCGCACCGGCCGCCACATGGAGAAGCTGGTCCCGGCGATCGAGACGGCCATCCAGGGCTGGGAGACGCGCGTGCCGACCGGCCGTCTGAACTCCTTCCTCGGTGAGCTTGTCGCCGCCCACCCGCACCCGGTGCGCGGTGGCAAGCAGCCGCGCATCCTCTTCGGTACGCAGGCCGGCACGAAGCCCCCGCGCTTCGTGCTCTTCGCCTCCGGGTTCATCGAGGCGGGCTACCGGCGCTTCATCGAGCGCCGTCTGCGTGAGGAGTTCGGCTTCGAGGGCACGCCGATCCACATCTCGGTGCGCGTACGCGAGAAGCGCAGCAAGAAGAAGTAGGCAACCGGTACTTGAACGTACGAAAGCCCACCAGGCGTCTGCCCGGTGGGCTTTCGTATGTCGCACGAGATGTCGTACGGGAGGGCTTACCGCTCTCGCCGAGGACCCGGCGGCAGCGCTGCCGGGAAGCCGCTCGGACGGTGCGACAGGTGCTGCCACGTAGGCGGTGGTGGTTCGTGGTGCGCATGGCGCGACGGGCCGTGTGACATGTTGCCGAAGGCCGTGAAGCCCAGGTCATCCTCGCCTGACCGGTCCCCAGGCAGTGCCTTGAACGACCGGCGCCACTCCGCGTAGAGCTCGTCGTAGATCGGGGTGGCGGAGGCGCTCGGGGGAGTTTCCCCGGAGGGCCGCATACCGGGGATGGGGTGGCGGGAGGGGTCGTAAGGCTGCACGTAGGTGCCAACGACCCCACGCCTGTTGGGATGCGGGACAGGCCGCATCGACCTCACGGTCCGCAGCACGGACCTCGCCTCACGGGCCGTACCGGTACCGGCCGTGATCACTTCCCGGCTCGCGCTGGGGTCAGCCGCCGTCACGTCCCGGCCAGCGGCATGGACGCGGTGACGAGCTGACCGTTGGCCGCGGCCTTGTCCAGGGCGTCGCGCAGCAGATCCTCGCGGGGCTGGCGGCCGATGGAGCCGACGGGGGCGGCGAACACCAGGACCGTGTTGGTCTTGTTGGCCGCGGCCCGCCAGCCCTCGGTGACATGGAGCGGCTGATGCGCCTGCCACCAGGCCACCTGGCCGCCGGTCTCGCCGGGCTGGAGCACGGCGTGCAGCTGGCCCATCGCGAGCAGCACGGACCAGCCGCTCAGCGTGGACGGCACGTCCCTGACCTGGCTGACCGGCATGAAGCCCTGCTCGATCAGGAGCGGCAGGAAGTCGTCGCCGCCGCCGATCGAGCCGGGCCGGGCGATCGGTCCGGTGGGCTCGACGACGAGCGCCGGGTGCAGCTCGCCCTCCAGGAGGACGAGGCCGCTGGTCACACCGAGCACGGCCTGCTCGGGCTCGTCCTGCTCGGCCGCCTCGCCGCCGGTGATGGACTGGACGGCGCCTTGCAGCTGCTCCTCGGGCACCTGGACGACCTGCGAGGGCAGACAGCCGGCGTGGGCGAAGGCGAGCACGGCGGTCTCGTCGCCGACGAACAGCACGGTGCTGGTCCGCTCCTGCTGGCTGTCGCCCGGGGTACGGCAGGACGTGCAGTCATAGCTGCCCGGGGAGTTGTCGCCGGTGAGCAGGCGGTCGGCCTCCTCGTCGCCGATCTCGGCGCGTACGTCGTCGCTGACGTCGAGCATGCGCTGCACGGGTGCTCCTCGGATGTCGGTGCGTCGCGGGGCCGGGAGGTTCCCGGCACGGGGGACCAGCTGCTCCGGACCCCCCGAAAAGCCCGAAGGCTCATGAAGAGCACAACGGGTGAACCGTGGCGCAAGTCACGCAGTCGAGCGAACGGAATCGCACCATCCTCAGCACACTGTGAAGCCCTCACCGGAACCGCTCACTCCACGTCAACTGCTGCTGCATACAAGGAAGTTGAGTCGGTGAGGTGAGTCACAGATCACGAAGGGCACCGTCGGACAAATGCTGAAATCCAGGCTTCTAGTGGGTGGCTGGAAATCGCCGCTACCCGAGGTAATGGCCAACTGGCCTGGAATGACAAGGATTTGGTTGATATCGGGGCGAGCAGCTCCATAGATTCCACCGCCGTGTGCAGCGAGCACCGCTCGGGTACGTCCGCCGGCCGCACCAAGCCAGCTCTTGCAGTACCCACCGGCGGGCGGGGCGCGACGGCTCACCGGTGTCGGATACGCCGGGGCCGTGGCGCCAGGGGGAGCCCGGGTCCTGCGAGAGGGATCACTGTGTTAGCTAAGTACGCCATCTCCGCGCGTCCCAAGCGCAGTCGGACGACGGCCGTGCTCGCCGGGGCCGCACTGGCCGCCCCGTTGGGCCTGTTCGCAGTCAGCGGCCAGGCGGCCGCTGCCGACAGTGGAGTCTGGGACCGCATCGCCAAGTGCGAGAGCGGCGGCAACTGGCACATCAACACCGGCAACGGCTACTACGGCGGTCTGCAGTTCTCCGCCGGCACCTGGCGCGCCTACGGCGGCGGGGCGTACGCGTCCACGGCCGACAGGGCGAGCAAGGCCCAGCAGATAGCCATCGCCACCAAGGTGCAGAAGCGGCAGGGCTGGGGCGCGTGGCCCACCTGCTCGAAGCGGGCCGGAGCCTACGGCAGCGCACCGGGCGTCAACGCGCCCAAGAAGGCCGAGTCGAAGAAGGCCGAGTCGAAGAAATCCGGGTCCAAGAAGGCCGAGTCCAAGAAGGCCGGGTCGACGAAGACCGGGTCCAAGGCGTCCACCTCGCCCGAGCGCACGAAGAGCCATACGGCGCGGGGCGGTTCACGCGCGTACACCGTCAAGAGCGGCGACACCCTGAGCGCCATCGGCGCCGCGCACGGCACGTCATGGAAGAAGATCTACGCGGCCAACAAGGTGGTGATCGGCGGTGATCCGGATCTGATCCTGCCCGGTCAGAAGCTGGACCTTCCGTAAGCGCAGAGACCGATCCGCCGATCAGCGGCGCGGTGCGCCCCACCTGGTCCTCCGACCGGGTGGGGCTGCCCCGCACCGGGGCGCGGCATCCGCTGTCCCCGCCGTGGCGCTGTTTAGCGTGACGCATGCCGAAGACCCGTCTGTGGACCCTTGGCCTGTTGGCCCTCCTGCTCCCGCTGCTCCCGACCGGTGCGTACGCCCTGCCCGGACCGCGTGCCGATCCCGCGCCGCCCGCGAGCGGACCGAGTCTGTCCGGCTCGCGCTCGTACATCCTCGAAGTGCCCTACGACTGCGCGGAGGGCAAGTGGCCGTGGAACTGTCTGGCCGAGTGTGAGAGCAGCGGCCGATGGAGTGCCAACACCGGCAACAAGTACTACGGGGGGCTGCAGTTCTGGCAGCCGACCTGGGAGGAGCACGGCGGACTCGCGTACGCGGCGCGCGCGGACCTGGCCACGCGCGAGGAGCAGATCAAGGTGGCCGAGGAGGTGCTGCGGCGGCAGGGCTGGGACGCCTGGCCGGTGTGCTCCGAGCGGTACCGGCTCGACGGCCGTGTCCACACCGTGAAGCCCGGCGAGACCCTGTCCTCGATCGCCCGCCGCTACAAGATCAAGGGCGGCTGGTACGCGCTCTACCAAGCCAACCGGTACATGATCGGACGCTATCCGGACCGGTTGAACGCGGGGACGATGCTGCTGATTCCGGATCCGTCGGGGACCCGACGGGTGCTGTGAGTCTGGGGCTGTCGCCGTGTCGCCGTGTCGCCGTGCCGCTGTCAGTGTGCGGCCGGCAGCTCGGCCGCCTCGCCGCTGAACACCACGGCGCCGCGGCGCAGTTCGTGCACGAGGAGCGTGCGGGTCGCGGTGCGCAGCGCCGGAGGCAGTCGTTGTTCCGCGGTGACGACGCAGACGTCGAGGCCGGCGAGACGTTCGTAGGTACGGGCCGTCACGGCGGGGGACATCCCCTGGGTCGGTTCGTCCAGGAGCAGGACACGCGGGCGGGCGAGCAGTGCTCCGGCGACCGCCAGCATGCGCTGCTCGCCGCCCGAGAGGGTGGCGGCGCGGCGCCGGAGCAGGGGCTCCAGTTCGGGGTACGTGGCGAAGGCGGAGCTGAAATCGCCTTCGGGAGCGGCCAGTTCCAGGTTCTGCCCGAGGGTCAGTGAACCGAAGACCGCCTGGCGGTCGGGTACGAAGCGGAGACCTTGCGCGGCGCGTTCGTGGGCGGGGGTGCGGGTGATGTCCCGCCCCCGCCACAGCACGCGTCCCTCGGCGGGGCGCAGCGTGCCGGCCAGGGTGCGCAGCGCCGTGGTGCGGCCCGAGCCGTTGCGGCCGAGGAGCACGGTCACGCCCGGGTGGGCGGTCGTGAGGCTGACGCCGTGCAGGGCTTCCAGGGGGCCGTAGCGGACCCGGACCTCGCGGAGTTCTAGCTCGGCGGTCATGGGGGCTCCTGGGGGGCGGTTGGTGCGGGCTCAGTCGGACTGAGTCGGGCTCAAGCGTCGGCGGGGCTGGATCGGTCGAGCACCTGGCCTGGCGGCCCCGACGCGACGACGCGCCCCGCGCTCAGCACATGGACCGTGTCGGCGAGATGGGCCACCAGGTCCAGATCGTGTTCGACGATGAGCACGGCCGTTCCCCCGGCGGCCAGGGCGCGCAGTAGGCGGGACAGGACATCGACTTCGGCAGTGTCCAGGCCCGCGGCCGGTTCGTCGAGGAGCAGGACATGCGGTGAACCGGCGAGCGCCCGGCCCAGTTCCACGCGGCGCAGGGTGCCCGTGGGCAGATCGGCGGCAGGGTGCCCGCGCACCCCGTCGAGGCCGAGCAGACGCAAGGTGCGGTCGACCGCGGACGGATCGCGTACGCGGCCCTGTTCGGCGCCGACGCGCAGGTTCTCCTCGACGGTGAGCGAGGGGAAGACGGCGAGCTGCTGGAACGTACGGGCGATGCCGAGCCGGGTGCGGGCGTGTGCGGCTCGCCGGGTGAGGTCCTGTCCACCGAACCGGACCCTTCCGACGTCGGGCCGCACGGTGCCCGCGAGGCAGTGGAAGAGGGTGCTCTTCCCGGCGCCGTTGGGTCCGACCACCGCGGTGATACGGCCTGCCGGAATCTCCAGGTCCACGTCGTCGAGGGCGCTGAAATCGTCGTACGTGACGGTGAGCCCGTGGGCCGTGAGAGGGCCGGGGTTCGCAGCGGCGGGGGAGAGCGCTGAACTCTTGGGGTGTGAAGTGCCCGGGGGGCGCAGCACATCGGTGCCGGCTCCGAACGCAACCGCGCCCACTCCTGACGCAACAGCGGCAACTCCCCGTATCCCCGAAGCCGAAGCCGAAGCCGAAGCCGGCCCCCGCCCCCTCTGAGCCGCGATCCGTGCCCGCACCGCCTCCCCCCGAGCAGTGAGACGCACCTGCCGGCCCTTCCCGCGGAAGACGTCCGCGACCGCGCGTACCGCCTCGTAAGGCCCCCCGGGGAAGCGCCCGATGAGCACCGCGAGCACCCCGATCAGCGCCGCCGCCACGCCGCCGCGCGTGCCCGCGTCCAGGCCCACCAACAGGGCCGCCGCGCCGAGCGCGCCGATCAGGGAGTCCGCGCCGAGCACCACGACCGCCGCGAACCACAGCAGGCCGCGCACCGGGTCGAAGGCCGCCGGGTCGAAGGCGCGCAGGCCCATGCCGAGCATGCCGCCGCCCAGGGCGGCGAGCGCGGCGCCCGCCACGAACGCGCCGATCTTCAGGAGCGGCACGGGCACACCCGATGCCGAGGCGCCCGCCTGGTGGTCGCGCAACGCGGCGAGCGCGCGGCCGGTGCGGCCGCGGCGGAGCACCAGGACGCAGAGCAACGCGCCCCCCAGGAGGACGAGTTCGAGCACGTAGTACGCGCGGTCGGTGCCGAACCCCGGAGGGCGGCCGATACCGAGGCCCGACGTGGCGTACGGCTGGTCGAAGACGAAGCGGCTCACGCCCACACCCACCGCCAGCGTGGCGAGCGCGAGCGCCAGGCCGTGGCGGCTGATCGCGGGCCAGCCGGTGAGGAGTCCGAGCGGCGCCACGAGCAGGACGGCCACGGCGAGCGCGGCCAGCGTGGGAAGTTCGGGCAGCCCCGGGAAGCGGCCCGCCGCGAGCAGCGCTGTGAACAGCGCTCCCAGACCCGCGTACGCCGCCTGCCCCAGCGAGATCTGCCCGCCGCGGCCCGTGACGACCACCAGCGAGAGCAGGACGACGGCCAGGGCCGGCACCTGGATCGACGTATGCAGATCCGAGCCCGCGAAGCCGAGAGGCAGGAGGAACAGCACTCCCGCGACCACCCACACCCCGGCCGGCGTACGGATACGGGCCGTCGCGGTACGCGGCAGTGCGTCGCGGCCGCCGATTCCGGGCAGCACCAGCGCGGACACCAGGAGCGCCACGACGAACAGGTTGGCGCCCACGGCCTGGAGCAGCGGCTCGCCCCAGCCGGACGGGTGCAGTCGGGTCAACTGCGCCTGCACCACGCCGATCCCGAGCGCGACCACCACCGCGATGGGCAGGCTGTGCATACCCGCGCCCACGGCGACCGCGATCACCTCCATGACCAGGAGGGGCAGGCCGTACGGATCGAGGCGTACCTGCGCGGCGAGCAGCACCCCGGTCAGGCCCGCCGTGAACGAGCCGAACGCCCAGCCCACCGAGGCCACCCGGTCCGCGTCGATCCCGCCGAGCACCGCGAGGGGACGGTTGTCGACGACGGCGCGCAGTTCACCGCCGAACCGGGTCCAGCGCGTCACCGCCCACACCCCCGCCGCGAGTGCGAGGACGACGGCCAGTTGCCACCACGGGTCGTCACCGAGCACCTGCGGGGCGTCCGAGCGTGCCCCCTGCCCCCACACGAGTGCCGCACCGCCGACGAGCAGCACGAACACCCCGATCGACGCGACCAGGGTCTGCACGGGATCGCTGCCGAGCAGCGCCAGCGGCCGGAACACCCCGCGTTCCAGGAGCAGTCCGATGCCCGGTGCGATCACGCAGAGCGTGACGGTCGCGCCCAGCCACAGCGGCCAGCCCCACTCGACGGTGAACTGGCGCAGGAGGTACGCGCACACCATCGCGACCGCGCCGTGTGCGAGGTTGAGCACGCCGGTCGCGCGGTACGTGACGATCAGGCCGATGCCGGTCAGGGCGGCCGCGCTGCCGATGGCGAGACCGGCCAGGGTGAGGTCCCACGTCAGCGAGTTCACCGCTCAGGACTCCGGACCGGCCTCGGTCACACCGGGGCCGGGTTCACAGATCGGGCACGGGTCGAGGTCCTCGTCGGCCACCGCGTGGGCGTCGGCCGGTACGGCCTGTGGTTTGCCGGCGACCAGCGGGCAGTCGGCCCGGTGGTAGAGCGTGCCGCCGGGTACCAGGAGCAGTTCGCCGCTGGTCGCGTGCGGCCCGCGCAGGTCGGCGGCCGGCTCTTCCTCCTGTACGAGCAGGGCGTACAGCTCGTTCATCTGCGCCGCGGACGCGATGCGCGCGGCATGGGCCATGAGCACGGCGCCGGCGACGACGAGCGCGGCTCCCGGCAGGGTGCAGGAGGCGAGGTAGGGGACCTGGCGTTCGACGAACCGCTCGCCCGACACCCCGTACCAGCCGATCACACAGAGCACCGCACCCAGCGCCGCGGCGGCGAGGCCCGCCCACAGGAAGGGGTGCACTGTCCGCAGTCGAGCAGTCCGCATCCGGCCCCCTCGGGATCCGCGCGTTCTTGTCATCGATCGCACTGTTCTTGTCAGCCGATCGCTTGCACTATGCCTTCTTGAAGCTGACCCTGAAAGCACCGGGCGCTGCCCGGTCCGACACCCGGTGGTGAACCAGATGGTCCTCGGGAGCAGCCCTCGTGCACATATCAGGACGCGCCTAGCCGCTCTCGCGGCGGCAGCGGTCCTGGTCATCGGCCCGGCCGTGACGGCCTGTGGTGACGACGGGGGAGGGGGCAGCGAGTCCCCGCCGCCCGTCCCGTCCAAGGAGCAGACGAGCACCCCGACCCCGACTCCGACCAGCGCACCGCCCGAGACCGCCGGGCAGCCGAAGGACCCGGCGGCGGCCGAGAAGGAGATCAAGACCAACTTCGCGAAGTTCTTCGACCCCAAGGTGTCGATGGCCGAGAAGGAGAAGGTGCTCGAGAACGGCGAGGAGATGCGGCCGGTTCTGAAGGCCTTCAGCGGTGACGACCGCGGCGGCAAGGTGTCGGCCAAGGTCACCAAGGTCGAGTTCACCTCGCCCACGGAGGCCAAGGTCACCTACGACCTCGCGCTCAACGGGGTCACGGCGCTCCCGGGTGCTTCAGGCGCTGTGGTGGAACAGGACGGGACATGGAAGGTCTCGGTCAAGACGCTCTGCGGGCTGCTCGCGATGAGCGGCAACACCACACCGCTGCCCGGCTGTTGAGCGGATGAGGCCGCGCGCGTACGGGTGTGTGTCCGCGGCGCTGCTCGCCCTGCTCGCCGCGGGGTGCGGCAGCCGGCTGCCGGAGAGTGAGTTCACCGGCCGGCCGACGGGGCCCGAGCAGCCCGCGGACACCTCGCCCCTGCGCGTGGGCATCATCGCGAGCGAGACCAGCCCGGTGGGCGGTGAGACGTTCACCGGGCCGCGCGACGGGGCGAAGGCCTACTTCGACCGGTTGAACGCCGAGGGTGGAATCGGCGGCCGCAAGGTCGAGGTGCACACCTGCGACGACGGCGGCAGCGGGGTGGGCAACAACGAGTGCGTGCACGAACTCGTCGACGAGAAACAGGTGGTGGCGCTCGTCGGCACCACCACACTCGACTACGAGGGCGCGCCCCGGGTGTCCGAGGCGGGTGTCCCGGACATCGGCGGACAGCCGATCGGGCCCGCGTACGAGACGTATCCGCATCTCTACTCGATCTACGGTTCGCTCGCCCCGCGCACGGGCGGCAAGGCGGGGTGGGACGGCAAGCAGTACGGCGGGACCGAGATCTACCGCTACTTCAAGCGCGAGCACGGGGCACGGACCGCCGCCGTCGTCTCGTACAACCAGGCGGCCTCGGCGGGCTATGCCCAGCTGATCGCGCGCGGTCTGAAGGCCGAGGGCTACAAGGTCGTCACCGAGCAGGTGGATCTCGCGCTGCCCAACTTCCGTGCGGTGGCGGCCGATCTGAAGGAGCAGGGCGCCGACCTCGTCTTCGACGCGCTCGACACCCATGGCAACGCGCAGCTCTGCAAAGCGATGGACCAGGTCGGCGCGCGGGTCACCGCCAAGGTCACCAACGCGCAGAACTGGAACTCCGCCGTGCCCGAGGACTACAAGGACGCCCCGCGCTGCCGCAACGCCCTGTGGGTGACGGGCGCAAGCCGCAACTTCGACGAGCAGGGCCACGCAGCCGTCAAGGAGTTCAGGGACGCGACGAAGGACGCCGACCGGGTCTCTCAGTGGATGCTCGAAGGGTGGGCCGCCGCGATGTGGTTCACGGACGCCGCCAAGTCCTGCACCGGACCGGTCACCAGGCAGTGCGTGGACGCGTACATGCGGCGCGGCGAGCCCTACGACGCGCGCGGACTCCTCGTCCCGGTGGTCTTCGAGCAGCGCCCCGAGCCGCCGAAGACGCGTAGGACCTGTCTGTCGGTGGCCCGTTGGCAGGACGGCAAGGGCTGGGTGACGGAAGGCGGCGACATGGACGAGAACTGCTCCGAGGTGCCGCAGCTGCCGTTCGAGCAGTAGCCGGGGAAGGGGCCCCGAGGCCGGGGCCCCACCCTCGTCACGAAGCCTGCGTCTCCTTCTTCGGGGAGGGCGCAGCCCCGGGCGCCGCCTCGGCCCGCACCATCACGCAGTCGAACTCGACCACACGCCCGGTCGTCGCCTCCCGCGTCACCGGGTACATCCCGCTGATGCCGAAACCCCGCGCTTCGTACGCGGCGATCGACTCGGCCATGGCCGGGCTGCCCTCGTACAACCGGAGCGGGGCCACCTCGGACTGCAGCCCGACGAATTCGTCGATCCGCTGTCCGCCGCCCTCGAAGACCTGCAGGTCGAATCCCTGCGTGTCCATTTTCAGATACGGGCGCGGATCGGCGATTCCCTTCAGGGCCTCGTCGATCACCCCGTCAAGGCGGCGAATGCTGATCTCCTCGGTGCGGCCCTTCTTGAATCGCTGGTAACGGCCGCGGCCGTACTCGCTCGGCGGGAGCAGCGAGTTCATGGTGTTCCAGTCGACATGGATCGTGCTGGTGCCTTCTTCGGAGCCCAGGGCGCAGTTGTGGACCTGCCATTCGGGATCTTTCTCGGCGGCGGCGCGCAGCTTCTCGAAGGTGGCCGATACGGGCTCGAAAGAGACGATGCGCCCTTTGTATCCGGACCGGCGCAGATGCCTTGCGTATTGCCCCGTATTGGCGCCCACGTCGAATACGCAGTTCACGCCGTACTGATCCAGAATGCCGGCCACGTGGTGATGGCAGAGATACTGCGCCGCCGCGAGCTGGAAGGCCCGCTCGTCCTGTGTCTCCTGGCCGGTCTGCAGCAGCAGATGGGCCCCGGTGGCGCCGAGCTTGGACTGCTGCCAGTTCCCCGAATCACGCACCACGAGATCTGCCCCGGACCCCATGGGAATCCGCCGGTGTGCACCGCGGCGTGAGATCACGGCGGCTCCCGGTTCCAGATCGAGCACATGAACACCGAACCGAGGGAGCGTGTCGAGCAGTCGTCGGAAAAGGGTCGTCATGGGCCCACCCTGGCAGAGGAGTCAGCCGTCGAGGAGGGGATCAGAAGGAATGGAGTTCCATATTCCGGCTAACAAAGATCCAACGGTTGGGAAACAACCTTCTTGCGGAGCCCAACCCGCCCAGGTATTCAGACGTCAGACGTCATGTCAGGCGGGCATCGGGGAGGGGAAAGCCGGATGTCCGCGGAGAAACGGGGACCTTGGGGACGCATGCGCATCACATTCCTGATCAATAGCGCTTATGGCATAGGGGGGACGATCAGGACCACCTTCAACCTGGCGGAACAACTCGCCCAGCAGCACGATGTGGAGGTCGTCTCGGTTTTCCGGACCCGCGACAAGCCCCTGCTCGCGCCGGACGGAAAGGTTCCGCTGAGCTACCTCGTCGATATGCGCAAACAGGAGTCGACCTTCGAAGGCGACGACCCCGAGCACAAGCAGCCCTCGCGCTACTTCGCGCGCCACGACGGCCCGTACGAGCGCTACAGCCGGCTGACCGACCGGCGCATCGGCGACTTCCTCGCCCGGACGGAAACGGATGTGGTCATCGGCACCCGCCCCGGACTCAACACCCATCTCGTCCGGCAGCCTCCCCGCGGCCCGGTGCTCCTGGGCCAGGAGCATCTGACCTACTCCACGCACTCGCCCCGGCTGCAGCGTGAGCTGCGGGCCGCCTATCCGCGCCTCGACGCGCTGATCACGGTGACCGAGAAGGACGCCCGCGACTACCGCAAGCTGTGGCTGCCCGGCGTACGGGTCGAATCCGTGCCCAACTCGGTGCCCGACCCCGGCCTCGAGCCTGCGGACGGCCGCGGCAAGTGGGTGCTCGCCGCGGGCAGGCTGACCCCGATGAAACGCTATGACCTGCTCATACGTGCCTTCGCGCGGGTGGTCGAAGAGCGGCCGGACTGGCGGCTGCGGATCTACGGCGGGGGAGTGGAGAAGCCCGGGCTGCGGGAGCTGATCGGACGGCTCGGTCTGTACAACCACGTCTTCCTGATGGGCGCGGTCAGCCCTATCGAACCGGAGTGGACCAAGGGGTCCATCGCCGCTGTCTCCTCCAGCTTCGAGCCGTTCGGGATGACCATCGTCGAGGCGATGCGGGCCGGCCTGCCGGTGGTGGCCACCGACTGCCCGCACGGGCCGGGCGAGATCATCGCGCCCGGAGTGGACGGGCAGCTCGTACCGAACGGCAACGCGGACGCGATGGGAGCCGCACTGCTCTCCCTGATCAATGACGACGACAAGCGCGCCGAGATGGGCCGGGCGGCCAAGGAGCGCGCACGACGCTACGACCCGGCGAGAATCGGGGAGCGCTACGACCGGCTCCTGACCGAACTCGTGACGCACCGCAGCCCGTTGCGCTCCGGCGCCCACCGGGCCCGCGGCTCGCTGGTGGGCCGGACGTACTCGGTCAGGAACGTGGCGGGCACGGTGCGCCAGGGCGTGGGCTATGTGCAACGGCACGGTCTGCGCGCGGCGTTGAGGAGGGCGGCATGAAGACGACGTCATTGACTCCGACCGCCCTGAGCAGCGATCTGCGCGCCTACTGCGTGGCCGATCGGCGCGGTGGGATCACCTTCGAGCTCACGCGGCCGGAAGCCTTGGGCAGACGGGCCGGTCTGCTCCTGAGACGGCGCAGGGGGGAGCAGTTCACGCACGAGGAGCGGCTGCCGCTGGTCGAGGAGCCGGCGGGGCGGCTGCGGGCGGAGCTGCCCGTGGAGGCCGAACTGCGCGAGGGCCGCTGGGAGGTGTTCCTTGAGCTGGATGACGAGGAACCGGTCAGGGTGCTGCCGGGTGTGAACGATCTGCGGGCCCTCCTCGACCGTGCGCCCGCGCCGGACGAGAGCCCGCTGCGCGTCCGTATCCCGTATCCGACGAAGGAAGGCCATCTCGCGGTGCGTGCCTGGCAGCGGGGACCGCACGCGGAGGCGGGTGAACTCGCGGTCGGCGAGGACCGTTTCACGCTCAAGGGGCGGCTGTACGCCGCCGAGTTCACCGACGGCGCGTATCTGGAGGTGGACCCGCGCGGCAGCGACGAGCCGGCACTGCACGCCGAACTGACCGTGACCGGCGACGAGTTCACGGCCGTCCTGACGTATCACGGTCTCAAGGCCGGATTCTGGGATCTGCGGCTGCGGCCGACGGGTGAGCAGGGGCCCCGGGTGCGGGTCGGGCGGCTGCTCGACGACGTGGCCGACAAGAAGCCGGTCTTCACCTACCCGCCGCGACAGGTGAACGGCGAGTACGGCCCGGCCAAGGCCGAGCCGTACTACACCATCGACAACGATCTCTCGATCCGGGTGACCGCCGAGAGTTAGCGCAGCGTACGGAAGAACTGCCTGATGTCACCGAGCAGTTCCTGCGGTGCCTCCAGAGCGGCGAAGTGCCCGCCCTGCTCGTACTCGGTCCAGTGCGTGATGTTGTTCAGGTCCTCGGCCCACCGGCGGATCGCCGGATCCTCATGGAAGTTGGCGACCCCGGTGGGCACCGTGGAGGGAGTGGCGGGGAACCAGTCGAGGCGGTGGGTGTTCTCGTAGTACATCCGCGCCGACGAGCCGCCCGTGTTGGTCAGCCAGTAGAACATCACGTTGGTCAGCAGCGTGTCCCGGTCGACCGCGTCCTCGGGCAGCTCGGCGGACGGATGGGTCCACTCCTTGAACTTCTCGATGATCCAGGCGAGTTGGCCGACGGGCGAGTCGCTGAGGCTGTACGCGAGGGTCTGCGGGCGCGTGGACTGCAGCTTGTTGTAGCCGAAGCCCTCACCCGTGAACCAGGCGATCTTGTCGAGCCGCGCCAGATCCTTCTCGCTCAGCTCCGCCTTGAACTCGTCGGAGACCGGACCGAGCGGGATGAACCCCACCGAGGCGGCGTTGAGATGCACACCGAGCACCGCCTCGGGCTCGATCCGCCCGAGCGTCGGCGAGATGATCGCGCCGAGGTCGCCGCCCTGGGCGGCGTAGCGCTCGTATCCCAGACGCAGCATCAGCTGATGCCAGGCCTGCGCGACCCGGGTGGCGTTCCAGCCCTTGTCGGCGGTGGGTCCGGAGAAGCCGAAACCGGGGATCGAGGGCACCACCACATGGAAGGCGTCCGCCGGATCGCCGCCATGGGCGCGCGGGTCGCTGAGCGGGCCGACGAGCTCCAGGAACTCGACGATCGAACCCGGCCAGCCGTGCGTGAGGATCAGTGGCATCGCGTCCGGCTCGGGCGAGCGGACATGCAGGAAGTGCACGCGGGCGCCGTCGATCTCCGTGGTGAACTGCGGGAGTTCATTGATCCGTGCCTCGTGCTTGCGCCAGTCGTAGCCGGTGCGCCAGTACTCGGCGAGCGACTTCACATACGGCAGCGAGGCTCCGTAGTTCCAGCCCGCGCCCGGGAGTTCGTCGGGCCAGCGGGTCATCTCGAGCCGGGTGCGCAGATCGTCGAGCTGCGCCTGCGGTATGTCGATCCGGAAGGGTTCGATCTGCGAGGGTGCGCTTGTCTGAGCCATGCCCACAAACTAGCGGCGGTTGCGGACAACTACAGTCCTCGAGAAGACGTAGAACCCGCATGCAGCCAAGGTCATCAACTCGGCGTAGGACGATGGCAGACTCAGGGCCATGCTCGAGACCTCGGCCCGCTTGTTGAAGCTGCTCTCCCTGCTGCAGGCGCATCGGGAGTGGTCCGGCTCCGACCTCGCGAGCCGCCTCGGCGTCACCCCGCGCACGGTCCGCCGTGACGTCGACCGGCTGCGCGAACTCGGCTACCCCGTGAACGCCTCACCCGGCACCGGCGGCGGCTACCAGCTCGGCGTCGGCGCCGAGATGCCCCCGCTCCTGCTCGACGACGAGGAGGCGGTGGCCGTGGCGGTGGGCCTGCGCTCGGCGGCAGGGCAGGGCGTCGAAGGCATCGGCGAGACCTCGGTACGGGCCCTCGCCAAGCTGGAGCAGGTCCTTCCCAACCGTCTGCGCCGCAGAGTGAGCACCCTCAACGCGTTCACCGTGCCCATGCTCCGCTCGCCCCAGGCCTCGGCCGTGGACCCCTCCGTACTCACCGAACTCGCGGGCGTCTGCCGCGACAGCGAACGGCTGCGCTTCGAGTACCGCGACCACAGCGGCACTTCCACCCGCCGTATCGTCGAACCGCACCGCTTGGTCTGCACCGAGCGCCGCTGGTATCTGGTCGCCTGGGACGTGGACCGCGGCGACTGGCGTACGTTCCGCGCCGACCGCATCACGCCCAAGCCCCCGCACGGCCCGCGCTTCGAACCGCGCGAACCACCCGCCGACGACCTCGCCGCGTATGTCTCCAAGGGCGTCTCGACCAGGGGTTACGACGCCCACGCCACGATCCGTCTGCACGTACCGCTCGCGGAGGCCGAGCAGCGGATCTCACCGTCCGCCGGCACGCTCGAAGCGGAGACGGCGAGCACCTGCGTCCTGCACACCGGCGCCCTGAGCCTGGACGTCATGGTCATCCACGTGATGCTCATGGGCTACGAGTTCGAGGTGCTCGCGCCCGACGAGCTGAACGAGCACATCACGCGGAGCCGGGATCTTCTGACTCGGGCTCTGGAACGGGCTGCGGTGTCGTCGGACGCCGATACGCCGCGTACTCCGGATGATGGAGATCGAACGCCGGGGACTCCGAGCGGATCCGGGGCAGGGTGACGAAGTTGTGCCGCGGTGGCGGACACGAGGTCGTCCACTCAAGCGAACGCCCGTAGCCCCAGGGGTCGTCCACTTCGACCTTCGGCGCGTACTTCGTCGTCTTCCAGACGTTGTAGAGGAACGGCAGCGTCGACAGGCCGAGCAGGAAGGCGCCGATCGAGGAGATCGTGTTGAGCGCCGTGAACCCGTCGGCCGCCAGATAGTCGGCCACCCGCCTCGGCATCCCCTCCGCGCCCAGCCAGTGCTGGACGAGGAACGTGGTGTGGAAGCCGACGAAGAGCGTCCAGAAGTGCATCTTCCCGAGGCGTTCGTCGAGCAGTTTGCCGGTGAACTTCGGCCACCAGAAGTAGAAGCCGCCGAAGGTCGCGAAGACGACGGTGCCGAAGACCACGTAGTGGAAGTGCGCGACGACGAAGTACGAGTCGGTGACGTGGAAGTCCATCGGCGGCGACGCGAGGATCACCCCGGTCAGACCGCCGAACAGGAACGACACCAGGAAGCCGATCGCCCAGAGCATCGGTGTCTCGAAGCTCAGTGACCCCTTGAGCATCGTCCCGGTCCAGTTGAAGAACTTCACTCCCGTCGGCACCGCGATCAGGAACGACATGAACGAGAAGAACGGAAGGAGCACCGCGCCCGTCGCGAACATGTGGTGCGCCCAGACGACCACCGACAGACCGGTGATGGTGGCCGTCGCGCCCACCAGCGTCATGTAGCCGAAGATCGGCTTGCGGCTGAACACCGGGATGATCTCCGTGATGATGCCGAAGAACGGCAGCGCGATGATGTAGACCTCCGGATGCCCGAAGAACCAGAACAGGTGCTGCCAGAGCAGCGCACCGCCCCACTCCGCCTCGAACACCACGGACCCGAACCGCCGGTCGGCCTCCAGGACGAGCAGCGCGGCAGCGAGCACGGGAAACGCGATCAGCACGAGGATCGACGTGAAGAGCACGTTCCACGTGAAGACCGGCATACGGAACATGGTCATGCCCGGCGCGCGCATCCCGATGATCGTCGTCAGGAAGTTCACCGCGCCGAGGATCGTGCCGAAGCCGGAGAGCGCCAGGCCCATGATCCACATGTCGGCGCCGATGCCGGGGGAGCGCTCCAGGCTGTTGAGCGGCGCGTAGGCGAACCAGCCGAAGTTGGCCGGCCCCGAAGGCACGAGCAGCGAGCCGAGCACAATCAGGCCGCCGAACAGGAAGAGCCAGTACGAGAGCATGTTCAGCCGAGGGAAGGCCACATCGGGCGAGCCGATCTGCAGCGGCATGATCTCGTTGGCGAACCCCGCGAAGGTCGGCGTCGCGAAGAGCAGCAGCATGATCGTGCCGTGCATGGTGAACGCCTGGTTGAACTCGTTGTTGCTCATCAGCTGGAGCCCGGGGCGGGCGAGTTCGGCCCGCATCATCAGGGCCATCAGACCGGCGATGAGGAAGAAGACGAACGAGGTGATCAGGTAGAGATGCCCGATCTTCTTGTGGTCCGTGGTCGTCAGCCAGTCGACGATGATCCGTCCCGGCCGACGCACCGGAGCCGCATCAGCGACCTCCTGCACGGTGTCCGTCCCCATCGGTGCCCCCTCGCGTCGTCACGTTCCGGGCCTGGAGGCCTGATCCACGAGACAGGCCCTGGAGCACTCGCCATGATGCTCGCGTTCCACCCGACTCCAACAGGGGGCGTGCACACGCGAGTACGCGGGATCGGGAGATTGTGTACGGGAACCATGAATTCCCCATGGACCGTCAAGTCCCCGGCAGGGCGCCGGGATCGGTAATCACGGAACAATCACGGGTGCCCGCCCGCCGGAATTCACCGGGAAACGACAGACCATTCCGAGTACCCGTACGGGCAATTCGGAACCCCTCGTTCGTGTGAAGAGTCGGGGGATAAACCCGTGTGGTGAAGCTGTGACACAAGCGTGACCGCAGGGGGACAGGTGACGCTTGGTGCCCACTGAGCGGGCCGTTTCCCGGACCTTCGCGATCCGGTTCCCACTGCGGCGCACGGGCGCCTACGGTGGCCGTATGGCACCGATATCCCCGCCCGGAGCGGGATCCGACAACCCCGAGACCTACGTCGGCCTCAACGCGCAACACGCGGAGCAGCGGGCCCGCGAGCAGGGCTGGCGCACCGTGAGATCGCTGCCGCCCGGCGCCATCATCACCATGGAGTACCTCGAGGGACGGCTGAACTTCGAGGTCACGGACGGCTCGGTGACGCGCTGCTGGAAGGGCTGAGGCCCGTTGTCGTACGGCAAAGGCCCCGGCTCGACGGATCGAGCCGGGGCCTTCGCTTCGCGGGGAGGTTGTGCGTACCGCCCCCGCTGCCTTCGGGTTCCTGCTGGAACGCTCAGCCGCCCGTGACCGGGCTTGCCGAGGTGGAGCGGGCGACCCGCTCCGGATGCGGCGGCCGGCGGCCGCCGACCGGTGTGACGGGTGTGCGCTCCGTGCGGACCGCGTGGGTGCGCAGCTGACGGGCCGGGTGGACGGTCGCGGCCACCGGCTCGCGTGCGGTCGGCACCTCGTTGTCGGCGGGCGTGCGCTGCGGGAACAGGGCGGGCACCGCGGTGGGAACGGGGGCCAAAACGGCCCGGCGCTCACGGATCCGGTCGCGCAGCGCGAAGATCGCGGCCTCGGCCTTGGCGACCAGCGGCTCGAACCACGGCAGCGCCAGCAGGATCAGCAGGCCCGCGGCCCAGCCCAGCATCACATCGCTGAGCCAGTGCGTACCGAGGTAGACGGTGCTGAGTCCGACGCCGAGCGCCACGATCGCGGAGATGGCCGACAGGTAGCGGCGGGTGCGCTGGCTCGAGGCCAGATAGGCCAGGATTCCCCAGGTCACGACCGCGTTGGCGGTGTGTCCTGAGGGGAATATGTCGCCGGCTCCGAAGTGCCACATCTCGTTGGAGCCGATGGCGGTGGCGTAGTGCGGACCGAGCCGCCCCATACCGATCTTGGCGGCGCCCACCGTGATGTTGAGCAGCAGCAACGACGTGCCGAGCATCAGCAGCGGCCGCAGGGTGTGCTGCCGCCAGGAGCGCCAGCCCAGCCAGGCCAGGACCATCACGGCGGTGGGGCCGCGCTGGCCGAGCACCACGTAGTAGTCGATCCAGGCGTGCAGCCCGGACCACTGCTCGTACGGCCGGAAGAACATCAGCTGCCAGTCGAGCCTGACGAGCCAGGAGGTGTTGATGACCGCCACGATGATGAGCCCGTAGAACACCAGAGTCGAGCCGAGAAGCACGATCCGGTGCGGGCTCATCCGCGGAACATCAAGGTTCTGCGGCCGCTCAGGCTCACGGTCCAGACGGGCGAAGAGCCGGTCCAGACGGGTGAGGTTTTGTTCGGTACGCACTCAATCGACGTTACAGCGAGTGAGTGCGGGCCTAGGTCGAATCGGTGGCTTTGTGATGACGATGTGATGTGGGATTGATCTCAGGCGTCCCTTTATTCCCGCAGTCCGTCGAAAAGCGCGGGACCTTCGACTCTCATTTCTTTGATCATTTTGAGACCGCCTTTATCGAGCGGTTCGAATTCGTTCGCCGGCAATCAGCGTGTACTTTCCCCGCCGATCACGGCGGACCCGAGCCGTTCAGCCAAAGCGCCCCATACGTCGCAGAAGCCGCGCCGATCGCGCCGAGCAGGGCCGCCGACCTGCCCGTACGCAGGCGTCCGAGCGCCACTGCCAGGGGCAGCAGGAGCGGGAAGGCCGGCATCAGGAGGCGCGGCTTGGAACCGAAGTAGCCCGAGGCGCAGAGCGCCAGCGCCAGCACGATGCCCGTGTAGACCAGGAGCGGTACCGGCTGCTTCTGCCGTACGCCCGCCACGTACAGCCAGATCACCAGCGCGACCCCGACGATCAGCCCGATCCCGGCGAGCGCAGAGGGCAGCGACGTGAACTTGTCCCCGACGAAGCGCGCGAAGGCATAGCCGAAGTCGAACCCGTTGCCCCACTGCTTCTGCACGTCGAGGTAGCCGAAGAGCCCGCCGTCCGTCTTCTGCCCGACCCACAGCACGTACCCGGCCGCGCCGAGCGGCGCGAGCAGCGCGCCGAGCACCATCCGCCACGGCGCCCTGCGCTCCCGTACGACCACGAGGACGGCCGCGACCCACAGCGCCGCCACCACGGCCATGCCCACCGGCCGGGTCAGGCCGGCGAGCGCGGCCAGCAGGCCGGCCGTCACCCAGCGCTCGCGCAGCACCGCGTACAGCGACCAGGCGGCCAGCGCCGTGAACAGGCTTTCGCTGTACGCCATCGACTGCACGATGCCGACCGGAAGCACCGCCCACAGCGCCACCGCACAGACCCCGGCCCGCCTGCCGTGAAGCCGGTCGGCGATCAGGAAGATCCCCCAGGCCGCGGCGAGCGAGGCGAGCCAGGCGACGACCATCCCGGCATCCGCGTAGCCGAGCGGGCTGATCGCCGACAGTCCCCGCTCCAGCCAGGGCAGCAGGGGGAAGAACGCGAGGTTCGAGTGGACCGTGCCGTCGGGCAGCGTGGTGGACCAGCCGTAGCCGTGCTCGGCGACGCGGGTGTACCAGAGCGAGTCCCAGCGTGCGGTCAGCAGGGTGTGCGGGCTCTTGCCGGTGCCCAGGCACCACAGGGCGAGCACCGCGAGACCGAGCGCGCGTACCCCGGCGAAGACGAGGAGCGCGGGCGCCGCGTGGCGCAGCGCGCGTGCGGCGCGTGCGGTCGCGGGGCTTGTGCTGGTACGTCGATCAAGGTCGGTCACGGGCTCGATTATGGGCTCCGGTCCCTTGCGCACCCGAACCGTGTGCGCCCTCTGTGCGTGTATAGGGCGAAGAAGGGTGGTGTATGCCACAGCTCATCGCGCTCACGTGTGAGAGATGGACCACGCGCACCAGCCGTGAACTGGCGTAATCTGACGGCTCACTCGCCACCGCGCCGCTTCGGCCCCACCCGACGGCCGCGTACGAGGACCCACTGGAGGTACACGGATGAGCGGGACGCCCACGGCTGCCGGACGGCGGCCATCGGCCGTGGCCCGGCGTCTGTGTCCCGAGGGCGGTGCGAACCGCTGGGTCGTGCTGATCGTTCTGTGTGTCTCTCTCGCGATCGTCGCCATCGACTCGACCGTGCTGCATGTCGCGGTACCCGCCGTGACCGAGGACCTCAAGCCCGGCCGTATGCAGCTCCTGTGGATCGTGGACGCCTATCCGCTGGTCTGCGCCGCCCTGCTGATCCTCTTCGGCACGCTCGGCGACCGCGTCGGCCGCCGCCGCGTACTGCTTCTCGGTTACGGGCTTTTCGGCGTGGCCTCCGCGATGGCCGCGCTCGCCCACACCCCTGAACTGCTGATCATCGCCCGCGCCCTGCTGGGCGTCGGCGGCGCGATGATCATGCCCGCCACGCTCTCGATCGTCCGCCAGGTCTTCCCCGACCGGCGCGAACGGGCCGTCGCCATCGGTGTCTGGACCGCCGTCGCGGCGATCGGCGCCGCGGCGGGCCCACTGCTCGGCGGCTTCCTCCTGGAGCACTTCTGGTGGGGTGCCGTCTTCCTCATCAACATCCCGCTGATGTTCGCGAGCCTGTTCGTCGGACGCTGGCTGCTGCCCGAGTCCTTCGGCGACCGCGACGGACCGTGGGATGTCGTCGGCGCGCTGATGGCGGCCGGCGGCCTGTTCGGCATGGTGCTCGGCGTGAAGCGCGCGGGCGGCGGCGAGGGTGTGCTCAGCGCGATGACGCTGGTGCCGCTGGTCGTCGGCGCGCTGCTTCTCGTGCTGTTCGTCCGGCGCCAGCGCCGCCGCAAGCACCCGCTCGTCGACCTGTCGATGTTCTCGCGGCCCGCGTTCGGCACGTCGGTCAGCTGCATCGTCCTGGCGATGCTCGCGCTGGTCGGCCTGATGCTGATCGCCGCGCAGTACCTGCAGCTGATCCTCGGTCTCTCGCCGCTCGAGACCGGACTGCGCCTGGTCCCGCTCACGCTCGCCGCGATGGCCGGCGGCCTGGTCGGCTCGCGGCTGCTGCCCGCCGTCGGACCGCGCGCGATGGTCGTCTCGGGCTTCTGCCTCACGGCGGCGGCGGTCCTGGTCCTCACCTTCATGGGGCACTCGGACAACCCGCCGCTGATGCTGGTCGGCTTCGTGCTGCTCGGCTTCGGTCTGCAGACCACGCTCTTCGGCTCGTACGAGTCGATGCTGAGCGAGGCGCCGCCGGGACAGGCGGGCGGGGCGGCGGCGATCGGTGAGACCTCTTACCAGCTCGGCGGCGGCATGGGCATAGCGCTGCTCGGCAGCGTGATGAACGCGGCGTACGCGCCGGGCCTTGCTTCGGCGTCCGGAGTGCCGTCGTCGGCGCGGACCGCCGCGGAGAACTCCCTCGGGGAGGCGTACGACGTGGCGGACTCGCTCGGCGGCAGCGCGGGGTCCGCGCTGCGGTCGGCGGCGCGCGACTCCTTCGTGAACGGTCTGCACGTCACGCTGCTGGTCAGCGCGGGGCTGCTGTTGCTGGGTGCGCTGGCTGCGCTGCGGCTGCCGCGGGTGATGTCGTGTGTGGAGCCGGATGTGGCTGCTGCGGCGGTCACCGAACCGCCCCCGTCGGTGGCGATCCCGTCCCCGGCGCCGTCGCTCGAGGTGGCGACGGCGGAGTCGCGGGGCTGACTCCAGCCCCGCCGGCGTTTGAGGCGATCCGAACGAAGTTCGGATGCGGGGTCCGGGGCGGAGCCCCGGTTTCGGGAAGGGGCGGGGTGGGGGAGCAAGCCCGCCGCAGGCGCAACGGTCCGCAGCGGACAACGCGCCCGCGCCCAGGCGGGCCCCGCGTTGACGCACCCCCGCACGCACCCCTAACGTCGGCCGCACACCCTAACTACCACCGCTAGTTTCTCCGCCCGCACCCCGGAGGCCGCTCATGCCCGCACCCTCAGCCCGCCCCTCCTTCGACCCCCACGACCCCCTCGGTCTCGACGAGCTGCTCGATCCCGAGGATCTCGCCATCCGCGACACGGTGCGCGCCTGGGCCACCGACCGCGTCCTGCCGAACGTCGCCGACTGGTACGAGCGCGGCGAGCTGCCGGAAGTGCGGGAGCTGGCCCGCGAGCTGGGGGCGATCGGCGCGCTCGGGATGTCGCTCAGCGGATACGGCTGCGCGGGAGCCACCGCCGTCCAGTACGGCCTCGCCTGCCTCGAACTCGAAGCGGCCGACTCCGGAATCCGCTCCCTGGTCTCCGTACAGGGATCGCTCGCCATGTACGCGATCTGGAAGTTCGGCTCCGAGGAGCAGAAGCGGCAGTGGCTGCCGCGGATGGCGGCCGGCGAGGCCATCGGCTGCTTCGGTCTGACCGAGCCCGACCACGGCTCGGACCCGGCCGGCATGCGTACGTACGCGAAGAAGGACGGCACCGACTGGGTGCTCACCGGCCGCAAGATGTGGATCACCAACGGATCCGTCGCCGCGGTCGCGGTGGTCTGGGCGCAGACCGACGACGGCATCCGGGGGTTCGTGGTCCCGACCGACACCCCTGGATTCGAAGCCCCCGAGATCAAGCGCAAGTGGTCGCTGCGTGCCTCCGTCACCAGCGAGCTGGTGATGGACGAGGTGCGCCTGCCCGCCGACGCCGTACTGCCCGAGGTCACCGGCCTGCGCGGACCGCTCAGCTGCCTCAGCCACGCCCGCTACGGCATCGTCTGGGGAGCGATGGGAGCGGCCCGCGCCTGCTTCGAGTCGGCGCTCGAATACGCCAAGTCCCGCGAGCAGTTCGGCCGGCCGATCGGCGGCTTCCAGCTCACCCAGGCCAAGTTGGCCGACATGGCCGTCGAACTGCACAAGGGAATCCTGCTCGCGCACCACCTGGGCCGCCGGATGGACGCCGGGCGTCTGCGGCCCGAGCAGGTCAGCTTCGGCAAGCTCAACAACGTGCGCGAGGCCATCGAGATCTGCCGTACCTCGCGCACCATCCTCGGTGCGAACGGGATTTCGCTGGAGTACCCCGTGATGCGCCATGCGACGAATCTCGAATCGGTGCTCACGTACGAAGGCACCGTGGAGATGCATCAGCTGGTGCTCGGCAAGGCGCTCACCGGGCTCGACGCCTTCCGGTGAGCGGGCGAGCGGGGCGGGCCCTGCCGGGGAACCGGGCCGGTGACCGGTTCTCTCCGGTGAACGGGGCCCGCGTCAGCTCTGGTTGAAGAAACCGTCCGCGGGACGGGCCGCCGACTCGCCGTTGACGATCTGGGTGTTGGCCGGGGTCAGCAGGAAGACCCGGCCCGCCACACGCTCGATGGAGCCGCGCAGACCGAAGGTCAGACCGGCCGCGAAGTCCACCACGCGCTTGGCGTCGGAGGGCTCCATCGACGTGAGGTTCACGATGACCGGAACCCCGTCGCGGAACAGCTCACCGATACCGCGGGCGTCACGGAAGCTGTCCGGGGTGATGGTGCCGATCCGCCGGCCCTGCTCCTCGGCCGTCTGCGAAGCCACCCGCACCCGTGGGTCGGTGACCCAGGAGTTGTCCGTACGGGACACCTCGACCGAATCGACCGAGTCGACCGAGTCGTCGTCGTAGCCGTCGTAGTAACGCTCATCATCGTTGTCGTCGACGAGGCCAAGCCAGGCGCTTGCCTTACGTACCGATCCCATGGACGCCTCCTCTCACAGCGGTTCTTCAGCTCCGCACGTCCCCTATGGTCGTCCATGATGCTCGGCGGGCTCCGCGTTGACCCAGCTGTTTTTCGCTGCGCCAGGGGTTTGTGACGGTACTGGTGCAGAACGTACCCCCCATTCCTCAAGGGTCCTGACGGGCACGGCTGCTGACAGTGAGTGAAATAGTATTTGTTGTGGCGTACGGGTGATACCGGCGTGTCGTGGAGAACCTGTGGCCGAAGCCTGATGGCCGATACGATGCGGCGGCCCGCCTGGAAGCGACCTCACGGGGGAGAGTCGACGTGTTCGGAATCGTGCGGCCCTGCAGTCACCGACTCGGTGAAGGGCTCAAGACCCAGTGGATGGCGCACCTTTGCGGGCTCTGTCTCGCGCTGCGCAAGGACCACGGTCAGTTCTCGCGGATCGTCACCAACTACGACGGCTTGCTGATCTCGGTTCTGACGGAGGCTCAGGCCGAGCGCAGCACCGACTGGCGGCGTACGGCGGGGCCTTGTCCCTTGCGCGGGATGCGTACCGCGTCCGTCGCGCAGGGCGAGGGCGCGCGGCTGGCGGCGGCCGTCTCGCTGGTGCTCGCCTCCGCCAAGGTGCGCGACCACATGGCCGACGGTGACGGAGTCCTCTCCCGTAAGCCGGTGGCGGCGGCCGCGCGACGCGTCGCGCGCGGCTGGGACCGCGCGGGTGCGCGGGCCGGTTCCGCGGTCGGCTTCGACACCGCCGTACTCGTCGACGCCGTGGACCGGCAAGTGGAGATCGAAGCCCTTGCCGGGCCCGGGACTTCACTGCTCACGGTCACCGAGCCCACCGAGACCGCGACCGCCGCGGCCTTCGCGCACACCGCCTGGCTTGCCGGACGGCCGGGGAACGCGGAGCCGCTCGCTGAGGCCGGCCGGCTCTTCGGGCGCCTCGCGCATCTCCTCGACGCGGTGGAGGACCAGGCGGCCGACGCCGAGGCCGGTGCGTGGAATCCGCTGACGGCCACCGGGACCTCGTTGACCGAGGCGCGGCGGCTCGCGGACGACGCGCTGCGCGGGATCCGGCTCGCCCTGCGCGATGCCGAGTTCACCGAGCAGCGGCTCGCCCATGTGCTGCTCGCGCATGAGCTGGCCCGGTCGGTGGACCGGGCGTTCGGGACCACCACGTGCTCGCACCAGGGACCGGGGGCCGGCGGACCGCAGGGGTTCGGGCCGCCGCCTTCGGGGTTCGGCGGTCAGAATCCGTACGGCGGTGGTCCTTACGGAGGTGGCTCCGGCAATCCGTACGGCGGAGGTCAGGGTGGCCAGGGCGGTCCGTACGGCGGGGGAGCGGGCGGTCCCGCGGGTCCCGGCGGGCCCGGTGGCTTCGGCGGGCTGCCCTCGCCGGAGCAGCCCAAGGGGCGACGCGGATTCTGGGCCGGGTGCGGGGTGTTCATCGGGCTCTGCTGCACCTGCAAGATCTGCTGTGCGGAGTCGTACGAGGGGCCTTGGTCGCGCAAGAAGCGCGAGGGCTGCTGCCAGAAGTGCGACTGCGGGGACTGCGGCTGTGACTGCTGCTGCCCGTGCGACGGGTGCTGACGCCACACGACTGCAATGTTCGGCGGGGAATACCGGAGTGTGATCACGCGCTCTGATCAGCGGCTGCCCAGAAGGCCGCCGCGCCCTCGTACGAAAGGCCGACCGCCCCATGAGCACCGACAGCACCGCAGCCGCCGACGACTGGAAGCGCTGGCACGAGCAGCGAGTCGAGACCGTCTCCGCACCTCACGGTCCGCTCTCCCTGACCGGTACGCACTGGCTCGGGGACTATCCGGAAGGGCAACTTCCGGCCATTCCGGGGCAGTGGGCCGAGGACGGCGACGAGGTGGTGCTGCGGGCCGCGGCCGAGGACGGACTCACCCTCGACGGCGAGCCCTTCGGCGGCGAGGTGCGGCTCGGCGCCGACAGCGGTGCGGGCGCCTCGCGGGTCGCGCTCGGCGAGCGGCGCCTGATGGTGATGCGGCGCGAAGGGCTGTGGGCGGTAAGGGACTTCGACCCGGACTCGCCCGCGCGCCGTGCGTTCCAGGGCATCGTAGCCACCCCGTACGACGCCGGCTGGTCGGTGCCGGGCCGTTTCACCGCGTACGAGAACCAGAGCACCGTCCAGGTCGAGAACGCCGACGGGCAGGCACGCGGGCTCGGGCTCGGTGGTGAACTGGCTTTCCAGGTCAGCGGAGTCGAGCGCACCCTGCAGGTCACCGTCGAGGGCGACGGTTCGCTGTGGGCCGTGTTCGCCGACGCCTCCAGCGGACAGGGCAGCTACCGCTTCCGGTTCCTGCGCACCTCCGCGCCCGGCGCCGACGGTCGGGTGGCCGTCGACTTCAACCGTGTGACGCTGCCGCCGTGCGCTTTCGCCGATCACTTCATCTGCCCCTTCCCGCCGCCGGGCAACACGCTGCCCGTGGCGGTCGAGGCAGGCGAACGGAACCTCGACGCCCGGTAATCCGTCTGACTGTCCGACGCGACCCCGACGGCCTCCTCGCGTACTGCTGAGGCCGCCGGGGCGCAGGTGCGTGCCGGGGCGGACGGCCGAAAGGCGCCCTTGTGCCGTCAACTCACCCGTCGAATACTCCCGAACAGCGCTTGTCAGGGGCACAACGTATCCGGAATGCGGACGTTCGCCCTGACTGCGCCTCACGGGCCCGACCCCACAACACGGGCCCCCGATCCCCCTCGGGAGGAACGACAAGTGAGGATCAAGCGCACCACCCCCCGCAGCGGTATAGCGAGACGTACGCGCCTGATGGCGATCACCACCGGACTCGTGGCAGCCGCGGCTCTCGCCGTGCCCACCGCGAACGCCGGTGAGGCCGCCACGTTCAGCGCCGCGCAGCTCACCAACGCGAGCAACGCGATGCTCAAGGCCGACGTCGGCGGTACCGCATGGAACATCGACGCCAAGACCAACCGTCTGGTCGTGACCGTCGACTCCACCGTTTCGCAGGCGGAGATCAAGCAGATCAAGAGCGCTGCCGGCGCCCAGGCCGGCGCTCTGAAGATCGAGCGCACCCCCGGCAAGTTCAGCAAGCTGCTCTCCGGTGGCGACGCGATCTACGCCACCAGCTGGCGCTGCTCGGCCGGCTTCAACGTCCGCAGCGGTTCCACCTACTACTTCCTGACCGCGGGCCACTGCACCGACGGCGCGGGCAACTGGTACACCAACTCCAGCCGCACCACGCTGATCGGCCCGACCGCGGGATCCAGCTTCCCGGGCAACGACTACGGCCTCGTGCGCTACTCCAACACGTCGCTGGCGCACCCGGGCACCGTCGGCGGCGTGGACATCACCAGCGCGGCCAACGCCACGGTCGGTATGTCCGTGACCCGCCGCGGCTCCACCACCGGCACCCACAGCGGTTCCGTCACCGGTCTCAACGCCACCGTGAACTACGGCGGCGGCGACATCGTGTACGGCATGATCCGCACCAACGTGTGCGCCGAGCCCGGAGACTCCGGCGGCCCGCTCTACTCGGGCAGCCGCGCCATCGGTCTGACCTCCGGCGGCTCCGGCAACTGCTCCTCCGGCGGAACGACCTTCTTCCAGCCGGTCACCGAGGCCCTGAGTGCCTACGGGGTCAGCGTCTACTAGGCAGTTCGCGCAGTCCGACCGCAGCCAGCAGCAGCGGGGCCCCCGTCCGACACCGGACGGGGGCCCCGTCTCGTCTTCTCCCTCCCCTTCGGGGCGACTTGGGAGTTACCGTCAAAAGAGTCCCAAGATATGTCCCTTACGGACCCTGGGGGGCCGCAATGGTCGAGGAACTGGTGGCGGCGGGCGCGGCGGTGGCTTCCGCCGGTGTCGTGTACGTGATGGCCGGGGCGCGCGTCGTCAAACAGTACGAACGGGGAGTGGTGTTCCGGCTCGGCCGCCTCAAGTCGCAGGTGCGCGGGCCCGGGTTCACGATGATCGTGCCGTTCGTCGACCGGATGCGGAAGGTCAATCTGCAGATCGTCACCATGCCCGTACCCGCACAGGACGGCATCACCAGGGACAACGTGACGGTCCGGGTGGACGCGGTCATCTACTTCAAGGTAATCGACGCGGCCGAGGCCGTCGTCCAGGTGGAGGACTACCGCTTCGCGGTCTCGCAGATGGCGCAGACCTCGCTTCGGTCCATCATCGGCAAGAGCGATCTCGACGATCTGCTCTCCAACCGGGAAAAGCTCAACCAGGGCCTGGAGTTGATGATCGACAGCCCGGCCGTGGGCTGGGGTGTGCAGATCGACCGCGTCGAGATCAAGGACGTCTCGCTGCCGGAGACCATGAAGCGCTCGATGGCGCGTCAGGCCGAGGCCGACCGTGAGCGGCGGGCGCGGGTGATCAACGCGGACGCGGAGCTGCAGGCATCGAAGAAGCTGGCCGAGGCCGCGCATGTGATGTCCGATGAGCCGGCCGCGCTCCAACTGCGCCTCCTGCAGACCGTGGTGGCGGTGGCGGCGGAGAAGAACTCGACCCTTGTGCTGCCCTTCCCGGTGGAGCTGCTGCGGTTCCTGGAGCGGGCTCAGCAGAATCTGCCGCCGGCGCCCGCGCCGACGGCGGCGCCGGTGCAGGGGAGCGGTACCGAGACGAGTGCGCAGCAGCAGGCCGCACTGGAGGAACGGCCCGAGCAGAGCGAACTCGACACCCCCTAGGGCGATTTCAAGACAGGACTAGTCCTTACGCGCTGGTGACGGCCTGCTCGCACCCGGTGTTTGCAGCGAATGGCGACATGGGGTGACCGCGCGTTACCAACGCGCCGGGGGCGTACGCCTGTTGACGTGCGGGCGTCCTGAAGTCGACCTTGTGTGCTACCCGTCGGTATCGGAATAGTGGGCGTCACAACATGGGCATGGACACGGCTTTTTCCACTGAGTCGTGCTCGGACCCGTACGCCTTCCGGTCCCGATGACCCCCACGCACCGGGACCGACCCCCCACAGGAGGTCGTGAGTTGAAGCACCGACGCATACCCAAGCGCCGGACCGCGCTGGCCGGAGCGGGCATAGCCGCTCTGGTCGGAGCGGGATTGACGTTCCAGACTGCGAACGCGAGCCAGGAAACCCCCACTCCTGAGCTCAAGACCCTTTCGGCTACGGCGGCCGGAAAGCTCGCCTCGACCCTCGGCGAGGACCTCGGCGCGGACGCGGCCGGCACGTACTACGACGCCGACAGCAAGGCCCTCGTCGTCAACGTGCTCGACAAGGCCGCGGCCGGTGTCGTCGAGCAGGCGGGTGGCAAGGCCAGAATCGTCGAGAACTCCCTCGCCGAGCTGAAGAGCGCCCGCGCGACGCTCACCGACAAGGCCACCATCCCGGGCACGTCCTGGGCGACCGACCCCACCACCAACAAGGTCGTCGTCACCGCGGACCGGACGGTCTCGGGGGCCGAGTGGGAGCAGCTGACCAAGGTCGTCGAGGGCCTGGACGGCACCGCCGAACTGCAGCGCACCAAGGGCGAGTTCAAGAAGTTCGTCGCCGGCGGTGACGCGATCCTCAGCGGCGGCGGCCGCTGCTCGCTCGGGTTCAACGTGGTCAAGGACGGTGCCCCGCACTTCATCACCGCGGGCCACTGCGGCGACGCGGGCTCTCCCTGGGAGGACTCCGCGGGCAATGCGCTCGGCGAGATGGTCGAGTCCTCCTTCCCCGGGGACGACTTCGCGCTCGTACGCTACGACGGCCAGGCCGACGCCCCGAGCGAGGTCAACCTCTACAACGGCAGCGCACAGCCCATCACCGGGGCCGCCGAGGCGACCGTCGGGATGCAGGTGCAGCGCAGTGGTTCGACCACGCAGGTGCACGACGGCGAGGTCACGGCGCTCGATGCCACGGTGAACTACGGCAACGGGCAGATCGTCAACGGGCTCATCCAGACCACGGTCTGCGCCGAGCCCGGCGACTCCGGCGGCTCGCTCTTCTCCGGCGAGTCCGCGATCGGTCTGACCTCCGGGGGCAGCGGTGACTGCACCTCGGGCGGTACGACCTTCTTCCAGCCGGTGACCGAGGCCCTTGAGGTGTTCGGCGCGCAGATCGGCTGATTCAGCTGAGGCTGAGGCTGAGTAACTCCGCATAAAAGCCCCGCTTCCCGTGCCTGGGAAGCGGGGCTCGCGCGTTTTTCTCGTCCGAACGGCCAATCTCCCGAAATTCTTGTGAAAGTTTTCACAAGCTCGCAAGGGACTTTGGTCCCGTCATATATGTGCAGGTCAGGTGGTGTTTCTATGAGGCCGCTTTGATCTTGAAGGGACTTTCTGCCCGGCTGGTCGGGCCTTTATCGGCCCTCCCGTGAAGCGCTCCGGGTGTCGAATTGAGGAGTCGAGGAAATTCGGCAATGTCGCAGCCGCAGTGAAGGAGTACCTGCCATGCAGGCGAATGAGATGGTGGACGGGCTGGTCCAGGGGGCACTCAAGGCGCTCGATCTGTTCGAGACGTTCGACCAGGAGCAGGTCGACCACATCGTCAAGAAGGCCTCCCTCGCGGCGCTGAGCCAGCACGGCGAACTGGCCAAGCTGGCCATCGAGGAGACCGGCCGCGGCATCTTCGAGGACAAGGCCGTCAAGAACCTCTTCGCGTGTGAGCACGTCGTCAACTCGATGCGCGGCCTCAAGACCGCCGGCGTCATCTCCCGCGACGAGCTGAACGGCATCACCGAGATCGCGGAGCCGGTCGGCGTCATCTGCGCCATGACCCCCGTGACCAACCCGACCTCGACCACGATCTTCAAGGCCCTGATCGCCCTGAAGACCCGTAACCCGATCATCTTCGCCTTCCACCCCTCCGCGCAGAACTGCTCCGCCGAGGCCGCCCGTATCGTGCGCGACGCCGCGATCGAGGCCGGTGCCCCGGAGAACTGCGTGCAGTGGATCGAGACCCCCTCCATGGAGGGCACCGGTCTCCTCATGAACCACGAGGGTGTCTCCACCATCCTCGCCACCGGCGGCAACGCGATGGTCAAGGCCGCGTACTCCTGCGGCAAGCCGGCCCTCGGCGTCGGTGCGGGCAACGTCCCCGCCTACGTCCACAAGAGCGCCAAGCTGCAGCGCGCCATCCACGACATCGTCCTGTCGAAGGCCTTCGACAACGGCATGATCTGCGCCTCCGAGCAGGCCGTCATCCTCGACAAGGAGATCTACGCCGAGGGCATCAAGGAGTTCAAGCGCCTGGGTGCCTACGTGGTCTCCGCCGCGGAGAAGACGCAGCTGGAGAACTTCATCTTCGGCACCAGCGCGTACGGCGAGAACTGCGCCGGCGCCAAGCTGAACCCGAACGTCGTCGGCAAGTCCCCGCAGTGGATCGCCGAGCAGGCCGGCTTCTCGGTCCCCGAGTCCACCTCGATCCTCCTTGCCGAGTGCGCCGAGGTCGGCAACAACGAGCCGCTGACCCGCGAGAAGCTCTCCCCGGTCCTGGCCGCCCTGAAGGCCGGCTCCACCGAGCTGGGTGTCGAACTGGCCGCGCAGATGGTCGAGTTCCACGGTCTCGGTCACTCGGCCGCCATCCACGCCGAGGACGAGGAGCTGGTCGAGGAGTTCGGCAAGCGCGTCAAGGCGATCCGTGTCATCGCCAACTCGCCCTCCACCTTCGGCGGTATCGGCGACGTCTACAACGCCTTCCTGCCCTCGCTGACGCTCGGCTGCGGCAGTTACGGCCACAACTCGGTCTCCAACAACGTGACCGCGGTCAACCTGGTCAACATCAAGCGGATCGGACGGCGCAACACCAACATGCAGTGGTTCAAGGTCCCGCCGAAGATCTACTTCGAGCGCAACTCCATCCGCTACCTCGGTGAGATGGACGGCATCAAGAAGGTCTCGCTCGTCACCGACAAGACCATGGTCGCCCTCGGCTTCGTCGAGAAGGTCGTCAACATCCTCCAGGCCCGCGCGGGCGGCGTCTCGATCCAGGTCATCGACAACGTCGAGCCGAACCCGGAGCTGGACACCGTGCAGGCCGGCGCCGCGATGATGCGGGACTTCCAGCCCGACACGATCGTCGCGCTCGGCGGTGGCTCCGCGATGGACGCCGCGAAGATCATGTGGCTGATGTACGAGCACCCGGAGATCGCCTTCGCCGACACGAAGGAGAAGTTCTTCGACGTCCGCAAGCGTGCCTTCAAGTTCCCCTCGCTCGGCGAGAAGGCCAAGATGGTCGCCATCCCGACCACGTCGGGCACCGGCTCCGAGGTCACCCCGTTCGCGGTCATCTCGGACCCGAAGGCCGCGCAGAAGTACCCCCTCGCGGACTACGCGCTCACCCCGCACGTCGCCATCGTCGACCCGAACCTGCCGATGGGCCTTCCGGCCTCCGTCACCGCCGACTCCGGCTTCGACGCGCTGACCCACGCGACCGAGGCGTACATCTCGGCGTACTCGAACGACTACACCGACGGCCTCTGCCTCCAGGCCATCAAGCTGATCTTCGAGAACCTCGAGGACTGCGTGAAGCTGGGCGCCAAGGCCCCCGAGGCGCGCGAGAAGATGCACAACGCGTCCACGGTGGCGGGCATGGCCTTCGCCAACGCCTTCCTCGGTCTGGTGCACGCCATGGCGCACACCCTGGGCAACACCTTCCACGTCCCGCACGGCCGCACCAACGCGCTGCTTCTGCCGCACGTCATCCGCCACAACGGCACCGTGACGCACAAGGCCACCCCGTGGCCGAAGGCCGAGGTCTACCGCGCTCCGGAGCGTCTGCAGGAGATCGCGAAGATGCTGGGCCTCAAGGCCCGCACCCCGGAGGAGGGCGTGGAGTCCTACGCCGCCGCCGTCGAGGCCCTGCGTGACCGCTGCGGCATCCCGGCATCCTTCCAGGCCGAGGGCGTCGACGAGTCGGCCTTCATCGCGGCTCTCCCGCAGCAGGCCATGAACGCGTACGCCGACCAGTGCGCGCCCGCCAACCCGCGGATGCCGATGATCGACGACATGAAGCAGCTGATGAAGCAGGCGTACTACGGCAACGTCGAGGGCGAGCCGAAGGCCGCCTGAACGGTGACGGTTCGCTGAGCCGCTGACGTCGAGAGCCCCTTCCAGTACGTACTGGAAGGGGCTCTCTCGTCTGCGGGCATCCCGAGGTGCTACTCCTCCGGATGCTCCTCCTCCAGACGAGGGGCGATGAAGCGGCCCATCGGGAGGACGTTGCGGCCCCACGTCGAGGCGAGGATCTGGCCCGCCAGCAAGTACAGGGCGCCCGCCGCGGCGAGCAGGCCGGACCAGCCCGTGATGCGGTTCCAGCCGACCGAACCCGTGAAGCCGACGACCGTCATGCCGATGAAGGCCATCAGGACACAGGTGAACGTGAAGAGCAGGGCCACGTGGATGCGCAGAGCGCCGAGCCACAGGACGAAGACGACGAAGACCCAGGGGAGGGTGAACAGGCCCATCGCGTCGCCGCGCAGGGACGGGTCGAGGCCTGGCACCACCCACTCCAGCATCAGGCCCTTCGCCATCCAGAAGAGGCCGAAGGAGCCGAAGACCGTGGCATGCCAGGTGTCACCGCGGTGGGCCTGGAAGAGGCCCGCGAGAAGCTGCGCGAGGCCGCCGATGAAGAAGCCCACCGTCGGGAGGACGGAGTGCGAGAGCTTCTCGGGGAAGACTCCCGCGTCGATCCCGGTCGCGATGGTCGTCACGACGATGAAGCCGACCAGACCGAGCGGACCCAGCTGGGCCTGCGCGGACGGTTCCATGCGCTTGACGGACAGCGCCTGGGCGATGGGACCCGAACGGTTCAGGAGGTTCATGAGCGCTGCTCCTCAGCGGCGGTCTCGAGGTCCTCGAGTTCCTTCTTGTCCTGGCGTACGAGCGACATCACCAGCGCCACCGCCGCCGCGCCCACGGCCCACGCGGCCAGGGTCAGGAAGGCGCCGCCGGCACCGTTGCCCTTGAAGTACGCGATGGAGCGCGCCGCGAACGTGCCCGCACCCGGCGGCAGGATCGGACCGAGATGCCGCCAGAATCCGGGCAGCAGGGGGTAGGGATACGCGCCGCCGGCACTCGGATTGCCGAGGACGACGACGAGCAGGATCGCGAGACCGATACCGACGATCCCGGCAAGGCCCTGGAACGCGAGCGTGATCGCACCGACGGCGAAGACGAGCAGGGAGCCGAGGCCCCAGAACGCCATGATGCTGCCGGGCAGCGCGTTCAGGATCGGCCCGGCGATCACCGCGCCGAGCAGACCCGCCACGACCGCGTACGCGGCCATCGCGGCGAGCCGGATCACCGCACGCGCCGGGTTGGCCGGCTTGGCGCCCGCGCTGATCGCGAGGGCCGAAGCGCACAGATAGCCGCCCACACACCAGCCGACGACGAGATAGAACGCGGACAGTCCGCGCGCGTCCCCGTCCGCTTCCGGCACCACGTCCACGACCTTGAAGGTCCGCTTCTCGGCGCCCTCGACCTTGGCCATGATCTCGGTGAGCGCCTGCGACAGCGAGGCACCGGCCCCGCTGGCCACCAGGAGCTTGTCCTCGGTGCCCGCGGGATTGACGATCAGCGCGCCGTCGACGCCCCGGTCCTCGATCCGCGCGATGGCATTCGCCTCGGACGTGCTGGCACTCGGCTTCAGCGGCTTGCCCGGCAGCGCCTTGAGCCGCTCGACGGCCTGGTCGGTGGCCGCCTCAAGCTGCTTCTTCAGGGCCGCCGCCTGCGCCGGATCCGCCGCGGCCGCGGCGGCGGGCGCCGCGACCGCGACCGCGATCGGGATCTCATGGGGCTTCGGCTTGTGGAACGCGCCGATGTACGAGGCGATGAATGCCAGCTGCACGGCGAGTACGCCGAGCACGAGGAGCGCGGTGCGCATGCTCACCGCGTCCTTGACCTCGTGCAGGAATCCGGTCTTCGGATCGCCGTCCAGTCCTCCGCGTGGGCTCATGCCCCTACGCTCGGGCCCACTCGTTCCCACCGCAGCAGCGGCTGAGCCGATCGGGTGAGCTGCCTCGTACTCAGCGCCGGTGCATCGTGTGCAGCGCGTCCACCAGGGCCTTCGGGTCGTGGTCGCCCTTGTAGACGGGCGGGGGCTGCCGGTCGAGGTTCAGGAGTGTGGCGACGGCCGTCCAGGCGGTGCGGACCGAGTACCCGACGGTGAAGACCACATCGTCGGGGACCTCGGCGTACTGCCCGATGAAGTCGAGGTTCGTGCAGCCTTCCGGCACCACCTGCGGACGGCCGCCCGCCTTGCGGACCAGGAACTGGCGGTTCGCACCGGCCATCGCCGGTCCCCGTCAGTCTCGGCCGCGGGGGTGGGGCGGGCAGAGGTACGGGGTCGAACGAGTGACCCGTCACGCGGCGTCGGCGGGTGCCGCGGCGGGACGTACCGCATCCGCCCCGTACTTCCCCCGCGCCCGGTCCACCACCTCCTCGATCCGCCGCGCCTTCTCATCGGTCGGATCGAAGAGAAGCTGATGGGAGGTCCGCTCGGCGGCGAGGAGTTCGTCGGTGTGCAGGGTGAAGGAGCGGACGCGGGCGCGCTGCAGGGCGAGTTTGTCGTGGAGTTCGTAGGCGAGGGCCGTCAGTGGGGGAGTGTGGGCGGTGGGCTCGCGCAGCGTGCGGGTGCGGGTGGTCGTGGAGCGGTCGGCGTAGCGGACCGTGAGGGTGAGGGAGCGGGTGGCCTGCGAGGTCGAGCGCAGCTGGAGGCCGAGGCGGTCGGTGAGGGCGAGGAGGGTGGCGCGCTGCCGGTCGCGGTCCAACTCGTCCTGGAGGAAGCGGTGTTCGACGCGCAGGGTGCGGGGCGGGCCCGCGGGGATGACCGGGGTGGGATCGAGGCCGCGGGCCGCGTCGTGCAGTTTGCGGCCGGCCGCGACGCCGAGGATGCGCTGCAGGGTGCCGAGAGGTGCGGCGGCGATCTTTCCGATGCTGTCGAGTCCGTACGTGGCCAGGGTGCGGGTGGTCGCGGGGCCCACTCCGTGCAGGGCGGCTGCGGGCCTGGTCGCCAGGAACCCGGCCACCGCGTCGAGGTCGGCGGGCAGGGTGCGTACGGCGTGGGGCGGTCCGTCCGCTGCGATCATCCGGGCCAGCATCGGGTTCGCGGCGATGCCGACCGTGGAGCGCAGGCCGTACAGGCCGCCCGTGCGCGCCCGGATGCGTTCGGCCAGACCGGGTGCGTCCGTGCCGAAGTAGCGCAGGCTGCCGGAGATGTCGGCGAGCGCGGCGTCCGGAGGCAGGGCCTGGACGAGAGGGGTGAACTCGGCGAGGAGAGCGAGCAGGTGGCCGTAGACCTGCTCGTTCACCAGGTCGTGGAAGTGGATGTAGAGGATCTGAGTCGTCCCGGCTGCTTCCGCTGTCATCCCGCGCTCCCCGGACTCTGGTGCCACAACTTGCGGCTCTGCTTGACCGATTCACCCGGCGGCTGCAGATCGGCCCAGGGGTGCAGCTCGTAGCCGGTCTCCAAGCGGATGCTGCGGCTGTTCTCATCGCCCGGAGCTCCCGGCCGGTCGGCGGTCAGCCGTTCCGTCACCGCCGAAAGCCCTCCGCTGCGCCGCAGTTCGGCGAGCTCGGCCAGGTCCCAGGCGGCCGAGCCGGTGACGGAGAGCGCCTTGCCGCTGCCGCCGCCGCGGCGCTGGACCACTCCCCGTACGAGAAGCAGCCAGGAGTGGAAGACGGTGTGCGCGCAGGCGTCATGGCTGTCCTCGAAGAACGCGCAGTCCACAAGCCCGCTCGTGTCGTCCAGCGTGGTGAAGATGACCCGCTTGCCGGAGCGGATCGGCGGAGTCTGCACGGCGCCCTTCGCGCCCGCCACCAGGACCACCTGGCCGTGCGGCAGATCCTTCAGACGCTGGGCGGTGGCCACGCCCAGCTCGTCGAGCAGCTCCCGGTGGTCGCCCAGGAGATGGCGCGAGGTGTCCATGCCGAGGATGCCCAGCTCGGCACCGAGCCGCTCGACGTCGTCCAGGTCGGGGAGATGGGCCGGGGCGACCTCGGGCGGGGTGTCGTCGGTCTCGCCCAAGGTCAACTGGCCCTGAGACGCGCCCTTCTGCCCCTTCTGCAGCTCGGCGATGTGCAGCATCAGGTCGCGGCGGTTGCGGCCGAACGCGTCCAACGCGCCGACCTGCGCGAGCCGTTCGGCGACCGGACGGGAGGGGCGGGCGCGCGAGAGGAAGTCCTGGAGCGAGGTGTACGGGCGGCCCGCGACGATCCGCAGCGCCTCGGCCTCGCTCATCCCGCGAACGTCGCTGAGCGCGAGCCGTACGCCATGAGTGCCCTTCGGAACGGCCGTATCGGACACCAGTTCGATTAGATAGGCGGAGTCCGAGGCGTTCACATCAAGGGGCAGGATCGGTACGCCCCTTCGGCGGGCGTCCGCGAGCAGCAGCCGCTTCGGGTACATCCCGGGGTCGTGGGTGAGCAGCCCCGCGTAGAAAGCCGCCGGGTGATGGGCCTTGAGCCAGGCCGACTGGTACGAGGGCACGGCGAAGGCGACGGCATGGGCCTTGCAGAAGCCGTACGCGCCGAAGGCCTCCACGATCTCCCAGGTCCGCTTGACCACCTCGTGCGTATAGCCGCGCTTGCCGGCCTCCTCGGCGAACCACGCCCGCACCCGCCCGATCAGCTCGGGGTTGGACAGCGCACGCCGTGTGTGGTCGCCGAAGGCGAGGGAGCAACCGGTCATCACATGCAGGATCTTGATGATCTGCTCGTGGAAGACCACCACGCCGTACGTGTCCTCAAGGGCGTCCCTGAGGTCGTCGTGCGGATAGTCGGGGGCCTGCTTGCCGTGCCGGGCCTTGATGAACGGGTCGACCATGTTCGCGGCCACAGGCCCGGGTCTGAAGAGCGAGATGTCGACCACCAGGTCGTGGAAGGTCTCCGGCTGGAGGCGTGCGATGAGGTCGCGCTGGCCGGGCGACTCGGTCTGGAAGCAGCCCAAGGTCTGGGAGGACTTGATGAGTTGATACGTCTTCGGGTCGGCGGGCGGCACCTGCGCCGGGTCCTCCATGTCGATAAGGCGACCGGTGGAGCGCTCGATCTCGGTGACGGCGTGCGCGATCGCGGACTGCATCCGTACGCCGAGCACATCCAGCTTGAGCAGGCCGAGGTCCTCGACGTCCTCCTTGTCGAACTGGGACATGGGGAAGCCCTCGGTGCTGGTCGGCATGACCGGGGTGCGGTGCAGGAGCGTCGCGTCGGAGAGCAGCACGCCGCACGGGTGCATGGCGATACCGCGCGGCAGGGCGTCGAGGGCCTCGACGAGATCCCACATCCGCGGTCCGTACGCCTGCGGGTCGATACCGCGCAGTTCGGGCAGCTCCGCCAGTGCGGCGCGGGCGTCGCGCGCGCGGATGTGCGGGAAGGACTTCGCGAGCCGGTCCACTTCGGCGGGGTCGAGACCGAGAGCAAGACCCGTATCGCGTACGGCATGACGTACGCGATACGTCTCGGGCATCGACACCGTGGCGACCCGCTCCGGGCCGAAGCGCTCCAGGATCGCGCGGTAGACCTCCAGGCGGCGGGCGGACTCCACATCGATGTCGATGTCGGGGAGCTCGGCGCGGTTCTCGGACAGGAACCGCTGCATGAGCAGTCCGTGCTCGACGGGGTCGGCGGTGGCGATGCCGAGCAGATGGTTGACGAGGGAGCCCGCGCCGGAGCCGCGTGCGGCGACTCGTATGCCCAAATCCCTTGTGTCCTCCACTACTTGGGCGACGGTGAGGAAGTACGAGGCGTAGCCGAGCCGCTCGACCAGACGCAGCTCGTCCTCCAGGCGATCCCAGTACGCGCGGTGGTCGGGTCTGCGGTCGTAGTGGCGAAGGACCATCGCGGCTGCGCACTTGGAGCGCAGGACCCGCTCCGGGGTGCGGCGGGACGCCCCGACGAGATCCGGCTCGGGGAAGTGGACGCGGCCGATGCCCAGGTCGTCCTCGGGGTCGACACGGCAGGCGGCGGCGGTGTCCTCGGTGACCTCGAGCAGCCGCGCCGCGGTGTTCTTCTCGTATCCCGCCGCCTCGGCGATCTGCTGGGCGATCGCGGCCATGTCGGCGGGCGCCTTGAGCCAGCGCTCGCCGGGGTCGAGAGTGCCGCGGCGGTCGATGGGGACGAGTCGGCGTGCGGAGTCGAGGACGTCCGCGACCGGGCCCTGGCCCTCGTCGGCGTAGCGCACGGAGTTGGTGAGTACGGGGGTGATCCGCTGCTGGACGGCGAAACCGAGGGCGCGGGCGGCGTGCCGCAGCGATCCGGGGCCCGTGCCGCCGCGGCCGTGATGTACGGCCTCGATCCGCAGCGCGCCGTCCCCGAACCGCTCACGCCAGGGCGCGAGCAGCCGGGCCGCGCGGTCGGGGCGGCCCGCGGCCAGGGCGCGGCCGACGTCGGAGTCGGGGCCGAGCAGGATCGTGAGGTGTTCTGCCGCGGCCGCGTCCCAGGGCAGCAGCGGACGGCTGCCGCTTTCCGCGTGGGCCGCGGTGACGAGGCGGCACAGCTCGGCCCAGCCGCGGGCGCCGCCTCGTGCGAGGAAGACCACGCGCTGGGCCGACTCGTCGACGAAGGCTCCGCCGCGTACGGGGGTGCGGCGCCGCTCGGTCCGCTTCGCTTCCTCGGCGGGGGTGGCGACGGCGAGATCCACCCCGAACAGGGGGCGCACCCCGGCCTTGCCCGCCGCCTTCGCGAACCGCACGGATCCGCCCAGGGTGTCCCGGTCGGTCAGCGCGATCGCATCCATTCCGCGCTCGGCCGCCCGCTGGGCGAGCTGCTCGGGGTGCGAGGCGCCGTATCTGAGGGAGAACCCGGAGACGGTGTGCAGATGCGTAAAGCCGCGCATCCGTACCACCTCGCCACTGCTGCCCCCTGATTTCCTGTTGCCCATGCCGCCTCAGTGGCCTGGTCAGGACACTGTATCGAACATCTTTGCGATTTGCCTGGCGGTGGAGACGTGGTGTTGGCAGAGGGCTGTGGCGAGCGTGGTGGGTGCCGGTGCGGGAGAGTCCGGTGTTCAGGCCGCTGTCGCCTGCGCGGCGGCCCTCACCGGTGGCTGCGCGGATGGCTCACGGATGTCTCACGGGTGGCTCACGAGTGGTTCACCTGCGGGTACGCCGCCCCGTCCGAGCCGCCCCGATCCCCGCAACGTGCAGGGCGAGCAGTGTCAGGCCGAGCAGCATGATGTTCGTCGAGCTGAACGTGTCGTTCGTGTCGAGGTCCGTCGCGTTGAAGAGGAACGCGAGGAAGAACAGCACTGCCGCAGCTATACCGAGCATGGGTGACCCTTCGTTCGTCGAGCCCGCCCTGGTGGCGCGGCTCGCGGTCGGGTACCGAGTGCCCCGCAGCGCGCCGTTTACTTCAGCAGGCGCCGTAGCGCGTACCCGAACACCACCCGTCCGGCCCGCGCCGTTGTCTCGTCCAGGGCGCGGGGGAGCTTGGTGATACGCAGGTCCTCGCGCCAGACGACGTACGAGCCGGGGCCGCGGACCGCCGGGTGGACCTCGATCTCCGCCCAGCCCGTCAGGGCCTTGCCCGTCTTGGTGAGGCGGCAGTGGGCCGTCGGGGACGGGGGCTGCCAGAGCGTGATCTCCATCGGGTCGTCGAAGGCCAGCGGGCCCAGGCCGGTGCGGGCCACGAAGCGGGTGCCCTCGCGGTTGGGGCCGTCCGTGAGGACCGTCGTACGCGTGAAGGGGATCAGTGCGGCGTGCCGCTCCCAGTCCGTGATCCGGCGCCAGGCCTCGGGGACGGGGAGCGGGGTGCGGTGGGTGATACGGAATTCGGACACGGCGGGATCGTAGGGGGTGGGGGCGGCGGTGACCGGTTGTTCGGGGGCTGTGACCTCAGATGTTGCTCAACGGAGGAGGGAAGGGGGTACGCCCGGGTGGGGTGGCGTGCATGATCGCGGGACTTGGCGGGCGTGATCGTGCGGCGGAATGAGGTGGCGTGGATGGTGCGCACTGGATATGTGCCGGCTCTTGCGGCGGTCGTCCTGCTCGCGGTGTCCGCGTGTACGGATGGTTCCGGTGGAGTGCATCCCCGGCCGAGCCCGGTGGAGGTATCCCGGGAGCAGGCCGTTGCGGTGCTGGAGGACGTTGTGGCGCGGGCGCCCGGGAGGAGTGCCGGAGGGTTCTGTGCGGTCACCCTTCAGCGTGAGTCGTGTGAGCACGCCTGGAAGGACTCCGTGGAGGAGCGCTGTCTGCGGCCAGGGGACATGCCCAAGGTGATCCGCAGCGCCGTCGTTCCGGAGAAGAAGACCGGGACGGGGACGTGGGACGGCGGCCATGTGCTGCTGATCGAGGGGCGTACGGCCGCCGGCAGCCGGTACGTGTCGCAGTTCTTCGTCACTGGTTCCGAAGGTGAACCGCAGGCGTCGCTGGGCGTCTTCTGGTCGGGCTGGGGGCTGGCCGACTCCCCGCTGGGTGAGGACTTGACGGTGCTGCCCCAGTCGGACTGTGGTGACGAGCCGGCCGGACCGTAGAAACACCCCCGCCACCGCTCCCTGAGGTGGGGGAGGAGCGGTGGCGGGGGTGTCGGCGTCCGGGGGTCGTGTCCCATGGCCTCCGGACTCTGGGTGCCGAGTGTGGGGGGTGGTCAGCGGCTGTGGCGGCCGGTGGAGGCGCGACGGCGGACCGTGCCGAACAGGAGCGCGGCACCGACGGCGAGTACACCCGCGCCGCCCATCGCGATGTACGGGGTGGTGGAGTCGCCGCCCGTCTCGGCGAGGTTCTCGTCCGCGGCGGCCACCGGCTCGTCGGCCGAGCCGGCTGCCTCGGGGGCGTTGTCCTCGGCAGCGCTCTCCTCGGCGCCCGTCTCGGCGTCCTGGTCGCCGTGCCCGTTGTGCTCGACCGTCGACTCGTCCTGGCCGTCGGCGATCTGCTCCTCGCTGGGCGCGGAGGGCTCGGTCGCCGGGGTCTCGTCGGAGCCGGAGCCGGAGCCCGAGCCGGAGTCCGAACTGCCTCCGCCCGCCGAGCCGTTGTCGGCGCCGAAGACCACGTCGGAGCAGGTGTAGAAGGCCTCGGGGGAGTCCGAGCGCTGCCAGATCGAGTAGATCAGGTGGCGGCCCGACTTGGCCGGGATGTTCCCGGAGAAGACGTAGTCGCCGTTCTCCATCTTCGGGTCGGTGGCCGTCGCGAACGGCTTGGCCTCCAGGTCCGACCACTTCAGCGGCTTCGACGGGTCGTAACCGTCCTTGGTGACGTACAGCTCGAACGAGCCCTTGTGCGGGGCCGTGCCCTTGTAGCGGAAGGTGTGGCTGCCCGAGGAGAGCTTCGAGGAGGGCCAGTCGCCGCGCGCCAGGTCGAGGCCCTTGTACTTGTCGTTGCCGGCGCTGCAGAGCTTGCCGTCGGGGATGATCTGCTTCGACTTGCCCGCGGCGTTGGCGATGTTGACGCCGTTCCAGTCGTAGAAGGCCTGGGCGCCGGAGGCGGCGACGGCGGCCTTGCACGCGGCGGAATCGGGCGACTCGGGACCCTCCGCGTAGCAGGCGGCGACACGGCTCACCGGGTCCGTCATCGAACCGTGCGCGGCGGCCGGGGATATCGCCAGCGCGGTCAGCGCGAGCGGGGCGACAGCGGCGACGGCGTAGGCGGCTTTACGGCGAGCGGTCATGTGCGGATCTCCTTGAGCGACTTACGTGGGGGTACTTGTGGGGGATACGAGGGCGGGCACGTACCGGTTGGTGCAGCCCCCCGAAAATGCGCTGCACCGGCGGGTCGAACCCGCCCCCTTCCTTGCTTCGCTCGGCGGGGGACCCCCTCCGGCGGAAGAGAAGCTAGCCCCTGAGATCCACGATTTCGCCTGCTGAGGCGCCTTGAAGGTGATCCTTATGGCGCCTTTAAGGCGACGCTAAGAGGGGCCACAGGAAGCCCGTGGCTTTCTCCGCTTCATCCGCTTTATCCGCTTCCTCCGCTTCCTCAGGTTTCGCTCAATACGCTTCCCTGCCGGTCGAGTTCGAGGCGATGATCAGTTCAGTTCGGCGAATCACGGGGGTGAGGGTGTGGCCAAGGCGGTACGGGCGTCACTGGGAGAGATGTGGATCACTTGCCAGGTCTGCAAGAGCGACCTCTTCCGCGAGCGGGGTGTGAAGCTCAACAGCACGGGCGGGGAGTTCTTCAACCTGGCATGGGCGGATGAGACCGCGACAGGACTGATCTGCTGGCGCTGCGGCTACGTGCATCTCTTCGCGAACCCGTCGATCCAGTTGCACCGCGCCAAGGAGTGAGCCGGTATCGGCCGCCGTCTCAGCGGTCCTTCGCCAGCCCCACGAGCTCCGCGAAGAGCCCGCCCGCGTGCAGCAGATCCTCGTACGTGCCCTGTTCGATGACACGGCCCTTGTCCATCACCAGGATGCGGTCCGCGAGGCGGACGTTCTCGAGCTGATGGGTGACGACGATCGTCATACGCTCGGCGGCGATCCGTTTGATCTCCAGGAAGATCGCGTGCTCGCCGCGCGCGTCCATCTGTGAGGTCGGCTCGTCGAGGACGAGGAGCGGGGAGCGCCGGTACAGCATTCGGCCGCACACGAGGCGCTGCCACTGACCGCCCGACAGCTCGGCACCGCCCCAAAGCTCCCTGGCCAGCAGGGTGTCGAGGCCCTGCGGCAGCTTCTCGACCGCCTCGCGCATGCCGACCGCGTCGATGGCCTGCCACACCGCCTCGTCGTCGAAGGTGCGCGGCTGGCCGAGCGTGATGTTCTCGCGGACCCGCAGTGGCCAGCACGCGAAGTTCTGCGGGACGAGCGCGGTTCGCCGCCACACGGAGTCGGGGTCGGCCCCCGCCAGGTCCGTACCGTCCCACAGGACGCGCCCCTTGTCGGCGAGCAGAATGCCCGTGATCAGCTTGGCCAGGGTGGACTTGCCCGAACCGTTCTCGCCCACGATCGCGAGGATCTCCCCGCGCCGCAGCGTGAGCGAGACCCCGGCGACGGCCGGTTCGGACTTGCCCGGGTACTGGTAGACGACCTCGTCCAGACGGATTTCGTCGACCCGGGAGGGAATCGTCAACTCACCCCGCTCAGGGGCGCGTTCGGCTGCCATCTCCAAGAAGGAGCGCATGTCCGCGAGGTAGAGCGAGGTGTGGAACATCGCGGCGCCGTGGATGACGAACTGCGAGAGCGCGGCAAGGGTGGCCTGCACGGCGACCACGGCGGTGGCCGCCACCGCGAGTGCCACCCGCCCCGTCGAGGCGAGCCAGGCGAGCGTGGCCCAGGTGCCGAGCAGGAAGAAGCCGCCCAGCGTGCTCGTGGCCAGGATGATCCGCAGCAGCCGGGGCGCAGCCGAGAGTGTGCGCTCGTCGATCCGCTGGGACAAAGCCCGGTACCAGTACACGAGGTAACCGGTCATGCCGTTCGCGCGGACCTCGTCCCCGTAGCGGGCGTACGTGGCCCACCAGCGCATCATCGAACGGACGTTGCGGTCACCGACGTTGAGGTAGTGCGTCTCGTAATCGACGCGTGCGGAGAGCACCGCTCCGACGCCGGCCGGCACCACGGCGAGCAGGAGCAGCGGGAGCATCAGTGGATGGAGCGCGGTGATCACCCCGCTCGCGGCGAGCATCCGGATCATCGCGGACAGGAAGCGCTGGGCGTCCTGCACCATCAACCGGGTGCGGGTGACGCCGACTTCGGCCGCCTCCTGGCGGTCGGCGAACCCGTCCTCCGCGTATGCCGACGACTCCACCCGGCATACGGCCTCGACGAGGGCGATGTCCGCCTCGGTGGTCAGGAGCGGGGTGACCCGGCCGTCGGCGTACGAGGACAGTGCGCCGCTGATCCGGCCGCCTGCCGCGGCCGCGGTCACCGCTACGAGGGCGGGCAGGGCGGCGTGCAGACGTTCGGACACGTTCCCCTCGCCGAGTACATGGCGCATCGCCTGGGCGGTGAACGCGAGCACCACCGCGGCCGAGATCCCGGTGAGGACCTGGCTGACGACGAGCAGCACCACGCCGGTCCTGTCGACGGCCCATGCCCTGCGCGCGGTGTGTCCGAGCACCGCGGGCAGGCGTCGGCACATGGCGCCGAAACCGGCGTCTGCCAGCGGGTTCTTCCCGGCCTTGCCTTCGAAGCTGATGGCGGCCGGCGGAGGTGGGGGAGGGGTCTCGCCGTCCGCGGTCGAGGTGTCCGTCACTGTCACCTGCATCCCTCCAAGGAGGTCGTGCCGCACCTGGATGGCTCGGCGGTGACCGGACTAACGACGCCTCCACGGAATCGAACGCGCTCGATTTCGGACGCTGTCGAGGCCTTGGCGGGCAAGGGGACGGACGAGCTAGAGCCGCTGCGGAGCCGCCCGCGCGCACGGCGGTGTGGCCGAATCGCCGAGGCTTGAAACGCCTGTGGCGGATGGGGTTTTCAGGCGGATGCGAATGCGGATGCGGAGCTGGAGCTGGAGCTGGAGCTGGAGCTGGAGCCGGAGCCGGAGCCGGATCCGGGCGCCCTCACCCCACCCACCGATACCGCCTCTCCGGCCGCCCCGTCCCCCCGTACCTGAGCGTCACCTCCGCCCGCCCCGTATCCGCGAAGTACTCCAGATAGCGGCGGGCGCTGACGCGGGACAGGGAGCCGGCCTCGGCGCACTCCGTGGCCGACAGGCCTGCCGGGTGGATGCGCAGGACGCGCTCCACCAGTTCCGCGGTGTGGGCCGCGAGGCCCTTCGGCAGCTCGCGCGAACCAGGTGGCCGGGTGCCGAAGATCTGGTCGACGTCCTCCTGGCGGGCCTCGGAGAGGGTGTCGAGGCGGGTGCGCAGGGCCGCCACATGCCGCAACTGCTCCTGCAGGGCTGCCTGGTTGAAGGGTTTGATCAGATAGTGCAGGGCGCCCGCGCGCAGTGCGGAACGGATGATCTCCGCGTCGCGGGCCGCCGTGATGAAGAGCGCGTCCACGGGTGTGCGGGAGGGGTCACGTTCCTCTGCGGCACGCAGTTCCCGTAGGACCGAAATGCCGTCCATGTCCGGTAGATAGACGTCGAGCAGGACGAGGTCGGGGCGCAGGCGTTCGGCCGCGTGGAGGGCCTCCGCGCCGTTGTGGGCGACCCCAGCCACGGTGAATCCCTCCATCGCGGAGACATAGCGCCCGTGCAGCTTGGCCACCATGAAGTCGTCGTCGACGACAAGGACCGTCGTGGTGGGTGCGATGGGGTTCTGCGCGCTCATCGGCGCAGGTTAAGCACGCGACCACAAGGACCACAACGTCCGTTGCTTGCGGAAGAGAGACAGCTTGTTAACGCGCGGGCAACATGTGGGCCACCTCACAACCCCTTAACACTCTGACAAACCGACAGGTGGTGGCACACGTGCGTCTGCGCACACCCCTCGCCCTGCTCGGGGCCGCGCTCCTCGTACTCGGCGCCCCGCCGCTGCTCTCGGCGGGCAGCGACGACGAAGACGGCACCAAGATTCCCAGGTTGCGCTTCATGGTCCCCAACACCCCGGGCGGCGGCTACGACGTCACCGCCCGCACCGCCGCGAAGGACGCGGAGGACGCCGGGCTCACGCACGGCATCGAGGTGTTCAACATGCCCGGCGCCGGCGGCACCGTGGGCCTGGCCCGGATCGCCGAGGACAAGGGCAACGGCAAGCTCGCCATGTCCATGGGCCTCGGTGTGGTCGGCGCCGCCCGTTCCAACCACTCGCCCAAGACCCTCGCCGACACCACCCCGATCGCCCGGCTCACCCAGGAGCAGGACGTCGTCGTGGTGTCCAAGAGCTCCCCGTACAAGACGATCGACGATCTCGTCGCGGCGTGGAAGAAGGATCCGGGCAAGCTGCCGGTCGGCGGCGGTTCGGCGCCCGGCGGGCCCGACCACCTCGCGCCCATGCTGATGGCGCGCGCCGCCGGGATCGCGCCGAAGGACGTCAACTACATCCCGTTCGACGGCGGCGGCGAACTGCTCGCCTCGATCCTCGGCAACAAGGTCGCCTTCGGCGTCTCGGGCGTGGGTGAGTACCTGGACCAGATCAAGTCCGGTGAGCTCAGGTTGCTCGCCGTGACCGGAGCGGAGCGGGTCGAGGGTCTGGACGGTCCCACGCTCATGGAGTCCGGCTACGACGTGGACTTCACCAACTGGCGCGGCATCGTCGCCCCGCCCGGACTCGACGAGGACGAGCGCGCCAAGCTCATCGACCTCTTCGAGAAGCTCCACGCGTCGCCGGGCTGGAAGAAGTCCCTGGAGACGAACGGCTGGAGCGACGCCTTCATGACGGGCGACGAGTTCGGCGACTTCCTGGCGAGCGAGGACAAGCGAGTGGTGTCCGTACTGAAGGAGCTGGGGCTGTGACCACCACCATCGAACCGCCCGAGCAGCGGACGCGGAAGTCCTGGCTGCGGGAGCACTCCGAACTCGGGGTCTGCGTCCTGCTGCTGGCGCTCGGCGTCCTCGTCCTCACCGACGCGCTCACGATGGACGTCGACATCACGCAGCGCGGGCCCATCGGACCGAAGACCGTGCCGATCGTCGTCGGTGTCGGGCTGCTCGTGATCGCCGTCCTGCTCGCGATCGACGTCCTGCGCGGCGGCCGGGGCGAAGCGGAAGGCGGCGAGGACATAGACCTCTCCGAACCCGCCGACGGACGCACGGTGTTGCTGCTCGCCGGTGTCTTCCTCGGCTTCGCGGTACTCATCGGCCCGCTCGGCTTCCCCATCGCCGGGGCGCTGCTCTTCTGGGGCGCGGCCTTCGCGCTCGGCTCGCGGCGCCTGGACCGCGATCCGCTGATCGCCGCGGTGCTCTCCGTCGTCACCTACGCCGTCTTCGACAACCTGCTCGGGGTCCCGCTGCCCGGCGGCCCGCTGATCGGAGCGCTGTGACATGAACGCTCTCAACTCCCTGATGGACGGCTTCGGTACGGCCCTGACGCCCATCAACCTCCTGTGGGCCGCGATAGGCGTCCTGCTCGGCACCGCGATCGGTGTGCTGCCGGGCATCGGCCCCGCGATGGCCGTCGCGCTGCTCCTCCCCGTCACGTACGGGCTCGACCCGACCGGCGCGTTCATCATGTTCGCGGGCATCTACTACGGGGCGATGTTCGGCGGTTCGACCACCTCGATCCTGCTCAACACCCCTGGTGAGAGCGCCGCGGTGGTGGCCGCCATCGAGGGCAACCCGATGGCCAAGTCCGGCCGGGGCGCACAAGCCCTCGCGGCCGCCGCCATCGGGCACTTCGCGGGCGGCATGGTCGGCACGATCCTGCTGGTCGCGCTCGCCCCGAAGATCGCGGACCTCGCGGTGGACATCGGCGCACCCGACTACTTCGCCATCATGGTCCTCGCGTTCATCGCGGTGACGTCCGTGCTCGGCTCCTCCCGTATCCGCGGACTCGCCTCGCTCCTCATCGGCCTCACCATCGGTCTGATCGGTCTCGACCAGATGACGGGCCAGCAGCGGCTGACCTTCGGTTCGCTCCAACTCGCCGACGGTGTGGACGTGGTGATCGTCGCGGTCGGTCTCTTCGCGATCGGCGAAGCGCTGTGGGTGGCCGCGCATCTGCGGCGCGGAAACACCGAGGCGATCCCGGTCGGCCGGCCCTGGCTCGGCAAGGCGGACGTCAAGCGGTCCTGGAAGTCCTGGCTGCGCGGTCCCGTGATCGGCTTCCCGTTCGGTGCGATCCCGGCGGGCGGCGCGGAGATCCCGACCTTCCTCTCGTACGTCACCGAGAAGCGTCTGTCGAAGCACAAGGACGAGTTCGGCAAGGGCGCCATCGAGGGGGTCGCGGGACCCGAGTCGGCGGCCTCCGCGTCCGCCGCGGGCACGCTCGTCTCGATGCTCACCCTGGGCCTGCCCACCACGGCGGTCGCGGCCGTGATGCTCGCCGCCTTCCAGCAGTACGGCATCCAGCCGGGACCGCTCCTGTTCGAGCGCGAACCCGAGCTGGTCTGGGGCCTGATCGCGTCGCTGTTCGTCGGCATGGTGCTGCTGCTCTGCCTCAACCTGCCGCTCGCACCGCTCTGGGCGAAGCTCCTGCGCATCCCGCGCCCGTATCTCTACGCGGGCATCCTGTTCTTCGCGGGAGTCGGCGCGTACGCGGTGGCCGGCGAGGCGATCGACCTGGTGATCCTGCTGGTCATCGGTCTGCTCGGCTTCGGCATGCGGCGCTACGGACTGCCGATCCTGCCCGCGGTCATCGGGGTCATCCTCGGCCCGGCCGCCGAACAGCAGCTGCGGCGTGCGCTGCAGATCAGCGACGGCAGTGTGTCAGGTCTTGTGAACACACCGTTCTCGATCACGGTGTACGCCATCGTCGTGGCGCTGCTCGCCTGGCCGCTGATCAGGAAGCTGGTCATGCGGAACCGTACGGACGCGGCGGTCTGACAGCCGCGACGGTGCTACGTGACGGGGTGCGGGGATCAGTCCTCGCACCCCGTGGACGTATGTCTGGAGCGGCCCACCGGGCTCAACCCTCCGGCCACCAGGTCTTGTGGATGTCCTCGCGCACTTCCGGGCGCGGGCCCACCCTGCGCTGTGCTTCTTCGGAGCGCTCACGCTCACGGCGGATCGCGGGCTTGGTGATCGGCTTGCGGATCGTCTGGCGGCGCATGGCTGCCTCCTCGCGTCGAGTCGCCCGGGTGCTCAGGACCGTTTCACTCACTCGGTAGGACCCGGGCGAGGAGCTTTTCTCATCGCCGCCCGGTTTGTCAGTGGTGCTTCTCACCTTCCTGCCGGGTTTCTTCCCTTACTGGTCATGGGTTGACCCTTACGTTTCAGAATGTGGGACGGCTCATGTGTCCGTTGCGAGGCAAGGAGGTTGTCAGCGGCGGCTGCGAGGATCGCCGTATGACAGTCGAGGGACAGCGGCCGCACCGCCACCGGGAGATCGTCGACGTGCATCTCGTCATCCGGCGAGGCGGCCCCGAAGGCGAAGAAGTGCTGCTCGCACGGCGTGCGGGCACCGGTTATGCGGACGGTCTGTGGCATCTGCCGTCCGGACACGTCGAGGACGGTGAGGACGTCCGCTCGGCGGTCCTTCGTGAGGCGTACGAAGAAGTGGGCCTCCAACTGGAGCCCTCCGACGTGCGGATGGCGTTGGTGATGCAGCACCGCGGCCCGGGCGGCGCGCCCCGCACCGGCTGGTTCTTCGAGACGTCCGCCGGCGGAACCCCGGTCAACCGTGAACCGGACAAGTGCGATGCGCTCGCCTGGTACCCCCTGTCCGCACTGCCGGACGGCATGGTCGCGTACGCCCGCGCGGGCGTCGCGGCGTACGGGGCGGGTGAGCGTTTCCTGCTGCACTGGCACGAGGACGGGGACGACATCGCGTACGAGGAGGGCCGGGACAGGTCCGTGGTGCTGCCCCGCACTACCGCGGGCAGCGTGCACCACATCGAGCTGTGGGTGGCGGACCTCGCGGCGGCCGAGGCGTCCTGGGGCTGGCTGCTCGGCGAGTTGGGTTACACCCCGTATCAGCATTGGGAGTTGGGGCGCAGCTGGCGCCTCGGGAGCGCGTACGTGGTGATCGAGCAGTCCGAGGCGCTGACCGGCGACCGTCATGAGCGCACCGCTCCCGGCCTCAACCATCTCGCGTTCCACATCCGCGACCGGACGGCCCTCGACGCCCTGGTGGAGCGGGCCGGCGCCCACGGATGGTCCCTGCTGTACGCCGAGGACCATCCGTGGGCGGGCGGCGAACAGCACTGCGCCGCGTATCTCGAGGACGCACTCGGACACGAGGTGGAGCTGGTGGCCGGCGGCCGTTCACACGCTCTCAGTCCAGGAGCGTCGTCAACCCGGTGACCTGGGCGACGACTTCGAGCTCGTCGAGGGCGCGTACCGCCTCCATGGCCGCCACCGGATCGCTCTGCGCGAGGCCGCTCGCGGCGAACTCGTCCTCGTCGAGCCGCAGCACCGTCGAACCGTCCGCCGAGACCCACAGGTCCAAGTCCAGGTCCTCGACGACCAGTTCGCCCTCGTCCATGACCGCGGGCCTGGTGATGTCGCAGTACCAGCCCTTGAGGGAGCCGTCGGCGGTGCGCACCTCCTTGACCGCGTACCAGCGGTCACGCCAGAAGTGTTCGGTGAAGACATCGCCCGGCTCGAAGCGTACGAACCCGAAGTCCCGCACCCCCTCGCCCGCCCACGGCGCGCGGACCGTCACCTGGGTGCCGTCGTCCGCGAGCAGCAGCGCCGGGTAGCGGATCTTCGTACGGCCCGCCTTGGTGAGGTGGACCTTGAGCATGTCTTCCATGAGTACCTCAGCCGAGGTCGCGGACATAGCGCACCTCCGTCGCGCAGATTTCGTATCCGAACCATTTGTTGATCGCCAGCATGGGACCGTTGTCCGAGTCGTTGCCCGTGAACGCCTCGGTGTAGCCGGCCGCGCGGGCCCGCTGCAAAGAGTGGGACTTGGCGAGTTTCGCCAGGCCACGGCCGCGGAACGCCCGTGCCGTACCCGTCATCCCCGACCAGTAGCGCGTGCCCCCGTCGGTGCGGGCCGCCGTGAACGCGGCGGGTACGCCGTCGACCAGGGCGACCACACTCAGCTCGTGGTCGAGCAGCGGATGGCGCCAGGTCGAGTCGAGCCACTCCTCGAAGTCGTCGAGCTCCGCGTCGAGATCGCCCGGCTCGTCCGCCGTGCACTCGGAGTCCAGGGCGAACATCGGACGCGGATCGCCGGCGAAGGACGACACGGGTACGAACTCGACGTCCGCCGGGGTCTCGGGCGGTGTCGGCAGGGTCCCGTTCGCCAGGTCGAGGCGCAGGAAGTGCGCCGAGCGTCTGGGACGGTAGCCGCGGCGCTCCGCGAAGGAACGGTTCGGCACCTCGTCGAGCACCCACGAGTAGACCGTGTCGGCCCCAGCGGCGGCCACATGCTCCTCCGCCGTACGCAGCACGAGCGCACCCACCCCGCGGCCACGCTGGTCGGGCCGTACATAGACATTCGCGAACGCCTGGCCGGGCGTGCTGCTCTCATGCGCGATCCCGGCCTCACCGCGCGCCACGACCTCACCGCCCCGCTCGGCGACGAACAACTGGTAGTGGCTGGCCGCAGCGGCGTGGGTGCTGCTCCACAGCATCGCCTCGGGCGTGGTCACCAGGAACGGGATGGCGGCGCGCAGCACATCGGCGGCCGCGGAGGCGTCCTCGGGGCGGAAGGATCGGACAATGACGGTCATGGTCAGCGACGTTACGTCGCGCGCGCGTGAGGCGCCCGCGAATTTCCGCCCGGTAGGTATACGGGACTTCGCCCTAGGTATGCGTGCGGTACGGCGTGCTGGGTGCCAGCGGTAACAACCCGGTGCCGCTGGCGGTAGCACGTGGTTGGGGGCTGACGGTAACGCTGCCCGGAGCGCGCTTGCTGCGACAATCGCCGCGTGACTTTGAAGCTCCGTATCGACCAGGGCGCAGCCGAGGCGCCGTACGAGCAGGTGCGCGCCCAGATCTCCGAGCAGGCGCGCTCGGGAGCGCTGCCGGTGGGCTACAAGCTGCCGACCGTGCGCGGTCTCGCCGAGACGCTCTCTCTCGCGGCGAACACGGTCGCCAAGGCGTACAAGGCCCTGGAAGCCGACGGCGTGATCGAGACCCGGGGGCGCAACGGCACCTTCGTGGCGGCGGCGGGCGGCGCGGCCGAGCAGAAGGCGGCCGCAGCGGCCGCCGAGTACGCGGCCCAGGCCAAGCGGCTCGGCCTCGACCGTGCGGCGGCGCTCGCGGCGGCCGAGGACGCGGTGCGGGCGGCGTACTCCTGAGAGCGCCGTACTCCTCGGAGCGAGCGCTCTACAGGTACAGCCCCGCGTCCGCGTCCCCCCGGGGCTCGGGCACCGAGGTCGGCGACACCCCACGCCGCAGCGCGTACAGCTCGGCGAGCGTGGCTCCGTCGCGGCCCACCGATGAGGCCGCGTCGGGGAAGTCCGTGCCCAGCCAGTCCATGGACTCGCGCCGGGTCAGACCGCCCACCTCGATCCGGGCCAGACAGCGTCCGGGCCTGACGACCGCCGGGTGCAGCCGCTCCAGGTCCTCGTTCGTCGTGACGCCGACGAGCACATTGCGGCCCTGGCCGAGCAGTCCGTCCGTGAGGTTGAGCAGCCGGGAGAGCGCCTGGCCCGCGGTGTGCTTGGCCTCGCCGCGGATCAGTTCGTCGCAGTCCTCGAGCAGCAGCAGCCGCCAGCGCCCCTTGCCGGTGCCGTCCTCCTCGCCGATCGCGATGTCCATCAGATAGCCGACGTCCGTGAACAGCCGCTCGGGGTCGAGGACGCAGTCCACCTGGCACCAGTCGCGCCAGGAGCGCGCCAGGGTGCGCAGCGCCGAGGTCTTGCCCGTGCCCGGCGGTCCGTGCAGGAGCAGCAGCCGCCCGGCGATGTCCTCGGGCGTGGTCTTCATCAGACGGTCCATCGCATCGGCCACCGAGGCCGTGTAGTTGGGCCGCACCTCGTCCCAGGTGCCGGCCGCGATCTGCCGCGTGGTGCGGTACGGGCCACGGCGCGGCGATACGTACCAAAAGCCCATCGAGACGTTCTCGGGCTGCGGTTCGGGATCGTCGGAGGCGCCGTCGGTGACCTGCTTGACGACACGCTCGGCGAGTTCGGCCGAGGTGGCGATGACGGTGACGTCGGCGCCGCGGCTCCAGCGGGAGACGAGCAGCGTCCAGCCCTCGCCCTCGGCGAGCGTCGCGGTGCGGTCGTCGTCGCGGACCGCGCGAAGGATCTTCGCACCGGAGGGCACCAGATCGAGGCCGGGCTTGACGCGCTCGACCGAGACGGCGTGCGAGAACGGCTGCTCACCGACGGCGAACCGGGCGAGGAACAGCGCGTCCACGACATCAGACGGCGAGTCGTTGTCGTCCATGTTCAGCCGGATCGGCAGGGCCTGTTGGGGGTCCTTTTCGGGCATGCGGTACATGATCCGTCACCGGGGCATCCGGCGCACGGTATTTCATGCGCCGGACCCGAGCCGGGTCACCGAGCTCGGCCGGACGGGTGTGTTACAGACCCGTGGCAGCGGAGTATGTCGTTCCGTCAACTGCCCCGCTTACGCTTGGTCGTTGATGGGACGACATGGGTGGAATTCAGGGGTACGCAAGTGGCGGCTCACCGCGCTGCTCGGCGTGGGGATCGCCGCGCTGGCGTTGGTGCTGACCCTCAGCAGTCTGCCCGGCGGTGAGGGTTCGACCGCCGGGACGACCACGGACGGCGACAAGGTGTGGGGTTCGCCGACGATTCCCACGGGCCCTGCGGACGCCGAGCTCGGCTGGGGCTTCACACACACCGAGTTCAGCGCGGACGAGGGCAAGGACGACGCCATGCGGCGCGCCCAGAAGCTGCTCGCCGGACCGAAACTGCCGCAGGTGCAGCACATCATGGGGTGGGGCGCCGAGAACCCCGAACCCTCCCCGGGGCGCTACCAGTTCGGCGAGCTCGACTCCCGTATGGACCTCATCCGTGCCTCCGGCGGCACCCCGGTGATCACTCTGTGCTGCTCGCCGGACTGGATGAAGGGCGGCAAGGCGGGTGTCGACAACACCGACTGGGACCGCCTCGAAGTGGCGCCCGACCGCAAGTACTACAAGGACTTCGCCAAGCTCGCCGCGACCGTGGCCAAACGCTATCCGGACGTACGGCACTTCATCGTCTGGAACGAGTTCAAGGGCTTCTGGAACGACGCCGAGGCCCGCTGGGACTACGAGGGCTACACCGAGCTGTACAACCTCGTCCACCGCGAGCTGAAGAAGGTCAACGAGGACATCCTCGTCGGCGGCCCGTATCTCGTCATGGACAGCCTCGACCCGCGCCAGAGCCAGCACGCCGCACCGGATCTGAAGGGCGACTGGGGAAGCGCCGACCAGCGCGTGCTCGATGCCTTCGACTACTGGAACAAGAACAAGGCCGGAGCGGACTTCGTCGTCGTGGACGGCTCCAGCTACACCGCCGACGACGAGCTGATTCCGGACGAGTTCGCCGCGACCCGCAAGTTCACGGACGTCAGCCGCTGGGTGCGGCAGCGGGCGGGTGACCTGCCGCTGTGGTGGGCCGAGTACTACGTCGAACCCGGCGACAGCGAGGACCGGCGCGACGACTGGCCCGAGCCGCTGCGGCTCGCCGTGCAGGCGAGCGGCATGATCGCGATGGCCGAGGGCGGTACGAGCACGGCCTTCTACTGGAACCCGCAGGAGACCGGCGAGGTGTGCGCCGGCTGTCTGTGGCGGCCCACCGAACTGGCCGACGGCGGCACCGAGTTGCCGATGTTCGCGCTGGTCTCCCGGTTCGCGAAGGAGTTCCCGCCGGGCACGACGTACGAGAACCTGAGCATCGCTCCCGCCGACGCGCCCGTGCGGGTGCTCGCCGACGACGAGGCGATCCTCGTGGTGAACACCGTCGACCGACGCACAGAGGTGACGGTCGACGGCAAGCAGCTGGAGCTCGAACCGTACGAGGTGCACTGGGCCCGACGCTGATCAGGACAGCGTCAGGAACCTCTGCACCAGTGAAGCGAGCAGGACCGCGAGCAGGGGCAGCGCGAACCAGTACGTCGACTGCAGCCACTGCAGCTGCCGTACGCTCGGCGGCGCCGCCACCCGTACCACCTCGCGGATGGCGAGCAGCGCGATCAGCGCGATCGCGGCGAGCGCCCCCACCACCGACCAGGGTGTCCAGGTGACCTGCGGTCCGATCGGGCCCGGATCGGCCTTCTTGACCGGGTCGTCCGGCTGCTCGCTCAGCGCGTAGAGCGTCGCGTCCCCGTTGCTGTAGGCCCGCTTCAGCTCGCGCCGGTCGTCGAGGTTGTTCATCAGACGCTCGTCCCAGTTGCGGGGGTAGCCGGCATCCAGGTTGAGCGTGCTGATCTGGCCGCTGTTGATCATCAGATACGAGTTGGGCCCGGCGTCCCTGAGCGCCTTGACCAGTGAGCCGACGAGGACCGGGTCGAGCGGTGCGAGAGTCGGCTTGTACTCGACCTTCTCCATGTCCTGCTTGCCCCAAGGGGCAGCCGGAGTCACGTTGTTGACCTCGTCGTCGGTCAGCCACAGGAGCCGCACGGTCGGGTCGGAGTGGTCGTAGACGTACTGCATCGCCGCGACCTCGCCCGGCTTGACCCGTTCGAAGGACTCGTTGCCCCACCGCGCGATGAGGAAGCCGCCGATGAGCAGCAGACCGGCAAGCAGGGCCGCCAGCGGGGCGAGCGAGACCCGGTCGCGGTCGCGCTCCTGCGCGGTGATCCCGGTGCGCGGGAACAGGGCGAGGCCGGCGAGCAGCGCGGCACCCGGCAGCGCGAACATGAACACACGCAGCGCCATCTCGCCGCCGTACGACTGCATACCGAACGCGAGGAACGGTACGAAGGTCAGCACGAGCAGCGAGCGCTCCGCGTACTTGTAGTTGCGCCGGCGCCACCAGCCCCAGCACGCGAGCGCCAGGACGAAGCCGGCCAGGGCCACCCGTGCGAAGAGCACCATCTGGTGGGAGGTGCTGCCGCCCTCGATCCGCCCGGAGACGGACGAGCTGACATTGCCGCCGACGCCGCCCACCCCGCCGAACAGCTCGTCGAAGTGACCCTGCCAGTAGGGCTCGGCCAGGAACCCGACCCAGACCGTGACGAGGATGCCGAACAGGATGGGCAGTCCGCGCAGTTCGGACCGGCCGAAGACCACCAGCGCCGCGATCACGCCGAGCATGATGAACGGGGTCAGCTGATGCGCCGGTACGGTCGCCGCGAACAGCGCTATCAGGATCAGGACCAGCGTCGCCCGCTGCCCGCGTGTGGTCGGCAGCACCTCCGCCTCACCCGGGCGCCGCTTGGACCACAGCATTCCGGGCGCGCGGAACCACACCAACAAGATGGCCACGAAGGCGATGTAGAGCAGATACGTGAAGCCCTGCGGGGAGAAGTAGTCCTGGCCCACCCAGCCGCTGAGCACGAAGATCCACACGCCGGCCCACTTGGCCCGCCAGCTCGCCCGCATCGAGCGGATGAGCAGGAACATCGGGGCGAGATAGGCGAGTTGCACGGCGAGCGGCCACCAGCGGATGACCTCGGTCATATCGCTGACGCCGCAGGCCTCGGCGATGAATGTGGCCAGGGCGAAGAAGCCCGGCCAGCTCCAGCGCGCGTCCAGGTCGGGCACGGCGGAGCCGGTGCGGTCGATGTACTCCATGAAGCCCAGGTGCTGCCACGCCGTCGCGAACCGCGGCTCGGCCTCGATGACGGCCGGCAGGGCGTGCAGCGAGACGAGTGTGCCCAGCAACGCGAGGGTCAGGAGCAGCCGATGCGGCCGTTCATGCCACAGGAGCGAGGCGAAGGTGACCACGAGCAGCGCCGCGCCGACCAGCGTGGCGGGCGGCAGCACGGAGATCAGCCCGAGCCCGTTCATGGCGTCGAGATCGGTGTCGTCCATCCGCAGCACCGGCACCCAGTACAGACCGAGCGCGATGACAAGGAGCAGGCCCAGGGCATACGAACGTGACGGCCGCGTCGGGGGCGCCACGGCGCTGCGCGGCGGGTCGGACGGCCGTGCGGGCACGGACGGCGACTGTGCCTGCGCGCGCGGCCGCGGCGATGAACTCGCCACCACTGAGGGGAACTTGGAACGCTGTACGCCGGCCGCCGGTGTCCGCTCGCCGCGCGGCTCCTCGCTGGCTTCCTGTGAGGGCTCGTGCGCGGAGGCGGAGGTGGCCGACCGGGGCGCGGGCAGCGCGGGCGGGAGACGCAGCGCCCAGGTGGGGCGGTGGTCCTCGCCCTCCGGCGGGGGAGGGGCGCCGCCGTCGTGGGGCGCGTCGTCGTCGGGCTCATCGGTGGGGCCGTCGTCCGCGTCTTCGGGACCGTGCCGAGGGCCGTCTGCGGGCCCGTCCTCGGATCCGTCCGCGCGCGCGTCCTCGCGCCGCCCGTCCTCGCGTACGTCTTCGAGTTCGTCCTCGCGTACGTCTTGTACTTCGTCCCCGTGAACGTCTCCGAGCCCGGCCTCGCGTACGTCTTCGTGCCCGGCCGCCGAGTCCGCGGGTTCGCGGTCGGTGACCTCGTCGGCCGCAGGCTCCCCGTCCGGGCTCCCGTGATCCATCGGCCCGTCGTCGGCCGGCTCCCCGTGGGAGCTCTCCGCGTGAGCGGCGTCTGCCTCTCGATCGGGAAGGGCATCCGCCTCTCGTACGGGACGAGCGTCTTCGTCCCGTACGGGACGAGCGTCCTCCTGCTCCGCGACCGCCGTGTCGGAGCCCTCGCCCTCCGCGGCGCGCCGGACCGCGAGCCGCGGATCCTCGCCCACCGGCCTGCCCGAACCGCTCATCTCCTCCGCCCCCCTGGCCACCCACGACGGCCCCTCGGCAGCCTCGCCCTCCGGTACCACCTTGTGCACTCCCGCGGCCGCCCGGCCGGCCTCGGCGGCCGACACCCGCTTCGCCAGGGGGAGCGTCTCCTTGGACTCGGGCCGCTCCGCCCAGGCGGGCCTGTTCCCCTCGGCCGGTGTCGGCCGGGTGCGCTGATGCGGTGCGCGCGCCTGCTCGGGCGTGACGATCGGCAGACCGCCCGCAGGGGTCCCCGGACCCGGCCGTACGTCCGGCCGCCGCTCCAAGTGATCGAAGTCCATGGGCAGTCCGAGCTGCAGAGTCTCCGAGTCGAGCGCCGCGCGCAGCGCCCAGGTGGGCCGGCGCACCAGCGGGCCGAGCGCCATCGTCGTCTCGCCGGCCGGCGTCCCGTGACCGGCCTGAGCGCCTTCGGCGGCCACAGGCTCGGGCGCACGTGTGCGCGGGGCGCTGCGGACCACTCCGTACAACTTGACGGCAGAGAGCGAACCGATCACCGCGAGGCTGCAGACCTCCGCGACACCGGCGCCGGTCAGTCCCATCCGCGGCAGCAGCACCAGCGTGGCGCCGAGGACCAGGACACACAGTCCGCCCTGCAGATAGGCCAGGGGCGAGGTACGGCTCTGGGCGCGAAGGACCGCGAAGTAGGTTTCGATGATCACGCGGAGCAGCGCACCGACCGCGAACCAGCGCAGCAGCGGAGTGGCCGCATCCGCGTAGCCGTCGCCGAAGACCGCGAGGATGTAGGGCGCTCCGAAGAACATGACCGCGCAGATCGGCAGCATGAGACGCACCATGCGCTTGAGCGCCGCACGGCAGTTGGCGGCCAGCTGGCTCGGATCGTGGGCGCCCTCGACGGTGAGCGAGGCACCCATGTTGATGGCGAGCAGATTGACCGTGCCGCCTATGGTCGCGGCGATGTAGAAGTACGCGTTGTCCTCGGAGCTGACCTGCGCCGCGACGATCACGGGGATCAGGTACACGACAGCCAGCGAGAACAGTGAACCGGTGTAGTCACCGGCCAGGAAGCGGCCCATCTCGCGCAGTGACGGCGTCTGGATGGTGTCCTTGGTGGCTTCGACGTGCTTGGGGACGAGCCGCCGGAACACCAGCCAGCCGAGCGGCAGTACGGACACCGCGATCGCCGCGACCCACGAGACGAAGACCCCGCTCGTCGGGATCGCCGTCGCCACCGCCACCAGGAGCACCAGCTTGACCAGCGAGAACACGGTGTTGCCCACCGGCACCCACAAGGCGCTGCGCAGCCCGGTCAGCACCCCGTCCTGCAGCGTCAGGAGCGACCAGGCCACGACCGCGAGGACGAAGCCGAGGCCCGCCACCCATCCGTCGAGGAAGGCGTACGAGGGCCCCCACAGATCCAGCGTGAGCAGGAAGATCCCCGCCGCGAACGCCACGGCGAAGGAACTGCCCGTGTACGTACGCAGGATGAGCTTTCCCGTCGTGCGCCCGGCGACCGGGATGAACCGCGCCAGCGCGCCGGTGAGCGTGAGCGCGGCGAGCCCCGCGATCAGCTTCATCGCGGCGATCGCCGCCGAGCCCTGGCCGACCGCCGTGTCCGTGTAGTACCGGGCGGCGGCCAGCCAGAAACCCAGGCCGAGTACGGCGGAGATCCCGGTGTTCAGCATCAGCGCATAGGCGTTGCGGAACAGCGGACTGCCGCCTCCCGAGGGCAGTTTGAGCCCGCGCCCGCCGGGCGGCTTCTGCCCTGCGGTACGCGCGTTCACCCCGGAGGCTGCCTGGGCGGTGGACGTGTCAGACACGGGTGAGGCCGGCCTTTCGGCGGAGCTTGCGAGTTCTTCGGACTAGGGCGTAGCCCTTGGTCAACGCACGGTCCTTCGCGAAGGTGCGGGCCACGCCGTGGCCCTCCACGTACCGTGCGAATTCCTCGGTTGTGGTGCGGCGGCGGACCGTGAGCCGCTGCAGTGCGTACGGGCCCTGGCGGCGGCGCGCGAGGTGGTTGCCCACCGCCAGCCCCTGGCCGAAGCCCGTGGCGCGCACTTCCCGGCGTACCGCCGCGTCGGAGTAGCCGTACGGATACGCGAAGGACGCCGGACGGGTCCCCGTCTCGTCGCCGATGATCTCGCGGCAGCGCAGCAGCTCGAACCGCAGCGCGGCCGCGCCGAGTTGGTCGAGCTGGGGATGGGTGTGGGTGTGCCCGCCGATCTCCAGGCCCGCATGACCCAGCGACTTGACCTGCTGCCAGTCCAGCATCGTGTCGAGCGCGCCGCCCGTGTCGTACGGCCCGCGCAGCCAGCCCGTGGTGACGAACACCGTCGCCGTGAAGCCGTGCCGGGCCAGGACGGGTAACGCATGCCCGTGCACGCCTTCGTAGCCGTCGTCGAAGGTGATGAGCACGGGCTTGGGCGGCAGCGGGCGGCTCTCGCGCCAGGCCGCGGCGAGCCGCGCCGTCGTGACGGGGGTGAAGCCGCCCGCCGCGAGCACCTCCATCTGCTCCGCGAACGCCTGCGGCGAGACGGACAGTTCATGTGTCGCGGGCGCCGGTGCGTGCGCGACCGCGTGGTACATCAGTATCGGTACTGCCTGGCTGCTCATGCCGCGGCCCCCTCACCGTCCGCGTCCACGGTCGCCTCGGTGGTGCGGTGTCCGGGCTCGGTGACCTCGGCGGTGCGCTGCCCGGGCATGGAGATCTCGGCGACGCGGAAGGACCCACCTCCCCTGCGGGCCCGAACGCTCCCGATTACGTACCCACCGGCAGCCCCGGCCACTCCGGCCACAATCGCTCCCGCCCGGCCCGCACCCCCGCGCCGGCCAAGCAGTGCGTCGCGCAGCCCGCGGGCGACTCCGGCGGGCAGCACACGAGTGGTGTAGCGACGCTCGGACTCAAGTCCCTTCCCACTGCCCACACTTCGGGCCACCAGAGCCTTCGAGAGGCCTTCCGCGTACGTACGCGTACGGAAGTAGCCGAAGCGTTCCCGCACCTCGGGCACCCGGTGGTGGATCACCGCACGGTCGTCGATCAGGAGCACGGCCTCGGGCATCGCGCGCGTGAGGCGGATGCACAGCTCCGTCTCCTCGCAGCCGAGCGGCCGTTTGTCGCCGTCGCGGCCGATCCCGGTCGCGAACCCCCCGGCGACCGAGAAGGCCTCACGGCGGAACGAGGCATTGCCGCCGAGCACGTTGCGCACCCGCACCAGACCCTCGGGCAGCCCCTTGTACGTGCAGCCCACGACCCAGTCGAACTCGGCCGGAAACCAGTCGGGGCGCCGGCCCGAGGCCCAGATGGGCATGGTCCGCCCGCCCACCGCCATGACGTCCGGATCCTCGTACGCCTCCGCGAAGTGCAGGAGCCAGTCGCGCTCCGCCACCGCGTCGTCGTCGAGGAAGGCGATCACATCGCCGTGACTGGCGGCGATTCCGGCGTTGCGGCCCGCGGACAGGCCGCGGGGGCCCGCGTTGGCGAGCACCCGCACCGGTCCGCGGTCGTTCTTGTACTCCTTGGTGAGCCTGTCCAGAAGCGTCTCGTTGTGATCCACCACGAGCAGTGTCTCCAGAGCGGGCCGTGACTGCGCGCGCACCGAGGCGACCGCCGCGAGGATGTCCTCCCAGCGGTCCTCGGTGTACACGCAGATCACCACGGAGATGCACGGGTCGTTCAAGACCGCTCGCCCCTTTCACCACGGTCGCTGTCGTACCCGCGTACCTCCGGAAGAGCCACGAACTGGGCGCGCCTGCGCCGCTGTTGGCGGTCTGCGCGCTCCTTGAGGATCACCTTGAGCACCCGGATGCCGTCACGGACCGCGCGCAGATTGCTCGCGCCGTGGATCCGTACGTACTCGTGGCTGGGGATCTCCTGGACCTTCAGACCCGCCTTGACCACCCGGATGTTCATCAGGGTCTCGACCTCGAAGCCCGTGCAGTCGAGGTCGATCTTGTCCAGGCAGTAGCGCCAGAAGGCGTTGTAGCCGTAGCAGAGGTCGGTGTAACGGGCCCCGAACTTGCGGTTGACCGCCGCGCACAGGAACCAGTTGCCCATCTTGCGGATCGGCGTCATGTCGTCGGTGCCGCCGCCGTTGGCGAAACGCGAGCCCTTGGCGAAGTCGGCGCCGGAGACGAGCGCGGAGACATACGAGAGGATCTCGTGGCCGTCGGCCGAGCCGTCCGCGTCGACCATCACGATGATGTCGCCGGTGCAGGCCGCGAAGCCGGTGATCAGGGCATCCCCCTTGCCCTTGCCCTGCTGCGTGACGACCTTGACGTCCGGCCAGAGCTTTCGGGCCACGGCGACCGTGTCGTCCGTGGAATTCCCGTCGACCAGAACCACTTCGTGGATCCAGTCGGGCAGGGTCTTGAAGACGTACGGGAGATTCTCCGCCTCATTCATGGCGGGGATCACCACGCTCACCGGAGGCGCTATGGCCAGGTGAGTGGAGACCGGACGGTACTGGTCGGGTATTCGTCCGGCCCGAGTCGAGTGGCCGTTCTCGGACGGCGTGATTAATGGATCTTTGCCCGGTACTGCCGGGCTGAGGAAAGAAGTCATGAGTCAGGTCCCTCTCGTCCGGTGGACGGCCCGCCCCCGGGCAGTCCGGATGAGTTTCCGGTTCGAAAGGGGGGTTCTCACCCACAGGCATGACGGAATGAACTCCCGGCATGCCGGATGAGCTGGCTGTGCTGCCGCGCGGCGCGCGCTTCGGCAGTGGTCAGTTCGCCGAGCACGGCACCCCCCTACCGCGCCCCGTACCGGGATCCATCGTGGCCCCTGGCCCTCCCCTGGTGCCCTTGTGCAGTGATGGTCCGGTGCGGGTGGATGTATGACGGTATTGATGTCTGTGACTGTATGGCAAGACCTGGAACGAGGTCTCACATTTTTGTCATGAATGCCGGAGTTCTGATCAAGGACGAAAAGGAGCCCTTTTGTCACGCCCATTAGTGAGCTGTGAGCGCAACCGCCCGGCGGTCTTGAGCAATTTGTCGGCCGGCTCGAAGAGTTCGGGCCGGTTCTGCACTGTGTTGCGCAGCGCCCGGGCAGGGGCGCGGCGCGCCCGATGTCCGATCGCCACCGGGTGACGGCGGGTCACCCAGCCCTCGGACACGGTCAGTTCCCGTGTCTTGAGGGAGTCCTTGTATTCCTTCTGGCCGCGCCCCAGATCGAGATACGCGATTCCTTCGGCGGCCGCGGCCTCGCACATCCGCAAGTGAAGGAGCAGCCCGGGCGAGTACTTGCGGAAGTCCGGGTCGTACGAAGGGAACCAGCACGCGAGCACCCGCTCCGAGCGCAGTCCGAAGTGCGCGGCCACCGGACGCTCGTCCGCGTACAGCACCGAGAGCTGGCCCGCGAACGTGTCCGAGCGCGTGTGGAAGAGCCGCTCCACGAGCCGGTTGATCCACGGCTTCGCGAACCGGTCGCTGCGTCCGGTCCTTCGGTACTGCGCGGACTTCCAGGCCCTGAGCGTGCTCAGGGCGCCGGGGTCGCGCTCGTCGTGCACGAACCGCACCCGCGGGTGCTCCCGCTCCAGCTTGCGGTCCTTGGCGAGCGTGGTGCGGGTGAACTTCGGTGAGCGCACCTTGAGCCGGTCCAGATAGGCCGCGTACCCCTGGTCGATGTCGATCACGGGGGAGGCGTAGCCCGCGGTGCGGGTCGTCTCGAACGCCGTCTGGCCCTCGACGAGGTGGTCGTACTCCCAGACGGCCAGCGAGCAGGCCCGTAACAACTCCTGTGCGTCCCAGGTGAAGCCGGGGCGGTGTACGACCCCCTGGCAGTCGGACAGGCCGAGCCCGATGGCGCGGCCCACTCCGCCGAGCGTGCGCTCGTACGGGAAGAAGGCCACCGGCTCGCCGGCCTCACGGGCCACCGCGATCCGTACACCGCGCCGGGAGTGGCCGACGGCGAGGGTGAACTCCGGGGACAGGAAAGGGTTTCCGAGGCCGGGCAGACCCTGCAGGTGCGCCTTGGACTGCATCGCCGTCCATGCCGCCCGGTCGGCGGCGGTCAGCTCGCCCGGCCGGTACACGCTGATGTCCATTTCCGCCGGCCCGCCCTACTTCTCGGAGCTCTTCGTCGGACGTCGCAGATGTACGGGATGCTTCCGCGTCAGCAGTGCGAGGGCCCAGATCGCCAGGGACAGCCCGCACACCGCGACCATGCCGCCGCGCACCGACCACATGTGCATGGCCAGCATCGCTTGTGCCACAAGGAGGTTGAGTGCCGCTCCACCTACTAGGGACGCGACGACGCGGCCCCATGGTTGCAGCCCGTTCAAAGCGATCGCGATGGCGCCCGCGGGGGCGCCGAGCAGAAGCAGGAGGGTGAGCGGTCCGCGTAACGGGGAATCCAGGTCCCCGAAGGCGAGCACCGCGCCGACCACCACCACCGCGGTGGCCGCGCCGGCGAACAGCAGCGCCAAGTCGCCCGTACGCGGGCGTGCCTGAGCGGATCTGCCGTCGGATGACGAGTTGTCGGTGTCGTTACTGATCGTCTGCATTGGCGACTTTGCCCCCCAGCGCGCCGGATGCCGGGCTTCACTTTGGACCGCGTCCCTGTGGCACGTCAAGACGCCCAGAATGCCCGGACGGTTCCCGACGTGATCAGCAGTCAGTCACCGTACCGCTGCGGTGAGTTGGGGAAAGTGGGCAATCCGGGAGCTCAAACCTTCTGCAGGTGAACCTTCCTGCTCCGAAAATTCGTGGCATGAACACTCCCGGTGACATATGGGGGCTGGTACCACAGATGTGGCAGCGATCCTGCTAAGTGGAGGTTCCATGAGACCAGCCCGCATCACGGCCTATGTCAGCTCACTCCTCCTCGCTCTCGGGCTCGCCCTCACAGGGGCGGGTTCCGCGTCCGGCGCCGCGGCGGCCGGAGAGCGCTATGTGGCCCTCGGTGACTCCTACTCCTCGGGTGTAGGGGCCGGCAGTTACGACAGTGCGAGCGGCAACTGCAAACGCAGCACCCGTGCGTATCCGCGGCTGTGGGCGAACGCCAACGCCCCGGCCTCCTTCCACTTCGACGCGTGCTCGGGCGCCACCACCGCCAACGTGCTCAACTCGCAGCTCGGCAATCTGAGTTCGGCCACCACCCTGGTGTCGATCTCGATCGGCGGCAACGACGCCGGGTTCGCCGATGTGATGACCACCTGTGTCCTACAGTCCGAGAGCTCCTGTCTCGCCCGGATCAATCAGGCCAAGGCGTTCGTCGACTCGACGCTGCCGGGACGGCTCGACAACACCTACAACGCGATCCGCTCCCGCGCGGCCGGCGCCCATGTCGTGGTGCTCGGCTATCCCCGTTTCTACAAGCTCGGCGGTTCCTGCCTCGCCGGACTCAGCGAGACCGAGCGCTCCGCCATCAACTCGGCCTCCGACTATCTGAACGCCGCGACCGAGAAGCGCGCCCTCGACCACGGATTCACCTGGGCGAGCGTGGTGCCCAGGTTCACCGGCCATGAGATCTGCTCCGGCAGCGCATGGCTGCACAGCGTCAACTGGGTCAACATCGGCGAGTCCTACCACCCGACGGCCACCGGCCAGTCGAGCGGCTATCTCCCCACGTTCAGCGCCGTTGCGTAAGCAGTCCCGACGCCTGTGTGTTGGGTGTGTACGTGCCCCCGCCGCCATCGGTCGGGGGCACGTCCTCGCAGGTGACCTTGTACGTGACGGTGTCCGACTTGGCGGTCACGGGCTTGCGTACCTCGACGTAGAGCGAACCGTCGTAGGCGGCGCCCTGTACGTAACCCCCCTCGATGTGATTGACCTGCTGTGTCTTCTCGCCGGCGAAGTCCAGGACCTTCCAGCCGGGATCCGTGGTCTCTCCGGGCGCGGCGACCCAGCGGTACTCGACGCTCACGGGGACGCTGCCGACGGTGAACGTGGCGGTGAAGTGCGGGAGATCCCCCTCGGCGGGCGCGCAGGTGCCGGTGTAGTCCTCGTTCGTACGCTCCAGGGTCACCGTCACCGAGTGGTCGGTCGGCGGATCGGTTGTCTTGCCACCGGTAGTGGGGTTGCCGTCATCGGTGGGCTCGTCCGAGGTGCTGGGGCTCGCGGGCTCGTCGGTCTTGTCGTCGGGAGCGCTCGTGCTGCCCTGGCTCGTACCGCCCGCGCCCTGGGTGGCCCCGTCCTTGTCCTTGTCGTTGTCCCGGTTGATCAGGGCGTAGGCGAGCCCGCCCAGAGCCAGGGCGATGGCGGCGATTCCGGCGACCAGGACGATGACGGCCCGGCGCGGGCGTTCGGCGGACGGGTAGGCCGCCGTCGTGGCGGCCGACGAGGCGTGCGGCACGGAGGCGACCGGGGTGGTCGGCTCCCGCAGCGGAGACGGGCGAGGCGTGGGGGAGGGCGCCGCGACCGTCGGCATGTACGGGATCTGCGAGCCGGTCGTGGGCTGGCCGCCCGCGCCGACGATCCGCAGATCACGCTCGGCGTCCGCGGCGGAGAGCCGCTCGGCGGGGTCCTTGCGCAGGAGCCCGCGGATCACCGGGGCCAGTGCGCCGGCCCGGCGCGGCGGCGGCAGCTCCTCGTCGACCACCGCCCGCAGCGTGGACAGCGGAGTGTCCTGGCGGAACGGGGAGTAGCCCTCGACGGCCGCGTAGAGCAGCACCCCGAGCGACCACAGATCGGACTCGGGCCCGGGGGTGCGCCCCAACGCCCTTTCAGGAGCGAGGAATTCGGGCGAACCGATCACCTCGCCCGTGATGGTGAGCGCCGAGCTGCCCTCGACCATGGCGATCCCGAAGTCGGTGAGCACCACGCGGCCGTCGTTGGAGAGCAGGACGTTGCCCGGCTTCACGTCGCGGTGCAGGACGCCCGCTTCATGGGCGGCGCGCAGGGCGTTGAGGATGTCGGCGCCGATATGGGCGGCGCGCTGCGGGGACATCGGGCCCTCGGCGTCCAGTACGTCGGCGAGCGAGAGACCGCGGATCAGCTCCATCACGATCCAGGGCCGGTGGTCCTGCATCGCGACGTCGTAGACGATGACGACACCCCGGTTCGAGATCCGGGCCGCGGCCCACGCCTCGCGCTCCAGGCGGGCGTACATCCGCTCGACGTCGGGCGCGGGCAGCCCGGCGGGCGCCCTGACCTCCTTGACGGCGACCTCGCGGTGCAACACCTCGTCGCGCGCCCGCCACACCGTGCCCATGCCGCCTTCACCGAGACGGTCGAGCAGCCGGTAGCGGCCGGCGATCAGCGGCTGCCCTTCGGCGTTGCCCCCTGTAGCGCCCGGCACTTCACTCATGGACGAGCCCCCCATCCGCAGCCGCGCCATTCCGTACCAAATTATCTCAACCAAGCGCAGTTGCCGCCCCCTTGAGCGCCAATCCACACCCAAGGGCGAAGACGACGACAGCGCTCGTGAAGGGGATCGTGCGGTGTGCGATGGCAGTGAGACGCCTGGCCCTGGGGCGACGGTTCCGCTTGTCGAGCCGCTCCAGAGCACTGCCTCCCACTCGTACGACGAGGAAGCCCGCAGCGCTCAATGTCAGCGCGAGACCCATGCCGTACGCGAGGACGAGCAGCAGTCCGAACCAGGCCTGGCCGAGGGCGGTGGCGCCGACCAGGACGACGACCGCGGAAGGGCTGGGGACCAGGCCGCCCGCGAAGCCGAGGAAGAGCGTGGTGCGCAGACGGAGAGTCGGGGGGTGCGTGTGGGTGTGCGCGCCGTGGGGGTGGGCGTGCGCGCCGTGCGTGTGCGTGTGCGTGTGACCGTGCCCGTGTGAGTGGCTGTGACCGTGGCCGCTCTGTGTGCGGTGGCGCCACGCGCGCCGCAGCAGGAGCGCACCGGCGAACGAGACGAGCACCCCGCTGGCGATGCCCAGCCAGGAGACCACCGAGGGGCCGGCCGCCGAACCCGTGGCGATCAGGGCGCCGAGTCCGAACACCCCGAGCGTGTGCGTGACCGTCACGGAGGCGCCGAGGGCGAGGACTTGGCGAAGGGAGCGCTGTCCGCCCGCAGCGGCGGTGGCCGCCATCAGGGTCTTGCCGTGGCCGGGGGCGAGGGCGTGCAGGGCGCCGAGGCCGAGCGCGATGGCCAGGGCGAGCGCGGCGAAGCCCGCGGTGAGGTCATGGCGTGCGACGAGGTTCGTGAGCGACTGGGTCCAGCGGTCGGCCCCGCGCGGCAGGATCGAGGCGGCGGAGGGTTCCTCGTCCCTCTCGACGAGGGCGGGGCCGCCGGGTACGGCCTTGAGGGCGGCCGTGGTCCGCTCGGGCGGGGAGTCGAGAAGGCGCTGGGGATACGTGGTGAGCCGCTCGGACGTCGAAGTGGCGGGCACGTCCGCCGACTTGAGCGTCATGCGGTCGCCGCGCGCGGTGATCTCCCGCCAGGCGTTCGTGCCGTCGTCAGGGGTACGGAAGGTCAGGGAGAGTGCGCGGTCGCGGGGGAGCGGCGCCGTGATCCGGCACTCCACACGCAGGGTGTCGAGCCCGGCCTGCCCGGGCCGGACCGTGACCTGGCTGCTGGTGAGGGTGAGCTCCGCCGTGCGCCCGTCGACCCGCAGCAGCCTGCCGTCCACGGCGTCCGCGCACCGCTCCCGCGCCCAACTCGCCTTCCCCATCCGCTCGATGCGCTTCTGCTCCTGGGTGGCGGGGATCTCGGCCAGGTCCTGCAGATGCTCGACGCGGACCTGTCCGGGGGCGATGACGATCCCGTCGTACGAGGAGACGGTGAAGTTGCCGAGGGGGTGCGCGGCAGCGCTCTGGAGGGGGAGGAGGAGCAGTGCGAGGACGGCGGTGAGAAGGGCACCGATGACGGTGATCCGCCGGCGCGTTGTGCGCCCGGCAGGGCGTTTCCCGCCGCCGACCGCGTGCACCGCGCGCGTACCGCCTGAGGCCGTAGCGCGTGAGCTGCTCGCGGTGGACGCCCGCCGCCTCATGACGCACCCCCCACGCGCTCAAGCAGTTCCCGCGCCGCCCGCGCACCCGTCGGCGAGAACCCGGGATCCAGTTTCAGAGCGGCCGACAGGGAGCGGTGGGCCGCCGGCTCCCTGCCGGTCGCGGCTTCGATCGCCCCGCGGTGGTAGAGGAACGAGGCGTCCTGGAAACCGGTCGCCGTCGCGCGCTGTGCGTACGCGAGTGCCTCGTCCGAACGGCCGTTGACGTGCAGCGCCCACGCCAGGGCGTCCGCCGTGTGGACCGTCCGCCGGCGCTCCCACTCCGCGCGGGCCGCCGTGAGGGCCGCCTTCTTGTCGCCGTGGTCCGCGCCCGCGAGCGCCACCTCCAGGTCGGTGGCGACACCGTTCGCGCGGGCGAGTGCCACCCAGGCGTCCACCAGCGCGTACTGCTCGCGAGCGAGCTCCGAGCGCCCGCCGGCCTCGTACAGCTCACCCAGGGTCACGAGCGAGCTCGGCAGCGGCGCCCGGCGGACCACATCGCCCAAGTCCCGTATCGTGGCGTCCGTTTCACCGCTCGCGGCCTTCGCCCTGGCCCGCCCCTCAAGGGCCGGCAGATAGCCGGGGGAGGCCTGCAACGCCGTTGCGTAGTGCCGCAGTGCTGTCTTGTAGTCACCGTGGCGGCGTGCCAACTGGCCCAGTTCCGTGGCCACGTAGGCACGATCCGCGGCCGAGGTGGCCGACCCCAGCGCGCGGGTCAGGACCTCGAGGGCCCGCCCCACCTCGCCGCGCAGTTCGAGCACGTACGCGAACCGCGTGAACACCGGAATGCCGGGCCGCCGCGCATCCGCCTGCTGCGCTGCCGACCAGGCCTCGTCGTAGCGCCCGAGTTCGACGAGCGCGTCGATGCGCAGGGCGAGCGCACGCTCGTTGTACGGGTTCTCGGCGAGCGCCTCCCGTACGAGACGCAAGGCGCTCTTGAAGTCGTGGCGCGCCGCGGCGAGGCCCGCCTGCCCGGCGAGGGCCACGTCAAAGCCGGGCCGCAGTTCCAGCGAGCGGGTGAGGGCCTCCTGCGCGAGCCGGTAGCGGGACGGGTCGCCCTTGACCCGGGCCTGCTCCACGTACGCCGTGCCGAGCGCCGCCCAGGAGCCGAAGTCTTTCGGCTGAGAACGGAGTTGGGTCTGAAGCGAGTTCACCGCACGGTCCAGATCCGCACCGCCGAGCCGCGCCGGATCCGCCACCGTGATCCGCTGCGGGGCGGACTCGGGTGCGTCGTCGCCCACGGTCAGACCGCCCACAGTGAGGGCGAGGGCGAGTACGACCACCGCACCCACCGACTTGCCTAGCCTGTTGGGCGACATGGCCCATCCCTTCGAAGATCACAGTGGCTTGAAGATCACAGTGGTGGGCGCGGTCCGCTCGGGGGGGGAGCACGAGCGGACCGCGCCGGTCAGTGGGGACTCACACGACCCCGGGACCCCGGCGGCGCATCCGCCACCAGGTGAGACCGAGACCGACGAGCAGCACACCCGCGGCCGCCGCCGCACCCGAGGCGATGAGCACCGTCGAGTCGTCGTCGGAGGCCGAAGCCGCTGGTGTCGTACCGCCGTTGAGCGCGTTGCGCGGCGCACTGCCCGCGCCCTTGTCGGCCGTCGGACCGCGCGAACCCGAGGTGGGCAGGGCCACGTACGGGAAGGTGTCGCCGAACTTGACGTCGTTGACGTTCACCGCGTCGCCCAGATCGTTCTTCTGGCCGAGCAGTTCGCCCTCGACGACCTGCAGCGAGATGTCCACGACGTCGTCGGCCAGCCGGCGTCCGTTGGGGTAACCCGCGTTGTCGCCGTCGAGCACACCGAGCCGCTTGGGATCCGCGGACGGCGGTATCGAGGTGTTGAGGCGCAATGTCTCGGCGGGCCGGACATTGGGCGGCATGTTGAGGCCCTTCACACCGGTCAGGAACACCGACACGAGGTCGTTGCGCGGCTCGGCCGGGGCCTTGATCTTGTAGATGGCCTCGATGAGCTTGGGGAGTTCCGGCTTGGTGACGTACGGCAGGAAGTCCGCGTCGTTCCAGGGCGAGGACGCGTTGAACTTGTCCTTGTCCTTCATCGGCACGACGACCTCGTTGACCAGCGGCGCCCCGAGCCGGGAGACCTGGGTCCACTTGCCGTTCGCGTTCTTGCGGCTGGTCGTCGACCAGACCCCGATCACGGGCTGCTTCTTGGACTGGACGAGCTTCGCGGTCGGTACCTGCAGAGCGATGGTGTTGACGTTGTAGCCCTTGAGCGTGTCCCGGCCGACCTCCGAGAGGTCACCGCCGTAGAGCAGATCGAAGACCCGAAGGTCCAGGAAGAACGGGTCGTCCGCCTGGCCCACATACGACGTGGAGCCGTCGCTCAGCTGCTTCGTCGCCTGGTCGCGCAGCGTCTTGTAGTTGGGCATCGACGCCTTGCCGACGTTCGACGGTGCGATCGGCAGATCGTCCGCGATCTTCGTCGTCGACACGATCCGCTGCTTGTCCAGCTTCAGCACGTCGATGTCGTACGTCTGGTTCACGTTCAGGTCGGGGTCGTCGAGCGAGGTGACCGGACCGGTGTTGTAGAGGAACGTGTTGCCGTTCCTGACCTTGGTCTTGAAGGTCCAGCGGTAGAGCAGATCGCCCTGGCTGTCCCCGTCGCTGTCGATGTGGATGTCGTAGCGCCCGTCAACGGGGAAGGGGTAGAAGTTCGGGCCGCCCGCAGGCTCCTCGAACGGCACCCAGTTCGCCACGAGCGTGGTGGTGTCGGGCTTGTCGGGGCTCACGAACGCGTACACGTCCGTGTTGTCGTACTCGGGCTGCCCCGAGATCAGCGGCGCCTCGCGGTGGCTCGAGGCACGGGCCTGGCCCGGTTCGAGCAGGCTCACACCGGCGGCCGCGAGTCCCCCGGCCGCCAACGCACCACAGAGCAGAGCGGCCAGGGACTTGCGCCCCGGCGTGCTCCCGGTGAGTGCTGTCATCGCGTCCGTCCTCTTGGTCTGGCCCCGCGCTCTGCGGGGCTTGTTGTCGGTGGCCATTCGGGGCCGGGCGCCCGGCGGATTGCCCCGCGACAAATCCGTGACAAAGCCATCCGCTACCGGACCCGTGACGAACCAGCCGTGAAGGACGAAGCTGAACGAGGCCTGGGGGAGCGCATGGTGACGAGTACGCGAGGTAGGGGCCGCATGGAGGCGGACGAGCTGCTGCCGCAGGTGGCCCTGGGCGATCAGGCGGCCTTCGAGGACCTGTACGGACTGGTGTCGGGGCAGGTCTACGGTCTGGTGCGCCGGGTCCTGCGCGATCCGGCGCAGTCCGAGGAGGTGGCCCAGGAGGTGCTCCTCGAACTGTGGCGCAGCGCCGGACGGTTCGACCCCGAGCGCGGCAGCGCGCTCTCCTGGATCCTCACCCTCGCCCACCGCAGGGCGGTGGACCGCGTCCGCGCGGCACGCGCCGCGAGCGACCGCGAGGAGCGGGTGGCGCGCCGTGCGCAGACCCCCGCCTTCGACCAGGTCGCCGAGGAGGTGGAGGCCGGCCTGGAGCGTGAATGGGTCCGCCGCTGCCTGGACCGGCTCACCGCCCTGCAGCGCCAGTCCGTCACCCTCGCGTACTACGACGGCTATACGTACCGGGAGGTCGCCCACCGTCTGTCGGTACCGCTCGGGACGGTGAAGACCAGGATGCGCGACGGACTGATGCGGCTTCGGGAGTGCTTGAGCGGGGGAGCGTCGTGAACGTGTTCCACGGGGTGCACTCGTTGGCCGGCCCCTACGCCCTCGACGCCCTCGACGGGCGTGAACTGCGCCGGTTCGAGCGCCATCTGGCCCGCTGCGCGGACTGCCAGGACCAGGTGCGCGCACTCCAGGCGGACACCCTCCGGCTCGCCCGCGCCACCTCCGCCACGGCTCCGGCGGGGATGCGGGACCGGGTTCTGACCGCCGTACGCGCGATGGAACAGGACGCGAGCCCGCAGCCACCCGCGCCGGCGCACGCCCGGCCGCGCTTCACCCTGCGCCTGGCCCCCGTCGCGGCCGCCGCGGCCGCCTTCGCGCTGATCGCGGCCGCCCTGCTCGGGATCCAGCTCAGCCGCGTCCAGGACCGGCTCGACGACGAACAGGCGCAGGCCCGTGCGATCGCACAGGTGCTCGCGGCGCCTGACTCCCGTACGACAGGTGAACGATTTCCGGGCGGCAGCACCGTCTCCGTGGTCTCTTCACCGGAACTCGGGCGAGCAGTCGTGACCGTCACCGGGCTCCAAGATCCACCGAGTGGCAAGGATCACCAACTGTGGCTGATGGGGGCCGGGAAGCCCCGCTCGCTCGGTCTGCTCGACGGGGACAAACCGCTGGTCGCAGGGGATCTTGACAGCCGCGCCACCGAGCTGGCCGTCACCACCGAACCCGACGGCGGATCCCCCGGTCCGACCACGAAGCCGCTCATCCAACTCGCCCTGGAATCAGACGTATTCGGGGAGTAACCGTCAACCTCCTTATCGTGCAGGTGAATCATGCGACCGGGATACACGAGTGTCATGAGGGAGCGATAGGGTTAACCTGCCCGGGCCGGGTGCCCTCGTACGGGTGGGGAGTGACATGGAACAGATAACAGTGCGCAGCAGGGCGCGAGTCCCTGCCATCACGTGTGGGAGCAGCGCGACCAGCTCGCGCCTCGACCGCCATCTCGCCGTGCTGGGCGGCCCTGCCGTCCCGCAGCGTGAGGTGGCCGAGGCGACGATGCTGATGCGCGAGCTCACTTCGCGTGATGTGCCGCGCGAGCGTACGAGCATGGGCGCCCGAGTGCGTCGCGTCTCGCTGTTCGCGCCGCTGCGCAGGCTGACCCGCTCGCTCTTCGGCGGCCACTGAGCCGGCGGGCGTTCGGTACTCGGCATGAGGAACTGCCCGCGTCCGCGCGGGCAGTAACCACCAGTTCGGTATACGGGCCATGCGTCCGTGAACAGGCCCGCGCTCAGGCGATCACACCCTCCCGGCGCAGCGCTGCGATCTCGGCGTCCGACTTCCCCACGGCACGCAGCAGCGCCCCGGTGTGCTCCCCGAGCGCGGGCACATTCCCCGCAGCGGCCGCCGTCCCCGGCAGAGTGATCGGCGGCAGCAGCGTGCGCAGTGGCCCCACCGGCGTGTCCATCTCCCGCCAGCGGTCACGGGCCGCGAGCTGCGGATGGTCCGCCACTTCCGTCAGATCGCGCAGCCGCGCACAGGCGATACCGGCGGTTTCGAGCCGTTCGATCGCCTCGTCCGCGGTGAGCTCGCCCAGCGCCTCGCCCACCAGCGCATCCGTCTCCGCCCGCCGCTTCGTGCGCGCGGCGTTCGTCGCGTAGGCCGGATCGGTGCCCAACTCCGGTCGCTTCAAAACCTGTTCGGCGAGACGCCGCCACTCCCGGTCGTTCTGCACCGAGAGCAGCACGCGGGCGCCGTCCGCCGTCGGGTAGGCGTCGTACGGGGAGATGACGGCGTGCGCGAGACCGGTGCGCACCGGGGGAGTGCCGCCGTGCATCGTGTGATGCAGCGGATGCCCCATCCACTCGGCGAGCGCCTCCAGCATGGAGATCTCCATCGGGCCGCCGCGCCCTGTCGTGCCGCGCCGCACCAGCGCCGCGAGCACCCCCGAGAACGCGTACATGGCCGCCGCGATATCGGCCGCGGGAATCCCCGACTTGACGGGCTGCTCGGGAGTCCCGGTGACCGAGACCAGACCGGCCTCGCACTGCACGAGCATGTCGTAGGCGCGCTTGTCGGCGTACGGTCCGCCCGCTCCGTAACCCGAGATGTCCACGGCGATCAGGCGCGGATGCTCGGCGCACAGGGTCGTCGCGTCGAGGCCGAGACGGGCCGCGGCGCCCTGCGCGAGGTTCTGCACGAAGACGTCCGCCTCGGCGATGAGCCGGCGTACGACCGCGAGTCCACGCGGGTCCTTGAGATTCACCGCCAGGGACTCCTTGCCGCGGTTGGCCCAGACGAAATGCGAGGCGAGTCCGCGTGCGGCGGTGTCGTAGCCGCGGGCGAAGTCACCGCCGTCGGGGCGCTCGACCTTGATGACCCGGGCGCCGAGATCGGCCAGCTGACGGGTGGCGAACGGGGCGGCCACGGCCTGCTCGACGGAGACGACCGTGATGCCGTCCAACGGGAGGGGCTGGGGTGCGGAGGGGGAGAACATACGGCTGATCCTGAACCCCGCGTAACACCTTTGTCATCCAAGGATGTTGACGAGGCAACTTTTCAGGGTCATGGTCCTAGCGGATCACTTGCCTGTTACACCCATCCTCGTCCCCCGGAGGTAAGCGTGTGTGACCTGCACGACCAGCACGAGCACCAGACCCTCGCCGGGCACGGACAACCCGTGCTCAGCCGCCGCCGGATCATGCAGATGCTCGGCGCGGCCGGTGTCACGGCCGCCGTGATGACCGCCGAGGCCGACCCCGCGATGGCCGCGGCCGACAGCGAAGCCGCCGAAGCCGGTGTCTACAGCGCACCGGAGGGCCTGACACAGGACAGCCCCGCCAAACAGGCGGCGCTCGCCTGGCTCGACGCCAACTCCTCACGCGTCACCGGGCTCAACGCCGAGATCTGGGCGAACGCCGAGCTGTCCCTGCGCGAATGGAAGTCCTCGATCGCCCAGGCCGAATTCCTCGAACGGGCCGGATTCGAGGTCGAGTTCGGCACCGCGGGCTTCCCGACCGCCTTCACCGCCACCTTCCGGCAGGGCAAGGGCGGTCCTGTGCTCGGCTTCAGCGGCGAGTACGACGCGCTGCCCGGCCTCTCGCAGAAGAAGGGCGTCGGCCACCACGACCCCCTGGAGTACATCCACGACCCCTTCGCGCCCGGCTACGGACCCGGTCACGGGTGCGGGCACAGCGCGCTCGGCACGGCGGCAGCGGCCGCGGCGGCCTCGGTGGCCCGGGCCGCGCGGGAGCAGAAGCTCCCGGTCACGGTGAAGTTCTTCGGCTCGACCGCCGAGGAGACGCTGATCGGCAAGACGTACGCGGTCAGCAAGGGCGTGTACGAAGGCCTCGACGCCTTCCTCGACTGGCATCCGTCCACCGCCAACGCCACGGGCTGGGGCACCACGACCGCGATGACCGCGGTCACCTTCACCTTCCTCGGTGTCGCGGGCCACGGCGGCACCCCGCTCGGCAACAAGTCGGCCCTGGACGCCGCCGTGATGACGGCGACCATGTCGGAGTTCCTGCGCGAGGAGAACCTCGCGCCCAGCGGCCGGCTGCACTGGGTGATCAACAACGGCGGTGACATCCCCAACGTCACACCGGAGATCGCCGAGATCTCCTATTACGTACGGGAAGGAAGTCCCGCTCGCGTCCAGGTGCTGCTCGACAAGGTGATCGCGGTGGCCGAGGCGGCCGCGAAGGCCTCGCAGACGAAGGTCCAGCACAAGATCACCTCGGCCTGCTGGAACCAGCTGCCCAACAAGGCCTTCGCGGAGCTGCTGCACGAGAACATGCGGCAGATCGGCCCGCCGGAGTTCGGCGCCGACGCGCACAAGCTGGCCAAGGAGCTCCAGGAGTCCCTCGGTCTGCCGGCCAAGGGCATGCACGCCGAGATAGCCGAACTCACGCCGCCCAACCCGGTGTTCCTCGGCGGCGGCTCCACCGATGTCGCCGACATCAGCTGGAATGTGCCGACCGTCTCGATGGGGGCGGCCCTCGCGCCCATCGGCACGAAGATGCACACCTGGTCCACGGCGGCCTGTGCGGCGGCGGCGCCCGGACAGGCGGCGGTGCTTGCGGCCGCCAAGTATCTGGCGGCCACCGCGGTCGATCTGCTCACCCAGCCGGAGCGGCTGAAGGCCGTCAAGGACGAGTTCGGCTCGCGCACCAAGGACGTGGACTGGAAGACGGCGCTTCCCGACGGCTATGAGCCGCCGATGTACGAGCCGCCGTCCTGGTTCCTGAAGAAGACCGGCCAGAAGTGGCCGCCGTCGAACATCACCTGGCCGCCGAAACGGGTGGTCTCGCAGGAGAAGTTCGCCTCGCTGGGGCCGGAGCAGGCGCCGCAGAAGTAGCCGGGTGCGGCGGGGGAGTGGATCCGCCGGTGGCCGCTCTTAGGGTGGCTTCCGTGTCCGAGTCCGCCGCCTCCGCCCTGCTCCCCGTCAACGCCACCCTCGGCGTCCTGCTCGCCGTGCTGCTCGTGGCGGCCGTCGCGGTCGCCGCCTACGCACGGCTCTCGCCGGACGGCAGCAGGGGCCGGGCGCGGGAGATCGCCGTCGCCGGAGTGCGGGCGACGGTCCAACTGGCCGTCGTCTCCCTGCTGATCGGCTGGGTGGTGCGGTCCGTTCCGGTGCTGCTCGGCTTTCTGCTGGTGATGTACGCGGTGGCGGTACGCACCGCGGGGCGCCGTATCACCGCCAACTCCACATGGTGGTGGGTCGCGCTGCCGATCGCGGCGGGTGTCGTGCCCGTCGTGGTGGCGCTGCTCCTGACCGGCCTCGTCCCGCTCAAGGGCATCGCCCTGATCCCGATCGCCGGCATCCTGATCGGTGGCGCGCTCACCGCCACGGTGCTCGGCGGCCGGCGCGCGCTCGACGAACTCCACACCCGGCGCGGAGAGGTCGAGGCCGGGATGGCCCTCGGACTGCTCGACTCGGAGGCCCGTCTGGAGATCGCCCGCCCGGCGGCCTCCGACGCGCTGCTGCCCGGCCTCGACCAGACCCGCACGGTCGGCCTGGTCACGCTCCCCGGCGCGTTCGTCGGCATGCTGCTCGGCGGGGCTTCACCGGTGCAGGCGGGCGCGGTCCAGCTGTTCGTTCTGGTGGCGTTGCTCGCGGTGCAGGCGGCGGCGGTGGCCGTGGTCCTTGAACTGGTGGCCCGCGGACACCTGCACCGGGAGCAGGGAGAGCATCCAGGCACCCCTTGATGCCAAGAGAGAGCATCCGGACATCCCTTGATGCCAAGTGAGTGCATTCGGACACCCCTTGATGCCAAGGGAGTCCATCCGAAAGAGACGCCCTAGTGCCAGTTGCTGATCCTCACGTCGTGAGGGGCCGGCTCGCCCTTGCCGGTCTCTATGAGGTGCTTGAGGCTCATCAGGAAGACGGCCCACTTGGTGCTGCAGTGGTGCATGAACTCCACAGGTTCCTGCCAGCCTTCGTGCGCGAACAGCACGATCGTGTAGTCGCCTTCCTGCTTGAGGTCGAAGCGGATCCGCGTTCCGACCCACTCCTCGGGGCCGTCGACGACCTCCCAGAGCACGAGTTCGGCGGGCCGGGTCTCGATGACCTTGATGTCGAATCCGCCGGGAGCCGGTGCGCCCTCGAAGCGGAACTCGATGATTCCCCCGGCCTCGCTGTTGCCGCCGGTGTCCTGTGTCCACCAGCCGCTCAGACCGTCGATCGTGGTCAGGGCCGCGTGCACGGCGTCGGGAGCGGCGGTGACACCGATCCTGTGCAGGATGTCCACCATGGTGTGCCTCGTCTCGTGTGGTCGCCCGGATTCGGGCGTGCTTCATCGGCGCCACCACCGCTGCGGCGGCGGCGTTCGTTCGTCGCGCGTCAGTCCTCTTGGCTTCGCTGGATCGTCTCGGCGATCCGCTTGATGCGGTGCAGGCGGGCGTCCCAGGCGGCGGTGACCGTCGACAACTGTGCGACGGCCAGGGCGAGTCGGTCCTGGTCCACCTGGAAGCGGCGCTCGCGCCCCAGCGCGGTGGAGCGGACCAGGCCGACCCGCTCCAGCAGGTTGAGGTGTTTGGCGATGGCCTGACGGGTCACCGGCAGCCGTTCGCTCAACGTCGTCGCCGTCCCACCGCCCTCGGCCAGCATCAGGTCGAGCATCCGCCGCCGGGTGGGATCGCCCACCGCCGACCAGAGCTCGTCGTCGATGTCGTCGGGGGCGTGGCTCACGCCGTCGACACCAGCCGGTCGACGTAGCCGACCAGGCGGGGCAGGAAGTGGTCCCAGCCGGTGACGTGGTCGTTGTACTGCTCCTCGCGCTCGGCCGGGTCGGACAGCTTCTCGGTGAACCCGGTCTCGCGGAAGCGCAGCAAGGTGCCGGTACCGGAGGGGACCAGGTCGAAGGTCACCAGGAAGGAGTTGGCCGAGGTGGCTGCCTCGCCCTCCTCGTGGACCCAGCGGAAGACGAACCGCCGCGGCGGATCGGCCTCGATGACCGTGAGCGGTACGACCTTGGTGTCGCCGAAGGTGATGTGGCCGGTGGCGCCGGGCGCAGGGGTGAACTCGGCCTCGTCCGGCCACCACTCCCGCAGGTGCTCGGGTGTGCTGATGACCTTGTAGACCACGTCGGGGGTCGCGTCGATCCGGATCTCCCGCTCGATGCTCGCGTGCTTCACGGCGTCCTCCATCGTCGCGCAACCTTTCGTTGCATATCACGGTAGAGCACCGTCGGTTTATGTGCAACCTTTGGTTGCGTGACCGTCGCCGGAGCCCGTGCCGAGAGTCAGAGCAGGGCGAACTGGCCCCCTGGCCCTTCTTCGTGATGATCGAGTACGGAGGCGGGGCGGCGGGACGCTTCGGGGGCCGGCAGGAGGCCCGCCCTGTGCAGGGATTTGAGGCCCAGCGCGTTCGCTCCGACCGCCTCCGTCAACTCGGCCTGGCGCGGCCGCAGTTCGGCGAGCAGGGCGAGGACGGTGATCAGCTCGAGGAGCTCGGAGGTGCGCTCCTGCGGCCAGGTGCGTGGGCCGATCGCCTCCAGGGTGCCGGGCTCGGCGGGCCGCGTGCGGCGGTTGAACCAGAGTTCCAGGACGCGTACGCCGCTGATGTGGAAGTCCCAGGCTTCGGCGGGCACGGGGGAGATACGTCCCTCGCCGATCTGCAGGGTCTCCTCGTCGCGGTCGTAGAGCAGCTCGGTGGGCTGCGGCGGGAGTGCGGCCCGTACGTAAGGCCGGCGGCCGCCCGGCAGCTTGGGGCGTTCGCCGGTGCGCAGGTGCAGCCAGAGCAGCCGGTGGCCGAGCTCGACGCCGTGGGCCCAGATGTCGGGGTCGGCGGGCAGCGGGACCCGTACGCCTTCGGACGTCGCGCGGGAGGCGGCGAGGGCCCAGGTCAGCAGGTGCTCGGGGAGGATCTCCCGGCCGTATTGCCGCTGCAGGAACTCGGTGAGACCGGGCGCCAGATTCGGCTCGATACCGCCGGGCCTGCGGTACAGCGGGAGGATCCGGCCAGGGCGGCCGGCCGGTGAACGGCCGTCCGGGAGCAGGGCGGTGGCGAGCAGCGCGGTTCCGGTGCCTTCGGGTACATAACCCTGCTCGACGAGAAACAGCTGCTGGGGCCCGGCCACCCGCCACAACTCGGGGCGGGCGACGTCGATGAGCCGGTGGTCCGCGATCAGCCACTGCTCGTCGAAGGGTCCGTTGAGCACCTGCGCTGGCTCGGGGCAGGGGCCTTCGGCGAGCGCCAGCGGCTCGGTTCCGCTTGCGCGGCCGGGAAGTTGGGCGACGGCGGTACGCAAGGTGCGCGACCGGCTCGGCCTCAGCAGCGCCTCCCGCTCGGCGCCCTCGGCCCGTACGAACGCCTCCCACCGCGCCTTGAGCGAGGCCCGCTCAGGCGCCAACGGCCAGTCGCGCCCGATCCGCAGCGGCGCGACGGTCCATGGCATGAGCTCCTTGAGCAGCGGCGCTTCGTCTTGCGTCACGCCCAGCATCGTACTCACGGGCGAACTGCTCGGTCCTAGTGAGCGTCCAAGGTGACCGTGAACGAGAACCGGTCCCCCCGGTAGAGGATCCGCGCCACATCCAACGCGGAGCCCTCCTCGTCGAAGGTCACCCCCGTGTAGTGCAGGATCGGGCTGAGCAGCGGGACTTCGAGCAGCCGCGCCGTCTCCGGATCGGCGAGCCGCGCCTCGACCGTGTCCGTGATGCGGCTGATCCGGATGCCCACACCGTCGCGCAATACCTTCGTCATCGGCCAGCGCAGCAGATCGTCCGGATCGATGCGCGACGCGAGATCGGGACGGACGAAGTTGCGCGCGTGGTTCGTCGGCTCACCCGTCGCCTCGTCGAAGCGAAGGCGGTGATACGTGGCCACCTCCGTGAAGTCCGGGAAGAACTCCGCGAGTTCGGAGTCCACCGAGGCCTTGCCGTGGTCGAGCAGCCGGGTCGTCATCCCCGACTGCTGCGCCACGATCGCGTCCACCGAACCGAGCAGCCGCACCGGCGCACTGCGGGTGGCGCTCGGCTCGATGAACGTGCCGCGCCGCCGGTGCCTGCTGATCAGCCCCTCGTCCTCCAGCTCCTTGAGCGCCTGCCGCATGGTCAGCACGCTCACGCCGTAGTGCAGCGCGAGCTGTTCCTCCGTCGGCAGCCGCAGGGGCGCCTCCGGGGAGCGGCCCAGTATCGAGGCCCGCAGGGACTGCGAGACCTGGTACCAGAGCGGCAACTTGCGGTTCAGGACGATCGAGTCCGGGGCGAAAGCGGTCACTGGCTACTCCCATTCCGTCGGAGCGCTTACGGCGTGAAGTGCCATTACGGCCTGAAGTGCCGTTCGAGACCCTGCCACACATCGTCATAGGACGTCTGCAGGTGGTCGGCGTCCTGCGCCTGCCCGGTGAGCGTCACCGGCCACCGCGTCTCGAACATGAACGCAAGCCCGTCGTCGATCTTCTGCGGCTTCAGCTCCGCCGCCGAGGCCTTCTCGAAGGTCTCCCGGTCGGGTCCGTGCGCGGACATCATGTTGTGCAGCGATCCACCGCCGGGCACGAAGCCTTCCGCCTTCGCGTCGTACGCGCCCTCGATCAGGCCCATGTACTCGCTCATCACATTGCGGTGGAAGTACGGCGGCCTGAACGTGTCCTCGCCGACCAGCCAGCGCGGCGCGAAGACGACGAAGTCGACGCCCGCGAGTCCGGGGGTGTCCGAGGGCGAGGTGAGCACCGTGAAGATCGACGGGTCGGGGTGGTCGTAGGAGATCGTGCCGATGACGTTGAAACGGCGCAGGTCATAGACGTACGGGACGTGATTGCCGTGCCAGGCCACGACGTCGAGCGGCGAGTGGTCGTAGGTGGCGGTCCAGAGGTTGCCGCAGTACTTGTTGAGCACCTCGACCGGGCCCTCGACATCCTCGTACGCGGCCGTCGGCGCCTGGAAGTCGCGGGCGTTGGCCAGACCGTTGGCGCCGATCGGGCCGAGGTCCGGGAGCTGGAACGGGGCGCCGTAGTTCTCGCAGACGTAGCCGCGTACCGCGTCGGCCAGCGGCTCCACACGGAAGCGGACCCCGCGCGGAATCAGCGCCACATGGCCCGGCTCGGCATGCAGCAGGCCGAACTCGGTGCGGATCAGCAGACCGCCCTGCTCGGGGACGATCAGGAGTTCGCCGTCGGCGCTGCTGAACACCCGCCGCTCCATGGGAGAGTTGGCGTAATACAGGTGCACGGCCATACCGGTGCGCTGGGTCGCGTCACCGTTGCCGCCGAGCGTCCACAGGCCGGCCACGAAGTCGGTGCCGGGGGCCGGGTCGGGCAGCGGGTTCCAGCGCAGGCGGTTGGGGTCCGGGACCGTGTCGGTGAAGGGCGCGGTACGGATCGCACCGTTGTCGGCGCGGGTGAAGGCCGGGTGCTGGGCCGAGGGGTGGATGCGGTAGAGCCACGAGCGGCGGTTGTGCGCCCTCGGTTCGGTGAACGCGCTGCCGCTGAGCTGCTCCGCGTACAGACCGAGGGGCGCGCGCTGCGGAGAGTTGCGGCCCACGGGCAGCGCACCCGGCACCGCCTCGGAGCTGTGCTCATTGCCGAAGCCGGTGAGATACGTCAGCTCCTGGGCCGTCTTCCTCGCCTGCTCGATGCCGTTCATGGTGGCGCTCCCGGTGTGCCTGAAGGAATCCTATGTACCACCGTAGGATTCCATCGGGGTGGGCGTCAACGGGGCCTCCGGAGCGAGCTGCGCAGAAAGTGCTGCAGAGGGGGGTCCGAAAAGGTGAACAATCCTCTACTCTCACGCGCATGCCATGGACCCGAAGGCTTCTCGCCGTCCTCGTCGCGCTCTGCGCAGCGCTTTTGATCGCCCCTGCCGCCCAGGCGCACGAGGAGCGGCCGGTGAAGTTCCCGGACGGTTCGGGCAGCGTTCCCACCTACCGGGACGAGGCGCCCGACCTCCTTGTGTGCAAGGACGACAAGGCGGACTTCGAACGCCGGATATCCGGCTTCCCCGCCGATCTGCGCCAGAAGAACCTCGACCTCTTCAAGCGCTGCCAGGCCGACGGCTACCGGCATCTGCAGGAGGCGGTGAACGCCGTCGACAAGCCCGGTATGAACATCGCGATCCTGCCCGGGCTCTACGAGGAGGAGCCCTCGCAGCCCAAGCCGACCGGCGCGTGCACGAAGCTCAAGGCCAAGAACTCCGCGCTCGGCTACCAGATCCTCTCCTTCGCGCAGCAGAAGCAGTGCCCGCACAACCAGAACCTCGTCGCGATCATGGGCAAGAAGGATCTGCAGATCGAGGGCACGGGCGCCTCACGGCTCGACGTGGTGATCGACGCCAAGTACTCGAAGCTGAACGCGATCCGCGCGGACGAGAGCGACGGGATCTACTTCCGCAACTTCACCGCCCAGCGCACCACCTTCAACTCGCTGTACGTCCTGGCCGGTGACGGCTTCGTCATCGACGACGTACTGACCAGGTGGAACGACGAGTACGGCTTCCTCACCTTCGCGTCCGACCACGGTCTCTACAAGAACTGCGAGTCCTACGGCAACGGTGACTCCGGGATCTACCCGGGCAGCGCCTCCGACATCAACGACGGCCTCGGCTACGACGTGCCGCGCCACTCCATCGAGATCACCGGCTGCCGCAGCCACCACAACATGGTCGGCTACAGCGGTACGGCGGGTGACTCGGTCTATGTGCACGACAACGAGTTCGACCACAACATGGGCGGCGCGTCCATGGACTCCGCGTTCCCCGGGCACCCCGGACTGCCGCAGAACCACGCGAAGTTCGAGCGCAACGACATCCACGACAACAACGCGGACTACTACAAGTACATCGCCGACGGTACGTGCGCGAAGGCCCCGGTCGACCGAGGCTACGAGGACGGGGTGGTCTGCCCGCAGATCTCCATGCCGCCCGGCACCGGCATCATCACGGCCGGCGGCAACTGGAACCTGTACGAGAACAACTGGGTGTACGGGCACGACCGCGCCGCCTTCTTCCTGAGCGCCGTGCCCGCGTTCATCCGGGGTGAGTCGGCCTGGGCGAAGCAGGCGGACACCTCGCACCACAACCGGTACGCGGACAACAAGCTGGGCGTGGACAAGCAGGGCAAGAAGCGGCCCAACGCGACTGACGTGTGGTGGGACGGGCAGGGCGAGGGCAACTGCTGGCAGGGCTCGGCGGGGGCGTCCACGCCGCGGGCGCTGCCGGAGTGCGGTTCCGCGCGCGGGGATGTGTCCGGTGGTGCGGACCGGCTCGCGGGTGAACCGACCAAGCTGGCCGCGCTGTTGGTGTGCGCCGACTACGACGCACGGGCGGCGCGGCTGCCGGCGGGCTGTGACTGGTACGGGGCGAGTGGGATCGAGCGGGTCGAGGTGCAGATCGCGCTCGGAATCGCCGTGGTGCTGGTCCTGGTCGGGGGAGTGCTGTGGTGGCGCCGGCTGCGCATGCACCGGTGGGCGACGGTGGCCTGTGCGGCGGGGCTTGTGGGGCTCGCGCTCGATGTGGCCGGGGCGACGAAGGGCCTCGAGTCCGGGTATCTGCCCGCTGTGGCGCTGGTGTTGATCGGTTCGTGGTGGGTCGGTGCCGGGCTTGTGCTGAGGGCGGACCGCCCCTGGTTCGGCTGGGTGACCGTGGGCTTGGGCGTTCTCACCCTCCTCGACGCCTTCGACAAGGCCGTGGTGATGCTGCCGTGGATCCCGCTCGGTCCTGCCTGGATCCGTGGGCTGCTCGGTGTGGTCTGGGTCGTGTGGGCCGTCGCGGTGGCGGCTTCGCGCAAGGGGGAGACCCCCGCGGTCGTCGAGGAGGAGCAGCCGCCGCCGACGGTGGACGAGGAAGAGGCGCTGGCGTGAGGGGAGTTCTTCCGGGTGGTCGGGGGGTTGCTGTGCTGCGGGGCGCCGGGGTGATGAGGGTCCGCCGGGGCGCCGGGGCGGTGCGGGTCCGGCGGGGTGTGCGCGCTCTCGCCGTGGCCCTGCTGCTGTCCGCCGCCGCGGCAGGATGCAGCGACCGGCCGACCACGCACCACAAGCCGGGCACCAGCCACGAGGAGGCCAGTGGTGCGGCGGGCCGGCTGCTCGACCGCAAGGACGAGTCCGGCCACCGCTACCGGCAGGTCGACGCGGCGGGCGCCCCTTCCGTGGAGCTCGCCGTGCGACCGGACTCCGTGGACGGCTGGAACGTCCAACTCACCGTGCGCGACTTCCGGTTCACGCCCGACAGCGTGGGCGGGGGAGCGCTGCCGGGGCGCGGTCACGCCCACCTGTATGTGGACGGCCGCAAGCTCGCCCGGGTCTACGGCGAGTGGTTCCACCTGCCCGCGGCGGACGTGCCGAAGGGCACCCACCGGCTGACCGCCCGCCTGTACGCGGACGATCACACCGTCTGGGCGGTCGACGGCAAGCCGGTCGAGTCCACGGTCGAACTCACCGGCACGGGACAGGGCGGTGGGCATGAGCACGGTACGTCCGAGGGCGGCACGGACGGTTCGAGTGGCCCGTCCGAGGAGGGCTCGGGTGGCACCGGCGGCTCGGCGACGCCGGACGAAGGCAAGGCCGACCGCACTGTGACCGTCACCGTCGACGGCAACAAGGTCGAACCCGCCCCAGGCCGCCTCGAGCTGAAGAAGGGGCAGCGGCTGCGCCTGTCCGTCACCAGCGACCGCGACGACACCCTTCACGTCCACGGCTACGACAAGGAGATCCGCCTCCCGGCGGGTCGCCCGGCCACTGTGACCTTCACCCTGGACCGTACGGGCCTCTTCGAGGTGGAGACCCATGAGTCGGGACTCCTCCTGACCCAACTCGTGGTGCGGTGACGGGTGTTCGATCTGGCGCACGGAGTCGGTTCCCAGCACGACCTGCCCCTCTCTCCCTTCTACGCCTACGCCGGAGCCTTCGCCGCCCTGCTTCTCTCCTTCCTCGCGCTCGGCCTGCTCTGGTCCACCTCCCGCTTCCGCGGCGACCGCTCCGGTCTCGCGCTGCCCCGCCCGGTGCAGCGCGTGGCCGATGCCCGGCCCACGCGGCTCGCCCTGCGCACACTCGGTCTCGCCGTCACACTGTTCGTCCTCGCCAACGCCCTGTTCGGTCCCGACGACCCCGCACGCAACCCCGCACCCGGCGCACTCCACGTCCTGCTCTGGGTCGGCCTCGTCCCCGTATCCCTCCTGTTCGGTCCCGTGTGGAAGCTCCTCAACCCGCTGCGCACCCTGCATGCCGCGGGCTGCCGCGCACTGCAGCGCAACCCCGCGACCGGCCGCCCACTGCCGCCCCGGCTCGGCATGTGGCCCGCCGCGGCCGGGCTCTTCGCCTACACCTGGCTCGAACTCGCCTCCCCCGAACCGGCCTCCCGCACCGCCGTCCTCGCCTTCCTCCTCACCTACGGGGTGGTCCAACTCGCCGCCGCCTCATGGTTCGGCGCGCGCTGGTTCGCGCAGGGCGACGCCTTCGAGGCGTACTCCACGCTGTTCGCCCGGCTCTCCCCGCTCGGCCGCCGCCGCGACGGACGCCTGGTCCTGCGCAGTCCCTTCCACGGCCTCGACGCCACCCCGCCCGTGCCCGGCCTGGTCGCCACCGTGTGCGTCATGCTCGGCTCCACCGCCTACGACGGCTACTCCGACTCCCCGTCCTGGATCACCACCCTCCAGACCTCCTCCCTCGGCCGCACCCCCACGGCCACGCTCGGACTGCTCGGGGCCATCGCCCTGGTCGCCGTCCTCTACTCCCTGTGCGCGACCGCCACCCGCGCCTTCACCCGTCGCCCCGCGCTCACCGACTCCACCACCGCGAAGACCACCGCACCCCACGCGGCCTTCGCCCACTCACTCGTCCCGATCGCCCTCGGCTATCTCATCGCCCACTACTTCACCCTCTTCGTGACGGAAGGACCACGCACAGTCATCGTGGCAGCCGGCACTGACAATCCCGCCCCGCCCGCCTCACCGCTGGGTCCGGGCGGCACGGCGGCCCTCCAAGTGATCGCGATCATCGTGGGGCATGTACTGGGCGTAGTGGCCGCACACGACCGTTCCGTCCGCCTCCTGCCGCCCGAGAAGGCGATCGCGGGTCAATTGCCCCTGTTCGTGCTGATGATCGCGTACACCCTGGGCGGCCTCGGACTGCTCATCGCCTGAGCCACCGATCGGCGCAGAAAGGCCGGCACTGCATCATGGAGTCTGTGACCACCACGCCCTCCCTCAGTGACCAGTCGGCCGGCGCCCTGCGCCGCGTACCCGTGCAGGAGCGCAGTGCCGAGCGGCTCGGCCGGATACTCGACGCCTGTGCGGCGCTCCTGGACGAGGTCGGGTACGACGGCCTGACGACCCGCGCCGTCGCGGACCGGGCGGGTGTGCCGATCGGTTCGGTGTACCGGTTCTTCGGCAACAAGCGGGCCCTGGCCGACGCCCTGGCCCTGCGCAATCTCGATTTGTACGCGGAGCGCACGGCGGCCCGTATGGGAACGCTCGACGCTCCCGACTGGCGCGCCGCGGTCGATGCCGCACTCGGCGAGTACATCGCGATGAAGCGCACCGTCCCCGGCTTCGCCCTCGTCGACTTCGGTGTCCCGTTCGGCGGCGCCGACGCCAATCACCAGGTCGCCGACCGCCTGGGCCATGTGCTCGCGGGCCACCTCGGCAAACCCCTCGACGCGGACGTGCGCCGCGCCCTGCTCGTCGCCGTCGAGGCCACCGACGCCCTGCTCCAACTCGCCTTCCGCACCCGTCCGTCCGGCGACGAGGACCTCATCACCGAGACCCGCAAGCTGCTGCACCTCTACCTGGCGCCGGTCTTCGACTGAGGCGACGCAGGGCCGCGGCCCCCTGAAGACTGCGGCCGAAGACGGCAATCAAAGCCCCGCACCCCCTCCCCACCATGCATACCGGTCGGTATGCTCGGCCTCGTATGCGCGCCCGACCGCGCTCCGCTGACGCCGCCCCGGGAGGGCCCGTGTCCGACGCTCACGCCAGCCAGTCCCGTACCGCATTGCGCATCTGCCCCCTCTGCGAGGCCACCTGCGGCCTGACCCTCACCATCGAAGGCACCCGGGTCACCGGCGCCCGCGGTGACCAGGACGATGTGTTCAGCAAGGGGTTCATCTGCCCCAAGGGCGCCTCCTTCGGCGAACTCGACGCGGACCCCGACCGCCTGCGCACCCCGCTCGTCCGCAAGGACGGCAAGCTCCAAGAGGCAAGCTGGGGCGAGGCGTTCGACGCGATCGCCCAGGGACTGCGGCCGATCATCGAGGCGCACGGCCCCGACGCGCTGGGTGCCTTCCTCGGCAACCCCAATGTGCACACCATGGCCGGCGGCCTCTATCCGCCCGTGCTGCTCACCACGTTGAAGATCCGCAAGCTGTTCACCGCGAGCACCCTCGACCAGATGCCCAAGCACGTCTCCAGCGGACTGCTCTTCGGCGACCCCTTCGCGATCCCGGTGCCGGATCTGGACCACACGGATCACCTGCTCCTGATCGGCGCCAACCCCCTTGATTCCAACGGCAGTCTGTGCACCGCCGCCGACTTCCCCGGCAAGCTCAAGGACCTCAAGAGGCGCGGCGGCACGCTGACCGTCGTCGACCCGCGCCGCACCCGTACGGCCCGCCTGGCCAACCGCCACCTCGCGATACGTCCGGGCAGCGACGGCCTGCTGCTCGCGGCCCTCGCGTACACCCTCTTCGACGAGGGTCTGGTCGAGCTGGGGGATCTTCAGGCATACGTGGACGGGGTGGACCAAGTCCGCGCTCAGCTCGGCGAGTTCAGTCCCGAGGCCGTGGCCGAGGCCTGCGATCTGCCGGCCGATGAGATCCGTGTCGTCGCCCGCGAACTCGCAGGCGCGCAGACCGCCGCCGTCTACGGCCGGATCGGAACGAGCACTGTCGAGTTCGGCACCCTCACCAGCTGGCTCGTGGACGTACTCAATGTGCTGACCGGTAATCTCGACCGCCCCGGCGGCGCGCTCTTCCCGCTCTCCGCGACCGACAAGGTGCCCCGGCCCGCAGCGCCCGGCAGGGGTTTCGCGCTCGGCCGGTGGAAGAGCCGGGTTTCCGGATACGGGGAGGTCAAGGGCGAGTTGCCGGCCGCCGCGTTCGCCGAGGAGATCGACACCCCCGGTGAGGACCGGATCCGCGCGGTCATCACGGTCGCGGGCAACCCGGTGCTGTCCGCGCCGGACGGCAAGCGGCTCGACGAGGCGCTCGAGAGCCTCGAGTTCATGGTCAGCGTCGACCCGTATCTGAACGAGACCTCGCGTCACGCGGACGTGGTCCTGCCCCCGCCGCCGCCCGCACAGAGCGGCCACTTCGACTTCGCCTTCAACGCGCTCGCCGTACGCAACCAGGTCCGCTACACCCGCGCCGCCGTCCCCCTGGAGGAAGGCCTCCTCCAGGAGAGCGAGATCCTCGCCCGGCTCATCCTGGCCGCGTCCGGAATGCACGGGATGCCCGCCGAGGCCGTCGACCAGATGGTCATCGAGCGCTCGCTCGGCAAGGCGGTGGAGGACGTCCATGGAAAGGTCCACGGACGCGACGCGAAGGAACTCGCGGCCCAGCTCACCGGTGACAGCACGGTCGAGCAGCGGCTCGACATGATGCTGCGCCTCGGCCCGTACGGCGACGGGTTCGGCGCTCACCCCGAAGGCCTCACCCTCACCAAGCTGCTCGCGCACCCGCACGGGATCGACCTCGGTCCGCTGCAGCCCCGGATCCCGCGGCTGCTCAAGACCCGCAGCGGGAAGGTGGAGCTGCTGCCCGAGCCGATCGCGGCCCAGCTCCCACGGCTCGCGGCCGCCAAGGACCGCCCGCAGGACAGCCTCGTCCTCATCGGCCGCCGCCATCTGCGCTCCAACAACAGCTGGATGCACAACGTCCGCACCCTCAACGGCGGCTCCAACCGCTGCACCCTCCAGATCCACCCCGAGGACGCCCAGCGCCTCGGCCTCACCGACGGGGCGGACGCACGCGTGAAGGGCGACGGCGGCGAGATCGAGGTGCCGGTGGAGATCACCGACGGTGTACGCAGGGGAGTGGTGAGCCTTCCGCACGGCTGGGGCCATGACCGCCCCGGCACCCGGATGGAGATCGCGCGGGAGAACCCGGGCGCCAACTACAACCAGCTGCTCGACGGCACCCGGCTCGACGTGCTCTCCGGGACGGCTGTGCAAAACGGCGTGCCCGTCCACGTCACTCTGGCGAGCACAACGCTGTGACCTGGAGTTTTGCGCTTATTGCTCACGCGTCAACGTCTTGTTAACGCAAGTTCGCGGCACCTAACGTCGTCCGGACCGCCGCCTGAGGCGGGAGTGCCCACCACATCCGGTGGGAGTACCTGCCGCCTCCGGCGGAAGTTCAAGGGCGAACGTTAGGTGTCCACATGCTGACCATCCTCGGCTTTGCCATGATCGCGACCTTCCTGGTCCTGATCATGCTGAAGAAGATGTCGCCGATTGCGGCGCTGGTCCTGATCCCCGCGCTGTTCTGCGTCTTCGTGGGAAAGGGAGCCCATCTCGGGGACTACGTCCTCGAAGGCGTCACGAGTCTCGCGCCCACCGCGGCGATGCTGATGTTCGCGATCGTCTACTTCGGCGTGATGATCGACGTAGGTCTCTTCGATCCGATCGTCCGGGGCATCCTGCGCTTCTGCAAGGCCGACCCGATGCGCATCGTCGTCGGTACGGCGGTGCTCGCCGCGATCGTCTCCCTCGACGGTGACGGTTCGACCACCTTCATGATCACGGTCTCGGCGATGTACCCGCTGTACAAGCGCCTCGGCATGAGCCTGGTCGTGATGACCGGTGTGGCCGCGACCGCCAACGGCGTGATGAACACGCTGCCTTGGGGCGGCCCGACCGCCCGCGCCGCGACCGCCCTGAAGCTCGACGCCTCCGACATCTTCGTGCCGATGATCCCGGCGCTCGCCGTCGGTCTGGTGGCCGTCTTCATCCTCGCGTACGTCCTCGGTCTGCGGGAGCGCAGGCGGCTCGGTGTCCTGACGCTGGACGAGGTTCTGGAGCAGGAGCCGGAGGCGGAGACGGTGCTCGTCGGTGCCGGTGCCGGTGGCGGCAAGGGCGATGAGAAGGTCAACAAGGCGTCCGGCGGCTCGGGTTCGGGTGCGGACGCGAAGGCTCCGGCCGGTTCGGCGGCTGCCTCCGAGGAGGACGACTTCCAGGGCCTCGACCCCCACCGCCCCACGCTGCGCCCCAAGCTGTACTGGTTCAACGCCGGCCTCACCGTCGCGCTGCTCACCGCCATGATCATGGAGCTGCTGCCGATCCCGGTCCTGTTCCTGCTCGGCGCGGCCCTGGCCCTCACGGTCAACTTCCCGCACATGCCCGACCAGAAGGCCCGGATCGCCGCCCACGCGGACAACGTGCTCAACGTCTCCGGCATGGTCTTCGCCGCCGCCGTCTTCACCGGAGTGCTCCAGGGCACCGGCATGGTCGACAGCATGGCGCGGTGGCTGGTCGACACCATCCCCGCCGGCATGGGCCCGCACATGGCCCTGGTCACCGGACTGCTCAGCCTGCCGCTCACGTACTTCATGTCCAACGACGGCTTCTACTTCGGCGTCCTGCCGGTGCTCGCCGAGGCCGGCGCCGCGCACGGCGTCTCCTCCCTGGAGATCGCCCGCGCCTCGCTCGTCGGCCAGGCCCTGCACATGTCGAGCCCGCTGGTCCCCGCGGTGTACGTGCTCGTCGGCATGGCCAAGGTCGAGTTCGGCGACCACACCCGCTTCACCGTGAAGTGGGCGGCGCTCACCTCCCTGGTGGTGCTCGCCGCCGGCATCCTCTTCGGGATCATCTGACCCGATGCCCGCGCAGATCACAGGAGTTCCGGTCCCATGACCGAGGACATAGGCACCCGAGAGCCCGGCAGGGGCTGGCTGCTCCGTCTCGTCATCGCCTTCGGTTTCGCGCAGGCGGCGGTGTCGATGGCGCGACCGGCCGTCTCCTACCGGGCTCTCGGCCTGGGCGCCGACGAACGCGCGATCGGTGTGATCGCAGGGGTCTACGCCCTGCTCCCGCTGTTCGCCGCCGTACCGCTGGGCCGTCGCACCGACCACGGCCGCTGCGCGCCCCTGCTGCCCATCGGTGTCGTGCTGATCGCGGGCGGCTGCGCGCTCAGCGGCGCGGCCAACTCCCTTACGGGGATGGCCGCATGGAGCGGTGTGATGGGCCTCGGTCATCTCGCCTTCGTGATCGGCGCCCAGTCGATCGTCGCCCGGCAGTCCGCACCGGCCGAACAGGACCGCAATTTCGGCCACTTCACGATCGGCGCGTCCCTCGGCCAGCTGATCGGACCGATCGCGGCGGGCACGCTGGTCACGGGCGGTGGTGCGCAGAGCTCGGCCATGGCCCGTACGAGCGCACTGGCCCTGCTCGTCTCGGCGGGTGTGGCCGCCGTCTCGTTCGTCTCGCTGTGGCGGATCGAGCACGGAGCGCCCGCGCACAAGCGCCTCACGAAAGAGAAGGTGCCGGTCCATCGCATCCTGCGCACCCGAGGAGTCCCCGCCGGCATCCTGATCAGCCTGGCCGTCCTGTCGGCCACCGACATCCTCACCGCGTATCTGCCGGTGATCGGCGAACACCGCGGTATCGCCCCGTCCGTGATCGGGCTCCTGCTCAGCCTGCGCGCGGCCGCCACCATCGCCTGCCGCCTGGCGATGACCCCGATGATCCGCCTCGTCGGCCGCACGGCCCTGCTCGTGTCGACCTGCCTGGTCGCCGGTCTGCTCTGCGCCGGTATCGCCCTTCCCGTACCGGTATGGGCGATGGCGCTCATGCTCGCCGTCCTCGGCTTCTGTCTCGGCGTCGGCCAGCCGCTCTCGATGACCACCGTCGTCCAGGCCGCCCCCGCCGAGGCCCGCTCCACCGCACTCGCCCTGCGCCTGACGGGCAACCGTCTCGGCCAGGTGGCCACACCCGCGGCCGCCGGACTGATCGCGGGAGTCGCCGGTATCGGCGCCCCCTTTGTCACGCTTGGTGCGCTTCTGCTCGGTACGGCCCTTCTCGGACTGCGACGTCCGGCGCCATCCCCTTCGCAGCCTTCCTCAACTAACGTCACGGACCGGGACGTTCGGACCCCCCTGGCGCGCGAAAACTAACAGCGCTAGTTTGAGGGCCGTACGAAGGTGACGTCAGGGAGGTCGAGGCATGAAGCCGCACGAGGGGCTCTACATCAACGGCGCGTGGACGCCCGCCGCGTCCGCGGAGACCATCGAGGTGGTCAACCCGGCCGACGAGCAGGTGATCGGGCATGTGGCGGCGGCCGGAGCCGAGGACGTGGACGCGGCGGTACGCGCCGCCCGCGCCGCACTCCCCGCCTGGGCCGCGACACCGCCCGCCGAGCGTGCCGCCAAGCTCACCGCGCTGCAGAACGCGCTCGCCGCGCGCCACGAGGAGATCGCCGAGACGGTCACGGCCGAACTGGGCGCACCGCTCGGCTTCGCCAAGATGGTGCACGCGGGTCTGCCCATCGCGGTGACCGGCATCTACGCCGACCTCGCCGCGACGTACGCCTTCGAGGAGAAGCTCGGCAACTCGACCGTGTTCCACGAGCCGGTCGGCGTCGTGGGCGCGATCACGCCCTGGAACTACCCGCTGCACCAGATCGTCGCCAAGGTCGCCCCCGCGCTCGCCGCGGGCTGCACGGTCGTCCTGAAGCCCGCGGAGGACACCCCGCTGGTCGCCCAGCTCTTCGCCGACGCCGTGCACGAGGCGGGCGTTCCCGCCGGTGTGTTCAACCTGGTGACGGGCCTCGGCCCGGTCGCCGGACAGGCCCTCGCCGAGCATGCGGACGTCGATCTGGTCTCCTTCACCGGCTCGACCGCGGTCGGCAAGCGGATCGGCGCCACCGCCGGTTCCGCGATCAAGCGCGTGGCCCTGGAGCTCGGCGGCAAGTCCGCCAACGTGATCCTGCCGAGCGCGAACCTCGCCAAGGCGGTCAACGTCGGCGTGGCCAACGTGATGTCCAACTCCGGCCAGACCTGCAGCGCCTGGACCCGGATGCTCGTCCACACCGACCAGTACGACGAGGCCGTCCAGCTCGCCGCGGCGGCCGCCGCCAAGTACGTCGCGGGCGACCCGCACGACGAGTCCAGCCGCCTCGGCCCGGTCGTCAACGCCAAGCAGCACGCCCGCGTCCGCGGCTACATCACGCGCGGTATCGAGGAGGGCGCCCGGATCGTGGCCGGCGGCCCCGAAGCCCCGCACCCCACCGGCTACTACGTCAGCCCCACGATCTTCGCCGACGTCCGCCCCGAGATGACCATCGCGCAGGAGGAGATCTTCGGCCCGGTGATCTCGATCATCCGGTACGAGGACGAGGCCGACGCCCTGCGGATCGCCAACGGCACGGTGTACGGGCTCGCGGGCGCGGTCTGGGCCGCCGACAACGACGAGGCAGTGGCCTTCGCGCGCAAGATGGACACCGGCCAGGTGGACATCAACGGCGGCCAGTTCAACCCGCTCGCCCCGTTCGGCGGCTACAAGCAGTCCGGTGTCGGACGCGAGCTCGGCCCGCACGGCCTGACCGAGTACCTGCAGACGAAGTCCCTGCAGTTCTGATCCGCGCTGTACCGATCCGCGCTGTACCGATCCGCACCGTCTAGTTCAGGAGTACGCCACCGTGGTCCGCGCCGCCGTCCTGCCCGCCGTAGGTGCTCCGCTGGAGCTCATCGAGATCGAACTGCCCGACCCCGGACCGGGGCAGGTGCGCATCAAGCTCGCCGCCGCCGGGGTCTGCCACTCCGATCTCTCGCTCTCCAACGGCACCATGCGGGTGCCCACGCCCTGCGTCCTCGGCCACGAGGGCGCGGGCACGGTGCTCGCGGTGGGCGACGGCGTGGACCACGTGGCGGTCGGTGACGCGGTGGTACTCAACTGGGCGCCTTCCTGCGGCAGTTGCCACCACTGTGCGATCGGCGAGGTCTGGCTCTGCGTCAGCGCCCTCGCGGGCGCGGCGAACGTCTACGCCCGTACGTCCGACGGCCAGGACCTCCACCCGGGCCTGAACGTCGCCGCGTTCGCCGAGGAGACGGTGGTCGCCGCCAACTGCGTCCTGCCGGTCCCGGCCGGCGTCCCGCTCACGGACGCGGCGCTGCTCGGCTGCGCGGTCCTCACCGGCTACGGCGCGATCCACCACTCGGCACGCGTACGCGAGGGCGAATCCGTCGCTGTCTACGGCGTAGGCGGCGTCGGACTCGCCACCCTCCAGTCGGCCCGTATCGCGGGCGCGGGCCCGATCATCGCGGTCGACGTCTCCCCGGCGAAGGAGGAGTTGGCGCGCGCGGCCGGCGCCACCGAGTTCGTCCTCGCCTCGGACACCACCGCCAAGGACATCCGCAAGCTGACCGGGGGCCGGGGCGCGGACGTGGCGGTCGAGTGCGTGGGCCGCGCCGACACCATCCGCACGGCCTGGGACTCCACGCGCCGTGGCGGCCGCGCCACGGTCGTCGGAATCGGCGGCAAGGACCAGCACGTCACCTTCAACGCCCTGGAGCTGTTCCACTGGGGCCGCACCCTGTCCGGCTGCGTCTACGGCAACTGCGACCCGTCCACCGACCTCCCGGTCCTCGCCGACCACATCCGCGCGGGCAGCCTGGACCTCTCCCAGCTGGTCACCGAGCACATCGGCCTCGACGGGATCCCGGCGGCCTTCGAGAACATGATCGCGGGGAAGGGGGGACGGGCGCTGGTGGTCTTCTGACCGTGCCTTTCGGCTCCCGAGCCGCGGCCGAAAGTCCGTGGCGGCGGCGCAGGGGGTCCGGCATCATCCCCATGTGATCGTGATGGAACCCGTGCTGGAGCTCTTCCCCGCCGACGACTTCGCGCTCTGGCCGGTCGGCGGGCACGAGTCGTACGGATGTCTCGTGCTGAACGGGGACCTGACTCCGACTGAGGTTGGCACGGCGGTCGTGTGCATCGCCGACTGTTCGCCTCCGAGGCGGCGGTGCGCGCGGCGCTCGACGCGTACGCGATCGAGGGCAGCCCGGTGATCGAGCTGCCGGTGGACCAGGTGCGCGGGCTCGTCGCCGGCGCCCAGCAGGACCTGCGGGATTTCCTCGGGCTTGCCGAGACCTGGGCAGAACAGCACCTTCCGACGCACGCCACCGCTGTCACCGCCGGACTGGCACGGGCATGGGATCTGGCGCCCGCGCCATGAGCAGTTTCCTGACCCAGCGTGCGCACGTGCACGACACCGGTCTCCCCGTCCACGGTCGCCACAGCGCGCTGCGCACCTGCCTCACCCACTTCGCGCCGTACGGCCTCCGGGCGACGTATCACCACCTCACGCTCAGTGCCGCGATCCCAAGGCGGCTCGAGGCCGACCCGGACGCGCTGGTGCGTGCGGTGGAGGAGCTGTATGAGGCGCGGGTGCTGTGGCTCGCGCGGGTGGAGGAGTACGCCGCGCAGCGCAGGGCGCAGAAGCGGTCCGGGCGGCGGGATGTGCCGGAGCCGCGACCGTGGTGGCTGTGGAGCTGGTGGGACGGGCCGCGGCAAGTCTGGTGCCAAGACCCTTTCCGGCACCCGTCGTTGCGACTGTCCGCGTACGTCCGCCGGCAGAACGCGATTCTGGACGGTGCCGAGCTGTCCGGCTGCCCGGCCTGCGGGGACGAAGGACCGCCGGTGCTGCATTCGACCGGGCACGGCTGGTTGGAGCTGTGCCGCGGGTGCGCATGGGTGCGGATGGTGTGTCCGTGCGGGCAGCGGCACCCGTTCGAGCCGGAGACCCAGGTCAGTTGGAACGGGATCTGGCGGCGGGCGCACATGACGGATGACGGCACGCCGAACCCGTATTGGCCTGCGCGCTAGCCGGGTCGGGCCCGCCGCGCGTCATTCGGTCGGGTCCAGGACGGGGCGCGACTCCTGTGCCGTCGCCACCACCCGCGAGCGCCCCCTGGACCGGGAAACCCCCACCCCCGCAAGGCAGATCGCCCCGCCGAGGAGAGTCAGCAAGCCCGGTACCTCGTCGAGGGCGAGCCAGGACATCAGGACCACGATCGCGGGGACGGCGTACGTCGTGGCGCCCATCTTTCCGGCGGTCGTACGGGCCAGGGCGTACGCCCAGGTGGTGAAGGCGAGGGCGGTCGGGAAGACGCCCAGGTAGAGCATGTTGAGGGTCGCGGAGACCGGTGCGTCGCCCAGTTCCGAGATCAGCACCCCGGTGAACGGCAGGCAGGCCACCGCGCCGATCAGGCAGCCGAAGGTGGTCACCTGGAGCGGACTCGCGTGCTTCAACGCGGGCTTCTGGGCCACCACACCGCCCGCGTACGAGATCGCGGCCAGCAGACAGAGCACGACGCCGAGGACCGACGCGTTGCCCTCGCCGGACATCGAGAGTCCGACCACCGCCGCGCCCAGGAACGACACCACCATCCCCGCGAGCAGCCGCTTCGGCAGCCCCTCCTTGAGCAGCCAGCCGGCGAGCAGCGCCATCACCAGCGGGCCTACGTTCACCACCAGGGCCGCCGTGCCCGCGTCGACCTTCTGCTCACCCCAGTTGAGCACCACCATGTACAGGCCGAACCAGAGCACACCGGAGATCGCGATCCCCGGCCAGGCGGCCTTCGGCGGCAGTCCCTCGCGCCGTATCAGCAGGAAGGCCCCGAGCATCACCACGCCCGCCAGCAGCCGGCCGAGCGCCAGCGCTCCCGGTGAATAGGCCTCGCCCGCGCTGCGGATGGAGACGAAGGCGGAGGCCCACAGCACGACCGTGACACCGGCGGCGGCGAGAGCGAGGAGTTCCGAGCGGCGAGCTGCCGAAGGGGCTTGCGAGGTCGTCATGAAGCGGACCCTACGTGGGCGACTGTTCGGCGCCCACCGAATTGATGCCCGCCGTCAATCGACCGCTCGCACCGCCGTCGATCGGCAGCTCGCACCGCCGTCGATCGACCGCTCGTACCGCCGTCGATCGGCAGCTCGCGCGACCGTCGGTCGACCGGGTCACAGAGCCCTGAACTGCTGCTCCAGACCGTCGAGCAGCGCACCGAGCCCGGTCTCGAAGGCCCGCTCGTCCACCTTCTCCTGACGCTCGGCGAGCAGATGCGCCTGGCCGAGGTGCGGATAGTCCGCCGGGTCGTACGCCGTCTCGTCGTCGACGAAACCGCCCGCGAACGAGCCGAGCGCCGAGCCCATGATGAAGTACCGCATCAGCGCCCCGATCGAGGTCGCCTGCGCGGGCGGCCAGCCCGCCGCGGTCATCGCCCCGTACACCGCGTCGGCCACCTTGAGACCGGACGGCCTGCGCCCGGGCCCGCGCGCGAGCACCGGGACGATATGCGGGTGGTCCCGCAGCGCCGCCCGGTAGGAGACCGCCCAGTCGTGCAGAGCGTCCCGCCAGGGCCGTGCGTCCTCGAACATCGACAGATCGACCTGGGCACTCACCGAGTCGGCGACCGCCTCGAGGATCTGGTCCTTCGTACGGAAGTGGTTGTAGAGGGAGGGCCCGCTCACGCCCAGCTCCGCGGCGAGCCGTCGTGTCGAGACGGCCGCGAGCCCTTCCGCGTCCACCAGCGCACGCGCGGTCTCGATGATGCGGTCGGTGCTCAGCAGGGGCTTGCGCGGTCGGGCCATGCGGCACATAGTAGGGCCCGTCAACGAAAAACTAGCAGTGGTAATTAACGAAGCGGATCGGGGTGGGTGCCGATGAACCTGGAACTCAGTGACGAGCAGACAGCCGTACGCGAACTGGCCCGGGACTTCACGGCCCGCGAGATCACCCCGCACGTCACGGAGTGGGACCGCGCCGAGCAGGTCGACCGGTCCATCGTGAAGAAGCTCGGCGAGGTCGGCTTCCTCGGGCTCACCATCGACGAGGCCTACGGCGGCAGCGGCGGTGACCACCTCGCGTACTGCCTGGTCACCGAGGAACTCGGCCGCGGCGACTCCTCGGTGCGCGGCATCGTCTCCGTCTCGCTCGGGCTCGTCACGAAGTCGATCGCCACGTGGGGGAACGAGGAGCAGAAGCGGCAGTGGCTGCCCGGCCTCACCTCGGGCGACCATGTCGGCTGCTTCGGTCTCACCGAACCCGGCACCGGCTCCGACGCGGGCAATCTGACCACGAAGGCCGTACGCGACGGGGAGGACTTCGTCGTCAACGGCACCAAGATGTTCATCACCAACGGCACTTGGGCCGATGTCGTGCTGCTCTTCGCGCGCACCAACGACCAGCCCGGCCACAAGGGCGTCTCCGCGTTCCTGATCCCCACGGACACCCCCGGTCTGAGCCGCACGGAGATTCACGGCAAGCTGGGTCTGCGCGGCCAGGCCACCGCGGAGCTCGTCCTGGAGGACGTCCGCATACCGGCCTCGGCGATGCTCGGCCCGGAGGGCAAGGGCTTCTCGGTCGCCATGTCGGCGCTCGCCAAGGGCCGGATGTCGGTCGCGGCCGGCTGTGTCGGTATCGCCCAGGCCGCCCTCGACGCGGCGGTCGGGTACGCGACCGAGCGTGAGCAGTTCGGCGGTCCCATCGCCCGGCACCAGCTGGTCCAGGAGCTCATCAGCGACATCGCCGTCGACGTGGACGCCGCCCGGCTGCTCACCTGGCGGGTCGCCGATCTCATCGACCGGGGACAGCCGTTCGCCACCGAGTCCTCCAAGGCCAAGCTGTTCGCCTCCGAGGCGGCGGTGCGCGCGGCCAACAACTGCCTTCAGGTGTTCGGCGGTTACGGCTACATCGACGAGTACCCGGCGGGCAAGCTCCTGCGCGACGCCCGCGTGATGACCCTCTACGAGGGCACCTCGCAGATACAGAAGCTGCTCATCGGGCGTGCGCTGACGGGGGTTTCGGCCTTCTGAGTACCCGCTTGAGTAGATGTACGGATGTGGCCCGGCGCACAGTGGCGCGACTCTGTGGCCTATGACAGACACACCGATCAAGCAGCAGAGCACCAACGGTTTCTACGGGATGGCGGTCGCCTCCTTCGGGATCTCGCTCGGCGCCGTGGGCGTGGCGCTCCTCTACATGGACGTCGACGTCTGGATCCGGGCCTTCATGGCGATCGCCGTCCTGTACCTGACCACCTCGGCGATCACGCTCTCCAAGGTCGTACGCGACCGGCAGGAGGCCGGGCAGATCGTCAGCCGGGTGGACCAGGCCCGGATGGAGAAGATCCTCGCGGAGCACGACCCGTTCCGTTCGCCCTGAGCGCGGCGGCGCGGCCCGTCGTGCACCCCTGAGCGCCATGGCCCCGACGTGCACTAAGCGCTTGCTCACCGCTCGGGGTATGGTGTCCCCCCGATGACCGGAAGGGGCGAGTGATGACCGCGACCGAGGAGACCCAGGACGTGCCCTGGGGTGAAGTCACCCCGGACGCCGCCCGGCGGCTGATGGTCGCGGCGGTCGAGGCCTTCGCCGAGCGTGGCTATCACGCCACGACCACACGGGACATCGCGGGCCGCGCGGGGATGAGCCCGGCCGCGCTCTACATCCACTACAAGACCAAGGAAGAGCTGCTCCACAAGATCAGCACCCTTGGTCACGCCAAGGCCGTGGACATCCTCACCTCCGCCGCCGAAGCGCAGGGCACGGCCGCCGAGCGTCTCGCGCAGGCGGTGCGCTCCTTCGTGATCTGGCACGCCGGGCACCACACCACGGCCAGGGTCGTCCAGTACGAGCTCGACGCGCTCGACGCGGAGCACCGCGCCGAGGTCGTCCAGCTGCGCCGGCAGTGCGACGCGGCGGTGCGGCGGATTCTCACGGACGGTGTGAAGTCGGGCGAGTTCGAGGTCCCGGACATCCCCGGTGCCACCCTCGCCGTGCTCTCGCTCTGTATCGACGTGGCCCGCTGGTTCAACGTCCAGGGGCGCCGGACACCCGACGAGGTCGGCGCTTCGTACGCCGACCTCGTGCTGCGGATGGTGGGGGCTCAGGCCCGCTCGTAGGGCCTTCGGGTCCCTGCGGCCTACAGGCAGGGCCTAGAAGTAGAACCGGGAGACCGACTCGGCGACACAGGCCGGCTTGCCGCCGTCCTCGCGCTCGACCGTCACGGCCGTGGTCAACTGCACACCGCCGTCGGGGGTGTCGGCGACTTCCTTGATCACCGCGGTCGCGCGCACACGCGAGCCGACCGGCACGGGGGAGGGGAAGCGCACCTTGTTGGTGCCGTAGTTGATGCCCATCTTCACGTTCTCGACGCGCATGATCTGCGGTACCAGCGTGGGCAGCAGCGACAGCGTCAGATAGCCGTGCGCGATGGTCGTACCGAAGGGGCCCGCGGCCGCCTTCTCGGCGTCGACGTGGATCCACTGGTGGTCGCCCGTGGCCTCCGCGAAGAGATCGATCCGCTTCTGGTCGACCTCAAGCCACTCGCCTCCGCCCAGCTGCTCGCCGATCGCGGCCCGCAGCTCTTCGGCCGACGTGAAGATCCTTGGCTCTGCCATGTTCCCTGCCTCCCAGTGGGTTGCTAAGCGCTTGCTCAGCATGGTCGCCGCCTCTGCCCATGTCAACGCCGAGGCGGTGACCTGTGCGGGTAGGGTCCTGGGGTGCCGCAGATCCCGGAGAAAGTCCACGAGCTCACCGTCGGCCAGCTGTCCGCCCGTAGCGGCGCCGCCGTATCGGCCCTGCACTTCTACGAGTCCAAGGGCTTGATCAGCAGCCGCCGCACCACGGGAAACCAGCGCCGCTACAGCCGCGACGCACTGCGTCGGGTGGCCTTCGTGCGGGCCGCGCAGCGCGTGGGCATCCCGCTCGCGACGATCAGGGACGCCCTTGCCGAGCTCCCCGAGGAACGCACCCCCAACCGCGAGGACTGGACCCGCCTCTCGCAGGCCTGGCGCAAGGAACTGGACGAGCGCATCAAGCAGTTGGGCCGGCTGCGCGACCATCTCACCGACTGCATCGGCTGCGGCTGTCTGTCGCTGGAGACCTGCGTCCTGTCCAACCCGGACGACGTCTTCGGCGAGCGGCTCACGGGTTCGCGTCTGCTCGCGGAGAAGAAGCAGTCGTGAGTACGCGGCCGGGGGCCTGTGACGGGTCCCCGGCCGCGCTCGCTCACTCGTACTCGGTGCCGCCCTTGCGCGTCAGATACGCCGGGCTCACGGCCTTGGCGATGGCCCTGCTGCCGACCACGTCGCTGCGCCGCTCCACCGCGGGCCGGACCACCACGCCCTCCCGCAGATGCAGCTCACGCCCGGAGACGGTCTCGCGGCCCGAGGCGTACGCGAAGACCAACTCCTCGTCGTACGGGCCCTCGTAGAGCGTCGGCACCAAGGGCAGCCGCTCCTCCAGGAGCTCCACGAGCTCGGCCGAGTCCAGCCAGCGCACCTGCCGGTCGACCTCGACCGAGGCGTCGAACACCGCGTACCCGAGCGACTCGCGCCGCCCGTCCGCGCCGTAACTCAGGTCCTGCACACCGGCGCCGTACACCTCACCGAACAGCCCGACCCTGCTCGCGCCGAGCCGCTCGGCGAGGAAGGCCGCGACGGACGGGACGTCGAAGCCGCGTACCGCGCGCCAGTACAGGTTGCGCGGGTCCTCCTTGAGAGCCAGGTACTTCGCGCCGAACCCCTTGGAGGTGACCTGCACCTGGCCCGTCTCCGCGAAGTACGTCGTGAGGCAGGCGGTGCCGTGCAGCTTCTCGGTCAGGACGATCTGCTCGCCGGGCGCGAAGATGCCCGGATAGCGCTGGAGGTTCTCGATGTCGACCCAGGGGAGCAGCTCGGGTGCGGGCTCGATCTCACCGTTCATGGTGGTGGGCACCTCGGGCACCCACTTGGTGATGCCCAGCTTCCCGGCGAAGTCCGTGCCGTCCTCGGCGGCCTGCGCGAGGTCGATGCCCTCCAGTGCGGACGGCCGGCAGACCAGACCCTGCGAGAGCTCGCCGCGCAGCCGTATCGCCTTGACGCGGTTGGCCTTCGAACCCGCGAGCCGCCCGGTGAGCCCCAGCTCCTCGATCAACTCCTGAGGCAGGACGGCCTGCTCCGGGATGTAGACGGCGTGATCTCCGCTGCGGTACGCGCCCTTGGCGACGACCGCTCGGTACAGGCCCACCTGGGCCAGTTCGAGGGCGTCGGCTCCGGGATGCTCGTGGACGGTCAGCTCTTCGGCGGTGACGCGCAGCGTCGACATTTTCTGGGGCTCCTTGCGTGCTCAGCTCGGTTTCATCGGGTCCTACTGTCCGGGGTCGAATCCGCTGGAGCGAGCGGATTTGGCTCTGGTAGCGTCGCGCTCTTCGCCCGGGCACGGTCCGGTGCGGAGTCCTGACGGGAACTTTCCGTATGCCTTCTCCTGAGCTTGATACAGCAGTTGCCCGTGTCAGGGCTGTTTTCGCGGGGGCTTCGAGCCCGGACGAGGAAGGTTGCCGGCACTGTCATCCGCAGCCGTGGACTGCCTTGCTGCGCACGCCTGATGTGCCGATACCTCCCGAAGTGGTCGAGATGTACGCGCAGGAGGTGGATGATCACTTCGACGATTTCGAGGCGAGCATGCGCCGTCTGCTGCCCGATCTCGTGCAGCAGTTGGCGGCCGGTGGAAGCCGGGCCGCGTCCGGCTTCGGGATCACGGCGGTCGGCAGGATCGACTGGGCTGCGGCCCCGCCCCGCGAGTGCGCTGCGGTGCTCGGCTTCTTCGAGGCCTGGTGGCTGGACGCCCTGCGCTCACCACAGCCTCTGTACACCGTGATGGACGTGTACGAGGCCTGCGTCACCGCGACCCGTACCGTCACGCCGTATCTCGCCGCATGGACGGCCGAGGAGCCGGGCGGAACCGCGGACGCGCACCTGCGTGAGTTTCTGGACCTGCAGCATCTCGACCTGATCATCGAGGACGATCGGCTGGTCGGTCGTTGGATGGACTTCGGCAGCCCCAAGCCCATCCCCGAGATCATCACCTGGGTACTGGAGCACGGCATCGAGCGGATCCGCGCCCAGGGTGCGGACCCCGATCTACTGGAGCGGCTCGAGCTCCTGCGGATCCCTGTGCACGGGGAGCGGTGGGCGGCCTACGAGGCCAACTTCCTCACCTGAGCCACCAACTCCGCGTTGTCCCGCGCCCGCCGCCCGTCCGGCAACGTCAGCGTGTCCTCCAACCCCACCCGCGTGGTCAACCCCCGCTCCACCGCCACCCGCAGCACCGGCCAAGCCCCGCCCTCCTCGCCGTGCAACAGCACGGGGAGTCCGTCGGACGTGCCGATCTCGGCAAGGAGCGCCTCGGCCGACGCGGCGGCCGTCTCAGGCGACGGGTCGGTCACCTCGGCGAGGATCCGCAACACCCGCCCCCGCAGAGGCGATTCACGGAAGCGGGCCGGCCCGTCCGTACCCGACCACAACCCCGCCTCCACCCCCACACCCATCTCCAACAACACGGAGGCGACCTCCTCCGCCCCCTCCTCATGCCAGTTCACCGAGGCATGATCGGGCAGCACGGTCCAGGAACGGATGTCCGCGAGACGACGGGCGGACGAAGGCTCGGCCCACGCGCCCGTGGTCACCCCGACGGGCACGGTCACCAGGGAGCGCACGGCCTGGACCGTCGCCGCGACCGCGCGCGGCGAGACGGTGTCATGACCGCAAGGGGTCTTGGGGTGGACATGGACATCTCGGGCCCCGGCGGCGACCGCATCCGCCGCCGAACGGGCCATGTCCTGCGGGGACATGGGGATGGACGCGCCGTCGGCCGTACCGCGCGCGCCGTTGAGACAGACCTGAACCCACACCATGCCCTCGATGGTGCCAGCCGGCACTGACACGGACCCCGGCACGGGCGCACGACTCCCGGGGTGCGACTTCGTCGGCGCACCCCGGCCGTGGCGTCAGGCGGAGATCGCGGAGACCGACGAGATCGCCGCCATCCCCGACACCCCCGCGAGTACCGGCCGCCTGCCCCGCCCCCGTATCCGCACCAGCGCGTCGGACGTGAGCACCGGACGCGGTACGACAATGCCGCAGTGCTCGCAGAGCGGGCCCGCGAAGGGTTCGTGGGTGAGTTCCTGCTTCCAGGCGATGTCCTTCGACTCGCACACCGGGCAGAGATCGGCGGGGTCGCGCTCAAGGGCGGAGATCAGCCGCCGCAGCACCGCGTCGAGCGACGCTGAGGGGTGCACCGAGGGGTCGTCGCACCACGCTATGCCGTGGCCGCCCCAGGTCAGCCGGTGCCAGTCATCGATCACACCGGGGCGGCGCAGTCCGTCGTGCTTCTCCCGCTTGCGGCGGTCGGCGAAGTCGCTCTCGTAGGCGAGCCAGACGGCCCGCGCCTCTTCGAGTTCGTCGAGCGCGGCCACCAGCCGCGCCGGATCGGGGGACCGGTCCTCCGGACCGAAACCGGCCCTCGTGCAGAGATGGTCCCAGGTCGCCCGGTGGCCGTACGGGGCGAACCGTTCAAGGCACTTGCGCAGTGAATAGCGGCGCAGCGCCAGGTCGTTGTGAGGGTCACGCACCTGTCTCGCGAGGCTACGGAAACCGGCCATCGCTACGCACCTCCGTCAGTGGAACTCGGACGTCGCGGCTTGGACGTAACGAGTCGCGAATCGGCTCCATCCGGCTCCATCCAATTTCCGATGGCATCCATCACTGCTGCTCCCGGGTCATCTGGGACCTGCGCGTGTGGTGAATGGGGAAAGGTGACGCATGTTCACCTTCTGTCGGGCCCCTACCGTCGGTAACCTCCCCGCTACCGCCCATCGCGGCGTGCTTCACTTCCAGCCAGGAGGAGCAGGTATGCGACAGCGCATCCCCCTACTCAGAGTCCGCAAGCGACCCGGAACATCCCCCCGTGCCCTGGGCGTTCTCGCTGCGACCGCCGCTCTCGCCGCAGGGCTGCTCGTCCCGTTCCCGCAGGCGGCGGCAGCGCCCGCACCGGCCGCTGCCGACTACTGTGCGGACCAGTGCGACGACATCCTGCCGCCGGGTGCGAACGGCAACGCGACCCTCGCCGAGATCCTCGGCCACCGCCTCTTCGGTACGAAACCGGCGCACAGCGACGACCAGTTGGCGCCCTACGACGCACTCTCCTCGGGGTACGGCTCGCTGACCGACGCCTCCCTGAACAGCTACTTCCAGGACGCTTCGTTCGGGGTTCCCGCGGACCAGGTCGCGTCCGTATCGCGGCCGCGTGCCGATGTCACGATCACGCGCGACAAGAAGAACGGCGTCCCGCACATCAAGGGCACGACGCGTTACGGCACCGAGTTCGGCGCCGGATACGCCGCGGGACAGGACCGCCTCTGGCTGATCGACCTGTTCCGCCACATCGGCCGCGGCGAGCTCACCCCCTTCGCCGGCGGCGCGCCCGCCAACCAGGGCCTCGAGCAGAGCTTCTGGCCGCAGGCCCCGTACACCGAAGCGGATCTGCAGGCGCAGGTCGACTACATCCTCACCCAGCAGGGCGAGCGCGGTAAGCAGGCGATGGAGGACGCCCAGGCGTACGTCGACGGCCTCAACGCCTATCGCGTTCAGGCCAAGAACGGCCGCTACTTCCCGGGCGAGTACGTGCTCACCGGAAAGATCGACGCGATCACCAACATCGGTCAGATCCAGCCGTTCAAGGTGACCGATCTGATCGCGCTCGCCTCGGTGGTCGGCGGCCTGTTCGGCGGAGGCGGCGGGGGCGAGGTGGAGCAGGCGCTCTCGCTGCTCGCCGCGCAGCAGAAGTACGGGGTCGAGGAGGGCACCAAGGTCTGGGAATCCTTCCGTCAGCGCAACGACCCCGAGACAGTGCAGACCGTCCACGACGGCAGCAGCTTCCCGTACGCGGAGAAGCCCGCGAAGGCGCGCGGCATGGCGATGCCGGACGCCGGTTCGGTCGAGCGCGAGCCCCTGATCTTCGACCGTACGGGCGCCGCCGCGCAGAAGACCCCCGCGAAGGACCCGGTCAAGGCGCCCGCCAAGTTGCGCAAGCTGCAGGGGATGCACGACGAGGGCGTGCTGCCCGAAAACCTGTTCAGCGCGAAGAAGGGCATGTCCAACGCGCTGCTCGTCTCCGGCGAGCACACCGCGAGCGGAAACCCGGTGGCCGTGTTCGGCCCGCAGACCGGGTACTTCGCCCCGCAGTTGCTGATGATGCAGGAGCTCGACGGGCCCGGACTCAAGGCCCGCGGAGTCTCCTTCGCCGGGGTCGGTATGTACATCCAGCTGGGGCGCGGTGTCGACTACTCCTGGTCGGCCACCTCGGCGGGCCAGGACATCACCGACACGTACGCGGTCGAGCTGTGCGAACCGAGCGGCGCGGCGCCCACCAAGCAGTCCGTGCACTACCGCTACAAGGGCGCGTGCGTGCCGATGGAGAAGATGGAGAAGCGCAACTCCTGGAAGCCGACGCTCGCGGACTCCACGGCCGCCGGCTCGTACCGGCTCCAGGTCTTCCGTACGAACTACGGCATCGTCACGCACCGCGCGCTGATCGACGGCAAGCCGGTCGCGTACACCTCGCTGCGCTCCACGTACCGCCACGAGGCCGACTCGATCATCGGCTTCCAGATGTTCAACGACCCGGGCTACGTCAAGGACGCCAAGTCCTTCCAGCGGGCCGCCGAGCACATCGGCTACGCCTTCAACTGGTTCTACGCGGACTCCCGCGACATCGCGTACTACAACAGCGGCTCCAACCCGGTGCGCGCCCAGGGCGTCGACGCCGCCTTCCCCGTCCGCGCCGAGGACGCGTACGCCTGGAAGGACTTCGACCCGAAGGGCAACACCGCCGCGTACACGCCGATGAACGAGCATCCGCAGTCGGTGAACCAGGACTACTACGTGTCCTGGAACAACAAGCAGGCGAACGACTACAGCGCCGCCGAGTTCAGCTTCGGCGCCGTGCACCGCGGTGATCTGCTCGACGACCGGGTGAAGGAGCTTGTCGCGGGCGGCGGCGTCACCCGGGCCGCGCTGACCCAGGCGATGGCCGAGGCGGCGGTCGCCGATCTGCGCGGTGAGCAGGTGCTGCCCGAGCTGCTCGAGGTGCTGCGGTCGAAGCCGGTCACCGATCCGCGACTGAGCGCGGCGGTCCAGCAGTTGGAGGCCTGGCAGGAGGCGGGCACGCTGCGCAACCAGACCGCGGCGGGATCCAGGACCTACGCGCACGCCGATGCCGTACGGATCATGGATGCCTGGTGGCCGCTCCTGGTGGAGGCCGAGTTCAAGCCCGGCCTCGGCGACGGGCTGTACGCGGCACTGACCGCCCAGATGGGTGTCGACGAATCGCCTTCGGCGGCGCACGGTCCGACCGGCGCCCATGCGGGTTCGGCCTTCCAGCGCGGCTGGTGGGGCTATGTCGACAAGGATCTGCGCACGGTACTCGGGCAGGACGTGCGGGGCCCGCTGGCCCGCACCTACTGCGGTGGCGGTGAACTCGCCGCCTGCCGGGACGCGTTGGCCGCCACGCTCGTCCAGGCCGCCGCCAAGCCCGCCACCGAGGTGTACCCCGGTGACGAGCACTGCAAGGCCGGTGACCAGTGGTGCTCGGACGCGATCATCCACCGGGCGGTCGGCGGGATCACCCACCAGCCGATCCAGTGGCAGAACCGGCCCACGTACCAGCAGGTGGTGGAGTTCCCCACGCACAGGTGAGCCGGTCGGCGGCGGGTCTCAGTCCTTGATGCGGCCCGCCGCCAGCACCACCCGCGCCAACTCCCTGTGCAGGATGTCGCTGTGGGCCCCCGAGGGGGGTCCGCCGCGGCGCACGGTCGCGGACGCGTCGACATTCACACAGCCGTCCTTGGGCAGGCCGCCGCCGAGTGCCTGGGCGAGCGTGAGGCGTTTGACGCCCTCGACGGCCTGGATCCCGTCGAAGCCCAGCGCGCCCCACTTCGCGTCGTCGGGGAGCAGGCTCGCCGAGTCGCCCGCGAGCCGCGAGGCCAGCGGATAGAACACCTTGAGCGCCGAGTCGTGCGAGGAGTGGCAGCAGACCAACGGCCCGTCGATCCGGCGCTCCTGACCGCGCAGCGCCCCGCCGCCCGCCTGATGGGGCAGTTTCGGGGCGAAGGCGTAGTGCGAGAAGGCGCCCTGCAGCAGTGTCACCGACTTCACGTTGGTCACGCTCTTCGGCAGCCCCTTCAGCGCGAACGAGACCAGGCGCGCACCGAAGCTGTGGCCGATGAGATGGATCCTCAAGTCGGGGTTGTGCTCGGCGAGTTCACCGAGCGCGGGGCCGAGACCCAGTTGTCCGACGGTGCCCGCCCGGCGCTTCATCGCGTAGTACGTGGCCTGGCGGAGCAGCTCCTTGCCGCCGTTCCAGAGGCGGTCGAGGCCGATGCCGAAGCTCTGCCGGTCCCCGAACGCCCCGGTCTCCTCCAGTGCACCCGCGAACACGTTGCACATCGGAAGCGCGGGCGTGGACAGCAGCTGGGGCTCGCCCACCTCGTCCTCGGTGTCCAGGCCCGCTCCTTGCCGGCCGTGACCCTCGACCAACTCCGCCACCAGTTCACCGAACTGCTCGATCGCGGCCATGTCGGCCGCATGCTCGTCGAGCAGCCGGGCCAGCTCGTCCACGACCTCGGTCCGGTCGGGGAAGACCGCCCGCAGCGCCTGCTGGGTGGCCTGCTCCAGTCGGGAGCTGAGCACGGGGTCCACCGCACGCGCCGGATCGAAGTCCGGAATCGGCTCGTCCGTGAACCGCATCGCCGGCCACAGGATTCCGGCATACCCGGTGGTCCGCGCGGGCGCGAACTCACCGAACGGCGCGAAGAACCGGTCATAGAACTTCGTGGCCATCGACCGGTCGTTGTTCCAGCCGTGCGCGAACACGATCAGATCCCTGACCCGCAGCCCCCGCAGCGCCGCCAGCTGCCCGGCGTGGACGTCGCCGTCCGCGTCGAAGGTGAGCTCCTTGTACGGTGCGACGCTGAACTCCGGCATGACGAGCCTCCGTCCACGGACCCCGGCACTGTGGTCCGTTCAGCATGGCGCCGGGGTCCGGGCTCGGCCAGTCCTGTGTCACGGCGTCACCGGTACGTGAGGTGTCACGGCGTCACCGGTAAGCGAGGTACTTCCGTCGTACGGCGCGGAAGGCGTTCAGCTCGTCGAGCCAGCCGCCGACCACCTCGTCGACACCGGCTCCGGCGTCGATCATCGTGCGCACCTGGGTGGAGCCGGTGAGCTTGTCGATCCAGTTGTCGGGCCGCCAGGCGAAGCCGCTCCAGCTCTGCTTTGCGGTGATCAGCAGACCGATGCCCGTACGGATCGGATCGAACTCCTCGCGGTCGTGGACGTGGACCTGCACCCCGCCCACGGTCTTGCCCTGGAACTTCGAGAACGTGGGCGCGAAGTACGCCTCACGGAAATGCACGCCCTTCAGGCCGAGTCGATTGGCCGCCTCCGCCCACCGCCGGTCGATCCCCTCCGCGCCGAGCAGCTCGAACGGGCGGGTCGTACCGCGTCCCTCGGACAGATTGGTGCCCTCGAACAGACAGGTCCCGGAGTACACGAGCGCCGTCTCGGGGGTGGGCATGTTGGGGCTCGGCGGCACCCACGGCAGCCCCGACGCGTCGTAGAACTCGTCACGCCGCCACCCGGTCATGAGCACGGTCTCAAGGGGGACGGGCGTGGCGAGGTACTCCCCGTTGAAGAGCCGCGCCAGCTCGGCGACGGTCATGCCGTGCGCCTGCGAGATCGGCTCGCGGCCGACGAAGGTGGCGAACTCCTTGTGCAGGACGGGGCCTTGGGCGTTCCGGCCGGTGACCGGGTTCGGCCGGTCGAGGACGACGAAGCGCTTGCCCGCGAGGGCGGCGGACTGCATGCAGTCGAAGAGCGTCCAGATGTACGTGTAGAAGCGGGCGCCGACGTCCTGGATGTCGAAGACGACCGTGTCGACGCCGGACTGCGTGAAGATGTCGGCGAGTGCCTGGCCGCTCTTCTGGTACGTGTCGTAGACCGGGAGCTTGGTGGCCGGGTCCTCGTAGTACCCCTCGGAACCGCCGGCCTGGGCGGTCCCGCGGAAACCGTGCTCGGGTCCGAAGACGGCGACGAGGTCCACGCGGTCGTCGGTGTGCATGACGTCGACGATGTGCCTGACGTCGCGGGTGATGCCGGTGGGGTTGGTGACTATGCCCACGCGCTGACCGTCGAGGAGGGCGTATCCGTCGGCCTGGAGTCGCTCGAAGCCGGTGCGGAGTCTTCTTCCGGCGGGGTGGGCGGCGGCTGCGGCCGTTGTCGCGGTGGTGGCTGCTGCCGCGGTGCCTGCGGCTGTGGCGGCGAGCAGCGTGCGTCTTGAGAGGTGTGTCATGAGGCCTCCGGTTCGGTGGTGGTGCGGGTGGCGCCTGCGGCGGGCCCCTTCCCCTACCCGCCCCTTCCCGAAACCGGGGTTGCGCCGCGGACCCCGGATCCGAACTTCGTTCGGATCTGCTCAAACGCCGCAGGGGCTGAAAGATCGCCTCGAACGTCGGCCGGGCCGGTGCTGATCAACCCCTTCCCGAGTTGCATACCGACTGGTTAGTCTGCCGATATGACCCCCCTGCAGAGCAGCGCAGTTGTAGTCACTGGAGCCGGCGGCGGCATCGGCGCCGCCCTGGCCCGCCGCTTCGCGGCCGAAGGCGCCAAGGTCGTCGTCAACGACATCGACGAGGCCAGGGCGAAGTCGGTCGCCGACGAGATCGGGGGCATCGCCGTCCCCGGCGACGCGAGCGAGATCGTGGAGGCCGCACGGGACGCCCTCGACGGCACCGTGGACATCTACTGCGCCAACGCGGGCCTGGCCAGCGGCGGCACCGAGGCCGCCGACGAGCAGGTCTGGGCGAGAGCCTGGGACGTCAATGTCATGGCGCACGTCAGAGCCGCCCACGCCCTGCTCCCCGCCTGGCTCGAGCGCGGCGAGGGCCGTTTCGTCTCCACCGTCTCCGCCGCCGGACTGCTCACCATGGTCGGCGCCGCCCCGTACAGCGTGACCAAGCACGGCGCGTACGCCTTCGCCGAGTGGCTCTCGCTCACGTATCGCCACCAGGGCCTCAAGGTGCACGCGATTTGCCCGCAGGGGGTGCGCACGGACATGCTCACCGCGGCCGGTTCGGCCGGTGACCTGGTGCTCGCGCCCACCGCGATCGAGCCCGAGGACGTCGCCGACGCCCTCATGCTGGGCATCGAGGAGGACCGCTTCCTGATCCTTCCGCACCCGGAGGTCGCCGAGTTCTACCGTGCCCGCGCTGCCACCCCGGACCGCTGGCTGGCCGGTATGAACCACATTCAGCAGAAGTGGGAGGGCAGCAAGTGAGCCACCAGGACCTGAGCTACCAGGACCGGCCCTGGCTCGGCCGCCTCAGCGAGGCCCAGCGTGCGCCCGTCGACCCGGCGCCCTCCGTCGTCCATGCGTTCCGCGCCGCCGCGGCGAAGGCTCCGGACCGTACCGCCCTCACCTACTTCGACGGCCGCCTCAGCTATGCCGAGGTCGACTCGCTCTCCGACTCCGTGGCCGGTCATCTCGCCGAGCGCGGTGTCGCCGACGGCGACCGTGTCGCGCTGATGCTGCAGAACTCGCCGCAGTTCGTGATCGCCCTGCTCGGCGCCTGGAAGGCGGGCGCGACCGTCGTACCGGTCAACCCGATGTACAAGTCGGGCGAGGTGCGCCACGTCTTCCACGACGCCGCAGCCGTCGCGCTGATCTGTTCCGACCGGGCCTGGGAGGGATATCTGCGGGAAGCCGCCGTCGATTCTCCGGTACGGGTCGTGCTCACCGCCTGCGAGCTGGATCTGCAGACCCGCGGCGACGAGCGGGTGCTGAACTTCGAGCGGGCGCCGAAGGCCGATGACGCGGAGGATCTGGTCGAGGTCGCCCGGCGCGGCGCCAAGGCCCCGGACGTTCCCGAGCGCACCGCCGCCGACCTGGCGCTGATCAGCTACACCTCGGGCACCAGCGGGCAGCCCAAGGGTGCGATGAACCTGCACGGCAACATCATGTACAACGCCGAACGGCAGCGCTCCGGGCATCCGATCGCCGAGGGTTCCGCGTACTTCGCGCTCGCGCCGCTCTTCCACATCACGGGCATGGTGTGCCAGCTCGCCTCCTGCGTCGCCAACGCCGGCACCCTGGTGCTCGCCTACCGCTTCCACCCGGGAGTCGTCCTCGACGCCTTCGCCGAGCACAAGCCCGCGTACACGGTCGGCCCTTCGACGGCCTTCATGGCGCTGGCCGCCACCCCCGGAGTCACCCGCGAGCACTTCGCATCGTTCGAGGTGATCTCCTCGGGAGGGGCGCCGGTACCGCCCGCGCTCGTCGAGAAGTTCCGTACGGAATTCGGGCCTTATATCCGTAACGGGTACGGCCTCACCGAATGCACCGCTCCCTGCGCCGCCGTACCGCCGCAGCACGAGGCACCGGTCGATCCCGAGTCCGGCACCCTGTCCGTGGGCGTGCCCGGTCCTGACACCGTCGTGCGGATCCTCGACGAGAACGGCGGGGAGCTGCCGTTCGGCGAGCAGGGTGAGATCGTCGTCCGCGGGCCGCAGGTCGTGCCGGGTTACTGGGGCCGCCCCGACGCGACGGCCGAGGCCTTCCCGGACGGTGAACTGCGCACGGGCGACATCGGGTTCATGGACACCGACGGCTGGCTCTACGTCGTGGACCGCAAGAAGGACATGATCAACGCGTCCGGTTTCAAGGTCTGGCCGCGCGAGGTCGAGGACGTCCTCTACACGCACCCGGCCGTCCGTGAGGCCGCCGTCGTCGGGGTACCCGACAGCTACCGGGGCGAGAGCGTCAAGGCATACGTCAGCCTGCGTCCCGGCGCCGAGACGGACCCCGCCGAGATCGTCGCGTACAGCAAGGAGAGACTGGCCGCGTACAAGTACCCGCGCGCGGTGGAGATCCTGCCGGAGCTGCCCAAGACGACGAGTGGGAAGATCCTGCGCAGGGAACTGCGCGACCGTGCCTGAGACGGGTACGGCGCACTAGGGTCTGTCCGGCCGATCAGGCCCGCAGGCAGAAGGAGCGGAAGGCAGGTGGCGACAGTGCCAAAGACAGCAGGCGCGACGGAGAACAGCACCACACCCGTCCCGCAGAGGCTGCTCGCCGCCGCCACGCGGCTCTTCGCCGAGCAGGGGTACGACAGGACGTCGGTGCAGGAGATCGTGGAGGCGGCGGGCGTCACCAAGGGTGCGCTCTACCACTACTTCGGGTCGAAGGACGATCTCCTGCACGAGATCTACGCCCGGGTGCTGCGCCTCCAGCAGGAGCGGCTCGACGTGCTGGCCCAGGCCGACGAGCCGGTCGAGGAGCGGCTGCGCAAGGCGGCTGCCGACGTGGTGGTGACCTCGATCGACAACCTCGACGACGGCCAGATCTTCTTCCGCTCCATGCACCACCTCAGCCCGGAGAAGAACAAGCAGGTGCGGGCCGAGCGCCGGCGCTACCACGAGCGCTTCCGCGCGCTGGTGGAGGAGGGCCAGAACGCCGGGGTGTTCTCCTCGGCCACGCCCGCCGACCTGGTGGTCGACTACCACTTCGGGTCCGTGCACCACCTGTCGACCTGGTACCGGCCGAACGGGCCGCTGACCCCGCAGCAGGTCGCCGACCATCTGGCCGACATGCTGCTGCGGGCGCTGCGTCCGTAGAGCAGGGCTCAGCCCAGCGGGATGACCTTGCGGCCCCAGGACTCGTTGGTGACGATGCCGAACGAGGTGTACCAGGCGGCCGCGGCACAGATCAGGCCGAGGAAGCCGCCGGTGTGCGCGAGGGCGGTGGACTCGGTCAGGTCGCCGAGCGCCAGGAACAGGAACGTGAGGGTCAGCGAGACGAAGACGACCTTGTGCGCGAGGTCGGACTTCATCGCGGCCACCGTCATGTACAGCGTGAAGACGAACCACGCGATCAGGTAGAGCCCGGTCGCCAGGTGCGCGTCCGCGGCCGGCAGCGTGGGCACGACGAACTTCACGTATCCCGCGAAGGACATCCAGAACGCGCCGTACGAGATGAACGCCGTGGTGGCGAAGGTGTTGCCGCGGCGGAACTCGAAGAGGCCCGCGACGAACTGCGCGAGACCGCCGTAGAACAGTGCGAGCGGCAGTACGACGGCGCTGAGCGCCGCGTTCGAGATCAGCCCCGAGTTGAACATGCTGAGCACGAACGTGGTGAGGGCGAAGGCGGCCAGGCCCAGCGGGCCGGGGTTGGCGAGCTTGGCGGCAGGCGCGGGGGCGGCGGCAGGAGCCTCGGCGTGGACCGGGGCGGAAGAAGCGGGGGCTTCGAGAAGAGCGCTGGACATGGTGTGTGGGGACACTTTCACTCGACGACCTTCCAACGCTACGTGCGCCGTACGCCGTGCCCCGGACGCGAAGGACCCCGCCTCCCCGGGCTTGAGTCCCCGGGGAGGCGGGGCGAAAGTCCCACGCCTACAGGTACTTCTTGAGCTCCCGGCGGGCGAGCGAGCGCTGGTGCACCTCGTCCGGGCCGTCCGCGATCATCAGCGTCCGCGCCCCGGCGTACAGCTCCGCGAGCGGGAAGTCCTGACTGACACCGCCCGCGCCATGGATCTGGATCGCGCGGTCCAGGATGTCCACGACCGTACGAGGCGTCGCGATCTTGATGGACTGGATCTCGGTGTGGGCGCCCTTGTTGCCGACGGTGTCCATCAGCCAGGCGGTCTTCAGGACGAGCAGCCGCAGCTGCTCGACCGCGACCCGCGCGTCCGCGATCCACTCGTGGATCACGCCCTGCTGCGCGAGCGGCTTGCCGAAGGCCGTACGGGCCACCGCACGCTTGCACATCAGCTCGATCGCGGTCTCCGCCATACCGATCAGGCGCATGCAGTGGTGGATACGGCCCGGGCCGAGCCGCGCCTGGGCGATGGCGAAGCCGCCGCCCTCCTCGCCGATCAGGCTGCTCGCGGGCACCCGGACGTTGTCGAAGACCACCTCGGCGTGGCCGCCGTGCCAGTGGTCCTCGTAGCCGAAGACCTGCATGGCGCGCTTCACGGTGAGCCCCGGAGTGTCGCGCGGGACCAGGATCATGGACTGCTGACGGCGGATGTCCTCGCCGTCCGGGTCCGTCTTGCCCATCACGATGAAGATCTGGCAGGCCGGGTTCATCGCCCCGGAGATGTACCACTTGCGGCCGTTGATGACGTAGTCGTCACCGTCGCGCTCGATGCGGGTCTCGATATTGGTGGCGTCCGAGGAGGCCACGTCGGGCTCGGTCATCGCGAAGGCCGAGCGGATCTCACCGGCGAGCAGCGGCTCGAGCCACTGCTTCTTCTGCTCCTCGGTGCCGAACTGGAAGAGCACCTCCATGTTCCCGGTGTCCGGGGCGCCGCAGTTCAGCACGGTGGGCGCCAACTGCGGGGCCCGGCCGGTGATTTCGGCCAGCGGCGCGTACTGGAGGTTGGTCAGTCCCGCGCCGTACTCGGCGTCCGGCAGGAAGAGGTTCCACAGCCCCTGCCGCTTGGCCTCGGCCTTGAGCTCCTCGACGACCGGCGGTACCACCCACGGGTCGGACTGCTCGGCGTGCTGCTCGTGCATCACCTGCTGCGCGGGATAGACGTGCTCGTCCATGAAGGCGAGCAGCTTGGCGCGCAGCTCCTCGGTGCGGGTGTCGAATGCGAAGTCCATGCTGGATCAGCCTTCCTGAAGGGTGGTCAGGCCGTGCTCGATGAAGACGGGGACGAGTTCGCCGATCCGGTCGAAGCCGGAGCCGACGGTCTGGCCGAGCGTGTAGCGGTAGTGGATGCCCTCGAGGATCACGGCGAGCTTGAACCAGGCGAAGGCCGTGTACCAGGACACCTGCGAGACATCGCGGCCGGAGCGCTCGGCGTACCGCTCGACGAGCTCCTGCGGCGTCGGATGTCCCGCGGCCGTGGCGGTGGTGCTGATGACGGAGTTCTCGAGTTCCAGGGGCACGCTGTACATCACGAGCAGTCCGAGGTCGGTGAGCGGGTCGCCGAGCGTGGACATCTCCCAGTCGAGGACGGCCTTGATCCGGTCGTCCTCGCCGAGCAGCACGTTGTCGAGGCGGTAGTCGCCGTGGATCACCGTGGCGGCCGGCGAGGTGGGCAGGGAGCGGCCGAGCGCGGCGTGCAGCTCGTCGATCCCGACCAGCTCACGGTTGCGCGAGGCGTCCAACTGCTTGCCCCAGCGCCGCAGTTGCCGGTCGAGGAAGCCCTCGGGCCGCCCGAAGTCGGCGAGCCCGACGGCCGCCGGGTCGACCGCGTGCAGCTCGACCAGGGTGTCCACCAGGGAGAAGACCGCTGCCCGGGTCCGCTCGGGGCCGAGCGGTGCGAGCTCCTCGTCGGTGCGGTACGGGGTGCCGGACACGAACTCCATCACGTAGAACGGCGCCCCCATCACCTCCTCGTCCTCGCACAGGAGCAGCGGCTTCGGCACTGGCACCGTCGTCTCGTACAGCGCGTCGATCACCCGGTGCTCGCGCTTCATGTCGTGCGCCGTGGCCAGGACGTGGCCGAGCGGCGGACGCCGTACGACCCAGCGCGAGGTGCCGTCGGTGACGTCGTACGTGAGGTTCGACCTGCCGCCCTGGATGTGCCGTCCTTGTAGCGGACCTTGTACGAGACCGGGTACTTCTTGGTCGAGACGGTCACGCAGCCGGTCCAGATCGAGACCTGGCAGCTGGTCTGAGCTCATGCGTCGCTCCTCGTGGTGGACTGGACAGCATGATGCCGACCAGTCGGTATGTAGTCCAGTGCGTATACGTGAAGTGATCGGTCTCTCGTCGCCACACGCCCGAAGTGCCCCGTTTGTTCGGTGTCTCGCCGGCCTCGCCCCCGCTCTCCCCGCCCTCCCCGCCGTATCAGGCGTGGCAGCTCACCATCTCCCCGCCGTTCATGACCGCCATGTCGCCGAAGACGGCCACCGGGTCGAGGGGAGCGCCCTCGGGCCTGCCGTCGAGCTCGGCGTACGCACGGTGCAGATTGGCCACGAACCGCTCGCTCTCCGGCCACTTCCCGAACTCGCCGAGATCCGTGGCCTGCGCGGCCTCCAGCGGCGTACGGCCGGCGGCATGGGCCTCCTCGGCGGTCGCGGCGAGGAACCTCAGATACCGCTCGGTGCGGTCGTACGCGGAGGGGTCGGTCACCGGGCCGTGCCCGGGCACGACGGTGGTGGCGCCCAGCTCCCGCAGGAGGTCCAGGGCCCGCAGCGAGCCGCTGAGCGACCCCATGGGGATGAAGGGCGTACCGCCCTCGAAGATCAGGTCCCCGGTGAACACGATCCGCTGCCGCGCCAGCCACACGATCGAGTCCCCGGTCGTGTGCGCGACCCCGGGGTGGAACAGCTCGACCTCGCAGCCGGCGGTGTGCAGGGTCAGCTTCTGGCTGTACGTGAGTGAGGCGGGCGTGATGTGGATGTCCCCGAAGTCCGTCCGCGGCCACAGCAGATGGAGCTGATGCCCGGCGGCGAGCACTTCGGCGCGGCACTGTTCGTGGGCCACGACGGTGGCTTCCGGCGTGAACACTCCGTTGCCGTAGGTGTGGTCGCCGTGGTGGTGGGTGTTGACGACATGGCGCGGTAAGGGAGCACCGTCGGCGAGCAGCGCCTCGCGCAGATCGTGGGCGCGGCGCTCGGTGGCGGCGGTGTCCACGAGCAGGGTGTCGTCCCCGTCGGTGACCCACCCGGCGTTGTTGAGACACCACCCGCCGTCGGGCTGTACGTAGGCGCTGACGTCGGGAGTGAGCTGCTCGACATAGGGCTGTCCTGCGGTCATGGCGGTCCCCCTGCACGGTCCGACTGGTCCCTTCGATCCTGTCAGCCGGGGGTGGGGCGGGGGAGTGGCGGCGCTCGCGCGAGCGCGGAAAACCGCATGCGCAGGGCGGGCGCCACCTGCTGTGCTGGTGGGCATGTCCATGTCTGCCGCACGGTCGCGCAAGGCCGCCTCACGGTCGGGGCGTCGCGGTGCCCGTGCGGTCGGGTCCGCGGCACGTCCGCCCGCGCCGCCTCAGCCGTACCGCTGGGTGCTGTCGTCCTGCGGGGGTGGTCGGCCGGACCGCATCGGCGAACTGCCCGCCGCGCCCGCCCGCGTCGGAGACGGCTCCGTCGGTGAGGGGTATCTGGGCGCGCTGACCGACTGCACGGCGAAGGTCCTGGCCCGCGCGGGCGGCGCCGATCTGTGCTTTGTCGGGCGTTCGCTCGACGGCATGTACGACCTGCTCAGCGGGGCCCTCGAGCACGCCGACTGGCACGGCCGGATCGACCGACTGCCACTGTCGTGCACGCACGCGGCATGGAGCCGCGCACAGGTGGTGCGCTTCCGCGAGCATCTCGCGTCCGTCGGCCTCTCCCCGTACGCGCTGGCCCGGCGCAAACGGCCCGTCGCGCTGGTGGACGTGGTGGCGTCGGGCAGTACCTTCACCGTCGTCCACGAGCGGCTCAGGGACTGGATCGAGGAGTGCCGCGAGCCGTGGCCGGTGATCCGCCGCACGCTGCGGTACGTGGGTGTGACCTCGCGCGGCAAGCCGAGCCCTCACCACAGGCGGTGGCACCAGGACCTGGAGTGGGTCGGCACGCTGCCCGCCGGCCACGTCGTGAACGTGTCGCTCGACCGGTTCGTGTGGAGCGAACTCGCCGACCATGAGCCGAAACTGACCAGCTGGTTCCCGACCTGGCGCTGGCTCGAGGCGGAAGAGCTCCCCGGGGTGGTCCGCCACCGCGGCGTGGCCCCAGCCCTCGCCCGGGCCGAGGCACTCGTCGAGGCAGGACGAGGTCGCGAGGTGCGCGACCGGCTCGTACGCCTGATGGCGCGCGATCCAGGATTCGCAGACCGTGAAGTGCGGGCGCTCGCAGGTGCTTTGCGCAGGTGAGGCCGGACGGCGTCAGCGCACCACTGCCACCGCGAACACCGTGAACGCCACCACGCACGCAGCCGCACCCCAAGCCGTCCGCACCGAGAGCACCCCCGGCCGCGGCACGCTCAGCGCCCGGATCCGCCGATGTGCGAGGCCGACGAACGCCAGCCACACCAGCAGGGATGCCGCCACGGCGAGCAGTCCCACCGCCGAGGGCCCGCCCTGCAGGGCCTGCTTGCCCGCGAGTACCGCCGCGACCGTGCAGGAGAGCGTCGTACGGCGCCAGGCCAGCCGGGTGCGTTCGGGCTGCAGCCCGGGATCGCGGACCGGCGTCACCACCGCGCCCGACCCCACATCACTGCTCCGCCCACCCGAACAGCACCACCACGACCATGATCAGCGCGACCACCCCGACGGCGAGCGACAACAGCGCCGGAAAACGCGTCACCGGCAGATCCTCGCCGCGGCGCATCGCCAGCTCGCAGCGCACCCAGTGGTTCACGGCCCGCAGCGCGCACATCGCGCCCACCGCGAGCAGCGCGAGGGACAGGCCGATACGCCAGGCCCAGCGCAGATCCGGCAGGAACTGGTCGACCGCGAAGCCGCCGCCGATCAGCGCGAGCGCAGTGCGCACCCAGGCCAGGAAGGTCCGCTCGTTGGCGAGCGAGAAGCGGTAGTCGGGGGTCTCGCCCTCCTCCCGTACCCGGGCGGGAGCGAACCAGAGCCGGAGGGAGGAGAGGAAGCCGTTCACGCCCGCACCCTAAGCCTTGAACTCGCGCAGACGCCGGTAGGCGTCGAGGCCGTCCGGAGTCCACTGCCACTCACCCAGGCGCTGCTCCAGCTCCTCCTCGGTGAGGAAGGTGTGCCAGGCGACCTCGGACTCCTGCGGCGACACGGGGAGTTCGCAGCGCACCTCGTACACGGTGGACCACCAGCCCTGGCCGTCCGCCGTGTACAGGAACTTGAAGAGCGGGACCGGCCGGGGGAGCCCCGAGACGCCGAGCTCTTCCTCGGCCTCGCGCAGCGCCGCCTCGTCGTAGGACTCGCCGGCGCCCACGACTCCGCCGACGAACATGTCGTGGAAGGACGGGAACACGGCCTTCGTCGCCGTACGCCGGTGGACGAAGATCCGGTCCTCGGCGTCGCGCACCAGGATGAACGCGCAGCGGTGCCACAGACCCTCGCGGTACGCGACGGAGCGCGGGGACCGGCCGACCACTTCGTCCTGCTCGTCGACGATGTCGATGATCTCGTCGTGGTTGACACCGGAGTCGCTGCTCATGCCCGCCATTCAACAGGAGCGCGGTCAGACCCGGTTCGTCGCCCCCGCGAGCACCGGTTCAGGTGCGACGGCACCCGTGGGCATCGAGGGATGGCGGCACAGGAGCACGATCCCGCTGACGATCGCGACAAGACCCGCCGCCTGCCAGGCCAGCGCGCCCGCGTCCGTCCGCAGCCGGTCGCCGAGGAAACCGACCCCGCAGACGATCCCGGCGAGCGGCTGGGCGGCGGTGAGGGCGGGCAGCGAGCTGCGCAGGGGTGCCATCTCGAACGCGCTCTGCACGAGGAGCAGCCCGATGAGACCGAGGGCCAGTACGCCGTACGGCTGCCAGGTGGTGAGCAGTCCGAGCACCCCCTGTTCACCGGAGACCAGCTGGCCGCTGATCCGGGTGAGCGCGTCCTGCAGGCCGTACAGGAGACCGCCCGCGGCGCCGAGCAGCGCCGGGCCGATGCCGAGCCGGAAGCGGCGCGCGAAGGCGGTCAGGACCAGGGCCGTGCCGATCACCGCTCCCACCACCAGCCAGTGCCGCAGCGGCGGGACGCTCGCGTCTGAACCCTGCGGATGTCCGGCGATCAGGAAGGCGCTCACCCCGCCCGCGAGCAGCAGCAGTCCGCCCCAGCCCTGGCGGCCGAGCGGCTGGCCGGTGCGCCAGCGCACCAGGGTCATCGCGAAGAGGAGATGCGTGGCGAGCAGCGGTTCCACCAGGGACATCTCGCCCCAGGACAGGGCGATCGCGCCGAGCGCGGTGCCCGCCGACATCATCGCGACACCGGCGAGCCAGCGCGGCATCCGGACGAGGTCGAGCAGCAGCCTCGGGGACAGGAAGTCGCCGAGCGGCGCGCTGCGTGCGGCGCTCTGCTGCAGTACGAAGCCGAAACCGAGGCAGCAGGCGGCGCCCACGGCGAAGAGGAAGACGGGGAGCGTCACGAAGGGGACCTCAAGAGCGGTCGTTCTTGGGGGACTTGGGCGACGATAGCGGGACCCGCCCTTGATCGCCTCTCTTGTGGGCCGTCTGTGGGCCGTCGCACAGAGTGCTGACCAGGACTTGGCAGACAGTTGACGGAAACCGCGCGGGTACCGAGGATCTGAACCGACCGGTAACCATGTATGCGTGACCGGCGACCCGGTGCGGGAACGACAGAAACGGACGGCGACGATGGCGTACGACGCAGATGTGATCGTGATCGGAGCGGGCCTGGCCGGTCTGGTGGCCACCGCTGAGCTCGTCGACGCCGGACGCAAGGTGATCCTGCTCGACCAGGAGCCCGAGCAGTCCATCGGCGGTCAGGCGCACTGGTCGTTCGGCGGTCTCTTCTTCGTCGACTCGCCCGAGCAGCGCCGGCTGCGGATCAAGGACAGCCACGAGCTCGCCCTGCAGGACTGGATGGGCACGGCCGGTTTCGACCGCGACGAGGACCACTGGCCCCGCAAGTGGGCCGAGGCGTATGTGGACTTCGCGGCCGGCGAGAAGCGCTCCTGGCTGCACGGCCAGGGTGTGCGCTTCTTCCCGGTGGTCGGCTGGGCCGAGCGCGGCGGCTACGACGCCACCGGTCACGGCAACTCGGTGCCGCGTTTCCACATCACCTGGGGCACGGGTCCGGGCCTGGTCGCACCCTTCGAGCGGCGCGTACGCGAAGGGGTGGCACGCGGCCTCGTCCAGCTGAAGTTCCGCCACCGGGTCACCGGCCTGACCCGCAGCGCGGGCTCGGTCGACACGGTCAGCGGCGAGATCCTGGAGGCCTCCTCGATCGAGCGCGGCCAGGAGTCCAGCCGTACGGCGACAGGGTCCTTCGAGCTCAAGGCCCAGGCGGTGATCGTCACTTCGGGCGGCATCGGCGGCAACCACGATCTCGTCCGCAGGGCCTGGCCGGCCCGTCTCGGCAAGGCTCCCGACAAGTTGCTCTCCGGCGTCCCCGCGCACGTGGACGGCCTGATGCTGGGCATCGCCGAAGAGGCCGGCGGCCGTCTCATCAACGGCGACCGGATGTGGCACTACACCGAGGGCATCGAGAACTGGAACCCGATCTGGCGCAAGCACGGCATCCGGATCCTGCCCGGCCCGTCCTCGCTCTGGCTCGACGCCCGGGGCAAGCGCCTTCCCGTCCCCCTCTTCCCGGGCTTCGACACGCTCGGCACGCTTGAGCACATCATGCATTCCGGCCATGACTACACGTGGTTCGTGCTCAACCAGCGCATCATCGGCAAGGAGTTCACGCTCTCGGGCTCCGAGCAGAACCCGGATCTCACCGGCAAGTCGGTACGCGGCGTCATCGACCGCGCCCGCGCCGACGTTCCCGGGCCGGTCAAGGCCTTCATGGACAACGGAGTCGACTTCGTCATCGAGGACGACCTCTCCGCACTCGTACGCGGCATGAACGCGCTCACGAAGGACGATCTGATCGACGAGGCGGAGCTGCGGCGCGAAATCACCGCACGCGACCGGGAGATCATCAACCCGTTCACCAAGGACCTGCAGATCACGGCGATCCGCGGTTCGCGCAACTTCCTCGGCGACAAGCTGATCCGCACCGTCGCCCCGCACCCGATCCTCGACCCGAAGGCGGGCCCGCTGGTCGCCGTCCGCCTCAACATCCTGACCCGCAAGTCGCTGGGCGGCCTGGAGACGGATCTGTCGTCCAGGGTGCTGACGGACGGCGGCGAGGTGCTCGAGGGTGTCTACGCGGCGGGCGAGGCGGCCGGCTTCGGCGGCGGCGGCGTCCACGGCTACCGCTCCCTGGAGGGCACGTTCCTCGGCGGCTGCATCTTCTCGGGCCGGGCAGCGGGGCGGGCGGCGGCGAAGGCCGTGGGTTAGGTCCGCGGCAGACCCCTGAGGTGCTCTGGTTCCTCTTGTACGGGTACGGGTGGTCGAGCCGTTCGACCACCCAGAACCGCTCGGCGACGACAAGGGTGTCGTCCGTGCCCCGGACGCCGGGGCCGCCGAGCGAGTCGAGCACCTCCTGGCTGTGCCAGAACTCATGATCACGGCGGCGATCAGTTGATCGAGCAGCGGCCCAGGGCGGGCGGGGCCGAACGCCCGGCAGCCCGGCCGCCGGATATGACGAAACGCTGACACCACCCCGTCGCCCCTTCACTCCGCACGCCCCAAGTGCTCGAATCGTTGTGTGAACTCCCCATCGCCAGACGCCGACGGCCGGGGCAGCCCCGTCGGACGGCGCGTCGTGCTCGGCATGATCGGGCTCGGTGCCGCCGGTATCGCCGCCGCGCCCGTGCTGCAGCGCGGCGTCGAAGCCGTGGCCGCCAAGGACCCCACGGGTCTGACCGACGTACTGCCCGCGGGTGGCGGCTTCCGCTACTACTCCGTGGTCGCCTCCGTGCCGCGCAAGAACGAGGAGACCTACCGCCTCACCGTCGACGGACTCGTCGAGAACAAGGCGACGTACACCCTCGGTGAAATCCGCGCGCTCCCGCAGACCAGGCTCGTACGCGACGTGCAGTGCGTGACAGGGTGGCGCGTGCCCGACACCCCCTTCCAAGGGGTCGTGCTCTCCACGCTGTTGGACGCCGCCGGTGTGCGCCCCGAAGGCCGGGCCATCCGCTTCGAGTGCTTCGACGGCGCGTACAGCGAGAGCCTGACCCTGGAGCAGGCGAGGCGCAAAGACGTCCTGGTCTGCCACCGTATGCAGGACAAGGAGCTCGGTCACGCGCACGGCGGACCGGTCAGGCTCTACGTCGCCCCCATGTACTTCTACAAGTCGGCCAAGTGGCTCTCCCGGATCACGGTCACCGACAAGGTCATCCCCGGGTACTGGGAGGAGGCAGGCTATGACGTCGACGCCTGGGTCGGCCGGTCCAACGGACGCGATGACGAGCCCACGGACTGAACTCCCTTCGCGGGTGCGCAGGTTCAGTCGCGGTGAACGCTGGATCCACCGCACGACCGCCGTGCTCATGGCCGTCTGTCTCTTCTCGGCGGCCTGTCTCTATCTGCCGTCGCTGGCCCAACTGGTCGGCCGCAGGCGCCTGGTGGTGACCGTCCACGAGTGGTCGGGCGTGCTGCTGTTCGCCCCGTTCCTCGTCGGCCTCGTCTCCCGCGCCTTCCGTGCCGACCTGCGCCGCCTCAACCGCTTCGGCGCCCACGACAGGCAGTGGTGGCGTGCCGCGCTGCGCCGTGAGAAGGGGCCGCGGCCTGCGGGGAAGTTCAACGCGGGGCAGAAGTCGTACGCGGCGTGGATCGCGGGCGCGACCCTGGTGATGCTCGGCACGGGCCTGCTCATGTGGTTCACCCACCTCGCGCCCCTCACCTGGCGCACCGGGTCCACGTTCGTCCACGACTGGCTGGCCGTGGCGATCTCGATCGTCCTGGCCGGCCATATCGCCAAGGCGCTCGCGGATCCGGAGTCGCGCAGGGGGTTGCGTACGGGGTCGGTGGACCGGAGGTGGGCGGAGCGCGAGCACCCGCTGTGGCGCCCGTGAGCCGTGACGCCGGCTCTCAGTGGCCGCTCAGCAGCCCGGGCAGTTTGCGCATGTCGTCGAAGACGACCACACCGGGGCCGGTGAGCCGCTGCGCCGGGGTGAGTCCGCCGCTGTAGCCGAAGGCGCGCATGCCCGCGGCGCGCGCCGCCTGGACGCCGGGGCTGCTGTCCTCGACCACCGCGCAGACCGCGGGATCGAAGCCCATCCGACTGGCGGCATGCAGGAAGAGGTCGGGGGCCGGCTTGCCGCGCGTGACCTCGGAGGCGCTGAAGATACGGCCCGAGAAGCGCTCGTACAGTCCGGTGCGGCCCAGTGTGTGCCGCATCTTGTCGTGCGAACCGCTGGAGGCGACACAGGTCGGCAGGGTGATCGAGTCGAGCGCCTCGGAGATTCCCTCGACGGCCACGAGTTCGCTGTCCACGGCCGCACGGTGGCGTTCCTCGAACTGCTCCGACCAGATCGCCGCCGTCCGCGCACCCAGCCGATCAGCCACCTGCCCCCGGATGTCGGCGTGCGAGCGCCCGATGAAGCGTGCGACGACCTCCTCGGGGGTGAGTGGCCAGCCGAGGGCGTCGCCGAGTGCGACCTGCACGCGTACGGCTATGCGTTCGCTGTCGACCAGAACTCCGTCGCAGTCGAATATCACCAGTTCGATGGGTGTGATCATCCGCGCAGCATAGATCCGTGCCGCACGGGCGCCGCCCGCGAGCCGCTGTGCCGACAGCCGCCGTGAGCCGAGGAGTCGACAACCGCCGTGAGCCGAGGAGTCCAGGAGCCGAGGAGTCGACAGCCGCCGCAAGCCTCAGAGCTCGCGCAGACCCCGTACCGCCTCCGCCGCGATCGCCTCGGGCCCCGGCGCCACATCGACGACCACTCCCGACTCGTCCGCGCCCAGCTCCTCGAGCGTCTCGAACTGCGAAGCGATCAGGGAGGCGGGCATGAAGTGTCCCTCGCGGGCCGACTGCCGCTCGGTGATCAGCTCACGCGAACCGGAGAGGTGCACGAACACGAGCCCGGGCGCGGCCGCCCGCAACCGGTCCCGGTACACGCGCTTGAGCGCGGAACAGCTCACAACCCCGCCGAGCCCGGCACGGGACGCCGCCCACGCGCCGATCGAGTCGAGCCACGGCCACCGGTCCTCATCCGTGAGCGGTGTGCCCGAGCGCATCTTCTCGACGTTGGCCGCCGAGTGGAACTCGTCAGCCTCCGCGTACGGCACTCCGAGCTCCTCGGCCAGCAGACGGCCGACCGTGGACTTCCCCGTACCGGTCACCCCCATGATCACTACGACCTGATCGGAGCCCACAGTCGCCCACCCTCCTCGGTATTCGTGCACGTCACGTCCATGATGCCGGACGCGCGAGCGGGCACGTCAGGAGAGAAAGTCACCATCCAGATAGACCCATGACCCGTCCACCCGCTCGAAGCGGCTGCGCTCGTGCAGCTCGCCGGGGGAGCCGGTCGCGCTGTCGTCGGTATAGCGGGCCAGGAAGGTCACCGTTCCCGTGCTGTGGAAGGCCGTGCCCTCGGTCGTCGCCTCGACGGTCAGGCCCGCCCATCGCATCCCCGGGTCGAAGTCCACACCCGGCGGCCGGGTGTCCGGGTGCCAGGTCCGGAGCAGATACGACTCGTCCCGTACGACAAAGGCCGCATAACGGGACCGCATCAGCTGCTCGGGGCTCGCGGCCCGCGCCGCCCCCGAGTGCAGACGGGCGCAGCACTCCCCGTAGGGGATACCCCGACCGCACGGGCAGGGGGAGGCGGGGGTGACGGCGGGCGTCGAAGCGCGCTGCGCGGAGGGCGTCTGAGCGCGGCGTTTGGGGCGTCGTGACATGGGCGCCATTGTCCCTCGGCCCCAGGCGGCCGGGCCCCCAGGCGCCCCACCTGCCCCTTTTCTGCCCCCGGTCGATCCGGGTGTGGCTTACATCTATCACCGCCGGATCTACAGCAGGTGGAGGGAACGGCCCCGTGCACTACACCCAGCGCAGTACATGAGTCCAGACCCAGGGGCTGATCGAATCACCGATTCCGGCACTGACGATGGATGAGTACACCGGACAGAACCTTCCTGCGAACTCCGTCTGCCCGGTCTTCGTCCTGCCCGTAATCTCGACGGAAGCTTGGTCTCAGGTGGCTACGTTCCTTTATCGACTCGGCCGAGGCGCGTTCCGGCGCCGTGGTCTGGTCGCCCTTCTCTGGGTGGCCATACTCGTGGGCATCGGTGGCGCCGCGTCTGTCGCGCCCGCCGCGCCCGAAGACTCCTTCACGATGCCCGGCACCGAGTCGCAGAAGGCCTTCGACCTGCTGGAGCAGCGCTTCCCCGACGGCAACGCCGAGGGCGCCACGGCCCGCGTCGTGATCAAGGCCCCCGAGGGCGAGAAGCTCACCGACGCGGCCGGCAAGGCCCATGTCGAGGACCTCGTCGCCGCGCTCGGCAAGGGCCCGCAGGTCGACAAGGTGGCCGACCCCTTCAAGGACAACACGGTCAGCAAGGACGGCTCGACCGCCTACGCCTCCGTCTCGTACAAGGTCAACGCTCAGGAGCTGACCGACAAGGCCCGTGAGTCCCTCACCGAGGCCACCGACGACGCCCGCACCGACGGCTACACCATCGAGACCGGTGGCGACGCCGTCCAGGCCGAGCCCGAGATGGGCGGCACCGCCGAGCTGATCGGCATGGGCGTCGCGCTCGTCGTCCTCGTCCTGACCTTCGGCTCGCTCGTCGCGGCCGGTATGCCGCTGCTCTCCGCCATCATCGGCGTGGGTATCGGCACCTCCCTGATCGGTGCGCTCGGCGCCGCGCTGGGTCTGTCCGCCACCACCGGCACCCTCGCCTCGATGATCGGCCTCGCGGTCGCCATCGACTACGCGCTGTTCATCATCGCCCGCTACCGGGCCGAGGTCGCCGAGGGCCGTTCGTACGAGGAGGCCGCGGGCCGCGCCGTCGGCACCGCCGGCTCCGCCGTGGTCTTCGCAGGTCTCACCGTGATCGTGGCCCTCTCGGGCCTCGCGATCGTCAACATCCCGATCCTCACGAAGATGGGCCTGGCCGCCGCGGCCACCGTCGCCTTCGCCGTGATGATCGCGCTCACCCTCACCCCGGCGCTGCTCGCCTTCGCCGGCAAGAAGGCGCTCAGCCGCAAGGACCGCAAGGCCCTCAAGGCCGGCGTCGAGCCGAAGGGCTCCGGCAAGGAGAAGCTCGGCACCCGCTGGGCGCACTTCGTCCTGCGCCGCCCGGTGACCGTCCTGATCACCGCGGTGATCGGCCTCGGCGTCGTCGCCATTCCGGCCACGAGCCTCGAACTCGGTCTGCCCGACGAGGGCAGCTCCGCGCCCAACTCCACGCAGCGCAAGGCGTACGACATGCTGTCGGAGTCCTTCGGCGCCGGCTTCAACGGTCCGCTGATGGTCGTCGTCGACACCAACGGTGCCAAGGACCCGGAGGCCGCCGCGGACGAGATCGGCAAGAAGATCGCCGACCAGAAGGACGTCGCGGCCGTCACCCCGGCCTACTTCAACACGGCCGGCGACACCGCCACCATGACCGTGGTGCCGAAGACGGGTCCGAGTGACCCGAAGACCGAGGCCCTGGTCCACGACCTGCGGGATCTGTCCGGCGACTTCAAGGCCGAGACCGGCGCCACTGTGCTGGTCTCCGGCATGACCGCCATGACCATCGACTTCTCGCAGACGCTCAACGACGCGCTGCTGCCGTACCTCGGCATCATCGTGGGCCTGGCGTTCGTCCTGCTGATGCTGGTGTTCCGCTCGGTCCTCGTCCCGCTGAAGGCCGCGCTCGGCTTCCTGCTCTCGGTGATGGCCGCGCTCGGCGCACTCGTCGCTGTCTTCCAGTGGGGCTGGCTCGCGGACGTCTTCGGTGTGGAGCAGCCCGGCCCGATCATGTCGATGATGCCGATCTTCATGATCGGTGTGGTCTTCGGTCTGGCCATGGACTACGAGGTCTTCCTCGTGACGCGTATGCGTGAGGCGTACGTGCACGGCTCGTCGCCCGCCGAAGCCATCACCAAGGGCTTCACCCTGGGCGGCCGGGTGGTCTCCGCCGCCGCGGTCATCATGATCAGCGTGTTCTCGGGCTTCATCCTCGAGACCAACGACATGGTCAAGATGATGGGCTTCGGCCTCGCGATCGCGGTCCTCTTCGACGCGTTCGTGGTCCGTATGGCGATCGTTCCCGCCGTCCTGGCGCTGCTCGGCCACAAGGCCTGGTGGCTGCCGAAGTGGCTGGACCGCCTCCTGCCGAACGTCGACGTCGAGGGCGAGAAGCTGCACAAGGAGCTCGGTGACACCGAGGCGCCCGCGCAGGAGAAGCGCGAGCCCGAGCCGGCCGGAGTCTGATCCGTCCCGCGCATTCGGTGGCACCCGGTGGCCCGGTCCTGAACGTTGAGGACCGGGCCACCGGCCTTTTCGGGCACTCCCGGGCCGCGAGCGGTCTTCGCCGCGCCGTCCCCCGTACGGGCGCATAACGTGGCAGATACGGATCCCCCGAGATCTCTGAGATCCCCGAGACTCCCGGAGATCTCAGAGATCCCCGAGACTCCCCGAGATTCCCGAGCAGGAGGCAGTGCCATGCCCGCATATCCGCTGGGCGCGCCGTGCTGGGCCGACGCGATGTTCCCGGACCTCGAAGCCGCCAAATCCTTCTACGGAGAGCTCCTCGGCTGGACCTTCGCCGAGGGCTCCGCCGAGTTCGGCGGCTACACCCAGGCGCTTTCCGACGGCAAGGCGGTGGCCGCGGTCGTTCCGCAGATGCCCGGCATGGAGGGCACTCCGTCGGCATGGAGCCTGTATCTGGCGACGCCCGACCTCGCGGGCACCGCCGAGAAGATCAAGGCCTGCGGCGGCACGCTCGCGATGGAGCCGATGGAGGTCGGTCCGTTCGGTTCGATGCTCGTCGCGCAGGACCCCGGCGGTGTCTTCTTCAGCGCCTGGCAGGCCGGTGAGCACCAGGGCTTCGAGAAGGTCAACGAGCCCGGAGCGTTCTGCTGGGCCGAGGTCACCACGCGCGACGCCGTGGCGGCCGACACGTTCTTCCCGGCGGTCTTCGGTTACCACGCACAGCAGATGTCCGACGGAGAGGTCGACTTCGCGGCCTGGGACCTGGGCGCCGAGCCCGTCCTCGGGCGCTTCAAGATGACGGAGGACTTCCCGGCGGAGGTCCCCTCGTACGTCAACGTCTACTTCGTGGTCGACGACTGCGATGCGGCCGTCGACACCGTCAAGCGCCTGGGCGGCGCGGTCCACATGGGGCCGACCGGCAGCCCCTTCGGCCGCTTCGCGTCGGTCACGGACCCGCAGGGCGCCGCGTTCTCGGTGATCGACGTCACGACGATGGAAGGTGAAATGCCGGAGTTCGCCTGACAGTTCGGGCACGCGGTGGGGTGCGGAGGACCTCGGCGGACGCGCCCCACCGCGCTGCGCGGACCGCAAATCCCCCGCACCCGGCCACGATCGCCCCGAGGCGATGCATCATGCTTGCCAGAGCGCGCTCGCCGATCACGGCGCCGCGGAAGGAACGGCAAGGGGGATCACGGGTGAACCGTTACGAGCGGCACGGCGAACTGCTCCGCCTGCTCGCCGAGCAGCGCCAGCTGGACGTCGAGACGGCGGCCAAGGATCTGGACGTCTCCGCGGCCACGATCCGCCGCGACCTCGACCAGCTCGCCGAGCAGGGCCTGCTCATCCGCACCCGCGGTGGTGCGATGCCCAACGACGTCACCTACGACCTCCCGCTGCGCTACCGCTACGCGCGCGACTCCGCCGAGAAGGAGCGGATCGGCCGGGCGGCGGCCGCCCTCGCCGAACGCGGCATGGTCGTGGGCATCAACGGAGGCACCACCACCACCGAAGTCGCCCGCGCCCTGGCCGCCCGCCCCGACCTCCTCGAACGCGAACCGTCCGAGGGCCCCGCGCTCACCCTCGTCACCAACGCGCTGAACATCGCGCACGAGCTCGCGGTCCGCACCCACATCAAGGTCGTCACCACGGGCGGTGTCGCGATGGCCCAGTCGTACGAACTGGTGGGCCCGCTCGCCGGGTTGATCCTCAAGGAGATCCGGCTCGACATCGCCTTCGTCGGGGTGGACGCACTGGACCCGGACCGTGGCGCCAGCGCCCGCAGCGAACACGAGGCGAGCATCAACGCCCTGCTCGCCGCACAGGCCGACCGCCTCGTGGTCGTCGCCGACTCCTCCAAGCTCGGCATCCAGGCCTTCGCCCGTATCTGCCCGCCCCAGGACATCGACACGGTCGTCACGGACAGCCGCTCGCCGGAGAAGGCCAGGGCGTTCGAGGACCGGGGGATGACGGTGATCCAGGCGTAGTCCGGTTCGGGAGTCCGGTTCGGGAGTCCGGTTCGGGAGTCCGGTTCAGGGATCCGGTTCGGAATTCCGGTTCAGGAGTCCGGTTCAGGAGTACGTCACGACCGTCTTCTTCGTCCCCTTGTCCCACGTGATGCGACCGTGCTGGAAGATCTGCCGCCACCCCTTGCCGCTGGACAGTTTCCACTCATCGGTGACCGGCAGGCCGAGGCGGCCGCCGTCGGCTCCCAGGGACGTGTAGCGGGGCCCGATCGCGCCGTTCTTCCAGACCACATGGGCGCCGGTAGCCCTCGACCAGTACAGGGTCCCGCCCACGAAGGACTGCTGAACGCCTCCGGTGGCCTTCCGGGAGTTCGAGGTCGGGCACTTCAGCTTGCCGCCCTGCGCGCCGAGCTCCTTCCACTTCTTGGCGAAGTCGCCCTGCGCGGGGCAGACGCAGCCGGGCGAGGTCGGCAGCGGCGGACCGTTCTGCTCCAGGGGGATGTCGAGTTCCTCGAGCAGCCACCGCGGCATGGTGACGGCCCGCGGCGGTGCCGGGGCGTCCGGCAGACCGTTCTCGTCGGGGTCGAGGCGGGGCTGCAGACTCGCGCGTACGGCGAGGAAGTTCTGCCGGTAGCCGTCGTACAGCGCGGGGGAGGCCAGCTTCACCAGCTGCTCGTTGTTGGTGCGCAGGGCGCGGGAGGTGTAGTTGTGGCTGCCCGAGAAGACGATCTTCTGGTTGCTCTTCCCCGCGTACCCGCCCTCGATCAGCAGGTACTTCTCGTGCGTGAAGGTGTCGAAGGTGACGCAGCCCCGTACGTAGGTGTTCTGCGACGGCCAAAGCGACGGACCGTGGTAGTTCCCGGACTTCTTCAGGAGTTCCTTGTGGGCTCCGTCCGACAGGAAGCTGTAGACGATGTCGACCTTGCAGCCCTTTCTGCCGAGTTCCCACAACTGCCGTGCCACACCCGGGCGTTCGAGGCTGAACATGTTGACCCGAAGGGTGGTGGGGGACCCGGTGGACTGCTTGGTGCAGCTCACCTTCTGCAGGGCGCCGACGATCGTGTCGGTGGCGTCCCCCGCGCCGGCCCGGGGAAAGAAGAACGCCTCGGCGGGTCCCTGTGCCGCGGTGCGGTAGTAGTTCGGCTGGGTGCCGGTTCTGGCCATGTCGGTGAAGAAGGCGCGGAACCCCTCGTAGACCTTGTCGCGGCCGACGAGGGTCACCGAGGAGTTCCACAGGTTCTGCCGACTGCCCGGGCTGATGTTCGCGGACGCGCTCACGATCACGTTGTGCGATCCGCCCGTCTGCGAGAACAGCCAGAACTTGGAGTGGGTGATGCCGCCCTTCGGGCCGATGCACGCCTTGCCCTTGGGGCACACCTTGACGAACGACTTCGCGGAGGTGTTCGTACCGAGCGCGTCCGCGAGCGAGGGCAGCGCGGACTTGGGGTTGTTCGCCTCCAGCTCGTCCAGGACCACCTGCACATCGACGCCCCGGTCCCGGTGTGCCGCGATGAGGTCCGCGGTCAGCGCGCCGGCCCACGTGTAGTACGAGACGTAGCGGATGGTCGAGCCGGGGGGAGCGCCCTTGATCAGCTCGCGTACATGCGTCTCGATGGCGTTCTGCTGCGCCGCACTGCCCGAGGGATTGTTCGTCACCACCATCTCGGGCACCGGGGGTCCGGCGGACGGGGCGGGCGGGCCGTCCTCGCCGCCCGCCCCGAAGCCGGTCACCGTCAGCAAGGAAGCGAGAAGCGCGACGCTCGTGAGGCCTGCCCTGAGCCGCATACCCATGAACCGAACCCATCCTTTTGTCCGAATGGTCCCAATTGGTTCATGGAGTGTAGGGCCGGGCGCGGCCCGTGGGGCCTAGGCGCCCCGCGCCGTCAGATACCCGATCACCATGTCCCCGAGCATCGTCCGGTAGTGCTCCCGCCGCCCCGCCTGCGTCAGATCCCGGCCGAACAAGGCCTGGAACGTATGCCGGTTGGCGACACGGAAGAAGCAGAACGAGCTGATCATGGCGTGGACGTCGATGGCGTCCACGTCGTCGCGGAAGGAACCCTCCGCGCGGCCCGCCGCCAGGATGCGGCCGATCACCTCGATCGCCGGTGAGTTGAGCGAGCGCAGATGCTCCGAGCCCGCCACATGCTCCGCGCCGTGGATGTTCTCGATGCTCACGAGGCGGATGAAGTCGGGGTGGGCCTCGTGGTGGTCGAAGGTCAGCTCGGCAAGCCGGCGGATCGCCGCGACCGGATCCAGATGCTCGACGTCGAGCTTCTGCTCCTGGGTGCGGATCACCGTGTAGGCGCGTTCGAGCACGGCGGTGAAGAGCTGTTCCTTGCTGCCGAAGTAGTAGTAGATCATCCGCTTCGTGGTGCGCATCCGTGCGGCGATCTCGTCCACACGCGCCCCGGTGTAGCCGGCCCGGGCGAATTCCTCCGTGGCCACATCGAGGATCTCCGCCTTGGTGCGGGCCGCGTCCCGGGTGCGCCGCGAAGAGGACTCGGTGGGCTGCGCGGCGGGCATGCGGCTCCTCGGGTACGGACGATGCGGCGCCCGCCAGTCTAACTGCGGCGCTGCAGTGGCTCCGGGGAGCCCGCGAGGGTAGCGAAGTCGCCGAGCATCGCTTCGGTGTCCGGGCTCAGGCCCGTGAACAGGCGGAAGGCGTCGGCCGCTTGGAAGACCGCCATCCCGCCCCCGTCCAGCGTGCGGCAGCCGAGCTCGCGCGCCGCGTCGAGCAGCGCGGTCCGCAGCGGCCGGTAGACCACCTCGGCCACCCACAGGCCGGGGTGCAACAGCTCGGCGGGCAGCGGGAGTCCGGGGTGCGCGGCCATGCCGATCGGGGTGGCGTTCACCAGGCCGTGGGCATCGGCGAGCACCGATGCCGGACCCTGGAGCGCCGACGGCGGACCGGCCACCGCGCGGTCCGGCCCGAAGCGCGCGGTCAGATCCTCGGCCAGCCGGGCGGCCCGGGCGGGGTCGGTGTCGACGAGCGTGAGCCGGTCCGCGCCCAGGGTGAGCAGCGCATGGGCGACGGCCGCCCCCGCACCGCCCGCGCCGAGCTGGACGACCCGGCCGAGCGCCACATCCGGCAGAGTGCGCGCGAAGGAGGTCGCGAACCCGGTGACATCGGTGTTGTGGCCGATCGCACGACCCTCGCGGAAGACGACCGTGTTGACCGCGCCGAGCCGGCCCGCCTCGGGCGAGAGTTCGTCGAGATGCTCGATGACCAACTGCTTGCAGGGATGGGTGATGTTGAGCCCGTCGAAGCCGACGGCCCGTGCCGCCCGCACCAACTCACCCACGTCCGCGGGCGATCGGCGCAGGGTGTCGAGGTCGAGTACACGGTAGAGCAGGCGCACACCCTGCCGGTCCGCCTCCCGCTCGTGCAGCTGCGGGCTGAGCGAGGGGCCGATGCCGGCGCCGATGAGGCCGGTGAGGTACGAGGTCAAGATGTCCTTCTTCCATGGGTACGAGGCGACTCGGCGGCCGCGTACCACTTCTGCGTACGACAGCGGGCGGCCTCCCCGCGCGAGGGAGGCCGCCCCGGGGCTCAGAGTGCGGCGGGGATGCGCTCGCCTACCGGTTCCTTCCGCGGCCGCAGCCCGAGTTCGGCCGTCGGCACCTTGTGCGTCTCGCGTCCGGTGCCCACCGCCACCGCGCAGATCACGCAGAACGCGGCGGTGAACATGGCGACCGGGAGCCAGTCGTCGCCGGCGGGACCGTCGATCTCGGCGGCGAAGGTCACGGCGAACCCGGCGATGGCGAAGCCGATCTGTGTACCGATCGCCATCCCGGAGAGCCTGACCCGCGCCGGGAACATCTCCCCGTAGAAGGAGGGCCAGATGCCGTTGGCCATGCTGTAGACCACGCCGAAGAACGCCAGGCCGACGAAGAACACCAGCGGATAGCTGCCCGTGGAGATCGCCCACAGATAGACGAAGATCATCACGCCGCAGCCGAGCGCACCGCCGACGAAGACCGGCTTGCGCCCGATCCGGTCGGAGAGCCGGGCCCACAGGGGGATGGCGAGCAGGGCGACTCCGTTGGCGGCGCCGTTCACCCACAGCATCCCCGTCCTGCTCAGGCCCACCGAGTCGCTGGTCGCGAAGGTCAGGGCCCAGACGGAGAAGATCGTGCTCACCGTGGCGATCAGCGCGGCCGCGACGACCCGGAGCACGCTCGCCCAGTGGTCGCGCAGGAGCTCCGCGAGCGGCAGCCTGGCCACCGCGTTCTCGGCCGCCGCCTGCTCGAAGACCGGGGTCTCCTCCAGCTTGCGACGGATCACATAGCCCGCGACGGCCACGACCACACTCAGCAGGAACGGGATCCGCCAGCCCCAGGTGTACAGCTGGTGCTCGGGCAGCGAGGCGATCGGGATGAAGATCAGGGTCGCGAGGATCTGCCCGGCCTGGGTGCCGTTGAGGGTGAAGCTGGTGAAGTAGCCGCGCCGGTCGTCGGGCGCGTGCTCGAGGGTCATCGAGTTGGCGCTGGCCTGTTCACCGGCCGCGGAGAGCCCCTGCAGCACACGCATGAGGACCAGCAACACCGGGGCGAGCGTGCCGACTTGGGCGTACGTGGGAAGACAGCCGATCAGGAAGGTGGACAGACCCATCAGGATCAGCGTCCACACCATGATCCGCCGCCGGCCGAGCCGGTCGCCGAAGTGTCCGAGGAAGAGCGCGCCGATCGGACGGGCGGCGTAGGCGACGCCGAACGTCGCGAGCGAGATGAGCGTGGCGGTGGCCGGGTCGTCGGGGTCGAAGAAGACCTTGGGGAAGACGAGGGCTGCGGCACTGCCGTAGATGAAGAAGTCGTAGTACTCCAGGGCGCTGCCGATCCAGGCGGCGAACGCGGCCTTGCGGGGTTTGCCCTGCACCGGTGGGGGCGGTGGCGGGTCGGTCTGCGGGTGAGCGGACACGGTGACTCCTCGGGGACGGGGGGTTCTGCTGGAGCACGGGGGTTCTGCTGGAGCCGGCGGCTCGTTAACGTACTAGATAGTTAATTAACTTGAAGCGGATGCTGCCGAGCGTCCGCGCAGCTGTCAAGGGATTGCACAAGAGATTGCGAGGCCCCGTCCATGCGCACCGCCATAGCCACCGTCTCCCTGAGCGGCAGCCTCACCGAGAAGCTCACGGCCGCCGCACGGGCCGGCTTCGACGCGGTGGAACTCTTCGAGAACGACCTGCTGGCCGCGGAGCAGAGCCCCGAGGAGATTCGCGCCCGCACCGCCGACCTCGGTCTGGCGATCGACCTCTACCAGCCGCTGCGGGACATCGAAGGCGTCCCGGACGAGCGGCAGTTCGCCCGCAACCTCCGGCGGGCCGAGCACAAGTTCCGTCTGATGCGGCGCCTGGGCGCCGACACCGTCCTCGTCTGCTCCAGCGTCTCGCCGCACACCGCCGACGACGACGCGCTCGCCGCGGAGCACCTGCACCGCCTGGCCCGGCTCGCCGACGAGCACGGCATACGCGTCGCCTACGAAGCTCTCGCATGGGGGCGCCGGGTCGACACCTACGACCACGCCTGGCGCATCGTCGAAGCGGCCGGCCATCCCGCGCTCGGTGTCTGTCTCGACAGCTTCCACATCCTCGCGCGGGGCAGCGACCCCGAGGCCATCGAGGACATCCCCGGCGAGAAGATCTTCTTCCTCCAGCTCGCCGACGCACCCCAACTCGCCATGGACGTCCTGCAGTGGAGCCGCCACCACCGCTGCTTCCCCGGACAGGGCGCCTTCGACATCGCGGGCCTGCTCGGTCATGTCCTGCGCGCCGGATACACCGGGCCGCTCTCCCTCGAAGTCTTCAATGACGTCTTCCGGCAGGCGGACGCCGGACCCACCGCCGTGGACGCACGCCGCTCCCTGCTCGCCCTGCAGGAGCAGGCCGGTCTGGCTCCCGCGCTCCAACCCCCGGTCCCGCCCACCGGGTTCGCCTTCGCCGAGCTCGTCGCCTCCGACCCCGAGCCGGTCGCCGCGACCCTGCGCGCGCTCGGCTTCTCCCGTACGGCGCGCCACCGCTCCAAGCCGGTCGACCTGTGGGAGCAGGGTGAGGCGCGGATCCTCGTCAACAGCGGTGCCACCGCCCACCGCACCGAGACGCGGCTGGCCGCCATCGGTCTGGAGTCACCCGACCCCGCCGCGGCCGCGCAGCGCGCCGAAGCGCTCCTCGCGCCCCTGATCCCCAGGCGCAGAGCCCGCACGGACGCGCCGATCGACGCGATCGCCGCACCCGACGGCACCGAACTCTTCCTCTGCGCCGCCCAAGGCCCCACCTGGCGGGGCGACTTCACCCGTGACACGACGCGGCGGCGCCCCGGTGAGATCCGGGGCATCGACCATCTCGCGCTCACCCAGCCCTGGCACCAGTTCGACGAGGCGGCGCTGTTCCACCGCACCGTGCTCGGCCTCGACCCCGAGGGCAGTGTGGACGTGGCGGATCCGTACGGCCTCCTGCGCAGTCGCGCCGTCGCCACCGCCGACGGCCGTGTCCGGATCGCCCTGGCCGTCGGCCCCGCACCCGCCGATGCCGCGGCCCGGCCCCAGCACGTCGCGCTGGCCACCGGCGATCTCGTCACCGCCGTCCGCCGCTACCGAGAGGCAGGCGGTCGCATCCTTCGCGTGCCGGGCAACTACTACGAGGACCTCGCTGCCAGATTCCCGCTCGTCGAGCCTGAGTTGGCCACGTACCGAGAACTCGGGATCCTCTACGACGAGGAGCCGGGCGGCACGTTCCTGCACTGCTACACGGAGACGGTGGGCCGGGTCTTCTTCGAGCTGGTGCAGCGCGGACGCGGCTATCGGGGGTACGGGGCGGCCAACGCGGCGGTACGGCTCGCGGCCCAGCGGCGGGGGTGAATCAGGCCGTCCGAGCCGTGGCCATTTGGTAGGGGTGCGGTGCGAACGCCTTGTTGGCTAGGGTTCGTTGTCGTACGGGCCGGGGGGATGTCCAAGGGGCGGTTCGACGTCACCATGGGCGGGTCGGCCATGAACTGGGGCTCGTTACTGGGGGATCGGTGTCGACTGAAGCAGAAGGCCGAGTGCTGCCCACCTCGCTGCGCGAGTGGCTGGGGCCGATCGCGGTGCTCGCCGCGCTGGTGGTCGCCCTGCTCGGCATCGTGTACGCGGGCCACAAAGCGCCCGGCGGAGTGGACGCCTGGCTCGTGGACCCGACGGCGGACGCGGTGGGCGCTCCCTGGAGGTCCGTCGCGCTGGCCATCGACTTCCTGGGGGAGCCGGCCGGAGCGGCGGCGCTCATCGCGATCGCGGTGCTCGGCTGTCTGCTGCTGCGCCGCCCACGGGCCGCCGTGTTCGTCGTGGCCGGTGTGGGCCTGACCGTCGTCGTCGGGACACTGCTCAAGTCCGTTGTGGGACGCACCATCCACGGCGAGGACAACCTGTCGTACCCGAGCGGGCACACCGCCTTCGCGGCCGCGCTCACCCTCGCGGTCGCGCTGGTCGCGGCCGGCCGGCTCGGTCTGGCCAAGCCGGCCGGCCTCTCGCTCGTCCTCGGTGCGGCCCTGGTCGCCGGCGCCTTGATGGGCTGGGCGCAGGTCGCCCTGAGCGCCCACTACACGACCGATGTCATCGGCGGCTGGTGCACCGCGCTCGCGGTGGTTCCGGCGACCGCGTGGCTGACCGATCACCTGGCGGAACGCAAGCCGCGGGCCGGCTTCTGACGTGAGCTCGGTTCACGCGAAATGAGGCCACCTCACGTGAGATGAGCTCACTTCACGCGAAGTGAGCTCATCTCGGACGTCGCGCCGGACGCTCACGCCAGGCGGCGGAACACCGGCTTCACGGGTCGTCCGCCCATCCAGGGCGTGGGGTCGCCGGCGTCCAGTGCCTTGCGGTACACCGCGCAGGCCTGGCCCACCACATCCACGGTGTGCTCGATGTCCGCCTCCGTCAGCGCGCTGCTCACCACGAACGACGGGGCGAGCACCCCGCCCGCGAGAAGCCGGCGCAGGAACAGCGTCCGGTACTCCTGCGAGGGCTGCCCGTCCGGGTCGAGCGTGGCGAAGACCAGGTTGCTGGCCCGGCCGCGTACGACGACGTGCTCGGCGACGCCCATCCCGGCCGCGGCCTCACGCACTCCGGCGGCCAACCGCTCACCGAGCGCGTGCAGTTGAGCGGTCACACCCTCCTCGGAGTAGGTGGCCTGCACGGCCATCGCGGCGGCCAGCGAGTGGGTCTCGGCGCCGTGCGTCGTGGACAGCAGGAACACCCGGTCGCCGGGGTCCCGAAGGCCGCCCCGCTCCATCAGCTCACGACGCCCGGCCAGTGCGGAGACGGCGAACCCGTTGCCCAGCGCCTTGCCGAACGTGGACAGATCCGGCACCACGCCGTACAGCCCCTGCGCGCCCGCCTCCGACCAGCGGAAGCCGGTGATCATCTCGTCGAAGATCAGCACACAGCCGTGCCGGTCGGCCAGTTCACGCAGACCGCTGAGGTAACCGGGCGGCGGCTCGCTGTGTCCCGCGGGTTCGAGGATCAGACAGGCGACCTCGTTCTGGTACCGGCTGAGCAGCGCTTCCGTGGCCGCCAGGTCCCCGTACGGGAACGCCACGGTGAGCTCCGTGGTCGCCGCCGGGATGCCGGCCGACATCGGTGTGGTGCCGATGAACCAGTCGTCCACGGAGAAGAAGGGATGGTCGCCGCAGATGGCCACCCGGGTACGACCGGTGACGGCACGCGCCAGACGCACCGCGGCGGTCGTCACGTCCGAGCCGTTCTTCGCGAACTTCACCATCTCCGCGGTCGGCACGGTGGCCAGGAACCGTTCCGCGGCGTCGAGTTCGACCATGGACGGCCGGACGAAGTTGCTGCCGCGGTCGAGTTCACGGCGCGCCGCCTCCGTGACGCGGGGGTGGGCGTGGCCGAGGCTGACCGAGCGCAGACCGGAGCCGTACTCGACATAGCGGTTGCCGTCGACGTCCCACACATGGGCGCCGCGGCCGTGGCTGATGACCGGGGCCAGATCCTCGGGGTACTGATCGTCGCCCTTGGCGTAGGTGTGTGCGCCCCCGGGGACCAACTCGTGCAGGCGCTCGGCCGCTCCGCGTGACCTGGGCAGCTCGAACTCTTCCGTGTCCACGCCGACTTCACCTCTCCAATTGCTTCAGGACCTGGGCGAGGCTCGGCGCCTCCCGGTCCCGCTGGGACATCGATACGGCCGGCAGCGGCCAGGGGATCGCGAGCTCCGGATCGTCGAAGGCGATCGTCACGTCCTCGGCCGGATCGTGCGGACGGTCGATCTTGTACGAGGTGTCGGCGGTCCCGGTCAGCGCCTGGAAACCGTGCGCACACCCCGCGGGAATGTAGAGCGTCTGCTGTGTCTCACCCGAAAGCTCGAAGAAGCCGTGGCCGAGATACGTGGGGGAGTCCGGCCGCAGGTCCACGACCACGTCGAAGATCCGCCCGTACGAGCAGCGCACCAGCTTGGCCTCGCCCGCGCCCGAGCGCAGATGCATGCCGCGCACCACACCGTGCACCGAGCGGGAGACGCTGTCCTGGACGAAGGCCGCCGGGTCGAGGCCCACCGAGCGGATCACGTCGGCGTCGAACGTACGGCAGAAGAAACCGCGTTCGTCGGCGTGCGGGGTGGGTTCGAAGAGGTACGCACCCTCGATCGCCGTGACTCGGGTCGTCCTCATGGTGCCTCCTGGCGTTCACGGGCCTTCTCGGGGAACACCGCCGCGGTCAACTCGGCGAAGTGTTCTTCCAGTTGTCGGGTGGCGACGAGGTTCCGCTCGGCCAGCGTCCGCCGCAGGTCGTCCGAACGCTTCTCCAGCGAGCGGAAGAGCTCAAGGAGCTGATCGGCGTCCACCTCGCGCGCCGAGTGGCAGTAGGCGCCCAGGCCCATCGACTCCATCAGCGCCTCACTCTTCGCCGCGTAGCTGACGGCGAGCGTCGGCGTCGTGGCCTTCAGAGCGCAGATCAGGTTGTGGTAGCGGGTCGCCACCACGGTCTCGGCGGCCGCCGTCTCCTTCATGAGCTCGGCCAGCGAGGCCGCCTTTGAGGCGGTGACCAGCGGGGAGTCCACGGCGTCGAGGATCGTGTCGACCACCGACGTGTCGCAGGTGTCGCCGGTGAGCAGCCGTACGGTCCGTCCCTCGTCCGCCAGTGCGCGGACGAAACGGGTCATTCCATCGACGTAGCGTCGGTGGATCTCCTCGGCCCTGGCCCGGTCGTCGTTCCCGCCGTGGAAGTCCATCACGCCGACACAGACCGGGCCCCGGGGCCCCGGAGCCACGCTTTCGGGCGGGCCGGGCAGTGCGAACGCGAGGTCGGGGTGGACCTTGTCGCGCGAGGTGTCCACGCCCATCTCCCGCAGCGCGTCACGGGAGAGGTCGTCGCGGTACGAGCGGTGGGCGGCGAGGCGTGCCGACCACCGCACCAGCGCGCGGGTGGGCCGGTCGGCGATGGGCGCGGCGCCGACGCCGACCAGCGCGACCTTCGTACGAAGCAGCCGTCCCGAGGCGCAGAGCAGGAACAACGAGTACGGGAATCCCCAGGGCCGCAGCGGCAGTGTGGCCTCGAGAACGCCCATGCCCGGCACGATCACCGCGTCGTGCCGGCGCACCCACGCGGCCGTACGGAACGGGTCGACGAGCTTGCCGAAGGCCTTCGCCGCGATCGCGCCCGCGCGCGAGGCCGTGCGGTACTCGCCGCCGTACCAGTGCAGCCGCTGCGCGGGGATCTCGTAGCGGGCCATGACCACCTCGGGTCCGCCGCACAGCGCGTCCACCACCGCGTCCGGATGCTCGGCGCGCAGATACGCGAGCACGGCCTCCAACGACCCGTCGTTGCCCAGGTTCCCGGAGCCGAGCAGCCCGAACACCCCGATACGGGCAGGGCTCACGCGTGCCTCCCCTCACGGCCGGCGACCAGGGCGTCGACGGAGACGGTGAGCTGGGCCGGGTCGACCGGGGTGCGGTCCTCGACCCGCTCACCGGCGCCGGGCCGGGTCCGGCTCACCATCCACGAGGCCAGATGGCGGTAGCACTGGCGCCGGTCGGCCCGCGACAAAGGCGCCCGCCGGAGCGCGGACGCGAATCCCCACACGTACTCGGCGAGCAGCCGGGGCGTCGGGTGCAGCAGGCCGGCCCGGCGCGGGTCGAGGTTGACGCAGCGCGAGCGCTTTGAGGGGTTGGCGCGTTCGGCGCGGGTGGGGTGGTCGCGGCGGAAGTACAGCAACTCAGGCACCTGGTGGAAGGCCCCGTGCAGAGCGATCTCGGCGACGAACGTACGGTCCGCGTGGTGATAGCTGTCGTGCGGCTTCACCCGGCGCAGCACGTCCGCGCGGATCACCCCGTAGAAGTCGTCGCCGCCGGGCTCGAACAGCATGCTGCGGAAACGCTCCGGTGCACGCGGCGAGTTGGTGGCGAGCGTGTACTCGTAGGGGACCTTGACCTGGCCGTTCTCGTCGATCACCGCCTGGTCGGCGTGTGCGAGCACCACATCGGGCCGCTCGTCGAGCGCTTCGATGCAGCGCCGCAGCAGATCCCGGGCGTAAAGGTCGTCGTGCGAGGCCCACTTGAAGAGTTCACCGCGGCACTCGGTGAACACGTAGTTGTGGTTCGGTGCGGCGCCGATGTTCACCGGCAGTCGTATGTACCGGATACGTGAGTCGAGCGCGGCGTACTTCCGGCAGATCTCCTGGGTCCTGTCGGTCGAGGCGTTGTCGGAGATCACCAGCTCGAAGTCCTCATAGGTCTGGCCGAGGAGGGCGTCGAGCGATTCGGCGAGGTACTCCTCGCCGTTGTACACCGGAAGGCCGATGCTGAGCCGGGGTTGGGGGGTCATGGCGTCCTCGCTTCGCGGATGAAGAGTTCAGAGCTCGCAAAGGCGCGGGAGCTCTCAGGGGCTGCCTGATGGATCTCCGTGGCGTCGCAGACCCAGCGGAGATCCATCAGGCACCCCCTCGGTGGTGCTCACTGAGGGCGGTCCGCAGCTGCAGCCACCACACGGCCGAGCTGGTGACGGTCGCGGCGGCCACGCCCCATGCCGAACCGACGGTGCCGCCCAGAGCCGCACCGCCGAGCCCGCCGCCGACGTAACAGAGGGAGGCGAACATCTGACAGCGCAGACTGCGCCGGGCCGCGGCCAGTGCGCGCAGTCCGGCCGCCGCACCGATCCCGAGGCTGACGCCCGCGACGCCGAGTGTCGCGGGCACGATCAGCTCCGAGGCCGCGGGCCAGACATCGCCGAGTACGCGCCGGCCGATCCGGTCGGGGACGAGCAGCAGCGCCCCGCCCCACAGCAGCGCGGCGGCGGAGAGGCCGACCGAGAGCCGGAAGCAGAACGCGGCCAGCCGGTTCGGGGCCTGTCTGAGCACCCGTGCGGCCTCCGCGACGGTGACCAGTGAAAGACCCATCAGCACCGCCATGAACGGGCCGAGCAGCAACTCGGCACCCCGGACCACACCCACCGCGCTGACGCCGACGATCGCGCCGAGACCATAGGCTCGCAGCTGGGCGGCGCCGCTGACGCCTACGTTCTCGGCCAAGTACCGATAGCCCAGATCGCGTTGGTCACGCAGCCATCCGCGCGCCTTGCCCGGACGGGGTCGTATCCCGGACTGGAAGCAGCCGTACACGGCGGCCACCGCCGCAGACCCGCCCCACGCGAGCACGAAGGCGGCCACGCTGCCCACCCGGGCCGCGATCACCATGGCCGGAACCAGCGCCAGACCCCACACGAAGTCGTTGACGAACGCCTTCTGCCCGGTGCCCGCCGCGAAGAACGAGAACCGCCAGGCGTCCTGCAGCAACAGCGCCGGCAGGACGAGTCCGAGCCCGGCGAACGCGGGCCCCACGCTGCCGCCGAGCGCGAGCCCGGCCGCGAGGAACGCCGCGCCGAGTGCGACACCCACGCCGAGGGCGGTCCCCGACGAACGGGCCGCCGCGGCGCGCCAGTCCTCCTCGGGCACACCGCTGAACCGCACGACGAGCGGATCGGTGGCGAGTCCGCGCGAGACGCTGAGCACCACCCCGTACGTCACCCACGCCAGGCTGAACACACCGAACGCGGACAGGCCGAGCGAGCGGGCCACGTACACGCCCACCGCGAAGTTGGCCAGGCTGGACGCCGCCTGGTCGGCGAGGCCCCAGGACAGTCGGCCGGCGACCGCGCGCCAGGCGGTCGGCCGGGCGGGTCTGCCCTCGGTCGCCGCCGACGCCGTCTGCTCACCCTCGGTGGCCATCGCCGTCATGCCTTGATCAGACCGGCGCCGAGCAGGGCGTCGGCCGCGCCGGCGACGGCGCTGAACGGCAGCTTCGACCGCTCGGCCACGTCGAGGAGACTGTGCTCGCCGTCGGACAGGCTGAGCACCCACAGCATGGCCATCTGGGCCTCCTGTGCATCGCTGCGGCCCCCGAGCGCCTCGTACAACCCCCGTCTGCCGAGCTGAGGTTCGCCGTACGGGCTGAGGTTGAGGTAGCGCCGGTTGCGGTCGAGCAGGGCGAACGCCTCGTGGCAGACGGCGAGCGTGTCCGCCATCGCCGCGGGGGAGACGAAGCCGAGGTTGTCCCCCGAGGTGTGGTACTCCGGATAGCCCGCGTAAGGAGTGCGGCTCAGCGAGCCCACTCCGAGATCGAACCCGGGCGAGCAGTACTGCCGCTCGTCGTAGCCGTACGGCGTGAACTCCTTGACGAGGTGCGGGCGTTCGGAGGCGGACAGGACGTGCGCCATCACGCGGTCGATCTCCGCGTCACCCCGTCTGCTCTGCTTGTACGTCAAGGAGCCGGAGTCGCCGGCGCAGGCAAGCACCAGGCCGTGCTTGACGCGCTCCACCCGCTCCGCGTTCCGGGCCAGCCACGTGATCGCCCCGATGGTGCCGGGCGCGTAGATGAACCGGTAGGTGTAGTACGGCGTCTGCGCGGCCAGCGCCCGGGCCAGGAACGTCGCCACCGCGATACCCGCCAGGTTGTCGTTGGCGAGCGACGGATGGCAGACGTGACTGGAGACGATCACCTCGTCCGGGACCTGGCCGGGGATCACATGCTCGGCGTACGTGAGATGACCGTCCTCGAGCGTCGAGTCGACGCACACCTCGTACTCGCCGTCGGGCAGCGCGTCCAGGGTGTTCTGGGACAGGCAGAAGCCCCAGTCCGGCCGGTAGTAGCTGGTTCGGTACGGCACCAGATCCGGCTGGTCGGGCAGCGTGTGCAGATGCGCGCGCAGCTCGGCCAGCGGCAGGGTCCTCGCCACCGGCACGCTGTAGCCGAGCACGTGCAGACTGGAGGCCTGGAAGTCGACGACCCGACGGCCGGCGGAGTCGGCGATGTACGCGTCGCGGATGTTCCACTCCTGCGGCACCGTCCAGTCGAGCACCTGCGTCCCGGTCGGCACCTCGTGCACCGTCAGCGGGAGGTACTCGCCGACGATGTCCAAAGTGGCGCGCACACCGTTTCCGGTGATGCTCCGGCACAGCGGGTAGAGCCGCTCCACCAGCGCGTACATCGCGTCGCCCGCGGAGGCCGCGGGCCCGCCGCCGGCCGTGGCCATCAGCGCCACCGCAGGGTGTCGTCGACCGCGCCGCTGTCGGAGGCCGCGCGCAGTACGGCCAGGCGGGTGAAGCGCTGGTCGAAGGCCTCCCGGGTCAGGCCGAACTCCTTGTAGGCGTCGGCGAGTTCCAGCGCACCCTGCTTCACCGTCCACTCGCAGTCGAAGCCGGGCAGCGCGGCGCGTAGCCGTGAGAAGTCCACCCGGTACGAGCGCGGGTCGGCGCCGTTCTCGCCGGTGATCACCACCTTCGAGCCGGACACCGCGGCGGCGACCTGCTCGGCGATCTCGGCGACCGTGACGTTGTTGACCTCGCTGCCGATGTTGAACGCTCGGTCGTGCACCGCTTCCCGTGGCGCGCTCAGCGCGGCCGTGAAGGCCCGTGCGATGTCGGCGGCGTGCACCAGCGGGCGCCAGGGCGTGCCGTCGGAGAGCACGAGCACCTCGCCGGACAGGAGTGCGTGGCCCACGAGGTTGTTGAGGACGATGTCGGCGCGCAGCCGCGGCGAGAAGCCGAACGCGGTGGCGTTGCGCATGAAGACCGGCGTGAAGTCGTCGTCGGCCAGCTCGTGCAGATCGTCCTCCACCCGGACCTTGGACTCCGCGTACGGCGTGACGGGGCGCAACGGGGCGTCCTCGCCGACCAGTTCGTCGCCGCCCGCCGCGCCGTACACCGAGCAGGTGGAGGCGTACAGGAAGCGCCGCACCCCGGCCTCACGGGCGAGGCGGGCCAGGTGAACGGACGCGTGGTGGTTGATGTCGTAGGTGAGCTGCGGCGCCAGCGATCCCAGGGGGTCGTTGGAGAGAGCCGCCAGATGGATCACCGCGTCCACGCCGGCCACGTGCTCGGCGGTGACATCGCGCAGATCGACCCGGTGTCCCTGCGGATCGGTGGGCTTCGGGCCGAGGACGCAGTCGGCGAACAGGCCGGCGTCAAGGCCGACGACCTCGTGACCGGCGGCGGTGAGGACCGGAGCCATCACGGTGCCCAGGTAGCCCTGGTGTCCGGTGAGGAGTACGCGCAAGGTTCAGTCCCCCAGGTCGAGCGTGAGTTTGGTGACGGAGAACGCCTCGGCGTAGCGCGCGTGGCATTCGATACCGCGGATCCGGGCGAGCCCGAGGAAGGCCTCCCGGTCGTACCAGGGCCGGTGCCGCTGCGAGGCGTAGTGCTCCTGCAGCAGCCGTACCTTCTGTTCGGCGAGCTCCGGGGACAGCGGCTGATACGCCACCGGACGGCCGAGATCGCCGTCCCACTTGACGATCTCGTAGCCGAGCACCAAGTGGTCGCGGAACGCCGTCGTCACGAGCTGCGCCAGACCCCGGTGGTCCTGGTGCGCGTCCTCGGTGCGCGGGGCCAGGACCAGATCGGGCTCGGTGCGCTCGCGCAGCTCCTCGACCGCGTTCTTGGCCTCCTCCCAGTGCGCGGGCAGCCGGCCGTCCGGCAGCTTGAGCACGGTCAGCCGAAGGTCGGCGTCCGGGCAGAAGGCGGCGAGCGCGGCCTGCTCCTCCTGCTCGCGCTCACTGCCGCCGCCGGACAGGACGAGCACGTCGACACGGATGCCCGGGTGCGCCAGGCACAGCGTGAGCAGCGTGCCGCCCGCGCCGATGGCGATGTCGTCGCAGTGCGCGCCCAGGGCGACGATCCGCTCCAGGCGAGCGGGTCCGAGCCGGATCACGCGGTCCCCGCCCCTGCGCCGGCCACGGCGCCGTCCTGTTCCCACACGACCCACGGACGGTCGCCCCGCGCGTAGGCGGCGTCGAGTGCGGCCCGCTCCTTCACGGTGTCGGTGGGCTTCCAGAAACCGCGGTGCTGATACGCGGCGAGCCGTCCGCGCTTGGCCAGTTGGGCGCAGCCGTCGGCGACCAGGTCCCCGTTCTCGGGTATGTGGTCGAAGACCTCCTGGCGAAGGACGAAGTAGCCGCCGTTCTCCCACAGCGGCAGATCGCTCACCGGGGTGATGCCGCCGACCAGACCGTCCTCGCCCAGGTCCACGCAGTGGAACGAGGACTGCGGCGGCACCACCATCATCGACGCCCCCGCGTCGCGCGCGGTGAACCGGTCGATCATCGCCGGCAGCGGTGCGTCGGTGAGCACGTCCGCGTAGTTGGCGAGGAACATCTCGTCCCCGTCCAGGTGGTGGCGTACCCGGCGCAGCCGCTCACCGATCGGCGACTCGATGCCGGTCTGCGCGAAGGTGATCGTCCAGTCGGCTATGTCGGTGGAGAGCAACTCGGTCTCGCCGCCGCGCAGCACGAAGTCGTTGGACGTCGTCTCCTCGTAGTTGAGGAAGAAGTCCTTGATGTGGTGCGCCCCGTACCCCAGGCACAGGATGAACTCCTTGTGTCCGTAGTACGCGTAGTAGCGCATCACGTGCCAGATCAGCGGGCGAGGTCCGACCATCGCCATCGGCTTGGGCATGTCGTCGGAGGTTCCGTTGCGCATGCGCAGCCCGTAACCGCCGCAGAAAAGGACGACCTTCATACCGCGACCTCTTTCTTGACGGGCACCTCGACGATGCTCAGTTCCGGGATCGGGAAGACCAGGCGGCCGCCCCACTCGTGGACGAAGGACAGCTGCTCGGTCAGTTCCTCCCGGAGATTCCACGGGAGGACGAGTACGTAGTCGGGCCGGTCCTCGGCGATCTGCTCGGGCGCCAGGATCGGGATACGGGTGCCCGGGGTGAACCTGCCGTGCTTGTACGGGTTGCGGTCGACCGTGTACGCGAGCAGATCGGGCCGGATGCCGCAGTGGTTGAGCAGGGTGTTGCCCTTGCCCGGTGCGCCGTAGCCGACGACGGTCTCACCGCGCTCGGCGGCCTCGATCAGGAACTTGAGGAGATCGCGGCGGACCTTGGACACGCGGGCGGAGAACTCGGTGTACCCGGACACCTCCTGCAGACCGGCGGCCTTCTCCCGGTCCAGTACGTCGGCCACGCGCCGCGAGGGTTCGCCGGCCGCCTCGGTGGGCCGGGCCCACAGCCGGATCGAACCGCCGTGCGTGGGCAGCAACTCGACGTCCACGAGGGAGAGTCCACCGCTCGCGAGCGCCCGGATCGCCGAGGCGACCGTGTAGTACTGGAAGTGCTCGTGGTAGATCGTGTCGTACTGGTTCTCCTCGATCAGGGTCAGCAGATGCTGCACCTCGATGGAGACCCAGCCGTCGTCGGCGACCAGGGCCCGCAGCCCCTGGGTGAAACCGACCACGTCAGGGATGTGCGCGTACACGTTGTTGGCCACGACCAGATCCGCCGGGCCGTGCTCCGCGCGCACCGCCGCGCCGGTCTTTGGGCTCAGGAACTCCGTGAGGGTGGGCACCCCCGCATCCCGCGCCGCCGCACCGACGTTCACCGAAGGCTCGACGCCGAGGCAGCGGATCCCATGGTCCACCACATGGCGCAGCAAGTACCCGTCATTGCTGGCCACTTCGACCACGAACGCGTCGGGTCCCAGGCCCACACGTTCGGCCGCGCCGGCCACGAAGGTACGCGCGTGCTCCACCCAGGACGTCGAGTACGAGGAGAAGTACGCGTACTCCTTGAACGTCTCCTCCGGCGTGATCAGCGGAGGTATCTGTGCCAGCCAGCAGTCCGTGCAGACCCGCAGATGCAGCGGGTAGGCGGGCTCGGGCAGGTCGAGCTGGTCCGCCGCGAGAAAGCTCTCGCACGGCGGGGTCGCCCCCAGATCGACGACGCTCGCCAGCGCCGCCGAACCACAGAGTCGGCATCGTGTCATGTGCTGTCCCCATCCCCCCGGCCCACGCGGTCCCCCCGACGCGAGCCATTGCTCCTGTTCACTGCCGACGGCGTGCTCTCCCCGTCGGCCGACCGTCCCGCGATCGCGGTGCGGTACTCCTCAAGCAGGCGCTCCAGGCCGACGGCAGGGCTGAAGCCCTGCTCGTAACGGCGCCGGGCCGCCTGGCCCCACTCCTGGTTGCGGACCGGATCGGCCGTGATCCGGCGCAGACAGTCCGCGAGTGAACCGGCGTCGTTCGGCCGGTGCAGCAGTCCCGTCTTCCCGTCCTCGACCAGCTCCACGAAGGCCCCGTGACCGGCGGCGACGGTCGGCACCCCGGCCGCCATCGCCTCCACGACCACCAGGCCGAAGGCCTCCAGCCAGGTCGAAGGGGCCACCACGGCGACCGACCGCAGGGCGGCCTCACGGCACTGCGCCTGGTCGTACAGACCGACGACCCGTACGTCGTCGCGGCCCGCGGCCCAGGCGGTCACCTCGCCCTCCAGCGGTCCCGCGCCCGCGATCACCAGGGGTACGCCCACGCCACCGGCCGCGGCGAGTTCGTCCCACGCGGCCATCAGGAGCCGGATGCCCTTGGTCTCCGCGAGCCGCCCGAGATACAGCACGTGCTCGCCGGCGCCCTCGCGACAAGTGCCCGGGTCCGGTACGAAGTTGTGCTTCACCGCGAGCCGCTCGGCCGGCATACCCGCCGCCACCAGGACGTCGCGCTGCGCCGCGGAGATACAGAAGAAACGGTCCACCCCGGTCCACCAACGCCGCCGGTTCACCGACAGGTTGACCGCGAGCGGCACCGTCGCGAGCCGCGAGTCGCGGTAGCAGCCGTGCCGTACGGCGGGCAGGGGAGTGGCGCCCACGCACTCCGTGCAGGGCCGGCCGTCCCGCTGCAGCGTCCCCGGCGGGCAGATCTGCGTGTAGTTGTGCAGCGTCGCGACGACCGGCACACCGGCGTCGGCGCAGGCGGCGAGCACCGCGGGGGACAGCAGCGGGAAGACGTTGTGCACATGCACCACGTCCGGCCGCTCGGCCCGCAGCAGGGCCGTGAGTTCCTTGCGCACCGCCGGGTTCCACGGCACGAGGAGCGGTACCGCCACCTTGCCGAGCAGGGAACGGGCGGCGATGTCGTCGCTGCGCCGCTCGAAGAGCTCGACCCGGTGCCCGGCCTCGCGCAGCAGGGCGACTTCCTGGTCGACGACCTTGTTCTCGCCGCTCGGCTGCGCCGAGGAGTAGCGGTTGTGCACCACGAGGATGTGCATGCTCAGCCCACCTTCCGATCCCGGGCCCACCGCGGGACACGTCGCCGTGGGACCTCGGGCGCCGGGAGGGGAGCGGTCGCGGCGGGCGCCGCCAACAGCGAGGCGGCGAGGCCCAGATGGAGCAGATACGGCGATGCGTCGGCGAGACCGGCCTCGGTGTACGAGGCGATCGCGCAGTAGGTGATCAGGAAGATGGCGCAGGCCCGCTGCAGCGACGGCGGCCGCAGCAGCGCGACACCGCCGAGTACGGCGATGAACGCGGCCACGAGCGTGACACCGATCAGACCCTGTTCGTGGTACGCGGCAAGCCAGCTGTTGTCGATGGGCAGCCCGCCGTAGGACTTGTCGCCGAGCCCCATGCCGAACAGCTCCTCCTTGGTGCTCCGTGGAGCGGCGAGCAGGGCGTCCCAGACCTTGGCCCGGCCGGTGAGGCTGGTGAAGTACTCCTGGGTCTGCCCGCGCAGGAACCACGCCTGCAGCATCGAGCCGAACCCCACCGCGGCCACCACGGCCACGACGACCGCCCAGGTGAAGAACCGGCGGGCGGCCGCGCTGGTCAGGACCAGCGAACCGATCGCAAGGAGCAGCCCGACGAGCAGGCCGATGGTGGCGGTGCGGGTGTGGGTGAGCGCGAGCAGCACGAGCGAGGGCACGATCACCACCGCCGCACTGGCCCGGTCGGTCCGCCGGCCCATCAGCAGCAGGACCGTGAGCCCGATGATCACGGCCGCGTACTGTCCGATCTGCGGCGGCGTGAGCGGCCACAGCGCGCCGACGAGTCGCCCCCCGTAGAGGTCGGGCAGCGCGGCGCCCGGTGACAGGAGCAGGCCGGCGGCCACCGAGCCGAGCACCGCGAAGTACATCCGGATATGACTGCGGACGAACGTCAGACTGCCGTCCCACCAGCGCGTGAGCAGCCACAGCGTGGCGATGAAGAGCGCAAGGCGGCCGCAGCGGAACAACGCGCCCATCCCGGACTCCAGCTCCACGCTGGACAGGACGCTCGGCACCAGCAGCAGCGTGAGCAGCAGCACGTACGCGGTGGGCCTGATCCGCAGCCGCAGATTGACGGCGAGCGCCAGCGTGAACGCGGCCACCAGCGAGCCCATCGTGACCATCTGGATGAGGGAGCGGGGCAGCGGAATGATCGTCTGCGCCCCGGCGGAGCCGAGCGTGTTGAGGATCAGCAGTCCCCACGCCGTCCCGGCGAGCCTGGGCGCACCGGCCGGGCGCACTTCGACGGCCGGCGGGGTGTCCGCCGTGTCCGTCGTGTCCGCCGCGCTCGCCGTATCGCCGTGCCTGAGGTCCCCTGCCATCTCAATCACCCGCCCGCAGCCGGAAGTTGCTGCCCGTGTCCTGCTGGTACTTCCTGCTCTGCCACTCCCTGAAGTCGAGGGTCGTGCTCGGGTCGTGGGCGACGAAGCTCCACGGGCCGCGGTAGACGTTGTCGTACCAGCGGTTCTGCTGCTTGCTGGTGACCGCCTCCGCCACCTTGTCGCCCTTGTACGGGGACCAGTCCGGATATGTGCCGTAGTTGGCGAGCACCGCCATGCGGGCGCATTCCGTCTTGCACTTGAGCACGGCCGGGTCGAGGACGAACCGGTTGTCGTGGATCTCCACGCGCTGGGTCTTCCACCGGCAGTCGGAGTAGAGCGGAGCCTTGGCGATCGCGGGCTGTGTGCAGCGCTTGGTGTCCGGGACCAGCAAGGTGCAGTCGCCGGTGGAGGTGTTGGCCGGACTGTTGCAGAACCGGTCCGCGTTCTCCCACAGGGTGATCCCCGACCAGTTGTTCTCCAGGGCGTTGCCGTAGACCTCGATCTTGTCGGTGCGGGCCTTGACCCGTGGTTCGCCGCCGGACTCGGAGAGATAGACGGTCGCGAACGGGAAGGTGTCACCGCGGTCGGCGTTCGCACGGCCCTCGACCCAGTTGTTCCGCAGGATCGTGTTGTTCCTGATCACCGCGTTGTAGCTGGTCTCGTAGATCAGTGCGGCACCGTCATTGGCCTCGAGGACGTTGCCCTCGATGCGGAAGTCGTTGTTGTTGGTGTCCGCCCACAACCCGGTACCGCGGTTGTCGTGCACCCAGTTCCCGGTCACGTCCGCGCCGTTGACCGCCCAGAACTTGATGCCGCCGGTGCAGCCGCAGCCCTCCTTCTTGCGCTCCCAGTCCCCGGTGTTGTTGCCGGTGATCTCGTTGCCCTCGATCACGAGATCGGTGATGGAGTCACCGGGCTTGTACGCGTTGATGCCGTACTGGCCGTTGTCGCGCAGACAGCTGTCGCGGACCTCCTGGCGCGCACCGGCCATCAGCCCCGCACCCGAGTTGCGCTGGATCGTGGCGTGTTCGATCACCCAGCCGTCGGCCGAGTCGTGGTTGACCACGCCCTGGTCGTGCGGCGCGACGAAGTTCTCGACGGTCAGATAGCCGATGGTGACGTCAGGGGCGGAGCCGCCGAAGGCGTACTGGTTGGTCTTGCGGCCGTCGAGGACCGCGCCCGGTGCGCCGAGGTAGCGGTTCCCCTTCTTGGGGATGACCTGCGCGAACTGGTCCGGTTCCAGCCGGTGCGTGCCGGGCCGCAGCCAGAATGTGGTGCCGGGCGGGCTGTCCTTGGTCTTTCGCACCAGATCGTCCACCACCGCGGGGTCGACGGTCACCGCGCCCGCCGGCGCGTTCGCCGGACCTGCCGCGGGCTTCGCGCACACCCGCGCGACGCCCTTGGCCGAGGCGCCGGACGTGGAGGGCGCACCGTCGCCCGGCTTCGCCGAGTCGTCCGGCGAGCCGGTACAGCCGGTCGCGGCCAGCAGTGCCAGCACGACCGGTGCCGCGGGCCAGGCCCAGCGCCGCCACTTGATCCCCATGCGCCCTCCCTCCCTAGCTCTGGAACCTGAGTACGGTGGTGAACCCCTGCGCGCCCTCGCTGTGGCCCGTGCCGATCAGCGTGGTGGCGGGTTCCTTGCGTCCGAAGCCGGCGGAGTACCAGCCCAGCGGTGGATCGCTCTCGCCGCGGTGCGCCTGCCAGTCGAGCTGCTCGGGCAGTTCGAGCACCGCGGAGCGCTGTTCGCCGTCCCGGGTCCAGGTGAGCCGCGCACGGCTGTCCGCCAATTCCGTCAGCTCGGCGACGATCTCCGGACCGAGATGGAATGCCAGGTGCACGTCACGTCGTGGGCCGTGTACCTCGTCGACCACCCGTAACTCCCGGCTCGCCGCCGTGAGTTCGACCTGGCGGCGGTGCGTGGACTGCTCGTAGCCGTCGTGCTCGGCGCACCAACGGGCCGTCCCCCCTTCGGTCCCCGACGCATCCGCGACGAGCACACGGCTCACGGCATGCCGGGTCCACAGGAACGGGCCGCCGGAGACGGACTGGTCGGCGCCGTCCAGCCGCAGGGTGTTGTGGCCGAGGGTCGAGCGGAAGTACTGCCGCCATGCGGGCTGTCCGTGATAGCAGTACGTCCCCGGGTCGGCGAGCACGTCGACACCGTCATGGCGTACTTCCAGGGACAGCGCGTCGGCGTGCGCGTGCGCGGCGATGGACAGGAAGCCGTGCGGCCCTCCGTCGCAGCGGCACCAGATCTCCTCGGGCCCGCGCAGGATGGTGAGCCCGGCATCCGCGAAGTGGGCGGGCCGCTCAGCCGGGCGCGTCACGGACAGTCGTGCGGGCTTGATGAGCGCGGCGAGCAGCGGCGTACGGACATCGGTGCCGGTCACCGTCGGCCACCAGTCGAGCCGCCCGAACGCGGCTTCCCCGGTGGCCAGGAGCGAACCCCAGCGGCCGGTGCCCGCGCCGTCGAGCACGAGTCCGTGTCCGTCGTCCGCGTCGCCCTGACGCGGCGGCCGCAGCCGGTTGTCCACGACGGCCGCGAGCGCGTCGCTCATCCGCAGCAGCACCAGACGGGTCGACGCGGGCACCGCCACACCCGCGGCATCCGCCTCGGCGACGGCGGCCAGGCCGAGTTCGAGGACGAGGCCGTGGTACTCGGTGGCGAGCTCCCGATTGAGCCCGGAGCCGAACGTGTTGGCGCGCAGCTGCCGGTCGAGCGACCGCAGCGCGTCGCCGCGCCAGCGCGCCGACTCGGGGAACCAGCCGAACGCGCAGGCCGCGGCGGCCTGTCCGGCGGCCTCGGCGATGATGTGGTTGTTCGCCGACGACCCCCGGCTGGGGAACGCGGCAAGCCAGCGCTGGTGGTGCCAGATCTGGTTCAGTGCCACGGGGTTGGACTCGAACAGGGCGCCCACCCCCGCCCAGCCGTCGAGCAGCCGGCGGATCCACACCCAGGACAGGAGCCGGATCCCCAGCTCGATCCCGCTGATCCAATGCGCCCCGCGCAGCGGCGCGTTGGCCGACCACCACGACCGCAGATGCGCGGCCACCCGCTCGGCGTACCGCTCCTCGCCGGTGAGCGCGTAGGCCGCGGCGAGCACGGTGAGGTACTGGTGCCGGGACAGCTCCCAGATCTGCTTGATGTCCCCGGCCGCGTCCTCGTCGCGGTACGGCACGTCGAAGGCGTAGCCCCACGGTGCGCGCCGCCCGGTCTTCGGGTCGTACCACCAGTCCGGGTCGACGAGGTCGTCACGGAGCACCCCGAAGTACTCGACCCGGCCTTCCATGAGCCGGTCCGCCTCGGCCACGAGACGCTTCGTGGCGTCCGGCGCCACGCCGGCGAGCGTCCCTTCGGGCAGTACGGCGGTGAACCGGGCGCCCGTCACGGCCGGGGCGTCCGGCAGCGCCGAGCGCCACCGTCGCCTGCGTACCGCGTCGGCCACCCGGCCGCCGACCTCCGCCGGCCCCATCCGGGACAGCCGGCGCAGGTACCAGCCCGCGTTCATGGTCATCGGGCCCCCGTCAGCGTCACCGGCGTGCCGGCGGCCAGACCCGCCTGCACCGCGAGGGTGGCCGTCGTGGTGGCGACGATCGAGTCCAGCGGCACGGGCATCGGCCCACCGCCGCGTACGGCCTTGACGAACGCGGCCAGTTCGGCTTCCTGCCCCTTGTCCCGGGCCTTCGGCAGTCGCGAACTCACCCACCGCTTGCGGCCGTACACCGAGGCGCGGACGAAGTCGTCGAGCCTGAGGACCTTGCCGTCCGCGACCAGGTCGAGGGTCTCCTTGGGGAAGGCGGAGGAACCGCTGGTCACATAGCTGATGGTCGCGGTGGAGTCGTCCGCGTAGCGCAGCACGATCTGCAGATCGTCGTGGCCGGCTCCGCCGGAGGCGGCGACCGCGTACACCGAGACCGGGTCGGCGCCGAGCAGCCAGCTCGCCGTATCGATGAAGTGGCCGCCCTCGCCGGCGAACCGCGAGCCCTCCGTGCCCTGCCGCAGATACCAACTGCCGTGCTCCAGACGGCCCGCGTTCACCAGATAGCGCAGGCTCGCCGGACCGGTGCGCGCACCGAACCGCTCCTTGGCCTCGCGAAGCAGTGGCGCGAAACGGCGGTTGAAGCCCACCTGCAGCCGGTCGTTGCCGGACTCCTCCACCGTCGCGAGCACACCGGCCAGTTCGTCCTCGGTGAGCGCCAGGGGCTTCTCCACGAACACGGCCTTGCCGGCGAGCAGCGCCTTGCGGGTGAGGTCGGCGTGCGAGCTGTGCCGGGTGACCACGAACACCGCGTCGATCGACTTGTCGCCGAGCACGGCGTCCAGATCGGTGGTGGCCTGGGCGAAGCCGAACTTGCGCTGCGCGTTGGCCCCGGACAGCGCCGTCGTGGTGACGACCGTGGACAGCTCGACGCCGTCGCGCTGCGACAGATGCGGAAGCAGCATCGACGTGGCGTAGTTACCGGCGCCGACGAACGCGAGACGCACCGGAGCGGACGAGGCCCGCACCGGCCTCGGCGTCACCTTCACCGCGGGCACGGAGACCGCGGGCGCCGCCGCGTCGCCCTTCTGCTCGGGATAGCGGAACAGCACGGCCACGGCCTTGAGTTCGCCGTCCTTCAGGCTCTGGTACGTCTGCACCGCGTCGTCGAACTCGGCGACATGGGAGACGAGCGGCTCCACATCGACCCGGCCGCGGGCCATGAGATCCAGGAAGCAGGCCAGATTGCGGCGCTCGGTCCAGCGCACATAGCCGATCGGGTAGTCACGGCCTTCGAGTTCGTACGACGGGTCATAGCGCCCGGGACCGTACGAACGCGAGAAGCGGACGTCGAGCTCCTTCTCGTAATACGCGTTCCACGGCAGATCGAGGCGGCACTTGCCGATGTCGATCACCCGGCCGCGGTCGCGGCAGAGCCGGGCGGCCAGCTCCACCGGCTGGTTGCTGGAGCCGCCGGCCGCCAGATACACCTGGTCCACGCCATGGCCATCGGTGAGCTCGGCGACGGAGGCCTCCACGGCGGCCGAGGACGGGTCGCCGCAGGCCACCGCGCCCAGCCGCTCGGCGAGTTCGCAGCGGGCCGGGTCGGGATCGGCCCCGACCACGCGTACACCCGCGGCCGTCAGGAGCTGCACCACCAGCTGGCCGATCAACCCGAGGCCGATCACCAGCGCGTTCTCGCCGAGCTGCGGCTCACCCTGGCGTACACCCTGCAAAGCGATGGACCCGACGGTGCCGAACGCCGCGTGCCGCGGTGCGAGACCGCCCGGCACGGGGGAGTAGAGGTTCTTCGGTACCCAGTTCACCTCGGCGTGCAGCGCGTGCTCATTGCCCGCGCAGGCCACCAGATCGCCGACCTTCACATCGTCGATCCCGGCGCCCACCTGCTCGACCACCCCGCACAGCGAATAGCCGAGCGGCGTATAGGAGTCGAGCTTGCCCATCACCTTGCGATACGTGGCGGGCAGCCCGTTGGTGGCCACGCTCTGCACGACCTTGGCCACCTGGTCGGGCCGTGAGCGGGCCTTGCCCACCATCGACATACCGGCCTCGGACACCTTCATGAGCTCGGTTCCGGTGGATATCAGCGAGTACGCGGTCCGCACCAGCACCCCGCCGGGCTTGCACCCGGGCGCCGGCACGTCGAGCAGCGCCAGCTCGCCGCTCTTGTAGTTCTGCACAACCTGTTTCACCGGAGCTCCTCTTTCGTCCACACCGTCATGCCGTCACACCGTCGATCCGTCATGCCGTCAAGCCGCCCGGCTCTGGCCGGAACCAGAGGTCGCGCCGCGATACCAGTACTCGAGGGTCAGCACATGCCACAGATGCTTGGAGTAGTCGCTCTGCCCGGCGGCGTCCGCCGCGACCAGCTTCTGCAGCGCATCACGGCGCAGGAAGCCGGAGTTGACGAGTACGCCGTCATTGATCACCTCGCGGACGAGGGGAGCCAGATCCCGGCTCATCCAGGCCCGCAGCGGAGCGCTGAACAGGCCCTTGGGCCGGTAGACGATCTCCTTGGGCAGGATCGAGGTGGCCGCCTCCTTGAGCACCGCCTTGCCCTGCCGGCCGGCGATCTTCCGCTCGCCGGGGAAGGCGAACGCCGCCTTCACCACCTCGACATCCACGTACGGCACCCGTACCTCGGTGGACGCGGCCATGCTGGACCGGTCCGTGTACGTGAGGTTCAGACCCGGCAGGAACATCCGGGAGTCGCCCAGGCACATGCGGTTGACGAAGTCGTCGAGCTCGTTGTCCTGGTAGATGTCCGCATGCTCGGTGAGGACGTCCTTGACCGTCCCGGCGAGGTCGGGGTCGATCAGGGCGAGCAGTTCGTCCTCGTCGTACATCGTGTAGCTGCGCCGGAACGCGGTCTCCTCCGGCAGCTCGGCGAACGACAGGAACCGCTTCGCGAAGCGCACCGACCGGTACCCGCGCCGTGCCGTGGCCACCGGAAGCCGGTCCACGGCCGCGTGCACCCCGCGCCGCAGGGGCCGCGGGACGCGCTGGTAGCGCAGCGCGATCAGGTTGGCGAGGTGCTTGCGGTAGCCGGCGAACAGCTCGTCGGCGCCCATCCCCGAGAGCATCACCTTGACGCCGGCCTCGCGGGCGGCCGTGCAGATCAGATACGTGTTGATCGCGGCCGGATCGCCGATCGGCTCGTCCAGGTGGTACGTCATCTTCGGCAGCAGATCGAGGACATCGGGAGCGATCTCGATCTCGTGCAGATCCACTCCGAACTGCCCCGCCACCTGCCGGGCGTAGCGCAGATCGTCCGGCATCGCCTCGAACTTGGCGTCCTCGGCGCGGAATCCGATCGTGTAGGCGGAGATCCCGGGCTGGTGGCGGGCCGCGAGCGCGGTCAGATAGCTGGAGTCGAGTCCGCCGGACAGGAAGGTCGCCACTGGCACGTCGGAGAGCAGATGGCGCTTCGTCGACTCCTCGACGATCGCCGCCAGATCCGGCACCTCACCGCTGAGCGACCGCTCCTGCCCCTCGGCCGCGACCTCCTTCAGATTCCAGAACTGCCCGCGCTCCACCTGCCCGTCGGGCCGGACCCGCAGCCAGCTGCCCGGCGCCAGCTTCTCCGCCTCGCGGAACGCACAGCGCGAGTCGGGCACCCAGTAGTAGAGGAGCGAGGCCACCAGTGCCGCCGGGTCGGGCTCGAGCGAGGTCACCGCGGCGAGCGCCTTGAGCTCGGAGGCGAACACCAGGCCGGCGCCGCGCCGCAGCAGGAACAGCGGCTTGATGCCCAACTGGTCGCGCACGAGCACCAGTTCACCGGTGCGCTCGTCGAAGATGCCGAACGCGAACATGCCGCGCAGCCGCGGCAGACAGTCCGTGCCCCAGCGCCGCCAGGCCTCGAGCACCACCTCGGTGTCGGACGTCCCGCGAAAGCGCACCCCGGCGGCCTCCAGCTCGCCGCGCAGTTCCGGCGCGTTGTAGAGCTCGCCGTTGTACGTCAGGGCCAGACCGTCCGAGACCATCGGCTGGGCGCCGGTCTCGGACAGGTCGATGATGGCGAGGCGACGGTGCCCGAAGTGCACCTCGCCGTCCCCGGCGCCGTGGCTGTAGCGGCCCGCGCCGTCCGGGCCGCGATGCGCGAGAGTGTCGGTGAGCCGGTCGGTCACCTGGCGCCCGTCGGGCCAGAGGTAGGTACCTGCGATTCCGCACATGACTACCGCGCCTCCTGCTCGCTGTCAGGAACGCGTACGGACCAGGTCGGCCGCTCCGTCCCGTTCTGCCGGGGCAGCCGCTCGCTGCGGCCGCGCAGCGCGGTGTTCAGCTCGTCCCACAGCGTGCCGTCGGTACGGTCCCGCGGATCCGGGTCGAGCAGCACCACACCGATCACCGGGATCCGCAGGTCCGCGAGCTGGCGTGCCACGGTGTGCAGCCATGCGGCGCTGCCGTGCCCGGCCCGCACCACGAGCACGGTCTGTGTACCGAGGTAGTGCAGATCGGTCCACGCCGTACCGGGTGCGACCGAGCCGACGCCGATCCGGCGGATGTGATGCGGCACGGAATCGACGCGCTCGCCGGCCACCACGGTCGGTTCGCCGGGCTTGTGGCGGCGATTGGCGAGCTGCCGCTTGGGCAGCCCGTCCACGATCACCACAGGACCGTCCTCAGCGAGTGCGTTGGCGAGGTCCAGGGCGATCACGCCCGTGCCGCGCGCACAGCCCAGTTCGAGCAGCGACACCGGCTCCGCCGAGCCGCGTACGGCGCGGGCCAGGGTCGTGGTGAGCCGGGTCCGTGCCGCCCGGGTCCGGCGCAGCTGCCACCACCCGGCCGTCCGGCGCGGCCTGCGCCGCAGCTCCGCGACGACCGACGCACCCAGGTTCGCCGAGATCTCCCGGCGAAGAACGGGGCGGTCCCGCACCACGGCGCCGACCGCGGCAAGCGCGAGCCCGAGCACAAGACCGAGGGCGAGACCGATTCCTGCGTTGGTGACCGCGGCTTTGCGCAGCGAGTGCGGCACCGCGCGCGGGCCGTCCACGATCTGCGTCCCGGCGATCAGCCGGGGCGCGCCAAGACGCGCCTCTTCCGCGCGCTGGTCGAAATCGGCGATACGGGAGGTGAGTTCGGCCCTGCGGGCGAAGAGCGACTCGAGGTCGGCCGAAGAGCCCGGGGTGGTCTCCGGTGTGCCGTCGCCGATCTCCGTGTTGACGTCGGCGAGTTCGTCCCGCAGCCGGTCACGCTGGTCGAGCAGACCCTTCGCCTCGGCGTCCGCGGCCTCCTGGATCCGCCGCACATGGTCGGCGACGAACGCCTCGCCCAGCGCCTTGGCCCGAGCCACCGCCTGTGTCTCGGAGTCACCTGTCACGGTGATCTGCAGCAGATTGTTGGTGAGGCCTGCGCCCCGGTAGTCCTTCATGAAGTCCTCCGCCTTTTCCGCGGAGTCGAGGGACTTCAGGGCGCGGTCGGCGATCCGTGTCGTCGTCAGGAGCGAGGCGTCGGTACGGATCAGCGTGCCCGGATCGTTCGGCTGGTCCCCCTCGTGGGCGACGAGCACGGTGGTCACCGCGGTCGGCGGCGGCGGCATCAGCACGGCGAGCGCCGCACCGGCCACGAGCCCGAGCAGCGCGACGAAGCTCCACAGCCGGCGGCGCCTGCGCACGGAGACCACCAGGGATTGCAGATCGAGCAGCGGAGCGCCGCCCGTCGACTCCGAAGTCTTGGGGGTCCTCACAGCACACCTCCGCTCGAATCGGCGCCGACCGAGACCGTCGGCAGGGCGCCCTCTTTGGAATCACCGGCGGGGCGCGAGGCGCCGGGCCGCACCGCGCCGGCCACGACCACGCCGACGACCTCGTGCCCGGCGTCCGCACAGGCCTCTGCGATACCGGTGAGTTCCTCGGCGTTCCAGTTGCCGGCGCCGAGTACGACCACCGCGCCGGACTCGGTGTCGCGGTCCGGTACCAGCGGCTGGTCCACCGAGATCCCCACCACCCGTAGCGCGGGATCGCTGTCCGCCTCGGTGACGAGCTGCCCGGCGGCGAGCCGGCCGATCTCGTCGCCGTCCGGGACGATCACCAGCAACTGCCGCCCGGGGACCGGCAGTCGGTCCCGCAGCCGGGCGCACACCCGTCCGTAGCGGATCTTCCTGCTGGCCTCGCCGCCGGACGCCTGCAGGGTCGGTACGTCCCACCGGACGTCGAGGCCGAGGAACCAGCGCAGCCAGGCCCGCCTGCCGTCACCCTTGGGCCCGTGCGCGAGCAGTTCACCGGGTACGTCGACGGTCCCGAGTACCGATGCGCCGAGCGCCGCGGAGATCTCCGTATCGGTGCGCAGCCGGCGGCTCACCCGCGCGGCGGCGAGATGAGCGATCACCGCGACCAGGAAGAACACCAGCGCCCCGCCGACGACGAGCTGTATCCGCGTCGGCGGAGCCTCGCCGGCCGGCCGGGCCGCGGGACCCATCACGACCATGTCGGACCGGGCGCTCGCCGGTCCGACCTCGTCCAGCTTCTCCATAGCCTCGCGCAGTGTGGTGCGGAGCTTCTCCAGCTCGGTGCGGCCCTGCACGCTCTCCACGGTCTTCCCCGGATCGGCCGCGTCGGCCAGTTCGGTGATACGACGGCTGGTCTTGTCCACCAGCTTCCGCAGCGCCTCGGGGGTCATCACCGCTCCGGAGTCGGAGGTGTCGCCGCCGATCCGCGCGGCGAAGGCGACGAACTGCTGCGCCACCTCGTCGGCGAGCTGCTGCGCACGCTCCGGGGTCTCGGCCGTACCCGAGATCTTGATGATGTTCCCGTCGGCGGCGCCGGCACTCACCTGATCGCTCAGCTCGGCGCCGTCGACCCCGTCCCACCCGAGCGTGTCGGCCGTGCGGTCCACGACCACCGAACTGGTCGCGAGCTCCGCCTGGGTCAGCAGCTCGCGTTCCTCCCACTGCCCTGAGAGCAGCACCGAAGCGGATGTCGTGTAGTGGGGTGGGAACACCACGGACAGGCCGAGTCCGACGAGAGCGCCGAGCAGGGCGAGCACAGCGAGAAGACGTCGGCGTCGGCGGACAACCCTCCCGATCGTGACCAGACGTACCGTGTCGTCGTTCAACGCTGCGGCCTCTTCCTTGTGCGAACTCGTCCGCGCGCGGCCACCGGAGAGTGGTCCTTGCAGGCGGCGGTGTAGGCGGCGAGCAGCGAAGCTTGCGAGTTCGGCCAGGAGAGCGGACCACTGATCCGCTCCTGGCCGATCTTGCCCATCCGGTCTCGCTCCTGCGGATCGTCGAGCAACAGCGCGATGCGCTTGGCGAATTCGGCCTCGTCGTTCGCGGGCGCGTAGACGGCGGCGTCACCGGCGGAGACGCGCGCCTCCTTCAGGTCGAACGAGACGATCGGACGGCCCATCACCATGTACTCGAGGACCTTGTTCATGGTCGACACGTCGTTCAGCGGATTACGCGGGTCGGGGGAGAGGCACACGTCCGCGGTGGACAGGTAGCGCACCAGGTCGGCGTCCGGTATTCGGCCCGTGAACTGGACCTGTTCGCCGAGCCCGAGCTGCCGTGACAGCGCCACCATCGCGTCGAAGGCGTCACCGGCGCCGACGAACACCGCATGCCAGTCGGTGCGTCCGAGCTCGTCGCGCAGCTTCGCGAGCGCCCGCAGCGCGTAGTCGACGCCGTCCTGCGGGCCCATCACGCCCAGATAGCACAGCAGATGAGGCTTGCCACGCTTCAACTCCGGCTCGGGCGGCACCGGGTGGAACCGGTCGATGTCCGGCGCGCTGCGTACCACGAAGACATCCTCGGACCGCTTGCCGCCACGGCTCAGCGCCATGTCCCGATAACTCTCGTTCGTGGCCAGCACGATGTCGGCAGCCCGGTAGGTGCGCCGTTCAAGGGCGCACACGGCCCGGTAGAGCAGATCCTCGCCGCGATCGAACCGCGAGAGGTACAACTCCGGTACCAGGTCGTGCTGGTCGAAGACGAAGCGCGCACCCTGGCGCTTCAGCCACAGCGCCGGCAGGAACAGCAGGTCGGGCGGGTTGCAGGCGTGCACCACATCCACCGGGCCGACCTTGCGGGCCAGCCGGAGCGTGTGCCACAGCGCCGTTCCGTACTCGCGCAGATAGCCGGCGGGCCCGCCGGTGGCCGCGCGTAACGGATAGCGGTGGATCCGCACTCCGTCGATCACGGCCTCCGGTTCGGTGTCCCGCTTCTCTCCCCGGGGACAGATGACGTGCACCGTCCAGCCCGCGTCGCGCAGCGTCGTGCACTCCTGCCACACCCGCCGGTCGAACGGCACCGACAGGTTCTCCACGAGGATCAGCGCGCTCCGGCCGTGCCGGTCGGCGCCGGTTGTTTCACCAAGCAAGGCCCATGTACCCCGGTTCGGTCCGGCGCTCTTCGGCGTCGGGTAGACGGATGAGATCGACGATCACCGGCGCGCCCCCGTGGGGCAGCGCCGACAGGACGGCCGGATCCTTGGTCCCGACCAGGCAGACCTCGGCGTGCTCGAGCACCTCGTCCACGGACTCGGCGAGCAGCTGCGCCAGATGCGGAAGCCGGGTCTCGATGTACTCGCGATTCGCGCCGAGCAGTCGCGACAGGCTTACGTTGGCGTCGTAGATCCGCAGGTCGTAGCCCTTGCCGAAGAGACGCTCGGCCAGCTCGACGAGCGGGCTCTCGCGCAGGTCGTCGGTACCGGGCTTGAAGGAGAGACCGAAGAGCCCCACCTTGCGCTTGCCGGTGCGCTCGACGAGCTCCACCGCCCGTTGCAGATGGGCGGAGTTGGAGGGCAGGACGTGGGCGAGTATCGGCACCGAGACATCGGCCCGCTGCGCCGCGTGCACCAGGCTGCGCAGGTCCTTGGGAAGGCAGGAACCGCCGAAGGCGAAGCCGGGCCGCAGATACGCGGGGCTGATGTTCAGCTTCCGGTCCGCCAGGAACACGTCGATCACCTGGTGCGAGTCCACGCCGAGCGCCTGGCACACCGCACCCAGTTCGTTGGCAAAGCCGATCTTGAGACCGTGGAACGCGTTGTCCGCGTACTTGATCGCCTCGGCGGTGGGGACCGGCACCCGGAACACCTCGCCGGGCAGGGACCCGTACAACGACGCGACCACATCGCCGCTGGCCGGGTCCAGCTCGCCGATGACCGTCTTCGGCGGATCGAAGAAGTCCCGCACGCTGGTGCCCTCGCGCAGGAACTCCGGGTTCACCGCGACCCCGACATCCACTCCGGCCGTACCGCCGAGGTGCTTCTCCAGGATCGGGACCAGCAGGTTCAGACACGTACCGGGAAGCATGGTGCTGCGGAACACGACGGTGTGCCGCCCGCCCCGCTCGGCCAGCGCGGCGCCGATCTGCTCGGTCACCCGCTCCAAGTAGGCAGTGCTCAGGCTGCCGTTGGGCGCCGAGGGCGTACCCACACAGATCAGCGACACCTCGCTGGCCATGATCGCCTCACGGACGTCGTCGGTGGCGCGTAACGCCCCGCTCTTCACGACGTCGGCGATCAGCTCGCCGATCCGCTCCTCGACCACCGGGGCCTTGCCCTCGTTGACCAGGTCCACCTTCACCGGGTTCACGTCCACCCCGATGACCTCGTGCCCGATGCTCGCCAGGCATGCCGCCGAAACGCAGCCCACGTAGCCGAGCCCGAAGACGCTGACCTTCATGAAACGTCCCTCCCCCAAGGCAGGCCCCGTCGGCCTGCGCTCCCCGCGTCGATCGGGCGACGCCCCCCGCCCATCAGTAGGCCCCCTGCCCCTGGAGCACCGCACGCAGCGTCTTCCACAAGATCACCGCGTCGAGGGCCAGCGACCAGTCCTCCACGTACCGCAGGTCGAGGCGGACCGCTTCGTCCCACGGCAGGTCGCTGCGTCCGCTGATCTGCCACAGGCCGGTGAGCCCGGGCTTCACCAGGAGGCGCCGCCGGATGTCCGGGCCGTACGCGGCGGACTCCTCCGGCAGCGGCGGCCGCGGACCGACGAGCGACATGGAGCCGGTGAGAACGTTGAACAACTGCGGAAGCTCGTCGAGCGAGTACCGGCGCAGCACCGCTCCCACCCGCGTCACCCGCGGATCCCTGCGGACCTTGAACAGCAGGCCCGCGCCCTCGTCGACGTCGGCCAGCTGGGCGCGTGCCTTGTGGGCGCCGGTGACCATGGTGCGGAACTTGAAGATGGTGAACTCGCGGCCGTCCTTGCCGACCCTGCGCTGGCTGTAGAGCGCTCCACCGCGGCTGTCGAGGAGCACAAGCACCCCGACGAGCACCATCAGCGGTGAGAACAGCAGGAGCAGGAACATCGCGCCCAGCCGGTCGAAGAAGGCCTTGACCACGCGGCGGCCGCCGGTGAACGCAGGCATGCTGACCCGCAGCAGCGGTATCCCGAGCACCGCGTCGACATGCAGCCGCGGTCCCGCCACCTCCATCAGAACCGGTGCCACGACCATCTCGGCATCGCTGCCCTCGAGGTTCCAGGCCAGCCGCTGCAGCTGGTCCGGCGACCAGTGCGGGTCGGGAGTGACGGCGACGACACGGAACCCGTCACGCCGGACATAGCGTGCGACGTCGGTCAGCAGGCCGACGACGGGCACACCGTCCAGGAAGTCACCGTCGAGCCCGCGGCCGTCGGCCGTGCACACAGCGTCCACCCGCCAGCCGAGGTGCGGGAATTTCCGGGCCCGGGTGATCAGATCGCGTACGGTGGCCGGGCTCCCGGCGGCGAGCACAGGCCGCAGACATTCACCCTCCTTGCGCTGTCTGTGCAGCCGCAGCCGCAGCAGATAGCGCTCGGTCATGGTGGCGAGTGCGATGGCCGGGATCGCGACGAAGATCCACAGCTTGATGTTGCGCGAGGTGAGGGCGATCCCGCCGAGCGACAGCACGACGACCGCCGCGAACAGCGCGCGTCCGAGCCGGCGGAATTCCTCCGCGCCCTGGCCGAGGACCGCCGGCGCCCAGGAGCGGCTCAGAGCGAGCGCTCCCAGCACCAGAAGTTCGGTGCCGAAGGCCAATATGGCCCAGTTCTCATGCCAGTTGGCCGCGTCACGTACTCCGAAGAAGCCGCCGATCGCCCCTACGACGAAGGCGGTGGCCGCGGTGTCGCTGGTGATCACCGAACGGCGGTAGCGCTGCTCCCAGTCGCTCGCGGGCCGGCCGATCGCCCCGGTGGCCAGAGGCCCGCGAGCGGAGGGAAAAGGGCTCAATAACTCCCCCTGCTGCACTGACCCCCCCAGGTCGCCAGTGGGTTCGACGTGTTCGCCTAACACAGTCACTCCCCCCCGGGAGACCCCCGTCCCCCGTGAAACTCCACCCCTCGGGGGACCCCCGTCCCCCGCGATGACCCACCCCTCGGGAGACCCCCGTCTCCCGTGATGTTCCTCCCCCGGGAGACCCCCGCCTCCCGTACCCGACATCCCGGTCCGGCGCCTGATATGCCGGTCTTCTCGTGCCGCCCGAACAACCCGCCCAAATCACAGCGGAATCGCCTGTCTTGTGGTGTTCGGGTCCCCTCGGGACCTAATGATCTTTACTGGCCGCTCATGCTCAAGCCGGTGAAGCACGGTCAATCTAGAGCATCAGGGCCAACGTGCAGAGAGGTTGTGTGGAAAATGTGCTCAAGCTTTGAGCCAGTCTCCGTCGATGGCTGAACGCCTATGGGTTCATGGCCAAGAAGGCATGCTTTATGACCCGCGGTACGAGTGGTTCCGTTGGAGTCGCTGCACGGGGACGCGCGTGGAGTCGGCCGTGGTGCAGACCTTTGGCGCGCAGCTCCTGCACGACGGTGAACGCGGTGTCCGCGGATCTCCTTCCGTTTACAGGAAACCGGGCACGACGGTCCTTCCGGGCCCTGAAGTCGGGCCGTCCGGCGGGCTCGTGAGGGCTGGTGCGGTTGTTCCCCGAAGAGGTGGGACGGCGCCCGCAGCCGCCCCGGGACCGAGAGGAACCCCGCCAGGACCAGCGCCTCCACCCCAACTCGCCCCACCGGCGGCCGCGTCGGTACTCACGAGGCCTACGTCTGACCTGTCTGGACTGCGGCAACGGCTGGGAGGCCGACTTCGACGTCACCCCGTGGACCGACGTCGAGGGCCGGCGCCATGTGCGCTACGGCGTCGACGGGCAGCAGGTCCCCTCGCCGCTGTCCAGGCCCACCTGCCCCCGGTGCCAGGGCCATGTCCTGCGCATCATGCGTTCGGGCCGAGTGGCGACCGCCCGCCACACATCGTCGGCCTCGCGGCTGCCGCCGCTGACCGGCCGGGGGGGCACCGGCCGCCCACCGGATCGCAGGAGCCGCGCTGTCCTCCCTGGGACTGCGGCGCTGATCGAGTGTCGGCCCGCTTGTCACCGAGGCGGTCCCTACCCGCAGCCGCCCTTGCCGGCCCCCTCTGATCTCCTCACCTGGCGACCCCCTGCCCGTTCGGCGAAAGTGAACTCAGGCAAGCGGCCGCTACGGAAGGAGCGGGTGGCGTGGCAGCGAGGAGCGTGACGGAGCCCGTCCTGCGAGGCCTGCGCCGCCCCTGCGCCCACCGACCGCCCCGACGGCCGGCCGGGCGGGCAGCCGGGCGGGCAGCCGAGCGCAGGGTGCGACGCACGTGAGCGGACCGCCGTGGAGCGAACGCCTCGCCCGCGCACTGGCCGGCACACGCCCCGAGACCTGGGACCGCCTGGCCGCGCTCGCCTCCGCCTGCATCGGACTCGGTCTGGAGATCGCCCGGGTCTGGGAGCATGCCTCCTGGGCCTCCCATCCGCTGCTGCGCTACCTCGCCATCCTCGTCGCTTCGGCCGCCCTGCTTCGCCGCCGCAGCCGACCGCTGCCGGTCGCGGTCGTGGTGCTCGCGGCCACCGGCCTGAGCATGGCCTTCACACCGCTGTTCTTCCTCGCCTACGCGGCAGGTCGCTTCTGGTCCGGGGCACGCGCCTGGCAGTTCGCGGCCGTCGCCGTAGCCGAACTCGTCGTACTCACCGCGATCGGCTCCGGTCCGCAGTTCGTACGCCCCGGCACGGTCGCCGGCTGTATGGCGGTCACGCTGATGGTGACCGGCCTCCTCGTCGCAGGCACCGCGCTGCGCCAGCGCGACGAGGACCGTACGCGGGCCGCTCTCGAGGCGCGACGGCTCGCGACCGACGCGGTGAACGAGGAACGCGGCCGCCTCGTACGGGAGTTCCACGATCTGCTCGGCCATGACGTGGCGGTCCTGAACGTCCTGGCCGGGTCGCTGCAGGTGACCCTCGACCACCCGTCGCCCCGGACCTCGGCCCTCCTCGACGGCGTACACGAGCAGTGCGCCGCCGCCACCGAGCACCTGCGCAGCATGACGGTCCGGCTGCGCCTGCGGGCGCTCGAGGGCGAGCCGCCGCAGGCGCTCGGCGAGGTCCTTCAGCGGGCCGTCGCGCAGGTGCGGTCGGCCGGCACGGAGGTCCGTACCGATCCCGGGTTCTTCACCGCGTACGAGCGGTTGGACCTGGCCGCGCAGGATGCGGCCCACCGCGTGGTCACCGAGGCGCTGACGAACGTGCTGCGCCACGCCGCCGGGTCCGAGGCCCGACTCGGTCTGGACCTCACCGACCACGACTGGACTCTCGTCGTGGAGAACGGCCCACCACCCGCGACCGCGTCCACCGCAGGCTCCGGCGGCGGCACGGGCCTAGGCCTGGGCGGACTGCGCGACCGCATGAGCCTGCTCGGCGGCACCCTCGACGCGGCCCCCGCGCCCGGCGGCGGGTTCCGGGTGTGTGCCCGGGCGCCGCGCAACCACGGAGGCACCCCCACATGATCCGTATCGTCATCGCCGACGACGAGGACGTCATCCGCACCGGTCTGCGGACGATCCTCACCGCCTCGGGCGACATCGAAGTGGTAGCCGAAGCGGCGACGGGCACGGCGGCCGTCGAAGCCGTCGAGCGCACCACGCCCGACCTGGCGGTCCTCGACCTGATCATGCCCGGCGGACCGGACGGCGCCGAAACCGCCAGAACCCTGCGCGCACACCACCCCGGCCTCGGCATCCTGATCCTCACCACGGACACGGACGAGGAGTCGGTGGCCCGGGTGTGGCGGGCCGGTGCCGACGGCTATCTGCTCAAGACCGCCTCCGCGCCGGACCTGGTGGCCGCCGTCCATCAGGCGGTGGAACACCGCGCGGTGCTCTCCCCGGCCCTCATCACCTCTGTGCTGGACCGGTTCGCGAGTCATCGCCACCCCGTCGACACCGAGGAGTTCGGGCGCGAGGTCCGCCAACTGTCCGCGCAGGAGCTGAGGGTGGTCCTCGCGGTGGCCGACGGGCTCGGCAACCGGGAGATCGCGGAGCTGATCGGTGTCGCCGAGGGCACCGTCAAGGCGTATGTGTCCCGTGCCCTGCACAAGCTCGCCCTCGACAACCGGACTCAGCTGGCCCTTCTCGCCAACGACCACCGCGGGTTGTTCACGCGCGCGCTGGACGAGGCCTCAAGCACGGGTTGATCCGAGCGCCGGCTGACCCGCCGTCCCGGCCCAGCTGCCCCTCGGCAGCCCGGCGATGTACGTCGGACTCGTCGCAGCCGGCCTGGTGCTGTTCTCCGGAGCCCCGCTCCTGATCGGTCGGACACAGAAGACGCGGAAGCGGGTGTGGCTCAGGTGGGCCTCATCCCGGCCACAGCTGCCCCCTGGCGACGGCGTCGGCGTGTGCTCTGGCGGGCTGGGGCCAGGCACGGTGTTGGGCCCGTTTGAGCAGGTACGGCGTCAGGGTGTCGGACATCTTGCGCTCGGCGACTCGGGGCCGGCCGCGATCCGTCCCGGTCCGGCCGACGACGCCATCGCGATCACCGCCGCCCAGTTCCGCGAAGTCGCCCGACCCCTCGCCGAGGACCTCCGGCGCCCCTGGGAGCGGCCACGCCGGCGAACCGCCTCACCCCCGCCCGCCTCACCTCAAGGCCACCACCGTGCCGTGTCGTTGATCGCACGCACGGTCTCGGCGACCGCTTGTGCGCCGCCCTCGTGCCGCACCCACCAGGCGGCAGCGGCGACGATCGTCAACGCTTGCGCACGGTCCGCGCCGGGCGGCCAGGGGTCGAAGGCGGGACCGTCGGACTGGCCTCGCTGAGCGGGATTGCGCAGGAGCGCTTCGAGCGCCTTCACCCGCCCGTGCATGTCCAGTCGGGCGATCTGGTGACGGATCGGGGCCGAGTCGCCCTGCCAGACCTCGGCGACCGCGGCCACGGCGACGCGACGGTTCTTCTCATCCAGCCCGGCGAGCAGGTCCAGCGCTTCGCGCAGCAGATGCTCGGGCAGATGCGGCGCCAGGGCGGCGATCACGCTCGCCTGGTGGAGGCCGTCGAGCTCCACGGCGGCGTACGTGAAGAGGTCGTCCAGGAGGCCGGATCGCCCGCTCTCCGAGAGCAGCGGAAGCACTCGGAGCGCTCGCATCCGTATGTGCCCGAAGTAGTCCCAGCCGGGAGGGATGCTCCGCAGCAGCGCGAGAGCGTCCGCCACGGCGGCGGAGCGGGCCTCGCCGACCAGGTGCTCGGCGATCCCGGTGAGAGCTTCGGCGAGCGTCCAGCGGAAGGTGACGGAGTGGGACGCGGCCCAGATCATGTCGTCGGCGTCGCGGGCGTCGCGATACCGGATGCGGTGCATCGGGATCGCCTGGTCGACTGGCCACCGGGCGACCGCGGGAGCTTGCGGTGGGAGGTTCCCGGCCAGCAGTGCCGCCGCGTCGAGGGACTGGTCGAGGATGTGCTCCACCGCCTCCTCACGAAGGCGGGGTATGCGGATCACCGCCGCCAGGGCGGCGGACTCGATGCCGGTGTTGCGCAGTCCCAGCGTCGCCGTGGGCAGACCAGCGCCCAGGTTCATGACGGCCGTCGTCGGCACCGTCGATTCGCCCAGTTCCCCGGCGATCTTGTAGAAGCGGTCGGCCAGGGGCGGTGTGATGTCGCCCGAGGCGTCGATCACGGCCTCGAGTCGCCGCCAGGGATCGGGGATTGCGGTGATGCGTTCGAGCATGGCCTCGGCGATGGCGCCGGGTGTACGGGGCGCGCCCGGGGCCGTGTCCGAGGTGCCTGGTTCGGCCCAGGTGCGGAACTGCTCGCCGGTCAGCGCGGTGACCGCCGCGCGCTGGTCTGCGTGGTCGTCGACGGCGCGGGCCGTGGCCAGCGCCTCCGCGGCCACTGCCGCGCGGTCGGCCGGTGGCAGCAAGGGGATGAGCTCCCCGAGCCGACTCGCCCGGCTCGAGGCGAAGTCGATCGCACGGGCGGCCGTCAGGGCCGACTGGACCAGGTCCCCTGTGAGGCAGGGGATCAGGTCCCGCAGTACCTGGTCCTTGCGGAAACTGTCGTCGCACTCTTCGTATGCGCGCCAGACCCTGGCCATCTCCTCCTCACGCTCGGGTCCTGCCAGGTGGGCCTGCGCGAGCGCGGCCCACCGCGGGATCCCGATCTGGAGATTGTCGATGGACCGTGCCGCGTCCATCGCTTCGCGCAGGAGCCGCCGCCGTTGCTCGCCCTCGGCCAGGGGCACGAGGTCGGTGAGCGCGCGCGCCCGTTCGTAGGGCTCACTCGTGCCGCGGGCGAGGTCGCTCGCGAGTGCGACGAGCGCCTCCCGCTCCGGCGCGCCAGCGGCTTGTGCCATGTCGGTCAGCGTCTTCAACCGTGACGACGTGGACTCGAGTTCATGGACCGACTCCAGGACCTCCCCCCACAGTCGCGGGTCGTCGGCGGCTCGTCTACCGACGACCGACAGCGCAAGACCCCGGTCCCTCACCCGGGTGGCCCGCGCGGCCACGAGTGCGCGTCGCAGCAACTCCCGGCGCTCGTCCGCAGGAACGTGGTCGGCGAGATAGCAGCAGGTGGCCGCGCGCCACCAGCCCGCGGGCGCGTTGTCGGCCGCTTCGCGCATGGCCCCGAGCACCTGCGGCACCAGCTCGGCGGGCACCAGATGCATCACGGAATGGAGCACGCCGGCACGGTCGAAGGCGGAGGGGCGACCGCAGGCGGCCAGCACCGCTCTGCGCAGCAACGCACCCTGCAGTCGCGGGATCAGGGCGATCAGGCTGATGCCGAAGCTGTAGTCGTCCGGTGCAGCCACCACGTGGTCAAGGGCCTCTTCGAGCAGATCCTCGGGGAGGTAGCGGAAGAGCTTGGCCATGGCCTCGCCCCGCGTGTGGGCGTCGCCGATCGTGACCGCGCGCTGCCAGAGTCGGGCGGCCTGCACGCCGGTCAGAAAGTCACCCGCCGCCTCAGCCGCCGCGGTTGGCTCCGCCATGTCGATATGGGCGAAGGCCCGCTCCGGCCGCCACACCCCGGCCGCTACGAGGGCTTGGAGCAGCGGAGTCGGAACCTGCCCCGCCATGGAGATCAGGCTGGCGTCGATGAGGCGGTAGCGCAGTTCCCGTCCGATGGACGCGGTGGCGTTGCCCGGGGCGCACAGACCGCGGGCGACGGCGATGTCCGCGCGGTAGCTTTCGATGTCCCCGACGCGATCGTGCGCCTCGTACCAGATATTGCGGTCGTCATGTTCGCAGGCCAGCACCTGATGCAGCTCGTCGTACCGTCCGGCCGCCGCCAGATGACCGATGAGGGAGCGTAGCCCGTACCCCTCGGTCTCCGCGTCACGCGGCCCGCTCGACGCGGCGGCCGTCAGTCCCGGCAAGCCGTCGTCGAGACCGCCCCAAACGGCGAGGTAGTGGTCACAGATCCGGTGTTGGACCTGCGCTGCGGCCTGGGAGAGCTCCGTGCGCCAGCCCGCGAGCGAGCCCGACCAGCGGGTGCCGGGGCCGTCGTCGCCGGTGAGGAACGTACGCAGCGTCTGGTGGTACGGGGCGAAACGCGATCCGTCAGGTGTGCGGTAGAGGAAGGGCAGCAGGGTCTCGGTGAGCAGACGGCTCACCCGCAGCGGCTGGGTGGCGCCGGCGAGCGTGGACACGGTGGCGTGGCCGATCGGTTCGGCGGCCGTGGCGACCGTGGCGAGGACGGGCAGGTACACGTCGTACCAGAGCGTCGAGTCGGCCCGTAGCGGGTTGAGGCAGTCCCGGTAGTACGAGGCCAGGTCGGCGGGGAGCCGGTTGAGTTCGTCCACCCGGCGGCGGTCGAGTTCGATCTCCATGAGGACGTACCGCAGATAGATCCACACTCCGGCGCAGCGGTCGAGCAGCGTGCCGATGACGTCCTGCGGGGAGATGCCCGCCGCGGCGATCCGCTCCGCGAGGGCGGGGCTTCGGCTGTATTTCTCCAGGTGGCGGCGCATGTCGCCCAGGTTGGCGTCCACCCGCTCGCGCCAGTCGCATTCGAGATACGGCTGACGAAGCCCGGGTATGTCGGTACCGCTGCGTACCGTGGCGATGACGTAGACACGGCGCGGAAGTTGTGGCGGCAGTCCGAACGGCATGGCCGCGCGCGCACCACGCTCCTCCGCGGAGGGTTCGTGCTCGTCGAGGCCGTCCACTACCAGGAGGATCGGCTCCCCGGTCCGCTCCGCGTCCCGCCGTTCGGCCGCGGCCACGAGGACCGCCTCAAGCCCGGGAGCCCCGTCCAGACCGTAGGGCAGGAAGCCGTCCGGCGCGAAGGCGTCGGCCAGGCCCCATCGCTCGATCAACTGTGCCGACAGGCTCATCGCGGCCGCGCGGGTGGTGCGCTCCCGTGCCCCCGTTCCCGCGAAGTGCCCTGGGCAGTCGTGTTGTTGCTGGAAGGACAGGGCGAAGGCCGACTTGCCGAGGCCGGCGTCGGCGATGACAAGGAAGTAGCCGCTCTCGTGGTCGGCGATGAAGTCGTCGATCTCCCGTACGAGCCACTTCCGTGGGGTGTACGTGTCCAGGCCGATCCGCTCGCGGTAGCCGGCCCACTGCAGCGCGCTGGGCCGCGCTTGGGCGAGGGTCGGCCGCGAAGTGACGGTCACGGGGCCGGTGTTGATCACGCCGGTCATGTTGCCCGCGACACCCACTGCGCCGTCGCCTGAGACGTGGAGCCGGGTGTACGGGGGCGGGGTCGGCGTCGGGGGTGGCGTCAGCGCTTCTCCACCGGCGCCCGGCGGCTCGTGCCCGTCGTCTCCGGACCCCAACGGGCGGGTGCCGCTGGGCTCTTTGCCGGTGCGCTCACTGCTCATGCGGGCTCCGAAGGGGCGCCGGCGCATGGGTGGTGATCGTCCCGCTGACGTCACCGCCCACGCCTACCGCCCCCTGGCCGCTGACGTTGACCGACACCGTCGGCGCCGCACCAGGCGCCGCGTCCGCCAGAGGGCTGCCGGTGGTCGGCCTGGCCTCGCCGGCCAGGGTGATCCGCTGCCCGTAGATGTGTTCCAGCGCGAGCCGCAGCGCGTCCACCGTGGCCAGCAACTCCTGGTCCTGCGTGGTCACCGGACGGAATCCCTGCTCGTAGCCGTGCAGTCGCCCGGTCAGGTCGATCAGCCGGCTCGCCTCCTCGTCCAGCGCCGTTTCGTCCACGCCGCGGTCGACCAACTCACCGTCCAAGACGCCTTCCGGCGCCCTGAGCGCCGCCGCGGCCACTTCGGGTTCCGGGCCAGGCCCGCCGTCATGGCCCGGCCCCGGTTCCGTGCCGTCGGCCGTGGCCTCGGCGTTTCGCCGGTCATGCCGGTCTCGCCTGCGTTGCAGCAGTTCGGTGGCCTGCGCGTAGAAGAACGTGATCCCTTCGCGGAGCACGACCGCCCCGGCCGCCGCCAACGACATGCCTGCCATTTCCACTGTCAGCTCCCGTCGTGAGACGCGTACACATAACGCGTTCCGTTCGAAATCTCCACCGCGGACCAGGCCGGCGCCGCACCGCCGGTGCGCCTGGAGATCACCGCCGAAGCCCAGGTGCGGAGCTCACCATCGGTCACCGGCCCGGCCGTCCGGGTCTGCGCCCACTGCGCGGTCAGCAGCCAGCGTCCGCCCCGGCGCTGCAGAAGCAGCCGCACCAGGGAGAGGACGTCGATGGTGTGCCAGCCCGCCGCAGGTTCGTCGGCGTTCACGAGCGACCACTCCGGCAGCCGCTGGTTCCCCTTGGCGACTGTCCCGGACGCCCATGCCTTGGCCTGTTCGTCGGGAAGGTCATCCGGACACGCTCCGAGCACACCGCCCGCGGAACGCTCTGAGCCACGTACGGAGGCGAAATAGCCGGCCGCGCGGAAGGTGAAGTCCGGAGGCCGCACGCCGGCCGACACGGCGGCGCGGATCTCCCGCAGCTTCGCTGCTCGCGAGACAGCGGCCTGTGTCGAAAGGCCGACCCAGCCGACGAGCGTCTCGCCCGACTGGATCATCCGCGCGAACTCGCCGTCGGCTGCCCGACCCGGTTCGCAGGCATGGGTCACCGCGAGCAGAAAACCGTCCGCCAGCTGGATGGCAGCGCGGGACTCCTCACCCGCCGCCGTCCAGAAGGAGTACCCGGCCAACTCCAGACGCAGACGTTCCCCGTCGATCCGGGCCCGCGCCCCCGCGACCGGCGAGTCGACCGCATGCGCCAGGTCGGGTCCTGCCGGTACGAGTCCGCAGTCCGCGAGCCCGCTCGGGCCACCCGGAGCGACGCGCCACGCTGCACCCTGCCGCTCCCTGGTGAGCCGTACCGCCTCCAAGGACGGGTTGACGGCGAACACCGGCAACCGCACCTGCTGGCGCCGATACTCGACCAACAGCAGTCGCGCCCCTGCGGACCAGGTCGTCTCGAACGCCCCGGACACAACTGGGCTGTCGTTCCAGCCCGGTTGGCGGCAGTCCACGTGGTGGAGGGAGGCGATGGCCAGCGTCGGACCGGGTCCGGCGTCGACGGCCAGGGCGGGCGCCCCCTCGCCCAGCGGCCCCCCGCAGGTCTGGCAGTCAGCCGCCCACAGAAGGCGGCTCAGCCCCCGGATGCCCGCTTCCCCCAGTTCGTCGATCAGGTGCTCATTCGCCATCACCTGCGCCAGCCCCACCGCGCCCCCCACCCGCC
>JOGW01000012.1 GCA_000721375.1 Streptomyces sp. NRRL B-3428 | reverse complement strand
AGGGCTTTTGCGGTGGCTTCCTGCACGTTCATGACCGAGCGGATGATGGCGGGGATCTTGGCTTCGATGTTGTGGCACTGGTCGAGCATGAAGGCGACGTCGGTGGTGAAGCCAGGAGGTGGCCGAGTGCCTTGCGGCGAACAGCGGGATCCGGGTTGGTGACCGAGCCGAGCTTGTAGTCGTCGTCCTGGAAGACGTTCGCGTTGATCGCGCCGAGCGTGAGCCCGCGCTCCTTCGCGTACGCGGTGAGGGCCGCGTAGTCGTCCACCTTGTCCCACGGGATGTGCAGGGCGATACGAGGTGCGGCCCCGGTGTACGTGTGCACCTGTGCGGCGTCGTCGATCTTCTCCCGCGGTGTACGGGGGACCCCTTGCTGCGCGAACACCTTGAACCGCGTACCGGAGTTGCCGTACGCCCAGGACGGCGTCTCGATCACCTGGGAGCCGAGCGCCGCCTTGACGGGGGCGGGGTGCGAACCTGCGGTCATCGCGCAGCCTTCCGTACGCGTGAATCGTTTCACGGGATCAGCAAGCCTAGGTGCTCAACTCCTGCTGTCAAGAGCCCAGTTGGCGTTCCTCAGTCGGATACGGAATCTGGCGCACGGCCATTGACGTCCCCGGCGGCCTGGCCGTAACTTCCGTGCACATCCTTGAAACCTTTCAGTCGTGGCTTCGAGTGATGCGTCGCCTCCCACCGTTCCCGTCATCCCGATCGGTGCCGCAGATGAGAGAGCCCCCTGTCCTCGCCGCACAGAACCTGAGCAAGTCCTTCGGAGCGGTGCGTGCGCTCCAGGACGTGTCACTGGAGCTGTACGCCGGTGAGGTCCATGCCCTCGCGGGAGAGAACGGCGCCGGGAAGTCGACCCTGATCAAGTCGCTTGCGGGGGTGTACCGGCCGGATGCGGGCGGACTGTTCCTCGACGGACGACCGGTGGTCTTCCACGGCCCCGCGGACGCCCGCGACGCGGGAGTCGCCGTCATCTACCAGGAGCCGACGCTGTTCCCCGATCTGTCGATCGCAGAGAACATCTTCATGGGCCGCCAGCCGCGCCGCTCCCTCGGCAGGATCGACCACCGGGCCGTGGACGAGGCGGCGCGCCGTCTCTTCGCGCGGCTCCATGTCGAACTCGACCCCGAGCAGCCCGCGCGCGGCCTTTCCATCGCCGACCAGCAGCTCGTGGAGATAGCGAAGGCCCTGTCGTTCGACGCCCGCGTGCTGATCATGGACGAGCCGACCGCCGCGCTGACCGGCAGCGAGGTCGCCCGCCTCTTCGGTGTCGTACGCACTCTGCGCGAACAGGGCGCGGCGGTGCTCTTCATCTCGCACCGCCTGGAGGAGATCTTCGCGCTCTGCGGGCGGGTCACGACCCTGCGGGACGGAGCGCTGATCGCGACCGAGAAGCTCGACACGCTGACCGAGGAAGCGCTCGTACGCCGCATGGTCGGCCGCGATCTGGAAGCGCTCTATCCCAAGCAGGACGCCGAAGTCGGCGAAGTGGCGCTGAGCGTGCGGCGGTTGACCCGCGAAGGCGTGTTCACCGATGTGTCCTTCGAGGTGAGATGCGGCGAGATCGTCGGCCTCGCGGGACTGATCGGCGCCGGGCGCAGTGAGGTGGCCCGCGCGGTGTTCGGGATCGACCGCTGGGACGGCGGAGGGGTGGAGGTGTTCGGCCGGTCCCTGACCAACGGTGCGCCGAGTACCGCTCTGGCGGCGGGAGTCGCGCTGGTGCCCGAGGAACCTCAGGTGCTGATCGTCGACGAGCCCACCCGCGGGATCGACGTGGGCACCAAGGCCGAGGTGCACCGGCTGCTCTCGCAGCTCGCCGCCGACGGGGTTGCGATCCTGATGATCTCTTCCGATCTGCCCGAGATCCTCGGCATGGCCGACCGCGTCCTCGTGATGCACGAAGGCCGCCTGACAGCTGACATCCCACGTGAGCGGGCCACCGAGGAGAGCGTGATGGCCGCGGCCACCGGGAGGGCCGCATGACAGCGACCGCTCAGCAGCCGACCCCCACCGTCGAACCCGGCACATCCGGTTCGAGCCGCCTGGTCCACCGGGTCTTCAGACTGCGCGAACTCGCCATCCTGCTGGTCTTCCTGGTGATGATCGGCATCACCCAGGCAGGCAACAGCGAGTTCCTCTCCGAGCAGGGCATCAAGGACCTCCTCCTCAACGCGACCATCCTGGTCCTCGCGGCGACCGGCCAGGCCCTCGTGGTCATCACCCGCAATGTCGATCTGTCCATCGGCTCGACCCTCGGCATCAGCGCGTTCGCCACCGGCACCTGGCTGCAGGGCGGCGGCCACCCAGCGGTCGCCGTACTGCTCGCCATGGCGCTGGGGATCGGCTGCGGACTGCTCAACGGCGTACTCGTCAGCCTCGGCCAGGTCCCCGCCCTGGTCGTGACCCTCGGCACGCTCTACATCATCCGCGGCATCGACTCGATCTGGGTCGGCTCCCGCCAGATCACCGCCTCCGACCTCCCCGGCGGATTCGTCGACTTCGGCTCACAGGGCCTGTCCGCCGTCCCCTACCTCGCCCTGATCGCCCTCGCGGTCCTGGTCGTCGTCGCCTACTGCCTGCGGCACTTCCGCGGCGGCCGTGAGCTGTACGCGCTCGGCTCGCACCCCGAGGCCGCGCGGCTCGCCGGGATCTCCGTACGCAAGCGGATCCTCATCGCGTACACCGTCTGCGGCGCCCTCGCGGGCCTCGCCGGCGCGCTGTATCTCGCCCGCTTCGGCAATGTCGACTCGGCCACTGGCACCGGCTATGAACTCACCGTCGTCAGCGCCGTGGTGGTCGGCGGCGTCGCCTTCACCGGCGGCTCCGGCAGCGTCCACGGAGCCGCCCTCGGCGCCCTCCTTCTCACCTCGATCAACGGCATGCTGCCCGCGCTCGGCGTCAGCTCGGTCTGGGTGCTCGCCATCAACGGCGTGCTGCTGGTGCTCGCGATCTCCGTGGACCGGATCGTGGCCCTGCGCGTGGCCACGTCTTTGAAGAAGCAAGCACTGAAGAAGAGGAACGCCCGCCATGGCTGACTCCCCGCTCACGCGCGTCGTCCGCTGGGACACCGTGGTCGCGGCCCTGCTCGTGGTGCTGCTTCTCGTCTCCTTCGGCTTCGTCGACGGTTTCGGCAACGCGCTCAACTTGTCCTTCCTGCTCGGCAATACGCTGCCCATCGCGCTGATCGCCCTGCCCATGACGCTCCTCGTGGTGGCCGGCGAGATCGATCTGTCCGTGGCCTCCACGGCCGGTCTGTCGGGTGCGGTGATGGGCGCTCTGTGGAACGCGGGCTGGGCGATCGAGACGATCATCCCGCTGTGTCTGGTGCTCGGCGCGGTCTGCGGTCTCGTCAACGGACTCCTCGTGACCCGCCTGGGTCTGCCCTCGCTCGCCGTCACCATCGGCACCCTCGCCGCCTACCGGGGCATCGCCCAGATCGTCCTCGGCGCGGACGCGGTCACCGACTTCCCCACCCAGTACCTGGACTTCGCCTCCGGCCGGATCGGCGAGACCTTCATCCCGTACGCCTTCCTGCCCTTCCTCGTCCTCCTCGCGATCGCCGTCGTCGCCCTGCACCACACCCCCTTCGGACGCTCGCTCTTCGCGATCGGCGCCAACGAGGAGGCGGCTCGGTTCGCCGGGATCCGCGTCAAACGGCACAAGCTGTTGCTGTTCACCGCCACCGGTCTGATGGCCTCCCTCACCGGTGTGTTCTGGGCCCTGCACTACGCCAGCGCCCGCTACGACAACGCCACCGGACTCGAACTCTCCGTGGTCGCCGCCGTGTTGCTCGGCGGAATCGACTTCGACGGCGGCAGAGGCACCCTCGGCGGTGCGATCGCCGGAGTCTTCCTGCTCGGCGCCCTGCAGAACGCGATGAGCCTGCAGAACATCTCCGCACAGTCCCAGATCGTCGTCACCGGCGTCCTCCTGGTGATCTCCGTACTCGCCCCACGCACCGCCCGCCAGATCTCCGCGGCGCGCGCGGTCCGTCGAGCCGCCGCCGACGGTCCGCAGAAGTCTGCCCCGCCCCCTTCCCCCTGACCCTCGTACGCTCCGAAAGGGACCCACGATGCTCACTCCCGCATGGCGCCGAGCCGGCTCCGCACTCGCGGCCCTGTGCTGTCTGACGCTGGCCGCCACGGCCTGCTCGGGCACCACCAAGGACGACGCCCCCAAGGGCGAGGCCACCAAGAAGTCCGGGGCGAAGGCCGACCCGAACGCCCCCACCAAGAAGGGCCTCACGGTCGCCTTCCTGCCCAAGCAGGTCAACAACCCGTACTTCACGGTGGCCGACAAGGGCGGCGAGGCCGCGCTGAAGGAGCTCGGCTCCTCCTACAAGGAAACCGGCCCGAACAGCGCCACCGACACCTCGGGCCAGGTCAGCTACGTCAATACGCTCACCCAGCAGCAGGTCGACGCGATGGCGGTCTCGGCGCAGGACCCGGGCGCGCTGTGCACCGCGCTCAACCAGGCGCGCAAGAACGGCATCAAGGTCGTCACCTACGACTCCGACACCAACCCCGAGTGCCGCGACGTCTTCGTCTCACAGGCGAGCGCGGAGGCGATCGGCCGCTCCCAGGTACAGGTGCTCGGCAAGCAGCTCGGCTACAAGGGCGAGATCGCGATCCTGTCCGCGGCGCAGACCGCGACCAACCAGAACACCTGGATCGAGTTCATGGCGGACGAGCTCAAGAAGCCCGAGTACAAGGACATGAAGCTGGTGAAGACGGCGTACGGGAACGACGACGCCCAGCAGTCCTTCCAGCAGACCCAGGGGCTCCTCCAGGAGCACCCGAAGCTGGCCGGGATCATCTCGCCGACCACCGTCGGCATCAAGGCCGCGGCCCAGTACCTGTCCGGCTCGAAGTACAAGGGAAAGGTGCGGCTGACCGGCCTCGGCACCCCCAATGACATGCGCCAGTACGTGAAGAACGGCACCGTCGAGGCCTTCGCCCTGTGGGACCCCGCGAAGCTCGGCGCACTGGCCGCGCACGCGGCTGTGGCACTGTCCTCGGGACAGATCACGGGGGCCGAGGGCGAGAGCTTCAAGGCCGGGGAGCTCGGTGATTTCACCATCGGCAAGGACAGTGTGATCGATCTGGGCGAGCCCACTGTTTTCGACAAGACGAACATCGACCAGTACAACTTCTGAGCAGGACGGGATCCCCGCTGCAGGACGGAGTACGCACCGCACATGGCCGGCATCAAAGACGTGGCGAAGCACGCCGGGGTGTCCGTGGGCACCGTGTCCAATGTGATCAACCACCCGGACATGGTCTCCGCGGAGACCCGTGAGCGGGTGCGGGCCGTCATCGAGCGGCTCGGCTATGTCCGCAGCGAGTCGGCGCGCCAGCTGCGCGCGGGCCGCAGCCGGATCATGGCGCTGCTCGTCCTGGACATGGGCAACCCGTTCTTCGTCGACGTCGCGCGCGGCGCCGAGCGCGCCGCGCGCAAGGCCGGGCTCGGCGTGATGGTCTGCAACAGCGGCCAGAGCGCGGACGAGGAGGCCGACTACCTCGGGCTCTTCGCCGAGCAGCGGGTGCGCGGCGTGCTGCTCACCCCGGCGGACGCCACGGGCCGCAACATCGAGGCCTTCCGCCGCCACCGCATCCCCTTCGTCCTCGTGGACCGGGTCGCCGAGGGTACGACGGAGTGCTCGGTCTCCGTCGACGACGTGATGGGCGGCGCCTTGGCCGTACGTCACCTCGTGGACGCCGGACACCGCTCCGTCGCCTACGTCAGCGGGCCACCGGACCTCCACCAGGTACGCGACCGCCGCCAGGGCGCCCTGAACGCACTCGCCGAGGCGGGCCTGGCACCCGAGACCCTGCGGGAGCTGCCCACGGAACACCTCACGGTGTCCGCGGGCCGGGACGCGGGGGCCCGGATCCTGGGCCTCGCCGACCGCCCCACCGCCGTCTTCTGCGCGAACGATCTGCTCGCGCTCGGTGTCCTGCAGAGCATGTACGCGGCGGGGGTCCGGGTCCCCGAGGACATCGCGATCGTCGGCTACGACGACATCGAGTTCGCCGCGGCCGCGGTCGTCCCGCTCACCTCGGTGCGCCAGCCGGCGGTGACGATGGGGGCGATGGCGGCGGAACTCCTCCTGGAGGAGACGGAGTCGGAGTCCGCCGCCGATCATGAGCACCGGCGTGTGGTGCTCCAGCCGGAACTGGTGGTGCGCCGCTCCAGCCTGCCCGCCCGGTGAGTGCCGGGTGGGGGCACGGTGTGGGGGAGACGGCGCTGACGATCCTGCTGCCCGAGGCCGACCCCTTGATGCGGGAGCCGTTCCCCGCACATGTCTCGGTGCTCTTCCCGTTTCTCCACGAGGACCGGGTGGACGCGGACGTCCGCAGCGGTCTTGCCGCGCTCCTGCGCGAGCACGAGCCCTTCGAGCTGACCTTCGCGGAGTTCGGCCGCTACCCGGGCGTCCTGTACCTGGACCCCTGGCCGGCCGATCCCGTGCGGGCGCTGACCAAGAGCGTCCTCGCGGCCTGGCCCGAGTGCCTTCCGTACGGCGGGATCTTCGGCGACGACGGGCTGCACCCGCATCTGACCCTCGCCAACAGTGAGCCGCCGGAGACTGCCGGCACCGCGTACGACGCCGTCGAGCGGCAGCTCGCCCCGCTGCTGCCGCTCACGGTGACCGTGCGGGAGGTGACGCTGGTCACCTGGGACGGGGCCGCGTGGCAGCCCGCGGAAGGTTTCGCGCTCGGGGCCGGGACGGCTCGGGACTGACGCGGTCGCTCCGCAGACTTCAGCGCATCGCCGACGCCAGCCGCGCAGCCCTTGCCTGCAAGGTCAACGGGGGCTCGGGCGGCGGCTGTTGGGAGCCGCCCGCGCCGTCCTGCAGATGTGGCGCACCCCGCCCGAGGGGCCATCGTCGACCGCGTTGTCGCTGAGTGGTCATACCCGCTCAACGATCGAACCCCGCTTCGGTCGCACAGGTGATGCGGAGCGCACACGTCCGCAGCCGTGCATCCGATACGAAGCGCGGTCCTGGCTCCCGTTTACCGGGGAGGCGCCCGAAGCTGGCATCATCGACGGCATGTCCGACTTGATCATTGCCGCCTGCGACGGTGCCGCCAAGAAGAACCCAGGACCCGCCGGCTGGGGCTGGGTGGTCGCCGACGCCGCAGGCACCCCGCAGCGCTGGGAGGCCGGTGCGCTCGGCGTCGCCACCAACAACGTGGCCGAACTGACCGCGCTCGCCGAGCTGTTGGAGTCCACCGACGCCTCCGTGCCGCTCGAGGTCCGGATGGACAGCAAGTACGCGATGCAGGCCGTCACCACCTGGATCAAGAACTGGAAGCGCAACGGCTGGCTCACCGCCTCGAAGAAGCCGGTGGCCAACCGCGAGCTCGTGATCCGTATCGACGAACTGCTCACCGGCCGTGAGGTCACCTTCAAGCACGTGGCCGCCCACCAGGTCGACGGCGATCTGCTCAACGCGATCGCCGACATCGCGGCCAGCGACGCGGCGGAGTCGCAGCAGCCCGCAGGCACCGCACACGGCAACGCGGCCATCCCCGAGCCCCGGGCCGACCGTGTGACGGCCGCACCGGCCGCCCGTAAGTCCGCGGCGCCGCGCAAGAGCGCGACCGGGGCCTCCGGGAAGGCCCCGGTCATCAAGGCGAAGTTCGCGGGCCGCTGCTCCTGCGGGAAGCCGTACGCGCAGGGCGAGAAGATCACCAAGCTGGCTTCGGGCGGCTGGGGGCATGTGGAGTGCGCCGGCGCCTGACTACGGCCGCCCCCGGAACCCCCACTCCCCGTGCGGCGCCCGGAACACCACGAACCCCGGCTCGGTCCGCACGTACGCGGCGCCCTCAGGGGCCTGCGCCTTGTCCCGGGCAGCCGCCGGGACGTGCACCTCGGCCGTGGCGCCCACCGGCACCCGTACGGTCAGACGGATCTCCTGGTCGATACGCGACCACGCCACCGCCGCCCGCCCCCGCACCGTGTCCAGCTCGGTACGCGCCCAGTCGACTCCGTCGCGGGCGTCCGGCCGTACGGTGAAAGTGCGGTAACCGGCGTCGCCGGGGCGCAGGCCCGCCACGTTCTCGTACAGCCACTGGACGATCGTGCCGAGGAAGTAGTGGTCGCGTGAGCGGGAGTCCGCCTGCCAGTACTCCCACATGGTGTCCGCGCCGTTGTCGAACCAGTAGCCCCAGCCGGGATACGTGCGCTGCAGCGCCACCGCGCGCGCCACATCCGAGTGGCCGGCCGCGCTGAGTGCGCGCAGCAGGACGCTGGTGCCCAGGCAGCCGGTGTTGAGGTGCTTGCCCCGCTCGGCGATATCGGCGAGCAGCGAGTCGGTGACGCTCGCCCTGGCGCCCGCGGGTACGAGACCGAAGGCCAGCGGGATGCAGTTGCTCGACTGGCGGTAATGGGGGTCCTTGGCGGTGCGGTAGTGGCCCTCGGGGGCGAGGAACTCGGCGTTGAAGGCGGACTTGAGATCATCGGCGGCCGCCGAGTAGCGCTTGCTCAGCGCGAGTTCGCCGACCAGCTCCGCCAACTCCGCCGTGTCGCGCAGCGCCCGGTGGAGGTAGGCGCTCGCGGTGAGCCGGGTGTCCTCCGGCGGGATCTCGTAGCCGGGGGAGACCCAGTCGCCGAGCGCGGTCACCGCGAGGCCGTTCTGCAGGCGGCCGAGCTCCCAGTCCAAGTAGCGGGTCAGGGCGGGCAGATGGTCGCGCGCGAGCCGGTCGTCCCCGTAGACCCGGTACATCTCGCGCACGAGGAAGGGGTAGACCGTGGTCCACTCCGGGGCGGGTGCCAGCTCCCGGTAGCCCCAGCCGCCGCTCGGCACGATCACCGGCACCTGGCCGGCCGTGTTCACGCTGTCCTTGAGATCGCCGAGCCACTTGGCGAAGAAGCGCTGCATACCGAGCGCGTAGAGCATGATCGGTGCGCCGACCTGGGCGTCTCCCGTCCAGCCGTTCTTCTCGAACATCGGGGTGTCGGTGGGGATGCTGTGCAGGTTGTTGAGGACGGTACGGCGCATGGCCCGTTCGAGCTGCTCGTAGAAGGGCTCCGAGCAGCGGAAGGTCCCGGTGTCCTGGACGCCCGAGTGCACCACGCGGCCCAGCACCTCGGCCGGTTCGGGCTTACGGGGAAGACCGCTGATCTGCACGTAACGGAAGCCCTTGTACGAGAACTTGGCCTCCCACGACTCGTCGTCCCCACCGCCCGCGCAGATGTACTCATCGGTCTGGAAGCGTCCGGGAACATGCCCGGTCTCGGCGTGCACACTGCCGTCGGCCTTGAGTTTCTCGCCGTGCTTGAGCCGGATCGTGGTGCCCGCGTCGGCCCGTACGGTCAGCCGCGTCCAGCCCGCGAGGGTGCGCCCCATGTCGACCAGCCAGTCGTCCCCGTACGCGCTGATCTTCACCGGCGTCACGGTCTCGACCACCTGGACGGGCTCGAGAGCCTGCGCCCGCAGCGCACCCTTCGGCGCCTGCATCCGTACGGCGGCCCGCCAGCCCTTGTCGTCGAAGCCGGGTGCGGACCAGCCCGCCGGATGTTCGCGTGCGTCGTAGGTCTCGCCCGCGTAGAGGGAGTTGGAGCGTGTCGCCCCCTCGGTGAGACGCCACCCTTCGTCGGTGGCGAGCGTGCTGCGCGAGCCGTCCTCGTGCTCGATCTCCAGCTGGGCGAGCAGCCGCGGCTCGCCGTGCCACGGGGGTGTGTGCCAGTTCCAGACGTTGGGGGTGGTCATACCGAAGAAGCCGCGGCCGAGCGTGACACCGATGGCGTTCTCGCCACGCCGGACGAGCTCGGTGACGTCGTGCGTCGCGTACAGGACCGTCTCGTCGTAGTCGGTGAAGCCGGGGTCGAGCACCTGCCGGCCCACCCGGCGGCCGTTGATCTCCGCCTCGTAGTACGCGAGTCCGCTGAGGTGGAGGCGGGCCAGGCGCACGGGCTTGGACACCTTGAAGGCTCGGCGCAGCAGGGGTGCGGGCAGCTCGGGTACGGCGACGGACACGCCGCTGCCCCAGGGACCCTGTCCGTACGGGGCGAGCGCGGTGGCCTCGGCCCAGCCGCTGTCGTCGAAGCCCGGCTGCTGCCAGCCGTCCTGCTCCGTCTCGCTGCAGCGCCAGCCCGCACCGGACACCAACTCGCTGCTGCCGTCGCCGTGTTCGACGACGAGCCGTACGAGCAGCCCGCCGGGGTTCACCGAAGCGCCGCCGCGGTTGGTGGCCCGCACCGCGACCACCACACGTCCGTCCGCCGCGACCTTCGCGGTCACGTCGGCCAGGTCTGCGGAGCGCCAGCTGTCGGTCTGCTCGGGTGCGTGGAGTGTCTGCTCGCCGCCCAGGTACAGCGTGTAGTCGTCATCGGCCGTGGCGATCAGCGTCGCCTTCGACACCGCGGCGCCCGCGGGCAGTTGGAGCACGCCGCGGAACCGGACGGTTCCCGGCGGAGCGCCCTGAGGGGTCGCCCCGGGTGCCCAGATCCAGGACGCACCCGTGAAGGCCGGTGCCTTCGCCGCCTCGCCCGCACCGATCCACTGCCCTTGCCAGTCCTCGTCGCGCAGCGCGGTCTCCCACCAATGCTCGGCGCTCCACTCGGAGGCCTGCGCGGCGCCGTCCCACACCCGTACCTTCCAGGCGTATCGCGTACGGGGAGCAAGTGCGGGCCCGTCGTAGGGGATCCCGACCGTGCGCTCGGAGGCGACCTTTCCGGAGTCCCAGAGGGTGCGCGCATTGCTGGTGACTCTGATCTGGTACGCGCTCTGGCGTGCTCCCTTGCCCGGGGCCGACAACTCCCAGCCGAGGCGCGGGCGTTCGACATCGGTGCCGAGCAGTGTCGGTGCGTACTCGACCGTGGTGCGGTCGATCCGCAGCGTGGTGCCGCTCCGGGATCGACTCCGGGATCCGCTCGGTTCGGCGGCTGCCGCCGGGCCCGCGCCCACTCCGAGTCCGACCATGCCTGTGGCCGCTCCGGCCGCGGAGGTCGCCAGAAACACCCTGCGGTTCCAGGGCTCGCCCGGGCGTGTGCCGCGTTCGTCGCTCATCGCATGTCCTCGCATCGTAGGATTGAAACGATTCAATGACCTTGCGACGATCCTAGGCGTCAAGTCGTGAGCACCTCAAGGGGTGTGCAGGGATCGGCGGGCGCGGGCTCAGGTGCGTCGAGCCACACAACCGGCCGTTCCGAAGTGGGGAGTCGACACATTTCGCGTGCCACCCCGCGCTCCTACGGTCACGGAAACATTTCGGCCCGGTGCGTCGCATGACCGCGTGACTGCGTGACCGCATGAACCGTGTGCCCCACGACCAAGGAGTGCCAAGTGACGCTGCCCCACCACCGTCCGACACCTCGCAGGCGAAGGCCCGGCCTGCTGCTCTCCGCGCTCGGCGCCATCGCCCTGTCCTTCCTGCTCGCGGCGACCATGCTCAGGGCCGCGCAGCCCGCGCGCGCCGCGTCGGTGGAGCAGGTCACCGGATTCGGCTCCAACCCCGGCGCACTGAAGATGTACCGCTACGTGCCCGACGGGCTGCCTGCGGGCCGGCCGCTGGTGGTCGCCATGCACGGCTGCGCGCTCAACGGCGCCGGTCTCGCGGTCAACTTCGGTACACGGACCGGCTGGAAGGAACTCGCCGACCGCTTCCGGTTCACGCTCGTCCTGCCGGAGACCAGCACGGCCAATAACTCGCTGAACTGTTTCAACTGGTTCCAGACCGCCGACATCACTCGCGACCAGGGCGAGGCCCTGTCGATCAAGCAGATGGTGGACAAGGCGAAGGCCGACAACGCCGTGGACCCGTCGAGGGTGTACGTCACCGGCCTGTCCGCCGGTGGTGGCATGACGGCAGTGATGATGGCCGACTATCCCGAGGTCTTCGCGGGCGGCGGTATCGCCGCCGGAATTCCGTACGGCTGCGCGCCCGAGACCAACGAGTGGACCTGTATGAGCCCGGGCGTCGCCAAGTCCCCCGCCCAGTGGGGCGCCAAGGTGCGCGCGGCCTCCCCCGGCGGCGGCTCGCGCACCGCCTGGCCGACGCTGTCGGTGTGGCACGGCAGCAGCGATACGACGGTGGCTCCGGCCGATATGCAGGAACTCGTCGACCAGTGGACCGACGTGCACGCGGCCGACCAGAGTGCCGAGGTGAACGACACGGTGTCCGGCGCCGCGCACAAGGTGTTCAACGACGGTTCGGGCAGGCCCGTGGTCGAGAGTTTCACCATCAGCGGCATGGGACACGGCCAGTCCATCGACCCGGGCACCGGGGCCGGGCAGTGCGGGCAGACCGGTGACACCTACCTCCCGGACGCGAACATCTGCGCCGCCCACCACATGGCCCGCTTCTGGGGTCTGGACGGCGACGGCGGCTCCACTCCCTCCCCGTCGCCCGACCCGACGACCCCCTCGCCCGACCCCACCACGCCCGCACCCGCCGAGTGCTTCACGGCGAGCAACTACGCCCATGTACAGGCGAGTCGAGCCCATCAGTCGGGCGGCACCGCGTATGCCGACGGCTCCAACCAGGCGATGGGCCTGTGGAACACCTTCGTGCAGTCGACGCTGAAGAAGACCGGGGACGACTACTACGAGGTGGTCGCCACCGGGTCCTGCTGAGCCCGGCTGTGGGGGCCACCACCAGCGAACCGCCGAAGGTTGTGGCCCCGCCCCACATCGCTCAGGCCTGTCCCGGCTCCTAGCCTTCCCGGGCAGCACCACGCGACCACCACCTGATCACCACCCCGGCCACCGCCGGCCAACTGCCGCGCCGCTCCAGGCATTTGACCGGCACCCCCACCCGCAGCAGAAGAGAGCCGACCATGCTCCGAAAGCCCCTCGCGGTCCGCCTGCCCGCCGCCCTGGCTGCGGCAGCGGCCCTGATCCTCACCGCCTCGTGCGGCAGCCCCGGCAGCGGCGGCGCCACGGGGAGCAAGGCGTCGGACCCCGTCAAGGTCGGCCTCGTGTACTCCAAGTCGGGGCCGCTCGCGACGTACGGCAAGCAGTACCTCGAAGGCTTCGAGGCCGGACTCGACTACGCCACGAAGGGCACCGGCAAGGTCGGCGGCCGCAAGATCGAGGTCACTCAGGCGGACGACGCCGGAGACCCCTCGAAGGCCGTCGCCGCTGCCAAGGACCTCATCGGCCAGGGCTACAAGATCATCGCCGGTGCGACCTCCTCGGGTGTCGCCACGCAGGTCAGCCCCCTCACCGAGCAGAACAAGGTGCTGTTCCTCTCCGGGCCCGCGGCCACCGACGCAGTGACCGGCGCCGGTCCGTACACCTTCCGCTCGGGGCGGCAGACCACCCAGGACATCAACACCGCCGCGGCCTTCGTCGGGGACATGTCGGGCAAGAAGGTCACCGTCTTCGCCCAGGACAACGCGTTCGGGCAGGCCAACGCGGCCGGTGTGAAGGCGGTGCTCGCACCGCAGGGCGCGAAGGTCGAGTCCCTGCTCGTACCCGCCGCCGCCAATGACTTCACGCCCTTCGCGACCCAGGCCAAGAAGGCCGGCGCGGACCTGATGTTCGTCGCATGGGCCGGCACTTCGGCCAAGGCGATGTGGACGGCTCTCGGCCAGCAGGGCGTCTTCGAGTCCACGAAGGTCGTCACGGGCCTGGACATCGAGGCGACCTGGCCCTCGTACGGGAAGGTGGCCGAGCACGTCGACTTCCTCGCGCACTACTTCGCGGGGGCCGCCGGAACCGAGGCCGAGAAGGCCATGACCGAGCGGGTGACCGAAGCGGGCGGCCAGGTCGGGCTGTTCACCGTCGACGGCTTCACCGCGGCGCAGATGATCGTCCACGCGGTCGGGAAGGGGACCTCCGCGGACGCGATGGCCAAGGCGCTCGAAGGCTGGAGCTTCGAGGGAGTCAAGGGCGAGATCACCGTCCGCGCCGAGGACCACGCGCTGCTCCAGCCCATGTTCCAGGCGCGGTTGAAGAACGGCACCCCGCCCACGGCCGAGCTGGTCAAGACGCTCGAAGCCGACGCCGTCGCCCCCGGTGTGGTCAAGAAGTGACCACGATGCAAGGCGTCACCAAGGAAGACCCGGCAGCCACCCTCGTCCGGCCGGTCCTGCGAGTACGCGGGCTCGGCTGGGCGGTCGGCGGCGCGCAGATCGTCTCCGACGTCGCATTCGACGTCGCCCAGGGCGAGTTCGTGGCCGTGATCGGACCCAACGGAGCGGGCAAGACCTCCCTGTTCAACCTGATCTCCGGCCTCGTCCGCCCCGGCAGCGGCAGCATCGAACTGGACCGTACGGACATCACCTCGGACCCGCCGCACCGCCGTGCGCGCCGTGGACTCGGCCGGACCTTCCAGTCCTCCAGCGTCTTCGCCGGCCTGAGCGTGCTCGAGAACGCCCGGCTCGCCGCCGCCGCCCACCGGGGCTCGTGTCTGCGCCTGTGGCGGCGCGCCGACGCCGATACCGGTGCACGGCAGGCGGCCCTCGACGCCCTCGCGCGTGTGGGCCTTTCAGGCCGTGCCCCGGACCTCGCGGGAGCGCTGTCCCACGGCGACAAACGCAAGCTGGAGATAGCGATCCTCCTGGTCACCGAACCGCGGCTGATCCTGCTCGACGAGCCGATGGCCGGTGTCGGTACCGCCGACGTCCCCGCCCTGACCGAGGTGATCAGGAGTGTGCACCGCGAGGAAGGCCGCACCGTCCTCATGGTGGAACACCACATGGACGTCCTCCTCGGCCTCGCCGACCGCGTGGCCGTGATGCACCACGGACGGCTGCTGGCCCTGGACACACCGCAGAAGGTGATGGCCGATCCACTGGTCCAGGACGCGTACCTGGGGGAGGCCCTGTGAAGGACACATCCCCGCTCCTTGAAGTCCAAGGCCTCGCCGTACGGATCGGCTCCTCGCAGATCCTGCACGGCGTGGACCTCACCGTCGCCCACCAGGGCGTCACCGCGCTCCTCGGCCGCAACGGAGCCGGGAAGACCACCACGCTCAAGGCGATCCTCGGCCTCGTACCCCGAACGGGCGCCGTCCGCCTGGCAGATGAGGACCTCATCGCGCTGCCCACTCACGCGATCGTGCGGCGCGGCCTCGGATACGCCCCCGAGGACCGCAATGTCTTCGGCTCCCTGACCGTCACCGAGAACCTCAAGCTCGCCGCACGCGGCAGCGGTCCCCACCACTACGACCTGGTCTACGACATGTTCCCCGAGCTCGAGCAACGCGGCGGTCAGCGGGCGGGCAGCCTGTCCGGCGGGCAGCAGCAGATGGTTGCCATCGGCCGCACCCTGCTCAACGACAACAGGCTGCTGCTCGTCGACGAACCCACCAAGGGGCTCGCCCCGAAGATCGTCACCGAGGTCGCGGACGTACTCGCGCGCGCCGCCGAGAAGGTGCCGATCCTCCTGGTCGAACAGAACCTCGCGCTGGTCCGCCGGATCGCCAACCACGCCGTGGTCCTCGAACAGGGCAGTGTCGTGCACACCTCCCGAGCCGCCGACCTGCTCACCGACGCCGAACTCACCCGCGAACTCCTGGGAGTGGCATGAGCACCCTCGTCCTCCTCTCCCTGACCGGCCTGGGCCTCGGCGCGCTGTACTTCCTCGTCGCCTCCGGCCTCTCGCTGATCTTCGGCCTCGCCGATGTCCTCAACTTCGCGCACGGCCTCTTCCTTTCGGCCGGGGCGTACGGCACCTGGTGGGCAGCGGACCGCCTCGGCCTGGGCTTCGTGCCGGCCGCGGTCATCGGTGTCGCCATCGGCACGCTCGCCGCCGTACTCGTGGAACTCCTCCTGATCCGCCCGCTCTACTCACGGCCCATCGACCAGGTCCTCGTCACCGTCGGTCTGAGCCTCGCGGGCGTCGCCCTGCTCCAGGCCGGATTCGGCGCCGACCCGGTGACCTTCCCCAAACCCGCCTGGACCGAGGAGACCACCACGATCCTCGGCGCCACCGTGCCCAACGACCGGTTCCTGCTCATCGGCGCCGCAGTCGTGGTCCTCGCCCTGCTGCAACTGTTCCTGCACCGCACGCGGTTCGGTCTGATCGTGCGCGCCGGGGTGGAGGACCGGGCGATGGTCACGGCCCTCGGCATCAACGTACGCATCGCGTTCACGGTCGTCTTCGCCATCGGCGGCGCCGCGGCGGCACTGGGTGGCGCGCTGGCCGGGGTCTACTACGGCGATGTCTCGCCGGGCCAGGGCACCTCACTGCTGATCTTCGCGTTCATCGTCGTCGTCATCGGCGGCATGGGCTCGGTCGCGGGCTCCGCCCTCGCCGCCGTCGTGGTCGGCCTCGTCCAGCAGTTCACCAGCTACTACGCCGCCGCCGGTGTGGGCGAGGCCTCCGTCGTTCTCGTCCTGGCCGTCGTCCTGCTCGCCCGGCCCGGCGGCCTCACGGGGAGGACCGCATGACCAAGACCGCCGTACTCGCGCCTTCGACGGCGGCGGGCGAGCCCGCTGCTTCCTCTGCTGCGCCGCGCCGCCGGTTGCTGCGCCGCGCGCTACCGCCGGCAGCCTTTGCTCTCCTGGTGATCCTGCCGTACTCCACCCTCGACCTGCCCGCGCTGCTGCCAGGCCCCGTGAACAGCCCCGGCTCCCTCCAACTGCTCGGTGTCTGCCTGGTGTTCGCGGGCCTCGCCGCCACGTACGACCTGCTGTTCGGCCACACCGGTCTGCTGTCCTTCGGCCATGCGCTGTACGTCGTGCTCGGCAGCTACACCGTCAACATCGCCGTCACCAAATGGGAGTTCGGCCTGACGGCCGCGCTCGCGCTGACCGTCGTGGTGGGCCTGGTGGTCCCGGCACTCCTCGGAGCACTCGCCCTGCGCGTACGAGGAATCGCCTTCGCCATGGTGACCCTCGCGATGGCGCAGGTCGCGGCCATTGCGGTGGCCAGTGACCCGGGGCGGCTCACCGGGGGAGAGGAGGGGCTGTCACTGCTGCCCTCCGCCGTCCCCGAGTTCCTCGCCGGGATCGACAACACGGCCAACCTCTACTGGCTTGCGCTCGGCTACCTGGTGCTCGTGGCCGGGGCCGTCGCCTGGCTGGTGAACTCGGAGCCCGGCCGGGTCTGGGCGGCGATCCGCGAGAACGAACAGCGCGTCGCGGTCCTCGGCCTGCAGCCCTACCGCTTCCAACTCCTTGCCTTCGTGATCGCGTCCTTCCTGGCCGCGCTCGGCGGAACGGTCCACCTGTTCCTGATGGGCGGTTCCAGTCCGCAGATCACCACGTCGAGCTTCACACTCGGCTTTCTCCTGATGGTCGTGCTCGGCGGTGCGGGCACGCGCTGGGGAGCGATCCTCGGCGGCCTTCTTTACGCCTACCTCGACCACCGGCTCGGCGCACTCGGTACCTCGGAGGGGGTCGCGGGGCTGCCGGGGTGGCTCCGCGGACCGCTGTCGGAGCCGCTGTTCGTCCTCGGGGTGCTGTTCATGGGGGTGGTGTACTTCCTGCCCGGCGGGCTCTCCGGACTTGGCGCACGACTTCGGCGGAACCGGGGTGTCAGACCCTGAGGGGCGGCCCCGCGGCACGGGACATCCGGTCCTCCGCCGATGATGTCGCGAGCGCCGTCCCGAGGCCGGTCCTCGCATAGCGGACGACGCGACCTCGGCGGCACCGGTCGACCAGTCCTGCCCGCAGCAGAATGCCGAGGTGATACGACACGGTCGCGCTGCTCCAGCCGGTCCTCCGGCTCAACTCGACTGTCGAGGCGGGCACGTCGAGCGTCGTGAGCAGCGCGGCCCTGGTCACGCCCACGAGTCCCGCCAGGGCTGATTCCGCCACGCCCGCCGGGCGCTCCCCGAGGGCGCCGATGCCGCGCGCCCGGTAGAACAGCACGGGCGGGTGCGGATGTTCGGCAGCGAACAGCACCGGTCCGACATGCGTCGTGGCCGGGACGAAGAGCACCCCCTCGTCGGCCCAGTCGATGATCCCGGAGTAGGGGCGCTCCAGTACGAGCTCGGTGCCCGTCCACTCCATCCGCTCACCGAGATCGCCGAGCACCGTGCCTGCGCCTTGCGTGGCCATCCGGTCGGCACGGTTGCTGATGTCGGCGTCCAGCACCGCTCGGACCCGCGGCCAGTCCGGTGCCAGCGCAGACTCGAACAGGGTCGCCATCGCCGCAGCGGCAGCCGTCGCCACGGCGGCACCGCCCTCGCTCGCCGCCATTTCGAGCGCGGGGGGCATCGGTCGCCGCCACCGCTCGTAGGCTGCCTCGCTCTGATACAGCGCGAGGACATGGGGCCACACGCGCCGACCGCGGATCGCGATGTCGAGTTGGTAGTCGACCTCCTCGCCCGGGGTCGCCGCGATGCGGGCCGCCACCTCCTGCATCGACTCGCCGTGGCGCGGCGCAGGTGTCAGGAAATCCGGGGCGTTGCTGTGATCGGTGGGCACCAGCGCTTCAAGGAGCGCCAGTTGCCCCGGAGGCAGTGCCCGCCGGGCACGGGCGTACCACTGCCGTGCGTGAGCGGCCGGATGCCGGCCGCGATGCCGCAGCACACCGAGTACCTCCACGGCCGCAGACGTGGCGAACCGAGACCTGCTCCAAGCCCGTGCGTCCAGCTGCACCCTCATCGCCATCCCGGGAGTGTCCCATCGCGGTCGGGACGGGCCGATGGATTCGAAGGGCTTCGAATGCATGGAACTCGCCGCCGCCCCCACCGGATGGTGGTCCGCGACCGTGCGACCACGACCGAGGAGGCGCCTTGAGCTCCGATCGAACACCTGCGAACCCCGACCCCGGCCGGCCTTCCGCCGTCGTCAGCCGACGCGGCATGGAGCGCATGGGCGCCGCCCTCGGTGCGATGGGCCTTCTGGCCGGCGCCACCCCGGCGTCGGCCGTCGGAGAGACTCCGGACAGCGATCCCGCACTGCGCAAGCCGATCCTCGTCGGTGCGAACCCGGGCCTCCAGCTCTTCGATCCGTCAGGATCGTGCACGGCCTACATCTCCACTTGGCAGGTGCAGTGGTCCACTCACGGCGCGGGCAACGTCATCGTGCTGTGGCGGCCGGAGGGAGTGCGGGTCGTCGGGGAGGACCCGCACCTCGCACTCTGGCTGGCCGATCACTTCGTCCGCCATTTCCCCGAACTCGACGGCCTGCCCTGGTCCGCCCCCCGCTTCCACCGGTCCGCGGTCCAGGTCCGGCTCGACCTCGCGTCCGGGCTGCAGGCCCGGGGCGGAGGGATCGACGTGCACATGGCCGAGGTGCTCGACCGGCGCGCCTTCGCCACCGACCGGTTCCCGTTGGCCGACGTGGAACACAGCCTGAGCCTGGTGCTCGGCCCGTGCGGACGAGCCCAGGCCCGCGTCGACGGCCGTGTCCAGCCCGGCGAGATCAGTCTGGGAGGAACTCCGCAACGCCCGTCGTCGTCGGCGTTCCTCGCAGCGGCCGAGGTGTGGCGCGTCTGAGTCACGCCACTGGGGCGAGCGTTCGACCCCGCTTCGGCGGACGCAGCAGAACCCCATGCGTGGCCGGCAAGATCTAAAAGAGACGCCCTAGCCCTGTTCCCGCTTCGGCCGCAGACCTGCCAACACCAGATCGACCGCGGTGCCCGCCCAGCCGGAGCGGGGTGCACTGCCCGCCATGTAGTCCGCGTAGTACGGGCCGAGCAGCGCGGAGACCGCGGCCTCCAGGTCTGCGTCCGCACGGATCTCGCCCTGTTCCAGGGCCTGTTCGAGCACGTGGCGGAGCAGGGCCCGGCGGGGCAGGACCGTGCGCTCCCTGAGCAGCGTGAGCAGTTCGGGAGTGTGCGCCTCCTCGGCCAGACAGGTGCCGATCAGCGCCATGCCCCGTACCCGTTCCACCGTGGCGGCGAAGTCCTCCAGGATCGCGGTGAGTTCGGTGCGGGTGTCACCGCTCGCTGGCGGAGCGTCGGCCATACGGAGAGCCGCGAGGGCCGCCGTGAGCAGATCGGCCTTCGTCTTCCACCGCAGGTGGATGGTGGACTTGCTGACCTGTGCCGCTTCGGCCACCTGACTCAGGCTCATCCGTGTGTAGCCGTGCGAACCGAGCAGCTCGAGCGCCGCCTTGAGGATCGCGGTGTCCTTCTCGGGCGAGCGCGGCCGCCCCGCGCCGCGGCCGCCTGTGCTCGGTCCGTCTGCGTTCGGTCCGTCTGTGCTCTGTCCGTCTGTGCTCGCCTCGCCTCGGCCCGGCACGGTCATGCGGCGGGCCGGGCGCCGACGACGTGGAAGTTGAAGTCGGCGTGCCCGAACGCCCCCCTCAGCCGCAGCCAGATCGGCAGCAGCATCTCCGCAGCGCGGGCGGTCTCGATCCCGCCGAGGTCGATCACACTGCCCTCGGACCAGCCGAAGGACACCAGGAGTCCGGTGACCGCGGCCTTCGCGCCGGCATCGTCTCCGGAGACGAACACGGTGTGCTCGCCCGCCACCCGCGACGGCTCGACCATGACCGCCGCGGTCATGGTGTTGAGCGTCTTGACGACCCGCGCCTGCGGGAAGGTCCGCTGGATCTGCTCACCGAGGCTGTCGGTGTTGACCGGGTTCAGCGAGGGGAAACCCTGCGAGAAGTCGAGCGGGTTGGCGATGTCGATGACGAGCTTGCCCGCAAGGTTGTCCGCCCCCGCGGCCTCAAGCGCCTGCAGACTGGCCGTCCCCGAGGTGGTGTTGACGATCGTGTCGCTCCACGCGGCAGCGTCGGCGAACGTCTCCAGGCGGACCTCCTCGTGCCCGGACTGCCACTGGGCGAACGGCGGGTTCCCCATGGTGTCGGGCTCGGTGCGACCGAGTGTGGCCTTGGGGTCGCGGGTGCCGATGGCCACCTGGTGACCGAGAGAGGCGAGTTTGGCGGCGATGGTCCGGCCGACGCTACCGGTGCCGAGAACTGCGTAGCGCATGTGTGTCCCTTTCCAGGGTGGGAGCCGTTTCTGTTCATAAAACTAAACCGGTCGGTTCGGTATGACAAATATCCGTGGCCGGCTCAACGACTCCGCAGTGACGGCCGTCACGGCCCCGAAACGCCCCGGGCGGTAGGCTGGCCAATCGCACTTGACCTGCGAAAACGCAGGCAGGTAGCCGACCCCCAGGAGTAGCTTCATGCTGCGCACCATGTTCAAGAGCAAGATTCATCGCGCCACGGTGACCCAGGCGGACCTGCACTACGTGGGATCCGTGACGGTCGACGCCGAGCTGATGGCCGCGGCCGATCTGCTGCCCGGTGAGCTCGTGCACATCGTCGACATCACCAATGGCGCGCGCCTTGAGACGTATGTGATCGAGGGCGAGCCCGGCTCGGGCGTCATCGGGATCAACGGCGCCGCCGCTCATCTCGTGCACCCCGGCGACCTGGTCATTCTGATCAGTTACGCCCAGGTCGACGACGCCGAGGCCCGTGCGCTGCGCCCCGCGGTCGTCCACGTGGACGCGGACAACCGCATCGTGGAGCTGGGGGACGACGCCTCCGCGCCCGTCCCGGGTTCGGACCAGCTGCGCAGCCCGCAGGCGCGGGTGCCCGTGGCCGGGGTCTGACCTCCGGCGCACCGCCTGCGCGGGACACCTCACGGCGGGGTTGGCAGACTGGTGCCCATGGCAGACACCGAGATCGTCGACGACCGGCTGAAGGGCCGGCTCGAGGCCCGCGCCGAAGGTGAAGTCCTCGGCCACATCCAGTACTTCGTCCTCGACGAGCCCCAGCCCGCACTCGTACCGGTGCACACCGTCGTGGAGCCCGCCCACGAAGGGCAGGGCATCGCGGGCTCGCTCGCACGCGAGCTGTACGCGATCGCCGCGCGCGAGGGCTTCGCCGTGGCGCCGCTGTGCCCCTACGTGGTGCGCTGGGCCGCCAAGCACCCCGACGAGGCGCCCGCCGCGTCGGCGGAACTCCTCGATGCGGCGAAGGCCGCGGTCGAGGCCGATCCCGCCAAGTGGTGACGGCCCGCAACGTGGTGACGGCCACCGGGTGGTGACGGCGGAAGTTCCCGCGAGAACTGCGCGTTGACCCGGACGCCAGCGACGAGCGACGAGCGACGAGCGACGAGCGGTACGCGACGACGAGGAGCAGGACATGACGGACAGTCAAGACGTGATCGTCACCCCGGCCGACTGGGTGGCCAAGCAGGCGAAGCAGTACGAGGAGTCCGGCGGGACCAAGGGCACGTCCATGATGGGCGTGCCCTGTCTGCTGCTCGACTACCAGGGCCGCAAGAGCGGTCTTTGGCGCCGCACCGTGCTGATGTACGGGCGCGACGGGGAGGACTATCTGCTCGTGGGTTCCAACGGAGGCTCCGACCGGCACCCCCTGTGGTACCTGAACCTGCAGGCCAACCCCGAGGTCAGGCTGCAGGTGGAGACCGAGCGTTTCGACGCCACGGCCGAGACGCTCAGTGCCGAGGAGAAGGAGCGGGTCTGGCCCTCGCTCGTCGAACTGTTCCCGCAGTACGCCTCCTACCGTAAGAAGACCGACCGGGACATCCCCGTCGTACGCCTGACACGCAAGGCGGCGTAGGCGCCGAGCCCGGCGCGAGTGGGTTCCCCGGGCGCGGGAACGCGTGCGGGGAGACAGTGGACAGGAAAGGGCCTCCGTCCCCTAGGAGGATCACCATGACGCACCCGTACCCCGACCCTGTCGGGCCGGGGCCCACCCCCGGTCCGTATCCGCCGGACCCCGGCCGTCCGGGACCACCGCCGGACCCGGGCCCGCTGCCCGACCCGTTCCCGCACCCCGAGCCCGCGCCGCAGCCGTCGCCTTCGCCGGTTCCGCAGCCGCCGGGCCGTGAGCCGGTGCCGGAGCCCGAGCCGCAGCCCGGACCGATGTGAGACGTCAGTGGTCGAAATGGCGCGCCGGTTGATTCGAAATGACACGCCGGCGGTCGACATGACACGCCGAGGGGCGGCAGCCGCAACGGCTGCCGCCCCTCAACTTGCTTACGGAAGAACCCGGTTCACCGCGCGTACGGGAGAACCCGGTTCAGGCCGAGACCTCCGACCGGTCCCCGCCCCACAGCGTGTGGAACGAGCCCTCGCGGTCGGTGCGCCGGTAGGTGTGCGCGCCGAAGAAGTCCCGCTGCCCCTGCGTCAGCGCCGCCGGCAGCCGCTCCGCGCGCAGCGCGTCGTAGTAGGCGAGCGCCGCCGAGAAGCCCGGGGTCGGCACACCCTGCTGGGTGGCCGCCACGAGCACCGCGCGCCAGTCGTCCTGCGCCGTGGCGATCTCCTCGGCGAAGCCCTTGTCGGGCAGCAGCGACGGCAGATCGGCGCGGGCGTCGTAGGCCGCGCGGATACGGTCCAGGAAGGCAGCGCGGATGATGCAGCCGCCGCGCCAGATCGCGGCCACCGCGCCCAGGTCGATGTTCCAGTCGTACTCCTCGGAGCCCGCCTGGATCTCGTGGAAGCCCTGCGTGTACGAGACGATCTTGGACGCGTAGAGCGCCTGCTCGACCTTGTCGGCGAAGGCGGCCTTCTCGGCGTCGGCGAGCGGCGTCACCGAGGGGCCGGCGAGTTCGCGCGAGGCCTCGCGCAGCTCGGTGTGGCCGGAGAGGGAGCGCGCGAAGACCGCCTCGGCGATGCCCGAGACCGGCACACCCAGGTCGAGCGCGATCTGCACGGTCCAGCGGCCGGTGCCCTTCTGCTCGGCCTGGTCCTGGACCACGTCCACGAAGGGCTTGCCGGTGGCCGCATCCACGTGGGACAGGACCTCGGCGGTGATCTCGATGAGATACGAGTCGAGGCGGCCCCGGTTCCAGGTGCGGAAGATGTCCGCGATCTCGGCCGGCTCGTAGCCCGCGACGGACCGCAGCAGGTGGTACGCCTCGGCGATGAGCTGCATGTCGGCGTACTCGATGCCGTTGTGCACCATCTTCACGAAGTGCCCTGCGCCGTCGGGGCCGCAGTGCGTGACGCACGGGGTGCCGTCGGCGGCCTTCGCGGAGATCTTCTCCAGCATCGGGCCGAGCGTGGCGTACGACTCCACCGAGCCGCCGGGCATGATGCTCGGGCCGAGCAGCGCGCCCTCCTCGCCGCCGGAGACACCGGTGCCGACGAAGTGCAGGCCCTGCTCGCGCAGTTCCTTCTCGCGGCGGCGGGTGTCCGCGAAGTGCGCGTTGCCGCCATCGATGATCATGTCGCCGGGCTCCAGGAGCGGGGCGAACTCGCGGATCACCGCGTCGGTCGGCTCACCGGCCTTGACCATGATGACCAGCCGGCGCGGGCGCTCCAGGGCGGCGACGAACTCCTCGGCCGTCTCGGCGGCGACAAAGGTCCCCTCGTCCCCGAACTCCTCGACCAGCGCGCGGGTCTTGGCCGCGGTGCGGTTGTGCACGGCGACGGAGTAGCCGTTGCGCGCGAAATTCCGGGCGAGGTTGCGGCCCATGACCGCAAGTCCCGTGACGCCGATCTGGGCTGAAGTGCTCATGCCGGTAGCTCCTGGGCCTGTCGTGGGAAGTGCTGCAGTGACGCAAGTATTACTCGGAGCACTGCGATATCTTCCCGACAGCCTGTCCGATGATCAGCTGGGGGAGTGTTTCCCGCATGGCTTTGTTCGATATGCCGATCGCTGAACTCCGCACCTATCGCGCGGCGTTGCCCGCGCCCGCCGATTTCGATGAATTCTGGGCGAAATCCCTCGCGGAAACACGTGAGCACGATCTCGGCGCGCGTTTCGAGCCGGTGGACACCGGGCTCAGCGGGGTCGAGGTGTTCGATGTGACCTTCGCCGGTTTCGGCGGGCATTCCGTCAAGGGATGGCTGGTCCTTCCGGCCGGTGCGCGCGAACCGCTGCCCGCGGTAGTGGAGTACATCGGATACGGCGGCGGACGCGGCCTTCCCCATATGCATCTCCTGTGGGCCTCGGCGGGCTTCGCGCACTTCGTGATGGACTCGCGCGGGCAGGGCAGCGGCGGCTGGGCCGAGGGCCGTACGCCCGACCCGGTGGGCAGCGGTCCCGCGTATCCCGGCTACATGACCCGCGGTATCGAGGACCCGCACGACTACTACTACCGGCGTCTGATGACCGATGCGGTACGGGCCGTCGAAGCCGCACGTGCGCATCCTCTTGTCGACGCGTCGCGCGTCGCGGTGACCGGTGTCAGCCAGGGCGGCGGACTGACGATAGCCGTCGCCGGGCTCGTACCGGACCTGGTGGCGGTCGCCCCCGACGTGCCGTTCCTGTGCGACTACCCGCGGGCCATCACGCTCACCGACCGGATGCCTTACCGCGAGATCGGCGGCTATCTGCAGGCGCGGCGGGCCGACAAGAACGACGTGCTGCGCACGCTCTCCTACTTCGACGGTGTGCATTTCGCGGCCCGGGCCGAGGCGCCCGCCCTGTTCTCCACCGCGCTGGAGGACCAGACCTGCCCGCCGTCGACGGTGTTCGGGGCCTTCAACGCGTATGCGGGCCGGGACAAGTCCATCGAGATCTACGAGTTCAACGGCCACGAGGGCGGCGGCCCGTACCAGCAGGCCGTACAACTGAAGTGGCTGCCCGGGAAGCTGAGGGCCGGGCGGGACGAATGAGGGGGTTCGGGCGAGGTTGATCAACTGGGGCGCTTGTAGGCGCACTTGTCCGTGAGGCGGCTGAAGACCCTCTTGTCATGGCCTGTTCGGCGCGATTACGTTGACGGGCCTTGACGCGTGTTGTTTGGGGGAAACCATGCCGGGCCGTCACCGCCGTCACCAGCCGACCAGAATCAACCGGGCCTCGCTCACCGTGACGGTCGGCGGTGCGTCGATGGCGCTGCCGCTGATCGGCAGCGGCACCGCGCACGCCGCCGATGTCGGCACCTGGAACAAGGTGGCCGCATGCGAGTCCAGCAACAACTGGGCGATCAACACCGGCAACGGCTATTACGGCGGGCTCCAGTTCAAGCAGTCCACGTGGGAGGCGTACGGCGGCACGCGCTATGCGCCACGGGCAGATCTCGCCACCAAGGGCGAGCAGATCGCCGTCGCGGAGAAGGTCCTGGAGGGGCAGGGGCCGCAGGCCTGGCCGGTCTGTTCGGTCCGTGCCGGGCTGACCCGGGGCGGTGAGTCGCCGGAGATCAAGTCGACGCCAGTCAAGGCGGCGGACAGCAAGCCCGAGACGACCCCGCAGTCCAAGGCCGGGCGTGCCGAGATGTACACGGTCGTGCCCGGCGACAGCCTCTCCGCGATCGCCGAGAAGCGTGAGGTCCGGGGCGGCTGGCGGCAGTTGTACGCGGCGAACCGCAAGGTCGTCGGCGGCGATCCGGATCTCATCCTGCCCGGGCAGCGGCTGTCACTGCTCGCGGGCGCCGCGCAGTCCCCGAAGGCGGCGCCGGACACGACCGACGCCGAACCGAAGAAGAGCGGGCAGGGCGAGGCGAAGAAGAGCGGGCAGAGCGAGACGAAGCCCGCGAAGTCCGGTGACGACTCGAAGTCCTCCACGAAGCAGTCTGGAGGCAAGCAGTCAGCCGGCAAGCAGTCCGGCACGAAGGACGCCAAGGCGTCCGCAGGCAACGCCCAGAGCCCGCACTCCTCGTCCCGCCGCACCGCCCCCGTGGCCGCCACCCCCAGCACCCCCTACCGCGCGGCGGGCGGCTCCTGGTCCAGCGGCTATCACACGGGCGTGGACTTCCCGGTGCCCACCGGTACCTCGGTGCAGGCGGTCGCAGCGGGCAAGGTGGTCACGGCCGGCTGGGGCGGGGCGTACGGCTACCAGGTCGTGATCCGGCACGAGGACGGGCGCTACTCGCAGTACGCGCATCTGTCCGCGCTGGTCGTGAAGGCGGGCCAGACGGTGAACGCAGGGCAGCGCATAGCCCGCTCCGGATCCACCGGGAACTCGACAGGGCCCCATCTGCACTTCGAGGTGCGGACGGGGCCCGAGTACGGAAGCGATGTCGACCCGCTCGGCTATCTGCGGGCCGGCGGCGTCAGGATTTGATCATGCGGTCGCAGGGGCCGCCGCGGTGGGCGGCCACGTCGTCGTGACCGGTCCTGTCCGCGTCGTACACGACCGCGGGCGGCTGCCCCGGGATACCGGGCAGACCACGCACCGTGCGGCGCTCCGGCGTGCTGTCCTCGGACGTCTCGGCGGAGACCGCCCGGATGACCTCGTCGGCCGACAGCGACGCGGGGGAGTCGGGCACCACGACGGTGTCCGGCACCAGGACGGTCTCGGGCACGACAAGCTCGGCGGCGACCAGGTCCTCCACCAGCTCGACGGGCGGAGCCGGGTCCTCGGAGGAGGCCACGACCTGGGTGGTCGCGCTCGCTGTGCCGATACGTTCCGTGGTCAGCAGGATCAGACCGCCGGCCGCGACGACACCGAAGCCGAGCGCGATCAGCGTGCCCGTCAGGCCGTAGCGGAAGCTCTCGCCGAAGAGCGTCAGACCGACGGCGGCCGCGACCACGGGGTTCACCACCGTGAGCACCGCGAGCGGCGCCGCGAGGCCCGCGCCCCGGTACGAGGCCTGCGACAGGAGCAGACCGCAGACGGCGAGTACGGCGATCATGATCAGCCCCGGCATCTCGTGCAGGACGCCGCCGAGGGTGAAGTCCACGGTGACGTTCTTGGTGAACACCGAGGCCATGCCGAAGGAGATTCCGGAGGCGATCGCGAGCATCACGCTGCGGATCACGGGGTGCCGGTGCACGGCGTGCGCGGTCACCATGAGTGCCGCCAGCGCACCGAGTGTGGTCACGGCGACGAGCAACTGCTCGGTGCCGTCCATCGCGTGCGAATCGGTCGAACCGGTCATGGCCAGCATGCCCGCGAGACCGACGGTGGCCATGATCGCACCGCGCCAGGCGGTCGAACCGGCCTTGCGGCCCACGAACAGGGCCGCCATCGGCAGGGCGAAGACGATGGTCAAGGCGCCGAGCGGCTGGACGACGCTCAGCGGGCCGTAGGCGAGGGCGACGACGTGCAGCAGTCCGCCCAGACCGTTGAGGCTGACAGCCAGCCACCAGCCGGTGCTGCGCAGGGGAGCGTACGAGTGGGTGCGTCCGGTCGTGGCGACGCGCTCCTGCACGATCGCTCCGCCGGCGTAGGCGACGGCTGAGACGAACGACAGGAGCACGGACAACGCGAGGGCACTCATGTGTCCCTCCGGGCGTTCTCGTGCGGCAAGCGGTCGGCGTTCATAACACCCACGATGACGCTTTCATTCCGCCCGGTCGTCGTACCTGAGCACGCAATGTGGGGTACTGCCGTTGGAGTAGGCGGCGGTCCGCGTAATCCTCTGGGTGGGCGCCGGTGACCTGCTGTGGGAGTGCCTGGTGGGGCGGCGGTTTCCGCCCGCTCACCTGCGCCGGAAACGCACCCGCCCCGTGTCGAGGTCGAAGCGCGCCCCCACGACCACTGCGGGCCCAAGGGCCGGATCGCCCGCGACCTGGGCGGCGACCCGGTGGACATGCGCGGTCACCGCGCTGTCGACCCAGTCGCCCGAGCGGAACCGGCTGGCTCGGGCGGCCGGTGCGATCCCGTCCACGACCCGCGTGAGATGCCCTTCGGGTTGTGAGCCGTCGCGTACGTGTGCGACCGCCGCGGTGACCGCGCCACAGCGCTCGTGACCGAGGACGACCACGAGGGGTACGCCGAGTTCGGCCACCCCGTACTGCACACTGCCGAGTACCGCCTCATCCAGTACGTGCCCGGCCGTCCGGATCACCAGAAGGTCGCCGAGACCCTGGTCGAAGACGAGCTCGGGCGGTACGCGGGAGTCGATGCAGCCGAGGACGACGGCGAACGGATGCTGGGCGATGGCCACCGTGCGTCGCCATCGAAGGTTCTCGTGGGGGTGGCTCGCGTGAGCGGCCGCGTATCGCGCGTTCCCGGTACGCAGCCGGGCGAGCGCCTGCGCTGCGGTACGGGGCACGGCGGCGCTCTGCGCCGGGCGCGGGGTGGGCAGTTGTGCGGCGAGGGGCACGGCGGCGGCGCCGAGTCCGAGGAAGGCGCGGCGGCCGTGCCTGCGGGTGGCCATGGGGTCATGGCGGGCGGTGGTCATGGCGCCATGGTGCGGAGCGCCGAGATCCGCCGCGCCGGGGTCTGCGTGCGACCCCACCTGTGGGTGACGGGGGCGGCCTGGGATCATGCCTCCATGCCCGAGCCGCTGACCTCCACAGATCTCGAAGTGGTCGCCTCCGTCGGGGGCTTCTTCGCATTGCGCCTGGCGCCTTCGGGCAACCGGCCCGCGGAGGCCGGCGCGGAGCTCACGGCGCACGGGCAAGGAGCGCACGCCGAGGTCGCCGCACACGACGGCCCGGCACTCGGCGCTGTCTACGCGGGCCACCACGCCCCCATCGCCTTCCGCGTCACCAAGGTGCAGTCGGCGATCGGAGCGCCTCAGGTCCGTATCGCCGTCTCCATCGCCCAACTCGGCCTGGCGGCGCGACTGTGGTCCATGGCGCTCGGCTCGGCCGTGCTCCACGACCGGATTCCGGACCTGGATCCCGCCCGGCTCCACTGGGACCCGGACGCTGCGGCCCCCGACGACCTCCGCCTCACCGTCCCGGCCGGCGCGCCCTCCCACCCAGCGGCCGCGATGACACCCCGCCCGGCCGGTGATCCGGCGCCCGTCATCCTCGCGGCCGACTCCCGCGCCGTCGCCGATCTGTCCGCAATCGTCCTCGACCAGCACCTGACGCCGCTCACCACCGCCCTCCGCGCCCAATTCCGCATCGCCGAGGGCCTGTTGTGGGGGAACGCGGGCTCCGCGCTGGCCGGGGCCGCCCGGGAACTTCAGCGCTGGGCCCGGCGCGAGAGACGTTCCGAGGTCGCCGAACGCACCCGCACCCTGACCGGACGGCTCTTCGAGGACCCGCGGTTGAGCGGCACGGGAACCTTCGACGGACCGGTTTTCCGTCGCCGCACCTGCTGCCTCTACTACCGGATCCCCGGCGGCGGAGTCTGCGGCGACTGCTGCTTCGACGCACCGCCGAGCTGAGTTCGGCACTCTGTCGCGCGATGCGGGCGCCGCAAGGCCCTTCCCCAACTCCCGTCCGTGGGTGACCATGAAGAGGCGCCACCCCCGTAACGAGCCGAGCACACACCGCCACCGCGGTAAAGGACCGGAGGGCCGAGGGTGAAGGTCGGACTGCTCAGCCGGGAGTATCCGCCGGATGTGTACGGCGGCGCCGGCGTCCATGTCGAGTTCCTCGCAAGGGAGTTACGGGCCCTGGCCGATGTGCGGGTGCACTGCTGGGGCGACGAGTCGCAGGAGGCCGGAGTCACCCGGCACGCCGCCTGGCCGGACCTCGTAGACGCCAATGACGCCTTACGCACCTTCTCCGTCGACCTGTCCATGGCCGCCGCCGTGGCCGACCGCGACCTGGTTCACTCGCACACCTGGTACGCCAACCTCGCCGGACATCTGGCCAAGCTCCTGTACGGCATCCCGCACGTGATGACCTCGCACTCCCTCGAACCCCTGCGCCCCTGGAAGGCCGAACAGCTCGGCGGCGGCTACGCGTTGTCCTGCTGGGCCGAGCGGACCGCCATCGAAGCGGCCGACGCGGTGATCGCCGTATCGCACGGGATGCGCAGCGACATTCTCGAGAGCTACCCGCAGATCGACCCCGGCCGCGTCCATGTCATCCACAACGGCATCGACACCGAGCTGTACCGTCCGACCCCGTCCCCCGAGATCCTGTCGCGGCTCGGGATCGACGACGCACGGCCGTACGTCCTGTTCGTCGGACGGATCACGCGCCAAAAGGGCGTGCCTCATCTGCTGCGGGCGGCAAAGCAGTTGGACCGCGACATCCAGCTCGTCCTTTGTGCCGGAGCCCCGGACACCCCCGAGATAGACCGCGAGTTCCGCGCCCTCTTCGAGGAGCTGAGCGGACAGAGGTCCGGTGTGCTGTGGGTCCCGGAGATGCTGCCGCGCACGGAGATCGTGCACCTCCTCACGCATGCCGCAGTGTTCGTCTGCCCCTCGGTCTACGAGCCGCTCGGCATCGTGAACTTGGAGGCCATGGCCTGCGCGACACCGGTGGTGGCCTCGAAGGTCGGCGGGATACCCGAGGTGGTCACGCCGGAGACCGGCCTGCTCGTGCCGTACGACGAGAAGGACACGGACGGTTTCGAGTACGCGCTCGGTCTCGCGCTCAACGGCCTCGTACGGGACACCGCGCTCGCGGCCCGGATGGGCGCGGCCGGGCGGGTGCGGGCCGTCGGAGATTTCGGCTGGGATGCGGTGGCGCAGAGAACAGCCGAGTTGTACAGGGCAGTTTCCAGGAGTTGAGTCGGCAACAGGGGGCGGCTATGCGTGGCGGACCTTCGGTGCTCGGAATAGTCCTCGCGGGCGGGGAGGGCAAGCGGCTGATGCCGCTCACCGCCGACCGCGCCAAACCAGCGGTGACCTTCGGCGGTATGTATCGCCTTGTCGACTTCGTACTGTCCAACCTGGTCAACGGCGACATCCTGCGGATCTGCGTCCTGACCCAGTACAAGTCGCACTCGCTCGACCGGCATGTGACCAAGACCTGGCGGATGTCCAGCCTGCTCGGCAACTACGTCACCCCGGTGCCGGCCCAGCAGCGTCTTGGCCCCCGCTGGTTCTCCGGCAGCGCGGACGCCATCCTGCAGTCGCTGAACCTCGTGCACGACGAACAGCCCGACTACATAGCGGTGTTCGGCGCCGATCACGTGTACCGGATGGATCCGCGGCAGATGCTCAACCAGCACATCGAGTCCGGCGCAGGGGTCACCGTCGCCGGCATACGGGTACCGCGCGCCGAGGCCTCGTCCTTCGGGATCATCACTCCGGCCAAGGACCGCACCCGCGTCGAACGGTTCCTGGAGAAGCCCGCCGATCCGCCCGGCCTGCCCGGCAGCCCGAACGAGGTGTTCGCCTCGATGGGCAACTACCTCTTCACCACCAAGACCCTCGTCGACGCCCTGCAAAAGGACGCAGAGGACCCGGAGTCCAAGCACGACATGGGCGGTTCGATCCTGCCGATGCTCACCGAGCGCGGGGTCGCCCAGCTCTACGACTTCGACGACAACCACGTCCCCGGCGAGACCGGCCGCGACCACGGCTACTGGCGCGATGTCGGCACCCTGGACGCGTACTACGAAGCGCATATGGACCTGATCTCGGAACACCCGGTCTTCAACCTCTACAACCGTCGCTGGCCCATCTACACCCACCCCGGCCAGCTGCCGCCCGCCAAGTTCGTGGCCGGCGGGATCGCGGGGGAGTCCATCGTCAGTCCCGGCTGCGTCATCAGCGGGCAGGTCACGGGATCCGTCCTCTCCCCGGGGGTGGTGGTCGAGGCCGGCGCCGTCGTGCAGGGTTCCGTGCTGCACGACAACGTACGCATCGGGCGAGGCGCGGTCGTCAGAGGTGCTGTCCTGGACAAGAACGTGGACGTCCCGCCCGGGGCGACCATCGGCGTCAACCCCGAACGGGACCAGGAGCTCTACACGGTGTCCGACGCAGGCGTGATCGCCCTCGGGAAGGGGCAGCGCGTTGAATAGCGGGCCACCCGTCCGAGAGCGTAGGACGGGTGGCTCCGGCTGCTTGCTGAGAGGCCTGTGAGCGACGGTTCGAGAATTGATGCGTCCGTAACGTTCCGTATTCCGGACGTACTTGACCGTAGTCGTCAACGAGTTGTTGACTGCTGGCTCACCGACGCCGACGCGAGAGCTGGGCATGGCTACCCTCACCGAAAACCTCGCCCCACTCGACCTTGCCTTCTGGAACATCGAGACCGCCGAACACCCGATGCATCTGGGCGCCTTGGGCGTCTTCACCTGCGACTCCCCGGCCGCCGCGCAGCACGCGGCCGAGCTGCTGACCTCCCGGGCACCCCAGGTACCCGGTCTGCGGATGCGGATCCGGGACGTCTGGTTCGGGGCCGGGGGAGCGGTACGCGAACCGGCACCGCACTTCGAACCGGCCGGCCATGTGCGCCTGGCCGACCCCACCGACGACTTCCACTCGGCTGCGGGTGCCCTGATGGAGCGCTCCCTCGACCGGTCCCGCCCGCCGTGGGAGGCGCATGTCCTGCCGGGCGCCGACGGAACCTCGTTCGCGGTGCTCTTCAAGTTCCATCACGCACTCGCCGACGGCCTGCGCGCCCTGACGCTCGCCGCCGGAGTGATGGACCCGCAGGCCGTGGCGCCGCGCACGGCGCGCGCCTCATCGACGCAGGAGGACGGATCAGGCGGCCTGTTCGGGACGCTGAAGTCCCTTCCCGTAGCGCTGTCGGGGTCGCTGCGCCGCAAGGCCGGCGCGCTCGGCCAGGCCCTGGACATCGGCGCGTCCGTGGCCCGTGCCACCTGGGACGTACGGTCCTCGCGTGCGCTCACCGCACAGGCCACCGGCACCCGGCGCACGGCCGGGGCGGTCATCGATCTCGACGACATCCACCGCATCCGCAAGAAGACCGGCGGCACGGTCAACGACGTGCTGATCGCCGTCGTCGCGGGCGCCCTGCGCAGCTGGCTCGCCGAACGCGGCGAACCCGCCGACGAGGTACGCCCCCGCGCCCTCATACCCGTCTCGCGCCGCCGCCCCCGCACCCACCAGCCCCAGGGCAACCGGCTTTCGGGCTTCCTGATCCGGCTGCCGGTGGACGAGGCCGACCCGCTGACCCGCCTCGGTTCGGTCCGTACGGACATGGACCGCAGCAAGGAGGACGGCGCACACCGGGGCGCCGGAGCGGTGGCACTCCTCGCCGATCACGTGCCCCCGCTCGCCCACCGGATCGGCGGCCCGCTCGTGGGTCAGTCGGCCCGGCTGCTCTTCGACATCCTCGTCACCAGCGTCCCGCTGCCGAGTCTGGGCCTGCGGCTCGCGGGCTGCCCGCTGGCCGAGGTGTACCCCTTCGCTCCCCTCGCGCAGGGCCAGTCCCTGGCCGTGGCCGTCTCCACGTATCGCGGGCGGGTCCATTACGGGCTCGTGGCGGATGCGGCGGCGGTGCCCGATCTCGAAGGTCTGGCAAGGGCCCTGGCGGCGGAAGTGACGGACCTGGGCGCGGCTGCCGCGGTGTGAGGCGACCGGCCGACAGGATCGAGGCGTCGACCGGCCACCGGCACGGCAGCCTCAGCCGGCCACTGCGACCAGATGCTCGAACACGGCCGAGTGTCCCTCCGCAGAGGGATGCACTCCGTCCGTGAGCAGTTCGGGCCGCTCCCGCAGCGGCTCCCACAGGTCGACGAAGTCCGCGTACCGCTCCGTGCACCACTGGCGCAGAGCGGTACGCAGGGCGTCGGCCTTCGCCTCGGTGAAGTTCAGGCCCTCGTAGTCGCGGGTGCGCCGCTCGTCGAGCCACAGCGGACCGAGCACGACAAGGCGCGCGCCATGCTCCATGGCCGTGGCGGCGAGGGAGTCGAGGCTCTCCGCGATCTCCTCGAGCCACCGCGGGTCGTCCCCGGCCTGTGCCGAGTCGTTGATACCGGCCGCCACGACGAGCGTGTCCGGGCGGCGCGCGGCGAGCAGGGCCGGGGTCTGCTCGCTCACCTCGCGCAGAGTGATACCGGGCACGGCCAGGTTGAAGACCCGGTGGTCCGCCTCGTTCGCCGCGATATGCGTGGCGGCGAGCCGGGCCGCCCAGCCGCCGCGGGGGTCGCAGCGGCCGTACGCGATGCTGTCGCCGACGATCACGATGCGCGCCGCGGGGCGCAGTGGCCGGGCGTCCAGATAGGCCCAGGCGATCCCGCCCGAGGACAGCAGCACGGGCCGGCGCGCGTAGTCGTCCACTTCGTAGTCGTCCGCCGCGGTCAGATCCCGCTCGGTCAGCGCGAGCACGGCCCCTTCGACCTCGCAGCCGAGGCGCCGCTCCAGGGCCAGGTGCACTTCGAGCCCACTGGCCGCGATCACCTCCGGGTCGGTGATCCGCAGCGGCCGTGTGGAGTGGCCCGCGAGCGCGGCCGGCTCCTTCGGGACGGGTCCGCCGAAGAGCGCGGACTGCACCCTCCCGTCGAGCAACGTGCCGAAAGAGAACAGGGAATGGGGTCGTGCCTCGGTCACGGTGGGCCGCGCCGCCTTTCTGGTCAAGATCGTTCCGTATGACCCTATGGAGCCCTCGCGCACCCGCTTCGGCCGGGTGCTCCCCCTCGCGCTGAGTGATCGGGTGACTCTCTTGAGTGCGCGGAACCGGTGGCAGTTTGGAGAGCACCGCCCTCCCTACGTAAAATCCCCCTTTTGGAATCTTCATGGCGCCGGCGCGCCCCCACCCGTACGAGGAAGCAGCGGCGATGACCGTGACCAGTGACAGCCCAGATTCGGGCGAGCGCCAGGACTTCGGCCCCGGCATCGACCCGGAGCGGCTCGCCGTCTGCCTGTCCGTGCTCGACGAGCTCGACAAGATCGAGGTCGACCACCCGGACGCGATCGCGGTCCGCCGCGCCACCGCCGGCATCTACCGCACGGTCAAGCAGCGCCGCCGCCAGGAGCGCCGGGCCGCGAAGACCGAGAACGACCGCCAGGTCACGCACGCCACGGCCACCGGCTCCGCCGAGCGGATCGACGACGAGACCGAGGGCCTGCTGCCCAGCTCCTCCACGGTCGGCGAGATCGCCGGGATACTCCAGCGACCGCGCTCCTGCTACGTCTGCAAGACGCGTTACGTGGAGGTCGACGCCTTCTACCACCAGCTCTGCCAGAAGTGCGCCGCCGAGAACCGCGCCAAGCGGGACGCTCGCGCCGACCTCACCGGCAAGCGCGCACTGCTGACCGGCGGCCGCGCCAAGATCGGTATGTACATCGCGCTGCGCCTCCTGCGCGACGGCGCGCACACCACGATCACCACGCGCTTCCCCAAGGACGCCATCCGCCGCTTCAAGGCGATGGAGGACTCCGGCGACTGGATCCACCGCCTCGAGGTCGTCGGCATCGACCTGCGCGACCCGGCGCAGGCCGTCGCGCTCGCCGACCAGGTCGCCGAGGCGGGCCCGCTCGACATCCTGATCAACAACGCCACCCAGACCGTGCGCAGGCTGCCCTCCGCGTACGCCGCCCTGGTCGACGGCGAGACCCAGCCGCTGCCCGCCGGCGAGCTGCCCCCGCACCACGTGATCGGCGCCTTCAACTCCGGTGCCGTGGACGGCATTCAGGCCCTGCCCGCCGGAATCGCCGGAATGGACGCCCAGCAGGTCGCCGACCTCGCTCTCGTCGCGGGCAACGCCAGCGTCGAGAAGCACCGCGCCGGCACCGCGATCGACGCGGGCGGCCTCGTGCCGGACGTCGTGGACACCAACACCTGGGTGCAGTCCATCGAGCAGATCTCCCCGGTGGAGCTGCTCGAGACCCAGCTGTGCAACTACACGGCGCCGTTCATCCTGATCAGCAAGCTGCGCGCCTCCATGGCCGAGGCCGCGGGCAAGGCCTCCAGCAAGCGCGCCTACGTCGTCAACGTCTCGGCGATGGAAGGGGTGTTCAACCGCGGCTACAAGGGCGCGGGCCACCCCAACACCAACGCCGCCAAGGCCGCGATGAACATGGTGACGCGTACCAGCGCGCAGGAGATGTTCCAGTCCGACGGCATCCTGATGACCTCGGTCGACACCGGCTGGATCACCGACGAGCGCCCGCACTACGACAAGCTCCGCCTCGCCGACGAGGGCTTCCACGCCCCGCTCGACCTGGTCGACGGCGCCGCGCGCGTCTACGACCCGGTGGTGCGCGGCGAGGCCGGCGAGGACGTGTACGGGGTCTTCCTGAAGGACTACGCGCCCGGCAAGTGGTAGTCACCGGACGCCTTCTGCGGCTCCGCCGTCTGTTGCGGGTCCGCCACGCGTAGCTGCTCGTGCACGGCGTACCCCGCGGTCGTCCCGGCCGCGGCCCGTACCCGCGTACCGCCGTCCACGAGCAGGTCGGCGCCCGTCACCCAGCGCGCGGCATCCGACACCAGCCAGAACACGGCCTCGGCGATGTCGTCGGGTTCACCGATCCGCCCGAGCGGCAGACCGTCCGCGATCCGCTGCTCGGCTCCTTCCCATACGAAGCGGGCCATCTCGGTGCGGACGAGGCCGGGGGAGACCGCGTTCACCCGCACCCGCGGGGCGAGTTCACCGGCCAGCTGGCTCGTGAGGTGCAGCAGCGCCGCCTTGCTGGTGCCGTACGCCCCCACGTTGGGGCCGACGTGCCCGGTGCCCTCGGTGCTGATGTTCACGACGGCGCCGCCGTGCTCCCTCATCCAGGCCCGCCACGCCAACTGCACAAGTCGCAGCGGCGCTTCGACGTTCGTGGCGAAGGCGGTCGTCCAGCGGTCGGGATCGGCTTCCATCAAAGGGCCGTACGGCTGGTTGGTCGCCGCGTTGTTGACGAGGATGTCGATCCGGCCGAACTCGTCCATCACCTGCTGCGCGGAAGCGATGAGATGCGCGGGATCGGCCACGTCACCCGCACAACCGGTCGCCCTTGTCCCGGACTTGGTCAGCTCGTCGACGGCAAGGCGCACTCCCTCGGGATCCCGCCCCGTCACACACACGCCCGCACCCGCCGCACCCAGCCGGTGCGCGACGGCGAGACCGATCCCGCGTGTGCCGCCCGTCACCAGGGCTGCCCTGCCGTCGAGTTCACGCTCCGCTGCTCCATCTGTCATCCGCGTACGGTGACATGACGGAGCGTCAAGAGCGAGACCCGCGCGACGGTCGGACCGCCGCGGCCACCAGTTCAAGCACCGGCCGCCAGTCCTCCATCACCCCCGCGTCCAGACCGATCACCTTCCCGGCGTCATCGGCCTGCCGCAGAGTGATCGCGTCCTCCGCGTGCGGATCCGCCGCGAACCGCGCCGCTTCCTCGCGGGTCATCAGGCCGCCCTGTGCGCGCATGGTCAGCGCGCTCTGCGGTGACAGCGCGCGTCCGGGCTCCGTCGCGGCCAGATAGCGCTTGGCCGGGACATGCAGGCGTACGAGTGCGGCCACCCGCCGCCCGAGCAGCGGGCGCACCGCGTCGGCCGCGTGCTCGGCATGGCCCGCGTCGTCGCCGGGTCGCAGCAGATGGCCTATGTCGTGTACCAGGCCCGCGATCTGCAACTCCTTGTCGGCGGGGTGGGAGCGGCGCAGCAGTGCGGCTGTCTGCAGGGCGTGATCGTGCAGATCGACCGGGTCGCCGCTGCGGTCCGGGGTGTCCCAGGCGCCGCGGCAGGCATGGAGCAGTTCCATGAGGGCATCGACGGTGCGGATGCCCGTCACCGTGGGCGACTGCGTGCGCGACTCCATGTGCGGCTCCTTGCGGTCCTGAACCACGGGTGGGGTCCGTGGTGCGCTGCCAGGAGAGCAGGTCGGGCTGACGATGAGACCAACACGGTCTTAACCACGCGCAGCGAAGATCCTGACCCGGTCGGATTGCATGGCGATCCAGTCGCTTTGTGCCGTTTTCCCGGGGATGTGCCGAGACTTTACCTCCCCATAGAGCGGGGCCGCGCTCATATGGGTACTCTGGTCCGAACGGGCCGCCAAAACGGGTTCCACCAACACCCTTGGCCCGTCCTGGGGCAAGCCGGTCACCACGGCTGCGTCCCGCACGAGTTACCGGCGCCACCGCGACCGAACTGGCCAGAACGTTGCCCCGAGGGGCGGCCGCGGCGCCCCGGAGCGGGGCGGTGTCGGTTCGGCCCGGGGTTACCCGACACATAAGGAGTGCGCGGTGACACCAGACAAGTCCAAGAGTGAGCAGAGGTCCCCCAAGGAGCGGCGCGACCGAGCCGGCCGCCGGCCCGGGGACCAGCTGGGCAGCCTCGAGGTGTGGGCGCGGTCGGCGCCGATCCGCCTCGCGGGCTACGAGGACGACCTCGCCGAGCCGCACATCCTGCCCAGCGTCGACTGAGCAGGCGGGCAGCGGTGCCTCAGGGCACCAAGAACTCGGCTTCGAAACCCAGCAGCTCACGGGCGGCCGTGGTGTCCACCGGAGCACTCCGGCCGGGCAGCGGCCGCCGCACCTCGACACCGGCGTGATGGCGCCGGGGCAGTTCCTCCGTCGCCACGTCCATCAGCGTCTCGGGCGCGCACACCTGCACGGTGTGTGCGCCCGGACCGGGCACCGCGAGAGCGCCCGGGCGTTCACCAACTGGTAGGCGTCCTACGCCGTGGGTGCGTGCCGACGCCAGGGGCGCAGGGACTCCAAAGCCCCCGCCAGCTCAAGGAGTTCGTTCTCGCGGTCCGGTGCGCCCACGAGCTGCACCGCGCACGGCGCCCCCGTGGACAGCACACCGAACGGGACCGACAGGGCGGGCCAGCCCGTGAGATTCCAGGGTGGAGTCAGCGGCGAGTAGCGGGTGTTGGTGGTGAAGTTCCGCAGCCAGCTCCGCTCGTGCCAGGGCGCGGCGGCCGGGCCCCGGCGGGCGAGGGCCGGGGTGAGCAGGATGTCGTGGCTCTCGAAGAACGGCTCCAGGAGCGTACGGAGTCGTGCCCGGCCCTCGCCCCGCTCGACCCTGGCGTGGAAGCGCCGGCCGATCGCCGCATGCCGGCGGGTGCGGCCGGTCAGCTTCGCGGGGTCGAGGTGCTGTGCGTCCACGTGGGTGCCCGCCGTCCAGTGCGCGAGGGCGGAGACACCCAGCCAGAGGGGATACGGCGGGTCGGCCGACTCCACCTGATGACCCGCCTGGGCCAGCAGCTTCCCGGCTTCCTGCGCCGCGGTCCGCCAGGCCTTGGTGATCGGGACCCCTGCGAGTGGGCTGCGGGTGGACACCGCGATCCTCAGCGGTGCCGCCTCGGTGGCGGGCCGCTTCGGCGCACCGGCCAGCACCGACAGCATCAGGCGGGCATCGGCGACCGTCGTCGCCAGCGGTCCGTTCTCCGAGAGCCCGAACCAGCCGCCGCCCAGCTCGCGCGGCACCACGCCCTCGCCCGGCTTGATGCCGAGTACCCCGCAGTTGGCGGCCGGGATCCGCAGCGAACCCATCCCGTCGTTGCCGAGCGCGAGCGGCACCATGCCCGCCGCCACCGCGGCCGCGCTCCCACCGGAGGATCCGCCGGCCGTACGCGAGGTGTCCCACGGATTGCGGGCCGTTCCGTGCACACCCTCCGTCGTACCGAAGATGCACAGCTCGGGAACGTTGGTCAGACCCACCACGATCGCGCCCGCCGCCCGCAGTCGCGCCACCGTCGGATGGTCCTCGGTGGCGGGTGTGTCGGGCGTGGCCGCCGACCCGTTGCGGCAGGACTCGCCGCGTACGGGCAGATTGTCCTTGATCGCCACCGGCACGCCTGCGAGCGGGAGTTCGGTGAGATCCGGGCGGTCGGCCAGCGCGTCGGCCTCGGCGAGCGCCTCGTGTGCGCGCACGCGACGGAAGGCGCCGACGCGTGCGTCGAGCAGTTCGATCCGTGCGAGATGCTCCTCGGCCACCTCGCGCGGTGACACCTTCTTCTCCCGTACCGCCGCGGCGATCTCCGTGGCGGTCTGCCCTGCCCAGCTGGTCACGCGCGCTCCTCGATCATCTCGGCCCCTCAGGTCAGCACTGTGCCGCGTACGGCCGCGCGCGTCGAGCCCGCTGCCGATGATCGGATCTCTTGGTGAGTTAAGTCCAAGTGCTTGGACAGTTGAGGCCTTGCGCAGTGGCAGACATCCGATCAATACTCAAGCTGCCTTCAGGCCGCTACCCCTGACCATGAGAGAGAGCCGTGGCGCCAACTTCCGCACGTATCACGGCAGTCGAGACCTACGACATCCGTTTCCCGACGTCGACCTCGCTCGACGGATCCGATGCCATGAACCCCGACCCGGACTATTCCGCCGCCTATGTGGTGCTGCGCACCGATGCGGGCGACGGCCATGAGGGCCATGGGTTCGCCTTCACGATCGGGCGCGGCAACGACGTCCAGGTCGCCGCCATCGACGCCCTGCGCCCACATGTCCTCGGCCGTCCGGTCGACCAACTGTGCGCGGATCCCGGCTCGTTGAACCGCGACCTCATCGGCGACAGCCAACTGCGCTGGCTCGGCCCCGAGAAGGGCGTCATGCATATGGCGATCGGCGCGGTGGTCAACGCCGTCTGGGATCTCGCCGCCAAGCGCGCCGGCCTGCCCCTCTGGCAGCTGCTCGCACGCGCCGAACCCGCCTGGCTGGTCTCGCAGATCGACTTCCGCTACATCGCCGACGTGCTCGCCCCTGATGAGGCGCTGGCCCTCCTGGAGCGGTGCCGGACGGATGCCGATCAGCGCGCGGCGCGGCTGAGGGTGCGCGGCTACCCGGCGTACACCACCTCACCCGGCTGGCTCGGCTACTCCGACGAGAAGCTGACCCGGCTCGCGCGCGAGGCCGTCGCCGAGGGGTTCACGCAGATCAAGCTGAAGGTCGGTGCGGACCTGGACGACGATCTGCGTCGGATGCGCGCCGCGCGGGCGGCTGTGGGCGGCGACTTCCGTATCGCCATCGACGCCAACCAGCGCTGGAACGTGGACGAGGCGATCACCTGGACCAGGGCGCTCGCACCGTACGACCCGTACTGGATCGAGGAACCCACCAGCCCGGACGACGTCCTGGGGCACGCGCTGATCCGCCGGTCCGTGGCGCCGGTCAAGGTGGCGACCGGCGAACACGTGCAGAACCGCATCGTCTTCAAGCAGCTGCTGCAGGCAGGCGCGATCGACGTCCTGCAGCTGGACGCGGCCCGCGTCGGCGGCGTCAACGAGAACCTGGCGATCCTGCTGCTCGCCGCCAAGTTCGATGTCCCCGTCTGCCCGCACGCGGGAGGGGTCGGACTGTGTGAACTCGTCCAGCATCTGGCCATGTTCGACTACGTGGCGCTCTCCGGCACCACGGACGACCGCATGATCGAGTACGTCGACCACCTCCATGAGCACTTCCAGGACCCGGTGCGGATCCGGGACGGCCACTACGTGGCACCGGCCGCACCGGGGTTCTCCGCGGCGATGCACCGGCAATCCCTGGAGCGCTACCGCTTTCCGTCCGGCGTCTACTGGGCCGAGGCCCTTCCCACACCGGACCCGGACAACCATGATCTCGTGCAGCGGAAGGGAGCAGCGGCATGACCGAAGGGAGCGGCGGGGTGACCGACCTCGCAGGGCTCAAGGCGCTTGTCACGGGCGGCGCCTCGGGCATCGGCAGGGCGACCGCGGAACTCCTCGCGGCGCGTGGCGCCCAGGTCACGGTCCTCGACCTCGATCCGGAGGCGGTGGCCAAGCCGCTGCTCGCGCGGCGCGCGGACGTCACGGACGACGCCTCGATCCGGGCAGCGGTGGCCGCGGCCGCCGAGGAGATGGGCGGCCTGGACATCCTGGTCAACAACGCGGGGATCGGCGCCCAGGGGACGGTCGAGGACAACGACGACGCCCAGTGGCGGCAGGTGTTCGACGTGAACGTCCTCGGAGTCGTGCGCACCACGCGTGCCGCTCTGCCCCATCTGCGGGCGTCGAGGAGTGCGGCGATCGTCAACACCTGCTCCATAGCAGCCACCGCGGGCCTGCCGCAGCGCGCGCTGTACAGCGCCTCCAAGGGCGCGGTGCTCTCACTGACGCTCGCCATGGCCGCGGACCATGTACGCGAAGGCATCCGCGTGAACTGCGTCAACCCCGGCACCGTGGACACCCCTTGGGTCGGCCGCCTCCTGGACGCCGCCGATGACCCGTCCGCCGAACGCGCCGCACTCGCAGCACGCCAGCCCACCGGCCGGCTGGTCACGGCCTACGAAGTGGCCGCCGCCATCGCCTACTTGGCGAGTCCGGCGGCCGGCTCCACCACCGGCACATCCCTCGCCGTCGACGGCGGTATGCAGGGGCTTCGACTCCGTCCGGAGGCATCATGATCACCTCGTCATCCCTCGCCGCCACCGACGTCCTGGTATCGCGTCTCTCCTTCGGCGCCGCACCGATCGGCTCGCTCTTCGCACCGGTCAGCGACGAGCAGGCCCACGAGACGGTCCAGGCCGCCTGGGACGCCGGCATCCGTACGTACGACACAGCCCCGCACTACGGCCTCGGCGTCTCCGAGCGCCGTCTCGGCGAGATCCTTCGTGAGCGCCCCCGGCACAGCTACACGCTCTCCACCAAGGTCGGCAGACTTCTCGAGCCCTACGACGGAGGCGGCGACGATCTCGCGGCCGGCGGCTTCGCCGTGCCCGCCACCCACCGTCGCGTGTGGGACTTCAGCGAGGACGGGGTGCGGCGCAGCATCGAGGGCAGCCTGGAGCGCCTTGGCCTCGACCGGGTCGACATCGTCTATCTGCACGACCCGGACGACCACGAGGAGTGGGCGTTCCGCGAGGGCTATCCGGCCCTGGAGAAACTGCGGTCCGAGGGCGTGGTCGGCGCGATAGGCGCCGGCATGAACCAGGCCGAGATGCTCACCCGCTTCATCACCGACACCGACACGGATGTCGTCCTGGCCGCCGGGCGCTACACCCTCCTCGACCAGATCTCGCTCGAAGCCCTGCTCCCCGAGGCGCAGGCACGCGGCAAGAGCGTGGTGGCCGCGGCCGTCTACAACTCGGGTGTCCTCGCCGATCCTCGCCCCGGATCCACGTACAACTACACGACGGCGCCCGACGACCTCCTGAACCGCGCCCTGCGGATCAAGGCCCTCGCCGAAGACCACGGCACAACTCTGCGGGCCGCCGCGCTGGCCTTCCCGCTGGCGCATCCGGCGGTGGCGAGCGTTCTGGTCGGGATGCGTTCCGCGGACCAAGTACGGGACACCGCACGGCAATTCGCGACTCCCGTGCCCGCCGCGTTCTGGGCCGCACTCAAGTCGGAGGGACTCCTTGCGGCCGATGTGCCGGTGCCGGGGGAGGCGACGGCGTGAGGGTCGCGCTGCACACGCGGGTGCGCGCGGACCGGATCGAGGAGTACGAGGCGGCGCACCGCGAGGTGCCGGAGGAACTCGTCGCCGCGATACGGGCATCGGGCGCGCAGTCGTGGACGATCTGGCGCAGCGGCACCGACCTCTTCCACCTCCTGGAGTGCGAGGACTACGGCGCGCTGCTCGCGGCCCTGGCGAAACTCCCGGTCAACATCGCCTGGCAGGCGCGGATGGCCGAGCTCCTCGACGTGATCCACGACTACTCGGCGGACGGCTCGGACGCCTCCCTGCCCGTCGTATGGGAACTTCCGTGACGATCATCGACGCGCACCACCACGTCTGGGATCTCTCGGTACGCGACCAGGACTGGATCACCGGCCCCGAACTGGCGCCGCTCCGCCGCGACTTCACGCTCGCCGACCTGGAGCCGCGGGCGCGGGCGGCGGGAGTGACCGCCACCGTCCTCGTCCAGACGATCACGGAGGCGCAGGAGACCCCGGAGTTCCTGGCGCTCGCCGCCGACAGCGATCTCGTGGCGGGCGTCGTCGGCTGGACCGACCTCACCGCTCCCGGTATCACGCAGGAGCTGGCGCGACTGCGTGAACTCCCCGGCGGCGAGCACCTGGTGGGCATCCGGCATCAGGTGCAGGGTGAACCCGACCCGGAATGGCTGCTGCGTGCGGACGTACGAAGAGGTCTCACCGCGGTCGCCGAGGCGGGGCTCGCGTACGACCTGGTGGTGAAGCCCGAACAGCTGCCGGCCTGTGTACGGGCGGCTGCCGTGCTGCCCGGACTCACCTTCGTCCTCGACCATCTCGGCAAACCACCCATCGCGGACGGTGCGCCGGAGCCATGGGCCGGTCATGTGCGGGCGCTCGCCGCGCTGCCGAACACCGTCGCCAAGCTGTCGGGGCTGGTGACCGAGGCGGACTGGGCGCAGTGGACGGTGCGTGATCTGCGTCCGTACGCGGAAGTGGCGCTCGACGCCTTCGGTCCCGAGCGGCTGATGTTCGGCTCGGACTGGCCGGTGTGCCGTCTTGCCGCCTCGTACGAGGAAGTCCTCGACAGCGCACGTGAGGTGACCTCCGGTCTCGGCGCGGACGAGCGTCGGGAGATCTTCGAGGGGACGGCCCGGCGGGTGTACGGACTCTCAGCGCCGTGAGGTCGTCTCCTGCAGGCGTGTGGGTGGCAGGAACTCACGGACGTACGTCCGCTGCCACCATGCGCCCGTCGCCCGCAGCTCGTCCCAGCTGGTGTAGCGGTAGCGGTAGAGCCGCGCCCGTACGAAACGAGGCGGCGCGTCCGGGAAGGGGTTGTGCCGCAGCAGTCTGAGCGTGTCGCGGTCGCCGTCGAGCAGCCGCTCCACGAACGGCCCGAACCAGCTGCGGGCGTACGCGGGGGAGAGCGCCGCGAACCACATCAGCCAGTCGAGCCGCAGGTGATAGGGGGCGAACTGGCGCGGCAGCCGGGTGGCTTTGCCGGGCTTTCCGTGGAAGCCGTACTCCTTCCAGCCGGTCCCGTCCGGCAGCGGTACGAGTTCGTCGGTGCCCTCGACGGCGATCTCGTGGCGTACCCGGCCCACCGTGCCGAACGCGCCGTACGTGTTGACCAGATGGAGCGGGTCGAAGGAGTAGTTCATGATCTGGCGGCGGGAGAGCAGGTTGCGCGCCGGGCGGTAGCTGAGCACCAGGATCAGTGCCGCCACGGACATGACGAGCACCTCGTACCAGAGCGGCGGCCGGGCGAGCGCCGGTGGAGCGCCCGTCAGCGGCGTGAAGTCGATGGCGGAGACGGCCAGGGCGATCGTCAGCCAGTTCAGCCAGGCGAAGTTCCCCGACAGGACGAGCCACAGCTGGGTCACCGCCATCACGATCGCCGCGCAGGACGCGACCGGCTGCGGGGTGAACAGGAGGAACGGCAGCGCAAGTTGGGTGACGTGGTTCGCCGCGACCTCCGCGCGGTGCAAGGGCCTGGGCAGATGGTGGAAGAACCAGCTCAGCGGGCCCGGCATCGGCTGGGTCTCGTGGTGGTAGTAGAGGCAGGTCAGCTTCCGCCAGCACGCGTCGCCTCGCATCTTGATCAGCCCCGCGCCGAACTCGACGCGGAAGAGCACCCAGCGCAGGAGGAAGAGGACAAGGACGGGTGGTGCGAGATCGTGCGGGCCGAGAAGGACCGCGAGGAAGCCGACCTCCAGGAGCAGGGACTCCCAGCCGAAGCCGTACCAGGTCTGGCCCACGTTCACGATCGAGAGATAGAACAGCCAGGGCAGCAGCCACAGCAACATCCCCGCCCAGAGCGGCAGTTCGGCGTCGAGGCCCGCCAGGAGCGCGAGGGAGCACGCGGCGCCCGACCAGGCGACGGCCGCGAACAGGCGGTCCGAGTAGTGCAGTTGGAACAGGCTCGGCGCCTGCCGGAACGCCACGCGCGCCACGAAGTGCGGGACCGGCAGCATGCCGCGCTCGCCGATCAGCGCACGGAACTGCAGGGCCGCGCCCACGAACGCCAGGAGATACACGGCGGCGAGCACCCGCTGGAAGACGAGGCGGGCGAGCCAGTAGTCGGGGGCCGTGAACCACTCCACGTCTCCATTGTGGTCGCGGCCCCGGATCGGTGCCGCCCGCGCGGTCGGGGCTTGTCGCCCGCGGTTGCGGGGCCCATTTCGCGATTCACACAATGAGGAACGTACTGCCAGAAAACAGGCGGGAGACCGGCGTGCACTCACCGACCAGGCGCTATGTCACAGCGCTCGCGATATCAGGAGCCCTGCTGGTCGCAGGCTGTTCAAGCGGTGGCGACAACGATGCGGGCGACACGGGCAGTGACAAGGAGCTGTTCCTGCAGCCCGTCGCCGCGGCCGGCCCCGATCCCTTCACCGACTCCACCGCGAAGGTCACCCAGACCCCGCCCCCTGTCACCCGTACGCCGCAACCCTCGCCGACGCAGTCGGCCTCGCCCAGTCAGGCGGGGATCCGCAGCATCTCGGGTTCCACCCCCGGTCTCTACGGCGGTACGCACTCCCTGAGCAGCTGCGACGTCGAGCAGCAGGTCCGCTTCCTCACCACCGAGCAGGCCAAGGCCCGCGCCTTCGCCCAGGCCGCGGGCATCCAGGAGGGCGACATCGCGGGCTGGCTGCGCGGTCTCACCCCCGTACAGCTGCGGGCCGACACCCGGGTCACCAACCACGGCTACAGCGGCGGCCGGGCCACCAGCTTCCAGTCCGTGCTCCAGGCCGGTACCGCGGTGCTCGTCGACAACCGGGGCATGCCGCGCGTGCGGTGCGCCTGCGGCAATCCGCTGAACCCGCCGGCCCAGCTGCAGAACAGCGCCACGCACCACGGTCAGCCGTGGAACGGGTACCACCCGGCGAATGTCGTCGTGGTCAAGCCGTCCACCACCGTGATCAACAACATCACGATCATCAACATCACCAACAACACCTGGATCGAGCGGCCGATCGGCGACGACGGCGACAAGGACCGGATCGTCCCGCCCCCGCCGACGCCCACGCCGGATCCGACGCAGATCGATCCGACCGTGCCGGACGACGAGACGACGTCCCCGGACGACCAGACGACCTCGCCGGACGACCAGACGACGTCGCCGGATGACCAGACCACCGACCCGTCCACCGACGACCCGACGGCGTCCCCGGATGACGAGACGACGTCCCCGGACGATCAGACGACCTCGCCCGAGGATCAGACGACCTCGCCGGACGACCAGACGACGTCGCCCGACGACCGGACCACCGACTGCCCGACGGTCATGCCGACGCCGACCGCCCCGGGTGCGCCGACGCCCACCCTCCCGGCCGGCTGCCCGATCCCGCTGCCGGTGCCCGTCCCGGACACACCGACGCCGGACGGTGGGCAGGACCCGGACCAGCAGCCGCCCACCGACCGCACCGACATCCCGAACCTTCCGCAGGACGAGACGGGGCCCGAGTCGGTGCCGGACGGGCCCGATGTGGAGCCGGGGCCCGACACCCCGTTCATCCCGGACCCGACCGAGCCGGAGTCGTTCAGCGGCTGACCTCGCCGTATCGCTGTATCGCTGTATCGCTTGATTCGTCCTTCCGGCCGTTCCCCCTGGCCGGAAGGACGAAGCGTGTCCGGCGCCGCGCATGGTGTTCTCGAAACTCCTGCCCGTACGCCGTTTCCAGGGGGAAGCTCTGTGCTGCACGTCCTCTACCTCGTGGGAGTCGCCTCCTTCGCCGCCAGCGGTGTCCTCGCCGCCCACCGCGCCAACATGGACCCGTTCGGCGGGATCGTGCTCGCCTTCGCCGCGTCCATATCCGGCGGCACCCTGCGCGATCTGATCCTCGACCGGCACCCGCTGTACTGGACGCACGACTGGGTGCTGCTCACCGTGATCAGCTGCGCCGCCGTGGCCACGATGCTCTACCTGCGCCGCTGGGAGCTGCCGCACCGCTCCCTGATGACGGTGGACGCCATCGGCCTGGCCGTGGTCACCGTGATCGGCGCGCGGGCCGCGATCGACGCCGGGGTCACCCCGTTCGCGGTGATCATCCTGGCCGTGCTCACGGGTGTGACCGGTGAAGTGGTGCGCGATGTCCTGTGCGGCGAGTTCCCGCCGCTCCTGCTGCGCGAGGATGTCTACGCGACCGCCGCCTTCGCGGGTGCGCTCTGCTACCTCCTGCTGCACTGGGCGGGCGCCTCGGACACCCTCGGTACCGTCATCGCCGCCGCCCTCGTCTTCGGCCTGCGGATGGCGGCCGTCCACCGCGAGCTGCACCTGCCGCGGCTGGCGGACTCGGCCACGCGGGCCGCGGAGCGCCGTACGCGCTGAGGGCCGGGACGCCTATCGCACCGATGTCGGGCAAATCGTGGCAAAGTGGACGCATGTCCGACCCGGACCCCTGGCCCGCGCCGCCCGAATCGATCCTCGCGCTGAACCGCACGGGCAGTTTCGACTGGGATCTCGTGAGCGGCGAGATGTACATGGACCCCGCGGCCCATGACGTCTTCGACGTGACCCCGGACGAATACGACGGCCGGCCCGAAACGCTCGGCCCCCGTGTCCCCCCGCACGAGGGCCATCGCCTCGACGCGCTCGTCTCCGAGGCGCTCAAGAACGGCAGCAGGACGTACGGGGCCTACTTCCGGGTGCGGCGCAGGGACGGCCAGCTGCGCTGGACCCACACCCAGGGCTACATCCACCGTGACGAGAACGGCCGCCCGCACCGGATCTTCGGCATCGTCCGGGACGCGACGCAGGAGCTGCTCGAAACCCGCATCCGTATGGAGCACGACGCCGAGACCCGCCGCCAGACGAGCATCGTCGAGGGCACCACGGCGGCGCTCGCGCACGCCCGCACCGTGCAGGACGTGATCGACGTCCTCGACGAGACCCAGGGCCTCGCCCATCTCGGCGCCGCGAGCTTGGTGATGGGTCTGATCGAGGCGGGCCGTATCCATCTCGTCGCCGAGGGGCCCGCCGGCGCTTTCGTCCCGGGTACGCGCTTCACGCGGATCGACGAGCCGTATCCGATGGGCGAGGTCATCCGTACGCTCGCGCCGCGCTTCATCGAGAGCCGCGAGGAGTTCGCGAGTTCGTACCCGCTCCTGTGGCCGCACATCAGCAACCTCAACATCACCTCCGCCGCGTATCTGCCGCTGATCGCGCAGGCCCGTCCGATCGGCGCGCTCGGGCTGCTCTACTCGGACAAGACCGGATTCACCCCGGACGAGCGCAACCTCCTCGTCGCGCTCGGCAGCAGCATCGCGCAGTCGCTGCAGCGCGCGATGTTCTACGAGCAGGAGAAGGACCTCGCCGCAGGGCTGCAGCAGGCGATGCTGCCGCGCTCGATCCCCGCCGTCGACGGCGCGGAGATCGCCGTGCGCTACCGCTCGGCGAAGCTCGGCCGTGACATCGGCGGCGACTGGTACGACGTGATCCCGCTGCCCGGCGGCAAGGTCGGCGCGGTCATCGGGGACGTACAGGGCCACGACACCCACGCGGCGGCCGTCATGGGCCAGTTGAGAATCGTGCTGCGCGCGTACGCCGCCGAGGGCCACACCCCCGCCACGGTCATGGCGCGCGCCTCCGTCTTCCTCCACGAACTCGACACCGACCGCTTCGCGACCTGCCTGTACGTCCAGGCGGACCTCAGCACGGGCGTCGTCCAGCTGGTCCGCGCGGGCCATCTCGACCCGCTGCTGCGCGCCAAGGACGGCACCTGCCGCCGCGCACCCGTGGCCGGTGGACTGCCGCTCGGTCTCTCCGCCGAGTTCCACCGCCTCGAATACCCGGTCACCACGCTCGAACTCGACCCGGGCCAGACCCTGTTGTTGTGCACCGACGGCCTGGTCGAACAGCCCGGCCACGACCTCGACGACGGTTTCCAGTCCCTCACCGCCCAGGTCGCCTCGGGCCCCGCCGATCTGGACGCCCTGGCCGACCGGCTCGTCGCCGACGCCGACCGGCGCGGCGGCGACGACGACGCGGCCCTGCTCCTGCTGCGCCGCCGGGCCTCGGACGCCCCTAAGTCCGGCGGCCGCCTCCAGCAGCACGTCGCCCCCAACGATCCCGCCGCCCTGAGCGAGGCCCGCCACATGGTCCGCGCAGCCGTACGCGCCTGGGGCGCCCGCGATCGCGCGGACGAAATCGAGCTGGTCGCCGACGAGTTGGTCACCAACGCCCTGATGCACACGGAAGGCGCGGCCATCATCACGCTCCGCGTCCTGTCCGGCGCCGACCGCCGCCTGCGCGTCGAGGTCGAGGACACCTCGAGCGCCCTGCCCCGCCGCCGCGAGGCCGGTGAAGAGGGTGTCTCGGGCCGCGGCCTCCTCCTGGTCGACCGCCTCGCCGACTTCTGGGGCGTGGAGTCCCGGGGGAGCGGCAAGGCGGTGTGGTGCGAGTTCGTGGTGCCGGACCGGGACTGAGGACCTGCCCCACCTGGGCCTGGCCCCTGCCCGGCGGCCCGGGCGAGTGGGAGCGGCTGGCGCGCGACCATGCGCCGGACTGGTTCGAAGGGCTCTGAGAACGGCCGTCCGACCACCAGTGGTCCACACCTCTGCACGGCGTAATCAAGCCGCCCGCACATGTTTCCCGTCCCGTTCCCACCAGCCCCTAGCGCCTTGATGTGAGCACAGCAATGCTGACGCGCGACATCTGCCCCCTGGGCAACTCGCCGTCATACAGGAGTGGTTGTGGGCTCGAGGCTCGTCAGACGCTGGGTCGCGCTCGGTGCGGCCGTGACCGCCATGACGGCGGGGGTGCTGACCCCCGCCGTCGCCGATTCAGGAGCCGATCCGCGGCCCGCGAGCAGCGGGGAGATACGCAGGCCCATGGCCCCGCCGCCCGCGAGCGGCACCGGCGGCGAGGCGACCTCGGTCGTCGACGGCGACGGGATCGAGACCGCGCGCGGTGCGCGGCCCATCGCGCCGGGCGTCGAGCTCACCTCGTACGACCGTCTGGAGTCGGACAAGTGGCTGCGGGTCGACGCGCTGAGCGTCGATCTCGGCAAGGGGGCACGGGCCGACTATCTGCACTCCGGGAAGGTGGCCGAGCGGCGGACCGTGTCCGAGCTGGCCGCGGCGCATGATGCGGGCAAGGGGCGGCGTACGGTCGCCGCCATCAACGCGGACTTCTTCGACATCAACGAGACCGGCGCCCCACAGGGCGCGGGGATCAAGGACGGGCAGGTCGTGCAGTCGCCCGCGCCGGGCACCAACAGGGCCGTGGGGATCGGGCCCGAGGACGCCGGGCGGGTCCTCGAGGTCTATTTCGAGGGGACGTTGAGTGTCCCGGGCGGCGAGCACGCGCTGGCGGCGTACAACGCGGCGAATGTGCCGGCCGGCGGGATCGGCGCCTACACCGAGGCCTGGGGCACGGCGGACCGCGCGCTGACCGTCGACAAGGCCCAGCCGGTGGCCGAGGCACTGATCGAGGGCGGGAAGGTCGTCTCGGTGAGCGACAAGGCCGACAGCGGTGCGATCGCGGCCGGCGCCACCGTGCTCGTCGGGCGCGAGGCCGGTGCCGACGTGCTCAAGGGGCTGAAGGCGGGCGACGCGGTGGGGATTGCGTACCGGCCGAGGACGAACAGCGGCCCGGTGCCGCGAACGGCCGTCGGCGGACGGGAGTTGCTCGTCGTGGACGGTGTCGCGCAGAACCACGAGGGCCAGGGGAACAACACCGCCGCCCCGCGTACCGCGGTCGGCTTCTCCGTGGACGGACGCAAGATGCACATCCTGACCGTCGACGGCAGACAGGCCGACAGCGGCGGCGTCACACTCACCGAGCTGGGCGTGATGATGCGCGAGGCGGGCGCGCACAACGCGCTCAACCTCGACGGCGGCGGCTCCTCGACGCTCCTTGCCCGCGAACCCGGCAGTGACGCGCTGCAAGTGGAGAACAGCCCCTCCGACGGCAGCGAGCGAACGGTCCCGAACGGACTCGCCTTCACCGCTGCGGACGGCAGCGGCCGTCTGAAGGGCTACTGGGTCGAGACCCGCACTCCCGCGCTCGCCGCCCCCACCGCCGACCCCGTCAAGGGCGGCCACCCCGAGCGGGTCTTCCCCGGGCTGACCCGGGCCCTCACCGCGAGCGGTTACGACGAGACGTACGGGCCCGTCGAAGGCCGGCCGCAGTGGCGGGCCGAGCGCGGCGACATCGGCCGGGTCACGGGCGACGGGCTGTTCACCGCCCGTCGCAGCGGCAGCACCGACGTCCGTGCGAGCAGCGGATCCGCCCACGGCGAGACCGAGTTGACGGTCGTCGACGACCTCGCCCGGATCGAACCCACCACCCGCCGCGTCGGCCTCGCCGACGCCTCGGCCACCGGCACCTTCGGGCTCGTCGGCTACGACGCGCACGGCACAAGCGCGCCGATCGAGCCGCGCGACGTGCGCCTCGACTACGACAAGGCGCAGTTGGAGATACGCGACGACGGACGCGGCGCGTTCCAGGTCAAGTCCCTGAGCCCCAAGGGCGCGGGGCAGATCAAGGCCACCGTGCAGGGCAAGGAGACCTTGCTCGTCGTGAGCGTAGGACTCGACGAGCAGTCCGTGGCCGCCTTCGACGACGCCGCGAGCTGGACGTTCAGTCAGGCTCGCGCCGCCGGGAGGATCGAGCCGACTCCCGACGGGCGGACCGGTACCGGCATCGCGCTCACGTACGACTTCACCCTCTCCACCGCCACACGCGCCGCCTATGTGAACCCGCCCCAGCGCATCCAAGTCCCCGGCAGCCCGCAGTCGTTCAAGCTGTGGATCAAGGGCGACGGCAAGGGGGCCTGGCCCAGCCTGCACCTCAAGGACGGTGCCGGCAGCGACTTGGTCCTGCGGGGCCCGTACGTGACCTGGACCGGCTGGCAGCAGGTCACCTTCACCGTGCCGCAGGGCACCGCGATGCCCGTGTCCGTCTTCCGCTTCTATCTTGCCGAGGCCACCGCGACGAAGCAGTACACCGGTGCCATCGTCATCGACGAGCTCACCGCGCAGGTGCCGCCGACCGTCGACGTACCCGAACAGCCCACGGTCAAGGACGACTTGATCGACTCGGCGGCCGACACCGAGGGCCGTGACTGGCGGTTCGCGGTCATGTCCGACGCCCAGTTCGTCGCCCGCGAACCGGACAGCCCGATCGTGCGCCAGGCCCGCCGCACCCTGCGCGAGATCAAGGCCGCACAGCCGGACTTCCTCGTCATCAACGGTGACCTCGTCGACGAGGGCGCCCCGGCCGATCTCACGTTCGCCCGCAAGATCCTCACCGAGGAACTCGGCGACTCCGTGCCCTGGTACTACGTGCCCGGCAACCACGAGGTGATGGGAGGGAAGATCGACAACTTCACCGCCGAATTCGGCGCCGCCCAGCGGGTGTTCGACCACGAGGGCACGCGCTTCGTCACCCTCGACACATCGAGCCTCTCCCTGCGCGGCGGCGGCTTCGCGCAGATCAAGCAGCTGCGCACCGCACTGGATCAGGCGGCGAAGGACCCGGCGGTGTCCTCGGTCGCGGTGATCCAGCACGTACCGCCACGTGACCCGACCGCGGCGAAGGGCAGCCAGCTCGGCGACCGCAAGGAGGCCGCGCTGCTCGAAGCCTGGCTCGCGGACTTCCGGCGTACGTCGGGCAAGGGCGCCGCGTTCATCGGCAGCCACGTCGGGGTGTTCCACGCCGCGCATGTGGACTCCGTGCCGTATCTGATCAACGGCAACTCGGGGAAGAACCCGGCGGGCGCGGCGGACGAGGGCGGGTTCACCGGCTGGTCCCTGGTCGGCGTCGACCGGATCTCAGGCGTCGAGCAGTACGCGGCACGGCAGCGCCCCTGGGAGGGCGGCGCGGACTGGATCTCGGTGCAGACCCGCGCCCACACCGACCAGCTCACGCTCGACGCACCGCCGACCCTGCGGCCCGGACAGAGCGGGGGAGTGAAGGCCTCCGTCACGCAGGGCGCCCGTCAGGTCCCGGTGGCCTTCCCCGTGAGCGCCGACTGGACCGGATCGCCGAACCTGTACATCGGCGACCCGGACGACGCCCGGCCGCGGCACGTGGCCGCGTACGACCCGGAAACGGGCGAGCTGACCGCGCTGCGCGCCGGGAGTGTGACCCTCGCGGTCACCGTGAACGGCGTGACGCAGCGCGCCGAGGTGCTGATCGCGAGCGCCGCGGACCTGCGGCTGGCGGCGGCGGACGCTTCCTGACGCGTTCGTAGCCCCTGAGCAGCCCCTGCGCCGGTAGCTCCTACGCCGTCCCGCACACGGCGGTGGCCCCGGTCCGAAGAGCGGACCGGGGCCACCACAGGTGTACGGAACGTGAGGACGATCAGAGCACGCCGGCGTCGGCGACGGCGATCGAGGCGCGGGTGCGGCCGCTGCCCGAGCCGAGGGACTCGATCTTCTTGACGAGCTTCATCGACTCCTCGTCGGCGACCTCGCCGAAGACGACGTGCTTGCCGTCCAGCCACGGCGTCAGGACCGTGGTGATGAAGAACTGCGAGCCGTTGCTGTTCGGGCCGGCGTTGGCCATCGAGAGCAGGCCCGGACGGTCGTGCTTGAGCGTGAAGTTCTCGTCGGCGAACTTCTCGCCGTAGATGCTCTTGCCGCCGGTGCCGTCACCGCGGGTGAAGTCACCACCCTGCAGCATGAACTCGGGGATGACGCGGTGGAACGGGGAGCCCTTGTAGCCGAAGCCCTTCTCGCCGGTGCACAGCGCACGGAAGTTCTCCGCCGTCTTCGGGACGACGTCCTCGAAGAGGTTGAACGAGATCCGCCCGGCGGGGGCGTCGTCGATGGTGATGTCGAAGTAGGCCTTGATTGTCATGGAGCCCATCCTGACATCCCGCCGGGGGCGATGGTGCCACACCCCCATGACCGTGTCCCCGCACCTCCCCTCTGACCTGGGCAAACGAGCTGGCTACGGGCCCTGTCGCTGAGGTACCGTCGACGGTCGAGGAGGCAGGGAATGCAGCAGAGCACGACAGCGCGGATCCGGTCGGGGCACGAGGGAGACCTCGAGGAGCTCACGCGGATCTACAACCACTACGTCGTCGAGACGCCGATCACCTTCGACATCGACCCGATCACGGTGGACCAGCGCCGCGACTGGCTGCACGCGCACCCGCAGCAGGGCCCGCACCGCCTCCTCGTCGCGGAGGAGGAGGGCAAGGTCGTCGGCTACGCCAGCAGCAGCGCGTTCCGGCCGAAGCTCGCCTACCTCACGTCCGTGGAGACCAGCGTCTACCTGGCGCCCGAGTACGGCGGCCGCGGTCTGGGCACCCGCCTGTACGCCGCCCTCTTCGAGGTACTCGCGACCGAGGACGTCCACCGTGCGTACGCGGCGGTCACGGTCCCCAACGAGGCCTCGTTCAAGCTGCACGACCGCTTCGGCTTCAAGCCCGCGGGGGTCCATCGCGAGGTGGGCCGCAAGTTCGGGCGGTACTGGGACGTGGCGTGGTTCGAGAAGGAAATGCGCTGAGTCCTGACCTCGTACGCATGGCGGCCGCCACACCGCCCCCCCCACGGCTGCCGTCCCCCGATGCGGCAGCCGCGAGTGCAGGCGGCGGCCCCCGTGCTCGCCTCCACACTCTCCGACGGACCCTGAACAGACCTTGCAGGGATCTAGAATGTGGCGTCGGGAGCGCTCCCAGTGGGGGCTGAGGCGCGGGGACACTAGGGCGGGGCATGGAGTTTCGACTGCTCGGGGGCATCGAGGCACTGGTCGACGGCAGACAGGTGGACCTGGGACCCGCACGTCAGCGGTCCGTCCTCGCGGCCCTGCTCATGGACCTCGACCGCACGGTCCCGGCGGACCAACTGGTGCAGCGCGTCTGGGCGGACGCACCTCCGCAGCGGGCCAAGGACACGCTCTACAGCTATCTGTCCCGGCTGCGACGGCAGCTGCCCTGTGACATCGAGCGCCTGCCCGGCGGCTACGCGCTCACCGCGGACGCGCACGCGGTCGACGTGCACCGCTTCCGGGACCTGCTCGCCTCGGCGCGCGCCGAGACCGACGACACCGCGGCGCTCACCGCGTACGAGGAAGCACTGAGCCTGTGGCGCGGTGAACCCTTCGCGGGCGCCGACACCCCGTGGTTCAACGCGGGCCGTGAGGCGCTGGACAAGGAACGGCTCGCGGCGGAGCTCGACTGCACCGACCTGCGGCTGCGTCTGGGGCGCCACGCGGCGCTGCAGGCCGAGCTGTCCGCGCGCTGCGCCGCGCATCCGCTGGACGAGCGGATGGCCGCGCAGTACATGCTGGCGCTCTACCGCTGCGGACGGCAGGCCGACGCGCTCGCCCACTACCGGCGGGTGCGTGAACTGCTGCGCGAGGAGCTCGGTGTCGATCCGGGTGAGCAGCTGCAGCGGCTGCACGAGGCGATCCTGAGCGCGGACTCCTCACTCGCGGCCCCGGACCCGGCCCCGTCCTCGACCTCTGTGTCTGCCTCTGCCTCTGCGGCCCCTCAGCCCGCCTGGTCCGTGCAGAGCCAACTCCCGCTCGACGTCACGGGGTTCGTCGGCCGTGCCGCGCTCGTACGCCGCCTGGAGGAGCTGCTCACCGCTTCCGCCGCGCCGCCCGTCGTGCTCTCGGGCTCGCCCGGAGTGGGCAAGACCGCGCTCGCGGTGCACCTCGGCCACCGGTTGCGCCCGGCCTTCCCGGACGGCCAGTGGTACGTACGGCTGCTCGGCACCGGCGATCGGCCACGCCCCCCGTCTGAGGTGCTCGCCGCGCTCCTTCGCGCCTCGGGGCATGATCCCGCCGCGATCCCCGAGACGGTGGACGACCGTGCGGCGGCCTTCCGCAGCAGGGCCGCGGACCGCCGGGTGCTGCTCGTCCTCGACGACGCCGCGGACGCCGAGCAGATCCGGCCCCTGCTGCCCGGCACCGCCAAAGCGGCGGTCCTGATCACCAGCCGCTCCGAACTGCGCGGCCTGACCGCCAGCCATGCGGCACGGACCGTACCCCTCGACGTACTCGATCCCGCCGAAGCACACCATCTGCTGACCGGTGCGCTGGGCGAGCAGCGGGTGCGGGCCGAACCCGAGGCGGCCGAGCGGCTCGCCGAGCTGTGCGCCCGGCTGCCGCTCGCACTGCGGATCGCCTCCGCGAACCTGGCCGCACGGCCGGGCCGTTCCCTGTCCGCGTACGCGGCGGACCTCTCCGGCGAGGGCCGGCTCGCCAAGCTCTCCATCGCGGGCGACCGCCAGGCCGCCGTCCGGACCGCCTTCGACCACTCCCACGCCACCCTCGCCCCCGCGGCGGCCCGCCTGTTCGGCCTGCTGGGGCTGCACCCGGGGGCCGACTTCAGTGCGGAAGCGGCTGCCGCGCTGCACGACGGCGAGGTGTACGCCACCGAGGATCTGCTCGACGAACTGGTCACCGCCGGCCTCGTCCAGCGCACGGCCGCCGACCGGTTCCAGTTCCACGATCTGCTGCGGCTGTACGCGGCGGAGTGCGCCGCCGCCGACCCGGACCGTGCGGCGGCCTGGCGACGGCTGTGCGACTGGTATCTGGCCACGGCCGACGCCGCCACCGCCTTCGACTACGCGGCCATGCTGCAACTGCCGCGCGAGCGCGCCCCGTCCGGCCGGTTCGCCGACCGGCACGAGGCGTCGCGGTGGCTGGACGAGGAGCGCGCCAACCTTGTCTGCGTCATCACCCGTGCGGCCGGTGAGGGACCCGCGCCCACCGCTTGGCTCCTCGCCGACCAGCTGCGGATGTACTTCTACTACCGCCAGCACCACGCCGAATGGGAGACGGCCGCGACCACCGGTCTGCGCGCGGCGGTCGACGCCGAGGACGTGCTGGCCGAGGCGGCGATGCGGCTCAGCCTCGGCTCGCTCGCCCAGGACGCCGCCGACTTCGACGCGGCCCTCGGCCACTTCCACCGTGCACGCCAGGCGTACCGCGACAGCGGCCATGACCCGGGCGAGGCGGCGGTGTCCGCCAACCTCGGGATCCAGTACGGGCTGCGCGGCGAAGTGACCCAGGGCATCGGCCACCTGCTGCGCAGCATCGAGGTCTACCGCGGCCTCGGTATGCCGGCGCAGCTGTGCACCGTGCTGGAGATCACCGGCCAGTTCCATACGTACACGGGCGAGTTGGAGCAGGCGCTCGCCCTCACCACCGAATCGATCGAGACCTCGTCGCAGCGGGCGCAGACGGTGGCCACCATCAGCCCGCTCACCAGGCGTGCCATCGTCCTGCACGGCCTCGGGCGGTACGCGGACGCCCTCGCCGACGCCGACGAGGCGGTGCGGCTGTGCCGCGAACACAGCAAGCGGCACGACGAGGCCGCCACGTACGAGATCCTCGCCCGGATCCACCGCGACCTCGGCCGCCCGGATCTGGCCCGCACCCATGCCCTGCACGCTCTGGAGGCGGCGCGGAAGTTCGGCTATACGGCCAAGGTGATCGACAGCCTGGTCACGCTGGGCAGTCTCGACCTGGCCCAGGCGGACCTGGCCCAGGCGGACCTGGCGCGGGCGGACGAGCGGCTGGAGGAGGCCCTGGCCCTCACGCGTCGTGAGAGGTACCGGCATCAGGAGGCCGAGGTGCATCTCGGCCTCGCCCGCGTCCGGCTCGCCGCGGGGGACATCGCCACGGCCGCGGACCACGCCGAACTCGCCCTGGCCCTGGCCCGCAAGCTCGCCCTCGGCCCGGCCGAATGCCGTGCCCGGCTCGCGCTCGCCGAGGTGGCGCGCGCCACCGGCAGTGCGCGGGGCCAGGCCCATCACCTCGCCCAAGCCGGCCACTTGAGGACGCTGACCGGGTACCAGCCGTCTCCGTGGGAGGTCGTGGGTGAGCCGGTCGGCTGCGACTGAGGTCAGGCGGCGGCCGGCGTCTTGTGGAAGAACGTCGACGGCATGAGCTTCCCGTACGGATCCGAGGCGTACCCCGGCACCGTCCCCGTCTCCGTCCAGCCCGCCATCCGGTAGAACCCCTCCGCGGGACTGCCCGTCTCCGTGTCCAGGGTCAGCAGGGTCATCCCGGCACCGGCTGCCCAGGTCTCCACCGCCCCGAGCAGTCTGCGCGCCACGCCTTGCCCACGGGCCTCGGGCGCCACCATCAGCTTGACCACTTCGCCGCGGTGGCGGCCGTTGTCCTTCAGCCCCGGCGCACAGCCCACCGTGCCGGTGACACGGCCGCCGGAACGGGCCACCCACAGCAGGAGCCGGCCGTCCGCGACCTCGGCGGCGCGACCCCGCCACCAGCCGGCTGCCTCCTGCGCGCTCAGGCCGGTGAGAAAACCGAGCGAGGAACCGGCCGCGACGGTGGCGGCCAGCAGCTCCCCGAGGCCGTCCGCGCAGGAGTCCAGCGCCTCGGCGGTGAGCCGTTCGATCGTCACGGGGCGAGTTCCCTTCCCTGCGCCGGCGCGAGCGGCACGGACGGTGCGGCGGCCGCGGTGTGCGGACGACGGTTCAGTACGGAGATCAGCAGACCCACCGAGACGATGGCCGTGCACGCGAGGGACGCGTGCCAGAACGCCTCGCGCATTCCGGGCAGTCCGGCGGCCGACACAGACGAGTGCAGATACAGACCGGACACCGCGCTGATGCACACCGCGGCCGCCATCCGCTGCGACATCTGCAGAATCCCGCCCGCCACACCGGCCGCCTCCGCCGGTGCGTGCCGCAGCACCTGGGCCTGGGTCGGCGCGACCGTGAACCCTGTGGCGGCGCCCGCGCACAACTGGCACAGCGCCAGCACCCAGGGCAGCGCACCGGCCGCGACGTACAGCGTGGCGAGACCGCCGCAGAGCAACGACAGAGCGGAGAGGGCAAGGCCTGAGGTGATCACACGGCGCTCGCCGTATCGGCGCACCAACCGCCAGGCGAACGTCGAGGTGGTCCCCATCCCGACCGCCTGCGGCAGCATCACCAGGGCCGCCGACATGGCGGAGAGCCCGAGTTCGCCCTGCAGGAAGACCGCGAGCACCATCCCGGAGGCGAGCGAGGCACCGAACTGCGCCATCGCGACCGTCGTCCCGAGGGCGTAGGGCGCGGAGCGGGTGAGTGCCGGGTGGACGAGCGGGCGGCGGCCCGAGCGGGCCCGGGCCCGCTGCTGCAGGACCAGCGCCGTCGCGAGTGCCGCGGCCCCGGCGCCGTACGCGAGATATCCGGTGGAGCGGATGAAGGGGAGCATGATCAGAACGGTCAGGCCCGCGAAGAGCGCGACGCCCGGCAGATCGAGCCCCGCCTGTGCGTTGCCCGGGCGAGGGCGGGGCAGGAAGCGTGCGCCGGCCACGAGGGTGGCGACGGCGAAGGGCACATTGAGCAGCACCGCGAGCCGCCAGCCCGGCTCGGCGCCGGCAGCCGCGATCAGCGCACCGCCCACCGGCGGCCCCAGCGCGGTGGCTATACCGGCCGTCACCGCGTACATCCCGAGCGCCCGCGCCCTGGCCGCCCCGGTGAAGACGTCCTGGATGGTGCCGATCACCTGGGCGTTCACGAGTCCGGCGCCGAGCCCCTGGAACAGCCGGGCCGCCACGACGAGCCAGGCGTCCTGCGCACAGCTGGACAGCACACCGCCGGCGACGAACAGGGCCATGCCTGCGAGGAAGAACGGCTTGCGCCCGTACACGTCGCCGAGCCGCCCACCGGGTACAAGGGCGAGGCCGAAGGCGAGCGAGTACCCGGCCACGATCCACTGCAGCTGTGAGGCGTCGGCGGACAGGGCGCCCTGGAGCGCGGGCACCGCGATGTTGAGCACCGACTGGTCGAGCAGCGAGGTGAAACCGGCCGCCAGACAGACGGCGAGGACGCGTCGCTCGCGCGCTGAGAAGCGCTCTACGCCGCTCATGGCAGCACCACGGCTATGACATAGCGGACGGGCCCGTCGGACGTACAGCGGAAGCGGGTGGGACCCCAGAGCCGGAAGCGCAGACAGTCGCCGGTCGCCATCGCGTACGCCTCGTTCTGGACGGTCACTTCCAGGGAGCCGTCGAGCACCCAGATGTGCTGCTCAAGGCCCGGGACCGGCGGCCCGTCGTAGGAGATGTCGGCGCCCGGCCGCAGCGTCCCCTCCACCAGCTCACCGCGCAGCCCCGCGTGCGGAGGCGAGACCGACCGCCGTACGAAACCGGACTCGGTGTCGCTCCACACCGGCTGCTGCCCGGACCGCACCAGCTGTGCCTGCTCGCCCTCGACCTCGGTGAGCAGGCGGGACATGGTGCGTTCGTACGCGGCGCACAGCCGGTTGAGCAGCGAGGTCGTGGGGCTGATCTCCCCGCGCTCGAGACGCGACAGCGTGGACCGGCTGACCCCGGAGCGGGTCGCCAACTCGTCCAGGGACCAGCCGCGTTCGGTCCGCAGTGCGGCCAGGCGCTGCGCCAGGCGCGCGTCGATGTCGTCTCCCATATCCGGGATGCTATCCCGAATGTGGGAGACCTCGGTACGGGCTCGTGGACGCAGCGGTGCGGGCCCATTGCCGTACGCGCCTGTCGGTGCCCCGTGGCAGGGTGGACGTATGCCCGAACTTCCCGAGGTGGAGGCCCTCAGGGGTTTCCTGGCCGAGCAGCTCGACGACGCCCGGATCGCCCGGGTCCTGCCGGTGGCGATCAGCGTCCTGAAGACGTACGACCCGCCGCTCGCCGCCCTGGAAGGGCGCCCGTTCACGGGTGTGGCCCGGCACGGCAAGTTCCTCGATCTCGATCTCGACGGCCTGCACTTCATCACGCATCTCGCCCGCGCGGGGTGGCTGCAGTGGAAGGACCAGCTGCCCAACGGCCTGCCGAAGCCGGGCAAGGGTCCCCTCGCATTGCGCGTGGCGCTGGACGACGGGCGGGGCTTCGACCTCACCGAGGCCGGCACGAAGAAGGGCCTCGCGGTGTACGTGGTGCGCGACCCGCAGGAGGTCCCGGGTATCGCCCTGCTCGGTCCCGACCCGCTGGCCGAGGAGTTCGACGAGCCCGCGTTCGCCGCGCTCCTGAAGGGCGAACGCCGAAGGATCAAGGGCGCGTTGCGCGACCAGAGCCTGATCGCGGGCATCGGCAACGCGTACAGCGACGAGATCCTGCACGTGGCCCGGATGTCCCCGTACAAGATCGCGGGCAGCCTCACCGAGGACGAACTGCACACGCTGTACGAGGCGTTGCGCGACACACTCACCGCGGCGGTGGAGCGCTCGCAGGGCGTGGCCGCGGGCCGGCTCAAGTCGGAGAAGAAGAGCGGCCTGCGGGTGCACGGCAGGACGGGGGAGGCCTGCCCGGTGTGCGGGGACACCATCCGCGAGGTCTCGTTCAGCGACTCCTCGCTGCAGTACTGCCCGACCTGTCAGACCGGCGGCAAACCGCTCGCCGATCGGCGTATGTCGCGGCTCCTGAAGTAGCCCACCGCCGTCAACCGGCGGGAATGGTCAGCACCCGCTCACCGTCCAGCGTCCGCACCTCGAACCGCCGGATCTGATCGGCGCGCAGCCCCGTCGCACCCTCGGCGAGCAACGGCTCCTCGTGACCCGCACGCCCGGGGAAGCCATAACCCCCCTGCGGCACCGCCCAGCTGAGCACCGTCTGCTCGGTGCCACCCGGCCCCACCGCGACCAGCTCGCAGCGCCGCGGCCCGTCGAGCCGGTCCATCCGCAGCGCGACCTCCGTGCCCCACACCTGCTTCTCCAGGGACACGCTCGCGGTGATCGCTCCGGCCCGCCCGTCGAGCACACGCGGCCCGTCCTCGCCGAGCAGCACGGCCCCCACCGGAACCGCGACAAGCACCGCCACCGCGGCCGCCACCAGACGCAGCCGCCGGGAGTGACGGCGACGGTGGTGCACCGTGAGCAGCAGCCGGTCGAGCAGCGGCGACGAAGGCTGATCGAGGGGAGTGGCGGCGAACTGCGCGAGGGGCACCAGGAGCTCCACCACCCGGGAGAACTCGGTCAGTTCCACGGCGCACCGCGGGCAGCCGGTCAGATGGGCCTCGACCTGGAGGCTGTCCGCAGGTTCCAGCACGCCCAGCGCGTATGCGGCGACGTCCTGGTGCTGCGCGCTCATGGGTATTCCTCTTCGTACGGGATTACGGGGGTATCGCACCGCGGCGTACGCGGTGGGAGGTGTGTCCCCCTGGAATACGGGACACCGGGTGTTCCTGCTCAACACAGCTGGGAATTGCGCGAACTGTCCCTCGCGGCACTCACCTCCCCGTGTCCACCGGCGACTGCGGCGCATACACTCCGCCGCATGCTGCGTGTACTGGCCGTCGACGACGAGAAGCCCGCGCTCGAAGAGCTGCTCTTCCTGTTGCGGGCCGACCCCCGGGTACGCAGCGCCGAGGGCGCCACGGATGCCACCGAGGCGCTGCGGCGGATCAGCCGCGCCCTGGACGCGGGCCCGGACGGCGAGGACGCCATCGATGTGGTCTTCCTCGACATCCACATGGCCGGGCTCACCGGACTCGACGTGGCCCGCCTCCTCGCCGGCTTCGCGAAACCGCCGCTGATCGTGTTCGTCACCGCGCACGAGGGTTTCGCCGTGCAGGCCTTCGACCTCAAGGCGGTCGACTACGTGCTCAAGCCGGTACGGCGTGAACGTCTCGCCGAAGCGGTACGCAGGGTCAGCGATCTCACCGGCCAGGGCGCCGCGCCCGTCGCTCCGGCCCCCGCCGCGCCCGTGACGGTCGACTCCGCCCCCGACCAGATCCCGGTCGAACTGGGCGGCATCACCCGCTTCATCCCGATCGATGCCATCGCGTACGTCGAGGCCCAGGGCGACTACGCGCGGCTGCACACCGACGAGGGCAGTCACCTGGTGCGGATCCCGCTCTCCACGCTCGAAGAGCGCTGGGCGGCGCGTGGTTTCGTCCGCATACACCGTCGCCATCTCGTCGCCCTCGGCCGTATCGAAGAACTGCGCCTGGACGCGGGCGCGACCACCGTACGCGTGGGGGGTGCGGAGCTTGCCGTGAGCCGTCGGCACGCCCGTGAACTGCGCGATCTGCTGATGCGGCACGCCAGGCGCTGAACCCGAGCGGCTCCGGGGCCCGACCGCCCACCGCCGCACCGGACCGTTCACCGCACGCCAACTGCCGCCCGCAGACGGGTGGCTGGTCCGGGCAGCCCGGCGCCCCTAGCGTGACCGGGGTCAACGGGAGGGGAAGTCCGCAATGCCCGCTACGTCCGAGGTCGAGGCGCTGCTCAACGCATTGCGGTCCTTGCCCGCCCCTCCCACCGACCAGGCCGGGGCCACCCGCTATCTCGCGGGTCTGAAGAGCGCCGCCGCCCACTGGGCGGAGATCCTCGACGAGGCGCACGAGGCGGCCGCCCCCTTCACCGGACCACGCGCCGAGGCGGCGCTCAGACTCGCCTTCCGCCGCGCCGAGGAGTCCTACGTCGAACTCGAAGTGGCACTCCAGGACAGCTCCACAGAGCTCTACCCACGGTAATCACCGCTGCGTAGACTCCCGTCCACCCTCTGGGGCCTGTCGTCACATTCCGGCCTGCCTGGCGACGCCTGGCACGCACGCTCGCGGCGTTGCCGAAAGGTCCTGGTAGCTCCTTCCCCAAGCTCTTCGAGCAGGGGAGGCCCCAAACGAGGACCTTCCGGCGCCTTGCGATCGCACGCACCAGACGCCGCCAGGCCGCCCCTGCGGGGCGACGACCGGAATGTGACGACGGGCCCCAGCCCAGGACGAGAGAGCACCGCCCATGCCAGCAGCCCCCGACGGCCCCCGCCGGGAGACCGTCACCGGTGTGCCGCGTCAGGCGCGGCGCCCGCTCGGTCACACCGCCCCGCGCTCCGAGATCGACGAGCAGACGACCATCGGCACGACCTACGTACGGTCGCTGATGCGCAGCCAGTTGAAGGCCGGGCTCACCGCCCTCGGACTGCTGATCCTCTTCGTCGGCACACTGCCGCTGCTGTTCATGCTGCCGGAGTCCGTGACGGGGTCCGAGGTCTCGCCGACGCTGTGGGTCTGGCTGTCCCTGAGTGTCGGTGTCTATCCGGTGATGTTCCTGATAGCCCGCTGGTACGTGCGTCGGGCCGAGCGCAACGAGCGGGACTTCACGGGCCTCGTCGAAGGACGCTGACCCCTTGAACCAGACCTACGCGGTGACCGCGGTGACGGTCGTGGTGCTCGCCACCGTCCTCATCGGCGCACTGGGCCTCAGGATCTCCCGTACGACCTCCGACTTCTATGTCGCATCCCGCACCGTCCAGCCCGGCCTCAACGCCGCCGCGATCAGCGGTGAATACCTCTCCGCCGCCTCCTTCCTGGGCATCGCGGGCCTTGTCCTGCTCCAGGGCCCGGACATGCTCTGGTACCCGGTCGGCTACACGGCCGGCTATCTCGTCCTGCTGATCCTGGTCGCGGCCCCGCTGCGCCGCTCCGGCGCGTACACGCTCTCGGACTTCGCCGAGGCCCGCCTCGAATCCATCGCCGTACGCCGCCTGGCGAGCCTCTTCGTCGTGGGCATCGGCTGGCTGTATCTGCTGCCCCAACTGCAGGGCGCGGGCCTCACCCTGGAGATCCTCACCGGCTCGCCCGGCTGGGCCGGCAGCCTGGTCGTGGCCCTGGTCGTCACGGGCGCGGTCGCGGCGGGCGGGATGCGCTCGATCACCTTCGTGCAGGCCTTCCAGTACTGGCTGAAGCTCACCGCCCTGTTCGTCCCCGCCCTGTTCCTGGCCGTCGCCTGGTTCGGCGACGGCACCCCGCGCGCCGCCTTCGACGCCCCGGCGGTCTTCCGCGAGCACACGTCGGTACGGATCGACGAGACGGTACGGATCGACCTGGACGCCCCCATCACCCTTACCGTCGACGGCAAGCTGGACGGCGCGTCGTACGAGAAGGAGCGGGTCGACCTCGACGCAGGCACCCACCGCGTCGAGCGCGGGACCGAGATCTCCTTCCCGGCCGGCACTCGCGTCCCGCAGACGCAGGAGCGCACGGGCACCTCCAACTGGTCGAGCCCGCTGTCCGACGACCGCGACGAGTACCGGCTCTACGCCACGTACGGCCTGATCCTTGCGACCTTCCTCGGCACCATGGGCCTGCCGCATGTGGCCGTCCGCTTCTACACCAGTCCCAACGGACGGGCCGCCCGCCGCACCACGCTCGTCGTGCTCGGCCTGGTCGGCGCGTTCTATCTGCTGCCGCCCGTCTACGGCGCGCTCGGCCGGATCTACGCACCCGAACTCGCCCTCACCGGCGACGCCGACGCCGCCGTGCTCGTCCTTCCAGAGCGGCTCATCGGGGGAGTGGGCGGCGATCTGCTCGGCGCGCTGCTCGCGGGCGGCGCCTTCGCCGCCTTCCTGTCCACCGCGTCCGGGCTGACCCTGGCCGTGGCCGGAGTGCTGCACCAGGACGTGCTGCCGGGGCGCGGAGTACGGCACTTCAGGATCGCGGCACTGCTCGCGATGGCCGCTCCGTTCGGGGTGTCGCTGATCGCCACCAATGTGCCGGTCGCGGACGCCGTCGGACTCGCCTTCGCCGTATCGGCCTCCTCGTTCTGTCCGCTGCTCGTGCTCGGCATCTGGTGGCGCAGGCTCACCCCGCCCGGCGCCGTCGCGGGTCTGGTGACCGGCGGGGGCGCGGCGCTCACCGCCGTCCTCGCGACCCGCACCGGACTGCCCTCCGCGGGCTGGGCGCACACGCTGCTCGCGTGGCCGGCGGTCTGGTCGGTGCCGCTCGGCTTCCTCACGATGATCACCGTCTCGCTGCTCACCCCGTCCCGTATCCCCGCGGGCACGGCGGCGACCCTGGCCCGGCTGCATCTGCCCGAGGACTTCTCCGAACGCAGACGCGCGGATCATGCGGGCCGTGAACTCAGAGCCGCCGACAAACGTGCAGTGCATGACGGCGAGCGGCAGGAAGCGCGGCAGGCATCGAGGGCGCGACAAGCACGGGAAGCACGGGAAGCACGGGAAGCACGGGAAGCAGGGGAGCGATGACCGGAATCGGAATCGCCGCGCTGGTCGTGGCCGGTGTCGTCGTCCTCGCCGCGGGCATCCTGATCGGCCGCTTCACGGCCCGCCGCGGCGAACAGGACCTGGACCTCGGCACCCCCGTCGAGCGCGCCACCTTCCAGACCCTGCACACCGCCTCGCTCGCCGCGCCCCCGCTGCGCGCCGGCCTCACCGAGGACACCGCGCGCAAGGCGGCCAAACGGCTGCGTTCCCTGCTCGGTACCGAGGCGCTGTGCCTCACCGACCGCGAACGGGTGCTCGCGTGGGACGGCCCGGGACTCGGCCACCACAACGAACCCGTGATGCGCCGCGTCGGCGAACTCCTCGACTCCGGACGCAGCCTGAGCGTCCACACCGAATGCGACCTGCCCGAGTGCCCGCTGCGCTGGGTCGTGGTCGCGCCCCTCACCGGCGAGGACGGCATCCTCGGCGCACTGGTCGCCTACGGCTCACGCGAGTCCGCCGTCCTGGTCCGCGCCGCCACCGAGGTGGCCCGCTGGGTCTCCGTACAACTGGAACTCGCCGAACTCGACCGCTCCCGCACCCGCCTCATCGAGGCCGAGATCCGCGCACTGCGCGCTCAGATCTCCCCGCACTTCATCTTCAACTCGCTCGCGGCGATCGCCTCGTTCGTCCGCACCGACCCCGAGCGTGCCCGTGAACTGCTCCTGGAATTCGCCGACTTCACCCGCTACTCCTTCCGCAGGCACGGGGACTTCACCACCCTGGCCGACGAACTGCGCTCCATCGAGCAGTACCTGGCCCTGGCCGGTGCCCGCTTCGGTGACCGCCTCCAGGTGACCCTTCAGGTCGCGCCCGAGGTGCTGCCGGTCGCGATGCCGTTCCTGTGTCTGCAGCCCCTGGTCGAGAACGCCGTCAAGCACGGCCTCGAGGACTCGCGTGACAAGTGCCGTATCTCCATCTCCGCCCAGGACGCGGGCGCCGAGGCCCTGGTCGTCATCGAGGACGACGGGGTCGGCATGGACCCCGCGCTCCTGCGCCGGATCCTCGCGGGCGACCGGCTCCCGCAGGGCGCGGGCTCCAACGGGCTCGGACTCCGCAACGTCGACGACCGCCTTCGTCAGGTCTACGGCGACGAGTACGGTCTCGTGATCGAGACGGGCCTGGGCGCGGGTATGAAGATCACGGTACGGGTGCCGAAGTACCGGGCCGGGGTCCACTCAAGCCGCTGACCTCCCGTATCGCAGGCGCTCAGAACAGATGGATCGCCAAGTGCCCCAGCGGCAGCCCCAGTTCCCAGGCCGGAGTCCATACCTGCTCGTCCTCGTCCACCTCGATGCCCACCCGCTGCCACTGCAGCGAGGAGTCCAGATCGGCCGCGAGCAGCTCGGTGCGCTGCAGCCACTCCCAGGTCTCCGTCGCGAGCGCCAGATCCGGACCGCCGCCCTCGGCCACGCGGCGCTCCATCCGCTCGCGCACCCAGTCCTGCCAGGGATGGCCGTATGCGGTCAGCGAGAGCCACTCGTCGAGCTGGGACACCACACCGATGCCGGAGAGTTCGTCGGCCTGGTCGGAGAGGTAGATGGTGAGCGCGAGGGTCTGGCGCCCCGCGCGGAACTCCAGCGTGCTCGACGGGACGAGGTCTCCGGTGCGCAGCAGTTCGTCGGCGATGTACTCCGCGTAGAGCCATGCCATCGGCACGGCCAGTTCGCCGGTACCCCTGCCGTTTCTCCTGTCGGGCAGCAACCGATCCACCTACTCCCTTTCCTCTGCCCCCCGGCGGGGCCCCCTTCGAGCCCCGTGGGGCAGCCTTCACCGTCGGGCACGCACATGGGTCCGGCTTTACTCAACTGGACACAGTGGTTTCGAATTCGACCCCTCCGTTGCCGCACGGATGGGACGTCGAGGGCCCGGTGGTACGGGCGGTACGCAAGGGGCTCAGCGCACCTGGTCCTCGCCTCACACTACGGGCGGTGATGGACCGGAGTTCGCCATGATCCGGGGGTTCGCAGGGTGAGAGTGCTCACGCCGTGACGTCAGTGCACAGCACTTGCGCCGTAGCCCGGCAGCACCGTCTTGAGCCTTCGAAGGGCGTAGTGCGAACGGGACTTGACGGTGCCCGCCGGAATGCCGAGCGCCTGCGCGGCCTCGGTCACCGAGTGCCCGCGGTAGTAGAGCTGCACGAGCACGTCCCGGTGCTCGCGGCGCAGCGTCGTGAGCGCCTCCTGTACGTCGAGCGCGATCACCGACCGTTCCTCGTGCCCGTCACCTATGACGGCCACGGGCGCGTGCTCGAACCCGTCCGTGCCGACCTCGGTGGGCCGGGCGAGCCGGGCCCGGCGCGCATCGATCGCGAGCCGGCGGCCGACCGTGAACAGCCATGGGCGCATCGACTCGTGGTCGCTGCGCAGCGCCTCGGGGTGCTGCCAGGCGCGCACCAGCGTCTCCTGCACCAGATCCTCCGCGCGCTGGCGGTCGCCGTAGGTGAGGCCGAGCAGAAACCCGAACAGGGCGCGACCGTGCGCCTCCTGGAGTTCGGCCAGCTCCTGCTCGGGGGTGCGCGTGGGGTGCTCCATGGCGGTGGTCACCGTTGACTCCTCCGATTGGTCGCCGCGTCGGCTCTGTCGCTGCGTCGCCGCGAACGTAACGGCGCCTCGACAGGCTGCGGAGCGCCTGTGCGACGGCAGTCGAGCGGGCGGCCGTGCCGTGCGCCGAACGGTTCGTCCGCAGGCCGGACGCACGACGAACGGCGCGACGAACGGCACGGTGAACGGTCGGATAGGGCGGCTGGACGGTCGAAATGGAGCGGAGTACGGGGCAAGTGGAAGCCGACCCGAAGCCGACCGGAAACAACCGTTGACCAATTGGGTGATTAGCTTATGTTTCCGCCAAGTCATTCCGGATTGGCAACCATCGCGGCAAAGCTCCTTGACTTGACTCTCGCCCCCGGATGGATTCGGACGTGGAGATTGCGAGCACCCTCACCCGGCTCGTCCACCACTCAAGGGAAGCCACGGTCGATGACTGAACGCACTGGTTCATTCCGTGCACGAACCGCAGGTGCGGCGCTGGCCGCGCTGCTCCTGGCCGCTGTTACAAGCTGCACCGCCGAGCCGCAGGCTCCTGCGCCGGGACCGCAGTCCTCGAAGAAGCCGCCCGCCCCGTCCGCGGCCGGCGGCCCCGGTGCTGCGCCCCGCAAGGGCTTCACCCTGGTGGCATCCGGTGACGTCCTGCCGCACGCCTCGATCATCCGCCAGGCGAACGCCGACGCGGGCGGCGACGGCTATGACTTCCGGCCGATGCTGCTCGGTGTCAAACCCGTGGTCTCCAAGGCGGATCTGGCCATCTGCCACATGGAGACGGTGTACGGCGAGGACGGCGACTACACCGGCTACCCGGCGTTCAAGTCCCCGCCCCAGGTCGCCGCCGCACTGGCCGCGACCGGCTACGACGCCTGCTCGACCGCCTCCAACCACACGCTGGACGCGGGCATGTCCGGTATCCGCCGCACACTCGACGCGCTCGACAAGGCCGGGGTCAGGCATGCCGGTTCGGCCCGTACCGCGGCAGAGGCCAGGCGCCCCACGATCATGAAGGCGGGCGACGCGAAGGTGGCCCACCTCGCGTACAGCTACGGCACCAACGGCTATCCGCTCCCGGCGGGCAAGCCGTGGGCGCTCAACCTGATCGACGCGAAGAAGATCATCGCGGATGCCCGTGCGGCCCGTGAGGCGGGCGCCGACGTGGTCGTGGTCAGCCCGCACTGGGGCACTGAATGGCAGAACCAGCCCGACGCCCGCCAACGGAGCCTCGCCAAGCGCCTCACCGCGTCGAAGACGAACGGGCGCCCGGACATCGACCTCATCATCGGCACGCACGCGCATGTCCCGCAGCCGTACGAGAAGGTCAACGGCACCTGGGTGATCTACGGCATGGGCGACCAGATCGCCGGCGACATGATCAATTACGCCGGGGAGCACGACCCGCGCGGCAACCAGGGCACGATCGGCCGCTTCACCTTCGCAGCGCCGAAGCAGCCGGGCGGCCGCTGGGAGGTGGCCAAGGCGGAGTTCGTCCCGCAGTGGTTCGACACCGGCGACGGCCGGGTGGTGAACCTGAACGCGGCGATCAAGCGCGGCGCCGACTACACGGACGTACGGGACCGTATCCGGCGTGTAGTGCTGAGCCGGGGAGCTGCCGAGCAGGGGCTCCTGATGGGCAGTTGACCCGACGTCAGGGCCGCTCGAGCCGGGGCGTGGAGTAGGTGCTGACCTGGCCTTCACCGTCGAAGTCGACGCCGAGGAACCCCCCGGCGCCGATGACGTTGTGGGCCAGGAACCGCAGGACCGTACCGTCGGGATCGGGGATGTCGAGATGCGCTCCCCACTCACCGCGGTCCTGGACGCCACCGTGCTTCACGCCCAGCGCGTCGCATCGTTCGGCGAGCCGGTGCAGGACCTCGGTCGACTCGGCCTCGAGCGCGAAGGGATCGAAGCCCGTGAGGTCGGGCCGGCTTGCACAGAACCGCCGTTCGCGCAGCGCGATGGCGTAACCGCCGTCGGGATCGACGAGCTGCGCCCCGCGCACGTTCCCCTGCTCGGAGAACTCGGCCGCGAGCTCCAGGCCGAGCAGCGCCCGGTACCAGGCGACGCTGCGGGCCAGATCGGTCACCGGCAGCTTCACATGCCGTACCCGTCGCACACCCATCACCATGCTGTGCCCCCCATCGGATCGGCGCCGGCTTCACTGTGACACCTCGGCGCCGGATAAGGCCCGCGCCTGTGCATGGACTCCAAAAGTGAACTCGGCTAGCTTTTCGCGCATGGACCCGGAGCGCGCCGCGCGGCTCGACAACATCCGTACCCCGCGCGGCCGTTACGCCAAGGGTGTGCGCCGCCGGGGCGAGATTCTGGCGGTGGCGCTCGAGGTCTTCGCGCAACTCGGCGAGAAGGGTGCCCTGATCAAAGAGATCGCCGAGCGGATGGGTATGTCCCAGGCGGGCGTCCTGCGCTACTTCGGCTCGCGCGAGGGCCTGCTGATCTGGACCCTGGCCGAGCGCGACAGACTCGCCAAGGAGCGCACGGCCCAGGAGTCGTACACGGACCCGATCTCGCCGATGGCCGCGACACTGCGCCGCAGCGGTGATGTGGCCGGTCTGGTGCGTCTGTACGTGAGCATGGCAGCCGCGTCGGGTTTCCCCGACCACCCTGCGCGCGACTTCTTCGAGGTCCGCAACGGCGACATCCTCATCGCCCTGCGCGCGGGCCTCACCGAACTTCAACTGGCGGGCCGCATCCGCCCCGACATCGACCCGGACGCCATCGCCCGGCTCGCCCTCGCCGCCGCGGACGGCATCCAGCACCAGTGGCTGATCGACCCCACCGTGGACATGGGGGCGGTCATCGACACGATCGTCGCCCTGGTCGTGGTCGCGGCCCCGCCTCCCGAAGGAGTTCGTCCTTGACGCACGCCCAGAGCCGCCTCCGCCGCAGCACATGGTTACGGACACTCCGCGGGGTCCTCGCCTGCCTGACAGTCGCGGTGCCGGCCCTGTCGGGCTGCACCGGAGCCGGCGCCCAGGCCCCCAAGGAACCGGTCGTGGACACCTCGCCGCCCAAGGGCAAGGCGTTCTTCGATCCGCCGAAGCCGCTGCCCGCGGGCAAGCCCGGCGCGGTGATACGCCAACGCCCCTTCACCTCGCCCGAGTTGAAGCTCACGACGAAGTCGCACACCTTCCTGGTGATGTACCTGAGCACCGGGCCCGACGGCAAGCCGGTACCCGCGACCGGCCTGGTCACCATCCCGGACGGGCCCGCGCCCGCCGGGGGCCGGCCCGTCGCCGCCGTGGACCACGGCACGATGGGCATCGGCTCGGAGTGCAGCCCGTCGCGTATGCCGGCCTTCGCCGGGCTCTATGACGACAGCGCGGCGGGCAAACTCCTCGCCCGCGGCTTCGTCGTCGTCCAGCCCGACTACATCGGCCTGGGCGTGACGGGGATCAGACACCCGTACCTGAACGGCAGGTCCGCCGCGTACGCCACCCTCGACATGCTGCGGGCCGTACGCCAGGTCGAACCGAAGGCAGGCAGTACCGCGCTCGTCTTCGGCGGGTCGCAGGGCGGGCACGCGGCCCTGTGGACCGCGCACTACGCCACCGCGTACGCACCCGACCTGAAGCTCAAGGGCGTGGTCGCCAACGCGCCCGCGGTTGGATTCGAGTGGATGCCGGACCTGTTCGCCGAGCAGAGCACGGTGGCCACCCCGTACGCCGGAATGCTTCTGACACTCATCAACGGGGCCGCGGCGGGCGACCCGGCGGTCGAGCCCGCAAAGCTCCTCACGCCGAAGGCGCTGGTCGCGGCAGACCAGCAGTGGACGGAACCCTGTATGTCCGGCGAGACGAAGATCCCGCCCCCACAGGACGTCCTGCTGCCCGACGCCGACCTCGGACCGCTGAACGCCGCCCTCAAGGCCAACGCCACCAACCAGGTCACCACCAAGCTCCCGCTGTTGCTGCCGCAGGGCGGCAACGACGTGCTGAGCGGCCTCAACCGGGCACTGGCCCAGGAGCTGTGCGACAAGGGCGTGGACCTGGAGTTCAGGCACTACCCCGACCAGGGGCACACCATCAGCGACGCCCCGCTGGAGGAGGCGATCGCCTGGATGAACGACCGGTACGCCGGCAAGCCGTTCACCGCGGGCTGCACCTTCTGAACAGGTACGACGGGTAGGACAGCTGCGACGGGCCCGCGCCGGGGTGGGTTACGGCACCACGGTGACGGGCCAGCGCCCCGCCTTGACGAGCCGTACCGCCACCGACCCCACGATCCGGTGCCCGGCCTGCTCGGAAGCGCCCACGATCACCGCGTCCGCCTTGAGCTCGTCGGCGGCGGTGACCAGGCCGTTGTACGGGTCGCCGCGGAACGTGTGGAACTCCCAGCGCACCGTGAAGATGTCCTTCACCCGCTCGGTGGCGTCCCTGATCTCCGCGATCAGACCCTCGGCGATCTCGTCGGTCACCTCGGCGACCGGGGCGCCGAGCGCCGCGCCCGCCGCCATCACGGGCTGCACGTAGACCACGGCGAGCAGCGCGTTCTGCCGCCGTGCGAGGCCACCCGCATAGGCCGCGGCACGCAGCGAGGTGTCGGAGCCGTCGACCCCCACCATGATCACCTTGGGGCCGTCCGTACCACGTTCGAACTGGGTCGCCTGCTCTTCGCTCACAGCCGTGAGGCTAGCTCAGCCGAACCCGGGCGTGACCCGCTGGGCCCTTCTCGACGGGCGGCCCGGCGCCGCTGTTCTTAGAGTCGGTCCATGAACGCCAGCGTGGAAGCCGCGATATCCAAGGGCCAGGCGCATGCCGCGGACCGGCCCTTGCCGGGCGGCCCGGGGTGGCTGAAGAAGGTCCCCGACGTCTTCGCCACCTTCTTCGGTCTCGTCGGCCTCTACTGCGGCGTCCTCGCGGTCATCGCCCCGCTGCGCCGTCTGGCGCGCCCGGTGACCCACGCCCTGGACGCGTCGACGATCCCGGTCAGCCCCAACCTCGCCTACGCCCTCTTCCTGACGCTGCTCGCGGCCGCCTGCGCCTCCCGCAAGACGATCGCCTGGCGCCTTGTCGTGGCGTATCTGGGGCTGCTCCTGATCTTCGACGGAATCGCGATCGCCACGGGCGACTGGCGTGAGGCCGTGCCCTCCGCGATCGTCTGCGGCATCGCGCTGGTCGTGCTGTGTCTGGCGCACAGGGAGTTCTACGGGCAGACGCGGCGCGGACAGTTCCTGCGCGCGCTCGGTGTGCTGGCCGGCGGGCTCGCCGTCGCGATCCTGATCGGCTGGGGTCTGGTCGAGCTGTTCCCGGGCACGTTGCGCGCGGGACACCGGCTGCCGTGGGCAGCCAACCGTGTGCTCGGTGGCCTGGTGCCCGGCCAGCAGTTCAACGGCTCGCCCCCGCGCCCGCTCTACTTCTTCCTCGGCCTGTTCGGCGCCCTGGCCCTGCTGAACGCCACGTTCACCCTGTTCCGCTCGCAGCGGCTCGAAGCGGCGCTGCACGGCGACGAGGAGGCGCGGATCAGGGCGCTGCTCGGCGCGTACGGCGAGAACGACTCGCTCGGCTACTTCGCCACCCGCCGCGACAAGGCCGTGGTCTTCGCCCCCAACGGGAAGGCCGCCGTCACCTACCGGGTCGAGGCCGGTGTCTGTCTCGCCTCCGGCGACCCCGTCGGCGATCCCGGCGCCTGGGACCAGGCCATCGAGGCCTGGCTGGAGATCGCCGGACGCTACGCGTGGGCGCCCGCCGTGATGGGCGCGTCCGAGGAGGGCGCGAAGGCGTTCGCCAGGGCAGGTCTCGGCGCGCTGCAACTCGGTGACGAGGCGATCCTGCACGTCCAGAAGTTCGACCTCGACGGCCGCGACATGCGCGTCACACGCCAGGCCGTCAACCGCGTCAAGCGCACCGGCGCCACCTGCCGTATCCGCCGCCACTCGATGCTCACCGACGCGGAGATGAAGCAGATCATCAACCGCGCCGACGCCTGGCGCGACACCGAGACCGAACGCGGCTTCTCCATGGCGCTCGACCGGCTCGGCGATCCGCAGGACGGTGACTGCCTGCTGGTCCAGTGCCTGGACGCCGACGGCAAGCTCCTCGCTCTGCTCTCCTTCGTGCCCTGGGGCAAGGACGGCATCTCGCTCGACCTGATGCGCCGCGACCGCAGTGCGCCCAACGGCGTCATGGAGTTCATGGTCTCCGAAGTGTGCGCCACGGTCGGCAAGTTGGGCGTACGCCGGATCTCCCTCAACTTCGCGGTCTTCCGCTCGGTCTTCGAAGAGGGCGCCCGGATCGGCGCGGGCCCCGTCCTCAGGCTGTGGCGCAAGCTCCTGCTCTTCTTCTCCAAGTGGTTCCAGCTGGAGGCGCTCTACCGCTCGAACGCCAAGTACGACCCCGAGTGGTACCCGCGCTTCATCTGCTACGGCGAGACGGGCCAGCTGGCCCGGGTCTCCCTGGCCTCCGGAATCGCCGAGGGCTTCGTCGCCGTACCGAGTCTGGGCAGCCTGTGGGGCAAGGGCCGCACCACGGCCAAGTTCATGCGCCCGTCGACCACCGAGGGGCTGCCCCCGATCGAGCAACTCGGCCTGGGCGCCACCGACACCGACAAGTCCGGTGGCCTCGCGGGCATGCCCGAGCAGGTACGGATCCGCCACCGGAAACTGGAGCAGCTCCAGGACGAGGGCATGGACCCGTACCCGGTGGGCATCGCCCAGCGCACCCACACCCTCGCCGAGATCCGGTCGGCCCATCAGGGTCTTGCCGCCGGCGCCCGCACGGGGGAGCAGGTCACGGTCGCGGGCCGCGTCATGCTGATCCGCGACTTCGGCGGTGTGGCCTTCGCGGATCTGCGCGACTGGTCCGGCGACCTCCAGCTCGCCTTCACCCGCGAGCACGCCGCGACCCTGGAGTCCTTCACGCGGGCCACCGACATCGGTGACCACATCACGGCGACCGGCGAGATCGGCGTCACCGACAAGGGCGAGCTCTCCGTCTTCGTCGCGGACTGGCAGCTCACCGGCAAGTGCCTGCGCCCGCTGCCCGACAAGCGCCGCGGTCTGGCCGACCCGGAGGCCAAGGTCCGCCGCCGCTATGTCGACCTGGTCGCCAACCCCGAGGCCCGCGATGTCGTACGAGCCCGCTCCACCGCCGTACAGGCGCTGCGCCAGGGCCTGTTGGAGCGCGGCTACCTCGAGGTCGAGACGCCGATGCTGCAGCAGATCCACGGCGGCGCCAACGCCCGCCCGTTCACCACGCACATCAACGCCTACGACCTGGACCTCTACCTGCGGATCGCCCCCGAGCTGTACCTCAAGCGGCTGTGCGTCGGCGGTCTGGAGAAGGTCTTCGAGATGGGCCGCACCTTCCGTAACGAGGGCGTCTCCTACAAGCACAACCCCGAGTTCACGATGCTGGAGGCCTACCAGGCCTTCGCCGACTACGACGTGATGCTCGACCTCACCCGCGAGCTGATCCAGGGCGCGGCGACCGCGGCCTTCGGCTCGGCCGTGGCCCGCAAGGCCGACGACAGCGGCAAGCTCGTAGAGCACGACATCTCCGGGCTCTGGCCGGTCAAGACGGTCTACGGGGCGATCTCCGAGGCGCTCGGCGAAGAGGTGACCGCCGACACCGAACCGCCCGAGCTGCACCGGCTCTGCGACAAGAGTGGTGTCCCGTACACCGGCGAGATGGGCCGCGGTGACGTGGTCCTCGAGATGTACGAGCGCCTGGTCGAGGAGAAGACCAAGCTGCCCACCTTCTACAAGGACTTCCCGACCGACGTCTCCCCGCTCACCCGCCAGCACCGCACCGACCCACGGCTCGCGGAACGCTGGGACCTCGTGGCCTTCGGCACCGAACTCGGCACCGCCTACTCGGAGTTGACCGACCCCGTCGAACAGCGCAGGCGCCTCACCGCCCAGTCGCTGCTCGCGGCGGGCGGCGACGCCGAGGCCATGGAGCTCGACGAGGACTTCCTCGACGCCCTCGAATACGCGATGCCCCCGACCGGCGGTCTCGGTATCGGCGTGGACCGCCTCGTCATGTTCCTCACGGGCCTGACCATCCGCGAGACGCTGCCGTTCCCCCTTGTACGCCGCCGCTGACCGGCGCGCCACTTCAAGCGGTCCCAACAGGTGCTTCTGCACCGGCCCTCGTGTTGATGAGGGCCGTACGGCTCCGGCCGTGCGAGGCATTAGTCATGAAAAAGGAAGAACTGCTTGTGGGGCGCCGGGCGCTGCTGCGCGGTGCTGCCCTTGTCTCCCTCGCCACGACCGCCGGCTGCTTCGCCGGAAACCGGTCCACCCCGTCCTCACCACCCGCACCCGGCCCCGCGGCCGGTGCCCCCGCGCTCAGCCGTGCGCAGAAGCCGTCCGCGTACCGGCTCAGCCCTCTGACGGGATACGGGCCGGGGCGCTCGCGTCCCGCCGCCGCACCGGTGCGCTCCAAGCCGATCCTGCGGCTCGCCAGCCGTGACCGCACGATGGTGCTCACCTTCGACGACGGGCCCGATCCGCGGTTCACGCCGCACATCCTGCGGACCCTGCGCCGCCACCACGTGCGCGCGATGTTCTTCGTCTGCGGCGAGATGGCGGTGGACAACCCGGATCTGCTGCGCGAAATGGTCGACGACGGCCATGTCATCGGCAACCACACCTGGACCCACCCCCAGTTGCTGCGGCTCCCGCGCTCAGGGGTGCGCACGGAGATCGAGTCCACCAGCGAGATCGTCCGGCGGACGGTGGGGGAGGCCCCGCTGTGGTTCCGTGCGCCGTACGGGGCGTGGAACCGGTCGGCGTTCGAGATCGGCGCGGACCTCGGCATGGAACCGCTCGCCTGGACCACGGACTCCCTCGACTGGACCGAGCCCGGCACCGGCCGGATCGTCAACAACGTGCTGCGGGGCGCCGGTTCGGGAGTCGTCGTGCTCAACCACGATGCGGGCGGCAACCGTTGGCAGAGCGTGGAGGCGCTGCGGATCTATCTGCCGCGGCTGCTCGACGACGGCTATCGCTTCGGACTGCCGCGCCGGAGGAACTCCTAGCCCGGCGCACATGGCGAAGCCCTCCGGGAATTTCCTCCCGGAGGGCTTTTCGCTGCCTGTACAGCCCGTGCGGCCGGTCTTCGTCAGCGTGTCTCGACGAGGCGCGCGAAGACCACGACATTGCCGTCGTAGCCGTCCTTCTTGGTGAATCCGCCACCACAGGTGATGACCCGGAGTTCCGGCGCCCCGGTGGCGTTGTACACCTTTCCGCCGGGGAAATTGGCCTTCGAGAAGACCTCGACTCCGTACACCTCGAAGACGGCCGTCTTGCCGTCGCGGCGGCTCACCTCGACATGGTTTCCCTTTTTCAGCGAGCCGAGCCCGTAGAACACCGCGGGCCCCTGATTGTTGTCGACGTGTCCCACGATCACGGACGTACCGTTCTCGCCGGGCGAGACCGCACCGGTGAACCAGCCCGCGAGATTGGGGTCTTCGGGCGGTGGGGCGTCCACCCAGCCGTCCTGGTCGAGGCCGACCGGCTGGATCGGCGCGTTCACCTGGATCTGGTCGATGGCGATCCGCTCGGCGATCGAGAACGGCAGCGCCTGCACCCCGGAGACCGGAGGCTCCTTGGCCGCCACCACCTCGGCCGCCGCGGCCGAACCCGGCTGCGGGGGGCCCACGGCGAACTCGCCGGAGCCGTTGCGGATCAACGCGAGCCCGGTCAGCAGAACAAGCGCTATGACGCCCCAGGGAGCACGCTTCTTCTGCGGCTCCTCCTCGTGTGCGCCGTGTGCCGAATCCATTCGCAGTCCCCTCTCGACGCGGCAGGTCTCCCGCGCCGTTCGCGCATGGAAGAACGCTAAGTGGATTGCGCACGAGCGGCGATCGGTCGGCACCGAATGGGTGGCGGCGGACCGGGTTCTGCGCCATACGAGTTGACTTGCCGATAACATTTCTGACGGTCTGTGACCTGCGGTGATATCCGGCTCACGGAATTACGCTCGGCGTGTCGCTCACCGGTACGGACCAGCCCCGAAATGCGGGTCTGCGCAGGGCGTTCGAGTCTCTGATCTGAAAGGCGCTCTCGCCGATTGACCGGGGAATGTTCTCCGGGGCGTCTTTCGCGGAGGTCCACATGCGTACTACTCGTGCCCTGGCGGCCCTGGGCGTCGCCGGTGCTTTCCTCGGACTCGCAGCACCGACGGCCGGCGCCTGGGACGGGAGCACCATCAGCGTCGATCCGACCGTCGCGGGTCGCGGCGCCACCGTCGCGGTCAACATCACCGCTCACGAATGCAGTGGGGGAGGCACCGCCTACTCGAGCGCGTTCGAGCGCGGCAGCGTCACTCTCTACGGGAAGTCCGGCGGAGCGCACGGCAACGCCAAGATCGACCACGGTGCCTCGTTCGGCCGCCACGACGTCACCGTCAGCTGCAACGGTGCGGGGTCGGTCACCAAGTCCCAGGCCGTCACGGTGATCGGTCCCGCCCAGGGCGGCAGCGGCGGTTCCCTCACCGCGGGCGCCACCTCCACCGACATCGCGATCGGCACCGGCCTCGTGACGGCCGCGGTGGCCGGCGGCGGGGTCTTCTGGCTGCGTCGCCGTGGTGACTCCCGGGCCTGACCTGTCCGACTGGCCCGCCTGATACGCATCTCGCCCCCGGGACCCTTTCGGTTCCCGGGGGCGAAGTGCTGTGCGGGGCTGCGAGGTTGCGGCTCAGTGGTCGCCGTCGGCGGGACGCCGGCGTGCGAAGTGCACCGCCGAGCCGAGCGCGCCCGCGATGAGCAGGGCGCCGAAGGCGAGCTCGCCGAAGTCGAGGTCGGCAAGGCTGCCGCCGAAGCCGGCCCGTACACCGTGGTGGACCGGCGGGTTGGTCCAGCCGCCGCTGCCCGAGGCGATGGTCAGCTGGGTGGTGCCCGTCTCGCCCTTGCAGTTGAAGGTCACCGTGTACATCGCACCGGGCTTGGCGTCCCAGTCGACGACGCGGGTGGCGCTGCCGCCGGGGCTGATGGAGGCGGTGTCGAAGACGCCCGACGATGCGGTGGCCGTCTGCGAGCAGCCGTCGACCTTCAGCGTGACCTGGCCGCCCGCCGCGATGGTCGAGGGGGTGACGCTGAAGCCGAACGAGGTGATGTTGTTGTCGCCCTTCGCCGCGGCAGACACGTCCTGAGGGGCAGGGGCGGCCTGCGCGGGCGGGACGCCGAGCGTCACGGCGCACATGGTGGCGGGGGCGAGCACGGCGAGCGGGAAGCTGCGTATCGCGCGCATGGTGGAGTCCTCCGGGTCCCCGAGGAGCAGCCGCGGACCGTACCGCTGTTGCCTGAAATGCACCTCGATGCCGGAAACGCTAGGGAGGCGCTCGTACGGCCGCGATCGCTGTCGTACGAATGGGGCACAAGCCTGGGCCATTTGTGCGACCCGGGCGTGGCGCGGCGGAGTCGGGGAGCGGTGGTGTGTGCAGGGAGCTGACGTCGTATCAGCGGATCAGGACCGTGCCGCATCAGCGGATCAGGACCGTGCCGTATCGACGGATCAGGCCCCGCCCTGTCAGCGGATCAGGCCGGTCTGCTTCGCCAGCCAGGGGATGTTGTTCTTCAGGCCCGGGCGCCAGACCTGCCAGGTGTGACCGCCGGGCAGTTCCATGAGCTGCACCCGCATTCCGGCCTTGCGCGCCGCGTCGTACACGACCTTCGCCTGCGGGCCGAAGGTGGTGTCGCCCGTGCCGGCCACGAAGACGCCCGCGGTGTCGGGGAACTTCTCGCGCGCCATCACGTCCATCGGGTTGACCTTGCGGAAGGCTGCCTCGTCACCGCCGAAGACGGAGTTCACGGTCTGCTGGTGGCTGCCGATGGAGGGCTCGTCCTCGCCGGAGATGTCGATGAACGCGCCGTAGCGTTCGGGTGCGTTCACGGCGATCTGCAGCGAGCAGGTGCCGCCGTTGGACAGGCCGGAGATGGCCCATTGCCTACGGTCCTTCGCCGCCTGCAGATGGGTGGCGACCCAGTCGGGGACGTCCTGGGACAGATACGTCTGCACCTTGCCGAGCTTGCCGTCCACGCACAGCGGGTTGTCGAAGGGCGAGCCGAGCGGATCGGCGACCACGACGATGGGCGCGAGCCCGCGGTGCTCGGCCGCGAACGCGTCCATCATCATGGGCAGCTGACCGGAGGTGACCCAGTTCTCCGGGGCGCCGGGCTGGCCCGGCATCAGGACGAGGACCGGGAGCAGCGGCCGCGGCGAGGCCCGATAGGCGGGCGGCAGATAGACGTACGCGGTCTGCGCCTTGAAGCCGGACTTCACACCGGGGATCGGGGTCTGCGAGACGGTGCCCTTGGAGGGCAGGTCCTTCGGCGGCTCCCAGACCTCCTCGACCGTCTTGCCCGCGGGAACGTCGAGCACCGGCTGCGTCGTCCCCGTCGCGTCCTTGAGGCTGACCGTGTCCTGCGGGCCGAGCAGGGTGCGGATGGTGGGGTAGTTGTCGAAGTAGATGTTCACCTGGTTCATCGCGTACAAGGCGACGAACACCGCGGCGAACAGGGCGCCGATACGGCCGCCCCAGCGCAGGAAGCGCATCTTGAACGCGGCGAGCAGCAGGCCGAGCAGCAGGATGCCGATCCAGAAGAGGACCTTGGTGGGCAGCTCGTCGGGGAAGGGCTGCCACCAGTCGTTGACGATGACCTTGACCAGAATCGTCAGGAGCGCGGCGAGCACCACGGCCGCGGGCAGCCAGCGGGTCCACCAGCGCCGGTCGCGGGTGACGAGGAGAAAGGCCAGCGAGAGCAGGCCCAGCACCCGCAGTGCGATCGGGAGGGTCCCGTCGGTCAGTGACCAGTCGAGCGGTCCGGAGGAGAGGGAGACCGCCCCGGCCGCGGCTCTGTGCGGCAGGACGCTCACCATGTGTGCGCTCCCGGCCCTCGCCACTCCACCAGATGGGGGTCGTCCAGTGCCATGTCGGCGTCGCTGAGCCCCGCGCGGCGCAGGAACTCCACGAGATCCGCGTCGTCGTACGCGGTCCCCAGAGCGACTCCGCGTACCTCGACGCGGCGTCCCGGGTGCCCCGCACGGGGCGGGTGGACCACGATCGGCGCTTGCCAGGCCATGCCCTCAGGGTGCGTCAGGCGATGCAATTCGGCCATTTAGCTACGGCCGGGTCTGCCGGGGCATGTGGTTCCCCCGAAACGTATGGAAAAAGCGCAGTTCACCGGCGTGAGAGGGGTGCGCGGGAAAAGAAATCTTGAACTGCGTTGAACGCACCTGCCGTCGGCTTGCGTACCTAGGGCCATGTGCGGCGCATCCAGGCGCCGCACCTCGCAGACGGATACGGGAGTACACGATGAAGACCTGGCGGAGCGCCTCGATCGCGGCGGCAGCAGCGGCCCTGTTGGCGCTGACGACGGCGTGCGGTCAGGAGAAGGGTTCCGACGAGCCGAACGGCCAGTCCGTGGGGAACGCGGCACCGGCACAGGACGGCTACGGGGACGGTTACGGCGGGGCCCAGGATGCAGGGGCGGAGGCCGACGCTGCGAAGCCCGCAGGTCAGCTGGCCGTCTGGGACAGCAAGGAACTGGGCAAGGTCGTCACCGACAGTGCGGGATTCACGCTCTACCGCTTCGACAAGGACACGGCGAAACCACCGAAGTCCACCTGTGAGGGCGACTGCGCCACGGCCTGGCCGGTGGTCGCCGCCGAGGGCGCCAAGGCCGCGCCCGGTGTCGACGAGTCGCTGATCGGATCGGTGAAGCGGGCCGACGGCGCCGAGCAGCTGACCATCGCGGGCTGGCCCATGTACCGCTACGCGAAGGACAAGAAGCCCGGGGACGCCACGGGTCAGGGTGTGGGTGGCACCTGGTACGCGGCCGCCCCCGATGGCAAGAAGGCGGCCCCGGCGGCGGACGACGGCGGCGCCGAGCAGGCCGACCTCGCGGGCCTGTCCACGCGCGAGGACCCCGAGCTCGGCGAGATTGTCGTCGACAAGAACGGAATGACCGTCTACCGCTTCAAGAAGGACTCCGCCTGGCCCATGAAGTCGGCGTGCACCGGGGAGTGCCTGGAGAACTGGCCGGTCGTGGAGCCCGTGGACAAGAACGACACCGAAGGCATCACCAAGAAGGGCTTCGTCGTCTTCGACCGCCCCGACGGACTCAAGCAGCAGACCATGGACTGCTGGCCGCTGTACACCTTCGCCGGTGACAAGGCGCCTGGAGACACCAACGGACAGGGTGTGGGCGGTACTTGGTATGCCGTCTCGCCGAACGCCAAGCTTGTCGGTGCCCCCAAGTAGGCGCTGAGTTCACCTCTCCGGTCGGGCCGGTTCCTCCACCACACCGTGTGGTGGAGGAACCGGCCCGTATTGTTTGCCGGAAGTCGGGGCCGAGGGGGCCGGAAATTCCGAAATGCCTTGCGCCCGGGCGAAGGAAGTCCGTTGTGGAAGAGGGGAGTCGAGTTCCATGCCGTCGAACTACCCCAAAAGTGACAAGAATTCGCCTGCACGTGCAGCTGCAGATGCACATGCCGGAGGCAGTGACCGAGAACGGACGAGCATTTTCCGGTTCGGCTCGACCCGTCAGCGGCCGATCAGTAGCCTCGCCTCGAACACTGACTCGGAGTCAGCCCGAGATGTCGAAACAGGGAGACACTGATGGAGCGACCCGCCTGGGCGCCGCGGGGCATCGACATTTCGGTGCCGAGCGTTTCGCGTATCTATGACTACTACCTGGGTGGTTCGCACAACTTCGAGTCGGATCGTGAAGCGGCCCGCAAAGCCATGGAGTTCATGCCGGGACTGCCCAAGATCATGCAGGCGAATCGTGCCTTCATGAGGCGGGCCGTGGGCTATGCCGTGGAGCGGGGCATCACGCAGTTTCTCGACATCGGCTCCGGCATTCCGACGTTCGGCAATGTGCACGAGGTCGCCCAGGGCCTGCACCCGGGCGCCCACGTCGCCTATGTCGACCACGACCCGGTGGCGGTCGCGCACAGCGAGGCCGTGCTCGACGGCAATCCCGATGCGGTGGTGCTCGCCGCCGATCTGAGAAAGCCGCAGGAGATCCTGGACAGCCCGCAGCTGTCCGGACTGCTCGACCTGGACCGCCCCGTGGCACTGCTGCTGGTGGCGGTCCTCCATTTCGTCGAGGACTCCGACGACCCCTACGCGGCGGTCGCCACCCTGCGCGACGCTCTCGCACCGGGCAGCCTGCTCGTGCTCACCCACGCCTCGTACGACGGCATCCCGCTGTCCCAGGAGCAGGCCGGCGGGACCGTCGGTGTCTACAAGGACATCCGCAACCCGCTCATCATGCGGTCGAGTGACGAGATCGGGCGGTTCTTCGAGGGGTTCGAGATGGTCGAACCCGGTCTTGTCTCCATGCCGTTGTGGCGTCCGGACGCGCCTGTGGAGCAGGAGGACCCCTATGCCTTCGCCGGGTACGCCGGTGTGGGGCTGCTGACGTGAAGGCAGAGAGGGCCCCGGCCGGGGCGGACGGACCGGACTCGCGGCTGCGACGGTTCGTCACCATATGGAGCCGTGCGGTCTTCCCCGTGACAGCGACCTCGCGCACCCGGGTCGAGTTCGAGGAGCAACTGCTGCCGCTTGCCGAGCAGTTGCGGGACGTCCTGACCGCGCGGGCCTTCGAGCCGGCGGCCGGGCGGCGGGTGGGTGCGGCGCTGATCGAGGCGCACTGCACCGATCCCGAGGCGCTCACGCGGACCTTGGACGTCGTGGACGCGTATCTCGTCCTTTACTGCGGCAGTGAGGAAGAGGCGGAGCGCGAGGCGCACCGCGCGCGCTCCTCACGGCTGCAGCACGCGATGGCAGGCGGCTTCGCCGAGGCGCTGCGCGAGCGCACCCGCGGCGAGCAGGAGGCGATCTCTCGGGCCGCGCTCACCGCACGGCAGGCGGTCGCCGAGGCCCTGCACGCCAGCGAGGCACGTTTCCGTGCCGTCTTCGAAGGCGCGGCCGTGGGCATCGGGATCGCGGACCTGGAGGGCAACATCCTCCAGGTCAACGACACCCTGAGCACGATGTTCGGCGCGGGCGGCATGGACCTCACGCTGCGCGGCCGCAAGGTCTCCGACTGGACACACCCCGACGACGCGCCACAGGTCTGGCGTCTGTACGAGGAGTTGGTGCAGGGCCGCCGCGAGCACTACCGCGTCGAGAAGCCGTACTACCGCGCGGACGGCACGGTCCTGTGGACCAACCTGACCGTCTCCCTGCTCAGGGACGCCGAGGGCCGCCCGCAGTACCAGCTGGCGCTCCTCGAGGACACCACCGAGCGCCGGCTGCTCAACCTCCGCCTTCGCTACGAGGCGACGCATGACGCGCTCACCGGACTGCCCAACCGCACCTTGTTCTTCGAGCGTCTGGAGAAGGCGCTCGCGGTGGGCGAGGGCCGTCGCTTCGGGCTCTGCTATCTGGACCTCGACGGCTTCAAGGCAATCAACGACAGCATGGGGCACGCGGCCGGCGACCGGCTCCTCGTTGAGATCGCCGATCGCCTCCAGGCCTGCGCGACCCGGCCCGGTGAGATGGTCGCCCGCCTCGGCGGCGACGAGTTCGTGGCCCTGACCACGGGACCCGACACCGAGCGCGAGGTCGACGAACTGGCCTCGCGGATCCTCAGCATGCTGGCCATTCCGGTCCGTATCGAAGGCCGTGAACTGACCGTGCGCGGCTCGATCGGCATCGTCGAGGGGCCGGCGGGGGAGCGCAGCCCGGCGGAGGTGCTGCGCAGCGCCGACATCACGATGTACCGGGCCAAGTCGGCGGGCGGCAACCGCTACGAGATCGCCGACCCGGAGGCCGATGCCCGCACCATCACGCGCTACGGCCTGACGACCGCACTGCCCACCGCGCTCGCGCGCGAGGAGTTCTTCATCGAGTACCAGCCGCTGGTGAATCTGGCGGACGGCAGTGTGCGCGGCGCCGAGGCCCTGGTGCGCTGGTCGCATCCGCAGCACGGGGTGCTCAGCCCGGACCGCTTCATCCCGCTCGCCGAGCACACCGGTCTGATCGTGCCGCTCGGGCGCTGGGTCCTCGACCAGGCCGTACGCCAGGCGTGCGAATGGGAACAACGCCACGCGGACGCGGGTCCGTTGCGTATCAACGTCAACCTCTCCCCGCACCAGCTCCACTACCCGGGCCTGGTGGCCGACACGGTGGAGATCCTGGAGCGCTCGGGTCTGTCGCCCGGCTCGCTCTGTCTGGAGGTCACGGAATCGGCGCTGATCGGCGCCGACGACGACCTGCTCAAGCCGCTGCGCCGCCTGGCCGAGATGGGCGTGGACATCGCCCTGGACGACTTCGGTACGGGCTACTCGAACCTGGCGAACCTGCGGCGGCTGCCCGTGAGCGTTCTGAAGCTGGACCGCTCGTTCACGCAGGGCATGCAGCGCTTCCCGGTCGACCCGGTGGATCTGCGGATCGTCGAGGGCATCGTGGGTCTGGCCCACAGCCTGGACCTTTCGGTGACGGTGGAGGGTGTCGAGACGGGGGCGCAGGCGGAGCAGTTGCGGATGCTCGGCTGCGACACGGCGCAGGGCTGGTACTACGCACGGCCGGGCCCGCCCGACCGCCTGCATGAACTGGCGTTGGTGGACGCGGTGGGGTGAGGGCGGCTCGGGGCGGCCGCGTCCTACCATCGGCGGCATGCACGCCGTACCTCCTTCTTCGCCGCGCGCCCTGCTGATCACCGGAACCGTCGGCGCCGGCAAGACCTCCGTCGCCGACGCGCTCGGGGGTCTGCTGGCCGAGGCCGGCATCGCGCACGGTGTGATCGACCTCGACCGGCTGTCGCAGGCGTGGCCGGCACCGGCGGACGATCCCTTCAACGCGCTCTTGATGCTGCAGAATCTGCGCGCCGTCGCGGCCAACTTCCTTGCGGCCGAGGCTCAGTGGCTGATCCTCGCGGGGGTCGCCGAGGACGCGGACGACCGCAGGCGGTTGTCCGAGGCGGTCGGTGTTCCGCTCGCCGTCTGCCGGCTGCACGTCGAACTGGCCGTCGTGCACGCCCGGTTGCGTCACCGTCACAGGGACGAGCCGGAAGATCTGCGGTGGCATCTCGCCCGGTCCGGTGAGCTGGCCGCGATCCTCGACCGCGCTGCGGTCGAGGACTTCGCCGTCGATGCCACCCGAGGCTCCGTGGCCGAGGTCGCCGAGAAGGTGCTGCGGGCGACGGGGTGGGGCGGCAGCTGACGGCGGGGCGTGGGCCCGGCCGATGTCACAGCCGGCGGGGCAGTCTCGTCGCAGGGGGTGACAGGTAACTGACGCCCACTGTCCGGGAGTTCACCATGAACGTGGCCTACGCCGTCTTCGCTGCTGTCACCATCGCCTACAACGCCTTCTCCGCAGGCGCCGACTTCCTCCGCTGGGAGCGCATCGCCGAGGGCATGGACCGCGTGGGTGTCTCACGCGGCCTGCTGCCCTGGCTCGGCGTACCCAAGGCGGCGGCCGTGATCGGTCTGGTCGTCGGCTTCTGGGTGCCATGGGTCGGAGTTGCCGCGGCGGTGGGACTCGTCCTCTTCTACGGTCTGGCGATCGCCACCCACGTACGCGCGAAGGACTACTCCTTCGGTCTGCAGTACCCGTTCCTGGTGCTCGCCGCGGGGACGCTGGCGCTGGGGGTTGCCGTCGTGTGAGGCGACCTCGCGGGAGCAAACGCTCAGTCAGCTCAAGTGGCCCGTCAGCATGCGCTGCAGCTCACGCGCCGCCCGAGGAGGAGCCACATCGCTGCGGTGGGCCAGGGCCACCGTCCGGTGCAGACCCGGGCGGGTCAGCGGGGTGACCCGCAGACCCAGACCTGCCCGGGTCGCGACCATGCGCGGCACCACGGCCACACCGAGACCCGCCCGTACGAAGCCGAGCACTGCGTCCATCTCCCCGCCCTCCACCGCGAAATCCGGCTCGAACCCCGCCGAGCGGCAGGCCGCGACCGTCAGTTCCCGCAGGTCGTACCCGTGCCGGAACATGACAAGGGGCTCGTCCTGGAGATCCGCGATCCGCACCGAGCGGCCGGCCCGGCCGGGCGGGGGGACGGCGGGCGAGGAGACCACCACCAAGTCCTCGCGCAGCAGCTCGACCGTGGTCAGGGCCGGGGAGGGCGAAGGCAGGGGGAGGACCACCAGCGCCAGGTCGAGGGCGCCACGGGCCAGATGCCGCACGAGATCGTGCGAGCCGCCCTCCTCGACGATCAGCTGGACCCCCGGGTAGTCGTCGCGGAACGCCCGCAGAATGTCCGGCAGCAGTCCCGTGCACAGGCTCGGCGTCGCACCGAGCCGCACCCGTCCCCGCCGCAGCTGCGCCAGCTCCTGCACCTCGAGACGCGCCGTGTCCGCGTCCGCCAGGATCCGCCGGGCCAGCGGCAGCAGCGCCGAGCCCGCGTCCGTGAGCGCGATGTTGCCGCGCGCCCGGCTGAACAGCTCCGCCCCGAGCTCCCGCTCAAGGGCCTTGATCTGCTGGGACAGCGAGGGCTGCGCGACATGCAGCGACTCCGCGGCCCGTGTGAAGTGCTGGGTCTCGGCGACCGCGACGAAGTACTGGAGCTGTTGGAACTGCATAACCCGCAGCGTACCCGCACGATAGGCAGTGCCTATGGAAATCAGCTGGATCATGTCTTGGACTGATCAGGTCCTTGGCCCCTACCGTCATCGGCATGGCTCTGGCAACGCGGCCCGTGAAGGGCACCGCCCCGGGTAAGCGACCGTCCCCGGCTCGTTCGGGCAAGCGACCATCCCCGGCGCGCTCGATGTGGGACTCGACGATCGGCAAGAAGATCGTGATGGCCGTCAGCGGCCTGATCATGCTCGGCTACCTGGTCGCCCACATGATCGGCAACCTCAAGATCTTCTTCGGTCCCGAGGACATCAACGACTACGCGCACTGGCTGCGCACCATGGGCGAGCCGGTCCTGCACTACGAGTGGGCGCTCTGGCTCGTCCGTATCGTGCTGGTCGGCGCGGTCGTCGCCCACGCCGTGTCCGCGTACCAGCTGAGCTGCCGGGACATCAAGGCGCGCCCGGCCAAGTACGTGCACAAGCGCAGGCGCGCCAGCTATGCGACGCGCACGATGCGCTGGGGCGGGATCATCCTCGCCCTGTTCATCGTGTGGCATCTGCTCGACCTCACCACGGGCACCGTGCACCCGGGCGGCTACGAGCACCTGCGCCCGTACCAGAACATCATCGACACCTTCTCGACCTGGTACAGCAACGTGATCTACATCGTCGCCGTGGTCGCGGTCGGTCTGCACGTCCGGCACGGCTTCTGGAGTGCCGCCCAGACCCTGGGGGCGGGCAACGCCCGTCGCGACAAGGCGCTCAAGGCCACCGCCAACACCCTTGCCCTGGTGCTCACTGTGGGCTTCGTCTCCGTCCCCGTCGCCGTCATGACCGGAGTGGTGAGCTGAACATGAACAGCTACGCAGACTATTCCTCGTACGTGACCGGCGAGCCGGTCGTCGACACCAAGGCCCCGTCCGGACCCGTGGCCGAGCGCTGGGACACCCGCCGTTTCGAGGCCAAGCTGGTCAACCCGGCCAACCGCCGCAAGCACACGGTGATCGTCGTCGGCACCGGTCTGGCCGGCGGCTCGGCGGGCGCGACGCTGGCCGAACAGGGCTACCACGTCGTCCAGTTCTGCTTCCAGGACTCACCGCGCCGCGCGCACTCGATCGCCGCGCAGGGCGGTATCAACGCGGCGAAGAACTACCGCAACGACGGCGACTCGATCCACCGCCTCTTCTACGACACAGTCAAGGGCGGCGACTTCAGGGCCCGCGAGTCCAACGTCCACCGCCTCGCTCAGATCTCCGTGGAGATCATCGACCAGTGCGTGGCACAGGGCGTGCCCTTCGCCCGCGAGTACGGCGGGCTCCTCGACACCCGCTCCTTCGGTGGCGTCCAGGTGTCGCGTACGTTCTACGCCCGCGGCCAGACGGGACAGCAGCTTCTGCTCGGTGCGTACCAGGCCCTGAGCCGCCAGATCGCCGCCGGGAACGTCGAGTTGCACGCCCGTACGGAAATGCTCGACCTGATCGTGGTCGACGGACGGGCCCGAGGCATCGTCGCCCGCGACCTGATCACCGGGAAGATCGACACCTACTTCGCGGACGCCGTGGTGCTGGCCTCCGGCGGCTACGGCAACGTCTTCTACCTCTCCACCAACGCCATGAACTCCAACGCGACCGCGATCTGGCGGGCCCACCGCCGCGGCGCGTACTTCGCGAACCCCTGCTTCACGCAGATCCACCCGACCTGCATCCCGCGCACGGGCGACCACCAGTCGAAGCTCACGCTGATGAGCGAGTCGCTGCGCAACGACGGCCGGATCTGGGTGCCCAAGGCGCAGGGCGACACCCGTCCGGCCAACGAGATCCCCGAGGACGAGCGCGACTACTACCTGGAGCGCATCTACCCGTCCTTCGGCAACCTCGTGCCCCGCGACATCGCCTCGCGCGCCGCGAAGAACGTGTGCGACGAGGGCAGGGGAGTGGGCCCCGGCGGCCAGGGCGTGTACCTGGACTTCGCCGACGCCATCCAGCGGATGGGCCGCGCAGCGGTCGAGGAGAAGTACGGCAACCTCTTCGACATGTACGAGCGGATCACCGCGGAGAACCCGTACGAGGTGCCCATGCGGATCTACCCCGCCGTGCACTACACGATGGGCGGCCTGTGGGTGGACTACGACCTGCAGACCACGGTCCCGGGCCTGTTCGCGATCGGTGAGGCCAACTTCTCCGACCACGGCGCCAACCGCCTCGGCGCCTCCGCGCTGATGCAGGGCCTGGCCGACGGGTACTTCGTCCTCCCCTCCACCATCAACGACTACCTCGCGCGCACTCCCCTCACGGACAAGGTGGGCGTGGAACACCCCGCCGTGCAGGAGGCGTTGGCCGAGACCGAGGACCGACTCCACCTCCTCCTCTCCGTCGACGGTGACCGCACACCGGATTCCTTCCACCGTGAACTCGGCGAGCTGATGTGGGAGTTCTGCGGGATGGCGCGTACGGAGACGGGGCTGCGCAAGGCCCTTGAGCGCATCCCGCAGATTCGCGAGGAGTTCTGGCGGCGCATCAAGGTGCCGGGCGTGGGCGAGGAGTTCAACCAGTCCCTGGAGAAGGCCAACCGCATCGTCGACTACCTCGAACTCGCCGAGCTCATGTGCCTGGACGCGCTCAGCCGCGCCGAGTCCTGCGGCGGTCACTTCCGCGAGGAGTCGCAGACGGCGGACGGCGAGGCCGAGCGCCGCGACGAGGAGTTCTCGTACGCCGCGGCCTGGGAGTTCACCGAGACGGGCGCTTCCCCCGTGCTCCACAAGGAAGAGCTGACCTTCGAATACGTACACCCCACCCAGCGGAGCTACGCATGAAGCTCACCCTGCGCGTCTGGCGCCAGCAGAACGCCGACGCGGACGGAGCGATGTCCACGTACGAAGTGGACGGAATCTCCCAGGACATGTCGTTTCTGGAGATGCTCGACACGCTCAACGAGGAGCTCATCCTCAAGGGCGACGACCCCGTCGCCTTCGACCACGACTGCCGTGAGGGCATCTGCGGTGCCTGCTCGCTGGTGATCAACGGCGATGCGCACGGACCCGAGCGCACCACGACCTGCCAGCTGCACATGCGGTCCTTCAACGACGGCGACACGATCGACGTCGAGCCCTGGCGGGCCTCCGCGTTCCCCGTGGTCAAGGACCTCGTCGTGGACCGTTCGGCCTTCGACCGGATCATCCAGGCCGGCGGCTACATCACCGCACCGACCGGCGCGGCCCCCGAGGCCCACGCCACCCCCGTACCGAAGCCGGACGCGGACTTCGCCTTCGAGCACGCCGAGTGCATCGGCTGCGGGGCGTGCGTGGCGGCCTGCCCCAACGGCTCGGCGATGCTCTTCACCTCGGCCAAGGTCAACCACCTCAACGTCCTGCCGCAGGGCGCACCCGAGCGCGAGACCCGTGTGCTCGACATGGTCGGGCAGATGGACGCGGAGGGCTTCGGCGGCTGCACGCTCACCGGAGAGTGCGCGACGGCCTGCCCGAAGGGGATCCCGCTGCCGTCGATCGCGGCCATGAACAAGGAGTGGCTGCGGGCCACGCGCAAGGCCGGCAAGCGCTAGGGCGTGGCCTGTGGGCGGTCGGCCGTGTCGGCGGTCGGCCGTGTTGGGCGGTCAGCCGCCCACCGCACGCAGCGAGCCCGGACGGCGGCCGTCGAGGAGGTCGAGGGCTTTGGCCGTGGCGTCGTCCGCCGGGAGGTGGACGATCATGTGCTGGCCGTCCGCCATGGGGAGTTCGAGGATTTCGTACGAGAGGCGCAGCTCGCCCGCGGCGGGATGCCTCAGTGTCTCGGTGCCGCTGCTGCGGGCGGGCCGGGTGGGCGTGGCCAGTCGCTCGGTGAAGGCGGCGCCCCCGAGGATCGTCAGCTCCTGGGCAAGTTCCGTCGTCTCGGGGTCATGCCGCGTCAGCCCGAAGCGCATGGCCTCGACCCGCTCGTCGGCGACCCGCTCCCAGTCGGCGTAGGCCTCCTTGGCGCGCGGGTCGGTGAAGACGTAGCGGGGCAGGCTCGGCACCTCGTCGTCGAGGAGGCCGAGCGGCCCGAAGAGCCGTGCGTAGCCTTCGGTGTGCGCGGCGATCTCGCCGAGGTAGTTGACGACCGCGGCTGGTGTGGGTTCGAGCCGGGTGAGCAACGCCCTTACGGTGGGCCGCACTTCACGCTGTGGTAGTGGCCGGACCGCGCACAGGAAGTGGTGCTCGTCGCCCTTGAGGAGCTTGCGCAGATGCAGCCGGTCCTCCAGCGGCATCCGCAGCGCATCGCAGAGCGCACCGAGTACCTGTGGTGACGGATGGCGGTCGCGGCCTTGTTCGAGACGGGCCAAATACTCGACGCTGATCCCCGCGAGCAGGGCGAGCTCGCTGCGGCGCAGACCCGGCGTACGCCTGCGGGGGCCTTCGGGCAGGCCGACCTCGGCCGGGGTGATGGCCTCGCGTCGGGCGCGCAGGAACCCACCGAGTTCGTTGTCGCTCACCTTGTCGCTCACCCGGTCGATCCTACGAGCGTACGGAGCGCGGAGGGTGGCCCTGTCACTACCAGCCTCAGCTCGGCCTTCCTGTGTCCCTTGCGCCGGGCCAGGGTTGAGCCATGACGACTTCACAGACCACCGCGCTTCCCCTGACCGCAGGCACCTGGGGCTTCGACCCCTTCCACTCCTCCGTGAACTTCACCATCCGCCACCTCGGCATCTCGAAGGTGCGCGGCCGCTTCGACAAGCTGGATGCCGAACTGGTCGTCGGCGAGACCCTCGCCGACTCCCGGATCACCGCGACGGTCGCGCTCGACTCCATCAACACGGGCAACACCGACCGCGACGCCCATGTCCGGGCCTCGGATCTCCTGGACGTCGCCAACCGGCCCACCATGAGCTTCCGCTCGACGCGGCTCGAGGGCGCCGGCGAGGACTGGACCATGGAGGGCGAGCTGACCATCGGGGATGTCACCCGGCCCATCAGCTTCGAGGTCGAGTTCGGTGGCGTCGTCGACGTTCCGATGGACGGCAGCAGGCACGCCGGGTTCGAGGCGACCGGAGAGATCCGGCGCAGCGAGTACGGACTGACCTTCGCGCCCGGGCTGCTCGGCGAGGTCGTGAAGATCCACCTCGATGTGCAGTTCATCGCTCCTCAGGAGGGATGACCGTGCCGTCCGGGGCCGGAGGGGACGTCGGCACCGGCCGCTGAGTCGTGGGGCTCGGCCACGAGCCGGGCCGCCAGATACGAGGCGGTCCGGCTCCCGGCCGTCCGCGCGACCTCCTCGGGCGGCCCGGCCGCCACGATCCGCCCGCCGTCCACGCCACCACCGGGCCCCAGATCGATCACCCAGTCCGCACCGGCCACCACGTCCATGTCGTGCTCCACGACGATCACCGTGTTCCCCGCGTCGACGAGTCCGTGCAACTGCCGCATCAGCACCTCGACATCGGCCGGGTGAAGGCCGGTCGTCGGTTCGTCGAGGAGATACAGCGTGTGCCCGCGCCGTGTCCGCTGGAGTTCCGTGGCCAGTTTGATGCGCTGCGCCTCGCCACCGGACAGCTCGGTCGCGGGCTGTCCGAGCCGCAGATGCCCCAGACCCACGTCGAGCAGCGTCCGCAGGGCGCGGTCGGCCGCGGGAATCTCCGCGAGGAACTCCGCGGCCGCCTCCACCGACAGGTCGAGTACGTCGGCGATCGACCGTCCACGGTAAGTGACCTGCAGCGTCTCGGGGTTGTAGCGGGCACCGCGGCAGTCGGGGCAGGGCGAGTACGTGCTGGGCAGGAAGAGCAGCTCCACCGAGACGAAACCCTCGCCCTGACAGGTCTCGCACCGCCCGCCGGCGACGTTGAACGAGAACCGCCCCGCCTTGTAGCCGCGCGCCCGCGCCTCTTCGGAGTCGGCGAAGACTTTGCGTACGACATCGAAGAGACCGGTGTACGTGGCGAGATTCGAGCGCGGTGTACGGCCGATGGGCCGCTGGTCGACCTGGACCACCCGGTCCACCGCGCCCTCGATCCGCCCGGGCCCGGGCTCCCCGGCGAGCAGGGGCGCGAGCGCGTGGCCGACCAGGGTGGACTTGCCCGATCCGGAGACTCCGGTGACGGCCGTGAAGACGCCGAGCGGGAACTCGGCGTCGACACCGCGCAGATTGTGCAGCTCGACCCCGGTGAGCTTCAACCAGCCCTTGGGGGTACGGAGTTCACGTACCGCCGCCGTTTCGCGCGCGAACAGATAGCGGGCCGTCGAGGACTCCGCGACCCGGGCGAGCTCGTCGACCGGCCCGCTGTGCAGCACCCGCCCGCCGTGCTCGCCCGCCCCGGGTCCCACGTCGACCAGCCAGTCCGCCTCACGCACCACATCGAGGTGGTGCTCGACGACGAACACCGAGTTGCCCGCGGCCTTCAGACGGCGAAGCACCGTGAGCAGCGCCTCGGTGTCGGCGGGATGCAGACCGGCGGACGGCTCGTCCAGGACGTACACGACGCCGAACAGACCGGAGCGCAACTGGGTCGCCAGGCGCAGACGTTGGAGCTCGCCCGCCGAGAGGGTGGGAGTGGGGCGGTCCAGGCTGAGGTAGCCGAGACCCAGTTCGGTGACGACGGCGGTCCGGGCCAGCAGATCGGCGGTGAGGACCTGGACGGTCTCGTCCCCGTCCGCCTCGTCGAGGAGCGGGGCGAGCCGGTCCAGGGGAAGCGCGGCCAGCTCGGCGATAGTCCGTCCCGCGAAGGTGACCGCGAGTGCCTCGGGCCGCAGCCGGCTGCCCGCGCAGACCTCGCACGGCCTGCTCTCCAGGAAGCGCTCCGCCTTGGTGCGCAGGGACGGGCTCTTCGACTCGGCGAAGGTCTTCATCACATAGCGCCGGGCGCTCATGTACGTGCCCTGGTACGGGCGTTGGATCCGTTCGGCGTCGCGCACCGGATGCACGGTGACGACCGGCTGCTCGTCCGTGAACAGGATCCACTCGCGGTCCACCGGCCGCAGCTCACGCCACGGCCGGTCCACGTCGTAGTCGAGCGCGTCGAGGATGTCCCGCAGGTTCTTGCCCTGCCATGCGCCGGGCCAGGCGGCGATCGCACCCTCGCGGATCGACAGCGAAGGGTCGGGTACGAGCAGCGCCTCGGTGGTGCGGTGGACGCGTCCAAGGCCGTGGCAGGCGGGGCAGGCGCCGGCGGCCGTGTTCGGCGAGAAGGCGTCGGAGTCGAGACGCTCGGCGCCCAGTGGATAGTCGCCCGCCCGGGAGAACAGCATCCGCAGCGAGTTCGAGAGCGTGGTGACCGTGCCGACGCTGGAGCGCGAGGTGGGGGTCGTACGGCGCTGCTGGAGGGAGACGGCCGGCGGCAGGCCGGTGATCTCGCCGACCTTCGGGGCGCCGATCTGGTGGATCAGGCGGCGGGCGTACGGGGCGACGCTCTCGAAGTAGCGGCGCTGGGCCTCGGCGTACACCGTGCCGAAGGCGAGGGAGGACTTTCCGGATCCGGAGACGCCGGTGAAGACGACGAGTCGGTCGCGGGGGATGTCGACGTCGACGCCCTGGAGGTTGTGCTCGCGGGCGCCGCGGATGCGGATGCTGTTGTCCTGCACGGGGGTGCTCCTGGGGTGGGATGTGCTCATTGTCCCAGGTGGGGCGTGGGTGCGTGCGGGCATGGTGGGGGTGCGGGTGGGCGCCTGCGGGCATGGTGGGGGTGCGGGTGGGCGCCTGCGGCGGGTCCGGGGCGAAGCCGAGTTGCTCACATGCCGCGGGTGCCGAAGTGGCTGAGCGTGTCGAGCAGCTCGTCCCGGTCGTACGTCGACGTCGTCAGCAGCACCTCGTCCGCCCCCGTTTCGGTGATCACCTCCGCGAGCGCGGCCGACACCTCGCCCTCTGTGCCGTACAGCTTCCCCTGCAGTCCCGACTCGAAGAGCTCCCGCTCCTTGGCGGTCATCTCGCGGGCGAGGGTCTCCTCCAGCGGCTCCAGCGGTGGGAAGACGCCGTGGGTGCGGGAGTACGCCATGGACCAGGCCTCGGGGATCAGCAGCCGCCGCGCCGACTCCCTCGTCTCCCCGATCGCCACCTCGCCCGCGATCATCACGTACGGCTCGTCCGCCCACACCGACGGCTTGAAACCGTCCCGGTAGCGCTCGATCGCCTCCGTCATACGGGAGCGGCCGCGCAGATCGCCGATCACCAGCGGCAGGCCGGCCGACGCGGCGATATCGGCGCCCTCGCCCATCGCGAGGACGAAGGGCGGTATGCGGCGGCCCTCGGCCGGATACGCGTGCACCTGCGGGTGGGCCGTCTGCGTGCCGGTGAGATAGCCGAGCAGGAGGTCCAGCTGGCCGGCAAAGGCCTCCGCGTCGTCCTTGTCGTGGCCGAGCGCCTTGCGCACCCCACCCGTGAAGCCGACGCTGCGGCCCAAGCCCATGTCGATCCGGCCCGGGAACAGCGAGTCGAGGACGCCGAACTGCTCGGCCACGACCAGGGGTTGGTGATTCGGGAGCATCACGCCGCCCGTGCCGACCCGGATCGTGGACGTCGCGGCCGCGACGGCCGCGGCGAGGACGGTCGGCGCCGAGCCGGCGACCCCGGGGACGCTGTGGTGCTCGGCCACCCAGAAACGGTGGAGGCCGAGCTCCTCCACCTGCTGCGCGAAGCGCACCGTGTCCCGCAGCGACCGCGCGGGATCCTGGCCCGTTCGCGTACGGGAGCGGTCCAGCACGGAGAAGCGGGTGCGGGCGAGAACGGCGGCGGCGTCGGCGGAAGGTTCGGTGGTCACGTCCCGTACAACACCGCGAGGCGCTCAGGATTCCCTGGTTAGGGTGGGTGGCATGGACGCCGTACGCCGCCCGGTCGCCGTGTTCGACCTGGACAACACCCTCGCCGACACCGCGCACCGGCAGCGTTTCCTGGAGCGCACGCCCAAGGACTGGAGCGCGTTCTTCGCCGCCGCGCCCGAGGATCCGCCGCTCGCCCGCGGGATCGAGCTGGTCCTGAAGAGCGCCGAGGAGTGCGAGATCCAGTACCTCACGGGCCGCCCCGAGCGCTGCCGCGCCGACACCCTGGAGTGGCTGGCCCGGCACGGGCTGCCCGAAGGCAAGACGCACATGCGGCGCGACAGCGACCGCAGGCCGGCCCGGATCACCAAGGTGGAGGTGCTGCGCAGGCTGGCCCGCGGCCGTGCGGTGCGCATGCTCGTGGACGACGACGAGCTGGTGTGCGACGCCGCCGAACGCGCCGGCTTCAAGGTCGTACGGGCCCGGTGGGCGGACTCCTCACCGGTCCTGAAGGAAGCGCAGGAGACCGAGGGCCGCACCTGAGCGCCAGACGCGGCGCCCAGGGAGTATGCGCAGGTCAGCGGTCGATATTGGAGTGCGCACAGCGGTCGGGCGTGACAGCCTGCGCGTATGCCGATCGTTGACGTGTCCCCCGAGGTCTCCCTCGCGTACGAGAGCTTCGGTGATCCGGCGGATCCGCCCGTCCTGCTCGTGATGGGCTTCGGCGCTCAGCTGCTCGCCTGGCACGAGGACTTCTGCCGGGCGCTGGCCGACCGCGGGCGCTTCGTGATCCGCTACGACAACCGCGACTGCGGTCTTTCGACCAAGTTCGACGAACACCCCGTGGACATGGGCGAGTTCATCGCCGCCGTCGGCTCGGGCGACCTCGACGGCGCGCTCGCGATGATCCCGTACCGGCTGACGGACATGGCCGACGACGGCCTCGGCCTGCTCACCGCGCTCGGTATCGAACGTGCCCACGTGGTCGGCGCCTCCATGGGCGGGATGATCGCCCAGACCATGGCCCTCGCCCACCCGGAGCGGGTGCTGACCCTGACCTCGATGATGTCCTCGACCGGCGAGAGCGAGTACGGACGGCCGAGCCCGCAGGCGCAGGCCGTGCTCTTCACTCCAAGGCCGGCGGACCGCGCCGGATACGTCGAGGCGGCCGCGAAGGACCTCGTGTGGGCCTCGCGGCGCCACGGCGACGCCGCGCTGCTGCGGGAACTGGCCGCGGAGAGCTACGACCGCGCGTACTACCCGGCCGGTACCGGCCGTCAGCTCGGCGCGATGGTCCTCAGCGGTTCACGTGCGCAGGCGCTGCGGGAACTGCGGGTGCCGACGCTGGTGATCCACGGTCTGGACGACACGCTGATCGACCCGAGCGGCGGGAAGCGCACCGCGGAGCTGGTGCCCGGCGCCGAGCTTCTGCTTCTCCCCGACATGGGGCACGACCGCCCGCGCGCACTGTGGCCCGAGCTCATCGACGCCATCGTCGCGCACACGGGCTGAGCAGCCGCTACTCGGCGCCCTCCAGCCGGAAACCGACCTTCAGGCCGACCTGGTAGTGCGCGACCTGGCCGTCCTCGATACGGCCGCGCACCTGGGTCACCTCGAACCAGTCCAGGCCCCGCAGGGTCTGTCCGGCGCGTGCGATTCCGTTGCGGATGGCCTGGTCGACGCCCTCGGTCGAGGTGCCGACGATCTCCGTGACCCGGTACGTGTGGTCCGACATGGCGGTCGCACTCCTTAGGGGTGGGCTCTCGGACTCTCCACGGTGCCTGAAACGGCGGAGCCGCGCGAGACGGAGGGGGAGACTCCGTGAGCGCGCCGTGTCACGGAGTGAGACAGCGCGGTCCGAACTCTTGACCGGCTCATTGGTACACACCAAACTCCAGGGCCACACCCGTTGAAGCGTCGACACGCTTTCCCCCACGCCGGGCGATTCCACGTGTCCCCGCCCCGAAGGTGAAACCGCGCCGTGAAGCACCGCACCCTCGCTCTGCCCCTGTCCCTGTTGACGCTGGCCGCGTTGACCGGCTGCGGAAGCCTGTCCATGGGCGGCTCGGAGGACCGGGACAAGGTCACCGTGTGGCTGATGCAGAACAGCGCCTCGGACGGGTTCCTGAAGAAGTTCAAGGAGGAGTTCGAGGCCGAACACGGCGAGGTCGAGCTGGACTTCCAGATCCAGGAGTGGACCGGTATCGGCGAGAAGGTCACCAAAGCCCTGGACAGCGGCGACGCGGACGCGCCCGATGTCATCGAGGTGGGCAATACGCAGGTGGCCCAGTACGTGGAGGGGGGCGGGGTGCTGGACCTCTCCCTCGAGGCGCTGCGGGATCTGGGCATGGAGGACTGGCAGCCCGGTCTCGCCGAACCGGGAGCCGTCCAGGGCTCCCAGTTCGGCATCCCTTGGTACGCGGCCAACCGGGTCGTGCTCTACAACAAGGATCTGTTCGCGGAGGCGGGCATCAAGCACCCGCCGAAGGACCGCGACGAGTGGCTCGCGCAGACCGAGCGGCTCAACTCCGGCTCGCAGCAGGGCATTTATCTGGCCGGACAGGACTGGTACACACTCGCCGGGTTCATCTGGGAGGAGGGCGGAGAGCTCGCCACCGACAACAAAGGGGTGTTCGTCGGTGCGCTCGACTCCCCGCGGGCGCTGGCCGGAATGGACTTCTACGCCCGGCTGCAGGCGCTCGGCAAGGGCCCGAAGGACGCCGATGAGCAGACACCGCCGCAGGCCGAGGTGTTCGCCAAGGGCGATGTCGCGCAGATCATCTCCGTGCCGGGCGCGGCGAAGCTGATCGAGGAGACCACCCCCGAACTCGCCGGAAAGATCGGCTACTTCCCCGTTCCCGGCAAGAAGGCGGGACAGCCGGGCAGCGTGTTCACGGGCGGCTCCGACCTGATCATCCCCAAGCGCACGGACCAGCAGTGGGCCGCGATGGACGTGGTGAAGGCGCTCGCCGGCGAGCAGTGGCAGAAGGAACTGGCCACGACGATGGACTACGTACCCAACAAGGTCACGCTCGCCTCCGTGGTCGACGGAAATCCGGGGGTGGCCGCGATGGCCGCCGGCGCGGAGTACGGCCGCGCCACCCCCAACTCCCCGCGCTGGGCCGCGGTGGAGGCCAACAACCCCATCAAGCGCTACATGTCGGATGTCCTGACGGGCTCGGATCCCAAGAAGGCGGCCCGCAGGGCTTCGCAGGAGATCACGGAGAAGCTGGACGACCGCACCGAGTGACGCACACGCACTGAATTCCGTTGCCCCTGCAGCCCCGGCCACAGCAGGATGCGTGTGCGGACGCGACACCGAACCACCACGGGGGAATTCAGCAATGAGCGCACGGCTGCGCGGTATCGCCAAGGAGACCGAGGCGATCGGCGTCACGGGGAGCTACACCGCGCCGAGCGGCCGCACCGTCGACCTCACGGCCGCGATCGCGGCCGCCCGTGCGGGGACGAGGCTGTACGGGCCGGAGCCCGTCGCGTGCACCGTCGAGGCCGTGCACGCCACGGCCTTCGAGGTCACCCCGGAGAGCAGCATGCAGGCGGCGCGGCGGCTCGTACGCGAGAGCGAGGGCCCGGTTGCCGTGCTCGACTTCGCCTCGGCCCGCAACCCCGGTGGCGGATTCCTCAACGGGGCCCAGGCCCAGGAGGAGGCGCTCTGCCGCGCCTCCGCCCTGTACGCCTGTCTGCGCGAGGTGCCCGAGTTCTACGAGCACCATCGCGCCGACCGCGACACCTTCTACACGGACCGTGTCATCCACGCGCCGGCCGTTCCGGTGTTCCGTGACGACGGTGGCCGGCTCCTCGACGAGCCGTACGCCGTGGGTTTCCTGACCTCGCCCGCGCCCAATGCGGGCGTGATCCGCCGCACCCGGCCCTCCGAGGTGCATCGCATCGCCCCGGCGCTCGCCGTGCGCGCCGAACGCGTCCTGGAGACCGCGGCCGCCCACGGCTACCGCCACCTCGTCCTCGGAGCCTGGGGCTGCGGGGTGTTCCGGAACGACCCGGCCCAAGTGGCCGAAGCCTTCCGTGTGTTGCTCACCGGCGAAGGCCGTTTCGCCGGGCACTTCGGCCGTGTCGTGTTCGGCGTACTCGACCGTCAGGGCAGCACCCGCGCCGCTTTCGAGCAGGCGTTCGCCGCGAAGTAGCCGTCAGCTCCAGCCGTAGCGCTCGCACAGCTTCAGCGTCACCAGGTTGAACCGTCCACGGTCGAGCGCGCAGGCCTCGCGCCGCATGCCCCGCTCGTGGATCCGCAGGACCCGGTCCAGATCCACCCAGGAGTCGCGGCCCGAGCTGTCCCAGGGGCCGCTGCCGAGCGCCACCCACTCGCGGTCGTGGTCATGGCGCTTGCTGGACAGCTGGATGCCGAGCAGGGTGCCGGCGGCCTCGCGAGCGACGATCAGGACAGGGCGGTCCTTGCCGCGTCCGTCGTTCTCCTCGTACGGCACCCAGGTCCACACGATCTCCCCGGGATCCGGGTCACCGTCGTGCTCGGGCGCGTACTCCATGTGGACCACACCCACCTGGTGCGGCTCCGCCTCCGTCGTCGCATACGGTCCGTCGTGGCCGGGCACCTGGCGCTGCTCGGTCGCCTGCTGGTCCGTCATCCCTGCTCCACCCTCCGTCGCGCTGATCTCCGCTCTCGCGGGTCACGTTAGGGCCTGTACGGAGCAGCCCGCAGCGCGGGGCCCGCGTACCCGTCGCAGGCTCGCCGCATGTCAGCCCGTAGCCTCCTCGCCGCCGCAGCCCTCCTCCTCGCCACCGCCACCGCGGCTCCGGCGACCGCCGCACCCCCCGAACCACCGGGCGGCGACCAGGAAGTGGCACCGGCGCCCCGCACCGTCTCCGCCTGGCTGCCCTACTGGGACGCCGAGGCCGCGTACCGCACCGCGCTGCGCCACCGCGACCAGCTGCACACGGTGAGCCCGTTCTGGTACGAGGCCAAGGACGACGGACGGGTCGCGCCGCACATGGGGGCAGGGGAGCGGCGGCTGATCGACGGGCTGCACAAGGCGGGGATCAAGGTGGTGCCCACGGTGCACGAGCGGATGAAGCCCGGCCGGCTCGCCGCGCTCTTCTCCGACCCGAAGAGCCGGACCCGCCATGTCGAGGCCCTGATGAAGACGGTCCGCAGTCGCGCCTACGACGGGCTCGACATCGACTACGAGACCCACGCGCCGAGCCCGGACGACACCTATGAGCAAGTACGCGGCGATTACGCCGAGTTCATCACCGAGCTGTGCGGCCGGCTGCACGCCGAGCGAAAGCAGTGCGTCACGACCGTCTCGCCGCAGGCCCGCGGCAACGGACGGATCTGGGACTACCGAAGGCTCGGAGCGGTGAGCGACCGGCTGCGGATCATGGCGTACAACCTGCACTGGGCGGGCGGGAAACCCGGTCCGATCTCGTCGCCCGACTGGTACGAGGACATCCTGGAGCGCGCCACGAGGCTGGTACCGAAGCGGAAGATCGAGATGGCGCTGCCCGCCTTCGGCTGGGACTGGGCGAGCGACGGCAAGCGCGCACGGGCCCGGAGCGTCACCTCGGTGTCCGGGGAGGAGCTGCGCCGCAAGATGGGCGCCCGCTATCAGTTCGACCCGGTGTCGAAGACGCCCCACTTCACGTACATGGAAGGAAAGCAGCGTCGCGAGGTCTGGTACCAGGACGCGCGCGGCACGGCGGCGCATCTGCCGGTGCTGCGCAAGTTCGGAGTGCACAACACCTCGCTGTGGGCGCTGAACTACGAGGACCCCGCTGTGTGGCGGACGCTGGCCCGGGGCTGAACCCGGGCCGGCGACCGCGAGGAGGGCTCAGTCCTCCTTCTTCGCCTCCTCGATCACGAAGTCCTCGTCGAGCCGCACCGGCTCCGGCACGGGCTTGTGCTGCGCCGGAACACCGATGCCCGCGACCCCGTTGAGCGAGCCGTTCGGCTGCCCGCCGTTCATCGAGGACAGCAGCTGGCGGGCGAGACCGAGTCCCGTGCCGCCCATGGTCAGCGCCTTCGCGAACAGGTCGCTCATTCCGTCGGCCCCGTTGAGCACCACCATGTTGTCCACCGACTCGAACGCGCCGGCGCCGGCCCGGACGATCTCCGGCCAGTTCTCGGCGAGCTGCTGCGCGATCACGGCTTCCTGGTTCTCCGCGAGCGCCGCCGAACGCGCCTTGATCGCGTCGGCCTCGGCCAGTCCCTTGGCCCGTACGGCCGCGGCATCGGCCAGACCGCGTGCCTCGGCCGCGGCGGCCGCCGCCTGACCTGTCACACGGGTGGCCGTCGCCTCGGCCGCGCTGGCCAGTTCGGTCTCCTTGGCCCTGGCCTGTGCCGCCGAGACCCGGGCGTCGCGCTCGGCCTCGGCGAGCGTACGGGTCTCGTACGCCCTGGCGTCCGCGGGCTTGCGGACCTCCGCCTGGAGCTGCTGCTCCTTGCGATGGGCCTCGAGTTCCGCGACCCGTGTCTCCTGGACCACCACCTCCTGCTTCGCCGCGGCCTCGGCCAGCGGCCCGGCCTGCGCCGACTTGGCCGACGCATTGTCGCGCTCGGCCTTGTAACCGGCCTGCAGGATCTCGCTGTCCCGGGTGGCCTCCGCCATTCGTGCGAACGCCTGCTGCTCGGCCTCCGTCGCCCGCCGGTTGGCCTCGGCCTGCGCGATCCGTGCGTCGCGCTGGACCGCCGCGGCGTGCGGCATCGCGAGGTTCTGGATGTAGCCCGTCGGGTCCTCGATCTCATGGATCTGCAGCGAGTCCACGATCAGACCCAGCTTCTCCATCTCGGTCCCGCACGCGGCCCGGGTCTGGCCGGTCAGCTTGTCCCGGTCGCGGATCATGTCCTCGACCGTCAACCCGCCCACGATGGAGCGCAGATGACCGGCGAACACGTTGTGCACCCGCTCGGCCATCAGCCGCTGCTGATCGAGGAAACGGCGGGCCGCATTGGCGATCGACACCAGGTCGTCGCCTACCTTGAAGATCACCACACCGCGCACCTTCAGCGGAATGCCCTGATGCGTGACGCACTCGACGGACAGCTCGGTCTCGTTGAGATCCAGGGACAGCTTGCGCACGGCCTGCACCCCGGGCAGTACGAGTGTGCCGCGGCCCGTGACGATCCGGAAACCCATGCCTTCGCCGAGTCCTTCGGTCCGGTGCTTCGAACCGGAGATGACCAGCGCCTCATTGGGTTCGGCGACCCGCCACATCGCCTTGAACACGCCCACGAGAACGATCAGACCGCCGATCGCGATCCCCAAGATGATGCCGATACCCATCGGCAACCCCCCTTAGTTCACAGCGCCCCTCGGCGCCGTGTGGGGAGTGTCCTGCCCGCCGGATCGGGGGTGAAGACGCTGACAGCTTCTTGTTGCGATCCTGACGCTCTGCGTCGCCGCCGGGTCAACTCCCGTATGCCGCCTGGACGTAGACGGTCCTCGGTGGCTGGTACTCGACGACCATCACCACGGTGCCGGTGTCGATCCGGTCCTTCGCGGAGGCGGGATACGCGAGGAAGTGCTCCGCGCCGCCACGGATCCGTACGATCACCTCGCCGACGAGCCCCGGCCCGACCGTGCCGGTCACGCGTCCCATCAGGCCCACCATCGACGCTTCGTCCACGCCTCAACTGTACGGGCTCAAGCGGGCGTTGGGCTCTGGAGATTCAGGTGGCCGAGGGCCACCTCTCGTACCACTTGAGCTCGCTCTCCAGCTGCGCGGCGAGAGAGATCAGCACGGGCTCGCTGTTGGCCGGGCCCAGGAGCTGCGCGCCGAGCGGCAGTCCGTCGGCGGTGAAGCCGGCGGGCACGTTCACACCCGGCCAGCCGAGCACGTTCCAGGTCCAGGCGTACGGGCAGGCCGCGATCATCGCCTGGTCGGTGCGCATCCCGCCCATCTTCGCGATCGTGCCGATCCGCGGTGGGGGAGTGGCCGTGGTGGGCGTCAGGATCACGTCGTACGAGGCGAAGAGCGCCCCGACCCGATGGTGCAGCCGGCCCTCGGCCTTGCGGGCGGCCCGCAGGGGCGCGCCCCCGAGGAGCCGTCCGAGCCTCGCCGCCTCGCGGGTGCGCGGGTCGAGCTGTGTGGGGTCCGGTACGCGCTCCACCCACTCGGCGATCCCGGCCGTGCCGCGCGGCACGAAGGCGAGACCGATCCGCCCGTACGAAGGGTCGGCGGGCTCGACGGTGTGGCCGAGGGCGGCGAGCTTGTCGGCCAGCGCGGTCACCGCGGCACGCACCTCGGGGTGCAGACGCTTGGGCGTGGCGGTGAACGGCATCTTGAACGAGAGCGCGATCCGCAGCCGCCCGGGTTCCCGCTCCGCCGCCTCGGCCGCGTGCAGGGGCGGCGGCTTGTGCAGATCGCCCTCGTGGCTGCCGCTCGCGCAGTCGAGCAGCAGCGCCGCGTCCGCGACCGTGCGGGCGAGGGTGCCGTTGACCGTGATGCCCTGGAAGGCCTCGGCGTCCGGCCAGGAGGAGATCCGGCCGCGCTGCGGTTTGATCCCCACGAGATGCGACCAGGCGGCCGGGATCCGCACCGAACCGGCACCGTCCGAGCCGAGCGCGGCGGGCACCAGGCCCGCTGCGACCGCGGCGGCGGAGCCCCCGGAGGAGCCGCCGGGGGTGTGGCCGGTGTTCCAGGGGTTACGGGTGTCCCCGAAAGCCGGGCCCTCCGTGAACGGCCACTGCCCCAGCTCGCAGGTGTTCGTCTTGCCCACGATCACGGCGCCGGCCGCGCGCAGGCGCCGTACGGCCTCCGCATCCCGCTCCTTGACGGGAAAGTCGCCGGGGCAGCCGAAGGCGGTCGGCTCCCCGGCCACGTCCATGTCGTCCTTCACCGCGACCGGCACTCCGAGCAGCGGCAGCCGCTCACCGTCGGCCAGGCGCTTGTCGGCCTCGCGCGCCTCGGCGAGCGCGGCCTCGGCCCGTATCCGGCGAAAGGCGTTCAGTGAGGACTGGGCGGCTTCGATCCGGGCGAGACTCTCCTCGACGAGCGCGACGGACGAGACCTCGCCGGCGGCCAGCGCCCGGGCCGTGGCGGCCAGGCCTGCGGGACGGGCGTCACTCATGGGCCACCTCGGGGGCGCGTGGGGGTCGGACCTCGGTATGGCCGCACGTTACCGGTCGGTAAGGGTGTGGGGTAAGGCATCGCGGAGGCGAATTCCGGGCAGCGGCAGGGCAGTTCACGACCCGCCGGTGCGATGGGCGGACCCGTGGGAAAGCGCTGGAGAGCCTGTCCTTGCACCCCCGTCTGCGCAGCGACGCCCGGCACGCACGCTCGGCGCACAGCGCCCCAGGACAGGTGGCTCCGCCACATGACCTGTGACGCCGCACGCCGATCGCACGCACCGAACGCCGCTGCGCCCGCGCTTCGCGCGAACGACGGGGGTGCAAGGACAGGCTCTCAGCCCCGTCTGGAAGGATGCGGCTCGTCATGGTGCACATTCCGAAGCAGGCGGGAAAGCCGCCCCTCGAGAGCGAGGAACCGCAGGGCCCCCGGCCGGTGCCGACCAGTGCCGACGTGGCCCGGCTCGCCGGCGTGTCCCGTGCGACGGTCTCGTACGTCCTGAACAACACCACTTCGGTACGTATCAGCGAACCCACCCGGCACCGCGTCCGCGCCGCCGCCGAAGAGCTCGGCTACGTTCCGCACGCCGCCGCGCGCAGTCTGCGCGCCGGGCATTCGCGCATGGTCCTGATGCCCTCCTCACACGTTCCGGTCGGCCCGCTGTTCAGCCATTTCCTCAATGAGCTGCACTGGGCGCTGCGCCGGCTCGACTACACCGTCGTGCAGTACGGCAGCGTCGGCATGGGCGGCGACGAGGCGGCGCGGGCCTGGGCCGAGCTCCGTCCCGTGGCCGTGTTCGTACCCGGCATGCTCGCTCCCGGACAGGTCGACGTGCTGAAGCGCGCAGGGGCGAAGGCCGTGGTCACGCTCGGGCCCGAGCGGGTCCGCGGCGCGCACGCGCTGTTGATGGACCACAGCGAGGTGGGGCACTGCGCCGGAGCGCATCTCGTCGAGCGCGGCCGTCGGCGGATCGGGGTCGTGGTGCCCGAGGAGACCGGTCTGAACGTCTTCTCCGAGCCGCGCCTGGCCGGAGTCCGCGCGGCGGCGGAACCGGCGGGCGCCGAGGTCGTACCGCTGCCGCTCGCCTACACGGAGGAGTCGGCGGCCGAACTGGCCGGACGCTGGCGCGCGTCGGGCCTCGACGCGGTCTTCGCGTACAACGACGAGTACGCGCTGCTCCTGATGCGCGCCCTCCAGGACGCGGGCATCGCGGTCCCCGAGGAGACCGCCGTGATCGGCGCCGACGACCTGCTCCTGGGCAGACTGACCCGCCCGCGCCTGAGCACCGTCCATCTGGAGATGCCCTCGGGCCAGCTCCTCGCGGAACTCCTCGACCGCGTCGTGCGCGCACCGGGCGCCGAGCCGGAGGTGCACGATCTGCTGGCGGCGTCGGTCGTGCAGCGCGAGTCGACCTAGCTACTGGCAGGTTCCCGCCGCATCGGCGCGGCAGTCGATCCCCGGACCAGCAGTTCGACGGCCACCGCTTCGGGTTCCACCTCGGACGCCCCCTGCATCTGCCGGACGAGGGCCTCTCCGGCGAGCCGGCCGAGCAGCTCACGGGGCACCGCGACGGTCGTCAGGGCGGGCGAGGCGTACCGCGCCATGCCGATGCCGTCGAATCCGGTCAGCGAGATCTCCTCGGGCACGCGCACCCCGAGATCCGTGAAGCGGGCGAGCGCTCCGAGCGCCACGAAGTCGTTGTACGCGACCACCGCACGCGCCCCGAGGTCGAGCGCCGCGGGCGCCGCCTCGTAACCGGCCTCGGCGGTCGCGCCGCACGGGATCGTACGGAAGGTGAGGCCGAAGTCCTCGGCGGCGCTGAGCGCCCGCAGTCGCTCGGCGTTGGCCCAGGAGGCCTCGGGGCCGGAGAGGTAGACGACCTCGCGGTGACCGAGCTGGGCGAGATGGCCGCAGACCGCGAGCATGCCCCGGAAGAAGTCCACGTTGATGGCGTGCAGTTCGAGGCCGAGCACCACTCGGTTCGTGACCACCATCGGATGGCCGCGGTGGGCCAGCTCCGCCAGATCCGCGCGCGGCATCCGCGGCGAGCAGAGCAGGATGCCGTCCGAGTGCCGGATCAGATCGTCGGCGAGTTCCCGCTCCTCGTACGGATCCTCGCCCGAGTCCATCACCAGGACCCGGCGCCCGCTGCCGCGCGCCACGTCGGACAGGGCCTTGAGCATGTCGTGGAAGTACGGATTGGCGAGATCGGGCACCAGGACGCCGATCGTGCCCGAGCGGCCCCGGGCCAGCCCCTGCGCCGCCGCGTTCGGCCGGTAGCCCAGCTCCACGATCGTCTGCCGCACCCGCTCGGCGAGCGCCGCGTCCACCGAGTCCACACCGTTGAGCACCCGCGAGACCGTCGAGATCGAGGCGCCTGCCGCGCGCGCCACATCGCCGATGGTCGTCCGGCGCTTGCGGTTCGTTGTCGTCACCTGTGCCACCCCCCAGTGTCCAGGGCCCGTCGAGCGGGAAAGCCACTGCCGTGAGCGGCAAAGTAGCAGGTGAGTGAAGTGGCGGCAGGGGCAGGTGATTTCCGGCCCTTCGTCCTGCGGCAGCTCGTTGACAGCGCCGAGGCGGCGACCGAGACTCGACCCACCATCGGCTGCAGGGGAGGCGGCGATGATGCGCACTCGCGTCGCCGTCATCGGCGGCGGGCCCGCCGGTCTGCTGCACCGCGAGGGCATCGACTGTGTGCTCCTGGAATCGCGTAGGCGCGGATACGCCGAGCAGCGTCAGCGCGCGGAGTGGGGTCTCCCCTGCTCGAGCGAGGTCGAGAGCTTGGGGAAGCTCGAAGAGGGCACGGTGACGCGCTGCGCGACTGCGGCGCGGGCGCCCGGCTCGACGCCGAAGGCCTGGAACACCACGGCATCGAGCTGCGCTTCGAGCGCACCCGCCACCACATCGACTTCCCGTCCCTGGATGGCCGTACGGTGATCGTCTACGCGCAGACCGAGCTCGTGAAGGACCTCATCCGGCTCCAACTGGCCGACGGGCCGCCGTTGTTGTTGTCTTCCTGCGAGGAGTCGATCCACGCACGCGGCGCCGACGGCTGGCGTCTGGAGCGTGGTCCGATCACGGCCAAGTCCGTGACACCGATGCGCAGTCACATCACCGAACCCCTGCGGTACGGAAGGCTGCTGCTCGCCGGAGGCGCGGCCCACATCGTGCCGCCCACCGGAGCCAAGGGGCTCGACCTCGCGGTCTCCGACGTACGCCTGCCGGCCAGGGCCTTTGCGCTCCTGGAGCGCACAGGGAGCGAGCAACTCCGCGACCATTACTCACAGTTGTGTCTCGAACGCGTGTGGCAGGCCACCCGATTCTCGTTCGACATGACTACGATGTTGCACGCTCAACCAGGTGGGGGCGCCTTCGAGCAGCGGCTGCAGCATGCCCGGCTGCGCCGTATCGCGGACTCCCCTCATGCGGCCACCGAACTGGCCGCTCTTTACACGGGACTTCCTCTGGGGACCGACGGCTCATAACCACCGCGGCCCCTTGTGTTGATCGAACGGGAACGGAGACATTCCACATGCCCCTGCTCGACCCGAAGACCTGGCAGTCCCGTGCGCTCGGCGGCGGTGAGCACGCCGTGACCGAGCCCGCCACCGGCCAGGAACTCGCCACGGTCACCCTGGCCTCGGCCGAGGACGTGGCCGCCGCCTCGGCTTCGGCCCGTGCCGCACAGGCCGCATGGGCCGCCACCCCGCACTTCTTGCGCGCGGCCGTGCTGCGCAAGGCCGGTGACCTGTTCACGGAACATGCCGAAGAGCTCAGCGAATGGCTGGTCCGCGAGTCGGGATCCATCCCCGGCAAGGCGGGCTTCGAGCTCCATGTCGCCGCCCAGGAGTGCTACGAGGCGGCCGCACTCGCCTCCCGTCCCACCGGCGAGGTGCTTGCGAGCGAGGCCCCGCGACTGTCGTACACGCGGCGCGTCCCGGTCGGCGTCACGGGCGTGATCGCCCCGTTCAACGCCCCGCTGATCCTGGCGATACGTTCCGTCGCCCCGGCCCTGGCACTGGGCAACGCGGTGGTCCTCAAGCCCGATCCGCGAACGGCCGTCTGCGGCGGTCTCTTCCTCTCCGCGGTCTTCGCCGAGGCGGGCCTTCCCGAGAACCTGCTGCACGTGCTGCCGGGTGGGCCGGAGGTCGGACGCGCTCTGGTCGCGGACCCGCTCGTCCCGGTCATCTCCTTCACCGGCTCGACCGCGGCGGGCCGCGCCGTCGGCGAGGCCGCGGGCCGCCATCTCAAGCGCGCCCACCTCGAACTCGGCGGCAACTCCGCCCTGGTCGTGCTCGACGACGCCGACCTCGACGCGGTGATCTCCACGGCCGCCTGGGGCTCGTTCTTCCACCAGGGCCAGATCTGCATGACCACCGGACGCCACCTGGTCCATGCCTCGATCTACGACGAGTACGTCGACCGCCTCGCCGCCAAGGCCGACTCCCTCGCCGTCGGCGACCCGCACCGCTCCCAGGTCCACCTCGGCCCGCTCATCGACTCCGGCCAGCTCGCCAAGGTGCACGGCCTGGTCACCGCGAGCACCGGCCGCGGCGCACGGCTCGCGGCCGGCGGCACCCACGAGGAGCTGTTCTACCGGCCCACCGTGCTCGCCGGTGTGGACGAGAACTCGCCCGCGTACGCCGAGGAGGTCTTCGGTCCCGTCGCGCCGGTGCGTTCCTTCGGCACGCTCGACGAGGCGGCGGCGCTCGCCGCGGACAGCGAGTACGGGCTCTCGCTCGGCATCGTCACCCGCGACGCCGCCCGCGGTCTGGCCCTGGCGGACCGCATCCCGACCGGCATCGTGCACATCAACGACCAGACGGTGAACGACGAGGCGGTCGCCCCCTTCGGCGGCGTCGCGGCCTCCGGCACCGGGGCGCGCTTCGGCGGCGCGGCCAACATCGAGGCGTTCACGGACGTCCGGTGGACGACCGTGCGCGGGGATGTGGCGGGCTACCCCTTCTAGGCCGTACGCGAAAGGGGCGCCGTTTCCGCGGAAACGGCGCCCCTCCTCGTCACGCATCAAGCCATTACTGCGGCTGACCGTCCTGCCCGGCCTGACCGTCCTGACCGTCCTGACCGGCCCGACCCGCCTGCTTGGCCTGCTCCTCGGCCACCTGCTTGCGGACCTCGTCCATGTCGACCTTGCGGGCCTGGCCGATCACGTCCTCAAGGGCCGACTCCGGCAGTGCGCCGGGCTGCGCGAAGATCGCCACCTTGTCGCGGATGATCGCGAGCGTGGGGATCGACTGGATACCGAACGCTGCGGCGAGCTCGGGCTGCGCCTCGGTGTCGACCTTGCCGAAGACCAGGTCGCCGTGGCGCTCGGAAGCGCCCTCGTAGACCGGCCCGAACTGCCGGCACGGACCGCACCAGGCCGCCCAGAAGTCGATCAGGACGAAGTCGTTCTCGGTGACGACCTCGTCGAAGTTTTCCTTGGTCAGTTCCAGGGTGCTCACGGTGTTCCTACCATTTCGCCGACGGCTGCTGGCTGCCCCGCACAACGGCGGGAAGCCCCGGGCTATTCCGGGACGGGTGCAACGGATGTCCCGAACGAATCCGTGACGTGTCGACTGCCCCTGTGGCCACGCGGTACACCTGCCACCAGACTGGCGTTCATGGGACAGGCACATGTGGAGACGACCGAATACGACGTGGTGGTCATCGGCGCGGGGCCGGTGGGCGAGAACGTGGTGGACCGCGTCCGCGCCGCGGGTCTGAGCTGCGCGGTGGTGGAGAGCGAACTGATCGGCGGCGAGTGCTCCTACTGGGCGTGCATGCCGAGCAAGGCGCTGCTCCGGCCGGTGATCGCCCGCGCCGACGCACGTAAGGTGCCGGGCCTCAGCGGCGCGGTGCAGGGCCCGCTGGACGCCGCCGCGGTGCTCGCCCACCGCGACTACTTCACCAGCCACTGGAAGGACGACGGCCAGGTCGCCTGGCTCGAGGGCATCGGAGCGCGCATCTACCGGGGCCACGGCCGCCTGGACGGACCCCGCAGGGTCACCGTCAAGGGCCCGGAAGGCGAGCGCCATGTGCTGGCCGCCCGGCACGCGGTCGCCGTCTGCACCGGCACCCGCGCCGCGCTGCCGGACACTCCGGGTCTCGCGGGCGCCCGCGCCTGGACCAGCCGCGAGGCGACCAGCGCGCAGTCCGTGCCCGGGCGTCTGATCGTGGTCGGCGGGGGAGTGGTGGCCACCGAGATGGCCACCGCCTGGCAGGCCCTCGGCTCGCAGGTCACTCTGCTCGTACGGGGATCAGGGCTGCTGCCGAGGATGGAGCCGTTCTGCGGGGAACTGGTCGCGGACGCGCTGCGCGAAGCAGGCGCCGACGTCCGCACCGGGACCTCCGTGGCCTCCGTCTCGCGCGACGGCGCCACCGTGACGGTCACCCTCACCGACGGCTCGACGATCGAGGCCGACGAGCTTCTGATCGCGACCGGCCGCGCCCCGCGCACCGACGACATCGGCTTGGAGTCGGTGGGCCTCACGCCCGGCCGCTACCTGGACGTGGACGAGAGCTGCCGCGTCCTGGACAGCGACTGGCTGTACGCGGTCGGCGACGCCAACGGGCGGGCCCTGCTCACCCACCAGGGCAAGTACCAGGCGCGGATCGCGGGCGCCGCGATCGCGGCCCGCGCCGAGGGCGTACCGCTCCTGGAGACCGACCGCTGGGGCGCCCACGCCGCCACCGCCGACCACGACGCCGTGACCCAGGTCGTCTTCACCGACCCCGAGGTCGCGGCGGTCGGCCCGACGCTCGCCGAGGCGGAACGCTCCGGGCGGCGGGTACGCGCCGTGGACCACGACATGGGCTCGGTCGCGGGCGCGTCGCTCTACGCGGACGGCTACACGGGCCGAGCGCGCATGCTGGTCGACCTCGACCGCGAGGTGGTCATCGGCGTGACCTTCGTAGGACCCGGCGCGGGTGAGCTGATCCAGGCGGGGGCCATCGCGGTCGCGGGTGAGGTGCCGGTGGAGCGGCTGTGGCATGCGGTGCCGGCGTATCCGACGATCAGCGAGATCTGGCTCAGGCTCCTGGAGACGTACAGGGGCTGACGCTCGCGCCGGGGTGGGGCGTCGACCGGTGGGGCGTCGACCGGTGGGGCGTCGACCGACTGCCATGGCTGCCGTGGCTCAGAGCGACTCGCGCTTCTGCAGCCAGGTCGTGGCCACCCACCCCGGCGCGATCGGCAGCCAGAACGTCAGGAGACGGAAGAGCATCACGGCCGAGAACGCGGTCGCGCCGCTGATCCCGGTCGCGGCCGCGAGACCGGTGGACAGGACGGCCTCGACCGCGCCCAGGCCACCGGGCGTGGGTACGAGGGAGCCCGCCGTCTTGCCGATCAGGAAGACGACAGCGACCGTCGCGAACTGCACCTGCTTCTCGTCCTCGAACGCGAGCACCGAGGCCCACAGCGCCGCGCTGCCCGCGATCGGCAGCAGGAACGCACCGCCCACGCCGAAGGCGAGACGGACCGGGTCACGGGCGAGTTCGAGCATCCGCGGGCCGACATCGCTGAGGTACGGCTTCACGCGGTCGAGCGTGAACTTGCGCAGGCGCGGCACTGTCGCCACGAGGACGGCGAGCAGCGCCACCGCGAGCAGCACGGTCACGATCACCGACGAAGGCGGCAGCTGCGAACCCGTGGACGACCCGGAGAGTGAACCGAAGAGCATCACCAGGAGCAGGAACGCGCCGAACATCGCGATCTGCGAGGCCGCCATGCACGTCACCGCGAGGCCCGAGGCCACGCCCGCCTTCTGCAGGAACCGTGTGTTGACCGCGAGCCCGCCGACCGCCGCCGGCGTCACCAGGGTGACGAAGGAGGCCGCGAGCTGGGCCAGCAACAGCCGGAAGTAGTTGAGGCGTTGAGGCACGAAGCCGCCGAGGTTCATCGCCGCCGCCAGATACGTCACCACGGTCCCGGCCAGGGCGAGCAGGGCCCACGGCCAGGAGATCCCCTTGAAGATGTCACCGATCGGCTGCTTGGCGAACTGGCCGATCAGGAAGTACACCGCCACGCAGCCGCCGAGCGCGGACAGGATCGTGCGCGGCTGCAGCCGCTCGTAGACGACGGCCTTGGCGGGCGGCGCCTCCGGCTGGAAGGCGAGGATCTCCTTGCTGAGCTGTTCCAGGACGCCCTTCTTGCGGCGCATACGTGAGCGGGTCGCCAGGCTCATGCCGGCGGGGCGCAGCAGCGGCTGCACGGAGCCGAGGACGTCCTCGCCGAGCACGGACCGCGCGGTGCTCACGGCCCGCTCGGGAGTGGTGAGCAGCCCCAGGGTGACCAGGAGTTCCGCGTCGTCGAGCCGTTGCTGCAGCGCGGCCGCCGCGACCCCGCCCGCTTCGAGGCGGGTCAGCCACACCTTGCCGTCGTCGCTGAGCAGAAACGAGTCCGCGGACATCCGGCGGTGGCTGATCTGGTGCTGGTGCAGATCCTCGGCGACCTGCCAGACCCTGCGCAGGAGTTCATCGGTGAGCTCTTCGGGCGCGAGCTGGTCGAGGGTGCGGCCCGGCACGTCGTCGTACGCGAGCAGCACCGCGTCGGCGTTGACCTTGCGTACGGCGGCAAGGCGCGGGGTGCGGATGCCGCTGTGCTGCACGGCGAGCGTGAGCAGGGTGCGCTGTTCGACCAGATGCTGCAGCGACACGAAGCTCTGGCTCTGGGCGGGGCGGCGCAGCCGGAGGCGCTGGTACAGCCGGTACGCGAGTCCCGAGGTGATCCGGTCACGGTCGAGAACGGTGACCCTGAAGCGTTCGTCGGTGTCGGTGAAGGCGTCGTAACGCCGCGTCCCGTCCCGTGCGTTGGCGACCCGGCGGCTGGTCACGGGCGGCAGATCCGTCTCGGCGAGCGCGGCCGCGACCTCCGCGTCCGTGGGTGACGGGTCGGTCGTCCCGCGCAGGTAGCGCACCGCGAAGGCGACGAGCCGGCCGAGCAGGAACGTCAGGAGTATCCCGGGCAGTGTCGCGGTGTTCCCGACGAGCGCGGCGATCGCCGTGACGACCAGACCGCCCCAGGCGGCATTGCGCAGCACATAGCGGTCGGCGAAGCCGACGACGGTGATGAACGCGACGACGGTCGCGATGTACAGATGCAGCGGCGAGGTGTTCCCGCCGCTGTCATGGGTCTGCGCGAGCGCGCGCTGCAGGACGCCGGGCGCCGGTCCGAGCACGTAGATGTTGATACCGAGCGCCGCGAGATACGCGACGAGCGCGGCGAGCACGCCATTGGTGACCAGGCGCGCCTCGCCCCGGATCAGCCGTTCGACGGCCACGAACGCGGGGACCGCGGCCATCACCACACCGGCCGCGAAGACGATCGGCGCGAGCAGCAGATCCGGGACCGCGCGCTGCAGGACGGCGAGCCCGACGACGAGGACGATCCCGGACAGAGCCAGGATCAGTCGCACCCGGTCCACCGGGCGCCTGGTCGGACCCCGGCGCGGCGAGGCGACCCCGCCGCCCTTCGCGTTCCCGCTCAGCGTCACCAGTGTCAGCCGCCCGCCGTGATCCGCGCCAATACGACCTGTTGATCGTGGCACGCGGATCCACGGCGGAACCTGTGGTCTTAGCCCGCACGGGGTACGTCCCGCACGGGCCACGGCCCGTCTCAGGCGAGGGTCGCCCCCAGCGCCTCGGCAAGGCGCAGCTGACCCGCGGCCTCCTCGTCACGGCCCTGCCGCTCCAGGGTCCGGCCGAGCATCAGCCGGGCATAGTGCTCCACCGGGTCGCGGTCGAGTACGGCCCGCAACTCGGTCTCGGCGCGGGTGAGTTGCGCCGAGTGGTAGTACGCGCGGGCCAGCAGCAGACGGGGTGCGACCTGCTCCGGGACCTCCGCCACGAGCGAGTCGAGCACCCGCGCCGCGGCCGCGTAGTCCTTGGCCTCGAAGAACAGACCGGCGCGCTCCCAGCGTTCGGTGGGACTTCCCTGGGTGTAGTACGTGTGCGTCACGGGTGACCTCCTTCGGGCGGGTCAACCCGGGTGGGTACTTGAATATTCCACGAGTTGTACGAGGCGAGGGCTGGGCGTGGCCGCGGCGGACGGTCCGGGTGTGCGGAGGGCGGTCGGCGGGGGCAGCGGCAGCCGCGTGCTGCCGGCTCGACTAGCCTGAGCCGCACGATGAACCGTCTGACCACGTCATGGGGCGCCCACGACCTCACACGCCACCCCGTCGACCCGCGCGACCAGCTCCGCGCCTGGGACGCCTCCGACGAGTATCTGCTGGAGCACCTGGCGGACCTCCCGCTCGAAGGCCGCCGGATCGTCGTCCTCGGCGACCGCTGGGGAGCGCTGACCACCTCGCTCGCCGCGTTCGCGCCCGTGCAGATCGCCGATTCGTGGCTGTCGCGGCAGGCGACGAGGGAGAACCTGGACCGCGCCGGCGCCACGGCCGGAGAGCTCTTGACGACACAGGACGCACCACCGGACCGTATCGACGTACTGCTCGTCCGCGTGCCCAAGAGCCTCGCGCTCCTGGAGGACCAGTTGCACCGGCTCGCCCCCGCGCTGCACGCGGGGTCCGTCGTGATCGGTACCGGCATGGTCAAGGAGATCCACACCTCGACCCTGCAGCTCTTCGAGCGGATCATCGGCCCGACGAAGACCTCCCTGGCGAAGAAGAAGGCCCGCCTGATCTTCACCACGCCGGACCCGGCCGTGGCCGGGGCGGGCGAGGCGAACCCCTGGCCGTACCGCTATCAACTGCCCGCCGGCATCGGCCCGATGTCCGGCCGCACCGTCACCAACCACGCGGGCATCTTCTGCGCCGACCGACTCGACATCGGCACCCGCTTCCTCCTCGGCCATCTGCCCTCGACTTCTGGCGCGGCCCGCATCGTGGACCTGGGCTGTGGCAACGGCGTCGTCGGTACGTCGGCGGCGCTCGCCGACCCCGACGCCGAACTGGTCTTCACCGACGAGTCGTACCAAGCCGTCGCCTCCGCCGAAGCCACGTATCGCGAGAACGCCTCCGGCAAGGCGGAGTTCCTGGTCGGCGACGGCCTGGCGGTACTGCCCGCGGACAGTGTGGACCTCGTCCTCAACAACCCGCCCTTCCACAGCCATCAGGCCGTCACCGACTCCACCGCGCGCCGCATGTTCGCGGACGCACGCCGGGCGCTGCGCCAGGGCGGTGAGCTGTGGGTGGTGGGCAACCGGCACCTCGGCCACCATGTGTCGCTGCAGCGGATCTTCGGGAACTGCAGAACGGTCGCGGGTAACCCGAAGTTCGTCGTCCTGCGGGCGGTCAAGCGCTGAACCCGATGGGCGTACGTGCCGGGGCCGACCGGAGGCCCAACCTCCGCCCCCTGAGGGACTTTCCCGCACCCAAGGACTACCTTGAGCGGCATGAGCAATCTTGACCGTGAGGCAGCCCTGTCCGTGTGCGGCGGACGCGGATTCGTCGTGGCCGAACCCGTACGCGAACTCCTCACTCCGCGCACGGTGAAGCTGGGGGAGTCCACCGAAGTTCGGCGTCTGCTGCCCAACTTGGGGCGTCGGATGGTCGGCGCCTGGTGCTTCGTCGACCACTACGGCCCCGACGACATCGCCGACGAGCCCGGCATGCAGGTGCCGCCGCACCCGCACATGGGCCTGCAGACGGTGAGCTGGCTGCACGACGGCGAGGTCCTGCACCGCGACTCCACGGGGTCGCTCGCCACGATCCGCCCGCGTGAACTGGGTCTGCAGACCACCGGATCGGCGATCAGCCACTCCGAGGAGACCCCCAAGTCCCACTCGCGTTTCCTGCACGGCGCTCAGCTGTGGACCGCGCTCCCGGACGCCGCCCGCCACGTGGATGCCCACTTCGAGCACCACACGGAGCTCCCGCAGCTCACCTCCGCCGGTCTGACGGCCACGGTCATCCTGGGCACGCTCGACACGGCGACTTCGCCCGGCGCCACGTACACCCCGATCGTCGGCGCCGACCTGACCCTGGCGCGCGGCACCGAAACGTCACTCCCCGTGGAGCCGGACTTCGAGTACGCGGTCCTCGCCATGTCCGGCGAGGTCCATGTGGACGGCGTCCCGGTGGTGCCCGGCTCGATGCTCTACCTCGGCTGCGGCCGCACCCAACTGCCGCTGCGCGCCGAGTCGGACGCGTCGGTCATGCTCCTGGGCGGTGAGCCGTTCGAGGAGGAGATCATCATGTGGTGGAACTTCATCGGACGTACGCAGGCCGAGATCGAGCAGGCGCGCGACGACTGGATGACGGGGTCGCGCTTCGGCGAGGTGAAGGGCTACGACGGGGATCCGATCCCGGCGCCCGCGCTGCCGCCGGTGCCGTTGAAGGCGCGGGGGCGCGTGCGCTGAGCCGGCTGATGTCGAGACCGGATCCAGTGGCCGCATCCTCAGCCTCACCGCACGCGATGGGCCTCTCCAGGGGTTCGGTCGGTCCGAGTCTGTGGTGGTCCGTCATCCGGTGCGACTGGATCCGGTCATCCGATCCGCGTGCTGCGTCGCTCGACGAGCAGGACATCACGCCAGACGCCGTTGAGCCGACCGATGCGCTCGCGGGTGCCGATGGCGCGAAAGCCGGCCTGTTGATGCAGGGCGATGCTGGCCGTGTTCTCGGGGAAGATGCCGGACTGGATCGTCCAGAGGCCGGCGGCTTCAGTGGAGTCGATCAAGGTGTCGAGGAGGCTGCGGGCGACTCCTCGGCCGCGTGCGGCGGGGTGGACGTAGACGGAGTGCTCCACGACTCCGGCGTATGCGCAACGGTCGGAGACCTTCGTCGCTGCGATCCAGCCGTGGACCCGGCCGTCTGTCGCGTCGAGGGCGACGAAGCGGTGGTCCGTGAGCCGTGCGGCATCAAAAGTGGACCAGGAGGGAGCCGTGGCCTCGAAAGTCGCGTTCCCCTCGTCGATTCCCAACTGGTAGATACCCAGCACCTGTTCCGCGTGCGCCGCGAGCATGGACGTGATGTGTGGTGTCTCAGGAGTCATTTCTGCCGTCCCGTCCCATGATCGCGTGCACGGCGGCAGGGAAGCACTCCAGGCAAGCTTCGTTGACCGCATAGCGGGTGGACGTGCCGCGCGGTTCGGCGAGTACGAAGCGCACGTCGGCCAGGACTTTCAGGTGGTGGGACACGGTCGACTGGCCGACCGGCAGCCGCTCGACGATCTCTCCGACGGCCATGGCGCGGCGCTCGGAGGCCAGCAGGTGCAGTAGTCGTACGCGCGTCGGGTCGGCCAGCGCCTTGAACCAAGAGGCGTACGTGAGGGCGTCCTCGTCACTCAGGGGTGAGGGCTTCGTTGCTGAGCCGGCTGGTCCGGTGGCCTTCTGCGGCATTCCGCTCACCTCATTCATCGATGATCGACGATAATCGATGAAGTGGTGCGGTGTCGAGCCTCGGAGTTCTTCGCCTCGCACCCGTGCTGATTCGACGTGCCTCTATGTTGACGAATGTCGATCCAGGGTGCAGTGTGGCCTGTATCCACATGCATCGAAACAGCTGGGAGGCGTCATGGCGTCGATCGAACAGGCCACTGATCTTCGGGAGACCGTCCGGGCCGGCTATGCCGCGGCCGCGCTGAAAGTCACGGAGGGCGGGGTCGCCTGTTGCGGCTCCGGAGCGGTCGAGGTCGATGCGAACTTCGGCTCCGGGCTGTACGGGGCCGATGACCGGGACGCTCTTCCTGCCGAGGCCGTCGCCGCCTCCCTTGGCTGCGGCAACCCCCTCGCCGTCGCCGAACTCCGTGAGGGTGAGCGAGTCCTGGACCTCGGCTCCGGCGGCGGCATCGACGTCCTGCTCTCCGCTCGCCGGGTCGGGGAGAGCGGCAAGGCGTACGGCCTGGACATGACCGAGGAGATGCTCGCACTCGCGCTGGCCAACAAGGAGAAGGCGGGCGTCACCAACGTCGAGTTCCTCAAGGGCGACATCGAAGCCGTGCCTCTGCCCGCGCAGACCATCGATGTCGTCATCTCGAACTGCGTGATCAACCTGTCGGTGGACAAGCCTGCTGTCTTCGCCGAGATGTTCCGGGTCCTGACGCCGGGCGGTCGGATCGGTATCTCCGACGTGGTGGCGGACGACGAACTCACGCAGGAGCGGCGGGCCGAGCGCGGGGACTACGTGGGTTGCATCGCCGGGGCGCTGTCCTTCGCCGAGTACCGCGAGGGGCTTGCGGCCGCGGGCTTCATCGACATCACCCTCACACCGACCCACCAGGTCGCCGACGGCATGCACTCGGCGATCGTGCGTGCCGCGAAGCCGCAGTCCGCCGCGAAGCCGGAGTCCGCCGTGAAGCCGCAGGCGGCCGCAGGGCTTCCGGTCGTGGAAGTCGCCCGGGCTCAAGGGTCCTCTTGTTGTAGCTGACCAGGCCCCAAAAGGCCCCCAGTGCAATGACGTTGTCGTGAACGGTGGCGGCCGGTCAGGTCTGGCCGCCGCCGCGGAAGCGGATGTCTGCGGCAGCCGAACCGGATGCGCCTGCTGAACCGGTCCTCCGTACAGCCTCGGGACGGAGTGGTCGCCTCCATGTCGCCCGAGCGGCATGCTGACGCTACGAGTCCACGGCGAACAGGGGACGGCCATGGCGCAACAGGAAGCGCAAGACGCACGGACCCGCGCGATCTGGCAACGCGACGCACCCCAATACGACGGCTGGATGCGCCACTACGACCGGCACATGATCCGTGATGGTCGCCGCTGGGCCTGCTCGCAGGCTCATGGCCGAGTGCTGGAAGTCGCCGTCGGCACCGGGCTCAATCTGCGCCACTACCCCAAGGGCACGGATCTGACCGCCGTGGACCTGTCGCCCGACATGCTGGAGCGCGCCCGCGGGCGGGCGGACGAGCTCGGACTGCCGATCACCTTCACCGAGGCATCGGCGACCGAACTCCCTTTCCCTGACGCTTCGTTCGACACCTTGGTCTGCGCACTTGCTCTGTGCTGCATTCCCGACGACAGGGCCGCGGTCGCCGAGATGCACCGCGTCCTCAAGCCCGGTGGAACCCTGTTGATCCTCGACCACGTGATCAGCAGCAATTTCGCTGTCCGGATGGGGCAGCGGCTTCTCGACCCCCTCCTGGTCAAGCGGTTCGGCGATCACCAACTCCGGCGGCCCCTGCACCTGGTGCGCCAGAGCGGATTCACCATCACCCGCCGCGACCGCTACAGCCTCGGCATGATCGAGCGTCTCGCCGCGATCAAGGACTCCGGGCCCGCTGCCTGACCGAAGCTGTCTCGGGGCCGATCCTTTGGCGGGCTCGGGATCGACCCGGCCCGCCGTCTGGGGCGCCGCTGTTGCGCGAGATGTAAGAGGCGGTAGTGCCTGTTCGGCAGCCCGATCAGAGGGCGGCCGGAGCCATCTCCTGTTCGCCCGCACCCTGTTCATCCGCCAGCGCGGCGAGGTAACGCTCGGCGTCGATGGCGGCCTGGCAGCCGCTGCCTGCGGCAGTGATCGCCTGGCGGTACGTGTGGTCGACGACGTCTCCCGCGGCGAAGACGCCCGGGATGTTCGTACGGGTCGAGGGCGAGGCGACCTTCAGATAGCCCTCGCCGTCCAAGTCGAGCTGACCTGCGAAGAGTTCGGTGCGCGGGTCGTGTCCGATGGCGATGAACAGGCCCGTGACGTCAAGGTCGCGCGTCTGGCCGGTGGCGGTGTCGCGCAGGACGACTCCGGCGAGCATGCCGTTCGCCTCCTTGATCTCCGCGATCTCACTCTCGTACGCGAAGGAGATCTTGCCGTCGGCGAGCGCACGGTTCTGCATGACCTTCGAGGCACGCAGGGTGTCGCGGCGATGGATCACGGTCACCGAGCGGGCGAAGCGGGTGAGGAAGGTGGCCTCCTCCATGGCGGTGTCACCACCGCCGACCACGGCGATGTCGCGGCCCTTGAAGAAGAAGCCGTCGCAGGTCGCGCACCAGGACACGCCGCGCCCGGAGAGCTCCTCCTCGCGCGGCAGGCCGAGCTTGCGGTAGCCGGACCCGGTCGCGATGATCACGGTCTTCGCGCGGTGGACGGTGCCCGCGGAATCGGTGAGCAGCTTGATGTCGCCGGCGAGGTCGACTTCGACGATGTCGTCGTCGACCATCTCGGCGCCGAACTTCTCCGCCTGGGCCCGCATGTTGAGCATCAGGTCGGGGCCGTCGACGCCCTCGGGGAAGCCGGGAAAGTTCTCCACCTCGGTGGTGGTGGTCAGCGAGCCGCCGACGAAGATCGAGCTGCCGAAGAGGAGCGGCCCCAGCTGGGCTCGGGCGGCGTAGAGAGCGGCGGTGTAGCCCGCCGGGCCCGAGCCGATGATGACGACGTCGCGTACATCGGCGGACTCGCGTATCTCGCTGCTCATGCCTTCGCCTCCGGGGCGATCTCGGTGATCAGGCCCTCGACCAGGACCTTGATCTCGTCGCGGATCGGACGGACGGCTTCGACTCCCTGGCCGGCCGGGTCCTCCAGCTTCCAGTCGAGGTAGCGCTTGCCGGGAAAGACCGGGCAGGTGTCGCCGCAGCCCATGGTGATGCAGACATCGGACTCGCGTACGGCGTCGACCGTGAGGATCTTCGGCACCTCGGCGGAGATGTCGATCCCGACCTCGGCCATCGCCTCGACCGCGGCCGGGTTCACCGCCTCGCCGGGAGCGGAACCCGCCGAGCGGACCTCGACGCGGTCGCCCGCCAGGTGGGTCAGCCACGCGGCGGCCATCTGGGAGCGTCCGGCGTTGTGGACGCAGACGAACAGGACGGAGGGCTTCTCGGGCATCGGAGATCTCTCTTGTCTCACGGGTTCTCGCGGGTCTCGCGACGTATGCGGGTGCACCTTGGTGTTCCCGCCTGCGCGGGTCGCATCAGCGCTCAGTGGTGTCAGCCACCACTGATGTGAGAATATCAGTCCATGATGACGTCAGTCGACGCTGACCTGATTCGAGTCCTCGCCGACCCGCTCAGGCTGCAGATCGTGACCCTGCTCGCCCGCGAGACGCTGTGCACCACCCATCTCGTGGAGGAGACCGGCGCCCGCCAGACCAACCTCTCCAACCACTTGAGAGTGCTGCGTGAAGCAGGGGTGGTGGAGACCGAGCCGTGCGGCCGGTTCACCTACTACCGCCTCAAGCCGGACGTCATCGCCACGCTCGCCGGCCAGTTCGCCGACCTGGCCGAGTCCGCTCGCAACACTGCCGACAAGAAGAGAGCCTGTTAGTGACCCGCATAGAGGCCACCGCGACGGACACCTCGCAGGAGGTGTCCGTCGTCGCGAAGCTGTCGACGCTCGACCGCTTTCTCGCCGTATGGATCCTGCTCGCCATGGGTCTCGGCCTGGGGCTCGGCCGGCTCATCCCCGGCCTGAACGACGCTCTGGCGAAGGTCGAGATCGGCGGCATCTCGTTGCCCATCGCGGTCGGCCTGCTGATCATGATGTATCCGGTGCTGGCGAAGGTCCGCTACGACAAGCTCGACGCCGTGACCGGTGACCGCAAGCTGATGGTGTCGTCGCTGGTGATCAACTGGGTGCTCGGTCCGGCGGTGATGTTCGCCCTCGCGTGGATCTTCCTGGCCGATCTCCCCGAGTACCGCACGGGTTTGATCATCGTCGGGCTCGCCCGCTGTATCGCGATGGTCATCATCTGGAACGATCTCGCTCGCGGCGACCGCGAAGCCGCCGCGGTGCTCGTGGCGCTGAACTCGGTGTTCCAGGTACTGGCGTTCGGCCTGCTCGGCTGGTTCTACCTCGACATCCTGCCGGGCCGGCTGGGTCTGGGCGAGGGGGAGTCACTGGACATCTCGATGTGGAAGATCGCGCTGAACGTGGTCGTCTTCCTCGGCGTCCCGCTGCTCGCCGGTTTCCTGACCCGCCGGATCGGCGAGAAGAAGATGGGCCGTGAGGTGTACGAGTCCAAGTTCCTGCCGAAGATCGGCCCTTGGGCGCTCTACGGCCTGCTCTTCACGATCGTCATCCTCTTCGCCCTGCAGGGCAGGACGATCACCTCGCAGCCGGTCGACGTCATCCGGATCGCGCTGCCGCTGCTCGTCTACTTCGCGGTGATGTGGTTCGGCACCTTCCTGCTCGGCAAGGCGATCGGCCTGAACTACGAGCGCACCACCACCCTCGCGTTCACCGCGGCCGGCAACAACTTCGAGCTCGCCATCGCGGTCGCCATCGCCACCTTCGGTGTCACGTCGGGGCAGGCCCTGTCCGGTGTCGTCGGACCCCTCATCGAGGTGCCGGTCCTGGTGGCCCTGGTGTACGTGTCGTTGGCCTGGCGCAAGAAGTTCGCGGCCGTTCAGTGACCTCGTACGCGGATGTGGTGGTGATCGGCGGCGGCCAGGCCGGGCTCGCCGCCGGTTACCACCTGCGCCGCCTCGGCGTGGACTTCGTCATCCTCGACGCCCAGCCCACGCCGGGCGGAGCCTGGCAGCACACCTGGGACTCGCTGCACCTGTTCTCCCCGGCCTCCTATTCCTCGCTGCCGGGGTGGCTCATGCCGGCCCAGGCGGGAGAGGTCTATCCGGATGCGGCGCATGTGGTGACGTATCTGAGTGAGTACGAGAAGCGCTACGAGCTGCCCGTTCAACGCCCCGTACGCGTCAGCGGAGTTCACCGCGACGGCGCTCGCCTGCACGTCGAGACCGGCTCCGGCGGCTGGAGGGCGCGCGCAGTGATCAGCGCCACGGGCACTTGGTGGCGGCCCTTCCTGCCCGCGATTCCCGGCCGGTTCGATGGCCGGCAACTGCACACCGCGGATTACCGCAGTCCGCGCGACTTCGCCGGGCAGCGCGTCGTGGTGGTCGGCGGCGGCAACTCCGGCGCCCAGATCGCCGCCGACCTCGCGTACGACACCGAACTGACCTGGGTCACCCAGCGCCCACCCCGCTTCCTGGCTGACGACATCGACGGCCGTGCACTCTTCGACGCCGCTACCGCACGACGCCGGGCCCTGGAGGAAGGGCGCTCGGATGCGCGTGGCGTCGCCTCCCTCGGCGACATCGTCGCCGTGCCTCCCGTGCGTGAGGCCCGCGACCGCGGCCTGCTGCAGGCATCCCCGATGTTCCATCGCCTTGTGCCGGACGGGATCCAGTGGCCCGACGGCACCCGTGCCCCAGCCGATTCGATCATCTGGTGCACGGGCTTCCGCCCGGCGCTCTCCCACCTTGCGCCGCTCCGCCTGCGCGGGACGCGAGGCCACATCGCCACCGAGGGCACCCGCGCTCTCGGCGAATCCCGTCTGCACCTGCTCGGTTACGGCGACTGGACCGGCCCGGCGTCCGCCACGCTCATCGGCGTGGGTCGCTCGGCGCGCGACGCTGCCCGGGAGATCCGGGAGCTGCTGGCCTGATATCCGGTACGAGTCGCGCGCCTATCCTGAAGGAGAAGAGGTGGTCGTGCGGCCGGCCCGGTGGGAGGTCCCGTGCATGAGACGGAAGCACCCTTCGACCGAGGGGCGGTCCACGGCGAGCTCGGGCGGGTGCGCCTGGAATTCCGTCAGTTGCTGGCGGAAGCCACTCCGGAGGATCTGGCACGGCGTAGCGAGGGTACGCGGTGGACGAATGAACAGCTGCTGTTCCACATGCTGTTCGGCTATCTGCTCATGCGTCCGCTGCTGCTCGTGTTCGCCCTCTTCGGGCGTATGCCGCTGGGTGCGAGTCGGCTCTTCGCCCGGGTCCTTGACGCCGCGACGGTGCCGTTCGACTTCATCAACTACCTGGGCCCGGTCTGCGGCGCGAGGGTTCTCGGCCGACGGCGCATGGCCGCCCTGTGCGACCGCGCCATCGCAGATCTGCACCGCCGCATCGACACCGAAACTCCGGCGCACCTGCAACGGCGCATGCACTACCCGACCCGGTGGGACCCGTTCTTCCGGGACGTCATGACCGTCGCCGAGCTTTACCGCTATCCGGCCGAGCACTTCGACTTCCACCGCGCACAGCTCACGCTGCCCGCGCGCTGAAGGTCAGTTGACTCCGGCCGGGGCGGCCGTCAGCAGTCGCCCCATCGAGGCCACGACGGAGGGCTCGACACGGTAGTAGACCCAGGTGCCGCGCCGCTCGGAAGTGAGCAGGCCGGCGTCCTTGAGCTTCTTGAGGTGGTGGGAGACCGTCGGCTGGGACACCCCTACGTCGGAGATGTCGCACACGCACGCCTCACCGCTCTCGTGCGAGGCCACGGCCGAGAACAGCCGCAACCGCACCGGATCGCCGAGCGCCTTGAACATCTTCGCGGTCCGCTCGGCCTCCTCGGCGGTGAACGTCCGCTCCGACAGCGGCGGGCAGCACGGCTCCACGGCCTCGTCGGCGACGGGCTCGATCAGCGGCAGCGTCTTCGTAGAGGGCATGACTCCACCTTAGCTCTCGATTCGACAAACGTCTATGTTGACAAACGTCGATTCAGGGTGGCAGGCTCCCTCTCGAAGTCATCGACGAATATCGAAACAGCAGGGCCGTCGTGGCAGTCGAGCAGAATCCTCCGCAGACCCGCAGCAAGGAGACACCAGTCATGAGCGAGCAGCAGCTTCCGGTGGTCGTGATCGGTGCCGGCCCGATCGGTCTGGCCGCCGCGGCCCACCTGATCGAGCGCGGTATCGAGCCGCTGGTCCTGGAGGCGGGCCCGTCCGCCGCGACCGCAGTACGCGACTGGTCGCACGTACGCCTCTTCTCCACCTGGGCCGAGGTCGTCGCTCCGGCCGCGGAGAAGCTCCTCGCGCCGACCGGCTGGGTGCGCCCGGACGGCGCCACCTATCCGACCGGTGGCGACTGGGCCGAACGTTACCTGCAGCCGCTCGCCGACGTCCTCGGCGAGGCGGTCCGCTACGGCGCACGGGTCACCGGCGTCTCGCGCACCGGCCGTGACCGCGTGGTCGACGCCGACCGTGACCAGCAGCCCTTCAGCGTCCATGTCGAATACGCCGACGGCACCGAGGCCCGCCTGCTCGCCCGCGCCGTCATCGACGCCTCCGGCACCTGGTCCACCCCCAGCCCGCTCGGCGGCGACGGCCTGCCGGCCCTGGGTGAGAAGGCGGCCGCAGACCGTATCTCCTACCGCGTGCCCGACCTCAACGACCCTGCTGTACGGGCCCGTTACGCGGGCAGGCGCACCGCCGTCGTCGGCTCCGGCGCCTCCGCCTTCACCGCCCTGGCCTCCCTCGCCGCCCTCGCGAAGGAAGAGCCCGGCACCCACGCTGTGTGGATCCTGCGCCGCGGCATCAGCGGCAGTACCTTCGGCGGCGGCGATGCCGACCAGCTCCCCGCACGCGGCGCCCTGGGCCTCGCGGCCAAGGCCGCGGTCGACGACGGGTACGCGGACGCGGTGACCGGCTTTCGCACCTCCGCCGTCGAGAAGACCGGAGAAGGACAGCTGATCCTCGTCGGCGAGGACGGCAGCCGCCTCGACCCGGTCGACGAGGTCATCGGCCTCACCGGCTTCCGCCCCGACCTCACCTTCGTCGACGAACTCCGGCTCGCCCTCGACGAGCGCCTGCAGGCTCCGGTCGACCTCGCCCCGCTCATCGACCCGAACGTGCACTCCTGCGGCACCGTCTACCCGCACGGCGTGAACGAGCTGTCCCACCCCGAGCAGGACGCCTACCTGGCCGGCATGAAGTCCTACGGCCGCGCACCGACCTTCCTCGCCATGACCGGCTACGAGCAGGTCCGCTCCATCGCCGCCGCCCTGGCCGGCGACCAGGAAGCCGCCGAGCGCGTGGAGTTGGTGCTGCCGGAGACCGGAGTGTGCGGCGGGGCCGGTCTGTTCGACGAGCCCGAGCAGGCAGAACAGGGTGGTGACGGCGGCGGCTGCTGCGGGACCCCCGCCACCGTGCAGATCGGCGCCCCTGTCACCGCTGCCGGGGGCTGCTGACCCGGTGGCCGACCTACGAGCCGAAGAGGCCGCGACCGGAACTGACGACCGGTCGCGGCCTCGCGCCGTCCTGCCCGCCCTGTGCGCCACACAGATCACCAGCTGGGGCATCGTCTACTACGCGTTCCCGGTCCTCAACGCCCGCATCACCACCGACACCGGCTGGTCCACCAACGCCACCACGGCCGCGTTCTCCGCCGCCCTGCTCGTCTCCGCCCTGGCCGGCATACCCGTCGGCCGCATCCTCGACCGCCACGGCCCCCGCGCCGTCATGACCGCAGGGTCGTTGCTCGCGGTCCTGGCCGTGACCGCCATCGCCTCCGCCCCCAACCCGACCCTTTTCACCGGAGGTTGGCTGCTCGCCGGACTGGCCATGTCCGCCACCTTCTACCAGCCCGCGTTCGCCGCCGTCACGCGCTGGTGGGGCACCGACCGGATCCGTGCGCTCACGATCGTCACCCTCGCCGGAGGCCTCGCCTCCACCGTCTTCGCGCCCATCACCGCAGCTCTGGCCGAGCAGTTCCACTGGCGCACGACCTACCTGATCCTCGCCGCGATCCTCGCCCTGATCACGATCCCGGCTCACGCCCTCGCGCTACGCGCACCCTGGCCGCCGGCGCCGACGGTCGGACCTCCACTGCCCACCTCGGGCGGCTCGACAGCTCGTACCCGCCCCTTCGTCCTCCTCGCGGCGGCCTTCACCCTTTCCGGGTTCGCGGTGTACGCCGTCGTCATAGGAATCGTTCCCCTGATGACCGAGCGAGGCGCGAGCGCGACCACCGCCGCGTGGGCCCTCGGCCTCGGCGGCGCGGGGCAGACACTCGGCCGCACCCTGTACGCGTCCTTCGCCGGACGCACTTCCGTCACGCTGCGCACGGCCGTCCTGATCGCCGCCGGAGGGGCCACCACAGCGGCCCTCGGCCTCGTCCCCGGTCCGATCGCCCTACTGGTCACCCTGTCGGTCGCGGCGGGTATGGTGCGCGGCAACCTCACCCTGCTGCAGGCCACCGCCGTCTCGGATCGCTGGGGCACCGCCCACTACGGCCACCTGTCCGCCCTCCTGGCGGCCCCGGTCACCATCGCCGCGGCCCTCGCACCCTGGGCGAGCGCAACCTTGGCTCAACTCCTGGGCGGATACGCGCCACTGTTCCTTGCGCTGTCGTGCCTGTCCGTGGCGGCGGTGCTCCTGGCGCTCGCGGCCGGGAGGCGGGCCAGTGGCTGAACGCGCCGGCCGTGCCGTTGTCGGCGCGAGGAAGGGTGCGGTGACCTGTCGCTTCTTCCTGCCGGATGCGTGGCAAGAGCCTTGCTGCGCCGCCTGCGCCCCCTCATTCGGGTCACGTCCGGCTCTCAAACGACGGTCGAGACTTGAGCTTCGGCCCGCGACTTGCCGAAACGCGAACGGCGTTGGTCACAGATGACGTGGCGGCGCGTTGCGTAGCGCCGAGCGGCGCGCCCACAATGCGGCGGCGAGGAGGAGAAGGCCGGCCAGGGCGTAGGCCAGGCTGTCGCCCGCGCCGGTGACCCAGCCGATGGCCCAGGCCAGTGACCAGAGGCCCGCGAGTACGGAGAGCGCCGTCCATGCCTGGACCCAGATGCGCTGACGTGCCGCGAGGCGGTGGGCGGTGCCGCGTTCCATCGGGCCGGCGCCCCGGCCGATGTCGTGCGGATGATGAGGATTCATGTGTCCCGGGTACCCAGGTCACCGGCAGTAGGCGTGCCTCGCGTACGGCCGTGCGGGATGGCCAAGGGGTCAACTGGGCGTGCCGGCGGCCTCGTCGGGGTCAGGCTCATGTTGTGCTCGTGGACCAGCCGGAGCGCCTCGTCGCGGTCCCGGCTGATCCCCGCGATCGCGGCGTGCAGGCGTCGAACCTTCCTCGCCCACCTGCCGGACCAGCTCACCGAGCCGGTACTGCGCGCACAGTCCGACGCGGACACGCTGGACGCGGCGACCCGTAAAGCGGCGACCCGTAAACAGGTCGATCGGATCCAGGTCGGCGTACTGCGAGACGGCGGAGCTGCTGCGCGCGACGCGGGCCATGTCGGGTATGTCGGGCCACGCGGCGGGGCGGAGCGGACACCACCTAGGCGTCGGGGGCGCCTGGACGAGGCGCTTCGGCCCCTCGGTGAGCGTCGGCCGATACGTGGCTGACACAAAGTCGTGCGGTGCTGGACGTACGGTCCTGACCGCTTGGATGTGACGGCCTCACAGGCTGGGCGATGCACGCGGATCTTCGCGTGCACCGAGCCGTGAGGGGTGATCGTCGTGAGGCGTCGGATACGTGCCGCCGAGCAGGGTGCAGCACACGGGGCGGGCCGGAGACGCCGACGAGCTGCGGTCTGGGCTTGCGTCGCCCTGGTGGCCGTGGGCGGGGCGGGAGGCTGCGCAGGACCGGGTAGGGATGGCGGTGGCCGGGCGGTCGGGTCGACGGGCGCGGCGGCGCCCGCGTCGGACGTGGCCGACGCACTCGCCCGGATGAAGCTGCCGTGGCCCGCGGACGGTCAGACGAGCGTCGAAGTGGAGGGCATCGGCGGCCTGGGCAGCAGGGGCGGGCGGACCCCGGTGCCGATCGCGAGCGTCACCAAGGTGATGACCGCGTACGTGATCCTCGCCGACCACCCGTTGGAGGCCGGGGAGGACGGTCCCGACGTCACGGTCGACGCGACCGCGGCGGCGGAGGCCCTGTCGTTCAGCGAGTCCACGGCTCCCGTCATCGAGGGGCAGCGCCTGAACCAGCGCGAACTTCTGGAGCTGCTGCTCCTTCCCTCCGGCAACAACATCGCCAGGCTGCTGGCGCGGTGGGACGCGGGCACCGAGCAGCGGTTCGTGGCGAAGATGAACCGTGCCGCGGCATCCCTGGGCATGACCCGCACCACCTACACGGGAGCCAGCGGCATCGAGGCCGACACCCGCAGCACCGCGGATGATCAACTACGGCTCGCCCGTGCGGCCATGAAGAGTCCGGCGCTGCGCACCGTCGTGGCCCTGCGCGAGACGACGGTCCCCGGAGTGCCTGGAAGCGTCACCAACACCAACCGACTCCTGGACAAGCCCGGGGTGATCGGACTCAAGACCGGGTCGAGCACACCGGCGGGCGGCAACCTCATGTGGGCGGCGCAGGTCGAGGTCGGCAAGGTACGCCACCTCGTGCTCGGGGTCGTACTCGGGCAGCACGCCGGCAGTCCGTCCGCCGGTCTGCAGGCCGCCGTCGACAGCAGCGGCCGGCTGATCGACGCCGTACAGCAGGAACTTCCCGCCGCCCTCGCGGGCCGTGCCGGTCGGCCGGTGCGGTCATGACCCCGGTGGTGGCGGACATCGCGCCGCAGGGCGTGGCCGAGGAGGCGACGGGCTCTCCCGGGGCTCGGCGGCGAGGGCGGGTGATCAGCGCGGGCGCGGTGCTCGCGGCCGCGCTGATGGCCGGGCACGGACTGGTGCCGAACGCGGGCGGAAATCTCGGCAGCCTCGCCGAGACGTTCCTGCCCTGGCTGGGCATGAGCGTGCCGGTGCTGCTGGTGCTCGCGGCGGTACGGCGGTCCGCCGCGGCCGCCGTGGTGGTGGTGCTGCCGGCCGTGGTCTGGTGCTCGCTGTTCGGCGGCACGCTCCTGGACAAGCGGTCCGCGGGCGGGGATCTGTCCGTGGTCAGCCACAATGTCAACGACGCGAACCCGGACCCGGAGCGGACCGCGCGCCAACTGGCCGCGTCCGGTGCTCAGTTGATAGCGCTCGAAGAGCTCAGTGAGCAGGCGGCACCCGTGTACGAGCGCGCGCTGGCCGATGCGTATCCGTACCACTCGGTGCAGGGCACGATCGGACTGTGGAGCAAGTACCCGCTGCGGGCGGCGGAACCGGTCGCGATCATGGCGTGGAACCGTGCTCTGCGGGCCACCGTGCAGACCCCGAAGGGCCCCGTGGCCGTCTACGCCGCTCACCTCGCGTCGGTACGGGTGCACCCGAGCACGGGCTTCGCGACGGCGCGCCGCAATGACGCGGCGCGGAAACTGGCCGCGGCCGTGCGGGCCGAGCCGCTGCCCCGGGTCGTTGTGCTGGGCGATTTCAACGGCACGGGCGACGACCGCGCGCTGCACCCGGTGACCTCGCAGCTGCGGTCGGCCCAGGAGGAGGCCGGTGCCGGGTTCGGCCTCAGCTGGCCCGCGGCGTTCCCGGTGGCCCGGATCGACCAGATCCTGGTCAAGGGCATCGTCCCGGCTTCGGCCTGGACCCTGTCGCCCACCGGCAGTGATCACCTTCCCGTCGCGGCCTCGCTGCGTCTGTGAGGAGGGAGAGTGTGCCGGGGAACCCGTACGTATGGGCGATCATGGGTGATAAGTGCTCGCCGCCGACCTCCGCAGACGGGCCTGGACAGCCCGGCCCCGACCCACAGGTGACGTGATGCGACAGCACGACAGTGACATGCCGACGCGGCGGCAGGACGGTCACGCGGCCCCGGTGCACGTCCTGCTGGTCGAGGACGACGAGGTGATCCGCAAGTCCATCGGCATGGTGCTGGAACGCTACGGGTGCCAGGTCTCCTCCGCGCCCGACGGCCTGACGGGCCTCGAACTCTTCCGGGAGGAGCGGCACGACCTGCTGCTGCTCGACGTCATGCTGCCGCACCTCGACGGCATCGGACTGTGCCGCAGGATCCGGGAGACCAGCCAGGTGCCCGTCCTGATGATGTCCGCCCGCGGCGACTCACTGGACGTGATCGCGGGTCTGGAGGCGGGCGCCGACGACTACATCGTCAAACCCGTCGACACCACGGTCCTGCTCGCGCGGATCAGGACCCTGATGCGCCGGGCCACCTTCACCGCCTCCGCCCCGCAGGACGACGGGCCCGGCACCGACGCGAGCGGTCTGCTCACCTTCCGGAACCTCAGGGTCGACACACGTGGCCTGGAAGCACAGGTCGACGGCCGGCCGCTCGCGCTGACCCCGACCGAACTGCGCCTGCTCCTGGAGTTCGTGGCCGCGCCCGGGATCGTGCTGCAGCGGCAGACGCTGCTGCGCAGCGTGTGGGACTACGGCTGGGACGGCGACATCCGGGTGGTCGATCTGGCGGTGCAGCGGCTGCGCAAGAAGATCGGCGCCGACCACATCGAGACCGTGCGCGGTTTCGGCTACAAGTTCCGGCGCTGACATGCGACGTACGACCACATCCGGACCCACTGCCTCCGGACCCACTGCCTCCGGGACCGCCGCCTCCGAGCCCGCCGCCTCCGGACCCACTGCCTTCCGCCGGGCCCTGCGCCGCTTGGCCGATCCGCGCTCGCTGCGATGGAAGGTCGCCGCCGTCGTCGCCGTCGCGGCCTGCGCGATGGCGCTGGGCATCGCGACCCTGGTGCACCGGACCACCCAGGACCGCGACTTGAGCATCGGCCGTGCCACAGCCCTGGAGCATCTCGCGGAGGCGGAGATCGCGGTCCGAGGCGTGGGCCCCGGAGCCGGCACGGAGGAGCACGTCGCCTACTCGGTCGGCGGCGAGGTACCGGAGGAGCTGCGGGACCGGCTCGGCTCCGGTCCCGGCGCCGTCACCTGGTACGACACCCGCAACCTCCTCCAGGGGCCCTGGATGTGGGCGGCGAGCAGCGTCGACGGCCGCCCACTGGCCGTGCAGGTGAACATGGGCAGCGAGATGCGCAGCCTCCAGGCACTCGACCGGCACATGAAGTACGCGGCCCTCGCCACGCTCGTCGTGGTCGTGCCCCTCACCGTCCTCGCCGCCGAACTGGTGCTGCGCCGACTGCGCCGTATCGCCGCCACGGCGGGTCGTATCAAGCGGGGCGAGCTCGACGCACGGACCCGCGGCAGGGGCCACGACGAGATCGGCGAGATCTCCTCGGCCGTCGACCTCATGGCGGACGCGCTGCAGGAACGCCTGCACAGCGAACAGCGCTTCACGGCCGACGTCGCCCACGAACTGCGCACACCGCTGACCGGCCTCGTCACCTCCGCCTCCCTCCTGCCGGAGGGCGAGGCCACCGATCTGGTGCGCGATCGCGTACAGGTGCTGCGCGGCCTGGTCGACGACCTGCTGGAGATCTCCCGCCTGGACGCCGGCGCCGAACAGGCCGACGCACAGGAGGTGCCGCTCGGCGACCTGGTGACGGAATCAGTCCGCCGCACCGGTCTGCGGGCGCAGGTCTCGGTGACCGGCCACCCCGTCGCCGAGACGGACCCGCGCCGCCTGGACCGCATCCTCACCAACCTCGTCGTCAACGCCCACCGCCACGGCCGGACGCCGGTCGAGATCACGGTCGACGGCACCCTGACCGACGGCGCGACGATCGTCGTACGCGATCACGGCCCAGGCTTCCCCGCGGACCTGCTGGCCACCGGCCCGCAGCGCTTCCGCACCGGCGCCGCCGAGCGAGGCCACGGACACGGTCTCGGACTCACCATCGCCCGCGGCCACGCGCACGTCATCGGCGCGACCCTCATCCTGACGAACGCCGTGCCCAACGGAGCCGTCGCCACCCTGCACCTACCCCACCGGGACTGATGAGTCGGCGGTCCGCGAGCGAGCGGGCCGCGGGAGCGCGGCGTGGAGCTGGGCCACGCCGTGGGGTGGTGGTCACGAGGGGGCGTGCAGCCAGCACGCCGCAGGGCCGAAGTCCGGTTCCTTGACGCGGCACAGGTCCATGACCTGTGGGCAGCGCGGGTGGAAGCGGCAGCCGGACGGCGGATCAGCCGGGTCGGGGACGTCGCCGGCCAGTTCGGCGGGCAGAGTGCCGAGGCCGTCGGGACGGGGGACCGCGCGCAAGAGGGCCTGGGTGTACGGGTGTTGGGGTGCGTCCCAGACGGTGGCGGTCGCGCCGGTTTCGACGATGCGGCCGAGGTACATCACCGCGATCCGGTCCGCGATCAGCCGGACCACCGACAGGTCATGGCTGATGAAGAGCAGCCCGGCGCCCGCGTCCAGTGCCAGGTCGCGCATGAGGGTGGCGACTTGGGCCTGGGCGGAGGCGTCCAGGGCCGAGATGGGTTCGTCGCCGATCAGCAGGCGCGGGCGGGCCGCGAGCGCGCGGGCGATGGCCACGCGCTGGCGCTGGCCGCCGGAGAGCTCGTGCGGATGCCGGGCGGCGAACGAGCCCGGCAGACCGACGCGTTCGAGCAGCTCGGCGGAGTCACCGTTGGCAGGGTCGCCGGGGACGGAGTGCACGCGCAGCCCGTCGGCGATCTGCTCACCGACGCGGCGTCGCGGGTTCAGCGAGGTGTAGGGGTCCTGGAAGACCATCTGTATGCCCGTCAGTTCCCTGCGCCGCAGACCCAGCGTGGTGACCGGCCGGCCGTCGAAGGTGATGGAGCCCTCCGCCGCCGCGTGCAGCCCGCAGACCGCACGGGCCAGCGTCGACTTGCCGCACCCCGACTCGCCGACCAGGCCCACGACTTCGCCCGGAGCGACGGTGAGGGAGACCCCGGCGACCGCCCGGACGGCGGGCCGCCCGGGGGAGCGGTGCTCGACCACGAGGTCTTCGATGTGCAGCAGCGTCACGGCAGGGCCTCCAGGAGTGAACGGGTGTAGGGATGCGTGGGCGTTCGCAGTACGGCCTCCCGTGGGCCGTGCTCCACGACGAGGCCGTCGCGCAGCACACTCACCTCGTCGGCGATCGCCGACATGACGCCGAGGTCGTGGGTGATCAGCAGGATCGCGAGGCCCAGTTCGTCGCACAGACCGCGCAACAGGCGCAGGATTCCGGCCTGCACCGTCACATCCAGCGCGGTGGTGGGCTCGTCGGCGATGAGCACCTGCGGGTCGCAGGCCAGCGCCACCGCGATCGCGATGCGCTGCCGCATCCCGCCCGAGAACTGGTGCGGGTAGCGCCGGCAGGCCTGCGCGGGGCCGGGGATACGGACCTTGGCGAGGAGTTCCACGGCGCGCTCGCGGGCCTCGGCCCGGCCCAGGCCCAGGTGCAGACGCATGTGCTCGGTCAGTTGCCGGCCCACGCTCAGCATGGGATGCAGGCTGGTGGACGGGTCCTGGAAGACCATCGCGATGTCGTTGCCGCGTACCTGGTTGAGCTCCTTGCCGGGCAGCGTGAGCAGGTCTCTGCCGGCCAGCTCGATCCGTCCGTTGGCCCGTGCACCATGGGGCAGGAGCCCGAGCACGGCGAAGCCGGTCATGGTCTTGCCCGAGCCGCTCTCGCCGGCCAGACCGTGTACCTGGCCCTTGTGCAGGGCGAGGTCCACGCCGGACAGGATCTGCCGGTCATGGATCGTCACCCGCAGATCGGTGATCGTGAGGGTCACAGCGCACGCTCCTTCACGGTGCGGGCAGTTCGGGGGTCGAGGGCGTCGCGCAGCGTGTCACCGAGGAAGTTGAACGCGAGGACCACCGTCAGGATCGCGAGACCGGGGAACGTCGCCACCCACCAGCTGTCGAACACATCCACTCCCGAAGCCACCATCGCTCCCCACTCGGCGGACGGCGGAGTGGCTCCGAGCCCCAGGAACGACAGACCGGAGAGCAGCAGCAGGGCCGAACCGATGTCGAGGGTGGCCAGGACGAGCACCGGTCCCACCACGTTGGGCAGTACGTCCACCCGCAGCGAGCGCCACACCGAGAAGCCGAGCAGCCGCCCGCTGAGCACGTACTCCTGCTCGCGCACCGACAGGACGAGGCCGCGCGTGACCCGTGCGTACGAGGCCCAGGCCACCACGAGGACGGCGAGGACCGCGTTGGTCAGGCTGGCGCCGAGCGCGGCCGCCACCACCATCGCCAGGATGATCGTCGGGAACGCGAAGACGAGGTCCGCCAACCGCATGACCGTCTCGTCCGCCCACCGGCCGAGGTAGCCGGCGACGGCGCCGAGGAACCCGCCGATCAGCACGGACAGGGCGACCAGGAGCAGGGTCAGCGGGATCGACACACGGGCGCCGTACAGGACCCGGCTGAGGATGTCGCGCCCGAGCTGGTCGGTGCCAAACCAGTGTCCGGGACCCGGCTCGGCGAGACGCGGCAGCTCCTGGGCGAGCGGATCGTGCGGTGCGATCAGGGGCGCGGCCGCGGCGATCACCAGCCAGGCGAGGGCCACCAGCGCCCCGGCGACGGCTTGCGGCCGGCGCCATACGCCCGGCAGCCGGCGCACGGCCGCGGGCAGTCTTCGCACCGTGTCGGGAAGGCGTCCCGTGGCGGCGGAGGTCCGGCTCATGACAGCCTCACCCGGGGATCGATCACGCCGTAGAGCACATCCACGAGCAGGTTGATCGCGAGATAGACACCGCTCACCACCAGGCCGACCCCCATGATGGCGGGCAGGTCGAGCGCGGTGGCGCTCTTGAACGCGTACTGGCCGACGCCCTGCCACGCGAAGATCGACTCGACGAGGACGGTGCCCGACAGGAGGCTGCCGAACGCGAGCCCCGCCACCGTGATGATCGGCACCAGAGCCGAACGCAGCACGTAGCGCAGGAGTATCACCCGGCCGGGCAGCCCCTTGGCCCGGCCCGCCCGCACGTGGTCCTGGCCCAGGACTTCGAGCACGGCGCTGCGCGTGAAGCGGGTCAGCAGTCCGATCGTGTACAGCGAGAGCACCAGGGCGGGCAGGATCAGATGCCCGAGTGCGCTGGCGAAGATGTCCCACCGGCCGCTCAGCGCGGCGTCCACCGTGTGCAGTCCGGTGACCGGCGGCGGTGCGCCGATACCGGGGTCGACGCGACCGCTGCCCGGGGTGAGTTCCAGGCGGTAGAAGAAGAGGTAGAACGCGAGGAGCGCCAGCCAGAACGTCGGTACCGAGAGGCCGATCAGGCTCACCATCCGCAGCACATGGTCGGACAGGCGGTTGCGGCGCAGGGCGGCGATCAGACCGAAGGCCACGCCGAGGACCAGGGACACGACGATCGCGGCGCCCGCCAGCTCCAGGGTCGCGGGGACGAACTCCGCCAGATCCTCGGTGACCGGCCGGTGCGACTGCTGACTCGTGCCCAGGTCGCCGTGGAGCAGCCCCTGGAGGAACAGCAAGTACTGCTGGGGGAGCGGTTTGTCGAGCCCGTGGTCGGCCCGCCACTGCGCCACGGCCGCCGGATCGCCCAGGGCCCGCTGTCCGAGGTTCGCCGCCGCTGGGTCACCCGGGACCAGGTTGGTCAGGACGAACGTCACCAGCGTGACGCCCCAGGCCAGCAGGAGCGCGACGAGCACCCGGCGGACGACGAACCGCAGCAGCGGTCTGCTGCGGCGCCGTACGCGATGGTGCACGGGGGCCGTCCCACCGGCCGCCGCCTCGCCGGTCGTCGTGTCACCGGTCGTCATGTCACTTCACACCCAGGTCGGCGAGATCTACGGTCCACACCGGGTGGTAGTCGAGACCGGTCACCGACGCCGCGGTCACGATGTTCTGGCCGGGCTGGATGAGCGGGATGTACGGGCCCGAGGAGTTGAGCCTCGTCTGCAGTTCGGCGTAGGCCTGCTTGCGCGCGTCGTCACCGACGGTGGTGGCCGCCTGCTCGCCCAGCGCCTCCAGCTCCTTGTCCGCGCCGGCCTTCCAGCCCAGGCGCAGACCCACCGGCTTGCCGGGCAGGAACACCAGGTAGCCACTGGGGTCCGGGTGGTCGGGGCCCCAGTACCACAGGCCCATCTCCTCTTTCCCGTTGCGGTAGTTGTCCGCGGCGGCGGTCAGCGGGGTGGGCTTGAGCTCGACGGTGATGCCGACTTCCTTGAGGTTCGCCTGCACGCGCTCGGCCAGCGGCTGGAGGGACAGGCCGTTGACGGTCAGCTCACTGGGATACTCCAGCTCCACCGACGGGTCGGTCAGTCCGCTCGCCGCGAGCGCGGCCTTGGCTCCGGCGACGTCCCGCTCGGGCGCCTGCTCGGGCGGGAGTGCGCCGAGCAGCTGGGACGGGATGATGCCGGGCGCCTGCACCGAGCCCTCACCGGCGAGTTCGAGCAGTCCCGCGTAGTCGACGCCCTTGCGGACGGCCTCCGCGAACTTCGGGTTCGCGGTCGTCTTGCTGACCGCCTCGTTGCGGGTGGCGAACATGTAGATGACGTTCGCCGAGGCGGCCCGCTTCACCTGCAGCCCGGCGGGCATGTTCTTGGCCTGGTCACCGGAGAGGTTCAGGGCGATCTGGCTGTCGCCGCGCTGCACGTTGAGCTTCTGGGTGGCCGCTTCGACGTTGCGGATGACGACCTTGTCGTACGCCGGTTTGTCGCCGTAGTACTCCTTGTTGGCGCGCAGTACGACCTGGTTGCTCACGTTGAAGGACTCGATGACATACGGTCCCGAGCCGGCGGAGGCCGAGTTGAGGTACTGCTCCGCCTTGTCCTTGTCGTCCGTGGTCGCGCCGTGGGCCTTGGCGACCTTGCTGTTGAGGATGCCGAGCACCGGGTTCGGCAGGATGTAGGGGAGCGCGGGATTCGGGGTCTTCGAGGTCAGCGTGATCGTGGACTCACCGGTCTTGGCCACCTCCACCCCTTCGAGCAGGAACGACGGGTTGCCCTTGAGGTCGCGCAGCCGGGTCAGGGAGAAGACCACGTCGTCGGCGGTGACCGGGGAGCCGTCGCTGAACTTCGCCCCCGGGCGCAGCTCCAGGGTCAACACCTTGCCGTCCTGCGACAGTTCGTACGACTTGGCCAGTGCCGGTACGGGCTTGGTCACGTCGCCGCCGTCGAAGGTGAGCAGCGTGTCGTACACCGCCTTGCCGATGAAGAGGCCGGTCGCCTCGTACATCCGTCCCGGGTCGGCGGTCTTGAGGTCGAAGGACGTGTCGACGACGAGCGTCTTCCCGCCGGCGGCAGGTCCGGGCGAGCCGCCGGCGGAACAGGCGGACAGGGCCACGGCGGTCGTGAGCAACAAGGCGGTCAATGTGGTGCGGGGCGCCATGCGAGAGACCTCCAGGTCGGACGGCAGCGCGAGTCGATTGCGCTGGGGCAGGCGGTGCACGTCAGCCAAGTCATGCAAGGGGTGCAGGTCATGGCGGAATGTCAGCGAACGCTAGGGCAGCTGCCGGGGCGGCTCTTCGGACCGTCGTACGAAGAGCAGGGCGTGCGTATGTGCCGGCGGACGAACGGCGCATGACCCCTGCCGGGCGGGGAGCGGCCGGGTTCGTGGCGCGGCACCAATCGGCGGCCGTGATTGTGTCCGGTCGGCCTTAGCCAGGGGGCGGCACGCCTCGTGACGATGTCGGTTCCCCGAGGCACGGACTGCCGGGGCGTACGTACTCGTCTGTTCCGCTACGGAAGGAAGCCCCATGTTCCGACGTTCCAGAACCGTCCTCATCGCAGGCGTCGCGGCCGTGGTCATGGCCGCATCGCCGGCTGTGTCCGCCGCTCCGGCAGGGACCGCGACCCGTAACGATGCCGTTCAGCGTGTGCTCGACCAGGCGGTGAACGAGGGCGGTGCGCCGGGCATGCTCGCCGAGGTCCGCACGGGATCGTCCCGGTGGTTCGGCTCCGCCGGCGTCGCCGACACCACCACCCACCGCAAGCCGCAGGCCAACGACCGCTACCGGATAGGCAGTACGACGAAGACCTTCACGGCCACCGTCCTGCTGCAGCTCGTGGGCGAAGGCAGGCTGAGCCTCGACGACACCGTCGAGAAGTGGCTGCCCGGCGTGGTCAAGGGCAACGGGCACGACGGCAGCAGGATCTCCGTGCGGCAGCTGCTCAACCACACCAGCGGCATCTTCAACTTCACCGAGGATCCACAGGTCGTGGCGAACCTGGTCGGCCCGGCTTTCCTCGAGCACCGCTTCGACGGCTTCCGGCCCGAACAGCTCGTCAGGACGGCGATGAGCCATGCGCCGGCCTTCGCGCCCGGGACGTCATGGGCTTACTCCAACACCAACTTCATCCTGGCCGGGATGCTCGTGGAGAAGGTGTCGGGACGCAGCCTCGCCACCGAGGTGACCCGACGGGTCATCGTGCCGCTCGGTCTGTACGACACGTATCTGCCGGGTCAGAGCACCAGCATCTACGGCCCGCACGGCAAGGCGTACTCCAAGCTCCTCGTGCCCGATCCGGCGGCGCCGGTGTACGACGTGAGCGAGCTGAACCCGAGCTGGGCCGGCTCGGCCGGGGACATGATCTCCACGGCCGGTGACATCAACCGGTTCTACAGCGCACTGCTCGGCGGGCGGCTGCTGCGTCCCGCCCAGCAGAAGGAGATGTTCACGGCGGTGCCGACGGTGAACTGGATCCCGAACACCGGGTACGGCCTCGGCATGATCGCCCAGACGCTGCCGTGCGGCGTGCGGGTATGGGGACACGGCGGCACGATCCATGGCTCACTGTCCTGGTCGATGGGGCTGCGTGACGGCTCGAAGGTCGCCAGCACGAACATCAACGGGGACTGGGTCGACCAGGGCGGTATCTCCACCGACTTGATGGAAGCGGTCTTCTGCCCGGGAACGAGCGCCGACACCGGAGACGACGGCGGTGCGGCCGCGCGCGGGCAGCGGACCGGCACCGAAGCGGCGGCCGGCCCGCTGCGGCTCTTCTGATCGCGCATGGCGGCGGACTCCGCGGGAACCGTGAACCGGTCTCCGCGGATCTGCCGTAAGCACTGCTGTGCCATGGGTTTAGTCCCGCGCTGGCGGGCTACGTCGACACATACCCCATGGGCAGATCTGACAGTGCGATCCGTGGGTCAGGCGTCGACCGGTTGAGAACACAGCCGGCGGCGCCGCCTCGCGTGAAGGGACCACATGGACGTTACTCCGGAATCAGGGCATTGGGACATGAGCGGGAGCAGGGGCCGGGAATCCCTGTCCGAGCAGGACATCGGCGCGCTGCGTGACCAGGACATCGAGGTCCTGAGCGGCCAGGACATCGGCGCACTGCACGGTCAACTCGCCCGTGCCGCCGAGGAGATCCGCCAGCTGCGAGCCCGTGACCGCAGCCGCCCGGCCGTGGCCATGGCCCAGGGTGTGCTGAGGGAGCGGTACCGGCTGCGGGACGCGGACGAGGCGTTCACCCTGCTGAGGCACACCTCGCAGCGCTTCAACGTGAAGATGCGGTCCCTGGTGGACGCCGTGATCGCCACCGAGCGCCCGGACAGCATGACGGAACTGTGGTTCCCCGGCCGGGTCCGACGGCGTCCGCCGGTGCTGACGACCGTGGGTGCCGCCAGTGACGGGCCGCTGCACCGCACCGGTGTCCTGCGGGTGGTGCTGTCCCAGATCCTGGCGATCACCGGGACCGACATGGGCAATGTGCAGTTGGCGGATCCGGCGGCGCGAGGGCTGCGCCTGGAGCATCACATCGGCCACAGCGACGAGTTCGTGGACTACTTCGCCTTCGTCGGCGAGAGCGGCACCTCCTGCAGCCAGGCCGCGGCCGAGCTCGCCCTGCGGACCGTGCGTGACGTGGCTCTGGATCCGGTCTTCACCGACGGCGCGCGGCGCACGATCCTCCGGGCGGGCAGCCGGGCCTGTCACAGTGTTCCGCTGATCAGCGACGACGGCGTCTGCGTGGGCATGGTGTCCGCTCACCTCGCGCGGCCGTCCGCCGAACTGCCCGATCACGAGAGTGTGTTGCTCACCCGGATCGGACGTGAGGTCGGGCGCTGGCTGGCCTGGCACGACGACACGCTCGTTCGGGACGCCCTGGAGTTCCTGCATGCCCTCGGGCGCCGCCCGGACCTGCTCCCGCCGCGCGGCGTGTGACACGCTCGCGCGGCGGGCGATCCGGGGGTTGAGTGAGCCGTCGGACGGCACCGCCTCACGCGGCCCGGGCCAGGTCCTCGCCTTCGCTGCCGAGTGCCTGCGCGCGTACCTTGGCGCAGCTGCGTGTGATCAGCCGGGACACGTGCATCTGCGAGATGTCCAGCTCTTCGGCGATGGCCTGTTGGGTCTTGTCCTCGAAGAAGCGCAGATAGAGGATGGTGCGCTCGCGTTCGGGCAGCATGCGTAGCCCCCGCTTGGCCGCCTCGCGGTCGACCACCGTGTCGTAGCCGGGGTCGGGGGTGCCGAGGGCGTTCGCGAGGGTGAAGTCGTCCTCGGACGCGGCCAGTTGGGCGTCCAGCGAAAGTGTGCTGTGGCTGTGCAGCGCCTCCAGGCCCTCCCGTACCTCGGCCTCGGATATGCCCAGGTGCGTCGCTATGTCCGCGGGCTGTGGCTCGTGGACGCCGGGCTCCTGGGAGAGTTCGCGGTGCGCGAGACGGATCCGGTTGCGCAGTTCCTGGACACGGCGCGGTACCCGCAGGGCCCAGGACCGGTCCCGGAAGTGCCGCTTGATCTCACCGGTGACGGTGGGTACGGCATAGCTCTCGAACGCCCCGCGCCCCGGCTCGTAGTGCTCGATCGCCTTGACCAGGCCGAGCGCGGCGACCTGCCGCAGATCGTCCAGTTCCTCGCCCCGTCGCGCGAAGCGACCGGCGATGCGATGGGCCATCGGCAGCCAGGCCTCGGCGAGTTCCTCCTTGAGGAGCTCGCGCTCGGGCCCGTCGTCCAGAGTGCTCAGCCTCGCGAACCGCTCCGCCGTGTCCGGCGCGTCGTCGTGCGGGTGGCGCCTGCGGTGGTGACCGGCCGGGGAGGGCCGGCCCGGCAGGCCGAGAATCTTCGCTGCTGCTTCCGCCGTCATACGAATCCCTTTCGCTGAGGAGTCATCAGGCTCGACCGCAGTGAGGGGGTCGCTCGTCGGAGCGCCGTGCATCCGGAACCGGACAGACCACCCCTGCGGGATGCGCCTCCGGTCCGAAGCACGAGAGCTCGTATGCCCCGGCCTCCCACCCCCAAACGGACAAGAAACGAGGAATGGCCGCGGCCATCGCGGGAACACGGGGTACCGGAGTTGCTGAAGCAGGCAGTGAACAGCCAGGCAGACACGAGTCCGCGGCGAACGGGCGGACAGACAGGGGGACTTCGATGTTGGTGGCGCACCCGGCCGTACTACTCGACCTGATGGAGGAGTACGAGACGCTGAAACATCTCGAAGCCGAGAAGGGCGCCTTCGATGCGCGGCGCAGACTCGACGACGTGATGTACACGCTGTGCGTCGCCACCGGGACGAGGGACATCGACATGGCCCTCATCGTGGCCAGGCGCCGGCTCTCCGGTGCCCGTACGGGCGACGACTCCCTGGCCAGTGCCTGATCCGCGTACGAGGAGGTAATCCATGTCGTCCTCACTGTTGGAGGCCGTGGACGTCGACGCACCCGTCTCGGTGAGCTGGAACCTGTGGCAGGACGTCGAGCGCTGGCCGACCTTCCTCAGCCATGTGGAACGGGTGAAGCGCGTCGATGCCCGCACGTTCGTCTGGCAGCTCGCCCTGCCCGGTGCCGAGAAGGAGTTCGTGGCCGAACTCACCGAGGTCATCCCCGAGGACCGCATCGCCTGGCACACGACCCAGGGCGTGGAGCACGCGGGTGTGGTGACCTTCCACCGGCTGAGCGACACGACGAGCCGGGTGACGCTGCAGATCGAGTACGACCCGAAGGGGTTCGTGGAGCGTCTTGGCGCGCTGACGAATCTCGACTCGACGCTGGCGAATTACGACCTGGGCGAGTTCCGGCGGGCGGTGGAGCGGGAGGCCGCACAGGGCGGCACAGCGGACTGAGAGCCTGCAGTTCCAGGGCGATCTGGTGGACCTGCCGCGGCGCGTCCGTGAGCAGCGCGGGCCGTCCCAACGGGACATCGGGTTCGCGTTCCATCGCCTCGGACACGAGGCGCCGGCCGCGGACAAGGAGCGGCGGCGGGTGGCCGCAGTCGATCCAGCGCAGCGCGCTTGTGGCCAGGTCCAGTCGGGCGAGTACGGCGGTGCAGAACTGTTCGGGCAGCCACTCGCCGAGCGCGGTGTCCACGGCCGTGGTGAGCTCGGCCAGATCCGAGCCGGTACGCCGCGCGTTGCGGCACGCGGCGAGCGCCACGGTGGCGGTCAGGCCCGAGTTCGCCCGAGTCGGTGGGGTGACGGGCGGCAGATCCCGGGCTCCTGCTTCACGCGGAGTAACCGACTGCGGTGCGCCGTACGCATGCGTGGACCACGTCGCGCAGACTGCCGTCGCGCGCGAAGACCGCCCGCTGGACGCGTGCCCCGTTGCCGTCGCGCAGCAGCCGGGCCAGGAGGGTGCGGGCACGGTCCAGATCGCCGGAGTCCTCCAGCGCGGGGCCCACGAGTTGGAGGAGCGCCTGGACCACGGTCCGCGCGGGCGCGGGCTCCATCAGGAGCGGATGGACCAGCTCGCTCTCCAGACCCGACCGGGCAGCACGCCAGGAAGCCAGCCGGAGCAGGGCCACCTGGTGCGCCGCGGGAGCCTCGCCGGCGTGCCACTGACGGGCGGCGGTCTCCACCAGACCGCGGACGAGCAGGGCGAGAAGTACGGTCACGGACGGTTCGAGGCAGACGTCGGCGATACGGACCTCGACCGTCGGATACGTGTCCGAGAGGCGGGCGTCGAAGTAGACCATGCCCTTGTCGAGCAGGGTGCCCGTGGCCACCATGGCGCGGGTCTGCGCGTGGTACGCGGCCGCGTCCGCGAAGAGCTCCACCGGTCCGGCCGAGGGCCAGCGTCCCCAGACGCGGCTGCGATAGCTGCGGTAGTCGGTGTTCTTGCCCTGCCAGAAAGGGGAGTTGGCGCTCATCGCGAGCAGGACGGAGAGCCAGGGCCGGATCCGGTTGAGCACCGCCACACCCTCCTCGTCGCAGTCCACGTGGACATGGACGTGGCAGCCGCAGGTGAGCTGCTCCTGTGTGGTGAGACCGAACTCCTTCTCGAGCCACTGATAGCGCGGCCCCGTCCCGAGCGTGGGGCTCACCGGGAGAGGTGAGGTGGCGAGCGCCGCGACCGCCCCGCCGAGGGTTTCGGCGTGCCCCGCGGCGGCCTTGCGCCACTGGACGATCTCGCGCGCGAGTTCGTCCATCCCCTCTTGCGGACTGGTGGCGAACTCCAGCTGCTGCCGTTGGAGTTCCGGCTCGAAGGCGTCCTTGTCGTGACCGCGCGCGGCCATCGCGAGCACGGCGTGCGACAGGGCTCTGGCCTCACCGCTCTCACCGTCCACGAGCAGCAGCTCCTCTTCCACCCCGACACTGCGCATGGCGACCGTCCTCACATTCGTGGGCGTGCGGCTGCCGCAGGCGGTGCGGCGCCGCTGACCGCCGCACGAGTACCAGGTTCGTGTCCTTCGCAATCCGCTGCTGGGGCTCCACTCCTGCGAGCGCAGCCGGGAGTTCGGCCTCGCGCACCGGGGCCGTGGTCAGCGTCAGCGTCAGCGGCAACGGCAGGCGTATGGGGTGAGGTCAGCGACCGGCGTACAGGCTCTCGTCCGTCGACGCCGGCAGCGGCGGCAGCGAGGCCCTGCGCATTGACGGATCCCAGCCCCGGACCAGCGCCAGCATGGCGAGTGCGGTCAGTGCGCCGAAGGCGGAGGCCAGGGACTGGCCCGCCAGATATGCCTCCCAGTGGGCGTCCGCGAGCAGGGCGGGTGTGGCGCGGTCGCGTACGTACATCCACAGGAACAGCACGGCCAGGGCCAGACCCGCGACGGCCGTCACGGTCAGGACCGCGGAGACGAGACGCAGCAGCAGCCGCGGTCCGGGAGTGGCGGGTGCGCCGCGGCCGAGTACGGCGAGTGCGGCCAGGGCGAGCGCGCCCACGGCGAACGCGATCAGGTTGCCGCCGAACGTGTCGCTCGGCCGGTGCCAGTGCGCGGTCACGGTGCTCGCCCCGATGCCGACGGTCCACAGCGCCCCGAACGCCGCCGCGAGGCCGCGCCATCGGGGAGCGGTGACGAGGACGAGCGCGAACAGCACGGAGGTGGCGATGGCCGTGTGACCGCTGGGGAAACTGTTGTGCATGGGTACGGACGGGTCCGTCTGCCCGTACAGCGCGGGCCGGATGACGACGTACCGCTTCAGGACCTCGGCCACGCCCATCGAACCGAGGATGACGCACACCCCGGCCACCCCCGCCGACCAGCGGCGCCGCACACCGGCGATGAGCAGCACGACGAGACAGCCGCCTGCGATGCTCCCCACGGAGATCATCCTCAACCGGCTTGCCGCCGTGGCCCGTTCGGCCCGGTCGTGGTACTCGAGCGCGCCCGCGAGCACCGCGTCCTCGAAGCGCCGGCCCGCCTGGGTGCGCACCGCCAGCCAGTACGTGAGGGCGAGCAGCAGCAGGGCGACCAGTGCGCAGATCAGCGCGCGGCTCCTGAAACGTGCGCGGTCCGCGGAGAAGAAGCCGGCCATACAACCCCCTCGCGTACGGCGCTCGGTCGGCGCCCCACCGGATCGACCGTCAGTCTCAGCGGTGGGCGCGACCCCGGCATGCGGGGGCGGGCATCGGGGTGACCCGGCCCTCGGACAGGCCCTCACCGGCCCCGGCCGCGACGGGCGCGGACCGGGGCCGGCGAGGTCTGCTCAGGGGTACGAGACCACTGTCGAAGGCACGGTGGAGGTGCCCGAGGTCGGGGCGCCCGTGTCGTTGATGACGTGTGCGTACTGGCCGTTGCCGCCGAGCGAGACCACGAGCAGGCCGTGGAAGCGCACGCCCGCGGTCACCGGGGCGGCGAAGCCGTGGTGCTGCTCGATGGTCGGGTCGACGTTGTAGTAGCAGTAACTGCCCAGGCCCCATCCCTCGTGCTGAGTCACCGAGTCGGCGACCTTGTACGCCGCGTAGCCCTTGAGGGAGCCGTTCTGGATCGCGGCCTGGTTGGGGGCGTCGTACGCCTTCTCGTTCTGGAAGAAGATCGTGCGGCCGCGCTGCCCTGACCACTGGACGTCGTACTTGTTGAAGTGCTCGACGAACAGGCCGGTGGCCAGGACGTCGTCGCCGTTGACGACCACGCCGTAGTCGGCGCGGTTGGTCTCCCAGCCGACGCCCTCGCCGTGGTCGGCGCGCCACACCCAGGTGTGGTCGACGATCGTGTGCCGGGCGTTGACGACCATGCTGGTCGTAGCCTTCCCGGCGCCCGCGCCGCCGATCCGGATGAACACGTCCTGCACGGTGATCGGGTCCGCGGAGTGGTCGGCGGAGGCACCCTGCGGGCCGACCTCGAGGAGGGTCGCCGAGTTCACCGGGCCCGCGTCGATCAGGAAGCCGGCGAGGCGAACTCCGTTGACGTCGGCGACCTTCAGGGCCGCGGCGCCGCCGTCGGGGATGAGCGTGGCGTAGCCGAGGCCGAGGACCACGGTGCCGGCGCGCTCCACCCGTATCGGCTGGTCGACGTGGTAGATCCCGGGTGTGAGCAGCAGGTGCAGGCCCTGGGTGAGCGCCTGGTTCAGCGTGGCCGCCGAGTCGCCGGGGCGTGCGACGTAGAACTGGTCGAGCGGCAGCGACGTCCCGCGTGGCGTGCCCGAGCCCCAGGTGACACCGCGGGCGTTCGTGCGCTTCTCCGGCAGGAAGACGCGGTACGCACCGCCGTCCAGATACAGGAAAGGCTTCTCGCGGGAGACAGGGGTCGTGTCGAGCGTCGTGTACGGGGGGTTGGGGAAGCTCTGCGCCGGTGCGCCTTCCACGCCGGAGAACACCATGTTCCAGACGGCGTTGGTCCAGCCGCCCACCGAGCTGTCGCGGGTGTACCACTGCTGCTGCGAATACGGCCCGACCTGGCCGTCGATCCGGCTGTCCGCGATGTAGCCGCCGCTGGCCCAGCCGTAGCCGTCGGGGGCGAGATTGAGACCGCCGCGTACGTGCATACGGCGGAAGGGTGCCGCCTGGGCCACTGCCCAGCGATTGGTGCCGTTGGCCGGGACGAGCGCCAGATTCTCCGCCGAACGCCAGAAGTTCTGGGTGGCGTTGCCGTTGAACCAGCCCGCGTCGACCGTCACATCGCCGTTGAGGGTGGTGTCGTCGGGGGAGAGGCCGAGGCCCGCTATCGAGGTGTAGAAGCCGAGTTGGGCGTTGAGGCCCTGGTACGTGCCGGGCTTGAACAGGAGCGCGTAGCGGCCGGTGCCGAACTGGGCCGACTCCTGGGCGCGGAAGATCTCGTCGAGCTTGGCCTGGATACCAGGCGTCGACGGGGCGAAGACGATGACGTTCGGGCCGAGGTCGCCGCCGCCGGGTAGCGCGCGCGGACGCTTCACCGCGGAAGAGGATGCGGGTGCCGGAGCGGCGGCCGCGCCGATGGTGGTCGCTCCGAGTACGGCGGCTGTGGCGGCCGCACCCAGGACCGTACGTCTTGCAACTGCTGAACCGTGGTGCGGTGTGGGGGAGTTGTGGGGGATTCCTGAGGACATGGGCGGCTCTCCTGGTTCATGAAATGAACGAGCAGGGTGGGGGAGCGCTCTCCGAACGAGCATGCTTCAGGGGGACGCGGCCGCCGTCAAGTGCCTCTGCAGCACGTTCTGTTGCGTGATTCTTCGGTCCGATCGCTTGACACCTGTACGTCAACGCCTCAACACTCCCACTTCGGGAGAGCGCTCTCCAGCTTTCCCCAGTGAAGGCGCAATCCGGATGGCCACCCGGTCACCCGACCCCCACCGTCCTTCCTTCGTCCAGGAGGTCTCCATGCCACGGAGATCGAAAGTCCTCTCAGGGAGCCTGATCGCCGGCGCTCTGCTGCTCACCACGCTCGGGATCGGCGGTGTCGCCTCAAGTGTCGACGGCACCTCCGCGAGCGCTTCGGGGCAGCAACCGGTGGCTCAGGCCGCGCACGCGGGCCATGTCATGGCCGCCTCGACCCGAGCCGCGGTCGACGACCCCGACGGCGACGGCTACATACCCGCCGATCCGCCCGTCACCGGCGTCGAACCCTCGACCAAGGAGCCGCCGCACCGCTACTTCCACGAGTTCCAGGCCAACTGCTCGGTCAGTCACAGCCGTCCGGACGACCCGATCGTCTATCCGCAGCAGCCGGGCAAGTCCCACGACCACACCTTCATGGGCAATACGACGACGGACGCGGCCAGCACCACGGCCTCGCTCTCGGCGGGAGCCACCAAGTGCCTGGCACCCGGCGACAAGTCGGCGTACTGGATGCCCACGCTGTTCGACGGCGACCAGCCGGTCATGCCGATCGGACCGCAGGTCATCTACTACAAGGCGGGCGTCACCGACTACACCAGCGTCCGGCCCTTCCCCAAGGGGCTGCGCTATGTCGTCGGCAGCCCGCTGCAGAGCCGCGAGGAGTTCCGCGCCCACAAGGGGTTCGTCGAGGGCTGGGAGTGCGGTGACAGCTTCTTCAACACCGACTTCCCGGCGAGCTGCCCCGACCGCCCGGACGTCCAGCTCAACATCCGCTTCCAGGCGCCAAGTTGCTGGGACGGCAAGTACCTCGACACCCCGAACCACCAGAGTCACATGGCGTATCCGGTGGTGAACCCCGGGACGAACAACAACATCTGTCCCGCCACGCACCCGGTCGCGCTGCCGATGATCGAGTTCAAGATGGCCTTCCCTGTCAACGGGGACATGTCGAACGTACGGCTCGCGTCCGGTGAGGCCTGGTCGTTCCACTACGACTTCTTCAACGCCTGGGACGACCCCACCCTCAAGGCCCTCGTCGACCACTGCGTCGTGGGCGCTCTGCAGTGCAACGCGCGCGGCTACGACGAGACGCACCCCGAGGCCGGTGCCGCGCTGAACGAGAACTACGAGCTGCCGTGACCGAGCACGACGAGCTGCCGTGAGACCGGCCGGCCCGGGCGCCACGCCCCCCGCGATGCCCGGGCCGGCTCCCACAGCACCCCGCTGCACCCCTGCACCCGCACCCGCACCCACCCCCCGGAAAGGCAACGATGACCCGACCACGAACCCCCACGCACCGCCGTTCGGCGGCGCCCCTGATAGCCGGCGTACTGGCCGCCGGCGCGCTCGTCCTGCCCGCGCAGAGCGCCCAAGCCGCGCCCAGCGTGGTCAAGGTGACCGGCGGCCAGGGCAACTGGCAGCTCACCGTCGACGGCAGTCCGTACCAGATCAAGGGCCTGACCTGGGGCCCCTCGGTCGCGGACGCCGACCGCTATATGCCCGACCTGAGATCGATGGGCGTCAACACGGTGCGCACCTGGGGCACCGACGCCTCCAGCAAGCCGCTGTTCGACTCGGCCGCCGCTCACGGAATCAAGGTGATCGCCGGCTTCTGGCTGCAGCCCGGTGGCGGTCCCGGCAGCGGCGGCTGCGTCAACTACGTCACCGACGCCGCGTACAAGAATCAAATGCTCGACGAGTTCCCCAAGTGGGTCCAGGAGTACAAGGACCACCCGGGCGTCCTGATGTGGAACGTGGGCAACGAGTCGGTGCTCGGACTGCAGAACTGCTACAGCGGCGACGAGCTCGAAGCCCAGCGCAACGCGTACACGGCGTTCGTCAACGACGTCACCAAGAAGATCCACGCCGTGGATCCGAACCACCCCGTGACCTCCACCGACGCCTGGGTCGGCGCCTGGCCCTACTACAAGCGCAACGCGCCCGACCTGGACCTGTACGCGGTGAATTCCTACAACGCCGTGTGCGACGTGAAGTCCGCCTGGGAGCAGGGCGGTTACACCAAGCCGTACATCGTCACCGAGTCCGGGCCCGCCGGTGAGTGGGAGGTGCCCGACGACGCGAACGGAGTGCCCGAGGAGCCCACGGACCGCGCCAAGGCGGACGGCTACACGAACGCGTGGAACTGCATCAAGGGCCACCAGGGTGTGGCGCTCGGGGCCACGCTCTTCCACTACGGCCTGGAGTACGACTTCGGAGGCATCTGGTTCAATCTGCTGCCCGCCGGAGAGAAGCGGCTGGCGTACTACGCGGTGAAGCGTGCGTACGGGGCTGACACCTCCGGTGACAACACCCCGCCCGTCTTCGGCTCGTTCGGTGTCGAGGGTGACGCGTCCAAGGTGGAGGCGGGCCGCGATCTCGTCCTCGCCACCCAGGTCACCGACCCCGACGGGGACGCCCTGACGTACGAGGTGCAGGTCGGCAGCAACTACATCGACCAGAACAAGTACCTCACCACCCTGCCGCACACCGACCTCGGCGGCGGACGTCTCAAGGTCACGGCGCCCGACAAGCCCGGTGTCTGGAAGGTGTACGTCAAGGTCAAGGACGGTCACGGCAACGTGGGCGTCGAGACCAAGTCCGTCAAGGTCGTGCCGCCCACGCCCGCCGGAACCAATGTGGCGCTGGGCAAGCCGGCCACCGCTTCGTCCTTCCAGCCGAGTTACGGCGACTGCCCGTGCCCGGCCTCGAACGCCGTCGACGGCAGTCAGACCACCCGCTGGGCCGGCGACTGGAGCGATCCGCAGTGGCTGAGCGTCGACCTCGGCGCACGCACGGCGGTCCGGCATGTGCAGCTCGTCTGGGAGGCCTCGTACGCGAAGGCGTACACCATCCAGGTCTCGGACGACGGACAGAACTGGCAGACCGTACGCGAGGTGACCGACGGCAACGGCGGCGTCGACTCCTTCGACGTCTCCGCCACCGGGCGCTACGTCCGGATGCACGGCACCGCCCGTGGCACCGGCTGGGGCTACTCGCTGTACGAGTTCGGCGTCTACAGCTGAGCCGCAGGCTCGAAGAGAGTGATCCGCAGGCTCGAGGACAGTGAGCCGCACGTTCAAGGAAAGAAGGTCTGAGTGAACGACGAGGAACTCGACCGGCTGCTCGAGAAACTGACCCAGGCCGCCAAGGTCCGGCTGCTCACCGGCGCCACCGTCTGGCGTACGCACGCCGAACCGGCGGTACAGCTGCGGGAGTTGGTGCTCTCGGACGGGCCCGCAGGGGTCCGGGGCCAGACCTGGGACGAACGCGGCACTTCGGTGCTGCTGCCCTCGGCCTCGGCGCTCGCGGCCACCTGGGACGAGGAGCTGGTCGAGTCCCTCGGCGGACTGCTCGCCGCCGAAGCGCGGCGCAAGGGCGTGGACGTGGTCCTGGCGCCCAACCTCAATCTCCACCGCAGCCCGCTCGGCGGCAGGCACTTCGAGTGCTTCTCCGAGGACCCCGAACTGACGGGGCGGACCGGGGCGGCGCTGATCCGCGGGATCCAGGCGCAAGGTGTGGCGGCCGCGGCCAAGCACTACGTGGCCAATGACGCGGAGACCGACCGGCTCACGGTCGATGTCCGGGTGGCGGAGCGGGTGTTGCGCGAGGTGTATCTGGCGCCGTTCGAAGCGGCGGTGGAGGCGGGCGTACGCCTGGTCATGGCCTCCTACAACCGGGTCGACGGCACCACCATGAGCGCGAGTCCGCTGCTGACCGATCCGCTCAAGAGCCAGTGGGGCTTCGACGGGGTGGTCGTCTCGGACTGGGGCGCCGTGCGCACCACCGCCGACACCGCGGCCGCCGGACTCGACCTGGTGATGCCCGGGCCCGAAGGGCCTTGGGGTGAAGCCCTGTTGAAGGCGGTCGAGGAGGGGCGCGTCTCGCAGGAGGCGGTGGACGACAAGGTGCGCCGGCTGCTGCGGCTCGCCGCGTGGCTCCAGCGCGCGGAGCCGAGGCCGGTGAGGGGCAGGAGTCTGGCGGCCGGTCCGCGCGCTGTTGACAGCCGGAAGCTGGTGCGGCGCGCGGCCGCGTCCGGGATGGTGCTGCTCACCAACCGTCAGGTGCTGCCGCTCGATCCGTCCGCGCTGTCGACGATCGCGGTGATCGGTGCGCATGCCGCGCGCACCCGCACCCAGGGCGGCGGCAGCGCGGGGGTCTTCCCGCATGCGGAGGTGTCGTTCCTGGACGGCATCCGGGCCGTACTGCGCGGGCGCGCCCGCGTCGTGCACGTGCCCGGTCCCGCGCCGTGGAGCCCGGCGCCACCGCTCGACCAGAAGCTGTGCGACGACCCGGTGGACGGCGAACCTGGTCTGCGGCTGCGCGTCCTCGACGAGGACGGCTACCCGCTGCACTCCGAACACCGCACGTCAGGAAGGCAGTTGGAACCGACTGTGGAGCCGCGGGCGCACACGGTGGAGCTCAGCGCCCGGCTGCGCCCGCCGGTCTCGGGGAGATGGCGGCTGGGTCTCGCGGGGTTCGGGCGGATGCGGCTCGTGGTCGACGAAGTGGTCGTCCTGGACGGCGAGTTCCCGCGCGAGACGGACGATCCGGCGATCGTCCACGTGAATCCGCCGGTGCGGGAAGCGGAGGTGGAACTGGTCGCGGGGCGCGAGGTCCTTGTGGTGGCCACCCGGCAGCTGGCGCCGGACACCGGGCGGGCGACGGTGCTGAGCGCGGCGCCTCCCGTGGCCGACTTCGACGAGTCCGTGACCGAAGCCGTGGCGGCGGCCCGTGGCGCGGACGCGGTGGTCGTGGTCGTGGGCACCACCGAGCACACCGAGTGCGAAGGCAGCGACCGGGATTCGCTCGCCCTCGGCGAGGAGCAGGACACGCTGGTACGGGCGGTGGCGGCGGCCAACCCGCGGACGGTGGCCGTCGTCAACAGCGGGGGCCCGGTGGAACTGCCCTGGCGTGAGGACGTCGGCGCGCTGCTCCTGTCGTGGTTCCCCGGCCAGGAAGCGGGCGGCGCCCTTGCCGATGTGCTCTTCGGCCGTGTCGAACCCGGCGGCCGGTTGCCCACCACCTGGCCCGTGCGCCTGGCCGACGCCCCGGTCACCGCGACCCGGCCGGTCGCGGGCCGCCTCGACTACACCGAAGGCCTGCACATCGGCCACCGCGCCTGGGCGCAACGGGGCCGGCGCGCACCGGCGTACTGGTTCGGACACGGCCTCGGCTATACGGCCTGGGCGTACGAGGAGGTCTCGGGGCCGTCCGATATCCGCCCGGGCGAGGACCTCGCCCTCGCGGTGCGCGTCCGTAACACCGGGCCCAGGGAAGGCCGCGAGGTCGTCCAGGTCTATCTGACGCGGCCGGACGCGGCGGTGGAGTACCCGGAGCGCAGGCTCGTGGGCTACGCGGCGGTGCGCGCCGCGCCGGGCACGGAGACCGTGGCCGAAGTGCACGTACCGGCAAGGCTGTTGAGGTACTGGTCGGAGGCCGAACACGGGTGGAGGGTCGAGCCCGGACGGTGCCGGTTCCTGATCGGACGGTCGTCCGGCGACACCCGGCTGACCCTGGAGGCGCGGCTGGTCGGCTGACGCCGGGGCGGCTGCTCGACCGGCCGGCTGCTCCACCCGCCGGAGGATCTTGTGGTGCCGGCAGGCCAACGATCATGGGAGAGCGCTCTATTCAGCCACCCGTGCCCACGGTTATGGTGCGGGCATGAACCGACAGGCCCCGACCCTGGAGGACGTCGCCAGGGAAGCCGGAGTGTCCCGGGCCACCGTGTCCCGGGTCATCAACGGTGTGCGCAACGTCGACCCGAGCATCCAGGACCTGGTGCGCCGGGCGATCGAACGTACCGGATACTCGCCCAACCGCGCGGCCAGATCGCTGGTCACGCGGCGCAGCGGCACGGTCGCCCTCGTGGTCTCCGGCGCGGGGGACGTCTCGTCCCAGGACCAGAACGGCTTCACCGCGCGGGTGTTCGCCGACCCGTTCTTCGGGCGTGTGGTCAGCGGAGTCATCGGACAGCTCCGCCCGCGCCTGATGCATCCGGTCCTGATGTTCGCGGAGAACGCCGAGGCCCGCGCGGAGGTCCTCGCCTATCTGCGCCAGGGCAGCGCCGACGGGGCGCTCGTGGTGTCCACCCACCCCGAGGACCCACTGCCGGCGCAGCTCGCCGCCGAGGGGCTGCCCGCCGTGCTCTTCGCCCGGCCGGCCCGGCCGGTAGCCCTGAGCTTCGTCGACCTGGACCACCGCGACGGCGGACGCCAGGCGGCCGACCATCTGCTCGCCCGCGGCTGCCGCAGGATCGTCACCGTGGCCGGTCCGCTGGACGTCCGCGCGAGCCAGGACCGGCTCGACGGGTTCCGGGACGCGATGGCCCGCCAGGGACACCCGTACGTACCGATAGCCGAAGGCGGATTCACCCTGTCCAGCGGTATGGCCGCGATGGCCGGTCTGCTCACCGAACACCCGGACCTGGACGGGGTGTTCGCCGCGAACGACCTCATGGCACAGGGCGTCTGCCAGGTGCTGCGCGAACACGGCCGCCGGATCCCGCAGGACGTGGCGGTCATCGGTTTCGACGACTCGACCATCGCCGTCACGTGCAGCCCTCAGCTCACCACCGTGCGCCAGCCGGTGGAGGACATGGCCGCGGAGATGGCCCGGCTCCTGGAGGAGCACATCCGTGGCAAGCGGGACACCCCCACGTCCGTGGTGTTCGACCCGGAGCTGATCGTGCGGGATTCGGCCTGAGCGTCCGGACAGCCCCTAGGTGCACTCGGGGGCGGCGGACGCGTGCGGTGCGAGCCAGGCTTCGAAGGCCTCGTCGGCGGAAGCGAAGTACGGCAGTACGGCGGCAACTCCCGTGATCTGCAGCACCTTCGACACGATGGGCCGCAGACCGGTGACCGTGATGGCCGCTCGGCGGGCCAGGGCCGTGTTGCGTGCCGAGACGAGGGCGTCCGCGCCGCTGGAGTCGCAGAAGGAGACCTGCGTCAGATCGATGACCAGGAGTTCGCCGGCGGTCAGTGGCAAGGCCGCCAGGGCCTCGCACAACGTCGGCGCGGAGGCGCAGTCGAGTTCTCCGGTGAGGCTGAAAACGGTTCCGCCGGTGCGCGGTGTCACCGTGGAATGGTTCGTGTGGGGCACGGGCTTTCACCTTGGTTCGGCGTCGTGTGGCGTACCGCCCGGATGGCGATGCCGTCCCAGTCCGTGACGGCAAGTACCCCTGCGAGGGACGGTGATGCCGGGTCAGCGGCGGGCTGTTCCTGCGTATGTGAGTTCTAGTGCTCACTCGTGTGGGGTACCTGTGAGGGGCGTCAAAGAGCGAGTGCCGCCCGCGCGGCGCTCAGCGTCTGTGCTGCGTAGTCCCGGCCGAAGAGGACCGTGTGCACCAGGAGCGGGAAGAGCTGGTGCAGGGCGACGCGCGTGCGCCAGCCCGTCGTGAGCGGTGCGATCTCCTCGTAACCCTCCATGATCGACGGCAGGTGGGGGCAGCCGAAGAGATGGAGCATGGCGAGGTCGGTTTCACGGTGGCCGCCGTGGGCCGCGGGGTCGATGAGGTACACATGGCCGTCCGCGCCCCACAGGACGTTGCCGTTCCAGAGGTCGCCGTGCAGCCGGGCCGGGGGTTCGGGCGGGCCCGACAGGGCGGGCAGTTGCGCGCAGACCCGCTCGACGACTGCCGCCTCGTGCGGGCGCAGCGTGCCCGCGTCGACTGCGGCGCGGAGATACGGCAGGACGCGATCCTCCGCATACCAAGTCGGCCAGGTGGCACGGGGGTTGTTGCGCATCGGGGCCTGTCCGATGTACGCCTGCGCGGGGCCGTCCGGCGGCGGCGTACCGAACGCCGGGGCGCCCGCCGCGTGCATACGGGCCAGCCCGGAGCCCAGTTCCCTGGCCGCCGCGACACCCGGCAGGCCGGTGACCACCCGCTGCGTCACCAGCCAGCGCTCGTCCCGGCCGAACACCTCGGGGATGCGCACCGCGCCCGACGCGGCCAGCCACCTCAGTCCGGCCCATTCGGCGCGCGTCGCCCCCGGCGCCCGGTCCTGCTTCACCATGACCGAGCGCCCGTCGGCGAGTTCGACCTGCCAGAGCGCTCCGGAGTGTGCCCGTACGCCCGAGGGGGAGCCGCCGGTGTGCAGTGCGGCCGCCGCCGCCGGATCAAGGGAGGGCACCCGCCCAGCGTAGGTCAGGCCGGCGGTGGTACCCGCTCCGCGACAGGGGGCGGCCCGGGCGCGGTGCCGTCGCCGAACGGCCGCCCGCCCAGCGCCTCCCGGCCGTGCGGGGTCAGCCAGCCGCTCGTGTCCGGACCGTGCGGAACGATCCCGCTCGGATTGATGGTGCGGTGCACGCCGTAGTAGTGGGCCTTGGTCTGCTCGAAGTCGATGGTGTCGCCGAAGCCGGGCGTCTGGAAGAGATCGCGCGCGTACGCCCACAGCGCGGGCAACTCCGTGAGCTTGTTCCGGTTGCACTTGAAGTGGCCGTGGTAGACGGCGTCGAAGCGGACCAGCGTGGGGAACAGGCGCACATCCGCCTCGGTGATCGCATTGCCCACGAGGTAACGACGGGTCGTGAGCCGCTGCTCCAACCGGTCGAGACGGTCCCACAGTTGGCGGTACGCCTTGTCGTACGCCTCTTGCGAGGTGGCGAAACCGCACCGGTAGACACCGTTGTTGACATCGGTGAACACCTGGGCGGCGACGTCGTCGATCTCGTCCCGCAGCTTGTCCGGATACAGGTCGGGCGCCCCGTCCCGGTGGTGTGCGGTCCACTCGCTCCCGAGATCCAGTGTGATCTGCGCGAAGTCGTTGGTGACCACCTGCCCGGTCGGGATGTCGACGATCGCGGGCACCGTGATGCCGCGAGGGTAGTCGGGGTCCCGCTCGAAGAACGCCTCTTGCAGGCGCTCAATGCCGAGCACGGGGTCGCGGCCGCCGGGGTCGAGATCGAACGACCAGCTGCGCTCGTCGTGCAGCGGTCCCGCGATCCCCATCGACAGGGCGCTCTCGAGCCCCGTCAACCGCCGTACGATCGCTGCCCTGTTGGCCCAGGGGCAGGCGCGGGCGATGACCAGCCGATAGCGACCCGCCTCCACGGGGAAACCGTCGCGGCCGTCGGCCGTGATCCGCGTCGTGATGTAGTTCTGGTCCCTCTTGAACTCTCCGTCACCGGGCATGCGTCGAGCCTAGACGGCGACACGGCACGGCGGAGTGCGTGCCCTACGAAGTCGGCCCGCACGTTCAGCCCCCTGCGTGCGGCCCGCACGTTGAGCCCTCCACGTTGAGCCCTCCACGTTCAGTCACCGCGGCTCACCACACCGCACGCGAGCCAGTCGCGACACCCCCTCCCTGCGCAGACCGAGCCGGCGCAGCGGGCACTCCACCACCGGCCTGGCATCCGCGCGGCGTACGGCGAGTACCGCCATGTCGTCGTGCGTGTTGCCCGTCGCCCAGTTGCGGACATCAGCCATCAGGACGTCGATGGCGGTCTGCGGGTGGTCGAACCGGCCGTGCCCCGCGAGCCGCTCGACCGGGTCGTAGAAGGTGCCTTCGGGGTCGCGTGCCTCCGTCACACCATCCGTGATCAGCAGCAGGACGGCCCCGTACGGCAGTGGAAACGTGTCCGGTACGGCGTGCCGCTCGCTCAACCGGCCCAGGCCGAGCGGGAGATCGGGCTCGGCCGGATGCAGCGCCCGCACCTCGTCGCCGTGCAGGAGGTACGGGGCGGGGTGACCCCGGTTGAGCAGGCGCAGGGTCGCACCGTCGGGAGTGATCTCACCGAGCAGCGCGGTGGTGAACCCCTCCACGCCTGCCTCACCCGCGCCGTGCGCGGCCTCGCGCAGCAGTGCGTGCTCGAGACGCTCGGCGAGCCGGGGGAGCGAGACGGCCTCATCGGCGGCCTCGCGGAACGCGCCGAGCACGACGGACGCGGCGCCGACCGCGCCCATGCCCTTGCCGCGTACATCGCCGATCAGCAGCCGGGTGCCGAACCGGGTCTGCTGTACCGCGTAGAGGTCACCGCCGATCCGCGCCTCGCGTTCCGCCGCCTGGTAGCGGACCGCGACGGCGAGCGGGCCGAGCCGTTTGGGCGGGGTGGGCAGGATGGCCCGCTGGGCTTGCTCGGCCACCGCGCTGACCGCGCGCATCCGGCGGCCGTACCGGCCCGCCAGCCGGTTGAGGTAGAGCCCGACGGCCGCGCCCAGCGGCACGGTGGCCTCGACGCCGAAGCCACGGAACTCGTCGAGGCAGCCGTGCCGGGCGGCGATCAGTGCGTCCGCCGCCAAGGCGACGGTGAGGAGCGCCGATGCGCCGCGCAGCGACATGGCCACGCCGGCCGTCACACAGGCCATCGCCACCAGCGGTCCCGCCGAAGTCGCCCCGGGGGCGCACAGGTTGGCGACCGCTCCGGCCGTCAGGAGACCCACCGCGAGCCACCCCGCGGGCCCCGACCGCAGTGCGAGCCGCCGCTGGGCGTACCGCCCGCTCACGCGCTGATGAGAGCATCGACCACGGCCGTGGGCACCGGCTCGCACCGCCGGGTGTGCGCGGCTCCCGGGTCGGGCAGCGCCCGCCTGGGCGGCAGCGCCGCGCCCCCACGCGAGGCGGCCGCGAGGGCGACCTCGGCGATGCGCTCGCAGGCCAGACCGTCGCCGAAGGGTGAGGGGACGTCGGCGAGGCGGTCGAGCGCCTCAGGGATCCGGCCGAGGTGGCGACGTATTGCCTCGGCGAGTTCGCCGGGCGCCGTCAGTTCCCCGAACTCCCCCAGGGATTCCGGCAGTTCCGTGGATGTGCGCAGGACGAGATGGGGACGCCCGAGCACCGTAGCCACCTCCTGGAGCGCGCCCGAGTCGGTCACCAGGAGTGCGGCGTGGCGCGCCAGGGCGAGGACGGACCGTTCGTCGGGTGCGTCCAGGACCCGCAGCCGGGTCAGGAGCGGCCCGAGTCCGTGGCGTACGACCGCCGCGCGGGTGCCGGGCGGCCGCAGGGCGAGCACGACCGGGTGGCCGCCGTCCTGTGCGTCCCCGAGCGCATGCAGTGCGGCGCTGAGCCGTACGGGATTGCGGGTGGTGCGCGCGTCGTCGAGCGTCGCCAGGACGTAGCGGTCGCGGTGCAGGCCGAGGGCGTCGATGAGTTCGGTGCTGCGCGCGGGGGAGGGCAGCCGGCGGGCGACGGACTCGACCACGGGGGAGCCGGTCAGCACGATGCGGTCCGGGTGGTGGTCCTCGTCGATCAGCTGGGTCACGTTCTCGGGCGTCGCCGCGCACAGCACGTCGGCGAGACGGTCCACGGTGGTGCGACGGCGCTCCGCCGCCTCGCCGCGCTCGTGGCTGCGGGCGCCCGCGCCCACGTGGACGAGGGGTATCCCGTTCCGGTGGGCGGCGAGCGCACCCGCGGCGGCGGAGACACTGCCGCCCAGCACGAGCACCGCGGCGGGGCGGTGCCCGGCGAACGAGCCGCTCAGGGCTGTCGCCATCCCGCCCAGCCGCAGGCCCTCGTTCCGGCCGCCCGCCGCGAGTGCCACCACGGGCGCGGCCACACCCCACTCGGCGAGCAGATCGGCGAGCAGGTCGGCGCCGAGCGGCCGGTCGTGCTGCTCCCCGGTATGGACGACCACGGCGGCGTCGTCGAGCTGGTGCAGGACGGGCGCGAGCCGTTCGGCCTCGCCGCGGCTGCCGAGGACGACGGCGATGCGGCCGGCCAGGCGGGGCAGGTTCGCGGGGACGGGGTGGGGGGTGCAGGGGGTGGTGCGGGACATGGTCTCTCCTCCACGTGCGGTGCGGGATGAGCACGCTGCGCATGCGTTCCGTGAAAGAGAATGGCTGTCCGAAATGCCGGAAAACGGATACTTCCGTCTTGGGTAACCCAACGAAAGTCTTGACCGGTGCTTCGGGCCGGCCGAGATCCGGCGTTTCAGGCCGGCCGACCCCCGCGCCGACCGGCCCTCAAGCGGTCGGCTGCTCCGTCTCCTCGGGCGTCAGGCCGACCTGGTGCGCGAGGAGCGCCGCCTGCGTGCGGTTCTCCACGCTCAGCTCGGCGAGCACCCGCGACACATAGGCCTTGACGGTCCCCTCGGCCATGAACAGCGACTCGGCGATCCGCGCGTTGTTCGCCCCGCTGCCGAGCAGCGCGAGCACCTGCCGCTCCCGCCCGCCGAGCCGGGACACGCGCTTGCGGGCCTCGGCCACCTCGGGGGTGTCCTGCTCCACGGTGCGGCGGATCATCAGGCGCATGATCTCTGGGGGCACCACCGGATCGCCCTCGGCAACGGCCAGCACCGACCGGATCAGCTCGCCCGTGCGCGTGCTCTTCAGGGCGAAGCCGTCCGCCCCGGCCCGGAAGGCCGCGGACACCTTCTCGTCGTCGCCGAGCGCGGTGAGCATCAGGATGCGAGGTGTCGGGGTCAGGTCCTGGATCCTGCGGGCCGCGGTGATGCCGGAGACCTTGGGCATGTTGACGTCCATGACCACGACGTCGGGCCGCAGCCGCGCCGCGAGATCCACCGCCTCGGACCCGTCGGACGCCTCGCCGATCACCTGGATCTCGTCCGTGGTGTCGAGCAGTGCCTTGATCCCGGCCCTGACCAGCGGCTCGTCATCCACCAGCAGTACGTTGACCGGCATCGCACACTCCCTGTCATGTCGTCGTCACTCCTCATGCTCACCGCGTGCCGGGAACCGCGCATCCCGTAGGCCTGCGGCCTCAGGAACCGCTCAGCCGGGTGTCACCCGCGGCACCCTCGCCCTCAGCTCGAAACCGCCGTCCGGTGTGGTGCCCCAGGTGAGCTCGCCGCCGAGGCGGGCCGCCAGCTCGGCGAGGCCCTCCAGACCGTTGCCGCCGCCCGCAGCCAGGGGGCCCGGTGCCAGGTCGGGCGCCGCGTTGCGGACGCCGACCTCGGCGGTGGTGTCGTCGGCTGCCACCGTGACGAGGATGTCGGCGCAAGGCGCGTGCTTCACGGCGTTGGTCAGTCCCTCCTGCGCCACCCGGAAACAGAACTCGGCCACGGCCGGCGGCAGCAGCCGGTCCTCGAAGCCCCGCTGGTCGAGGCGGACCGGAGCGCCACTGCGGCGTACGTCCTCCACCAGCCGCTCGATCCGCCGTACGTCGGCCGGCGAGGAGGGCTTCGCCTCGGGTTCCTTGAGCGTCGCCACGATGCTGTGCAGTTCGTGGATGGCCCGCTGGCCGCGTTCGACCAGATCCTCCGCCGCCGTCCGGGTCTGCTCGTCAGGTGCTTGTGCGGACAGGAGGTTGGCCTGCAGCACCATCAAGGTCACCTCATGGCCCACATGGTCGTGTGCGTCCCGGGCGATACGCCGGCGGTCCTGCTCGGCGCGGTCCTCGGCCGCCGCCTCGGCCTTGGCCAGCGCGTCCTCGCGTTCCAACCGGGCCCGGAACGCGGAGAGCAGTTCGCCCACGCGGAACGTGCGGACCACGGCACCTGCGGAGGCCGGGCCCAGGACGCTCATCACGCAGTACCTGAAGGTGACCAGGGCCAGTTGCCACATCTCGGCATCCCAGGTCGTGTGCTTGTCGACGAGGAAGACGACGATGGGGAGCCGGACGAAGACCACCGCGACGGCGAACCACACCGCATAGCGCAGCGGCCGATAGCGGCCCACCGCGTAGATCCCGAAGCGCAGGAGTGCGTCGTCCGAGGTCAGAGCCAGGACGACAAGTCCCGCGAGCGCCGGGACCTCCGGCCAGCGCCGTCGTACGAGAAGGGTCAGGACCCCCAGCGCGGCCACGCCGAGCGGCCAGCTGAGCCACGGGTTCCAGCCGGGGTCCTCGGGACGGATCAGCACCCTGGGCAGGCTGAGGACGAAGACCACCCCGATTGCGATCCAGTCGCCGGTACGCGATCCCAGCAGGCGGCCGACACGTGACCAGCGGGCGTACTGCCGGGCGTCGGAGGGCAGCGGCAGGCTGCTGGGCGGCAGATTCGGGCGGGGCTCGTTCATGTTCTGGATCATGCTCATGACCTGGGGTGTTGTCCGATCTCGAGGGGGAAGGCGCGCCGAGATCCGACCGAAGTGGCGACAGGTGCCGCCGCATTGGCGGTGTGCCGCACCAGGTCCTCGCCGCCACCCCGTCCGGTGCCGCGCACGGCCGGCGATGAGTTTCGGGTCCGTTCCCGGTCACCTCAGATGCGGGCCTCGTACGTCGCCCGCACCCGACACCAGGGAGACACCCATGACCGAGCAACTGCCCGGCCGCCCGCCCGTAGTCGACCTAGCCGCCTGGCAGGCCGAACGGGACGAACTGCTGGTGCGCGAGAAGGCCCACACCCGCGAGGGCGACAAGATCGCCGCGGCCCGGCGCCGGCTGCCGATGGTGGAGTTCGACGGGAGCGTCGAAGTCGTCGGAGCCGACGGGCCCCTACCGTTCCTCGAGCTGTTCCAGGGCCGCGAGGAGCTCGTGGTCTACAAGCACATGTGGTACGACGCGGCCCCTCATCAGGGGCAGTGCGAGGGCTGCACCACGGCCGCCTGGAATCTGCGGGACTCCGTCTATCTGAACGCCCGCGACGTGTCCTTCGCGATCACCACCACGGGCGTGTGGCCCGAAATCGCCTCCTTCACCGCGTTCATGGGCTACACCCAGCCCTGGTACTCGGTGCGCGGCCTCGACGAGCCCGTCGGCGGCGAGATGGGCCTGCTCACCAGCTATCTGCGCGACGGCGACCGTACGTTTCTGACGTACTCCACGACGGGCCGCGGCAACGAGTGCGTCAACCCGTCGCTCGCCCTGCTCGACATGACCCCGTACGGGCGCGGCGAGGCCTGGGAGGACAACCCGGAGGGCTGGCCCAAGGGGCAGGACTCGTGCCGGACTTGGCGCTCGGACGCGCAGGGCAATCCGTCGTGGGGGCCGACCAGCCGTCCCGTCCCGCAGTGGACCCGCCCCGACGCCGCGCCCGTCACGACGCTGGGCCGTAGCGGGGAGTGCCACTGACCGGTCGCTGCGGATCACGGGCGTCTGCGGCTCACGCGCGTCCGCGGCTCACCGGTGTCAGCGGCTCACCGGTGTCACCGCGGCGAGCCGGGACAGCTTGCGCGGATTGCGTACGAAGTAGAGCCCGGTGACCAGTCCGTCGTCGATCCGGACGTTCAGCACCCCGTCCAACTCATCGCCCACGCGCACGAGCAGGGCGGGGTGACCGTTGATCTGCACCGGTTCGAAGGAGCCGCCGCTGCCGAGGGACACCACGGCCCGCTCCAGGAACGGCACGACCTCGGCCGCACCGACGATCGGCTGGAGCGCCGCCTGCTTGACCCCGCCGCCGTCGGTGAGCATCACCACGTCGGGCGCCAGCTTGTCGAACAGGCCCTGCAGATCCCCGGTCTCGACCGCCCGGCGGAACGCGTCGAGCGCGCCCCGCGCCGCGTCCGAGCTCACCGTCTCGCGCGGCCTGCGCGCCGCGACATGGCTGCGGGCGCGGTGCGCGATCTGGCGTACGGCCGCGGGTGACTTGTCGACTGCGGCGGCGATCTCGTCGTAGCCGAGCGCGAACACCTCCCGCAGGACGAAGACGGCGCGTTCGGTGGGCGTGAGGGTCTCCAGGACGAGCAGCATCGCCGTCGAGACGCTCTCGGCGAGCTCGACGTTCTCGGCCACATCGGGAGCGGTGAGCAGCGGCTCGGGCAGCCACGGACCCACGTACTCCTCCTTGCGGCGCTTCAGCGAACGCAGCCGCATCAGGGCCTGCCGCGTGGTGATGCGCACCAGATACGCCCGCGGCTCGCGCACCTCTTCAAGGTCCACGCCGGTCCACTTGAGCCAGGTCTCCTGCAGCACGTCCTCGGCGTCGGCGGCGGAGCCGAGCATCTCGTACGCGACCGTGAACAGGAGATTGCGGTGCTCGACGAAGGCGGCGGTGGCGGGGTCGGCTGCCTGGCTCATGTGCGGCTCCTCGGTGTCTGCGGCAGCGTGTCACCCATGGGATGCCGGTCGGCGTGATCCTGTGACAACGTTCGTGAAGGTCGATGACTTCCGGTCCCGATCACCTTGTGTCCTACGCCACTTGGGCCCCGCATCGGCCGCTGTGCCGCATGGGTGGTGAGCGTCGGGGCACTCGACGGGGCAGCACTTGACTCTCCGTTCCACAGGAGGCTGCCGATGACTGCCGTGAACGGCCCGCTCACCGAAACCGACCGCAAGGCCACCGGGGAAGTCCTGCAAGGCGCGCTGGTGGATCTGCTCGATCTGTCGCTGATCGCGAAGCAGGCGCATTGGAACATTCTCGGGCCCAGGTTCCGCTCGCTCCACCTCCAGCTCGACGAGGTCGTCGTCACCGCGCGCACCTATGCGGACGCCGTCGCCGAACGCGCCGCGACCATCGGCGTACCGCCCGATGGAAGGGCTGCGACCCTGGCCCAGCGGTCGGGCCTGGCCCAGCCGCCGGACGGCTGGCTCCAGGAGCGCGCCGTCGTCGAGCTGCTGATCGGCGCCCTCGGTGAGGCCGTGCGCCGGATGCGGGAGCGCATCCACATCACCGGCGACAGCGACCTGGTGAGCCAGGACGTACTGCTCGGCCTGACCGCCGAGTTGGAGAAGCACCACTGGATGTTCCAGGCCGAACAGCCCTTGCCGCACTGAGAGCTTGTGCCGGACAACTCCTTGGGCGCGCGACGAGTACCAGGAGGGACGTCATGCGTACGCAATGGACGGAAACCGTGGCCGCCCCGGGCGCGGCGGCCGGAATCGCGCTCAGTGTGGTGGATCTCGCCGTCGTGGCCATGCTGATCGGCGCCGTCTGGTGGGGCCGGCGCAGGCTCGACCGTGCGCCACGGCGGCCCACCCCCGAAGAACAGCCACGGCTGCCCGGCGGCCGGCCGTCCGGTCCGGTGCAGGAGATCCGCGAACCCGACGAGGTGCCGCGCGACGGCCGCAGGCTCACCCCGCACGAACTGCGCAACTCCTCAACGAGGCAAGGAAAGCAGCGCTAGATCTGCGCGGTTCGTGCCAGGTGTTTGAGGTGCGCGTGCGGGGAACCCGGCCTGTGGCTGAGTGGCTGAGTGGCTGAGTGGCTGAGTGGCTGAGTGGCCGCAGGCCCTGTGGTCGCGGCCGCGGGTGCTGCCTGGGACGGCGGCCCTCGCGGCCGTGACCACGGTCCTGCCGGCGTGCGGCCTTCGGCGTGCGGCCTTCGGCGTGCGCGCCGCCGGGTAACCGGCGACGACGACCAGGCCCTCGCCGCGCCGCCGCCGCTGAGGCGCCGCCCCGCAGACCCTCGTCACGAAAGGTTCCGCTGTGTCCACCAAGGTCTCCGACCACATCCTCCAGCGCCTGCGGGCCTGGGGCGTCGAGCATGTCTTCGCCTACCCGGGAGACGGCATCAACGGACTGCTCGCCGCCTGGGGACGCGCCGACAACAGGCCCGAGTTCATCCAGTCACGGCATGAGGAGATGTCCGCTCTCCAAGCGGTCGGCTACGCCAAGTTCAGCGGTCGCGTCGGGGTGTGCGTGGCGACCGCGGGACCCGGTGCGATCCATCTGCTCAACGGCCTCTACGACGCCAAGCTCGACCACGTGCCGGTCGTGGCCATCGTCGGCCAGACCAACCGCAGCGCGATGGGCGGCTCGTACCAGCAGGAAGTGGATCTGCTCTCGCTCTACAAGGACGTCGCGGGTGACTACTGCGAAATGATCACCGTCCCCCAGCAGTTGCCCAACGCCCTGGACCGCGCGCTGCGCACAGCCCAGGCCAAGCGCACCGTGACCGCGCTGATCATCCCGGCCGATGTCCAGGAACTCGACTACGAGGCCCCTGAGCACGCCTTCAAGATGGTCCCCTCGAGTCTCGGACAGCCGCGCTACGCGCCCGTACCCTCCGACAGCGAACTGACCCGGGCCGCCGCACTCCTCAACGCCGGCGAGAAGGTGGCCGTCCTCATCGGCCAGGGCGCTCGTGGCGCCCGTGAGCAGGTGATGCGTCTGGCCGACACGCTCCAGGCCGGAGTCGCCAAGGCCCTGCTCGGCAAAGACGCCCTGCCCGACGATCTGCCGTACGTCACCGGAGCCATCGGACTGCTCGGCACCCGGCCCAGCTACGAGCTGATGCAGGACTGCGACACTTTGCTCGTCATCGGATCGAGCTTCCCCTACACGCAGTTCCTGCCGGAGTTCGGGCAGGCGCGGGCGGTGCAGATCGACATCGACCCGTTCATGGTCGGACTGCGCTATCCCTTCGAGATCAACCTGGTGGGCGACGCCCGCGAGACCCTCGATCGGCTCCTGCCGCAGCTGGAACAGAAGAAGCCGGGCAAGTGGCGCAGGAAGATCGAGAAGGACACCGCCCGCTGGTGGGAGGTGATGGAGCGGCGCGCCGCCGTCGAGGCCGACCCGATCAACCCCGAGTACGTGGTGCACGCGCTCGACCGGCTACTGCCCGAGGACGTCATCCTCACCGCCGACTCCGGCTCGGCCGCCAACTGGTACGCCCGCCATCTGCGGCTGCGCGGCGCCATGCGCGGCTCGCTGTCGGGCACGCTCGCCACGATGGGTCCTGGCGTCCCGTACGCGATCGGCGCGAAGTTCGCCCACCCCGACCGTCCGGCCGTCGCGTTGGTCGGTGACGGCGCGATGCAGATGAACGGCCTCGCCGAACTGATCACCGTCGCCAAGTACTGGGAGCAGTGGAGCGACCCGCGCCTGATCGTCGCCGTCCTCAACAACCACGATCTGAACCAGGTCACTTGGGAGATGCGGGCGATGACCGGCGCCCCGCAGTTCCTGCCGTCGCAGGCCCTTCCCGACGTCGCCTACGCGGACTTCGCCCGTTCGCTCGGCCTCTCAGGCGTACGTGTGGAGAAACCCGCCGATGTCGAGGGCGCCTGGCAGCACGCGCTGGCCGCCGACCGCCCGTATGTCCTGGACTTCCGCACCGATCCCGCCGTCCCGCCCATCCCGCCGCACGCGACGCTCGACCAGATCGAGGCGGCCGCCGTCGCGATCCTGAAGGGCGACAGCGACCGTACGGGCATGATCCGGCAGGGGTTCAAGGCGAAGGTGCAGGAGATGCTGCCGGGGACCCGGCATCGGGAGGGTGGGGAGAGTTCCTAGTCACGCGGTCCTGCTCACAGCCACCCGTGCCGCTGTGCCTGCAACGCCATCTGGAAGCGGTTCGCCGCGCCCAGTTGGGCCATCAGGATCTGCAGACGGCGAAAGAGGGTGCGGCGGCTGATGCCGAGTTCGCGGGCGATCACTTCGTCGGTCGCGCCGCTCGCAAGGAGCCAGAGGAGCCTGCGGTCGGCGGGCGCCAGGCCGCCGGGGCGGGTGGTGCGGCCGTGGAAGGGAAGGGCGTTGTGCCAGGACTGCTCGAACAGCGCGATCAGGGCGGAGAGCAGCCCGCAGGGCTGCACGACCAGCATCGTGTTGTGTACGTCGGCTTCCTTGATCGACAGTGATACCAGCGCGTACGCCTCGTCGATGATCACCAGCTTGACCGGGACCGACGGCAGCACCCGGGCCTGCTCGCCGGCCTTCACACACGGTTCGATGACGTCCGCGAGATGGCCCGGATGTTCGAGCGAGGCCCGCGAGTAGATGACGCGCTGGGTCACCCCGCGCGCGAGCGTGGCGAGTGCGTCCTGCGTGGCGCCGGCCAGCGGGAAGTACGGGGGTGACTCGAACTGGCGGATCAGGGTGCGGGCGCTCGCCCAGGCCTGCCGGATCCGCGGGCCGACCGCGTCGCCCGTCACGACCTCGACGAGATCGTCGTTGTACGCCGCGAGCCGCTGGCGCCGGAAGGAGTCGAACGCGCCGCCCACCGCGATCCGTGACTCGTCGAGTTCGGCCGCGCGGTGGCGGGCCAGGATCTCCAGTCCGGCGGTGGGCGGTACGGGTGCCACGACATCCGAGCCCCGGTCGGCCGAGCTCGCCAGGCCCGCGTCGACCAGCGCGCCGTACGCGCGGTCGAGCTCCGCGCCGGCCAGCTCCGCCGCAGAGCCGACTTCGGCCAGCGCGGCAGGCGCGACGTCGAGCAGTGCCAGATACAGCCGGGCCGTCGCTGCGTCGAGGCCCAGGGACTGCAGGGCCTGGCCGATCTTCTCGTGGGTCATGCGCAGCATTATGAGGGCCGCATGGCCGATCCGTGCCACTGGCACAACCGTGCACTACGGGCAGCGCCGGCCGGTTACCTTCCCCCTCGGAAGACGACCAGTGCGTGTCCAGAGGAAGGTGTACGACGTGGCGAAGCGCCGCAAGAACGGGCTCTACACAGAGGTCTCCGAGGAACTCTCCGCTCTGATGCGCACCGGGTGGGCCGACACCGAGCGCCGCGACCTGGTCCCCGACGAGCAGGCGCCGTACGCGGCCCGCCGCCGCGCCGCGCTCTCCGCCCGCTTCCCAGGCGAGCGCCTCATCGTCCCGTCGGGGAACCTCAAGGCCAGGTCGAACGACGACACGTACCCCTTCCGCCCCTACACGGGCTATGTGCACATGACCGGCGACCAGGCCCGTGACGGCGCCCTCGTCCTCGAGCCCCGCGCCGACGGCGGTCACGACGCCTACTGCTACCAGCTGCCGCGCGACAGCCGCGACAACGACGAGTTCTGGAGCGGCTACCACGCCGAACTGTGGATGGGCCGCCGCCGCACCCTCGCGGAGTCGGCGACCGTGCTCGGTCTGGCCTGCCGCGACGTCCGTACGGCAGCCGAGGACCTGGCGGCCACGAGCGGTGTGCCGACCCGGATCGTCCGTGGCATCGACCCGGCGCTGGAAGCCGCCGTCACCACGGACGAGGAGCGCGACGCCGACCTGGAGCAGGCGCTGAGCGATCTCCGCCTCGTCAAGGACGAGTGGGAACTCGGCGAGATGCGCCGGGCCGTGGACTCCACGGTGCGCGGTTTCACCGATGTCGTCGGTGAGCTGACGACGGCGGTCGCGACCTCGGAGCGCTGGATCGAGGGCACCTTCTACCGCCGCGCCCGCCTCGAAGGCAACCACGTCGGCTACGGCTCCATCTGCGCCGCCGGCGAGCACGCCACGATCATGCACTGGACCGACAACGACGGTCCGGTACGCCCCGGAGAACTGCTCCTGCTCGACGCCGGAGTCGAATCGCGCACCCTCTACACCGCCGACGTCACCCGCACGCTGCCGATCAGCGGCACGTTCACGCCTGTGCAGCGCAAGGTCTACGACGCCGTGTACGAGGCACAGGAGGCGGGCATCGCGGCGGTGAAGCCGGGCGCCGCGTACCGCGACTTCCACGAGGCGGCGCAGCGCCATCTCGCCACCCGCCTCGTCGAGTGGGGCTTCATCGAAGGCCCGGCCGAGCGCGCGTACGAACTCGGTCTGCAGCGCCGCTTCACCATGGCCGGCACCGGCCACATGCTCGGCCTCGACGTCCACGACTGCGCGCACGCCCGCAACGACGGGTACGTGGACGGCGTCCTGGAGCCGGGCATGGTGCTCACGGTCGAGCCGGGTCTGTACTTCCAGGCGGACGACCTGACCGTCCCCGAGGAGTGGCGCGGCATCGGCGTACGCATCGAGGACGACCTGGTCGTCACCGCCGACGGCAACGAGAACCTGTCGGCCGGGCTGCCCCGCTCGGCGGACGAAGTCGAGTCGTGGATGGCCGAGTTCGCGGGCTGAGCGGGCTCAGCGGTCCGAGCAGGCTGAGTGCGGGGGTTCCGTGGTGACCGAGGCCACGGAACCCCCGACTGGCTACGGCCGTATCGCCGGGTGGATGTTCTGGTTCAGCCGGAACAGGTTCTCCGGGTCGTACAGGGCCTTGATCCGTGCAAGGCGCGCGTAGTTGTCCCGGTAGCTGGCCCGCACCCGCTCCTGCCCCTCGTCCATCATCATGTTCACGTACGCGCCGCCCGCCGAGTACGGGTGCAGCGCCTCGAAGTAGTCCACGGTCCAGCGCCTGATGAGGTCGGCGTTGGCGGGATCACGGTCCACCCCGGCGTACACCGAGGCCCAGGTCGACGTGCGATAGCTCCACGGGGTGTCCGCCGGAGCGTGGTCGTGGACGGCGCCGTCGATCGGATACAGGTGCATCGTGGACTGCCCGGTCGGCAGCTCGGCACCGAACTTGGCGTGCAGCGCCACCGCTTCGTCGGGGATACGGTCGACGAAGTCCGCGCGCCAGTACCACTGGTCACCGGGCGGGTAGAGGCCGTCGAAGGCCGACTGCAGCGCCGGATGCGGCATCTCGTGCGGGCCGTGCATCAAGGGCTCGGGCAGCACGTCGAGCAGCGGTGCCATCGCACGGGCGGCGGCCTCCGCGTCGTCTCCGGCCCAGCACCACACCACCGCGGCCGTCTTGAGGCCCTGGATCGCCTCGGGGAACGGCGGCGCCGGCGGCACACACCCGTACATGAAGAACCCGTTGAGCTCGCGCGGCGCGGACGGCAGGAACTCCCGGTAGGCGGCGAGGACTTCGGTGCCCAGTTCGACCGGCCAGAAGGTCGGTCCCGCCACGACCGTGCTCAGCTCGTGCAGCCGGAACAGGAACGAGGTCACGACCCCGAAGTTGCCGCCGCCGCCGCGGATCGCCCAGTACAGATCGCTGTTCTCGTTCGCGCTCGCCCGCACGGTCTCGCCGCTCGCGAGAACGACGTCGGCCTCCAGGAGGTTGTCGATGGACAGGCCGTACTTGCGGGTGAGATGACCGAGGCCGCCGCCGAGCGTGATGCCGCCCACGCCGGTCGTGGAGATGATGCCGCTCGGCGTGGCGAACCCGTGCGCGTTCGTCGCGCGGTCCACCTCGCCCCACACACAGCCGCCGCCGACGCGTACGGTGCGGGCCTTCGGGTCGATGCTGATGTCCTTGAGCGGGGAGAGGTCGAGGACCACTCCGTCGTCGCAGGTACCGAGCCCCGCGCCGTGGTGGCCGCCGCCGCGGACGGCAAGGAGCAGCTGATGGTCGCGGGCGAAGCCGATGACACGGCGTACGTCGGCGACGTCCGCACAGCTCGCGATGAGCCCGGGACGCCGGTCGATCATCGCGTTGTAGACGGCGCGCGCCTCGTCGTAACCGGCGTCGTCGGGACCGGTCAACTTGCCGTTGAACGAGGTCAGTTCCTGACGGGCGGCTTGCGCAGGTGACTTGGGCATGTGATCCCCCGTGAGTGCCGAACCCTGGGTGGGTCCGATTTGCACGTTTCTAGTACGGGGTCGTGGGTCGCCGATATCCGTGAGGGCCACTCAGGTCACGCGGTCCGCCTACCTACGTCAGGCCCAACTCGCGGGCCCGCGCGGTCGCGTCGCGTCGCGTGCGGGCGCCCAGCTTCTCCAGGACCGCCGAGACATGGTTGTCCACGGTGCGCACCGACACCACGAGCCGGTCCGCGATTTGCGGATTCGTCAGACCTTCGACCATCAGGCTCAGGACCTGGACCTGCCGCTCGGTGAGCCCCGCAGGATTGACCCGGGTCGCCGCGAGCGGCCCGCGGGGGATCCGCCGCACCCCGAGCGCCCGCAACTCCGCCCTCACGAGCCGGGCCAACGGCTCGGCGCCCAGCGCGTCCAGGCGCGTGAGCGCGGCGAGTTTGTCGTCGGCTTCGGGACTCTGCGCGAGCGCCGCCGCGTATTCGTAACGACAGCCCGCCTTGCGCCAGGCATCGGCGGCCGCGCGCCACTGCCCCGCGCTCTGCAGCGCATACGGATGGCCGGAGTCGTCGGCCGGGACGGGGCGGCCCGCGCGGGTGAGCCAGTAGCCCAACTCGCCCCGGTGCGCGGGGGATTCGAGCGCGCAGGCCTGCTCGTACGTCGCGAGCGCGGCCTCCACCGTGCCCGCGAGGTCGCCGCGCAGCCAGGCCGCCTCCGCGCGCGCCGCGGCCACCGGTCCCGTGCGCTGCAGTTCGCGGGCGCGCAGCGCCATGGCCCAGGCCTGCCCGAGCAGTTCGTCGCCGCCTTGCGTGCCGCGCCGGATCCGTACGCGCGCGAGCACGGTCAGCGCCGGACAGCGGCCCGGCACATGGTCGTGCACCCCGAGCTCCGCGTACCGTTCCGCCTCGCCCCACTCGGCGGCGGCGAACCGGCGCATCGCCAGCTCGACCTGCAGATAGCTGAGGAACCCCAAGTGCTCGGCCCGGTCGGCCAGTTCGAGCGCCGCCGGGAAGAACCGGTCGGCCTCCGCGTACTCCAGGCGCTCCAGGAGGTTCCAGATCAGATTCGCGTACGCCCGGCACGCATGCTCCACCTCACCGGCGCCCAGTGCCACCTGGAGCGCCTCCTCCAGCTGGGCGCGCCCGCGCGGGTCGCCGGTGCGCCAGCGCGAGCACCCGACGTTGTTGAGCGCGTGCGAGAGGATCGCGGCGTCGTCGGCCGCACGCGCCAGATCGATGGCCCGCGTGCCGAACTCGACCGCCTCGGTGTGCCGTTCGGACAGCATGTGCAGCTGGGAGGTGTTGCTCAGGGCCAGGGCGAGCAGCCGCTGGTCGTCCGCAGCCTCCAGTACGGCGATGGCCTCCTGCGCGGCCTGCTGCGCGGCGTCGGCGTCGCCCGCCCACCAGTGGATACGGGACAGCCAGCGCAGATCCGCGCCGAGCGCCCGGGTGTCCCCGAGGGATCTGCGCAGGGCGACTGCCTCGCGCTGGGCGGCGACGGCGGCCGCGGAGTCGGCGATCGTATAGCTCTCGACGGCGAACTGTTCGAGCAGAGCGGCCAGTTCGGCGGACCCGTACCTTTGCCGGTCGCGCAGCACGAGCCGCAGATGAGCCGCCGCCTCTCGGTGCGCGCCGGTGCGGGAGGCGTCGGCGGCCGCCGCGGGACCGTACTGCGCGATGGCCTCCTCGTCGCCCGCCTGGGCGGCGTGGTGCACGATCCGCGACGGATCGGCGCCCGGGCTCGCGGCCAGCGCGCGCAGCACCTCGCGGTTGAGGGCGATCCTGCGCGCGGCGGGCAGCGAGTCGGCCACCGCCCGGCGTATCAACTCATGCCGGAACACCACACGTTCGGGCGTCACCGACAGCAGGCCGTGCTGCTCACCGGCCAGGAGCGCGGCCGCAGGGTCGGCCAGGAGCGCCTTTGCGAGACGGTGCTCCACCGCCGAGGGCACCACGGCCAGCTGCTCAAGGGCGTCCCGGGCCTCGGCGTCCAGGCCGCGCAGCCTGGCCAGTACGGCGTCCACCACCGTGGGCGGCGCACTGCCCGTCCCTCCGGCCGCGAGCACCTCGGCGACGAAGAACGGATTGCCTGAGGTCACCGCGTACACCTGCGAAGCATCCAGCCCTTCGGCCTCGCTCATCCGGCCCACCGCCTCCCGCGAGAGGCGGGGCAGCGGGAGCCGGTGTACACGGTCGGCCCGCGACACCTGTCCGAGCAGCTGCCGCAGCGGGTGCTCACGGCCCAACTCGTCGTCCCGGTAGGTCAGGACGAGCACAGCGGGCAGCCGCTCCACCCGGCGTACGAGAAAGCGCAGCGCGTCGAGCGAGGCCTCGTCCGCCCAGTGCACGTCCTCGACGACCAGTACCACCGGAAGCGGAGCCGTGGTCAGCTCCGCGCGCAGAGCCTCGTACACCCGATGTCGGTCTCCCGCTCCCTGCAGCGCCTTCGCCAGCTCCTCGCCGACCGGCTCCGGGCCGCCGACGAGATCACGGAAGGGCCCGAGCGGACGCCCCGTGGCGAGGTCGTCGCACTCGCCGACGAGGATCCGTGTCTGCCGGGGAAGCACCGTGGGCATGGCCCTGACCAGGCTCGACTTCCCGATCCCGGCCTCACCGAAGACAAGCGCCACCGACCCGGCTCCGTCGGCCGCCTGATGTGCGGCGTCGGCGAGCCGGCCGAGTTCGTGGTCGCGTTCGAGCATCCCCCGGTCCACGGCACAATTCTGGCACGGCGGGACGGGTCGGACAGGGCATGTCCGACCCGTCGACGCCCTCGAAGGCCCTTAGAAATCCCCGTAGTTGACCTGCCAGGTCGGCAGACCCATCCGCCGCCAGACGGCTACGACACGGTCGCGGTCGTCGAGCGAGACACGCACGTTGAACCGGTCGCGCACATGGGCGTCGAACAGCTCCGCCTTCACGAGGTCGTCACGGCGGTGATCGCCGTGCGCACGCATCCACAGCTCGTCGTACGGCACTTCGTGCTGCGCCAGCCACGCCTCGGTGATCGCACGGTGCTCCTCGCCGCGCCCCGAGAGCAGCACGATCGTGTCGCCGTCCGCGGCCCGGAACGCACGCAGAGCGCGCCGCACCGGCTCGTTGAGCGTGTCCTCGTCGCAGCGCGTGAAGTCGTACGCACCGCGCTCGCCGCGCAGGGCGAGCGTGCCGTCGATATCGCACATCACGGCGGCGGGCAGCTTCGTGTCGGCCACGTACGGTGTGACCTCCGGCTCGTCGTTCAGCCACTCGGCCGTGAGCCGCCAGCCGCCCTGCGTGGCCTTGAGGTGCTTCTCGGCGAGGATCCGGATGATCTCCTCACCGACCTCGCGCGGACGCCCGGCGTCGCGGCGGATGCACTCCTCGACCGGCACGTCGGTGAAGTCGTGCACCACGAAGGTGCCCTTGCCCGCGACGGCGGCCTTGAGCCGCTTGGGGATGTTCGGCGTGAGATGCGTGTTGTCGACGACCACGTCGAACCCGCCCTCTACCGCCGCGCGGACGGCGGCGTCCTGGATCTCCAGGACCGTCTGCTCATGGGCCCACGACCGCCGCTGCTCGGGCGACGGGACGTCGAGCATGACGCGCAGATCGTCCAGATTGACGCGGCGCATCCGGCCGTCCGCGTCCTCCTGAAGCTTGCGGGCGGCGGTCGTCTTGCCCGAAGCGGGCAGCCCCGTCATGACGTGCACTACGGGCTTGGTCGCCTCGGACACGGTTCAGTTCTCCTCATCGGTCTTGAAGGGGTCGGCGGCCTCGGGCCGCACGGAACGGTAGGTCACGAGCTCGGTCGTACGCCCGTCCAGGCGCAGGAACATCGCGGAGCGCAGGTTCGCGTCCGGCAGCGCTTTGGCGGCACGCGCGAACGCACCCCGGTCGGCGCCCAGCTGAGCGATACCCGCGTACGCCTCGTCGATAGCCCGCTCACGCGCCACGACCTCGCGCTCGAAGCCGGCGATCAGCTCCCGCACCCAGGCGTCGAACTCGTCGGGCACCTGCTCCAGGAGCGCGTCGAGGGGACGGCGGTCCGCCTCGATCTCCGCGGCGGTGCAGTTCAGCGCCTGTGCCACCTGCTTGGCCGGCAGCTGCGCGAACCGCTGGATGCCGTGGCCGCGCCAGATGTCCCGCTCGGTGACCCCGGTGATGACCTTGTGCAGACGCACGTACTCCGCGAGCTTTGCCTTGGCCCGGACGCCGGAGGAGAAGCGCAGCACGAAGCCCTCGGCGTCCGTGCCCGTGGCGCTCTCGCCGCCGGGCAGTGTGTTGGCCTCGGTCAGCGCGATGAGTTCCGCGAGCGGCATCGCCGGCCACACCCGTACGACCGAACCGATCCCGGTCCAGTGCGTGGCCGCCTCGGCGAGCGGAACCTCGGTGCCGTCCGCGCCGAAGGCCGCGAGCAGCACCAGGTCACGGCGGTCGCCGTAGTCCACGACGATGCGGTTCTGCGGGTACAGGATCTCGGCGAGGTACGTGACCCCGGGAACCAGACCGGTCAGCTCCTTGCCGTCGAGCCGGCGCTGCGCCCAGCTCGCCTGCTCGCTGATGAACGAGCCTTTGGACGCCGCGTGCCAGCGGCCCGCGTAGTGGAAGACCACCGCGAGGCTGCCGTCGACCTTGTCGTACACCTCGAAGGGCTCGTCCGGCAGCGGCGGCGCGTACGGCTGACCGCTCTCGTGCTCCCCGACATTGAAGAATTTCCCGAGCGGCAGCGCGACGATCTCGCCCGTGGTGTCGTCCGCGACCAGGCCGCGGCAGCGCGTGGTCACCTCGGTCCAGGCCCGCTCGTACTGGGCGGTGCGGCTGTAGGTGTAGATCGAGAGCGGCAGCGAGGGATGCGCCTTGCGCATGACATGACCGGACTCCAGGGCGGCCGCCAGCTCGTCCTTGGGCAGCAGCTCGTTCAGGGTCAGGGGCGCCCCGCTCATCATGTTCCTCCCGGTTCGTGGAGCTCGATCCTCTCCCGGGGCAGGTGTCTCGCGACAGCGAATTACCTGGTGGGAGAGGGGCCCTTCAAACACATGAACGCCAGCGAGTTAGCATGTGAGCGCCGCCTAGCTCGAAAGATAAATTCCTGTGACTGTCAACGACGACTCGTTCACCAACTGGAAGCACCGCGAGGAGATCGCGGAGTCGATGATCCCGCTCATCGGGAAGCTGCACCGCGAGCGGGACGTGACCGTTCTGCTGCACAGCCGCTCCCTGGTGAACAAGTCGGTGGTCTCGCTCCTGAAGACCCACCGCTTCGTGCGTCAGATAGCCGGCGAGGAGCTCTCGGTCACCGAGACGCTGCCCTTCCTGCAGGCGCTGACCGCCCTTGACCTCGGTCCCTCGCAGATCGACATCGGCCGGCTCGCGGAGGAGTACCGCACCGACGACCGTGGCCTGAGCGTCGAGGAGTTCACCGCTCAGGCGGTGGCCGGTGCCACCGGCGCCAACAAGATCGAGAGCCGTGAGGGCCGCGACGTCGTGCTGTACGGCTTCGGCCGTATCGGCCGGCTCGTCGCCCGCCTCCTGATCGAGAAGTCCGGCTCCGGCAACGGTCTGCGCCTGCGCGCGATCGTCGTGCGCAACGGCGGCGACCAGGACATCGTCCGGCGCGCCTCGCTGCTTCGCCGCGACTCGATCCACGGCCAGTTCCAGGGCACGATCACCGTCGACGAGGCGAACAGCACGATCACCGCCAACGGCAACGAGATCAAGGTGATCTACGCGAACGACCCGTCCGAGATCGACTACACCGCGTACGGCATCAAGGACGCCATCCTCATCGACAACACCGGCAAGTGGCGCGACCGCGAGGGTCTCTCGCAGCACCTGCGCCCCGGTGTCGACAAGGTGGTCCTGACCGCTCCGGGCAAGGGCGACGTCCCGAACATCGTGCACGGCGTCAACCACGACACCGTGAAGCCGGACGAGCAGATCATCTCCTGCGCCTCCTGCACCACCAACGCGATCGTCCCGCCGCTGAAGGCGATGGACGACGAGTACGGGGTCGTTCGCGGTCACGTCGAGACGGTTCACTCGTTCACGAACGACCAGAACCTCCTGGACAACTACCACAAGGCCGACCGCCGCGGCCGCTCCGCGCCGCTCAACATGGTGATCACCGAGACGGGTGCCGCCTCGGCCGTCTCCAAGGCGCTCCCGGACCTCAAGGCGCACATCACGGGCAGCTCGATCCGTGTCCCCGTGCCGGACGTCTCGATCGCGATCCTGAACCTGCAGCTGGCCCGGGAGACCACCCGCGAGGAGGTCCTCGACCACCTGCGCGAGATCTCGCTGACCTCGCCGCTGCGCCGTCAGATCGATTTCATCTCGACGCCGGACGCGGTCTCCAGCGACTTCATCGGCTCGCGGCACGCGTCGATCGTGGACGCGGGTGCGACCAAGGTCGAGGGCGACAACGCGATCCTCTACCTCTGGTACGACAACGAGTTCGGCTACTCGTGCCAGGTGATCCGCGTCGTGCAGCACGTCTCGGGCGTCGAGTACCCGACGTTCCCGGCGCCGGCTGTCTGAGCCACGCGTACGTGAGAAGGGCCGCCGGTGTTCCGGCGGCCCTTCTCCGTTGTACGGGACGGTCAGCTGATGGAGCCCATCAGCTTCTGCACCCGCCCGCGATAGGCCCAGATCCCCAGACCGGCGATCACCGCCACGGCCGCCTCGACACCGACCACGCCCCGGCTGTCCAGGTTCATGCCCGAGGTGGCGAGCAGCGACATCAGCGAGTCACCCGCCGTCACGGCCAGGAAGAACACGCCCATCATCTGCGAGGCGTACTTCGCCGGGGACATCTTCGTGGTCAGGGACAGTCCCACGGGGGACAGGCACAGCTCGCCCACCGTCTGCACGAAATAGATCGCGACGAGCCACATGGCGGCGGCCTTCGCGCCGTGCGCGGCGGTGGTCATCGGGATCAGGAACACGAAGAACGAGATACCCGCGAGCACCAGGCCCGAGGAGAACTTCACGATGGTGCTGGGCTCCTTGCCGCGGCGGTTCAGCCACAGCCAGGCACTGGCGATCACCGGCGCGAGCGCCATGATGAGGACCGGGTTGACCGACTGGTACCAGGAGACCGGGAACTCCCAGCCGAGCACCGAGTTCTGCGCCGAGTCACCGGCGAACGTGGCCATCGTGTAGGAGCCCTGGTCGTAGATTGCCCAGAAGATCGCGGCGGCCACGAAGAACCAGATGAACCCGGACATCTTCGACTGCTCGAGCTGGGTCAGGGTCTTGTCCCGCTTGATGCGGACGAGGACCAGGATCGGGATCACGATGCCGAGCACGGACAGCGGGACCAGGATCCAGTTGTCGGTGATCTCCGTGAAGGACGCGACGATCACGTAGAACACCGCGGCCGCGGCGGTCGCAAGCAGCGACTTCACGAGCACGCTCTTGCGCTCGGCGGAGGTCAGCGGCTTGGGCACCTGGTTCGAGACCTCGCTGAGGTGGCGGGTGCCGAGCAGGAACTGGACCAGACCGAGGCCCATGCCGACGGCGGCGAGCGCGAAGCCGAGGTGCCAGCTGACGGTCTCGCCGACGGTGCCGATGATCAGCGGCGAGAACAGGCCGCCCAGGTTGATGCCCATGTAGAAGACGGTGAAGCCGCCGTCGCGGCGCGGGTCGTCCGGGCCGTCGTAGAGGTGGCCGACCATGGTGGAGATGTTGGCCTTGAGCAGTCCGGATCCGGCCGCGACGAAGGCGAGGCCCAGGAAGAAGGTGGGTGTGCCGGGGATCGCGAGGAGCAGGTGGCCGATCATGATGCCGACGGCCGAGATGGTGACCGTCTTGCGCGGGCCCCAGACCCGGTCGCCGAACCAGCCACCGGGCAGGGTCAGCAGATAGACCATCGCCGAGTAGATCGCGAAGATCGAGGCCTCGGTCGCCACGGACATGCCGAGACCGCCGCCCTGCATGCCCTTGGACGCGTCGACGCCGCCGGAGATCAGGTAGAGCGGCAGCAGCGCCCGCATCCCGTAGAAGCTGAAGCGCTCCCACATCTCCGTCATGAAGAGGGTGGCGAGTCCACGCGGGTGGCCGAAGAAGGTCTTCCCGGTGGGGTTGGGCGCGGGGGCCATGGTCAGGCTCGAAGCCATGGAGGGTTCCTCGATCGCTCGGGACGCGCGCTGAGCGGGGTACGCGCCCGGGTGGGTGGCCGGCACCGCCGCACGTCCTCACCCCGTGCTCAGGGGCTGCGAGAGGGCGTGCCCGACGGGATCCACGCCTCGTGTGCGTCGTTGCACCGAAGGCCCGGCCTACAGGTCAGTCACTGCTATCCACTGTGGCGACCGGGTCGGAGCGACTTAAGTGCCTTTTGTCCGTACGCGGAACATAAGGGCATCGGCCGAAAGTACGGGGACCCTTGCGGGGCCTGGCCGCCCGGGAAGGCGCCCCGCGCGTCCAGCCCCGGCCCACTCCTGGAGGGCACCCCCGAGTCCGGCCCCGGCCCCCGCATCTGGGACGCTGCCCGGATGACGTTCACCGCGTCCCGCCCCGAACCCATCACGGCCGACCCGCCCGGTTACCCGGCGCGGGCGCTGCTGACGCAGTCCTGGCTCGACCTGGCGTTCGTGCACTGGGCGGCCGACCCGGCGGACGTGGCGCCGCTGCTGCCCGCGGGCACGGTGCCGGACACCCTCGACGGTGCGACCTATGTGGGGCTCGTGGCCTTCCGTATGCATCGCGTGGGCTGGTTCCGGCTGCCCGGTGTGCCGTATCTGGGCACCTTCCCGGAGACGAACGTGCGGCTTTACTCGGTCGACGAGCGCGGCCGCCGAGGCGTCGTCTTCCGCAGCCTCGACGCCTCGCGCCTGATCCCGGTGACCGTCGGACGTGCGGCCTTCGGTCTTCCCTACCTCTGGTCGAAGATGTCCGTACGGCGTGCCGGCGACGTCCTCACGTACGAAAGCCGCCGCCGCTGGCCGGGGCCGCGCGGCGCGCACAGCCGGATCGAGCTGCGCGTGGGCGACCGCGTGCAGGAGCCCACCGAGCTGGAACATTTCCTGACCGCACGCTGGGGCCTGCACAGCGCCTTCTTCGGCGGCTCCACGCTCTACCTCCCCAACAGTCACCCGCGCTGGCCGCTGCACCACGCCGAACTCCTCGCCCACGACGAGGACTTGATCGAGGCTGCCGGACTCCCGAAGCCTTCCGGCGCACCGGTCAGCGTGCTCTATTCGCCGGGCGTGCCGGTCGAGTTCGGGCGCCCGGGACGGAGTCCCGCGGGCATCCCCACGCCCTGAGGTTGTGTACGCCCCCTTGACCCGCATGGTCCAGACCAATAGCTTCGGCGGTCCGACTGCCGTGTGTTCAAAGCCAGTTGGTCCTCTTCCGCTGACCAGGAATGAGCTTCCATGCGTCGAAGAATGCTGCCCCAGGCGGCTGCCGCCGTCTGTCTTGTCGCCCTGATCGCCCCGCTCGCCCAGGCCCAGGAGGGCAAGTCGGGCGGGGGTGAGCGTGACCGCTCCAAGCTCAAGCGCGTCGGCTACTTCACCCAGTGGGGTGTCTACGGCCGCGACTTCCAGGTGCAGGACCTGGACAAGAGCGGCGCCGCGGCGCGTCTTACCCATATCAACTACGCCTTCGGCAACATCAATCCGGAAGGCAAGTGCTTCCTGAACGCCGTGCCGGGCGAGGCGGACCCGTGGGCCGACTATGTGCGCCCGCTGGACGCGGAGAACTCCGTGGACGGGGTCGCCGACTCCGACACCCAGGCGCTCGCGGGCAACTTCAACCAGCTCAAGGAGCTGAAGGCCAAGCATCCCGGCCTGAAGGTGATGATCTCGCTCGGCGGCTGGTCCTGGTCGACCAACTTCTCCGACTCGGTACGAACTCCCGAGGCCCGTAGGGCCCTTGTCTCCTCCTGTGTCGACCTCTACCTGAAGGGCAACCTGCCCCAGGACGGCGTACGCGGCGGAGACGGCGCCGCCGCGGGCGTCTTCGACGGGGTCGATCTCGACTGGGAGTGGCCGGGTTCCGAGGGCGACACGGACACGGTGTTCCGGCCCGAGGACAAGCAGAACTTCACGGCGCTCGTCGCCGAGTTCCGCGCCCAGCTCGACGCGCTCGGCCGCAAGAACCGCAAGCACTACGAGCTCTCGGCCTTCGTGCCCACCGCCGAGAAGAAGATCGACGCGGGCTTCGAGGTCCGCAAGATCATGAAGGATCTGGACTTCGTGACCCTCCAGGGCTACGACTTCCACGTCAGCGGCGAGAAGACCACGGCCCAGCAGTCCGCGCTGTTCTCGAAGAACGACTTCAGCGTCAACGGCACGGTCAACTCCTGGCTGGAGCGAGGCGCCCCGGCCCGCAAGCTGGTCGTCGGCATGCCGATGTACGGGCAGGGCTGGACCGGTGTGAGCGGTGGCGGGGACGGGATGGGCCAGCCGGCCACGGCTCCGGCGCCCGCCAAGTGGGCCAACGGGTACGCCGATTACAAGGAACTCAAGGCGCTGGCCGACTCGGGCACGTACAAGATCCACCGCAATCTGCGCGAGGGGCACTCCTGGCTCTTCGACGGCACGACGCTGTGGACCTACGACGACCCGGCCGTGCTCGCCCTGAAGTCCGCGTACGTCAAGGCGCGCGGTCTCGGTGGCGCGATGGTGTGGTCGCTCGACGGGGACACGGCGGACGGTGAGCTGATCAGGACCATCGACCGCGGCCTCGGGCGCTGATCCACGGCCCGGACGCCGGGCCGGTGGCCGCTGGTCACCGGCCCGGCAGCTCCGCGATCTGCCGCTGCAGAGCTTCGATCTTCCTCGTCAGCTCGTCGATGTCGTTCTTGTCCGCCGCCTGGTCCCCGTCCTTCAGCGTCACCAGGAGCGCGCCACCGGGTTCCAGGCTGACCGTGCTCGCCTCGGCGATGTCGTCACCGCCCTGCCGGCGCACCGCGACATCCAGATCCGCGGTCCGCAGGCCGTAGCGCCGTACCGGCTTGGTCAGCCAGTTGCCGTCCCGAGCGAGCTCGACAGATGTTCCCTCCAGGACACGGCCGAGCCTGTCCGAGGACTGTGCGACCCGTACGACCACGGCGTTCACCGCCATCAGCACCGCCGCGCCCACCGCGGCACCGGACACCGAGTTGTCAGGACCGATCACCGCGTTCTGCACGACGTTCGACAGCAGCAGCATCACGACGAGGTCGAAGGTGTTCAGCTGGGCGAGATCCCGCTTGCCCGCGAACCTGAGCAGGACGAGCACGATCAGGTAGACGGCGACCGTACGTACCGCCTTCTCGCCGTACGAGATCCCCACATCGAACAGGTCGCTCCACATAGCCGCTCCTTCGCCGGGCGAGATCCTGCCCGCACTCTTGCACCGCCGGACATCGGTGCCGAGGCGCAATTGCACCGATCGGCGCAGCAGCTTCAGCACACCGCAAGCGTGTTGGCGAAGGTGGGCGTATGACGGCAGGCGCGCGTGCGAAAGGCCTCGTCACCGGGTGGACGGATCAGTCACCGGTGGCCGGATCGGCAGTGATGGCCACCGGGATCATCTCGGTGGGCCTGCATCTGACCGGTCACGAGACCCTGTCGCTCGCCCTCCTCGCCCTGGCCTTCCTGTTCTGGGCCGGTCTCGCGGTGGACTTCGTGGCCCGGCTCATCGGCGACCGCGCCCGCTGGGAGGCCGAGTCCTACACGCCGCCCGCGCTCACCTCCGTCGCGGCGACCTGCGTCCTCGGCACCCGCTGCACCGCGCTCGACTGGAGAGCCCTCGCGCTCGTGCTGCTCGCGGCGTCGGTCGTCCTGTGGCTGGTGCTGCTGCCTTCGGTGCTGCGGCACTGGCGGCGCGGCATGACCGGGGGAGTGTTCCTGGTGTGCGTGGCGACGCAGGGCCTCGTCGTGCTCGCCGCCACCCTCGCGCCGGTGCTCGACGCCGGATGGCTCGCCCAGGTGTCCCTCGGGGTCTGGTGCCTCGGCCTCGTGCTGTACTGCGCGGCCCTGGCCCACTTCGACTACACCAACGTCCGCACGGGCGCGGGCGACCAGTGGGTGGCGGGCGGTGCGCTCGCCATCTCGGCGCTGGCCGGCGCCAAGCTGCTCGCGGCCGGTCAGCTCACCGGTTCCCTGCACGGCGTCGTACGCGTGGTGACGCTGGTCCTGCTCTGCCTCGACCTCGCCTGGTACGCGGTCCTCGCGGTCGCCGAGGCCCGCTGGCCGCGGGTGCGCTACGACGCGAGGCGCTGGGCCACCGTCTTCCCACTGGGCATGACCTCGGTGGCCACCCTGTCCGTGTCGACGGCGGCGAAGGTCGGGTGGCTCGAAGGGCCGGGCAAGGTCCTGCTGTGGATCGCCGTCACCGTCTGGTGCGTGGTGCTCGCCGGGATGCTGCGGGCGCGGTCCGTGCCCTGGGCGGCCGGCGGCTCCCGTGCGCAAGGCGGGCTCCCCACTCGTACGGGCGACCAGGACGGGCCGTGACCACGACCGTGGCCTTGACTGGACGAGTGACCGCGCCCCAGGTGACCGCCCCGCAGGTGACCGCCCCGGACGACTGTCTCGCGCGCAACGAGTGGATCTGCGGCAAGTACCTCTCGACCCGCAGCGAGATCCTCACCGACGCGGTCATCCAGCATCTGCAGCTCACCGCGGTCTCGGTCCTGATCGGTCTGGTGCTCGCCGTCCCCCTCGCGGTCGCCGCCCGCCGCTGGCACTGGGCCGCCGGTCCCGTTCTCGGCATCACGACCGTGCTCTACACGATCCCGTCCCTCGCGATGTTCTCGCTGATGCTCCCGGTGTACGGGCTGTCCGCCGCCCTCGTCGTCGCGGGTCTGGTCCTCTACTCGCTGACGCTGCTCGTGCGCAACATCCTGGCCGGCCTGCGCGCCGTCCCGGAGGAGACCCGGCAGGCCGCGCGCGGCATGGGATACGGACCGATCCGGCTGCTGCTCACCGTCGAACTGCCGCTCGCCGTACCGGCCGCGATGGCCGGCCTTCGGATCGCCACCGTCTCCGCGGTGTCGCTGGTGACGGTCGGCGCGATCGTCGGCTACGGAGGGCTCGGCAATCTCATCTACGCGGGGATGAACACGTACTTCAAGGCACAGGTCCTCACCGCCTCCGTGCTCTGCGTGATCATCGCCATCGCCGCCGATCTGCTGCTGCTCGGTGTGCAGCGGCTCCTCACCCCTTGGCAGCGAGGAGCGCGCGGATGAAGACACTCGGCGACGCCTGGGACTGGCTGACCGACCCCGCCAACTGGTCGGGCGCGAACGGCATCTGGCACCGGCTCACGGAGCATCTGCTGCTCACCGTGGTCTGCCTGGTGATCAGCTGTCTGATCGCGCTGCCCATCGCCCTAATCCTCGGCCACCTCGGCAAGGGCGGTGCGCTCGCCGTCAACATCTCCAACGTCGGCCGGGCCGTGCCCACCTTCGCCGTCCTCGTCCTGCTGCTGCTCACCCCGATCGGGAAGTGGGGGCAGGGGCCGACCATCGTCGCCCTGGTGCTCTTCGCCGTACCGCCACTGCTGACCAACGCCTACGTCGGCATGCGCGAGGTGGACCGCAGTGTCGTCCAGGCGGCGCGCGGCATGGGCATGACGGGGCGGCAGATGCTGTGGCGGGTCGAACTGCCGCTGGCGCTCCCGATGATCCTCAACGGTGTGCGGATCGCCGCCGTCCAGCTCGTGGCCACCGCCACCATCGCCGCGCTCGCGGGCGGCGGCGGACTCGGCCGGATCATCACCGCGGGCTTCAACCTGGCCTCCACGCCGCAGGTCGTCGCGGGCGCCGTGCTCGTGGCAGCGTTCGCGCTGATCGTGGAGGGGCTCTTCGAGGTCGCCGAGCGGATGGCCCCCAACTGGGCGCGCGGGAGGACCGCATGAGACGGCACTTCGCGACCGGCTGCCTCCTGACCGTGCTCCTCGCGGGCTGCACCACAGGACCCTCCCTCGAGAACCAGGGCGAGGTCACGGCACCACCCGGCGACAGCCACTCCCTGACCATCGGATCCGCCGGCTTCACGGAGAGCGATCTGCTGGCCCAGATGTACGCGAAGCTGCTCTCCAAGGCCGGCTATCGCATCACCCTGCTGACCGTCGCCAACCGCGAGCTGTACGAGCCGGCGCTGGAATCCGGCCAGATCGACGTCGTGCCCGAGTACGCGGCGACCTTCGCGGACTGGCTCAACGCCAAGGCCAACGGACCGGACGCACCCCCGGTCGGCTCACCGGACCTCGACGCCACGATGAAGGCGCTGCGTGAACTGGCCACCCCCCGAGGGCTCGTGGTCCTGCCGCCGGGGAAGGCGGTGGACCAGAACGCCTTCGCGGTCACGGCCGCCTACGCGAAGGAGCACAACCTCAAGACCCTCTCCGACCTCGGCCGCTCAGGGCTGAAGGTGCGGCTCGCGGCGGGCGACGAGTGCGTCAAACGCCCATACTGCGAACCGGGACTGGAGAAGGTCTACGGGATCGACATCACGGCCGTCGACCCCAAGGGCGTGGGTACGACGCAGGCGAAGAAGGCCGTCGAGTCCGGTCAGGACCAGATGGTGCTCACGACCAGTACCGACGCCACCCTCGGTGAGTTCGGCCTGGTCCTGCTCGCCGACGACAAGCACCTGCAGAACGCGGACTACATCGTGCCCGTGGTGAACCGCTCGCGGGCCGGCAGCGCGAAGGTCGCGGCGGCGCTCGACAAGCTGAACAAGGTGCTGACCACGGCGGACCTGGCCTCCATGAACCAGCAGGTGGACAGCTGGCGGCGGCTGCCCGAGGACGTGGCGGAGACGTATCTGAAGGACAACGGGCTCCTGTAGCCGGGGTGTCGGCGGCTCGTAAGTCCAATACCGCCCCACCTTTGTCCATGGGCCCAGTTGTCCCGCAGACCCCATCGTGACGGCACGGTAACCGTCCCGAGAAGGGGTGCGCAGTGCAGCTGTCGCAAGAGACACATGGACCGAGCCGCCGGTCGGTCGTAGTCACCGGAGCCGCCGCCGGGGCAGCCCTCACCCTCGGGCTGCCAGGCCTCGCGGCCGCCGGAACCGCGGCGGCAGGGGAAACGACTCTGAGCTCGGCCGACCTGGACGTGCAGGTCGACACCGCCTTCCCCCGTATCGTCCGCTACACGGACCGCGCCTCGGGCGCCGTCCTGCACGGCCAGCCGGACCCGGTCACCTCGGTCCTGGTCAACGGCACGGCCCATACCCCCGAGGTGACCTCGCAGGCCGGCTCGGACCACATCACGTACACGCTCTCCTTCGCCGGTGGCACGGAGATCCGGGCGGAGATCGGCGTCGCCGGACACAAGGTCCACTGGCGTATCACGAGGATCACCGACACCGAGGCCCTGCGTGTGGGCACGCTCCAGATCCCGTCGCTCGCCTTCCTCTCCGTACGCAGCGACCAGCCCGGAGCCACCCTCCTCGCCGCGAAGATCCAGCTCGACAAGGCCAAGAGCGGTGACACCCTGGTCGCGGTCGGCCCGGACACCCCGGCCGAGGCGGCCACCGGATGCGCGTACGCCGTCGTCGCCCATGACGGTCTCGGCGGCGCGATCGAGACCAACACCGTGTACGACAAGCCGGTTTCGGCCGAGGGGACGACCTGGGAGAACGGCCGGCTCTGGCGTACGACCGTCAGGACGGCCGCGGGCGCCGAGGCGCGCCTCGCGGCCGGGCAGTGGACCCACCGGGCGGCGACCTCACCTGTGGACGCCACCGAACCCCTGCCGGAAGTCACGGTCATCGTCACGGGAGACCGGGGCGGTGACGGCAAGGTCGACTGGCAGGACGCCGCGATCGCCTACCGGGACATCATGGTCACGCCGCTCGGCGCCGACGAGCAGCATCTGCGGGTCGTCCCGCACATCCCGTTCAACTTCGCCTCGCAGGCCACGAATCCGTTCCTGCTCACCCTCGACCACGTGAAGCGGATCTCGCTCGCCACCGACGGACTGCGCCAGTACACGCTCCTCAAGGGCTACCAGTCCGAGGGCCACGACTCCGCGCACCCCGACTACGCGGGCAACCACAACAAGCGCGCGGGTGGCCTGAAAGACCTCAACACCCTGGTCAGGGAAGGCAGGAAGTGGGGCAGTGACTTCGGCGTGCACGTCAACGCCACCGAGTCATACCCCGTCGCCAACGCCTTCTCCGAAACTCTCGTCGACAAGACCAACGAGCAGTGGGACTGGCTCGACCAGAGCTACCGCATCGACGCACGCCGCGACCTCGTCTCCGGCGACATCATCAAGCGCTTCGCCGACCTGCGTGCGGAGGCCGACCCGGCTCTCAACACCCTCTACATCGACGTGTTCCGCGAGTCGGGCTGGAACTCCGACCGCCTCCAGCGCGCCCTGCGCGAGCAGGGCTGGATCGTGACGACCGAGTGGGGCCACGGCCTGGAGCGCTCCGCGGTCTGGGCGCACTGGGCCACCGAGACCGACTACGGCCCCGACACCTCGCGCGGCATCAACTCCCAACTGATCCGCTTCGTCCGCAACCACCAGAAGGACGTCTTCGCCGACAAGTGGCCGACCCTGCTCGGCATTCCGCGCACCGGCAACTTCGAGGGCTGGGTCGGCAAGACCGACTGGAAGACGTTCTACGACCTGATCTGGACCGAGTCGCTGCCCGCGAAGTATCTGCAGGCGTATCCGATCAAGTCCTGGTCCGCGCACGAGATCACGTTCTTCGGGCCGACCGGCACCTCCGTGTCGGACGACGGCGGCAAGCGCGTGATCAGGACCGACGGACGGGTGGTGTACGACGACGGCCGCTATCTGCTGCCGTGGGAGCCGCGCAGGGCCGACGACCCGGCGAAGCTCTACCACTACTCGGCGAAGGCCGGCACCAGCACCTGGCTGCTGCCGCGCGGCTGGGCTGGCGCCAGGTCCGTGGTGCTCTACAAGCTCACCGACCAGGGACGCGTGTACGTCTCCGAGGTCGCGGTGCAAGGCGGCAAGGTCACCCTCAAAGCGACTGCCGGCCAGCCCTACGTGGTCTACCGCTCCCGCGTCCCCGCGGCCGGCGACCCCGCCTGGGGCCAGCACACACCGCTGCACGATCCCGGCTTCAACTCCGGTTCCCTGCAGGGCTGGAAGACGTCCGGGCCCGCCTCCGTCAAGCTCAGCGCGCTCGGTGACTACGAGCTCGTGATCGGGTCGGGCGGCGCGGCGGCGGTCGGACAGCGGGTGTCCCGGCTCGCCCCCGGCACCTACGCCGCCTCCGTACAGGTCGAGGTGGGTGAGAAGCCGGGGGAGAGCCGGAAGGCGACCCTGGAGGTGAGGACCGCGGACGGTGTGGTCGCCGCGAACTGGACGGCGGCCTCCACCGCGGGCAACTACGTCGCGGCCGACCGCAAGCACGGCACCCGCTTCCAGCGCATGTTCACCTACTTCACCGTCCCGGAGGGCGGCGGGCCCGTGGACCTCACCCTGCGCGCGGCGGCGGGCAAGCCGCAAGTCCGCTTCGACAACGTCCGTATCGTGGCCGCGCACCGCTCCGCGAAGGCGGGCACGGTGGTGTATGAGGACTTCGAGTCGGTGCCGCAGGGCTGGGGCGCCTTCGTGAAGGGCGATGCGGGCGGCGCCACGGACCCGCGTACGCATATCGCCCAGCGGCACGCGCCGTTCACCCAGCGGGGCTGGAACGGCAAGGCGATCGACGACGTGATCGACGGGTCGGAGTCGCTCAAGTCGCGCGGTGAGAACGGGGGGTTGGTGTACCGGACGGTTCAGCACACGGTGCGCTTCGAGCCCGGCAAGACGTACCGGGTCTCGTTCCGGTACGAGAACGAGATGGCCGGGCAGTACGCGTGGGTGACCGCGGTGGACACGCCGGGGGAGCGCGAACTGCTCCGGGAGCCGCTGCCGGTCGCGCTCGAACCCACCGTCCTGAGCTACGAGTTCACCGCGCCCGATGCAGGCGAGGCCTGGGTGGGGCTGCGGAAGGTCGGGGACGACGGGGTGGCGGAGTTCGTCCTGGACGCGTTCGAGGTGAGGGAGGTCTAGGCCTCGACAGGTCGAACTGCTGCGTCGCTCGCGCACCCGGGCGCGAGCGACGCAGCAGGGCCACTCAGAAGAAGCGACGCACGAACACGTCCGACTTGCCGTTGGTGTCACCGGGCACGATGTCGTCCGCGGCGGACTGGAAGACCACGTCGCGACCGCCGTCGCTGACCGCGTCCACCCCGGCGGTGGCGGGCTGGACCGACACGACCTCGTCGGTGCCCGCCTTCAGGTCACGCAGGACGAGCGAGGGTCCGGTCGTGTCCTGCGGCGCGTACAACAGGTACTGGCCGCTGGGATCGATCGCCAGACCCTTGACGTTCGCCACCAGTTGGGCCGTTCCCGCGCTCACGTCGTGGACATAGGTGTCGGAGCCGGACCGATAAACGATCTTGCTGCCGTCCTCGCTGATCTGGACGACGGACGCCACCTTGTCCGGGCCCTCGATCGGGTCGGAGGTGGAGCCGTAGTCGCGGTCCCACAAGAAGACGTCCCCCGCCGCGCCGTCCTGGTACGCGACGAAGCGGCCGTCACCGCTGATGGACGGCCAGACGGCGGTGCCGGGCTTGAACCAGGCGAGCTGCTGCTTGGTGCCCGCGCGCCAGTCGAGGACTTCGAGGCGCCGCTCGTTCTCGGGCCGGCCCGAGGTGGCGACCACGGCGACGTACTGGCCGTCCCTGCTGACCGACGGCTGAGTGCAGGTGATGGCGATACAGGAGATGCCGATCGAACTGCCCGCGGTCCATTGAGCGAGCTGCATGTTGGTGTTGTTCTGGATCTGCACCGAGTAGGCGGCGTACTCCCCGTCGCCGCTGAGCGCGGGAGCGTGCAGCGGCGACCACGAGCTCACGCTCTTGACCTGGCCCGAGCGCTGCTCGCGCATGAATACACTCGGGTACCCCGTTGTGGTCGCCGACGCCGCGAAGACGAAGCGGCTGCCGTCGGTGGAGATCGCGCCGCCGGTGGAGTCGCCGTCGAACTGTGTGCCGTCGGGCCTGACACTGATCCGCTCGACCCCGGCCCCGCCGGCGAGTGCGTCGCTGCCGGGCTCGGCCGATGCGGCCCCGGGCAGTACCGCGACGACCGCACACACGACGACGGCCGCGCCTAAGCCGGCGCGGCCGCGTCTGGTGGTGCTCCGGTTCGTGTTCCCTCTCATGCTTCCCCCAGTCATGAAGTGGACTCGCCTCCGGCTCCCCGCAGGAGGACCCCACGCATGCAACCGCGATGACGGCTTGGGGTCAATGCGTCACAAGACATGTGAGAGGCATGATTTCGGTCATGTGCGGCCTGAGCCGATTCCGGTACGAGGGGGACATGTACGAGTGCTGCGCGTACGAGTGCTGCGCATACGAGTGCCGCGCGTACAAGTGCTACGCGTCCGCCACCGAGTCGAACTCCACCTCGTCGCGTGCCACACCCAGCGCATCCGCGTCCACGGACCGGCGCAGCGCCTCGTGCAGCTTGGCGGGGGTGAGGACGCCGAGGAAGCGGGCGCCGTCGAGGACCGCGACCCAGCCGGCGTCGTGCTGCAGCATCACACCGAAGGCGGTCTTGAGCGGGGCGCCCACCGGAACCCAGGAGTTCATCCGGTGCGCCAGGTCGCCGACCTTCGCGTCCCCCGCGAGCGCCAGCTCGTCGACGCCCGCCCAGCCGTGCAGATCGCCTCCCTCGTCGAGACAGACGGCCCAGCGGGCGCCCTGCGCGCGCAGCCGGGCCGCGGCCGTCGAGGCCGTCTCGTCGAGGCGGGCGAGCGGCGGCTCCTCCAGGTCGTCGGCCTGGATCTCCGTGACCGAAAGCCGCTTCAGACCCCGGTCGGCGCCCACGAACTCGGCCACATAGGGAGTCGCCGGATTGCCGAGCACCGAACCCGGAGTGTCGAACTGCTCGATCCGGCCCTGCCCGTACACCGCGATCCGGTCGCCGAGGCGTACGGCCTCCTCGATGTCGTGGGTGACCATCACGACCGTCTTGCGCACGCTCTGCTGCATCTGCAGAAACTGGTCCTGCAACTGCTCACGCACCACCGGGTCGACCGCGCCGAACGGTTCGTCCATCAGGAGCACCGGCGGATCCGCGGCGAGCGCCCGGGCCACACCCACGCGCTGGCGCTGACCACCGGAGAGCTGGTCGGGATAGCGCGAGCCGTACTTCTTGGGGTCGAGACCGACCATGTCGAGCAGCTCGGCCGCACGCGCCTTGGCCTTGGAGCGCTTCCAGCCGACGAGGGCCGGGACCGTGGCCGTGTTGTCGAGGATCGTGCGGTGCGGGAACAGACCGACCTGCTGGATGACGTAACCGATGCGCCGCCGCAGCTTCACGGGGTCGACCTTGGAGATGTCCTCGCCGTCGACGAAGATCTTGCCCTCGGTCGGCTCGATCAGCCGGTTGATCATCATCATCGTGGTGGTCTTGCCGCAGCCGGAGGGGCCGACGAGCGTCACCAGTTCGCCCTCGGCCACCTCGAAGGAGAGATCGTCCACGGCCGTGGTGCCGTCGGCGTACCGCTTGGTCACCCGCTCGAACCGGATCATGCCCTCACGCTAAGAGCGCGGGGAGCGGGCCGCCCGGTGGGTCACTCCACGAGGATGACCTGGAGCGTGCGCGGCCCGTGCACGCCCTCGACCCGGTCGAGCTCGATGTCGCTGGTCGCGGACGGGCCGGAGATCCAGGTCAGGGGCTTGCGCGGGTTGAGTCGTGGCAGCGCCTGCGGTACGGAGGAGACCAGCTGCTCAGGCACCCGTACGACGCAGATGTGGTGATCGGGGATCAGGGTGATCCGGCGGCGGCCCTGGTCGGGGGAGCCGTCGAGGACGATCGTGCCGGTCTCGGCGATGGCCAGGGCGCAGCCCGTCACCACGGCCGACACCTCGTCGAGCGCGTGCGGGGTGCTGTCCGCGCTGTCCTCGACGAGCGGTGTCGCGGTGGCGGACAACCACTCCTTCGGGAGCCCGGGCGGCACGAGGACGCAGGCCGCCGCGCGCTCCGTGAGGAGGCGGGCGATGAGAGCGGGGAGCTCGGCCTCCTGCGTACGGTGCACGAGTGCCCGGTAGTCGGCGAGGTTCTCCGCGAGCAGATCGGCGGTCTCGGCGGTGGTGAGGGTGCCGTGCTGTTCGGCGTAGTCGCGGGGCACGTCCTGTGCGTACGAGGCGGTCTCCCGCGGTGCGTCGCCAAGGGCCCGCCGTACCCGGTCCAGTACCCGGTCCCTGCTGTTCACTTCGCTTCACCCTTCGTGCTCCGGGTCCGCTGCCACCAGTCGCGGAACGACTCCTGTGGCACCTTCGGCAGATCACGGCTCTCGCCCCAGGCCTTGCCCGGACCCGGCAGCTTCCGTGGATGCAGGCGGCGGGTGCGCGAGGCGAGCCGCTGGCCGGTGCGCAGGACTCCGGGTCGGCCGAAGGCCCAGGCCGCCGCCCGCATGGCGGCCCGCTCGGCGGCATGGCCCTTCGCGGGCTGCACCGTGATCTTCACGCCGTTGCGTACGACCTCACCGCCCTGGACCACCCGCTCGCGCAGGTGGACGAGCACCTCGGGGATGTCGATCGCCACTGGACACACCTCGTAGCAGGCGCCGCAGAGCGAGGAGGCGTACGGCAGCGACGTAGACCGGGCAGACGTTGAGGCAGGCCGAGCAGCGGATGCAGCGCAGCGCTTGGCGGCCGACCTCGTCGGCGAGGGTGTCGGTGCGGCCGTTGTCGAGTAGGACGAGGTGGAACGTCTGTGGTCCGTCGCCGTCCGAAGTGCCGGTCCATGTCGAGGTGTACGGGTTCATGCGCTCGGCCGTGGACGAGCGCGGCAGAGTTTGCAGGAACACTTCGAGGTCGCGCCAGGTTGGCACGATCTTCTCGATCCCGACCACCGAGATCAGCGTCTCGGGCAGTGTCAGGCACATCCGTCCGTTGCCCTCGGATTCGAGGACGACCAGGGTGCCGGTCTCGGCCACCATGAAGTTGGCGCCGGAGATGCCGACCTTGGCGCGCAGGAACTTCTCGCGCAGATGCAGACGCGCCGCCTCGGCCAGTTCGGCGGGGGTGTCGCCGAGGCCTTCCGGTGCCGGGCGGCCCCAACTGGCCATCTCTCGGCGGAAGATGTCGCGGATCTCGCCGCGGTTGCGGTGGATGGCGGGGACGAGGATGTGGGAGGGCCGGTCGTTGCCGAGCTGCACGATGAGTTCGGCGAGGTCTGTTTCGTACGCGCGGATGCCGGCTGCTTCGAGGGCCTCGTTGAGGCCGATCTCCTGGGTGGCCATCGACTTGACCTTGACGACCTCGTTCTCGCCCGTGGCCCGTACGAGGTCGGTGACGATGCGGTTGGCCTCGTCGGCGTCGGCTGCCCAGTGCACCGTGCCACCCGCCGCGGTGACGGAGGCCTCCAACTGCAGCAGATACGTGTCGAGATGACGCAGCGTATGATCCTTGATCCGCTTGCCGGCCTGCCGCAGTTCGGGCCAGTCGTCCAGTTCGGTGACCGCACGGGCCCGCTTGTCGCGGATGGTGTGGGTGGCATGGCGCAGATTGGCGCGCAGTGTGCTGTCGGCGACGGCCTCGTGCGCGGCCTTCGGGAAGGCGGGCATCCCCACGAAAGTCCCACTCACGACGCGTCCTCCTGGGTGTTCGCGAGGATCTCCGCGATGTGCACCGGTCTGATCTCCGTACGCAGCCGGGCCATCGTGCCGCCGATGTGCATCAGGCAGGAGTTGTCCGCCGCGCACAGCCGCTCGGCGCCGGTCGACTCCGCGTTGCGCACCTTGTCCAGGCCCATCGCCGCCGACACGTCGGCGTTCTTCACGGCGAAGGTGCCACCGAAGCCGCAGCACTCCTCGGCGCCCGGCAGTTCGACCAACTCCAGGTCCTTGACCGCTTCGAGCAGTCGGCGCGGGCGGTCGCCCAGTCGCAGCGAGCGCAGTCCGTGGCAGGTCGGGTGGTACGTCACGCGATGCGGGTAGTACGCGCCCACGTCGACCACACCTAGCACATCGACCAGGAACTCGGTGAGTTCGTACGTCTTGGGGATCACCGGGGCAAGCACCCGCGCCAGTTCGTCGCCACGGCCCTCCGCCGCGGCCCGCTCGCCGAGCCGCGGATACAGCTCGCGCACCATCGCCGCGCATGAGCCGGACGGGGTGACGATCGCGTCGTACTCACCGAAGACATCGGAGTAGTGCCGCGCGAGAGGTTCGGCCTGACGGCGATAGCCGGTGTTGTAGTGGGCCTGTCCGCAGCAGGTCTGCGCCATCGGGAAGTCCACTTCGACCCCGAGCCTGGTCAGGAGTTTGATGACGGCGCGGCCGGTGTCGGGATAGAGCGTGTCGTTGACGCACGTCAGGAACAGAGCGACACGCATCGCGGCTTCCCCTCCTCAGATCATCGGATGGGTGCAGCGTACGCGGCACCGGGCCGCTCGGGGAGGCGTCCCGTCGTATAAGAATTGACTTATATAAGTGCCAGGTGGCACGATCGGTGTGTGCACGCATTCGATGTCCTGGGCGACCCCGTGCGGCGCCGGATTCTGGAGCTGCTCGCTGAGGGCGAGCAGAGCTCCGGTTCGCTGACCGAGACGATCCGTGCGGAGTTCGGGATCTCCCAACCCGCCGTATCGCAGCACCTTCGGGTGTTGCGGGAGGGCGGCTTCGCCTCCGTGCGGGCCGAGGGTGCGCGGCGGCTGTACGCCGTGGACGCGGGACCGCTGCGGGAGGTCGACGCCTGGCTCGAACAGTTCCGGGGCTTTTGGAGTCAGCGCCTCGACGCCCTCGGTACCGAGCTGGCGCGCGGCAAGCGGGCCAGGCGCGTGCGTGATAGCCAGAGGGAAACGTAGCGACAGACCACGGAGACATCCGATGACTGACATCGTCGACACCATCAACGCCATGCACCGCGTCGTACGCGACGCCGACACCCCCAAGGGGCAGGCACGCTCGATCGTCCTGAGCCGGGTCTACGAGGCCGAGGCCGAGGACATCTGGGAGGCCTGCACCGACCCCGAGCGCCTGGCCCGCTGGTTCATGCCGGTGACCGGCGAGTTCAAGCTCGGCGGGTCCTATCAGCTGGAGGGGAATGCGGGCGGCGAGATCCTGCGCTGCGAACAGCCGCGGCTGCTGCGGGTCAGCTGGATCCACGGTCCGCAGCAGGAGGACAGTTTCAGCGAGGTCGAGGTGCGGCTGACGCCGGAGGGCGCCGACCGTACGCGGTTCGAGCTGGAGCACATCGCGATCGTGCCGGCCGAGTTCTGGGGGCAGTTCGGGCCGGGGGCCACCGGCGTCGGGTGGGATCTGAGCCTCGTGGGGCTCGGGATGTACCTGGCGCAGGGCGCCGCCTTCGACCGTACGCAGGCGCTGGCCTGGAGCGAGTCGGCCGAGGCCGGAGTGATGATGACGGCCAGCAGTGAGGCCTGGCGTGCGGCGAACGTGGCGAACGGTGAGTCGGCCGAGGTGGCGGCGGCGATGGCGGACGCGACCACGAAGTTCTACGTACCGGGCGCCTGAGCGCGGGGTGCGGGACCGGTCCGTCGTAGCCGGTGCCCTTGTCGGTGGCGGGAGTTAGATTTGCCGACATGACCGAACAGCTCACTCCCATGCCCGAGGACTGGCAGCGCGCCCTCGCCGTTGTCGCCCACCCCGACGATCTGGAGTACGGCTGCGCCGGAGCGGTTGCCGGGTGGACGGACGGCGGCCGTGAGGTCGTCTATCTGCTCGCCACCCGGGGCGAGGCCGGAATCGACACCCTGGAACCGGAGAAGTGCGCCCCGCTGCGCGAACAGGAGCAGCTGGCCAGTGCCGCCGTGGTCGGCGTGCAGACCGTCGAGTTCCTCGACCACGCCGACGGCGTCATCGAGTACAGCACCGCGCTGCGTCGTGACATCGCGGCCGCGATCCGGCGCCACAAGCCCGAGTTGGTGATCACGCTCAACCACCGGGAGAGCTTCGGCGGCCGTTTCCTGAACAGCGCCGACCACCGTGCCATCGGGCAGGCCACGATCGACGCCGTGGCGGACGCGGGTAACCGCTGGATCTTCCCCGATCTGATCGAGGAGGGACTCGCGCCCTGGAACGGTGTGAAGTGGATCGCCATCGCCGGATCCGAGCGCTCCACTCATGCGGTGGACGCCGGGCCGGGCTTCGAGCGCTCGGTGCGCTCGCTGCTCGAACACCGCGCCTATATCGAGGCGTTGACCGACGAGGACCCCGAGACGTATGTGCGCGGGTTCCTGACCATGACCAGCCAGTGGAACGCCGAGCGGTTCGGCGGGAAGCCCGCCGTGGCCTTCGAGGTGTTCGAGCGCTGACACCCGGCGTGCCGGCCCTTCACCTGTGCGGGCCGGGCTCTTCAATGTGCGGACCAGGCCCCCTACCCTGACGCGACGTCAGAAACGGTAGGGGGCGCGGATGATCGACACCACGAGCACCGAGATCGCCGAGGGCGAGGAGCGGCTGCGCCTCGACGTCGAGGACGGACTCGGCATCCTCACGCTCTGCCGCCCGGACAAGCTCAACGCCTGGAGCTGGGAGTCGACTCGCCAGCTGGGCCTGTTCGCCGACCGGATCCGCTTCGACGACTCCATCAAGGCGGTGCTGCTTCGCGCCGAGGGCCGGGCCTTCTGTGCGGGCATCGACGTGACCGCACCCGGCGGCGCGATCACCGGGCGCTCCGGCGCCGAACGGACCCGTAACTACTACGAGGGCATCCGCTGGGTCCATGAGCGGATGCGGGTCTTCGCCGGCCTGCCGCAGCCGGTCGTCGCCGCCGTGCAGGGGTACTGCCTGGGCTTCGGCTTCGAGCTCGCCCTCATGGCCGATATCCGGGTGGCCGCCGACGACGCGGTCTTCGCGCTGCCCGAGGCTCAGATCGGCGTGGCCGTCGACGCGGGCGGCGATCTGCGGATCGCCCGGGACGCGGGCGCGGGCTGGGCCAAGTTCCTCGCGCTGACCGGCCGGCGGATCGACGCCCCGACGGCGGAGCGGCTCCGCCTGCTCCAAGTGGTCACCGGGCGCGACGAGTTGGACAAGACGGCCCGGTCGGTCGCCGCGGAGATCGCGGCCAACGCCCCGCTCGCCGTGCAGGGCATCAAGCGTGACATCGACCTCTTCGCGGACCGTGGCCTGGCCGAAGCCCTGGAGCGTACGGCCTTCGCTGCCGCCCTCACGCTCACCTCCGAGGACTCCCGTGAGGGGTACGCGGCGAAGGCGGCGCGGCGGCCGGCGGAGTTCGAGGGCAAGTAGACGCGCGGGGGCATCCGCGCCGGGCGCTGACGAAAGCATGGGGCCGACGCTGCAATTTGTTACCTTTCGTCCGCATCTGCGGCCCGGCCTTCGCCGGCGCCGCCCGACTCCGGAGCGGACGTATGGCAGCAGCTTCTCTTCGCACGTACGGACGCCGTGAACTCTTCGGCCTGAGCGCGGGCGGGGCCCTCGCCGGGCTCGCCGCGGCCGTGCTCCCCGGCTCCGATCGCGCGGCCGCCGCGACCGCACGCCGCAGGCACTTCCGCGCGGTGGTGGTCGGCTCCGGCTTCGGCGGGGCCGTGGCGGCGCTGCGCCTGGGCGGTGCCGGGGTCGACACTCTGATCCTGGAGCGGGGATCCGATGAGCCGGGCCTGCTCGGGGGAGTCGAGCACGTCCGGGAATCGGGTCTGGGCATGCTCGCCGGGGCGACGGTCGGCGGTGGTTCGGTCGGGTACTACGGCATCACCCTGGCACCCGAGCGCCGCTACTTCGAGCGCCTCTACCCCAAGGGCCTGCGCTACGAGGAGTTCGTGCGCACCTGGTTCCCGCTCGCCAGGCGCATGCTGCGGGCATCAGCGATGCCGCGAGATGTCTACGACGCGGTTCCTTACACGCATGTGCGCTCCTGGGACGCCCGGATGCGGCGCGCGGGCTTCGCACCGTCCGGTCTCGACGCGGCCTTCGACTGGGAGGCCGTACGGGACGAACTCACCGGCCGCGCCCGCTCGGTGGTCACCGTCGGCGACCCGATCGGCGCCACCACCACCGGCGCCAAACGCACGCTGCGTCAGACCTATCTCCCCGCGGCTCTGGCCACCGGCCACGTGCAGCTGCGCGCCCGCCACGAGGTCACCGGCATCGAGCGGACCCGGCTCGGCTACGAACTCCAGGTGCGCCGGCTCGCCCCCGACAAGTCCGTGCTCGCCACCGAGGCCGTCACCTGCGATCTGCTCTTCCTCGCCGCCGGCACGCTCGGCACCAACCGGCTGCTCGTCGCGGCACGCGACAGCGGCGCACTGCCCGATCTGCCCGCTGCGGTCGGTACGGGGTTCGGGGACAACGGCGACCAGTTCACCGGCTGCGTCATCCCGGCCGCGGAGTCCGGCCCCACCCAGGGCGCGCCGATCGCCTCGATGGTGCGGCTGCGCGAAGGCTTCGAGCTCCCGCTCACCCTTGAATGCGGTCACTTCCCGCCCTCCGGCGACCGGGCCCTCGCGGTCACCTTCGCGATGACGGTCGACACCGACCACCGCGGCACCTTCCGCTACGACCCGGGCACCCGCACCGTCCGGCTCACCGACTGGTCGGCCGAGCGGACGGCAGCGGCGCGCCGGGCCGCGCTCGCCGCCAACGCCCGTATCGCCGAAGCCTCCCCGGGCTGCGAGCCACTGCCCGACACCCTGCGCTTCCTGCCCACGGCGCATCCGCTCGGCGGCTGCGAGATCGGCCAGGTCACGGATCTGGCGGGCCGGGTGCGCGGCATGAAGGGCCTGTACGTCATGGACAGCACCCTGCTCCCCGGCAACGCGGGCGGCGCGAACCCGTCGCTGACCATCACAGCCCTCGCCGAGCGTGCCCTCGCCGAGATCGTGCGCGCGGGCGGCTGAGCGCGGCAGTGCGCGTGCGCGGTCAGCCGCCGAACGGGCCCCGCCCCAACTGCTCCCGTATCGGCACCACTTCGGGCGTCACCAGATCGCGCCGCTGCCAGTTCGCCCCGTCCACCACCAGCGTGTGGCCGCTGATGAATCGGGCGTACGGGGAGGCCAGGAAGGTCGCCGCCCAGCCCAGCTCGCGGGGGGCGCCCACCCTCAGCGCGGGCTGACGGACGTCCGCGGCCCGTACGCGGTCGAGGTTCGCGCGGATGTCGGCGGTCATGTCCTCGTGCGGCATCAGGCCGGGGACCAGCCCGTTGACCTGGATGCCGTACGGTCCCCACTCGACCGCCAGCGTCTCGACCAGGTTCTTCACCCCGGCCTTCGCGGCCGCGCTGTGCGCGTACCCGGGACCGCCGGTCCAGGCGTACGAGGCGCCGACGTTGACGATCGAGCCAGGGGTGCGGGCCGCGAGATGGCGGCGGCCGAACTCGCGGGCCATGAAGTACGTGCCGGTCAGCGTGATGTCCACGACCGAGCGCCAGGCGTTCGGGGACATGTCCTCGGCGGGGACGGGGAAGTTCGCCGCCGCGTTGTTGATGAGGACCTGCGGCAGGCCGTACGCCTCCGCGGCCAGCTCGAAGACCTCGGCGATGCGGTCGGGGTCGCGGATGTCGCAGGCCGCGGTGAGCACGCGGCCGCCCAGCGCCGACAGCTCGTCCTCGGCCGCCTTGAGGTGCTCGGCCTTGCGGCTAGCGATCACCAAGTCGGCGCCCAGGCGGGCGAATTCGGCCGCGACCGCCTTGCCGAGGCCCGTGCCGCCACCGGTCACCAGGACGGTGACCCCGTCGTACGTGCCCGGTGGCAGTGCGCTCTCGCCGAGCGGGGGAGGGGTGGGAAGGCCCGGGGGCGTGGCTGCGTCCGTCATGGGCGCATCGATACACGGGTGGGCCGCAAAGCTCCATAGGCGAAGCTCCACAGCCGCGGCCCGTGCACACCACTCGTACGCAACTCCCCGTCTCAGCCCAGCCCGTGGCGGCGTTCCGCCGTGGTCGCCTCGCACACCTCACGCTCCGCCTCGGGTGTGAACCCGCCGGCCCGGCGCTCCTCGGCGGCCCGGGCCAGATCGCCGAAGGTCAGCTCCGCGTTGATCATCGTGCCCGCCCGGTAGCCGAGCGCGGCCGAACTGACGACGATCTCCATGGGGCTCATCGCATTGCCCACCACCCACACCCCGGGAATCCGGCTGCGCCCCATCTCGTCCACCGCGGGATACGGCCCGAACGGTGTCTCCGTCACGGCGTCACCGCTCAGGCCGGGGATCATGTCCGTACGGGGCTTGGGGCGGGTGGCCGTGAACAGGACCTCCCGTGCGAAGACCTCACCGCTCGCGAGCCGCACCCCCGTCAACCGGTCCTCCTCGACGAGCACTTCGGCCACCTCGCCCGACACGACCCGGACCCCCGCGGCGGCCAGCTGCTGCCACTGCTCCTCGGGCAGCTCCTCGACCTGGTGCAGGAAGAGGGTCACGTCCTGCGACCACTGGGTGACGAGCAACGCCTGGTGGGCGCCCATCTCGCGACCGGCGATCACACCGAAGGCCTGGTCCCGTACCTCGTATCCATGGCAGTAGGGGCAGTGCAGGACATCGTGGCCCCAGCGCTCCGCGAGGCCCTTGATCTGCGGCAGTTCGTCGACGAGACCGGTGGCGACGACCGCGCGCCTGCCGTGCACCACGGTCCCGTCGGCGAGCGTCACGTCGACCTCGCCCGCGGCGTCCGGCTCGACCTTCGTCACACGGCCGGAAACGATCTCCACGCCGTACTTCTCGACCTCCTTGCGTCCGATCGCCAGGAACTGAGCGGGCGGCATGCCGTCACGCGACAGATAACCGTGCATATGGGCGGCGGGCGCGTTACGGGGTTCACCCGCGTCGACCACCAGGACGCTGCGCCGGCTGCGGCCGAGCCCGAGCGCCGCGCTCAGTCCCGCTGTTCCGCCTCCGACAACCACCACGTCGTACGTCTGCCGCTCGGCCTTGGTGCTTCGGGTCATCACGACCACCTCCGCTGCGACTGTGCGCCCGGTACGGCAGAATGGGCAAACAATGTTGCCGTAACCGCAAAAGCCGAGGGAGCCTGCGATGTCCGAACCCGAGGGTGTCGAGGAGACGGACGCGGTCCTTGCCGAGGTGGGCGCCAGGCTGCGCGGTATCCGCAAGGACCGCGGTTCCACTCTGGCCGGACTCTCCGAGGCGACCGGGATCTCGGTGAGCACGCTGTCCCGCCTGGAGTCGGGCCATCGCAAGCCCAGCCTCGAACTGCTGCTGCCGATCGCCCGCGCCCATCAGGTGCCGCTGGACGAACTGGTCGGCGCACCGGAGGTCGGTGATCCGCGGGTGCGCTCCAAGCCGATCGTGCGCCACAACCGGACCCATCTGTCGCTGGGCGGACAGCCGGGCGGACTGCAGGCCTACAAGGTCATCATCGAAGCGCCGGACCCCAAGAACGAGCATGCCGAGCAGCGCACGCACGAGGGTTACGAGTGGCTGTACATCATCTCCGGCAGGCTGCGCCTCAAGCTCGCCCATCACGATGTGGTGCTCGGTCCCGGTGAGGCGGCCGAGTTCGATACGCGGGTGCCGCACTGGTTCGACGCGGTGGACGGGCCCGTGGAGATGCTCAGCCTGTTCGGGCCGCAGGGGGAGCGGATGCATGTGCGGGCCAAGCCGAAGAAGGCCTCGGGGGACTGAGCGCGCTGCTCGCGTACGCGGGAAAGTCTTGGCCGGGCCGTTCCCTGAAGGCAAGCGACCGCTTAGTATGCGCTGGAGACTGTCCACCCCCTCTGTGGAGGCCCCGCATGCAGGCATGGCGAGTGCACGAGAACGGTGAGCCGGCGGAGGTGATGCGTCTCGACGAGGTGGCCACCCCCACGCCCGGCGACGGGCAGCTGCTCGTCAAGGTGCGGGCAGCCAACATCAACTTCCCGGACGCGCTCCTTTGCCGCGGCCAATACCAGATGCGGCCGCCGCTGCCGTTCACCCCGGGTGTCGAGATCTGCGGCGAGACCGAGGACGGCCGGCGGATCATCGCCAACCCCGCGCTCCCGTACGGCGGTTTCGCCGAGTACGCCCTGGTGGACGAGGCGGCCGTGCTTGCCGCGCCCGACTCCCTCGACGACGCCGAGGCGGCCGCGCTGCACATCGGTTATCAGACGGGCTGGTTCGGTCTGCACCGCAGGGCGCATCTTCAGGCGGGCGAGACCCTGCTCGTGCACGCCGCCGCGGGAGGCGTCGGCAGCGCGGCGGTGCAGCTCGGCAAGGCGGCCGGTGCGCGGGTCATCGGCGTGGTCGGCGGCCCGGAGAAGGTACGGGTCGCCGAGGAGCTCGGCTGCGACGTGGTGATCGACCGGCGCGGCGACGACGTGATCGCCTCCGTCAAGGAGGCCACGGGCGGCCGCGGCGTGGATGTGGTCTACGACCCGGTGGGCGGCGAGGCCTATGCGCAGTCCGCCAAGTGCGTGGCGTTCGAGGGGCGGATCGTCCTCGTCGGGTTCGCCAGCGGTTCCGTACCGGCGCCGGGGCTGAACCACGCCCTCATCAAGAACTACTCGATCATGGGCCTGCACTGGGGTCTGTACAACACCAAGGACCCGGCGGCGGTGCTGCGTTGCCATGAGCAGCTCACCGAGCTCGCCGCCAAGGGCGCGATCAAGCCGCTGATCAGCGAGCGGGTGCCCCTGTCAGGAGCGGCCGACGCCGTGCAGCGGCTCGCCGACGGGCTCACCACCGGCCGAGTGGCCGTCGTACCGGAAGGGGCGCAGGCATGACGGACGCTGCCGAACTGACCACGCGTACACAGGAATTCCTGGCCGCCAACCCGCCCGCCACGACCGCGCGCGAGGACTTCCTCAAGGCGCGCTTCGAGGCGGGGCTCGCCTGGGTGCACTACCCGGAAGGCCTCGGCGGTCTGGGCGCACCCCGCTCACTGCAGGCCGTGGTCGATGCCGGGCTGGAGGCGGCGGGCGCGCCCGACAACGATCCCCGGCGGATCGGCATCGGGCTCGGGATGGCGGCGCCGACGATCCTCGCGTTCGGCACCGATGAGCAGAAGCAGCGTTTCCTCGGGCCGCTGTGGCGCGGTGAGGAGGTCTGGTGCCAGCTGTTCAGCGAGCCCGGCGCCGGATCCGACCTCGCCGCCCTCGGGACCCGTGCCGTACGGGACGGCGAAGACTGGATCGTCACCGGGCAGAAGGTGTGGACGTCCAACGCGCACAACGCGCGCTGGGCCATCCTCATCGCCCGCACCGACCCGGACCTGCCCAAGCACCGCGGCATCACGTACTTCGTGTGCGATATGACCGACCCCGGCGTCGAGGTGCGGCCGCTGCGGCAGATCACCGGTGAGGCCGAGTTCAACGAGGTCTTCCTCACCGACGTCCGGATTCCCGACGCCCACCGCCTCGGTGAGATCGGCGACGGCTGGAAGGTCGCCCAGACCACGCTGATGAACGAGCGCGTCGCCATCGGCGGCATGCGCCTTCCGCGTGAGGGCGGCATGATCGGGCCGGTCGCCGCCGCCTGGCGCGAGCGCCCCGAACTGCGCACCCGCGATCTGCACCAGCGGCTCGTCGAGCTGTGGGTGGAGGCCGAGGTCGCCCGCCTCAGCGGCGAACGGCTGCGGCAGCAGCTGGTGGCCGGTCAGCCCGGTCCCGAGGGCTCGGGCATGAAGCTCACCTTCGCGCGCCTCAACCAGGAGATCAGCGGTCTGGAGGTCGAACTCCTGGGCGAGGAAGGCCTGTTGTACGACGACTGGACCATGCGCAGGCCGGAGCTGGTGGACTTTGTGGGCCGTGAGGCGGGCTACCGCTATCTGCGCTCCAAGGGCAACAGCATCGAGGGCGGCACCAGCGAGGTGCTGCTCAACATCGTCGCCGAGCGGGTGCTCGGCCTGCCCTCGGAACCGCGTACCGACAAGGACGTCGCCTGGAAGGACCTGGCTCGATGAGCGATCTGCTGTACTCGGAGACCGAGGACGAACTCCGTTCGGCGGTCCGCTCGTTGCTGACCGACCGCTGCGACCCGGCGCAGGTCCTGGCCCGCGCCGAGTCCGACCAGCCGCACGACCCCGACCTGTGGAAGACCCTCGCCACCGACATGGGACTCGCGGGACTGCTGGTCCCCGAGTCGCTCGGTGGCCAGGGTGCGAGCGCGCGTGAAGCGGCGGTCGTACTGGAGGAGTTGGGACGCTTCGTCGCCCCGGTTCCATATCTGACCAGTGCCGTCATCGCCACGGAGACGCTGCTCGGGTGCGCCACGCCGGCGGCCGACGAGCTGCTCAAGGCCCTCGCTTCGGGGCGCTCCATCGGAGTGCTCGCACTGCCGCTGACGACGGCGCCGACCACTTCGTACGCAGGGTTCACGACGTCGGACGGACAGCTGACGGGCCGGATCTCCGCGGTGGCGGACGCTACGGCGGCCGATGTGCTGCTGGTGGCGACGGCGAACGGGCTCTATGCGGTCGACACGGGGGCGGAGGGCGTCTCGCTCACCGCGCAGACCCCGCTCGACCTGACCCGCCCGCTGGCGACAGTCCAGCTGTCCGGCGCCCAGGGCCGACTGCTCGCGGCGGACGCCTCCGCGCCCGTCCGGCGCGGTCTCACGGCGGGCGCGGCCTTGCTCGCCTCCGAGCAACTCGGCCTCGCGGACTGGTGCTTGACCGAGACGGTCACGTATCTGAAGACCCGCAACCAGTTCAACCGCCCCGTCGGCTCCTTCCAGTCGCTCAAGCACCGCCTCGCGGAGCTGTGGCTGGAGACCGTCCACGCCCGCGCAGCCGCACGCAACGCGGCGGACGCGCTGGCCACCGGCTCCGACGAGGCTCCCCTCGCCGCGTCCCTGGCCCAGGCGTACTGCTCGCCGGTCGCGGTGCACGCGGCCGAGGAGGCGGTGCAGTTGCACGGCGGGATCGGGATGACCTGGGAGCACCCGGTCCACCTGTACCTGAAGCGTGCCAAGTCGGACTCGATCGCGCTGGGGTCGGCGGGGGCACATCGCGAGGCGGTGGCCGAACTGGTGGATCTGCAGGCGCCGTAGACGGTTTCGGACTGCCCCTCCCTCCGAGGCTGTGGAGGGAGGGGCGTTCTGTTCACGGGAGCATCGGTGCAGCCCGCAGGATCAGCCGGCCAGGGCCACCGTCGGGTCCAGGCGCGAGGCCCTGATCGCCGGATACAGGCCCGCCAGCGCTCCGATCACGAGCGTGGCCGCCAGGCCTCCCGCCAGGGACGAGGGCGGCACGACCGGTATCCATCGCTGTGCATGGGCGAATGTCAGGGTGGCGAGCGTGCCGAGCACCGCACCCACCGCCCCGCCGAGCGCCGACAGGAGCAGGGACTCCGTCAGGAACTGCAGGCGGACGGCGCCCCGGGTCGCTCCGAGCGACCGGCGCAGACCGATCTCCGCTCGTCGCTCGAGCACCGAGATGACCATGGTGTTGGCCACGCCCACACCCCCCACCAGCAGGGCCACCGCACCCAGGCCCAGCATCAGGGTGGTCAGGCCCTTGTCCGTCGCGGCTCTGGCGGCCAGGGCGTCGGAGGGGCGGGAGACCTTGACCGTGCCGTCCCTGCCTGGATTGATGGTGGGGCCGAGTACCTGCCGTACCGCCTCGACGGAGGCGTCCGATGAGCGCTCGAACAGCGTGGTGGGGTGGCCGTTGAAGCCCAGGTACCGCTCGGCCGCGGGAAAGCCGACCATCGCGACCCGGTCCAGAGCCGGGACGAGTTCGACCCGGTCGAGGATGCCGATCACGACGAAGTCGCGTTCGGCGATCATGATCCGCGCGCCGGGGGCGGAGACCCCGACCCGGTCCGCGGCCACCTTGCCGAGGACTACCGCCGGGATCCGTTCGGAGGCCCGATCGAGCCATCTCCCCTGTGCCATACGGGCGTTGAGGGTGTCTAGGAGGTCGGGGCGGGCGGCCTGGGTGCCGATGCCCGCGGTGAGTTCCGGCGGTACGGCCGCGCTGCGGCGGACCTGGGCGTCCACCCGCCCCATGTCGGTGGCCTGCTCCACCGGGCCGATGCGCTTGACCATCGCGACGGCGTTCTTCGGCAGTTCGGCGACCGGATCCCCTTCCTGAGGCGCGATGGCGTCCGCGGTCAGCAGGTTGGTGCCCAGACGGTCCAGCTGGGCCATGACATGGGCCTTGCTCGAGGTGGTGAGGCCGACCACGGCGACCATCGTGGCGATGCCGATCGCGATGCCGAGCGCGGAGAGGACGACCCGGGCGCGGCGGGCGCGCAGGCCAACGGCTCCGGTGCGCAGGATGTCGATCCAGGTCAGGCGGGCGGGTCTCAGGGGCCCAGCATCGCCGTGAGCGTTCGGGCCCCGATGTGTGCTCATGCGCGCACCCCCGTGGTGTCGGAGACGATCTCGCCGTCGCGGACGCGGATGCGCCGGGGCAGCGAGTCCGCGATCTCGTTGTCGTGCGTGATCACGCAGATCGTGGTGCCGGCGCGGTGCAGTTCATGGAGCAGCTCCATGACGATCTCGCCCGACGCTGTGTCCAGGGCCCCGGTCGGCTCGTCCGCGAGCAGCAGGTCGGGGTCGCCGACCAGGGCGCGGGCGATGGCGACGCGCTGCTTCTCACCGCCCGACAGCTGGTGCGGCCGATGGTTGAGGCGGTGGCCGAGGCGTACGGATTCCAGGGTGGTACGCGCCCGGGCCCGGCGTTCCTTGAGGGCGACGCCCGCGTACAGCAGTCCGTCCGCGACGTTGTCGACCGCGTCGCGGCCCGCGGCCAGGTGGAAGTGCTGGAAGACGAAGCCGATGTGCCGGGCCCGCAGGGCCGACAGCCTGGCATCGCTCAGCGCGCCCACGTCGTGTCCGGCGACGCGGACCCGCCCGGTCGTCGCCCGGTCGAGGGTGCCGATCAGGTTGAGCAGCGTGGACTTCCCGGAGCCCGACGGGCCGACGATCGCCGCCAACTCGCCCTGGTGAATGCGCAGATCGACTCCGCGAAGGGCTTGGACAGCACCGTCGTACGACTTCGTCACCCCGGTCAGTTCGATGACGGGCGGGAGGGTCTCCGTGGACATCTGCGGGAGCGTTATGGAGGTCATGGGGCGGCCACTCCTACCTTCTGGCCTTCCTTCAAGCCGGTCCCGGTGACCTCGATGCGCCCGTCCGCCGACATGCCGGTCCGCACGCGCACCGTGCTGACGGTGGTGCCCGAGACGATCTCGAGTCCGTAGCCGCCCTCCCGCAGCGCGACCACCGCGTCGACCGGGACCGTGAGCACGTTCTCCCTGCGCTCCTTGGTGAAGGTGACGCTGACCGTGCCCGTCGCGTCGCCGGCTACAGCTCCGTCGAGAGCTATCTCGATCTCCTGGCCCGATGCCGTGCCGGCCTGCGGGTCCTCGGCGCCGTCCGGCACCTGCACCGGGCCGCTGACCCGGCCCTTGACCGACTTGCCGCCCGGCAGCGCGACGTCGACGCGGGCGCCCTTCTTGCCCAGGCCCTCGTCGTCCGGGTCGAGCGCGACCCGGACGACGGGATCGGTCGAGGCCACCGTGAGCACCGTCTTGTCCGGGGATACCCGGTCCGCGAGCGCCGCGTCGGCGGCGACCACGCGGACCGCCTCCGGTTTGAAGACGACATCGCCCATGGCGAGTTCGCCGGACGGTTCCTGGATGCCGAGCGCCTGCTGCCAGCGCTTGACGGCAGCCTTGGTGTGCGCGTCGTACTTGGGGCCGATGGCCAGGTCGGGGCCGTAGCCCAAGTCCCGCAGATTGCGCTCCAGTTGGGCCACGTCAGGGCCGTTGATGCCGGGCTTCATCTCGCGGAACATCGGCACGGAGCCGTACAGCAGGATCACCGGCTCGGCGTTCAGGCCGTAGAGGGCCTGGCCCTGGCGGACCGTCTTTCCCGGTTCGGCGGCCTTGGTGATGGTCCCCTCGACGGCGGATTTCACCGGCGTGCGGCCCGCGTGGTCCAGGCGGCCGTCGACGGTCGTGGCGTCGGTCAGAGTCGTACGGTTGATTGTGTCCGTGGCAGGGGGAAGCCGGTCGTGACCTGCGCTCGCCGCACTCCGGTCACCGGGGACGATCAGCGCGTACGAGGCGCCTCCCGCGGCGAGCACCGACGCCATGACGACGACGCCTGCGGTACGACGCTTCACTGCCGCCCCTTGCCGAACTTGGACAGCTTCGCGTCGCACACCTGACGAGCGGACTTCACGGCCGGCGAGTCATCGCCGCCGCTCGTCGGGTCGAGACCGCCGGGCAGGACCTTGCCGTTGGACTGCATCTGCGGGTTGGCGAACTTGGACACGCCCTGCTTGCGCATGCACTGGGCGTGCGCGAGGAGCTCCTCGTAGAGCTTCTGCTCGTCGACCTTGGGGGCGTTCTCGGCGGCCTTGTCGAACTCCGGCTGACAGGCGTCGAACGCCTTGCGGAACTTCTCGGCATCCGCGCTGGTGGTGCCCGAGGCCGCCTTCGCGTCCTCCATGTAGGCGTACGGGCCGGGGTCGAGCGGCGGGTCCGGGTAGTCCTTGAGACCTTCCTTGCGCATGCACTGGGCGTACGTGAGCATCGCGTCGTAATACGCGTCCTGGCCGGCGGGCCGCCCCGCGGCCGGAGCGTCGCTCCCTGTGTCCTTCGCGGTGGGGGCGTCGCCGGCGGAGGCGATGCCGTCGTCCTTGGTGTTGTCCTCGCCCTGGCAGGCCGCGGAGAAGAGGAGTACGGGGGCGGCGACCAGGGCGATGAGCGCCTGATGGCGGCGGGCCCCGGTGGGCTTCGTTGCGATCATGGATGCCACGGTGGAAGGTGTTCATGGTGGGTTGTGCATGACCACATGATGAGTACGTAACAAATCCCCGGCGCAGTCGATCAGGCCTGGCCACCGGCCCTGAGCAGGGCGGATCGCCCCGCATACTCGAAGGCATGCCGCACGTCCTGCTGATCGAAGACGACCGTTCCGTCCGCGACGGAATGGAGCTCGTGCTGCGCCGACACGGGCACGGCGTGGACACCGCGGGCACCGGCGAGGAAGGTCTCGCGCTCATCGCCCGGCCGTCGTCGCCGGTCGAGGTCGTCGTGCTCGACCTGATGCTGCCCGGGCTCGACGGCTTCGAGGTGTGCCGCCGTATCCGGGCGCTGAGCGCGATGCCGATCATCATGCTCACCGCGCGGGGCGACGACTTCGACATCGTCAGCGGCCTCGAGGCGGGCGCCGACGACTATGTGGTCAAACCCGTCACGGCCCGGGTACTCGAAGCACGGATCAGGGCCGCGCTGCGCCGCGTCGAGCCCGCCGTGCGCACGCCCGCGGCCACCCAGTCGTACGACCGGCTGGTCATCGACCGGGCGGGACTGACGGTCACGGTCGGCGGAGAGCAGGTGAAGCTGCCGCCGACCGAGCTGCGGCTGCTGCTCGAACTCTCCGCGTCGCCGGGGCAGGTCTTCAGCCGGGAGCAGCTCCTCGAGACGGTCTGGGACCACGACTTCCTCGGGGACTCGCGCCTGGTCGACGCGGCGGTGGGGCGGCTGCGGGCCAAGATCGAAGAGGTGGCGGCGCGGCCTCGGTATGTGCAGACGGTGCGCGGGTTCGGCTACCGGTTCGGGCCGCTGTGATGCGTACCGTGCGACGGCTTCTTTCCGGTCTTGGCGGCCTGCGGGGCCGGCTTGTCGCCGCGTTCGTCCTGGTCGCCGTGGTCAGTGCGGTGACCGCGACCGCGCTCGCCTACCGGGAGGCGCGCACCGCGATCCTCGACCGGGTCCAGGTCAACACCGCCACCCAACTGCGCGGCGCCATCGCCGAGTTGGCGCCCGACCTCGACGTCCCGCCGGACCAGGCCACGCTGACCGGGTTCGCCGACCGGCTGGCCACCCGGCTCGGTGGTGACCTCAAGATCGCGGCCGTCTACGACGGACTCACGGGCACCGGCGGCCGGCTCACGGGCACCAGTGACCGCCTCGCGAACTACGACCGCATCACCCCCGAGCTGCGCGCGGACGTCCGCGACCGCGGCCGCCTCGCCTTCCAGCGGGTGACCTGGCAGAACACGCCCTGGCTGGTGACCGGCACCACCGTGACCTCGGCCGACAGCGGGGAGCCGTCCGGCCTCCAGGTCTACGCGATCGTTTCCCTGGACCGCGAGGAGTACGACGCCCAGGCCCTGCTCACCGCGGTCCGTGACGGCACCCTGCCCGTCCTCGCCCTCACCGCCGTCCTCGCCCTGCTCGCCGCCGGCGCCGTGCTGCGCCCCGTGCGCAGACTGGAGCGGACCGCCCGGCAGCTGGCGGCGGGCGATCTCGGCGCCCGGGTGGACGTACGGGGACGCGACGAACTCGCCTCCCTGGCGAGGACGTTCAACGGCATGGCGGACGGCTTGCAGGACTCCGTCGCCGAACTGCGCGAGCAGGAGGCGCGCGCCCGCCGCTTCGTGGCCGACGTCTCGCACGAACTGCGCACACCCCTTGCGGCGATGACGATGGTGGCCACCGTCCTCGACGAGGACGCGGACACCATGCCGCGCGACACCGCGCAGGCCGCCCGCATGGTGAGCCTGGAGACGGCACGCCTGACCCGCCTGGTCGACGAGTTGATGGAGATCTCCCGCTTCGACTCGGGCGTCGCGGCCCTGGCGCTCGATGTGGGTGATCTCGGTGAGATCGTACGGGGATCGCTGGCGGTCCGCGGCTGGAGCGCCCTCGTCTCCGCCGAACTGGCCGACGGGGTACGGGTGTCGGTCGACCGGCGGCGGATCGACGTGATCGTCGCGAACCTGGTCGGCAACGCGCTGCGGCACGGCGCACCGCCCGTTCGCGTACGGCTCGTCGTGGACGGCGCGGCAGCCGGCGACGCCGGTGAGGTGGTCATCGAGGTCACCGACAACGGGCCGGGGCTCCCCCCCGACGCGCTGGCCCACGTCTTCGACCGGTTCTACAAGGCGGACGCGGCACGGACCCGTACGGAAGGTGAAGCGGTGGGCGAGCAGGGCAGCGGACTCGGGATGGCGATCGCGCTGGAGAACGCGCGGCTGCACGGCGGGACCATCACCGTGGCCAACCGGGCCGAGGGCGGGGCGTGTTTCACGCTGCGACTGCCTCGTGCGGGCCGGGGTGGGCAGAGTGCCGAAGGCTCGACGAGTCCGGAGGGCGGGGCATGAAGAGGGTCACGCGTGCCGCAGGTCTGCTGGTCGTAGCGGCGGTGGCGTCCGGGTGCGGCATTCCCACGACCGGGGTGGTGGATGCCGGTGAGGCCGCGACCGGGGTGAGCACGGCGCTGCGACTGTACTTCGTCGGCGACGGCGGGCTGCAGGCCGTATCCCGGCCGCAACGGCGGGTGGACAGCCTCGACGCCGCGCTCAAGCTGCTGCACGAAGGGCCCTCGGAAGCGGAACGGGCGGCGGGCCTCACGACGCTCGTCAGCAGCGATCTCCCGATCAACGCGTCCGGTGACGGCAACAGGGTCACCATCGCCCTGGGCGAGGCGAGGGTCGATCCCGAAGAGACCGGGCTGCTCGGGCAGTTGGTGTGCACGGCGGCCCGCACGCAGTCCGTCCTGGAGGACGGGGTCCGGCCGGACGATGTCCAGGTCACGCTGGCATCCGAGGCGAGCGCCCTGGGGCCGTATCGCTGCTCGTACTTCTTGCAGGGGGCGAGGTGACGGGTCCCTTCTTGGCGTGGTCGGGGTGACGGGCCCGGTCGTGGACCGGCCGTAAGGCCACGGGCCGAGAACCCTTCACCCGGCCCGGACACCGCCCGGAAGAGGCGTGGTTCCGGCCGAACTCCGCGATCTCCCGGCCGCCGCACCGGCAGCGGGCGTACTCTCCGCATGCCGGTCGGCTGGGGGCTTCGCGGAGGGTGGGGCGGATGGTGGGGACAGGAGCGTCCGCGACGGTTGCCCTGCAGACCGGGAACCCCCGGATCGCCCGGGCCGAGACCGAGTTGCTGCGAGAACGGGCTCTGGTTGTCACCGGTCCACCGGGTATCGGCAAGAGCACCCTCCTGGACGCGCTGGCCGAGCGGGCCGCCGAAGGGGGTGGCGCGGTCCACCGGTTGCGCCCTCGACGACCGGACCGTGATGTGCCGTTCGCTCTCGTCGCCGACCTGCTCATCGACGTCGGGCGATGTCACCTGGAGTGTCTGCCCGTGCCTCAGCGGCATGCCGTCGAGCAGCTGTTGCGCCATGAGGTGCCACCGGACGGCGGCCCCGATCCGCTGGGAATCCGGCTCGCCCTCGGTGCTGTCCTGAAGGCGGCAGCTCCCGCGCTGATCGTCCTCGACGACGTCCAGTGGGCGGATCCCGCCAGTGCCGCCGCGCTCGCGAGTGTCCAGGCACTGCCGGCAGCGGTGCTGGTGGCCTGCCCGGACGCGGGTGGCGCACCCGAATTCCTCTACGGCGCACCGCAGTTCACCCCGCCACCGCTCACCGTCGATGAAGTGGCCGCCCTGCTGACCGCCGAGGGGCTACCCGCACGGCTCGCCGGACGCGTGCACCGTTGCGGCGGCGGGAACCCGAGGGTCACGCTGGACATCGCCCGCGCCGTCGCCGCGCTGCCCGGACCTCTGCGTCCCCTGGACGAACTCCCCTTGCCCGAACGGGTGAGCGTGATGGCCCGGCGCCGTCTCGATGCCGTTGGGCCGCCGGTGCGACGGGTGCTGCTGACCGCCGCACTCGCCGAGCGTCCCACGCCCACGCTCCTGCGGCGCAGTGCGGGGCGGGACGTCGAGGAGGAGCTGCGCGCGGCCGCGAGGGCCGGGCTCGTCACCACCGAGGGCAATGAACTCCGTTTCACCGCAGAGGTGTTTGCGTCCCAGCTGATCGACGACAGTAGCTGGGCCGACCGCTCGGCGGCTCACCGGTCGCTGTCGGATGCGGTCACCGATCCCGTCGCGGCGACCGGCCACCGGGCCCTCGCCACCGACGACATCGACGCCCGCCTGGCCGACGACCTGGAGGCCGCGGCGACCACGGCTCGCGCCCGCGGTGACCGGCGCCGGGCGGCGCAACTCGCACTCCTGGCGGCCCACCGCACCCCCACCGACCTGGGGGATCACCGGCAACAGGCCGCGGTGGTACGGCGGTTCGTCGCCGCTGCCGAGGATGCGGGCCGGGCCGGCCGAGTCGATCTCGCCCGGCGGGCCGCGGCCGAGGTCCTCGACCACTCCACGGACGCCGGCGAACGAGTCCACGCCCTCCTGGCGATCCTCGATGCCGCGGGACAGGCTCTCGACGACCTCGACGAGGTCTTCGCCCGGGTGGCCGGTGAAGCCTCCGGTGATCCCGCGCTCCTGGCCGCCGTGGAACTGCGGCGTGCCTGGAAGGCGAATCTCTGCGACGGGGACCCGGTGCGCGCCAGAGGCGCGGCCGCCCGGGCGGCGGTACTCGCGGGCCAGGGCAAGGACGCCAAGGTCGCCGTCATGGCACTCACCATGCAGGCCAGGTTCGAACGGATCCTCGGCGACCCGGAGGCCGAAGCCACCCTGGAGCGCGCACTGGGTGCCGCCGAGCCCGCCGGACCCGACGGTCTGCGCAACCAGCCGCGCTATCTGCGCATACGGCACGACCTGTTCGACGACCGGCTCGACCGGGCACGCTCAGGTCTCCTGTCGCTGCTGCCGGTGGCCGAACGCTCGGGCGAGACCGAGGACTTGGTCGAAGTGCTGCGCAGCCTCGCCGAGACGGAGACCCGCGCGGGACGCTGCGCGACCGCGCTGCGGCATGCTGACCGCGCTCTGCGGATCAGCGCCGACGCGGGGATCTCACCGGGCCCCTCGTGGTACTCGGCCGCCTTCGCCGAGGCGGCCGGCGGCAGCTTCGAGCGGGCCCGTGCGTTCGCGACGCGCGGCGTGCGGGCGTCCGAGGAGGAGCACGACCAGGTGTTCCTCTCCCGCAATCTGCATGTCCTCGGCCTGGTCCAGCTGGTGACCGGCAGCTCCGCGGACGCCGTCGAACAGCTCGCGCGGGTGCGGGCGGCCGAGACCGCGCAACAGGTCGCGGACCCCTCGCTGCTGCGCTGGCCGGGGGATCTCGCGGAGGCGCTGGCCCGCACGGGCGACGACGCGCTGGCAGAGGCGCTGATCGACGAGTACGCCGTTGTGGCACGGGAGTTGGGGCGCGGCAGTGCGCTCGGCGGCCTCGACCGTGCGCGGGCGGTGGTGCTCATGCTGAGGGGTGCACCCGATGAGGCGGCGGACCTCCTCCTGTCGACCGCGCACCGGTTCGCGGGCCTCGGGCTGCCCCTCGAACAGGGCCGCTGCCTGTGGCTGCTGTCCCGCACCCGGCTGCGCCAGCGCCGCCGGGCCGCCGCGCGGCAGGCACTCACCGGCGCGCTCGGACTGTTCGATGGCGCGGCAGCGGAGGCCTGGTCGGGGCTGGTGCGCGAGGCGCTCGGGCGGCTCGACGCGGGTGGCGTCGTACGGGCGTCGGCGGACGGGCTGACCACCGCCGAGGAGCAGTTGGCGGGTGTGGTGGCCGAGGGCGCGAGCAATCGGGAGGCGGCCGCGCGCCTGCATCTGAGCGTGAAGACGGTGGAGACGATGCTCACCCGCATCTACCGCAAGCTCGGCGTCCAGTCCCGGGCCCAGCTGGCGGCTACGCGAGCGGCTCGGTCGTAGCGCGTTCTGCCGGACGGCACGGGCCCCGCCGCGGACGCGACGCACTCGCCCGGCGCCGGCTTCCCAGACCCCCCACTGCCACACCGGCCCCAACTCCCCCCGCAGGCAAGGGATTCCCCTCATGCTCCCGCCCCGCCGAAGGAGCACGCTGCACACGTGCGCCTGGCGTGTCTGCGTCAACCAGCGTGGCCTCTCCACCGTCGGGCGCACCACCTCCGCACGCGCCGGGTTCCCACCCGGCCCGACCCCGAGAGGAACCGCCTGTGAGTCCCCGCCCAAGGCATCGCAGAACAGGACGCCCCCGTACGGCCACCACGTGGGGAGCGGCCGCCGCCGGTGTACTCCTGACGCTCGGCGCACTGCAGCACTCCGCGCAGGCCGCCCCCACACCGGCAGGCCCCGATCCGGCCCTGGTCGAGGCGGTGCAGCACGACCTCGGTGTCACCGGGAAGCAGGCCCGGGAACGGCTTGCCGACGAAGCGACCGCCGACCGTACGGCCACCGCGCTGCGCGCAGCGCTCGGCGACCGGCTCGCCGGCCTGTGGTTCGACGCGGACACCGGCAAGCTCGCCGCCGCCGTGACGGGTGCGGCCGATGCGGCCGAGGTGCGCGCCGCGGGAGCGGAACCGCACAGGGTCGCGCATTCCGCCGCCGAGCTCGACGCCGTCGCCGACCAGATCGCCCGGCTCGTCGGCAACGGCAAGGAAGGAGTGCACAGTTGGGGTGTCGACGTGCGCGCCAACCAGGTCCGGGTGGACGTGGCGAAGGGCGCGGACGCCCGGTTCCTCAAGACCCTGAAGGTCTTCGGTGACCGGGTACACGTCGAGACCGGCGTCGACACCCCGCGCCAGCAGGGCGGCGAGGTCGCAGGCGGCGAGAAGTGGGTGCCGGGCAGCGAGAGCCCCTGCTCCATCGGCTTCTCGGTGACCCGCGCCGACACCTCCAAGGCCTTCGTGACCGCGGGGCACTGCACGAACGACGCCGACCAGCCGGCGTACGGCAAGGACGGCACCCGCCTGGGAACCTCCAACAAGGGCGGCACCGGCAGCTACAACAACCGCCAAGGCGACTTCGGCATCGTCGATGTCGACCAGGCCGGCTGGACCCTGAGCAATCGCGTCGAGGGCTATACCCAGACCGACGTCACGCTGACGGGCTCGCAGGACGCCACAGTGGGAACTCTGGTGTGCCGCTCCGGCCAGTCCAGCCAGTACCGCTGCGGTGAAGTGACCCAGGTGAACCAGTCCGTGGACTACGGCAACGTGGTCATCGATGGACTGTCGTACACCGACGCCTGCTCGGCCGGCGGCGACTCCGGCGGTTCGTATGTCACCGCGTCGGGCGGCAAGGCGGTCGGTATCCACTCCGGCGGCGGCAGCAACACCTGCGGCAGCTCCGGCGAGACCTTCACGATCTTCCAGCCGGTGAACGAGGCGTTGAGCACGTTCTCCGCGACGTTGGTCACCGGAGCTCCGCAGCCCGGAACGGTGACGGTCGCCGCCGTCTCCGATCAGCACACCGCCGTGGGCCAGCAGGCCGAGGTGGCCAACCGCGCCGAGGGCGGGACCGCCCCGTACACCTGGAGCGCCGGCGGACTGCCCGCCGGTCTCACGATAGACAAGTCGACCGGCACCATTTCCGGTGCGGCGAGCGCGGAAGGGACCTCGACCGTGACGGTCACGGCGACCGACAGTGGCGGCAAGTCCGGTTCCACCAGCTTCAGTTGGACCGTCGGCGACACCGACGGCGGCACCCTGTCGCTGCAGAACCCCGGAAGCCAGACCGTCTACATCGGCAAGCCGGTGGATCTGCGGCTCGTCGCCTCCGGTGGCAACGGCACGCGTGGCTTCGCGGCCGTCGGACTGCCGGCCGGTGTGAGCATCGACCGCAGCTCGGGGCGGATCACGGGATCGCCCACCAAGTGGGGCTCGACCACCAGCCGGATCACGGTGACGGACACCGCCGGCGGTAGCGCTTCCGTCGACGTCACCTGGTTCGTCTTCTTCTGATCCGATGGTTCGTCCTCTTCTGATCCGGACCGCGTTCTTCTGATCCGGACCGCGCCCGCTGTACGGCCCGCAGTGCTGGCTCACCTCTTACGTCAGGCATAATTGCGAACTGTTTGCAATTACAGCCGATCTTGAACAGGGGTGTGGGCATGAGGGCCGCAGCGATACGGGGAGCGGGCGCACTGGCGGCGACCGCCGTACTGGCGGTCGCCGCCTCCGCCTGCTCGGCGCCGGGCAAGGGCGGATCCGACGGAGCGGGCGCCGGTGCCTCCGTCGTCGTCGGCATCGCGTACGAACCGGACAGCCTCAGCCCGCTCCTCGGTTACGGCAAGGACGGCAACTCGAAGATCTTCGACGGGCTGCTCACGCACGACGCCGATATGAAGCTGAAGCCGGCGCTCGCCGCCGAGCTGCCGACCACGAGCGCCGACGGACTGACGTACACGTACAAGCTGCGTGACGGCGTGAAGTTCAGCGACGGCAAGCCCTTCTCGGCCAAGGACGTCGTCTACACCTACGAGACGATCCTCGACGAGAAGACCAACAACGCGTACAAGACGGAGCTCGACGCCCTCAAGAGCGTCGAGGCGAAGGGCGACGACCAGGTCGCCTTCCACCTCAAGTACCCCTACGCGCCCTTCGCCGACCGCACCGTGCAGGCCATCGCGCCCGAGCACATCGCCGCGAAGCAGGACGTGAACACCGGCGATCTGACTACCGCTCCCGTGGGCACCGGACCGTACACGCTGGAGAAGTGGTCCAAGGGCGAGAAGCTCACCTTCAAGGCCAACCCCGGCTACTGGGGCGGCGAGCCGAAGGTGAAGAACTTCACCATGGCGATCATCAAGGACGACGACGTGCGCGCCACCCGGCTGCGCAGCGGCGACCTCGACGGCGCGATCCTGCCGCCGAACCTCGCGAAGACCTTCAAGGGCGAGAGCGGCAGGAAGACGTACGAGGCGACGAGCTTCGACTACCGCGTGGTGACCCTGCCGACCGGCAACAAGGCAACGGGCGACACAGCCATCCGCCGCGCCCTCGATGTCGCGGTCGACCGCAAGGCCATGGTCGACGCCATTCTCGACGGGGCCGGCAAGGAGGCCTACGGGCCGGTGCCGACCGACAGCCCGTGGTTCACGAAGGGCACCGAGCGCGCCCACGACCTGAAGCGGGCGGAGAAGATCCTCGACGACGCCGGCTGGAAGAAGGGCGACGACGGGATCCGCGAGAAGGACGGCGTCCGCGCCGCCTTCCCGCTCTGGTACGTCTCCGGCGACAAGCTCCGCCAGGACCACGCCCTCGCCTACGCCTCCGACGCCAAGAAGGCGGGCATCGAGGTCAAGGTGCAGGCCGGTACCTGGGAGGTCATCCAGCCGCGGATGGACCGTGACGCGGTACTCGCCGGCGGTGGCGCGCCCGCCGACCCGGACTTCGACCAGTACGCGATGCTGCACTCGAAGTTCGTCGGCGGAAACGACTTCAACAACATGGGCGACTACGACAATCCCGCCGTCGACAAGGCGCTGGAGGACGGCCGCAAGACCGACGACGCGGCCGAGCGCAAGGCCGCGTACGACACCGTGCAGCGCGAGCTGGTGAAGAACCCGGGCTACACCTTCCTCACCCACATCGACCATGTCTACGTCGTGGGCGACGACTTCGCACAGCTCACCACCCAGGTCGAGCCGCACGACCACGGCTTCGCGACCGGGCCCTGGTGGAACGTCGAGGACTGGCAGCCGAAGAAGTGACCCCCCGTACCCCCTGGGCGTCGATGGCGCGCATGGCGGGGCGGCGGGTACTCGTCGCCGTCCCCGTCCTGCTCGCCGTCACCTTCGGCGTCTTCGCGATCGCCGCCGCATCGCCCTTCGACCCGGTGAAGGCCTATGCCGGTACGGGCGGGCTCACCGCCTCCGAACAGACCCTGGAGCAGCTGCGCGCCAACCTCGGGGTCGATCAGCCGCTGGTCGCCCGCTGGTGGGACTGGCTGACCGCCGCCCTGCGCGGTGACTTCGGCGACTCCCTCGTGATGCGCCAGCCCGTCGGGCAGGTCATCGGGGAGCGGCTCGGCTGGTCCGTGCTGCTCGCCGCGACGGCGTTCCTGCTCGCGATCGTGCTCGGCACGATCCTCGGGGTGCTGGCCGCGCGCCGGCCGGGCGGCTGGCTCGACCGGGCGGTCACCTCGCTCGCGTACGGCCTCGAAGCCGCCCCGCCGTTCTGGCTCGGGCTCCTCGCCGTGTGGTTCTTCGCGCTGAAGCTCGGGGTGCTGCCGGCCGGCGGACTCACGGACACCGGCTCGACCGTCATCAGCGCCGGGCAGGTGGTGAGCCATCTGGTGTTGCCCGCCTGTGTGCTGGGGGTCTCGCAGTTGCCCTGGTTCGTCCTGTACGTACGCCAGGGCGTCGGCGACGCGATGGAGGAGGACCCCGTCCGTGGCGCACGGGCCCGTGGGCTCGCAGAACGGACCGTGCTGCTCGGGCACGCCCTGCGCTCCGGGCTGCTGCCGGTCCTCACGCTGATCGGCTCGCGCGTGCCCGAACTCATCACCGGGGCCCTCCTGGTGGAGACCGTCTTCAGCTGGCCCGGTATCGCCGCCGCCACCGTCGAGGCCGCCACCTCCGTGGACTTCCCGCTGCTCGCCGCGCTCACCGTGCTCGCCACGGCCGCGGTGCTGCTCGGCAATCTCGTGGCGGACCTGCTGTACGGGCTCGCCGACCCGAGGGTGGGTTTCGATGGCTGAACTTGCCTGGCGGGTGCGCGGAGTGCGACGGCGCTCCACGCGGACCTGGCGTATCCGCACCTCTGCGGTGCTCACGCTCGCCGTGGTGCTCGCGGTGCTCGTCGTACCGCCGCTCGTCCAGCTCGACGAGCAGGCCGTCGATCTCGCGTCGAAGCTTCAACCACCCTCCCTGGCCCACCCGTTCGGCACCGACGACGTGGGCCGGGATCTGCTGCTGCGCTGTGTGTACGGGCTGCGGGTCTCGCTGCTCGTGGGCGTGGTCGCCGCGGTCGTGGCCACCGTCATCGGGACGGCGGTCGGCGCGGCCGCCGCCGCTGCGGGCGGTCGGGTGGACCGCCTCGTCATGCGGCTCGTCGACCTGTTCTCGTCCGTGCCGCATCTACTGCTCGGCATCTTCATCGTGGCGATGTTCCGGCCCGGGGTGTGGCCCGTGGTGGTGTCGGTGGCGCTGACGCACTGGCTGTCCACGGCCCGTATCGTGCGCGCCGAGGTCCTTTCGCTGCGCTCACGCCCGTACATCGACGCGGCGGTCTCCGGCGGGGCGTCGAGATGGCGGGTCGCCGTACGGCATCTGCTGCCGGGTGTCCTGCCGCAGGCCGGACTCGCCGCCGTACTGATGGTGCCGCACGCGATCTGGCACGAGTCCGCACTGTCGTTCCTGGGCCTCGGACTGCCCACCCACCAGGCCAGCCTCGGCACGCTCGTGCAGTCCGCGCGCGGTTCGCTGCTCGCGGGGGACTGGTGGCCGACGCTCTTCCCCGGCCTGTTCATCATCGTGCCGACCCTCGCGATCGCGGGCCTGGCGGGGGCGTGGCGCGAGCGGCTCAATCCGCGTCGGCGATCGGAGTTGATGCTGTGATGACGACCTCTGCCGATACCCCGACGGAGACACCCGTCCTGGATGTGCGGGGTCTGTCCGTACGGTTCCGGATGCGCGGGGAGCGCTATGTGAAGGCCGTCACCGACGCCCACTTCACGCTGCACGCCGGTGAACGGCTCGCGCTGGTGGGGGAGTCCGGATGCGGAAAGTCCGTGCTCGCCTCCGCGCTGCTCGGGCTGCTGCCCGCGAACGCCGAGACCGCGGGCTCCGCCGTACTCGGCGGCGACGTCGATCTGCTCGCCGCCGACGAGCGCACCCTCGCCCGCTCCGTACGAGGCCGCAAGGTCGGGCTCGTGCCGCAGTCGCCTGCCGCGCATCTCACTGCGGTACGGACCGTGCGGTCCCAACTGGAGGAGACCGTCAAGGAGTTGCTGGGCACTCCGAGGGCCGCCCTCCGCAAGGCGGTGGAGGAGGCGGCCGAACGGGCGTCCTTCCCCGTGGACCACCTCGACCGCTACCCGCATGAACTCTCCGGTGGACTCGCCCAGCGCGCCGCGACCGCGCTCGCGCTGATCGGCGACGCCCCGTTGCTGCTCGCGGACGAGCCGACCACCGGACTCGACCGTGAACTGGTCGAGCGCACCGTCGACGAACTGGCCCGGCACACCGGCGACTCCCGGGCCTTGCTGATGATCACGCACGACCTGGCGGCGGCGTCGCGTATCGCGGACCGGGTCGCGGTGATGTACGCGGGCCGGATCGTGGAGATCCTCGCCGCCGAGGACTTCTTCGGGGAGCCCGGCCCCCGCCACCCGTACTCCCGCGGACTGCTCGACGCCCTGCCGGAGCGGAAGTTCGAGCCGATCCCCGGGCTGCCGCCGGAGCTCGGTGCGCTGCCGGAGGGGTGCGCCTTCGCTGCGCGCTGCGAACGGGCCGACGAGAGGTGCGGGGTGCAACCGCTGCCGGTGGATGGTGTGGCATGCCATCACTCGGCCCTGGGGCCCGGTCTGCGCAAGGCCCTGACCGAGGCGAGGAAGGCCGGACATGCTTGAGCTCGAGAACCTCACCGCCGGCTACGAGCGCGGCAAGCCCGTCCTTTCCGGGGTCTCCTTGACCGTAGCGCCCGGTGAGTCCGTCGCGCTGCTCGGCCCCAGCGGCTGCGGAAAGTCCACGCTCGCCCGCGTCGCGGCGCTCCTGCACCGGCCCGACGCCGGTCGCGTGGTGATCGACGGGATCCGGGCGACCGGCTGGCGCCACCGGGCGCCGCGTGAGCAGCGGACGGCCATCGGCGTGGTCTTCCAGCAGCCCAGGCTGTCCGCCGACCCCCGCCTCACGCTCGCCGATCTGATCGGCGAACCGCTGCGCGCCAACGGCCGGAGGTTCGAAGAGAAGGACTCTGTACGGGAGTTCGCGGCCAAGGTGGGGCTCACCGACGAACTCCTCGGCCGTCGTCCCCATGAGGTCAGCGACGGTCAGCTGCAACGGGCATGTCTGGCAAGGGCGTTGATCCTGCGTCCGCGCTGGCTGGTCTGCGACGAGATGACGGCGATGCTGGACGCGTCCACCACGGCGGCCCTGGTGCGGGTCGTCGAGGACTACCGCACCGACAGCGGGGCCGGTCTGCTCGCGGTCGGCCACGACCGGGTGCTTCTGGAGCGGTGGTGCGATCGGGTGGTGCGCTGGGGTGAGTTGGGGTCCGCCGACCCTGAGCGGGCCCGAGCCCGATCCTGAGTGCTTCATGCCGTACGGGGCACCACCAGCACATCCGTGCCTCGGCCTCGTATCGCCCTGATCTCCTCGGGCGGCAGACCGTCGTCGACCACCAGGAGGTCGAAGTCCGTGAGGGGCGCGAGCGCGTAGAGGCCGTCGCGGCGGAACTTGGTGTGGTCGCAGACCAGGACGCGGCGCCCGGCGGCCGCCATCATCGCCCGCTTCACCTGCACCGTCTCCGGGGACGTGTGATAGAGCCGCCCCTTGGTCACCGCCGTCGTCGACATGAAGAGCACGTCCGCACGGAAGCGCTCGACGTTGTCCGCCGTCTGCAGGCCCATGTACGCCTCGTACGCGGGGAAGTAGGTCCCGCCGAGCGAGATCAGCTGGATGCCCTGCTCCTTGGAGAGCAACTGGAGCACGGGCAGCGAGTTGGTGATCACCGTCAGCGGGTTGAACTCGCACAAGTGGCGCGTCATCCGGGCGCAGGTGGTGCTGTCGTCGAGCAGCACCGTCTGCCCGGGCGCGAGCAGCCGGGCCGCCGCGCGCGCCAGCTGCTGTTTCGTCTGCGCCATCGCGTTGCCGCGCTCGGCAACCGTGCCGTGGAAGTGCGTGGAGGACATGCCCGTCGCCCCGCCGCGCGTCTTGCGCAGCCAGCCCTGCGACTGCAGATGGTCCAGATCGCGGTGGATCGTCATCAACGAGACGGCGTGCTCGGCGACGAGATCGGCCGCACGCACGTAGCCGTGTGAGATCACGGCCTCCCGGATCAGCCGCCGACGCTCGTCGCGCAGGTCCCCCCGGTCCTTGGCGGTTGCGCTCCGAGCGGTCTCAACCCCCTGGTCCTGTGTCGGATCCATGTGAACTCCCCGTGTGACGATCTCAGGCACTTCACTTGATCGTCCGTCGACACCGCAGGTCAGGGGCAGGGGCCGTAGGTCCTCCTCACACGGCCACCCGACCCCACCAGGGGAGGTGTTTACGGAAAGTTGACCCGTGTTTCGCCCGTTTTGTTAGCTCGGTGATGTCCGGAGCGCAGAGGTAGCGCCGACACCCCGGACACGGACCGCCACCGTCGCCGGTCCGCCGACCGTGCCGCCCCACGGTCCTCAGCGCCTGCGTCGTATCCGCTATGACACAGGCCCTCACTCATCGACGCTGATCGGGGAAATCAATGACGAAGACCCCCATGCCGGCCGCGCAAGCAGCCGGCACGGACCAGGCACCGAGCACGCTCGGCCGCCTCGGTATCCCGCACTCCCTCTCGTACGGCTATCTCGGCCTGCTGATCTTCATGACCGGTGTGGGTATCGAGGCCGGCTATCTCTCGCCCTATCTCGAAGGCCTCGGCATCGCTGCTTCGAGCGTGGCGATGATCTTCACCGTGTACGGCATCACCGGCGCGATCGCCGCGTGGTTCTCCGGCGCCCTGTCCGATCTGTGGGGTCCCCGCAAGGTCATGTGGCTGGGCCTCATCTCCTTCGCCGTCACGCACGTCTTCTTCCTGACGGTCGCGATACCCAGCAAGTCGTACGGACTGCTGCTCCTGGCCTACGCACTGCGCGGCCTCGCCTTCCCCCTCTTCGCCTACGCCTTCCTCGTCTGGATCGCCGCCGTCGCGCCGCAAAAGCAGATGGGCAGCGCGATGGGTTGGTTCTGGTCGGCCTTCTCGGCCGGTATGCCCACGCTCGGCTCGCTCTGCGCGAGCCTGCTCATCCCCGTCGTCGGCGAGTACACCACCCTCTGGTTCGCGCTCGGTGTCGTCGTGGTCGGCGGTGTACTGCCGCTGCTCCTGATCAAGGAGAAGACCGGTTCCCAGCGCCTCGCCCCGCCCGGTGACTCCCCGATGGCCGGTCTGGTCGGCTCGCTGACGATCCTCTACCGCAACCCCCGGGTCGGCGCGGGCGCCGCGGTCCGTATGTTCAACACGGCCTCGCAGTTCGGCTTCATGGTCATGCTGCCGGTCTGGTTCGTGAACACCGTGGGCCTGAGCAACGAGCAGTGGCTGCGGCTGGTGGCCGTCATGTTCGGCACCAACATCTTCACCAACCTGATGTTCGGTGTGATCGGCGACCGCATCGGCTGGCGTACGACGGTCGCGTACTGCGGCGGCATCGGCTGCACGCTCTCCACGCTGATCCTCTTCTATGTGCCGAACGCCGTCGGTGACTCCTACGCCCTGTGTCTGCTCGTCGCGGTCTTCTACGGCGCCACGCTCTCCGGATACGTTCCGCTCTCCGCCCTGATGACCGCGATCGCACCCAGCCACAAGGGCCAGGCCATGGCCGCCCTGAACCTCGGCGCCGGCGCGTCCACCTTCCTGGGCCCGCTGACGGTGAGCCTCTTCCTCGGTCCGATCGGGGTCGGCGGAGTCACCTGGATCTTCGCCGGATTCCACGCGGTGAGCGCCGTACTCACCCTCTTCCTCAAGACGACCACCCCCACCGAGACCACCCCCACTAAAGACGTGGTGGAACCCCTGCCACAGCCCGCCGCCGACGGTCGTGACCTGGCCGCCGCCACTTCCTCGAAGGGACTGTGACCCATGTCGGTACTCGCCATCGATGTCGGAACCACGATGATCAAGTCCGTGGTGTTCGACGACAACGGCACCGAACTCGCCGTCTCCCGGATCGGCACCGAGGTGCTGCGCCGGCACCCCGGCTGGGCCGAGCAGGACATGGACACCGTGTGGAACGCGGTCGTCTACACGGTCCGCAACGTCCTCTCGGACATCGACGACCCGGTCTGGCTCGTCACCTTCACCGCGCAGGGCGACGACGCCTGGCTGGTGGACCGGCACGGCAAGCCCACCGGACCGGCCATCCTCTGGTCGGACGGCCGCGCCGGCGAGATCCTCACGCGCTGGGAGAAGGAGGGCGTCCTCGAGGACGCCTACCGCCGCAACGGCTCGCTCACCTGCAGCGGAATGCCCAACGCGATCTTCAGCTGGCTCGGTTCGCACGATCCGCAGCGCCTCGCGCGCTCGGCGTCCTCGCTGACGGCGGCCGGGTGGCTCTTCTACAACCTCACCGGTGTGATGGCGATGGACGAGTCGGACGCCTCCGCACCGTTCCTCAACCACGACACCGGCGACTACGACGACGAGATCATCGATCTGTTCGGGCTCTCCGCGTACCGCCGGCTCCTGCCGAAGGTGCTCGGCGAGGAGGAGCGGATCGCGGAGATCACCCGCGAGGCCGCCGGACAGCTCGGGCTACCCGAGGGCCTTCCGGTGGTCATGGCCCCCTACGACATCGCCTCCACCGCGCGCGGTGTGGGAGTGGTCAACCCGGGCCAGGCCTGCTCGATCCTCGGCACCACACTGTGCACCGAGATCGTCCGCCACGAGGTGGACACGAGCGGCGAACCCTCCGGCATCAACATCGCCTACCGGGGCCGCGAGCGTGTGCTGCGCGCCTTCCCGACCCTCAACGGCGCCGAAGTCCTGGTCTGGGCGTCGAAGTTGCTCGATCTGGACGGCCCGCCGAAGCTCGGCAGGCTGGCGTTCAAGGCGGAGCCCGGCGCGAAGGGACTCTCCTTCATGCCGTATCTGTCACCCGCCGGTGAGCGCGCTCCGTTCCTGGATCCCACCGCGCGCGGCGCGTTCTGGGGGCTTTCCCTGGAGCACAGCCGGGCCGACGTGGCCCGCTCGGTCTTCGAGGGGCTCTCGCTCGTCCTGCGCGATTCGCTCGTGGCCTCCCGTACGACCGTCACCGAGCTCAGGCTCTGCGGCGGCGGAGCCAACAACGACGACTGGTGCCAGTTGATCGCGGACGCCACCGGGGTGCCCACGGCCCGTTCCGGGGACACCGAGCTCGGTGCCAAGGGGGCGTTCCTGACGGGCCTCGTCCTGTCCGGCGCAGAGTCCTCGATGCACAGCGCGGCCGCCAAGTACGTCCGGATGACGTCGACTTGGGAGCCAAGCCCGAAGTGGTCCCAGTTCTACTCGGCCCGCTACGAGGACTTCCTCAACTGGCGCAACCTCGCCCGCGAGGCCGGCTGGTCCTCCGGTCGCACCCTCCCCGTTCCCGTCCGCGTGACGGCGCGGGTCTCGAAGGAGCTCTCCGTGCAGCCTGAACTCGCTCCCGACGCCGTCTGGCTCGGCCTCGACCTCGGCACCCAGTCCGCGCGCTGCGTCGCCGTCGACTCCACCGGCCGGGTACTCGCCGCCGCCTCGCGGCCGCTGACCAGCCGGCGCGACGGCAAGCGCCACGAGCAGGACCCCGAGCAGTGGTGGAGCGCCCTCGCGGAGGCTTCGCGCGAAGCGCTTGCCGAGATCGAACCGGCCCGGATCAAGGGCCTTGCGATCGACGGCACTTCGGGCACGATCCTCCTCGCGGACGCGGACGGCACCCCGCTCACACAGGGTCTGATGTACGACGACGGGCGGGCCGCCGACCAGGCCGGCCGCGCGAACCAGGCGGGGGAGTCCGTCTGGCAGGAGCTGGGCTACCGCTCGATGCAGCCGTCCTGGGCGCTGCCGAAGCTGCTCTGGCTCCTGGATCACAAGGTTGCAGCAGCCGGTACAGGGGTTCGGCTGCTGCACCAGACCGACCTCGTGACCTGGCGGCTCGCGGGCCGCCAGGTCGCGAGCGACGCGAGCCACGCGCTCAAGACCGGCTACCACCTGATCGAGGAGCGGTGGCCGCAGGAGGTCATGGCAGAACTCCACGTACCGGAAGGGCTGTTGCCCGAGGTCGTACGGCCGGGAGCGGTCATCGGCACGGTGTGCGCCGAGGCCGCCGAGGCCACCGGGATTCCGGCGGGCACGGCGATCGTCGCGGGTATGACCGACGGCTGCGCCGCCCAGATCGGCGCGGGCGCGCTGACCCCCGGTGCGTGGAACTCGGTGCTCGGTACGACCCTGGTGTTCAAGGGCATGAGCCCGCATCTCGTACGCGACCCGAACGGCGTCGTCTACTGCCACCGAGGCCCCGGCGAGAGCTGGCTGCCGGGCGGTGCGTCCAGCAGTGGCGCCGGGGTGATCTCGCGAGAGTTCCAGGGCGCGGACCTCGACGAACTCACCGTCCTGGCAGCCGAGTCGGACAGCGACGCGGTCGCCTATCCGCTGGTCTCCACCGGCGGCGAGCGCTTCCCGTTCCGCGCACCCCGGGCCGAGGGCTTCCTGCTCGGCGAGCCCGCCGACGAGGCCGAGCGCTTCCACGCCCACCTCCTCGGCGTCGCGTTCATCGAACGGCTCTGCTTCGACTACCTCGACCAGCTCGGCGCGCCGGTGGACGGCCCGCTCACGCTGACCGGCGGTGGCGCGAAGAACCCCTACTGGAACCGGCTGCGCGCCGACGTACTCGGCCGTCCGGTGCTGCTGCCCGAGCAGGCCGAGGGCGCCATCGGCATGGCGGTGCTCGCGGCCACCTCCAGCGGAGTGTCCGTGCAGGAGGCGGCCGCCGCGATGGTCCGCGGCGGCGCGGAGATCAAGCCCGATGCCGTACGGCATGAGCGCTGGACCCCGCGTTACCTGGAGTTCCTCGACGAGCTCGTCCGCAGGGGCTGGCTCGACGAGTCGGTGGCAACACACGCGAAGGAAAGGGCGGCCCGATGAGTGGAATGCCTGCGACCGAGTTCATCCTCGTACGCCATGGCGAGACCGTCTGGCACGCGGAGAACCGCTATGCGGGCCGCGCCGACGTGGCGCTCACCGAACGCGGCCGGCGTCAGGCCGATGAACTCGGCACCTGGGCCGAGGGACAGCGGATCGACGCGGTGTACACCTCGCCGCTGTCCCGGGCCCGCCGCACGGCCGAACCGGCGGCCCGCGCGCTCGGGCTCGAACTGCACGAAGACGCCCGGCTGTTGGAACTGGACTTCGGCCGCGGTGAAGGCCTGAACCTCGCCGAGATGCGCGAGGCCTTCCCAGAGGAACTCGCCAAGTTCGTCCTGCGGCCCGTCACCGACCATCTGCCGGGCGGCAACGACCCGCGCAAGGCCGCCCGCGCGGCCCGGGTGCTGCTCGAGGAGATCGCCGCGGAGCACCCCGGCGGCCGTGTCCTGGTCGTCGCGCACAACGCCCTGTACCGGGTGCTGCTGTGCGAACTGCTCGGCATCGGCCTCGACGAGTACCGGCGGGTCTTCCCGGTCCTGGACAACGGCACCCTCACCGAGGTCCGGATCGGACACGGCCAGGCGTCCCTCATCAGGTTCAACGCCCCGTACGGACCCGGCAAGTAACCACGTACCACCCGCACTACCACCCCCACAGTGCACCACCCAAGGAGCAACCCCTCATGAGCACCAAGGTCCTCGCAGCGGGCGACCACTTCGTCCTTCCGCACCTGCTGACCGACGAGGTCGAGCAGGCGACCGACGGCGCAGTGGACGTCAAGGAGATCAAGCTCCCCTGGCCGCACACCCCGTTCGGCAAGGTCGCCGAGGTCATCGAGGCCTCCGGCACCGAGGACGAGATGATCGAGGCACTGCAGGGCGTCGAGGTCTGCGTCACCCAGCTCGCCCCGCTCACCGAGCGCATGCTCGCCAACTGCCCCGACCTGAAGCTGATGTGCATCAGCCGCGGCGGCCCGGTCAACGCGAACCTGGAGGCGGCCACCAAGCACGGCGTCGCCGTCTGCTACGCCCCCGGCCGCAACGCGGTGGCCACCGCCGAGCACACCCTCACGCTGCTGCTCGCCGCCGCCCGCGGAGTCGGGGACACCCACTTCGAGATGCGCAACGGTGTGTGGCGCGGCGACTACTACGACTACGACAACTGCGGCATCGAGATCGAGGGCGCCACCGTCGGTCTCATCGGATACGGAGCGATCGGCTCCCGGGTCGCCAAGGTCCTCAAGGCGATGGGCGCCGAGGTCCTCGTCTTCGACCCGTACGTGAAGCCCGAACTCGTCGAAGGTGTCGCCGAGCTGGTCTCCCTGGACGAGCTGCTCACCCGCTCCCGCATCGTCTCCCTGCACGCCCGCGTCACCGAGGAGACCAAGGGCATGATCGGCGCCGAACAGCTGGCGAAGATGCCGCGCGGGTCGGTCCTGGTGAACTGCGCCCGGGGCGCGCTCCTCGACTACGACGCGGTGTGCGACGCGATCGACTCCGGTCAGCTCTCCGGCGCCGGGTTCGACGTCTTCCCCGAGGAGCCCGTCCCCGCCGGATCGCGGCTGCTCACCACCCCGGGGATCGTCATGACCCCGCACATCGCGGGCGGCAGCCAGGAGGTCGCGCACAAGGCGGCCCGCATCGTCGCCGGCGAGGTCGGCCGCTACCTGCGCGGCGAGCCCCTCGCGCACTGCGCCAACCCCGAGGTCCTCAAGGGCTGAACAAGCCCCCGCACACGTATCAGCAACCCTTCAGGAGAACGAACCATGGACCAGTCGAGCCGTTATGCGAACCTCGCACTCACCGAGGAGGCCCTCATCGAGGGCGGCCGCCATGTGCTCTGCGCGTACACCATGAAGCCCAAGGCGGGCTACGGCGACTACCTCTCCACCGCCGCGCACTTCGCCGCCGAGTCCTCGACCGGCACCAACGTCGAGGTCTGCACCACCGACGACTTCACCAAGGGCGTCGACGCGCTCGTCTACGAGATAGACGAGGCCAAGGAGCTCATGAAGATCGCGTACCCGGTCGAGCTCTTCGACCGGAACATCATCGACGGCCGCGCGATGATCGCCTCCTTCCTGACCCTGACCATCGGCAACAACCAGGGCATGGGCGACGTCGAGTACGCCAAGATGCACGACTTCTACGTGCCGCCGGCCTACCTGCGCCTGTTCGACGGCCCGATGATGAACATCCAGGACATGTGGCGGGTCCTCGACCGCCCGGTCGTCAACGGCGGCATGGTCGTCGGCACCATCATCAAGCCGAAGCTGGGCCTGCGCCCGCAGCCGTTCGCGGACGCCTGCCACCAGTTCTGGCTCGGCGGCGACTTCATCAAGAACGACGAGCCCCAGGGCAACCAGGTCTTCGCCCCGCTCAAGGACACGATGAAGGCCGTGGCCGACGCGATGCGCCGCGCCCAGGACGAGACCGGCGAGGCCAAGCTCTTCTCCGCCAACATCACCGCCGACGACCCGGCCGAGATGATCGCCCGCGGCGAGTTCATCCTGGAGACCTTCGCCGAGAACGCCGACCACGTCGCCTTCCTCGTCGACGGCTACGTGGCCGGACCGACCTCGGTCACCACCGCCCGCCGGAACTTCCCCCACCAGTTCCTGCACTTCCACCGGGCCGGCCACGGGGCCGTCACCAGCCCGCAGTCGCAGCGCGGCTACACCTCCTTCGTGCACTGCAAGATGACCCGACTGCAGGGCGCCTCCGGCATGCACACCGGCACGATGGGCTACGGCAAGATGGAGGGCGACGCCGCCGACAAGGCCATCGCCTTCATGCTGGAGCAGGACTCGGCCGACGGCCCGTACTTCCATCAGGAGTGGCTGGGCATGAAGTCCACCACCCCGATCATCTCCGGCGGTATGAACGCCCTGCGCCTGCCCGGCTTCTTCGACAACCTGGGCCACTCCAACGTGATCCAGACCTCGGGCGGCGGTGCCTTCGGCCACAAGGACGGCGGCACCGCCGGCGCCAAGTCGCTGCGCCAGGCGCAGGACGCCTGGATGAAGGGCGTCAAGCTCACCGAGTACGCCAAGGACCACGCGGAGCTCAAGGGCGCGTTCGAGTCCTTCCAGGCCGACGCGGACCGGTTCTACCCGAACTGGCGCGACGAGCTCGGCGTCAAGTGAGGCCGGACATGATCCACGGGTGAATGGCTGACCAACTCCCTTCAGCACACTGCCACTCGGGGTGGGCGGGACCGCATACTCGGTCCCGCCCGTCCGTCGCTCTGAGAGGTAGTCATGGCCTTAGAAGTGACCCGTCGCACCGCCGTCACCACCCTCGCCGCCGCAGCCGGTGCGCTCGCCGTCCCCTCGTACGCGCAGGCGAGCGGATGCAGGCCGGACAGAAGGCCGCTGAAGCGAGCCCACGCGCACAACGACTATCTGCACACCCGCCCCCTGCTCGACGCGCTCGACCACCGCTTCACCAGCGTCGAAGCGGACATCTTCCTCGTGAACGGCGACCTGCTCGTCGCCCACGACCCGGTGGACCTCGACCCCGCACGCACCCTCGAATCCCTGTATCTGAAGCCCTTGGCCGAACGGGTGCGCCGCCACCACGGGTCCGTGTACCGCGGCCACCACAAGCCCCTCCAACTGCTGATCGACATCAAGGTCGACGGAGTCGCCGCATACGCCGAGCTGCACCGCCAACTGCACCGCTACCGGCGCCTGTTCACCACGTACGCGTACGGAAAGGTGCGCCCGGGAGCCGTCACCGCGGTGATCTCCGGGGACCGGGCCGCGCGGGCGCCGATGGAGGCGCAGCAGGTGCGGTACGCGTTCTACGACGGCCGCCTCGCGGATCTGGGCGGCCCCGCGACCGCTGCGTTCGCGCCCCTGATCAGCGACAACTGGACCAATCACTTCACCTGGCAGGGCGCAGGCCCGATGCCGGCAGCCGAACGCGCCAAGCTGCAGCAGATCATCGGGACGGCGCACAGCCGGGGCCAGCGCGTACGGTTCTGGGCCACGCCCGATCTGCCCGGCGCCGAACGCGGAGCCGTCTGGCTGGAGCTGATCGCGGCCGACGCGGACCACATCAACACCGACGACCTGGTGGCGCTCGAAGCCTTCCTGGACGCGTACGACGGACACTGACCCACTCCGACCCGCACTGACGAGGCGCACCGGCACCTCTGCGGGGGACCGTCACTCCCCGTCAACACACGTTCGGAGGACATGTCAGTCGACCGGACGGCCCCTCCGCCACGCCACACTGACGGCGAAAACGCCGCGGTGTTGACGTGGCGGAGGCGCGTAGGGAGTCCGGACGATGGCCATTTCGGTGTCAGTTGTACTGCTGCTGCTCATCCTCGCGATCGTGTTCCTGCGCAACGGGGCGCTGAAGATCACGCACGCGCTCGTCTGCGTACTGCTCGGCTTCTACCTGGCGAGCACCAGCATGGCGCCGACCATCCAGAACGGTCTGACGGCGACCGCCAACATCGTCAGCAACCTCAAGCCCTGACGCGGGTCATCGTCAGCAACGCCAAGCCCTGGGACGGCTCACGTCCCGAGCATGCGGGAGCGGATCAGGAACCTGACCCCTTCCGGTGCCTCCAGCGAGAACCCGCCACCGCGGCCCTCGACCACGTCGACGATCAGCCGGGTGTGACTCCACACCTCGTACTGGCTCTTCGACATCCAGAACCCGATCGGCTCCGTCACCCCCTCGACCGCGAGCGACGCGAGCAGGACGTCGGAGTCGCCGGTGCGGAACTCGCCCTCCGGGTAGCACATCGGCGAACTGCCGTCGCAGCAGCCGCCGGACTGGTGGAACATCAGTGGCCCATGGGCTTCACGCAGTTTCCGCAGCAGCTCACCGGCTGCGGGGGTGAGCTCCACTCGGGGAGCTTCCGTGCTCATCCGGGCCTCCTTCGACGGCCGTAGCGGCGCAGGTGCTCACCGCATCAGTCTTGCCCCTGCCGGGCCTACTGGCCATGTACCGCCCGCAGTTAATTCGCTGTCGCCCCGAGGTGCGCTCTGGCTATGCTCGCCGCGATGACGACTTACGCTGCTGGCTTCGAAGGCAGATGGGGGGTCCGGTCGGCTCAAGGTGAGTGCTGATGCTCACCGAGACCGGAACCGGGACCCGACCCACTGTTCAAGCCGGTGATCACCGGCTTGCGTTCTGGCGGCGCGTGCGAGAGTTCGCCGTGCCGCCCACCATGATCGACACCGCCACCGTCCGCCGTGAAGCGGGGGACTGGGCGGGTGCGTGCGCCGCGGCACGCGTGGACGTCGATCTCGATCTGCGGCGCCTGGCCGCCACGTACGGCGGCGAACTCACAGCCCGACTCCGTGCTGATCTACGGCATTTCGCACCCGACCTGCTGCGCTGGCACCTGCCGCGGATCGGTCCTGACGGCCTGCTGCGGCCCGGCGTCACGATCTCCCTCGCGCGCTACGGAACAGGTGTGGCGGGCCGTCGGCTGCATCTCGTCGTACGGACCCCGCCGGCCTGGGCCGACGCCGGACAGCGGATCAGCCTCACCGTGTGGGACGGGACCCTGACCGAAGGCCCGCCCCATCCGCACCCGCGGCCGAGCGCCCGCTTCCGGCTCGATCTGCACCGGCATCTGTGGGACGCGCGCCGGGCGGGGGAGCTGCGGGAGAGGGCCGGTCTGGTCGACGGGCCGGGAGGTGCAGGGGTTCCGTCCTTGACCGGACGCGGGTCCCAGCGCCCCTCTTGGGCAGCTGATCCGGTCCAACTGCCCACCTGGGCAAGGGAGGTGGAGTCGCACTGGGCGGTGGCGCAATGGTCGGCCGAGGCGCGGCTCGTGCTCGCCGCCGGGCGATACGGGCCGGACGCCGGGGACGCGGCACAAGGGCCCGAGGCGGACGCGCCCGTCGGCCCCGGACTCGTCGGCGTCCGCCTCGGATCCGGTCGGCGCCTCGCGATCGACACCCGGACCTCGCGCATCACGGCCGACCCGGGCGACGTCCCGGTGCTGCCCGACGCCGCCACCTGGGTGCCGCCCGACCTCGAACTCCTCGACGCCGGAATGATCGACGGCGAGCGGCTGCATCCGCTGGTGGCAAAGGCTCTGGGCGTACGGGCTTCGCGTGGCGGAGCCGACCGGGAGCCGGCGCGCCGCACCCATCTCGTCGACTGCCGGGGCGCGCGGCACCGCATCGCCCAGGTCGACGGCGTGCTCGCGCCGCTCGACCACGACCCGGCGGACCTGCACCGCGAGGAACTCCTGGCGGCGCTCGGCGGGCCGCCGATGCCCTGCCTCCAGGCGATCGACGACGCACACCGCCACCCCGAGTCCTTCGGCGGCATCCGCGAACGCCTCGCGCACGGAGACTTCACCGGAGCGTTCGACGTCATGGAGGGCCTGCTCGGCGCGGGAGCCCAGCTGCGTGCGGGCCCCCTGCGGGACACGCTGGAGGAGGCGCTGCGCCGCCGGATCGCACACGGTCTCTACCGCGCGGGGTTCACGCAGCCGGGGCTCTCCGGCAAGGAGTACTGGCATCGGCTGTACGAAGAACGCACCAGCCCCCGCAACGCACGTATCCGCAACACCCGTAATCGGACAAACGAAAGGTGATCACACTTGGCCATTGAAGGAAGCACCGCAACCACCGCACGCCCGACGGGCGCGACTCAACTCGACATCGCGGACGACCTGTTGGGCCGTCTGCGGGCAACCGCCACCGAACCGCGCACCGACACCCAGCTCGAAGCCCTCACCCTCGCCGTCGCGGCCGATCTGCCCGTGCTCCTGTGGGGCGAACCCGGCATCGGCAAGACCGCCGCGCTCACCCAGCTCGCCGAAGCGCTCGAACTGCCCCTGACCACCGTGATCGCGAGCGTGCACGAGCCCTCGGACTTCGCCGGGCTGCCCATCGTCGGGGACGACCCCGCACGCCAGGGCGTACCGATGGCGCCACCGGACTGGGCGGTGCGGCTCGTACGCGCGGGCAAGGGACTGCTGTTCCTCGACGAGCTGTCCACCGCGGCGCCCGCCGTGCAGGCCGCACTGCTCCGAGTGGTGCTCGAACGGCGCATCGGCGCGCTGCAGTTGCCGCCCGGCGTACGGATCGTGGCCGCCGCGAACCCGCGCTCCTCGGCCGCCGACGGCTGGGAGCTGAGCGCCCCGCTCGCCAACCGGTTCGTCCACCTGAAATGGGCGCATGAGCAGGACGTCGTCGTACGCGGTCTGGGCGGGACCTGGCCGCGCGCCACCCTGCCGATGCTCGATCCGGGGCGGCTCGCCGGTTCCGTGGAGTTCGCACGCCGTGCCGTGTGCGGTCTGCTGGCCGCACGCGCCGCCCTGGTGCATCAGTTGCCGCAGAGCGAGACCCGGCGCGGCGGTGCCTGGCCCTCTCCGCGTACCTGGGACATGACACTGCGCCTGGTCGCGTTCGCCACCGCCGCCGACGCCTCGCGCGAGGTGCTCTCGCTGCTCGTGCGAGGGACGGTCGGTGACGGGCCCGGGTTCGAACTGCTCGCGAGCCTCGACCGGATGGACCTGCCCGACCCGGAGCTGCTGCTCGCCGATCCGACGGCGGCCCGGCTGCCCGAACGCGGGGATCTGCGCCAAGCCGTACTCGATTCCGTGGTCGCGGCGGTCAAGGCGCGCCCGGAACGCGCAAGGTGGGACGCGGCCTGGGCGCTGCTGGTGCACGCCCTGGAAACGGGGGCTCCGGACCTGGTGGTGGTGCCCGCCACCACGCTGGCGCATCTGCGGCGCGAGGACTGGCCCGTACCCGCGGCGATCGAGCAGCTCGCGGGCGTGGTGACCATGTCGCGTGCAGCGGACCAGGCCGCGGCACGGGTCAAGGCGACTGCAGGGACGGGCAGTTGAGTACCGAACCGGCCGTCCCGACGGAGCTGGACACGGCCAAGCTCTACGCCGCCCGTCTGCAAGCCGTCCGCGCCCGGCCGTACTTGGCGACCGCGCTCTTCGCGCTGCACGTCGTCCCCTCCCGTGAGGTGCCGACCATGGGTGTCGACCGGTACTGGCGGTGCTATGCCTCGCCCGGGTTCGTGGAGCGTACGCCGGTCGAGGACCTGGCCTCCGTCTGGGTCCACGAGGTGTCGCATCTGCTGCGCGACCACCACGGGCGCAGCGACCGTTACGCGAGCAAGCATGCACTGGCCGGTCGGGCCGAGCGGCTGCGGATGAACATCGCGGCGGACTGCGAGATCAACGACGACGCGTACGGGGACGGGCTCAGGTTCCCCGAAGGCGCGGTCCACCCCGAGGCGTTGGGCCTCGGTGCCGGCCAGGTGATGGAGGAGTATCTGAGCCGCTTCCGCCTCGGCCATTTCACCGAGGCGTTCGCCTGGCTGGACTGTGGCAGCGGCGCAGACGGCCTCGACCGGCCGTGGGATCTGGGCCCCCACGGCGCGCACGCACTGTCCGAACAGGAACGTGAGCTCGTACGGTTCCGGGTGGCGCAGGGCATCAGCGGCCGGCCGGGGCGGGCGTCCCGGGGGTGGAAGCGCTGGGCGGAGGACGCGCTCCAACCTCCGCAGCCCTGGCGCGAGTTGCTCGGCGGCGCGATCCGCTCGGCCGCGACAGCGCCCGGCGTGGGCCAGGACTACACCTACGGCAGGCCCGCCCGCCGCTCGGTGAGCCTGCCCGGGATCATCCTGCCGAGCCTGCGCCGCAGGCCGCCCCGGGTCAGCGTCGTGATCGACACCTCGGGTTCCGTGAGCGACGCGGAACTCGGCGCCGCACTCATCGAGGTCGCCGCCATCTCCCAGGCCCTGGGCGGCCGTCGCGACCTGGTCACCGTGGTGCCCTGCGACTCCTCGGCCCATCTGGTCCATCCGCTCTGCCGCGGCGAGGGCATTCCGCTGCTCGGCGGCGGCGGGACGGATCTGCGCGCCGGCTTCGCCAAGGCGCTGCGCAGCGGGCCGAAACCCGATGTGATCGTGGCCCTCACGGACGGCCAGACACCGTGGCCCAAGGAGCGGCCGCCGGGCCGGACGGTGGTCGGTCTGTTCCCGCGCGGCGGTTACGACGAGGACGACCCTTCGTACGAACCCGATCCGGTGCCCGACTGGGCGAGGGTCGTGGAGATCGGGTAGCCCGGACTCCAAGGGGCCGGGCGCGAGGAAATTCCGTTGCGACCCGGTGGCGCGTCGCCCGACAGTGGACGTATGACGACCCTCACCGTACGGTCCGCCACACTCGACGACGCGGCCGCGGCGTGTGCGCTGCTCAACGAGGTGGACGTGTTCGAGATCGGTCGCGCGGAGACCGAGGTCAACGAGATCCTCGCCGACTGGAAGCATCCCGAGGTCGACCTCGGCCGCGACTCCTGGCTGCTCCACGAGGACGGCCGGCTCGTCGGCTACGGCCTGTTGTGGGACGAGTCCGGCGGCGAACGCATCGACGTGGATCTCTACATGCTGCCCGGGCGCCCCGAAGGCGCCCGCACGCTCCTTGAGCGTATGGAGGCACGGGCTGTGGAACGGGCCGCCGAGAACGGCGTCCGCCAGGCGGTGGTGCACCAGGGGCTGCACATCGCGACGGCCGTGGACCAGGACGTCCTGCGCGAGCGCGGCTGGCGCACCGTACGCCGCTATCAGGTGATGGAACGTCCGTTGTCGCCCGACGCCGACACCATGCCCGTCGCCCCGCCCGGGGTGTGCCTGCGTCCCTGCACCGACGAGGCCGACCGCCGCAAGGCGCACGCACTGCTCCAGGAGTCGTTCGCCGACCACTTCGACCACCAGCCGCGTACGTACGAGCAGTGGCTGCACGACATCGACGCGGAGAACACCGACTGGTCGCTGATCTGGATCGCCCGTATCGACGGCATGGGCGACGTCGCCGCGATGCGCACCCGCAACGACCGGATCACCACGGGGTGGATCAGCAATGTCGGTGTGCTGCGTGAGGCACGCGGGCGCGGCCTCGCCGGCTATCTGCTGCGGTACGCGTTCTGGTACTACGCGGGTCTCGGCCGGAACCGGATCAGCCTCGGCGTCGACACCGACAACACCTCGCGGGCGCTGGCGCTCTACGAACGCCATGGCATGACCCTGGACGCGGCCGTGGACACCTGGGAGCTGACCCGGCAGGTCTGACCCGGTGCGCACATGACAGCAGGTCTGGCCGGGCGGGATCGAGCCGCCCGTTCAGACCGTGCCGGGCTCCCGCGTACCGGACCATGCCGCCCACAGCGCCGCGTAAGGGCCGCCCGCGTCCTTCAGCCGCTCGTGCGGACCGGATTCGACGACCCGGCCGTGTGCGAGCACCACGACCCGGTCGGCGGTCGCGGCCTGGGTGAGCCGGTGCGCGACGATCAATGCCGTACGTCCCTGAAGGGCGGCCCGCGCGGACAGTTCGAGCACCCGCGCACCCGCGCTACCGGCCTCGGCGGTCGCCTCGTCCAGGACGGCGATCAGCGGGTCGGCCAACACAAGGCGGGCGAGGGCCAGTTGCTGGGCCTTGGCGGCGTCGAGGCTGTGCGCACCCTCGCCGACGACCGTGTCGAGCCCGTCGGGGAGCGCCTCGGCCCAGGTGAGCGCGTCGACCGTGGCGAGAGCCGAGCGCAGCTCCTCGTCCGTCGCCTCCGGCTTGGCCAGGCGCAGATCCTCGGCGAGCGTGCCGGCGAACACATGCAGTTCCTGCGATACGAGGACGGCGCCGGGCCGCCCGTTCGCGGTGGCCGGCATCGTCACCTCACCGTTGGTGGGGCGCTGCACCCCGGCGAGAATCCGCGCCAGTGTGGACTTGCCTGCCCCACTCGTGCCGACGAGCGCGACATGCTCGCCCTCGTGCAGATCGAGGTCGACCTCGTGGAGTACCGGAGAGCCGCCGGCGTACGCGTGCGTGATGCCCCGCACGTGGACGAACGCGTCCTTGCTGCGCGCCGAAGCGGGCGGTTCGGGTTCGTCGGGCAGGTCGGTCACACCGACCAGGCGGGCCAGGCCCGCGGTCGCCGACTGGGCGTCGTCGAGCAGGACCAGGGCCGCGTTGATGGGGCCGAAGAGATTGTGGAAGTAGAGCGCGGCGGCGGTGGCCGTACCGATGGAGACCGCGTCCTCGCGCACCAGGATCAGACCGGCGAGCAGGACACCGACCAGACCGATGTACTCGCCGATGTGCAGCCGCCCGTAGAAGCCGAGCACGAGGCGCACACCGCGCTTGCTGAGCTCGACCGCGGCGTTCGAGCGCCGCTCGACCCGTGCGGTGTGATCGTCCTCCAACAGATGACCGCGTACGGTCGCGGCGCCGCCGATGGTCTCCAGCAGCTGTTGCTGCTGTGCACCCGTGGCGATGCGCTGCTTCGCGTACAGGGGCACGGCCTTGCGCACGTACCAGCGCGCCGTCCATGCCTGTACGGGCACGGCGAGCAGCGCGGCCACCAGGAAACGCCAGTCGAGCACGGCGAGCGCGATCAGGGTGAGGAGGATCGTCAGCGTGGCGCGGGCCAGTTCGGGCAGCGCGGAACGCACCGCTTCCGACACCCGTGCCACATCCCCGGTGACCCGCGCGGTGAGGTCACCGGAACCGGCGCGCTCGATCCGGTCGGCGGGCAGGGCGAGCGCCCGCTCGACGAACCGTTCGCGCAGCCGGGCGAGCACCGACTCGCCGAGCCGGGCGACCATGCCGAGACCGAGTGCGGTCGAGGCGCCTTGGACCAGGGCGACGACCACGAGGAGGACGACTGGCAGCGTCAGCACCCCCGTCGACACGGAACCGGCGCCGCGTGCGCCTTCGGCGACGAGGTCCACGATCCGGCCGAGCAGGGGCTGGGTGAGCAGGCCGACGGCGGTCGCGGCCACCAGGACCACGGTCGAGCGCAGCGCCAGGCCCCGGTCGGGCCGCAGCAGTTCCCACGCGGCGGCGCGGGTGCGCCGGGCGGTGGCCACGGGGAGCAGCTCGGCGCCGGGGGAGTGGTCGGCGGTCGTCTCCGCCTGTTCCATGAGGTCCGGGCTCGTGGTCATGCCAGTACCGCCGTCCGGTATCGAGGGCTGCGTCGGACGAGTTCTTCGTGGCGCGCCTCGTCGGTGAGGCGTCCGCCGTCGATCAGGACGACTCGGTCGGCGACCGCGAGGAGCGCGGGGCTGCTGGTGACCAGGACGGTCGTACGGCCACGGCGCACCTCGCGGATTCCCGAGGCGATCCGTGCCTCGGTCGCCGCGTCGATCGCCGTGGTCGGATCGTGCACGACCAGCACGTCACGGTCGGCGGCGAGCGCACGGGCGAGTGCCACGCGCTGGCGCTGCCCGCCGGACAGGGAGCGGCCGCGCTCCCCGACCGGGGCTGCCATGCCGCCGGGCACGGACGCGGCCACCTCGTCGGCCGCGGCGGCGGTCGAGGCTGCTTCGTGGGTGGTCGCGGGGGTGTCGCGGGCGGCGGCTTTGGCCGCGGTGATGTTCTCCTCGATCGACCCGGTGAACAGGTCGGCCGCATGCTCGGCGACGAGGATCCGCGAGCGCAGCGCGCGCGGCGAGAGTTCGGTGAACGGGACGCCGTCCAGGGACAGCAGGCCCCCGTCCGGATCCGTGCGGCGGGCCAGACAGCGCACCAGGGTGTCGGCGTGTGCCGGGTCGGTGACGACCACGCCGAGGAACTCGCCGGGGGAGACGGTCAGTTCGAGGTTTTCGAGGCCCTCGTGGGTGAGGGCCGAGAGGTGCAGGGTGGGCGGGGTGCCTTCGGGTATCGCGCGGGTTTCCTGTGCTCCCTCGGACTCCGCTATGCCGCCCGGCGCCGACAGCACCTCCTCGACGCGTCCCGCCGACGCCCGCGAACGGGCCACGTCGGCAGCCACCCAGGCCACCGTGTGCAGCGGTCCTGGCAGGAACAGTGCGAGGCCCACGGCCGCCACCAGTTCACCGAGCCCGATCGAGTCCGTCAGGACGAGGTGTCCGCCGACGAGTGCGACCAGCGCGATGAACACACCCGTCAGGGCCTGCATCATCCCGGTCTGCACGGCCTCGGCGCGCGCCGCCCGTACCGTCGCGTCCAACGCGGCACGGCTGGTACGCCGGTAGCGGTCGGCAGCCGCGCGCTGGGCGCCGAGCCCCTGCAACACCCGTACGCCCGCGACCAGATCGGCCGCGACACCCGAAGCGTGCGCGGCACGCTCCTGCTCCGCATGGCTGCGGTGCTCGAGCGGTCGCGCGAGCAGCTGGCCGAGGCCCATCAGGACCGGTGTGCCGAGCAGGATGAGCAGGCCGAGCGGAACGGAGGCCCGCAGCAGGAGGACGGCGCCCGCGGCCAGACCGACCACCGCGCCGAAGCCGATCGGCAGGGAGAAGGTCACCGAGCCGGCCCGCCGTGCGTCCTCGGTGGTGACGGACACCAGAGCTCCCGGCGGACGGCCGTGCTCCGCGCCTCCGTGCGGATCGAGTACGCGGCGGATCAGCCGCATCCGCAGGGTGTGCCCGGCATGTTCCTTGGCGTATTCGGCGGTACGGGCACCCAGCTGGAAACCACCGGAGAGAAAGACGTAGACGATCGCGAGGACCAGCGCCCAGCGCCCGAACGAGGCGAGGTCGGGGTGCACGATGGCGCGGTCGACGATGAACCCGATGAGCACGGGGATCAGGGCCTCGCCGATCTGATGCGAGGCGTTGAGCGCACAGGCCGCGGCGACTCGGCGCCGTTCCCCCTTGATCACGGTGCGCAGGACCTCACGCCCACCCTGCCGCGCGGCGTCCCGCATCAGTTCTCTCCCCACCAGGCCGTTTCCAAAGCCAGGTAAGGCTAACTTGACCTGCCTCCGAGGGGGAGGGCGGTGGGTGCTTCGGTGATCAGAAGCCGAGATCGAAGCACTTTGTATACCAACTTTGCGCGGACATTGGTCACGCATCGGTCAAATGTGCAGCTCCGATGAGGATTCGGCGGCTTACGGATTACACCCTTGATCACGTTCTTCAATTTGGTATACAAAAATCGCGTCGCGTCCCCGACCTCTCAGGAGCCCTCGATGTGTGTGGAACCCGCACCGCCGCCTTCCGGCCGGATGACCCGCCGCGGGGTGCTCGCCGCGGCGGCCGCGCTCGCAGGCACCGCGACCGTGGTGACGCCGGCCGCCGCCGCTGCGAGCGGAGCCGTACAAGGCGGGCCGCACGGCGGAGATCTGGTGATCGAGGGCGGCACGCTGCTCGATCCGGCCACCGGTGACGTGATCGAGGACGCCGTGGTGGTGATCGAGAACGGTGTCGTCCGCGCCGCCGGCGCCCGTCGTGCCGTCTCCGTGCCCGGGGGCGTCCAGGTCGTCGACGCGCACGGAAAGTGGATCCTGCCGGGTCTCGTCGACGCCCATATCCACCTCAACACCGCGGCCGAGGCGCGCGACGCCGTACGGCAGGGCGCCACCAGTGCCCGCAGCGGCTCGACCAACTTCTACCAGGACATTGCCGTACGGGAACTGGCCCGCCAGGCCCCCGCCCTCGCGCCACGGCTCAAGGCCGCCGGTGTCTTCGTCACGCCCGACCTCGGCGACACGGTCCTCGCCGACCCGGACCTCACCGCACTGGCCCGGCTCAAGGAGGGCGTGCGCTCCGCCGAAGCGCTGCGCCGCGTCGTCGAGGTGAACCTCGCCCGCGGGGTCGACGTGGTCAAGACCCGGGTCAACGAACGCGCCGGGCTGCCCGAACAGGACCCGCTCGCTCAGGTCTACTCGTATGAGCAGCTGCGCGAGATCGTCACCGCCGCACGCCGGGGCGGCAAGGGCGTGCTGTGCCACAGCTACGCCGAGCAGGGCTGCCACGACGCGGTGACCGCCGGTATCCGCTCGCTCGAACACGGGGTGTTCGTCGGCGAGCGCACCCTCGCGCAGATGCGCCGCCGTGGCACGTACTTCACGCCCACTCTCTCCGCGATCGCGGGCCTCGCCGAGTCCTCGAACCCGGTGCTCGCCGAACGCGGCCGTACCTATCTGCCGATCCTCAAGAGCGCCGTCCTCGCCGCCCACGAGCGGGGAGTCCCGCTGGCCGCGGGCACCGACTCCTCCGGCGGCACGGTCAAGCCCATCGGCCGCGAGATCGAGCTGATGCGTGCCGCCGGACTCTCCTCGCTCGACGCGATCCGCACCGCCACCACCGGCGCCGCCCGGCTGCTCGGCCTGGAGCGCACGGTGGGCCGCCTCGCCCGCGGCTTCGCCGGCGACGTGGTGCTCGTCGACGGCGATCCGCTGGCCGACGTGACCGTACTGAAGCGACCGGCTCAGGTCGTACGGGCGGGAATCGCGCTCTGAGCGCCTCTTCGCCGCACCCGTCCCTCATCGACCTGAGCCGCACCCTCACCCCCATCAACTCAAGGAGCCCGATGACCCCCTCGTCCCCTTCCCCCGCCTCCCCCGTGTCGCGCCGCAACGTGCTCGCCGGCGCCGCCGCACTCGCCGGAGCCGCGACCGCGACCGTGAGCGGAGCCGCCGTACCGGCCCAGGCCGACGACCGTTCCGGCCGGCACGACGGACACGGCAGCCCTGACGGCAAGGCCGTCGTCTTCCGTGACGTGCGCCCGTTCGGCACCGGAAAGGCCGTCGACCTCGTCGTCGAGAACGGCAGGATCTCCGGCCGCCCCGCACCGCGCGGCGCCAAGGTCGTCGAGGGCCGGGGCCGCGCCGTGCTGCCCTCGCTGGTGGACGCGCACATCCACCCGGACAAGACGACCTGGGGCGGCTCCTGGGTCACCCGCAAGCCGGCGAACGGGATCGCCGACTATGTCGCGCAGGACGTGGAGCTGTTCAACAGCCAGACCCGCTCCGTCGCCGAACGTGCCTACGGTCTGATGAGCCACGCCGTCACCCGCGGCACCCGGGGCATGCGTGCCCACGCCGATGTCGCTCCCGCCTACGACCTCGCGGGCGTCGAGGGACTCGGCACCGCCCGCGAGCGGCTGAAGCACGCGCTCGACGTGCAGATCGTCGCCTTCCCGCAGCACGGCGTGATCCGTACGCCGGGTACCAAGGAGCTCCTTGAGGAGGCCGCGCGCAGCGGCGCCATCGACTTCGTCGGCGGTATCGACCCGGGCGGCTTCGACCAGGCGCCCGTGGAACAGCTCGACGTCCTCTTCGGTATCGCGGACCGGCACGGTGTGGGCCTGGACATCCACCTCCACGACCGCGGCGAGCGAGGCCTCAACGCCCTGCGCGGCATCATCGACCGTACCCGGACGCTGTCCCTGAACGGCAAGGTCACGGTCAGCCACGTGTTCTGCGTGCCGGAGCTCGACGACAGCGAACTGAACGTCATAGGCGCCCAGTTGGGTGACCTCGGCATCTCGCTGACCACCGTGGCCCCGTCCGCGGACCTCGTGCTGCCGATCGCCAAGCTGCGTGAGCACGGAGTGCACGTGGGTGTCGGATCCGACGGCATCCGCGACTCGTGGAGCCCGTTCGGCAACGCGGACATGTTCGACCGTGCCCACAAGATGGGCTGGGTCACCGACGTACGCCTCGACGAGGAGCTCACGGCCTGCTTCGACGCTGCCGCGCACGGCGGCGCCGACGTCATGGGTCTGGCGCACGCGGACCTCACCCCCGGCGCCCCGGCCGACTTCGTCCTGCTGCGCGCCGAGTGCGTACCGCAGGTCGTCGTCGACGCCCCGGCCCGTGAACTGGTCGTGCACGGCGGAGTGATCGTGGCTCGGGACGGCCGACTGGTGCGTTAGTCCCCGTCAGTGCCTGCGCGGGCGAACGGGCCCGCCCGGGAAAAATGCCTTGCCCCACCGGGTGATCGCACTGCGAGACTGACCCTATGGACGACATGGGGAAGTTCCGCCGGGCGGTCACCCGGTGGGCCGGGCGCCGTACGGAGGCCTCGGCGGCCGCCGCGGAGGCCAGGGAACTGGCCGACCGGATCGGGCTGCGCACCGTCGTCCTCGTCGAGGGGGACAGCGATCTGCGCGCGATCGACGCCCTGGCGTCCCGTCGCGGCCGTGACCTCGACGCGGAGTCCGTCGTGGTCGTTCCCCTCGGGGGCGCCACCAACATCGGCCACTTCCTCTCGGTGTGCGGACCCAAGGGGCTCGGTCTGCCCCTGGCCGGCCTGTGCGACGTCGGAGAGATGCGGCACTTCCAACGCGCCCTGGAACGCGAGGGGTTCGGCTCCCCGTACACCCCGCAGGATCTGGAGTCCCTCGGCTTCTACCTCTGCGACGCCGACCTGGAGGACGAACTGATCCGAGCGCTCGGCCCGGCCGGCGTGGAGCGGGTCATCGAGTCGGAGGACGAGGTGCGGCCCTTCCGCACCTTCCAGAATCAGCCCTTCCAGCGCGAGCGCACCATCCACCAGCAGCTGCGCCGCTTCATGGGCACCCACAGCGGCCGCAAGGCGCAGTACGCACACGCGATGGTGCAGTCCCTGGACCTCGACCGGACCCCACGCCCGCTGGAGCAGTTGCTCGCGCGCGTCTAGGTCTGCTTCTGCGTCGACTTCCGCGGGATCAACTTCCCGTTTTGTATAGCGATTGCCATGGCCATCGACTCCTGGGGGTACGACGGCGCGTACCTGCTGGCGGGAGGGACCTCACTGGTCGCCGCGGCGCTCGCACTCTTCCTGCGCCATCCCGGCCGACCCCGTACGGCCTGAGACCGGCGAGTCGGGCGGTACCGTCGCCCACCGCGTACCGGCCGACTCGCCCTGCCTCAGCCGAGATCCACGTCCGCATGCACCAAGGCGTGGTCGGAGAACTGCGAGTCGCGCACCCCGTGGCCGACCGCCGCGATGCCCCGCAGGAAGGTGTAGTCGAACTTGCTCATCCAGTCGGTGGTCGTCTCGCACCGGCCGCCGACGGCCGCGGGATTGCACCCGGGGTCGCCGTCATCGGCCAGCGCCCACATCGGCTCGAGCTCCGGGTTGCCCGGCTGTGCGTTGAAGTCGCCGAGGACGATGGCCCGTTCGTGACGGGCGACGACTGGTGCGAGCACCCGGGTCTGCTGCTCGCGGATGTCCGCCTGCTGGCGCTGGGCGAGATGCGTGGCGAAGACCCGTACGGGCCGGCCGTCCACGGCGGTGGTGACGGCCATGTACCCGCGGTCCTCGGAGCCGCCGTCGGGGTACTTCGCCCGCACCACGTCCGTCATCGGCGCCGCGGACAGGATGGCCTGGCCGTAGCCGCCGGCGTCCCACGGCAGCCCGCCGCAGCGGTTCCAGCTCTTGAGGACCGACCCGTACTCGACGTGGTAGACCAGCCCGTGCAGGTACTCGAGGTGGTCCCGGATCGCCGCGACATCGCGGACGCAGGCCTCCTGCAGCGCGACGACCTGAGGCGCGTACTTCGCGATATCGGATGCCCGGCCGACATTGAACCCGCTGTCATTGCACGGATTGCAGATGTTCCAGGTCATGACCCGGTTCGGGACGACCTTACGGACGGCGTCGGCCGGCAACGGCTTCGCGGCGAGCGCACCTCCCGGTGCGCTCGGCCCGACGATCGCCGCACACGCGAGGACCAGAGCTCCCGCAAGCCACCGCACGCCCGATCCGATCACCGTTGCCTCCCAGCGGAGACCGAGGCCGTCTCCTCCTTCGAGATTAAACGATCGACGTCAGTGGCTCTTGACCAGTCCGGGCCCCAGCCATTACTTTCCGGTGATCACTGACCTGTGACGCCACGAAGGAGGCGACCCGCGGATGAACACCTGCTCCGAGCCCGGTCGCCTCGCCCGCCACTGCGGCTGGGTTCCGGGTCAGATCGCCCACGGCTGCTGACCACGCCGTTCTGACGTGCCCGTACGCGGCACGTCCCCGTAAGGCTCAGCCCCCTCCTTCCGGTCCTTCCGGTCCTTCCGGCACGCGACTCCAGCGTGTCCTCCTGCGCGCGCCTCTCGTACGGGGTGCGTGCGCACACAGAAAGCTGCCTGACATTGGCGAACTCCATGCATCCGCCGGCCATCACGGTCAATGGAAAAGACACCCCGCTCGCCCCGGCCGCACCCCACACCACGGCGCTCGACTTCCTGCGCGAGCGCGGTCTGACCGGCACCAAGGAGGGCTGCGCCGAAGGTGAGTGCGGAGCCTGCTCGGTGCTCGTGGCACGCCCCGGTGTGGACAAGCCCACCGACTGGGTGGCGGTCAACGCCTGCCTGGTCCCGGCCGCGGCGCTCGACGGCCAGGAGGTCATCACCGCCGAGGGCCTTGCCACGCCCGGGGCGCCCGGCACGGCCGCCGAGCTGCACCCCGTACAGGAAGAGATGGCGGTACGCGGCGGATCGCAGTGCGGCTACTGCACCCCCGGTTTCGTGTGCAGCATGGCCGCCGAGTACTACCGGCCGGGCCGCTGCGACCACTCCGCGGACGAGGCCGAAGGCTCCGACGCCGCCGTCTCCTCGGACGCCGAGCACGGCCCGAACGGCTTCGATCTGCACGCCCTGAGCGGCAACCTGTGCCGCTGCACCGGCTACCGCCCGATCCGCGACGCCGCCTACGCGGTCGGCGCACCCGCGGATGAGGACCCGCTCGCCCGGCGCCGTGACGAGGAGCCGCCGGCAGCGGTGGCCACCGAGTACGCGCAAGGCGACAAGACCTTCGTACGCAAGGACACCCTCGCCGAGACGCTCCGGTTGCTGCGTGAGCGGCCGGACGCCGTGGTCGTCGCCGGCTCCACCGACTGGGGTGTGGAGGTGAACATCCGCTCCCGCAGGGCGGATTACGTCATCGCCGTCGACCGGCTGCCCGAACTGCGCGAGCTGCACGTCACGGCCGACCACATCGAGATCGGCGCCGCCCTCACGCTCACCGAGATCGAGCGCCGCCTCGACGGTGAAGTGCCGCTGCTCGCCGAGCTGTTCCCGCAGTTCGCCTCGCGCCTCATCCGCAACGGTGCGACGCTCGGCGGCAACTTGGGCACCGGCTCGCCCATCGGCGACAGCCCGCCGGTCCTGCTCGCCCTCGACGCGTCGCTGCTGCTCGCCGACGCGGACGGCGAGCGCGAGGTCCCGCTGGCCGAGTACTTCACCGGTTACCGGCAGAGCGTGCGTCGCCCGGGCGAACTGATCCGTGCCGTTCGCATCCCGCGGCCCCTGGCGCCCGTCACCGGTTTCCACAAGATCGCCAAGCGGCGGTTCGACGACATCTCCAGCGTCGCGGTCGCCTTCGCGCTCGACATCGAGGACGGTGTCGTACGCAAGGCGCGGATCGGACTCGGCGGAGTGGCCGCCACCCCGATCCGGGCGCTGGCCACCGAGGCCGCCCTGGAGGGCAGGCCGTGGTCGGACCGGACCGTCGACGCCGCAGCCCGCGTCCTTCGCGGTGAAGGGACGCCGATGGACGACCATCGCGCCAGCTCCCTGTACCGCAGCGCGATGCTCGGCCAGAGCCTGAAGAAGCTGTACGCACAGACCACCGAGGCGGCCCACGCATGAGCCATCTGTCCGAACGTCCCGAGAAGCCCGTGGTCGGTGTCTCGATGCCGCACGAGAGCGCCTACCAGCACGTCACCGGCAGCGCCCTGTACACGGACGACCTGGTGCAGCGCACCAAGGACGTCCTGCACGCGTATCCCGTGCAGGTGATGAAGGCCCACGGCCGGATCACCGCACTGCGCACCGGGCGCGCGCTCGAAGTGCCGGGTGTCGTACGGGTGTTGACCGGCGCGGACGTGCCCGGGGTCAACGACGCCGGGATGAAGCACGACGAACCGCTCTTCCCCGACGTGGTCATGTTCCACGGTCACGCGGTCGCCTGGGTGCTCGGCGAGACCCTGGAGGCGGCCCGGCTCGGCGCCGCGGCCGTCGAGGTCGAGCTCGACGAACTGCCCTCCGTACTGAGCCTGGAGGAGGCGATCGCGACCGAGAGCTTCCACGGCGCACGGCCCGTGATGGTGAGCGGCGACGTCGACGCGGGATTCGCGGACTCCGCGCATGTGTTCAGCGGTGAGTTCCAGTTCTCCGACCAGGAGCACTTCTACCTGGAGACGCACGCGGCGCTCGCGCATATCGACGAGTCCGAGCAGATCTTCGTGCAGTCCAGCACCCAGCACCCCTCCGAGACCCAGGAGATCGTGGCCCACGTCCTGGGACTGCACAGTCACGAGGTGACCGTGCAGTGTCTGCGGATGGGCGGCGGCTTCGGCGGCAAGGAGATGCAGCCGCACGGCTTCGCGGCCGTGGCCGCGCTGGGGGCCAAGCTCACCGGCCGCCCGGTCCGCCTGCGCCTCAACCGCACGCAGGACCTCACCATGTCCGGCAAGCGCCACGGCTTCCACGCGAAGTGGAAGATCGGTTTCGATACGGAAGGCCGTATCCAGGCACTCGACGCCACCCTGACCTCCGACGGGGGCTGGAGCCTGGACCTCTCCGAACCGGTCACGGCCCGCGCGCTGTGCCACATCGACAACACCTACTGGATCCCCAACGCCCGCGTTGCCGGCCGGATCGCCAGGACCAACAAGGTCTCCAACACCGCGTTCCGCGGCTTCGGCGGCCCTCAGGGCATGCTCGTGATCGAGGACATCATGGGCCGCTGCGCCCCGCTCCTCGGCCTCGATCCGACCGAGCTGCGCGAGCGGAACTTCTACGGCCAGGGGCAGACCACCCCGTACGGCCAGAAGGTCACGCACCCCGAGCGGATCTCCGCCGTCTGGGAGCAGGTCAAGGAGAACGGCGGTCTCGAAGAGCGCCGCCGCGAGATCGCCGCGTTCAACGCCGCCCACCCGCACACCAAGCGGGGCCTCGCGCTCACCGGCATCAAGTTCGGCATCTCCTTCAACCTCACCGCCTTCAACCAGGGCGGCGCGCTCGTGCTGATCTACAAGGACGGCTCCGTCCTGATCAACCACGGCGGCACCGAGATGGGCCAGGGCCTGCACACCAAGATGCTCCAGGTGGCCGCGACCACCCTCGGCATCCCGCTGCACAAGGTGCGGCTGGCCCCGACCCGTACCGACAAGGTGCCCAACACCTCGGCCACCGCGGCCAGTGCGGGCGCCGACCTCAACGGCGCGGCGGTGAAGAACGCCTGCGAGCAACTGCGGGAGCGGCTTGTCCAGGTCGCTGCCACGCAGTTGGGCACCAGCGCTGCGGATGTACGGATCGTCGAAGGCGTCGCCCGCGGCCTGGGCATCGAGAAGGAGCTCGGCTGGGACGACCTGGTGCGCACGGCGTACTTCCAGCGGGTCCAGCTCTCGGCTGCCGGCTTCTACCGGACCGAAGGGCTGCACTGGGACGCGAAGTCGTTCCACGGCTCGCCGTTCAAGTACTTCTCGTACGGGGCCGCGGCGGCCGAGGTCGAGGTCGACGGGTTCACCGGCGCGTACCGGATCCGGCGCGTGGACATCGTGCACGACGTCGGCGACAGCCTCTCGCCGATGATCGACATCGGTCAGGTCGAGGGCGGGTTCGTGCAGGGTGCGGGCTGGCTGACGTTGGAGGACATGCGCTGGGACACCAGTGACGGTCCCGGTCGTGGCAGGCTCCTGACGCAGGCGGCGAGCACGTACAAGCTGCCGAGCTTCTCGGAGATGCCCGAGGAGTTCCATGTGACGCTCCTGGAGAACGCCACCGAGGAGGGCGCGGTCTACGGCTCCAAGGCGGTGGGCGAGCCGCCGCTGATGCTGGCGTTCTCGGTACGCGAGGCGCTGCGTGCGGCCGCCGCCGCGTTCGGGCCGGGCGGGGTGAGCGTCGAGCTGGCCTCGCCCGCCACTCCGGAGGCCGTGTACTGGGCGGTCGAGAAGGCACGCAGCGGTGAGGATCTCTGCGAACTCGCCGACGCGGAAGTGCTGACCGGTGCCTGATATGACGTGGATCGCCGCGGTCGCACGGCTGCGAGCGCGCCGGGAGCCCGGTGTGCTCGTGACCGTCGCGACCGTGCGCGGCCACGCCCCTCGTGAGGCGGGCGCGAAGCTCGTCGTGGGGCTGAGCGAGACCTGGGGCTCGATCGGCGGCGGCAATGTCGAGGCCGTATCGATCGACCGGGCAAGGGAGTTGATCGCCGCGGGCAAGGCGGAGCCGGAGCTCGTGGACTTCGCCCTGAACGACAAGGTCACCAACCAGCACGGCGTGCAGTGCTGCGGCGGCACCGTCCAGGTGCTGCTCGAACCCCTGCCGGTCGTCCGGGCGGTGGCCGTGTTCGGTGTCGGCCATGTGGGCCTCGAACTGGCGCGGATCCTCGCCCGCCAGGATCTGGACCTGCATCTGATCGACAGCCGCCCGGACATGTTCGCCGCGCAGCGCCTCGACGCGCTCGCGGACTCGGTGGCGCAGATCCACGTGCACCACACACCGCTGCTGCCCGAGGAGGTCCTTGAGGAACTGCCGCGCGGCACCCACGTATTGATCATGACGCACGATCACGCGGAGGATGCCGCACTGTGCGACGCGGCCCTGCGCACCTCGCATCTGGGGTCGATCGGGCTCATCGGGTCGGCGGCGAAGTGGGTGCGCTTCCGTAAGCGGCTGTCCACGGAGGGCGGCCATGACGAGGCCGCCATCGGACGGATCAAGACGCCGATCGGGCTGCCCGAGATCACCGGGAAGGATCCCGCGACGATCGCCGTGAGTGTGGCGGCCGATCTGCTGCGGGTCTTCGAGACGGACGGGGACTGAACGCATTGCGGGGGGAGTCCGACGGATCGGACTCCCCCCGCCGGGCGTCAGGCCGGATACGGAAAGTCGGCCTCCGCGGTGCCGGACGGCTCCGTATGCACCGCGCCGTCCGGACCTCCGATGCGCAGCTGCCACGCATGCGGGCTGTCGGTGGTCACCTTCAGTCGGTCGCCCCGGCGGCGGACGGTGAAGCGGGCCGTGTCGCCGGGGCCGTCGGAGCGCGGGATCGTGACGGTGTGCTCGGCGCCGTCGGCGAAAGCGTGCACCCGCAGTTCGACCCCTTCCGCCCAGGCGGAGACCGGCCGTTGGTCATCGGCGCCCAGCGCGAGGACCGTATCCGGGCGGGCCAGCAGCGGCAGCGTGTGGAAGCCGTGCTGCTCACGCACCCAGCGCGGGCCCTCGACCTCGGCGCCGGTCAGGATGTTCGTCCAGATCCCCTCGGGCACGTAGTACTCCACCGTCCCGTCGTCGGTGAAGACGGGCGCGACGAGCAGATCGTCGCCGAGCATGTACTGCCGGTCGAGGGTGGCGGCGGCCGGATCCTCGGGGAACTCCAGGACCATCGCGCGCATCACCGGCACACCGGTCGTGTGCGCCTGCTGCGCCGCCCGCTGCAGATACGGCGCGAGCCGGTGCTTGAGCAGCGTGAACTCACGGGTGACCTCGACCGCTTCGTCCCCGTAGTCCCACGGCACCCGGTAGGACTTGCTGCCGTGCAGCCGGCTGTGCGAGGACAGCAGCCCGAACTGCACCCAGCGCTTGAACACTGCCGGGGTCGGTGTGCCCTCGAACCCGCCGATGTCATGGCTCCAGAAACCGAACCCGGACAGACCGAGCGAGAGTCCGCCGCGCAGTGACTCGGCCATGGCGTTGAAATGGGACTCGCAGTCGCCGCCCCAGTGGACCGGGTACTGCTGGCCGCCCGCCGTGGCCGAGCGGGCGAAGAGCAGCGCCTCGCCCTCGCCCCGCTCGGTGCGCAGGAGTTCGAAGACCGCCTGGTTGAACAGGTGCGTGTAGTAGTTGTGCATCCGCTCGGGGTCGGAGCCGTCGTGCCAGACGACGTCGGTGGGTATGCGCTCGCCGAAGTCGGTCTTGAAGCAGTCCACGCCCTGGTCGAGCAGCCCCTTGAGCTTGGCGATGTACCAGTCGCGCGCCGCCGGGTTGGTGAAGTCCACCAGGGCCATGCCCGGCTGCCACAGATCCCACTGCCATACGGTGCCGTCCGCGCGGCGCACGAGGAATCCCTGTCGCAGACCCTCTTCGAACATCGCCGACTTCTGCGCGATGTACGGGTTGATCCAGGCCGAGACCCGCAGTCCCTGGTCCTTGAGCCTGCCGAGCATGCCCGCCGGGTCGGGGAACGTGTCCGGATCCCACTCGAAGTCGCACCACTGGTAGGCGCGCATCCAGAAGCAGTCGAAGTGGAAGACGGACAAGGGGATACCGCGCTCGGCCATACCGTCGACGAAGCGGTTGACGGTGGCCTCGTCGTAGTCGGTGGTGAAGGAGGTCGTCAGCCACAGTCCGAGCGCCCAGGCCGGCGGAAGCGCGGGGCGGCCGGTGAGCGCCGTATAGCGCTCAAGGATCTGCTTCGGGGACGGGCCGTGCACGACGAAGAACTCGAGCGACTGGTCCTCGACGCTGAACTGGACCTGACCGACGGACTCGGAACCGACCTCGTAGGAGACCTTGCCCGGGTGGTTGACGAAGACGCCGTACCCCCGGTTGGTGAGATGGAAGGGGATGTTCTTGTACGCCTGGTCGCTGCTGGTGCCGCCGTCCGCCTGCCAGATGTCCACCACCTGCCCGTTCTTGACGAACGGCGTGAACCGCTCGCCCAGCCCGTACACCGACTCGCCGACATCCAGCGACAGTTGCCCGAGCATGAAGTGGCGTCCTTCTCCGTCGGTGACGAAACCGGTGCCGCGCTCGCCGATGGTCGTGAGGACCCGACCACCGGCCGTGAACTCCAGATGCCAGGGCTGGGACGTGTCCACACGCAGCGACATCTCACCGGCGTTCAGCTCCATCACCGAGCCGTCCCGGTGCACCTTGCCGGCGTTCGCCTCCGCCCCCGGCAGCGCGAAGTCCGGCCCGCCGCGCACCGATCCGGCGTGATGCGTGGCGCGTACGCCGATCACGCCCTCGGCCGGTGACCAGCACTCGACGGTCACCAGCGCGCTGTTGAGCGTGCCGGCGCGGCTGAGCACGTGCTTCACCGGAGCGTAGAGGGTCATCCGGTACTCGTCGGCCCGGACGTCCGCGACCTCCGTGGCGTAGCCCGCGGTGTGGCCGGGACGCATCAGCCAGTAGCCGTCGGTGAACTTCATCGGGTGGATTCCTCCAGTCGCGCGAGCGGTGAAGCCTGGTGAGGGTCGCTCCGGAGGGAGAAGGCGAGGCGCGCGATCCGCACCCGGCCGCTCAATCCGATGCGGACCTCGTGCACACCGGCAGCCACGGCCACGGGGACGCTCACTGCGGTGTAGTCGTAAGGGCCGGACGTGTCCGGCACGGCCAGGGAGGCGAGCACCGGACCGTCACCCAGCGCCAGCTCGACCGTGCCCGCACCCGTGGCCTCCACGGTGACCTCAGCGGCTCCGTCGGCGAAGTCGCAGTCACGGAAGACCAGTTCACCCCTGCGCCCCGGCACCGGGCTCACCGAGTCACCGGAGGTCTTGGTGCGGTCGACGATCTCCGTGTCGCTCTGCTCGTCGAAGTCCACCGCGTCCAGGCCCTTCGCCATGACCGGCCGGGGGAGCGACGGCTCGCCTTCGAGCCCGACGGTCGCGGTCAGCCGCAGATCCTCGCTGGACGCTCCGACGGCGATCCGATAGTCGCCGGGTGCCACCCGCAGACGTCCCTGCGCCACGTCCCAGAACTCGAAGGCCGTGAGCGGCACTTGGAGTGCGATCCGCGTGGCCTGCCCGGGCGCGAGCGTCACCCGCCGGTGCGCCACCAGCTCCCTGCGCGGCCGTGGCACCGACGGCTCGACGGCCCATGTGTAGACCTGGGTGACCTCGTCCGCGGTGACTTCACCGCGGTTGCGGACGGTGAAGGACACGCGCAGTGTTCCGGCCTCCACCTGCGTCGCCAGCGCGTCATAGTCGAAGGACGCGTACGACAGGCCGTGCCCGAACGGGAAGAGCGGCGTGCCCTGGAAATAGAGATACGTCTGCCGTCCCCCGATCACGTCGTAGTCGAGCAGGTCCGGCAGGTCCGAGTCGTCGGCGTACCACGTCTGGGGCAGGCGGCCGGCCGGGGAGACGTCACCGGCCAGGACCCGGGCCAGGGCCGTGCCGGCCGCCTGACCGCCATGGGCCGTCCACAGCAGCGCCGGCACCTCCGCGTGATCGACCGCGTACGGGTACGCCGACACCAGCGCCAGCACGGTGTTCGGGTTGGCCGCCCGGGCCGCACGCAGCAGTCGTTCCTGCTGGGCGGGCAGATCCAGGGTCGTACGGTCCTCGGTCTCGCGTCCGTTGATGTGCGGATCGTTGCCCGCGACCACCAGGACCACGTCCGCATCGGCGGCGACCCGGCGCACCGCGTCCTCGCCGCGCTCGACGACGACCACCTCGAAAACTTCTCCCTCCCCGTCGGCAACCTTCAGGCCGTCGGCGGCAACTGAGACGGGCCGGCCCGTACCGATGTGCTTGAGGAGGTGTCCGTTCTCGTGCGGTTCCAGTGCGAACGTCTCCTGGACGACCCAGCCTCCGGGCTGGTCGGCCGAGGCGCGGACAAGGCCGTCCTCGGCTACGGACAGATAGCGGCCGTCGGGCGCGCGCAGCGTGAGCACCCCCTCGCCCCAGTCGACCAGCGACAACTCGGTGCCGTCGGCGTCGGTGGTGAGCGGGGGCAGGTCCGTACGGCCCGCGAGCAGGGCCGGGTCGAGCGCTCCTTCGGCGCCGCGTACCTCGTCCGCGGCTTCCGCCTGGCGCACCCGCAGGTACGTGCCGTCGGAGGCTTTGAGGAGGACACGGTCCACACCTTCCGCGAACTCCACCCGGTCCGCGCCGAACCGCTCGCGCACACCCGCGAGCGGGGTGCTGCGGTGCAGCAGCGTTCCGCTGTACCAGTCGAGCTTGCACTCGTCGGCGAGCAGACCGACCACTGCGATCCGGCTGTGGGGCGCGAGCGGCAGCACATCGCCGTCGTTCTTGAGCAGGACGACCGCCTGCTCGGCCGCCTCCTGGGCGAGGGCCTGGTGGCCAGGGGTGTCGAAGTCGGTGGTGAGCGCGTAGGGGTCCTCCTGCGGGTCGAACTCACCGAGCCGGAAACGCACCGAGAGCTGGCGCCGGACCGCCGCGTCGATATCCGCCTCGGTCAACAGGCCCTGCTCAAGGGCGCCGCGGATCCGTGCGGTGATCTTCGAGCTGTCGGTGCCGTGGTCGGTGAAGCTGTCGACGCCGGCGAGCAGCGAGGCGGCCGTCGCCTCCTCGTGGGTGTCGAAGTAGTGCTCGGAGTCGACAAGGTTGGAGGGTGCGCCCGCGTCCGAGCAGACCAGGAGGTCCTCCTCGGTCCAGGTGCGCAGCTGCTCGCGCAGATACGGCGAGACGTGGTTCGGGCGGCCGTTGACCAGGTTGTAGGCCGGCATCACCCCGGCCACGGCGCCCGCCTCGACCGTCTCACGGAAGGCCCGCAGATCGTATTCGTGCAGCACCCGCGGGCGTACCGAGGAGGACGAAGTGTCGCGCTGCGTCTCGTTGTTGTGGGCCAGCCAGTGCTTGAGCACGGGGGCGGTGCGCCAGTACGTGGGGTGGTCGCCGCGCAGGCCCCGCGTGTAGGCCGTGGCGATGGCCGAGGTCAGCTTCGGATCTTCCGAGTAGCCCTCCTCGTTACGTCCCCACAGGGGGTGGCGCAGAAGGTTGACGGTGGGCGCCCAGACGTTCAGGCCCACGCGCTCGTCGCGGGCGCGCATCGCCCGTACCTCCTTGGACACGGCGTCGCCGACCCGCCGTACGAGATCCGTGTTCCAGGTCGCGCCGAGCCCGACCGCCTGCGGAAAGACGGTGGCGGGACCCATCCAGGCCACGCCGTGCAGCGCTTCCTGTCCGGTGCGGAACGCGGCTACGCCGAGCCGCTCGATCCCGGGCGCGAACTGATGCAGACATCCCATCTTTTCCTCGGGCGTGAGCCGCGCCAGCAGGTCGTCGATGCGCTTGTCGAAGGGCAGTTGCGGATCGCGGAAGGGCGGCAATGCGTGCGGAGCGGGTGTGGGCACGTGCGGTCCCCTTGGAAGGTGCGGGCATCAAGGTCGAAGCGCTTCGATGCTCGTCATAGTGCTGGGCAGTGTCAAGGGGATGCGCCGATACCTTGCGCGGAACACACGGATGATCCCCTTGGATGTCGCGTGGGAAAACTTGGATACGACTCTTGTGCGGTCCTGGGCGTTCACTTAACCTCGCAGCAACATCGAAGCGCTTCGACAATGCATCGCCCAGCAGTGATGGGATGTCCCCGCTTCCGCTCAGCTCAGCCGGTTCCATTCACGACACCGCATCCGGCGGACTGCCGTCGGGTGCCCAGGTGCGCCATGAAGGGTTGACGCAATGACGCCGAACGCCGCCTCCTCCGGAACAAGCCGGAGAAGTTTCCTCGCCTCCACGGCGGTCGCCACCGCGGCGGTGGCCGGGGGGCTTCCGCTGCTGTCCGCCTGCAGCGGTTCCGACAGCAAGTCGCGAGAAGGCGCAACATCGGGCAAGGCCGCCGACAAGTTGCTGCCGACGTATGTCGCGAGCAAGGTCGCCGCTGCGGACATCGCGGCGAAGAACGGCTCCAGCGCGGGCTATACGAGCAAGGTGGACCTGTCGGCCCTGTCCACCTCGGTCCCCGACAAGCTCGGCACCGGCAAGTCCTTCAAGGTCATGGCCCCGTTCTGGGGCACTCCGCCGGACGGCGGCTGCGACTACTACACCCGGCTCGACGAGGCCGCGGGCACCAAGGTGACCTGGCAGAACCAGGACGGCACCAAGTACGGCGAGAAGCTGGGCGCGGTGCTCGCCTCCAGCTCCATACCCGACATGGTGGTCGTGCCGGGCTGGGAGCTCGTCGGGAAGATCCCGAACGCGGTCACGGCCAAGTTCATGGACCTCGGCCCCTACCTGGCGGGCGACAAGGTCAAGAAGTACCCGAACCTGGCGGCCATCCCGTCCGACGCCTGGCGCATGGGCATCTTCGGCGGAGCGCTGCGCGGTATCCCCATGCCCGCCGCCAGCGCCACCTTCATCACACCCTTCTACCGCAAGGACACCTTCGACAAGTTCGGCTGGCAGCCGCCGACTTCGCCCGACGAGTTCCTCGGCTGGGCCAAGGAGGCGACCAGCGCGAAGGCGAAGGTGTACGCGTGCGGGGACATGTCCTGGACGGGGTTCAACATCTTCGGTGTACGCCCCTCGGGTCCGCTCGGCTGGCACATCGGAGATGACGGGAAGCTGACGTACCGCATCGAGCAGCCCGGATATCTGGAGGCCCTCGAGTGGACCCGCAAGCTGTTCGACGCGGGCGTCGTCCATCCCGACGACAAGGCGCGCACCGGTGAGGTGGGCCAGCGGTTCACCGCCGGGCAGGTCCTCGTCTACAACAACAACACCGACGACTGGTGGGGCAAGACCGCCGAACAGGCCAAGTCCAACCCGGAGTTCGTCATCGAGGGCATGGACATCTTCGGCGCCGACGGCGACCCGCAGCTGTGGGCGGCCCAGCCGGCCGGCATCTGGTCGTTCATCCGCAAGGGCGCTTCCAAGGACGTCGTCGAGAACGCGCTGGCCGCCGCGAACTTCTCCGCCGCCCCGTACGGCACCAAGGAGCGCATGCTCGTCGACTACGGAGTCGAAGGCACCCACTACACGGTCGACAACGGCGTCCCGGCCAAGACCGACCTCGGCAACCAGGAAGTACTCAACGCCTGGGTGATGCTGGCGAAGCCCGCGCCCTACACCGCGTACCCGGACTACCCGGAGATCGCCCGCAAGCGGGTCGAGTGGGAGCAGCGCATGGGCGGCTTCATGAAGAAGACCTCCACGTACGGCATGAACATCGTCGAGCCCTCGCGCTACGCGAACCTCTGGAGCCAGTTCGAGCAACTGGAGATCGACTACGTACGCGGCAACAAGAAGCTGTCCGACGTCCAGCAGGCCATCTCCACCTGGAAGTCCTCGGGCGGGGACAAGGCGCGCGACTGGTACAAGAAGCTGATCGACGAGAACGGCAGCGGCAACTGATGTCTCTCACGGCGGGGAGCAGGCCCGACGGCACCCGTCCCGCGGCGGCCGTCGAGGAACCGGTGGCCGCACTCGTCCGGACCGCGGCTCCCACGAAGCAGCGCGCCCCCGGCGGCCGGATCCCCTGGCGGATCCGGCTGCGCCGGGACCGGATGCTGATCCTGATGACGCTCCCGGCGGTACTGCTGCTTCTTGTCTTCAACTACGTACCGCTGCTCGGCAACGTGGTCGCCTTCCAGGACTACGATCCGTACGTCTCCAGCAATGGTGTGACCGCGATCTTCCACAGCCCCTGGGTGGGCCTGGAGCAGTTCACGCGGATGGTGGACGACCCGCTGTTCTGGGACGCGGTGCAGAACACGCTCGTGCTCTTCGTCCTTCAACTGGCGCTGTTCTTCCCGGTCCCGATCGCGCTCGCGCTGCTCATCAACAGTGTGGTCAGGCCCCGGGTGCGGGCCGTGGCGCAGGCGATCATGTACCTCCCGCACTTCTTCTCGTGGGTGCTTGTCGTCACCGTCTTCCAGCAGGTTCTCGGCGGCGCGGGCATCATCGCGCAGACCCTGGAGGACCACGGCTGGAGCGGGTTCGATCTGATGACCGACCCCGGATTCTTCAAGTTCCTCGTCACGGCGCAGTCCGTCTGGAAGGACGCGGGCTGGGGCATCATCGTCTTCCTCGCCGCGCTCTCGGCCGTCTCCACCGATCTGTACGAGGCCGCCGCCATGGACGGGGCGGGCCGCTGGCGCCGTATGTGGCATGTCACGCTGCCCGCGCTGCGCCCGGTGATCGCGCTCCTGTTGGTGCTGCGAGTGGGCGACGCACTGTCCGTCGGCTTCGAACAGTTCCTGCTCCAGCGCGACGCCGTGGGCGCGGGAGCCAGCGAGGTGCTCGACACCTACGTGTGGAACATGGGCATCCAGAACGGCGACTTCAGCTACGCGGCCGCGGTCGGCCTGGTGAAGGGCGTCATCGGCATCTGTCTCGTCCTTGCCGCGAACAAGTTCGCCCATCTCCTCGGCGAGCAGGGGGTGTACCAGAAATGAGCCTCAACACGCAGTTGATCCGAAGCCTCAAGGCGCCGCAGCGGCCGGTGTGGGAGGAGACCCCCGGCAAGGCCGGTCTCACCACGAAGGGTCTCTTCCTCACCCTGTGCTGCCTGGGCGTGCTCGGTCCGCTGTGGATCGTCATCGTCACCAGCCTCTCCCCGAAACCGGTGATCGACCAGGTCGGCGGGCTTGTGGTGATTCCCAGGGGCATCACCTTCGTCAACTACACGGAGCTGCTCGGCGGCGGCCAGGTCAGCCGGGCCATCATGGTGTCGATCGGCGTCACCCTGGCCGGCACCGTGTTCTCGATGGCGGTGTCGGTGCTGGCGGCGTACGGGCTGTCCCGCCGCGGCAGTCTCGGCCATCGGTTCTTCCTGATGACGCTGATGGCGACGATGTTCTTCGGTGCCGGTCTCATCCCGACGTATCTGCTGGTGCAGTCGCTCGGCCTGACCGACACCTATCTCTCGCTGATCCTGCCGAGCGCGGTGAGCGTCTTCAACATCCTCGTCCTGCGGGCCTTCTTCATGGGGATCTCACCGGAGCTGACCGAGTCGGCCCGTATCGACGGAGCCGGAGATCTGCGCATCCTGCTCACCATCATCATGCCGCTGTCGCGAGCCGTGCTCGCCGTCGTCTCGCTCTTCTACGCGGTGGGGTACTGGAGCGCCTGGTTCAACGCCTCCCTCTACCTCAACGACCAGCAGATGTTCCCGCTGCAGAACGTGCTCATTCAGCTGGTGCAGCGGCACAGCGAATCGCCGGCCGGCCTGCAGCAGGCCGTACGGACAGGTGAACTGTCCGCGCTCGGCCTCCAGATGGCCGTCATGGTCCTCGCCCTGATCCCCGTGGCAGTCGCTTCCCCCTTCGTCCAGCGGCACTTCAAGAAGGGCATGCTCACCGGGGCCGTCAAGGGCTGAAGCCCCCTTTGCCACGGAGCTCGTCACAGGCCGCCTGCTCCCAGCTCGACCTCCCCTTCGTGATGACAGAGGTACGTCATGCCCGACCTGAGTGACGCCGCACAAGGCCGTCTGCTGTTCGGCGGCGACTACAACCCCGAGCAGTGGCCCGAGGAGACCTGGTACGAGGACGTCCGTCTGATGAAGGAGGCCGGGGTCAACTCGGTCACCCTCGGCGTCTTCTCCTGGTCGAAACTCGAACCGGAGCCCGGCGCGCGGGAGTTCGGCTGGCTGGACACCCTGATGGACCTGATGCACGAGAACGGCATCGGTGTCGTCCTCGCCACCCCGACCTCCTCGCCCCCGCCCTGGCTGGGCCGGCTGCACCCCGACACCCTGCCGGTCACCGAGGACGGGCGCACCGAGTGGTGGGGCGGACGCCAGCACTTCTCGCACTCCAGCGCCGGCTACCGGCGCTACGCCGCCGCCATCACCGAGGACCTGGCCGCCCGCTACGGCAGTCACCCGGCCCTGACCATGTGGCACATCAACAACGAGTACTGCACCTTCGACTACGGCGACGAGGCCGCAGCCGCCTTCCGCCGCTGGCTGCGCGAGAAGTACGCCGGCCTCGAAGCGCTCAACGAGGCCTGGGGAACGGCCTTCTGGAGCCAGGGCTACGACACCTGGGAGGGCATCCTGCCGCCCCGGACCCCGCACTACATGCGCAACTCCAGCCAGGTGCTCGACTTCCGTCGCTTCACCTCCGACATGCTCCTGGAGTGCTACGTCGCCGAGCGGGACATCGTCCGGCGCCACTCCCCGCACACCCCGGTCACCAGCAACTTCATGCCGCTGTGGCGGGGGCAGGACGCCTGGCGCTGGGCCGAGGAGGAGGATGTCGTCTCCGTCGACATCTACCCGGATGCGGCCGACCCGCTGGGCGCTCAAAGCGGAGCGCTCGTCCAGGACATGACCCGCTCCCAGGCGCGCGGACCGTGGATGCTCATGGAGCAGGCCGCCGGGCCGGTCAACTGGCGGGGCGTGAACCACCCCAAGCCCCGCGGGCTCAACCGACTCTGGTCCCTTCAGGCGGTGGCCCGAGGAGCGGACGCCGTCTGCTACTTCCAGTGGCGGCAGTCACGGCAGGGAGCCGAGAAGTTCCATTCCGGGATGCTCAGCCACGCGGGGGAGCAGGGCCGTACCTTCCAGGAGGTCAAGCAGGTCGGCGCGGAGCTCGCCCGGATCGCCCCCGAGGTCGTGGGCCGGCACAGCACCGCCGAGGTGGCGATCCTGCACGACTGGAACGCCTGGTGGGCCGCCGACCAGGACGGCGCCCTGTCCCGGCAGGTCGACCACGCGGAGGTCCTCACGGCCTGGCACCGCGCCCTGTGGCAGGCACACCTCATCACGGACTTCGCCCACCCCGAGCACGACCTGTCCGCGTACCGGCTCGTCGTCGTACCGCAGTCGTACCTGCTCACGGACGCGGCGATCGAGAATCTTCTCGCGTACGTCCGTAAGGGCGGCACGCTCGTCTGCGGTTTCCTCACCGGCGTCGCCGACGAGGACGACCGGGTACGCCCCGGCGGCATGGACTCCCGGCTGCGCGAGCTGTTCGGTATCCGCACGCTGCACGAGTGGTGGCCGCTGGACCCGGGGGAGACCGTCGGCTGCGAGGGGTTCCGCGGCACCTTGTGGTCGGAGGAGCTGGAGGCCGACGGGACGGCGGACGAGACCGTCCCGTACAAGGGCGGTGAACTCGACGCCCTCCCGGCGGTGTTGAGGAAGGGGCGCGCCTGGTACGTCTCCACGCTGCCCGAGCCGTCGGAGCTGTGCGACCTGCTGTCCCGTATCGCCCTCGACGCCGGTGCACGTCCGGTGCTCGACGGCCTTCCCGATCAGGTCGAGGCCGTACGCAGGGGTGAGGTGCTCTTCGTCCTGAACCACGGACGCGAGCCGGTGACCGTGGAGGTGCCCGGAGCCCACCGCGATCTGCTCACGGGGGAGTCCGTCACGGACCAGGTCACACTCGGCCGCTACGGGGTGGCGGTGCTGCGGCCATGACGACGAAGCCGCCGCATGGCACGTCACCCGTCCACGGCACCTGGGAACCGCAGCCGGCCGCCCGTTGGGAGGACGCCTTCCTCAGCGGCAACGGCCATCACGGCGCTCTCGTGTTCGGCGACCCGAACGACGAACGGGTGGTTGTCACCCATCACACCCTGGTGCGGCCCAACGGCAGTGACAGACGTCCCCCGCGGTTGGCCGCCGAACTCCCCGCCCTCCAGGACCGCCTGCTCGCGGGCGACCTGAGTGCGGCGGAGAGTTTCACGGACGGACGCCCGATGCAGTGGGCGCAGGCATTCCATCCGGCCTTCCGGATCCGGCTGCGACGCGAGCGGGGCGACGGACGGCGCTACCGCCGATCCGTCGACTTCCCCACGGGCGTCGTCCGCAGCGAGTGCGGCGGCTGGAGCAGTCGGGTCTTCGTCTCCCGCGCCGACGACGTGATCGTCCAGCAGGTCACGGCGCCCGGCGGCTCCCTCGACATCGCTCTGGACCACAATCTCCCCGGTGTCCCTTCCGGACTGAGGGTCGGTCGCGGATCGGTCCTCACCGCCGACGGCGCGCTCCTGAGCCTGCGAGCCCGCTATCCCGAGAGCGACCGCACCTTCACCGGGGACGACCGTGCCTTCACCGGAGCCACGCTCGTGACCGCCATCGGCGGCACGACCGTCCTCGGCCAGAACGGCGCGCAGGTCGAGGGCGCCCGGTCCGTGACTCTGCTGACCCGGGTCCGCCGGCACACGGGTGAACTCGACCTGTCCGAGGTGGGAGGCGATCTGCGTGACCTGCCCACGGACTACGACGAGCTCCTCGCCCGTCACACCGCCCTGCACCGTCCCGCGTACGAGCGTGTCGTCCTCGATCTGGCGGCGGGCGCGGCCGAACGAGCGCTGCCGGGCTCGGAGTTGCTGAAGCGCCCGCGCGATCCCGCGCTCCTGGAGCGCCTGTTCGCGGCCGGCCGCTACCACCTGCTGTCCGCCAGTGGACTGTTCCCGCCCCGGCTCACCGGTCTGTGGACCGGCGACTGGGACACGGCCTGGGCCGGCGCCTTCACCAACGACGCCAACCTCAACCTGCAGACCTCATCCGCGGCGGCGGCCGGTCTGCCCGAGGTCACCGGGGCGCATGCGGCGCTGATCGAGCGCCAGTTGCCTGACTGGCGCGAGAACGCCCGTGCGGTGTACGGCACCCGGGGTGTGGTCGCGCCGGCCCACACGGACGGTGAGTCGGGTCACGCGTACCACTACAGCCGTGAATATCCGCTGCACCTGTGGACCGCGGGCGCCGACTGGCTGCTCAAGCCGCTCGTCGACCACGACGAGACTTACGGCATACGTACGCCGGGCACCGCGGCCGCACTCGCCGAAGTGGCCCGTTTCTACGAGGACTTCCTCACCCGCACCGACGGCAACGGTCACCTCGTCGTCGTGCCCTCCTATTCACCCGAGAACCGCCCCGCGAACGCCAGTTGGGGTGCGATCAACGCGGCCATGGACCTCTCGGCCGCCCGCCATGCACTGCGTACGGCGGCCGACTACCACCCGGGCCCGGACGCCGACCGCTGGCGCGCCCTCGCCGACCGGCTGCCACCGCACCGGATCAACGCCGACGGCGCCCTGGCCGAGTGGGCCTGGCCCGGCCTGGAGGACAGCTACGACCATCGTCATCTCAGCCACCTCTACGGCGTCTGGCCGCTCGACGAGATCACCCCGTACGACACCCCCGCCCTCGCCACTGCCGCCCGTCGCGCCCTTGAACTGCGCGGCGCCGAGAACGACTCGGCGCACGGCCACCTCCACCACGCCCTGATCGCGGCCCGGCTCCGGGACACGGACCGTCTGACGCACGCACTCGGCCAGGTCCTGGACGGCGACTTCTTCCACGACTCACTGATGAGCGCGCACTACCCGAACCGCCACGTCTACAACGCGGACGCCGCACACACCCTGCCCGCCGTACTGATCGAGATGCTCATCCAGTCGACACCCGAGCGGCTTGTCCTGCTGCCCGCGGTCCCTGCCTCCCTGCCGACGGGCCGGATCACTGGCGTACGCACGCGCTTCGGCGCCGAGGTCGAACTGACCTGGGCGCCGGGCCTGTTGAAGGCGGTGCTCAAGCCGGACCGCACCGTCCGTATCGACCTCAGGACTTCTTCCGGCGACGCCGAGCCGATCGAGCTCGTCGCCGGAGAGGACCGCGTCCTCAGCCTCGGCCGAGGGGCGTGGTAGCGCTTCTCTCGCTTCCCCCCACCCATGAAGGGACACCATGGCAAACAGCGCGATACGCAGGATCGGCCTGGCGGTACTGGCACCCGCGATGGCTCTCGGAGCCACCGTCGGCCTCGCCGCCGCCCCCGCATCGGCTGCCGTCTGGAGCACGTGCGACCAGTGGGGCAACACCAACCTGAACGGCTACACGCTCTACAACAACATCTGGGGCTCCGGCGCGGGCGCCCAGTGCACCTGGGCCAACTCCGGTACCAGCTGGGGAGTGTGGGCCGACCATCCGAACACCGGCGGCATCAAGTCGTACCCCAACTCGACGAAGGCGATCAACAAATCGATCGACTCCCTGGGCACGCTGGTCAGTAACTACAACGTCAGCGTCCCGTCGTCCGGCGCGTACAACACGTCGTACGACATCTGGGACACCGACCACGACTACGAGATCATGCTCTGGGTCAACTACAACGGAGCCGTCGGCCCGCTCGGCTCCTACCAGGGCAATGTCACGCTCGGTGGCCACAACTGGAATGTCTTCAAGGGCACCAACGGATCGAACGAGGTCTTCTCCTTCCTGCGGACCACCGACTCCAGCTCCGGCACCGTGGACGTCAAGCAGATCCTGAACTGGATCGCCCACACCAAGGGCTGGATGTCCGGCAGCGAGACCATCGGCGACGTCCAGTTCGGCTATGAGATCACCTCGTCCGCCGGCGGCCTGAACTTCGCCACCAACAACCTGACGGTCAGCGGCGGCTGACCCCCAGCCCGGTCCGTGGCCGGCCCGCGCCTCTCCCCAGGTGCGGATCGGCCACGGCCGACCCCACGGCGGCCACCCGCCTGACGCGGAGGGCTGTGACGTGCGCGCCAACGATGGTGAAGGACAGCGCGAACTCGAGCCCGGCGGAGGCGAGGAACACCCACGCCGGGTCAGGAACGCCGTACTGGGCGAAGGAGATCAGCCGGCCAAGACCGCCGAGGAAGACCGGCACGGCCAGGAAGTACCCGAGCGCACCCTGCCGGCGGACGGTCGCCGCCGCCCAGAAGAACAGCGGGACCCAGCCGAGATAGATGCCCGCCATGAAGCGATGGCCGTTGTCCGCCTCCGCCATGCCGGTCGCGTCCCCCTGAAGCCACTGCCGCAGACCGTCCCCGAGTGCGATGGAGAGCGCTAGCAGCAGACAGATCCGGACGACGGCGGTCGCCGTGACGGAGGGCAGGGCCGGCCTCACACCTGCTCGGTGGGGCGGACGAGGAGTTCGGCGATGGCCACGTGCCGGGGGCGGGTGACGATGAACCCGACCGTCTCGGCGACGTCCTGGCTCTGCAGCCGCTCGATGTCGCCCATGACGGCGGCGAGCTGCTGCTGAACGGCCTCCGCGTTGTGGCTGCGCAGTTCGGTGTCGACGCTGCCCGGCTCCACGACCGAGACCCGCACGTGCTGGCGCGCCAGCTCCTGGCGCAGCGACTCGCTGAACGCCCCGACGCCGAACTTGGTGGCGCAGTACACGGCCTGGAAGGCGTAGGCGTTACGGCCGGACAGGGAGCCGACGTTGACGATGTCGGCGACCCGGCGCGGGGTGTCGGCGGCGGCCTTGGCCAGGTGGGGAACGGCGGCGTGAGTGGTGTACATCAGCCCCATCAGGTTGATGTCGATCATGCGCCGCCAGTCGTCGATATCGGCACCGGGCGCGGGGCCGAGCAGCATCAGACCGGCGTTGTTGACCAGGGTGTCCAGGCGGCCGAGGCCTTCGATCGTGCGCTCGACCGCCTCTGCGGCGGCCTGTGCGTCGGTGACGTCGGCCGGTACGACGAGGGCCGTGCCGCCGGCATCGGTGATCTCGGCCGCGAGGCTTGTCAGCCGGTCCTCACGCCGGCCGACCAGCGACACCGCGGCGCCCGCTCGGGCGAGCTCGAGCGCGGTCGCGTGGCCGATGCCGCTCGACGCACCCGTGACCAGGGCGACGGTTCCTTCAAGACGCTGCGTCATGCTTGTTTCCTTTTCTGGGGACGGCCGCGGTTGTCGCGGGCCGTACGGGGGTGAGCGCCGCTCAGGCCGTGGCCGAGGGCACAATGTGGGGGTGAGCGACACCGCGCAGACCACCGATGCCACCCGCACGACCGTCGAGGCCGAGCGGGCGCTGCCACCGCGTGAGCGCCTGGTGCGGGCCGCGTCGCGGCTCTTCTACTACGAGGGTGTGCGCGCGATCGGTGTGGAGCGGCTGATCTCCGAGGCCGCGGTGACCAAGGCGACCTTCTACCGGCACTTCGCCGCCAAGGACGACCTGGTCGTGGCCTATCTGGAGACCAAGGACGCCTACTACAAGGCTGTGGCAGAGCCGTTGGCGGCCGCGCATCCGGCAGCCGAGGCCATCGACCTGATTTTCGAGGCGATCGCCGAGCACGCTCGCGAGCGCGGCTTTCGCGGGTCGCCGTTCATGAACGCCGCGGCCGAGTATCCGGACGCGGACAGCCCGGTACGTCTCCTCGTGACAGCCCACCGGGAGTGGCAGCGCACCCTCTTCCGCGACTTGCTCACCGAGCTCGGTCACCCGGCCCCGGAGTCGGCGGCCGGTGCCCTGCTGATGCTGTACGACGGCGCGATGGTCGCCGGCCAGCTGGACGGACCGGCCTCGGCGCGCAAGACCCTCCTCGACGCGGTCCGGCTGATCCGGTCGCGCGGCTGATCCCTCGCCGTCCGGGCTGTCAGACCTGATCGGGCCGTCAGACCTGATCGGGCTGTCCGACATCTGCGCTGCTCCACTTCCGTATCGCCCCCTGCGCCGACGGCACCGCATCCTGTCCAGAATCCACCGCTATGGCCAGAGGTGCCCGTTTCCCGACCTGCGGTAGAAAGACCGGTCGTTCTACCTCATGACGATAACCGGCCCGGCGCTCTGGCGCCAGTTCCGATGGGCACGCCAAAGCCCTGGCCCCCGCGAGGCGGGCGGCCAGGGCCAGGCGTACATCGGCTACGGGCCGCCCGTGGCGTGGGTGCGAGCTCGCAGCCGTCCGGCGTCGTCCGTGAGTGCGGCGATCTCGTGAATCAGGTTCCCGCAGTGGCCTTCGTTGGCCGGGTCGGACATCGAACCGCCCCGCAACGACCCGATGAAGCGCGGCAGATGACCGCCCGAGGGGACGCGGCGGTCACCATCCCGTCATCAGGTCGTCGAGGAAGGGTACGAGGCGGTCTGCGACGAGCCAGTCGTCATGGGGTGAGAAGTGCATGTCGCAGCCGAGGAAGTCCAGGTCGCCCTGGTCGAGGAACCAGTAGTGGACCCCGCTGTCGCCGGCGGCGTTGCGCGCCTTGACCACCTGTCGCACCTGCTCGCCGTGCTCGAAGCTGCCGACGGCCACGAGTGTGGTGTCCGCGCCGTGGCGGCTGCGCAGCATCTCCAGGAACTCCGTGTAGGCGGTGCGGTAGGCGTCCGCGAGGCTCTCGGGGGTCCATGCCTCACCGGGTTCGAGCGGGGAGAAGTCGTTGGAACCGAGGTTGATGACTACGAGCTGGGGGTGCCAGGTGCCCGGGTTCTGCCAGACGTCCTCGTCCACGGCGAGCAGGGCGCGGTCGTAGAACGTGCGGTAGGTGATGTCGGGTGAGTGGCCGGCGTAGTTGCGTACGAGTCCGAGGCCGGAGAACCCGTTGAGCTGGTAGTCGGCGTTCAACTGCCGTGCGGTGAGGGCGCTGTAACTCACATCGGCGTTGGTGTTCCGCTTCAGCTCCTCGGAGCTGCACTCGCGCGAGGCCGAGACATTGCCGTACCCCGCGGTCAGTGAGTCCCCGATGAACTCGATCTGGCGGCTGCGAGCCGGCGGCTTGCCCAGGACGGCGCCACCCGGGGCGGCCACGAAGCCTTTGAACGCGCTGGTGTCGCCAGGGGTGTCGTTGCGCTTGACGACCCGGACCGCGTGCTCGCCGTCGGGCAGGCCGTTGACCCAGTGCGTGGTGTCACCGGGTGTGACAAGGGTGGCGACGGTGCTGCCGTCGACCTGGATGTCGTAGTCGGCGGCCGAGTCATCGAGTACGACACCGACGCCCGTACCGCTGAAGCGGCCCTCGAAGTAGACGCCCGGCCAGCTGAACTGCGCCGTGCCACCAATGTTCTTGACCCGCCCCGGGGTGTGCGCCTGGGCCGGCACATCCGTTGTCTCCACTGTGAAGGCCTATCCGCCGTCGCTGTCGATCAGACGCCTGTCATGGATGAAGGTCCGGCAACTCTGCCTGCACTGTCAAGCAAATTCATGGGATGGATGCTTGCGTCTGGTCGTCAGTTGTGTCCTCAACTGCCAGGAAAATCGGCTCACTTCTCGCGATAGCCTGGACGGAGATCCCGTTGCGCCTCTACAAACATCCCATCTCTGGCCTCCGGAGTCGCGTTGGGTTGCCGTCATGTCATCGGCCCTGTGGGCAATACCGCGCAGTGACTGAGGGAACACCTCCTCGCCGCCCCCGCCTGACCTCAAGAACTTCTTCGACAGGGAAGTCGAATATTCGGTCGTAAGGGAACGTCCGCGGGCACGCGAATTCTCTTTCAGTCACCTTGTGCAGATGCCTTCTGGTGAGCGTATTCCCCTGATAGACATTGCCCTTCGGTATCGTCGGCGCACGTGCCACAGGCATGGTGCCGAATTCGATTCCATGGGGAGCGATGGCCACCGTCCACGATGTTCAGGGCCCGAGTGCGGTCGACATTCTGACCCGCGCCCTGACGTCGTACGAACGTGATGAACTCACCGGTCTGATACGGGTGTCGGGCCGGCCCGGTGGATTGCTGACGCTGCGGCACGGAGTGGTCCTGAGCGCGCGCAGCCCCGGCGCTCCCGACCTGGAGACCCTGCTCCTGCGCTCCGGGCGCGCACCGCGTGGTGACGCGGAGTTGCGCGTGCTGCGTCTGATGGCCCTGCACGATGCCGTCTTCGCCATCGCCGCAGGCCAGGTGGACGGCTGCGCACCCGCGCCGCCAACCGCCCGACCTGCGAAGACACCCCGCACCTCGGAGGAGTGCCCGTCGGTCCTGATGGGCGAAGCCGTCCGGAAGCTCGCCGCGTTGCAGCGCCTGCCCAACCCGGTGGCGCCCTACGGCGACGTACTGCTCGCCGCCTCCGATGAGGGCGAGAGCGCCGGTTCAGGGCTGAACCAGGACATCATCGCCCTCGCCGACGGCCGCCGTACGGCGCGCGACATCGCCTTCCGCACCGGGCGCGGGCTCTACACGATCACGGTCGCGGCCTCCCGGCTGCTCGGCCAAGGGCTGATCGTCCGGGTGCCGCCCGGCGGTGTCACCGCGGGCCCCGGGTTCCCTGACGCGGCCGAACCACCGCTGCGTCGCCGACTCGCCGGCGGTGCGCCGCAAAGCGCCGCGAGCGCCTCGGGGAACACCTCTGCAAACCCCGGCGAATTCGGCGCCGATGAAATCACCGGTGACGGACTGCCGCGTCGCAGTCCAGGTGCCAGTGGTATCGCAACGACTCTCACCGCGGAGCATTCCGCGGCGAGCTGGAAGGGGATTTTCCGGCGCGCGGGAAGGGTCCGCCCCGTGGATCAGGAATCCGATGCGCAACGGAAATGAACCGGACGCACCTCACCACCTTGCAAGGGGGGTCCGCTGGATGGACCAACGGAAATTGGCCGACGAGATGCAGCGCATACGAGAGGAACTCACCGGAATTACCGACACGGCGGTGGCAGCCGTCGACGGACTACTCATCGCGGCCGACACCGGCCGCAGCATCGACGCCGAGGGGCTCGCCGCGATCGCGGCTGCGGGCCTGGGTCTGGCGCGGCGCACCGTGGCCGCGACCGAACGCGGCGAACTGCGGCGGATGGTCACGTACGCCAGCGCGGGCTGCGCCGCCGTGTACCCGGTGGGGGAGATCGCGCTGCTCGTGGTCCTCGGTGACGAGGGCCTCGACATCGATCTCCTCGATGAGGAGTTCCCGCCGGTCCTCGAACGGATCGGCATGATCTTGACGGACGGAGCGTGAAGAGGATGGCGACGAAGAGGATGCCGCAGAACTTCTCGGACCAATGCATGGCACTGTGCAAGGCCCTGCGCACGGAGACACCGGACTGTGTGGCCAGCGGCATCGTCGATATGTCGACGGGCATGCTGCTCTCGTACGAGACGGTGGACAGCCACCCGCCCGAGGTGCTCGATCTGCTCGCGGGAGCGACCCTCGACATGTTCCAGGGGCGGACCGTCGTGATGATCGAGGACGTCTTCAAGGAACGCCGAGGCGTGAGCAGTGATCAGCACTACTTCCAGGAGATCCTGGTGAACAGTGATCACTTGACACACCTCTTTCTGCGGATGAACGAGCGGCAGGACGTCGTGGCCGTCACCGTGTGCCGTAAGTCGGTGAACGTGGGCATGCTCATAGCCCAGGCCAGACGGGTGGTGAAGGAGTACTCCGGACTGTGAGGCCCGGATGCGAGGGGGCGGTGCCGCACCGTATGTGCGGCACCGCCCCCTCGCTTCGTACGCCCTTGATCAGACGTCCAGTTCACTCTCGATGCGCTTGAGCTGGTGGCGGGCCATCGCGAGGTTGGCCCGCTCCTTGTCCAGCGCCAGATAGAGGAACAGGCCGCTGTTGTTACGGGACTTGAGCAGCCTGATCAGGTGGTACTGGCCGCCCAGCGTGATGAGAATGTCCTCGATCTCGTCCTTGAGGCCGAGCATCTCCATGGTGCGCACCTTGGCGCGGACGACGTCCGTGTTGCCGGCGGCCGCGACGGACAGGTCCAGGTCCTTGCCGCCACCCAGAGTGCCCAGCGCCATACCGCTGCTGTAGTCGACCAGGGCCGCCCCCAGAGCACCTTCGATCCCTGTCATCGCTTCTTTGAGGGCCGTCTCGGTGTTGATCATCGGAGCTGCACTTCCTTTTCGTCTGTTCGGGGAACGGGGGTTGGGAGGATTCATGGGCGGGTCTTCTCCAGTCGTTCGAGCGCGCCGTCGAGCAGTTCGGCGATCCGTGCGCCGGACCAGTCGGCCTCAAGGCGGAGGCGGCCGATGTTGGTCCGGGGCTCTGTCACGAGCATCAGGACGGCCGAGTCGCCCGCGGTGCGCGCGGCCAGCCAGCCCTGGTCGCCACGGATCAGGAACTCCTGCACGCCGCCCAGGGCGGCGGCCTCGGCGAGGCGCAGCGCTGTGGCGAGGGAGTCGGCGGTGCGTGAACCGGCCCGCGGGGCTTGTTCACCGCCGAAGTCCTCCGCAAGCACCTTTCCGTCGGAGCCGACGACAAGGGCTCCGGTGAGCTGTGGCACGGCGGCGCGCAGCCGCCCCAGCTCACCGCTCAACTCGGCCTGTGCCGCCATGACATGGTTCCTCTCGGCTCGGCGTCGCGCGATGCGTCTCATGGGGGTGCCCCGGACACTTCGGGTAGCTGTGGCTTCACAAACAGGCCTCCAAGGCGTCGCGTACGCGCTGCAGCAGAGCGGTGTCGGGAGTGTCGAAACCGTCGGGGCCACGGCTGCGGGCGGTGGGCGGGCGGGTTGTGCGGGGGCCGTCGGTCGGCTGCCGGGCCCGTGGACCGGGCGGCTCGACCAGTCCGGCGATCGCGAGACGGCGTACGTCGAGCAGGACATGGAATGTGGGCCGGCCCAAGGTGCGGGCCAGATCGGCGGGTGTGCGCGAACCGTCCGCGAGGGCGGCCAGGGCCCGCATCCGGACCGGCACCGGACGGTCCGCGCGCGGTGGACGCAGGACGACCGGGTGATCGTCCATCCCGGGCCCCGGCCACATCGAGCCGAGCAACCTGCGCCGTCGTAAGGACTCGGCGAGCACGCGGGACGCGGGCACGGACATCCCTGGCTCGCCTTCCGGCGTCACCCCGTGGCGGAACCGGGCCGGACCGCCGCCCGGCGCCAGCGCGAAGTAGGCGGCGTCGAAGAGGGCGGTGAGCCGGCACAGTTCGACCGTGCCGTCGGCCAGATGTCCGTCCTTGACCAGATGGGCGGCGGCCCGTCTGCTGTCCCCGCCGCTGCGGCCGAGCGCCTCTGCCCACTGGGTGTAGGTCAACCGGCGGCTGCCGATGAGCAGTTGACCGAAGGCCGTCGCCGACTTGCTCTCTGCGTGCACGACCTGGCCGTCGACCAGGTACAGCGAGCCGGACGACCGGTCGAGGACACCGCCCGCTCCCTGTGCGGCCAGCCGCGTGAGCATCGAGGAGCGGGTGGGCAGTTCCGGTACGGCGGCCGGCGCACTCATCTCGACCCCAGTGCCGCGAACGGCTGCGCCAACTCCTCGGCCAGCGCCTGGAGCCGACGGCGGGCGAGCGCGAGGTTGCCCGCTTCGCGGTCGAGCCAGAGGTGGACGAACACACCTCCGTCCAAGGCTTCCGGCACGAAGCGGATCAGGTGGTACGAAGACGCGGTCGTCACGATGACGTCCTCGACCGCAGGTGCGTCCACGCCGTCGCCGTCTCCTGGTTCACTTTGGTCCTCGGCCGAGAACACGGCCGACTCCCATACGATCCGGGCGAGTTCGGCGGTGTCCCCGGCCATGACCTCGACTCCGCCCCGCGGCGCCTCGCCCGCCGAGTCCAGCGCGAATCCGCAGGTCCAGTCCACGATCGTGGCCCCACGCGCCCCGGGCACACTCATGGCCTCCGCCATCGTCACGTCGATCCCAGGCACCCTCGCCCCCTCCCCGCACCGTCTCGCGGTGCTGCAGTGCGCCTGTGTGCCGAGGAGGCTATGGCGCGCCCGGGCACCGCAGAGGCCGTTGGCACATTCCAAAGGAAATTGCCGGAGCGCGACAACAGGCTGAACGAGGGTGTTCGATTCGCGACTGTTTTCGGCGAACGGTAGGCCGACCGTCCGGTTCCGGCCAGAGCTGACACGGGGCGGCCGGAAGACCGGGTGCGCGATCGCGCGCGCGGTGCCTCGACGCGCGCCCCCGCGAGCCGCGCCATGGGCCGGCCGTATGCCCGTGCGATTGCCGCTCACGCTCCGGGGCACTCGGAAGGCCGAGAGTCACAACCAAGGGGCAGTGATGGAGATTTCAGGTCTGATCAGCGCGATCGTGATCGGCATCGTGATCGGCGTGCTCGGCCGTCTCGTCGTACCCGGACGGCAGCGCATCGGCATTCTGTGGACGATCCTCATCGGCATCCTCGCGGCACTGGTCGGTACGGCGATCGCCGCCGGTCTCGACGTGGCGGACACCGATGGACCGGACTGGATCGAGTGGCTGATCCAGATCGCCCTGGCCGCGCTGGGTGTGGCGGCGATGGACCGGGTGAAACTGCGCAGGCGCTGAACATGAGGCGGCGCCCGGCGGCAGGAGCCTGCGCCGGGCGCCGCATCGGCTTTCCTGGGTTCATCCCTTCTCGAGGACGATCGTCCCTTCGGTGAGCTGCACCACGCCGGTGACCTCCTGCGCGATGAGATTCAGCGCGGTGGCGTCACCCTTCATGGCAGGCGGCTGCGCGGTGAGTGCGATCGTGTAGGCCACCCGGCCGATGACCGAGGTGATGGTGCTGAACTCCTCCATCTCGGCGAGGAGTTTGTCCTCCGAGTCCGGCAGTGGAGCGAGCTCGGTGAAGTGGTAGATCGACGGAGCCAGGGCGGCCAGTGCCGTGGCCAGATCGAAGAAGGCCGTCACGCCGCGCCAGTCCGAGGCCTTCAGCGGGCCGAAGGAGTAGGACGCGTCCCCGAAGGGCTTCTTGGCGACGAACGAGCACACGGTTCCGGAGAGTTTGCCGGAGGCCCGCGCGATCAGGATCACGTCGTTGACGGTGGTCCACAGTGGGCTGCGCATCGGCTGCACCGGCACGACCGTGTTCACCACGAACCCCGCGACACCCTGGCCCGCCCCGCCGATGACGGCCACGATCCCCGACAGGGCCGCCACCCAGCTGCCGGCCGGCCGGTACACCTCCAGGGCGCTCAGCGGACCGCCGATGATGCTGGAGCCCGCCGAGGTGTAGTGGCCCGCGACGTAGGCGGCCACATCCCGGGACGGCGGGTCCTTGGCCACGACGGTGCTCCGCGGTGCGCCGGCGGTCAGTTGAGGAGGTGCGACCCCGTACAGGGCCAGGAGCGACGGGTAGTCAGGGGCCGCGATCAGCGCGGCGGTCTCCTGGTTGTCCGGGAACGGAGCGCTGCCCTTGCTGATCTTGTAGAGCAGGGTGGCCGGGATCGCGCCGATCCAGCAGACGATGTCGAGCAGTGAGAAGTCCGGCACCCCGAAGAAGTTGAGCACGTCCGAGACAACCGGGATGTGCAGCGGGGTGTCCAGGATGGTCAGCAGCAGGTCGGCAACGTCCTCGGCCACGTCGAAGGCGGCGTCGATGATGTTCCTGCTGCTCTCCAGGACGGTCTCGCCCAGGATCGCGACCAGCTCGGTCAGGAGGTCCGCGATCGGCGTGCTGGTCAGCCTGGATCCGAGGTCGATCAGCTGCTCGGCCGCCGCGTAGAGGATGTCTCCCTCGCGGGCGAGGACGTCGGCGAGACTGCTGCCCACAGCGGGTGGATTTCCCGAGGGGTCGGGAGCGGACGTGGTCGCACTGCCCGAGTTGCTCTGGAAGTGGTACGAGAGCATCGCGCCCGGCGCGCTCTGATCGGGTGTGGCGGCCGTCATCTGCGCTCCCGTGCTCGACGACACCCCCGTCCACGAAGGCGGTTCGTTCGCCCAGGCGGCAAGCGTCGCCTCGGCTTCGAGGAACGTCTTGTCGAGCTGTGCCCGCGCCGCCGGTATCTGGCCGACCGCGTACGCCAGATACACCTTGTTCATGGTCTTGAGCACGTCCTTGGTGCGGGTGATGTCCCGCCACTCGAAGAGGAACTCGAGGTACGCAAGGACCTTCTTGATGTCGTCGACGATCATCGAGAGCACGTGGTAGGCGCTCTCGGCGATGGACTCGATCGTGTCGAGCACGGCCTGGAACGGCTGTCCGCCGATCCGCACGAGCAGTTGCCATGTCTGGCTCGCGACATCCTCGATGACCTGGATCTCGTCGAGTACGTCGTCCACGATCGCGTTACCGACCGCGCGCAGCAGATCGCCGATGTCGGTGGCCGGCGAGCCGCCCACGGTGCCTCCGGGAGGCGGGGGCTGGTGGCCCTTACCCGGTGGCTTGTGGCTTTTACCGGGGGGCGTGTGGTCCTTGCCGGGCGGTTGGTGGCCCTTGCCGTGTGCTTGCCGGCGGCTGCGTAAGCCTCCCGGACGCCCGGCCAACAGCGATACGGCCGCCGGTGACTGTGCTCCGTAGGCGTCCCCGAGCCCCTTGTTGGCGGTGGCGACGGTCTGGAGGTCCGCACCGCTCGTACTCGCCGCGATCAGTGGCTGCGTGCCGCCGTCCGGTGACGTGATGACCGCCCGGGAGAGGGAATCGGCCGTGGTGAGGCTCGCCGCCTTGCTGAACGCCTTGTCCATCGGGTTGATGACCACGGTGGCGTCGCCCGCCGTGATCGTGATCTGCGAGCCGGCCAGCGTGCCCACCGACTCCACGATCGTGACGCTGCCTTCGTTGTCGGTGGTCACCTGCACCGGAGTCACCGGACCTGCCGAGTAGTGCAGGTAGTTGATCTGCAGACTGGTGGAATTGCTGGCGCGGACGCCGAGTTGAGCGCCCGTGACCGGCTGGCCGTCCTGGTCCGTGACGCGGACCCGAGTGGTGTACGACATGACGTCCCGTGCGGGCGCGCCGCTGTCCGGTGGTTCGAGCGTGATGTCGCGCAGGGTCCACATGCCTGTCTCCGGCGACTTCACCGCCTTGGACAGTTTGTTGGTCCCGGTGTGGCAGAAGAACGTGTTGGCGTCCAGAGCCCGGTCCAGATACGGCGACACCTGCTCGGCGCCGGTGACGATGGCGAGGGGCGCACTCCATGGTCCCGCGACCGGGTTGCCGCTCTCACAACTGGTGTAGAACACCTGGTCGTTGCGGTTGAGACCCCACACGATCACCCCCTTGCCGCTGGTGGGCGCCGCGTACAGGGTCCGAGTCCCGGAGAACATCGCGCCGGTGGCGACCTGCTGCGCGACGGCGTTGTCCGCCTGCCCTGCCGAGCCGTCCGCGTTCTTGGCCGGCAGACAGTACAGAGTCTGGCCCGCGGTGAGATACAGATCCGAGGTGTTGTCCGCGTTGCGGGCAGCGGCGATGGCGTCCGGAACCAACCCGCCGGGCAGGGTGAACCGGCTGGGCTTCGCTGTCCCGCCGTACGGGTTGTACAGCGGCTGGTAGCTGATCTGCGGGCGGCCCGACACCTGGCCCGAGGTGTAGAGACCGTCCACCTGCTGGCCGGACTTGCGGCCCAGGGAGCTGGTGTATCCGGTCGCCGACAGGTCCATGGCCAGGCTGCCGGGCTGCCACGCCCGCCCGCCCGGCTTGGCCGTGTCGATGTAGTACCGGTACAGCAGGTCCTGCGTGCTGGTGGGATCGCGGAGCACGTCGACGACGATGAACTCCTTGCCGGTCGCCTCGCTCAGGAAGACGTTGACGATCTTGACGTGCGGCAGCTGGTGGTCGATCGCGTCGAAGGGGTAGGCCGTCCAGGCCGGTGCGGCCTGCCACGAGGTGTCCGCGTCAGGGTTGTTGAGGCTCAGATACAGATGGTCGTCCTGGCCCGCGGCCGCGACCATCGCGAGGTGGATCATCGCGGTGGTCCCGTGCGGGCACTGCGCTGTGCCGAACGTCTTGCAGCGCACGCCCGCGCCGGCGCCGAAGTCCTTGGCGAGCTGCGCACTGCTGATGTCGCCGCGCGTCCAGCCGCTCTTGGTGCCCGGCGCCTCGCGGGTCAGATACATCGCGTCGTCGGTACCGATCGAGAACAGCAGCGAAGCGCCGCTCTGCGTCTGCAGCGCCTCGAACTTGGCCTCAGCGGCCATGACCTCGCTCTGGAGGAAGTTTCTCATCAGCTCGGCGGTGTAGGTGATCGTGTTTGCGCTCATCGTCCGACTTCCCCCGCTGGTCTTGGGACTTACCTGGTTTCGGCTGCGACTTCTCCGGCTTGTGGGACTTCCCCGGCTGCTGCGGCTTGCCGGGCTCCTGAGGTGACGGCGCCGGTTTCTGCGGTGACGGCGCGGGCTCCTGCGGTGACGGCGCGGGCGAAGGCGTGCGCGCGGGCCCTGTCGGTGGCTGACCCGCCTTCGCCGCACCGGCGCTACCGGCGCGGTAGATCACGCCGGTCAGTGCGTTGCTGACCGGATCGCGCTTGTATACGGCGAAGTCCCCGTCGTCCTGGAGGGCGGCGGCGAAGGTGCCGAGTGCGGGCAGTCCGTGGTTGATCGCCCAGTACGGCGGTCCGGAGCTGAGCGTGCTCCGGCCGTTGTAGAGCACGAAGTTCCCGTCGGACTGCATGGAGGCGTAGCAGGGGCCGTTGGCGAACGGCCCGACGATCTTGTCGGTGGCGCTCGCGAAGACGGACCAGTAGGGCCGGTTCAGATCCGGATCACCCTTGTCCGTGGTGTGCATCAGGACGAAGTTGCCGTCGTCCTGTACATACGCGGCATACAGCTTGTTGGGCGAGAGCAGATAGCCGTCATTGCCCAGCCACTGGCCGTCGTTGAGCTGGCTTGCACCGCTGGCCACTTGGCCGGGCAGCAGCGAGGTGTCCGGCGGCGTGGAGTCCGGATCCGCGTAGACGATGTGCGAGACCAGATCTCCGATGCCGGCGAACGAGGCGGTCGTGTAGCTGAAGGTCTGGCCGCCGGGGAACACCAGGTACTGGAAGACCGAGAACGGCAGGATGTTGAGCATGGTGCCGACGGTGCCGCCGACCACCGAGGCGCTCGAGGCGTAGAGGCTGTCCGTTCCGCCGGTCATCTGGCCCCACCAGCCGGCCGAGTTCTCCGTCGGCTTGTTCTCCGCGACGGTGGGTGTGGACATCACGGCGATCAGCTGGCCCTCGTCGGAGACGGTGAGCTCGCAGACGTCCACCCGCTTGACGACGATCGGTGAGCCGGTGGTGGTGGCGCCCGTGCGCTTCACGAACGCGTCGAACCGCTGGTTCTGCTCGACGGTGATCTTCGTACCGCCGAAGGTGATGGTGGCGTCGTAGTACGTGTCAAGGCCGGCCTCGCCGTACCAGCTCGGACTGCCCGAGTCCTCGTCGTGGCCGTGGTAGGTGAACTTCAGGGCCTGGATGGTGCCGGGCGTCTTGGTGGTCTCCGCGACCGCGTCGACCTGCGGCTGCCCGCCGGGCTTGACGCTCATCGTGATGTCCGCGGCGCCGGTCCAGTCGATGGAGACCCGCACGTAGGGCTGATAGCAGTTGGCGATCACGTTGGGGAGCATCTGCTGGCGGATCTTGTCCACCAGGGACGCGCGATTGACGGCGACCACGCCGTCGTACTCGGTCCTCTCGCTGTCGTCGACCCAGTTCCAGGTGAACGGCCGCGGGGCGGGAAGCGGGTGATTGTCCGTGGCGCACAGGTAGTTGAGCGTGTTGAGGTCCTTCTGGTCCTGCGAGGGGTTCGCGACGGGCACCCCGTCCGCGCCGACGACCGGTGACACCTCCCTGCCCATGCCGGTGATCGGGAACTCGGTGGGCGTCGCGGCGGCCGGCTGCTGGATGATCGCGTAGTTCAGGACGGGGTTGCCGACCAGAGCGCGCAGCTGGTCCATGTACACGGCGGGGAAGTACGTCTGCAGCATCGAGGCGAGGGGCGTGCCCCACCACTCCTTGACGTCGGGGATGGCGACCAAGGTCGCCGAGCTCAGGTCGAGGAACAGCTGCTGGATGCTGAAGGCGGTGTCGACGGTGGCCAGGCGGTCCTTCACGGACTTGGGCAGCGTGGCGTACTCGGCCGGCGGCACGGTCCCCATCTGCAGGTCCGCGTCGCACTCGAAGATCCAGAGGCTGTTGCCCGGATACGGCTGCGAGAGGCTGGACCAGCCCCGCGCGGAGTTCGTCGCGGACGGTGGGACGAAACCGACCACGTCCAGTTCGGTGCTGAGCAGACTGAACCGCACATGGGTGGCGTCGCCGCCCAGGCCGATGATGTCCGGAGTGTCCTCCGGCGCCACTGGGGGCAGCCCTATCTGGAGCCGGAACCCGTACAGGAACCCGGCCTTGGTGAGATTGATCAGATCCGGGTTCTTGGCCGGGTTCTCACCGTTCGGCACGGCGAACGGATCCGCCCCGGTCTGCTTCTTGAGCAGTTCGTAGTCGATGGGCTGCGAAGAGTTGCCGTCACCCACGTAGCAACAGGTGATCACCGGCGCGGATTGCTCGGACAGGTACCACTTCATCGTGGAGTTGATGCCGAGCTGCGTGGTGGCGACGACGATGTCGTAGCCGTATCTGGAGGTGTCCAGAGTGGATTGGGATGCGCTCATTTCGGTGTGACCCCCATCTCCTCATGACCAGGCAGTCACGGCGGATGCTAGGGAAGACAGGAAGCCACGAACAGGCGGAAACCCGACGCCATTGGACACCCTCAACCCCGTAACCGCGAGTGGTCTCATGGCCGTAGACGGTCTGCGCGTCGATCTTGGTGAGGGGAGCCCGTTTTCTGTGCGGTACAGGCGTTCGCCTAAGCTGACGGTTCCGGCAGTCACGACAGAAAGACCGAGGGCAGGGCGCTATGGAGAAGATCCTGCTCACCGCCGCCGGGCTTTACGTGCTCGTGTTGCTGCGTGCCGGTGGCACCTTCGCCGTGGGCCGTCTCGCCGGGGCCGGCGCCCGGCGCGGCCGGTTCGCGGAGCGGCTCTCCTCGCCCCGGTTCCAGCGCGCCGAGCGAGCGATCCAGCGCTGGGGTGCACCCGTGGTCGCCGTCTCCTTCCTGACCGTCGGCTTCCAGACCGCCGCGAACTTCCTCGCGGGCACCATGCGCATGCCGCTCAGGCGCTACCTTCCGGCGCTGTTCGTCGGCGGAGCCGTCTGGGCGCTGCTCTACGCGACAGCCGGGATAGGCGTCATCAAGGTCATCGGCAAGGCCTTCGCCGAACACACGGCTCTGGGCGTGGGCGCCGTGGCGGCGCTGCTGCTCGCGGGGGCCGGTGTGCTGGCGTACCGCAGGCGCGGCATCTCCGACACCGGCGCCGCGGCACCGGCCGCGGAGTCCTGACCGCATCGGTCCACGGGGCGGCCGGAGTCGTTCGCGGCGCCGGCCGGCGCGAAACCTGTCTGCGTCGGCGGCGTCAGATCAGCCCCAGGCGCGTGATCTCCCGCCCCGCGGAGCGATCCATGATCATCAGCAGGCCCGCTTCACGCGTCCTGTCGTAGGCCGCCTCGTCCACGACCTCCAGCTGGAACCAGACGGCCTTGGCGTCGATGGCCACGGCCTGGTCGGCGACGTCCCCGGCCAGCGCGGAGTTCACGAAGACGTTCACCACATGGACCGGGAACGGGATGTCCGCGAGGCAGGCGTAGCCCTGCTCGCCGTGCACCGTCTCGGCCTTGGGGTGTACGGGCACCACCCTCTTGCCGATCCGCCGCAGCTTCTCGGCCACGCGGTATGCGGCCCGCTCCGGGTTGTCGGAGAGGCCCACCACCGCCCAGGTGTCTCCAACAGCGGTGAGTATCTGCTCAGTTGTCGCGTCATCGCCATAGGTCATGACGGGGAAGTTAGCGGAGTTGCATACTGTATGCAATGCCATGGTGCGAGGTGATGGGGAACTCGACCCTCCTGTCACGGATCGTCGTGGACCGTAGGCCTGTCGATGAGGGTTCGGGCCACATCTGAGTTCTCGCCGACGGGGTCCGCAGCGACGGCTCGGCAGGTCAAAGGCCTTCCCCGCCGAGCCCGCGAGCCACTACGGCATCCAGGTCTCTGCACCGGTCAGAGGCCATGCCGCGATGTCCTGATAGCGCCGCGGGCCGTTATGGCCTCTCACCGTGCTGCCGACCAGGTGGAGGCGTTCGGTCCGCCATGGGCGTCCGGTGAAGCCGTCGAGACTGGCGGCTGCCCCCGCTACAGACATGTTGTCGTTGCGGCGAGCGCGGGCCAGGGTGAGGTGAGGGCGCAGCGGACGTTCGACGAAGTCGACGTCGCAGTCCCTGACCGTCGCCCGTACCGCTTCGGCCAGATCGTGCAGTTGGTCGAGGTCCCCCTCGATCCCGCTCCACAGCACTCGCTCGTCGAAGAGGCCGCCACCGGTGAGGGCCAGTTCCACGGTGGGCCGGGAGGCTGCCAGGTCGGCGAGGGGCGAACGCAGCTGCTCGACGGCCCGCACCGGCAGCTCGCCCAGGAAGGCCAGGGTGATGTGCCAGTCCTCGATGCGGTTCCAGCGCAGGTCCGGAAAGGCGGCGTAGGCCGGACTCAATGCGTGCGCCAACTCGTTCTTCGCGTCGTCGGGCGGGGCGAGGGCGATGAACGCGTGCTGGGTGGCGGTTTGGTGTGGTTCGGTCACGGACGTCTTCTTACCTCATGGCGCCTGCGGGGCCCCGGCCTGACTGTGCTGCTGGTCTGCTGGTCACGTGGCTCTGCTGGTCACACGGCTAGACCGGCACGGCATACCAGCGTCGATGGACGAGTGGCTCGACGGCCAGCACGCCGGCCGTCGCGACCGCCGCCACCGCGGCGCCCGGCAGTGACTCCCTGGCGGCAGCTACCGCACCGGCGAGCACCACAAAGGGCCGCAGCAGAGTCAGCGGGCCGAGGCCGATGACGACGGCCAGCGTGCTGATCCGGAAGTTGCCCCACAGATAGCAGCCGAGACTCGCGAGGACCACGGCCACGTAGGGCGCGTACACGAGGAGCATCCGGGAAGCCGCGTCGTCGAGTTCGGTGTAGCGGTCGCCCCGGTCGCCGGCGCCGAGCAGCACACCGCCCGCGACCGCGGCCGTGACCAGCAGGGCGGGTACCCCGAGCGTGAGCCCGCGCCTGGCCGCGGCAAGCGCCGCCTGCCGCTTGCGGATGCGGCCGTCCCGCCCGGCGTACGCCCGGAATCCGGCGAAGGCCGCGTCCAACAGGCCGAGGGCGATCAACAGGAGCGCGTTCACCGGGCACCTCCCGGCATGAGTGCGTTCACCGGGCGCCTCCGGGCATGAGCACGTTCACCGAGTACCGCCCGGCAGGAGCGTGGTCGCCGTACCCTCTGCCCCGATCAGCCGACTCGATGCCGCGGGTCCCAGCGCGGCCCGCAGCGGCGCGACCAGCGCGGGGCGCACCCCGAGTACGGGGCGGATCGTGGTGCAGAACGGGTTGCTGAGTCCGCGCGGTTCGTACACCAACGGGACCATTCCCGCCGCATGCCCGGCCGCCCGCAGCAGCGTCGCGTCGTCGTGAGCGCGTCGGGCGGACACCACCCCGTCATGGCGGCCCAGCGGATCCCGCATCCGCGCCCGATGGAAGATCCAGGCCCCGACCGGGGTGAGGGAGGTGGCGGCGATGTCGAAATGGCAGAACGCCTCGGTCTCCGGGGCGCTTTGGGCAGCGAAGAACGCGTCCAGGTCGGGCCCGCGGAAATGGTGCAGCACCCCGGTGGACACATACACGGTGGCCGGCTCGGCGAGCGCGAACGCATCGCCCCCTACGAACCGGCAGTCGAGCCCCTCGTCCCGGGCCAGCCGCTCCGCCTCGGCGACCAGCGCCGGGTTGAAGTCCATGCCGAGCAGCTCGACTCCGGCACCGAGGGCGCCGGACGCGGCGAGCCACCGTACGAGATAACCGAGACCGCACCCCACGTCCACCACGCGCAGCGGGCGTCCGGCAGGAGCGGCGGCGCGGATCGCGGCGCCCAGTGGGCGCAGCAGGTCGGCGATGCGGTCTCCGAGCCGCAGCTCCTCGCTCAGCCGCTGCAGCTCGGTGTGTACGGCGACGAGGCGGCGGTCCACGGCGTCCGGGTCGAGGACCCCGTCCGCGTCGCACACGAGGCCCGCGGCGATACGGGCCCCGCGCCGGTCGCCCGCCGCCGCGAGGCGCGCCACGACATCGGCGCGGCGCACCGGGAGCCGGTCCCGGGCGCCGGGGGAGTGGTCGACGACCAGGTCGGATATCTCGAGCAGTTGCACGCACACACCGTAAGTGGTCGCGCGACCGGCGCCGATGCGGCCGGGGCTGACTCCGGCTCATGGACGCGAGGGGCGGGCGGGGGTTCCGGCGCCGCCGCCCCCTCCTCCTCGTACATGTGTTTCGTATGCGTGTTCTGAATGGCGGATTCAGCGGTTATCTTCGGCCCCATGGACAAGTCGAGCATCTTCGAGCGCATTGGTGGCGAGCCCGCGGTCGCTGCCGTGGTGGACGTTTTTTACCAACGGGTCCTCGCCGACGAGCAGTTGGCCCGCCACTTCATCGGCACCGACGTCGCCGCCCTCAAGGCGCACCAGCGCAGCTTCATCGCCCACGCCCTCGGTGCCGAATCGCCCTACGCCGGCCGCTCCATGGAGCACGCCCACGCCGAACTCGGCATCACCGAGGACGACTTCGACCTCGTGGTCGGCCACCTCGCGGCCGCCCTCGCCGACAGCGGCGTGGACGAGGCCACCATCGGCGACATCGCGTCGGCCCTCGTCCCCCTCAAGGGGGCCATCGTCACCGGTTCGTGAGGGCGGGCTGCCCGGGGTGGTCGCAGCGGAGTGACAACGCTCAGAGGTGACCGTCCAGGACCTTCCGAACCTCGGCGGTGGTCATGGGCCCCGTGCCGTGTGCCACCGCCTCTCCTTCCTTCAGCAGGACATAGGACGGAGCTCCGGTGATCCCGTATCGCTCCGTCGCGGCCGGACAACGCGTGATGTCGGCGCGGACGGCCGTCAGGCGCCCCGCGTACTCGTCGGCGATGCCACCCACGACGAGGTCCATCACCCGGCAGGGCTCGATCGCCTTCGGCCATGTCCCGGCGAAGTAGGCGAGGACCGGAACTCCGCTCACCCCGAGGATGAAATCGAACTCCGCGTCCTCACGGGGTCGGTGAACCCGTTGCGCCATGAAAGCTCCTGACCTTACGTTCCAGCATTCCGGCTTCATCATCCCTCCAGGCCAGGCCAGGCCAGGCCAGGCCAGGCCAGGCCAGGCCAGGCCAGGCATCACCAGCATGATTGGCTGGGCGTCGCGGCGACGGGTGCGCGGCACATGCACCGTGTGAGTCACGCCGCGCGGCATCTTGCGGGAACGGGTCTTGGACGGCATGAACGATCAGATCCCTTCAGGGAGTTCAGCGGGACAGGGTGGCGTGAGTGCCGTTGCGTCCGGCGCGGCGGCCGGCCACAGTCGGGTGGGTGGTGTGGTCGGTCGCGAGGCGTCAGTGGGTGCCGAGCTGTTTGGCCGCATACATCGCCTCGTCGGCCGCGTGCAGCCGCACCTCGAACGCGGCCGCGGGCCGGTGCACCGAGGTGCAGATGCCCAGCGAGGTGCGCGGCGCGATGACGGCGGGGCCGAGGTTGACCCGCTCGCGCAGCAGCCGGGCCAGCTGCACCGTCCAGGCGCGTCGTCTGCTCGTTCGGCGTGATCGGCGTCCATGTCGGCGAGGCCGGCGAACTCATCGCCTCCAAGCCGTCCGGCGATGCCGCGGCGTGCCTGGCACCAGTCCCCCAGCCGCTGCCCGAGCACGGCCAGAAGCCGGTCGCCGGCCGCGTGTCCGTAGGTGTCGTTGATCTGCTTGAAGCCGTCGACGTCCAGGAGCAGCACGCTCAGTTCCCGCCGCCGCAGCAGACGACGCGCCTGGACGGTGCAGGTGTGCCGGGTGTGCAGGTTCGTGAGCGGGTCACGGCGGGCCGCGTTCAGTCGACGGTGGGCCCACAGGCTGTGGACCGCGAGTGCGGCCGAGGGGATGCCGAGCAGGACGGCCGTGGTGGGGGTGGACCGAGTTGGAGGCCGTGCATCCTCGTGCGTCGACGGATGTCAGAGGGCGGTGGTACTTCTGGGCGCCATGAACGCTGATCACGCGAACCCCGAGGACCTCGCCGCACTTCGAGCGGCCCTGTTGCCTGTGGCGAACAGGCCCGCCCTGGGCTGGCCCGCCGTGCACGCCTTCGAGGCAGAGCACGGCATCGTCCTGCCCGAGCCGTACCGCACGGTCGTGGCCGAGATAGGCGACGGAACCGAAGAGGAGACAGGTCCGCCGTTCTACGGACTGCTTCCGTTGACGGAACTGCCAGACGGCTGGGGAGGAGTTCCCGAGGACCGAGACCTGGCTCAGCTGTTCCCACTGACCGAGCAGTGGCAGTGGGAGGAGGACGACAGCGACTGGACCGAGGAGGACATCGACCCGGTTTTCCATTTCGGCTCGGTCGTCCTGGGCACCGACGGCTGCGGCATGGACTGGCACCTGATCGTCACCGGTCCGAGCCGCGGCCACATCTGGCACATCGACGAGTTCGGAGCCACCCCGTTCGGCCGCGAGTTCGGCCATACGACAGGCCAGTCCGGCTTCACCGGCTGGGTCAAGCACTGGCTGGCGAAGAAGGCGGAGCTCGAATCCGTTACGACGGAGGTCTGGTTCGACACTGAAACGCGGTAGGCCGCTGCGGTGGGCGGTGCTGGGTTCATCGCGGGAGCTCCCTCCCGGTTGCGGCGGGTTGGGGGTTGGCGCAGAGCACGCACATGCCGATTGAGCGGGGGGATGCAGTAGCTGTAGGTGACCAGACAGATGGGGCAGGTGCGGCGGGCGTGCATTGCCAGCGCGAGCGCACCCCTTTTGCGGAGGTCATCGGCCGCACCTTCTTCGCCGCGTCCAGGCGGTAGAGGTGGGCGACGCGGGGGTGGCCGCGGCGGGTGTAGCGCAGCACCTGCCCGGCGATGTCCTGGCCGCCGGGGCGCAGGCCCTTGGCCCGCAGCTGACGGCGGGTGGCGAGGCGGTGGGGGCCATGCGCCAGGGCCAGGTCGGTATCCCGTGCCGCTGCCCGGTGGGGTCGTAGCACTTCGCGTACGCGGTGCTCATCAGGCCTCACCGCCCACGAGCTGCAACTCCGGCGCCGACCCCGACGGATCGGCCTCCCCGTGGTCCAGTTGCGGCACGGCGTCGCGGATGCGGGCCGCGCGGCCGGTGCCGATCCCGTAGGTCTTGATCAGCCAGGTCGCCGACGGCTCCTGCCCGCCCGCCGCACGCTCCCGCGCAGCAGTGATCAGCTCCTCATCCGAGACGGCGGACGGCAGGGGCTGTCCGCTGCATCGCGGCCACAGCCCGGTTGCCGGGAGCGAGGAGGGGATGCTGTCTGGCTCCCAAAGGGCGCAGGAGGGGTAGGCACGTCGACGACACCAACTGTCAGCAGAGTCCCGATACTTGTAGCTCACAGATGCATAAAGCAGGGGACAGCACTCGCGGTGTTGTGTTCACGTCATTGGCATGAGTGCAGAACTGTTGATTGGAGCACTGGGCGCGATCGTCGGCGCAGGTGGGGTAGTGGCCGGGAATCTTGTGACCGGCAGAATGCAGCTGAGGCACGGCCGTGAACAGGCAGACGCAGCTCGTGCCCTGCAGCGCCGGCTGGAAGTTGAGACACAGGCCCGTACTGAACGCGACGCCAGAAGGGAGGCGAGTATCACCTACCTGTCCATCGTCGGAACCTTCCAGATGACGTGTCGCGAGCTCGCCATTGAGATGGCCGGCAAACCCAGCTCGACGGAGCGGGCAGACACCCTGTATGAGCAGTTCCTGGCGCGTTGGCAGGACTTGTCGGCGGCGTACGCTGCAGTCCAGGTGCTTGGCCCACAGGAGATGTCTGATGCGAGCGTCGCCCTGTGGAACGCGATCGCTTCCCTGCAACATCACTGCCGTGGCTGGTACACCGACCTTCGTAAGCGAGGGGAGGTGAACAACCGATGGGGTCCGTACGAGGCGAAGAACAGCGAACTGGACTCGGCCTATGAGAAGTTCGCCGAGACCGCCCGCGAGGTTGTTGGGCCCTCTGTAGCAATCACGGTCAGTGACATCTGAGCGCGGAGAGCTTGATCGCCTGCTGAGCTGACACGTTGCTAGTGCCGCATGGCTCCCCCGGCACCAAACCTGCAGCTTACTCCTGTCATGTAGGGGAGCCGAGCGACTCGTACAAGGCGGGCGACACACACGAACCCGATCATGCCGCGCGCGGTGCGCCGGGCCGGCCCCGGTCGCCGTACGCGTCAGCCGCTGCGAAGACCGACTGCGAGCGTCAGTTCAAGGACCCGATGCGGCGAGGCGAGATCCGGAAACAGCTCCCGCAGCTGCGACATCCGGTACCGGACCGTCTGGGGATGGACGAACAACGCCGCCGCCACCTCGTCCCGCCTGCCCTGGTGCAGCAGCCACGCCCGCAACGTCTCCTCGAGCCGCCGGGCGGTCGCGGCGGACAAGGCCCGCAACGGTGCGAGGGCTCGGGCGCGCAGGTCTGCGAACGCGTCCACGTCGGCGCTCAGCACCAGCTCGGGCAGGTGGTCCTCGGTGTCGCGAATATCGGGGGAGAGGGAGCGCGCGCGTACGGCTCGTGCGTAGGAGGTGGATGCACGAGTCCATGGCCGGGTCGGTCCGACCACGGCGGTGCGGTCGGTCAGTTGCCGCAGGAGACGTGATCGGTCGGCATCGGGGACGAGCAGTACACCGGTGGCGTCCGGCAGATCGTCGAGGACGAGGGTGCTCGGATCGAGGGCGCGGTAGGCGGGCCGGGCCTGGGCGGCGGGCAGCAGGACCGCGGTCAGCGAATCCGGCGGCTGCCACCCGGCTCGTTGTGCGGAGGCAAGCAGCACGTCCGGGCCTGCGCCGGCGAGGAGGTCGTGGGCCAGGTGTTCCAGGTGGAGCTCGTGGGCCCTGCCCCGGGCGGCGAGTTCGTCGGCGTGGCCCGCGGCGCTCGCGGCGGAGAGCTCGTCGATGTAGGCGAAGGTCAGCTCGGCGAACTTGGCGACCTCGGCGGCGGGCAGACCCGCGGGTACGGCGCCCGCCGCCAGGCATCGCCAGGCCACGCGGGCGCCGACGCGGTAGGCGCTGAGCAGGGCATCCATCGAACGGCCGTCGCGTACCTCGCCGCGGCCGAGCTCGTAGGCCGCGTCACCGGCGTCGCCGCCTGTGGCGTTTCCGCTCGCGAGGTCCAGGTAGTGCCCCAGGGCGGTGCGGACGGCTCGGCGGATGGTGGCGCCCATGTGGCCCGAAAGGGCGTTGGCGTAGGGAGGGACCTCGTCGATGATCGCCTGGACGATCTCGTCGGCGGTGGTCTTCAGCGAGGCCCGAAGCACGGTGACCGTCGTCTTGTCCAGGGCCAGTTCACTGACCCTCTGGATGGCATGGCTCACGTTTTTGTTCCCTGCGAACAATTCTGTCGAACAGTTTCACGTCCTGCGGTCAGGACTTTACGCCTTGAGGCGCAGCAAGCTGAAGCCATGACGAGTACAGCTCTCCGCAGCAGGGCGTGGAAACTGCTGGAGATGGTGACGACACCGCTGCTGCCGTCGGACTACCTCGACCTGGTCAGCCCGCTGCGTGCGGGCGCCGACCTGCGCGGGCGCATCGAGGCGGTGCAACCCGAGACGGGTGACGCCGCGACCATCGTGATCAGGCCGGGAAAGGGCTGGCGCGGTCACACGGCCGGCCAGTACGTGCGGATCGGCGTCGACGTCGACGGGGTGCGGCTGTGGCGTGCCTACTCCCTCACCTCGCCGACGCACCGCCGCGACGGCCGCGTCACGATCACCGTCAAGGCGATCCCGGACGGCAAGGTCAGCAACCACCTGGTCCGCCGGGCGAAACCGGGCACGCTGATCCAGCTCGACCAGGCGACCGGTGACTTCGTGCTGCCGCAGGTCAAGCCCGCCAAGGTGCTCTACCTGACGGCCGGCAGCGGCATCACACCCGTGATGGGCATGCTGCGCGACACCGAGTTCGACGACGTCGTCATGGTCCATTGCGCGCCGCGGTCGCAGGACGTGATCTTCCGCAGTGAACTGCACGGCCTGGTCGCGGACAAGAAGCTGCGGCTCACCGAGGTGCACACCGACACGGACGGCATGCTCGACATCGCCCGTCTCGACGAACTCGTGCCCGACTGGGCCGAGCGCGAGACCTGGACCTGCGGGCCCGCGGGCCTGCTCGACGCCGCCGAGAAGCACTGGAGCGAGCACGGTGTACCGGAGCGCCTGCACACCGAACGCTTCCGCGCCGGCATCGTCGCCGCCGGCGACGGCGGTGAGGTCACGTTCAGCGCCACCGGCAAGACCGTCGACGCGGACGGTGCCACGCCGCTCCTCGACGTAGGCGAGGAGGCCGGCGTGCTCATGCCGTCCGGGTGCCGCATGGGCATCTGCTTCGGCTGTGTCACGCCGCTCAAGGCGGGCGCCGTCCGCGATCTGCGTACCGGCGAGATCACCGAGGCCGAACCGGGCGTCCTCATCCAGACCTGCGTGTCCGCCGCCGCGGGCCCCTGTGACATCGAGCGATAGGAACAGCTTGACCGCCATCGACCCCACCGCCCACCTGACCGCGGAGCAGATCGAGGAGCTCGGCCGCGAGCTGGACGCGATCCGCGACGAGGTGATCGCCGACCGCGGCGAGAAGGATGCCGCCTACATCCGCAAGGTCATCTCGGCGCAGCGCAAGCTGGAGCTCGCCAGCAGGGGCGTGCTGCTGTTCTCGATCTTCCCGCCCGCCTGGGTGATCGGCACCGCGGGTCTGTCCGTGGCGAAGATCATGGACAACATGGAGATCGGCCACAACATCCTGCACGGGCAGTGGGACTGGATGCGGGACCCGAAGATCCACTCCACCACCTGGGAGTGGGACCACGTCTCGCCGGCCGACCAGTGGAAGCACTCGCACAACGAACTCCACCACACGTACACCAACGTGATCGGCAAGGACAACGACCTCGGCTACGGCATCATGCGCGTCGACGAGGACCAGAAGTGGCACCCGTTCCACCTCGGCCAGCCGCTGTGGAACTTCCTCAACGCCTGCTTCTTCGAGTACGGCATCGCGGCGTACGACCTGGAGCTCGGCAAGAACCTGCACAAGCGGCGCCGCAAGAACCCGGAGTTCCGCGCGCGGGCCAAGGCCGTGGGCCGCAAGATCCGCAAGCAGGTGCTCAAGGACTACGTGATCCACCCGCTGCTTTCCGGCCCCTCCTTCCTCCCCACGCTCGCCGCCACCTTCACCGCGAACCTGGTCCGCAACATCTGGACCCACTCGGTGATCATGTGCGGTCACTTCCCCGAGGGCGTACAGGTCTTCGAGCGCCGGTCGATCAACGGCGAGACGCGCGGCCAGTGGTACCTGCGCCAGATGATGGGCTCGGCGAACATCAGCGGCAGCAAGGCCATGCACTTCATGACCGGCAACCTGTCGCACCAGATCGAGCACCACCTGTTCCCGGACCTGCCGAGCAACCGGTACGCCGAGGTCGCGGTGAAGGTGCGCGCCCTGTTCGAGAAGTACGAGCTGGAGTACGTCACCGGGCCGCTGCCCAAGCAGGTGTTCTCCGCTTGGCACAAGGTCTTCCGCCTCTCGCTGCCGAACAAGAAGCCCAAGGTCGGGAATCCCGAGGCCAAGACGCCGGACCGCGAGCGGGAGCTCGTCGCGGTCTGACCCCCGGTATTGGCCCGGATCTTTCTGCCGTGGCGGCCCTGTGGGTGCCTGAAGGGATAAAACTCCCTCCAGGCACCCGACTTGAAGCTCTAGAAGAACCCGAGCTTGTCCGGCGAGTAGCTCACCAGCAGGTTCTTCGTCTGCTGATAGTGATCCAGCATCATCTTGTGGTTCTCCCGCCCGATCCCCGACTGCTTGTAGCCGCCGAAGGCCGCATGGGCCGGGTACGCGTGGAAGTTGTTCACCCAGACACGGCCGGCCTGGATCGAACGGCCCGCGCGGTACGCCGTGTTGATGTCGCGGGTCCAGACGCCGGCGCCCAGCCCGTACAGGCTGTCGTTGGCGATCTTGATGGCGTCGTCGTAGTCGTTGAAGGACGTGACCGAGACGACCGGGCCGAAGATCTCCTCCTGGAAGATCCGCATCCTGTTGTCGCCCTCGAAGATCGTGGGCTGGACGTAGTAGCCGCCTGCCATGTCGCCGCCGTGCTCCAGGCGCTGGCCGCCGGTGAGGACCTTCGCGCCCTCGCGCTGGCCGATGTCCAGATACGAGAGGATCTTCTCCAGCTGGTCGTTGGAGGCCTGTGCGCCGATCATCGTGTCCGTGTCGAGCGGGTGGCCGGTCTTGATCTGCTCGGTGCGGGCGATGGCCGCGTCCAGGAACTCGCTGTAGTGGCCGCGCTGGATCAGGGCGCGCGAGGGGCAGGTGCAGACCTCGCCCTGGTTGAGCGCGAACATCGTGAAGCCTTCGAGTGCCTTGTCGCGGAAGGCGTCGTCGTGCGACCAGACGTCGTCGAAGAAGATGTTGGGGGACTTGCCGCCGAGTTCAAGGGTGACCGGTTTGATGTTCTCGGAGGCGTACTGCATGATCAGCCGCCCCGTCGTGGTCTCGCCGGTGAAGGCGACCTTGGCGACGCGCGGGCTGGAGGCCAGGGGCTTGCCGGCCTCGACGCCGAAGCCGTTGACGATGTTCACGACGCCCGGGGGCAGCAGGTCCGCGATCAGTGAGAGCCAGTAGTGGACGGAGGCCGGGGTCTGCTCGGCCGGCTTCAGGACCACCGCGTTGCCCGCCGCGAGCGCGGGGGCGAGCTTCCAGACCGCCATCAGGATCGGGAAGTTCCACGGGATGATCTGCCCGACCACGCCGAGCGGCTCGTGGAAGTGGTACGCGATGGTGTTGTCGTCGATCTCGCTGAGCGTGCCCTCCTGGGCGCGGATCGCACCGGCGAAGTAGCGCAGGTGGTCCACGGCGAGCGGGATGTCCGCGGCGAGTGTCTCGCGTACCGCCTTGCCGTTCTCCCAGGACTCGGCGACCGCGAGCTTCTCGAGGTTCGCCTCGGTACGGTCGGCGATCTTGTTGAGGATGTTGGCGCGTTCGGTGGTGGAGGTGCGGCCCCACGCCGCAGCGGCGGCGTGCGCGGCGTCGAGGGCCCGCTCGACATCCTCCGCGGTGCCGCGCGCCACCTCGGTGAAGGGCTGTCCGTTGACCGGGCTGGGGTTCTCGAAGTACTGGCCGCGGGCGGGCTTGACGTACTCCCCGCCGATGAAGTGCTCATAGCGAGACTGGTAGTCGACGATCGCACCTTCGGTGCCGGGTGCGGCGTAACGGGTCATCTCGGTGGCCTCCGGGTGTCTGCCGCCCGCCGTTGGACGGCACTGCCCGGGACGCTAGGCGCGGGGAGGTTGCAACCACGTTGCGGTGGACTGCTCACGGTCGAGGGCGTGCGCCTTGGCCCGGGCATGGGCGCGGGCCGACGCCGGACCGGTGCCCGCGAGCGCCTGCCAGATGTCGAGGTCGTCGCCGCCCCACGGGCTGCGTACCCAGTCCGTGAGCAGCTGGGGATCGGCGCGGTCCACGAGCGCGGCCCGCAGGCCGAGGTCCAGACGTTCGCGCAGCCGGACGATCTCCGGGGCGCAGGAGGAGGGAAGTAACGGACCGTCGTATGCCCCGATCGCGCCGGAGACCGCGCCCGCGCCGAGCCGCCGCTCGACGAGGAGGAAGTCCGCTTCGACGGGGGTGGTGAGGCGGTAGGGCCGTGACTGCAGAAGTCCAGAGCCCAACAGGGCCCGCAGCCGGGAGAGTTCGGCGCGCAGGGTCACCGGGGACATCGACTCGTCCTCGTACAGGGCGAGCAGGAACTGGTCGCCGGTGAGGCCCTCCGGATGGCGGGCGAGCAGCGCGAGCAGCTCGCTGTGACGCCGGCTGAGCCGCAGCTTGCGGCCCTGGGCCACGAGCAGCGCCTCGTCACGCCCGAGCGCGTGCAGCGTCAGGGTCTCCGCGCGCGGCGGCGGGTGCTCCAGGGCCAGTTGGGCCTCGGCGGCCCGTGCCACCGCCTGCACGAAGGCCAGGCTGTGCGGATGCGCGAGCCGGTTGCCGCCGGTGATGTCGACCGCTCCGAGCAGCCGTCCCGTGTGCGGATTGTGGATCGGTGCGGCGGCGCAGGTCCACGGTTGTACGGGCCGGCTGAAGTGCTCGGCTGCGAACACCTGCACCGGACGGTCCACCGCCACCGCCGTCCCCGGGGCGTTGGTGCCCATCGCGGACTCGGCCCACAGAGCGCCCGGAACGAAGTTCATCCGCCCGGCCTGCCGCCGAGTCAGCGTGTGTCCCTCGACCCAGAGCAGCCGCCCCTGGGCGTCGCACACCGCCAGCAGATGCTCCCCGTCCATCGCGTACGACGAGACCAGCTCGCGCACCAGTGGCATCACCCGGGCCAGCGGATGGTCGGCGCGATAGGAGCCCAGGTCCGCTTCCGGCAGCTCCACTTCGGCCGTGGACTCCGGGCTCACCCGCGCTCGCGCCGAGCGCCGCCAGGACGCCGCCACCACCGGACGTACAGGACGCTCCACCGTGCCCGCCGTGGTGAACACGGCATGCGCGTGCCGCAGCGCACGCGTCCGCTCGGCCGGGTCCGTGCCCGGTTCCAGGGCCACCCAGGGATCGCTCAACTCGGCCTCCGTGGCGTACCGGTGCTCCCCAGCTCTGCGAGCAGGGGTGCCCCCCTGTGCCGCCATCGTCGCCCCGGTCAGGGCAACCGGCAACAGCTCGCGCCGCAACGGCCGTTCTGTCAGTAGAAGTTGACCATCCGGATATAGCGCGTCCAGTCCCACAGCGGACCGGGGTCGGTGTGCGTCGATCCGGGCACCTGGTGGTGCCCGATGATGTGCTCGCGATCGCGCGGAATGCCGTAGGCGGCGCACAGCGAAGCGGTCAGCGCCGCCGAGGACTCGTACATCGCGTTGGTGAACCACTCGGGCTGGTCCACGAACCCCTCGTGCTCGATCCCGATGCTCTGCGTGTTGTAGGTCCAGTTGCCCGCGTGCCAGGCGATGTTCCGGTCCCGTACGCACTGCGCGACATTGCCGTCCGACGAGCGCACCACGTAGTGAGCGGAGACCTCCTTGGCCGGATTCTGGAAGATCCCGAGCGTATCGGCGTATGTCTCCTGTGTGACGTGGATGACGACATGCGTGATCGGATACGAGGTCGGGCGGTTCGAGGCCGTCTGGTTGGCCGCGGCGGCGGGCACCCAGTCCGCGTCCGGATAGTCGGCGACGGCGGTGGGGCGCGCCTGGGTGGTGCCGCCGGCGAACAGGGCGGTGGGGACGGCGAGTGCGGCGCCCTGAAGCAGGCGCCGTCTGCTGGGCAGTGCGCGGGCCGGTTCCATGGGGTTCCTTCCACGGGCGGACGGGCGGGCGGACGGTCAGTCGGGCAGTCGGGTGGTCGATCGGCCGAGTTGCGGGCGAGGCACAGGCCCACTGGTGAGAACGACGTTACGGGCAGCGGCAGTTGAGCCGGAAGGGGCCGGCCCTGCGCCGTTGACGCGGCGCGGGACGTACCGGACCCTCGTCAGGGGATGCGTGCACGAAGCGGAATCGGGGGATCATCGTGCATCGAATACGGCACTGTGCTGCGAAAACGGCGGGGAGAACGACGGCTGTGGTCCTTGCGGGCGTGCTGCTCGCGGCCGGCTGCGGTTCGGGGGACGGGGACGGCGACTGGCTCAAAGGGCTGCGCTCTCCGGAGGCGACGCCGAGTTCCGAGGAGCCCGCACCGTCACCGAGCACGACACCGCCGCTGACGGGAACCGAGTACCAGGAGCTCCTGCGTACGACAGTGGCCCCGCTCAACTCGGCGCTGAGCACCCTGCGCAAGGGCGGCTCCGACAAGGCCGTCGACAGCGCGCTGACGGCGGCGGCGGACGCGGCCGCCGAGTCGCACCGTCTCCTCGACGAGGCCGACGTGCCTGCGGAGATCACGACGCAGCACGACGCGTACGTCACCGCGCTGAACGATCTCGCCGCGGACCTCGGAAGTACCCAACAGGGCCGTGGCGACGGCACGTTCTGCACGGGCGCCGCCGCGAACGCGCATCTGGGCAGCGGCACGAGCCTGAAGGCCGCGCTCGACACGGCCCGCGCACTCGGCGACAGCGGGTACGACGCGGGTCTTGCCGTGTCCGCCTTCCCGAAGGAGGCCAATCACCGGCTGTCCAGCGGCAAGTTCGTCAAGGACGGCAAACGCAACGGACGCGGCGTCCTCAAGATCACCGGCGGCGACGAGGACGCGGTGGTGACGCTGGCCCGCGGCGGGAAAGCCGTCTTCTCCGTGTATGTCCGCAAGAACGGCAAGGCGCAGGTCAAGAGCATCTCCGACGGCTCCTACGCGATCTACTTCACGTCGGGTACGGACTGGAACGCGAAGGCAAGGAAGTTCAACCGCGGCTGTACGTACGAGAAGTTCGAGAAGAAGGCGAAGTTCACCACGAAGACCACCTCCACCCAGATCACCTACACCATTTTCACCATCGGTCTGAAGACCACACTGGGCGGCAACTCGCCCGTCAACCCCATCGAACCGGGCGAGCTGCCGAAGTGACCTGCGGCCGATGAGGCTCAGCGCGCGGGCGTCGCCACGGAGGCCGGATCGTCCAGGACGGCCCGTACCACCGAATGCGCCGCACCGAGCAGCGGGCCTTCCGAACCGAGCCTGGACACGGTGACGGTGCCACCCCTGGGGCGCGCGGGATCCGCCGTACGGCGGGCGAGTTCGCGCTCCAGGGAGGGCAGCAGCCAAGGAGCGAGCCGGGAGAAGGCGCCGCCGAGGATCACCGTCTGCGGATCGAGCAGGTTGACCGCGCCCGACAGCGCGATCCCGAGCGCGGAGCCGGCCGCCCGCAGCGCACGGCGCACCTGCGCGTCACCGTCGTCGGCTCGGGCGGCGAGCACGCTGATGCCCTGTTCGCTGTAGGGGAGTCCGGCCGCGCGAAGGACCGCTTCCTCGCCCGCGTACTGCTCAAGACAGCCGCGCCCGCCGCACGGACAGGCCGGACCCTCGGGCCGTACGGGCACATGACCGAGCTCACCCGCGAAACCGTGCGTGCCGCGCAGCAGTCGCCCGCCCACGACCACGGCCGCACCGATACCGATCTCCGCCGACACATGGACGAAGTCCTGGGGCGCCGGATCCCCGCCGATCCACAGCTCGGCGAGCGCGCCCAGATTGGCCTCGTTGTCCACGCTCAGCGGCAGTCCGTCGAGCAGATACGGTCCGAGGTCGAGTTCGCTCCAGCCCAGATTCGGCGCACGTACGACGGTGTGCGAATCGCGCGCGACCAGGCCGGGGACCGCCACCGCGAGGCCCGCCGGGCGCAGTCCCGCCGCGCGGCTCGTGGTGGTCACCTCCCGTACGAGACGGGCGAGTTCCTTCAGGACGGGCTCGGGCGACCGGCCCCGGTTGTCGCTCTCCAGGGAGGCCCGGGTGCGCACCTTGCCGTGCAGATCGACCGCGCAGACGGCGAGATGGTCCACGCCGATCTCCGCACCGATCCCGACGGGTCCGCGCTCGGCCACGGTCAGGGCGCTGCCCGGGCGGCCCACGGTGCCGGGGCGCTCCGGGCCGAGTTCGACGAGGAGATCCGCGCGGATCAGTTCGTCGACGAGGGTGGAGACCGCCGCCCGGGTCAGGCCGATCCGGGTGGCGACGGCCGCGCGGGAGAGCGGGCCGTGGGCGGTGATGGTCTGCAGGACGAGGGAGAGATTGCGGCGGCGGATGCCCTGCTGGGTGTTGGGCAGGAACGCCGGGTCGCCGAAGCCGCCGTTGCCGGGGAGCTCGGTGGTCATGATGGGGCTCCTCAGGGGGTGTGACGTGGGTCGTCGGCCGGTGGGGTCAAGAGCGCTGTCGCATCGCCCAGTACGGCGGCGATCCTTGCAAGTGTCCCTTCGTCGCGTTCCACGGCTTCGAGCACGGGTCCCATCGCCGTGCCCCAGCGCCGTGCGACTGCCGCGGGGTCCTCGCCGGTCAGCAGCCCCGCGGCCTGCGCGGCGGCGCCGAGCGCGACGAGTTCGCCGGCCTGCGGGATCTGGACGGCGCGCCCGCTGAGCCTGCGTACGGTCTCCTGCCAGGCCCTGCCGCGTGCACCGCCGCCGATGAGCAGCAGCGGTTCCTCGGAGGGTTCGCCGTCCACCGCGAGGACCAGATCCAGGGCCTGGAGCAGTGCGAACACCGCGCCGTCGTAGGCGGCTTGGAGCAGGTGGCCGGGGCTGGTGTCGTGCCGAAGGCCGTGCAGCAGACCTGAGGCGCCCGGCAGGTTCGGCGTGCGTTCGCCGTCGAGGAACGGCAGCAGCGTCGCCGTGCCGCCCGACTCGACGGCCTCCCTGTCGAGGCCGACCAGGGCGGCGACACGGTCCACGGCGAGCGTGCAGTTCAGGGTGCAGGCGAGCGGCAGCCAGTCACCGCGCGCGTCCGCGAACCCCGCGACCGTACCGGTCGGATCCGCCGGACGCTGCCGGGCCACCGCGTACACCGTCCCGGACGTGCCGAGGCTCAGCACCGGCGCACCGGGGCGCAGTCCGAGCCCGAGCGCGGCGGCCGCGTTGTCGCCGGTGCCCGGGGCCACCAACACGCCCCGGGTGAACGGCAGTTCCGGCAGTGCGAGCACCGTACCGGCCACCTCGCCCGGCTGGACGACACGGGGGAGGAGCGCCGGATCCAGACCGATCAGCCGGAGGATCTCCTCGTCGTAGGCCTGTGTGGACGCCGCCCACCAGCCGGTGCCCGAAGCGTCTGCGCGGTCGGTGGTGCCCTCGCCGGTGAGCCGCCCCGTGAGGTAGTCGTGCGGCAGCCGCACCGCGGCCGTAGCCGCCACCGCATCGGGCTCGTGCTCGGCGAGCCAGGCCCACTTGGCGGCGGTGAACGCGGCCCCGGGCACACTGCCGACGCGCTCGGCCCACGCCTTGGGACCTCCCAGCCGGGAGACGAGCCGCTCGGCCTGCGGCGCGGAACGCACGTCGTTCCACAGCAGGGCGGGCCGCACCGAACGCCCCTGCGCGTCGAGGGTGACAAGACCGTGCTGCTGGCCGCCCACCGACACGGCGGCCGCCTCGCGCGCCGCGGGTCCGCAGGCCTCGACCGCCGCGCACAGCGCCTGCCACCACTGCTCGGGATCGCTTTCGCGGCCCGCGCCGACGGACACGGTGTGCGGGGCCTGGCCGCTCGCGACCACGCGGCCCGTCGCTGCATCGACGACCACGGCCTTGGTGGACTGCGTGGAGCTGTCCACGCCGACGACCAGTGGTCCCTCGGCTGCTGTCATCACGGTCTCCGTCCGGCACTGAACTGGTGGCGGTACATCGTCCGCCGACGGCTGGGGGGTTTCCAGACGCGTCTCCGGATACTAATTTGTCAATCGGCATGACGAAATACCTGTGAACGAAGGAGTAGGGGCGATGACGTATCAGCCGGTACGCGAGGACAAGTTCAGCTTCGGTCTGTGGACCGTCGGCTGGCAGGGCAAGGACCCGTTCGGCGATCCGACCCGGGCCGCGCTCGACCCGGTGGAGGCGGTGCAGCGCCTGGCCGAACTCGGCGCGTACGGGATCACCTTCCACGATGACGACCTGATCCCCTTCGGCTCATCGGACGCCGCGCGCGAGACGCACGTCAAGCGCTTCCGGCAGGCCCTGGACGACACCGGACTGATCGTCCCCATGGCCACCACCAATCTCTTCACGCACCCGGTCTTCAAGGACGGCGGCTTCACCGCCAACGACCGCGACGTACGCCGCTACGCCCTGCGCAAGGTGATCCGCAACATCGACCTCGCCGCCGAACTCGGCGCCAAGGTCTATGTGGCCTGGGGCGGCCGCGAGGGGGCCGAGTCGGGCGGGGCCAAGGACATCCGGGCCGCCCTCGACCGTATGAAGGAAGCCTTCGACCTGCTCGGCGAGTACGTCGTCGAGCAGGGCTACGACCTGCGCTTCGCGATCGAGCCGAAGCCCAACGAGCCGCGCGGCGACATCCTGCTGCCCACCGTCGGTCACGCCCTCGCGTTCATCGAGCGCCTGGAGCGGCCCGAGATGTACGGGGTCAACCCGGAAACGGGCCATGAGCAGATGGCCGGGCTCAACTTCCCGCACGGCATCGCCCAGGCGATCTGGGCCGGCAAGCTCTTCCACATCGACCTCAACGGCCAAAGCGGCATCAAGTACGACCAGGACCTGCGCTTCGGCGCGGGCGATCTCCGCCAGGCGTTCTGGCTGGTCGACCTCCTGGAGACCGCCGGTTACGAGGGCCCGCGGCACTTCGACTTCAAGCCGCCGCGTACCGAGGACTACTCCGGAGTGTGGGCCTCCGCGGAGGGCTGTATGCGCAACTACCTCATCCTGCGCGAGCGTTCGGCCGCCTTCCGCGCCGACCCCGAGGTGCAGCAGGCACTGCTCGACTCCCGCCTCGATGAACTCGCGATGCCCACGGCCGCCGACGGAATCGCCGGTCTGCTCGCCGACAAGGGCGCGTACGAGGAGTTCGACGTGGACGCCGCCGCGGCGCGCGGGATGGCCTTCGAGCGGCTCGACCAGCTCGCGATGGACCATCTCCTCGGTGTACGTGGCTGACGCGTCCCGCGAAGCGCCCGGCTGACCTGCCGCTGGGGCGGGGGTAAGCGGACGGAGTGTGCCAACTTACGTGCAGGGGTCGCATCTTGAGTGATTCGGGGCGACTCTTGACGGTATGGCCATGCCTCCCATGCCGCCGCAGCCACCGTCCCAGCCACCGTCCGGCGGAGGTTTCGGACCTCCTTCGGACGGCGGCTCGTACCCGCCGACCAGCGGAGGGGGATACGGGTCAGGGGGCTATGGCTCCGGGGCCGGGTCCTCCGGGTCGGGTTCCTACGGTTCCGGGGGCTACGGCCCACCTCCCGGCGGCGGATACGGCCCGCCCGGCGGTGGTTACGGTCCGCCCGGCGAGCCTCCGGACGGCGGCGGACCCGGCCGCCGCACCGGCCTGCTCGCCGTGCTCGCGGCGATCATCGTGGTGGGCGCGATCGCCGCCGTCGTTCTGGTCGCCAGCGGAGACGGGGGCGGCGACGGAAAGTCCCCGTCCCCGACCGCCACCAAGAAGCCGACCCCGTCCCTCAGCATCCCGTCCGGGCTGCCCACCGAGATTCCCACCGAGATCCCCACCGGTCTGCCGAGCGACTTCCCCACCGACCTGCTGCCCACCGACCTGTTGCCCACCGGTTTCCCCACCCTGCCCACGGACTTCGCCTCCCCGGCGGCCGACGAGACGCCGTACTTCCTGCTCGAGGCAGGCGACTGCTTCGACGTCGGCGCCGGCGCCCAGGGGTATGCGATCAGGAAGTCGTGCACCTCGGCGCACGACGCCGAGGTCGTCAAGACAGCCGAGCTCGAGGGCACCTTCGCCACCGAGGCCGCCATCAAGGAGGCCGCCGCCGGCCTGTGCCGCGCCCCCCTGAACACCAAGGCCGCGAAGCAGCCCGCCGGCACGGTCCGCGGAACGCTGGTGCAGTACCCCGACCCCACCGGCTTCGCGGCGGGCATCGACGACGTGGCCTGCAGCCTTTCCGGCGATACGACGGCGGGCGGCCGCAAGCTCAGCGCACCGCTCAAGTAGGCCTGCGGGCAAGGAAGGTGCCGACGGAACGCTTGGCCGTTCCCGTCGGCTCCTGCACCATCCGGGCGGTCACTTCCAGGTCCGACTGCCGCAGCAGGTCCGAGATCTCCTGCGGCGGCCGCAGATAACTCCCGTACGAGACAGGGTGACCTCCGTACGCCTGGGTGGGCCGCAGCTCCTCGCCGGAACCCACATAGCCGGCGATCATGAGCTGTCCGCCGGGCGCGAGCACCCGGCGGAACTCGGCGAACACGACCGGCAACGCCTGCGGCGGTGTGTGGTGCACGCTGTAGTACGCGAGGAGGCCGCCGAGCACCCCGTCCGCATACGGCAGCCCGGTCATCGACCCGACACAGAACGGCAGCGCGGGATGGGCGGCCCGCGCGAGCCCGACCATCGCGGGCGACAGATCGACACCGGTCACCGAAAGACCGCGCTCCGCCAGATACGCCGTCACGAACCCGGGCCCGCAGCCCACGTCCGCGACGACCCCACCGCCCCTCTCCCGTACCGAATCGGCGAACGCGCCGAGCATGGCCCGGGAGACCGGGTCGAGTTCGGCCGGGGAGGGGACCTGGGCGGCGTAGGTCGCCGCGACGGTGTCGTACGACTGGCGGACGGATGTCAGATACGAGAGATCAGGCACCCGCGCGACCCTAGGCGATCGGCTCCTCGGCGAGAACCCCCGCCAGCGCCGCCGCGGGATCCGCTCCCGCAGGTCCGGCCGGGGTCCAGCGACCGCCTTCCTTGCGGTACGGCCACCAGCGGCCGTCGCGGCCCAGACGCAGTTGGTTCGGGCTGTCGGCGAAGGTCCAGCGGTTGCGTGCCGCCTTGAGCCGCGGACGGTCGTCGTCCTCCCAGGCCGCGTCGAGTGCGGCGCGGGCGCGCGCCGCCTCGTCGGGGGACGGCGTCCACTCCTCCTCCAGTACGTCGAGCGCCGACGCGCCGCCGAACTCCCATGCCCGTATGGCGAGTTCGAGTTCGTCCCGGCCACGTCCCGTGCCCTCGGCCAGCCGGGCGCGGACCTGGGTAGACGCTCCGACGGCGAGCCTCACCGCATCCTGGCTCTCGCCCAGGGGCGCGGGCAGCGGCCGCTGCGACACTGCGGCGCCGAGCAACTGGTGCGCCCTGGCCGCGGCCCACGCGGCCAGGGATTCGACCGCGCCGACATCGAGCCCAGGCGCGGGAGCGGTCTCGGTGTCGAGGACGGGCGGGCGACCCGGCTCCTCGGGCACCGTGGGCAGCGCGGGCAGCGGCGGCAGGATCGCGCCCATCGCATAGGCCTCCTCGGCCGGCACGCCCTGTGCGGACTGCGGCTCGGGCGCCTGCTCAGGAGCGGCGGACGCGCGCGCCACACTGCGTACCTGCAACTCGTCGAGCAGCGCCCGCTCGCCACGCCCTCGCATCAGGAGCAGGGCGAAGGGATCCTGGTCGAGCAGGCGCGCCATCTGATAGCTGAGTGCGGCCGTATGAGCACAGTGGTCCCAGGCCTCACAGGTGCATTCGGGTTCCAGGTCGCCGATGCCCGGCAGGAGTTCGATGCCCCTGGCGGAGGCGTCCTCGACCAGATGCGGCGGCATCTCACGGTCGAGCAGCGCCGCGATATGCCCGGCGCTCTCGGCCGCCATGTCGAGGAACTGGTCCCACTCGTCCTCGCCGAGCTGCTGCAGCAGTACGTCGGAACGGAAGGCCGCCCGTCCCTTCTCCTGGACCACGGCCGTGATCCGGCCGGGCCGTACCGACACCGCACCGACCGCGCCGGCCCGTGCGAGTCTGCGGCCGGCCTTGGTCTGCTTGTTGTCCAGAGCCGTGTCCTCAAGGGCCTTCAGCCAGGCCAACCCCCACCAGGTGGTGGCGAAGCCGCGGCCATGGGCGGGCGGCAGGGGTTCGAAGGTGCGCTCTTCACTCGTGCTCATCGGGCAGCTCCTCCTAGTTGGCCCAGCTGGACCAGCTCTGCCAGTTCGGCGTCGGTGAGTTCGGTCAACGCCGCCTCGCCGGAGCCGAGCACGGAGTCGGCGAGATTCTTCTTGCGCTCAAGGAGCGCGGCGATCCGTTCCTCGATGGTGCCCTCGGCGATCAGCCGGTGCACCTGGACGGGACGCGTCTGCCCGATGCGGTACGCGCGGTCGGTGGCCTGGGCCTCGACGGCCGGGTTCCACCAGCGGTCGTAGTGCACGACGTGTTCGGCCCGGGTCAGGTTGAGACCCGTGCCCGCGGCCTTCAACGACAGCAGGAACACCGGGACTTCGCCCTCCTGGAAACGGCCCACCATCGCCTCGCGCTCGGCGACCGGCGTACCGCCGTGCAGGAACTGCGTCCGTACGCCCCGGGTCGCCAGATGCTTCTCGATCAGCCGCGCCATCTGCACGTACTGCGTGAAGACAAGGACGCTCGCGTCCTCGGCGAGGATCGTGTCGAGCAGTTCGTCGAGGAGCTCCAGCTTTCCGGAACGGCCCGGAATCGTGGGCCGCTCCTCCTTCAGATACTGCGCCGGGTGGTTGCAGATCTGCTTCAGCCCGGTGAGCAGCTTCACGATCAGGCCGCGGCGCTCCATCCCGCCCGCCTCCGAGATCGCGGCGAGCGTCTCGCGGACCACGGCCTCGTACAGACCGGTCTGCTCGGGTGTGAGCGAAACGGCGCGGTCCGTCTCGGTCTTGGGCGGCAGCTCGGGGGCGATCCCCGGATCCGACTTGCGCCGGCGCAGCAGGAACGGACGGACCAGCTTCGAGAGCCGCTCGGCCGCCGCCGGGTCGCTGCCGCTCTCCACGGCCTGCGCGTAACGGCTGCGGAACGTGCCGAGGCGGCCGAGGAGACCGGGGGTCGTCCAGTCGAGGATGGCCCACAGCTCGGACAGGTTGTTCTCGACCGGGGTGCCGGTGAGCGCGACCCGTGCCCGGGCGGGCAGCGTGCGCAGTTGCTTGGCGGTCGCCGAGTACGGGTTCTTCACGTGCTGCGCCTCGTCGGCCACGACCATGCCCCAGGTACGGTCGGCCAGGGTCTCGGTGTCCAGGCGCATGGTGCCGTACGTGGTGAGGACGAACTCGTCGTTCGCCAGGCCTTCGAGGCTGCGGGCCTGACCGTGGAAGCGGCGTACGGGCGTACCGGGCGCGAACTTCTCGATCTCGCGCTGCCAGTTGCCCATCAGGGAGGTCGGGCAGACGACCAGCGTCGGGCCCGCGGTGTTCTCGGCCTGCCGGCGGTGCAGATGCAGCGAGATGAGGGTGATGGTCTTGCCGAGACCCATGTCGTCGGCGAGACAGCCGCCGAGCCCCAGCTCCGTCATCGTCGCGAGCCAGCCCAGACCGCGCAGCTGGTAGTCGCGCAACGTCGCGGTGAGCGCGGCGGGTTGGGCCACCGCTGTCGAGGCCTCAGGGTCGGCGAGGCGGTCGCGCAGCGCGGCCAGCCAGCCGCTCGCCGCCACTTCGACGCGACGGCCGGCGAACTCGGTGGACCCGGTGAGCACCGCGCCGAGCGCGTCGACAGGCGTTACCTTGCGGTCCTCATGCTCGCGGGCCCGGCGGGCCTCATCGGGATCGATCAGGACCCACTGGTCGCGCAGCCGGACCAGCGGGCGGTGCGACTCGGCCAGCGCGTCGAGTTCGGCGCGGGTCAGCTCCTGATCACCCAGTGCGAAACGCCAGTTGAAGGCGAGCAGGGCATCGGGCGAGAGCATCGACGGGCCGCCGTCCATGCCCTGCTGGTCACCGGGCGGACCGATCACCGCCCGCGCCGTCAGCTTGCGGGCCAGCTCGCGCGGCCAGTGAACCTCGACACCGGCGCCCGCGAGCGCCCGCGCGCCCGCACCGAGCAGCTCGGTGATCTCTTCGTCCGCGAGCTCCACCTCGTCCGGCACCGCGGCCGAGAGCAGCGGGGCGAGGGGCGCCCAGGCACGGGCGGCCCGGCGCAGTGCGAGCAAGGCGTCGAACCGGCTGCGCGGCCCGAACGCCGCTGCCGCCGCCGAGGATTCGGCCCATACGTCGCCCGCGTCGGCGATCCGGGAGGGGTCGGCGGCGCTGTGCATCTGCAGCACGGCGCGGAACCGTGCATCGCCGTGCTCGATGCCGAGGATCTCGACGCGCAGCGAGAGCCGCACACCCGCGTCATGACCGGCGGCCACATCGGCCGCCCAGTCCCGCTGTTCGGGGAGGTGCTGCGGGGCCTGTGCCGCATACGCCTGCTGGCCCGCGGCGAGCGGCGCGGCGGGGGAGCGGGGCAGGGTGTCGGCGACCGCGTCGAGGAAACGACGGACCAGCGACTCGGGCTCCGACAGCAGGAGGTCGTCGTCCAGCGGTACGGCATGGGCCTGGGGCGGCATCGCGGCGGCCAGTTCCCGCACCCGTTCCAGATCGTCGGCCGTGAGCGGTCCGGCCCGCCACGCGTCCTCGTCCTGTTCGGTGAGGCCGGGCAACAGGAGCCCACGTGCGGTCAGTTGGAGCGCGTACAGAGTGGCCGCACCCCAGAAAGCGGCGGCCGGGTGCGCCCCGGCGTCGACGCGCGCACGCGCAAGAACCGGCAGGGCCTCGCGTACGGGGAGCAGGCGCGCCGGGACCTGGACGGCCTCCACGCCGTCCGCACCGGGCAGCGCGACGGTCAGCTCGTCGAGGGGCCCGTCCAGGGCCGTCGCGTCCTCGCGCCAGAACGCGAACCGGCTGGTGCGGGCGGGGGTACCGGGCAGGAACACCACGGCGCAACGAGTGAGTTGAAGGATCTCGGCAGCGGTGGGCGGGACGAGCACGTGCTCAGCGATGGCTGATTCCTCAAGTTTGACTAGAAGACCGGAGCGGCCGAGGGTACCTGACGCCCGGACCGTATGTGGGTCACCCACTGGTGATGCCGATCACACCTCGGGTGCGGGGGTGGTGCTGGGTCCACCTCCGCAGGGGGTTCGCCCCAGGCGGCCGGGGGCTGGCACCCCTGCGTACAAGGGTGGTGGTCCCATGGTTGCCATGGGGTGAGGGAATCTACGTTTATGCAGGTCAGACCGATCGCAAGAGAGACCGGAGACCTGCCATGACGACCGCAGCCCCTGTGCGGGAACGACCCGCCGCCGTAGACCGAGGCAGCGAGTTCGCACCACTTCTGCGCACCGTCAGAGGCCAGGGGCTCCTGGAGCGCCGTATCGGCTGGTACGCGCGGAGTATCGCCGTGAACACGCTCGCACTCGCGGCCGTGGTCACCGCCATGGTGCTGATCGGCAACTCGTGGTGGACGCTGCTTCTTGCCCTGCCGCTCGCGTTGTTCTCGGCACGCACCTCGTTCATCGGCCATGACGCGGGCCACTCGCAGATCGCCGGCAAGCGCTCGGTGAACCGGGTGCTCGGCCTGATCCACGCCAACCTGCTCGTCGGCACCAGCGCGGCCTGGTGGAACGACAAGCACAACCGCCATCACGCCAACCCCAACCACGTCGACAAGGACCCCGACGTGGCGCCCGACGTGCTGGTCTTCGCCGGCGAGCACAGCGTCGGCCGCACCGGGTTCAAGGCCTGGCTCACCCGCCACCAGGCATGGCTCTTCTTCCCGCTCTGTCTGCTCGAAGGCCTCAACCTGAAGGTTCAGGGCTTCAAGGACCTGCGCCGGCAGTCCCCGCGCGAACGTGCGGTGGAGGGACTGCTCCTGCTGATCCACGTGGCCGCGTACACGACGCTCCTCCTGCTCGTCATGTCACCCGGCAAGGCCGTCCTCTTCGCCCTGATCCACCAGGCGCTCTTCGGACTCCACCTGGGCCTGGCCTTCGCGCCCAACCACAAGGGCATGCCCATGCCCGACAGCACCACCGAGCGCTGGGGCCATCTGCGCCGCCAGGTCCTCACCTCGCGCAACATCCGCGGCGGCCCGGTCACCGACTGGCTGCTCGGCGGCCTCAACTACCAGATCGAGCACCACCTCTTCCCCAGCATGCCCCGCCCGCATCTGCGCCTGGCCCAGCCGCTGGTGCGCACACACTGCCGCACGGTGGGTATCCCGTACACGGAGACCGGCGCCGTCGACTCGTACCGGCAGGCGCTCGGCCACCTGCGTGAGGTGGGTGAGCCGTTGCGGGTCGATTAGCCGGGGAAGCCGAGTGGCTAGGGGAATTGTCCGGGCCGGACCTCAGGGTCGAGTCAGGGTTCAGACTGGAACCAGCGCGGCGGCGGACCCGTTCTCCACTGCAGAGAGCGGCGGCAGCCGCGAAGGAGGCGACACTGATGTCCAGGAACGCGAAAATCGCCGCGGGTGGTGTGGCGGCGGGGCTCATCCTGCTGATCTGGCTGCCCTGGTGGGCAGCGATGCTCATCGTCCTCGGCGTCCCGGCAGCGGCCTATCTGACCCTCGACGAATCACAGCGCCGCCGGCTCCGGCGGGTGACACGCAAGGAACTGGGGCGCTGAGCGCCTCTTCTCCTCGGATACGGGTGTGGGCGCGGGCTCTTGTGGTCCGCGCCCTTTCCCTCGCCCGAAACCTGGTGGTCGCAAGGTGGCCGGCGGTTTCACGCCGTGCCGCGGTGGTCCTCGACGCTGAGGGAGAGCTGTGGCCACGACGGAGCGAAGCGTGCCAGGTCATCGAGCATGTCGCTGTCGCCGGCGGACAAGGGCGCATCCGGCAGGAAGTGCACGGTGGTCCCGGTCGTGAGGTCGTCCGCGATCGGTTCGAGGCCGGTGGTGGGCACCCCGTGCTCGTATCGCTGCGTCCAGGAGCCGTTGGCGCGGCGGTTGGTATGGACGAGCCATGCGCTCAGCGCGGCGACGACCGACATCCCGCGGCGGGCATGCCCGTCGGGCAGGCGGGGCGCGTCGGGGAGGTCGAAGAACCGGAGATCCTTCGTCGCCATGACCGGCTTCTTCACGACGCGGCCCTGCTCGTCGACGCGTGTGTCGGTGCCCCGCCCGTCGTCGGCGACCGCCACCGAGCCGTCGGGGAACAGGGTGATCCGGCAGTGCCCGCCGTTGCCGTACTCGGCCTCGTCCGCCACGTAGGCGACGACTTCCAGGATCAGATGCAGGGGGCCGCCCGGGGCGAAGGCGGCCGGGCTCCGGCGGATGTGGGCGAGGTGGTCGAGGTCGACGGTGCCGGCCCAGTCGTGCGTGGTGTTGCGCCAGGAGGCCCTTGGTGTGTCCATCGCACAAGTATGCGGGGCGGCCGTCACGGGCCCGCAGCGGGTGTCAGCGACCTTGCGTCGTGCTCGCCCGCCGCTTCCGGCGGAGCTTTCACCGCTGCTCAGGACGGGCGTACGGCCATCTTGTCCAAGGCCTCGAGCAGGCCGGGGAGTTCGGGGCCGCGGCCCACGGGGAGCACTTCGCCGGGCTCCTCGTCGAGCAGAACGAAGGCGATGTCGTCGGTGCGCGCCACCATCGACCAGCCCGGTCCGTCGGCCCGCAGGATCCGCGCTTCGCCCGTGGCGAAGGCGGACCGGACGCGGCCGAGCGGCGGGGGAGTGTCGAGGTAGGCGCGGGCCTCGGCGAGGACGCGGCGAATGGCCTTGCGGGTGGCGGGGCCGTCCGTGGTGTCGGGCTCGGGGGCATCGGGTGCGGGGGCGTCGGCGGACTGCTCGGTCATCGAGTCCGTGTCTGTGTCCGAGTCGGATTCCGCAGCCTCGGTCTGTGTGTCCGTGCCCTCGGTCTCCGAGCCCTCCGTAGCGGCGCCGGAACCTTTCGCCTCTTCGCCGGAGGAGTCATCGGCGACCGTCTCCGCAGCGTCATGGGAAGCCGTTTCCACAGCGTCTGCGGAAGCCGTCTCCGCAGCGTCTGCGGAAGCCATCTCCGCCTCTTCCGCGCTCGTGCCTTCCCCGCGCGCGACCTCACCGGCCGCGTCCGCGGCGATCACGAATGACGCATCGTCGATCTGCTCCCGCCAGATCGCCCACTGCAGCGCGATCTCATCCGCCCCCAGGCGCCGTTGGGCAGGACCCCACGTGTTGGTGTCCGGCGGAGACAGGACCAGGCCCTCGGGATCGTCGGGGTCGGGCTCGGGGTCGTGCGGATCAGGGATCCCCGGTGCGGCCACGGCCACCGCGAGCGGCCAGCCGGGCAGCGCCGAGACCACCGTGTTGTCGTCGGGGGAGAGTTCGTACTCCATACCGCAGTCCCACGAGGCGATGGCGACCGCGACGAGCGAGACGTCGTCGATCACCACGGTCCAGCGCGCGCCCTGAGCGTCCTGCCCGAGCACGAGGCCGTAGCCGTCGACGATCGGGAGCAGACCGAGCGAAGCGCAGGCCTCCGGGTAGTCGTCCCCGAGCACGCTCGGGAACTTGGCAGGCGTGAGCAGCACCGCGGTCAGCACATACAGTGCGTCCTCGTCGACGGCGACGGCCCCGTCAGTCCCGGCCATGGCAGCGCCCTCCCCTTTCACAAACTGTGTCGGCGCACCCTAACCAGTGGGTAACCGACTCGTCGAGGTCTGGGCGACCTTGAACCGCACACGGGCGCAGGCAGGGTGCCCCCGGGCCGGAGACGATCAGGCGGCCGGCAGTCCGAGCAGGGACCGGGCCACGTCATGGGGCGACTCGTCGCGCTCGCGGGCCAGGGCGATCACGGCCCGGCAGGCGAGCTCGTTCAGACCGAAGCACAGCGCCCCGGGGTCCACCCACCCGATCGCCTCGTCCAGCTTCTCCTGATCGTCCTCGATGGAGGCCGTCACGTACGTGGCCGCGGCCTCGAAGATGTTGTGCGTACGGTGGAGCTCGCGCTCCTCGCGCCGCTGGGCCGCAGTCTTGCGCTTGACCAGATCGACAGGTGAATCGCCCGGCTCACGACCGTCCGGCTGGAACAGCCTGCCGATTCTGCGCAGCACCGGATGACGTTCGGACATACGTGACCACCTTCCCCCTGTGTGGCTCGGACCGCTTCGGGTCGCTCCCGCGGCCGATCTTCCAAGTGTGCCCCATTCGAGGGGCGTTGCTCAGGCCTCGCGTACGGCCAGGGCGAGAAACCGGGTGTCCTCGTCCACGTACGAGACGAGGCGCCAGCCCGAACCGGCGAGCAGCGGGCGCAGGTTGGCCTCCGCGCGCAGATCGCCGGGCGTGATCTCGCGGCCGTGACGGGCCGCCAGTGCCTTGCGGCCGATGGGGTGGAAGAGTGCGAGGTGGCCACCGGGGCGTACGATGCGCGCCAACTCGCGCAGATTCGCACCTGGTTCGGGCAGATGCGAGATCAGACCCGCGCCGAACACGGCGTCGAACGCCCCGTCGCGCAGGGGGAGCCGGGACACATCGGCGAGCAGCAGATCGCCGTGGGTGTCGCGTCCCGTGCGTACCGCCTCGGCCAGCATGGCGGGGGTCAGATCGGCGCCGACGACGGTTCCTTCGGAACCGACCGCCGCACGCAGCACGGGCAGCGCACGGCCGGTACCGCAGCCCGCGTCGAGGACCTTGTCCCCGCGGCGCAGACCGATCGCGGCGACACCCCGCTCGTAGGCCGGGCCGTCGTCGGGGAAGCGGGAGTCCCAGTCGGCCGCCCGGGCACCGAAGAACTCCTGTACATCCCTGGCGTCGTTGCTCATGCGGTCCATGATCCCTCACTTCGTGGACCGGTGGCGCGAACGGTTCGAACTTCCGCACGGAGCGGTATCTGGTTCCGTACGCCCGTGCGGTGCGCATGTTCGAGCGCGCGGCGATCGTTCTTGCACATCTCCCTGTCATATTCGGCCAGCTTTCGAAATGCGCCCCCTCTTCACGCCGCCTCCACGACTAGCGTCCCTGAGTCATGGGACACCTGGACCACGCCGCCTTCGGCTGGCTTACACCCGCACTGTCGTACGTGATGGCTTGCATAGGCGCCGCACTGGGACTGCGCTGCATGGTGCGCGCACTCGCCGCCACCGGAAGGTCGCGGCGCAACTGGCTGATCACCGGAGCCTCCGCGATCGGCACGGGCATCTGGACGATGCACTTCGTGGCGATGTTCGGCTTCAGCGTCACCGGCACGGAGATCCGCTACAACGTGCCGCTGACCGTGCTCAGCCTGATCGTCGCGATGGCCGTCGTCGGCATGGGCGTCTTCGCCGTCGGCTACAGCAAGAACCAAGGCCGGGCGCTCTTCCTCGGCGGCCTGACCACGGGAGTCGGGGTGGCGAGCATGCACTACCTCGGCATGGCCGCGCTCCGGCTGCACGGCAAGGTGGAGTACGACCCCGCCCTTGTCGGTCTCTCCGTGCTCATCGCGGTCGTCGCGGCAACTGCCGCTCTGTGGGCGGCACTCAACATCAAGTCACCCGTCGCCGTGGCCGTCGCCTCCCTCGTCATGGGCGCCGCGGTCACCAGCATGCACTACACCGGGATGCTGGCCGTCAGCGTCGATGTCACCCCTGGCACCGACGCGCTGCCCGGGGCCACGACCATGCAGTTCATCTTCCCCCTGGCCGTGGGCCTCGGCTCCTATCTCTTCTTGACCTCAGCCTTTGTCGCGCTTTCCCCGACCGCCACCGAGCGCGAGGCCTCCGCCTCGGCCGAGCGGCCGCTGGAAGGCGCAGTCCGCTAGCGGTGCGGCCGGGTCGCCCGCCGACCGGCCCGGCTGCACCGCACCGCCCCTGATCCAGAGCGAGGAGGCCATGCGTAATCCCCGCAACACCCCAGGCTCCCCGGGCCTTAGCGGCCCCGAATCGGCGACCACGCCCCCCGTGCGCGGCCGCCGCGCCCACGCGGGCCCGCCCGCCGACGAACAGCCTGAACAAGGCCCCATGGCACCGGCCGACATACCCCCGCCGCCCGAGCGCGGCCCCATCTGGCAGCTGCGTCCACGGCGGGTCAGGGCGAAGATCGTCTGCCTGCTCATGGTCCCGGTCGTCTCGCTGATTGCCCTGTGGGCGTACGCCACCGTGACCACGGCCCAGGACGTGAGCCGGCTGAGCCAACTGCAGCGCGTCGACGACAAGGTCCGCACTCCGGTGGCCGCCGTCGTCGCCGAGCTCCAGGACGAGCGCGCCGCGGCCGTCGCCTACGCCGCCCGCCCGGACACCTCCCGCGCCGACTCCCTGCGCGGCCAGGCCGAGCAGACGGACAAGGCCCTCGACAAGCTGCGGCTCGGCAAGAGCCACACCGTCGCCGACGGCGCTGACTTCCCCGCGGGAGTCGCCGAGCGGCTCGGCGCCTTCGTGGGCGACGCGGACGAGCTCGCCGGACTGCGCACCGATGTCCTCGACCGCCGCACGGGATGGGACGAGGCGTACGACAAGTACACCGAGACCATCGGCAAGGCCTTCTCCGTCGGCGGCGCCCTCACCGGCGTCCAGGACGCCGAACTCGGCTCCGACGCCCGGGTGGTGCTCGACTTCTCCCGGGCCGGGGAGATGCTCTCCCGCGAGAACGCGCTGCTGTCCACTGCCCAGTTGACCAACAGCCTCGAGGGCACCCGTCTGAACAGCTTCGTGGGCGCCGTCGAGACCCGCCGCACACTCCTCGGCTCCGCCGTGGAGGATCTGCGCGGCGACGAGCGCGCGGCCTGGCGCGACCTGGAGAAGGGCAGCGCCTACGCCGATGTCCTCGCGGTCGAGGACAAGGTCCTTGCCGCCACACCGGGCCGTAAGGCGGCAGCCTCCGTCGACGCGGGCGTCTGGGACAAGGCGTACGCGGAGATCCAGGACGGTCTGCGCGGTATCGAGACGGACGCCGGGCAGCGCGCGGCCGACCGCGCCGACCCGTTCACCCGGGGCATCCTCACGCCCGCCGGCGCCGCCGTACTCCTCGGCCTGCTCGCGGTCGCCGCCTCTTTGGTGATCTCGGTGCGGATCGGCCGCGCCCTGGTCATCGAGCTGGTCAGCCTGCGCAACACGGCCCTGGAGATCGCCCGCCGCAAACTCCCCAGCGCCATGCGGCGGCTGAGGTCGGGCGACGAGATCGACATCCGGGCCGAGGCCCCGCCCGGGCCGCCCGCCGAGGACGAGATCGGCCAGGTCTCCGAATCCCTCTCCATCGTGCACCGCGCCGCGCTCAGCGCGGCCATCGAGCGCGCCGAACTCGCCAGCGGTATCTCGGGCGTCTTCGTGAACCTCGCGCGCCGCAGCCAGGTCCTGGTGCACCGCCAGCTCAACCTGCTCGACTCCATGGAGCGCAGGGCCGAGGACCCGAACGAGCTGGGCGACCTGTTCCGCCTCGACCACCTCACGACCCGTATGCGCCGCCACGCGGAGAGCCTGATCATCCTCTCCGGAGCGGCCCCCGGGCGCGCCTGGCGGATGCCGGTCTCGCTCACCAACGTCGTACGCGCCGCCGTGTCCGAGGTCGAGGACTATGCGCGCGTCGAGGTACGGCAGCTGCCGGAGAGCGCCGTCGTCGGCGCCGCCGTCGCCGACCTGACCCATCTGCTCGCCGAACTCGTCGAGAACGCCGCCTCGTTCAGCCCGCCCCACACCAAGGTGCGGGTCAGCGGCGAACCCGTCGGCAACGGCTATGCACTGGAGGTCGAGGACCGGGGCCTCGGCATGGGCAAGGAGCGCCTCGCGGAGGCCAACCGCCGTATCGAACAGTCCGAGGCACTCGACCTGTTCGACAGCGACCGGCTCGGCCTGTTCGTGGTCAGCCGGCTCGCGGCCCGGCACAGCATCAAGGTGCATCTGCGGACCTCGCCGTACGGCGGCACCACCGCGGTCATTCTGCTTCCGACCGCGCTGCTGCAGGACGCACTGCCCAAGGGCGGCAGGCCCGCGCCCGAGGAGATCGAGCCCGCCGCCGAGCACGCCCGTGTGCCGGGCGCCGGACCGATCAGGGAAGTCGGCGGACTCGGAACCATCCGCGAAGTGGGCGGCGGCGCACCGCTGCCGGGTCCGCGCCCCGCGCTCACGCCCATGCCCGAGGCACCCGCCCCGCGCGGCGTGACCACCCTGCGGCTGCACACACGCAACGGCGACGAGCACACGCTGCCGCAGCGCGACGCGGGCACCGCCAAGCCGTCGTCGAACGGCGACTCCGCAGAGGACACCGCGGACACCGCGGACCTCCCGCGCCGCGTGCGCCAGGCGAGCCTCGCGCCGCAGCTGCGCGAGGAGCCCGCCACCGAGGCAACCGAACCACCCGCCCAGGCGAAGAGCGCCGAAGAGCGCACCCCGGAACAGGTCAGGGACCGGATGACGGCCTACCGCGACGGCTGGACCAGGGGAGGCGGCCGCCCGGCCGGCCGCAGGTCCGAGGACATACCTGACTTCACGCCGGGCGGCGACAGCCACGCGCCGGGCAGCAACAGCGAAGGAGACCACGCATGATCCAGGACCCGAGAATCGGCAGCACCGCGCCCCGCTCCGGCGAACTCGACTGGCTCCTGGACGACCTCGTCCTGCGTGTCGGCGAGGTACGCCATGCCGTGGTCCTCTCCAACGACGGTCTGGCGGTGGGGTCTTCGAGCGCCCTGCGCCGTGAGGACGCCGAACATCTCGCCGCCGTGGCCTCCGGTTTCCACAGCCTCGCCAAGGGCGCGGGCCGGCACTTCGGTGTCGGCGGCGTACGGCAGACCATGGTCGAGATGGACGAGGGCTTCCTCTTCGTCGCGGCGGCCGGCGACGGCTCCTGCCTCGCCGTCATGTCCACGGCCGGCGCGGACATCGGGCTCATCGCATACGAGATGGCCCGTCTGGTGAAACGTGTCGGCGAGCATCTGTACACCCCGCCGCGGTTCGCCGTACAGCCGCCGGCGGCGGGCTGAGCGGGGACGGTCGCCATGAGGAAGCTACGGGGCGACACCGAGCCCCCCGAGCCCGGCGCCCAGTGGTACGACGCCGAAGCCGGACCGCTGGTCCGCCCGTACGCGATGACGGGCGGGCGCACCAGCCCCGGCCCCAACGGCCATCGCTTCGACCTGATCGCACTGGTCAGCCTGGACAGCGCGGCACCCGGTATGAGCGACGACACAGCGCTCGGCCCGGAACACCGCGCCCTGATCGAACTGTGCCGCATCGAAACCCAGTCGGTCGCCGAACTCGCGGCGGACGCCGACCTCCCGGTCGGTGTGATCCGGGTGCTCCTGGGCGACCTCCTGGAGCTGGGCGTCGTCAAGGTGACCCGGCCGGTGCCGCCCGCACAGCTACCCGACGAAAAGATCCTGAGAGAAGTGATCGATGGCCTCCGAGCACTCTGAAGGCTCCGGCGCCGAAACATCCGCGCTGGCGCTGAAGATCCTGGTCGCGGGGGGATTCGGGGTGGGCAAGACCACCCTGGTCGGTGCCGTCAGCGAGATACGGCCGCTGCGCACCGAGGAACAGCTCAGTGAACTGGGCGAGTCCGTCGACGACTTGGGAGCCGTCGCCCAGAAGACCACCACCACCGTGGCCATGGACTTCGGCCGCATCACCATCCGCAGCGGGCTGTCGCTGTATCTGTTCGGCACCCCCGGCCAGGACCGTTTCTGGTTCCTGTGGGACGAGCTCTCACAAGGGGCGCTCGGCGCCGTCGTCCTCGCGGACACCCGGCGACTCGAGGACTGCTTCCCCGCGGTGGACTACTTCGAGCACCGTCGCATCCCCTTCGTCGTCGCCGTGAACTGCTTCGCGGGGGCACGGACCTACGGTGCCCAGGACGTCTCCCGCGCCCTCGACCTCGACCGGGGCACACCGGTCGTGCTGTGCGACGCACGCGACCGCGACTCGGGGAAGGAGGTACTGATACGCCTTGTCGAGTACGCCGGGCGCATGCACACCGCCCGGCTGCTCGACTCGGTCGGCTGAGTTCGCTTCGGTCGGCTGAATTGCCTCAGCCGGCTGAGTGCCTCAGTCGGAGACGCCTGCCTGGGCGAGCACCTTGGTGATCTTCACTCGCACCAGGAGCTCGCCCGGCACTCCGTTGCGGTCCCCGAACTCCTCGGCGCGGTCCTCGCCCATGTAGCGCGCGGCGATCCGGGCCGCCCAGTGCCGTACGTCGGCGAGGTCCTCACTGATCCGGGCCTCGCCCTGGATCACGACGTACGCGAAGGGCGGACGGTCGTCGTCCACGCACAGCGCGACGCGTCCGTCACGGGCCAGATTGCGGCCCTTGACGGTCTCCTTGCCCGTGTTGAACAGGAGATCGTCCCCGTCGAGGACGAACCAGATCGGCGCGATGTGCGGTGAACCGTCGGCGCGGACGGTGGAGAGCTTGCCGGTGCGCGTGCCCTGCGAAACGAAGGCGCGCCACTGTTCCTCGGTCATCTTCTGTGCCATACGACCATCATCCCTTGCCCAACGGTCAGCGTTGGGGAAGGCTTGCGGCGACGCGGCACTAGGGCCTGATCCGCCGGACGGGCCCGAGGGGGAGGGGCTCCGTAATGGAAGAGGGCACGGGACTTGGCTGGCTGCTGGACGACTTGACCGAGCGGGTCGACCATGTGCGGCACGCACTGGTCCTGTCCAACGACGGCCTGGTGACCGGCACCAGTACGGCACTGGTCCGCGAGGACGCCGAGCATCTGGCTGCGGTCTCTTCCGGACTGCACAGCCTCGCCAAGGGCTCAGGACGGCACTTCGGCACCGGTCAGGTGCGCCAGACACTGATCGAGTTCGACGAAGCCGTGCTCTACGTCATGGCGGCGGGCGAAGGCAGCTGTCTGTGCGTGCTCAGCTCCGCCGAGGCGGACATCGGCCAGGTCGCCTACGAGATGACCCTGCTCGTCAACCGGGTCGGTGAGCATCTGGGCGTGGAGGCCCGGCAGCCCGGGCGTACGCCCGTGGTGGATTTCTGATTCCCTTTCGTACGGCGTGAGCTGGGCGTTTCCGAGTTATCCACAGGCTTGAGCGGCTGGTCGGCGATCGGGCTACCTTCTTCACCGAGAGTAATCGCACTCACGGGGGAGATCATCATGACCGTCATCGACTCAAGTACCGTGCTGCATCCGTCGGTTGACGACGCCTCGCCACGGGACACGCGGGGCGACGCCACGTACACGGCCCACTGGGCGGCCAAGGAACTGCTGCTCACACGCGCGCAGTTCGAGCTCGCGGTCCTGCGCGGACTCGTCACGACTGTTGCGGGAGAGGAGGGCGGTCCGCGCCTCGTCACGCGTGCGGAGCTCGACCGGCTGCAGTCGGACGACGGCTTCCCGGTCACGCTGAGCGATCGGGTACGTCTCGCGGGCACAGCGGAAGCCGCCGACCTTCTGGGCATCGCCAAGGACCGGTTCACCCGCATCGTGAAGGCGGGACTTCTCGCGCCGGCCAGGTTCCAGCTCAACCGCTACCGGTCGGTGGTCTGGCACTACTTCGCCGAAGAGGTACGGGAGTTCGGCGCCGCACACCCGGACCTGCTGGTCGGCCGGGCACCCGAGCCGATGAGCCGCAGGCTGCGCGGCGGAGAGGACCTGCGGGCGGCGAGCTGGCGCGACCGTACCCACCAGCATCTGCTTTCGCTCGCCACCGGCCCGTGGGAGCGGGCGGCCGTCACCGCCTCGTTCCTCGATCCCGCCGACGTGGTCGGTGACCCGCATGAGCGCGCCCGCCTCAACCACCTGCGCGCGGACCCGAGTTCAAGCCGCCCGGGCTCCGTGCCGTCACCCGGCGAGCTGCTCACGGAACACATGATGTGCGCCGCGGTGCCGGAGGAGATCCACGGTTACCGGGTGCTGCTCGCGGTGGCGGTCGCGGTGGCGCGCGAGGAGGTGCCGATGGGGCGCTGAGAGCGGGGGCGCGGTGCGGGGCGGTGGGTGCTCGGCGGCAGGCCGGTCAGAAGGTGGCGTCGAGATCCTTGGCGTACTCCTCGAAGGCGGGCCGGTACCGGGTGATATGGGGATCACCGGACGTGGTGGCGAGGAGCTTGAGGAGGATCTCCATCCCCTCCTTGCCGCGGCCGCTGTTGTGGAGCGCCATGGCGAGGAAGGCCCGCAGGGCGCCGTCCTCGGGGAACTCGGCGCAGGCCGACTCCAAGGTGGCCAGGGCCTCGGGGTAGCGGCCGAGCGCGCGGTAGGTGGAGCCGAGGCCGAGCAGGGCCCCTGAACGCTCCTCGGGGGAGAGGCCCGGCGAGCCGACGGCTGTGACGTAGTACGGCACGGCCTCCGCCTCGAGCCCGAGCGTGTCGTGCACCCAGGCCGTCTGGTAGGCGACCTCGACGTCCTGAGGGAGCCGGGCCGCGAGCGCGACGAGCATCTCGCGGGCCTCCTCGCGGCGGCCCTCCTCGCGCAACTTGACGGCGGTGGCGAGTCGGTGGTCGCGGTCGGTGGGGGTGATCGGCTCGGGGCTCATGACCTGCACCGTACAGGCAGGCCTGCGGTGAGTCCCCGGTCGGCTGCGACGGCGTTCACTTCGTCCGTGCTGTCCGTGCTGTCCGTGGCGCCGCCCCGGGATTTATGATCGCCCCCCACGCCGATTCCATGAGGCACTGTGACAGAACTCCCGCCCACACCAACGGCCGTCGTACGACTCGACACCGCGCCGATCCCCGCGGCCATCGGTCTCGGCGTGCACGGACCGGCCGGGCACGTGGACGACTTCGAGTTGCCGGACCTGTGGCAGTTCCACCTCTACGACTACGAGGCCGACCTGACCGTGGACGGTGTCACCCACGCCATCCGTCCCGGCAGCGTCAGCCTGGTGCCTCCCGCGACGCCGGTGCGCTACCGGTATCGGGGCCGCTCGGAGCACCTCTATGTCCATCTGCGGCTCGGCGTGGGAGGCGAGCCGCGCGAGGTGGCGACCGTTCAGCACGCTGGGGCTCAGACGGGAGCCCTGGAGCGGCAGTTGCGGCAGGCGCTGACTGCCTGGCCGCATACGCCGGGGCGGGCGGTGGCCGAGGTGTGGGCCGCGCTGTGGCGGGTGGCCGAGCTCGATCCGCCGGGCGACCGGACCGCGCCGGCGGGGCATCCGGCGGTGGTGGCCGCGGTGGCGCTGATCGAGGCGCGGCTCGCGGAGCCACTGACCGTGCCCGAGATCGCGAAGGAGGCCGGGGTCTCCCACAACCATCTGACCCGTCTGTTCCGTGCTGCCACCGGGCAGACGGTGGTCGGCTATCTCCGTGCCCGCAGAATGGCTCAGGCCCGGCACCTGCTCCGGGCGAGCACCTTGTCCATTCCCGCCATCGCCGCCACGGTCGGTATCCCGGACCTCCAGGCGTTCAACAAAGCGTGCCGCCGTGAACTCGGGGCTTCACCGCGGGGCGTCCGGGCGCGAGCTCGTAGATGAGCTCGGTGAAAATCAACCACCAGATGGTGAACGCTGCCCACGCGATCGGCCGCGCCCGCTCCTAGCGTGGGGGCATGGAACAAGCAGAGAAGAAGACCGGGGACGTGGGCCCGACGCTGCTCAGTTCGGTGCAGATGGCCCGCTTCGTGGCCCGCGGTGCGCTGCGCCTCGACGCGGTGGTGCCCGCCGAGATGAACGCGGAGGCGCTGGGCGTGCTCGACGAGGGCATAGCGCCGGTCCCGTACGGAACACCGGTGGACAAAGCCTTCGCGTCGGGGTCGTTCGCCCGCAGGCTGCTCGATCTGCCCCAGGTGGCAGGGGCTTTGCACAGCCTGGTGGGCCCAGGGACCACGGTCGACCACCACGCCGTGCACATCCGCGAGCCGCACGAAGGACAGGCTCAGCCACTGCACGCGGACGCCGTCATCGACGTACGGCCGGACGCCTTCGACGTCCAGCTCATGTACTACCCGCAGGAAGTGACCTTGGAGATGGGCGGCACGCTCAGCGTGCCCGGCAGCCATCTGCGGCGGATCAACGAGACTGACACCGGCCGCTACCAGAACCTGCGCGGCCAGGACCGCCTGGTCTGCCCGGCCGGCACCGTGGTGTTCCTGCACCACGGGATATGGCACGGCGGCCGCCGCAACGACAGCGATATCCGCCGCTACATGTTCAAGATCCGCTTCAACCCCCGGGTCCGCCAGCGGCTCCTGTGGGACACGAGCGACCTTCACGACCCCGCCGTCCACGCCGAACTGGGCGCGTACCTCCCCTGGTACGAGCAGGCGTCGGGCCGCCTCGAGCGCTACAACCGTGTGCTGCTGTGGCGCGAGCTGACCGGTGACGACGGATTCGACCTCGCCGATCACTGGGTGACCAACACCGCCAACCGCCCCGAGTCGACCGCCGCCGCGCACGCCCAGGAGACAGCCGTATGACCGTCGACACCCCCACCCCGGCCACCACAGCTACTTCGGCCACTCCGGCCACGACGCTGCGCCAGCAGGTCCTGGTGCTCTACCTCTCCACCTCCGCCCTGGACTCCTGGGTCGTCGGCTGGTCGCGCTACGACGGGACCGGCCGCACCACCCCCACCGCGGGCGACAGCGACGAACCGCCCTACGAGACGGGCCTGGCGGCCCTCCTCGACGGCTGGCGCCTGATCCAGGCGTCCCAGCTGATCCCCTCCGCCCCGGGCAGCGAGTACGACGTCTCCTTCCTCAAGCACGAGTTCCTCTTCGAGAAGATCGTGGACCTGGGGGCGCAGGCGTAACAAACAGGGCCCCGGCTGCCGGTAGCGGGACGTCGAGCCCGGCAGCCGGGACGAACCGGAGCGGTGGACGGTCAGGAAGCCGTACCGGTCACTGAAGTACCGGACCTGGTCACGTGGTAGGTCACCTTGGCGCCGCTGTAGAAGTGGAAGGTCAGCGTGACCGGTGCGTTGTCCCGCAGTGAGGCGAGGAACGTGTTGGTGAGGGTGATGGCGTTGCCCGTGTAGTCGGGGCGGAAGTTGTTGTTGAACTCCTGGAATGCCGTCCAGTCCGCCGGGCCCGCATTGCTGCCGTCCGCGTAGACGGACTCCATGGTGGCGAGCTGATCACCGCGGAACTGCGTGGGAATCACCAGGGAGTCGGTCGTTCCCGTCGCACCGGACTGCTGCGGGGTGTCGTACGTCGTCACATGGATCTTCCAGGGGAGCCCTCGCGAGAACCGTGCCTCGATCGTGGAGTTGACGCCGTACTCACGGTTGCCGACCAGCCGGGTCAGGGCCGCCGCCTTCAACGTGAGCGTGTTGCCGGAGACGGTGTAGTCGAGTCCCGCGGTGAGCTTGGTGGCGCCCTTCCAAAGCCCTTGGAAGGAGAGGCCGTTGCGGTTCAGGGTGAGCGACTGGTCCGTGACCGTGCCCGACTTCGGCACGAAGAAGCGGTCGAAGGAGGCCGTGCCCGAGCGGGTGGTCCAGCTCGACTTGATGACGTTGAAGAGCTCCTGGTCCCGCCACTGCAGGGTGGTCCGGTTGAGGTAGGCGAAGCCCGGGTCCCACAGCGCGGTGGTCACGCCGGCCTGGCGTGCCGCGTAGCCCACGTGCTCGAAGTACTTGAACGCCTCGCCCCGCTCGATACGGGACGGGTGGTTGTCGTCGGGGTACCCGAGCAGGCCGTACTCGCCGAGGTAGACCGGGATCCCCTTGGCCGTGAACGTGGCGCGCATCCGGGCGAAGGCCTCGTCGAGATCCTTCCGGGCGGCCTCGTCGTAGTGGGTGCCGCCCGCGATGTTCACGCTGAACGGGTACCAGCTGTAGTAGTGCACGGTGGCGACCAGGTTGGGGTCGTCGAGCTTGCCGATGGTGGTGGTCAGTTCGTCCATGAGCTCCTGCGACGGGGTGCAGGCCTGGGTCGGCAGGACGAGCAGTCGCGTCGCGTTCTGCCCGCCCGAGGCGCGGACGATCCTGTGGAACGACACGTTCAGCTCTTCGAGCATCTGGGTCTTCTGCGCGGCGGTGGCGTTGTCGAACTGCGGCTCGTTGATGCTCTCGAACAGCAGCGTGCGCGGCTCGTCCTTGAAGGCCGAGGAGATCTGCGTCCAGGTCGAGTTGAAGCGGGCGAGCACGTTGTCGTGGTCCGTGGACATCTTCGATACCCACTGCCACGAGTCGTGGTGGACGTTGAGCACCGCGTAGAGACCTTCGGCCTCCGCCCAGTCCGCGATCTGCTTGACGCGGCTCATGAACGCGGCGTCGATCGTGTACGGAGCGGTGGCGGACTGGTGGTCGGTCCAGGTCACCGGTATGCGGACGCTGCGATATCCCTCCGAGCGGACCTTTGCCAGGAGGGCCCTCGTGGCGAGCGGGTTGCCCCAGGAGGTCTCCTCCGGGATGGCGTCCAGGGTGTTGCCGAGGTTCCAGCTGGGTTGCATCGCGGCGACGACTCCCGCGGCGCCGACCGGGAGCTTCGGCCGCGCGGGTGCGGCATCGGCGGCAGGCGCGTTCAGCGCGGAGCCCAGGAGCAGGCCGACGGCGGCGGCGAGGGCGAGCAGCATGCTCGCCAGACGTCTCGGTGCGCTGCCGCCGCGTACGGTTCGGTGCGACTCGTTCATGTCCCTTGTGTCCCTTTCGGATTCGGGATGGTCGTGGGGGTGCACCGCCTGCGGGACGTACGTACAGGCGGAGAGCAATGGGGAGTTGAGGGCGTGGCTCACCAGGAGCGCGGGGCTTGTCCGGCACGCCCGGCACGCCCGGCTCAGTCGGCCAGCGGCTCCTGGCAGAACCAGTCGGCGTGCACCGTGCCCTCGGCCGCGTACAGACCGATGACGCGCCCGGTGAAGCCGCCGGCTACCTCCGTCGACAGATAGCGCCCGTCGAGCGTGGCGAGCGCGCGCCAGGTCCCGTCCGGCTGCTCGATACCGAAGGTCAGAGCGTCGGGGCCGGTGCGCGCGTCGTGCGGCCCGGGCGGCGGCGTGATCCGTACTCCGAGGACGACAGGGCCCGCTGCGGGCGCGGTGGCCACGACCGCGCGTACCGACCCGACCCGCGAGATCACCCGCACCTGCGTGCCGTCCGTCTCGATCGCGTAGTGATGCCGCTCGTCGAGGCGTACGGCGAGACCGCCCACGCCCTGCACCGCGTCCACCGACGCGCCGGCCCGGCACAGCTGTTGCTGCTGACGGCGGCCGATGAACACCACGTCCGGATCGTCGAGCGAGGAGCCGCGGGCATGCAGCGTGAGGGAGCCGGCGCGCTCCTTGGTCGTGCAGTGCTCGGGGGACCGGTCGCGTACGGAGATCCAGGACGGATGGAACTCCGGCAGGTCGAAGTCGTCGCGGAACGGCGCGGCGGCGACGGCGGGGTCGGTGGGCGACGCGATCTCGCCGACGACCGGCCAGCCCTCCTCGGTCCAGGTGACCGGTGCGAGGAACGTCTCGCGGCCCAGCACGTGCCAGCCGGGGGTGCCCCCACCGGGCCGTACGCCGAGGAAGACCATCCACCACGTGCCGTCGGGCGCCTGGACCAGGTCGCCGTGGCCGGTGTTCTGTACGGCGTGGTCCGTGCCCCGGTGGGTGAGGATCGGGTTGTCCGGGCAGGGTTCGAAAGGCCCCGCCGGGCCGGGCCCGCGGGCGACGGAGACGCCGTGCCCGCGCTCGGTGCCGCCCTCGGCGATGAGCAGATACCAGTGGTCGCCGATCCGGTAGAGGTGCGGCGCCTCGGGGGCTTTGGCGCCAGGAGCGCCGGACCACAGCCGGCGCTGCTCGCCGAGCGTGTCTCCCGTGTACGGGTCGATCGCGATCTGCCCGACACCGGCGAAGGTGCACCAGCAGGTGCCGTCCTCGTCCCAGAAGAGGTCGGGGTCGATACCCGGGACGCCCGGCAGCCAGGTGGGATCCGACCACGGTCCCGCCGGATCGGTGGCGCTGACGAGGAAGTTGCCGCCGCCTGCGGCGCAGTTGGTGACGACCAGCCAGAAGCGGCCCTCGTGGTGGCGCAGGGTCGGCGCGTAGATCCCGGCCGAGGAAGGCATGTCCGCGGGCAGGCGCAGCTGTCCGGGACGGTCGAGGACGTTGCCGATCTGGGTCCAGTGCAGCAGGTCGCGGCTGTGGAAGAGCGGGATGCCGGGGAAGTACTCGAAGCTCGAGCAGGCGAGGTAGTAGTCGTCGCCCACGCGGCAGATGCTGGGATCGGGGTGGAGCCCCGGGATGACGGGCGGTACGGACACCGTGGGGCCTTTCATCGAGGGTTCGACTCGGCACTCCGGGTGTCGAAGCGCTTCACACAAATGGCGAAGCTAGTGAACCGTCTCTCACGAGACAAGAGGTTGAACCTGTCGAAGCGCATCGATGATGGCTCATGCTGAGGCACACCAGCAGGAACCGCCAACGCACAACGCACAACGCCCCGGCGTGGCCGGGGCGTTGTGATGGATGACGTGCGACGGCCCGAGGCGGGTCGTTGCCTGGAGTCAGCCGCTCTTGGGGCCACTCGGGTCGTAGGCGCGGAAGAGCCCCTCCTGCACCACTGACACAAGGAGTCGCCCCTCGCGGTCGTAGATCCGCCCACGGGCAAGTCCACGGCCGCCCGTCGCGATCGGCGACTCCTGGTCGTAGAGGAACCACTCGTCCGTACGGAACGGCCGGTGGAACCACATCGCGTGGTCGAGCGAGGCCATGTCGAAACTGCGCCGTCCCCACAGCGGCTCGATCGGAATGCGCACCGCGTCCAGGAGGGTCATATCGCTCGCGTACGTCAGCGCGCAGGTGTGCACCAGCGGGTCGTCGCCCAGCGGCCCGACCGCGCGCATCCACACCGCGCTGCGCGGCTCGGCGTCCTTGACCTCCTCCGAGGTCCAGCGCAGCCGGTCCACGTAGCGGATGTCGAAGGGCTGGCGTCGCGCCATCCGCTCCAACTGTTCGGGCAGCGCCCCCAGATGCTCCCGGATCTCGTCGACGACGCTCGGCAGCGTCTCCGGATCCGGGGCGTCCAGGCGCGGCGGCAGCTGGTGCTCGAAGGGACCTTCCTCCGGCTGGTGGAAGGAGGCCGTGAGGTTGAAGATCGTGCGGCCCTGCTGCACGGCCGTGACCCGGCGCGTGGTGAAGGAGCGTCCGTCGCGCACCCGCTCCACCTGGTACACGATCGGCACGCCGGGGCGGCCCGGGCGCAGGAAGTACGCGTGCAGCGAGTGCACCGGACGGTCCCCGTCCGTGGTGCGGCCGGCCGCGACCAGGGCCTGGCCCGCGACCTGGCCGCCGAAGACGCGCTGCAGCGACTCCTGGGGGCTCGCGCCCCGGAAGATGTTGACCTCGATCTGCTCCAGATCGAGCAGATCGACGAGGCGTTCGGCGGGGTTGGTCATCGGCTGTTTTCTCCGGTGGTCACAAAGGGGTCCTGCACAAGAGGGTCGGCGGGCTACAGCTGGCCGACGTCGGTGACCCGGATGACCGCGAGGCCCTCCGCGTCGGACGCCGTGAGGTCGACCTCGGCGCTGATACCCCAGTCATGGTCGCCGTTCGGGTCGGCGAAGGTCTGCCGGACGCGCCAGAGCCCGTCGGCGGGCCGCTCCTCGATCTGCAGCAGCTTCGGACCGCGCGCGTCGGGGCCGGTGCCGAGGTCCTCGTACTCGTCCCAGTACTTGTCCATCGCCTCACCCCAGGCGTCGGCGTCCCAGCCGGCCTCGGCATCCAGCTCGCCGAGCTCGGCGACGTTGTCGAGCGCGGCGAGCTCGACACGGCGGAACATGGCGTTGCGGACGAGGACACGGAAGGCCCGCGCGTTGGCGGTGACCGGCTTGACCTGGTCGGCCTTCTCCTGGGCCTCCTCGGCCGTCATCTCCTCGGGGTTGGCGAGCTGCTCCCACTCGTCGAGCAGACTGGAGTCGACCTGGCGCACCATCTCACCGAGCCACGCGATCAGGTCCTCTAGATCCTCCGACTTGAGGTCGTCGGGGATGGTGTGTTCGAGGGCCTTGTAGGCACTGGCGAGATAGCGGAGCACGATGCCCTCTGTGCGGGCCAGCTCGTACCAGGAGGTGAACTCCGTGAAGGTCATGGCGCGTTCGTACATGTCGCGGACGACCGACTTGGGGGAGACCGGATGGTCGGCCACCCAGGGGTGCGACTTCTTGTAGACGTTGTACGCGTGCCACAGGAGCTCTTCGAGCGGCTTCGGGTAGGAGATGTCCTGTAGCCGCTCCATCCGCTCCTCGTACTCGACCCCGTCCGCCTTCATCTGGCCGACGGCCTCGCCGCGCGCCTTGTTCGTCATCGCGGCGAGGATCTGGCGCGGGTCGTCGAGGGTCGACTCGACCACGGAGACCATGTCGAGTGCGTACGAGGGCGACTCCGGCTCCAGGAGGTCGAACGCGGCAAGCGCGAACGTCGACAAGGGCTGGTTGAGGGCGAAGTCCTGCTGGAGGTCGACGGTGAGCCGGATGGTGCGGCCCTCGGCGTCGGGTGTGTCCAGCTGCTCCACGACCCCGCCGTCGAGCAGCGAGCGGTAGATCGCGATGGCGCGGCGGATGTGCCGCAACTGGGCCTTGCGCGGCTCGTGGTTGTCCTCCAGGAGATGCCGCATCGCCTCGAAGGCGTTGCCAGGACGGGCGATCACCGAGAGAAGCATGATGTTGGTGACCCGGAAGCGGGAGGTCAGCGGCTCCGGCTCGGAGCCGATCAGCTTCTCGAACGTCGTGTCCGACCAGGCCACGAAGCCCTCGGGCGCCTTCTTGCGGACGACCTTGCGGCGCTTCTTCGGATCGTCACCGGCCTTGGAGAGCGCCTTCTCGTTCTCGATGACGTGCTCGGGCGCCTGCGCCACCACGAAACCGGCGGTGTCGAAGCCCGCACGTCCCGCGCGTCCGGCGATCTGGTGAAACTCACGCGCCCGCAGCGTCCGCACCCGGTTGCCGTCGTACTTCGTGAGAGCCGTGAACAGCACCGTACGAATGGGCACGTTGACGCCCACGCCGAGCGTGTCCGTACCGCAGATGACCTTGAGCAGACCGGCCTGCGCGAGCTTCTCCACGAGACGGCGGTACTTGGGCAGCATGCCGGCGTGATGCACGCCGATGCCGTGCCGTACGTAACGCGAGAGATTGCGGCCGAACTTGGTGGTGAACCGGAAGTTGCCGATCAGCTCGGCGATCTGGTCCTTCTCCTCACGCGAGCACATGTTGATGCTCATCAGCGACTGAGCTCGTTCGACGGCCTGCGCCTGCGTGAAGTGCACGATGTAGACCGGAGCCTGCCTGGTCTCCAGGAGCTCGGTCAGCGTCTCCGTGATCGGCGTCAGCCGGTATTCGTACGAGAGCGGCACCGGCCGCGTCGCCGAACGCACCACGGACGTGGGCCGCCCGGTACGCCGCGTCAGATCCTTCTCGAACATCGAGACGTCGCCGAGCGTGGCCGACATCAGGATGAACTGCGCCTGCGGCAGTTCGAGGATCGGGATCTGCCAGGCCCAGCCGCGGTCGGCCTCGGCATAGAAGTGGAACTCGTCCATCACGACCTGGCCGACATCCGCGTGCTTGCCGTCGCGCAGCGCGATGGACGCGAGCACCTCGGCGGTGCAGCAGATGACCGGCGCGTCGGCGTTCACGGAGGCGTCGCCGGTCAGCATGCCGACGTTCTCGGTGCCGAAGATCTTGCACAGCTCGAAGAACTTCTCCGAGACCAGCGCCTTGATCGGCGCGGTGTAGAAGGTGACCTCGTCACGGGCGAGCGCGGCGAAGTGCGCGGCCGCCGCGATCATGGACTTTCCGGATCCGGTCGGGGTCGAGACGATCACGTTCGCCCCGGACACGACCTCGATCAGCGCCTCCTCCTGGTGGGGATAGAGGGTGATACCGCGTTCCGTCGCCCAGCCTTCGAAGGCTTCGTAGAGGGCATCGGGGTCGGCTTCCGGCGGCAGCTGATCGATAAGGGTCACGCCCCCATCTTGCCTGCCCCGTCCCTCCTAAGGGGAATCGGCCGTCCGTACGAAGATCACGACCGCTACGCTGTGCAGCCAGTCGGGGCGGCCGGCACCGCAACCGTGCGACCGACCGCGGCGTCAACTGGGCATACGTACAACAGAAATGGGGCGGGTAGCGGCCATGATGGGTCCGGCACACTCACTGTCCGGCGCGGCGGCCTGGCTGGGGGTGGGTGCGGCAGCGGCGGCGCTGGAGCATCCCATGCCGTGGCCGGTTCTGGTCGTCGGCGGGCTGATCTGCGCGGGCGCTGCCCTCGCCCCCGACCTCGACCACAAGTCGGCGACCATCTCGCGCGCCTTCGGTCCGCTGTCGCGGGCGCTGTGCGGGATCGTCGACAAGATCTCCTACGGGGTCTACAAGGCCACGAGGTCCACCCGGGACGCCCGTCGAACCGGCGGCCACCGCACACTGACCCACACTTGGCTCTGGGCAGCCCTGATCGGCGCAGGAACCTCGGCCGCCGCGATCTTCGGCGGGCGCTGGGCGGTGCTCGCGATCCTCTTCGTCCACCTGGTCCTCGCCGTCGAAGGCCTGCTGTGGCGCGCCGCCCGGATGTCCAGCGACGTGCTCGTCTGGCTGCTCGGCGCGACCAGCGCCTGGATCCTCGCGGGCGTCCTGGACAAGGCGGGCAACGGCTCGGACTGGCTCTTCACAGGTGACGGCCAGGAGTATCTGTGGCTCGGGCTGCCGGTGGTGCTCGGCGCGATCGTGCACGACATCGGCGACTCGCTCACGGTCTCGGGCTGCCCGATGTTCTGGCCGCTGCCGATCGCCGGCAAGCGCTGGTACCCGGTGGGCCCGCCGAAGATGATGCGCTTCCGGGCCGGCAGCTGGGTGGAGCTGAAGCTCCTGATGCCGGTGTTCATGGTGCTCGGAGGGGTGGGCGGGGCGGCGGCCCTGAACGTTTTCTGACCCTGCACATGCCAGAGGGGGGTGAGGGCGTCGGCCCTCACCCCCCTCTCGCTGTCCTATCCGTGCCAGGACCGCCACAGCGCGGCGTACGCCCCGTCCGCCGCCACCAGCTCGTCATGGCTGCCGAGCTCGCTGATCCGGCCGCGCTCCACCACCGCGATCACATCCGCGTCATGCGCGGTGTGCAGGCGGTGGGCGATCGCCACGACCGTACGGCCGTCGAGCACCCGCGCGAGCGACCGCTCCAGGTGCCGGGCCGCCCGAGGATCGAGCAGCGACGTGGCCTCGTCGAGCACCAGCGTGTGCGGATCGGCGAGGACCAGACGGGCCAGCGCGATCTGCTGCGCCTGGGCCGGTGTGAGGGCGAACCCGCCCGAGCCGACCTCGGTGTCGAGCCCGTCGGACAGCGCACTGGCCCATTCATCGGCGTCGACCGCACCGAGCGCGGCCCACAGCTCGGCGTCCTCGGCTCCCGATCGCGCGAGGCGCAGATTGTCGCGCAGCGAGCCCACGAACACGTGATGCTCCTGGTTGACCAGGGCCACGTGCTCGCGCACCCGCTCCGCCGTCATCCGCGACAGCTCCGCCTCACCGAGCTTCACCTGCCCCGTGCGCGGGGCGTAGATCCCGGCGAGCAGCCGCCCGAGCGTGGACTTGCCCGCGCCGGAAGGACCGACGAGCGCGAGCCGCGTACCAGGACGGACGCCCAGGGACACCTCGCGCAGCACGTCCACTCCGGGCCGGTACCCGAAGTGCACATCCGCCGCCTCTACATGACGCCCCTCAGGACGTACGGACTCGTCGCCGGCGCCCGGTTCGATCTCCCGTACGCCGACAAGACGGGCCAGCGAGACCTCGGCGACCTGCAACTCGTCGTACCAGCGCAGGATCAGGTTCACCGGATCGACCATCATCTGCGCGATCAGCGCACCCGTGGTCATCTGGCCGACGCCGATCCAGCCCTGCAGCACGAACACACCGCCGACCATCAACGTCGAGGCCAGCACGGTGATGTGGGTGAGGTTGAGGACCGGGAAGAGCACCGACCGCAGGAAGAGTGTGTACCGCTCCCACGCGGTCCACTCCCGCACCCGCTGGTCCGACAGCGCGATCCGCTCCTTGCCGAGGCGGTGCGCCTCGACCGTACGGCCGGCGTCCACGGTCTCCGCGAGCACCGCGGCCACGGCCGCGTAGCCGGCGGCTTCCGAGCGGTAGGCGGAGGGCGCCCGCTTGAAGTACCAGCGGCAGCCCACCACCAGGAGCGGCACGGCGAGCAGCACGGCCGGAGCCAGCGGCGGCGCGGTGACCGCGAGGCCGCCGAGTAGCAGCACGACCCACACCACACCGATGGTGAGCTGCGGCACGGCCTCGCGCATCGCGTTCGCGAGCCGGTCGATGTCCGTGGTGATACGCGACAACAGATCGCCGGTACCGGCCCGTTCGAGCACACCGGGCGGCAGCCCCACGGAGCGTACGAGGAAGTCCTCGCGCAGATCGGCGAGCATCCGCTCACCGAGCATCGCTCCGCGCAGCCGTACCAGACGGACGAAGAAGGCCTGCGCGACCAGGGCCACCACGAACAGTGCCACGGTGAACTCCAGCCGGAGGTCCGCGGCGCCGTCGGAGGTCCGCTCCACCAGCGCGCCGAGCAGCCAGGGCCCGATCATCGAGGCGATCACGGCCACCGTGTTCACGGCGATCAGGATCGTGAAGGCCTTGCGGTGCCGGCTGAGCAGCTCACGGACATAGCCGCGTACGGTCGCGGTCGAGCCCACGGGCAGGGTGTTGGCGCTGCGTGGGGCCGCCGGATCGTAGGCCGGGGGCGCTACGCCGATCATGCCGACTCCTCCGTTTCGTAAGCGGTCGTGCTGTCTTGGCTGTTCTGTTCGTCCTCGGTCTCGCGCGTGACGATCGCGCGGTAGCGAGGTTCGTTGTGCACCAGTTCGCGGTGCAGTCCGACGGCCGCGACCTCGCCCTCGTGCACCAGGACGACGCGCTCGGCTCGGTCCAGGAGCAGCGGCGAGGAGGTGAAGACCACCGTCGTACGTCCCTGGCGCAGCTCCCGCAGACCGTCCGAGATCCGTGCCTCGGTGTGCGAGTCGACCGCGGAGGTCGGCTCGTCGAGCACCAGGACCTCGGGGTCGGTGACCAGCGAACGGGCCAGTGCGAGGCGTTGGCGCTGTCCGCCGGACAGCGACCGGCCGCGCTCGGTGATCGGCGCCTGCATGGGGTCGTCGTCCAGGGCGGCCTGGGTGAGCGCCTCGAGCACATCCGTGCACTCGGCGGCGGCCAGTGCCTCCTCGGGCGTGACCTTCCCCGAGGACGGCACGTCGAGCAGCTCGGTCAGCGTGCCGGAGAGCAGCACGGGGTCCTTGTCCTGGACGAGTACGGCGGCGCGCGCCGAGTCGAGCGGGAGCTCGTCGAGCGGGATCCCGCCGAGCCGTACGGACGCGACCGGCTCGTCCAACGCGGGGTGACCGCCGAGCCGTTCGGCGAGCCGTCCCGCTTCGTCCGGGTCCCCGCACACCACCGCGGTGAACCGCCCGGCCGGTGCGAGGAGCCCGGTGACCGGGTCGTACAGATCACCCTGCGGTTTCACGTCGTCCAGTTCGCCGCTGCCTTCCGTGGCCCGGTCGATGGCGAGGACCCGGGCGGCGCGGCGGGCCGACGGCCGCGAGAAGGAGTACGCCATGGCGATCTCCTCGAAGTGCCTGAGCGGATAGGTCAGGAGCATGACCGCGCTGTACACGGTGACCAGTTCGCCGACCTGGATACGCCCGTCGCGTACGAGGCCGATGCCGTGCCAGACCACCGCGACCAGCAGCAGTCCCGGCAGCAGTACCTGGACGGCGCTGATCGCGGACCACATACGGGCGTTGCGCACGGCCGCGCGCCGTACCTCCTGCGAGGCCTCGCGATAGCGGGTGAGGAACAGCTCCTCACCGCCGATCCCGCGCAGAACCCTGAGGCCCGCGACGGTGTCGGAGGCCAACTCGGTGGCGCGGCCGGCCTTTTCGCGCTGGACCTCCGCGAGCTTGGTGGCCTTCGGCAGCAGCGGCAGCACACCGAGCGCGAGCACGGGCACGCCGATTGCGACGACCACGGCGAGCGCCGGCTGGTACAGGGACAGCGCGACGCACACGAGGACGACGGTCGTGGCGGCCGCGAGGAAACGCGACAGTGCCTCGACGAACCAGCCGATCTTCTCGACATCGCCGGTCGACACCGCCACCACTTCGCCGGCGGCCACCCGCCGCGTCAGGGCGGAGCCGAGTTCGGCGGTCTTACGGGCGAGCAGCTGCTGTACGCGCGCGGCCGCGGTGATCCAGTTGGTGACCGCGGTGCGGTGCAGCATCGTGTCGCCGAGCGCGAGGGTCGCCCCCGCGAGCAGCAGGAACAGACCCGCGAGGGCGAGCCGGCCGCCCGAACGGTCGACGACCGCCTGGACGGCGAACCCCACGGCGAAGGGCAGCGCCATCACCGAGGAGAAGTGCAGCAGGCCCCAGGCGAACGACCGCAGCTGGCCGCCGATCTGATTCCGCCCGAGCCACAGCAGGAATTTGGACCCGGAGCGTGCGTCGGGCACACCCGGATCGGGATACGGAAGGTCGCTGATCTGCATGATGTCCAGAGCTCGACGGGCGGATGGGGTGGATGCGGCGGTACGGGGCTCGGAGGCGGTCGTACGGGGTACCGCGGGCGGAAAAGGGAACGTGCAAGGTTCGCCGTCGGACGGCGGCCGGGGCAAACGGTTTTCCGGCCGAGAGCGCATTTTTCGGACGCGACAGAGGTCCTCGTGCCGTGCGCGCACCGGCCCCCGCCTGTCCACCGGGCCCGTGCGAGCATGGAGCGCATGCGCATCTCCGGCCCCCTGTGGTCCACGTTCGTCGTCGTGGCGCTGAGCGCGGCCCTCACCTCCTGCGCCGGAGGCGGTGGACAGCACAGCTCGTCGAAGGCGGGAGCCGGGCAGAGCGCCTCACCCACTGCGGACCTCGCACACATCCCCGGTGTCGGCGCCCGGCTGAGGCAGCGGATCCCGGCCGACTCGCAGCAGGTCATCGCCGTGTACGGCAAGGGCGAGGATTCCGCGCAGTCCACCGTCGCCCTGTTCACCAAGCACGGCGCCACCTGGAACCGCGACCGCGTCTGGTCCGCGCACAACGGGAAGAAGGGCTGGACCACCGACCACCACGAGGGCGACAAACGAAGCCCGGTGGGTGTGTTCACGCTCAGCGACGCGGGCGGCGTCCTCGCCGACCCCGGCACGAAGCTCCCGTACACCCGCTCGGCGGCGGCCTTCACGGCGCCGCGCTCCTGGTCGAAGTCGCACTGGCACGACTTCGACCTCGTGATCGCCATCGACTACAACCGCGTCAGGGGCACGTCGCCGGGCGACCCGACGCGGCCCGAGGGCCGCTCCAAGGGCGGCTCGATCTGGCTGCACATGGACCACGGCAGCGGCACCTCGGGCTGTGTCAGTCTGTCGAAGCCGGGGATGGAGCATCTGCTGCGCGCCCTGGACCCGGCCCGCCACCCGGTGATCGTGATGGGGGACCGGGCGCATCTGGAGGCCTGAGCGCGCCGGTGCCGCCCCGCGTAAACGAGGCGGCACCGGCGGGCGGTTATCTACGCCGAAGGCTTCTGCGAGTCCACCCCCGACCGCTTCCTGCGCCACTCGCCACGTGTGAAGTCGGGTATCGCCTGCGGCTGCCCCTTGGCCTTGATCGACAGATGGCTCAGCGGTACCGGTGAGGTCCAGGTGGCCGCGTCGTACACGTCGAAGTCCGGTACGAGCCCGGTCTGCATGCACTGCATCAGCCGGAACAGCATGATGTAGTCCATGCCGCCGTGCCCGCCGGGCGGGTTGGCGTGCTCCTTCCACAGCCAGTGGTCCCAGTCGGCGTAGTCGCCGAAGCTGTGCCACACGTCGTCGCTGTGGTCGGGCTCCAGATAGATCCGCGCCGGGTAGTCCTCGAAGACCCCCTTCGTACCGCCGAGGTTGTTGATCCTGCTGTACGGGTGCGGAGTGGACACATCGTGCTCCAGGCGGATGACCCGGCCCTTGGCCGTCTGCACCAGGCTGATGGTGCGGTCGGACTCGATGTAGGTCTCCTTCCAACTGGGGTCACCCGGCGGCATGTTGGCCTTGCGGTACTCGGCGAGACCGAGCGAGGGGGTGCCGAAGCTGGAGATGTGCGTGACGCGGTCCCCGCGGTTGATGTCCATGTAGTTGGACACCGGACCGAACCCGTGGTTCGGGTACAGGTCGCCGCGCAGTCGGGTGTGCCACAGGCGGCGCCACGGGCCTTCGTAGTAGTCCGGGTCGAACATCAGGCCGCGCAGATCATGGTTGTACGCGCCCGCGCCGTGCAGGAGTTCACCGAAGAGCCCGGCGTGAGCCATCCGCAGGACGCGCATCTCGTTGCGTCCGTAGCAGCAGTTCTCCAGCTGCATGCAGTGCCGGCGGGTTCTCTCGGAGAGATTCACCAGCTCCCACAGCTGGTCGAGTTGCAGCGCGATCGGACACTCGACGCCCACGTGCTTTCCATTGAGCATGGCGCTCTTCGCCATCTCGAAGTGCCAGTCCCAGGGCGTCGCCACGTACACGAAGTCCAGGTCCGCGCGCTTGCAGAGGTTCTCGTAGTCGTGATCGCCCTTGGTGTACGTGGCGGGAGCGGGCTGCCCCGCGTCCGTCACCTTCTTCGCGCAGGCCGCGACCTTCTCCTTGACCGGATCGCAGATCGCCACGACCTGCACCCCGGGTATCGCCAGATACAGGTCGATCATGCTGCCGCCGCGGTTGCCGAGCCCGATGATGCCGACGCGGACGGTGCTGCGGGCCTCGAAGGGCACGTCGACCATGGTGGCGCCGGTACGTGCGGCGACCGTGTCCGCCGGGGCCGCGGCCGCGGTTTCGGCGTGAGCGGTGTTGGCGGAGACGGCGCTCAGACCGATGCCCGCGGCGCCCAGACCCGCGGCGCGCAGTGCGGAACGGCGGGACAGGCCCCCGTCGAAGCTGTCGGATTCATCGGGTGTGGGGGTGGCGTTCTCGTCGTGCATCGGACCTCCGTCGGTAAGGCGGGGATGGATGTTGCAACGGCGCCAGCCACCCTCGCCGTGGGAACTCCGGGGCGCAAGAGGCCGAAGTGGACAGGGAGTTGGACTTCTGACGAGCTGACTTGGACTGGTTGCGGCCCGCAGCGGACCGCTTCGTCCCCGAGCGGGACAAAGTGTCCGTTCCTGACCTCCGATCAATTCGCCCTGCGAAAAGGCGTGATCACGTCCGAACGCGCAGGGGAGACGGGGTTGCCGAGCAGCTGCGAGCACGCCGATGCGCGGAGTCCCCGTGATACGGGGCCCGGCTGACGGTTGCGGACAGACGACTGCCCCGGCTCGCCGAAGCGGACCGGGGCAGTCGAAGCGCCGTACGAACTCAGGCGGTTGGGCGAGTGGCCCGTTCGAGCTCCATGAGCACGGAGTAGTACGAGCGGCCCGTGGCGTGGTCCATGCCGACCTCGCACATGCGGTTGGCCGACAGATGGGCGTCGAAGTGCCGGGATGTCACCATGGCGGCCTCGCGGGCCGTCGCCGACTGGGTGAGCTCCTTGTGCAGCATGCCGCGGTCCCCCGCGAAGGCGCAGCAGCCCGCGTCGTCCGGCACGACCACTTCCTCCGCACACGCCTCGGCCACCGCCTTCAGCTGCGCGTCGTCGCCCAGGTGCCGCATGGAACACGTGGGATGGACCACCGCGGACTCGACCTTGCGGTGCACGGTCAGGTGGGGGAGCAGCTCCTGCGCGGCCCACACCAGCGAGTCGACGATGGTCAGCTCGGCGTGCAACTCCCTGTTGGCGTCGGTGAGATAGTCCACCACCTCGTGCGAGATGCCCAAGGTGCACGAGGAGGCGTCGACCACCAGCGGCAGCTTTCCGCCGGCCGTCCAGCCCCAGGCCGCCTCGACGATGCGATTGGCCATCACGGCGTTGCCGTCGTCGTAGCCCTTGGAGTGCCAGATCGTCGCGCAGCAGGTGCCGGCCACGTCCGGCGGAATCCACACCGGCTTGCCGGCCCGCGCCGACACGGCGACCACGGACTGCGCGAGCGAGGGCCCCTGCCGCCCCTCGGGCCCGCCGAAGATCCGGTTCACACACGCCGGGTAGTACACGGCGCTCGCGCCCGTACGGGAAGTCTGTGGGAGTTTCCGGGCCGCCGCTCCGGGGATCTCCGGCAGCCACTCGGGTACGAGGTCGGGGCGTACGGCCTTGCGCGCGGCCCGGGTGACGGCGGTCAGGAGCTTGTCGCTGATCTTGTCCGCGGCGGCCACCGCGAGCCGCGCCGAGGTCTCGACGACCCGGAAGTTCTTGGCGGCGAGCGCGGCGATCCTCTCCTCGCGCGGCGAGTGCCGTGCGTGCCGGAAGGACTTCATCATCATGCCGGTGTCGATCCCGACCGGGCAGGCCAGCTTGCAGGTGGAGTCGCCCGCGCACGTGTCCACCGCGTCATAGCCGTACGCCTCGATGAGGCCGTCCTCGACGGGGGAGCCCTTCTCCTGGCGCATCATCTCCCGGCGCAGCACGATCCGTTGGCGCGGAGTGGTGGTGAGGTCGTGGCTGGGGCAGGTGGGTTCGCAGAAGCCGCACTCGATGCACGGATCCGCGATCGCCTCGACCTTGGGGATGGTCTTCAGGCCCCGCAGGTGCGCCTTCGGATCGCGGTCGAGCACGATCCGGGGGGCGAGAACCCCGTCCGGGTCGATGACCTGTTTGATCCGCCACATCAGCTCGGTGGCTTTCTCGCCCCACTCCAGCTCCAAGAACGGCGCGATGTTGCGGCCCGTGGCGTGCTCGGCCTTGAGCGAGCCGTCGAAGCGTTCGACGGTCAGCTTGCAGAACTCGTCCATGAACGCGGCGTACCGGTTTACGTCCGAGGGTTTCGCCGCGTCGAAGGCGAGCAGGAAGTGCAGATTGCCGTGTGCGGCATGCCCGGCGACCGCGGCGTCGAAGCCGTGCCGCGTCTGCAGTTCCAGCAACGCCGAGCAGGCGTCGGCGAGTTGGCCCGGCGGTACCGCGAAGTCCTCGGTGATCAGTGTCGTACCGGAGGGCCGCGAGCCGCCGACCGCGGTGACGAAGGCCTTGCGGGCCTTCCAGTAGCCCGCGATGGTCTTGGCGTCCCGGGTGAACTCATTGGTCACCGATGCGACAGGAGCGACGAGTTCGAGCCCCTTCAGGACCTGAGCCGCCGCCTTCTCGTACTCGCTCTGCCGCGCCTCGTCCGGCGCCCGGAACTCGACGAGCAGCGCCGTCGTCTCCTTGGGCAGCTGCGCCCAGTCCTGGGGGACTCCCTGCACGCTGACCGACGCCCGCAGCGTGTTGCCGTCCATCAGCTCCACGGCGAGCGCGCCTGCCTCGTTGAACAGCGGCACCGCGGCGGCCGCGTCCCTGAGCGAGGGGAAGAAGAGCAGCGCCGAGGAGACCTGCCGGTCCAGCGGAAGCGTGTCGAAGACGACCTCCGAGATGAACCCGAAGGTGCCCTCGGAGCCCACCATCAGACCGCGCATGATCTGCGCCGGCGTCGCACCGTCGAGGAAGGCGTCGAGCCGGTAGCCGTTGGTGTTCTTGATCTCGTACTTGGCGCGGATCCGGCGCACCAGCTCCGGATCCGCCTCGATCTCCCGCTTGATCGCCAACAGGCCGTCGCACAGCTTCGGTTCGGCATGCGCCAGCTGCTCGTCGGCATCCGCCTCCGCGGTGTCCACGACGGTGCCCGACGGCAGGACGAAGGTGAGCGAGGCGAGTGTGCGATACGAGTTGCGGGTGGTGCCCGCCGTCATGCCCGAGGCGTTGTTGGCGACCACGCCGCCGAGCGTGCACGCGATGGCGCTCGCCGGGTCGGGGCCGAGCACCCGTCCGTGCCGGGCGAGGGTCGCATTGGCGCGTACGACCGTCGTGCCGGGCTGGATCCGGGCCTGCCTGCCGTCGTCGAGGACCTCGATCCCGGACCAGTGCCTGCGCACGTCGACGAGGATGTCCTCGCCCTGCGCCTGCCCGTTCAGCGAGGTCCCGGCCGCGCGGAACACCACCTGACGGCCCTTTCCATGGGCGTACGACAGGATCGCCGACACGTCGTCGATGTCCTCGGCGACCACCACGACCTGGGGTACGAAGCGGTACGGGCTGGCGTCGGAGGCGTAGCGGACCAGGTCCGAGATGTTCGAGAGGACCTTGTCCGCGCCGAGCAACGCGATCAGGTCGCTGCGCAGTGGTTCGGGTGTGCCGCTCGCCTGGCCGTCCTGCACCCGGTCGGGTGAGGGCTCGCCCCGGTCAAGGCGCGGGCGCAGCGCGTCGGGGTTCGGCTCCAGCAGGGGCATGCGCTCTCCTCGGCGTCGGTCGGCTGCCTCTTGTGCCGCCGCGCCCCGGTGGCCGGCGCGCGGTCAGTGCCGCCCCGGCTCGTCCATCAGGGCGGAGAGGAGACCACCGAACACCTCGCGCTGCTCGGTGGTCAATGGAGCCAGGATGTCCTGAGCGGCCGAACGGCGCGCGTCGCGCAGCGCGCGCAGCGCCTCGCGTCCCTTGTCGGTCAGCTCGATCCGGATCACGCGGCGGTTCGTGGGATCGGGAGCGCGCCGCGCGCAGCCGCTCTCCTCCAGACCGTCCACGAGGGTGGTCACGGCCCGCGGCACGACCTCCATACGGGCCGCCAGATCGGCCATCCGCGGCGGCTCGTCGTAGTGCGCGAGAGCCCGCAGGAGCCGGCCCTGAGCGGGGGTGATCCCGATCTCGGACTCCTCCAGGTAGCGCTTGTTGATGCGGTGCATCCGGCGCGTGAGGCGGAGCAGCTGCTCCGCGAGGAGGCCGTCGCGGTCCATGGCCTGGTTGGTCATGGGGGGAGCGTATCAGGACACCGTTCATTGTGAATATAGGTAACAATGAGCTATGCTCCTCCGGTGATGTACTTACCCCCGCCCTTAGGAGGCACATGAAGCCCGCCCACACCGACCTCGAAAGCACCTGGACCCCACCACGACGCGATCTGGACAAGCCCCGTGAGCTGCGCCGTATCGCCCGGCTCTTCCGTCCCTACCGAGGCCGGCTCGCAGTCGTCGCACTGCTCGTAGCCGCCTCGTCCCTGGTCTCGGTCGCGACCCCGTTCCTGCTCAAGGAGATCCTCGACACCGCGATCCCCGAAGGCCGCACCGGGCTGCTCAGCCTGCTGGCCCTCGGCATGATCCTTGCGGCCGTCGTCAGCGGGGTCTTCGGCGTCCTGCAGACCCTGATCTCCACCAAGGTCGGCCAGCGCGTCATGCACGACCTGCGCACCGCCGTCTACGGCCGTCTCCAGCAGATGTCCCTGGCCTTCTTCACGCGCACCCGCACCGGCGAGGTGCAGTCGCGGATCGCCAACGACATCGGCGGTATGCAGGCCACCGTCACCTCGACGGCGACCTCGCTGGTGCAGAACTTCACCGCTGTGGTCGCGACCGTCGTCGCCATGCTCGCGCTCGACTGGCGTCTCACCCTCGTCTCGCTGGTCCTGCTGCCCGTCTTCGTGCTGATCAGCCGCAAGGTCGGCAATGAACGCAAGAAGATCACCACCAAGCGCCAGAAGCAGATGGCCACGATGGCCGCCACCGTCACCGAGTCCCTCTCGGTCAGCGGCATCCTGCTCGGCCGCACCATGGGCCGTTCCGACTCGCTCACCAAGTCCTTCTCGGACGAGTCCGAGAAGCTCATCGACCTCGAGGTCAGGGCCAGCATGGCCGGCCGCTGGCGGATGTCGACGATCGGCATCGTCATGGCCGCGCTGCCCGCGCTGCTCTACTGGGCCGCAGGTCTCGCCCAGCACGTCGGCGGCCCCGCGGTCTCGCTCGGCACGCTCGTCGCCTTCGTCTCGCTCCAGCAGGGCCTGTTCCGCCCGACGGTGAGCCTGCTGTCGACCGGCGTCCAGATCCAGACCTCGCTCGCGCTCTTCCAGCGCATCTTCGAGTACCTCGACCTGCCCATCGACATCAAGGAGCCCGCGGAGCCGGCCCGCCTGGAGGGCGTCAAGGGGGAAGTCCGGTTCGAGAACGTCGAGTTCCGCTACGACGACGAGTCCGCGCCCATCCTCGACGCCATCGACGTGACCGTTCCCGCGGGCCGCAGCCTCGCCGTGGTCGGCCCGACCGGCTCCGGCAAGTCCACGCTCAGCTCGCTGGTCCCGCGGCTCTACGACGTCACCGGCGGCCGCGTCACGATCGACGGCGTGGACGTACGCGACCTCGACTTCGACACCCTCGCCGCGACCGTCGGCGTGGTGGCCCAGGAGGCATACCTCTTCCACGCCACCGTCGCCGACAACCTCCGCTTCGCCAAGCCCGGCGCGAGCGACGAGGAGCTCCACGAAGCCGCCAAGGCGGCCCAGATCCACGACCACATCGCGTCGCTGCCCGACGGGTACGACACAGTGGTCGGCGAGCGCGGCCACCGGTTCTCCGGCGGAGAGAAGCAGCGCCTGGCCATCGCGCGGACGATCCTGCGCGACCCTCCCGTGCTGATCCTCGACGAGGCCACCAGCGCGCTGGACACCCGTACCGAGCACGCGGTCCAGGAAGCGATCGACGCGCTGTCGGCCAACCGCACCACGATCACCATCGCCCACCGGCTGTCCACGGTCCGCTCGGCCGACGAGATCGTCGTCCTCGACGGCGGCCGGGTCGCCGAACGTGGCACGCACGCCTCGCTCCTGGAGCAGGACGGGCGCTATGCCGCGCTGGTACGGCGGGACGAGCAGCTGCCCGAGTCCGAGTCCGAGTCCGAGTCCGAGTCCGAGCCCGTCGCCGGGACTCCGGCGGGGCAGGCGCTGAACGGCAAGCGGCTGGCGGTGGCGTAGGGCGCCACCAGGGGAGGGGGCGTACGGGGTACACCCCCATGTCGAATGTCGGATTTATCCATAGCTGCGGGTTAGCGTGCCCGCATGCTCAATGACAGCCCCCGCCAGGGCCGGATCCGCCTCACCCGCAGAGGCAAGGCCGCACTCGCCCTGACCGGCGCCCTGCTCGCCGGCGCGGCGGTCGGCGTCCCCGTACTGCTCGACCGTGCCGAGCCCGCACCCGAGGCCAAGACCCTCCTCGTACCCGAGGGGTGGCGCACCTCGCAGGTGTACGAGGCCATCGACAAGGCGCTCGAAGCGAAGCCCGGCACGACGAAGAAGTCCGCGCACACCATCGGCCTGAAGCTGCCGGGGGAGGCGGCGGGCAACCCCGAGGGCTATCTCTTCCCCGCCACGTATCCGCTCGGCGAGCAGTCGACCCCGGCGTCCGTGCTCGCGTACATGGTCGACACCGCCAACCGCCGTTTCGGCGCGCAGAAGGTGAAGAGCGGCGCCGAGGGCCAGGCCGTCTCCGTCTACCAGGCGGTGACGATCGCCAGCATCGCGCAGGCCGAGGCGGAGACCCGGCAGGACATGGGCAAGGTGGCCCGGGTCGTCTACAACCGGATGAACCTCGGGATGCCACTGCAGATGGACTCGACGGTCAACTACGCCCTGAACCGTTCGACGATCGACACGTCGACCGCGGACACCCAGGTCGCCAGCCCGTACAACACGTATGCGCGCATGGGTCTGCCGCCCACCCCCATCGCCAACCCGGGCGACGACGCTCTCGCGGCGGCACTCGACCCGCCCCGGGGCGACTGGCTCTACTTCGTCACGGTCAAGCCCGGTGACACCCGTTTCACCGCCGACTACGCCGAACACCTGCGCAATGTCGAGGAGTTCAATGCGATGCGGCGGGCCGCAAAGCAGGGGCAGGCCAAGAACGGTGCCGCGCAAGCGCGTTGAGGCGCGCACGGACGGCTTGAGCTGCGCAAGGACGGTCTGGCGCAGCGGAAAACCCGTGGAGTCGGGCAGCCTTCCCTCCGTACCGTCGTGGCATGAACGCGGAGACTTGGGAGGGCGTGCGCGAGCGCGTGCTCGCGCTGCGCCGCAAGCCCGGAGCGGAGAAGATCTTCGGTGCCCAGGGGCATGGATTCCTGCTCGGCCCGGCACTGGCGGAGGGCGAGGTGCGCAGTCTCGAAGAGGCTCTCGGCGGTCCGCTGCCCGCCGAGTACCGCACCTTCCTGCTGACCGTCGGCGCCGGCGGCGCGGGACCCGACTACGGCCTGCTCACACCGGTCAGGACCGCGGAAGGGTGGGAATGGCGGGGCGACAGTCTCGCGTACGTGGGCATGAGTGTGACGGCGTCGGTGGCGGGGCGGCTCTTCGAGCCGGAACGGATGCAGGCACTGTGCGATGCGCATGACGAACAGGAGCCGCAGCACGCGGACTTCACCGACGACGAGGCATTCCGTACGGCCTACGGCGCCTGGGACGCCCGCTACGAGGAGCTGTACGACCGGCAGCACGAGGGCGCGGTGTTCATCAGTGAACAGGGCTGTGGCTACTACTCGCTGCTCGCCCTGACCGGAGAGCACGCGGGCACCATCTGGTGGGACCTGCGTGCCATGGACAGGGGTCTGAGCCCGACCGGCAGGGGCTTCGCGGAGTGGTACCTCGCGTGGCTCGACCGCACCGAGCGGACGCTCGCCGCCTGAGCCGGTCTCAGGTGGCGAACTCCCGCTGCCGGCCGAGGAGTCGGCGGATCCCGGTCACGGCGGCCCGCCCGGCACGGTTGGCGCCGATGGTGCTGGCCGAAGGCCCGTAACCCACCATGTGGATACGGGGATCGCGCACCGCGCGGGTCCCGTCGAGCCGGATGCCGCCGCCCGTCTCGCGCAGCCGCAGCGGCGCCAAGTGGTCGACGACCGGGCGGAAACCCGTGGCCCACAAGATCACGTCGGCCTCGACGACCCGCCCGTCGTCCCACGCGACGCCCTCCGGGACGATCCGGTCGAACATGGGCTGCCGCTCCAGCACGCCGTTCGCCAGGCCCTCGCGGATCGCGTCATTGAGCGGCAGCCCCGTCACCGACACGACACTGCGCGGCGGCAGCCCCTGACGCACCCGGTCCTCCACAAGGGCGACGGCCGCCCGTCCCTCCTCCTCGCCGAACGGCCCCTCACGGAAGACGGGTTCACGGCGCGTGACCCAAGTGGTCGCGGCCGCGTACGGCGCGATCTCCAGCAGGTGCTGCGTACCCGAAGCGCCGCCACCCACGACGACGACCCGCTGCCCGGCGAACTCCTGCGGTCCCGGGTACTGCGCGGTGTGCAGCTGCCGCCCACGGAAGGTCTCCTGGCCCGGGTAGCGCGGCCAGAACGGCCGGTCCCAGGTCCCGGTCGCATTGATCAGCGCACGCGTCGCGTACGTCCCCTCGGAGCTCTCGACGAGCAGCCGCCCGCCCTCGCCTTCCCGCACGGCGGCCACGTCCACGGGACGGTGCACCCGGAGCCCGAAGCGCTCCTCGTACGCCGCGAAGTACTCCCCGATCACCTCGGAGGAGGGCCGCGAGTCGTCCGCCCCGGTCAGCTCCATCCCCGGCAGCGAGTGCATCCCGTGCACGCGCCCGTACGTCAGCGACGGCCACCGGAACTGCCAGGCACCACCGGGCCGGGGCGCATGATCGAGTACGACGAAGTCCCGGTCGGGCTCGTAACCGCTCCGGCGCAGGTGGTAGGCGGCGGAGAGGCCGGCCTGGCCTGCGCCGATGACGATTACGTCGACTTCTCGCACCCCGATGTTGTTCACCTTTCTATCAACCGGGAGGGATCACGACTTCTTCCCGGTGTCGCCTTCTCGGCCCGATGATTGAGAGTCGACGCGCCGTAGATGGCGGGAGGCGGCGAGGCAGGCGGACAGCCAGGTGGCTTCCTCGCGGCTGATGATCAGGTCGGCGACCGTGATCATTCCGTCCATCGGGCCGTCCAGGCGGATCGAGTGGTCGCCTATGCGCTGCAGCTCCCAGTCCGCATCGCTGTGCCAGAACCGCGCTGTCTTCTCGCCCCGGCGCTGCGCGAACACGAGCTCTTCCGCGTGTTGGTTCATGAAGTAGCCGACATAGTCCTTGCCGGTGATCTCGCCGCCGCACAAGCGCGCCAGAAGCGATTCGATCGCAGGCTGTGCATCTGTCATTCGGGCCCCGCCTCCTCTGTTTCCCCGTCCTGCTGTGCCGAGGACAGGGCCAGCATGCGGGCGGCCGAACTCAGCAGGGTCTCGTAGGTGATCACTTCGATACGGGACTGGTGTGCGTTGTAGGTCCGGATCGTCTCCGCCATCTCTGCGGGAGTGACCTCCGAGGTCGCGTACTGCGGATGTCCGATCACGATCGTCGCCGCCGATCTGCGTGTGTCGACCGCGTGCTCGGCCAGGATGCTGTCGCGCTTTTCGTCCAGGGCCCGCAGGTAGTTCTGGGTCTGGGAGACGGCCCGGTGGACGGCGGCGCCCAGCATGAGGTGCCCGCCGGAGCGTATGACCAGTTTCTCGATGTTGGCGCGCTTGAGCTCCACCACGTGCAGCGAGCCGTCACCGCGCAGGAGCGGGATGTCGAGGATGGTGTCAGGCGTGTACTGGCGGCGAGCCAGCTCGTCCACGTAGGCGCCGCCGAAGATCCACTCCTGGTTCTTCAGGCGGTCGTGGAGGGCGCTCTCGGAGCTGGCCGGATCGTCAACTGCGGCGCGAAGCGCGCGGACTCCGGCCTGTCTGGCTCTGAGCTCGAGCACTTGAGCCAGGGTGCCCATGTCGGCGTCGGCCAGGACTTCACTCAGCATCCGTGCGGCTTCGGTGGAGGCTGGGCGCGGCAGATCCCGCAGTACCACCTCCATATGCCCCAACTGCTGAAGCCTTCTTGTCTCCCTGACGGACAGTCGAATTCCACCCTCGCCTTCCCCGAGGTCGAGATGGTCCACTGACTGTGCGAGGCCGCGAAAGAGGTTGCGCGCGTCAGCGGCCGTGGCGTCGGGGTTGTCCCGGCACAGCACGTCGAGTGCGGCAACCGCCCGTTCCGCTCCCAAAGCCGCCATCCGTCGCATGTGTTCTTCGCTGCGCAGCCGGGCTCTGTCGTCGTAGTAGTTCTCGAGGATCTCGAGGAACAGCTCGCCTCCGGCATACGAGGCGAACCGCTGGAAGCGCTGGGCGAGAGGGAAGTCGCCGTGCAGGATGGCTACTTGGGCCACGTCTTCCAGGGCAGTGACCAACGGTCGCCCCTTACCGTAGTGCGCGCCAGGTCCCTTCATGATGTGCAGCACTGCGTCGACCCGCTCTTGGATGCGCGTGACCTCGGTCAGCTCGCGAGCGGTCTTGACCATGCGCCAGAGGGTGAAGCCCGATCGGAATGTCGTCACGCCGGCACACTAGGGGTGCGCACTGACAAGCCCGCTCACGCCAGGAACGACAACCGCACCTGCCTGCGCAGGTTGTCGACATTCGTGTCCACCAGGCACACCGACTGCCAAGTGCCCAGCTCCAGGCTGCCCTCGATCACCGGCAGCGTCGCGTGTGGTGCCACGAGGGCGGGCAGGACGTGGTCGCGGCCGTGGCCGGGGGAGCCGTGGGCGTGCTGCCAGCGGTCGTCGGAGGGGAGCAGGGTGTGCAGGGCGGCGAGGAGGTCGTCGTCGCTGCCGGCGCCCGTCTCGATCACGGCGATTCCGGCCGTGGCGTGCGGGACGAAGATGTTGAGTAGGCCGTCGCGGCCGGACGCGACGTCGCGCAGGAAGGCCTCGCAGTCGCGGGTGAGGTCGACCACCCGTTCCGAGGCGCCGGTGGACAGTTGGAGGATGCGGCTCGTGAAGGCATCGGACATGTCCACCATCCTCCCGGATCCCGCGATCGGCCGCGCCGTCCTTGAGCGGTGAAAGCTGAGGCTCAAGAGCAGGGTGAGGGTTCTGCGCCCGGGAGCAGGTCAGGCCCCCTGTCGGCGAGTCCGTAAGGTTAGGCTAACCTTCCGGCGTGCGAGTTGTTGAAGAGAGCTCCGCGGACCGACGTCGTCCCCGCGGCCATGAACTGTCCGCCACGGACGTCACCGTGGCCTACGACGGCGTCGACGTCGTCCATGACGCCTCGATGACGCTGCGCCCCGGCGAGGTCACCGTGCTTGTCGGGCCGAACGGCAGCGGCAAGTCCACGCTGCTGCGTACGCTCGCGCGGCTGCAGCGGCCCCGTACGGCCAGCATCAAGCTGGACGCGGACACCGACGGACTCGCGCTCAGCCCACGGGAGTTCGCGCGCAGCGTCGCCCTGCTCACGCAGGGACGTCCGACGCCGAGCGGTCTGACCGTGCGCGACGTCGTCGAGTTCGGCCGGTACCCATACCGCAGCCGCTGGGGCACGAGTGATCCCGGCGGCCAGGACGCCGTGGACCGCGCACTCGCCATGACGGACATGTCCGAACTCGCGGAGCGCGGTGTCGAGCATCTGTCCGGCGGTCAGCTGCAGCGGGTCTGGCTCGCCGGCTGTCTCGCCCAGGAGACCGGAGTACTCCTCCTCGACGAACCCACCAACCACCTCGACCTGCGCTACCAGGTCGAACTCCTCGACCTCATGCGCGACCTGGCGGACGGCCACGGCATCGCCGTCGGCGCCGTCCTGCACGACCTCGACCAGGCCGCCGCCGTCGCCGACCGGATCGTCCTGCTCAGGGACGGCCGGGTCATCGGCGACGGCGAGCCCGAGGACGTTCTCACGGCCCAGCGGCTCACCGAGACGTACGGCATCCGTATCGAGGTCGACACCGATCCCCTCACCGGCCACTTGCGCACCCGCGCGATAGGCCGTCACCACTCGCGAAGCGAAAGGCTCTCCACCCAGTCATGAGGCGCATACTGCTCGCCGCGGCCGTCACCACGGCAGCGGCTCTCACCCTGTCGGCCTGCGGAACCACCGAGCCTGCCGCGGACAAGAAGGACGACACGAAGAAGTCGTCCGAGGCCATCACTCTCACCGACGGCACCGGCACCGAGGTCAAGCTCGACGGGCCGGCCAAGAAGGTCATCGCCACCGAGTGGAATGTCGTCGAGCACCTGGTCGAGCTCGGCGTCGCCCCGACCGGCGTCTCCGACGTCAAGGGCTACAAGCAGTGGGACCAGGCCGTCCCGCTGACCGGCAACCCCAAGGACATCGGCACCCGCGGCGAGCCCAGCATGGACTCCATCGCCGCCCTCGCGCCGGACCTGATCGTGGCGACCACGGACCTTCCCGCCGCTGCGATCAAGCAGCTCAAGGAGGTCGGCAAGGTCATCACGCTGAAGCCCGCCGACGCCGGCGACCCGTTCGGCCAGATGACGAAGAACCTGGACCTCCTCGCCCAGGCCACCGGCACCACCGACAAGGCCGACGAGCTCAAGAAGGGCCTCGACGCCAAGATCGAGGAGGGCAAGAAGGCGCTCGCCGATGCCGATCTCGCCGGTGCGAACGTGGCGTTCGCCGACGGCTACGTCGTCTCCAACCAGGCCTCGATCCGCCCGTTCACCAGCGGTTCGCTGATCGGCAGCGTGAACGAGAAGCTCGGCCTGAAGAACGCCTGGACCGTCAAGGGCGACCCGGCGTACGGCCTGGGCACGACCGATGTCGAGGGCCTCACCAAGCTGCCCGAGGACGTCCGGTTCGCCTACATCGCGAACAAGGACGACGAGTCCAGCACCCCGTTCACCGGCATGCTCGCCAAGGACAAGGTGTGGACGTCGCTGCCGTTCGTGAAGAACGGTGACGTGCACCGTCTGGACGACGGCATCTGGATGTTCGGCGGCACCGGGTCGATGAGCGCGTACATCGACAACCTCGTGAAGGCGCTGACCAAGTAACCGATGGCCGTCACCGCAACCACCCCCGCCACCCGTCCGCAGACGGCCGCTCCGTCCCGTTCGGGCGCGGCCGCGGTGACGGCCCTCCTGGTCCTTGTCGTCGCCGTGTTCGCGGTCATCGACATCACGCAGGGCACCGCCGACGTGGGCGCCTTCGAGGTCTGGAAGGCGCTTACGGGGCAGGCCGAAGCGGGCGACGCCTCCGTGGTGATCGCCTCCCGGCTGCCGCGCATGGTCGCCGGACTGCTCATCGGCGCCGTACTCGGCATGGCCGGTCACGCCCTGCAGGCGGTCAGCCGCAATGTGATCGCCTCGCCCGACACCCTCGCCGTCAACGCCGGTTCGTACTTCGCCCTCGGCCTCGCCACGGTCTCGGGCCTCTCGCTGCCGTTCCTCGCCTCCTCGGGCATCGCCTTCCTCGGCGGCCTGGGCGCGGGAGCGGTCGTGCTCGCGCTGTCCGGTCTCGGCGCCGGCACCGTACGCCTGGTGCTCGCGGGCACCGCCCTCACCCTGGGCCTGTCGTCCATCACCGAAGGCCTGCTGCTGCTCTTCCCGCTGGAGACCGACGGCCTGCGCGACTGGAACCAGGGCAGCATCGCGCAGAACGGCTTCGACGGAATCCTGCAGATGCTCCCGATCGCGGTCGTCGCGCTGATCGGCCTGCTGCTGCTCGCCCGCCGCGTGGACGCCCTGGCACTCGGCGACGACGCCGCACGAGGTGTCGGCGTCCCGGTGCGCTCCACCCGGATCATCGCCGTGACCCTCGCGGCGCTCCTGTCCACCGCGGCCGTCACCCTCGCGGGGCCCATCGGCTTCGTCGGCCTGTGCGCTCCCGCGCTCGTACGGTTCCTCGCTAGGCGCTTCCGTACCTTCAACAAGTCCCGGGCGAGCCTGCCGTTCTCGGCGCTCGCCGGAGCGGCCCTGGTGCTCGGCTCCGACGTGGTCCTGCGCGCGCTCGTGCCCGCCGACACCGCCGTCGCCGTGCCCACGGGCGTGGTCACCAGCCTCATCGGCGCGGCGTTCCTTGTCGTGCTCGCGGCGCGGGTCAAGGACGCGGGCGGTTCGGTCACCGACGACCGGCTGCAGATCCGCAGCCGCACCGTCTTCGTCACCACCACCCTCGTGCTGCTCGTCGTCCTCGTCGGCGTGACGCTCGCGTCCGTCCTGCTCGGCGACGCGAAGCTACTGCTCGGCGATGTCTTCAACTGGGCGCAGGGCAGGGCCGGTCAGACCGTGTCCTTCGTGCTCGACACCCGGATGCCGCGCGTCACGGCGGCGCTGCTCGCGGGCGGCGCCCTCGCACTGGCCGGCACCCTCATCCAGGCGGTCACCCGCAACCCGCTGGCGGAACCGGGGACGTTGGGTGTCTCGAACGGTGCGGCGGTCGGCGCCGTCCTTCTTGTCACCACCGTGCCGCTGGCCGGCGCGTGGAGCATCGCGGCCGCCGCGCTCGCCGGTGCGGCGATCACCTCCGCGATCGTCTTCGGGCTCTCCGCCAAGGGCGGCTTCCAGCAGAACCGTGTCGTGCTCGTCGGCTTCGGCATGGCCACGGCCGGTTACGCCCTGACCAGCCTGATGATCATCCTCACGGACCCGTTCAACGCGACCAAGGCCCTCACCTGGCTCTCGGGCTCGACGTACGGGCGGACCTTCGTGGACACACTGCCGCTCGCGGTCGTGCTCGCAGTGGGCCTGTTCATTTCCGTGGCCCGGCGCGGCGAACTGGATCTGATCTCGCTCGACGACGACACCCCCCGCCTGCTCGGCCTCGACCTGAGCAAGGGACGCCTGGGCTTCCTCGTGCTCGGCGTCCTGCTCACCGCGACCGCCGTCGCCGCCGCGGGCACCATCGCCTTCGTGGGCCTTGTCGCACCGCACGCGGCCCGCGCACTCGTCGGACGCCGGCACGCCCGCGTGGTGCCGGTCTCCGTGCTGCTCGGCGCGATCCTCGTCTGCACGGCCGACGTCGTGGGCCGTACGGTCATCGCGCCCGCGCAGTTGGGTGCGGGTCTGATGACCGCGGTGATCGGCACGCCGTACTTCCTCTATCTGCTGGTACGCAGCCGCCGTTAGCGGGCGGCACCGGGCTCGGCCCCGGGGCCACGGCGTGTGTGCGGCTCCTGGGCCCGCTCGACCACGATCGCCTGGAAGTTGGGGCAGGTCAGCAAGTCCTCGTGCGGGCAGTCAAGTCCGCATTGCACCAGAGCGAGCTGAGCCTGCAGCCTCGCGATCTCGGCCCGCAGGGCCGCGCGGCGGTCCGAGAGCAGCGTGCGCCGGTCCGTACCCGCGCGGGCCGTGGTGATCGTATGGATCTCGGCGAGCGAGAGCCCGGCGTCCTTGGCGCAGAGGATCGCGCCGACCCGCAGCAGGTCCGGCTGCCCGTACACCCGCCGTCCGGCGCCGTCCCTGCGCGGGGTGAGCAGCCCGACGCTCTCCCAGTGGCGCAGGACATGGGTGGCCAGTCCGTAGTGCTCGGCGAGTTCACCGATGCTTAGAGCCTCGGGGCGCGCCGGGGTTGACTTCATGTCGACATGAAGTCGCACCCTGGGCCGTATGTCCACTCCTCACGCGCGCATCGGGCCACAGGCCGGACAGGACCCGGTGCCCCAGCTCATCGCCCTGCTCGACGCGGTCGACGCCATGCCCGACGCGCGCCGACTGCGCACCCGTACCTACGACTTGCTCGTCGCAGGACCCGGCAGCCGCATCGTCGACGCGGGCTGCGGAGCCGGACGGGCCGTCGCTGAACTCGGCGAGCGCGGCGCACAGGCCACCGGAATCGATCTCGATCCGCAGATGCTGAGCGTCGCGCGCGATCGCCATCCGAAGGCCGACTTCCGCGAGGCGGACCTCACCCGGCTCGCCTTCGCCGACGCGTCCTTGGACGGCTACCGCGCCGACAAGGTCCTGCACACGCTGCCCGACCCGGTAGCGGCCCTCGCCGAGGCGCGGCGCGTGCTGAGGTCCGGCGGGCGGGCCGTCCTCGTCGGCCAGGACTGGGACACGGTGGTCATCGACGCCACGGACCCCGCCCTGACCCGCACGATCGTCCATGCCCGCGCCGATCTCACCACGGGCCCGCGGGTGGCCCGCCGCCATCGCGCGCTGCTGCTCGACGCGGGATTCACCGAAGTCGCCGTCGAGGTGCACACGGCCGTGCTCACCGACGCACTGGTCCTGCCGCTGCTCGCCGGATTCGCCTCGGCCGCCTGCGAAGGCGGTGCGATCACCGCGGACGAGGCCGATGAATGGCTCGCCGACCAGCGTCGACGCGCGGCGACGGACCGCCTGTTCGTGGCGATCCCGATGTTCCTGGGCGCGGGAACCCGGGCCTGAGCGCAGGAACGGGGACCTCAAACGCGGTCAGCCGACCGAGAGCCAGTCGTACGCGGCCTGCGCCGTGAACTCCCGCTGACCGCCTCGGAACAGCAGCCCCGCCGTCGCGAACTCCGCGTCGTCCGCGGCCGAAGCCACGTACGGAATCGCGATGCACCGCATCCCGGCCTTGTGCGCCGCGACCGCGCCCGGCGCCGCGTCCTCCATGACCACGCAGTCGGCCGGCTCCACCCCGAGCCGGCGGGCCGCCTCCAGGAAGACGTCCGGCTCCGGTTTGCCGTGCGGCACTTCGTCGGCCGAGACCGCCATCGTCAGATACGCGTCCAGACCCGTGCCCTCGAGAATCGCGTGGATCGCGGCGAGCGAGGAACCGGAGGCGACGATCATCGCCACCCCGTCCGCGTGCAGCCGCCGCACGAACTTCACCATCTCCGGATACGCGTGCGTGGAGCGCCGGGCCAGCTGGAGGTACGCGGCGTTCTTCTCGTCGAGCAGTTCCTCCAGCGGATCGGTGATGCCGTACTTGTCCTGCCAGATCTGCAGGGTCTCGGCGGTGGACACCCCGATGTAGCGCTCGTGCTCCTCCCATGTCAGCGTCACCCCGTACCGGGCGAGCAGCTCACGGCCGGCCTCGAAGTAGTTGGGTTCGCTGTCGACGAGGGTGCCGTCGAGGTCGAAGACGACGGCCGTGCGGCCGAGCGGGCTGTTGCTGTGCGAGGTGCTCATGCCTCAAGCATGCCGTGGCCTGGCGGCCTCGGCGGCCCTGCCCACCTTCTCCACCAGCGGAAGCACCCGGTGCGGTACCCGCTCGCGCAGCGCCACCTCCGTACGGGTGCGGACCACGCCGGGCAGGCTGATCAGCTGCTGGATGACGTCCTCGAGATGCTCGTTGTCCCGCGCCGCCACCCGGGTCAGGAGATCACCGCCACCCGTGATCGAGAACGCCTCGATGATCTCCGGGACCTGCGCCAGCGCATCCCCGACATCGTCGAGATGGCCCTGGGTCACCTCGACATGCACGAAGGCGAGTACGGGATGGCCGAGCGCACCCGGCGACAGCATGGGCCCCGACCCGGTGATCACGCCGTCCCGCTCCAGGCGGTCGAGCCGCGCCTGCAAGGTGCCGCGTGCGACGCCCAGGATCCGCGCGTACTCACGCACGCTCGTGCGTGGCTGTTCGATCAGCAGACGCAGAATCCGCGCATCCAGCGCATCCACCGCCATTGGTCCTCCGGTGGCCGTACGGAATGGGCTTTGACTATACCAATGGCACAGGACTTTCGACCTGAGTTGAGCCAGTGGGACCGTGAATGCTTTCCTTGTCCAGTCGATGGCGCTGCGGGAGCTTCCGCGGCGCTTTTTCCATGTCCGCGCACGGCCGACGTGAGCGGAGCACACAGCGAGGGCGTACGCGGGGAACGCGCGCGCCAGGCGGGGGTCAGTGAGCACGGTGAAGAGGATGTTCGTCGCACCGGATCCGGGACTGCTGAGGCTCAGGGTCTCTCTGCGCGCGGTGCTCGGGATCGGCCTCGCCGTCACGGCCGCCGAACTCGCCGGGCTCTCGCTGACGGCCTCCATCACCGGCGGGCTCGCCGCACTCCTCGCGCTCTTCACCGTCGCCGACGCCACGGTCCGCCGTCAGGCCGTGACCACCGCACTGCTCCCCGCCGTCGGCTTCCCGGTCCTCGCGCTCGCCGCCTCGCTGCACGGAGTGCCGCTCGCGCGGGACGCGGCCTTCGTGGCCGTGGTCTTCGCCGGGGTGTACGCGCGGCGCTGGGGAGCGCGCGGTCATGCGCTCGGGATCTTCGCGTTCATGATGTTCTTCGTCACGCAGTTCCTGCACGCGCTGCCCACTCAACTTCCCGAGCTGTACGTCTCGGTGGCCATCGCCCTGGCAGCCGCCTCCACGGTCCGCTTCGGACTGTGGTGCATCGAACGCCGCACCCCGCCGGTCGTGCCGCCGGCCCCGCTCGACGGCCGCGGGCTCGCCCGGCCGAGCACCCGGCAGGCCTTCCAGGCCGCGGCCGCCTGCACCTTCGCGGTCGCACTGGGACAGTTCGTCTCCGGGGACCGCTGGTACTGGGCCGTCGGCACCGCCTGGTGGATCTTCGTGAACACCGCCTCGCGCGGCGAGACCCTCGTGCGCGGTTTCCGCCGCGTCCTCGGCACGGTCATCGGGATCGCGGCCGGTCTGCTGATCGCCGTACCGCTGCACGGAGCGCCTGCCCCGACCGCCGCCCTGGTGGCCGTCTGCGTCTTCGGCATCTTCTACACGGCGGCGCCCTCGTACAGCTGGATGATGTTCTTCGTCACCGTGATGGCCGGGCTCCTCTACGGGCTGCTCGGCGTGCTGCACCCCGGTCTGCTCGGTCTGCGCTTCGTCGAGACCGCTGTGGGCGCGCTCGGCGCGGGGCTCGCCGTGCTCTTCGTCCTGCCGATCACCACGCATCGCGCCACCGACGCCTGGATCAAGCGCGCCCTCGGCCGGGTGCACGCCTGCACCACGGAGGCCGCCCGGATGCTGGCCGGGGATCCGGCCGCCGACCCCGCCCTCCTGCACAGGGCGCTCGGTGACCTCGAGTCCCTGCTCGCCCGCGTGCGTATGGCACTCGCCCCGCTCGTGCACCCGCTGAGTCCGCAGCGCGCCCGCAAGCAGCGGGCCCGTCAGGTGCTCGCCCTGCTCGACGACTGCGCCCGCGAGATCCGCGGTCTGGCCGCGGTCGCCGCGGACCCCGAGGCCTCGCACGACGCCCGGCTCACCGCCGCGTGCGCCCGCGTGGAGACGGCGGTGGCCGCTCTCGTCGGCTCCGAGGCCGCACACCAGCACGAACCCCTCGTGGCACCCCAGCACGCCCCCGCGGAACCGGCCCTCGAGCATCTCCACGCGCTGGAGAGGGCGCTCGTCTCGCTCGCCGCGCCCCTGCGCACCGCACCGCGCTCCCCACTGGCGCGAGCCTGACAAACGGAGCACACCCTCTCACCTGCGGCATGTACAACAGGCCCTTGTTTGAGGCACATTCATGGGGCACATACGAGGTGGATCACCGATGGCCGAGGGTAAGAGCCTGGCTTCGAACCCCCGCCCGCACCCCGATGCCCGGCACGCACGTCGCTGCGCCCTCGCCTCGCGAGAACGACGGGGGTTCGAAGCCAGGCTCCGAGCCCCACATCACCCATGGGAGAGCGCGCGGGTCGTGCGGGAGCGACCTGTGTTCCCCAGGACGCGGGAGTACACACCATGCGGAACTTCCTGCGCCGTGACCAGTCCCCCCTCACCGGTCTCGGCTATGCGCCCGACAACCCCACCCCCTCGGCCCGGCTCTCCGACGCCCTTCCGCGGCACGACGGCCGGTCGGCCGGTGCCGCCGGCCTCGCCGGGCGGGCCCATCCGGGCCATGAGCACCGGTCGGCATGGCGGCAGGCCGCCGAGTTCATCGCCCAGTTCCACCGCGAGGAACTTCAGGGCGCGGACCCGGCCCGCAGGCTCGCGGAGGTCCGCACCGAGCTGGACTCCACGGGGACGTACCGCCACACCGACGCGGAGCTGGCCTTCGGCGCCCGCGTCGCCTGGCGCAACTCCAATCGCTGCATAGGCCGCCTCTACTGGCGCTCCCTGCGCATCCGCGACCGGCGCCACCTCAGCAACTCCGAGGACATCGCCGCCGAATGCGTCACACACCTCCACGAAGCCGCGAACGGCGGCCGTATCCGCCCCCTGATCACCGTCTTCGCCCCCGACGGTCCCGGCAGCCCTGCACCTCGTATCTGGAACGAGCAGCTCATCCGGTACGCGGGATACACGGCCCAGGACGGTACGGTCACCGGCGACCCGCGCAACGCAGGCCTCACCACGGTCGCCCGCTCACTGGGCTGGCCCGGCGGCCCCGGCACCCCCTTCGACGTACTGCCCCTGGTGATCCAGGAACCGGGTCGCTGCCCGCAGTGGTATCCGCTGCCGCCCGAGGCCGTGCTCGAAGTGCCGATCGAGCACCCGGAGTTCGGCTGGTTCCAGCTCCTGGGACTGCGCTGGCACGCCGTGCCCGCCCTCGCCAACATGTGCCTGGAGATCGGCGGGATCTGCTATCCGAGCGCCCCGTTCAACGGCTGGTACATGGGCACCGAGATCGGCGCGCGCAACTTCGCGGACACCGACCGCTACGACCTGCTGCCGGTGATCGCGTCCCGGCTGGGCCTGGACATGAGCGGGGAGCGCTCGCTGTGGCGCGACCGCGCGCTCGTCGAACTCAACCGGGCGGTGCTGCACTCCTTCGACCGCGACGAGGTCACCGTCACCGACCACCACACGGAATCCCGTCGCTTCCTCACCCACATCGGCCGTGAGGAGCGCAACGGCCGGCCCGTGGGCGCCGACTGGTCCTGGATCGTGCCGCCGATCTCGGGATCGGCCACTCCGGTCTTCCACCGGACGTACGACGAGACGGAGCGCACCCCCGCCTACGTGCACCACCCCGACGCCCGGGCGCGGGCGGCCGGCCTCGGCATGACGACCTCCGCGGACGGGTGCCCGATGGTCTAGACCGGCTGCTACTGTCGCCCGGAATCACGCGGAACTCACGCGGAGCTCACGCGGACGGAAGGCGGCACATGGCGGGCGCACGGGCGTACATCGGTTCCTTCACCTCGGCGGGCGGCGACGGGGTCACGGTGGCGGAGGTCGATTCCGCCACCGGGGCACTGAAGGTGCTCGCGGCGACGGACGCGCTCCCCGACCCCTCGTATCTCGCCCTCGCGGACGGTCTGTTGTACGCCGTCTCCGAGGGGGACGAGGGCGCGGTGGGAGTCTTCGACGTGCGCCAGGACGAGCTGCGGCTTCTCGGTGCGCCGAGCCCCGTGGGTGGCATCGGGCCGACGCACCTCTCGCTGGGTGCGGGACATGTGCTGACCGCGAACTACGGGTCGGGAAGTGTGTCCGCGCTGGAGCGCGGTGACTGGCCAGGGCAGGGAGCGAGTCCGCTCGGCGAGGGGCCCGTCAGTGTCGTCCAGCACGCGGGTACGGGACCGAACGAGGCGCGCCAGGCAGGCCCGCACGCGCATCAGGTGGTGACCGACCCGAGCGGCCGCTGGGTGCTCAGCGTCGATCTCGGGACCGATTCGGTACGGGTGTACTCACTGGGCGACCGCGGTCTGACCGTGGAGCGCGAGGTGGCGCTGCGCGCGGGGAACGGGCCGCGGCATCTGGCGTTCCACCCGGCGGGCGGGTTCGTGTACGTCCTCAACGAGCTGCGGCCCACGCTCACCGTCTGTTCGTGGGACGCGGACGAAGGGCTGCTCGTCCCGCGCGACGAGGTGCAGGTGCTCGACGCGGAGCCGAAGGGCGACGCCTACCCGTCCGCGATCGTCGTCTCGCCCGACGGGCGCTTCCTGTGGACCGCGACCCGCGGTGAGGATGTCATCTCCGTGTTCACGCTCGAAGACGGCCCTTCCCTCGTGACCACCGTCGACTGTGGCGGCCACTGGCCGCGCGATCTGGCGGTGCATCCCTCGGGACACTTCCTGTACGCCGCCAATGAGCGGTCGGGGGATGTGACGTGGTTCCGCGTGGATGCGTCAGGCGTTCCCGAACGCGTGGGTTCGACGGCCGCACCGTCCGCTTCCTGCGTGGTGTTCTCGGTCTGACTCCTCCTGCACGTGAAGGGCCCGCCCGGTCAGCCCGGGCGGGCCCTTCACATGGATCGGGAGGCGTCAGCGAACCGGCGCGCCCATCTGCTGCTGCGGGGCGATGCCCAGCGCGTTCATGTAGTTCGACAGCGTCAGCTTGCCGATCGCCGGGTAGGCGCCCAGCGGCTCGGCGGAGGCGCAACCGGCTTCCTTGGCCGCCGCGTCGAGCAGACCGTCGGCCGCCTCCGGGCCGATCACATACGGCGCGAGCGCCAGCTGGACCGAGCCCGAACCGCGCAGCTGGTCGGCGATCGCGGCGATAGCGCCGGGCTCGTCGAGCGCGGCGGCGAGCACCGGGACGGCGAGACGCGCGGCAAGCAGCATGCCGGTGATACCCGCGGCCTGCACCGCCTCCTCACCGCCGGAGGTGGCGAGGATGATGCCGTCGGCGGCCGTGGCCACCGTGAACAGCCTGGCCCTGTCGGCGCGGGACAGGCCGGCCTCGGAGAGCCGCACGTGCAGCGCCTCGGCGAGCAGCGGGTGCGGGCCGAGGACATCGGTCACCTCGGCGGGCGCACTGCTGTCCACCACGGCCTGGCGGATACGGCGCATCAGCGCGTTGTCCGGGCCGGCGAGCAGCGGCACGACCACGGCGACCGGGCCCTGCGGCTCGGCCGCCTCGACACCGGCGGCCAGCGCCTGCTGGTAGCGGGCGGTGCGCTGCTCGGCGCTCTGCGCGAGCACGGTCTGGAGGTTCGGGTACTCGGTGCTGTCACCGTCGATGTAGCCGATCCGGGCGTCAAGGCCGGGCAGCTCGGAACGGGCGATCGAGATGACCTCGTCGGCAAGGGCGCGCGCCTGCGCACTCGGCGTTCCCGGCACGGCGAGAACGAGCGCGGGTGCTCCCTCGGGAGCCACCGCGGGTTCCGGGCGGCGGTGCCGTCCGGGCTGGCGGGGTCGCGGCATTCGTACAGGCAGGCCTGCGGGCCCAGTGGGGGAGCTCATGGCGCCGCATGCTACTGGCTTGTGGGGTTCTCCTGTTCGGGGAGGGGGCAGCTGCGAGGCGTACGTCCGTATTTTTCCTTTGAGTGATAATTGTCGTCACTGTCAGGAACGTTGGGACCGGCGATCAGCCGTTTTCCTCCGGAACGTGCAGCATGCGCCCGTCGAGCGGCAGCGCCAACGCGTCCAGGGCGAGCGCGGTGGCGAGCACCACCGCACCGTCCAGTGGACTGCCCTGCGCCGACACCGCGCGGGCGCGCGGCAGTTGCACCGACAGCTCTTCCTTCAGGGGTACGAGGAGTGGGTCGCCGATCCCGAACAGGCCCCCGGTCAGGGCCACTTCGCACTCCGTCTCCGGCGGGCACACCGCGGCGGCGGCCTCCGCGATGTGCAGCGCTGCGGCCGTGAGGATGCCCACTGCGACGGGGTCGTCGTCGGCCGCGCAGCGGGCCACTTCGGGCACGAAGGAGGCGAGCACGGCGGGCCGGTCGGTACGGGGATAGAGCTTGCCCGGCAGGTCCGTGACCGGGCCGTCGAAGAACTCCTCGGCGCGTGCGCGCAGGGCCGCGGAGCCGCCACGTCGGCCGTCGTGGTCGCGCAGCGCGGCATCGAGTCCGGCGCGGCCGATCCAGGCGCCTGATCCGCAGTCGCCGAGCAGATGGCCCCAGCCGTCGGCCCGGCGCCACTTCTTGCCCTCGGTGCCGAGCGCGATCATCCCGGTGCCCGCGGCGACCACCGCGCCCGGACGCTGACCGAGGGCGCCCGCGTATGCGGTGACCGCATCGGCCGCCAGGGCGAGCTTGCGTACTCCGAAGGCGTCGGCGAGTGCCTCGGGGAGACGGGCCCGCAGATCGTCGCCGAGAGTGGCCATACCGGCCGCGCCGATGGCGACCGCCAGGATCCGGCCCCCGCCCGCCTCCGTGAGGAGCGCCTTCGTCATCGGCGCCAGCTGTTCCATCAGATGCGCGGCGTCGATGCCGGCCGGACCCGTGCGGACCGGCTGCCGGGAGACGGCGGTGTCGGCACGATCGTGGGCGGCGCCAGGAGCGGACTCGGATGCTGGGTCGGTGACGGTCGGTACGGGGGCGAGGGACACGCGCAGGCCGGAGCCGCCCGAGTCCACGCCGAGCACCCAACCGGCGCCGTCCTGCTGTGCGTTGATCACTGCTTCGGTCACGGCAGCCGCCAGTCCACCGGCTGTGCGCCCTGCTCGGCGAGCAGACCGTTGACCCGGCTGAACGGCCGCGAGCCGAAGAAACCGCGGTCGGCCGACATGGGGGAGGGGTGCGCGGACTCCACGGCCGGCAGCTGTCCGAGCAGCGGCCGCAGATTGCGGGCGTCACGGCCCCACAGCACCGACACCAGCGGACGTCCGCGCGCCGCCAGCGCGCGGATCGCCTGCTCGGTGACCTCTTCCCAGCCCTTGCCGCGGTGTGCCGCGGGCCGCCGGGGCGCTGTGGTCAGCGCCCTGTTGAGCAGCAGCACCCCCTGCCGGGTCCACGGCGTGAGATCACCGTTGGACGGCTGCGGGAGCCCCAGATCGGCGTTCATCTCGCGGTAGATGTTGATCAGACTGCCGGGAAGCGGCCGCACCTCGGGCGCGACCGAGAAGCTCAGCCCCACGGCGTGCCCCGGTGTCGGATACGGGTCCTGTCCGACGATCAGCACCTTCACCTCGTCGAAGGGCTGCTGGAATGCCCGAAGGACATGGGCTCCGGCCGGCAGATAGGTACGTCCCGCGGCGATCTCCGCGCGCAGGAAGTCGCCCATAGCGGCGATCTGTTCGGCCACGGGCTCCAGTGCTTTCGCCCAGCCGGGTTCGACGATCTCGTTCAATGGTCTTGCTGCCACAGCCGTCACCTTAGTGGCGTAACGCCGGTGCGGATCAACCGCGGTCGCAAGCACGGAACAGGGCGTGCGGTCGGCCCGTGCGCGCCGAGGTCCCGGCTCAGCCGATCGCAGCCGCCCGTACACACAGCACGTCGGGCAGGTGAGAGGCGAGCTGCTGCCAGGTGTCGCCGTCGTCCGCACTCGCGAACACCTCTCCGTTGCGATTGCCGAAGTACACCCCCGCCGGGTCGAGATCGTCGGTGCACAGCGCGTCGCGCAGCACCGTCCCGTAGTGGTCGCCTTCGGGAAGTCCGGCGGACAGCGCTTCCCAGGAGGCCCCCGCGTCCGTGGTCCGGTAGACGCGACAGCGGCGGTCCGCCGGGACCCGGTCCGCATCCGCGTTGATCGGGAACAGATAGGCCGTATCCCCGCGATGCGGATGCGCGGCCGCGGCGAAACCGAAGTCGGACGGCAGCCCGGCGCCGATGTCGACCCACTTGCCGCCGGCGTCGTCGCTGCGGAACACACCCCAGTGGTTCTGCAGATACAGCCGGTCGGGATCGACCGCGTCCCGCGTCACCTTGTGCACGCACTGTCCGAACTCGGGGTTCGGAGCCGGCAGGAACACCGCGGACACACCGGAGTTGGCGGGCGACCAGCTCTGTCCGCCGTCCTGCGTACGGAACACCCCTGCCGTCGACACGGCCACGGTGATCGACTGCGGATCGCGCGCGTCGGTCAGGATCGTGTGCATCCCCTCGCCGCCGCCTCCCGGCACCCACTTGGAGCGCGTCGGATGCTCCCACAGCGGTCGTACGAGCTCGAAGCTCTCGCCGCGGTCCTCCGAGCGGTACAGCGCGGCCGGCTCCGTACCCGCCCACACCACGTCGGGCTCGGCGGCCGAAGGGTGCAGCTGCCAGACCCGCTCGAGTGAAGCCTCCGTGTCCTGGGGGAACTTGACGGCCGGCTTGGCAGGCTCGGTCCAGGAAGCGCCGAGGTCGTCGGAGTGGAAGACGCTCGGGCCCCAGTGGGCGCTGTCCCCGCCGACAAGAAGACGTGGGGTGTCGCGCCGGGTGTCGATCGCGATCGAGTAGATCGCCTGTGCGTTGAAGTGCGGCCCGCCGAACTCCCAGACGCCTGCTCGGCGGCGTCCGATGAAGAGTCCCTTGCGGGTGCCCACGGTCAGCAGTACCTCGGCCATCTCAGGCCACCTCCGTCAGAGTCCGTCGACTTCGTTGTCCACGACTTGGGCCCAGTCTGCACCCGGGCACTGACATCAGCGCCTGAACCGGGTCGGACCTGGTGTTTTCGCAGTATTCCCATCGCGAGCGCACCGTGGGCCCGTCCCACTATTCGGGCACCTGTGAGGCCAGCGCGGCGATACCCTCAGGACCGACCCGGCAGCACCCGCCGATGAGCCGTGCACCGTCCCGGATCCAACGGGCCGCCCTGCCCTCGGCCGTGAAGGTCGCAGGGCCGCGCCAGGCGCGCCGGTCCGCGTTCCAGGTCTCACCGCTGTTGGGGTACACGACCACGGGCTTTCCCGTGATGCGAGCGGCCAGCGGCACGGCGGTGTCGGCGTCCTGGGGGGTGCAGCAGTTCACCCCCACCGCGATCACCTCGTCCGCCTCGGCGGCGAGCGCGAAGGCCTCCTTGAGCGGCTGACCCGCACGGGTCCGCCCCTCGGCCACGCTGAACGACAGCCAGGCCGGCACTCCGAGCCCGCGCACCGCCCGTACGAGCGCCCGCGCCTCGTCGACGTCCGGCACCGTCTCAAGGGCGAGCACGTCCGGCCGCGCGGCGGCGAGCGCTTCGAGCCGCGGCCGGTGGAAGCGCTCCAACTCGGCAACGCTCAGCCCGTACCGCCCTCGGTACTCCGACCCGTCCGCGAGCATCGCCCCGTACGGACCGGCCGACGCGGCCACCCACAACGGCCGTCGTACGCCTGCGGCCCGCGCCTGGGCCGCGCCCTCCCGCGCCAACTGCACACCAAGGGCGAGGAGTTCCGTGGTCCGCCCGCTGTCGATGCCGTGCGTGGCGAAGCCCTCATAGGTCGCCTGATAGGTGGCTGTGGTCGCTACGCTCGCGCCCGCCAGGTAGTAGGCGAGATGCGCCGCACGGATCGCCTCCGGCCGGTCGGCGAGCAGCCGGGCCGACCACAGAGAGTCGCTCAGGTCATGTCCCTGGGCCTCCAGCTGATTCGACAGTCCGCCGTCCAGGACCACGGGACCCGCGGCGAGGGCCCGCGGGAAGCCGTCGGCCTGCGGGAAGGCAGCGTTCTGCGGGAAGGTGACCATGCTTCGACGCTAACGCGCGGCCGGATGCCGGACAGCTCGGAGCGCGGTTCGGGAACCGCCGTAGGCTGTGACCATGGCTTCCGTACTGGTCCTCAACGGCCCCAACCTCAACCTCCTCGGCACTCGCGAGCCCGGTATCTACGGTGCGCAGACCCTCAAGGACGTGGAGGCGCTCTGCACGGAGACCGCCGCCGCCCTCGGTCATGTCGCCGACTGCCGGCAGTCCAACCACGAGGGTCAGCTGATCGACTGGATCCACGAGGCGGGGGACCGGCAGAAGTCCGGCGAACTGATCGGCGCCGTCTTCAACGCGGGTGCCTACACCCACACCTCGGTCGCCCTGCACGACGCGATCAAGGGCACAGGACTGCGCGTCATCGAGGTGCACATCTCGAACGTCCACGCCCGCGAGTCCTTCCGTCATCACTCCTACCTCTCTCCCGCGGCGGCCGGCATCGTGGTCGGCTTCGGCACGGACGGCTACCGCCTGGCCATCGAGGGACTGCATCGCTTGCAGGGTGCTGCCGGCTAGGTAGTCCTTTCTACGGGTCCCTTCCTCGGGCTCGCTCGTCCAGCAGGCCGCCTCCTGCCGGACTCCGTGCCGGCGATCCGCATCCCGCGGCCTGTCCCGCCCTCCTCACTCCCGCCCTCCTCACTCCCACGCTCGTCACTCCCCAGCGCCTCACTCCCGCACCCCCACTGCTCGAACCCGCAGCGCCAGAGCGGCCGGCAGTACGGTGGCAGCCAGGGCGATCACCGCGCAGGCGCCGGTCGCCGTGGCCAGCTCGGTCCAGGGGATGACGGGCCATGACCAGACACCGAGGGCGGCGAGTGCGCCCCATATCCCCAGCACGTTGAGGCCGGCCACGGCCAGTCCCAGCAAGGCGCCGACTCCCACTACGGCGAGAGTCTCCGCGGCGACGAACCGGAGCACCTGGCGGGAGGTCGCCCCTGCGAGCCTCAACGCAGCCAGCTCACGAACCCGCTCCGATGTCGCCATCACCAGCGTGTTGGCCAGCGCTATGCCCGCATAGACGAGCGCGATCCCCAATACGACCAGGAAACCGATGCGAGTGTGCTCGCTCGTCGAGGGATAACTCGCCGCCACCCACGCCGCCTTGGTCTGCACACGCCCTTGGCTGCCGTCGAGAGCTCGGCGCAGCGCGGTACCCACCGCGGTCCGGTCCGTACCTGCCCCGGCTTTCACATCGATACGGTCGACGGCTGCCGCGGGTGCGTTGACCGCGGTGACATAGACCCCGTTGCTGCCGGTGCCGGTGCGCAGCACGGCCGCGATGGTCAACGTCACCGGAGAACCGTCTGCCCGGCGTATCTCCACCCGTTCACCGACTCGGTGCTTCTCCCACTCCTCATTGACGACGATCGACCGGTCGTCGAGCGTCCGTACGTCACCGGCCACCACAGGCAGGCGCGCCACCTTCGCCAGCCCCGCAGGATCGGCTGCCCTCGCATCGGAGCGGATGAGCGCCACGCCCTCCTCCAGGACGAAGACCGAACTGGGCGCTGTGGCCGAGGCGATGACGCCCGGGATGCTTTCGATTCGGCGCCGGGTGGCCTGGTCGAAACTGCTTCCCGCGGGCGCGGTGAGGACGTAATCCGCGGTGGTCTGGTCGGCGAGCTCGGACGCCTTCGCCTCATTGATCGTGCCCACGGCACCCATCAAGGACCCGGTGAGGGCGACCGTGACCAGCACGGGCGCCGCGATCGCAGCAGTGCGTCGCACCCCTGCCGAAGTGTTCTCCCGCACCAGCATCCCGCCCGCGCCACGAAGCCGGCTCACGGGCCAGGTGAGCAGACGCGTGACCGGTCGCACCACGACTGGAGCGATCAGTGCGAACGCGGTGATCAGCAGCATCGGACGCAAGGTGTACGTCTTGCGGTGCAGCAGCTCGCCAGGATCGGCGAGGAGCGAGAAGCCGAGCAGGCCGAGGCCCGTGACGAGCAGGGCGAAACCGAATGCGCGCCGCCCCCGGGTCATGGTGCCGGAGTCCACCGAAGCCTCACGCAGAGTCTGGGTCGCGGGGGTACGGCCCGCCCGCCATGAAGCGGCGATCACACCGCACATGGCCACCAACAGGCCGCTCCAGAAGGCGAGATGGAACGGCCAGGTGGCATCACCGATACGGAACCAGGCGGGGGCCGTGCCCTGATCCACCAGCCAGCCCGCGAGCAGCGGTGCACCCCACTTGCTCAGCATGCATCCCGCTGCGGAGGCCACGGCCCCCACGGCGAGAGCTTCGCGCACGACCGTGCGGCGGATCTGCCGGGGCGTGGCTCCGGCCAGCCGCAGCAAGCCGAACTCCCGGCGCCGTTGGGCGACGGAGAAGGCGAACGTCGATGCCACGACGAATACGGACACGAATCCGGTGACACCTGCCGCCGTGCCGAGCAGGGCGTTCACGGCCACCATCGCCTCGTCGTCGCGACGCGGATCGGCATCGGCCATGCGGCGATCCTCACCGGTCAACACGCGCAATCCTGGCGGGACATGACCGACCACTGCAGAGGCCCGCGCCTCCACCACCACCGCGTCGATACGCGGCGACAGCTTCGCCGCAGCAGAGTCCGCGAAGAACAGTGCGTTCTCGAAGCCACGGTCGGCGGCAGTGCCGACCACGGTCACCTGCCCCCGGTCCGTGGAGAGTCGCTGCCCGATTCGGGCCCAACTACCGGTCACGACAACCTCGTTGTCGGCCTTCGCGCCGCGCCCGCCGGTCAGCTCGTACGGAGCGAAGGCGGCCGTCGCCCAGGGATGGCCCACCACGTCCGACGGCCCTCGGTCCACACGTACGGGAAAGGAGCGGTCCTGCACCGTCCGGCCCACGGATCTCAACCCCTCCGCCACGGCCGGAGGGATCGGCTGGGCACGGTCGAGCCGCTTGGACTTCTCACCGTGCTCGGTGGGAACGCGCACTGAGTCCGCTCCCATCACCACCACTTTCGCGGTGGCGAAGCGCTCCGGTCCGCGCTCGGGGGCGTCGAACGTGGCCGCAAGACCCAGACCCATGGTGGCGATCAGACCGACACCCAGGGACAGCGCGACAAATGTGCCGACGAACGTGATCCATCGGGCTCGCAACGTGTGGAGGGCGACACTCAGCACGGCAGCGCCTCCAGCGTGGTCATCCGGGCGGCGACCGACTCGGCAGTGGGAGCCGCGAGCTCGGTCGAGACCTGTCCGTCGACCAGGAAGACGACCCGGTCCGCGAAGGAGGCGGCCACCGGGTCGTGCGTGACCATCACGACCGTCTGCCCTTCGGCGTCCACCATGTCGCGCAGCAACGCAAGCACCTCGCGCCCCGTACCCATGTCGAGCGCCCCGGTCGGCTCGTCCGCGAACAGCACATCAGGACGCGTGATCAGCGCACGGGCCAGCGCGACCCGCTGCTGCTGGCCGCCGGACAGTTCACCGGGCCGGTGGCCGCCTCGCTGAGCGAGCCCCACCCGGTCGAGCACCTCACGAACCTCTCCCCGTCGCGGGCGGCGCCCTGCGAGACGCAGCGGCAGCGCGACATTTTGTTCGGCTGTGAGCGCGGGCAGAAGATTGAAAGCCTGGAAGACGAAGCCGATCCGCTGCCGGCGCAGCAGCGTCAGCTTGTTCTCGCCGAGGCCGGTCAGCTCTGTTCCACCGATGCTGACGGATCCGGCAGTCGGCCGGTCGAGGCCCGCGGCGCACTGCAGCAGCGTCGACTTGCCGGACCCGGAAGGGCCCATCACGGCCGTGAAGCCGCCGCGTGGGAAGTCGAGGCTCACCGAGGCGAGCGCAGTGACGGCACTGTCTCCGGAGCCGAAAACGCGCCGTACGTCACGCAGCCGGACGGCCGGCTGAGCAGGCGAAGCGATGCGAGGTGTCATGCCACGAATTCCACAGGGCGAGAGGCTCGTGGACATCAGGGCTCGGGCTAGTCCTTGAGGTAGGGCCAGCCATACCCCCAAAGCTCGCCCAGGCACGATGGCAGCGGCCGATCAAGGTCGCATACGTTGTCGGCATGCGCCCGAGCAACGTGTGGCAAGCCCTGGCCAGGCCCGGATACCTGAAGTCCGCCTGGCCGCTGCGTGCTGCCGTGTATCTGCTGACAGGTATCCCACTGGGCTTGCTGATCCTCCTCGCGCTTGCCGCGGGTGTCGTGTTCGGCGTCGTTCTGTCCGTCGTTCTTGTGGGACTTCCTCTTCTCGCCCTCACCCCCTTGTCCGGCGTGCCGTTCGCGGCGCTGGAGCGACGGCGGCTGCGCCTCATCGACGACGCCCCGGCGCCCGATCTCCATCGCAGGCCCGCCGAGCCGGGGCTGCGGTCCTGGGCCGGGCTCCGCGTACGGGAGAAGGCGACCTGGCGCGAACTGGGCTATGCGGTGCTCAGCGCCCTCATCCTCTGGCCGCTGGAAGCGCTCGCCCTCACCTTTCTGCTCGGCGCACCGCTGTGGCTGATGGCCGCCCCAGCCCTGCTGGCCATCGACGGCAAGGAGGTGAAGGTCCTCAAGACGTGGCTGATCACGGGCTATCCCGCGGCCTTCGGCTGGGCACTCGCCGGACTGGTGCTCCTGTTCCTTGCCACCTACGCGCTGGGCGTGGTCGCAGGCGCACGTGCCGAGCTCGCCAGGCTGCTGATCTCCCCGCGCGACGTGGTGCTCGGTGAACAGGTCGCCCAACTCGCCAGCTCCCGCGTCCGCCTGGTCGACGCCTTCGAGTCCGAACGCCGGCGTATCGAGCGAGATCTGCACGACGGCGCACAGCAACGCCTGGTCGCGCTCACCATGAGCCTGGGCCTGGCCCGCCTCGATGCGCCCGAAGGTCCCCTGGCCGACCAACTCGCCCGTGCGCAGGGCGAGGCGGAGGCGGCACTCACGGAACTGCGTGAGCTCATCCAGGGCATCCACCCGGCGGTCCTCACCGACTACGGACTCGCCGCGGCCCTCGCCGACGTCGCCGACCGGTCACCCGTACCGGTCGACATACGGATCACCGCGGATGGCAGATTCCCGGCGGCGATCGAGAGCGCGCTCTACTTCGTCGTTCGAGAAGCGCTCGCCAACGTCAGCAAACACAGCGGTGCGCACAGGGCCTGGCTGCGTTTGGACCACGCCGGGGGAGAGCTCCGGCTCGAAGTCACAGACGACGGCCGCGGTGGCGCCGACCCCGCCCGCGGCACCGGACTCACGGGCCTTGCGGATCGGGTGTCCGTCGTGGATGGCAGACTCTCCGTGTCCAGCCCGGTCGGCGGGCCGACCGTGTTGCTGGTGGAGATCCCTTGCGAGTCGACAGATCCCTCAGGGTAGTTCTGGCCGAGGACAGTGCGCTGATGCGCGAGGGACTCGTGGGACTGCTCGAACGGTTCGGGCATCAGGTGCTCGCAGCAGTCACCGATGCGCCCTCGCTTGTGCAGGCGGTCGGCGAACAGCGTCCGGACATCGTGGTCACGGATGTGCGCATGCCCCCGGGTCTGCAGGACGAAGGGCTCCGGGCGGCCGTCGCCCTGCGCGCCGAACATCCTGGGCTCCCGGTCCTGGTGCTCAGCCAGTACGTCCAGCGGTCCTACGCCGCCGAACTGCTGGAATCCGGGGACGGATCCGGCGTCGGCTATCTGCTCAAGGACCGTGTCGGACAGGTCGAGGAATTCCTGGGTGCGCTGGGGGAGGTGGCGGACGGAGGGACCGTGGTCGACCCCGAAGTGGTCCGTCAGCTTCTGCGCCGTCGCCGCGACCCGCTTGAGCGGCTCACTCCTCGTGAGCTCGAGGTGCTCGCGCTGATCGCCGAGGGCAAGTCCAACAGCGCCATCGCCCGGCAACTCGTCGTATCCGACGCCGCCGTGGGCAAGCACATCAGCAGCATCCTCAGCAAACTCGATCTGCCACCCGCCGACGACATCCACCGCAGGGTCCTGGCGGTGCTCGCGTACCTCCGGAGCTGAAAGGGACAGATCCGGCAACCTCGCTCGTCGGCCTGTTCGCTGCGCGAACCCCGGAACCGCCGACCACCACAATCGCGTTGTCCAAGCGTCGGCATCATCCGAGCGAGGGGAGGGCGCGATGCCCGGTGGCGAGGTAAGGATCGACGGAGACAGGGTGCGGCTGCCCGGCGGGGTGAGTGTGCAGTTCATGCGCACGTTGCGGCTGCCCGAGACCGGTACGCACGCGCTGCCTCCGGGGCTCGGCACCTTTCCGCTGCGACGCGTCGAGGACTTTCCCGATACGGCGCCGCAGGAGTGGCTCCAGCGCGGCGGTGTACTGCTGCCCGTCTATCTGCGGGAGGCCATGTGGCTGAGTTTCTCCGGGAGTTCTGAACCTGCCGCACTGCAGGTGGGCGTCGGCAAGGTGTGCGCGGTCTCCGGCAAGCCGTGGCGCGACGAGCTCAAGCGCCATCCGCAGAACTACGTGGTGCTGCCCCGCCAGCCTTGGCTCGACGGCATCAACTCCGGCAAGGGCACGGTCCGTCAGTTCGTCGCCGTACCCCTCGGGCTGGGTGCCACGGTCGAGGGCCAGGTCACCGGGGAGGAGCACTGGGGTGGCGTACAACTGCAGTCGTTCACGCTGAACGACCGGGCGCGCGAGGCTTGGCGGGAGGAGCAGCGCCGGCTGGCGGCGGAGCGCGCGGAGCGCGCGGAACGGATGCGCGCCACTTCCTACGGTGCGATGCCGATGGCGCCCGGCTCCGCTCCCATGGGCGCAGCGCCCGGCGCCCCAGCGCCCGCAGGGATGCCCCAGTACGCCGCGGCCCCACGCGCCGCCGGTCCGGCCCGTCCGGCCGCCGCCGCGATGGGCCTGGGCGTCGGAGGCTCCATGCGCCAGGAGGTGTACAAGGACGACCGTCCCGCATCCGACTGGTCCAAGACCCCGGCGGCCCGGGTCTTCGTCCACCTGGTCACCCCGCCCGAGTGGCGTCGCATCACCGGTGAGGCGCCGCCGCCCTCGCCCGTCGACCGTGCCGCGTACACGCGCGCCGGTCTGCCCTGGTTCGACTACTACGACGAGGACGGCAAGGACCTCGCCCCCACCGACACGCTCGAAGGAGTCAAGCCGGTCGGCGACTGGCTGGGCGACGACCACGAGCCCTGGCAGCAGCCGCAGCCCGGCCAGATCAAGCCCCTCAAGGACGCACCGGGCAAGCCGGTCTCCGACGGCGACTGGTGAGGTTTCGGGGGTGTGAGGCCGGCCCTCTCGGCAGGGCCGGCGTCACCGGTCAGAGCTCACACCCCCGGCTCCACCGCACCGACGCGAGTGGCGAGCACCTGCCATCCCGCCGCGTCGTCATGCACCCAGGTCCGCGTGCACAGCACCCGTGTCTCGAACGGCACGCCCTCGTGCCACCCCCGCGCGGCGAGCACGGTCCGCGTCACACCCGTCGCACCGACGACCGTCGCCACGGTCTCCTCGGGCTCGATCGCCTCCACGACCAGCGTCCCCGTACCGAAAGCCGCCGCTTCGTGCTCGCGCCCGTGACAGCTGCCGTCCGGGCGCACCGACACCAGCTGCGGATGGAACAGGCTGTGTAACCCCGCCAGATCCCCCTCCCGTACGGCATGTCTCAACCGGCGTTCCGCCGCCAGGAGTTCCGCCGCGGGAAACTCGTCGCTGCGCTGTTGCTGCCGTACACAACTGCTCTGTTCCACAGCCCACCTCTCGTGTCGAGTGGCGCACTGTATACGCCCGGTCGCTCCACGCCGAAGTCGCCCACAGGGGCGCGCGGATGCACGGGGGCGCCTCAGCCCCCCCATGCCTGCGGGAGTGACTCTCGAACCTCTCGCCCCTTGAACCATTGCAGGTCTCCGACGAACCGGCGGTATTTCAGTCCTGGGCGAACTGGCAGGCGCTCACAGCAACTTGTGCAGTGCGGCGATCGACACACTCCCGGTCGGAGTGGTGAAGTCGCGCACCAGATCGCCGACCAGGCTGGCCACGGAGGACACGCGCCCGCCCGCCACCTCGATCTGGCGCAGTGCGGCAGCTTCCGTACGGGGAGACATCCCGCCGCAGGCGTCCACCAGGACCTGTACGGCGTAGCCCGCCGCCAGGGCGTCGAGCGCCGTATGCAGGACCACGATCTCGGAGGTCACTCCGCACAGGACGAGCGTCTTGCGGCCGGCGGCCTCGATGGTGTCGCGGGTGGGCGCGTGGTCCCACGCGCTGGGGCCGCTGCGGACGGACGCGGGGAGGTCTTCGACGAAACCCGGACCGCCGGGCCGGGGAGCGGCCGAGGCCGTGACGGGGATCTCCAGGAGGCGGGCGACCTCCAGCAGGACGCCGGCCGAACGCCGGATGTCCGCGGGGGAGTTGGTGGCGCTGAGATCGATGATGCCGTCCTGCAGGTCGGCCAGGTGAACCTGTACGGTCCGGTGATCGAGCATCGTTCTCTCCTTGAATCGTTCAGTCGTTGAATCGTATGGATGAAGGTATCGTAAGCGCGGTGAACGATGTCAAGCGGCTGACCGACACGGCCGCCTTTCGGCTGGGGACTCTGGGGACGCTGATCGCGGATCGGTTCGCCGAACGGCTCGCCGTACTCGAACTCAAGCCCAAGCACGCCGGGTTGCTGGCGGTGCTCGACGCCGGACTCGCGTCCTCGCAGCTCGATGTCGCCAAGATCATGAGGGTGGCGCCGAGCTTCGTCGTCTCGCTCGCCGATCACCTGGAGGGCATGGGGGCGCTGCGACGGGTACGCGACCCCGCCGACCGGCGACGACAGGCACTCACGCTGACCGACAAGGGCGGAAAGCTCCTCGCCGAAGCCACGGTCATCGCCCGAGCGCTGGACGCGGAGGTCCTTGAGGGCCTGACGCCCCAGGAGGCGGAAGTGCTGGGTCGTGCACTGCGACGGCTGGCTGTGGCCAACGGGCTGCCAGGTTGAGGGCTGCCCGTCGGATCAAGCTGCCTTCGGGGGCAGTGCTTGGGACGCGCTCATGTGGGGTGGGGCCGGCCCCGCCCGAAAACGCCGACGGCGCGCCCCGGTTGATGATCTCGGGACGCGCCGCCGGCGTGAGCGTTCGGGTTGGCGGTGACTCAGACGGAACGGTGGTACTGGTCCGGCACGTGTACCTCCGCGCCCAGTTCGCGGGCCGCGAGCCGTGCGAAGGACGGGTTGCGCAGCAGCTCGCGGCCGAGGAGCACCGCGTCCGCCTCACCGTTGGCGACGATCTTCTCGGCCTGCTCTATGTCGGTGATGAGACCCACGGCCGCCACCGGCAGACCGGCCTCCTCCTTGACGCGAGTCGCGAACGGCACCTGGTACGAGGGTCCGACAGGGATGCTGACCTTGGGTGCGATGCCGCCGGTCGACACGTCGAGCAGGTCGACGCCGTGCTCCTTGAGGAGGGCCGCGAAGCGGACGGTCTCGTCCGCCGTCCAGCCCGGTTCGCCCGCCTCGTCCAGCCAGTCCGTGGCCGAGATACGGAAGAAGAGCGGCTTGTCCTCGGGCCACACCTCCCGTACGGCGTCGACGACTTCGAGGGCGAAGCGGGTGCGGTTGTCGAAGGTGCCGCCGTACTCGTCCGTGCGCTTGTTGGCGTGCGGGGACAGGAACTCGCCGATCAAGTAGCCGTGCGCGCCGTGCACTTCGAGCACCTCGAAGCCCGCGGCGAGGGCGCGTACCGCGGCGGCCCTGAACTGCCCGACGATCTCCTTGATCTGATCCACGGTCAGTTCGACGGGCGTACGGTCGCCCTCCGTGAACGGCACTGCGCTCGGCGCCAGCGGCAGCCAGCCGTGCGCGGACTCGTCGACCTGCCTGCCGCCCTTCCACGGCTGCGCGGTCGAGCCCTTGCGTCCCGCGTGCCCGATCTGGATGCCCGGCACGGTGTTCTGCGACTTCAGGAAGTCGGTGATCCGGCGCAGCGCCGCGACCTGGGTGTCGTTCCAGATGCCGAGGTCGTTGGGGCTGATCCGGCCCTCGGGGCTGACCGCGGTGGCCTCCTGGAGGATCAGGCCGGTACCGCCGACCGCTCGGGCCGCGTAGTGCTGGAAGTGCCAGTCGGTGGCGACGCCCGCGTTCGGACCGAAGGCCTCTGCCGAGTACTGGCACATCGGCGCCATCCACACGCGGTTCGGGATGGTCAACGACCGCAGGGTGTATGACTCGAACAGTGCGCTCACGGCGTGCTCCTTCGACGGTGGGGTGCGGACGGTCAGCCGACGGCCGGAGCCGGTCGACTGCCTCGTACGATACTCACCGTACTACGAGAGATGTCAAACTACGAGACCTCTCGTACAATGAACTCGATGATTGCGTACGTGCCCGCGGATCCGTCGGGCGCGCCAGGACCGGGAGGCAGTGTGACCACCGCGACGAGCAGCAGAGAACTCGCCCATCCCGAGCGCGCGGAGATCCGTCTCGAGTCCGTGCTGCATGCCCTCTCCGATCCGATGCGGATGCAGGTCGTACGGGAACTGGCGGAGGCCGAGGGTGAGTTGTCCTGCTCCCACTTCGACCTGCCGGTCACCAAGTCCACGACCACGCACCACTTCCGTGTGCTGCGCGAGAGCGGGGTGATCCGGCAGGTCTACAGCGGTACGGCCAAGATGAACGGGCTGCGCTGGGTGGATCTAGCCGCGCTCTTCCCCGGACTTCTGGACAGCGTTCTCGACGCGGCTGCCCGGCAGGAGCGGCGGCTCGGCGGCAACTGAATCCGTATCCGAGCCGGCGGCAGCCCTCTCGGTGCCGGCGCCGGCCCGCCCCGGCAGATGGTTGAACAGCAGGTTCAGCGCGATCGCGGTGAGGCACCCCGCGCTGATCCCGCTGTGCATCACCGTCTGGAACCAGTCGGGGAACTCCGCGTAGATCTCAGGGACTCCCACCGGCAGCATGCCCATGCCCACCGACACCGCGACGATCGTCAGGTTGTGATTGCCGCGGAAGTCCACGGTCGCGAGCGTGCGCAGACCGGTGGCCGCGACGGTTCCGAACATCACCAGACCCGCACCGCCGAGCACCGGCGCGGGGATCGCCGCGACGATCGCGCCCAGCTTGGGCAGCAGGCCGAGCAGGACGAGAATCACGCCCGAGCAGGCCACGACCCAGCGGCTGCGCACCCGGGTCATCCCGACGAGGCCCACGTTCTGCGCGAACGCGGTGTACGGGAAGGTGTTGAAGACGCCGCCGAGCACGGTCGACAGACCGTCCGCGCGCAGACCGTCCGCCAGGTTGCGCGGTCCGACCTTGCGGCCGGTCATCTCGCCGACGGCGATCATGTCTCCGGTGGTCTCGGTCATGATCACCAAGGCCACCACCAGCATCGATACCACGGCCGCCGCCTCGAACGTCGGGGCGCCGAAGTGGAACGGCGTGCTGATGCCGAGCCAGTCGGCCTTGCCCACCCCGTCGAAGTCCGTGAAGCCGAGCGGTATCGCGACCAGCGTGCCGGCCACGATGCCGACGAGTACCGCGATCCGGCTGAGGAAGGCGGGCGCGAAGCGCTGCACGGCCACGACGACCACCAGGACGAAGGCCGCGAGGCCGATGTTCTTCGGTGCTCCGAACTCCGGTGATCCCGCGCCACCCGCGATCCAGCGTCCCGCCACGGGCAGCAGCGTCACGCCGATGATCAGGATGACCGTGCCCGTGACCAGCGGTGGGAAGAACCTCAGCAGCCTGCCGAAGACCGGCGCGAGAAGCACCATCGCGAGTCCGGAGATGATCACAGCGCCGTAGATGGCGGGCAGTCCGCCGCCCTGCGTGCCGATGAGGACCATCGGGGAGACCGCGGCGAAGGTGCAGCCCTGCATGATCGGCAGCCGCACGCCGAACCGCCAGACGCCCACGCACTGCAGCAGCGTCGCGATACCGCAGACCAGCAGATCCGCGGTGATGAGGTACGCGAGATCCGCGGGCGGCAGCTTCATCGCGCCGCCGACGATCAGCGGAACGGCCACCGCGCCCGCGTACATCGCGAGCACATGCTGCAGACCGAACGCGATCAGCTTGCCGGTGGGTGGCACCTGATCGACTGGGTGCTTCTCGGCCGGGGCGGCGGAGGGGTCGGCAGGAGGAGCAGAGGCCATCGGGCACTCCTGTACTGGGATAGGGGACAAGATCGTCCAAGCGCGTGGGGGTAGCACGAGACCGTAATCGGCCTGAACAATTTGTTGATTACGCGGATGTTGCCGCGCTGTGTCGGCGATGCCCGGACCTGGGGCGGGAGTTCCGCGGCGGTGCCTGCGGCCTCGGTGTTCGCCCGCCGTCGCAGGTTGCGGAGTCCGTGCGGGGACGCGGCCTCAGCGTTCGCGTGCCGCCGCAAGCAGCGCGTCCCAGTCGCCGATCTTCACCGGCCCCCGCCCGAGCGAGGCCCCGAGTGCCGTTTCCGCACGCTCGATCGCCTGCCATCCGGTCCACTCCACCGGCCGCAGCCCGGCCGCCTGCAGTCCGTCCAACGGGTCCGTCCGCCCGGCCGGTTGCGCGGCGAGCATCTGCGGGGCGTCCGCCAGAAGCGAGCTGACCGTTTCCTTCGCGCACGGCCGGTTGGTGCCGATCACCCCCGTCGGCCCCCGCTTGATCCACCCCGCCACGTACTCGCCGGGGGAGTGCGCACCCTGCCGCAGCACCCGCCCCGCGTCATGCGGCACGGTGCCGCCGCGCTCGTCGAACGGCAGCCCGTCCAGCGGGAGTCCGCGATAGCCGACGGAGCGCAGGGCCAGCTGTGCCTCGATCTCCTCGTACGCACCGGACCCGCTGACCCCGCCTTTCCCGTCCGGCAGCGTCCGTTCGAACCGCACCGTCCCCAGGTGGCCGCCGTGGGCGATCAGCTCCACCGGCCGCAGGAAGAACCGGAGATGGATCCGCCGACCGCGTCCCTGCGGCGGCCGCTCGGCGAACGCCCGTAGCGCCTCGACGTTGCGCCGGTTCACCGCGGGCAGGGCGGCAGGATCGATGAAGTGCGGGTCGAGCGCCAACTCGGCGCCGTCCACGACCACTTCGGCATCCGCGAGCGAACCGAGCTCGCGCAGCTCCTTCGTGGTGAACTTCGCCTGCGAAGGCCCACGCCGGCCCACCATGTACACGTCGCGTACCGTGCTCGCCTCCAACGCGGCGAGTGCGGCGCCCGGCATATCGGTGCCGGTCAGCTCCTCGGCGCCGCGCGCGAGGATCCGTGTCACGTCCACGGCGACATTGCCCACGCCGATCACCACGGCCGAACGGGCGGCGCTCAGCGCACCGTTCCAGTGCGCATCGGGATGCGCGCTGTACCAGGAGACGAACTCGGTGGCGGACCAACTCCCCGGCAGGTCCTCACCGGGCACGCCGAGCCTGCGGTCGGTCGCGGCCCCCACGCAGTACACGACGGCGTCGTAGAGCCGCAGGAGTTCCCGCGTCGCGATGCCGCCCGGGCCGACCTCGACGGCGCCGAGGAAGCGGACCCGGTCGTCCTGGAGGACCGACCGCAGATTGTTCTGCAGCGACTTGATCTTCTCGTGGTCGGGCGCGACGCCGTAACGGACCAGACCGTACGGGCAGGGCAGCCGGTCGAGTACGTCGACCCGCACCGGCACCCGGTCCTGCTGGACGAGCGACTGGGCGCTGTACACCCCGCTCGGCCCTGATCCGACGACAGCGACATGAAGCACGGCGACGCTCCTCCCGCGGGATGCCTTCAGCATCGCACTCCCCTGCGGCGAGGGGGAGAGGTGGGATCAAACGCTCGCGTGCCGAATGTGACCAACAGTGATCATCCGGATACGGTGTTGATGTGCTCTATGGATCATTTGATGCCGAATTTGATCACAATCGACCGCATGACGTGGGTGAGTCATTGACCGGTGACCCCCTGCCAGAAGACCACCTCATGACCGGCAGACCGGAGAGCGTCGTGTCGGTCTGGCCCGTCTGGGAACTCCAGGGACATGGCAGCGCGTCCACCGGGCGACATCTGGATGCGTACGAGGCGGACGGCGCGTGGGCGGCGCCGCCGGGGACCGGTCCGCTGCCGCCCTGGTTCAACGTACGGCTGACCTTCGGCGACGGCGCGTACATCGAAGTGCTCGCCGTGGTCGGTGAAGCAGGGATCGCGATCGAGGACATGAGGGCTCAACCCCCGCTGCCGCTCGGGGGGTTCGCGGCGCTGACGCCCTGGCTCGAAGGCCCGCTCGGCGATGCCTGCCGGGCCGTGGCCGAACGGCACGGCCCGGTGGCGCCCGCGCCCGAGACGCCGGGACGGCCGGGGCCTCAGGTGCACCGCCGGGCCCGTCCGTCCTGGCCGCGCGGCAGCGACGGGCGGCGGACCGTCGCCGAGGCCTATCGCGCGGCCCAGGAGTCGGGCCTCGATCCCGTGCTCGCCGTCATGCAGGCGACGGGCCGCAGCCGCCGCAAGTGCCTGCGGCTGATCTCCGGCGCACGGGACGCCGGTTTCCTGCCCCCGCGCCACAACCGGCGTTGACGGGCCCCGAATCGACCTGCGCCGCGCTCGGCCGGTTCACAGAAGTTCGCGCATCCGCTCGATCTCGCTGGTCTGCTGAGCCCCCACGTCGTTGGCCATCTCCTCGACCAGCACGTTGTTCCCGTTCGAGAGCACGTCCTTGGCCATGGTGAGGGCGCCGGTGTGGTGCGTGATCATCAGCTTGAGGAACAGTTCGTCGAAGCCCGACCCCTTTGAAGCGCGCAGAGTGTCGAGTTGAGCCTCGGTGGCCATGCCGGGCATGTGATGGCCGTCGTGTGCCGCGGACTCGCGCGGGCCTCCGTTGCGGTCGATCCAGGCCTCCATGGCCTTGATCTCAGGCCCCTGAGCCGCGTGGATGCGCTCGGCCAGCCGCTTCACCTTGTCGGACTTCGCGCGATCGGGCGCGAGTTCGCTCATGGTGAGCGCCTGCCGGTGGTGCTCGATCATCATCTGGGCGTACTCGAAATCAGCCGAGTTGGGTGTGTCGTCCTCGCCGCGCTTCTTGGCCTCTTCGGGCGTGATCTCCTCGGCCTTCTCGCCGGGCTTGCCCGGGGCGATCACCGAAGGCCCGTCCTTCGCACCGGACTTGGAGTTGCTGTCCCCGTCCCCGTCGCAGCCGCCGAGCGCGAGCGTGGCGGCCAGCACTCCCGCAGTCAGGGCGAAGGTCAACTTCCGTCCACGTCTACGGCGATTCACCACGTCAGCCTCCTTGCGCCACCTGTCACGTCGACGTCTGTCCTAGCACGGCAGCCGCCGTCAAAGATCAAAAACTTCTATTACAAGTAGGTTGCCATCTGTTGATATGTGCATGGCGAGCACGATACTGCCGTTGTCCGTGAACCGTTCAACTCTGAACGGCGACTTGGGAGGACGAAGTGAAGCAACTGAGCGAAACTCGCGTTCGCCGCAGACGCCTCGGCGTCGCGGCTGCCGCGTTCGGGCTTGTCGCCACACTCCTGACGGCAGGTCAGGCCGGTGCCACGCCCGACCCGGGCGACACACCGGCCGCCCCGGAGAGCGTCTCGAAGAGCGATACCGCCGACACCCGTGCCGCGATATCGAACGGCGAGATACCGGGGCAGGACGAGATCGTCCACTCCGACAACATCGAACACATCGCCAACGTGCCGAAGGACGCGCTGCCCGGTCTCAACACCGATATCGCGTTCCAGGGCAAGTACGCCTTCGCCGGCAACTACGACGGCTTCCGCATCTTCGACATCAGCAAGCCGAAGACGCCGAAGACCGTCGCGCAGGTCCTGTGCCCCGGTGGCCAGAACGACATCTCGGTCTCCGGCGACCTGCTCTTCCTGTCGACCGACTCCTCGCGCAGCGACAACTCGTGCAACAGCGTCTCGCAGCCCGCGACCGAGAAGTCGTCGTGGGAGGGCATAAAGATCTTCGACATCAGCGACATCTCCAACCCCGAGTACGTCGCCTCGGTGGAGACGGCCTGCGGTTCGCACACGCACACGCTGGTGCCGGAGCGCAAGAACGTCTACGTCTACGTCTCGTCGTACTTCCCGAGCGCGACCTTCCCCGACTGCCAGCCTCCGCACGACGGCATCTCGGTGATCAAGGTCCCGCGCAAGGACCCGACGCAGGCCGCGGTCATCGACTTCCCCGTGCTGTTCCCCGGTGACGGGCCGGACGGCGGCGGCAACCCGGGCGGTCCCACCAACCCGGGTGTCTCGAAGACCACCGGTTGCCACGACATCACCGTGCTGCCCTCCAAGGACCTCGCGGCGGGCGCCTGCATGGGTGACGGCATCCTGATCGACATCGAGGACCCGGCCAAGCCGCGTGTCATCGACCAGGTCCAGGACAACGTGAACTTCGCGTTCTGGCACTCGGCGACGTTCAACCAGAAGGCCAACAAGATCGTCTTCACCGACGAGCTCGGCGGCGGCGGTGCGGCCACCTGCAACGAGGCGATCGGCCCGAACCGCGGTGCGAACGGCATCTACGACATCGTTGGCAAGGGCGACAAGCGCAAGCTGGTCTTCCGTTCGTACTTCAAGATCGACCGGCACCAGGCCGACACCGAGGTGTGCGTCGCGCACAACGGGTCGCTGATTCCGGTCAAGGGCAAGGACCTGATGGTCCAGGCCTGGTACCAGGGCGGCATCTCGGTCTGGGACTTCACCGACTCGAGCAAGCCGAAGGAGATCGGCTACTTCGAGCGTGGGCCGGTGAGCACCACCCAGCTCACCACGGCGGGCCCGTGGTCCGCGTACTACTACAACGGCTATGTCTACTCCAACGACATCGCCAAGGGACTCGACGTCCTGAAGATCAACGATCGTCGTACCGACCCGGCGAAGAAGGTCCGGCTGGACGTGCTCAACGTCCAGACGCAGCCCGACTACTTCGACCGCTGGGACGACTGACCGGTCGTGTGTGTTCCGTCGGGCGGGCAACCGTCCGGCGGAACGCCGAGCTCCCACCGCAGTGCGTAACGGTGGAACAGCTCGGCCCGCAGTGGTGCCAGGGGCATCGGCGCCCCGGGCATGAGCAAAGCGAACACCGCGCCCATCAACTGCGCGCGCAGCAGCGGGTATTCATGATCCACGTCCAGTGATCCATGTCGTACGCAGGTGTCCCGCAGCAGTTGTGCGAGGCGCTGCTGCTCGGGGCACTGCACGAACCCCTCGGCCTGCAGGATCCCGGCCATGTGCGTACGCATCAGGATGGGCCGGTCGATCGCAAGGCCCAGGATCGCGTCGATGGCGCGGGCCAGACGCTCGTCGCCGTCCTCGGTGCGCGGCTCCCGCTCGAGCGCCGCTTCCAGCGTCAGATGCATCAGGCGGTGCACCGCGGACTGCAGCAGCTGGCGCTTACCGGGGAAGTAGTACGACACGAGGCCGCGGGCGCAGCCGGCGCGGTCGGTGATGTCGCCGAGGGTGGTCGCCTCGTATCCGCGCTCGCCCACGAGCTCGACCGTCGCCTGCAGCAGCCGCTCACGGGAACGCCGACGCAACTCCTCGTTGACCGATGCGCTGCGCGGGGACAATCGCAAACTCCTGCGTTGACTGGCTCGCAGCCAACTATACTCAGCGTGCACTGAACGGGCCCCTCCGTGTTCTTGGGGGGTGTCACAGTGCTGCCGTCCGCCCGGGCGACGCGGGGGATCGTCCGGACGGGCGGCTTTGTGCTGGTCGGGGGTGTTTCGGTGGATGACTGCTTACTGCCTGATCGGACCCACTACGCGGGGCGCTTCGCAGGGGAGCGGCAAGACACGTAGATGATCTCCCCAGTGCGCTGTGGGAGATTTCTGGGAGATCAACTCGTTTCCGGGGCTCGCAGCGGCCTCGCAGGCTCGTACTCCCGGCGGTCGATCACCGGCTTGAGCGACGCTTCCCACAGGGACTGCAGCGACTCCGCGATCCGTAGCTCCATCGTCAGCGTCGTATGCGAGTAGGTCCCTTCGACGCCCTGCATACGGTGCCGCAGCCGCTCCTCGACAGCCACGCGGGGATGGCCCTCCTCATCGAGCCACACCTTGTGAGAGTGCCGCAACCCATGGGGCACTAGGTCCTCGACACCGGCCACAGCCGGCAGCGACGGGCGTCGGGTAAGCGCCGTTGCGGGGGAGCTGCGAGCACGGACACAGCCACGCCTAGCAGATCAGCGACGAAGAAGACCTTGCCCGCGCCGTAAGCCTCGTGTCGGCGTGGTTGGCAGGCCACGCCGACCAGTGCACCGGCCCCAAGACCGCGGCCGTCGCCGCCTGACCGAGAGGACGCCATGAATCAGCCGCTGCCCGACCGGCTGCCCGACCACACGGCCGGGCAGTGGACTACCACCCAGCCCGTGTACGGCGAGATCGAACTCGCCGTCGAGCGCCCATCTACGTTGCCGATCCGTACAACCCCACCCGGTTCATCGGCGTACCCCGTGACACGCTGCCTGCGGGCTACTTCAAGGCCCCTGAACGGCCGCCCCTGCCGCAGCGGTACGGCATCGACCCGCTCGCGCAACCCATGGCGGCCGGTGGCGCACTGGGTGCGGGTGTCGGGGGGTGCTGTGCAGTTGGTCAGCGCGTTCGCGGGTGTGGCGGTGCTGCTGCTGCTTGCCGCGCGGGGTGGGCGCGGCGGCAGGACCGTCAACATCACCAACAACAACCGCGGGTTTGGGCGGAGCTCCACCAGCGCCTAAGCCAACGCCTCGCATCATTCTCAGCCTGTAAAAGAGACAAACGACCTTGTTTCAGAGGCTGTTCGCTTTTCTCCTATCAGACCCCAACTTGATCTATATAGCCTCCCTCCTTGGCATGAGCACGCACAAATAGGTGTGCGTGCCATCCCTGCCACCCCCCCAAGGAGTCGTCCGTGTCCGTATCCAAGGCGCGCATCTTTGCCGCGACATTCGTTCTCGCAGCTACCCTGATCGCGCCCGCGGTCACCGCAACACCTGCCAGCGCATACGCCAACTGCGGCAGGACGGCGCCCGACAGGGACGGCGGCTCATGGAACGCCACCGCCGACGGCGTCAACATGCGGTCCGGATCCAGCACCGGCTGTTCGATCAAGGGACTCGCCGGGTCGTCCGACCGGATGGACTACCACTGCTACACGGTGGGCGCCTGGGAGGGTGACAGCGCCAGGCACTGGACATACGCACGCAACGTCCGTACAGGCGTGGAGGGTTGGATGCGCACCGACACCTTGGACGACTTCGGCTCAGATGTGTGGTGCGGCTTCTAGCCCACCCCCTCCGAGGTAGGCGCGGGCCCGAGCTGTCTAGGGCCGCTGCCCCGCCTGCGTAACTCGCGCCTCTGGCCCGCCGTTGATCCCGACAAGGTGATGTTGGGGATTGAGGGCGGGCCTTGTGCTGGGCAGTCCGTGGCCGTCAAAGTCGGCGAGCACGGACGACCGTCGGGAACGATGCTGATCGGCGGCGGCGAGTACGTGCTCAGGATGTTCGGGGCGGAGCCGCATCCCGAAGCGGACTGGCACTACTGCCACCGCCCGGAGGAGCAGGGGTAGCGCGCGCGATCCACCGGTCGCCGGTCAACTGCCGTGGCGCGAAGCTCGGTTCGAGCCCGAGGAGCTTGCACATCCAGGCGAGGACGTCCGTGCACTCGGCGGCCGTATCCGCCCGGATCACCACCGCATACGCCATGACCGGCAGCATGACCACATCCCGCACGTGGGCAGGCAGAACCACAGAAACCACCACACACCCCAGGGTGTGCGGCGATAGCATCCCCGCCACGCACACCCTGGGGGACCTATGCGCCACGTCATCACCGTCTTACTCACCGCCGCCTGCCTCGCACTGGCCGGCTGCTCCGACTCCAAGCCCAGCACGACGGACGCGAAACCCTCGCCGAGCGTCGACAAGAAAGCCACGTACCTTGGCGCCGCGCGGGAGATCACGTTCAACGGTGAGCCCACTGACGAGGAGCTATTGCTGTACCCACCGGAGTGGTGCGCGGGACTGGACGCCGGGCACTCGGTGGAGTGGTTGTTCTCGATGGATACGGGGCTGTATCCGATTGGTGAGCAGTGGGGCACGAAGAAGCCGGACGCCAACGAACTGCTCGTCGCGGGCGTGAAGGCGTACTGCCCGGAGAATTCGGCTGCGGTGTTGGATGAGTTGAGGGCGTCGGGCGAGTACTGATCGCGGGCACAGTGCGGCCCCGCTCCCGGGTTCGGGGCCGTCGTCATGCGGTTCGCTACTCCGAGTCTTCCGAGTAGAACCCATCCAACTGCAGGTTCAACTCCGCGAGGTCGGGATGCTCGGCGACCTCGCGCGCTTCCGCCTCAGTGATGACCTCTGCGAGTCGTCGCATGGACCGTGTCGCGAGAGCGGCAGCGGCGGCCATCTCCAGCTCGGCGGCCCGCTTCCGGTGGCCAGCGGCGAGGAGTCGGAGCATGCGGGCGCGGATCTCGTACTCGTCGGGCTTGTCGCTCATGCGCTCTTCTCCTCGCTGCTCTTCACCAGGCGCCGCAGATACTCGGGTGTCCATCCGGGGCCGACGCCCGGTGATGACCGAAGCGCTCGTCATCCAGGCCGCCGCCCTTCAGGCTCAGGGCTTCAGCCTCAAGCAGATTCAGCCCCATCTCCGCATCACCGAAGGCAAGAACAAGGGGAAGAACCCCAGCGTCGGCGCGATCTCTCAGGCGCTCCGTGCGCACGATGAGGCGATGGAGGCTGCAGAGTGACGGCCGAGCCCGTGTGCTGGGGATGGCCCACCGATCTGCCGCCCGTGGATGACACGCGACGGAAGTTCCTCGCAGACGCCGAACGTAAGGGCTGCGCACCAGGCCAGGCCGGAGTCTTGTGGGACCTTGAGTGCGCCGCGGCCGCCCTACTGGGCAACGGGGACAGCGCTTTGACCATGTGGCAGAACGGCCGATGCGCGATCTGCGGGCGGAAGGGTGACCTCGTCTGCGATCACGACCACGGGACCGGCCTCGTGCGCGGCCCGTTAACCGAACTAACTCGTGAGTTCTTGCAGGTCAGACGGCTTCTCCACTAGCTTCTCAGGATGCTTCAAGGCGATGTCCCCGAGCGGGACTTGGCAGCGTTCGTCCTACCCGAGTTGGGCAGACTGCAGGAGACCGGTGATCAGGACGGTGGTCACCTCTGGCGATGCTCAGTGGACGTCGGCACAGAACGCGGCGGCGCGGACGAGCTTCATCCACGCGGATGATCTACACCACCCCGACCCAAGCCACGGGCACGCTCTACGGGCGGCGGGCCAGAAAGTGGGTGTCGAGGAAGCCACGCTCGGACGCTGGGTCGTGGAGCAACTGAGCCACCGTGACAAGGCCGGCACCGGCCAGCAACTCGGCAAACTGCTCCGCCGGCCAGCTATAAGCGGGCGCCACCTTGTGGTCGAAGCGGACCGGTTCCGGCCCCTCCGTCCCGAAGAAGGACACCAGGAGCAGACCCCCTGGTGCCAGGACACGCACCTGCTCAGCGAGCAGTGCGGGCAATTCTCCAGGTGGGGTATGGATCATCGAGTAGTGGGCCAGCACCCCACCGAGCGTGCCGTCCTCGACCGGCAAGGCCTCCATGCGCGCTTCGTCGAACCGCAGCGCCGGCTCGGCCCGCCGAGCGTGGTCGACCATGGCCGGGGAGAGGTCGAGCCCGAAGGCGTCCAGCCCCAAGTCGTGCAGCATGGCTGTCAGATGACCGGGTCCGCACCCGACGTCGGCTACCCGCAGGTTCCCCGAATCGCGCACGAGCTCGGCGAAGGTGCCGATCATGTTCCGCGCGAACGGCTGCGTCTCCAACCGACTAGTGAACATCGACGCATAGAGCTCGACGACCCCGTCGTAGGCCGCCCTGGTCTCATCCTGGTGTTTTAACACGGGCAGGAAACTAACACCCGCGCCGTTCGCAGCCGTTCTCCGGCCCTTCCTCTCGGGACTGATCGTCCCGTCGCCGGATCACGGGACGCCCGGTAGTTCGGAGAAGGCTGGCTCTGTCGCTCCTGCAACACGCTTGAGGGAACACACCAGGAACCGGACACGATTTTTCCCTGTACAGGGAGCGGCATCCTGCTTCGATTCTCGGCCTCACCATCCGATACTTGGATTCCGTCACCAGCGAGTATGCGGAGCCGCCACCGCCTCGCGAGGCGGACTGGGCTGACAAGTGGACCGACGCAGCATCGGATGACATCGGGCTGTGAGTCTCATCTACTCAGCAACAACGGGCTTCGGTGCTCTGTGGGGCTCAGGCCTGTCGTTGGGTGCGCTTCTTCGGCTGAGGGGCGGCAGTCAGGTCATCCCTAACTGACGCCAAGTAGGCAGCGCGCTTCTCGGTCACGAGCGTGTCGACGTTTGCCACGTCCACGCCCTGACCGCCGTTGATGTAGCGAATGACGATGTCTCGCAGTTCGGGAAGCGCGGCACGAAGGTCGGCGGCCCCACGAGCGCAAGCTTCATTCCCGAAGATCGACACTACAGTTTGCGCTGCCGGAATTGCCTCCCCCATGTCCGTCGCTCCCTGTATAAGATCGTTTGCCGCCTCGTCCGGATCGAATTGCGGCGTCCCCCAGCGCTCTTCCCAGCGCAGTTCATCTGTGCGTGCGCAGAGGTGGCGGGCTCTCGCCGTGACTTCATCAAACTTCACGAGATAGTCCGTGTATGCCTGCAGGCGCTGCGTTCGAAGCCACTGAGCGTGCTCGACGAACGCTTGGTCGCGCACTTGATGTCGGCCAGCAAGGTACGCAAGGGCGGCACCGCCCACGGCGATGATCGCTGCGATGACAATTCCCTGGGCTTCGGTCATGGAGGCATTCTCGGGCTCGCCAAGTAGAAGAGCGCCCGGTTCACCGGCCATTTTCGGGCGAACGCCACCCCGCACAGGGCCCGCGCATGCAGCAACCGCGACCGGGGGCACGCGGCTCATGCCGCCTCGTAGTAGTGCGCACGGCCGCCGCGCCATTTCACCCAGGTTTCGTCGTTGAGGAGCTGCTCGGCGTCGGGGAGTCCGGCAACACGAACCCAACCCAACGTGCCGGGTCTCTATTGGAGTGGCCCTCTGTCGGGAACCCGGCGCGAGCGAGCCCCCTTCGTGCACCGAAGGGGGCTCGTGCTCATTGTGCTCCCAGCGGGTTGCCCCTCCGCAGGAATGCCGCCAACTGCCATGGGTGACAGGCGTGGGGGATTTTTGGGAGACGATCACGCCAGAGGAAGCCGGATCAACGCGGCACTAACCCGGCGGAACGGGGCCCCGGTCCTGGTGTATGACCTGCGTCATTAGCAAACGACTACCTGTACCCGTCCGCCCGGGCGACGCGGGGGATCGTCCGGACGGGCGGCTTTGTGCTGGTCGGGGGTGTTTCGGTGGATCTCATCGCACTCGTGTATCTCACGGCACCCGTGGATGCACCCGGCAATTGGTGTGGAGATGGCGCGCGGCGCCGTCCGTGAAGTCGTAGAGGGCTACCGTCTGGGTGTCCTCCAGCGGGTGTGTCGGCGGCATCAGAAAGTGCGTCTCGCTGAGCGGGAGCAGCTCGTAGCGGATGCGCTCCGGCCGGCCGAGGAACGCCGCCTGCATCGGGTCGAGATCCAGCGTCAGCTGCAGTCCGCCGTCCTGCGAGGCCACCTCGAAGCGAGTGCCGGGGCGTTCGTAGACCCCTTCGTAACGCGCCGGATCGAGGCGCAGGCCGGGGTCCGGCGCGGGCAGTACGGGCATGGTGTCGAGGCCCAGCTCGGTCAGGATCTCGTCGAACACCTCGCGGTAGAAGCTGTCCCGCGGACCGCCGTTGGTCAACAGCGCGAGCGCGGCGTCCGCATGGGGAAGGATCCGCAGCCGGGCGTTCTGGCCGATCGTGCTGCCGTCGCTCGCGTACACCGTTTCGCCGTGCCAGTCGCACACGATGAGGCCGAGTGCCCAGTACGGACCGAACATATGGGGGTCCGGCACGGGCACCCGCGAATGCAGCATCTCGTGTACGGCGGCGGTCGAGAGGATGCGCCGCCCGTTTCGTGCCACTCCTTCGTGCAGCAGGACATGGGCGAGAGCGAGCACCTCTCCGGTCGTCGAGGTGAGGTTGCCGCCGGGGCCGAAGGCGCGCGGGAGGTGGTCCACCGGGGTGAGCAGCGGGCCCTCTTCGAGGGAACGGAGCAAGTGCCCTGTCGCGGCGCGGGATTCGTCGATCTCGTCGTGCCAAGTGCGGGTGGAGGTCAGGCCCATGGGAACGAAGAGGCGGTCGCGCATCACGTCGTCCCAGGGTTTGCCGTCGAGCACCTCCATGATCCGCGCGAGGATCGCGTAGCCGAGGGCCGCGCTGTAGCCGTGGGTGCTGCCTACCGGGAAGACCTGAGGTGCGTCGGCGATCTCGGCGACCATGCGCTCGTAGACATCCGGGTCCTCGCCGGGATCGCCGTACGCCTCCTCGATGCCGCTCGTATGGAACAGCAGCTGCCGTGAGGTCACGGTGGCGCCGGCCTCGGGATCGGCCACTTCGAAATCTGGGAGATACGTCCGTACCGGGGCGTCCAGGTCGACCTTGCCCTCGTCGACGAACTGAAGGAACGCCAGTGCGGTCCATGTCTTGGTCATGGAACCGCACTGGTAAACGGTGTCCGTCGCGACCGGTTCGCCTGTCTCGACGTTCTTCACGCCGACGGCGAGTTCCGTGACCTCACCGCCGTGCAGTACGCCGATTGCGGCGCTCGGGATGCCGTACTCCGCGAGGAGTTCCGCGATTCGGGCCCCGAGGCGCGCGGTGTCCGGCCTCATCGCGCCAGGCCTATCGCGTTCGCCGCGTCCGCCTCGAAGTACTCCGTCGTGGCGTGGTCAGCCGCGTACGACTCGAAGAACTCCCGCAGTCCGTCCAGGGAGTCGTGGGTGATCACGTTCACGGCTTTGGTCCCGTCGCCGCTCGCGATCGCCAGCTTCCACCGGGAGCCCTTCGGCAGCTTGCCGTGCGCCTTCTTGAGGCCGCTCCAGAACCTCTTCTCGTCGGTCACCGTCGATACGGCCATCACATGCATCGCTCTTCACCTTCCCTTTCTAGATGGCAAAAAGCTACGTTGCGTTTTGTGATTCATCAAAGCTGAGTGCGCGCGAGAGGCGTGTTTTCAGCGAATCGTTGCAATGAAATTGTGGGTGAATGCAATCCTGAACGTACTGCCGTTGCAATGTACTGTGGTGAACGCAAGAGGAGGTGAGGTCAGTGCCCGGAGGCAGGCTGACCAACGACGACCGGCGGCAGATCGCCGAGTGGGTGGCGGACGGTCTCGCGTATGCCGAGATCGCTCGCAGGCTCGAGCGGCCCACGTCGACGATCAGTCGGGAAGTCGCCCGCAATGCCGCGCCGAGCGGCGGCTATCTGGCCGAAGTCGCCCAGGAGTCCGCCGGGCTGCGGGCCCGGCGGCGCAAGGCGCCCCGGCTGGTCGAAGACGTGACCGGTGGGCGGCCCGGGCGCGAGACCGAGGAGATGCGCGCGTTCGTCGACGAGTTCGCCGCCCTGCTCGCGGCCACCGGTATGCCGCGGATGACCGCACGCGTCTTCGTCTGTCTGCTCACGGCCGACGTGAGCGGGCTGACCTCGGCGGAACTGGTGGAGCGGCTGCGGGTCAGCCCGGCATCGGTGTCGAAGTCCATCGCCGCGCTCGAAGCGATGGAGCTGGTGGTGCGCAGGTCCGATCCCGGAGGTCGGCGTGAGCGCTATGTGATCGAGGACGATGTCTGGTTGCAGGCCTGGCAGGCGGACACCGGTGCGCATGCCGAGATCGCCACCGCGGCGCAGCGCGGTATCGCGATCTTCGGCGCGGAGAGCACCGCCGGGATCCGGCTCGACGGTATGGGCCGTTTCTTCGCGCGGCTCAGCGAGCACATGGGCGGCAGTGGACTGGCGGACGCCGTCGTCCATGACGCGCTGAGTGTGCTCGCCGGACTGGTGCAGGCCGGCCGGCCGCTCACCGAGGACGCCCTGGCCGCCGGACTCGACTGGCCGCGGGAGCGGATCACCGCCGCGGTGGAAGCGCTTCGGGCGGAGCCGGCGATCGCGGATCCGTTCGCCCTGAACGCCGTCGAGGCCGGGAAGTACGGCGTCGTCGCGCGGCCTGACCGCCTGAGCCCGCGACAGTGCGCGGCGCTGGCGCAGGGCTGAGCGGACTGCCGGGCGGACGGCTGAGCGGGAACGGAGCGTCGTCAGGACCGCGGCGGAAAGTGCACGCCCGTGGCCCGCTCCGAGCGCTGCCACAGCCGTGCCGCCATCGTCGCGTCGCGCGAACGACCGCTCGTGGTCACGGTCTTGGGATAGCCGTTGCGCTGGAACCTGCCGTCAGGGCCGATGCAGACCCCGCCTTCGATATCCGGCGCCGTGGCCGCGTAGAGCAGCGGCAGCGCACCCATCTGCGGGGACTGGGCGCGGCCGCCCGCGAGGATCTTGCCCTGGAGAGAGGTGTCACGGCGCTGACCCTCGGTGGCGCAGACACCGGGGTGGGCTGCCAGGGACACCGGGCCGCCGCCGGCGAGCCGGCGCTGGAGCTCGTAGGCGAAGAGCAGATTGGCCAGCTTGGACTGGGCGTACGCCAACCAGCGCTGATAGCGGCGGTGTTCGCAGTGCAGGTCCTCGGGGTGGATACGGCCGAGCCGGTGCAGCCCGCTGGTGACGGTGACGACCCGGTCGCCTATCCGGTCGATCAACAGCCCGGTCAAGGCGAAGTGGCCGAGGTGGTTGGTGCCGATATGGCTTTCGAACCCGTCCGCCGTCGTGGCGTAAGGGACGGCCATGATGCCCGCGTTGTTGATGAGTACGTCCACCGGATGTTCTAAGCCCTCGGCGAAGGCGCGGACGGATTTGAGGTCGGCGAGATCCAGCCGCCGCACGGAGGCGGAGCCGTCGAGGGAAGCGGTCACGGCCCGGCCCCGCTCCTCGTCCCTGCACGTGAGGATCACCTCCGCACCCGCGGCGCACAGGGCGCGCGCCATTTCGGCGCCCAGTCCGCTGCTCGCCCCCGTTACCAGAAAGGTGCGTCCCTTTTGAGGAGGGATGTCCGCAGTAGTCCAGTGGGTCATCGCGCAGCTCCCTTCGCCGCGGTGCCGGCCCTGCCCAGTCTTGCCCCGAAGGGGCCCGCGGGCTACCGGCTGTGCGACCCGGGCTGCACGGGGGCGTGGACAGGGTTGCGTACGGAGTTGCGGGCGGTGCGGGAGAAGTGCCGGCGGGCCGCGCGGAACATCAGCCACGCCGAGAGCACACCCGGCAGACAGTGCACGGCGAGGACCCCGGCCACATGCGGTCCGCCCCAGTCGGCGGCGTACGAGGAGGGGTCGCCGAAGTCGATGACGAAGGGCTCCACAAGAGCGCGGGCGATCAGATAGGTACCGACGATCAGGCCGAAGAAGGTGGCGATCCTACGCATGGGGACTCCTCGTCTCGCGACGCCTCCGACGGCGTCGACATTTCGACGATAGAGTCCGTGATTCTCTGGAAACACCCGGCTGACCTGGAGCTTTCCCTGGGGGAAATCCCCCAGGCGCGTGACTCAGGCCGCTTCGAGCACACCGTCCCGTACGGCTGCCGCCCACTCGACGACCAGGCCGGCGTACTCCTTGCGCTGCTCCTCGCTCAAGCGTCCGCCCGAGCACAGCATCAGCCGCCGTATCTGCTCATTGAGCTCTTCGGCGGACCGAGTGGGGCGCGGACGTGGGGTGGAGGACATGTGAACGAGCTTAGGGGGCGGGTATGACAACGCGCTGAGAAAACTCTGTGATTTCCACCTGTACGACGGCTGTAGAAACGGCTCTGACCTGCACAGTTGGGCTCTGAGCCCGGCTCCGGCGCGTGGGCTGTGATGTTTGCCTCGCCGCCCGCGGTAAACGGATGCGCCGCGGCGGCCGTCTGCCTCACGTGTCCATGAAGGGGCGGGAGTTCGTCCGTTTCAGACGCGCTCGGACAGATCGCCCTGGACCGAGGCGGCCCAAGCGGTCACCAACCGCTCGTACTCCGCGCGTTGTTGCTCGTCAAGACGTCCGCCCGCACGCGTCCACAACGCGCGGATCTGCTCGTTGAGTTCAGCAGACCGCACGGAACCAGTGGTGGTTTCGGGTGGCATGCCACCACCTTAGGGCCTTGCGCGACGGGCGCCGTTGGCCCAGAGGTGACGGAGGCCGCGAGCGGCGCCCGGTGCCAAAGAGCTTTGCGGGTTCAGCGAGCCGAGCCGTCGACCAGATCGAGTACCGGCAGCAGCTGACCGGGTCGCTCGTGCGCGGGGAGATGGTCGACGAAGTGCACCGCGCAACCGAGTTGGGCCGCGCCGCCGTCCGCGCGGCGGTCGTCGCCGACCATCAGGGCGTCCTCGGGAGCCACACCGAGGTGTTCGAGGGCGATGGCGAACAGGCGCGGGTCCGGCTTCTGGATGCCGTGCTCGTACGACAGGACATAGGTGTCCACGAACGGATCGAGTCCGTGGTCACGGAAGACGGGCCGCAGATCCCAGCCGATGTTGCTCAGGACTCCCACCCGTACACCGCGCTCGCGCAGACCTCGCAGAACCGGGGCCGTGTCGGGGTAAGGGCTCCACGCGGGGGGTGTCTTGTGCCGGTCGTACAGCGCGTCGTGCAGCTCGGGCGAGGGCAGGTCCACCACGGCGGACAGGCCGGTGTAGGCGGCCCGGTGCTTCTCGGCGCTCTCGTCGCGCACCGCCCAGATGTCCCTCAGGTGGTCGGGCACCCGCGGGGCGGGAGTGCCGCCCGGCAGGGCTCCGACGTGGTCCAACTCCGCCGCGTACCGCAGGAATTCGTCCTCGGTGAGCTGTGTGCCGGTCTCGTCCAGGACGGCTCGCAGCCAGGACGCTGTGGTTTCGGTCCGCAGGAGCGTGCCGGAGAAGTCGAAGAGGACACCCTTGATCGCCATGGGGTCGATCCTCGGGTGCGGCCAGGGATGGGTCAAGCACGCACTTCTGTACGCCGGTACGCGGCCACGGCGACCACCACCGTCAGCGTGCCGAGCAGCCAGCCGCCGACGACATCGCTCGGCCAGTGCACACCCAGCCAGATCCGCGTCAGGCCCACGCCCAGCACGGAGACCACGGCCACGGTGACGGCCGTGGCCCATGCGGCGCCGTTGACGCCGTGTCGGCGCAGCAGCCAAAGGAGCAGTCCGCACGTGACCGTCGCCGTCATCGCATGACCGGAGGGGAACGCCGCGTACTGCGCGCTGTCGAGCGGCTGCTGCCACTGTGGCCGCTCCTTGCCGATGAGTGCCTTGAGCGTCTGCTGGGCGAGAGTGCCGAACGCGCAGGTCACCGCGAGGAGTACGGCCATCCTGCGCGCGCCGCGCAGCCAGAGACCCGCGACGACCACCGCGCACAGCGCGCGCAGCGTCCAGGGATCCCACACCCAGTCCGACAGCACCCGGTTCACCTGGGTGATCCCGTCGTAGGCATGCGCGCGATGGTGCACGGAGCGCGCGAGCACCGTGTCGAAGGAGCGCAGCGGCTGCCAGGCGAACGCGACCAGTGCGATCAGTGCCACGCAGAGCAGGCCGAGAAGGCTCGCGAGTGCGGCCGGTTTGCCGATACGACGGTGACTGGGTGACATGGGCCGATCTTCGACGAATACCCGTGCCGAGGTCTAGCTCAGCGCGCTGAGTCCTGGCACGAACGCCACGAGCAGGGGGACCACGGGGACGAGGGCGCCGGCCGCCGTCAGGCGGAGGCGGCGACCCGGGGTGAGGCGGGGCTTGGCCGACAGGAGGCGGTTCACGCGCTGCGGTACCTGGGCGTGCGCGGTGGGGCAGGGGCCGAACACCCCGCGGTGTTCATTGAGTTCGACGAGGGCGAGCGCGATGGTGAGACGACCGAAGCGACGTGAGGCGACGTCGTCCGCGGCCAGTTCCACGAGCCGGTGCATCTCGTCGCGGAACGCCGCGAAGACCGGCACCTGCGGAAAGCCGTTCGCGAGCGCCGAAGAACAGTGCAGCAGCCAGTCGTGGCGCGCCGCCGCGTGCCCCTGTTCATGAGCCAGTACGGCATCGAGCTGCCGGCCCTTGAGACGGCGCAACGCGGCCGTGGTGATGGCCAGTTGGGGTGCGGTGCCCGGCAGCCACCACGCGTCCGGCCGTTCCCCCTCGATGACCACTAGACGGTCGCTGCCCGGCTCCTCGCCCGGAAGCAGCGGTGCGCGCAGCCGCAGTTCGGTGCGGGCCGCACGACGGCGGGATCTGGCGCGCAGCACCTCGCGGGTCAGCATCGCCCCGCTCCACAGACCGCCACAGGCCAGGAGGACGGCGATCACGCCCGCCCAGGGTCCGCCCGCGCCCAGCGCGTACGCCTCGACCACCCCCGACGGCGCGGGCGCGAAGACCTGCCCGCGTACCGCCTGCCACGCCCCGGACGCGCTGAGCAGCATCGCCAGGAGGCAGCAAAGGAGCACCGCGGCGACCACGCACTGCCACATCCACAGCGCCACGACCGGCTCGCGTTCGGGCCACCTGGCGCGGGCCAGGAGGCGCGGAGCGAGCACGGCGGTCAGGGCGCCGAGCAGCAGCAGGGCGGCAGGGACCATCATGCGTCTCACCCTAGGAGGGCTTGCTACCAGGCGGTACGGGCCGCACAGCCAAGTGACGGACGCCACGGAACGTATGCCGGAAAGGTCCGTTGTGACCGTGGGGAGGTGCCGCTACATCGTCACAAGCATCGCGAACATGGCGATGCCCATGGACAGCCGGCACACCATCGCCAGCTCCGTACGGTCGCCCCAGCCCGCGACCGACGCGTTCGACTTGATGCCCGCCGGTGCCCCGGCGGGCATCAGCCTCAGGCCTGAGCGCAGGACGTACGCGGCGTAGTACACGAGCAGTCCGCCGGTGAGGAGCGGGACGCCGGCCGAGCCGTGGTGCGGGGCGCCGCCGGTCATGGAAAGGGACATGTAGACCATGGCCAGCGCTCCGACCAGGTGGTGCAGATGATGGGCGGACCTGCGCACCCGCCCCACTTCGTACGCGGCGGCCGCGGAGAACACGGCGGCGTAGAGCCACCACAGGGCCACCGGTGGCGAGATGACCACCGCGGGCACCGCCATCAGCGCCATGGCGAATCCCATCAGGGCCTCGCCACCCGCGCCGGTGCGCTGTTCGTCCAGCGAACTGCGCATCCGCAGCAGGCAGTACGCCCCCATGGCCCCGCATAACGCGACGAGCAGCCAGCCTGCCGACGCCGGTCCGTGCACCGGGCACCTCCCCGTTCGACGGTGTCCTGAGGTCGATGCCCGCAGTCGGGGGGTCGTACGCGGCGCACGGGTGTACACAGGGGAGCGCAGCGGGGGAGCCCGGTGAGCGGTCGCACGGTGGGGGAATCGGTGGGGACGGATCCGATCGGCTTGCTGGTCGTCGTGACCGGAGTGGTGTTCGTGCTGTTCGGCGTGCTCTGGCGGGGGAGTGTCCGACGGCCGTTCGCACCGGGCCGTGCCCGCGCCGCGCAGGATCGTATCTTCGCCCGTGACCTGCGCCGGGCCGCGGATATGGCGATAGCCGCGGCCCGTAGGCAGGCCGCTCCGGACGAACCCGCGATCATCCGCGTCGACGATGTCATCCGTGTGATGGCGGCACAGTTCGGACGTCATCCCGTACCGCGTACGCAGGCGGCGGCCGCTCTGCGGGAACGTTTCGAGGCGGGGGCCTGCAGGACGGACTGCCTGACGGACGCGTATGACTGAGCGGGCGCCCGCTCAGTTCGTCTCCAGGACGTGACCATTGGCCGGCGGTCCGGGTGGACATCGATGTCAGAACCTAGACGGATCCGTGCAGACGTAGCGCCCGCAGACATGTCTCCAGCGCGAACCGGCGCTCCGGGTCCTCGAGTTGGTCGCCGAAGTGCGCTTCGAGATTGCGCAGCCGGTAGCGGACCGTCTGGGCGTGCACACCCAGCGATTCGCCCACCTGGTCCGCGGTGCCACGGGTGGTCAGCCAGGCGTGCAAGGTCTCCACGAGACGGGCCCGGCGGGTGCGGGTCGCCTTGTCGAGCGGGGCGAGTTCACGGGCGGCGATCTCCGTGACGAGCGCGGGGTCGGACAGCAGCCACAGCGTCGTCAGATGGTCGGCGCAGTCGACGACTTGGGCGTCGGGGACGACGCCGTCGTCGATGAGCTGAAGCACCCTGCGCGCCCAGCGCAGCGAATCGGCGGCCTGGGTCGTCGGCAGGGGGAGGCCGATGGCGAGTGGGGTCCCGGCGGCGGCGGACGCGAGCATCGCGCGGCGCTCGGCGGTGAGGGGGCCCGGAATCAGCAGATGGGGCTGGGGTACCCCGAGGTCACTGAGGACGTCCAGGTCGAGATCGGCCTGGATGTGGTCCGGCGCCGGGGCGCGCAGAGCGACCAGGGTGACCTGCTCGGGTATGGACCAACTCGCCTGTTCGCACAGTTCGTTGATGGTGGTGTGGTTGAGCGGGGAGCCGGCGAGGAGAAGATGGAGCAACCGTCTTCGCAGGGTTTCGAGGGTGGATCCGGATCTCGCCTGTACCTCCATGTAGCCCGCGCGGGAGACGGCCGCGAGTTCGTCGACGTACGCGAAGAGCGCGTCCGCGAACGTGAGGAGGATGGCGGGGGACAGGTCGTAGCGCCGGCCGATGGTCCTGGCGCGGCGCAGGGCCACGCGGGCGCCGAGCCGATAGGCGCCCCGGAGCGATTCGAGGTCGCGTCCTTCGTAGGCCTCGACCCGCCCGAACTTGCGCAGGAGCTCGTCGCGGATCGCGGCCGGGGCGCCGGGATCGGCGACGCGGTCGACGAAGGCGGACAGCGCGTGCTCGACGCCCTGGCGGATGGCGGTGGCGTTCGGGCCGTTGAGGAGATGCGCGTACTCGGGGTACGCCCGTGTCACCTCTACCCGTATCTCCTTGATCAGCCCCGGGAGTTCGGGCCGCATGATGGCGGCGAACTCCGGGGGCAGTGGGCCGAGCGGTTCATTGACTTCCGGGAGGTGCACATGCTGGGGCATGGCAGGGTCCTTGGTGTCCGGGCGCCCGGTGGGGGATCGGGGCCGCGAGGTCCGAGGGTGTGGCGCGTTCGGCTCTGCGGTGACCGTCAGGTGCGTACCTTTGGGATTTCGTGTGAACGTAGAACAATTTATATGTGATGTACATGACTTGCGTAACGGTCGGTGCCACAGAGGCTGAAGTTGGCTGAAGTTGTGCGGGTGGTGAGTGTGGCGCTCAGTCGTCTGTCGGTATGTGAGCGGGCAGGGGCGGGACGGCGGGCGGGCAGCCGTCCTTGTTCTCACTGTCGGGCAGGCAGACCATGGCCTGGTTCAGGACAAGATCGTTGTTCGGTCCGCTGATGGCGGCGGTGAACAAGGCGTCGAGGTCCTCGCCGCCGGTGCCGCAACCGGTGAACGGCGGGACCGTGACCTTTCCGTTCAGGAGTCCGCCCTCCAGCACGTTCTTGTAGGTGCCGATGCCGCCCTTCTTCACGCGGCCGGTCAGCAGGACACGGAAGGGCACCTCGGTGCGGCAGTCGGGGCCGACGTCCAGGGGAGTGCCGTTGACCGACACGTCGTGGATACGCAGGGACTGCATGAACTGGACCACGGCGAAGTCCCGTCGGTCGGCGCTGCGACCGATCGTCCCCGTGGACGCGGAGACCTGGCCGGTCTCGAAGGAGATCTTGGCCGAGACCGGCATGAAGCCGAAGGCGAGCAACGTGGCCTCGGTGTCGGGGACCTGGATCTCCCCGACCGAGTCGTTGCGGTTGTAGAAGGGGTTGCCCCTGCTGAAGGTGTTCTTGTTGCCCCAGAAGTTGATCAGGGCGGGCTCCGCGCGCGGATCGTTGATGACCACGGCGCCGTTCTGCTTGAGCACGTTGCTGATACCGGCGGAGTAGGCGCACACCCGCAGATTCGCGTGGCCTTCGCGCACCGTGCCGCCGGGCGGTGGCATCGGCACGTCGTCGAGGACGGGTTCGCCCTGCGGCTGCTCGGTGGGGCAGGTCAGGGCCGGGCCGGCGGCTCGGGCTCCGGGATCGACGGCGATACCGGAGCGGTCCTGTTGGCCGGGCTGTGCGGAGTCGGAGTCGCCCGGGCTCGGCCGGCCCCCGGTCGGCGAACCCGCTGCGTCCGGTATCTGCACGGTGGCGAAGGCGGCCTCGGCGCCGGGCGCGGGCTCGCAGGTGAGCGTGCGCGGAGTGTCCGCGGCGCCGCCGAGCGGGGTGATGTCGAGGGTGATGGTCGACGCGGTCAGCTTCACCTCACCCGGAGCGCCGACGGTCACGGTGGGCACCGGTCCCGTATGCGCCAGACGGCTTGTGCCCTGGGTCGTCAACGCTGTCTCGGGCGCTGCCAGCCGGGACCAGCGCGCCTGTGCGCTCTGCTCGTTCTGGGTGACCTCGACGGTCAGGGCGGCGGTGCTGGTCACCGCGGTCGTGCCTGCCGGTACCAGGGCCGCGAGCGCGTCGGAGGGCACAGTGACGGTGAGCGTGACCTCTTCCACAGGCTCTATGGGCTCGCCGACGGCTGCCTCGCCGGGGTATGCCGCGGTGATCTCCGCTTCGACGGCCACATCGGATGCCAGTCCGCAGTCGTAGGAGATCCGCATGGGTCCGTCCGCGGACTCGGAGGCCTGACTGCCGCCGGAGAGCAGTCCGGCGAGGAGGGTCGCCGCGGCGACCGATCCGCCGTATCTGGCCCGTCGGATGCCGCTGGGTCCGTTCGTCGTCATGGCGTCCCCAAAGTGCCTCGGAAGTACGGATGTTGCGTGCCGTGGATGTCACCGCGGAAGCCCCCGCCGACGCCGACGGCCGCCGCCGATGAGGTGAGATCGGCGGCGGCGCGGCGTAGTGCGTGGTGCCCGGTCGGCGTGACTACTCCTCGACGATGGTCATCGGGCCGTTGGAGCCGGTCACGGCGTAGTTGCCGGTGAAGGCCGCGTGGTCGCCGGTCGAGATGAGGCCGAGGCAGTTGGCGCTGGTGGCGGCCAGGCTGCCGCCGCCGTCCAGGGTGAGCGTCTGCGTGCTGTTGTTGAACCGGCCGGTCACGTCACCCTCGAACGTGGCTGTGCAGCCGATTCCGCTGATGCTCGCCTTGATGCCGCTGATGGAGCCGACCACGGAGTTCGGGTCGTCGGCAGCGGTGCCCGTCGCGTTCAGCTTCCAGGGGAAGTTGGTGGGCGTGACGGTGAAGCCGATGCCGGAGACGTCACAGGTGTCGAACGTGACGTTGGTGATGTCGGCGATGCCCGCGCCGGACTTGCCGGTGCCGCCCGTCGCCGAACCGGCGGCGGTCGAGGTGTCGCAGACCAGCGCCGCGTTCGGCACCTCGAGCACGGTGTCGGTCGAGATCGCGGAGAACGTGAACGCGCCGCTGGGGCTGACGGCGAAGGTGGCGAGTGCGGTCGCCGACGCCTGCGTGACGGACAGGCCAAGGGCCGCGCCCATCGCGACGGCGGCGATTGCGGTGTTACGAGCGATTCTGCGCACGGAAAATCCCTCCAGGGATGACTGGCGTACGAGATGGAATGCACCGCCCGACGGGGGAGACGGGCGGGCTGCGGCTCAACTCCGTGCGGACAGCGGCTGGATTGGGGAGCGGCTGTCCGTCGCCTACGGGAAGTGACGTTACGAGCAAGTAACCCAGGCCTGCAATGGAGAATCCTGAGATTCCTCGAAGGAGAGCGAACTCGGGGATTTCTTATCCGAGGACGATGAAAGGTGCGGTCGCTTCCTTGCGTTCGGTGAGGACTTTGCGCCGCGCCTCGCGTATTACGCACCGAGTGAGCAAGTCGTGCGGGGTTCTGCTCACCGCGTGACAAACGCGTGAGTAGTGGAATTTCTGTCAACGAGCCCATTGCCGCTCAAGGTTTCCCGCCAGTAACGTCCCCGCATCCCCAGCGAAAGGAATCCCCGCATGGCTTCCTCCGGACGTTTATCGGTGCTCGTCCGCGCCGGTGCGGCAGTCGCCGCGACGGCTCTGCTCACCCTCGCCTCCGTGGCGCCGTCCTCCGCGTCGACCGAACTGAACGGCCTGTGGGGGCCGTTCACGCGCTGCCCTGTCGACGACCCCGCGATGCTCGCCGCCGACGGGGCCACCGATGTGGCGATCTGCATCTCCTCCGGCTCCGCGAGCGGCTCCATCAAGCTGGGCAGCTCCCAGGTCCCCACCGGACGCACCGACCTCCAGGCCGGGGTGATCACCCACAGCAACGGCACCTCCACCGTCGTCTCACCGGCGGGTGGGGCGCTGATCGCCGACCCGGCCCAACTTCCCGGTGGCCTGCTCGGGTTGATGTGCCCCAGCGACATTCCGCTGGTCAGCGACATCTGCCGGCAGCTCACCGACAACACGCTCAACCGGGTCACCGCCAAGGTCCAGTCGGTGAACACGCCGACCGACTTCAAGCTCCTGTCCGGTGTGGTGCAGGGCAAGCCGATCCTCGCGGTGCCCGTACGGATCAAACTGGAGAACCCATTCCTCGGTGACCGGTGCTACATCGGCTCCGCCTCCGCCCCGATCGTGCTGCGCCCGCAGAACCTGACGACCCCCGCCGTCTCGACCGAGAGGTTCGATCCCGACGGCACCGCGAACGCGGCCGGCGTGCTCGGCCGGCTCAACGCCGTCGGCGCCGACCAGGGCGATACGGCCTACGCGGTCCCCGGCGCGAACGGCTGCGGCCTGCTCGGCGCGCTCGACTTCGCCGTGAACCTCAAGTCCGCTCTGCCCTCGGCCGCGGGCAACAACAACGTCGTGCTCGCCGACGCGTCCACCCACGTCGCGATGTTCCAGAACCCGGCGAGCGCGGTGCCCGACGAAGGGGCGCTGCTGTCGCAGTACTGGCACGCGGGGGTCAGGTGAGCGGCCGGTCCGATCCTGTCCGGCCCTGAGATTTCATCACCCACCGACAAAGTCTCCGCTGGAATCTCTCTCGCCCCTGCCAAGAAGAAGTTGGCCGACCGAGGCCTACCGAAAACTTGGTGAATTGCTATTGCCCGGCTAGGTTACTCGGCCGTAACGTCGAATCCATGGCCGCTCGACTCCACGTCGACATCCCCCTGTCGGCTGGAGCGACCAGGGGATTACCGGCCCGATCCCTCCTTTCGGGGCGGGCTTCCCCGCGGGCGGGACCCCGTTCTTCCCACCCCCCGGAAGACGGGGTTCCGCCCGAATTCCCCCCTGCGTAATGCTTACTTGGGAACCAAGTTGTCCGACGCGTTTTATCAACCGATGACAAAACGCGCACACCGGTGAGGAATTCACCGTCGTACGGCTTGATCCCGCGCTATCAGCCACTTAACGTGCGCCTCCCGGTGCACATCAGTCCCGCTGGAGGTGAGACGGCTTGGGTATCGAGGTGAAGGTCGAAGGACTCACCAAGTCCTTCGGCAAGCAGAACATCTGGCAGGACGTCAGCCTCACACTGCCGGCCGGCGAGGTGAGCGTGATGCTGGGGCCGTCCGGTACCGGCAAGACCGTCTTCCTCAAGTCGCTGATCGGGCTGCTCAAGCCAGAGCGCGGCCGGGTGCTCATCAACGGCGTCGACATGGTGAACAGTCCGCAGCGCGACATCTTCGAGACCCGCAAGCTGTTCGGCCTGATGTTCCAGGACGGGGCCCTGTTCGGGTCCATGTCGCTGTTCGACAACATCGCCTTCCCGCTGCGCGAGCACACGAAGAAGAAGGAATCGGAGATCCGCCGAATCGTCATGGAGCGGATCGACGTGGTGGGTCTGCTCGGCGCGGAGGGCAAACTGCCCGGTGAGATCAGCGGCGGAATGCGCAAGCGCGCCGGCCTCGCCCGCGCCCTGGTGCTCGACCCGCAGATCATCCTGTGCGACGAGCCCGACTCCGGCCTCGACCCCGTGCGCACCGCGTACCTCTCCCAGCTCCTGATCGATCTGAACGCGCAGATCGACGCGACGATGCTGATCGTCACCCACAATCTCGACATCGCGGCGACCGTCCCCGACAACATGGGGATGCTCTTCCGGCAGGGCCTCGTCACCTTCGGGCCGCGCGAGGTGCTGCTCACCAGCCAGGAACCGGTCGTCGCCCAGTTCCTCACCGGCAGCAAGGTCGGGCCGATCGGGATGTCCGAGGAGAAGGACGCCGCGACCCTGGCGGCCGAGGCGGCGAACGGCAACGGATCGGGACCCGAACCCCGTGCCCTCGTACCGCAGTTGGAGCCCTCACCCGGTCTGCCCACACGTCGAGCGGTGACACGACGGCGTGAACGCGTCCTCGGGCTGCTCGACACGCTGCCGCCGCGCGCACGGGCCGCCATCCGGGAGACCTATGCGAGCCACGCACTGCAGCCGACCGCCGTACTCCCGGCCGTCCCGGGCACCCTGCCCACGGCAGGGGGTCTCACATGACGGCCACCGAGGAGAAGCCGGATACGGGGACAGCGGCCCCCAAGCACCGCGCCCGACGCGGACAGCACCCCGTCCCCGGCCTCGGCGCCCTGCGCCAGACCGGCCGGCTCTTCGCCCTCGCCTTGGAGGTCGGCCGGGCGATCTTCCGCCGCCCGTTCCAGTTCCGCGAGTTCATCGAGCAGTTCTGGTTCATCGCGAGCGTCACCATCCTGCCCGCCGCGCTGGTGTCGATCCCCTTCGGAGCGGTGATCGCCCTGCAAGTGGGTTCGCTCACCCAGCAGTTGGGTGCCCAGTCGTTCACCGGAGGCGCGAGCGTACTCGCGGTGATCCAGCAGGCGAGCCCACTGATCGTCGCCCTGCTCATCGCCGGCGCCGGCGGCTCCGCGATCTGCGCCGACCTCGGCTCGCGCAAGATCCGCGAGGAGCTGGACGCCATGTCGGTCATGGGTGTCTCGCCCGTGCAACGGCTCGTGGTGCCCCGCGTCCTGGCCACCATGTCCGTCGCCGTACTGCTCAACGGCATGGTGTCCGTGGTCGGCACCCTCGGCGGCTACTTCTTCAACATCATCATGCAGGGCGGCACCCCGGGCGCGTACCTCTCCAGCTTCTCCGCACTCGCCCAGCTTCCCGACCTCTACATCAGCGAACTCAAGGCGCTGATCTTCGGGTTCATCGCCGGGATCGTCGCCGCCTACCGCGGCCTCAATCCACGCGGCGGGCCCAAGGGCGTGGGCGACGCAGTGAACCAGTCCGTGGTGATCACCTTCATCCTGCTGTTCTTCGTGAACATGGTGATGACGGGCATCTACCTCCAGATCGTCCCGCCGAAGGGAGGCTGAGCCCGCCATGGCCTCCCCGTTCACCGGCGCCATCGCCCGGCCCCTCGCCTGGCTCGACCGCTGCGGCGACCAACTCCTCTTCTACGTAAAGGCTTTGGCCTGGACCCCGCGCACCCTGCGCCGCTACCTCAAGGAAGTACAGCGGCTGCTCGCCGAGGTCGTCTTCGGCTCGGGCGGGCTCGGCGTCATCGGCGGCACCGTCGGCGTGATGATCGCGATGACCGCCGCCACCGGCACGGTCGTCGGACTGCAGGGGTACGCGGCCCTCGACCAGATCGGGACCTCCGCCTTCACCGGCTTCGTCTCCGCGTACTTCAACACCCGCGAGATCGCGCCCCTCGTGGCCGGGCTCGCGCTGTCCGCCACCGTCGGCGCCGGGTTCACCGCACAGCTCGGTGCCATGAGGATCAACGAGGAGGTCGACGCGCTCGAAGGGATGGGGGTGCGCTCCATGCCGTACCTCGTGACGACCCGCATCATCGCCGGAGTGGTCGCGATCATCCCGCTGTACGCCATCGGCCTGCTGTCCTCCTATCTGGCCTCGCGCTACATCACCGTGCTCTTCAACGGCCAGTCCGCGGGCACCTACGACCACTACTTCGACCTCTTCCTGTCACCCACCGACGTGCTCCTGTCGATCCTCAAGGTGCTGATCTTCAGCGTGATGGTGATCGTCGCCCACTGCTACTACGGCTTTCGCGCGAGCGGCGGCCCGGCAGGCGTGGGCGTCGCGGTCGGACGGTCCGTACGCAACGCCATCGTGCTGATCTCCGTCACGGACTTCTTCCTGTCGCTCGCGATCTGGGGCGCCACCACCACCGTCAAGGTCGCGGGGTGAGCCGGCCATGACCGTGCTGCGCACCCGGCTAGCCGGGATCGTCTTCCTGCTGGTGCCCGCTCTGCTCATCTGGCTGTCGATCGCCGTCTACAACAAGGACTTCACCGACAGCGACGCGGTGACGGTGGAGACCGGCAGCGTGGGCAACGAGATGCATCTGGGCGCCGAGGTGAAACTGCACGGTGTCGTCCTCGGCGAGGTCCGCGGCATCGACGCCACCGAGACCGGAGCCAGGCTCACCCTCGCTCTCGAACCCGGGGCGCGGGACCACATCCCCGACGACGTGACGGCGCAGATGCTGCCCACGACCCTGTTCGGCGAGCGGTACGTCGCGCTCGTACCGCCCGCGCAGCCCAGTGCCCGGATGCTGCCGGCCGGCGCCGTCATCCCTCAGGACCGCTCGGCCAACGCCATCGAGCTGCAACAGGTGCTCGACAACGTGCTGCCGATGCTCACCGCCGTACAACCGCAGAAGCTGTCCGCGACGCTGTCCGCCGTGTCGCAGGCGCTCGAAGGCCGTGGCGACACCCTGGGCGACACGCTCGTCCAACTCGACGCGCACCTGCGGAAGTTCAATCCCCATCTGCCGACCCTCAACGAGGACCTCAAGCAGCTCGTGGAGGTCTCGCATGTGTACGCCGATGCCGCACCCGGCATCATCGACGCGCTCACCGACTTCACCACCACGAGCCGGACCGTCGCCGAGAAGCACGAGGACCTGGCCGCGGCCTACGGCGGGACCACCCGCACCGCCGAGGACCTGGATGCGTTCCTGCGGGCGAACAAGGACAACATCATCCAGCTGTCCGCCACCTCGCGACCCACCCTCGAACTCCTCGCGCAGTACGCACCGTCCTTCCCCTGCACCCTGCGGACCCTCGCCGAGCTCGTGCCGCGTATGGACCGCGTCCTCGGCAAGGGAACGGACCAGCACGGTCTGCATGTCGACGTGACCGCGGTGGAGTCGCGCGGAAACTACCTGCCCGGCAAGGACACCCCGCGCTACACGGCGAGCGGCGGCCCGAAGTGCTATCCCGTGCCCTACCTCGGTGCACCGGTCCCGATTCGGGCCGGCGCCGCCTCCCTGGACCAGGACCTCGGGCCCGCCAACTCGCCTCAGGAGAACGCCCTGGTCAATGAGCTGATCGCGCCCAAGGCCAAAGCCTCGCCCGCGGACCTCCCCGACTGGTCGAGCCTGCTCGTCGGACCCGTGTACCGGGGGACGGAGGTGAACCTCAAGTGACCGCCACCGATGACGGGTTACGGCATGTGCGCAGGCGCTCGCTCGCGGGCCCGCTGGTCAAGTCGCTGATCTTCCTGGTGGTGACGGCGCTCGCCACCACCGTGCTCGGCTATTCGATCGCCAATACGTCCGTGGGCAGCGACACCACCACCTACAAGGCGCTGTTCACCGATGTCACCGGCCTGATCGACGGAGATGGAGTGCGGATCTCCGGCGTGAAGGTCGGCGAGGTGACGGATGTACGTGTCGTCGACCGGCGCACCGCACAGGTGACCTTCACCGTGCAGAGCGGCCGGGCGCTCCCGCGGACGACTACGGCCGCCGTGAAGTACCTCAACATGGTCGGCCAGCGCTATGTCGCTCTGGAACGCGGCACCGGCGAATTGCCGGGAGAGCTTCCGTCCGGCGCCACGATCCCGCTGGCCCGCACCACCCCCGCACTCGATCTGACGCTGCTCTTCAACGGGTTCAAGCCGCTGTTCGAGGGTCTGTCGCCGAGTGACGTGAACGAACTCGCGGGCTCGATCGTGCAGGTGCTCCAGGGCGAGGGCGGCACTGTCGACAGCCTGATCGAGCATGTCGGCTCGCTGTCCTCGACCGTCGCGGCCAAGGACAAGGTGATCGGCGAGGTGGTCGGCAATCTCACCGATGTGCTGAGCACGATCAACGACCGCGAGGCACAGTTCGACGATCTCGTCACCACCCTGCAGGACCTCGTCTCCGGGTTCAACGGGGACCGCAAGCCGCTCGGCGACGCCGTGGCGGCCCTTGGGGATCTGACCACCGTCACGGCCGGATTCCTGGAGGACGCCAGAGCACCGCTCAAGGACGACATCCGCCAACTCGGCCGGCTGAGCAACTCGCTGAGCAAGGGCATCCCGCAGATCGAGAACTTCCTCGACAAGACCCCCGCGAAGCTGACCGCTCTGACGCGGCTCTCGTCGTACGGGTCCTGGTTCAACCTCTATCTCTGCGAGGCCGAGGTCACCGGCCTGACCATGTCCGACGGCTCCGAGCCGCCCACCGGAATCCCGGTCACCGAGAAGAGGTGCCAGTGATGCGACTGCCGCGCCTCAAGCCCGTCCAGGAACGCAACCCCGTGGCCGTCGCCGTGGTGGGCCTGCTCGTTCTCGTACTCCTCGCGTTCGGCGCGCTCAACGCACGCAGCCTGCCGTTCATCGGCGGCGGCACCACCTACTCGGCCGACTTCAGCGAGGCCGCGGGCCTGGGCGAAGGCGACGAAGTGCGGATCGCCGGCGTCAAGGTGGGCGAGGTGACGGGCGTCGCGCTCGACGGAGCGAAGGTCAAGGTGACCTTCGAGATCGCCGAGGAGGGCACCTGGATCGGCGACCGGACCACGGCGGCGATCGCCATCAAGACGCTGCTCGGTGAGAAGTACGTGGCGCTCGACCCCGTCGGCTCGGCGCGCCAGGACCCGGGCGCCCGTATTCCGCTGGCGCGCACCACCTCCCCGTACGACGTCACCGAGGCATTCCAGGATCTCAGCGGCACCATCGACGCGATCGACACCCAGCAGCTCGCGGCGAGCTTCGAGACGATGGCCGAGACGTTCAAGGACTCACCGCCCGACGTGAGGGCCGCGGTGAAGGGTCTGTCCGCGCTGTCGAAGACCGTGTCGAAGCGCGACACCGAACTTGCGGAGCTCCTGTCCGGCAGCAAGAAGCTGACGAAGACCCTGGAGACCAAGAAGTCCAGCTTCGAGACGCTCATCGAGGACGGCGGCCAACTGCTCGGCGAGCTGAAGGCGCGACGCACCGCCATCAAGGCGCTGCTCACCGGCTCGCAGGATCTCGGGCGTGAACTCGGCGGCCTGGTGCGCGACAACGAGAAGGAGCTGACGCCGACGCTCGCCGCGCTCGGCCGGGTGACGGGCGTGCTCGCCGAGAACAAGGACAAGCTCGACAAGACCCTGTCCCTGCTCGGGCCGTACTACCGGCTCATCGGCAACACCCTCGGCAGCGGCCGCTGGTTCGACAGCTATATCTGCGGCGTCATCCCGCGTGCGTATCTGCCCGAGGAATCCCTGCCCGAGGAGAGCTGCCGTCCGCCGAAGAACGGGTCCTACGGCACAGCGAAGGGCGAGGAGAAGTCATGACGGAGCGCAGAGGGCGGCGGCAACTCCTCGTCGGTCTGCTCGCGTTGGCGTTGCTCATAGCCGGCGGCATCGTCGGCGTGCGGGCCACGACCGGCGGCGGCACCACGCTCACCGCCTACTTCGACCGGGCCGTCGGTATCTACGCAGGCTCCGATCTGCGGATTCTCGGCGTACGCGTGGGCCAGGTGGCGTCCGTACATCCGGAAGGCACCCGGGTGCGGGTCCGCCTGGAGCTCGACGAAGGCGTCAAGGTGCCCAAGGGCGCACAGGCCGTCGCCGTCGCACCGAGCGTGGTCGCGGACCGCTATGTGCAGCTCACCCCCGCGTACACCACGGGACCCGCGCTGGCGGACGGCGCGACACTGCCGCAGAGCGGCAACCGCACCCCAGTCGAGATCGACCAGCTCTACGACTCCATCACCGAGCTGGGCGAGGCACTCGGCCCTGGCGGTGCCAACTCCGAGGGAGCCCTGTCGGCGCTGCTCGAGACGGGCGCCAGAAACCTCGAAGGCAACGGCACCGCGATGGGCGAGAGCATCGAGCAGTTCGGCAAGGCGGCCAAGACCCTCAACGGCAGCAGCAAGGACTTCTTCACCACCCTGCTGCAGCTGCAGACCTTTACCACGATGCTCAAGGAGAAGGACGGCGGGGTCCGTACCGCACAGCAGAACCTCGACGACGTGATGACCTTCTTCGCCGACAACAAGGACAACCTCGCGGGCGCCCTGCGTGAACTCGGTACGGCGCTCGGCCAGGTGAAGACGTTCATCAAGGACAACAGAGGCGAGCTCAAGAAGAACGTGGACCTGCTCGTCCCGATCACCCAGGCCCTCGTCGACCAGCGCGCCTCGCTTGCCGAGGCGATGGACGCAGCGCCGCTGGCCGCGGGAAATGTCCTGGGCGCCTACAACCCCGCGACACGCACCCTCGACGGCCGCGGCAACCTCAACGAGCTCAGCATGGGCGGCCCCCTGCTGCCGCTGCCGCCCGTGGGCGGTGAGCAGTGATGGCGAGCCTGCGCAAGAAGGTCGCGCGGGGGGCGGTCACCGGGGTGGCGCTGTCCATCGTGGTGTCGTTCAGCGTGGTCTACGGGCTGGTCGAGGTACCGAAACCGTCCTTCGACGGGATCGAGGATCTGCCGCTGCCCGGCGGTGCCGACCTGGGCTCCCACCCGTACACCGTGACCGCGGAGATGAAGGACGTCCTGAGCCTCGTCCCGCAGTCCGCGGTGAAGGTCAACGATGTGGCCGTCGGGCGCGTGAGCGACATCCGGCTCGGCGAGGGCTGGTCGGCGATCGTCACCCTGCGGATCAACGGCGATGTGCGGCTGCCCGCCGACGCCACGGCGAGGCTCGAACAGTCCAGTCTGCTCGGCGAGAAGTACGTCCAGCTGGTCGCGCCCGAGAACGCCGGCGGCCGGCTCGCGGACGGCGACCGTATCCCGCTCGCCCGCACGAGCCGCAACACCGAGGTCGAGGAGGTCTTCGGCGCGCTGTCGCTGCTGCTCAACGGCGGTGGCGTCAACCAGCTGAAGACCATCACGCAGGAGCTGAACAAGGCGATCGGCGGACGCGAGAGCGAGGTCCGCTCCACCCTGCGCCGGGTGAACCAGCTCGTCACCCACCTCGACGACAACCGCGGCGACATCACCGCCGCGCTCGACGGGGTCAACCGGCTCTCCTCCACCCTCGCGCACCGCAAGGAGGACGTGGGCAGCGTGCTCGACGGTCTCTCGCCGGGCCTCAAGACCCTTGAGGAGCAACGCGGTTCACTGCTGACGATGCTTCGGGCGCTCGACCGTCTCGGCGACGTGGCCACCGAGACCATCGACAAGGGCAAGGCCGACATGGTCGCCGACCTCAAGGCCATGGCGCCCTCGCTGAAGGCGCTCGCCGACGCGGGCAAGGATCTGCCCGACTCGCTGCAGGTGCTGCTCACGTTCCCGTTCACCGACGAGGTGCTCAAGGGGATCAAGGGCGACTACCTCAACGCGTATCTGCATCTGGCGGCCGAACCGGGGACGGTGCTGATCCCGCCGATCGCCGCGGCGGCGCCCTCCGGGAGCCCTTCGACCACAGCCGGGTCCTCCTCGAAGCAGCGGTCCTCACCGAAGCAGGGGTCCTCCGGAGCGTCGTCGGCTGCCACGCCGCTGCCCCTGCCCTCCGTCACCAGCCCGACGACCGGCGAGGAGAGCCGATGATCACGCTCGCCGTACGGCTGAAGAACCTCGCGTTCCTCGTGATCGCCGTACTCGTCCTCGGCTTCGTGGGCATCCGCTACGCGGACCTCGGCCGCTACGTCGGCGCCGCCGACTACTACACGGTGGATGTCGAACTGGACCGCACCGGAGGGCTGTTCACCCATTCCGACGTGACCTATCGCGGGGTGTCCGTGGGACGGGTCGGGCAGATCCGGCTCGGCGAGGACGGAGTGGTCGCCGAACTGCGGATCAAGAAGTCCGCGCCCCGGATCCCCGACGACGCCGAAGCCGTGGTGGCAAGCCTGTCCGCGGTGGGCGAGCAGTACATCGATCTGAGGCCGCGGCGCACCGAGGGACCGTATCTCGACGACGGCGCGCGGATCGACCGGGCGGCGACATCCGTGCCGAACCCGGTGACCGACGTCCTCACCAGCATGAACGATCTGACGACATCGATCCCCCTGGACGATCTGCGCACGGTCGTGGACGAGTTCGGCAAGGCGTTCGAGGGCCGGGGCGACGATCTGCAGCTCCTGATGGACAACGGTGCCCAGTTCGTACAGGCCGCCGACGCGGCCCTGCCGCGGACCACGCTGCTGATGACCGATGGCGCCTTGGTGCTGCGGACCCAGGCCGAAGAAGGCCGGGCGATACGGGACTTCGCCTCCGGGGCGAAGGACCTCGCCGCCACGCTCGCCGACTCCGACGCCGATCTGCGCGAGCTCATCATGACGGCGCCCGAGGCGGCCACGCAGCTCAGCGGTCTGCTGCGCGATCTGGATCCGGGCCTCGGTGTGGTCCTCGCGAATCTGCTCACCACCTCCGAGGTGGCGGTCACCCGGCAGCGCGGCACCGAGGAACTCCTGGTGAAACTCCCGGCGGCGGTCGCGGCCGGCGCCACGGCGGTGGACGGAAAGAGGGCCAACTTCGGCATGGCGGTCACCTTCTTCAAACCCCTTCCCTGTACGGCGGGCTATGCGGGGACGACGTACCGCCTGGGCTCGGACGAGTCCTCGCCGCCGCCGCTGAACACCAAGGCCCGGTGCACGGCACCCGCGTCGAGCGGTGTGAACGTGCGGGGCTCGGCGAACGCGCCGGGCGGCGGACCCGTACCCGATCCGGCGAAGCCGGGAGCCCTGTCCCTGCCGTCCGTCGAGAGCGAGAGCGAGCGTGGTGGGGGAGAGGGGCTCGCGGGCCTGCTCGGCCTTGGGCGGGTGAGCGGCTCATGAAGTCCTGGAGAGGGGCTGCGGGCCGTCGCGAGCGAATCCTCGCCGGGGTGGGTCTGGCGGTGTCCGTGGTGCTGTGCGGCGCGGGCACCTGGTCCTACGCCCAGGCCCGAGGAGACGAGGATCTCGCGTACGGGAAGGCGCGCGACGCGGCGCTGGTCGCCGGCCGGGCGGGCATCGAGACGCTGACGACGCTCGACGCGTCCACGAAACAGCGGGCCGAGGCCGGTGTGGAGGACTGGCAGTCGGTGACGACCGGTCCGCTCAAGGCCGAACTCGGCCGTGAGCAGCCCGAGGTGGGCGACATCACCCGCGGAGTGGTCACGGACGCGGCTGTCACCGCGCTGGACGACCGGGCCGGTACGGCGAAGGTGATCGCCACCGTACGGGTGGAGGTCAAGGCCCGCGGTGAAGGCGCAGAGGCCACGGAGGACCGCAAGCGGCTCGAGGCGGTCCTGGCGCGCACCGGCGACGGGACGTGGAAGGTGAAGTCGCTCGGCGCCGTACCGGTGACACAGCCGCAGGACGCGGCGGCGTCCCCGGGGGAGGAGTCCGGATGACGCCGAGACCGGGGTGGTCGCGCACCGTGGAGACGGATCTGGAGACGGAGACGGGGTCGGAGTCGGAACGGGAGCCTCTCGACCGGGAGGCGGTCGGGCCGGTGGTGTACGTGGATGAGGAGGCGCAGGAGGTCGCGGCGGACCCCGGAGAACCCGCAGACCTGGCGGACCCGGGAGGACCCGCAGACCCGGCGGACGCGGCGGAAGTTGAAGAACCGCGCAAGGCCTCCGCCTGGCGCACCCGTTTCGCCCTCCTCACCACTGCCGCCTGCCTGCTCCTCGCCCTCACCGGCGGGGTACTCCTCCACCGTGCCCACCAGTTGCGCAGCACCCCCGCCGCCGACAATCACGCACTGACCGACGTCGAGGCCACCACCCGCGTCAACGGCGACATCAGCAGCGCGCTCGCCAAGATCTTCTCGTACGCGCCGGGCGGCACCGCGGCGACCGAGCGCTCCGCCCGCGAGGTCCTTACGGGGCGCGCCGCCGACCAGTACGCGCAACTCTTCGCCCAGGTACGCGAGAACGTGACCCGGCAGAAGGTCACGCTGATCAGCCAGACGGTCCGCGTCGGCACCATCCGCCTCGACGGCGATTCGGCCACGCTCCTGGTCTTCCTCGACCAGACCGCACGGCGCGGCGACGCCAGACCCACCACATCTGCCGCCCAGTTGACCGTCTCCGCCGCGCTGAGCGACGACACCTGGCGGATCACCGAGATCAAGGCGCGTTGATGCAGAGCCGATCCGTACGCGCCGATCCGTACGCGCCGATCCGTACGCGCCGATCCGTACCGGCCCAACCGCGCCCGCCGACCGCGCCCCGAGGAAAGGCCCGCTGATGAGGTCCCTCCGTACCGTCCGGACGACTCCCCATGTGGTGGGGGCAATGTCCCGCGTCATCCGGCCGCTCGTCGTCGCGGCCCTGGTGCTCGCCCTCGCGGCCGGCGGTTTCGCGGCTTGGGCCGGATGGTCCTGGTACGGCGCGGCGCACTCCGAGTCCGCGGACTACGCCACCTCGCGGGACGACGCGCTGGCCGCGGCCGAACAGTCCGTCCAGAACCTCAACACCCTGGATCACCGTCGCCTCGATGAAGGACTCGATCTCTGGGAGACCTCCACGACCGGCGAGCTGCACGACCAACTCGTCCAAGGGCGGGAGGCGTTCAGTCAGCAGGTGCGCACCGCGAAGACCGTGACCACGGCCAAGGTGCTCTCCGGCGCGGTCACCGAACTCGACGAACGTGCGGGCCGCGCACGGGTGATGGTCGCGCTGCGCGTCACCGTACGGGCCGACGGCAAGCAGAGCAGCGACAAGGACAGCCGCATGCTCGGCGAGCTGACCCGTACTCAAGGGCAGTGGAAGCTGAGCGCCCTCGCCCAGGCGCCGGTCGGCACCGCCGCGACGGACTGAACACAAGGGGAGAGCCGACCGTGTCCACCACACGTCACCACATCAACCGCAGACGCCGTCTGGCGGCGTTGTCCACCGCTTCCGTACAAGTGCCCGCGGCGCCGACGACGGCGCGGGACCCGGAGCCGGACGCCGAGGAAGCGGTCCTCCCCGCGCGCAGGACTCCACAGCGCCCGACACCGCAGCGCAGGACTCCGCAGCCCCGAACCCCCCGCCCCACCCGCCTCCTCACCACCCTGAGCCTGCTCACCCTCCTCCTCGGCGCCTTCGCCGGCTGGGCGCACAGCAACGCGCAGGAGCTGCGTGACGAGCCGGCCCGCCACAGCACCGCGCTCACCGACCCTGTCCGCACCAGCGAGCTCAAGGGACAGACGGCCAAGGCCGTGAACGCCCTGTTCAGTTACGACTTCGCGCATTCCGAGCGGACCGAGAAGGCCGTGGCCACCCATCTGACGGGCAAGGCGGTGGACCAGCACCAAGCCCTGCTCGCCGGTGTCCTCGCGCAGGCGCAGCAGCACAAGACCGTCCTCACCACGACCGTCACCGACAGCGCGGTCGAGCGTCTCGACGGCGACCGCGCCCGTGTCCTGGTCTACGCGGACCAGACCAGCACCAGTACCGCGGCGAAGTCCGAGGGCGAGGGCGCCTACGCCGGCGCGATGCTCGCCGTGGACCTCGTGCACCGGGACGGCCGCTGGCTGGTCTCCGCCATCGACACCTTCCGCAGCTGACGAAAGGTTCCGTGATGTCCCCTCGCCGCCCGCAGCGTCCCCGGATCCGGCGCTCCGTACGCGACACCGCCCTGGCCGCGGCCGCGATGGCGCTGCTCACCGCGTCCCAAGCGCCCGGTCTCGTACAGGGGTTGGCAGGCGGCGACGAGCGGTCCGTGGCCGACGGAGGTCCGATGCCGTCCGTCGAGTCACAGGGCGACGACTCGTACCACACGGAGCTGCCTCCGCTGGACACCGTGCAGAGCACGGCCGAGGACCCGCAGGCCAGACGCGATCAGGTGCGGGCCGAGTCCGGGATCCCGGCCACGGTGCTCGCCGCGTATCGCCGCGCCGAGACCGCCCTCGCCCGCAGTGACGCGGGCTGCCGTCTCGACTGGGAACTGCTCGCGGCGATCGGCAAGGTGGAGTCCGGTCACGCACGCGGCGGCGACGTGGACGCGCACGGCGACACCCGCCGTCGGATCACGGGCCCGGCGCTCAACGGAGACGGTTTCGCGCTGATCCTCGACAGCGAGGACGGCGAGTGGGACGGGGACACGGTCTACGACCGGGCGGTCGGGCCGATGCAGTTCCTGCCGGGCACCTGGCGCCGCTGGGGTGCGGACGGCAACGGGGACGGGCGGTCGAACCCCAACAACATCTTCGACGCGGCGCTCGCCGCGGGCCGCTATCTGTGCGCCGGCGACCGCGACCTCGGCCGTTCCGCGGGCCTGGAGCGGGCCATCCTCAGCTACAACTACTCGCGCAGCTATGTCCGTACGGTCCTGTACTGGCTCGAGTTCTACCAGCAGGGCGTGCACACCGTCCCCGACGGAAGCGGCGTGGTCCCGGTCAGCCCGGGCGCCGGCTCCGACACCCCGGCGAAGAAGACGGTGGGCAACAGCAACGACAAGGAGACGGAGAAGGGTCCCGGCGGGATCGTCATCGGCCCCGATCCGTCCGGGACGCCCGAGCCGAGTCCGAGCCCCGACCCGTCACAGAGCCCTTCGCCCAGCCCTTCGGACAGCTCGCAACCGCCGACTGATCCGCCCACCGACCCACCGACGGATCCACCGACCGACCCGCCCACCGATCCGCCGACCGATCCCCCCACGGACCCGCCGACCGACCCGCCCACACAGTCCCCGACGCCGTGCCCCAGCCCCGGCGCGTCCGATGAGCCCAGCCCCGATCCCAGCCCGGACCCTTCCGCCTCGCCCTGCCCGAGTTCTTCCACGGAAGCCGCCGGCACGCCCTGAGCGCTACGTTCGTCGGCATGGACGAACTCGCCCTCCTGAAGCTCTCCCAAGGCCCGGTCACCCGCACCCGTCTCGTCCGCGACCTGAGCGGCCTGGGGCTCGGCGCGGGTGACACGGTCATGTTCCACACCCGGCTCTCCGCACTCGGATACGTCACGGGCGGCGCGCAGACCGTCATCGACGCCCTGCGCGAAGTGGTGGGCGAGCAGGGCACGTTGATGGTGACCTGCGGCTGGAACGACGCCCCGCCGTACGAGTGGACCACCTGGCCGACAGAGTGGCAGGAGGCGATCCGCGCCGAGCACCCGGCGTACGACCCGGACCGTTCCGAGGCCGACCACTCCTACGGTCGGCTGCCGGAGGCGCTGCGTCTTGAGCCCGGTGCCGTACGCAGCCGGCACCCCGACGCGAGCTTCGCGGCCCTGGGCCCGGCCGCACACCGCCTGATGGACGACCATCCGTGGGACGACCCGCACGGCCCGGACACCCCGCTGGCCCGCCTGGTCGAACTCGGCGGAAAGGTGCTGCTGTTGGGAGCCCCGCTGGACACACTCACCCTGCTCCACCACGCGGAGGCGCTCGCACAGGCGCCGGGCAAACGGTTCGTGGACTACGAGCAGCCCATCACGGTCGACGGGCGGCGCGTGTGGCGGCGCTTCCACGACATCGACTCGTCCCAGGGCGCCTTCGACTACGTACCGGTGGTGGGCGATGAGCGGGATGCGTTCGAGGTCGTCGCGCGGGACTTCCTGACGGCAGGGGGCGGGGTGCGCGGCACCGTGGGCGCCGCCGAGAGCCATCTGTTCGACGCGCGGGAGCTGGTGGCCTTCGCGGTGGCGTGGTTGGAGGGGAAGCTGAGGGGATGACGGCGAAGACACCCAAACGCAGCGCAGGTCTGCTGCTCCACCGCGAGACGGCAGGACGGACCGAAGTCCTCCTCGGGCACATGGGCGGACCCTTCTGGGCCCGTCGGGACGCAGGCGCTTGGTCCATTCCCAAGGGCGAGTACGGGCCGGAGGAGACGGCGATGGACGCCGCCCGGCGGGAGTTCGAGGAAGAGCTCGGCGTATCGCCGCCGACGGGACCGTATGTGCCCCTGGGCGAGACTCAGCAGGCCAACGGCAAGATCGTCACGGTCTGGGCGGTGGGCGCGGACCTGGATCCGGAGAGCATCGTGCCCGGCACCTTCACCATGGAGTGGCCCAAGGGCTCCGGGGTGATGCGGGAGTTCCCGGAGCTGGACAAGGTGGCGTGGTGGTCCGTCGACCAGGCCGCGGAGAAGCTCGTCAAGGCGCAGTCCGTCTTCCTGACGCGTCTGCGGGAACTGCTCGACGCAACGACGTAGGCCTGGTCCGGACGCATGCCAGGGGGTGTGCCGCCGAGCGACGGCAGCACGCCCCCGAGCACCGTGATCAGGCAGGACCGAGCCGGAACACCCCGCCGGCCTGCGCGAGCACATACAGCTCACCGTTGCAGCCCTGCGCGAACGAGAGGAGCTCGCCGCCGCTCACGCCGAGATCGTTGACTCCGGTCACCTTGCCGTTCTCCATCTCCAGGGTGCGCAGTGTGCCGTCGCAGTAGTCGCCGTACACGTACTGCCCCTTGAGCGCCGGGATCGCCTCGCCCCGGTAGACGAATCCGCCGGTCACCGAGCAGCCGAGGCCGGTGCGGTCGTACTCGTGCACCGGCGGCACATGGTTCGCGGGCTCGACTCCGCCGCGGAACGAGTGGGTGCCCTCCATCTGCGACCAGCCGTAGTTCTCACCGCCCTTGCTGCTCGCCGGAGCCCAGTCGATCTCCTCCCAGTCGCTCTGGCCCACGTCGCCGATCAGCAGATCGCCGGTGTCCGCGTCGAACGAGAACCGCCACGGATTGCGCAGGCCGTACGCCCAGATCTCGTCCCGGGCGTTCGGGTCGGCCACGAACGGGTTGTCCGCGGGGATCGCGTACGGTGTTCCGCCCCGTGGATCGATACGGAGCATCTTGCCGAGCAGGGTGTCGAGGTTCTGCCCGTTGCCGTGCGGGTCGCCGCCCGAGCCGCCGTCGCCGAGCGCGATGTAGAGATAGCCGTCGGGCCCGAACTTGATGTCGCCGCCGTTGTGATTCGAGTACGGCTGGGTCTGCGTGAGCACGGTCCGCCGGGTTGAGGGCTGGATACGGCCCTTGCGTACGGCGAACTCGTCGATGGTGCTGGTGCCTTCGAGGTTCGTGAACGAGATGTAGAAGTGCGTGTACGTCGGGTTGAAGGCGATGCCGAGCAGGCCGCGCTCCCCGTCGGTGGTGGTCTCGGCGGAGATGTCGAGAACGGGCGCGCCGAGCCCTTGCCGGCCCAGAACTCTTACGGTTCCTGCGCGTTCGGCAACCCAGAGGCTGCCGCCGGGTCCGGGGGCGCCGGCGATCGGGTTCTGGGCCGTGCCCACTTGGGTGAGCGCGACCGCGGGTGCGGCCGTTGCGGGTTCTTCAGCAGAGGCTGTGGTCAGGGCGAGCGAAGCGGCGAGACATATGACGCCGACGATCGCCGAGGTTCTGGTGCGAAGGTTCACCGTGATCCTCCTGGAGGCAGGACGCAACGTGGGTGGGGGGATGGTGCTCCTGGCCATGGCTGAGGATAGGGGGATCCGCTCTAATGGTATAGACCAAGACGCGAACGGCCGGGAACCATCGGGGAGTTGACCCGCGTCCTCGGGACATGCGTCGACTGACACTCGCCCCTACCGTCGCGGCTCTCGCGCTCGCCCTCGGCGGATGCGGACTCCTCGGCGCGGAGACGGGGGACGGCCCTGGTACTCGTACCGCGTTCGTGGAGCTGGGGACCTTCAGCGGCCCCTCCCGCGAGGGCCCGCGTGCCACCCGGCTCGGACCGCAGGGGCAGACGGACCGGATGTACGCGAACCTGGTGGCCGCCGACGTCGACAACCTGCCGCAGGCCCACGAGGCGCTCATCGCCGAGCCGCCCAAGGGCGAGATCGGTCTGGCCTTCGTGCTGGCCGGCTGCCAGAACACGGGTGCGCGCCTCGAAGTGGACGGCCAGAAGGTCTCGGCCACGCTCACGGGCGCGGAGAACGTGAACTGTGGCCAGGCGGAGTACTTCCTGGCCACCTTCACCGTCCCGCCGGACGAGCTTGTGGACGACTGGACCCTGGAAGGCGCCGAGTAGGGGCTTCGGCCCTCCAGGGCGCTCGTCAAGCGGGCTCACGGCCGGCCGAGATCGCCAACGGATCAGCGAGCGGTCACGGACAGCTCCCCTTCGCCCGCTGTCCTTGCACGCGCGCCAAGGCATCTCGGGCAGCGCGTACCTCCCAAGTCCGAGCGCCTGACGTGCCGGCCATCGAGCGCAGCGCAGCTGCCGCGGCAGGCAGGTCGTCAAAGGCCAGGGATTCTGCGGCGGCGATCCGGTCCGCCATGGGAACAGCCTCATCGCAGGCCAGGGACCGGAACGCCTGTTCCCCCGCCCGCCGGTCCAGCGCGCGCAGGGCTGTGGCGGCACTTCGGCGGGCTGATCCCAGCAGGGCCGGGTCGACGGCGATCGCGGTGAGGAGGGCACGGGCACGGTCGGGAGCGCGCTCCGCGAGGTGGCGTGCCGCGAGGACCCGGGTGCGTGGTTCGACCGACGAGTCGGCCGCCAGCTCGCCGAAGGCCCAGGCAGCCAGTGAACGGTGCCGCGTCGAAAGCAGTTCCGCCAACCACAACCGCGTCCCACCGCTCACCGTGTGATCGCTCAGCATCGCCGTCAGCGCGCGCTCCCCGCGCACCGCGTCGACCGACGCCAGCCGCCCTGCGGCCCAGGCGCGCATCGCCCGGTCGGTACGCCTGGTCGTCGTGAGGTCTTCGAGCACCTCCCACGCCTGCTCGCTGTCCAGTGTGGTCAGCTGCATGACGATCCAGATGCGTACGGCGCGGCTGAGGCCCCGGCCGTTCAGCAAGAACCTGGAAACACCGACGGCCTCGTCTTGGTCCAATTCGCCCACAGTCAGGAGCGCCTGAGTGAGCAAGGCGTCACTCAGTCGTCCTGACCGGATCAGGCCGATCAGAATCCGCACGCTCGACGGGGCGTCGTGATCCGCGAGCCGCCGCACGGCCCACAGCCGGTCCTCCATGCGCAGGTGTCCGTCGGTCGCGGTTGCCATGTCGCTCATGAGGCGGGCGGCGCGGCCGACGAGATCCGCGTCGAGTGGTCCGGCATCGCGCTCGGCAGCGAGTACCAGGCCCGCGGCCATGGCTCCGTCCCGGTCGAGAGCCTGCTCCAGCGCTGTTCCCACGTCCTGCCCGGAGCGTCGCCAGCAGGACAACAGGAACAGGATGAACGACTCCGCATCGGGGTCGTTGCCCTGGTCGATCAGGGCCTGCCCCTCCGGCGAGAGCGGTTGGACTCGCGCGGCCAGGTGGCAGGCGGCCAGGTACTCCTGCAACGTCCGGTGCACGAAGCGAATGCCCGAACTTCCATCGCTGCGGAACTCGGTGAACAGCCCGCTCTGTCGCAGCAGTTCCAGGAGCGCTTGGCGCCACTGGTGTGCGTCGAGATGAGACGGGCACAGTGCCGCCGTCGCCGCCACCGCGGTGTCGACCAACCCGGTCCAGCCGCTGCATCGGTCGGACTCGGCGAGCAGTTCGAGCAGCACGCGCTGCTGGGACACGAGGTTCTCCGCCGCCTGGGCACCTGCCGGGCCGGCGTAGCGGTGAAGCCGCATCGGGAGCTGGCGGTAGATGTCTGTGCTGTCGTACTGCTTCGATGAGAGCAGACCGACGAACGACTCGTACAACGAGGCTCGTCTGGTCGGCAGTTCATGACCTGGTGTGCGCGCGTAGACCGAGCAGAGCATGGTGGCGAGCAGGGGTATGCGTGTCAGGTTCTCCAGGCGCCTGCTGCGCAGATCCTCGATGAAGCGCTCCGCGAGCTCGTCCGGCGTGGGTGTCCCGAGGGCCCGGAACCACGATGCGGCGAAGCCGGCCAGTTCGTCGGGGTGGAACGGCTGGATCTCGAAGGTCTCCATGTCCAGGTAGGAGGCTCGCTGGAGCACATCGAGTTCGCCTGTGGGAAGGAACCTGCTGGCGACGATGATCCGGTACTGATCCTGGCCACCGCGCTCCGCGAGAATCCGCAGCACTTCCCGGCGCTTCTTCTGGTCGAGAATCTCGTCCACGCCGTCGACGAGGACGAGCCAAGGCACACGTTCCAGCGGGTAGCCCTCGAAGAGCTCCTCAGGAAGGTTCAGTTCGTCCCAAGGGCGCAGTTGCTGGACCACCGCGCGGGCCAAGGCGGCACAGAAGGTCGCCCCTTCCGCGAGGGCCTCGGCGGAGACTCGCACCGGCACGTGCGCGGCGTACCGTCCTGCGAGCCAGGCTTCGCCCGCCCGCCTGGTCAGGTGCCGCAGGAGACTCGACTTGCCGGAACCGGGCCCGCCCAGGACGAGTGCGTGGCGAATCTGGGCCAATGCGTCCTCTGCGGGCTGAGGTCCGAGCGGTAGCGACTCCGCCGATTCGGTATCCAGCCTCGGGGCAGTGTGGTCGTCGAAGGCCGGCCCGACGAGCCGGTCTCCGAATCCCGGCGGGCGAGGCTCGGACGGATGCCCTGCGGAAAGAGCCAAGGGCGCAGGTACGGCAGTACGTACAGGGCGTTGGCGAGGTACCTGCCCGACCTTCTGCCGCAGGTAGACACGCGTGAGAGGCGGAACTCCACTGGTGTCTTCCGTGAGCCGCTCCCACAGCGTGGCGTAGGGGTGCTCGTCCGCCGCGTCGACGGCGGCCCGTAGGTAGCGGCGCAGCAGTGGTCCTGGGTGCCGCCACCTCCCGTTGCGGATCTGGGCGTCGGTCAGCAGGTCGAGCCAAGCGGAGTTGGACGAGGTGACAGTGCGCTGCGCCGCCGTCACTTCCGGAAAGGCGTTGAGGAGCGAGGAGACGGGGACAAGACGGGCGGCATGGTGTGCGTCGGAGTCGGCGCTCCTGGGCTCCTTGCCGCGCAGGACTCCGACGACACCGCCCGTACGGCGGTTCAGGACGGGCGATCCACTGTGACCGCCGAACACCTGAACCCCGGTGACCTTGACCAGCGCCGCGCCGCCGCGATGGCGTGAGGAACCGACCGCACGGAAGGTCAGGGCGTCTCCGGCTCGGTACGCCGTCCGCGGGTAACCCCAAGCCCAGAGCTCGTCATCGATCTCGTAGGCCTCGTTCAGGCAAGCCCAGGGCGCAGTAGGTTGCAGGCCGGCCTCGCGCGGACGCAACAGGGCCAGATCAGGACCGGCGCCGTTGTCATGATGCAGAGCGCGCACCACGTCCAACTCGATCCGTCGGCCCAGCCATTCCCCCACCACGAAGGGACTGGCCTGGACGACATGGGCGCAGGTGACGACGAGGTCCGGGGCCGCGAAGAATCCGGTGCCGACGGCGGTGGCCCCGCGGTCCGCGACTCCCTCGATCGCCACTGTCGCGGCGCTCAGCATCGCCTCGAGGGACGGAGCGCTCACGTCGTGGGCTTGGACCATTCCAGAGTGACCTTCAGGTTCGCGCTGGCGCTGCCCTTCACGATGAGCGCCGTCAGCTTGCCCGACTCCATGGCCAGCTGGCAGCCGAACTCGACGGTGGCCCGCTCCGGAGCCGCCTGGCGCAGTGCGTGGTTCAGCTGTCCCGCGAAAGAGGACAGGGCACTCGTCACACCGGAAAGATCGGGCACGAAGCCGGCGACCTCGAGATCGTCGGCGTAGTCGTCGGACGGAGCATCGGCCGGGCCGATCCGCGTGGCCTCCACGTACAGAACGGCGTCGCCCACTTCCACCCGGGTGACCTCTCCGGGCTCGGTGGGCGCACCGCCTTGTGGCGCGGTCGCGTTGAGCCGATGCATACCCATGCGTCCCATCGTCTCGAGTGTCGCGTGCGGGGCTCGTGGTTCTTGAACTGGCTGTCATTATGGTCGAGTTCACAGCGATCCGTGTCCACAATGACGATCGCGACGGCGGCGCCCGGCAGGGATCCGATCCACGGAGCGGGACGTGGGTGCGGTGCCCCGAGTCAGGGCCGATACCGCAGCGGATGATCCGCCGGTACCTCCACCACCGCGATGCGCACCCCGTCCGGATCGGCGATCCACATCTCGATCAGTCCCCAGGGCTCGCGCCTCGGTTCGCGCAGGATCTCCACGTCCTTGGCGCGGAGTTCCTCGTACGCGGCCGATGCGTCGGCCACCTGGACCCACAACTGCATCCCGGGAGCGGGCGGTTGCTCGGAGCGCCCCGATACCTCCAGGAACCCACCGCCCAGGAAGAACACCGTCCCGCGCTCGGGGCCGGTGCCGAACTCGCGATAGACCGCAAGACCGAGGGCGTCTGCGTAGAAGGAGCGGCTGCGCTCGGGGTGGGTCGGGCGCAGTAGCACACGGCTGCTCAGTACATGGACCATGCTCGTGGAGGCTAGCGCCGACGGGTTACGCTCGCGCCCGGCTCGTACGGACCCTTTCGAAAGGCAAGCCCCCATGGAGACCCGCCCCGCCGCCGGTGACCTGGCCTTCCGCGATGCGACCCACGCGGACGTCGACGCGCTCGTCGTTCTCGTCGAGTCCTCGTACCGAGGCGATGCGAGCCGCGCGGGCTGGACCACGGAGGCGGACCTCCTGGACGGACAGCGCACCGACCCCGACGGGGTGCGGCAGGTCATCGACAGCGAGGGCAGCCGGCTGGTCGTCGCCCTGCGCGAGGACGAGCTGGTGGCCTGCTGCCAGCTGGAGGACCGCGGTGACGCCGCGTACTTCGGAATGTTCTCCGTCCGCCCCGGACTGCAGGGTGGTGGCCTCGGCAAGTCCGTGCTCGCCGAGGCGGAGCGCATCGCCCGCGAGGAGTGGGACGTGCGCGAGATGCACATGACGGTGATCGCGCAGCGCGAGGACCTGATCGCCTGGTACGAGCGGCGCGGCTATCGCCGTACGGGCGAGTTCACCCCGTTCCCGTACGGCGATGAGCGCTTCGGTGTCCCGCGCCGGCCGGACCTCAAGTTCGAGCTGCTCGTGAAGGAGCTCGCCGCCTGACGCTCAGGCGGTGAAGCGGCCCGTGCGCTTGATCTCCGGATAGTCCGTCGTCGCACCGTCGAGTTCCAGGGCGCGCACGAGGCGCAGGTGCTCCTGGGTGTTGACCACCCAGCCGATCACCCGCAGATCCGCCTTGCGGGCCAGCTCCACCGTCTCGAGGGTGAGGCGGCGGATGTTCAGCGCGAGTGTCCCGGCACCGACAGCGACCGCGCGGTCCACGACGTCGGTGCCGTAGCGGCTGGCGATCAGTCCCGTACGGACGCCCGGTACCCGCTCGGTGATTTCGGCGAGGGCCTCGTCGTGGAACGAGAAGACCTCGACCCGTCCGACCAGGTCGCGCCGGAGCATGAGATCGGCGAGCGTGCGGGCGGCGGCGACGTCCTTGATCTCCGCCTGCAGCGGGGCGCTGACCGTGTCGAGCACCTCCTCGAACACCGGGATCCGCTCGCCGCGGCCCGCGTCGAGTTCGCGCAGCTCGGCGAGGGTGCGGTCGGCGATCGGTCCCTTGCCGTCGGTGGTGCGGTCCAGGTCCGCGTCGTGCATGACGACCAGGGCGCCGTCCTTGCTCAGATGCAGATCGAGCTCGATGACGTCGAGGCCCGCGCGCTGCGCGGAGATGAATGAGCGGAGGGTGTTCTCGGGTTCCACACCCATGATTCCGCGATGACCGATGGTGACGAAGTTCAAGGTTCACTCGCTTCCGTCGACGGCGGCTCTCAGTCCTGCCGGGCGGAGCGGTCCCGCGCCCCACGCGGCAGGCCGCAGCCTAACGGCCCGCTCCGGAGATGTATCCGGATGCGCGCGGCGAAACGGAGGCATCGGCTCGGGCCCCGGCGATGCCCAGAATGAGGCCGGTGATGACGGCGGCGACAAGAACGGCACGGGTACTCACGGTTGCGGTGCTCCGACGGACTGTGGGGGTGGGACTCCCTGTCCTAGCGCCGCGCGGCCCCGCACCGCGAATCCGCTTCACCCGTCGGTGGGCGAGTCCGTGAGGCCTTGACGCGCAGGTCCTACGAAGCGCTCCTTCGAAGCGGTCCTGCCGAACGGTCCCACGAAACGGTCCTGCGAAACGGTCCTACGAAGGCAGCTCGTCCAGATCGGCCAGCATGGCCTCCGCCAGCTCCAGTTCGGACTTGAGCCGCCGCTCGGTCCAGCGCAGCGCTATCTGCGGATGCGCCCACGCCTCGACCCCGTCGGCCTGCGCGCTCGCATCCACGACCTCCTTCAACTCACCCTTGGTGCGCGCGATGTGCTCCGCCACCAGCTCCCGCAGATGCTCCGGCGAGGTCAGATGCCCGAGCCAGACGCGAAGCAGCAGCGGATGCTTGAGCACCGCGGCGCCCGCGTCCTGCGCGGAGCCGGCCCAGTCCGCGAGGGCGGCGCGGCCCGCGTCGGTGATCGCGTAGGTCCGTTTGGTACGTGGTTCCTCCGGGCCGGAACGCCGTGACGTCGCGTATCCGAGGGACTCCAGACGCCGCAGCTCGGCGTAGATCTGGCTGATCGCGGGCGACCAGTAGAAGAAGCGGAGCGAGGCGTCGGCCCATTTCTTCAGCTCGTAACCGGTCCGCTCACCGGGGAAGGAGAGCAGTCCGAGTACCGCCCATGCGGTGGGCGGCAAGGAGGGGTCCGCCGCGGTTGCGTGCTGATCAGCCATGCGCGCATTCAAGAGGCGTCGATCTCCGGATGCAATGCCTGTGTCGTATCCCTTGCCACTTCGAGACCTGACGGCTAGTCATATAGCTATTAGGCATATGGCGACGGGTGACCCACCAGGGCCCCAACTCCCAGGAGGAACCGTGAAGTTCTCCGTGATCTTCGAGGCCCAGCTGGCGGATCCGACCGTGGAGCGCGAGCACCAGGTGATCCGCGACTGCGTGGAACAGGCCGTCTACGCCGAGGAGATGGGCTTCGACCGGATCTGGGCCGTCGAGCACCACTCGCTCAAGTGGTACGCCCACATGAGCGCCCCCGAGATCTTCCTCACCTGGGTCGCCGCGAAGACCAGCACCATACGCATCGGCCACGGCGTGGTCTGCATGCCCTTCAACTTCAATCACCCCGCCCGCGTCGCCGAACGCGCCGCGATGCTCGATCTGCTCTCCGGCGGCCGGCTCGACCTCGGCGCCGGACGCGGCGGCACCGAACAGGAGACCTCGCTGTGCGGCGTGGACAAGAACCGCACCACGCAGGAGGTCGAGGAGGCGCTCAGGATCATCGGCAAGGCCTGGCAGGAGGACGAACTCGAGTACCACGGCGAGCTGATCGACATCGATCCGCACCCGATCCTGCCCCGTCCGAAGCAGACCCCGCACCCGCCACTGTTCCTCGCGTGCAGTCGCGCCGACACCCTGCGCCAGGCCGCCGAACTCGGCATCGGCGCCCTGGTGATGGGCTTCGCCGGACCCGACTCCATCAAGGAGATGCGGAGCGCGTACGACGCGGCGGTGGCCGGGCGCGACGGCGAACGGTTCGTCTCCTCTGTCGTCAACGACCACTTCTCCGTACTGTGTCCGACGATCGTGCTCGACGACCGTGAGACGGCACAGCGCATAGGCATCCGAGGACAGCGGTTCTTCGCCCAGTCCATCGGCCACTGGTACGGGGGCGCCGGCATCCCGGACGAGGCCGTGGTCGAAGGCACCGACGAGGCGGCCGCCATGCGCGAGGCCGCCGAGCAGGTCGTGGCACGGCTGCACGAGCACAACATCCCGGTACGCCCCACCTCCACCGCCACGTTCAACGCGGACCACGCCTACGGCACCGCCGACGACGCGATCCGCTACGTCGAGCAGCTCCGTGACGCCGGCGCCGACGAGATCATGTGCCTGATCCAGATGGGCACAGTGCCGCAGGAGGCCTGCATGGAGACCATCCGGCAGTGGGGCGAGAAGGTCATCCCGTACTTCCAGGGCGAGCAGCGCACGGAGGAGACCCGATGAGCCCCGAAGCCGTTCCCGTACCCGAGCAGGACCGCCTCACCCCCGAGGCCCGCGTTCTGGCCGATCTGATCACGTCCGTCTTCCCCGACATCGGCGCCACCGTCACGGACGCCGCCGAGGCCCGCCGTGTCCTGGCGGCCAATCCCAGGCCCCCGTGGGAGCCCCCGGCCGTCGGCTCGGTCGAGGACCGTACGATCCCGGGCCCCGCGGGCGCCCCCGAGATACCTGTACGCATCTATCTGCCCGATCCCGTCGAAGCGCCCGGCCCGCGGCCCACCGTGGTCTTCTGTCACGGCGGCGGCTTCGTGATCTGCGATCTCGACTCGCACGACGGCATCGCGCGCTCGATCTGCCGAGGCGCGGGAGCGGCCGTGGTCTCGGTGGACTACCGGCTCGCGCCCGAGCATCCCTTCCCGGCGGGCGTGGACGACGCGTACGCCGCGCTGCTGTGGGCCGCGGACCACGTGGCCGAACTGGGCGGCGACCCCGACGCGCTGGTCGTCGCGGGTGACAGTGCGGGCGGCAACCTCTCCGCCGTGGCCGCACAGACCGCACGTGACCGAGGCGGGCCCGCCCTGGCGCTGCAGGTGCTCGTCTACCCGGCGACCGACATGAGCCGCGAGTGGCCCTCGTACGAGACGAACGGTGAGGGATATTTCCTGAGCCGTATGCACATGACCTGGTTCGAGGAGCAGTACATCGGGGCTGTCGCACCCGAGGGGCGGGCCGATCCGCGGGTCTCGCCGCTGCGGGGTGAGCTCGCAGGACTGCCGCCCGCGCACATCGTGACCGCGGGCTGTGACCCGCTGTGCGACGAGGGGCGCGCCTACGGCGAGGCGCTGCGGGCAGCGGGCGTACCGGTCACGGAGGGCCACTTCCCCCAGGCGTTCCACGGATTCTTCGGCTTCTCCGAGCTCCTCGACGACGCCCGTACCGCGATGGCGGGTGCCGTCGCCGCTATCGCCGCCACGGTGACGGACAGGAAGAATTCCGGTGGCGACGGGGGTGGCGCAGGATAATTTCCCGAGGCCCCTCTTGTGGTGGAGAACCTCGCATGCATACGGTGTCTTTACGCGAGGTTCTCCCGTGGAGGAAGTGGCATGACGGAAATTCTTGTGCAGGACACAATCGGGGGGACCATTCCTCCCGCGGACCGGGTGGTGGACCACCCGGCCTGGCCCATGCTCAAGGATGCGGTCGAAACGCTCAGGGTCTGGCAGTCGGCCGACGGATCGGTCGACTTGACCGCCGAGGGTGCGCCCTCCACCGATGACGTCAAGTCCCAGGTGGACCGGGTTGTTTCGGGCATCGAGCAGCTCGCTCCGCTGCTGGCGCACGACGCCGCCTATCTCACCGCTCTGACCGGCGATCTGCGCCGCTGGGTGGCCGACGGCTGCCAGGTCCCGGACTTCCTGGACTCGTTGCTGGCCTTCCAGCCCGCCGCCCACCGCGCCGACGGACTGCAGCACCTGGTGCTCTTCCCGATGTACACGCAGAACGGCAACCCGGACCGCAACTTCGAGGCCGTCGTCCTCAAGATGGTCTGGCCCGAGTGGCTCGCCGAGCTCGAGCGCACCCGCTACGACAACCCGCTGTTCTGCGGGATCAAGTTCGAGGACTTCACCTCGGGTTACGACACCAACTCCGCGGTGCTCTTCCCGGAGACCATCGCCGTGCGCGAGGCTCCCGAGCGCTTCACCTGGGGCGGCATCTTCTGCGACCGGGAGGCCGCGCGCTTCCGCCGGGTCACCGAGGAGGCCGTCGGCATCCTCGGGCTCGAACTGCCCGCGGACATCCAGGAGATGATCGGCGACCAGGGCCGCTGCGAGGAGGCCTTCGTCCTGTGGGACATGGTCCACGACCGCACCCACAGCCACGGCGATCTGCCCTTCGACCCGTTCATGATCAAGCAGCGCCAGCCGTTCTGGATGTACGGCCTCGAAGAGCTGCGCTGCGACCTCACCGCCTTCAAGGAGGCCGTGAAGCTGGAGGCCGAGGGGGTACCGCAGGCACGTGACGTGCAGTTCGCGGTGCTCTTCGACCGTATGTTCCGCTTCCCCGTCACCGGTGAGCGCGTACGCAACTACGACGGTCTCGGCGGGCAGCTGCTCTTCGCGTACCTGCACCAGCACGACGTGGTGCGCTGGACCGACAACAAGCTGCACATCGACTGGCAGCGCGCCCCGCAGATCACCAACCAGCTGTGCGGCGAGATCGAGGACCTCTACCGGGCCGGCATCGACCGCCCGAAGCTCGTGCACTGGTTCGCCGCGTACGACCTGGTCTCGCGCTATCTCTCCCCGCACCCGGGCTCGCGCTGGGCCAAGGGCCCCGAGGCCCTGGACACCAGCCTTCCGCCGCGCAAGCTCGTCGACGAGGTGCTTCCCGACGAGTTTCCGCTGAGCATGTTCTATGAGGCGCTCTCCAAGAAGCTCAAGGCAGTGATCGCCTCCACGAAGGGGATCACCGCGGAGAACGCCGAGAAGGTGGCTGCGTGAGCCAGCCGCGTCCGGAGGTGAGGGCCATGAACGGAAACGGGAACGGAACGCTGAACGGCGCCGTGATCGCCGTCGCGGGAGCCGCCGGAGCGGCGGGGCGCGCCACACTGCTGCGCCTGGCCGAGGCCGGTGCGACCGTCGTGGCCTCCGACGCGGACGCCACGCGTCTCGCGGAGGCCGTGGACGCCGCGCGCTATGCGCACGGCGGCGCCACCGTCACCGGTGACACGGTGGACCTGCTCGATCTCGACGCGGCCAAGGACTGGGCCGCGCGCACCGAGAAGGAGTTCGGCAGGATCGACGGTCTGGTGCACCTGGTGGGTGGCTGGCGGGGCAGCTCCTCGTTCATGGAGACCGACCTCGCGGACTGGGCCTTCCTCGACCAGCTCCTGATCCGCACCGTCCAGCACACCTCGCTCGCCTTCCACGACGGACTGCTGCGCAGCGACCTCGGCCGCTATGTGCTGATCAGCGCGGCCGGAGCCAGCAAGCCGACCGCGGGCAATGCCGCGTACGCCGCCTCCAAGGCGGCGGCGGAGGCCTGGACCCTCGCCCTCGGCGACGCCTTCCGCAAGGCAGGGGGCGAGCAGGGGCCTTCGGCCGCGGCTGTCATCCTGATCGTGAAGGCGTTGGTGCACGACGCGATGCGCGCCGAGCGCCCCAACGCGAAGTTCGCGGGCTTCACGGACGTCAAGGAGCTGGCCGAGGCCATCGCCGGAGTCTGGGAGCGGCCCGCCAAGGAAGTGAACGGAAAGCGCCTGTGGCTGACCGAGCAGCCGTGAACCCTCCCCGTACCGACGCCAAGCGGCACCACGATCCGGAGGTACGGGGCTTCGCCAGCGACAACTACGCGGGCGCCCACCCCGAGATCCTCGCCGCACTCGCCGTGGCCAACGGCGGGCATCAGATCGCCTACGGCGAGGACGACTACACCGAGCACCTGCAGCAGTTGATCCGAGGCCATTTCGGCGCGAGCGCCGAGGCCTTTCCGGTGTTCAACGGCACCGGCGCCAACGTCACGGCGCTCCAGGCCCTCACCGACCGCTGGGGCGCGGTGATCTGCGCCGAGAGCGCGCACATCAACGTGGACGAAGGCGGTGCGCCCGAGCGGGTCGCCGGGATCAAGCTGCTCACCGTACCGACGCCGGACGGCAAGCTCACCCCTGAGCTCATCGACCGGCAGGCGTTCGGCTGGGAGGACGAGCACCGGGCGATGCCGCAGGTCGTCTCGATCACGCAGAACACCGAACTGGGCACGGTCTACACGCCCGAGGAGATCCGCGCGATCTGCGACCACGCCCATGAGCGCGGCATGAAGGTGCACCTCGACGGCGCGCGGATAGCCAACGCGGCGGCCTCGCTGGACGTCCCGTTGCGCACGTTCACCTCGCGCGCCGGCGTCGACATCCTGTCGTTCGGCGGTACGAAGAACGGCATGCTCTTCGGCGAGGCGGTCGTGGTCCTGAACCCGGACGCGGTCAGCCATATGAAGCATCTGCGCAAGCTGTCCATGCAGCTCGCTTCCAAGATGCGCTTCGTATCGGTGCAGTTGGAGGCCCTGCTCGCCAAGGACCTGTGGCTGCGCAACGCCCGCCACTCCAACGAGATGGCGCAGCGCCTGGCCGAGGGCGTCCGGGCCGTGCACGGCGTCGAGATTCTGCACGACGTCCAGGCGAACGCGGTCTTCGCGCGGCTCCCGCACGACGTCAGCCGCCGGCTGATGAAGCGCTATCGCTTCTACTTCTGGGACGAGGCCGCGGGCGACGTCCGCTGGATGTGTGCCTTCGACACCACCGAGGACGATGTGGACTCCTTCGTGGCGGCGCTCAAGGAGGAGATGGCGCGCTAGCCGCCCCACCTCGCTCACTGCATAGGTATGCGATCGACCGTAAAGTCATTGACGAGCGGTCGGTCGCTTTCCTATGCTCGCGTGCCATGCAGCTGATCCAGCAAAACCCCGACCTCTCTGCGTACTTGGCGGCCGACGAGGTCATCGATCATCACCATCCGTTGGTGCGGGAAACGGCCGCGCGCCTCGCGAAGGGCGCCGCCGATTCATACTCATACGCTCAGGCCGCTTTCGAGTACGTACGCGACGAGATCCCGCACTCCGCCGACAGCGGCGACATGAGGGTCGCCTGGCGTGCGTCCGACGTCCTGGAGCAGCGCAACGGGATCTGTCACGCGAAGTCCCATGCGCTGGCCGCTCTGTTGCGGGCCGAGGACATCCCGACCGCCCTCTGTTACCAGCGGCTCGCCTATGACGCCGGTACGGGCTGGTGCGTGCACGGTCTGATCGCCGTGCGCTTCCGCGGGGCATGGCATCGGCAGGACCCCCGCGGGAACAAGCCGGGCGTCGACGCCCAGTTCTCGCTCGACGGTGAGCGGCTGGCCTGGGTCCCGGATGCGAAGTCCAGCGAGATGGACTATCCGGTACTGTTTGATGTACCGCATCGGTCGGTCATGGACATCTTGCGCAGCGCCCCGGACCGCCCGTACCTGTGGGAGAACCTCCCGGACTCGCTCACTCTGTAAGGCAGGCCATGCCCGTCCAGCTCACCGTCTCCGACGAAGTCCGCGCGCTCGCGCCGGGTTTCCACCACATCGCCATCGAGGCGTACGACCTCGTCAACGCGCCCAGCACCGAGGCCAGTTCGGCCCTCCTCGACGATGCCGTACGCAGGCTCACCGAGCGTCTCGACGGACGGGCGCCGCACGAGGACCCGCACATGGTGGACTGGCGTGCGGCGTACACCGCCTTCGGCGCCAAGCCGAACCGCACCAGGAACTCGGCGGAGGCGCTGGCCAAGAGGGCGCTCAGCGATGCGGGACTGCCCCGGATCAACACGCTCGTCGACGTCTACAACGCGATCAGCGTGGCCCGTCTGATCCCGCTCGGCGGCGAGGACCTGGACCGTATCCAGGGCGGCATGCGACTCATCCGCGCGAAGGGCACCGAGGACTTCGTGACCGTGGCCGCGGGCGAGCAGGTCGTGGACCACCCGGAGGCGGGCGAGGTCGTGTGGTGCGACGACGAGGGTGTGACCTGCCGCCGCTGGAACTGGCGGCAGGGCCCGCGCACCTGCCTCGACGACACCTCGGTGAACGCCCTGTTCCTCCTGGAGGGCATGGGCGATCACGCGGGTCTGGAAGCAGCCGGCGCCGAACTGGCCGAACTGCTGGAGAAGTTCATCCCCGGGGCCCGGCTGAACGTGCGGGCCCCGGAGTAGAAGTACGGCCGGTCAGCCGGCGTCGGCCTCGCGGGCTGCCGCGGGCGCCGGGGCCGTGCCGCCGAGGTGCGCGGGCACCCACCAGGTGTCCTCGGGACCCTTGGGGCGCACGGGGTAGGCGCGCTGCGCGGCTTCGAGGAGCTCCTGGACGCGGTCCTTCAGACGACGGGTGATCGCGCCCGCGTACTGGTCCTTCGGCGCTTCCAGCGGCTCGCCCACACGGATCGTCACCGGGATGTGCGAGCGCTTGAAGTTGCGCGGCCGCCCCTTGGTCCACACGCGCTGCGTGCCCCACAGGGCCACCGGGATCAGCGGTACGCCTGCCTCCTGGGCCATGCGCGCCGCACCCGACTTGAAGCTCTTCAGCGTGAACGACGTGGAGATCGTGGCCTCGGGGAAGACCCCGATGACCTCGCCCTTGCGCAGCGAGTCCAAGGCGTGTGCGTAGGCGGTCTCGCCCTGCGCACGGTCCACCGGGATGTGCTTCATGCCGCGCATCAGCGGCCCGGAGATCTTGTGACGGAAGACCGAGTCCTTCGCCATGAACCGCACCAGACGCTTCTGCGGACGCGCGGCGAGACCGGCGAACACGAAGTCCATGTAGCTGATGTGGTTGCTGACCAGAACGGCCCCGCCCGTACGCGGAATGTTTTCCGAGCCCTTGAGGTCGATCTTCAGATCCAGCGCCTTGAACATGGTCAGCGCCGCTCCGATGACCGGACGGTAGACGAGTTCTGCCATGGGTGAGGGAGACCCTTCCGTACGCCTGGGACTGGGTCTCCCGGGCTCCAAGTTACGGGCCCGTAGGTTTCAGGGCTTGGCGAGATCGTGCCCCATGCGGAGGCGTTCAGCCACCCTGAACGCCCCGGGCAGCGAGAGATTCTCATCACGTACCCAATCGGAACTCTCGCCGTACACCGGCGAAACACCCTCCACGCATGCTCCCACCAGCGGGAATCTTTACGGGCGCGGCGGCGCTGCACCTTGCGGAGCATGGTCGGTGCGTACGGCAGGAGGAGCACGGTGGAGGCAGGGCGAACGACGCTCACGGCGCGGGAGTTGGGGACCGCGCTGGGGGAGCGGGCCACCCTCGTGCAGTTCTCCAGCGCGTTCTGTCAGCCGTGCCGGGCGACGCGCCGGGTGCTCGCCGAGGTGGCCGCGATGGTCCCGGGTGTCGCGCATATCGAGATCGACGCCGAGGATCGCCTCGACCTCATGCGGGACCTGGAGATCGACCGCACTCCGACCGTGTTCGTGCTCGATGCGGCGGGACGCATCGTGCGCCGGGCCGGTGGGCAGCCGCGGAAGGCCGATGTGATCGCGGCGCTCGGGGCGGCGGTGTGACGGGGTCGGGGGAGCGGCGCGCTCTGGGTGGCAATACGGCGGCAGGCTCCCGTGAGCGGCGCGTGAGGCTTCTCCCAGAACTCCGGGGCGACTTGACTGCATCGGCCACTGATCGAAAACCTGAGCCCATGTCGATCGAGTACGCCGTGCCCGCGCAGTCCACCGGGACCGCATCGCCCGTGCAGCCCGGCTCGCCCGAGCTGCTGCGCTCGGCCTTCCGGCGGCACGCGGCGGGCGTCGCGGTGATCACCGCCCAGGGCGAGCGGCCGGTCGGCTTCACCGCCACCTCGCTCGCCTCGGTCGCCGCCGAGCCGCCGCTGCTCTCGTTCGTCGTGGGTACCGGCTCCTCCAGCTGGCCCGCGATCGCCGATACCGAGCACATCGGGGTGCACATACTCGGAGAGCACCAGAGCGAACTGGCCGCCCGCTTCGCCCGCAGCGGCGCGGACCGCTTCGCCCCGCCCACCGCCTGGCACGAGGGGCCGCACTCTGTCCCGATCCTTGACGGCGTGCTCGCCTGGCTCACCTGCCGGATCCTCACCCGCGTACCGGCCGGCGACCACCGCCTGATCATCGCCGAGGTGGTCGCGGGTGACGCCTCCGGCGCGGGGCGTCCGCTGCTGTACCACGGGGGCTCCTTCAACGCGCTGCGCGAGGTCTGAGACCCGCAGTGTGCGGCGGCTCACGTGCGCGTCGCGGCGCAGTCGCACCACCTGCATTGACACTCTGTGCCACCGTTGGGAAGGTCACAGTTCCAAGCGCTTGCTCAGTGGGTAAGTGCAAGGTGTACTGACTAGTAACATTCCGAGCGGAGCGCGGGCCGCCCCGTCCGGGATCCGCCGCTCCAGGCGCCTATGCTGCCTGGTACGAGGCAGCAGCCAGCCCAGTCAAGACGATGCAGTAGGAGAGCCGGCGTGAGCTTGAGGATCGTTGTCTGTGTTAAGTACGTGCCCGACGCCACCGGCGACCGGCACTTCGCCGATGACCTGACCGTCGACCGCGACGACGTCGACGGCCTTCTCTCGGAGCTGGACGAGTACGCGGTGGAGCAGGCGCTCCAGATCGCCGACGAGGCGGACGACGCCGAGATCACCGTGCTCACCGTCGGCCCCGAGGACGCCAAGGACGCGCTGCGCAAGGCGCTGTCGATGGGCGCCGACAAGGCCGTTCACGTCGAGGACGACGATCTGCACGGCTCCGACGTCATGGGCACCTCGCTCGTGCTCGCCAAGGCCATCGAGAAGACCGGTTACGACCTGGTCATCTGCGGTATGGCCTCCACCGACGGCACCATGGGTGTCCTTCCGGCGATCCTGGCCGAGCGCCTGAACGTCCCGCAGGTCACGCTGCTCTCCGAGGTCTCCGTCGAGGACGGCACCGTCAAGGGCCGCCGTGACGGCGACACCGCCTCCGAGCAGCTGGAGGCTTCGCTGCCGGCCGTCGTGTCGGTCACCGACCAGTCGGGCGAGGCCCGTTACCCCTCCTTCAAGGGGATCATGGCCGCCAAGAAGAAGCCGGTCGAGGCGCTTGAGCTCGACGACCTGGACATCGACGCCGAGCTCGTCGGTCTCGAGGGTGCCTGGACCGCCGTGGACTCGGCTGCCCAGCGTCCGGCGCGCACCGCCGGCACGATCGTCAAGGACGAGGGCGAGGGCGGCAAGCAGCTGGCCGAGTTCCTCGCGAGCCAGAAGTTCATCTAGGCCTGACGAGGTCGTGGCTCGCAGAGCCCGGTAACCGCCCCCCAAAGCTTCGTACTTGCAGGAGAGAAGAAGTCCCATGGCTGAAGTTCTCGTCTTCGTCGACCACGTCGACGGTGCCGTCCGCAAGCCCACCCTGGAGCTGCTGACCCTGGCCCGCCGTATCGGCGAGCCCGTCGCCCTCGCGCTCGGCAACGGCGCCGCGGACACCGCCGCCGCGCTCGCCGAGCACGGCGCCACCCGCGTACTGACCGCGGACGCCCCGGAGTTCGCCGACTACCTCGTCGTACCGAAGGTGGACGCGCTGCAGGCCGCGCACGCCGCGGTCTCGCCGGTGGCCGTGCTCGTCCCGTCCTCCGCCGAGGGCAAGGAGATCGCGGCCCGTCTCGCGGTCCGTATCGGCTCCGGCATCATCACCGACGCCGTGGACCTGGAGGCCGGTGACGAGGGTCCGGTCGCGACGCAGTCCGCGTTCGCCGCCTCCTTCACCACCAAGTCCCGTGTGTCCAAGGGCACCCCGGTCATCACGGTCAAGCCGAACTCGGCCGCTGTGGAGGCCGCGCCTGCCGCCGGCGCCGTCGAGGCCCTCGAGGTCTCCTTCTCGGCCGCCGCCACCGGCACCAAGGTCGTCTCGCGCACCCCGCGTGAGTCGACGGGCCGCCCGGAGCTGACCGAGGCCGCGATCGTGGTCTCCGGCGGCCGTGGCGTCAACGGTGCCGAGAACTTCTCGATCATCGAGAAGCTGGCCGACTCGCTCGGCGCGGCTGTCGGCGCCTCGCGTGCCGCCGTGGACGCCGGCTGGTACCCGCACTCCAACCAGGTCGGCCAGACCGGTAAGTCGGTCTCGCCGCAGCTCTACATCGCCAACGGCATCTCCGGCGCCATCCAGCACCGCGCCGGTATGCAGACCTCGAAGACCATCGTGGCCGTCAACAAGGACGCCGAGGCCCCGATTTTCGACCTGGTCGACTACGGCGTGGTCGGCGACCTCTTCGAGGTCGTCCCGCAGCTGACCTCCGAGATCGAGTCCCGCAAGGGCTGAGCATCTTCTGGAACGGGCCCCGCACTCTGCTCAGGGTGTGGGGCCCTTTCGCGTGCTCAGTCGTTTGCGTGCTCACCCGAGCGTCAGCGAGGCCTGTACCGGCAGGTGGTCGCTCGGGAACTGTCCGTCGAGTGCGAAGGTGTTGATCGCCGCCGAGCGCGTTCTCACCCCGGCTGTGGTCAGGATCCAGTCGATACGGTCGCCATCCGGCTCCAGTGGCTGGTAGCCGTGAAAGGTGGCGTACTGCGGGCCACGCTTTTGCGCCGCGGCCCAGGAGTCCGTGAGACCGGCGCCGAGCAGCGTCTCGTAGACGGGATCCGCGTGCGCCGGCACGTTGAAGTCGCCGGTGAGGATCACCGGCAGCGACCGGTCGAGATCGCCCAGACGTCGCAGAATCAGTTCCGCGGACCGGATTCGAGCCGTGGCACTCGACACATCCAGGTGTGTGTTGACCACGTAGAACTCGCCCTCGGTGCGCAGATCCCGCAGTCGCACCCACGTCACCATCCGGATCGAGCTGCCGCCCCAGGTGTTGGACCCGATCACCTCTGGAGTGTCGGAGAGCCAGTAGTGCTCGTACTCCACCGGGGCCAACCGGCCGGTGTCGTAGAAAACCGCCATGAACTCCCCGCGACTGCCGCCCGAGCGTCCGGTGCCCATCCAGGCGTAGCGTCCGCCCTGGTCCGTCTCGATGTCGCGGAGCTGGTGGAAGAGGCCCTCCTGGGTGCCGATCACCGTCGGGGCGGTGCGGCGCAGGAGCTCCGCCGTGGCGGGGCGGCGTTCGGCCCAGCTGTTCGGTCGCTTCGTGGCGGCGTAGCGCAGGTTGAACGACATGACGTCGAGGTCGGTCGGCACGCGGTCTCCTTGCTCGGCGGTCACCATGAGGTGCAGGCTCCATGGTGACTCAACAAGGTGTTGACCAGGAGGAAGGTCCCCAGATAACTTCGCTATACGGATTGTTGATTCCGTGAAGCGGAAAATAGTGAGTCGGAGGGTGCGGGAATGGGTCAGCAAGAGAAGGTGGCGACGAGCCTCGCGGGTGCGTTCAGCGAGGAGATCAGCGCTTCCCTCGCCCCGGTCGACGCCGAGCTCGAGCGCCGCTACCCGGGAGACCCCGGCACCCGCCAGCCCGTGCACACCGTCTATGTACCCGGTGAGGTCTTCCAGGCCGACACCATCCGCTCCTGGGGCGACCAGGCCCTCGCCTCCCTCGACGAGCACGCGCCCGACGCGGAGACCTTCGCCAAGGTACTCGGTCTGAGCGACGAACTCGCCGGGCCCGTCTACCAGCGTGTGCGCGCGAAGCTGGAGCGCGAGCCGATCGAGGACCTCCGGGTCGACTTCGAGGACGGCTACAAGGGCAAGGATGAGGACGCGGACGCCGCGCGTGCCGCGCAGCTGATCTCGGACGCGTACAAGAACGGCACCGCCGCTCCGTACATGGGCATCCGCATGAAGTGCATGGAGGCGCCGGTCCGCGACCGCGGCATCCGTACGCTCGACGTCTTCCTGACCGGTCTGATGCAGGCCGGCGGTCTGCCCGACGGTCTCGTCCTCACGCTGCCGAAGGTCACCTACCCCGAGCAGGTCACCGCGATGGTGCGCCTGGTCGAGCAGTTCGAGAAGACCCACGGCCTCGCCGCGGGCCGTATCGGCTTCGAGATCCAGATCGAGACCAGCCAGTCCATCCTCGGCGCCGACGGCACCGCCACCGTCGCGCGGATGATCGACGCCGCCGAGGGCCGCGCGACCGGACTGCACTACGGCACCTTCGACTACAGCGCCTGCCTCGGCGTCTCCGCCGCCTACCAGGCCAGCGACCACCCGGCCGCCGACCACGCGAAGGCCATCATGCAGGTGGCCGCGGCCGGCACCGGCGTGCGTGTCTCCGACGGCTCGACGAACGTGCTGCCCATCGGCACCACCGAGCAGGTCCACGAGGCGTGGCGCCTGCACTACGGCCTCACCCGCCGCGCCCTGGCCCGTGCCTACTACCAGGGCTGGGACATGCACCCGCGGCACATCCCGACGCGTTACGCGGCCGTCTTCGCCTTCTACCGCGAGGGCTTCGAGGCCGCCGCGAAGCGTCTGGCCGCCTACGCCAACCACGTCGACGGCGCCGTCATGGACGAGCCCGCCACCGCCAAGGCGCTGGCCGGCTACCTCCTTCGCGGCCTCGACTGCGGTGCGCTCGACAGCGGCGAGGTCGCCCGTCTTACCGGCCTCACGCTGGCCCGTCTGCAGTCGTACTCGGGCCCGCGCCGCGCGGACCTGACGGCCTCCGCCAAGTAGTACGGCAGCGGTCAACGCTGTCACCACTGCCCCGTAGTCTGTACGCGCATCGACGCGTTACGGACGGACGGGGCAGTGGTGTCTTCGGGGGAATCGACACAGGAGAACGCGGGCGAAGGGCGGGTGCTCGCGGGGCGCTACCGGATCATCGCGCGGCTCGGCCGCGGCGGAATGGGCGTCGTGTGGCGCGCCTACGACGAGATCCTCGGGCGCGAGGTCGCGGTCAAGGAGCTGCGCACCTACGCGGACGCGGCCGGACCCGAACTGTCCGCGCTCCGCGTGCGGATGCAGCGCGAGGCCCGTGCCGCGGCGCGGGTGCGCCATCCCGCGGTGGTCGCCGTGCACGACGTGGCGGAGGCCGACGGACGCCCGCTGATCGTGATGGAACTGGTCGACGGGCCTTCCCTGGATGCGGTGTTGCGTGAGCGCGGCCCGCTCGCACCGGGCGAGGCGGCCCGTATCGGCGCGGACGTGATGGAGGCGCTTGCCGCCGCCCATCGTGCGGGAGTGCTGCACCGGGACGTGAAGCCGGGCAACATCCTGCTGGCGGCGGACGGACGTGTCGTCCTCACGGACTTCGGCATCGCCACGATGGAGGACCCGGGGGACGGCTCGTCCACGCATCTGACCCGCAGCGGTGAACTCGTCGGTTCGCTCGACTACTTGGCGCCCGAGCGCGCCCAGGGGCAGGACCCCGGTCCGGCGTCCGACATCTGGGCGCTGGGCGCGACGCTGTACGGGGCGGTCGAGGGGTCGGTGCCGTTCCGCCGTACGTCCACCTGGTCGACGCTGACCGCGATCGTGGTCGAACCGCTCCCTGAGCCGGTACGCGCGGGCCCGCTCACCCCCGTACTGCGGCAGTTGATGGCGAAGGAACCTGGCGCGCGTCCGGACGCCGAGACGGCGGCGCGACTGCTGCGCGAGGTCGCACGGGCGGCATCCCAGGACGAGTCGACGGCTGTGCTGAGGGGGTTGGGCGCTGCGCCGGCCGGAGCGCCCGTGCCGCCCGGGGACGGCGATCCGCGTACGCCCACCGAGGTGAGCCGGCCCGGTCCCGTGCCGCCAGGGTTCGGCCCTGCCGTGTGGCAGCAGCCCGAACCGGTCGTCGCCACCGTCCCCGCCGGGCCGGTCCCTGCGACGCGACGCCGCGGACGCACGGCACTGATCGTGGCCGCGAGTGTCACCGTCCTCGCGGGGGCGGGCGGCGCCTTCGTCTTGCTCAACGACCGCGATACGCCACGGAGTTCGGCCTCCGAGCGCTCGCCCGGTACGACCGTCGAGCCTTCGGACGACAAGGCGGCGGACAAGGACAGCCCTTCGCCGAGCAGCACCACCAAGTCACCGACGTCCAAGCGTTCCAAGGGCAGCCCCTCCGCCTCGCCCACACCGTCGCGCCCAGTCGGAGGGGGGAGCGGCGGTGGGACGGGCGACGGCGGTACGGACTCGGGCGGTTCGGACGGCGGAGGCTCGGCTTCGGGCGGCACCGACGGCGGCAGCACCACCACGGGAGGCGGCACCCAGGCGCCGCCCCCGTCGTGCACGTCGATCGGCGGCGGCAAGTACAACTGCAAGGTCTGGACGACTGCCAAGTCCTACTCCGCGTCGGGTACCGAGGTAGGCGTCCTCAACGCGGGTACCAACTACTTCTTCTGCCAGTCCAACCTGGGCCGCCGCGAGACCCACGGCGAGTGGACCAACGTGTGGTGGGCCAAGACGGACGACGACAGCGGCAATGCGGGCGTCTGGGTGAGCGACGTCTACATCGAGGGCGGCGACAACGACGCACCGGTGCCGGGGCTTCCGGTCTGCTGAGCCTCCCCGCGACCGTCAGGACGGCGGCAGCTCCCCGGACCCGCGGGCGATCAACCGCGTGGCCAGTTCGATGCGTTCCGCCCCCAGGTCATGGGCGCCGTCGAGCCGCCGGAACAGCCGCTCCGCCGCCGTACGCCCCAGCGCCGCCGCGTCCTGGGCGATGACCGTCACGCCGGGATCCAGCAGATCCGCCAGCTCGAAGTCGTCGAAACCGACGAGGGCCACCTGGCGGGAGAGTCCGGCGAGGACGCGGACGACGGTGACGGTCACTCGGTTGTTGCCCGCGAATATGGCCGTGACCGCATCGGGACCGTTCAGCATCGTCTCGGCGGCCGTACGCACCCGCCCCGCGTCCGTCGTGCCCAGGGACACCCACGACTCGTCCACCGGGAGACCGGCGTCCTCCATCGCCGCGCGGTAGCCGCGCAGACGCTCGGCGGCGGTGTGGATCCGCGGCTGGTCGCCGATGAAGCCGATCCGCCGGTGGCCGTGCGCGATGAGGTGGGCGACGCCGTCGCGCGCCCCGCCGAAGTTGTCGGAGAGGACCGTGTCCGCGTCGATCCGGCCCGCGGGGCGGTCCACGAAGACCGTGGCGACCCCGGCCTTGATCTCCGGCTCCAGATAACGGTGGTCGTCACCGGCGGGGATCACCACGAGCCCGTCGACCCGGCGTGCGCACAGGGCGAGTGCCAACTCCTGCTCCCGGTCCGGGTCCTCCGCGCTCGAACCGTTGATCAGCAGCGCGCCGTGCGCCCGTGCCACCTCCTCGACCGCGCGGCTCAGCGGTCCGTAGAACGGGTCGGCGAGATCTTCGAGTACGAGGCCGACGCTCGCGGTGCGGCCCTTGCGCAGCACGCGTGCGCTGTCGTTGCGCCTGAAGCCCAGTGCGTCGATGGCCTCCTGGACGCGTCGTTCGGTGTCGGGCGTGACCCCGGACTCCCCGTTGACCACCCGGGAGACCGTCTTGAGGCCGACCCCCGCGCGTGCGGCCACGTCCTTCATGGTGGGTCGGTTGCCGTAGCGGCTCTCGTTCCCCCTGGCTGAATCCGCCACGTATGCCGTCCTGTTCTCAAGTGCGCGTTGCGCATGGTTTTCTCCCCGTACGCGCGACCTGTGGGCATCGCATACGTGTGGCGTCGAGCATAGAGCCTAGACAACGTTGTCAGGCCGGGAGAGACTGTCGACCTGCGTCTGCGACCTGGAGAAGTTGCCTCTTCGGGCGCCTGTGGCGCTTTCACCGACCGGGAGACCCACCGTGATGCAGAACGCCCTCGTCGCCGCGCTCGACATCGGCGGCACCAAGATCGCCGGTGCGCTCGTGGACGGCGCCGGCCGGATTCTGGTGCGTGCGCAGCGTCCGACGCCCGCGCGGGAGGACGGCGCCACGGTGATGCGCGCCGTCGAGCTGGTCTTCGACGAGCTCATCGCCTCGCCGCTGTGGGCGGAGGTCCAGGCCGTGGGCATCGGCAGCGCGGGCCCGGTGGACGCCTCGCTCGGCACCGTCAGCCCGGTCAACATCCCCGGCTGGCGCGGCTATCCGCTCGTGGAGCACGTGCGCGGGATCACCGGTGGGCTGCCCGTCGAGCTGATCGGCGACGGAGTGGCGATCACCGCGGCCGAGCACTGGCAGGGCGCGGCCCAGGGGTACGACAACGCGCTGTGCATGGTCGTCTCGACCGGCGTGGGCGGCGGGCTGGTTCTCGGGGGCAAGCTGCACCCCGGGCCGACCGGGAACGCGGGCCACATCGGGCACATCAGCGTCGACCTGGACGGTGACCCTTGCCCGTGCGGGGCGCGCGGCTGTGTGGAGCGGATCGCGAGTGGACCCAACATCGCCCGGCGGGCGATCGACGGCGGCTGGCAGCCCGGGCCCGACGGCGACACCTCGGCCACGGCGGTGGCGGCCGCCGCGCGTGCCGGGCACCCGGTCGCGCTGGCCTCGTTCGAGCGGGCGGCGCAGGCACTCGCCGCCGCCGTCGCCGCCACGGCCACGCTCGTGGAGGTGGAGATCGCGGTGATCGGCGGGGGAGTGGCCAAGTCCGGCGACATCCTCTTCGCACCGCTGCGCCGCGCGCTGCGCGAGTACGCCACGCTCTCCTTCGTGCAGGACCTGGTGGTCGTCCCCGCGATGACCGGGACGGATGCGGGACTTGTCGGGGCGGCTGCGGCGGCGCTGCGTGTTGAGGACCGGGTGGTGCGGGCGGGGGCGTGAGGGCGGGGTGGTGCGGGTGGCGGCGTCGAGGCCGCTCGGGTGTCGCAGGGCGGCGCCACTGTCGAGGAGAGTCTGTGTGCTGTGGCCTCGACCGCGGGGCCGGCGTCCGTGCCGGGCGCACATGACCCGGCACAGCTCAGCGGGTGCGGCGCGAGCCCCAGGCCTGCGTCAGTCCCCCCACCGCCGACGAATGATCTGCGCCTGCCTGCGCAGCTGCTCCACCAACGTGGGAATGCTCGGCGCCGCCGAAGTGCGCAACGCGGCGACGCTGACCTCGCGGGCCAGGGGCAGATCGGCGAGCTGGCGAAGGACCACCCCGCTGTTCGGGGTGCTCAGGGCAAGTCGCGGTACGAGCGCGATGCCCGCACCTGCGGCCACGAACCCCTGGACGACCGCGTAGTCGTCGGTCCGCAGCGTGTACACCGGCTGGAACCCGTACTTCGCGCACGCCCGTGACAAGGCGCGGTCGCAGGGGTCGCCCGGGTCGGCGGCGCCGATCCAGTCCTCGTCCTTGAGCTCCTGCACGGGTACGTGGTCCAAGGCGGCGAATCTGTGCTGCTTGGGCAGCACCAACTGGAGCGGGTCGTGGAGCAGGGTGTGCTGCTCGAACTCCTCGTCCAGGTCCAAGTGCTCGCCTGGCTCGGAGAAGACCAGGGCGGCGTGCAGCTGCCGTGCTTTCAACTCCTTGAGCAGAGTGGGCAGTTCACCCTCGGTGAGGGAGACCCGCACGCCGGCCTGGAGCAGAGCCTTCACCGCGGGCGGCAGCAGGAGTGCGCCCGCCGTCGGGAAAGTGCCGATGTGTACGGCGCGCGCGCCCTGCTCGGCGAGGTCGCGGATCTCCTGTTCGGCAAGGCGCAACCGTTCGAGGGCCGCCTCGACGTGGGGCAGCAGGGCGCTGCCCAGTTCGTTGAGCTCGGCTCCCCGCGGGCCGCGCTGGACCAGCTGCTGCCCGAAGTGCGCCTCCAGGGCCGCCAGATGATGGGTGATCGTGGGCTGCGTGTAGTGCAGAGCGCGGGCCGCCGCGGCGAGTGAACCCTCGCGGGCGATGGCTTTGAGTACCTGCAACTGGCGAAGCTCGAGCATATAGACAGTCTATGGAGCCCCCCAGGCATTTGATGTATTCCTCGATGGCTCTGCGCCTGCGACGCTCACCGGCGTGAACAGCGCACCTCCCGCAGCCCTTGCTGCACAGCGCGGCTTCGATGCCGCTCGGAAGCACACGCCGTACCTCGCACAGCACCGCACCCCGTACGCCGAAGCCCTGGCCGCCCACGCCGGACGTGACTGGCTCCGGCTGAACGTCCCCGGGCATGCGGGCGACCCCGCCCCCTTCGCGCGACTGGCCGCGCTCGTCGGCGAAGCGCCCTTGCGGCTCGACTTCCCGCCGCTGCTCGAAGGCCTCGACCTCGGTACCGGTTCGCCCCTGGAACAGGCACAGGACCTGGCGGCGCAGGCCTGGGGCGCGCGGCGTACCTGGTTTCTGACCAACGGGGCCTCGCAGGGCAATCAGATCGCCTCGCTCATCGCGCCGGCGCTCGGCAGCACCCTTGTCGTCCAGCGCAGTGTGCACTCGAGCGTCATCGACGGGCTCGTCCTGTCGGGGCTCGACTGCCGCTTCGTCTCCCCGTCCGTCGACGCGGATCAGGGCATCGCGCACGGAGTCACCGCCGAAGATCTCGCGCGGGCGCTCGCCCGGGCCCCCGACGCGGCGGCCGCGTACGTCGTGACACCCAGCTATTTCGGTGCCGTCGCCGATGTGCGCGCGCTCGCCGATGTCGCACACGCCCATGGTGTCCCGCTGTTCGTGGACGAGGCCTGGGGCTCCCACTTCGGCTTCCACCCGGACCTGCCGCAGGGTGCGCTGAGCCAGGGTGCGGATCTGGTCGTCTCCAGCACCCACAAACTGGGCGGCAGCCTGACCCAGTCCGCGATGCTGCACCTCGGACACGGCCCGTACGCCGAGCGTCTCGAGCCGCTGATCGACCGGGCTTTCCGCATGGTGCAGTCGACCAGCGCGAGCGCTCTGCTGCTGGCGTCCCTCGACGTGGCGCGGGCCTGTCTGGTCAACAACCAGGAGGCGCTGGGGGCTTCGGTGGCGGCGGCGGACCGGATCCGCGGCGCCGTCCGCCGACTCGGGCGGTTCGCGATCGTCAGTGACACCTTCGACCGCTTCCCGGATGTCGTGTCCGCCGATCCGTTGCGGATCCCCATTGACACCCGCCGCGGCGGGATCAGTGGATACGAGGCGCGCGCCCTGCTGATGAGGAACCATCAGGTCCTTGTCGAAGTGGCGACCGAATCGGCCGTCGTGGCGGTGATCGCGGCGGGTGCGGCGCCCGACACGGACCGCGTCGTCGAGGCGCTGCACTGCCTGCCGTCGCCGGACTCGAAGGGCGCGGAGCGCGAGGAAGGCCGGCTCGGGCTGGGGTTGCCGTCGCCGGGCGAGGCCCGGATGTCGGCCCGCCGGGCCTTTCTGAGCGCGACGCGCGTGGTCCCGGCGAGGGACGCCGTGGGCATGATCTCCGCCGACACCCTGGCCGCGTATCCGCCCGGCATCCCGAATGTGCTGCCCGGCGAGGTCGTCACCGAGGCGGTCGTCGACTTCCTGCAGGCCACCGCTGCCGCACCTCATGGCCACGTACGCGGAGCGGTGGATCCCGCCGTCGCACAGCTGCGCGTCGTCGCCCCCGAGGCCGCAGTCAGCTTCTGACCTGCGGCGTCACAAGTGCCGGACTTCCCCGCCCCATCCCTTCGTTCACCGATCCAGCAAAGGACCCTGTCATGCCCCTGCCCTCAGACTTTCGCCGTGCGCTCGCGGCGCTGTGCGTCGTAGGCTCGCTCGCTCTGGTCGTCTCGTGCGGCGACCAGACCACGGACAGCGGCTCGGGCAGCGGCAAGGACGGCGGCTCCTCGAAGTCGTCCTCCGAGAAGAAGGCGCCGCTGTTCGACAAGCTGCCCAAGGAGATCCAGAGCAAGGGCGTCATCAACGTCGGCTCGGACATCGCCTACGCGCCGGTCGAGTACGTGGACGAGGACGGCAAG
>JOGW01000011.1 GCA_000721375.1 Streptomyces sp. NRRL B-3428 | reverse complement strand
CCGCAGCCCCCCTCCCCGTACACCCAAGGCCCCGCCCACACCCCCGACTCCCGCCAGGTGCTCGACCGCGACCTCGCCGCCGCCCGCCGCAAGCCCCGCCACGGCGAGCCCTTCGCGACCCGCGCCCTGCGCGCCGTGCGGCGGACCGTTTCGTCGAGCGCGGCCCGTGAGGTGGCCGACGCGAAGCAGCTGGGCGAGCTCCTCCAGGCCCCCGTCACCACCGGCCGCCAGATCGCCGTCACCTCCATCCGCGGCGGCGCGGGCAAGTCCACGGTCTCCGCGCTGCTCGGCACGACGTACGCGCACTACCGCCACGACCCCGTCCTGCTCGTCGAGGCCGACCCCGCGCTCGGCACCCTGCCGCTGCGCGTCGGCGCCGAGACTCTGCGCTGGACCACCGGCGACCTCGCCTCGATCGTCGTCCCGCAGATGTCCCTGCTCGACGTGACCGGCTATCTGGTCCAGCTCCCGGACAACGCCTGGCTGCTGCCCGGCAGTCAGGGCCGGATCGGCGCGATGCTCGACCTCAAGGCGTACGAGAAGGTCATGGTCTCGCTGCGCCGCTACTTCGGGATCACCGTCGTGGACTGCGAGACGCTGCCCGCCGAGGTGGCCCGTACCGCGCTGTCCGCTGCCCAGGCCCGGATCCTGGTGGCCCCCGCCACGCTCGAGGGTGTGACCTCCACGTACTCCGTCCTCGAGTGGATGCAGGGCCTGCCCCGGCACATGATCGAGGGCACCGTCGTGGTGCTCACCGAGATGGTGCCGCACAGCGGGCTCGATCTCGCGAAGGCCACCGCGAAACTCAAGTCGACCGGCGTGGGTGTGCAACTCCTGCCGTATGACCGGCACTTGGCCTCCGGTGGTGCGATCCGCACCGAGCTGCTCGCCCAGCCGACGAGGGCCGCCGCGACCCGGCTCGCGGCCGAGGTGTTCCAGCTCTCTCAGAAGCGCCGCTGACCGCAGGTACAGGGAAAAGATGAGCACCCGACTGATCCACCGCCCGGCCCGCACCACGCGCCCCGCCGCCGCCTCCGAGGCCAAGGTCATCGAGGCGCCGCCGAACCTGCCCGACGGCAAGGGCGGCAACATCGCCACCTCGCTGCTGCCGGTGGCCGGTGTCATGTCCTCGGTCGTGATGATGACGGTGCTGCGCAGCAACGGCTCGTTCGCGGCGATCGGCGCGCTCATCCTGATCGTCACCATCATCGGCTCGGTGGTCCTGGTCTTCTCGCAGAAGGGCAAGGCGGGCCGCGCCCGCCGCACCCAGCGCGAGGCCTACCTCGAATACCTGGAGGAGCTGCGCGAGGAGCTCTCCGGCGACGAGAAGGAGCGCCGCGAGCGCGCCGGCATCCTCAACCCCCCGCCCTCCGCGCTCTACGACATCGTGCGCGACCCGGCCCGGCTGTGGGAGCGGCGCCGGATGGACGGCGACTTCCTGCGGGTACGGGTGGGGACGGGCGAGATGCCCGTACGGGATCTGAAGATCCAGCAGCAGGGGTCCTCCGTTCTCACCCCGCCCGACAAGTTCATGCTCAACGAGGCGTCCGCCCTGATGGACCGCTTCCGCACCGGCACCGAACTCCCGCTCACCGTCCCGCTCGACCGGGTCGGCAACATCAGCGTCATCGGCCCCCGCGAGGACACCCTCCGCGTGGCCCGCGCCCTGCTCGTCCAGGCCGCCGCGACCCACGCGCCCGACGACGTGGCGATGGCGCTCGCCGTGCCGGGGGACCGGATGGGGGACTGGGAGTGGGCGAAGTGGCTGCCGCATCTGCTCGACACCGAGCAGTTCGACGGACCGGTCGCCGCCCGCCGTATCGCCCCTTCGCCGTCCCAACTCGCCCGTCAGATCAGCCATGAGCTGCGCCGCCGCGCCTCCTACGCGGCCGAGGTACGCCGCGGCCTTTCCGACCGGGCCGCGCTCGCCATGTCCTCCCGCCTCCTGGTCGTCTGCGACGGCTACGGCGAGGACGCGGCCGAACTGCCGCGCCCCGACGAGGCGGTGGGCCTGCGCGACATGGGCGTCTCCGTCCTTCATCTGCTCGCCGAGCGCGTCCAGGAGCCCGGCCAGGTCTCCGTCCGGATCACCGTCGACGGCGACCGGGTCGTCATCGAGGACCTGCGCGAGGCCGAGCCGATCAGTGCGTACGGGACCGTGGACGAGGTGACCGTGCCGGGCGCGGAGGGCATCGCCCGTATGCTCGCGCCGCTGCGCCTGTCCGCCGAGTCGATGGCGGACGCCCCGCTCTCCGGCCCCGTGGACTTCGCCGAACTCCTCGGCATCGACGACGTGGCCCACCTCGACCTGGAGAAGCTCTGGGCGCCGCGCGGCGAACGCGCCTTCCTGCGCGTCCCGATCGGCATCGGCGACTCCCACGAACCGGTCCTGCTCGACCTCAAGGAGTCCTCCGAGCTGGGCATGGGCCCGCACGGCCTGTGCGTGGGCGCGACCGGTTCCGGCAAGTCCGAGCTGCTCCGTACGCTCGTCCTCGCCCTCGTCGCCACCCACCCGCCCGAGGACCTCTCCCTCGTCCTCGTCGACTACAAGGGCGGCGCCACCTTCGCCCCCTTCGCGAACCTCCCGCACGTCGCCGGCGTGATCACCAACCTGGAGAACCAGGCGGGGCTGGTGGAGCGCGTGCACGCGTCGCTCGCGGGCGAGGTCAAGCGCCGCCAGCAGGTCCTGAAGGACGCGGGCAACGTCGCCGACATCGGCGACTACGCGGCCCTGCGCGCCTCCAAGCGCCCCGACCTCGACCCGCTGCCGCACCTGTTCGTCGTCATCGACGAGTTCGGTGAACTGCTCACCGCCAAGCCCGACTTCATCGACCTCTTCCTCTCCATCGGCCGCATCGGCCGCTCCATCGGCGTCCACCTGCTGCTCTCGTCCCAGCGCATCGAGGGCGGCAAGCTCAAGGGCCTGGACACCTACCTCTCGTACCGCCTGGGTCTGCGCACCTTCTCCGCCGACGAGTCGCGGACCGTGCTCGACACCACCGACGCCTTCCATCTGCCGCCGCTTCCGGGCTTCGGCTACCTCAAGGTCGACATGTCGGTCTACGAGCGCTTCAAGGCCTCGTACGTCTCCGGCGCCTACCGCGGCCCCGTCGCCCGCGCGGAGGAGGACGGCGGCCCGCTCGCCCTCGCCTACGAGTCGTACAACACCCTCGGTGAAGCGGACTCCGGCGGACCGGCCGAACCGCAGATGCGCCGCCGCGAGACCGGACCCACCGAACTCGGCGTCCTGGTCTCCCAGTTGGAGAACGCGCCCACCGATCCCGTACGCCAGATCTGGCTGCCCCCGCTCCCGGAAGCCGTGGCGTTGGACAAGGTGGCGGGCCCGGTGGAGGTCGCGGCGCGCGGAATGCAGCTCAAGCAGCGCCAGGGCCCGCTCCGTATCCCGCTCGGCCTCCTCGACGACCCGACCAAGCAGTGGCAGGGCCAGTGGGTGCTCGATCTCACCGTCGCGGGCGGTCACGCGGCCGTCATCGGCGGCCCGCAGTCCGGCAAGACGACTCTGCTGCGGTCTCTGGCCTTGTCGTTGGCGTTGACCCACACCCCGCAGGAAGTCGGCATCTACGGTCTCGACCTGGTCGGCGGCGGTCTGCAGGCGCTGTCCGGTCTGCCGCACGTCGGCGGGGTCGCGGGCCGCGCCGACCGTGAGCGGGCCGCCCGTACCGTCGACGAGGTGCGCGGGATGCTGGAGCAGCGCGAGGAGCTGTTCCGCGCGCACGGCATCGACTCCGTGGAGCAGCTGCGCGATCTGCGCGCGGCGGGCCGCCTGCCCGAACTCGCCTCCACCGAGATCGTGTTGCTGATCGACGGCTTCGGCGCGCTGCGCGACGACTTCGAGAGCCTCGACGACGCGGTGACGGACATCCTCAAGCGTGGCGGCGGCTACGGCATCCACGTGGTGGCCGGCATGCTCCGCTGGAACGACGTCCGGATCGCCACCCAGACCACGTTCGGTACGCGCGTGGAGCTGAGGCTCAACGATCCGACCGAGTCCAGCATCGACCGCAAGCTCGCCGAGACCCTCTCGCCGGACGAACCGGGCCGCGTCCTCACCGACGCCAAGCTGTTCGCACAGGTCGCGCTGCCGCGTACGGATTCCCTGTCGGACACGTCCGAACTCGGCGCGGTACTGGAACGCACGGCACGCACCATCAGGGCCACCTGGACAGGTGAAGTCGCCCAGCCCGTACGGGTGTTGCCGCACGTCCTGGAGAAGGAGCTGCTGCCGGGGCCTGCCGCCGAGCCGGGGCGCGTCCCGATCGCGCTCGACCAGTCCGCGCTCAAGCCGGTCCTCCTCGACCTGTTCCAGCACGACCAGCACCTGATCGTCATGGGCGACAGCGAGTGCGGCAAGACCAACCTCCTGCGCGTGGTCGCCGAGGGCCTGATGGAGCGCTACGGCGAGGACGAGCTGGTCTTCGCGGTGTATGACCCCAGGCGCGGGCTTCGCGGTGCGATCCCCGAGGAGTACCGGGGCGGCTACGCCTACAACGCCAAACTGGCGGCGGGGCTTTCGGCGGGGATCGCCACCGAGCTGGAGAAGCGCCTTCCCGACGACAGCCAGGACTCCGAGGACCTGGAGCCGGGCAGCTGGGGCTCGGGGCCGCGGATCGTGGTCCTGGTCGACGACTACGACGTACTGACGACGGCGGGCCAGCAGCCGCTCGCCCCCTTCCTGCCGTACATCCCCTCGGCCGCCGACATCGGCCTGCACTTCGTCCTGACCCGCCGCGTCGCGGGCGCTTCGCGCGGTCTGTACGAGCCGGTGGTGCAGGGGCTGCGGGAATCCGGCTCGTCGGCGCTGGTGATGACCGGCGACCGGAGCGAGGGACAGCTCTTCCCCGGCGTGTACGCCGGCCAACAGCCCACGGGGCGTGGGGTGTTCGTGCGCAGGGGTGAGGCTTCGAGGTTGATTCAGACGGTGTATGCGGGGTGAGGTGCGGGCTGGGGGCTGGACAGTGCCCTTCCGTACGCGGGTGGCTGGGGGCTGGGCAGTCCCCTCCCGCCCGGGGGCCAAGCCCTTCCAAGGCTATCGGCGCCCACTGACAATCCGGCACCCGCACACAGCGCGACCAGCCCCTGACCAGCAGAAAGACAAGCCATGACCAAGGACGTCATCGCCCTCACCACCGAGATGCCCAACCCCCTCAGCGTCCTCGCGGGCCTGCTCGCCGGCGGCCCCGACCAGCTGGTGCAGGCCGCGGACGACGGCGCCGTGGTGCAGCTCTGTGACGAACAGGGCAGGCCGCTGGTGTCCGTGGAGGCGCCACTCCTGGTCCAGGTCGCGGGCGAGGCCGCAAGGCTCCTCGGAGTCGACGAACCCGCCGTGCCGTACTGGTGGACCGAGGCCCGCGCGACCACCGGCGTCGCGGCCGCCGAGGAACTCGCCGCCGGCTACGTCTCCCGTATCGCCTCACTCGTCGGCGGCGCCGTCTGGCCGCCCGAGGCCGCGCGCTCGCTCGACGTCGTCGACTCCGGGAGCGTCAACACCGAGGGTGTGCACGCCACTTCGGACGCCGCCGGGGGAGCGGTCGACGTCCTCACCGACAAGGCCGCCGTCGTCATCCAGGACCGGCCCGTCATCCCCATGACGGCCTGGCTGTCCACCGCCGTGAGCGCCGCCGCGGCCGCCGGTATCGGTCTGCAGATCGTCACGCCGCCCGGCGCCCGCCTCACCCCCGCCGTCCGCGCCGCGCTCGACGGCTGGCCCTCGCGCTGGGTCGTACGCGACGAGGAGTGCGACTACTACGACGGACTCTCCGGAGCCGTACTCGCCTGGCAGGGCGGCCTCTTCCAGCCCGTGCCCGGCGAGGACGGGCAGACACCCGTACCCGAGGTCTTCAAGGACGTCACCGACACCGGCGAACGCCAGCTCACCCTCCAGTTCCGCACCGTCCACCCCGCCGACGACAGGCTCGTACTCGGCGGCGCCCTGGAGTCCGTGTTCCAGGCGCTGAGCGGTCGGCCGCCGGCCGGCTGGGGCACCGCCGAGCCGGTCAACCTCCCTTGGTCGCTACGGCAGTTGACCGACCTCGCGTACGAGCGTTCGCCCGAGCCCACGCTCCTGTACGCGGTCGGCGACTCGCTCTTCGCGACGATGCGCGTCAGCCGTACGAAGGCCGGCGTGGAGGAGGACATCACCGTCATCGCCGGATACGGCGCGGACGAACAGCCTCCGCTGGACCAACTCCCCGCGATCGCCGAGACCTTGGCCACCCGCCATCACCTGCAGTCGCTGCTCGCCCAGATCCGCAAGGCCCGGCGCGACCTCGCCGTACCGCCGCACTTCGAGACCCCCGCCGTACCGGCCGGCTTCGCGCTCGGCGCCGACGAGGTCCGCTCGATGCCGGGCGACCGAGCCCGCCGCACCCCGCTGGGCACGGCCCCCGTCGAACTCGGCCCCGCGACCCGGCCCGCGCTGTACTACCCGCTCGCGGGGGACCCCTCTGACCTCGCGGGCTGGACGGACTTCGAGAAGCTGATGCGGCACCTCAAGGGCGCCTGAGCACGCCCTACTTGGCCTTGGCCTTGGCTGCTTGGCCCCGGCCTCGGCTACTTCGCCTTGGTCTTGGCCTCGGTCCTGCCCCGCTCACGCGCCAGCTCAGCCGCATCCCGCCGGAACGCCCACTTCATATCGGGTTCCATCACGAACCGGAACGCCCGCTGCACCGGCGGCGTGCACAGCAGTGTCACCACCACGGCGGCGACCACCGTCACGAAGATCTCGCCGAGCGGCTTGTGCAGCCACTCGTAGTCCTCGAACCAGCCCCACCAGCGCGAGCCCTTGGCGAGGAAGCCGTGCAGGAGGTAGCCGTAGAGCGTGCCCGCGCCGAGCACCGTGAACCACATGTGGCGCCTGGGCACCCAGGCCAGGAAGCAGGCCACGAGCACCATCGAGCACACGAACATGGCGAGCGTCATCACGACGCCGGCCCACCAGGGAGCACCGAGCTCCTGGGCGCTGTCGCGGTGGTAGAACCACGCGGACGCCATCCGCGGTGCCGCCCAGTAGGCGAAGACCACCGCGAGCGCGAAGACCGGCACGGACAGGATGCGCACCTCGCGCCGGCGTACCAGCTGGAAGTGCTCGGGCTTGAGACAGAGACCGAGCACGAAGAACGGCAGGAACTGCAGTACACGCTGCAGATCCAGATCGTCACCGATGTCCGGCGAGACCGAGGCGAGCGCACCGATGGTCAGCGCGACCGGAATCGGGTACCGGATCGCCTTCCACAGCGGGGTCGTCAGACGCCAGATGAACAGTGCGGCGAGGAACCACGTCAGATACCAGGGGTCGAGCAGGCTGATCGGCTGCGACGGGTCGTCGTCGGCCCACCGCTTGAAGAAGGTGTACGCGACCTCGAAGACCACGAACGGTACGAGCACCCCGGTGACGAGGCGGCGCAGCCGGTCGGGGCGCATGTCGAAACTGCGCGAGAAATAGCCGGAGATCAGGATGAAGGCCGGCATGTGGAAGCTGTACACGACCATGTACAGCGCTTCGGCGGCGCGGCTGCCGTCCGTCAGCGGCTCCCATGCGTGGCCCATCGCGACCAGGACGATCGCCAGGTACTTGGCGTTGTCGAAGAACGCGTCGCGCTGTTTGCCGGGCTTGGACGCACCGGCGGGTGTGGAGGTGGGGGGACGGTCCTCGGCGCCTTGGGGAGAGCGCGGACTCGGCACACCGGTTGCCGGCTCCTGGACGGGAGGAAGCGGGGTCCGGTGCTGTGACCGCACTGCGCCTTCGGGGGTAGTGGCAGCGTGGAACATTCGAGGCACCCTAGCGGCGGCGGAGTGTTTTCGTAAAACCCTTCCGGTGAATACGGACGTGATTAGCGCCATGCGCTGCGAGTACCCGCCTTACAGGGAAGTCGACTTAGAGATCCGAGCGAGAAATGGTGACTCAACTCTCGTATCGCTATAGCTATCTGAATCCCGCTATATTCGGGCATAGTGCCCGCAGGCGACTCTGGAGATATGTCCGGTTGATTGGCTTTTACCCGTCCAGTTCACCATGTTCGTACGGTGTGTTCGTACGTCGCCAAAGTCGGCGTCGCCGCACCCGTCCTCCTCAAGCACTGTGCCCGCCGCAACAATTCGAATTCTCTGCGAACAAGTAGCGTGCGTATGGCAACGATCAAGCCGAATTGAGTGCGTCATGTGCCCCTGGAATTAGGGCATGTGTCCGTGGTGCATACGCCCGGCACCCCGCCACCGGGCCGGTCCCCGGCGTGCGCGGGGGTGCGAGGGGGAGCTCAGGGGCTCATAAGCCGTGGCCGACGATGCGTCACCCGCCGCATACGGAGGGCCCGTTGGTGGCACGATGGTTCTGGCGGGGGTGTGCGGGAGCGTGCCTCCGGGCGGTAGTGCGGACCGACCTAGGGTGTGATCAGTTGTGGTCTTCTCGCTTTCAGCGGTACTGGTGTTGGCGATCATCCTTGTGGTGTTGATCCGCGGGGGCTCGATCAAGGCGGGCCCGGCCGTGGTCGCGGTCCTCTTCGGCTTCTTCCTCGCGTCCACGGGAATGGCCGATGACATTCAGCGCTTCCTGGACTCGATAGCGCGCACGTTGAATGACATCCAGTTCTAGGTGGCCGGATACGGGTGGCGGCGGGCAGGCAATCGGCAACAGGCCAGCCGCCTAACCGTCGTAACCGTCCCGGATGATGCGGCGGCCCAGCGTGGCGCGTGCCCCGGCGAGCTCGGCGGCGATCCGCCCCTGCCGCTCCTCGTCCGCCACCACGGCGGCCGGTATGGCCGGTCCGGCGAGCAGACTCGCGCGCCGCAGATGCGTCGGAGGGTGCGTCGAGTCGACCGAGTGCCCGCGCCGCGCGCCCACCCTGCGCTGGCGCTCGTACTCATGCTCGGGGATGGCGCCGACGTAGTCCCTGAGCCGCTCCCAGACCTTCTCCGCCTCCGCCGCTGCCTCTGCCTCGGCCGTGCGGCCGCCGCGGGGTTTCGCGAGCGAGGCCCGAGCTGCCTCCCGCCGCAGGGAGACGGCGCCGGAGTCCGCGACGAGGGAGAGGTCCATCAGGCCGACCGCCGCCTCCGTGGACCCCGCGCGGGCGGCGCCGCGGTCCGCCAGATACTCGCCTCGCTGCGAGGCGCGCAGCGTCACGTGGTCGAGCAGACTCAGCATGCCTCTCACGAGCAGCCTGGCCCCGGAGTAGAAGACGTTGGCGAACATGTCGAGGAGAGACGGGTCGGGTTCCGGCTCCAGGTAGTAGTGCCACTCGATCAGTGAGTTGTACGCGGGCGCGACCATCGCGCTGTGGCGGGTGTCGCCGTTGCTGTAGTGGGCGAGTTCATGGCCCAGCAGCGCCACCCGCTGCTGCGGCGTGAGGATCTCCCACAGCGGCAGGCCCAGTGTCAGGATGCGCCGCCCGCGCAGCCCGTGGTTCATGACGGTTGCATTGAACTCCGCGTCCACTCTGATCTCGTCGACACTGCGGGTTGCGACCACGCGGGCGACGTCGTCGACGAGCGCGTACAGCTCGGGCGCGACGTCACGGCCCAGTACCGCGTCGTCCTCCGAGAGCTTCCATGTCCGCGGTCTGAGCGACCATGCGGTCACCAGCAGGATCAGCCCCAGCCCCATGCCCAGGTCGCCCCAGCCCCGCACCAGCCACCAGGCCCCGCCGAGGGCCAGAGCCAGTGTGGATCCGTGCACCACGAGCGCGAGGGCGAAGGCGAGTACGGAGAAGACGTCCCGTCCGGGCCGCAGACTCTCCCCGCCCGTCATCTCGGCCAGCAGCTTCTCCCCGTGGCGCCGCACCAATGCCCGCCGTGCCCGCTCGAGCCGGTCGTACCGCTCTTCCTCCTGCTCTTCCTCCGGCGGCTCGGGGTCCACATTCCACTCACACGCGGCACACCACAGGACGTACCTGCTGTCCCCCCGCATCTCGCGCCCGCACTCGGGACACGGCCGTACGCACCCGAACCCGGTGGCCACCCCCGCACCACTCCCCGCACCCGCCCCCATCGCGGCCCCCATCTCCATGACCCCTCCCCAGAAGCCCTTGCTTGAGCCTGGGAGTTGATCACTGCGAGCGGCCCCGCGTAAAGCCCTCACGCCGGCTCCGAGCCCGCCCGGCAGGTCGGACCGATGATCACCTTGCTAGCGTCCCCGCGTGCCTTCGCAGACAGAGCGCCTGGTCGATGAACTCGTCACAGAGATGAAGTCCGGCTCGGGGCCCGGCTATCAGAGTGCGATAGCCCGGCTCGCGGACCACGCGCGGGCCGGCGGCCCCGAGCGCCTGACCGCCGCCGTCGAGGCCCTCGCGCCCTTGCTGCCGGGTCTGGGCGGGGACTACGCGATGACCGCCGTACTGGCCGGCGCCTGCGTCGAGTGGGGTGCGTCGCCGATGGGGCTCGCCGACGTGCTGCCGCGGCGCGCCTGCGAAGCCATGATGCTCAACGAGGCGGTACCGGAGCTCTGGGCCCGGGCCGCGCGCGGGCGACCGCTGCCACAACCCGTGAGCGCCAGCACCCAGGAACTCGTACGAACGCTGACCCGAGCGACCCGTTGGCGCCGCGGTGCCGACAAGGAGACGAGAACCCGCATCGCCATGTCCTGGTTCGACATGGGGTTTTGGCTCAAACCTCTCATCACCGTCATGACGGATGCGGCGTTCCGCGCCGCGGTGCCCGACGACGTCAAGGCGGAACTGCGCGCACACGCCGCCGCGGTCGCCCACCGCTCGCAGCGGGCCGCCTGGGTCCACTCACTCGCTTCGGTCCTCGACGACGAGCACCTGGTCGTCATCGACCCCGGCACACAGCGCGGATACGCCCTCACGATGAGCGGCATCGGCGACAACGGCCAGCTGCACATCCTCCTGGCGGACCGGTTGCCCGGCGCGGACCGCCCCGCGCGCTCCTGGGTCGAGGCGGCCACCAGCGGCGACCCCCGCCTGAGCAGGGACAACCCGGCGATACGCGCCTTCCGTCTCTTCGACGGCCACGGGAATCACCTCAGCCCGGAAGGCATTCCGGCCGACATCGAGCCCCTCGACGGCACCCGAGTCCTGACCCTGCACCCGCCGAACGGCACTTACGCGTCGGCCACCGGACGAGTCTTCGAGCGCATGCTCCCCACCCTCCGCCTCGACCGGCCGCTGGAACCGGCCGAGACCGAACACTGGCTCACCCGGCTCACTCCCGCGGCTGAGACCGACCTGCCGGCCGACTAGCCGGGGGAGGAGGCGACCTGAGTTCAAGCGGGAGTTCATGCCGGGCGCCCTGCAACGCCCGTACTCTGGCGTGCGGTTGAGACGTTGCGAGCGGGGAGCGGACAGGTGAAGCACCACCGGGTACTCGGAGTCGTCGGGACCGCCACGGACGGCGTCGAGCAGCTCCGTGCGGGTCTCGTGAGACCTGCCATGGCCCTCGGCTGGCAGGTGGCCGTGACGCTGACTCCCACGGCCGCCCGCTGGCTGCGGGAGGGCGACGAGATCGAGCGGTTGGCAAGCCTGACGGGTCTGCCGGTACGTGACACCCCGCGCCTTCCCTGGGAACCTCGCCCGCACCCCGTGGCCGACTGCTGGGTCGTCGCCCCGGCAAGCGCGAACTATGTCGCCAAGCTCGCCCTCGGCATCGCCGACAGCCAGGCCCTGACCCAGGTGAGCGAGGCGATCGGCACCCTCGGCGTGCACGTGATCGTGTTCCCGCGCATCAATGCGGCGCACGCGCGCCACCCGGAATGGGAAGGGCACATCGAGACCCTGCGAAGGGCTGGGGTGGAGCTCGTCCACGGACCGGAGGTCTGGCCCCTGCACGAACCCCGCGAGGAGCCCGAGGCGAGAGAGCTGCCCTGGGACGCCATCCTGGCCGCTCTCGACCGTCGCGCGCCGTCCTGAGAAGGAGCGCCTCTTCGGCGGCGGCGCTCATCCACCGCCGGTCTGGATCTCGACGCGGTGCCGGATGTAGTCGTCGGGATGAGCGCGGGCGATCCGCACGGCTTCCTGCACCAGCTCATGCAGGTCAGCGGGGTAGCGGCCGGCACGGAGCGGCAGTCCCGGGATGATGCACCTGCGCACGTCGAGATCCTCATTCATGACGAACTCCCGCAGAGCGGTCTCCCGCCATTCCGACACAAGGTCGGCCACCGCATCAAGGTCCTCATGACGGATGACTTCGGGCAGCTCCGCGCCGACCGACACCATGAGGTCCATCAGATGTCCGTGGAAGTCCTCGGTCTGATCCTGCGGTCGGTCTGGCAGAGGCCGGAGCGGCTTGGGTGCGCTCGCCTCGCTCGCGGTCTCCGACTTGTCCTCGCCGGTCAAGGTCCCCCCTCGATCCATGTGCGCCAGACAGCGGGAACAACGAAGGCCCAGGCGGAGAAAACATCCTCTGACCTGGGCCTTCGTTCACACAGAGCGGGCGACGGGAATCGAACCCGCGTAGCTAGTTTGGAAGACTAGGGCTCTACCATTGAGCTACGCCCGCAACGTTCGCACCGCAGGAACCACCAGGTGGCAGTGGCTGCGACGCACATGCATCGTAGCGGGTCCGTGCCGCGCGGTGCACACCCCATAGGGGGCCCGGGACAGGGCCCGGGAAATGCGGCGGTCGCGGGAGCTGTGGGCATGTACCCTACGTGTCGCACCGACGGGGTGTGGCGCAGCTTGGTAGCGCGTCCGCTTTGGGAGCGGAAGGCCGTGGGTTCAAATCCCGCCACCCCGACCATCTGAGAGTTCGGCCGAGCACCCTGCTCCGGATCGAGCTCAAGATCGCCTTTTGGGGCGCGTACCCGCTGCGGTTACTATGCAAGCTGCGCGCCCGTGTGCCACCTCCCGAATCCGCGAGGATCTCCGGCGACGCGCATCCGCTGCAGCTGTCTGGCTCAGCAGAATCCAAAGCAGTCAGCCACAAGGAGACCGAACCGTGAAGAGCGCCGTGGAGACCCTGAACCCCACCCGGGTTCGGCTCAGCATCGAGGTGCCCTTCGAGGAGCTCAAGGACAGCCTCGACGCGGCGTACAAGAAGATCAACCAGCAGGTCACGGTGAAGGGCTTCCGCAAGGGCAAGATCCCGAACCGCGTGATCGACCAGCGCTTCGGTCGTGGCGCCGTGCTGGAGGAGGCCGTCAACGACGCGCTTCCGAAGTTCTACACGCAGGCCGTCAACGAGGCCGAGCTGAACGTCCTGGGCCAGCCCGAGGTGGACATCACCGAGCTGAAGGACAACGAGACCCTCAACTTCACCGCTGAGGTCGACGTCCGTCCCGAGATCGAGATCCCGGACTACTCCGGCATCGAGGTCGAGGTCGACGCCATCGAGGTCACCGACGAGGACATCGACAAGTCCGTCGAGCAGCTCCGCGAGCGCTTCGCCTCGACCTCCCCGGTCGAGCGCGCCGCCGCCGAGGGCGACGTCGTGACGATCGACCTCGAGGCCAAGGTCGACGGCGAGATCCTCGAGGACGGCGTCGCCAGCGACGTCTCGTACACCATCGGCTCCGGCGAGCTTCTCGAGGGCATCGACGAGGCCGTCACCGGTCTCGAGGCCGGCGGCGAGGCCACCTTCACCTCGCAGCTGAAGGGTGGCTCGGCCGAGGGCAAGGACGCCGAGGTCACCGTCAAGGTCAGCCAGGTCGCCGCGCGCGAACTGCCCGCCCTGGACGACGACTTCGCGCAGCTCGCCTCCGAGTTCGACACCCTCGACGAGCTCAAGGCGGACAGCCGCAAGCGTCTCGCGAACATGAAGGAGTACGACCAGGCCACGCAGGCCCAGGAGCGCGTCCTGGAGAAGCTGCTCGAGCTGGTCGAGGTCCCCGTTCCCGAGAAGCTGCTCGAGGACGAGGTCAACACCCGTAAGCACAACCTCGAGCACCACCAGCTCGGTCAGATGGGCCTGGGCCTGGAGCAGTACCTGCAGATCCAGGGCAAGACGGTCGAGGAGTTCGAGGCCGAGACCAAGGAGCAGGCGGTCAAGGGCATCAAGACGCAGTTCGTCCTCGACGAGCTCGTCAACAAGGAGAAGCTGAACGTGAACCAGGAGGAGCTCACCGAGCACCTCATGCGTCGCGCCGCCTCCTCCGGCATGTCCCCCGACCAGTTCGCACAGGCCGTCGTCGAGGGCGGCCAGGTCCCGATGCTGGTCGGCGAGGTCGCCCGCGGCAAGGCCCTCGCGGTCGTCGTCGAGGCTGCCACGGTCAAGGACACCAACGGTGAGATCGTCGACCTGAGCGACGACGAAGACGAGGTCGAGGAGGCCGCTGAGGCCGCCGCCGAGGCCACCGAGTCCACCGAGGACGAGGTCAAGGCCGAGGCCTGAGCCTGACGGTTTCTGTACGGGCCCCCGGACGCTTGTCGCGTCCGGGGGCCCGCTGCATTCCCGCAGGGCGGAGCGCGTACGCCACCTGCGCTCACAGCGAACAGTTCCCCTACCGGGATTCCCCGCGACGGCCCGCGCGTTAGGGTCCATGAAGACGAGGGCAGGGGAGTCCCCGGAGCCGCCGCGGCCGACGAAGGACCGGCAGGCGACACAGGATCCCAGGCCCCAAGAAGACGTGAGACGGCCCAACACCGTCGTAAGACGAGCAGGTGGATACGTGACGAATCTGATGCCCTCAGCCGCCGGCGACCCTTCCATCGGTGGTGGCCTCGGCGACCAGGTCTACAACCGACTGCTCGGCGAGCGGATCATCTTCCTCGGCCAGGCGGTCGACGACGACATCGCAAACAAGATCACTGCACAGCTGCTGCTCCTTGCCTCCGACCCGGAGAAGGACATCTACCTGTACATCAACAGCCCCGGCGGCTCGATCACCGCGGGCATGGCGATCTACGACACCATGCAGTACATCAAGAACGACGTGGTGACGATCGCCATGGGCATGGCGGCCTCGATGGGCCAGTTCCTGCTGAGCGCCGGCACCCCCGGCAAGCGCTTCGCGCTGCCGAACGCCGAGATCCTGATCCACCAGCCTTCCGCGGGCCTCGCGGGCTCCGCGTCGGACATCAAGATCCACGCCGAGCGGCTCCTTCTCACCAAGAAGAAGATGGCCGAGCTGACGGCCTTCCACACCGGTCAGACCATGGAGCAGGTCACCCGCGACTCGGACCGCGACCGCTGGTTCGACCCGCAGGAGGCCAAGGACTACGGCCTCATCGACGAGGTCATCACCACGGCCGCCGGCATGCCGGGCGGCGGCGGCACCGGAGCCTGAGGGCCACAGGCCCGACAAGCCCCGAAGCCGACCCCAGCTCACTCCAGGAGAACCCAGTGAACGACTTCCCCGGCAGCGGCCTCTACGCCGGTGCGCAGGCCGAGTACCAGGGACCGCGCGCCGAGTCCCGCTACGTGATCCCGCGCTTCGTCGAGCGCACCTCGCAGGGTGTGCGTGAGTACGACCCGTACGCGAAGCTCTTCGAAGAGCGCGTGATCTTCCTCGGTGTGCAGATCGACGACGCCTCCGCCAACGACGTCATGGCGCAGCTCCTGTGCCTGGAGTCGATGGACCCGGACCGCGACATCTCGATCTACATCAACAGCCCCGGCGGCTCCTTCACGGCGCTCACGGCGATCTACGACACGATGCAGTTCGTGAAGCCCGACATCCAGACGGTCTGCATGGGCCAGGCCGCCTCGGCCGCCGCGGTGCTGCTCGCCGCCGGTACGCCGGGCAAGCGCATGGCGCTGCCGAACGCCCGCGTCCTGATCCACCAGCCGTACTCGGAGACGGGCCGCGGCCAGGTCTCCGACCTGGAGATCGCCGCCAACGAGATCCTGCGCATGCGTGCGCAGCTCGAGGAGATGCTGGCCAAGCACTCCACCACGCCGATCGAGAAGATCCGCGAGGACATCGAGCGCGACAAGATCCTGACCGCCGAGGACGCGCTCGCGTACGGCCTCGTCGACCAGATCGTCTCCACCCGTAAGTTGAACAACTCGTCTCTCGCCTGAGCTCGTACGACCCGGATCGAAGAGATCGGACCGGGTCGTACGACCGGACGACAGCGTTACTTGCGCCCCCTGGCGCCGCGTGCACGCCGTAAGTCGTGGCTGATCCGCCCCGACTTGCGGCGTGCACGCCCTTAGCGAACCGCGCCAAGGGGGGCCCGAACGGGGGGCCAGGCAAGGTACCGTCGGATAGAGGCACCAGGAGCCGCTCGCAGGAGCGACTCCCAGGCGAAGGGGAAGCACCTCGTGGCACGCATCGGTGACGGCGGCGATCTGCTCAAGTGTTCTTTCTGCGGAAAGAGTCAGAAGCAGGTCAAGAAGCTCATCGCAGGACCCGGTGTGTACATCTGCGACGAGTGCATCGATCTCTGCAACGAGATCATCGAGGAGGAGCTCGCCGAGACGAGCGAGGTGCGCTGGGAGGAACTGCCCAAGCCCCGCGAGATCTACGAGTTCCTCGAGGGTTACGTGGTCGGCCAGGAGTCGGCGAAGAAGGCCCTCTCCGTCGCGGTCTACAACCACTACAAGCGCGTCCAGGCCGGTGAGTCCAGCCCCCAAGGACGCGACGACGCCATCGAGTTGGCGAAGTCCAACATCCTTCTGCTCGGCCCGACCGGCTCCGGCAAGACGCTGCTCGCGCAGACGCTCGCCCGGATGCTGAACGTGCCGTTCGCGATCGCGGACGCCACGGCCCTCACCGAGGCCGGGTACGTCGGCGAGGACGTCGAGAACATCCTGCTCAAGCTGATCCAGGCCGCCGACTACGACGTCAAGAAGGCCGAGACCGGGATCATCTACATCGACGAGATCGACAAGGTGGCTCGCAAGAGCGAGAACCCGTCGATCACCCGCGATGTCTCCGGTGAAGGCGTGCAGCAGGCGCTCCTCAAGATCCTTGAGGGCACGACCGCCTCCGTCCCGCCGCAGGGCGGACGCAAGCACCCGCACCAGGAGTTCATCCAGATCGACACGACGAACGTGCTGTTCATCGTGGGCGGCGCCTTCGCCGGTCTGGAGAAGATCATCGAGGGCCGCGCGGGCGCCAAGGGCATCGGCTTCGGCGCCACGATCCTCTCCAAGCGCGAGCTCGAGGCGAAGGACCAGTTCGAGGACGTCATGCCCGAGGACCTGGTGAAGTTCGGCATGATCCCCGAGTTCATCGGCCGACTCCCCGTCATCACCAGCGTCCACAACCTCGACCGTGAGGCGCTGCTCCAGATCCTCGTCGAGCCGCGCAATGCGCTGGTCAAGCAGTACCAGCGCCTCTTCGAACTCGACGGTGTGGAGCTGGACTTCGAGCGCGAGGCCCTCGAAGCCATCGCCGACCAGGCCATCCTGCGCCAGACCGGCGCTCGCGGTCTGCGCGCCATCATGGAAGAGGTCCTGCAGTCGGTGATGTACGAGGTGCCGTCCCGCAAGGACGTCGCCCGCGTGGTCATCACCGCCGACGTGGTCCGCTCCAACGTCAACCCGACCCTCGTCCCGCGCATCGTGGGCAAGCAGGACGGGCCGCGCGAGAAGAGCGCGTAGCTCGTAGCCCGTACGGAAACGCCGTATCGCATACGTACAAGAAGGGCGCCCGGCCAGTGAGTTGGCCGGGCGCCCTTCTGTCTGTCGTGTCGCAGGTCAGCCGGCGACGCGGACTTCCTTGCGCAGATCGGCGGTCAGTTCCGCCGAGTAGTCCAGCGGCGTGCCCTTGCCGTCCTTGGCCGGGATGCCCACACCGATGGTGCTGTAGTCGGCCCAGATGCAGATGTACTGGCGGTCGATCGCACCCGTCGCCGGGTTCTTCGCCTCGGCCTGCTGGCACTTCATGAGTGCGCCGTCCAGGCCGTCGGGTGCGACGGACTCCGGCGAACCGAGCATCGTCAGACCCTGGGACTTGTCGTTCTTCAGGTCGGTGAAGACGTCGTCGAGCGCCTTCTTGGGGTCGGCCAGCTTGCCGTACATGCCCACGAAGGTGATCGCCTTCGAGCCCGCGACCTTGGACTTGTCCTGCAGCTCCTCGGCCGAGCGGTTGGCGTAGATCACCGTCAGCGAGAGCGGGTTCTCCATCTTGGAGCTCTCCGCGACCAGCTTCGGCATACCGATGGTGGGCTCGGCCGGCTTCGGCTTGGGTGCGCCCGGCATGATCTGCAGCTGCTTGTACTCGCCGCCGAGCACCTCATCGGGCGCCTCGATGACATGCGGACCGTCGTCCTTCAGCTTGCCCTCGCCCGCGACGTTCGAACTGCCGCCGCCGCCCTTGTCGTCGTCGCCGCCGCGGCCGAACGCGAAGTACCCGCCGACACCGAGCGCCGCCACGAGCACCGCGGTGCCGATGATGACGGCTGCCTTCTTGCCGCCGCCACCGCCCTGCGGGGGCTGGGGAACGCCGCCGTACGGCGGCTGCTGCCCGTACTGGTCCTGACCGTAAGGCTGTTGACCGTACGCGGGCTGGCCCGGCGTGGTCTGCGGGTAACCGGCAGCCGGCTGACCCGGCGTCGACTGCGGGTAGCCGTAACCGGGCTGCTGCGGCTGACCGTACGGCTGCTGCGGCTGCTGGCCGTACGGACCCGGCTGCTGTGGCTGCTGACCGTAAGGGCCCTGGGGCTGCTGCGGTTGCTGACCGCCGTACGGACCGGGCTGGTTGTAGCTCATTGTGTGTCTTCCTCCATGTGGTGTTCCAGCACCCTGACCGAAGCGGGGACTTGGCAAACCTTGTTACGGAAGCCCCGTTGGTGGTGTCCTGCGACGTGCGCGTCAGGCCTTGACGCGGACTTCCTTGCGCAGCTTGGCCGTGATGTCGAGCGCGGCGTCCTTCGAGCCGCCCTTGCCGAGGAGCATGCTCGCCATGTCGATCGGCATGACGAAGCCCACCGTGCTCTTGTCGCCCCAGACGCAGTACGTCAGGTTGACCGAAGCGGGCTCACCGGCGGCGGGCTCGGGGTTGGTCGACTTGACCTCCTGGCACTTGAAGAGGGCACCGTCACGGGTGGTCGAGGTGGGCTCGCCCACTGTGGAGACCTCGCCGTCGGAGCCGCTGGACTCCTTCATGCCCTTCTCCACCTCGGCCAGCACCTTGTCGACGACCTTCTCCGGGTCCTCGATCTCGCCGTAGACGCCGCCGAACTGGAGCATCTTCCCGGCGAGCGGGTTCTCCTCGTTCTTCACCTCGTACTCGGCGCTGACATCCTTGGGGTCGGTGACGCCCCACTTCGCGGCGTCCTTCATGTCCGAGTCGGTCATGCCGCCGCTGCTGCTGTCGCCCTTCTTGTACTCACTGAGCACCGTCTCCGGCGTAGTCAGCTTGTGCGGCCCGTCGTCCGCGACCCCCGAGCTGCCCCCGCCCATGAAGTACCAGACACCGCCGCCGATCGCCGCGAGAGCGACGACCGCGCCGATTATGATCCCGACCTTCTTGCCGCCACCCCCGACCGGCGGCGGCGGGGGAACCTGGCCGTAGCCGGCCTGCGGCTGCTGGCCGTAGGGGCCGGGCTGCTGGGGCTGGCTGTAGCCCTGCTGCTGGCCGTAAGCATCCTGCGGAGCACCCTGCTGCGGATATCCGTAGCCCGGCTGCTGCGGGGGCTGCTGCGGATAGCCGTAGCCGGGCTGCGGCTGCTGCTGCGGGTAGCCGCCCTGCTGGCCGTACGGACCCGGCTGCGAAGGTTGCTGCGGCTGGCCGCCGTACGGGCCCGGCTGGTTGTAGCTCATGCGGTGCTTCCCCTCCAGATGCTTATACGTTCCGAACATCCTGGCGGAAACCTGTGAGGAGCGTGGCGACCGGGGTCACACCGTTACCGAGAATTCCGGTTTCGGGACGGGGCTGTGACACCACTAAACTGTCGTCGTGACCGAGAACACTCAGCAGCAGCACGCCAGCATCCCCGAGCCCGAACTGCCGAAGACGTACGCGCCGGCCGAGGTAGAGGGGAAGCTGTACGAGCGCTGGGTAGAGCGCGGTTACTTCACCGCTGACGCCAAGAGCGAGAAGCCCCCGTACACGATCGTCATCCCGCCGCCGAACGTCACGGGCTCGCTGCACCTGGGCCATGCCTTCGAGCACACGCTGATCGACGCCCTCACGCGCCGCAAGCGCATGCAGGGCTACGAGACGCTGTGGCAGCCCGGCATGGACCACGCGGGCATCGCGACGCAGAACGTCGTCGAGCGCGAGCTGGCCAAGGAGGGCAAGTCCCGTCACGACCTCGGCCGTGAGGCGTTCGTCGAGCGCGTCTGGCAGTGGAAGGAAGAGTCCGGTGGCCAGATCGCCGGGCAGATGCGCCGCCTCGGCAACGGCGTCGCCTGGGACCGCGATCGCTTCACCATGGACGAGGGTCTCTCCCGTGCCGTCCAGACCGTCTTCAAGAAGATGTACGACGACGGCCTGATCTATCGCGCCGAGCGGATCATCAACTGGTGCCCGCGCTGTCTGACGGCGATCTCGGACATCGAGGTCGACTACCAGGACGACGACGGCGAGCTCGTCTCCATGACGTACGGCGAGGGCGATGAGACCATCGTCGTCGCCACGACCCGCGCCGAGACGATGCTGGGCGACACCGCGGTCGCCGTCCACCCGGACGACGAGCGGTACGCGCACCTCATCGGCAAGCAGATCAAGCTGCCGCTGACCGACCGCTCCATCCCGGTCGTCGCGGACACCCACGTGGACCCGGAGTTCGGCACCGGTGCGGTCAAGGTGACTCCGGCGCACGACCCGAACGACTTCGCCATCGGCCAGCGCCACGATCTCGAGTCGATCGAGGTGCTCGACGAGCGCGGCATCATCACCGTGCACGGCCCGTTCGAGGGCCTGGACCGCTTCGAGGCCCGCTCGGCGATCGTCGCCGCGCTGCGCGCCGAGGGCCGGATCGTCGCCGAGAAGCGGCCGTACGTCCACTCGGTCGGCCACTGCTCGCGCTGCAAGACCACGCTGGAGCCGCGCCTTTCCATGCAGTGGTGGGTCAAGGTCGAGCCGCTCGCCAAGGCCGCCGGTGACGCGGTCCGCGACGGCCGGGTCAACATCCACCCCGCCGACCTGACGCAGCGCTACTTCGACTGGGTCGACAACCTCAACGACTGGTGCATCTCGCGCCAGCTCTGGTGGGGCCACCGCATCCCCGTCTGGCACGGCCCGAACGGCGAGACCGTCTGTGTCGGCCCGGACGAGCAGCCGCCGACCGGTGAGGGCTGGGAGCAGGACACCGACGTCCTGGACACCTGGTTCTCGTCGGGCCTGTGGCCGTTCTCGACGATGGGCTGGCCGGAGCAGACGCCCGACCTGGCGAAGTTCTATCCGAACTCGGTCATGGTCACCGGCTACGACCTGATGTTCTTCTGGGTCGCGCGGATGATGATGTTCGGTCTCTACGCGATGGACGGCCAAGTCCCGTTCCACACCATCGCGTTCCACGGGATGGTCCGTGACGAGAACGGCAAGAAGATGTCGAAGTCGTTCGGCAACGTCGTCAATCCGCTGGACTGGATGGACAAGTACGGCTCCGACGCACTGCGGTTCACGCTCGCACGCGGCGCCAACCCCGGCATCGACGTCCCGATCGGCGAGGACTGGGTCCAGGCCTCCGGCAAGTTCACCAACAAGATCTGGAACGCCACCCGCTTCGCCCTCATGAACGGCGCCACGATCGAGGGCGAACTCCCGCCCGCCGAGCGCCTGTCGGCGACGAACCGGTGGATCCTCTCCCGCCTCAACGAGGTCGTGGCCGAGGTCGACGGCCTCTACGACGACTACCAGTTCTCCAAGCTCAGCGAAGCCCTCTACCACTTCGCCTGGGACGAGGTCTTCGACTGGTACGTGGAGCTGACGAAGACCACGTTCATGGCGGGCGGCCAGGAGGCCGAGGACACCAAGCGCGTTCTCGGTGAGGTCCTCGACGTCACGCTGAAGCTGCTTCACCCGGTCGTCCCGTTCGTCACGGAGACGCTGTGGACCACGCTCACGGGCGGTGAGTCCCTGGTGATCGCTGAGTGGCCGAAGGACTCCGGCTTCCGTGACGCGGACGCCGAGAAGGAGATCGAGACCGTCCAGGCGCTGATCACCGAGGTCCGCCGCTTCCGTACGGACCAGGGTCTGCAGCCCGGTCAGAAGGTCCCGGCCCGCCTCGACCTGACCGGCACCGGTCTCGACGCGCACGAGCCGGCCATCCGCCAGCTCCTGCGTCTGCAGCCGGAGGGTGAGGCCTTCAGCGCCACCGCGACGCTCCCCGTCGCCGGCGCCACGGTCGCCCTCGACCTCTCGGGCACGATCGACGTCGAGGCCGAGCGCAAGCGTCTGGCCAAGGACCTCGCGGCGGCCGAGAAGGAGGTCGCGGCGGCGAACGGCAAGCTCGGCAACGAGGCGTTCCTCGCCAAGGCCCCCGACCAGGTGGTCGACAAGATCCGCGGCCGCCTCGCCAAGGCAGAGGCGGACATCGAGCGGATCAAGGGTCAGCTGGACGGGCTGCCCGCCGCGTAGTTCTCCGTACGAGGAAGGCCCCGCGACCTGTCACAGGTCGCGGGGCCTTCCTCGTACGCGGTCCTACTTCTGCTTGCCGCGCGGAACGATGCGGGCGATGGCCGTACCGACCGCGACCAGGGCGAAGGCGCCCAGGACCAGCCAGAGGACCGAGGCGCCGGTGGCGGCGAGCGCGCCGCCGGAAGCGGCCGTGCCGGTGGCCGCGGCCGAGGTGACGTTGTTGTACACAGTGAACTCCTAGGAGAGGGAAAGGAATTGAGTCACCAGGCGCGCTGACGCTTCAGCAGGGCGTCCGCGTACGCCTTGCCGTGGCAGGCCTGGAGGAAGAAGTCGAGGACCAGCTCGTACATCGACGCGGAGACGAGCATCTGGCGTCGGCCGCGCAGCCGTACCGTCACCACACGCTCGACGACGAAGATGCCGGTGATCGCCAGCCAGAACGGCTGGACGTGCATACCGTCGTGGGTCAGGGCCCACACGATCGTGCCGAGATAGGCGAAGGTCACCAACACGCCCGCGAACGTGAGGAGTTGGCGGCCCCAGTAGCGCCAGGTGATCCGGGTGAGGCCGTACTGGAAGCAGTTCTCGACGGCGCCGCGCTTCCAGCGCAGCCGCTGATTCCACAGATCGCGCCAGCTCGGCATGACCTCGGTGACCAGGGTGCAGGCGGCGGGGGATATCACCTCGTACCCCAAGTGCTTGATGGCGAAGGTGAGTTCGTTGTCCTCGGTCAGGACGGTCGTGTCGTACACCCCGCCCTGTCCGTCGCCCGAGGGGACCTTCCCGGTGAGCCGGGCCCGGGATATCTCGCGCAGTACGGAGACCGGGAAGACGGCGGCCGTTCCTGTCAGGACCAGGCACTTGCCGTTCAGACGGGCCACGTCGCGGGCGTAGCGGGCGTACTCGTTGCGCTGGAGATGGCCGACGAAACCGCCGCCCTCGTCACCGCGGAAGACCCCGCCGACGCCGCCGTACCCCTGGGCGACATGGTCGAGCGCCACTTCGAGGAAGACGGGGTCGAGGGAGCAGTCGGCGTCGGTGACGAGCACCGCGTCGTCCTCGGTGAGGGACGGGAGCAGACCGGCCAGCGCCTGGTTGAGCGCGCCCGCCTTCTTGGCGCTGTTGGCCGAGGTCACGAACAGCTCGGCGCCCCAGGCCTCGGCGATCTGCCCGGTGGCATCGGTGCAGTTGTCGGCCACGACCACGATGCGGTCGGGGCGGCGGGTCTGCCGGTAGAGGCCGGCGAGTGCCGCGGCGATGGCGTTCTGCTCGTTGTGTGCCGGTATCAGGGCAATCAGCTGCATGACCGACCTCCTCTCGTCCTTTTGACCAATTAGGGCGAGAGATTGGCATTTGGGAGTTGCTGGTCGAGTGCAGCTTGGTTGCGCGATGGTGGCGCCTCGCTGTGAAAAGCGGTGCGGCGGGCACGAAGGCCTGGACGGACAGGCCGAAAGTCCTGGTTGGGCAGGTGCTAAGTCCCGGGGCGAGTAGGCATATCGGCCCGGACGGCGGGTCACGAGCGTCGGGGTGGCAAGCGATGAGGTTCCGGGCGGCGGGCAATGAGGAGCCAGGTCGTGGGGATGAGGTTCCGGGCCGTGGGTTATGCGGGCCCGGGCCGCTTGTACCGGTAGCCGACCGAGCGCACCGAGTGGATCGGCGGCGCCGCTCCCGTGGCCCTCGCGATCTTGACGCGCAGCCGGTGCACCGCGTACTTGACCCGGCTGATGTCGCCCTCCGGCTCGTGCCAGACCAGGTCGACCAGGAGCTCGCGGGTGAGGACCTGTCCCGAGTTGAGGGCGAAGGCCTTCAGCAGATCGAACTCCAGGGCGGACAGGTCGAGGAAGTGCCCGTCCGCGACGGCCTCGCGCGCGGCGAGATCGACCGTGAGCCAGCCGTCCTCGACCAGATCCGCGGGCGCCGCCGCGGACCGGCCGCGCCGCAGCCGCGCCTGGACCAGGGGGATGAGCACCCGTTCCGGTGTGCAGGGCGTGATGTAGTCGTCGGCGCCCGCCTGCAGCGCGCGGACCGCGTCATCGGCGTCGTAGGTCAAGTTCACCACCAGGACCGGCAGTTCACTCATGTCCCGTACGCGTTCGAGTACGCGCCAGGGGCTCAGACCGGGCAGCCGCAGGCTGAGCACCAGGGCGTCGGGACGGTGGCGGTACAGAGCGCGCAGTGTGGCGCGGCCGTCGTGTACGGCGAACGTGTCGATCGGGTGGGTCTTGAAAACCTGGCGCACCATCTCGTGGGTGTCCTCGGGCACGGCGAGGAGCACCAGCGGGGGACGGGAAGGGCCGGTCGGCACCGTCGGTCACGCGGTCCGCAGGCCGAGGCGTTCGAGCTCCGCCTCGGCCAGGACGTCCAGCGTCTGCGGATCGCCGCCCCGCCAGCCCTCGGCGAGGCTGCCCGGGGTGGCGTCGGGGAGGTCGGCGGTGCGGGCCAGTTCGGAGACCTGGTCCAGGGGGCGCAGCAGGGCGCGCAGGGCGAGGAGTTCGCGGCCGTCGTCGGATGCGGCCAGCTCCTGGGCGGCGACCGCCTGGCGCGACCAGCGAAGCCGGCGCGGCAGCCAGAGCGCGAGGACCAGGCCGACGGGCAGCACGAACAAGGCGATGGAACCGACGGTCGCGAGCGCGTCCACGGCGGTGCCGCCGTTGTCGCCGGCGTCCGCGAGCTTGTCGCCCGCGCCCGCGACATTGCGCAGCGCCTCGTCGAGCTTGCCGCCCACGAACGGGACCTTGGAGGCGGTGCTGCCGGCGTTGGTCAGCCCGGAGCTGAAGCGGCGGCCGGCGGTTTCGACGTCGTCGGCGGGACCGGAGAGCAGCTGGACGAGCCGGTAGGCGATGAGCGCGAGGGCGGCCCACAGCAGGGTCCAGACGACGACGGCGCCGTCGCCGAGCAGCTGCTTCGTACGTCGGCCGGGGTTCTGGGCGTACCACATGGGCTGATTGCACCTCCGAAGCCGGTGCGATCGTCTGAACCGCGCCGGTACTACAACAGCCGGTCGCCGAAACGGGTCAGCACGAGCACCAGGACGGTGCCGTACAGGACGACGGGCCCGGCCCACGAGTGCCCCGTCACGGCACGGACCAGACCGGCGGGCGCGGGGAGAACACCGGTGCGCAGGCAGTGAGTGGTCACGTACCAGAAGAGGGGCAGGACCACCGCCCAGACGAGCATGCACCAGGGGCAGAGCGCACCGATCACGTACAGGCACTGGCTGATCAGCCAGACGACGAAGCCGAACGCGGCCGTGACCCCGGCCTGGACGCCGAGCCACATCCAGCGGGGGAGAGCTGCGCCGGCGAGCAGGGCCAGGCCGATGCCGAGCAGGACGGCGAAGGCCGGGATGCCGAGCAGCATGTTGGGGAAGCCGAGCAGATTGCCCTGCCAGGTGTCCATCACGTCCGTGCAGCTGAGCACCGAGTTGACGGAGCAGGCGGGCACGAAGGCCGGGTTCGCGAGGGTCTCGATACGGTCGTACGTGAGCATCGCGGACGCCAGGGTGCCGAGGGCGCCGGCCACCACCATGAGGGTGCTCAGGGCGCGGCTCGCGGGGACGGGTGCGGTGGTGGGGCTCGCAGCGACGGTGGCGGTGGTGCGGCTCATGGATCAAGCGTCCCGTCCGGGCCCGGCCGACTGTAGGTCCGGTGGTCCCGACTGGTCCCCGCCGAAGCCGTACTTTCGGCCGAAGCGGAACGCGCCTTTTACCAGAGACGGACACGCGCAGTGCCGTAAATCACGTAATTAGGGCACTAGGTCCGTCAAATCGGGCCTAAAGACCCCGGATGATGGAGGGATGCACGACCAGGCAGCGCACGCGTACCGCCGGGTGGCGGCCGCGGGCCGTCGCCGTGCGGAGCAGTGGGCTGCCCATCCGCGCATTCTCGACGCGCTGACCGCGCTCGGCTGTTTCGCGCTGATGTCCCTGGACATCCCGGGTCTCGCCCAGGCCGACAACTCGCTCAACGGCTTGGCCGCGACCGCGGTGCTCGCGGCCGGTTCGGCGACGCTGCTGCTGCGCCGCAGGGCCCCCTGGGTGACGTTCGCCGTGGCGCTCCTCTTCCTCGGCTGGCTGCACGAGCTGACCCTCGCGCAGTTCGCGCTCTACTCGCTCGGCCGCTACCGGGGCCGGCGTGCGGGAGTGATCGGGGTCGTGGCGTACGTGGCCGTGGCCTTCGCGCTCTTCCAGCTGCCGGGCTGGCCCGCGCACCGCGGGGACACGCTCAGCGACTTCCTCAGTCTGGTCGTGCCGATCGGGGTGCTCGCCGCCGGGGTCGGGATCGCCGCCAACCGGCAGGATCTGGTGCGCGCCCTTGAGGAGCAGCGCTCCGAGACGACGGTGCTGCAGGCGGTGCAGGCCGAGCGGAGCGAGGTCGCGGGGGATGTGCACGACTTCGTGGGGCGCGAGCTGACGCTGCTGTGCGTGCGCTCGGAGGTGCTGGCCCGCAAGGCGCGTGCAGGGTCCGACAGCTCGTACGCCGAGCAGTTCGAAGAACTCGGTGACACGGCTCGCCGGGCCCACACCCTGCTCAACGAGATCATCGTGCAGCGTGCCAACGACCGTTCCCCCACGCCCGGTCTCGAAGCCCTGCCCACCCTGGTCGAGCGGAGCGAACGGGCCGGTACGCCGGTGTTCCTGGAGATCGACGAGGTGGCGGGACGGCTCTCGCCGCTGCGTCAGGCGGCGGTGTACCGCGTCGCCCAGGAGTGCCTGACCAACGCGGCCAAGCACGCACCGGGCGAGAAGGTCCAGGTCCGCATAGCGGTGGCCGACGGCCTCGCCCGCGTCGAGATCACCAACCCGCTGCCGTCCGCACTGCCCGCCCGCGCCCCGGTCAGCACCGGCACCGGTACGGCGGGGATGGCCGAGCGGGTGCACAGCGTCGGCGGGACCTTCCGGGCGGGGCGGCGCGCAGGGGCGTACGAGGTGGTGGCGGAACTGCCCGCCGGGCGGGGGCTCTGAGGGGCTCAGCGTGCAGGGCGCTGTGCGCGGTGGACCGCGTCCTCGTCCGCGGTGTCGTGCCCTTCCCATACGAGGACACGCAAGGCCTCCGTCCGCTTCCGCGTGGCGTCGGCGAGCTGCTCGTCGCCGTACTCCGCGAGGGCGGCGTCCGGCCGGCCGGTGATCCCCTGTCCGTAGGACCAGGTCTGCCAGCCGGGTCCGGGCGGTCCGTCGAGGACGTCCACGCGCCAGGAGAACAGCATGAACTCGCGCAGGACTTCCTGGACGTACGAAACGGAGACGTCGAGCTCACCGGCCACCTCGGCCGCGGACAGCAGGCCGTCGGCGCCGACGAAGGCGATGGCCGCCGACAGGTCGGGCTCGACGGCCCGCCAAGCACGACGGATGTCGGCCGCCGCACGCAGTCTGCGGCGTGCTGTCCCGGCGGGATCGGCGGAGTCCGCGGTCAGTTGCTCCTGCCGGAACTGTACGAACAACTCGGTGACTTGATCCTGCAGCTGCTCGACATCCGTACGGCCGTGCCGTTCGTCAGGCATACCGAAAGTGTGCGGCGCCGGCAGCCGCCCGCACCAGAGCCAGGTGCCAACCCGCACCGGACCCAGGTGCTAAGCCGCACCGGACTCAGGTGCTAAGCCGCCGACATCAGCCGCGAAAGCGAGTCGAAGTCCTCCACGCACCGCCCGCACCCCAGCGCCACCGAGTCCAGCGGATCCGCGGCGACCGACACCGGGATCCCTGTGGCCGCGGCCATCCGCACATCGAGCCCGGGCAGCAGCGCACCCCCGCCCGTCAGCACGATCCCGTGCTCCATGACGTCACCGGACAGCTCTGGCGGGCACTCCTCGAGGGTGGCCTTCACGGCCTCGATGATCGCCTCGACCGGCTCGTCGAGGGCCGAGCGGATCTCCTTGACCGTCAGGTCGACGGTCTTCGGAAGGCCGCCCACCTTCTCGCGACCGCGCACGGCGAACGTCCGCATCTCGAAGGCGTCCTCACCCGGCACGGGTCCGGCCGAACCGATCGCCACCTTGATGTCCTCGGCGGTCCGCTCGCCGATCAGGAGCGAGTGCTCCTTGCGTACGAAGTCGGTGATCGCCGCGTCGAAACGGTCCCCGCCGACCCGCAGCGACTGCGCGGTCACGATCCCGCCGAGCGAGATCACCGCGACCTCGGCCGTACCGCCGCCGATGTCCACGACCATCGAACCGCGCGGCTCGGAGACCGGCAGACCCGCGCCGATCGCCGCCGCCATCGGCTCCTCGATCAGATGCACCTGCCGCGCACCGGCCCGCTGCGCGGCGTGCACGATGGCCCGCCGCTCGACCGGCGTCACACCGCTGGGCACACAGACGACCATGCGCGTACGGGGGCGGCGGCCCGGGACGGCCCGGCGCACAAAGGCCCGGATCATCTCTTCGGCGGCCTCGTAATCGCTGATCACGCCGTCCTTGAGCGGGCGGATCGCGGTGATGGAGCCAGGGGTGCGGCCGATGGTCTCCTTGGCCTCCGCGCCGACCGCGAGTGCGGTCCGCGCGCCCTCCTTCACGGCCACCACGGACGGTTCGTTGAGCACGATGCCCTGGCCACGGGCGTAGAGCAGGGTGTTCGCTGTACCGAGATCGATCCCTATGTCCATGATCCGCAAGTCTGCCCGTATCCCTTGTGGACCGGACCGCCGAAGGTCCCGGACCGGGTGGGTACAAGGTCCTGTCGGTGGCGCGCGGCGGGCTGTCGGCGTGCCTCCGTAGACTGGCGTACGTGAGTGAGCAGCCCCCGCGTGACAGTGACCCCTTCGAGGGGCTTTCCGATGGCCTTCCCGATGAATTCGACGAGATCGTCGAATCCGAGACGGACCGCGACCCCGACCTGGCAGTGATCGCGGCGGGCAGCCGCACCCTGCGCGCCCAGTCGGGACCGCCCGCCGCGGACATCCCGGCCCGCCCCGAGGACCCCGAGGTCGACAAGGCGCTGCGCGCGGTCGAGACGGAGCTCGCCTCGCGCTGGGGCGAGACCAAGCTGGAGCCCTCGGTCAGCCGGATCAAGGCGCTGATGGACGTGCTCGGCGAACCGCAGCGCGCGTACCCCTCGATCCATCTGACGGGCACCAACGGCAAGACGTCCACGGCCCGCATGATCGAGGCCCTGCTCGCCGCCTTCGAACTGCGCACCGGCCGCTACACCTCACCGCACGTCCAGTCCGTCACCGAGCGCATCTCCCTCGACCAGGCGCCGATCTCCGCCGAGCGATTCATCGAGACGTACGAGGACATCAAGCCGTACGTCGAGATGGTCGACGCGCAGCAGGACTACCGGCTCTCGTTCTTCGAGGTCCTCACCGGCATGGCGTACGCGGCCTTCGCCGACGCCCCGGTCGACGTGGCCGTCGTCGAGGTCGGCATGGGCGGCAGCTGGGACGCCACCAATGTGATCGACGCGGATGTCGCGGTCGTCACGCCCATCGACCTCGACCACACCGACCGGCTCGGCTCGACGCCCGGTGAGATCGCCGTCGAGAAGGGCGGGATCATCAAGCAGGACGCCACGGTGATCCTCGCTCAGCAGCCGGTCGACGCCGCCCAGGTCCTCCTGAAGAAGGCCGTCGAGGTCAATGCGACGGTCGCCCGTGAGGGTCTGGAGTTCGGTGTCACCTCGCGTCATCTCGCCGTCGGCGGCCAGATGATGACGCTGCGCGGCCTCGGCGGCGAGTACGAGGAGATCTTCCTGCCGCTGCACGGTGCGCACCAGGCGCACAATGCGGCGGTCGCCCTCGCCGCGGTCGAGGCCTTCTTCGGCATCGGCGCCGCCCGCAGCGAACCGCTGGACATCGAGGTCGTCCGCAAGGCGTTCGCGCAGGTCTCCTCGCCCGGCCGCCTGGAGCTCATCCGTACGTCGCCGACCGTGCTGCTCGACGCCGCGCACAACCCGGCGGGCGCCCGCGTCACCTCCGAAGCCATCAGCGAGGTCTTCGACTTCAGCCGGCTCATCGGTGTCGTCGGCGCGAGCGGGGACAAGGACGTACGGGGCTTCCTGGAGGCCTTCGAGCCGGTCTTCGCGGAGATCGTCATCACGCAGAACTCCTCGCACCGCGCGATGGACGCCGACGAGCTGGCCGCGATCGCGGTCGAGGTCTTCGGTGAGGACCGCGTGCAGGTCGAGCCGCGGCTGCCCGACGCCCTCGAAGCGGCGATCACGCTCGCCGAGGAGGAGGGCGAGTACGCCGGCGGCGGTGTGCTCGTGACCGGTTCCGTCATCACGGTCGGCGAGGCCCGACTGCTCCTGGGGAGGGGCTGACACCCGATGCGTACGCTCTGTGCTTCCACGCTGATCGGCGAGTTCTTCATCATCGGCTTTGCGGGTCTGGTCGCGATGAAGGACCCGGATCTGTCGATGGGGACGGTCTGGACCGTCTGCGGTATCGGGATGGTCCTGTCCGTGCTCCTGTGCGGAATGATCACCCGCCCCGGCGGAGTCCAGCTGGGCTGGGCCCTGCAGATCGCGCTGATCGCCTCGGGCTTCATCGTCCCGGCGATGTTCATCCTCGGCGTCTGCTTCGCGGTGCTGTGGGGTGTCTCGGTGCACTTCGGCCGCAAGATCGACGAGGCGAAGGCGCGATTCGCGGCACAGGGGGAGTCCAGTCCCTCCGGTGCTTGACGGACCGAGTACTGGCCCCTCCGTAACTCCTTGTAGTCTCGGAGCACCGCACGCCTCACTCAAGGAGCCGCACACCATGTCCCAGCGCACTCTCGTCCTGCTGAAGCCGGACGCCGTCCGCCGTTCGCTGGTGGGCGAGATCCTCAGCCGTATCGAGCGCAAGGCCGGCTGGCAGATCACCGCGCTGGAGCTGCGCTCCCTGACCCAGGACGTCCTGGAACAGCACTACGGCGAGCACAAGGGCAAGCCGTTCTACGAGCCGCTCGTGGAGTTCATGTCCTCGGGCCCGGTCGTCGCGCTGGTCGTCGAGGGCGAGCGGGTCATCGAGGGCGTCCGTACGCTCGCGGGCCCGACCGACCCGATCGCCGCCACCCCCGGCTCGATCCGTGGCGACTTCGGCACCATCGTGCGCGAGAACCTGATCCACGCCTCGGACTCCGAGGAGTCGGCCGAGCGCGAGCTGAAGATCTTCTTCCCCGGTCTCGTATAGCGGACTGCGCGGGAGATCGGATTCTGATACTCCGTCAGCCGGAGCAGTCCTCTGACCAGGGGCGGTCGTGGAAAACGCGGCCGCCTCTTGGCATATGCGCCCCGATTGGGGGAACGCATCCTTCCGTCGGCTCGTCCCCATTAGCGGGGCGGCGCTTCGTCTGCTGACAATGGCGAAGACCCCCGCACCGTGTCAGTGCAGGCGAGACTAAGCTGGAAGCCTTCACGCCACCGTGCCCGCCGCGCCGACCTGACTAGCCATCAATGCATCAGATTGGGAAGGCCAGACGCTCCTGATGGGAACCAATATGTCGTTCATCGGCCGTGACATGGCTGTCGACCTCGGGACCGCCAACACGCTGGTGTACGTCAGGGGCCGAGGGATCGTACTCAACGAGCCGTCCGTGGTCGCGATCAACACGAACACCGGCGGGATCCTCGCGGTCGGCGCCGAAGCGAAGAAGATGATCGGCCGCACCCCTGGCAACATCGTCGCGGTCCGCCCGCTCAAGGACGGCGTCATCGCCGACTTCGAGATCACCGAGCGGATGCTCCGCTACTTCATCCTCAAGATCCACAAGCGCCGGTACCTGGCCCGTCCGCGCGTCGTGGTCTGCGTGCCCTCCGGTATCACGGGCGTCGAGCGTCGCGCCGTGATCGAGGCGTCCACGCAGGCCGGCGCCCGCCAGGTGCACATCATCGAGGAGCCCATGGCCGCGGCCATCGGCTCGGGCCTGCCGGTCCACGAGGCCACCGGCAACATGGTGGTCGACATCGGTGGCGGTACCACCGAAGTAGCCGTGATTTCCCTGGGGGGAATCGTCACGGCACAGTCGATTCGGGTGGCCGGTGACGAACTGGACAACGCGATCATTCAGCACATCAAGAAGGAGTACTCCCTCCTTCTCGGTGAGCGCACCGCCGAGCAGATCAAGATCACGATCGGTTCGGCGTACGACATGGACAAGGACGAGCACACCGAGATCCGCGGCCGTGACCTGGTCTCCGGTCTCCCCAAGACCGTGGTGATCTCCGCGGCCGAGGTGCGCAAGGCCATCGAGGAACCGGTCAACGCGATCGTGGACGCGGTCAAGACCACCCTCGACAAGTGCCCGCCGGAGCTCTCCGGTGACGTCATGGACCGTGGCATCGTGCTGACCGGCGGCGGCGCCCTGCTGCGCGGCCTTGACGAGCGGCTCCGCCGCGAGACCGGTATGCCGATCCACATCGCCGAGGACCCGCTGGACTCGGTGGCGCTCGGCTCCGGCAAGTGCGTGGAGGAGTTCGAGGCCCTGCAGCAGGTCCTCGACGCTTCGCCGCGCAGATGACGTAAATTCCACCGATCCGCCGTCCGGAGCTGCCACTTCGGGCGGCGGATCGTTGATATTGAAGCAAGACCACAAACGCATAGAAAACGGCAAGACAGACCATTCCAATGAGGAAGGCACGGCCGCCGCACGTGAGGGACACACGAGAGAGCCGGCTGCTCCTGGTGCTGCTGATCGCCATCGCGTTCGCACTGATCACGGTGGATATCCGAGGTGGCGAGGAGTCGCCGGTCGACGGTGCCCGGCAGGCCGCCGCGACCGTCTTCGGCCCGGTGGAGAACGGGGTCTCGGCCGCGGTCGACCCGATCGGCAACGCCATAAAGGCGATCCGGGAGTCCGGTGACCGCCACGACCGGATCAGCGAACTCGAGCGCGAGAACGCCGCGTTGAAGGCCAAGCTCGGCAGCGACGACCGCAACCGCAGCAAGGTCAATCAGCTCGACAAGCTGCTCAAGACGGCCGGCGCGGGACAGTACGGCATCAAGGGCGCGCAGGTCATCGGGATAGGAGCGGCCCAGGGTTTCTCCTGGACCGTGACCATCGACGCCGGTGCCAATGACGGGCTCAAGCGCGATATGACCGTGCTCAACGGCGACGGACTCGTCGGCCGCGTCACCACCGTCGGCCCCAGCACCGCCACGGTGCTGCTCGCCACGGACCCGGACTTCACGGTCGGTACGCGGATGGAGTCCAGCGACGAACTGGGCTTCGCCACCGGCCAGGGCGACCGCCCGCTTTCGGTGCAGATGCTCAACGGCAAGGCCAAGGTGAAGAAGGGCGACCGCATGGTCACCTTCGGCTCGCAGGCGGACCGGCCGTTCGTGCCCGGAGTGCCGATCGGCGAGGTCGTCGAGGTCGACCCCTCGGACGGCGGCCTGACCCGGACCGTGCACCTCAAGCCGTATGTCGGCTTCACCAGTCTGGACATCGTCGGCGTGGTGGTCGAGGCTCCGCGCACCGACCCGCGCGACAAGGTCCTGCCCGAGCCGCTCAAGCCCAAGCCGACGCCGACCGTGACCGTGACGGTGACCCCGTCCGCGAACGCGAACGGTGTCGAGGGCGAGGACACCGGCGCCCAGGTCCCGCCGGCCGGGGCCAGTCAGGATCCCAACGCGCGCGCGAGTCAGGACCCGAACGCGGGCGACGCGAACGACGGCACCGCAACGGACGACCAGGGGTAACTGCCATGCGATTCAACCGGATGCTCCTGTCGGTGACCCTCGTGGTCGTTGCCCTGGTGGTCCAGGTCAGCGTGCTCGCCCGGCTTCATCTGCCCGGCGCCGTACCCGATCTGCTGCTCCTGACCGTGCTCGGACTCGCGCTCGTGTACGGGCACGTCGGCGGCTGTCTCATCGGCTTCGGTGCGGGCCTGCTCGCCGACCTCGCCCCGCCCGCCGACCACGCCGCCGGGCGCTACGCCCTGGTCCTGTGCGTGATCGGCTATCTCGCCGGACTCGTGAAGCCCGAGAGCGGCCAGGTCCGCACGGCCACCGGTCCGATGGCCGTGGTCGTGTGCGCCGCGATCGGCTCCACCTTGTTGTACGCGGGGGTGGGCGCCCTCGTCGGTGACACCGCCGCCCGCCATGTGGGCCTCGGCGGCCTGCTGTTCAGCGCCGCGCTCTACGATCTGCTGCTCGCGCCCTTCGTGGTGCCGGGCGTGATGTGGCTGGCCAGACGGGCGGAGAACGATCCGCTGGCCGAGGCCGGCGGCTCCGGCAAGACGAGCGATGTCGCCTCCGGCTGGCTCTCCTCGGGCACGGGCCTGAGGATCGGCAGCCAGCGCGGTGGATTCCGTATGAAGGCAAGCAAGGCCCGGGTCGCGCGGGCCGGACGCATCAAGGGGGTCAAGCGCCTGTGACGAACGCCCACCCGTCGCCCGCCACCACCCTTCCAAGGAATGGGCTGCGCCCATGACCAATATTCCTGAGACAGGGCGCACCCCGCGCGTCCAGATCCGCCTGATCATCCTGCAGATCCTCGTCCTCTCGCTGCTCCTCACCCTCGGCGGCCGGCTCTGGTACCTCCAGGTGCGCAACGGCGACGAGTACGCCGACGAGGCCAACGGCAACCACGTCCAGCGCGTCGTCCAGCCCGCCACCCGCGGCTCGATCCTCGACGCACGCGGCGTACCGCTCGCGGACAACGAGACCCGGCTCGTGGTCTCCGCCTCGCGCACCGACCTGATGAAGATGAAGGACGACGGTGACGCGGTCCTGACCCGTCTCGCCGAGGTGCTCGGGATGACGCCGAAGGAAGTCGCCGACAAGGTGCGGCTCTGCAACGCGGAGACCCCGCAGCCCTGCTGGAACGGCTCCCCGTACCAGCCCATCCCGATCACCGACGAGGCAACCCCCAAGCAGGCCCTGCAGATCCGCGAGCGTGCCGAGGACTTCCCCGGCATCACCGCCGAACCCACGGCCGTACGCCGCTACACCGCACCCGGATCCGCCAAGACCTCCCAGGTGCTCGGCTATCTCTCGCCCGTCACGGACGAGGAGATCCAGGGCGCCAAGGACTCCGACTCCCCGTATCTGCGCAGCGACCAGGTCGGTCGCTCCGGCCTGGAGCGCACCTACGACAAGCAGCTGCGCGGCAAGGCCGGCGTCACCGCGTACGAGGTCGACAAGCTCGGCCGGGTCATGCGCCAGACGCAGGCGGAGCCCGCCCAGCCCGGTGCGAACGTCGTCACCAGCATCGACGCGCGCGTGCAGCGGGTGGCCGAGTACGAGCTCAACGAGGCGATGAAGGTCGCCCGTACGGAGTTCGACGACAACACCGGTGAGAACTACAAGGCCGACTCGGGCGCCGTCGTCGTGATGGAGTCCAAGACCGGCCGGATCGTGGCCATGGCCTCCAACCCGGACTACGACCCGAACGCCTGGGTCGGCGGTATCTCCGGCAAGGACTACACGAAGCTGACCAGCAAGAAGTCCAACTACCCGCTGCTCAACCGGGCCATCCAGGGCCAGGCGGCCCCCGGCTCGATCTTCAAGGTCATTCCGACCACCGCCGCGGTGAACGCCGGTTACGAGTTCAACGGCCGCTACCCGTGCCCCAGTTCGTACTCGATCGGCGGCCAGGTCTTCAAGAACTTCGAGTCCCAGGGCCACGGCTCCATCACCCTCGGCCAGGCCCTCGAGGTCTCCTGCGACACCGTCTACTACTCGCTCGCCCACCAGCAGTGGCAGAAGGACGGCGGCAACAAGCCGAAGAAGAACGCCAAGGACTGGTTCTACAAGACGGCCCACCAGTTCGGGCTCGGCGCCGAGACCGGGATCGACCTGCCGGGCGAGGTCACCGGACGCGTCCCCGACCGGCAGTGGAAGAAGGACTACTGGGACGCCAACCAGGAAGCCTGGTGCAAGCAGGGCAAGAAGTCCGGGGACTACGCCGAGCGCATCGCGTACGAGAACTGCCTCGAAGGCATGAAGATGCGCGCCGGTGACTCCGTCAACTACTCGATCGGCCAGGGCGACACCCTCGTCACCCCGATCCAGATGGCCACCATCTACGCGGCCATCGCCAACGGCGGCACGATGTACGACCCCACCGTCGGCAAGGCGATCATCAGCCCCGACGGCAAGCGGACCGAGGAGATCGCGCCCAAGTCGCACGGCAAGCTGCCGATGAACGCGGCCACCCGGAAGTTGATAGACGGTGCCCTCGCGGGAGTCGCCACCCGCGGTACCGCCGCCTGGAGGTTCGGCGGCTGGCCGCAGGACAAGATCCCGATGCACGCCAAGACGGGTACCGCGGAGGTCTACGGCAAGCAGACCACCTCGTGGTTCGCCACGTACACCAAGGACTACACGATCGTGATGACCATCGCGCAGGGTGGTACGGGCTCCGGTGCCTCGGGTCCCGCCGTGCGCAAGATCTACGACGCGATGTACGGGCTCGACGAGCAGGGCAACCAGGACCTGAAGAAGGCCCTGCTGCCCCAGCCGCAGAAGTCCCTGCCGAAGATCGAGTCCGACGGCTCCATCGACGCGCCCAAGGTCAGGCCGTACCAGCCGAACAAGGAGGAGCCGGCGAAGCAGGAGCTGGCGACCGGAGTGACCCCGGGGAGGCGTGACTGATGGGCGGCTTCTCCGTCTCCGGATACGGGCCCGAGCGCGGCACCGTGTCCAAGCTGTTCGCGCGTGACTCCATCACCCGCCGGCTTGACTGGCCGATACTGCTCGCCACGCTCGCCCTCTCGGTGATCGGCTCGGCCCTGGTCTACTCGGCCACCCGCAACCGCACCGAACTCGTCGGCGACGACCCGTACGCGTATGTGCTCAAGCACCTGCTGAACATCGCGATCGGCATCGGCCTGATGATCGGCACCGTCTGGCTCGGCCACCGCACCCTGCGCACGGCCGTGCCGATCCTTTACGGGGTCTCCGTCTTCCTCGTGCTGCTCGTGCTCACCCCGCTCGGCACCACCATCAACGGTGCGCACGCGTGGCTGGACCTCGGCGGGCTCTCCCTGCAGCCGAGCGAGTTCGTGAAGGTCACGATCATCCTCGGGATGGCGATGCTGCTCGCCGCCCGGGTGGACGCGGGTGATCGCGAGTACCCCGACCACCGCACGGTGGTGCAGGCCCTCGGCCTGGCCGCGGTCCCGATAATGATCACGATGCTGATGCCTGACCTCGGCTCGGTCATGGTGATGGCGATGATCGTGCTCGGTGTGCTGCTCGCCTCCGGGGCCTCCAACCGCTGGATCCTCGGCCTGCTCGGCACGGGCGCGGTCGGCGCCCTCGCCGTATGGCAGCTCGGGGTGCTCGACGACTACCAGATCGCCCGCTTCGCGGCCTTCGCCAACCCCGCACTCGACCCCTCCGGCGTCGGCTACAACACCAACCAGGCGCGTATCGCCATCGGTTCGGGCGGTCTGACCGGATCCGGGCTCGGCAACGGCTCGCAGACCACCGGGCAGTTCGTGCCCGAGCAGCAGACCGACTTCATCTTCACCGTCGCCGGTGAGGAACTCGGCTTCGTCGGTGCCGGGTTGATCCTGCTGCTGCTCGGTGTGGTCCTGTGGCGTGCGTGCCGGATCGCCCGTGAGACCACCGAGTTGTACGGGACGATCGTGGCCGCCGGGATCATCGCGTGGTTCGCGTTCCAGGCCTTCGAGAACATCGGGATGTGCCTGGGCATCATGCCGGTGGCCGGTCTGCCGCTGCCCTTCGTGTCGTACGGCGGTACGTCGATGTTCGCGGTGTGGATCGCGATCGGGCTGTTGCAGTCGATCCGGGTGCAGCGGCCGATGTCGGCGTAGGGGTCCGGGATACGCGAGGGACCGCCGCGTCGCAGGGATCCCCGCGTATCTGCGAGGAATCCGCTGGCTGCGAGGAATCCGCGCTCACATGTCACCTTCCGTTCACTTGACGGAAAACGGCATCTGGTTCCTGGGCGGTTTCGCGTCTAGATTCAGTTCATGGCGGAGACGAAGCGCGAGATCGAGCGGAAGTACGACCTCGGGGCGGACGCGGAGCTGCCCGACCTGAGCGGTGTCGCCGGGGTCGCCGAGGCCGTGGACAAGGGCGTCGCCGAACTGGACGCCGTCTACTGGGACACCCCGGACCAGCGTCTCGCCGCCGCCTCGATCACCCTGCGCCGCCGTACCGGGGGAGCGGACGCGGGCTGGCATCTGAAGCTGCCGGTCTCGCTCGCCGAAGGCGTACGCGACGAGGTGCAGGCTCCGCTTTCGGACACCGTGCCGCGTGCGCTGTCCGGTCTGGTGCGCTCCCGGGTCCGCGAGAGTGAACTCGTCCCGGTCGTACGGCTGTTGTCGGCGCGGGAGCTGAGTCATCTCCTCGACGCCGACGGCGCCCTGCTCGCCGAGGTCAGCAGTGACCGGGTGCGCGCCGAGCGGCTCACCGAGGGCGGGGGCACGGCCGAGTGGTGCGAGCTTGAGGTCGAGCTGGCGGACGGCGGGGATCCCGCGCTTCTTGACCGGGTCGAGAAGAAGCTGAAGAAGAAGGGCGTGCGGCGGTCGTCCTCGCCGTCGAAGCTGAGTCGGGCGCTGGCGGAGACGCAACCCACGCAGACCGGGCCCGCGCAGCCCGCGGTCCCGTTGGAGGGCGCTGTCCGCAAGGGCAAGAAGGCCGGCAAGCGTGAGGCCGTCGCCGAGGCCGTGCAGGAAGCCGTCGAGGAGGGCCCCGGCAGCGCGGGCGACCACGTCCTCGCGTATCTGCGGGCCCAGCGCGACGCGCTCGTCTCGCTCGACCCGGCCGTCCGCCGCGACCTGCCCGACTCCGTGCACCAGATGCGCGTGGCCACGCGCCGGATGCGCAGCGCCTTCCGCTCGTACGGGAAGATCCTGGACCGGGAGATCACCGATCCGGTCGGCGAAGAGCTCAAGTGGCTCGCGGGGGAGCTGGGCGTGGACCGCGACCAGGAGGTGCTCACCGAGCGGCTCACCTCGCGGATAGCCGCGCTGCCCAGGGCGCTGCTGCTCGGCCCGGTGCGCGGCCGGCTGCGGATCTGGACCACTTCGCGGCGTACGGGCTCACGTCGCCGTACCGTCGCCGTGCTCGACAGCAAGCGCTACCTCGCGCTCCTGGACACCGTCGACGCCCTGATCGCGGCTCCTCCGCTGCGCAAGGCGGCGGCCAAGGAGCCCGGGCAGGCGCTGCCCAAGGTGCTGCTGAAGGACTACGACCGGCTGGCGGGACGGGTCGAGCTGGCCCTGGCCCTCGACCCCGGTGATCAGCGGGATCTGGCGATGCACGACGCCCGCAAGGCCGCCAAGCGCGCCCGGTACGCGGGCGAGGCGGCGACCCCGGCGCTCGGCAGGCCCGCCAAGGACTTCGCCAAGCGCACGAAGGCCGTGCAGACCGTGCTCGGCGACCACCAGGACAGCGTGGTCGCGCGGGAGGCCCTGCGTACGCTCGCCGCACAGGCGCATCAGGCCGGGGAATCCGCCTTCACCTGGGGACTTCTCTACGGCCAGGAGGAGCGCTCGGCGGCCGACCGTGAGCGCGAGCTGCCCGGGGTGTGGGCCGAGGCCTCCGAGCCGGAATTGCGGGCGGCGCTGGGCGGGTGATTCTGCGGGCGGCACTCGGCGGGTGAGCGCCGGGGTACGCTTGATGGTCACCCCTGCCAGCTCATGAGAGACACCACGATGCCTGTCGAGTCGGTCTTCCCTCGCCTGGAAGCGCTGCTCCCGCACGTACAGAAGCCGATCCAGTACGTCGGCGGGGAACTCAACTCCACCGTCAAGGACTGGGACAACAGCGACGTCCGCTGGGCGCTGATGTACCCGGACGCGTATGAGGTCGGTCTGCCCAACCAGGGCGTCATGATCCTCTACGAGGTACTCAACGAGCGCGAGGGTGTGCTCGCCGAGCGCACGTACAGCGTGTGGCCGGACCTGGAGGCGCTCATGCGTGAGCACCAGGTTCCGCAGTTCACCGTGGACTCGCACCGTCCCGTGAAGGCCTTCGACGTGTTCGGCCTGTCCTTCTCCACGGAGCTGGGCTACACGAACATGCTCACGGCCCTGGACCTGGCGGGTATCCCGCTGGAGTCCAAGGACCGCACGCTGGACGACCCGATCGTCCTCGCGGGCGGCCACGCGGCCTTCAACCCCGAGCCGATCGCGGACTTCATCGACGCGGCGATCATCGGCGACGGCGAGCAGGCCGTGCTCGACATGACCGAGATCATCCGCCACTGGAAGGCCGAAGGCCGTCCGGGCGGACGGGAAGAGGTGCTGCTGCGCCTCGCGAAGACGGGCAACGTCTACATTCCGGCGTTCTACGACGTCGAGTACCTGCCCGACGGCCGGATCGGCCGCGTCGTGCCGAACCGCTCGGGCGTGCCGTGGCGCGTCTCCAAGCACACGGTCATGGACCTCGACGAGTGGCCCTACCCGAAGCAGCCGCTCGTGCCGCTCGCGGAGACGGTCCACGAGCGCATGTCCGTCGAGATCTTCCGCGGCTGCACCCGCGGCTGCCGCTTCTGCCAGGCCGGCATGATCACGCGTCCCGTACGGGAGCGAAGCATCACCGGCATCGGCGAGATGGTGGAGAAGGGCCTGAAGGCCACCGGCTTCGAGGAAGTCGGCCTGCTGTCCCTCTCCTCCGCGGACCACACGGAGATCGGCGACATCGCGAAGGGCCTCGCGGACCGCTACGAGGAAGAGAAGATCGGCCTCTCCCTCCCCTCCACCCGCGTGGACGCCTTCAACGTCGACCTCGCGAACGAGCTCACGCGCAACGGCCGCCGCTCCGGCCTCACCTTCGCCCCCGAAGGCGGCTCGGAGCGTATGCGCAAGGTCATCAACAAGATGGTCAGCGAAGAGGACTTGATCCGTACCGTCGCCACCGCCTACGGCAACGGCTGGCGCCAGGTGAAGCTCTACTTCATGTGCGGTCTGCCCACCGAGACCGACGACGACGTCCTCCAGATCGCCGACATGGCAACTGCCGTGATCGCCAAGGGCCGTGAGGTCTCGGGCAAGAACGACATCCGCGCCACGGTGTCCATCGGCGGCTTCGTCCCCAAGCCCCACACTCCCTTCCAGTGGGCGCCGCAGCTCTCCGCGGAGGAGACGGACGAGCGCCTGGGCAAGCTCCGGGACAAGATCCGCGGCGACAAGAAGTACGGCCGCTCCATCGGCTTCCGCTACCACGACGGCAAGCCCGGCATCGTCGAGGGTCTGCTCTCGCGCGGCGACCGCCGTATCGGCTCCGTCATCCGCGCGGTCTACGAGGACGGCGGCCGCTTCGACGGCTGGCGCGAGCACTTCTCGTACGACCGCTGGATGGCCTGCGCCGGCAAGACGCTTCCCGCGTACGGCGTGGACGTCGACTGGTACACGACGCGTGAGCGTACGTACGAGGAGGTCCTGCCCTGGGACCACCTGGACTCGGGCCTCGACAAGGACTGGCTCTGGGAGGACTGGCAGGACGCCCTCGACGAGACCGAGGTCGACGACTGCCGCTGGACGCCCTGCTTCGACTGCGGCGTCTGCCCGGCCATGCAGACCGAGATCCAGGTGGGCCCGACGGGGAAGAAGCTGCTGCCGTTGACGGTGATGAACGGGGCACCGGCGCCGGCGGGTTCGGGGCACACGCACTGACGATTCAACTCCCCAAAGGCGCCCGGACGTTCCGTCCGGGCGCCTTTGGGTTTCTGCGGGGCGGTGTGCCGCGGCGGCGATCGACTGGGCAGACTGACGTGCCATGACCCTTCATGTGCGCGGGACCGTACTGCCGGACGGCATGGTCAGGGATCTCTGGATTCTCGGCGACCGGATCACCTTCGAGCGGCCGCGGGGGGAGTGGGAGACGCTGGCCGTGGGTGGGTTCGTGCTGCCGGGGCTTGTGGATGTGCATACGCATCCGGGGAGCGTTGGGGACGCTTCCTCGCCGCCGGAGTTCGACGCCGAGTTGTTCGCCGAGCAGGTCGCCGCGCACCGGGACGCCGGTACGGCCGCGCTGCGGTTTCCGGGGCTGGCGGGCGCCGTGCCGCAGGGGGTGCGGGAGGCTCCGGGGGCGCCGCGGATGATCACCGCGGGGCGGTGGCTGGCCTGGGCGGGGCTGTCCAAGACGGCCGAATTCCACACCGTGACCGATGAGTTGGCCGAGGCGGCGGCCAAGGAGGCGCTGGCCAACGACGGCTGGTGCAAGATCATGGGGGACTGGGACTACGAGGCGCCGCCCGTGCCGTACGAGGTGATGCGGGCGGTGGTGGAGGCGGTGCACGCGGTCGGCGGGCGGGTGGCGGCGCACTGTCAGTCCGCCGAGGGCGTGCTGCAGGCGGCGCGGGCCGGGATCGACTCCGTCGAGCACGGGATGGGAATGCCGGAGGAGTCTCTCGGGCTGATGGCCGCCAACGGAGCTGCGTTCGTGCCCACGTTGACGGCGTTCGCGGAGGGCCGTTCCGTGATGGCCGGGCGGGGGACGGCCCGGGCGGCGCTCTGGCTGAGCGGGCACGACACGATGATCCGGCGGGTGCGGGAGGCGTACGACGCGGGAGTGCGGGTGCTCGCGGGGACGGATTCGGCGCCGTTCGGGAATGTGGCGGGTGAGGTCGAGCATCTGGTCGCGGCCGGACTGCCGGCTGAAGTCGCGGTGGGGGCGGCGAGTTGGGCGGCGCGGGAGTTCCTGGGGCTGCCGGGGATCGTGGAGGGCGGCTTGGCGGATCTCACGGTGTACGACACCGACCCACGGTTGGTGCCGGATGCGCTGAGGCATCCGCGGAGAGTTGTGGTGCGGGGACACGTGGTGCGCTGAGCGCGCGGTTCGGCTGCGTGAGCGGCCTCCCCATGGTTGCGTTATTGGGTCGCAACCCAAGCGCGCATCCATCGCGAGCCCTGACGCGTCCTCGCGGATATGGAATTCGACAAGGCGCCCCGGACCACCCCGGCCCCGCCACCGCCCTCCGCGCCCGAGGGCTGCATAGCGGCAGCGGTCCGTATCCCCGTACGCATCGTCGTGCTCGTGCTCGTCGTGCCCGTGCGGATGCTGTGGGACGCCCTTGTCGTGGGCGGGAAGTTTCTGCAGCGCGTGCTGCTGGTGCCGGTCGGGCGGGCCTTCGGCTGGGTCGGGCGGGTGCTGATCGCCGCGCCCGTCGTCTGGTTCTACAGGAACGTGCTGACGCCGATCGGGCACGGCCTCACCTGGCTCGCGCGGATGACGGGGATCGGGCTCGGGTGGCTGGGGAAGGCTGTCTTCGTCTGGCCGTGGGTGGCGTTGTGGCGGTACGCCCTCGTGCCGCTCGGCAAGGGCATCGGGTGGCTCGGCGCCGTGTTGATCGTCGCGCCCGCGCTCTGGCTGTACGCGTACGTCCTCACCCCGCTCGGGCATGGACTCGCCTGGCTGGGGCGGATGGTGGGGGCCGGACTCGGGTGGATCGGCAAGGCCCTGTTCGTCTGGCCGTGGGTCGCGCTGTGGCGCTATGTCCTCGTGCCGGTGGGGCAGGGGCTTGCGTGGTGCGGGCGCATGGTCCTGATCGGGCTCGGCCGGCTGTGGCAGGCGCTCGTCGTCGTGCCGGCCGTGGCGCTCTACCGGTACGTTCTCACGCCCGTAGGCCACGCCCTCCTCTGGATCGGCCGGGGCCTCGTGACCCTCCTGAAGTGGGTGTTCGTCGTCCCCCTGGTGGCCCTGTGGCGCTACGTGCTCGTGCCCATCGGCAAGGCGCTCGCGGTCGTCGCGCGCGAGATCGGCGACGCGCTGGGGCATGCGTGGCGTATCGCCGGGCGGATATCGCGGGCCGTGGGGCACGCGCTCGGGACACTCCTGCGGTGGATCTTCGTCGAGCCGGTGCGGTGGGCGTACCGGAATGTCGCGACACCCGTGGGTCATTTCGTACGGGACGCGGTGCTCCGGCCCGTCGGGCGGGCCGTACGCGAGTTGGGCCGCAGCACCCGCAAGGCCATCGCCGCGGCCCGCGAGAGCGCCCGTGAGGCCCGGGCCGATCTGCGGCGGATGCTGTTCGGGGCGCCTCGGAGCGAGCCCGTACCCATCTCCGCACAAAACCCCGTACAAAACCCCGTACAAAACTCGGCACAAAACCACTGGCGGGAACCGAGCGCCGCACGGGCACGTACTCTAGGTAGCAGTACGACCGCATCTACAGCACAGCCGCCACTGCGTGACACGGCGGCGGTGAAGTTCACGAAGGACTAAGACACTGGGCAAGCGACAGCCCGAAGGCCCGCCGCCCGCACCCGCGGTGCAGCGCATCCGACTGCGTTACACCAAGCGCGGCCGCCTCCGGTTCACCAGCCACCGCGACTTCCAGCGCGCTTTCGAGCGTGCCCTGCGTCGCGCAGAGGTCCCCATGGCGTACTCGGCGGGCTTCACTCCGCACCCCAAGGTGTCCTACGCCAATGCCGCACCCACCGGCACGGGCAGTGAGGCCGAGTACCTGGAGATCGCTCTGACGGAGAAGCGCGACCCCGCGCAGCTCCGTGTCCTCCTCGACGAGTCGCTGCCCGACGGGCTCGACATCACCGAGGCGGTCGAGGCCCGTATCTCGGGTCTCGCGGACCGGCTGCAGGCATCGGTCTGGGAGCTCAGGCTCGACGGTGTCGAGCTCGCGCAGGCAGAGGCCGCCGTGAAGGCGTTCCTCGCAGCCGAGACCGTCGAAGTGGGACGGCTCACGAAGAACGGCATGCGTACCTTCGACGCACGCGGTGCCGTCGCGGATCTGCAGGCGCTCGACTCCCGGGCCGATAGGCCGGGCGCTGGGCCCTGTGCGATACTGCGGCTGGTTGTAAGGCATGCAACGCCTGCCGTACGACCCGACGACGTCCTGTCCGGTCTCCGAGCCGTAGCCGACTTGGTGCCGCCGGTCCCCGCAGCGGTGACCAGGCTGGCCCAGGGGTTTTTCGATGAGGATTCCGGCACGGTGACCGACCCGCTCGCGCCCGACCGCGAGGCGGCCGCGCCCTCCACCCAAGAGGACGCAGAGCCGACCGCCGCGGCAGCGCAGAGCTAGGGAAGGTCCCGCGCAGGGACGGTCGCCGAAGCGCAGCCCTTGTACTCGGGAGCCACCTGGGTCGGGCGGCGCACCGACCACCAGACTTTCGCCAGGCCGTGCGTACCTCGTATCGGAACCGGCGAGACAGACACATACAGCTCCCGTGCGGCGCCCGCGCCTGCCGGACGAGCGGCCTCGGTTCTCACGCCTTCGCCGCTGACGTCAACGGCAATGGCGTGGCGCCCGGGAGCGTGACGGGAGAACCGCCCGCATGCTCGAGCCGAACGAATCCGGTGCGTCCTCGGACGCCGAGAACAGCAACACCCCCGGCGACAAGCTGCCGCCGCGCCGCAGGCGCCGCGCCGCTTCGCGCCCGGCGGGACCGCCCACCACGGCGGTCACCTCGGACGCGCCGGCCATACCGGCCGCCGATGTAGCCGAGATCACTGAGGTCACCGCCGAGGTGGCCGCAGAGCCCGTCGCCGCCGAGGCCGCGGCCGAAGAGGCCCCCGCGCGCACCCGCCGTCGTGCCACGCGCCGGGCCTCCGCGCCCGCCGGTGCGCCGAAGGCCGAGACCGCCCCCGTGGCGGAGCCCGTCGCCGCCGACGAGGCCGAGGACGAGACGGAGGCCGTCGAGGAGACCGCCGCCGTGGTCGAGCCGGTCGTCGAGGAGCCCGCGCCCCGCGCCCGCTCGCGCCGCCGTGCCACTCGTAAGGTGTCCGCGCCCGAGGCTGCCGAGGAGAGCGCCGTCGAGGCGCCTGCCGCCGTCGAGGAGCCCGCTGCTGCCGTCGTCGTGGCGGACGAGAAGACCGAGGCCGAGCCGGCGCCCGTCGCCGATGAGGCCCCCGCCAAGGGCGGCCGTACCCGCCGTCGCGCCACCCGCAAGGTGACCGCGCCGTCCGCCGCGCCCGCCGTGAGCGAGGAGCCGGCCGCGGCTGTCGAGGAGACGCCCGCGAAGGCCGAGCCCGTCATGGCCGCTGCCAAGAGTGAGCCCGTCGCCAAGAGCGAGCCCGCAGTCAAGGAAGCCGCCAAGGACGAGGCCGAGGAGACGCCCCGTCGGGGCCGTCGCCGCGCGACCCGTAAGTCCTCGGCGCTCTTCTCCGAGCCCGCCGCCGCGGCCCCCAAGGAGGAGCCCGAGGCGCCCGCGCGGTCCGCGCGCCGCCCCGCCGTGGCCGTGTTCCAGGCGCCGGTGTTCACCGAGCCGATGTTCCAGACGCCCGAGCGTGCCGCGGCCGCCGCTGCCGCCGAGGCCGCGGAGGCGGACGAGGAAGAGGCCGTCGAAGCCGCTGCGGCCGCCGAGCCGCAGGCTCCGGAGCCGGAGCAGGCCGAGGCGCCCGCGCGCCGTCGCCGTCGCCGCCGTGGCGAGCCCGCCGAGCCGGTCGCCGAGACCGTGCGCGAGCGCGTCGTGCAGCCCGATGAGTCCGACGAGTCCGACGAGGACGCGGCCGCCGATGAGCAGGACGGTGCCGAGGCCGCCGACGGTGAGGACAGCGAGGACCTGGGCGGCCGCTCGGGCCGTCGCCGTCGTCGCGGTGGCCGTCGTCGCCGTCGCGGCGACGCCGCCGACCACGAGGACGGCGACGAGGCGGAGGACTCCGCGGACGAGTCGGCCGAGGCCGGCGACGAAGCCGATGAGGACGACGAGGACGAGCAGAACGACCGTGAGTCGGGCTCGACCAGCAGCAGCCGTCGCCGTCGCCGGCGCCGCCGCCGTGCGGGCGACAGCTCCCCGGACGCCGAGCCGGGCGAGGGCGACCCGGAGCGCACGGTCGTCAAGGTCCGTGAGCCGCGCGCCAAGAAGGAGTCCGAGCCGAGCGACTTCCAGGACGCGGTGCAGTCCATCAAGGGCTCCACGCGTCTGGAGGCCAAGAAGCAGCGCCGCCGCGAAGGCCGTGAGCAGGGCCGCCGTCGCGTCCCGATCATCACCGAGGCCGAGTTCCTGGCCCGCCGCGAGGCCGTCGAGCGCGTGATGGTCGTACGCCAGCAGGGCGAGCGCACCCAGATCGGCGTGCTCGAGGACAACGTGCTCGTCGAGCACTACGTCAACAAGGAGCAGGCCACCTCGTACGTCGGCAACGTCTACCTGGGCAAGGTCCAGAACGTGCTGCCGTCGATGGAGGCTGCGTTCATCGACATCGGCAAGGGCCGCAACGCGGTCCTGTACGCCGGTGAGGTCAACTTCGAGGCGCTCGGCCAGGGCAACGGCCCGCGTCGTATCGAAAGCGCCCTGAAGTCGGGCCAGTCGGTCCTCGTACAGGTCACCAAGGACCCGATCGGTCACAAGGGCGCCCGTCTGACCAGCCAGGTCTCGCTGCCCGGCCGCTACCTCGTGTACGTGCCCGAAGGCTCGATGACCGGTATCAGCCGCAAGCTCCCCGACACGGAGCGGGCGCGTCTGAAGACCATCCTCAAGAAGATCGTCCCCGAGGACGCGGGCGTCATCGTGCGTACCGCCGCCGAGGGCGCGAGCGAGGACGAGCTGTGCCGCGACGTCGAGCGTCTGCAGGCGCAGTGGGCCGAGATCCAGAAGAAGTCCAAGCAGATCTCGACCTCGTCGCCGAGCCTGCTCTACGGCGAGCCGGACATGACCGTCCGCGTCGTGCGCGACATCTTCAACGAGGACTTCTCGAAGGTCATCGTCAGCGGTGACGAGGCCTGGGAGACCATCCACGGATACGTCTCGCATGTCGCGCCCGACCTGGCGGACCGGCTGTCGCGGTGGACCTCCGAGGTCGACGTCTTCGCCACGTACCGGATCGACGAGCAGCTCGCCAAGGCCCTTGACCGCAAGGTCTGGCTGCCGTCCGGCGGTTCGCTGGTGATCGACAAGACCGAGGCGATGATCGTCGTCGACGTCAACACCGGCAAGTTCACCGGGCAGGGCGGCAACCTCGAAGAGACCGTGACGAGGAACAACCTCGAAGCGGCCGAGGAGATCGTGCGCCAGCTGCGCCTTCGTGACCTCGGCGGCATCGTCGTCATCGACTTCATCGACATGGTCCTGGAGTCCAACCGGGACCTGGTCCTGCGGCGGCTGCTCGAATGCCTGGGCCGTGACCGTACGAAGCACCAGGTGGCCGAGGTCACCTCGCTGGGTCTCGTGCAGATGACGCGCAAGCGCGTCGGCCAGGGTCTCCTCGAGTCCTTCTCCGAGACCTGTGTGCACTGCAACGGCCGTGGCGTCATCGTGCACATGGAGCAGGCGACCGCTGCCGGTGGCGGCGGTGGCAAGCGCGGCAAGAAGCGCGGCCGCGGCGGTGCGGACCAGCACGAGCACACGCACGAGCACACGCACGCCGAGGAGACGGTCGAGGTCGTCGAGGCCGAGACCGAGGCGGAGGTCGCTGCCGAGGTAGCCGCTCCGGTGAAGTACGAGGAGCCCCCCGCGGCGGAGCCGCTGATGGATGGCTTCAAGCCGGACGAGGAGCTGTACTCCAGCCCGGCCGAGGCCGAGGCCGCCGCTTCCCGTGGCCGGTCGCGCCGTCGGGCCACGCGTAAGGCGTCGGCTCCGTCGGGTTCGCCGAAGGTGGCTGAGCCGAAGGCTTCCGAGGCGAAGGTCTCCGAGCCGAAGGCTGCTGAGGTGAAGGCTTCCGAGGCGAAGGTCTCCGAGCCCAAGGCGGAGCAGCCGAAGGCCGAGGCGCCCAAGGCCGAGCAGCCCGAGGTGCAGGAGCCCAGGACGGAAGAGCCCAAGGCCGAAGAGCCGCAGGCCGCCGTCGAGGACGCCGCACCCAAGGGGCGTACGCGTCGTCGTGCCACCCGGAAGGCGTCGGCTCCCGCGGGGGCGCCGAAGGCCGCCGAGGAGGCGCCGGCCGCCGAGACCGTCGTGGTCGCCGAGCCCGTACAGGAGAAGGCCCCGGCGCAGCCCGTGGTCGAGCCCGTACAGGAGCAGGCCGAGGCTCCCGCCGAGAGCGCGGCCCCGGCCCGCACGCGGCGCCGTGCCGTGCGCAAGGCGTCCGCGCCGACCACGTCCGAGGACGCCGCCGTGCTGGTCGTCTCCGCCTCGGGCGCCGAGCCGGAGCAGACGGCCGTGAGCGTGGAGCAGCCCCAGCAGACCGACGAGGCGGCGCCGGCCAAGAAGGCCGCGCGCAAGTCGGCCAAGAAGGCGACCGCCACCAAGGCAGCGGTGAAGAAGACCACGGCCAAGAAGACGGTGGCCAAGAAGACCGCCGCCAAGAAGTCGACCACCAAGAAGGCCGCGGCGAAGAAGACCGCGGCGGCCGAGCAGCAGACGCTGCCGTCGGTGTCGGCCTCGACCGACGAGAGCTGATACGGAATCAGTTGAGCGGCCGGCCCCGGGAGAACCCGGGGCCGGCCGCTTCTTCGTTTCCGGGAAGTGATATTTCTTGCTGGTTACGGACCTAAAGACCTTGTGAAAACTCCTGGTAGCCTTGCGCCCGTTGCGACTGGGACCTATGCCGGATGATCAAATCGGCTCGTATTCCGTCGCAATCCCATGAACGCCGCAGGGGGACGGGCGTTTGTGCACAAGGACAACCCTGAGGTTCGGCCACGTGCCGGGGGCAGGCCGGTCTGTCAGAGTCCGCTTTCCCCAGACCTCGGACAGCAAACGCGCCTCGGAGGTGCTGAATGGGAGTGGCCATGTCTGGCGCCAGTAATCAAGCGATACCCGCCGCCAAGCCGGTCATCGGCGAGGAAGAGATCGAGGCCGCGGTACGCGTGCTGCGCAGCGGACGGGTCGTACAGGGGCCGGAGGTCGCCGCATTCGAGGAGGAGTTCTCGGGTGTCGTGGACGGCAGGCACTGTGTCGCCGTCAACTCGGGCACCTCGGCGCTGCACCTGACCCTGATGGCGCTCGGTATCGGCCCCGGTGACGAGGTCATCGTGCCGTCGTTCTCCTTCGCCGCGTCCGCCAACGCCGTACGCCTCGTCGGTGCCGACGCGATCTTCGCCGACATCGAGCGGGACAGCTTCTGCCTCGACCCGGCCGCCGTCGAAGCCGCCATCACGCCGCGCACCGCGGCCATCATGCCGGTGCACCTGTACGGTCACCCGGCCGCGATGGACCGTCTGATGGCCGTCGCCGAGAAGCACGGTCTCGCGGTCGTCGAGGACGCCTGCCAGGCGCACGCCGCCGCGCTGAACGGCACCCCGGTCGGCGCCTTCGGCACCGCCGGCACCTTCAGCTTCTACCCGACCAAGAACATGCACGCCCTTGAGGGCGGCATGATCACCACGGCCGACGCCGAGGTGGCGCGCACGCTGCGGCTGCTGCGCAACCAGGGCATGGAGCAGCGCTACGCCAACGAGATCGTCGGCGCGAACATGCGGATGACGGACGTGGCCGCGGCCATCGGCCGGGTGCAGCTGGGCAAGCTGGAGGGCTGGACCGAGAGCCGCCGCTCCAACGCCGCGTACCTGGACGAGCGCCTGACCGGTCTCATCACGCCGCCGGTCGCCGAGGGCGCCCGGCACGTCTACCACCAGTACACCGTGCGGGTCGAGGGCGACCGTGACGCCGTACAGGAGAAGCTGACCGCCGCGGGCATCGGCAACGCCGTGTACTACCCGACGCCGATCCACCGCCTCAAGCCGTACTGGGAGCCGGACCAGAAGGCCGGCCGCACCTGGGATCTGCCGGAGACCGAGCGGGCCGCCGCCGAGGTCGTCTCGCTGCCCGTGCACCCGTCGCTGACCGAGGGCGAGCTCGAGCGCATCGTCGCCGCCGTGAACGGTCTGGGAGTCTGAACGTGAGCAACAGCAAGCAGCTGCGGGCCGGCCTCATAGGCCTGGGCTCGATGGGGCGCCACCACGCACGTGTCCTCGCGGGCCTCGACCAGGTCGAGCTCGTGGCCGTGGTGGACCCGATGGGGGACAAGAACGGCTGGGCGCAGGGCGCACCCGTGCTGTCCACCGTCGAGGAGCTCATCGAGCTCGGTATCGACTACGCCGTGGTGGCCTGCCCCACGGCCCTGCACGAGGAAGTCGGCCTCAAGCTCGCCGAGGCCGGTGTCGGCGCCCTGATCGAGAAGCCGGTCGCCGACACGGTCGAGGGCTCCCGCCGCCTGGTGGAGGCCTTCGAGTCCCGCGGTCTGGTGGCCGGTGTCGGTCACATCGAGCGCTGCAACCCGGCGCTGATCAGCCTCCGTAAGCGGCTCGAGGCCGGTGAACTGGGTGAGATCTTCCAGGTCGTCACGCGTCGCCAGGGCCCGTTCCCGCACCGCATCGCCGACGTCGGCGTGGTCAAGGACCTGGCCACCCACGACATCGACCTCACGGGCTGGGTGACCGGTCAGACGTACGTCTCGATCGCCGCCCACACGATCCACAAGAGCGGCCGTCCGCACGAGGACATGGTCTCGGCCGTGGGCCGGCTGAGCGACGGCGCCATGGTCAACCACCTGGTCAACTGGCTGAGCCCGCTCAAGGAGCGCTTCACCTCGGTCACGGGCGAGCGCGGCACGTTCATCGCCGACACCCTCACCGCCGACCTGACCTTCCACTCGAACGCGGCCGTGGCCACCGAGTGGGAGGCGCTGCAGGCGTTCCGCGGTGTCTCCGAGGGCGACATGATCCGCTACGCGATCCCCAAGCGCGAGCCGCTGCTCGTCGAGCACGAGCTGTTCCGCGACGCCGTCCTGGGCGAGCCCGCGGACATCTGCACGCTGCGGCAGGGCATGCGGACGGTGGAGGTGGCCACCGCGCTGCTCGAGTCGGCTGAAAGCGGTGCATCGGTGGATCTCATGACCGGAGCGTTCGCGGGCCATGGCGGCTGAGGCCGTTCCTGTACGGGGGCGGCGGGACACCGGGGTGGACCCGGATTTCACTGGGGATGTGAGATGACATCGACTCCTGATGTGACGGTGGTCGTTGCCGTTTACAACACCATGCCTTACCTCACGGAGTGCCTGAATTCTCTCGTGGGGCAGAGCATCGGTCTCGACCGTCTGGAGGTCGTCGCCGTCGACGACGGTTCCACCGATGACAGCGGCAAGGAACTCGACCGCTTCGCGGAGCGGTACCCGGATACGTTCAAGGTGATCCACCAGGCCAACTCCGGCGGCCCGGCGGCTCCGAGCAACCGGGCGCTCGACGTGGCGACCGGACGGTACGTCTACTTCATCGGCTCGGACGACTACCTGGGGGAAGAGGCGCTCGAGCGCCTTGTCGCCAGTGCCGACGAGAACGGCTCCGATGTCGTCGCGGGCAAGATGGTGGGCACGAACGGCCGTTACGTGCGCCAGACGCTCTACAAGGCGAATGCGCCGTCCATCTCGCTGTTCGACTCGGACCTGCCGTTCGCGCTGGCCAACACCAAGCTGTTCCGCCGTGAACTGGTCGAGAAGCACAAGCTCCGCTTCCCCGAGGACCTGCCCGTCGGCAGTGACCAGCCGTTCACGATCGAGGCGTGCTTCCGGGCCCGGAACATCTCCGTCGTCGCCGACTACACCTGCTACTACGCGGTGAAGCGCGGCGACGCCAGCAACATCACGTATCGCGCGAATCACCTGGCGCGGCTGCGCTGCACGGCCGAGATCATGCACTCGGCGGCCCGGCTGATCGAGGCCGGACCGGACCGCGATGCGGTCTTCGCGCGCCACTTCACCTGGGAGCTCGCCAAGCTGATCCAGGACGACTTCCCGGCGCTCGACCGCGAGACCCGCGAGGAGGTGTGCGCCGGCGTGGGCAAGCTCGCCGACGCGTACTTCACCGAGGAGCTGCGCGACCGTCTGGACGTCAAGCGCCGTGCCCGTATCTGCCTCGCGCAGGCGGGTGCGGTGGACGAGCTCACCGAGGCGATCACGGCCGAGGCGCGCCGCGGCACGCCGACCTTCCACGCCGAGGGCGCCAAGGCGTACGCGGCGTACCCGGGTTTCCGTGACACGCGGCTCTCGCTGCCCGACCGGTCCTTCGAGCTCATGGAGGAGAAGGTCCCGGGCCGGCTCGCCAAGGGCACCAAGCTGCTCGCCGCCGCCTGGGAACAGGAGGGCGACGACCTGCGGATCGCGTTGTCCGTCCGTATCCCCGTCACCGGGGAGACCGAGAGCGCGGTGATCCGGCTCGCCGACGGCGCCATGCCCGCCGGCGCGGACAAGCCCGGGGCGGCGGTCGTACCCGACGACCGTGAACTGCCGGACGCGGCGGGCGAGTTCCGTACCGAGGCGGTGGCCGACGGTACGGTGGTCCACGCCCGAATACCCGTCGAACCGATCAGTGCCACCCGAGGCGTTCGCGTGTATGTGCGCCTGGCAGGGCGCACCTACGAGATTCCGGTCAAGGGCAAGGGCGAGCCCATGCCCCTGGCCAGGCGGTGGCGCCGCCACGACCCCTACCGGGTGTCGGCCACAGTGAACAAGAAGGGCCGCATGGTGATCACCACCGGTCCGCTGTTCCCGCTCCAGAAGTCGCTGGGCTCGCGTCTGCGTTCCCTGCTGACCGGCTCCAAGAGGAAGTAACCACCACTCATGAACATCTGTGTAGTCGCCCTCGGCAAGATCGGACTGCCGCTCGCCGTGCAGTTCGCCGCCAAGGGGCACCGGGTGATCGGCGCCGACGTCAACGAGAAGGTCGTCGAGCTGGTCAACGCCGGCACCGAGCCGTTCCCCGGCGAGCACGACCTGGACCGTCTGCTGAAGGAGACCGTCGGCGCCGGACTGCTGTCCGCGACGACGGACACCGCCGCCGCTGTCGCCGAGTCCGACGCCGTCGTGGTCGTCGTGCCGCTGTTCGTGGACGCCGAAGGCGTGCCGGACTTCGGCTGGATGGACTCCGCGACCAAGGCCATCGCGGCCGGTCTCAAGCCGGGCACCCTCGTCAGTTACGAGACGACGCTGCCGGTCGGCACCACCCGCGACCGCTGGGCCCCGATGCTCGCCGAGGGCTCCGGCCTGACCGCGGGCGAGGACTTCCACCTGGTCTTCAGCCCCGAGCGCGTGCTGACCGGCCGGGTCTTCGCCGACCTGCGCCGCTACCCGAAGCTCGTCGGCGGTATCGACGAGGCCTCCACCGCGCGCGGCGTCGAGTTCTACGAGCAGGTGCTCGACTTCGACGTACGCGAGGACCTGCCGCGCCCCAACGGCGTCTGGGACCTGGGCACCGCCGAGGCCTCCGAGATGGCGAAGCTCGCGGAGACGACCTACCGCGACGTCAACATCGGTCTGGCGAACCAGTTCGCGCGCTTCGCGGACAAGACCGGCATCGACGTCAAGAAGGTCATCGAGGCCTGCAACTCGCAGCCGTACAGCCACATCCACCAGCCCGGCATCGCCGTCGGCGGCCACTGCATCCCGATCTACCCGCGGATGTACCTGTGGAACGACCCGGAGGCGACCGTCGTCCGCTCGGCACGTGAGGCCAACGCCGCGATGCCTTCGTACGCGGTCGACCTGCTCGCGGCGGCGTACGGCGACCTGACGGGTGTGAACGTCCTCGTCCTCGGCGCGGCCTACCGCGGCGGCGTCAAGGAGACGGCGTTCTCCGGTGTGTACGGCACGGTCGAGGCGCTCAAGGAGCGCGGCGCGGTCCCGTTCGTGTCGGACCCGATGTACACCGCCGAGGAGCTGACCGCCCACGGTCTGCCGCCGCACGCCGGCGAGACGGTGACGGCGGCGGTTCTGCAGGCCGATCACGCGGAGTACCGCGAGCTGGCGGCTTCGGATCTGCCGGAGGTGCGAGTGCTTGTCGATGGTCGTCGGACGACGGATCCGGCGCGCTGGGAAGGCGTACGCCGCGTCGTCATCGGCGGCTGACCGCCACAGTCGCACCAGGGCAACACGATGGGGCCGTCCGGCAGAGCCGGACGGCCCCATCGGCGTCAGGCGCCGAACGCTGCAGGGTTGGTCAGCCCCACGGCACAGGCTGAACAGCGAAGGCGAACCAGAGATCGTCTCTGGTTCGCCTTCGCTGTCGCTGAGCGTTGTGTCAGCCTTGGTCGCCCAGGAACAGCCGGTCGAACTGCTTGCTCACCACAGGCCAGTCCCACTGGGTCAGCGCGTGTTCGGCGGCCAGCTTGCCGGCGGTGAGCCAGCTCTGCTCGCTGTCGGTCGTCTCGAGGATGCGAGCGGCCGCCTCCTCGGGGGAGGACACCACCCATCCCTCGGGATAGAGGGTCCTGGCGCTGTTGGGGCGCCCCGCGTAGAAGGGCCAGTCGCGTACGACCGGCACGGCTGCGCTTGCCGCACCCTCCATGAGGCCCACATGGCATCCCTCACGGACCGAGGAACTCAGGATGGTGCCGATGGAAGCCAACGCCGAGGGCACGTCGTCAGTCGGCCCGAAGCGCACAACGGCTCCGGACTCCACCAGCGGCTCGAGCCGGGCCTCGAATTCTTCGAGATAGACCTTCGTGGCACGGCTCGTCTTCGGGTTCATGTCGCCACCGACCAGCATCAGGCGGTAACGCTCATCCTTCGCACGCAGCTGATCGAGCACGTCGAGAGCCCACAGGGGGTCCTTCGCCACCTGACTGATGCCGATCAGACCGAGCGTGAAGCGGGCGTCCGGATCCTTGTCCAGGCCGAAGCCGGTGAGGTCCATCGCGTTGTCCAGTACATGCAGGCGCGGTGCCTGCGGACCGGTCAGCTGGGGGACCATCGACGTGGTGAGGTCCTTGACGTGCTCCGCGACGAACACAACGTCGTCGACGCGGGAGAAGTCGGTCATGAGCGGCCAGCGCGTGAACGCCTCGTAACTGTGCAGGCGGATCACGACGCGGGTGTCGCCGGGATCGATGGTGGTGAGCATCGCGGCAGGTCCGACGGACCAGTCGAGGAACACCGTGTCGGCCCAGTCCAGGTGGGGCCTGATGAGCCGCTCCACCTGCTCCTCGTAGGCCGTGCCGCCTGCCAGCCGATCCTCGATGATCTTCGGGCCCGCCCAGGCGATGTGCTTGGTTGCCCTCTTCTCGGCGAGGTCGAGATAGCGCAGCTCGACGCCGGGGTGGGCGTCGTAGCGGTCCAGGATGTGGCCGAGGAAGTTCTTGTTGGCGCTCGTCATGACGAGCAGACGCAGCGGCCGGTCCGTGGGGGCCGGTGCCGCAGGCGCGATCCTGCCGCGTTCCCTGGTCATGGCCCTCATGGCCTTCGACCGGTGGAAGGGCGCCACGAATCCCTTCGCGTCCTTTGCCAGCGGCGAGGTCAACTGGTCGATGTGGTGCACGCGGTGGAAGCCGAGGCGCAGTGCACGGGACAAGGCCCGGGCCGCTTCATGCTGATCGCCTGCGGCGAACCGCTCGTCGGCGTGGGCGAGATGAGCGGCAACGACCTTGTCGAGCTGCTTCGGGCTGATGCCCTTGGAGACCTCGAGGCTCGCCGCCTCGTCGAGCAGGTCGGCGCGCAGCCCGAGGTCGGAGATCTTCTCCGCGGCGGTGGCGAGGGCGAGCTGCGCTCCGCTGCGGCGCCCGGCCAGCGCCATGCCTTCCGCCACTTGGCGCGACATGGTGGCGCGGACTGTGCCGGGCATGCCGGGGGCGGCCACTGCGGCGCGCCACAGCCGGGCGGCTGCGGCGGAGCGCATGAGGCGCCGGTGTGTGGCGTAGCGCATCGTCGTCAGCGGAAGCCGACGGGTCACCCGCTGGACATCTCGGGCAGCAACGGCGTACGCGGTGGGAGCGGTGGGTATGTCCCGCTCGCCCACGGAGCTCAGCTCACCGGCCGCGGCCATCTCCGCGATTCTGCGCACTGCTGCGGCGGCGCCGAACTGAGCCTCGGCCTTGCGGTTGTACTGCGCGAGGCGCCAGACCGTGTACACGGAGCGCGTGTCCAACGCGACGAGCATGTGGGCCTTCGCGGCACGCTTGCGCAGCCAGCCGTCGCGCTGCACCTGCAACCACTGGCTCATACCGTCCGATGAGTTCTTGGCCAGCCGGCGCACCGCTTGATTGCGTGTGCCGATGCCGCGAGGAAGCTGGTGCACCTCATCGAGACCTACGGATTCGAGATCCTCTCGTGCATCTGCCAGGTTGAAGGTCCCCGCGAGACGGACGGTGATGCCCTGTTCGTGGAGCTTGCGCACGGCGTCTGCGAGAGCTCCGGGCTGAGGCCGGTTCCTCGCGATGAACAGAACTTCCGTCACAGCTGCGTTCCTTGAGGGGAGGTCTGCGAGAGGGGCATGTCGGCTCGGTCGGCCGTGGACAGCTCGGTGGCATGCCGACCGATGAGTTCCTTGACTGCCGCCGTCATGATCGTCTCGCGAGTGAACTGGTCCGCGTGGGCCATGGCCTGTGCGTGCTGCTCGGCTGTCGTTTCGACGGCCATGTGCGCGGCCTTGATGAACGACTCGGTCAGGCCTTCCACGTCGATGCCGACGGCTCCGGTCCACAGGGGGTGGCCGTCGAGCACGTTGGAGGCATCGTGTTCCACGGCGTGCGCGGAAACCACCGGGAGGCCGGTGGCCATGTACTCGTACACCTTCCCGGAGGTGACATAGCGACCGCCGATCAGGATGAGCACCGTGGCGTCCCACCCGGCGTAGATCGCGGCCACCTCGGCCTTGGCGGCGGGGCCGCCGAAGACCACGTTGTCCTTCTCCGCCGAGGCCAGCAGTTCGGTGTGCCGGTTCGCCTCGCGGCTGGCGCCGGCGCCGATGTGCCCACGCACCTCGAAACGGGCGTTCGCGAGCAGGGGTTCGCGCTCGCGTGCCGCCTTCCAGGCGTCGAGCACGGTTTCCAGATGCGCAGGCGAGAAATTGACCGTGCCGAGGTATCCGAAGACCAGCCCCGATTCGGGGTTCGGAGTGTGTACGCGGCCCGGGGAGCTGTCGGCGTCATAGCCGTTGCGCACCACCTGGATGGTGTCCGCGAGCTCGGGATAGCGCATGCGGTAGTAGTCGGCGATCGGGTCGTTCACGACCCAGAGGGCGAGAGCGTTCTCGAGGAGCTTCTGCTCCCACCGGCCCTCTTCGGAGTCCGGGCCGAAGGCCTCGACACCGTCGACGACGTCGATCGACCAGCCGTCCCGGAAGTCGACCGCGTAAGGCACTGCCGCTTCCTCGTACAACTTCCAGGCGGCAGCAAGATTCACATACGGGGTGCAGCTCGCCAGCAGCATCTGCGCCGGCTTGTCCCGATGGACGTCAAGGACGGCCTGCTCCAGAGCCGAACGCCACCCTCCGAAGTTCGGTTCGGGGAAGTCCTGCCGCTGCCGCTCGCGGAGCTCGGCGGCCCAGGCGTTGGGACGCAGTGCACGTGCCTCGTCGAAAAGCCTGATGTCCGTTTCGAGATCCTCCCGTGCGAGGGGAAGCTCGACTATGTCCACGCGAGGGTCGACCTGCTCCAGAAGCGACAGGTCGATGCCTGAGTCCCGCTCCCACGACGACTGGGCAATGGTGATCACGGTGACATCCCAGCCTGCGTTGCAGAACTGGTTTGCCGTCTCCCGCATGCGGTACGCGCAGCTCTTGGCAGCCGGCGGAAAGCCGATGGCGAGATATATCAGGTGGGGGCGTGAGCCTTCGGGGCTCATGAGCACCTCTCTTTTCCGTTACGACAGCGACCGGTTGCCACGAGCGATGCGGGCTCCGGTGAACTCGATGGCTTCGGCCGCGTCATGCGCCCTGCAGTCGGCTCTGGTGCTCCTCAAGGAGCCGGACGACGTTCTTGGCCGCTTGGCCGTCGCCGTACGGCGTGCCGGGGTCATCGGCCGGGCCGGGGCGGAGCACCGTGTCGGCCCACTTGGCGGGGGACAGCTCGTGCGGATCGGGAACAAGGCAGTTCCAGCCGACGCGGACCGTCTCGACCCACTCGGTCTCGGGGCGCACCGTCGTGCAGATACGGCGCAGCAGGAACGCCTCCTTCTGCAGACCGCCCGAGTCGGTGACCACACCGGAGGAGGCCAGGACCGCCGCCACCAGGCCGGCGTACGGCAGCGGACGGCCGACGCGGATAGCACCGCGCTGCAGCTCGATGCCGTGCTCCTCGGCCCGGGCGACCAGACGCGGGTGGGCGAGCAGCGCGACCGGGACGGGCAGGCTCGCCAGGGCATCGATGACGGCTTCGAGTCGCTGCGGGTCGTCCGTGTTGTCGGGGCGGTGCAGGGTGGCCAGAAGGAAGGGCTGCTCGGGGTCGATGCCTTCCGGCAGCGCGGGAGCGGGGTGCTCCCCGGCGAGCACCGCGTCACGGATGCGCAGGCAGATGTCGACCATCACGTCACCGGCGAGCGCGGATCGTGCGGCAAGACCCTCGTTGGCGAGGTGGCGCATGGCCTCTTCGGTGGGCGCGAGGAGGAGATCGGCGCTGTGGTCGGTGAGGACCCGGTTGTGTTCCTCGGGCATCCGGCGGTTGAAGGACCGCAGGCCGGCCTCGAGATGGGCGACCGGCAGATGCATCTTCACGGCCGAGAGCGCACCGGCGATGGTGGAGTTGGTGTCGCCGTACACGAGGACCCAGTCCGGCTTCTCGGCCTCGAAGACCGGGTCGAGCGCGGAGAGCACGGCCCCGGTCTGTACACCGTGGCTGCCCGAGCCCACACCGAGGTGCACGTCGGGACTAGGGATGCCGAGACCGGAGAAGAAGACGTCGGAAAGATCGGCGTCGTAGTGCTGCCCGGTGTGCACGATGAGGTGCTCGTGCTCGGTTTCGGCGAACGCGGCTGCGATGGGCGCGAGCTTCACGAGCTGAGGGCGAGCGCCGACGATACTGATGACCTTCACAGGGGTGCTTGTCTTCCGTTGTCTATACGTAAATGGCGGGGTTTCGCGCCATGGTAAGCGGTCCTGTACGGGCAAATGCCGTCCGCAGTCCGAATGTGACGCAGGCGTGACGGTCCCCGAATTGATCGTTACGGAGGGCGATGGCCCTTTTGCGTAGTGCGAGTCGAGGCCGCTACTGAGCGGCCCTTTCCAGCAGAACCCCGTCCTTCTCCTCGTACCGCGAGCCGGTCTGCGGGCACTCCCACACCCCGGCCTCGCCCTCGAGCTCCACCAGCTTCACGCCCGCCTTGCCCACCCAGCCGACCTGCCGGGCCGGGACGCCGACCACCAGGGCGAAGTCGGGGACGTCCTTGGTGACCACGGCGCCCGCCGCGACCATCGACCAGCGGCCGATGTGCACCGGGGCCACACAGACCGAGCGGGCGCCGATCGAGGCGCCCTCGGCGACCTTGACGCCGACGGCCTCCCAGTCGCCGCCGCGCTTCTGCTTGCCGTCGGGGTCCACGGAGCGCGGGTTGTGGTCGTTGGTGAAGACGACCGCCGGGCCCACGAAGACACCGTCGGCGAGCTCGGCCGGCTCGTAGACGAGGGCGTAGTTCTGCAGCTTGACGTTGTTGCCGATCTGGACGCCGGTGCCCACGTAGGCGCCGCGGCCGACGACACAGCCCTCTCCGAGGCGGGCTCCCTCGCGGATCTGCGCGAGCTCCCAGACGCTGCTCCCGGCTCCGATCACGGCGCTCTCGTCAACCTGGGCGGTGGGCTGGACCCGGTAGTTCACTGACCTCTGCCTTTCGATGGGCTCTGGGCGGCGGAGGAACAGCGAAATCAAGGAGTACGCGTACCCTGGCCGACTTAGCGGCAAGGGTAAGCCCAGGTGTCCGGACGGGGCAGGGGAGGCCGGTTTGACCCCTACGTCGGCGCCCCGTAACCTTGACCGTCGGCGTGTTCCTTTGCGCGCCATGCACCTCGTAAACCCTTTCCTTCCGGATGCGACCGAGTCGGTCCGGAAGCCTCCCGGTCTCTGTCGCCGGGAGAGGCCGCCCGCCTGGCGTGCGGCTGGACTGCGAGGACCCGCTTCGAGTCAGAGAGTGAGATCCGCGTGTACGCCATCGTGCGCAGCGGTGGTCGCCAGCACAAGGTTGCTGTAGGCGACATCGTTGAGGTTGACAAGATTCCCACCGCCAAGGTCGGCGACACCGTAGAGCTCTCTACGCTGCTCGTGGTTGACGGCGAGTCCGTGACCAGCGACCCGTGGGTGCTGGCCGGCATCAAGGTCCAGGCTGAGATCGTGGACCACCACAAGGGTGTGAAGATCGACATCCTTCGCTACAAGAACAAGACCGGTTACCGCCGTCGTCAGGGCCACCGCCAGCAGTACACGGCGATCAAGGTCACTGAGATCCCCGCGGCTGCGAAGTAAAGGGACTGAGACATGGCACACAAGAAGGGCGCATCGTCCACTCGGAACGGTCGCGACTCCAATGCTCAGCGGCTCGGCGTGAAGCGCTTCGGCGGTCAGGTCGTCAACGCCGGTGAGATCCTGGTCCGCCAGCGTGGCACCCACTTCCACCCGGGCACGGGCGTCGGTCGCGGTGGCGACGACACCCTGTTCGCCCTGGAGGCCGGTGCGGTGCAGTTCGGCACCCACCGTGGCCGCAAGGTCGTGAACATCGTTCCGGCTGCCTGAGCAATCAGCGCACCGTTGAGCGCCTGAGCGATCAGGACTCATAGAGCGAACTGTCGAAGGCGGGCCTACTTCCCCTGGTGGGAAGCAGGTCCGCCTTCTACGTGTTTTGCTCATAGAACACGGCTTTTGCTCATAGAACACGGCACAGCCAAGACATTCCGTACGTAACTGGAGGCACCCAACCATGACCACCTTCGTGGACCGCGTCGAGCTGCACATCGCCGCGGGTAACGGGGGCCACGGCTGTGCCTCCGTACACCGGGAGAAGTTCAAGCCGCTCGGCGGACCCGACGGCGGCAACGGCGGGCGCGGCGGCGATGTGATCCTCACCGTCGACCAGTCCGTGACCACGCTGCTCGAGTACCACCACAGCCCCCACCGCAAGGCCACCAACGGCCAGCCCGGCGCCGGTGACCACCGGACCGGCAAGGAGGGTCAGGACCTCACCCTGGTCGTGCCGGACGGCACCGTCGTCCTCGACAAGCAGGGCAATGTCCTCGCCGACCTGGTCGGTCACGGCACGTCGTACGTGGCCGCCGAGGGCGGTCGCGGCGGGCTCGGCAACGCCGCGCTCGCCTCCGCGCGCCGCAAGGCGCCCGGCTTCGCGCTGCTCGGTGAGCCCGGTGACTTCGGTGACGTGATCCTGGAGCTCAAGACGGTCGCGGACGTCGCGCTCGTCGGATACCCGAGCGCCGGCAAGTCCTCGCTGATCTCCGTCCTGAGCGCGGCCAAGCCGAAGATCGCCGACTACCCCTTCACCACCCTGGTGCCCAACCTCGGTGTGGTGACGGCCGGTTCGACCGTCTACACCATCGCCGACGTCCCCGGTCTGATCCCGGGCGCGAGCCAGGGCAAGGGCCTCGGCCTGGAGTTCCTGCGGCACGTCGAGCGCTGCAGCGTCCTCGTGCACGTGCTGGACACCGCCACCCTCGAATCCGACCGTGACCCGGTCTCCGACCTCGACATCATCGAGGAGGAGCTCAAGCAGTACGGCGGGCTCGACGAGCGTCCCCGCATGGTGGTGCTCAACAAGATCGACATCCCGGACGGCAAGGACCTCGCCGATATGGTCCGCCCGGACCTGGAGGCCCGCGGCTACCGCGTCTTCGAGGTGTCCGCCGTCGCGCGTACGGGCCTCAAGGAGCTGTCCTTCGCGCTGGCCGAGGTGGTCGCGGCGGCCCGTGCCGCCAAGCCCGTCGAGGAGGCCACGCGGATCGTGATCCGGCCCAAGGCCGTGGACGACTCGGGCTTCACCGTGACGCCCGAGGAGGTCGACGGCGAGACGGTCTACCGCGTACGCGGCGAGAAGCCGGAGCGCTGGATCCGCCAGACCGACTTCAACAACGACGAGGCCGTGGGCTACCTGGCCGACCGGCTCAACCGCCTCGGTGTCGAGGACGAGCTGATGAAGGCCGGTGCGCGTACGGGCGACGCCGTGGCGATCGGTCCCGAGGACAACGCGGTCGTGTTCGACTTCGAGCCGTCGATGATGAGCGGTGCGGAGATGCTGGGGCGTCGTGGTGAGGACCACCGCTTCGACGCGCCGCGTCCGGCGGCGCAGCGGCGTTCGGACAAGCAGGCGGCCCGGGACGAGGCGGAGCAGGAGTTCAACGACTTCGAGGCGCTCTAGTCCTTACGCGGTTCGGCAGTCTTTACGCGGTTCGGCGGACCGGGGTCGTTTTCGGCCTCGGTCCGTCGGCGTTTCCGGCCTCGGTCCGTCGGCGTTTTCGCGGCTGCGGCGGCCGGTAGGGGTTGCCCCCGGGTGGCAACCAAGGGTTCCGGTCAGGGAGTTGTCGGGGTCGGTCCCCGATGCCGGCAGGGTCGGGGCGGCGGCAGGATCGGGGCATGATCGCGTCGAGGTTCCGCCGTCACAGTCATCTGCTCGCCCCCGTCGTATGGGCCGCCGTCGTGCTGGCCGTGACCGCCGCCCTGTGGGCACCGTCCGTCAACGACCCGCAGCTGAGCCCGTTCACCCTGACCGTCAGCGACTTCGCCGCGCTGGACCGGGGCGGTCCGATCGAGACGACGATGGGACTGCTCGGTGCCGTATCGCTCGTGCTGCTCATGGCGGCGCGGGAGCGGTGTGTGCCCGTGCGGGGGCTGCCGTCCGCCCTCCTCGCGCTGTGGGGCGTCGGGCTCCTGGTCGCCGCCGTGGTGCCGACCGATCCGCTGACCGTCGACCTGAGCGGACCCGCGTATGTGCACCGCTACGCATCCGTCGCGGCGTTCGTCGCCCTGCCCGCCGCCGGACTGCTCCTGTCCCGGCGCCTGCGCACCGCACCGGACGCGCGCGGCACCGTCCGTGCGCTGCGGGTCCTGTCGTGGACCGCGCTGGCCGGAGCCCTCGTGATGGCGTACTCGGCGGGCCCCGGCGGGCGCGAGCTCATCGGCCTGGTGGAGCGGCTGCTGCTCGGCTGCGAGGTCGCGATGATCGGCGTGCTCGGCCGGTACGTGCAGCGGCGGACGCCGCGGCGTCCAGCTCTTGCGGGCCGTGCGCCGCTCGTCCGTGCGGTGCATGCGGACGGCCCGGTTCCCTCGCGGTGAGCCCGTAGGACCCGTGCAGGCAGGGCCCCGTTCACCCACTCGGGAGGGTTTCCTGCCGCTCCGGGAATTGTCATGCGCGCGAAGGATTGCGTTCAGGCCGCGGTATGCGGCGGTCGGGGAACTTCCTGTGGTCCAAAAGGCCGTGGATACAAGGGAGTTCACCGGATGTACGCAAAGAGGCGTGGGCGCCGGCGGAATACGCCGCGCCGCTTTCTGACCACTGCCGGCGCCGTACTCGGAGCGACGGCTCTCCCTCTGCCGTGGACCCCGGGTGCGGCGAGCGCGGTGGAACCAAATCTTCCGGACACCGTGTTCTCGCTCGGGGTCGCATCGGGCGGCCCGCTCCACGACGGGGTGGTCCTGCGGACCAGGCTCGCGCCCGAGCCCCCTGCAGGGTGGGGGCATGCCGGACCGCAGGGGGGCGGTGGAGTGGAGAGTGGGCCGGCACCTCTCGCCGGTCGGCCGGACCCGTACCGCACCCGCGCCGGGCACCGACCCGGGTGCGCTGCGCCTCGCGCCGGCCTCCTGCCGGAACTCGACAACGACTTCGCCGGTGGCATTCCGCAGGACCCGGACAAGCAGCCCCAGGATGCCTTCGTCCGCAGACTGACCGCGGCGTACCAGGCGTACAACGAACACATGGCGGTACGCACATGCAGGCTGCCGAACGGTCCTCATATCCGTATGCACCGCAGGTTCGACTCCGGTGCCCTCGCCCGGGTCCAGGTGCTCGACACCCGTCAGCACCGATCGGATCAGGCCACCACCCGAGCGCAACGCCTTGCTGACTGAATTCGCCCGGTGCGGAATCCCGCGGTGCTCTCGGGAGATCGCCATTTGACGATGATCAGCGATCTGAAACGGAATTTCGCCGAGCCGGATTCGGCTGTGGGCGGCGCCGAATTCGTCGGCACATCCCTTTCCGGCGGCGGCGACAGCGGCAAGGAAACGGTCGATCGTGTATGGGGCCCGCTGAAGGCGGATAACCCGCACTGGAAAATGATCGACACCCATCGCGGATATCACCTGTTCGCGGTCCGCCGAGGGGCCGTGGAGGCCGAGGTGCGCGTGCCCGGTACGGTGTTGCAACCGGAATCGCCCTCGCGTGCGCCGGCCCGTTTCCGGGTCGTGAACGGAGTGCCTGGAGTGCGACGGGAGGCCTGACGTGGAGTCGGGCCGATCGGCGGCGGGGACTTTCGGCCCGGGTCCGGCCTGTGGAGCGGATCACAAAAGCGAATGTCCGGTTTGTGTGCTTCCTCACCTCGAAGGGGTCGGGCGGAAAGCCCAGAGCCCTTTGATATCAAGGTGAACGATGGGTTGCGCAGGGCTGTGGGGTCGATGGCCATCGCCTTGCAAGCGGTAAAGGCGGAGTGAGAGCATCTCTTGGTCTCCTGTCGCCCCGAGGTAGGTTCACGTGTCAGAGCACATAGTCAAAACCCGCACCACTGCCGTGATCCTCGCGGGCGGTACGGGCCAGAGGGTTGGGCTGGCCATCCCGAAGCAGCTGCTGAAGGTTGCCGGCAAGGCGGTCATCGAGCACACCCTGACCATCTTCGAGCAGGCCGAATCCATCGACGACATCATCGTCCTGATGGCCCCGGGCTATGTCTCCGACGTAGAGAAGATCGTCGCGAAGGCGGGCCTGAAGAAGGTCACCAAGATCATCGAGGGCGGCGACACCCGTAACGAGACCACTGAGCGCGCCATCGCGGCCCTGGGCGAGGGCCTTGCCGAGGGCGAGGACCGCAATGTCCTGTTCCACGACGCCGTGCGTCCGCTGCTCTCGCAGCGTGTGATCAGCGACTGCGTAAGTGCCCTCTCGCGCTACCAGGCGGTCGACGTGGCGATCCCCTCGGCGGACACGATCATCGTCACGCGCACCCACGGCGAGGACGGCGAGTTCATCACCGACGTCCCCGACCGCTCCCGGCTGCGCCGCGGCCAGACACCGCAGGCGTTCAAGCTCTCCACCATCCGCAAGGCCTACGAGATCGCGGCGGGCGACCCGAACTTCCAGGCCACGGACGACTGCTCGGTAGTGCTGCGCTATCTGCCGGACGTGCCGATCATCGTCGTGGCGGGCGACGAGTACAACATGAAGGTGACCCAGCCGGTCGACGTCTTCATCGCGGACAAGCTCTTCCAGCTCGCGTCGACGGCCGCTCCCCAGCAGACCGACGAAGACGCCTACCGCGCGCTGCTCACCGGCAAGACCGTGGTGGTCTTCGGCGGCTCGTACGGCATCGGTGCGGACATCGCCAAGGTGGCGGAGGCCTTCGGGGCGAAGGTCTTCCCCTTCGGACGCTCCAGCACCGGCACCCACGTCGAGAACCCGGAGCACGTGGACGACGCCCTCTCGACGGCGTACGCCGAGACGGGCCGTATCGACTACGTGATCAACACCGCGGGTGTGCTGCGCATCGGCCGCCTCGACGAGGCGGACAACGCCACCATCGAGGAGGCGCTGAAGGTCAACTACCTCGCGCCCGTGCAGATCGCCCGCTCCTCGTACAAGTACCTGTCCGAGACCAAGGGCCAGCTGCTCCTCTTCACCTCCAGCAGCTACACGCGTGGCCGTGCCGAGTACAGCCTCTACTCCTCCACCAAGGCGGCCATGGTCAACCTGACCCAGGCGCTCTCGGACGAGTGGGCCGGCGACGGCATCCGCGTCAACTGCATCAACCCCGAGCGCACCGCGACGCCGATGCGCACCCAGGCCTTCGGGCAGGAACCGGCCGGCACCCTGCTGACGTCGGACGCAGTAGCGCGTGCCTCGCTCGACGTGCTCGTCTCCGCAATGACGGGGCATGTCATCGACGTACGCCAGCAGGACCCGACGCGTGGCGCCGCCTCCGCATCGGGCTTCGAGCAGGCGCTCGCCGCCATCCTCGACCGCCAGGAAGACATGTGACGGTCCGCAGGTGACGTGAGCCCTTGAAGTGCCCTTGCGGGCCTTCAAGGGCCTTGTCCATATAAGGCCTTGCGGGACCAGCAGCACGAGCCCGTTCACGAGCACGACGGATACAAGCCCTCAGGAGTACGTTCCGTGATTTCCACTGCCATCCGCCTAGCCAGGGTGGGCAGCTTCGCCGAGCTGGTCGCCGCGGCCCTCATGGGTCTCGGCCACGCCCTCTTGGTGCTGTTCGCGCTGCTGCCGAGCCTGGAAGGCTTCGTGGCCGCCGCCGCGGTCACCTACATCGCGGATCACTATCTGCACCAGCGCGACAGCTACCTCGTCAACCGCCTGACCAAGGTGCGCGCCGGCCTGCCCATCCGCTTCCTGATGCGCGAGCTCACCCTCGTACTGCTGCTGGTCAGGATGGACCTGGGCGACGCCCCGGTCTACCTCGCCATCGCCGGCTTCCTGCTGTTCTACGCCTTCCAGGCACCGCACGGCGCGCTGATCACCCTGATCGGCTCCCGTCGCAGGCTCCCCGTCGTCACCCGCAACGTCGACCTCTCCCGTATCCGGATCCCCGACGGTCCGCCGGAGTGGCTGATCAACGAGTCCGGCCGCAAGATGCTGCACCTCGACCTCGCCGCGTTCGTCGGCCTGCTCGTCGCGGCGCACACCGAGTCGATCGAGTACGGCTGGCTCGGCACCCTCGTCACCTTCGCGCTGGCCTTCGCCTACACCGCGGCCCTCGTCCCGTACCTGCGCGGCAGGAAGCTGCCCCCGCCGGCGAACGTCGTGCTCGACCGGCTCGGCGACTGGCTGCGTGAGTACCAGCCGGAGACGGTGCTGTACTTCTCGGGGTCCAAGGAATCCGCGTACCAGGTCAACATGTGGCTCGAGACCATGGAGAACCTGGACACGCGCCCGCTGATCATCCTGCGTGAACGCGTCATCCTGCAGCACCTCGCGTCGACCTCCGTGCCGGTGGTCTGCGTGCCCGGTGGTGTGCACCTGATGAACATGGACCTGTCCACCGTGCGGGTCGCGCTCTATCCGGCGAACGTCGGCAAGAACATCCACCTGCTGCGCGTACCGACGATGAAGCACGTGTTCATCGGGCACGGCGACAGCGACAAGCTCGCCAGCGTCAACCCGTACAGCAAGGTCTACGACGAGGTGTGGACGGCGGGCAGGGCCGGCCGTGACCGGTACGCCATCGCCGATGTCGGCGTGCTCGACCAGGACATCGTCGAGGTGGGCCGCCCGCAGCTGGCGCCGATCCGGATCGCCGACGGCGCCTGGCGGCCGGAGTCCGAGGGCGACTGCCCGACCGTGCTGTACGCGCCGACGTGGGAGGGCTGGGACGACAACCCCGGCAACACCTCACTGATCCTCGCCGGCGAGAACATCGTGCGCGGGCTGCTCACGGCCGAGCCGCCGGTGCGCGTGGTCTACAAGCCCCACCCGTTCACCGGAACCCGCAGCCGCAAGGCGGGCGCCGCGCACGCGCGCATCTCCGCGATGGTCAAGAAGGCCGCGGCCGACCGTGCCGCGGACGGCAAGTGGGCCGTGGACGCCAAGGCGCAGGCCGCCGCGCGCGAGGAGCTCAAGCGGATCGAGGCGGAGCTGGCCCTGCTGGCCACCGCCATGCTGGAGGACGAGGGCGACGACGCCGTCGCCTCGCGCGACGAGCTCGCCGATCCGCAGCGCGAGGCCGAGGTGCGACAGCTGCGCCAGGAGTGGAACGACGCGTACTGGCGGTCGTTCCCGGCCTGGGAGCACAAGATCGTCACCGGTGCCGAGCCGCGTCTGTACGACTGCTTCAACGAGGCCGACGGCATGGTCTCGGACATCTCCAGCGTGGTCTCCGACTTCATCGCCAGCGGCAAGCCGTACGCGGTGACGGACTCCGCGGCCCTCGGGGCGGAGGAGTTCAAGCGGCGCAACACCGCGGTCCGCGCCGCGGTGATCCTGTCCAACTCCGCCGAGCAGCTCGGCGAGCTGCTCGCCGCGGTCCGTGACGACGAGGCCGATCAGCTGGCCGACGCCCGGCGCGATCTGCGGGAGTATCTGCTCGGTCCCGATTCCGAGCCGTCCATCGACCGTTTCAACGCGGCCGTACGGACCCTGGCCACGCGTTCCCGGTCCCGCAACGAGCGGCACGAGGCGGGCACTTCGGCCGAGCTCACCGGCATCCCCGAGCAGCATGTGGTCACCCGGGAACAGGGCGGCCAGGTGCCTGCCTGACGGCAGACGCCCGCTCCTCGGTCCCGTCGGAAGCGGGCCCGGTCCCCGGTCGCGCACCGGGGGCCGGGCCCGCTTCTGTGAGGAGAGTCACGTTATTGGCGCAGGAGTCCGTGCAACTCGTCCGTGGTGGACGGGGTCTGAACTGGCGACCATCAGTCCAGAGAACGGGGAGCTCTGTGCCGGATCCGGATGTCACAGTCGTCATAGGGGCATATCAGGCCATGCCTTATCTGGTGGCGTGCCTGAAGTCCGTGGAGACGCAGACGCTCGGTGCGGAGCGTCTGGAGATCATCGCCGTCGATGACGGATCGACGGACGGGACGGGCGAATACCTCGACGAATTCGCGGCCCGCACCAAGATCGCCACGCGCGTCATCCACCAGGAGAACTCCGGTGGCCCCAGCGGCCCGCGGAATGTGGGACTCGCCGAGGCCCGCGGCCGCTATGTGTTCTTCCTGGACGCCGACGACTACTTCGGTCCCGAGGCGCTGGAGCGGATGGTCGCCATGGCCGACCGCAACGGGACCGACGTGGTGCTCGGCAAGGTGATAGGCGTCAACCGCGGTGCGCCGAGGTCGATGTGGGAAAAGTCCCTCGACCGTACCGATGTCTTCACCTCGAACATCAAGTTCACGCTGAGCGCGCAGAAACTCTTCCGGCGCGCCTTGCTCGTACGCCACGACATGCGCTTCGACGAGTCGCTGAAGACCGGTGAGGACGCGCTGTTCACGATGGAGGCCTATCTGCGCGCCGACGGGGTCTCGGTCGTCGCCGACTACGGCTGCTATCACCTCGTGGGACGTTCCGACGGCAAGCACGTGACCAAGAGCGGCAGTTACACCCTGCGGTTCGACTCGGCGCGCGCGCTGATGACGCTCATCGCGGAGCATGTGCCTGCGGGCGCACGGCGCGACGCGCTGATGGTCCGTCCCTTCCTCGTCACGCTCCTGCCGCAGTTCGGGCCCGGCTTCCTCAAGCAGAAGGAGGAGGTCCGCCGGAACAAGTTCGCGCTGGCCAAGCCGCTGATCGACGCGTACTGGTCGCCCGGCGTCGCACGTCAGGTGAAGGTCCACGCGCGGCTGCGGCTGCATCTGGTCGCCGAGGGGCGGGAGGATCTGCTGCTCGGCGTCCTCGAGTTCCTGCGGGACAAGAAGAAGCCGGAGGTGTACGGCGGGCGCAACGGGCGGATGTATCTGGGCTATCCGCACTTCCGTGACCGCGAGGCCGGTATCCCCGATCTCTGGTATGCCGTCAGGACCACGGAGGTGGTGGCCACCGACAAGGTCGAGTGGCCGCTCATGGGCCGTATCGCCCTGGGGCTGCGCCGCAAGGCGGGGGCTGTGCTGCGGCGCGGGCCCGGGCGTTCGAGGGGCGGGGCGGCGAAGCGCGTGACGGTCTGAACCGCACAGGCCCCGGCTCGAGGAGCGAACCAGGGCCTGTCTCGGGCTGCGGACTCGGAGTCCGACTGTCGGACTCCGGCTGCCGGACTCCGACAGTCCGACTCCGAGGCTCGGACTCAGTCGGTCAGGATCTCCAACTGCCCTTCCTGCGCCGTCTGGTCGGCCGCCGCCTGGTCAGCCGCCACCTGTGGCCGCACTTCCGCCGCCTCGCTGCCGGTGCGCTGTACGGGAATCCCCTCGGCGATCGTCCGCGCGGCCATCCGCGCACGGTGCCCGTCCGCGGCCCGGCCCAGCGCCTGCGCCGCCATGTTGAACCGCTGTACGGAGGGCGGGTTCGAAGGGCCGAGCAGATGCTCCTTCAACGTGGCCCTGGCCGCGGCCAGTTGATCCCGCTCGGGCCGGCGCACCGATTCCAGGAGCGCTGCGACCCCCGCACCGTCCGGGGCGAGCACGGCAGCCGCCCGTACGGTCGGCAGCGTCGCGCGGAAGGTCGCCTCGTCGAGCTCCGAGGTATTGGCCACGGCGTAGGGCTTGCCGCTGGCCAGGTAGTCGGACACCACGCTGGACACATCGCTGACCAGGACATCGGCGATGTCGAAGCAGGCGTACAGAGTGGGCCGTGCATCGGTGACGATCTGGTGCTCGCCTTCGGGCAGCGAGGCCCAGTACGCGGCGTGCCAGGCGGCCTCGGCCGCGGCGACGGCTGCCGCACGCCCCGGTGGCGGTGCTCCCTGCAGCATCATCCGCTCCACCGCGTCGGCGCCGGCACGGAAGACATCCGTGCTCAGTGCGGCCAACTCGGCGCTGCGGAGCTCTAGTTCACGTGAGGGCGCGCGCGGGGCGGTCTTCTGTGCCTGGTTGGCGGCGAGGATCAGCGCCCGGATGCGCGCATCGGCCTCGCCCGCCCGTGGATCGACCGAGCCCGTCAGCGGATGCGGCTTGTAGAGCAGGCGTACACCCGGATCCGCGAGCAGGGCACGCACGATGTTCTCGCCGGCCCGCACCACCGAGGTGTTGCCCGGGTTGCCGTCCCAGCCCTCCCAGGTCGGTGCGTAGAGCACCGTCGTGAACGCGCCGGTGGGCGGCCCCGAGTCGGGCTTGATCGCGTCCAGCTGCGGACGGCCGATCTCCACCACGTCACGGTCGTCCACACCGACGTCCGCGAGTGCGTACCGCTCGCGGGCCGCGGGTCCCGCGACCCAGACCTCGTCGTACGCCTTGGCATAGGGGTTGCACGAGGACAGCTTGTCGCTCTCGCCGTGATTGACGAACGCGTGCTTGATGGTCGGGATACGCAGGATCTGGGAGGTCTTCCCCGAATTCGCCGGGTGGATCAGGACGTTGAGGGACGAGTGCTCGAGGCGCATCAGATCGGCGACCTTGGGGATGCACACGATCGGGATGTCCGTGGCCGCGATCCGCTGCATCATGAACCGCTCCCGCAGCACGATCAGGGGCCGTCCGTCGAGGGCCGCCAGCGGCTCCAGCCACATGTTGGCCTGGTACGCGGAGGAGTGGCCGCCGGAGAAGTACATGCCGACGGTGGGCCGGTACTCGGCCAGCCAGCGGTCGAACCACTCGCGTACTTCGTCGTCGCTCGACGGCCTTCTCGCGGGCAGCAGCCGGATCAGCAGTTCACTGAGGCCCACGGCGGCGAGGCCGACGGACAGCGCGACACCCCAGGCGGCGTACTCGGCGGAGCCGTCGGCCACGGCCACCGTCAGGCCGGCCGTGGCAGGCAGCCCGAACAGGAGCAGCCGGGCGCCGGGGTGCCGGGTCAGCAGGGCCGGCGGGGCCGTGGGAAGGCGCAGCCCGGAGGTGTCGATGTTGCGGGTGAGCACCGGGAGGGTGCGGGTGCGCCGGACCAGGACCGTGGTGGCATGGGAGGCGAAGTGCAGGCCGTAGAAGAACAACAGGCCGTAGACGAGCGGCAGATAGACCGCTTCGGGGTGCTCGACGTCGAGCCTCAGCAGACCGGAGATCAGCAGGAAATCCCGTAGCAGTTGGCGGAGTGTGACATCCGCACGGGTCTTGGCGACGGCCGAGAGCATGTCCCTGTGCCAGGTGTGCAGCGCGGCTTCGGCGGCCAGGCCGGTGGCCGTGGCCACGACCAGCAGGGTGATGTGCGGGAGCAGGGCGCCTATGACCTGGGCCGCGAGCGACGCCACGACGACGGCGAGCGCGAGCAGCCTGACGGCCTGCTTGGTGAGGGGGGTGAGTGAACGCAAAGGAGCTCCAGAGCAGCTCGAGGTTCCGCACCGACTGCTATGGGGGTCGGCAGGGGATCGGGCAGCTGGTCAACGCCGGTTCGGGGCCCGGGTTATGGCAGGACTTTCACCTTCACGCTATGGAATGGACATCCTTTGGTCATGGCACACCGGTGAAGGCAGTGTGAGAAGCCTGAAACCGGAATGCCGGCCGACAGTTGCAGAGGTTCCGTGAGGGCTCTGGGCGGTGCGGGGAGTCTCGGGCGCGGCGGGGCGGGGAGCCTCGGGCGCGGCAGGGCGGGGAGTCTCACGCCGTGAAACCGACAGGCGCCGCCCCGGCCGGCTCGCGTAGATTGCCAGCACTGCGAAGGTCGGCAGGTCGACACGATGGGGACGTACGGAGTGGGCGCGGTGGGCGCAGCAGGATCGGCAGGCGCGAGGCAGCGAGTGATTCAGGCGCACCGGATCGTCGTGAAGGTCGGCTCCTCGTCGCTGACCACGGCCTCCGGCGGACTCGACGCGGACCGCGTGGACGCGCTGGTGGATGTGCTCGCCAAGGTGCGCGACGGCGGAGAGAAGGAGATCGTCCTGGTCTCCTCCGGCGCCATCGCCGCCGGGCTCGCACCGCTGGGCCTGCGCCGTCGCCCGCGTGACCTGGCCCGCCAGCAGGCCGCCGCCAGCGTCGGCCAGGGCCTCCTGATGGCCCGCTACACCGCGTCCTTCGCGCGCTATGGCGTACGGGCCGGTCAGGTCCTGCTGACCAGCGACGACATGGCCCGCCGCGCCCACCACCGCAATGCCTCGCGCACCCTCGACCAGCTGCTCAACATGGGCGCGCTGCCGATCGTCAACGAGAACGACACGGTGGCCACCGACGAGATCCGCTTCGGCGACAACGACCGGCTCGCGGCCCTGGTCGCCCATCTCGTACGGGCGGACCTCCTTGTCCTCCTGTCGGATGTGGACGGTCTGTACGACGGCGACCCGAGCAAGCCCGGCACCTCGCGGATCGCCGAGGTGAGCGGCCCCGAGGACATCGCGCACGTCAAGTTCGGCGCTGCGGGCAAGGCCGGGGTCGGCACGGGCGGCATGGTCACCAAGGTCGAGGCCGCCCGGATCGCCGCGGCCGCGGGCACCCCCGTGGTGCTTACCTCCACCGTGCACGCCGCGGACGCGCTGGCCGGACGCGACACCGGCACGCTCTTCCACCGCACCGGCAGACGCAGCGGCGACCGGCTCCTGTGGCTGCAGCACGCCTCCACCCCGCAGGGCTCGCTGATCCTCGACGACGGCGCGGTCCGCGCGGTCACCGAACGGCGCACCTCACTGCTGCCCGCCGGGATCAAGGACGTGCAGGGGGACTTCTCCGCGGGCGACCCGGTGGAGCTCAAGGACACCGAGGGGCGCGCGGTCGCCCGGGGTCTGGTCAACTTCGACGCCAAGGAGATTCCTCAGCTGCTCGGGCGCTCCACCCGGGAGCTGGCGAAGGAGCTCGGCCCCGCGTACGAGCGCGAGGTCGTGCACCGTGACGATCTGGTGCTGCTGCACGGCTGACGATCTCCGCCGCTTCAGGGTGCCGGGACCACGCGAAGCGTACGAACGGTGACTCGAACCAGCCGAAAACGCTTGCCCTTAGTGAGGGACCTTCCGTAAAACCGTCACGCGGCACCTCTTTGCCTGGTCAACTTTGTTGCGAGCTGTTCCGCACCCCCGACACTTGACAGGAGGCCCCCCGGTGAGACGAGTGGCGCTGACAAGTGTCGTGGCCGGAGAGGTACATCAGCAGCCCAAGGACCAGCCTCGTCTGTGGCATGTCACGCTGAGCGTCTCGGGGCCCGACGCCCCTCTCGCCGACATCCGGCGCGCACTCGAGCAGCTGGCCCACGACCATCCCTTTCTGCTGACCAGCCGCTATGCCACGGACCACGCCGAGATCCGCTACTGGGAAGAGGCCCGCGACCTGCACGACGCCGCGGCCGTCGCGCTGCGCCTGTGGGGCGAGCACCGCCAGAGCGCACAGCTGCCGCCGTGGGAGATCGTCGGCCTCGAGGTCATCGACCGCGACACGTACCACCAGCGCATCGCGGAGGGCTACGGTCCGCCGCCGGCCACCCCGGTCGGCGTGCACCCCTTTTGAGCCGTCTCGCGGACCGGCCCCCTGAGTGTCTCGGGGACTGGAATCCACCGGGCGCGGCGGCCCCGCCGCATTACGCTGCACAGCATGACCTCGCCGCTCTCCGCCCCGTATGACAACCTCTCGCCGGTCGTCCAGGCCGCCTACCGCGCCCGCGCCGCGGCCGCCGAGATCGCACCGCTGCCGCGCTCGGTCAAGGACGACGCGCTGCTTGCGATCGCGGACGCCCTGGAGGTGCGGACCAAGGAGATCGTCGAGGCCAACGCCGAGGACATCGCCAAGGCCCGCGCCGCCGGCACCGGCGAGACGGTCATCGACCGCCTGACGCTGACCCCCGAGCGCGTGCGCGCCATCGCCTCGGACGTACGCGACGTCGTGGCCCTGCCCGACCCGGTCGGCGAGGTCGTCCGCGGCTCCACGCTGCCCAACGGCATCGACCTGCGCCAGGTCCGCGTCCCGCTCGGCGTCGTCGGCATCATCTACGAGGCCCGGCCCAATGTGACGGTCGACGCCGCCGCCCTGTGCCTCAAGTCCGGCAACGCGGTACTGCTGCGCGGCTCGTCCTCCGCGTACGCCTCCAACACGGCGCTCGTACGCGTCCTGCGCGACGCCGTCGGCGGCGCCGGTCTGCCGGCCGACGCCGTACAGCTCGTGCCCGGTGAATCCCGGGACTCCGTACAGGAGTTGATGCGTGCCCGCGGCCTCGTGGACGTGCTCATCCCGCGCGGCGGTGCCTCGCTGATCAAGACGGTCGTCGAGCAGTCCACGGTCCCGGTGATCGAGACCGGCACCGGCAACTGCCATGTGTACGTGGACGCCGACGCCGACCTCGACATGGCCGTCGAGATCCTGATCAACTCCAAGGCCCAGCGCCCGAGCGTCTGCAACGCCGCCGAGACGCTCCTCGTCCACCAGGACATCGCCGAGGCCTTCGTGCCGCGGGCCCTCGACGCGCTCGCCGAGGCCGGGGTGACCGTGCACGCGGACGAGCGGATCCTGGCGTACGCGGACGGCTCCAAGGCCACCGTGGTGCCCGCGACGCCCGAGGACTGGGAGACCGAGTACCTCTCGTACGACATCGCGGCCGGTGTCGTGGACTCGCTCGACAAGGCCGTGGAGCACATCCGCCTGTGGACCTCCGGGCACACCGAGGCCATCGTCACCACCTCGCAGCAGGCCGCCCGCCGTTTCACGCAGCTCGTGGACTCCACCACGGTCGCGGTGAACGCCTCGACGCGCTTCACGGACGGCGGCCAGTTCGGCTTCGGCGCCGAAATCGGCATCTCCACACAGAAGTTGCACGCCCGCGGCCCCATGGGGCTGCCGGAGCTCACGTCCACGAAGTACATCGTGACGGGCGACGGGCACACACGAGGCTGACGAGCGCGGGCGGGGCCATCGCCTCCGTTTGAGACAACGGGTCTAATTTCCTTACCGTCTGCCCAAATTGACCCCCCAGGTCTACTCTGGATCCGTGCCGGAGGACGTGGGGGGCATGCCGTTTCCGGACGGCTGGGAGCCCGACGACGACCGCGACCACGGGGGTGCGGACGAAGAGTTCGCCTCCGTGGTCTTCGACGAGGACTTCGTGCGGGCCGCGCAGATACATGAACCCACCGCGGTGGAGCGGCTGCTCGACGCGGCCCAGGCACGCGCCGAGGCCGAGGCCCACCGGGCTCGGGCCAGAGGCGTCGGGGCCGAGGATGACGGGGACGACTTCTACGACGGCTACGAAGGGCGCGCCCGCCGCAGTCGTTTCGGCGACGAAGTCTCCTACGCCCATGACGAGCCCCGACTGTCCGGCTACGAACCGGAGTTGGTGGAGGACCGGCTCGCCCGCAAGGGCCACTCGCGCTGGCACCGTCCCGTGGCCTGGCTGCTCGCCCTCCTGATGGGCATAGGCATGATCGCGCTGGCGTTCAGCGCCGTCTACCGCGGTGCGTCCTCGCCGGGCCGCCAGGACCGTACGCCGCCGCCCGCGACCACGGGAGTCGAGCAGGCGCCCTCGGCCTCCGCGGAGTACGAACCGCCCGCGGTCTCGGCGAACCCGGTCACTCCCTGATCCGCATCCGCCGCTCACGCGCTCCGCATCGCTCCTCTTGCGCCGTCTTTGCGTCAACCCCGCCCGCCTTACGAAAAGTTGACTCGTACCAGGGCGTTTACCTGAGGCTCCGGAAACCTACTCTGAAGGTATGGCCGGGCCTGGAGACCCACCTGAGGGCACACCCGAGGGCGTTCCCGGTGGGAGCGAGGAAGAGTTCCGTTCCGTAGTCTTCGACGAATCGTTCATCCGCGCTGCGCGCCTGCAGGAGTACTCGGCGCAGGAGCGGATCACCGACCACGCACCCGCGGTGCGCAAACGCGTGGCCAGTCAGGCCGGGGCGCACCGCAGGCTGTCGCTGCAGGCGCTGGTCATGGTGGTCCTGATCGCCGTCGCGTTCGCCGTGGCGATCTACATGGGCGTACGCCAGCCGTACTCCGCACCCGAGGCCAGGACCGCCGATCCGCTGCGGATGACCGTGATACCGCTGGTGCCGCAGGGCCCTGTGCCGGGGGCGAAGACGGCCGAGCTGCTCTTCGAGAACAGCCCCGCCGCCGAGTTCGCGCCGGGCGCCGCCGGGATGCCCTTCCCGCCGGTCTACCGCACCTCGCACTTCACCGCGGACCAGGTCAGGGCCGCGTACGACGTGGCGAAGAACTATCTGGTGGCGTCCTCACTCGACCCGGCCGTCCTGACCGGTGAGGAGATACGGCCGGTGCGCCGGCTCGTCGATCCCGACCAGCTCGACCAGTTCGACGCCGGGTTCGATCGGCCCGCGGCCGACGGGCGGCACGCGCCCAGCGGCTGGCTGGTGCGCTTCGATCCGGCCAAGGTCGCGCTCGCGGGCGACGAAGTGCGGGTGCATGGGACGCTGAAGGCGGCCGAGACCGGCGCGGACACCCTTGAGATCACCTCGAACCACACCTTCGTCTACGCGCTGCGGCCGGTGGCCGGTACGGACTCCCGGGTCTCCCTGTTCACGGTCAAGCGCGAGCTGCACTTCCGCTTCGACCGGGACAACCTGCGCCTGGGACAGGCCGAGTTGACCCTCTCGTATCTGCAGGCGGGACCGCTCTCCTGCGCCACCGACTCGGCCGAGCGCCTCTACCCGCTGCTCGCCGGCCAGAGCGCCGCGAAGGGCGGGCCCGCGGGCACCGACCCGTATGCGACCAGTGGGCCGACGGCGCTGTGCGGAGCCCTCGCGGCCTCCGCACAGCCCTCGCCGCCTCGTACCTGAGCGCTACTTGCCGCCGTCGCGGTCGCCGTCGCCGTCGCTGTCCGTGCGCCGGTCCGAGTCGTCCGCCGGCCGGGAGTTCCCGAAGCCGCCGAAGCCCCTGCGCACCCGGCCGCCCAGATCGCCGGCGCCACCCGCGATGTCGGAGACCAGCTTCATCAGCGGGTCCTTGGAGTTCTTCACATCGCTCGCGTACGACGAGGCCGACTGACGGAAGGAGTCGGAGACCGAGGTGTCCTTGTCCTCGTCGCGCCGCGGGTAGTGCCCGTCCATGATCCGCTGGTAGTCGCGGGACTCGGCCCACTTCTTCAGCTCGGCGGCGCGCACGGTGGTGAAGGGGTGGGTGCGCGGCAGGACATTGAGGATCTTCAGTACGGAGTCGCGCAGATCCCCGCCCGCCTCGTACTCCTCGGCCTGCTCCAGGAACGCGTCCACGTTCATCTCGTGCAGATGGTTGCCGCCCGCGATCTTCATCAGACCGCGCATCGAGGCCTTGAGGTCCTGGCCGACAAGGAGCCCGGCGCGGTCCGCCGACAGCTCGGACTTGCGGAACCACTCGCGCAGCGCGGTGACGATCGCCATGATGGCGACATTGCCCAGCGGGATCCAGGCGATCTTGATCGCGAGGTTGGTGAGGAACAGCAGGATCGTGCGGTACACCGCGTGGCCGGAGAGGGCGTGGCCCACCTCGTGGCCGACGACCGCCCGCATCTCCTCCTCGTCGAGCAGCTCGACCAGGCCCGTGGTGACCACGATGATCGGCTCGTCGAGACCGATGCACATGGCATTGGGGACGGGGTTCTGCGTGACATACATCGGCGGGACCTTCTCCAGGTCCAGGATGTGACAGGCGTCGCGCAGCATGACGTCGAGATGCGCGAACTGCTGCTCGCTGACCCGCACCGAGTCCGAGAGGAACAGGAGCCTGAGGCTCCGCTCGGGAAGGAGCGCGCTCAGCGCCTTGAAGACGGTGTCGAACCCGCTCAGCTTGCGCAGGGCCACCAGGGCCGAGCGGTCCGCGGGGTGTTCGTACGTCCGCGACGAGATCCCGGGGAAGCGCCGGCGACTGCGGCCCGGCAGATTCTCGTGAGCTTCGCCGCCCTGTGCGCTTGCGTTGCTCTCGTTGTTCTCGTGGCTTCCGTTGTCAGTGCTGTCAGGCATCCGGCCCCCATAAGTTCCGCGCGCGGCGCGCACGCTGCGAGTTCTCTCTCGCCCCCCTTAGGAACGCTCAGCCTACGAGGAGGGTTCCATACCGCATCCGCCCCGGAGGCCGGGCGGTGCGGGGCGGGGGATAGCTTGGGTGGCGTATCGCCTGTTAAGGAGCAATGCCGTATGAACTCCGCGACCGCTCTGCTCGCCGCCGCACACACCGCATCCGCCCAGGGTCCCGGCAACACCGTGCGGATCGTGCTCGCCGTCTCGCTCGTCGGTGCCGTCCTCGTGGGCTGGTTCCTGCTGCGCGGATACGGCGGCGGGAACGACGACTGAGCGGCGCCCCCGCACCCGTATGACCCCGTAGTGACCTCGCACTGCCCCCGTACGCCTGAGTCGGCGTGATCGCCGCCGAGGCACCCCCGTACGATGTGCGCGATGTCTCACCCCCGTTCCCACCCGGATTGGTCCTGTCGAGAATGAGCCTTACCGCCACCGCAGCCCAGCTGGCCACCCTCGCTGCCGAGGGCGGCGAGCACGGCGGCAACCACGAGAGCCTCAACGCCTACGTCATCGGCGGCGGCGCGCTGTTCGCGCTCCTGCTTCTGCTCTGGATCACCACCCGCTTCAACCGCGACCGCTGAGTCCCGCGACGCCCTGTCCGACGGACAGGGGCAGGCGCGGGGACCGGGCCGCACGCACGGGCCGGTAGGGTCTGCTCGCATGGGAGAGCAGGACAGGCCTACCGGCCCCGCCCGTCACGGCGCGCACAGCAGCGGCAGGCGCCGCCTGGGCGTCATGGGCGGCACCTTCGACCCGATCCACCACGGGCACTTGGTGGCCGCCAGCGAGGTCGCCGCGCGGTTCGAGCTGGACGAGGTCGTCTTCGTGCCGACCGGTGAGCCGTGGCAGAAGAGCCACAAGCTGGTCTCGCCGGCCGAGGACCGCTATCTGATGACGGTCATCGCCACGGCCGAGAACCCGCAGTTCTCCGTGAGCCGTATCGACATCGACCGCGGCGGCCCCACGTACACCAAGGACACGCTGCGCGATCTGCGGGAGCTCAACCCCGTCACGGATCTCTTCTTCATCACCGGCGCCGACGCGCTGAGCCAGATCCTGACCTGGCAGAACGCCGAGGAGACCTTCGCCCTGGCCCACTTCATCGGGGTGACACGTCCAGGGCATACCCTGGCCGACCCCGGTCTTCCGGACGGCTCGGTCTCCTTCGTGGAGGTCCCTGCTCTGGCCATCTCCTCGACGGACTGCCGTGACCGGGTCGCCAAGGGGGATCCCGTCTGGTATCTGGTGCCGGACGGCGTGGTGCGATACATCGACAAGCGCGAGCTCTACCGCGGCGAATGAGCTAAGAGGGGCACCCGGTGAACGACCGACAGTTCGACCCTTATGCGAGCCAGCAGCACGGGGGTCAGCAGTACGAGATCGTCGGCTACGACGAGTACGGCCAGCCGGTCTATCAGCCTGTCGCGCCCCAGCAAGCTCCGCAGGCCGGGTACGACCAGTACGGCGGCGGGGTCCCTCAGCAGCCGCTCGGTGGCCAGGGGTACGGATACGACACCTACGGCTCCAACGGTGGTTATCCGGACAACTCCTCCTACCAGGGCGGCAGTTACGGGCCCGGCGCCTCGTACGGGAACGGCGCCGACCCCTCGTACGACTCCTCGTACGACCCCTACGGGCAGGGCACCGGTCAGCAGCCGCGGGTCTCGGACACCGGTCAGTACCCCGCCTACGACACGGGGCAGCACGCGACGGTCGACACCGGGCAGTATCCGCGGGTAGGTGACACCGGGCAGCACTCGCGGGTGGGCGACACGGGGCAGTACCAGCGGGTGGGCGACACGGGGCAGCACTCCACCGTCGACACCGGCCAGTACGCGCGGGTCGAGGAGCAGACGGCCTGGGTGCCGCAGCAGCACACCCCCGACGAGCGGATGCCGGAGCGGCAGTACCAGACGGGACAGTTCTCCTTCGTCGAGGAAGCCGACGAGGAGTCCGAAGAGGTCATCGACTGGCTGAAGTTCACCGAGTCGCGCACCGAGCGCCGCGAGGAGGCCAAACGCCGCAGCCACAACCGGATGGTCGCGCTCGTCGTGGTCTTCGCGCTGCTGCTCGTCGGCGGTGTCGGCTACCTCTGGTACGCGGACAAGCTGCCGTTCGTGTCCGACGGATCGGGAGGGAACGAGGCCGCGACGGGACCGCAGAAGCGCGATGTCATCGTCGTGCATCTGCACGACACCAACGGCAAGGGCACCTCGACAGCGCTGCTCGTGGACAACACCACCACCAAGCGTGGCGCAACGGTTCTGCTGCCCAACTCCCTCGCGGTGAACGACGAGGACGGCCAGCCGACCACGCTCGGCAAGTCCGTGGACGACGACGGCTCCAGCGGGACGCGCGAGGCCGTGGACGGGCTGCTCGGCACCCGGATCGAGGGCAGCTGGCGTCTCGACACCCCGTTCCTGAGCAACCTGGTGGACAGCGTCGGCAACATCGACATCGACACCGACACGGACGTGCCGGACCCCAAGGCCAAGAAGAAGGGCACGTCCCCGCTGGTCACCAAGGGCGAGGACCAGACCCTGAGCGGGCCGATGGCCGTCGCGTACGCCACCTACCGTGCACCCGGCGAGAGCGAGACCGCGCAGCTGACCCGCTTCGGCACGGTGCTGCAGGGCGCGCTGCGCAAGCTGTCGACCGACCCGAAGGCGGCCACGACGACCGTCGAGATGCTCGGCCAGATCATCGAGCCGCCGCTCACCGAGAAGGACCTGGGCGCCTTCCTCGCCCGCCTCTCCGAGCGCGCCAAGGGTGGCGACTACGACAGCGCCGTGCTTCCCGTGCAGCAGGACGGGACGGTGAGCCAGAAGGCCACCGACAGCGTGGTCGGGAAGCTGCTCGGCGGCTCGGTCAAGAGCCCCGACGCCGACGCGGCCGTCCGGATCAACCTCTCCGGCGAGAAGAAGGCCGTCGAGAACGCCCGGGTCGACCTCGTGAACGGCGGCTGGACGGTCATCTCCGGCACTGCCACGCCGGGCGCGGCCTCGCAGGTCACGTACGCCGACGAGACCCGCAAGGCGGAGGCGGCCGAGGTCGCCAAGACGCTGGGTCTGCCGGCGAAGGCGGTCAAGAAGGGGAAGGTCGCGGGGAACGGCGATGTGGGGGTCGTGCTGGGGGCTGACTACAAGGCGCAGTAGCCCCCGTCGGGCGCCGCTTTCCGGGCGGCGCCCGGGCGCCAGCCGTGGGGCGCCGGTAATCGCCTGGGGCGGGACCGGCGGATCGTGAGACCCTGGGAAGGCAACACGCCCGGGTATCGGGTTCCTGACCGCCGACGGAAAGCCTTGCAGTGACCGCGACAGACCGTTCCATCGAGCTCATCAACGTGGCCGCCCAGGCGGCTGCCGACAAGCTCGCGCACGACATCATCGCCTACGACGTCAGCGACGTGCTGTCGATCACGGACGCCTTCCTTCTGGCCTCGGCTCCCAACGACCGCCAGGTCAAGTCGATCTGTGACGAGATCGAGGAGAAGCTCAGCAAGGAGCTCGGCGCCAAGCCGGTGCGCCGTGAGGGCGACCGTGACGCCCGCTGGATCCTGCTCGACTACGTCGACATCGTGGTCCACGTCCAGCACAGCGAGGAGCGCGTCTACTACGCGCTCGAGCGCCTGTGGAAGGACTGCCCCGAGCTCGACCTGCCCGAGGACGCCAAGGCGACCCGCGGCAAGGGCGCCGAGCACGCTTCCGCGGAGGAGACGGCCGGGGACCTGCGGTGACCGTCCAGGCCTTCCTCAACTCCTCGTCCGGCCGCGGCCGCCGCATCATCCTGTGGCGGCACGGCCAGACGTCGTGGAACCTGGAGCGCCGCTTCCAGGGCTCCACGGACATCGAGCTCACGGCCGAGGGCGTGGCCCAGGCCGCCCGTGCCGCCCGGCTGCTGGCCTCGCTCAAGCCGGACGCGATCGTCGCCTCCGACCTGAGCCGCGCCGCCGCCACGGCCGGGGAGCTCGCGGCCCTGACGGGCCTGGAGGTCGCCCACGAGGAAGGCCTGCGCGAGACGTACGCGGGCGCTTGGCAGGGGCTCACGCACGAGGAGATCGTCGCCACGTACGGCGAGGAGTACGCGGCGTGGAAGCGCGGCGAGCCCGTACGCCGAGGCGGCGGCGAGCTGGAGACCGAGGTCGCCGACCGCGCCGCCCCGGTCGTCCTGCGGCACGCCGACAAGCTGCCCGACGGCGGCACGCTCGTGGTCGTCAGCCACGGCGGCACGATCCGCACCACGATCGGCCGCCTCCTCGGCCTCGACTCCTACCTCTGGGAAGGCCTCGGCGGCCTCTCCAACTGCTGCTGGTCGGTACTCGGCGAGGGGGCGCGCGGCTGGCGTCTCCTTGAGCACAACGCGGGCACGCTGCCGGAGCCCGTACTCGGCGACGACACCTGAGAGCCGCTGGTCAGGGGGCCTGCGGCCCGGATTTCACTTTCGGGCCGTTCACCGGTTAAAGTTCTTCTTGTTCGCCCGCCGAGCGGGAAGAACGCAAGGGGCTATAGCTCAGTTGGTAGAGTGCCTGCATGGCATGCAGGATGTCAGGAGTTCGAATCTCCTTAGCTCCACAGTCTTGAAAGCGGGCCACCCGGATCGGGTGGCCCGCTTTCGTATGCCCGTATCCCGTAAAGGTCAGATCCGGCGCCCCGCGAAGAACTCCCACAGCACCTCGTGCGCCTCGATCGTGCGCGTGGTTGCCCCGCCGCCGCTGTCGCTGTCCGCGCCCGGCCAGGTGTGGCCGCCGCCGGTGACCGCCACGTGCCGGACGTCGGCGCCGGACGTGCAGTCCGTCCACCCCGTGAAGGTGATGTCGGGCTCGATACGGGCCGACGCCTGCTTCGTCGTGCAGCCGTTGCGGCCGGCCCAGCCGTCGACCCAGGTGGGGATGGCGGGCAGGCCGCGGTCCGCGTCGCCGCGGTAGGGGATGGTGGAGTCACTCGTGCCGTGGAAGTCGATCACCGGGACGGGCCGCGAGGGGGTGCAGTTCGCGCCCGTGGCCGGGTAGAACGCGGCGGCGACGGGTGCCACCGCCGTGATGCGGTCGGCCAGACGGCAGGCCAACAGGGCGGTGAATCCACCGCCGTTGGACTTGCCGGTCGCGTACACCCGCCCGCTGTCCACGCACCAGGACGCCTCCAGGGCGTCGACCAGATCGCGGGTGAAGGCCACGTCGTCGACACCGGCTGCCGCGTACGGCGCGCCTTGCCAGGCCTGGCGGTTGCCGTCGCCGGTGCCGATCACGCCGTTGGGGTACGCGACGATCGCCGGGAGGCTGTTCAGGCCGGAGTACTTCTCGACGTCGGGGCCCGTGCTGCCGCGCCCGTGGTACGCGAGCACGACCGGCCATTCCTGGTCGGCGGAGTAACCCGCGGGGATGCGCAGCTGATACGTACGCTCGCGGCCGCCGCTGCTCAGGGTGTGCAGGACGCTGGTGCCGGGCTGTTGCGTGGGCGCGGCCGTACAGCCGGCGGACGCGACAGCCGACGCCTCCGAGGGGGACGCCGCGGCGGGCGAGGGGGCCACGCCGATCAGCAGGGAGAGTCCGGCCAGCGCGGCGCCCGCGAACGTACGGGCTCGGAACAGGGGTCTGTGCTTGGCGGTACGCATCACAGCAGTACGCATCACAGCAGTACGCATCACAGCAGTACGCATCACGGCAGGCTCCTATGTCGGCGGCCTGCCGAAGAAACCAGTTGATCGATCCGAGCGGCAATGGGGTGGACCGCGAACTCAATGAACGGATCCCCAAGACCCGTTCCACCACGCCCCGTTCGGCCTCACGCAGGCGGACAGCACTGCTCCCGTACGGACTGCAGACGCTCGCCGCTCACCTCGTCCGCAGGCGTGTACGCCACGATGCGGCAGTCCGGCATCCCGTTGATGGACAGCGAGACGGACGTCATGCGTATCTCGCCCACCGCCTTGTGCCGGAAGGTCTTCACGCGCGGGCCCGGCGGCACCACGTCGCCACTCGCCCACAGCTTGGCGAAGAAGGGGCTCGCGGCCGAGAGGTCGTGGATGAACTTCTCCCAGGGCGGCTCACCCACGTGCCGTCCGTACGCACCGCGCAACTGGGCCACCATCAGCGGCATTTCGGCCTCCCGGAACACCACCGGGCAGTCCTCCTCGTTCACCGTGAAGAGCGCCCACAGGACGTTGGGGCGGCCCGTCGCGGTCATCGGCGCGACGAAGAACAGCTCCCGGTACGCGGCGTTGGTCGCGAGCATGTCGTAGCGCGCGTTGTAGACCACCGCCGGCCGTGGGTCGAGGGCGTCGATGATTCCCTGGATCTCGGCGCTCACGTGGGGAAGGTCGGAAGCGAGGTCCTCGGCGTCCGGCGCGAGCGGCACCTCGGCCAGGTGGTACAGATGCTCGCGCTCCGAGCGGTCGAGGCGCAGGGTGCGGGCGACCGCGTCGAGCACCTGGCCCGACGCGTTGATCGGGCGGCCCTGCTCAAGCCACGTGTACCAGGTCACCCCGACCCCGGAGAGCTGGGCGACCTCCTCGCGGCGCAGCCCCGGGGTGCGCCGGCGAAGGCCCCCGGGCATGCCGACATCGGCCGGTGTCACCCGCGCGCGGCGGTTGCGCAGGAAGGCGGCCAGCTCCGGTCGGCGTCTGGTACCCCTGTGTTCCGTAGCCAAAGTCGTCACGTCCCCCATGGTCGAGCCGTACGGCCGGGTCTGCCAGGTGCTGTCAGTACCCGTATCTATGGGCTCTCGTTACCCGTACCGCATCGCCGTCACGCTCAGTGGCATGACGACGACAACTGCACATCCCAGTACGGACCCCAGTAAAGACCCAGGGACTGACAACCGCCCGTCCGTCCGGCCGGGACGGCTGCTCGCGGTCGTGCTCGCCGCCCAGTTCATGGCCCTGCTCGATGTCTTCATCGTCAACGTCGCCGCCCCCACGATCCGTACCGAGCTCGGCGCGAGCGGCGCGGGGCTGCAGCTGGTGGTGGCGGGCTACACCATCGCGTACGCCGTGCTCCTGATCACCGGGGCGCGGCTCGGCAGCCGGTTCGGGCACCGGCGGATGTATCTGGTGGGGCTCGCGCTGTTCACCGCCGCCTCACTCGCCTGCGGCCTTGCCCAGAACACCGGCCAGCTGATCGGTTTCCGGCTCGGGCAGGGCGCGGGCGCGGCCGTGATGATCCCGCAGGTGCTCAGCCTGATCCAGCGCACGTTCTCCGGTGAGGCCCGGGCCCGCGCCCTCGGGGTGTACGCGGCCGTGCTCGCCGGCGGCGCCGCGGCCGGGCAGGTGATCGGCGGTGTCCTGGTCAGCGCCGATCTGTTCGGGACGAGCTGGCGGCCGTCCTTCCTGGTCAACGTGCCGGTCGGAATAGCCCTGCTGGTGCTCGGACCGAAGATCCTGCCCGCCGACGGACCGGCGTCGCGTACCCGCGGCTTCGACCTGCCGGGGCTCCTCCTGCTCGCCGGCGCCGTCTCGCTGTTCACCGTGCCCCTGGTGCTCGGCCAGGAGCAGGACTGGCCGCTGTGGTCCTGGCTCTCGCTCGCCGCGAGCGCCGTGCTGCTCGCCCTTTTCGCCACGTACGAGAAGAGGCTGGCCCACCGCGGCGGCGCCCCGCTGATCTCACCGCGGGTCCTCCGCGTCCCCGGAATGGGGCTCGCGGTGGTGCGGATCGCCCTGGTGATGGCCGGGAACTCCGGTCTGATGTTCGTGCTCGCGCTGCATCTGCAGGGCGGACTCGGACAGAGCGCACTGCGCACCGGACTCACCTTCGCGCCCGGCGCGGTGCTCTTCGGGGTGGTCGGCCTCACCTGGCGCAAGTGGCCCGATGCGCTCCAACGGGCCCTGGTTCCGGCCGGGTTCGCGCTGACCGCGCTCTCCACGCTGGCGCTCGGGCTCGTGCTGCGCGACGGCGGCAGCGGCGGGATCGGGCTGTGGGTGGCGTTCGCCGGCGGAGGCATGGGGATGTCGCTCGCGTACAGCCCGACCTTCACCCGGGCCCTCGCGACCGTACGGCCGCAGGAGGCCGCGGACGCCAGCGGGCTCCTGACGACCGTGCTGCAGCTCGGCCAGCTGTCCGGGGTGGCCGTGTTCGGCACCGTTTTCCTGAGCCGGCCGCTCGGCGGTGTGCAGGAATCGGCCGACGCCCTCCTCGTGAGCGCATATGCGCTGGCCGGGGCCGCAATTCTGGGCGCCGTGTCCGGACTGGTACGCACGCGTCGCTGACCCATCCGGACGACCGTGGCACAATCGAGCGGGCTGGGATCGGGGGACGACGGCGGTCCCACGGGAGGGAGTAGCGCGATGCCTGGGGACATCCTCGAGGAGGACGGCGACCTCCTCGACGTGGCCGGGGCCCAGGGTTGCGAACACCTGTCCGGCACCCGCGCCGCCACCCCTGTCGCACTGACCTGTCCGTCCTGCGGATCCGCCCATGTCGCCCAGGTGCTCGGTGACAACGGTGGGATCTCCTACGTGTGCACGGCCTGCGGCCACAGCTGGAGCTGAGCGGAACACATGGGTGCCCACAGGAGAAGGTGCGACTGGTGCGGCAGCGGTACGCCGATCGTCCGCGACATGGAGCCGGTCAACCCCGACTACCAGTACTGGTGCGAGGAATGCGCGCGGGCGCTGATCATAAAGGGCGACCCGATCGAGACCTACCGTGAGCTGGAGGGCGAGCCGATCTACGGGCGGCTGCTCGACGAGCACTGCACGCTGAAGCGGTTCTACTCGTTCGCCACGGCCTGAGCGGGGACCGTCGGGGCGCTGTTCGCGGTGTCCTTGGCGGCGCCGCGTACCCGTAGCGCGATGAAGACCAGGAACCCCAGACCGGCCAGCGCGTAACCCGCCGACAGCAGGAACTCCCCGGCGTTCTGGTCGAGTTCGGGCCGCACCGTCGTACTGGTGCCGGCGTGCGGAACCCACCACAGCGAGTACGAGTAGAAGATCAGGGCCAGTACGGCGGTACCCGCCTTGAGCGCCCTCGTACGGGCCTCGGTGAACAGCAAGATCAGGACCGGGACGATCCACACCCAGTGATGGGACCACGACACCGGGCTGATCAGGAGCGCGGTCACGGCGCAGGCGGTGGCCGCCTCCGCCGTACGCCCCAGGACCTGCGAACGTACCGCCACCGCGAGCCCGAACACCGCCACCGCACCCGCCGCGAGCACAAACCACAGACCCGGATCCGTGGTGTGCAGAAGCCGGGCCAGCACGCCGCGCAGCGACTGGTTCGCGGTGTCCTCGGCCTGGCCGGGACGGCTCGCGGAGAAGACCATCTCCGTCCAGAACCGCTTCGAGTCGTACGGCAGGACGACCGCCGAGGCGACGGTGACGACGAGGAAGGTGCCGGTGGCGACGGCGGCCCTGCGCAGGTGCGTGTTCCACCACGGCCGGCCGGCCCGTACGCGGCGAACGGCCACCACGATTCCGGCCAGCGCGAGCATCACCGCGAACAGCGCGGGCGTCAGCTTGATCGCGGCGGCGAGACCGATGCCGATGCCGGCCCAGCGGTTGCCGGGGCGACGGGTGAGATCCCAGAGCACGAACACCGCGAGCAGCAGATTGATCTGCCCGTAGCGCAGGGTCGTCCACACCGGCTCGCACCACACGAGCAGCGCGGACACCCACAGGGCGGTGGCGGCGCGCTTGGCGCGCTCGTCGATACCGATCAGCCGCAGCGCCAGGTGGACGAGGGCGAGGACGAGCAGCAGGTTGAAGCCCGTCGCGAAGGTCCGCATCTCCGGGACACCGAGCAAGGTGAGCGGGGTGAACAGGAGGGCGGCGAAGGGCGGGTAGGTCGTGGGGAGGTTGAAGACCGTGGCCTGCATCGCGTACAGGTCACCGCCGTTGCGGACGGTCCAGCCCTCCGCGCGGTAGACCATCACGTCGAGGAGCGTCACGCCCGCGAGGCGCTGGGTGATCCAGAACGCGGTGAACGAGACCAGACACGCGAGCGCGGCGAGCAGCAGCGGACGACGTCCGACGTGCTGGTGCAGGTCGTCGTCGGCCGGTGCGGCGGTTCGTCCGATGGTGGTCACGCCGCCCGACAGTACCGGCTGTCCACGGGGCTCCCGCGCTGTCGATCATGACCCCGACAAAGGATTTGGTGGAGCACCGGGGGGAGCGTGTACTGTTGTCGACGTCGCCACGGGAAACCGGGCGGACACAAAGCGAGGGGCTATAGCTCAGTTGGTAGAGCGCCTGCATGGCATGCAGGAGGTCAGGAGTTCAATTCTCCTTAGCTCCACATTTCGAAAGCGGGCCACCCGGATCGGGTGGCCCGCTTTCGTATGCCCATGTGTGCATGGATCGGGCCTCAACTCCAGCCGCTCTCCAGCGCCTTGCGGCCCGGGGCGCTGGGCAGGGCCGGGCGTGGGGACGGGGGCTGGGGCGCGGGGCGTTCCAGGCGCAGGGCGAGGGCCGGGCAGCGGCGGACCGCGCGTTGGGCCCGGCCGCGCAGGGGGAGCGGGACGGACGCGTCGGCGACCGCGGGGAAGCCGTCGGGGCCGAGGGTGATCAGTTCCGGGACCACGTCGGCGCACAGGCCGTGGCCCTGGCAGAGGGTCCAGTCGACGACCAGGCGTTCGCCGCTGGGCCCACCCGGTGTGGACTCGCCGGGCAGCGGGAGCACCCCGCGGGTCTCGCGGCCGCAGCCGCCGCTCAGGACGTGCATCGCGAGGTCGTCCTTGAAGGCGGCGAGCGTCGAGGTGATGAAGCGGGCCGAGCCGTCGGGGTGTTTGCAGGCGCCGCGGCCCGTCACCGCGCGGGTGATCTCGCGCAGCGCCTCCAAGGCCGCCGGACCGCCGCCGTTCAGGACGTCCGCGAGTCCGCTCGCCGCCGCCGGCAGGCCGAGCCGGCACGGGCCGCACTGGCCCGAGCTCTCGCCGGCCAGCCACTGCGCGACTCTCAGGCCTTCGCCGAGCGCACAGGTCTCCGGACCGATGGGCAGGATCGCGCCCGCGCCGAGCGCGCCGCCGAGACCCTCGAGGGACGCCCGCGAGACCACCGCGTCGTGCGCGGCGACCGCGTTCAGCCAGCTGCCGTGATAGCCGCCGGTCAGGACGCCCTGGGGCAGGGGCGGAGCGCCGGCCAGCTGCAGGATGTAGCGCAGCGGGACACCCGTCGGCGCCTCGATCACCATGGGGCGGGCCACCGCCCCGGAGAGAGTGAGCAGCACGGTGCCCGGCTCCTCGTACAGACCCGTGCCCCGGTAGCGCGACGGGCCGATACGGGCTGCGATCGCCAGCTGGGCGAAGGTCTCCGCGTTGGAGAGCAGGGTCGGGGCGCCGCCGACGCCCGACTCCGCGGCGCGTACGCGCCGCCCGGGTGGCAGCGCGGGACCGCCGTCGGCCGAGCGGACCAGGGCCGAGGCCTCGCCGGTGACCATGCGTTCCGGGTTGCGCTGGACGCGGGCGCGCAGGGAGGCGCCTCGGCGGTTGGACAGACCCCGTTCGGCGAGCGCGGCGGTCATCGACGCCTCGGTGGAGTCACGGGTGACGCCGATGACCAGGGTCCGGGCGCCGAGCGCCTCGGCCGCGAGCAGGGCGCCGTCGAGGATCAGATGCGGGGCGCGGTTGATCAGGACGGTGTCCTTGCGGCAGGCGGGCTCGTCCTCGCTGCCGTTGACGACCACGACCGGACGTACACCCCGCTTGATCGCCGCATTGGCGACGGCTCGCAGCTTTCTCGCGAAAGGGAAGCCCGCACCGCCCCGCCCGCGCAGGACGACGTCGTCGGCGAGCTGGGCGAGCCGCTCGCCGCCCATGGGTTCCAGCGGCCCGTGCACTTTGAGGTGCATCGCAAGGTCGAGCCGCTCCACGAGGTCGAACCCCGAGGTGAGCTGGGGCAGTCCGACGACCCGTACCTCGGGGACGTCGGGCAGAGGTGCGTTCAACGACGGCCTCCAGCCGGCCCGGATGCGGACCACGGCTCATCGGCGGCGGACCACGGCTCGCCCGCGGCCGGGGCCTCGAAGGGGTTCGGGAGCGGGTCGGTGGGCGTCTCGTGCAGTTCTGTGGAGGCCTCGTACAGCAGGTGGCTCGGACCGGCTTCGTACAGCGGGTTCGGACCGGTGTCGTACGGCGAGATCGGGCCGGTGTCGTACGGGGAGACGGGCCCCGAGCCGTAGGTGGGTGTCGAGCCGGTGTCGTACGGGTCGCTGGTCACGTAGTACGGGGCCTCGCTGCTCTGGGCGGGGGCAGGGGCGGGGACGGTGGGGTGATTGCCCGTGTCGTACAGGGGCAGGGGGCCCGTGTCGTACGCGGGGCTGCTCACCGGCCGCACGGCCTCGCCCAGCGGTGGTGGCGAGGGTGCGGGCCAGCGTCCCGAGTGCTCCTCCTGGAGCGGCAGGGGGCGGGCGCCGGGCGCCGAGGAGACGGCGCGATACGCGGCCGCCATGCCGTTCCCGGCGCGGGGGCGCTCCGCGTACCCGCCCTCGTAAAGGCCGGGACGTTCCTCGTACGAAGGGGAGAATCCGCGCTGCTGCGGCAGGAGTCGGGGCCGGGTGGCGGCGGGCTCGGACGGGCCGGGCGTCGTGTCCATGCCGGGCAGCAGGCCTTCGCGGCGCGGTGTGACGCCGGGCTCGGTGCGCGGCTGTGCGTTCGGTCGCGGCTGAGTGTTCGGTCGCGGCTGTGCGTTCAGTACGGCGAAGACGGTCCGCGCCACCTTGCGCTTGACGCTCAGCGGCGCCGCGCGCAGGGCGAGGGCGCCGGTGACGCCGGCCAGGCACAGGCAGTACATCGCGAGGACCCAAGGCTTGGCCTCGCGGCCCGCGTACAGGCCGTGCACCAGGGCCGAGCACCAGGCGGGATAGGCCAGCATGTGCAGGGCGCGCCAGCGGCCGGCGATGGTGGCGCTTCTGGCGGGGGAGGCGAAGGAGCTGCGCAGGGCGCCGGTGACACCGGTGGTGATCATCAGCAGTCCGGCGAGTGCGCCGAAGCCGATCAGACCGTTCGTACCGGTGACGCCAAGGCTGAACGGGATCAGGGCGCCGATCGCGGACACATGTCCGAGGACCAGCTTGACGGTGCCGTGCAGGAGCAGGAAGCCGAGCGCGGCGATGGCGGTCGCCCGGTGCACGCCCTGGGCGAGCAGTCGCTGCTTCGGCGACAGGAAGAGGCGGTCCGAGGCGACGAGGCCCCAGATGATGCTGCAGGTCAGGGAGACGAGGCTGAGCACTCCGGTCGTGAAGTCGAGCGCGGCGCGAAAGCTGTCGCTGCCGACGATCACGACGAGGGGTATCAGGAGCAGCACCGCGCCGGATAACGCGCCGCGCGCCGCGCGGCTCGGCCCCGGGGAGGAACGGTTGGTGCGGCTTCGGGGGGTGAGAGGGTTCATGGGGATGACTCCGGACGGTTGTTCCGGTGTTCCGTGTTCCGGGACGGTTCAAAAGCGAGTCCCGCTGCCGCATGCTAGGTCGCGTCATACCGGGCAGTACGAGGTTTGAGTTATCTCGTCGTTATCAAGTGGCGAGCGTCTCCTGCGGTTGCCCCGATAGGGACCGGTACGCCGAGTAACCCCGCGCTCCCTAAGCCCGGTGCGGGTCGTGCGAGCCCTGCGGTACCCTGACCGCATGCGTGCCGTACGCCTTCTGCTTAGCGAGCCGCGCTGATCAGTACCGGCCACTGACGATTCGTGGATCGGCATCAGCGCGGCGTCCCCTCCTGTGTGAGGGGTTTTTTCATTTCGGCTGTACGTCGCAGCCGGACCCGGTTGAAACGCAGCAGAGACGATCGATGGAGCCCTAAGGATCATGAGCGAGACGAATTCGGCTGCCGAAGTCGCAGCCCCGCACCGCTACACCGCGGCCATGGCCGCGGACATCGAGGCGCGCTGGCAGGACTTCTGGGACGCGAACGGCACGTACGAGACGCCCAACCCGAGCGGCGACCTGAGCGGCGACGGCTCCGTGCCCGAGATCGCGAAGCGGCCCGAGAAGTTCATCATGGACATGTTCCCGTACCCCTCGGGTGCGGGTCTGCACGTCGGTCACCCGCTGGGCTACATCGCCACCGACGTCTTCGCCCGGTACCACCGCATGGCCGGGTTCAACGTGCTGCACACGCTGGGCTTCGACGCCTTCGGCCTGCCCGCCGAGCAGCACGCCGTCGCCACCGGAACGCACCCGCGGGTGTCCACCGAGGCGGCCATGGAGAACATGAAGTCCCAGCTGCGCCGCCTGGGCCTGGGCCACGACAAGCGCCGGTCGATCGCCACGATCGACCCGGAGTACTACAAGTGGACCCAGTGGATCTTCCTGCAGATCTTCAACTCCTGGTACGACGACGAGGCGAAGAAGGCCCGTCCGATCAGTGAGCTGGTCGAGCAGTTCGAGTCCGGAACGCGTGCTGATCCCGGCTCCGGGAAGGCCTGGAGCGAGCTGAGCGCCACCGAGCGCGCGGACGTCCTGAGCGGCTTCCGTCTGGCGTACGCCTCGGACGCCCCGGTCAACTGGTGCCCGGGTCTGGGCACCGTACTGGCCAATGAAGAGGTCACCGCCGACGGCCGTTCCGAGCGCGGCAACTTCCCGGTCTTCAAGTCCAAGCTGCGCCAGTGGAACATGCGGATCACGGCGTACGCGGACCGCCTGATCGACGACCTGGACCAGCTGGACTGGCCCGAGGCGATCAAGCTGCAGCAGCGCAACTGGATCGGGCGCTCCGAAGGTGCGCGCGTGGACTTCCCGGTCGGGGACTCCGGTGCCATCACGGTCTTCACCACCCGCCAGGACACCCTGTTCGGCGCCACCTACATGGTGCTGGCCCCCGAGCACGAGCTGGTCGACGGGATCGTGCCGGCCGAGTGGCCCGAGGGCACGCACGACGTGTGGACCGGCGGGCACGCGACGCCGGCCGAGGCGGTCGCCAAGTACCGCGCGTTCGCCGCGGCCAAGTCCGATGTCGAGCGGCAGGCCGACGCCAAGGAGAAGACCGGCGTCTTCACCGGCGCGTTCGCGACCAACCCGGTCAGCGGCGAGCAGGTCCCGGTCTTCATCGCCGACTACGTCCTGATGGGATACGGCACCGGCGCGATCATGGCCGTTCCGGCGCACGACACCCGTGACTTCGCGTTCGCGCGGGCCTTCGAGCTGCCGATGCGCTGTGTGGTCGAGCCCTCGGACGACCGCGGTCAGGACCCCTCGGCGTGGGACGACGCCTTCGTCTCGTACGACGCGAAGATCGTCAACTCCGCCAACGACGCGATCTCCCTGGACGGCCTGGGTGTCGTCGAGGCCAAGGCGAAGATCACCGAGTGGCTGGCCGAGCGCGGTATCGGCGAGGGGACGGTCAACTTCCGGCTGCGCGACTGGCTGTTCAGCCGGCAGCGCTACTGGGGCGAGCCCTTCCCGATCGTCTACGACGAGGACGGCGTCGCGCACTCGCTGCCCGAGTCGATGCTGCCCCTGGAGCTGCCGGAGGTCGACGACTACTCGCCGCGCACCTTCGACCCGGACGACGCGGACACCTCCCCGGAGACGCCCCTGTCGCGCAACCAGGAGTGGGTCAACGTCCAGCTGGACCTGGGCGACGGCGCCGGTGTGCGGACGTACCGCCGCGAGACCAACACCATGCCCAACTGGGCGGGTTCCTGCTGGTACGAGATGCGCTACCTGGACCCGCACAACTCCGAGCGGCTGGTGGACCCGGACGTCGAGCGCTACTGGATGGGTCCGCGGGACAACAAGCCGCACGGTGGTGTCGACCTGTACGTGGGCGGCGCCGAGCACGCCGTACTGCATCTGCTGTACGCGCGGTTCTGGTCCAAGGTGCTGTTCGACCTGGGGTACGTGTCGGCCGCGGAGCCGTTCCACAAGCTGTTCAACCAGGGCATGATCCAGGCCTACGTCTACCGCGACGACCGTGGCTTCCCGGTGACCGCCACCGAGGTCGAGGAGCGCGACGGCGCCTTCTACCACGAGGGCGAGCAGGTCAAGCGCGAGCTGGGCAAGATGGGCAAGTCCCTGAAGAACTCGGTGACTCCGGAGGACATCTGCACCGAGTACGGCGCGGACACCCTGCGCCTGTACGAGATGGCGATGGGCCCCCTGGACGTCTCGCGGCCGTGGGACACGCGTGCGGTCGTCGGTCAGTTCCGGCTGCTGCAGCGGCTGTGGCGCAATGTCGTCGACGAGGAGACGGGGGCCGTGACGGTCTCCGACGCAGAGCCGGACGAGGCCACGCTGCGTGCGCTGCACAAGGCCATCGACGCGGTGCGCGAAGACCTGGCGGGTCTGCGCTTCAACACCGCGATCGCCAAGATCACGGAGCTGAACAACCATCTGACGAAGGTGGGCGGCCCGGTCTCGCGTACGGTCGCCGACCAGCTGGTCCGGCTGATCGCGCCGCTGGCCCCGCACATCGGTGAGGAACTGTGGCGCAAGCTGGGCCACAGCGACTCGGTCGTGTACCAGGAGTTCCCGGTCGCCGACCCCGCGTATCTGGTCGACGAGGCCGTGACCTGCGTCGTGCAGATCAAGGGCAAGGTCAGGGCGCGTCTGGAGGTGCCGCCCACGATCTCCGACGGTGATCTGGAGGCGCTGGCGCTGGCGGACGAGAAGGTCGTGGCGGCGCTGGACGGGGCCGGGATCCGGAAGGTGATCGTGCGGGCGCCGAAGCTGGTGAACATCGTTCCGGCCTAGGTCGCTTCCTTCTGGCAGGCGTCTTCTTTCTGGCGGTCTGACCGCTTTAGGGATATCCCCTAAGGGCAGGTTGGGGGTTCTGAGGAACCCTCGGCCTGCCCTTGGGCGTTTACGGTGGAAGGAGCCTCATCCGGTTGTGCCGACCCCCGCTTAGGAGCCCCTCATGGGTGAACTACTCGCCGTACTGGCGGTGCTCTTCGTGCTGTTCGTGGCGCTGGGGGTGTTTGTGACGGTCAAGGTCGTCAAGGCCGCCAAGCGCGGCGTGGACCGCACGATCACGCAGGCGCGCCGGCATGTCGAGGACTCCACGCTCAAGGCGCGGACGTTCACGCAGCTCGGCCCGGCGGGTGAGCTGGCGCAGCTGCGTCTGAAGCTGCGCACGTCGATGCGCGCCACCCAGGACGCGCTGGCGGCGGCGGCCGCCGAGGATGCCTCGATCAAGGAGTCGGTGGGGCTCTTCGAGCGGCTCAGTGTCCATGGCTGGGAGCTGGACGCCGACCTCAAGCGCCTCGAGCGCGAGCCGGACAAGAGCCGCCTGAGCGCTCAGCTGCCGGAGTTGAGGGAGCGTACGGACCGGATCACGCAGGCCGCCGACTCGATGCGGTTCGCGGCGCAGGACCGGGCGCGGAAGTTCGCCGACGACGACTTCGAGGCGCTGCGGACGCAGATCGACGTGGAGGCGGGGGCGCTGCGGCACTGGACCCGGGAGGAGCCGGCGGGGGAGCGATCCGGGGGTTCCGTGCCTCCGCAGGCCGCCTCGATGCCCACTGCGACTCCTGCGCCCACTCCCGCTACTCCTGCGGCGGGCTTCACTCCGTCGGCCACACCCACGCCTGCGCCGCGTTCCTGGCCCGAGCCGACGCTGATCGATGGACCTGCCGCGCCGTCCGAGCAGACCTGGCCGGACCACGCGGGCGCGGGCGATACCCGGGTGGACGACGGAGGGCCGCAGGCCATTGAGCCGCCGGCTCCGCAGGTCACGTATCCCTGGCAGAAGGAGGCCCGGCCGGAGGGCACGGGCTGAGTGGTTTGCGGCTCGAGTGACGGTCGGGCACGGGTCGAGCTCCGGTCGGGCGCCTGTACGGTGAGGGCCGGGCTGCCGCCCTCCCGCCCCTGCGGGTAATCTCCAGCTCATGTCCCGCCATGTCGCGATCGTCACGGATTCAACGGCCTACCTGCCGCAGCCGGCGATTCAACGGCATGGCATCACCTCCGTCCCGCTGACCGTGGTCCTCGGTGATCAGGCGCTGGAAGAGGGCACCGAGATCTCCGCCCGCTCCCTGGCCCAGGCGCTGCAGAAGCGCCGCCCGGTGACGACCTCGCGCCCGAGCCCCGAGACCTTCGCGCAGACCTATCGCAAGGTCGCCGAGTCGGGTGCGACGGGGATCGTCTCGCTCCACCTGTCCTCGGAGTTCTCCGGTACGTATGACGCGGCCGTGGTCGCCGCGAAGGACGCTCCGGTTCCGGTGCGCGTCGTGGACACCGGGATGGTCGCGATGGCCCTCGGCTTCTGCGCGCTGTCGGCCGCGGAGACGGCCGAGGCGGGCGGCACGGTGGATGAGGCGGTGGCGGCCGCGGAGAAGCGGGCCGCGTCGACGGCCGCGTACTTCTATGTGGACACCCTCGACTATCTGCGCCGTGGCGGCCGGATCGGCGCCGCGCAGGCGCTGCTCGGCTCGGCGCTCGCGGTGAAGCCGCTGCTGCAACTGGACGGCGGGCGGATCGAGTTGCTGGAGAAGGTGCGGACCGCGTCCAAGGCGATCGCACGGCTCGAAGAGATCGCCGCGGAGCGTGCGGGGACGGCGCGGGTGGACGTCGCGGTGCATCATCTGGCGGCGCCCGAGCGGGCCGCGGCGCTGGCGGAGCGGCTCAAGGCGCGGGTGCCCGGGCTCGGGGAGCTGCACGTCAGCGAGGTCGGGGCGGTGATCGGGGCGCATACCGGGCCCGGGTTGTTGGGGGTTGTCGTTTCGGCTCGGTGAGGTTGCTTGGGGGTGCTCACTCGCAGGGGTGAGGCGGTTATCCACAACTGGCGAGTAATCCCCAGGAATTGAGCAAGATCCACTGGGTGGGGCGGGGCTGCCTACCGTCTTCGGCATGTCTTCCACTTCGCGCAGCTCGTTGCCTCTTTCCGCCTCGTCGGGCCCTTCGGTCTCGTCGGTTGCTTCGGTTGCTTCGGTTGCTTCGGTTTCTTCGGCTCCGTCGGCCTCGTCGGTTGCTTCGGTCTCGTCGGCTCCGTCGGCTCCTTCGGTCCTGGGGCCGGCTTCGACCAGCGGTCCGGGGCGTGGTGCCGGTTCCGACGGTCGGGTCACGCATCGCCGCGTACGGCGCCGGCGGCGGCGCAGGCAGCGGGAAGCCGAGCTGTTGAGGCGGCGGGCGGAGCAGCTCTTCGAGGAGCCTCGGGTGCCCGCGCCGGACTCCGCTTTCGCTCTGCCTCGGCACGACGGGCCCGCGCTGCCCGCGCTGTCCGGGCGGGGCGGTGCCGCCGCGCCGCGCTGGGCGGTTGACGAGGACGCGGCGGAGGTCGTCGCGGGTCGCACGCGTGAGGTGCGGAGCGTTTCCAGGGCCGCGGTGGTACGCCGCCGGGGGACGGCTGCGGACGAAGGCGTACGGGGGTCGTCTTCGTCCGCGGGCGAGGGGGCTGTCGGGGCGGCTTCGGCCGCTTCGGCTGGGCGGGCTGCTTCGGCCGGGCGGGCTGAGCGGGCTGCTTCGGCTGAGCGGGCCGAGCCGGCTGCTTCGGTCGGGAGGTGGCAGCTTGCGCTGCGTGAGCGGCTGCCGCTCTGGGTGCAGTCGCGCTGCGGTCTTGAGCGGCGCAACGTGGTCGTGCTCGCCGTGCTTCTCGCGATCGGTGCGGCACTGGCCGTACAGCACTTCTGGCTGGGGCAGCCCCGGTCGGTGAGCGCTCCCGATGTCGTCAGCGCGGCTCCGCCCGCATCCGTCGGCTCGGAGGCCGTCGTGGGCGGGCGGGGCGGGGGAGTCCGTGCCGGAGGCGCGTCAAGTGGCGCCGCAGACATGGTCGTTGTGGACATCGGTGGCCGGGTGCGTGAACCGGGAGTGCACCGGCTGCCGATCGGCTCCAGGGTCGCCGACGCCCTGCGCGCCGCGGGCGGCGCCAAGGCGGGCACGGATCTGTCGGGTCTCAACCGGGCCCGGGTGCTGATCGACGGCGAGCAGGTCGTGGTGGGCGGTCCGCCCGCGGCGCAGGGGGTGGGTGCGGGGGCGAGCGGGGTCGCGGCTGCGGGCGGCGGTCCGGTGAGCCTCAATTCCGCGACCGTGGAACAGCTGGACACCCTGCCCGGCGTAGGGCCCGTTCTGGCGCAGCACATCATCGACTACCGCACCGAGCACGGAGGCTTCCGCTCGGTGGACGAGCTCCGCGAGGTGAACGGCATCGGTGACCGGCGATTCGCCGACTTGAGTGATGCGGTGCGGCTGTGAGGCCCGAGGGCGATGGTGTCACCGCGGGTTTGCCCGTAACTCCCGTGCTGGGTCGCTCAGTTGCGACACCGGGCGGCCCAGGGGAACGCTCGCTGCCGCGCTCGGTCGTGCACGCCGCGTCGGGTCACCGGCTCGGTGCTTCCCACCCGCGTCAGGAAGGCCCGGTCGACCTTCGCCTCGTTCCCCCTGTGCTCGCGGCCTGGGCTGCCGCGGCGCTGGCGGTCGGACGGCCCTTGGGGCACATCTGGCCGGCGGTGAGTTGCTGTCTGCTGCTCGGCCTCGGGTTGCTGGGGTGGGAGTTGAGGGGGCGATCGCGACGGCGGACGAGGCATCTGGGTGCGGGGGAGGCGAGTGCGGCGAGGGTGCCGTGTGCTGAGGGTGCTCGCCGCCCTCGTACCCCCGTGCGACTGGCGGCCGGCGCCGCACTCCTGTGCGCAGCCGGTGCGGCGTTGTCCGGCGGGCTGCACTCGGCCGATCTGTACCAGGGGCCGATCCCCGCCCTGGCCGGCTCCTATGCCACGGTCACCGCCGAGTTGACCCTGACGTCGGATCCGCGTATCTCCAGGCCACGTGTGCGCGGAGACCGTCAGGCGCCCGCGAGCATCGTCTTCGACGCCGAGGTGAACCGCGTCACCACCGCCGACTCCGGGGTCGTCGAGACTCGCACTCCGGTCCTGGTCGTCGTCCGGCCGAACCGGACCGGGGGCGAGGGGGCTTGGGGCCCGGTCCGCTCCAAGGAGGGCGGCGGCACTGCACAGAGCGCGCAGCCCACCGCCCAACCGCCCATCACATCGCCCTGGTTGAGCCTCCTCCCCTCCACCCGCCTCCAACTGAGTGCCCCTCTGGCGCCGCCCATGCCGGGCGGGGCCGACCGCATCGCAGCCGTTCTGCGCGTACCCGGCAAGCAGCAGCCCCGGATCGTCGGGGGTCCCACGGCACTCCAGCGCACCGCGGGCGAGCTGCGGGCCGGACTGCGCGCGGCCACCGATCACCTGCCGGCCGACGCCCGTGCCCTGCTCCCCGGCCTCGTCGTCGGCGACACCACCCGTGTGACACCCGACCTCGAAGACGCCTTCAAGGCCACCGACCTCACTCACCTCCTGGCTGTCTCAGGCAGCAACCTCACCATCGTCCTCGTCCTGCTCATCGGCCCGCCCGGCCTCGCGATGCGCGCCGAACGCCGGGGCCTGGCACCGCGTCTGGGCCTGTCGCTGCGCACGACGGCGGTGCTCGGCGGCGTGCTGACCCTGGCCTTCGTCCTCGTCTGCCGCCCTGACCCGAGCGTGCTGCGCGCGGCCGCCTGCGGTGCGATCGCCCTGCTGGCCATCGCCACGGGACGCCGCCGCTCCCTCATCCCCGCACTCGCCGCGGCCGCTCTGCTGCTCCTTCTCCACGACCCCTGGCTGTCCCACAGCTACGGATTCCTGCTCTCCGTGCTCGCCACCGCGGCCCTCCTGGTCATCGCACCCAAGTGGAGCGCCGCGCTGCAACGCCGACGCGTGCCGCCCCGTCTCGCGGAGGCGCTCGCGGCCGCGGCCGCGGCGCAGGCGGTCTGCGCGCCCGTGGTCGTCGTGATCTCCGCGCGTGTCAGCCTGGTCGCGGTGCCCTGCAACCTTCTGGCCGAGCTCGCCGTCGCCCCTGCCACCGTCCTCGGCTTCGCCACGCTCGCCCTGGCTCCCTTGGCGATGCCCGTGGCCAAGAGCCTTGCCTGGTGCGCCGGTTGGCCCACCGGCTGGGTGGCGTCCGTGGCCCGGACCGGAGCCGATTTCCCTGGCGCGCAGGCCGACTGGCCCGACGGCTGGGGCGGAGGCCTGCTCCTTGCCGCACTGCTTCTCACGGCCGTACTGCTCGCCCTGTTGCCACCCGTCAGGCGCGCCATACGGCACCCGCTCGCGCTGATCGCCTGCGCCTTGCTCCTGGTGCTCGCCGTCCTGCGGCCGGCTCCGCTCACCCGCGTACTGACCGGATGGCCGCCACCCGACTGGCGTTACGTGCTGTGCGATGTCGGCCAGGGCGATGCGTCCGTCCTCGCCACGGGGCCGGGTACGGCCGTGGTCGTGGATGCCGGACCGGATCCGCGGCTCGTCGACAGTTGTCTGCACGGCCTCGGCGTGACCCGTGTCCCGCTCGTCCTGCTCAGCCATTTCCACGCGGACCACGTGGCGGGGCTCCGCGGTGTGCTCAAGGGGCGCAGTGTCGGAGCGATCCAGGTGACGGGGCTCCAGGAGCCGCCCGAGCAGGCCGAGTTCGTACGTGAGGTGGCGAAGGCGTACGACGTGCCGCTGCTCCCCGCGTCCGCGGGTGAACGCCGCAGGGCGGGTCGGGTCGGCTGGCAGGTTCTGTGGCCACCGGCCGACGGCTCGTACGCCCGGGCGGCCGGGGAGCCCAATGACGCCAGCGTCACCCTGCTGGTGCGTACGGCGGGCCTGACGTTCCTGCTCCCCGGAGACCTGGAACCGCCGGCCCAGCGAGCTCTGCTGAGGTCTCTCCCCGCACTGCCGCGGGTGGATGTCCTCAAGGTCCCCCACCACGGTTCGCCCTACCAGGACGTCGCCTTCCTACGGCGCGTCAGCCCTCGCCTGGCACTGATCCCGGTGGGCCGCGACAACGGTTACGGGCATCCGTCGCCCGTGGTCATCGAGTCCCTGCGCTCCTTCGGAACGACAGTCCTGCGCACCGACCTCGACGGCGCCGTGGCCGTCACGGGCAGCGGCCGCACGCTGGGCGCGGTCACCGGAGGCGGCACCGGCCCGGCCACCCCTCGGGCCGGTGTGCGTCCTCGGACGCACCCACCTCCCCAAGTGCCGCCGTAGGTCCTGCGACCTAGGCCCGCGAACTCCCCTGCCACAGGCCTGAGACCGATCCCGGGGCCGTCGCTTCGCGCGAGACTGAGGCCATGACCCTGGATGACCTCAAACAGCAGCTCGACGACGACCGGATCGAGGACTACCTGCGGCGCATCGGTGCCGAGCGCCCGGAGCGCGCGGACGGTGCGGCGCTGCGGACGCTGCAGGAGCGGCATCTGCGCAGCGTGCCCTTCGAGAACCTGTCGATCCACCTGGACGAGGAGATCCGCCTTGAACCCAAGGCCCTGGTCGCGAAGATCGTCGACGCCCGGCGCGGCGGCTTCTGCTACGAACTCAACGGTGCCTTCGCCACGTTGCTCGTCGCACTCGGCTTCGACGTGACGCTGCTGCAGGCACGGGTGTACGACGGGGAAGGGCGCCCCGGCATCCCGTACGACCACCTCACCCTGCGCGTGCGGGACGTGGGCGGCGGTGAGTGGCTGGCCGACGTGGGCTTCGGTGCGCACAGTCTGTATCCGCTGGCTTTCGGCGAGCGGGGGGAGCAGGTGGATCCGGACGGTACGTTCCGGATCCAGGAGGCCACGGCAGGTGATCTCGACCTGCTGGGCGACGGCAAGCCGCAGTTCGTGATCGACCTGAGGCCGCGGGCGCTGCGCGACTTCACCACCGGCGCCTGGTACCACCGCACCTCGCCGGACTCGCACTTCACCCGCTCCCTCGTCTGCTCGCTCCGTACCGCACGGGGTCGCACCACGCTCAGCGGCCGCAAGCTCACGATCACGGAGGAAGGCGACCGCCGCACGAGCGAACTGGCCACCGACGCCGAGGTCTTGGCGGCGTACCGCGACCACTTCGGCATGCACCTGGACAGGCTCCCGGATGACCCCACGGCCAAGTGACCGCCAGGTCCTCGGCGACCCGCGACCCGCCCCTCCCTCAACCGGAACGGTCAATTCACCCCGACCCCACCACTAACCCCCAGTCGTGCCACTAACCCCCACCCCCGCCCCACCTGCGCATTCCCGCAATGTGACCCCGTGTTGCCCCGAAAGCCGCACTGATGGTCGAATGCAACGTCGGCACCGCACACGCCGACGACTGCCACCGCAGGGGTGCAAGTACAGACAGATCGTTCAGGGGGACTCACGATGTTCGGCCGCCGGCAGGGGAACCGTTCGGACAGCAGGGGCAGCCGTCGTAGAGGGCGCGCCCACCACGGCGGTCTCACGGCCGTCTCGGCAGGTGCCTTCGCCGTACCGCCGGGCGGCGGTCTGCTCAGCTGCCGGGTGCTCGACCCGGTCAACGAGCCTGTGCGCGGCGCCGAGTTCGCGGTCAGCGACGGCATGGGGCGCAAGGTCGTGTCCGGCGAGGCCGACCCGTACGGCTCCTTCGTGGCCACGGTGCCCGCCGGTGAGTACCGCCTGGCCGTGTCGGCCGACGGCTACACACCCTTCCGCTCCGCCGCCACCGTCGCCGCGAGCGGACACGCGGCCCTCGGCGACGTGACGCTCCAGGTCGCCCAGCCGCCGGCCCTGCCCGACCCGGGCGACTGGGAGATCGAGCCGACCCATTCCGCGATCGGTTTCACCGCCCGGCACATCGGTCTCGCCCGGATCCACGGCCGTTTCAACACCTTCGCCGGCGCCATCCGCATAGCCGACCGCATGGACCAGTCCGCGATGCACGTGGTGATCGACGCGGCCTCCATCGACACCAACGTCAAGATGCGCGACGACCATCTGCGCTCGTCCGACTTCCTGGATGTCGAGCGCTATCCGACCCTCGAGTTCTACAGCGACCGTTTCATCCACCGCGGCGGCACGCGCTGGGCCGTCACGGGCGCGCTCTCGCTGCACGGCGTGACCCGCACGGTCACCCTCGACACCGAGTACCTCGGCATCGGCAACGGCATGGAGGGCGAGACCCGCGCCGCCTGCCGCGCCACCACCGAACTGCACCGCGACGACTTCACGGTGAGCTGGCAGACCATGCTCGCCCGCGGCATCGCCGTGGTCGGCCCGAGCATCACCATCGACCTCGACGTGCAGATCGTTCGGAAGCCCTGACCGGCCGCGGCACGTGGAGGGCCGGCGATCGGGGAGAATGGCCAGGTGAGCGACGTACGACATGTCCTGGTGCTGCCCGACCGGGACACAGCGGAAGAACTGGTCGAGGCCCTGCGCACGCGCTTCGGCATCTCGGAGGAGCCTCAGCTCGTACGGGACGCCCTGGCCGGCGAGGACGATGCCGAGGACGCCCAGTGGCTGGTGGTCCTGGTCGACGAGGAGGAGGCCCTCGACCCGGCCGAACTCGACGAGTTCGCGGCCGAGTTCGAGGGCTGGCGCGAGGACCCCTAGGGCGAGAGCAGGGCTGGGGGACCGTGGAGCGTTCGGCGGTCCGCGAACGACCCCCGCCGCCGTACCGCCGAGGCGGCCGGCCAGGCGATCTCGTCGATCGCGAGCCAGGGCGCCGCGGCCACCCCCACCGGGGTCAGCCCGGAGAACTCCCTGACCTCGCGGTGCAGATGGGACTGGTCCGCATACCCGCACTCCGCGGCGACCTCCGCCGCGGCACGTCCAGCCGCCAGCAGATGCACGGCGTGGTCGAAGCGCATCAGACGCGCGGCCCGCTTCGGGGCGATCCCGAGCTGGGCCTGGAAGCGGGCCGAAAGGCGCTTACGGCTCCAGCCGACCTCGTCCGCGAGGCCCTCGACCCGTAGCCGCCCGCAACTGGTCCGTGTGCGCTGCCAGATGTGCGCCACCTCGGGATCCACCGGCCGCCGCGCCCCCAGTCGTGGACCGACGAACGCCCGCGCGAGCGCGAACCGCTCCTCCCAGGACCCGGCAGCCCGCAGCCGCTCCCGCACACGCTCTGCGCCGGTGCCCCAGAGCTCCTCCAGGGACGTCACCGTTCCCGTCGGCAGGCCGCTCGGCCCGAACATCACGGCCGCCACGGCCGGTTCGAGCCGGATCTGCAGACAGTCGCCCACCTGACCGCTCGCACGCACCTCGCCGGGCAGCAGCCCGATGACGACACTGCCGCGTCCGCTGCGGCCCCGGCTGTCGCAGACGAGACCGTCCCCCGCTTCGCTCAGATCGAAGAGCAGGGTGACGGCGGGATGCGCCACCATCGAGATACCCAGGGGCACGACGGCACGCAGCGAGAACCCGGCCATCTCGATCCCCGGCAGCCGGTCCGGCGCGCGCGGTACCACGATGTCGCACAGCGCCCAGTCGAGGGATGTACCGGTCGACCCCATACGTCCAGCCTAGGAGTCAAGGTGCGACGGGCGGAACACCCGACGCAGTTGTCGTAGTCGCCGTGAACGCCAGCAGCAGTTCGCTGGTCGCCTCGGGCGCTTCGAGCAGCGGCACATGCCCGACACCGGCCAGCACCTCGACCCTGGTGCGCGGCACAGGCTCGTACCACCGCGCCGCCGCCGGCTCCCAGCGCGGATCACTGCCCCCGGACACCACCAGGACCGGCGTCGGCGCCGGGAGCGCCGCGAGCCGTTCGGGCACACCCCGCTCGCTGAGGTACGCGCGGTTCGCCCGCAGCACCTTCCTGAAGGTGCGGTACGTGATGCCCCGCACCCCCGCGACCAGTTCGTCCGGTACCTCCACCGGGCGCGCGGCCGTCGCCCGGATTCCCTTGCGGATCCAGGCATCGGAGCGCAGCGCCCACAGCAGCGGGCCGAACGGCGGCCCGAGCAGCGCCCGCAGGATGAACGGCTCGGGCAGCAGCGCGTCAAGGCTCGGCCCGGTGCTGATCAGAGCGAGTGAGCCGACCAGATCGGGGCGTTGTTCGGCCAGCGAGGTCGCGACGTAACCCCCGCTGGAGTGCCCGGCCACCGCCGCAGCCGCGATCCCGAGATCGTCGAGCAGCGCCGCCACCCGGGCCGCCTGCGCCGGCACCGCGTAGGACGGCGAGGACGGCGACTTCCCGCAGCCGGGAAGGTCGACCCGTACGACGTGCCGGTGCGCGGCGAGCAGCGGCAGCATCGCGCTCCAGGAGCCGCCGGAGGCCCCGGACCCGTGGACGAGTACCAGCGGCGGCGCATGCCTCGGGCCGTCCCGGGTCACGTGCATTCCCTGCAGCAGCTGGGATTCATGGCGAGAAGGGGTCGAAGGAGTCGAAGGGGTCGAAGGAGTCGAAGGGGTCGAAGGAGTCATACGACTGATGGTGCGCGGTCGTCTCTCGGCCGGTCTTGTACAAATGTCCGCGCACCGGTTCCGTGGCGCCCGCGGCCGTACGGACTGTCAGTGCCCCGTGGGATCCTTGTCGGCAATGGCTGCCTCATCGCGTAACTCCGCACAAGACAATCCACTCGCCCCCGTCACCCTCGCCGTGGGCCAGGAGGATCTGCTGCTCGACCGCGCCGTGCAGCAGGTCGTCGCCGCCGCACGCGCCGCCGACGCGGACACGGACGTCCGTGATCTCACCCCCGACCAGCTCCAGCCCGGCACGCTGGCCGAGCTGACCAGCCCGTCGCTCTTCGCGGAGCGCAAGGTCGTGGTCGTACGCAATGCGCAGGATCTCTCCGCGGACACGATCAAGGACGTGAAGGGCTATCTCGGTGCCCCCGCCGAGGAGATCACTCTCGTCCTGCTGCACGCGGGCGGCGCCAAGGGCAAGGGGCTGCTCGACGCGGCCCGCAAGGCCGGCGCGCGTGAGGTCGCCTGTCCGAAGATGACCAAGCCCGCGGACCGGCTCTCCTTCGTCCGAGGAGAGTTCCGCGCCCTCGGACGCTCGGCGACCTCCGAGGCCTCCCAGTCCCTGGTCGACGCGATCGGCAGTGATCTGCGGGAGCTGGCGAGCGCGGTCTCCCAGCTGGTCGCGGATGTCGAGGGCACCATCGACGAGGCGGTGGTCGGCCGCTACTACACGGGCCGCGCCGAGGCCTCCAGCTTCACGGTCGCGGACCGAGCGGTGGAGGGCCGGGCGGCCGAGGCCCTCGAGGCCCTGCGCTGGTCGCTGTCCACGGGTGTCGCACCGGTCATGATCACGAGTGCGCTCGCCCAGGGTGTACGGGCCATCGGCAAGCTCTCGTCGGCCCGCGGCGGCCGCCCCGCAGATCTGGCCCGCGAGCTGGGTATGCCGCCGTGGAAGATCGACCGTGTCCGTCAGCAGATGCGGGGCTGGACCCCGGACGGCGTCGCGGTCGCGCTGCGCGCCGTCGCGGAGGCGGACGCGGGGGTCAAGGGCGGCGGGGACGATCCGGAGTACGCGCTGGAGAAGGCGGTCGTCACGATCGCCCGGGCGGCCCGCTCCGGCGGGCGCTGAGCCACAAGCCGCACGGCTCACACAAGCCGCACGGCTCACACAGGCCGTGCAGCCCGCACAGGCCGCACAAGCCAGGCAAGCCGAAGGCCCCGCCACCCGTCCTGGGGAAGGACGAGGAGGCGGGGCCTTCGGTACAAGCTTTTGCGCTCCGCACCCGCGTGGCGAACGCAGGCCGTGTGCGGAGCAGGGGTGCCGGTCAGGAGCGGAAGAGAGGGCCCGCTGAGTCCGTTACGGCGGTCAAATCAAGTGATTCGCTCAGCCCTTGAGGCCGGCAACCTTCGAAGCAAGCGCCGACTTCTTGTTGGCGGCCTGGTTCTTGTGGATGACGCCCTTGGAGACGGCCTTGTCCAGCTTGCGGGTGGCGTCGCGGAGGGCCGTGGTGGCCTTCTCGACGTCACCGGCGGCGGTCGCCTCACGGGTCTTGCGGATCGCAGTCTTGAGCGCGGACTTGACGGACTTGTTGCGCAGGCGCGCCTTCTCGTTCGTCTTGTTGCGCTTGATCTGGGACTTGATGTTCGCCACGAAAGAGCCTTTACAGGTTCGTCGTCCCCCGGAAGCCCTTGGGGATCCCGGGAAACTGGTCTTTGATACCGAGTGCCTCGTCGCTTAGAGGGCAGTGAGACACAGCTGTCCACGTTACCAGCCGTCCCCCTACCGGCCCAAACCGGTCCCGTCGGGCCCCGGGGCGCAGGCCCCGCAGGGCCCATTGCCGCGCTCGTGGGACCATGGAGGCTACGTATAGATCCGTAGATCCGACCCGAGGCCGCAGAGAGCTGCGGACGTCTCAAGAATCAGGACCCTGCGTGCCCGCGACCCCTACGAATGTGCCCGAGCCGAGCCGTACCGACCCGGCTTTGATCCGCAATTTCTGCATCATCGCGCACATCGACCACGGCAAGTCCACGCTCGCCGACCGCATGCTCCAGCTCACCGGGGTGGTCGAGCAGCGGCAGATGCGCGCTCAGTACCTCGACCGCATGGACATCGAGCGCGAGCGCGGTATCACCATCAAGTCCCAGGCGGTCCGTCTGCCCTGGGCGCCCACCGAGGGCCCCGATCAGGGCAGGACGCACATCCTGAACATGATCGACACCCCGGGGCACGTGGACTTCACGTACGAGGTGTCCCGCTCGCTGGCCGCCTGTGAGGGCACGGTCCTGCTTGTCGACGCCGCCCAGGGCATCGAGGCCCAGACGCTGGCGAACCTCTATCTCGCGATGGAGAACGACCTCACCATCGTCCCGGTGCTCAACAAGATCGACCTGCCGGCCGCGCAGCCCGAGAAGTTCTCCGAGGAGCTGGCGAACCTCATCGGCTGCCAGCCGGAGGACGTGCTCAAGGTCTCGGCGAAGACCGGCGTCGGCGTGGACGCGCTGCTCGACCGCGTGGTCCGCGACGTCCCGGCCCCGGTCGGCGTCAAGGACGCCCCGGCCCGCGCGATGATCTTCGACTCGGTCTATGACTCGTACCGCGGTGTGGTCACGTACGTACGTGTCGTGGACGGGCAGCTCAACAAGCGCGAGCGCATCCGCATGATGTCGACCGGCGCCACGCACGAGCTCCTGGAGATCGGTGTCTCCTCGCCCGAGATGACCCCGTCCGACGGTCTCGGCGTCGGTGAGGTGGGCTACCTCATCACCGGTGTGAAGGACGTCCGCCAGTCCAAGGTCGGTGACACGATCACCTCCCTGCACAAGGGCGCCACCGAGGCGCTCGGCGGCTACAAGGACCCGAAGCCGATGGTCTTCTCGGGTCTGTATCCGCTGGACGGCTCCGAGTACCCCGACCTGCGCGAGGCCCTCGACAAGCTGCAGCTCAACGACGCCGCGCTCGTCTACGAGCCGGAGACCTCCGCGGCCCTCGGCTTCGGCTTCCGCGTCGGCTTCCTGGGCCTGCTGCACCTGGACGTGATCCGCGAGCGCCTTGAGCGCGAGTTCGGTCTCGACCTGATCGCCACGGCACCCAACGTGGTCTACCGCGTGGTCATGGAGGACCGTACCGAGCACACGGTCACCAACCCGAGCGAGTTCCCCGAGGGCAAGATCGACAAGGTCTTCGAGCCGGTCGTGCGCGCCACGATCCTCGCCCCGTCGGAGTTCATCGGCTCGATCATGGAGCTGTGCCAGACCCGCCGCGGCACCCTGCTCGGCATGGACTACCTCTCCGAGGACCGTGTGGAGATCCGCTACACGCTGCCCCTCGCGGAGATCGTCTTCGACTTCTTCGACCAGCTGAAGTCCAAGACGCGCGGTTACGCCTCGCTCGACTACGAGCCCACCGGCGAGCAGTCGGCCTCGCTCGTCAAGGTCGACATCCTGCTGCACGGCGACAAGGTGGACGCCTTCTCGGCCGTGACGCACAAGGACGCGGCCTACGCGTACGGCGTGCGGCTCGTGGCCAAGCTGCGCGAGCTCATCCCGCGGCAGGCCTTCGAGGTGCCCATCCAGGCCGCCATCGGCTCCCGGGTCATCGCCCGCGAGACGATCCGCGCCATCCGCAAGGACGTCCTCGCCAAGTGCTACGGCGGTGACATCTCCCGTAAGCGGAAGCTGCTCGAGAAGCAGAAGGAGGGCAAGAAGCGGATGAAGATGGTCGGCTCCGTCGAGGTGCCCCAGGAGGCCTTCATCGCGGTCCTCTCCAGCGACGAGGGCCCGAAGAAGAAGTAGTCCCGCCGGGGCCGTAACTCGCCCCGCAGCGCGTGATCTTGGGCCACCCGGCCCACGCGAAGGCGCCCGTCCGTAAACCGGACGGGCGCCTTTTGCGTTGATGTGAGGATGGGAAGAATTCTGCGACATCCGAGTGAATGCCAAAAAAGCCGTGATTTTTGAGTTTCCGCAGGCAGGGGCGTCCCGTTACGAAGGGTGGCAGCGGCGTTCCGAGCGGCCAGCAATACGCTCGGGCGGCACGATGGTCGTGACCGTGAAGAACGCCGCTTCAGAAAGGGATGCTGAAGTGAACTACACCAAGGCTGCTGCGGTCGTTGCCGGTTCCATGATGGCTGTTGGTATCGCCTCCCCGGCGATGGCCGACGACGCGCCCCGCGCTGCCGCGCCGAGCTCGGCCGAGGACCTGGTCAACGGCAACAGCGTGACCACGGCCCGCGTCAAGGACCCGCTGCAGAGCCTGACCGGCCAGGTCAACATCGTGGCCGAGATCACCAAGGTCGCCGAGCAGGCCCGCAAGGCCGTTGTCGAGACCGCTGCCGAGGGTCGCAAGACCGCCCACGGCACCAAGCTCGACAGCAACGTCGACGGTGACCTGAACGGTGGCAGCAAGACCAGCCCGCTCATGGGCGGCCTGCCGATCGGCTAATCACCCCCATTTCACAGGTGCCGCACCTCCGAGCGGCGGCAACGTGAAAACAGCGGGCCCGGCGCGTTTCTTGCGCCGGGCCCGCTTTTTGTATTTATGGGGACCATGGGGCCCGTAATTCTCCTCATTCGGCCGCCTCGGCTCGCCCGTCCGCGTTAACTGTGTTACGGAGCGATTATTCGAGGTTATGTATTCGGTGCCTGAAGGAGGTAACCCCCATGAACAAGAACGTAGTTGTACGCGCCGCCGGCGCAGTGTGTGCCGCAGTCCTCATGCTCGGCGGTGCGGCTTCCGCCGCCTCGGCCGCTCCGCAGCCGGACGAGAACGCGAACGTCGCCGCCACCGCGGACGCCGCCGTGAACGCGCTGATCCGCCTCGACGTCGCCGGCCTGGTCCAGTCGCTGCTGCCGGACATCCACGCGCACGCCCGGGTCAACGCCGACGCGGACGTCGACGCGAAGACCGATGTGGACGCCACCGTCTCCAGCAAGGTCCGGGTCAACTGACACAGTCCTGACCCGCACGGGCCCGCAGCGCACACGCGTTGCGGGCCCGTTGCCGTTCTGTGAGGAACTGACAGCTCAAGGCCTCTTACGCGCCGGGCCCGGGCGCTCTAGTCTGATCACTCAGTAGTTACTCGCAAGTTAAACAACGCACACCACAGTACGCACCAGCAGCCACTCAGTCGCATCAGTCGCACGCACTGTCGCGGGCCCGGAGGATGTCGTGAGCGACACACAGAACTTGATCGAGAACCGACCGCCGTCCGTGGCGAACCTCTTCCTTGAGCGCGTGGCCAAGACCCCGGACGGTGAGGCATACCGCTATCCGGTGCCGGCCGCCTCGGGGCAGGGCCCCGATGACTGGAAGTCGCTGAGCTGGGGCCAGGCCTCGACGCGCGTCTTCGCCATCGCCGCCGGTCTCATCGAGCTCGGCGTGCAGTCCGAGGAGCGCGTCGCGCTCGCGGCCAACACCCGGGTCGAATGGATCCTCGCCGACCTCGGCATCCTGTGCGCCGGCGCCGCCACCACCACGGTGTACGCGTCGACCAACGCCGAAGAGGCCGCCTTCATCCTGAGCGACTCCGACAGCCGGGTACTGATCGCCGAGGACGGCGAACAGCTGGCGAAGGTGCGCGAGCGCCGCGGTGAGCTGCCGGACCTCAAGCACGTCGTGGTGATCCAGGCCGCCGACGCGCTGGCCGCCGAGGGCGACCCGGAGGGCTGGGTGCTCTCCCTCGACGAGCTCGAGGCGCGCGGAGCGGCGTATCTGGAGAAGAACCCCGAGTCCGTCAAGGAGCGGGTCGCGGCGATCACCAAGGACCAGCTCGCCACTCTGATCTACACCTCGGGAACCACCGGGCGTCCCAAGGGCGTCCGCCTGCCGCACGACAACTGGTCGTACATGGCGAAGTCCATCGCGCAGACCGGTCTCATCGGACCCGACGACGTCCAGTACCTGTGGCTGCCGCTCGCGCATGTCTTCGGCAAGGTGCTGACCTCGGGGCAGATCGAGGTCGGGCATGTGACCGCCGTGGACGGCCGGGTCGACAAGATCATCGAGAATCTGCCGATCGTGCAGCCCACGTACATGGCTGCCGTGCCGCGGATCTTCGAGAAGGTCTACAACGGGGTCGCGGCCAAGGCGAAGGCCGGTGGCGGGGCCAAGTACAAGATCTTCCAGTGGGCGGCGGGCGTCGCGCGCGAGTACGCGAAGGTCACGCAGGACAACTTCCGGCGTACGGGCCAGTCCTCCGCGCCCTTCGGGCTGAGCGCCAAGCACAAGGTCGCCGACGCGCTCGTCTACTCGAAGCTGCGCGAGGCCTTCGGCGGACGGCTGCGGGCGTGCATCTCCGGGTCGGCGGCGCTCGCGCCCGAGATCGGGTTCTTCTTCTCGGGTGCCGGCATCCACATTCTCGAGGGTTACGGCCTGACGGAGTCGAGTGCCGCCTCCTTCGTGAACCCCGGTGAGGCCTACCGCACCGGCACGGTCGGCAAGCCGCTGCCCGGGTGCGAGGTGCGGATCGCGGAGGACGGCGAGATCCTGCTGCGCGGCCCCGGCATCATGCAGGGCTACCACGGGCTGCCCGAGAAGACGGCCGAAGTCCTTGAATCGGACGGCTGGTTCCACACCGGCGACATCGGCGAGCTGTCCGTGGACGGCTACCTGCGGATCACCGACCGCAAGAAGGACCTCATCAAGACCTCCGGCGGCAAGTACATCGCGCCGTCCGAGGTCGAGGGACAGTTCAAGGCCGTATGCCCGTACGTCTCGAACATCCTGGTCATCGGCGCCGACCGGAACTTCTGCACCGCGCTGATCGCCCTCGACGAGCCGTCCATCGTCAACTGGGCGAAGGAGGAGGGGCTTTCCTCCACCTCGTACGAGGCCGTCCTGGCCGATCCGAAGACCAACGCCCTGATCGAGGGTTACGTCAAGGAGCTCAACCAGGGGCTGCAGCGCTGGCAGACGATCAAGCAGTTCCGCATCCTGCCGCGTGACCTCGATGTCGAGCACGGTGAGCTGACGCCCAGTCTCAAGCTCAAGCGGCCGGTCGTGGAGCGGGAGTTCAAGGCGCTCGTCGACGAGATGTACGCGGGGTCGCGCGAGGCGTGAGCCCCGTGCGGGACCGCGGGCGCGGGCCGAGCCGGATCACTGGCTCGGCCCGCGCCGCATTTCCGCGAGCACCTCTTCCAGGCGCGCCAGCTCCCCGCGTGCGTCGACCAGTTGGGGGGAGTCCGGACCGGTCAGATGGGACTCGATTCTGGCGAGTCCCTCCGACATCTCGGCGAACTGGGCCTGCTGACGGGCGAGCACCCGCTGCAACTGCAGGTTCTTGCGGTGCAGATCGAGGAAGACCGTCACTTTCGCGCGCAGGACCCAGGGGTCGAAGGGCTTGGTGAGATAGTCGGCGGCCCCCGTCGCGTACCCCCTGAAGGCATAACCCGTATCGGCGTCCGTGCCGGTCAGGAAGATGATCGGGATGTCCTTGGTCTGGTCGAGACGCTTGATGTTGGCGGCCGTCTCGAAGCCGTCCATGCCGGGCATCCGGACATCGAGCAGGACCACGGCGAAGGTCTGCCGCAGCAGCGCCTTCATCGCCTCCTCGCCCGAACGCGCCCGGACCAGTGGTTCGTTCAGTGACCCCAGGACGGCTTCGAGGGCGGTCAGGTTGTCCTCCATGTCATCGACAAGGAGAATGCTGGCCCGCTCATCTGTCGAAACCTCAGAACTCATGGTGATACGACCTATTCGGTCTCAGACGGGGCGACGGGCTCCCCTCTGTCGCTCGCCTGCCCCTGATCGGCTGGTACTTCGTTGTGCGGCTGCTCCTCGGTGCCCTCGGGGTCCAGGAGGGAACACATCACCGTGAGCAGCTTGTCCACGTCCACCGGCTTGGGAACGTAGTCGTTGGCGCCGCCCGCGATGGCCTTCTCCCGGTCGCCGGGCATGGCCTTCGCGGTGAGCGCCACGATCGGCAGATCCGCCCAGCGCGGTGTGCGGCGGATGACTTCGATGGTTTCGTAGCCGTCCATCTCCGGCATCATGATGTCCATCAGGACCACCTCGACATCGGCGTTCCGGTCGAGGATCTCGATGCCTTCGCGGCCGTTCTCCGCGTACAGGACCGGCATGCCGACCCGGCCGAGCACATGGGTGAGGGCGAAGACATTGCGGATGTCGTCGTCCACGATCAGCACCCGGTGGCCTTGCAGGACCTGGCCCGCGCGGCCGGTGCGCCACTCCTCCAGCTTGGTGGTGGGCGGCCAGTTGTCGTCCTGGTCGTGCACCACCACAGGGTCGTCGGAGGACTGCTGCTCCGGCAGCTTCAGCGAGCGCAGACCTTCTGCCAGCTGCCCGTTCTCGCCCGTCGGGTCCGGCACCGGGCCGTGTCCGGGGTGGGCCACGGGGACGAACAAGGTGAACGTGGACCCCTTGCCGGGCTCGCTCTCCGCGACGATCCGGCCGCCGAGCAGCCCCGCGATCTCACGGCTGATGGACAGGCCGAGGCCCGTTCCGCCGTACTTGCGGTTGGTGGTGCCGTCGGCCTGCTGGAACGCCTCGAAGATCACGGGGAGTTTGTCGTTGGAGATACCGATCCCCGTGTCGGTGACGGCGAAGGCGAGGAGGTCGTCGCCCTCCTTGTAGAAGGTCAGATTCCGGCTGTCGACGTTCGTCACGCGGCTCACGCGCAGTTCGACCCGGCCGTTGCCGGTGAACTTCACCGCGTTGGAAAGGAGATTGCGCAGGATCTGCTGGAGGCGCTGCTCGTCCGAGTAGATCTCGCGCGGTACGTCCTCGCCGACCGCGACCTCGAAGGCGAGGCCCCGGTCGAGGGTGAGGGGACGGAACGTGGCGTGGACGTAGTCGAGCAGCTTGATCAGCGGCAGCTTCTTCGGCCGAACGTCCATCCGGCCCGCCTCGATCTTCGACAGGTCGAGAATGTCGTTGATCAGCTGGAGCAGATCGGTGCCCGAGCGGTGGATGGTCGTGGCGAACTGGACCTCCTGGTCGTTGAGCCGGCCCTCCGGGTTGTCGGAGAGCAGCCGGGCCAGGATCAACAGGGAGTTCAGCGGCGTACGCAGTTCGTGCGACATGTTCGCCAGGAACTCCGACTTGTACTGCGAGGAGGTGGCGAGCAGCGCCGCCTTCTCCTCCAGCTCGGCGTTGGAGCGCTGCAGCTCGGCCTGCTGGCGCTGCAGTTCGTCCGAGCGCTCCTGCAGCTGCAGGGCCAGCCGCTGGGATTCGCCGAGCAGCGATTCCGTACGGGAGTTGGCGATGATGGTGTTGATCGCGACGCCGATGGTGTTGACGAACTGGTCGAAGAACGCCAGGTGGACATCGGAGAAGCGGGAGAACGAGGCCAGCTCGATGACGCCGAGCAGCCGGTCCTCGAAGAGGATCGGGATGATCACGACGCTGCTGGGCGCCGCCTCGCCGAGCCCAGAGTTGATCTTGATGTAGTCCTTCGGCGCCTCCTCGACGAGGATGCGCTTCTTCTCCAGGGCCGCCTGGCGTACGAGTCCGTGCACCGGCATCGCGCCGGTCTCGGTGACGGCGCTCTGTGCGGAGCCGTAGCCGCCGATGAAGGCGAGTCCCTTGGTGGCCACGGGAGTGCGCAGCTGGGTGCCGTCGGCCTCGGCGTCCGCCAGGAAGAACGCTCCGTACTGTGCGTTCACCAGCGGGGTCAGCTCGCGCAGGATCAGGTCGGCGACCTCCATCAGGTCGCGGTGGCCCTGCATCAGGGCCGCGAGACGGGCCAGGTTGGACTCCAGCCAGTCCTTCGCGCGGGTGGTCTCGCGGAGGTTGGACACCATCAGGTTGATGTTGTCCTTGAGTTCGGCGACCTCGCCCTGGGTCTCGACGGTGATCGAGCGGGACATGTCGCCCTGGGCGACCGCGGAGGCCACGTCGGCGATCGCGCGGACCTGGGTGGTGAGGTTGAGCGCCAGCTCGTTCACGCTCGTGGTCAGGCGCTTCCACGTGCCGTACACGCCCTCGACCCGCGCCTGGCCGCCCAGCTGGCCCTCGGAACCGACCTCTCGGGCGACTCGGGTGACCTCGGAGGAGAAGGACGAGAGGGTGTCGACCATCGTGTTGATGGTGGTCTTGAGCTCCAGGATCTCGCCGCGGGCGTCCACGTCGATCTTCTTGGAGAGGTCGCCCTGTGCCACGGCGGTCGCGACCTGGGCGATGTTGCGGACCTGCGAAGTCAGGTTGTCCGCCATGTAGTTGACGTTGTCCGTGAGGTCCTTCCAGACGCCCGACACTCCGAGCACCTGGGCGCGGCCGCCGAGCCGGCCGTCCGTACCGACTTCTCGGGCGACTCGGGTGACCTCGTCGGCGAAGGCGCGCAGCTGCTGCACCATCGTGTTGACGGTGTCCTTGAGCTCCAGGATCTCGCCGCGGGCGTCGACGGTGATCTTCTTGGACAGGTCGCCGTTCGCCACCGCCGTGGTGACCTGGGCGATGTTGCGGACCTGCGAAGTCAGGTTGGTCGCCATGAAGTTGACGTTGTCCGTCAGCTCCTTCCACACACCCGATACGCCGCGGACCTGGGCCTGACCGCCCAGGTTGCCCTCTGTACCCACCTCGCGGGCCACACGGGTGACCTCGCCGGCGAAGGCGGAGAGCTGGTCGACCATGGTGTTGAAGGTGGTCTTCAGCTCCAGGATCTCGCCCTTGGCCTCGACCGTGATCTTCTTCGAGAGGTCGCCCTGGGCGACGGCCGTCGACACCAGGGCGATGTTGCGGACCTGCGAAGTCAGGTTGTCCGCCATGAAGTTGACGTTCTCGGTGAGGTCCTTCCAGACGCCCGATACGCCGCGGACCTGGGCGCGGCCACCGAGCTTGCCCTCCGTACCGACTTCTCGGGCGACTCGGGTGACCTCGTCGGCGAAGGCGGAGAGCTGGTCGACCATCGTGTTGACCGTGGACTTCAGCTCCAGGATCTCGCCCTTCGCGTCCACGGTGATCTTCTGGCTGAGGTCCCCGTACGCGACCGCCGTCGTCACCTGGGCGATGTTGCGGACCTGGGACGTCAGGTTGGACGCCATGGAGTTGACGTTGTCCGTGAGGTCCTTCCAGACGCCCGAGACGCCGCGGACCTGGGCGCGGCCGCCGAGTTGGCCCTCGGTGCCGACCTCTCGGGCGACTCGGGTGACCTCGTCGGCGAAGGCACGGAGCTGGTCGACCATCGTGTTCACGGTGAGCTTCAGTTCGAGCAGCTCGCCGGTGGCCTCGACGGTGACCGTACGGGTCAGGTCGCCCTGCGCCACCGCCGTGGTCACCGCGGCGATGTCGCGCACCTGGGCGGTGAGCCGCGATGCCATGGTGTTGACGGCCTCGGTGACCTGTCGCCAACTGCCGGAAAGCCCCGTCACCTTGGCGCGTCCGCCGAGCCGGCCCTCCGTACCCACCTCACGGGCGACACGGGTCACTTCGCCCGTGAAGAGGGACAGCTGGTCGACCATCTTGTTGACGGCGCGGCCCAGGCGGCGCAGATCGCCGCGCAACTGGCGGTTGCCGTCGTGGAGATCGACGCGCTGCGTCAGATCACCGCCGGCCACCGCGTCCAGGACGCGCGTGGCGTTGGCGGCCGGGGCCACCAGGGCGTCGATCACGATGTTCGCGTCCGCGACCGTGGTCGACCAGGCACCTTGGCCCGGCGATGCGGCCACGCGCTCGTCGAGCCTGCCCTGGCGGACGATCTCGCGGCGCAATCGGGCCAGCTCAGCGGCCAGATGCTGATTGCGGTCGGCGATCTGGTTGAAGACCGCCGCGAGTTCGGCCGAGACGCCGGTCGAACCCTCCGGTGCCCGCACTCGGAAGTCGCCATCGCGCAGCGAAGTCATCGCGGCGAGGAGCGGGTGAAAGTCTTCTGCCCGGAAGTGACCGTTTCCGAGCACCGGTACAGCGATGTTGTCACTCATGGCGGCCCACTTCAGTAACTCGGCGCTTATGGGCGGAGTCAGTCTGTCACTCTGTTCCCGTCACCTGAGACTCTTTGACCGAACTGCTCAGGAGCCGCACAGTGGGGTCCATTCCAATGCAGCGGGAGAACTCTTTCCGCCCGACCGGTCCGACCGGTTCGCCTGATTATGGCCCGCTGCGCCCTGCGGATGGAGCCCATGCCAGCACTTCGCTGCCGGGCAATCCACTCGCTCCGGCCGCAGCGCGCCGCTTCGTCCGCGCGGCCTTCGCCGACTGGACCGAGAACGGCGTTCCGGCCGCGGCCTGTCTGACCGAACGTCTCGCCGACGACAGCGTCGTCCTCGTCAGCGAGCTCGTCACCAACGCCGTGGTGCACGCCGGCACTCAGGTCGAGGTCGTCTGCCGTATGGAGGCCGCCATGGGCGCCGGCGGTGACCTCGACGAGGGTGCGGCCGTGGTCATCGAGGTCTGCGACCACCACCCCGGAAGGTCCGTCCACGGCGAGTCCGGCGGCCAGCCGCCCGGCCTGGCCGAATACGGCCGCGGGCTCCAACTCGTCGCCTGTCTCTCGGAGTCCTGGGGCATCACGTACCGGCCCGGCAACAAGACGGTCTGGGCGCGCCTGCCCGTGGACGGTGTGGACGCGGCGCGGCAGATCGAGGCGTACGCAGGGGAGCAGGCGCTGCAGCGCGGGCTGCGCGTGGCCGACATCCTCTCGCCGCAGCCCAAGAAGTTGCGCGAGGGCGCCGACTGGGGCAACCGCGGCGCGCTCGCCTTCCTCGCCGAGGCCTCCGATCTGCTCGCCGGACAGCTGGACGAGGAGATGGTCGCGGCTCTCGCGGGGCAGTTGCTCGTGCCGCGGCTCGCCGACTGGTGCGCGGTCTGGCTCAACGACGAGGCCGACCGGCACGGCCGCGGCAGCGGACCCGCCGCTCCCCGGCTCGCCCGCGTGTGGCACCACAGCGAATCCCGTATCGAGGAACTCCGTCGCGTACTGGAGAAGGACCTGCCGGTCATCCCCGGACCGCTGCACGGCGGAGCCGTCCCGGTGCCCTGGCCCTTCGACGGAATCGGCGACGCGTCCGGTACGGCGCTCGCGTACCGCCTCGTGGCCGGTGGCCGGGTGCTCGGCACGCTGCTCATCGGCCGTACGGGCATGATGCACTTCACCGACGAAGTCACCGGCTTGCTGGAGGACTTCAGCCGCCGGGTCGCCCTGGCGATCGGCGCGGCCCGCCAGTACTCGCGCCAGGCCACCATCAGCCGGGTGCTGCAGCGCGGGCTGCTGCCCAGTTCGATGGCCGAAGTGCCCGGCGTGGAGAGCGCGTTGGTGTACGAGCCGAGGGACAACGGGCTCGCGGGCGGCGACTTCTACGACATCTTCCCCGCGGGTGACGGACGTTGGTGCTTCGCCCTCGGCGACGTGTGCGGCAACGGTCCCGAGGCGGCCGTCGTCACCGGTCTCGCCCGCCCCTGGCTGCGGCTGCTCGCCCGTGAGGGCTACCAGGTCTCCGATGTCCTCGACCGGCTGAACCGGCTGCTGCTCGACGACGCGATGGAGGCGGCCGAGTCCGCCGCACGCGCGGTCGCCGCGGTTGGGATGCGGGACCTGGGTGCGGACGGGTCACCGACCCGCTTCCTCTCCTTGCTGTACGGAGAGCTCGAACCGTCCCCGGAGGGCGTCCGCTGCACGCTCGCGTGCGCGGGCCATCCGCTGCCGCTGCTGCTCAGCCCCGAGGGCTCGGTGCGCGCGGCGGCCGGTCCCCAGGTGCTGCTCGGCGTGCTCGACGAGCCGGGGTACGAGAGCGAGTCGTTCCTGCTCGGGTCGGGCGAGACGCTCCTGTGCGTGACGGACGGGGTCACGGAGCGGCGCTCGGGAGTGCGGATGCTGGACGACGGTGACGGCCTGTCCCAGGCCCTGGCCGCCTGCGGGGGCCTGTCGGCCGCGATGGTGGCCGAGCGCATCCGCCGCCTGGTCCACGACTTCGCCCAAACCCCGGTGGACGACGACCTAGCCGTCCTGGTCCTGCAGGCGCGGTAGGGAGGGGGACCCTGCGCCCAGGGTGAATGGGAAATTCCGGGCGTCGGTCGGTGCGGTAGGTCCCCTTCCTGGATCACGGACAATGGGGGTATGCCTTCTGCTCTTCCCGATGGGGAGTCCGTGCCCGATGACGGGGTGTTGCCCGCCTCTGCGCTTGTCGGTAGTGCGGTGCGGCCTCTCGGTTTCTATGTTCACGTGCCGTACTGCGCCACCCGCTGCGGCTACTGCGACTTCAACACGTATACGGCGAGTGAGCTGCGCGGAACGGGTGGCGTCCTCGCCTCCCGTGACAACTACGCGGACACGCTGATCGACGAGATCCGTCTCGCCAGGAAGGTTCTGGGCGACGACCCGCGGTCCGTGCAGACGGTGTTCGTGGGCGGTGGAACGCCGACCCTGCTGCCCGCCGCCGATCTCGTACGGATCCTCGGAGCGATCCGCGACGAGTTCGGGCTCGAAGCCGGGGCCGAGGTCACGACCGAGGCCAATCCGGACTCGGTCGACCCCGCGTATCTGGCGACCCTTCGTGCGGGCGGCTACAACCGGATGTCCTTCGGGATGCAGAGCGCGCGTCAGCATGTGCTGAAGGTCCTGGACCGTACGCATACGCCGGGCCGGCCCGAGGCGTGTGTGGGGGAGGCGCGGGCCGAGGGTTTCGAGCACGTCAATCTCGACCTGATCTACGGGACGCCGGGGGAGAGCGACGACGACTGGCGGGCCTCGCTCGACGCGGTGATCGGCGCCGGACCCGACCATGTGTCGGCGTACGCGCTGATCGTCGAGGAAGGGACGCAGCTCGCCCGACGTATCCGCCGCGGCGAGATCCCGATGACGGACGACGACGTGCACGCGGACCGCTATCTGATGGCGGACTCCGTGCTGTCCTCGGCCGGTTTCCACTGGTACGAGGTCTCCAACTGGGCCACGTCGGCTGAGGCCCGCTGTCTGCACAACGAGCTGTACTGGCGCGGCGCGGACTGGTGGGGCGCGGGCCCCGGCGCGCACTCGCACGTGGGCGGGGTGCGCTGGTGGAACGTCAAGCATCCGGGGGCCTACGCGGGCCGGCTCGCCGCCGGGTCGTCCCCGGGCGCGGGCCGTGAGCTGCTCTCGGACGAGGACCGGCGAGTGGAGCGCGTGCTTCTTGAGCTCCGTCTGATCGACGGCTGCCCGCTGTCGCTCCTGCGCCCGGCCGGACTCTCCGCCGCGGCCCGCGCTCTCGCGGACGGTCTCCTTGAGCCCGGCCCGTACGCAGAGGGTCGTGCCGTACTGACGCTGCGAGGGCGGCTGCTGGCGGACGCGGTGGTCAGGGATCTGGTGGACTGAGGCCCTGCGGCCGCTACTCCGGGGCCGTGACGAAGTCGATCAACTCCTCTACCCGGCCCAGGAGCTCAGGCTCCAGGTCCTTGAACGAGGTCACCTTCGACAGGATGTGCTGCCACGCGGCGCCCGTGTTCTCCGGCCAGCCCAGCGCCCGGCACACCCCCGTCTTCCAGTCCTCGCCGTGCGGGATGCGGGGCCAGGCGCGGATGCCCACGGATGACGGTTTCACCGCTTCCCATACGTCGATGTAGGGGTGGCCGACGATCAGGACGTCCGCGCCCGTGACCGAGGCCGCGATGCGGGACTCCTTCGAGCCGGGGACCAAGTGGTCGACCAGGATGCCCAGGCGGGCGTCCGGGGCGGGGGAGAACTCGGCGACGATGGCGGGGAGGTCGTCGATGCCGGAGAGGTACTCGACCACCACGCCTTCGATGCGCAGGTCGTCGCCCCAGACCCGCTCGACGAGTTCCGCGTCGTGGCGGCCCTCGACGTAGATACGGCCGGCGCGGGCAACGCGGGCGCGGGCCGTGGGGACGGCGACCGAGCCGGAGGCCGTGCGGGTGGCGCGCGCGGGGGCCTTCCCGGCGGGGCGGACCAGGGTCACCACCTGGCCGTCCAGGAGGAAGCCGCGCGGGTCGAGAGGGAAGACCCGGTGCTTGCCGAAGCGGTCCTCAAGGGTGACCGTGCCCGCCTCGCAGCGGATGACCGCTCCGCAGAAGCCCGTCGCTGCCTCCTCCACGACGAGATCCGCGACAGCCTCCACCTCGGGGGCCGGTTTCGGCTTCTTCCAGGGCGGGGTCAAGTCGGGGCTGTAGCTGCGCATTCGGCCGACGATAGAGCTGCGTTCTCCCGGGGGACAACCCCCGGACCCCCAGGTGGGCCGGGTGGGTTACGACACGCCGGGCCGGGCCGCCAGGGTCTCGCGCTGCGCACGGACGAACTTCGCGTCCACCACCGAACCGTGTCCGGGGACGTAGCGGGCGTCCGGTCCGGCGAGGGAGAGGAGACGGTCGAGGGCGTGCGGCCACAGGCCGGGGGTCGCGTCCGGGCCGGCCTGCGGATCGCCGGACTCCTCGATCAGATCGCCGGCCAGGAGGATGCCCGCGTCCGGGATCCACGCCACCAGGTCGTGCGGGCTGTGGGCGGGACCGGCGAGCGCGAGCCGTACCTCGCGGCCGCCGCCCAGGTCGATCGTCCACTCATGGGTGATGAGGTGGTGCGGCCGGATGACGATGTCGGCGGCCGCGGACGCCTCGGCCTCGGGGACTCCCTGGCGTACGGCGTCGAGACGGAGCTCCTCCAGGCCGGCCGACAGGGCCTGCTCCATGCCCGCCGCCGCGTAGATCTGCGCGCCCGCGAACGCCCCCGTACCGAGGACGTGGTCGAAGTGCGCGTGGCTGAGGGCGATATGCGTGACGCGGCGGCCGCCCAGCAACGCCTGGACCTGTGTGCGGATCTCGGATCCCTCGCGCAGCGACGAGCCCGTGTCGAAGAGGAGCGCACCGGACGGACCGGCGACGAGTGCGACGGTCGCGTCCCAGACGGGGAGCCGTCTGCGGCCGATACCGTCGCCGAGCTGTTCCCAGCCGAACTCTTCCCAACTCAGGTTCATACCGTGACGCTAACCGCATCAAGGGTGGTCGGCCTTGCTAGGGCGCCTACCGACGGCCGTACACTGACCGTTAGGTTTGCTGGCACTCGTACGTCGTGAGTGCCAGGCGGCCGGACCGGATCGACAGCTGGAGGTGCGCGGATGCTCAGTGAACGCAGGCTCGAAGTGCTGCGCGCCATCGTCCAGGACTACGTCGGCACCGAGGAGCCGGTGGGTTCGAAGGCGCTGACCGAGCGGCACAAGCTCGGGGTCTCGCCCGCGACCGTCCGTAATGACATGGCGGCCCTGGAGGACGAGGGATTCATCGCCCAGCCTCATACGAGTGCCGGGCGGATTCCGACCGACAAGGGCTACCGGCTCTTCGTCGACAAGCTCGCGGGTGTGAAGCCGCTGTCGGCTCCCGAGCGGCGGGCCATTCAGAACTTCCTGGACGGGGCCGTCGATCTCGACGACGTCGTCGGGCGGACGGTGCGGCTGCTCGCCCAGCTGACGCGGCAGGTGGCGGTCGTCCAGTACCCGTCGCTGACCCGGTCCACAGTGCGGCACGTCGAGCTTCTTTCGCTCGCGCCCGCGCGTCTGATGCTCGTGGTGATCACGGACACCGGGCGGGTCGAGCAGCGGCACGTGGACTGCCCGGCGCCGTTCGGCGAGACCTCACTCGCGGATCTGCGGGCCCGGCTCAACAGCAGGGTCGCGGGACGCCGGTTCTCCGACGTGCCGCAGCTCGTGCAGGATCTGCCCGAGTCCTTCGAACGGGACGACCAGGGGACGGTCGCGACCGTCCTCGCCACGCTTCTCGAAACCCTTGTCGAGGAGTCCGAAGAGCGGCTGATGATCGGCGGCACCGCCAATCTGACGCGCTTCGGACATGATTTCCCGCTCGTGATCCGGCCGGTGCTCGAAGCACTCGAGGAGCAGGTCGTGCTCCTCAAGCTGCTCGGCGAGGCCAAGGATCCGGGCATGACCGTACGTATCGGGCATGAGAACGTCCACGAGGGGCTCAACTCCACGTCGGTCGTCTCGGTCGGCTACGGTTCGGGCGGCGAAGCAGTCGCCAAGCTGGGCGTGGTCGGCCCGACCCGCATGGATTACCCCGGAACGATGGGAGCAGTACGCGCAGTGGCACGTTACGTCGGACAGATCCTGGCGGAGTCGTAAGTGGCCACGGACTACTACGCCGTACTCGGCGTGCGCCGCGACGCTTCCCAGGACGAGATCAAGAAGGCCTTCCGCAGGCTGGCTCGTGAGCTTCACCCGGATGTGAATCCGGATCCGAAGACGCAGGAGCGCTTCAAGGAGATCAACGCCGCTTACGAGGTGCTCTCCGACCCGCAGAAGAAGCAGGTCTACGACCTCGGCGGGGACCCCCTGTCGGCGTCCGGTGGTGGCGCCGGCGGCTTCGGGCAGGGCGGGTTCGGGAACTTCTCGGACATCATGGACGCGTTCTTCGGAACCGCTTCCCAGCGCGGCCCGCGCTCGAGGACCCGTCGTGGTCAGGACGCGATGATCCGGCTCGAGGTCGAGCTGGACGAGGCCGCGTTCGGTACCACCAAGGACATACAGGTCGACACGGCGATCGTGTGCTCGACCTGTGCCGGTGAGGGCGCCGCGCCCGGTACCTCCGCGCAGACCTGTGACATGTGTCGCGGTCGCGGTGAGGTCTCGCAGGTCACGCGGTCGTTCCTCGGTCAGGTCATGACCTCGCGCCCGTGCCCGCAGTGTCAGGGCTTCGGCACCGTCGTGCCGACGCCGTGCCCCGAGTGCGCCGGCGACGGTCGCGTACGGTCGCGGCGCACGCTGACCGTGAAGATCCCGGCCGGTGTCGACAACGGCACGCGGATCCAGCTCGCCGGTGAGGGCGAGGTGGGTCCCGGTGGCGGGCCCGCCGGTGATCTCTATGTGGAGATCCACGAGCTGCCGCACCCTGTCTTCCAGCGGCGCGGTGACGATCTGCACTGCACGGTGACCATTCCGATGACGGCGGCCGCGCTCGGTACGAAGGTGCCGCTCGAGACGCTCGACGGCATGGAGGAGATCGACATCCGGCCCGGCACCCAGTCCGGCCAGTCGGTTCCGCTGCACGGCCGTGGCGTCACGCATCTGCGGGGCGGCGGTCGCGGTGACCTCATCGTGCACGTCGAGGTCATGACGCCCACGAAGCTCGACCCCGATCAGGAGCGGCTGCTTCGGGATCTGGCCGCGCTCCGTGGTGAGGAGCGGCCCACGGGGCAGTTCCAGCCGGGGCAGCAGGGTCTCTTCTCGCGGTTGAAGGACGCCTTCAACGGGCGCTGAAGTGTGCACCTACGGACCGGCCCCCCTCTCCTGCGAGAGGGGGGCCGGCCCGATTTAGCAGGGAACGGCGGACGTGGCACGATGCCGTCATGTCCACCGCACTGACCGATCTCTGCCCACATCCGATCGTGCAGGCCCCCATGGCGGGTGGCGCCTCGTGCCCCTCGCTCGTCGCTGCCGTCTGCGAGGCCGGTGGGCTCGGGTTTCTCGCCGCCGGGTACAAGACCGCCGACGGGATGTACCAGGAGATCAAGCAGCTGCGCGGGCTGACGCAGCAGCCGTTCGGCGTGAATCTGTTCATGCCGCAGGCCGAGCTCGGCGACAAGTCGACCGTCCTCGTGTACGCCGCCCAGCTCGCCGGTGAGGCCGCCTGGTACGAGACGCCGCTGGGCGACCCGGACACCAACCTCGACGACGGCTTCGACGCCAAGCTGGCGATCCTGCTCGACGACCCCGTGCCGGTGGTCTCCTTCACGTTCGGCTGCCCGAGCCGCGATGTGCTCGACGCGCTGGCCCGCGCGGGCACGTACAGCATCGTCACGGTCACCACCCCCGAGGAGGCGCAGGCCGCTCAGTGGGCCGGGGCCGACGCGGTGTGCGTGCAGGGGATCGAGGCCGGTGGTCACCAGGGGACGCACAAGGACAACCCCGAGACGGACGGCACGGGGATCGGGCTGCTCTCGCTGGTCACGCAGGTGCGCGAGACCGTACAGCTGCCGATCGTCGCCGCGGGCGGCTTGATGCGTGGCGGGCAGATCGCGGCGGTGCTCGCGGCGGGGGCCGATATGGCGCAGCTGGGCACGGCCTTCCTGGTGTGCCCGGAGTCCGGTGCGAACGTGCTGCACAAGCAGGCCATGACCAATCCCTTGTTCGTACGGACCGAGCTCACACGCGCGTTCTCCGGGCGCCCCGCGCGTGGCCTGGTCAACCGGTTCATGCGCGAGCACGGGCCCTACGCGCCGGCCGCGTATCCGCAGGTGCACCATCTGACGAGCGGGCTGCGCAAGGCGGCCGCAACGGCGGGGGACGCGCAGGGGATGGCGCTGTGGGCCGGTCAAGGGCACCGGATGGCGCGGGAGTTGGCGGCAGGGGAGCTGGTCGAGGTGCTCGCTGCGGAGTGCAGGTCGGCGGCCTCCTCGCTGGGTATGCGGGGTGCGGCATGACCGCCCCGGTGTTCGTGGTCGAGTCCCTGGAAGGGGCGGCACCCGGTGTCGTCCTCACCCTCGACGGGCCCGAGGGCCGGCACGCGGTGGCGGTGCGGCGGCTGCAGGCCGGTGAGGAGATCGTGCTCACGGACGGGCTCGGGCGGGCGGCGGCCGGGGTCGTGGTGCGTACGGAGGGCAAGGACAAGCTCTTCGTCGAGGCGTCCGAGGTCCGGGAGGAGCCCGAGCCCTCGCCGCGGATCACTGTGGTGCAGGCGCTTCCCAAGGGGGACCGGGGGGAGCTCGCCGTCGAGATCATGACGGAGACGGGGGTCGACGCCGTCGTGCCGTGGGCCGCGGCCCGTTGCATCACGCAGTGGAAGGGTGAGCGGGGGGTCAAGTCGCTGAACAAGTGGCGGGCCACGGCTCGGGAGGCGGGCAAGCAGTCGCGGCGGCTGCGGTTCCCGGCTGTCGGGGAGCTTGCTTCCACGAAGCAGGTGGCCGCGCTCCTTGCGGAGGCTTCGTTCGCCGCGGTTCTGCATGAGGAGGGCAGCGAGCCGCTGGCCTCGGCGGAGCTGCCCCCGTCCGGGTCGATCGTGCTGGTCGTCGGGCCCGAAGGGGGCGTGGCTCCACAGGAGTTGGACGCGTTCGCCGCGGCCGGCGCGAAGCCTTACCGGCTCGGTCCGAGTGTGCTGCGTACGTCCACGGCCGGGACCGCGGCGGCCGCGTTGCTGCTGGGGCGGACCGGGCGCTGGGGATAGGGTCCCCGGCTTTTCCGGTACGGCCGAGGGAGGGCTGAGATCGCATGGTGAACCGGAGCGGTGCCGACGTGGAGGAGTTCTGCGCCCGGGTGAGGGGCGCAGCCGACCCCTCGTACACGTGGCGGCGTACGGAGTCGGGCTTCGACCTCACCGTGGAGGTCCCGGAGCCTTCGCCCCACAAGGAGCGGCGGCATACGTACGAGGTGGTGCTGCGGCCGGAGCCGGGCACTTACACGATCACGGATGTGGTGCGCATGCGGCAGCGCGGGCCAGTCGGACAGTGGGGCTCCACGGTCGAACGGGGGCGTGCCCGCTACCGCGTCTTCGGCGCCGCCGTGGACGGCTCGCAGCGGCGCTCCTTCCACTCGGCCGAGGGGCACCGCCTTGTCCGGGGCGTGGCCGAGCAGCTCGGCTGGCGGGAGGAGGAGCCCGCCTCCGCCCGGGTGGCCAGGATCGCCGGGTACATCGGCGGTGGGATCGCGGCGGTGGTGCTGATCGCTCTGGGGATCGTGTTCCTCGCGGGCGGGTTCTCCTGAGCTCCCGGTGCGGGTGTCAACTCACCGGCAGGAACTGGTCGTAGAACCGGGTCTTGACCGCCAGTGAGCGCTCCTCCTCCGCGCGGAAGGCCGCCGCGGCCGCACCCGGCTCCGCGCACGTCAGCAGGGAGTGCAGCCGGTGGGCCAGCTTGTCCGCGTGCGTCGTGGAGCGCAGGGAGACCGTGGCCAGCGGATGGGCCTTCGCGTCGTGCAGCAGGTGCGGGTAGTAGAAGCGCGAGCGGTTGCGGCCGTTCTCGGTGAGCAGCGGGCCGATGCGGGGCCACAGCTGGACGTACTCCGTGGAGACCAGGATCTCGCCCCAGAAGCGCAGGATGGTGAGGAGCCGCAGGTCGGCGTCCTCGTGCTCGCCCGCCTCGGCGATCAGAGTGAATGCCGCGGCCACCGCCTCCAGCGTGGCCGCTGTGGGCCGGGATGCCACCAACTCGGCCCGGGTGATGCCCAGTTGGAGCATGTCCTCGATCATGTCCTCGCGGTGCGAGCGGGTGCTGCCCGTCCCGCCCGGATACTCCTCGCGCAGGATGACCCGGGCGATCCGCAGGGCCTCCTTGTCGCGGAGCAGATCGATCGCCAGGTCGTAGGCCGGGGTGAAGGCGAGCGACACGAAGCGACGCTGGAGCAGGATCCGCTTGAGGTCGGCGTCGGAGAGCCGGGTGGTGTCCGCGAGGACACGGTGCCCTCGGTACCGGGCGATCAGATCGTCCTCGAAGGCGTCCAGCGCCTCGATTCCCCGCAGTGCGGTGGGCTGGTGCATGGTGGTGCGGCCTTTCGGTGCGAGGCGCCGGTCAGGCGCCGGCGTTCGTGAAGTCCATGAGGTTGATCGAGTGCTCCCAGTCCTCCAGGTCGACGGCCCTGCCCATCCGCCACAGCGTGTCGAACTCGCGCTGCACCTCGGCTCCCCGCACCGTCTCGGTGCCGTGGATCTCGGTCTGCGGCGAGTCGATGGCGAGCCCGCTGTGCACGAACGAGCTGACCAGGTAGCGGTTGTCGGCCCGGTACACGGCCATGGACGGCAGCGAGTTGTAGACCCGTACCTCCAGGCGCCGCTGGGCCTGGACGGGCAGGCGTGCGTGCAGCCGTCCCAAGTCGCCGAGGTTGCGCTCGATATCCGCTCGGACGTCACGGTTCTCGGCTTCGGTTCCGCCCGCCTCGCGCAGGACCTCCTGGCGCAGGGAGACGACGGAGGATGTCGGGAGAAGGAGCAGGATCCGCACCCTGGCCTCGTTGCGGGTGAGGGCCTCCTGGCATTCGTCGAGGAGGGACCGGAGATTGGGGATGAAGGTCTGCAGAACCGCGACCTCCTGGCGGGCCTCGCGCACAAGTCCCTTCACATGGGCGGCGGGAAACGCCGGGTGCACCTGGACCACACCGCCGTAGTGCAGGTCCTTGAGGCGCTCCGCGGTGGCCTCGACGTCGAGCCGCTCCAGTCGCCGGTCGACGTTGTCGAGCACCTCGAAGCGCCGCACCTCCAGGAGCAGGAACACCGTGACGGAGGTGAGGATCAGCAGCGTGACCATCTGGATGCCGTTGGGGGCGACCTCGTCGAGCAGCCCCAGGACGTCGGCCAGGATCGTCAGCGGTCCGGCCGCGGTCGTCACGGCGAGGCCGATCTTCTCCGCTTGGTGGCGTACGGCCATGGCGGCCTCCTGTCCCGGCGCGTGAGATCCGCGCGTCAAATGCGCGCGAGAAATACGCCGAGTGCACCCCGGCGGTCCCTTGCGGTCACAGCTTGCACGACAACATGCATGCTGCACACGGGAGTTGTGACGAATGGCCGGTCTCTGCGGTTCCGTCCGCGGTCCTCGGCCGGCAGCGGCGCCGCTGCCGCTACTTGCCCGGCCGGCAGTCGCAGGTCGGCGGATACACGGTCACGGTCGTGGTGACGGTCACGGTCGGCTGCGGGCCGCCGTTGCCGGGCGGGCGGGTAGTCGGCTTGGCGTCCGCGCAGTTGCCCAGGACCTTGGCCCGCAGCACGGTCTTGCCCGAGACCTTCGCGGTGAGATCGCCCCGTACGCACGCACCGCTCAGCTCCTGGGTCACCTTGCCGGTGAGCGTGATCTCGCGGTTGTCCTTCGTCCTGCCCTCGCAGTCGACCGTCGCGACACTGCGTACGGAAGGGGACTTGGAGGAGTTCGGGGCGCCGCCGCCCTCGCCGAAGGAGGACGTGCAGCTGAGCCACTGGACGTCGATCCCCTTCTTCTCCAGGGCGTCGGTGCCCTTCTGGTCCGTGGTGATCGACACCGCGACCGTGCTGAGCTGCCCGTCCATGGGTGAGCAGGCCGCAACACCCAAGGCCACAGCCGTCATCGTCCCCGCCGCGGCCAGGACCCGGCGATCACGTAAGCGCCTCAATGCCCCCATAGGGGACAGGTTCCCACTGTGGCCCCCGTTTCGGTAGGGGTCCTGCCTATGGTGGTGATCGTGACGCAGACGACGCAGCCCGCGTATCTTCGATACCCGCACGTCCGTGGCGAGTTGACCGCCTTCACCGCCGAGGACGATGTCTGGATCGCACCGCTGGACGGCGGTCGCGCCTGGCGGGTCAGCGCCGACAACATGCCCGTGAGTCATCCCCGGATATCCCCGGACGGCCGCCATGTCGCCTGGACCTCGTTCCGCGATGGCGCCCCCGAGGTGCACTACGCGCCCGTCGACGGCGGGCGGGCCGAGCGGCTCACGCACTGGGGGAGCCTCAAGACCCAGGTGCGGGGCTGGACTCCGGACGGCGGCGTCCTCGCCGTCACCACACACGGTCAGGCCTCCCTGCGGCGCCAGTGGGCCTGGGACGTGCCGCTGGACGGCGGGCCGGCGACCCGGCTGCCGTATGGGCCGGTGGGAGATGTCGCGTACGGCCCGGACGGTCAGGTGCTGCTCGTCTCCGTCTCGATGGGGCGTGAGGCCGCGTACTGGAAGAGGTATCGCGGGGGTACGGCGGGCAAGCTGTGGATCGACCCGTCCACGGAGGGCGTCGGCGAATTCGCCCGTGTACACCAGGAGTTGGACGGCAACCTCGAGTACCCGCTGTGGGTGGGGGCGCGGATCGCCTTCCTGTCCGATCACGAGGGCGTCGGTGCTCTCTACTCCTCCGCGGCGGACGGCTCCGACCTGCGGCGGCACACGCCCCTCGACGGCTTCTACGCACGGCACGCGGCCACGGACGGACAGCGGGTCGTCTACGCGAGTGCAGGTCAGCTGTGGGTGGTCGACGACCTGGAGGGCTCCGAACCGCGGCTCCTGGACATCAGGCTCGGCGGGCAGCGCGTGGATCTGCAGCCGCACCCCGTGAAGGCCGACCGCTTCCTCGGCGCGACCGCGCCCGACCACACCGGCAGGGGCAGCGCCGTCTCCGTGCGCGGGTCGATCCACTGGGTCACCCACCGCGAGGGGCCGGCCCGCGCCCTCGCCGCCACCGCGGGCGTTCGGGCCCGGCTGCCGCGCACCTTCCGGGTCAGTGGTGAGGAGCACGTCGTCTGGGTGACGGACGCCGAGGGCGAGGACGCCCTCGAGTTCGCGCCCGCCGCCGGGGTCGGGGCGGGCGCGTCCGTACGGCGGGTGGCGGCAGGGCAGTTGGGGCGGGTGCTCTCCTTGGCCATGGCGCCCGACGGCAGCCGCGCCGCCGTCGCCTCGAACGACGGGCGGGTGCTCCTCGTCGACCGCGAGAGCGGCGAGGTGCGCGAGGTGGACAGCAGTGAGGACGGGGATGCGACCGGTCTGACGTTCTCGCCCGACTCGGCCTGGCTGGCCTGGTCGCACCCGGGGCCGGACCCGCTGCGGCAGCTGAAGCTCGCCAACACCGCCGACCTGTCGGTCACCGAGGCCACGCCTCTGCGCTTCCGTGACTTCTCGCCGGCCTTCACGCTGGACGGCAAGCACCTGGCGTTCCTGTCCGAGCGCTCCTTCGACCCGGTCTACGACGCCCATGTCTTCGACCTGGCCTTCGTCGGCGCCTGCCGTCCGCACCTGATCACGCTCGCGGCGACGACGCCTTCGCCGTTCGGCCCGCAGCGCCACGGCCGCCCCTTCGAGTCCACCGAGAAGAGCGAGGAGGTGCCCGGCGGCGACGAACAGCCCGCGACCCGTATCGACTTGGACGGACTCGCCGACCGTATCGTCGCCTTCCCGGTCGAGGCCGCCCGCTACTCCACGCTGCGCGCCGCCAAGGACGGCCTGCTGTGGCTGCGCCACCCGGTGCGCGGTGTGCTCGGCGTCTCGCGCGCCACCCCCGACGATCTGGGCCCGCGCACCGAACTGGAGCGCTACGACCTGACGCAGCAGCGCATCGAGGAACTCGCCTCCGACGCCCACCACTTCACGGTCACCGGTGACGGCAAGCGGGTCCTGCTGCACACCGGTGAGGTCCTGAAGGTGATTCCGAGTGACCGCCGCCCCTCGTCCGACGACAGCAGCGACTCCAACATCACCGTCGATCTGAGCCGTATCCGCCAGCAGATCGAACCGGCCGCGGAATGGCGGCAGATGTACGAGGAGACCGGCCGCCTGATGCGCCAGAACTTCTGGCGTGCCGACCTCGGCGGCATCGACTGGGACGGTGTCCTCGACCGCTACCGCCCGGTCCTCGGACGCGTCGCCACCCACGACGACCTGGTGGACCTCCTGTGGGAGGTGCACGGCGAGCTCGGCACCTCGCACGCCTATGTCGCCCCGTACGGCGGCCATGGATCCTCCGATACGAGACAGGGCCTGCTCGGCGCCGACATCTCCCGGCACGAGGACGGGAGTTGGCGGATCGACCGCATCCTGCCCTCGGAGACCTCCGACCCGTACGCCCGCTCCCCGCTGGCCGCTCCGGGGGTCGCGATCCGTCCCGGCGACGCGGTCGTGGCCGTCGACGGACGTCCGGTGGACGAGCTGCGCGGTCCGGGACCGCTGCTCGTGGGCTCCGCGGGCAAGGCGGTGGAGCTGACCGTCTCGCCGGCCGGCGGCGGCGAACACCGCCACGCGGTCGTCGTCCCGCTCTCCGACGAGGAACCCCTGCGCTACCACGCGTGGGTGGCCGACCGCCGCGCCTATGTGCACGAGCAGTCGGGCGGCCGGCTCGGCTATCTCCACGTACCCGACATGCAGGCGCCGGGCTGGGCGCAGATCCACCGCGATCTACGCGTCGAGGTGGCCCGCGAGGGGCTGGTCGTGGACGTACGCGAGAACCGCGGCGGGCACACCTCGCAGCTCGTCGTCGAGAAGCTCGCCCGGCGGATCGTCGGCTGGGATCTGCCGCGCGGGCGGCGCCCGTTCAGCTATCCCGCGGACGCGCCGCGCGGTCCGGTCGTCTCGGTGGCCAACGAGTTCTCCGGCTCGGACGGTGACATCGTCAACGCCGCGATCAAGGCGCTCGGCATCGGCCCGGTCGTCGGCGTGCGCACCTGGGGCGGCGTCGTCGGCATCGACAGCCGCTACCGCCTTGTCGACGGCACGCTCGTCACCCAGCCCAAGTACGCGATCTGGCTGGAGGGTTACGAGTGGGCCGTGGAGAACCACGGCGTGGACCCGGACGTCGAGGTGGTCGCCGCACCGCAGGACTACGCGGCCGGGCGGGATCCGCAGCTCGATGCGGCGATACGGGTGGCCCTCGAGTCGCTGGCGGCCGTACCGGCGAAGCAGGCGCCCGGGCTGCCGGAGCTGAACGGGGGATGAGACACCTCAGGGCCTGAACTTCCGTTCAGGCCCTGAGAGTCGGCATGGTCGGCGAGCCGTCAGCGCGCCTCTGCCGAGAGCTCCAGCATCCGGTCCACCACGCGCTCGGCCGACTTGCCGTCCGAAGGCTCGCAGAAGTCGCGGGCGAACTGCTCGTAGCGCTCGCGGTAGGCCGAGCTCACCTCGTCGATGTCGCGGATCGCCGCGATGAGCTCGTCCGAGGTCTTGATCAGCGGACCGGGCGCACGCTCACCCAGGTCGAAGTACAGACCGCGCAGCTCGTCGCGGTAGTGCTCCAGGTCGTAGGTGAAGAACAGCATCGGCTTGCCCGAGTGGGCGAAGTCGAAGAAGACCGACGAGTAGTCCGTGATCAGCACGTCGGCGATCAGATACAGCTCGGCGATGTCCGGGTAGCTGGTCACGTCGTGCACGAAGCCCTGGCCCGCGCCCGGGATGCTGTCGAGCACCTTCGGGTGCTTGCGGTACAGGAAGACGTGGTCCTCGCCGAGCACCTTCTGCGCCGCGCCGAGGTCGACCTGGTTGTCCAGCTTGAACCGGCGGCCGCCGTAGCGCTGGTCGTCGCGCCAGGTCGGCGCGTAGAGCACGATCTTCTTGCCCTCGGGGATACCGAGGCGGGCGCGGACCATGGCGGCCCGCTCCTCCTTGTCCGCGGCGTGGAACATGTCGTTGCGCGGATAGCCGGCTTCGAGGATCTCGCAGGTCGCGCGGAACGCGTTCTTCATGATCGGAGTGGTGAACGCGTTCGGCGACACCAGGAAGCTGTACTGGCGGAACCGGTCGTTGAGGCTCGCGATGTAGGCGAGGTTCGCCTTCGGGGTGCCGAGCAGATCCGCGCCGATCTTCTTCAGCGGGGTGCCGTGCCAGGTCTGTACGACGACCTGTCCCTCGCGGCGCTCGAACCAGTCACGGATGCCGTGGTTGAAGACCAGGTAGCGGCTGGTGGCCAGCGCCTCGTACCACTCCTTGCTCGCCCACTCGACGGTGGTGACACCCTCGGGCACGACTGCCTGCTCGTCGGAGACGGTCCAGATGTGCTCCACCTCGACACCGCGGCGCACCAGCTCCTCGTACACCGCACGCGGCGAGTCCGAGTACTGCTTGCCGCCGAAGCTCGCGTAGAGCACGGCCTCCTTCATCGGCAGCTCACGCTGCTGGACGTGGAACTTCTCGCGCAGCTTGCGCTGCCGGTAGCCGCCGCTCTCCTCGCTGCCGAGCACCGAACCGGACTCGAGGAAGAAGCGGTCGTACGAGCTGCGCCCCACCGTGTAGGTGCGTCGGCCGCCCTCCCAGCGCTTGGGCAGCGTGTCCACCAGGTCATGCCGGAGAACAACCGGAATGTCCTGGTTGTGGTCCCACTCCTTCCTGCCGCGGAAGTTGAAGACCCAGCGGCCGCCGCGCAGCGGCACATCGCCCTCGTACGTCGGCACGGAGTCGGGCGTGAAGGAGGCGGTGAACCGGCCGTCGGCGAAGGACATGTCCAGGGACCGGTCCTCGTGCCTGCCGGTGTGTCGCAGCAGCAGCCGCATCGCATCGCCGGGCCCGCTGTAGCTGCCCTGGACGGTGAGTTCGCCGTCGGCGCTCCACTCCACCCGGTCGACCACGGGGCGGTGCGAGCGCGCGCGGAGGTGGAAGGCGCCCACCGCGTCGGTGCCGATCGCCAGTTCCTCGGCCGCGCCGCGCACATACGCGCCCGGGGTCAGCGAGTCGGCGACCGTCGCCCGGCGTTCGGCGCCGTCGGCGAAGCGGATCGTGGTGTGCAGATCGGCGCTCAGGCCGGGGGAGCCCTCGGACGTGGGGAGCTTGTCCAGGGGGATGCGGGCCTCGTACCGGACCCAGCCCTGGCCGCCGGGGCGCTTTTCCAGCGTGAACTCCGAGGAGAACGCGGGCGGGCCGTCGGTCACGGGCTGCTCGACGCGCAGCGCCGCCGGGACCTTGTCCGGGCGGGCGCGCAGGCCGAGGGTCAGGAAGCCGTTGTCCACGGCGTGGTCCGTGATCTCGGCGGGCACCACGTCCACGGCGAGCTGGAGGCGGTTCTTGGGGAAGGTGGCGACCAGCCTCACCCCGTCGTCCACCGTGCGGGCGAAACCGTCCACCGCGCTGCCCAGGTTGCCCTTGGCGAGCCGTCCCGCGTACAGGTTTCCGGGCCCGGCGATCACCATGCCGAGGTCCCACTTCGCGGACTGCCAGCCGCCGAGGCGGCGCAGCTGGCGGGGGTTCACGCTGAGTTCGAAGCCGGAGCCGTCGAAGTTGTGCATCGACTGCTTGGACTCGGCGGTCGCCGCGGGCTCGACGAAGCTGCGGATCCGCAGCGGGATCACCTTCTTGGATCCCTTGCGGCGCAGGACGGCCATGCGCAGGCCGCCCTTCTCGAAGGGGACGTTCGTCACGTAGGCGTAGCCCCGCAGACGCAGCCGTCCGTCCTCCCAGTCGAGCTCCGTGATCCTGCTGCGGACCGGGATGTCCTTGCGGTTCAGGGTCACGATGTCGGCCGGGAGACCGGCGGCGTTCAGACCGGGCAGGGATATCCGCGCCTTGCGCAGACCCTCCACCTTGATGGTCGCCGGGTGTTCACGGTCGTGCGCGAGCACCGCGAGCAGCTCGGGCACCCGCCCCTCGGCCGCGAGCTGCCACTTGGTCCTGGTGATCGGACCGGCCGTGCGCAGGACCTTGCGGTCCAGGCCCGCCACGAACTTCTTCGCGTCGGCGAGGAAACGCTCCTGCTCCTCGGGCGTTGCCTCAGGGAGATACCTGAGTCGTCGGGCCAGCTCTTCAGGAACACGGTCGGCAAAGCGAGCAGCCACTGACGCACGCCTTTCTGCAAGCAAAGATGAACGGAGCGTTATGGACGCTCCAAGGGGAGATGAATCTGAGACAACGCAGAAAGGCTAACGGTTGTACGGAAGTAGTAAGAGGTCTTCCAGATCACATACGAGGCGCAGGGGTTGACAGCTGCGACTTCTGATCTTTGAAGAGCCAGCGCAGTTTCGGTTCGACGAGGAAACGAACCGCCTTGTGCACCGGGCTGCTGCACAGCAGCGTCGCCACCGCCACGGCACCCACCGTGACACCGATCTGGCCGGCCGGCGTGTGCCGCCAGGGTGCGTGATACCAGTCCGTGAGCTCGACCGCCTTGATGACGAAACCGTGCAGCAGATAGGCGGAGATGGTCCTGGCGCCGAGGTCCGAGACCGGCAGCTTGCGACCCGGCACCAGGGCGAGGAAGCAGATCGACAGCGCCAGGGAGCAGACGAAGAGGGCCACTGTCATCACCGCGCCCACCGGTGCCGACACCCCGAGGGCCGTGGCACTGTCCTGGTGGTAGAGCCAGGCAATCGACATACGCGGCACGGCCCAGTACGCGATGACGGCGGCCGCCAAGGACACGGGGACGGCGAGCACTCGGGTCGACCGCCTGCGGATCAGCGCGAAATGCTCCGGCTTGAGCACGAGGCCGAGCACGAAGAAGGGCAGGAACTGCAGGACCCGGCGCAGTTGGAAGTCGCCGCCGATGCCGTGCATCACCGTCGCCGCTACGGCCAGTCCGAGGGCGACGGGCACCGGCCGGCGCAACGACAGCCAGATCGGGGTGGTGAGCCGCCAGATGAACAGGGCAAGCAGGAACCACATGATCCAGTACGGATCTGTGGGCGTCAGCCGCTGTGGATGCGCGGGATCGCCGACCGCCCGGTCGAAGAGGCTGTAGGCCATCTCGAAGATCAGATAGGGCACGAGAACGGTGGCGACGAGCCGCCCGATCCGACCCTCGGTGGTCCGGAAGTTCCTGGAGAAATAGCCGGAGATCATGATGAACACCGGCATATGGAACGCGTACAACAGCAGGTAAGCCGCATCCATGATGCGGCCTTCGCCCCGGTTCCAGAAATGCCCCACGACGACCAGCACGATCGCCGCGTACTTCACGTTGTCGAAGTACGGGTCCCTGGGCTTGGCGCGTGGGGCCGGAACGCTCTCCGCGCCGGCCGTTGCGGTGCCGGTGGCTCCGGTGCCGGTGGATGCGGTGTTCGCGCCGGCTGATATCTGCCGCTGCGCGAGATGAAGATTCGGCATTCACGGGACCTTACTCATGCCTCACGCGTTGCAGCGATGGCGCAGAGCACAGATAGGTCACAGAAACGGAGGGCCCCGGACCGCATGCCGGCCCCTTGTAGCATGCGCAACAACTGATCGACGGACCTAGAGGGAGGCGGCCTCATGGCCGGAGAACCGCAGGCCGACTGCCTGTTCTGCAAGATCGTGGCGGGCGAGGTGCCGGCCACGGTCGTACGGGAGACCGAGACGACTGTCGCGTTCCGGGACATCAACCCGCAGGCGCCGACCCACGTCCTGGTGATCCCCAAGGTGCACCACCCGGACGCCGCCGCGCTCGCCGCCGCCGAGCCGGCCATCGCCGCGGATGTGCTGCGCGAGGCCGGTGAGGTCGCCGCCGAGGAGAAGCAGGACAGTTACCGGATCGTTTTCAACACCGGCTCCGGCGCCGGCCAGACGGTGTTCCACGCGCACGCCCATGTCCTCGGCGGGCGCGGTCTGCAGTGGCCGCCCGGCTGACGCGGCACACCTAACCAGTCACGAGAACGGTCGAGCTCAGTTGTCCGCACGGGAATTCGTGGTGCTCGGCACCGCAAGCCAAGTGCCCACCCGCCACCGCAACCACAACGGCTATCTGCTGCGCTGGGACGGCGAGGGCATCCTCTTCGATCCCGGTGAGGGCACGCAGCGGCAGATGCTGCGGGCCGGGGTCGCCGCGCACGACCTGAACCGGATCTGCGTCACGCACTTCCACGGGGACCACTCGCTGGGACTCGCGGGCGTCATCCAGCGGATCAACCTCGACCGCGTCCCGCACCCGGTCACCGCGCACTATCCGGCGAGCGGTCAGCACTTCTTCGAGCGGCTGCGGTACGCGACGGCCTATCGGGAGTCCGTGCAGTTGACGCAGGTTCCCGTCGCCGAGGACGGTGTGCTGGCCGAGACACCCTCGTACCGCCTCGAAGCACGCAGGCTCTCGCACCCGGTCGAGTCCTTCGGCTACCGGCTCGTCGAGCCCGACGGCCGGCGGATGCTGCCCGAGGCGCTGCGCGCGCACGGGATCGCGGGTCCTGACGTGGGGCGGCTGCAGCGGGACGGGGTGCTCGGGGGCGTCTCCCTGGACGATGTGAGCGAGCTGCGGCGCGGGCAGCGGTTCGCCTTCGTGATGGACACGCGGCTGTGCGACGGCGTGCGGGGGCTGGCGGACGGCTGCGACTTGCTGGTCATCGAGTCGACCTTCCTCGACGAGGATGTCCGACTGGCCGAGGACCACGGCCACTTGACCGCCGGACAGGCGGCGACGGTCGCGCGCGAGGCCGGAGTGCGGCATCTCGTACTGACGCACTTCTCCCAGCGCTACACCGATCCGTCCGAGTTCGAACGGCAGGCGCGGGCGGCCGGGTTCACGGGTGAGCTGACGGTGGCGGAGGACCTGATGCGGGTCCCCGTGCCGAAGCGCAGCTGATACCGCTGCCGCTCAGCGCCACTGCGGTCCGTGGGTCGCGCGCGGGGTCACGGACTCGATCTTCGTACGGATCTCCGCCATCACCGCCACGATCCGCCGCTCGTGCTCCCCGGTCAGCCGCGCGAGCGGTACCGAGCAGCTGATCGCGTCCACCGCCGGGTCGTCGTAGCGCAGCGCGAAACCGAAGCCCGCGATCCCGAGGACGCTCTCCTCGCGTTCGACGGCGTAGCCGCGCTCGCGCACCTCGGCCAGATCGGCGGCCAGGGCACCGGGTGCGGTGCGGGTGTGCGGGGTGAGCTGCTCCAACTCGCCCTGTGGCAGCCGCTGTTCCATCGCCTCGGCGAGCAGCGCCTTGCCGAGCGCACCCGCGTGCGCGGGCAGCCGGCGGCCCACGCGGGAGAACGTGCGCAGGTATTCATGCGACTCGCGTGTGGCCAGATACACCACGTCCGCGCCGTCGAGGCGGGCCAGATGAATGGTCTCGCCGAGCGCGTCGGAGGCCTCGTCGAGAAACGGCCGTGCGATCCGTACGCGAGGATCGCTGTCCAGGTAGCTGGTGCCGGTCAGCAGGGCGTGGATGCCGATGCCGTACAGCGAACCGGTCGTGTCCGTGCGCACCCAGCCGCGGTCGATCAGCGTCTGAAGGAGCGCGTACATCGAGCTGCGGGGGACACCCAGCTCCTCGGCGAGTTCGCGAAGGCGCGCGGGACGGTCGCCGCGCCGGGCGAGCACTTCGAGCAGCTCGACGGTGCGCGCGGCCGACTTCACCTCGCGTACACCCCCGGTGGGGATCTCCTGTTCCGGCATGCCGCAGATCGTAATCGTGCGTCGGTCAGGGGCGCGGAACGCACCCTTGACCCGCTCTCGGAGGCAGGCTGGGATGGCTGCCATGGCGCCGAACCTGACGATCGCGGCCGTACGTCTCACCCCGGTCCTCATCGCGGACCCGCCGCTCCTGAACACCCAGGGCGTGCACCAGCCGTACACCCCGCGGCTGATCGTCGAGGTGGAGACCGCCGACGGGATCACCGGCATCGGCGAGACCTACGGTGACACCAAGTACCTCGATCTCGCCCGGCCGTTGGTCGAAGCGCTCCGGGGCCGGCCGGTCTCGGACATCAACGGTCTGTTCGCCTTGGCCGACCGGGTCTGCGAGACCACGGGCGGCGGCCTCGACGCCGGCGGTCTGCGCGGGGTGCAGAGCGCGGACAAGCTGCGGCTCTCCGTGGTCTCCGGTTTCGAGGTGGCCTGTCTCGACGCGCTCGGCAAAGCGCTCGGACTGCCCGTGCACGCGTTGCTCGGCGGCAAGGTGCGCGACGCCGTCGACTACAGCGCGTATCTCTTCTACCGGTGGGCCGAGCACCCCGGCGCTGCGGGGGAGCGGGACGGGTGGCCGGCCGCGCTCGACCCGGCGGCCGTGGTGGCGCAGGCGCGGCGGCTCGTCGAGGAGCACGGGTTCGCCTCCTTCAAGCTGAAGGGCGGTGTCCTCGCGCCCGACGAGGAGATCGCGGCGGTCCGCGCGCTCGCGGCGGCCTTTCCGGGCAAGCCGCTGCGGCTCGATCCCAACGGGGCCTGGAGTACGGAGACTTCGCTGTACGTGGCGCGCGAACTCGGTGACGTACTGGAGTATCTGGAGGACCCGGCCACCGGGACGCCCGCGATGGCCGAGGTGGCCGCAGCCACCGATGTGCCGCTGGCGACCAACATGTGCGTGACGACCTTCGAGGAGATACCGGAGGCCTTCGCCAAGGGTGCGGTCCAGGTGGTGCTCTGCGACCACCACTACTTCGGCGGGCTGCGGCGTACGCGGGAACTTGCCGCGCTCTGCAGGACGTTCGGTGTCGGAGTGTCCATGCACTCCAACATCCATCTGGGCATCAGCCTGGCCTCGATGACCCAGGTCGCCGCCACCGTCCCGAATCTGGGGTACGCCTGCGACAGCCACTACCCGTGGGTGACCGAGGAGGTCCTGACGCGGCGGATCGCCTTCAAGGACGGACGGGTGGAGGTGTCGGACGCTCCCGGTCTCGGGGTCGAACTCGACCGGGAGCGCCTCGGCCTGCTGCATCGGCGGTGGCTGGCGGACGACGGCCGGATGCGGGACCGGGACGACGCGGCGGCCATGCGGATCGCCGAGCCGGGGTGGACCGCCAAGCGCTGGTGACCGCCCGCTCAAGCGCCGGCGACCGCCAAGCGCCGGTGACCGCCCGCCTAAGCGCCGGCGACCGCCCGCTCCAGGATCCGCTCGGCGACGGCCGGTGAGTCCACGAGCGGATGCAGGGCCAGCGCCCTGAGCGCGGCATCGCGGTCCTTGAACACCGCCGCCTCGACCGCTGCCCGCTCCACCGCCTTGAGCTGCAGCATCAGCCCCAACTCGGCCGGTCCGAGGGGGTCGCAGGGCAGCGGGCGGGCGCCGGTGGCGTCCACCGCGCAGACCGTCTCGATGATCGCGTCGGCGGGCAGCTCGGGGACCGTCGTCCCATTGCGTACGTTGAGGATCAACCGCGTGTCCTGCCGTGAGGACAGCGCCCGCATCAGCGCGAGCGCCACCTGGTCGTAGCCTCCGCCGTCCAGATCGCAGGCGTCGCGCTCCCAGCCGCCGCTCGCCGCACGGGACTCCGCCATGTACGTCGACTCGCGCTCCTGACGGGTCGCCTCCCACAACTCGTAGGCCCTCGCGGGCTGTGCGGACGCGCGCGCGAAGAAGCCGCCCTGCTGCTGGTCGAGGAACTCCCCGCGGGTCTCGTCCGCATCCCGTACGGAGGCGAGGGTCTCGCGGCGGAAGTAGTAGTAGTGCAGATACTCGTTGGGCAGCGAGCCGAGCGCACGCAGCCAGGTCGCGCCGAAGAGCCTTCCCTCCTCGAAGGAGGCCAGGCGCGCGGGGTCGGCCAGCAGTCCTGGCAGCAGGTCGTGCCCGTCGGGGGCGGTCAACTTCCGCAGCCAGCCGAGGTGGTTGAGGCCCACGTAGTCATAACGGACCTGGTCCGGATCCGCGCCGGCGGCGCGCGCCGCACGCCGTACGAGACCGACGGGCGAGTCGCAGATGCCGATCACGCGCTCGCCGAGCACCGAGGACATCGCCTCGGTCACCATGCCCGCGGGGTTGGTGAAGTTGATGACCCAGGCACCGGGCGCGAGCGCCTTGACGCGTTCGGCGATCCGCAGGGCGACCGGGATCGTGCGCAGCCCGTAGAGGACCCCGCCCGCGCCGACCGTCTCCTGGCCGAGCACACCCTCGCCAAGGGGCACGCGCTCGTCGCGTACACGTCCCGCGGTACCGCCGACGCGGATCGCGGAGAACACGAAGTCGGCGCCGCGTACGGCGTCGTCGAGATCCTCGGCGATCCGCACCGCCGGGCCCTTCGCGCCCCGCCCTTCGATCACCGACCGTACGACGTCGAGCCGCGCCCGGTCCGTGTCGTACAAGGTCAGTTCCGTCACCTCCGACCCCACCAGCGCCCCGTACACCAGCGGAACACGGAATCCGCCGCCACCCAGAATCGTCAGCCTCATGCCCCGGAAGTTACCCGAGCCAGCGCGCGGCCGACGTCTCCGGGGATTGTCAGTGCCATGGGGCAGACTGTCCGGATCTGCAGGCATATCTCGTACGGAGCACCTCGTGAGCGCTATCGACGGCACCCGGCCGCTCAATGGTGACGGCCGCTTCGGAGCGGCCTCCGACAAGGGCTGTCTCGACCCGCTCGCGGCCCTGCGTACGTCCGGTGAACCGCCCTGGGACGTGTATCTGACCGGCACCGTCTTCCTCGACATCATCTTCACCGGGCTCGATTCCGCCCCCGTGCGGGGCACGGAGTCCTGGGCGCGCGGGATGGGCCAGAGCCCCGGCGGCGTGGCCAACATGGCGACAGCGCTCGCCCGGCTCGGCCTGCGCACCTCGCTCGCGGCCGCGTTCGGTGACGACCATTACGGGTCGTACTGCTGGGACGCCCTTGAGCAGGGCGAGGGCATCGACCTCTCGCAGTCGCGCACCGTGCCCGGCTGGCATTCGCCGGTCACGATCTCGATGGCGTACGAGGGCGAGCGCACGATGGTCTCGCACGGCCATGACGCCCCGCCCGCCGAGCCCGCCCCCGACTGCCCGCCCCGCTCCCGCGCGGCCATCGCCTCGCTCTCGCCCGGTGTGCGCGAGGACTGGGTGGCGCAGGCCGCCGCCAAGGGCACGATGATCTTCGCGGATGTGGGCTGGGACGAGACCGGACGCTGGGATCTCGCCGGGCTCCCCGACCTCGCGCACTGCGAGGCCTTCCTGCCCAACGCCGAGGAGGCGATGCGCTACACGCGCACCGACTGCCCGCGCGCGGCGGCACGGGCGCTGACCGCCCATGTACCGCTCGCGGTGGTCACGCTCGGCGCGGAGGGCGCGTATGCCGTGGACGGGCGCACCGGCGAGACCGCCGAGGTGCCGGCCATCGCGGTGGAGGCGCTTGACCCGACCGGCGCGGGCGATGTGTTCGTCGCGGGCTTCGTCACCGGCACGCTCGCGGGCTGGCCGCTCGCCGACCGCCTCGCCTTCGCCGGCCTCACGGCCGCGCTCTCCGTCCAGGAGTTCGGGGGCTCGCTGTCGGCGCCCGGGTGGGCGGAGATCGGGGCATGGTGGCGCAGGATCCAGTCGTACGAGGATCAGGATCCTGCCGCCCTGCGGAGGTACGCGTTCCTGGAGGGTCTTGTCCCTCAGTCCTCACGGCCCTGGCCGCTGAGACGGGCCGTGCCGACGATCGGGTTCGGGGAGCGGTAGCCGCACTCGCCGCAGAGCGCGCCCGCTCCCCGTGACCCGTCGAGAACTCAAGCCGCCTGCCGGGCCTTTCGCCGCTTCGCGAACCACATGCCGCCCCCACCGAGCAGCACCCCGAACAGAACCGCCGCCACCAGCCACGGCAGCGCGAAGAACGAGGCCGAGCCCGAGGACTCGATGTCCTCGCTCGTGGCCGTCAACTGCACATCGCCCCAGTCGAGTTGGGGTGAGCCGCTCCAGTGCTCGGTCAGCTGCACCTTCTGGCGTGGCAGCAGCTCCGAGGGGACCTTGGTGAGATCGCGGTCGAGCAGCTTGCGGCCGAACAGGCCCTTCGCGCTCAGCTCGACCTTCGGGTTCAGGGTCACGTTGCCGCGGTTGTAGAGCGTGTACGTGATGGTGGCGGTGCTCTTGCCGAAGCCCGGAACGAGCGGCTGGCTGTGCTCCATCCGCACGTTCTCCACGGACAGTGCGGGCATCGTCGGACCGCCCACCCGCAGATAGATCCGCGCGCCGACCGCCCGCTGCACGCCGACCTCGACGGAGCCCTCGGCCGGATCCACCTTCTCGTCCAGGGCGACCAGAGCGCCGGGGTGGTCACCGGGCTCGGCGCTCTCCGGCACGGTGATCGTGACCGGGACGTCGAGCGAGGAACCCGGCGGCACCGTCACACGTGCCTTCTCGGGCTTGGCCCAGGCGCCGACGCCGGTCTGCTTCTCGCCGAGCGAGCGGACGGCGAACCCGCCGTCGCGCGCGGTGTTGTAGGCGTCGGCCGCGTACAGCTTGAAAGTCAGCGGCTCGTCTGCCTTGTTGGTGACGGTGACCTTGTCCATCAGGGTCGTACCGGGGTCGGCCGTGAGATAGAAGTAGGGCCGCCCGCCGGGCTGGGCCGACGTGGGGTAGACCGACCAGCGGCCGTTGTCGGCGGCGTGCGCCGGAGCAGGTGCGCCGACCGTCATGAGCAGCGCGGTCACCAGCGCGAAGGCGGCGGCAAGTGCCGCGTACGGACGGGTCGTTCTGATGAGGAACATGTGCGCGGACCCCCGGAAACGTATGGATGGCGGACCGGCCCGTGAGGGGGCCGGCCCGCCGGTGGAAAAGGGTGCGGAACCGAGAGCCTGTGTCATCACCCCGGCCGGGCGCGCGACGCCTGGCACGCACTTCCCCAAGCTCTCGGCTTCGCTCGAGCAGGGGAGACCCCATTGCCGCGTTGGCCGGAAGCCCTAGTAGCTCCTTCCCCAAGCTCTTCGAGCAGGGGAGGCCCCAAACGAGGACTTCCGGCCGCCTTGCGATCGCACGCACCAGACGCCGCGCGCTGATCCGACCGGGGTGATGACACAGGCTCTGACAGGAGGGGGACTGTCAGGTGAGGGTGAGCGTGAGCACACCCGCGTACTCACCGGGTGCCGTGAACTCCGGTACGTTCAGCGAAAGCCCGGCGTCGATCTGGAACTCACCACCGGTCAGCGCGGCATTGGGCGTCTGCGCGAGCGTGGCGCCCTGACTGCCGACCTGACCCGCACTGCCCGCCGCGCACACGCTGGGGCTGCCCGCCTTGGTGGCGCACTTCGGCGTCCAGCTCAGCTTGTCCGCGTCGATGTAGGCACCGCCGGGACCGGTGAACTTGGTGACCTTGCCGGTCAGGGACCAGCCCGCGGGGCCACCGCGGAAGTCCTTGACCGTCACCTGCTGCAGCGCGCCGGTGGACGGTCCGCCCTTGCCGAAGTCGACTCCTGACATCAGGACGGCGTTACCGGCCTGCGTCATGGTCAACTGCCCTGCCTTGACCGAGGACTTGAGGTTCTGGTCCAGGGTCGTGCCGCCGCCACCGGGAGTGGTGACCGTGTACGGCTGCGGGCCCGCGCCCTTCGCCGGATCCCACGCCGCGCCTTCGAAGGCGACGATGCCGACCGTGGCCGGATCGTTGACCTTCAGCCGGACGGTCATGGTGCCGTTGGTGGCCGTGCTGGCGTCGTACTTGTCGGCCGTGACCCCGGTCCCGTTCCAGCCCGCGATCGTGACGGGCGTGCTCGGGGTGAAGTCCTTGAGCGTGACGAGTACGGACGCGCCGGGCGCACCGGAGGGCGCGCTCAGCGACAGCGAGCGCGGATTGACCGGATCGCCGCCCCCGGTCGCCGTGATGGTCTCGGAGACCGGGGCGGGCGGGGTCTTGATGACACACGGGGTGTCGATGTCGACGATGTAGTTGGTGTTGATGGTGTAGTTGCCCGGCGACAGCGTGATGGCGCCGGGGGCGGTGACCGTGAACGTGCCGGTCATCGAGAACGCCGGGAACGGAGCGTTCCCCGCCACCGGTGTGTTCTGGCGGGGGCCTTCGACCGCGACGTCGGCGGTCTGGGCTCCGCCGAGCTTCACCGTGCCCCGCGGCTTCATGATGTTCTCCGGCAGGGGCAGGCTGGTGGGGTTGCCCGAGGCCGGCTTGGTCACCTCGTACGTGACCTTGACCGTGTCGCCGACCTTGGGGTTCGCGTTGTCGACGGAGATCTTCGCTTTGGTGGGGCCCTCGATCGGCGGCACACCCAGGTTCGACGGCGGTGTGCACACCGTGACGAACTCGACCTCCGCCGGCGCCGCGGCCGCCGGAGTCGCCAGAGCGGCCCCGCCCCCCAGGACGCCGAGCGCGACCACCCCTAACCCTGCTGCCCAGCGGTGTCTTCGACCGCCGTAACTCCTTTTTCCTGAAGGCATGTTGCCCCCTCCTCGAGTATGTCGGCGCGGCGGCTCTTCCGCGACGACAGGGAGCCATTGATGTGCGGGTTATGTGAGAAGTCAATGGAATCGGCCCAACTGGACTGATGGGCCATCAGGTTCTGTCAAGATCCCGCCCGCTCCCGGGCGCACGAGAACCGGTGCCGTCCGTCGACGGCACCGATCCCCTCCGTGAACGCGCTGATCAGTCGGCTACGAACGCCGCCGTCTGTGCGGTGTCCGCATCGCAGTTGACCGTCGTCCCGAAGATCGACAGCGTCAGGGCCGTGCCGCCGAAGTACGAGTCGAGGGTGTCGCCGGGGGCGAAGCTGGTGGAGCTGGTCAGCGGACCGCTCTTGTACGGGGTGCCCGCCGCCATGAGCGGGTTGCTGCTGCCCGAGAACGTGGCGGTGCCCGTGCCGTTCAGGGCGAGGGTGAGTGAGGTGGTCGCGTCGCCCGGCTGGATCTCCAGCGGGGTGTTGACGGAGGTCTGGACGCTGATGGTGATGCTGCTGCCCGACTGCTCGGCGTGCAGCTGTGCGTCACCGCCGCCGAAGATGCCGCAGGAGTAGTCCGCGCTGGCGTCCGCCGGTGTCACCGCCATCGCGGCCGGTGCGAAGGCCAGTGCCCCGACCGCGAGCGCGCCCGCCGCCAAGGTGCCGATCCCGAGCTTGCTGGCTCTCATTCGGTTCCCCTTCCATGTAAGGGAGTTGCCGTGTAGCCGCAGAAGGGCGCACGAGATCCACGCGGGAGGACATCCCACCGTCACCCGATGTGCGGGCACGGCGCTGCAGGGGGTGCGTGAACGTGTGCGCAGACCGTCCGTGGGGCGTGCGGGTGCCGCACGGAACGCGGGAAGACCGAGAGCGGTACGGGACTGCGGCTCCGCGTCCCCGTACCGGCCGTCCCAGAAAGAAATCTGACGGTCCGTCGGATGAGCAAGCGCTGCCTATTGAGACCGAATCGGCGCGAGAAGACAAGAGGAATCTCCTTGATTCTTCTACTTCCGCGCCGATCGGCGTTACTGACCTGTCAGTCAGCATCCCTGCTCAGCAGGGTCGTCGGGGGTGTGAATTCAGCCAGCGGGCGTGGTGGACCGCACCGTTCCGTCAGGCCCCGCGAGCAGAACCGGAGTCCCGGCTCCACCGAGATCACGTACGGCCGCGAGGTCCTCCGCCGAAAGCGCTTCCACGGCGCTGACGACCGCCGCCGCCTCGAGCGACCGCGCACCGCTCGCCACGGCCATCGCGACGGCCGTACGCAGCGCACTCAGCTGCAGCGAGTCGAGCGCCACGGTGCCGGCCACATAGGTGCGGCCGGTCTCGTCGCGTACGGCGGCACCCTCGGGCACCTCGTTACGGGCACGGGCGCTGCGCGCCAGCGTGACGATCTTGCGGTCCTCGGGGTCGAGGGGGGTGCTTTCGGTCATGCGTCGAGCATACGAAGTGGGGTGGGGGCGTTCGGTGCGGGGCCCGCCGTGTGCGGTCCGCTGTGTGGTGTGCGGGCCCGCCGTGTGCGGCCCGCTGTGTGATGTGCGGCCCGTCGTGCACGCACGAGCACCCCGGTGCGGCCGTCTCCCAACGGTCGCACCGGGGTGCTCTCCCCTCCGGGTTCCCTCCCTGAGTCCCCGAGGTTCCCCCGCTTCCCCTCCCCATTCCCCCTGCTTCGGGGCAGGTTCTACTTGGCGGTCTTGGCTGCCTTGGCGGCGGCTTCGACCTTCTCGACGGCCTTCTTGAAGGCGGCGTGGAAGGACGAGTCGTCGGCGTCGAACGGGGCCGTCGCCTGGACGAGCACGATCGCGCCTTCGACGCGGGCGACGGCGAGGTCGTACTGCACCGGCTGCAGCTCGTTGTCGTCCCACTTCGCCGTCAGGCGCTGAGCGCGGGCGTCGGTGCCGACGGCCGGGGCGGGCAGCTCCTTGTACCGGAACGTGGCCGGTTCGTCGCCCTCGTCCGAAACGACCTCGCCCTTGAACGAGTCGCAGCCCTTCGGCGAGGGCTTCTTCGCCGTGAGGTCCTTGGCGTCCTCGGCCGAGTACGAGGCGACCGCGACGGCCAGGTACGGGCCGTTCTCCTCGTCCTTGGCGAAGCCGGTGACGGCATAGGCCTGTGCCTTGGGTCCGTCCTCCGCGCCGATCACCTGGTCGAGCAGCGGCTGGCACTCGGCCTTGTCGGTGTTGCCCATGAAGAAGTCGTTGACGCCGACGGACTCCTCGGTCATGGCCTTGAACGCGCTCCAGCCGGCCGGCATGTCCTTCAGCTCAAGGAGCGCTTCCTCGAGCTGTGCCTTGGTGAGCGGCTCAGCCACCGGCGTCGGCTTCGGCTTCGCGGACTCGGACTTCTTGGCGGCCGGCTTGTCCTCCGCCTCCGCGGAACCGCCGCACGCGGCGGCGAAGAGCAGGCAGGACGAGGCGAGGGCGGCGACGGCCGCACGGCGCAGGTTGGTACGCATGGGGGTACTCCAGAAGGAAAAGTGGGGGAGGGGGCGAGGTCAGACGCCGGTGCCTTCGGCACCCTTCGCGGCGACCTCGCGGGTCTTCTCGACGAGCCTGCTCAGCGCCTGTTCCAGCGCGTTCTGGTCGGCGTTGGACATCGACATCTGCGAAACGGTGACGAGCGTGCTGCCGACGCGGGCCGTGACCGTGTCCGACTGCCACGCGAAGTAGAACTCGTCGTCGCCGAACTGTGTGGCGCTGCGATAGCCCACGGTCTCGTCACCGACCTGACGTACGGACAACTCGCTGGAGGTGAAGTCGGCCCGCTCGCCTTCCATTTCGGCGCTGAACGACTCGCAGCCGGTCAGCACGTCGGAGGGCTTCATGAACTCCTTGGCCAGCTTCTCCGTGTACGCCTCGACCGTGACCATCATGTAGGGGCCGACGTCGGCGCTCTTGGTGAAGAAGGCGGCGGCCGCGGCCTCGGGCTTCGCTTCCGCACCCCCGGCCATGGTGCCGTCGAGGAGCGGCTGGCACTGCGGCTTGTCGGCCTTGCCGGCCTCGAACTCCTCCTCGGCGGAGTCGGCGGACTCGTCGCCCTCCTCGCTCCCGGAGGCGTCGACCTTCCACCCCTTCGGCAGATCCGCCACCTCGATCAGCGCGTCCTCGGCCTGCTGCTGCGTGAGCGGCTTCGCCACCGGCTTCGCCGTAGCGGAAGCCGATGCGGACGGGGACGCGGACTTCCCGGCCTTCGGATTCTCCTCGGCATCCGCCGAGCCCCCGCACGCCGCCACGGCGGCCAGCGAAACAGACGCCAACGCGGCAGCGAATGCACGGGAGTTACGGGTGCGCACGGAGATCTCCTGAGGGGGCGTTCAAGCTCTTGTGCACACCAACCTAAACGGAAGGTAAAGCCCGCCTGTGCGCCGTAAGTCCCCGTGCGTCGGGACCAAGGTCCTCAGTTGGTATCCCGTTCTTTCGGCCGACCCGTCTCAGCCCGCCACCGGATACATCGACCCCCGGCGCCCCTCAGGAGACGCCAGCCACTCCACCTTGCGTACGGTCTCGGCGATCGCCAGCGGCGTGTGCAGCACGATCACCAGATCGGGCCGGGCCGGCACCCGCAGCTGGGTCGACTCGAAGTGCAGCGTGCCGACCATCGGGTGCTCGATCTGCTTCTTCATCAGACCGCCGGGGGAGATGTCCCGCCGCTCCCACAGCGCGGTGAACTCGTCGCTGACCGACTTGGCCTCCTCGACGAGAGCACGGAAACCCTCGTCGTCGGGCGACTCGGAACAGGCCGAGCGGAACTGGGCCACCAAGATCTCGGCATTGCACTGCCAGCTCATGGCCCGCCCCCGGTAGAGGTCGTCCGTGAAGAAGTCGATCAGGCAGTTCTGCCGGTTCTCGGGCCGCATCCCGAGCACCATGGCGGCCGAGTCGTTGTACATCACGCAGTTCCAGTACTGATCCATGATGTGCGCCGGATACGGCATCCACGCGTCGATGAGCCGCTTCAGACCCTCGCGCATCGCGTCGTCCGGCTCCCCGACCTCGAGCGCCGGCGGATTGAGTCCGGACAGGACGTAGAGATGCCGGCGCTCGGCGCTGGACATCAGCAGGACTCGTGCGACGGAGTCGAGGACCTGCGGCGATACGGAGATGTCGCGGCCCTGCTCGAGCCACTGATACCAGGAGGCGCCGACCCCGGCGAGCACGGCCACTTCCTCGCGGCGCAGCCCCGGGGTGCGCCGCCGGCCGCCGCCTTCGGGCAGTCCGGCCTCGGCGGGCGTGACGCGGGCCCTGCGGCTCATCAGGAACTCCCGCAGTTCCGACAGGCGGTGGGCCTTCATGGTGGCGGTCTCGGTCACTCGCTCTCCCCCCGGAGCTTCAGCTGGTGGTGCGGCCACCAGGATAAGTTCCCACTCTCCACGGATATTCCGGTGGCCCGAAGCTCTTGCACATGGCAATCGACACCCCCGCTCCTTCGGCCAATCCCTCGGCGGTCACGGACAGTTCCCTCCGTAGCGCCACACAGAACCCCACACCCGCACGGCTCTCCGCCCGCGACAAGCTCGTCCTCTTCGTGCTCTGCGCCGCCCAGTTCATGGTCGCGCTCGACTTCTCCGTACTGAATGTCGCGCTGCCCGTCCTCGGCGCCGACCTGCAGATGAGCGACGCCGCGCTGCAGTGGGCCGTCACCGCCTTCGCGCTGCCCTCCGGCGGCTTCCTGCTCCTGTCCGGCCGGCTCGGCGACCTCTACGGCAGGCGGCGGCTGTTCCTCTCCGGGCTCGCCCTGTTCGGTGCCGCCTCGGTGCTCGCGACCTTCGCGTGGGACGCCCCGTCCTTCCTCGCCGCGCGTGCGCTGCAGGGCATCGGCGCGGCCGCGATCGTCCCCACCGGCATGGCGCTGCTCACCACCACCTTCCGTGAAGGCCCGCAGCGCGACCGGGCGCTGGGACTCTCCGGCACCCTGATGTCCCTCGGCTTCACCGTCGGCATGGTGCTCGGCGGCATCCTCACCGACACCCTCGGCTGGCGTTCCACGATGGGTCTGCTCGCCCTGTTCGCCGTACTCGTCCTGCCCGTCGCCCCGGCCCTGCTCAAGGAGTCGCAGAGCCCCGAGCGCCCGAAGCTCGACGTACCCGGCGCGATCACCGTCACCGGCGGACTGCTCGCCCTGATCTACGCCCTGACCACGGCCGCCGAACACGGCTTCGGCAAGCTCGACGTCCAGCTCACCCTCGCCGCCGGTGTGCTGCTGCTCGCCGCGTTCGTCCGGATCGAGTCCCGCACCGCCCAGCCGCTGGTCTCGCTGCCCATGCTGCGCCGCCCGAACGTCGCCTGGGGCAATGTCGGCGGTCTGATCACCTTCTCGATGATGACCACGATCGTCTTCGTGCTCACGCTCTATCTGCAGCAGACCCTCGGCCTCTCGCCCTTCCAGACGGGCCTGGTCTTCGGTGCGCAGGGCGTCGCGGCTTTCGTCTCCGGCACCCTCACCCCGCGCTTCGTCGGCCGCTACGGCTCCCGCAAGGTCCTCGTCGTCGGACTGACCGGCCAGGCGGTGTTCACGGCCGGACTGCTCGTGACCGGCACCGGCACCCTCGGCGTCGTTCTGGCCACGCTCGTGGCCTCGCTGGCCTGCGTCTTCCACATGGGCGCGATCATCTCGTACGGGATCACGGTGACCTCCGGCGTCCCGGACGAGCAGCAGGGTCTGGCCACCGGCCTGGTCACCAGCAGCCAGCAGCTCGGTCTGACGGTCGGCATCCCGCTGCTCGGTGTGCTCGCCACCACCGCGGACGATCTGACCTCCGGATACCACCTGGTGGTCGCCGTGGACGCGGCGATCGTGCTCGCGTCGGCGCTCCTGATCGCGGTGGGGCTGCGCCGTAAGTCCCTTGCCGGGTAAGGCGGTTCAGGCCCGGTCTAGCCGGAGCCGCTCCGCCTTCGGCAGACCCGCCACCACCAGGTCGTAGGAATCCTCGATGAGCTCCCGGACATACGCGTCCGGGAGCTCGTCCACGGTCACCGTGTTCCAGTGCCGTTTGTTCAGGTGCCAGCCCGGCACGATCGCCGGGTGCTGCTCGCGCTGACGGATCGCGTTCTCCGGCTCCGCCTTGAGCGCGATCTTCAAGGGCTGCTCGGCAAGCGCGCTGAACGCGAAGATCTTGCCGAGCACCTTGAAGGTGGAGAGCTCGGGGTTGCGCGGGAACGGGAACTCCTCCGCGGCCGCGTTGAACGACAGACAGAACGCGCGCAGCTCAGCGGGTGTCATCCGGATCGTCCTCCAGGTCCGGCGCGACCACCGGCTCCACGAGCACCGTCATGATCTTGTTGCGGCGGCCCGCGGCGGACTCCGCGGTGAGCTTCAGACAGCGCCCGTCCGGCAGCTCCACCTCCGCCTCGGCGCCCGCGATCGGCACCCGGCCGAGCGCCTTGGCGAGCAGCCCGCCGACCGTCTCCACATCGTCGTCGTCGAACTCGTCGAGCCCGTACAGCTCACCGAGATCCTCGATGTCGAGCCGCGCGGTCACCCGGAAACGGTCGTCGCCGAGCTGCTCGACGGGGTCGATCTCACGGTCGTACTCGTCGGTGATCTCGCCGACGATCTCCTCGAGGATGTCCTCGATGGTGACGATGCCGGCCGTACCGCCGTACTCGTCGATCACCACCGCGACGTGGTTGCGGTCCTGCTGCATCTCGCGCAGCAGATCACCGGCGTTCTTGGTGTCGGGTACGAAGGACGCGGGCCGCATCGCGGTGGAGACGAGCTCCGCCTCGGCATCGCGGCTGATGTGCGTCTTGCGGGCCAGATCCTTGAGATAGACGATCCCGACCACGTCGTCCTCGTTCTCACCCGTCACGGGGATCCGCGAGAAACCCGAGCGCAGCGCCAGGGTGAGCGCCTGCCGGATCGTCTTGTACCGCTCGATGACGATCAAGTCCGTACGCGGCACCATCACTTCGCGTACGAGGGTGTCGCCCAGCTCGAAGACCGAGTGCACCATCCGGCGCTCGTCGTCCTCGATCAGCGACTCCTGCTCGGCGAGATCCACCATCGCGCGCAGCTCGGCCTCGGACGCGAACGGCCCCCGGCGAAACCCCTTGCCGGGGGTGAGCGCATTGCCGATCAGGATCAGCAGCGGCGGGATCGGACCCATGATCCGGGCCAGCGGCACCAGGACGTACGCGGCCGCCGTCGCCGTGTTGAGCGGGTGCTGGCGTCCGATGGTGCGCGGCGAGACACCGACCGCCACATAGCTGACGAGCACCATGACGCCGATGGCGACCGCGAGGGCCTGCCAGGTCTCGTCGAATTCTTGGAGGCACGCGTACGTGACGAGCGCCGCGGCGGCCATCTCGCACGCCACCCGTACCAGCAGCGCGACATTCAGATACCGCGTCGGATCGCCCGCGACCTGCGCCAGCTTGGCGCTGCCCCGGCGGCCCTGGCGGACCGCCTCGGCCGCGCGGAAGCTCGAAACGCGCGCGAGGCCCGCCTCCGCGCAGGAGGCGAGCCAGGCGACGATCACAAGGGCGATGACGCCGAGGACCAGTGCGGTACTCACGAGACCGTGGGCGCCGGCGACGGACCCGTCACACCGCGCTCTTCACGCCAGCCGTCGACGATCGCCGCCTGAAGCCCGAACATCTCGGCCTTCTCGTCCGGCTCCTCATGGTCGTACCCCAGCAGGTGCAGGACCCCGTGCACGGTGAGCAGCTGGAGCTCCTCGTCCATGGAGTGCCGGGTCTCGGCCTCCTTGCCCTGCTTCTCGGCGACCTCGGGGCACAGCACGATGTCGCCGAGCAGGCCCTGCGGCGGCTCCTCGTCGTCCTTCATGGGCGGGCGCAGCTCGTCCATCGGGAAGGACATGACGTCCGTCGGGCCCGGCAGGTCCATCCACTGGATGTGCAGCTGCTCCATGGCGTCGGCGTCCACGACGATCACCGAGAGCTCGGAGAGCGGGTGGATCCGCATCCGCGCGAGCGCGTAGCGGGCGATGTCGAGGATCGCCTGCTCGTCGACCTCGGTTCCGGACTCGTTGTTGACGTCGATCGCCATGGTGCGCTGTTCCGTTACTTCCGTTTGGGGCGGCCGCCCTTGTGGGCGCCGTTCTCCGTACCGTTCTCGGAGTCGTACTTCTCGTAGGCGTCGACGATACGGCCGACGAGCTTGTGCCGTACGACATCGTGCGACGTGAGCCGCGAGAAGTGCACGTCGTCCACGCCGTCCAGGATCTCCTGGACCTGCCGCAGACCGCTCTTCGCACCGCTCGGCAGGTCGACCTGGGTGACGTCACCGGTGATGACGATCTTCGACTCGAAACCGAGGCGGGTCAGGAACATCTTCATCTGCTCCGGCGAGGTGTTCTGGGCCTCGTCGAGGATGATGAAGGCGTCATTCAAGGTGTTGTGCGTCAGCAGGTAGTCCTGAGTGACGTACAGCGAGTCCTCAGCCGCGACCTGGATACACACGGTCTCCTCGCGGCCTGCGGGCTCGATGGAGTCGATGAACCGCATCGGACGGCCGCCGCCCCCTGCGGCAAGGTACTTGTCGCGCTTACGGGTGAGACGGAAGGGCTCGATGCCTTCGGGGAGGCGGATGTCGATGATGTGGGCGTCCACGCGGTGCTCCACCGGACGTCCCTTCGCGAGCCCGGGCGTACGTCCCTCGGCCGCGCGACGACGGGTGTATGCGACACCGCCGAGCGACTGGACCAACGAGATCACATCGTCGCGAAGCAGGATCGACGTCGTCGTGTACTGGATACGGCAGGTCCGGTCCTGCTGGGTGACCGGGCCGCCGTCGGAGTCGAGGAGCCCCTGAAGTACGGCCAGCCGCACTGCGGCCGAGTTGTACAGATAGCCGTCCGGTACGAACTTGTTGTGCGAACGCGAAGGCATGAGCTCAAGCCCTCGCATCACGCGACTCACCGGGTTCTCGACCGTGACAACGTCGCCAGGGGACTTGACCCGGTTGAGAACGTAGTCGGGCCCGCTTTTGTGACGCACGCTGGCGCCGGTCAGCGCGGCTTCCAGGGCCTGCGCCAGCTCCGGGTCCTCAGTGGAGAACGAGGGCGTGGTGGAGCCGGTCAGACAGCCGTCGCCGAGGAGCAGGCCCAGGGCGTACGGATCCATCGGGACTTCACGCTCGGGGAACTCCACAGGGGCTGTCAGCATCGGCAGCTCGTACCGCCGTGCGTGGGCCGCGCGAAGGTTGCCGATCATGTCCTGGGTCTCCAGGACCCGCCAGGGCTTGTCGCGCCGCTTGTCCGAGGCAGTGCGGACCGTCCACAGATGCTCACCGCAGCACAGCGTCCACGAGCCGTCCTGCGCGCTGACCCGGTAGATGTCCTTCTCGCCCTGGGGGTAGACGCCGAGGACCGGTGTCGGTTCGCCGTCGGACCCGATGACGAGGTCGCCGACCTGAAGGCTGCCGATGGGCCGCCATCCTTCGGGCGTCAGCACGTTCGTAAATACGGGTTGCGCGCGCCCCCTCATGTACGCCAGCGGCGCGACCTCGATCGTCCCGGCGGCCATCAGGCGCGGGATCGAATCCGGGTCGAGCATGTCGTGCAGCGCGTCGTAGAGCGGGCGCAGATACGGGTCGATCTTCTCGTAGAGCGTGCCCGGCAGGAAGCCGAGGCGCTCGCCGGCCTCGACGGCCGGGCGGGTCAGGATGATGCGGTTGACCTGCTTGGACTGCAGGGCCTGCACCGCCTTCGCCATGGCGAGATAGGTCTTGCCCGTACCGGCGGGGCCGATACCGAAGACGATCGTGTGCTTGTCGATGGCGTCGACGTAGAGCTTCTGGTTGAGGGTCTTCGGCCGGATCGTGCGGCCGCGCGAGGACAGGATGTTCTGCGTGAGCACCTCGGCCGGCGTCTCGTCCGGCCCTTCCCCGTTCTCGCTCGCCCTGAGCATGGCGATCGAGCGTTCCACTGCGTCCTCCGTCATCGGCTGACCCGTGCGGAGCACGAGCATCATCTCGTCGAACAGGCGCTGTACGAGAGCGACCTGATCCCGGTCGCCCACGGCGCTGATCTCATTGCCCCGGACATGGATGTCGGCCGCCGGGAAGGCCTTCTCGATCACCCGCAGCAGGGAGTCTCCGGAGCCGAGGACCGTCACCATGGGGTGCTTGGCAGGCACGGTGAACCGGGCTCGTGCGGGGCCCTGCGCGGAGGGCTGAGCTGTCGGTGTCTGAGTCATGGGCCGGCGGTCTACGCCTGTGCTCGTCCTCCTCGTACGGGGCCCGCCCGACAGGCGGAACCTTGCACTGCAAGGGTACGTCGGGGGGCTGACATGACCGAGGGCTTTTTCCGGGCCGGGGGCCGGGCCCGTGCCGGGCCGGGGATCGGGCCGGGGGCCGGGCCGGGCTCCCTGTGGGCCCGTGGCAGGCAGGGCGGTGGGGATCAGGGACAATGGGCCGCATGAGCGCACCTTCCTCGCCCACCGGCAAGTCCGAGGCCGCCCACCGTGCGGGATTCGCCTGCTTCGTGGGCCGGCCCAACGCGGGCAAGTCCACCCTGACCAACGCACTCGTGGGCCAGAAGGTCGCCATCACGTCGAACCGGCCGCAGACCACGCGGCACACGGTGCGCGGCATCGTGCACCGGGCCGACGCGCAGCTGATCCTGGTGGACACCCCCGGGCTCCACAAGCCGCGCACGCTGCTCGGTGAGCGCCTCAACGACGTCGTACGGACCACGTGGGCCGAGGTCGACGTCATCGGCTTCTGTCTCCCGGCGAACGAGAAGCTCGGTCCCGGTGACCGCTTCATCGCCAAGGAGCTCGCGGGGATCAGGAAGACCCCGAAGATCGCGATCGTCACCAAGACGGACCTGGTCGACTCCAAGACCCTGGCCGAGCAGCTCATCGCCATCGACCAGCTCGGCAGGGAGCTGGGCTTCGAGTGGGCCGAGATCATCCCGGTCTCCGCGGTCAAGGGCGACCAGGTCGAGCTGGTCGCGGACCTGCTCGTCCCGCTGCTGCCCGAGAGCCCGCCGCTCTACCCGGAGGGCGACCTCACGGACGAGCCGGAGATGGTGATGGTCGCGGAGCTGATCCGCGAGGCCGCGCTCGAAGGCGTACGCGACGAGCTGCCGCACTCGATCGCGGTGGTGGTCGAGGAGATGCTGCCGCGTGAGGACCGCCCGGCGGACAAGCCGCTGCTCGACATCCACGCGAACGTCTACATCGAGCGCTCCAGCCAGAAGGGCATCATCATCGGCCCGCAGGGCAAGCGTCTGAAGGAGGTCGGCATGAAGTCCCGCAAGCAGATCGAGGCGCTTCTCGGCACGCCGGTCTTCCTCGACCTGCATGTGAAGGTCGCCAAGGACTGGCAGCGCGACCCCAAGCAGCTGCGCAAGCTCGGGTTCTGACCCGGCCACCGAACGCGGACCGGGCGTCCACCCGTAGAGGGTGGACGCCCGGTCCTTTGCTTTCCGCGGCTTTCGGCAGCTTTCAGCGGCTTTCCGCGGCGCGCGCTACTTGATGTAGACCAGGCCGTCGGTGGTGATCGTCGGGCGGCCGCTCGTGCCGACCACCACGATCTTCACCGTGTGCTTGGCGCTCGTGGACCACGTCTTCGTCCAGATCGCCTGGCGGTACAGGGTGGTGGCGGACTTCAGGTCGACCGTGTTGGTCTTGACGCCGTCCACGTAGACGTACACCTGGCCGGAGGACGAGGCGCGGCTGACCACCCACGAGGCGGAGCGGCCGGTGAACGTCCAGGTCAGGCTCGCGCCCTTGGAACCGCTCGAGTACGACTTGCCGCCCAGGTAGCTGGTGGACGAACGGGTCGTCCAGCTGCCGGACTTGACCGCCGAGGTCTCCTGCAGGATCACCGGGGTGAAGGCCGCGGAGGACGTACGGGCATTGCCCGCGTAGTCGTACGCGGCCATCGACCAGGTGGTCGCCACGCCGGGCTTCGCCGTGGCGTTGACCGAGGTGACGGTGGGACCGAACGTGGCCGCGGTGGGCGCGGTCTCCTTCACGCTCTGCAGCGCGGTGTCGGTGGCCTTCCAGCGCAGGCTGACCGGGACCGAGGTGGTGCTGACGGTGCCGGTGCGCAGGGCCAGGTTCGCGGCCGTGGTGAAGGCCGGCGCGGTGGTCTCCGCGACGAAGTTCTGCGCGGTGGTGGTCACGGTCTTACCGGACTGGTGCACGGCCCGTACGGCGACGGTGTGGCTGCCGAGCGCGAGAGTGGTGGCGGCCGAGGTGGCCGTGCCGGCGGTGGTCGCGGCGACCTTGCCGTCCACGAGCACCTCGAAGCGCTTGATCAGCGCGCCCGGAGTGGTGGTCGACCAGCGCGGGGTGATGGCGCCCTTGGTGTAGTAGGTCGTGCCGGAGAGGCCGGCGCCGGTTATCGAGGTGACCTTCAGGCCCTGGACCGGACCGGCGGCCATGGTGCGGATCGCCGGCAGCTGGCCGTAGAGGGCCGTGCCCGGGCACTGGGTGTTGAAGCCGTCGCGGTGGCCGGAGATCCGGTTGAACGTGTACTTGCTGCCCGCGGTGAAGCTGGTGCCCGCGTAGTTCTTCTGTGTGGCACCCGCGGTGAGCTGCACGGTGCCCGCGGGGTCGGCGTTGTACTGGCCGAGCTTCCACGCGGCGACCCGGGCGACCGAAGTCTGCGCGGCCGTGGAGGCACCGGTGGAGACGTAGTTGCCGAGTACCGCGATACCGGCGGACTCACGGTTGAAGCCGTAGGTGTGCGCGCCGAGCACCGGCAGGTCGATACCGCCCTTGCGGCCCTCGAAGACCGTGCCGCACCTGTCGACCAGGAAGTTGTAGCCGATGTCGTTCCACTTGTTCGTCTGCACGTGGTACGCGTAGACGCCGCGGACTATGGCCGCCGAATCGGCGCAGGAGTAGTCGTTGATGCCGTCCGTGTGGTGCACGAAGACGGCCTTGACGTCCGCGTTGTACTCGGACGGGTCGGGGCTCATCGACTCGTCGGCACCCCAGCCCGCACGCGGGACGACCGTCGGCTGCGGGACGGTCGACGGCGGCGCGGTGGGGACGGTGGGCGACGGGCTCGCGGTGGCCGACGCGGAAGCGGACGGGGATGCCGACGCGGAGGGCGATGCCGACGCGGTGGGCGACGCGGGGTCGGTCGGTGTGGCGCTCGCGCTCGGGGACGCGGAGTCGGAGGGCGAGACGCTGTCGCTCGGCGAGGCGGACACGCTCGGCGACTCCTCGACCACGTACGCCGCGGGGTCGAGCTTCGTCTCGGCCGCGGTCACCACACCCGGGTCGATCAGGCTGACCTCAAGTCCCTTGGGCAGTGCGGAAGTTGTGCCGTCCTCGTGCACGACCTGCACTTGGACGCCGTCGGAGGGACCGACCCAGACCGGCTCGGTCGCACCGCGCGCCTCGGCGCGGTCCGCGCGGTCCTCCAGCGGGTCGACGTTCGTCTCCAGGTCCCGCCAGCCGGTCCACTCACCGGTCTCGATGCCGCGGGTGCGCACCTGGGCCTTGCCCTGCAGACGCTTGTTCGCGTCCGACCATGAGACACCGAGCATCGAGAACTGCTCGGTCTCGGTACGCGGCAGCTCACGCTTGCCCCCGGCCGCGCTCTTGAGCGCCATGTCGTAGACCTTGAGCGGCCGCTTGTCCTGGCCCGCCTGCCCCTGGTCGCCGGACGGACTGGCGACCGCGTAGGTGACGATGCCGCCGCCCCCAAGGAGCACCGCACCGAGCGTGAGCCACGCCCGGCGCTTCATGCTCAGCGGTCTGTATGCATGCGACATGCGTCGACTCACGGATTCCCACCCCTGAATGGTCACGAGGACCGAAGAAAAACTGTCACTTGAGGCACATCCGTCACAGGGACGGCCTCACTTGGACAGCGGGGCGGGACCGAGAAGCGTCACTGCCGAGCGGCTCGGAGTGATGCAAGTCACGTCATGGTGATGGTTGTTGAGGGCGACAGGTCCTAGTCGCCCTCCTTGAGTACCCGCGAGATCAGTTTCCGCTGGGGCTCGGTGAGACGGGGGTCCGCGCAGTACACGGTCCGTCCGTCGATCGTGAGCTGGTACGTGAAGCCGTCGGGCACCCCTATGGGGGGCGAGAGGCGGCCGTCGGCGACCGCCGCCTCGGCGAGCGCGTGCCAGTCGGCCGCGTCGAGCCGGCCCTTCGTCTCGATCGAGCGGTGGTGGTCGAGGCCGCCGAAGCCGCCTGTACGCCTGACTTGGATACGCATGGCTTCCTGTCTAGTACGGGGCGGGCCGATGCGGTACCCGCCCCGTACCAGCCGGAGGGCCGGTCAGGCCCGGCAGTCGGTCACGACGACGGGACACCCACCTGGGACCAGGCCTTCACCACGGCCTGGTGCTCCTCGCCCTCCCCGTAACGGGAGGCCGCGGCCGCCACCGTCGCCTTGGCGAACGTCACGAAGTCCGCGTCGACTTCGAGCCCGCCCGCTGTCAGCGTGTCGTACCAGATCTGCCCGGCGCGCTCCCAGGCGTTGCCGCCGAGGGCCTCCGCGACCAGGTAGAACGCGTGGTTGGGGATGCCCGAGTTGATGTGCACGCCGCCGTTGTCACGGCCGGTGCGCACATAGCCGTCCATCGTGGCCGGCTGCGGGTCCTTGCCGAGTACGTCGTCGTCGTACGCCGAACCCGGCTCCTTCATCGAGCGCAGCGCCTTGCCCGTGACGCTCGGGGCGAGCAGGCCCGCGCCGATCAGCCAGTCGGCGTCCTCGGCGTTCTGGCCCAGCGTGTACTGCTTGATCAGCGAGCCGAAGACGTCCGACATGGACTCGTTCAGCGCGCCGGGCTGGCCGAAGTAGGTGAGGTTCGCGGTGTACTGCGTGACGCCGTGGGCCAGTTCGTGGCCGATGACGTCGACCGGGATGGTGAAGTCGAGGAAGATCTCGCCGTCCCCGTCGCCGAACACCATCTGCTCGCCGTTCCAGAAGGCGTTCCCGTAGTTCTCGCCGAAGTGCACGGTGGCGATCAGCGGCAGGCCCTGGCCGTCGATGGAGTTGCGGCCGAAGCCCTTCAGGAAGAGCTCGAAGGTCGCGCCGAGGCCCGCGTACGCGCGGTTGACCGTCGCGTCCTTGCCGGGCTTGTCGCCCTCGCCCCTGACCTTCTTGCCCGGCAGATCCTGCTTGTGCTTGGCGTCGTGAATGGTGCGCTGCGGCTTGTCCGGCTCGGCGGCCGGAGCCACCGACGGAGCGCCGACGACCGTGGTCAGCCGGCGCGCGGTGCGCTGGGCGGCGTCCGCGATCAGTGTCCTGCGGGCGGCTGCGGCCAGCTGCGGGTCCCCCGACGTGGCGAGCTTGTCGAGGACATGCGGCGGCACGATGGTGCAGAAAACAGGCTCGAAGCCTGGTCGGTGAGTGGCCATGGCGGCACAGTGGCACTGAGTTATGACTCTGTCACTACCAGCAACCATGATCGGTGAACGGGATTCGCGAGATAGGGGGAAGTCCGGCCATTCCGATGGAATCCGCGGAATCCATGGAATCCGAGGGATACATCACCTCTGGCCCGATACGTACTCCTGGTCCCGCATACTGAAACGGTCCCGCGCCCGGCGCGAGCCTCGGCTACGCTGCTTCGCATCATGCGTTTCGGGCTGCTTCTCCTTAGCTGCCGCGGCGAGGGCCTGTAAGACGTAGGCCGACCCCCTCCCCGCGGAGTTTGGTGTTGCGCTACGACCCGTCGGCCGCCACGAGCGGACCAATGAGGAGCCCTACGCATCATGACTGCCTTTGCAGGTAACGAGACTCCGATCACCAACGCGACGCACGACCAGAAGCCTTCGGGCATGCCGGTCCACAAGTACGGCCAGTACGAGCAGGTCGACATCGCGGACCGCACCTGGCCCTCGCAGCGCGTCACCAAGGCGCCCCGCTGGCTCTCCACGGATCTGCGCGACGGCAACCAGGCGCTGATCGACCCGATGTCGCCCGAGCGCAAGCGCCGGATGTTCGACCAGCTGGTCAAGATGGGCTACAAGGAGATCGAGGTCGGCTTCCCGGCCTCCGGCCAGACCGACTTCGATTTCGTACGGTCGATCATCGAGGACCCGACGGCCATCCCGGACGACGTCACCATCTCCGTACTGACCCAGGCCCGCGAGGACCTGATCGAGCGGACCGTGGAGTCCCTGAAGGGCGCCAAGCGCGCGACGCTGCACCTGTACAACGCCACCGCCCCCGTCTTCCGCCGGGTCGTCTTCCGCGGCTCCAAGGAGGACATCAAGCAGATCGCCGTGGACGGTACGCGGCTGGTCATGGAGTACGCCGAGAAGCTGCTCGACGAGCGCACCACCTTCGGCTACCAGTACAGCCCCGAGATCTTCACGGACACCGAGCTGGACTTCGCCCTGGAGGTCTGCGAGGCCGTATGCGACGTATGGCAGCCGGGTCCGGGCCGCGAGATCATCCTCAACCTGCCCGCCACCGTTGAGCGTTCGACCCCCTCCACGCACGCGGACCGCTTCGAGTGGATGGGCCGCAACCTGACCCGTCGCGAGTACGTCTGCCTGTCGGTGCACCCGCACAACGACCGCGGCACCGCCGTGGCCGCCGCCGAGCTGGCACTGATGGCCGGCGCGGACCGTATCGAGGGCTGCCTGTTCGGGCAGGGCGAGCGCACCGGCAACGTCGACCTGGTGACCCTGGGCATGAACCTGTTCAGCCAGGGCGTCGACCCCGAGATCGACTTCTCCGACATCGACGAGATCCGTCGCACGTGGGAGTACTGCAACCAGATGGAGGTCCACCCGCGCCACCCGTACGTGGGCGACCTGGTCTACACGTCCTTCTCCGGCTCCCACCAGGACGCCATCAAGAAGGGCTTCGACGCGATGGAGGCCGACGCGAAGGCCAAGGGCGTCACCGTCGACGACATCGAGTGGGCCGTGCCGTATCTGCCCATCGACCCCAAGGACGTGGGCCGTTCCTACGAGGCGGTCATCCGGGTCAACTCGCAGTCGGGCAAGGGCGGTATCGCCTATGTCCTGAAGAACGACCACAAGATCGACCTGCCGCGCCGTATGCAGATCGAGTTCTCGAAGCTGATTCAGGCCAAGACCGACGCCGAGGGCGGCGAGGTCACGCCGAAGGACATCTGGGCCACGTTCCAGGACGAGTACCTGCCCAACCCCGGCAACCCGTGGGGCCGTATCCAGGTGCGCAACGGGCAGTCCACGACCGACCGCGACGGTATCGACACCCTGACCGTCGAGGCCGAGGTGGACGGTGTGGAGCGCACGCTGGTCGGCACCGGCAACGGTCCGATCTCCGCGTTCTTCCACGCGCTGCAGGGCGTGGGCATCGACGCGCGGCTGCTGGACTACCAGGAGCACACGATGAGCGAGGGCGCCTCCGCGCAGGCCGCCTCGTACATCGAGTGCGCGATCGGCGACAAGGTCCTGTGGGGCATCGGCATCGACGCCAACACCACGCGTGCCTCGCTGAAGGCGGTCGTCTCGGCGGTCAACCGCGCCGCGCGCTGACCCTCGTCCCTCCCGCTTCGTCCCGTTTCACAGCACCCCGTCCGCGGTTTCGCGGGCGGGGTGCTGTGCGTCGTCCATGGCTGAATGCGTATTCGGACGCGATTCGTTCTTGGTCCGGTCTTGGCCAATGTGCTGTCCAGGGTGCTGACGGGGTATCACTGGTGTGGCTAACATCACGCCAATGCGGCAGCGTTGCCGAAGCGTTACGGAGGTGTGGCGTGCGGACCAGTGGACGAGATGGTCGAAACCCCGGCGTTCTGGGGCGCGTCTGCGGTGTTCGTACCGCATGGAACACCATCGGTGACGGGGAGTTCTTCTGCCCCGGCTGCGGCGGCGACCGCAACTACCGTCGCAGGACCGGGCGCAGGCGGTTCACGCTCCTCGGTGTGCCGCTGCTGCCGCGCGGCAGTGCGGGGCCGGTCGTCGAATGCGCCTCGTGCCGTGACCACTTCGGGCCCGACGTCCTCGACCACCCGACCACGCTGAAGTTCTCCGCGATGCTCCGCGACGCCGTGCACACGGTCGCGCTCGCGGTCCTGGCGGCCGGTGGCACTTCTTCTCCTACGGCGTTGTCGCGCGCTGTCGGCGCCGTGCGCTCCGCGGGCTTCGACGACTGCACCGAGGACCAGCTGACCACGCTGGTCGCGGCACTCGCCGAGGACACCGGCCGGCTGCCGGGCGGACCCTGTGATCCCGCGGGCGTCACGCTCGCCATCGAACTCCACGAAGCGCTCGACCCGTTGGCCCCGCATCTTGCCGCCCGGGGCCGTGAGTCGATCCTGCTGCAGGCCGCCCGTATCGCCCTCGCGGACGGGCCCTACACACCCGCCGAGCGCGAGGTGCTCGCGACCGTCGGCGGGGCGCTGACGATCTGCGCGGACGACGTGACACGGCTGCTGGAGTCGGCCCGTACGCCGTCCTGATGTCCGTGCGGATGCCGGACTCTCCGCGAGATCCGGATACTCCGCGCGGAGCGCCTTCCTTACTCCGCCGGGAGTAATCGTTCTGCGATGCCGCCCACGGCAGTACCCCGCAACTCGCCCCCGAGTCCGACGTTCGGAGCCCGCCTCGCCGGGAGTCTGGTGAGGACCGGACAGCGGGATGAGGGAGGGTTCGCCATGGCGGCGAATACGCAGAAGACAGAGGGCCGTGCACGTAAGCGAGCGATCCCCTGGGTGATGCTCGGACTGTGGGTGGCCGTCCTGGCCTTGGTCGGGCCGTTCGCGGGCAAGACCTCGGACGTGCAGCAGGACCGGGCCGTGGACTATCTACCCGTGAGCGCCGACTCCACCCAGGTAGCCAAGATCCAGGACCAGTTGCCGGGCGGCGAGGCCACCGAGCTGGTCCTCGTGTACCACCGCGACGGCGGACTGACCGCCGCCGACAAGGCGACCGCGCAGAGCCAGGTCGAGGAGATCGCGGCCGCGCACAAGCTCACCCACACCCCCGAGCCCGTAACGGCGAAGAGCGGCGACACCCTCTTCTACCCGGTGGCCAGCAATGAGCCCGGTACGGACGAGAAACTGCGGGACGCCTTCGTCGCCTCCGTACGCGAAGTCGCCGACGGCAGCGGCGGGTTGAGTGTCGACGTCGGCGGCTCGGGTGCCTACGCGGCAGACGCCTCCGAGGTGTTCAACTCCCTCGACGGCCCGCTGCTCTACACGACCGTCGCCGTCGTGGCGATCCTGCTCATCCTGATCTACCGCAGCCCGTTCCTGTGGCTGGTCCCGCTGATCGTCGCGGGCGTCGCCGACGCGCTGTCCCTGGCCGTCACGTACGGACTGCACAACGCCTTCGACATCACGGTGAGCGGCCAGTCCACCGGCATCATGACGGTCCTCGTCTTCGGCGCAGGCACCGACTACGCGCTGCTGCTCATCGCCCGCTACCGAGAGGAACTACGGGTCAAGGAACGCCCGTTGGACGCCATGGCGAGCGCGCTGCGCGGCTGCGGTCCGGCCATCCTCGCCTCCTCGGGCACCGTCGCCGTGGGCATGCTCTGTCTGCTCGCCGCCGACCTCAACTCCAGCAGGGGCATGGGCCCGACGGCTGCCGTCGGTGTGCTGTGCGCACTCGTCGCGATGACCACGCTGCTGCCCGCGCTGCTCGTGCTCTTCGGCCGCCGGGTGTTCTGGCCGCTGATCCCGGCCTTCGGGTCGCAGCCCAAGCAGCGCCGTTCGCTCTTCGGCGCGATGGGCACCTCGGTGCGGCGCAGGCCGCTGGCCGTGCTCGCCACTTCCGCCCTGGTCCTCGGTGCGCTCGCGCTCGGCGCGTTCAATCTGAGCGGCAGCGTGAAGCAGGAGGACTCCTTCACCAAGACCCCCGAGGCCGTACGGGCGATGACGACGCTCGCGGACGCCTTCCCGGAGCGTTCCTCCCAGCCGATCACGGTCCTCGCGCCGACCGGTGAGGCCGCTCAAGTCCTCGCCGAGGCAAAGGGTGTCGAGGGTGTGGCCGCGGTCGAACAGGGCCGCAGCAACGCCGAGTGGACCGAGCTCGCCGTGACCGCCGTGGCGCCGCCCCAGTCCGCCGGCGAGACCGCCACCATCGAGGAACTGCGCTCCACGCTCGACTCCAGCCTCGTCGGCGGCGTCAGCGCCCAGCAACTCGACCTGACCGAGACCAGCGCACGGGACACCGGCGTCGTCGTACCGATCGTGCTGATCTCCGTACTCCTCATCCTGATCGTGCTCCTGCGCTCGCTCGTGGCCCCGCTGCTGCTCATCGCCGCCGTGGTCGCCGTGTGGGGCGCCGCACTCGGCATCGGCGGTCTCGTCTTCGAGCCGGTCTTCGGCTTCGAGGGCTCCGATCCCGGACTGGCGCTGCTGTCCTTCGTGTTCCTGGTCGCGCTGGGTGTGGACTACGGCATCTTCCTGATGCACCGGATGCGCGAGGAGGTGCTCAAGGGCCAGGACACCCAGACGGCCGCGCTCACCGCGCTGCGGACGACAGGAGCGGTGATCGCCTCCGCGGGACTCGTCCTCGCGGCCACCTTCGGGGTCCTGATGAACATGCCGCTGGTCCAGCTGGTCGAGATGGGCTTCGTGATCGCGGTCGGTGTGCTGCTCGACACCTTCCTCGTGCGCACCTACCTCGTGACCTCGGCGAGCATGGCGCTCGGCCGCAAGGTGTGGTGGCCTGGACCCCTGTCGAAGAGGCCCGAGCCCGCGCTGCCCGAGCGGGAGCGTGAACCGGTGGGCTCGCTCTGAACCGGGCACGAGGCCACTGGCCGAACCCCTGGGCTCTGGCCCGGGAGTTCGGCCAGTGGCTGTCATCGGAGCCGTCTTCGGAGAGTATGGACCCCGTGATGACCATGGGGGTGGGTTCCGGCCGCGGCGACAAGCGGCCCACGTGGCGTGAGTGGGCGTTCGCGGCGGCGATCGGTGTCGCTTCGGTGCCGCTCGGGTTCGTGGGGATGGGCCCCAACGCCCATACGCCCGATGTGCTCGGCTGGACGCTGTTCGCCCTGTCGGCGCTGACTCTTGTGTGGCGGCGGCAGTACCCGATGGGCGTGCTGCTCGTACTGATCCCCGTCGAGGGCACGTATCACCGCCTGGACAACGCCCACTCCGCGCTGATTCCGGTGACGATGATCGCCATCTACTCCGTCGCGGTGGCCGGTCCGCGCCGGCGCACCCTGACCGTGCTCCCGACGCTGCTCGGCCTGAGCGTGATCATGCTGCTCTCGGTCAACCCGCACGAGGGCCTTGAGCTGCTCCGTATCTCCGGCTGGATCCTGGCCTGTGCGATCACGGGCGAGGCAGTCCGCGTGCACCGCAACTACATAGCCTCCATAGTCGAGCGGGCCGAACGAGCCGAGCGCACCCGCGAGGAGGAGGCCGCCCGCAGAGTCGCCGAGGAACGCCTGCGTATCGCCCGCGATCTGCACGATCTGCTCGCGCACTCCATCACCTTGATCGGCGTGCAGACCTCCGTCGCCTCCCACGTCCTGACCGTGGATCCGGACCGCCTCGACCGTACGGCGATATCGAAGGCCCTCGACGACATCTCCGAGACCTGCCGCACGGCGCGCGGGGAACTGCGCTCCACGCTCGAAGTGCTGCGTGACGCCGAACTGCCCGACGGACGCGGTGCGTTGCCCGGACTCGGCGGCCTCGCGGATCTGGTGGAGTCGGCCCGTACGGCGGGCGCGAAGGTGACGCTGGACGCCACGGTCGACGAGGTGCCGGCCGCGGTCGGCGCGGCCGTCTACCGGATCGTGCAGGAGGCGCTCACCAATGCCGTACGGCATGCGGGCGCCGGCGTGAAGGTGGCGGTGAGCGTCCGGCCCGAGAGCGGTGGGGGACTGCGCCTGAGCGTCGAGGACGACGGTCCCGCGGGGGCCGCGCCCACGGCCTCGGGGACGCCCGGATACGGTCTGGTCGGCATGCGTGAACGGGTCCGCAGCGTGGGGGGCACGCTGGAGGCGGCGCCGCGCGGGGCGGGCGGGTTCGCGGTGACAGCGGTGCTGCCGCCGCAGTCGGCGGCCCCGGGGGATTCTGCGGAGAGGAACGAGGGATGACCATCCGAGTCCTGCTCGCGGACGACCAGCGCCTGGTGCGCGCGGCGTTCGCGATGCTCGTCGAATCGGCCATGGACATGGAGGTCGTCGGCCAGGCGGGCACGGGCCGCGAGGCCGTGGAGCTGGCCCGCAGCGAACGGGCCGACCTCGTGGTCATGGACATCCGTATGCCCGACCTCGACGGTATCGAGGCGACCCGGCTCATCGCGGCCGACGAGGACCTGGTGGGCGTCAAGGTCCTGGTCCTCACCACGTACGACACGGACGAGCACATCATCGAGGCGCTGCGCGCGGGCGCCTCCGGCTTCCTGGTCAAGGACACCAAGCCGGCCGAACTTCTTGAGGCCATCCGCACGGTGGCGGCCGGTGAGTCCCTGCTCTCGCCGGGCCCGACCTCCCGCCTGATCGCCCGCGCCCTGCGCGCCCCTTCGGCGCCGAGGGCGGGCGGTCCTGAAGGACTTTCCGAGCGTGAGCGGGAAGTCCTCACGCTGGTGGCGCGCGGGCTCAACAACACGGAGATCGGCGAGACCCTCGGTCTGAGCCCGCTCACGGCGAAGACCCACGTCAGCCGCATCATGGGCAAGCTCGCCGTACGCGACCGCGCCCAACTGGTCATCTGCGCCTACGAGTCGGGCCTGGTGGCCCCGGGCGACAGCGCTTCCTGACCGCAGCCGTCCCCGAGGCCGCAGAGGTATTGCCGTACCTCTCGCAGCCCACTACGTTCACGCGAGACATCGAACGTCCTACGTCCTACGTTCAGTACGAAGGAGCACGATGACCTCGCTGTGGAAGCGACCTCCGGGACACAACAGACCCCTGTGGGCCGGCACCCTCGTCGCCGCCGGCCTCGCCGCCCTGCTGCTGCCCGGCTCGCCCGCGTCGGCGGCGGCCTCCTGTACGAGTTCCGTGCCGTACACCTCCGGTGAAGGCGGCTACGACACCTACCGCATCCCGGCCGTCGTCGAGACCCGCGCGGGCACGCTGCTCGCCTTCGCGGAAGGCCGGGTCGGGGGCGCCGGTGACTCCGGCAACATCGACGTGGTCGTCAAACGGTCCCGCGACGGCGGCTGCACCTGGGGTGAGCTGAGCATCGTCGCGGCCGGCGGCGGCGATACGCGCGGCAACCCGGCGCCCGTGATCGATCCGCGCACCGGCCGGATCGTGCTGCTCACCACGTACAACAGCGGTGATGTCACCGAGGCGCAGATCATGCGCGGTGAGGCGACGGCGGAGCAGAGCCGCCGCGCGTTCGTGCAGACCAGCCGCGACGACGGCCGCACCTTCAGCGCACCGCGCGACATCACCGCGGCCGCCAAGCACGCGGACTGGCGCTGGTACGCCACCGGTCCCGGGCACGCCGTCGCCCTCACCCACGGCCGGTACGCGGGACGTCTGGTGGTCCCCGCGAACCACTCCGTCGCACCGCCCGCCGGGTCCACCGACACCGGCGCGGAGGCCAAGTACTACGGCGCGCACTCGCTCTACAGCGACGACGGCGGGCGGACCTGGCGTATCGGCTTCGTGGACGACTCCTACGACGGCGTGCACAACTCCAACGAGTCGACCGCCACGCAACTGCCCGATGGCAGCCTCTACTTCAACGCCCGCGACCAGAACGGCACGAGCGCGGGCAACCGCCTCGACAGCACTTCGCACGACGGCGGCCGGACCCTGACCCGGCCCTATGCCGTCCAGCCCTCGCTGAACGAGGTGCCGGTGGTGCAGGCGAGCGTGCTCCAACTGGCCGGACGTGGCGCCCCGTTGGTGTTCTCGGGACCGTCCGTACCCACCGCGCGACAGTCGATGGCCCTGTGGACGAGTCAGGACCGGGGTGCGAGCTTCACCAAGGTCCTCACCCTCTCCCAGGACAAGGCGGCCTACTCCGACCTGGTGCAGGTCGACGGCCGTACGGTGGGGCTGCTGTACGAGACCGGGGTCGTGGGCACGTACGAGAAGATCGTGTTCCGTCGTATCGCGACGGGCGACCTCACCCCGTAGGCCTCACAACAGCCCGGCCGCCGCAAGGTACTTCCCCACCCGCTCCACCTCCGAGGGCGACAGCGGTACCTGCGGGACCGCTGTCGCCGCGCAGGAGATGACGCCGCGCAGATGGAGCGCCGCCTTGAAGGCGCCGAGGGCCGAGGACGAGCGGCCCATCCGGGACGGGTCGCCGACGCCGACCATGCCGAACAGGGCGCACAGGCGCTCCTGTTCGGCCAGGGCCCGCTCCAGGTCGCCCTCGCGTGCGGCGCGGTACAGGCGTACATAGCCCTCCGGGTCCACGTTGCCGAGACCGGGGACCACACCGTGCGCGCCCATCGCGAGCGCCGAGTCGACGGTGAGTTCCGAGCCGGTCAGTACGGAGAAGGAGGGCAGCGAGCGGGTGCCCATGAGTGAGGCGCGGAAGGCGCCCTCGTCGCCGCTGGAGTCCTTCAGGCCCGCGATCACCCCGTCGGAGGCGAGCTCGACGACGAGCTCCGGGTCGAGCTTCAGCGGGACGGAGGCCGGCTGGTCGTAGGCGAACACCGGCACGGGGGAGTGGGCGGCGACGGCGCGGAAGTGGCGGGAGATCTCCGCCGGATGCGTACGGGTGTAGAAGGGCGCCGTCACCACGACCGCGTCCGCGCCGGCCGCCGTGACCGCGTCCACATGGTCGTGGACCCGCAGCGTCGTCATGTCGATCGCCCCGGCCAGGACCGGGAGTTGACCGGCCACATGGCGTACCACCGTATCGACGACCAGGCGGCGGTGGCGGTCGGGGAGGTATGCGGCCTCGGAGGACGAGCCGAGCACGAACAGGGCGTCGACACCGGCCGACACCAGATGGTCCACGAGTCGGGTGAGCGAGGCCGTGTCCACCTCGTTGTCCGGTGTCAGGGGGGTGCAGACGGGCGGTACGACACCGGTCAGCGGGGCGGGGAGTGTCATCGAGTCTCCTTGAGGGCCGTGGCGGCGGCCGGGTCGACAGCGGCCGTGGCGGCGGCCTGCAGTACGAGATCCTTCGTGGACTGGGCGCCGTCCACGGGGTGGTGGCAGCGGAAGAGGTGCCCGGGTGTCACCGAGGAGCCGACCTCCGGCATCGTCTCGGCGCACACCTCGGTCGCCTTCCAGCAGCGCGTACGGAACGGGCAGCCGGAGGGCGGCCGCGTGGCCGACGGCACGGGGCCGACCAGCGGGATCGGGTCGATCGGTGCGAGCAGCCCGGGCGTCGCCGAGAACAGCGCGCGGGTGTACGGGTGCCGGGCGGCGTCGAGGACCTCGTCCGCGGGGGACTCCTCGACGATCCGGCCGAGGTACATCGTGATCACACGGTCGCTCATCCTGCGCACGGTCTGGATGTCGTGCGAGACGAAGACGAGGGCCAGGCCCAGGCGTTCCTTGAGGTCGAGGAGCAGATTGAGGATCTGGGCGCGGACCGACACGTCCAGCGCGCTGGTCGGCTCGTCGGCGACCACCAGGTCCGGTTCGAGGGCGAGCGCCCGCGCGATGGCCACGCGCTGGCGCTGGCCGCCGGAGAGCTGTCCGGGCAGTCCGTCGGCGAGCAGCTTCGGCAGGCCGACCAGACCCATCAACTCCCTTACGCGCTCCTCGCGTTGGGCCGGGGTGCCGCGCCGGTGGACGTCGAGCGGATCGCGCAGGATCTGGCGGACGGTGAGCCGGCGGTTCAGGGCCGTGGAGGGATCCTGGAAGATCATCGCCGTATGCGTGCCGATTGCGGCCCGCCGCTCGGCCGGCTTCATGGTCCACAGGTCCCGGCCACGGAAGGCGACCGTGCCGGAGGTGGGCGGTTGTACGCCCACGAGCACCTTGGCGAGCGTGGACTTGCCGCAGCCGGACTCGCCCACGATGCCCACCGTCTCACCGGGCGCGATCGCGAGATCGGCGCCGGTCAGGGCGTAGACGCGATCACGCGAGAGCAGTCCGCCGGAGCGGGCCCTGTGCACGACATGGGCGTCGGTGAGCGAGATCAACGGCTCGGTGGAGCTGGTCATTTCACGACCTCGCTTCCTTCGGAGGTACGGGGCCCCGGCACCGCCGGCATCACCGCCGGATGGTGACAAGCCGCCTCGTGCGCCCGGCTCGCCCCGGTGAGTTCGGGCGCGGTCGTACGGCAGATCTCACTCGCCAGCGGACAGCGGTCCGCGAAACGACACCCGGCCGGGAAGTCCGCGGGCGACGGGACGACCCCCTTGATCTGGGTCAGCCTTCCCCGAGCTCTCGACTCCGCTCGAGCAGGGGACGCCCCACTGGCCGAGGCCTCAAGCGACAGGACCGACCCCAGCAACCCCCGCGTGTAGTGATGCGAGGGCGCCTCCACCAGATCCGCCGTGACACCGGACTCCACGATCTGTCCGCCGTACATCACCACCACCCGGTCGGTGACATCGGCGACCAGCGCCAGGTCGTGCGAGACCAGGATCAGCGCGAAGCCCAACTCCTCGCGCAGCCGCAGCAGAAGCTGGATCACCTGCGCCTGGACCGTCACATCCAGCGCGGTGGTCGGCTCGTCGGCCACGATCAGCTTCGGGTTGCGGGACAGCGCCATCGCGATCAGGACGCGCTGGCGCTGACCGCCGGAGAGCTCATGCGGGTAGCTGCGCAGGGTCCGCTCCGGGTCGAGGCCCACCAGCTTCAGGAGCTCCTCGGAGGTCCGGGCACCCCCTCGCCGTACGACCTGCTTGAGCTGGGCGCGGATCGTCATGGCGGGGTTCAGCGAGGACAGCGCGTCCTGATAGATCATCGCCATGTCGTGGCCGAGGAGGCGCCGGCGCGAGCGCATCGGAAGGCCGATCAGCTCCCGGCCGTCGAAGGTCACCGAACCGCCGATCCGCGCTCCCTTGGGCTCAAGGCCCATCACGGTCAGGGCGGTCAGCGACTTTCCGCAGCCCGACTCGCCCACCAGGCCCAGGACTTCACCGGGGCGCACCTCGAAGCTGATGCCGTCGACGATGTCGATCCCGCCGTGGCGCTGCTCGAAGCCGATCCTCAAGTCCTGTACGGAAAGGACGGGTTCGGCGGTCGGCAACGGCCGCGCGCGTTCGCGCAGCCGTGCCGCCGCCTCGGTGAGACCGGGGAGTTCGAGGACCTCGCCGGTGCCCGCCTCCGCGGCCTCGAGCCTGTCCTCCGCCTGAGCCTTCTTGACCGCTACGTCACGGGCGACGGGCGCCGCCCAGGCGTCGGAGACACCCTCGGACAGGATGTTCAGAGCGAGGACCGTGATCACCATCATCAGACCGGGGAACCAGGTGGCCCACCAGCCGCCGATCAGGACCAGGTTCTTGCCGTCCGCGATCACATTGCCCCAGGACGGGTCCGGCGGCCGCACCCCCGCCCCGATGAAGGAGAGCGAGGCCTCGAAGACCATCGCGTCCGCGACCTGCACCGTGCAGAACACCAGGATCGGAGCGGCGCAGTTGATCGCCACGTGCTTGGCGACGATATGCCAGGTGCGGGCGCCGATGACGCGTTCGGCGGTGACGTAGTCCTCGCCGTACTGGTCCATCACATTGGCGCGTACGACGCGGGCGATCGGCGGGGTGTAGAGGAACGCGATCGTGCAGATGAGGACGGGTACACCGCCCTCGAACACCGCGATGAGCACCGCCGCGAGCGCGATCCCGGGGAAGGCCATCACCACGTCGAGGCAGCGCATGAGCACCTCGTCGACGGCCTTGCGCGAGGTCGCCGCGATCGCGCCGATCACCGCGCCCGCGACCAGCCCGAGCAGGGTCGCCCCGAGCCCGATGAGGAGCGACATCCGCGCCCCGTACATGAGGCGGCTGAGGATGTCGCGGCCGAGGTGGTCCTGACCGAACCAGTGGTCGCCGGACGGCGCCCCGGTCCCGTCGACGCGCGTGGCCTGGTCGAACGGGTCGTGCGGGGCGAGGAGCGGGGCGAACAGCGCCATCAGGACCACGACGGTCAGGATGCCGACCGCGATCCGTGACCTCAGCGGCATCCGCCGCAGACCTCGCAGCCCGACGCCCGGCCGGGACAGTGCGGTGGCGAGCGCCTTGCGCTTGGTCAGGCCCATGGGTGTCTGCATCAGGCGGCGCTCCTCAGGCGGGGGTTCACCAGGAGGTAGAGGATGTCGATCACGAGGTTGATGACGAGGAAGCCGATCGCCGCGGTGAGCACAGCGCCCTGGACGACCGCCGGATCACCGTTCTTGACCGCGTCGATCATCAAGGTGCCCATACCGGGCAGCTGGAAGATCTGCTCGGTGACCACGGCGCCGCCCAGCAGGTACCCGACGCGCAGACCGAGCACGGTCAGCGGGTTGATCAGGGCGTTGCGCAGCACATTGCGTCCGACCACGACCACCGGCGGCAGACCGCTGCCGATCGCCGTACGCACGTAGTCCTTGTCGAGCTCCTCGACCACGGCCGTGCGCACGATACGGGTGAGCTGCGCGGCGATCGGCAGCGAGAGCGAGAAGGCGGGCATGGCCATGGACTTGAGCCAGCCCGAGAGCGAGTCGTTCGGGTTGACGTACCCGCCGCTCTCGAACCAGCCGGCGTCCACCGACAGGTACTGGATCATCAGCAGCGCCAGCCAGAAGCCTGGAGCCGCCACCCCGACCAGGGAGATCACCCGGATCACCTGGTCGGGCATCCGGTCGCGGTAGATCGCGGCCGTGACACCGAAGACCAGGCCGAGGACGATCGCGATCGCCAGGCCCATGAAGGTCAGCTGCAGCGTCAGCGGCAGTGCGGTGCCGATGTCGTCGATCACGGGGGTGCGCCGCAGCGCACTGGTCCCCATGTCGCCCTGCAGCAGGTCCCCGACGAACGCCGCGTAGCGTACGGGCAACGGGTCGAGCAGCCCGTTGTCCTCACGGAACTGGTGCAGTTGCTCGGGCGTGGGGTTCGCCCCCTGGTAGAACGCGGACGCGGGATCGGCGTCCGAGAACTGCATCACCAGGAAGACGAACAGGATCACACCCAGGAGCAAGGGCACCAGCAGGGCGATGCGGCGGGCCAGAATCCTGGCGATCGCGGCCACGTGCGGCTCCTCAGATCGTTCGTGTGGTGGGTCAGTTGGCCCGCTTGGCCTTGAGGAGGTTGATCCCCGGATACGGCTGCGCGGTGATCCCCGTCAGCTTCTTCGGGTCCCAGGCCGTCATCAGCTCGGTGTGCACGACCGGGTACAGGACCGCGTTCTCGGCGACGATGTCGATGTAGTCCTGCGTCATCTGCTTCTTCTTGGCGGGGTCCGGTTCGGCCGTCGCCAGGTCCATCAGCTTGAAGAGGTTCTTCGCCTCGGAGCTGGACGCCCACTTCGAGTACGTGGTCATCCACAGGTTCTGCGGACTGTGGTTGTAGTGCAGGATCAGGTCGGCATCGAGGCCGAACTGATTCGGATTGGACGCGGCCGCGACCACCTGGAAGTCCCGCTTCTGGTCCAGCTTGGTGAAGACTGCGGTGGTCTCCTGCGGCTCCAGGGTGGTCTCGACACCGATCGCGTCCCAGCCCTCCTTGATGGTGGGCAGACAGTCCACGAGCCAGCTGACGTTGACCGACATCAGGTCGACCTTGAGCCCCGAGATCCCGGCTTCTTCGAGCAGCGCCTTGGCCTTCTCCGGGTCGTACGCGTAGACCGTCCTGGCCGGGCGGTGCGAGGGGTTGTCCTCGTTGAGGAAGGACGTGGCCGGCTTGCCGTGGCCGCGCAGCGCGACCTCGACCATCTTCTCCTTGTCGATCGCGTAGTGCAGCGCCTGGCGCACCCGTACGTCGTCGAAGGGCTTGTGCTTGGTGTTGAACATCAGGAACAGGTTGTTCATCCCCGCCCCGCCCTCGACCGTGAGCCCGCCCTTCCCCAGCTGGTCGATGTTCGCGTACGGGATGTTGTCGGCGATCTGGGCGCCCGCGCTGCCGCCGGAGATCTTGGCGACCCGGGCCGCGGCGTCCACGATGGTCAGCCAGTTCATCTTCCGGAAGGCCGCCTTGCGCGGACCGTTGTAGTCGGCGAAGGCTTCGAAGGTCGTGTTGGTCTTCGGCTGGTGCGAGGCCATCTTGTACGGGCCGGAGCCGACGACCTTCGCCCCCTTCATCGCCTCGTCCCACGCACCCGCCTTGCCGAACACGTGCTTCGGCATGATCTTCGCGAGCGTGAGCCGCGCGGCGCCGTCCGGGAAGGGGAACTTGAGGGTCAGCTCCACGCTCTTGTCGTCGACCTTCTTCACTTCCTTGAGCCAGCTCGCGAAGAAGCCCTTGGCCAGGGTCGCGGTGCCTGGATCGAGGATGCGGTCGAAGACGAACACCACGTCGTCCGCGGTGACCGGCTGCCCGTCATGCCACTTGGCGCCCTCGCGCAGCGTGAACTTCCAGGTGGTGGCGTTCAGATCGGCCGGCACCTCGGTCGCGAGCGCCGCATACGGCTCACGCGTGATCGGGTCGGTGTCGAGCAGACCCTCGTAGATGTGGTGGTTGCCCGCCATCGCGAACGCGGACGCGGTCTGCGTCGGGTCCCAACTGCCGTCGTTCCCATAGCCGATGACCGCGGTGAGGGTGGTGTCGCCGCCCTTGCCGCCGCCGGTCTCGTTGGTGGACTTCGGCCCACCGGAACAGGCCGACAGCGTTGTCGTGATACCGGCAGCCGCGCCGATGGCGCCGGTGTACTTCAGGAAGGAGCGGCGCTGCAAGGCCGATCCCTGGGTCACGTCGCTCACGGTTCCTCCGGCGGGTGTCTGCGCATCGGTTGAGGGGAAGCTCAGTTGACGAGGTAGGAGATCGGACGTCCTACGTCGTGACTGGCGAGACCATAGGAGCGCCGTACGGGGCGGTCAAGGGCTCCCGCACACATCCGCCGGATCGCCGGGATGACTCGGACATTGTTCAGAGGTCTAGACGTCTACCGCTTGAGCTGCATGTCATCTGACCTGCAAGTTCTTTGATTCTCAAGGAAGTTGTCGCATGAGGTGGGACGTGGGATGTCTCCCGGGTCTACCCTGTGCGCCATGTCCGAGGAGCACCTTGTGGGCCGCCGTCGAGTCGGGGGTCAGATCCGGCGCGAGATCATGCAGTTGATACTCGACCGCCGGCTGCGCCCGGGTGCCGCGCTGCCGACCGAGTCCGAACTGATGGAGTCGCTGGGCGTGAGCCGCAACTCCGTGCGCGAGGCGCTCAAGGCGCTGCAGGCCCTGGACATCGTCGAGATCAGACATGGCTACGGGACCTACGTCGGGCAGGCCTCACTCACCCCGCTCGTCGACGGACTCACCTTCCGCACGCTCGCCCAGGTCGACGACGACACCCATGCCCTGGGGGAGATCCTGCAGGTCAGGGAGGTGCTTGAGGAAGGACTCATCCGCCGGGTCGCCGAGACCCTCACGGACGCCGAACTCGACAGGCTCGAAGCGATCATCGTGCGGATGGAGGAGAAGGGCCGGGCGGGCCAGGCCTTCCCCGAGATCGACCGGGAGTTCCACGAGGCGCTCTACGTCTCGCTCGGCAACGAACTCGTACCGCAGCTGCTTGCCGCCTTCTGGAACGTCTTCCACCGCGTTGCCGGCGTCCGTGGCTGGACCCGCGACCCCGCACCCGTCGTCACGGCCCGGCGCCACCGCGAGATCCTCACGGCGCTGCGGGCCCGCGATGTGGCCCATGCGCAGCGGGCGATGGCCGATCACTTCCGGGGGATCGAGGCGCGGGCCTGGCAGGAGACGCTCGGCGTCAAGTGAGCTTTATCCGTTACGTATTGGGGAGTCCCCTTGACGGACCGAATGTCCCACTTCCGTTCCCGGCTCGGCTCGCTCGCGTACGGGGGTGACTACAACCCCGAGCAGTGGGGCCCCGAAGTTCACACCGAGGACGCTGAGTTGATGCGCGAGGCGGGGGTGAACCTGGCGACGGTGGGGATCTTCTCGTGGGCCCGTGCGGAACCTACGCCGGGAGCCTTCGACTTCACGTGGCTCGACGCCCATCTCGACCGTCTTGCCCGCGACGGCGTGGCGGTCTGCCTGGCGACGATGACGGCCTCCCCGCCGCCGTGGCTGGCCCGCCTGCACCCCGAGACCCTCCCCGTCATGGAGGACGGCACGCGCCTGTACCCGGGCTCGCGCCAGCACTGGTGCCCGTCGAGCCCGGTCTTCCGTACCTACGCGACCCGCCTGGTCGAACAGCTCGCCAAGCGCTACGCAGGCCACCCGTCCCTCGCCCTGTGGCACATAGGCAACGAGTACGGCTGCCATATCTCCCGCCACTGCCACTGCGAGGTCTCCACGGCGGCCTTCCGTACGTGGCTGCGCTCGCGCTACCCGTCTCTCGACGCGCTCAACGAGGCCTGGTCGACGACCTTCTGGTCCCAGCGGTACGGAACCTGGGACGAGATCCACACCCCGCGCAGCGCACCCTCCTTCCGCAACCCCGCCCAGGTGCTCGACTACCGCCGCTTCTCCAGCGACGAACTCCTTGCCTGCTACCTCGCGGAGAAGGAGGTGCTCGACCGGCTGACCCCCGATGTACCCGTGACGACGAACTTCGTCCCCCTGGCCCCCACCCTCGACCTCTTCCGCTGGGCGCGCGAGATGGATGTGGTCGCGTACGACTCGTACCCGGACCCGCACGCGGCCGACGCGGTCCATGAGACGGCCTTCGACTACGACGTCATACGAGGCCTCAAGGGCGGCGACCCGTGGCTGCTCATGGAACAGGCCCCCTCGGCGGTCAACTGGCGCCCCCGCAACGGCCGTAAACAGCCCGGCCGCATGCGCCTGGACAGCTGGCAGGCCGTGGCGCACGGCGCGGACTCGGTGCTGTTCTTCCAGTGGCGCGCGTCGCGGGGCGGCGCGGAGAAGTTCCACTCGGCGATGGTGCCGCACGGGGGGCGCTCGACGCGGATCTTCGGTGAGGTCTCCTCTCTGGGCGCCGAACTGGCCGTATATCCGGCTCTGTTGGGCTCACGCCCTGAGCGGGCGGACGTGGCCCTGCTCATGGACTGGCCCAACTGGTGGGCCCTGGAGCAGGAGGCCCACCCGAGCGCGGACGTCCGTCTCCTGGACGGCGCCCGTGCGCTGCACCGCCCGCTGTACGACGCGTCGGTGGCCTGCGATGTGGTCCCCGCGGACGGTGACTTCTCCCCGTACAAGCTGCTCCTGATCCCTCACCTGTACTCGGTGACGGCCGCGACGGCCCGGCGGATCACGTCCTTCGTACGGGACGGGGGCACGGCGCTCGTCACGTACTTCTCGGGCATCACGGACGAGCACGACCGGGTGTGGCCGGGCGGCTACCCGGCACCCTTCCGCGAGCTGCTCGGGCTGCGGGTGGACGAGTTCGACCCGCTGCCGTCGGGCGAGCGGATCGAACTCCCCGACGGATACGGCTCGTTGTGGTCGGAGGACGTGATCCTGGAGGGCGCCTCCCGCGTCTCGTCCTTCCCGGACGGCCGCCCGGCGGTGACGCGGCACACGTACGGGCAGGGCGCGGCCTGGTACCTGGCGACGACCCCGGACGCCCCGACCCTCCGCGCGCTGATGGACCGCATCCGTGCGGAGGCGGGCGTGGAGCCGGTGCTCCCGGGGCTGGCTCCGGGCGAGCAGGCACGGACCAGGGTGACGGCGGACGGGACGCGACTCCACGTGGTGTACGACCACGGGGCGGGGACGGCCGAGGTCCGGCAGGGCTGACCCCCACCCCACACCGCCGCGAGCGGCGGAGCACCTTGCCCGGAACGGGATACGGGGCCGCCCCCGAGAGGCACTCCCCGTAAGCGACAATGGACCCCATGAGTCTGTTCCGTGATGACGGCATCGTGCTGCGTACCCAGAAGCTGGGCGAGGCCGACCGCATCATCACGCTGCTCACGCGCGGTCACGGACGCGTACGGGCCGTGGCCCGCGGGGTCCGGCGGACCAAGTCCAAGTTCGGCGCCCGGCTCGAACCCTTCTCGCACGTCGATGTGCAGTTCTTCGCGCGCGGCTCCGAACTGATCGGGCGCGGGCTCCCGTTGTGCACACAGAGTGAGACCATCGCTCCGTACGGTGGCGGCATCGTCACCGACTACGCCCGCTACACCGCCGGCACGGCGATGCTGGAGACGGCGGAACGGTTCACCGACCACGAGGGCGAACCGGCCGTCCAGCAGTACCTCCTCCTGGTCGGCGGCCTGCGCACCCTCGCCGCAGGCGAACACGCACCGAACCTGATCCTCGACGCGTTCCTGCTCCGCTCCCTCGCCGTCAACGGCTACGCACCCAGCTTCGACAGCTGCGCGAAGTGCGGAATGCCGGGCCCCAACCGCTTCTTCTCCATCGGCGCGGGCGGCGTCATATGCGGAGAGTGCCGCGTACCGGGAAGTGTCGTACCGTCTGCGGAGGCCATCGCCCTGCTCGGCGCGCTGCTCACCGGGGACTGGGCGACGGCGGACGCCTGTGAGGCGAGACATGTCAGGGAGGGCAGCGGCCTCGTGTCCGCGTATCTGCACTGGCATCTGGAACGCGGACTGCGCTCACTGCGCTATGTGGAGAAGAGCTAGCCACCGTACGGGGCGGTGAACGGCCGCGTACGCGGTGAAGAACTAGGTGAAGAACTAGGGGAGCGAGAAGCACATGGCACGACGCGGGATCCTGGGCCGCAATCGTCGCGAGTACGTCACGCCCGAACCGCACCCGTCGGGCGCGCGGCCTCCGAAGCTGCCCGGCGAGCTGGTCCCCGACCACGTGGCGATCGTCATGGACGGCAACGGCCGCTGGGCCAAGGAGCGTGGCCTGCCCCGCACCGAGGGCCACAAGGTCGGTGCCGAGCGGGTCCTGGACGTCCTCCAGGGCGCGATCGAGATGGGCGTCGGCAACATCTCCCTCTACGCCTTCTCCACCGAGAACTGGAAGCGCTCGCCCGACGAGGTCCGCTTCCTGATGAACTTCAACCGCGACTTCATCCGCAAGACCCGTGACCAGCTCGACGAGTTGGGCGTACGGGTGCGCTGGGTGGGCCGGATGCCCAAGCTGTGGAAGTCGGTCGCCAAGGAGCTGGAGATCTCCCAGGAGCAGACGGTCGACAACGACAAGCTGACCCTGTACTTCTGCATGAACTACGGCGGCCGCGCGGAGATCGCCGACGCAGCGCAGGCCATCGCACAGGATGTGGCGGCCGGTCGCCTGGACCCCGCGAAGGTCTCCGAGAAGACCTTCGCGAAGTACCTCTACTACCCGGACATGCCGGACGTGGACCTGTTCCTGCGCCCCAGCGGCGAACAGCGCACCTCCAACTACCTGCTGTGGCAGTCGGCTTACGCGGAGATGGTCTTCCAGGACGTCCTGTGGCCGGACTTCGACCGCCGCGACCTGTGGCGCGCGTGCGTCGAATACGCCTCCCGCGACCGCCGGTTCGGGGGCGCGGTCCCCAACGACCAGCTGGCGGCGATGGAAGCGGCGATGCGGGGCAACGACCCGACTGTCTGAGCCGCACGCTAGGGTCCCGCCCATGACCGATCAGGGGCGGGACACGGCAGTCGGTGCCGTGGAGTTCATGTACCGGCCACGGCACGGGGACGTCGTGGCGGGCATCAGGGTGAGGGACCGCATACGCCGTCTCGTGTATGTGCGGTGGGGGTTCACGCTGCTGTTCGCGGCCCTCGGGGTGCGGACGCTGGTGGCGTACGAGTCCCCGCTGATCGCGGCCGGCCTCGCGTTCTTCTGCGCCGCCCTGATCTGGGCGACCCCGCATCTGCAGGCCCACCACGTGATCCGCACCGTCGAATGGCAGGGCGACTACCGTACGGCGGTCTCGGCCGCGGGCATCACGACCGCGAGCAACCACTGTGTGCTGACCCAGTACTGGACGATGTTCCGCGGCTACCGCGAAACCCGGGACCACTTCGTCCTGTTCAGCCGCGACCGCAACATCCTGTGCGTCGAGGTGCTGCCCAAGCGAGCCCTGCCCGGCCCGCAGGCCGCGGATCAGCTCCGCGCGCTGCTCGCCCGCCACATCGCCCCGGCCTCCTCCTGATGAGCGGGCACGAGGCGGTGGACTCGCTGAGCCGGCTCGTACCGCCGGCACGCGGCCGCGACGAGCAGATCGACTGGAGCGCGGTCGAGGCGGTCTGGGGGACCCGCTTCCCCACGGACTACGTGCGGTTCATGGAGGTCTACGGCGCCGGGAGTTTCGGCGCCACCGTCGGCATCGAGCATCCGGAGCCGGACGTCGAGGGGTACTACACCGACGGCTCCGGTCTCGACGCGGAGACCGAGAACGCGCGCTGCACCTGGGAGACGGAGGGCGACGAGGCGGACTTCGCCCTCGACCCGAAGGACCTCATCGCCTGGGGAGTCACCTCGGGCGCCGACATCTACTGCTGGCTGACCACGGACGAGGATCCGGACCGCTGGCCGGTCCTGGTGTGCGGACGGCACACCGACCCGGTCTTCCAGCTCCATCCGTACGGCATGGCGGAGTTCCTGCGCAGGCTGTTCAGCGACGCCGCGTTCCGCGCGCGGACCCTCAGCAGCCACCTAGAAGAGCCCGTCGACTTCGTCAACTGGCGTGCCGCACGCGGGCTCTGACCCCCCGCGCCTCAGTCCTTCGAAGCCGCCGCACACTCCGCACACGTGCCGAAGATCTCCACGGTGTGCGCCACATTCACGAAGCCGTGCTCCGAAGCGATCGCCTCGGCCCACTTCTCGACGGCCGGTCCTTCGACCTCGACCGCCTTGCCGCACACCCGGCACACCAGGTGATGGTGATGCTCACCGCTGGAGCACCGTCGGTACACCGACTCGCCCTCACCGGTGCGCAGCACGTCCACCTCGCCGGCGTCCGCGAGGGACTGAAGGGTGCGGTAGACCGTGGTCAGGCCGACGGACTCCCCACGATGCTTCAGCATGTCGTGGAGGTCCTGGGCGCTGCGGAACTCGTCCACCTCGTCCAGAGCCGCCGCCACGGCGGCGCGCTGCCGGGTCGACCGGCCGCGTACGGGCGCTGTCACAAGGGCCTCCTCACGAATGCTCCGGGCCATTGTGCCAGGTAACCCCGTCACGTAAGGCATGCCTTACGTGACGGGGGCCCGCACAGGGCTCAGACCTTGACCTCGTCGCCGCCGACGCGAGCTTCGGGCACCCGCAGCGTGCACGAGGCATCCGCCTCCTCGGCGGCCTGCAGCGCACGGGCGCGGCGCCGCGCGAGCGGGGTCGCGAGCGCCGTCAGGACGATGAAGACGCCGATGGCCATCAGGACGATCGTCGCTCCCGGCGGGACGTCCTGGTAGTACGAGGTGACGGTTCCGGACAGGGTCACCGCCGTACCGATCGCCACCGCGAGCGCGAAGGTCACCTTGAACGAGCGGGTGATCTGCTGGGCCGCCGCCACCGGCACCACCATCAGCGCGCTGACCAGGAGCAGACCCACGACGCGCATCGCGACCGTCACGGTGACCGCCGCGGTCACCGCGACCAGCAGGTTCAGGACACGGACCGGAAGACCGGTGACCCGGGCGAACTCCTCGTCCTGGCTGACCGCGAAGAGCTGGCGCCGCAGACCGACCGTCACCAGGACCACGAAGGCCGCCAGGAACGCGATCGCCACGACGTCCGAGTCGGATACGGAGGAGAGCGAGCCGAAGAGGAAGGACGTCAGGTTCGCGTTGGAACCCGCGTCCGAGAGGTTGATCAGCATGACGCCGCCCGCCATGCCGCCGTAGAAGAGCATGGCGAGTGCGATGTCGCCGCGCGTCTTGCCGTACCAGCGGATCAGCTCCATCACCACGGCGCCGACGACGGAGACGAGCGTCGCCATCCAGATCGGGTTCGTGGAGAGCAGGAAGCCGAGGCCGACACCGGTCATCGCCACGTGGCCGATGCCGTCGCCCATCAGCGCCTGGCGGCGCTGCACGAGGTAGATGCCGATCGCGGGCGCGGTGATGCCGACCAGCACGGCGGCGATCAGCGCGCGCTGCATGAAGGGGTTCTGGAGGAGTTCCATCATCGGTTCAGATCCCTCAGCTCAGCAGTCCCGTGCGGATCGGCTCGGCGGCCGAGTGCGGATGTACGTGGTCGTGGCCGGGCAGCGCGTGCTGGCCGACGGCCTTGGGCGGCGGCCCGTCGTGGACGCAGCAGCCGTCGCGCAGGACGACCGCGCGGTCGATCAGGGGCTCCAGAGGGCCGAGTTCATGCAGGACGAGCAGCACCGTCGTACCCCGCTCGACCTGCGCGCGCAGCGTGGTCGCGAGGATCTCCTGGCTGGCGATGTCCACACCGGCCATCGGCTCGTCCATGATCAGCAGCTCGGGTTCCGAGGCCAGCGCCCGCGCGATGAGCACCCGCTGGTGCTGGCCGCCGGAGAGCGCGTTCACCGAGTCCTTGGCGCGGTCGCCGAGTCCGACGAGCTCGATCGCCGAGTCGACCGCGGCCCGGTCCGCCTTCGACGACAGCCCGAACTTCGTACGCGAGAGACGGCCCGAAGCGACCACCTCGCGGACCGTGGCCGGCACACCCGAGGAGGCCGTGGTGCGCTGCGGTACGTAGCCGACCCGGCCCCAGGCCTTGAACCGCTTCAGGGGCGTGCCGAACAGCTCCACGGAGCCGGACGTCAGGGGCACCTGACCGATGACGGAGCGTACGGCGGTGGACTTGCCCGAGCCGTTGGCGCCGAGCAGGGCCACGACCTCACCGCGGTGCACGGTGAGGTCGATACCGCGCAGCACGGGGCGCGAGCCGAGCGTGGCCTGGGCCTCGCGCAGGGATATGACGGGATCCGTGGACAGAAGAGGATCCATGGCTGCTCGCGCCTCCGTAGCTGCTGCGGTACTGCGGGTGGTGTTCAACTTCGGCTCACTTGGCGCCGAGCGCCTTCTTCAGCGCGGTGAGGTTGGACTGCATGACCTCTAGGTAGTCAGCGCCCTTGGACTTGTCGGTGATTCCCTCGAGCGGGTCCAGGACGTCGGTCTTGAGGCCGGTGTCCTTCGCGAGGGTCTTCGCCGTCTTGTCGCTGGCGAGCGTCTCGAAGAAGACCGTGGAGACCTTGTCGTGCTCGGCGGTCTCCTGCAGCTCCTTGATCCGCGCCGGGCTGGGCTCGGCCTCGGGGGACAGGCCCGAGATGGCCTCCTGGTCCAGGCCGTAGCGCTCGGCGAGGTAGCCGAAGGCGGCGTGTGTGGTGATGAAGGTCTTGGTGGCGGTGTTCTTCAGACCGTCCGCGAAGTCCTTGTTCAGGGCGTCGAGCTTGCCGACGAGGGCCTCGGTGTTCTTCTTGTAGTCGGCCGCGTGGTCAGGGTCGGCCTTCTCCAGGGCCTTGCCCACGCCCTTGGCGACCTCGGCGTACTTCACCGGGTCCAGCCAGATGTGCGGGTCCTCGCCGGCCTCGGTCTCGTGCGAGTGACCGTGCTCGTCCTCGCTGTGGGCGTCCTCGCCCTCGTGGTCGTGGCCCTCGTGGTCCTCGGAGGCGCCGTGCTTCTCCAGCTTGGTGAGGGCGGCCGCGTCCACGATGTTCTTCACGCCGGACTGGTCGATGGCCTTGTCCACGGCGGGCTGCAGATCCTTCAGGTAAAGGATCATGTCGGCGCCGGCCAGCTCGACGGTCTGCTTCGGGCTGAGCTCCAGATCGTGCGGCTCGACGCCCGGCTTGGTGAGGGAGTCCACACTCACGTGGTCCCCGCCGATCTGCTCGGCGAGGTACTGCATCGGATAGAAGGACGCCACTACGTTGAGCCCAGCGCGCCCCCCGTCGCTCTTGCCGTCCGCCGCGCTGGAGCTGCCGCACGCGGAGAGCGCGAGCAGGGCGGCGCTGGTGGCGCCGGCGATGGCGGCGGTGGATATCAGACGGCGGCTGCGACGGGGGGCTCGTACGTTCATGACACTCATTTTCAACAAAACTGGAAACGATTGTCAACAAGGCCTTGGTCCCTTCCGTCCGGGAATGCCCACGCGAACCGATTTGATCCGGGGGTATGGCCCGCCGGTAACCTGAAGCATTCGCTCCAGGAGCGCGTATCCAGCGCGCTTCTTCGCCGTCGTACTGAAGAGAGCACCGTGGCCGCCGACAAGATCGACACCATCGTCAGCCTGAGCAAGCGCCGTGGCTTCGTTTTCCCCTGCAGTGAGATCTACGGCGGTCAGAAGGCCGCCTGGGACTACGGGCACCTGGGCGTCGAGCTCAAGGAGAACATCAAGCGCCAGTGGTGGCGCTACATGGTCACCTCGCGCGAGGACATCGTCGGTATCGACTCCTCGGTGATCCTGGCCACCGAGGTCTGGGAGGCCTCGGGGCACGTCGCGACCTTCTCCGACCCGCTGACCGAGTGCACCTCGTGTCACAAGCGCTACCGCGCCGACCACCTCACCGAGGCGTACGAGGAGAAGAAGGGCCGCGCGCCCGAGAACGGTCTCGCGGACATCAACTGCCCCAACTGCGGCACCAAGGGCCAGTTCACCGAGCCCAAGCAGTTCTCCGGTCTGCTCTCCACGCACCTCGGCCCGACCCAGGACACCGGCTCCGTCGCGTACCTGCGCCCCGAGACCGCCCAGGGCATCTTCACCAACTTCGCCCAGGTGCAGACGACCGCGCGCAAGAAGCCGCCGTTCGGTATTGCCCAGATGGGCAAGTCCTTCCGCAACGAGATCACGCCCGGCAACTTCATCTTCCGCACCCGCGAGTTCGAGCAGATGGAGATGGAGTTCTTCGTCAAGCCGGGCGAGGACGAGAAGTGGCAGGAGTACTGGATGGAGCAGCGCTGGAACTGGTACACCGGCCTGGGCCTGCGCGAGGAGAACATGCGGTGGTACGAGCACCCGCAGGAGAAGCTCTCCCACTACTCCAAGCGCACCGCTGACATCGAGTACCGCTTCCAGTTCGGCGGCTCGGAGTGGGGCGAGCTCGAGGGCGTCGCCAACCGCACCGACTTCGACCTGTCGGCGCACTCCAAGGCCTCCGGCCAGGACCTGGTCTACTTCGACCAGGAGGCCGGCGAGAAGTACACGCCGTACGTCATCGAGCCCGCGGCCGGTGTCGGCCGCACCATGCTCGCGTTCATGCTCGACTCGTACTTCGAGGACGAGGCGCCCAACGCCAAGGGCAAGATGGAGAAGCGCACGGTCATGCGCTTCGACCACCGCATCGCCCCGGTGAAGGTCGCGGTGCTCCCGCTGTCGCGCAACCCGGAGCTCTCGCCGAAGGCGAAGGGCCTGGCCCAGGCGCTGCGTGCCAACTGGAACATCGACTTCGACGACGCCGGCGCCATCGGCCGCCGCTACCGCCGTCAGGACGAGATCGGCACGCCGTACTGCGTCACCGTCGACTTCGACACCCTCGACGACAACGCGGTCACCGTGCGCGAGCGCGATTCGATGAAGCAGGAGCGCGTCTCCCTCGACCAGATCGAGGGCTACCTGGCCACGCGTCTGGTCGGCTGCTGACGGTCCTTTGCCTGTACGGAAAACCCCGGCACTCCTTCGAGGAGTGCCGGGGTTTTCCGTGTCCGGTGCCAATCCCCCCGGCCTACGGCTCCGAAGCACCCGTACGCGGACCGCAGGGGGCGGTCCGTGGCACCAGGTACCTCAGACACGGGGGCGTACATGCGCAAGCAGACCATCATCGGCATCGTGACCATCGGGCTCGCTCTCGGGACCGTGGGGGCGGTCGGCGCCGGGGCGATCGGCGGATCGCCGTCCTCCGGCGACCGCGCGGCCATCGGCACTCAGGGCGCGACCGGGGCCTTCGGGAGCGCGGGCCCGCGGGCCGTCGGGCTCACCGACGACCAGCGGCTCGTCACCTTCCGTACGGACCGTCCCGGCCAGGTCACCGTCATCGGCAAGGTCGACGGGCTCACGGGCGACAAGAGCCTGATCGGTGTCGACTACCGCGTACAGGACAAGCAGCTGTACGCGGTCGGCGACCAGGGCGGGATCTACACGCTGAAGGAGATCGGCGCCACGGCGAAGAAGGTCTCGCAGCTGACCGTTGCGCTGCAGGGCCAGAACTTCGGCGTGGACTTCAACCCGGCCGCCAACCGGCTGCGCGTCATCAGCGACACCGGCCAGAACCTGCGCCACAACATCGACGACCCGGCCGGAGCGCCCGCCGCGGGCACCACCGCCGTCGACGGCACGCTCACCAACCCGACTCCGCCCGGTGGCGCGGCACTTGGTGTGACCGCGGCCGCGTACACGAACAACGATCTGGACGCGGCGACCGGGACGACCCTGTTCGACCTCGACTCCTCGGCCGACCAGATCGCCGTCCAGTCACCGGCCAACAACGGCAACCTGGCCCCGACCGGCAAGCTGGGTGTGGACGCGGGCGCCGCCTCGGGCCTCGACATCCTGTACTCGCCGCGCTCGGGCGCCAACGCCGGGTACGCCGTCACCCGGAACAAGGTGTTCCGCGTCAACCTGCTGACGGGTCAGGCGAGTTCTCTCGGAAGTCTGCCGGGTGCGCGTCAGGTCGTCGACCTGGCACTCCCGCTGAACCAGTGACGGCCCCGTAGGCAACGAGTGGCCAACATCCCGTAGGGCTGCCCCTGTTGATGTTGTGGATGCTGCACACTGGGCGGCGCCCCACGCCAACTCCAGTGTCGGATGTGCCAGGAGGCACGGATGCCGTCCATGACCACCAGCAGGGTCAGCCGCTGGGACCAGCACGGCCGCGAACACACCGTCCAGGTCAGCAAGTCGGGGGTGCAGCGCACCCTCGTCTGCGGCACGTGCGGATGGCGCCGCGGCGCCCAGTTCCTGCCCTGGCTCAAGGCCGAGGAGCATCTGGCCGAGGAGCATCAGGCCACGGTGGATCCCGCGGAGAGCTGAGCCCTCAGGCCCGTACGCGAAGGCCGCTCAGGAGCAGATCGAGTACGGAGTCCAGTTCGCGCTCGATCTCCGGCCTGACCCACTGCGCCGCGTACAGCGGGTCGTGGAAGCGGACCGTCGCGTCGAACACGGCGCGGGCGGTGTGCGCCGTGTCCTCGAAGGTGAACTCGCCGCCGTCGACGCCCGCTTGGAGGATCTCGGTCAGATGGCCGACCAGATCCGTGATGTGCTCGTCGACGGCCTCGCTGTTCTCGCGCAGCAGCACCTCGTACGTGGCGAACAGCTGCGGATCCGCGCCGGCCTTGGCGCGCTTGGCCTCGAAGAGGTGGATGTTCCAGCGCCGGAGGCGGTCCTCGGCCGAGGCCGGGGAGTCCTCGACGATCCGGCGCAGCTGCTCGGTGGTGAGGTCGAGCCAGCGCTTCGTGACAGCTTCGCGCAGCGCCGACTTCGTACGGAAATGGCGGTACACGCTGCCGTGGCTGACGCCGAGCGCACGGGCCACGTCGACGACGGTCGCCTTCGTGGGGCCGTACTGACGCAACACGTCCTCGGTCGCGGCGAGGATGCGCTCGGCGGTCAGCGTTTCGGTGGCCATGGTCGAAACCGTACCCGGGGGCCGCTCAGCGCTCGCTGTCGAGGTGTGCCATCTGTGCCGCCGGGTAGCGCTCGCCCGCAGCGGCGCCGGCCGGTACGGCGGTGGCGATGGCGCTCAGGTCGGCGGCGTCCAGGGTGACGTCGAGCGAGCCGATGGACTCCGTCAGACGCTCGCGGGTGCGGGCGCCCACCAGCGGCACGATGTCCTGCCCTTGCGCGAGCACCCAGGCGATGGCGGTCTGTGCGACGGTCACACCCTTCTGCTCGGCGATCTTGCGCAGGGCGTCGACGAGGTCGAGGTTGCGGTCGAGGTTCTCGCCCTGGAAACGGGGGCTCATGCCACGGAAGTCGTTGGCGGCGAGCTTGCGGTCGCGGGCGAAGTGGCCGGAGATCAGGCCGCGGGACAGGACTCCGTACGCGGTGATGCCGATCCCCAGCTCGCGGGCGGTCGGCAGGATCTCGGCCTCGATGCCGCGGGAGATGAGGGAGTACTCGATCTGCAGATCCGAGATCGGGGCGACGGCGGCCGCGCGGCGCAGGGTCTCGGCACCGACCTCGGAGAGGCCGATGTGCCGTACGTGCCCGGCCTCGACCAGCTCGGCGATCGCGCCGACCGTCTCCTCGATCGGGACGTCGGGGTCGACGCGCGCGATCCGGTAGATGTCGATGTGGTCGGTGCCCAGGCGCTGCAGGGAGTACGCGGCGAAGTTCTTGACCGCGTCCGGCCGGCCGTCGTAGCCGGTGAAGCCGCCCTCGACGGTGCGCAGGGCGCCGAACTTGACGCTGGTGAGCGCCTGTTCACGCGAGGCGGCGGGGGCGGTGCGGAGCGCTTCGTTGATCAGCAGCTCGTTGTGGCCCATGCCGTAGAAGTCGCCGGTGTCGAGCAGCGTGATGCCCGCTTCGAGCGCGGCGTGGATCGTGGCGACGGACTCGGCGCGGTCGGCGTCGCCGTACAGCGCGGACATGCCCATGCAGCCGAGGCCGAGTGCGGCGGTCCGGGGGCCGGTGGTGCCGAGGGTGGTGGTGCGCATGAGGGGCTCCTGGGGAGGTCGACGGGTACCCGCCGGTATTCGGGAGTGCCCGGGGGTGCTGCCGTATACAGCCTGGCATGACAGCTGACAGATTTCAATATCTGTCAGCTGTCATCTGTCACCTCAAAACTGGTGCGACCGTCGCGCCCGCTCCGGTAGCGTCGCCCCCATGTACTTTCACCTCCCGATCTACGAGTGAGATCCGGCGGGCTCGGCCCCGCCCCTCCCGACACCTTCATCTCTCTCACCTGATGGGAATCACCCGTGGCCAAGAGCCGGAACAACTTGCTCGGCGTGGGCGGACAGCGCAAGAAGCTGTCCCGCAAGAACGACGCCGGATCCGCGGCGTCCCGCGCGAACGACCGCAAGACGGCCGAAGAGCTCAAGCAGGAGCTCGTACGCAAGATGCAGGAGCGTGCGCAGGGCGCGTCGAAGACTGAGGACGCGCCGCAGGAGGACGCTGACAACAGCTGATCCAGGTGTACGCCGACGGCCCGCAACTCCCTGGGAGTTGCGGGCCGTTCGTGCGTGGGCGAGAGGCTGGTCAGGGGTCGTGAACCGCCGTTCTCGCCAGCGAGACGAAGGCCAGTACCGAGTTCCAGAACGGGTCGTAGCACTCGTCGAATCGTGCACCGGACTCCGGGTCGCCGGCTATCGAGGCTTCAAGGGCGCGGTACGGAGGTTGTGTGGCCAACCGGATGGATTCCGCGGCATCGGCGACATCGTCGGGACCCTCCAGGCGTATGACCCAGATGGTGTGGCGCAGCTTGCCGTACTCCTCTCGGAGGGAGGACCGGAGTTCCTTCAGTTGTGGCATCTGCTCCACCCGAGGGCTGCCGGAGGCGAAGACATCCGACGTGGCCCAGTACAACTCCGCCATCTTGTGGGCCTGCTCTATCAAACTCACGTACGCGGTACGGCGTGCGTCGCTGACCCGGACCACGCGTTGGGTCCGCTCCGTCGCAGCGGCCTGGATCTGGGCGGCCCGTGAAGTGCCCTTGCTGGTCACCCAGCTGGCGAGCACTGCAGTACCTGCTGTGAGCGATGAGATCCACAGAGCGGAGTCGACCATGGCGGACAGTGTGCCCACCTCCGGGCGAGAACGACCATGGGGCCGTGCAAGGTGGCGGAGATCACGCCGGAGTGCGGGCCGCGCGGGTCCGGTCCCTACCGCACGTGCCGGGGCAGCCGCAGGCTGAGCAGTACCGTCACCACGATCACGCCGAACTGGACGAGCAGCGCGGCGAGGAGAGCGTCGCGCAGGCCCGCTGAACCGGCCACCGAGAGGAAGAGTGTGCCGAGGGTGGCCACGCCCAGGGCGAGCGCCGACTGCTGCGTGGTCACCATGACACCGCTGCCCACTCCGGCGCGGTCGGCGGGCACCTCGCCGAGCACCACCCGCATGAGGACGGGCAGTTGGAGCCCCTGGCCGAAGCCGGCCGCCGCGAGTCCGGGCGCGAGGCCGAGCGCGCCGAGATCCGGCCAGCCGAGCCACACGGCGAGTACGACCAGTGCGATACCGAGGCCCTGGATCACCCCGCCGACCGTCACGACCCTCGTGCCGTACCGCGTGACGAGCCGCGGCCCGATGAGCGAGGCGACGAAGAACGCGAGCGCCATGGGCACGAGCGTGAGACCGGCGAGCACCGGGCCCATCTCCAGACCCTGCTGCAGCGCGATGGCGATCACGAACATGAACCCGCCGAAGCCGATCGAGAACGGCAGCACCATGGCGAGCCCCCGCCGCAGCGAGGTCAGTGCGAGCAGGCTCGGCGGAACGAGCGGGGTGCGCCCGGCCCGGTCGAGGCGCCGCTCCACGAGGAAGAAGGCCACCGCCGCGAACGGGAAGACACCGAGCGCCAGCCAGGTCCACAGCGGCCAGCCCGCCGCCCGGCCCTCGGTGAGGGGCGCGAGCAGGGTGAGCAGGGCGACGGCGAGAAGCAGCGTTCCCGGTACGTCGATGGGGGCGGGCTCGGCCGAGCGGCTCTCCGGGAGTGTGCGGGCGGCGAGCAGCAGACCGAGCAGGGCGACCGGCACGTTGACGAGGAAGATGGCACGCCAGCCCGTACCCGCGAGGTCCGCGGACAACAGGACGCCGCCCAGGATCTGGCCCGCGACCATCGAAAGCCCGGCCGTCGCCCCGTACAGGCTGAGCGCCTTGGCCCGGCGCTCGCCGCTCGTCGAGGCCTGGATGGTGGCGAGCACCTGCGGCAGCATCAGCGCGGACGCGGCGCCCTGCGCCACCCGCGCGGCCACCAGGGTCCAGGCGTCGGGTGCGAGGCCGCAGGCCAGCGAGGTCAGGCCGAAGGCCGCCATACCGATCAGGAAGAGCCGGCGGCGGCCGAACTGGTCACCGAGCCGGCCGCCGAGCACGAGCAGGACGGCATACGAGAGTCCGTAACCGGCGACGATCAGTTCGAGGAGCGAGGGGCCTGCGTTGAGGTCGTGCTCGATGGTGGGCAGGGCGACGTTGACGATGAAGAAGTCGATGAGGGGGAGCGCCGCGCCGAGCAGCACGGTGAAGAGACCGAGGCCGCCGAGGACGGGGCCGTGGGCGACGGTCTTGAGCCGGCTGGTGGCGGTGGTGGTGGTCGCGGTGGTGGTCACGTCATCCAAGGTGCCCTTGCCGTGAGAGTGGTACCAGAGTGTCTTTATCCTGGTAGAAGGAGTACCTGGCAATGGCATCAGCCGAGCGGCACCCTGGGAGTATGGCGACGATGGTGGATCCTTCAGCGGCGGCGGCGGCGGCGGCGGCAGCAGCATCGGCGGCGGCGCAGGCAGGCCCGGTCCCGGTCCCTGTTCCCGGGGCGCTCGTCGACTCCGACGCCCGCCGCCATGAACTCGCCGACTTCCTGCGCAGCCGACGCGAACGCATCACGCCCGAGCAGGTCGGCCTGCCGCGCGGCGCCCGCCGTCGTACGCCGGGTCTGCGCCGTGAGGAAGTGGCGGCGCTCTCGGCGGTCGGTGTCACCTGGTACACGTGGCTGGAGCAGGCCCGTCCGATCCAGGTCTCTCCCCAGGTGCTCGACGCGCTGGCCCGCACACTGCTCATGGACCGCTCCGAACGCCACCACCTGTTCGCGCTCGCCGGTTCCGCCGACCCCGCGCCCAACAGCCGCTGTCCCCGGATCAGCGATGAACTGCTCGGCCTCATCGAGCAGTTGGAGCCCGTCCCGGCCTGCATCCTCAACAGCAGATACGACATCCTGGCGTACAACCGCACGTACGGCCGTCTCTTCTGCGACCTCGACGCGCTGCCCGCCGAGGACCGCAACTGCGTCCTGCTCACCTTCTTCAACGCCGACTGGCGGGCCGCGCTCGGGGAGCCGGACGAGACGAAGCGCTCGATGGCCGCGAAGCTACGGGCCTCGATGGCCGAGCACCTCGCCGAGCCCGCCTGGAAGGCGCTGCTCGCGCGGCTCAAGCGGAGCGAGGAGTTCTGCGAGGTGTGGGAGCGGCACGAGGTCGTGGAGTCCGTGTCGAAGACGAAGCGTGTGATCAATCCGGATGTGGGCGAACTGCGCCTCAACCACACCAACCTGTGGCTGGGCCCCGGCGCGGGCCCACGGATGATCACGTACTACCCGGTGGACGAGCGGGCGCGCGAGGGCTTGGAGCGCCTTCACGCGCTGGCCTCGGTGGCGGTTGCGGCGGCCTGAGCGGGCCGGTGTACCGCCGGCGCCGCCCGCACTGGCTACACCTTGACCGCCTCTTGGGCCTCCACATGCTCAAGCCGCTCGGCCGTCCGCACCGCCGTGCCCCGCGCCCACCGCCCGCTGGTCACCGCGCCGACCACCAGCACGCTCAGACCGCAGCCCGCGATGATCCACCAGGCGGGCTTCGACGCGTCCACGAACTCCGGGCCGCCTGTCGCGGCCGATGCCATCCCCGCCGCGAGCACCGCACCGATCACCGCGACCCCGAGCGTGCCGCCCACCTGGCGGCTGGTCGAGGCGACCGCGGCGGCGACGCCCGCCTGGGCGCGGGGCATACCGGAGACGGCGGTGTTGGTGATGGGGGCGTTCACGAAGCCGAAGCCGATGCCGAAGATCACGTAGGCGATGACGAGGGTCGTGTTCGAGGTCTCCGCCTCGAAGGCCGCGAACAGGACCCCGCTCACCGTCATCGCGACGCCCGCGACCAGGAGCGAGATCCGCGGCCCGCGGTTGCCGACGAGCCGTCCCGAGATCGGCGCGCACACGAAGCACATCGCCGCCATGGGCAGCATCCACAGCCCGGCGTGCAGCGCGTCGTATCCGCGTACGTCCTGCAGGTAGAGCGTGGACAGGAAGAGGAAGCCGGCGAGCGCGGCGAAGGCGCTGACCGCGATCACGGTCGCACCGCTGAACGGCGCGCTGCGGAAGAAGCGCAGATCGATCAAGGGCTCGGTGCGGCGGCGCTCGTAGAGGACGAGGCCCGCGAGCGCGAGCACGGCCACCGCGCTGAAGACGAGGATCTCCGCCGAGAGCCAGCCCTTCGAGGGTGCCTCGATGATCGCGTACGTGAGGGAGCCGAGCAGCGCGATGACCAGGAGCTGCCCGACCGGGTCGGGGCGGCGGGGCTTGGGGGCGCGGGACTCAGGGACGTGGCGCAAGGTCAGGACCAGGGCCGCGAGGCCGACCGGCAGGTTGACCCAGAAGATCGAGCGCCAGCCGACGGAGTCGACGAGGAGTCCGCCGACAAGGGGGCCGGCGGCCATGGAGATGCCGACGACCGCGCCCCAGACCCCGATCGCGCGGGCCCGCTCCTTGGGTTCGGTGAAGGTGTTGGTGATGATCGACATCGCCACCGGGTTGAGCATCGAGCCGCCGACGGCCTGCACCATGCGGAACGCGATCAGCGATTCCAGGTTCGGCGCGAGGGAGCACAGGACCGAGCCGATGGTGAAGAGGACCAGGCCCGTCATGAAGACCTTGCGCCGCCCGATCCGGTCCGCCGTCGAGCCCGCGAGCATCAGGAGCGAGGCCAGGACCAGGGTGTACGCGTCGATGGTCCACTGCATGCCCGCCACGTCGGCGTTCAGCTCCTCGCGCATGGAGGGCAGGGCGACGTTCAGGACGGTGTTGTCGAGGCTGACGATCAGCAGGCTCATGCAGCAGATCGCGAGGATCAGCATGCGCCGGCCATGGGTCAGCTCAACGGCGGCGGAGGCGGAGGGCATGCATCAAAAGTACGCCTAACTAAAGACCCTGTCCGGCATCGGGCCACGTACGCGACAATGGCGGGATGCCGCAGCAGTCTTCTTCCATGCCAAACGGGTCCTCGGGCGGAACGCCGCAGGTGCCGCAGAACCGGGGTTCCAGGGGCTCCTGTTCGTCGCCCCTGGCGCTCACCATCGGCCCGCACGTAGTTCAGCCGCCCGTGGTGCTCGCCCCCATGGCCGGGATCACCAACGCTCCGTTCCGCACCCTCTGCCGTGAGTTCTCCGGCGGGAAGGGGCTTTTCGTCAGCGAGATGATCACGACCCGCGCCCTGGTCGAGCGCAACGAGAAGACCATGCAGCTGATCCACTTCGACGAGACCGAGAAGCCCCGCTCGATCCAGCTGTACGGCGTGGACCCGGCGACCGTCGGCAAGGCCGTCCGCATGATCGCGGAGGAGAACCTCGCCGACCACATCGACCTCAACTTCGGCTGCCCGGTCCCCAAGGTGACCCGCAAGGGCGGCGGTTCGGCCCTGCCGTACAAGCGCCATCTGCTGCGCGCGATCCTGCGCGAGGCCGTCTCCGGGGCGGGCGATCTGCCGGTCACGATGAAGATGCGCAAGGGCATCGACGACGACCACATCACCTACCTCGACGCGGGCCGTATCGCCGTCGAGGAGGGCGTCACGGCCATCGCGCTGCACGGCCGCACCGCCGCCCAGCACTACGGCGGTACGGCGGACTGGTCCGCGATCGCCCGGCTCAAGGAGCACGTCCCGGAGATCCCGGTGCTCGGCAACGGGGACATCTGGTCCGCCGAGGACGCGGTCCGCATGATGCGCGAGACCGGCTGCGACGGAGTGGTCGTGGGCCGTGGCTGCCTCGGCCGCCCCTGGCTCTTCGGCGACCTGGTCAGCATCTTCGAGGGGACCCGTGAACCCGCCGCGCCTTCGCTTCGAGAGGTTGCGGAAGTGATGGTGCGCCACGCAACGCTCCTGGGGGAGTGGATCGGCGACGAGGCACGGGGTGTCATCGACTTCCGCAAGCACGTGGCCTGGTACCTGAAGGGCTTCGCGGTGGGCTCCGAGATGCGCAAGCGCCTCGCCATCACCTCCTCCCTGGCGGAACTCCGCGGCGGCCTGGACGAACTCGACCTCGACCAGACCTGGCCGCTCGGCGCCGACGGCCCGCGCGGCCGCACGTCCGGGAACAACCGGGTCGTCCTGCCGGACGGCTGGCTCAAGGACCCGTACGACTGCGCGGGCGTGAGCGAAGAGGCGGAGCTGGACACTTCCGGGGGCTGAGGCCGGGGGCTGGGGCCGAGGGGTGGGGCCGAGTGCCGAGGGCTGAGGCCGGGTGTCGTTGCGGCGGCGGCCGATCCTGCTCGGCGTCGCGGGTGTCCGCGTGCCGGAAGCATCTGTCCGCAAGCCGGGAAAGCGGCGCTGATTGATCATCGATCGTCGAGTGATTCTCGCCACCTTGAGAGGCGTACTGCTCACATGAGCGGATCTTGAGGGTGTGTGGAGCGTGAAGGGTGGCACAGGGTGCCACCCTTCTTTGCGTTCAAGACTTGAACTCAGATGCTTCAGATCGCGCTCATCCGAGCGCGATCTCCCCGAAGGAGGTCAAGTGACCTTCGGGGGATGAAAACTTCGCCTACCGAAGGGTCACTTTTGATCCGCTGGCGGACGGGTGGTTACGGCCGTACGTCGCTCAGGTGTATCTCCTCAGACGCCTTTGATCTGGGTATGTTCCTCGACGTCAGGGCAGCCACCGAGCCTCGAGGAGTCGAGACCCGTGTCGGAAAACAAGAAGCAGAAGTTCGTCTACGACTTCACCGAGGGGAACAGGGACCTCAAGGACCTCCTCGGCGGAAAGGGCGCCAACCTCGCCGAGATGACCAATCTCGGTCTGCCGGTCCCTCCGGGCTTCACCATCACCACCGAGGCCTGCAAGGTCTACCTCGACAGCGGCACCGAGCCCACTGAGCTGCGCGAAGAGGTCAGTGCACACCTCGACGCCCTTGAGCAGAAGATGGGCAAGAAGCTCGGCCAGGCCGATGACCCGCTGCTCGTATCCGTACGTTCGGGCGCCAAGTTCTCGATGCCCGGAATGATGGACACCGTCCTCAACATCGGCCTCTCGGACGCCTCGGTGAAGGGTCTCGTCAAGCAGGCCGGCGACGAGCGCTTCGCCTGGGACTCGTACCGCCGCCTCATCCAGATGTTCGGCAAGACGGTCCTCGGCGTCGACGGCGAGCTCTTCGAGGACGCGCTCGACGCGGCCAAGGAGGCCAAGAAGGTCACGGTCGACACCGACCTCGGCCCGGCCGAACTCCAGAAGCTGGTCAAGGAGTTCAAGAAGATCGTCAAGCGTGAGGCGGGCCGTGACTTCCCGCAGGACGCCCGTGAGCAGATGGATCTCGCCATCACCGCGGTCTTCGACTCTTGGAACGGCGACCGCGCCAAGCTGTACCGCCGCCAGGAGCGCATCCCGGGCGACCTCGGCACCGCGGTCAACGTCTGCTCGATGGTCTTCGGCAACCTCGGCCCCGACTCCGGCACCGGTGTGGCCTTCACCCGCGACCCGGCCTCCGGCCACGCAGGCGTGTACGGCGACTACCTGCAGAACGCGCAGGGCGAGGACGTCGTCGCCGGTATCCGCAACACCGTGCCGCTCGCGGACCTCGAGAACATCGACAAGAAGTCGTACGACCAGTTGATGCAGATCATGGAGACGCTCGAGACGCACTACAAGGACCTGTGCGACATCGAGTTCACCATCGAGCGCGGTCAGCTGTGGATGCTGCAGACCCGCGTCGGCAAGCGCACCGCCGCGGCCGCCTTCCGGATCGCCACGCAGCTCGTCGACCAGGGTCTGATCGACGAGTCCGAGGCCCTGCAGCGCGTCAACGGTGCGCAGCTCGCCCAGCTGATGTTCCCGCGGTTCGACGACGAGGCGAAGGTCGAGAAGATCGGGCGCGGTATCGCCGCATCGCCGGGCGCCGCGGTCGGCAAGGCCGTCTTCGACTCGTACACCGCGATCAAGTGGTCGCGCTCCGGCGAGAAGGTCATCCTGATCCGCCGTGAGACCAACCCCGACGACCTGGACGGCATGATCGCCGCCGAGGGCATCCTCACCAGCCGCGGTGGCAAGACCTCGCACGCCGCCGTCGTCGCCCGCGGCATGGGCAAGACCTGTGTCTGCGGCGCCGAGGAGCTCGAAGTCGACACCAAGCGGCGCCGGATGACCGCGCCCGGCGGTGTGGTCATCGAGGAGGGCGACGTCGTCTCCATCGACGGCTCGTCCGGCAAGGTCTACGTCGGTGAGGTGCCCGTCGTGCCCTCGCCCGTCGTCGAGTACTTCGAGGGCCGGATGCACGCCGGCGCCGAGGAGGCCGGTGAACTGGTCGCCGCCGTGCACCGGATCATGTCCTTCGCCGACGGCAAGCGCCGCCTCCGGGTGCGCGCCAACGCCGACAACGCCGAGGACGCGCTGCGCGCCCGCCGCTTCGGCGCCCAGGGCATCGGCCTGTGCCGCACCGAGCACATGTTCCTCGGTGAGCGCCGCGAGATGGTCGAGAAGCTGATCCTCGCCGACACCGACCACGAGCGCGAGGACGCGCTCAAGGAGCTTCTGCCGCTGCAGAAGAAGGACTTCATCGAGCTCTTCGAGGCGATGGACGGCCTTCCGGTCACGGTGCGGCTGCTCGACCCGCCGCTGCACGAGTTCCTGCCCGACATCACCGAGCTCTCGGTCCGTGTCGCGCTCGCCGAGTCCCGCAAGGACGCCAACGAGAACGACCTGCGCCTGCTGCAGGCCGTGCACAAGCTGCACGAGCAGAACCCGATGCTGGGTCTGCGCGGTGTACGTCTCGGCCTGGTCATCCCCGGTCTGTTCGCCATGCAGGTCCGCGCCATCGCCGAGGCGGCCGCGGAGCGCAAGGAGGCCAAGGGCGACCCGCGGGCCGAGATCATGATCCCGCTCGTCGGCACCGTCCAGGAGCTGGAGATCGTCAAGGACGAGGCGGACGCGGTGATCGCCGAGGTGGAGGCCGCGACCGGCACGAACCTGAAGCTCACCATCGGCACGATGATCGAGCTGCCGCGGGCCGCGCTCACGGCCGGGCAGATCGCCGAGGCCGCGCAGTTCTTCTCGTTCGGTACGAACGACCTGACGCAGACGGTCTGGGGCTTCAGCCGTGACGACGTGGAGGCCAGCTTCTTCACGGCGTACCTGGAGAAGGGCATCTTCGGTGTCTCGCCGTTCGAGACCATCGACAAGGACGGTGTCGGCTCCCTCGTGAAGCACGCCGTCAAGCAGGGCCGCGCCACCCGCCCCGACCTCAAGCTCGGTGTCTGCGGTGAGCACGGCGGCGACCCGGAGTCGGTGCACTTCTTCCACGAGGTGGGGCTCGACTACGTGTCCTGCTCGCCCTTCCGTATCCCGGTCGCGCGTCTTGAGGCCGGCCGTGCGGCGGTCGCGTCGAAGGGCAGCGACAGCCGCTGAGGCGGGAGTTGAGAGTTCGCTGCCACCGGGGCCGTCGGCGGGTCATGCCCTGACACAACCCTCACCGGTTCGCCGCCGGCCCCGGGTCACGAACGAAAGGGGCGCCCTGTGCGGGGGCGCCCCTTTCGCCTGCCCGGACGCGGCGGCCCCGGTGGCCGGTTCTCCCCCCGAAAACCGCAGATCACCGAGGCCGTCGCGAACAGCGCCAGGGCCGCACCCCTCGACTTGGTGCGTCCCGGACGGCGCGCTGCACAGCTCGCCGTGTTTCCCTGAAACCCCGAACAAGCCGTGCCCGCACCATCCTTGAGGCGATGGAGTGGGAACCGCCAGCCATTTCGGCTCAGTCCAAATAGGGGAGCGAAACGGGGGTATCGACGGTGCTGCGGATCCACTTCACGAGTGCGGATCTCACCCGCGTACGGATCGCCGACCGTGCGCATCTGCTCTGGGAGACGGTGCTCAGCCTGCACCGGCTGCGCGACCGCTGGGCACCCGGTGAACTGGACGGCTGGCGGGCCGGCGCCCGCCACCGGCTCGGCTCCGACCCGGAGCGCGGGCGGCGGGCCGTCGGTGTGCTCGGCGCGCTGATCCCGGCGCGCGGCAACTTCCCCGACTTCCTCACGCCCAGCGATCTGCACGGCTCCATCGACGAGAGCCTGGACGTCCTGGCCGCCACTTCACGCACCCAACTCGCCTTCGAGCTGGACCAGATGGGCGGCTTCCCCGGCGGCGTACCGACCTGGCTGCAGCCGCTCGCCGACGGCGACAAGCACACCGTCGGGCTGCTCACCGACAGTCTGCGCGACTACCACAAGGCGAGTGTCGCGCCGTATCTCGACCGGGTGCACGCGCATGTGGACGCGGAGCGCGCGGTCGCCCTGCGCGGACTGCTCGACGGCGGTACGGAGGGGATGCTCGCGGGACTGAGGCCGGTGCTGCGCTGGAGTCCGCCGGTCCTGGAGGCCGACTACCCGATGGAGCACGACATCCACCTCGGCGGTCGCGGACTCCTCCTCGTCCCCTCGTACTTCTGCGCCCGCAGGCCCGTCACGCTGGTCGACGAGGAGCTGGCGCCCGTGCTCGTCTATCCGGTGCGCAGGACGGGGGTGGGGCGGCCGGCCGAGGGGCGCGAACCCCTCGACCGGCTGCTCGGCCGTACGCGCTCGGCGGTGCTGGCCTCTGTCGACGGCGGCTGCACGACCGGTGAACTCGCCCGCAGGGTAGGGGTGTCACCGGCCTCCGCCAGCCAGCACGCCTCCGTACTGCGCGAGGCGGGCCTGCTCTCCACGGTCCGTGACGGCAGCAGCGTGCTGCACACGCTCACCCCGCTGGGCCGCAGACTCTTGAACGGTCAGGCCCGGAAAGGACCCGTCACCTCGTAGGTGATACCGCCCGAGGAGGAACCGCTCGTGCCGCGCTGGCTGGAGAAATACAGCCGCTTGCCGTCGGGCGAGAACGCCGGTCCGGTGATCTCCGAGCCGGACTGACCGGTGATCCGCAGGAACGGCGCCACGATCTCGGCCGGCGTGATCATGCAGATCTCCATGTTGCCGCCGTCCTCGGCGATGAACAGATCGCCGGACGAGGTGCCCGTGATGTTGTCGACACCGGTCAGCGGCGGGCCGCTCACCAGCGAGTCGTCATAGGCGAGTTCGAGCGTCGAGGCCGCCGCGTCGTACTGCCAGACACGGTTGTCGCCCTTGGTCGTGAACCAGCAGGTGTCGTCCGCGTAGTAGCAGCCCTCGCCGCCGTTGAAGCGCTTGGCGCCGGAGACCTGGTTGCGGGTGGCGGTGGCGCCGCTCGGGTCGGGCACCTGCGCCCAGGTGACCGTGCCGCTCGTGCCCGAGCCCATCTTCGCGACCTCCAGCTTCCCCGCCGACAGATCGCCCCAAGTGGTGGGCGTGAAGCGGTAGAAGCACCCGTCGGTGGTGTCTTCCGTGAGATAGATCGTCTTGCGTACGGGGTCGGCGGCGGCTGCCTCGTGCTTGAACCGCCCCATCACGTCACGCCGTACGGCGGCCTGCACGCCCCACGGGTCCGTCTCGTAGACGTACCCTCGGTCGACCTCCTCGCAGGACAGCCAGGTGTTCCACGGCGTCTTGCCGCCGGCGCAGTTCTGCCGTGTGCCGGAGAGGATCCGGTACGAGCCGGTGATCGCGCCGGTCGAGGAGAACTTGACCGCGCCGGCCCCGCCGCTCGGGTTGATCTCCGAGTTGGAGACGTAGATCCAGCCCGTGCCGTCGGCGTAACAGGCGCCGCCGTCAGGGGCGTTGTGCCAGGTGTACGAGGTGGAGCCGACTTTCTGTCCGGACCGGGCGATCACCCGGCTGGTGAAACCCGCGGGCAGCTGGATGCCGTTGGCGTCCGCCGAGCCGAGGGCGCCGTAGGGGCTCGTGCCGGGCTGTGCGGGGTTCGCGAAGGCGGCGCCGCGCCACAGCGTGCCGCCGAAGGCGGCCGCCGAGCTGCCGATGACCGCGCCGCGCAGGAAGGTCCGACGTTCCACGTATCTCTCCTGGGGGGATGACGTGCTGAGTGCCCCGTGGCCCGAGGCGGTCACGGGGTCGCGCGTCTGGGGAACTTACGGGCGGTGGGTTGTCTGTACATGGACAAGCGCCGTCATCGACGTTACGTCTCGGGGTTCGGGCGGTGCGGGGGGTGCCGGGGCGTTTGCCGGGGGTTGAGGCTGCGCCTACGGTCGGATCATGGGCAGTGGGAAGAGCGCCGGGAAGAAGATCACGGAGAAGCTCTCGGCGGCTGTGCTGAGCGAGTCCACCGGCAAGGACTGGATCGGCTGGTTCGCCGTACTCGACAAGTGGGGCGCACAGCGGCGCGGCCACACCGAGATCGCCCGCCATCTGCGCGAGGAGCACGGGGTGAACGGCTGGCACGCCCAGTCGATCACGGTCGGGTACGAGCAGGAGCGCGGACTGCGCGAAGTGGGCCAGTCCTGCAACGGCACGTGGGAGGCGTCGGCGAGCAGGACGGTGGACGTCGCGGCGGCGCGGATCACGGAGGCCTTCGTGGACGAGACGGTCCGGCGGCAGTGGCTCCCGGACGCGGATCTGTCCCTCCGTACACACCGGGAGGGCAAGTCCCTCACGGCGGACTGGGACGGCGGCACGAGCCGTATCTCCGTCTTCCTGACGGTGAAGGGACCGTCGAAGACCCAGGTCGGCCTCGGCCACCACAAGCTGGAGGACGCGGATGCGGTGGCGGCCTACAAGGAGTTCTGGCGGGAGAGGCTGGGGGAGCTGAAGCGGGTGCTCGAAAGTGGCCCCGCCGGCGTGTGAGGCTCTCCGCGGGACCTCCGCCCGGCGGCGCAGGGACCTCCGGCCCTGGGGCGAGCCGCCCCACGGGCGGACCGTGGACAGATGGACTCCGTGCACCCTCCGAGCCGCGCCGACATCGCCGGCCGTGACGATCTCGACGTCATCCTGCGCCGCTTCTACACCGCCGCCTTCGAGGACCAGCTCATCGGACCCTTCTTCACGGAGATCGCCGGGACCAGCCTGGACGTCCACATGCCCCGGATCACCGACTTCTGGGAGCGCGCGCTCTTCCGCAGTGCCGAGTACCAGCGCAACGCCTTCACCCCGCACGCCGCCCTGCACTCGGTCGAGCCGATGACCGCCGAGCACTTCGGGCGCTGGGTGCAGTTGTGGCACGCCACCGTCGACGGACTGCACGCGGGGCCGAACGCGGAGCGCGCCAAGGCGCAGGGCGAGAGGATCGCCCTCGCCCTGCTCAAGCGCCTGTCGGGCGGCACGGCCGACACCTCCGGTGAGGGCCCCGGGTTCATCCCGCTGGCCGCGGTCGAGCTGCGCGCCGCCTGAGGGACCGGCTACTTCACGGCGTACGTCACGCCGGTCAGCTGCTCCGAGGCAGCCCACAGCCGCTCACCCGCCGCGTCGTTCAGCGTCCACCGCGCCCGTACGGACTTCACCGGCGCACCGCGCCACCCCTGCAGCCGCGGCCCGGTGAAGGAGTCGGGCCGCACCCCCGGCGCCGTCGCCGCGTACAGCGTCGGCAGCGCTCCGGCCTCGGCGGACTGGGCGATGATCCGCGTACTCACCTCGGCGATACGTTCCGCCGCGCGCCGGCCCTCCATGCGCGCGCCCGCCGTCTGCAGATTCGTGCGCGCGAACCCGGGATGCGCGGCCGCCGCGACCACCTCGGAGCTGGCCGATACGAGACGGCGCGCCAGCTCGTGCGTGAAGAGCAGGTTCGCGGTCTTCGAGCGGCCGTAGGCGACCCAACGCCGGTACTTCTTCTCGGAGTTGAGATCACCGATGTCGATGTTCGAGACGAAGTGCATCCCGCTCGACACGGTCACGATCCGTGCGCCGGGCGTCGTGAGCAGCTTCGGAAGCAGCAGGCCGGTGAGCGCGAAGTGCCCGAGGTGGTTGACGCCGAACTGAGTCTCGAAGCCGTCGGCCGTCTTCCCGTACGGGAGCGCCATGACGCCCGCGTTGTTGATCAGCAGAGCGAGCCGCTCGCCGGTGAAGGCGGCCGCGAAGTCCCGTACCGACTGAAGATCCGCCAGGTCGAGAGCCCTGAACTCCACGTCCGCACCGGGGACTTCGGCCGCGATACGTGCCTCGGCCTCCTTGCCGCGGGCCTCGCTGCGGCAGGCGAGCAGCACACGGGCACCCCGCCGGGCCAGCTCACGGGCGGCCGCGAGGCCGATACCGCTGTTGGCTCCGGTGACGACCGCGGTGCGGCCGCTCTGGTCGGGGATGTCGCGCGCGGTCCAGGCGGTCATGACGGTCCTTCCGGAGGGGTTCGCTTCGGTTGACCGTCAGCGTACGGCCGGGCTTACCAGTCGGTAAGCCCGGCCGATGCCGTGCGGAGCGGGACTCAGGCCGCCGCACCGCCGTCGATCACCAGATCCGTGCCCACCACGGACCCCGCGTCCTCGGAGGCCAGATACAGCACGGCCGCCGCGACCTCCTCGGTGCTCGACACCCGGCCGAGCGGGTTCGAGGCCTTCATACGGACCGCGCGGTCGGCTTCGGTCTCGCCCGGAAGCAGCGACATCGTGGTGTCGGTGGCGCCGGGGCTGACCGCGTTGATCCGTACGCCGTCCGCGATGTGGTCGAGCGCGGCGGCGCGGCTGAGCGCCGAGACGGCGGCCTTCGTCGTCAAGTAGCCCGCGACGCCCGGGAGCCGGAGATGGGCGCCGAAGTTGGAGGCGATGTTCACGATCGCGCCGCCGCCCTCCTGGCCGCGCATCGCGGCGATCTCGGCCTGCAGCGCGAGCAGTACTCCGGTGACGTTGATGTCGAGCAGCGTGCGCCAGTCGGCCTCGGAGAGTTCGGCCACCGGGCCGCCGCCGAGGAAGACACCGGCGTTGTTCACGGCCACGTCGAGCGAGCCGTGGCGGTCGACCGCCGTGCGGACCAGGGCCTTGACCTCCTCGGCCTTGCTGACATCGGCGGTCACGGCGACCGCCGTGCCGCCCGCCGCCTCGATCAGCGCGACGGTCTCGTCCAGCGGAGCCCGGCTGCGCCCGGCGACGACGATCCGCGCGCCTTCGGCGGCGAAGGCGAGTGCGACGGCGCGGCCGATTCCGGAGCCGGCGCCGGTGACGAGGACGGACTTGCCGGTGAAGCGGGTACGTGCGGACATGGGAGCTCCTTGGGAGTGCTTGGTGTCGGTCGTACGAGAGGAAGCTGAGCTCAACGCGTATGCGTGAGGCGTGAGTTGACGAATGCGAGGGCGGTGAACGCCGTGCCGAGCGCCAGGACCGGGCCCGTGACGCCGCCGAGGGAAAGGGCCGCGGCGAGCAGGACCGTCGGGCCCAGCTCCATCGCGGTGTTGAGCAGTCCGCCCGCGAGGCCCGCCTGGTGCGCGGGCACCCGGTCGGTGGCGAGGATCGCGGCCCCCGCGAAGGAGGCCGCGGCGCCGACGGGCAGCAGCAACAGGCCGGGCAGCATGCCGACGGCGTACGGGATCCGCGGATCGAAGCCGACGAGCGCGAGCACCACGAGTCCGGCCGCACCGACGCCGAGCCCGCCCGCCGTCACGGCGCCCGCGCCGAACCGGGCGATCAGCGGACCCGCGAGCCGCCCGGCGGTGAGCAGGACGGCGGCGAACGGTACGAAGGCGGCCGAGGTCGCGAGCGCCGACCAGCCGCGGCCCTGCTGCAGATGGAGCGAGACGAGCACGAAGATCGTCGCTGTACCGGCCGCCGTCACTCCGACCGCGGCGAGCCCGAGCGCACGGCGGCCGTCGAGCAGGAAGCGCGGCGGCAGCAGCGGGTCCGGGCTGCGGCGCTCAAGGACCAGGAAGCCCGCGGTCAGCGCGAGCCCGGCGAGCAGCGGGACGAGCACCCCGTACGAGATCCAGCCGTGCACGTCCGTGACGACCAGGCCGTAACTGGCGAGGGTGATCCCGGCCGTGGAGAGCAGTGCGCCGGGCAGGTCGAGGGAACGGCGCTCGGTGCGCGCCCCGTTGGCGTTCCCGATCTCGCTCCTGCAGGCGTTCCCGTTCGCGGGCAGCACCCGCGGTCCCAGCGCGATGCCGAGGGCCGCCACGGCGAGCGGGATCAGGAACGGCACTCGCCAGGACGTGAGTGCGGAGAGGGCGCCCGCGAGCAGATTGCCCGCCGTCGCGCCGATCATCGAGAGTCCGCCCCAGGTGGCCATCGCCCGTGCGTAGGCGACGGGTTGGGGGAACACCGTCCGCAGTACGGTCATCGCCGCCGGTGCGACGAGCGCGGCACCGACGCCCTGCCCGAACCGGGCGCCGAGCAGGGCGCCGTAGGTGGGGGAGAGGGGCGCGAGCGCGGAGGCCGCGCCGAACACCAGCAGTCCGGCCGTCAGCACGGCGCGACCGCCGTACCGGTCGGCGAGCCGTCCGCCGAAGAGCAGCAGGCCCGCGAAGCTCAGGCCGTATGCGGCGCTCAACAGGATCAAGTCGGCGTGCACCAGGCCGAATTCACGGCCGATGCGGGGGAGGGGGACGGCGAGCGAGGCGTACGTGAAGATCAGCGAGATCTGGATCGCGCCGAGCAGGGCGAAGGCTGCCGCTGTGGAGCGGGGTGGCGCGGTCTTCGGCCCAGGGGCCGATTCGGGTACAGCGGCCACCTTCGGTCCGCTGATGGTGCTGGGCGCGGTCATGACTCCCCCTCTTTCTTGACCGATCGGTTCAGTATTGGGGCCCGAAGAAGGGGCGCCGTCGTGGCGCCCCTGAGCTTGCGGGGTCAGCGGTCGAGCAGCCTCAGCGCCTGCTCGGCCGCATCATGCACCCGCCGCGGATCGCTGGACGCCTTGCCGACGACGCGCAGCCCCTGCATGAGGACGACCAGCATCCGGGCGAGTGCCAACGGGTCGCTGTCCGCGCCCAGTTCGCCCTGCGCCTGGGCGCGGACGAGCGCGGAGTGCAGCGGAGTCTCCATGTGATCCCAGCCGCGCTCCACCCGCCGGGCGGCATCCGCGTCGTGTGCGCCCAGCTCCGCCGCGGTGTTGGTCACCAAGCAGCCGGCCCGCCGGGTCGCGTCGTCCGCGCACTCCTCGGCGAATCGCCTCACCAGGGAGCGTACGGCCGGGAGTGCGGGGCCCGGCTGGGACAGCTCCTCGACGAGGCCGGGGTCGTGGACCTCTCCGTACCGGTCCATGGCCTTCAGGTACAGCTCGTGCTTGCTCCCGAAGGTCGCGTACAGGCTGGCCCGTCCGATCCCCAGATGTGCGGTGAGGTCGGCCATCGAGGTCGCCTCGTAGCCACGCCGCCAGAACAGCTCCATGGCGGAGTGCAGTGCTGCGTCGGGGTCGAACTCCTTGGTGCGGGCCATGACGCAGACACTAGCCCTATCTGGAACGTACGGTCAAGAAAACTTCTCGGTGGCCCAAGACCTCTCAGTGGCCTTGGGGGCCCTAGGCCTCTCAGTGGCCCTGGCCTACGCGCACCTCGTACGCCCGCACCGTGACCCCGTCATCGTCCAGGCAGCGCCCCGACTCCAGGTCGAAGCGCTGCTTCAGGAGCGGGGAGGCCACGAACGCGCGGCCTTCGGCGGAGCCGAGCAGTCCGCGCGAGAGCACCGACGCGCCCGTGAACGGATCGCGGTTGTCGATCGCGTACGCCCGCCCCGACCGGTCGAGGAAGAGCGCCGCGTGCCGGCCGTCGGGCAGCAGCGCGGCCACGCCGCGGCCGGGCTGTACGGCGCCGGCCGGGCAGACGGTGAACCAGCCTTCGTCCAGCTTCAGTTGGAGGTTCATCGGACGGTCAGTGCTCCTTCGGGGATCAGTACCTGGGTGCCCGGCTTCAGGGCGCCGAGGTCCGGCTTCATCTGGTCGCGTTCCGCGACGAACTGCACGGTCGGGTCGGGCGCGCCCGGCGCGTTCACGAAGGACACGAAGCGGGAGAGGCGCTCGGGGTCCTGGAGGGTCTCGGCCCATTCGTCGCGGTAGCCCGTGACATGGGCCGCCATCAGGGACTCCAGCTCGTCGCAGAGCCCGAGCGAGTCCTCGACGATGACGTCCCGCAGGTGGTCGAGCCCGCCTTCGAGGCGCTCCAGCCAGCTCGCCGTACGCTCCAGGCGGTCGGCCGTGCGGATGTAGAACATCAGGAAGCGGTCGATCAGCCGGATCAGTTCGGTGTCGCTGAGGTCCTGGGCGAGCAGGTCCGCGTGGCGCGGGGTCATTCCGCCGTTGCCGCCCACGTACAGGTTCCAGCCGCTGGCCGTCGCGATCACACCGAAGTCCTTGGACTGGGCCTCGGCGCACTCGCGGGCACAGCCGGAGACCGCCGACTTCAGCTTGTGGGGTGCCCGCAGGCCCCGGTAGCGCAGCTCCAGGTCGATGGCCATCCGGACCGAGTCCTGCACCCCGTAACGGCACCAGGTCTGTCCGACACAGGACTTCACCGTACGCAGCGCCTTGCCGTAGGCGTGACCGGACTCGAACCCGGCGTCGACCAACCGCGCCCAGATGCCGGGGAGTTGGTCGACCCGTGCGCCGAAGAGGTCGATGCGCTGGCCGCCCGTGATCTTCGTATAGAGGCCGTAGTCGCGCGCCACTTCGCCGATCACGATCAGCTTCTCGGGGGTGATCTCACCACCGGGGATACGCGGCACGATCGAGTACGAGCCGTTGCGCTGCATGTTGGCGAGGAAGTGGTCGTTGGTGTCCTGGAGCGCGGCCTGCTCACCGGCGAGCACATAGCCGTCCGCGCCGATCGTGGGCGCGAGCGAGGCGATGATCGAGCCGACGGTCGGCTTGCAGATCTCACAGCCCTCGCCGCCGCGTGCCTCCGGCCGTCCGTGCTCGTCGAGCAGCCGCGCGTACGACGTGATCCGCTTGACCTTGACGATCTCGTACAACTCGGCGCGCGTCACACCGAAGCAGCCGCACAGTCCCTTGTCGCCGGACTGCGGAAGCAGCTGCAGGATCGTCTTGACGCAACTGCCACAGCCCGTACCGGCCTTGGTGCACTGCTTGACCTCGGGGAGTGTCCCGCAGGCGCAGATCTGGCCCTTGGTGACGTTGTGGCAGGAGCAGACGACCGCGTCGTCGGGCAGCGCGTCCGGACCCAGCTTCACCGGGCCGCCCGCGCCCGCCGGAAGCACCAACTGCTCGGGGGATACGGGAGGTACGGACCCGGTGAGCGGCCGCAGCATCCCGTACGCGTCGGCATCTCCGACCAGCACGCCGCCGAGCAGCTTGCCGTCCGGGTCGATCACCAGCTTCTTGTACGTGCCGGAGCGCGAGTCCGCGTAGACGACGTCGAGACAGCCCTCGCTGACGCCGTGCGCATCACCGAACGAGGCCACGTCCACACCGAGCAGCTTCAGCTTCGTCGACATGTCGGCACCCGTGAACGACCCCGGGAACCCGGCGACCGCGTCCGCCGCCGCCTCGGCCATCGCATAGCCCGGCGCGACCAGGCCGTAGACCTTCCCGTCCACCGTCTGCGCGCACTCGCCGATCGCGAAGACGGCCGGGTCGCTCGTCCGGCACTCCTCGTCGACCTTGATTCCGCCGCGCTCGCCGACGTCCAGACCGCACTCGCGGGCGAGCTGGTCGCGCGGACGTACGCCCGCGCTGAACACCACGAGATCGGTGGGCAGTTCGCTGCCGTCCGTCAGCCGCATCCCGCTGACTCGCCCCGCCTCGCCCGTGACGATCGCTTCCGTCCCCGCCCCCGTGTGCACGGTCAGGCCCATCCGCTCGATGGTCCGCAGGAGCGCCGCGCCACCGCCGTCGTCGACCTGCGCGGGCATCAGCCGCGGTGCGAACTCGACGATCCGCGTGTCGAGTCCGAGGTTCTTGAGCGCGCCCGCCGCCTCGAGGCCGAGCAGCCCGCCGCCGACGACCGCGCCGCTTCGGGCGCTCTTCGCGTACGCCTCGATCGCTTCGAGGTCCTCGATGGTCCGGTAGACGAAGCAGCCCTCGGCGTCCTTGCCCGGCACGGGCGGGACGAAGGGGTACGAGCCGGTGGCGAGGACCAACGTGTCGTAGGCGAAGGTCCGGCCGTCGCGCGCGGTGACGGTCCTCGTCTCGCGGTCGATGTGCTCGGCGGGCGAGCCGAGGTGCAGCTCGATGCCGTTGTGGTGCATGAAGTCGGCGGGCGTCAGGCTGAGTTCATCGGCGCCCTTGCCCTCGAAGTACGAGGTCAGATGGACGCGGTCGTACGCGGGCCGGGGCTCCTCGCACAGGACGACCACCCGGTGGTCCCGTGTGACACCGCGCTCGACGAGCGCCTCCAGGAACCGCTGGCCGACCATGCCATGGCCGACGAGCAGAAGAGTGGGGAGCGTGTCGGGCATCTCAGAGGCCTCCGTCGTGAGTGAGCAGATGGTGCAGTGACGCGTCCTGGGGGAGCGGCTCGGCGGCGTGCCAGGCGTCGGCGAGGGCGCCCACCGCGCCCAGTTCGCCGAGCAGCACTCCGCCGACCAGGCGGTCGTCACGGACGACGACCTTGCGGTATGTACGGCGCGTGGCGTCCGTCAGCCGGATCACGTCGTCGCCCTCGCGGATCGAGGGATCGCCGAACGTGGCCAGGTCCAGGGGGAGTTGACCGGCACTTCCTTGTCCGGTGCTTCCTTGTGCGGCACTTCCTTGTCCGGTGAGGGTGAGGCGGGTCAGTGCGCGGGTGCCCTCGTACGTGCCGCTCCTGTCGGTGAGGAAGCCGGCGAGGGCGTCGGCCTGTTCGAGGGCGGGGGTGGCGAGTCCGTAGGTACGGCCGCGGTGTTCGGCGCAGTCGCCGATCGCGTGGATCGCGGGGTCGCTGGTGCGCAGCTCGTCGTCGACGACGATGCCGGTGCGGACGTCGAGCCCGGCCTCGCGGGCGAGCAGCGTGCTGGGCCGTACGCCGCAGGCGAGCACGATCAGATCGGCGCCGAGCACGTAACCGTCGGCGAGTGCGACTCCGACCGCCCTTCCTTGCCGGGTGCGCACTTCCCTCACCCGGCACTCGGTGTGCACCTCGATACCGCGCAGACCGAGATGCTCCCGTACCAACTCGGCCGCCTCCGCGTCGAGTTGGCGCTCCATCAGATGCTCGCCCTGCTGCGCGAGCACGACCTGCGCACCGCGCTCGGCGAGCGCCCGCGCACACAGCACGCCGAGCAGCCCGCCCCCGATGACCACGGCGCGGGCGCCTTCGCGCACCACCTGGTCGAGAGCGAGGCAGTCGTCCATGGTCCGGAACGCGTACACGTTCTCGGGGAGGCCCTCGGTGAGGCCGCGCAGGGGAGGCAGGACGGGGTTGGATCCGGTGGCGAGTACGAGGGAGTCGTACGCAAGCGGGTCGGTCGCGGCGAGGTGGACCTGCCGCGCTTCCCGGTCGATCCGTACGACACGGTCCTGCAGCACGGGCCCGGGATCGGGCAGCGCCGTGATGTCCGCGCCGTACCGTCCCGCGAGGACATCGGCGAGCAGTACACGGTTGTACGGGGCGTGCGGCTCGGCCCCGACGAGGGTGACGTCGGCCCGCCCCTTCAACCGCAGCGCGAGCCGCGCCCCGGCGGTGCCGGCCCCGATGACCACGATGCGCTGTCCCATACGGTCCAGCGTGCGGTCCGGGTGTTGCCCCACCGGATCGCCCCGGTTTCCCGTTGGGAACGGGGATCTCAGCGGGGAGGGTCGTGGTGTGTGAGGGCCCGGCGGATCCGGGGGCTTCGGCCTTGACGCGGGCGTGGGCCTGTCGGCCCGCGGCGGTGATCGTGAGGTGCCCGTCGACGGCCCGGGCGACGCCCCCCTCGACGAGCCGCTCGACATCTCCGGTCAGGTCGTCCCCCGGGAGCAGCCGCTCCCCGAGGGTCCCGGCCGGCTCGCGGCGGATGAGGGCGGGGGCACCCTGTTCTTAACCACCCTTGAGCCCACCCTCAAAGCAACCTTAAGGATCTCCGATACCGCTCTGACCAGGTGTTTCCCAGGGCTCCTAGGCCTTAGGTTCAGGCGCCGTGAGGACAGACGCAGCGGTTGGGGACATGGTGGTCGGGGAAGTGGTCGGGGGGTCCGGCCTGGGCAAGTACCCCGCGCTCGCCGCGTACATCGAGCAGACCGAGGGGTGGGCGGAGGCGGACTCCGTCGAGCCGCTGATGCCGCCTGTGCCCGTCGAGCCACTGATGCCGCCCGTGCCCGTCCAGCCGCCGCGTGTTCCGCGTACCCGGGCCATCGGCACCGCCGCGGCGCATGGGCTGCGGGTGCTGCTCGGGCATACGGAGGGGGAGGCCGCCGCGCCGGCTGCCGCGCGGTCCCGGCGAGCGCGAACCGCCCAGCCCGCCACCGCCCAGCCCGCCACCGCGCGCCGCGTCCCCCCACACCACCTTCGTATCTCCCCGAAACAGCTCCGCCTCGCCCTCCTCACCGGCGCCGCCGCCGTCACCGCCCTGTGGGCCGTGCAGGTGCGCGTCTCCGCGCGGCTCGACGCGCTGTTCGCGACCGGGGCCCATCTCAGCGGTCTGCTCGCGGGATACGGCGTGCTCGTCATGGTGTTCCTGATGGCGCGCGTGCCTGCCGTCGAGCACGGTGTGGGGGCCGACCGGCTGGCCGGATGGCATGCGTGGGGCGGGCGTTGGGTGCTGAGTCTGTGCGTCGGGCACACGGCGCTCGCGCTGTGCGGGTACGCCGTGCACCGGGGGACCGATCTGCTCACGGCCGGGGGCGAGTTGCTCGGCTATCCCGCGCTCGCCGCCGCGGCCCTCGGCACCGGGCTCCTCATCGCCGTCGGTGTCACCTCCGCACGGGCGGTACGGCGACGGGTGACGCACGAGACCTGGCGCGCCCTGCATCTGCTCACCTATCTCGCCGCCGCCCTCGCCTTCGCGCACCAGCTCGCCGGGCCCGAGATCGCCGGCAGCATGCTCGCCGTCTGGGTGTGGACGCTGCTGCACACCACCGTCGCCGCGCTGCTCGTCTGGTACCGGCTCGTCGTCCCGGCGAGACAGGCGCTGCGGCACGGCCTCAGAGTCGCGGAGGTACGCAGGGAAGGGCCCGATGTCGTATCCGTCCTGATCCAGGGCGCCGGGCTCGATGAACTGCGGGCCGAGCCCGGGCAGTTCTTCCGGTGGCGGTTTCTGCGGCGCAGGCTCTGGCACACCGCGCTGCCCTTCTCGCTCTCCGCACCCGTACGCGGGAACACGCTCAGGATCACGGTGAAGGCCGCCGGCAACCACACCCGGCGGATACGGCGGCTGCGGCCGGGGACGAGAGTCCTGGCCACCGGCCCGTTCGGTGCGCTCACCGCCCACCGTCGTACGCGCCGCAAGGTGCTCCTTCTCGCCGGCGGTGTCGGTATCACGCCGATGCGGGCCCTCTTCGAGACGCTCCCCGGCGGACCGGGCGATCTGACGCTGCTCTACCGGGCCAACAACGCCGCCCAGTTGGTGCTGAGGGAGGAGCTCGAGGCCATCGCGGCTTCGCGACAGGCCGCGCTGCACTACCTCCTCGGCCCCTCGGACGCCTCCTTCGACCCCCTCGCCCCGCAGGCCCTGCGCAACCTGGTCCCCGACCTCGCCGAGCACGACGTCTATCTGTGCGGTCCGCCCGGGATGGCGCAGGCGGCGCAGGTCGCGCTCGTCCGGGCCGGTGTCCCCGAAGAGCACATCCACGCCGAGAACTTCACGTTCTGAGTCCCGGAGTCGGGACGGTTCCTCAGCGCCCCGAAGACGGCCCCCACGCGTGTCCACCGCCCCGAAGACGGCCGCCCCATGTACGTCCACCGCCCCGAAGACGCCCCCCACGCACGCACGTCCCCGCCCCGAGAACGGACCCCCATGGCCCGCCACCGCAAGCCCGCCTCCGGCCCCACCCACCAGGCCCGCCGCAGACTCGCCGTCTCGCTCGCCGGCGCCAGCGCCCTGGCGGCCACGTTCCTCACGCTGACCGTCGAACCGTCCGCCCCACCGGCCCCCGACCGTCTCCCCACCGCCCCGCTCCAGCCGCAGGCCGCGCCCTGAACGGGGCCCTGCGGTGCGCCAACCTCAGACTTCCCTCAACTCCCACGAATTCAATGGACGGGCCACCTATCCCGTGACCTAGGGTCGCGATCATGCCCGACATACCCCTGACCGCCATCGTCCTGCTCTGCCTCGCCGCGGCCGCGGCCGGCTGGATCGACGCGGTGGTCGGGGGCGGGGGACTGATCCTGCTGCCCGCGCTGCTCATCGGGCTTCCCGCGGGTACGCACGCGACCACCGCCATGGGCACCAACAAGGCCGTGTCGATCGTCGGTACGACCGGAGCGGCCGTCACGTACCTCCGCAAGACACCGATCGATGTCGGTACGGCGGTACGTGTCGGACTCGCCGCCTTCGCCGGGTCCATGGGCGGAGCCGCACTCGCGGCCGGTATGAGCACCGAGGTCCTGAAGCCGCTCGTCATGGTGGTGCTGCTCGGCGTCGCCGCGTTCGTGATCCTCAAGCCGACCTTCGGCTCCGCGCCCGCGGCCGGCCCCGCCACCCGGCGGCAGATCTGGGCCGCGATCGGGATCGCGGGGCTCGGTATCGGCTTCTACGACGGGCTCATCGGCCCCGGCACCGGCACCTTCCTGGTCCTCGCCCTGACCGCCGTACTCGGACTCGACCTGGTCAGGGCCTCGGCCACCGCGAAGATAGCCAACGCCTGCACCAACGCCGGCGCGCTCGGCATCTTCGCCTGGCAGGGCTCGGTCCTGTGGCAACTGGCCGCCCTGATGGCCGCCTTCAACCTGGCCGGCGGCACCCTCGGCGCCCACACCGCGCTCAAGAAGGGCAGCGGTTTCGTCCGGGTGGTACTGCTGGTGGTCGTCTTCACGCTGATCGCGACGCTCGCGTATCAGCAGTGGATCGCGTAGCCGCGGCCCTCGGGGCGTGGACCGCCGGGGCAGGCTCTCAGCGCACCCCGGTGAGGTGCGCGAACACCACCACGTTCCCCAGATACCCGGTCTTCTTCGAGTAGCCGCCCCCGCAGGTGATCACCCGGAGTTCGGGCCGCTTCGCCGCGCCGTACACCTTGTCGTCGGGGAAGGCGCGGCTGTCGTAGACCTCGACCGCGTCCACCGTGAACACGGCGGTCTGGCCGTCGGTGCGGCGGATCTCGATCGGCTGGCCCTTCTTGACGGCGCCGAGCGAGTAGAAGACCGAGGGGCCCTCGGCGTTGTCCACGTGACCGGCCACGATCGCCGTGCCGCGGTCACCCGGAGTCGTACCGGATTCGTACCAGCCGGCCAGATCGCGGCGCTCGGCGGGCGGGACTTCCAGTGAGCCGTCCTTGGTCAGGCCGAGGCCGGTCAGCGGGGCGTCGACCCTGATCGACGGGATTCTTATCCGGGTCGGGGGAGAGGGCGGCATCGCGGGCGCACCGGCGTCCCGCGCGTGCGGACCGCCGTCGGCGCCCTGCGCGGCGGACGGCTGCGGCGGGGGAGCGGCGCCCTGCTGAAGCAGCCACACCCCGCAGCCCAGCGCGAGCACACTCACCGCGGCTATCGCCAGGTTCAGCGAACGCCTCGGCCGGGTGCCACGCCCGCGGGCGGTGGAACCGGAGGCCGAGGCCGGCCTCGTGTCGTACGCCATCGTGCCCCCAAAGCGGTTCGTCGGGGTGGGTCGGCCCGGGGCCCGATCCGGAAGGAAGGCCCGGATCCCGCCCCTCTCCGTCGCCGCGTGCGGTCGAGGCGACGGAGAGGGGCGGGGACTGCGGTACCGGTGGACAGCGGAGGGTGTCCGTCAGATCCCGTCGCCTCTCGCCCGGCGATGCAGGAGCCAGGTACCGCCCGCGGCGGCGACGGCCAGGGCCGCCACACCCGCCGTGGTCTGTACGGGGCCGGGCCCGAGAGCGCCGCCGACCCCGGTCTTCACATGTCCCTTCGGAGAGACCTGGTGGGTGGATGCGGTGAGCGAGACGATCAGATCGCCCGACACCTCCGCGCCCCCCGCGCACTTCGCACGGATCGCGTACGTGCCGGGCGAGGCCGAGTTCGGCACGGTGAAGCGGCCCACCGCGTCCTGCGCGTGGGTGGTGGGCTCCAGCTTGAAACCCCCCGCGCCCACGGCGCTCGCGTCACCGGCGCCGGTGCCGCTGGTGCCGCAGGACGGGGTGTTCGCCGTGACCGTCGCGCCCGGGACGACGCTCGTCGGATACAGCTCGAGCGTCCCGGTGCCCGTGCTGTCCGCGACGGCCGGCGCCGCCGCCAACGCGGCCGACAAGGCGAGTGCTGATGAGGCGAGCAGACGGGTGGCGGCGATGCGCATGGGACTTCCTCCGGCAGCGCACGGCCCGCAGCACCCCCTGTGCCGTCGTTTTGGCCGCGCCCTTGCCTACGAGGAAAGTGGCACTCGGCGCCGTACGCCTGTCGACCGTGCGGCAGATGGCCGGGGTGTCGGCGGGAACGGGCCGGTGGGCGCGGAGTTCCAGCAGGTCATGGCGGTGCGCACCACGGCTTGGAACGGAAGGGCCCGGCGCCTGTGAACGGGTGACGCGCTCTTGGGGACTGCCTGGGCGGGCGATCAGACAGCGTCCCAGGGAACCTCCGCGTAGATCTCGCCGAGCCGCTCCATCAGCTTCTCGTCCACGGCGAAATCCGTGTCGTCGATACGGCTGACGGGCGCGATCCCCTGGGAGTTGGTGACGAACGCGGCCCGGTAGGCGCCCAGACCGCCGAGCGTCACACGGTCGCGGCGCGAGGGCAGTCCGGCGGCGTCGAGCCTCGGTTCGAGCAGTTGCATGGTGATGCCCGCGAGGGACGGCCCGGCGGGCCAGACGACACCGGTGTCGTCAAGGAAGCCGATGTTGGTGACGGCGCCTTCGAGCACGGTCCCGGCGTCCTCGACCAGCAGCGCGTCGTCGAAGCCGGCGGCCCGCGCACGCTGCCCGTAGTAGGCCTGCCCGAAGCCGCCGAGGTGCTTGATGTGCGCGGCGGGCCGCCGGTATGTCACCGACTGCAGGGCCTGCGCGGTGCCCGCCATCTGCTGCGGTCCGCGCACCGTGACCATCACGGTCGGGGTGTCGTCGGGGCAGTGCACGTAGACGCGTACGGAGGCGTCGGGGTACTCGTCACCGATCGCGTGCCTGATCAGCTCGCGCACCCGCTCACCGTCGAGTTCCCGCTCCCACAGCTCCGCGGTCGACGCCCGCAGCCGCTCCAGATGCAGCGCGAGCCCGCGGGTCGCGCCGCCGCGCACCTGCATCGCGGTGAAGTGCCCGTACGCGGTGGTGGCGGGGTGCAGCAGGGACTCGGCGTCGGCCGGGCGGCCGTCGATCTCGATACGGAGCAGGGGGAGTGGGGTCATGGGGGAACGGTAGGACAGTCCCCGCTCGAACTCACGGCCCCTGCTCGAACTCACGGCCCCCGCTTGAGGTCACGGCCCCTGCTTGACCTCAACCTTGGTTCAGGTACGAGCCTGAAGCGCATGACAACAGTTGCTGAACCCACCGGCGCCCTTGCCGGCAGCCCCGCCGAGCCCCGCACGATCAAGCTCGCCGTGGTGATCGGCTCCAACCGGCACGGCCGCTTCGGTCCCGTGATCGCCGACTGGTTCCTCGCCTATGCCCGGGGTCGCGCCGACCTCGACATCGAGGTCGTGGACCTCGCCGAGCACGATCTGCCCACCGCCCTGTCCCACCGGCCCTCGGCCGAGGTGCGCGAGCAGCTCGCCGCCGTGACTCCGAAGCTCGCCGCCGCGGACGCCTTCGTGGTGCTCACCCCCGAGTACAACCACTCGTTCCCCGCGGCCCTGAAGAACCTCGTCGACTGGCACTTCACCGAGTGGCAGGCCAAGCCCGTCGGCTTCGTCTCGTACGGCGGGGTCTCGGGCGGACTGCGCGCGGTGGAGCAACTGCGCGCGGTCTTCGCCGAGTTGCACGCCGTGACCGTGCGCGACACCGTCTCCTTCCACAAGGCCCACGGCGAGTTCGACGAGTCGGGCCGCCACCGCGACCCGGCGGAGTGCGACGCGGCGGCGAAGGTGCTGCTCGACCGGCTGACCTGGTGGGCACTGGCCCTCAAGGAGGCCAAGTCCGTCCGGCCGTACTGAGAGGCCGGTCAGCCCGTACTAGTCCGTCACACCCGGCAGGACGACGGTGGCCACCGCGCCACCGTCGTCCGCGTTGCTCAGCTCGACCCGGGCGCCGATCACCTCGGCCTGCCCGAGCGCGATCGTCAGACCGAGTCCCGTGCCCTGGCCGCGCTCCTTCGCCCCGGTCATGAAGCGCTGCGGACCCTCGGCGAGCAGATGCGCGGGGAATCCGGGACCGTGATCGCGCACCGTCACCGACGTACCCGACACCAGGACCTCGATCGGTTCGGAGCCGTGCCGCCGGGCGTTCACGATCAGATTCGCCACGATCCGCTCAAGGCGCCGGCTGTCCGTCCGTACGTACGTGTCCTCGCCACCCGCGAACTCGGCCGCGAACCCGGCCCGTTGGATGATCCCCTCCACCAGCTTGCCCAGCGGATGCACCTCCGGATCGGGCTGCTCGATCCGCGCGTCGAGCCGGGCCACCTCCAGAAGGTCCTCGGTGAGCGCACGCAGCGCGGACACCCGGTCGCGTACGAGCTCGGTGGGCCGCCCCGGCGGCAGCAGTTCGGCGGCCGTGTGCAGACCGGTCAGCGGTGTGCGCAGCTCGTGCGCGACATCGGCGGTGAAGCGCTGCTCGGCCTCGAGCCGCTGCTGCAGCGTGGTGGCCATCGTGTCCACGGCGCAGGCCAGTTCGGCCACCTCGTCCTTCGTACGAGGAGGGCGGGGGTGATTGATCCGTGCGTCCAGATCGCCCGAACTGATCTTCCGTGCCGTGGCGGCGGCCGTGCGCAGATCGCGGCTCACCCGGCTCGCCAGCGCACCGCCGCCGAGCGCGGCAAGGCCCACGACCACCGTGCCCCAGGCGATCAACTGGCTGTCCAGATCGGCGAGTTCCGCACGCGCCTCGTCCAGCGGCAGCTTCACCGAGAGAACCGACTTCGCGCCGATCGGCCGCGCGGCCCAGACCGCGGGATGCTCGGCGTCCATCTCCAGAAAGGTCGTACGCCGCTTCGCCAGCGCCGCGTCGCGCAGCGAGGACGGCAGCGCGGGGGAGTCGATCGCGGCCCCCGAGTCCTCGGGGTCGACACCGCCGGTCGCCACGTACACCTTCCGTACGCGGATCAGCTCGGCGGTCGCGTTGTCCCGTGCCTGCTCGGCGACCTGTTCGTAGCGCGCGTGATGGATGAGGCCGCCGATCGCCAGCGCGACCAGGGCGCAGCCGGAGGCGAGCAGCGCGGCGATCTTCCAGCGCAGCCCGAGGCCGTTGAGCCGGGCGCGCAGCCGGCCGCCGGTCACGGTGCGACCCTCTCGACGAACTCGTCGGCCGGGCACGATTCGGCGCCGCCGGCCCGGGGGCGGTGGCTCGCGGAGCCGCCGGAGGTGTTCTTGGGGTAGGTCGTGGTGTCGCTGAGCGCGGCGAGCAAGGCGCCGTTCCAGTGGTAGCGCACCGCGTTCTCGCCGCCGTCCTTCGGGGTGCGAAGCAGCAGATCGCTGCCGACGGTCTCGACGGACATCCGCTGCCCGCCGGACTTGAGGATGCGGTACGCCCTGCCGTCGCGCTGGGTGTAGACCGCGACGACCGTGCGCCCCGACGTGGTGTCCACCGCGATGACCAGCTCCTTTCTGCCGCTCCCTGTCAGCTCCACCAGCTGCGGCGGGCGGATGCCGGGGCGGCCGGGTCCGGAGATGTCGCGGAGCCTGACGTAGCCGCGCATGTCCGGGTCGGCGCGCAGCACATCGCGTACGGAGACCTCGGCGAAGCCGCCCTCGGGCACGGAGAACCGCTTGAGCGCGGGCGGCGCGTCCTGGCCCGCGCCGTCGGCGACCGGCGAGTTCGGCGGCGCCTGGGACCAGGCGGGCCATACGGCCTCGGGGTGCGGCTGCTCCGATACGTCGGGGGCGCGGGTGCCCTGGTCGAGACCGTTCTGGTCTCCGCAGCCGACAAGCAGCGCCGCGGCCACGAGGGCAGCGACGACGGCCGCCACGAAGTGGCGCGAACGACGGGTCATGGGCGTGCGGTCCCAGGTCGGGGCCTCGGTGGGGCGAGGCGGGTGGTTCGGGCTCTGCTGCGGGACCGGAGGTCCGGGCGAGAGGGGGGTGGCCGACCGGGGAATGCCGGGGATTCGGCGAGAGGTCGGCCACCACAATGGAACGGTAGGGGGCGTGCATCACGAAAAACGGCACGTTATGTAACAGTCGGGGCGAATGCGTATGCACAGCGACAAATGGTGACTTTGGTCCTGGATGCCCTGGGCATCTCGGCGGCGACGCGGAAGGGAAGGCGTGGACGTGGGCAACGGCACGGGTGTGGGGGACGGTACGCAGAGCAAGGCGGATCCCTCCTGGGGCTCCGGGGTGTGGACCGTTCTGACGACGACCGACGCGGCGCTGAAGGCCCAGCTGATCGCGCGCGGCGCCGTGGACGTACGGCTCGCGGCGTGTGCGCAGATCTCCGGCCCGGTGACGTCGGTGTACCGCTGGGAGGGGAAGATCGAGACCGCCGAGGAGTGGCAGATCCTCCTGAAGACGACGGCCGAGCGCTATCCGCGGCTGCAGGAGTGGCTCCAGGAGGTGCACGACTACGAGAACCCCGAGATCGTCGCGACACCTGTGGCGGCGGGCAGCGCGGCGTATCTGGACTGGGTCCGCAGGGAGACGACTCCGTGAGACCGTCCGACGAACCCCGGCTGCCGTTCTTCGTGTACGGGACGCTGCGGCCGGGTGAGGACAACCACCTGCGGTTCCTGGCGGGCCGGACGACCGCCGCCGAACCGGCGAGCTGGGCGGGGGCGGTGCTCTACGAGGGGCCCGGATACCCGTACGCGATCGAGGGCGATGGCACCGTACGCGGCGATCTCGTGACACCGGACTCGGCGGACCCCGAGGCGTATCCCCGGCTCCTCGCCCTGCTCGACCGCTTGGAGGACTACGTCCCCGGCGATCCGCACAACGACTACGAGCGGGTGGCCGTCGCCGTGGAGACGGCGGCGGGCCCGGTGCGGGCGTGGGTGTACGTGGCGGCGCCGGCCGTGGCGGCGCGACTGCGGGCGCGGGGACGGGTGCTGCCGGGTGGGGACTGGCTTACGCGCGCGGGGAGTTGAGCCCTCCGGCGGCGTCGGGTTGTCCGGTGGCGTCGGTCTCTTCGTCGCGTACGGGTTCGAGCCGCACCGCGCACACCTTGAACTCCGGCATACGGGAGGTCGGATCGAGCGCCGCATTCGTGAGCGTGTTGGCCCGCCCCTCACCGGCCCAGTGGAACGGCATGAACACCGTGTCCGCCCGTATCGCCGTACTGATCCGCGCCGGCGCCACCGCCCTGCCGCGCCGCGAGACCACCGCGACCCGGTCGCCCTCACCGACCCCGATCCGCTCCGCGAGCCGTGGATGCAGCTGGACGAAGGGGCCCGGGGCGGCGGCGTTCAGCTCCGGTACACGGCGGGTCTGGGCGCCGGACTGGTACTGGGCGAGCACCCGGCCCGTGGTCAGGACCACCGGGAACTCGGCGTCCGTCTCCTCGGCGGCGGGCCGGTGCGTCACCTCGGCGAAGCGGGCGCGGCCGTCGGGTGTGGCGAAGCGGTCGAGGAACAGGCGGGGGGTGCCGGGGTGTTGACCCGCCACCGCCCGGGTTGTGGTGCCAGTGCTGGAGCTGGTGCCGCTGGTGCCGGTGCCGCCCCCCGAGACGGCACCGGCCTCGGCGGTCCCCCCGTCCTGAGGACAGGGCCAGAACACCCCGTCCTCCTCCACGAGCCGCCGGTATGTGATCCCCGCGTAGTCCGCCGCGCCGCCCGCGCTGGCCCGCCGCAGTTCCTCGAAGACCTCTTCGGGATCGGTCGGGAACCCCTTCTCCACCCCGAGGAGTGCGGCCAGTTCACTCATTACGTGGAGATCGCTCCGTACCCCCGAAGGAGCCGACACCGCACGCCGCCGCAGCAGGACGCGGCCCTCCAGATTGGTGAGCGTGCCGGTCTCCTCGGCCCACTGGGTCACCGGAAGCACCACGTCCGCGAGCGCCGCTGTCTCCGACAGCACCACATCGGCCACGGCGAGGAAGTCGAGTGAGCGCAGCCGCTCCTCGACATGGGCGGCGCGAGGTGCGGAGACGACGGGATTGGAGGCCATCAGAAGCAGGGACTTGATGTCGCCGCCGAGCGCGTCGAGCAGTTCGTAGGCGCTGCGCCCGGGCCCGGGCAGCGAGTCGGGATCGACTCCCCACACCTCGGCGACATGGGCGCGGGCCGCCGGGTCGGTCAGGTCGCGGTATCCGGGCAACTGGTCGGCCTTCTGGCCGTGTTCCCGTCCGCCCTGTCCGTTGCCCTGCCCGGTCAGACAGCCGTACCCGCTCAGCGGCCGGCCCGCACGCCCCGTCGCCAGACACAGGTTGATCCATGCCCCGACCGTGTCCGTGCCCTTGGCCTGCTGCTCGGGCCCGCGCGCGGTGAGCACCATCGCGTTCTCGGGCGCGCAGAACATCTCGACCGCACGCCGCAGTTGGGGCACCGGGACGCCGGTGATCCGCTCGACCAGCTCGGGCCAGTGCGCCATGACGGCGGGGCGCGCCCGGTCCCACCCGGTGGTCCGCTCGCGGATGAACTCCTCGTCCGTACGCCCCTGTGTCACCACCAGATGCAGCAGGCCGAGCGCGAGGGCGAGATCCGTCCCCGGCCGGGGCGCCAGATGCAGATCGGCCTGCTCGGCGGTCTTTGTGCGCCTGGGATCGATGACGATCAGCGTGCCGCCGTTCTCCTTCAGCTCGGTGAAGTAGCGCAGCGCGGGCGGCATGGTCTCCGCGAGATTCGATCCGACGAGGATCACGCATCCGGTACGCGGAATGTCCTCCAAGGGGAACGGCAGCCCCCGGTCGACCCCGAAGGCCTTCCGCCCCGCGGCCGCGGCGGACGACATGCAGAAGCGCCCGTTGTAGTCGATCTGCGAGGTACCGAGCACGATGCGCGCGAACTTCCCCAGCGCGTACGCCTTCTCATTGGTCAGCCCGCCGCCGCCGAACACTCCGCACGCGTCGGGGCCGTGCTCGGCGCGGGTCGCCGCGAGCCGCTCGGCGATGATCCCGAGCGCCGTGTCCCAACTCGCGGGCGTGAGCTGCCCCGTCCCGGGATCCCTGACGAGCGGCTCGGTCAGCCGAGCACTTCTGTCGAGCAGTGCGGGCGCGGTCCGCCCCTTCCCGCACAGAGCCCCCCGGTTCACGGGAAAGTCCTCCCGCTCGACCACCTCCACCCGCCCGTCCCCGACGGCCAGCTTCATACCGCACTGCAGCGCGCAGTACGGACAGTGGGTGGGGACCGGGTCGGCGGCCTCGGACGGTGCGAGCTTCTGCATACGCCCAGCGTGCGGTCACCTTGTTACGCCCCAGGTCGACCCTGGTTACACGCCGGGTACGGCGGGCTCAGCGGGGTGGGGGCGGGGTGGTGAGGCAGCCGCCTCACCCGGCTCGCTCCCCACCGCCCTTCGTGCCTCAGCGACCCGTGAGCGCCCGCACAGTAGGCCCGGCGGTCCACCCACCATCAACCGCCAGCTCCGCCCCCGTCATGTACGCCGCCGCGTCCGACAGCAGGAACGTCACCGCCGAGGCGATCTCCTCCGGTACGCCGACCCGTCCCATCGGCGTTCCCGGGTAGCCGCCCTCGCCCGGCTGGATCCCGAGGCCGGCCGTCATCGGGGTGTACGTCATGCCGGGGTGGACCGAGTTGACCCGGATCCGCGCCTCGGCCAGCTCGACCGCGCCGATCTTCGTGAGGCCGCGTACGCCCCACTTCGACGCCCCGTATCCCGCCGTGAGCGGCAGACCGGTCAGACCCGCGGCCGAGGAGATGTTCACGATGGAGCCGCCGCCGTGCGAGCGCAGCACGGGTATCGCGGTGCGCAGCCCGATGAACACCCCGATCAGGTTGATCTCGATCACCTGTCGGAAGTGGTCCACCGACTCGTTCTCCAGCAACTCGCCCGTGGCGACACCCGCGTTGTTCACCAGTCCGTCGACCCGCCCGAACTCGGCCACCGCGTGGTCGAACGCCGCCCGCCAGTCCGCCTCGCTCGTCACGTCATGCCGCAGGAAGCGTGCCCCGTCCCCGAGCGCGGTCGCCGTGTCGGCCCCCTCCTTCTCCAGGACATCGGTGATCAGGACCTTGCCCCCGCCGGCCACGATCGCCTCGGCCGTGGCGGCGCCGAGCCCTCGCGCCCCACCCGTCACGATCACGACCTTGCCGCTCAACTCCGCAGCCACGCGCACTCCTTCGGCTTCTTCCGCTCGGCGCCATATGACTGTTAGGCATATGGCTTCAGGTCGCGCCAGTCTCCCAGCCGCCGTTCCCGTTGTCAGTGCCGCTGCGTCAGTTCAGTGCCGCCGCGTCAGATCAGCGCCCCTGCGTCAGATCAGCGCTGTGTGGCCAGCGCCCGCCGCACCCCGTCCTCGCGGTCCCCCAGAAACTGCGGATCCGGGGCGAGCACCGCATCCCTCGCGCCCTTGCCCGAGGCGAGCAACTCCCTTATACCGCCCCAGTACCAGGTCGCGTCATGCGGTTCGGCCACCCCGACCCCGTACGAGGAGATACCGGCCCGCTCGCACAGCGCGACCGCCCGGCGGATGTGGAAGCCCTGGCTGATCAGCACGGCCCGGTCCACGCCGAAGATCTGCTTGGCGCGGACACAGGAGTCCCAGGTGTCGAAGCCCGCGTAGTCGCTCACGATCCGCCGGTCGGGGACTCCGCGCTCGGTCAGATAGCGGCGCATCGCATCCGGCTCGTCGTACTCCACACGGCTGTTGTCCCCGGTGACCAGGACGACCTCGATCCGGCCCGAGCGGTACAACTCGGCGGCGGCATCGAGGCGGTGGGCCAGATACGGCGAGGGCTCGCCCTTCCACAGTCCCGCTCCGAACACGACGGCCACGGGTGTCCTGGGCGCCCGCGCCACATCGCCCACCTGACCGGCGGCCACCGCGTACATCCACGTCGACGGCAGCAGCGCGAGCACACACCCGAGCATCAGCGTCTGCACGGCCCGCCGCTGCCCACGCCGGGTCCGCATCGCCCGCCGCAGCCGGGACCACAGCCCACCGAGCCACCCGCCCACGGCTCGCACCGCCTCGGCCGTCCGCCCGGCTCCCGGCACCCGCATACCCACCCCCGCTGTCGCACTTGGTCCTCTGTCGGTCCTTCTTCAGTCCTTTGATCGATGTCCGTGGCGGCGGTTTGGTTCCGAACGGCCGGTGTAAGGCAGGTCATACCGATCCAATAGGGATCCCGGGATCCCGGGATCCCTCACCCGAGGGGTGTCACAGCAGCGTGCGTATGCCCGTGACGATCGGCAGGCCGAGCGGCACCAGAAAACACGCCCCCGTCGCGAGCGCGAGCGCCGTGTTGTCCGGCAGTCCCATCCCGAGCAGCACCGGCCGCTGCAGCAGGAACACCCCGGCCACGACCACCCCGTACACCGTCTGCGCCACCGCCGACCAGGACTGTTCGTGCAGATCGTCCGCCTCGGGCGCCAGCGCGAGCGGCAGTCCGAAGGCGAGTGTGACCACCAGCATGATGATCAGCAGGAAAAGGCTGTGCTGACCAGGCCCGCTCGAGGAGACCAGCTCCCAGCGAGGTGCCGCGCGCGCCGTCATGTCGTCCAGGTGATTGACGTACGCACCCCACCCCGGCTGCGCCGGCGTCCACAGCAACTGCACCCGGTCCCCGCGCTCCGGCTTCCCCTCCGTATAGGCCCCGTCCGCCCGCAACACCTCCCGCGCATCGGGCACTTGCACCACCAGATCCGCGCTGTACCCGTGCAGGATGCCGTCGCTGTCGCGGTCCTCCGACACAGCCCGCGGCTTCTCCGTGACGGTGCCGACCGTCGCCACGGCGCCCTCCTGCTGCATCCGCGCGATCAGCCCGTTCTGGTCCAAGTCCGCGCTGAGCAGCCCGAAGACGGCCGCGGACGCGACCGCCACGGGGACCAGCGCGAGACACCGGCGCACCTTCACCCAGGCCGGCGCGCTCAACGGCCCCGTCGGCTCCTCGTCCGGATACCAGCGCGGCCGGTCGGCTTCCTCCTTGGACAAGGACACCGACTCGGACAAGGACACAGACTTGGACAAGGACACAGAGTCGGACAAGGACACAGGTCCGGTGATCGTCGACGGAGCGGGCGCGTACGTCCACCGCCACTGCACCGCGTCCACGGCCTTGCGCAGCCACAGCAGTACCGGCCGCCCCACCGCACACCCCGCCGCCGCCCAGCCCCACGCCACCGGTGAGTCCAGCGGCGGCGGTCCGGCGAGCGCGCCGAGCGTCCACAGGCCCGCGACGGTGGCCGCCGCCCAGGTCCCGACCGCGCACAACCGGACGCCCCACGTCAGCGCCCCGTACAGCAGATAGATGAATCTCCCCACGGATCCCCCGAGCCGCTCAAGTCCCCCGAGCCCCCTGCATACCCCCGAGCTCCCCAACCCCCGGGCACACAGCGGCATCCGACCCTCCCACAGGCCGCACCGCACCCCCACGAAACAAAGCATCGCGCACACCACTGACAATCCGACCGCCGGGTAGGTGAACTCGGGGAAATCACCCGTCACCGCCACGCAACGACCCCGCAACGTGCACCCGTCAGGCTGGCCCCATGACGGCTTCGATCCCCAGCCCCGCCCCCCGCGCCGGGTCCGCCTCCCGCACCGGGTCCGCCGCCGGATCGCGTACGAGCTCCACAGCGCGTACGGGCACGACGGCCCCCGCCGCCTTTCCCGACCCGCTGCCCCCGGAGGCCGGCTTCGACAGCACCGCCCAGCTGATGGGGCGGATCTCCGCCCAGCTCGGCAGCCAGCTCAGCTCCGTGGGCCTCGACGGCCGTCGGCACACCGCCGCGCACCCCGCGCCCGCGCTCGTCCTCGTCGGCCACGGCAGCCGGCGCCCCGAGACCCTCGCCACGGTCAAGGCGCTGCAGGGCCGCATCCGCGAGCTGCGGCCCGGACTCACCGTGCGCCTCGGCCACATCGAGATCGACGAGCCCCTCCTCCCCGACACCCTCGCGCGGCTCACCGCCGAAGGCGTCACCGACGCCGTGCTCGTGCCGCTGCTCCTGAGCCGCGGCTTCCACGTCAAACACGATCTGCCCGCCGCCGCCCGGGCCAGCGCGCTGCGCACCCGGATCGCCGAACCGCTCGGCGAGCACCCGCTGCTCATCGAGGCCCTGTACGACCGTCTCCGCCAGGCGGGCTGGCCGCCCGAGGGGCTGCTGACCGAGCGCATACGGCGGGGGAGCGGTGTGGTGCTCGCCGCCGCCGGATCGCGTGACCCGGAGTCGGCCGCGGGCACCCGCCGTATCGCCGGACAGCTCGCCGAACGCCTCGGCGTCCCGGTGGTCGCCGCCTACGCCTGCGCGGCCGCCCCCGCCGTACCCGCCGCGATCCGCACCCTGGCCGCCCGCGGCCGCCACCGGGTCGCGATCGCCTCCTGCTTCACGGCCCCCGGCCGCTTCGCCGCATCGGCCGCCGAGGCCGCGCCCTGGATCGCCTCCGCCCCGCTCGGCGCCCATGCCGCGGTGGCCGGTCTCCTCCTGCACCGCTACGACCAGGCCCTGCGCACCCCGGCGTCCACCGGACATCTCCGACTGGTCCCCGCATAAGGGCCCGCGAACGGAAAACCGCACCCCACGCCCCACCCGGGCTACTGTCTGGACATGGAAGGCACGCAGCACGAATCCCGCACCACGCCCCCCGGCTACGAGGACTCCGCGCTGGAGCGCTGGGCCCCCGAGCCCGACAAGCGCCCCGGCCGCACCGCCTTCCAGCGCGACCGCGCCCGCGTGCTGCACTCGGCCGCTCTGCGCCGGCTCGCCGGCAAGACCCAGGTGGTCACGCCGGGCACCAGGAGCCAGGTCTGGGACGCCAGCCCCCGCACCCGGCTGACCCACTCCCTCGAATGCGCCCAGGTGGGCCGCGAGCTCGGCGCCGCGCTCGGCTGCGACCCGGATCTCGTCGAGGCCGCCTGCCTCTCGCACGACATGGGCCACCCGCCCTTCGGTCACAACGGTGAGCAGGCGCTCAACGAATTCGCCGCGGACTGCGGCGGTTTCGAGGGCAACGCCCAGTCGCTGAGACTCCTCACCCGTATCGAGCCCAAGCGTTTCGTACGGTCCCAGAGCACGGATGAACTCGTGTCCGTGGGCCTCAACCTCACCCGCGCCGCCCTCGACGCCGCCACCAAGTACCCGTGGCTGCGCGGCTCCCACCCCACCGATCCCACATCACCGAAGTTCGGCGTGTACGACGACGACCGGCCGGTCTTCGACTGGGTCCGCAAAGAGGCGCCGGGCAACCGCACCTGCTTCGAGGCGCAGGTCATGGACTGGTCCGACGACGTGGCGTACTCCGTGCACGACGTCGAGGACGGACTGCACGCCGGCCATCTCGACCCCAACATGCTGCACGCCGAGCCGGAGCGGCAGGCCGTGTTCGAGGTGGCCATCGGGCGCTACGTCCCCGAAGGCACCGACCCGGCGGAGCTCTCGGAGGCCCTCGACCGGCTCCTCGACCAGGAGTGGTGGCCGCACGGCTACGACGGATCCGCCGTCTCGCAGGCCCGGCTCAAGGACGCCACCAGCCAGCTGATCGGCCGCTTCTGCCTGTCGGCGGAGGGCGCCACCCGCGCGATGTACGGTCCGGGCCGCCTCACGCGCTACGCCGCCGAACTCGTCGTACCGAAGGAAACCCGTTACGAGTGCGCGGTGTTGAAGGCGGTCGCCGACCGCTATGTGATGCAGCGCGACGAACAGGAGCGGCTCCGCGCGGACCAGCGCGTGGTCATCGCCGAACTGGCCGCCGCGCTCACTGCCCGCGCGCCCGAGGGCCTCGACCCGCAGTTCCGCGCACTGTTCGACACGGCGGCCGACGACAAGGCGCGCGCCCGCGTCGTGGTCGACCAGATCTCCGTCCTCACCGACGCCGCGGCCCGCTCCCTGCACGCCCGCCTCACGGCGCCGCGCGCCTGACAGGGGCCCGGTCTGTCACAACTGTCTGTCACAACTGCCTGTCACAACTGCCCGTCCATCAGCGCGTCCCCCAACGCCGTACGCCGGTGCAGGACGCTGTTGCCCTGACGTACCGACACGACAAGCCCCGCCTCCCGCAGCACCGTGGCGTGCCGGCTCGCCGTGGACGCGGTCAGGCGCAGGAGCTCCGCCAACTGGCCGGTGGAAAAAGGCTGTTCCAGTGCGTCGAGGACCAGGGCCCGGGTGGGCCCGATGAGCTGGGCCACCGGCGGCGCCGTACCGTGCAGCTTGGTGCGGGCCAGCCAGCCGGGGGCGGGACCCAGCGGATGGACGAGCACCGGATCGAGCGCGTCGTCGGCCAGGGCGACGGGGGCCACCACACAGAAGAACGAGGGGATCAGCGTCAACGGCCGCCCGTGCAGCGGCATGTCGCGCGCGATCGGGTAGTCGGCGACCAGGGGGTACCCCCTGGTCGGAGAGCTTGGGGGAGCGGAGCCCTCGGACCGCAGCGAAGGACCGTAACTGGAGAGGAGCTCGGCGCCGCCGCCGCGCAGGGCCGCGGCCGCCCGTACCGCCCGGTCGTCGGCGACCGCGCCACGGACGGCCGGCAGATAGGGCTCGACGGCCACCGCGTAGTACGAGCTCAGCGCCCGGCCCAGGCGTTCGAGCGCCGTCACGTCGCCCGCGGCGAGCAGCCGTACCGCCTTGGGCGCCGGCGCCTCGGCGTACACCTCCGACAGCTCCGCGGCCAGCCGCCGCCGCGGTGTGCTCAGGACCGTGGAGATGCCCTCCGCCAAGGAGCGGTCGCCGTGCGTGGGGGTGAGGAAGTCCGGGAAGTACGCGGCCCAGGGCGACAGTTGGATCAGCGCCGCGGCGGTCTTCATCAGACCAGTCCGGGCCAGCTCGGCGCGCACCTCACGCCGCCACGGGTCGAAGACCACGGCGGACTGCCGGTTCTGCAGGAGGTGCAGGCTCAGGACGAGTTCCCACAGCGGATCGGCGTCGGGGGCCACCCGTAACCGTCCGAGGTCCTCGTGTCCGAACTCGATCCGCAGCATGGTTCCCCCGAGACATGGCGCGTCGTTGCGGGCGGCGTGGCGGCCCGGTCCAATCCGCGCATCGTACGGAATCGGCGGGATTCGCGCGGATACGTTCCGGAGCCGTTTCCTCCCTTTGCGTTCTGGCACAAATCGGCCCACCCCTCGGACATCCGAGGTTCCGTGGGGGAGGGTGACGGCCGCGTATGTCCCACGGGGGAGGCATCGCGTGCCGTCATCCACGGGGGGACAGCCGTGGGCGTGGGGGAGTGGTGTGCCTTGTTGGCCGTGGCGCTGGCCGCGGGCTGGCTCGACGCGGTGGTCGGAGGCGGCGGACTGGTGCAGATACCGGCCCTCATGGTGCTGCTGCCCGGAGCTCCGGTGGCCACCGTGCTCGGCACCAACAAGCTGGTGGCCATCACCGGCACCGCGTCCGCGGCCGTCACCTACGCGCGCAGAGTCGGCCTCGACCGCCGTCGCGCCTGGCCCGCCGCGCTGGTCGGCGTACCGGCCTCGCTGCTCGGCGCGCTCGCCGCGTCCCGGCTGCCGCAGGACTACTTCCTGCCGGTGGTCGTGGTGGTGCTGCCGGCGGTGGCGGTCTGGGCGGTGTGGGCGCCGGCCGCACCCACCGAGGCCCGCCGCCCGCTCGGCTCCACCCGCGCGGGCACCGCGGGCAGCGCGCTCATCGGCTTCTACAGCGGGGTGATCGGATCGGGTACGGGAGTGCTCCTCGTCGCCCTCTTCGTCACGCTCCTGGGCACCGACTTCCTGCGCGGCTCGGCCGTCGCGAAGGCCGTCTCCATCGGCACGGACCTGGGCGCGCTCGTGCTGTTCGGCTGGCTCGGTCACGTGCTGTGGGAGCTGGGCGCCGCCATGGCCCTCGCCAATGTGACGGGCGGCTACCTGGGCGCGCATACGGCGGTGCGCAAGGGCGCCGGTTTCGTACGGGCCGCACTGCTCCTGACCGTGCTCGCCCTGATCACCAAGATCGCCTACGACCACTGGTCATGAGGACCGCCGACTTGGGTGCGAGGGCCGGCGGCCTGGGTGCGAGGACCGTCGACTTGGGTGCTTGGGCCGGTGACCTGACCCGGAGTGACGAAATACTGCCGCGTTCGGTCCGTGCCCCCTTCCCCGATAACGCTCCGTGCGGGACGCTCCCTTGAAGTGAACGCAGGGGCAACACCCGCAGTACAAAGCTAGGAGGCACCAAGTGGTCGACGCGGATCAGACGTTCGTCATCGTCGGAGGCGGACTCGCCGGAGCGAAGGCGGCCGAGACCCTCCGCGCCGAAGGGTTCACCGGACGCGTGATACTGCTCTGCGACGAACGCGACCGGCCCTACGAGCGACCGCCCCTGTCCAAGGGATATCTGCTCGGCAAGGAGGAACGCGACAGCGTCTTCGTGCACGAGCCCGCCTGGTACGCCCAGGCCGACGTCGAGCTCCACCTGGGCCAGCCGGTCGTGGCCATCGACCGCGAGAAGCACGAGGTGCGCCTCGGGGACGCCACCGTCGTCGGCTACGACAAGCTCCTGCTCGCCACCGGCGCCGAACCCCGCCGTCTGGACATCCCCGGCACCGACCTCAACGGCGTCCACCATTTGCGCCGCCTGGCCCACGCCGACCGCCTCAAGGGCGTGCTCGGCCGGCTCGGCCGCGACAACGGGCATCTGGTGATCGCGGGCGCGGGCTGGATCGGCCTCGAAGTGGCCGCCGCCGCCCGCGGGTTCGGTGCGGAGGTCACCGTCGTCGAATCGGAGCCGACCCCGCTGCACAGCGTCCTCGGACCCGAGCTCGGCGGGGTCTTCGCGCAGCTGCACAGCGAGCACGGGGTGCGTTTCCACTTCGGCGCGAAGCTCACGGAGATCGTCGGCCAGGACGGCCTGGTCCTCGCGGCCCGCACCGACGACGGCGACGAGCACCCCGCCCACGCCGTACTCGCCGCGATCGGCGCCGCCCCGCGCACCGCGCTCGCCGAGGCCGCGGGCCTCGCCCTGGTGGACCGGGCGCACGGCGGCGGTATCGCGGTCGACGCGTCCCTGCGGACCTCGGACCCCGACATCTACGCGGCCGGCGACGTGGCCGCCGCCCAGCACCCGCTCCTGAACACGCGCCTGCGCGTGGAGCACTGGGCCAACGCCCTCAACGGCGGACCCGCCGCCGCCCGCTCCATGCTCGGCCGCACGGTGACGTACGACCGCATCCCCTATTTCTTCTCCGACCAGTACGACATGGGCCTGGAGTACTCGGGCTGGGCGCCCCCGGGCTCGTACGACCAGGTCCTGATCCGCGGGGACGCGATGAAGCGGGAGTTCATCGCCTTCTGGCTGTCGGAGGGCAAGGTCCTGGCCGGGATGAACGTGAACGTATGGGACGTGACCGATCCCATTCAGCAGCTCATCCGCACCGGGATCCACGTGGACCAGGAGCGCCTGGCCGACCCGACGACCCCGCTGGAATCGCTCCTGGAGGGCTGACCGGACTGTCACTGCCGCACCGTAGACTTCACGCGTGGCAGGCAGGATCAATGACGAGGACGTGAAGGCGGTACGGGACGCGGTCCCGATCGACGCCGTGGTGTCCGAGTACCTGCAGCTGCGCAGCGCGGGCGGCGGAAACCTCAAGGGTCTCTGCCCCTTCCATGACGAGAAGTCGCCGTCCTTCCAGGTCAGCCCGAGCAAGGGGTTCTTCCACTGCTTCGGCTGCCAGGAGGGCGGCGACACCATCACGTTCGTGATGAAGATCGACCACCTCACCTTCTCGGAGGCGGTCGAGCGGCTCGCCGGCCAGGCGGGCATCACGCTGCGCTACGAGGAGGGCGGCTACAACCCCTCCCATCAGCGCGGTGAGCGGATCCGCCTTGTCGAGGCGCACAAGATCGCCGCGCAGTTCTACCAGGAGCAGCTCGCCACCAGCCCCGAGGCCGAGATCGGCCGGGCCTTCCTCGCCGAGCGCGGGTTCGACCAGGCCGCCGCCGAGCACTTCTCGGTGGGTTACAGCCCGGCGGGCTGGGACCACCTCACCCGCTATCTGCGCGGCAAGGGCTTCTCCGACAAGGAGCTCATCACCTCCGGCATCTCCCAGGAGGGCCGCCGCGGCCCCATCGACCGCTTCCGCGGCCGTCTGATGTGGCCGATCCGCGACATCGGCGGCGAGGTCGTCGGCTTCGGCGCGCGCCGACTGCGCGAGGACGACAACGGTCCGAAGTACCTCAACACACCCGAGACCGCGATCTACAAGAAGTCCCAGGTCCTGTACGGGATCGACCTCGCGAAGAAGGACATCGCGAAGGCTTCGCGCGCCGTCGTGGTCGAGGGCTACACGGATGTCATGGCCTGCCATCTCGCGGGCGTGACGACCGCCATCGCCACCTGCGGTACGGCCTTCGGCAGCGACCACATCAAGATCCTGCGCCGGCTCCTGATGGACAACGGATCGGCCCGCGTGATCTTCACCTTCGACGGTGACGCGGCCGGCCAGAAGGCCGCCCTGCGCGCCTTCGAGGACGACCAGAAGTTCGCCGCGGAGACCTTCATCGCCATCGCCCCCGACGGCATGGACCCTTGCGACCTGCGGCTTGCCAAGGGCGACGACGCGGTGGCGGACCTGGTCCAGCCCCGCACCCCGCTCTTCGAGTTCGCCCTGCGCCAGATCGTCGGCCGCTACGACCTGGAGACCCCCGCGGGCCGCGCCGCCGCGCTCGACGAGGCCGCGCCCGTCGTCGCCCGGATCAAGAACACCGGCGCCCAGCACGAGGTGGCCGTGCAGCTCGCGGGCATGCTCGGCATCCTCGACACCCAGTTCGTGGTCAAGCGCGTCGCGCAACTCGCGCGCTGGGCCCGCGACAAGGGCGGCCGCCCCCAGAACGACCGGCGCCCCCAGCCCTCCTACGACGAGAGCGGGCCCCGCCCCGCGGCGGGCGGCGCGCCCCTGAACATGCGCAACCCGGTCTACGCGACCGAACGCGAGCTCCTCAAACTCGCCCTGCAGCGCCCCGAGTTGGTCTCCCCGGCCTTCGACGCCTACGGAGTCGACGAGTTCACGGCCCCGCCGTACGCCGCCGTACGCCAGGCGATCCTGGAGGCGGGCGGCGCCGAGTACGGCACGCAGGATTCCCAGGCCTATCTCGTACGGGTCCGTGAGGCGGCCCCCGACGACGCGGTCCGCGCCATGGTCACCGAGCTCGCGGTCGAGGCGATCCTGCGCCGCACCGTCGACGAGTCGTACGCGGGAGAGCAGCTGGTGTGGGTCCGCCGCCGCGCGGTCGACCGCCGCATCCGCGACGTCCAGGGCTCCCTCGCCCGCCTCGGGCAGCACGCGGATCCAGCCCAACTCGCCGCGGTCCAGGAGGAGTTGATGGTCCTCCAGCGGTACAACAGGGCTCTGCAGGACCGCGGGGCCGCGGCGCTCTGACGGCGCCGCCAGGTCCGCCGGCGCCACCACGTCACTCCGCGTCCGTACGGCGTTCGAACCTGACCGGGCCCGGCCGAACCGGCATACGAGTTTGTTCTGCGGGTAACCGCGTGGTCACGGACCGGACTCAAAAAGTCACCGCACGCCCCTCGTGGCGGAGATGTGTCGTACTCCACACTGGGTGCGGTGCCTGAGTCCTCGGAGCGCGGCAGGACCACCGGGCGTGGGCCCGAAACCCCCGCGGATCCGCTCACAGATCACGGGACACACGGCGGTACGGCCGCCGGTCCAGTCCCCGACGTACCGCTGCCGCGAACCCCCCGAGCGGCAGCGATCACCCTGGAGGTCGCCCCGGTGCAGACCCAGACCCAGACGTTGACGAAGGCGGAAGCGCTCGAGGCTGTCCCCCCGCAGAGCCGGTCCGCCCATCACCCCGAAGCCACCGAAGAGGTGGAACTTCCCGAGCCGCCCGAACGGCGTCCCGCGCGTGCGGACACCAGCGGCCCCTCGTCCGACCTGTTCCGCCAGTACTTACGTGAGATCGGCAGGATCCCGCTGCTCACCGCGGCCGAGGAGGTCGAACTCGCGCGCCGCGTCGAGGCCGGACTCTTCGCCGAGGAGAAACTCACGAGGAACCCGGGCCTCGACACCCGACTCGCCCTGGACCTCGACAAGTTGGTGGTCATGGGCCGGATGGCCAAGCGCCGCCTCATCGAGGCCAACCTGCGCCTGGTCGTCTCGGTCGCCAAGCGGTACGTGGGCCGCGGACTGACCATGCTCGATCTGGTCCAGGAGGGAAACCTGGGTCTGATCAGGGCGGTCGAGAAGTTCGACTACGCACGCGGCTACAAGTTCTCCACGTACGCCACGTGGTGGATCCGCCAGGCGATGTCCCGCGCACTCGCCGACCAGGCCCGCACCATCCGTGTGCCGGTGCATGTGGTCGAGCTGATCAACCGGGTCGTACGCGTCCAGCGGCGGATGCTCCAGGAACGCGGCTACGAGCCCACACCCGAGGAAGTCGCCCACCACCTCGACCTGCCCGAAGAGCGCGTCAGCGAAGTGCTGCGCCTCGCGCAGGAACCCGTCTCCCTGCACGCGCCCGTCGGCGAGGAGGACGATGTCGCGCTCGGCGATCTGATCGAGGACGGCGACGCCACCTCACCCGTCGAGTCCGCCGCGTTCCTGCTCCTTCGCGAACACCTGGAGGCCGTGCTCTCCACGCTCGGCGAGCGCGAACGCAAGGTCGTCCAGCTGCGCTACGGCCTCGCGGACGGCCGCCCGCGCACCCTGGAGGAGATCGGCCGGATCTTCGGCGTGACCCGCGAACGCATCCGCCAGATCGAGTCCAAGACCCTCAACAAGCTCCGCGACCACGCCTTCGCCGACCAGCTCAGGGGCTATCTGGACTGACCGGCGCCCGGTAGGGCTCAAGCCGCGGCAGCCAACCGCGCACGGCCCGCCGGTAGTTCTCGTACTCCGCACCGAACTGCCTGTGCAGGACGGGCTCTTCATAGACGCGCACGAACGCGGCCATCACCGCCCAGGCCACAAGCCCGTACCCGAGCAGTACCGGCCGCGAGAGCGCGAGACCCTGCGCGAGGATCAGGGCGACCACGGCCACGTACATCGGATTGCGTACGTGGCGGTAGGCGCCGGTCACCACCAGGTGCTCGGTGGGCGCGACCGGTGCGGGCGTGCCGAGCCCCTGCGCCACGAAGCGCCCGAAGGCATGCAGCAGCATCGCCGCCGAGACGACCAGAAGCGCCCAGCCGAGGAGCGGGACGGGCAGCAGCCAGGGCCGGCCCGGAGTCCAGCCGGTGAGCATCCACGGCACGAGCCCGGCCACGGTCCCGGGCGCCACTACGAAGAAGACCGCGCTGCCGAGGGCGGCCACACCTTTGCGCATGGGGCCAAGGGTGGGGCACCGCGGCAGCGCGGTCCAGAGACGCGTACGGGCTATTCGTACGGCCTGTTCGTCGGGGCTATTCGACCTCGACCACTGCCTCGGCGAACTGCGCCTTGTAGAGGCGTGCGTACGCGCCGTCGGCCGCCAACAGCGCGTCATGCGTGCCCTGTTCGACGATCGAGCCGTTCTCCATCACCAGGATCGTGTCCGCGTCCCGGATCGTGGAGAGCCGGTGCGCGATCACGAAGGACGTACGGCCGTGCGCGAGGCGGGCCATCGCCTTCTGGATCAGCACCTCGGTACGGGTGTCGACGGAGCTGGTGGCCTCGTCGAGCACGAGGATCACCGGGTCGGACAGGAAGGCCCGCGCGATGGTGATCAACTGCTTCTCACCGGCACTCACCCCCGTGCCCTCGTCGTCGATCACCGTGTCGTAGCCCTCCGGCAGCGTCCGGATGAACCGGTCCGCGTGCGCCGCACGGGCCGCGTCCTCGATGGCATCGCGCGAGACGTCCTTGGGGGCGCCGTACGCGATGTTCTCCGCGATGGTGCCGCCGAACAGCCAGGTGTCCTGGAGCACCATGCCGATGCCGGTGCGCAGTTCGTCGCGGGTCATCTTCGCGATGTCGACCCCGTCGAGCGTGATCCGCCCGCCGGTGACGTCGTAGAACCGCAGCAGCAGATTCACCAGCGTGGTCTTGCCCGCGCCCGTCGGACCGACGATCGCGACCGTGTGCCCCGGCTCCACGGTGAGGGACAGGTCCTCGATGAGCGGCTTGTCCTTTTCGTAGCGGAAGGACACGTCCTCGAAGGAGACCTCGCCGCGCAGCACGTCGGGACGCTCGGCCGGCCGAGGATCCGCCGACTGCTCCTCCGCGTCGAGGAGTTCGAAGATCCGCTCGGCCGAGGCGACACCGGACTGCACCAGGTTCGCCATCGACGCGACCTGCGTGAGCGGCATCGAGAACTGACGCGAGTACTGGATGAACGCCTGTACGTCACCGATCGACAGCGATCCGGAAGCGACCCGCAGACCGCCCACCACCGCCACGAGCACGTAGTTGAGGTTGGAGATGAAGAACATCAGCGGCTGCATCGCACCGCTGTTGAACGAGGCCTTGAACGACGCCTCGTACAGCGCGTCGTTCTGCTCGGCGAACTGCTCGGCCGACTCCTCCTGGCGCCCGAACACCTTCACCAGGTTGTGGCCGGTGTACATCTCCTCCACATGCGCGTTGACCTTGCCGGTCGACTTCCACTGCTGCACGAAGTGCGGCTGCGAGCGCTTGCCGATCGACTTCGCCACGACGAAGGAGAGCGGCACGGTGATCAGCGCCACCAGGGCGAGCAGCGGCGAGATCCAGAACATCATCACGAGCACACCGACGATGGTGAGCAGCGAGTTCACCAGCTGGCCCATGGACTGCTGGAGCGTCTGCCCGATGTTGTCGATGTCGTTGGTGGCGCGGCTGAGCACCTCACCGCGCTGCCGCTTGTCGAAGTACGACAGCGGCAGGCGCGACAGCTTCGCCTGGAGGTCTTCGCGCATCCGGTAGACCGTCATGTTCACGGCCCGGTTCACCAGACGTGTGGCCACCGCCATCAGCGCGCCGGCGATCAGGAACACGATCAGCGCGAAGAGCAGCGTCTCGCCCACCGCACCGAAGTCGATGCCCTTGCCCGGGGTGAAGTCCATCCCGGACAGCATGTCCGCCTGGTCCTTGTCCCCGCCCGCCCGCATCTTCGCGAGCACCTCGGCCTTGGTGGCTCCCTCGGGCATATCGCGTCCCACGATGCCCGCGAAGATCAGGTCCGTGGCGTGCCCGAGGATCTTCGGACCCACCACGGAGAGGCCCACGCTGAGCATGACCGCGACGATCATCGCGTACATCGTGAAGCGCTCGGGCTTGAACTGGGCGATCAGCCGCTTGCCCGAGTTCTTGAAGTCCATGGAGCGCTGATCGGGACCGCCACCGGCCATCATGCGCCCTGCCGGCCCGGCCATCAGGCAGCCTCCGCTTCCGTGAGCTGGGAAAGGACGATCTCTCGGTACGTCCCGTTGTCCTGCATCAGTTCGTCGTGCCGTCCGACCCCGACGACCCGGCCCTCGTCGAGCACGAGGATGCGATCCGCGTCCCGGATGGTCGACACCCGCTGCGCCACGATCACCACCGTCGCCTCGGAGGTCTCGCGCGCGAGCGCCGCCCGCAGCGCCGCGTCCGTCGCGTAGTCGAGCGCCGAGAACGAGTCGTCGAAGAGATAGATCTCGGGCCGCTGGACCAGGGTGCGCGCGATCGCGAGCCGCTGACGCTGACCACCCGAGACGTTCGTACCGCCTTGTGCGATGGGCGAGTTGAGCCCGTTCTCCAGCTTCCGTACGAAGTCCGCGGCCTGCGCGACTTCGAGCGCGTGCCACAGCTCCTCGTCGGTCGCGTCGGGATTCCCGTACCGCAGATTCGTCGCCACGGTCCCCGAGAAGAGATAAGGCTTCTGCGGTACGAGACCGACGGTGCGCGCCAGCAGCTGCGGCTCGAGCGTCCCCACGTCGACCCCGTCGACGAGGACCTCGCCCTCGGTCGCGTCGTAGAGCCTCGGTACGAGCCCGAGCAGCGTCGACTTGCCGGAGCCCGTCGACCCGATCACGGCCGTCACCTCACCGGGCCGCGCCACGAGCGAGACCGCCTTGAGCACCGGCTCCTCGGCGCCCGGGTAGCGGAAGCCCGCGTCGCGGATCTCCAGATGGCCGTGGCGCCTCAGCTCGCGCACCGGCTCCTTCGGAGGAACGACGCTCGACTCGGTGTCGAGCACCTCCTCGATCCGCTCGGCGCAGACCTCGGCGCGCGGCACCATCATGAACATGAACGTGGCCATCATCACGCTCATCACGATCTGCATCAGATACGCGAGGAACGCGGTCAGCGCACCGATCTGCATCCCGCCGCTGTCGATCCGGTGCGCACCGAACCAGACCACGGCGATGGACGAGATGTTGACCGTCGTCATGACGATCGGGAACATCAGCGCGAGCAGCCGGCCGGTGCCGAGCGAGACCTCGGTCAGCTCGACGTTCGACTGCTTGAACCGGTCCTTCTCGTAATCGTCCTTCACGAAGGCCCTGATCACACGGTTGCCGGTGATCTGCTCGCGCAGCACCCGGTTCACGGTGTCCAGCTTCACCTGCATGGTGCGGAACAGCGGCCGAAGACGGCGCACGATCAGCGAGACGGCGATCCCGAGCACCGGGACGACGGCCACGAGGATCGCGGACAGCGGCACATCGAGGCTGAGCGCCATCACGATGCCGCCCACGCACATGATGGGCGCGGAAGCCATCAGCGTGAACGCCATCAGGACCAGCATCTGCACCTGCTGGACGTCGTTCGTGGTGCGGGTGATCAGCGAGGGCGCCCCGAAGTGCCCCACTTCACGGGCCGAGAACGACTGCACGCGGTCGAAGATCGCGGCCCGCACATCGCGGCCGAGCGCCGCGGCGGTACGGGCGCCGTAGAACACGGCGCCGATGTTGCACACCACCTGGACGACGGTGATCCCGATCATCAGGGCACCGAACGACAGGATGTAGCCCGTGTCACCCGCCACGACACCGTTGTCAATGATGTCCGCGTTCAAGGTGGGCAGGTAGAGCGTGGCGCAGGTCTGCAGAAACTGCAGCAGCAGCAGGACGGCTATGGGTTTTTTGTACGGTGCGAGATGTTCCCGCAGGAGTCGTATGAGCACGCGATACCTATCGCAGTAGCCGGAGGCAACGTTTCAGTCTTCCGGCCATCCTGCGACACTCCACCGCCTGGAGCTCAACCGATTTTCCCAAGCCCGGGTCAAGAAACCCGGGCCGGGCCCGTACTTGAGCCTCAGACCCCGCCGGGCCCGAACGCACCCGGATGGGTCTGCTCGCGCACCGCCGTGTACTGCTGGCGCACGGCCTGTCCGACGGGCAGCTCCTCGCCCGCCTCGAAGACCTGTGTGGCCGCGCCCTGCCAGGCCGGGGGAGCGGACGGGTGCAGCTTGCCCTGCTGCACCCCGAGCGCCCAGGCCGCCTGCCGCGCGGCACCGAGCGCCGCGTAGTCGGCGGGCTGCGGCACCAGGACCTGCGCACCGAACAGCATCGGAGCAGCGGCCTGCACGGCGGGCAGCTCGGCCGCGGCGCCGAGCAGGAACACCCGCCGGACCTCGACCCCACGCGCCCTCAGCACACCCAGCGCATCCGCGAGCGAGCACAGCATGCCCTCGAAGGCGGCCCGCGCCAGATGCTCGGGCTTCATCGACTCACGCCGAAGCCCGTGCAGCGAGCCCGCGGTGTGCGGCAGCTGCGGGGTCTTCTCGCCCTCCAGATACGGCAGCATGACGAGGCCGTGCGAGCCGGGAGTCGACTTCATCGCGAGGTCGCTCAGCCCCTCCAGATCGGTGCTCAGCAGGTCGGCGGTACCCCGCAGCGCCCGTACGGCATTGAGCGTGTGGACGACCGGCAGATGCATCCCGGTCGCGTCCGCGAGCGAGGTGATCATCCCGCTCGGGTCGACGAGCGCCTCGTGGTGCACGGCCATCACGGACCCGGAGGCCCCGAGCGAGACGACGGCGTCACCGACACCGATCCCGAGCCCGAACGCGGCCGCCATGGTCTCGCCGGTGCCGGCCGAGATCAGCAGCCCCTCGGGCGTCGTCCCCGCGGCCTCGGCGGGACCGAGCACCTCCGGGAGCGCGGCCTGGTGGCCGAGCGCGAGATCGAGGAGATCCGGGCGGTACGAGGAGGACGCGGCCGACCAGTAGCCGGTCCCCGAGGCGCCACCTCGGTCCGCGGTCCTGCGCGCGGGCCGGCCGAGCAGCTGCCACACCAGCCAGTCGTGCGCCTGCAGCACGGAGGCCACGCGCTGGGCGTTCTCCGGTTCGGTGCGCGCGAGCCAGCGCAGCTTGGTCACGGGGTGCTGGGCCTGCGGCACACAGCCCACGGCCTCGGCCCAGGCCTGCCGGCTGCCGAGCCCGTCGATCAGATCGGCGGCGGCGACCTGGGCGCGCTTGTCGCCGCCGACGAGGGCGGGGCGCACGGTGTTGCCCTGGGCGTCGAGCGGCACGAGAGCGTTCTGCTGGGCGGACACCCCGATGGCCTGCACGCCTTCGAGCAGCCCCCCGGCGGCGGCCTCACCCAGGCTGAGCAGCCAGGCCTGCGGATCCACGTCGGAGGGCTTGCCCCCGGCGTTCTCCTGGTTGTCCTGCGGATGCGGGGCATAGCCCTGCCTGAGCACGGCACCGGTGTCGGTGTCGCAGACCACGATGCGTGTGAACTCGGAAGAGCTGTCCAGCCCGGCGACTATCCCCATGCGGTGCAGTTTGCCTTACGCGACGGGGGTAGCGGCGGGCTGGAGTGTGATGTTCGCGGCGGGCTTGAGCGCCTGGGGCGCCTGGTGCGCCCGACGCGCTGCTCAGGTGTTGCTCGTGCCCCAGTCGTCCTCTGCGCCGTTCTGCGACTTCTCGCGCAGCGAGCGCACCCGGTCCGCGACCGAGTCCGGCATCTTGTCGCCGACCTTCTCGCTGACCGAGTGGAAGGCCTTGCCCGCGACCTCACGGCCGCTCTGGGCCGCCGATTCGACGGTGTTGCGGACCGCGGGGTTCTGCGCGAACTGGCGGGCGGACTTCTTGAGCTGCTCGTAGCGCTCGCGGCCCGCGCGGGTGCCGATCACGTATCCGAGGGCCAGTCCGGCGACGAACGTGAGCTTGTACCGCATGCGTGCCACCCTTTCGTAGCGTCCGGTCCTGTCCGGTCCTTGGGGCCCCTACCCGGAACCGATTGGCGGAGCACCCCCCTGCTTGCGCTAATGTATGTGTCGCAGCGAGCGCACGCCGCCCCTGGAGCACCCAGGCAGGTGAGCTTGTTGCACACGAGGCATTCCCCTGTAGCTCAATTGGCAGAGCAGCCGGCTGTTAACCGGCAGGTTACTGGTTCGAGTCCAGTCGGGGGAGCTCGATCTCCTGTAGCTCAATTGGCAGAGCAGCCGGCTGTTAACCGGCAGGTTACTGGTTCGAGTCCAGTCGGGAGAGCAGCCGGAAGAGGACCCCTTGAGGGTCCTTTTTCATGTCCGGGGGAACCATGCGATCCGGCCGGAAGTCCTGTGCAGATGTGGACCGTCGTCCGCAGCTCAGGGCAGAGTCAGGGCAGAGTCAGGGCAGAGCAGGGCATCCGACGCGGGAGATCGTATGACCGGCTATGCTGCGGCAGACGGCGCGTACATGTGTACGCGACACGCCGCTAAGGGGCGGTAGCTCAGCCGGTTAGAGCAGCGGACTCATAATCCGTCGGCCGTGGGTTCGAGTCCCACCCGCCCCACCATGTGTTGCCCTTGCAGGAACGTTTTAAGCGGGGGGAACGCGGAAGCCCCCACAGTCGTGGGGGCTTTTCTCGTGCTCTGGAGATCGCCAGCCGGCCCGCTGTCGGCCCGAGAGGCAGACGATCTGTGCCTTGCCTGCGAAGCCGCCCTTGTACATGCCCTGCGGGCCGTAGGTGCCCGGGATGGCCGGCGGGTGGGAGAACGCGAACACCCCGCCCGGAGCGAGCCGCTCACGCACGAGCGGGAACAGGCGGCTCGGATCGGTGAACCAGGCACACTCGAAGATCGAGTACGTCGCGTTGTAGGCGCGCGTGTCCTCGCGAAGAACGTCGAGGACCTCGCCGCACACGAACTCAGCCCCAGTGGCCCCCCGCTGCTCCGTGATCTTCGCCACCATGACGGGGACAGGTCCACGTCGCGAGCCTTCACGCCGCGGCCGGTGTACTGCGTCCAGCGGAAGACGGGTTCGGCGTCCGGGTCGAACGCGGTGGCGGCGTAGGTGTCCCACAGGGCGGTCTCGGCGGCGATGTCGTGCGGTTACGCCGATGTGGAGAAGGCCCATCGAGGCATTGCGCCAGTGCGCGGGGTTGCGGCTCGCGGGTTGCTGCCGCTCCCGTATGTCATGCCGCGGACAGAGGGTAGGACCCGTGCGGGAACGCAGGCTGCTTCGAGGGGGACGCGGTGGAGATCACGAGTCAGGTGCTGACGCTGATAGGTGTCGCGACAGGTGCGGCAGTGTCGTTCGTCGTATCGGCGATGAACGAGCGCACTCGTTGGAACCGTCAGCAGTCCGTTCGGTGGGATGAGCGGCGCCTCAGCGCCTACTCGGAATACGCCTACGTGGTCAAAGAGCTCAGCAACCAGTACCGCCAGATGGCCATCGCTCGGGGCATCGCCGCAGGCTCGGTCGCTTTGGCACCGACCGGACCCGCACTAGAGGCAGTCGCAGCAGTAGAAACTCGTCGGTCGGCGCTGGCAGAGTCTCTCTGGCTTCTCGGCGATGTCGAGGCAAACACTGCTGTGGTCAAGCTGAACTACGCCCTTTGGCACCTCGAGTACCTGGCCTGCGGCATCCCGACGACCGGGATCGCCACATGGGATGAGGCGTACATCGAGTTCCGAGAGGCGCACAACAACTTCCTGTTGGCGGCGCGGCACGACCTCGGAGTCCAGGGAACCCGGATCAGGCATGAGGTTCCGTGGCCCCCGCCGTGGCGCGTCACGGATTGACAGGTGTCGAGCGGGGAGACGGGGCGTGTGGGTGTCCTGGTGCACGTACCAGCGGTAGGCCCGCATGCGGATGAGGTACAGGTCGTCCGCGAGAGCGCCAAGTGCGAGCTCGCCGGGGCCGCCGCGGGCCGCTTCGATCGCGGCCTGTAGGTGACCTCGACCTCGGCGACAGAGAAGCACGGCACGGTGACGGCGTCCGGCACGTACCCGGTGCTCGTCAACTACGCATTGCCTGAGGGCAGTACGACCGTACGGGCCGCATCCGAGATGGCATTCCGGATCAATGAGATCTACATGTGACCACCCGTTCCGCAACCATGGGCAGGTCGCGCGAGTCGAAGTGCGCGTGGTGACCCGAGGCGGGTCGAAGGGGGAGCGATGAGGACTTCGATCCGGCGATCCGTCGCAGCACTGGCCTGCGTCGTAACAGCGATGTCGCTGTCTGGCTGCTCACCGGAGGAACGCATGCTCGTCGGCGTCTACGTCGACGAGCACAACGTTGCGCAGGCTCTCGTCCGAACCTGTGACGGCGACGGCCAAGTTCGCGGGCCTTGGTTGAGAGGAACTCTGGAGCAACCCACGGACGCTGCGACGGATGATGCGGAGACCCAGGACGGCGAAGCGGAAGATGCTTGGATCGGCTGGCGTGCCCGTGGAGCCCACGCGGCCGTGGACTTCCCGCTGCTGACGCCACCCGCTCAGTGGGAGATCGAATTCCGGGGACCACGGACTCTTCAAGACAGCTACGTGTACGAGCTGACCATCGCGGACCCGAGCCAGAACTATGTCTACAACGGCTCCGTCACGTTCGACACCAAGGACCTTGCTGGCTTGCAGCCGGGACACGTGTTCACCAGTCGAGGCGCCATGAGCCAAGCCGAGTTCGAAGACGGAGCTCAAGAGGCCTGCTAGGACCAGTCATCCGAAGCCGGGTAGCACGAAGGTTGCCAGTCGTCGGCGTTGCCGTGGCCGCAGAGGCCGCAGAGGCCGCAGAGGCCGCAGACGTCGGACTCGGTGAGGACGTGGGCCCGGACCTGGCGGTAGGCGCAGCTGGTGAGCTCGGAGCGAGAGCCCACGGGCCTGGGGCACTGTGCTTGGCGCGCTGAACACGGCGAAGCCCCGGCGGGGGAACCCCGCCACAGGGGCTCCGGTTTTACGCGGCCGGCCCATCCGCCACCAGCCACCCCAACACCGCAGGCAGCGCCCGCAGCGCCGCGAAGTGGGCCGCGGCCGGTTCCACGACCACCGTGGCCTGGGGGATGCGTTCCGCCATCCAGGAGGAGTGTGAGGCGGGGGAGAAGACGTCCTTCGCGCCGTGCCAGAGCAGGACCGGGATGCGGATCTCGGACGGGTCGAAGCCCCAGGGGCCGGTGACCGCGAGGACGTCGTCGATCCAGCCGTACGGAGAGGTGCGCAGGGCCTCGCGGTAGTTGCGCAGCAGCATCGAGCGGATCGAGAGGTCCGAGACGATCTGGCGGTCGTCGTCGGTCAGTTCGGCGCGCAGTTCCTCCAGGAGCTGGGCCGGGTTGCTGCGGATCTCGGCGGAGCGCGGGATGAGGCGGGTCACGAAGCGCTCGGGGTCCGTGAAGGCGGTGCGGAATTCTCTGACGTTGGAGGGAGCCATGCCGGCGAACCAGTCGAGGCCCTCCGCGTCCCTCGGGGCGAGGCCCACGAGTGCGGCGGCGCGGGTCACGCGGCCCGGCAGCAGCGCGGCGCAGGCGAGGGCGTGCGGGGCGCCGCCGGAGCGGCCCGCGACCGCGAAACGGTCCAGTTGCAGGGCGTCGGCGACGACGGCGACATCGTGGACGACGTCGGCGACGCTGCGGCCGGGTAATCGGTCCGAGCCTCCGTAGCCGGGACGGTCGTAGCTGATCAGCCGGGTGCCGCGCTGGTAGAGGAACATGCCGCGCGGGCGCGGGCCGACCCTGCTGCCGGGCATGCCGTGCAGCAGGAAGACGGGCCGGCCGCGTGGATCGCCCGAGATCTCGATCCTGATCTGCCGACCGTCCGGTGTCCGGACAAGCTCACGCACTCCGGTGCCTCCCCCTGCCCGGGCGTCCGGGCCGCGTGCCCGGTGATTTCCCGCTGCCCCCTACAAGGAAACGGCGGCGGGCGCCATGGCCGCGCATCCTGGCCGGTCCTCGCCGGTCCGGCCCACGACAACGCTCACCACAACGCCCGCCAAAACGCCCGCACCCCGCACCCCGCCCCCTGCCCCCCCGCACCCCTCACACCGCCAACGGCTCCAAGTCCCGGTAGATGCGCCGCCGCTGCTCCGCGAAGTGGCTGATGCCGTTGTTCTCGCCCAACTGGCGCAGCTGGCGGCCCAGTTCGAGCAGTGACTCCTCGGTGAGGGCGCGGGCCTCGTCCTCGCGGCCCAGGGCCTCCAGGGTCAGGGCGCTGTTGCTGACGACCGCGAGGGTCTCGGGGTGCTGTGGGCCGAGTACGGTGCGCAGGGCCTCGGCGCACGAGCGGTCGAGCTCCCAGGCCTCCTCGTGACGGCCCTGGTCGGCCAGTACGTTCGCCAGGTTGGCGCGGGTGAACAGGGTGTGCGGATGACGGTCGCCGAGCACCTCGGCCATCCGCGGCATCACCCGCCGGTAGACCAGCTCCGCCTCCTGGCTGTCCCCGCAACCCCAGTGGTAGATCCCGAGGTTGCTGAGCGCCGCCTGGGTGTACGGGTGGGCCTCGCCCGGCACCTTCATGTACTCGGCGAGCGCCGCGAGAGCCACCTCGCGGGCCTGTTCGCGCTCGTCGGCGGCGTACAGGTCGGCCGCCATGTTGAGGTCGCAGGCCAGCGAGTCGGGGGTGTGGGCGTCGTACTGCTTGCGGTACTGGGCGAGCGTGGCCGCGGTCAGCCTGCGGGCGTCCTCCAGCTGTCCTGACCTGCGCAGCGACACGGCGAGGGACTTGGCGCAGCTGAGCGTGCCGGGGAACTCCTTGCCGAGGATGCGCTTGTGCGCGTCGTAGGCGCGCGAGAGCAGCGTGACCGAGTCGGTGTAGCGGCCCACCTCGCGCAGATCGCGCCCGAGCCGGGCGGCCGAGGCGAGCGTGTACGGGTGGTCGGGGCCGAGCACTTCCGTACGCCGGTCGAAGGTGTCCTGGTCGAGGGTGCGGGCATCGCCGTAACGGCCCACCATGCGCAGCGCGAGTGCCAGGTTGTTGGCGGCGCTCAAGGTGCGCCGGTGCGACTCGTGGAAGATCTGGCTGAAACCCTCGTGCGCCTCACGGGCCAGTTCCACCGCCGAGCTGTACGCACCGAGGGCCGCGAGGTCGCTGGCGAGGCTGGACGTGGTGACGTACGTGTGCGGATGCGAGGGGCCGAGGACCAGGCGCTGGCGCTCCAGGAGTTCGGCGTCGATCTCGCGGGCCTCGATGTAAAGCCCTTGGGAGCGAAGGACGTTGGCGAGCTGACAGCGCAGGTACAGGTACTGCACATCGTCCTCGCCGAGCAGCGGTCCCCAGTGCGCGAGCAGGTTCTCGGCGAGCAGCTGCGCACCGGTGAACTCACCGCGCTTCCACAGATAGCGCACCCGGTCGATGAGCAGCCTGCGGGTGTCCGCCTCATGGCAGTTGCGGGCGTCGGAGGCGTTGAGATGCGGCCAGATCGTGTCGAAGCGCGCCCAGGTCTCCGGGTCGTCGATGGGTTCGTCGGCGTCGGGGCGCGCGCCCGCGAGGACGGTGTGCACCACGTGCCGTGCGTGCTGCTGCTCCTCCTCGTTCAACTGCGAGCGGATCACGGCCTGTACGAGACGGTGCACCTGGATGCTGTTGCTGACCTGGTCGACCTTGGCGAGCGCGAAACGGCCGATCTCCCGGATCACCCGGCCGAGCAGCAGCCGCTCCTGGAGCGTGGGATCGACCTTCTTCAGCTCGTCGATCATCTCCTTGCTGTAGAGCAGATGGGAGGAGATGGGCTCGGGTGCGAGGAAGGCACACAGCTGCAGCAGGCGTACGGAGGCAGGCGAGCGCTCTTTCAGCCGGGCGATGGAGATGTTCCAGGTCGCGGCCACCGGGTGCGGATAGTCGGCGGCCTTGTTGAGGGCCATCACCTCCGTTGTCTGGTCGGCCAGTTGCTGCAGGTAGTCGTCGATGGGAGTGGCCGTCTCGGCCAGCCACGCGGCCGCCTGCTCGACGGCCAGCGGCAGATCGCCGACCGCCGTGGCCACCTTGTCGGCCTCCTCCGTGCTCAGCCCCGAGGCCCGCCGCGTCAGATGCTCGATGCTCTCCTCGCGCTGGAACACGTCGATCGGCAGCGAGGCACCGTGCTGCGCCCAGGACTGGTTGCGCGAGGTCACCAGGATGTGGCCGCCGCCCGCGGGGAAGAACCGGGTCAGCGCATCGGGGGAGTCGGCGTTGTCGAACACCAGGATCCAGCGTTTGCTCGAGGCGCCACGGCTGAGGAGATGGACGGCTTCCTGGCTGGCCACGTTGATGTCGTCGCCGACGGAGGCCCCGAGTCGACCGGCCAGTTCGGCCAGCGAGGCCGCCACGTTGCCGGTGTCCTCGGCGGATATCCACCACACCAGGTCGTAGTCGGCCATGAAACGGTGCACGTATTCGAGCGCCACCTGTGTCTTGCCGACCCCGCCGAGCCCGAACAGGGCCTGCGGCTGCGGCAGTACGACAGACATGCCGGAGCGCAGCTGCTCACGCACCCGCTCGAGGACCACGTTGCGTCCGGTGAACGTCGTGTTGCGCTGCGGCGCGTTCCACACCCCCGGTGTCGTACCGGGGAAGCGCGGCGCCGTGGGGCTGGAGTCGACGGTCTTGACCGGCAGTTCGAGCGCGGCGAGCAGTGCGGTGGTGCACTGGGTCTCGTCGAGCCGGTGCAGATCGACGGGGTTGTGGTCGAGGTGGGTGTCGGGCAGGCGTACCTCGTCGACCCGCAGCGACACCACCGCACCCCGCGCCGCCGAGGGCGCCGGGACCACCGGGTCCATCCGTGCGGGACCGGTGACGGTGCGCCAGGCGGCCGTACCGTGCCGGGACTTCTGGAAGGCGTTGGAGAGCAGCACGAGGGTGCGTGTGCCCGACTCGGGGCGCTCGACGGGGCCGGTCGAGACGTCGTGCAGGGTCACGTCGCAGCCACAGCGGCGCAGCAGGGAGGCGATCCAGTCCGCCCACATCAGGTTCTCCGCCGCGTACACCACCGATACGGCAGCCGCGGTGGTGAGCGGACGGCGCCGGGTGAAGGCGTCGACACAGCGCAGCCGTACCGCCTCGGGTATCGGCGGCAGCGAGGTCACCGTGCCGTCGGAGATCACCGCGGTGAGCCGTTCGAACGAGGAGAGCAGCGAGTTGGCGATACCGCTCTCGTCGCCGACGGTCGCGAGCGTCTCCTCGTACGCGTAGTAGGGCCGGTACGGGATCTCCACCGCGCCCCAATAGGCGGCGAGCTCCTCGGGGTTGAAGGGCTCGCCGTCCGGCTGCTTGGGCAGCCCGTCGAACTTCAGACGGGCGAGCGCGCGCCCGGCGTCCACCTTCTCCTTCTCGCCCTCGTCGATCCGCATCGGCACGGGAAGCACCCGGATGCGGCGCTTGCGGTACGCGTCCTCGACGCTGCGGGCGACGGCGGCCGCGCCGTCCAGGGACTGGTCGCTGAGCGTGAAGCAGTCGACGAGCACGTCCGGCATCTGCATGGTGCAGATATCCGCGTTGTCCGAGAGGCCGGTGCGGCTGTCGATCAGGACGTAGTCGTAATGCGCCTTCATGTCCTCGCGTAACGCGTCGAGGAAGAGCCCGCCGCCGAGCCGCTCGTAGAAGTTGTCCCACTCGAAGGAGGAGACGTTCGTCGAGTACGAACGGTCCTGACGCCCCGCGGAGAGGAAGTCGAGCGAACCGCCGTCCATGAAGCTCAGACCGAAGCGCTCGGGGGTCAGCGAGACCGCGTGCTGTTCGACGTGCGCGAAGTCCCGGTGCCAGCTGTCGGATCGCCGCCCGCCGGTGGTCGCGGCCCACGCGTACTCGTTGATGATGTCGATGACCCCGGAAGTGGCCGCGAGGGCGTTCGGGTCCAGGAAGGGACGGAAGAAGCGGTCGAGGCCCGGGGCCTCCAGATCCCAGTCGACGGCGAGCACCCGCTTGCCGTTGGCGGCCAGGATCCAGGCCGAGTTCGCCAGGGCCATGGTGCGGCCGGTGCCACCTTTGTACGAGTAGAAGGTGATGATCCGTCCGTCCTGGGCGGCCGTCATGCTGCTCCTCCGTGGTCGGGTGGCTCGGGAAGTAACGCGCCGCTCACCGGACCTTCGAGGCGCGGCTTGGTGTACTTGGGGCCGGGCGGCGGACTGGCCTCGGCGTTTCTCATGTAGTGCCGGGTGCTGTTGGCGACGACGGCCGGAAGTACGTCGTTGAAGGCCTTGAGCGAGGGAACGCCGTTCACGGCGATACGGCAGTCGGTGCGCCGGCCGCGCTCCAGGATCCCGGGCAGGGTGCGGTACAGCTCCTCGGTCAGCTGCTCGCCCTCCTCGGACTGGCACTGGGCGTCCCTGCGGCACCAGGGCACGATCGCGTTGGTCCACGCGGGAGCCGTCGAGTCGTACGCCTTGAGTCTGCGCCGGCGCAGCTCCTCGGTGAGTGCCCAGGGGTCGATGAGCAGGATGCCGGGATGCCCGGCCTGCGGCCCTTCCGGCTCGGCGCCGGATTGCGGGGGCGCTTCGCCCTCGGCCGGCTGTGGCGCGGGTCCGCCGGTGTCCTCGTCGTCGAAGGAGGTGACGGTGACCCGGTAGTCGAGCGAGCGGATCGCCTCCTCGGCCAGCTCGGACAGGGGCCTCGTCGACTCGCGGTGATACGGGTTCCAGTCCTGCGGATCGTCCCCGTACGGCGTCCGGTCGCGATGTACGGGCAGGTCGTCGACGGTCGGGGCCGCCACGGTCAGCCGGATGTGCCGGGGGCCGTGGCCGCGCGGCTTGAACGCGCTGGGCGTGGTCGCGTACGGCCGCGGCCGGCAGGGCGCGAGCGGCGAGTCGTTGGCGGCGCGCACGATCTGATGGGCGAGGCCGAGCACGGCCTCCTCGTACTCGTCCAGATAGCGGTTCAGTTTCATCAGGCCGTAGAACCCGGTGGTGGCGTAGCGGATGCCGAACGCGTTGCGTTCCAGGTGGATATGGCTGATGGAATCCGGCAGTTGGTCATAGCCGACGTGCGTCCACAGGGCGGGGACGATCGCGTCCACGGACCGTGCACCGCGGTCCTTCGCCGCCCGCATCCGGTCGTTGAACGCGTACCACTCGCGGCCGCAGTCCTCGCTGGCGAAATAGCGCGCGGACAGCAGCGGTACGAAGACCCGGCAGGTCGCGAGGTTCTCGCTGAGCCGCTCGGGCCAGCCCTGGCCCGAGCGCATCTCGCGGTCGATGAATCCGGCGGGGGTGCCGGCGGGCAGATCGGTGAGCGCCATGATGTGGTCGCACAGATCACGGAAGAGTTTGTGCACCCAGTAGTCCGGGTCCTGGTCACTGGCGCCGGAGCGTGGCGTGTGCGCGTAACTCAGAAAGAAATAGGGCCTGTTGTCCGCGCTCCCCGTGCGCCCGGGTATCTCCACTCGCCGTTCCCCCTGCTCCTGGTGCCCGCACACCGTCCGGTGCACGCGACGCCCGGCCTGATCAACCATGCTCCACAGAACAGAACCTGACGGATCGACAGTTTCACGTCATTCCCTGGCGGGATTTGGTCAACTGCCCCCGCGCGAAGTCGACCGCCTTCCGGAAGGGGATGAGAATCACCGCTTTGTCGGCGAATACCATCTTCCTGTAATCCCGCTCCGGCAGCAGCGCCCCGACGGCACCGAAATCGGAGTCGTTCAGAGCCCTGTCCTCGTACGAGATCCAGTGGCCCTTTTCGCCTGTCACGCAGCGGTAGGTCCGCAGCGGCGGCGGCTCGTCCATCAGGTACTCCGCCAGATGGAAGGCGCTGCACACCTCGAACCCCACCCGGAACAACAGGATGTGGGCGTCCTCGCGTGCGTACAGCTTCGCCAGCGGGGAGTTCTCGCCCAGGTGGCAGTGCGGATCGTGGCCGTCGAGCAGTTCCGCGGCGCGCGGTCCCAGACCGGCGAGCGAGGTCTGGGGGTGAGCGCTGCGGACGGCGCCGCGGGTGCTTCGTACGCAGTCGGCGAGCAGGCCCATCGAGGGGCACGGGGTGGTCTCCGGGTTGAACGGCAGCATCGATTCCCGGTACGCCGCCGTCTCCTGCTCGGTGAGGTCGGCGATCTCGGCCAGATGTGCCCGTGAGGTGTCCGAGTTCTCCGGGGTGAAGGCGGGCACGATCAGGGTGCCGTCCGGGCCCAGTGCGGTGCGCAGCGCGTCCCGCACATCGGTGTCGCGCAGGCCGGTGCCCGCGAGCGAGGCATGGACCATGAGGACGCCGCCGGGCGGCAGCTCCAAGTCACGCAGCAATTCGGTGAGTTGCTGCCCGCGTACGAGCCGCCTCCATCCACTTGCCACGTCGCCGTCGTCAGCGTCGCTTCCCTCGCGGACCTCCCGTTCGAGGAGCCCGTCGAGCTCGGCCCGCCACTCGTCGGCCAGCGCGCTGCCGCTCCGTGTGAGCTCGCCCTCGGGCCGTTCGGCCAGTGACTCCAGGGCGAGGCGTGCGCGCTCCAGGGCCGAGCGGCGCCGGTGCGTGTCGTCGTGGTGGTACGAGGCCTCGCCGAGCCCCGCGCAGACCTCGTCGAAGAGCCGTCCCGCCCCGGTGCCGAGCAGGTGGAGGTCCGTGGTTTCGCGCAGTGCCGTGAGGCGGGCGCGGCGGGCGGTGCCGGGCAGGGACCGGGCGAACTCTTCCGGTGTGCAGTCGGTGCCCACCCCCAGGGCGCCCAGACTGTGGGTGCCGAGCTGCAGACCGGAACCGGCCGCCAGGGGGGTGACGGTGGTGAGCGCGAGCGCGTTACGGCCTGCCGCGTGGTCGGGGTGCAGCTTCCGTGCCAACTCGCCGCCGGAATCGAGAAGTTGACCAAAGCGGATCTGCTCGGACGGGTCCAGCGGCGGGGTCGCGGGGACCCGGTAGCAGTCGCGGCAGGGGTCGGCGTCGTCGATCAGAAGGCGACCGCCGCGGCCCGTGTCGACCTCGTGCAGAGGGCGCCATCGGCCGGACTCCGCCGCTGCGACGAAGTCGCGGTCCGTCGCGTCACGCACCAGCCAGCCCGCGCCGGTCACCTGCACCGCGACCCGGCCCGGCCGGCCGAGCGTGAGGGTGCCGAGCGTCGGCAGATACAGCTCCTCGCCCGGCTGCTCCCAGGAGAGGGTGGTGGAGTGCCCGGCGCGGATCGCGGTGGCGGCCACGACGGCCATGAAGCGCGGCAGATCCGCGGGTCCGTGCCAGGCGCGGTGCAGGGCGGGGCGGAGGTAGGGGTGGGTGAGCACCGTTTCGAGCGGACGCGCGGCGCCGGGCTCGGCGTCGAGGGCGAGCAGCAGTTTCCAGGCTTCGTCCCAGTCCGGTTCCGCGGCGACGGAGCCCTGCACCTTAGCCAGCAGCGTGCGGTCCAACTCGGCCTGGGCGAAACGCAGTTCCTCGCTGTCGTGGACGGCCGGGGACAGCTCGTGCTCGGTGCTGCGTGCCGCGACCCCCTCGACGAAGGCCTTGAGGTCGGCGCAGAACACCGAAGGATTGTCGAAGCCCCGCTGGGTGCTGAAGCGGTGGGCGTAGAGCCCGCCGCCGCAGGACTCGACCACGGGGCAGCGCCGGCACTGTTCGCTCACCCCGCTGATTCCGGCCTGCCGGGCGCGTACGCCCGGGTGGTGGGAGAACTCCTCGAAACCGTGCCGGAAGACTTCGTATCCGGTGGCCGGGGCGCCGTCGTAGGCGGTCTTCAGCGAATCGGCCTGCTCGTAGGAGCCGTCCGTCTCCACCACCGCGAGATCCGAGGGAGCGAGCCCCATCGCCTCGGTGAGACTGGGGCCGCCGCGAAGGGTGCTGAGAACGGAGTCGAAGGTACGTACCGGCACGGTTCTGCCCTGGTCCGTCCACTTGTCGAAGATCTTCAGCAACCAGTCGGCATAAGGCGTTTGAGACTCCGATGGACCGGACGGAGGCGGGTTGTCCCAGGTGGAGTGCGGCAGCAGATAGTCGATACGCGGCGGATCGAGCCGAGTGAGTGCCTCGTGTACGTCGACTGGGTCATTGGCCACGTCGATCGTGCACAGAAGTCCCAGGTACAAAGGGCGGTACCGGGGAGTGCGCAGAAGGTCCACGGCGCGTACGACACGGTCGTAGCTGCTGCGGCCCCGGCGGTCGAGCCGATGGCGGTCATTGGCCGCTTTGTCGCCGTCGAGCGAAATCCCGATCTTGACGTTGAATTCCAGGCAGACGTCCAGAACTCGCTGGTTCAGTTGCAGCCCATTGGTGTGCATCCGAAGATCGAGAGTGGTGACGGGACTGATGGTGCGGGTGAGTTCCTCGCAGATGTCCCGTAAACGCGCCGGGCCGACCAGGAGCGGCTCGCCGCCGTGCAGGATGACCGAGACCGATTCCAGGGACTTGGCGCGCGCGTACTCGGCCAGCCGCTCCGCTACTGCCGAGACGGTGGTGTCGGCGATGAACACCGGGCGGGATTTCCAGCTCTGATCTGCATGTTCATAGACATAGCAATGGTCGCAGGCAAGATCGCATCTGCTGTGGATCTTGAGTACGAGCTGCTGGAGAGGGAAATCCGAGGAATCGGTCACTTAGCACAGGTTAGGGCACCGCCCAAGCGGCGCTTACCACGTTTTTGGCCATACGGCATGAGGCGTAGGGGAGTTGGTGGAACGATTGACCGGTTGACGGCGTCCTCGGGGGTGGGCGGACTGCTTCCGTTCGGTGGGTAAAGAGACTGGTCACGGAGCCGCTGTCATGCGCATTGACAGGGTCTCTGCGCAGAATGAAAAGATGGTGCGGTGCATGCTCTGCGTGCTTCGCGCAAGTAGGACGGTGACCTTTTGGCCACCGGTCGTTGATTTGGGTAGGCAGTAGCAACTGTCTATGACCGTTTACGGGACCCGCCCCAGCAGGCGGGACGAGGAGACACGCGAACATGAACCGCACGCCCCAGGCCGAGCAGGCGTCGGCTGTCCGGCCTTCGCACCGGCAGCACGCGCCGCTGTCGGCGATCAACACTCGCGAGGCCACCGCCCTGCGCTCCGCCGGGCGCATTCTCGACGTACCGGGGCGACGCCCGTCGCAGCCGATCACGTTCGACTCCGCGCTCTAGGGCGTACGGATTCACCGCAAAGGCGCACCGGACGGCCGAGGCCGCCCACCGGTGCGCCTTTGCGTGCGCCAAGGGCGGTCTTCGGCCGTTGTCACGTCAGAGCACTGGTGCTCCGCAGCGCTCGACGAGAACATGAGCGCACCTGATCTCCTCCCCGCGAGGTGTCGATGCGCCCGCCGAGCCAACCGCCGAGCACCCGGATAGGCGAGGCCGACCTGCCGAGACTCTTCGCGGCGAACGACCGTCTTGCGCTGAGCCGGCAGGCGGAGTCACAGCGGATCGTGCGTACACAGCTGGTGGTTCTGCTCCTCGCCACGGCGACCGCCGCTCTTGCCGAACGCTACGACAGTACCGCCGCAGCCGTCTGCGCGGCGGCGCTCTACGGTGCGACCGTCGCGCTGAGCGTGCATCTGTCGCGGCGCCGCGCGCGGGTCCACTGGCAGGCCCACCGCGCGGCCGCCGAAGTGCTCAAGTCCCTGGCGTGGCAGTACATGGTCCACGGTGGGCCGTTCCACTCGAAGGTGAGCAACCCCGACGCGCTGTTCACGGCGCGACTCGAGGAGCGCCTCGCGGAGCTGCGCAAAGTCGGCTGGGACGACACCCGCGCGGGCCCCCGCACACCGGCCGGGAACCAGATCACCGATTCCATGCGCTTGATACGCGGCAAGAGTTTCGAGGTGCGCCGCGACATCTACCGGCGCGACCGGGTCCTTGAGCAGCTGACCTGGTACCGCAACCGCGGGGACCGGGCGCGGCGGCTCGCGGCGCTCTGGTCCTCGGCCGGCGCCGCCCTGACCCTGCTCGCGCTGGCCTCGGCGGTGCTCGGTGCCGCGGGCCTGACCGGTGGCTGGGATCTGACCGGGCTGCTCAGTGCCGCCGCCGCGGCCGGCGTCGCCTGGCAGGAGATGCGCAGGCACCGGCCCCTGACGTTCGCGCATGCGCTGGTCGAGCAGGATCTCAAGACGCTGCACATCGCGATGGGCACCAGCGTGCGGGAGGACGGCTGGGCCGAGTCGGTGGCCGAGGCCGAGCGGCTGGTCTCGCCGCAACACACGGACTGGCTGGCCAGGTTCGGGGCCTGAGCGCCGATCGCCTACGGGCGGCTGACGCCCTCGCTCCACAGGACCGTCACCGGCACCCCTCGCTCCCTCGCGTACGCCACGACTTCGCCCGTGCCGCCGTGCCCGCGCGCCGGATGGCCGTCCCAGACCGCGACGAGCCGGTCCGCGTGGTCGACGATCCAGTGACCGGCGGCGGCGTAGGCCTCCTCGTGGGTGGGGGCGAGGGGGAGGTCCTCGCGCCGGTGGCACTCGTCGAGGATGCTGCGGTACGCGGCCACGTCCTCCTCGTCGCCCAGATGGGCCTCGTAGTCCATACCGGGGATCACCGCCGTCACCGGGATGCCCCGGTCGAGGGCGATCCGGGCGAACAGCTGGTCCGCGCCGGCCGCGAGACTGCTCAGGGCCTGGACCGGTTCGTCGCGGGCCAGCTCCTTCTCGATACCGGCGATCACGAACTCCAGGACTGCGTACGGGAGTCGGCGGTGCCCCGTTACTCCGATCCGTGTCACGGCAGGCCCTCCTCGCGTCATGGCCGGAAGTTCAAAGTAGTCCGCCCGGCGGCTTCCGGGGAGGGCGTATCAAGCGGCGCTGAGGGGCACCGCGGGTCCGTCCCCGTGACGCAAGGCCCGGTGGCAGTCGCCCGGTTCGGGTTTAAAGGGGTGCTTGCCAGGTCTCCGTGGTGCCGGTGACCGCGTCGCTGCCGGCGGCCTCGTCGGCGGCGCCGTCCTCACGTACGCCGTCGTCGAACACCGTCAAGCGTACGCCCGCCCGGCCGTCGGGCAGTTCGGCCTCGCAGTCGACAGTGATCTCGATACGGGAGATGCCGGTGCGCCGGGAGGCCTCGGCCAGGGCGCGGCGCAGGGCCGAGAGGAGATGGGTGGCCGTGCGTTCGCCCAGTGCCGCTTCCACGGGGCCGTGGAAGTGCGTCGAGGGTGTGACACCCGTCGCGGCGGCGGCGCCGGCGGCCTCGCGAAGGACCTTGCCACGGAAGGTCGTGGGGGCGTCAGCGGGCGGCTGCTGGAGGGCGAAGATCGCGGTGCGGACCTCCTGGATGGTGGACTCCAGCTCGTCCACCGCCTTACCGATCGTGCCCTGCACCTCGTCGACCCGCGCTCTGCGCTGGGCACCCTCCAGCATCATGCCGGTGGCGAACAGCCGCTGGATGACCAGGTCGTGCAGATCGCGGGCGATACGGTCACGGTCCTCGAACACGGCGAGGCGCTCGCGGCTGACGCGGGCCTCGGCGAGCACCAGGGCGAGCGCGGCCTGGTGGGCGAACTGCGTGGCGAGCAGCCGCTCAAGGGCGGTGTAGCGGCGGGCGCCGCGTGCGCGGGGCAGGGCGAGCGTGCCGATGAGGTGGCCGTCGCTCTGCAGCGGCAGGAGCATGCTCGGGCCGAACAGGTCGCGCACCGGAGTGGTCATACGGGGATCGGTGGCCGAGTCCTCGACGAACACCGGTTCACCACCGAGGAGTTGGGCGAGGATCGCGCTGCCCGGGTGGATCACCGTGCCGACCAGGGCGCCGGGGTCCTCGTGCGTCGAGGCCGTGACGATCTCCATGCCGCCGTCCGGCATGGGCTGCAGGATCACCCCGGCCACGGCGTCCGCGAGCTTGCGCGCCTGCTCGGCCACGACCATCAGGGCATCGTCCGGGGCGTCCCCGCCGAGCAGCGCCGTGGTGACGGTGGCCGAGCCCTCGATCCAGCGCTCGCGCTGGCGGGCGTGCTCGTAAAGACGGGCGTTGCCGATGGCGATACCGGCCTGTGCGGCGAGGATCCGCAGGACCTGCTCGTCGCCGAGCGTGAACGGGCCGCCCCGCTTCTGCGTCAGGTAGAGGTTTCCGAACACCTCGTCGCGTACGAGGATCGGGACGCCCAGCAGGGTGTGCATCGGCGGATGGCCCGGCGGCATCCCGCAGGACTGCGGGTGCTGGGTGAGGTCGTCGAGACGCAGCGGGCGCGGGTCCTTGATGAGCGTGCCGAGTACGCCCTCTTCGCCGCAGGGGAGCTTGCCGATTCCTCTGCGGGTGGCCTCGTCCATACCGGAGGTGAACAGCTCGGTGAGACGGGCCTGTTCGGGGTCCACCACACCCAGAGCGCCGTACTCGGCGTCGGTGAGACGGGTGGCCGCGTCCACGATGTGCTGCAGTGTGGCGCGCAGTTCGAGATCGGCGCCGACGCTGAGCACGGCTTCGAGGAGGGGTTCCACGGGGGCGCGGGTGGGGCGGTCGCCCGCGCCCGGCTCCGTATCGCCATCAATCTGCTCGCCGTGCTCGCCGTGCTCGCCGGATCCGCTGTCTTCGCTCATCCCCGCGCCCTCCCGGTAGTCGCCCACCGGTTCAGGCGGGTTCGCGGCCCGCTGCCGGCCGGCCGCGGGCCCAGTCCACCAGACCGGCGAGCGCGTACAGCGCGCAGGCGCCGCCGAGCAGCAGAAAGCCCCACTGCTGCTCGGCGATCGCGTCCATCGTGAGAAGCGAGCCGCCCACGAACCGGAGCCACAGCCGTGTCGTTCTCCCCGGTGCCCGGCGCCCGAGACGTACTGGCAGACAGGACACCAGGATCAGCAGAGCGCCGATGAACTGCACGGACTGCGACACGGTGGGCGCCTCCAAAGGCTGGTGGTGGGGTCAGTCGGCCAGCGGGTCGAGCTGCATGGGCTCGATCCGGCCCTCGAGCATCGCGCCGAGGCCGAGGATCGCGCAGACGTCGGGGCGCTCAGCGATGTGCACCGGCATACCCGTCGCGTCGCGCAGCATCTGGTCGAGGCCGGGGAGCAGGGCGCTGCCGCCGACCATCATGATCCCGCGGTCCGCGAGGTCGGCCACCAGGTCCGGCGGGCAGTCGCGCAGCACACGGCCGATGCCGTCGAGCACAGCGGTCAGCGGGGTGTGGATGGCGTCCCGTACGGCCGCCGTCTGCACCTGGACCGAGCGGGCGAGACCGGTGGCCACGTCGCGGCCGTGGATCTCGGTGGACTCGGGGCCGTGCGGAGTCAGACCGTTGCCGCTGAGGGCGAGCTGCAGGGGGCGTACGGACTGGCTCGGCAGCATCAGCTCGTGCTGCTGGCGCAGATGCTGGACCACCGCGTGGTCGATCGCGTCACCGCCCACCGCGATCCGGTCGGCCGTCACGATCGAGCCCATCGACAGGACCGCGACCTGCGTGGTCGCCGCTCCGCAGACGATGATCATCGTCGCCTCGGGCCGCTCCACCGGCAGACCGCAGCCGACCGCCGCGGCGATCAGCGTGTCCACCAGCTCGACCCGGCGCGCCCCGAGCCCGATGAGCGTCTCGGTCGCCGCGCGCTGCGCGAGCGGATCGGCGTCGTGCGGAACACAGGCCGCGGCGCGCAGGCGGGGCCTGCGGCGCAGGGTGCGGCGGAGCTTGTCGTCGAGGAGATGGCTGAGCATCCGCCGGCACATCTCGATGTCGACGACGGTGCCGCCGGAGACGGGACGTACGACGCGGATGTACGCGGGGGTACGGCCGGTCATGCGCTCGGCGAACTCACCGACCGCGATCAGCGCTCCCGTACGGGTGTTGACGGCGCACACGCTCGGCTCGTCCACGACGAGCCCCGCGCCCTTGACGTACACCCGGGTCCGAGCGGCACCCAGGTCGACGGCGATATGGCAACGACGGAGTTGCTCCAGGCTGACGGTCATGGCGAGTTCCTCCCGAGGCACTGACCGTTCAGGGCGCCGGTCGGCTGCCCTTTTCGCATCGTGCGGGGGCCCCGGCAGGGGCGCCCGTTGTGGTGGGCCGGGTGGGGAGAGACCGGATGGGTGGTCGTGGGCGGAGCCCGCTGTAGGGGGTGCTCGCGGGAGCGGGGGTTACCATCCCGTGTGACCAGTGCCCCCTCCGACGGCAAGAGCCGCAGCGCGGAAGACGACATAGCCGACAAGCCCACCCGCCGGCGGGTGCGCATCCTCGCCGACATCACCCCGCTGCGCACCTCCGCCGACTACCGGCGGCTGTGGATCGGCAACACGGTCTCCTGGACCGGCCAGGCCATGACCGCACTGGCCATCTCGCTCCAGGTCTACGACATCACCGGCTCCAGCTTCTCCGTCGGTCTCGTGGGGCTCTTCTCCCTCGTCCCGCTGGTCGCCTTCGGGCTGTACGGGGGCGCCATCGCCGACACCGTCGACCGGCGCAAGCTCGGGCTGTACGCCTCCACCGGCATGTGTCTGCTCTCCTTCGCGCTCGCGGGAGCGGCGCTCGCCGGCTGGCATCGCGTCTGGTTCCTGTACGCGATCGTGGCGCTGCAGGCGCTCTGCCAGGCGATCGTGTCCCCGGCCCGCACCTCGATGATTCCGCGACTGCTGCCGCCGGAGCAGCTGCCCGCCGCCAACGCGCTCGGCTCGATGACCACCACCTCCGGGATGATGGCGGGCCCGATGCTCGGCGGTCTGGTCGTCGGCCTGTGGGGCTACCAGGCCGCTTATCTGATCGACGCGCTCACCTTCACCGCCGCGCTGTACGCGATGTGGCGGCTGCCGTCGATGAAGCCGGACCGCGGCGGCGACCAGCGGAAGAGGGCCTCGGTCCTGGACGGCCTGCGCTTCCTCGCCACCCGCCCCAACCTCCGTATGACCTTCTTCTCCGACCTGTGCGCGATGGTCCTCGCGCACCCTCGGGCGGTGCTGCCCGCGGTCGCCGTCGTGTGGTTCCACGGCGACGCGAAGACCACCGGCCTTCTCGTGGGGGCGCTGGCCGTCGGGGCGCTGCTCGGCGGGGTGTTCTCCGGGTGGCTGGGGCGGGTGCACCGGCACGGTCTCGCGATCGTGCTCGCCGTGGTGGGCTGGGGCGGCTGCATCGCCGCGTTCGGTCTGACCCGTCAGCTCTGGCTCGGCATGCTCTTCCTCGCGCTCGCCGGTGCGTCCGACACCGTCTCGATGGTGTTCCGTTCGACGATGCTGCAGGCCGCGACGCCCGACGAGATGCGCGGCCGGCTGCAGGGCGTCTTCATCGTGGTGGTCGCGGGCGGCCCGCGCCTGGGCGACTTCCTCGCGGGCTCGGTCGCCGATCTCACCTCGCCGGTGGTCGCGTTCACGGGCGGCGGGCTCGCGTGCATGGTGGCGGTCACGCTGATGGCGCTGCGGTCGCGGCGGTTCGTGCGGTACGACGCGAGGGCGCCGCAGGCGTAGGGGTGGTGCCTGGGGTCACGCCGGGGACGGCGGCTCCGGGCGCGCGATGGGGCCGGTCGTGCGGGCGGCTTCCAGGACGGTGGCGAGGCTGTCGACGACCAGTGTGGAGCCCCCTGATTCGAGGCGGGTTCGGGTGCGGTCGTCGCGGGCGTAGCCGATGGCGGGCATGGAGAGGGCCGCTGCCGCTTCGAGTGCCGCTCGTGAGGACGTGATGAGGAGTGCTGCTTGCGCGGCGGCGCCCGTGGCGGTCAGGGCGCGGCGCAGACAGTCGGGGTGGGGCAGCAGGTGGGTGAGGTCCGCGGTGCGGCCGTGTACACCGGCACGCAGGTGGCCGCCGAGTCCATGGCTGTCGAGGTAGGTGTCGGCCACCACCGGTGCCGCGTCGGTCACGATGCCGACCGCGCGGCCCTGGGCGTGCAGCGTACGGATCAGCAGGTCGGCGTGCGGGGTCGGGCGGGCGGAGGCGGCCGCCCGCAGTTCGAGCACGGTGAGCCGCTCGGCCACCGGGACGGCCAGGCGGTGGTGGGCGATGGCGCGCAGCAGGTCGTAGGGGTGTGCGTAGCCCTCGGAGGGCCGGATGGGGGTGTCCTTGAGGAGACGCTCGCCGCGCAGAGCCTCGTCGGGGTGGCGCAACTCCGTGATGAGACGCGCCAGTTCGCGGCTCGCGGAGCTGGCGGTCTCCTGGGCGTAGAGGCGCAGCACGGGGCCGTCGAAGCCGATGAGCACGGTGCGGGCCGCGGCGAGGAGGGCGGCGACCGAGGAGGGGGTGGGGGGCGGCGAGTCCCGCTCGGGGGCGGTTGCGGTGGGTGGCCGGTCCGGCTGCGCCACCTGTCCCAGGCGGAGGCCGGACTTGGGGGGCTGGGACCCGGAGAAGTCGATCTCGAGGAACCCGGTCGCGCCCACCGGCGCCCCGGGTCCGGTGGTGGACAGGCGCACGGCGCAGCTCACCTCCAGGCCGGAGGTCGGCCAGGGTGCGAAGCGCAGCCCGTCGACGGCCTGTTGGGCGGCGCCCAGGCGCGCGAGGGTGTAGCGGCGGGTCACGGCGGACAGTCGCCGTGCCACGTGCTCGAACAGCTCCGTGGCGACGTGGGTGACCTCGGCGTCCACGAAGGCGAAGGGGTTGACCACATGCCAGGACAGCTCCACGGACGCCGTGACCGGCAGTGACTCGGCGCTGGGCAGCGGGAGTTCACGCCACTCCTGCTGCGGTGTGAGGTCGACCTCGTAGTAGTGCGTGACGGCGTCGTCGTCGAAGTCGTACGGGGACTGTCGCTGCACGCCCACGCTCCCGCCCTCGCCCTCATCGCCCGTGTCGACGTACACCACGGCGGTGGTCGCGTCGTTGACCTCGGGGAGGTCGGTGCCGCGCGCGGTGAAGGGACCTCGGAGCAGGTCGCGGTGTGGGCCGGGCGGGAGCGGCGGGGCCGACGGAGGAGTGCCCTGCTGGTCGTTCGTCAGGGTGTCGAAGAGGGCGGGATCCGGTGCGTCCCAGATCGGGCGGAGGTACGCGATCACCTTGCCCTGAGGCGCGAGCGGGGTGAAGGTGCCGCGCATGAGCGGTATGGGGCCGGTCATGGCCTCCTCGTGGAGGAGGGGCGAGATGATCAGGAGGGCCTGGCCCTCGGCGGGATCGAACTCCGCGCGCAGGGAGTCGGGACCTTGGTGGCCGATGAGCTCGGCGTTGTGCCAGAACATCACGCGAAGGCGTACGTGGGGCGGCAACTGCCCCCGCAGGACGTTGATTTCGTGCAGCACGGTCTGCAGGAGCGGCAGCAAGGAGACGTCGGGGTCGGCGATGACGACGTAGCCGTTCGTGCGGGCGAGCAGTTCGTGGGAGTCGGGGGTGATCCTGGCGCGGGAGAGCACATCGGTGACGTAGCGGCCCACGACGGCCTGCGCACGCTCGTTGTCCTCGGGGGAGTCGGTGAGGAACTCGAAGACGGCGGTGGCGCGGTCGCGTTCGGGGGCGGCGAGGAGTTCGCGGTAGAGCTCGTCGTGGAGGTTGACGAGGTCCGGGTCGGGGTGGGAGTCCTCCAGGCGTTCGCGGTACTGCTCGTAGGACTCGATGGCGTCGCTGATGCGGCCGAGATTGCGGAGGGCGAGCATGTGGAGGCGGCGGAAGTCCTGGCGGTCGGGGTGTTCGGTGAGGAGCTGGGTGAGCTCCGTGGCAGCGCGCTCGAAAGCGCCGATCTCCAGCTGGAGTTCGGCCCGGTGGGCGTACAGCTGCAGGCGCAGCCGCCGCAGCCGGGGGCGGGTGCGTTCGGCGGCGGGGCCGGGGACCCCGCTCAACGGATCGCCTGTGAAGAGGTCCAGGGCGCTCTGCACAAGGGAGCGTGCCCGCTCGGGATAGCCGTCCTCCTCGGCGGCTGTGGCCGAGCGCACCAGTTCGTTGACCTGGAGTGCATCGATTTGGGAGGGCAGCGCGTGTACCGCGAAGCCGCCGGGGGTCGTCGCGATGACACCAGGGCCTAGGCGGCTGCGGAGCTCGTCGATGTAACGGCGCCATCCGTCGGCGGGCTCTCCCCCGAGCCCTTCAGAGAGCTCTTCGAGAGGGACGGTCCGGCCGTGGCGTTGTAGCAGCATCGCCAGGCAGGCCCTGGCCTCGCCGGAGAGCAGCCAACCGCCGGGACACAACTGGATATCAAGAAGCTGGAATTGGGGGCGCGCGGCCAGCGCTGATTGCTCGAAGGCGACGAAGTCGGCGGATGTGAGGACGGAGATGGCGTCGCGACCACCAGGCGGATCCACCGGGAGCATGCCGGCGAAGCTGCCCCAGTCGGACAACGACCCTGCGAGGAAGGAGGAGTCGCGGGTCAGGTTGCGCACCATGTTCTCGACCTGGAGCGAATCCCCTGCAGGGTTCGGCGCTGCGATGCCATCCAGGAACCCGGTGACCCGCACCGTCCCGTCCGCGTCGATCAGCACATGCTCGGGCGCGAGCTCCCCGTGCGCCACGTGGTGCTCATGCGCGGCCGCGAGAGCCAGGGCCGTGCCCCGTGCGAGATACGCGACCAGCCAGAACGGCAGGGGTCCTTCGGAGTCCTGCACCAGTTGGGCGACGCTGATCCCGTCCACGTACTCCAGCGCGGCATACGCGATGTCGCCCTCGAAGCCGTGGTCGTGCAGGCCGACGACATTGGGGTGTTCGACGGACGCCAAGCTCTCGGCGCGCAGCCGGAAGGCCTCGCCCGCCTTGCTGTGGGGCGGTGTGTTCAGGAAGCGCAAGAGCCCCACGAGGCGTTCGGTCTCGAAGTCCTGCGCCAGCCAGGTCCGCCGCAGGACCGGATCGACCGGGCGCAGAACCTTGTAGCGCCCTGCGAACAGCTCTTCGTCCGCGGGCCGCGCGGGACGTGTCTCTTCGCGTGCCGGCCCCCCCAGCCGCTCCACACTCTCCCCCCGCACAGAAGCAACCTCCGCCCCCACACCCCCTCTCTCCGTCCCACCCTCCACCGCCACCCTCAACTCCCCGGCCACCACCCCCGCCCGGTCGTCGATCGGCGCCCCGAGCCGCGCGAGCAACCCCCGCGTCCGCAGCCGCGAGCTCCTCGGCAGCGTGTCGAGCAGAAGCTCGCGTACGCCGTCGCGGAAGGCGTACGAGCCGGGGGCAGCGCCCGGGACCGTACGCAGCAGGCCGCTCAGGACGACCTCGGCCAGGTGGCCCGGCTGCGGGCGGCGCTCCAACGCCGCCTGGACCAGGCGCATGTACGGCAGGTGGGGGCGGCCGACCGCCAGATGGCCCGCGAGGCGGTACGCCTCCGGTGAGGCGATCGACTTGAAACGCAGCAGGAGGTCCGAGGCGCTGAGCTGCTGGACGTCGGTGCTGCCCGTCTCCTCCAGCGGCGAAGGGGGCGGGGTGCGCGCGAGCAGGGCCGCCGCGCAGGGGACCGGACCCGCGCCCGCCACCAGCGAGGACCAGTGGGCGAGCCAGGGGGCCGAGGGTTCGAGGACCGGAATGGTCACCGTGTCCCGATCGCCGCTGCTGTAGGCGGAGTTGGGGGCCGCCGGCCACGGGGCGGACAGCACAGTGGCCGCGGCGGGCAGCGCCGTGGTGCGCCACAGGCGTTCCGGGAGCGGCTGGACGATCGCCACCGGGTGGCGGGAGGCCCAGCGGTTGAGCGTGCCGTACCAGCGCCGGCCGGCCGGGCCGCCGCGCCACTGCGGGCCCATGCAGTCGCTGACGACGAGGGTGACGGTGCGGCCGTCGGCGGGGGTGCCCTCCGCGCCGCGTACGTGGCCGTCCGCTGTCAGCGTGTGCACGTCGAGCGTGCGGAAGATGCCGGACTGGCCGAACACCGTGCGCAGTTCGCGCAGGAGCGGGCGCCAGATCGGCATGGTCGGTCCCTCGTCGTACACGATCCGCAGCCTCAGCCACCGCTCGGCCGAGGGGCGCAGCACCGGCAGCCACCACTGCGGCGGCGCGGCGAGGCGGGCGATACGGTCGGCCGTCGCACTCTCGTCGAGCTCGATGCCGACCGGTGCGGGCACGCGCCGCTTCAGCGGGCGCAGCGCGCGCTGCAGGGTGAGCGGCCGGGGCAGCATCGGGGGCGCGGGGGCGAGCAGGGTGGTGTACGTGCCGTCGTCGGACGAGCCATCGGACGTGCCGTCGGGTGGGGGTTCGTCCAAGGGCTGCCGTGCGTCATCCGGTATGTGGAGCGGGACGCGAGGCTCGGGGGATACGAGGGCAGGCTCGTGGGGAGGTTGTGCGTCCCCGGATCGCGGCGGGCTCACGGGGGCGGTGTCCTGCGAGGTGCGCGGCGTGGACGGAAGCGTCGGGGCGGCGGTGGCAGGCTTCGATGCCTTCATCTGCCGTGCCAGCCAGAGGACTTCGGCCAGCTCCACCGAGGTGGGACCGTCCTCTTCCTCCTCGCCGCCCGCCTCCGTCAGCACCTCCGCGAGCCGGGCGACGTAGGAGCCTTTCCCGTGCGAGGGGCCGCTCGGCCGCTCCCCGTCAGAACCCCGCATCGTCCTGGTGCCCCCGGCTCAGATACGGCATCAGATGCTGCGCGAGAGCGTTGCGCGAGGCGCCTTCGAGACCGGCCGCGCCCGTCAGATAGATCGCGTTGAGCAGCTGGTCCGTGGCGAGTTCACCCGCCGAGCCACGGGCGAGGAACTCGCGGATCAACTCCTGTGCGTACGCCGAGGGTTCACCTAGGTGGGCGCGGACGATCTTCTCCAGATGGGCCTCGCGCGGCTGGTGCAGTTCGAGCCGGACGCAGCGGCGCAGGAACGCCGGCGGGAACTCGCGCTCTCCGTTGCTGGTCAGGACCGTGAAGGGGAAGGCGTGGCAGCGCACCCGGCCGCCCGTGACGGTGACATGGTCGTCCGTGCCGTCGGCGAGGACGGAGGCCTTGGGGGTGTGGCGGGCGGCGCGGACCAGTTCGGGGATCTCGTACTGGCCCTCTTCGAGGATGTTCAGGAGGTCGTTGGGGAGATCGAGATCGCTCTTGTCGATCTCGTCGATGAGCAGGACGCGCGGGCGGTGATACGGCAGGAGCGCCGTGCCGAGCGGACCGAGCCGCAGATGCTCCTCCAGGTCACCCGGCCCCTGCGCCTTGGTCCGGGCCGCGCTGCCGCCCAACTCCTCGGCCTGCACCTCGCCGCCGCCCGCCTGCGCCTCCGAGCGGCTCGCCTCCGAGCGGCTCGCCTCCGAGCGGCTCGCCTCCGAGCGGCTCGCCTCCGGGCGGCCCGCCTCCCAGCCGCCCGCCTTCGCCGCGGCAGCCCGCTTGCCCACCGCGTACAGCCTCGACAGGGGGTCGTACGCGTAGAGACCGTCGTGCAGGACCGTCCGGCTGGTGATGTTCCAGCGCAGCACGGGGCCCAGCTTGAGCTCATGCGCCACCGCGTACGCGAGGGAGGACTTGCCGCTGCCGGGCGGGCCCGTGATGAGCAGCGGGCGCCTCAAGTAGAGCGCGGCGTTGACGAGTTGGATCGCCTCGTCCGTCGCGATGTACGTACGCGCGCGATGCCGGCGGTCCGGGGACGTCGCCGACTCGTCCTCGTCCTCCGCCGGTGTGGGCAGCGCGGGGCCCCCGTCGAAGGCGCGCCACGGCGGTGGTGCGGGCAGCTCCTCGATGCCGTCGTGCGGCTTGTTCGAGCCGGTGAAGACGGGCCACAGGGACATCGTTCTCCTCAGTGCTTCCTCAGTGCTTCCTCAGTGCTTCTTCGGCGGTACGGCCGCGGTGACCGTGCAGGCTCAGCCGACGGGTGAATCCAGGAAGGGTGTCGTCTCCGGCAGAGCGCGCGGGTCCTCCCACAGCAGGGACAGGTCCTGGGCCCAGTGCCCGCCGTCCGCCTCCAGCGCGTCCAGTCTCAACTTGTAGATGAACTCCGGTAGTTCCGCCGGCGGCAGTCCCGCCAGTTCCTCCGCGAGCCGGTCGAGGAACTCCTTGCCCGTGCAGGCGTCGTGCGGCACCCCGCCGCACCCGCTGCGCGGCCAGATCACCGCGGGCACAGGCGCGTTGATCCCGGCCTTGAACGCCGCACGCGCCCGCCCGGGCGGCGCCCCGAGCCCCAGGAAGTCCGCATCGCGGCGCAGTCCGACGGTGAGCCGCCCCGGATCGCTCGGCGGGGCCGCGCAGCCGATGCGGTGCAGACGCGCCTCACGCCGGTGGTCGAGCTCCTGCCATTTGCGCAGCAGCTTGAACTGCAGCCCTCCGCTGCGCCGCCGCTCCAGCTCCACCACCACGACGGGCGCGAACGCACCCAGCGGACTCTCGTCGTCCTTGCTGCGGTGCCAGTGCACGACATCGGTGTTCAGCCATTTGCGCGGCAGTACGAAGGCGATCAACTCACGTCCGTCCAGATCGACCTGGTTGAACGCGTCGTCGATCCGCTCCTGTACGTAGGGGCGCACCTGCTGGGTGGTGAGGGTGCGCTGGCCGATGACGTGGCGGTGCTTCCCGTTGTACGCGGAGACCTCGACGAGGAAGCGGTCCTCCCCGGCGCCACTGGGTGCGATCTCCACGAGCACCGGCGACCAGGGACGTACCGCGCCGGGGGGCCTGGCGGGCGCGGGGCGCTGCGCGCGGCCGAGGTTCCACAGGGCCCTGCGCGTGGCCGGATCGTCGCTGTAGTCCGCGAGCCGCGCGGCGAACCGGCCCAGGGCGCCCGGGTCCTGCACCTCGCACAGCAGATACCAGGCCGCGTCCCACAGCGAGTGCAACTGCCGGTCCGGGCGCTGTGCGTGCCCGCCCACCGCGTATCCGTAGACCTGCTCCGGCGCACAGCCCGCATCGCGCCAGGGCGCCCCGGCGGCGACCGCGTCGATCAGGGTGCGCAGCCGCTCCTTGTCGGACGCGCCGAAGCCGCCGGTGGGGATCAGGTCCCCGAGTCTGGGCCAGTAGTGCGCCATGACCTGCGCGGGCAGCATCCGGCCGTTGCGTATCTCCTTGTTGCGGGCCGCCGAGGTGACCATGCCGACCACCAGGCCGTTGTGCGCCAGTGTCACCGCGGCGCCGCTGAAGCCGGGCGCGAGGGTCTGTCCCGCCGTGCCCCAGGCCTCCAGCTGGATCCACTCCTGGATCAACTGGCTTCCGGTGGCCCGGTATTCGGCGAGCACCCCTTCCTCGTACGACTTGGGGAATCCGTAGGCGAGCAGCCGGGGCGAGGGTTCGCCGTACGCCTCGGTGGGCGCGGCGAACTCGGCCGGCTTCAGGGGAACGGGTGCGGCCAGTTCGAGCACGGCCACATCGCCCGGATCGAGCCCGCCGCTCCAGCCGCCGTGGGCGACGACATCGGCGGTGAGCTCCTCGGGGCCGAGCTGCGGGAACGTGACGGTGACGGGGTCCGTGGCGCGGGCGCCCACCACATGCGCGCAGGTCAGCACGTGCCGGTCGGTCACCAGGAAGCCGGCGCCCGACTCCCGGCCGCAGCGGATCCGGGCCTGCCATGAGGCGCTCATGGCTGTGGGGCGGGGGGCGCGGGAGGAGCGGGCGGTGTCAGTGGCTGCGGTGGGGTGACGACGGCCGCACCCTCCACCGCGTCGGCGGCGGACACTCGCGGGCCGACCACCGTGACCTGGCTCTGCTGCCCGGGGGACCAGGCCAGCTTGACGACGAGATGGCCCTCGACGGTGCTCTTGGCGATCAGCGCACCCGCCTCGGCCGTGAGCTTCACCCCGAACTCGATCTCCACCGAGTCGGGCCGCAGCGCCCCGTCGTCACGGAAGACCCTGAGCGCCGCCTCGGCGGCCGTACGCACCGCGGCGAGCGAACCCTCGAAGGTGCGGGCCGCGCGCACCGCGCCGTGGGAGTCGGCGACGAGATGCTGCCCGTCGTCGTCGGCGGCGAAGTCCACCGGGACGATCGTCCCGTCCTCGGTGCTGAACTCCATGTACTCGGCCATGCCGCGCCCCCGTAGCCGTACTCCTGATCGACCTGCTTCCATTGTGGCCTAACTGAGCTGCGCATGTGGCCCAACCGGGCTGCGCACGCTGCCCGTTGCAGACGAAAGCGCCGCCTCCCCTGGGACGGGGGAGGCGGCGCTCGGCGTGACTCCTACGCTGAGATCACGGCTTCGCTCAGACCAGCCAGCCGAGGAAGTGGGCGATGCCGGCGAGGATGTCGGTGATGACGTTCATGATGCTGCGTTCTCCTTGTGCATGTGCTGTGAGGTGGGACAACTCCCCGGTCCTGTAAGGGACATGGACCGAGTGCGCGGTTACGGTCTGCAGCCCGTCGCTTGCGCACCGTAAGCATCATTCATCCCACAAGGTGAAAGCAATCTCAGGAGCGACGATCACCTGTTCCAGGGAGCAACTGTTCGCCTGTTCGGTGCTCTTCAGACGCCGGCGATGCCCCGTACGACTCCCAGATCCACCAAGTCCTGTGGCCTGAGCCGCAGTTGGTCCGCCGTCTCGTGGACGGCGGAGTCCGGGCGCTTCAGGATCGCGGCGGCCAGTTCCGGGGCGATCACCGAGAAGTAACTCGACGGCGTGGCCCAGGTGTTGCCCGGCGCCGCGAGGGCGAGGGCGCCGCCCGAGCCGCCCTCGCCGATCACCAGGGTCGTCACCGGGACACGGGCCGAGGCGACCGCCGCGAACACCTCCGCGATCGCCGGACCCGCCCCCGCCGACTCGGCCGCCGCGTCGTTCGCGGCACCCGGGGTGTCGACCAGGGTCAGGACCGGGACGCCGAGCCGTCCTGCGAGCCGGATCAGCCGGGCCGCGGTCCGGTAGCCGGCGGGGCGGGTGGCGGTGCCGCACTGCGCCGCGTACGCGATCGTGCGCCCGTCGCGCAGCCCGAAGCCGCACCGCACGCCCGGGTCGCGGCCGCCGCAGCGGTCGCCCGAGACCTCGGCGCGCTCGGTGAAGTACGCGTCCAAGTAGGCGTCCGCGCGCGGTCGTTCGGGGGCGCGGGCGGCCAGCACCGCGTCCCAGCCCGTCTTCGGGAGCGCGGTGTCGCCGAGCGCCTTCGGTACCGGGGCGGGCAGGGGAGAGGCGGAGGTGAGCAGCCGCAGGCGCAGGGACAGCTCCGCGCGCAGCTCTTCGGCGGGTACGACAGCGTCCACATGCCCGGAAGCGAACTGGGCCTGCGCCGTGTAGGCCGCCGGATCCGCGTCGGCGGGCCGCACCCGCGAACCCGCGAAGCCCACCTGGGCGCCGGGCAGCGCCAGGATCATGTCGGCGCCCGCGCCCAGGGTCGCCCAGCCGCCGCCGGTCGTGGGATCGCGCAGGACGGCGACCTGGGGCACGCCCGCCTCGGCAGTCCGTACCGACTGCCGTGCCACACGCTGGAGTTGGGTGAGGGCGAGCATGCCCTCCTGCATACGGCTGCCGCCCGTCGCGATCAGCGAGACCAGGGGGAGGCGGTGCGTACGGGCCTGCTCGTGGGCCGCCTCGATGAGATCGCCGGTACGGGTGCCGAGCGAGCCCCCGAGGAACCCGAACTCGAACGAGATCACCACGGCCCGGGTCTCCCCGACCACCGCCTGCCCGCACACCACGGACTCCCGCTCCCCGGTGCGTTCCGCGGCTCGCGCGACCGAGGCCCCGTAGCCCTGCCAGTCGAGCGGGCCGTCGGGTTTGTGCCGGCCTTCGGGCGGCGGGAGTTCGGTGAACTCGTCGGTGATGAGGGCCAGGGTTTCGCGGGCGGTCGGGCGCTGCGGGTTCTTCGCCGGCTCAGACATGCAGCGCCTTCTTCATGATCTTTCCCATGTCGTTGCGGGGGAGCTCGGCGAGGTAGTGGACGGTACGGGGGCGCTTGTGGGGGGCCAGTTGGCCGGCCACATGGTCGGCCAACTCCTCTTGTGAGGGCGGCTGTTCGGGGTCGGCCGGGACGATCCACGCGACGATCCGCTCGCCCAGGTCGGCGTCCGGTGCGCCGGTCACCGCCGCGTCCCTGACGGCCGGGTGCTCCAGGAGCGCGTTCTCGATCTCGCCCGCCCCGATCTTGTACCCGCCGCTCTTGATGAGGTCGGTGGCCTTGCGCCCCACGATCCGTACGTAACCGTCCGGATCACGCACCGCCATGTCCCCTGTACGGAAGAAGCCGTCCTCGGTGAAGGCCTCGGCCGTGGCGTCCGGCCTGTTGAGGTACTCCAGGAACAGATTCGGGCCGCGCACCTGGATCTCGCCCACGTGCTCGGGGCCGTCCGGCAGCGCGTGCCCGCTCTCGTCGACGAGCCGCAGCTCCACGTCCCGCAGCGGCACTCCGACGGTCGCCGCGCGGGGTTCGCCGTCCACGCGGACGCTGGTGTTCATCAGCGTCTCCGTCATCCCGTACCGCTCGATCACCGCACGCCCGGTGACCGCCCTGATCCGCTCGTGATCACGGGCCGGGAGCGCCGCCGACCCCGACACGAGCAGCCGCGCCCCCGCCAACGCCTCGGCCAGCGCCGGGTCCTCGGGCAGTTGCTCGGCGATCCGGTGGTACATCGTCGGTACGCCGAACAGCATCGTGGCCCCGGCCGTCAGCTCCCGGGTCACACCCTGCGTGCTGAACCGGCCGAGGTGGCGTACCTCGCCGCCGCGCCGCAGCGGGCCGAGGATGCCGAGAATCAGGCCGTGGACGTGGAAGAGGGGCAGCCCGTGCACGAGGACGTCCTCGGAGGTCCATTGCCAGGCGTCCTCCAAAGCGTCGAGCGTCCCGGCGAGCGCGCGGCGGGGGAGCACCGCGCCCTTGGGCGGGCCCGTGGTGCCCGAGGTGTAGACCACGAGGGCCGGCCGGTCGGGGGCGGGCTCGGGCCACTCGCGTACATCCCCCTGTGCGCCCGTCGCCTCGATGTCGATACGGGGCAACCGGGCGAGCGCGTCCGGGAGCAGGTCGCCCCGAGCGGCCAGCACCAGCGATGGCGCGCTGTCGCCGACGATGTGCGCGAGCTCCCGTTCGCCGACCTTCGGGTTGAGCGGGACGGCCGGGACGCCGGCGAGCAGCGCGGCCACGACCCCGACCGCCGTCTCCAGGGTCGGGGTGGCCCACACGGCGACTCTGCGGGCCCCGGCGAGGCGGGCGGCCTGCGCACCGGCGGATGCGGCCAGCTCTCCGTACGAGAGCGAACGTTCGCCGAAGGTCAGCGCCGGCCTGGACGATCCTTCGGCCAGTGCGGGGAACAGGGCCGCGGTGCGGTCACTCACGTGAGGTACTCCCATTCGTCGGACTCGGGCAGAGCTGCTTCCACGGGCGTATCAGCCGAATCCTGGCATGCGCCCCGGCCCGGCGGTCGATCATGGGCCGCCCCCCATCGGCCGGAACCTCATCCCCGCACATCAACCGGAACCTCATCTGCACAGGTCTGGTCATCCCACCCCGTGGGCCTCACCATGCTCGGGACCGCTACTCACGCGTAACCACCCTTGACCAAGGGAGACTTCGTGCTGCGTTCTCGCGCCCACACGCGTCACCGCACCCGCACAGCGTCCGTCCTCATAGCCTCGGTCGCACTGCTCGGCCTCACCGCACTTTCCGGCGGTGCGGCACAGGCGGACACCCCGGCGACCCCCACCGCCCACACCCCCGTGATCTTCGTGCACGGGTACAACGCCGACCCCGGTGTCTGGGGCTCCCTGCGCGAGGACTTCAAGTCCTCCGGCTACACCGACGCGGAGCTCTTCTCCTGGGGCTACGACACCAGCGAGTCCGTGAACGAGACCCTGTCAGGGCGGTTCGCCTCCTACGTCGAGCAGGTACGGGCGCAGACCGGCGCCGCCGAGGTCGACATCGTGGCCCACTCCTTCGGCAGCCTCGTCACGCGCTGGTACGTGAAGCACGGCGGCGGCCTCGACAAGGTCGACGACTGGGTCTCCCTCGCGGGCCCCAACCACGGGACGAGCACCGCCTGGGCCTGCGCCCTGTGGTCCCAGGCCTGCCGCGACATGACCCCCGGCTCGTACGTCCAGGACGGCCTGGCGGAAGGCGACGAGACCCCCGGCACGGTCTCGTACACGACGTTCTGGTCCAACTGCGACGAGGTCATCAACCCCGACAGCAGCGTGCCGTTGAGCGGCGCGACGAACGTGGCCGCCGGGTGCCTGAAGCACAACGACCTCCTCGGCGACGACGCGGTGTCCCAGGGCGTACGGGACGTCGTGCGCTGACCGCCCGACTCACACCGGGGCGCCGGACTCCTCCGGCGCCCCGAACCGGGCGAGCAGATGCCATACGCGCTTCAGCGCCTGCTGGTCGTACGCGCCCGAGCGCGAGGCCTCTCCGATGACCGCCGGGTCGAGGTGACCGTCGACGGCGAGCGACAGGCCGAGGTCCACGAACTCCTGGCCCCGGTACTCGCCCCGCCCCCGCAGCTCCTCGGCCGCGAGCCGGAACCCGCCGTGGAACTCGACCGGGCAGCCGAGCCGCAGCGCCGACGCCTCGATGTGCGTACCCCTGAAGCAGGGGTCGAGGACCAGCGCCTCCACGTCCGAGGTGAAGCGCACCGCCTCGTGCACCTGCGACTCGACGTAGTCGTCGAGGGCGTCCTGGTCGTCGGCGAGCGCGAGCGCGATCAGCTCGTCGCAGGCGCCGGCGACACCGAAGTCCGCCGGCTCCAGGAAGCTGTCCGGGTAGCAGAACGTGGCGCGGGTGAGCGCAGCCGCCGTGAGCCGGATGTGCGCCGAGCCGAACCGGGGCGCCGCACCGACGGACCGGCGGCGGAAGTTGAGCCCGCCGTACACCGGACGCTCCTGTGCGGGCGCACCGTCGTAGACCCCGCCGAAGATCCGGCTCTCCCAGCGCCAGCGGTCCCCGCCCTCGTACGCGGTGAGCCCGCCGTTGCTCGTCCCGGTCACGAACTGCGAGCGGTAGACGCCGTGTTCGGCCATCGTGTCGAGGATCGGCGCTCCGTCGGGGCCGAGCCGGTCGGGATGGAAGTTCAGCGTGACGCGCAGCGCGGGGTCCAGCGGTCCGCCCCGCGCGTGCCCGGCCACGTGACCGAGGGCGCGGCGTGCCCTCTCCTGCCCGAAGATGGTCTCCACTTGTTCCTCCAGCCCACGTCCGATCATGAACTATCCCGCGGATGCGGCCCGGACGGAAATTGTTTATGAGGCAATGAATTCCCGGGTCGTGTGATCTGCATCACGCCGATCAACTCTGAGTGAACGCAAATCGCCCATCCATCCCCGCATGTCCGTGCCATGCTCACGCCAAGTCACCTTGTTTGAGCAAGACTTGAGCTTTCAGTTGAAAGTTATTCGGAGGACTGCATTCCGCGAATTCATGGCTGTATTTTCCTCCTCGCGAGGTCGCCTACAGGCAAGGCCTCCCAACGCGAGGAGTGGAACGAATGAGTACCACCACGCGCACAATTTCCTCCGTGTTAGCCGGCGCCGTTCTGGCGGGCATGATGCTCACCTCTCCCGCTTTCGCGGGCGAGGAAGTATCCACGGGGTCGCTCTCCGACGAAAAGGTCGCCGCGATCAAGGCGGCATCCGACCCGGACCCGTTCACGGCGGCGGAAATCAAGACCGCGCACGCGGAGTCGGCGGCGAAGGACAAGCAGAGAGCCGACGGCATCAACACCCTCGCCTACCCCGCGAGTTCCTACCTGACGGCCAACCACGTACCGCAGACGTACAGCAACTACTGCGGTCCCGCCACGGCCAGGATGACGATCCTGCACCAGGGTGTGAGCATCAGCCAGACGACCCTGTCGCGGGCAACGTCTGGGAGGTCGTGGGCGGACCGCACCTGCCCGGGCACCCGAACCGGGAGATCTTCCACTGGGTGAACATCCGCGGCTACAAGGAGAACGGCGCCTACAGCCAGGTCCAGGACCCGGCCACCACTGTCTGGTCCGGGGTGCCGGCCCAGTCACCGGTCTACTCCAACACCCTGGTCACGATGATGGGCGGCCGCGGCTACCAGTGGTAGGCGGCACCTGAAGGCGAGCCCCCCATGAACCGCCGAATCGCTTGCTTCGTGCTCTCGTTGTGGTGCCTGGCGGCCACCGGGTGCACCGAGTCACCGTTCACCTCCCGGGCCACGGCCCAGGATGCGGAGCCGACTTCGGCGGTCTCCGTGGAGCCCACGGCCGCCGAACCGTCACCCTGGGCGGCGGCCACCCCCACGCAAACCCCCACCGACCCCACACCCACCTCGACCTCCACCCCCACGTCCCCGACCAGCCCGACGGACGCCGCGCGCGCGGCGCTCGACGCGCTCGACGGGCACACAGGCCGCTATGCGCTGGCCGTCGAAGACCTCACCACGGGCCACTCCCTCTCCTACGGAGGGGCCTTGGAGGCCTTCGTCTCCGCCAGCATCATCAAGGTCGACATCCTGGCCGCGCTCCTGCTCCAGACGCAGGACCGCGGCGGGCGGCTGACCGAGGAGCAACGGCGTCTCGCCACCGCCATGATCTGCGAAAGCGACAACGACGCGGCGCACGAACTCTGGATCGCCATAGGCCGGCGCCAGGGCCTCGACCTGGCCAACGTGCGCCTCGGACTCTCCGCGGCGCACGCGGGCCAGAGCGTCGCATGGGGGCTCACCCGGACGACCACCCGGGACGAAATGGCCCTCCTGAAGGCTGTGTTCACCGAGCACTCACCGCTCAGCGAGCGGTCCCGTACGTACATGCACTCGTTGATGAGCGCCGTACGAGCGGATCAGGCCTGGGGAATCGGGGCGGCGAGTTCGCCCGGCACCGGAAGTTCACTCAAGAACGGCTGGCTGCCCCTTGACGCGGCGCTTCCCTGGGTGGTGAACAGCGAGGGTCTGATCGAATACGGCGGCCATTCGCTGCTCATCGTCGTGCTGACGGACAACCAGTCGACCAGGGAAGCCGGAATAGCCCTCATCGAGCATTCCGCGGCGACAGTGGTCCATACCCTTGTCGCCGCCGCCAGCGCATAACCACCGGAATTCAACGGCGTGTTACACGGCCGCAATTCACGACCGCTACGTGCGATCTCGCGCGCCCGAAAAACCCGTCGACCAAGTCGATCCACAGGAGTGGAATACATGCGTACTGCGACACGCACCCTCACCGCCGCTTTAGGCGGCACCCTCCTCCTCGGGACCATGCTTTCCGGGCCCGCCTTCGCGGGCGAGGACGCGGCCTCGGGCACCCTCTCCGAGGAGAGCGTCGCCGAGATCAAGGCCGCGTCGGACCCCGACCCGTTCACCGCGCAGGAGATCGAGGCCGCGCACGCGGAGTCGGCGGCCAAGGACGCGAAGACCGGGTTCTCCACGATGGACCTGCCGACACCGCCTCCCGCGTCGGCCTACCTCACGGCCAACCACGTCGCCCAGGCGTACAGCAACTACTGCGGCCCCGCCACGGCCCGTATGACCCTGCTCCACCAGGGCAAGAACTACAGCCAGGCGACGCTGGCGAGCAGATTCGGCATCACCCCGGGCATCGCGGGCAACGTCTGGGAGGTCGTGGGCGGACCGCACCTGCCCGGGCACCCGAACCGGGAGATCTTCCACTGGGTGAACATCCGCGGCTACAAGGAGAGCGGCTCCTACAGCCAGGTCCAGGACCCGGCCACCAGCGTCTGGTCCGGGGTGCCGGCCCAGTCACCGGTCTACTCCAACACGCTCGTGACGATGATGGGCGGTCGTGGCTACCAGTGGTAGGCGGCTGACCCTCGCTCTGGTCTGTCTGGCGCTGACGGGCACCTTCGGGTGCACGTCGGCGTCGGACGGCACCGGCGGCGAAGGGAAGCCGTCGAATGCGTCGAACTCATCGGACACGTCGAAGAGCAGCGCGCCGCCCGGCAGTTCGGCCCCGCCGACCAGTACCGCGAAGCCCTCCGCGCTCGGCGCGGCGGACTTCTGTCCCGTCGCACCGCCGCCCGCCTGGGCGGCCAGGAGCAAGGAGCGCCGCTACCCCTCCGGCACAGGCCTCGACCGGCGCGGTATCGCGGTCGGCGCGGACGGGGACACCCTGATCGCCGTCGACTCCGGACCCGAGCGCAGCGAACTGGTCCGGCTGCGGAACAAGGGCGGCGACCGGCGCGTCATCCACTCCATCGACCCGCTCGTGGGCACCAAGAAGATCCAGTACGGCAGTGTGCGCTTCGACGGCCGCTGGGTGGTGTTCGAGGTGTCTCACGACGCCGAGAACTGGAACGACTGGAGCCTGTACGCCTGGGACTCCACGGGCGACGCCGAGCCCTTCCTGGTCACACGCCACGACAAGAAGATCGCCGGACCGTTCCTCTTCGTCCAGGTGCAGGGCGGCAAGGCCGCCTGGACCGAGGGCACCAAGAGCGGAAAGAAGGCGGTGCACGCGTACGATCTGGCCGCCCGCAAGGACTCCGTCGTGCACACCGGACAGGTCAGCCCGGTCTTCGCCGCGGGCGATCTGCTCGGCTGGCGCGAGGCGTCGAGCGCGAGCAGCCCCGTACAGATCAAGGCCGTGTCGTTCGCCACGGGCAAGCCCGTCGAACTGCCGCCGGTCATCGCGAAGATCCGGGGCGCCGCGCATGTCACGGGCGACGGCGACACCTGGGCGTGGGTCTCACCCGACTACCGCACCCTGTACGCGTGGCAGCCGGGCTGGAAGGAATCCGCGACGATCGCGAAGGCCGCCGAGGACGAGCACATCGACCAGATGGAACTCTCCGGCGACCTGATCAGCTGGGTCGGCGGCAAGGCGGTCTGGGCAGCCGATCTGCGCAGCCACTCCCGCACCACCCTCACACCCGAGTACGGCAGCGCGGTCGCCAACGGTGAGTCCCTGCTGGTCAGTTACCTGGAGGGCGGCTACACCAAGGATCCCAGCAAGCGGAAGGGCACCACCAGTTACGTACTGAAGGCGCCGGAGCTCGCTCCGCTGCCGGTCTGCACTTCTTGGAAGCCGATCCCGCAGCCCACCGACGAGACAGGGGCGCCCGGCACCGAACAGGGCGTCACGATGTGACGGGCACGACCTCCTGCAGGAGCCCCCACGTGAAGTCCCCGACGTACGGCCGGAGCGTCCCGGACGCGTCGGGGGCCTCGAAGGCGAGCCGCCAGCGCGTGGGCGCCGAGCCCTCGAGCAGCCGGGCGGGCGCGAAGGCACGCCCCACCTCGTCGACCGTGGCCGACCACGGAGTGAGGTCCTCGACCGTCCCGAGACCGGGCCCTTCCGCGCCCGGCGTGCGGATCAGCCACTCGTTGAGCACCGTCGCACCGCCGGGCGCGAGCAGTACCTCGAAGCGCAGGGACGGCCACAGGGGTACGGACCAGAGCAGCGCCTCACAGGTCAGATCGCCGACCTGGCGCTGCAGCGTGGCCGCCGGCGCCCCGAGCACGGACCGGTAGCGGCTGACGGCTCCGCGCCCGCGCGGGGAGCGCACCATCGCCTGCCAGCGCCGGTTCGCCTCCCGCATCTCTGCCTGCGATACGCCGAGTTCGAGCCGTGCGCGCTCGACGAGCTCCGGCTGGTAGTCGGCCATCCGGCGCAGCAGGACGAGCTGGAAGCCGAGAGGGCCGAACGGCGGGGGAGCGGCGGGGGCGGGGCGGGGTGACATGGCTCCATGGTGGGGGCGGGGCCCCGGTCACGCCACGCTGAGCACCGCCCGTACCGTCTTGCCGATCCCGCCCGGCCGGACGCGTACGTCCCAGCTGTCGGCCAGCGCGCCGATCAGCTGCAGACCGCGGCCGTTCTCGGCGAGCGGGCGGGCGGTGTGCGCGTGCGAGTGTGGTCGTGCGGCCATGGCGTCGGACACCTCGATCGTCAGCCGTACGCCGTCGCCCACGCCGTCGAGCGTGAGCCGCAGCTCGAAGTCCCGCCCGGGTACGCGACCGTGCGTGACGGCGTTGGCGGCGAGCTCGGCGACGATCAGCTCGGCGTCGGCGGAGGCGTCCGAGCCGTGCGGGACGCCCCAGTCGTGCAGCTGCTGCACGGCGAGCCGCCTGGCGAGGCGGGCGCCGCGGGGTGTGGAGCTGAAGCGCTGGGTGAAGGTCAACTCGCTTGCCGGTGCGGTGATTTCGAGGTTCATGTGACAGAGCGTGGTCGGTCGCGTTTACGCTGGCCAGGAGTGAGGGTGCGACGGAGCGTGACTGTATGAGTGCGGTTGCGTAGCTGTACGGGTTGTCCACCGTGACCACGTCTGGTGCGAAGGCGGTACGGGGAATGTCAGTGCGCGAGGAGCAGCCGGAGCGGCCCGTCGAAGCGGATGGCACAGCCCATCTGTTCCGGGCGCTCGGCAAACAGATCAAGTTGCTCAGGGAAGCGGCCGGACTCCATCAACGGGAGCTCGCGGCCGTCACCCACGTCGGGGAGTCGCTGATCTCGTCGATGGAGCGCGGCGTGCGGACTCCGCAGCCGGAGTTCCTGGAGGCGGCGGATGAAGCCCTGGACGGCCGGGGCATGTTGAAGGTGGCGATCCCCGAGGTGCGGGCAGCGCTCTCCCGGTCGCGCACGCGGCACCCGGACTGGTTCCGCGACTATGCGAAGGCCGAGGCCGAGTCCACCCAGCTCCACGACTACAGCAACCAGGCGGTGCCCGGGCTGCTGCAGACGCCGGAGTACGCACGGGCGATCTTCACCCAGCGCAGGCCGCTGCTCGACGAGGAGACGATCGAGACCCGCGTGGCCGACCGGCTGTCCCGCCAGCAGATCTTCGAACGCTGGCCCGCGCCGACATTCACGTTCGTGTTGGAGGAAGTGGTGCTTCAGCGGCCGATCGGGGGGAGGGCGGTCCACCGGGCGCAGTTGCGGTACCTGTTGGAGTTGGGCGCGCTGCGGACCGTGGAGCTTCAGGTCATGCCGACTGATCGCGAGGAACATCCGACCATGGGCGGTTCGTTCATCCTTCTGACGCCGAAGGGGCGTCATCAGGTGGCGTACACGGAGATCTATGGTCACGCGCGCCTGATCACTGATCCCGAAGACGTCGGTGTATTCGCCGATCGCTATGGGATCATCCGGTCCCGGGCTCTCCGCCCGTCGGAGTCCCTGGACCTGATCGAGAAGATGCTGGGAGAACGATGAACTCCACCGAGGAACTCGCCTGGTTCAAGTCGAGCCACAGCGACGGTGAAGGTGGCGCGTGCCTCGAAGTCGCATACGGCAGGCGCAACTCCACCATCCACATCCGCGACTCCAAGCAACGCGAAGCCCCCCACCTCACCGTGACTCCTTCGACCTGGACCGCCTTCGTGGCGTACGCGCGTACCTGAGCCTTCGCGCGATCAGGGCGAGAACTGCCAGACGAGCATGAGGTAGCTGCCGTAGGCGCTGGAGACGAGGACGGCGGCTCCCAGGACGGTGTACGCGATCTTCGGCCGTGTCTGCGCCAATGCCCGGGCCACCGGGATGAGCAGCGGAAACGCCGGGAGCAGAAACCGTGCCTTCGACTGGAAGTAGCCAGCCCCGCCGACCGCGACGAGCAGGAGGAAGGCGGCGTAGATGAGCAGTGCCATGTGCTGTCGCTCCTGCACTGCGATCACGAAGAGCACGAGTGCCGAGATCACCGTGGCCGAGGCGACGACGGAGTCGAGTGTGACGGGGACCTTGGTGAAGATCTCGGCGATCCGGTGCAGCGTGAAACTGCCGCCGTCAAAGGTGGATCCCCACTTCTCCTGCACCTGGAAGTAGCCGTCCCAGCGTCCGGCACGGTGGCCGACCCAGGTGAACCAGGCGAACCAGCCGAGCGGCGCGATGAGGATGGCCCCGATGAGCGCGCGCACAGGAGTCCGGGGGACGCGGGTCGCCCGCTCCGGTTCCCGGAGCGCCTTGAAGAGCGTCCACGCGGCGCAGATGGCCACCGCGGCGACCACTGCGGCGCCGGAAGGCCGGGTCAGGCCGGCCAGTATGGCGAGCACCGCGGCGGTAACCCAGCGCAGAGTCAGTACGGCGTACAGGGACCAGGCCGCGAGGGCGGTGAAGACAGGCTCGGTATAGGCCATGGACTGGACCATGGCGTGCGGCACGATGCCCCAGAGCAGGACCGTGATGACAGCCGTACGCCGGTCGTACAGCCGGTGCACGACGGCGAAGATGCCCCAGGCGGCGAGCAGCGAGGCGCCGACGGCGATGCCCAGGGCGACCATGCCGGTGGGCAGGGGGAGCGCTGCGGAGCCGCCGCGAATCAGGCTTGGGTAGAACGGGAAGAAGGCGTACTTGCACAGTTCGCCCTGGACCTGGCACATACCTTCCATGGGCGCCGCGTAGCCGTACTCGGCGATGTACACGTAGTACACACTGTCGAACCGGCCGGCGAGGAGGGTGCCCCAGTCGGGGCCGTCCTCGCCTGCTCGCATGGCAACGACGAGCAGGCCCATGCACCGGACCATCGCGTAGACCGCCAGGGCAGGCCAGGCGAGAACCAGCGCGTTCCGGACCGTGCTGCTCGCCGTCTCCTGCCGGCTGTGATGCCGACGCGAGACGGCGGGTCTTTCAGACGCCGGGGCCGGGTTCGTCTTCGTCTGGAGTCCCGGCATCATGCGCTCGCTTCCGTTCCACATCCCGCGCACCTACGACCTGGTGCACCAGTGCAACGGATGGGATGCGCTCCAGGATGCGCAGAGCGAGCGCCGGCACCTTCGCGTGGAGCAGCTCGACCGCCGCGTCGAGCGCCCTCGCCCCCCCGCTCAGGCCCCCGCGGCCCCATACAACTCCGCGTACGCCTGAGACTCCATCCACCTGCTGTACGTAGGCGACTTCGGCCAGCCCTCCGGTGAGTCCTGCCACTCCTCCTGGCGGCCGTACGGCAGGGCGTCGATCAGGGCGAAGCTGTGGCTGAGTTGTTCGCAGCCGCGGCCGTCGGTGTGCCAGGTGCGGTAGGCCGTGTCGCCGTTGCGGAGGAAGACGTTTACCGCGAAGCCGCCGCCAGGAGGGGCGCCGACATCCGCGCCGAACGGGCTGTCTGCCGTGGAGTACCAGGGCATCTGGTTGCCGACGCGCTCCTTGTAGGCGAGCGCTTCGTCGATCGGGCCCTGGGTGACGATCACGAAGCGGGCGTCGTACCGGTCGAGGAAGTCGAGGCGGGTGAACTGCGAGGTGAATCCGGTACAGCCCGGGCACTGCCACTGCTTGCCCGGGAACCACATGTGGTTGTACGTGATCAGCTGGGACCTGCCCTCGAAGAGGTCGACGAGGCGGACGGGGCCTTCGGCGGACTGCAGGGTGTAGTCAGGCAGTTCCACCATCGGGAGCCGGCGCCGCTGCGCCGCGATGGCGTCGAGTTCGCGCGTGGCGGCCTTCTCCCGCACGCGCAGGGCGTCCAGCTCCCGCTGCCACTCCTTGGCGTCGACCACGGGGGGTAGTGCTTTGCTGCTGTCGGTCATGGTCCTCGTCCCTTCCGTCCGGGCTGCGGCGGGCACGCGGAATTCTCCGGTGCACTCAGGGGTGACCGGTGCGGAGCCGGAAACTCATCGGTGGGTGCCGAACCAGGCCACTCATCGATGCGTACGCAACGAGGCCGCCGGCAGGCGTGCCGGGCTGGGGCGGCGGCCGTGGGGCAGGAACAGGACCGAGTTCACATAGCGCGGGCCGGAGAACGGCAGGATCCGGCGGAGCAGGCCGAGGCTCGCGACATGCGCCGTGTCGTGCTGGTGCGTGGCCAGGTCGAAGTCGTCGAGCGGCAGCCATGTCGAGGAGGGCAGGACCCAGCCCCGGTAGCCGTGCGCGGTGAGCAGGTCGACGATGGGAGCCGTGGGCTGGATCCGCGCCTCCAGTTCGATGAGGAGGGCGGGGAGGTCGCGGTCCAGGGTGCGCAACGCGCCTTCCAGGACGGCCTTCTCGTTCCCGTCCACGTCGATCTTGATGAAGTCGACGTCGCGGAGGCCGAGTTCGTCGACGGTCACCTGCCGTACGTCCACCCCGTGCGTGTGGATGTCGCGGCGTACGAGGGAGGAGAGGCCGCGCGCCCCGGTGTCGCCCGCCGGGAACCACAGGCGTGCCGTACCCGGGTGGTCGCCCGCTGCCGCCTGGACGACGCGGACGTTGGGCGGGGTGATCCGCTCCAGGGTGCGGGCGAGATGCGGGACGGGCTCGATGGTCACGACCGAGCGGGAGCGTGCCGCGAAGCGGCGCGACCACGGCCCGTACCAGCCGCCGATGTCCACGGCCGTATGGCAGCGGCGGGGGAAGTAGTCGTCGAGATGGGCCAGTTCGGGCTCGAAGCGCGGGTACACGAGCTGAGCGATACGGCCCACCACGTGCTCGGGGAGCAGCGGGCCGACCCTGGCGGCGAGGGTCATGTGGCCTCCGTCTGCGGCTCTGCGGACTCTTCCCGCGCGGCCTCGATCCGCTTGAGCAGCCGCTCGTGCTCGTCGTCCGCCACCTGCTCGCCGGAGGACGGCAGGAGCTGGGGGATGCCGTCGAGGACGGGATAGCGCAGGCGCAGACGGGGGTTGTAGAGGGCGTCCTCGGGGGTGAGGAGATGCAGGGGGCCCTTGTCGAGGGGGCAGGCGAGGATCTTGAGGAGGGGGTCTTCGGGTGTCATCGAGTGGTCAACTCCTGGGATTGCGCGGCTTGTCGAAGGACGGACGGGGCGGTTGTGTCGGAGGCGGGATACGGCGGGGCAGATGGGTCCCGATGGTGCGGCCGGAGGGGGCGATGGGAGGTGGTGGGCGCCGGGTGGGGCGCGTGGGTTTCGGTGGCAGTTCCGTACGGGAAGCCCCGTCCTCGCCTGCCGACGTTCCCTCTGCCTCTTCCTCCTGCTCTTCCTCCCCCTCGTCCGCGGAAGCCGGCGCATCATGCCGAGGCAACGCCACCAGCACCACCACCGCCACCACCGTCCCCCCGATCCGCAGCCCGAGCCGCACCGGATCGTGCGGCAGCGGCTCACCGAACGCGAGCGTGCCGAGGACCGCCGTGAACAGAGAGGTCACCGTCGTGCACACCGGAACGATCAGCGAGGCGCGTGAACGCTGCAGCGCCGCCGCCGACATGATCAGCCCGAACACGCCCGTACAGCACAGGAGATACGGATACGGGGAGATCAGCAGATCGAGGAAGCGGTCCAGGAAGCGCTGCCCGTCATCGACCAGAAGATGGCTCGACACGCCCTTGATGGCGAGCGAGCTCACCCCGTACAGAAGGCCCACCGCCACCCCGTACTCCACGCCGCTCGTCGGCAGCCGGTGCGCATTGCGGGCGCGCCCCTCGGCCGCCGCGTACAGCCAAAGCCCGGCCGAGAGCGAGGGCACGCACACGAGCAGCACGGTCGTGGTCGGGGCGTGCACGCTCACACGGTCCGCGCCCTCCTTGAGCGAGAGCACCACCATCACCAGCGCGAGCAGGATCGCCGCGATCGCGAACCGTTCACGCCCAGTCGTCCGCTCCCCGAGCAGCCGGGCCGAGAGCACCACGAGCAGCACGAGCCCCGAGACGAAGATCCCCTGCGCCGCGGCGATCGGCAGCGTGCGGTAGACGAGCAGCTGCGCGCCGAAACCGGCCGCGAGCGCGATCGCCCCGCCCATCCACAGCGGGCTGCGCAGCACGTGGGCGAGGAGCCGGAACGGCTGCTGGACGGACAGGGACGGCATCGCGGTGAGCGCGCGTTTCTCCAGCACGAAGCCCACGCTGTAGAGCGCGTTCGCCAGCAGTGCCGCCGCCACCCCCCACCACATGGCTAGCTCCCGGGTCCGGGCTTACGCGCATGGGCCAGCAGGATCGAGGACAGTGAAGGCGCACGGCAGGCCAGGCGGTCCAGGCCCCGCGCCGGACGCGGTACGCCGTGGAAGGGCGCGCCCGCGATCCGTACGACCTCGAAGCCGGACGCGGTCAGGAACTCCCGTAGCGCACGCGCCGTGTAGAGCCGCAGATGACCGACCACCTCCGAACCCGGTCGGCCGTGGATGCCGCGCAGGCTGACCTCCGAGAACACCGGCTGGACACCGGCCAGGAGCAGGGCGCGGTTGTACCAGGCGGCCAGGTTGGGGGTGGAGAGCATCAGATGGCCGCCGGGGCGCAGCACACGGCGGAGTTCGTCGAGGGCCGCGTCCGGGTCCACGAGATGCTCGATGACCTCGCTGAAGAGCACCGCGTCCGCGCAGCCGTCCGCCAACGGCAGGCCGCCGTCGGTGAGTTCGCCGCGTACGACATCGGACATCTGCGTACGCGCGCGGCGCAGGGCGTCCTGTGACCAGTCGACGCCGATCACCCGGTGGCCGGAGAGCAGGGGCGCCGCCGTGAGCGCGGCCGAGCCGTCGCCGCAGCCGATGTCGAGCACCGTGGCGGGGGCGCTGCGGGCCGGGCCCAGGGCGGCGGCCAGCATCCGGGCCTGGCGCAGGCTGCGGGCGTCGCCCGACGCGACCGGGACGGCGGGGTTCTCGTAGAAGTCCCGCAGGCCGGGGCGGTCCTGGCGTGGCCGGCTCTCGGTGGTGGTCATGAGCGGTGTCCCGGTTCCGTCGCGTGCAGATAGTGCTCGAACAGATCGCGCAGATGCACCCCGTCACCCGCGCTGAGCAGCGACTTCGACCAGCGCAGCGCCAGATGGAGCCGGCCCGCGGTGGAGGCGGTGGTGACCGTGAGGCCGCGCGGCACTCGGGCCGGCGCCGAGAACCACACCGCGTGCGCACGGCCCGCGTCGCCGAAGTCGAGCGGGTAGGGGATACGGCCGATGTTGCTGAGCAGGGTGGTCGAGGTCCAGGGGCCGACCGCCTTGCGCAGCCCCCGGGTGACCGCCGCCCGCCAGGCCACGGGAACGACCGGGGCGGTCAGCAGCGACGCGCCGTGACCGAGTTGGGGCCGGTCCACCGACTTCAGGGCGCGGGTCCGCTCCGAGGTGAGCCGCAGCAGCTCGTCCATCCGGTCCGCGTCCAACTCGGCCGCGGCGAAAGGCACTTCGACCAGCCGTGTGCCGTTGCCGATCGGCATCTCGGCACCTCGCGTACGGTCGTCCACCGGCATCGTGATCCGCATCGGCCGCGGCGCCTTGCCGTGCTCACGGTTCCAGTGCGCGATCATCAGCGCCGTGGCCACCATCAGCTGGTCGTTGACCGTGTACGGGGCGCCCTTGTCGCGGCGCGGCACGGGGAGTTCGACGATCAGCATGCCGTTGCCGGGCGAGGGCTCGGGAGTGCCGGCCGCGACATGGGCGGGCGGGGCCCAACTGCTCGGCATGTCGAGCGGTGCGGCGGCGTCGCTCTCCGCCCGTACGGGAGGCGCGGCGGGCGAGTTGTCACGGCCGCCGTACAGCTCGGCCGCCGTGGCGAGCACCCGCAGACAGGCCGGACCGTCGAGGGCGGTGTGGTTGATGGTCAGGAACAGCACGCTCCCTCCCGCCACTTCGGGATCCGCCACCACTTCGAGCCGGATCGGCGGAGACATGGACAGCGGCGGCGCCTCGGCCAACGCCCGTACGCGTGCGTGCTTCAGCGCATCGGGCCCCGGCGGCGGAAAGCTCACCACGGGCACATCGGGCCCGTCCGTCAGCTCCCACTCGTAACGCCGCCGGTACCAGCGGCCCACCGCCTCCCGCATCAGGATCCGCGGATGCCGGCGCAGCGCCTCACCGAACGCCTCCTGCAGCCGCTGCCGGTCGGGGTGGCCCGGCAGATGTACCTCGATGTGTACGGTCTCGGGCTCCTCCTCCTGCAGACAGTGCCGTGCGACCTCGTCGACCACCGGGAACGGCACCCGGCGCGGCGAGGGCGCCGGCCGCGAGGCGGGCTGCTGCACGGCCGTCATCGCTCCTCCGGGCGGTCGCGGGGTCCGCGGTCGGTCGGAGGCGGGGTGTCGGAGGGCTCGGGGTCCGCCGGGGGAGCGTCATCCCGTACGGCATCGGTCGGTTGCCCGTCCCGAGGCGCCTCGTCCAGGGGCGCCTGATCGTGTGGCGCGGCATCGTGCGGCGGCGCCTCACCCGCGGGTAGCGGCCGTACGACGAAGTCAGGACCCGTCCCGTACGCGGGTGTGCCCTTCGAGAGCGGATCGGCCCCCGAGGACTCGGCGGGGGATTCGGCCTGTGGGCCGGAGTCGCGGTCCGGCGGCGGCTCGAAGACCGAGGGGTCCTCGGTGGCCGGTTCGGCGGACTGCTGTGCCGGCTTCCCCAGATCCAACGGCCACGCGGTCTCCTTCTCGGCCTCCGTGGGGGCGGCCGATTCCGAGGACTCCGCAGCCGCGGCGCCGGCACCGGCCCCGACGGCACCGGCCCCGACAGCCCCTGCCTCCGGTTCCACTGTCCGCCTGCGCCGAGGCAGCCGGAAGGTGGGCCGCTCCTCGTCCGGCAACGTGGCCCCGGGCCCGCGAGCCGACAGCGTCGGACTCGCCGAGTACGGCGCGGGAGCGGGTGGCACCGCGCCCAACGGCAGCGTCGGATGCGTACTGCCCGGCGCAGGACCCCCGTACGGAGCCGCATACCCACCGGGATCCGGGGACGCGCCCGTACCGTATGCGGCCGTCCTGCGCCGCAACCCGCCGTCACCCACACTCACCAGCGCCGCGAACAACGCGATCAGCGCGAGCAGTTGGGCCGCGGGCGAGAACGCGCCCTCGTCCGCCACCGTCGCCTGTCCCGAACCGACCGCCGCCGCGATGCCCGCGCCCGCCATCGCCAGGAACGCGAGCGGTACGAGCAGCGCGTGCCGCCACCACGCGAGCAGCGCGAGCGCCGGTACGAGCAGGGCGAACGGCCCGGCGATCACCACGGCCACCAGCGTCAGCACCACGGTCCCGAGGATCGGTCCGGCGCCCGGCGGCACCTCGGACGGCCCCTGCTCATTGGTGTCACGCCGCCAGATCACCAGGGCCGCCAAGAGCAGCAGCACGAGGACACCGCCCCCGATGATCCCGATCTCGTAGAACTGCGCGGGCTCGAACTCCATCGTGATCGTGCCTGCCGCGCCCGCCGGCACCAGGAACCCCTGCTGCCAGCCGTCGAGCCGTACGGGCTGGAGTTCCTTGCCGTCGAGGGTGGCCTTCCAGCCGGCGTTGAAGTTCTCGTACATCGTCAGATACGAGGCCGCCTTCGTGTCCACCGTCACCGCGCGGCGGTCGCCCTCCCAGTCGTTGACGGCCAGTTCGCCCTGGCCGGTGGCGGGTGCGGCGGGGGTGCCGCGCGTGAGGGTGATGTCGGTGACCACCAGGGCGCCCTCGTCGCCCGCCTGGACCTTGTGCACACCGTCGCCGAACTTGACGCCGGCCGACCCGCAGAGCGTGACCTCGATGGGCCTGCGCTGGACCAGATCCCGCACGGTGCCCGCGGCGCTGGTCTCCTGCCGGGCGCCGTCGATGGTCACGTCCGGGCCGTCCCCGCACTCCAGCTTGAAGGTGCGGTCCAGATCGGGCTGTTCGGTCCGGCCCGACTGCGCGGGATCCGTCGGCGTGGCCGCCTTCTCCAGGGCCGGGATGTAGACCTCGGTCAGTCCGACGGGCAGTTGGAGCTTCTCGTCGGCGAGCGGGTTGTGAACCGTCAGCGGAGCCGTCTCGGTGATGGTGATGTCGAGACGGTCCGTGGTGATGGTGTCGAAGCGGGCGGCGCCGTTCTCGTCGATGTCGACGATCGTGGAGCCGTTGGGAGAGCTGATCTCCGCCTTCGTGGGCCGGGTGGAGAGTCCGCCGGCCGCCGCGAAGACGATCTGGTCCACGTCCGCGGCCTGGGGCCACTTGAGGTGGATCACCGCCGAATCCCCGGCGATCCAGGCGGTGGTGAGATCACCGTCGGTCAGATTGCGCGGCGAAAGCCCACGGCCCAGCTGCGCCGTGGAGTCGGCGGTCGCGATGGCCTGGTGCTCCTGCTGGGGCGCGATCTTGTAGAGGAGCTTGTCGTACTCCTCGCCGGGCACCGCCACGGCGTTCGCCTTGAAGGTGTACTCGCCGGCCTGCGCGGTGAACTGCCGGTTCAGACCCGTCTCCGCGGACAGCGGCGCCAGGCCGCCCGGGTCCGAGGAGCGGTGCAGGGAGTAGGTGGTCGCCGCGGCCTGGGTGTCGCCCACGTCCTCGGGCAGCTGCAGCATCCGGTTCACCTTGACGCCGGGCACCGACACCTCGGCGAAGCCGGCGCCGGAGAGTCCGGGCCGGGCCTCCTGCACGCCCAGGATCGTGATCTTCATCCAAGTCGCCGCACCCTCGGGCGCGTTGATCTCCTGCGGCTTGCCGTCCGGCTGGAGCGTGCTCTCCTTGCTGCCGGAGTCCGTCTCCACGAGCACCCGGGTGGGCGCGGCCCGCACACCGTTCTGCGCGAGCGGGGTGACCTCGATGCGCGCCGGTATGTACTGGCGCCCCTCGAACGCGACCCGCAGCCACTCACCCTCGGGTTCACCGGCGCTTCCCTCGGCCCATGCGGTCAAAGGGTCACCGTCGAAGGCGTTCACCGGGTCGAACTGCGGCAGATGGAAGAACCAGTTGCCGCTTGAGGAGGCCGTGACCTCCTTCGCGCCCTGCAGGACCGCCGTCGTCTGATGCTCGATGCCGTCGGCGGGCAGGATCTCGCGCGGTTCGCGCCCCGGCTCCTGGAGGCTGCCGCTGTGGTTGCGCTCATCCTTCGTATACGTATAGGAGGTGTTGTTGTTGACCAGGCCGAAGCGGGTGTCGGCACGGCGCAACCCGTCGCCGGCCAGCTGTAGTTGGGGTTCACCGATGCCGGGGTGGTTGTCGCCGGCCAGGACGGTGGGACGGTCCCGCAGCGACGGGTCGGCGGACAGCGGGAGCAGCGATTCGGGACCGCCGCTCACCACGGCGGTGTTGGCGGCGGGCTTGAGCCCGGCCTGCCCCGGCCGCTGGGTTTCGTCCGACGGCTTGTAGATCTCCACGGCGCGCGTGCGCGGATAGAGGCCCTCGACCTGGATCGGGGTGTCCTCGGCGATCCGTCCGCCGGTCACCTGCGGTCCGAAGCCCTGCCAGCGCTCGTATCCGGACTCCTCAAGGGTCCGCTTGACCGTCGCCGTCGGCACGTATCCCACCTGGTCGGGGTCGAGATCATTGCGTACGACCACGTAGTACAGACCGGCCCGGCTCAAGTAGTCCTGGAGACCGGGCACTTCGCCTCCGGTCATCAGGGCCTGCTCGACGGCGTCCATCGCCCGCCGGTTTCCGGGCTGTCCGAACGGCACGTAGTCGCGCTGCGCCCAGCGCGAATCGGCGAGCACGTCGAGCGGCTGGTCGATGGGGGAGCCCCAGGTGTAGATGCCGTGCGCGGTCGCGGGGACGACCAGGGCGCGTGAGTCGGGCGAGTTCGTCTCCAGCCAGTCGGCCGTCGACTTCCAGTACGCGGGCAGCTTGCTGAACGAACCGGGCTGCAGGATGTGGCCGTTGAGATACGGCCACAGGAGGCCGGGCAGCACGAGGACCGCCGCGATCACGGGCGCGAGCCGCCGTCCCCGTACGGGACGGGCGCCGCGCGCCACGGCGGCGATCCCGACGAGGTGCATCAGTCCGAGGACGAGGGCGAGCCCCAGGCCCGACTGGAACTTGTAGATGTTGCGGAAGGGCACGAACCAGCCGTCGAGCCAGCCCTGGAAGGTCTCGTGGAACGGAGCGCCGAACGCGCCCCCGTAACCGGCCATGGTGACGAGCACCACCGAGATGACGGTCAGGACCAGCCAGCGCCGCTCCGGCAGATCGCGGCGCGCGAGACCCGCGAGCCCGAGGGCGGCGGCGAACGCCGAGCAGACGATGAGCAGCACCGAGGTGGCCACGTCCCAGCCGGACGGCAGCCAGGGTTCACCGAAGTTCAGATACGCCACCCAGTTGCCGGCGCCGCGCAGCACCTCCGTGCCGGACATGGTGGCGGTGGTGGTCGCTCCGGTCTCGACGTACGGCAGGAAGTTCTCACCGCTGATGCCGAGGATCAGGAGCGGCACGATCCACCAGGCGGTGGCGAGGATGACGCCGGGCACCCACCACAGGATCAGGCTCCGCTTGCGCGGGCCGCCTGGGCGGGAGAGCAGATACAGGCCCACGGGGAGCAGCGAGGCGAGCACCGAGGCGGCGTTGACGCCGCCCATGAACGGGATGATCGCGGCCGAGCGCAGGGCCGCGAGCCGCGCGCTGACACGGTCGTTGGCGAGCGGCAGCAGCACCCACGGCAGTACGGCGCCGGGCAGGGCGGCGGCCGAGGTGGAGCCGACGACGATCGTGTACATGGGCCACAGCGCGTACACGATCGCGCCGAGCAGCCGGGAGCCGCTGCTGCCGATGCCGAGGCGCTCGGCAAGGCGCAGCGCTCCCCAGAACGCGACGGCGATGATCAGCGACATCCACAGCCGCTCGGTCAGCCAGACCGGTATCCGCAGGAGCTGGCCGAGGCCGTAGAACGGAAGCTGCGGGAAGGCATAGCCGATGTACTGGTCGGAGATGCCGCCGAAGCCGCCCCTGTCGTGCCACAACTGGCCGAGATCCTTGAGGAACCGCCAGGGGTCGACGTTCACACCGAGTTTGGTGTCGAACGTCATGCGCCCGGGCTGCACCGCGAGGAAGAGCACGAACACCACGGCCCAGAACCCGAGCAGCCAGCGCCGCGAACGCGGTCCTTCGGGCGGCCCCTGAGCGGGCGGCGCGTGCGGCGCCGGTGCCTGGGGCGGGAGCTGCGGGGACTGGACCGTGCTGGTCATGGACACCGCCGGAGAATGAGGAGGAGATTCCAGGTGGCGAACTCACGCACTCCGGGGATCTTCGTGACGGCCCCGGCCAGGAACGGCCAGTAGCGGGAACGGGCCGAGACGATCTGCACATCGTCCCGGGCCCGTACCTGGCGGAGCGTCGCGCCGATATGGATGGCGTAGAGGTTCTCGCCGAGCTTGTGTTTCGCGGGCCGTGCGGTCCGCCGTTCGTAGCGTCTGCGGGCGCGTTCGGCGCCCAGGTAGTGCCAGGGCGCCCACTCGTGACCGCCCCACGGGGAGAACCAGTTGGTGAACGAGACGTAGATCAGCCCGCCGGGCCGGGTCACCCGCACCATCTCGCTGAGGAAGGTGCCCGGATCGTCCACATGCTCAAGGACGTTGGACGAAAAGGCCACATCCGCGACGCCGTCCGCGAGGGGAAGGAGATAGCCGTCCGCGAGCACCGTCCCGGGCGGTGGCTGTTTGCCCAGCTCACCGACGTCGGGCTCGAAGAGATAGCTGTACGCGCCCCGGCGGCGGAACTCCTCGGTGAAGTAACCGCCGCCGCCGCCGATGTCGAGCACCGTGCGGCCCTTGAGTGGACCGTAGGCCTCCACCTGGTCGGCGGCGTCGCGGGCGAGCAGCGTGTAGCAGTGCTCCGGATCCTGCTGTTCGCGCAGAAACGCACGGAACAAGGCCAAGGACCGCCCCATGGAGGGGTCCTTGGCCGCTGTCCTGGGCATGGAGTTCACCTGGTCCGCCCCCGTGCGACCGCCTCCGCGGCCACCGCCTGGAACTGGCGCACGCTGTGCGACCAGCGATAGCGCGCCGCTCTGCTCGCGGCCGCCTTGCCGAGTGCCTTACGGCGCTCCGCGGAGAGCGCGAGCGTGCACCAGGCCGCGGCGAAGGAGGACTCGCCGCGGGCGAGCAGTCCGGTCACACCGTCCTCGACGGAGTCCCTGAGCCCGGGCACGTCGAAGCCGATCGCCGGTGTGCCCCGTGTGGCGGCCTCGGTCACCACCAGGCCCCAGCCCTCCACGGCCGAAGGATGCAGGAGCAGCCAGGCCGCGCACAGCAGCCGGTGCTTCTCGGCCTCGGAGACACGGCCCTTGAACACCACGTCGGGGCCCGCGAGTTGCTGGAGCCGCTCCCGCTCGGGACCGTCACCGACGATCACCAGACGGCCGCCGGTGACCGGGCGAACCCGCTCCCAGAGCCTGAGGAGCAGATCGATCCGTTTGTACTCGACAAGCCGGCCCATCGCGAGGAACAAGGGCTCCTCGGAACGCGGTTCGAGGGGGCCGGGTTCGTCCACGCCGTTGTGGACGACGCGGATACGGCTGCGCGGTACGCCGATCTCGCGCAGCGCCGTTGCCGTCGAGGGAGAGACGGCGACCAGGAGATTGCCGCGCTGGGCGCCGGACAGCGCCCAGTGCTCGAGTCTTCTGCCGAGCCGGGCCGCGGGGCCCGGATAGCGCAGCCCCCACAGGTCGGTGTGCACATGGTTGACCAGGCAGAGCGTGGGCCCGCGGTGCCACAGCGGTGCCAGATACGGCATGCCGTTGCACACCTCGACGAGCAGATCGCAGTCGCCGACCTGGCGGGTGAACGCCGAGCGTGCGCGCAGATAGTGACCGAGGTCGCCGCCCGCCGAGACGACCCGGTAGTCGCGGTAGGCCGCGGGCCCGCCGCACAGCAGCGTCACCTGGTGGCCGGCGTGGGTCAGGCCCTGGGCGAGCTGGTCGACCAGGAGTTCCGAACCGCCAGCCTGTGCGTTGCCGAGATCGCGGTGGGCGAGGAAGACGATACGGCGGGGAGCGGGTGGAACCGGCGGTGCCGTTTCGCCGAGGGCAGCGTGCAGGGCCTCCTGAGGTGAAGTGTTACGCAGCGAGGGGGGTACGTGCTGGGGCATTCGAGCTCCAACTCGTCTCGGGGTGCGGAACGTCTGTGGGGGGTTGGACCGGGGGCCGAAGTGAGGTGGCTGGGCTGTTTCCTTTGCTGCTGAGGTGGTGCTGGGGTGCCGCCGGACGTGCTGTGGGGGGAGGTGCGCGGTGCTGTGGTGCGAGTGGGGTTTTCCGACTGTGGACCGGCCGTGCGCTTTCGGTGGCGCTCTTAGGTGGGGAGACAGTTTTCGCCCCTGTGTTCGCTCCGGCTACTCACCGAGGTGACAATTTCGGGCCCACTTGGGGCTGACGGCTCATCACTTTGTGAGGAACTCCTGGGTTGCGCCAGGAGATTGGCGGAAGTGGTCTAAACCGGGGCAGAAACCGGAGCAGGTGCCGGCGCCCCGGCCGGCGGTCCCGCCTGCGGGCGTTCCCGGCCGCGTACGACGAGCACGCCGCCGACCACGACGAGCACCAGGCCGAGTGCCCCGGCGCCGACGGGCAATGTCTCACCGACCATCTTCAGCCGCTTGCTGTCGTCCTTGGCCAGCGCGACCTGCGCCTTCTTCGTCGCCGTGGTGAACTCGATCCTCTCGCTGTCGAGCAGCTCCACGGCGTCCGCGTCCGCCCCCGGCGCCCGCAGCGTCTTGCGCGGCCCGATCGCGGCGTTGATGACCCGGCCGGTGCGCTGGTCGACGACCAGCTCGATGCCGTGGTTCTCGTACCACTCCTCGGCGAGCACCTGGCTCGCCTTCGATCCGACCAGCGCGCCCGGCACCTGCCGCGTCCCGGTCTTGACCGGCGCGACCTCGGCGACGAACTTCAGGCCCTCGTATCCCTCGATCTTCGCCTTGCCCTCGTACGTGAGCGGCACCGTCGCACCGAGGGTGTTGTCCCACCAGGTGTAGGAGCGTTCCTGCACGTCGAAGGGGAATTTCAGATACGCCTCGCCCTCGAAGTAGGGCTCCTCCTGGCAGCAGTGCACGGGCCTGTTGGTCTCGCGGTCGGTGACCCAGCGCTCCTGGGTCCACTGGAACGAGTCGTGCGGGGACGAGGCCGGCAGCGTCGTCCTCTTCGGATCATCGGGGGCGGCTTCGGGATTGGTGTAGTCGACCGAGGTGACCACGTCCCACACGGCCACCTCGTCGCTGCTGTCGTCGACGTCGCCACGCACCTGGCGGGTGACCGTGAGGTCCGCTTTCGACACGGTCTTGACCTGACCGGTGTCGAAGTACTTGCCCTTGCCGGTGAAAACGGTCGTCTGGTCGACATCGATCGGAGTGCGCTTGGCCTGTGGTTCGACGTACCACGTGAGCATTCCTGCGAGGACGAGAAGAAACACCCCCAGGCCCAGGACCAGCAGTGACAAGGGGGACGCTTGGGTATCGGTACGGCGCATCCGGGCACTCCAAGGGGGGTCGGATCGAGTGCGGCACCCGGGTCGAGGGCGCCGTTCGGTGCTGCGCGAGCTGTACGAGAGGCTGTATGGGCCGGGAACCGTAGGCGCACTCTTGACGCACTGTCAATGCACAGCGAACACTGGGCACTTGCCGGGTGGGGCCGGCGGACTGGACCGGCTGGGCTCTCTCTTCGACGTTCCTCGACGACAGTGGAGAGGCGGACCCTCATGCACAGACTGCTCGCTGCCCTGCTGACCACAGCCGCTGCGGCAGCTCTCGCCATCGGTGCGGCCTTCGGCATCGTGGCGCTGTTGAACGCCACGCCCGACCAGCCCAACACCCCCCTGATCACATACGAGACACCGCAGGACCGCTGATGGCCGTTACCGGCCACTCCGCCTGGCGTGACATCCCACGCCTGAAGGTCAAGATCTTCGCCGAACGCGCCCTGGACGAGGTGCCGCAGCTCGCCGACGACATCCTGCGCGAGATCCGCCGTGAGTACCCCCAACTCCAGCTCGTGCTGGACGAGTCGGGGGAGCCGATGGCGCTGATCGGGATCCGCCGCGCCCTCGACGGCTTCGTACGCCAGCTCGCCACCAGCGAGGACCGGCCGCGCTATCAGCTGGAGATCTTCCAGGAGTTCGGCCGTGGGGAAGGCCTGCACGGCCGCACCCTCGACTCCCTGCAGGCCGTCTACCGCCTCGGTGTCCGCCTCGCCTGGCGCCGGCTCACCGAGATCGGCCAGGAGGTGGAGATTCCGGCACCCGCCATGTACGAGCTCGCCGAAGCGGGCTTCGAGTATCTGGACGGCCTCGTGGACTTATCCGTACGCGGCTACGCCGAGGCGGCCGCCCGTCAGGCCGGTGAACGGCTGCGCCTGCAGCGCAAGTTGATGGAGCTGCTGCTCGCCGAACACCGCGCCGACCCCTCCGACCCCCTCGCCGAACGCGCCGCACGCGTCGGCTGGCCGCTGCCCTCCCAGGTAGCCGTCGGAGTGCTCCTGCGTCCCGCCCGCGAGGCCATCGCGCCCCCGGTCGGCCAGGGCGTGCTGCTCGACATGGAGAACGAACAGCCCCGTATGGTCGTCCCCGACCCGGACGCGGCGGGCCGCGCCGACCATCTGCGCCGCGCGATGACCGGCTGGTCGGGCGCCATCGGGCCGCCCGTACCGCTCGCGGACGCGGCCAAGTCCCTGCGCTGGGCGGAGGCGGCGGTCGGCCTGATGGAACGCGGACTGCTGCCGACCGGCGAGGTGTTGTTCTGTACGGAGCACACCGAGGCACTCGTCCTGCTCCAGCCCGAAGAGCTCCTGGACGATCTGGCCCGCCGCTGCCTCGCCCCCCTCGCCCACTGCGGCCCCTCCCACGGCCGCCGGCTCGCCGAGACCCTGCTCGCCTGGCTGGAGACCAGGGGCGGCGCTCCCGAGGTCGCCGCCCGTCTCGGGGTCCATCCGCAGACGGTGCGCTACCGGCTGCGGCAGATAAGGGAGTTGTGGGGCGACGAGGTCGACGACCCGGACCGCCGCTTCGAGCTGGAACTCGTCCTGCGGGCCCAGCGGCTGCGGGGAGTGCTCGGCGGGGAGCCGCGACCGGGCGGGGAGTGAGGGCAGGGACGGCCGTCAGGCCAGACGTACCACGATCTTGCCCGTGTGGCGGTTGGTCTCCATCAGGCGGTGCGCGTCCCCGATCCGGTCGAGTCCGTCGAAGGTCTCCGCGATCACCGGCGCGAGGGTGCCCGACGCGATGCCCGAGGCCAGATACGCGGCCGCGCGGTCACGTAAGGCCGGATCGGCCATCGGGACACCGTTGTTGTAGGCGTGCACGGTGAGCGGCCAGTTGAAGGAGAGATGAACCGGTCCGGCGTCCAGCCATCCGTACAGCACGGACGTGCCGCCGGGCCGCAGCGCGTCGCCCACCGTCGCGAAACCCTCGCCGCCGATCGCGTCGAAGGCCACATCGGCGCCCTTGCCGCCGGTGATCCGCCTGACCTCCTTCACCAGGTCCTCGGTGCCGGTGACGATCACCTCCGCCGCCCCGAGCGCCAGGAGTCGCTCACGCTTGTCCGCGCCCCGCGTCGTCACCAGCGGGATCGCGCCCGCACGCCGCACGGTCTGAATCGCCGCCGTGCCCACGCCACTTGAGGCTCCGGTGATCAGCACGTGGTCGCCGGGGGCGATGTGCGCGGTCTCGTGCAGTGCGCCATAGGCGGTGCTGTACGTCAGCCAGGCCGCGGCGCCGGCCGTCGCGTCCACGCCGGGCGGGCGCGCCACCCAGTACTCGGCCGGACCGACGACGTGTTCGGCGTGCACCCCGTACACACCGAACTCGAAGCCGGCGCTCGCGAGGACCAGGTCCCCGGGCGCGTGCGCCGTGACGCCCTCGCCCACGGCCTCGACCACACCGGCCGCCTCGTATCCGATACGAGAGCCGGGCAGCGCCGCCTGGTAGTAGTAGCCGCCCGAACGGAACAGCGCTTCGGCCCGGTTGAGCCCGATCGCCTCGACCTTCACCTGGATCTCCCCGGGTCCGGGGGCGGGCAGCGGGACCTCCTTGACCTTCAGGACCTCGGGTCCGCCGAGGGAGTCGAAGACCACGGCGCGGGTGGTGGCGCCGGTCTGCTGGCCGTGTGCAACATGCGTACTACGTGCGTCAGTTGTCATACGGATCACGCTACGAAGCCCGCGTGAGACGATCCATATCCCATGAACTCCCTTGCATGTCCTATCGTCTCTCGGTGTGGACGTACTGAGTGATGCCATCACCGCCATGCGGATCGGCCGCCCGCACTCCTCACGCAGCGTGGAGCGCGGTCCCTGGGGAGTGCGTTTCCCCGCCTCGGACGGAGCGGGCTTCCATGTGCTGCTCCAGGGCTCGGCCTGGCTGCTCCCACCCGAGGGCGCCGACTGCACACCGCTGCGGCTCGGCGCGGGCGACATCGTGTTCCTGGCGCACGGCAACGGGCACGGGCTCGCCGACCACCCCGACACCCCACTCGAAGACGCCCGGTTCGCCGCGGACGGCAGCTGGCTGGCGCCGAAGTGCCCCGAGGGTCCGCTGCGGCCCACCGACACCCTGATGATGTGCGGCGCCTATCAGCTCGACCGCCGCCGCGCCCATCCGCTTCTCTCCGCACTGCCGCCCTACATCCACTTCCCGGCCCGCGTCGGCGCCCACGACAGGCTGCGCTCCGCCGTCGAACTGCTCGGCGCCGAACTGGCCGATCCCCAGCCGGGATCCGACGCGATCGTCCCTGCCCTGCTCGACTCCCTGCTCCTGTATCTCCTGCGCACCTGGTGGCTCACCGATCAGCCCGACTGCCCGGCGGGCTGGGCCGGAGCGCTGAGCGACCCGTCGGTGGTGGCCGCCCTGCACGCCGTCCACGGGGATCCCGCCAGGGGCTGGACGGTGGAGGAGCTGGGCGCACGGGCCGGTCTGTCCCGGGCCGCGTTCTCCCGGCGGTTCACGGCGCTCGTCGGGCAGCCGCCGCTCACGTATCTCACCTGGTGGCGGATGACCCTCGCGGGACGTGCGCTGCGCGCGGGCGACGCACCCCTGCGGCTGGTGGCCCAACAGACCGGCTACGCCTCGGAGTTCGCCTTCGCCAAGGCCTTCAAGCGGGAGTACGGGGTGGCGCCCGGGCAGTACCGGAAACACCGTACGAGCGAATCCTCGGGCGCCCGATGAGGCCCTTTGCCTCCCTGTGCCGCCTCATGAGGCATCTGTCGCCACACACATCACTGTTGCCACAGAACTTTCACAGCGCTCGCTTTAACCGTTACCGCAGGTGGGCCTAGCCTCACCGGACCATGGACTACTGCCACCCCTGTCGCCGCCACCTCAACGGCGCCCTCGCCTGTCCCGGCTGCGGTACCCCCGCCGAGGCTGTGCGCCGGTACGCCGACGAAGTCGCCGAGCGGGTCTTCGAGGGCGAGGCGGAGCCCGAGCATGTTGAGGAACAGCCCGAGAGCGCCCCTTCGCACCGGGGCCGCCGGGCCCCGCGCTCGCGTGCCTCCCAGCGCGCACACCGCCGCAAACGGCACAAGGTGCTGCTGATAACGGCAGGTCTCGCACTCGCCGCGGGCGGTCTGAGCCTCGCGGAACTGGGCGCCGAGAACCACAAGGCCGACACGGCCGCGCCTTCGGCGCAGGACACCGCGACCGCGGAACCCTCCACGGCCGCCGCGACCACCCCCGCCGCCGGCCCGACCAGCGCGCCGGCGCCCACCCGCCGGGCGACCGGGCCGAGCGCGTCGGCCTCCTCGTCCGCTCCGGCTCAGGGCCCCGGTCCGGACGGCGGGGCGGCGTCCCCCGTGTCCGACACAGGCCCGTCCGCACCGGCGGACCACCGGCCCTCCCGCACGCCGAAGGCGAACCCGAAGCCGACCCCGTCCGCGTCGAAGGACTGCGACCGCTTTCTGTTCTGGTGCGTCTGAGCCCCGGCTCACCAGTCGACGTGCGTGATGATCCACTCCTCCAGGGCCTTCTCGTCCTGTGCGGGTGGCAGTTCGGGCCCCTGTCCCAGCGGTGTGCAGGACAGCTGGAGATGGGTGAGATAGCCGTACGGTCCGTTGTCCGCGTGCGGACCGACGATCAGGGCGTGGGTGGCGGTGCGCCAGATCCGGTGGGTCATCGCGGGCCCGGTGACCACCGAGGCGTCCGAGACCAGGATCCGCTCCGGCTCGGCGCCCAGCTGCTCCGTGACGGCCCGCGCCGCCTCGGCGAGCACGGCCTCGCAGTCGGCCACGGTCGCGGGCCGCAGGCTCGTCCAGCCGGGCTGCAGCTCCCAGGAGTCCATCGTCTCGAAGAGCCAGGACCCGTTGTCCATCTCCTCGTCGTCCGGATCGACGGGATAGACCTCGCCGAAGACGAGGAAGTGCCGTCCGCCGGGATCGCCGAAGGGTGCGTACGGGCTGTCGCAGCAGTGCAGATGCCCGAGGCCGGTGCGCAGATATCCGTCGAGGTCCACGCCCTCCGAGGTCCAGCCGCGCCGGGCCAGCTCGGCGTCGATCGCGTCGTCGTCCTCGCGCAGCCCCGTCGCGTCCGGCAGCGCGAGCAGCTCGGCCACGGCCTCGGGCGTCAACTGCCGGTGGGCCAGGGCGTGTACGGGTATCGACGGCATGGGGCCACTGTAGGAGCGGCCACTGACAGCGCACCCTCGGGGGAACGCGCCCGGCCAAGCCAGGGGGTCGGCCTCGCCAGGAGCTCAGCCCAGCATCCGCACCAGCAGATCCCGCAGCACGACCCGCTCGTCGTGCGACAGCTCGGCCAGCGGTTCGCGTGCGAAGGAAAGACCGTCGCGTAGCTTGCGTGCCGTGCGCCGCCCCTCGTCCGTGACGGCGGCGAGCTTCACGCGGCGGTCCTGCGGATCGGGCCGGCGCTCGACCAGGCCCCGGGTCTCCAGGCGGTCGATGATGCCCGTCACATTGGACGGCTCGCACTTCAGCCGGACCGCGATCTGCCGCATCGGCAGCGGTTCGAGGGTGAGCAGGCTGAGCACCCGGGCCTGGGCGCCGGTCAGCGCGTGCGCGCCCGCCTCCCGCTCGTACTCCTGGTGGTAGCGCGCCACGACGGTGCCGATCAGCTCGACGACCTCGAAGGTCATGGGGTCTCCCCTGCTCGAAGAGCTTGGGGAAGGGTCGATACGGGACGTTCGGGTGGTGGCCATGCTCACCAGCGTACCCATTTACTTGACACCATGAAATATCCAGGCGCATGGTTGTTTCACCACCTGAAGTAAATTGAGTGAATCCGTCCACCGGGTAGATCCCCGTACCGAAGGGCCGCCGCATGTCCACCCTCCCCACCACCTCCCGCGCCTGGCACCTCGTCGCCCGCCCGCACGGCTGGCCCAAGACCGAGGACTTCGCGCTGCGCGAGACCCCGCTCGAAGCCCCCGCCGAGGGCCGGATCCTGGTCAAGAACCTGCACTTCTCGGTGGACCCGTACATGCGCGGCCGGATGAACGACGTGAAGTCGTACACCCCGCCCTTCCAGCTGGACCAGCCGATGGACGGCGGCGCGGTGGGCGTGGTCATCGCCTCGAACGCGGAGGGCTTCGCCGAGGGTGACCACGTCCTGCACGGACTTGGCTGGCGCGACTACGCGGACGTCCCCGCCAAGCACGCCAAGAAGGTCGACCCGGCCGTGGCCCCCCTCTCCACGTACCTGGGCGTTCTGGGCATGCCGGGCCTGACCGCCTACGCGGGCCTGCTCGAAGTCGCCTCCTTCAAGGAGGGCGACGCGGTGTTCGTCTCCGGTGCGGCCGGTGCCGTCGGCAGCCAGGTCGGCCAGATCGCCAGGCTCAAGGGCGCCTCGCGCGTCATCGGCTCGGCGGGCTCGGACGAGAAGGTGAAGGTGCTCGTCGAGGAGTACGGCTTCGACGCGGCCTTCAACTACAAGAACGGCGATGTGGCCGGCCAGCTCAAGGCCGCCGCCCCCGAGGGCATCGACGTCTACTTCGACAACGTCGGCGGCGACCACCTCGAAGCGGCCATCAGCCGCCTCAACCTGCACGGCCGGATCACGGTGTGCGGCCTGATCTCCCAGTACAACGCCACCGAGCCGCCGGCCGCCCCGCGCAACCTGGCGATGCTGATCGGCAAGCGGCTGCGCATGCAGGGCATGCTCGTCAGCGACCACCAGAACCTGGCGCCGCAGTTCATCCAGGAAGTGGGTGGCTGGATCGCCTCGGGCGAGCTGAAGTACGGCGAGACCTTCGTCGAGGGCATCGAGAACGGCGTGGACGCGTTCCTGGGCGTTCTGCGCGGAGACAACACCGGAAAGATGATCGTCAACCCGGTCAAGTAATCTCTGCCTCAGAAGCCCGTCAGGGTCGTGGGCGCGAGCCCGACGGGCACCGGTAACAGGAGGAAACGCTCTTCATGGCTATCCAGCAGTCGGACGTCAAGTACACCGCCGTCGCCACCGCCGAGAACGGCCGTGACGGCCGCGTCGCCACCGACGACGGCCAGCTCGACGTCGTGGTCAACCCGCCCAAGGAGATGGGTGGCAACGGCGCCGGCACCAACCCGGAGCAGCTGTTCGCCGCCGGTTACGCGGCGTGCTTCCAGGGCGCCCTCGGTGTCGTGGCCCGCAACGAGAAGGTGGACATCACGGGCTCGCTCGTGACCGCCGAGGTCGGCATCGGCCAGAACGACGAGGGCTTCGGCATCATCGTCGCCATCAAGGCCACCATCCCGACGGTGGACGCCGCCAAGGCCCAGGAGCTCGTGGACAAGGCCCACCAGGTCTGCCCGTACTCCAAGGCCACCCGCGGCAACATCGAGGTCACGGTCTCTGCGGCCTGATCTCCGCGTCTGCGTGCTTGTCGAGGGCCGCTCCCGTGATCCGGGAGCGGCCTTTGTCGTACCCCTGTGATCTCATGTAGCCGTTGTCGCAAGCCACTTGAAACCTCACTGGGGGACTCCATGACCACCGCCGTCGTACGCGTGAAAGCCCTGGACCACATCGTTCTCAACGTCTCGGACGTCGAGCGCTCGCTGGCCTTCTACTCGGGCACGCTCGGCCTGGAGCCGGTCCGTGTCGAGGAGTGGCGCGCGGGCAAGGTCCCGTTCCCGTCGATCCGTATCGACCCGTCGACGATCATCGACCTCTTCAACCGTCCGCGCGGCGAGTCCAACATCGACCACATCTGCCTGGCCGTGGAGCCGCTGGACTGGCAGGAGATCGTCGACTCGGGCGTCTTCAAGGTCGTCGACGGCCCGGGCCGCCGCTTCGGCGCCCGCGGCGACGGCGAGTCCCTGTACGTCCAGGACCCGGACGGCAACACGGTGGAGCTGCGCTGGTACCCGCAGGATGTCGCGTCCTGACGCCCTTGCCCTGAGGCCTGTCACCACCGATCGGCCGCGTATGCGGAGAACGCATCGAGCCGGTCGGTGCCCTCGGGCGGCATGAAGTATCCAGCCTCCCGCCCGGGCCTCAGGGCACTGCGTCCGCCGGCCGACGGAGAGGTCGACCAGTTGACTGGCCAGGTTGAAGGGGGGCATCGGCGATCCCGGTCAGCCCGCGGCGTGCGAGCTCCTCGAAGTCGGCCCCGGCCTCGCCGTCGAACGAGGTGCCGAGCAGCTCCGCAAACCGGGTCACTGTGCCCTCAGTCCTGCGGTCCGCTGCCGCACGAGCCGAGGACGCTCACCTCGCCGCCCCTGTCCCTGATCCATCGCGCGAGCGTATCCCCGCCGATCCGCCCGACGCCGACCACCTCCACCGGCCCGAAGACCGACCCTGTCAGGCCCCGCACCACGGTGGACTCGTCCAAAGTCACCCTGAAGGAGTTCTCGCGCAGCACCGCGTCCGTGAGATCGGCCCCGCACAGATTCACGCCGAGCAGCGACGCCCCCATGAACCGTGTCCCGCAAAAGCTCGCACCCGACGCGTCCACACCGCACAGCGACGCCTTCGTCAGATCCGCTCCGTCGAGCACAGCCCCACGCAGTACGGCCTCGTCGAGATGCACGCGGACGAGCGAGGCCCCGGTCAGATCCGCCGCGGTCAGGTCGGCCCCCTGCGCATCGGACCGATACAGCTCCGCGCCCACCAACTTGCAGCCCGCCAACTGCGCCTCGGTGAACCAGGACTCGGAGAAGTCACCGCCCGAGAGATCGACACCCCTGAGATCGAGCCCGACAGCATCGAGCCCGCCGTCCGCCCGGCCCTCCACCCACTCCCGTAGGTGGTGTGCCGCGGTGACCTCGACGGGATACGACCCTTGTCCGTGCAGGGACATGCCTCAATCTCCTTGCTCAAGCGCCGAGTTCTCGCAGGGCACGTTCCCCGGGACGGGACGACGCCAGGCGTTCGGCGGCGTCACGTGCCCACTCCGCGTCGAGCGGCTGGACCGCACGCACCATCAGAGCGAGCTGCAGCCCCAGGTCGAAAGAGATCCGCGGGCCGTGGGCGAGCACGTCGACACCCCGGTCCACGGTGCCTCGGATATCGTCCACGCTCGCGGCCACGAGGTCGGTACGGAGCAGCGAGCTCACCCAAACGTCCCGCCGCGTCCCCCTCAGGGACATGAAGGATTTCCTTGAGCCTTCCGGACCGATTGGCATACGCGCCGTCGAGCCCCTCACTGATGACATCGTCCGGGTCGGCAGATGCCCCGTCGAAGTCGGTGAACAGCAGCTCGGCGAGCGCGGGTTCGGGCCGCCACGATCCATGACTCACGGGCGTACGTACATGGTCAGATGGCGTCGCGATCCGCCGCGGCACGCTCGCGCAGGTCGGCGAGCGTGGTCGCCGCAGGTTCGGCGTCGGCGGGAATACTGCCCGTGACTCCATCCGCGGGCGACTGCCGCAGCTCCGCGAGCGCCTGCGACGGGGTCAGACCACGCGCGGCCACCTCCCCGAGCCGGTCCAGCCAGCTGAGGCCGGCCTTGTAGCCGTCCTCCTCTGCGGCCTCACGGGGCTCGAAGCTCGCGGCCCGCTCGGCATCGGACACCCACAGATAGCCCAGCACACCGTGCTCGCCGACTACGGGCAGCGAGCGCACCTCACCGTCCGTCGACCTCGCGTATGCCGTGGTGTCGAATGCGGGGGAGTGCTGGAAGACGCGGTTGCGGTACGGGACTTCGAAGCTGCCCCAGACGTCGGACGCGGCGCCGTCCCGATCGAAGTAGTTGTTGATGCCCTGCTCGGAAGGCTTGGCGAACCAGGTCGGATCGTCCGGATCCGTCTCTGTGCCCAGAGCGTCCGCCAGCTCGCCGAGCACTGCGGTCAGACGGTGGCCGTTTGCTTCGTACACGTCGGGCTGTGCACGGCCCTTCAGGTCGTACGGCAGCCAGATGTCCGTGAACGTCGTCAGATCGGTGGTGACGAAGTCGAGCAGCGCCGAGCTGCCGAGGCGGAACAGCTCCTCCTGCGCCCGCGCACCCTGTGCCGTACGCACCTCACCGGCGAGAGCGACCGCTGTGTGCACCGAGCCGATCTCGCCGGGCCGGAGCGCACCGGCGACCGTACGCGCGAGATCCTGCGCGGATTCCTGCCCGTTCAGCGGAACATCTCCGTCGAACAGCAGGGCATCCGAGCTTCCCGCCGTACGGACGGAGACCTGCGCGACCGTCGCACCGACGGCGAAACCGTGCGCTGCGAGCACCCGGTGAGCTGCGAGCAGAGCACTCAGCGCGGCGAGAAGCGGGTCGCCGGACTCGTCCTCCCGGCCCCAGGTCCAACGGCCAACGGCAGTGCTGGCGATCACAGTGCTCCCTTCGGCATGAACGTCCCGCCAGGCGGGATCGTCAGAACCCCGTCTTCGACGCGGATGACGAACTGAACGTTAGTCTTTCCGTACACATCCGTCAGACGCTGAGCGGTCCGCTGACCTGCAAGGTCGGCGAGCGTGCCCTTCGTGTCGACCACGAAGGTCTTGAAGTCCGCGCCGGATTCGTCGAGCTGCTTCAGATTCTTGAAGATCTTGTCGACGACCTTCTTCGGATTCTGGACGTCCTTGAACTGATATCCGTGGACCTTCCCGTCCGCGTCCCTGGCCATGACGTCAAGGTCGGTGTCCTTGCCCGTGACGACGCCGGGCTTGATCTCCGCGCCGCCCTTGACCTCGAAGGAGATATCCGTGACGCCGCTCTCGTGCAGCCGGTTGCCGAGGCGGAGCTGCTCGATACCGCCGGACATCTTGTCCGCGTGACTGAGGCTGGAGACCACCTGGTCGTAGCCCTCGATCCCCTTGAAGCGGCCCGAGGCGATGGTGTCGGCGATCTCCGCGCCGTTCGGATGCTGTCCTAGGTTGTCCAGGACACTGTCCAGGTCGCCAGGCTTGACCTTCGAGCCACGCAGTTGGTCGCGGACCTGCTGCTCCAGCGGACCACCGCGCTCCAGCGGCTGGTTGTGGTCGGCAGGGCGCTCCCACTCGTGCGGAGCGTCGCCCGCGCCGCTTCCCGGCGGACCCGTGGGCGGGTCGTTCGGCGGATTGCCGGTGCCGTCGCCGGTGCTTCCCGGACCGTCGCCGTGACTACCCGGCGGCAGTTCGGAGCCGCCGGTGCCCGGGGTCTCGGCGTGGCCGCTGGTGCCAGGCGTGTGATTGCCCCCACCGGGCCCATCGGTGTGACTCCCACCGGCAGGTGCCTCATGGCTCGCGGCGGGACCGCGGCCGAGGTCGTCCGCGCCGCCGCCGGGCAGATGCTGAGCACCGCCGCCGGCTGTGTGGCTCGCCGCGCCGCCTGGCAGGTTGTCGCCTACGTGGGCGGTCGTGTCGCCGAGGTTCGCCCCGACGAGCACCGGCTCGCGAACAGGCGTTTCAACACGGGGCAGTTCGGCCGGCTTGACCGACGGGTCCAGCGGCCTGGGTGCGTCGTCCGCGTGCTGGACGACCTGGCCCTGGCCGTCGAGGATGTTGCCCTTGGGGTCCAAGTACTGGGCCGGGACACCCGGCTCCGTGGGCAGCTTCACCGTGCCCTCGGGGACGGTGACCGCGCCCTCGGGCAGCTTGAAGTTCCCGTCGGGGAGCTTGACCGCACCCTCGGGGATCGTCGCCCCCGCGGGGATGTCGAACGTGCCGTCCGGGAGCTTGACCGCACCTTCCGGCAACTCGAAGGCCCCGGCGGGGATTTCGGGGATGTTGATGTTGCCGATGCCCTTCAGCCCGGCCATCACGTCGCCGAGTTTGGACAGGCCCGCGCCTCCGGCCTTGGTGATGTAGGTCATCGGGTCGATGGCCTTGCCCGCCTTGGAGAGGGCGGACAGCGTCTTGGCGACCGCTCCTGCCTTGCCCGCGCCCGAGACGCCTGCGCCGGCGCCGCCGGTGAAGACGGTGGTGACGACGTTGAAGGTGACGGCTCCGGCGGCGCGGGCGGGGTTCTTGCCCCACTCGTCCCAGGCGACCAAGGCCTTG
>JOGW01000010.1 GCA_000721375.1 Streptomyces sp. NRRL B-3428 | reverse complement strand
CCCCTCCCCCTCCCCCTCCCCCGGGCGGTGGATGCCGCTCGCCGGATTCCCCCGCGCGGGCGAGGAAACAGACGGGTGAGGACCACCCGGCACGGCGATCCCCCGAAGGCCCTCGAACAGCAGGATTACCTCTGTCAGCACGACACAGCGCAGAGACCCCGAGGACCGGACATGAACTCGCGTACCCGCACCCGCACTTGCCTGATCGCCGCCGCCCTGCTCGCCGGACTCGCCGTGGGTCAGCTGCCCGCACACGCCGACTCCCCGGGCATCGTCCACAGCGCCGAGCAGGCCGGCCCCGACACGGCTCTCCTGAACGCCGCACTGACCGGCCTGCCCGACGCCACGACCACCGCCGCCCTCGCGAGGGTCGGCGGCACGGGCCCCGACTGGCACAAAAGCGCCGGTGTGCACGATCTGAGAACCCGGCGTCCGGCCCTGGAGCAGGCGCGCTTCCGGGCCGGTTCGACCACGAAGGTCGTCACCTCGGCTCTCGTGCTGCAGCTCGCCGCCGATGGCCTTGTCGACCTGGACACCCCGGTGCAGAGCTATCTGCCAGGCCTGTTCACCGAGGACTTCCAGCCCATATCCGTACGGCAGTTGCTCAACTTCACCAGCGGAATGAAGCCCGGCGCCTGGCTGGGAGCGGAGAACGCCGAGGGGTACGAGCGGCGGTTCGAGACTCTGACGCCCGAGGAGGTCGTGGCCGAATCGGTCCGGCAGGGACCCAATGCCGCACCTGGTGAGCGGCAGAACTACGGCAACATCGAGTACACCGTCCTTGGCCTGCTGATCGAAGAGGTCACCGGCGACACGTACGAGCACCAGGCTGCGATGCGCATCTTCAAGCCGGCCGGCATGCGGCACACCTCGTTCCCCGGCGGCCCGGACCCGCGCATCCACGGCCCGCACAACCGGGGCTACCAACTGCTCGCGGACGGGCGGCTCGTGGACGCCACCGAGTGGAACATGTCGGACCGGTGGGCCGCGGGCGACATGATCTCGACGACCGAGGATCTGGAACGCTTCCTGTTCGCGCTGTTCCGCGGTGAGATCGTGCCCGAGCCGCAGCTGCGGGAGATGTTCACGGTTCCGGAGGTCACGGTCGGCGAGGCCGATATGGGCGCCGGGCTGACCCGCTTCCCGCTGCCCGACGGGCGGGTGCTCTGGCTCAAGACGGGGGCGCGGCCCGGCTACAACACCATCATCGCGGCCACCGAGGACCTGTCCCGCACCCTCGTCTACTCGGTCAACGCGACCGACGCGAAGGCCGAGGGCATGAACCCGACCGCCGAACGGCTGGTGCGGGCGGCGTTCAGCCGGTGAGCACAGGCCGGGCGACGGGAGCCGTCAGCGCCTCCAGCCGCTTGATCCTGCGCCACACCACGTACAACGGAATCACCCCGAACACCCCGAACGACATGTCGATCACGGTCCACCAGCCGGGGATCCCGCGGATCGGACCGCAGATCAGGGCCAGCGGGATGATCCCGGCGCAGGCGATCATCCCGAACTCGATCACCCAGATGTTGCGCACCGGATCGCGGTAGGGCCCGTAGAACGCCACGGCGATGACGAGGTGGGCGAAGGCCAGCCAGTCGGTGCCGTAGAGAAGGAACGGATAGTCCGCGTCGGCCTCGTCCAGGCCGGCGCGGACGCGCTCTATCCACTCCGTCAGGGCGGGCAGGTGGTCGCCGACGGACAGGTGGTTCAACAGGTCCTCGGTCCAGCGCAGTTCATGGACCAGGGGAAAGGCCGTGGCGCCGCTGAGCACCAGGCAGACGACGAAGAACACCAGCCACGCACGGATGCCCTTGAGCAGGGCGGCTCTGTCGCTCATGACAGGAGAGTACGCCGCATGTTGAACGCGTTCAAAAGTGGGGGTGCCCTGTCGCCGGGCAGCTCAGAGCCCGACGATCCCGTTCCACCTCTTGGCCAGCTCCGTACGCTCCTCGGGCTTGATGTCACGGGCGATCGCCAGACGTGAACGCATCGCGTCGTCGGGGAAGATGAGCGGATCCTCGGCCAGCGCGGCCGTCTCCTCGTCCTTGGAGTCCGCGAGGATGTCGCGGGCCGCGGGGACCGGGCAGACGTAGTTGACCCAGGTGGCCAGCTCGGCGGCGACCTCAGGGTCGTAGTAGTGGTCGATCAGGAGTTCCGCGTTGGCCTTGTGCCGGGCCAGGTTGGGGATCATCAGGGACTCCGACCAGAGTTCCGCGCCCTCCTCGGGTATCAGGAACTCGATCTCCGGCTTGTCCGCCTGGAGTTGGATCACATCGCCCGAGTAGGCCTGGCAGGCGAGAACGTCGCCGCTCTCCAGGTCCTTGAGGTAGTCGTTGCCGGTGAAGCGGCGGATGTGGCGAGAGTCCACCAGCTTCTCGACGCGGTCGCAGACCTTGTGGAAGTCGTCCGTGGTCCAGCGGGTGATGTCCACACCGTCGCCCTGCATGAGCAGCGCGAACGCCTCGTCGAGACCGGACAGCAGCGTCACCTTGCCCTTCAGCTCGTCCGCCCACAGGTCGGAGACCGAGCGCAGCTCGCGGCCGAGCGCCTTGCGGTTGTACGCGATGCCGGTGATGCCCGACTGCCACGGCACCGTCGACTTGCGACCGGGGTCGAAGTGCGGGTCGCGAAGCAGCGGGTCGAGGTACTTGGTGACGTTGGGCTGGCGCGAGCGATCCATCTCCTGGACCCAGCCGAGCCGTACGAAACGGGCGCACATCCAGTCGCTGATGACGATCAGATCGCGGCCGGTCTGCTGGTTGTTGAGCAGCGCCGGGCTGATCTTCCCGAAGAACTCGTCGTTGTCGTTGATCTCCTCCGTGTAGTGCACGGAGATCCCGGTGCGCTGCTCGAAGGCCTCCAGGGTCGGCCGCTTGGACTCGTCCTCGTCATCGGTGTCGATGTACAGCGGCCAGTTGGCGAAGGTCAGCTTGCGCTCACGCGCCGAGCGGTCGGGGGCGGATCTGTCCTCGGGGCCGACGTACGCGGCGGGCACCCCGCACCCGGCAAGGACTCCCGCACCGGCGACGCCCCCGAGGGCACGCAGCAGATTCCGACGGGACATGGCACTGACGCTTCGGTTCGCTCGCACTCAGGCAGCTTGCCCCGGTCCGCAGGCCGGGACAATGGACGGGCCGTAAAGCGGACCGGCCATGACCCGACACCCTGTCCAGGGAACGCGTCATGCGGGGATCTTCGGGGGATACGGCTCCACGGCCGACGGCAGGTTCACCTCCACGTCAAGACCGCCCTCCGGGCGCGGCCAGGCGCGCACCTCTCCCCCATGGGCCGCCGCGACGGCGGCCACGATCGACAGACCGAGCCCCTGACCGCCGTCATTGCCGCGCACGCGGTCGGGACCGAGCCGCCGGAAGGGCCGGAACAGGCCCGCGACCTGGTCCGGCGGGATCGCCGGTCCGCTGTTGGAGATCCGCAGCGTCGGGCGGCCGTCGCGCAAACCCGTCCGCAGGGAGATCCAACTGCCGTCCGGACCAGGCACGTTGTGCCGTACGGCATTGTCCCTGAGATTGCTGACCAGACGTTCCAGGAGCTGCGCGTCACCGAGGACGGGTGCGGACTCCAGCCGGGTGTCGATACGCAAGGAGGTGCCCACGGGCAGCAGCCCCTGCACGAGCACCGCCAGATCCACGTACTCCTGACGCTGCAGTCCGCGCTGGCTGCGCGCCAGGGTGAGCAGGGAGTCGATCATCCGCTCCTGCTGCTGTCCGGCCGAGCGCACCCGGCCGAGGGCCTCGCGCAGAGCGGTCTTGTCCGCGATCGGATCGGAGAGGGTGATGTCGATGACGGCCTGCTGGAGCGTGAGCGGGGTGCGCAGTTCGTGCGAGGCGTTGGCCACGAACTGCCGCTGGGCCGCGAAGGAGTCCTCCAGGCGAGCGAGCAGGGCGTCGAAGGTGTCGGCCAGCGCCTTGAGTTCGTCGTCCGGGCCGCCCACCGCGAGGCGTTCGTGCAGATTGTCCGCCGAGATCCGGCGGGCGCCCGCGGTCATGGTGCGCAGGGGCGACAGCACGTGTCCGGCCACCAGCCAGCCGAGGAGCAGGGATACGGCAGCCATGCCCGCGAGGGCGAAACCCGACTGGACGAGCAGGTCGTGCAGCTGTTCGTCGCGGGCGACGTCCACCTGCTCGTCGATCATCTTGTGCAGCCCCTTCTCGGCACCCGGCAGATCCGGCATCTCCACCGACCTGTGCAGGGGATGCCCGGGCGTCGTGCGGGAGACCAGGATGTACGTGATGGCGAGCAGCAGGGTGCCCGCAACGATGAACAGGCCGCTGTAGAGCAGCGTGAGCCGCCAGCGGATGGTGCGCGGGAAGGCACTGCGCGCACCCCGAGTCCGTAGGAAGGTCACAGCCTGTACCCAGCCCGCCCCACGGTCTCGATCACCTGAGGTTCGCCGAGTTTGCGGCGCAGTCGGCTGACGGTGACCTTCACTGTCTGGCTGAACGGATCCGCCGCCTCGTCCCATGCTCGTTCAAGGAGCTCCTCGGCGGACACCACGGCTCCCTGGGCGGCCATCAGAAGCTCGAGTACGGCGAACTCCTTCGGGCTGAGCGCCAGTTCCCTCCCTTGTCGGCTCGCGACGCGCCGGGCCGGGTCGAGGCACAGCTCACCGCGGATCAGGACAGGCGGAAGTGCGGGCTGGGCACGCCGCGCCAAGGCGCGTATACGGGCGACCAGTTCGGCGAAGGCGAAGGGCTTGGACAGATAGTCGTCGGCCCCCATCGACAGGCCCTCCACCCGGTCGGCCACCCGCCCGGATGCCGTCAGCATCAGGACCCGGGCGCGCGTGCCGCCCCCGATCAGCGCAGCACACACCTCGTCCCCATGCAGACCGGGCAGATCCCGGTCGAGGACGACCACGTCATAGCCGTTGAGTTCGGCCCGTTCCAGGGCCGTAAGCCCGTCGAAGGCGAGATCGACCGCGATGCCCTCGCGGCGCAGTCCCCCGGCGACGGTCTCGGCCAGCTCCACATGGTCGTCGACCACCAGCACACGCATGTGCGCAGTGTCGCTCCGCGGCGGTTACGGCGGCGTAAGTGAGATCCGCGTAAGGAACTCCAGGTCAGAGCGGCCCTGTTGAGCTGTTCCCGTCCCGTAACCGGGGGTGCGGTGTGCTGGGCGCGCCCACCGCTCCTCAAGGAGGAACTCATGGACGTACCACCCGTGCCCCAGCACCCACCGAAGCACCCGGGGCGCCCGAAGCGTTCCAGGACGCGCCGGCTCTTCGGGGCAGGTGCGCTGCTCTCCGCGGCGACACTCGGCACCGTCTTCTCCGTGCAGGCCATGGCGTCCGACGGCTCGACCCCACCCGGTTACGAGCGGCCCGAACCGCCCGCGCTCGCCCACCCCGCCGAGGGAGGGCTGTCCCACGAGCACGGCGACAAGGGGCCCGGCAAGGGGGGCCGGTGGTCGATGGTGATCGTCACCAAGGCCACCGACGCCGACAAGGCGAAGGCGGCCGCCGTGGACTTCTCGCAGTGCATGCGCGACAACGGCGTGCAGAACTTCCCCGACATCAAGGTGACCGATGCGGGAGACGGCCGTGTGCGCCTTGAACTGAGCGGCAGCGGGAAGCACATGGACCCGCACGCGAAGAAGTTCGAGAAGGCGCACAAGACCTGTGCGCCGATCATGGAGAAGGCCGGCGTCGACCTGCCGGAGGCGCCCCTGCCTCCGGGGGCGCCGGGCAAGCACGGCAAGCACGAGGGGCCGTCGCTGCACCAGGAGCACCACGACGACGCACAGGCGGGCACGAGCGTCGGCACCTGATCCCTGCAGCGAAACCGAAGGGCGGCCCCGCACCAAGCGGGACCGCCCTTCACTGCCGAGCCTGAGCCTTAGCCCAGCGACGTCATGACGTGCTTGATCCGCGTGTAGTCGTCGAACCCGTACGCCGAAAGGTCCTTGCCGTAACCGGACTTCTTGAAGCCGCCGTGCGGCATCTCGGCGACCAGCGGAATGTGGGTGTTGATCCACACGCAGCCGAAGTCGAGCACCTTGGACATGCGCATCGCGCGCGCGTGGTCCTTGGTCCACACCGAGGAGGCCAGCGCGTAGTCCACGCCGTTCGCCCACTCGACGGCCTGCTCCTCGGAGGCGAAGGACTGGACGGTGATGACCGGTCCGAACACCTCGTTCTGGATGATCTCGTCGTCCTGCTTGAGGCCCGAGACCACGGTCGGGGCGTAGAAGTAGCCCTTCTCGCCGACCCGCTGGCCGCCCGCCTCCACCCGCGCGTGCGCCGGCAGACGGTCGATGAAACCGCTGACCTGGGCGAGCTGGTTGGGGTTGTTGAGCGGACCGTAGAGCACGTCCTCGTCGTCCGGCATACCGGTCTTGGTGTCCGCGGCGGCCTTGGCCAGCGCGGTCACGAACTCGTCGTGGATCGACTCGTGCACGAGCACGCGGGTCGCGGCGGTGCAGTCCTGGCCGGCGTTGAAGAAGCCCGCCACCGAGATGTCCTCGACGGCCTTGGCGATGTCGGTGTCCTCGAAGACCACGACGGGCGCCTTGCCGCCGAGCTCCAGGTGGACGCGCTTGAGGTCCTTGGCCGCGGACTCGGCGACCTGCATGCCGGCGCGTACGGAGCCGGTGATGGAGGCCATCGCCGGGGTCGGGTGCTCGACCATCGCACGGCCCGTCTCACGGTCACCCGTGACGACGTTGAAGACGCCCTTCGGCACGATCGAACCGATGATCTCGGCCATCAGGACGGTCGACGCGGGCGTCGTGTCCGAGGGCTTGAGGACCACGGTGTTGCCCGCGGCGAGCGCCGGGGCGAACTTCCACACGGCCATCATCATCGGGTAGTTCCACGGCGCGACCTGCGCGCAGACGCCGATCGGCTCACGGCGGATGATGGAGGTCATGCCCTCCATGTACTCGCCGGCCGCACGGCCTTCGAGCATCCGGGCCGCGCCCGCGAAGAAGCGGATCTGGTCGACCATCGGCGGGATTTCCTCGGACCGGGTCAGACCGATCGGCTTGCCGGTGTTCTCGACCTCGGCCGCGATCAGCTCCTCGGCCCGCTCCTCGAAGGCGTCCGCGATCTTGAGGAGCGCCTTCTGGCGGTCCGACGGGGTGAGGTCGCGCCAGGCGGGGAACGCGGCCGCGGCCGCCTCCATCGCGGCGTCGACATCGGCCTGCCCGGAGAGCGGCGCCGTCGCGTACGCCTCGCCCGTGGCGGGGTTCACGACCTCCGTGGTGCGGCCGTCGGCCGCGTCCCGGAATTCGCCGTTGATGTAGTTCCGCAGACGACGCAGTTCGGTGCTCACTGCCCGGCCTCCTGTAGTGGTACGTGCTGCCCTGTCCAGAACGTGAGACCACCCACCCTAGTCCGATGACCGACGCTTTCGACATACCGTGAAGGTCACAACTACGGAATCCGCGATATCGGCAGCCCCAAACGACGAATTTCATCGATCAGGGCTTGCAAGACCGACGACCTGTCCTGCACAGTGTGCTCGTGGCCAGTCGCAGCGCAGAATCCAGGCCGGCAGGGACGCCCAACAGCGTCGACGCCGTCTCCCTGGCGATCATCGAGCAGCTCCAGGAAGACGGACGCCGTCCGTACGCCGCCATCGGCAAGGCCGTGGGCCTGTCCGAAGCGGCCGTACGACAGCGGGTCCAGAAACTGCTCGACCAAGGCGTCATGCAGATCGTCGCCGTCACCGACCCGCTCACCGTGGGTTTCCGGCGGCAGGCGATGCTCGGGATCAATGTCGAGGGTGACCTCGATCCGGTCGCCGAGGCGCTGACGGCCATGGACGAAGTCGAGTACGTGGTGCTCACCGCAGGGTCCTTCGACCTGCTTGCGGAAGTCGTCTGCGAGGACGACGACCACCTCCTCGAAGTCATCAGCAAGAGGATCCGCACCCTTCCCGGCGTGCGCTCCACCGAGAGCTTCGTCTACCTCAAGCTCAAGAAGCAGACCTACCAATGGGGATCCCGATAACCATGGGCCAGGACCTCTCTAAGACCGCCTACGACCACCTGTGGATGCACTTCACCAGGATGTCGTCGTACGAGAACTCGCCCGTGCCGACGATCGTGCGCGGCGAAGGCACCTACATCTACGACGACAAGGGCAAGCGTTACCTCGACGGCCTGGCCGGCCTGTTCGTGGTCAACGCGGGCCACGGGCGCGTGGAGCTCGCCGAGACCGCGTTCAAGCAGGCGCAGGAACTGGCCTTCTTCCCCATCTGGTCGTACGCCCACCCCAAGGCCGTCGAGCTGGCGGAGCGCCTCGCGCACCACGCTCCCGGCGACCTGAACAAGGTCTTCTTCACCACCGGTGGCGGTGAAGCGGTCGAGACCGCCTGGAAGCTCGCCAAGCAGTACTTCAAGCTGCAGGGCAAGCACACCAAGTACAAGGTCATCTCGCGTGCGGTCGCCTACCACGGCACCCCGCAGGGCGCCCTGTCCATCACCGGACTCCCGGCCCTGAAGGCCCCGTTCGAGCCGCTGGTCCCCGGCGCGCACAAGGTGCCGAACACCAATATCTACCGCGCCCCGATCCACGGCGACGACCCCGAGGCCTTCGGCCGCTGGGCCGCAGACCAGATCGAGCAGGAGATCCTCTTCGAGGGCCCCGACACCGTCGCGGCCGTCTTCCTGGAGCCGGTGCAGAACGCCGGCGGCTGCTTCCCGCCGCCGCCCGGCTACTTCCAGCGCGTACGCGAGATCTGCGACCAGTACGACGTGCTGCTCGTCTCGGACGAGGTCATCTGCGCCTTCGGCCGTCTCGGCACGATGTTCGCCTGCGACAAGTTCGGCTACGTCCCGGACATGATCACCTGCGCCAAGGGCATGACCTCGGGCTACTCCCCGATCGGCGCGTGCATCATCTCCGACAAGATCGCCGAGCCGTTCTACAAGGGCGACAACACCTTCCTGCACGGCTACACCTTCGGCGGCCACCCGGTCTCCGCGGCCGTCGGCCTCGCCAATCTCGACATCTTCGAGAAGGAGAAGCTGAACCAGCACGTCCTCGACAACGAGGGCGCGTTCAAGGCCACACTGGAGAAGCTGCACGACCTGCCGATCGTCGGCGACGTCCGCGGCAACGGGTTCTTCTACGGCATCGAGCTCGTCAAGGACAAGGTCACCAAGGAGTCCTTCACGGACGAGGAGACGGAGCGCGTGCTCTACGGCTTCCTCTCCAAGGCCCTGTACGAGAACGGTCTTTACTGCCGCGCCGACGACCGTGGCGACCCGGTCGTCCAGCTCGCGCCGCCGCTGATCGCCGACCAGTCGACCTTCGACGAGATCGAGCAGATCCTGCGCACCGTGCTCACGGAGGCGTGGACCAAGCTGTAAGCACCCTCTGCACGCCGACGGCCCGGGTGCCCCGTTCGAGTGAGAACGCGGGTGCCCGGGCCGTTTGTTGTCCGCTCTGTTCTGGTTCGTCCCTACGGTTCGTGTGACCGAACGGCCGCAGGTCTCGTTCGCCCTTACGGGGGACGGGACTTCGCATCAGGTCCTCGCCGTCGACGACAGAACCGAGGTGTTACGCCATGGTGGCCCCGCCGGACAACAATGTGCTCTGGGCGCGTTCCCTGCACGTCTCGCTGGGCGGCTCGCCCGCTCTCACCGGAGTCTCCCTCGAAGTGCGCGAGGGCGAGATCCTCGCCGTCGGCGGTCCGCGCGGCTGCGGCAAGACCACTCTGCTGCAGTGCCTCTCGGGTCAACTCGTGCCCCAGCAGGGCGAGGTGTGGTTCAACTCGACACCCGTGCACACCATGGGACCCGTCGTACGCGAACGGCTGCGCCGCGACCGCTTCGGCTGGATCGACCCCGAGCCGGCCCTGGTGCCCGAGCTCACCGCATGGGAGAACGTCGCGCTGCCCCTGATGCTGCGCGGAGTCCCCAACCGCCCGTCGCGCAAGGCCGCTTGCGAGTGGCTCGAGCGCCTGGACATCGGTTCCTGCGGACGTAAGCGCCCGCACGCCCTGCTCCAGGCCGAGCGCCAGCGCGTCGCGATCGCCCGCGCACTGGTCACCGAGCCCACGGTGCTCTTCGCCGACGAGCCCACCGCTCCCCTCCATCGCGCCGACCGCGCCCATGTGCTGCGTACGCTCACGACCGCCGCACGCTCGCACGGCATCACCGTCGTGCTCGCCACGCACGACGCCGAGGTGGCCACGCTCGCCGACCGCACGGTGCAGCTGCTCGACGGGCGCAGGGTCAACTCGCTGCGGGTGCCCGGGCCTTCGTCCGGGCTGCTCACGGCGCCGGCCGATCCCTACTCTTCGAACCCGGCCGGCCCCTACACCTCGAACCCGGCCGGCCCCTCCGCGGAAGGGACGGCGTGCTCGCTCTCCGTCTAGCCCGCGGCGCCCACCCTGTCGTCCTGCTCCGCCGGCTCTCGGTGGCGGCCGCCTCGGGGGGCACGGGCTTTCTGCTCCTGTGCACGATGGGCTACGCACTCGGCCACCCCGACGCGGGCCGCGCCTCGGTGCTCCGCCTCCTGTGGTGTCTGCCACCGCTCGCCGCGACGGTGCAGCTCGCGGTGGCCGTCGCCCGCACCGACCCGGGCACCCGCCCCCACCAAGGCCTCTCGGCGGTCGGCCTCGGCCCGAGCCGCCTGATGATCCTGGCCGCGGTCAACACCCTGGTGGCCTGCACGCTCGGCTCGATGCTCGCGTTGCTCTTCTTCCTTCATCTACGGGGAGATCTGACCGGACTGCCGATGGACGGCGGAGCGGCCGAACTCCTGGGCGCGGGGCAGCCGTTGCCCCTCGCGGCCGTATGGACCCTGCTCGCCCTGGTCCCGCTCACCGCATCCGTCACCAGCGCCGTGGTGCTGCGCCCGCGCCGGCTCCGCCCCGGCGACGAACGCGACCCGGCGCAGCCCGAACCGCCCGCCCCCATCCCCAACGGCCTCCCCTGGGGCGTGGCCCTGATGGCGGTGGGCCTGTCCGTGGAGCTGTACGCGGCGGGCTCCTCCGGGGGCGACGGACTGCCGCTCCCGGGACGTCTCGTGTCCACCCCGGCCGGGGTCCTGGCCGGCTGGGCGGTCACGGCACTGGGCCTCGCGTTCGCCGGCCCCGGCCTGACGTTCCTGTGCGGCCGGCTGCTCCAGGCCTGGCGTCCTGGCGCCGCCCGCCTGCTCGCGGGCCGGGTGCTCCAGGAGGAGGCCGCCCGGATCGGACGCCCGCTCGGTGTGGTGTGCGCGGTGGTCTCCGGTGGCATCGCCGCGTTCTCGCTGTACGGCGCTCCCGCCACGGCCTTCGGGCCGCTCACGGCGCTCGGCGGCTCGCTCGTGGTGGGCTGCACCGTGCTCGCACTGGTGACTGCGGCGGTGGAGGCCCGCCAGGCCAGGGCGCACACCACGGCGGCGCTGCTGCGGCTCGGGGCGCCCGTATCGCTGCTCAGGACCGCGGTGGCGCTCAGGACGGTGGCGCTGCTCGCCGTCTTCGCACCTCTGACCTGCGCAATCGCGCTCCTCGCTGCGGCTCCGATGGTGAGCTGAAAAAATCTCCCCAGGGGCCGATGAGTTCCTGACCGGCCCGCCGTCTAACCCTGCGTAGCGAACATCACCGATCATCACGGGCTGCCGAACGGCACAGGCCCACCGATCATCACGGACTTAGGAGCGGACGACATGGCGGACAACGCGTACCAGCAGATGGTCTTCATCAACCTCGCCACCAAGGACATCGACGGCGCGAAGAAGTTCTACTCGGAGCTCGGCTACGAGATCAACGCACAGTTCAGCGACGAGAACACCGCCTCCGTGGTGATCAGCGACGCCATCGTGATCATGCTGCTCGCCGAATCGAAGTTCGCGGAGTTCGCCTCGAAGCCGATCGCCGACCCCGCGGTCTCCAACGAGGCGCTGATCTGTCTGAGCGCAGAGAGCCGCGAGAAGGTGGACGAGCTGTGCGACCGTGCGCTCGCCGTGGGCGGCTCGCACGCCAAGGACCCGCAGGACTACGGCCAGATGTACGGCCGCTCCTTCCAGGACCCGGACGGCCATCACTTCGAGGTCATGTGGATGGACCCGGCGATGGTCCAGGGCTGATCCTGGCTGCAGGTGGTCCCCATCGCTGAATCGAGGTCCGCATGGCCGAAGTGACGAACACCCCTACCGGCCTCACCCAGGGCACCCACACCCCGGGCGGCATCGGGGAGTCCACGCTCCGGCCCGACGGGACGCTCAAGACCACCGGCGAGTTCGCCTACGCCTCGGACCTCTGGCACGAGGACATGCTGTGGGGCCACACCCTGCGCGCCCCGCACGCCCACGCACGGATCACCCGCCTGGACATCGGCCCCGCACTTCAACTGACCGGTGTCCAGGCGGTTCTCACATACGAGGACCTCCCGCACGCGAAGACCTACGGTCTGGAGATCGCCGACCAGCCGGTGCTCTGCGACGGCCGGGTGCGCTTCCACGGGGAGCCCGTCGCGCTGGTCGCCGCCGACCATCCGGAGACCGCCCGCCGGGCCGCCGAGCGGATCGTCGTCGAGTACGAGGTGCTTCCCGCCGTCACCGACGAGGCCACGGCGACGGCGCCCGAGGCCCCCGTCCTCCACCCCGACCGCGAGGACGCGCACTTCGCGCACGTACCGCACCCGAACATCGTCCACCGCCAGCCGATCATCAGCGGCGATCTGGCGTCCGCCCGCGCCCGGGCGGACGTGATCGTGGCCGAGGACTACGAAGTGGGCATGCAGGACCAGGCGTTCCTCGGCCCGGAGTCCGGACTCGCGGTGCCCGCCGATGACGGCGGCATCGATCTCTACGTCTCCACCCAGTGGCTGCACGTCGACCGCAAGCAGATCGCGCCGGTCTTCGGCCTGCCCGAGGACAAGGTGCGGCTGACGCTCTCCGGGGTCGGCGGCGCGTTCGGCGGTCGCGAGGACCTGTCCATGCAGGCGCATGCCGGGCTGCTCGCGCTGCGCACGGGCCGGCCGGTGAAGATGGTCTACAACCGCTACGAGTCCTTCTTCGGCCATGTCCACCGCCACCCCGCACGTCTGCACTACGAGCACGGGGCCACGCGGGACGGCAAGTTGACGCATGTGGCGGCACGGATCGTGCTCGACGGGGGTGCGTACGCGTCCTCGACACCCGCGGTCGTCGGCAACGCGGCCTCGCTGGGCCTCGGCCCGTACGAATGCCCGGCCGTCTCCATCGAAGTGCTCGGGCTCTACACCAACAACCCGCCCTGCGGGGCGATGCGCGGCTTCGGCGCGGTGCAGGCCTGCTTCGCGTACGAGTCGCAGATGGACCGTGTCGCAGCCGAACTGGGCCTGGATCCCGTCGACTTCCGGCAGCGCAACGCCATGTCCCAGGGCTCGGTGATGCCGACGGGACAGGTGGTGGACTCCCCCGCGCCGGTGGCCGAGCTGCTGCGGCGGGTGCGGGAGCTGCCACTGCCGGAAGCGGCTCAGTGGGCGGCGGTGGGTTCGGGGGCCGATCTGCGCGATCTGCCCGGAGGCTTGTCCAACACCACGCACGGCGAGGGGGTCGTACGGGGTGTCGGCTATGCGGTCGGCATCAAGAACGTCGGCTTCTCGGAGGGCTTCGACGACTACTCGACCGCACGCGTACGCCTCGAAGTGATCGCCGGGGAGCCGGCGGTGACCCTGCACACCGCGATGGCCGAGGTGGGCCAGGGCGGGGTGACGGTGCACGCCCAGATCGTCCGTACGGAACTGGGCGTCTCCCAGGTGACGCTGCGCCCCGCCGACACCTCGGCCGGCAATGCGGGCTCGACCTCGGCGTCACGCCAGACGTACGTCACCGGAGGAGCGATCAAGCACACGTGCGAGGCGGTGCGGGAGGCGGTACTCGACCTCGGACAGCGGAAGTTCGGCTGGCCGGCCGAAGGGCTCGCGCTGGCCGGCGGCAAAGTGGTGGGTCCTGACGGGGTGAGCCTGGCCGGCCTCGCGGACGTACTCGACGAAGAGGTCATCGATCTGGAGCTGGAGTGGCGCCACCGGCCCACCGAGCCCTTCGATCCTGTGCACGGGCAGGGCAACGGGCATGTGCAGTACGCCTTCGCCGCACACCGGGCAGTCGTCGAGGTGGATGTGGAGCTCGGTCTGGTGAAGGTGGTCGAGCTGGCCTGCGCGCAGGACGTGGGCAAGGCGCTCAACCCGCTGTCCGTCCTCGGACAGATCCAGGGCGGCTCGACCCAGGGCCTGGGCCTCGCCGTCATGGAGGAGATCGTCGTCGACCCCGCCACCTCCCTGGTCCGCAACCCGTCCTTCACGGACTACCTGATCCCGACGATCCTCGACACCCCGCCCATGCCCGTCGACATCCTCGAACTCGCCGACGAACACGCCCCGTACGGCCTGCGCGGCGCGGGCGAAGCCCCCACGCTGTCGTCGACCCCGGCGATCGTCTCGGCAATTCGGCAGGCGACGGGGATCGCGCTGAGGAGGGTGCCGGTGCGGCCGGAGCACATCGTCGACTGTTAGCCCCTGCGGCGCTTGAGCAGATCCTTCAGCCCCTGCGGCGCTTGAGCAGATCCTTCAGCCCCTGCGGCGCTTGAGCAGATCCGAACGAAGTTCGGATGCCGGGGTCCGGGGCGGAGACCCGGTTTCGGGAAGGGGCGGGGTGGGGAAAGAGCCCGCCGCAGGCGCCCACCGCCCCACCAGCAGCACCGGCGTCACCAGCAACAGCACCCCCGAAACGGCAAGCGCCTCACGCGGCCCGACCAGAGCGGCCAGCACACCCCACGCCGCCGTGAGCACCGCAGTCGTCCCCTTCACCGTCACCGACCAAGCGGCCAGCACGCGCGTGACGTGATCCGCGGGCAGCTCGGCAAGCCGGCGCGTGGCAAGCACCGGGCTGAACACCGCGGAGCAGGTGATCAGCCCGACCTCCACCACCATCACAAGGAGCAGCCCACTCACCCCGCCGTGCACGAACACGAGCCCGATCGGCCAGCACACCCGAAGCACACCTGCGACGCGCAACACCCGCCCCTCCCCGTAACGCGGCACAAGCCTGCGCGCGAGCCGCGAGCCGAGCAGACCCCCGAGGCAGGGAACGGCGAAGGCGAGCCCGTACTGCCAGGGTGCGAATCCCAGCGGTCCGAGCATCAGAACGGCGAGCAGCGGGGCGCCCGTCATGATCAGCGCGTTGACGAGCACGGTGTTGAGGAACAGCGGCCGCAGCGTCGGATGCGCCCACAGAAAGCGGAACCCGTCCCCGATCCGCGCCCGCTCCTTCTCCGCCGCGTGCGCGGGCGGCTCCTCGTCCCGGCCGATCGCCCGGATCCCCACGGCTGACAGCAGAAAACTCACCGCGTTGGCGACCACGGTCAGCACCGGCCCGAAGACCCCCACGGCCGCCCCGCCCAGCGGAGGCCCCACCAAAGTGGCCGTCCACATGGTCGACTCGAACCGCCCATTGGCGGCGAGCAGTTGCTCGCGCGGGACGAGCGCCTTGAGGGTGGCCCCACTGGCCGCCGAGAAGGCGATGTCCGCGGCCCCGACCACCACCGACACCAGCAGCAATTGGACGAGCGAGAGCACATCGAGCGCGTACGCGAGCGGAACGGTCAGCAGCGCGACGCACCGCACCACATCCATCCCGATCATCACGGGCCGCTTGCGCCGGAACTCCATCCACGGCCCGAGCGGCACAGCGACGAGCGCCGCGACGGCGGGCCCGACGGCGGCGAGCGCGGAGACCCCGGCGGGCCCGGCGTGCAGCACGAGCACGGCGATCAGCGCGAAGGCGTCGAAGGCGAGCCAGGTCCCAAAGATGCTGACGGTGTAGGCAGCCCAGAGCCAGTGGAACTCGCGGCCGAGGGCGGCTTTGCTCACGCCCATACGCACTTGACGACCGCGTGTCCCGCGTCAGCAGCCTGCGCGTAGAACCTCCGCAGATCCTGGTGCTGGAAGAGGAAGTCCTTCCTGTCCAGCGACTCGATACCCGTGGTGCCCGGCAGCCCGTCGTACGCGACGTGCCACAGGTCGTCGAAGGAGACCTGCGCCAGGAACTCGGCGGCTTGGCACACGCCTGCCGCCTCCAGCAGCATCATCGGCGGATCCCAGTCCGTCGGCTGCGGGCCGGCATCGTGGGGCACGGGCCGGCCGCCGTAGACCGGCAACGTCCACGGGCCGCCGACAGTGGAGGCCTCCGGCACAGCGGCTGCCGCGTAGAGGCGATCAAGTGCGTCGAAGCTCTTGTTGATCGAGGTGGCGATCCCTGCCGCGTACTCCTCGTCGTCGTGGTCCCACGCGTTACTCATGAACTCCGCGAGCCACGTGTGATCGTCCCGTATCTCCGATTCCGCAGCGGCACGAAAGTGCAGATGGATACTCACCGCAACCAGCCCCATGCTCCCGCGGCCCGCCGACCGGACCGAACCCGGAAAACCTAGTCGACGGCACTGACAACCCGCCCCGCCAAACCGGATCACCACTCGGCGATCAACGGCACCCCTTGCTCGTACCGCCGCCAGGCCTCCGTCAGCCGCACCAGCCGATCGGGCGCCGCGACCCCCCGTACCATCGCGATCCGCCCCTCCACCAGGTCGAAGGTGATCGCCCCCACCACCTTGCCGTCCGGCACGAAGAGGATCGCGGGCGCCCCGTTCAGGAGCGCGTAGTGGACGGCCGAGGCGCCGCCCGCGAGCCGCTGCTTCGCGGGCGTGGACTTCAGGCCCGCCCGCGCGATCGCGGCGATACGCTCCGGCGTCTCGTACCGCAGCAGCTTCTTCGCGAGTCCCGCACCGTCGGAGATCGCGACCGCGTCGTCGGTGAGCAGCGCCACGAGCCGTTCCGTACGGCCCGAGGTGGCGGCCGCCAGGAACTCCTCGACGAGGCGACGCGCCACGGCGGGGTCCACCTCGTCACGGCGGCGCTGACCGGCGGCGATACGGGCCCGGGCACGGTGCAGATGCTGCTGGCTGGCAGCCTCCGTGAGGCCGAGGATCTCGGCGATCTCGCCGTGGCTGTGCGAGAACGCCTCGCGCAGCACGTACACCGCCCGCTCCACCGGCGAAAGCCGCTCCATCAGCATCAGCACGGCCAGCGAGACCGATTCGCGCTGCTCGAAGGTGTCGGCAGGACCCAGCATCGGGTCGCCGTCGAGCAGCGGTTCGGGCAGCCAAGCACCCGCCGTGCGCTCACGCCGGGCCTGCGCCGAGCGGAGCCTGTCCAGACAGAGGTTGGTGACCACCTTCGTCAGCCAGGCCTCGGGGACCTTGATCAGGCTCCGGTCCGCGGCCTGCCAGTGCAGGAACGCGTCCTGTACCGCGTCCTCGGCATCGGCGGCCGAGCCCAGCAGCCGGTACGCCAGCGAGGCCAGCCGGTTGCGGCCGGCCTCGAAGCGACTGACGTCGAAGAGGTCCGAAGGGGTGCCGTCCACGTGGATCACCCTAGGCAGCGGCCTTCTCGGACGCGGCGGCGGGCGCAACACCCAAGCGGCGCCTGGGCAGTCCGAACGTCGGGTTCCTGGTCGCCCACAGCGACATCCACACGATGCCCGCCTTGATCCGCGCCGCCTTCCGCCCGCCCACGTACTTCGGCCTCGCCCGCCCCTGCCCGTCGACCATCTGCAGGATCCCGTCCCGCTGTCCGAGGCTGATGTGGTTGCCCACGTAGGACAGCTTGGTGGGCGCGACCTTGCCGCCGGTCAGCCGGCCGACGATCGCGTCGACCGCCTGCCTGCCGGTGAATCCGGCCGACGCGCAGGACATCGGCAGCGGCTGTCCGTTCCGACCGATGGCGTACGCGGCGTCGCCCGCGGCGAAGACCTCCGGGTGCGAGAGCGAGCGCATCGTGCCGTCGACCAGGATCCGGCCGGCGTCCGTGACCGCCAACCCCCCGTCGCCGGCGAGGGAGTCGACCGCGAACCCGGCCGTCCACACGGTTGCGGCGGACTCCACGAAGGTGCCGCCCGCGCACCACACCCCGGCCGCTTCCACCCTTTCGACGGTGGTGTGCTCAAGGACGGTGATACCGAGCCGGTCACAGGCCGCCCGCAGATGCACCCGGGCTCCCGCCGAGAGCGCTGCCCCCAACTCGCCCCGGGCGACCAGGGAGACCGCCAGACCTGGCCGGCACTCGGCGATCTCGGTGGCGGTCTCGATCCCGGTCAGACCGTCACCGACGACGACCACACACGCCCCGCCGCCCAGCCCGTCAAGGCGCTCACGCAACCGCAACGCCGAGGGCCGGGCGGATACGTCGAAGGCGTGCTCGGCCGCGCCCGGGACGCCGTGGTCGGCGCCGCGGCTGCCGAGGGCGTAGAAGAGCGTGTCGTACGGGAGTTCACCGTCGGCCAGGGCGACCACCCGGCGTGAAGGGTCGAGAGCGGTGACCCGGCCCACGCGCAGCCGTACCCCCGTACCCGCGAAGACATCGGCCAGCCGCGGCGTCTCGATCTCCCGCCCGGCCGCCACCTGGTGCAACCGCAGCCGCTGGACGAACTCCGGCTCGGCGTTGACCACGGTGATCTCGGTGTCCGCGGGGGACAGCCGGCGCGCCAGCGTCCCGGCCGCGTAGGCCCCTGCGTAACCGGCGCCGAGGACGACGATGCGGTGCTTCATGGGGTGCTCCCGTCTCTGTGCCTGCTCTTCGCTCATAGAGCGGGACAGCGGACCGATTCCTGACAGGAACCGCATGTGACCTGGCCCACAGGCCGCAAGAAGCGCCGCACGGACAAGGCTGTGCCCCACCCGTAAGCTGGCGGGCGTGCCCGACCACCACACCCCCACCACGCCCTCCACGGACCGAGAGATCGAAACCCTCGAGGAGTTCGACGCGGTACTGGCCCGTGGCTCGCTCGCCCACCACCGCATCCAGGCAGTGGACCTGACGGAACGCACCTTCGCGCTGCTCACCGCCGACGCCGAGGGCGCCGTCTTCCTCGGCTGCCCCATGGAACCCGCCGCGGCCGCCAAGGTGCGGGCCTCCGGCGCCCTGGTGTTCCCGCCCGTGCCGGGGCTCCCGTTCGACCCGTACCGCGGCCATCTCTACACGCCCGACGAGCTGTTCCAGGGTCTGGCCGGCTCCTACGAGGCCACGCCCGACGCCCGCGCGTACCAGTGGTTCCAGCAGACGAAGACCGACGGCGACGTCTTCGCCTCCATGCTGCGCGCCGTGCACGACGACTCCATCTCGGACGCGCTGGACGAACTCCTCGTGGGCGCACGGGTCGTGGGCGTGATGGGCGGCCACGCGATGGCGCGCGGCACCGAGGAGTACGCAGGGGCCGCCCGGCTCGGCCGTACCCTCGCCCGCCAGGGCCTCACGGTCGCCACCGGCGGCGGACCGGGTGCCATGGAGGCGGCGAACCTCGGCGCGTACGCCTCGGCGCACGACGACGAGATGCTGGACGACGCCCTCGAACTCCTCGCCAAGGCGCCGTCGTTCACCCCCTCGATCACCGACTGGGCGCAGGCCGCCTTCGCGGTGCGCGAGCGCTGGTCCGGCGGCGGCGCCTCGGTCGGCATCCCCACCTGGTTCTACGGCCATGAGCCGCCGAACGCCTTCGCCGCCCACATCGCCAAGTACTTCGCCAACGCCACCCGCGAGGACGGACTGCTCGCGCGCTCCAACGCGGGCGTGATCTTCCTGCCCGGCGCGGCCGGCACCGTCCAGGAGGTCTTCGACAACGCGACGCCCAACTACTACGAGTCGCGCGGCGAACCGACCCCGATGGTCCTGGTGAACCGGACCCACTGGACGGAGAAGCTCCCCGTCTGGCCGCTGCTCCAGTCGCTCGCACGCGGCCGCTCGATGGAGTCCCGGATCGCACTTGTGAACACGGTGGAGGAAGCGGCCGAGGCGCTCCTGAGCCTGGAAGAGTCAAACCGGGGTCAAGACTGAAGCCCGCATTCCTCTACGCATTGACGCTGCGCCATGGGCACTTGTAAACGTGTGGGGACCATGGGGGTGTTGAGCCACGAGCTGCACGCTTCTCTCCCGCGCGCACCCCGCCCAATGCATTGATCATGTGAAGGACAGCCGTGTCCGTATCTCCCCACATATCCACCCGCGCCGCACGCTTCGCCGGTGTCGCGGCCGCCGCCACGGCGCTGACGCTGGGCCTCGCCGGCTCCGCCGCCGCCTGCAACATCAGCGAGTTCACCGCCGCCGCCACCTGCACCGGTGAGCAGGGCGTCATCACCGTCACCGACAAGGACCCCTCGGGCACCCCGGCGACCATCACCGTCTACGCGAAGGCGGACGGTGCGGAGAAGCTCATCGGCACCCAGGACGTGAAGGGCTCCCGCGAGGGCGTCACCGTCACGTTCAACGAGGACTGGCAGCCCAAGGCCACGTACCGCGTGCACGTGAAGGCCGGTTCGGTCGACGAGGACATCAAGCCGGACCTCACCACCCCGGACAAGGGCTGCAAGCCGGACAAGCCGACCGAGCCCCCGAAGCCGACCCCGTCGACTCCGGAGGAGTCGCAGACGCCGTCGGCCCCGGCGACGCCGGAGCCCTCGGAGCCGCCCACCGCCAAGCCCTCCCCTGCCGGAGATTCCAACCTGGCGGAGACGGGTTCCAGCACCAACACCGGCCTGATCGCCGGTATCGCCGTGGCCCTGGTCGCGGCGGGCGGCGGCGTGATGTTCGCGCTGCGCAAGCGGAGTTCGACCAAGAGCTGACCCGCTGCCGAGCCGGTCGTACGGGGTGCTGCGGAGCGCCCCGTACGACCGGCTCACGCGTTCTTCGGCCGGCTCGCGCTCCTACTGCGCGGCCCGCTCATGCTCTTACTGCGCGGTCGGCGTCCAGTTGCCCAGCCAGTCCGCGATCTCCTGGCCAGTTGCCTGCGCGTCGGTCAGCTGCGGCCGGTCCGCGCTCGCCGCACCGGCGCCGGAACCGCTGTTCTTGTACTCGGCGAACCGGTCCTCCTTCCAGGAGAACCCGCCCATGTCCGTCCACGGAGTCGTCCGGATCGCCGCGCTGAGCGTGGAGTTGCGGATCGTGGTCTGCGGATCGACCGTCGTGTCGCCGCCCGGGTGCCAGTTGCGGCCCAGGTAGAAGGTCCGGTCGGTCACATCGCCCGTGATGTTCGAGCTGACGATCAGGATGCCCTTGCGGTTCGCCTCGGTGCTCGGCGCGGTGACATAGCCCGCGGACTGGCCGTTCCAGCGCTTCTTCAGCTGGATCACGGACTTGTCGAGTACGGCGGTGCCGCGCCCGAACACGAAGTCCACGTTGCCGACGACGTAAGAGTTCTTGACGTAGACCCGGCCGAGCGTGCCCTTGGCCGCGGTCTCCATCTCCAGGGTGTCCTGGTCACTGCTGACGATCAGACTGTCGAGGAAGACCTTGTCGGCCATGGTCAGCAGGGCGACGGCCTGGTGCCCGCTGAGCGCCTGGTTGGCGGCCTCGTCGAAGTCGTTGGTGACGCTGAGGTTGCGCAGCTGGGTGTCGTCCGCCTTGATGCTGACGGTGGCGCTGCCGGGCGTCCCGTACGTCGTACCGTCCGCCTTGGTCATCCCGGCGGCGTGGCCCTCGACGATCACCGTGTCCTTGCGGCTGGCGCCGGTGCCCACGATCGTCACGTGCGGCTTGTTCGCGGGCACGGTCACGGTCTCGCGGTACGTCCCGGGGGCGACTTTGATGACCACACGGGCGGAGTTGTTCGCCGGTACGGCGTTCACGGCGGCCTGCACCGTCGTGTACTGGGCGCCGCTCTTGGCGACGGTCAAGGTGGTGGCAGCTGCCGTCGTCCCGGCCGCCTCCGCCTCGGCGACCTCGGTGGTCCCTATCGAACTCCTGGGCCCCGCCCCGGCCTTGAGCAGGGCCGGCACCTTCGCGGCCGCGTCCAGTGTGTAGCCGTAGAACGTCTTCGGATCGAAGGCCGTGCCGCCGCTCTCGTTGCGCCCGCTCGTACCGGAGAAGACGCTGCCGCGCTGCACGACGGACGCCGTGGCGTCCTTGATCACCGGGTTGTTGATGCCCTGGAAGTAGCTGTTCTCCAGGACCATCTTGGTCTTGCCGCGCGAGTAGTTCCCGTACGACGACTTGATGTCGGTGCCGGGATCGTCCTGCAGATAGTTGTTGTACAGGTGCGCGTGCGCGGCGTTGTCCGTCGAAGGGTTGCGCTGCTCGGTCTCGCGGATCCAGTTGTGGTGGATCGTGATGTCGGTGACGACGTTCTCGGTCCAGCCGATGCCGAAGGCCTTGTTGTCCTGGCTGAGCTTGTTCCAGGACACGGTGATGTTCGTCGAGTCCTTGCGTACGTCGATCAGCCCGTCGGCCATGTGCCGCAGATCGTTGTGGTCGATCCACACATGGTGCGCACCGTCCATCTGAACCGCGTCGAAGTCGTGCTCCTTGTCGTTCCAGATGCCCTGGTAGGCGTCACGGATCGTCAGGTTCCGGATGATGACGTTGTGCACACCCTGGCCGAGGAAGAAGCCGCCGCCGACGATATGTCCGGAGGTGCCGGAGCCCACGATCGTCTTGTCGGAGGCGACCTTGATCTCCTTGCCGACGGGGTTCATGGTGATCGTCGCGGCGACGACGATCACGTACGGCTCACTCGCCGTGGCGTACTTCTCCAGGTCGGCGAGAGTCTTCACGGTGACGATCTTGCCGTCGCGGCCGCCGTATGTGCCGTTCTGGCCCTGGGAGTTGACGGACGCGAACCCGTCGGCGGTGTCGTCGGCCCAGGCCGGCGCGGCGGAGGCTGCGGAGGCCTTGTCGGCGCCGCCGATCCCGAACAGGCCGCCACCGTAGGCGAGGGCTCCGGCGGCGGCGACCGCCAGCGGGGCGCCCGCCGCCAGCACGGTTCTGCGCCTGCGGTGCCGGGCCTTGCTGCGGATGTCACTCATGCGCGCTGCACTCCATGAGGTGTGGGGGTGCCCGTGCCGGGCGGCACGGTCCACCCTGTGGTTGCCACCGGAGCCGGGAAGGTTGCCCGCCGACCGCCCCACACGGAAAGTCAGCCGAGCACCACGATCTCCCCGGCATCGAACGCCACCCCGACCTCACTGCCCGGCTCCGGCGCATCCCGCAGCGCGCAGGCCGCCTCCAGGCGGGGCGCACCCGAGGGCTGGAGATACAGCGCCACATGCGTACCGCGGAAGGTGCGAGCGGTGACGGTGCAGGTCAACTGGGCCTCGGCAGACGGGACTACCCGTACACCCGCAGGCCTGATCAGCAGCTCACAGGGCCCGGACGGGGTGCCCGCGGGCACCGGAACCTTGCCCCAGACCGTGTCCGCCGCCTCGCCGGCGACCGTCGCCTCGACCACGTTGTCGAAGCCGAGGAAGCGCGCGACGAACGCGTCCGCGGGCTGCTGCCATACGTCCAACGGCGCCCCGGACTGGGCGATCCGCCCGTCGCGCATCACGACGACCCGGTCCGCCAGCGCGAAGGCCTCACCCTGGTCGTGGGTCACGGCGAGGACGGTCGTCCCCAACTCCCCGAACAGTTCCCGCAGTTCCACCACGAGCCGCTCCCTGAGCGACCGGTCCAGCTGTCCAAGCGGCTCGTCCAGCATCAGGAGCCGGGGCCGGGGCGCAAGGGCGCGCGCGAGCGCCACCCGCTGCTGCTCACCACCGGAGAGCGAACCGACCGCACGCCGGGCCGCGCCCGGCAGCCCGACGAGGTCGAGCAACTCGGCGACGCGGGCCGCCTGTTCGGCTTTCGACGCCCCGTGCATCCGCAGCCCGAACGCCACGTTCCCGCCCACGTCCCGCTGCGGGAAGAGCTGATGGTCCTGGAACATCAGGCCCACGCCCCGTTTGTGCGCAGGCACCCCGCGCTGGTCGCGCCCACCGAGCAGCACACGTCCGGAGTCGATGCCCTGCAGCCCGGCGACCACCCTGAGCAGGGTGGACTTACCGCTGCCGCTGGGCCCGAGCACACAGACGATCTCGTGCTCGGCGACCGCCAGGTCCACGGCATCCAGGGCCGTATGCCCGTCGAAGCGGACACCGATCTGTTCGAGCCCGAGAAGAGTCTCGTCCTGGCGGGTCCCATCGTGGCGCGTCATCAGAACTCCCCGGTCTTGTCCGTACGAATCCGCTCAAGGAGCAGCAACGCCACCGCGCACACCAGCATCAGAAGCGTGGAAAGCGCCATCGCCTGCCCGTAGTTGAGCTCACCGACCCGCCCGAGCAGCGTGGCCACGGCCACCGGCAGCGTCGGATTGTCCGGCCGCGCGATGAACACGGTCGCGCCGAACTCCCCCAGCGATACGGCGAAGGCGAACCCTGCCGCGATCAGCAGAGCCCTGCGCACCATCGGCAGATCGACCTCACGCCACACCTGCCACGGCGAGGCCCCGAGCACCGCCGCCGCCTCGCGCAACCGTCCGTCCACCGCCCGCAGCACGGGCAGCATCGTCCGTACGACGAAGGGGACGCCGACCAGCGCCTGGGCCAGCGGCACCAGAATCCAGGAGGCCCTGAGGTCGAGCGGCGGCTTGTCCAGCGTGATCAGGAACCCGAATCCGACCGTCACCGCGGAGACCCCGAGCGGCAGCATCAGGAGCGCGTCGAAGCCCCGTACGAAACGACCTCCCCGCCGGGTGAGGGCCGCGGCCGCGAGCCCGCCGATCAGCACGGCGATCGCGGTGGCGACGACCGCGTACTCAAGCGAATTCCATACGGCGTCGATCGGCGGTACGAGGAAGGCCCCTCCCTCCGCCGAGGTGAGCGCACGGAAGTACCCGAGCCCGAAGCCGCCGGCCGTGTCGAAGGCGCGCTGCACCAGCACCCCGAGCGGCAGCACGATCAGCAGCGCCACGGTCGCGAGCACCCCGCCGAGCAGAGCCCATTGACCGGCCCCGCGGGGCTTACGGGAGGTACGCGCCGGATCGACCAGCTTCAGCGTCGATTCACGCCGCCGTACGGTCCACGCGTGCACGGCGAGAATCCCGCAGACGGCGACGAACTGCACGATCGTCAGAACGGCCGCCGTGTCCAGGGCCAGCAACTGGGCGGTCTGCCGGTAGATCTCCACCTCAAGGGTCGAGAAGGCGGGCCCGCCGAGAATCAGCACCACACCGAACGAGCTGAAGGTGAACAGGAACACCATCAGCGCCGCTGCAGCCACCGCGGGACCGAGCGCCGGCAGCGTCACCGTCCGCCAGGCCGCGAACCGCGAGGCGCCGAGCATCCGCGCGGCCTCCTCCTGCCGCGGATCGAGCTGCGACCAGAGGCCGCCGACGGTGCGTACGACGACGGCGTAGTTGAAGAAGACATGCGCGAGCAGAATCGCCCACACCGTCGTGTCCAGCCGTACGCCCCACGCCTCGTCGAGCAGCCCGCCGCGCCCGAGCAGCGCGAGAAAGGCGGACCCGACGACCACCGTCGGCAGGACGAACGGCACGGTCACGACGGCCCGCAGCACCTGCTTGCCCGGGAAGTCGAAGCGCGCGAAGACATACGCCCCCGGCAGCGCGATCAGCAGCGTGAGCGCGGTCGACGCGAGCGCCTGCCAGGTCGTGAACCACAGCACGTGCTGGATCCCGGGATCGGCGAGCACCTCACCGAACCGGCCGAACTGCCACGCCCCGTCGGTCTTCAGTCCCCGCCCGACGATCGCCGCGACCGGATAGGCGAAGAACAGCGCGAAGAACGCGACCGGCACGGCCATCAGACCGAACCGGACCGCGCCCCCGCGCAAGTGCCGCTTGCGCGGACCTGCTTCCTGACCTACTTGATGACCAGCGACTGCCACGACTTGACCCAGTCCTCACGGTTGTCCGCGATCTTCTTGGGGTCCATCGTCTTCGGGTCGTCGACCTTCGCGCCGAATTCGGTGAACAGCTTCGGCAGCGTGGCGCCCTCGATCACCGGGTTGACGAACATCTGCAGCGGCATGTCCTCCTGGAACTTCTTGGAGATCAGGAAGTCGATGAGCGCCTTGCCGCCCTTCTCGTTCTTCGCCCCCTTCAGAAGCCCGGCGAACTCGGTCTGCTGGAAGCAGGTCCCGGTCGAGACACCGGTGGGCGCCACCTTGGGCTGCGGCTCGCTGTAGAGCACCTCGACCGGCGGGCTGGAGGCGTACGAGACGACCAGCGGGCGGTCGGCCTTGGCCTTCTTGCCGCCGGCCGAGCCCGAGAACTCCTCGTTGTACGCGGACTCCCAGCTGTCCACGACCTTGACGCCGTTGTCCTTGAGCTTGGACCAGTAGTCCTGCCAGCCGTCGTCGCCGTACTGCGCGGCGGTGCCGAGCAGGAAGCCGAGACCGGGCGAGGAGGTCGCCGCGTTCTCGGTGACCAGCATGTCCTTGTACTCGGGCTTGACCAGATCGTCGAAGGACTGCGGCGGCGCCAGCTTGGCCTTCTCGAAGTACGCCTTGTCGTAGTTGACGCAGATCTCACCGGTGTCGATCGGCGTCACGCGGTGCTCTTTGCCGTCCAACTGCAGCGCGGCCGGAACGGCGTCCAGACCCTTCGCCTCGTACCCATCGAAAATGCCGTTGTCGAGAGCGCGGGACAGCAGAGTGTTGTCGACACCGAACAAGACGTCGCCCTGCGGGTTGCCCTTGGAGAGCACGGCCTTGTTGACGGCCGCACCGGCGTCGCCGCTCCTGAGGACCTTGACCTTGTAGCCGGACTCCTTCTCGAACGCGGCGAGCACGTCCTTGGAGACGTTGAAGGACTCATGGCTGACGAGGGTGACGTCCTTGGAGCCGCTCCCGTCGCCTGAGCCACTGCCGCAGGCGGCGAGGGCGACCATGCCGAGGCCGGTGGCCACGGCGGTCATCGTGATGCTCTTGGCGGTTCTCTGGGTGGTGCTCACTGATTCCTCCTGGAAGTGACCAGGAAGAGACGCGGCCCTGCCCGGAGACCCTCGAAGGGTTTCCGGGCAGGGCGCAACAGCTCGAGTGGTGACCGAACTTCCTACCCGGAATGACCCGGGCAAGGTTCAGAGGGTCTGCGGCGGCCTGTTCTCACTTGATGCAGGCGTCCGCACTCTCAGCGCTGTGGCGCTCCCCTGTCGGAATATGCAGATGTTTTCAGCCAGGCTACCTGCTGGTCGCCGGACGTCTGTACGAGCGTCAGCGCTCCGTCGCGGCCAGCTGACCGCAGGCCCCGTCGATCTCCTGCCCACGGGTGTCCCGGACCGTGACCGGCACACCGTGCGCGGCGATCGCCTCGACGAAGGCCTTCTCGTCCTCGGGCCGCGACGCGGTCCACTTCGAACCCGGCGTCGGGTTCAGCGGAATGAGGTTCACATGGACCCGCTTGCCCTTGAGCAGCCGGCCGAGCCGGTCACCGCGCCAGGCCTGGTCGTTGATGTCCCGGATCAGCGCGTACTCGATCGAGATCCGACGCCCGGACTTCTCCGCGTACTCCCACGCGGCATCGAGCACCTCCCGCACCTTCCACCGCGTATTGACGGGTACGAGGGTGTCGCGCAGCTCGTCGTCGGGGGCGTGCAGCGAAACGGCGAGCCGGCACTTGAAGCCCTCGTCGGCGAACCGCAGCATCGCCGGGACGAGCCCGACGGTGGAGACGGTGATACCGCGCTGGCTGAGCCCGAGCCCGTCCGGCTCCGGATCGGTCAGCCGCCGAATGGCACCGACGACCCGGTTGTAGTTGGCGAGCGGCTCCCCCATGCCCATGAACACGATGTTGGAAAGCCGCGCGGGCCCACCGGGGACCTCTCCGTCCCGCAGCGCCCGCATACCGTCCACGATCTGGTGCACGATCTCGGCGGTCGACAGGTTCCGGTCGAGTCCGGCCTGCCCGGTCGCACAGAACGGACAGTTCATCCCGCACCCGGCCTGGGACGAGATGCACATGGTGACCCTGTCCGGGTACCGCATCAGAACCGACTCGACGAGCGTCCCGTCGTGCATCCTCCACAGCGTCTTGCGCGTGGTGTCCTGGTCGGTCGACAGATGCCGTACGACGGTCATCAGCTCAGGAAGCAGCGCCTCCTGCAGCTTGCCGCGCGCGGCGGCCGGGATGTCGGTCCACTCGGCGGGGTCGTGGGCGTACCGCGCGAAGTAGTGCTGCGAGAGCTGCTTGGCACGAAACGGCTTCTCACCGATCGCGGCAACGGCTTCCTTGCGCTCGGCAGGCGTGAGATCGGCAAGATGCCGCGGCGGCTTCTTGGCTCCGCGGGGGGCGACGAATGTGAGTTCTCCGGGCTTGGGCATGGTGCTACCAGTCTCCCAGACAAACGAAGCAGCTACTTCCGCACGCTGCGCACCAGCCACGGCGTCAGCGCGTTGAGCACGATCAGCTCCCGGTACGTCTCGTCACCGGGCAGCGGCACGATCAGCCACTCTCCCGGCGGGAAGAACTTCCCCTTCACATGCGCCAGGCCCCCGTAGACCGACCGCAGAAAGGCCGGGACCGAGTCCCGGGGGACGTCGTGGAACTCGACACCGTCCACGACGATCATCGCGTCGTCCTCGGGGAACAGCCGCACACTGACCACCGGCGATCCGCTCAGCTCCGCATGGGCCTCGTGCGGCAGCGAGCCGTCCGGATCCAGCACGGTGAACAGGCCCGATGAGGTCCGCCTCGAGGTCTGGTCCGCACCGATGTCGTCGGTGACGGTCATCTCGCGCGCATACGCATCGGCGATCTCCCGGATCGCGACGACAGCGGACTCGGTGGTCGGAAGGTGCGGGTGTGCCATGTCTCGCAGGATACGGAGAGGGGCTCGCCCTTTCTCAAGGCGAGCCCCTCTCCGTATCGACAAAAACGCAGGTCAGCCGGATCCCACAAAGACCACGAACAGCAGCCAGACCACCGGAGCGGTCGGCAGCAGCGAGTCGAGGCGGTCCATGATCCCGCCGTGACCCGGCAGCAGCGTGCCCATGTCCTTGATGCCGAGATCGCGCTTGATCATCGACTCGCCGAGGTCACCGAGCGTCGCACTCGCCGCGACCGCGAGGCCGAGCAGCAGACCCTGCCACCACGTCCCGCCGTCGATCAGGAACTGCATGCACAGCGCACCCGCCACCATCGCGAACGAGACCGCACCGAGCAGACCCTCACGGGTCTTTCCGGGGCTGATACGCGGCGCGAGCTTGGTCTTGCCGAAGCGCCAGCCGACCGCGTACGCACCCGTGTCGCTGACCACCGTGAGCAGCAGGAAGGTCAGCACACGCTGCGGACCGTCGTCCGCCGTGAGCATCAGCGCGACGAAGGTCGCCAGGAACGGCACGTAGAAGGCAGCGAAGACACCCGCCGTGACGTCCTTGAGGTAGCCCTCAGGCGGCTCGGTCATGCGCCAGACCAGGACCGCGAGCGCGGTCAGGGCCATCGCGACCCAGGCGCCCTCGGCCCCGCGTACGTATCCGGCGACGACCATGGCCGCACCGCCGACGGCGAGCGGCACCAGCGGCGCCTTGATCTGCTTGCGCTCCTGCAGACGCGCGGTGAGCTCCCACAGACCGACCACGACGGCGATCGCTATCACGCCGATGAAGACCGCCTTGACGATGAAGAGCGACGCGACGATCACCGCGCCGAGCCCGACACCGACCCCTATGGCCGCCCGCAGATCCCGCCCGGCCCGCTTCTTCTGCGGAGCGGGCGGAGCCGCGGGAGCGACCGGAGGCACCGCCGACAGCGGCGCCTGCGGGGCCCCGGCCTGCTGCGCACCCTGGTCCCCGGCCTGCGGCGCCGCGTGCCGCGGCGGCTCGGAAGGCTCACCCGAGGGCGAGGGGGCGGCGCTGGCCATGGGCTCCTGTGGCATCTCGTCGCGGAACAGGGGGCCGCTCAGCCGAGTGGCCCCCGTTCCGTACTGGTCCTGGTCCGCGCCCGGACCGGCTGCCATGTGCATCTCCGCGACATCGGCATCCGACAGGACAGGCATGGGCCGGGTCTGCTGGACTTCCGGCTCATCGTAGGCAGGACCCGCCTCGGGGCGCCCCTGGACAGGGCCCATCTCGGGCGGTCCCCAGTAGCCGGCCTGCGGCGGAGCCCCCCAGGAAGAGTCGTTCATCAGACCTCGAGCAGCTCGGCTTCCTTGTGCTTGAGCAGCTCGTCCACCTGTGCCGCGTACTTCGAGGTGGTGTCGTCGAGCTCCTTCTCGGCGCGACGGCCCTCGTCCTCGCCGACCTCGCCGTCCTTGACGGCCTTGTGGATGGCGTCGTTGGCCTTGCGGCGCACCGCGCGGATCGAGACCTTCGAGTCCTCGGCCTTGGCCTTCGCGACCTTGATGTACTCGCGGCGGCGCTCTTCGGTCAGCTCCGGGAAGGTCACCCGGATGATATTGCCGTCGTTGCTGGGGTTGACGCCCAGGTCCGAGTCGCGGATCGCCTGCTCGATGTTGCGCAGCGCGCTCTTGTCGAACGGGGTCACCACGGCCATCCGCGGCTCCGGCACCGAGAACGACGCCAGCTGGTTGATGGGCGTCAGGGCGCCGTAGTAGTCGGCCACGATCTTGTTGAACATCGCCGGGTGCGCACGCCCGGTGCGGATCGCGGCGAAGTCCTCTTTGGCGACCAGGACGGCCTTCTCCATCTTCTCCTCGGCCTCGAGGAGGGTCTCTTCGATCACCACTTGCTCCTGCGTGTCTTGAGTGGCCCGGCATGCACGGGGCGGCCGGCTAGGTCCGTCTCTTTCCTGCACGGTGTCCGACCGGCAGGGCTTTGTCCATCCCCGCGTACGGCGCGGGGGCGCACCTCGATCAGCTGCGAGTGCCCTGGTCGCTCACGAGCGTGCCGATCTTCTCACCCTTGACCGCGCGAGCGATATTGCCCGCCGTAAGAAGCTCGAAGACCAGAATCGGCAGCTTGTTGTCCCGGCACAGCGTGATCGCGGTCATGTCCGCGACCTTGAGGTCACGCGTGATGACCTCGCCGTACTCGAGAGCGTCGAACTTGACCGCGTCGGGGTTCTTGTTGGGGTCGGAGTCGTAGACCCCGTCGACACCGTTCTTGCCCATCAGCATGGCCTCGGCGTCGATCTCGAGGGCGCGCTGAGCTGCGGTGGTGTCGGTGGAGAAGTACGGCATGCCCATACCGGCACCGAAGATGACCACACGGCCCTTCTCCAGGTGGCGCACGGCGCGCAGCGGGATGTACGGCTCCGCGACCTGGCCCATCGTGATGGCGGTCTGGACGCGGGAGTCGATGCCTTCCTTCTCCAGGAAGTCCTGCAGGGCAAGGCAGTTCATGACCGTGCCGAGCATGCCCATGTAGTCGGAGCGGGCCCGGTCCATGCCGCGCTGCTGCAGTTCGGCGCCGCGGAAGAAGTTGCCGCCGCCGATGACGACGGCGATCTCGAAACCGTCGCGGACGACCGCGGCGATCTCGCGGGCGATGGCGTGCACCACATCGGGGTCGACGCCGAGGCCGCCGCCGCCGGCGAAGGCCTCACCGGAGAGCTTCAGCAGAAAGCGGCCGGACTTCTTGCCGTCATCGGCATGGGGCATGGAATTTCTCCCTAGTGGTGCCGTACTGCGCATACAAACGTGGTGCACGGTGGTGCACATACAAGAAGGCCATTGCCGGGGGGTGTTGACTCCCTGCGCGGCAATGGCCTCCTCGTCAGATCTACAGTCGTCCGCACGCCCGCACCAGGTGCGGGCAGGCGACTGGCGTCGACCCTATCGGGGTCTACCGTCGGTCGCGGTGCGGACTCAGATGCCGACCTTGATGCGCGAGAAGCGCTTCAGGGTGACACCGGCCTCGGCCAGGACCTTCTCGACCGACTTCTTGTTGTCGAGCGCGTAGGGCTGACCAAGAAGCGTGGCGTCCTTGAAGAAGCCGTTGACGCGACCCTCGACGATCTTCGGGAGCGCGGCCTCCGGCTTGCCCTCGGCGCGCGTGGTCTCCTCGGCGACGCGGCGCTCGGACTCGACGACCTCGGCCGGGACGTCCTCACGGGTGAGGTACTTCGGCGCGAAGGCGGCGATGTGCTGCGCGATGCCCTTGGCGGTCGCGGCGTCGGCCTTGTCGAACTCGACGAGGACACCGATCTGCGGCGGCAGGTCGGGCATCGTGCGGTGCATGTAGGCGTACACGAAGCCGTCGTTGTACTGCGCGAAGCGGTCCAGGACGATCTTCTCGCCGAGCTGGGCGTTGGCCTCGTCGACGAACGCCTGGACGGTCTTGCCGGCCTCGATCTCGGACGCGAGCAGCGCCTCGATGTCGGCGGGGGACGTCTTGGCGACGTGCTCGGCGATCTGGTTGGCGACGGCCTGGAACTTCTCGCCCTTGGCGACGAAGTCCGTCTCGCACTTCAGCTCGACGATGACACCGGAGGTGTTGTCGTCGGCGATGAGGGAGACGACGGCACCGTTCTCGGCAGAACGGCCCTCGCGCTTGGCGACGCCCTTCTGACCCTTGATACGGAGCGCCTCGACGGCCTTGTCGACGTCGCCGTCGGCCTCTTCGAGCGCCTTCTTGCAGTCCATCATGCCGACGCCGGTGAGCTCGCGGAGCTTCTTGACGTCGGCGGCGGTGTAGTTCGCCATGATTCAGTGAATCTTTCTCGAAGTCTTTGGACGGGGTCCGCGCAGCGTGCGCGCCGCGGGCGAATCCCCGAAGGGCTACGGGTGAACGGCGGGGGCTTCGCAGCCCCCGCCGTCACTTACCGAACCTGGGACCCGGGAAGGGTCAGGCCTGCTCGGCCTCGGCGGCCGGAGCCTCGGCCACGGGGGCCTCGGCAGCGGCGGGCGCCTCGGCGGCGGGGGCCTCGGCCTCAGCGGCGGGAGCCTCGGCGGCGGCCGGGGCAGCCTCGTCGGCCTTCTTCTCGCCCTCGAGGAGGTCGCGCTCCCAGGCGGCGAGCGGCTCACCCTCGGCCTTGTCACCCTTGCCGGCAGCGCCGGAGCGGGCGATGAGGCCCTCGGCGACGGCGTCGGCGATGACGCGGGTCAGCAGCGTGACGGAGCGGATCGCGTCGTCGTTGCCGGGGATCTTGTAGTCGACCTCGTCGGGGTCGCAGTTGGTGTCGAGGATCGCGACGACCGGGATGTTCAGCTTGCGAGCCTCACCGACGGCGATGTGCTCCTTCTTGGTGTCCACGATCCAGACGGCGCTGGGCACCTTCTGCATCTCGCGGATACCACCGAGGGTCTTCTCCAGCTTGGCCTTCTCGCGCGAGAGCACGAGAAGCTCCTTCTTGGTGAGACCCGAAGCGGCGACGTCCTCGAAGTCGATCTGCTCGAGCTCCTTGAGGCGCTGCAGACGCTTGTAGACGGTCGAGAAGTTGGTGAGCATGCCGCCCAGCCAGCGCTGGTTCACGTAGGGCATGCCGACGCGGGTCGCCTGCTCGGCGATCGCTTCCTGCGCCTGCTTCTTCGTGCCGACGAACATGACCGTGCCGCCGTGGGCGACGGTCTCCTTGACGAACTCGTAGGCGCGGTCGATGTACGACAGCGACTGGAGAAGGTCGATGATGTAGATGCCGTTGCGCTCCGTGAAGATGAAGCGCTTCATCTTCGGGTTCCAACGACGGGTCTGGTGACCGAAGTGGACGCCGCTTTCCAGCAGCTCCCGCATCGTGACGACGGCCATGGCCGTACTCCTTGTGTTTTCTCGGTTATGTGCCTGACGCCCACGCGCACCCATGCCACGTACCTTTTTCAGGTACGGGACCGAAAGGGCGCTGACTCCGACCGCTCGCTAGAGCACGGTGTCGGGGCGTGCGAAGTCGACCCGGTGACCCGGATCGCCACAAGAAGTGTACGGGACCCGGAAGGCACCGGGTGACGCCGCTGTCCACAACCGGCTGGTTATCCACAGTTCAGGGCCAAGATCCGCGGGAATTCGGGGCTTCTGGGACTGTCCCGTGCATGTGCGAGAACTTGATCCGGAGGGCGGCCAGGGGGTCGCGAGGTCGTTGGTGGGGCGGCTGGAGCGTGCTGCTCGCGGCGGTGGCGCTGCTCCTGCTCGCGCCTGTGGCGCCGGCTCGGGCGGAGCCCGACGGCGACCGCGCCTGGCCCGTCGGTGACCGGCCCCGGGTCGAACGTGGCTGGGATCCGCCTGCCTCCGCTTACGGAGCGGGCCACAGGGGCGTGGATCTGGCCGCCGTATCGGGCTCTCCGGTGCGAGCTGCCGCGGCGGGCACGGTCTCCTTCTCGGGCCAGGTCGCGGGCCGTGGAGTGCTCTCCATCGAATTGGCAGGCACCGGGGACCCTCCGCTGCGTACGACCTATGAGCCGGTACGAGCGGTGGTGGAGGAGGGCGACGAGGTGACGGCGGGCCAGGTGGTCGCCACCTTGCAACCCGGCCGTTTCCACTGCCCGGCCACCACGTGCCTCCACTGGGGCCTGCTGCGCGGGGAGACCTACCTCGACCCGCTCGACCTGCTGCCCGCATGGATGCTGAAACGGGGCCCCTCCCGCCTGCTACCGGTCGTCGGCGTACCGGAACTCCGGGCCACCCCCGCTCCGGCACCACTCGGGACGGCTACGGCCGCGGGCGCGGTGGACGCCGTACAGGCCGCGGCTCTCGCGGCGGCTGCGGGGCTTGCGCGCCGGCGGCTCACCCCGCGCTCCGCGCGCAGGCGGCTCACCTCGCACCCCGCCCACAGGCGCCCCGACCTCAGCCGCAAACCCCTCGCAAAGCCATCCCCACCGCAGCCTCCGTCACTACGGACGGGTCCTCGGCAGCACCCAGCTCGATGCGCCGGACCGCCGCGTCCACCACACCCTGCAACAGCATCGCCGCCATCCGAGGCTGCTCATGCCCCAACGCGGAAAGCGCCTCGACGATCATCGCGACCAGCCCACCGTGCGCGGCGCGGATCTTCTCCCGGGCGCCCGCGTCCAGCTCGCTGTTCGAGATCGCCACCACGGCCCGGTGCCGCTGGTCCCCCACGAGTGCGAGCTGTGAGCGCACATACGCCTCGACCTTGCCCTCGGGAGAGGACGCCGACTCCATCGCCGACTCGACCTCGGCGGCCCAGACGGGGAAGTCGACCTCGCACAGCTCCTCGACGACCGCCGCACGCGACCGGAAGTACTCGTAGACCGACGACCTGGCCAGGCCAGTGCGCTCCGCGAGTGCGGGGAAGGTCAGCGCCTCCGTCCCGCCCTCGGACAGCAATGAGCGCGCGGCGTCGAGGAGAGCGCCACGCTGCATCGACCGGTGCTCGGCCACGGAGGCCGCTCGAATCCTTGGCACGGTTTCCACTCTACGGAGCCACGGCACTCCCTGGGGAGCGCACACCTGCCCAGCACGCTCCCAGCGCATCCCCGCGCGCCGCCACACCACCCGGCCCCGGCGCCGCCACACACCCCGGCAGTACCGATTCAGCGACCGAAACTCGCCAGCTTCGCCCGCAACTGCAGCACCGACTTCGTGTGGATCTGACTGACCCGGCTCTCGGTGACGCCGAGTACATTCCCGATCTCGGCCAGCGTCAGACCCTCGTAGTAGTAGAGCGTGACCACGGTCTTCTCCCGCTCGGGCAGCGTGTTGATCGCCCGCGCGAGCAGCTGCCGAAGCTCCCGGTCCTCGGCGACCTCCACCGGATTGTCCGCGCCGGTGTCCTCGAGGGTGTCCATCAGACTCAGCCGGTCGCCCTCACCGCCGACATGCAGCAGTTCCTCGAGTGCCACCACGTTCGCCAGCGACAACTGGCTGAAGACCGCGTGCAGTTCCTCGACGGCGATCCCCATCTCGGCCGCCACCTCGGTCTCCGAGGGCGTACGCCGCAGCTGCGCCTCCAGCGTGGCGTACGCGCGCTCCACGTTGCGCGCCTTCTGCCGCACCGAGCGCGGAATCCAGTCCAGGGCCCGCAGTTCGTCGATCATCGCGCCCCGGATACGCGTGATCGCATACGTCTCGAACTTGATCTCCCGCTCGATGTCGAACTTCTCGATCGCGTCGATCAGACCGAACACCCCGGAGGACACGAAGTCCGCCTGCTCCACATTGGGCGGCAGCCCCACGCTCACCCGGCCCGCCACGTACTTGACCAACGGGGAGTAGTGCAGGATCAGCTGCTCGCGCAGCCTTCCGTCGCCCGTTGTCTTGTACGACCGCCACAGCTCGTCGAGCGACGCGGGTGCGGGGGGCCGCACCTTGCCCTCGTCGAGCGACGAGGGTGCGGCAGGCCGCACGCTGCCGCGGGCGGCTGGGGGAACTGCCGCGCGGTCAGACCCGGAGGTGTGCTGGGGCATGCGTCGCCTTGTGCCGTTCTGTGGAACCGTGAAGTGAAGCCGAGTTGGCCTTGTCGGAGCCGGAAGCCTTGTGAGCGTAGCGTGACTGGAGTGTCGCAGTGTGCGAAGGCTAGGGGATCACCCTTGCTCGTATGGGCTCGAATACGCGTCGCCCGCTGACGCCCGAACCATCGCGCACAAGCACCCCGAACCCTCGAAACCCCGAAACCGCGCAGGTAACGGCCGATCCACCGGACGGCTCAACGTCTCGCCTCAGACCTCCTTGCGATCCGTGCAGACCGGCTTGACCGCCTGGCGTGTCAACTGCCAGCCATCCCCGTGTCGTTCGACGAACCCCAGCGACTGCAGTTCGTACAGCCTGCCGACCGCCTCGTCCGCCCCCGTGCGCGCACCCTGCGCAACATCCTGTGCCGTGGCGGCTCCCCGCGCCGGCAGCGCCTCAAGCACCCGGGCGGCGTGCGGGGTGAGCAGATCCCTGGGGACGACGGGACCGCGCCGCTCCGGGGCCAGCTCGCCCATCTCACCGACCAGTTCGACAACATCGGCGGCGTCCGACACCAGGACGCCCTCGCCGCGCAGCAGTTGATGCACCCCGGCGGAGAGCCCACTGGTCGCCGGACCCGGTACGCCCATGACGTGCCGCCCGAGCCGCTGGGCCCGCCGCACGGTCACCAGCGCCCCACTGCGCACGGCGGCCTCGACGACCACTGTCCCTCTGGTCAGCGCGGCGATGACGCGGTTGCGCTGGATGAACCGGTACCGCGTGGGATGCGACCCCGGCGACAACTCGCTGAGCAGCAGCCCTTGTTCGGAGATCCGCGCGAACAGCCGCTTGTGGCCCGACGGATACACATGGTCCACCCCGCACGCGAGCACCGCGACCGTGGCTCCGCGCTCGCACAGCGCACCACGGTGAGCGGCCCCGTCGATCCCGTACGCGCCGCCCGACACCACGACCCAGCCGCGCTCCGCAAGCCCCGCACCCAGGGTCTGGGCCATGTGCGCACCGTAGGCCGTACAGGCCCGCGACCCCACAATGGCCACGGACCGCAGCGCCCACATCCGCAGGGACGGCGGCCCCTTGATCCACAGGCCGGTGGGCCGCGCATCCCCCAAGTCGTCCAGCTGCGCGGGCCATTCGGCATCGCCGGGCACCACGAATCGCGCCCCGAACCCGGCAGCCGCCTCAAGATCCCGCTCGGGCCGCGCCGCCACCACCCGCTCCCGCAGCCCGGCAAGCCGCTCCGGTTTCACCCCTGCCAACGTCCCGTCCTCGGAAACGATCCGCTCGACGAGCTCGGTGGCGCCATAGGTCCGCAGCCACCGCCCCGCCTTCTCGTCCCCCGGCTCGAACGCGCGGGCCAGCGCCACCCTGGCGATCCGCTCACGCTCACCACCCGCTCCCCGGGCGCCGGACACCTCCCGCCCACTGCCCACTTCCCCCGCGACCGCCCTCTCCCCGTCCGTCATACGCCCGCTCCGATCACCATCGGCACCCCGCGCGAGATCCCGGTGCGCAGCTGCAGTGCGAGATCGACATCCGTGGCATCGGGCCGTGCATGCCCTGTCAGATCCGCGATCGTCCATGCCACCCGCAGCACCCGGTCGAGACCACGGGCAGTGAGCAGCCCGTGCTCCAGGTCCCGCTCGGCGCCTTCCATCGCCCCCGGCACAGCCCGCCACCGCGTACGCAACTCATGCCCGGGCACTTCCGCGTTGGTCCGCCAGGGCGTCCCGTCGAGCCGCGCCAGCGTGCGCTCGCGGGCGGCCCGCACACGGTCGGCGACGGCCGAGGTCGGCTCCCCGCCGCCGATCTGCCCCGCCAGCTCGTTGCGCGTGACCCGGTCCACCTCGACCTTGATGTCCACCCGGTCGAGCAACGGCCCCGAAAGGCGCGCCTGATAGCGCCGCACCATCGCGGGCAGGCACTCGCACACATCCCCCATGAGCGTGAACTGCCCGCAGGGACAAGGATTCGCGGCGAGCACCATCTGGAATCGCGCCGGCAGCCGCACCACTCCCGCGGCCCTGGCCACGATCACATGCCCCGACTCCAGCGGCTGCCGCAGCGAATCAAGCGCCTTGGGGCTGAACTCGGGGGCCTCGTCCATGAAGAGCACCCCTCTATGGGCAAGGGAGACGGCCCCTGGTCTCGGCAGCCCGTTCCCGCCTCCGATGAGGGACTGCATGGTGGCCGAGTGGTGCGGGGCGCAGTACGGCGGCATGTCCACCAGCGGCCGCCCCGGCGGCAGCATCCCGGCCACCGAGTGGACGGCCGTGACCTCCAGGGCGTCCGCCCGGGTCAGCGGCGGCATGATCGCGGGCAACCGCTCGGCGAGCATGGTCTTGCCGGCGCCGGGCGGCCCGGACAGAAACAGATGGTGCCCGCCGGCGGCCGCCACTTCGATGGCCGTCCGCGCCGACAACTGGCCGACCACATCGGTCAGATCGAGCGGTCGCTCGTGGTCGGCGACCCCGGACAGACCTGTGCCCACTCCCGCGCCCGGCACATGCAACCCCGCGAGGGAGGCATCCGGCCGGCCCTCGTCGTCCGGCTCCTCGTACGGCACCGGTTCGTCGTTGAGCACGGCGACGACCTGGCGCAGCGTCCGCACACCGAGCACGGAGATCCCCGGCACGAGCCTGGCCTCCGCGGCCGTGACCTCGGGCACCACCACCTTCTTGAAGCCCGCGTCCGCGGCGGCGAGCACGGAGGGCAGCACACCCGGCACCGGACGCACCCGGCCGTCCAGACCCAGCTCCCCGATCATCACGACATCCGCGAGCTCACGCGGTGCGATCCGCTCGGCCGCCCCGAGCACGGCACAAGCGATCGCGAGATCGAAACCGGACCCGGATTTGGGCACAGCGGCCGGGCTGAGCCCCACGGTGAGCTTCTTCTGCGGCCAGTCGGCACCGGAGTTGACCACGGCCGAGCGCACGCGGTCCTTGCTCTCGGTGAGGCTCTTGTCGGGCAGTCCCACCAGGGTGAACGCGGCCACCCCGGGCTCGAGATCGGCCTGCACCTCCACGACCACGCCCTCGACGCCGACCAGGGTCACCGCACACGTACGGGCAAAGGCCATCAGGCCACCCCCCGCACATGCTCGACCACTGGTGCACCGCGAGGCGGCAGCACGACGCCCACGAGATCGATCCGCACGCCACCCGGCGGCGGTCCGCCGTGGCGGCGCACCCAGTTCTCCGCCAGCGCGCGCAGCCGCTCCGCCTTGGCAGGCGTGATGGCTTCCATGGGGTGCTGAAAGGGCCCGCCCGAGCCCGGTGGTCCGGCTCTTCGGGTCTTGACCTCGCAGATGACCAGGGCGTCGCGGTCCATCGCGACGATGTCGGCCTCACCGCCGCGCCCCGCCCGCCAGTTGCGCGCCAGAATATTGAGGCCGGCGTCGGTCAGCCGCCGTGCCGCCAGGTTCTCTCCGTACTTGCCCAGTGCACTGCGTGCGCTCATGGGGCATCACCTCCGAGGTCGAAGGTGACGCAGTTCCACGAGAGTTGTTGATCTTGGTGGACAACTGCCGGGCTGTGGAAAACTCACTCACCCGAAAGTGCGGCCACCAAGAGCGGGCGGGCCCAGCAGGCCCACCAGGCTCAGCCCCCCGGCAGTTCGAGATCGCTCTTGTTGAGCTCCTCGATGTTCACGTCCTTGAAGGTGAGGACCCGCACCTGCTTCACGAAGCGAGCGGGCCGGTACATGTCCCACACCCAGGCGTCCGCCATGGACACCTCGAAAAAGACCTCACCCTGGACCGAGTGCACCTGCATCTCGTAGTCGTTGGTGAGGTAGAAGCGCCGTTCGGTCTCGATCACATATTTGAACAGACCGACGACATCGCGGTACTCCCGGTAGAGCTTCAGCTCCATCTCGGTCTCGTACTTCTCGAGGTCCTCGGCGCTCATGGCATGTTCCCCTTCAGCCGTGCGTCCCCTTATTGTGCGCCAGCCCCGCCCGCCTCTAGACGATTTCCGTATCGAGGACCACGGGAGCGCTCGGGGGACCCTCGTCGAGCAGTGCGCTCAGCAGCCCGGCGAGCTTGGTCGGGTACACCGTCTCATGTGCGGATGAGAGTTCCCCGCAGGTCCACCACCGCAATCCCGCAACGCTTTGCCGCTCCAGTTCGGTCAGACCGGGCATAGCGGCCACCGTCTCCACTTCGGCCGCGGCTTTCTGCGTCGTACGTGCCAGGAAGTACCACTCGTCCTGGTCCCAGCGCCGTCCCGCGAACGGGAAGGAACACACCCGCTTCCAGAGCACGGGTCCGAGCTCGACGTCGGTGATCCCCGTCTCCTCCGCCAGCTCCCGCAGCGCGGCCTCCTCGCGGGTCTCCGCGCCTTCGAGACCGCCGCCGGGCGTGAACCACCAGTCGTCCTCAAGATCGTCCGGCTCATGCCCGTGCAGCAGCAGAATCCGGTCCTGCGGATCCAGCAGCACGACGCGCGCGACCCGCCTCAAACCGGCCTGCGGCCCCTCAGCGGACACCCGCGGGCTCCCTGCGCTCAGCCGGCCGCCGGCCACGCCTGCCGACGAGCTTCGCGACCGGCCCGTACGCCGCACCGCCGAGGACCAGCACCGCACCGACGACCACCGCCGTGAGGATCAGCCGCAGCGGCCCCGGCTCGGAGATCCCGCCGGGCAGGCCCTTGAACCCGCTGGGCTCGGGCAGCAGTCCGTCCATGGGCCAGGCGACGGCCTCGACCCGTGCGTCGACCCCGGACAGCGGCACCGAGCCACTGAGCGCGTCGTCGAGATGGGCACTGGAGTCGAGCGAGATGGCGCGGTCGTCGCCGAGCAGGAAGATCCGGCCCTTCGGCACGGTCGTCGGCGGGAAGTCTGTGCCCGCGTCCCGGGCACTGGTCGGCAGATACGGTTCCTCAACCGGCTTGCCGTTGACGGTCATCCGTCCCTTGGCATCACAGCAGGCGATCTTGTCGCCGCCGACCGCGACGACCCGCTTGACCATGGGCATATCGCCCCAGGCCTTCTCCGTGAAGACCACGACGTCGCCGCGCTTCACCTCGTCGCCGTCGATCCGCTGAGCGAGCACCCGCTCGCCGGCCGCGATGGTCGGCGACATGGAGTTGGTGGGCACGGTGTACGGCTGGTAGAGGAGCGCGCCCCAGACGAACCCGCCGAGGAACAGCACGCACCCGAGCGCCACCGCTACGCCCGACAGCGTGCTGCCCAGCCGGCTCCCGCCCTGGCCGACGCCACGTGCTCTGCTCATCCCAGCCCGTCCCCACCTCGGAGAGTCCACTTCACGGGCGCACGCGCTCAGCCTCGTACACCGGAAGGAACGCCGAAAAGATCGGCGATCTGGGACGGCACCCTACCCGGCAGTACCGTCCCCAGAAAGCCTCGCCCGGGACCCCTGAACGAACCTCTACATGTCCTGCTGAGGATCTCTCTACAGATCAGACACGGGACTGGCGCCGACGCCACAGGACGAACGGCACCGCACCGGCGAGACCCAGCGCTCCCGGCGTCGCCGACATGGCGGCCGCAAGACCGGGCTGGTCGAAGGTGTCCGGCACCGGCAGCGTGGCCCAGCGGGTGGGCGGCCAGGCGATGACGAACGCGCGGCCCACGACATTGTCGACCGGGACGAAGCCGCCGCCCGGGTCGTCCTGGTGGTAGCGGGAGTCCATCGAGTTCTGCCGGTGGTCGCCCATCACCCAGAGCTTGCCGTCCGGCACCTTGACCTTGAACTGACCGCCCTCGGGGTCGTCGGAGCAGGCGGTGTTGCCCGGGAAGACATACGGCTCGTTGAGCGTCTTGCCGTTGACCAGGAGCGGGCCCGTGCCCTTGCACTCCACGGTGTCGCCGCCCACGCCGATGACCCGCTTGATCAGGTCCTTCTCCTCGGCGGACGGCATCAGACCGATGAAGCTGAGGGCCTTCTGGATCGCGTTGGGGTTCGGCGTCGGCTCGCCCTGCAGCCAGTTGCCCGGGTCGTGGAAGACGACGACTTCGCCGCGCTCGGGCTCGGACCCGAACCACGGCGTGAGCTTGTCGACCAGGACGCGGTCACCCTGCTGCAGCGTGTTCTGCATCGAGTCCGAAGGAATCGAGAACGCCTGCACCAGGAAGGTCTTGATCAGCAGCGCGAGCAGCAGCGCGATACCGATGAGCAGCGGCAGCTCCTTCCAGAAGGAGCGCTGCTTCTTCTCACCGGATGCGTCCGGCTCAGGTTCACCGGACTGCTCGGCGTCCTCGGCATCCCCAGCCGCACGCTCGGACTCGGGGTCTTGGGCGTCATCGGAGCCGGCCGGACCACTGCCGCTGATCACTTCGCGTTCATCCTCGGGTTCGTCGTGTCCGGATCGTGCGCCGACGGCCAAATCCCCCACATCCACTCCTCGTTCCGTACCGCTGCCTGCGCCATGCAAGACGAAGGCCTACCACTCCCATAACGAGCGGGAGTTCCGCAGGGGTCGGCGGCAGGACCGCCGCGCTGAAATCGTCCCGGGCCACCCTATGCGACTGGCCTGTGGCCGATGACGACCCGCCACGCGCGCTCGCGGGATCGGGGACGGAGGCGTACGTGCCGCGCTCCTCGAGGCCTCGCCAGTTGCCCACCGGCCAGGCGATCACCACGGCCCGGCCCACGACTCCGTCCTCGGAGATCGTGCCGCCCTTGCCCTCGTCGATGTGAAAGCGCGAATCGGCCGAATCGGATCGGTGGTCGCCCAGGACGAAAAGCCGTCCTTCGGGGACCTTCACATCGAAGGGGTCCACCGAGGGCTTGTCGCCGGGATTGAGATACGGCTCGTCGATCGCCACACCGTTGACGGTGACGCGGCCGTCCTTGTCGCAGCACTTGACGCGGTCGCCGCCCACACCGACGACCCGCTTGATCAGGTCCTGCTCGTCGTCCGAGGGCAGCAGACCGATGAAGGTGAGGCCCTGTTTGATCTGCTTGACGACCACCGGGTCGTCCCCTCGGTCCGCCTCTTCCGGGGGCAGCCAGCCGCCTGGGTCCTTGAACACCACGACATCGCCGCGCTGCGGCTTCGAGCCGAACCAGGGCGTGAGCTTGTCGACGATCACACGGTCGCCGACCTTGATCGTCTGCTCCATCGAGCCGGACGGGATCACGAAGGCCTGTACGAGGAAGGTCTTGAGCACCAGCGCGATCAGCAGGGCCACACCTATGAGGAGGGGTATCTCCTTGATCGCCGAGCGCCTGCGACGGCGCTTGACCCTCCTGGCGAGCTTGCGGCGGTCGGCGCGCCCGGGCAGCACCGGACCGCTGGTCGGACGCGTGCCGGTGGGCAGCCTGGTGTCGGACCGGTGATGGGCGCGGGGCTTGCCACGGCTACCCATGCGGAGCCGACCCCTGCGGCACCCGGTCGAACGTATCGGCGTCGTGATGGATGTCGGCCCAGCTCCCCACCGGCCAGCCGATCCACTCCACGCGCCCGATGACCTGCTCGACGGGCAGGAAACCGCCGCCGGGTGATCCGAAGTGGTCACGGGAGTCGCTGGAGTCGCTGCGGTGGTCACCGAGCAGGAAGAGAGTGCCCTCGGGCACGACCACGTCGAAGGGCACGCTCGAGGGGGCGTCGCCTGCCTTTACGTACGTCTCGTCGACCGGTTCGCCGTTCACCTCGATCCTCCCCTTCTCGCCGCAGCACGTGATGTGGTCACCGCCCACTCCCACGACGCGTTTGACGTAGTCGGAGTTCCCGAAGTACCCGCTGCCGTCGAAGACGACGACATCCCCGCGGGCGGGCTCGGACCCGAAACGGTACGCGAGTTTGTTGACGAGAACGCGGTCGCCCACATGGAGCGTGGGCTCCATCGAACCGCTGGGGATCAGGAACGGCTGCATCACGAAGCGGCTGACCAGGAGCAGTGCCAGGACGACCAGCACGAGCGCGGCGGAGAAGCGGCGCGCACCCGTGCTCAGGAACTCGGAGGGGAGGAGATCCGAGGCCCTGAAACGCGCGGAGCGCGACCCCTCATCCGGCTCCCCACTGGGATCGGATGAGCGGTCGCGCTCCGTGCTTCGTGCTTCGGTGTCCATCGGGGCCAGAGCTTATCCGGCCCTCTTGTGGACGCTGGATCCGAGGATCCGTACAGGCCCGAGGGCCCGTACACGCGATCAGTTGTCGCGCTTCTCCTTGATCTTCGCGGCCTTGCCGCGCAGCTCACGCAGGTAGTAGAGCTTGGCGCGACGGACGTCACCGCGGGTCACGAGCTCGATCTTCTCGAAGATCGGCGAGTGCACCGGGAAGGTGCGCTCGACGCCGACGGAGAACGAGACCTTGCGGACCGTGAAGGTCTCGCTGATGCCCGAGCCCTGGCGGCGGATGACGATGCCCTTGAACTGCTGGATACGGGAGCGGTTGCCCTCGATCACTCGCACGTGGACGTTGACGGTGTCACCCGGGCGGAAGGCCGGGACGTCGGTGCGCAGGGAGGCGGAGTTTACGGAGTCGAGCAGGCTGGCCATGATTCTGCTTTCTTCGCCGATGCCACAGGCCATCGACGGGCGATGTAGAGATGATTTCGGAGCTGCTTCGCCGGACGGGCGTCATGTCCCCCTGTGGCAGGGGCGCACGCTGGACGTACAGCAGCGACCTATTCTTCCACGGCCTCGCTGTTACGCCAAAATCGACCGCCGGGCTCCGGTGCCCAGCCGAGGATCGAGAGCATCTCCCGGTCCTTCTTGTCGAATACGGCGGGGTCGCAACGCTCGATCAGATCAGGCCTGTTGGCGGTCGTACGCCGCAGAGCCTCGTCCCTGCGCCAGCGCGCGATCTTGCCGTGGTGACCGCTGAGCAGCACGTCCGGAATCCCGCGTCCACGCCACTCGGGGGGCTTCGTGTAGACCGGGCCTTCGAGCAGATTGGCCATGGCGCCGGGTGCGAAGGAGTCGTCGCGGTGGGATTCCGCGTTGCCGAGGACGCCGGGCAGCAGCCGGGCCACGGCCTCGGTGATCACCAGGACCGCGGCTTCTCCGCCCGCCAGGACGTAATCGCCGATCGACACCTCGTACACGGGCATCCGCGTCGCGTATTCGTCCATCACGCGCCGGTCGATGCCCTCGTAACGCGCCGGCGTGAAAACCAGCCAGGGCCGCTCGGAGAGCTCGACGGCGAGCTCCTGGGTGAAGGGGCGGCCGCTGGGGGTGGGCACGACGAGCGCGGGGGCGCCGACGCCGGCCTCGTACCCCTCGGCGAGCAGTTCGTCGAGGCAGTCGCCCCAGGGCTCGGTCTTCATGACCATGCCGGGGCCGCCGCCGTAGGGGGTGTCGTCGACCGTGTTGTGGCGGTCGTAGGTCCAGTTCCGCAGGTCACGGACGTGGACGTCCAGCTGGCCGCGGGCGCGGGCCTTGCCGACGAGCGAGACGTTCAGGGGTTCGAGGTACTCGGGGAAGATCGTGACGACGTCGAGCCGCATTACTTCGCGGCCTCCTCGCCGGTCTCGCCGGCCCCGTCGGTCCCGCCGGCTTCGTCAGCCTCATCGGCCTCACGGGAGGAAGCGACCTCGGCGCGGTCGTCGATGAGTCCCGGCGGCGGGTTGATGACGGCCCGCTGCTCCTCCAGGTCGATCTCGGTGACGATCTCCTCGACGAACGGGATCATGACCTCGGTCCCGTCGGGCCGCTCCACGATGAACAGGTCCTGCGAGGCCAGATGCGAGATCTCGGTGATCCGGCCGACCTCGGTGCCGTCGGCGAGCACCACGTCCAGGTCCATGAGCTGGTGGTCGTAGTACTCGTCCTCGGCCTCGGGGAGCTCCTCGGGGTCGACGTCCGCGATGAGCAGGGTGTTGCGCAGGGCCTCGGCGCCGGTGCGGTCGGCCACGCCCTCGAAGCGCAGCAGGAGCCGGCCACTGTGCACGCGTCCCGCCGCGATGGTCAGCGGGCCCGTGGCGGCGGGGTCCGTGGTCAGTACGGCGCCGGTGCCGAGCCTGAGTTCCGGCTCGTCCGTGCGCACCTCTACGGTGACCTCGCCCTTGATGCCGTGGGCGCGGCCGATCCGTCCGACTACGAGCTGCACTGGTCTCTCCTGTTTGTGCCTTGCGTACGCCTGTTTTGTGCCTTGCGTACGACTACGGGCCGGGGTGGGCCGTAAGCCCTCCCCGGCCCGTGCCGGTACTGCTTTTGGTTCAGCGAACCTGGTCCACGTCGACGAGGTCGACGCGGACACCGCGGCCGCCGATGGCGCCCACGACGGTCCGCAGAGCGCGTGCGGTGCGGCCGTTACGGCCGATCACCTTACCGAGGTCGTCGGGGTGCACCCGGACCTCGAGAACGCGACCGCGGCGCAGGGTCTTGGAAGCGACCTGCACGTCGTCGGGGTTGTCGACGATGCCCTTCACGAGGTGCTCGAGAGCCTCCTCGAGCATGCTCAGGCCTCGGTCGACTCGGTGGACTCGGCCGGGGCCTCGTCCGCCTTCTTGTCGGCCTTCTTCGCCTTCGGCGTGATGGCCTCGCCCTTGGCGTCGTCACCCTCGATGCTCTTCGCGAAGGCGTCGAAGGAGGCGCGCTTGTCTTCCTTCGTCGCCGGCTGCAGCAGCGGCGCCGGGGCCGGCAGGCCCTTGTGCTTCTGCCAGTCACCGGTGAGCTTCAGGATGGCCATGACCGGCTCGGTCGGCTGGGCGCCGACGGACAGCCAGTACTGGGCACGCTCCGAGTCGACCTCGATGCGCGACGGGTTGTACGTCGGGTGGTACAGACCGATCTCCTCGATGGCCCGGCCGTCACGGCGGGTACGGGAGTCGGCGACGACGATGCGGTAGTGCGGCTGGCGAATCTTGCCGAGACGCTTCAGCTTGATCTTGACTGCCACGGGAGTGGTGTCTCCTGGTCTATGCGTGGTTGGGCACAACGAGATGCCACGTGGGGTTGCGGTACTCGGGGTGCCCGATGGACGCGTCAGCCGGAGGCGAGAGGGTTCCTGTGCGGCTGTCGAGTACAGCTAGCCATTGTGCCATACGGAGTGGGGGCGCCGTCCCGGGCCCTTGTGCCCCTTACGTGGGCAGGGGGCAGCGCCGCTCCGCGACTCCCAGGTGCTCCCCGCCTCAGCTCGCCGCGGCCACGGCCTCAGGGATCCGGAACGGCTTGCCGCAGCCGCCGCACACGATGGGGGCCTGGGCCAGGACCGACGGGACCACCCGGACATTGCGGCCGCAGTCGCACACCGCCTTGACCCGGACGCCGCCGCCCGACGAACCATGGCGGGCGGCCGGGCCGCGGAAGGAGCGGGCCGTGTCCGCGGAGGTCGCGGCCGTGTGCGCCTTGAGGGCGCGCTGCAGGCGCTCCATCGTCGGCCGGTAGCGCTTTCTGGCCTCCGGATTCAGTGTGACCAGCGAGAAACCGCTGCTCGCATGCGGCTCGGCCGGGTGGTCGAGCCCCATCTCCTCGGCGATCGAGAGGAAGCGGCGGTTGTGGTAGCGCCCCGCGCGCGAGGTGTCACGGATGCCGCGGGCCGCGGCGATCCCGTGCACGGCCTCGTGCAGCAGACGCTCGAAGGAGAGCTCGGCGCCACAGGCGGACGAGGACTCCCCGATCAGGGATTCGGGCGCGGCAAGATCCGGCAGCTCGGGGTGGAACCGCTGAATCTCGGCCCACGCCTGCGCCAGCTCTGCGGCGAGGACAGGTGGTGTCGTGCTCACGTCGTGACAACGAGCCAAGGTGCCTCGGTGTTCCTATTACGGGGCATCCCAAATAATTTGCCCGTACCAGTCAGTTGCCGCTCATACGCAGGGACGAGGGCGGGTGCGCTGATCTGCGGAGATGCCGCATACCTCGTACTAAGTGGGTACGTAGCGGCGCGTACGCCCCGGCGCGTAGGCCAAGTCCACACGCCGGGGCGACTGTTGTCACGTGATGCGCAAGATGCTTTTCCGCCTCTTTAGACGCGGAGGTTCCGCCTCAGTACGCGCGGGCCACGATCGCCACCGCGCCGGGGGCGTCGTCCGACTGCGGCACCGAGCCGTCCTCGGCGACCAGACACCGTACGGTCAAGGACTTCTCCGCGAGCTCGGCCTCCCCCGCCTCGCCGAGGACTGACCACGGGATCCGCGCCCAGCCGCCGGCGCCGGCGATCTCCGCGGCTTCCGCCGGAGTCGAGGCATTCGACGTACGGGACTCGCGGCGTTCGCGCGACTCGCGCAGCAGCTGGGCCTGGTCGTCCTCGAGAACCTTGGGCAGCAGTCCGGCGAGCGCGTCGATCGCGACCGGCTCCTTACCCCCCGGGATGCGCCGGGCCAGCATCGCCGTCCCGTTCTCCAGATCGCGCGGCCCGACCTCGATCCGTACGGGAACGCCCTTGAGCTCCCAGTCGACCGCCCGCCGCCCGAACGGGGTGTCCGTACGGTCGTCGACCTGCACACGAACACCGGCGGCCTTCAGACGCTCGCCGATCTCGCGGACCTTGGCCAGAACCGCATCATCGCCCTTGATCGCGAGCACGACGGCCTGAACGGGGGCCAGACGGGGCGGGACGCGGAGTCCGTTGTCGTCGCCGTGCGACATGATCAGGCCACCGACCATGCGCGTCGAGGAGCCCCAGGACGTCTGCCAGACCAGTTCCTGCGTACCGTCCTTGGAGAGGTACTGGGTGCCGAAGGCCTTGGCGAAGTTGGTGCCGAGCTCGTGGCTCGTGCCCATCTGCAGCGCCTTGCCGTCGCCCATCATCCCTTCGAGGGTGAGGGTGTTGACCGCTCCGGCGAAGCGCTCCTTCGGGGTCTTGCGGCCGAGGACCACATCGATCCCGAGGACGTTGACCATGAAGTCCGCGTACACCTTCTCGTGGATGTACGCGGCGTACTCCCGCGCCTCCTCGTACGTGGCGTGCGCGGTGTGGCCCTCCTGCCACAGGAACTCCGTCGTGCGCAGGAAGACGCGCGGCCGCATCTCCCAACGCACCACGTTCGCCCACTGGTTGATGAGCAGGGGCAGATCCCGGTAGCTCTGCACCCACTTGGAGAAGGAGGCGTTGATGATCGTCTCGGACGTGGGGCGGACGACGATCGGCTCGTCGAGCTCCTTGCCGCCGCCGTGCGTGACGACCGCGAGCTCGGGCGCGAAGCCCTCGACGTGCTCGGCTTCCTTCGTCAGATACGACTGCGGGATGAAGAGCGGGAAGTAGGCGTTCTGGGCGCCCGCCTCCTTGATCCGGGCGTCCATCTCCTGCTGCATCCGCTCCCACAGGCCGTAGCCGTACGGTCGGATGACCATGGTGCCGCGCACCGGGCCGTTGTCGGCCAGCTCGGCCTTGTTGATCAGGTCCTGGTACCAGCGCGGGAAATCGTCCGCCTGGGGCGTGAGTACGGGAGCCTTTGCCATGGCGCGCATGGTACGGCGGGACGCGCGCCGGAAAGGAGTTCATTCCGTCGTACGGGGCTTCGGCGGGGCGCGTTCAGGGGCGCATCCAAGCTTTGCATTCACCCTCTGGACGCGGGCGCGGATGGGGAGTTGTCTGGCATACGGGGGGAGTGCGGGAGCACTCGTACGGGGGCGGGCAGTCCGGCACAACACGAACACCGGCACGTCAGGTCACCGCTGACGCAATCCGCTTCTCTCGGCGATTGGGGCGCTCTTCATGACACCTACGCTCGCGCAACGGCCTCCGACCCACCCCGGCACCAGCTCGCCTCGGCCGACGGATGCCCATATACGCGCGCGTGACTGGGCGGAGATCCAGGAGCGGATGCTCGTACCGCTCTACGAGGCGGTCTACGAACGGCTCGAAGTGGGCGCCGGCACCCGTCTGCTGGGCCTCGGCTGCGGTTCCGGGCTCGCGCTTCTGATGGCGGCATCGCGCGGCGCCTCGGTGACCGGTGCCGAGGACCGCTGCACGCAACGGCTCGCTCTGGCCCGCGAGCGGCTGCTGTCCGACGGGGTCCGGGACGACCGGGCCAGCGGGCCACGGCTCGTCGAGGGCGGGCCGGAGGCGGCGCAGGACGTCACCCGTCCCCCGTACAACCTGATCACCGCCTTCCAGCCGATCGGCTGCATGGCGGGTGATTCGGAGGGGCTCGCGCCCGTGCTCGAGCGGGCCGCGCCGCTCGCCGAGCGTGGTGCGTATGTGGTGCTTGCCGGCTGGGGTCCGCCCGAGCGCTGCACCACGTCATCGGTCCTGCGCGTGGCGACGCGCCTGGCGGATCCGCTGCGCTCGACGGGCAGTTGGCGCCCCTCGTCGCGCGACGATCTCGAGGACGTGGCCCAGCGGGCCGGCCTCAAGCCGGACGGCTCGGGCCGCGTGGCCTGCCCGTTCGGCTACGCGGACATGGACAGCGCGGTGCGCGGGCTGCTCTCGACGGGCCTCTTCGAAGCGGCCGTCACCGCCACCGACCCGGGCCAGGTCCGCAAGGAGCTGACCGAGGCCCTGCATCCGCATCTGCGGCGGGACGGGACGGTGTGGATGGCGAATGTGTTCCGGTATCTGGTGGCTCGGACGAGTTGACCGAGTGGCTGGACAGACCCCTCCCACCCGGGGGCCGAGCCCTTCAAAGGCTATCGGCCCCCACTGACAACCCGCCTGCGCTGCCAACCCAGCCTGCGCCGCCGCTCACTCCGACTTGGTCAACCGCGTGATCCCCGCCGCCCGGTAGGCCTCCGCCTCGTCCAGTGTCTCCGCCGCGAGGAGCGCCTGCGACAGCGCGTCCAGCTTGTCGCGGTTGTCGCGGAGTTGGCGGCAGGCCGACTCGTAGCACTCGTCGACGATGCGGCGCATCTCCGTGTCGATCGCATCGAGCGTCGCGGGCGCCGCCGTCAGACCGTACGGGCTCTGGGCGTCGTTGGGGATGGCCGAGAGGCGGCCGACCCGTTCGCTCATGCCCCAGCGGGCGACCATGCCGCGGGCCAGGTTCGTGACCTGTTCCAGGTCACTCTCGGCGCCCGTGGTGATCTCGTCGAAGACCACCTGCTCGGCCGCCATGCCGCCGAGTGCGCCGATGATCCGGCCGCGCAGATACTCCTCCGTGTACGCGTACTTGTCCGCGTCCGGCGTGGAGAGAGTGACGCCGAGGGCACGGCCGCGCGGGACGATCGTGATCTTGCGGACCGGGTCGGCGCCGGGCTGCAGCATGCCCAGCAGGGCGTGCCCGCTCTCGTGGTACGCGGTGCGGCGGCGCTCCTCGTCGGGCATCACCAGGGGGCGTTCGGCGCCGAGTTGGACCTTCTCCAGGGCGTCGGAGAGATCGGACTGGCTGACCTCGGTCTGCTTGCGCTTGACGGCGAGGAGGGCTGCCTCGTTGGCGAGGTTGGCGAGCTCCGCGCCGGTCATGCCCGGGGTCGTACGGGCGACCTGGGCGAGGTCGACGCCGGAGGCCAGGGGGATGCCGCGCGTGTGGATCTCCAGGATGGCCTCGCGGCCCTTGCGGTCGGGCGGGCTCACCGTGACCGTACGGTCGAAGCGTCCCGGCCGGGTGAGGGCCGGGTCGAGGATGTCGGCGCGGTTGGTGGCCGCGAGCACCACGACGCCCTCGGAGCCGGAGAAGCCGTCCATCTCGGTGAGGATCTGGTTGAGGGTCTGCTCGCGCTCGTCGTGGCCGCCCATGCCGGAGCCGCCGCCACGGGCCCGGCCGATGGTGTCGATCTCGTCGATGAAGATGATGGCGGGCGCCACCTTGCGCGCCTCGGCGAAGAGTTCGCGTACGCGGGAAGCACCGACGCCGACGATCATCTCGATGAACTCGGACGCGGAGGCGGAGAAGAAGGGGACTCCGGCCTCGCCCGCGACCGCCCGCGCGAGCAGCGTCTTGCCGGTTCCGGGGGGACCCGCGAGCAGCACACCGCCGGGCATCTTCGCGCCCATCTTGCGATACGCGTCGGGGTTCTTGAGGAAGTCGACGACGTCGTTGAGCTCGCCCTCCACCTCGTCGATGCCCGCGACATCCTCGAAAGTCGTGCGCTTGTCGGCCTCCAACTCCACCGGTTTCGGCGGCTGTTTGCGCCCCAGCATGCCGCCCGCGCCGCCGCCCATCCCGGCCGCCATCCGCCGGGCCATGAACATCCACAGACCGACGAGGAGAAGGATCGGCAGGAGGGACAGGAGGAGGTTGGTGAGGAGGCTCGGCTCCTTGTAGACCGGCTCCGCGGTGACCGTGACCTTCTGCTTGGTCAGCTCGTCCCAGATCTGGTCGTCCGCCCAGCTCGGGCGCTGGGTGATGAACTCCTGGTAGTTGCCCTTGCCGCCGTCGGGGACCGGCTTCTCCGCCTTGAGGTCACCCTGGATCTGGTCGCCCTTGGCGTAGATCTTCTCGACGTTGCCCGCGTTGAGCTGGCTGCTGAACTCGGTGTACGAGATCGTCTTCGGCTTGTCGTCACCGAAGAAGCCGAGGAGCAGGTTCGTCAGGAGATAGACGAGCAGCGCCGTCCACAGGAGGCTGCGCCAGGACAGCTTCTTCTTGGGCGGGGGCGGCGGCGGTGCGCCCTCGGAGCGCCACGGCTGGTCGGTGCGGTCGCGTGGGGGCACGGGGCTGGGGGCTGTCACGCTCGCCATTATTGGAGAGGTGGGCATTTCCGGCATTCCGGGCAGGCATTACGGGCAGGATGGAATGGCCCGCGGAGAGGCCTGCGCGAGATGGCCGTCGAAAGGTCCTTCTGCAATATCGGCGAGGTCCTGGAACAGGTGGACACGGGACTCGCGGAGCTCCCTGAGCGAGCTACGCGAACCGGGTGACCGCCTCATCGTCACCGGCAAACGGGGCGGCTGTGCGATGCAGCCGCCCCAGCCCGCCGACGTGTAACGACAACGGGCCCGGGCCACCGAAACGGTGACCCGGGCCCGTACCCGTAGATCCGAAGACCCTCAGCCCATGAACTTCTTGAACTCATCCGGAAGTTCGAAGTCCTGCGCCTGCTGACCGGCGGGCAGGCCGAACGCCCCGCCGCCCTGAGCGGCCTGCTCACGCTTCTCCTGAGCAGCCTGCTCCTCGGCCTTGCGCTTCATCGGGTTGCCCGACTTCCGCTTGCCCTTGGCCTGCTTCTGCTGCTTCTTCTGCCGGCCGGGGCCACCACCCATGCCCGGCATCCCGGGCATACCCGGCATGCCACCGCCCTGCGCCATCCGCGACATCATCTTGCGCGCCTCGAAGAACCGCTCGACGAGGTTCTTGACCGCGCTGACCTCGACACCGGAACCCTTGGCGATACGGGCACGGCGCGAGCCGTTGATGATCGTGGCGTCCGCGCGCTCGGCCGGGGTCATCGACTTGATGATGGCCGCCGTACGGTCCACATCGCGCTCGTCGATGTTGTTGATCTGGTCCTTGATCTGCCCCATGCCGGGCAGCATCCCGAGCAGCTTGGAGATGGAGCCCATCTTCCTGACCTGCTCCATCTGAGCCAGGAAGTCGTCGAGCGTGAAGTCCTTGCCGCCCTTGGCGCTCTGCAGCTTGGCGGCCATCTTCTCGGCCTCGGCCTGCGAGAAGGTCTGCTCGGCCTTCTCGATCAGGCTGAGCATGTCGCCCATGCCGAGGATGCGGGACGCCATGCGGTCCGGGTGGAACGCGTCGAAGTCGTCCAGCTTCTCGCCGTTGGAGGCGAACATGATCTGGCGGCCGGTCACGTGCGCGATCGAGAGGGCGGCACCACCACGGGCGTCACCGTCGAGCTTCGACAGCACGACACCGTCGAAGCCGACGCCGTCACGGAAGGCCTCGGCCGTGTTGACCGCGTCCTGACCGATCATCGCGTCGACGACGAACAGAACCTCGTCCGGCTTGACCGCGTCGCGGATGTCCGCGGCCTGCTGCATCAGTTCCTGGTCGATACCGAGGCGGCCCGCGGTGTCGACCACGACCACGTCGTACTGCTTGGTCTTCGCGTACTCGATGGAGTCCTGCGCGACCTGCACCGGGTCACCGACGCCGTTGCCCGGCTGCGGCGCGTAGATGCCGACGCCCGCGCGCTCGGCGACGACGCTGAGCTGGTTGACGGCGTTGGGGCGCTGCAGGTCACAGGCGACGAGCAGCGGCGCGTGGCCCTGCCCCTTCAGCCAGTGGCCGAGCTTTCCGGCCAGCGTCGTCTTACCGGCACCCTGCAGACCCGCGAGCATGATCACGGTCGGGCCGGTCTTGGCGAAGCGCAGTCGGCGGGTCTCGCCGCCGAGGATGCCGATGAGCTCCTCGTTGACGATCTTGATGACCTGCTGCGCGGGGTTGAGCGCCTGCGAGACCTCGGCGCCGGCGGCGCGCTCCTTGATCTGCTTGACGAAGGCGCGCACGACGGGCAGCGCGACATCGGCCTCGAGCAGCGCGATACGGATTTCCCGTGCCGTGGCGTCGATGTCCGCCTCGCTGAGGCGACCCTTGCCGCGGAGGTTCTTGAATGTCGCTGCGAGGCGGTCGGAGAGAGTATCGAACACGGCGGTCGCGAATCCTCGGGTCGGTGGGCGGGGGCACCCCCTGCTCGAGCGCAGCCGAGAGCTTGGGGGCGGGTTGGTGCGCCTTCCAGGGTATCTGGCCCGGGAAGTGAGCCGACCGTGCGTACGGAACTACCCGGCCGGCCCGTATTCGGCGCCCCTACCTGAGCGCCCCCTCCACCGACCTCACCACCTCCGCCGCGTCCTCCGCGGCCAACGGTGCACCCTCCGGCCCCGTCACATAGAACGCGTCCACCGCGTTGGACCCCAGCGTGCTGACATGCGCCGACCGCACCATGACCCCCACGCTCTCCAGGGCCCGTCCGATCCGATGCAGCAACCCGGGCGCATCCTGGGCCCGCACCTCGATCACGGTCGCCAGCCGCGACCCGGCCGGCGCCACCGACACCCGCGCAGGCGGAGCCACGGCGCCCCGCCGCCTCGGATACGCCGCATCCCGCTCGGCAAGCCGCGCCGCGATGTCGAGGGACCCGTCCAGGGCCCGTACGAGATCGGCCCGCAGCCGGGCCGCCTCCGGCAGGGAGCCGTACTCGGCCGCCACCCGCCACTGAAGCAGCAGCACCGACCCGGGACCCACGTCGTCCGGCAGCGAGACCGCCCGCAGATCCGCCGTGCGCACGGTCAGCCGGTGCATCGCGAGCACACCCGCGACCGCCGGCAGTACCCCGGGCTGATCGGGTACGGCCACCAGGAGCTCGACCCCGACGGGCTCGTCGGCGCCGGCCCCTTCCGTCTGCGCCCGCAGCGTCAGCACCGGCCCCGCGGTCCGGAAGGCCTCGAGCGCAAGCCGCTCCTGCTCGACGGTGTACTCCACCTGCGAGGGATCCGGCACCGGATCCCCGGCGAGCAGCGCGCCCACACGCTTCACGAGATCGGCCACCAGCGATCCACGCCAGGTCGACCACGCGGCGGGCCCGGTCGCGAGCGCGTCCGCCTCGGTCAGCGCGTGCAGCAGCTCGAGCACCCCGGCCGACCCGACCGCCTCCGCCACGGACCGGATCGTCGCCGGGTCGTCGAGATCGCGCCGGGTCGCCGTGTCGATGAGCAGCAGATGGTGGCGTACGAGAGTGGAGAGCACCTCGACGTCGCCGCGGTCGAAGCCGATCCGCGCGGCCACGTCACGGGCGATGACCTCTCCGGCCTCCGAGTGGTCACCGGGCCAGCCCTTGCCGATGTCGTGCAGCAGTGCGGCCACCAGCAGCAGGTCGGGCCGGTGCACCCGACGTGTCAGTTCCGAAGCCTGCACCGCGGCCTCGACCAGATGCCGGTCGACCGTCCAGGTGTGTACGGCGTTGCGCTGCGGCCGGCACCGCACCCGCTCCCAGTCGGGCAGCAGCCGCGTGATCAGCCCTTCGGCCTCCAGCGCCTCCCACACCGCGACCGTCGGCCGCCCGGCCCCGAGCAGCGTCACGAACTGCTCGCGCGCCTCGGCCGGCCACGGAGCGGGCAGCGGACGGGCAGCGCCCGCCAACGCCCGTACGGCATGCAGAGAGAGCGGCAGTCCGGCCTGCGCCGCCGCCGCGGCGGCCCGCAGCGGAAGCACCGGATCGCGATCCGGCCGCGCCACCCGCGCGAGCACCACCTCGCCGTCGAGCTCGACGACCCCCTCCGCCAAGGGAGTCCGCTCGGGCGCCGCCTTCGACCCGAGCATCGCCCGCAGTCGCGGCTTGGCCTTGCGCGAGCGCAGCACCCGGCCCACCTCGCGCCAGGTCACATCGCTCGCGTACGAGATGGTCCGGGCCGCTTCGTATACCTGGCGCAGAAGGGTGTCCGCGTCCAACAGCCCCAAAGATGCGGCGACTTGATCCTGCTCCTGCAGCGCGAGCCGGTCCGTGGCCCGCCCGGTCACCAGATGCAGTGCGTCGCGTACGTCGAGCAGGCGCCGCCGCGCCTCGTCGAGCCCCGCCCGTGGCGCATCCGCCAGCCAGGAGGCCGCGACGGCCCGCAGCGCGGTGGCGTCCCGCAGTCCGCCCCGCGCCTCTTTCAGATCGGGCTCCAGGAGGTACTGCAACTCGCCCTGCCGCTCGGCCCGTTCACCGCACAGCTCCTGCAGTTCGCCGAGCCGGCGGGGGGCCTGATTGCGCCAGTCGGCGAGGACCGAGGTCCGCACCCCGGCCGTGAGCCCCAGGTCACCGGCGATATGACGGGCGTCGAGCAGCCCCAGCTGCACCTTCAGATCCTCGCCCGCCGTCTTGCGCACCTCCCCCGCCGTACGCACGGAGTGGTCGAGCGCGAGCCCGAGATCCCACACCGGGTACCAGATGCGGTCGGCCAGCGAGGCGATGGCGCCCGCGTCCGCGCTGCCGTCGTGCAGCAGAAGCAGATCGAGGTCGCTGCGCGGCGACAGCTCACCGCGTCCGTAACCGCCGACCGCTACCAGCGCGGTGCCCTTCAAAGGCGCACCGCCCGCGAAGAGCCCGGCCAGCCACTCGTCCGTGAGCTGCGCGAGGGCAGCACGGCGCGGCGGCCCGGATCGCTCCTCCCCTTGAAGGAGGCGCAGCCGGGCCGCCGCATAGCCGCTGGGATTCGCATCCCCCTGAGATTCCGTCACGGTGTCCGTCGTCGTCACCCAGCAGCTCCTTGCCTGTTCAGTTACCCGTTGCCGGTCAGAGCGCGTCGGGTCCGCGCTCACCGGTGCGGACGCGTACCGCCGTCTCCACCGGAATCGACCAGACCTTGCCGTCACCGATCTTGCCGGTGCGGGCGGCCTTCACGACGACATCGATCAGCTGCTCGGCGTCGTCGTCCTCGACCAGTACCTCGATACGGATCTTCGGTACGAGGTCCACGGTGTACTCGGCACCCCGGTAGACCTCGGTGTGTCCGCGCTGGCGGCCGTAGCCGCTGGCCTCGGTGACCGTGAGGCCGTGTACCCCGAAGGCCTGCAGGGCCTCCTTGATCTCGTCGAGCCTGTGCGGCTTCACAACCGCGGTGATGAGCTTCATGCGTCAACCTTCTTTGCGGGTGCGCTGCTGTCCTGGGCTGCGGCGGGCGGTGCGGGGACCGCGGCCGTACGGGAGGCCGTACCGCCGCCCGCGCCGCTGAAGTCGTAGGCGGACTCGGCGTGTTCGACCGTGTCGACACCCGTGACCTCGTCGTCCTCGGAGACCCGCATCCCCATCGTCTTGTCGATGACGAAGGCGAGGATGGCAGAGACCACCAGGGAGTACGCAAGGACACCGAAGACACCCGCGGCCTGCTTGCCGAGCTGTTCGAGACCGCCGCCGTAGAAGAGACCCGCGACGTCCGACTGCACACCACCGGTGGCGAAGAAGCCGACGAGCAGCGAGCCCACGACACCGCCGACGAGGTGGACACCGACGACGTCGAGCGAGTCGTCGTAGCCGAACTTGAACTTGAGGCCCACGGCCATGGCGCACAGGACACCCGCGATGGCACCGATGGCGATCGCGCCGAGCGGCGAGCAGGAGCCGCCGGACGGGGTGATGGCGACGAGGCCCGCGACGGCGCCGGAGGCGGCACCGAGCGTCGTGAACGCGCCGTGCCGGATCTTCTCGTACGCGAGCCAGGCCAGCATCGCGGCGGCGGTGGCCACCTGCGTGTTGACGAACATGACCGCGCCCACACCGTCGTCGTTGCCCAGCCACGAACCGGCGTTGAAGCCGAACCAGCCGAACCACAGCAGACCGGCGCCGAGCATCACGAGCGGCAGGGAGTGCGGCCGCATCGGGTCCTTCTTGAAGCCGACGCGCTTGCCGATCACGAGGATCACACCGAGGGCCGCGGCACCGGCGTTGATGTGCACCGCGGTACCGCCGGCGAAGTCGATGACGCCGAGCTCGAAGGCCCAGCCGCCCGTGCCCCATACCCAGTGCGCGACCGGGAAGTAGACGATCGTGGCCCACAGGGCGATGAACAGCGCCCACGCGGTGAACTTCACACGGTCCGCGAGCGCACCGCTGATGAGCGCGGGCGTGATGATCGCGAACATCAGCTGGAAGACCGCGAAGACATAGATCGGGATGGTGTAGCCGTCCCAGAGCTCGGTGATCCCGAGCCCGCTCAGTCCGACGAAGTCGCCATCCCAGCCGAGGATGCCGCCCTTGTCGGTACCGAAGGCGATGCTGAAGCCGTACAGGACCCACAGGATCGTGACGATCCCCAGGCTGATGAAGCTCATCATCAGCATGTTCAGCGTGCTCTTGACGCGGACCATGCCTCCGTAGAAGAAGGCAAGTCCAGGCGTCATCAGCATCACCAGGGCGGAGCAGATGAGCATGAACCCGGTGTTGGCAGAAGAAAGCGTGGGCTCCTCTGCGGCGATCATGATGCCTGGGGGCATCGGCGTCTCCTCGTCGTCGTATGCGGCCCGTGCGGGCGAAGCTGGCGGTGCATGAGGGGTGGGCCGGTTATGAGCCAGAGGTTCGCGCAGCGCCGTTTCGGCGGAAGCCCCTCGATGTTTCGCGGCAGTGACGAAGAGGTCGCGCGTGTTACGCGTACATGAACTGCCCCGGTCGGGCGATGTGTCCGCATCTATCCTGTGCAGCACACAAAAAGCCGGCCGCGGGGGCCATCCGGTTGACCTGGCGGTGGGGGAGCCGAGTCGAGTGGTTCGGAATGGCCGGCCGCGGCCGGGGTTCAGGGGTGGTGCACGGGGCCTTACAGGTTCAGACGGCCTCCGCCGACTCGGGCAGCTGCCGGGCGAGCCGGTCGGTCAGATCGACGATCTTGTTGTCCTCGCCGAAGTCGCGTACGACCGAGTCGAGGGTCTTACGGAGCCGGGTGTTGACCCGTTCGGAGCGCACCCTCTTGGCCACACGCAGCGCCTTCTCCGCGAGCACCACGCTCTGCTCGGGCTCCTTCTGCAGCAGATGCACGGTCGCCATGCCGATCAGATTCAGCGCGTACGACCGCTGGTGCTCGGCGTCCTCGGCGAACAGCTCCACCGCACGCGCCATCACGGGCTGCGCGAGCGAGGCGTACGTGGGGCTGCGGCCCGCCACATAGGCGAGGTCGCGGTACGAGTGCGCGTTCTCCCCGTTCAGCTCCGCTTCGGAGAAGAAGCGGATCCAGTCGGGCTCGGGCTCGCCCGCTTCGAGCGCGTCGGCGAAGGTGTCCTCGGCCATCCGCACGGCCCGCTTGGTCTTGCTGGGCTGGCCCATGTTCGCGTACGCGCGGGCCTCCATCGCATACAGCATCGCCTGCGTACGCGGAGTGGCGCAGTCCCGACTGCCGTACTGCGCAAGGTGGATGAGTTCAAGAGCGTCATCCGGCCGACCGAGATGGATCATCTGCCGGCTCATCCCGGACAGGATGTACGAGCCGAGCGGCTTGTCCCCGCCTTCCTTGGCGGCGTGCAGCGCGAGCACGAAGTACTTCTGCGCGGTGGGCTGCAGGCCCACGTCGTAGCTCATCCACCCGGCCAGCTCGGCGAGTTCGGCCGCGATCTTGAAGAGCCGCCGCTGGGTCTCGTCGGGCTGCGGCTCCTGCAGCAGGTCGGTCACCTCGTGCAGCTGTCCCACGACCGCCTTGCGCCTGAGGCCTCCTCCGCACTGCGCGTCCCACTGCCGGAACATCACGGTGGTCGACTCGAGCAGATCGAGCTCGGGCCCGGACAGCCGGCTGCCACGCCGGATCGGGATGGGCGGCTCGGGCGCGGCGGCCGCGGCCGGCGTCGGCACCAGCCAGCGCTGCATCGGCTCGATCAGGGAGGGGCCCGCGGACAGGGCGAGTGAGGTACCGAGGAAGCCCCGCCGGGCGAGCATCAGGTCGCTGCGCGAGAACTCGCTGATCAGCTCGACCGTCTGCTCACCGGTCCACGGCAGATCCACTCCGGACACGGAGGGTGCCTGATGCGCCACACGCAGGCCGAGGTCCTCGACGGCGACGACGCAGCCGAAGCGCTCGGAGAACAGCTCCGACATGATCCGCGGAATGGGCTCGCGCGGCTGCTCGCCGTCCAGCCAGCGGCGTACGCGCGAAGTGTCGGTGGAGATGTGGTTGGCGCCCATCTGGCGCGCGCGACGGTTGACCTGCCGCGCCAGCTCACCCTTCGACCAGCCGCTGCGTACGAACCAGGACGTCAGCTGCTCGTTGGGGCGCTTCTCGGCATGCGTACCGCCTCCCGTGCCGCCCACTGGAACGCCCCCATCCCTCTGTCGCCGAGGCCCTTGAATCCTCAACTCCCTACAGAATGCCGTGAGTCGGGTCTCCTTGTCCGGCACTTGCTCACCCGTCGAACAGGAAACCGACTTGCCTCCGGCATACCCACGACCGCATACGGCCCCGGGTCTGTGCACCGAAAGTAATCCTACGATCACCCTCCCGGCGAGGGCGTTCCAGGAAACGCCACCTTTCGCCACCCCTTCGAATGAACTCAGCTTCGGCTACACGCGATTCACTTGACACATGACGGGCTGGAGTGGGCGGAGCGATGCGCACCGGGGCGCACGGCCGCCCGTTCACCACCCGTGACCATCCCGGGCGCCGCATCCGACCATGGGGCGCCGCCACACGGAGAGTCACGGGCGCACTCCGGCTCGTAACCATGGACGCGTTCGACCCGTTGGAGGGGGCATGGGCTTCACTATCGGCGGCAGCCGCGGTATCCGCGAGAACCGCACCGGTGCGCGGCGGCGCGGTCGGATGTCCGAGTGCACGGCCGTGGCCGAGTTCACCGGGCTGTGGGGCTGGGCCGTCGTCCCGGGTGCCCGTGCCGCGTCCGGCAGTTGCTCCTGCGGTGACACGAGGTGTGCGGCGCCCGGCGCCCACCCCCTCTCCTTCGCCGGCGAGCTGCCCGCGGGCGCCACGCTCGACGAAGTCACCCGCGCCTGGGGCGAGTTCCCCGGTGCCGCCGCGATGCTCCCGGTCGGCCGCACCTTCGACATCCTCGAGGTCTCCGAGTCGGCGGGCCGCCGCGCCCTGATCCGCCTTGAACGGATGGGCCTCCCCCTCGGCCCGGTCATCTCCACCCCGGACCGCCGCGCCCAGTTCTTCGTCGCTCCCGGGGCGGCGGCCGAACTGCCCGCGCTCCTCTACCGGATGGGCTGGGACGACGCCGCCCTCGACCTGCGAGGCCTGGGCCGCGGCGACTTCATCACGGCTCCCCCGTCGGACCGCGCGGGCCTCGGCCCGGTCCGCTGGCTGCGTGCCCCGGGTCTCGACTCGGCGTCCAACCCGCCGCAGGCGCGGTTGGTGCTGGGGGCGTTGGCTTATGCGTCGCACCGTACGGGACCGTCCTCACCGCTGCGCTGACACCGGACAGGCAAAAGGGCCCGCCCCCGACGGGGGCGGGCCCTTCGCACGCTCAAGAGAACTCAGTCGCCGATCAGCGCATCCACGAACGCCTCCGGCTCGAACGGAGCCAGGTCGTCCGGACCCTCGCCGAGACCCACGAGCTTGACCGGGACCCCGAGCTCACGCTGGACCGCGACCACGATGCCGCCCTTGGCCGTACCGTCCAGCTTCGTGAGCACGATGCCCGTGATGTCCACGACCTCGGCGAAGACCCGGGCCTGCACCAGGCCGTTCTGACCCGTGGTCGCGTCGAGCACGAGCAGCACCTCGTCGAGCGGCGCGTGCTTCTCGACGACGCGCTTGACCTTGCCGAGCTCGTCCATGAGACCGGTCTTGGTGTGCAGTCGGCCCGCGGTGTCGATGAGCACCACGTCGACACCCATCTCCTTGCCCTCCTTCACCGCGTCGAACGCGATGGAGGCCGGGTCGCCGCCCTCGGGCCCGCGCACGGTGTAGGCACCCACGCGCTCGCCCCAGGTCTGCAGCTGATCGGCGGCCGCCGCACGGAAGGTGTCCGCGGCGCCGAGGACGACGGTGTTGCCGTCGGCGACCAGGACGCGGGCCAGCTTGCCGGTGGTGGTGGTCTTGCCGGTGCCGTTCACACCGACGACCATCACGATGCCCGGGGTCTCCCGGTCGTTCTCGGTCTTGACCACACGGTCCATGTCGGTGCCGACGAGCGCGAGCAGCTCCTCGCGCAGCAGGGCGCGCAGCTCCTCGGGTGTACGCGTGCCGAGGACCTTCACGCGCTCCCGCAACCGCTCGACGAGCTCCTGGGTGGGCGCGACACCGACGTCCGCGGTGAGCAGGGTGTCCTCGATCTCCTCCCACGTGTCCTCGTCCAGGTGCTCGCGCGAGAGCAGCGAGAGCAGCCCCTTGCCGAGCGAGTTCTGGGAGCGGGCGAGCCGGGCGCGCAGCCGGACCAGACGGCCGGCCGTGGGCTCGGGCACGTCGATCTCGGGCGTGGGCGGGAGCTCCTCCACGACGACCGGGGCGGCCTCCTGCGCGGGGGCCTCGGCCTTCGGGAGCTCCACCTCCTCGATCGTGCGGCGCGGCTCTTCCTTCGGCTCCGCGGCCTCGTCGCCGACGTGCGGCTCGGCAGGGGGAGCGGTGATGGTCGGTGTGGTCGACGGGCCGGAGGGCGGCAGCTGCTTCTTCTTGCGGCCGCTGACCACGAGCCCGCTGATCGCACCGACCGCGACCAGGGCGATGACTACAGCAAGGATGACGATTTCCATAACAGGGCCAGTATCAGCCACGTCCCGCCCGCGAGTCTCCCCTTGTAGATTCACCCCAAGGACGAACGGCTCTATTGGGGCATTTTCGGGCGAATGTACGATGGATGCTTCCCCGCCCTCCCCACAGGGCACCCCCGTCCCCCACGGAGCACGTGCATGTCTGCGTCTGCCACGCCCGAAGCTCAGCCCGAGAGCGCGATACCGCAGAACCAGAGCGCCCTGCCGCAGAACGAGAGCGCGATGGAGACCCGGGGCCTCGAACCGGTCCCCGACAACGAGCGCACCGGCAGGATCCGCGAACTGTTCCCCACCTGGGTCGCCGCCAACATCAGCGTCCTGCTCCTGACCATGGGCGCCGGCCTGGTGGTCTTCAACGGTCTGAACTTCTGGCAGGTCCTGATCGTCGCCGCGGTCGCGCCGATCGTCTCGTACGGCATCGTGGGTCTCATCTCGATCGCCGGCAAGCGCGGCGGCTCCCCCGGTATGACCCTTTCGCGCGCCGTCTTCGGCCAGCGCGGCAACCTCTTCCCGGGCTCGCTGATCTGGATCGCCCGCTGGGGCTGGGAGACCATCAACGCGGTCACCGGCGCGTACGCGATCCTGACCGTCCTCGACCTGGTCTTCGGCATCAAGTCCAACACGGCGCTGATCATCGTCACGCTGCTGGTCTTCGTCGCGCTGACCTTCCTGATCTCGGGTCTGGGCATCAACGCGCTGCGCGTCTGCAGCAAGTGGTCCACGTACCTCTTCGGCGCCTTCAGCGTGCTCGTGCTCGTCTACCTGATCGCGAACACCGACTGGTCCGCGGTCTTCGACAAGCCGGCCGGCTCGGCCGCGATGGTCATCGCGGGTATCGGCATGATCGGCGCGGGCGGCATCAGCTGGGTCCCGTCGGCCCCCGACTTCACCCGCTACCTGCCGCGCACCGCCTCCGCCCCCAAGATGGTCGGCTCGACGATCGGCGGCGCCGGCATCGTCGTGCTCCCGATGGTCCTGATGGGCGCCGTGATGGCGGTCGGCACCCCGGACCTCGCCAATGCCCAGGACCCGGTCTCCTTCATCGGCGCGCTCCTTCCGACCTGGATCGCCGTCCCGTACCTCCTCATCGCGCTCGTCGGCATGCTGCTGATCAACTCGATGTCGATGTACTCCGCCGGCTTCACCGCGCAGACCCTCGGCATCAAGGTCCCGCGCCACTGGGCGGTCTCCGTGAACGCCGTGATCAGCCTGGTCTTCGGCTTCCTGCTCATGGTCGTGGCGACCAGCTTCATCGGCTCCTTCATCTCGTTCCTGACGCTGCTCGCCGTCGCGTTCTCCGCCTGGATCGGCGTCTTCGGCATCGACATGCTGACGCGCAAGGCGTACGACGCGAAGGCGCTGCTCGACACCTCGCGCACCAGCGCCTACTGGTACAAGGGCGGCTTCGCCTGGCAGGCCATGACCGCGTGGGGCGTGGCCCTGCTGACCGGTCTCGCCTTCACCAAGGTCGACTGGTTCGCGGGCCCGCTGTCCGACACCTGGCCCGGACAGAACGGTCTCGGCTGGGCGGTCACGATCGTCGTGGCGGGCGCGCTGTACGCCGTGCTGCCGCGCACCAAGCCCACAACGCCCGCCGTCGAGGCGCCCGTTGAGGGCACCGTCGAGGCCGTCGAGGAAGAGCGCGTTCCGGCCCTGTCCATCTGACGCGGTCTCGACCCTGTCCATCTGACGCGACGTCAGCTAACGTCCCCCTTCGCCGGACCCACGGCCCGAAGGGGGACGTTCGCGTATCCGCGCCCCCGCGCCCGACCATCGTCGTCGTCAAAGGGGACGCCCGCCATGCCCGTCTCGGTCGCACGCTTCAACCTCATCGACCCCGAAGGCTCACCCGCCCAGCTCGCCGACCGCTACGGCGCCGCGCTGGAGATGGCTCGCTACGCCGACGGCGCGGGCATGACCATGATCCAGACCGAGGAGCACCACGGCGTCGAGAACAACTGGCTGCCCAGCCCGTTCACCTTCGCGGCCGGCATCTTCGGAGCCACCCGCAACATCGCCGTCACCATCTCGGCGATCCTCGGCCCCCTGCACGACCCTCTGCGTATCGCCGAGGAGATCGCGGTCCTCGACCTGATGAGCAAGGGCCGTCTGATGACAGTCGCGGGGATCGGCTACCGGCCCGAGGAGTACGAGATGTTCGGCGTCGAGTGGGGCCGGCGCGGCAAGCTCCAGGACCACCTGCTCGAAACGCTGCTCAAGGCCTGGACCGGGGAGCCCTTCGAGTACGAGGGCCGCACCGTCCGCGTCACCCCGCGCCCGTACACCGACCCGCACCCGATGCTCGTGGTCGGCGGCTCCTCCAAGCCCGCCGCTCGCCGCGCGGCCCGCCTCGGCCTGCCCTTCTTCCCCAGCGCGCACCTGCCCGAACTGGAGACGTACTACAACGAGAAGCTCGCGGAGTACGGCACCGAGGGCTGGATCCTGATGCCCGGCGAGGAGACCCCGCTCCTGCACATCTCCGAGGACCCGGACCGCACTTGGGCCGAGTACGGGCACCACTTCCTGCACGAGGCGCAGATGTACAAGTCCTGGCAGAACAAGGACATCAAGTCCGCGGTCAGCTCGGGCGCGAGCACCGTCGAGGAACTGCGCGAGGAGGGCGTCTACCGGATCCTCACGCCGGACGAGTGCGTGGCCGCATCGGACACCTCGCTGGACAACCTGGTCCTGCACCCGCTGTGCGGCGGTATGCCGATCGACGAGGGCTGGCGCAGCATGCACCTGTTCGCGGAGCAGGTCCTGCCGCGCTGCAAGAACTGACGCGCGTATAGGGCCTGTTCGCGCTCGGTCAGCCCATCTCCTCGAGCACCTTGCCCTTGGTCTCCTTCACGAACTTCATGACGAACGGGATGGAGAGCGCGGCGAAGGCGCCGTAGATGACGTACGAGCCGCTCAGGCTCCAGTCCGACATGCTCGGGAACGTCTTGGTGATGGCGAAGTTGGCCAGCCACTGCGCGGCGGCCGCCACACCGAGCGCCGCGGCGCGGATCCGGCCCGGGAAGATCTCGCCGAGCAGCACCCAGACCACCACACCCCAGGAGAGGGCGAAGAAGAGGACGAAGGCGTTGGCGGCGATGATCGCGGTCAGACCCTGCGCGTTCGGCAGCGAGACGTTGTCACCGGCTCCCGTCTTGTACGAGAACGCCCAGGCACAGGTGAACAGGGCGGCCGCCATACCGACGGAGCCGATGATCGCGAGCGGCTTGCGGCCGATCCGGTCGACGAAGATCATCGCGATGACGGTACCGATGATGTTCACGATCGAGGTCTCGAAGGAGTACAGGAACGAGCTGGAGGGGTCCTTGCCGATGGACTGCCACAGCTGGTTCGAGTAGTAGAAGATCACGTTGATGCCGACGAGCTGCTGGAAGACGGAGAGCCCGATGCCGATCCAGACGATCGGCAGGAAGCCGCCCTTGCCGCCGAGCAGGTCCTTGAACGTCGACTTGTGCTCGCTGCGCATACCGGCCTGGATCTCCGCGACCCGCTGCTGTGTGTCGGCGGAGGGGCCCTCCACCTCGGCGAGCACCTTCTTGGCCTGCTCGATCCGCCCTGCGGAGATCAGGTAGCGCGGCGACTCGGGGATGACGAACGAGAGCAGCCCGTACAGGATGGCCGGCACGACCATGACGCCGAGCATCCACTGCCAGGCCTCGAGCCCGCCGAGCTTTCCGCGCTGATCGCCGTCCGCCATGTTGAGGATGCCCCAGTTGACCAGCTGGGAGATCGCGATGCCGATGACGATGGCGGCCTGCTGGAACGAGGCGAGCCGGCCCCGGTACGCGGGCGGCGCCACCTCGGCGATGTACGCCGGACCGATCACCGACGCCATGCCGATCCCGATACCGCCGATGAAGCGCCACATCATCAGGTCCCACACCGCGAACGGCAGGGCCGAACCCACGGCGCTGACGGTGAAGAGAATCGCGGCGACATGCATGACGCGGATACGGCCGACACGGTCGGCGAGCCGGCCGGCGATGGCGGCGCCGAGCGCACAGCCGAGCAGCGCGATCGCGGTGACCCAGCCCAGCGTGTCCGCGCTGAGGTCGAACCTGTCCTTGATGGCGACCGTGGCGCCGTTGATCACGGAGCTGTCGTAGCCGAACAGGAACCCGCCCATCGCGGCGGCGGCCGTGATGAAGATGACGTGCCCGAGATGGTCCGGAGCGGCTTGTCGCGCTTGAGTGCTGGTCACCTGTCCAGTGGCGCATAGGTCATGGGCGGCCACCACTGGAGCGTGCCCAAAAGAGCGCAGGTCAGCGCGGGCGCAGCCCGTGAGCTGGACAGACCCCGCCCTCCCGGGGGCCAAGCCCTTCAAAGGCTATCGGCCCCCACTGACAACGCGGCAGCCGATCACCCCAGCCGCAGACCGCTCACCCCAGCCGCAGACCGCTCACTTCAGACGCTGGCTGATCACCTTCGACACACCGTCACCCTGCATCGAGACGCCGTACAGCGCGTCCGCGACCTCCATCGTCCGCTTCTGGTGCGTGATCACGATCAGCTGCGAGGACTCCTGGAGCTCCTGCATGATCCGGATCAGCCGCTGCAGGTTGGTGTCGTCGAGGGCGGCCTCGACCTCGTCCATCACGTAGAACGGACTGGGCCTGGCCTTGAAGATCGACACCAGCATCGCCACGGCGGTCAGCGACCGCTCGCCACCCGAAAGGAGCGAGAGCCGCTTGACCTTCTTGCCCGGCGGCCGCGCCTCGACGTCCACACCGGTGGTCAGCATGTTGTCCGGGTCGGTCAGGATCAGCCGCCCCTCACCACCCGGGAACAGCCGGCTGAAGACGCCCTCGAACTCCCTCGCCGTATCGTGATACGCCTCGGTGAAGACCTGCTCGACCCGCTCGTCGACCTCCTTGATGACCTGCAGCAGGTCGGCGCGGGTCTTCTTCAGGTCTTCGAGCTGCTCGCTGAGGAACTTGTGCCGCTCCTCAAGCGCCGAGAACTCCTCAAGAGCAAGCGGATTGACCTTCCCCAGCTGCTGATACGCGCGCTCGGCAGCCTTCAGCCGCTTCTCCTGCTCCGCCCGTACGAAGGGACGCGGCCTGTTGCGCGGATGCTCGGGATCCTCCGGCAGCTCCTCGCCCTCGGCAGGCAGCGAGGGCGGGACCAGCTGATCAGGCCCGTAGTCGCCGACCAGGCCCGCAGGTTCGACGCCCAGCTCCTCCAGCGCCTTGGCCTCCAGCTGCTCGATCCGCATCCGCTTCTCGGCCCCGAGCACCTCACCGCGGTGCACCGAGTCCGTCAGCTTGTCGAGCTCGGACTTGAGATCCCGCCCCTGCCCACGCGCGGCGGTCAGCTCCTGCTCCCGCTCGGCCTTGGCACGCTCGGCGGCGTCGCGCTCTTCCTGCGCCCTTACGAGAGAGACCTCGACATGCGCGAGCAACTGCCGCGCACCGGATGCCACGGCCTCGGCGACAGCCGCCTCGTAACGCATCCGACTACGCCGCTGCTCGGCCCGCGCCCGCGCCTCACGCTCCGCGCGCGCGGCCCGGTCGAGCCCGTCGGCCCGCCCGGCAAGCCCCTTGACCCGCTCCTCGTGCGTACGCGCCTGGAGCCGCGCCTCCATCTCCGTCTGCCGCGCGTTGGCGCCATCGGCCGCCAGACGATCGCGTACGGACGTGTCGGGCTCCTCCTCGACCGGCGTCTCCTCGGCGACGGCGAGGCGCTCGGCCAGCTCCTCGGCGTCCATCAGCGCCTTGTCGAGGGCGTCCTGGGCACGGCTCGCGGCGGCCGTGGACCGTTCGGCCTCCCCCGCCGCTCCACGGGCCTGCCCGGCAAGGCGCCCGAGCTGCTGCGAAACAGCTGACTTCTCCCGGTCGGCGGCCCGCCGCCGCTCCCCCAGCTCCTCGACGAGTACGCCCGCAGCACGCCGCCGCTCGGTCGCCACATGCTGGGCCTCGGCCAACTCCTCGCAGAGTACGGAGAGTTCCTCCAGCTCGGCCGCGGCCTCGTCGACCGACGCCTGCACCTCGATCAGACTCGGCGCACCCGCCGAACCACCCTGCGCGAAGTGCGCCCCGAGCATGTCGCCCTCGGCGGTCACGGCCGTCAGCTCCGGCTGCGCGTAGACCAGATCCTCGGCGTCCTCAAGGGTCCCGACGACCACGATCCCCCGCAGAAGCCTGCGCACGGCAGGCATCAGCTCATCGGGCCCGCGCACGAGATCGGCCGCGTACGGCGGTCCGTCCTGCCTCTGCTGTTCGGCCCGTACGTCATCGGGGCCGCCGCCGAGCAGTATCGCGGCGCGTCCGGCGTCCTGCTTACGAAGCAGCCGGATCGCCTCGGCAGCGGTCGCAGGGTTGGACACGGCGATCGCATCTGCCGCGGCTCCGAGAGCCGCAGCGACCGGGACCTCGTATCCGGGCGCGACACTCAGCAGTTCGGACGCGGGTCCCAGCAACCCCGTCAGCCGCTCCTTGGCGCCGAGCAGCGTCCCCGTACCGTCCTTGCGCCGTAGCCCGAGCGCCAGCGCCTCACGCCGCGCGGCCACAGCGGCTCGCTTCCGCTCGGCAGCCGTCGCCCCCTCACGGGCCGCACTCAGTACGGCCTCCGCATCGGCGAGAGCCCTCTTCGCCGCGTCATGCTGCTCACCGAGCTCGGTGTCATCGGCGTCCAGACCATCGACCTCGGCCTTGAGCTGCTCGTACTCCTCCTGAGCCGCGACCGCACGCTCATCTGCCTCGTCCCGCGCGAGCGCCAGCCGGTCGATCTCGGCCTGCGCCGAAGCGGCCCTGCTGCGGGCCGCGTTGACCTGCCCGCTCAGCCGCGCGAGCCCCTCACGCCGGTCGGCGATCGCCCGCGCCACGTCCTTGAGCCTGCGCTCCTCCGTCGCCAGCTCGCGCTCCAACTCGGCCCGGTGCGCCACGGTGTCGTCGAGCGCCCGCTGAGCAGCCTCGAGGGCGGCCTCCAGCTCGGCCTCCTGCTCCCGGATCCGCGCGGCCTCCCGCTCCATGTCCTCGGGTTCGCGCCCGCGCCGCTCCTCGGGCGGCGCCGAAGTCGCGCTCTTCACGCGGGCGTCGGCGAGCCCGATGGTGCCACGCACCCGCTCGGCCAGCTGCGACAGCTCGACCCAGGTCTGCTGCGCGCGCTGAAGCCGCGGTGTGAGCCTTCGTACCTCACCCTCCAGATCGGCCTCACGCGCGAGCGCCGCCTTGAGCTCCGCCTCGGCGGACTCCTTGCGCCGCTTCAGCTCGGCCTCGTCCGCGATCTCGGTCCTGAGCGCTTCCCGCAGCTTGACGAGATCGTCGGCGAGCAACCGCAGCCGCGCATCACGCAGATCGGCCTGGATCACCGCGGCCCTGCGCGCGACGGCGGCCTGCCGGCCAAGGGGCTTCAACTGCCGCCTCAGCTCGTCGGTCAGATCCTGCACCCGCGCGAGATTGGCCTGCATCGCATCAAGCTTCCGCAGCGCCTTCTCCTTGCGCTTGCGGTGCTTGAGTACGCCGGCGGCCTCCTCGATGAACGCGCGACGCCCCATCGGGTCGGCATGCAGTACGGAGTCGAGCTGGCCCTGCCCGACGATGACATGCATCTCACGGCCGATACCGGAGTCGGACAACAGCTCCTGAATATCCAGCAATCGGCACGTATCGCCATTGATCTGGTATTCGCTGCCGCCATTGCGGAACATGATCCGCGTGATGGTGACCTCGGCGTACTCGATGGGCAGCGCACCGTCGGAGTTGTCGATGGTCAGCGACACCTCGGCCCGGCCGAGCGGCGGACGCCCGGTCGTACCGGCGAAGATGACGTCCTCCATCTTGCCGCCGCGCAGGGACTTGGCCCCTTGTTCGCCCATGACCCAGCTCAACGCGTCCACGACATTGGACTTGCCGGAGCCATTGGGTCCCACGACACACGTGATACCCGGCTCGAACTTGAGCGTCGTCGCCGAGGCGAAGGATTTGAACCCGCGCAGGGTCAGGGCCTTGAGGTGCACGCCGACGGACTTTACCGGGCGAGCGCGCTTTGACAGCAGGCAAGGCGGACCCCGCATCGCGTTCCCTGGATGAACTTGCGGTTTCGCCTGGGAAGATGCAGGGCACATCAGACTTGTGATGACACGGCGGGGGCCGGCGTCAATGCGCCGCCAATGCGCACGGAAAAGAAAAAAGGGACGCCGAAGCGTCCCTTGCATTTCTTCTACAAGCGGCTGACATGGGCAGCCTGATCTTGTCTCGCAGCAGACGGAGATCAGGTGAGCGCAGGCTCCGCCTGGGGTACGTCGATGAGCTCGCTGTGCGAAGCGACAGCAGTAGCCGTCAGCGCGTCATTTTCGGCCTGGATTCGTCCGAGCTCTGATTCCAGGTCCTGAACACGCTGCTGGAGCCGTCGCATCTCGGCGAGAAGTCGCGGATCGGAACCGCCGACGTAACCGAGAAGCGCCTTTGCCATGATGGATGGTCCTCCACACTGAGTGACCGACCGAAGCGGTGTGGGTCGTGAGGGAATCGCACCCGCGGCTGGCTGGCACTGCTTGTCGTGCTGCCGTTCTCACATGCCAAACAGCTAGGGTGCGCGGGGCTTCCAGCGTCTCACCAAAATGTTTGACGGTCAACACGATCACACCCCGTATTGGCGGGCAAACCCGGGGGCACAGCGCCTCGAACCTTCTGGCGGTGCTCTCCTTCGGGGCCCTGGGGGCGTGGAGATCTTCGTTATCGCGCAGCCTGGCACGACATGCCGTTCTTGGCAACCACCAGGTCATTTCTGCCCCGCACAGTTGCCACTGGCATCTGCTGGGGGCCCACCTCCAGGTCGGAGCGCCGTGACCGTCAGCGAATCAGGAAGGTCTCGTAGATCCCCCGGGGTGTGTCCCAGATCTCGGTCACTCCGTCGACCCGCCCGGGTGTGTCGCCGTTCTGCAGCCAGTCGAGGAGTTGCTCGCAGCCTGACCGGGTTCCCTCGGCCACAACCTGCACACGTCCGTCGTCCAAATTGAGCGCGAATCCCACCAGGCCGCCGATCTCCAGCGCTTTCGCCCTGGTGAACCAGCGAAAACCCACTCCCTGTACTCGCCCGCGCACCCAGGCGACCATGCGTGCTTCCTCATTCATGTGGGCAAGCTAACCGGCCAATTCCTCATCGAGCACTTCGCCCCCATCTGTCATCGCGTACAGTCGCGAAAGATGAGCCTCACCCGTTCGGGTGAGTCGCATCGACCGCAAGAATGAGTCTGATCCAAAAGCAGGGAAGGCCCGAGATGGGACGCCACCGACGCGTCGCCGCCGATCAGCAGCATATGGCGACGAATGCCAACGGCGGATCGCACCGTCGCAAGAAGCGAGCCGCGAAGCCCGTACGCACCGGGCTGCTCGGTGTCTCCGCCGCCGTGGCGCTGGGCGCCGTGGCGGTCGCCTCCGGTGTGTTCCCTGGCACGGAGAACTACCGGTTCGGCACGGACACCCCGGAGAAGGTGCAGGCCGCCGACATCCCGAGCGACGTGCAGTCGCAGGGTGGCACCTCGAACACCCCCGAGCGTCAGACGGGCGAGGCCAGCCGGGACGAGGAGCGCCAGTCGCCCTCGGCGACCCCCTCCAAGTCGGCCGACAAGCCGAAGCCGACTCCGTCCCGCGCCTCCGAGGACTCCGACGCCAAGGACAGCGGCAGCTCCAAGACCGAGAAGCCGGCCGAGGAGAAGGCCAAGGCTCCCGAGGCACCCGCGGCCCCGAACACCCCGGACACGCAGTCCGGCGCCGAGGCGCAGATCCTCACCCTGGTCAACCAGGAGCGCGCGCAGGCCGGCTGCCAGCCGGTCACTGCGGACGACCGGCTTGCCGAGCTGGCCTCGGACTTCAGCGCCGACATGGCGGCCCGCGGCTTCTTCGACCACACCGACCCCGACGGCGACACCCCCTGGGACCGCGCGGACGCGGTCGGCATAACGAACCTCGGCGGCGAGAACATCGCCCGCGGCCAGGCGAACGCCCAATCGGTCATGGACTCCTGGATGAACAGCCCCGGCCACCGCGCCAACATCCTCAACTGCGAGTACAAGACCCTCGGCGTCGGCGCCCACTTCGGCTCGGGCGGCCCTTGGTGGACGCAGGACTTCGGCTTCTGACCCCTTTTCGTACATACGTCGGCGGCGCCGGTCTTCGTGACCGGCGCCGCCGACGTCTTATGAGCGGGGCAGTCGCCCCCGCCGCTTCGACAATTCGTGCCGGCAGGCGGCGTACACCCAGACCGCGGTCATCGGGAGGGCGAGCCAGAGGAAGCGTGGAAACGCATAGGGGGCGACCACCCAGATCTCGTTCGAGTCGGCGCCTTGCTCCAACTGCTTGTTCGCCGGGCCCCAAGGCGAGGCAGCCCGCCCCCAGACCCAGGCAACCGGGATGCAGGCCAGGAAGGACAGCGTCCAGCCGACGACGAGGCCCGATGACGTCACCCGGATCCTCGGCAGGCGCACAGGCCTCCCGTCTGTCACTCCTCGTCCTCGGACGAGGAGCTTCTGCGTACGGAGATCACCAGGACGGCGATCAGCGCCGCGATCACCAGGACGGCGACCAGTCCCCACATCCCCGAGGACCAGCCCCCGCTCCGATCGTTGTCGAGATGGCCGACTCCCCCGGACACGGCTGCTATGGGCATGCGCTGATCCTAGATACGCCCGCCCGTGTGGAACAGGTTTACGGGCGCGGTGGCCGCTGGCACTTCGGGCAGAAGTAGCTGGAGCGGTTCATCCACGGGCGGCGGCGCATGGGGGTGCCGCAGCGGCGGCAGGGCTCGTCCTCCCGGCCGTACGCGTCGAGGGAGCGCTCGAAGTAGCCGGACTCGCCGTTCACGTTCACGTAGAGGCTGTCGAAGCTGGTGCCGCCGACGGCGAGGGCCGCGTTCATGACGTCCCGTACATGGCCGAGGAGTTCGGCGGTACGGGGGCGGGTGAAGGTCGCCGTCGGGCGTTCGTAGTGGAGCCGCGCACGCCAGAGCGCCTCGTCGGCGTAGATGTTGCCGACCCCGCTGATCAGCGACTGGTCGAGCAGCGCCCGCTTGATGGTGGTCCGCTTGCGCCGCAGCGCCTCGTGGAACGCCTCGTCGTCGAAGGCGGCATCGAGCGGGTCGCGCGCGATGTGGGCGATGACGTCCGGGAGCCCGTCCGCGGTGTTCTCGTGCAGCGACAGCCCGCCGAAGGTGCGCTGGTCGACGAAGCGCAGCTCGGTTCCCTGGTCGTCGTCGAAACCGACGCGGATACGGAGGTGCTTCTCGTCGGGTGCGTCCTGCGGCTGCACCAGCAGCTGCCCGCTCATCCCGAGGTGCGCGAGCACGGAGGACGCGGAGTCGGCGAGCGGCAGCCAGAGGTACTTGCCGCGCCGCTGAGCGAGTCCGATCCGATGCCCCTTGAGCCGGGCGGCGAAGTCCGCTCCCCCGGCGGGATGCCGCCGCACAGCACGCGGGTGCAGCACCTCCACGTCGGTCACCACACGACCACTGACCCACCGCTCAAGCCCACGGCGCACCACTTCAACTTCCGGCAACTCAGGCACACATGAAGTGTCCCACCCTCCCGTGCGTGGTCGCCGCGCCCCCTGCGGTACCGAAGCGCAGGGCAGAAAAAGCCGACGGCCCGTCCCCCGGAAACGGGGACGGGCCGTCGTACAAGCAACGCTCACGCAGTAGCGGCGTCAGCCTCCGCAGAGGCAGAAGCAGAAGCCTCGGCCTCCGCGGCCTTGGCCCGCTCATCGGCGGCGGCACGAATAGCCCGCCAGGCCGACTCCGCAGCCTGCTGCTCTGCTTCCTTCTTGCTGCGGCCGGTGCCGGTGCCGTACGAGACGCCTCCGACGCGGGCGGCAGCTGTGAAGGTCTTCTCGTGGTCGGGGCCGGTCTCCGAGACCAGGTACTCGGGTACGCCGAGCCCTTCGGTCGCGGTGAGCTCCTGGAGACTGGTCTTCCAGTCCAGGCCGGCACCGAGAGACGAGGACTTCTCGATCAACGGGTCGAAGAGGCGGTGCACCAGCTCCGAGGCCGAGTCGAGGCCCTGGTCGAGATAGACCGCACCGATCACCGCTTCAAGGGTGTCGGCGAGGATGGACGCCTTGTCCCGGCCGCCCGTGCCCTCTTCACCACGGCCGAGCCGGATGAAGGAACCGAGTTCGAGCCCACGGCCCACCTCCGCCAGCGCACGCGAGTTGACCACCGCGGCCCGCAACTTGGCCAGCTGGCCTTCGGGCAGGTCGGGGTGGGTCGTGTACAGCGTGTCCGTGACGACCAGTCCGAGCACGGAGTCCCCGAGGAACTCCAGACGCTCGTTGGTCGGCAGACCGCCGTTCTCGTACGCGTAGGAACGGTGGGTCAGAGCACGCACCAGAAGGGCGGACTCGACCTTGTAGCCGAGCCGCCCTTCCAGAAGCGTGTGGGACGAGGCCGTGTTCTCCGTCTGCTTTTTGTTCGACGGTTCAGACATCGTGCCTCTCACCAGCCGCTCAGACCTCGAGGACCTGGCGCTTGTTGTAGGTGCCACAGCTGGGGCACGCGATGTGCTGCAGCTTGGGCTCCTGGCAACGCTCACACGAAACCAGGACGGGGACCGCAGCCTTCCACTGCGACCGGCGGTGGCGCGTGTTGCTGCGCGACATCTTCCGCTTCGGAACAGCCACGGCTACTTCTCCTGCTTCTCGTCGACGCCCGCTTCAGCTTCGGCGCCGCTCATATCGTCCTTCTCACCGCTCTGGAGCGAACCGGCGAGTCCCTGCAATGCCGCCCAACGGATGTCGGCGACGTCATGGTGGTGGCCCGGATTGTCGTTCAGGTTCATTCCGCATTCGGAACACAGACCTGCACAGTCCTCCCGGCACACCGGCTGCATCGGCAGTGCGAGCACCACCGCATCACGCAGCACGGGTTCGAGGTCGAAGAGTCCGTCCTCGAGGGGGATGACGTCCTCGTCCTCCTCGGCGTCGTCGACCGGCTCCGCGCGCTTGCGGCCCCGGTCATCGGCGTCGGGGTACGAGAACATCTCCTGGAAGTCCGTATCGAGCTGCTGCTCGACCGGCTCCAGACACCTTACGCACTCCCCCTCGACCCGTGCACGGGCGGTGCCTGTGACAAGCACCCCTTCCATGACCGATTCGAGGCGGAGCTGGAGCTCCACCGGAGCGCCGGCAGGCACTCCGATGACGCCCTGGATGCCGAGGATCTCGTCCTTGGCGGGCGCCTCCACAGTGCGGGAAACGCGCTGCTGGGCACCAGGACGCCGACCCAGCTCGTGTGTGTCGAACACGAGAGGGTTGCGGTGGTCGAGGCGGCCGTTCAGGGCTTTTCCTGCTTTCACAATCATGGAAGTCGAGAAGGCGGCTGCCGTCGCGGAGAGCGGGCAGCCGTGATCGCGGGCGTATGCGCGACCGAAGAGCCAGGATACTGGACCTTTCGCTCTCGGCCCAATCCGGTCCCCGAGGCCCCGGTATCACGGGGCCGTGGGCCGTCTCAGCCCTGACCGCGCCCCTGCTCGTACTGACGCAGCTGATCGATGCTGATCATGCTGGTGTCGAAGAGGCTGGTCTCGTCGAGCGCCGAGCCTTGCTGCTGCTGGCCATTGTCCGCGTAGGCGTTCTGGTCGTAGCTCTGCTGCTGATACGCATACGGGTCCTGCTGCTGCGGCTGCTGGTAAGCGTACGGGTCGGCCTGGCCGCCGCCGGTCGCGTATCCGCCCTGGTCGTACCCCTGCTGCTGGTACGCGTACGGATCCGGCTGCTGCTGCGACTGCTGCTGGTAGGCGTACGGATCGGGCTGCTGCTGGTAGGAGCCCTGAGCCGTATACGCCGGCTGCTGCTGCGGGACCGCCGGCTCGGGCTCGGCCAGGTCCGCGAGGAAGTCGGCGTCGCTGGTCTGCTGCTGCGACAGGCCGTCGAGACCGCCGAGATCGTCGCTGGCGATCCGGCCCTGGAGCTTCTGCCGGCCGCGGCCGACCGCCTCCAGGGTCTTGGCCAGGACCGCCTCGAAGGCGCCGAGCTTGCCGTCCACGTACTCGTCGGCGTTCAGGCGCTGGGTCTCCGGGTCGAGGCTGCGCTCGGGGGCCTCGGTGAAGTCCGGGTCCTCGTAGCCCCGCTCGTCCAGGCCCATGCCCGTGCCGAGCAGCTTCTCCCGGCCGCGGCCGACCGAGCCGAGGGTCTTGGTGAGGACGACCTCGAAGTTGGCGAGCTTGGAGTCGACATATACGTCGGCCTCCGCCTTGACCTCCTCGGCCTCCTGGCGGGCCGCGGCGACGATCCGCTCGGCCTCCTCCTGGGACTGCCGGGCGATCGCGGTGTCGGAGATCAGCGAACCGCGCTCGGCCTGGGCCGACTGCATGATCCGCTCGGCCTCCCGCCGGGCCTGCTCGACCAGCTGCTCGCTGCCGCCGATGACCTGCTCGGCATGGGCGAGCGAGCCGGGCAGCGCGCCGCGCACCTCTTCCAGCATCGCGAGCAGGTCGGCGCGGTTGACCACGCACGAGGCCGACATCGGCATCGATCTGGCGCCCGAGACCGCCTCGACGATCTCGTCCAGCTTCTTCTGCACGTCCACCGTGGCTCGCCACTCTCTAGAACTGGTTGGGAGACGGACGGCACGACTGTACGGCCACGGGGTGCGCCCGCGACACCAAGTGACGGACCGTCAGCTTTTGGAGCGGCTCAGTTGCCTTTGCCCAGACGCTCGCTCAGCGCCTCCAGAACCACCGGCGGTACGAGGTGGGCGATGTCGCCGCCCCAGGTCGCGACCTCCTTGACGAGCGAGGAGGACAAGAAGCTGTAGGTGGGGTTGGTGGGGACGAAGAGGGTCTCCACACCCGAGAGGCCGTTGTTCATCTGGGCCATCTGCAGCTCGTAGTCGAAGTCGCTGACCGCGCGCAGACCCTTCACGATGGCCGGGATGTCGCGCTGCTTGCAGAAGTCGACGAGCAGGCCGTGGAAGGACTCCACCTCGACATTGCCGAACTCGGCGGTGACCTCGCGGATCAGCTCGATCCGCTCGTCGACCGTGAACAGGCCCTGCTTGGACTTGTTGATCATTACGGCCACATGCACCACGTCGTACAGCTTCGAGGCGCGGGCAATGATGTCGAGGTGTCCATTGGTGATGGGGTCGAACGACCCCGGACAGACGGCGCGGCGCAACTGGTGTCCCTCGCTCTCCGGTCCGGACCGGGCGGTCATGAGTACGGTTCCTCGGTGCTCGGGGAATCCGTGTCCTCGCTGGTCGAGGCGGCGCGACCGTACCAAAACGTGCCCTCGCCGTAACGCCGTGACCTGAGCGGCTCGAAGCCGTCCGGCCAGCCGAATTCGCCGCCTCTGGTGCTGCGCTCCACGGTGACGAGCGCATCGTCCGCGAGCCAGCCCTGAGCGACGAGTGTGAGCAGGATCTCGCGAAGATCGTCATCGGTGACGGCGTACGGAGGATCGAGGAAGACCACGTCGTACGGCTCGGAAGGGGCCGGTCCCGCGACGATCTGCTCGGCCTTTCCGGCTCTGACCTCCGCGCCGGGAAGGCCGAGAGACTTCACGTTCTCGCGGATCGTACGGACGGCCTTGGCGTCGGCCTCGACCAGCAGCGCATGGGCCGCGCCGCGGGAGAGTGCTTCGAGGCCCACGGCACCGGAGCCCCCGTACAGATCGAGGACGCGGTCGCCGTCGAGCGGGCCGCCGAGCAGCGACTGCCACGTGGAGAACAGGCCCTCGCGGGCGCGGTCCGAGGTGGGCCGGGTGCCGTTGCCGGGCGGCACGGCGAGCCGGCGCCCGCGGGCGCTGCCGGCGATCACGCGGGTCATGTGGGGTCCTTCTGCGGTGGGTCTTGTGGCGGGACTGATGGTCGGGCCGGTGGTGGGGCTGGTGGTCCCCACGATATGGCGGGCGGTGGGAGCGGGCGTCCCGGGGGCGTCGGCGCATGGGGGCAGGGGAGCACGCACGGGGGTGCGCGGTCGCTCAGCCCTTCTCCAAGTACTGCTCCCGGTCCTTGTCCACCAGGGCGTCCAGAGCGGTACGCAGCTCCGGGTAGTGGACGAGCTCCGGGTCCTTGGAGACCAGGGCGACCGCCTCCTCGCGGGCCTCCGCGATGACCTCCTCGTCCTCGATCACCGCGAGAACGCGCAGCGAGGACCTCACGCCGGACTGCGCCTGGCCGAGGACATCGCCCTCGCGGCGCTGTTCGAGGTCGATACGGGAGAGTTCGAAGCCGTCGAGCGTGGAGGCCACGGCGCTCAGGCGGCCGCGCGCCGGGCTCGCCTCCGGCATCTCCGTGACCAGGAGGCACAGGCCCGGGGCCGAGCCCCGGCCCACCCGGCCGCGGAGCTGATGGAGCTGGGAGACGCCGAAGCGGTCGGCGTCCATGATCACCATGGCGGTGGCATTGGGGACGTTCACCCCGACCTCGATGACGGTGGTCGCGACCAGCACGTCCACGTCGCCCTCGGCGAAGCGCCGCATCACGTCGTCCTTGTCGTCCGGGGCCATCCGGCCGTGCAGGATCTCGACCCGCAGACCGGCCAGCGGGCCCGCCTTCAGCTGCTCGGCGACCTCCACGACCGCCAGCGGCGGGCGCTTCTCCGCCTCGTCCTCGGCGGCCTTCTTCTTGGCGCTCGCCTTGTCGTCGAGATCGTCGCCGATGCGCGGGCACACCACGTACGCCTGATGACCGTTCTCGACCTCCTCGCGCACGCGCTCCCAGGCGCGCGCGAGGAAGTGCGGTTTGTCGGCGGCCGGGACCACATGGGTGGCGATCGGCGAACGGCCGGCGGGCAGCTGATCGAGGACCGAGGTCTCCAGATCGCCGAAGACCGTCATCGCGACCGTGCGCGGGATCGGGGTCGCGGTCATCACGAGGAGGTGCGGGGGCTGCTTGCCCTTGCCGCGCAGGGCGTCACGCTGCTCGACACCGAAGCGGTGCTGCTCGTCCACGACCACCAGGCCCAGATCGTGGAACTGGACCTTGTCCTCGATCAGCGCGTGCGTACCGATCACGATCCCCGCCTCGCCGGTGACCAGGTCGAGCAGGGCCTGGCGGCGGGCGGCCGTGCCCATGGAGCCGGTGAGCACGACGACCTTGGTGGCGTGCTCGGTGCCGCCGAGCATGCCGCCCTCGGCCAGCTCCCCCATCATCTCGGTGATCGAGCGGTGGTGCTGCTGGGCGAGGACCTCGGTGGGCGCGAGCATCGCGGCCTGTCCCCCGGCGTCGACGACGGCGAGCATGGCGCGCAGGGCGACCATCGTCTTGCCGGAGCCGACCTCGCCCTGGAGCAGCCGGTGCATCGGATGCTCGGTGGCCAGGTCGTCGAAGATCTCCTTGGAGACCTTCTCCTGGCCCTCGGTGAGGGTGAACGGGAGCTTGGCGTCGAAGGCGTCGAGCAGACCGTCCGGCTGCGGCTTGCGGGCGACGGCGGGGAGCTGGGTCTCCGCGTACCGTCTGCGGGCGAGCACCACCTGCAGGACGAAGGCCTCGTCCCACTTGAGACGGGCCTTGGCCTCCTCGATGTCGCCCTTGCCATGCGGACGGTGGATCTTGAGCAGGGCTTCGGGGAGCGTGACGAGGCCACGTCCGTCGCGCAGCGAGCGGGGCAGCGGGTCGACGGCCTCCTGGGCGCTGGGCAGCACCGCGTCCACCGCCTTGGCGATCTTCCAGGACTCCAGCTTGGCGGTGGCCGGGTAGATCGGGATGAGGGCGCCTGCCCAGCTGTCGACGGCCTCCGAGGCGCTGTCACCCCGCAGCAGTTCGTACGCGGGGTGCGCGAGCTGGAGCTTTCGGTTGAACGCGGAGACCTTGCCGGCGAACATCGCGCGCGTGCCGGGCAGCAGATCCTTGTGCGGCTTGTGGATACCGCGGCCGAAGAAGACCAGCTGGAGCTGGCCGCTGCCGTCGGTGATCGTCACTTCGAGGCGCTGGCCGCGCCCGTTGTTGAACTTCAGGATGCGGGCGGTGGCGACCTGCGCGACGACCGTCACATGCTCGTCGAGCGGCAGATCGGCGAGCGCGGTGAGCTCCCCGCGCTCGGCGTACCGCCGCGGGTAGTGATGCAGCAGATCCCCGACCGTGTGCAGGTCGAGATGCTCGGCCATCACCTTCGCGGTGGCGGGGCCGAGCGACTTCTTCAGCGGTTCTTCGAGCGCGGACACGCGGTCCATTGCACACCACCGGACTGACAGGCGGGGTGAGCTGTGGACAACTGCGGGTGCGGTGCCGTACGCGGCGGAGCTACTCGACGCCGATCAGGAGCAACGCCGACTTCCGCCCGCCCCGGTAGATCACCGTGTCCACCGCCAGATACGCCTCGCGTACGTGCTCCTCCAGCGTCGAGGCCACCCCGTCGGACACCTCGTCACCGACGACCAGCGTCACCATCTCGCCGCCCGCCGACAGCATCCGGTCGAGGACCGAGCGGGCCGTGGCGATGAGCTCCGTACCGATCACCGCCACATCCCCGTCGATCAGGCCGAGCATGTCGCCGGTCTGGCAGATGCCGGCCATGGTCCACGACTGGCGTTCCGCGACGGCCAGTTCGCCGTAGCGGGTGGCGCCGGCCGCGGCCGTCATCGCGACCACGTCCTCGTCGAAGCGCCGCTCCGGCTCATGGACGGCGATCGCCGCGATGCCCTGGACCGCCGAGCGGGTCGGGATCAGGGCGACCCGTACCCCTTCCGTACGCGCCTGTTCCGCGGCGGCCGCCGCGGTATGCCGCAGGTCGGCGTCGTTCGGCAGCAGCACCACCTCGCGGGCGTGCGCGCGCCGGATCGCCTCGACCAGCTCGCCGCTCGCGGGCGGCTCACCGGGGCGCGCGAGCACGGTGGTCGCGCCCGCCTCGGCGTACAGGCCCGCGAGCCCTTCGCCCGGTACGACGGCCACGATCGCGCGCTGCGCCTTCTCGCGCGGCGGCGGTACGAAGCCGGCGCTGTGCGCGTCCTCGGCACCGAAGTGCGTGATGCGGATCCGGTACGGACGTCCGGCCTCCACGCCCGCCTCGACGGCGGCGCCCGCATCGTCGACGTGCACATGGACGTTCCACAGTCCGTCGCCGCCGACCACGACGAGGGAGTCGCCGAGCGCGTCGAGCCGGGCCTTCAGGCGATCGACATCGGCGTCGTCCGCTTCGAGGAGGTAGATCACCTCGAAGGCCGGCCCTCCGCCGGTCTCGTGCCCACAGGTGTCGTCATGCGCAACGTGATGCGTCACGTCGACGGGCTCCGGCACTACGGCGTCCGTACGCCCCGACTGGGACGCATACGCCGTGACCACCTGCCCCGAGACCGCCTCCACCAGTGCCCCGAGCACGGCGACGAGCCCGCGGCCGCCGGCGTCCACGACGCCCGCGCGCCCGAGCACGGCCAGCTGCTCCGGAGTCCGCTCCAGCGCGGCACAGGCCCCGTCGTACGCTGCCCGCACCACCGCCGCGGGACGGTCCGCGGCACGCTCCGCCGCTTCGGCTGCGGCCGTGGCGACCGAGAGGACAGTCCCCTCCACGGGGTGCACGACGGCCTTGTACCCGGACTCGGCCGCGTGCCGCAGCGCCTTCTTCAGCCGCCGGGCGCGCAGCTCGGACGACTCGTGAGAAAGGTCACCCTCCAGGTCGTCCTCCGCCGCGAGCACCTGCGACATCCCCCGAAGCAGCTGCGCCAGGATCGTCCCGGAATTGCCCCGGGCCCCGATCAACGCGCCGTGCGCCATGGCCCGTACCGCTTCGGCCAGGGACGGCCCTTCGGCCGAGTCCGCGGCCTCGTGCGCGGCGAAGATCGCCTCCACCGCACGCGCCGCCGATTCCACGGTCAGATAGAGGTTCGTGCCCGTGTCCGAGTCGGCCACGGGATAGACGTTGATGGCGTCGATCTCCTCGCGGGCCTGTCCGAGGGCGTCCAGCGCGAGTCCGCACCAGCCGCGCACCACGAGTGCGTCGGGGGTCTGCGGCACGGTGCCTCCTGGGAACGGGCGGGATCATTCGCAGACTAGTGCTGCCCGGTGCCGTGGAGGACCAAGGGCCGGAGCTGGGGTCGACCGGGACATGGTAGTTTTCTTGTACCGACGCAGCCGATGTATGCTGCTTCGGTTGCCCGATTCGAATCGGGCCATTCCCTGGCAGCGCCACTCAGACTCCTTTACGGAACTCGACTCGGCATGCCGGGTTTCAACCGTAAGAATCTGAAGTCTTTGGAGTGACCCGTGGCTGCCAACTGCGACGTCTGTGGCAAGGGCCCGGGCTTCGGCAACAACATCTCGCACTCTCACCGCCGTACGCCGCGCCGCTGGAACCCGAACATCCAGCGCGTTCGTACCGTGGTGGGCGGGACGCCGAAGCGCGTGAACGCTTGCACCTCGTGCATCAAGGCCGGCAAGGTCTCGCGCTAATCGCAGCGCGGCCACCTAGCTGGTTGCTGCAGAGCCGGTTCGCCTTCGGGCGGGCCGGCTTCTTGCTTTTCCGATACGCGGACGCCTGAGCCTGCTGCGTTGCGCGGATACGTCGAAGGGGCCTGAGCCGAACTCGCTCAGGCCCCTTCGTCGCAGCCGTGGTCAGGACTCGATGTTGTCCCCGCCGAAGTGATCCCAGCCACCGCTGCTGGTCCACGGCGCTCCGTCGACCGTCACCTGCGGCAGGGCGGAGGGGTTGAGCACCTCGCCGATGACCTTCCAGCGGGCCGGGAGCTTCACATCGCACGGGAAGGTCGCCACGATCGCGTGGTCCTCGCCGCCGTTGAGCACCCACTGCAGCGGGTCGATGCCGACCGCCTGGCCGATGTCGTTCATCTGCGAAGGCAGGTCGATCGCACCGGACTTGATGTCGATACGGACCTTGCTGGACTCCGCGATGTGGCCGAGGTCCGCGATCAGACCGTCACTCACGTCCGTCATCGCGGTCGCCCCGAGCCCGGCCGCCGCGGGACCCGCGTGGTAGGGCGGCTCCGGGCGCCGGTGCGCCTCGACGAACGCGCGCGGTGAGCGGAAGCCCCGCGACAGGACCGCGTGACCCGCGGCGGACCAGCCGAGCCAGCCCGTGTAGGCGACGACGTCGCCGGGCTGCGCACCCGCGCGCGTGACCGGCTCGTGGTTGCGCAGGTCGCCAAGTGCCGTGATCGACACGGTGATCGTGTCCCCGCGCACGATGTCGCCGCCCACCACGGCGGCGCCCGCGACCTGGCATTCGTCGCGCAGTCCGTCCATCAACTCCGTTGCCCACGTGACCGGGAGATCCGCCGGGACCACAAGTCCAAGCAGCAGCGCGGTCGGTACGGCGCCCATCGCGGCGATGTCCGCGAGGTTCTGCGCGGCGGCCTTGCGCCCCACGTCGTACGCCGTGGACCAGTCGCGGCGGAAGTGCCGCCCCTCGAGCAGGATGTCGGTGCTCGCCACGACCCTGCGGTCGGGCGCGGACACGACCGCCGCGTCGTCACCGGGGCCGATCCTGACCGCCGGTGTGGTCGTGAGCCGGGAGGTGAGCTCCCTGATGAGCCCGAACTCGCCGAGCTCCCCCACGGTGCCCTTCATCGACACGCCCTTTCTGCGCCAGTGCCCTTGCGGTAGCGGGCCCCATCGGCCGCAGGTACCGTCAACGAATACGTCAACTTCTGTGCTGCGCACGCCAACGCGTGCGCAACTGCGTACGCCGTGGCGCACGCGGGTGCGTGAGCCACGGTGCGAGCGTCCGAGTCACCACGGGTCTCCCCGCGGGATGCGGCAACGCGATACCGTGGCGTCCCTTTCCCCCGCATGGTCCCCGCGATCACACCGACCGCGAAGATCCTCGTGGCCGCCCTGGAGGTTCCGTGGTACAGGCGTACATCCTGATCCAGACCGAGGTCGGCAAGGCGTCGACCGTCGCCGATCTGATCGGCAAGATCCCGGGAGTGATCCAGGCCGAGGACGTCACCGGTCCCTACGATGTCATCGTCCGCGCCCAGGCGGACACGGTTGACGACCTCGGTCGCATGGTGGTCGCCAAGGTCCAGCAAGTGGACGGCATCACCCGCACCCTGACCTGCCCGGTCGTGCACTTGTAGCCCCCGTCTACGCTTGGCCGGTGTTCTCCTACCGCCACCGGCTCGCCACGCTGCCCGCCCTCGGCCTGCTGATCCTGGCCGCGGGCTGTTCTTCGACGGACGACAGGGCGACGGTCGCGGTTCCCTCCCCCGACACCCGGACATCCGGCCACTGCCGCAAGCTGCACGAGGCACTGCCCGAGCGCCTTGACGGCCTGGACCGGAGCGATCCCGAGCCGAGCTCGAAGTTCACCGCGGGGTGGGGAGGCTCGGCGATCATACTGCGCTGCGGGGTCGCACAGCCCGCCAAGATGCTGGACCCGAATCCATCCACCACGACCGTGGACGGCCAGGGCTGGCTGGTGGAGGAGCCCAGGGACGGTTCGTACCGGTTCACGAGCGCTCTGCGCGAGGCCTACGTCGAGGTCACCATCAGCAAGGAGCACGCCAAAGCGGGTGCCGGATCGCTGGTGGACCTGGGCCGCGTGATCAAGAAGACGGTCCCCGAGGGCATCGCGACCTGAGATCGCCGCCAAGTCCCGTACGACATCCCCGTACGACATGAAAGAGCCGCACCCCGTACGTACGAGGTGCGGCTTTCTCCGTGCTCAGGGCGGCAGTCGCTCCGACTCGGCCCGGCAGCCGCTCTAGCGCAGCCCGGTCGACCGCCGCAGAGCCGCCTGGACCAGGCGGTCCACCAGCTCCGGGTACGAGACCCCGCTCTCCTGCCACATGCGCGGGTACATGGAGATGGGCGTGAACCCCGGCATCGTGTTGATCTCGTTGATCACGAACTCGCCGTCCTCCGTGAGGAAGAAGTCCGCGCGCACCAGGCCCTCGCAGCTCGCCGCGTCGAAGGCGGCGACCGCGAGACGCTGCACCTCGGCGGTCTGCTCCGGGGTCAGCGGCGCCGGTACGAGGCCGGAGGCCGAGTCGATGTACTTGGCCTCGAAGTCGTAGAACTCGTGGTCGGTGACCGGCGGGATCTCGGCCGGCACGCTCGCCCGCGGACCGTCCTCGAACTCGAGGACACCGCACTCGATCTCGCGGCCGCGAAGGAGCGCCTCCACGAGGAACTTCGGGTCGTGGCGCCGCGCCTCTTCGATCGCCTCGTCCAGACCGTCGAAGGAGTCGACCTTGGTGATACCGAAGGAGGATCCTGCACGGGCCGGCTTGATGAACAGCGGCCAGCCGTGCTCACCGGCGAACTCGGCGATCTTCTGACGGGCGTCGGCCCGGTCGTTCTCCCACTCGCGCGGGCGGATCACCAGGTACGGGCCGACGGGCAGACCGAAGGAGGTGAAGACGCGCTTCATGTACTCCTTGTCCTGGCCGACCGCGGAGGCCAGAACTCCCGAGCCCACATAGGGCGTTCCGGACAGTTCGAGCAGACCCTGCAGCGTGCCGTCCTCGCCGTACGGGCCGTGCAGCATCGGGAAGACCACGTCGACCTCGCCGAGCGCCTTGGGCACAGCGCCCGGCTCGGTGTAGACGACCTCGCGGTTGGCGGGGTCGACCGGCAGGATGACCCCGCCCTCGGTGTTCTCGACGACCTGCTCGACGCTCGGCACCTTGCGGTCGGCGATGGCCATCCGCTCGGGCTCGTCGGCGGTCAGCATCCACCGGCCGTCCGAGGTGATGCCGATGGGCAGCACGTCGTACTTGGTGCGGTCGATCGCATTGAGTACGGCGCCGGCCGTGACGACCGAGATGCCGTGCTCGGAGCTGCGTCCGCCGAACACGACGGCCACGCGCGGCTTGCGGACATTCCCGCCGGAGGCGGCGGGAACAGGGCTCTGGGAGGAGGTCTCGCTGCTCATATCGCGTTGAGACTACCTTGCGTGACCGCGCCCCAGGGAGCCCCGCCGCGCTGCGTCACTGTCAGTGATGCGCGGACTTCACGAGGGTTAGTCCGCACGTGGTTCGCACCGCAGGAGGGTCAGTGACGCTCGGCCTTCGCGCTGCGCGACATCAGTTCCTTCACGGCGACCAGCGGCGGCTTTCCGTTGTGCACGATGTCCACGACGGTGTCCGTGATCGGCATCTCGACCCCGTGCCGCCGGGCCAGATCGGCAACGGATTCACAGGACTTGACGCCTTCGGCGGTCTGCTTGGTGACCGCGATGGTCTCTTCGAGCGACATGCCACGGCCGAGGTTGATGCCGAAGGTGTGGTTGCGGGAGAGCGGCGAAGAGGCCGTCGCCACCAGGTCGCCGAGGCCCGCGAGCCCGGAGAAGGTGAGCGGGTCGGCGCCCATCGCGAGCCCGAGCCGTGCGGTCTCCGCGAGGCCCCGCGTGATCAGCGAGCCCTTGGTGTTGTCGCCGAGGCCCATGCCGTCGGCGATGCCGACCGCGAGGCCGATCACGTTCTTGACCGCGCCGCCGAGTTCGCAGCCGACGACATCGGTCTCGGTGTACGGGCGGAAGTACGGGGTGTGGCAGGCGGCCTGCAGCCGCTTGGCCACCGCTTCGTCACTGCAGGCCACGACCGCCGCGGCCGGCTGACGTGCGGCGATCTCACGGGCCAGGTTGGGGCCCGTGACGATCGCGATGCGCTCGGCGGGCGCCTTGGTGACATCCGAGATGACCTCGCTCATGCGCATCGCGGTGCCGAGTTCGACACCCTTCATGAGGGAGACGAGCACGGTGTCGGGCGCGAGCAGCGGCGCCCACTCGGTGAGATTGGCCCGCAGGGTCTGCGAGGGGATCGCGAGCACGGTGAACTCCGCACCGGCCGCGGCCTCGGCGGCATCGGTCGTCGCCCTGATCCGCTCGGGGAGTTCGACGTCCGGCAGGTAGTCCGGGTTCCTGCGCGTGGAGTTGATGGCCTCGGCGAGCTCGGGCCTGCGGCCCCAGAGCGTCACCTCACAGCCTGCGTCGGCGAGCACCATGGCGAACGTCGTCCCCCACGAACCCGTACCGAAGACGGCCGCCTTCACCGGTGCAGTCACTTCTTCTCGCCCTCACCTTCCGCAAGCTTGCGGCGCTGTTCGATACGTGCCTTGCGCGGGTCGTACGGCATATCGGGAGCCTTCTCGCCGCGCAGCTCCTCGAGCAGGGCGGTGACGTGGCGCATGATGACCTCCGTTGCCTCCTGCAGGAGTTCGGGGGTCATCTCCCGGTCGTAGAACGCCGAAAGGTCCACCGCCGGTCCGGCGAGCACATGGCTGGTCTTGCGCGGGAAGACATCGGGCTTCTTCGCGTACGGCGGGAGCAACTCGTTGGCGCCCCACTGGGCGACGGGAATCACCGGGCACTTGGTCTGCAGGGCGACCCGTGCGGCGCCGGTCTTCGCGACCATCGGCCACTGCTCGGGGTCGCGGGTGATGGTGCCCTCCGGATAGAAGGCGACGCATTCCCCGCGCTCCACCGCTTCGATGGCGGCGCGAAAGGCGCTCAGCGCATCCGTGGACTCGCGGTAGACGGGGATCTGTCCGGTCCCCCGCATCATCGTGCCGACAAATCCGCTCTTGAAAAGCCCATGCTTCGCAAGGAAACGCGGCACACGTCCGGTGTTGTACTGATAGTGCGCGTATGCGAATGGGTCGACATGCGAATTGTGGTTCACCGCGGTGATAAATCCGCCCTCGGCCGGAATGTGTTCCATCCCGCGCCAGTCCCGCTTGAGGAGAACAATCAGCGGCGGTTTGGCGATGACCGCCGCAAGGCGGTACCAGAAGCCGATTCTGCGGCGGGGCACTCGGACACCTTCCTCTAAGGACCTGACGCCGTGCGGGTGGACGGCCGCACAAGTGTCGCCCCAGGTCCCCGGTCTGTCGAGAACACCGTACGCCGTCCTCTGTACGCTCACCCGCGCTGTACAGGGCTTTGCCACCTCGTGACCCCACTGCCTCCACAGCACCGCCGGGCGGGCCAGAATGGGCGCGATGCGCACCGACAACGGCCGGTCCACGCCGCTCGCGTGGACCCTGGTCATACCCCTGAAGCCCCTGGCGCGGGCGAAGAGCAGGCTCGTGGAGCCGGTGCTCGCGCACAGCGTGGCACCGCTGCGCCCCTCGCTCGCCCTGGCGTTCGCGCAGGACACGGTGGCAGCGGTGGCGGCCTGTCCCGCGGTACGGGATGTGGTGGTCGTCACGGACGACGAGCTGGCCGGGCGGGAACTCGCGGCCCTCGGCGCCCTGATCGTGCGCGACGAGCCCGGTACGGGCCTGAACGCCGCGCTCGCGCACGGGGAGCGTGCGGTGCGGGCCCGGCGGCCCGAAGCGGCGGTCGCGGCCCTGAATGCGGATCTGCCGGCTCTGCGCCCGGCTGAATTGACCGCCGTTCTCGACAATGCCGCGCAATTCCCGCGCGCATTTCTCGCGGATGCCGCGGGAATCGGTACGACGCTGCTCTCGGCGGGTCCCGGAACAGAACTCGCACCCGCCTTCGGCGGCGCCTCACGCGCCCGTCACGCGGCGTCAGGGGCGGTCGAACTGGCCCTGGCCGGCGTCGAGAGCGTCCGTCAGGACGTGGACACCTGGGCGGATCTCCAGGCGGCGCACCGTCTGGGGCTCGGGCCGCGCAGCGCGGAGATGTTCAGAAGGTCCGCGCAATCGCCCGCGTGATCAGAAGGTCTGCAGGGTCACCAGCGTGATCCGCCGGGCCTCCCCGTCACCCTCGACCTCAATTCGTACGCGCTGACCCGGCCGAAGCAGCCTGAGACCACCGGCGTCGAAGGCCTCGGCGGCGAACTCGACAGGGGTGCCGTCGTCGAGGAGCACACTGCCGGTGCGGGTCTCTTGGTCGTACGTGTACGAGGTGGCCTGCATGCCCGCAGGGTATCGGGCGGTCCAGGGACTGTTGAACCGCACCGTGCGCTGGACAGACCCCTCCCACCCGGGGGCCGAGCCCTATCAAGGCTATCGGCGCCCACTGACAACGCCGCGGACGCAGACGCACCGCGGGCCGGCTCCCCCGAAAGGGAACCGGCCCGGCGTGTGAGTGAGCCCTGCGAAGCGGTTGTCACTTCTTGCGCGCGACAGCCTTCTTGGCGGTGGTCTTGCGCGCCGTCGACTTCTTGGCGGGCGCCTTCTTCGCCGTGGCCTTCTTGGCGGGGGCGGTCTTCTTCGCCGTCGCCTTCTTGGCCGGAGCGGCCTTCTTGGCGACGGTCTTCTTCGCCGTGGCCGCCTTCTTGGCCGGAGCGGCCTTCTTGGCGGTGGTCTTCTTGGCCGTGGCCTTCTTGGCGACGGTCTTCTTCGCCGTGGCCTTCTTCGCCGGGGTGGCCTTCTTCGCGGCCGCCTTCTTGGCGGTGGTCGCCTTCTTGGCCGCGGCCTTCTTGACCGTCGCGGAAGCGCCGCCCGTCAGGCTGCCCTTGGGCGCCTTCTTGACCGCCACGTCGTTCTTCGGGAGCTTCTTGGAGCCGCTCACGAGGTCCTTGAAGCCCTGGCCGGCGCGGAAACGCGGCACCGAGGTCTTCTTGACCCGAACGCGCTCACCCGTCTGCGGGTTGCGGGCGTAACGGGCCGGGCGGTCGACCTTCTCGAACGAGCCGAAGCCCGTGACCGACACACGGTCGCCGCTGACGACGGCACGGACGATGGCGTCCAGTACGGCGTCGACGGCGTCGGAGGCCTGCTGCCGGCCACCGACCTTGTCGGCAATCGCTTCTACGAGCTGCGCCTTGTTCACGTCTTCCCCTTCGGAGACATTGCCGGAACGATTCCGTTCTGGCTTTTTCGCACGTTAGGCAGATATATACCGCAAATCAAACACGAAACGGGCGAATCACCCACGTGCCGCAGCGAACTGGGCCTTCAACCGCAGCTGACTGGGGGCTTCAAGGAGTTCCGTCCGTGGTTCCGCCATCGGATAAGGCCCTTGCGTCCAGCTCATCCATGAACTGCCCAAGGCGTCTTGCCGCATCGACGAGATCGTGTTTGGCCGCGGCCGTAATGACCAGCAGCTTCCGGGTCAGCGCCATCCGTACGCTCTCCGGTACTTGCAGTTCACGCACCTTGCGGTGCGCTTCTTTCAGCTGGTCCGCGACCTCGCCGTACAACTCGAGTTGGCGTTCGCGTTCCATGCACCGATTGTGCCATCTGGCCTGAGTTGTCGCCTCACGAGGCCTCAGCGTGCCGCGCAGAAGGGGATTTCGGGGACGCCGGAGGCCTGAAGTCGTTCCTCGCCGAGGGCTCGCAGCACGTACGACAGGTGAGCCCAACTCGCTCTCGCATACGAGGACTTGGTGCCTCCGGGGCCCAAAACGCCGAACCGCGGTCTGCACGCAGACCGCGGTTCGGAAATGTCATCGGGCTCGGTTGCCCGAATGGCGCATCACACCTGGACGGTGCGCGGCTTGTAGGCGGGGCGATCCGCCTCGTAGGCCGCGATGTCGGGCTCGTTCTGCAGGGTGATGGAGATGTCGTCCAGGCCGTTGAGCAGCCGCCAGCGGGAGTTCTCGTCCAACTCGAAGTCGGCGGTGATTCCTTCGGCTCGGACTTGGCGTTCCTGCAGGTCAACGGTGATTTCGGCGGTCGGGTCCGCCTCCGTCAGCTCCCAGAGCGCGTCCACGATCTTCTGGTCGAGTACGACGGTCAGGAGGCCGTTCTTCAGCGAGTTGCCGCGGAAGATGTCGGCGAAGCGGGCGGAGATGACCGTCTTGAAGCCGTAGTTCTGCAGGGCCCATACGGCGTGTTCACGGGAGGATCCGGTGCCGAAGTCGGGTCCGGCGACCAGGACCGAGGCGCCCTCGCGCTCCTCCTTGTTGAGGATGAACTCCGGGTCCTTGCGCCAGGCCTCGAAGAGACCGTCCTCGAAACCGTCCCTGGTCACCTTCTTGAGCCAGTGGGCGGGGATGATCTGGTCGGTGTCGACGTTGCTGCGGCGCAGCGGCACGGCCCGGCCGGTGTGCGTGGTGAAAGCTTCCATGGCTGATCAGACTCCAGCGGGCGTACGGGCGTCGGCGTCGGACAGGTCGGCGGGCGAGGCCAAGTGGCCCAGCACCGCGGTGGCGGCGGCGACCTGGGGCGAGACCAGGTGGGTGCGGCCGCCCTTGCCCTGCCGGCCTTCGAAGTTGCGGTTCGAGGTGGACGCGGAGCGCTCGCCCGGGGCGAGTTGGTCGGGGTTCATGCCCAGACACATCGAGCAGCCCGCGTGCCGCCATTCGGCGCCGGCCTCCTTGAAAACCTTGTCCAGGCCCTCGGATACGGCCTGCAGGCCCACGCGAGCGGAGCCCGGGACGACCAGCATCCGTACTCCGTCGGCGATTTTGCGGCCTTCGACGATCGCGGCGGCCGCACGCAGGTCCTCGATACGGCCGTTGGTGCAGGAACCGACGAAGACCGTGTCGACCTTGATGTCGCGCAGCGCCTGACCGGCCTCCAGACCCATGTACTCCAGGGCCTTCTCGGCCGCGTGCCGCTCCGAAGCGTCTTCGTACGAAGCCGGATCGGGGACGTTCGCCGACAGGGGCGCGCCCTGACCGGGGTTGGTGCCCCAGGTGACGAACGGCGAGAGTTCCTCGGCCTTGATGACGACCTCGGCGTCGAACACCGCGTCCTCATCGGTCTTCAGGGTCTTCCAGTACGCGACGGCGGCGTCCCAGTCCTCGCCCGTCGGGGCGTGGTCGCGGCCCTTGATGTACTCGAAGGTCGTCTCGTCGGGGGCGATCATGCCCGCGCGGGCACCGGCCTCGATGGACATGTTGCAGATGGTCATGCGGGCTTCCATCGAGAGCTTCTCGACGGCGGGGCCGCGGTATTCGAGGATGTAGCCCTGGCCGCCGCCGGTGCCGATCCTGGCGATGATGGCCAGGATCAGGTCCTTCGCCGTGACGCCCTCGGGCAGTTCGTCGCCCTCGACCGTGATGGCCATCGTCTTGGGGCGGGCCAGCGGCAGGGTCTGCGTGGCGAGCACGTGCTCGACCTGCGAGGTGCCGATGCCGAACGCCAGGGCGCCGAAGGCGCCGTGGGTGGAGGTGTGCGAATCGCCACACACAACAGTGGTGCCGGGCTGGGTCAGACCCAGCTGCGGTCCCACCACGTGGACGACGCCCTGCTCGACGTCGCCCAGCGAGTGCAGCCGTACGCCGAAGTCCGCGCAGTTCTTGCGCAGGGTCTCCAGCTGGGCGCGCGAGACCGGGTCGGCGATGGGCTTGTCGATGTCGAGGGTCGGGGTGTTGTGGTCCTCGGTGGCGATGGTGAGGTCGAGGCGCCGCACGCCGCGGCCGCTCTTGCGGAGGCCGTCGAAGGCCTGCGGGCTGGTCACCTCGTGCAGCAGGTGCAGATCGATGTAGAGGAGGTCGGGCTCGCCCTCGGCGCGCCGGACGACGTGGTCGTCCCAGACCTTCTCCGCGAGTGTCCTACCCATCGCTTTCCCTCCGGCCGGCGTTGTGCGCCCGGCTCAACTAGAGATGTGTGGCGGTTACGTCCGTTCCCCACGTACCGGACGTCGACCGCCGGGCCCACTGGCTCTCGGCCCTTCGTCCGTACAGGGTGGCAAGTTCCTGGAAAAATTGAACTTGCGTTTCACAGAGTGAGACGCGAATATCGGCGCATGGACAACTCTAGCGGCGTCGGCGTTCTCGACAAGGCGGCTCTGGTCTTGAGCGCTCTGGAGTCCGGTCCGGCCACCCTCGCAGGGCTGGTCGCAGCCACAGGACTCGCACGACCCACGGCACACCGCCTTGCCGTGGCCCTTGAGCACCACCGCATGGTGGCGCGTGACATGCAGGGTCGTTTCATTCTCGGCCCTCGCCTCGCGGAGCTCGCAGCGGCGGCCGGTGAGGACCGCCTGCTAGCGACCGCGGGCCCGGTTCTCACGCACCTGCGTGATGTGACGGGCGAGAGCGCCCAGCTCTACCGCCGCCAGGGCGACATGCGCATCTGTGTGGCCGCGGCCGAGCGCCTGTCCGGCCTTCGCGACACCGTCCCGGTCGGCTCCACGCTCACCATGAAGGCAGGCTCCTCGGCCCAGATCCTGATGGCCTGGGAGGAACCGGAGCGTCTGCACCGCGGACTGCAGGGCGCGCGCTTCACGGCGACGGCACTTTCCGGTGTACGCCGCCGGGGCTGGGCCCAGTCGATCGGCGAGCGCGAGCCGGGCGTGGCCTCGGTCTCGGCGCCGGTGCGCGGCCCGTCCAACCGCGTGGTCGCGGCCGTCTCGGTCTCCGGACCGATCGAGCGCCTGACCCGCCACCCGGGCCGTATGCACGCCCAGGCCGTCATCGACGCGGCCGCCCGCCTCTCCGAAGCGCTGCGCCGCACGGGCTGAGACCCCTCTTATACGTAAGGAAGGTCCGCCTCAACGCCGCGGCGGACCTTCCGAGTTGGCGCCCCACCGTCCATGGAGCGCCCCTGCTTCCCGTACGACCGAAGAATCTCCGAACTTCTCAAGCCGCCTTCAGCCGGTCGGCCGCGCGTTCCCCGCGACGGCCGACCGGCTGAGTGCCGTATGCGGCGCCGAGGCCGAACTCCGGCATGTTGCCGTAGATGCTCTCGTAGCCGCCGGCGGGCACGACGTAGGTCTCGTGCCAAATCCCCACCGCCCCACCGGCCTTGCGCGCCGCCTTGTTGTACGCGGTCCAGGCCGGGCGGTGCTTCTTGCCGGAGTCGGCGGCGTACGCCAGGAGCTTCTCCTTCGACTCCCAGTACTGGACGATGTACGGCACGCGCGGCCCCGCGAACAGCACCCGGAAGCCGAGCAGCCCGGACTCCTTGTCCCGCGAAAGCTCCTTCAGCATCGGCCCCATCGCCTTGAACACCGGCAGCCAACTGCGCACCGCCCGCCACTTGTTGACCCGCATCCCGATGTGGAAGACGACGATTTCGCCTTCGGCGGCCGCGGTCCTGCGCTCGGTGATCACGTGTGTGCTCATGAGGTTCCCCTCCTCGATGAGTGTTGGATAGCGTCGCTATCCATGTTTAGATAGTGCCACTCTCCAAGTGGGAGTGCAACAGATTTGCGCAACACCTCGAAGGGCACGCCATGAGACTTGCGGAACTGAGCGAGCGCAGCGGCGTCTCGACGGCCACGATCAAGTACTACCTGCGCGAGGGCCTGCTGCAGCCGGGCCGCAGGGTCACCGCCACCCAGGCCGAGTACGACGAGGGGCATCTGCGCCGGCTGCGCCTGGTGCGCGCGCTGATCCAGGTGGGCCGGGTCCCGGTCAGCACGACCCGCGAGGTGCTCTCCGCGCTCGCCGACGACTCTCTCGACCAGCACAGGCGGATCGGCGTCGCCGTCGAGGCACTCCCCCACTCCCCCGCGCCCGACGAGCAGGACCCGGCGACCGAGCACGCCCGCCACGAGGTGGCCAAGCTCTTCGAGCGCCTTGAGTGGGACGACTCCCGCGGCTGCGGGCCGAGTTCACCGTGGTACGGAACGCTGGTGACGGCGGTCGCGGCCCTCACCCGGCTCGGGTACCCGTGCGGGGTGGACGAGTTGCTGCCGTACGCCCGCGCGATGTCCCAACTTGCGGTGACCGAGCTGGACTTGGTGGCCCGCTTCCCGGCGGAGGAGCAGGTGGAGGCGGCGGTCGCGCTCACGGTCCTCTACGAACCGGTGCTGCTCAGCCTGCGGCGGCTCGCGGAGACGGATGAATCCGGGCGCCGCTTCACGAGTACATAGAAAGAACAGAGAAAGCAGACAAAGCCGAGAAAGCCGAGAAAGCCGAGAAAGAAAAAGGCCCCTTCCCGGAGGAAGGGGCCTTTTCTTTGCGTACCCCCGACCGGATTCGAACCGGCGCTACCGCCTTGAGAGGGCGGCGTGCTAGGCCGCTACACAACGGGGGCTTGCCATCTGCCGCGACTTCTCCGGCAGTTACTGCGCTGGGCTACCAGGACTCGAACCTAGAACAAAGGAACCAGAAACCTTCGTGTTGCCAATTACACCATAGCCCACTGGTGGTCTAGACCACCTGCGTACCCCCGACCGGATTCGAACCGGCGCTACCGCCTTGAGAGGGCGGCGTGCTAGGCCGCTACACAACGGGGGCCCTAGCGATCCTGCATTGAAGTCAGGGGGAGCTACCCACACTGTCCTCACGGGAAGGATCTGTACCCCCGACCGGATTCGAACCGGCGCTACCGCCTTGAGAGGGCGGCGTGCTAGGCCGCTACACAACGGGGGCCTTGCGGATCGATGATCCGCGGGTTGCAGATGAGCTCTGCGAGCTGGCCTACCTGGACTCGAACCAAGACTAACGGAACCAGAAACCGTCGTGCTGCCAATTACACCATAGGCCAACAAAACGCAATCCCTGTCAGGGATCTTGTTCTGTGGTGTGCGTCTCCCGGCGGGCTTCCCCGGCGAGCGGCGCAGGAAGAACATTACCCGAAGGTGTCCGGCGCTCCAAAACGGGTATCGCCCGCCAGCACGGCGGGGAGCTGCTCAAGCCCTGTGATGCGGAGGAGTTCGGGCCGGCCGCCGCGATCCGCGCGGTCCAGCCAGATGCCCGTCAGGCCCGCTTCGACGGCTCCGCGGGCGTCCGTGTCCGGCTGGTCGCCCACGTAGGCGACCTCGTGCGGGGCCAGGCCCATGGCCGCGCAGACGGCGTGGAAGGCGGCCGCTTCCGGCTTGGCGACGCCCAGTTCGGCGGCGCAGAGCACGGCCTCGAAGCGGTCGCGTACGCCGAGGGCGCGCAGCTTGCGTTCCTGGTTGAGGAGCGAGGAGTTGGAGAGGACGCCGTGCCGGTAGGTGCCGGCGAGGGCGTCGAGCGCCGGGACCGTGTCGGGGAAGAGCGACCAGGCCGCCTCGTAGTGACCCAGGTAACGCTCGAACCAGTCGTCGGCCTCCGCGTCGGAGAGGGTCTCGCCCGTGAAGGCGCGTACGCGGTCTCGGCGCTGGCCCTCCCAGCCGACCAGGCCCGCCTCGAAGCGCGCCCAGTGCTCGCGGGTGATCCGCTGCCAGTCGGCGAGGGTGCGGGTGGTCAGGCCCTCGGCGGTGAGGTGGGCCCGCATGCCCAGGGAGTCGGCCGAGGCGTAGTCGAAGATCGTGTCGTCGATGTCCCAGACGATGGCTTTGAGCATCCTGCTTCCACGGCTCCCGTCGTCGGCCGGCACAGGTTCGAACGTACGCGAAAGGCCCGGAGACCGTGACGGTTCCGGGCCTTCCACTGCGTACTGGTGGTACTGGTCAGGCGCTGAGCTTCGCGAGAGTCGCGTCGATACGGGACAGGGACTCGTCCTTGCCCAGGATCTCCAGGGACTCGAAGAGCGGCAGACCGACCGTGCGGCCGGTGACCGCCACGCGGACCGGGGCCTGGGCCTTGCCGAGCTTGAGGCCGTGCTCCTCGCCGGCGGCCAGGACCGCGTTCTTGAGGGACTCGGGGTCCGACCAGTCGGCCGCGTCGAGCTTGGCGCGGGCCGTGGTGAGCAGCGCGGCCGGGTCGCCCTTCATCGCCTTGGTCCAGGAGGCCTCGTCCTCGACCGGCTCCTTGAGGAACAGGAAGTCGACGTTGGCCGTGATGTCCGAGAGGACCTGGACACGGGTCTGCGCGTGCGGGGCGATGGCCTCCCACTTGGCCTGGTCGAAGTCCTCGGGCGCCCAGTTGGCGTGCGGGGCCTTCAGCCAGGGCTCGCAGGCGGCCGTGAAGGCCTTCACGTCGAGCAGGCGGATGTGGTCGGCGTTGATCGCCTCGGCCTTCTTGAGGTCGAAGCGGGCCGGGTTCGCGTTGACGTCCGCGATGTCGAACTTCTCGATCAGGTCCTGGACCGAGAAGACGTCCTGGTCGGCCGAGAACGACCAGCCGAGCAGGGAGAGGTAGTTGAGGAGGCCCTCGGGCAGGAAGCCGCGCTCGCGGTACAGGTTGAGGCTGGCCTGCGGGTCGCGCTTGGAGAGCTTCTTGTTGCCCTCGCCCATGACGTACGGGAGGTGACCGAAGGCCGGGATCGTCTTGGCGACGCCCAGCTCGATCAGCGCCTTGTACAGGGCGATCTGACGCGGAGTGGAGGAGAGCAGGTCCTCGCCGCGCAGGACGTGGGTGATCTCCATCAGGGCGTCGTCGATCGGGTTGACGAGCGTGTACAGCGGGGCGCCGTTGGCGCGCAGGATGCCGTAGTCGCTGAGGTTCTCGGGCTGGACGGTGATCTCGCCACGCACCAGGTCCGTGAAGGTCGTCGCCTCGTCGGGCATGCGGAAGCGGACGATGTGCGAGCGGCCCTCGGCCTCGTACGCCTGCTTCTGCTCGTCCGTGAGGGTGCGGCACTGGCCGTCGTAGCCGGAAGGCTTGCCGGCGGCGCGGGCGGCCTCGCGGCGGGCGTCCAGCTCCTCGGTGGTGCAGTAGCAGGGGTACGCGTAGCCGGCCGCCTGCAGCTTCTCGGCCACGTCCGCGTAGATGTCCATGCGCTGCGACTGGCGGTACGGGGCGTGCGGGCCGCCCACCTCCGGGCCCTCGTCCCAGGTCAGGCCGAGCCAGCGCATCGAGTCGAGCAGCTGGTTGTACGACTCCTCGGAGTCGCGGGCCGCGTCGGTGTCCTCGATGCGGAAGACCATGGTGCCGCCGTTGTGCCGGGCGAAGGCCCAGTTGAACAGGGCGGTGCGGACCAGACCCACGTGGGGGTTGCCGGTCGGCGAGGGGCAGAAGCGGACGCGCACGCCGGCGTCCTTGGGGTTAGCCACGCTTGATCACCTTGTTGGTGAGAGTGCCGATGCCTTGGATGGTGACGGCGACCTCGTCGCCGACGTTGAGGGGACCGACGCCCGCGGGGGTGCCGGTCAGGATGACGTCGCCCGGGAGCAGCGTCATCGCCTCGGTGATGTTGACGATCAGATCCTCGATGGAGTGGATCATCTGGCTCGTCGAGCCGAGCTGTCGCTGCTCGCCGTTGACCGTGCACTGGATCGCGAGGTCGGACGGGTCGAGCTCCGTCTCGACCCAGGGGCCGATGGGGCAGGAGCTGTCGAAGCCCTTGGCCCTGGCCCACTGCTTCTCGCGCTGCTGCACGTCGCGGGCGGTGATGTCGTTGGCGCAGGTGTAGCCGAAGATGACGTCCTTGACGCGCTCGCGCGGGACCTCGCGGCACATACGGCCGATGACCACGGCGAGCTCGGCCTCGTGGTGGAGCTCGTTCGAGAAGCTCGGGTACTCGATCGGGTCGCCGTCGCCGACCATCGACGTGGTCGGCTTGAAGAACGCCCACGGGGTGTCCGCCGGCTCGTTGCCGAGCTCCTTCGCGTGGTCCGCGTAGTTGCGGCCGAACGCGATGATCTTGTTGCCGATCACCGGGGGCAGCACGCGGACCTTGTCCAGCGGGACCTTGACGCCGCTGAGCTCGAATTCCGCGTACGGGATGCCCTTGATGATGTCGAGCAGGAGGCCGTCGGGGCCCTCCTCGACCGCGCCGAAGGCGACATTGCCGTCGATGGAGAATCTGGCGATGCGCACGGAAGCCTCTTGTATTCCTGCTGGCGGGGTGTGGGGGCGCCGCCCCCACGGGCACGCCACGCACACAGCACTGACAACGCGCCGAGCCGCCACGATCCCGGCGGGGCGTGGGGCGGCAGCCCCACAAGGCTACTTCTACTTGGCGGCGACCGCGTCCGCGCTACTTGGCGGCGACCGCGTCCGCGACGGTGATCACGACCGGCTCCGGGGTGGCCGGGGCGTTCTGCAGCATCGCGCGGCGGGGGTTGGCCGTGTTGGTGGGCAGCTCGGCGCCCTGGTCCGCCGGGAGTGCGGCGGTGTCGAGCTCCGACGCGTCCGCGAGGTGCATCAGGGTCGTACGGCGCGGATTGGCTATACGGAACATCGGAGTCGTCTTCACGGCTGAACTGACCTCTGGTCTCTGCTGGTGGCTGCCTGCACGGCTACTTGTCGAACCGGCCATCCCTGTAAAGCGTCAGGCTAAACATGTGAATTCCTTGCCGTGCGGGGATCCGGCCTTGATCAGCATGTGAGTTTGCTCACCAGGGAGCGGATGAATCGGGCATAACGGAGTGTCAACTGGGGGCCAGAGAACGGACATTACGTAGCTGAACCCATCATTCCGATTCTGATCATGGCGACTGGGACACCCCCGCCCCGTAAGTAATTACTAAGGAAATGTCCGCTATGAAGCAGATCCCGTTCTACGTCTGGTGACGCTCTCCTCACGTGGTGTCACACAGGTCACGGCCCGATACCTGGCCCTTGTTGGAGATCCGGCACTGTGCTGGAATTCCCGGGACCGCCGCGGGTATGAGCCGGCGCGCAGGGCGCAATGCAGCGTCGAGCGGCGGTGTGAGTAAGGGGGAGACGCGCCGGTCACTGACGACCAACGGAGCTTTTCGCTCCATTACGCCGACACCGTCCCATCCGTGTACGCGGGGGACGCCTGGTCCAGAGGTTGCGACGCTAGTGCAGGGACGTTTCAAGAGGGATGGCTCGGGGTCTCCCCAGGGCCGCCAGACCGGTGGGGTGGCCGAGCCGGAGCTGCGCGGCGGGACCGGCCCCACTCCAGGCAACTCCGCACCCCCGCACGCCTCGGGCTCCTCACCGGCCGGTGAGGGCGAGCGTCCGACGGGCGGTTCGACGGCGGGCGGCGGGAACACGCCCGCGTTGACCGGCGGGCCCCGCAAGGGCCCCGGTCCGCGAATAGCCCTGCGCAACTGGCGCATCTCCACCCGTCTCGTCTCGCTGCTCGCACTGCCCGTGGTCGCGGCCACGTCGCTCGGTGCGCTGCGTATCAACGAGTCGATGGACGAGATCGAGCAGCTCGACAGCATGAAGCTGCTCACGGAGATGACGAAGGAGGCGACCGAGCTCGCGAACGCGCTCCAGCAGGAGCGCGACAACACCGCGGGCCCGTTGTCCACCGGCTCGTCCCCGAAGGACGCGGAGATCGTCTCTTTCCGGTCGAAGACCGGGGACGCGGTCCAGCAGTTCCTCGACACCACCAAGGACTTCGAGGACCGGCGCGACGACCAGGCCGTGCGGACGATCCGCAACGACCTCCTGCAGATCGCGACGCGGCTCGCCTCCCTCAAGGAGGTCCGCAACAACGCGTACCAGGACGACACCCCGAGCTCGCAGACGATCCAGAGCTACAACACTCTGATCGAGCAGCTCCTGAACTTCTCGCGCGACATGGCGCTCGCGACGAACAGCCCCGAGATCATCCAGAGCACGCGGATCCTCTACGCGTTCTCCTCGGCCAAGGAGTACGCCTCCATCCAGCGCGCCGTCATCGCGGCCGCGCTGCCGGCGAACGACAGCAAGGCCGGCACGCTCAGCGAGACGGACCGGCAGTACGGCGATTCCGCGCGCCAGAGCGAGGAGAACGCCCTCAGCAACGTGGAGACCGCGTACGTCGAAGCCGGCCGTGACCCCGTCGAGCTGATGAAGCCGCTCGTGGACGGTCCCGCGGACATCAAGGAGTCCGAGAACTACGCCGGGCGCGTTCTGAACGAGAAGAACGCCATCCTGAACGAGGAGCCGCGCTCCTACCGTGACTGGACCGACCAGGCCACCACGAAGATCAACAACATGCGTCTCATGGAGACGAGGCTCCTCAACGAGATGGAGCAGGAGGCCCGCCGCCTGCGCAGCGAGTCGCAGGAATCGGCGCTCATCAACGGTGCGCTGATCCTCCTCGTCCTCGGTATCTCCCTCATCGGCGCCTTCGTCGTGGCGCGGTCCATGATCCGCTCGCTGCGCCGGCTCCAGGACACCGCGACCAAGGTCGCCACGGACCGGCTGCCCGAGCTGGTCAAGCAGCTCTCCGAGTCGGACCCGCAGGACGTCGACACCTCCGTCGAGTCCGTCGGTGTGCACTCCCGGGACGAGATCGGCCAGGTGGCCGCGGCCTTCGACGACGTGCACCGCGAGGCAGTGCGACTCGCCGCCGAGCAGGCGCTCCTTCGAGGCAACGTCAACGCGATGTTCACCAACCTCTCGCGCCGTTCGCAGGGTCTTATCCAGCGTCAGCTCTCGCTCATCTCCGAGCTGGAGTCGCGTGAGGCCGACCCGGACCAGCTGTCCTCGCTGTTCAAGCTCGACCACCTCGCGACCCGCATGCGCCGTAACGGCGAGAACCTGCTCGTGCTCGCCGGTGAAGAGCCCGGCCGCCGCTGGACCCGCCCGGTCCCGCTGGTCGACGTGCTCCGCGCCGCCGCCTCCGAGGTGGAGCAGTACGAGCGCATCGAACTGGCCGCCGTGCCCGCGACCGAGGTCGCCGGACGCGTGGTCAACGACCTCGTGCACCTGCTCGCCGAGCTGCTCGAGAACGCCACCTCGTTCTCCTCGCCGCAGACCAAGGTCAAGGTGACCGGTCACGCGCTGCCCGACGGCCGCGTCCTGATCGAGATCCACGACACCGGTATCGGTCTGTCGCCCGAGGACCTCGCGGCGATCAACGAGCGGCTCGCGTCGCCGCCCACCGTGGACGTCTCGGTCTCGCGCCGCATGGGTCTGTTCGTGGTCGGTCGTCTGTCGCAGCGTCACGGCATCCGTATCCAGCTGCGTCCCTCCGACTCCGGCGGTACGACCGCGCTCGTCATGCTGCCCGTCGATGTCGCCCAGGGCGGCAAGAAGGCTCCGGCCAACCCGGGTGCGGGTGCGGGCGGCGGTATCGCCCAGGCGGCCGCTGGCGCCGCGGCCGCGCGTCAGCAGACGGCCGCCGGCCAGGCTGCCAACCAGTCGGCGGGACGGCTCGCCGCTCCCCCGCAGCGCGGCCAGGTCGCGGGTTCGGGGCCGCGTGCCGCGCTGCCCGGACGTGACGGCGGGCCCGCCGCACCGCGGTCGGGCGCGCCGCAGGGCAACGCCTTCGGCAGCGCACCGGCCGGCCGTGGTGGCGCCGCTCCCCAGCGGCCCGCACCGCAGCCGCAGCGCGCTCGTGGCGAGGACCCCGGCCAGGACGGCCGTCAGCTGCCGCCCATGGGCGGACCGCGCGCCGAGCTGCCCGGTGGCAACCCCCAGGCGCGTACGCCCAGTTGGGGCAAGGACATCGCGCAGGAGCACCCGCGCGGGCACGAGGAGCCGGAGTCCACCGGTCTGTTCGGCCGCTCCAAGGCGAGCCGTGACGACCGGCAGGGCCCGGGCTCCACGGCCCAGTTCGACCGTCCGGACTTCAACGGGCCGCGGCCGGCCGGGATACCCACCCCGCCTCCGCAGCAGCGCCCGCAGGGTCAGGACGGCACAGGTCAGTTCCAGCGTCCGCAGGGTCAGGACAGCACCGGACAGTTCCAGCGCCCCCAGGGCCAGGACAGCACCGGACAGTTCCAGCGCCCCCAGGACACGGGCCAGTTCGCCCGGCCGCAGGGGCCCGGCTCCACGGGCCAGTTCGCGCAGCCGGTGCAGCCTCCGCAGCAGGCACAGCCGCAGGCTCCGCGTGGTGGCGCCGGTCAGCGGGACACCGCCGACTACGCCGTACCGCGTCCGCCCGCACCGCAGCAGTACCCCGCACCGCAGCAGCAGCAGCCCGCACAGCCCCAGCAGTCGGACAACGACACCTGGGCGCTGCCGCCGGCGAGCAGCCCGGGCGACGGCCGTACGCCGCTGTACGACACGCTGGAGACCAACTGGTTCCGGGGCGGACAGCAGCAGGCGCAGCAGCAGGCCCAGGCCGCTCAGCAGCCTCAGGCACCGCAGCGGCCCCAGGCGCAGCAGTCACAGGCCCAGCAGTCACAGCAGGCGCCCACGCCGCCCCGCCCGCAGCAGGCGCCCGCCGCCAACGCCGCCTGGCGCAACTCCCCCAATGACGAGCTCGGCCGCCAGGCCGAGCGGGTGCGTCAGCCCTCCGCGGGCGGCATCACCACCTCCGGTCTGCCGCGCCGTGTGCCCCGCGCCAACCTCGTGGCGGGCACGGCCGAACAGCAGCAGAACCAGGGCGGCCCGCAGGTCTCCCGCCGTCCCGACGACGTACGCGGGCGGCTGACGAATCTGCGGCGCGGTATCCAGCAGGGCCGGCAGGCGGGCTCCGGTGACACCGGCAGCTTCCCCAGCCCCTCTCACCAGCAGGAGCGATAGTTGAGTCCGATGAGCCAGGCAGCACAGAACCTGAACTGGTTGATCACCAACTTCGTGGACAACACCCCCGGGGTGTCTCACACGGTGGTGGTCTCGGCCGACGGCCTGCTGCTCGCCCTGTCCGAGGGTTTCCCGCGTGACCGTGCCGACCAGCTCGCCGCGGTCGCCTCCGGACTCACCTCGCTGACCGCGGGTGCGTCGAGGATCTTCGAGGGCGGCGAAGTCGCCCAGACCGTGGTGGAGATGGAGCGCGGCTTCCTCTTCCTCATGTCGATCTCCGACGGCTCCTCGCTCGCCGTACTCGCCCACCCCGACGCCGACATCGGCCTCGTCGGGTACGAGATGGCGCTGCTCGTCGACCGCGCGGGCACGGTCCTGACCCCGGACCTGCGTGCGGAACTTCAGGGAAGCCTGCTGCACTAGCCGGCCGCACCAACGAATCGACCCACCCGTCCGGCCGCCCCCCGAACCCCCCACCGGCCACCCAGACGGCACCGACAACTTGCTGTCCCGCCCGGAGGATTCATGACCCCGCCCACCGCCTCGCACGATCCGTACGGTGCCCAGGCCGACTACGGCATGGAGGAGGCAGAGCAGCCGCTCGTACGCCCGTACGCGATGACGGGCGGCCGGACCAGGCCGCGCTACCAGCTCGCCATCGAGGCCCTGGTCAGCACCACGGCCGATCCGATGCAGCTGCAGGGTCTGCTCCCCGAGCACCAGCGGATCTGCCATCTGTGCCGTGAGGTCAAGTCGGTGGCGGAGGTGTCGGCGCTCCTGTCGCTGCCGCTCGGGGTGGCCCGGATCCTCGTCGCCGACCTGGCCGAGGCCGGCTTCGTCGCCATTCACCAGGCCGGCGGCGACGAGAACGCCGGCGGCCAGCCTGACGTAACACTGCTCGAAAGGGTGCTCAGTGGACTTCGCAAGCTCTAGCGGCGAGGCCGTACGTTCCACCACCAGCGCGAAAATCGTGGTGGCGGGCGGCTTCGGCGTGGGCAAGACCACGTTTGTCGGCGCCGTCTCGGAGATCAACCCGCTGCGTACCGAGGCCGTGATGACCTCGGCATCGGCCGGGATCGACGACCTCACGCACACCGGGGACAAGACGACCACCACGGTCGCTATGGACTTCGGCCGCATCACGCTCGACCAGGACCTGATCCTGTACCTCTTCGGTACGCCCGGTCAGGACCGTTTCTGGTTCATGTGGGACGACTTGGTACGTGGTGCGATCGGTGCCGTGGTCCTCGTCGACACGCGCCGTCTCGCCGACTGCTTCCCCGCGGTCGACTACTTCGAGAACTCGGGTCTGCCCTTCGTCATCGCTCTCAACGGCTTCGACGGGCACCAGCCCTACCAGCCGGACGAAGTGCGCGAAGCGCTGCAGATCGGACCGGACACTCCGATCATCACGACCGATGCGCGACACCGTGCGGATGCGAAGTCCGGACTCATCACGCTGGTCGAGCATGCGCTGATGGCCCGGTTGAAGTAGTCACGTTCGGGTCTCAAGTACTCCTGGGCATACGGAAGTTGTCGTAGTCCGTCTTGGGAGCCCTGTGTCCTTTGACACGATCCGCGCCTATGTTCATAACGTTTCGACAGAGAATTCCGGGCCCATCGACACCGCTTGCTGTCACTCGGTATCGCTGCGCTCACAAGAGCCCCGCCTTTTGGCGGGGCTCGCTCTTTATGACCGTTTTATCTGAGGCGCAGGTCACCCGGAATCAGTTCTTCCGAACGTTTGGAATCGCCTGCGCTGACGTGCTGGAATGCGCTGAACTGCCCAGTAGTACCGGGCTGCACGTACCGCCCGGTATCCGGGCCGGAAGACGACAGCGGCACCCCGCAACGGATGCGGCTGCCGACGCCGAGAGGTTGTTGGTCGAGTGAGGCGAAGCAAGAACAGTCCCGAGCCGTCGGCACGGGGCAACTTCACCCCGCCCCAGCGCGAAGCCATGGCTCCCGCGCCCATGCCGGGCCCCGACTCCGCGCCGTCCGGCGGCGGGGGACGGCTGTCCCCGCGCAACTGGCGTGTGCCCGTACGCCTGAACGCGATCCTCCTGATACCCGCGCTCGTCGCCCTCGTCATGGGCGGCTTCCAGGTGAAGGGCTCGATCGACACCTGGGGCGAGGCGCAGGACGCGGAGAAGACCGCGCTCATCGTGCGCGCGGCCTCCGAGTACAGCCAGGCGCTGCTCGACGAGCGTGACCTCACCGCGGCCCCACTGCTCAGCGGCCAGGGCGACACCGACGAGGTCAAGAAGCTCCGTGACGCCACGAGCGAGGCCAAGGAGAAGTTCGACGCCGTCGTCGCGGACATGCCGCAGAACGCGGGCCTCGAGCGCCGTCTGACGCTGTTCAAGGCGCAGGAGACCAAGCTCACCGAGATACGCAAGAAGGCCTACACGCGGTCGCAGGACCCGCTGAAGACCGAAGAGGCGTACACGGACCTCCAGCACTTCCTGATGGAGTTCTCCAACGAGCTGAGCCTCGGCACCGGCAACGTGACCAGCTACGGCCGTACCGTGTACGCCGTTTCGCTCGCCAAGGCCTCCGCGTCGCTTCAGCGCTCGATCGGTACGCACGTCCTCGTGCGCCCGAGCCAGAAGAAGGCCGACGCCACCAGCCAGTTGCAGTCGCTGAGCACGTATCGGTACCTGGAGGGCATCGCCATCGGCGAGTACGACTCCAGTGCCACGGAAGCCGATGCGGCAGCCCTCAAGGATGAGATGGCCGCGCGGCAGAAGGCCACCGGCGTCGAGGTGCCGGGCGCCGGCGACACCGGGCAGCAGCAGCGTCAGTACAGCGCGATGCCCGCCATGGACTTCCAGATGAAGGCGATCGTCACGGCCGCCCAGTCCCCGGACCCGAAGGCCGTACTCCAGCAGGCCGGTGTCAGCCGCGAGACCTGGCAGAAGCTCGCCACGGCCAAGATGGAGGGCTACGGCGCCGTCGAGACCGACCTCATCAACAAGGCGGTGGACGACGCCGCGCAGATCTCCTCCGACGCCGAGCGCGACGCCTACATCAACGGTGCGATCGTCGTCGTGGCCCTGCTCGCCGCGTTCATCATCGCCGGGCTCATGGCCCGCCAGATGTCCCGCTCGATGCGCCGCCTTCGCACCGCCGCCTTCGACGTCGCCCAGCAGCGTCTGCCGATGCTCGTCGACCAGCTGTCGCGCACCGAACCCGGCCGGGTCGACACCCGCGTGCAGCCCATCCCGATCACGACCACCGACGAGATCGGCGAGGTCGCCCGCGCCTTCGACCAGGTGCACCGCGAGGCCGTCCGGCTCGCCGCCGAGCAGGCTCTGCTCCGTGGCAACATCAACGCGATCTTCACCAACCTGTCGCGCCGCAACCAGTCCCTGATCGAGGGCCAGCTGACGCTGATCACCGATCTGGAAAACAACGAGGCCGACCCGGACCAGCTGGAGAACCTCTTCCGGCTGGACCACCTGGCGACCCGTATGCGCCGCAACGGCGAGAACCTCCTGGTCCTCGCCGGCGAGGAGCCCGGCCGCCGCTGGGACCAGCCGGTCCCGCTGGTCGACGTGCTTCGCGCCGCCTCCTCCGAGGTGGAGCAGTACGAGCGCATCGAGCTCACCGGTGTCCCGGAGGCCGAGATCCACGGCCGCGCCGTGACCGACCTCGTGCACCTGCTCGCCGAGCTCCTGGAGAACGCCACCACGTTCTCCTCGCCGCAGACCAAGGTCCGTGTCACCGCGACCCGCCTGCCCGACGGCCGCGTGATGATCGAGATCCACGACAAGGGCATCGGCCTGACCGCCGAGGACTTCGCGGACATCAACCACAAGCTGGCCAACCCGCCGACCGTGGACGCCGCGATCTCGCAGCGCATGGGTCTGTTCGTGGTCGGCCGTCTTTCCGACCGGCACGGCGTCCGCGTCCAGCTGCGGCCCTCGGGCGAGCAGGCCGGTACGACCTCGCTCGTCATGCTCCCTGACGTCATCACCCACGGTGGCGGTGGCGGACACACGGCGGACAACGAGTTCACCGTCTCGCAGATGATCCCGCAGCAGCAGTCCTACGAGGCCGCCCCGCTGCGCACCGCCGCGGAACTCGGCTTCGACGACACCCGCTACGAGCCGGAGGCCCTCACCGAGGAGGCCGTCCGCGAGCTCGACCCGGTGGGCCGCTCGCTGATGCGCGAGGAGCGCCGTGCGGCGCTCGAGGCGCAGGCCACCGACCAGGCCGGCCGTCCGCTGTTCCGCGACGAGGTCGGGCAGAACGGCAACGGCGACTACGACCAGCAGGGCGCGTACGACCAGAACGGTGCGTACGACGACAACGGCGCGTACCAGCAGGAGCAGGGCTTCGACCAGGGCTACGCCCAGGACCAGAACGGTTACGAGCCGGTCCCGCAGGGTGCGTACGCGAACCAGGACGGCTACCAGGAATCCGGCTATGCGGAACCCGGTTACGCCGACCAGTCCGGTGCGCCCCAGAACGCCTACGGCGACTACAACGGCCAGGGTGAGTACCAGAACCAGGGCGGTTACCCGGACGCGTACGCGGGTGGCTACGGGACCGAACCGGAATCTGCTCCGGCCGCTCCCGCGGGCGGCCGTGACCGCGTAGGCTTCGACCGGCAGAGCTCCCAGGGCCCGTCCCCGAGCGCCATCCACGAGACGACCGACGCCGGTCTTCCGCGCCGCGGCACCACCCAGGGCGGCAACGGCCAGGGCGGCAACGGCTCGCAGTGGCAGGGCACTTCGGACCAGGGCCAGGGCGCGCTGCCCGGACGGCCGCTCACCGGCGGCCCGCAGCCCGCACAGCTCGCTCCGGCCGACGACGACTGGCGCTCCGCCAACGACGCCCGCTGGCAGCGGGCCGAGCAGCTCAAGCAGCCGAGGGCGGGCGGGGTCACCCAGTCCGGCCTCCCGCGCCGGGTGCCCCGGGCCAATCTGGTCGAGGGCACCGCGGAGCAGACCCCGCAGGGCGGCCCCTCGGTCTCCCGCGACCCCGAGGACGTCCGGGGCAGGTTGAGCAACCTGCGTCGCGGCGTACAGCGTGGACGTGACGCGGGCAGCGGCACCCAGAACGACAGCAACGGCCAGGGCTTCGGCTCGGGCAGCAACTACAACCAGGAGCGTTAGTGTGAGCCCGATGAGCCAGGCGGCGCAGAACCTGAACTGGTTGATCACCAACTTCGTGGACAACACCCCCGGGGTGTCCCACACGGTGGTGGTCTCCGCCGACGGACTCCTTCTGGCGATGTCCGAGGGGTTCCCGCGTGACCGCGCCGACCAGCTGGCGGCCGTCGCCTCCGGTCTGACCTCGCTGACCGCGGGGGCTTCCCGGATCTTCGAGGGCGGCCTCGTGAACCAGACCGTTGTGGAGATGGAGCGAGGGTTTCTCTTCCTCATGTCCATCTCGGACGGTTCCTCGCTCGCCGTTCTTGCACACCCCGATGCAGACATCGGTCTCATTGGGTACGAGATGGCCCTTTTGGTCGACCGCGCAGGCACGGTTCTCACCCCGGACCTGCGCGCGGAGCTCCAGGGGAGCCTTCTCAACTAGCAGACAGACAGTGCGTATTCACGTCCCGGGGCCGTAAAGTTTCGGGACGCGGCTCCACATGATGGTTCCGGGTAAGTCGGAGGAGGAAGCACGTGGCAGGTCATACACCGCGAGACGGTTCATCGTCGGGCAACTGGCCGTACGGCCAGGGCCAGGGCGACCCCTCGCAGAACAACCGCTACAACTTCCCCTCCACACCCAGCCATCAGGAGCGGTACGCACCCCCGCAGCGGCCGCGCGACCCTTACGAGCAGCAGGCGCCCCGGATCCAGCCGGTGCAGCCCGCCCCCCGCTCGCCCGAGGCCTCGCCCGGCCGCGCCGCGCACAACCCTCTGGTCCGCCCGTACGCCATGACGGGCGGCCGGACCAGGCCGCGCTACCAGCTCGCCATCGAGGCGCTGGTGCACACGACCGCTCAGCCTCACCAGCTGCAGGGGCAACTGCCCGAGCACCAGCGGATCTGCAATCTGTGCCACGAGATCAAGTCGGTCGCCGAGATCTCGGCACTTCTCTCCATCCCCCTCGGCGTGGCCCGGATCCTCGTCGCCGACCTGGCGGAGGCCGGCCTTGTCGCCATCCACCAGCCCGGTGGCGACGAGAACGCCGGCGGCCAGCCTGATGTGACACTGCTCGAAAGGGTGCTCAGTGGACTACGGAAGCTCTAGCGGCGGTGCGGCCCGCTCCACCACCAGCGCGAAGATCGTGGTGGCGGGTGGCTTCGGCGTGGGCAAGACCACGTTCGTGGGCGCCGTCTCGGAGATCAACCCGCTGCGTACCGAGGCCGTGATGACGTCCGCGTCCGCGGGTATCGACGACTTGACGCACACCGGCGACAAGACGACGACGACCGTGGCGATGGACTTCGGCCGTATCACCCTGGACCAGGACCTGATCCTGTACCTCTTCGGTACGCCCGGTCAGGACCGTTTCTGGTTCATGTGGGACGACCTGGTGCGCGGCGCGATCGGCGCGATCGTGCTGGTCGACACCCGGCGTCTCGCCGACTGCTTCCCGGCGGTCGACTACTTCGAGAACTCGGGTCTGCCCTTCGTCATCGCCCTCAACGGCTTCGACGGCCAGCAGCCGTACCAGCCGGACGAGGTCCGTGAGGCGCTGCAGATCGGACCGGACACCCCGATCATCACGACGGACGCCCGCCACCGCGCGGACGCCAAGTCGGCGCTCATCACGCTGGTCGAGCACGCGCTGATGGCGCGGCTGCGGTAGGTCTCCCCGCTCTCGTGGGCCTCGGCCCGCAGGCCCCGTTCCCCTGTGTGGGGTGCGGGGCCTTTTTGATCGGGATGCGGGGTCCGAGACGGCGCCGAATGACTGGCCGGTCGGTCACCTACTCTTCGATACGCTGAGGGGGATCCGAATGGAGACCCCGTGACCGAAGCCGCCCCCCGCCGCCGTGGGCCGGGCAGTCGCGCCGACGAGAACCACCCCACCCGGCATCAACTCGTGTCCGCGGCGCTGGAGTTGGCGCAGGTGCGCGGACTGCCGGGGCTCTCCGTCTCCGCCGTGACCCAGCACGCCGGAGTCGCCAAGGGCACCTTCTATGTGCACTTCCCCGACCGGGCCGCCTTCCTCGTCGCCATCCACCAGGCCTTCCATGACCGGCTCCTCGGCCAGGTGCTCACCGCGATCGACGGACTCTCCCCCGGCGCACCGCGGCTGCTCACCGCCACCACCAGTTATCTGGACTGCTGCCGGGCCGCCAGCGGGGTCAAGGCGATGCTGCGCGAGGCCAGGGCCGAGCCGCTCGTGCACCAGGAGGTCCTGCGGCGCAACGCCGAGGCCGTCGACCTGCTCGCGGAGGACTTCGCGGCCATGGGCGCCGACCATCCCCCGTACAGCGCACGGCTGTTCGTGGCCATGGTCCTCGAGACCGCGATCATCGAGCTGGACGCCGATGAGACCGTGCCGCCCGCCCGCGCGGTGCTGTGGCGACTCGCGGGAGTCACCGCGGGCTCTTCAACCCCGTCGGCCCCGTCGGCCTGAGCCTGTCCGCGGACGCCGCGCACCTTCCCCGTATCGCCGAAATCCCCTGATTCCAGGCAAAGTTGAGCTTCTGACGCCCAAGAAAGACTGACCAGTCGGTCATCTATCTATTGCCTCGGCACCCTCGCGCCGCTACGTTCGTCGCCTACCCGCCAGTAGCACGACGTTTCCCGTTCCAGAGCCGAGGAGCGCCATGCCCAAGAACGTGTTCCGCACCGCCGTCGTCGCATCCGTCGCCGTACTCGCCCTGCCCCTGACGCCGGCCTCCCCCGCCACCGCCCCGACGGCCGTCGCCGCGGCGACGGACTCCTTCTACGCGTACGACGGCGCCGAGCCGCTCTCGTCGTACGCGCCGGGGGACGTCCTCAAGACGCGCACGCTCACGTACCACCTCACGGACCTCTCCCAGGGCCGACGGGCCACCCAGATCCTGTACCGCAGCACGGACGCCCAGGGCCGGCCGGTCGCCAATGTCACCTCCGTGGTGCACAGCGGCAGCGGCGACGGCACCAGGGTCGTCCTGCTGAACTCCGCGTACGACTCGCTCGATCCCGAGGACGGTCCCTCGCGCGGCATCGCGGGCACGGGCAGCGTCTTCGCCCCCGAGGAGCTCCTGCTCGGGCAGCTGCTCGACCGCGGGTACGACGTGATCCTGACCGACACCGAGGGACAGGACGCCCACTTCGCGGCCGGGCCCGAGTACGGCCGTCTCACACTGGACTCCATCCGGGCCGCGACCCGGGCCCCGCAGACGGGCTTCGGCTCCGCCACGCGGTTCGGTCTGATGGGCTACTCGGGCGGCGCGATCGCGACCCACTGGGCCGCCGTGCTCGCCCCCGGCTACGCCCCCGACGTCAACAAGAAGCTGGTGGGCTTCGCCGAGGGCGGGCTCCTTGTGGACCCGGCGGCCAACCTGCGCTACGTCGGCGGCAGCACCAGCTGGGCCGGGATCATCCCGATGGCGCTGATCGGCATCTCCCGTTCGTACGACGTCGACTTCACGCCCTACCTGAACAGCTATGGGGTGGAGACGCTGGCCAAGCTCCGCAAGGCCTCGCCGCTGGATGTGCTGCTCGGCCAGTACAAGGGGCTCACCTGGCAGAAGCTGGCGAAGCCCGAGTACGCGGATCCGGCCTCGGTGCCCGAGTTCGTGGAGCAGGTGAACAAGCTGAACCTCGGCCAGGCACCCACCCCGACGATCCCCGGCTACATCGTCCAGGGCGACAACGGCCCGCTCGCGGGCACCTTCAGCAACATCCCGGGCATCGGGTCCGGCGACGGCGTGATGGTCTCCGGCGATGTGCGCTCCCTGGCCCGGCAGTACTGCGCACGGGGCAACACCTCCATCGCGTACGAGCAGCACGAGCTCCTGGCGCACGGCGGCACGTTCCCCGTGTGGAAGTACCCGGCGCTCGACTGGATCGACGACCGGTTCGACGGGCGGACGCCGCCCTCCAGCTGTGGACGCATCCCGGCCGGGAACTCGCTGGCTCCGGTGAGCCCGGCCACCCGCTGAGCGACATGAAAGAACCCCGTGGTCCGTACGGACCACGGGGTTCTCGCGTCTGCGAGCGGGGGCGTCAGCCCTGCCAGGAGTGCGGCGCCCGGAAACCGGGGGTGCGCTCAAGGCGGCGCCAGCCGGCCTTGTCGCGGCCGCGGGACGGGGCCGGGGCGGCGGCGGACTCGGAGGCGGCGGCGCGGGCCAGGAGGACGGCGGTGATGGCCGCCAGCTCCTCGGGCTCGGCGTGGCCCTTCTCGACGCGGAGGAGGTTCTCGGCAGGAGAGCTCATGGGGTTCGGATCTCCGTAAGGGGAGGGACGGGGGAAGTCTGAGGTCACCGCGTCACTGCGGCGGGTTGCCGTGCTTGCGCGACGGCAGATCGGCGTGCTTGTTGCGCAGCATCGCCAGGGACGTGATGAGCACGGACCGGGTCTCGGTCGGGTCGATGACGTCGTCCACGAGGCCGCGCTCGGCCGCGTAGTACGGGTGCATCAGCTCGGCCTTGTACTCCTTGACCATGCGCGCCCGCATCGCCTCCGGGTCCTCGGCCGACGCGATCTGCCGGCGGAAGATGACGTTGGCGGCACCCTCGGCGCCCATCACCGCGATCTCGTTGGTGGGCCAGGCGTAGGTGAGGTCGGCACCGATGGACTGCGAGTCCATGACGATGTAGGCACCTCCGTACGCCTTGCGCAGGATCAGGGAGATCCGGGGCACGGTCGCGTTGCAGTAGGCGTAGAGCAGCTTGGCGCCGTGGCGGATGATTCCACCGTGCTCCTGGTCGACGCCGGGCAGGAAGCCGGGTACGTCCAGAAGAGTGACGATCGGGATGTTGAAGGCGTCACACATCTGGACGAAGCGCGCGGCCTTCTCGGAGGCCTCGATGTCCAGCACACCGGCGAGGGTCTGCGGCTGGTTGGCGACGATGCCAACCACCTGTCCATCCAAACGCGCGAGGGCACAGACAATATTCCGCGCCCAGCGCTCGTGGATCTCGAGGTAGTCGCCGTCGTCGACGAGCTCCTCGATGACCTTGTGCATGTCGTACGGGCGGTTGCCGTCGGCCGGGACCAGGTCCAGGAGGACCTCGGAGCGGCGGTCGGCCGGGTCCTCGGAGTCGACCGTCGGCGGGTTCTCGCGGTTGTTCGACGGCAGCATCGAGATCAGGTAGCGGACCTCGGCGATGCAGGTCTCTTCGTCGTCGTACGCGAAGTGCGCCACGCCGCTCGTCTCGGCGTGCACATCCGCGCCGCCGAGCCCGTTCTGGGTGATCTCCTCACCGGTGACCGCCTTCACGACGTCCGGCCCTGTGATGAACATCTGCGAGGTCTCGCGGACCATGAAGACGAAGTCGGTGAGGGCGGGGCTGTAGGCCGCGCCGCCCGCGCACGGGCCGAGCATGACGCTGATCTGCGGGATCACGCCGCTTGCCCGGGTGTTGCGCTGGAAGATGCCGCCGTAGCCGGCGAGCGCGGAGACGCCCTCCTGGATACGGGCGCCGGCGCCGTCGTTCAGGGAGACCAGCGGCGCACCGGCCGCGATGGCCATGTCCATGATCTTGTGGATCTTGGTGGCGTGGGCCTCGCCGAGGGCGCCGCCGAAGATCCGGAAGTCGTGCGCGTAGACGAAGACCGTGCGGCCGTCGACCGTGCCCCAGCCGGTGATGACACCGTCGGTGTAGGGCTTCTTGTTCTCCAGGCCGAAACCGGTCGCCCGGTGCCGGCGCAGCTGCTCGACCTCCTGGAAGGAGCCCGCGTCAAGGAGCAGCTCGATGCGCTCGCGCGCGGTGAGCTTGCCCTTCGCGTGCTGGGCCTCGGTCGCCTTCTCGCTCGGTCCGGCGACGGCCTTGGCACGGATCGCGTGCAGCTCGGCCACGCGTCCGCGGGCGTCGGTGGGCTCGCCGCCCGAGAGAGCGGCCTCATCCAAAACGGTCATGTAGCGACCTTACGAAGCCCGCATGGGTAAACGGTCCGTCGACTTCGCACAGTCTCCGGCCCGTTTTCCTGGTAGCCCCGGACAGAAGCGCACTTCAGTGCAGGCGAACTGACTGCTCAGGGGGTGGCCGCGTTGTAGGGGTCACACAAACGCCCCAGGGAGAGCCGGCTCACGGGGAGGTTACGCCATGCGAGGGGACTCGGCGCCGGACCGCGCGTAGCTGTTGAAAGTTAAACCAAATGGGTCTACTGTCGAAGACATCAAGGGAACCGACCTTCCTTCAAGGAGCACCGTCATGAGCATCTTCGGCCGCAAGAACGACACCACCGAGACCACCGCCGCACCCGCCCCGGTCAACCCGGAGCTCGCCGGCCTGACCGGTGACTACGCACTCGACCCGGCGCACACCTCGCTCGGCTTCACGGCCCGGCACGCGATGGTGACGAACGTGAAGGGCGCCTTCCTCGACTTCGAGGGCACGCTGCACCTGGACGGCAGCGACCCGTCGCAGTCGACCGCCTCGATCGACGTGAAGATGGAGAGCATCGAGACCGGCCAGGGCGACCGTGACGGTCACCTCAAGAGCGCGGACTTCTTCGACGTGGAGAAGTTCCCGGCCATGACCTTCCGCTCCACCTCGGCCGAGGCGCTCGGCGGCGAGGACTACCGAATCACCGGTGACCTCACGATCAAGGACGTCACCAAGCCGCTCACGATCGACCTGGAGTTCAACGGCGCGGCCAAGGACCCCTTCGGCAACGAGCGCGTCGGCTTCGAGGGCTCGGCCACGCTGCTGCGCTCCGAGTGGGGCCTGACCTGGAACGCCGCGCTCGAGACGGGCGGCGTCCTGGTCTCCGACAAGATCAAGCTGACCTTCGACATCTCGGCGATCCGCCAGGGCTGAACCCCCGTTCCGTTGCCCGTGTGACGGACGAGAAGGCGAAGCTCTCGCGTTTCGTACGGGAGAGCGAAGCCGACCAGGTTCAGGCCAAGCTCCACAAGCGGATCGGGACAGTCCCGTTGTCGGCGGCCCTCAGCACTGACAAGTGTGGTCGATATGACGTCCACCGACGCAATCAAGCCCTTCCGCATCGAAATACCACAGGCCGCATTGGACGACCTGAACCAGCGCCTCACCAGGGCCCGTTGGACCGACGACGGGCCCGGTGAGCCGGGTGAGTACGGAACGAGCAACGGACTGGTCCGCAGGCTCGCCGCGTACTGGCGCGACGGCTACGACTGGCGCGCGTGGGAGGCGAAGATCAATGCCCACCCGCAGTTCACCACCGAGATCGACGGGCAGACCATCCACTTCCTGCACGTCCGCTCCCCCGAGCCCGACGCCTTCCCGCTGATCCTCACGCACGGCTGGCCCGGCTCGATCGTGGAGTTCCTCGACGTGATCGGTCCGCTGACCGACCCCGCGGCGCACGGCGGCGACCGCGCAGACGCGTTCCACCTGGTCATCCCCTCCCTCCCCGGCTACGGCTTCTCCGGTCCCACCAAGGACAAGGGCTGGGGCCTCGACCGTACGGCCAAGGCCTGGGCCGAGCTGATGCGGCGCCTCGGCTACGAGCGGTACGGGGCCGGCGGCAACGACGGCGGCTCGTTCATCGCGCCCCAGCTCGGGCGGCTCGAACCGGACCGGGTCGCGGGCGTCCATGTCACCCAGGTCTTCTCGTACCCCTCGGGCGATCCCGCGGAGTTCGAGCGGCTGACGGACGACGAGCGGCAGGCGATGGGGATCCTGCAGTGGTTCATGGAGAACAAGCTCTCCTTCAACACCCTGCAGTCGCAGCAGCCGCAGACTCTCGCGCACGCGCTGGCGGATTCGCCGGTGGGGCTGCTGGGGTGGAATCTGCAGCTGTTCGCGGCGGGTACGCCCGGGGAGGTCGTGCCGGACGACGACTTCATCCTGACCAACGTCGCCCTGTACTGGCTTACGGGGACGGCCGGTTCGGCCATGCGGTTCTACTACGAGATGTCGCACGAGGAGGTGCCCACCACGGGTGGGGCGGCCACCGAGCCGACGACCGTGCCGCTCGGGGTGGCCTCGTTCGAGGGCGACATGCGTCCGTTCCGCACGTTCGCCGAGCGCGACCACGCCGACATCCGCCAGTGGAACCTCTACAAGGAGCCGGGTGGGCATTACGCGGCCCACATGGAGCCCGAGGTCATGACGCGGGACATCCGGGGGTTCTTCCGCGGGTTGCGGAACTGAGCCGCAGGTCGCGTAACCGGCCTAGAACCCTCCCCCGAAGTCCCCTCCCCCGCCGCCGAAGTCCCCGCCTCCGCCGAAGCCGCCGTCTCCGAAACCGCCTCCGAAGTCATCGGAGTTGAAGTCGGAGCCGGAGGACCCGTCGCCGCCCCAGCCGGCGGCCGACGGGTCCGAGTAGGCGTAGGCGGGGCTGGACATCATCGAGCCGAGCATCGTGCCGACCAGGAGGCCGGGCAGGAGGCCGCCGCCGAAGTAGCCGCCGGCCCAGGGGCCGTAGGCCGGGCCCGCGTCGTAGTACGGGCGTGGGCCCTGGTCGGTGGTGACCTGGCGGACCGCCGGGTCCTCGCCGTCCTCGATACGGGCCTTGTCGGCGGCGCAGACCGGGACCTCGCGGGCCGCCGCACCCGGCGGGGCCCAGGTGGCGTCGGCGATCGACGGGCCGTGGCGCGGATCGAAGAAGCAGGGCAGCCTGCGTTCGGGCAGTGCCCTGCCCTCTCGGCGGGCGGCGAGTACGGCGAGGGAGTAGCGGCCGTCCTCCAGGGCCTGGGTCACGCCCTTGACGTCCTCGGGGCGCTGGGCCGAGGCCATGATCGACTTGGCCGACTCATACGAGTCGAGCGAGCGCTCGTAGTCCTCGCGCATGGCGTCCGTCGCGCCCTGCTCGCCCGGCTTGAAGTCGAGGCGTTCGAGCTCCTCACCGAAGGCGGTGATGTCCTCGTCCACGACCACGCCCAGCTTGTCGAGGGCGGCTCGGGTCTCCTCGGCCTTCTTCCGCTTGTTGCGCCTGACCAGGGCGTACGCACCCGCGCCGCCGGCCACGGCCACCGCGCCGAGGCCGATGAGGGCGCCGGTCGGGACACCGTCGTCGGCTGTGCCCCAGGAGCTGGGGGCGGAGCCGCGGGCGTCACGGATCGCGGCGTCCACATACGCCTGGAGTCCGGCCTCTTCGCCCAGCGTCTGCAGATTCCCCGTCGCGTTCTCGGACAGCACCGAGGGGTCCGCGCGTACCGCGAAGTTCTCACCGCGCTGCACCCCGTACACACCCGGGTCGCCGACTGCGGCACGCAGTGCGGTGAAGTCCTTCGGGGTGGTCGGGAAGTCCGCAGGAAGGACCGCCAGGAACACAGGTTTCCCGGAGTCCTTGATCTGCTGGGCCAGCTTCTCCGCGTCCGCCGAGGACAGCTGGCCGGAGGCCGCCGGATCGACGTACACCGGCCCCTTCTCCAGCGCGTCCGCCACCGTCGAGATGTCCGAAGCGGCCACGGCCCCGGGTGCCACCGCGAGGGTGGCGCCCAGGGCCAGCAGCAGTCCGGACAGGGCGACGATGATCGCCCTCGCCCCATTGATCCGCTTGCTCCGCTTCGTAAGCTTTCTCATACTTCGAAGCTAACTCAGCGGGCGGCCGGATGACGGGCCCGAGGGGGTCGGCGTCCCACGACCGTAAGAACTACTCCGCGGGCTCCACCCCGGCCCGCAGCAGCCCGTAGGTGTAGGCGTCCTCCAGGGCCTGCCAGGACGCGGCGATCACATTCTCGGCGACACCGACCGTGGACCACTCGCCGGTGCCGTCGGCGGTGGAGACCAGGACGCGGGTCGTGGACTCCGTGCCGTGCCCGCCTTCGAGGATGCGGACCTTGTAGTCGACCAGTTCGAGCTTGGCGAGCTGGGGATAGATCCGCTCCAGGCCGCGGCGCAGGGCGTTGTCCAGCGCGTTGACCGGGCCGTTTCCCTCCCCCGTGGTGACGATGCGCTCGCCCTTGGCCCAGAGCTTCACGGTGGCCTCGTTGGCGTGGGTGCCGTCGGGGCGGTCCTCGACGATGGCCCGCCAGGACTCGACACGGAAGTAGCGGCGGGCCCGGCCCTCGACCTCCTCGCGCAGGAGCAGTTCGAAGGAGGCGTCGGCGGCCTCGTACGTATAGCCGCGCAGCTCACGCTCCTTGACCCGCTCAACGACGCGGCCGATCAGCTCGCGGTCGCCGCCCAGGTCAACGCCGAGCTCCTTGCCCTTGAGCTCGACGGAGGCGCGGCCGGCCATGTCGGAGACCAGCATGCGCATGGTGTTGCCGACGAGTTCGGGGTCGATGTGCTGGTAGAGGTCCGGGTCGACCTTGATCGCGGAGGCGTGCAGACCGGCCTTGTGCGCGAAGGCCGAGATACCCACGTACGGCTGGTGCGTGGAGGGCGTCAGGTTCACGACCTCGGCGATGGCGTGCGAGATCCGGGTCATGTCCTTGAGGGAGCCCTCGGGCAGGACGTGCTTGCCGTACTTGAGCTCAAGGGCCGCCACGACCGGGAACAGGTTGGCGTTGCCGACCCGCTCGCCGTAGCCGTTGGCCGTGCACTGCACGTGGGTGGCGCCCGCGTCCACGGCGGCCAGGGTGTTGGCGACCGCGCAGCCGGTGTCGTCCTGAGCGTGGATGCCCAGGCGCGCGCCGGTGTCGGCGAGGACGGTGGAGACCACGGCCTGCACCTGGGCGGGGAGCATGCCGCCGTTGGTGTCGCAGAGGATGACCACCTCGGCGCCGGCCTCGTGCGCCGTACGGACCACGGACTTCGCGTACGCGGGGTTGGCGCGGTAGCCGTCGAAGAAGTGCTCGCAGTCGACGAAGACCGTGCGGCCCTGCTCGCGCAGGTACGCCACGGTGTCGGCGATCATCGCGAGGTTCTCGTCGAGGGTCGTGCGCAGGGCCAGCTCGACATGGCGGTCGTGGGACTTGGCGACCAGGGTGATCACCGGGGCGCCGGATGCGAGCAGCGCCCTGACCTGCGGGTCCTCGGAGGCCTTTGCGCCGGCCCTGCGGGTGGCGCCGAAGGCCACCAACTGGGCGTTCTTGAACGTGATCTCCTCGGCGGCGCGCGCGAAGAACTCGGTGTCGCGGGGGTTGGCGCCCGGCCAGCCGCCCTCGATGAAACCGACGCCGAAGTCGTCCAGGTGCCGCGCGATGGTCAGCTTGTCAGCGACGGTGAGGTTGATGCCCTCGCGCTGCGCGCCGTCGCGCAGCGTCGTGTCGAAGACGTGGAAGTTGTCGCGGGGGCCGTAGGGCCCGTCGGTATCACCGTGCGCGTTTTCCGTTGCTTCCGTTGCTTGGGTCATGCTGCTGGCTCCTGATTCGGATCTCGGTCTACCGGAATGACCGGCTCCGCCGTCCTCCTATGATCCCTGGCGCTCCGTGTCCGGCTGCGGGTGGGCCGGAAAACGAAAAAACCCCTCGCGGGTGCGAGAGGTCTGCGCGCGGGTCGAGGACGACGGTGTCCGCCCGTACGTCGGTATGTACGGGACGGTCACTGCGGACCGGCGCGCCTGCTGCCAATAATCATGGCGAACGAGAGCACGATCGCAGTCTTGCACAGTCCGGGGCGGGTGCCGCAGGCGTCTCAGGATACGAACGCCCTTACTGTGTGGGCTTCTTCACCCGTGCCGCACTCCCGGGCTCGCCCTGCGGGGACACCTTCCCCCGTCCACGCCGCCCTGCGGGGTTCAGCCGGATCTCGATGCCGTCGGACGTGGCCTCCGGTGCCGGGTCCGCGGTCACGCGGACGCGCACGGGGCGGCCGGAGCCCGCCTCGACGAACGACAGGGGCGGGCGGCCGTCCTGCAAGTGCGCGTCGCCCCACTGCATCAGCGACAAGAACACCGGCAGCAGGTCCTCGCCCGCCGCGGTCAGCCGGTACTCGTCGCGGGCCCGCCGGCCCGGCTCCCGGTAGGGGACGCGCGCGACGACCCGGGCCGCCTCGAGCTGTTTCAGCGCTCGCGACACCGCAGGTGCGGAGGTTCCGATCCGTGTCGCGAAATCCTCGAACCTGGTGGTGCCGTAGAAGCACTCGCGGATGACCAGCAACACCGTCTTGGTGCTCAGCAGGTCAAGGACACGCTCCGCCGAGCACCCGTCGCCGATCGACCAGGCGTCCCGGTCGCGCAGCCGCTCCTCGAACTCCATCGTCGCCACTCCGGCCCTGTAACTAACGCTTGCGTTACCCAGCAGTGTAGTGATTCCCTCTGGCTAACGATGTCGTTACTCAGCTCGTAGGCGGACGCACCGCCGTCCGGCTCCCCCTCCCTTCGCCCGAGGAGTACCGAACCGCCATGCCGCTGTGGACCATTCATCACACCCCCGGAACCTTCACCGCCGAGGACAAGCGCCGGCTCGCCTCCCAGATAGCCGACCACTACGAAAAGGCCGGGCTCCCCCGGTTCTATGTGGTCACCCTGTTCCACGAGACCCGGCCCGAGGACTTCTACGTCGGCGGGGAGCCCACCCCGTCCGGGGTCCGCATCGCCATCGACCACATCGCCCGGCGCAACCCCGACGAGGAGACCCGCCGCCGGACCGCCCAGTGGATCAAGGGCATGCTGGAGCCTCACCTGGCTCGGCATACGGGGCTGCACTGGGAGTTCCACGTCGACGAGACCAGCAGGGACCTCTGGATGATCAACGGAATCGTGCCGCCGCCGGAAGGCTCCGAAGCCGAAAGGAACTGGGCGCAGCGCAACGCGCCGTCGGCCTACTGACCGGCGCGGCCCGCACGACGGCTGGTCGCACCGCGGCGGCGCACCCGGCCGGCGGCCTCACGGACGCGTCAGCGCTTCATGGTCCCGTTCAGCGCCTCGTCCAGGAACTCACGTACATGAGCGAGAACTTCACCCCGGTCCGCGCCCGGCAGCCCCACCGCCACATGCACCGAGAAGCCGTCGAGCAGGGCGCGCAGGCGCAGGGCGAAGCGTTCCGGGTCGAGGGCGGGGAACTCCTTGCGGGAGATGCCCTCGGCGAGCAGCGCCACCAGGTCCCGGTGCCAGGCGCCCTCGATCGCGGCCTGGCGGCGGCCGGCCTCGACGGAGGCGTCGGCGTACGGGGAGCGGTTCCAGACCTCCATCCACAGGGCCCAGTGCGGGTCGCGCGGGCCTGCGGGGACGTACAGGTCGACGTAGGCGTCGAGGCGTTCCCGTACGGAATCAGGCCCTGAGAGCAGCGCGCGCCGCTCCTCGCCGAGCCGGCCCTCGCTCCACTCCAGGGTCTGCAGGAGCAGCTCGTCCTTGGTCTTGAAGTAGTAGAGGAGATGCCCGCTGCTCATCCCCACCGCACGCCCGAGCGCCGCCATGGTGAGCTGGTCGAGTCCCCCGTCGGCGACCATCGCCATGGCGGCGGCCAGCACGTTCTCGCGCGGGGGTGCGTGCTTGCGCGAGCGCGGTGGCGTGCTCATGTGGGGCGGCTCCTCGGGCTTCGGCTGGGATGCGAGCGTACGACTCAGCTCGTGCGCGGCTGCTGCTGGGTGATGCAGTGGATGCCGCCTCCGCCCGCGAAGATCGTCCGGGCATCGACCAGGGTGACCGTGCGGTCGGGGAACAGGCGGCGGAAGATGCCCGCCGCGTGCTCGTCGCGCGGGTCGTCGAAGGCGCACAGGACCACGCCGCCGTTGCAGAGGTAGTGGTTGATGTAGGAGTAGTCGGCCCAGCCGCCCTCCTCCTCGCGCAGCTTCGTCGGCGCCGGGATCTCGATGACCTCAAGGGGGCGGCCCTTGGCGTCGGTCTGGGTGCGCAGGAACTCGACGTTCTCGCGGCACGGCTCGTGGTCGGGGTGCGTCGGGTCGGGCTGGGTGTGGACCACCACGACGCCGGGGGCCGCGAAGGCCGCGACGATGTCCACATGGCCCAGGGTGCCGAAGCCGTGCGGGGGATAGTCGGCGGCGAGGCCGCGCTTGAGCCAGATCGCCTTGGTCGTGCCGAGCTTGGCGTGGATCTCCGCCTCGACCTGCTCGCGCGACCACTCCGGGTTGCGCTCCGGACCCAGCTGCACCGTCTCGGTGAGCAGCACCGTGCCCTCGCCGTCGACGTGGATGCCGCCGCCCTCGTTGACCAGAGGGCTGCTGTGCACGGGCACTCCGGCGAGATCCGCCACGTACGAGGCGATCTTGGAGTCGTGCTCCCAGGTCGCCCAGTCCTGGGCGCCCCAGCCGTTGAACACCCAGTCCACGGCGGCCAGTTCACCCTCGTCGCTCACCACGAACGTCGGGCCGATGTCGCGCATCCACGCATCGTCGAGGTCCCGCTCGACCAGGTCGATCTCCGGGCCGAGCAGCGCGCGGGCGGACTCCGCCTGGCCGGGCCCGTGGACGACCGTGACCGGCTCGAAGCGGCGTACGGCGCGGGCGACCGAGGCCCAGGCCTCGCGCGCCTCGGTCAGCTCCCCGTCCGAGGAGAAGGTGGTGTTGGGGCCCGGCCAGGCCATCCAGGTGCGCTCGTGCGGGGCCCATTCGGCGGGCATGCGGAAGGTCATGATTCTCAGCTCACAGGAAGTAGAGACGGTTCAGGGATACGGAGTCGGCCGGCTCCGAGCGCATCGGCCGCCCGTCCAGCGTGACGAGGCCGCTGCGGGCGTCCACGTCCACGGCTCCGATACGGGAGTTGAGGAGCAGGCTGCCCGGGCCGATGCCCCGCGTGCCGCGTACGCCGACCCGGCGTCGGCGGGTGGGCATCCTGTCGCCTTCGAGTGCGGCGGCCGCCTGCGAGACGAAGGCCACCGAGAGGTCGGCGGCCGTGGCTCCGTGGGCGCCGAACTGCGGGCCCAGGACGAGGGGTTCACAGGTGTCGGTGGCCGCGTTCGGGTCGCCGGTCACACCGAAGGCAGGGAAGCCGGACTTGAGGACGAGCTGGGGCTTGGCGCCGAAGAACGCCGGCTTCCAGAGCACGATGTCGGCCAGCTTGCCGACCTCGATCGAGCCGATCTCGTGCGCGAGTCCGTGGGCGATGGCCGGGTTGATGGTGAGCTTGGCGATGTAGCGCAGGACGCGCGCGTTGTCGTCGTGCGTGCCGTCCCCTTCGAGAGGCCCCAGCTCGGCCTTCATCTTGCCCGCCATCGCGAACGTACGCCGGACCGTCTCGCCCGCCCGCCCCATGCCCTGTGCGTCGGAGGAGCCGATGACGTTCGGGACGCCCGCCATCTTCAGGACGTTGGGGACGTGTCCGCCGCCGCAGCCCTCGATGTGGAAGGCGTGGATCGTGCGGCCGTCGAGCACGCTCAGGGTGTCCTCGACGGAGAGGCACTCGTTCAACCCGTCGCTGTGCAGGGCGACTTGGACGTCGTACTCCTCGGCGACCCGCAGCGCGGTGTCGAGCGCGCGGGTGTGCGCGCCCATGTCCTCGTGCACCTTGAAGCCGGACGCGCCGCCTTCGGCCAGCGCCTCCACCAGCGGGGCCTCGCCGGAGGACGAACCCCGCGCCAGGAAGCCGATGTTGACCGGCCAGGCGTCGAACGCATTGAAGGCGTGCTTGAGGGCCCAGGGCGAGTTGACGCCGACACCCCACACCGGGCCGAACTCCTGGCCGATAACCGTGGTGACCCCGGAGGCCAGCGAGGCCTCCATGATGCGCGGCGAGAGCAGGTGTACGTGGGTGTCCACCGCTCCGGCCGTGGCGATCATTCCCTCGCCGGAGACGATCGAGGTGCCGGTGCCGACCACGACCTCCACGCCATCGAGGGTGTCCGGGTTCCCGGCCCGCCCGATCGCGTGGATCCGGCCCTCGCGGATGCCGATCGAGGTCTTGCGGATGCCCTGCACGGCGTCGATCACCAGGACGTTGCTGATGACGACATCGCAGGTCTCGCGCACGGCCGCGGCCTTGAGGTGCAGTCCGTCGCGGGCGGTCTTGCCGAACCCCGCGAGGAACTCGTCGCCGTACGCCTGCGAGTCGGACTCCACCCGCACGACGAGCCCCGAGTCGCCGAGGACGACACGGTCCCCGGCGCGGGGGCCGTGCGTGGACGCGTACTCCTGCGGGGTCAGCCGGCGGGCTTCGGCGGCGTGGCCTCCGGGACGGCTCATCGTCCGGCCTCCTTGTCCAGCGATTCCAGGGGTTCGGCTCCGAGATAGCCGCAGGCCGCGGCGCGGCGCAGCGCCTCCTCGCGGGCGCCGGGCGCGTCGAGCGGTCCGTCGACGAGTCCCGCGAATCCGACGGCGATCCGCCCGCCGCCGATCGGGACGAGACCGACCTCCGCCGACTCACCGGGTCCGAACCGCACGGAGGACCCGGCGGGGATCGCCAGGTGCATCCCGTACGCCGCCGAGCGGTCGAAGTCGAGCCGCGGGTTGGCCTCGAAGAAGTGGAAGTGCGAGGTGACGCTGACCGGGACGGTCGCGGTGTTGCGTACGGCGATACGTACGGCCTCGGCCGGCTCCTCATGCGCGGGACCCGGCAGGACCGCACCGGGCGCCCGCTCCCCCAGTGAGCCGCCGGCCAGCGGACCGGAGACCACCGCGAGCCGCGAGCCGTCGTCGAAGACCGCCTCCACATGGACCTCGGTGACCACATCGGCGACACCCGGCAGGACGTCGTCGGGGCCGAGCACCGCCTTGGCCCGCTCGATCGCCTCGGCCAGGCGCAGCCCGTCGCGGGCCGCCTCGCACACAGTGTCGGCGATGAGCGCGGTGGCCTCGGGGACGTTGAGCTGCAGACCACGGGCCCTGCGGGCGCGGGCCAGCTCGGCCGCACCGAAGAGCAGCAGTCGGTCACGTTCGGTGGGGGTGAGTCGCACGGTCCTGCCACTCCCTCGGGTCGGGCACACGCTCGATGACGCGCCGCACGGCTTCATCGACACTTTAGAGCTTCACTCTAAACCGAGCTTTCGCAGAACGGAAACATTGACGTACGAGCTTGATGTCCGTCACATTCTTGGAGGCCGCCATTTTGAGCGGCACTCAAACTGTGCGCCACGACCCGCAAGGGAGCCCGCCCATGCCGATAGAACAGCGCGGAGTCGACACCATCCCGGAGACAGAGCGGACCAGTGGTCCGCGCGATCTGATCTCGATCCTGCTCGGGTCCAATCTCTGCCTCGGTGTGATCGTCTTCGGCTGGCTGCCGCCGTCCTTCGGACTCGGCTGGTGGGCCTCGGTGTCGGCGATCGTGGCGGGCACGCTGGTCGGTGTCGCGGTCACCGCGCCCCTCGCCCTTGTCTCGCTGCGGACGGCGACCAATCTCTCCACGTCGAGCGGTGCGGCTTTCGGCGTACGGGGGCGGCTGATCGGCTCCGTCGTGGGACTGCTCCTGTCCCTCGGCTACACCGCGCTGACGCTGTGGATCGGCGGTGACGTCATGATCGGCACACTGGCGCGGCTGACCGGTCTGCCGGACGGCGGCCTGGTGCACGGCCTCGTCTACGCGCTGCTCGCGGGCGCCACCGTGATCGCCGCGGTCTTCGGCTACCAGCTCCTGCTGCGCCTGTCGAAGGCGCTCGCGCTCGGTATGACGGTTCTGCTCCTGCTCGGACTCCTCGCGTACGCGGGCGACTTCACCACCGCGGCGCCGCCGGACACCCCGTATCTCCTCGGGTCCTTCTGGCCGACCTGGGCCTTCGCGGCGGTCGCGGCGGGGCTCAGCGGGCCGGTCGCGTTCATCACCCTGCTCGGCGACTACACGCGCTACATGTCCCCTCGCGTGCACAGTTCCCGCTCGGTCCTGCGGGCCACCTCGGTGGGCCTGGCCATCGGCCTGCTCGTACCGCAGCTCTTCGGCACCTTCACCGCGTTGGCGGCGCGCGCGGGCCTCGACTACGCGGGACCGCTGGTGGACGCGGCGCCCGGCTGGTACCTGCTGCCGCTACTGCTCGCGGCCACGGCGGGATCCGTGGGCAACGCCGGTCTGATGCTCTACTCCATGGGCCTCGACCTGGACGCGATCGTGCCGCGTGCCTCGCGTACACAGGCGACGGTGATCGTGGCGGTCGTGGCTACGGGCTTCGTCTTCGCGGGGCATTTCGCGTGGGACGCCCAGTCGGCGATGACCTCGTTCGTGCTGCTGCTCACGGCGGTCGGTACGCCGTGGGCGGTGATCACACTGATGGTGCATGTCCGGGTCGGCGGCTCGTACGACGCCGAGGCCCTTCAGGTCTTCAACCGGCGTTCGCGGGGCGGCGTCTACTGGTACCGGGCCGGCTGGGAGCCGCGGGCGGCGGTTGCGTGGGCGGCGGGCGCCGCGGTGGGTCTCGCCGCGGTGTCCACTCCCTTGTACGAGGGCGCCCTGCTGGAGCTGACCGGTGGGGTCGACTGCAGTTTCGTCCTGTCGGGGCTCGTCGGCGGTGCGGTGTATCTGGTGCTGCGGCCGCGGGCCGTTCAGTCCCCCTCGGCGCCTGCCGCTTCCTCGACCAGTCGCCAGGAGCGCGAGTCGGTGTCGTAACGCAGAGCGCCGCGCACCAACCTCAGGTCAAGGGCGGCCAGTTGGCGGTACGCCTCGTCGTCGAGGTCGGGGGTGAGGTGGGCGCGGATGCCGGTGTCCCTGTCCTGTACGGCGACGGGCCGCGCCTGCGTCCGCCCGATCGCCTCCCGCAGCTTGCGGTACGCGTCGTCGGCGAGCTTGCCGCCGAGTCCGCCCAGGAAGGCGTGCAGCGGGAGCGTGATGAGGATGAGGAGCTCCAGGCTTCTTCGTACGGGGACGGCTTTGACCTGGACGGTGAGGCCCAGGTCCTCGAGGGCCTCGACGAGGGGGGTCTCGGTGCCGGGGGCGTCCCTTTCGGGGACGAACAGGACGGCCACGGGCGAAGGCTCGGCGGTCATACGGCTGTCTCCTGTCAGACGGGCCGGTCGGTGAGGTCGAGGAGCAGGACGTCGGTTCCCTCGATGGCGGCGAGCAGCGTGCCGTCGGGGCTGTAGACGATCCGCCGTACGCCGGCCGCGGCGTGTGCCGGGGGCTCGGTCGGCGAACGGTGCTCTCGCACGAGGTGCCCGGTGGTCAGATCCCACACCCGTACGCCCAACGCGTTTCCGGTGGCGAGCGTGGTGTTGTCGGGGCCGAGGGCGACGTCGCGGACCTGGCTGCGCACCGGAGGGCCGAGGACCAGGTTGCCCGTCGGAATGTCCCAGATCTGGACGGACTTCCCGCTCGCCGTCGCGAGGCGGGTGCCGTCGCGGCTGAAGGCCAGCGCGTGCACGAGGTCGGCGTGGGGCAGGCTGAGGCGCTCGGCACCGGAGTGCGCGTCCCAGATCCTGATGTCACCGGCGCCGTGCGATGCGCCCGGCTCACCCGGCAACGGCTGTGTCGGAGCGCTCTGCAGTACCGCCGCGAGCCAGGCGCCGTCCGGTGAGAACGCCAGCCCTGTCATCGCACCAGGTACCGCCATCACCAATGACCCGCCCACGCGTCTGGTGATCGTCACCAGTGCGTGGTGTGCTGTCGCGGCAAGCCGGCCGCCCCCGACGACCGCCGCGATCGCGCTGCTTCCGCCGGCGAGCGGGAGTTTGTCGAGGAAGGTTCCCGTCGCCGTCTGCCACGTGCGCACCGACCCGCCCGCTAGGGTCGCGAACCGGCCGCCCGTCTCGTCGAAGGAGACGTCGAGCACCTGCTCCTGGTAGAAGAACGACGATCTGAACGCGTCGAGCGCTTCGGCCACGTAGCCGCCGCTGCGCACCCGGCAGATGCGCTCACCGGAGCGATCGACGACCAGCGCAAGCCAGTTGGCGCACCCGATCGCAAGCCGGCGGGAGTCCTCGCTGAACGCCAGCGAGACAGGCCTCTTGGGGACGGTGACTCGGGTGATGCGCGGGGCCGGACCCGTGGCGTGGCGGATGGACCACCGCCCTTCGCCCGAGGCGAAGACGGGCGGCGCAACGACAGGGGCGCCGACGGGTGGACGTACGGGCTCCGGTTCCGCCGTCCTACGCGCCACCTGGGGCACAGCGCCTACGCCCTCCGGTTCCCGCTGTTCACCCTGTGGCCCCGGCGCCTGCGGCGTCCCGCCCCGCGCCAGGTCGCCGGCCTCACCGACCTCACCGACCTCACCGACCTCACCGACCTCGAACAACACCCCCTCCGCCGCCCGCATGTACAGCACGGGCGTGCCCCACTCCAACGTCCCCGGCAGCGCGAGCCGTATCGCCTTCCGCGCCTCCGTGACCGCCGCGTCCACCGGCGCCCGGTGCGCGAGCCCCTCGTAGAACGTGCGCCCGAACTCCACCGCCGCCCGGTCCGAGATCGCGTACTGCATCGCCAGCGCCGCCGGCACCCCGGCCCGCAGCAGCGCCCCGCCCATGCTGGAGAAGGGGTCGCCCGCCGCCGAACGGCCCGTCTCGCAGGCGTTGAGCACGACCAGGCGCAGGGAGCGGTGGTCGTCGAGCATCATCGCCAGGTTCTCGGCGCCCAGTTGGTACGTGCCGCCGTCCTCGCCCGCGAGCGCCAGCGTGCCCTCCTGCGCGACCGGGTCGAAGCCGCCGTGGCCGATGAAGTGCAGGACGTGCCAGGGGCCGCGCCGGGTGAGCGAGGTGCGCAGGGCGCGCCAGGTCTCGCCCTCGACCCAGCCCAGCTCAATGAGTCCGGCCTCCCGCAGCCCGCGGAGCGCGCTGTCGAGTCGGTCGCGCTCGGCCTGGACGGCCAACGGCTCCAGGTCGTCGGGGCGGGCTGCCATACAGAGGATGCGCAGCGGCGCCGCGACCGCCAACGGGCGCTGGGGCAGGGCCACTTGAGGGCGGCGGACCAGCGGCATCGTCGTACAGACGTAGCTGTTCTCGCCGCTGTCGAAGAGGAACTCCCAGGGCAGGCGCGCGAGTTCCGGCGGGCGGACCCGCAGGACCAGGCGTAACGACCGGTCCGCCTCGGCGGCGCGATGGCGGGCCGCCGCGAACAAGGCGCGGCCCTCACCCGCGAGCAGCATGTCGAAGAGGATCCGGCCCAGCTCCTGCACAGGCCGCTCCTCGGGCGGCACACTGCGGCGCACCACCGCCGACGAGGCGAGGATCGCGTCGGGGACACGGGCCGTGAGGACGCGCAGTTCGTCCGCGGCGACCGGCAGCCGTACCCCGTCGGCGCTCGCCTCGGCGCCGTCCGGAGCGCGCAGGGTCACGTGATAGGCGCCGGGTCCCGCCGGACTGATCTCGGCCTGGAAATCGACCGTGTGCACGGCTCGCCCCACCCCCGTCCCCACCAGGCAGCTCGCCTGGTCCACGATCCCATGACGGCAGGGCCGGCAAGGTGCGAACGGCGGGGAACGCGCCCGCCTACGCGGCACGGGTGGACTCGCCCGGCCCGGCAGCGTGGATCCTTCGGGAAGTCGGCCGTTCCAGGTCTCCTTGACGGATGATCAGCCGAACATCGCCCGCCCGCCGCCGGTCCGTCCCTCCGCTCGAGCGCGCCGGCGCGGGGCGGTAGCCGCCGTGCACGTACTCATCGGCATCGCCGGACTCGTCGTCTTCCTCGCCCTGGCCTTTCTGCCCTCCCGCGATGTGCGGCTGCTGCGCGTCAAGGCGCCGTACATCGGTCTCATGCTCGTCGTCCAGTTCCTGCTCGGTCTGCTGATGCTGAAGACGAGCCTGGGGCAGAGCGCCGTGAACGGGCTCGCGGACGTGTTCGGCAAGCTTCTCGAATACGCCGGGGACGGTACGTCCTTCGTCTTCGGCAGCCTCGCGGACCCGGATGCGCAGGGCAATGTGCCGTTCCTGCTGAGCGTCCTGATGCCGATCATCTTCGTCTCGGCGCTGATCGGGATCCTGCAGTACCTGCGCGTACTGCCGCTGATCGTGAAGTACTTGGGGCTGGTCCTCGCGAAGATCACGGGGGCCGGGCGGCTCGAGTCCTTCAACGCCGTCTCGGCCGCGATCCTCGGGCAGTCCGAGAGCTTCATCGCGATCAAGACGCTGCTGCCCACGCTGACTCCGCAGCGGCTCTACATGCTCAGCGCCTCGGCGATGTCCACGGTGTCGATGTCCATCGTCGGGGCGTACATGACGATGATCGAGCCGCGCTATGTCGTGGCCGCGATCGTCCTCAACCTCTTCGGCGGCTTCATCGTCGTCTGGCTGCTCAATCCGTACGAGCTGACGGAGGACGAGGACGTGGTCGTCACCCCCGTCCGCAAGAAGCAGTCGTTCTTCGAGATGCTCGGCGAGTACATCCTGGACGGGGCGAAGGTCGCGGTCACCGTGGCGGCGATGCTGATCGGGTTCGTGGCGCTGATCGCCCTGATCAACGGGATCGTCTCGGGTCTCACCGGCGGTACGTCCTTCCAGGATCTGCTCGGCTACGTCTTCGCGCCGCTGGCGTTCCTCACGGGTGTGCCGTGGAGCGAGTGCGTGGACGCGGGCCAGATCATGGCCACGAAGCTCGTCTCGAACGAGTTCGTCGCGATGCTCGCCTTCACCGACTCCAACCCCGGCGGCAAGATCGAGCTCAGCACGCGCACGACGGCGATCGTCCAGACCTTCCTGGTCTCCTTCGCCAACTTCAGCTCGATCGGCATCATCGCGGGCGCCGTGAAGTCCCTCTCCCCCGCACACGGCGACCAGATCGCCCGCTTCGGCCTGAAGCTGGTGTACGGGGCCACGCTGGTGTCGTTCATCAGCGCGACGATCGTGGGGTTGATCTCCTAGCCGGTACGCGAAAGGCCGGGCCCCCGGCAAGGGGCCCGGCCTCAACACTGCCTACGGCGCGGACTAGCCGAGCTCGTGCATCCAGCCGTGCTTGTCCGTGGCCGTGCCGCGCTGGATGTCCAGGAGCGCCTCGCGCAGCCGCAGCGTGACCGGGCCGGGCTCGCCGGCGGACTGGGTCCACTCACCCGAGTTGCACTTGACCGTACCGACCGGGGTGATGACAGCAGCGGTACCGCACGCGAAGACCTCGGTCAGCGAGCCGTTCTGGGCGTCGCGCTGCCACTGGTCGAGGGAGACACGCGCCTCGGTGGCCTCGTAGCCGAGGTCACGGGCGACCGTGAGGAGGGAGTCGCGGGTGACACCTTCCAGGATCGAGCCCGTCAGCTCAGGAGTGACGATCTTGTCGCCGTACACGAAGTACAGGTTCATGCCGCCGAGCTCCTCGACCCACTTGTGCTCGACAGCGTCGAGGTAGCAGACCTGGTCACAGCCCTTGGACGCGGCCTCGGCCTGCGCGAGGAGGGAGGCGGCGTAGTTGCCGCCGGTCTTCGCGGCGCCCATGCCGCCGGGGACGGCGCGCACGCGGTCCTCCGAGAGCCAGATCGAGACAGGCTTCACGCCGCCCGCGAAGTACGCGCCGGCCGGGGACGCGATGACCATGAAGAGGTACTCGTTGGCGGGCTTGACGCCCAGGCCGACCTCGGTCGCGAACATGAAGGGGCGCAGGTACAGGGACTCCTCGCCACCGTGTGCCGGAACCCAGTCCTTGTCCTGCTGGACGAGAAGGTCGCACGCCTCGATGAAGGTCTCCACCGGCAGCTCGGGCATGGCGAGCCGACGCGCCGAGGCCTGGAAGCGCTTGGCGTTGGACTCCGGGCGGAAGGTGGCCACCGAGCCGTCGGGCTGCCGGTACGCCTTGAGGCCCTCGAAGATCTCCTGCGCATAGTGCAGGGTCATGTTCGCCGGGTCGATCGAGAGCGGGCCGTACTCCACGAGCTGGCCGTCGTGCCAGCCACGGCCCTCGGTCCACTTGATGGTGACCATGTGGTCGGTGAAGTGGCGGCCGAACCCGGGGTTGGCCAGGATCGCCTGGCGCTCCGCTGCGGAGAGCGGGTGCGAGGAGGGCTTGAGCTCGATCGTGGGCGTCGTCATGAGTGGATGTCCTTCACCGGTTTTGTGTGTGACGGACCGCGCTCACGTCCGTCCTCGGAGATGTTCCAGCCCGGACGACTGAAGCTGTACTGCTACCCCGCATTCCGCGGCCCCACGTTCGATTATCGCTCGTGAACGGCCAAGGACGAAACGGGTGTGATGCGGCCCAAGGGTTGATGGTGACACCCGGCGGCGGATACGAGAAGCCGCCGGGTGCCCGAAGGCGGCCCGGCGGCTACTGCGTGCAGCGTCGCGCGGGCTAGCCGGCTACGCGTACGGCGAGGGCGTCGCCGATTTCCTCGGTGCTACGGGTGGAGTCGCCGCGCTCGCCCAGGTCGGCGGAGACGGCCTCCTCGATACGGACGGCCTCGGCCTCGTATCCGAGGTGGCGGAGCAGCAGCGCGACGGACAGGACCGTGGCGGTCGGGTCGGCCTTGCCCTGGCCCGCGATGTCCGGGGCCGAGCCGTGCACGGGCTCGAACATCGAGGGGAACTCGCCGGACGGGTTGATGTTCCCGGAGGCGGCGACGCCGATACCGCCGGAGACGGCCGCGGCGAGGTCGGTGATGATGTCGCCGAAGAGGTTGTCGGTGACGATCACATCGAAGCGGCACGGGTCGGTGACCAGGTAGATGGTCGCGGCGTCGACGTGGATGTAGTCGGTGGTGACCTCGGGGAACTCCTTGGCCACCGCGTTGAAGACGTTCGTCCACAGGTGCCCGGCGAAGGCGAGCACGTTGTTCTTGTGGACGAGCGTGAGCTTCTTGCGCGGACGGGCCTGGGCCCGGGCGAAGGCGTCACGCACGACGCGCTCGACACCGAAGGCCGTGTTCACGGAGACCTCGGTGGCGACCTCGTGCGGGGTGCCCTTGCGGATGGTGCCGCCATTGCCGGTGTACGGGCCTTCGGTGCCCTCGCGGACGACCACGAAGTCGATCTCCGGCTGGCCGGCCAGCGGCGTGGCCACACCCGGGAGCAGCTTGCTCGGGCGGAGGTTGACGTGGTGGTCGAAGAGGAAGCGGAGCTTCAGGAGGAAGCCGCGCTCCAGGACACCGGACGGCACGCTCGGGTCGCCGATCGCGCCGAGCAGGATGGCGTCGTGGTCCTTGAGCTGCTCCACGTCGGTGTCGGTGAGGGTCTCACCCGTGGCGTGGTAGCGCTTGGCGCCGAAGTCGTACTCCCGCGTCTCGAGCTTCACATCCTGCGGAAGCACGGCGCTGAGGACCTTGAGCCCCTGGGACACGACCTCCTGGCCGATGCCGTCACCGGGGATCACTGCGAGATTGATGCGTCGAGACATGTTCGTCACCGTACTCGCGGGTCCAGCTGTTGACACCAGGTGTCCAGTATCTGGACCTTGAGTCCGGGATGCCGCCGCCCCGCGACGTGCAGAGGGTCTGAGGGCTGAGCCCTCAGACCCTCCGCACGTCAGTGACCTGCGGCTCCGCCGTTGTCCCTGCGGTCGAGGGCGCGCTGGAGGGCGGCGGCGGCGTTCTTGCGCTCGGCTTCGGCGGTCCTCGAACTGTGACGGACACGGAGGACGCGGCGGGCGGCGACGGTCGTCTCGGACATGCTGACTCCTTGGGGCATGAGTGGAGTACGAAATGAGGGGTTTTCGAGACGCCGGATTGGCGGGGAACCTGGGCCCGCAGGGGTTGCCTGCATGGGGGCACGGCTCACAACCGCCGTTCGCTTGATCGAGCGATTCGTTCGGCTCCTACCAAGCTAGGACAGGTCAGCCGGTCTGTCTCCACAATTACTCGGACTTCCTAGTATCTGAGACGGCAGGCAAAATCCCGGCTCGTCGGGTTTGGTCCACGGGTGGGCGCGGACCCCGGTCCGGGATGGGCCCAGAGGCCAGTACTCAGGCGGGATTTGAGTACGCGCACCGTGTCGGGCGCCCCCGCCGCGGCAGGACAGTCGGCGTATGAACGGCCTCTACGCTCTCAAGCCCTGGTACGCCGACCGGCTGGCCGGCGCGCGTACCGCCCTGGTCCGCCGTCAGGTGTCGCCCGATGCGCTGACCTGGGCCGGTGTGCTGTGCGCGGGCGCCGCGGCACTGGCGCTCGGGCTGCTGCCCGCGCCGTATGCCGCGCTCCCGGTCGCCGTACTGCTCGCGGCCCGGCTCGCCTTCGCGAACCTCGACGGGGCGCTGGCCCGTGACACCGGGCGGTGTACGCGGCGTGGTGCGGTGCTCAACGAACTCGGGGACCGCCTGGCCGACTTGGCCGTGCTCGCCGGGTTCCTGTTCGTGGCCCCGGTGTGGCTGGTCGCCCTGGCCGGTCTTGCCGCGACGCTTCCCTCGTGGGTCTCCCTGGCGGGCGCGGCGGCGGGCGCACCCCGGCGCAACAGCGGTCCGCTGGGGAAGACGGAACGGTGCGCGCTGATCGTGGTGGCGGCGGCTTCGGGGTGGTACGAGCCCGTGCTCGCCCTGATCGCGGTGGGGTCGGCGGTCACGGCCGGGGTGCGCCTGCGCTGGGTGTGGCGGGAGCTCGGGCCTGCACCCGTGGGCACCCCGGACCGCGCCGGAGCGGGGAGCGCGCGATGAGCACCCTGTCCCGTACGGTCCCGGTGGTCGCCGGAGTCCTCGGCGCCGGCGGGGTGGCCGTGGCCGCGCTCCCGGCCCGGCTGCGCATGCGGGCCGAGCTGCGCCGGCGGTGGCGTACATGGGCGGTCTCGGCGCCCCTCTTCCTCGGCGCGTTCTGGCTCGGGGACGGCGCGGTCGCGGTCTTCGCCGCCGGGCTCGGGGTGGTGGCCGTCGCGGAGTACGTACGGATGTCGGGTCTCACCCGCACCGACCAGGCGGTGCTCACCCTCGCCGCAGCGGCCCTGCCCCTGCTCGCCTGGCTCGCCCCGAATGCGCTCGGAGCCCGACTCGCGCTCTGCACCCTGCTGTTGGCGATCGTCCCTGCCGTGCTCTGCGGCGACGCGACCGGCGGCTTCACGCGCGCAAGCCGCACGCTCTTCGGTCTCGTCTGGATCCCTCTCGCCCTGACCGGTCTCGTCCTGCTCGACGACACCGCACTCGCGGTCGGTGTGGCCGTGGCTTTCGGCGACGTGGGGGCCTGGTGCGGGGGTACGGCGTTGGGCCGCGGCGGACCGCTCGCCCGGCCGCTCTCGCCGCTCTCCCCCAACAAGACCTGGGCGGGCGTGGCCGGATGCGCGGCCGCGACCGCCGCCGCCCTGGCCGCGGTCGGAGCCTTCACGCCGCTGCTGTGGGCGGCCGTGCTCGTCGGCTGCGTACTCGGCGATCTCCTCGAATCGATGGTCAAGCGCGAGTCGGGCGTGAAGGACGCGGGCAGTTGGCTGCCCGGGTTCGGCGGGCTGCTCGACCGGATCGACTCCCTGCTCGTGACCCTGCTGATCGTGAGAGTGGTGACCCTGTGACCGCGACCGCCACATCTTCCGGAAGGCTCCGTATGCGCAGGCGCTGCGTCCGGGCCGGCTGCGCCCATCTCCCGCTGCCCGCCCGCGCGGGCCGCCTGACCGCGCGGCTGCGCCGCACCCTGTGGCGAGGCGCTCTCGGCGTCACCGGCGGCATCCGCCGCACCGGCCGCCTCCCCGAGGGCGGCTGTGTGGTCGTCGCCAACCACACCTCGCACGCAGACACCGCCGCCCTGCTCGCCGCGCTCGACGCCCGGCACGCGCCGAGGATCGCGGCCGCCGCCGACTACTGGTTCGCGACGCCCTGGCGGCGACGGATCTGCCGACGGCTCGCGGCCGGTTTTCCGGTACGTCGTACGGGCGGCGGGCTCGGCGATCTGCTCGCCATGACCGAGGCCCTGCGGCGGGGCCATGCGGTCGTCCTGTTCCCCGAGGGGACCCGCGGCCCCGCGCTCGGCGCCTTCCACCGGGGCGCGGTGCTGCTCGCCCGCGAGGCGAAGGTGCCCCTGGTCCCGGTCGCCCTGCTCGGCACGGGCGACCTCCTGCCGAAACACGGCAGGTTGCACCGCACCCGGCTCCAGGTGCGCATCGGCGCCCCGCTGCCCTCGACCGTCACTGCGGAGGAGGCGCGGGACGCCGTGGCGGAGCTGCTCGGCTGAGCAGCTCCCACCCTCGGGTCAGCGGCGGACGAACTTCACCGCGTCCGCGTGCACACAGCCCGTACCGCTCGCCGTCAGCGACACGGAGGCCGTGGTGCCCGCGGCGTAGGTCTGGGTGCCCAGCGAGGTCCAACCCGAGCTGCCCGTACGTTCGTCGATCGTGCTGCTGGTCACCGCGCCGTTGTTGTCGAGCCTGACCGTGGCGGCGGGGTCGCCTTCGGGTGCGGCCGTCTTGCGGAGGTAGACCTCGTAGCTGCCGGCCCCCGTGATGTTGGGGCGCCAGGTCGCCTTCGTACCCGCGGTGCAGGCGTAGACGACGGGCGAGCCCTTGGTCCAGCCGCTGAGGGTGCTCGGCTGCCAGGTGCCCGAGGTGGAGAAGCCGTACGCCGCCGGGCCGTCGTTGTCGACGTAGTAGTCGCGCTGCCAGTAGCGGACATAGTCGAACTGGGCGCTGGACGGCAGCTTCGCCGTGTCGGGCAGGGAGCCGGTGGCGATGCTCGTCAGCCAGACACTGGTGTAGTCGTGCATCCACTGGCTCGGGGTGTACGGGGCCGTGTACTTGAGCGTTCCGTCGAGGTAGAACTTCACCCCGCTCTCCGACCAGTCGATGCCGTACGTATGCCACTGTCGCAGGTCGAGGCCGGTGTCGTAGAAGCCCGAGCCGTAGGTGACAGGGCCGTGGACGCCGGAGCCCTCCCAGCCGTGCACGTTGTGCATGGTCCTTGTCGGGTTGATCGAGTCGGTCTCGAATCCGTCGACCTCGGTGCGCTGTTCGGCCGGGAAGGTGGTGCTGCCGTCGCCGGCCATCAGCCAGAACGAGGTGTGCCAGCCCGCCCCGTCGTTGATCTTCGCCCGGGTCTCGTAGTACCCGTAGCGGAGCTTCTTCTTGGAGATGACTCCGCCGCCCGTGAAGGACTTGCCGCCGTAGCTCTCCTGCTTGAGATTGATCGTGAGCAGGCCCGATGACTGCGTGACGTTCTGCGGGCGCTGGGCGCTGTTGGCCTTGATGTCGGTGCGGTAGTTCCACTTCGCGGTGTCGACGGCTCCCGCACTGAACTCGTCCGCGAACACCTGGGTCCAGCCGGTGCCGGGCGGTCCGGCCGCCGCAGCGACCTCTGGGGCCTGACCGGCCGCGGAGGCCTGCGGCACCAGTGCCCCGGTCAGACAGAACAATGCGGCGGCGGTCAGTGCGAGCGGGCGCGAGGCGCGGCTCATGGCGAACTCCTTGTCCGGGCGGGCTACTTGACCTCGGGGCGGCACCAATCTCCGAGTGCATCACTCATACATATAGAGAGCAGAGTCTGCACATGATGCGGACAGGTCAAGGCTTCGCGCAGAAGGTCTGCATATTTTGCCGAACAGGAGGCAACGAAAAGGCCGGGCCCGCGGACCCTTCGGTCCACGAACCCGGCCTTCCGGCAGGTCAGTTGAGCGGTCGCAGGAACCGCCGCTCGTACCGCTTGATGCACTTGGTCCGCCGTGCCAGCTCGAAGGCCTCCTGACAGTCCGGATCCGCCATGGAGTCGGTGCGATAGCGCTCGTACGCGGCGAGACTGGGGAACGAGAACAGCGCGTACGCGATATCGCTGTCCCCCTCGCTCGGCAGGAAGTAGCCGTGGTGGGAGCCTCCGAAGCGGCTGACGAGGTCGACCCAGCGCCGGCCGTACTCCTCGAAGTCCTCGATCCGGTCCGGGTCGATCTCGTACCGCAGATGAATCGTGATCATGCGGAGATGATGCCCCGTGCCGCGCCGCGGGTCACCGTCCGTGCATCAACTGGACGGTGAAGATCCGGTGCCGCGGGTGCGCAGCGCGGCGAGGTCCGCGGCGGTGACGCCGGCGGCCGGCAGAAAGGTCGCGGCATCCACGGCCCGGGCCGCCGCGACCATGTCCGCGTAAGCCGATGTGCCGTGCTCGGCGTACGCCGCGTCGATGGCGCCCTGGTGGGAGGGCTTGCCGGTGGCGGTTTCGAGCGCGGTCATGTTCGCCGCGCTGCGTGCGTAGTCCTCGGCGATCTCCTCGGGGGAAGCGCCGAGCAGCGAGAGCAGTACGAGGGCGAGGTTCCCCGTACGGTCGCGCCCGGCCGCACAGTGGAAGACGACCCCGCCGGGAGCGGCCTGCGCCACGGCCGTCACGGCCGCCGCGATCCGGTGCGGGAAGCGCTGCATGAACGGTCCGTAGAACTGCGGTGTGCCCCACCGCCAGTCCTCGGTCCAGCGCCCCCAGAACTCGGCGTCCTCGGCCATGCCGTCCAACTCGACGCGCACCGTGGTGATCCCGTCGGGCCGGGGCGCCGCGTCCACGCCGTACTCGTCGGACTCCCGCAGATCGAGCACGGTCCGTATCCCGTGCGCGTACGCCGCCGCCCACCCTCTGCCGGTGAGCTTGTCGAGCCCGTCCGCCCGCACCAGCGCACCCCGGGCGACCACCCCCAGCCCGCCCAGATCCCGCACGTTGTGACAGCCGTCCCAGTCGAGGTCGCGCTCGATGCTCGTCGTCATGCCGATCAAGATGTCAGTCGGCGGAGGTCCGGTTGCGACCGGCCCGGACATGGAAACCGCCCCCGTCCAGGTGTGGGGTCCGGACGGGGGCGGAAACTCAGGGCCTCAAGGGCCGGGCGGGCCTCAGCCCATGTGCGGGTAGCGGTAGTCCGTCGGCGGGACCAGCGTCTCCTTGATGGCGCGGGTCAGCGTCCAGCGCATCAGGTTCTGCGGAGCGCCCGCCTTGTCGTTGGTGCCGGAGGCGCGGCCGCCGCCGAAGGGCTGCTGGCCGACCACGGCGCCGGTGGACTTGTCGTTGATGTAGAAGTTGCCCGCCGCGTAGCGGAGCTTCTCCATCGCGTCGGCCGCCGCGGCACGGTCACCGGCGATGATCGCGCCGGTCAGGGCGTACGCCGAGACGGACTCCATCTGCGCCAGCATCTCCTCGTACGCCTCGTCCTCGTAGACGTGGACGGCGAGGATCGGGCCGAAGTACTCGGTGGTGAAGACCTCGTTGGTCGGGTCCGTGCACTCGATGACCGTCGGGCGGACGAAGTAGCCGACCGAGTCGTCGTAGGTGCCGCCGGCGACGATGGTGCAGCTGTCGTCCGCGGCGGCGCGGTCGATCGCGGCCTTGTTCTTGGCGAAGGCGCGGTCGTCGATGACGGCGCTCATGAAGTTGTCGAGGTCCGTGACGTCACCCATGGTGATGCCGTCGACCTCGGCCGCGAACTCCTCCTTGAAGCCGTCGTTCCAGATCGAGGCCGGAACGTAGGCGCGGGAGGACGCCGAGCACTTCTGGCCCTGGAACTCGAAGGAGCCACGGGTCAGCGCGGTCTTCAGGATCGCGCGGTCCGCGGACGGGTGCGCGACGACGAAGTCCTTGCCGCCGGTCTCACCGACGATGCGCGGGTACGAGCGGTACTTCTCGATGTTGTTGCCGACCGTCTTCCACAGGTGCTGGAAGGTCTTGGTCGAACCCGTGAAGTGGATGCCCGCGAGCATCGGGTGCTCAAGGGCCACGTCCGAGACGGCGAGGCCGTCACCCGTGACGAGGTTGATGACGCCCTTGGGCAGACCGGCCTCTTCGAGGAGCTGCATCAGCAGCACCGCGGCGTGGGTCTGGGTCGGGGACGGCTTCCACACGACCACGTTGCCCATCAGGGCCGGGGCGGTCGGCAGATTGCCCGCGATGGCGGTGAAGTTGAAGGGCGTGATCGCGTAGACGAAGCCTTCGAGCGGGCGGTGGTCCAGACGGTTCCAGACACCCGGGGAGTTGGCCGGCGGCTGCTCGGCGAGCAGGTCACGGGCGTACTTCACGTTGAAGCGCCAGAAGTCGACGAGCTCGCACGGGGTGTCGATCTCGGCCTGCTGGGCGGTCTTCGACTGGCCGAGCATCGTGGAGGCGGCCAGCGTCTCGCGCCACGGCCCTGCGAGCAGCTCGGCGGCGCGCAGGATGATCGCGGCGCGGTCGTCGAAGGCCATCGCACGCCAGGCCGGGGCGGCGGCGAGCGCGGCGTCGACCGCGTCCTGCGCGTCCTGCTGGGTGGCGTTGCGGTACGTACCGAGCACCGACTTGTGGTTGTGCGGCTGCACGACCTGGAACGGCTCGCCGCCGCCCATCCGCTTCTCACCGTTGATGGTCATCGGCAGATCGATGGGGTTCTCGGCCAGCTCCTTGAGCTTGGCCTCCAGACGGGCACGCTCGGGAGAGCCGGGGGCGTAGCCGTGCACCGGCTCGTTGACGGGAGTGGGGACCTGGGTCACAGCGTCCATGAGTTCCTGAACTCCTTTGTGAGGGGTGTCGAGTCGGGCTGGTTCTTCGAGTTGGGGGCTCAGCCCTTGGTGAGGATCGAGCGGGCGAAGAAGAGGAGGTTGGCCGGCTTCTCCGCGAGGCGGCGCATGAAGTAGCCGTACCAGTCGGTGCCGTACGCGGTGTACACACGCATCCGGTGGCCTTCGGCGGCGAGGCGCTCCTGCTCCTCGCTGCGGATGCCGTACAGCATCTGGAACTCGTAGTCGTCGAGCTTGCGGCCGGCGCGCAGGGCCAGTTCCTGGGCGATGGCGATGAGGCGCGGATCGTGGGACCCGATCATCGGGTAGCCGTCGCCCTCCATCAGGATCCTCAGGATGCGGACGTACGCCTTGTCGATCTCGGCCTTGTCCTGGAACGCGACGGAGGCGGGCTCCTTGTAGGCGCCCTTGACGATACGGACGCGGGAGCCGGCCGCGGAGAGACGGCGGGCGTCGTCCTCGGTGCGGAAGAGGTAGGCCTGGATGACGCATCCGGTCTGCGGGAAGTCCTTCCGCAGCTCCTCGTGGATCGCGAACATCGAGTCGAGGGTGGTGTGGTCCTCGGCGTCCAGGGTGACCGTGGTGCCGATGGCGGCGGCGGCCTCGACGACGGGGCGCACGTTGGCGAGAGCGAGCTCGTGGCCGCCCTCCAGCGCCTGGCCGAACATCGACAGCTTCACGGACATCTCGGCCTTGGTGCCCAGGCCCAGGTCCTTCAGACGCTCGATCAGCTCCAGGTAGGCGTCACGCGCGGCGTACGACTGCTCGACCGTGGTGATGTCCTCGCCGACCACGTCGAGCGTGACCTCGAGGCCCTTGGCCGCGGTCTCCTGGACGATCGGGACGACCTGGTCGACGCTCTCGCCGGCGATGAACCGGGCGACGACCTGCTTGGTGCCCGGTGCGGCGGAGACGAAGCGGCGCATCTTGTCGCTGCGGGACGCGGCGAGGATCACGGGACCCAGCACGGGGGCACCTCCATTTTTTCGCGGGGGCAGGGGTGCGGCACCAGAAAACTTCAACGTTCCGGGTACGGCACGGAGAACCTCCGTGAAACCTAAGGATCCCGCTGAATCGGGGCCATCTACAGGTGTCACGCATCGGTGCGCTGGATCTCATACAGATGTAAGAGAGGCGTCGGGTACCCCAGAATGGACAGGTGAAAGGCGACTACCAGGACCTCGTGGACGAGATCTCCACCCTGCTCGGAGCCCCGGCCACCCTTGAGGACCGGGACTTCGGTCTGATCGCCTTCGGTGCGCATGACGGTGACGACGAGATCGAGATGGATCCCGTACGGACGCGGTCGATCCTGACCCGGAAGTCCACCGCCGCCGTACGCGCCTGGTTCGAGGGATACGGGATCGCGCGCGCGACCGAGCCCGTACGGATCCCCGCCGCGCCCGACGCCGGTGTGCTCAGAGCCCGTATCTGCCTGCCGGTACGCCACCGTGGCGTGGTGCACGGATACGTCTGGCTGCTCGACACCGACCCGGGCCCGGGCCCCGAACAGCTCGCCGCCGCGATGGACGTGACCGAGCGGATCGGTGTGCTGCTCGCGGACGAGGCGAGCGCCGGCGAGGACGTGGCCCGTGAGCTGCGGGCCGTGCTGACCAGCGGGCGCGGCTGGCAGCGTGACATGGCGGTCGCCGCGCTGCGGGCCGCGCTCGGGCCCGGCGCGGACGATCTGCTCGCGGTCGTGTGTGTGACCCCCTGGCCCGGGACCGACAACCGGGCCACCCGGATTCCCGGCACGGTCGCGGTCTGTTCCGTCCCGCCCGCCGCCGACGCGGACGGACCCCCGGCGTTCGCCGCCCTGGTGCGGGTGCGCGCCACCGACGCCCTCTCCCCCGCCCACACCGTCGCGACCCGGCTGCTCACCATGGCGCCCGCGGGCGCCGCGGCCGGGATCGGCGGCGCGCGGCGCGGGCTCGCAGAGCTGCCCGAGGCCTGGCGGGAGGCGCTCGCCGCGGCCCGTACCGCCGCGGCGCGGCACTTCACGGAGCGGGCGCCTTCCTCACGTACGCACGAGTCGCCGGTCATCGCCGAATGGTCCACGCTCGGCCCGTACCGTCTCCTGACCGCGCTCCCCGCGGGCGCCGCACAGGACCCGGCGGTCACCGCGCTCCTGCGCCACCCCGAACTCGCGCACACCGCCGAGGTGTTCCTCGACCACGCGGGCCAGGCGGGACGCACGGCCGCGGCGCTCGGTATCCACCGCCAGACGCTCTACTACCGGCTCTCGCGCGTGGAACAGCTCACCGGGCTCGACCTGGACGACGGCGAGGACCGGCTGCTGCTCCATATGGCACTCAAGGCGGCCCGGCTGCAGGGCAGTTAGAGCGACCGGGGCAGTCGGCTGAAGCAGCCGGGGCAGTCGGCTGAAGCAGCCGGGCCGGTCGGCGCGGTCAGCCCGCCGGCGCCTCGTAGCCCGCGGCCTTGATCAGGTGCCGCAGTCCCTCCGTCAGCTCCTTGCCGCTCGGGGCGGTGTCCGGGGCGAAGGAGTACTGGGCGATGAGCCCCGTCATCAGGGTCGTCAGGAACTTGCCGAGCGTGGCGACCTGCTCGTCGGGCACCGTCGGCTCCTCGACCCCCATCAGCATCGCGATGAACCCGCGCCCGCCCTCGGACTGCTGCTGCGCCAAGTAGTCCCGTACGGCGGGCAGCTGGTCGCCCATCGCGATGATCTCGATGCTGAGCCGCCACATGGAATCGGGCTTGCCCACCGTCGCCACCACGCTGGTCCAGAGCTCCTCGAACCGTTCGATGGATCCCGGCGGCGAGGAGAACTCCGCCTCCCAGCCCACGGACGCCTCGCTGACCAGCTCGACATAGGCCTCGCCGAGCAGCACGTCCTTCGAGCCGTAGTGGTAGCCGATGGACGCCAGATTCGTCCCCGACTCCTTGACGATGTCGCGCGCGGTCGTGCGCGCGAAGCCCTTGGCCAGCAGACAGCGCTTCGCGCCTTCGAGCAGATCCTCACGGTGTCCCATGCCCGCCAGGGTACCCAGCGGACAGACGCACGTACAAGACGAACGTTTTACACAATCGATTTACACAGTCGTACTAGACAAGCGTTTATGACGTCCGTACAGTCACTGCCATGACGAACTCACCGAGCACCACCCAGGCGCACGGCCCCGCACCCGAGAACGGTTCCGAGCGGGCAACTCGTAAGGAATGGACCGCACTTGGCGTGCTGATGCTGCCGCTGATGCTGGTCTCGATGGACGTCTCGGTCCTGTACTTCGCCATCCCCCAGATCACCGCCGATCTGGAGCCCTCCGGCACCCAGCAGCTGTGGATGTTCGACATCTACGCGTTCGCGCTCGCGGGTCTGCTGATCACGATGGGCTCGCTCGGCGACCGGATCGGCCGACGCAAACTGCTCCTGTTCGGCGCGACGGCCTTCGGCGCCGCCTCGCTCCTCGCGGCCTACTCGCACAGCGCGGAGATGCTGATCGCGGCCCGCGCACTGCTCGGTATCGGCGGCGCGACCCTGATGCCCTCGACGATGGCCCTGGTCAGGAACATGTTCCGGGACGCCGGTGAGCGCGCGAAGGCCATCGGAATCTGGTCGGCCGTGATGGTCTCGGGCGTGGCGCTCGGCTCCGTGATGAGCGGCATCCTGGTCGAGCACTTCTGGTGGGGCTCGGTCTTCCTGGTCAACCTGCCCGCCATGGTGCTGCTTCTCGTCCTCGCGCCGGTCCTGATCCCCGAGTTCAAGGACCCGAACCCCGGGCGCTTCGACTGGATCAGCGTTCCGCTGTCCATGGCCGCGGTGCTGCCGGTCGTGTACGGCCTGAAGGAGATCGCCGCCGAGGGCTTCGAGTTCTCGTACGCGGTGTCGGTGGCGGTCGGCCTGTTCTTCACCGCCTTGTTCGTCCTGCGGCAGCGGACCAGCTCCTCGCCGATGATCTCGCCCGAGCTCTTCCGCGGCCGTACGGGCTTCGGCTCGGCCGTCTCGCTCAACCTGGTCTCGACGCTCGCGATGATGGGTTCGGCCTACTTCACCACGCAGTATCTGCAGTCCGTCCTCGGCAAGTCCGCGCTGGAAGCGGCCCTTTGGGCCCTGCTCCCGTCCGTCCTGATCGGCTTCGCGGCGCCCGTGGCGACGATGCTGGTGCAGCGCGGAGTGCACAGGGCGTCCGTGGTGGCGACCGGCTTCCTGACCTCCACGGCCGGATTCGGCGTGATCCTCCTGACCGGTACGGACTCCCTGTGGACGATCCTGGTGGCCGCCGGTGTCCTGGCCTCCGGCGCGGTGATCATCGGCTCGCAGCTCACGGATCTGGCGCTCGGCGCCGCTCCCGTGGAGAAGGCCGGCAGCGCGTCCTCGCTGATGGAGACGGGTACGGAGTTCGGCGGTGCGGTGGGCATGGCGCTGCTCGGCTCGATCGGCAACGCGGTCTACCACGCGCAGATGCCGTCCTCCGCCCCCGCCGAGGCCCAGGAGACCCTGGGCGGTGCGGTGACGGTGGCCCAGCACCTGCCGCAGCAGGCCGGTTCGGCCCTCCTGTCCACGGCCCGCGAGGCCTTCACCAGCGGGATGCACGCGGCGGCGATCGCCGCGATGGTCCTCCTTGTGGGGGCGGCGGCGGTGGCTTCGGTGGCGCTGCGACGGGTTCGGGTCACCGAGGCTCCCGCCGAGAGCATCGTCGGGGAGAAGGTGCCGGCCTGACTCCCGACGAAGTCCACCCCGTGCACGGAATGCGGAACAGGCTGTCCGATTCCCGCTCTTGACGGTCTGTCACACCCGGCACCACGATGCGGGCACGCATCATGCACAGCTCCAACGCCCTGCGGCCACACAGGCCGCAGGGCGTCTCGCACGTTTTCCGTCCTGCACTGCACTGCCCTGCCCTGCCCTGCCCTGCACGGAATCCGAATCGGAGCCCCCACATGACACACTCCGCTCCCCGCCCCAGACGCCTGCTTGTCTGCGCGGCCCTCGCCCTTGGCGGCCTGTTCGCCGCCGCGGCCCCCTCGGCCGTCGCGGCCCCCGAAGCACAAGGACCCACCGCCCCGACCGCGCTCGCCGCCCCCGACATCCCACTCGCCAACGTCAAGGCCCACCTGACCGAACTGAGCTCCATAGCCGCCGCCAACGGCGGCAACCGGGCCCACGGCCGGACCGGCTACAAGGCGTCCATCGACTATGTGAAGGCCAAGCTGGACGCGGCCGGATTCACCACCTCCGTCCAGCAGTTCACCGCGAGCGGCGCCACCGGCTACAACCTGATCGCCGACTGGCCGGGCGGTGACCCCAACTCCGTGCTGATGTCGGGGGCCCACCTCGACAGCGTCACCTCGGGCGCCGGGATCAACGACAACGGCTCCGGCTCGGCGGCCGTCCTGGAGACCGCGCTCGCCGTCTCACGAGCGCAGCTCCAGCCCACCAAACACCTCCGGTTCGCCTGGTGGGGCGCCGAGGAACTGGGCCTGCTCGGCTCCAAGTACTACGTCAACAACCTGCCGACCGCGGAACGTTCGAAGGTCAGCGGCTATCTGAACTTCGACATGATCGGCTCGCCCAACCCCGGCTACTTCGTCTACGACGACGACCCGGTCATCGAGAAGACCCTCAAGGACTACTTCACGGGCATCGGCGTACCGACCGAGATCGAGACCGAGGGCGACGGCCGCTCGGACCACGCCTCGTTCAAGAACGTGGGCATACCCGTGGGCGGTCTGTTCACCGGCGCGAGCAACAGCAAGACCAGCGCCCAGGCCCAGAAGTGGGGCGGCACGGCCGGGCAGGCCTTCGACCGCTGCTACCACTCGTCCTGCGACGGTACGGCCAACATCAACGACACCGCCCTGGACCGCAACAGCGACGCGATCGCGCACGCGATCTGGACGCTGGGCACCGAGGCGCCGGTACCGCCCGGTGACGTGTACGAGAACACCACCGACGTCTCGATCCCGGACAACGGCGCGGCCGTCACCTCCACGATCAGCGTGAGCGGCCGTACGGGCAACGCACCGGCCACGCTCAAGGCCGGTGTCGACATCACGCACACCTGGCGCGGTGACCTGGTGATCGATCTGATCGCACCGGACGGCACGGCGTACCGCCTCAAGAACTCCTCGTCGAACGACTCGGCGGACAACGTGGTGGCGACCTACACCGTGAACGCCTCGGCCGAGGCGGCGAACGGCGACTGGAAGCTGCGCGTCCAGGACGTGGCGGCGCAGGACACCGGCCGGATCAACGGCTGGAAGCTCACCTTCTAGGGGTACGCGAAAGGGCCCGGCTCACCGCGATGGCGAGCCGGGCCCTTTCGACGTACGTACTAGTCCGCCAGGTTGACCGAGCGCGCCGACACGGCGCCGATCTCCTCGGCCAGCTCGGACAGCACACCCGCCGGCACCGTGTCGTCCACGGTCAGGACGGCGAGCGCCTCGCCGCCCTCCTCGGCGCGCGAGACCTGCATGCCCGCGATGTTGAGCCCGGCCTCGCCCAGCACGCGGCCGACGGTGCCGACCACACCCGGGCGGTCCGCGTAGCGAAGCACGACCATGTGGTCCGCGAGGGCCAGCTCGATCTCGTGCTCGCCGATGCCGACGATCTTCTGGTGGTGCTTGGGACCGGCAAGGGTGCCGGACACGGCCACCTCGTCGCCGCCCGAGAGCGTGCCGCGCACGGTGACCACGTTGCGGTGGTCGGGCGACTCGCTCGACGTGGTCAGCCGCACCTCGACACCGCGCTCCTGCGCGAACAGCGGGGCGTTCACGTACGACACCGTCTCGTCGACGACGTCCTCGAACACGCCCTTCAGCGCGGAGAGTTCGAGCACCTTGACGTCGTGCTGCGTGATCTCACCGCAGACCTCGACGTCGAGGCGGACCGCGACCTCACCGGCGAGCGCGGTGAAGATCCGGCCCAGCTTCTCGGCCAGCGGCAGACCCGGGCGTACGTCCTCGGCGATCACGCCACCCTGGACGTTCACCGCGTCCGGAACGAGCTCACCGGCGAGCGCGAGGCGCACCGACTTGGCGACGGCGATACCGGCCTTCTCCTGCGCCTCGTCCGTCGAAGCGCCGAGGTGTGGGGTGCAGACGACCTGGTCGAGTTCGAAGAGCGGGGAGTCCGTGCAGGGCTCCTTCGCGTACACGTCGAGACCGGCGCCGGCGACGCGGCCCTCCTTGAGCGCCGAGTACAGCGCGGTCTCGTCGACGATCCCGCCACGCGCGGCGTTCACGATCCGCACGTGCGGCTTGACCTTGTGCAGCGCCTCGTCGCCGATGAGACCGAGGGTCTCGGGCGTCTTGGGCAGGTGCACGGTGATGAAGTCCGCGACCTCGAGCAGCTCGTCGAGGGTCAGCAGCTTCACGCCCATCTGCGCGGCGCGCGCGGGCTGTACATACGGGTCGTACGCGACGATCTTCATGCCGAAGGCCGACATGCGCTGGGCGACCAGAACGCCGATACGGCCGAGGCCGACCACACCGAGGGTCTTCTCGCTGAGCTCGACACCGGTGTACTTGTTGCGCTTCCACTCACCGTTCTTGAGCGCGGTGTTGGCCTGCGGGATGTTGCGCGCGGTGGCGACGAGCAGACCGCAGGCGAGCTCGGCGGCGGTGACGATGTTGGAAGTCGGTGCGTTGACGACCATCACGCCGGCCTTGGTGGCGGCGGAGACATCGACATTGTCGAGTCCGACGCCGGCGCGGGCGACGACCCTCAACTTCTTGGCGGCGGCGATGGCCTCGGCGTCGACCTTGGTGGCCGAGCGGACCAGGATCGCGTCGACATCGACGATGGCCGGCAGGAGCTCGGCTCGGTCGGCGCCGTTGCAGTGGCGGATCTCGAAGTCCGGACCGAGTGCGTCGACGGTCGCGGGCGACAGCTCTTCAGCGATGAGTACGACAGGTTTGCCAGTGGCAGCAGTGCTCACGTGAGTCCTCGCAGGTTCCAGTGCAGGCGGCCGTCCCGTGGCCGCAGGCTGTGGAGTGGCTTTGCCGCGTGGAAGACGCACGACGCTGTGGGCCTGACGCGTATGTAGTTGAGCAGTGTAGTGGGGACTTAGGTCCCCAAATCCGCCAGAGCGTAAGGATCACTCGGACGTGGCTGGACAGCGTGTCCAGTTCCTTTCGGAACCTGTCCAGTTCTTGTGCGAAGGGGCCGGACCCTGAAGGTCCGGCCCCGCCGCAACAGGTCTTACTTCTCGGTGTCGACCCAGCTCATGAGCTTGCGCAGCTCCTTGCCGGTGGTCTCCAGGAGGTGGCTCTCGTCCTGCTTCTTGTACTCGTTGTACTTCGGCAGACCCGACTCGTACTCCTTCATCCAGTTGTTGGCGAAGGTGCCGTCCTGGATCTCGCCGAGGACCTTCTTCATCTCGGCCTTGGTCTGGTCCGTGATGATCCGCGGGCCGGTGACGTAGTCGCCCCACTCGGCGGTCTCGGAGATCGACCAGCGCATCTTCTCCAGGCCGCCCTCGTACATGAGGTCGACGATGAGCTTCAGCTCGTGCAGGCACTCGAAGTACGCGATCTCGGGCTGGTAGCCGGCCTCGACCAGCGTCTCGAAGCCCGCCTTGACCAGCGCGGAGGCGCCACCGCAGAGCACGGCCTGCTCACCGAACAGGTCGGTCTCGGTCTCCTCGGTGAAGGTGGTCTTGATGACGCCGGCGCGGGTGCCGCCGATGCCCTTGGCGTAGGAGAGAGCGAGCGCGAAGGCGTTGCCGGTCGCGTCCTGCTCGACGGCCGCGATACACGGAACACCGCGGCCCTCCTCGAACTGACGGCGCACGAGGTGACCCGGGCCCTTCGGGGCGACCATGCAGACGTCCACGCCGGCCGGGGGCTTGATGAAGCCGAAGCGGATGTTCAGGCCGTGGCCGAAGAACAGCGCGTCGCCGTCCTTGAGGTTGTCCTTGATGGACTCCTCGTAGACCTTGGCCTGGATCGGGTCCGGGCACAGGACCATGATGACGTCGGCCTCGGCGGCGGCCTCGGCGGGCGTCACCACGCGCAGGCCCTCTTCCTCGGCCTTGGCCTTGGACTTGGACCCCTCCTGCAGACCGACGCGGACGTCGACGCCCGAGTCGCGCAGCGACAGCGCGTGGGCGTGGCCCTGGCTGCCGTATCCGATGACCGCGACCTTGCGGCCCTGGATGATGGACAGGTCGGCGTCGGACTCGTAGAACAGCTCGGCCACTTGGGATCTCTCCTTGCAGAATGCGGTCTTCGCGGGGCGCCCCGGTTCGCACTCACAGTACGCGGGGCGGGGGTTTTTGGGATTTGCAGTCTCGGTATGCGGGCCTTAGGTCCTGGTGGTCGGTGACCTAGGGCCCGCGTACCGGTGGATCAGGCGGAACGGTCCAGGGCCCGCAGCGAGCGGTCCGTGATGGAACGCGAGCCGCGGCCGATGGCGATCGTGCCGGACTGGACGAGCTCCTTGATGCCGAACGGCTCCAGCATCTTGAGCATGGCCTCCAGCTTGTCGCTGGATCCGGTGGCCTCGATGGTGACCGCCTCGGGCGAGACGTCCACGGTCTTGGCGCGGAACAGCTGCACGATCTCGACGATCTGCGAGCGGGTCTCGTTGTCGGCGCGCACCTTCACCAGAACGAGTTCACGGGCGACGGCGGAGCCGGGCTCCAACTCGACGATCTTGAGCACGTTGACGAGCTTGTTGAGCTGCTTGGTGACCTGTTCGAGCGGCAGGGACTCGACGTTCACCACGATGGTGATACGGGAGATGTCCGGGTGCTCGGTGACACCCACCGCGAGTGAGTCGATGTTGAAGCCGCGGCGCGAGAACAGGGCGGCGATCCGGGCGAGGATGCCGGGGGTGTTCTCCACGAGAACGGAGAGCGTGTGCTTGGACATGGCGTCTGTCTTCCTTTTCCGTCTCTCGTTCTCAGTCGTCCGCGCCGTCGCCGAAGTCCGGGCGGACGTCGCGGGCGGCCATGACCTCGTCGTTGGAGGTGCCGGCGGCGACCATCGGCCACACCTGGGCGTCCTCGTGGACGATGAAGTCGATGACGACGGGACGGTCGTTGATCTCGTTCGCCTTCTGGATGACGGCGTCGAGCTCGGCCGGGTCCTCACAGCGCAGCGCCACACAGCCCATGGCCTCGGACAGCTTCACAAAGTCCGGGACGCGGGTGCCGCGCCGCTCGGTGTCGCTGGCGCCGACCTGCGAACCGGTGTTGTGGTTCGTCTTGTCGCCGTGCAGGACGGTGTTGGAGTAGCGGCCGTCGTAGAAGAGGTTCTGCCACTGGCGGACCATGCCGAGGGCGCCGTTATTGATGATGGCGACCTTGATCGGGATGTTGTTCAGCGCGCAGGTGACCAGCTCCTGGTTGGTCATCTGGAAGCAGCCGTCGCCGTCGATCGCCCAGACCGTACGGGTGGGCTGGCCGGCCTTGGCGCCCATCGCGGCCGGGACCGCGTAGCCCATCGTTCCGGCGCCGCCGGAGTTGAGCCAGGTCGCGGGCTGCTCGTAGTCGATGAAGTGCGCGGCCCACATCTGGTGCTGGCCGACGCCCGCGGCGAAGATCGTGTCCTTCGGGGCGAGCTTGCCGATCCGCTCGATGACCTGCTGCGGGGCGAGCGAGCCGTCCTCGGGCTGGTCGTAGCTGAGCGGGTAGGTCTCGCGCCAGCGCTTGAGGTCCTCCCACCAGGCGCTGTAGTCACCCTTGTTGCCCTCGGTGTACTCGGCCTGGATCGCCTGGATCAGATCGGCGATGACCTCTCGGGCGTCACCCACGATCGGGACGTCGACCTCGCGGTTCTTGCCGATCTCCGCCGGGTCGATGTCCGCGTGGATGACCTTCGCGTACGGGGCGAAGCTGTCCAGCTTGCCGGTGACGCGGTCGTCGAACCGGGTGCCGAGCGCGATAAGGAGGTCCGACTTCTGCAGCGCGGTGACGGCGGTGACCGCACCGTGCATGCCGGGCATTCCCACGTGCAGCGGGTGGCTGTCGGGGAACGCTCCCAGTGCCATCAGCGTGGTGGTGACGGGCGCCTGGGTGAGTTCGGCGAGGACCTTCAACTCGGCCGTGGCGTGGGCCTTGAGGACACCGCCGCCGACGTAGAGGACCGGGCGCTTGGCCTGGGTGATCAGCTTCGCGGCCTCGCGGATCTGCTTGGCGTGCGGCTTGGTCACCGGGCGGTAGCCGGGCAGATCCGTCTGCGGCGGCCAGCTGAAGGTGGTCTTCGCCTGGAGCGCGTCCTTGGCGATGTCGACCAGGACGGGACCCGGACGGCCGGTCGAGGCGATGTGGAAGGCCTCGGCGATCGTGTGCGGGATGTCCTCGGCCTTGGTGACCAGGAAGTTGTGCTTCGTGATCGGCATGGTGATGCCCACGATGTCGGCTTCCTGGAAGGCGTCGGTGCCGATCGCCTTGGAGGAGACCTGGCCGGTGATGGCGACCAGGGGCACCGAGTCCATGTGCGCGTCGGCGATCGGGGTCACCAGGTTGGTGGCGCCCGGACCCGACGTCGCCATACAGACACCCACCTTGCCGGTGGCCTGCGCGTAACCCGTTGCGGCGTGACCTGCGCCCTGCTCGTGGCGGACCAGGATGTGCCGGACCTTCGTGGAGTCCATCAGCGGGTCGTAGGCGGGCATGATCGCACCGCCGGGGATACCGAATACCGTCTCTGCCCCGACTTCCTCGAGCGAACGAATAAGGGACTGCGCGCCGGTGAGGTACTCAACGGTGGCGGTCTGCTGCTGTCCAGAGGATCGGGGCCGCGGCTGCGGATGGGCCCCGGTGGCCTGCTCGGTCATCGGCGTCTCTTCTCGATGCTGAGGGTGGTTATGCGAGGTTTGTCGAACTTACTGACGGTGCCTGTACAACAAAAAACCCCTCGTGCCCGGAGGCAAGCGAGGGGAGCGCGTCGGTGACTTGCGCTGAGCGTTCAAGGGGCTCAGCTTCAGCCGACGCGCTTTCCAAGTACGAGAATTCGGGTGCGCATGGCATTGACCCTCTCCCCAGGGCCCTGGGACTGTCAAGTGGGTGGGACGGCCGTCTCATTATGTGAGCGGACAACTGTCCCTCCTGCGAACACGGGCTCGACCGGACCGTGCGGCAACGGATAGTGCCCGGCGGCCAGAGCGCGCCGCAGCCGGTACTCGTCGAGCGGCCCGGAGAAGGCCATGCCCTGCCCGTGAGTACAGCCCATCGCGCGCAGCGCGACCACCTGCTCGGGCAGATCGACCCCCTCGGCCACGGACTGCAGCCCGAGATCATTGGCGATCTTCAGCAGACCGCTGGTGATCTTGTGCAGCCGGGCCGATTCCACCACCCCCTCTACCAGGGAGCGGTCGAGTTTCAGTACGTCCACGGGCAGCCGGCGCAGTGCGGTGATGGCCGCATAGCCGTTGCCGAAGCCGTCCAGGGCGATCCGGACGCCGAGCCGGTGCAGAGCGGTCAGCCGGCGTTCCAGCTCGTCCAGCTGGATCCGCGGGTCGTGGTCGGCCAGCTCGACGATCAGCGCACCCGAGGGCAGACCGTGCCTGGTCAGGAGCGCCTCGACGGTGCCGAGCGGCATGGAGCGGTCGAGAAGGCGGGCCGCGCTGATCCGTACGGAGACCGGCACCGCATGGCCGGTGGCGCCGCGCTCGGCGGCCTGCTCCACGGCCTCTTCGAGCAGCCAGCGCCCCAGTTCGGCCGTACGGTCGGTGTCCTCGGAGACCCGCAGGAACTCGGCCGGGGTGAACAGGATGCCCTGCGCGCTGCGCCACCTCGCCTGGGCGGCGACCGCGGTGATCCGTCCACTGTCGAGCCGTACGACCGGCTGGTGGAGCAGCGCGAACTCGCCCTCGTGCAGGGCCGAGCGCAGCCGCGTGGCCAGCTCCGCCTTCCGTACGACCTCGGCCTTCATCTGGGGCGCGAACATCACCACGCGCCCCTTCCCCGCGGCCTTCGCCCGGTACATCGCGAGGTCGGCGTTGCGCAGCAGGTCGCCCGCGGTGATGCCCGGTTCGGCGAAGGCGACACCGATCGAGGCCGCCACCCGGACATTGCTGCCGTCCACCTCGTACGGCTGCGAGAGCGTGAGCCTGAGGCGGTCGGCGAGCTCGTGGATATGCCGTTCGCGTGCGACGCGGTCGCGGGTGCCGTCGCCGAGGATCAGGGCCGCGAACTCGTCGCCGCCGAGGCGGGCGGCGGTGTCGCCCTGCCGTACGGATTCGTCGAGGCGGCGGGCGGCCTGGACGAGCAGGTCGTCGCCCGCCTGATGACCGAGCCGGTCGTTGACCGCCTTGAACCCGTCGAGGTCGATGAAGAGCACGGCCGTGCCGCGATCGGTGACGCGCCGGCCGTGCAGAGCCTGCCCCACGCGCTTGGTGAAGAGGGCGCGGTTGGGCAGGTCGGTCAGCGGGTCGTGTTCGGCGTTGTGCTGCAACTGGGCCTGCAGACGCACCCGTTCGGTCACATCGCGGCTGTTGAAGAGCAGTCCGCCGCCCTGGTGGCGGTTGACGGTCGACTCGACGTTCAGCCAGTCCCCCGAGCCGGACTTGAAGCGGCACTCGATCCGCGTGGTGGGCTCTTCGAGCGGGCCCGCGGTGAGGAAGCGGCGGATCTCGTGGGCCACGCGGCCGAGGTCCTCGGGGTGGATCAGTGTGGCCAGCTCGGAGCCGACGAGTTCATCCGCGTTCCGCCCCCAGACGCCTGCGGCGGCCGGGCTGACGTAGTGCAGTATGCCGCTGGGTGCGGCGATCATGATGACGTCGCTCGAGCCCTGGACCAGGGAGCGGAAGTGGTTCTCCTTCTGGGCCAGCTCCTGAGTGAGCGTGATGTTGTCGACGAGCATGATGGCCTGACGTACGACCAGGGCGAGCACCACCGTGCAGGCGGTGAAGAGCACGACGCGGTCGACACTGCGCCCGTTGAGCGTGTTGTAGAGGATCCCCAACGTGCAGACGGCCGCGGCCAGATAGGGCGTGAGCGCGGAGAACGAGCCGCCGAGCGGCCGGCGCACCTGGCTCGTACGCCGTGCGACCCGGGTGTACTCGCCGGGCCGCTGGGCCACCCAGGGCGCATACGCGAGCAGCAGCGAGCCCGCGAACCAGCCGGCGTCGAGCAGCTCACCGGAGCGGTAGGTCTGCTTCAGCAGCGGCGAGGTGAACAGCGCGTCGCACATCACGGTGAGCGCGAGAGCGGCGATCGCGGTGTTGATGGCTGAGCGGTTGGCCGAAGAGCGGCGGAAGTGCAGCGCGAGCACCATGCTCACGAGCACGATGTCGAGCAGCGGATACGCGAGTTCGAGCGCCGCGTGCGGAACGCTGTCGCCGTCCAGCTGCGAGTTGTGCGCGAGCGCCAGGCTCCAGGACAGGGTGAGCAGCGAGCCGCCGATCAGCCAGGAGTCGAGGGCGAGGCACACCCAACCGGCGCGTGTGACCGGTCTTTTGGCGAGGACGAGCAGCCCCACGATCGCGGGCGGTGCGAAGCAGAGGAAGAACAGGTCGGCGATGCTGGGGCTCGGCACCTCCATGCGGAGCACGACCTCGTACCAGCCCCAGATTGCATTGCCGAGTGCCGCCATCGCGGACGACAGCGCGAACAGCAGCCAGGCGGGTCGAAAGCGGCTCTCGCTGCTGCGGCCGTAGAGAAAGCAGGAGACGGCGGCGGTGCCCGCGGCGATGCTCAGACCGAAGTCGCCCATGATCAGGGCGAGTTCCTCGGATCCCCAGCCGAGGGCGGAGCCGATCGCGTAACCCGCACAGATCAGCGCGAGCAGCAACTGGGACGCAAGTCCCGCCCTGCCGCCCCAAGCTGCGGTGCGGCGGGTCATCAGCGCCCCCGGGGTGCTCACCGCGCCGCCCGGACCGGCCTCGTCGGCCTCCTCCAGGCTTGACCCGGGGCCACCCTCTGCGGCTTGTCCGCCCGAGGCCGCCCGATCGTCGGTCTGCAGCCGGTCAAGGGCCGCCGTCGGCGGCCCTGCCGCGCAGGAATGTTCGTCCATTGGCCGTGCATCGCCCGTCGCCCCCCTCGCAGTTCGGTGCCTTCCCTGTGTCCCCGGCGCATCCCGGCACACTCCGTGTCCTCCGGGCGGACTCACTGTGTCCTCCCGGCGGATTCCCGACGCCGAAACCTACGGCGCAGCCCCTGTCGGGACGATACACCAGTCTCGTCACTCAGGGACATAGTTCCTCTACTCTGCGTGACCATCGATGCGGCCGCGGAGGCTCGGCACGGGGAAAATGTTGCAGAGCGTACGGGGGTGGGGGCTCTCCGTACGACTGGAGTGCAGTGTGTCCGAACTTCGGGCGCTGTGTGGGGTGTTCGGGGGTCTTGGGGCGTGCGGTGCCCGCCTTACTCCGTGGTGTGGACGACGTTGTCCAGCGCCTCGCCTGCGGCGAACCTGGTGAGCTGGCGCGCGAGCAGTCGCTTCGCACGCGGTTCGAACGCCGAGGTGGAGCCGCCCACATGAGGGCTGATCAACAGGTTGGGCGCATGCCACAGTGGATGTCCCGCGGGCAGCGGCTCGGGGTCGGTGACGTCGACGGCGGCCCGGATACGGCCCGATTCGAGCTCCGCGAGCAGGGCCTTGCTGTCGACGACCGCTCCGCGCGCGACGTTGACGAGCAGGGCGCCGTCCTTCATCCGGGCAAGGAAGTCCGCGCCGGCCAGATGCCGGGTGGCTTCCGTGAGGGGCGTGGAGAGGATCACGACGTCTGCTTCGGGGAGCAGTCGAGGCAGTTCGTCGAGCGGATGCACGGGGCCGCGCGCCGTGGTGCGGGCGGAGCGCGCGACGCGCGCCACCCGCGCGCACTCGAAGGGAGCGAGCCGGTCCTCGATGGCGGCGCCGATCGAGCCGTATCCGACGATCAGGACGGACTTGTCGGCGAGCGCCGGGTAGAAGCCGGAGCGCCACTCCTCCTGCTCCTGCCCCTGGACGAAGCCGGGGATGCCGCGCAGCGAGGCGAGGATCAGCGCGAGGGTGAGCTCGGCGGTCGAGGCCTCGTGCACACCCTTCGCATTGCACAGCCGTACGCCGGGGCGCAGATCGCCAAGGCCGCCCTGCACGTGGTCGACGCCCGCGGAGAGCGTCTGCACGACCTGCACCGACCGCATCCGCGGCATGGGCCGCACGGCGATTTCCGGGCCCTTCATATAGGGGACGACGTAGAAGGCGCAGTCGGCGGGATCGGCGGGGAAATCCGGGGCGCCGTCCCAGAAGTGGTAGGCGAGGCCTTCGGGCAGGCCGGCGATCTCGTCGGCGGGAAAGGGGAGCCATACGTCTGCGGTCATGGTCAGGAGGCTAATCGGACCGGGGGTTGGCGTGGGAGCGGGGAGGTGAGGGGTTAGTTTGGGGCCCGTTCGGTCGAAGGGGAGGCACAGCCAGGTGGAGCGCAGGACGGTCGGCGCGGCAGCACTCGAAGTGGGCGCGATCGGGCTCGGCTGTATGCCGATGAGCTGGGCGTACACCGCTTCACGGCAGTACGGCGAGGAGTCGCTGCGGGCCGTGCACACCGCACTGGACGCAGGTGTGTCCCTGCTCGACACGGCGGACATGTACGGGCCGTTCACCAATGAGCTGCTGCTCGGCAGGGTGTTGAAGGAGCGCCGGGCGGACGCCTTCGTATCGACCAAGGTGGGGTTGCTCGTCGGCGAGCAGCACATCGTCGCGAACGGCCGCCCGTCGTATGTGAAGCGGGCGTGCGACGCCTCCCTTCGGCGGCTGCAGACCGACGTCATCGACCTGTACCAACTGCATCGCGCCGACCCCGAGGTGCCGGTCGAGGAGACCTGGGGTGCGATGGCTGAGCTGGTGACCGCGGGCAAGGTGCGCTCGCTCGGGCTCTGCGCGGTGGGGGCGCGGGCGGGGCGGCGGCCCGGCGCGCGGCTGCACGATGCGACGATCCGTCAACTGGAGCGTGTGCAGCAGGTGTTCCCGGTCAGCGCCGTCGAGGCCGAGCTGTCCGTGTGGTCGCCGGAGGCACTGGACGCACTGCTTCCTTGGTGTGCGGCGCGCGGAGTGGGCTTCCTGGCGGCGATGCCGCTCGGGAACGGTTTCCTCACGGGGACGCTCACGCCGGGTTCCGGCTTCGAGCCGGACGATGTGCGGGCGCGGCATCCGCGCTTCACGGCCGAGATGATGGCGGCGAACCAGCCGATCGTCGCGGGGCTGCGGCGGATCGCCGCACGGCACGGGGCGACACCCGCGCAGGTCGCGCTGGCGTGGGTGCTCACGCGGGGGCGGGACGTGGTGCCGGTGCCGGGGACCAAGCGCGCGACGTGGGCGGCCGAGAACGCCGGGGCCGTGGACGTGCGGCTCGGTGCGGAGGATCTCCGGGAGATCGCCGAGTTGCCCTCGGGCGTGGGGTCCTGGGAGTAGACGGGCTTCGCGGGCCGGGCGGGCTCCGGGTTCGGCTCGGGCGGCTCCGGGTCCGCTCGGGCGGGCTCTGTCGTTTGTTGGAACCTCTTCGGCGTGTGCGGTGTATGAACGGTAGGAACTCGATCGTCGAAGGGACCTCCGTCGTGCAACGAACCGCAGTACCCGCCGTGTTGGCCGCCGCAGTGCTGCTGCTCTCCGCCTGTTCGGGGGACGGGGACGGTGGCTCGCCGAAGAAGAGCTCCCCGGCGTCGACTCCGGGCAAGCCCGGTGCCTCGGCCACGCCCTCGAAGAGCGCGGATCCGGATCTGCCGCCCGCCGAGGGCTCGGCGAGGGTGGTCAAGACCTTGGCCGAGGGCCTCAAGTCGCCCTGGGGGCTTGCCGCGCTGCCCGAGGGCGACCTCCTCGTCTCCTCGCGCGACGAGGGCACGATCACCCGGATCGACGCGGAGAGCGGCAAGAAGACCGAGGTGGGACAGGTACCTGGAGTGGCTCCCGCGGGTGAGGGCGGATTGATGGGGCTCGCCCTCTCCCCCACGTATGCCTCGGACCACTATGTGTACGCGTACTTCACGACCGAGTCGGACAACCGCATCGCGCGGCTGCAGTACGACGAGAAGAAGCCCGCCGGCCAGCAGCTGGGCGCTCCGGACACCGTGCTGCGGGGAATCCCCAAGGGGTCGATCCACAACGGGGGCCGGATCGCGTTCGGCCCGGACAAGATGCTGTACGCCGGGACGGGTGAGACCGGGGAGACCGGCCTGGCCCAGGACAAGTCCTCTCTCGGCGGCAAGATTCTGCGGATGACGCCCGAGGGCGAGCCGGCGCCGGGAAATCCCGAGGCGGACTCGGTGGTCTACTCGTGGGGCCACCGCAATGTGCAGGGTCTCGCCTTCGACAAGGAACAGCGGCTGTGGGCCGCGGAGTTCGGTCAGAACACCTGGGACGAGCTCAACCAGATCGGTCCCGGCAAGAACTACGGCTGGCCCGAGGTCGAGGGCGAGGGCGACGAGGGCACGGAGTTCGTGAACCCCGTCGAGCAGTGGTCGACGGCCGACGCCTCCCCGAGCGGCATCACCTGGGCGAAGGGCTCCATCTGGATGGCGGGCCTGCGCGGCGAGCGCCTGTGGCGCATCCCGCTGAACGGCACGGAGTCCCTCGCGGAGCCGCAGTCCTTCCTGGAGGGCGACTACGGCCGTCTGCGCACGGTCCTTCCGGCGGGCGAGAACCGTCTGTATGTGGTGACCAGTGAGACGGATGGGCGGGGGTCGCCTGAGGGAGGGGACGATCGGATTCTGGTGGTGGAGGTGGAGTAGGGACGATGGGCCGGACGGAGGGCCGGTGAGGTTCGGGGGCGGCCCGGGCTTCGGGGAGGGTGGGGTGAGGGGCCGGGAGGGGGTGAGGGCCTGGAGCGTGGTCTCGTTGCTGTACGGGAATTCCGCGCTCACCTGGGTCGTTGCTTCCTTGTGAGCCAACCCGTCGAGGAGGGGCCAGGATGTTCAACCTGATCGAGCAGCTCTTCAACCCCGGACGCAGGCACACCGACGAGGAGCGCAAGCGACTGGAACTGACCAGGGTCGACCTCAACGACGGCGACCCCGGCAAGGGCCCGATAGACCTCACCTCCGGCAAGGTCACGATCCGCGTTCCGTCGCAGTCGGAGCAGTAGCCCCACCGGGCGCCGGCCCTCGGGCCAGGCTCGGTCCGCAAGCCTCTGCCAGACCGGTACCAGCCTGGCAGGGGACCCTACGTCCAGGGCAAACAGACCAAAACGGACGATCCGCCGGACGTCAGGTCCCCCAGCCCGGACACCCCGACCTCACCCCTCGAACAACCGCAGCCGATGGGCCAGCGCCGCCGCCTCACCACGGCCGGCGACGCCGAGCTTCGCGAGGATGTTGGATACGTGGACGCTGGCCGTCTTCGGTGAGATGAAGAGGGACTCCGCGATCTGGCGGTTGGTGTGGCCCTCGGCCACCAGACCGAGCACGTCACGTTCACGGCTGGTCAGGCCGAGGCTCTCCAGAGGGCTGTCGGGCTCGGGCTCCTGCACCGGCTCCGAGCCGTGTTCGGCCAGGGTCAGCCGGGCTCGCTGGGCGAGCAGCGATATGTCCTCGGCCAGCGGCTTCGCCCCCAGAGTCTGCGCCACCTGTCGCGCCGAGAGCAGCAGCTCCGCAGCGCGCGCCCGGGCCTCCTCGTCCGCGCCGGAGGACAGCAGTGCCTCCGCGTACCGGTAGCGGACACGGGCCAGACCGTAGGGGCGCTCGGCCGACTCGAACGGTTCGAGCACTTCCGCCCAGTCTTCGGGCGTCGCGCGGCCCTCGGCCCGCAGCAGCTCGGCGCGCACCCACCGCTCGTACCCCTGCCAGACCGGCACGGGTGTGGCCACGGTCTTCGCCGCACGGCGGATGACCTCAAGGGCCTTGAGCCTGCCGGGCTCGGCGGCCGGCAGACCCCGGGCATCGGCCTCGGCGGTCGCCGCCGCGAGCAGCAGCGGCCAGGCATAGCGCTGGGTGCCGGGCGGCAGGCCCGCTTCCAACCTCTGCGCCAGCTCGCTGCGTACGTCGGCGATACGGCCCTCACCGGCTGCGATGCCGATCGACAGCCGCACCAGGGGCAGCGCGTACTGAGGCTGCGCATCATGGTGACCGTAGTGCGACCGTGCCTGGGCGAGATATCCGGCCGCGGCACTCAACTCTCCGCGGTACAGCGCGAGCCGTGCCATCCGCTCGCTGGCTCCCACCCGGGGCTTGTCGCTGGTGGCGGTGCACGCGACCTGGGCCACGGCTTCGGCCGCCTCGTCCCATTGACCGTGGCTGATCAGCGATTCGGCGAGGTTGGCCCAGACCCAGCCCTCCGCGTCGGCCAGTCCGTACTTACGGCAGAACTGCACACCCTTGCGTCCGTACGCGATGGCCTCGGCCGAGCGGCCGACTCCTTCGAGCGCGGAGGGCAGATTGATGTGGACCCGGGCGAGGTCCCGGGTGAGATTGCCGTCGGCTATCCGCTTGCGCACGGACAGCATCAGCGCGAGGCCGGCCTCGACATCACCGGACTCCACGAGCAGCCCGCCGAGCGTGAGCTGGGCATTGGCCTCGATGTCTTCGGCGCCGACCATCCGGGCGTAGGCGACGGCCCGTTCGGCCGCCACGAAGGTCTCGGGGCCGGGGTCGTGCAGCGAGCCCCAGGTCGCGCGGTGCGTGAGGATCTCGGCGTGCACCGCGGAGGGTTCGAGACCGCGCAGCAACTCCTCGGCGCGGGTGAGCTCCGGGAAGCCGTCGCTGCGGCCCAGCGCGGACAGCAGCCAGGCCTTCTGGTTCCAGAACCAGGCCTCGCGCAGCGGATCCGGGTCGTCGTCGAGAAGACGCAGGGCACGCTTGGTGATCTTCAGCGCGCGCTCTCGTTCACCGCAGAAGCGCCCGGCCACCGAGGCTTCCGCCATCAGGTCCAGATACTGCAGCGGCTTGGTCGCCGGATCGCAGCCGCACGGCGGGTACGCATCGGTGAAGTCCGCGGGCCGCAGGCTCCCGCGCACGTCGTCGTCGACCAGGTCCCAGAGCTCCATCGCCCGCTCGAGCAGCCGCAGTTGCTCGGAGAACGCGAAACGCCGGCGCGCGACGACCGCGGCGGTCAGCGTGGCGGGCAGGGCCTTGGCCGCATCCTTCGCGCAGTACCAGTAGCTGGCCAGACGCGGCGCGCGCTCATCGGCGCGGATCAGGGTCGGGGAGGCCTCGAGGGCCTCCGCGTAACGGCGGTTGAGCCGCGAGCGCTCGCCGGGCAGCAGATCGTCGCTGACGGCCTCGCGTACCAGCGAGTGCCGGAAGCGGTAGCCGTCGCCGACGGAGGTGGGGAGCAGCATGTTGGCGCCGACGGCCACACGCAGGGCCGCGATCAGGGCGTCCTCGTCGAGCCCGGCGACGGCGGCGAGCAGCTCGTACTCGACGGTCGAGCCGCCCTCGGCTATCACCCGTACGACACGCTGGGCGTGCTCGGGCAGCGCCTCGACCCGGACCAGCAGCACATCGCGCAGGGTCTCGGGCAGCGCGTGATCGCAGTCGTCGTCGGAGCAGGCGAGCTCCTCGACGAAGAAGGCATTGCCGTCGGTGCGGTCGAAGACCCGCTCCACCAGGGCCTCTTCGGGCTGCGCGGCGAGAATCCCGGCGAGCTGGCGGCGTACCTCGGCGCGGGTGAAGCGGGAGAGTTCGATCCGGCGCAGCGTGCGCAGCCGGTCGAGCTCGGCGAGGAGCGGGCGCAGCGGGTGGCGGCGGTGGATGTCGTCCGAGCGGTACGAGGCGATGACGACCAGACGACCGCTGCGCAGCGTACGGAAGAGATAGGTGAGCAGATGGCGTGTGGAGGCGTCGGCCCAGTGCAGGTCCTCCAGGACGAGCACGACCGGACGTTCGGCGGCCACCCGCTCCAGGAGGCGCACGGTGAGCTCGAAGAGCCGGGCCATGCCCTCCTCCTCCAGCTGCCGGCCATGGACCGGGAAACCTCGGGCGGGGTCGGACAACTCGGGTAGAAGACGCGCGAGTTGCTCCTCCTGGCCGGCCGCCGCGGCGGCGAACTCTTCGGGGAGCTGGCGGAGCAGGGAGCTCAAAGCGGTGGAGAACGGGGCGAACGGAAGACCTTCGGCGCCGATCTCGACACAGCCGCCCAGCGCGACGACAGCGTCGGACTTCACGGCGACCGCGCAGAACTCCTCCAGAAGGCGGGTCTTGCCGACCCCCGCCTCACCGCCGAGCAGCAACGCCTGCGGCTCGCCCGCGACGGCACGGGCGAGCGATTCGTTCAAGGTGGTCAGTTCGCCGGCACGGCCGACGAACACCGGACTGACAGACCTGGTCTCCACAGCGCCGAGCATCGCACGGGGGTCCGACAGCCCGGCACCCTTTATCGACATGACGCCGATCACCTGCGGTGATGCGCTTGACCGTACGGTGGACGACTCGTTTGTCCGGGCGGTGGACCACTCATTTGTCCGGGCGGTGGACAACTCGCTTGTACGGGCCAATGGAACGGCCCCGTCACCCGGGCGGGCGGCGGGGCCGATGTGTGCTTCGGTATTCATCTGCGGGCTCCTTCGCGCGTCACGCGGCGCGTGCGAACCGGAACCTCCGGTGGGTGTGGCTCACCCGCCCCTCCGCTTCGTGCTCCGCGTTCCGGCGACCGCGGCGGCCTCGCAGGGCCTCGGCGACCTGGTGCTGCTCCTCGGCCTCGCGGATACGGTCGGCCTGGCGGAGCTGCTGCATCTCGTACTCGAACATCTTGTTCTCCTGGGGGAGTCGGCGGCCGGTTTCGTTTTCCGGCCTCTCGCTCTCTGCGATGTCTTAACTTTCTCGCCCCAGGGGGGTGCGCCACATCGGGAGAACGCCGCATCTCCAGAGCCCGGATGCCTTAGGCCTCGGCCTGAGATGCCTTACGCCGCCCTAAGCACTGCGCAGACAGCCCTAAGCCCCCTGAATCCCAAGGGATTCAGGGGGCTTAGACGGTCTTGGAGAGCCGATGCCGGCTCAGGTGGTGGACGGCAGCCCCATGAAGAGGTCCGTGTACTTGGCCACGGCGATCAGCAGGCCCAGCACGCCGAGCGCCACACCGCCCCAGGCGACGGACTTGATCCACGGCGCCTGCACCCGGCCCGGCGCACCGAACGCGGGCCGCGCGAGCACCAGCGCGCCGACCACGAGGGCGAGCAGCGCGAAGACCCCGCCGACCAGCGCCGTGGCGTGCCAGGCGTCCCCGTACACCTCCTTGACCTGCGTGGCGACGCTCGCGGTCTGGGAGGTCTCCAGCTGGCCGATCAGTGAGGTGCGCGCCGAGGCGATGGTGCCGACCCAGCTTCCGGTGAGCGCGACGATGCCGAGCCCGGCGGAGACGACCGCGGCGGCGCCCTGACCCACGCCTGCGGGGCGGGTGCCCACCTCGTCGGCGACCGTCTCGTCGTCGTCCGCCTCGGCGTCCTCGTCGAGAACGTCCTGGTCGAGCACGTCCGCATCGTCGCGGACATCGTCGTTCAGTGCCGCCCCGGCCTCCGTACCGGCCTCTTCGGGCGTGACCTCGGCGGCCGGGTCCGTCTCGCGCTTCTCGATCTCAGTGCTCATGTCCCGCACGCTAGGTGCCGCATCTGAGAGCTTCCTTAACGCTCTTTGCTGAGCTCCACCTCGGCGTCGCCCGCGCCGGCCGCGCGCTGCCCGGGCACCACCACACCCCGGCATTCCGGCGGCTCGATGCTGATGCGCGGCAGCAGCCGGTCGAGCCACTTGGGCAGCCACCAGTTCGCGCCGCCCAGCATGTGCATCAACGCGGGGACAAGCAGCGTGCGCAGCACGAAAGCGTCCAGGGCGACCGCCGCGGCCAGGGCGATGCCGAACATCGCGATCACCCTGTCCCCGCTCAGCACGAAGGCGAGGAAGACCGAAATCATGATCACGGCGGCCGAGTTGATCACCCGGCTCGTCTCCGCGAGACCCACCCGTACCGCCCTGCGGTTGTCCCCGGTCTCCAGCCACTCCTCGTACATACGGCTCACGAGGAAGACCTGGTAGTCCATGGAGAGCCCGAAGAGCACCGACACCATGATGACCGGCAGGAAGGGCTCGATCGGGCCCGCGCGCCCGAGCCCCATCAGCTCGCTCCCCCAGCCCCACTGGAAGATCGCGACCACGACACCAAAGGCCGAGGCCACGGCGGCGACGTTCATCGCGGCGGCCTTGAGCGGTATCCCGATCGAGCGGAACGCGAGCAGCAGCAGAACGCACCCGAGCCCGATCACGACGCCCACGAACAGGGGCAGCTTCCCGACGATGACCTCGGCGAAGTCGTCGTAACTCGCCGTGATCCCGCCCGTGTACACCTCAAGCGAGGTGCCCTTCTCGGCCTTCGGCAGGATCTCGGTGCGCAGCTTGTCGACGAGGTCGCTGGTCGCGGCGGACTGCGGCGCCGAGCCCGGGGTGATCGTGAGCACGCCTATGGCGCCGCTTTCGTCGTACGTCACCGGGGAGACGGCCGCGACGCCCGCAGTGCCGTCGAGCGTCCCGGCGAGCCGGTCGAGCGCGAGCTTGTCCTCGGCGCCGTGCACCTCGGCCACCAGCGTCAGCGGACCGTTCACACCGGGCCCGAAGCCTCCCCCAGTGCCGAAAGCCTGGGAGGTGCCCCCCGCGAGCAGGTCGTACGCCTGCCGGGTGGTCGACGACTGGGGATTGTTGCCCTGGTCGGAGGTGCCCAGGCGGAGCGAGAGGGTGGGCAGGGCGAGCACGGCCATCAGCACCAGCGCGATCGCGCCGAGCAGCTTGGGCCGCCGCTCCACGAAGGCCGACCAGCGTACGGCGAAGCCGGTGGGCAGTTCGGGCGCGGGTCCGTGTTCGGCGAGATGTGCGCGCTCACGCCGGCCGAGTGCGCGCATGCCGATGAACGAGAGGAGCGCCGGGAGCAGCGTCACGGAGGCGGCGACCGTGAGGAGTACGGTCAGCGAAGCTGCGATGGCGACGCCGTTGAGGAAGTCGAGCCGCAGGATCAGCATGCCGAGCAGGGCTATGCAGACCGTCGCACCGGCGAACACCACGGCACGTCCGGTGGTGGCCACCGCGGCCCGCGCGGCCTCGGCCACGGGCAGACCGCGCTTCAGACCACGGCGGTGGCGGGTCACGATGAACAGCGCGTAGTCGATCCCGACGCCGAGCCCGACCAGCATGCCCAGCATGGGCGCGAAGTCGGCGACCGTCATCACATGGCCGAGCAGCACGATTCCCGCGTACGCCGTGCCGACGCTGACCAGCGCGGTCGCGATCGGCAGCAGGGAGGCGGCGAGCGAGCCGAAGGCGAGGAAGAGGACCACCGCCGCGACGACCACGCCGACGATCTCGGCCGTATGCCCGCCGCTCGCCTCGGTGAGGGCGATCGCCGAGCCGCCGAGTTCCACCTGGAGGCCGTCGGAGTCGGCGTCCTTGGCGGTCTGCACGAGCGCCTCGGCATCGGCCTTGTCGATGTCGGCCGCTGCCTTGTCGAACGTGACCACCGCGTACGCGGTGTGCGCGTCCTTGCTGATCTGTCCGGCGCCGGCCGCGTGATACGGGCTGACGACCGAGGAGATACCGGGCAGCTCGGCGACCTTGTCGAGGGTCTTGGTCATCGTCTGCTGCACGTCGGCCGCGTTCACGGTGCCGTCGCTCGTGTGCCAGACGATGGTGTCGGTGTCACCGCCGAGATGCGGGAAGCCCTCTTCGAGCAGGGCGGCGGCGCGGCCCGACTCGGTGCCGGGGACGTCGTAGTCGTTGGAGTACGAGGTGCCCGCGACGACGGCCGCGGCGCCCACACCGACCAGGGTGGCGAGCCAGAGCAGTACGGCGGCCAGTCGGTGCGTGACGCACCACCGTGCGAGTGCTGCCACGGAGCTGCTCCCTGGTGCTTTTGAGGATCTGCGTACGGGAACAGCCCATGTGGAACTCGTGCCCTACAGGGACCCAACGGGCCCTTTACGCGCTCACTCTCGCACCCGAAAAAGATCCATTGTCCGTTTCGTGGCGATCGTCACAGGGGTGCGCGGACTGCCCGCCCTTGGTCCCGGACCGCATGGGGAGCAGGCCATGAGGACGCGGGACCAAGGAGGTTTGCCCGGGGCTATGTGCGGGGTGCAGTGTCCCGGGGTTTCCGAGGGCTCCTATTCGTCGCCCTCAGCAGCCCGACACACTCGTCCGGCCGTTCTCGATATGACCCATCAGCCGGCGCCTGAAGCCCTCGTCCCCCTCGGCCGTGATCTCCAGGTCGTACCAGCCGTGCGCCGCGCCGGCCCGGTGCCCGATCGTGCGGCCGCGTCCCGGACGCAGCGTGATCTCGCGCGGGCGCTCCTGGCCGTACGCGAGCGAGCGCACCGTGAAGGTCAGCGGTCGGTCGCCGCGATTGCGCAGCGTGATGCTCAGCTCGCGTCCGCGCCCGTCGACCTCCGTCGTCACGGCGGCCGTGCCTCGCACCCGCCCCGCGAACTCACGGCGGAAGCCGTTCGGCCCGGTGACCGTGAACGCGTACGCGTCCCCGGCCAGCTGCACCTCCCACAGCGCCCGGTCGTCGACGTCGGTGTGCTGGGGCACGTCGAACTCCCCCGCGTACGGATAAAGAGCGAGCGGCACACAGGAGCGTCCGCCGTTCACGACCTTCAGCCGGAACACCCCGCCCTGCACGGAGCCGTACGCGTCCGGCTGGTACGGCAGCGCGCGGGCCGGGCGGCGCCCGGGCTCCTGCTCGGGCATCTTCTGGTCGAGCGGCGGCTGCGGGCGCCAGCGTCCGGTGAACGGCGGGATGGCCCCGGGCTGCTCCACCTCGGGCTGACGGCGGCCGCGCTTGAAGTCGAAGGCGCCCGTCAGGTCACCGGTGACACGGCGGCGCCAGGTCCCGATGCCGGGCTCCTTGATCCCCGTCCACTTCTCCAGGAAGCGGATCACTGAGGTGTGGTCGAAGACCTCGGACGAGACGTAGCCGCCGACCGACCACGGCGAGACCACCAGCATCGGCACCCGGATCCCGAGCCCGGTGGGCAGTCCCTGCCAGTGCTCCTCGGTGTCGCCGGCGGGCGGCACCGGCGGCGGTACGTGGTCGAAGAAGCCGTCGTTCTCGTCGTAGTCGATCAGGACGACGGTGTGCCGCCAGGTCTCGGGGTGCGAGGCGAGCGCGTCGAGGACCTTGTAGACGAGGGTCGCGCTGTGGATCGGCGAGGAGGTGCCGGGGTGCTCGGAGTCGATCGCGGACGGTACGAGGTAGGACACCGCGGGCAGCTCGCCGGCCGCGACATCCCGCGCGAACGTGTCGGCGAGCTTGCCGGTGGGCACGCGCCGCAGCCCCCGCTCGAACAGCGAACGCTCCCCTGCCGAAAGGGTGTTGACACCCTCCTCCAGGATGCCTAGCAACCTGGTGCGCTCGCCCTCGTCCGCCGCATCCCGCACCTTGGCGTAGAACGCCTCCAGATAGGTGAACTCGGTCTTCGCGAGCACCTTGCGGGCGATGGCCTTGAAGCCGGCGAAGAACTCCACCTGGTTGTCGCCGAAGTTGTCCCACTCCATGTACGTCTGCCAGGTGCGCCCCGCCCGCTCCAGACGCTCCGGGTAGGTCGTCCAGTCGTAGCCGGGGTGGATGCCCTCGGCGTACGCGGCGTTGGTGACGGCCCGTTCGCCGTTCGCCTCGAACCCCGTCCTGCCGCTCCACAGGTGGTTGCGGTTGGGGCTTGTCGAGGTGTGGATCGACGAGTGGTAGGCGTCGCAGACGGTGAAGGTGTCGGCGAGTTCGTAGTGCAGCGGGATGTCGGCGCGTGTGTAGTACGCCATCGTGGCGGCGGACTTGGCGCCGATCCAGTTGTCCATCCAGCCCTTGTTCCAGGCCTTTCCGCCGCCGGTCCAGTCGTGGTTGAGGTCGCCGATGTACTGCAGGTCCTTCTGCTGCGCGACGGCCGCGTCGCGGACGGGGAAGGGCAGGACGGTGCCGCCCAGCGGCGTGGGCTGCTCGAACACGCTCCTGCCGGTGGGGAGTTGGATCGCGTTGCGGTCCCCGAAGCCGCGTACACCTCTGAGGGACCCGAAGTAGTGGTCGAAAGAACGGTTCTCCTGCATCAGGATCACCACGTGCCTGACGGCCTTGAGTCCGCCGGCCGGCGGCTCGTGCGCAAGGGCCTCCTGCAGCGAAGGCGGCAGCAGCGAGCCTGCGGCGGCCGCACCCAGGGCTCCGCCGCCGAGGGCGAGCGCGCGTCTGCGGGATATCCCGGGCTTGCCGGAGGGCTTCTCGGAGGACGTCTCGGAGTGCTTCTCGGAGGACGTTGACGAGGACAAGGCGGACCTCCTGGTCGGGGAGTGTGGGCTCTCCGGTGCCGCTGAGGCACCGATCGGGGACGCTATGGCTCGTCGGTGGCGAGGAGAAGTCACCGGGGCGACTTGACAGTGAACGCCCAATTCGCCCGTACGGGAAGGGGTGTTGGAGTGAGGGGACTCGGGGCGTTGTCAGTGGCGGCTGGCAGGCTCGTGAGCATGGAACTCACCGGACCCGCCGCCGCCTTCGCCGACCTCCTCGGCCCTCCGCCCGCGCCCGCCCCTGCCGTGGACTGGCCGGCCGTCGAGGGTTGGCTGGAGGTCCCGCTGCCCGCCGACTACAAGGCGGTCGTCTCGGCGTACGGGCCGGTGGAGATCGGGGATCCGGAGGGCGTACGGGTGCGGCTGCTCGGGCCGTGCGTGAGCGCGGACGGGCGCTTCGACTATGGGAGTTGGGTGGTCGAGACGCATCGGCATTCGGCGATACGACCGCTGATGTTCACGCACGAGCGGCGGGTGTTCCGGCCGCAGGAGGGCGGGCTGCTCGTCTTCGGCGAGACCTCGTCCGGTGACCATCTGTTCTGGGACACGTCGGTGTCGAAGGATCCGGACGAGTGGCCGGTGGTGCTGCTGACCACGAATGTGGCCGCGCATGTGGACGAGCCCTGGGTCGATTACGAGGTGCCGCTTGTGGAGCTGCTGTCCGCGGCGATACGGGGTGGGGTGCCGCACCCCGTGGAGCCGGGGCGGCTGCTCGGGCCGCTGGCGCCCGAGGTGCGGGGGTACGCGCCCTTGGTGGGCGCCGGGCCCTGGGCTCCCCCGGCGCCGGGCACGCATGTCGACGCGCGTCAGCACGCGGCGCTCACGGAGGGGTACGGCCTCGACGCTGTGCTCGCCCTGGTTCCGCCGCCTCTCACGCCCTATGTGGGCGAGGGGAGCTGGGAGCAGGTCTTCGAGCGGATCGGGACACGGCTGCCGAGCGATTTCGTGGCGCTCGCCGAGCGGTACGGCAGGGGGAACTTCTCCTGCTGGCTGGACATGGACACTCCCCTGGACACCGAGGGCCGCCTGGGGCTCGCCGGGGAGATCATCCGGTCTCGCGACGCCTATCGCACACTGCGCGACGCCCACCCGGAGTTCTATCCCCTGCCGGCCTGGCCCGAGCCCGGCGGTTTCCTCCCGTGCGCCTCGACGATCGACGGCGACTGGATCGGCTGGTGCACACAGGGCGAGCCGGACGAGTGGCGGGTCGCCGTGCACCCACGGCATGCGCCCCAAGGACCGCCCCTGCCCGGGAACTTCACCGAGACGCTGCTGCACTGGCTGCGCGGAGACCGGCCCGGCAGCGAGGGGTTCCCCGCTCTGCCGCCCGGCATGGACCCCTTGGATGTCATCTGCTTCGAGCCCTTCGGCAAACCGCCGGAGGACCTCCCGTGAGCGTCGCGCCGTACTGAATCCGTGGCCGCCGCGCCCAGGAAAAAGCGGCGGCGCCCCGGACCGAAGCCCGGAGCGCCGCCGCTTCACAACGAACAGAGGTGTCAGCCTTCGACGCCCAGCTCCTTGAGGATCAGCTCCTTCACACGGGCCGCATCCGCCTGCCCGCGCGTCGCCTTCATGACCGCGCCGACCAGCGCGCCCACTGCGGCGACCTTGCCGCCGCGGATCTTGTCCGCGATGGCCGCGTTGCCCGCGATGGCCTCCTGGACCGCCGTGGTCAGCGCGCCGTCGTCCGAGACGACCTTCAGGCCGCGCTTCTCGACGACCTCGTCCGGAGTGCCCTCGCCCTTCAGGACACCGTCGATGACCTGACGGGCCAGCTTGTCGTTCAGGTCACCGGAGGCGACGAGCTCGCAGACCCGGGCGACCTGCGCCGGGGTGATGTCGAGCTCTTCGAGGGCCTTGCCCGACTCGTTGGCGTTACGGGCCAGTTCGCCCATCCACCACTTGCGGGCCTGGTCCGAAGGCGCACCGGCCTCGGTCGTCGCGACGATCGAGTCCACCGCGCCCGCGTTGAGGATCGACTGCATGTCGAACTCGCTGACGCCCCACTCCTCGCGCAGCCGGTTACGGCGCACGCGCGGCATCTCGGGCAGTGTGCCGCGCAGTTCCTCGACCCACTCACGGGCGGGGGCGACGGGCACGAGGTCGGGCTCCGGGAAGTACCGGTAGTCCTCGGCGTTGTCCTTGATACGGCCGGAGGTCGTGGAGCCGTCTTCCTCGTGGAAGTGCCGGGTCTCCTGGACGATCGTGCCGCCGTCCTTGAGGACCGCCGCGTGGCGCTGGATCTCGAAGCGGGCCGCACGCTCGACGGAACGCAGCGAGTTCACGTTCTTGGTCTCCGAACGCGTGCCGAACTCCTCGCGCCCGTGCGGCCGCAGGGAGAGGTTCACGTCGCAGCGCATCTGGCCCTTGTCCATCCGGGCCTCGGAGACACCGAGCGCCTTGATGACCTCGCGCAGCTCGGCCACGTACGCCTTGGCGACCTCGGGAGCCCGCTCGCCCGCACCCTCGATCGGCTTGGTGACGATCTCGATCAGCGGGATGCCGGCGCGGTTGTAGTCCAGGAGCGAGTGCGAGGCACCGTGGATACGACCCGTCGCACCGCCCACGTGCGTGGACTTGCCGGTGTCCTCCTCCATGTGGGCGCGCTCGATCTCCACACGGAAGATCTCGCCGTCCTCCAGCTGCACGTCGAGGTAGCCGTTGAAGGCGATGGGCTCGTCGTACTGGGAGGTCTGGAAGTTCTTCGGCATGTCCGGATAGAAGTAGTTCTTCCGGGCGAAGCGGCACCATTCGGCGATATCGCAGTTGAGCGCGAGGCCGATCTTGATGGCCGACTCGACGCCGATCTCGTTCACGACCGGCAGCGCGCCGGGCAGTCCGAGACAGGTCGGGCAGGTCTGCGAGTTGGCGTCCTGCTTCAGCTCCGTGGAGCAGCCGCAGAACATCTTGGTCTTGGTGCCGAGTTCGACATGGACCTCAAGGCCCATGACCGGGTCGTACGACGCCAGTGCGTCCTCGTACGACAGAAGTTCGGTGGTCACGGTGAAACTTTCCCTCTCAGCCCAGCAGGACGTCGTCGTCGCCGAGACGCTTCAGTTCGCGCAGGAGCAGCGCCACGCCGGTGACGATCGCGGCGGCGGAGACCGCGGCGTCGACGAGCCGGAGCGTGTCGTGCTCGGTGCGCGCCTTCTTGACCTGCTTCAGCACGCTGAGCGCACCGAAGGCGGTGGTCCCGATCGACAGATACGTACCGGTCTTGGACTTCTTGAAGCCCTTGGCCTTGGTCATGGCACTCACAGTGACGGAGCCTCCTCGAGGAGCGGGTGTCCCCACTTCTGGACGAATGCAGCTTCGACCGCCGCGCCCACCTTGTACAGACGGTCGTCCTTCATGGCGGGCGCGATGATCTGCAGACCGACCGGCAGACCGTCCTCGGGCGCCAGGCCGCAGGGCAGCGACATGGCGGCGTTGCCGGCCAGGTTGGTCGGGATGGTGCACAGGTCCGCGAGGTACATCGCCATCGGGTCGTCGGCGCGCTCGCCGATCGGGAAGGCGGTGGTCGGCGTCGTCGGCGAGACGATCACGTCGACCTGCTCGAACGCCGCCTCGAACTCGCGGGTGATGAGGGTGCGGACCTTCTGGGCACTGCCGTAGTACGCGTCGTAGTAGCCGGAGCTCAGGGCGTACGTACCGAGGATGATGCGGCGCTTGACCTCGTCGCCGAAGCCGGATTCGCGGGTGAGCGCGGTGACGTCCTCGGCGGACTTGGTGCCGTCGTCGCCCACGCGCAGGCCGTAGCGCATCGCGTCGAACCGGGCGAGGTTCGAGGAGCACTCGGAGGGCGCGATCAGGTAGTACGCGGAGAGCGCCAGGTCGAAGGTCGGGCAGTCGAGCTCGACGATCTCGGCGCCGAGCTCCTTGAGCAGCTCGACCGACTCGTCGAAGCGCTGCACGACACCGGCCTGGTAGCCCTCGCCGCGGAACTGCTTGACGACACCGACGCGCATGCCCTGCACCGAGCCGTTGCGCGCGGCCTCGACGACCGGCGGGACCGGGGCGTCGATGGAGGTGGAGTCGAGCGGGTCGTGCCCGGCGATCACCTCGTGCAGGAGGGCTGCGTCCAGGACCGTACGGGCGCAGGGGCCGCCCTGGTCCAGGGAGGACGAGAACGCGACCATGCCGTAGCGGGAGACGCCGCCGTAGGTGGGCTTGACGCCGACCGTGCCGGTGACGGCCGCGGGCTGACGGATGGAGCCGCCGGTGTCCGTGCCGATGGCGAGCGGGGCCTCGTAGGAGGCGAGGGCGGCGCTGGAGCCACCACCCGATCCGCCGGGGATACGGGTGAGGTCCCACGGGTTGCCCGTCGGGCCGTAAGCGCTGTTCTCCGTCGACGACCCCATGGCGAACTCGTCCATGTTGGTCTTGCCGAGGATGACCACGTCGGCGGCCTTGAGGCGCTTGGTGAGCGTGGCGTCGTACGGCGGGATCCAGCCCTCGAGGATCTTGGAGCCGACCGTGGTCGGGATGCCCTCGGTGGTGAAGATGTCCTTGAGCGCGAGCGGGACGCCGGCCAGGGGGCCGAGCTTCTCGCCGTTGGCGCGCTTCTGGTCCACGGCACGGGCCTGCGCGAGGGCGCCCTCACGGTCGACGTACAGGAAGGCGTGCACCTTCTCGTCGACCGCTTCGATACGGGCCAGGTGGGCCTCGGTGACCTCGACGGCGGTGAGCTCGCCGGAAGCGATCTTGGACGCGATCTCCGCGGCCGTGAGCTTGATGATGTCCGTCATGGTGATTAGTCCTCCCCCAGGATCTGCGGCACCTTGAAACGCTGCTGCTCCTGGGCCGGGGCGCCGGAGAGCGCCTGCTCGGGGGTGAGCGACGGACGGACCTCGTCCTTGCGCATGACGTTCGTCAGCGGCAGCGGGTGGGAGGTCGGCGGTACGTCTTGGTCGGCGACCTCGCTGACGCGGGCGACCGCGCCGATGATGTCGTCGAGCTGGCCTGCGAAGTGGTCGAGCTCTTCGGGCTTCAGCTCCAGACGCGCCAGCCGGGCGAGGTGGGCGACCTCCTCGCGCGTGATGCCAGGCATGCGGATCCTCACGGGGTGCGTGTTCTGTGTTTCGGCGTTTGGGCCCAATCCTATGGGGCCCGGCCCCATGCCCGGTAAACGGTTTGCGCGCACCCGTCCGTGCGTGGGGTTCCCGCGGGTGGGTGGGGGCACCTCGGTGGGTGGGATGCCGGTACGTGCTACGGCACAACGGTCCCCGATGCCCGCGGGTCCACGTCGCCGACCTCCGCGGCCTCCGCCGCCGCCAGTTCCGCCGGGCGCTGCCAGCCGCGGGAGCCGCGTGCCAGGAGCCAGGCCGTGGTCTCCTCGGCCGGCATCGCCGCTGCCACCAGCCAGCCCTGGACCGCGTCGCAGCCCAGATCGCGCAGGCGCTCCCAGGTCTCGTCGTCCTCCACGCCCTCGGCCACGACGACGAGGTTGAGCGAATGGGCGAGGTCCACCGTGCAACGGACGATCTCCGCGTCCTCCGGGTCGATCGCGAGCCGCGCCACGAACGAACGGTCGATCTTGAGCTCGCTCACCGGGAGCCGGCGCAGATGGACCAGGGAGGAGTAGCCCGTGCCGAAGTCGTCGAGGGACATCTTCACGCCGTGGGCGGTGAGCCCGGCGAGGGTGTCGGCGGCCCGCTGGGGGTCTTCGAGCAGGACGTGCTCGGTGATCTCCAGCTGCAGGGCTCCCGCGGGTACACCGTGCCGGGCGAGGCGTGCGGCGACAGAGCCGGCGAAGCCGGGGGTGTGGACGTCGCGCGGCGAGACGTTGACCGCGACGGGGACCTTGAGGCCCTGTGCGTGCCAGCGGGCGACCTGGGCGAGCGCCGTGTCGAGCACGTACTCCGTGAGGTGCGGCATCAGGCCCGACGACTCGGCGATCGCGATGAACTCGTCCGGCGGCACCTTCCCGCGCTCGGGATGCACCCACCGTACGAGCGCTTCGAGACCGGCGACCTGCCCGTCGAAGCGGACCTTCGGCTGGTAGTGCAGTTCCACGTCGCCGGCGTCGAGCGCGCGGCGCAGATCGCCCAACAGGCCGAGGCGGTCAGGGGTGTTGGAGTCGCGCTTCGACTCGTAGACCTCGACTCCGGTGCGGTCGACCTTCGCCTGGTACATCGCCACATCCGCGCGGCGAAGCAGGCCTTCGGCGTCGAGCGCGTGGTCGGGGTAGACGGCGACGCCCGCGCTCGCTTCGAGGACGAGGGTCAGGCCGTCGAGGTCGAGCGGCGAGCTGAGCTCGGCGACCAGGACGCGCGCCATGCGCTTGGCCGTCGTGGTCGAGTCGCAGGTGGGAAGGAGTACGGCGAACTCGTCGCCGCCGAGCCTGGCCGCCTCCGCGCCCTTGGGCAGGGCGAGTTGGAGCCGGTCGGCGATCTGGAGCAGGAGCCGGTCCCCGGCGAGATGACCGAGCGTGTCGTTCACCGAACGGAAGCGGTCGAGGTCGATCAGGACGAGCGCGGAGCGCGCGCCGATGCGCTCGGCGTCGTCGAGTGCGGTCCAGGTCCGCTCCAACAGCCATTGCCGGTTGGGCAGTCCGGTCAGCGGGTCGCGCAACTGCTCCTCGGCCCGCGCCCGCGCGATCCACAGCGTGGAGTCGAGCGCGACGAGCGGGATCGCGAACAGCGGAAGCAGTACGGGCAGGGCGACGGCGACCACGCAGATCAGCGGCGCGATCCCGAGCAGCGCCACCCCGACGAGGCCCTGTCTGACCATGGCCGTACGGGCGACAGTGGGCAGTCCGGAGGCGTGCGGCGCATGCACGTACCAGAGCAGCAGGCGCGTGACGACCAGGTACGCGCCCGCGACCAGTGCGACCTCGGGGAACGCCCACAGGTCCCAGCTCGTGGGTGTCCAGGGCTGCTCGACGGTGGGCACCTCGCCGAACGCGGCGAGCACCAGCGCGCCCGCGCCGATCCCGAGCACGTCGACCGAGCCGTGCAGGAGCCCTTGGCGCCAGCGGCGTCTGCGGGCCGCACCGACCAGGACGATCACGCTGAGGCTGACCATGCCGGCCGGCACCCAGCCGTAGAGGAGCAGCACCGCAAGAGTGAGGGCGGCGCCCGAACCGGTACCGCCCCACCACCGCTCACGGCCGAGTGCGACGAGATGCCCCACGATCACGGCGACAAGGACGGCCAGCGACCAGCCGACGGTGGAACCGGGGAAGAGGGCGTGGTGTCCGGTCAGCGCGCTGTAGATCCCGGCGCCCAGGACGACCGCCGCGACGGCCACCACGGCGGTGGGCAGCGCGGGCGCCCACAGCCCGGGCAGCCGTGACACCGGATCGGCGCTCTCGGTCGGTTTCATTCCCGTCCCTCTCACAGCCGGCGGTGCCCACGCCACGCGGCTCCCTGTCAAAAGTCACCGCGTCCGAAACCCTTTCCCCCACTCCTGATGAGCGGGGGATGCCCCATCCGCAACTGGACACGGCAGGCGCACACCTCAACAGTAGGCCGCAGAAGGCTTCCACGGGCAGCGGTCGAGCACGGTTGCCCGAATGCGACCCGGCCACCCGTATGCATCTGGTATGCGCCGAACGGGTGGCCTTCAACCGCTACTCGGATACCGGAAGTGCAACTTCCTGTGCGGCCTCCGGACCCTGTTCCAGCAGGACCGCGAAGCCCTCCTCGTTCAGAACCGGCACCTTGAGCTGCATCGCCTTGTCGTATTTCGAACCAGGGTTGTCACCCACCACAACAAAGGACGTCTTCTTCGAAACGGAACCGGTCACTTTCGCGCCACGCGTCTGCAGCGCCTCTTTTGCGCCATCCCGCGTGTGCGTCTGGAGCGTGCCGGTGACAACTACCGTCAGGCCCTCCAGCGGGCGCGGACCCTCGTCCTCGCCGGCTTCCTCCTCCATGCGCACCCCGGCCGCGCGCCATTTGCGCAGGATCTCGCGGTGCCAGTCCTCGGCGAACCACTCCTTGAGCGCGGCGGCGATCGTCGTCCCGACGCCCTCGGTGTTCGCCAGCTCCTCCTCGGTGGCCTGCTCGATCCGGTCCAGGGAGCGGAACTGCTGAGCGAGAGCCTGGGCGGCGACCGGGCCGACATGGCGGATCGACAGGCCGTTGATGATCCGGGCCAGCGGGCTCTCCTTGGCCTTCGCGATGTTCTCCAGGAGCGCGACCGCGTTCTTCTTCGGCTCGCCCTTCTGGTTCGCGAAGACCGTGACGATCTTCTCCTCGCCGGTCTTCGGGTCGCGCTTGGGCAGCCCACTGTCCTTGTCTAGGACATACGCCCTGATGGGCAGCAGATCCTCGATGGTCAGGTCGAACAGATCGCCCTCGTCCACGAGCGGCGGGGTCGCGGGCTCAAGGGGGCCGGTGAGCGCGGCGGCGGCCACCCCGCCGAAGTGCTCGATGTCCAGGCACTCGCGCCCGGCGAGATAGGTGACACGCTCCCTCAACTGGGCAGGACAGGTACGCGCGTTGGGGCAGCGCAGATCGATGTCGCCCACCTTCATGGGCTTCAGTGCCGTGCCGCACTCGGGGCACTCGGCCGGCATCACGAACTCCCGCTCGCTGCCGTCGCGCAGATCGACCACCGGGCCGAGGATCTCCGGGATGACATCGCCGGCCTTGCGCAGCACGACGGTGTCCCCGATCAGCACACCCTTGGCCTTGACGACCTCCTGGTTGTGCAAGGTCGCGAACTCGACCTCGGAGCCCGCCACATGGATCGGCGCCACCTGCGCGTACGGCGTTACACGGCCCGTACGCCCGACACCGACGAGGATGTCGACGAGCTTGGTGTTGACCTCCTCGGGCGGGTACTTCCAGGCGATGGCCCAGCGCGGGGCGCGTGCGGTGGAGCCGAGGCGGCCCTGCAGCGGGATCTCGTCCAGCTTGACGACCACACCGTCGATCTCGTGCTCGACGGCGGAGTGCCGGTGCTCGCCGAAGTACGCGATGAACTCCCGTACCTCGTCGAGGTTGTCGACCACCTTGTTGTGCTGGGCGGTGGGCAGACCCCACTCCTTGAGCAGGCCGTACGCCTCGGAGAGCCGGGTGATCTCCAGGCCCTCGCGGGCGCCGATGCCGTGCACGACCATGTGCAGCGGGAGCGTGGCGGTGACCTTGGGGTCCTTCTGGCGCAGCGAACCCGAGGCGGAGTTACGGGGGTTGCGGTAGGGCTCCTGGCCTGCTTCCACGCGGCGCGCGTTCAGCTCCTCGAAGGCTTCCACGGGGAAGTAGACCTCGCCCCGGATCTCGACGAGATCAGGGATGCGGTCGCCCTTGAGGCGATCCGGGATCTCGGAGATCGTGCGGATGTTGGACGTGATGTCCTCGCCCTCACGCCCGTTGCCGCGGGTGGCCCCGCGGGTCAGCCGACCCTTCTCGTACGTGAGGTTCACGGCCAGGCCGTCGACCTTGAGCTCGCAAAGGAAGTGGTAGTCGGTGGTGCCGACGTCATTGGCGACGCGGGTTGCCCAGGCGGCGAGTTCCAAGTCGTCGAAGGCATTGTCCAGTGAAAGCATCCGCTCGCGATGCTCGACCGTGACGAAGTCCGTCTGGTAGTCCCCGGCGACCTTCTGGGTCGGCGAGTTGGGCGTACGGAGCTCGGGGTACTCGTCCTCCAAGGCCTCCAGCGAACGCAGCAGCTTGTCGAACTCGGCGTCACTGACGACCGGTTGGTCCTTCACGTAGTACCGGAAGCGGTGTTCCTCGATCTGCTCCGCGATCTGCGCATGCTTCTCGCGCGCCTCGCTGGGCACCGATGACGTACCGCCTGCCTGCTCCGAGCCCACCATCGTGTGTCCTCCCACGTCTTTGAGAGACCTAGTCCCCGTTGGTCTGTCGTGTTCCGTCACTCTGGATCCCGTGATCCCGTCACTCTGGGTTGTCAGCGAGCGAGCGCGCCGCCGCGACGCAATGGGCCAGCGCCTTGCGGGCGTACGCGGGTGACGCCCCCGCGAGTCCGCAGGACGGGGTGACCACCACCGCGTCCGCGAGCAGGCCGGGATTCAGGCCGAGCCTGCGCCACAGCGCCCTGACACCCATGACGTTACTGGCAGGGTCCGACAATGCGGCGTCGGTGGACGGCACGACTCCCGCGAACAGTTTGAGTCCGGCCTCGACGCCCTCGCCGATCGGTTCCTCGTCACGCTCGGTGAGGAGCGAGGCGTCGAAGGAGACTCCGGCGACGCCCGCGCGGCGCAGCAGCGCGAACGGGACGTCGGGGGCGCAGGTGTGGACGACCGACGGTCCGTCGTGCGCCTCGATCAGCTCGCGCAGGGCGGATTCGACGAGCTGGCGGTCGACGGCGCGGTGGGTGCGGTAGCCGCTAGCGGTCTTGATCTGGCCGCGCAGTACGGCGGTGAGGGAGGGCTCGTCGAGCTGGAGCACGATGTCGGCGCCGGGGATGCGGCGGCGTACCTCGGCGAGGTGCCGGGTGAGACCTTCCCGCAGGGACCCCGCGATGTCGCGGCAGGCGCCCGGGTCGGCGAGCGCGGACTCGCCGTTCCTCGTCTCCACCGCCGCGGCGAGCGTCCAGGGCCCGACGGCCTGGATCTTCACCGGACCCTCGTACCCCTGCGTGAACTCCTCCAGCGCGTCGAGGTCCTCGCCGAGCCAGGACCGGGCGCGCTTGGTGTCACGGCCCGGGCGGTCGCCGAACCGCCAGCCGCTGGGCTCGACCCGGGCGTACATCTCGACGAGCAGGCCGAGGGTGCGGCCGATCATGTCGGCGCCGGGGCCGCGGGCGGGGAGCTCGGGCAGGAAGGGGAAGTCCTCGAACGTCCCGACGGCGGTCTTCGCGGCTTCGCGCGCGTCGGTGCCGGGCATCGAGCCGACGCCGGTGGCGGGGCCCCAGGAGGTGGTGCGGTCTTCGGTCACCAGCCGAGGGTACGTAACGGCGGGGTGGGCGGTGTCCCACCCACCCCCTGACGTCAGCGCCCCGGTCGTACGGACAGGTCCGTGATCTCCGCGTCCCGCGGCAGATCGATCGCCGTGACGATCGCCGTCGCGACCGACTCGGGGTCGATCCAGCGGGACGGGTCGTACTCCTTGCCCTCCTGCTGGTGGACCTTGGCCTGCATCGGGCTGGTGGTCCGGCCGGGGTAGACGGTCGTCACCCGCAGGCCGTTGGGCTTCTCCTCGGCGCGCAGCGAGTCCGCGAGGGCCTTCAGACCGTGCTTGGAGGCCGCGTACGCGGACCATTCGGCGTGCGCGGCGAGGCCGGCGCCCGAGTTCACGAAGACCACATGGCCCTGGGTGACGCGCAGTTGGGGCAGGAAGTGGCGGGTGAGCTCGGCCGGGGCGATCAGATTGACCTCCAGCTGCTGGCGCCAGATCTTCGGCGTGAGGTCGCCGACCGGGCCGAGGTCCACGATGCCCGCGATGTGCAGGAGCGTGTCCACGCGGTCCGGCAGCGACTGGTGCGAGAAGGCCCAGGAGAGCCGGTCCGGCTCGGCGAGATCCCCGACGAGGGTCTGCGCACCCGGGTAGCGCTCGGCGAGTTCCTTGCCGCGGGCGGCGTTGCGGGCGAGCAGCACGAGGTCGTCGCCGCGCGCGTGCAGCCGCTGCGCGACGGCGGCGCCGATGCCCGAGCCCGCTCCGGTGATCACATGGGTAGCCATGCCGTCATGATCCCATCCGGGGTCCGCGGAGCCGGATCCGGTCCGGGTGCCGGACAGCTCGGACGGGCCGCTCGGACGGGCCGCTCATGCGACCCGCTCAGGCGACCCCGCGCGACTCCTCCAGATACGCCAGCGCCCCCACGGGCTCCTCCGCGAAGAACACCAGCTCGGTCAGGGGTACGGGCAGGAAGCCCTCCTCCTCCATGCGGCGGAACTGCTCCTTCAACCCGTCGTAGAAACCAGCGGTGTTGAGCAGCACCACGGGCTTGGTGGTCTTCCCGTGCTTCTTCAGCTCCAGGATCTCGGTGGCCTCGTCGAGCGTGCCCGTGCCGCCGACCATGACCACCACGGCGTCCGCCTTCTCCAGGAGCAGCGCCTTGCGCTCGGCGAGATCGCGCGTGACGACCATCTCGTCGGGGGCCGTCACCGGCCGCGCCTTGGCCGCGAGGAACTCCACCGAGACCCCGAGCAGCCGGCCGCCCGCCTCCTCGACACCGTCCGCGACGACCTTCATCAGACCCGAGTCCGAACCGCCCCACACCAGCGTGTGCCCGCCCTTGCCGAGGAGTTCGGCGAACTCGCGTGCGGGCCGGGTGTAGCGCTCGTCGAGGTCGGCGGCGGAGAGGAAGACGCAGATGTTCATACGCCCCACCGTACGCCGGGGCCACAGCGGGAAGAACGCGGGCGCCAAGCACGCTGAAGGTGCGGAAGAACGTGGCGATCCGGAGGGCAGAGAAGTGGGCAAGGGGCACACCATCACCGTCGAACAGGGCACGCAGCGCGTACGCGTCGTGCACGACGGGCAGGTCGTCGCCGAGAGCGAACGGCCGCTCGTGCTACGGGAGACGGGGTGTCCGGTGCGCTACTACCTGCCGCCGCAGGACGTCCGCACCGAGCTGCTCACCCCGTCCGAGACCCACACGTACTGCCCCTTCAAAGGCACGGCCTCGTACTGGTCGCTGCCGGGCAAGGAGGACACCGTCTGGGCGTACCCGGACCCGAAGCCGGAGGTCTCCGGGATCAGGGATCACCTCTGCTTCTACGAGACCGAGGAAGTCTCCTGAAGATTTTTTCCGTACGCCGATGAGTTCCGGTGGCGTCTGCGGTCTGCACCGTCATGGACACCCTTGGAAAAGTTCTGTCCCGCGACGGCACGCCCATCGCGTACGAACGGTTCGGCTCGGGCGGCCCGGTCGTGATCCTCGTCGGCGGAGCGCTCTGCACCGGTTCCACCGAGGACCGGCCGCTCGCCGAGCGGCTGGCCGCGCTCGGCTGCACGGCGGTCACGTATGACCGCAGGGGCCGCGGCAACAGCGGGGACACCCTGCCGTACGCGGTCGCGCGTGAGGTCGACGACCTTGCCGCGCTCATCGACGAGCTGGGCGGCCGCGCGGCGCTGCACGGCAATTCCTCCGGCGCCGCGCTGGCCTTCGAGGCGGCGGCGAGCGGGCTCGCGGTGACCCATGTGTCGGGCTACGAACCGCCGTTGACGCTCGACGAGATCGGTGTCGCGGACCGTCAGAAGCAGGCCGCCCGGCTGCGGGCGCTGCTCGCCGAGGACCGCCGCGACGCCGCCGTCGAGCACTTCATCTCCGGGACGGGCGCGCCGGCCGAGATCATCTCGCAGCTGCGGCGCTCACCCCTGTGGGCCGAGTGGGAGGCCCTGGCCCCCACGATCGCGTACGACTACGCCGTACTCGGCGACAGCCTGGTGCCGGTCGACCGGATCTCGCAGATCGACGTACCGCTGCTCGTGGTGAACGGCGCGGCCAGCTTCGAGTGGATGAGCGGCTCGGCCGCCCTGGTCGCCCGCTCGGCGCGCGCGGGCCGGCATCTGACCCTTGAGGGCCAGACGCACATGGCGGATCCGGAAGTACTCGCTCCGGTGCTCGCCGGGTTCTACGCGAACGCCTAGGCGTACGGGCCGAGTTGGGCTCAGACCCCGGCCGTCGCCCGCGTGGTGGCCGCGATCGTCGCCGAGCCCACCACCCGCGTGCCGTCGTAGAGCACGACCGCCTGGCCGGGTGCGACTCCGCGTACCGGCTCGTCGAACGCGACCCGCAGCTCGCCGTCCACGAGCTCCGCGGTCACCGGCGTCTCCTCGCCGTGCGCGCGCAGCTGGGCGGTGTAGCGGCCCTCGCCGACGGGTGCCGTACCGCACCAGCGGGGCTTGATCGCGGTCAGGGCGGTGACGTCGAGGGCGGCCACCGGGCCGACCGTCACCGTGTTGTTGACGGGCGAGATGTCGAGCACATAGCGCGGCTTTCCGTCCGGAGCCGGCGTACCGATCCTGAGGCCCTTGCGCTGGCCGATCGTGAAGCCGAAGGCGCCCTCGTGCGTGCCGACCTTTTCGCCCGACTCGTCGACGATGTCGCCCTCGGCCTTGCCGAGGCGGCCGGCGAGGAAGCCCTGGGTGTCGCCGTCGGCGATGAAGCAGATGTCATGGCTGTCGGGCTTCTTGGCGACCGCGAGCCCGCGGCGCTCGGCCTCGGCGCGGATCTCGTCCTTGGTGGTGACGGTGTCGCCGAGCGGGAAGAGCGCGTGCGCCAGCTGCCGGTCGTCCAGGACACCGAGCACGTACGACTGGTCCTTGGCCATGTCGGAGGCGCGGTGCAGCTCGCGCGTCCCGTCCTCGTTGGTGATCACCTGCGCGTAGTGGCCGGTGGCCACGGCGTCGAAGCCGAGCGCGAGCGCCTTGTCGAGCAGCGCGGCGAACTTGATCTTCTCGTTGCAGCGCAGACAGGGGTTCGGGGTGCGCCCGGCCTCGTACTCGGCGATGAAGTCCTCGACCACGTCCTCACGGAAGCGCTCGGCGAGATCCCATACGTAGAAGGGGATGCCGATGACGTCGGCCGCGCGGCGGGCGTCGCGGGAGTCCTCGATGGTGCAGCAGCCGCGGGCGCCGGTGCGGAAGGACTGCGGGTTGGCCGAGAGCGCGAGATGGACCCCGGTCACATCGTGGCCCGCCTCGGCGGCGCGGGCGGCGGCGACGGCGGAGTCGACACCGCCGGACATGGCGGCGAGGACACGGAGGCGGCGGGGCTCGGCAGGAGTCTCAGTCATAACCCTTCAAGAGTAAGCCGGAACCAATGGGGCTCCTCCACCCGTTTGTCTGTACGAGATCAATGCACAACGGGGGTGGCCGTGGGTGAGGACAAAGCCGAGGGCGTGAAACGCCGTGGCCTGCTGGTCGGCGTGGGGGCGACGGTCGCGGCGGGTGTCACGGCGCTTGCGTTCCGTGAGGAGCTCGGACGGCTCTGGTGGAAGATCCCGGGCGTCGACAAGCAGCGTACCGAGGGCGATGTGGACCAGCCGGGGGCCCTCTGGGTGGCGGCCTCGGCGGGGAATCTGCGGTTGGCGGACCGGCCCGCGGACTACGAGATCGACCGGATCGTCATCCATGTCACCCAGGGCAGCTATGCCACGGCGATCCGGGTCTTCAAGGACCCGCTGCACGCGGCGGCCGCGCACTATGTGATCCGGGCGCGCGACGGGGAGATCACACAGATGGCGCGCGAGCTGGATGTGGCCTTCCACGCGGGCAACCGGAAGTACAACGAACGCAGCGTCGGGATCGAGCACGAGGGCTTCGTGGACAAGCGCTCGTCCTTCACGAAGGTGATGTACGAGGCGTCGGCGCGGCTGGCCGCGGACATCTGCGGCCGCTATGACATCCCCATCGACCGCAAGCACATCATCGGGCACAACGAGGTGCCGGGGGCCACGCACACGGACCCGGGGCCGCACTGGGACTGGGACCGGTACATGGAGCTGGTGCGCAGGGCGGCGAACCGGCCGAAGTCGACGACGGCGGCCGAGCGCTGAATGAGTCGGGTGGCGGCCCTTAGCTGAGGCCCGCCGCCCGGGCCCGCTCCACAGCGGGTCCGATCGCCTTCGCCACCTCGTCGACATCGGCCTGCGTCGACGTATGGCCGAGGGAGAAGCGCAGCGTGCCACGGGCCAGGTCCGGGTCGGTGCCGGTGGCGAGCAGGACGTGGCTCGGCTGGGCGATGCCCGCCGTGCAGGCCGAGCCGGTGGAACAGGCGATGCCCTGGGCGTCGAGCAGCAGGAGCAGGGAGTCGCCCTCGCAGCCCGGGAAGGTGAAGTGGGCGTTGGCGGGGAGCCGGTTGTCCGGGTCGCCGCCGAGTACCGCGTCCGGTACGGCCTCGCGTACGGCGTCGATGAGCGCGTCCCGCAGCGCGCCGATCTCCGCGGCGAACTGCTCGCGGCGCGCGACGGCCGTCTCGGCGGCCACCGCGAAGGCGGCCGCGGCGGGGACGTCGAGGGTGCCGGAGCGGACCTGGCGCTCCTGGCCGCCGCCGTGCAGTACGGGTACGGGGGTCTGGTCGCGGCCGAGCAGCAGCGCGCCGATGCCGTACGGGCCGCCGATCTTGTGGCTGCTGACCGTCATCGCGGCGAGGCCGGAGGAGGCGAAGTCGATGTCGAGCTGACCGAAGGCCTGGACGGCGTCGGAGTGCAGCGGGATGTCGAACTCCTTGGCCACATCGGCGAGTTCGCGGATCGGCAGCACCGTGCCGATCTCGTTGTTCGCCCACATCACGGTGGCGAGGGCCACGTCGTCGGGGTTGCGCTCGATGGCCTCGCGCAGCGCCTCGGGGTGCACCCGGCCGTACGAGTCCACCGGCAGGTACTCGACGGTCGCGCCCTCGTGCTCGGCCAGCCAGTGCACGGCGTCGAGGACGGCGTGGTGCTCGACGGGGCTGGCGAGGACGCGGGTGCGGGCCGGGTCGGTGTCGCGGCGGGCCCAGTACAGGCCTTTGACCGCGAGGTTGTCGGCCTCGGTGCCGCCGGAGGTCAGGACGACCTCGCTGGGCCGCGCGCCCAGCGCCGCGGCGAGCGTCTCGCGGGCCTCCTCGACCGTGCGCCGGGCCTGCCTTCCGGCCGCGTGCAGGGCGGAGGCGTTGCCGACGGCTTTGAGCTGGGCGGTCATCGCCTCGATGGCTTCGGGGAGCATCGGGGTGGTGGCGGCGTGGTCGAGGTAGGCCATGGTGCGTTTGATTCTACGAGGCCGGGGCTGGGGGCATGTCCGGCGCATCGGTGCGTGGGGGTGGTCTGCCTTCGGGTGCCGGGGCCGAGCTAGCGCGTCAGATCGAGCGCCTCGCGTACCTGTGGGCTCAAGCGCACCGGATTGTCCTCGTCCGCGACCGCCGCGCCGTCGTCGATCTCGTACCAGCCCTGGACGGTGCTCACCAGGTAGTAGCGGCCGTCATCGCCGTGCGAGAGCAGCAGCACGTATTCGCGGCCGGCCTTGAGCGGGGCCGTCTCGGGGCCGGTGCCCGGCGTTGTGTACGCGAGGTCGATCGTCGTGTCCGGCGTACGGCCCTTGGCGGTGGCGACCACCTGTGCCGGGGCCACCGTCGTCGCGTCATCGACCGCGCGCCCGGCACCGAGCCGCGCGCGCAGGACGACGTCCGCGGCGCCTTCCAGTTCCGCCGTGCTGCCGTAGTACGGCTCATCGGCGCGGCCGCCGCCTCCACCACCGGGGCTGCCGTCCGGGTCTGCGCCCAGACCGAAGAAGAGGGCGGCGGCGATGACCGCGGCGGCCACGCACGCGGCCGTAGCAAGGCGCAGACCTCGCGCAGGAGCCCAGCGGGCGCGCGGCGCGGCCACGGCCTCGGCCCCGACCAGCGCCGCGAGTTCGCGCGCCGCGCGGTCCGACAGGGGCGCCGTCGTCGGCGGCACCGGGTTGGCCTTCCCGATCAGGGACTTGACGCGCATCACACCAGCTCCTGGGAGAGTTCGTAGGCGTCTCGGAACGCCTTGCGCGCACGGTGCAGACGTACCCACACCGCGGAGGCGCTGCAGCCGAGCAGTTCGCCGGCCTCGGCGGCGCCGAGGCCGTCCCAGTAGGTGAGCTGCAGCACCTCCCGGTGAGCGGGCACCAGCCTGTCGAGTGCGTCGAGCACCGCATCGTCCTGGGCGGACGCGGGAGCGCGGCCGTCGGCATCGGCGACGGCGCGGTGCAGTTCGGTCAGGCGGGCAAGGGAGCGATGGTGGTTGCTCAGCAGGTTGCGCGCGGTGACGAAGAGCCAGCCGGTCCCCACGTCCTGGCCGGACGTCATCCGCTCCCACGCGGTGCGGAAGACCTCGGCGGTCAGTTCCTCGGCCGCCGCGCGGTCGCCCGTGCGGCGGTGCACGTAGGCGCACACGCGCGGCTGGTCACGGTGGTACAGCGCCGTGAACCGCGCGGCGCGGTCACGGTCGCCCCCGCCCCCGCCCCTGAAGGTCTTCACACCTCTATATGTCAGGGACGCGGCGCATCCTTACAGCCCGCTGCGAGCAATTCTGCGAACAATTCCGCCGCGGAGTCGGGGCAGTTCGGGTTCAGCGCCCCAGCGGCGTACGCGCCAACTGCCTCGACTGCGCCACCAACCGGTCCGCGCTGTCCCAGACCTCCGCGTCCTCCTCAAGGAAGCCGCCCGCCAGATTGCGGGTCGAGATCGCGATACGCAGCGGGCCCGGGGCCGGGCGGCAGCGGACGTGGACCGTGAGTTCGACGGTCGGGACCCAGCCCTGGATACCGAGCTCGAAGGCCGTGGGCGGCAGGGCGTCCACCGCGAGCAGCAGCGAGAGCGGGTCGGCGTCGCGGCCGTCGGCGAGGCCGAACCACGAGCGCATCTCGCCCTTGCCGGAGGGTGCGCCCAGCGCCCAGCCGAGCGTCGCCGGGTCCAGCTTCAGCCAGAGCCGGTCGGTGATCGCGGTGCTGCCCTTGATGGGAGTGGGGGCGTCCTGCGGGCCGAAGCACTGGTCGACCGGAGGGATCGCCGGCTGCGCGGCCGAGGTGCGGACGTCGTCGGGGAGAGCGTCCAGATCGCCGTACGAGGCGATGACGCGGATCCGCTCGACCTCGCGGCCCTCCTCGTCGTACTGGAAGAGCGAGGCCTGGCCGGTGGAGAGCGTGCGGCCGGTGCGGACCGTCTGCGTGCGGATGACGGCCGGGCCCGGGTGGGACGCGGTGAGATAGTGCGCCGAGACCGTGAAGGGGTCCGAGTGCGGCAGCGCCTGGCCGAGCGCGCGGCCGATCACGGCAAGCAGATAACCGCCGTTGACGGCACTGATGATCGTCCAGCCGGCCGAGAGCTCCGCGTCGTAGACCCCGGGCTCGCGCAGGATCACGGCAGTGTCGCGGTCGAACTCGCTGTCACCGATGGTGGCCTTCGCCGAGGTTCCCTGAGTCATGCCATGTACGGTACATCAGCTTACTACTGAGCGGTAGCTTTTCTCCTGGCCCCCACCGCTGTCCCGGCTGCGACGGTCCCTACTTCGACTACGCCGCCTCTTCACGCGCATGCGACCGCCGGTTCCACGCCCGGGGCGCCCGCCAGTGGTAGTGCATCGCGAGCAGTCGGAGCACGAAGGCGGTGATCACCGCGAGGCCCGACGTGATGGTGTTCAGCGTGTCGAAGCGGATGCACATCACCACGATGCCGGCGCCGACCATCGCCGGGACCGCGTAGAGGTCGCGGTCCCAGCGGAGCAGGGACGGGGTCTCGTTCACGAGGACGTCGCGCAGTACACCGCCGCCGACGGCGGTCGCGAGACCGAGGGCCGCCGAGGCGGTGAGGCCGAGGCCGTACTCGTACGCCTTGGTCGTGCCCGTGACGCAGAAGAGCCCGAGGCCGGCCGCGTCGAAGACGTTCACGGCGCCGTTGATGCGCTCGACCTCGGGGTGCAGAAAGAGGACGAGCCCCGCGGCGAACAGGGGCGTGACGAAGTAGCCAAGGTCCGTGAAGGCGGCGGGCGGTACGGCGCCGATGATCAGGTCGCGGAAGAGGCCGCCGCCGAGCGCGGTGACCTCGGCGGTGACGGCGATGCCGAAGACATCGAAGTTCTTGCGTACGGCCAGGAGCGCGCCGGAGATCGCGAAGACGAAGATGCCGGCGAGGTCGAGGCCGTGTTGGACGTCGGGGGTGAAGAGGTCTTGCAGCACAGCTCATTGTGACGTGTGGGGCCCATGGGACGCGTCAGGTGCCGGGCACCTTGTCCTGGGCAGACGCCCCGGCGTCCTGGGCAGGAACCCCGGCATCCTGGACCGGCGGCGGCGCCGCATCCCGCGCCGGTGTCCCCGCAAGGAGTTCGGTGTCCGACGGGACCTGGTCCGGTGCGTTCTCCGGGTGGTGGCACGCGACCCGGTGGGCCGGGGCCAGCTCGATGAGCGGTGGTTCCTCGGCGGCACAGACGGCAGTCGCCTTCCAGCAGCGTGTGTGGAAGCGGCAGCCCGAGGGCGGCGAGATGGGCGAGGGGACGTCGCCGTGCAGCAGGATCCGGGAGGTGCGGGCGGCGCGGCGCTTGGGGTCGGGGACCGGGACCGCCGAGAGCAGCGCCTTCGTGTACGGGTGCATCGGGGTCTCGTACAGCGGCTGCCGGTCGGCGAGTTCGACGATCTTGCCGAGGTACATCACCGCGATACGGTCCGAGACATGGCGGATGACCGAGAGGTCATGGGCGATGATCACGTACGTCAGACCCAGCTCGTCCTGCAGGTCGTCCAGAAGGTTGACCACCTGGGCCTGGATGGAGACGTCCAGGGCGGAGACCGGTTCGTCGGCGACCACGAGCCGGGGCTTGAGGGCCAGGGCGCGGGCGATGCCGATGCGCTGGCGCTGGCCGCCGGAGAACTCGTGCGGATAGCGGTTGTAGTGCTCGGGGTTGAGACCCACGAGCGAGAGAAGATCCTGGACGCTCTTCTTGATGCCGCCCTGGGGCGCCACCTTCTGCAGCCGGAAGGGCGCCCCGACGATCGTGCCGATCGTGTGCCGCGGGTTCAGCGACGAGTACGGGTCCTGGAAGATCATCTGGACGTCTTTGCGCAGCGGCCGCATCTGCCCCACCGACAGGTGTGTGATGTCCTGCCCCTCGAACTCGACCCGCCCGCCGGTCGGTTCGAGCAGCCGCGTGATCAGCCGGCCCATCGTGGACTTCCCGCAGCCCGACTCCCCCACCACACCCAGCGTTTCCCCGGGACGTACGTCGAAGGAGATCCCGTCCACGGCCTGCACCGCACCGACCGTGCGCTGGAGCACTCCCTTCTTGATGGGGAAGTGCTTGACCAGGTTCTCCACCCTGAGCAGCGGCTCCACCGGCGGCGCGGGCACCGCGTGGCCGGGCCCGCCCTGCTTCACCAGAGATGTCTTCTCGTCGTCGCTCACAGCTTCGGCTCGACCTCCTCGGTCCAGATCCGGGTCCGCTCCTCCTGCTTGAGATGGCAGGCCGTGAAGTGCCCGCTGCCCACCTCGCGCAGCTCCGGGCGGACGGTGCGGGTCGCGTCGTCCTGCGGCACGTCGGCGTACGGGCACCGTGGATGGAAGGGGCAGCCCGAGGGGACGTTGATCAGGCTGGGCGGGGTGCCCTTCACCGGGATGAGGCGTTCGCTCTGGGCCCGGTCGATCCGCGGCATCGAACCCAACAGGCCCCAGGTATAAGGGTGCTGGGGCGACTCGAAGACCTGCTCGGCCGTGCCGCGCTCGACGCAGCGGCCCGCGTACATCACCAGGAGGTCGTCGGCGATCTCGGCGACCACCCCCAGATCGTGGGTGATGACGATGACCGCGGAGCCGAACTCCTTCTGCAGATCCCGGATCAGGTCCAGGATCTGCGCCTGCACGGTGACGTCGAGCGCGGTGGTCGGCTCGTCGGCGATCAGCAGCTCCGGGTTGTTGACCAGCGACATCGCGATCATCACGCGCTGGCGCATCCCGCCCGAGAACTCGTGCGGATAGCCGGAGTAGCGCTTGGCGGGCTCCGGGATGCCCACCCGGTCGAGCATCTCGACCGCGCGCGCCTTCGCGACCGACCGCGACACCGGGTGGTGCACCCGGTAGGCCTCGGTGATCTGCGAGCCCACCGTGTAGTAGGGGTGGAGCGCGGAGAGCGGGTCCTGGAAGATCATCGCCATCCTGCGGCCGCGCTGGCGCCGTACGAAATCATCGCTCGCCGCGATCAACTCGTCCTCGTCCAGCCAGACTTCACCGGTGATCCGGGCCCGCCGCGTGCGGTGCAGGCCCATGATGCCGAGCGAGGTCACCGACTTTCCGGAGCCGGACTCGCCGACGATGCCGAGGGTGCGGCCGCGGCGCAGGTCGAAGGAGATCCCGTCGACGGACTTGACCAGGCCGTCGTCCGTATCGAAGTGGATCTTCAGATCCCGTACGGAGAGGAAGACGTCCGCAGCGGTACGCGGCTGCGGTACCGACGGGCGCCCCACGGTGGATCCGAGTTCGCTCACGAGTACCTCACCCTGGGGTCGATGGCCGCGTACAGGAGATCCACGATCAGGTTGCAGAAGACGATGAAGAAGGCGGCCACGAGCGTGACGCCCATGACGATGGGCAGATCGCTGTCCTTGACGGCCTGCACCGCGTAGGCGCCCATCCCCTGCAGCGAGAAGACCTGTTCGGTGATGATCGCGCCGCCGATCAGGAGGCCGAAGTCCATACCGAAGATGGTGACGATCGGGGTGAGTGCCGCGCGCAGCCCGTGTTTGACGACGACCTTGGACTCGCGCAGACCCTTCGCACGGGCCGTACGGATGTAGTCCTCGCTCATCGTCTCCAGCATTCCGGCGCGGGTGAGCCGGGCGTACAGCGCCGAGTAGAGGAAGGCGAGCGAGCACCACGGGATGATCAGGTTCCAGAACCATTCGCCGGGGTCCTCGGTGATCGGGATGTAGTCCACGCTCTCCCAGATCGGCCACTGCGAGGTGAAGAGCGCCAGACCGAGCAGACCGGTGAAGAAGATCGGCAGCGAGACCCCGAGCAGCGCGAAGGTCATTGCGAGGCGGTCCACGAAAGTGCCGCGCTTGAGGGCCGAGATGACTCCGATGGTGACGCCGGAGATCAGCCACAGGACCGCCGCGCCGACCGTCAGGGACGCGGTGACCGGGATGCGCTGGGTGATCTCGGGCCACACCTCGACATGCGTCTTGAAGGAATAGCCGAAGCACGGTGCGTCGCACTTCGAGGCATCGGGGCCGAACCTGTAGTCGGCGCCCACGAAGATCGCCTTGATGAAGTCGTAGTACTGCACGACCAGGGGCTGGTCGAGGCCGAGGTTCTGCTTCACGGCGCGGACCGATTCCGGATTGGCGTCCTTTCCGACGTACTGCACGGCGAGTTCGTCGATCGACTGCCCGCCGAGCCGCGGAACGAGAAAGAAGATCGCGAACGTGACGGCGCTGACGACGAAGAGCAGCGCCACCGCGGCGATCAGACGGCGGATGAGGTACGCGGTCACAGTGGCTCGGCGCGGTGTCCGCCGGTCCGGGGCTCACCCGGTCCGGCGGACACCGATGCCTTCACCTGCCTCTCGTAAATCCCTTGCCCGGATGGGGATTCGGCGGTCGGGGAGCCGGCTCGTGGGCCGGCTCCCGGGCGGCTACTTCTTGCTGGTACCGATCAGCAAGTAGTCGTACATCCCCAGATAGGCCTGGGTGACGGTGACGTTGGTCGCCGAGTCCGCCCGGTAGAGCAGGTTCTTGCGGTAGATCAGCGGGACCGCGGAGGCCGTGTCCATGACGAGCTTGTCGACCTCGCCCCACTTCTTGGTGCGCTCGGCGGCGTCGGTCATACCGATGCCCTCGGCCAGGGCCGCGTTGACCTTCGGGTCGTCGAGCTCCATCAGGTTGTTGCCGCCGGAGGGCTTGATCGCGGAGCCGTTGACGACCTGGTCGAGGAAGCCGAAGCCGGTCGGCCAGTCGGCGCCCCAGGCCATCATCATCAGACCGAGCTTGTGCTCATGGACGTAGCTCGGGTTGCCCGCGAAGTTGGCGAAGTACTTGCCCGAGGGGAACTGCTTGATCTCGGCGTTGATCCCGACCTTCTCCAGGGAGGCCTTGATCGCGGTCGCCATGGCGATCTCGTCGGGGCGGTCGGAGCGCGCCGAGAGGTTGGTGCTGAAGCCGTTCGGCTGCTTGCACGCGGTCAGGGCTTCCTTGGCCTTGGCCTCGTCACCCTTGTTGCCGTCGGTCGCGTACGTGTCGAACTTCGTGTAGCCGTTCACCGACGGCGGCAGCAGCGTGGAGGCCACGTCACCCTTGGTGTCGCCGCCGAGCGCCTGCTGCACCGAGGTCTTGTCGATCGCGTACTGGACGGCCTTGCGGCACTCGATGTTGTCGAACGGCGCCACGTGCACGTTCATCGCCAGCCACGTGGTCGCGCCCGCGTACGGGTTGTCCGTCTGGTTCTTCTCGGACGGCTTCAGGACCTTCGGCTGCGTCTTGGACTGCACACCGGTGCCGGCCGCGTCGACGGTGATCTGGTCGTTGAGGAGATGCTGGTCGACGGTGGTCGGGTTGACCTTGAACTTGATCTCGATACGGTCGGCGAGCGCCGGACGGATCGGGTCGGTCGCCTTGTCCCAGTTCGGGTTACGGACGAGGACGGCGCTGCGGCCCTCGCTGTACGACTCGAACTTGTACGGGCCCGAGGACACGATGTTCTGCACGTAGGAGGCACCCTTGTCCTTGGCCTGGGGCACCGGGGCGGTCTGCGAGAACGTCGCGAGGTAGTCGAAGTCCGCGAAGGGCTTGTTGAGTTTGAACGTGATCGTGTAGTCGTCCGGGGTCTCGATGGACGCGATCCCGTCGGGGTTCTTGTCCTTGTAGGGACCCTTGTACTTGTCGCCGCCCTCCAGATACGCCTTGAAGTACGTGGGGCCGTTGGAGAGCGCCTCGGGTGCGAAGTTGGAGCGCTCGATGGCGTACTTGACGTCCTTCGAGGTGACCTCGGTGCCGTCGTCGTACTTCACGCCCTTGCGCAGCTTGTACGTCCAGGTCTTGGCGTCCGCGCTGGGCTGGCCCAGGGACTCGGCGAGGTCCGGGACGACCGTGAGACCGTCGGTTCCAGCGGCCGGCTTGAAGGTGGTGAGCGTACGGCCGTACAGGCGCGAGAAGTTCTGCACCCAGCCGTAGTACGTGTTGCCGGGGTCGAGCGAGTCCGGTACGTCGGAGTGTTCGTAGGTGACCGTGCCGCCCTTGTCGGACGACTGGTTCACGATCGACTCGAGGGCGGCGTCGGCCACGGCCTTCTGGCTGTTGTTGTTGTTCTTGTCCTTGTTCTTGTCGCCGTCGCCATCGTCGGAGCCGCCGCATGCCGTGGCGGTCAGCGCCAGGGCGAGCGCCGTCGCTAGGACGGCCGATACTTTCTTGGTCTTCATGCTGGGGCTGCCTCCTGAATTCGATGCCTACGGCACGGAAACCGCTGTGCCAGGTACTGCTTGGTCGGGAACGAGTTGCTCAGGGAGTGCTCGGTGCTCGGTCGGGGATCAGGTGCGCGGGACTACTTGCTCCGGGGGTCGAGCGCGTCGCGCAGCCCGTCCCCGAGGAGGTTGAAGGCCAGGACGGTGATGAAGATCGCCAGACCGGGCACGAACAGGTACTGCAGATCGGACTCGTAGCGGTCGGCGGCGTCGGTGAGCATGCCGCCCCACGAGGCCTGCGGCGGGGCGATGCCCACGCCGAGGAAGCTGAGCGCCGCCTCGAAGAGGATGTTGGTCGGGATCAGGAGCGTGGAGTACACGAGGATCGGCGCGATCAGATTCGGCATCAGCTCGCGGAAGATGATGAACGGGCCGCGTGCGCCGAGCGATCGCGAAGCCTCCACGAACTCCCGCTCGCGCAGGCTCATGGTCTGGGCGCGGACGATCCGGCCGATGTACGGCCAGGCGAAGAAGCCGATGACGAAGATCAGCACGGCGATCCGCAGCGGCAGTCCGGTCAGACCCCAGAAGCCGTCCTGCACGGAGGCGGAGAGCGAGATCGCGAACAGGAGCAGCGGGAAGGCGAGGAACGTGTCCATCAGCCGGCTCACAACGCTGTCGACCCATCCGCCGTAGTAGCCCGCGACCACACCGAAGACGACACCGATCAGCACCGAGACCAGGGTCGCGCCGACCGCCACGAGCAGGGAGACCCAGGAGCCTTCGATCACCCGGGCGAGGAGATCACGTCCGAAGCCGGGGTCCACGCCGAGCGGGTGATCCCAACTCATGCCGCCCCAGGGTCCTTTGGGTGCCTGCAGGGCGGGGTCGACGAGGTCCTGGTTGAGCTTGTCCGGGTCCAGATCGAAGATCGCCTGGACGGGTTTGGCCAGGGCCGCCATCAGGACCAGCAGCACCACGACGACACCTCCGGCCACCGCGGCTTTGTCGCGCTTGAATCGCGTCCAGGCGATCCGGCCCAGCGAACGGCCTTCGATCTGACCTGGTCCGGCTCCTGCGAGCACGGCTTCCGGCTGCGCCTCGGCGCTTGCGGCTGTGGTCTCGATAGGTGCGGTCACGCGCGTCGGACCTCCTCCACCTCAGGTGGTTTGGCCTGATAGCAACCTGCCTTTCGGGAGTGTTCAATGTGATCAAGATCACGCGCCAGAGGTCGACCAGGAAGTTTGCGGAACCGTAATTCCTGCAGTGGGAGCACCGGTTGGGCGAACAGGTGCCGTGACCAGCAAGAAACCCCCGGGAGTTGTCCCGGGGGTTTCTCGAGTGCCGGTGGGGTCCGACCAAGGGCGAGGTGGTTACGCGCCCTGTGCGGTGGAGTCCTTGGCGTCTTCTGTCGAGTCGGTTTCGGTCGACTCGGTTTCGGTCGACTCGGCTTCGGTCGACTCGGGCGCCTCGGTATCGGCTGCCACAGCCGCGGCCGTCACCGAGTCCGCCTCCGTACGAGCCGCCGGAACCACCGCCGCGGACGAACCGATCTGCAGCAGACCGGACTCGATCTCCGAGGTGAAGTGGCAGGCCACCCGGTGGCCGCCGCCCACGTCCTGCAGCACGGGCCGCTCGGTGGAGCAGCGGTCCTGCGCCCACGGGCAGCGCGTGTGGAAACGGCAGCCGGACGGCGGTTTGGCGGGCGAGGGCAGGTCGCCCTTGAGCAGGATGCGCTCGCGGGCCTCCTCGACCACCGGGTCCGGGATCGGCACCGCCGACATCAGCGCCCTGGTGTACGGGTGCTTCGGCTCCGCGTACAACGCGTCGCTCGGCGCCTCCTCCACCAGCGAGCCCAGGTACATCACTCCGATGACATCGGAGATGTGGCGTACCACCGCGAGGTCGTGGGCGATGACGACGTACGTCAGACCCAGTTCCTCCTGGAGCTCGTCGAGCAGGTTGACCACCTGCGCCTGGATCGACACGTCGAGCGCGGAGACCGGCTCGTCGCAGATGATCACGTCCGGTTCGAGGACCAGCGCGCGGGCGATACCGATGCGCTGACGCTGACCGCCCGAGAACTCGTGCGGGTAGCGCGACAGGGCGTTGGACGGCAGACCCACCTTGGCGAGGATCGCGCGGATCTTCTCGCGCCGCTCCTCCTGGGAGGCGCCGATACCGTGCGCGGCCATGCCCTCGGAGAGGATCGACTCGATGTTCTGGCGCGGGTTGAGGCTGCCCAGCGGGTCCTGGAAGACCATCTGGAGCTTGCGCCGCCGCTCTCGCATCTCCTTGTCGGAGAGCTTCGCCAAGTCCTCGCCGTCCAGGACGACTTCACCGCTGGTGATGTCGACCAGACGCAGGACCGCCCGCCCGAGGGTGGTCTTGCCGCAGCCCGACTCACCGACGAGACCGTACGTCTGACCGGCCTCGACCTTCAGGGAGATCCCGTCGACCGCGTAGACGTGGCCGACCGTACGGTCGAAGAGCACGCCCTTCTTGATCGGGAAGTGGACCTTGACGTCGTTCAGTTCAAGGAGGCTCATGCGCTCGTCTCCTGTTGTGCCGATGCGGTGACGTCAGCGGCGTCGAGCGTGGCGATCTCGACGGGCTCCCGTACGGGGTTGACGCACCGGACCTGGTGGCCGGCCGCGGCGGGCTCGGTCAGGGCCGGAGTGCCGGTCAGGCACTCCATCGTGTAGTGGTCGCAGCGGGGCGCGAAGGCACAGCCGTCGGCCCAGGCGATCCGGTCGTTGATGGATCCGCGGATCGGCTTGAGCGGCTCGCCGCGCGGCGCGTCGAGCCGCGGGATCGATTCGAGCAGGCCGTGCGCGTACGGGTGCATCGGGTGGGCGAACAGCTCGTGGCGGTCCGCGGATTCCACCACCTTGCCCGCGTAGAGCACATTGACCTGGTCGCACAGACCGGCGACGACACCCAGGTCATGGGTGATCATCAGCAGCGCGGTGCCCTCCTCGTCCACCAGCTCCTTGAGGAGCTCCAGGATCTGCGCCTGGATGGTGACGTCGAGGGCGGTGGTCGGCTCGTCCGCGATGAGCAGGCGCGGGGCACAGGCGACAGCCATGGCGATCAGCGCGCGCTGGCGCATACCGCCGGAGAGTTGGTGCGGGTACTCCTTGAGCCGACGGGTCGGGTCCGGAATGCCCACGCGGTCGAGCAGATGCGCCGCTTCCTTGCGGGCGGCTTCGCCCTTCAGGCCGCGGTGCCGCTGCAGGATCTCGGTGACCTGGATCCCGATCGGGACGACCGGGTTCAGGGAGGACAGCGGGTCCTGGAAGATCATCGCGAGCTGGCTGCCGCGCATGTCCCGCATCTCCCGCTGGCTCATGGTCAGCAGGTTGTTGCCGTCGAAGTCGGCGCGGCCGCCGAGCTTGACGCCCTTGCCGGGGAGCAGACCCATCAGGGCGAGCGAGGTCACGGACTTGCCGCAGCCGGATTCGCCCACGAGACCGACCACTTGACCCTGGTCGACGTCGAAGGAGACGCCGTCGACCGCCTTGGACTCTTTCTGTCCGCGGCCGCCGAAGGTGACGGTGAGTTCGTCAACTGAGAGCAGTGCCATGGCAGATCAGCCTCGCAGCTTCGGGTCGAGGGCTTCGCGCATGGCCTCGCCGAGGAGGGTGAAGCCGAGGGCGGTGATGATGATGCCCACTGCCGGGTAGACGGACATCAGCGGCGCGTTGTCGAAGAACCGCTGAGCCTGGGTGAGCATCGCGCCCCACTCGGGCACCGACTGGTCCGGGCTGCCGAGACCGAGGTACGACAGGGCCGCAGCCTCGATGATCGCGGTGGCGAGGGACAGCGTGGCCTGCACGATGACCGGGCTCAGCGAGTTCGGCAGGATCTGCCCCGTGGCGATACGCCGGGTGCGGATACCCATCGACTTGGCGGCGAGGACGTAGTCCGCGCTGCCCTGGGCGAGCATCGAACCGCGAAGCAGCCGGGCGAAGATGGGGATCTGCACCACGCCGACCGCGATCATCACGGTGGTGAGCGACTGCCCGAGCATCGCGGCGATGGAGACGGCGAGCAGCAGCGAGGGCAGCGCCAGCATGATGTCGGTGACGCGCATGACGAAGGTGTCGAAGCGCTGTCCGTTCTTGCCGCCGAGGGTGGCGGCAGCGCCGGACACACCACCGATGATCGCACCGATGATCAGGCCGATCAGCATGGAGACCACACCGACGAGCAGGGTCTGCCGGGCGCCGACCAGGAACCTGGACAACTGGTCACGGCCGAGGTGGTCGAGGCCGAACCAGTTCTCGGCACGCGGGCCGATGAACTGTCCCTTGTTGATGCGTACTTCGCCGCGCCAGATCTGTGCCGCCGGGTCGTGCGGGGCGACCATCGGACCGACGATCGCCACGACGACGAAGACGGCGATGACCACGGCGCCGATGATTGCGGCCTTGTTGCGCCGCAGCCGCCGCCACGCCTCGCGCCAGAGGCTGCTGCCACTGGCGGTCTCCTGCGTGGCCGTCAGCTCGGCAAGACGGTCGATCTTGCTGGTGTTGGGGGTGACAAGGCTCATCAGTGCACCCGCACTCTCGGGTCGATGAGGTTGTAGGCGACATCGACGAGGAGGTTGATCAGGACGAAGACAAGGGTGATCAGCATGATGAAGCCGACCAGCACCGGGTAGTCGCGGCCGTCGATGGCATCCCGGATGAACTTGCCGATGCCTTCGAAGGCGAAGACCGACTCGGTGAGAACGGCACCCGAGAGCAGCGAGCCAGTGAGCAGGCCGACCGCGGTGATCACGGGGAGCAGCGCGTTGCGCAGGACGTGACGGCTGCGTACGACCCGTGCGTCCAGGCCCTTGGACTCGGCGGTGCGCACGTAGTCCTCGCCGAGCACTTCCAGGACGCTCGCGCGGGTCATCCGGACGATGACGACGAGCGGAATGGAGGCGAGAGTGACCGCGGGCAGGATCAGGTGCTTGAAGGCGTCCCAGGTCGCGTCGAACTCACCGGTGAGCAGCCCGTCGAGCATGGCGAGCCCGGTGACGTCGGTGGCGTCGAGCCCGGTTTCGAGACGGCCGTAGCTCGGCAGCAGACCGAGGTTCACGGCGAAGATCCCCTTGAGGATCAGACCGAGGAAGAACACGGGGATGCAGATACCGATGAGCGATCCGGAGACCGCGGCGATGTCGAGCCAGCCACCGCGCCGACGGGCGGCGAGATAGCCGAGCGGGATGCCCACGACGACCGCGATGAGCATCGCCGTCAGGGACAGTTCGACGGTGGCGGGGAAGCGCAGGGTGAACTCTTCCCAGACCGGCTGCCCGGTCTGGATGGAGGTACCGAGGTCGCCCTGGACCATGCGCTTGAGAAAACGCCAGTACTGGACGTACACGGGCTGGTCGAGCCCGAGCATCCGGTTGATCTGCGCCTTCTTGGCCTCGGTGGCCCGTTCGCCCAGGATCGCTGAGGCGGGTCCGCCGGGAAGCCGGTTCAACCACAGGAAGAGGAGAACCGACAGGCCGAGGAGGGTGGGAATGAGCTGGAGCAGTCTTCGTACGACGAGTCTCAGCACCCCGCAGCCCCTTTCTTGTGTCTTGCTTTGTCACTCATGTGCTGGCAGGTGGGGGCCTCACGGGGCCCGCCCGGCCACGATGTTTCTGATGTGGCCGGGCGGAACCGTGCTGCCAAGTGATGTGCTGCTGGGCTTACTTGAAGGAGACCTCGGCGAAGTTCTCCTGCGTCAGCGGGGAGACCTTCGGCGGGTTGACGTTCTTGCCGAAGGCGATCGACGGCGGGGAGTGCGTCAGCGGAACGCCCGGGATGAACTCCATGATCGCCTCGTTGGCGGTCTTGTAGGCGTCCACACGGCCGGCCGGGTCGATGATCTTCGACGAGGCGTTCACCGTGTCGAAGAGCGCCTTGTTCTTGAAGCCCCACTGCTTGTCGTACTTGGAGAACCAGGTACCGATGAAGTTGAAGCCGTCGTTGAAGTCACCGGTCCAGCCGAGCAGGTACGCGTCGCACGCACCGGTCTTGGTGGCGTCCAGGTAGTCCGGGTTCCACTTCATCGGCTTCGGGGTGACCTTGACGCCGGCCTTCTCCAGGTCGGACTTGACCGACTCGAAGATGTCCTGCGGGGCCGGCATGTACGGCCGGGTGACCTCGGTCGGGTAGCAGAAGGTCAGCTTGAGGTCCGACTGGCCCGCGCCCTTGAGAAGGGACTTGGCCTTCTCGGTGTCGAACGGGTACGTCTTCACCTTGTCCGAGTAACCGGCGACGGTGTCGGGCATGAACTGGGTCGCGACCTTGCCGCCGTCGGGCAGCTGGGTCTTGACGATGTTGTCGCGGTCGATCGCGTGCGAGATCGCCTGGCGGACCTCGAGCTTCTCGAGGGCCTTGTTCTTCTCCTGGGTGAAGCCCAGGTAGAGCAGGTTGAAGACGTCACGCGTCGGGACCTGGAAACCGGCCTTCTTCAGCGTGTCCACGTCGGCGGGGGCGACCAGGTCGTACCCGTCGATGTCGCCGGACTGGAGCGCCTGACGACGGCCCTCCTCGGTGTCCAGGGTGCGGAAGACAAGGTTCTTGACCTTGGCCTTGTCACCGTAGTAGCCGTCGAAGGCCTCCAGGGTGATCTCCTGGTTGCCCTTGTTCCAGCTCTTGATCTTGTACGGACCCGTACCCGCGTCCACGCCCGGCTTCTGGCTGTACTCGGGGTAGGTGATCGCGTCGCCCTCAGCAGTGGCCTGCTGCTTGTCCATCTCGGCGATGGACTTCGGCGAGTGGATCGCGAAGGACTGCAGCGAGAAGGCGCCCGGGTAGTTCGCGGACGGCTCGTTCACCTCGATGACCGCGGTGTTCGCGTCCTTGGCGGTGCACGACTTGTAGTTCGACGGGGGCAGCTCGGGGTCCTCGTTCTTCGCGAAGCCGCCGAACATGTACTGCCAGTACTCCGTGAACGCGGAGGACTGGTAGCCGCCCTTGAGGTTGTACCAGTGGTCGTAGTTGGCGCACACGGCGGCGGCGTTGAACTCCTCGCCGTCGTGGAACTTGACGCCCTTGCGCAGGTTGAACGTCCACTGCTTGCCGGTCGCGTCGCTCGACCACTTCTCGGCGAGGCCGCCGACCATCTTGGAGCCACCGGGCTCGTGCTCGATCAGCGCCTCGAACGCCTGACGGGTGACGCGGAACGTCTCGCCGTCGCTCGCGAGGGCCGGGTCGAGCGAACTCGGGTCACCGGGAGCACCGAAGACAAACTTGTCCTTGCTGCTGCCCTCGCCGTCACCCTTGTCTCGGTCACTGCCGCAGGCGGTGACGACCAGCGTGGCTGCGACGGCCACTGTGGCCATACGCGCAGCACGGGATTTCAGTATTCGCATTGCTCCACCCCTGAGTTCGGCGAATGCCGGGAGATCATGAACTTCGCCGCACACTACAGTCACCGCTCACGACGGAGAATGGTCCGCATAACGGTGATACCTAGATGAGACCCAGGGCCCCAACAAATCGGTCAGGTACGGGACATGGCGCCCCAACCGGCGCACTCACCCAGGGATGGGGTGGATTCGGCGCCGTCGGTTCCGCTCAGCCAACGGGCGGATACCGTTCCTGCGCAAATCGACCATTGTCGGCCGACTTGGCGCAATCCGAACTGATTGCCCGGTGGCCCCCCGAACGGTCTTGAGGGCCGGAGAACAGCGCGAGTTGGTCACCTTGGCACAGTCGGGTCTTGCCGTCCATGCTGGACGCGCCCGCTGTCCTGGGTGGTCTCACGGTCCCACGCAGCCTGGGGATGGTCACGGTCTGGCCGGTAGCTCTCCGCGCACTCATCCTCTGGCGAGTGGCGGTCACACCTGGCCGACGCCGTGCCCTGTGCCCCAGGCCGCGTCTGCCGATCGTCACGGCGGCACTGTGATGGCGGGTAACGATGGCGGTTGTGGTGGCCTGCTGTTGCAGCGGGGACTTCCAGTACCGCTCGCCCCAGATCGAGGTGTACGCGGGGTCGACCGCGATAACAACGAGTCCTGCGTGGAAGGCCATGCCCCGCAGGCGCTCACGGAAGCGGGCGGTAGGAATACCCGCGACGGTACGGCGGAATGTCTTGCCACGTGCGCCCCGGCCCATGGTTTCCCGGCCAGTGGCGCGGGAGTCGGCGAAGCCAAGGTTCTCGATCACGATCCCCGCACAGCCCTGCCCTCGGGCGGCGGCGATGAGCTGGGTGATCGCGGCCCGAAGGTGGCCGTCTCGTTGCGAGGCCGGACCGGTGAGATCGAGTGGAATCGTGATCGGCTCGCCGACGGGATTACCGTGCGCATCGAGGACGTACGCGGCGAGGTGGTCGGCGTTCAGGTCAACCCCGAGGGTGCGCTCCGCTCGCGCGGCGAACTCCTGCGGCCTGGGCATCTGGGTGGTGTCAGTGCTCCAGGAGGCGTCGATGTACCAGCGTCCACGCTCAGGGTCGTACGTGATGTCGTAGCGCACTGCCCGGTTCGCGGTCACGCGGTCCAGCCACTCGCCTTGCCGGTGGGAGAACCGCACCATGCAACCGAACCTGTACCGCCCTCTCGGCGCATTGGCCAAGTGCCGCAGCGGCTCCGGCAGCACAAGCGACAGTTCGCCGGTGTCCGGATGAACGGCGATGGTGTAGTTGCCGTGCGGGGCACCGGTCTCCCCGTCCGCGGTCAGGAACAGCCGCTCCGCGTCCCACCGTTGACGCCACTGGGCCTCGGTGAGCTGGGCCGTCTCCAGGTGGACCCGCACCTTCGCGAGGCGTCGACCGCCGACCACGATCGCCGGACGACCGGCTTCGATCCGCTCCTCCACCAAAACAAGCCGAGCGGTCAGTGAAGCCATGCGGCGCTGCTTCTGGAACCGCTCGGCCTGCGTCGCGTAGCCGCTCACCCGCCCCGCACGCTGCCCGCACGGCACTCTCAGACGGCGGCTGATCACAGCGATGGCACGACACAACGATCCACGCTCGTCGAACAGGCAGCGCATCGAGAGCTGGTACTGATCCTCGGACACCCGGGTCATCGCTCCGGCCCAACGCGACGACGACACCGCCGTCAACGCCTTCTTCCGCCCAGCGCGCCCGGTGTCCTTCTTCTTGACCTTGCCGATACGCACCCGCTCGGCGAGATCCGCCCGCTGATGACGGCCCAGATGCTCACCGACCAGCCGCAGCACCTCAGCCTCCTCGGCAGTGACACGCAACCGGTCTCGAATACGGGCACCCGACGGAGCAGCCACAGTGAACGGGGCAGCCAGAGGGCGCAGCTCACGCCTCTTCACGCGCTTGCGCGTCACCGCCCCTCCCCTCGCCGCACAGAACTGATCAGCCGCTACCGATCATGCGTTCCATACGTCGGCGAAATCCCGGAAACCGGGCAGGATCCCTCGAACGAGGGGCGCCCTGGCCAACCACGGCCACCGGCTCAGCTCAGCCAATGGGCGGATAGCCGTAGCCACCTACGCCCGCCGGCCCATGGGCCTCCCGGTCGTAGAACGGACGGGAGTTGGCGCGCAGCCACATCGTGATCGGGTCGTACTCGTCGGACATCGCGACCGTCGAGACCGGCAGACCGTCCGGGACCGAGGCGATGGACTGCTGCATCATCACGCGCACCGAGTCGACGGCGGCCGGGGACGTGTCGTACACATCCAGACCGATCGCCAGATACGGGGCACCGAGCGCGGGTTGCACCCAGGCGCGGCGCAGCGAGCGGACCGCGGGGGTGCGGTGGGCGTTCTGGCTGAGCTGGGCGTAGAACTGCGCGATGTCGATGGCGGGCTCGGTGAGGCGCAGGGGTCCCGCGGGGACCTTCGTGAGTCCCGTGGCGATACGGCGCAGATCCAGCCACGGGACGCCGACCCCGCCGCCCGGGGCATGCGGGTTGAGCCACAGGCCGTAGTGGTCGGGGTAGAGGGTGTGCGCGACGTCGAGTCCGGAGACCACCTCGTGCGCCCTGTTCCAGCCGGAGGCGGCGAGTTCCTGGGCGGAGGTCACACAGGGGGCGTACGAGAAGCCGTCGATCTCCATGTTCCCGTACTGGGCGTCGGGCGAGCCGGCCTGGCCGTGCCAGAGCAGCATCCAGATCCGGCCGTCGGTGATGGCCTGGAGCAGCGCCTCGTACGCGTCGTACCGCCCCGGTGTCACCTGGCGCAGCGTGCGCTCGACCTGATCGGCCGCAGCAGTGCCCGACGCACTCACTCTTGACCGCCCCTTCGCCCCGTTTTCCTACACCCCGTTCCGGTTCATCCGTCGGCGCTCCCTGCGCGCCACGACTTACCGGCCCGGGCTATGTAACCAGCTTATGCGGCGCCCCTGACACCGACTTGACGCTCCCGGTGACATATTCGTGCGCCCGCATTCGTGTACGCCGGTGGTTACGCGTACTCGCGCCGGTAGAACGGGCGGACCTTGGCGGTCATCCAGTCGCCGACCGGATCCTGCGCCACGTCCAGGAGCACCAGGTTCACCGGCCACGGCGGCGCGTTCCGGCCGAGCGCGCGGCCGAGCGCCTCCATCGGCAGATTGCGCTCCGCGCCGTCCCACTGGGAGAGCTCCACGCCGACGAAGAGCACCGGGTTCGCGGTCTCGATCTCGGCGAGGCAGCGGCGGGCGGAGAGCACGACGCCGCAGGCCTCGAACTCCTCGGCGGCGGCGCGCAGGAAGTCGACCGGGTCCTCCTGCCAGTCCGGCTCGCGCAGGCTTACCCGGCCGCCGCTCGCGGGTCCGTCGAGCGGTGTCCGCCCCGACCTGCACAGTTCGGCGACGGCGGCGGGCGGCAGCGGGATACCGATCGCGCCGTCGGGGTTCACGACCAGACCGACCTGCGGCGGCAGGCCGCGCGCGAAGTCCACGGCGGGCGCGATCGTGTACGCCATGGCCGGGCCGGTCACCTGGACCAGCTGTTCCTGCGAACTGAAGACCGGGACATAGGCCTGGCCCTGGAGTTCGAGCGTCGGGACGTCGAGGTTCCGGCTGCCACGGCCGCCTCCGTTCGGCAGCGGCACCCACACGAAGCTGCGCCCGAGCACCTCGAGGATGCGGCCGGCCGCGGCGGGTCCTGCGCCGAGCGAGGCCCCGAGCACTTCCTCCAGCTCATTGGCGGGCCAGCCCTGCGGATGTCCGTAGGGATCCGTCGCACCCTGCCCCGGGATGTCCATCTGCCGCCCCACCTGCTCACCGCTCGCTTCCTGGTCCGCTCGACCCTAACGCCGTAGCCCGGCAGGCCGCTCCGTACACCCGTATGGCCACGCTCCGCAGCCGTCTGGTTGCGGAGTGTGTACGGCGCTTCGAGGGTGGCCGTAACAAGCGCCGGCCCCCGGCGACCCTTGTCGAGAGGACTTCCCATGACGGCGCACCGGGCCAAGAAGGCACCGCGCGGATGGCGCGGGATGCTGCCGCTGACAGTGGGCGCCTGTGCCTGCGCGCTGACCCTGGGACTCGCACTGCCGGGCACCGCGTCGGCGCTGTCGACGCCGGGGCCGGACGGTGCACCGCCCGCAGCGGGGCCCGCCGCGGCCGGGCTGCCCGCGGCGCCCGGTGTACCGGTCGATCTCGAGGACCTCCTCGAGGCCGTCGACGGCCTGGCCACCTCGCCGCTGACCAGCCTCGGCGTGGCCGATCCCTACTGGCTCGCGGAGATCGACCGCGAGGTCCAGACGGTCTTCGGCGAGGACACCGGCGGCAAGGGTGCCGACGACTGGCCCGTGGGTGAGGCCAGGGTCAAGCTCAAGAAGGAGCTTCAGCGGCTGCAGACCGCCGCGCTGAACGGTGATGTGCTCACCGCCGCGGACGCCAAGTCCAAGATTCCCAAGCTCACCGACGACCTGCTGCAGGCCGCGGGGCTCACCTCGTTCGTCGAACAGCTGCCTCCGCCGCCGGAGCCGGTCGAGACCGCGGTCGAGGAGCCGGCGGAGGAGCCCGAGGAGCCGGTCGCTCCCGAGGACACGACGGGCACCGACGCACAGCCGTCCGTACCGCCGCTGCTCCCGCCGCCGGTCCCGTCCGCGCCGACGACGCCGCCCACGATCCCGGGCTTCCCGCCCGCGCCCCCCGCTGCGATCCCCGGCTTCCCACCCGCGCCTCCGGCTGCGATCCCCGGCTTCCCGCCCGCACCGCCGGTCTCGATCCCCGGCTTCCCGCCCGCACCGCCCGCCGGTATCCCGGGTTTTCCGCCCGCCCCGCTGCCCTCTCTGCCCGTCTTCCCGCCGGCACCGCCCGCGCCCTTCGGCGCCACGCCGGCCGCGCCGTTCGGTGGTCTGCCCGCGTTCCCGCCGGCCGCGCCCGCCCCCTTCGGCGCCCCGACGACCAGCCCCGCCGCGTTCCCGGGCCTGCCCGTCTTTCCGCCCGCGCCTCCCGCGCCGTTCGGCGGGCTGCCCAAGTTCCCGTGATCCGGGCGCAGTTCGGGCCTGCCCTCGCGGTACGGGCCGGCCCGGACCGCTCCCCCGCAAGGTTTCCCCTCCGCTCACCCCACTGAATGTCCCCCGCTCACCACCCTGAAAGGCACTCCCCCCATGCGACTCAACCGCACGCTCACCGCGCTCGCCGTCACCGTCTCCCTGTCCGCCGGCACCGCCGTGCTCGGCGCCGTCCCCGCGCTCGCCGCCGAGGGCCGGACCGTGGTGTCCGCGCCGATCGACGGCGAGAGCGAGCGCAAGCTCCAGGGCAGCCTCGACCGGCTGTACGCGGCCATCGACGACGCCGCCAAGAACGGCGCCGCGGGCACGTACGACGAGAACGACCGGGCGGTGCTCGACAGCGCGGTCATGGGCCTGATCGCGGCGACCAACGCCGTGGCCGCCGAGCCCGAACCGCCGGTCAAGGAGGCGGCGACGGACACGGCCGCCGCGGTCGCGGACGCGACGAAGAAGCTGAACGCCGAGGTCAAGGTCCTCGTCGACGCTGCCGCCGCCGGCGACCTGGTGAAGCTCAGCGCCTCGGTGAAGGTCGCGACCACGGTGGTCGTCGAGCTGCTCGTCAAGGTGGGTCTCGGCCCGCTGCTCGAGAAGCTCGGCCTCGGCGACGTGACGAAGCTGCTTCCGGGCCTCACCGATCTGCTCCTGAAGCCGGCCGCTCCGGCCGCGGGCCTGCCGGCGCTGCCGCTGCCGCTGCCGGCTCTGCCGATCCCGGGGCTGCCCCTTCCGGGTCTGCCCACCGGTGGTCTGCCGCTCCCGCTGCCGGGGCTCGGCAAGTAGCGGCTGCGCCCGCGCCGGTTCGCACCCCGCTCCGCCACTCCGGCGGAGCGGGGTGCGTCGTTTCTCCCGGGTGGGGCGTCAGCCCCCACACCTCTACGGCGTACGGAACCCGACAGTGCTCAGCCCGTCCGCCGACTCCCTGTCCAGCAGCACCACCGACGCGCATCCGGCCGGGATCTCTCCCCGTTCCGCGTCGCGCACGAGGCGTCCCACCGCGCCGCGGTGGCGCGTGAACGCGTAGCGCGAGACGCCGCGGCCGCGCTCGCGCTGACCGGCGAGCGCGGTGGTCGGGGCGACGTCGAGCAGCAGCAGATGCAACGAGGTGCCGCGGCGGCGGGCCTCACGCGTGAGCCAGCGGCGCACCCAGGCCTGGGTGCCGCAGTCGTGCACGACGGCCTCGGCGCCGGAGCGCAGGGTGCGGCGCAGCCGGGCGTAGTGGGCGACACGGACCAGCGGGCGATACACGGCGTACGGCAGGTAGCGCGGCATGAAGGCCGCCCAGCGGTCGCGGGAGTCCTGCGAGTCGAGCCGGGGTGCGTGCACGGCGCGCTGGATCAGGGTGGTCTTGCCGCTGCCGGGAAGACCGGAGACGACGACGAGATCGCCGGGTCCGAAGATCAGCCGGCCTGGTCCGGTCCGGCCGCGCAGATCGCGTACGACCGCCCGCTCGCTGTCGCGGACCACCGCGAGACGTCTCTGCGGTCCCGCCTGCTGCGGAATCGCCACGCCGTTGCTGACGTAGGCGCTGGTGTGCTGCACGGTGATCGTCCTCCCCCTCGGTCGACTGGGGCCTGCCCTCCACGGATCCGGTTATCCCTTCTCGGCCGACTCCAACGGCACCGAGTGGCAGTCCTCGCACTCTGCCCTCCCGAGTGTAAAGAGTCGGTAATGCGAGTGAACCGGCTTTGCCACGACCTCATTCCGCATCGCCTCCACGGGCGGCTTCCGCGCACTCGTCGTTCCGCTGCCCACGGACGTGCAATGATGTCCGCGCCAACTGCATACCGGCCGTTCGAACCCACGCGGGAGAGTCCTGGACAGCACTGTCCGGGCGCCGAAGGAGCAAGACCCTCCCTTGAATCTCTCAGGCCCCGTACCGCGTGGACGAGGCAACTCTGAAAAGCGGGCCGCCGCATGAAGCGCGGCTCCACCCAAGGTGCAAGCCACACCGTTCCTTACGGATGGGCGTGGTGAACCTCTCAGGTTTATGACAGATGGGGAGGATCGACCTCACCAGTCATGCCCTGGGAGCCCTTCAGATGAGCAACGCCCCCCGTCTCACCGCCCTCGACGCCCTGCACCGGTCGCTCGGCGCCACCATGACCGACTTCGCCGGCTGGGACATGCCGCTGCGGTACGGCAGCGAGCGCGACGAGCACAACGCCGTACGTACCAAGGCCGGTCTCTTCGACCTCTCGCACATGGGCGAGATCGCCGTCAACGGACCCGAGGCCGCCAAGCTGCTCGACTACGCGCTGGTCGGCAACATGGGCACGGTCGGTGTCGGCCGTGCCCGCTACACCATGATCTGCCAGGCCGACGGCGGCATCCTCGACGACCTGATCGTCTACCGCCTCGCCGACCAGGAGTACATGGTCGTCGCCAACGCCTCGAACGCCCAGGTCGTCCTCGACGCCCTGACCGAGCGGCAGGCCGGTTTCGACGCCGTCGTACGCGACGACCGCGACGCCTACGCACTGCTCGCCGTGCAGGGTCCGCACTCCCCCGCGATCCTCAAGGCGATCACGGACGCGGACCTCGACGGCCTCAAGTACTACGCCGGTCTGCCGGGCACCGTCGCCGGTGTCCCCGCGCTGATCGCGCGCACCGGCTACACCGGCGAGGACGGCTTCGAGCTCTTCCTCAAGCCGGAGCACGCCGAGACGGTCTGGCTGGCGCTGACCGAGGCCGGCCAGGAGTACGGCCTCGTCCCGGCCGGTCTGTCCTGCCGCGACACCCTGCGCCTTGAGGCCGGTATGCCGCTGTACGGGCATGAGCTGACCACCTCCCTGACGCCTTTCGACGCCGGTCTCGGCCGGGTCGTGAAGTTCGAGAAGGAGGGCGACTTCGTGGGCCGCGAGGCGCTCACGGCCGCCGCCGCCCGCGCCGAGCAGAACCCGCCGCGCAAGCTCGTCGGTCTGATCGCCGAGGGCCGCCGCGTCCCGCGCGCCGAGATGTCCGTGGTCGCCGACGGCGAGGTCATCGGCTCGATCACCTCCGGCGCCCCGTCCCCGACGCTCGGCAAGCCGATCGCGATGGCGTACGTCGACGCCGCGCACGCCGAGGCCGGTACAAAGGGCGTGGGCGTGGACATCCGCGGCACGCACGAGCCGTACGAGGTCGTCGCCCTGCCGTTCTACAAGCGCCAGAAGTAACCCCGTAACCCCTCTGCACTTCACTGAGATCACCACTCCACCGCGTACAGGAGAATTCAGGCCATGAGCAACCCCAAGGAACTGCGGTACAGCAAGGAGCACGAGTGGCTGTCGGCCACCGAGGACGGCGTGGCGACGATCGGTATCACCGAGCACGCGGCGAACGCGCTCGGCGATGTGGTCTTCGTCCAGCTCCCCGAGGTCGGCGACACCGTCACCGCCGGTGAGACCTGTGGCGAGCTGGAGTCGACCAAGTCGGTCTCCGAGCTGTACGCCCCGGTCAGCGGCGAGGTCGTCGAGGCCAACCAGGACGTCGTGGACGACCCGGCGCTCGTCAACTCGGCCCCGTTCGAGGGTGGTTGGCTGTTCAAGGTGCGGGTCAGCGCCGAGCAGGACGACCTGATGTCCGCCGACGAGTACACCGCGTTCTCCGGAAGCTGAGGCCAGCACTTTCATGTCTTCTCTGAACACTCCGCTGCACGAGCTCGACCCGGACGTGGCCGCCGCGGTCGACGCCGAGCTGAAGCGCCAGCAGTCCACGCTGGAAATGATCGCCTCGGAGAACTTCGCTCCGGTCGCGGTCATGGAGGCGCAGGGCTCGGTCCTGACCAACAAGTACGCCGAGGGCTACCCGGGCCGCCGCTACTACGGCGGCTGCGAGCACGTGGACGTCGCCGAGCAGATCGCGATCGACCGGGTGAAGGAGCTGTTCGGCGCCGAGTACGCCAACGTCCAGCCGCACTCGGGCGCCTCGGCCAACCAGGCCGCGCTCTTCGCGATCGCCTCGCCCGGCGACACGATCCTGGGCCTCGACCTGGCGCACGGCGGTCACCTGACCCACGGCATGCGCCTGAACTTCTCGGGCAAGCAGTTCAACGTGGTCCCGTACCACGTGGACGACGCCGGCCTGGTGGACATGGCCGAGGTCGAGCGCCTCGCCAAGGAGCACCGCCCGAAGGTGATCATCGCCGGCTGGTCGGCGTACCCGCGTCACCTGGACTTCGCCGAGTTCCGTCGCATCGCCGACGAGGTCGAGGCGCTGCTCTGGGTCGATATGGCGCACTTCGCCGGTCTGGTGGCCGCGGGTCTGCACCCCAACCCGGTCCCGTTCGCGGACGTGGTCACCTCCACCACGCACAAGACCCTCGGCGGTCCGCGCGGCGGCATCATCCTGTCCCGCGACAAGACCTTCGCGAAGAAGCTCAACTCGGCGGTCTTCCCGGGCTTCCAGGGCGGTCCCCTGGAGCACGTGATCGCGGCCAAGGCGGTCTCCTTCAAGGTCGCGGCCTCGCCGGAGTTCAAGGAGCGCCAGGAGCGCACGATCGAGGGTGCCCGCATCCTCGCCGAGCGTCTGACCTCCGAGGACGCCCGTGCGAACGGCGTCAACGTGCTGTCCGGCGGTACGGACGTCCACCTGGTCCTGGTCGACCTGCGCGACTCCGAGCTCGACGGTCAGCAGGCCGAGGACCGCCTCCACGAGGTCGGCATCACGGTCAACCGCAACGCGGTCCCGAACGACCCGCGCCCGCCGATGGTGACCTCGGGTCTGCGCATCGGTACGCCGGCGCTGGCGACCCGCGGCTTCGACGCCGAGGACTTCCGCGAGGTCGCGGATGTCATCGCGGAGGCGCTGAAGCCTTCGTACGACGCGGAGTCCCTGAAGGCGCGCGTGGCTGCTCTGGCCGCGAAGCACCCGCTGTACCCGTCGCTGTAATTCGGGGCTCCGCCCCGGACCCCGCATCCGAACTTCGTTCGGATCGCCTCAAGCGCCGACGGGGCTGACTTTGGGCCCGGCCCGTGGTTATCCACAGGCCGGGCCCTTCGGCGTGACTTACGGCCCCCGTACACCGGTCGAAGAGCGACGCTGTCCGCAGATGAGCGCAAATACGGTCGAGATAAGGAACTTGCACGAGAACTTCCACGATCCACCAGGACGGTACGCAACCCATGGATATGAGCGCGGGCAACCGCAAGGGGCTCAGCCTCTTCGCCCTCATCATGATCGGGCTCGGCTCGATCTTCGGCTCAGGCTGGCTCTTCGGCGCGGGCACCGCCGCCTCCGTCGCCGGCCCCGCCGCGATCATCGCCTGGGTCATCGGTGCCGTCTTCATCGGCATGATCGCGATGTCGTACGCCGAGGTCGGCGCCGCCTATCCGCTGCCCGGCTCCATGGCGCGCTTCGGCTCGATCTCGCACGGTCCGGTGCTCGGCTTCATGACCGGCTGGGCCTGCTGGATCGCTATCGCGGCCCTCATCCCGATCGAGTCGATCGCCTCCACCCAGTACATGGCGTCCTGGAACTTCGGCTGGGCCAAGGGCCTGGTCGAGGACGGCGGTCTGACCACCGCCGGCATGGGGATGGCCTTCGTCCTGACCGTGGTCCTGTGGCTGACCTGCTACTGGTCGGTGGCCGTGCTCGCCAAGGCGAACAACATGCTCACCCTGGTCAAGTTCGCCATCCCGGTGCTCGCCGTGGCCGCCCTGATCGGCTCCGGCTTCCACACCTCCAACTTCACCGACCACGGCGGCTTCGCGCCGAACGGCTGGTCGGCCGTGATGACCGCCGTCACCACCTCCGGTGTGGTCTTCGCGTTCAACGGCTTCCAGGCCGTGGTCAACCTCGGCGGCGCGGCCAAGAACCCGGGCCGTGCGATTCCGCTCGCCCTGGCCGGCGCTCTCTCCCTCGGCCTCGTCATCTACCTGGCCCTGCAGGTCGCGTTCCTCGGCGCCGTACCGCCGGAGCAGCTCGCCGAGGCCGGCGGCTGGCACGGCATCAACTTCGCCTCGCCGTTCGCGGACCTGGCCAAGATCCTCATGCTGCACTGGGTCGTGATGATGCTGCAGTTCGGCGCCTTCATCTCGCCGTCCGGCGCCAACATCGGCAATGTCTCCTCGGCCTCGTACATGGCCGCGAACCTCGCCCAGTCCGGCTTCTTCCCGAAGAAGATCCGCGAGTTCCACCCGAAGTACGGCAACGCCCGTCCCGCGATGTGGCTGAACCTCGGCTTCGCCCTGGTGCTGCTCTTCACGGTCGGCCACAGCTGGGAGGCCCTGGCGGCCGTTGTCTCCGCCGCCATGGTGGTCTCGTACCTCATCGGCCCGATCGCGGTCGGTGTCTTCCGCGAGACGAAGCCCGAGCTGCCGCGCCCCTTCCGTCTCCCGGCCGCGCGCATCCTGTGCCCGCTGACCTTCGCCTTCGCGGCCTGCGCGCTGTACTGGACCAAGTGGCCCGACACCGGAAAGGTCGTCGTCCTCACCCTGGTCGCCGCCCCGATCGCGGCCGTGGTCCTCAAGCGCAAGGGCGCCAACCTGCGCGAGCAGTTCGCCCCGGCCTGGTGGCTGATCGCCTTCCTGCTGTGGCTGGGCACCATCTCCGCGATCGGCGGCGAGGAGTTCGGCGGATACGGCCTGATCCCGGGCGGCGCGGCCATCGCGCTGGTCGGTGTCTCGGCCCTCGGCTTCTACTTCTGGGCCGTACGGTCCGGGATCAAGGCCCACATGGCGGGGCTGCCGGGTCCGGACCCGGTTCTGGACGCTCCGGCCGAGGAACCCGTACAGGGCGCGGATGAGCGCGAGCTCGCGAACGCCTGAGGCCCAGGTGTGACCTGATGGTCACCTCCCGGCAGACGAGCCGGACGTCCGTCCGCGTTAGGCTCGTCTGTCGGACACAATCCGTACATACGCACCGCGCGTCACCCGCATAAGCACCCCTCGTACACCCCACGAGCAGACAAGGGAGTCCGCCACCGTGGCAATCTCCGTCTTCGACCTCTTCTCCATCGGCATCGGCCCGTCCTCCTCGCACACGGTCGGTCCGATGCGGGCGGCCCGTATGTTCGTGGGCCGGCTGAAGAAGGACGGTCTGCTCGCCCAGACCGCCTCGGTGCGCGCCGAGCTCTTCGGCTCGCTCGGCGCCACCGGCCACGGCCACGGCACCCCGAAGGCGGTCCTCCTGGGGCTTGAGGGCCACTCCCCTCGTACGGTCGACGTGGAGAGCGCCGACGACGAGGTCGAGCGCATCCGCAAGAGCGGCAAGCTGCGGCTGATGGGCGCGGAAATAGGCGATGCGCACGTCATCGACTTCGACGAGCCGAACCAGCTGATCCTGCACCGCCGCCGCTCGCTGCCGTACCACGCGAACGGCATGACGCTCTTCGCCTACGACACGACCGGCGCGCCCCTTCTCGAGAAGACCTACTACTCCGTGGGCGGCGGCTTCGTCGTGGACGAGGACGCGGTGGGCGAGGACCGGATCAAGCTGGACGACACCGTCCTGAAGTACCCGTTCCGCTCGGGCGACGAGATGCTCCGCCTGGCCCGCGAGACCGGCCTTTCCATCTCCTCCCTGATGCTGGAGAACGAGAAGGCCTGGCGCACGGAGGAGGAGATCCGCGAGGGCCTCCTGGAGATCTGGCGCGTCATGCAGGCGTGTGTGTCCCGCGGTATGGCCCGTGAGGGCATCCTGCCGGGCGGTCTGCGCGTCAAGCGCCGCGCCGCCGCCCAGGCCCGCCAGCTGCGCGCCGAGGGCGACCCGATGCTGCACCGCGGCGAGTGGACGACGATCTACGCGATGGCGGTCAACGAGGAGAACGCGGCCGGCGGCCGGGTCGTCACCGCCCCGACCAACGGCGCCGCGGGCGTGCTCCCGGCCGTCCTGCACCACTACATGAACTTCGTCCCGGGCGCGGACGAGGACGGCGTCGTCCGCTTCCTCCTCGCCGCCGGTGCGATCGGCATGCTCTTCAAGGAGAACGCCTCCATCTCCGGCGCCGAGGTCGGCTGCCAGGGCGAGGTCGGTTCGGCCTGCTCGATGGCGGCCGGCGCCCTCGCCGAGGTCCTCGGCGGCTCCCCCGAGCAGGTCGAGAACGCGGCCGAGATCGGTATGGAGCACAACCTGGGCCTGACCTGCGACCCGGTCGGCGGCCTCGTCCAGATCCCGTGCATCGAGCGCAACGGCATGGCCGCGGTCAAGGCGGTCACGGCCGCGAAGATGGCGATGCGCGGCGACGGTTCGCACAAGGTCTCCCTCGACAAGGTCATCAAGACGATGAAGGAGACGGGCGCGGACATGAAGGTCAAGTACAAGGAGACGGCGCGGGGCGGGCTCGCGGTGAACGTCATCGAGTGCTGAGCCGCACCGCCTGACCTACGAAGACGGCCGCCGTACGGGATTCCCGTACGGCGGCCGTTTCAGTTGCCGGCGCGGGCGAGGCGGACGAGACCGGCCCTGATCCGCTCGGTGCCCAACTCCGGCAGCAGCGCCGTCACTTGCTCGGCGGCCAGCGGGGCGAGCAGGGCGTGGGCGGCGTACTCGGGGTCGTCGGTGTCGCCGAGCAGGAGTGAGAGGTGGTGGCGCCAGAAGCGGTAGGCGCCGATGCGGTAGCGGGCGCCCGGGGACGAGGTCTCGGACATCCGGACCAGCGCCAGATGCTCCAGGAGGTAGTCGAGGTAGGCCTCGACGAAGGCGACCCGGCGCTCGGTGTCCGGCGCCCCCGGGCCCAGCGGCGGCGGGCCGGACAGGATCGCCTGCTGCAGCTCGCTTTCGCGGGCGTCGAGGAGCGCGGCGGCGAGGCCGGACTTGTCGCCGAAGCGGCGGAAGAGCGTGCCTTTGCCGACGCCCGCCGCCTTCGCGACCTGGTCGAGGGAGACGGCCTCGACGCCGTGCTCGGCGAACAGGCGGGCCGCGGCCTCCAGGACGGCGGCTCGGTTACGGGCCGCGTCGGCACGTTCCTTGGGCGGCTGTGTACGCAGAAGTTCCAGAGGCACCGGTGCAGCAGGCACGGAGTCAGCGGACACGGATTCCACCGGCATCGGGTCCAAAGGCATTGCGGAAACGGACCGCGGTCCGTTACGGTCGGAGGGCATAACCGGACTGTAGTCCCCTTCCCTTGGAGGTTCCAGATGGCCGCGCTCATCTCCCGCGAAGAACTCAAGGCCGCGCTCGACGCGGGCACGGTCACCGTCGTCGACGCCCTCGGCGGCGAGTACTACGCCAAGCAGCACCTCCCCGGCGCTCTCCCGCTCGCACCGGCCGAGCTCGATGCCAAGGCCGCCCAGGAGCTGCTCCCCGACCGCTCCGCCGCCATCGTCACGTACTGCTCCAACCCGGCCTGCGCGAACAGCACCCAGGTCGCGGACCGGCTGACGGCGCTCGGCTACACCGACGTCCGCAAGTACCGCGAGGGCATCGAGGACTGGACCGCGGCGGGCCTGCCCACGGAGTCGCTGTGAGCATCGAGCCGAACCACACCATCGTCCCCGCCCGTGGCACGCAGGGAGCCTGAGCCAGAAGCGTGAGCAGCGGGGACGGACGGCCGCCGTACGGGAGTCCCGTGCGGCGGCCGTCCGCGGGTCGGATGGAAGCGACGGTCAGATGGAGGAGACGGTCAGATGGACGAGACGGTCAAGGTGTCCCACGTTCCCGTGATGTCCGAGTAGCCGCCGGCCAAGCAGCCCGTCACGGCCGAGGTGATGTTGCTGGTCAGATCCCAGGAACCGGTGGCGCGCACCTGGCTGCCGACGTACGCGCCCTGGGTGACGACCCCGGAGAAGACCATGCCCGTCCAGGTCAGTTTCACGGTGCCGGCGACGGAGCTCAGCGCGCCGGGGAGTCCGACGCCCTCCCAGACCACGTTCCCGCTCATGTCCCCGTTCGGGATGCCGAAGGCAGGGATGCAGGAGCCCTTGCCGGAGCCCTGGAAGGTGACGGTGGCGGAGAAGATCTTGGCACCCGGCAGGGTCGTACGGCAGCTGGTCGTCAGACCGCTGCCGGACCAGTGCTGCACCTTGTCGCCGATCACCGTGAGGCCCGGCTTCAGGGAGATCCCGGCGAGGCCGCCGACGCACCACACGTCACCGGGCCCCTCGCCGTCGGCCGCCCGGGCCGCGGGCGCGAGCGGACCGGCCACGGCGGTCAGCAGTCCGGCCAGGGCCAGGGCCACGATTGCCGGCAGCCCTGCCGTACGACGGCGGCGAAATCCCCGCATGGTGCTCCTCGGTTCCTCCGGTGTGGCGTTCCCGTTCGAGTGTTGGCCGCGCGGCCCTTGGGGGCCTGTTCACTCGGCCGTACGGGCTACGGAGCGGTGTCAGTGCGCCGAAGTATTCTTCGCGCCACCGCACACCGACCGGGAGGATCAAGAGAGTGTCTGGCCTGTCCCCGTTTCCCCTGCCCTTTCAGGCGTCCCGCTCCATAGCGTTCGCAACTCCCCGGACGTTGCGGGAGCTTGAGATGATCGCGTGCAGCGCCCAGGTCCGGGCTAAGTCCGGATGGTTCGAGAAGATGCACGACGCCTCGATCGTGGCCAAGTGGACCGAGGAAGCCCTCGCCCAGGGCCTGACCGAGGCGCAGGTGCGATACGTACTCGCCGAACTCGCGCACTACGCCGCACTGCGCGACGAGAGCACCGGTGTCGAGGTCTCCGCCGTCGACGGTGTGTGGCAGTCGGACACCCTGGTGGACGAGGAGTTGGGGGCGCGGCTGCGCGCGGCGGTCCGCGTGCTCGAAGAGGTCCCCGAGGCGGACAAGGACTGGCACCCCGGCTCCGACGGCCAGGTGCTCGACCTGGTGCATCCCTCGCTCTTCTGTCTCGTACGCGACGTGAGCGGCGCACCCGAGCGGGCCTGGCAGAACCCGACGAGCCACTACTCGCGGCACGAGTTCTCGGAGAAGTTCCAGTGGCTGCCCACCGACGTCGAGGTCGACGGTGACGGCGACGTCGCCTTCACCTCGTACGTCAACAACGTCCATCCCGAACGCCATCGCGAACTGGCCGCCGTACTGCCGGAGTTGTTCGCGCGCCTGCGTCCGCTCTTCGAGAACGTGCTCACCGATCTGCGCCACCCGCGGCCGCCGCGGATCACGCCCGACCCTTACGAGTGGTACGACACGGAGCCGGAGGAGGGCAACGAGGACGACTGGTGGGAGAACCGTCGTCCGGTCGTGCCCGATGCCCCGGACTACACCGCGCCCAAGCTGCCGGACGACACCGAGCGGGTCGATCTGCGCGGCCGCCGGCTGCAGGTCATCGTCAAGCTCGCCACGATCCGGTTGACCCCGGACAAGCCCGAGTACGCGGGCGGTTCCTGGCATGTGGAGGGGATGCTGAACGAGCGGATCGTCTCGACCGGTATCCACTACTGGGACAGCGAGAACATCACCGAGAGCAGGCTCGCCTTCCGGGCGGCGCTCGACGACCCGGACTACGAGCAGAACGACGACAACGGTGTACGTGAGGTCTACGGCCTGGAGGACGAGGACGCGCTCAACCAGGTGCTCGGATCGGCCGCCACTCCGGCGGGCCGCACTCTCGCGTTCCCGAACGTCCTGCAGCACCGTGTCGGATCGTTCCGCCTGGCCGATCCCACCCGGCCCGGGCATCGCAAGATTCTGGCGTTCTTCCTGGTCGACCCTTCGGAGCGGATCGTCTCGACCGCCGATGTGCCACCGCAGCAGCCGTGGGCATCGACGTCGACCATGACGCTCGAGCAGGCGAAGGCCTGTCGCGAAGAGCTCATGCGGGAGCGCAAGTTCTTCGTGGCCGAGCACAACGAGCAGCTCTACGAGCGGGAGTTCTCCCTCTGCGAGCACTGAGCCCTCAGCACTCAGCCCTCTGCCCGCCAAGTGGTGAGCACTCAGCCGACGTAGCCCTCCGGTCTGCCCCAGGTCTCATGCCGGGTCGTCGTGCGGTCGACAAGGACGCAGCGCGTGCCCGTGAAGTTGGTCGGCATGCACTTGTTGCAGTGGATGCACAGGGAGGGCGTGGCGGCATCGGCCTTGATGCGGTTGACCAGGTCGGGCTCGCGCAGCAGCGCGCGGGCCATCGCCACGAACGCGAAGCCCTCGCGCATCGCCCGGTCCATCACCGTGCGGTCCGTGACGCCGCCGAGCAGGATCATCGGCAGCTTCACCGCGGCGCGGATCTGGCGGGCGTCCTCCAGGAGGTACGCGTCGCGGTAGGGGTAGCTGTGCAGGAACCGCCGCCCGACCGTGCGCAGCCCGAACCGGATCGGCTGCGAGAAGACCTCGGCGAACTCCTGGTGGGGTGCGTCCCCCTTGAACAGGTACATGGGGTTGAGCAGCGAGCTGCCCGCGGTGAGCTCCAACGCGTCGACGGTGCCGTCCTGTTCGAGCCACTGGGCGACGGGGATCGCCTCGTCGAGCCAGAAGCCGCCGGGCACACCGTCGTCCATGTTGAGCTTCGCGATCACCGCGATCCGTCCGCCGACCGCGTCGCGCACCGCCCGCATGATCTCGCGCGCGAACCGGGCCCGGTTCTCCAGGCCGCCGCCGTAGGCGTCACGGCGGCGGTTGAGCCGGGGGCTGAGGAAGGAGCTCGCGAGGTAGTTGTGCCCCAGGTGCACCTCGACCGCGTCGAAGCCCGTGGCGATCGCCCGTCGCGCGGCCTCGGCGTGCGCCTCGGTCACGCGGCGGATGTCGGCGGTGGAGGCGGCCTTGGCCCAGCCGAGGCCGCGGGGGTCGAACCGCCGCGACGGGGCGAGCGCCGGCGCACCGTTCCCCCTGGCGTCCGCGACGAGACCCGCGTGCCCGATCTGCGCCGAGACCGCCGCACCTTCGGCGTGCACGGCCTCGGTAAGCCGCCGCAGCCCCGGCAGCGCCTCGTCGCTCCAGTGGATCTGATGCCGGTCGGTGCGCCCGTCCTTGCTCACCGCGCAGTACGCGACCGTGGTCATCCCGACGCCGCCGCGGGCGTAGCCGACATGGAAGCCGACGAGGTCCTCGGTGACGCGTGCGTGGTAGCTGAGCCCTTCGTAGGTCGCGGCCTTGATGACCCGGTTGCGCAAGGTGACGGGCCCGAGCTCGGCGGGCGCCAGGACGTCCGGCGGTGTGCTCACGTATGCCTCCTCGGTTCGCGGTGCGGTGACCGTAGTGAAGGCGGTTCGCATACGGAAGGGACGTCGGCCGGTCGGCCGCACCGCCGCCGTGGTGAAGACGGTGCTGCAGATGTGCGCCCAAATCCCTGGCGGGTCTGATCGCGCACGGCCGGCGGCTCTCGGCGACGCGAACGCGCGGCAGCGGGACGAACTGCGGCGTCTTTGGCGGTCGTTGAGCCCGGAGGCCCGCGCGCAGATGTGGGGCAGTGGGCGGGACGGACTGCAGGCCGCCGAAATCCTGCGGCCAGCAGTCGAAGCAGGTCTCCGCGGACCGCGGCGCGGGGCCGTAAGACGTCGAGTCGCCCGGCGCCGGCGATCACTGGATCCAGGTCGATCACTGGATCCAGGTCTACGTGCGAGGCGTCGACCGAGCCACGGCGCGCTCCACGGACCGGCCCTGCCGGGCGAGCCGGCAGCTCTCGGGCTTCAGCCCGACGTCAGACGGGTCTTGAGGGCCAGGTGGACCTGGAGGGCCTGGTCACCGTGGCGCCAGCCAGGGCCAAGCAGCGTCGAGATGCGGTCGATGCGCTGGTAGAGGGTGTTGACGTGGACGTAGAGCTGCGCGGCCGTGCGGGTCAGGTTGCCGTCGCAGGTGAAGTACGCGAGGGCCGTACCGGCCAGATCACTGCCGCGGGCGGCGTCGTGGTCGAGCAGCGGGCCGATCGTGCGGCGTACGAAGCGGGTGAGTTCGGCGCGGTCGGCGCGGCCGATCAGCAGGCCGTGGATACCGAGGTCGTCCCGGCAGGCGCCGTCGCCCACGCGGTCGAGGGCGATCAGGGCGTCCACACAGCGGGCCGCGTCACGGTGGGCGGCCAGGATGCCGGGGGCGCCCGGCTCGGCGTGCTCCGCACCCACCGTCACCAAGGACGCGGCGTCCGTGGCGAGGGACGCGGCCAGGTGCCGGGCGGCCTCGCCCGGATCGGCGGACCGGTTCGGCTCCCCCGGCAGCACCACGACCACCTCACCCCCGGCCTCCCCCGCGATCCCACCCCTGCGCATGGCGTACGCCCCCGCCAGATCCGCGACCCGGCGCCGTCTCCCCGCGTCCTCGGCCCGCGCCACCAGCACGACCTGCGGCAGTCGCAGGTCCAGGCCCACCAGGGAGGCCCTGCGGCCAAGGCCCTCCGGGTCGCGGTGCGGTGCACCGAGGAGTTCGTCGAGGAGTTCGCCGCGCAGACGCTGTTCCGCCGCCGCGACTCCGCGCTCGTGCAGGAGCATCAACGCGAAGGCCTGCGCGGCGCGTTCGAGTGCGTGGACGTCGGAGGCGTCCAGTCCGCCGCGTACGAAGAGCAGCGTGCCCAGGTGTTCGTCCGCGGCGATGGCGGGAGTGGCACACGCGGTGCCCCGGGTCGCGGAGGTGCGGCGACTGCGGGACGCCGCCAACTCCCTTACGAAATCGGCCGGTTGAGGCGGCTCCTCGCCCGCCGAAGCCAGCGCGCGCCCGTCCGCGTCCAGTACGGACACACTCCCCCGCAGCACCTCCGCCAGCGCCCTCGCCAGACCCGCGGGCCCGCCCCCGTCGAGCGCGACCGCGGTGAGCCGCTCGTGGACGGTGGCCGCCTTGCGCACCTCCTCGAAGAGGGTGGCGTTCTCGATGGCCAGCGCCGCGTGGTTGGCCAGGGAGATCAACAGCTCGACCTCGTCGGACGAGAAGGGGCGCACGCGGCGGTTGGCGGCGAACAGCACCCCGTACACCTGGTCGCGGAAGCGCAGGGGCACGCCCTGGATCGCGACCAGGCCCTCCGCCCCGATCACCGAGTCCACATAGTCCGAGTGCGCGAAGCGTTCGTCGTTCGGGTAGTCGGCCGTGTGGTACGGCTGCGCGGTCTCGGCGACCAGGCCGCCGAGCCCCGTACCGACGGCGAGCCGGCCGGTCTTGAAGGCCTCCGTGGTGATGCCGTCCGTGACGTGGACGTAGGTGTCGCCCTGCTCCGGGTCGGAGAGCAGCAGATAGGCGACATCCGTGCCGACCAGGGTGCGGGCGCGGCGGACGATCGCCTGGAGCACGTCCTCGAGCGCGCGCAGCGAGGCCAGGTCGCCGGCCGTCTCGTACAGCGCGGCGAGCGCGGCCTCGCGGCTGCGGTGTGCGGCCAGCCGGGCGCGTATCTCCAGGGCGTCGCCGACCAGGGGCGAGTCCGCGCCGCTCGCGCGGAAGGCGTCCTCGCCCGCCTCCTCGCAGAGCAGCCGCAGCAGCGCGCCGTCGGCCGGGGGTGTGGTGGTCACCCGGCCAGTGATACCGCACGCACCGGGCTCCGGTACGGCGGTGTGGCCACCGTCACGCGACGTGCAGGATCTCCACTCCTGGGCCGCCCGAGGTGTGGTGGTTCTCCATGGCGGTGGGCCGCGCGTCCCGCGACCGTTGCTTGTGCGCAACCTCAGCGCCACAGCCGCCGGCTCTCGACCCTCGCTTCCTGGAGCCCCCGTGAACCTCGTCCGCCTCCTCACCGACACCGCCGCCCGCCACCCCGACCGTCCCGCGCTGCGGCTCGGCGGCAAGGCGCTCTCGTACGCCCGGCTCGACCGCGACTCCGCACGGGCCGCGTCCTATCTGCTCGCGTACGGTCTTCAGCCCGGCGACCGCGTCGGGCTCAGCCTGCCGAACGTGCCCGAGTTCGCCGTCCTCTACTACGGCATCCTGCGTGCGGGCGGGGTGGTCGTCCCGATGAATCCGCTGCTCAAGGAGCGGGAGCGGGACCATCTGGTGGCGGATTCCCGGGCGTTGATCACGCTGGACGCCGACCGCGACTGGGGCGCGGAGCTCGCCCCGCACGCACCGCTCCCCACGGTCGTCGAGCGGGACCCGGACGACACCGCCGTCCTGATCTACACCTCGGGCACCACCGGACGCCCCAAGGGCGCCGAGCTGACCCACGCCAATCTGCTGCGCAACGTCGAGGCCACCAACTCCTCGCTGCTCCATCTCACCGAGCACGACGTCCTGTTCGGCGGTCTGCCCCTGTTCCACTCGTTCGGCCAGACCTGCGTCCTCAACTGCGCGGTCGCGGCGGGCGCGAGCGTCACGCTGCTGCCGCGGTTCGACGCGGGTGAGGCGCTGGATCTCCTCGTACGGGACGGGGTGACCATCCTCGCCGCCGTACCGACCATGTACGGCGCCCTGCTCGGCCATCCGTCGCTCGGTCCCGCGCACAAGGGGCGGCTCAGGCTGGCGGCCTCGGGCGGGGCGGCGCTCCCCGTGGAGATCCTGCACGCCTTCGAGGAGGCCTTCGGCTGCCCGCTCCTTGAGGGGTACGGGCTGTCGGAGACGTCTCCCGTCGCCACGTTCAACCGGCTCGAAGGCCCGCGCAGGCCCGGCACGATCGGGCTGCCGATCGACGGCGTACGGATCCGCATCCAGGACGAGTCCGGACGCGAACTGCCCGACGGACGCCCCGGCGAGGTCGCGGTCAGCGGCCACAACGTGATGAAGGGCTACTGGAACCGTCCGGCCGACACCGCCGCCGTACTGCAGGACGGCTGGCTGCGCACCGGAGACCTGGGCGTACGGGACGCGGACGGGCTCTTCCGTATCGTCGGCCGGAAGAAGGAGCTGATCATCCGCGGCGGCTTCAACGTCTACCCGCGGGAGATCGAAGAGGTGCTTTACGAGCATCCCGCCGTCGCCGAAGCGGCCGTACTCGGCACACCGCACCCGGAGTTGGGCGAGGAGGTCACCGCCGTGGTCGCGCTGCGCCCGGGGCGCGCCACCTCGACCCGGCCCGACGAACTGCTCGCCTTCGTGAAGGCGCGTGTGGCCCCGTACAAGTACCCGCGCGTGGTGGCGATCACCGACGCGCTGCCCAAGGGGCCCACCGGAAAGATCCTGAAGCGGGAGATCGTGCCGCCGGCTCTGACCTCCCCCAAGCAGAAGGAGACTGCCCGATGAAGCTCCGCCTGCTCACCGCCGCCGCGGCGGCTCTCGCCCTGGCGTTCTCCGCCGGCCCGGCCCAGGCCGCCTTCGAACCCCCGTTGCCCGAACTCAACATCACGGACACGTACGTCACCGGGATCTCCTCCGGCGGCTTCATGGCCTCGCAGCTGCAGATCGCCCACTCGGCCACCTTCAAGGGCGCGGCGGTGATCGCCGCGGGCCCCTACTACTGCGGGCAGGGCAGCATCCTGCACGGGCTGGCCGAGTGCACCGGGCTCGCGTCCACCGACCCCGACGGCATCGTGGAGATCACGCGCCGCTGGTCGGAACAGGGGAGGATCGATCCGGTCTCGAACCTCGTGGGCAAGCCGGTCTACACGTACCACGGTACGAAGGATCCGCTGGTCACCCAGCGCGTGAGCGACGAAGGGGTGCAGGTCTACCGGGAGTTGGGGGCGCGGACGGCGTACCACGACACCGATCCGGCGGGACACGGCTGGCCGCGGCCCGACGGTGCGCTGCCGTGCGGGACGACCTTCTATCCGTTCCTGATCGACTGCGGCAACGATCCGCAGGGTGAGCTGCTCACGCACTGGCTGGGCGCAGGCTCGGTGAAGGCGCCTGCGGCGACACAGAGCGGCACGCTGAGCGAGCACGACCAGGACCGCTACACGCCCGGCGGCTGGGCGCAGTTCTACAGCCTGGGCACCAAGAGCTTCCTGTACACGCCCAAGTCCTGCGCCGCCGGGGCGCCTTGCAAGCTGGTCGTGGCCCTGCACGGCTGCCTGAGCGACAACAAGTTCGTCGGCGACCGCTTCGCCCGTGAGTCGTATCTCAACGAGTACGCGGACACCAACGGCCTGGTGATCCTCTACCCGCAGACCGACATCAGCCTCGCGCGGGGCAATCCGCAGGGGTGCTGGGACTGGTGGGGATACACCGGGAGCGACTATGCACAGAAGTCCGCGCCCCAGATGAGCATGATCATGAACGAGGTACGGGCGCTCGGCGGCACCCGCTGAACAGGTCTTTGCGACAGAGGAGTTGCTCATGAACAAGCCGGCAGAGCTCGACCTCGCCGTGGACGGCGGCACCCTGCGGGTGCTCCGGTTCGGTGCGGGCCCGCGGGTGGCCGTGGCCGTGCACGGGATCACGGCGTCGGGGATGTCGTACAGCGGCGTGGCCCGCCGTCTGTCCGAGGACTGGTCGCTGTACGCGGTGGATCTGCGCGGGCGCGGCGGCAGCAGGGACACACCGGGGCCGTACGGGATGGAGCGGCACGCGGCCGATGTGTGTGCGGTGGCCGAGCAGGTAGGCGGCGGGGCGCAGGTGGTCCTGACCGGGCAGTCCATGGGCGCGTACGTCGCACTGCGGGCGGCCGTGCGGCGGCCGGAGCTGTTCTCGCGGCTGCTGATGATCGACGGCGGGCTTCCGCTGCCGGTCCCCGAGGGCGCGGACCCGGACGTGGTGCTCGACGCGACGCTCGGCCCGGCGATCGCACGGCTCGCGATGACGTATCCGGACGACGGCGCGTATGTGGACTTCTTCCGTGCGCACCCCGCGCTCGGGCCGTACTGGAGCGAGGACATCGAGGCGTACGTCCGCTACGACCTGATGGGGCCGGCGGGCGAGCGCCGCTCGCGCGCCCGTGAGGAGGCGGCACGTACGGACGGGCGTGAACTGCTCACGGAGCAGGGCGAGTTCACGAAGAACGTGGGCGAGGTGAGCGTTCCGACGCATCTGCTGTACGCGCCGAGAGGTCTGTTCGACGCCGCTCCCGGGATGCTGCCGGAGGCGCTGGTGCGGCAGTTCGAGGGACAGCTCACGGTCGAGGAGGTGCCGGACTGCAACCACTACACGATCTTGATGGGGGTTGCGGCGGTGGTGGTGGCCCAGCGCCTGGGTGACTGAGCGCCTCAGTAGCTCAGCGCCTGAGCTGTCAGGGTCGGCGGCGCGCAGCGGCAAGCCTCGCCGCTGCGCCGTCGAGCAGCGTCTCCAGAACCGTCGGATACGCACTCCGGTTCATCCGCGAGGCGAGCAGCTTCGCCGTGGCCGCGATATGCGGATGCGTCGCGTCCGGGAGCCGGGCGTACGTCGATTCCCACATCCGCTCGTCCCGCTCACGGGCGTCGTCCTGCAGCGCCAGCGAGCCGGCGTCCAGCGCCGCGAAGGCAAGCGCCAGGTCGATAAACGCGTGGTAGACCGCGACGGCGTCGGCGTCCGTGAAGCCGGCGCCGCGCAGGATCCCGAGGATCGTCTCGTCGACCTCGATCTCCCGCGGCCGTCCGGTGACCCGGCTCGCGGTCAGGACGGCCGCCTGCGGGTGGGCCAGATACGAGGCGTGGATGGCCAGGCCCAGCGCGCGCAGATCCGCGCGCCACTCCCCCGTCGCCTTCCAGGTGTCGAGGGACCGCCCCATCAGCTCCTCACCGATCGCCCGGGTCAGACCGTCGAGCCCGGCGAAGTAGCGGTAGACCGTGCTGGGATCGGCCCCGAGCGCCGCGCCGAGGCGGCGTGCGGTCAGGCCCGCGCTGCCGTGCTCGTGCAGCATCCGCAGCGCCGTCGCGACGATCATCCGCTCCGAGAGCACCTGCCCCTGGCGGGTGGGCCGCCGTCTGCGCCGCTCGGCCTCCGGCACCACCTTCTTCGCCATGGAGCACCCGTCCGTCTGCAGATCCTTATGCCAACGCCGTAGACGTTAAGCCACCGGGTGCCGTTGCATCGAGCTCACCCCCCGGACAACGGTCCGACGCGGGGTCCACTCGGCGAACGTCGAAAGGCAAGGACATGCGTGTACTCCTCGTGGGCGCGGGCGGCGTGGGCACAGCCGTCACCCGTATCGCGGCCCGGCGCGGCTTCCTGACGCACATGGTGGTGGCGGACTACGACCTGTCCCGCGCCGAAGCGGCCGTCGCCGCGCTCGGCGAGAAGCAGCGCGGCCGGTTCAGCGCGCGCCGCCTCGACGCCTCCAACGAGGAGGGCGTACGCCGGGTCCTGGCCGAGGAGCGCTGCGACGTACTCCTGAACGCCACCGACCCGCGCTTCGTGATGCCGCTGTTCGACGCGGCGCTCGCCGCCGGCACCCACTACATCGACATGGCGATGTCCCTGTCCGCGCCGCATGCCACCACCCCGTACGAGGACTGCGGAGTCAAGCTCGGCGACGAGCAGTTCGCCAAGGCGGCGCAGTGGGAGGCAGCGGGACGTCTCGCGCTGTGCGGTATGGGCATCGAGCCCGGTCTGTCGGACGTCTTCGCCCGGTACGCGGCCGATGAACTCTTCGACGAGATCGAGGAGATCGGCGTACGCGACGGAGCGAACCTCACCGTCGAGGGCTATGACTTCGCCCCCTCCTTCTCCATCTGGACCACGATCGAGGAGTGCCTGAACCCGCCGGTCGTCTACGAGAAGGACCGCGGCTGGTTCACCACGGCGCCGTTCAGCGAGCCGGAGGTCTTCGAGTTCCCCGAGGGCATCGGCCCGGTGGAGTGCGTGAACGTCGAACACGAAGAGGTGCTGCTCATCCCGCGCTGGGTCGACGCACGCCGGGTGACGTTCAAGTACGGTCTCGGCGACGACTTCATCGCCAAGCTGAAGACTCTGCACGAGCTGGGTCTCGACGCCACCGCGAAGGTCACGGTCCCCGGCCCGGAAGGACCGGTCCAGGTCTCCCCGCGCGACGTGGTCGCGGCTTGTCTGCCCGACCCCGCGACCCTCGGCGACCGTATGAAGGGCAAGACCTGCGCGGGCACTTGGGTCAAGGGCACCAAGGACGGGGCCGCGCACGAGGTGTACCTGTACCACGTCGTCGACAACGAGTGGTCGATGCGCGAGTACGGCTCCCAGGCCGTCGTCTGGCAGACCGCCGTCAACCCGGTCGTCGCCCTGGAGCTGCTCGCGAACGGCACCTGGAAGAACTCCGGCGTCCTGGGCCCGGAGGCCCTCGCACCCCGGCCGTTCCTCGACCTGCTCACCGCGTACGGCTCCCCGTGGGGCCTGCGCGAGGAGAACACACAGGAGACGCTCGCCGAATAGGGTGGTGTCCTTCGGGTGAGGATTGACACCAGGGGCGAGAGTTCGCCGGCCCGCAGGAAAGGGGTGCTCGTGAGGAACGGTCAGTGAAGCGGCCCGAACGTGTTGTCGTCATCGGAGTGGGCATCGTCGGGGCCTGTGTGGGCTGGAACCTGTCCCGCCAGGGTGCCGACGTGGTCCTCATCGACGCGGGCCGGCCGGGCGAAGGCGTCACCGACTGGTCCTTCTCGTGGGTCAACGCCGCCAACAAGACGGTGTCCAAGTCCTACTTCGACCTGAACGTCGCCGGTATGGCGGCGCACCGTGAGCTCGCCAGGACCATCGGAGGAGACTCGTGGTGGCATCCCGGCGGACACCTGCGCTGGGCGGACGATCCCGCGGCGCAGGTGAGGCTCCTGAACACAGCCGACCTGCTGGCCAGTTGGGACTACCGGGTCGAAGTGTGCACAGGGGCACAGGTGCGCAGCCGCCTCGAACCTGCTCTCGCGGTGCCCGGGGACACCCCTGTCCTCTTCTGTCCCGACGAAGCCTGGGTGCACGGACGTCGTCTCGTCGACCGCCTGGTCGGCCGGGCCGTGGCGGCCGGCGCCGAGCTCCGGTCCGGTATCTCGGTCCGTGACATCGGCACCGGTGCCGACGGGAGCATCCGATCGGTCGCTCTGTCCGATGGGAGCCGTCTCGACGCCGGCGCCGTCGTGAACGCGGCGGGCCCGAGCGGCTCCCGCATCGCCGGGCTCATCGGGCGGCACCTGCCGATGCGCCACGAACCCGGCGCCGTCACCCGCATCAGCTGCGCTCAGGTCCCGGTTCGCCGGGCCATGCACGCGCCCCATATCGAGATCCGTCCCGACGGTGACGCCTCGGTGGTCCTCCACAGCCGCGAGATCGACGCACTCATCGACGGTGGCGAGGACCCGGCGGAACTCGCACGGCTGCTCCACGAATCGGCGCGCCACGTCGTTCCCGAGCTCGGCAACGCCCGTATCGCCCGGACACGGGTGGTCAACCGGCCCATCCCGGCCGACGGATTCCCCTCGGTGGGTTCCGTGCCGTCGGCGCCGGGCTACTACGAGGCCATCACCCACAGCGGCATCACGCTCGGTCCGGTCATCGGCCGGTTGCTCGCTGCGGAGATCCTCACCGGGAAGAGGGACGAGCTGCCGGCGGACTTCCGCCCCGAGCGGTTCCCGCCGTGACCCTCACCGACTGACGCGCCGGCGCACCCCCTGGATGCACCGACGCGCCACTGTGGAGCCGAGCGTGATCAGGCCTTGGTCAGGTGGGCCCAGAACTCGTCGAAGGACAGCTTCTTGTCGCCGTTCAGGTCCTGGGCGCGTATGACGGCCTCGGCCACCGACTCGGTGACGTTCCAGTCGCCGCCCTGGGCGAGCGCCGTCTTGAACTCGGCGGCGGTGATCAGGCCGTCACCGTCCGTGTCGATCCGCTGGAACTCGGCGCGCGCCGCCTCGATGTCCGCCATGGCTTCCACCCCTTCTTGGTGCTTTGTTGACGGGGGTCAGATTAACTACCCGGCCAGCTCGGCCCGCAAGGCGGCCACCACCCAGGCGAACTCCTCCCGGTACTGCGGCGACTGCTCCAGGCCGCGCACCCGCGCGATCAGATCCCGAAAGCGCGAGACCTGGGTCTGGCTCGCGGACAGGATCCGGTCGAGCACGGCGGCCCGGTCCGCGTCCCCGAGCAGTTCGGCCAGGACCTCTCGGGCCTCGGCCGACTCCGGCGCGACACCGCGCCCGCGTGCGTCACCCGCGAGCTGGACCAGCCGGCTCATGAACCACAGCGAGGTGCCGGGCGGGGTCGCGGGCGTACGGCCCGCCGCGTTGAACTCGATCACCTTGCGCATCCCGCGCCGGAATTCGGGGTTCTGCAGCATCTCGGCCATCTCCACCCAGGCGTCGACCTGGTCGGCGGTGGGGTCGTCCGGCAGATCGGGAATGCCGAACTGCAGCCGCGTACGGATGTCGGGATCGGTGGTGTCGAGACCGCCGAAGACCTCGGCGGTGAACGTGTCGATGATGCGTTTGCGCTCGGCTGCGCTCAGCTTGGCCAGTTTGTTCATCAGGGTCATCTCCTCCGCTGTCGAACCGCGCTTCGCGACGGTCGTGAGGACGGCCCGGGTCACCTTGAGGCTCTGGATCTGCGCGTCGAGCGCGCTCACATGGCGCGCCGCCACCTCCGCGACCGTGGTCTGCCCCGCCATCACGGCCCGTACGTCGTCCAGGCCGAGGCCCAGATCGCGCAGGGTGCGGATGAGTTCGAGGCGGGCCACGGACTCCGCGTCGTAAAGCCGGTAGTTGCCCTCGGAGCGGTCAACCACGGGCAGGACGCCCGCGTCCGACCAGTAGCGGATGGTGCGCACGGGAAGTCCGGTGCGCCGGGCGAGCTGCCCGATGGTGAGCAGCCCGGGGCCGTCGTGGATCATGAAGAGGAGTCTGTGCCTTCCAGTCGGTGGAGACTCAAGTGCCATGGGGTACGAAGATGGGGGTACGTGGATGAGCAGCGCTCTTGCCGAGGTCCTGGCCGACGCGGCGGCCGGCAGGTTCCCGGCACCGGACGGCACGACGACGATCCTGCCGCAGCCGGGCCACCGGGACGCGGGCGTACTCGCCTTCACCGCGCACTCCGTGATCTTCACGGACGAGGACCCGGACTGGGTGCGGGCAAAGCTCGCTTCACTGGACTGCGACGCGCTCGCGGCGACCATGAACCCGCTGTTCCTCGCGGCTTTCATGGAGCGCACGGGACGCGGTAACGACACCATCGACCTGATGAAGGCGGCCACCGCCCTGACCGGTGAACTCCCCCTCGCCCTGCGGGAGATCGAGGACGCGGACCATCCGCGGGTGGTCTCGGCGCGCAAGCGGCGCGACGAGGTACGGGTGTGGGCGGCCGACGGCGGGGTGCTGACCGTGGGGCGCGGACTCGCCGGGCGCTGGGAGACCTCGGTCGAGGTGGACGAGGACGCCCGCCACAAGGGGCTCGGACGGAAGCTGGCGCTCGCCGCCCGCCATCTCGTACCGGCGGATGCGGTGGTGTGGTCGCAGGTGTCCGCCGGCAACGCACGCAGCGACCGTGCGTTCCAGGCGGCGGGGTACCGGGCGGTGGGGTCGGAGGCGCTGTTCCTCGCGCGCTGATCTCTCGCAGGAAGTGAACAACCGGGTGCGGGCGCCTCCGAGTAGCGCCCGCACCCGGTGATCCGGGAGGCCCGAAGGGCCGGGAATCAGCTCAGCGGAAGATGCCGGTGTGGCCGAGGGAGTAGCGGCCCGGCTGCGGATAGACCGCGAGCCCGTGCGGGCCGCCGCCCACGGGGATACGGGCCAGCTGGACCCCGCTGTGGGTGTCGATCGCGTACACCTCGGAGTCGTAACGCCCCGACAGCCAGAGCACGTTGCCGTCGGCCGAGACACCGCCCATGTCCGGGGAGCCGCCGTCGGGCAGCCACCACTTCTTGGTCAGCTTGTTCTGCGCGAAGTCGAAGACCGAGATCGAGCCCTCGCCGCGGTTGGGGATGTACATCTCCTTGGAGTCGCGGGAGATGTAGAGCCCGTGGCAGCCCTTGCCGGTGGGAAGCAGCTCGGGCGTCGTGAACTTCTCGCCGTCGAGCACCCACATGCCGTGGGCCATCATGTCGGCGATGTAGAAGGTCTTGCCGTCGGGCGAGATCTTCACGTCCTGGGGCATGGCGCCCTCGAAGGGCAGCTTGATCTGGCCGACGACCTTCATCTTCTCCGTGTCGACCTTGAGCAGCTCGGCGGAGAACTCGCAGGACACGATGAAGTAGCGCCCGTCCGGGGAGAAGTCGGCGTGGTTCACGCCGTAGCAGCTCACGGGTTCGGTGTGCTTGCGCTGCATGGTCTGCGGGTCACGGAAGACGAGTTCGCGATCCAGCGAGGCCATCACGATGGCGTGCTTGCCGTTCGGTGTGAAGTAGAGGTTGTACGGGTCGTGCACCTCCACGTCCTCACCCTTGCGCTTGGCCGTGAGCGGGTCGATCGGGGTGAGCGTGTGGCCGCGGTTGTTGTTGACCCACAGGGTCTTCATGTCCCAGGAGGGCACGACGTGCTGCGGCTGGGTGCCGGTCTCGATGGTGTCGACCACCTGGAAGGTGTTGGGGTCGATGACCGAGACCGTGTTGGAGTTGGTGTTGGGGACGTAGACCCGTTCCTTGACCTTCTTCATGAACGGCGACAGGTTGTTCGCCCGGTTCGCCGCGTAGAGGTCCTTGGGGTCCATCACCGGCGGCATGCCCGGCAGCCCGTAGATCGGCTTGGGTCCGGCCGGCTTGAGCGCGGCCGCCTGCCGTGCGGCGGCCTGCTCCTTCTCCTTGACGGACTGCTCGGGGGCGCCGCAGGCCGCGAGTGCGGCGGCGGTGAGCATCAGTCCGCCGGCGATGCACCGGCTCTTGTGCGAGGTCTTCATGAGATCAGCAGCTCCGTGGTGGTCACCGCGCTCAGTTCGCGGCGGGCGAGTTCTTCCAGGACGGCCGGGAGCGCGGCGACCGTGTCCGCGTACCCGAAATGCAGACTCACCACGGACCCGCCGCGCACCGAGTCGGCGACGGTGCGGACCACGGTCTGGGCGCCGGGCGAGGTGAAGTCCAGGGAGTCCGTGTCGTACGACAGGACGTGCGGGTAGCCGGCCCGGCGCGCGAGCCGCTGGACGAGCGGGCTCGCGTGCTGCGTGCGCGAGGGCCTGAACCAGGTGCCGATCGAGCCGGTCAGCCGGCGCAGCCGGTCCGCGCAGCCGGTGATCTCCGCGTACGCCTCGGCCTCGGAGAGTCCGTTGATGTCGAGGTGGCGCAGAGTGTGGTTGCCCAGTTCATGGCCGCCGTCGAGGATGCGCCGCGCCATCTCCGGGTAGCGGTCGAGCCAGCTGCCGACGGCGAGCACGGTGACGCGTGCGCCCGCCTGCTCGGCCTGGGTGAGCAGCTGCCGGGCGATCTTGGGTTCGCCCTGTCCGTGGAAGGTGAGCGCGACATGGGACTTGTTTCGTGGGCCGTGCTCGATCTGGGCGGGCAGACCGGGGAAACGGCGCGGTCCGGGCGCCGGCGGCGGGGCCGACGGCCGGCTCTCGGGCGCCTGCGGGCGGCCGGGCCGGTCGGCCGAGCAGGCCGTGGCGACCGGCCCGGCGAGGGCGAGCAGGGCGGCGGCGCGCAGAGCACCGCGACGGTCGGTGGTCACGGCGCCCATTTAAAGGGGCTATCGCATAAAAGGTAATGATTGACCCAATTCGGGACTGTCGCGGGTCGTGGGCCGCAAAGGTCCCGCCTGGGCTGTGAAACTCGCTGAAGACTTAGCAGAATGCTTACTTAGCCCTCGTTTACAAGGTCAGTGCTCCAGATCACCAAAGATTAATATTCGAAGTGGTATGGATTGCACCACAATGTCCGAGTAAGGACCTTTGGCTTGGGGAGCGCCCATCTGCCATAGTCGGAGATACGCGATCCCCATTGACCCGGGCTCGATCGCCATACGACCGCGGATCAACACCCCCCCCAAGATCCGCGGTGCACGCAGAAGCCCCCAGGGCGCCGTCACCCCCGGCGCGATCGGGGGCTTCTGCATGTCCGGGGGCGTTGGGTATGTCCGGGGCGTTCGGTCGCGTCGGGTCAGCGGCCGGCGATGCGCACAGCCGGGTCAGCGGTCGGCGATGCGCATCTCGAACCAGGTGGTCTTGCCGCGCGGGAGCAGATCCACGCCCCACCTGTCGGAGAGCTTGTCGACCAGGAAGAGACCGCGGCCGCTGGTGTCCATCTCATGGACGGGCATCAGACAGGGCAGTCCGCGCGAGGGATCGCGTACTTCGATACGGATCCAGCCGCGCCGGCGCAGCATCCGTAACCCGAACACCCGCGCCCCGGTGTGCCGTACGGCGTTTCCGACGAGCTCGGAGACGAGCAGCACGACAGCTTCGGCGACCTGCGGGGACAGACCCCAGTGGCGCAGGACCACGATCTGGGCGAGCCTGCGGGCGGTGCCGGCGGACTCGGGGCGGGAGGGGAGGGGGACCTCACCCTCCGTCGGGTTGCCGAACAACTCCAGGGCTTTCAGGGCCCGTTCGTCCTCGACGGCAGGAGACCACCGCGACACGGTCGCGCTGCCGTGTAGCCGTGTGTGTTCGCTGCTCTCCAGCCCCGCCATGCCCCCATCATGGCCTCAGGCAGGCCCGGTTGGAGCCCTTACGCGAGAAGTCGCATCGCGGAACGGATGGTTCCGCGGGGCGCTTTCGGCATATGCCTAAGGCACTTAAGGTGCCATGGCGCGGGGTGTGACCTGCGATGACGCGTTGCTCTTGAGAGATCACCGAGAGTTCTGGCCAAGGCAGGCTTAAGGGCCTCTTAAGGTGCACATAAGCCGGACCTCGGGGCGAGCGGCGTCAACCGCTCGCCCCGCACTTCTACCAACTGAGCGTAATCCAGGCCTACTTGGCTACTGGACCACGACGTTGTCGCCGGTCGAAACCGAGGGCCCTGTGGTGGTGTTGCCGTAGTAGACCCAGCGCCAGGTGCCGGTCTTCGAGGCGGTGACGGTCGTACGGAGCGTGCCCGCGCTGTCCGCGTAGACCTTCTTCACCGTGGTGTAGGAGGTGGCACCGGCGGCCTTGAACTGGAGGCTGACGTGGCGGCCGCCGTAGGAGGCGTACTTGTTGGTGTCCCAGTTGGCGCGGGTGACCTTGCCGGTGACGGTGATGGTCTTGCCCTTGGTGACCGGTTCCGGGGAGGCGTTGACGGTCAGGCGGGAGTTGCGCTTGACGTAGACGGTGAGGTTCTCGTCGTCGAAGTCCTCGGCATCACCAGGAAGATACGCAATCGCCCCCACCTTCCAAGCGCCCGCATCCTCGTTTCCGAAGTACCGGTCGGCCGGGTCGACCTCCAGCTTCCCGGTGAAGTCACAGGCACCCCTGGTCCCGCTGTCGCAGTCACTGGAGAACGACTGACCCAGCCGCAACTCGTCGCGCGCCCCGGCGCTCCCCCGGTACACCACGACCTTCGGCGTATCCCAGTCGCGCTCCGCCGTCATACGGAACGAGAGCGGCACGGCCACCTCGTTCGACACCCCGACCACGATCGACTTACCGTTGTTGATCACGACCCGCGAGAACCCGATCCCGTTCTCCGCGGCCCCCGCCGGCACCGCCGCCACAGCCGTGAACACCGCCGCCGCCCCACCGGCCACAGCGACTCTCCAGACGTTCTTCCCCACCTGATCCCCGATCTCTGTACAGAAAGGCGCCGGAGGTTCACCTCCGGCGCCTTTCAGACAGCCGAGATCCGTTCAGGGTTGCGCACCCTGAGATCACGGTTCGGCGACTCAGACGAACTTCGCCTTCCCCGGCCCCTCCTCCACAAAGCTCCGCATCCCGATCTCACGATCCTCGGTCGCGAACAGGGCCGAGAACCAGGTGCGTTCGATGGCGAGGCCCGTGTCGATGTCGGTCTCCAGGCCGCGGTCGATGGACTCCTTCGCGGCGCGCAGCGCGATCGCCGGGCCCTGGGCGAGCTTCGCGGCCCAGGTGTGCGCCTGCTCGTAGACCTCCGCGGCGGGCACCACGCGGTCCACCAGGCCCAGTTGGAGCGCCTCGTCCGACTTGACCATCCGGCCGGTGAAGATCAGGTCCTTGGCCCGGGACGGACCGATCAGGCGCGAGAGGCGCTGGGTGCCGCCGGCTCCCGGGATCAGGCCGAGCAGTATCTCGGGCTGGCCGAGCTTGGCGTTGTCCGCGGCGATGCGGTAATCGGCGCAGAGGGCCAGCTCGCAGCCGCCGCCGAGCGCGTAACCGGTGACGGCCGCGACGACGGGCTTGGGGATACGGGCCACGGCGGTGAAGGCGTCCTGCAGATCACGACCGCGAAGCACCATCGCGGTGTGGTCCATGTTCTGCATCTCCTTGATGTCCGCACCGGCCGCGAACACCTTCTCGCCGCCGTACAGGACGACGGCCCGGATGTCGTCACGGGCGGTCACCTCGTCGGCGACCACCTTGAGGCGGTCCTGGAGAGCGACGTCGAGAGCGTTCATCGGCGGACGGTCGAGCCGGATCGTGCCGACGCCCGCGCTGACTTCGAGATGGAGGGTCATGTACGGAGGTTAGCGGGCGTTCACGCACAGGGGCCCGGTGCCGTTGGTCACAGCACCGGGCCCACGTTCACGTCAGCGGCGGGGGCTTACTGCTCCCACTTGTCCCACGCCAGGTTCCAAGCGTTGAGGCCGTTGTACCAGTCGATCGTGCGGTCCTTGGAGTTCTTGATCGTCACGACGTCGCCGATCATCGACTGGTCGAAGAACCAGGCCGCCGGGGTCTTGCCGTCGTAGCCGCCGCGGACATCGCGCACGCCGACACAGCCGTGGCTCACATTGGCGGAGCCGAAGGTGGAGGCTGAGGCCCAGTAGTTGCCATGTATGAACGTGCCCGAGGCGGACAGACGCATCGCGTGCGGCACGTCCTTGATGTCGTACTCGCCCTCGCCCTCCGAGTTGGTGAACCCGACGGTCGCACCGTTCATCCGGGTCACCTTGTGCTTCTCGGTGATGACCATCTGGCCGTTCCACGAGGGCGTGGCCGGGGCGCCGGTGGTGATCGGGATGGTCTTGATGACCTCGCCGTCCCGCTTCACCGTCATCTTCTTGGACTTCGCGTCGACCGTGGTGACCTGGCTGCGGCCGATGGTGAAGGTGATCGACTTGGCCTGCGAGCCGTAGACGTCCGGGCGGCCCTCGACACCGTCGAGGTTGAGCTTCACGGTGACCTTGGTGCCGGGCTTCCAGTACTCCTCGGGACGGAAGTCGAGGCGGTCGTTCCCGTGCCACTTGTGCCGGATCTCGACGGCCGGCTCGGCCGTGACCTCGATGGCGTCCTCTACCGCGTCGGGCTCGGTGATGCCCCGGGTGAAGTTCACCGAGACCGGCATGCCCACGCCGACCTTGTCGCCGTCCTCGGGCGTGAAGTGGCCGACGAAGGTGTTCTTCGGGGTGAGGGTCGTGAAGGTGATGTCCTTGGCGGACTCACGGCCTTCTGCGTCCTCGGCCGTGGCGTGCACCTTGTACTTGGTGGAGGCGGCGAGGTGGCTCGCGGGCTTCCAGCTGGCGCCGTCCTTGGCTATCTCGCCCGCGATTTCCTTGCCCTTGGTGTCCTCGACCTTGACGTCGGTCAGCTTGCCCTTGTCGGCGGTGATCTTCAGGGCGCCGCTCGTGGCGACGTCCTTGGCACCGTCCTTGGGCGCGATACCGACCACGGCGACCGACGGCTTGTTGCTGGTCTTCGCCTTGTCGGAGCCGGCCTTGCCGTCGTCCTTGCCGCTGCCGCCGCTGTCGCTGCCGCCGCCCGCGCAGGCGGTGACGCTGAGCAGCAGTGCGCCGGCGATCAAGGCCATCCCCTTGAGCCGCCGCTGTGCACCAACCGATGCCCCCGATATCGGTCGCCCGTTCACGCTCGTTCTCCCCTCGCATGGCCCCTGGTCAGGGCCCGCACCCCTGTGTGCGCGCGACCGTGTCGTGCGCCAGAGCGCAAGGAAATCACACGGACTCCAGGGGTGGGTCCCCCGGTATGTCACCGTTCAGTCCCAACTCGGGGGGCGGGCCGGGGTTTTTGACCATGGGGTGCGCACGTGGGGGCGCACACCCCATGAGCTGGTCAGCGAGGTACGCGCCCCTGGCCCTTGGGGCGGTGGGCCAGGGCCGAGCCTTCCTTCCACTTCGGCCAGTCCAGGTTCCAGCCGCCGAGGCCGTTGTCGGGGGCGACCACCTTGTCCTTGGAACCGGTGACCTCGACGACGTCGCCGATGAGGCTGCGGTCGAAGAACCACCCCGCCGGGGTCTCCTCGCTGCCGCCCTTGACGTCACGCAGGCCCACGCACCCGTGGCTGACGTTGTCGCGGCCGAAAGTGGACGACGGGGCCCAGTAGTTGCCGTGCAGGAAGGTGCCGGAGGTGGTGAGACGGATGGCGTGCGGTACGTCCTTGATGTCGTACTCGCCCTTGCCGTCGGAGTCCGTGAAGCCCACGGTCGCGCCGTTCATGCGCGTCACTTCGAGCATCTCGGTGATGACCATCTTGCCGTTGTACGTGGTGTTCTTGCCGCCTCCCGCGGTGATCGGCACCTTGGAGAGGAGCTCTCCGTCCCTGAGCACCTCCATCGTGTGCTCCTCGGCGTCCACCAGGGAGACCTGGCTGCGGCCGACCGTGAAGGAGAAGGTCTTGTACTGCAGGCCGTAGACACCTGGCGCCGCCTCGACATCACGCAGATGCAGATCGACGGTGACCTTGGTGCCCGGCTTCCAGTACTCGCGCGGGCGGAAGTCCAGGCGGTCCGTGCCGAACCAGTGGCCGACGACCTCCACCGGCGGCTGCGAGGTCACCTTCACCGCGCGCTCGACCGCCGCCCTGTTCTCGACCTCGCGGTTGAAGTCGAGCGAGACGATCATCCCGGTGCCGACGGTGGAACGGTTCTCCGGCTTCACGTACGCCACGAAGCGCTCATCGGGCACGTACGTGGTGAAGGTCGTGTGCCGGGCCGAGCGCCGGCCGTGGCCGTCCAGGGCCACCGCGTCCACCTCGTACTTCGCCGCGAGCGAGAGCCGCGGGTCGTCCGGGGTCCAGCGCAGGCCGTCGGCCGAGATACGGCCGGGCACCGGATACTCCTGTGCGTCCTGGTACTTGATCACCTTGACGGTCTCAAGACGCCCGCTGGGCACCTTGACCTCGATGCCCTCCTCGGGCCGTACTCCGCGCTCCCCGTGCTGCGGGCTCACCCGGATCGGCTCCGACTCGCCCTTGCCGAGCACCTCGTCGAGCCGGAAGCCGTCCGAGGAGCAGCCGGCAAGCAGACCGATGCTGATCACTGCGGTGGCCAGGGCCTGCACCGCGCGTCGGCCCCGGCCGACGCCCCTGTCGTTTTGTCTCACGTTGTCCCCAACGACGCGGCCCCTCCTGGGGAAACGTGAGTGCGGGGCCGGTTGGGGGCACAACTGGGGGGAGAACGCGAGGACTGCGCGCGCACAGGGAGCCGCGGCCGGGACGCCGTATGCCCGTTCTGCAGTGCTGTTCTCCGACGAGCCGCGGGAGGCTGACAGGTGTCGAGGGCACCCGAGCAAGAGGCACGGCAAGGGGCACGGCAGGCGTCGGCGGAGAGGACGAGTCAGGCGGAACAACTGCTCGGAGGCGCACCCGTACGCGGGGCGACACGGCGCGGACGGGAGAGTCCGCTGCCCACGCTGCCCGTGTGGCCGGGGGCTCCGACGCCGCTCGGCGCGCGGTTCCGCGTCGGACCCGACGGTGTGGCGGGCACCAACTTCGCGCTGTGGGCAGGCGGCGCCGAGGCGGTGGAGCTGTGCCTCTTCGACGAGCAGGGGCGCGAGACGCGGTGTGCGCTGACCGAGCTGACGCACGAGATCTGGCACGGCTTCGTGCCGGGGGTCGAGCCGGGGCAGCGGTACGGCTATCGCGTGCACGGGCGCTGGGACCCCTGGACGGGGGCGCGCTGGAATCCGGCGAAGCTGCTGCTGGATCCGTACGCCCGCGCGGTGGACGGGGACTACGGAACGTACGGCAGGGCGTCCGAGGTCTACGGCCATATGCGGGACTGGCCCGAGCAGCACATAGCGGACACGGTGCGCGACGACCGCGATTCGGCGCCCTTCGTTCCGAAAGGCATCGTCGTCCACGACGACGGGCCCGACGAATGGGCCGAGGACCGGCGGCCGAAGACGCCCTGGGCGGATTCGGTGATCTACGAGTTGCACGTCAAGGGATTCACCAAGCTGCATCCGGGGATTCCGCAGGAGTTGCGCGGTACGTACGCGGGACTCGGACATCCGGCGGCCATCGACCATCTCGTACGGCTCGGGGTGACGGCGGTCGAGTTGCTGCCGGTGCACCAGTTCGCGCACGAGGACCATCTGCTCAAGCGCGATCTGAGGAACTACTGGGGCTACAACTCGATCGGCTATTTCGCGCCGCATGCGGGATACGCGGCGGGGGCGACCACCGGTGCGCAGGTCGGCGAGTTCAAGGACATGGTGCGCGCGCTGCACGACGCCGGGATCGAGGTCATTCTCGACGTGGTCTACAACCACACGGCGGAAGCCGGTGAGTTGGGGCCCACGCTGTCGCTGCGCGGGATCGACAACCGCGGTTACTACCGGCTGCAGGGCGATGCACGGCGCTATGCGGACTACACGGGCTGCGGGAACACCCTGCATGTCGTGCAGCCGCACGTACTGCGGCTGATCACCGATTCGCTGCGGTACTGGGTGACGGAAATGGGGGTGGACGGATTCCGTTTCGATCTCGCCGCCGCCCTCGCCCGCTCCTTCCACGATGTCGACATGCTCTCGCCGTTCCTCGCGGTCATCGCCCAGGACCCGGTCCTGCGCCGCGTGAAACTGATCGCCGAACCGTGGGATGTGGGGTCGGGCGGATATCAGGTGGGATCCTTCCCGCCGCTCTGGACGGAATGGAACGACCGTTATCGAGGCGCCGTACGGGATTTCTGGCGGGGCGCACTGCCGGATGTGAGGGATCTGGGATACCGGCTCTCGGGATCGAGCGATCTGTACGCGTGGGGCGGGCGCAGGCCGTACGCGTCGGTCAACTTCATCACCGCGCACGACGGGTTCACACTCCGCGATCTGGTGTCGTACGAACGCAAGCACAACGAGGCCAACGGTGAGGGCAATCGCGACGGGACCGGTGACAACCGGGCCTGGAACTGCGGGGCCGAGGGCGAGAGCGACGACCGGCGGATCCAGGCGCTCAGGCGCCGGCAGCTGCGCAACCTGCTCACCACGCTGCTCCTTTCGACCGGCGTGCCGATGCTGGTCGCGGGCGATGAGATGGGGCGTACGCAAGGGGGCAACAACAACGCGTACTGCCAGGACAACGAGATCAGCTGGGTCGACTGGTCGCATCTCGAACAGCCCGGCTGGCAGGCGCTGTTCGAGCTGACCTCGCGGCTGATCCGGCTGCGGCACGAGCATCCGGTGCTCCGCCGGCGCTCGTTCTTCTCGGGGCGTGCGCACTCGGCGGACGGGCTGCGGGACCTGGCCTGGTTCACCGCGCGCGGGGCCGAGATGACGGAGGGCGACTGGTACGCGCCGGCCGCGACGCTCGGGATGTATCTGTCCGGGCGTGACATCCCCGGGCGCGATGTGCGCGGGGCTCCGGTGACCGACGACAGTTTCCTGGTGGTCCTGCACGCCGCGGACCGCCCGGCGAGCTTCACGCTGCCGGGGCCGCCCTGGGCCACCGCGTACGAACTGGTCCTGGACACCGCACGCGAGGAGCAGACCGAGGCGCCGGGCACGCGGCATCCGGCGGGGGCGGTGGTGACGGTGCCGGCCCGTGCGGTGCTGCTCTTCCGGGTGGTGGAGTAGCGCTAGCCGAGAATGCCGCGGTCGTAGCCCGCCGCGACCGCGGCCGCGCGGTCCTTGACGCCCAACTTGCCGTAGAGATGGGTGAGATGGGTCTTCACGGTCGCCTCGCTGATGAACAGCTCGCGGGCGATCTCGCGGTTGGAGGTGCCGCGGGCGACCAGGACGAGGACCTCGCGTTCACGGGTGCTCAGCGGGGTGTCCCCCGGCGTCGGGGCCGGGGTGCGGACGCGGGAGACCAGCCGGGAGGCGACGGCCGGGGAGAGGACGGTGCGGCCCTCCGCGGCGGCGCGTACCGCCGTGAACAGCTCGTCGCGCGGGGCGTCCTTGAGGAGATAGCCGGTCGCGCCCGCCTCGATCGCGGGGAGTGTGTCGGAGTCCGTGTCGTACGTGGTGAGGACGAGGACCTTGGCACGGGCTCCAGTCCGTGCGAGCTCGGCGATCGCCGCCACTCCCCCGGCGCCCGGCATCCGCAGGTCCATCAGGACCACGTCCGGGTCGAGCCGCGAGGTGAGCGCCACGGCCTCCTCGCCGGTCGAGGCCTCGCCGAGCACCTCGAACCCGGCCGCCGACCGGAACATGCCGCGCAGGCCGTCCCGTACGACGGGGTGGTCGTCGACGATGAGCAGAGTGATCGTCGCTTCAGGCCTTGTCATGGTGGTCCAACGGTACGGGACGATCTTCCTTGCGTACGAGGGGTACCCGCGCCGACACCGCGGTGCCGAGGCCCGGCTCGGACTCGATCTCCGCGGTCCCCGCGACGCGTTCGGCCCGGGCCCGCATCCCGTCGAGGCCGAAGCCGCCCGAGCCGGAGCGCCGCGGAAGGGCGAGCGGCTGGAAGCCGGCACCGTCGTCGCGGACGTCGAGGGCCACCTCGTCGTCCATGTACGAGAGCGTGACGCCGATCCGGGTCGCGGCCGCGTGCCGGGCGGTGTTGGACAGGGCCTCCTGCGCGATCCGTACGAGGGTGCCCTCGATCTCGTCGTGCAGGGGCTCGGCGGTGCCGGTGACGGTGAACTCCGCGCGCACGTCCGTGCGCGCGGACCATTCCGCGACCGTCTGCTTCAGCGCTTCGGCAAGGTCCTGGTCCTGAAGGGCGGCCGGTCCGAGGTTGTGCACGGAGCGGCGGGCCTCGCCGAGGCTGGCTCGGGCCAGGTCGGCGGCACGGCCCAGATGTTCGCGCGCGAGGTCCCTGTCGTCGGTGTTCGCGACCACCTGGAGCTGGGCGATGATGCCGGTCAGGCCCTGCGCGATGGTGTCGTGGATCTCGGCCGCGAGCCGGCGGCGCTCGTCGGCGACGCCCGCCTCCCTTGCCTGGACGAGGAGTTGGGCGTGCAGCGCGGCGTTCTCGTCGAGGGCCTTCTGGAGCCTGGTGTTGGTGCTCTCCAGTTCGGCGATGGTGGAGCGGTGCACGTCGATGCGCTGCTGCTCGTAGGTGTTGAGCCGGGCGAAGACCCAGAAGAGCACGACGTGCACCGCGAGGATCGCGGCGAACAGGCCCCAACGGGCGGCGTTCGGCGGCGGCAGTCCGCCGGACTGCGAACCGGCGATGGTGACGGCGCTGGCGAACAGGCCCACGGTGACCCAGCGGCGCGGCAGCAGTCGTTCCGCGCCGAAGTAGCCGAGCGCCGCGTAGAAGGCGGCGAACGGGTTCAGCCAGGACAGGGCGAAGCTGAACGCGCAGCGGATCGCGTAGTACACGGCGCTTGCCGCGCTCGGCTGCTTGTGGCCGCGTCCCGCCCTGGCCCACCACAGTTCGAGCAGCAGGGCGGCGCCGAACAGCCCGCCGGCCGCCCATCGTTCGGCGGCTGTCGGCAGGAGCGGGCCCGCGCTGGCGACGGTGAGCAGCAGGGCGACACCGAGGAGGACGAACGGGCCCCAGCGCAGCAGGTACTCCCAGCGCTGCTCGACCTTGTCGTGCGCGGCGGCGGCGGAGAGCGACATGACGTCAGTCTCCTGCACCATGGCGATCATTCCCAGCGGAACCAGCGGGCCGCCGCCGCCGTGAGCACGACCGACCACAGCGCGAGGACGCCCAGGTGGGACCAGCTCGGCCAGTCGCCGGCCGCGGCTTCGGACAGCGCCTGGGCCGCGGCGCCGAACGGGAGCAGCTCCATGATCCGCGCGAGCACGTCGGGCATGGTCTGCACGGGCATCCACAGGCCCGCGCTGAACATCATCGGGAAGAGGGCCGCCGCACCGACGGCGTTGGCGGCCTTGGACGTACGGGACACCGCCGACAGCAAGGCCCCCAGGGCGAGGGCCGCGCACACGGAGAGTGCGAGGGCCAGGGCGTATCCGAAGAAGTGGCGCGGCAGTTCCACGTCGTGGGCGAGCCGGCCCACCACCACGGTGAGGACCGCGGAGACCAGGGCCGCGACGCCGTGCAGCGCCATCTGCGCGGTGAGCACCGAGGCGGGGCGTACGGGCGTGGTGGACATCCGGCGCAGGATGCCGCGTTCGCGATAGCCGGTGATCACCGGGGGCATGGCCTGGAGGCAGGCCATGAGGAGGGCGGTGAGGATCGCGATCGGTACGTAGACGTCCACGAGCCGCAGACCGGGGATGGCGTCGCCGACCTTGCGGAAGTCCGGGATGGAGCCGAGGAGGGCGAACAGGGCGGTCGGGAAGACCATGATCCAGAAGATGGCGCCGGGTTCGCGGCGGAAGAGGGTGAACTCGGCCTTGAGTACGGCGCCGGTGGCCGGGGAGAGGGTGAGGGTGCTCATGAGGCCGTGGCTCCAGTCAGGTCGTCGGTCAGGCCGTTGTTGCCCGTCAGGCCGTTGTTGCCCGTCAGGCCGTTGTTGCCCGTCAGGCCGCCGCCCGTCAGGCCGTCGTTGTCCGTGAGGTCCAGGAACGCGTCGTCCAACGTGGCGTCGGACACCCGCAGTTGGTGGGCCGTGACGTGATGGCGGGCGAGCAGGGTGATCACGGCGTTGACCGTCTCGTCGGTGCCGTTCACCGTGATCCGGCCGTCGCGGTCGTCGGTGCTGATGGCGGCCGTCGCCGGGAGTCCGGCCAGGTCGGCGGGGTCGAGGGGGCGTGACGGCGTGAACGAGATGACGGTGGAGCCCGAGGCGCGGCGGATCAGGCCCGCGGGGGTGTCGAGGGCCGCGACCCGGCCCTTGTCGATCACGGCGATCCGGTCGCAGAGGCGCTGGGCCTCCTCCATGAAGTGCGTGACGAGAAGGACGGTGACGCCCGATGCGCGGATCTCCTCGATCAGCTTCCAGGTGTCGCGCCGGGCGCGCGGGTCGAGACCGGTGGTCAGCTCGTCGAGCACCACGATCCTGGGGTTGCCGATCAGGGCGAGCGCGATCGAGAGCCGCTGCTTCTGTCCGCCGCTGAGTTTGGCGAAACGCGTGGTGAGTTTGTCGGTGAGACCGAGGCGTTCGGCGAGCGGGCGCCAGTCGGCCGGGCGCTCATGGAAGGCGCTGTAGAGATCGAGAGCTTCCCGCACGGTGAGCTTGGCCTGGAGTTCGCTCTCCTGGAGCTGGGCGCCGAGGATCCGGGTGACCCGGTCGTGGTCGGCGACGGGGTCGAGGCCCGCGATCCGGATGCGCCCCGAGTCGGGGATCCTCAGGCCCTCGACGCATTCGACGGTGGTGGTCTTGCCTGCGCCGTTGGGCCCGAGAATGCCGAAGATCTCCCCCTCTTCGACGGTGAAGCTCACCCCGTCGACGGCGGGGCGGCCGCCGTAGGCCTTGTGGAGGTCCGCGACTTCGATGATGGTCATGGCTCCACGGTCCCGGCGCGGGGCCCGCACCGGCATCGGCTGTCGCGCTCGATCCGGCATCAACCGATCGGTTGACGGGGTCCTACGGATGGCTGGTGCGCGGGAGGTCCCGCGTCGCGACCCAGGACCCGTCGTACGACCAAAAACCGATAACCGAATGTCAGTGGTGAAGCCTAGGCTCGGTACTGATGCCCACTACACCTGCCGCCACCGCTCACCCGCCCGAACGCTCCGCGGTCCGCTCCCTGCTGAGGCTGTGGCCCTACGTCAGACCGGTCCGAACTCGGCTGTTCTCCGCGGCGTTTGTCGCGATCGTCGCGTCCTGTGTGGGGCTTGTCATCCCGCTCGTCCTGAAATGGATGGTGGACGGTCCGGTCTCCGACCGCGACCCGGGCGGGGTGTGGCTGGGTGCGCTCCTGCTGCTGTTGCTCGGGCTCACCGAGGCGGGTCTCTTCGGGCTGCGGCGCTGGCTGGTGGCGCGTCCGCTGGCGAGCGTCGAGGCCTCGATGCGGGCGGATCTGTTCCGGCATCTGCAGCGGCTGCCGATCGCGTTCCACGACAAGTGGGCCTCGGGGCAGCTGCTCTCGCGCGGGACGACGGATCTGATGCTGCTGCGGATGTTCCTGGCGTTCCCGCTGACGTTCCTCCTCGTCAACGCGGTCACGATCCTCGTCGGCATGATCATTCTGCTCGCGCAGGAATGGACGCTCGGTCTGGTGCTGCTGGTGCCCGTGGTGCCGATGATGCTCGTGTGCTCAGCCTTCGAGCGGCGGTACGCGGCGGTGGCGCGGCGGGCGCAGGACCAGGTGGGCGATCTGACCACGGTGGTCGAGGAGAGTGTGCTCGGCATCCGGATCATCAAGGGCTTCGGACGGCACCGCTCGCAGGCCAAGGCCTTCGCCTCGCTCGCGAACACCCTGCGCGGCACCGAGCTGGGCAAGGCCCGGCTGCTCGCGGCCATCTGGGCCGTGATCGTGCTGCTGCCCGAGCTCACCATCGGGGCCGCTCTGGTGCTCGGCACGGTGCAGGTGGCGGACGGCGGGCTCTCCGCGGGGACGCTGGTGCTGTTCCTGTCGACCGCGCTGGCGCTGCGGTGGCCGGTGGAGTCGATCGGCTTTCTCCTTGCCATGAGCCAGGAGGCGGCCACGGCGACCGAGCGGTACTTCGAGGTGCTCGACGCGGAACCGGAGTCCTCGGAGACGGCTACGGGCAAGGACGGTTCCGGGGCCGGACTGCGCTTCGAGGGAGTCGAGTTCCGGTATCCGGATGCCGCGCCCGGCAGTGCGCCCTCGCTCGACCGCATCGATCTGCACATACGCCCCGGCGAGACGATGGCGCTCGTCGGTGCGACCGGCAGCGGCAAGACCACGCTGACGGCGCTGGTGCCGCGGCTGCACGAACTGACCGGCGGGCGGATCACGTTGGACGGCGAGGACATCACCGCGATGCCGCGCGAGCGGCTGCGGGAGCTGGTCGCGGTCGCCTTCGAGGAGCCGACGCTGTTCTCGGCGAGCGTCGGCGAGAACGTCCTGATGGGCGCCGAGCACGCGACCGCCGACGATCTGCGGCGCGCGCTGGCCGTCGCCCAGGCCGACTTCGTGTACGCGCTGCCGCAGGGTGTGGACACCCAGGTCGGTGAACAGGGTCTGAGCCTGTCGGGCGGTCAGCGCCAACGGCTCGCGCTGGCCAGGGCCGTGGTGGGCAAGCCGCGCTTCCTCGTCCTTGACGACCCGCTGTCCGCACTCGACGTGCACACCGAGGCCCTGGTCGAGGCGGCGCTGCGCGAGGTGCTCGCCGGAACCACCGCACTCGTCGTCGCCCACCGCCCGTCGACGGTGCTGCTCGCGGACCGGGTGGCGCTGCTCTCCGGCGGACGGATCACGGCGGTCGGCACGCATCAGGAGCTGCTGCGCGACAGCGCGGAGTACGCGTGGCTGATGTCCGGCGCGGACGAGGCCGGCGAGCCGGGCTACGGCGCCGACTTCCCGTATCCGAACGACCTTTCCTTCGCGAAGGAGGACCGTTGACCACCACGGTGGACAAGCCGGCCGACGCCGTCGGGCAGCCGGCCGGCGACCCCTTCGACCAGGACGCACTGCCCGCGCCCGAGGGTGCGACGGGTGCGCTGCTCCGCTCGCTGCTCGCACCGCTCAGGGCGCGGGTGGCGGTCACGGCCGTTCTGCTGCTGCTCCAGCAGGCGGCGGTACAGGCGGGCCCGCTGCTCGTGGCCTTCGCGATCGACCGCGGCGTACCGGCGCTGCGCCGTGACGACCACGGTCCGCTGATCGCGATAGCCGCCGCGTACGCACTGTGCTCGCTCGGTTCGGCGGCGCTGCAGTACGCCTTCATCCGGTCCTCGGCGCGCGTCAACCAGGATGTGCTGCTCGATCTGCGCGGCCGGATCTTCCGCCACGCGCAGGCGCTCTCGGTGGACTTCCACGAGCGCTATACGTCGGGCCGGCTGATCTCCCGCTCGACCACCGACGTGGAGTCGCTGCGCGAGCTGCTCAGCGAGGGCCTGCAGGAACTGATCACGGTCATCCTCTCCTTCGTCTACATCGCGGCGATGCTGCTCTGGCTGGACCTCGGGCTCGGCGGGGTGGCGGTGGCCTCGTTCGTCCCGCTGTATCTGTTCATCCGGCTCTACCAGCGGCGCGCGGGCCGGATCTTCCGTAGGCGGTCGACCACGATCGCCGCGGTGATCGTGAAGTTCGCCGAGACGATGAACGGGATCAGGCCGGTACGGGCGTTCCGCCGCGAACAGACCAACGACGAGGAGTTCTCGGTCCTCAACCACCGCCATGAGCGCACCAACGGCGACGCTCTGCTCGAGATGGCGCGCTATGTGGTGTGCTCGCGTCTGGTGGCCAACACGGCGGTCGCGGGCATCGTCCTGTGGGGCGCGTACCGGGTCGCGGGCGGCACGCTCGCGCTGGGTGTCCTCGCCGCCTGCGTCCTGTATCTGCGCCGGCTCTACGACCCGATCGACCGGCTCGGGATGTTCCTCAACTCCTATCAGTCCGCGGCCGCCTCCCTGGAGAAGGTCGCGGGCCTGCTCGCCCAGCAGCCCTCCGTGCCCGAGCCCGCCCACCCGCGCCCGCTGCCGCCGCTCGCCTCCGAACACCCGGGCCGTACGGTCTCGTTCGAGTCCGTGGCCTTCCACTACCGCACGGGCGGCGAGGTGCTGCCGCGCTTCGATCTGACCCTGCCTGCCGGGCAGACGGTCGCGGTCGTCGGCTCGACCGGCGCCGGCAAGTCCACCCTGGCCAAGCTGCTCGCCCGCTTCTACGACCCCTCGCAGGGCCAGGTCCTGCTCGACGGCGTGGACCTGCGCGAACTGGCGATCCCGGAGCTGCGGCGCGGGGTGGTCATGGTCACCCAGGAGGCCTTCCTGTTCTCGGGCACGATCGCCGAGAACATCGCGATCGGCCGCCCCGAGGCGACCCGCGAGGAGATCGAGCGGGCGGCCCGGGCCATCGGCGCCCATGAGTTCATCACCGCACTGCCCGACGGCTACGACACGGATGTCCGCAAGCGGGGCGGCCGGATCTCCGCAGGCCAGCGCCAACTTGTCGCGTTCGCGCGTGCGTTGCTCGCGGACCCCGCGGTCCTGATCCTCGACGAGGCGACCAGCTCCCTGGACGTACCCGGCGAACGGGCCGTACAGCAGGCGATGCGGACGGTCCTGCACGGCCGCACCGCGGTGGTGATCGCCCACCGGCTGTCGACGGTGGCCATCGCGGACCGGGTGCTCGTGATGGAAGCCGGCCGGGTGGTGGAGGACGGGCCGCCGGACGAACTGATCGCGGGGACGGGGCGGTTCTCGGATCTGCATCGCGCCTGGCGGGAGAGCCTTGTGGGGTGAGCGCTCGGGTGTACTGACGGCGGGCGCCCTGGTCACCTGACGCGCCTCACGCCGAGGCGTCGGGACCGGGACTGCGTGTGCCCCTGTGGCGCTTCGTGTACGACCAGGTCACGGCCGTGAGCAGGGCCGGGATGGCGAACAGGGGGGCGAAGGCGAGGGCCCAGACCGTCCGGGATGCGCCGCTCGACATGTACGTCTGGCTCTCGACGGTGAAGGCGACCACGAGTTGCCACAGCGCCACGAGGATGACGGCAGCCGAAGCGGTCCTGGCCAGCGCGCCGAGTGCGCGAGGGCTCAGGGGCCGCCACCGCTCGCTGACGAGCAACAACGGGGAAAGAGCGGCCAGTTCGGCGAGCACGGAGAGACCGATGACGTACGCGATCCCCCACCCCGGAATGTCGAAGACCTCGCGCAGGACCTTGTCGCTGTAGCCGACCGGCACCCCGCACGCCATGGCGATCCGCCAGAGCCCGGAGGGCAGGGCGCACAGGGCTATGGCGTGGGCGGCTCGGCGGGCCCAGACAGGGGCTGCGGCGGCAGTGCGGGGAGCGGGCGTGATCGTCATGGCTCCGATGCTGGCCGTGGGCACGTGGGTCGCACGTCATCCATCGCGGCGAACCGTCTCCGCCGTGTGGCGGAGGCGGCCTCCTGCCGGGGTGCCGCGAGCGGGGTCCGCACTGCTTCGCTGCCGTCGGATCCCGCGCCGCGCGACAAGAATCGGCCGCGAGTCCGCGAACGGGCCGCCGGCCGAACTGATCGCGGGAACGGGACAGTTCGCCGATACGCATCGGGCCCGGCAGGTCGGTCCGGTGGGTCGAGCCAGGTCAACAGCTCTTAAAACCACGGCGGTACGCAGGGGGCGTCCGCCGTGGCCGGCTGTTCGCGCAGCACCGATCGGATGTCTTCCGTATTCCGAACAGTCACCCCCGGACAACGGACTGTTTCCGGCCAACCTCTTGATGCGCTCCTGACAGAACGTCGACACGCCTGCCACTCTTCACCTCGGTCGGCGCACGGTGTCCCACGTGGCACCTGTGTACCGACCTACGGGGGCTGCCGCCCCCGGGCCCCCGCCTGGATCCGACGGCTCGTCCATGCGTCAGCGGACTGTCGACCGGTGTGCTCGTGGGGGCTGCGCCCCCCACGCCCCGCCCCACGCACCTCGCTCTGCCTGTTCTGAACCGGCCGGCCACCCCGCCGACCGGTGGTCCGGCCGTGACCACGGCCCGCAGAAGGAGTCAGTGTTGAGACCCACCTCCCACACCCGCACCACCCGTCGTCGTGCGACGGCCGTCGGCGCCCTGCTCTCCGCCGCCGCCCTGCTGACCGTCGGCCTCCAGGCCGGCGCCGCGAGCGCCGACCCCACTTCCGCCCCCGTCGCGGGGCAGGCCGATCCGGGCGCGCTGCCCGCCAAGCTGTCGCCCGCCCAGCGCGCTGAGCTGCTGCGCGAGGCGAACTCCACCAAGGCCGAGACCGCGAAGGAACTCGGGCTCGGCGCCAAGGAGAAGCTCGTCGTACGCGACGTCGTCCAGGACCGGGACGGCACCACGCACACCCGCTACGAGCGCACCTACGACGGACTGCCCGTCCTCGGCGGCGACTTGGTGGTCGCCGAGACGAAGGCCGGCAAGACCGAGGCCGTGACCAAGGCGTCGGGCGCGAAGCTGGCCGGCGTGGACACCACCGCCGAAGTCGCCGCCTCCGCAGCCGAGGAGCAGGCGGTGGGCGCAGCCCGCGCCGAGGGCTCGAAGAAGACCGCCGCCGAGAAGGCGCCGCGCAAGGTCGTGTGGATGGCGAAGGGCTCCCCCACCCTCGCCTACGAGACCGTGGTCGGCGGACTCCAGCACGACGGGACGCCCAACGAACTGCACGTGGTCACCGACGCCGCGACCGGCGCGAAGATCTACGAGTGGCAGGCCGTGCAGAACGAGGGCACGGGCAACACGATGTACGGCGGCCAGGTCGGCCTGGGCACCACCCAGTCGGGCAGCAGCTTCAACCTCACCGACGGCGCACGCGGCAACCACAAGACGTACAACCTCAACCGCGGCACCTCCGGCACCGGCACCCTCTTCTCGGGCGCCGACGACGTCTGGGGCGACGGCACTCCGCAGAACCTGGAGACCGCCGGCGCCGACGCCCACTACGGGGCCGCGCTGACCTGGGACTACTACAAGAACGTGCACGGCCGCAGCGGTATCCGCGGTGACGGCGTCGGCGCGTACTCGCGGGTCCACTACGGCAACGCGTACGTCAACGCCTTCTGGCAGGACAGCTGCTTCTGCATGACGTACGGCGACGGGTCGGGCAACACCAAGCCGCTGACCTCGATCGACGTGGCCGCGCACGAGATGACGCACGGCGTCACCTCCAACACCGCGGGCCTGGTCTACAGCGGGGAGTCCGGCGGACTCAACGAGGCGACCAGCGACATCATGGCGGCGGCCGTGGAGTTCAACGCCAACAACGCCTCGGACAAGGGCGACTACCTCGTCGGCGAGAAGATCGACATCCGGGGCAACGGAACACCGCTGCGCTACATGGACAAGCCCAGCAAGGACGGCTCGTCCAAGGACGCCTGGTACTCCGGCATCGGCTCGATCGACGTGCACTACTCCTCGGGTCCGGCCAACCACTTCTTCTACCTCCTGTCCGAGGGCAGCGGTGCGAAGACCGTGAACGGCGTGAACTACGACTCGCCGACCTCCGACGGTCTGCCGGTCACCGGCATAGGCCGCGAGAAGGCCGCGCTGATCTGGTACAAGGCGCTGACCACCAAGTGGAGCTCCAACACCAACTACGCGGGGGCGCGCACCGGCACGCTCGCCGTCGCGGGTGAGCTGTACGGGACGACGAGCGCCGAGTACAAGGCGGTGCAGGACGCGTGGGCCGGGGTCGCCGTGGGCGCCCGCTCGGGCGGCGGGGGCGGTGGCACCTCGTACGAGAACACCACGCCCGTCTCGATCCCGGACAACGGGGCGGCCGTGACCTCGTCCATCGCCGTCGACAAGACCGGCAACGCACCGGCCACCCTCCAGGTCGCCGTGGACATCACGCACACCTGGCGCGGTGACCTCGTGGTGGATCTGGTGGCGCCGGACGGCTCGGTCTACAACCTGAAGCCGTTCAGCTCCTCGGACTCGGCGGACAACGTCCAGGCGACGTACACCGTCAACGCCTCGTCCGAAGTCGCCGCCGGTACCTGGAAGTTGCGGGTGCAGGACAAGGCGGCGCAGGACACCGGGCGGATCAACAGCTGGAAGCTGACGTTCTAGTCGCCGTTGCCGGCTGACGTTCCGGTCGCCGCTACCGGTTGACGTTCCGGCCGCTGTCGGCGGTGGCCGGATCCGGAGCCCCGGGCACTCCCTCGTGGAGGCCCGGGGCTTCGTGCGTGCGGCGGCGCCAACTGTCGTACGCCTCACAGCGATCGGCCGGGGCGCCTCGTCCCGGCATCGTGCACGATGCACGCATGCCCTTCACCGAGAGCCTGACGATCGCCCCGCACATCACCGGCTATCCGGGGGTGGCCTTCGGCGGCCATGTCGCCGGGCTGCTCGCCGCGCGCGCCGATGCCAAGGAGGTGCGGGTGGACTTCCGGGCCGCGGTGCCGGTCGGCACCGGGCTCGTGCTGGCCGAGGGGCCGGACGGCGGTGCGGTGATACGGGACCGTTCCGGCACGGAGCTCGCCACGGCCGTGGCGGCGGACCTCGCCGTCGAGCCGCCCGAGCCGCCGTCCTGGTTCGCGGCCGAGCAGGCGACGGAGCGTGAGCGTGCCCGGCTGCTGCGCAACCCTCCCCCGATTCCCGACTGTTACGGCTGCGGGCAGGCCGTCGCCCCCGGGCACGGCCTGAAGCTGCTGCCGGGCCGGGTCGAGGACCGGCCCGACCTGCTGGCCTGCACCTGGGTGCCCGACCGTGAACTCGCGGGCCCCGACGGCACGCTCCCGCCCGAGACGGTCTGGTCCGCGCTCGACTGTCCGGGCGGCTGGGCGGGGATGCGCCTCGGCCGGATGCCGGAGGGTGGGGTGACCGCCGCCCTGACGGGCACGCAGCTGCGGTCCGTACGGGCAGGGGAGCCCCATCTGTCGTATGCCTGGCTGCTCGGGCAGAGCGGTCGCAAGACGACGGTGGGGGTGGCGCTGGCGACACGGGAGGGCGAACTGTGCGCGCTCGCCTCGGCGTTGTGGATCACTCCGAGGGGGACGGTGGGTGGTTGAGCGGGGTGGGAGGGCTGAAGGGCAACCAGATCCAGCCAACCCCCACCCAGGCCCCCTGGCACGCACCCGACACCCCTGCCACCCTGCGATCGCACGATGCAGCCGGCACCCCGCACCGTTGCACCTTCCCCCGAACCCGGGCGGTCCCCCATGCCGCCCGGGTTCACCAGGGCGCGGTCAGCGCATCAGCACCCCCGCCCCCTCCCCCGTCAGCTCCGACGGCATTGCCACCAGGCCCAACTCCTGCGCGGATGCGAGCAGTCGGTGCGAGGGCAGGATGCGGACCGTGTAGCCGAAGGGGCCCGTACGGTCGAGGGCCAGGGGCCCCTCGTAGATCCAGCGGCCCTCCGGATCCGGACCGCCGGCCGGCTTCAGCGGGGTGGCCACCGCGTCCGTGAGGGTGTCCTCGGAGTCGACCCGGCCCGTGACGGACTGGATCTCCACGTCGTCCGGCTGGAGCTCGCCGAGCTGGACACGGACCCGCAGGGCGACGGTCGCGCCCAGTTCCGCCGTGGTTCCGACCGAGGCCACCTCGACGTGATCGACCGCGACCCGGGGCCAGGCCGAACGGATCCGGCCTTTCCAGGCGGCGAGTTCCCGCGCGGCCGCGAAGTCGAGGACCCGCTGGGCCTGGGCGGCGGGCGCATAGAGCTTGGCCACGTAGTCGCGCACCATGCGCCCGGCGAGCACCCTCGGCCCGAGCGAGGTCAAGGTGCGGCGGACCATCTCGATCCAGCGGTCGGGCAGACCGTCGGGCCCGCGCTCGTAGAAGCGGGGCGCGATCCGCTGCTCCAGGAGGTCGTACAGGGCCGCCGCTTCGAGCGCGTCGCGCCGGTCGTCGTCGGTGGCGGAGCCGTCCGCCGTCGGGATGGCCCAGCCGAAGTCCGGCTCGTACCACTCGTCCCACCAGCCGTCCAGGACCGACAAGTTGAGGCAGCCGTTGAGCGCGGCCTTCATGCCGCTCGTGCCGCAGGCTTCGAGGGGGCGGAGGGGATTGTTGAGCCAGACGTCGCAGCCCGGGTAGAGCTTCTGCGCCATCGCCATCCCGTAGTCGGGCAGGAAGACGATCCGATGCCGTACGCGCGGATCGTCCGCGAACCTGACCAGCTCCTGGATCAGCCGCTTGCCTCCGTCGTCCGCCGGATGCGCCTTGCCCGCGATGACGATCTGGATCGGCCGCTCGGGGTGCGTGAGCAGGTCCATGAGCCGGTCGCGGTCGCGGAGCATGAGCGTCAGGCGCTTGTACGAGGGGACGCGGCGCGCGAAGCCGATGGTGAGGACATCGGGGTCCAACACCTGGTCGATCCAGCCGAGTTCGGCCGAGCCCGCGCCGCGCTGGCGCCACGAGGCGTGCAGCCTGGCCCGTACCTCGTCCACCAGATGGGCACGCAGCACGCGCCGCAGCTCCCAGATCTCCCCGTCGGCGATCTCCGCGACGGCGTCCCACCGGTCGGCGCCGCCGACGCTGAGCGCTCCCTCCATCCGCTCCGCCCCCAGGTGCCGCGCCCCGAGCCGGAACACCTCGGGCGCCACCCAGGTCGGCGCGTGCACCCCGTTGGTCACCGAGGCGATCGGCACCTCCTCGGGGTCGAAGCCCGGCCAGAGTCCGGAGAACATCTCGCGGCTGACCTTGCCGTGCAGGGTCGAGACGCCGTTGGCGCGCGCCGCGAGCCTGAGGCCCATCACGGCCATGTTGAACAGATTCGGCTCGCCACCCGAGTAGGTCTCCATGCCGAGACCGAGGATGCGCTGCACGTCGATGCCGGGCAGTTCGGCGTGCGGTCCGAAGTGCTGGGCGACAAGCTCGCGGTCGAAGCGGTCGATACCGGCCGGAACGGGGGTGTGGGTGGTGAAGACCGTCCCGGAGCGCACCGTTTCGAGCGCGGCGTCGAAGTCGAGTCCCTGGTCGGCGAGTTCGGCGATCCGCTCCAGACCGAGGAAGCCCGCGTGGCCCTCGTTGGTGTGGAAGACCTCCGGCTCGGCATGGCCGGTCAGCCGGCAGTACGTGCGCACGGCCCGCACCCCGCCGATGCCGAGCAGCATCTCCTGGAGCAGCCGGTGCTCGCTGCCGCCGCCGTAGAGCCGGTCGGTCACGTCGCGTTCGCCGAGATCGTTCTCCTCGACGTCCGAGTCGAGCAGCAGCAGGGGCACGCGCCCGACCTGGGCCTGCCAGATATGGGCCCGCAGCTGCCGTCCGTGCGGCAGCGCGAGCGCCACATGGCTCGGGCTGCCGTCGGCCTCCTTGAGCAGGGCCAGCGGCAGCTCATTGGGGTCGAGGACCGGATAGTGCTCCTGCTGCCAGCCGTCGCGCGACAGGGACTGCCGGAAATAGCCGTGCCGGTAGAGCAGCCCGACGCCTATGAGGGGTACGCCGAGATCGCTGGCGGCTTTGAGGTGATCCCCGGCGAGGATCCCGAGACCGCCCGAGTACTGCGGCAGGGCGGCCGTGATCCCGAACTCGGGTGAGAAGTAGGCGATCCCGGCGGGCAGACCGGCGCCCGACTGCTCCTGATACCAGCGCGGTCCGGCCATGTACTCCCGTAGGTCCTCGGCCACCGCGTGCAGCCGCCCGAGGAACTCCTCGTCCTCGGCGAGCTCGTCGAGCCTCGAGGGAGGAACGGTGCCGAGCAGTTGTACGGGGTCCCCGTCCCAGCACCCGGGGTCGACGGACGCGAAGAGTTCCCTGGTGCCCGCATGCCAGGACCAGCGCAGATTACGGGCGAGTTCGGTGAGCGGACTGAGCGCCTGAGGCAGTACGGGGCGCACGGTGAATCGACGAATAGCCTTCACGGGGTTCCACCTTCGCAGGGGGCCAACGCGCTGTGGGGACACACACCTTCGTACGTCCCCCTCGTCGTCTTCGACGGTAGCGGCGGCGCGGGCTGCCTTCCATGGGGCGTGGCGGGGCACGGGGGCGCGCTCGCCGCGCGCGGCAGTGCCGCCCACGGCCATGAGAACCCCGGTTGACCTCGGCGTTTGCGCCACACGAAGAATTCACCGGGCGACCGGTGGCACGTTCGGCTAGCATCCGAGCCGTCAACTCCCCCGCGGTGGTACGGGTGTCACCCGGCGATGCGACCGGCGGGAGCTGGGCACGGGGGCGGTGTGGAGCACAAGTCGGTCGGCCGCTATGCGCTGTTGGAGCGCATCGGCCGGGGCGGTATGGGCGAGGTGTGGGTCGCCTACGACGAGCGGTTCGACCGGCGGGTGGCGGTCAAGCTCGTCAATGACGTGATCCTCGAACATCCCCAACGGGCCGTACTACTGCGGCGGTTCGAGCGGGAGTGCCGCGCGGCCGCGCGGATCGAGCACCCGGGCCTGGTCCCCGTGTACGACACCGGGGCGCTCGGCGAGGACACCTTCTACCTGGTCATGCAGCTGGTCGACGGCACCAGCCTGGCCGAGCTCGCGCCCGCCTGGCGCCCGGCGGCCTGGCCCACGGCGGTGGCCGTCGGCGCCCAACTGGCCGCCGCCCTGGCCGCGGTGCACGCGGCACCCGTGGTGCACCGCGACGTCAAACCGCAGAACATCATGGTGCGCACCGACGGCACCGTGGTCCTGCTCGATCTGGGCATCGCCTCCCTGGTGAACGACGACGGCACCAAGCTGACCCGCAGGGGCGAGCCGCTCGGCACCCCCGCGTACATGGCGCCCGAGCAGAGCCGCGAGGGGGCGGCCACCCCGGCCTGCGACCTGTACGCGCTCGGCGTCGTCCTGTACGAACTCCTCGCCGGAGCGCCGCCGTTCACGGGCTCGACCCGGATGGAGATCCTCATCAAGCACTGGCAGGACGCGCCCGCGCCCCTGCGCGACCACCGCCCGGACCTGCCCGAGGCCCTCACCTCACTGGTGCACGAGCTGCTCGCCAAGGACCCCGGGCGGCGCCCGGCCGACGCGCGCGAGGTCTACCGCAGACTGCTGCCGCTGCTGCCGCCGGTGTGCCCGGACGGGGCCGCGGCGCTCGCACCGCATCAGAGTTGCGATCCCACCCGCCCGTTCCGCTTCCCTTTCGCCCCGCCGGTCGAGGACACACGGGCCGCCGCGCCCGCCGCCGCGGCTTCCACCCAGCACTGGCTGCCGACCGTCGAGGACCGGCGGGCGGCGCCGCACGGCGACCGGCTGCTCGACGCGCGCTACGAGGCGCAGCGGCTGATCGATCTGGGCCGGCCCGCACAGGCCGCCGAGGTCCTCGACCAGGCCGTGCCCGCGGCGCTCGCACGCGACGGCGAGGAGGGGCCGGGGATCGCCGTCGCCCGCCGCCAGTACGCGCAGGTGCTCATCCTCGCCGGACGGTACGCGGACGCGCTGGCCGAGCTCGACGTCATCCTGCCGCGGCTGAGCGCCGAGGAAGGGCCGGACAGCCGCAAGACGCTCGACTACTGGTTCCGCAAGGCCTCCTGCCTGGAGCAGCTCGGCCTGCTCGCCCAGGCGCGCCCGCTGTACGAGTGGCTGGCGCAGGCCTACGCGCGGTCCGCGGGCCTGGAGCCGGCGCACCTGTACGGGCTGCGCCGACGCATCGGACGGATCCAACTCGCCCTGGGCGACACCGCCTCGGCGCGCCGGACGCTGGGCCTGCTGCACGACGAGCTGGCCGCGGCGCTCGGCGCGTACCACCAGGACGTCATCGAGGTCCGCGGGCTCCTGGAGCGCACGCGGTAACCGCGGCACGGTCCGGGCTCGCGGCACCCTCTGAGCTCGGAGGTACCAAGCACGTGCACGGCGCGCTGTACTCGGACCGACCCCAACACAGGAGGAAAGGTGACCACTTCGTCCCCGGCCTGGGCCCCGCCCGGGTACCGGAACATCCGTGAACTCGGGCGCGGGTCCCAGGGCGTGGTCTGCCTGGCCTTCGACGAGCGCAGCTACCGCCAGGTGGCCATCAAGTACCTGAACGGCACGCTCGCGCAGGACCCGTACTTCCTCGGCGCGTTCCGTGACGAGGCCGCCCTGCTCACCCGGCTGCGCTCGCCGCACATCAGCCCGCTCCTGGAGTGGGTGGAGCACCCGATGGGCTGCGCGATCGTGATGGAGCTCGCGCAGGGCATCACGCTGGCCGAGCTGCTCGAACACGGTGGTGCGCTGCCGCTGGAGGCCGCGCTCGCCGTACTCAAGGGTTCGCTGCTCGGTCTGGCCGAGGCACACCGCGCGGGCGTGGTGCACCGCGACTACAAGCCCGGCAACGTGATCGTCGGTCCCGAGGGAGTCTCGCGGCTGCTCGACTTCGGGATCGCCGCACGGTCCGGGGAGCGGGCCGGAGCCTCCGGATCCGCTCCGTACATGGCTCCCGAGCAGTGGCAGCGCCACCCTGCGTCCCCGGCGTCCGATGTGTACGCGGCCACCGCCACGTTCTACGAATGCCTCACCGGCCGGCCGCCGTTCCCCGGCCCCGGCCCCGACCAGTACGCGGCGCAGCACCTGTACGACCAGGTGCCCGAGCACGCCGCGCTGCCGCCTACCGCGCTGCGGCTGATCCGCGGCGGGCTGGCCAAGCAGCCGCACGAACGTCCGTCGAGCGCGCGGGACTTCGCCGCGGAACTCGACCGTCTCGCCCGGGTGGAGCACGGCCCCGACTGGGAGCGCCGGGGTGTACAGGACCTCGGCCTGTGGGTGTCCGAGCTGGCCCGGCGCGGGCTCGGGCTGTGGTTCCTGCACGAGTCACTGGCGGCGGACGGCGGCGCGCCCACGGGACAGGCGCCGGACGCGCCTCAGGGTCCGGACTCACCGCCCGTACCGGACGGACCCCCCGCAACAGGCACACCGCTCACGCCGGACGGAACCCCGGTGCCCCCGATGCCCACGCAGACCCCACCCGACCCCGGCCAGGCCCTGGGCGAGGCGGGCCGCGCCGCGACGCGCGGCGGGCACCGGGGCGCCGGGCGGGGCGCCGGGCCCGGATCCTCCGCGACCTGGGTCAAGGCCGTCGCCGGTGTGGCCGGTGCCGCGGTGCTCGCGGGCGGGGCGTTCTTCCTGCTGCGGCCCGATCCGGCGCCCGCCGACGCCGCGGGCGGCGACCGGACGGGCAAGCGGCCCGGCGCGAACGCCCCGGCGTCCCCCGCGCCCTCCGCCGCCACGGCCTACGCGGGTCCGCCGCTCCCCGGCCTCAAGTCCAAGCCTTCCTGGGGAGGTTCGGACGGCGAGGCGTTCCCGGTGGGCGCCGGCATCGTGGTGCTCACCGGGCAGAACGGCGACAAGAAGCGCAACCTGGAGTTCCGCGCGGCAAGCACCGGCAAGCTGCTGCAGACCGTCCCCACGACGGGTTCGGCGCTCCCCTCGACCTGGCACGGCGAGCCGGCCGTCGAGGTCTACACGAGCACCCTCAAGGAGGCCTCGGGCCTCGACGAGTCCGACACACTGCGCACCACCACCGTCTACGACGCCACCGGCAAGCAGCTCGGCTCCGTCGAACGGGCCGCGTCCCAGGGCGAGTACACGGTGGTCGACGGCTGGCTCGTCACCCAGCCCGAGGGCGACAGCCGGACGGCGGAGATCTCCGATGTACGCGGCGGCCCGAAGCGCAAGGTGGCCTGCCCCGACACAGCGGGGTGCCAGATCGATGTCTCCTTCAAGGGGGGCACCGCCGAGATGGTCTCCACCGGGCCCGACACTCCGCTGGTCGCAGCAGGTCTCACGTTCACCTGGTACGACGCCGACAAGACACTCTTCACCAACGACTACCGCCTGGTGGCCACCGATCTGGCCACCGGCCGCAAGGCCTGGGACTCCGCCGCGCTCAAGCGGCCCGCGCAGGCGCTGCCGGAGATGGACACGGAGGGCAACGTCGACTCGATCCCCTCGGTGCTCGGCGCGCTCAACGGCGACCTGCTGCTGTCCTGGGAGGCCGAAGGCGGCTGGTCCGACGCCTGTCTCGTGGGCGTCCACGAGGCGGCGACCGGGCAGTTGAAGAGCCACGGGCCGCTCCTGAAGGGCGACATCATCGCCGGCGCCGAGCAGAACTTCACGTACGACCGCGCGGGCACCCTGGCCGCGATGGGCAGCGAACCCACCACGGCCTGGGACCTCAAGAGCGGTACGAAGCTGTGGAGCCTGGCCGAGGACGAGCGGACGGTGACCCCGGCAACGCTCGGCAACGGCGTCCTGTACGCGCACATCGGCGAGGAGGAGCAGGGCCCCGCCATCGCCCTGAACGCGCGCACCAAGGAGGTCCTGAGCGACAAGTCCGGTCTCGGCGTCCCCCGGTTCACCGACGACGGCCACGGGCTGGTCACCACCGACGCCGGCTTCTACGTGTTCGCACCCGACCCGGTGAGCTGACCATGCCGCACAGGAACCCCTCGGGGCGTACCCCCCTGCCCTCACCCCACAGCACCGTGATCGTGGAGCCGCCGGCCAGCCGCGGCCCCGCCGACCTGATCCATCTCGCCGAGGGCGAACTGCTGACCTTCGGCCGGGACATGACCTCGAGCGGTCTGCATCTGCCGGAGCCGGGCATCTCCCGCCTCGCGGGCGTGATCAGCCCGGTGGACAGCTACTGGACCCTGACCAACCACAGCCGCCACCACACGTACGCGGTGGAGAACCCGGAAGGCGCCGGCGAGTACCTCAAGGTCCCGCCGCTGCGGCTGCGCTGCCCGGTGCCCTTCGAGATCTCCCGTGTCGTACTGCCCACCACCGGCGGCCTGGTGTCCTTCCGCGTGTACGCACCCGAGCACGGCTTCGACGCCGACATCGACACACTCACCGGAAACCTCACGCCCGTCCCCTTCGCGCTCGACCGCACGGCGAAGTACTTCCTGGTCCTGGTGGCCCTGTGCGAACCCCGGCTGAAAGACCGCTCGTACGTCGCCATCCCGACCGCGGAACAGGTCGCCCTGCGGCTGCGCCCCCTTCCGTCCTGCCAGGACATCACACCGAGCGCGGTGCACTACCACATCAAGTACCTGGCCGACACGAAGCTGCGGACCGGCGCCTCGGCAACGGGAGCGCAGGGCAGAAAACAGGAGGCACTGGTGGACTTCGCCCTGCGCTTCAACGTCGTACGGGAGGAACACCTCGGCCTGCTGCCGTGAGCTCTCGGCGGCGAGTCCGGCGGCGAGTTCGGGCGGCGAGTCGGGCGACCGGTCCGGGCACGTGGGCGGGGCAGTGCGGCGGACGGTCCAGAAAGCACCTGCTGCTCCAGGTCAACAACCCGTAAAGAAACGGCAGTTCAGCGGCCGGTCCCGGCACTTCCACGGGGCCGGTCGTCTTGCGCTCCCGCCCCAAGTCGACTTGTCTGCGCAGGGGGCATCCATATGCCCGTGCGCCCTGATCGATATGTCTGCACTCTTACGCGCCAGTAGTTAACAAAGCACCGGATTGCCCGACCGACGAGCGTGGAAGGCTCCCCCGGTACGCGCTCCCGGTACGCACTCCTCCGTACGCGCTCCCCCAGTTCCCTGCACCCGGCCACCCACCCCCAGGTGATGTCGTTGAACTCAAGCGTGAGCATGTCCTTTGGACACACAACCGTCGGACGCATACCCGTCCTCGACGTCCAGCCGCTCGTCGACTGCGGGCGCAGACCCGCCAAATCGGTCGTGGGCGAATCCTTCCAGGTCAGCGCGACCGTCTTCCGTGAGGGCCATGACGCGGTCGCCGCCAATGTGGTCCTCGTCGACCCGGACGGCAGAGCGGGCCCCTGGACCCCGATGCGTGAGCTGGCCCCCGGCACCGACCGCTGGGGCGCCGAGGTCACCGCGGACAGCGAGGGCCTGTGGACGTATCGCGTGGAGGCCTGGGGAGACCCCGTGTCGACCTGGCGGCACCACGCGGGGATCAAGATTCCGGCGGGGATCGACACCGAACTCGTCCTGGAGGAAGGCGCGTTGCTCCACGAGCGCGCGGCCGACGGGATACCCAAGCCCCTCAAGGACACGGTCCTCGAGGCGGTGGACGCGCTCAGGGACACGACACGGCAGGCCAGCGCCCGGCTCGCGGCGGCGCTCACCCCGCAGGTCGACAAGGCACTGGAGCGCCATCCCCTGCGCGAACTCCTCAGCACGTCCGCCGACTTACCCCTCCTCGTCGAGCGCCCCCGCGCCCTGTTCGGCTCGTGGTACGAGTTCTTCCCGCGCTCCGAAGGCGTACGGGAGAACCCCGACGGGACGTACACCGGCGGCACCTTCGTCACCGCCGCCGAGCGCCTTGCGGCCATCGCCGCGATGGGCTTCGACGTGGTGTATCTGCCGCCGATCCACCCCATCGGCACCACGTTTCGCAAGGGCCGCAACAACACCCTCTCCCCCGAGCCGGACGACGTGGGTGTCCCCTGGGCGATCGGCTCGCCCGACGGCGGCCACGACGCGATCCACCCGGACCTCGGCACGCTGGACGACTTCGACGCGTTCGTCGAACAGGCGCGGGAGCTGGGTCTGGAGATCGCCCTCGACTTCGCGCTGCAGTGCTCCCCGGACCACCCCTGGGTCGACAAGCACCCGGACTGGTTCCACCACCGCACCGACGGCACGATCGCGTACGCCGAGAATCCGCCGAAGAAGTACCAGGACATCTATCCGATCGCCTTCGACAAGGACATGCCGGGCCTCGTCAAGGAGACCCTGCGGATCCTGCGGCACTGGATGGACCACGGCGTACGGATCTTCCGCGTGGACAATCCGCATACGAAGCCGGTGGTGTTCTGGGAGCGGGTGCTCGGCGAGATCCGCCGCACCGACCCGGACGTGATCTTCCTGGCCGAGGCCTTCACCCGCCCGGCGATGATGCGCACACTGGCCTCGATCGGCTTCCAGCAGTCCTACACGTACTTCACCTGGCGTAACGAGAAGCGCGAACTAACCGAGTACGCCCATGAGTTGGCGCGTGAGACGGCGCACTACATGCGCCCGAACTTCTTCGTGAACACGCCTGACATCCTCCACGCCTATCTCCAGGAGGGCGGCCGCCCCGCCTTCGAGGTACGGGCCGTGCTCGCCGCGACCCTGTCCCCGACCTGGGGTGTCTACAGCGGCTACGAGCTGTGCGAGAACGTGCCGGTCAGACGGGGCAGCGAGGAGTATCTGCACTCGGAGAAGTACCAGCTCAAGCCGCGCGACTGGGCGGCCGCCGAGCGCGAGGGCCGGTCGATCGCCCCCCTCATCACCCGGCTCAACGGCATCCGCCGCACCAGCCCCGCCCTGCGCCGGCTGCGCACGATCCACTTCCACGATGTCGACAACGACTCCGTCCTCGCGTACTCGAAGACGGAAGGGCCGAACACGGTCGTCGTCGTCGTGAACCTGGATGCGCACCACACCCAGGAAGCCACCGTCTCGTTGAACATGCCGCAACTTGGCCTGGACTGGCATGAGTTCACCGAGGTACGCGATGAGCTCACCGGTGAGGTCTACCACTGGGGCAGGGCCAACTACGTGCGTCTGGAGCCGGGCCGCAGGCCCGCGCACATCCTCACCGTCCTGCGACCGTCCTCGCCGCGAATCGGAGGGTCACCCACAACATGATCGTCAATGAGCCCGTCCCGGACACCTTCGAGGACACCCCTGCCAAGGACCGGGACCCGGAATGGTTCAAGCGCGCCGTCTTCTACGAGGTACTCGTACGGTCCTTCCAGGACAGCAACGGCGACGGCATCGGCGACCTCAAGGGCATCACCGCCAAACTGGACTACCTCCAGTGGCTGGGCGTGGACTGCCTCTGGCTGCCGCCGTTCTTCGCCTCGCCGCTGCGCGACGGCGGCTATGACGTATCGGACTACACGGCCGTCCTGCCGGACTTCGGCGACCTCGCCGACTTCGTGGAGTTCGTGGACGCCGCGCACCAGCGCGGGATGCGCGTGATCATCGACTTCGTCATGAACCACACGAGCGACCAGCATCCGTGGTTCCAGGAGTCGAGGTCCGATCCCGAGGGCCCCTACGGCGACTACTACGTCTGGGCGGACGACGACAAGCAGTACCAGGACGCACGGATCATCTTCGTGGACACGGAGACCTCCAACTGGACCTTCGACCCGGTCCGCAAGCAGTACTTCTGGCACCGCTTCTTCTCCCACCAGCCGGACCTCAACTTCGAGAACCCGGCCGTGCAGGAGGAGATCGTCTCGGCGCTGCGCTTCTGGCTCGACCTCGGGATCGACGGCTTCCGGCTCGACGCCGTGCCCTACCTCTTCGCCGAGGAGGGCACCAACTGCGAGAACCTGCCGCGTACGCACGAACTGCTCAAGCGGGTGCGCAAGGAGATCGACGCGCACTACCCCGACACCGTGCTGCTCGCCGAGGCCAACCAGTGGCCCGAGGACGTCGTGGACTACTTCGGCGACTACGAGGAGGGCGGCGACGAATGCCATATGGCCTTCCACTTCCCGGTGATGCCACGGATCTTCATGGCCGTGCGCAGGGAATCCCGCTACCCGGTGTCCGAGATCCTCGCGAAGACACCCGCCATCCCGGCCGGCTGCCAGTGGGGCATCTTCCTGCGCAACCACGACGAGCTCACGCTCGAGATGGTCACGGACGAAGAGCGCGACTACATGTACGCGGAGTACGCCAAGGACCCGCGGATGCGGGCCAACATCGGGATCCGCCGGCGGCTCGCCCCTCTGCTCGACAACGACCGCAACCAGATCGAGCTGTTCACGGCCCTGCTCCTGTCGCTGCCCGGGTCCCCGATCCTGTACTACGGCGACGAGATCGGGATGGGCGACAACATCTGGCTCGGCGACCGGGACGCCGTCCGCACGCCCATGCAGTGGACCCCCGACCGCAACGCGGGCTTCTCGTCCTGCGATCCGGGGCGTCTTTCGCTGCCCACGATCATGGACCCGGTCTACGGCTACCAGGTGACGAACGTCGAGGCCGCGATGTCCTCGCCGTCCTCGCTCCTGCACTGGACGCGCCGGATGATCGAGATCCGTAAGCAGAACCCGGCCTTCGGCCTCGGCTCGTACACCGAACTCCCCTCGTCCAACCCGGCGGTCCTGGCCTTCCTGCGGGAGCACGGCGACGACCTGGTCCTGTGCGTGCACAACTTCTCGCGCTTCCCGCAGCCCACCGAGCTCGATCTGCAGTCCTTCAACGGACGGCACCCTGTGGAGCTGATCGGCGGCGTTCGGTTCCCCGCGATCGGGGAACTCCCCTATCTGCTCACCCTCGCGGGGCACGGCTTCTACTGGTTCCGGCTCCGCACCGACGCCATGTGAGGACACCCGCCATGTCGGAAGCCGTCATACGGCCTGCCGCACAGCACAGCGGCCGGCCCGACCTGCTCGCCTCCCTCGATCCGCTGCTGCGCGCGTGGCTGCCGCGGCAGCGGTGGTTCGCGGGGAAGGGGCGGCCGGTCACGGGGTTCTCGCTGGTGGCGGCGAGCGAACTGCTTCCGGCAGGGCTGCTGCATCTGCTCGTACGGGTGGAGCAGCCGACCGCGCCACTGGGCGAGTCCCCGGGGCCCGGGGACTGCTACCAGCTGCTCCTCGGGTTACGGCGCACACTGCCGCCGCATCTCGCACCGGCGCTGATCGGCCACCCCGAGGCCGGACCGCTCGCCGGGTACGCGGTGTACGAGGGGCTGCACGATCCCCGGGTCGCCACCCTGCTGCTCGAACGGCTGCGGATACCCGGCACCAGCGGGCCGCTCCGCTTCGAGCAGGCCCCCGGCGCCGAGATACCCGGTGGCCTGGCGCCCCGGATGTTCGGCGGCGAACAGTCCAACTCCTCGCTCGTCTACGGCGATACGTACATCCTCAAGCTCTTGCGCCGGGTCGTCCCCGGCCTCAACCCCGATCTCGAACTCCCGCTGCTGCTCGCCCGTGAGGGCTGCGCCCGGGTGCCCGCGCCGGCCGCCTGGTGGACCGCCCGGCTCCCGGGCACCGAACCGCTGACGCTCGGCGTGCTGCAGCCTTTCCTCGCGGGCGCCGAGGACGGCTGGGAGCTGGCGCTGCGGACGCTGGCCAAGGGCGACGACTTCGCCGAGGAGGCGTACGCCCTCGGCGAGGCCACCGCCGAGGTGCACACGGCGCTCGCGGCGGCGGCCCCCGTGGTCTCGCTCGGCCCTCCACAGCGCGAGGTGATCGCCGACGAGATGGTGCAGCGGCTGCGGGCGACGGCACAGGACGTGCCGATGCTGCGGCCGTACGTCCCGGCGCTCACGACGGCGTTCGAGGAGCTGCGCCGACTGCCGGACGCCGAGGTCGGATTCGCCCAGCGGGTGCACGGCGACCTGCACCTCGGACAGTGTCTGCGGGCCTCGGACGGGACCTGGCAGCTCATCGACTTCGAGGGCGAGCCCGCACGGCCCCTTTCCGAACGACGCCGGGAGCAGCCTGCGATGCGCGATGTCGCGGGGATGCTGCGGTCCTTCGACTACGCGGCCGGCTCGGTGCCCGAAGGCGGTCCTGCCTGGGCGGCGGACTGCCGGGAGGCGTACTGCGCCGGTTACGCCGCGGCGGGCGGCGGTGATCCGGCGGAGCAGACCGCCCTCGTGCGGGCCTATGAGACCGACAAGGCCGTGTACGAGGTGCTCTACGAAGCACGCCACCGGCCCGACTGGCTGCCGGTGCCGATGGCCGCGATCCGCCGGCTCGCCCTTGCCCGGGAGAGCTCGGTCGCTCATGCCCGGGAGGGCCGAGTCACCCTTCCCGACGACGACTGAACTCACGCCGCCCTACGGCCCGTTGGGCCACGCCACCCGTACGACCAGCACGTACGCCCCCCGAGGAGGCTTCACCCGTGAGTACGCGCCCACCCGAGCCCCAGCCCCCCGAGAAGCCCGCCCGGTCCGCGAAGGGGGGCGCCGGGAAGGCCGCGGCGAAGCAGGCGCCCTCGAAGAAGAGCGCGGAGAAGCAGGCGGCCTCGAAGAAGAGCGCGGCGAAGAAGACCGCGGCCGAGAACGCCCCTGCCAAGAAGGCGGCGAAGAAGCTCACCAAGAAGGCCGCGGCCAAGAAGACCCCGGCCTCCGCGACCCGTTCCGTCCCACGGCCGCGGCCACAGCCCGCCGAGCCCGACCTCGTCGCGGCTCCGGCCCCGGTCCCAGTCACGGTCACGGCACCCGAGCCCGCGGACCGCATACCCCCCGCCCTCCCCCGCAGCGACCGCGACCGCCTCCTCGCCGGCACCCACCACGACCCGCACTCCGTGCTCGGCGCCCATCCGCACCCCGACGGTGTGGTGTTCAGGGTGCTGCGCCCGTTCGCCCTCAAGGTGGCCGTGCGGGCCGAGGGGCTGCTGGCCGAACTCGCCGACGACGGCGGCGGGTTCTTCTCCGCCGTCGTCCCGCTGCGCTCGGTCCCCGAGTACCGCCTGCTCGTGACGTACGACGGCACGGAGCTCGACACCCCGGACCCGTACGCCTTCCTGCCCTCCCTCGGCGAGTTCGATCTGCATCTGCTCCGCGAGGGCCGCCATGAACAGCTGTGGAAGGCGCTCGGCGCCGAACCCATGACGCACCAGGGCGAGAGCGGCACCCGCTTCACGGTATGGGCGCCGAACGCCCAGGGGGTGCGGATCGTCGGGAACTTCAACTACTGGGACGGCACCGGCTTCCCCCTCAGGTCACTCGGCTCCTCGGGCGTCTGGGAGCTGTTCGTGCCGGGTATCGGCGAGGGCGAGCTCTACAAGTTCCAGATCACCCGGCCCGACGGCTCGATGACCTTCCGCGCCGACCCGTTGGCCCGGCGCACCGAGGTACCGCCCGCGAACTCCTCGGTCATCCACAGCTCGCACCACGCCTGGGACGACGAGGAGTGGATGCGCACCCGGGCCGCGCGCCCGGTGCACGAGCGCCCGTTCTCCGTGTACGAGGTGCATCTCGCCTCGTGGCGCCCCGGACTCACCTACCGCCAACTCGCCGAACAGCTGCCGGCGTACGTCGCGGACCTCGGTTTCACCCACGTCGAACTGATGCCGGTCGCCGAGCACCCCTTCGGCGGCTCCTGGGGTTACCAGGTCACCGGCTTCTACGCGCCGACGGCCCGCCTCGGCACCCCCGACGACTTCAAGTACCTGGTCGACGCGCTGCACCAAGCCGGTATCGGTGTCCTCATGGACTGGGTGCCGGCGCACTTCCCGCGCGACGACTGGGCGCTCGCGGAGTTCGACGGCCGCCCCTTGTACGAGCACGAGGACCCCAACCGTGCCGCGCACCCCGACTGGGGAACCCTGGAGTTCGACTACGGGCGCAACGAGGTCCGCAACTTCCTTGTCGCCAACGCCCTTTACTGGTGCGAGGAGTTCCACATCGACGGTCTGCGCGTGGACGCGGTCGCCTCGATGCTCTACCTCGACTACTCGCGCGAGCACGGCGAATGGTCGCCGAACGAGCACGGCGGTCGCGAGAACCTGGACGCCGTGTCCTTCCTGCAGGAGATGAACGCCACGGTCTACCGCCGCGCACCGGGCGTCGTCACGATCGCCGAGGAGTCCACGGCCTGGGACGGCGTCACCCGCGCCACCCACCACCAGGGCCCTGGCGGCTTCGGCGGGCTCGGTTTCGGCCTGAAGTGGAACATGGGCTGGATGCACGACTCCCTCGGCTACGTGCAGCACGAGCCGGTGCACCGCAAGTTCCACCACCACGAGATGACCTTCTCGATGGTGTACGCGTACAGCGAGAACTACGTCCTGCCGATCTCGCACGACGAGGTGGTGCACGGAAAGCGTTCGCTCGTCTCGAAGATGCCGGGCGACTGGTGGCAGCAGCGCGCCAACCACCGCGCCTACCTGGGCTTCATGTGGGCCCACCCCGGCAAGCAACTCCTCTTCATGGGACAGGAGTTCGCCCAGGGCGCCGAATGGTCCGAGGCCCACGGCCCCGACTGGTGGCTCCTCGACCCGGCGTACGGGGCGGAGCCCGACCACCGGGGCGTACGCGATCTGGTCCGCGACCTCAACACGGCGTATCGCGCGCAGCCGTCCCTGTGGGAGCGCGACACCGACCCGGCCGGTTTCGCATGGGTGGCGGGCGACGCCTCGGAGGACAACGTCTTCGCGTTCCTGCGCCACGACGCGGAGGGCTCTCCGCTCCTGGTGGTCTGCAACTTCTCGCCGGTCGTACGGCACGACTACCGCGTCGGTGTCCCGGACGACATCCCGGCCTGGTCGGAGCTCCTCAACACGGACGCCGAGCGGTACGGCGGCTCGGGAGTCGCCAACCCCGACTCCTTGAAACCGGACGCGGTGGGATGGCACGGACGAGCGGCGAGCCTGCGCCTGGTGCTCCCGCCGCTGGCGACGGTTTGGTTGCGGCCGGCCTGACGCCGCACAGCGGTGGGGGGCAGGGCGCTCCGCCCTGCCCCCCACCGCCCGTCACCGCGCGACAGCCTCCGCCAGCCCCTTCGGCAGCGAGGACGAGTACAGCACTCCCAGCCGCTGAGTGGCCCGGGTCAAGGCGACGTACAGGTCACTGGTCAGCAGCACCCCCGGCTCCACCACCAGCACGTTGTCGAACTCCAACCCCTTCGACTGCCGTGCGTCGAGCAGCACCACCCGATGGGTGAGGTCAGGCACCCCCGGGGTCACCTCCGGCAGATGGCCGGCCAGCTCCGCATGCAGCTCACGGGGCGCGATGACCGCCAGGCGGCCTTCCTCGGGGAGGAACTCGGCCACCAACTCACCCGCACGCGACGCGAGTTCGGACTCCGACACCGGCACGAACCGAGGCGGAACCCCGGTCGAGCGCACCGACCGCGGCGGCTCCAGCGAAGGATGCACCGTCCGCAGCACGGCCGCTGCCAGGTCCATGACCTCCGACGGCGTGCGGTAGTTGACGCCCAGACGTACGTGCTCGAAGCGGTCCCCGACATACGGCGCGAGGATCGAGGCCCACGAACCGAGCGCCGCCGCGTCCCCCGTCTGCGCCGGATCGCCCACCAGCGTCATCGACTTGGTGGGCGAGCGGCGCATCAGCAGGCGCCATGCCATCGCGGAGAGCTCCTGCGCCTCGTCCACGATGATGTGCCCGAACGCCCAGGTCCGGTCGGCCGCCGCACGCTCGGCGGCGCTGCGCAGATCGGCCTCCTCCTGGCGTTCGGCCATCCGCTCGGCGTCGATGATGTCGTGCGCCGAGAGCACCTCGGCCGCGTCCTCGTCGAGCTCTTCCTTGTCCTCGAACTCGTACGTACGCGAGGCGAACGAGAGATCGAGCACGCCCTGCGCGTACTCGATACGCCGCTGCCGCTCGGCCTCCTGCCGGGCCCGCTCCGCCGAGTCGTCCACACCGAGCAGCTCGGCCGCCTCGTCGAGCAGCGGTACGTCGGACAAGGTCCAGGGCCCGGACGTACGGCGGATCAACTCGGCGTCGGCGGCCGGGAGATAGCCGACCGGATCGGCGAGGAACTCCCGTACCAACTGCTGAGGAGTCAGCTCCGGCCAGAGCTCCGCGACGGCGGAGTGCACCGCGGCACTGGTCGCGACGTCCCTGCCGAGCTGGGCCATGTCGTCGGGACCCAGCAGGTTCGGGCCGCCGAACGGGTCGGCGCCGATGCGCTCGACGAGCTGCTCGGTGAGCGCGTCGACGATCCGGAACGCGAAGTAGGGGCGGGCCAGGTTGTGCGGCAGATCCATCTCGCGCGCGTGCGCCCGCGCCTGCTCGGCCATCGCACGGTCGAGCAGCAGCGTGCCGTGGTCCTCGTGGTCGATCTCAAGGACCTCGTCGGGCACGGACTGCCGGTCCCGTACGACCTCGGCGAGGACCTCGGCCATCGCGGCCCGCCCCTTCACCTCGGCCGCGGCCTGGGTGTCCTCGCCCGTCGCCGCCACACCGGGGAAGAGCTCACCGATCGTGGCGAGCAGCACCCCGGTCTCGCCGAGCGAGGGCAGCACCTCGCCGATGTAGCCGAGGAACGCCGGGTTCGGGCCGACGATCAACACGGCCCGCTTGGCGAGCAGTTCGCGCTGTGCGTAGAGCAGATACGCGGCCCGGTGCAGCGCGACCGCGGTCTTGCCGGTGCCGGGGCCGCCCTCGACGACGAGCACACCCCGGTGCGGAGCCCGGATGATCCGGTCCTGCTCGGCCTGGATGGTCTGCACGATGTCGCCCATCCGGCCCGTACGCGCGGCATTGAGCGCGGCGAGCAGCACGGCGTCACCGTTGTGGTCCTCGAAACCGGTCCGCTCCTCGTCGGTCAGATCGAGGATCTCGTCGTGCAGATCGACGACCTCGTGGCCCTTCATCGTGATGTGCCGGCGCCGGCGCAGACCCATCGGCACATGACTCGTGGCGAGGTAGAAAGGCCGGGCGACATCCGCGCGCCAGTCGATCAGAAGCGGGGTGCGGTCGCGGTCTTCGGCGCGAATTCCGATACGCCCGATGTGGAAGTTGTCCCGTTCCTCGACGAGGTTGTCCGGATGATTGAGATCAATTCGCCCGAAGACAAGACCGTTTTCCACGCCGTTCAGCTCGGCGACAAGGCGACCCTTCTCCTGTACCGCGACATCCCGCTCAAGCCGCGCCTGCCGCCCGGTCCCCACCTGCGCAAGCGCCGACTGGGCAGACTGTTCGGCCGCCTCCTGGAGCCACCCCAGGCGCGCATACACACGGGCGACGAATTCCTGCTCGCTCCGCAGCTCCTCGGACGCGATTTCGCCCGTAGACCCGGTTGACAATTCAGCTCCTCGCGGGTTATGGTGTCTTCGTTGGACCTCTTCGAGAGGTCCTTTTCTGTTTTCACAGAAACACCCAATATACGCGGGGAAATACCTCGGCTGTCAATCTCGTACGGGGAGTTCAGTCCCGCACGTGGAGTCCGAACCCGGTGCGGCCCGCGGGCTCCAGGCCCTCCTTCAGCTGCAGCGAGGGGATCTCGTAGTCGCCGAAGTTCTGCCTGCGGTACGGGATCGGCTCGGTCGTCTCCAGCGTGAGCAGCCGCTCCCGCCAGGCCTTGGCGACATCGGGGAACTGCTCGTCGGTGATCCGGTCGGTGCCGTACAGGACGAAGGGCGGCAGCGCCTCGATGCCGGGGTAGTACAGGATCCCGTGCTGGATCGGGAACAGCAGGTCGTCGATCGGACCGTTGATGCCGCGCTCTGCGTAGTGCGCCTCGGGGCCGCCGACCGTCACCGAGAGCAGCGCCTTCTTGCCCGCGAGGGTGCCCTCGCCGTACCGCTCCCCGTACTTGACGTCGCTGTGCTCTCCGACCCCGTACGCGAACCGGTAGGTGAACACCCGGTCGACCCAGCCCTTGAGGATGGCCGGCATCGAGTACCACCACAGCGGGAACTGGAAGATGACCGTGTCCGCCCACAGGAGCTTTTCCTGTTCGGCGCGTACGTCGTCGGTGAGCGTGCCGGACGCGAAGGCGCGGCCCGAGTCGAGCACCACGTTCAGCCGGTCCGCCTCACCGCGGCCGTAGTCCTGCGCGTCCACCGCGGCCTTCCAGTTCATCGCGTAGAGGTCGCTCACCCGGACCTCGTGACCCTCGGCCTCCAGAGTGGTGACGGCGAGGTCCTTCAGCGAGCTGTTGAGCGACCGGGGCTCGGGGTGGGCGTGGACGATGAGGATCTTCATGGGGAACTCCTGGGATCGAATGCTCCGTTGCGGATGCCTCGATCCTGGGCGCCGCGGCGCACGTTGTTCAGGGGCGCCGTTTCCGTCGGACCGGAGTTCCTGGTACTGGCAGGGCCACCCTCCCTCGGTGCGGGCGAGGCCATACTCGAAGGCATGGACGATCTCTCGGGCACCGGCGGCAAGGACGATCTCGCGGGCTTTCTGCGCACCCGGCGCTCCCGTGTGGACCCGGCCGCCGTCGGCATCCCCGTCGACAGCCGGCGCCGTGTGCAGGGGCTGCGGCGCGAGGAGGTCGCGCATCTGTCCGGAGTGAGCGTCGACTACTACGTACGCCTGGAACAGGGCCGTGCCACCCAGCCCTCCGAGCAGGTACTCGACGCGCTCGCCCGGGTGCTCGGGCTCGACGAGATCGAGCGCGGGCACCTCGACCGGCTCGCCCGCAAGCCCCGGCGCCGCGCGAAGGGGCCGCATGCGAAGGTCAGGCCGGAACTCCTGCGGGTACTCGACCTGGTGGCCGGCGCACCGGCCCTGATCATGGACCACCGCCTCGACGTACGCGCGGGAAACCAGCTCGCCGAACTGCTCTACGGACGGCCGACTCAGGGCCTGAACACCGCGCGGCACATCTTCCTCGAGGAGGACGCGCGCGGGCTCTACGCGGACTGGGAGAAGTGCACGCTTGACGTGGTCGGGCATCTACGGCTCGCGGCAGGACAGTATCCCGACGATCCCCGCCTTGCCTCGCTCATCGGCGAGTTGGCGATGGGCAGTGAGCGTTTCCGGCGGCTGTGGGCCCGCGCGGATGTGAAGGCCCGCACCCATGGCCGCAAGGCCTACCATCATCCGCTGGTCGGCCTGCTCGAACTGCACCAGGAGAACTTCGCCCTGCCCGACGCCTCGGGCATGGAGCTGATCGTGCTGTCGGCGGAGCCGGGGAGCGCCACGCAGGACGGCCTTCGGCTGCTCGCCGGTCTGGGCGCCGGCGAGCGGCCGGCACCCAAGACCCGTCGTACGACCGGAAGTTGACCCGGGGCCCCCAGGCCCGAGGCCCCGCGGCCCCGGGCTTCAGAGCTTCAGACCACGTCCGCCAGCTCCGCGAGCAGCTTGCGCTTGGGCCGGGCGCCCACCACCTGCCACACCGGCTCACCGCCCTTGAACACCATCAGCGTGGGCATCGACAGGACGCCGTACGCCGTCGTCGTACCCGGGTTGCGGTCCACGTCCAGCTGCACGACCTTCACCCGCTCACCCTCCTCGCGCGCGATCTCGCTGAGCACCGGCGCCAGCTGGCGGCACGGACCGCACCAGTCGGCCGTGTACTCGACGAGTACGGGCAGTTCGGACTTGAGCACCTCCTGCTCGAAATCCGCATCGGTCACCTCGGGCACACCTTCAGCTTTCACCACGGTCCTCACCCCACGTCTTCCCTAGGTACTGCCTCGTCTGCTGTCATCGCTTCGGCCAGCTCGCACAGCGGCTCCGGACCGCCCGGCAGCCCGGCCTCGGCCGCCAGCCGGGCCCGCGCCTGCTCGGCGCGCTCCAGCTGACCGGCCACCTTCGCCCGTACCGACTCCAACTCGCCCATCAGCGCGTCGAGTTCGTCCAGCTTGCGGCGGTAGACCGCGAGCGAGGCGGGACAGGAGTCGCCCTCGGGATGCCCGGCCCGCAGGCACTCCACGAACGGCCGGGTCTCCTCAAGGCCGAACCCGAAGTCCTGGAGCGTCTTGATCTGCTCGACGAGACGCAGATCGTCCTCGTCGTACGCCCGGTACCCGTTGCTGCCTCGCCGCACGGGCAGCAGCCCGCGCGCCTCGTAGTACCTGAGCGTGCGCGTGGTGGTCCCGGCCCGCTCGGCAAGCTCGCCGATTCGCATACGTACGACGGTAATCCTTGACGCCGACGTCAAGGAAAGCGCCGGCGTCGCGCGGAACCGGACTTCCATGATCCGGATGTTCAACCGGCCCTGGTCAAAGGCGAGTTGACCTGACAAAGTGATCACCGGCCCCACCCCCCAGATCCCACCAGTGGAGGCCCTTCGCATGACCAGCACCATCAAGCACCGCATCGCGGCGACCGGCGCCCTGCTCGCCACCATGGGCACCCTCGGTCTGAGCGGCGCGGGTACGGCGAGCGCGGACACCGCCGGGACGCAGAGCGTCTCCTGCACGACCGGCTATCTGTGCGTACAGCCCGCGGGCTCGCCGTTCCAGATCGACATCCCCGCCGGGCAGGCCTACACCTTCCCCGCTCCCACCAACCTCACGGAGATCGTGAACCGTACGACGAGCGGCTACTGCGTCGACGCCAACCCCGACTTCACCATCGCGCCCGGCGCCTGGCTCTTCGGCCAGACCCGCACGGCCGTCGTCAAGATCACGCCGGTCCCGGCGGGCGGCGCCTGCGCCGTGTAGTGCGGCAACCGGAGGGCCGCCCGGTTCGGGCGGCCCTCCCCCGGCCGACGTACGGTGACCAGGTGCTCTCACCTCACGACCAGGAACTCATCGACACCGCGACCGAGCTTGCGGACCGCGCCTGCCGGGGCGACAACCACACCGTGGCGTCGGCCGCGCGTACCGCGGACGGGCGGATCGTCTCGGGCGTGAACGTCTACCACTTCACCGGCGGCCCCTGCGCGGAGCTGGTCACGATCGGGGCTGCGGCCACGGCCGGCGCCTACGAGCTGACCACGATCGTCGCCGTCGGCGACGGCGGGCGCGGGGTGATCGCCCCGTGCGGCCGCTGCCGCCAGGTGCTGCTCGACTACTTCCCGGAGGTCCGGGTGATCGTGCCGACCGGGCCGGGGTCCGTGGACACCGTCCCCGTACAGGAGCTACTGGCCCACGCGTACGTGTGGCACGACCACCAGGAGTGAGGCCTCTCTAGGCCCGTACTGATTCCAGCTGCTCCGTCTGCGCCTTCTCACCCTTTGCGCGGCGCGGCAGCAAGACCGCCACCAGCAGCGTTCCGACGCCGAGGATCACCGCGCCGATCAGGCTGGTGTGGGCCACCGCGTCCGAGAACGCGGAGCCGACGGCGTCCGCCATCTGTCCTGCCCCATGGGCGAGTTGCTCGGACTGCGCCTTGAGCTGAGCGGCCTGTTCGGGGGTTGCGGCCTGGGCCGCCTTGCCCGCGAGGGCGCGGGCCTGGTCGCCGATGCCCTGGGCCACCGCGTAGCCCGCGCCGACCGAGTCCTGTGCGGTGGCGAGCGTGTCACCGGGGAGCTTGGTGCCGGACGCCGCGGACGCGAGGTTCGAGGAGTAGGCGCCCGCCAGGACCGAGCCGAGGATCGCGATGCCGAGCGAGCCGCCGAGTTCGAGCGAGGTGTCGTTGACCGCGCCGCCGACACCCAGTTCCGCCTCGGGGAAGGAGCCCATGATCGCGTCGGTGCAGGGCGAGAGGGCGAGGCCGATGGAGATGCCGAGCAGGATCAGGGGGAGGACGAACGTCCCGTACGAGGAGGCCGCGTCCACCTGCGTGAGCAGCGCGAGCGAGGCCGTACCGCCGACCATGCCGGCCGTCACCGTGGCCCGCATGCCCACGCGCGGGGTGAGATAGCCGGTGAGGGCCGAACCCACGAAGACCGCGCCGGCCAGCGGCAGCATACGGATACCGGTGTCGAGGGCGTCGTAGCCGAGGACGAACTGCAGATGCTGCGTGAGGAAGTAGAAGGCGCCGAAGACCGCGAGGAAGAAGAGTGCGACGGCGAGGTTCGAACCGGCGAAGCCGCGGTTGGTGAAGCGGCGGACGTCCAGTACCGGCTTCGGGTGGCGCAGTTCCCAGACGACGAAGACCACGAGACCGACGGCGGCGACGATCGCGGCGGTGATCGCGTTGACGCCCCAGCCGAAGTGCGGGCCCTCGATGATCATGTAGACGAGCGCGCCGATCCAGATCACGGAGAGGATGCCGCCGACGTAGTCGATGCGGTCGTGGTGGTCGGCTTTGGACGGCGGTACGAGGACGAGCGTGCCGATGATCGCGAGCACGGCGATCGGTACGTTGATCAGGAAGGTCGAGGCCCAGCCGTGGTGCTCCAGGAGCAGGCCGGCGACCAGCGGTCCGGCCGCGATCGCGATGCCTGCGGTGGCCGTCCACATCACGATGGCCTTGGCGCGCTCCTTCTTCGGGAAGGTGGCGGCGAGCAGCGAGAGGGTCGCGGGCATGATCATCGCGGCGCCCACACCCATGACGGCACGGGCCGCGATCACTCCGGTCGAGCTGTCGACCAGCGAGCCCGCGACGGCGCCGCCGCCGAAGACGAGAAGGCCGAGTATCAGTGCGCCGCGGCGGCTGTACTTGTCGCCGATCGCACCCAGCAGCAGCATCAGGGCGGCGTACGGGACGGTGTAGCCGTCGATGACCCACTGCAGATCCGAACTGGTCAGATTCAGTGACTTGGTCATGTCGGGGGCGGCGACCGTCAGGGCCGTATTGGCCATCACGATGATCAGCAGGCTCAGACAGAGCACGCCGAGGGCCCACCAGCGGCGGGCGTAGGGCCCGCTCATCTTCTCCACGGGCTCTTTCATGACCAGACGCATGACTCGGGCCGCCTCTCCACTCGCACCACCGGCTCGTACGGCCGCCGGTCCATCAATTTGCACATCGCTGTGCAACTACACAGCACTGTGCAATTTACGTGACTGCACAGCCATGTGCAAAATGGACCCATGAGCCAGGAGCGCGTGACCCGAGCCGACAGCAACCGCCGCCGCATCCTCGACGTCGCGCTCACCGAGCTGCTGCGGGATCCGGACGCCTCGATGGACCAGATCGCGCGCGCGGCAGGGGTCGTACGGCGCACGGTGTACGGGCATTTCCCGAGCCGCGAGACGCTGATCGTGGCCATCGCCGAAGGCGCGATCCGGGCGATCGGCGAGGCACTCGAAAGCGAACCGGTGACGGACGGGGACCCCGCGGGCAGCCTCGCGCGGCGCACGCTCGCGGTCTGGCAGGTGGCCGACCGCTACCGGCTCCTCGTCTCGCTCGCGCAGCGCAGCGGCACGATGGAGGACATCCGCGGCGGACTCGCGCCGCACCGCGAAGAGCTGACGCAGCTCTTCCGACTCGGCCTGGACGCAGGCGCGTTCACCTCGGTCCTGACCGCCGGCGCGCTCGCGCTCGTACAGGAGCAGGTGCTCTTCGGGCTGATGCAGGCGGTCAACGACGGCGAGCTCGACGCGAAAGAGGCGGGTACGGCCGCCGCGATCACCAGTCTGATCACGGCGGGCGTACCCGCCTCCGAGGCGACCGCGCTGGTCGCCGGGCTCTCCGCCTGACTCCGGGCACCGCCACTCAGGCCGAGATCAGCCGCAGCACGAGCGCCGCCGCGGCAAGCAGCATCAGCACGACCGCCGGTGCGAACTCCTTGTCCTTCGCGCGGACATGGACCACCACGGCCCCGATGAAGAAGAGCACCACACCCACCGCGGCGGCCGCCCCGATGAACGGGACCGCCAGACCGACGAGCAGCCCGACCGCTCCCGCCGCCTTCAGTGAGGCGAGCCGTGGCAGCCACGAGTCCGGCACGCCCACCTTGCCCATCGTCGCCGTGATCGCGGGATTGCGGGCGAAGGTGAAGGTCGCGGACGCGGACAGGACCAGGGCGAGCAGCACACCGACGATCACGTAGGCGAGAAACATGAGCACTCCAAAGTCTTCGGAGGACCTCAACCGTAGAGGCCCCGATATCGTTGAAGGCTATCAATGATTTATCGGACTCCACAATAGAGCCGCTGCTACGGTGTGGGTATGGCAGCCAGAGAGGTCACCCAGGACACGGCCGGTACGCCCTCGACCGAGGCCGCCGAGCCGCATTACCGGCTCGCCTTTCTCCTCGCGTACCACGGCAACATCACCGACGGGCTGATCCGCAAGGCCGTCGCCACCGCCGGTCTGAGCCCGCGCCATGTGGCCACGCTGCAGCTGCTCACCGAGGGCCCGGTCTCCCAGAAGGCGCTCATCGAAGGGCTCGGTGTGGACCCGAGCGTGCTCGTGGCGCTGCTCAACGGCCTGGAGAACGACGAGCTCGTCCGGCGCAGGCGCGACCCCGCCGACCGGCGCCGGCACATCGTGGAGATCACCGAGGAGGGGGCCGCACGGCTGCGGAAGGCCGATGCCGCCCTCGACACGGTGGAGCAGGAGCTGTTCGGCGAGCTGTCCGAGCGTGAAACGGCCGCGCTGCGCAAGGTGTTCGCGAAGCTCAGGACCGATCCCGAGGCCTTCTCCTGCGGCGAGTGAGCCGGGAGCGGAACGCGAAAGAGCCCGGTACCCCCTGACGGGGATACCGGGCTCTCTGCTCGGCTGGTGCGAGACGGTCAGACCGCCGCGTCCTCCTTGGTACCCGAACCGCCCTTCTGCAGCGGCACGTTCGCGTCCTCGGACGCCCCGCCGTGACCGTCGTCGAGAAGCGTGCGCTCGTCGAACGGGGCCCGTCCGGAGAGCACCTCGTCGACGCGCGAGCGGTCGATCTCCTTGGTCCACGTGCCGACGAGGACCGTGGCCACCGCGTTGCCCGCGAAGTTGGTCAGGGCACGCGCCTCGCTCATGAAGCGGTCGATACCGACGATCAGGCCGATGCCGTCCACCAGGGCGGGCTTGTGCGACTGCAGACCGCCGGCCAGGGTCGCGAGGCCGGCGCCGGTGACACCGGCGGCGCCCTTCGAGGCGACGAACAGGAAGAGAAGCAGCGGGATCTGCTCGCCGATCGACATCGGCGTACCCAGGGCGTCGGCGACGAACAGCGAGGCCATGGTCATGTAGATCATGGTGCCGTCGAGGTTGAAGGAGTAGCCGGTCGGGACGGTGATACCGGCCACCGGCTTGCTGACACCCAGGTGCTCCATCTTCGCGATGAGCCGCGGCAGCGCGGACTCGGAGGAGGAGGTGGACAGGATCAGCAGGAACTCACGGCCCAGGTACTTGAAGAGCGTGAGGATGTTCAGGCCCGCGACCACCCGCAGCAGAGTGCCGAGCACCAGGAAGATGAAGAGCACACAGGTGAGGTAGAAGCCGAGCATCAGGACGGCCAGGCTCTTGAGTGCGTCGATTCCGGCGGAGCCGACGACCGCGGCCATCGCGCCGAACGCACCGACCGGGGCAGCCCACATGATCATGGCCAGGATGCGGAAGACGAGCCGCTGCACGTGCTCGACACCGCGCAGAATCGGCGCGCCGGTGTCGCCCATGGCCTGCAGCGCGAAGCCGGCGAGCAGCGCGATCAGCAGGGTCTGCAGCACCTCGCCGCCGGTGAAGGCGGAGACGAACGTGGTCGGGATGATGCCGAGCAGGAACTCGACGGTGTCCTTGGCCTCGGCGTCGACCTGCGCGTGGCCGGTCTCCTTGACGGCGTCGGTCACCGCGAGACCCGTGCCCGGGTCCAGGATGTTGCCGACGATCAGGCCGATGCCCAGCGCCACGAACGACATGATCGTGAAGTAGACGAGGGCGATACCTCCGACGGCGCCGACCTTCGCGGCCTTCCGTACGGATCCGATGCCGAGCACGATCGTGCAGAAGATGATCGGCGAGATCATCATCTTGATCAGGTTCACGAAGCCCGTGCCGATCGGCTTCAGCTCGACCGCGACCCCCGGGGCCACGAAGCCGACGAGGACGCCGAGCGCCACCGCCGCGATCACCGCGATGTAGAGGTAATGCGTTCTGTCCCGCTTGCCTGTTGTCGCCGTGGTTGCCACGGTGCCTCCTTGCACGAACGGCTCGTCGGATCCACACAGCTCCGCGCATCGGGTCCCACCCCCACGACACGGATCCTCCCGCCGGGCCCGGTCCGACCCCTGTGCGGGCCGGGCTCTCGGGGTGTGAACCCCGGCGGCGGTCCCGGTGAATATCCATCAGGGCGTGACCGGGGTCACCCTTGCGTACATTTAGTTCGCGCTTATGTCCCCAGGCACACTGGCCGCATGCTCGAAATGCGCCGCATCCCCCGGCCGCGTTCCCTCGCGGCTCAGCTCTTCGCCATGCAGGTCGTGCTCGTCGCGGTCGTCGTGGCCGGGTGCGCCGTGTTCGCGTACGTCACCGCGCACAGCCAGGCCACGAACGCGGCCGTGCGCCAGGCGACGGCCGCGGCCCGCGCCGTGGCGGACTCGCCCTCGGTGCGTGCGGCGATCCGCGGGGAGCAGCCGACGACGGATCTGCAGCCGTACGCCGAGGACGTCCGCAAGGACGCCGAGGTCGACTTCGTCACGATCATGGACCGCAACGGCATCCGCTGGACCCACCCGCGCCCGGAGCACATCGGGGACAAATTCCTCGGGCACATAGCCCCGGCGCTCGACGGCAGGACGTTCTCCGAGACGTACACCGGAACGCTCGGACCGTCGGTCCGCGTGGTCACGCCGGTGCACGACCGGGGCCGGATCGTCGGTCTGGTCAGCGCGGGCATCAAGATCGAGTCGATCGACGGCCGGGTGCAGAAGCAGCTCACCGCCCTGTTCCTGGTCGCGCTCGGCGCCCTCGCCCTCGGCGGGGTCGGCACCTACGTGATCAACGCGCGGCTGCGCCGGCACACCCACGGCATGAACGCGGCCGAGCTCAGCCGGATGCACGACTACCACCAGGCCGCCCTGCACGCCGTACGCGAAGGACTTCTCATGCTCGACGGGCAGCGCAGGATCGCGCTGCTCAACGACGGGGCACGCGAACTGCTCGGTGTCGAGGGCGAGGTGATCGGTCTGCACATCGCCGATCTCGGTCTGCCGGGGCCGCTCACCGGCGCCCTGCTCGCCACCGAACCGCGCGTGGACGAGGTGCATCTGACCGCGGACCGGGTGATCGTCGTGAACACCTCACCGGTGCAGGGCGGTGAGCAGCGCGGCACCGTCGCCACCCTGCGCGACCACACCGAACTGCAGGCCCTGACCGGTGAACTCGACCACGAGCGCGGGTTCACCGAGGCCCTGCGCTCCCAGGCGCACGAGGCGGCGAACCGGCTGCACACCGTGGTGTCACTGATCGAGATGGGCCGGGCCGAGGAGGCCGTCGAGTTCGCCACCGCCGAGCTGGAACTGGCCCAGGCGCTCACCGACCAGGTGGTCACCGCGGTCGGCGAACCGGTGCTCGCGGCGCTGCTGCTCGGCAAGGCCGCACAGGCCAACGAGCGCGGGGTCGAGCTGGAGATCTCTCCCGACAGCCGTATTGACGACGGGCTTCTTCCGGATACGCTGCCCGCCCGCGACCTGGTCACCGTGCTCGGCAACCTGATCGACAACGCGGTGGACGCGGCCACCGGCACCCCTGGCGGTGCGGTGACAGTGACCGCGGTGGTGGTCGACGAGGAGCTGCTGCTCGATGTCTCGGACAACGGTCCGGGCGTACCGGCCGACGCGGATGTGTTCGCGCGCGGCTGGTCGGGCAAGGGTCCGGGCCGCGGTCTCGGCCTCGCGCTCGTACGGCAGACGGCGCATCGCCACGGCGGCACGGTGACCGTGGCGCAATCCCCTGACGGCGGGGCCGAGTTCACGGTCCGGCTGCCTCTGGCGCCGAAGAAGAAGGAGGTACGGGTGTGAGCGAGCCGAGCGGGCCCATCAGGGTCCTCGTCGTCGAGGACGATCCGGTGGTCGCGGACGCACATTGCATGTACGTCAACCGAGTCCACGGTTTCCAGGCCGTGGCCAAGGCGCACTCCGGCGCCCAGGCCCGCCGGGTGCTCGACCGCACCCCCGTCGACCTGCTCCTTCTCGACCTGTATCTGCCCGACGGCCACGGTCTGCAGCTGGCCAGGAGCCTGCGCGCTGCCGGGCATCAGGCGGATGTGATCGCGGTGACCTCGGCCCGCGATCTGGCCGTGGTGCGCGAGGGCGTCTCGCTGGGCGTGGTGCAGTACGTGCTCAAACCGTTCACGTTCGGAACCCTGCGCGACCGCCTCGTACGCTATGCCGAATTCCGTACGGCGGCGGGCGAGGCCTCCGGGCAGGACGAGGTGGACCGCGCTCTCGCCGCGCTGCGCGCACCCCAGCCGGCCGCGCTGCCCAAGGGGCTCAGCGCACCCACCCTCGACCGGGTGATCAGCACGCTGCGGGCGGCTCCCGAAGGGCTGAGCGCCGCGGCGGCCGCCGAGACGGCGGGGCTCTCGCGGATCACGGCACGGCGCTATCTGGAGCATCTCGTCGAGTCCGGCCGTGCGCTGCGGGCTCCGCAGTACGGGCAGGTGGGGCGGCCCGAGCTGCACTATCGCTGGGTCTCGATCTGAGTCCTGCTCCGAGGAGCGGTCGACTCACGCCTGTCATAACAACGTTGTCACGGAACCGATCTCGCCGGGCGCACGGGCATTGACCCTCGGTGAACAACGACCGTACGTTCGCCGGGCACGTATGTCGTAACGCAGCCAACGCCGCAGCACCGCCAGCCACGCAGCCGCCCCGCAGGCTCGTAGGAGGTCGTATCCGTGCGTCCCAAGCGTTCACTCACGCCACTCGTTCTCGGCGCAGCAGCTCTGCTCGCCGCCACCACCCTGACCGCCTGCGGTGATGACTCCGGGGACGACCCGGACACCCTCAAGGTGTCGTTCAAGCAGTCCATGGACAACAACGTCAAGGTCATGGACAACTTCCTGGCCGAGACGAAGAAGCAGTTCGAGAAGGCGAATCCCGGCAAGAAGATCGAGCTCATCCCGATCAAGGCCCCGGACGCCGAGTACTACACCAAGCTCCAGCAGATGCTGCGCTCCGCCAAGACCGCGCCCGACCTGGTCTACGAGGACACGTTCCTCATCAACTCCGATATCACCAGCGGGTACTTGGAGCCGCTCGACAAGTACCTGGACAAGTGGCCGGACTGGAACCAGTTCATCGACACGGCCAAGGCCGCCGCGAAGGCCGAGAACGGCAAGACGTACGGCGTCCCCGACGGCACCGACACCCGTGGCCTCTGGTACAGCAAGGCGGTGTTCAAGAAGGCCGGACTGCCCGAGGTGTGGCAGCCCAAGACCTGGGACGAGATCCTCGACGCGGCCCGCACCATCAAGGAGAAGGTGCCCGGCGTCACCCCGCTGAACGTCTACACGGGCAAACCCGGCGGCGAGCAGTCCACCATGCAGGGCTTCGAGATGCTCCTGTACGGAACGGGCGACGACCCGCTGTACGACTCGGGGCAGAAGAAGTGGGTGCAGGGCAGCCAGGGCTTCAAGGACTCCCTGCAGTTCGTCGAGACCGTCTACAAGGACAAGCTCGGACCCGATGTCTCGGACGCGCTCGACCCCAACTTCGGCCCGACCGTACGCGGTGAGCTGCTGCCGAAGGAGAAGCTCGGCATCAACCTGGACGGCTCCTGGCTGCCGCAGGACTGGAACGAGGGCGCGGGCCATGAATGGCCCACGTGGTCCGAGGAGTTGGGGCTCGCCGCGATGCCGACGCAGAACGGTCAGGGCACCGGCAAGGTGAGCATGTCGGGCGGCTGGACCTGGGCGATCCCGAGCAAGGCGGCCAACAAGGACCTCGCCTTCGAGTTCATCAAGACGATGCAGACCAAGGAGAACGCCCAGAAGTGGTACATCTCCAACTCGGGCATCGCCGTACGCAAGGACGTGGCCGAGGACCCGGCGTACGTGAAGGCGCAGCCGGGCCTGAAGTTCTTCACGGACCTGGTGCAGTTCACGTACTACCGCCCGGCGTATCCGGCGTATCCGAAGGTCTCGGTGGCGATCCAGGAGGCGATGGAGTCCGTCACGACGGGTGACTCCTCGGTGGACGAGGCGGCGAAGACGTACGACGAGGAACTCGCCTCCGTCACCGACAACGCCGTCGTCAAGAAGTGAGCGGCCGTACGTGAAGAGCTCCTCGTCGAGAACAGCACGGGGCCCGCGTCGCAGTCTGATGCGGGCCCTGCCCCTCTCCCCCGCCGTCCTGCTGATGCTCGCGTTCCTCGCGGGGCCCATCGGCTACTGCGTCTATCTGGCCTTCACCGACCTGCAGTTGACCGGTCAGGCCTCCTCCAGCGTGATCGGCTTCGAGAACTTCCGCGAGGCGTTCGGTGACGAGGACTTCCTCAACGCCGTATGGCTCACGCTCGTGTTCACGGTCCTGTCCTCGCTCGTCGGCCAGAACACCCTCGGCCTCGGACTCGCCCTGCTCATGCAGCGCGCCTCCAAGCCGCTGCGCACGCTCACCGGCGGCATCGTGGTGACGGCATGGGTGCTGCCCGAGGTCGTCGCGGGCTTTCTGCTCTACGCGTTCTTCCAGAAGCAGGGCACGCTCAACGCGATCCTCGACTTCCTCCATCTTCCTTCGCAGAACTGGCTGTTCACACTGCCGATCCTCGCGGTGTCCTTCGCCAACGTCTGGCGCGGCACCGCCTTCTCGATGCTCGTCTACTCGGCGGCGCTCAACGAGATACCCAAGGACGTCGTGGAGTCCGCGCAGATGGACGGCGCGGGTGGCTGGCGGCGCCTGTGGCACATCACGCTCCCGATGATCCGCCGCTCCATCGGCACCAATCTGATGCTCAACACCCTGCAGACCCTTTCGGTGTTCGGTCTGATCTGGGTGATGACCCGCGGTGGCCCGGGCAACCGCAGCCAGACACTGCCGCTGTACATGTACGAGGAGGCGTTCCAGAACAGCATGATCGGATACGCGACCGCCGTGGCGCTGCTCCTGCTGATCGTGGGCTCGCTGTTCTCCCTCGTGTACATGCGGCTGCTGCGGACGGAGGTCTGAGATGCGCCGTCGTACGCAGAGACGTCTCGCCGCCGACCTCGGACTGCTCTTCGCCGCCGCCGTCTTCATCCTGCCGCTCGCCTGGGTGGTGCTCTCGGCCCTCGACGCCGAGGCCAACCTCAAGGTGAAGGTCCCCGGCAGCCTCACCTTCGACAACTTCGACGCCGTGCTCGTCGACGAGATCACGTTCACACCGCTGCTCAACAGCCTGATCCTGTGCGGCGGAGCGACCGCACTCGTCGTTGTCCTGGCGGCCCTCGCGGCGTATCCGCTCTCGCGCTACCGCTCCCGTTTCAACCGGCCGTTCCTGCTGACGATCCTGTTCGCGACCTGTCTGCCGATCACGGCCGTGATGGTCCCCGTCTACGCCCTGTTCGTCCAGGTCGACCTGATCGACACCATGCACGGCACGATCTTCTTCTTCGCCGCGTCCGGACTGCCGTTCGGCATCTGGCTGATGAAGAATTTCATGGACGGCGTGCCGAAGGACCTGGAGGAGGCGGCCTGGACGGACGGCGCCTCGTCCTTCCAGTCACTGCTGCGGATCGTGCTTCCGCTGATGGGGCCGGGAGTCTCCGTCGTGACGGTCTTCTCCTTCGTCATGATGTGGGGCAACTTCTTCGTCCCCTTCATGCTCCTGATCGACCCCGCCCAGATGCCGGCCTCGGTCTCCATCAACGACTTCTTCGGCAACCGCGGCCAGGTGATCTACGGCCAGCTCGCCGCCTTCTCGATCATCTACTCGACGCCGGTGATCCTGCTGTACGTGCTGATCGCACGGCGGCTCGGCGGAGGGTTCGCGCTGGGGGGTGCGGTGAAGGGGTAGCGGGGGCCCGGGGCAGCGGACCCCCGCCGCTCATCAGGCCCCCACGCTCACCGTGAACCGGCGCGGATTGCCGTCGTGCGCCGCGCCGGACACATCCGGCTGGCCGTCCGGGCGTACGTCGTCGTACGGGAAGGCGTACCCGATCGGCGAGTTGGCGTGCACGACGCGCGACCAGTGGTTGGTGGTGGCGTCACGGTAGTAGTCACCGGCGGTCACCCCGTTGGGCTGGTCGGGATGCGTGAGCATGATGCTGCGGTTGAACCCGGCGGCGATACGGGCGAGCAGGGCCTTCTTGTCGTCGGGGTCCGACGGGTTGTTGGTGAACGGGCCGTGGTTGCAGGTGAAGATGTCCTTCGACGTCGGCTTCGGGAAGCTGTGCCCGCCGGTGAAGGTGAGCGTGTCACCGCCCACCCGGCCGGTGAACACACCGCGGCCGCCCTGCAGATCGATCCGCAGATCGCTGCCGCGGTACTTCTCCCACACCTGGTCGATGTAGCCGTTCCAGACATCGCGGAACGGCATCTGGTCGGGCCGGTCGAAGTAGGGCGCCATCAGGTTCTGCGGCGAGATGCAGCGCAGCACCTTGCCGTCACCGCCCTTGATGACAAGCCGGTCCCAGGGCTGCCCGTCGCGCGCGGCCTGCGCCTGCAGATCGGCGGCGATCCGGTCGACCGCGCCGTCGGGCAGCGGGGCGACGGTGTGCGTGGCATCGCCCTCCAGACGCAGCCCGATGGGCAGCGCGGTCACCAGGTCGACGTAGCTGATGTTGGCGAACAGCTGCTGGGTGTTGAAGGTGAACTCGCAGAACGACCAGGTCTTTCCGTAGTTCGCGTCGGCAGGTGTGGCGAAGGCCGGCTCGACAAGGCCCGGACCGGGGTTGAGGAAGAAGTCCAGGGTGTCGTCGCGGACGAAGTAGACGCGGGCGCCGAACATCTGGGGCAGCGTCACGACCCGGGGGGCCGCTCCGGCCGGGTTGAGCGCGATACCGCAGTCGACGGGCAGCGGGGTCTGCGGGGCGCTCGGCGACTCGGGCCGGTAGATCCCGCCGTCGGCGCGGATGAGCAGCCAGTTGCCGGTGGACTGCTCGTGCCCGGTGACGTAGGCACGCACGGTGCCGGGCAACGACTTGTTCTCCAGGGCGAGTTCACAGGTGGCGGGGGCGGCTGCGGCGGTCCACGCCGGGACGGCCAGGGAGGCGGGGGCGGCTGCGGCGGTCCACGCCGGGACGGCCAGGGAGGCGGCGGCTGCGGCGGCGCTCGCTCCGGCGCCCGCGAGGAACAGTCTGCGCGATATCACGATCGGCGCTCCTGTGGTGGGGGGTGTGGGGTGCGCCCACTGTTGCGAGCACCCGCGAGGGCGTCAAGACTTCACGCAGGGAGCGCTCCCATGTTTTCTTTCCGTTCAGGAGTCGAAGGCATTCGCCGCACCCGTAGATTCCTACGACCGGTGATCCTGGGCGAACGCACCGTAGCCATGGACCCCTGCCGGACTTAGCGTGACCGCCGTGTCACAGACCACTCCCCCGTTCAACGCCCTCGCCGCCCGCCGGCTGCGCGAGGCGCTCGGCATGGCACCCGGGCATGTGGCGTACGGAATCCGGGCCAGCTACGGCCTTGCCCATGTCACGCCGGACACCGTCCTTGCCTGGGAGCGCGGGATCGCGACGCCGACCAGCGGTGAACTGACCGCGCTGGCCGGTGCGTTGTGGTGCACGCCCGGTGAACTCCTGGGCGCGGCGCGCACCTTGCGCGAGCACCGCCTCGCGCGCGGGTTCGCCACCGAGGACCTGGCTCGGGCGGTGGGGCTCGACCACCGCTCGTACGCGCAGATGGAGGAGCGCGACGCGTGGCGCGGCAACGAGCGCCAGACGGCCGCGCTCGCCGAGGTGCTGAGGCTCTCGCCGCGCGCCTTCGTCACGGTCACGGGGCGCCAGGCCCGGCTGACGGAACTGCTCACGAGTGCGGTGACGGCGCGCTGGCAGCCGTACGCCAAACCGATCGCGAAGCTGGTCCCGGTGGCACCCCACCACATCGAACACGCCCTGGAATCCCTGCACGAGGAGTACCAGGGCCGCACCGCGGCGACGCTCGGCTGGGGTGATTCCGGCGACACCGGCGACAACGCCCGCGAGTTCCTGTCGCAGATCGTCGACCATTTCTGGGCTCGGGCTCGGGCTCGGGCGAATTGAGGTCTGAAGTCCCTTGGGGCCGGGACCTATTCCGCACCGCCAACGCAACGGGCCCCCGGCAAAAGCCGGGGGCCCGCACACGAAGCAGCAGCTAGAAGACCGACTCGGCCTCGGCCATCCGGTACTCCGGAACCGTCTTCAGCTCGGTGACCGCATCCGCCAGCGGCACCATCTCGATGTCCGTACCCCGCAGGGCCGTGAACTTGCCGAAGTCCCCCCGGTGCGCGGCCTCCACCGCGTGCCAGCCGAACCGCGTGGCGAGCACACGGTCGTACGCGGTCGGCGTACCACCACGCTGGACGTGACCGAGGATGACCGGCTTGGCCTCCTTGCCGAGCCGGTGCTCCAGCTCATGCGCGAGCGCCGTACCGATGCCCTTGAAACGCTCGTGCCCGTACTGGTCGATCTCACCGGTGCCGTAGTCCATCGAGCCCGCGAGCGGATGCGCACCTTCGGCGACGCAGATGACCGCGAACTTCTTGCCGCGCGCGAAGCGCTCCTCGACCATCTTGACCAGGTCGGCCGGATCGAAGGGACGCTCGGGGAGGCAGATGCCGTGGGCGCCGCCGGCCATGCCGGACTCCAGGGCGATCCAGCCCGCGTGGCGGCCCATGACCTCGACGACCATCACGCGCTGGTGCGACTCGGCGGTGGTCTTGAGACGGTCCATCGCCTCGGTGGCGACACCGACCGCCGTGTCGAAGCCGAACGTACGGTCCGTGGCGTTGATGTCGTTGTCGATCGTCTTCGGGACACCGACCACCGGCATCCCCGCGTCGGACAGCATGCGGGCCGCGGTCAGCGTGCCCTCGCCGCCGATCGGGATGAGGACGTCGATACCGAGCTTCTTCGCAAGAGCCGGCGCGTTGGCGACGGCGTCCTCCAGGCGGCCCTTCTCCAGGCGGGCCGAACCGAGGATCGTGCCGCCGCGGGCGAGGATGCCGCTCACGCCGACGAGGTCGAGGGGGCGGTAGTAGCCGTCGAGAAGGCCCTTGTAGCCGTCCTCGAAACCGATGACCTGGTCCCCGTGCGCGGCGACGGCTCGGTGCACGACCGACCGGATCACTGCGTTCAGACCGGGGCAGTCGCCGCCTGCGGTGAGAATCCCGATACGCATCGTGCTGTGTCTCCTGGTCGCTAGTCGTACGCGCGTGCGCGGTCAGCGTGGTCCGATTGATCCGATTGTTCCACGGGCCACACAGGTGTGCCCCTTTCACTTACTCCACCGGAAGGGACCCTCAGGGCCCTTGGTCCCACCGGGCTCGGGGCCTTGGTCCGGCGGGCGCCCTATCCACACGCGGGGGTATTGTCAAGAGGGCAAGCACACCATAACGGGTAATTTTCAGCCGCCCCGCCTCGGTGGATCACCGTACGAACTCTCGTACTCACACCGCAGGCGCAACACCGCCTGTCACCCGACAATCGGGAGTGACGGCGGCGAGCGGTTACGGCGAAGAAGCCCGGACAAGCTCGGCGTAGCGAAGACGAAGCTCAGTGAAGCGAAGAGGAGAACACGCGTGACGCGCAGCGTGTACGTGACCGGGATCGACCGCGGAGACGGCCGCCAGGTCGTCGAGCTGGGAGTCATGGAACTCCTGACCCGTCAGGTCGACCGGGTGGGCGTCTTCCGCCCGCTCGTCCACGACGGCCCCGACCGCCTTTTCGATCTGCTGCGGGCGCGCTACCGCCTGACACAGGACGCGTCGAGCGTCTACGGCATGGACTACCACGAGGCCTCCACGCTCCAGGCCGAGAAGGGCACCGACGAGCTGGTCTCCCAGCTCGTCGACCGCTTCCACGAGGTGGCCCGCGAGTACGAGGTGGTCCTCGTGCTCGGCACCGACTTCGCCGACACCCAGCTCCCCGACGAGCTGGCGCTCAACGCACGGCTCGCCAACGAGTTCGGCGCGTGGGTGCTTCCGGTGGTCGGCGGCAAGAACCAGGCGGCGCCTTCGGTGCGTTCGGAGGCGCGCAACGCCTACCGCGCGTACGAGGCGCTCGGCTGCGACGTGCTCGCGATGGTGGTGAACCGCGTGGCCGGCGAGGACCGGGAGGTCATCGCCGAGAAGCTGAGCAACCGACTGCCCGTGCCCTGCTACGTACTTCCGGACGAGCCGGCCCTGTCCGCGCCCACCGTCGCGCAGATCACCCATGCCCTCGACGGCAAGGTGGTGCTCGGTGACGACGCCGGACTCGCGCGCGACGCCCTCGACTTCGTGTTCGGCGGCGCCATGCTGCCGAACTTCCTGAACGCCCTGACCCCGGGCTGTCTCGTGGTCACCCCCGGCGACCGCGCCGACCTGGTGGTGGGCGCGCTCGCCGCGCACAACGCCGGTACGCCGCCGATCGCGGGCGTGCTGCTCACGCTCAACGAGCGCCCCAGCCAGGAGATCCTGCGCCTGGCCGAGCGCCTCGCGCCGGGCACGCCGGTGGTCTCGGTGGCGGGCAACTCCTTCCCGACGGCGGCCGAACTCTTCGCCCTCGAAGGCAAGTTGAACGCCGCGACCCCGCGCAAGGCGGAGACCGCGCTCGGCCTCTTCGAGCGCCATGTGGACGGTGCCGAACTGCTCGGCCGGGTCGAGGTGTCCCGCAGCGGCAAGGTCACGCCGATGATGTTCGAGCACAAGCTGATCGAGCAGGCCCGGTCCGACAAGCGCCGTGTCGTCCTGCCCGAGGGCACCGAGGACCGCGTCCTTCGCGCCGCCGACGTACTGCTTCGCCGTGGTGTCTGCGACCTGACGCTGCTCGGTGACACCGAGGCCATCCGCAAGAAGGCCGCGGACCTGGGCATCAACCTCTCCGACGCCCAGATCATCGACCCGGCCACCTCGGAACTGCGCGCCACGTTCGCGGAGCAGTACGCACAGCTGCGCGCCCACAAGGGCATGACGGTCGAGCTGGCCAACGACATCGTCGTGGACGTCAACTACTTCGGCACGCTGATGGTCCAGAGCGGTCTCGCCGACGGCATGGTCTCCGGTTCGGTGCACTCCACCGCCGCGACCATCCGCCCGGCGTTCGAGATCATCAAGACCAAGCCGGACGCGAAGATCGTCTCGTCCGTGTTCTTCATGTGCCTGGCCGACAAGGTCCTCGTGTACGGCGACTGCGCGGTCAACCCGGACCCGAACGCCGAGCAGCTCGCGGACATCGCGGTCCAGTCGGCCGCCACCGCCGAGCAGTTCGGCGTCGAGCCGCGGATCGCGATGCTCTCGTACTCGACCGGTACCTCCGGCAAGGGCGCGGACGTCGACAAGGTCCGCGAGGCCACCGAGCTGGTCCGCGGCCAGAACCTGGGCCTGAAGATCGAGGGCCCGATCCAGTACGACGCGGCCGTCGAGCCGTCCGTCGCCGCGACCAAGCTGCCCGGCTCCGAGGTCGCCGGTCAGGCCAGCGTGCTGATCTTCCCCGACCTCAACACCGGCAACAACACGTACAAGGCCGTGCAGCGTTCGGCCGGCGCCATCGCCGTCGGCCCGGTGCTCCAGGGTCTGCGCAAGCCCGTGAACGACCTGTCCCGCGGTGCCCTCGTCCAGGACATCGTCAACACGGTCGCCATCACGGCGATCCAGGCCCAGACCCCCGCCCCCACCGCCTGAGTCCCCCACAGTTCCCCCACCTAGGAAGCGCCGTTTTCGTGACTGCGACCCGCGTACTCGTCCTCAACTCCGGCTCCTCGTCGGTGAAGTACCAGCTGCTCGACATGGCCGACGCCTCGCGTCTTGCCGTCGGCCTGGTCGAGCGCATCGGTGAGGAGACCTCCCGGCTGAAGCACACCCCGCTGACCGGCGGCGGCGCCGAGGCCCGGGTGTTCGAGGGCCCCATCGCCGACCACAAGGCCGCGCTCGAGGCCGTCGCCGCCGAGCTGGCCAAGGACGGTCTCGGCCTCGACTCCCCCGAGCTGGCCGCGATCGGCCACCGTGTCGTGCACGGCGGCACCGAGTTCACCCAGCCCACCGTGGTGGACGCCGAGGTGCTCGCCGAGCTGGAGAACCTCGTACCGCTGGCGCCGCTGCACAACCCGGCGAACGTCACCGGTATCGAGGTGGCCCGTTCGATCCGCCCCGACCTGCCCCAGGTCGCGGTCTTCGACACGGCCTTCCACTCGACGATGCCCGAGGCCGCGTACCGCTACGCGATCGACCGCGAGAGCGCCGACGCGCTCTCGATCCGCCGCTACGGCTTCCACGGCACCTCGCACGCGTACGTCTCGCGCGAAACCGCGAAGCTGCTCGGCAAGACGCCCGAGGAGACCAACGTCATCGTCCTGCACCTGGGCAACGGCGCCTCGGCGTCCGCGGTCAAGGGCGGGGTGTGCGTGGACACTTCGATGGGTCTTACCCCGCTCGAAGGCCTGGTCATGGGCACCCGCTCCGGCGACCTGGACCCGGCCGTGATCTTCCATCTGGCGCGCGTGGGCGGTAAGTCGGTCGACGAGATCGACGCCCTGCTCAACAAGAAGAGCGGTCTGCTCGGCCTGTGCGGCGACAACGACCAGCGTGAGGTCGAGCGCCGGCGCGCGGAGGGCGACGCCTCCGCCGCGCTCGCCTTCGACGTCTACATCCACCGTCTGAAGAAGTACATCGGCGCCTACACCGCGGTGCTCGGCCGGGTGGACGCGGTGGCGTTCACGGCAGGGGTCGGCGAGAACTCGACGACCGTACGCGAAGCTGCGATCAACGGTCTCGAGGAGCTCGGCCTCGCACTCGACGGCGAGCGCAACGCCGTACGCGCGGACGAGCCGCGGCTGATCTCCGCCGATTACGCGCGGGTCGCGGTGGCCGTCGTACCGACCGACGAAGAGCTGGAGATCGCAAACCAGGTGTACGCGCTCGTGAAGGGATAAAGGCGAGGGATGAATGCCGTGATAAATGGCGGCATTAACTCCCCTCATCTGAGCGTCAGTTCGCCCCTTTGGACTTTCCACCAGACGGATTATTCCTCACCGAAACAAACCGATAGGATCCGCCCCATGCGCCGTTCCAAAATCGTCTGCACTCTGGGCCCCGCCGTCGACTCGTATGAGCAGCTGAAGGCTCTCATCGAGGCCGGTATGAATGTGGCCCGCTTCAACTTCAGCCATGGCACGCACGCGGAGCACCAGGAGCGGTACGACCGCGTCCGCCAGGCTGCCGCCGACACGGGCAAGGCCGTGGGTGTGCTGGCCGACCTGCAGGGGCCCAAGATCCGTCTGGAGACCTTCGCCGAGGGTCCCGTCGAGCTGGTGCGCGGTGACGAGTTCACCATCACCACCGAGGACGTACCCGGCGACAAGTCGATCTGCGGTACGACCTACAAGGGTCTGCCGGGCGATGTCGCCAAGGGTGACCAGGTCCTTATCAACGACGGAAATGTCGAGCTCAAGGTCATTTCCGTCGAGGGCCCGCGGGTCAGGACCGTGGTCATCGAGGGCGGTGTGATCTCGGACCACAAGGGCATCAACCTGCCCGGTGCCGCGGTCAACGTGCCGGCCCTTTCCGAGAAGGACATCGAGGACCTGCGCTTCGCGCTGAAGATGGGCTGCGACATGGTCGCCCTGTCCTTCGTGCGTGACGCCAACGACGTCAAGGACGTCCACCGCGTCATGGACGAGGAGGGCCGCCGGGTCCCCGTCGGCGCCAAGGTCGAGAAGCCGCAGGCCGTCAACAACATGGAGGGCGTCGTCGCGGCCTTCGACTGGATCATGGTCGCCCGTGGCGACCTGGCCGTCGAGTACCCGCTGGAGAAGGTCCCGATGGTGCAGAAGCGCCTCGTGGAGCTCTGCCGCCGCAACGCCAAGCCGGTGATCGTCGCGACCCAGATGATGGAGTCGATGATCACCAACTCCCGCCCCACGCGCGCCGAGGCCTCCGACGTGGCCAACGCGATCCTGGACGGCGCGGACGCGGTCATGCTCTCCGCCGAGTCCTCCGTGGGCGCCTACCCGATCGAGACGGTCAAGACGATGTCCCGCATCGTCGAGGCCGCCGAGGAGGAGCTGCTCTCCAAGGGTCTGCAGCCGCTCGTGCCCGGCAAGAAGCCGCGTACGCAGGGTGGTTCGGTGGCCCGTGCGGCCGCCGAGATCGCGGAGTTCCTAGACGCCAAGTCGCTCGTCGCCTTCACGCACTCCGGTGACACGGCCCGCCGCCTTTCCCGCTACCGCCCCGTCCAGCCGATCCTGGCGTTCACCACGGACCCGGGCACCCGCAACCAGCTGACGCTGAGCTGGGGTGTGAACACCCAGATCGTCCAGCACGTCGACAACACCGACGACATGGTCGAGCTGGTCGACGCCGAGATGATGAAGATCAACGCCTGCAACACCGGCGACACCATCATCATCACCGCCGGATCGCCCCCCGGTGTCCCGGGCACGACCAACATGGTCCGGGTGCACCACCTTGGTGGCGGGCGCCGCGACTAGCGGTTTCGCATACGACGAAGAGGGCCCCTCCGCTGCCGGAGGGGCCCTCTTCGTATGGCTGAGCCGCCTACTTGGTGATGTAGCTCTTCAGGCCCGGCACCGTGAGCGTGCCGCCGAACTGGCCCGCCTGGGTCACGGTCACGTTCGTGAAGAACGCGAACGGGACGTTCAGCGGCGGCGGGGTCTCGGGCGTGAACTCCACGGGGATCAGCCCGAAGAGGTTGCCCTCGAGCTTCTCCGTGTACATCGTCACCGTGCCGTCGCGCATCGTGGACGTGGAGCCCTTGGACGCCTCGATGTGCGAGGTGGGTGCGCCCGGCGGGGTCACCAGCTGGTGCAGGTCCTTGATGTCCACCCCGTTGTCCGCGGTGAACTTGAGGACCGGCTTGACCTTGCCACTGGCCGTCTTGACGTTGACCACTCCGTGGTAGTCGAGGCCGCGCAGCGTGAGCATGCTGGTCTTGAGGATCCACGGGTAGTCGGGCAGCGCCGGGATACCGGGCTCCAGGTCCGCGGCCGCGAGGGCCTTGGGGTCCTCCTCGGCGCACGGGAAGCGGGGCTTGCCGTCCTCGCCGAGCGGCAGGTCCTTGAGCGCCTCGTCCAGGGTCGGCACATCCAGGTCCTCGACGTCGGCGCCCACCTTGTCGGCGGCCTTCGCGATGTCGTCCTTGAGCTTGTCCGCGGCGTCCTGTGTGTCCTTGGTGACCTTGTCGACGGCGTCCTTGACCGGGGTCTCGGCCTCGTCCTTCGCCGGCGACTCGGCAGCGGGCTTCTCGGCGTCCGCGGACGACTTCTCCTGCGCCGACTCCGACGCGGACGGCGTGGGTGACGGGGTGGCCGTCGCCTCGTCGCCCGGCGTGAAGAAGTCCTTGACGTCCTCGCCGAACTGTTCGAGCTTGTCGCCCACACCCAGCGGGTCGAGCGGGTTCGTGGTCGGCGACGGAGTCGGCTCGGCGGCCGGTTCGTCGGCCGCCTTCTGCGTGGTGGCGGCCGGGGCGTCCGCGGCGTCGGCACCGGTCGCGCTCGACGACGGCGTCGGCGTCGGCTCCTCGGAGGGCTTCTCCTCGGGCTTGTCGGCCTCGTCGCCCGTCTCGGATGCGGAAGGGGTCGGCGTCGGCGACGCGCTCTCCTCCTGCGCCGCTTCCACGTCCTCGCGTGTCACACACGGACCCGACGAGAAGGGGATCGCACTGTCGTCCGCCATCGCGGGCTTGGGCATCAGCCCCATGCCCACGAACACGGCGGTCGGCATGGCGGCCAGGGCGAGCGCCCTGTTCGCCGGTATCTGAAGTTTCGTCAGCAACGTCTTGCGCGGAGCCGCGTGCCGCGGACTCTTTTCGACCGGCGCGGACTCGGCCGCATCGGCCAGTCGCGTCTCGTCAGCCGGCACTGTGCCTCCCACCGTTGGTCTCCAGTGTGGTGTCCTGCTCCCCTGTGCCGCCGTCCGCGTCATCGTCCGCGTCGCCGTCCGTACGCGGACCGGGAACCGTCTCGCTCTGCTCGGCCTCGGGCTGCCCGTGCTTCTTGTCCGGCACCCACGAGATGGACAGTGCGCCACCGAGCATCGCGAGCAGGAAGCCGATCAGGAACCCGCCGAGGTTCGAGACAGGGATCGAGATCAGGGCGAGCAGAATCGCCGCGACTCCCGCGAACACCCGCACGATGTGGTGAAACCACATCGTCAGGCCGAGCGTGATCAGGAGCACACCGATGATCAGCGAACCCGCACCGGCCGTGGTGGCCATGGACATCGTCAGGTTGCCGAGCTTCATGCTGGCGTACGGGAAATAGGCGATCGGGATGCCGCCCAGGATCGTGAAGAAGCCCGCCCAGAACGGCCGGGAACCCCGCCACGTGCGGAACTTCCTCCAGTAGATCTTGAGGAAGTGATCGTTCGGCCCCGGTGTCACGGCGCTCATGGGACAACAGCTCCTTGGAACCGGCAGTACGTGAAATGGTGCGAAAGTCTGGGTGGCGGGCGGGAGCAGGGCTCCACGCCCGCCAGTCAGCTGCCGTGCGGCGCCGTGCGGCGCCGCACCGGTCGGCCGAGTGCTAGTAGCACTCGACGCCCGCGCCGCTGCCCTTCTTGAGCTGCAGGCCGAAACCGCTCAGCTCCAGGGTGGACGCACTGGTCGCCCACGCGGTCTGCTTGACGTTCTCGATCACGGCGCCCTCGGCCTGCTGGGCGAAGCCGTTCAGGTCGACCTGCTTGTGGTCACCCTCGGACTTCTCCTTGGGCTTGGGGTAGCCGTCGCGGGTCGAGCCCGTGGCCACACCGATGTCGATGTTCGAGAACGTGGCCTTGCTCGAATCGAGCTGCGCGATATCAATGTAGATATCCTTGGCCTTCACCGGCTTCTGCGGGTCACCACCGGCGTTGAGCACCATGGTGATGTCACCGAGGAACGGGACCTTGGTGACGACCGACTGGCACATGTCGTAGATCTTCGCGTTGTTGAACGCAGAGACCGTGACCGGGTGCGGCTTGCCGTCGGCACCCATGTCGACGGTGCCGTACTGCACCATCTCCTCGCCGACGAGCTTGTCCGCCGAGACCTTGAACTGCTGGCCCGACACACTGAACGATGCCGCAAGCGCACCCTGCGAGAGGGCGACGCCTATCGCGGCGGTAGCCGCGATGCTCGGCACCATGACTACGGCGAACCGCTTCCACTTGGTTCCACCACGAGCCACGGATTCCATGACTTTCCTCCTTCTCGGACGTACATCTCCTGGCCCTGACTGCCACTGAAGCGGCTCAGCCGGGCAGGGATGGGAGAAGTGCTACGTCCTCGGGAAGGAGAGCGCCTTTATCCGGTACGCAGGGACTGCGGCGCGGAACATGGGCGATCACCCCCGAGCGACAACCACTCGGCCGCGCCGGGGCGGCACGACCTGTCGGACAGGCCCCACCGAATGGCGGAGACCCCCCTGTCCAGGCCGTCGACTTGATGTCTCCGGCCACTCGGTGGGGACCCAGGAACCCGCTTCCCGAGCTGGCTGTCGGGCGTACGTGAATGGACCGAGCGTGGCCGATCGTGGTGCATTCGGAGCGCCCGCACAAGGGGGTTCGTTACTCACTGGTAACGGCTGCATAACCGCGCCACGACGGCCCGGCGTCGGGCGGGCACACAGGGTGCATACGACCCTGGGGACAGACCAGTTGATCGATATCCAGAACCGGACAGAACACCGGCTTCGGCTTACTCCAAGTAACAGCGGCCGCGATTACCAAGATTTGGTAAAGCGCGGCCGCCGTGTCGCTCTGTCGTCAAATTTTCACAAGACCACTTGTGCGTCGCTGGTTTAACAGAAGGTCAGCTGCGACCCACCAGAACACCCTCAGAACAGGGCGCGCGCCAGGGCCGAGCGGGCCCTGGCCACTCGCGGGTCGTCCGATCCGACGACCTCGAAGAGGCCGAGCAGATGCACGCGTACGGCGTCGCGGTCGTCACCGAAGACCTTCTTGACGGTGTCGACGAGGCGCCCGAAGGCGTCCTCGACGTGGCCGCCGACAAGATCCAGGTCCGCCGCGGCGATCTGCGCCTGCGGATCGGCCGGGTTCGCGGCCGCGTCCTGGCGGACCTTCTGCGGGTCCAACTCCTGCACCCGCTGCAGAAGTTCGGCCTGGGCGAGGCCGAGCTTCGCCTCGGTGTTGGCGGGGTCGTCGGCGAGCACGTTCTTGTACGCCTGGGCGGCACCGCCCAAGTCACCCGCGTCCAGGGCCTGTACGGCGGCTTCGAGCAGCGCGTCGTACGGGCCCTCGGGCTCGGGCGCGATGCCCTGCTCCTGACCGCCGCCCTCCGCGTCGGGGTCGACGAGAAGTCCGGTGAGTCCGAAGCGCTCCTCACCGACCTGGATCAGCTGGTCGAGGGTCTGACGGATCTGGGCCTCGGGTGCGGCGCCCTGGAAAAGAGGCAGCGCCTGCCCCGCCACCACCGCGAAGACAGCCGGAATCCCCTGGATCCCGAACTGCTGCATCAGCATCTGGTTGGCGTCTACGTCGACCTTCGCGAGCACGAAGCGGCCGTTGTACTCCAGAGTCAGTCGCTCAAGGAGAGGGCCGAGCTGCTTGCACGGCTCGCACCACTCGGCCCAGAAGTCGATGACGACGGGCACTTCGGTGGAGCGCTGGATGACGGCACTCTCGAACGTCGCCTCGCTGACGTCGATCACGAGGTCGGCGGGCGAGACGGCACCGCCGCCGCCCTGCCGGGCCGTTTCGGCACGGGCCTGCTCCGCCTTGGCCTTGGCCTCCTGGGCCGCCTTCACCGCGGCGAGGTCTACGACTCCGCTCATGGACATGTTCCGTGGCTGCATGCCCCTATCCTCCCCCCTCGGCCCCTGCTCCCGTTAAGCCACTGTCCAAAACCACTCAGCCCCGCCGGCGCTTGAGGCGATCCGAACGAAGTTCGGATGCTGCTCCGCCGCTCCGCGGCGGTTGGGTCTTGTGGGGGCTGACGCCCCCACACCCCCGGCCGGGGTCCGGGGCGGAGCCCGGTTTCAGGAAGGGGCGGGTGGGGGAAATCCGCCCGCCGCAGGCGCGACGGCGGCGCGCGCCCACCGGCCCGCGCCGACAATCCGTCATGCGGGCCGCGCCCCATCCGCAAGCCCCCCGCCGGATGCGGGACTCACAGACAGGTCACGGCCGAGTGGTCCCGAGGAGAGGACCGGGTGTGCGGGGTCCCCACCCCACACAGATGTGGTTGCCGCTCGCGGTGAAGGAAGTCCACGAGCTTTCGCTACGGGTCGTAGCGTATATCGTCTGGAGCGGTCTCGGCCCGTGATCTGCCTCACGGGGGTAAGCCGATCGCGGGCCGAGCCGCAGGAACCCCCGCATACCCCCGGGTATGGTCACCCCCATGCCGCACCCCACCCCCGACCGCCCCGCCAGAACCGGCCGCCCCCGCAGCCAGGAGGCCGACGCCGCGATCCTGGCCGCGACCCGCGAGGCCCTCGTGGAGCTCGGCTGGTCGAAGCTGACGCTCGGGGACGTGGCCACCCGGGCCGGCGTCGCGAAGACGACGCTCTACCGGCGGTGGGCGGGCAAGAACGAACTGGTCGTGGACGCCGTGGCCGAACTCTTCGACGAGCTCGAACTCCCCGACCGCGGCAGCCTCGCCGCCGACGTCGAAGGCGTCGTGCTGCAGTTCGCCGCCCTGCTCGGACGCCCCGAGACCCGTACCGCCCTGATGGCCGTCGTCGCCGAGTCCACCGGTGACGAGGCGCTGCGCGCCCGCATCCGCAGCTCGATCGTCGACCGCCAGAAGCGCCTCGTCCTCGAGGGGCGCGGGCGCGCCCAGGAGCGCGGCGAGCTGCCGGCGGAGGAAGACCCCGAGACCGCCGCCCGCACCGCCGACCTCATCTTCGACGTGGTCGCCGGCGCGGTGGTGCACCGCTCCCTGGTGAGCTGCGAACCGGTGGACGCCGAGTGGGCCCACCGCTTCACAGCCCTCCTTCTGGGCGGCCTGACCGCCGCGGCCCACTCATAGACGCGGCGTCGGACCCCGGTTCTCAGAACTCAGACCTGATAGCGCGTCGCGTCGAACAGCGACAGATTCGCCGCGACCCACTCCGAAGTCCGCACAAGCCCCTCCCGCAACGACACCTCCGGCTTCCACGAAGCCCACTCCCGCGCCCGGGAGTTGTCGGAGAGCAGCCGCTCCACCTCGCTCGCGGCGGGCCGCAGCCGGGACGGGTCGACCACGACCTCCGCGGTGGACCCCGACGCGCCGATCAGCTCACGGGCCAGCTCCCCGATCGAGATCTCCCGGCCCGAGCCCAGGTTCACCACCGAGCCGAGTGCACGGTCGCAGGAAGCCACCGCAAGGAACCCGCGCGCCGTGTCCGTGACATACGTGAAGTCCCGGGTGGGCGTCAGCGATCCGAGCTTGATCTCCCGTACGCCCGCGTGGAGTTGGGCCAGAATCGTGGGGATCACCGCACGCGCCGACTGCCGCGGACCGTACGTGTTGAAGGGGCGGACCACCGAGACCGGCAGCTCGAAGGCGTTGTGGTGCGACAGCGCCATCATGTCCGCGCCGATCTTCGAGGCCGAGTACGGGGACTGGGGCTGCAGCGGGTGGTCCTCGCTGATCGGGACGGTGAGCGCCGTCCCGTAGACCTCGCTCGTGGACGTGTGGACGAGGCGCCGCACGCCGTGGCGGCGGCAGGCTTCGAGGACGTTCTCCGTGCCGACGACGTTCGTCTGCACGTACGCGCCCGGTGAGTCGTAGCTGTACGGGATGCCGATGAGCGCCGCCAGGTGGAAGACGGTGTCGCAGCCGTCGACCGCGTCCATCACACGGCCCGCGTCGCGAACGTCGCCCGCGATCATCTCCACCTCGCCGCCGCCCAGGTACCCGGCCAGATACCCCTTTTCGGCGTACGGCTTGTAGTGGACCAACGCCCTGACGCGCGCGCCCTGTTCGACGAGCAGATCGACGAGGGTCGAGCCGATGAACCCCTCGGCTCCGGTGACGAGGACGGTACGGCCATGCCAAGAGAAGGGGGTCATCGGACGGTCTCCAGGTGGGGGAAGGGAACGGGACGGCCGGCGAGGCGCAGCACCTCGGCGGCGAGGAGTTCGGCGGCGCGGGCGTGCGGCCCGGGATCGGCTGCGCGGGCCATCGCGGCGAGCCGCTCGGGCCGGTCGAGCAGCGGGCCGACCAGGTCGGCGAGGTGCTCGGCCGTGGTGGCGGCGTCGGGCACCAGCAGACCGGCGCCGGCGTCGGTGAGCACGCGGGCGTTGTGGGTCTGGTGATCGCCGGGGGCGTGCGGATACGGCACGAGGACGGCGGGCACACCGGTCGCGGCGAGTTCGGCGACGGTGGCCGAGCCGGCCCGGCAGACGACGAGATCGGCGGCCGCGTACGCGTGATCCATACGGTCCAGGTAGGGCACCGCTCGGGCCACGGGCGAGTCGCCGAGGCGGCGACGGGTCTCCTCCGAGGCGGCCGGCCCCGTCTTGATCAGGAGCTGGACATCGGTGCGCGAGCGCCACAACTCGGCGAGGCCGAGCGCGGCTTCGGTGAGCCGGGCCGCGCCGAGGCTGCCGCCGTTGAAGACGATCAACCGCGCACCGTCCCGTACGCCCATCGCGCGCCGCGCCTCGGCCCGCAGCCCGGACCGGTCGAGTCCGGCGAGCGAGGCGGCGATCGGCATCCCGACGACGCGGGCCCGCTCACCGCCCGCGAGGTGGGCCCGGCTGCGCTCGAAGGCGACGGTCAGATGCGGGGTGAGCCGGGCGGCGAACTGGTTGGCGCGCCCGGGCACGGCGTTGGACTCGTGGATGACGCTCGGCAGCCCGGCGAGCTTCGCACCGAGGATCACGGGCGCGCTGGGATAGCCGCCCATGCCGACCGCCACCTGCGCGCCCCGCTCCCCCTGTGCGCGCAGGATCGAGCGCACCTGGGCCGCGGACTTCATGAGCGCCGCGGGCAGCAGAAAGCGCCGGGCGCCGAGCGAGGGATCGAAGGGGATCATGTCGACGGTGTGCAGCCGGTAGCCGGCCCCGGGTATGAGCCGGGTCTCCAGACCACGGGTGGTGCCCACGAAGGAGATCAGCGCGTCGGGCACGGCACGGCGCAGGGCGTCGGCGAGTGCGAGACCGGGGTAGATATGGCCGCCGGTACCGCCCGCACCGATCACCACGGACAGGGGTGGTGGGGGTGTTGTCAGCATGTGCCGCAGCTTGCGCGAGCGGGGTAAGAGGGTTCTAAGAGTCCGGTTTGGCACCCTTTACGCATGACAGTGAAGCCCTACGGCACCAGCGCCCCCGGCGGCCCCCGCATTCTCGTGGTCGACGACGAACCCGAGGTGCGGGCCGCCATCGAGGACGGGCTCGCAGTCGAGGGGTACGAGGTGCGCGGCGCCGCCGACGGGCTCGCGGCCCTGACCGAGATCGCGGCCCGGCAGCCGGACGCGATCGTCACGGACGTGATGATGCCGGTGCTCGACGGTCTCGCCCTGTGCCGCAGGCTGCGCGCGATGGGCGACCGTACGCCGGTGCTCGTCCTGACCGCGCTCGGCACGGTGAGCGAGCGGGTGGACGGTCTGGACGCGGGCGCCGACGACTACCTGGTCAAACCCTTCGCCCTGGACGAACTGGCCGCCCGCGTCAGGGCCTTGCTGCGCCGCGTCGCCCCAGAGCCGGCCGCCGACGGCACTCAGCTCACGTTCGCCGACCTCACGGCCGATCCCGTGACCCGTACGGGAGCGCGGGCCGGGCGGCCGCTCGAGTTCACAGGACCGAGTTCGCGCTCCTCGAACAGCTTCTGCTCAGCCCGCGCCAGACCCTGCCGCGCGAGCTGCTCCTGGAGCGCGTCTGGGGCGAGGACTTCGGCCCCGACTCCAACTCCCTGGCCGTATACGTGGGTTATCTGCGGCGCAAGCTCGAAGCGGGCGGCGAACCGCGGCTCGTGCACACCGTGCACGGCATCGGCTACCGCCTGGACGTGGCATGAGCGGCTCCCGGGGCCTGGGTGCCCGCTGGCGCCGCCGCCGTCCGCTGCGCACCCGGCTCGCGCTCGCCGCGACGCTCGCCGTGGCGCTGGTGGCGATCGGCATCTGCGTGGCGGCCTTCTTCGTGATCCGCTTCAAGCTGTACCAGCAGCTCGACCAGAACCTCGCCCAGTCCGCGGCCCTCATCGCCCAGCAGAACAAGGGGGAGGGCCCCGGTGTCTACACCGGCGAGTGCCACTACCTCGGCGCCCCGGCCTGCGCCCAGGGCGTGCCCGCCGACGCGGCCGACGACCCCGCGAAGCCGTATCTGCTGCCGGTCTCCGCGGCCACCCGCCAAGTCGCGGCCCGTCAACTCGCGCCGTACTACACGAGTTTCACCTTCCAGGGCCATCCGGCCCGTATGTACACCACCACCTTCGAGGACGGCACCGCGCTCCAGGTCGCCCTGCGCGCCGACGTCGCCGAGCGGGGTGTGCGCCAGGCCGCCGGGACGCTGATCGTGATCGGCGGGGCGGGCATCCTCGTCGCGGCCGGGCTCGGCTACTGGGTCTCGCGCACCGCGCTCGCCCCCGTCACCCGGCTCACCGCCACCGCCGAGCGCATCGCGGCCACCCGCGACGCGCGCCACCGCATCGAGCTGCCGCCGGGACCCGAGGGGCGTGAGGACGAGGTGACCCGGCTTGCCGCCACCTTCAACACGATGCTGGGCGAACTGGAACAGTCCGTCACCGCGCAGCGCCGGCTCGTCGCCGACGCCTCGCACGAACTGCGCACCCCGCTGACCGCCCTGCGCACGAACGCCGAACTCCTCGCCCGCGCCGACCGGTTGACCCCCGCACAGCGCGACCGCGCGGCGCAGGCCCTCGGCCGCCAGCTGCGCGAGGTGACCGGCCTGGTCAACGACCTCATCGAACTGGCCCGCGACGAGGAGCCGCAGCCACTGCTCGAAGAGGTACGGATGACCGCGCTCGTCACGCACGCGGTCGACTCGGCTCGTACGCACTGGCCGCAGGTGGCCTTCACCCTGGACGCGACCGGCTCCGCCGCCTTCGCGGGCGTCCCGGCGAGGGTGTCGCGCCTCCTGACGAACCTGCTGGACAACGCGGCCAAGTTCTCCCCGCCCGGCGGCCCGGTCGAAGTGGTCCTCACCGAGACCGAGTTGACCGTACGCGACCACGGACCCGGCATCGCCCCGGCCGACCTGCCGTATGTCTTCGACCGCTTCTACCGCGCCGAATCCGCCCGCGCCCTGCCCGGCTCGGGCCTCGGCCTCGCGATGGCCCGGCAGATCGCCCGCGCGCACGGCGCCGAGCTGACGGCGCAGGTGGCGCCGGGCGGTGGTGCGCTGTTCCGGCTCACGTTCCCTGAAGGGGGTTAGCCGGCCCGGGAGACGCGCTCGCGGCCACCGGTTCGCCCGGCTCCACCCGCTCGCCCGGCGTCACGGGCTCCACCGGCGCCGGAGCGGGTACGGGTGCGGGTGCGGACCTGGACAGCGACGTCAGCGCGACCCCGCCGACGAGCAGGACCGCCGCGCCCCAGCGCAGCGGGCTCACCGACTCGTCGAGCAGCAGCGCCGCCGACGACATCCCGAAGACCGGCACGAGCAGCGAGAAGGGGGCCACCGCGGAGGCGGGATAGCGCCGCAGCAGGAAGCCCCAGACGCCGAACCCGAAGACCGTCGCACCCCACGCGACGTACACGATCGCGCCGACGCCGCCCCAGTCGAGCCCCCGCAGCGCGGCAAGATCCGCCTTCGGCCCCTCGAAGACCAGCGACAGGGCGAGCAGCGGCAGTACGGGGACGGTGGACACCCAGACCATGAAGTTGAGCGCGTCGGGCGGTGCCGCCTTGCGGGTCAGCACGTTGGAGATGCCCCAGCAGGCAGCGGCCGCGATGACGAGCACGAACGCGAGGACCGGCCCCGAGGCGCCTTCGTCGACGGCCGCCAAGGCGATGCCGCCGAGCGCGACGGTCATTCCGGCGATCCGCACCCGGCCCGGGCGCTCACGCAGCAGCGCCGCCGCGAGTACGGCCGTGAAGACCGCCTGGATCTGGAGGACGAGGGAGGAGAGACCGGCGGGCATGCCCCGGTCCATCCCGATGAAGAGCAGCCCGAACTTGGCCACGCCCAGGGCGAGTCCGACCCCGATCACCCACTTCCAGGCGACCTTGGGGCGCCCCACGAAGAAGACGGCGGGCAGCGCCGCGACGAGGAAGCGCAGCGCGGAGAAGAGCAGTGGCGGGAAGTGTCCGAGCCCGAGCTCGATGACGACGAAGTTCACTCCCCAGACGGCGGTGACCAGGACGGCGAGCGCGATGTGTACGGGACGCATGCTCCGAGGATCAGCGACACAACTCTTTAGCACCAGCACGAATCTCTTCATGGTTGAATTGAGCGTTGCTTACGTATCGGCATCGTTGCTTACGCATCGGCAGCGTTGCCTACGTACCGGCAGCGCTGTTCACGCATCGGCAGCACGCTGGTTACGCATTCGGCGGCTCGGGCACCGGAGCCGGTTCACCCAGGAGGCGATCATGCTCGACCTCGGACGTCTGCGCGCCCTGCACGCCGTCGCCGTGCACGGCTCCGTCGCCGCCGCGGCCCTCGCGCTCGGGTACACCCCGTCCGCCGTGTCGCAGCAGATCACCAAGTTGGAGCGCGAGACCCGCACCACGCTCCTCGAACGCCGGGGACGCGGTGTCGCGCTCACCGAGGAGGCCCGTCATCTCGCCTCCACTGCACAGGAGTTGCTCACGATCGTCGAGCGCGCGGAGACCACGCTCGAGGAACGCAGGGGCAAGCCGGCGGGCCTGCTGACGATCGGCGCCTTCTCCACCGCGGCCCGCGGTCTGCTGCCGGGCGTGCTCGCCGAACTCGCCCGTGAGCACCCCGGACTCGACGTACGGATGAACGAGGTCGATCCGCATCTGTCCATCGACCTTGTCGCCCGCGGCATGATCGACGTGGCGGTCGCCCACGACTGGGACATCGCGCCGCTGCCCGCGCCGGACGGCGTGGAGCAGGCGGTGATCGGTGACGACGCGTGCGATCTCCTGGTGCCCGAGGGGCACCCGCTGACCTCGCGGGAATCCGTACGGCGCACGGATCTCGTCGGGGAGCGCTGGATCTGCCAGCCGCCGGGCACCGTCTGCCACGACTGGCTGGTGCGCACGCTGCGGGCCGCGGGCCACGAGCCGCAGCTCGCACACCAGGCGGCGGAGTACCACACCCAACTCGCCCTGGTGGCGGCCGGATTGGGCATCGCCCTGATCCCGCGCCTGGGCCGCGGACCGCTGCCGGACAAGGTCCACGCACTCCCCCTCGAGCCGGCACCGGTGCGCCGCCTGTACGCACTGTGGCGGCCGGGCGCGGCACGCCGGCCGGCGATCACCGTGACGGTGGAACTGCTGCGGCGGCACTGGGCCCGGGCGGCAGGTCTCGCCGTCTGACGTAGGGGCATAGTGGTCTGCCATGGGTGACAACAAGGACCGCATGCTGGCGGGTGACTGGTACATCGCCGATGACGAGGAGCTGCTCGCGCAGACCGTGCGGCGCGCCGAACTGTGCGCGGCGTACAACGCGGCCTCGACCGCGTCGCCGGGCGAACGCCGGGCGATCCTCGATCAGTTGATCGGCACCCTCGGCGAGGACGTCCGCATCCGCCCGCCCTTCCAGTGCGACTACGGCACCTACCTCTCCATCGGCGCACGGACCTTCGTCAACTTCGGCGCGGTCTTCCTGGACGCCGCGCCCATCACGATCGGCGAGGACGTCCAGATCGGCCCCAACGTCCAGCTCCTCACCCCCACACATGAACTGGACCCGGTACGGCGCCGGGAGGGCTGGGAGAAGGGCGAGCCGATCACGATCGGCGACAACGTCTGGCTGGGCGGCGGCGTGATCGTCTGCCCGGGCGTGACGATCGGGGCGGACACGGTGGTCGGCGCAGGCTCGGTGGTCACCCGCGATCTGCCGTCGGGGGTGGTCGCGGTGGGCAATCCCGCACGGGTGCTGCGCAGCCTCTGAGGACCGACCCGACCACGGATGACGTACCCGATGACGGACGACGTACCCGACCACAGACGACGTACCGGATGGCCGTGACGTACCCGATGACGGATGACGTACCCGCCCACGAACCGGATCCGCACCGACAGACCGAGGAGCGCACCATGCCCGTACCGGCCGACCCCACCGCCCTGCACCCGATGCCCGGCCAGCCGCGCGTCGTCCAGCTGAAGCCCTTGGTGAAGTCCGAGCTGATCGAAGTCGGGGAGTACTCCTACTACGACGACCCGGACGACGCGACCGCCTTCGAGACCCGCAACGTGCTGTACCACTACGGGCCCGAGCGGCTCGTGATCGGGAAGTTCTGCGCGCTCGGCACGGGCACGCGCTTCATCATGAACGGCGCCAACCACCGTATGGACGGCCCGTCCACCTTCCCCTTCCCCACGCTGGGCGGCTCCTGGTCCGACCACTTCGACCTGCTCACCGGGCTGCCGAACCCGGGCGACACGGTGGTGGGCAACGATGTCTGGTTCGGCAACGGCGCGACCGTGATGCCCGGGGTCCGGATCGGCCATGGCGCGATCATCGCCACCGGCGCGGTCGTGACGGGCGACGTCCCCGACTACGGGATCGTCGGCGGCAATCCGGCCCGCCTCATCCGCAGGCGGTTCAGCGAGCCGGAGATCGAGCGCCTGCTCGCGGTGGCCTGGTGGAACTGGCCGGCCGAGCACCTCACCGAGCATGTACGGACGGTCATGTCCGGGACCATCGAGGAGCTGGAGGCGGCGGCGCCGTAGAGTCCCCTCAGCCTTCAGCCCCCGCGAGCGCGATACCCAACGGCGTCCGCTCGTAAAGGACTTGATGCCCGTAGCGGCGCGAGGTCAGCAGCCCCGCGCCCTTCAGGGCCGACAGATGCGCCGATACGGAGGAGGGCGCGAGGCCGAGCCGGTGCGCGAGCGCCGAGGTGCTCGCCGGGTCCGCGAGGGCGCAGAGGACATCCGCGCGGGCCCGCCCGAGCAGCCGCGCCAAGGCGTCCGGCGTGGCCGAGCCCGCCTCCGTCCACAGTCCGCCGATCCCCCGTACGGGATAGATGAGCGCCGGCTGCCACGGCTCCTCGTAGCCGCCCACCACATCCGGCCAGGTGAACACGGACGGCATCAGGACAAGGCCCTCGCCGCCCAGCTCACGGGTGTGGTTTCCCTTGGTGCCCAGGACCGTCAGCGTCCGGTCCGACCAGCTGATCCGTGGGCTCAACTCGCCCACCAGCTGCCCGAATCCGGCCTCCGCGAGCCGTCGCGAGTGATAGGTGATATCCGCTTCGAGCAGGGCCCGAAGCCGCGGCCACTCAGGCGCGAGCAGGGTGCGCCAGGCCTCCTCGATCCGATCGGCGAGCATGCCGACCGCCGCGGCCGGGTCGGCGAGCAGCGCCCGGCCCGTCGCGCTCCGGCGGGCGCCGGGGGTCTCGTCGAGGGCCAGCGACAGATCGGTGTACGCCATGTCCACATCCACCGCCCGCACCCGCGCGATCTCCTCGTCGAAGGTGGCGAGCGCCCCCGTCGGCGGCGGGCACCAGAAGTCGGGGCTGTGCCCGCCGTCCGGCATCAACAGCCAGATCGGCTCCAGGTCGAGTCCGGCCGCCGCGTCCTTGATCCGCCGCAGCCACGGCAGGTGATATCCGTACTGCCGCGGCCGTGCCAGCATCCGGATCGCGGCCTGTGTCTCCCAGAGCGGCGAGATCGCGAACCGGCAACGCAGCAGGTCGCGTTCGCCGAAGTGCATATGGAACGGCATCGGTGTCTCCACGGGAGTGCGGCCGGGCCGAGCGGCGGAGCCGAGCGCCCGTCCCGAAGATTCGCCCTGAACCGAAACACTACGCTTCGCCCTTGCGCCCCGGCACGCTGCCGCACATGACGACCACCCGCGAGACCTCGACGACCGAGCCCGCCCGTCCCGGCTACGGAGCCGTCTTCCGCATACGCGAGTTCCGCGCCGTCTTCACCGCACATCTGCTCTCGCTGCTCGGCGTCGCCGTGAGCGAGGTCGCTCTCACCGTCCTTGTCTACGACCTCACCGGCTCGCCCCTCCTGAGCGCTCTGACCTTCGCGCTCGGCTTCCTTCCGTATCTGATCGGCGGCACGCTCTTCGCGAGCGTCGCCGACCGCTACCCGGCCCGCCGCGTGCTCGTGGTGTGCGACCTGATCTGCGCCGCGTGCGTGGCCGTGATGATCGTGCCGGGCACCCCGGTCGCCGGGCTGCTCGGGCTGCGCTGTCTGATCGCCGCCGTCGCGCCCGTCTTCACGGGCACGCGGATGGCCGCGCTCACCGACATTCTCGGCGAGGGCGACCTGTTCGTCCTCGGCCGCTCGCTGCTGCGGATCGTCTCGCAGTCCGCGATCCTGGCCGGCTTCGGCGCGGGCGGCATCCTGCTCGCGCTGCTCTCCCCGCGCGGCGCGATCACCATCACGCTGTTCACCTTCATCGGCTCGGCACTGATCCTGCGCCTGGGCACCAGGTCCCGCCCCGCCCGCAGCGACGGCAAGAGCGCCCTGCTGCGCGAATCGCTCGCGGGCGCCCGCATCGTCCTCGGCGACCGCAGGATCCGCGCGCAGCTGCTGCTCTTCTGGGTGCCCACGATGTTCGTCGTCACCCCCGAGGCGCTCGCCGCCCCCTATGCCGAACAGATCGGCGCCGGCCCCATCGCGCTCGGCCTGCTGATGTGTGCGATGCCCATCGGCCACATCGGTGCCGAGCTGATCGCCGGTACGGCGCTCGGCCCGCGTACCCGCTCGCGGATCGTGCTGCCGGTCGTCGCCGCCGGACTGCTGCCCTACCTCGGATACGTCTTCACCCCGGGCGTCGCCGTCACCGCGCTGCTCCTTGTCCTCGCCGGTGCGTCGGGGGCGTATGTCATCGGGCTCGACCAGTGGTTCGTGGCCACCGTCCCGGAAGAACTGCGCGGCCGCGCCATGACGTTGATGACGGCGGGCCTGATGACGATCCAAGGTGTCGGCATGGCGCTCGCGGGTCTGGCCGCCGAGTTCCTGCCGGTCAACCAGGTCGTCACGGGCGCCGGCGTGATCGGCACCCTGGTGTGCGCGCTCCTGGCCGTCGAAGCCCGCCGGGCCGGAGCCCGGCCCGGGGAAGCGACCGAACTGCGAGACAGCACTGGCCACAATGTGACCGACCGGTAAGGTCAAGGCGTGCCGAAGCCGCTCAGCCTTCCCTTCGACCCCATCGCCCGAGCCGACGAACTCTGGAAGCAGCGCTGGGGAACGGTGCCCTCGATGGCCGCCATCACCTCGATCATGCGCGCCCACCAGATCCTGCTCGCCGAGGTCGACGCGGTGGTCAAGCCCTACGGACTGACCTTCGCGCGCTACGAGGCGCTGGTGCTTCTCACCTTCTCCAAGGCGGGTGAGCTGCCGATGTCGAAGATCGGCGAGCGTCTGATGGTCCACCCGACCTCGGTCACCAACACCGTGGACCGGCTGGTGAAGTCGGGCCTTGTCGACAAGCGGCCCAACCCCAACGACGGCCGCGGCACGCTCGCCTCCATCACCGACAAGGGCCGCGAGGTGGTCGAGTCGGCCACCCGCGATCTGATGGCGATGGACTTCGGGCTCGGGGTGTACGACGCCGAGGAGTGCGGGGAGATCTTCGCGATGCTGCGGCCGCTGCGGGTGTCCGCGGCGGACTTCGAAGAGCGCTGAACAGACTTCGACGAGCGCTGTACCGACAGCCGCACCCGCGCAAAGATCACCCAAACCGGACGGTTACTCTCGTCCGTATGAAGAAGAGCGTCCTGACCCGCTACCGCGCCCTCGCCTACATCACGGGTGTCCTGCTCGTCCTGCTGACCTTCGGCATGATCGGCAAGTACGCCCTGGACATGGACGGCGCCGCGGACTTCACCAAGGTCGTCAGCATCGCGCACGGCTGGCTCTACGTCGTGTACCTGGTGTTCGCCTTCGACCTGGGCTCCAAGGCCAAGTGGCCGGTGGGCAAGCAGCTGTGGGTGCTGATCGCGGGCACCATCCCGACGGCCGCCTTCTTCGTCGAGCGCAAGATCTCGCGCGAGCTCGGCCCCCTCTTCACCGAGGACGACGACGCGGCGATCGCCAAGGCCTGAGTCTCCTTACGGAACCTCGGCGGCACCCACCCCCTGTGGCCGCGGCCACAGGGGGTCGCCCATCGACATTTACTAGGACGTCCTAGTAAATTCGAAAGCATGGGAAGCATGGACGCTGACGCGATCGAAGAGGGCCGCCGTCGCTGGCAGGCCAGGTACGACAAGGCCCGCAAGCGGGAGGCCGACTTCACCACGCTCTCCGGCGATGCGGTCGAGCCGGTCTACGGACCGCGCCCGGGCGATACGTACGAGGGCTTCGAGCGCATCGGATGGCCCGGCGAGTACCCGTACACCCGCGGTCTGCACGCCACCGGCTACCGCGGCCGGACCTGGACCATCCGCCAGTTCGCGGGCTTCGGCAACGCCGAGCAGACCAACGAGCGCTACAAGATGATCCTGGCGAACGGCGGCGGCGGCCTGTCCGTCGCGTTCGACATGCCGACCCTGATGGGCCGCGACTCCGACGAGCCGCGCTCGCTCGGCGAGGTCGGGCACTGCGGTGTGGCCATCGACTCGGCCGCCGACATGGAGGTCCTGTTCAAGGACATCCCGCTCGGCGATGTCACCACCTCGATGACCATCAGCGGCCCGGCCGTCCCGGTCTTCTGCATGTACCTCGTCGCGGCCGAGCGCCAGGGCGTGGACCCGGCCGTGCTCAACGGCACGCTGCAGACGGACATCTTCAAGGAGTACATCGCGCAGAAGGAGTGGCTCTTCCAGCCCGAGCCGCATCTGCGTCTGATCGGCGACCTGATGGAGTACACCTCCGCCGGGATCCCCGCGTACAAGCCGCTCTCGGTCTCCGGCTATCACATCCGTGAGGCGGGGGCGACGGCCGCGCAGGAGCTGGCGTACACCCTCGCGGACGGCTTCGGGTATGTGGAGCTGGGCCTGTCCCGCGGCCTGGACGTGGACGTCTTCGCGCCCGGCCTGTCCTTCTTCTTCGACGCGCATGTCGACTTCTTCGAGGAGATCGCCAAGTTCCGCGCGGCCCGGCGCATCTGGGCCCGCTGGATGAAGGAGGTCTACGGGGCGAAGTCCGACAAGGCGCAGTGGCTGCGCTTCCACACGCAGACCGCCGGTGTCTCGCTGACCGCGCAGCAGCCGTACAACAACGTCGTGCGCACCGCGGTCGAAGCGCTCGCGGCCGTGCTCGGCGGGACGAACTCGCTGCACACCAACGCGCTCGACGAGACCCTCGCCCTGCCGAGCGAGCAGGCCGCGGAGATCGCCCTTCGTACGCAGCAGGTGCTCATGGAGGAGACGGGCGTCGCCAACGTGGCGGACCCGCTCGGCGGCTCCTGGTACATCGAGCAGCTCACGGATCGGATCGAGGCGGACGCCGAGAAGATCTTCGAGCAGATCAAGGAGCGCGGTCTGCGCGCCCACCCGGACGGGCAGCACCCGATCGGCCCGATCACCTCGGGAATTCTGCGCGGGATCGAGGACGGCTGGTTCACGGGCGAGATCGCCGAGTCGGCCTTCCAGTACCAGCGCTCGGTGGAGAAGGGCGACAAGCGGGTCGTCGGCGTGAACTGCCACCCCGGCTCCGTCACCGGTGACCTGGAGATCCTGCGCGTCTCGCACGAGGTGGAGCGCGAGCAGGTGCGGGTGCTCGCCGACCGCAAGGGCGAGCGGGACGAGGCGAAGGTGCGGTCCGCGCTCGACGCGATGCTGGCCTCCGCGCGGGACGGCTCCAACATGATCGTGCCGATGATCGAGGCGGTACGGGCCGAGGCCACCCTGGGCGAGATCTGCGGAGTCCTTCGGGACGAGTGGGGCGTGTACACAGAGCCGGCCGGTTTCTGACACCGGCCTTCACGGCACCGGGGGCGCTTCCCGCAAGGGGGGCGCCCTCAGTGTCGTGACCTGCCGACCCCTGTCCGTTATGTCACGATTGCCCGGTCCTGTGCGCCGTCCCTCAAGGGGTCCGGATGATCGCCCGCAACGCCCGCTCCACCCGCGGCAGGCTGGCCATCGCCGCCGCTCTCAGCACCTCGCTCGCCCTGGCCGCCGGCTGTTCCGGCGAGAGGGCAGGCGGGGATCAGCCCTCCGACCACCGTGAGGCGGCCTTCGTCAAGGCGCCACCGAAGCCGGCGCCGGCCAGCGCGCCGTTCTGGGTCGACCCGAACAGCCCCGCCGCCCAGCAGGTCAAGCAGTGGCAGGCGGGAGGCCGCGCCTCGGACGCCGAGGTCCTGCGACGGATCGCCGACCAGCCGCTCGCCGTATGGCCCGCGGGTGACGAACCGGGGTGGCAGATCCGGGCGGCCCGCGACGGGGCCGCCAGGACCAACAGCACGATGGTGCTCGTCGCGTACAACATCCCGCATCGCGACTGCGGGCAGCACTCGGCCGGCGGTGCGCACAGCGAGGAGTTCTACCGGCAGTGGATCGGTGCCTTCGCCGACAACATCGAGGACAAGAAGGCCATGGTCATCCTGGAGCCGGACGCGCTGCCGCACGTGGCCGACGGCTGCACCCCGGCCGAGTACCACGAGCAGCGCTACCGGCTGATCTCGGAGGCCGTCGCGCGGCTCAAGAAGCAGAAGAACACCAAGGTCTACTTGGACGCGGGCAACCCGGACTGGATCCGCAACCCCGGCAACCTCGCCGGGCCGCTGTGGCGCGCGGGCATCGCCCAGGCCGACGGCTTCGCGCTCAACGTGTCCAACTTCCAGCCGACCGCGGAGAACATCGCGTACGGCAAGAAGCTCTCGGCCCTCGTCGGCAACAAGCACTTCGTGATCGACACCAGCCGCAACGGCAACGGCCCGCTGCCCGGCCGCGGCGGCGAGGCCTGGTGCAATCCGCCCGGCCGCGCGCTCGGTACCGCGCCCACGACGAAAACCGGCGAGAAGCTGGTGGACGCGTTCCTGTGGATCAAACGGCCCGGTGAGTCGGACGGCGAGTGCCGTGGCGGTCCGCCGGCGGGCAAGTGGTGGCCCGACTACGCACTCGGACTCGCCCGCAACACCCGCTAGAAGCAAAGGAAACGGCCCGTCCCCTCTCGCCAGAGGGACGGGCCGTTTCGTTCGGGGGGATCAGGCGGCTACTTCGCCACGTGGATCCACTTCGCCTCGGACGGTGTCCCGTCACCGTCCACGCCGAAGAGCATGTACCAGCCGGGCGGCACCAGAGTGCGGTCCTCCGGTACGGCGACGGTGACGGAGTCCTTGTCCTTGGTCAGGTCCAGGGCGATGGAGCGCTGTTCGACATCGGTCGTGTGCGTGACCGCGCTCGGGCGCATCAGACGCGCCTTGACGATCTTGTCCGGCGTCGAGGTCCTGAAGGTCGCCCGCCCCTTCGCGTCCGGCTCCTTCGGCCCGTCACCGAGCTGCGGCCGGTTCTCCTTGTCCCGGTGCAGATACGGCGGGGTGAAGACCTCCATCCGCTGCTCGAACTTGCCGAGCTTGGTGTTGTCCTTGTCGCCGAAGAGCGAGTCGGAGCCGAAGGTCGCCACCCGTCCGTCGGGAAGCAGCAGCGCCTCGGAGTGGTAGTTGCGGCCGACGGTGGGCTCCGCGGCCGTACGGAAGCGGTCCGCGGCCGGGTCGTAGAACTGGGCCTTGAGGATGTTGGACGCACCCCGGCCGCGGTAGTCGTAGGAGCCGCCGCTGGTGAACACGGAGTCGTCCGGCATGATCACGCTGTTCAAGTAGCGGGTGCCCTCCGGCAGTCGGGCCGTGGTCTTGAAGGCCGGGTCGTCCTTCTTGAGGTCGATCACGGCGGTGCGCGCGGTGGACTTCTCGGACTCACCGACCCCGCCGCCGCCGAGGATCATCACCTTCTGGTCCTGCGCGGGCGGCAGGAGCAACGAGGCGGAGGTCTCGGTCTGGTCCATGTCCTCAAGGCCGGGGACCTTCTCGAAGGTGTTCTTCTCCAGGTCCCACAGACCCGGTACGCGGCCCTTCTCGGCGGGTCCGTAACCGGCGTTGGAGGCCGGGTAGAAGAGCTTGCCGCCCTTGGTGAGGAAGAGCGCGGGATACGTGGGGAAGTACCGGAAGGGGCCCTTCTTCCACTTCTTGGTGGCCGGGTCGTAGATCTCGTTGTCGCCGGGGTCGACCACGCCGACCTCGTCGAGCCCGGAGACCGCGAGCACCTTGCCGTCCTGGAGCGTGACCAGGGTCGGGTACCAGCGGGCCTTGGCCATCGGGTCGACGGAGATGTACTTCTCGGCCACCGGGTCGAATTCGTACGCCGCCCGGATGCCCTGGAAGTCCTGCTTCTCCATGTCGATCTTCTCGGTCAGGCCGTAGACGTTGTCCGCGTCCTTGCCCTTGAGACCCATGACCTCGTACTGCGCCTGCTTCTTGGCGACCGAGCCGGGACCCTCCTGCGCGGCCTCCACGAAGACGCGTTCCTCGGCGGCGACCACCTTGGTCTTCCAGGGCTTCATCACCCCGCTCTTCGTGTACGAGATGTCGAACTTCCGCTTCGCCTTGGGGAGTTTCACGTCGAAGCGGCTGATGTACTCCTTGCCCGACGGTGAACGGAAGCGGGTGCCCTTCTTCAGGACCACTTCCTTGTCGGGGCTCTCGTTCTTGACCCGCATCAGACCGCCGGCCCGGACGACCGCGTCGTCGAGCACCTCGTAGCGCGCGGTGCCGCCCGCCACCAGGAGCCGCCCGTCGGCGAGTTGGGTGTGGCCCGAGCAGAAGAAGTCCTCGGGGGTGGGGATCTTCTTGAAGGAGTCGTCGGCCGGGTTCCACAGGATGGTGTCGAAGGTGCCGGCGTCGAAGTTCTTCTGGCTGTTGCCTGAGCCCGCGACGATCAGGACCTTGCCGGTGTGCAGCAGGGCCGCGTGGATGGCGTTGGTGCGGAACTCGTCGGGCACGTCGACCGTGCTCCAGGAGCCGTACTTCTTCTTGTAGCCGGGCTGGGCGATCTTGTAGTCGTGGTACTGCTCCTCGGCGAAACCGACGGCCGCCGGTGCGTTGAGACCGGCGAGAAGGACCACCGCGCCGGCGCCCATCACCGTCTTCTTCTGCTTCTTGGTGAAAGAGAGCGGCATGGGTCAGTTGCCTCCTGTCGTGCTGCTGGAAACGGTGGAGCCGGTGGAGACACTGGCCGGGGCGACAGAGCCCTGCGCGACGGCGGCCTTCGCCACCGGGGCGGCCGCCAGGACGGGTTCGGGCGCCGCCGCCCGTGCGCCGCGGCGCCTGCGCAGCCCGCCGAACGCCCAGACCACGACCGGGGCCAGGGAGATGGCGAGCGCGAGGAACGCCCAGGTGCGCATGGCCACATGGGTGTGGCCGAGGACGAAGGACGCGACCAGGGACGTCGCGAGGATCGCCGCCCAGAAGAGATGGATACGGAAGGTGAGCAGCCGGTCCGGTGAGGCGTCGCCGCCCTTGGGCGTGACCACGAAGCGGCTCGGACGGCGCACGACCGCCTCGCCGAGCGACTTGGCGTAGATCGGCGCGGAGAGCGCGGACATCGCCATACCGGCCAGACCGCCGGAGCCCTCGGGTTCGTGCGGGGAGACGTTGTGCCGGCGGTTCCACAGGTAGAGACCGACCTGAAGGGCGGCAGCGTCGCTGTAGAGCATCAGCCAGATCGACGCGGCGACCTGCGTGCCGGACGCCCCGAACCACAGGAACAGCACACAACTGAGGATGCCGAGCACCCAGTTGACGGCCGTCATCGGGTAGTAGACCAGCATCAGCGAGTAGTTGAAGAGCCGCCCCAGAGGCATCGAGAAGGGGGCCTTCCAGTACTGCTTGAAGAGGGTCTCGTACGTGCCGCGCGACCAGCGCATCTGCTGCGTGAAGAAGTCCGTCCAGGACTCCGGGCCCTCACCGACCGCGAGCACGTCCGGTGTGTAGACACTGCGCCAGTGGGTCCCGGTGAGCGGGTTCTTCGTGCGGTGCAGCTCGAAGCCCGTGGCCATGTCCTCGGTGATCGAGTCGTAGAGCCCGCCGACCTGCTTCACCGCGGATATCCGTACGGCGTTGTTGGTGCCGACGAACATCGGGGCGCGGTAGCGGTTGCCCGCGCGCTGGATCAGCGCGTGGAAGAGGAACTGCTGGGATTCGGCGGCCTTGGTGACGGCGGTGTCGTAGTTGCCGTAGACCTGCGGTCCGACGACGAAGGCGATGTCCGGGTCGCGGAAGTAACCGAGCATCCGCTCGAGGAAGTTGGGCATCGGCACGTGGTCAGTGTCGACGGAGGCGAAGAACTCGTAGTCCTCGCCGTGCATCGCGAGCCACGCGTTGTAGTTGCCGTGCTTGGTCTTCGCCTTGTGGACACCCTTGGGGCGGTTCCACTCCTCGACTCCCTTGCGGCTGAAGTGACGCACCCCCAGTTCGGCGCAGAGCGCCTTCGCCTCGGGGTCGTCGCCCTCGTCGAGCAGCCAGACGTCCAAGTGCCCGTCGTGGCGCATCTTCACGGCGCCTTCGAGGGTGGCCCGGACCATGGCTATGGGTTCCTTGCCGGGCACGTACGTCGTCAGGAACGCGACGCGGGTGCCGGGCTGCGCACGGACGGGTATCGGATCGCGGGCGACCATCGTCGCGTGTGCGATCGAGACGACGTTGATGAGCATGAACAGCTCGATCAGACCGATCGCCACGAGCATGGTGATGTCCAGGGACACCAGCCAGCGGTCGCCGCCCTCACGCTCGGTCCAGTGCGTGGGCCAGACCAGGTAGATGAGCAGGAGCCCGGTGAGCACCGGCGCCAGCGTCATCAGCAGGACGGCGCGTATTCGGTGCGGCTCTCGTGAGAGGAGCTTGGTGTACTGCACCCGATAAGCACCTGAGTCGGGCTCGGTGAGCGGCCCGGCTATCCGGCTGTGGGTGTCGTAGTCGTAGCCCTCCGGCCGCACAGCGCCCTCCTCGAGATCGTTCCGATCGCCCTGATCGAACGAGCCAATACCCCTACAAAAGAGGAGAAATCCGGGCGTGTCGACCGGAGGGAGATCTGTTGGGGCCGAGCGTGCGCTTTTTGATCCTGTACGGCGGTGCGTGCGGGGCCTGTGAGTTGCGATCACTCACGGCGGGTGAGCAAGGAGCGTGCGCCGGGCGCGCCTCTACTTTCTGGTGGAGCGCCGCAGCCGGTGGCGCACCGCGCGCTGGGCGATCGGGCCGAGGTCCTCGATCGCCGAGGCCAGCACCGACAACTGGTCGAGCGCGGCCAGGGCGCGCTCCGCGCCCGCGGGGTCGACCCCTTCGTACAGCTCGATGCCCACGAACGAGGCGCTGACCGCACGCGCGAGTCCCACGGGATCGGCGAACTCGCCGAGCGGGCTCGCGCTCAGAATCCTGACCAGGACCTTCTCGATCTCGGCGATCCACAGATCGAGTCCGGCGGCGGTGGCGGGCGCGAGCGGCTGATGGGTCTGAGCACCCGCCAGGAGCTGCGCGAGTACGGCGACATGGCCGCCGGCCCGTTCCTGCTCGTGCATCTCGCGCCCGAAGGCGAGCAGCTCGGACAGGGTGGTGACCTTGTCGAGCTGTTCCCGGTAGAGCGCGACGCGTTCCTGCGATCCCTGCCGGCAGGCGGCCGCGAGCAGCTCGTCCACCGAGCCGAAGTGGTAGAAGACCAGCGCCTGATTGACTCCGGCGGCGGCCGCGATGGTGCGCGCGGAGGTCTTCGCGATGCCCTGCTCGACGAGGGTGCGCAGGGCGCCGTCGATCAGCTTCTGCTTGGTCTCGGCGCTCTTGGCGGCCTTGGCCTCGGCCGCCCTGGCCGCCTTGTCCCCCGTGGCTGCGGCTCGTGGCGTCATGCGCGCACCTCCTCGCGCACGGGACGCAGGCCCGGACGGACCCCGCACCGGCCGACGTCGGTGTAGCGGGCGGTGAAGGAGCCCTCGTAGCCGAAGAGCGGTCCGAAGTGGCGGTTCGTCACGCGCACCCGGATACGGAAGCGGCCGCTCTCCTCGTCGTACGACTCCCTGACCTCGGCGTCGCCGCCGACCAGCGACGGCACCCGCACATCGACGCGGCCCTCGCGGAAGCGGTGGATCCCGGAGCGGATCACGAGGCCGCCCTTGTCGTCCACGGAGGGATGCAGATCGGAGGCGAGGTGCTGATGCGTGCCGAGGTAGTCGAGGACGCGGTCGCCCTGCGGCCCGAGGACCATCTGGGCGTCGAAGCGGCGGGAGCCGCCGGGAAGCTGGAAGGTGCGCACGAAGCTCACCGTCTCACGGCCGTAGTTGTCGGTGTACGGCACGTTCTCGATGGTGAACGGGATGTGCCGGCCTTCGCGCGGAACCAGGATGTTGCGGGTGGTGCCGAACGCGAGGAAGGGCTTGACCCAGGCGCCGCCGTGCCAGATGCGGTCCATCACCCCGGTACCGAAGCAGGCCTCGCCGCTGGTGAGACCGACCGAGAAGCGGCGCTGCATCTCGGGGTGGAGGCGGTCGAAGTCGGCGCCGAGGACGGTACGGAAGATCGAGGTCATCGTTCAGCTCTCCTGGGGAAGCGCGGCGAGAAGACGGGGGGCGCGGGCGTCGGCGCGCGGGGTGCGGCCGCAGCGGCGGGCGGCCGGTGTGAAGGGCAGCGGTGGCATCCGCAGCAGCAGGACGACGAAGGTCAGCGGGATGATCAGCACCGCGAAGACGAAGAACAGCACCCCGAAGTCCGCATAGCCGCTCGCGAGGATGTAGATCAGCGGCTGAACGGCGAAGACGCCGAGCAGGCCGACGATCGCGAGGACCAGCAGCGAGCGGAGCAGCATCTCGGTGATCCAGTGCGCGAGCGACCACCTCGGCGTGATGCCCTCCTCGCGCCACAGCCGCAGCCGGTCGAAGGACCACGCGGTGGCCCAGCCCATCAACGGCCGGAACAGACACCGGTCGGCCAGCCTGCCGAAGCGGCCCCAGCGCGGGGTGTAGTCGTACCCGGTGATGAACCGGACGCCGTCCCCCTCGGGCACGTACCGCCAGTAGCCGCTGCCCTCCTTGAGGAGGGAAAGGGGATGCGGCGACGAGAAACGCAGGGCCGAGGTCCGGGTGCCGTCCGGGCGGCGCTTCTCCCCCGCCAAGACACCGGTGCCGGCGATCTTCAGAAATGGCAGTACGCGCGTGGCGTACCGGAAGTGCTGCGGCTCGCCCTCGGCCTTCGGGAGGTAGTCGATCGACGTGAACCGGAGGTCCCAGCGCTGGTGTTCGGCCGGGTTCTGGGAGTGCTCCCAGAGGTCCTCCATGTCCGTACGGATGAACGCCTCTATGTACAGGCTTTGCTGCTCCCCCATCAGAACCCCCTGGTCACGAAGTTTTTGAGCGGGTGCTCAACATGAAGGTACATGTTGTTGAGCGAGTGCTCAACTTAGGGGTACGAGAAAACCCCCGGCCCATGTGGACCAGGGGTTTTCTCAGGTTCGCTCAGATGCGGATCAGCCCTGCGCCAGATACCTCTGCACGGTCTCGGCCTTCTTCGTCAGACCGTCCGTGTGGCCCGGGCGGATGTCCGCCTTCATCACCACGGAGACCCTCGGCGCCCGCGCCTCGACGGCGGCGACGGCCCGCTTGACCACGTCCATCACCTCGTCCCAGGAGTCCCCCTCGACGGACGTGAACATCGCGTCGGTGCGGTACGCCAGACCGGAGTCACGGACCACGCGCACGGCGTCGGCGACGTACTCCCCGACCTCCTCGCCGACACCGAGCGGTGTGACCGAGAACGCGACGATCATCCGTTCACCACTCCTTCGCGGCGGGCGCGGGAGGCGATCACGGCGCCCTCGGCCTCGGCCTTGAGCCTGCGCTCGGCGTAGAAGCCGCCGAAGGGCAGCACGGAGAGCACGAAGTACAGGGCGGCCGTCTTCAGGTTCCACTTGGTGCGGTTCCAGGCGTCCAGCCAGAACAGCACGTACAGGACGAAGAGCAGTCCGTGGATGGCGCCCATCACCGGTACGGCGTTGAAGTCCGTGGTGCGCTTGAGCACCGAGCAGACGAGCAGCAGCAGGAAGGACACGGCCTCCGGCGCGGAGACGAGTCGGAGGCGGCTGAGCGCGGAGGCGGTCTTGATGTCCACGAGAGGGCACCTTCGGAACAGGGGTCAGGGTCCTCTCAGGGTACGGATCCGACTTCTGCCCCTGTCGGGGGGTATGCCTGTCCGGCTACCTTCGCTGGGTGGCAACGTTCCGACTCCAAGGCAGCAAGGTGCTCGCCGTAGACATGTCCGGCGACGCGGTGAAGGCGAAGAACGGCTCGATGGTCGCCTACGACGGCCAGATGGCGTTCAAGAAACTCTCCGGCGGCGGTGAGGGCCTGCGCGGCATGGTCACGCGTCGGCTCACCGGCGAACAGATGGTGCTGATGGAGGTGAAGGGGCACGGCACGTGCTTCTTCGCCGACCGCGCCTCCGAGATCAACCTCGTCAACCTCCACAACGACAAGCTCTACGTCGAGGCCAGCAACCTGCTGGCCACGGACGCCGGGCTGCGCACGGGCACGACCTTCACCGGGATGCGCGGCGCGACCTCGGGCAACGGCCTGTTCACGACCACGATCGAGGGCACGGGCCAGGCGGCCCTGATGTCCGACGGTCCGGCGGTGGTGCTTCGCGTATCCCCGCAGTACCCGCTGATCGTCGACCCGGGCGCGTACATCGCCCACCAGGGCAACGTCCGCCAGTCCTTCCAGTCCGGTGTGACCTTCCGCACCTTCATGGGCGAGGGCGGCGGCGAGGCCTTCCAGGTCCGCTTCGAGGGCGACGGGCTCGTGTATGTGCAGCCGAGCGAGCGGAACACCATCGGGGGCGATGTCTGATGCCGTTCCGCGAGATCAACTCGAAGATGATCGAGGCCCAGATCGGCCCCGGCCAGAAGCTCTTCTCCCAGCGCGGCGCGATGCTCGCGTACAAGGGTGAGGTCTCCTTCACGCCCAACATCCAGGGCGGGCAGGGCGGTATCGCCTCGATGATCGGCCGGCGCGTGGCCGGCGAGGCCACCCCGCTGATGACCGTCGAGGGCAGCGGCACCGTGATGTTCGGCCACGGCGGCCATCACATCCAGGTCATCAACATGACCGGCGACACCTTGTACGTCGAGGCCGACCGGCTGCTCGCCTTCGACGGGACGCTGCAGCAGGGCACGATGTTCATGGGCTCGCAGGGCGGGGTCATGGGCATGGTGCGCGGCCAGGTCACCGGTCAGGGCCTGTTCACCACGACGCTCAAGGGCCATGGGGCGGTCGCGGTGATGGCGCACGGCGGAGTCATCGAGATCCCGATCACCCCGCAGCGCCCGGTCCACGTCGACCCGCAGGCCTACGTCGCCCACCACGGCGACGTCCGCAACAAGCTCTCCACCGCGCTCGGCTGGCGCGACATGGTGGGCCGCGGCTCGGGTGAGGCGTTCCAGCTGGAGCTGTCCGGCAGCGGTGCGGTGTACGTCCAGGCCTCGGAGGAGAAGCTGTGAACACCCCTATGGGCGCGGGGCCGGTGGTCCACGACCCGATGACGCTTCCGGTCGACGACAACGTCAACGCGTACACCTTCTGCGTGGAGCTCAAGGGGAGCCAGTGGTTCCTGCAGAAGGGGAAGATGATCGCCTACTACGGGTCGATCGAGTTCAACGGGATCGGGCACGGGCGCCTGGACCGCCTGGTCCGTACGTCCTTCCACTCGCCGCTGCACGCGAGCGACTGGGTGGTGGCCGAGGGCAGCGGCAAGATGCTGCTCGCGGACCGGGCCTTCGACGTGAACTCGTACGACCTGGAGAACGGCAATCTCACGATCCGCTCCGGCAACCTCCTCGCCTACCAGCCGACCCTCGCGCTCAAGCAGTCGATCGTGCCGGGCTTCCTGACCCTGATCGGGACAGGGAAGTTCGTCGCCGCGTCCAACGGTCCCGTGGTCTTCGTGGAGCCCCCGATCCGCGTCGACCCGCAGGCCCTGGTCGGCTGGGCGGACTGCCCCTCGCCCTGCCACCACTACGACCACGGCTACATGACCGGCGTGATGGGCGGCGTACGGGCGCTGACCGGGATCGGCGGGAGCTCGGGCGAGGAGCACCAGTTCGAGTTCGTCGGGGCCGGCACCGTACTGCTGCAGTCCAGCGAGGCGCTCATGGCCGAGCAGGCGACGGGGCATGTGCCCCAGCAGGCGGGCGTACCCGGCGGGCACGGGACGCCGGGACAGTCGGGCGTGCCGAGGATGCCGGGTCAGCTCGGAGATCTGCAGCGGCGCTTCGGGCTCTGAGTGTGAACGGTAGTCTGCGGAGGGTTACATCGAACGCGTGCACCCCCTGCCATTGATTCATCATTCAACTTTCTAGGTAGAATCGATACATGGAGACCGACACCCCCCACTGGCTGTCCCAGGACGAGCAGTGCGCCTGGCGCACACATCTGGCTGTCAACAAGCTCCTGATGTACCAGCTGGAGAAGGATCTGCAGCCGTTCGGACTGACGAACAACGACTACGAGATCCTGGTCAACCTGTCCGAGGCCGAGGGCCAGCGGCTGCGCATGAGCGATCTCGCGACCGCCACGCTGCAGTCCAAGAGCCGGCTCTCGCACCAGATCACACGGATGGAGAGCGCGGGTCTCGTACGACGCGAGAACTGCGAGTCCGACCGGCGCGGCCTGTACGCGGTGCTCACGGACGAGGGCCAGGAGACCATGAAGAAGGTCGCGCCCCATCACGTCGCCTCGGTGCGCAAGCACTACATCGACCTGATGTCCCCGCAGGAGCTCGCCACACTGCGGGCCACCCTCACCCCGATCGCCGACCACCTGCACACGCAGCGCGGAAAGCCCTAACCCACCAGCGGTAGCCGCATCTCGAAGAGCGCCCCGCCGTCCGGAGAGTCGCCGACACTCAGCCGGCCGCCATGGCGCTCCACCACATCACGGGCGATGGCGAGCCCGAGCCCGGCGCCGCCTTCGTCGCGCGTGCGTGCGTCGTCGAGCCGCACGAAGCGCTCGAAGATCCGGGTCCGCTCGCCCTCGGGCACGCCCTCGCCGTCGTCGCCGACGGTGAGGACGGCCTGCCCCGCATCGGCCTCCAGGGACACGGCGATACGGGAGCGGGCATGGCGCTGCGCGTTGTCGACGAGGTTGCCGAGCACCCGGGCCAACTGGCCGCGGGATCCGGCCACTACGACGCCCTGAGCGATATGCGTCCGCACGGGAATCCGGTCGCCCGTCCGCTGCGAGAGCTCTTCGGTGGCGAGGGCCGCGAGATCCACCCGCGACTCGGCCGGCCGCTCCCCCGCGTCGAGCCGGGCAAGCAGCAGCAGATCGGCGGCCAGCGCCTGCAGTCGTACGGTGTCCTCCACCGCCCCGTCGATGTCCAGCAACTCCGGGTGTGCGGCGGCCACTTCGAGCTGTGTACGCAGCGAGGCGATCGGGCTGCGCAGCTCGTGCGAGGCGTCGGCCACGAACCGCCGCTGCCGCTCCACGCTCGACTCCAGCGCCGAGAGCGTCTCGTTGGTCGTCTTGGCCAGGCGGGCGATCTCGTCATGGGTGTCCGGCACGGGCACGCGCCGGCTCAGATCCTCGGACGCGGTGATCGCGGCCATCTCCTGCCGGATGCCCTCGACCGGTCGCAGGGCGCGCTGGGTCGCGAGCCAGGTCACACCGCCGACGACGAGCACCAGCGCGGGCAGGCCGATGAGCATCGAGGTCAGGGCGGTGCGGGCCGCGCCTTCGCTCGCGGTGAGCGGGGCGCCGGCGTACACGGTGACGGTGGTGTCGTCGCGGGTGGTCACCTCGACCGCGGCGAACCGGTAGTCCGCTCGCTCCCCGTCCACGGTCGCCTTGCCGGTGGCGTACCAGGCGCGGTCGGAGATCTCCCCGACATCCGGGTCGCTCTCGTCGCGGTCGTCCTCGTCCTCGTCCCCGTCCGGGGCGAGCGAGGGCCGCGGCACCACGGCGGCGACACCGGTGCCGGTGATGTCCTCCAGATCCTCGCTCGCCGCGCGCAGCCGGTCCTCTCGGTCGATGACCTGCACCGGGTGGTCCTCGCTGTCCGGCAGTTCGAGATTCGCGTACGGGGTGCCGGCGGCCAGCTGGGCGGCGACGCGGCGGGCTGCGGACTCGGCCTGGGTGGAGGCCTGTTCGGTGAGGTTGGCCCGCAACGAGAGGAAGACCGCGGTGCCGGCGCCGATCAGGGCGACGGCGACGACGGCGGTCGCGCCGAGGGCGGCGCGGGCGCGTACGGAGGAGAAGAACCGCTTCATCGTGCGCCGGCCTCCAACCGGTACCCGGCACCGCGCACGGTCTTGATCAACTGGGCGCCGAGCTTGCGGCGCAGCGTACTGACGTACACCTCGACGATGTTGGGATCGCCCTCGTACGCGAAGTCCCACACGTGCTCGAGGATCTCGGACTTGGACACGACCTCGCCGGCCCTGACGGACAGCTGCTCCAGAACCGCGAACTCCTTGGCGGTGAGAGTGATCTCGTCCTCGCCCCGGTGCACCCGCCTCGCTGCGGTGTCGACGCTGAGCTCGCCGAGCGTGATGACCGGATTCGCACTCCGCGCGGCGCCGCGTCTGCGCAGCAGGGCCTTGATCCGGGCCACGAGCACGACATACGAGAAGGGCTTGGTGAGGTAGTCGTCGGCCCCGGTGTCGAGCCCCTCGGCCTCGTCGTACTCGCCGTCCTTGGCGGTCAGCATCAGGATCGGCACGTCGTTCCCGGCGGCGCGCAGCGTCGAGCACACCCGGTACCCGTTCATGCCCGGCAGCATGATGTCGAGAATGAGCAGGTCGTACTCGGTCTCGCTCGCACGATGCAGCCCTTCGAGGCCGTCGTGCACGACATCGACGGCGTACCCCTCGGCGGTGAGGCCCTTGGCCAGCGAGAGGGCCAGTCGTTTTTCGTCCTCGACGATGAGCAGGCGCATGCGTCAAGTGTGACAAAGGCTCCCTGAAGGGATCTTCAGGTCCGGGCGCGGGGCGGCACCGGGGGTGCAGGGAGCGGAGCCCCCGCCGGGGCCGCTGGGGGTGCGGGTTCGCCTGCGGCGGGCGGGGTGGGGAGAAATCAGCCCTGCGTCAGGCCGGACACGAGCTCGTCCGCCGCCGCATACGGGTCCAGGGCGCCCGAGGCGACCCGGTCCGCCAGGGCCGACAGACGTTGGTCGCCCCGCAGGTCCGCGATCCGCTCACGAAGAGCCGTGACCGCGATGGTCTCCACCTCGCGAGCCGCACGGACGGCACGGCGCTCGGCAAGCACCCCGCGCTCCTCCATCCAGGCCCGGTGCTTCTCCAGAGCCTCGACCACCTCGTCGATGCCCTCGGCGCGCGACGCGATCGTCTTCACGATCGGCGGGCGCCAGTCGCCGGGGCCACGGGATTCACCGAGGCCCAGCATGTGGTTGAGCTCGCGGACCGTGGAGTCCGCGCCGTCCCGGTCCGCCTTGTTGACCACGTAGACGTCGCCGATCTCCAGGATCCCGGCCTTCGCCGCCTGGATCCCGTCGCCCATACCGGGCGCGAGCAGCACCACCGACGTGTCCGCCTGCGAGGCGATCTCGACCTCGGACTGCCCGACGCCGACCGTCTCGACGAGCACGACGTCGCAGCCCGCGGCGTCGAGCACGCGGATCGCCTGGGGCGCGGCCCAGGCGAGACCGCCGAGATGGCCGCGGGTGGCCATCGAGCGGATGTAGACACCGGGATCCGAGGCGTGGTCCGCCATCCGGATCCGGTCCCCGAGCAGCGCGCCGCCCGAGAACGGCGAGGAGGGGTCGACGGCCAGGACGCCGACCCGCTTGCCCGCCCGCCGGTACGCCGACACGAGAGCCGAGGTCGAGGTCGACTTGCCGACCCCGGGCGACCCCGTCAGACCGACTACGTACGCGTTGCCGGTCAACGGGGCCAGCGCGGCCATCACCTCACGAAGTTGCGGCGACGCCCCCTCGACCAGCGAGATCAGCCGGGCCACGGCCCGCGGCCGGCCCTCCCGCGCCTGAGCCACCAGCGAGGGGACGTCGTGCATCACAGCTCCAGTTCTGTCGTACGTACGCGGCGGCGGAAACCGACCGTCAGGCCTTGGGTACCCGCACGATCAGTGCGTCACCCTGACCGCCGCCACCGCACAGCGCGGCCGCGCCCACACCGCCGCCACGGCGCTTGAGTTCGAGCGCCAAGTGGAGGACAAGTCGCGCACCGGACATGCCGATGGGGTGGCCCAGGGCAATCGCACCACCGTTGACGTTCACCTTTTCCGGCGTAACGCCGAGGTCCTTCATTGACTGGACCGCGACTGCCGCGAAGGCCTCGTTGATCTCGATGAGGTCGAGGTCCTCGACCGAGATCCCCTCCTTCTTCACGGCGTGCTGGATGGCGTTCGACGGCTGCGACTGCAGCGAGTTGTCGGGGCCCGCGACATTGCCGTGCGCACCGATCTCGGCGATCCAGTCGAGGCCGAGCGCGATGGCCCTGGCCTTGCTCATCACCACGACCGCCGCGGCGCCGTCGGAGATCTGCGAGGCGGTGCCCGCGGTGATGGTGCCGTCCTTGGCGAACGCGGGACGCAGCTTGCCGAGGGACTCGGCGGTGGTCTCCGGGCGGATGCCCTCGTCCTTGCTGAAGATGACCGCGTCGCCCTTGCGCTGCGGGATCTCGACCGGGGTGATCTCGGCCTCGAAGATGCCGTTCGCCTGGGCGGCCGCCGCGCGCTGGTGCGAGAGCGCACCGATCTCGTCCTGCTCCGGGCGGCCAAGTCCCAGACGGGAGTTGTGCTTCTCGGTGGACTCGCCCATCGCGATGCCCTCGATGGAGTCGGTCAGACCGTCGTAGGCCATCGAGTCGAGCATCTCGATCGCGCCGTACTTGAAGCCCTCACGGGACTTCGGCAGCAGGTGGGGCGCGTTGGTCATCGACTCCTGGCCGCCCGCGACCACGATGTCGAACTCGCCCGCGCGGATCAGCTGGTCGGCGAGCGCGATCGCGTCCAGGCCGGACAGGCAGACCTTGTTGATGGTGAGCGCGGGGACGTTCATGGGAATGCCCGCCTTCACGGCGGCCTGACGTGCCGGGATCTGCCCTGCCCCGGCCTGGAGCACCTGGCCCATGATCACGTACTGGACCTGGTCACCGCCGATACCGGCCCGCTCGAGCGCCGCCTTGATCGCGAAGCCGCCGAGGTCGGCCCCGGAGAAGGACTTCAGCGAACCGAGCAGTCGTCCCATGGGCGTGCGGGCCCCGGCGACGATCACAGAGGTCGTGCTGTTCGTTCCAGAAGTTCCTGACATGAGGCTTGGCCCCTTGGGGATGAGGAGTGAACGAGGGTTTACTCGCAATGTACTGATGAGTACCCGCCGCGGTCACCGGGCTATGAGTGTGATCGCGCGCACGTTGCGTAATCGCGGCCGAAGGCGCTGCACTGGAGAGATGCTGACGCGCATCGACCACATCGGGATCGCCTGCCACGACCTTGAGAAGACCGTGGAGTTCTATACGTCCACCTACGGCTTCGAGGTCTTCCACACCGAGGTCAACGAGGAGCAAGGCGTACGCGAGGCCATGCTCAAGATCAACGAGACCTCCGACGGAGGGGCTTCGTACCTCCAGCTCCTCGAACCGATCCGCGAGGATTCCACCGTCGCGAAGTGGCTCGCCAAGAACGGGGAGGGCGTTCATCACATCGCGTTCGGCACCGCCGACGTGGACGCGGACGCCGCCTCCGTACGCGATAAGGGCGTCCGTGTCCTTTATGACGAGCCCCGTCGGGGCTCGATGGGGTCACGGATCACGTTCCTGCACCCCAAGGACTGCCACGGAGTCCTCACCGAACTCGTCACATCCGCACCCGAGGGATCCCAGGACCACTGACCTCGGCTTATCGGGGCCGGTAGGGTTGGGGGCGGCCGTGCGTGCGTGTGGCGCGGCCGCTTGCCGGGGTCTCGATTTCGGGGGACGGGCGTCGGGGCAGCCGCCCCTGCTCCGCCGATGATCTGACACCATTCCCCGGGTGGCCCCGTTCGGCGGATGGACAGGGCCGTTTGGAGAGACTTGCGACCAGGGGACGGATACCCGGCAGTGCGGGGCTACGAAGGCCAGGAGAGCAGGCGGCCGGCTGAGACCGACTCCCTCTCGCGGTTCGAAGCCGAGATGGACCGGCTGAAGAAAGACCGCGAGAAGGCTGTTCAGCATGCCGAAGACCTGGGTTACCAGGTCGAGGTGTTGCGCGCCAAGCTCCACGAGGCGCGTCGCAGCCTCGCGAGCCGTCCTGCCTATGACAGCGCTGACATCGGCTACCAGGCCGAGCAGCTGCTGCGTAATGCCCAGGTTCAGGCCGACCAGCTGCGGATGGACGCCGAGCGCGAGCTGCGCGACGTCCGCGCCCAGACCCAGCGCATCCTCCAGGAGCACGCCGAGCAGCAGGCCAGGCTGCAGTCCGAGCTGCACTCCGAGGCCGTGTCGCGCCGCCAGCAGCTCGACCAGGAGCTGGCCGAGCGCCGCCAGACCGTCGAGAACCACGTCAACGAGAACGTGGCCTGGGCCGAGCAGCTGCGCGCCCGCACCGAGCAGCAGGCCCGCCGCCTGCTCGACGACTCCCGCGCCGAGGCCGACCAGGCCCTCGCCGCCGCCCGCGCCGAGGCCGAGCGGGTCAACGCCGAGGCGCGACAGCGTCTTACGGCCGAGGCCGAGGCCGCGTCCACCCAGGCCCAGGAGATCCTGCGCCGGGCCCGCGCGGACGCCGAGCGCCTGCTGACCGCCGCGTCCACCCAGGCCCAGGAGGCCACCGACCACGCCGAGCAGCTGCGGTCGTCCACGGTGGGCGAGACCGACCAGGCCCGCCGGCAGGCCACCGAGCTGAGCCGCGCCGCCGAGCAGCGGATCCAGGAGGCCGACACCGCGCTGCGCGAGGCGCGCGCGGAGGCCGAGAAGCTGGTCACCGAGGCGAAGGAAGCCGCCGAGAAGCGGCTCGCGAGCGCCGAGTCGACCAACGAGCAGCGCACGCGTACGGCCAAGGAGCAGGTCGCCCGTCTTGTCGGCGAGGCCACCAAGGAGGCCGAGTCGGTCAAGGCCACCGCCGAGCAGCTGCTCGCGGACGCCCGTGCCGCGGCCGAGAAGGTCACGGCCGACGCCACCGAGAAGGCCCGCACCATCACCGCCGAGGAGTCGGCCTCCCAGCTGTCGAAGGCGGCGCGGACCGCCGAGGACGTACTCGACAAGGCCTCCGAGAACGCGCGGGCGACCACCCAGGCCGCGCGGGAGGAGGCCGAGCGGATCCGGCGCGAGGCCGAGGCCGAGGCGGACCGGCTGCGCGGCGAGGCGCAGGACATCGCCGAGCAGCTCAAGGGCGCGGCCAAGGACGACACCAAGGAGTACCGGGCCAAGACCGAGCAGCTGCAGGAGGACGCCCGCCGCCTGCGCGGCGAGGCCGAGCAGCTGCGCGCCGAGGCCGTGGCCGAGGGCGAGCGGATCAGGGGCGAGGCGCGGCGCGAGGCCGTGCAGCAGATCGAGGAGGCGGCTTCCTCCGCCGAGGAGCTGCTCGCCAAGGCCCGTACGGACGCGGACGAGCTGAAGGCTGCCGCGGGCACCGAGGCCGAGCGCGTACGCACCGAGGCCATCGAGCGGGCCACGACCCTGCGCAAGCAGGCCGAGGAGACGCTTGAGCGCACCCGTACCGAGGCCGAGCGGCACCGCACGGAGGCCGAGGAGCGCGCCGAGGCGGTCACCGCGGAGGCCGAGCAGGCCGCGCAGAAGCTGCGTGAGGACACCGAACGGGCCGTGGCGCAGCGGCAGTCGGAGGCGGCCGAGGAGCTGACCCGGCTGCACACCGAGGCCGAGCAGCGGATCACCGCCGCCGAGGCCGCGCTCGTCGACGCCCGCGCCGAGGCCGAGCGGCTGCGCCGTGAGGCGGCCGAGGAGACCGAGCGCAACCGTACGGAGTCCGCCGAGCGCATCCGGGCGCTGCAGTCGCAGGCCGAGACCGAGGCCGAGCGGCTGCGCACCGAGGCCGCGGCCGACGCCTCGCAGTCGCGCGCCGAGGGCGAGTCCTTCGCCGTACGGCTGCGGACCGAGGCGGCCGCCGAGGCCGAGCAGTTGAAGGCCGAGGCACAGGACAGCGCGGACCGTATCCGCGCCGAGGCCGCGACCGCCGCCGAGCGCGTGGGCGCCGAGGCCGCCGAGGCGCTGCGCGAGGCGCAGGAAGAGGCGGGTCGGCGCAGGCGCGAGGCCGAGGAGCTGCTCAACGGCGCGCGCGGCGAGGCCGACCAGGAGCGCGAGCGCGCCCGCGAGCAGAGCGAGGAGCTCCTCGCCGGCGCCCGCAAGCGGGTGGAGGAGGCCCAGACCGAGGCGGTACGCCTGGTCGAGGAGGCCGACCGGCGCGCGACCGATCTCGTGGCCGCGGCCGAGCTGACGGCGCAGCAGGTACGGGACTCGGTGAACGGTCTGCACGAGCAGGCCCAGGAGGAGATCACCGGTCTTCGCTCGGCCGCCGAGCACGCTGCTGAGCGGACCAGGACCGAGGCGCAGGAAGAGGCGGACCGCGTACGCGCCGACGCCTATGCCGAGCGCGAGCGGGCCTCCGAGGACGCCTCGCGCGTACGGCGTGAGGCGCAGGAGGAGGCCGAGGCCGCCAAGTCGCTCGCCGAGCGCACCATGGCGGAAGCCATCACGGAGTCGGAGCGGCTGCGCACCGATACGGCCGAGCACGCCCAGCGGCTTCGTACGGAGGCCTCCGACGCGATCGCCTCGGCCGACCAGGACGCGTCCCGTACCCGCGCCGAGGCGCGCGAGGACGCCAACCGGATCCGCAGCGACGCGGCCGCGCAGGCCGACCAGTTGATCGGCGAGGCCACGACCGAGGCGGAGCGGCTGCGTGCCGAGGCCGCCGAGAACGTCGGCTCCGCGCAGCAGCACGCCGAGCGCACGCGCAGTGCCGCCGAGCAGATCAAGTCGGACGCGGTGGCCGAGGCCGAGCGGATCCGCAGCGAGGCGCAGACGGAGGCCGAGCGCACCCTCGACGAGGCGCGCCAGGCCGCCAACAAGCGCCGCAGCGAGGCCGCGGAGCAGGTCGACACCCTGGTCACCGAGGCCGTCGCCGAGGCCGAGAAGCTCACTTCGGACGCCGCGGAGAAGGCACTCAAGGCCGCCACGGACGCGGAGGCGCAGGCCGACACGATGGTCGGGGCGGCACGCGTGGAGGCCGAGCGCCTCGTCTCGGAAGCCACCATCGAGGGCAACTCGCTGGTGGAGAAGGCCCGTACGGATGCGGACGAACTGCTCGTCGGCGCACGCCGGGACGCCACCGCCATAAGGGAGCGGGCCGAGGAGCTGCGCGACCGGATCACGGGCGAGATCGAGGAACTGCACGAGCGCGCACGGCGCGAGTCGGCCGAGCAGATGAAGACGGCGGGCGAGCGCTGCGACGCGCTCGTGAAGGCCGCCGAAGAGCAGCTCGCCGAGTCCACCGCCAAGGCCAAGAACCTGGTCTCGGACGCCAACTCCGAGGCGGGCAAGGTCCGTATCGCCGCGGTCAAGAAGGCCGAACAGCTGCTCAAGGAGGCCGAGCAGAAGAAGGCCGAGACGCTGCGCGAGGCCGAGCGGGTCAAGGCCGAGGCCGAAGCCGAGGCCGAGCGTCTGGTCGACGAGGGCAAGCGCGAGCTGGATGTCCTGGTGCGCCGGCGTGAGGACATCAACGCCGAGATCTCCCGTGTCCAGGACGTACTTGAGGCGTTGGAGTCTTTTGAGTCACCCGTCGGCGGCGCCGGCGGCAAGGACGGTGGCGTCAAGGCGGGTGCGAGCGTCGGTGCCCCTCGTTCGGGTGGCAAGTCCTCGGACTCCTGAGGGCACTGGCCAGGCCTTACGCGGTAAGGCCTGGCGCCGCAGGCCACGTTCGAGTGACGATCTGGTGGATTGTCCGTGATGGTCTCGTTCGGGTGGCCCGCCGTCCCCGTGGTGGCGGGTGGCGCAAACCCCGTGCCCGACAAGGACGTTCGACCCTGGTGCTGGCAAGCGGTCTTGAGATCAGCCACTCAAAAGGGTGGGCATTCTCCAGATCAAACCGGCATACGCTCGATGACACGCCGCCCTGGCCCCTAGGATTCCCTCTATCACCTCACCGGTCTCATTCGACAGGAACCCCATGAGCGACACTTCCCCCTACGGCTTCGAGCTTGTGCGGCGTGGGTACGACCGCGCTCAGGTGGACGAACGCATTTCCAAGCTCGTCTCCGACCGTGACAGTGCCCTGGCGCGGATCACTGCTCTGGAAAAGCGCATCGAGGAGCTCCACCTCGAGACGCAGAACGCACAGGCCCAGGTCGTGGACGCCGAGCCGTCCTACGCCGGCCTCGGCGCGCGCGTCGAGAAGATCCTGCGCCTCGCCGAGGAGGAGGCCAAGGATCTGCGCGAGGAGGCCCGCCGCGCGGCCGAGCAGCACCGTGAGCTCGCCGAGTCGGCGGCCCAGCAGGTGCGCAATGACGCGGAGACCTTCGCCGCCGACCGCAAGGCCAAGGCGGAGGACGAGGGCGTCCGGATCGTCGAGAAGGCCAAGGGCGACGCGGCGACGCTGCGCTCCGAGGCGCAGAAGGACGCGCAGCAGAAGCGCGAGGAGGCCGACGCCCTCTTCGAGGAGACCCGCGCCAAGGCCGCCCAGGCCGCCGCGGACTTCGAGACGAACCTGGCCAAGCGCCGCGAGCAGTCCGAGCGCGACCTGGCCTCGCGTCAGGCCAAGGCCGAGAAGCGTCTGGCGGAGATCGAGCACCGCGCGGAGCAGCTCCGCCTGGAGGCCGAGAAGCTGCGTACCGACGCCGAGCGCCGCGCCCGCCAGACGGTGGAGACCGCGCAGCGCCAGGCCGAGGACATCGTGGCCGACGCCAACGCCAAGGCCGACCGGATCCGCTCGGAATCGGAGCGCGAGCTCGCTGCGCTGACGAACCGCCGCGACTCGATCAACGCGCAGCTGACCAACGTCCGCGAGATGCTCGCGACGCTGACCGGTGCGGCCGTGGCCGCCGCCGGTGCGCCGGAGGACGAGCCGGTCACGCGTGGGGTTCCGGCTCAGCAGTCCCGTTGATCACTGGTTGATCGGTAACGGTCCGTACGAGGGCGAAGCCCCCTGCCACTCCAAGTGGCAGGGGGCTTTGTCCCGTTTTAGCGTGGGCCGCATGATCGAGCTCGAGGGCCTGACCAAGCGGTACGGCGAGAAGGTGGCCGTAAACGATCTGACGTTCGCCGTCAGACCCGGGATCGTCACGGGCTTCCTCGGCCCGAACGGCGCGGGCAAGTCGACCACCATGCGCATGATGCTCGGCCTCGACAACCCCTCCGCGGGCGACGTACGGATCGACGGTCGGCACTACGCGCAGATCAAGCACCCGCTGAGGTACATCGGCGCCCTGCTCGACGCCAAAGCGATGCACGGCGGCCGCAGCGCGTACAACCACCTGCTGTGCCTGGCCCAGTCCAACGGCATTCCTGACAGCCGCGTACGCGAGGTGCTCGACACCGTCGGTCTGACCGCCGTGGCCAAGAAGAAGGCCAAGGGCTTCTCGCTCGGTATGGGCCAGCGCCTCGGTATCGCGGGCGCGCTGCTCGGCGACCCGCAGATCCTGATGTTCGACGAGCCGGTCAACGGGCTCGACCCCGAGGGCATCCACTGGATCCGCAACCTCATGAAGGGGCTCGCGGCCCAGGGACGTACGGTCTTCGTCTCCTCGCACCTGATGAGCGAGATGGCGCTGACCGCCGACCACCTCGTGGTCATCGGCCAGGGCCGGCTGCTCGCGGACACCTCGATGGCCGACTTCATCCGCGACAACTCGCGGTCCTACGCCCGCCTCCGCTCCCCCCAGCAGGAGCGGCTGCGCGACGTGCTGCACGCCGAGGGCATCACGGTCGTCGAGGCCGGCAACGGCACGCTCGAAGTGGACGGCACGCCGGTGGAGCGGCTCGGTGAGCTCGCCGCCCAGCACAGCCTCGTACTCCATGAACTGAGCCCGCAGCAGGCCTCGCTGGAAGAAGCGTTCATGCAGCTCACGGCCGAGTCCGTGGAGTATCACGCGCACTCCGACACGGGCGCGCCCGACACCTCCGGCTGGCAGCAGTCGAATGACCAGTGGTCGCACAAGAAGGAGCAGTGACCGATGTCTTCGACGCGGGTACTCAAGTCGGAGTGGACCAAGATCAAGTCGGTGGCCTCGACACCGTGGACGCTGCTGCTCGCGATGGTCTTCACCATCGGCCTCGGCATGCTGATCTCGTACTTCGCGACGAGTGACTTCGACAAGCTGGACGCGAAGGAGAAGATCACCTTCGACGCCACCTCGATCAGCTTCGCCGGTATGGGCCTCGGTCAGCTGGCGATGATCGTGTTCGGCGTCCTCGTGGTCGCCAACGAGTACAGCACCGGCATGATCCGCACCTCGCTGGCCGCGGTGCCGCAGCGCGGCCGGTTCCTGTTCAGCAAGGTGGCCGTCGCGACCGCGCTCGCGCTGGTGGTCGGCATGATCACCGCCTTCGTGGCGTTCTTCCTCGGCCAGTCGATGATGGGCGACCACAAGGTGTCCATCGGTGACCCGGGCGTGCTGCGTGCGGTGATCGGCGGCGGTCTCTACATGACGCTGGTCGCGGCGTTCTCGATGGGCGTCGCGTCGATCCTGCGCAGCCCGATGCTCTCGCTCGGCATCCTGATGCCGCTGTTCTTCCTGATCTCGCCGATCCTCGGCTCGGTCTCGGCCACGAAGAAGGTCGCGCGCTATCTGCCGGACCAGGCGGGCCAGAAGATCATGCAGGTCGTCAAGCCCTTCGACGACGACACCCCGTACGGGCCGTGGGGTGGCTTCGCGATCATGCTGGCGTGGGTGGTCGTGGCGCTGGCGGTCGGCTATCTGCTCCTGAAGAAGCGGGACGCCTAGCCCGTCCCCGGGCCGCCCTTCCGTTTGCGTCCACATGCCCCGCGCGCGGCCTGAAGCACACCGTGGGTTCCCGCGCCGGGTCCTCATCCGGGACGATCGCGATCACGAGGTGCCGCTGCCCGAAGACGGACCGCACCCCCGTACGCGAGCGGGCGCTTCATCCCGTACGCAGCCGAAAGTACCGAAGTTGCCCGAGTGATCCCTGAGGTTTCCCGGATAGCGGCCGTCGCGCATGGCCGGAACCGTCAACGGCTAGTTATCCTCCTTAGCTCCAAGGGGGACGAACTTTTTCCGTGTGCCCCGACCTATCTGTTCCTGACCTGTCGATGGGTGCAGCATGATCGAGGCAGTCGGCCTGACTAAGCGCTATGGCGCGAAGACGGCCGTGTACAACCTTTCCTTCCAGGTGCGGCCCGGCGCCGTCACCGGCTTCCTGGGCCCCAACGGCTCGGGCAAGTCGACGACGATGCGCATGATCCTCGGGCTCGACAACCCCACCGCCGGCCACGTCACCATCGCCGGCCACCCCTACCGCAAGCTCCCCAACGCCCCGCGCCAGGTGGGCGCGCTGCTCGACGCCAAGGCGGTGCACGGCGGCCGGCACGCGCGTAACCACCTGCTCTGCCTGGCCCAGCTGTCCGGCATCCCGGCACGCCGCGTGGACGAGGTCCTCGGTGTCGTCGGTCTGCAGGACGTCGCCAAGAAGCGCTCCAAGGGCTTCTCGCTCGGTATGGGCCAGCGGCTCGGTATCGCCGCCGCTCTGCTCGGCGACCCGCAGGTGCTGCTCTTCGACGAGCCGGTCAACGGGCTCGACCCCGAGGGCATCCTCTGGGTCCGCAATCTCATGAAGGCGCTGGCCGCCGAGGGCCGTACGGTCTTCGTCTCCTCGCACCTGATGAGCGAGATGGCGCTGACCGCCGACCACCTCATCGTGATCGGCCGCGGCCAGATGCTCGCCGACATGAGCGTGCGGGACTTCATCTCGGCCAACTCCGCGGACTTCGCCCGGGTCCGCACCCCGGACACCGAGCCCGCCGCGCGCGAGAAGCTCTCGTCCGCACTCACCGAGGCCGGCGGGCATGTGCTGCCCGAGGCGGACGGTGCGCTGCGCGTGACCGGGCTCGCGCTGCCGCGCATCAGCGACCTCGCGCACGACTCGGACGTACGGCTGTGGGAGCTCTCCCCGCACCAGGCCTCGCTCGAAGAGGCGTACATGCGGATGACGCAGGGCGCCGTCGACTACCGCTCCACGATCGACCAGAAGGCCGGTCTGCAGCAGCAAGTGGCGCCGCCGCAGGGCCAGTTCCAGGCACCGGTGCCCGGGCAGGGCCAGCACGGCTGGTACGCGCCGCCGTCGCCGCAGCAGGGCGGGCAGCCGTTCGCGATGCCGCAGGGCGCTCCCGTGCAGCCCGGCGCTCCGATGCAGCAGGGTGCTCCCGTACCGAATCCCTATGCGCAGCCCGCGGCCGCTCCGGTCGCCCAGGCTCCCGCGGCCCCGGTGACCGCTCCCCCGGTGACCGCTCCCCCGGTGGCCGCTCCCCCGGTGCCTCCGCAGCCCGCCGCCGCGCCGGCCGACGCGCCCGCGCCCTCCCTGACAAAGCCCGAGAACAACGAGAACGGGGCCGCCCGATGAGTACCCCCACGCCCCCGCAGGCCGCCCCTGTCCACCCACAGCAGGTGCCTCAGCAGTGGCCCGGCGCCCAGGGCGGAGCGGTCTACACCTCGCCGATCCCCATCCGCTCCACGCACCTCGGGCACGCCCTCGCCTCGGAGTGGACCAAGATCCGCACCGTGCGTTCCACCATGTGGACCCTCAGCGTGATGTTCCTTCTGGTCATCGGCATCGGTACGGCGACCGCGGCCGGACTCTCCGGCACCGGGTACGCCGAACTCCCGCTGCTCTCCGGCGGGTTGTTCGGTCTGATGCTCGGCCAGATCTGCATCGTGACGCTCGGCGTCCTGGTGATCACGTCCGAGTACGGCACGGGCATGATCCGTACGACGATGACGGCCTGTCCCGCGCGCGGCCGGGTGCTGGCCGCGAAGGCGATGGTGTTCTTCACCCTGTCCTTCGTGATGACGCTGATCGCCACCACGCTCAACGCGCTGATCCAGTCGGCCATGCTCGGCGGCCAGCCGCCCAGCGAGTTCTCGTCCCTGCCGGCGGACTCCATCGTGAACGGCGAGGTCATCGCCACCTCCGCCGAATGGCTCGATGCGACCGTGGGCGCGTCCCTCTACGTCGCGCTGCTCGGCCTGCTCGCGCTCGCCGTCGGCGCGATCCTGCGGCACTCCGCCGGTGCCATCACCACGATGCTCGGCGTCATCCTGCTGCCGCTGCTGCTCGCCCTGTTCATGCAGACCGAGAGCCTGCGCACGCTGCAGGAGAAGCTCGTCGAGTACTCGCCCCTGAACGGTCTCGCGACCCTGTTCCAGCTGCCCTTCATGGGCGACGAGGGTTCGGGCACCGGCTGGGGCCTGCTGTGGCTGCTCGCCGGCGTGACCGTCGCGGCGCTCGCGGGCGCCTTCGCGCTCACCCACCAGCGGGACGTGTGATCCCCGGGTAGGGACTCAGAACTTCGGCGCGTTACGAGACCGCTGCACCCTGGAGGTGCGGCGGTCTCTCGCGTTCCAGCAGGCCTTGTGCCAGTGGCGCCGGTCGTCGACCCCGCCGTACTGCGGCCAGGCCACCACATGCGGAACGCCGGAGGGGATCTCCTGGTCACAGCCCGGGCAGCGGTACGTCTTACCGGCCGCGCTCGCGCCCGCCACATGCCGTACGCGGTACTCCTCGCCCTGATGGTGGTCCTGGTGCTCGAAGCCGCCGTAGCGCGTCCCGTTCTCCTCGTCGCCGCCTTGGCCGGATCCGCCTGAGCTCTTGGGGCGGTTCTTACGCGGGGACACGGGAACACCTCACCGGCGGGAAGCAGGAACTGCGCGAACACGGACGGCAACAAGCCTACGCGTCACACGCGGGGGTACTCGCCGCGCACAGGGCATCCGATCACCGGCCGGGGCCCTCACAATGGCGAACGGGAGCCTTCGCATGTCCCGGGCAACTTCCACGGACAACCGGGCACGCCTACCACAAGGCCCCGAACAAGTGCACAACAAAGCACATTCGCCCAGGCACACAGCCCGCTCGTATGAAGATGGGCCAATCTTCATGCCAGGCCGTGCCTTTGGCACGTGTCAGGCGTTGTTGCCAGTAGGGGGAGTACCGCGTCGGCGCCAAAGAGGCAGGAGCAGCGATGCGTGTGGGAAGTTTTGTCCTTGCGGCCCAGTTCCCGGGCCAGGGCCAGGGGGAGGCCCTGCACCGTGCGGTGCGCAGTGCGGAGGTGGCCGAGGAGGCCGGGCTCGACTCGGTGTGGCTGGCCGAGCATCACTTCGTGCCGTACGGCGTCTGCCCGTCGGCCACGACCCTGGCGGCGCTGCTGCTCGGGCGCACCCGGCGGATCCGGGTGGGCACCGCGGTCAGTGTGCTGCCCACCCAGCATCCGGTCGCGCTCGGGGAGCAGGCCGCGCTGCTCCATCTGACCAGCGGCGGCCGCTTCACGCTCGGCGTCGGACGCGGTGGTCCCTGGGTGGATCTCGAGGTGTTCGGCGCGGGCGTCGATGCGTACGAGAAGGGCTTTCCGGAGTCGCTCGATCTGCTGCACCGGTGGCTGACCGAGCCGTCGGTGAAGGCCTCCGGGGAGCGCTACGAGTTCCGTGAGGTCCCCGTGGTGCCCCGTCCCGACGAGGCGCTGAGCGGTCCCGCCGGACCGGAGCTGATCCTGGCCTGCACCTCGCCGTCCAGCGTGCGGCTGGCCGCCGAGCGCGGTCTGGCGATGCTGCTCGGGATGCACATCGGTGACGCGGAGAAGGCCGAGATGGTCGCCTCCTACCGGACGTTCGCGCTCGCGGCGGGACGTTCACCGGACGACGTGGCCGCCGCGCAGCATGTGTCGGCGGGTGTGGCACAGGTCGGTGACCGGACCGCGGAGGCGGCCGAGACGCTGCTGAAGGCGATGCCGGGCTGGCTGAAACAAGGCCTTGATGCCCATGTCACGGTGGACGGGCGCGAGCGCAAGATGCGCGATCCGTACGCGTATACGCAACTGCTGTGCTCGATCCACCCGGTGGGCACACCGAAGCTGTGCGCGGACCGCCTGGCGGCGACTGCGGAGCGTACCGGAATCACGCGTTTCGCACTGCTGACGGAGGGCTCGGGAGATCTGGACTCGACCGAGGAGAATCTGCGGCGGCTCGGCGGCGAGGTCCTGCCGCAGTTGCTGTGAACGGCGAAACGGCTGTGACCGGTGGATGGGGGCTGCCGCCCCGGATACACCTCCCGCGTACGGAGCGGCAGCAACAGGCTTCAGCAGTCCCGCAGTACAGGTGACTGGTTCAGCAACTGGCCACGGATCGAGGTGAAGCGGGCCAGCCTGTCGTCGGCCTGGGGGCCGACGGGGAACACAGCGACACGGTGGCAGTTCTGGAAGGCCAGACGGACTCCGAAGTGGCGCTGCAGAGCACCACGTATCGCATCACTTGCCAGAGCGCGCAGCAGTTGGCCGCGCTCCTGCTCGGTGGCCGGCGGGGTCTGGTTGTCGGCGAACTCTCCGCCGTCGACTTCCAGCTGTGCCACCAACGAGCTGATCATCTCCCATGCGTACGGCAGGGATGTCCGGACGCAGTCGACGAATTCCGCTTCATCGACCTCGCCTCGCTCGGCCTGGGCCAACAGAGCCGGTGAGACGTCGAGCGACATGAGTTCTCCTCTCGGACCCCCGGGGAGCGGGGGTTGACGGTCAGGACCGGAAATCGCCTACGCAGCGTGAACGTTTCGCGACCTCCTGCTTCCACGGTAGGCAACGCATCGTGCGCGCACCAGGAGAAGGTGGCCACAACCGGCCAATAATCAACCAAGGTTGAACAGGGGCAAGCCGGGCGATACCCCGGCGTCACCCACAGACCGTCTTCCGGTTTCCGGGGCGAATCGCGCGAACCGTGCCGCGTCGAGTAGCGTTGCCGACCATGCGTCTCGTCATCGCCCGCTGCTCCGTGGACTACGCGGGCCGGCTCACCGCCCACCTCCCGTCGGCCCCCCGTCTCATCCTCGTGAAGGCGGACGGCAGCGTCTCCATCCACGCGGACGACCGTGCCTACAAGCCGCTGAACTGGATGTCGCCGCCGTGCACCCTCAAGGAGGACGAGGGTTCATGGACGGTCATCAACAAAGCAGGCGAGAAACTGATCATCACGATGGAGGAGATCCTGCACGACTCCTCCCATGAGCTCGGTGTGGACCCGGGTCTGATCAAGGACGGCGTCGAGGCACATCTGCAGGAACTGCTCGCCGACCGGATCGAGACCCTCGGCGAGGGCTACACCCTGATCCGCCGCGAGTACCCCACCGCCATCGGCCCGGTGGACATCCTGTGCCGGGACGCCGAGGGGCAGACCGTCGCGGTAGAGATCAAGCGGCGCGGTGAGATCGACGGTGTCGAGCAGCTCACGCGCTACCTCGAACTGCTCAACCGCGACCCGCACTTGGCGCCGGTGCGCGGCATCTTCGCGGCCCAGGAGATCAAGCCCCAGGCCCGCGTGCTCGCCACGGACCGCAGCATCGGCTGCGCCGTGCTCGACTACGACGCGCTGCGCGGCATCGAGGACGACAAGCTGCGGCTGTTCTAGCCGGCGCCCGGCTGCGGCGTACGTCCGCGAGGGCTTTTCCCGTACGAAGAAGAACGCCGTGTCTCCCGGAGGGTTGTCCGGGAGACACGGCGTTTTGTCGTGCGGGGCGGGCTAGATCACGTCGGCGGCGCTGGAGCTCGAGGTGACGCTGGAGCTCATGCTCGTGGCCGGGCTGCTCGCGGGCTGACTCGTGACCGGTGCGCTGGCCGAGTCCGTGGTGGACGGGGGCGGCTCCTCCGTCGTGGGGGTGGGTGTCGGCGTGGGTGTCGGCGTCGGAGTCGGTGTGGGTGTCGGTGTGGGAGTGGGAGTCGGCGTGGGCGACTTGGACGGCGACGAGGACTTGGTCGGCTTATTCGTCGGCTTGTCCGAGCCGCTCGGCTTGTCCGAAGGCTCATCGCTCGACGCCGGCGGCGTCGGATCGTCCGAAGTGCCGACGACCCCGTCCTTGCCCGGATCGGTCGGCCGCTTGGTGGAATCCGTGGACTCCTCGCCGCCCTTGTTCGGCTGGTCGGCGGGCAGTCCGTCACCGTCGCCCTCTTCGATGGCGGTCTGGTTGGGACGCACCCGGTTCGACGGGTCGTCGTCGTTGGAGGTCGCGCCGAGCGTCACCACCGTGCCGAGCACGGCCGCGAGCAGCGCGCCCGCACCCGCGGCGACCAGGTTGCGGCGGGTGCCGCTGAGCACGGCACGCCCCGCGCCACCGGTCCTCGTCCGCTGTCCGCCGGGCGGCGGTGCGGGCTGACGCGTGATCAGGGTCGGCGGCTCCGGCGCGGGCGGTCCGGGCAGCGCGAGCGCCGCGGGTACACCGCCGGGCGGGGAAGCGGACTCCTCGTAACGGGCGTCCGGCACCTCTTCACCGGCCGGGGTGCGGCCGCCGTGCAGCACTCCCCCGGACCGGTCGGCGACCAGGGCGAGCGCCCTGCGGCCGGCGACCGTACCGCGCTTGTCGGCGAGTGCGCCGCGCAGTCCGATGGAGGCCTCGAGCTCGGCGCGGGCCCGGTCGAGCTGGCCGCCGAGCAGGGCGAGTATCCCCAACTCATGGTGGAAGTAGGCCTCTTCGGCCACTTCGCCGGCCAGGCGCGCGGCCTCCTGCCCCGACCTCAGCGCACGCTCCCACGCGCCCCAGTCGAGACCCGCGGCATAGGCAGGGGCGACCGTACGGGCGAGCAGGACGGCCGCAGCGCTGCGGCCGGCGTCGGAGGCGCCCAGGAGGACCCCGATGGCCGCGAGCGCGGCCTCGGCCTCCGCGGCGGCCCGCTCAGGCGTGACCGACGGGTGCCCCGCCCACCACGAGTAGTGCTGCGCGGCGGTGTGCGCGAGCTCCGCGCGCTCCTCGGGGCTCTCCGCGTACCCGGCGACGAGCAGTTGTGCCTGGACACCCGCGGCGAGCCGCCAGCGCGAGCCGACGGGTGTGACGAGGGCGACGGCGGCGAGTTCGCCGAGCGCGGCGTCCGCGTGGGTGTCGCCGACGAGGGCGGGCAGATGGGCCTGGTGCGGCACCTCGCCGCCGAGTGCGACGGCGAACTTCAGTGTCGTACGGGCGGATTCACTCAGCCGCGAGGCGAGCAGCCTGGCGGGCGCGGCGCCCTCGGCGAGCGTCGGCAGCGGTACGTCGTGACCGTCCTCGGCGTCGAAGGGCGCGTCCACGGGAGCGTCGGCGTAGTAGCCGTACTCGTCGAAGGCCGCCGGATCGGCGCGCAGCAGATCGCGCTGCCGAAGCAGCGCGCCGGCCTGCACGAAGCGCAGCGGCAGGCCCTCGGACTCGAACCACAGGTCACCGGCCCAGCCGGCCTCGTCGTCGGTGAGCGCACGGCCCACCGCGCGCTCCAGGAGCTCAAGGCCGGCGCTGCGGCTCAGGCCGCCGAGGAAGACCTCCTCGACGTGCGAGTCGGCGGACGGCGCCGGTATGTCGGGCGTCGCGGCCAGCACGAAGGCGCACTCGGGCGTCGCCTCCAGGAACTCGTCGAGCGCGCTGCCGCCGAACTCGAGGTCGTCCACGACCACGACGGCACCGATGTCCCGTACGAGATCGAGGACGTGGCCGCGGTCGGGGCGGTGCAGCGGCGACTTGTAGACGGCCGCGTACAGGTCGAAGAGCAGATCGGCGGAGCCGCGCTTGTGACCGTTGATCCGGATCACGCCGTCCGGCGCGAGGTCCAGACAGTCCTCGGCAACGGTGTCGAGCAGCGCGGTACGGCCGGCGCCGGACGGCCCTGTGAGGCGTACGGAGCGGCCGCGGGCGAGCAGCCGTACCAGGCGCTCACGCTCCTCCTGGCGTTCGAGCAGGACGCGGCGCGGCTGCTCGGGCCCCGGCGGCACCGGCGGCTTCGCGGCGCGGGCGAGATCGGTGCGCTCGGCGAGCGTGAACTTGACGGGCCGCGGCGGCAGTTCCAGCGGCGGACAGGGTTCGATCTCGCTGCCGTCGACGGGATTCACCGTCAGCAGGAAATCGCCGGAGACCAACTGCACTGTGCGGGCGGGCACCGGGCTGCCGAAGTCGGGCGTGATGGCATCACGCGGCGGGCGCTGCGGCGCTCCGCCCGGTGCGTCGGAACGGTCTTCGTCGTGACCGAAATCCTGCGGTCCGAAGTCCTGCGGTCCCCGGTTCGTCGGGTCCATGGTCAAAGCCCCCCAAAAGCGGATGTGCCTTGGCTTCCCCGGCCTTTCGCACACCACACTGTCGCTTCTGGTCCGGTGCTCTCTTGATGTGTGAGCGACCGAACCTTAGACCTTCGCTCAGTATCTCCGAACAGTCGGGGTGCCGCGCCGCCCGGGACGTCACAGTCTCGTGAGGATTGCGTGCGTGCGCGACGTCCGTGGGCTACAGGGGGTGAGCCCCGATACCGCCCTCGATGGCGAGGATCCGGTGCAGGCGCGTGGCCACGAGCAGCCGCTGCATCTGCGGCGGCACATTGCGCAGCACGAGCCGCCGACCGCAGCGACCCGCCTGGCGATGGGCGCCCATGATCACGCCGAGTCCGGTGGCGTCGAGCGCGTCGAGACCCCCGAGGTCGAGCACGAGATCGCCCGCCCCTTCGTCCAGGGCGGAGTGCAGCACGGTCCGGGCGTCCGCCGCGCTGCGGACGTCGAGGCTGCCCCCGACGGCGAGCTCGGCGTGGTCGCCCCTGATGTACATATGCACTCCCCGGAGTGTTCCGTCATGGCGTACGCAGCGACCTCACGCGCACACGCCGTCTTCCTGACTGTTCAACCCAACTGACTGGCTTACGGTCACGGAAGTTGCCGTCCGTAAGCGAACCGATACCCAATTCACTCGTCCGAGCGACACGGGAGCCGCCGCGCGTTCAGTGCTTGTAGAAGCCCTGACCGCTCTTGCGGCCGATGTCCCCCGCGTCGACCATCCGGCGCATCAGCTCCGGCGGTGCGAACTTCTCGTCCTGGGACTCGGTGTAGATGTTGCTGGTGGCGTGGAGCAGGATGTCGACGCCCGTGAGGTCCGCGGTGGCCAGCGGGCCCATCGCGTGCCCGAAGCCCAACTTGCAGGCGATATCGATGTCTTCGGCGCTCGCGACACCCGACTCGTAGAGCTTGGCGGCCTCGACGACGAGCGCCGAGATGAGGCGGGTGGTGACGAAGCCGGCGACGTCACGGTTGACGACGATGCAGGTCTTGCCGACCGACTCGGCGAACTCCCGCGTCCTGGCGAGGGTTTCGTCGCTGGTCTTGTAGCCGCGCACTAGCTCGCAGAGCTGCATCATCGGCACGGGCGAGAAGAAGTGGGCGCCCACGACGCTCTCGGGACGCTCGGTGACGGCCGCGATCTTCGTGATCGGGATCGCCGAGGTGTTGGAGGCGAGCACCGTGTCCTCGCGCGCGATCTTGTCGAGCGCACGGAAGATCTCGTGCTTGACCTCGAGCTTCTCGAACACGGCCTCGACGACGATGTCGACGTCGCCGCACGCGTCCAGATCGGTGGTCGTGGTGATGCGCCCGAGCGCCGCCTCCGCGTCCTCGGCGGAGAGCTTGCCCTTGCTCACGAACTTCTCGTACGACTTCTTGATGCCGTCGGTGCCGCGGGTCAGGGCCTCGTCGGTGATGTCGCGCAGGACCACGTCCCAGCCGGCCTGGGCGGACACCTGGGCGATGCCGGAACCCATGAGCCCGGCTCCGATGACGGCAAGCTTCCTGGCCACTGCGCGATCTCCTGTCCCGCCGTACACACGACCCTGTGCGTACCACGCTGTACTTACGAACTGTTTACCGAGCTACCCGCCGGACACTAGCGGCCGTGAGGCCGACTTGGGGGGCTACGAGATGCGCGTCACGCCCGATACGACGCACATCACACTCGGGCCGCCCATCAGGCGGTGCGCACCGCATAGTTGAGGACCGTTTCGCCCAGGATCTCCTCGATTTCGTCGAGCAGTCCGAGGGCGTCACGGGATACCTCGGCGGCCGCGCGTCCCGCGCACATCTCGCGTCCGATGTAGCCCATGAGCGTGCTCTGCACCCACGCGATCTGACCGCCGACGAGCGTCGGCAGAACGTCGCCGGAGGCCGCCCCGGTCTCCTCGCGCAGGGTGTGCTCGATGTCCTCGAGGGCCTCCTGCTGGATGCGCCACAGACGCGAGCGCAGGGCGGGCGCGTTCTCGACCACGTCCAGGAACGTCGCGTAGCCCTCCATCAGGCCGACCCGCGGGGAGACCGCCTCGACCTCGGCGCGGAACTCGCGGAGCACGGCCCGCATCGCCGACTCCCCCTCGTCACGGGCGCGCACGAAGCGCGAGAGCCGCTCGACCACGCCCTTGGAGCGGTCGAGGAAGAGGTCTTCCTTGGCGGGGAAGTAGTTGTAGACGGTGTTGACCGAGACGTCCGCGGCCTCGGCGATCTCCGCGATGGGTACGGCGTCGAAACCGCGCTCCAGGAACAGGCCCGTCGCGATGTCGGAGATCCGCTGCCGGGTCTCGCGCTTCTTGCGCTCCCGCAGCCCCTCGGGCTTCACCTTCTCCTGTGCCATGGGCTCATCCTAGAGGTTTCTGGGCTCTCTGAATTTTTGGGGAGGTTGCAAAATTTAAGGGACCCTGTTTTTCTGGAGCGCATGGCAATCATCAGTACGGCCGGTCTGGCCAGGACCTTCCAGACCAAGCGCGGCCCGGTGGAAGCGGTCCGCGGTATCGACCTGACCGTGCAGCCGGGCGAGATCCTCGGCTTCCTCGGTCCGAACGGCGCGGGCAAGACCACCACGCTGCGGATGCTCACGACGCTGCTCGCGCCGACCGGCGGGGCGGCGACGGTGGCGGGCTGCGATCTCGTACGGGATCCGGGCGGCGTACGGGAGAAGTGCGGGTACGTGGCACAGTCCGGCGGCGTGGACCCCCACATCTCCGTACGCGAGGAGTTGGTCACCCAGGGGCGGCTCTACCGGCTGACGAAGCCCCAAGCGGCCGTACGCGCCGAGGAGTTGGCGGTGGAGCTGGGCATCACCGGCCTCCTCGACCGCAAGTGCGCGGCGCTCTCCGGTGGTCAGCGCCGGCGCATGGACATCGCCATGGCCCTCACGCACCGGCCCGTCGTGCTCTTCCTCGACGAGCCCACGACAGGTCTGGATCCGGCCGGGCGCGCCGACCTGTGGGAGCTGGTGCGCGGGCTGCGCGACCGGCACGGCACGACGGTCTTCCTGACCACGCACTACCTGGACGAGGCGGACGCGCTCGCGGACCGCCTGGTGGTCGTCGACGAGGGGACGGTCGTGGCGGAGGGCACCCCGGCCGCACTCAAGGAGCGCTACACGGGGTCGGCTTCGACCTCGCTGCAGGAGACGTTCCTGGCGATCACCGGGCGGCGAGCCGCCCCCGCCGACGCGCCCCCCGTCGCTGTCTGACCTCACTCCCCCAGGACGTTCTCATGCTGCTCCACGACACCGCGATCATCTTCGGCCGTTACGCCCGCCAGACTCTCTCCTCCAAGTTCCAGATCCTCTTCGGCCTGCTGACGCCGCTCCTCTACCTGTTCTTCTTCGGCCCGCTCCTGACCGGGCTGCACCTCGGCCCGGAAGGCGACTCCTGGCAGGTCCTCGTGCCGGGCCTCCTGCTCCAACTCGGCCTGTTCGGAGCCTCGTTCTGCGGTTTCGGGATCATCGTCGAGAAGTCGTACGGGGTGGTGGACCGTATGCGTGTCACCCCTGTCAGCCGTCTCGCGCTGCTCCTGGGCCGAGTGCTTCGCGACGCCCTGCTCTTCGCGTTCCAGTCGGTGCTGCTCGTACTCACCGCGCTGGCCATGGGACTGCGCGCCCCACTGGCCGGCATCCTCATCGGCTTCGTCTTCGTCGGCGTCCTGTCGATGTCGCTCGCGTCGCTCTCGTACGCGCTCGGCATGAAGGCCGACACCCCCACCGAGTTCGGTCCGGTGATCAACGCGCTCACGATGCCCGCGATGCTGCTCTCCGGCCTGATGCTGCCGATGGCCCTCGCGCCCGGCTGGCTCGACGTCCTCTCGCACTTCGTGCCGCTGCGCTATCTGGTGGACGCGATCAGGGCGGCGTACGTGGGCGATTTCGCGAGTACGCGGATGCTGTACGGAGCCGTCGCGGCCCTGGGACTTTCGGCGGTTTCCGTGACCATCGGCACACGCCTGTTCACCAGGGCCGGGGCGTAATCTCGGAACATGGTCAACCTGACGCGCATCTACACCCGCACCGGCGACAAGGGCAGCACGGCCCTCGGCGACATGAGCCGGACGAAGAAGACCGATCTGCGGATCTCGGCCTACGCCGATGCCAACGAGGCGAACGCCGTGCTCGGCACCGCGATCGCCCTCGGCGGCCTGGACGACGAGGTCAAGCAGGTGTTGGTCCGTGTCCAGAACGACCTTTTCGACGTGGGCGCCGACCTCGCGACGCCGGTAGTGGAGAACCCGGAGTTCCCGCCGCTGCGCGTGGAACAGTTCTACGTCGACCGGCTCGAAGCGGACTGCGACGTCTTCAACGAGCGTCTGGAGAAGCTCCGTTCGTTCATCCTGCCCGGCGGCACACCCGGCGCGGCGCTCCTGCACCAGGCCTGCACCGTGGTCCGCCGCGCCGAGCGCTCGACATGGGCGGCCCTTGAGGAGTACGGCGAGATCATGAACCCCCTCACCGCCACGTACCTCAACCGCCTCTCCGACCTCCTGTTCATCCTGGCCCGTACGGCCAACAAGGAGATCGGGGACGTGCTCTGGGTGCCGGGCGGGGAGCGCGGCTGAGCAGCGCCAAGAGGTGAACCCCGGGTCACGGACCCGGGGTTCACCTCTTTCATGCCGTGGCGTAGCCGCCCAGCGAAGCCTCGAGCAGACCGAAGGCCACCTCCGCCTCGGCGGTGACGACTTCGGCGGTACGGGAGTCCTTCTCGCCGGCCAGGGTCAGCTCCTGGATCCGCTGGAACAGCGTGCGGTGGACCGCACCGAGCAGGGCCGCGGCGGCGCGTGGCGCGATGTCCTCGGACGAGACGCCGGTCGCCTCGGCCAGGGCCTCGGCCAGGGCCGCCTCGCGCAGATCGTGCAGCTCGCGCAGCCGGGCGGTCAGGGTCGGGCTCTCGGCGATCATCCGGGAGAAGCCCTCCCCCGCGAAGCCCGCGACAGGACTGGCCTCGGCGGCCGCCGCCACGAACGCGCCGCGCAGGGCGGTCAGCGCCGACTCGCCGGACGGACGCGCCCTCACGATCCCGGCCAGCGAGCCGACGAAGGCGTCCTGGTGGTCCAGCGCCAAGTCCTCCTTGCGCGCGAAGTAGTTGGTCACGGTCTTCTTGGCGACCCGCGCCACCTCGGCGATCTCGGAGATGGTCGTCCGCTCGAAGCCCTGCGCGATGAAGAGCCGTGTGGCGTGGTCGGAGATGAGCTGCCGGGTCTCTTGCTTCTTGGATTCCCGCAGGCCGACGGGGGCGGCGGGGGCGGATCCTTCGGTAACCATGGAGGCAATCTTACACTCGTAGCAAATTTATGTTGACACCCATGCACAGCTCGGGCTAACTTTACCTCCGTCGTAAGTTTTCCACGACGGAAAGAAACGGAGTGCCCATGCGCGCACAGCACAGCAACCACCGGCACCAGCAGCCGCAGACCACCAACCGCCGCGTCCGCTACCTCCCGCCGCCACCGCGCAACCTGCCGCGCCGCAACGGACGTTGACCGCCACGCCGCCCCCGAAGCCGAACACCCCGAACCCGAGGAGAACCGCTATGCAGATCACCGCCACCACCGTCTCGCTCACCGTCGACGACGTCGCCGCCTCTCAGCGGTTCTTCACCGAGCACCTCGGGTACAGCGAGCAGGCCGCCGCCGAAGGGTTCGCGTCCCTGACCCGCCCGGACGCGGCCGCCGACATCGTGCTGCTCGCCCGCGGCATCGAGGTGCTGCCGCCCGAGCAGCGGGATCAGCGCGCCTCCGGTCTGATCCTCGCGTTCACCGTCGCCGACGGGATCGAGAGCGAGGAGAAGCGGCTGCGTGACGCCGGCGTCGAGATCACGATGCCGCTGCGTGAAGAGCCCTGGGGCGAGCGCCTGTTCCAGGTGACCGACCCCAACGGTGTCGTCGTGCAGTTCGTGGAATGGGTGAACCCGGCGGCCGAATGACCACCGGGTCCACTCCATGACAACCCCGCCCGCGGCGGTCACCGCCCGGTGAGCTCACGCTCCCGGCCGGTGGCCGTCGCGGACTCGTTCAACGGCGCCTTCTTCGGCCAGATCGTGTAGGTCAGCGCGATCAGACCGTGGATCCCCGCCGCCCGCCACGCGAACCCGATCCAGCTCTGCAGCGAAGCCGTACGCGAAGAGTCGCCGACGTACCACATGGCCAGCAGCAGCAGCGCGGACGCGACCGAGGCCGCCACGACCGAGCCCAGCCACACCTTGCCCTCGTAGCGGGCCCGGGCCATGCCGTACCGCGGCGGGATCACCCGCGGTGTGCCGTTGAAGCGCTGGGCGGCGTGCCCGTCCAGCCACTTCACCGTGCGGTGGCCGTGGCCGACCGTATAGCCGATGTAGACCGCGGCCAGACCGTGCTTCCAGCTGGGGTCGGCGCCGTTCTTGAGGTCGATCGCCGTGACGATCAGGAGCAGGATCTCGAGGAGCGGCTCGCACAGCAGGAGCGCGAGTCCCGTGCGCGGCATCCGCAGCGCGTAGCGGAAGGCGAGACCGGCGGCCAGGAGCACCCAGAAGGCGACCTCGCAGACGATGATCAGCGTGACAATCACGGGAACTCCTCGGTTCGGGTCCTCTCGGTTGTCTCCAGACTCCCGTGCGCACGGGCCCGAATCGTCGTCGGCGATGACGAACCGCGAGTACATCGAAGGATGCAGTGCGGGTTCGGCCCCGATAGGGACGGCCCGGCGGCGCGCGCAGGGTTGGATGGACCCATGAGCCGACAGCGCCCCCACCCCCACGATGTACTCATCGCGGTGGCCAGCCTCGCCTGCGGCCTGCTGTTCTGGGGCCTCGGTCTCTATATGAACCAGGGCGGCCGGCTGCTGCCCGGCGCCTGGGTGCTGCTGCCGCTGATCGCGATGGCCGTGCTCGAACTGGGCCGGCGCACCCACCCCCGTACCGCGCTGCTGCTCGGCACGGTCTTCGTCGTCCTCGACCAGTTCACCCACGGCAATCTCGCCACCGCGGTGATGTTCGCCGACCTCGTCTACGCGGCCGTCCTGTACGGGACGGACTCCTCGGCCCGCCGGATCCCGGTGATCACCGGGATCATCACGGCCGTGACGACCATCGGCTTCCTCGTCTGGTTCCGGCAGCCGGAAGCCCTGCTGATCGGCGCGGTGGTCGCCCTGGTCACCGTGACGCCCGCGCTCACCGGCTCGGCCGTGCGCAACCACCGCAAAGCCGCCGAGGCCGCCGAACTGCGCGCCCAGCAGACCGCGCTCCTCGCCGAGATGGACCGCGCCCAGGCCGTCACCGCCGAGCGCGCCAGAATGGCCCGCGAGCTGCACGACATGGTGGCCAACCACCTCTCGGCGATCGCCATCCACTCCACGGCCGCACTCTCGCTCGACGACCCGAAGACCACGCAGAACGCCCTCTCCGTGATCCGCGAGAACAGCGTCGAGGGCCTCGCCGAGATGCGCCGGCTCATCGGCATCCTGCGCGACGACAGCGGTGACCTCGCACCGGCCGCCGCCCCCACCCTCGACGGCCTCGGCGCCCTGGTCGACCAGGCCCGCACCAACGGTCTGGACGCCACACTCGACGACGCACGTCCCGCGACCGGCAAACTGCCCGCGCCCGTCGAACTGGCCGCCTACCGCATCGTCCAGGAGTCCCTCACCAATGCGCTCAAGCACGCGGCGCAGGGCACGGTGAGTGTCCGGCTCGCCCAGTCGGACGGCCTGTTGACCATCGAGGTCACCAGCCCGGTCGGCGCCACCGAGGGCCCGCGCGCGCCCGGCTCGGGCGCCGGCCTCGTGGGCATGCGGGAGCGGGCTGGCCTGCTCAAAGGCACGTTCACGGCAGGCCCGGAGGATTCCGCGTACGGCAAGATCTGGCGGGTACGGGCCGAACTCCCCGTATCGGAAAGGGAATCAGCATGACCGAGCCGGCCACCGAGGGCGCACGTCCGATCCGCGTCCTCGTCGCCGAGGACCAGTCCGCCGTACGCGCGGGCCTGGTCCTGATCCTGCGCAGCGCCCCCGACATAGAGGTCGTCGGCGAGGCCGCCGACGGCGAGCAGGCCGTCGCGCTGGCCCGTGAACTACGCCCGGATCTGGTCCTGATGGACATCCAGATGCCGCGCCTCGACGGCGTCTCGGCCACCCGTCTGGTGGTCTCCGAAGGCCTCGCGGACGTCCTCGTCCTGACCACCTTCGATCTGGACGAGTACGTCTTCGGCGCCCTGCGCGCGGGCGCTTCGGGCTTCCTCCTCAAGAACACCGAGGCCAAGGACCTCCTGGAAGCCGTACGGACGGTCGCACGCGGCGAGGGGCTCATCGCTCCGGCCGTGACCCGCCGGCTGATCGCCGAGTTCGCCGCGAAGCCCGCCCAGGCCCCGACGCATGATCCGGCGGTCCTCGACGCACTCACCCGGCGCGAGCGCGAGGTGCTCTCGTGTCTCGGTCAGGGCCTGTCCAACGCCGAGATCGCGGTACGTCTGGACATGGCCGAGGCCACCGTGAAGACCCATGTGAGCCGCCTCCTCGCCAAGCTCGAACTGCGCAGCAGGGTCCAAGCCGCCGTTCTGGCGCAGGAGTTGGGGGTCTGACCAGAAAAAGGCCGCACGCTTCGGAAACTTCCTACCGAAAACGGCCGGAACTCAACTCCCCAGTGGTCCAGACCTATTGACGTATGGTCCAGACCTTTCTACGCTCACCACACTTTGCGGTGAGCACAGGCCCCATCGTGCTCAGGGCAGCGCAGGTCCCACCCCCCTTTCCGGACCTCACTGGAGGAGGCGCACGATGCGCTTCAGACCCACACCCCGTGTACGCCACAGACTGATCGCGGGGCTCACCACCCTGATCCTGCCCTTCGCGGCGCTCGTCGGCCTCTCCACTCCCGCCGCGGCCGCGGACGCCACGGCCACGTATGCCAAGACCCAGGACTGGGGCACCGGCTTCGAGGGCAAGTGGACCGTCAAGAACACCGGCACCACCTCCATATCCTCGTGGACCGTCGAATGGGACTTCCCGGCCGGCACCGCGGTCACCTCCGGCTGGGACGCGGACTTCACCAGCTCGGGCAACCACTGGACGGCCAAGAACAAGTCATGGAACGGGACGCTCGCCCCCGGCGCCTCGCTCTCCTTCGGCTTCAACGGCTCGGGCAGCGGCTCGCCCACCAACTGCAAGCTGAACGGCGCCAGTTGTGACGGCGGCGGCACCGTGCCCGGCGACAACCCGCCGAGCGCGCCCGGCACCCCCGGCGCCTCGAACATCACCAACACCTCGGTACAGCTGAGCTGGACCGCGGCCACCGACGACAAGGGCATCAAGAACTACGACGTGCTGCGCGACGGCAGCGTCATCGCCACGGTCACCGGGACCAGCTACACCAACTCGGGCCTGACCGCCGGCACGACGTACAACTACACCGTCAAGGCGCGTGACACGGCCGACCAGACCGGTCCGGCCAGCGGCGAGCGCTCCGTCACCACCACCGGCGGCGGCAACCCCGGCACCCCGGGCAAGACCAACCTCGGCTACTTCGTCGAGTGGGGCGTCTACGGCCGCAACTACCACGTCAAGAACCTGGTGAGCTCGGGCTCGGCGTCGAAGATCACCCACATCAACTACGCCTTCGGCAACGTCAAGAACGGCCAGTGCGTCGTCGACGACGCCTACGCGGCCACCGACAAGGCCTACACCGCGGCCGACAGCGTGGACGGCGTCGCCGACACCTGGGACCAGCCGCTGCGCGGCAACTTCAACCAGCTGCTCAAGCTGAAGAAGGCCTACCCGAACATCAAGATCCTGTACTCCTTCGGCGGCTGGACCTACTCCGGCGGCTTCGGCCAGGCGGCGCAGAACCCGGCGGCCTTCGCCCAGTCCTGCTACGACGTGGTCTTCAACTCCAAGTGGGCGGGCGTCTTCGACGGCATCGACATCGACTGGGAGTACCCCAACGCCTGTGGTCTGACCTGTGACACCTCGGGTGCGGCGTCCTTCAAGAACCTGATGCAGGCCCTGCGCGCCAAGTTCGGCAGCAAGCTCGTCACCGCCGCCATCACGGCGGACGGCACCAGCGGCGGCAAGATCGACGCGGCCGACTACGGCGGCGCCTCGCAGTACATCGACTGGTACAACGTGATGACGTACGACTACTTCGGCGCCTGGGCGGCGCAGGGCCCGACGGCCCCGCACTCCCCGCTCACCTCGTACTCGGGCATCCCGACCGCGGGCTTCCACTCGGACGCGGCCATCCAGAAGCTCAAGGGCAAGGGCGTACCGGCCTCGAAGCTGCTGCTCGGCATCGGCTTCTACGGCCGCGGCTGGACGGGCGTCACACAGTCGGCACCCGGCGGCACGGCGACCGGACCGGCGGCGGGCATCGAGCCCGGCATCCAGGACTACAAGGTGCTCAAGACGCAGTGTCCGTCCAACGGCACGGTCGCGGGCACGGCCTACGCCCACTGCGGCAACAACTGGTGGAGCTACGACACCCCCGCCACGATCGCCGGAAAGATGACGTACGCCAAGAACCAGGGTCTGGGCGGCGCCTTCTTCTGGGAGTTCAGCGGCGACACCTCGAACGGTGAGCTGGTGGGCGCGATCAGGAACGGGCTCGGCTAACCCCACCCGAGCCACGAAGACGAAGCCGGAGCCGCGGGTCTGCCCCCTGCCGCTCCGGCTTCTTCCATGCGTATGCGCCGACTCAGGCCACGTTCACGCGCTGCCCGGGAGGCGCCGCCTCCAGCCAAGCCAGAAATCCGGTCAGCGCGTCCTCCGACATCGCCAGCTCAAGGCGCGTACCCCGATGGGTACAGCCGAGCACGATCGCGTCGGAGAGCAGCGCGACCTCCTCGTCCCCGTCCGGGGAGCGGCGGTCGACGACCTCGATGGCGGAGCGTTCGAGGACACGGCGCGGGCGCGGCGCGTACGAGAAGACCCGGAACCACTCGATCCGGTCCCCGTTGTAGCGGGCGACCCCGTAGCTCCAGCCCTTGCCCGACGTATCGCCGCCTTCGGGTGCGTCCCAGCGCAGCGAGCAGTCGAAGGTGCCGCCCGAGCGCTGGATGAGGCGCCGGCGCAGACCGAACACGAACAGTCCGACCAGGACCGCGGCGACCACCAGGCCGCAGACAAGCAGAGCGAGGACCATCAGTACCGACCTCCTCGACTCGTCACGTTACGCAACCGACTTTGTCCCGCATTCACCTCAGCCGCGGCCGGTACTGGCGAAAACCAGTACCGGCCGCGGCTGAGTCACGTAGTGTCCGGCGTTGTCCGTCAGCGCGACGATACGGCGCGCAGACGTACATCCGCGCGACGCTCGGCGCCGGCGTCGGCATCCGACTTGGCGCGCTCGAGAGCGCGCTCCGCACGCTGGACATCGATCTCGTCCGCCAGCTCGACGATCTCGGCCAGCAGCGAGAGCTTGTTGTCCGCGAACGAGATGAACCCGCCGTGCACAGCGGCAACGACCGTTTCATCTCCACTCGTACGGATGGTCACAGGGCCCGATTCCAGCACACCGAGCAGCGGCTGGTGACCGGGCATGACGCCGATGTCGCCGGACGTGGTGCGCGCCACGACCAGGGTGGCCTCGCCGGACCAGACCTGGCGGTCGGCGGCGACCAGCTCGACGTGCAGCTCAGCAGCCAAGGTTGGCTCCTCGGGTCACCACCCGGCGGTCATGCCGGGTGTTGGGTCAAATTCTAGTGGGCGTATCGCGGGGGGGCGGGACGAGGGTCCCGCCCCCCGCGTGAGTCACGTCGCTCACCTGGGTGAGCTGGGCGATTCAGGAGACGCCGAGCTCCTTGGCGGCCTTCTTCAGGTCGTCGATGCCACCGCACATGAAGAACGCCTGCTCCGGGAAGTGGTCGTACTCGCCGTCGCAGATCGCGTTGAACGCGGTGATCGACTCTTCGAGGGACACGTCCGAACCGTCGACGCCGGTGAACTGCTTGGCGACGTGCGTGTTCTGGGACAGGAAGCGCTCCACGCGACGGGCACGGTGGACGACGAGCTTGTCCTCCTCGCCGAGCTCGTCGATACCGAGGATCGCGATGATGTCCTGGAGGTCCTTGTACTTCTGCAGGATCCCCTTGACGCGCATGGCGGTGTTGTAGTGGTCCGCCGCGATGTACCGCGGGTCGAGGATGCGGGACGTCGAGTCCAGCGGGTCCACGGCCGGGTAGATGCCCTTCTCGGAGATCGGACGGGAGAGAACCGTCGTCGCGTCGAGGTGGGCGAAGGTGGTCGCCGGGGCCGGGTCGGTCAGGTCGTCCGCAGGGACGTAGATCGCCTGCATGGACGTGATCGAGTGACCACGGGTCGAGGTGATGCGCTCCTGGAGGAGACCCATCTCGTCGGCCAGGTTCGGCTGGTAACCCACCGCGGAGGGCATACGGCCGAGCAGGGTCGAGACCTCGGAACCGGCCTGCGTGAAGCGGAAGATGTTGTCGATGAAGAACAGCACGTCCTGCTTCTGCACATCGCGGAAGTACTCCGCCATGGTCAGACCGGCAAGGGCCACACGAAGACGCGTGCCCGGCGGCTCGTCCATCTGACCGAAGACAAGCGCGGTCTTGTCGATGACGCCGGAGTCCGACATCTCCTCGATCAGGTCGTTGCCCTCACGGGTGCGCTCACCCACGCCGGCGAAGACCGACACACCGTCGTGGTTGTTGGCCACGCGGTAGATCATTTCCTGGATCAGCACGGTCTTGCCGACACCGGCACCACCGAACAGACCGATCTTTCCACCCTTGACGTACGGGGTGAGAAGGTCGATGACCTTGACGCCGGTCTCGAACATCTCGGTCTTCGACTCGAGCTCGTCGAAGTTCGGGGCCTTGCGGTGGATGCCCCAGCGCTCGCCCTCGTACTTCTCGTCGACGTTCAGAACCTCGCCGAGGGTGTTGAACACCTTGCCCTTGGTGAAGTCGCCGACCGGCACCGTGATGGAGGAACCGGTGTCGGTCACCGGGGCCTGGCGGACCAGACCGTCGGTGGGCTGCATCGAGATCGTGCGGACCACGCCGTCACCCAGGTGCTGGGCGACCTCGAGGGTCAGCGTCTTCTTCTCGCCGGCGTTGGCCGGGTCGGAGACCTCGACGTGCAGCGCGTTGTAGATGTCGGGCATCGCGTCGACGGGGAACTCCACGTCGACGACCGGGCCGATGACCCGGGCGACGCGGCCCGTAGCCGTGGCCGTCTCAGTTGTCGTCGTCATTACTTGTCACTCCCCGCGGTCGCGTCGGCCAGTGCGGCAGAGCCACCGACGATCTCGCTGATTTCCTGGGTGATTTCGGCCTGGCGGGCCGCGTTGGCAAGCCGGGAAAGGTTGTTGATCAGATCCCCGGCGTTGTCGGTGGCCGACTTCATCGCGCGGCGCGTGGCGGCGTGCTTGGAAGCAGCCGACTGGAGCAGCGCGTTGTAGATACGGCTCTCGACGTAGCGCGGCAGCAGGGCGTCGAGGACGTCCTCCGCCGACGGCTCGAAGTCGTACAGCGGGCGGATCTCGTCCTTCGCACCCGCCTCCTGCGCCACCTCTTCGAGGCTGAGCGGAAGCAGTCGGGCCTCGACCGCGTTCTGCGTCATCATCGAGACGAACTCGGTGTAGACGAGGTGGAGTTCGTCCACGCCGCCTTCCGCCGTGTCCTTCTCGATGGCCTCGATCAGCGGCGCCGCGATCTCCTTGGCGTCGCCGTAGGCGGGCTCGTCCGTGAAGCCCGTCCACGAGCCGGCGAGCTTGCGCTCACGGAAGTTGTAGTGCGCGATGCCACGGCGGCCGACGATGTACGTGTCGACCTCCTTGCCCTCGCCCTGCAGCTTCACCGTGAGCTGCTCCGCGGCCTTGATGGCGTTGGAGTTGAAGGCGCCGGCGAGTCCGCGGTCGCTCGAAAGAAGCAGCACCGCGGCCCGGGTCGGCGACTCGGCCTCGGTGGTCAGCGGGTGCTTGTCGTTCGCACCCGTGGCCACCGCGGTGACCGCGCGGGTCAGCTCGGTCGCGTACGGCGTGGAGGCCGCCACCTTGCGCTGCGCCTTGACGACACGCGAGGCGGCGATCATCTCCATCGCCTTGGTGATCTTCTTCGTCGCGGTGACGGACCGGATGCGACGCTTGTAGACCCGGAGCTGGGCTCCCATGAGTCAGGTCCCTTCCGTCGTCACTTGGAGACGTTGACGGCGGCCGGGGCGTCCTCGCCGATCAGCTTGCCGTCCGAGGTCTCGAACTGCTTCTTGAACTCGGCGATGGCGTCGGCCGTGGCGGTCAGGGTGTCGTCCGACATCTTGCCGCCCTCCTTGATGGAGGTCATGAGGCCCTGCTCCTTGCGGTGCAGGTACTCGAGGAGCTCCTTCTCGAAGCGACGGATGTCCTCGACCGGAACGTCGTCCATCTTGCCGGTGGTGCCGGCCCAGACGGAGACGACCTGGTCCTCGGTGGCCATCGGCTGGTACTGAGCCTGCTTGAGCAGCTCCACCATGCGCTGACCACGCTCGAGCTGCGACTTCGACGCGGCGTCCAGGTCGGAACCGAAGGCGGCGAACGCCTCGAGCTCACGGAACTGGGCGAGGTCCACGCGGAGGCGGCCGGAAACCTGCTTCATCGCCTTGTGCTGCGCGGAACCACCGACTCGGGAGACGGAGATACCGACGTTCAGCGCGGGGCGCTGACCGGCGTTGAAGAGGTCCGACTCCAGGAAGCACTGGCCGTCGGTGATGGAGATGACGTTGGTCGGGATGAACGCCGAGACGTCGTTGGCCTTCGTCTCGACGATCGGCAGACCGGTCATCGAGCCCTTGCCCATGTCGTCCGAGAGCTTCGCGCAGCGCTCGAGCAGACGGGAGTGCAGGTAGAAGACGTCACCCGGGTAGGCCTCGCGCCCCGGCGGGCGACGGAGCAGCAGGGACACGGCGCGGTAGGCGTCGGCCTGCTTCGAGAGGTCGTCGAAGATGATGAGGACGTGCTTGCCGTCGTACATCCAGTGCTGGCCGATGGCCGAACCGGTGTAGGGCGCCAGGTACTTGAAGCCCGCCGGGTCGGACGCCGGGGCGGCGACGATGGTCGTGTACTCGAGCGCGCCGTTCTCCTCCAGCGCGCGGCGGACCGACGCGATGGTCGAGCCCTTCTGGCCGATGGCGACGTAGATGCAGCGGACCTGCTTGTTCACGTCGCCAGTGCGCCAGTTGTCGCGCTGGTTGATGATCGTGTCGACGGCCAGGGCGGTCTTGCCGGTCTGGCGGTCACCGATGATCAGCTGACGCTGACCACGGCCGATCGGGGTCATCGCGTCGACGGCCTTGTAGCCGGTCTCCATCGGCTCGTGCACCGACTTACGGGCCATGACGCCCGGAGCCTGCAGCTCGAGGGCGCGGCGGCCGGTGGTCTCGATCTCGCCGAGGCCGTCGATCGGGTTGCCGAGCGGGTCGACGACGCGGCCGAGGTAGCCCTCGCCGACGCCGACGGAGAGCACCTCACCGGTGCGCTGCACCGGCTGGCCCTCCTCGATTCCGCTGAACTCGCCGAGCACGATGGCACCGATCTCACGCTCTTCGAGGTTGAGCGCAAGACCGAGGGTGCCGTCCTCGAACTTCAGCAGTTCGTTGGCCATGGCCGAGGGGAGGCCCTCGACCTTCGCGATGCCGTCGCCGGCAAGGGTGACCGTACCGACCTCCTCGCGCGAGGCCGCGTCCGGCTTGTACGCCTGGACAAAGTTCTCCAGCGCGTCCCGGATCTCCTCCGGCCGGATCGTGAGCTCCGCCATCTGGGTTCCCTGCTCTCCTTGTTGGGCCCGAAGTTTCACTTGGGGGGTGTTCCTGATCGGACTCCCCCCACAAAGAGGTGAATCCTCTGCACGGCCCAACCGGGCCGCAGATATTGCTTCTTGAGTTTGTGTGGCGTCAGCCGGTCACGCGGCGGGCGGCGTCGTCGATACGGTCCTGGATAGAACCGTTGATGACCTCGTCGCCCACCTGCACCCGGATCCCGCCGAGGACCGAGGGGTCCACGTCGAGGTTGAGGTGCATCTCACGGCCGTACAGCTTGGCGAGCGCACCGCCCAGACGCTGCTTCTGCGCGTCGGACAGCGGCACCGCCGAGGTGACGACCGCGACCATGCGATTGCGGCGGTCCGCGGCGAGCTTCGAGAGGGACTCGAGTCCCCCTTCAAGGCTACGGCCACGGGGCGCGGTCACCAGTCGCGTGACGAGACGCTCGGTGGCCTGCTCCGCACGGCCGCCGAGCAGGCTGTGCAGCAGCTCGGTCTTGGCCGACTTGGACGCGGCGCGGTCCGTGAGGGCCGCGCGCAGGTCGGTGCTGGAGGAGACGATCCGGCCGAACCGGAACAGCTCGTCCTCGACACCGTCGAGCTTGCCCGACTTCTGCGCGGCGGTCAGGTCCGCGACGTTCGCGAGCTCTTCGAGCCCGTCGACCAGGTCGCGGCCACCGGACCAGCGGGAGCGCACGAGGCCTGCCACCAGGTCGGCGGTCTCACCGCTGACCTGGGTGCCGAGCAGACGCCCGACCAGCTCGGCCTTGGCCTCGCCGGACTGCGCCGGGTCGGTCAGGACCCGACGCAGCGAGACCTCGCGGTCGAGCAGCGCGGTGACCGAGGCCAGCTCTTCGGCGAGCTTCGCAGCATCGACCGGGGTGTTGTCGGTCAGCGCGTCGAGACGCTCGCGTCCGGCGGCCAGTGCCTCGCGGCTGGCTCCGTGCGCAGTCATCGAGTCGCCTCTGCCTTCTGGTCGAGCTCGTCCAGGAAGCGGTCGATCACACGGCTCTGACGAGCGTGGTCGTCGAGGGACTCGCCGACGAGCTTGCCGGCCAGCGTCGTGGCCAGCGTGCCGACGTCCTGACGCAGCGCGGACGCGGCGGCCTTACGGTCGGCTTCGAGCTGCGTGTGACCCGCGGCGACGATTTCCTCGCGCTGCCGCTGGCCTTCCGCACGCATCTCGGCGATGAGCTGGGCACCCTGCTCCTGCGCCTCCTGGCGCAGCCGCGCGGCCTCGTGACGGGCCTCGGCGAGCTGGGCCTTGTACTGCTCGAGAACGGACTGGGCCTCGGCCTGCATGGCCTCGGCGTTCTCGATGCCGCCCTCGATCTTCTTGTGACGCTCTTCCAGAACCTTGTTGATGTTCGGGAGGAGCTTCTTCCAGAAGAAGAAGAAGACGATGGCGAAGGCAAGGGTGCCGACGAGCAGCTCGGGGCCGGGCGGGATGAGCGGGTTCTGCTCTTCCGCGTGCCCGCCTTCCGCAGCCAGCTGCACAAGGGTGGCGATCACTTCAGTGCCTTTCGTCGGATGTGGCTATTCGGCTACGGCGATCAGGAGCCGTAGACGAACGGCATGACGATGCCGATGAGGGCGAGGGCCTCACAGAAGGCGAAGCCGAGGATCTGGTTGGCACGGATCAGGCCGGCAGCTTCGGGCTGACGGGCGAGAGCCTCGGTGCCCTTACCGAACACGATGCCGACGCCGACGCCGGGGCCGATGGCAGCGAGACCGTAACCGATGGAGCCGAGGGCCTTGATGTCACCGGTGAGGGCGGCGAGCTCGAGAGTCGCGGACATGCCGTTACTTCCTTCTCTTTCATGGACCGGTGGGGGTTGGCCACCGGGCGCTTAGGGGGTTGGTGAGGGGCTGACTCAGTGGTGTTCGGAGACCGCGCCCTGGATGTACGAGCAGGCGAGGAGCACGAAGACGTACGCCTGGACGGCCTGCACGAAAAGCTCGAAGACGATCATCCCCATGGTCATGATGAACGAGACACCGGCGGCGGGGATGAGCCAGCTGTTCAGGAGGTACCAGGAGGCGACGGTGAACATCACCAGCATCAGGTGACCGGCGAACATGTTGGCGAACAGTCGGACCGCGTGCGTGAACGGGCGCACAAGCAGGTTCGAGAAGAACTCGATGAACGAGACCAGCCACTTGATCGGGCCGAGCGACGGGTCGTAACCCGTGACGTTCTTGACGCCGCCCACGAAACCGTGGCGCTTGAAGGTCAGCGGCACCCACACCAGGTAGACGATCGCCGCCAGGACCGCCGGATACGCGATGCTCGCCGCGACCGGGAACTGGGCCAGCGGGATCACGGACCAGATGTTCATGATCCAGATGAAGAAGAAGAGCGAGACCATCAGGGGGACGAACTTCTCGCCCTCCTTCTTGCCGAGGGTCTCGTAGACGATGCCGCGGCGGACGAAGTCGTAACCCATCTCACCGAGCAGCTGGAGCTTGCCCGGCACGACCTTCGCCTTGCCGAACGCCAGCGTGAAGAAGGTGACGACCACCAGCGTGCTGAGCAGCGCCAGCAGCATGATCTTGTTGAACTCGAACCCGCCGATCGTGAAGATCGGCTGGAAGAGGAACGAGTGGAGGCCCGGCGCCGGGAAGCCGCACCCGTTGTCGGACATGATCCGACAGCTCCAGTCAAAGGCGAGCTGGGCGTTGTCAGCACTCACCGCGGGCTCCTTCGGCGTGACGCATAGGTACGGCAACCTCGTTGTGTCGGCGCGGCGCGCAGCCGCGAGTCGGCACCGGACTGGTGTTTCGGAATGTGGGGCGGCAATCAGGCGTTGAGCCTCGCGATGGAACAGGCGTCAGCTCAGATGCCCGCGCCCGCAGTGCCGCAGTTGGCACCGGACGATAGCAGGGTCTGCGACGGGTCCTTATCCCGGCCCTACCCCTCACGAGGAAGAGCCCGTCTTCTCACTCTCCGTGGCATCGGAATGCCCCGGGTCGATGTAGAAGATCTTGGCCTTCTTGTGCGCGAAAGCCATCGCCACGACCCACGTGAGGGTGCAGGCGATGATGGCGGCCGCGAAGACTTTGGGGTTGAACGCCGTGGTGTCCTTGAAGACGGCCACGAAGACGAAGAGCACGAGCAGAAGCGTGACGTAGAGCGCAAGTCCCATGGCCTGGAACAGACTTGGCCAGTGTTTGGCCGTGTACTGCAGGCCGAGGATTCCGGCGCCCATGAAGACGATGACCACCAATGCCCCGATGACACCACCGAGCGCTCCCGTGCCACCGTCGATCACAGCACCGACCGCGGCGGTGACTGCACCGACTGCGGCGGTAGGAACGGCGATGGGCAGGAGGATCCGTGCGTCGAGAGACGGCATGGCGGCAGCTCCGCTTACTTGCTGGGGACGAGTGTCGTCATGGTCGAGCGTAGACCCGGGCAGTGATCGAACTTTCTGCCAACAGACCGTCGCACTACGGTCTTTCGGCTCTACCCCGGGATCTCGTGAACCGTATCACAAACTATTTGATGAGGTCTTTACCTGCGAAGTGTGCTGGCCGTCACACATGAGAGGTAACGCGCGCGTCTGGGCGGGACTTTGGGCCCTATGTCTGCTAATGCGCAATTTCCCAGGCCCGTTTTGCCAGGAATTTGAGCTATGACGTGTGGGATTCCCTACGCGCGCGGACGGCCTTCCCTACGTGTGCAGCCGGTCCTTGAAGCGGCTCCGGCCGCCCACCGCCGTCGCCCCGTTGACCTGGCCCACACCAGCGGCCACAGGCACGGGCTGCTGCTCGTCCGCGGCCGGCTCTTCGCTCTCGTACACGACGGAACTGGCCCTGCGGCGGCGGTAGCGCGGCGGGACGAACTTCTCGGCCCAGCTCGGCGTACGCGGGGTGAAGCGCGGCAGCAGAAGCAGCACGAGACCGACCGCGCTGAGCGCCACGATCGCCAGGACGATCCACATGGACGCCGAGTGAACGGAGTACAGGACGGCGCCGAAGGCGATCAGCGCGGACCAGAAGTACATGATCAGCACCGCGCGGCTGTGGGAATGTCCGATCTCCAGGAGCCGGTGGTGCAGATGTCCGCGGTCGGCGGCGAACGGGGACTGGCCGTTCCACGTACGGCGGACGATCGCGAGCACCAGGTCGGCCATCGGCACCGCGATGATCGTCAGCGGCAGCAGGAGCGGGATGTAGACGGGCACGGTGGCGTGCACGGCCGCGCGCTCGGAGCCCGCGAACACCTTCAGGATGTCCGGGTCGACCTGGCCGGTGATGGAGATCGCACCGCCCGCGAGGACGAGCCCGATGAGCATCGATCCTGAGTCGCCCATGAAGATCCGGGCGGGATGCATGTTGTGCGGCAGGAAGCCCAGGCACATGCCCATGAGGATCGCGGCGAAGAGGGTGGCCGGGGCGGCGGCCTCGATGCCGTAGCCGTACCACATGCGGTAGGCGTACATGAAGAACGCGGTGGCGGCGATGCAGACCATTCCGGCCGCGAGTCCGTCGAGGCCGTCCACGAAGTTCACCGCATTGATCGTGATGACGACCAGGGCGACGGTGAGCAGCGTGCCCTGCCACTGGGTCAGTGAGACGGAGCCGATGCCGGGGATGGGCAGCCACAGGATCGTCAGACCCTGCATGACCATCACGCCGGCCGCGATCATCTGGGCGCCGAGCTTGATGAGCGCATCGATCTCGAACTTGTCGTCGAGGACACCGATCAGCCAGATCACGGCCGCGCCGGAGAGCAGGGCCCTGGGCTCATTGGAGTTCTCGAAGACCTCGTTGAGGCTCGCCAGGTGGTCGGCGACCAGGAGGCCGGCGCACAGACCGAAGAACATGGCGATACCGCCGAGCCGCGGTGTCGGCTCGCGGTGCACGTCGCGTGCCCGGACGGCAGGCATCGCACCGGCCACGATGGCGAACTTCCGCACCGGCCCGGTCAGCAGATAGGTCACCGCGGCCGTGACGCAGAGCGTCAACAAGTATTCACGCACGGGCTTCCCCACAGGTATCGCTGGCCATCTCAGCCCCACACACTAGCTTCGTGTGCATACGGTTGGGGACTTTCGGGTAGCGACGATGGTTGCACGCTTGGCTGTGACTGCCTCGGCGTCTACCCCGTACTAGCTCGGATACGGCGGAAATCTCCGGACCAGTTCCCGCACTTCTTCTCGTACGGTGCGGCCTTCGGGCTCCGGCGTTCCGCGTAGTGCGGCCCCGAAGTATCCCGCGATCCTGGCCATCTCCACCTCGCCCATGCCCTGGGTCGTGACCGCCGCCGTACCAAGGCGCAGGCCACGTGCGTCGCCGTGCGGGAGCGCACAGGTGTCGAGGACTACGCCGGCGCCCGCGAGCAGCCCGCGTGCCGTCTTGGCGTCGGCGCCGAGCGGGGTCGGGTCGGCGATCACCAGGTGGGTGTCCGTGCCGCCGGTCGTCAGCGCGAAGCCCTCGGCGGCCAGGCAGTCGGCGAGCACCCGGGCGTTGGCGACCACCTGATGGGCGTACGCGGTGAAGCCCGGTGTTGCCGCCTCGCCGAACGCGACGGCCTTGGCCGCGACCGTGTGCATCTGCGCACCGCCCTGGGTGAACGGGAAGACGGCCCTGTCCACGCGCTCGGCCAGCTCGGCGCCGCACAGGATCATCCCGCCGCGTGGGCCGCGCAGCACCTTGTGCGTGGTGGCACAGACGACATCGGCGTACGGGACGGGGTTGGGCGCCGCTCCCCCGGCGACGAGACCGATGGGGTGCGCGGCGTCGGCGATCAGATAGGCGCCCACCTCGTCGGCGATCTCGCGGAAGGCCGCGTAGTCGAGGTGGCGGGGGTAGGAGATCGAACCGCAGACGATGGCCTTGGGCCGGTGGGTGACGGCGAGCTCGCGGATCTGCTCGTAGTCGACGAGGCCGCTCTCCTCGTCCACGCCGTATCCGATGAAGTCGAACCAGCGGCCGGAGAAGTTGGCGGGCGAGCCGTGCGTGAGATGGCCGCCGTGCGGCAGGCCCATCGCGAGCACCTTGTCGCCGGGGCGCAGGAGGGCGGCGTACGCGGCGAGGACGGCCGAGGATCCGGAGTGCGGCTGCACGTTCGCGTGCTCGGCGCCGAACAGGGCCTTCGCACGGTCCACGGCGATCCGCTCGGCGTGGTCGACCAGCTCGCAGCCGCCGTGGTGGCGGGCGCCGGGGTAGCCCTCGGCGTACTTGTTCGCGAGCGGGGAGCCCAGGGCGGTGAGGACCGCGGGCGAAGTGAAGTTCTCGGCGGCGATCAGCTGGAGCGAGCTGCTCTGCCGATCCAGCTCTCCGAGCAGGATCTCGGCGAGTTCGGGGTCCTGCCGACGAAGGGCGTCGAGCCCTGTGATGCCTGCGCTGGCTGCGGTTGTGACCGACATCTGCGGCTCCGGGCCCGGGGGTGTCTGGCGGCCCTTCCAATGTATGGCCCGGCGGGGTTACGCGCCCGGTTTCCTCACCCCACCCCGCCGCAGGGGCCGGAGTTCAAGCCCGCGCCGTCAACCCCGTGAGCGCCGTCACCACAGGCTCAAGCGCCTGGTCGATCTCCTCGCCCACCGAGCGGAAGTACGTCAGGGGCGCGCCGTACGGGTCGTGGACCTCGTCCGCCTCTATGGACGGAGCGAGAAGCCACCCGCGTAGAGCCGCGGCCGCGCGAACCAGCGCACGCGCACGCTCGACCACGCCCTCGTCGAGCGGGTCGGGAAGGGTCGCCGGATCTATGGCCCGTACGAGACGGGTGAACTCCTTCAGAGTGAAGGTCCGCAGACCAGCCGAGTGCCCCATGGAGATGACCTGCGCACGGTGATCGCGTGTGGCCGTCAGGACCAGATCCGCGCGGATGACGTGCTCGTCGAGCAGCTCACGCCCCACGAAGCCCGAGGCGTCCGCCCCGAACTCGGCGAGGACGGTGGCCGCGTTCGCCTCCATCGAGGCCCCCTCGTGGCCCCAGGTCCCCGCGCTCTCCACGATCAGGTCGCCCGCCACGTCCGGACCGAGCCGGTGCGTCAGGGCATGCCGCGTCAGCCGCTCGGTCATCGGCGAGCGGCACACGTTGCCGGTGCTGACGTGGAGGATGCGGAAGGTTTCTGCAGGGCCGGAGAGATCCGTGAAGCCCGTAAAACTCGAAGAAGCCGCTATGCCACGCCCCTCAGGGGCCGTCAATTCGCCACCTCGAGGTCGGGGACCACCTTGCGCAGCTCCTCGGCGGACAGCGCGCCCGCACGGAGCAGCACCGGCGTCTTGCCGGTCACGTCGACGATCGACGAGGGCACGATGCCCGGGGTCGGACCGCCGTCCAGGTAGACGGAGACGGAGTCGCCGAGCATCTCCTGCGCGGCGTCGCAGTCCTCGGGGGCCGGATGCCCGGTGAGGTTGGCGGACGAGACCGCCATCGGGCCGACCTCGGTGAGCAGCTCGATCGCGACCGGGTGCAGCGGCATACGGATCGCCACCGTGCCCCGCGTATCGCCGAGGTCCCACTGCAGCGAGGGCTGGTGCCTGGCGACCAGGGTCAGGGCGCCCGGCCAGAACGCGTCGACGAGCTCCCAGGCCTTCTCGGAGAAGTCGGTGACCAGGCCGTGCAAGGTGTTCGGGGAGCCGATCAGCACGGGCGTGGGCATGTTGCGGCCGCGGCCCTTGGCGGAGAGCAGATCGACGACGGCCTCCGAGCTGAAGGCGTCCGCGCCGAGCCCGTACACGGTGTCGGTGGGCAGCACGACCAGCTCGCCGCGGCGGACGGCGGAGGCTGCTTCGCGCAGGCCGGTGGCGCGGTCGGTCGCGTCGTTGGTGTCGTATCGCCGTGCCATTACTCCCCAGCCCCTTCGTCGTACGTCTGCAGGCAAACCATGTGCGGGAAAACCTTGTGCGGGAAAACAGTCATCTCAGAACAGTCGGAACAGTCGCCGGCCTTACGGCATCGCCTTGCGCGCGGTCGCGAAGCGCGGCCTGCGGTTGAGGTCGGGATGGTCGGCGGCGTCCGCCCAGCCCCGCTCCTCGGTGAAGATCCACGGCACCTGGCCGCCCTGGGTGTCGGCGTGCTCGATGACGACGACACCACCGGGGCGCAGGAGCCGGTGCGCGGTGCGCTCGATCCCGCGGATCAGGTCGAGTCCGTCCTCGCCGGAGAAGAGCGCGAGTTCGGGATCGTAGTCCCGTGCCTCGGGCGCCACATACTCCCATTCGGTGAGCGGGATGTACGGCGGGTTGGAGATGACCAGATCGACCTGGCCGTCGAGGTCGGGGAAGGCCTCGCGGGCATCGCCCTGGCGCAGGTCGACCCGGGAACCCTCGACGTTCTTACGGGTCCACACCAGAGCGTCCTCGGAGAGCTCGACCGCGTGCACACGCGAGCGCGGCACCTCCTGCGCGAGGGCGAGGGCGATGGCGCCCGACCCGGTGCACAGGTCCACGATCAGCGGCTCGACCACGTCCATGGCGCGCACCGCGTCTATGGCCCAGCCGACCACGGACTCGGTCTCGGGACGGGGCACGAACACCCCCGGACCGACCTGCAGTTCGAGATAGCGGAAGAAGGCGCGGCCGGTGATGTGCTGCAGCGGTTCGCGGGCCTCGCGACGGGAGATGACCTCCCAGTAGCGCGCGTCGAAGTCGCCGTCCTTGACGTTGTGCAGCTCTCCACGCTTGACGCCGTGCACGAACGCGGCGAGCTCCTCCGCGTCGAAGCGCGGCGAGGGCACGCCGGCGTCGGCGAGACGCTGGGTGGCCTGGGCCACCTCGGCGAGCAGCAGGTTCACGCGCCGTCCTTCCTTGGATTCACAGCCGTATCGCGAAAGCCGTACGTACCTGAGAGTTACGAGGCGTCGGCCAGCTTGGCCGCGGCGTCCGCGTCGACACAGGCCTGGATCATGGCGTCGAGGTCTCCGTCGAGCACCTGGTCCAGGTTGTACGCCTTGAAGCCCACGCGGTGGTCGGAGATCCGGTTCTCCGGGAAGTTGTACGTACGGATCTTCTCGGAGCGGTCCACGGTGCGGACCTGGCTGCGCCGGGCGTCCGCCGCCTTGGACTCGGCCTCTTCCTGCGCGGCGGCGAGCAGCCTCGAGCGCAGGATACGCATCGCCTGCTCCTTGTTCTGGAGCTGGCTCTTCTCGTTCTGGCAGGACGCGACCACGCCGGTGGGCAGATGCGTGATGCGGACGGCGGAGTCCGTGGTGTTGACGGACTGGCCGCCGGGGCCCGAGGAGCGGTACACGTCGATCCGCAGATCGTTCATGTTGATCTCGACCTCGACCTCCTCGGCCTCGGGCGTGACGAGCACACCGGCCGCGGAGGTGTGGATACGGCCCTGGGACTCGGTCGCGGGCACGCGCTGCACGCGGTGCACCCCGCCCTCGTACTTCAGGCGGGCCCAGACGCCCTGGCCGGGCTCGGTCGCCCCGTTGCCGCCCTTGGTCTTCACGGCGACCTGGACGTCCTTGTAGCCGCCGAGCTCGGACTCGGTGGAGTCGATGATCTCGGTCTTCCAGCCCACGCGCTCCGCGTAGCGCAGATACATGCGCAGGAGGTCGCCGGCGAACAGAGCGGACTCGTCGCCGCCCGCACCCGCCTTGATCTCCAGGAGCACGTCCTTGTCGTCGGACGGGTCACGCGGGACGAGGAGCAGCCGCAGCTTCTCCGTGGTCTCCTCGCGCTGCCCGGTCAGCACCTTGACCTCGGCCGCGAAGTCCGGGTCGTCGGCCGCGAACTCCTTCGCGGTCTCGATGTCCTCGGCCAGCTGCTTCCAGGAGCGGTACGTGGTGACGATCGGCGTCAGCTCGGCGTAGCGCTTGTTGAGCTTGCGCGCGTTGGCCTGGTCAGCGTGCACCGACGGGTCGGCGAGCTTCTTCTCCAGATCGGCGTGCTCGCCGATCAGGTCCTCGACCGCCTCGAACATCTCCGGCTCCTGATTTCGGTACGAAAAGGGGTGGCTGAGCGAAAAAACGCCGGCCCCGGTCGCCCCGCTGGGAGCGACCGAGGACCGGCGCAGTGGCTCGCTACTTGGCGGAGCCTGCAGCCTTGCCGAAGCGGGCCTCGAAGCGGGCCACACGGCCACCGGTGTCGAGGATCTTCTGCTTGCCCGTGTAGAACGGGTGGCACTCGGAGCAGACCTCGGCACGGATGGTGCCGGAAGAGATCGTGCTACGGGTGGTGAACGACGCGCCACAGGTGCAGCTGACCTGCGTCTCGACGTACTCGGGGTGGATTTCGCGCTTCAAGGTGTCTCCTAGTTTCGGGAGGGCACCGGGTCGCAGACGCGGGATGCGGATGCGTGAACCGGGGCCGACGTACCAGTTTGCCAGGACTGGCCGCATCTCCCAAAACCGGGTTGGGGGCTCAGTTATTCCAGGCGGTGTTTTCGCAGGTCAGGCGGTCTTGACTACTGCTGCGGCGATACGGGGATCAGGCGCCGGAGACGGGATCAGTCGCTGTCCACGTAGGAACCGGCGTCACCCTTGTCACCGGCGGAGTCCGCGGTGGCCGCGGCCGGGATCGGCTTGTCGGCCTTGAGCGCGTCCCAGACCAGCCGGGACTCCTTCTCGAGCGGCACCACACGGTTGGGGTCCACCGTGTCGTAGACGACCGGCAGCGTGACCATGTGCATGTCCTTGGAGTCGATCGACTTCAGACCGTTGGCGAAACCGACCAGACGGTTCACCGAGTCGAGGTCGGAGTCGACCGTGGTGGCCTTGGTGGCGGTGTCCGCGAGCTCGTACAGCTTCGTGGGGCTGGAGAGCACCCCGACGTCCTTGATCTGGTTGATCAGGGCCTTGATGAAGGCCTGCTGCAGCTGTATTCGGCCCAGGTCGCCGCCGTCGCCGACGGCATGGCGGGTACGTACGAGGCCGAGCGCCTGCTCACCGTTGAGGGTGTGCTTTCCGGCGGCGAGGTTCAGATGGCTGTCGGGGTCCTTGATCGCCTTGGTGGTGGTGATGTCCACGCCACCGAGGGTGTCGATCAGCTTCTTGAAGCCCGAGAAGTCGACCTCTACGTAGTGGTCCATGCGGATACCGGACATGGCCTCGACCGTCTTCACGGCGCAGGCCGGGCCACCGACCGAGTACGACTCGTTGAACATCTTGCGCGCGCCGCCGGGGTCCGTACCGCCGTCGTTCGTCGTGCACGCGGGCCTCGTGACCAGGGTGTCCCTGGGTATGGAGACGATGCTGGCCTTCTTGTGGCCCTCGTACACGTGCAGGACCATCGCGGTGTCCGAACGGGCGCTCTCGCCGTCGCCGCCGCCGTACTTCGAGTTGTCGCCGGCGCGCGAGTCGGAGCCGAGGACCAGGATGTCCATCGAGCCGTTGTCCACGTCCTCGGGGCGGTCGGTGCCCAGAGCGGCGTTGATGTCGACGGCGTGCAGGTTCCCGTTGAACTTGTAGTAGAGGTAGCCGAGCCCGGCGCCGCCGAGCACGACGACGCCCGCCGCCGTCCAGGCCGTGATGACCAGGGCCTTGCGCCGAGTGGTGCGGGGCTTGCGCCGACGCCCCTTCGCGCCGCGTCGACCGCTGTGCGGTGCGGCGTCCTCGGGGGTTATGTCGCTCGCGTCGGGCATGGGCTCCTCAGTCCTCGGTCCGCCATTTGTCGGACGTACTGTCCACAAAAAGGGTTGCACAGGGTCATAAGAGCTTCTTAAGAGCAAGCCGTGGACAACCTGTGCGTTGGCTCCGGACCGGGTTCCCGCATCGCAGCCAGGAAAACCCGTGTTCACCTGCTGCTTTATCCAGTCTGGCACGTCCGGCCGAAAGGACCATCGGGCCGCGGTTCTGTGGCGAAGGTCTCGCCGGTTGCCCTTCCGTTACCGGCGTACGGGACCGAAGTCCCACCGTACGAACCCCGCCGGACATGACAGCGCCCCCGCCACGGGATACGTGGCGGGGGCGTCGTCAGGCGCTGGGCGCTACGGCGGATCAGTCGTTGCCGTTGCCCGCACCGGGAGTCGTCTTCTGGATCTGAAGCAGGAACTCCGCGTTCGACTTCGTCTGCTTCATCTTGTCCAGGAGCAGCTCGATCGCCTGCTGCTGGTCGAGTGCGTGCAGCACCCGGCGCAGCTTCCAGACGACACCGAGCTCGTCGTTGCCCATGAGGATCTCTTCCTTACGGGTACCGGACGCGTCCACGTCCACCGCGGGGAAGATGCGCTTGTCGGCGAGCTTGCGGTCGAGCTTGAGCTCCATGTTGCCGGTGCCCTTGAACTCCTCGAAGATCACCTCGTCCATGCGGGACCCGGTGTCCACCAGGGCGGTGGCGAGGATGGTCAGCGAGCCGCCGTCCTCGATGTTGCGGGCCGCACCGAAGAAGCGCTTCGGCGGGTACAGGGCGGTCGAGTCGACACCACCGGACAGGATGCGGCCGGAGGCCGGCGCCGCCAGGTTGTACGCACGGCCCAGACGCGTGATCGAGTCGAGCAGCACGACGACGTCGTGGCCCAGCTCGACGAGGCGCTTGGCGCGCTCGATGGCGAGCTCGGCGACCGTGGTGTGGTCCTCGGCCGGACGGTCGAAGGTCGAGGAGATGACCTCGCCCTTGACCGAGCGCTGCATGTCGGTGACCTCTTCCGGACGCTCGTCGACCAGGACGACCATCAGGTGGCACTCGGGGTTGTTGTGCGTGATCGCGTTGGCGACCGCCTGCATGATCATGGTCTTGCCGGTCTTCGGCGGGGCCACGATCAGACCGCGCTGGCCCTTACCGATCGGCGACACGAGGTCGATGATGCGGGTGGTCAGCACGCCCGGGTCCGTCTCCAGACGGAGGCGGTCCTGCGGGTACAGCGGCGTGAGCTTGTTGAACTCGGGGCGCCCACGGCCGGAGTCGGCCGCCATGCCGTTCGAAGAGTCAAGCCGGACAAGGGCGTTGAACTTCTCGCGGCGCTCGCCGTCCTTGGGCTGGCGCACGGCGCCGGTGACGTGGTCACCCTTGCGCAGACCGTTCTTACGGACCTGGGCGAGGGAGACGTACACGTCGTTGGGACCCGGGAGGTAGCCCGACGTACGGATGAACGCGTAGTTGTCGAGGATGTCGAGGATGCCCGCGACGGGGATCAGGACGTCGTCCTCGGAGACCTGCGGCTCGTTGCCGCCGCCGATCTCGTCACGGCCGCGACGGCCACGACGGTCGCGGTAGCGGCCACGCCGGCCGCGACGTCCGTCGCCGAACTCGTCGTCGTCCTGCGGGCCGTTGTTGCGGTCCTGCCGGTCCTGACGGTCGCCGCGCTCCTGGCGGTCCTGACGGCCGCCGCTCTGCTGCTGGCGCTGGCCCTGCTGCTTGCCACCGCCCTGCTCATCGCGGTTGCGGTCACGGCCGCGGTCACGGCGGTTGCCGCGCTCACGACGACCCTCGGCGTTGTCCTCGCCCTTGGTCTCGCTCTGCTCGGCGGTCTTCGCCTCGACGAGCGTGGCGCCCTTGGCCTCGGCGGTCACGGTCTCGGGGCTGCCGGCATCGGCGGTGGCCCGGCGGCGACGGCGCTCGGCGGGAGCGTCGTCGGAGGCGGGCTGGCCCGGGATGTCGATCTGCTTCGGGGCGGAGGCCTCGACGGCCTTCTCCTCGGCAGCGGCCGACTTCTCGGCGACGGCTTCGGTACGGGCCTTGGAGGTCGCCCGGCGCTTCGGCTTGGACTCGGTGGTGCTGTCCCCCGACGCCTTCGCCGGGGCGGAGCCGCCGGCCTGAGCTTCCTTGATGACCTCGATCAGCTGGCTCTTGCGCATCCGCGCGGTGCCCCTGATCCCGAGGCCGGACGCGACCTGCTGCAGCTCGGCCAGCACCATGCCGTCAAGGCCGGTACCGCGGCGCCGCCGCGTGGTGGGCGCGGCAGAGGCGTCCGTAGCGGGCGCGGCGCTGTCAGTCACGCCCATCAGATCGGTGGTGTCGCTCACGAAGGGTCCTTCCCTGGAGCGGACGTCGGCCTGTCTGGCTCGGCGACCGGTTGTGCTGTCCGGCGGTGGTCCCAAAGGAAAGGACCGGCCGGGGCGGTGGTCCCGCCTCAAACGGCGGAAGAGTCTGTGGTGACGGTGATTCCCGAAGCTGTGCCACCCGTACGTGCTGTGTCACTGGGCTGGGTCACACCGGTTCCGGAGCGTGCTCGCCAACGGTCAGTGCAGGGCACAGATCAGTTGGGGAAGCTCCCGGAAGAAGGGTTGTCCCGAGACGGGACAGGAAGCACCACGCCATACATACGTCGGGTGCAGACTTGAGATTAACACTACCGGATCCAACAAACATTCCCCCTCTCCTGCTCCGGCATACGTGTGTCAGGACGCAAGCGGCAGCACGCTCGCTCCGCCGGAATCGAGGGGCAGCCGGTTGGCCGCCCACCCCTCGCCCGCGACCTGTGCGACCTTGTCGGCCGCCGCTTCATCGACCAGCGCAAGCACCGTGGGGCCGGCGCCGGAGATCACTGCGGGCACGCCGTCGGCGCGCAGCCGCTCGACCAGGGCGGCGCTCTCCGGCATGGCCGGGGCGCGGTACTCCTGGTGCAGACGGTCCTCAGTGGCGGGGAGCAGCAGCTCGGGGCGCCTGGTCAGGGCCTCGACGAGCAGGGCCGCACGGCCCGCGTTGGCGGCCGCGTCCACGTGCGGGACGCTGCGCGGCAGCAGGCCGCGGGCCGTTTCGGTGAGGACGGGCTTGGCGGGGACGAAGACCACCGGAACGACGGATTCGGCGGGGTCCAGCCTGATCGCGCGGGCCGATCCGGCGTCCATCCAGGCGATCGTGAAGCCGCCGAGGAGGCAGGGCGCGACATTGTCGGGATGGCCCTCGATCTCGGTGGCGAGCTCGAGCAGCGCGGTGTCGTCGAGCTTGGCGTCGCCGCCTATGGTCACGGCGCGGGCGGCCATGATGCCGGCGCAGATGGCGGCAGACGAGGAGCCGAGACCGCGGCCGTGCGGGATGCGGTTGGCGCAGACGACCTCGAGGCCGCGCGGCTGTCCGCCCAGCAGGTCGAACGCGGTACGCAGCGAACGTACGAGCAGATGGGACTCGTCCCGCGGCAGAGTCTCCGCGCCCTCGCCCGCGATGTCCACGTGCAGACCGGAGTCGGCCACGCGGACGACGACATCGTCGTAGAGCCCCAGCGCAAGGCCGAGGCTGTCGAAGCCCGGGCCGAGGTTTGCGCTGGTCGCGGGGACGCGCACCCTTACGGCGGCGGCGCGGAAGGCGGGGCCGGCCATCGCTCGCTGACTCTCCTTGGTTGTGCTGCGGGATTGTTCACGGTCGGGCTGGGGTTCGCCGGAACTTCTCTGGACGTACGCGAAGTACGGGAGAGGAACAGGAACCCGGAGGCCGACAACATGCGGCGCCGGCCGCAGACGACTGGCATATGCGGCGGGCTGGTTCGGTACAGCCTATCGAAGGAAGGTTCTGTGGCGACATAGGGCGCACAGGAGGCGCACGATGCGTGTCGCGAGCCCCTTGTGCACCCCTGCGCGGTGTTGGGCGGGTATGCCCGGAAGTCCGGGCATACCCTCAAGTGCTAGGCGAGGCCGAGCCGTTCGGCGGCGGCGGCCGCGTCGATCGGCACCGTCACCGGCTGCGGAGCGCCGGCCACGGCCCAGTCCGGGTCCTTGAGGCCGTTGCCCGTGACGGTGCAGACGATGCGCTGCCCCTTGGCCAGCTTGCCGTCCTCGGCGGCCGCGAGCAGACCGGCCACGGACGCGGCCGACGCCGGCTCCACGAAGACACCCTCGCGGGAGGCCAACAGCTTGTAGGCGCGCAGGATTTGACGGTCGGTCACATCGTCGATGAGGCCGCCCGACTCGTCCCTCGCCGCCTCCGCGTACTGCCAGGAGGCCGGGTTGCCGATCCGGATCGCGGTCGCGATCGTGGAGGGGTCCTTGACGACCTCGCCGCGCACGATCGGGTTGGCGCCGGAGGCCTGGAAGCCCCACATGACGGGCGTGTGAGTGGCGAGGCCGTCGGCCGCGTACTCCTTGTAGCCCTTCCAGTAGGCGGTGATGTTGCCCGCGTTGCCGACCGGCAGGACGTGGATGTCGGGGGCGTCGCCGAGACGGTCCACGATCTCGAACGCGGCGGTCTTCTGGCCCTCGATACGTACCGGGTTGACCGAATTGACCAGCGCCACCGGGTAGTTCTCGGACAAGTTTCGCGCCAGTACGAGGCAGTCGTCGAAGTTGCCGTCGACCTGCAGGATCTTCGCGCCGTGCACGAGGGCCTGGCCCATCTTGCCGAGCGCGATCTTGCCCTGCGGTACGAGGACGGCGCTGACCATGCCGGCCTTGCCGCCGTACGCGGCCGCGGAGGCCGAGGTGTTGCCGGTGGAGGCGCAGATGACGGCCTGCGCGCCCTCCTCCTTGGCCTTCGAGATCGCCATCGTCATGCCCCGGTCCTTGAAGGAACCGGTCGGGTTGGCGCCCTCGACCTTGAGGTGGACCTCGCAGCCGGTGAGCTCGGAGAGGACCTCGGCGCGTACGAGCGGAGTGCCGCCCTCGCCGAGCGTGACCACGGGCGTCGCCTCGCTGACGGGAAGGCGGTCGCGGTACTCCTCGATGATCCCGCGCCACTGGTGGGCGCCGGTACGAGCGGTGGCGGTCATGTCTGTTACTCCCCTTCGACACGCATGATGCTGGCGACACCCCGCACGGTGTCGAGCTTGCGCAAGGCCTCGACGGTCCCGGTGAGGGAGGCGTCGGTTGCGCGGTGGGTGACGACGACGAGGGAGGCCTCGCCGTCCTTGCCCGACTGGCGGACCGTATCGATCGATACGCCGTGCTCGGCGAAGACCGTCGCGACCTGGGCGAGGACACCCGGCTTGTCGGCCACGTCGAGGCTGATGTGGTAGCGCGTGACGACCTCGCCCATCGGGCTGACCGGGAGGCGGGTGTACGCGGATTCGCCGGGCCCGGTGGACCCGTCGAGCTTGTTGCGGCAGACGGCCACGAGGTCGCCGAGGACCGCGGAGGCGGTCGGGGCGCCGCCCGCGCCGGGGCCGTAGAACATCAGCCGTCCTGCGGCCTCGGACTCGACGAACACCGCGTTGTACGCCTCGCGCACCGAGGCGAGCGGGTGGCTGAGCGGGATCATCGCCGGGTGGACACGGGCGGTGACGGACTCGCCGTCGGCGGCCCGCTCGCAGATCGCAAGGAGCTTGATGGTGCAGCCCATCTGACGCGCGGAGGCGAAGTCGGCGGCGGTCACCTCGGTCATGCCCTCGCGGTACACGTCGTCGAGGCGTACGCGGGTATGGAAGGCGATACCGGCCAGGATCGCGGCCTTGGCGGCGGCGTCGAAACCCTCGACGTCGGCGGTCGGGTCGGCCTCGGCGTAACCGAGGGCGGTCGCTTCGTCGAGCGCTTCCTGGTAGCCGGCCCCGGACGAATCCATCTTGTCGAGGATGAAGTTCGTGGTGCCGTTCACGATGCCGAGGACGCGGTTGACCTTGTCGCCCGCGAGGGACTCGCGCAGCGGGCGGATCAGCGGGATCGCACCGGCCACGGCGGCCTCGTAGTACAGGTCCTCGCCGTGGTCCTCGGCGGCCTTGTGCAGGGCCGCGCCGTCCTGGGCGAGCAGCGCCTTGTTCGCCGAGACGACGGAGGCGCCGTGCTCGAAGGCGGTGGTGATCAGGGTGCGGGCGGGCTCGATGCCGCCGATGACCTCGATGATCACGTCGATGTCGCCGCGTTTCACGAGCGCGGTCGCGTCCGTGGTGATCAGCTCGGGGTCGATACCGGCGCGCACCTTGGACGGGCGGCGCACGGCCACACCCGCGAGCTCGACCGGCGCGCCGATCCTTGCCGTGAGGTCGTCCGCGTGCGTCGTCATGATGCGGGCTACTTCGGAGCCGACGACTCCACAGCCAAGGAGCGCCACCTTCAGCGGACGCGTACGCATCATCCGACCTCGATTCTTGAACTTCTGCGGTTGGTCCAGTCTCACGCACCGGACCGGGGTTTCAGCCCCCGGTCCGGATAATGAGACGTCGATTTCATTTCGATGGGATCCGCGGGCCGGAAATCCGGCGTCCGCGGCCCTGGTGCTGCCGTACCTCTTACGTCATCCGACGTCGAGCCGGAGAAGATCTTCTTCCGTCTCCCTGCGGATGATCACGCGGGCCTCGCCGTCCTTCACCGCTACGACCGGCGGTCGCAGCGCATGGTTGTAGTTGCTCGCCATCGAGCGGCAGTACGCGCCCGTCGCCGGCACCGCGATCAGGTCGCCCGGTGCCAGATCGGCCGGCAGGAAGGCGTCCTTGACCACGATGTCGCCGCTCTCGCAGTGCTTGCCGACCACGCGGGAGAGCATCGGCTCGGCGGTGGAGGTGCGCGAGACGAGCGCGACGCTGTACTCGGCGTCGTAGAGCGCGGTGCGGATGTTGTCCGACATGCCGCCGTCCACGCTCACGTACGTCCGCAGGCCGTCGAGGTGCTTGATGGTGCCGACGCGGTAGAGCGTGAAGGCCGTCGGGCCGACGATCGCGCGGCCGGGCTCGACGGAGATACGGGGGCTGCGGAGCTTCGCCGCCTCGCACTCACGCGTGACGATCTCGCTGAGCGCCTTGGCGATCTCGTGCGGCTCGCGCGGGTCGTCCTCGCTGGTGTAGGCGATGCCGAGGCCGCCGCCGAGGTCGATCTCGGGCAGCTCGACGCCGTGCTCGTCGCGGACCTCGGCGAGCAGCTGGACGACGCGGCGGGCGGAGACCTCGAAGCCGGCCATGTCGAAGATCTGCGAGCCGATGTGGCTGTGGATGCCGAGGAGTTCGAGCCCGTCGAGCTTCAGTGCCCGCCGTACGGCCTCGGCAGCCTGGCCACCGGCCAGCGCGATACCGAACTTCTGGTCCTCGTGCGCGGTGGCGATGAACTCGTGGGTGTGGGCCTCGACGCCGACCGTCACGCGGATCAGGACCGGCTGGCGCTTGCCGAGGCGCTGGGCGATGTGCGCGACCCGGACGATCTCCTGGAAGGAGTCGAGCACGATACGGCCGACACCGGCCTCGACCGCGCGCTCGATCTCTTCCTCGGACTTGTTGTTGCCGTGGAAGGCGATGCGCTCGGCGGGCATCCCGGCACTGAGGGCCGTGGTGAGCTCTCCGCCGGAGCAGACGTCGAGGTTGAGGCCCTCCTCGTACAGCCACTTCACAATGGCGCGTGAGAGGAAGGCCTTGCCCGCGTAGAAGACGTCGGCCTCGGTGCCGAAGGCCTCGCGCCAGGCGCGGCAGCGGGCGCGGAAGTCGGACTCGTCCATGAAGTACGCCGGGGTGCCGAACTCCTCGGCCAGGCGCGCCACTTCGATACCGCCGACGGTCAGGCCGCCGCTCGCGTCACGCGTGACGGTGCGGGACCAGACCTTGGGGTCGAGGACGTTGAGGTCGGCCGGGGGCGCCGCATAGTGGCCCTCGGGGATGACGTCGGCGTAGCGGGGCCCGGCGGGGTGGGCGGAACGGCTCATCTCTTCTGTGTCTCTCTCAGAGGTGTTCGGGGGCGTCGATGCCGAGCAGGGACAGGCCACCGGCGAGCACCGTCCCGGCGGCTTCGGCGAGCGCGAGCCGGGCGCGGTGGGTGGCCCCGGGTTTCTCGTCGCCGCGCGGGAGGACGTCGTACTGCAGGTCGAGCAGGGCGTCGGCGACCGTGATCAGGTGACGGGCGAGACGGTCGGGGGCGCGGTGGTCGGCGGCCTGGGCGAGGACTCGGGGGTATGCGGCGAGGGCTGTGTGCAGCTCGTGTTCCTGTACGGGGCCGGGGGTGGTGGCTTCCGTGGCGGGGCTCGCGGTGGTGGCTTCCGTGACGGGGCTCGGAGTGGTGGCTTGCGTGGCCGGGCTCGCGGTGGTGGCTTGCGTGGCCGGGCTCGCGGTGGTGGCTTCCGTGGCCGGGCCGGGGTAGGCGGTGAAGCCCAGGTCGGCGGCGTTACGGGTGAGGGCCCGGGTGCGGGCGTGGGCGTAACGGATCCGGAAGAGAGGGTTGGCCTCCACCTGGTGGAGGTGTTCCTCGGTCAGCCGCGGGCGGTCGTGGGCCGCGGGATGCAGCAGGGCCCAGCGGGTCTCGTCGGGGCCGAGGGCGGTCTCCGCCTCGGGTGCGGGCACCGGCCCGGTGAGCGCGAGGCCGGGGGCGGGCGGGGTGCCGGTGGCGTCGATACGGATGCCCAGAGCGGCCCACTCCTTCGGGGGCTGCTCCTCGCAGGTGTTACGGGTCAGAGCGCCCTGTGACCGCAGAATCCGCTGCAGCGCGTCGCACCAGACGGCGGCGCGGAGCTCGGGGCGGAAGTGCAGCTGGACGATTTGGCCGGTGAGCGCCGGGGCGTGACCGTAGCGGTCGCCCGCGGCTCGGATCTCCCGTACGACCGACTCGTCGTGCTCGACGGTGATGTTCAGGAATCCGGGTCCGGTGATCTCGACGCCGGTGATCCCGGGCTCGCGAGTGAGCCCGTCGGCAAGCAGCCGGGCGACTTCGCGAGGCGGCCGCTTGGCGGTCCCGGCCAGCTGCAGCGCGGCGTTGGTCGCGTAGTCCCCGCGCCCACCGGGCCGCGGCCGCTCGACGACGATCCGCTCGGAGATCCCCAAGCCGGGGTCCTCACCCAGCTCCCCCTGCTCGACGGCACGGCGCACCACGCGCAGCACGGTGCGGGAGAGATCGGCGGGGGTCACGGGACAAGCGTAGGGGAGGTGGGGGGTGGGTAGGCGAGTCGGTTTCGGATAGGGAGACGGGGCGGGGTTGCGGAGAGCTGGGCGGTGGGGTGCCGGACAGCTGAGCAGCGCACCCCTCGCCCCGCGCCCCATGGCGCCGTTCCCCTGCTCCGGAGTGTGCGGGTGCCGCGTGACAGGTGAGGCCCGGCGAGCGCTGGACAGGTGAGACACCCGCACCCCCGAAAGGCGCCCATGCCGAACGACTCCGCCGGTTCCTCCGCACCGGCCCGCCCCACCACAGAGGCCATCCTCGCCGCGCTCCCCGAGCTCGCTCCGTACGGACGTGCGGCGACCGTGCTCGAGCCGCTTCCCGGTCGACCGGGACCGTGGGACTCCTCGGTCGGCGGACCCGTACTGTGGCCGGCCGACGAGCCGTGGCCCGTGTGCTCGGTGCCCGACGAGCTGGAGGAGTCGGGCGAGCCCTCGGTCGCGATGGTGCCGGTGGCGCAGGTATTCGCGCGTGATGCCCCCGGCCCGTGGTGGCCCGAGGACGCCGATCTGCTCCAGGTGCTGTGGTGCCCCAACAGCCACTGGGACCCGCCGCACGACCAGGCCGACGGCGGCCCGACGGTGACCCTGCGTTGGCGCAGGGTCGAGGAGCTCGCCAACGCGCGCGTGGTGGAGCCCGCCGTGCCCGTACGGCATGAGGAGTACGGCCTCCTCCCGGAGCCCTGCACACTGCGCGCGCGATCACTGGTGGACTTCCCTTTCCGTGAGGTACTCCCGCCCGAACTCCGCCCGGGACTTTCCGAGTTGGTGCGTGCGACCGGTGACGGCAAGTCCGACGTGATCACCCGGGTCGCGGGCTGGAAACTGGGCGGCTGGCCCACATGGCACCTGGCGCATCCGCTCGAGTTCGCCTGCTCGGAGTGCGGCACGCCCCTGACGCTGCTGTTCACGGCGGCGAGCGATGATCTGACTACGGGGGTGATCGTGGGGCGTTTCGGGGATCTGCGCATCTTCACGTGCCCGCAGGACGTGGGGCATCCGTTCCAGGTGGATGTGCACTGAGCACGGGCGTGAGGTGGTGGTGGCGGCGGAGGGCCCGGCGCCGGGCCCTCCGAACGCCCCGTGGCGCGGCCGCACGCACCCCGCAGCGCGTGGAGTCACCCCAACTGCGCTCCACCGCCACTCCGTTGACACCCTCACCAGCCCCGTGCTTGCATCGCCGCATGCCGCAGCTGGAGCCCCTGACGCGCCGCCTCACCGTGGACCTCGTCCGCGTGGCCGCCGCGCTGTGTCGCTTCCCCGGCTGATCCTCCGATTCCTCGCCCGCCCGACAGCCGTACCCAATCGGCTTGTTCGAGGGCGTCGGCCTGGCCGATCGCGTTCCCGGCCATGCGCCACCGCATGACTCCGCCGCCAAGGTCCCACCTCCCCTGATGACGAGGTCCCGCCATGCCTTCATCCGCCATGCCTTCATCCGCCGCGCCCGCACCGGGTGCGCCCACGCCGCGATCCCCCGCGAGTGCCGCGAGTACCGCCAGTGCCGCCGAAGCCGCGTACGACCATCACCGGATGCGCCAGTGGCTGGCGGGAGACGCCAGAGCGGAGGGTGTGAGCCGACGCCGGCTGCTCACCCTGCTCGCCGCGACGGCCGCCGCCACCGCTCTGCCCACGCCGCACGTCGCGCGCGCCGCCGACACCACGATCGTCAAACCGCTGCCGCCGGAGTGGTTCATCCAGCGCGGCACCAACGCGGAAACCCGCTGGGAAGCCTTGCGCGGAACGGGCCTCCACACCCCCAACGAGCTCTTCTTCGTACGCAACCACACCGCCACCCCCGTCCTGAACCGTGCCGACTGGCGGCTTCGCCTGTGGGGCAGCGGGCTGCGGGGCGCGCCGGGCGAGGACAGGCCGGTGGAGTTCGGATACGACGACCTGCGCGCCCTGCCCGCCGTCACCCGTACCGCCTTCGTCGAATGCGCCGGCAACGGCCGCAGCGCCTACGCGACGCAGCAGGGCGAAACGGTGTCCGGGACCCCCTGGACCCTGGGCGCGATCGGCGTGGCCCGCTGGCGCGGAGTGCGGCTTGCCGACGCCCTGCGCAGAGCCGGACTCTCCTCGTACGCCGTGGACGTACAACCACGCGGCCTGGACGCCGAGTTCGTCAGCGGCGGCGAGAACCTCGGCCGGGTGCGCCGTCCGCTGCCGCTGGCCAAGGCGCTGGACGACGTCCTGCTCGCGTACGAGATGAACGGCGAGCCGCTCCCGTACGACCACGGATATCCGGTGCGCGTCCTCGTGCCCTCGTGGGTGGGGATCTCCTCGATCAAGTGGGTGGGCGACATCGAGGTGTCCGCTCAACCGCTGTTCTCCCCGTGGAACACCACCTTCTACCGGCTGTACGGCGCCGCCCATCCGCCGCAGGGCAGCGCACCGCTGACCCGGCAGACGGTCAAGAGCGCCTTCGAGCTGGCGAGCGGGGCCACGTTCCGTGCGGGCGAGGGCCAGGTGCTGCACGGCCGTTCCTGGTCGGGCGCCGGGGCCGTGGCGCGGGTCGACGTCAGTACGGACGGCGGCGCGAGCTGGCGCCCGGCCCGGCTGCACGACCGGCCCCGCACCGGCACCTGGACGCGCTGGTCCGTCCCCTTCCGCCCCTCGGCTCCCGGCACCACCCATCTGCTGGCCCGCGCCACCGACACGGCGGGGCGCACGCAGCCGGATGTCTCTGTGCACAACACGCAGGGGTATCTGTTCGACGGGGTGGTGCGGCATCCGGTGACCGTGACCTGACGGCATCCAATGACCGTGACCTGACGGCATCCAATGACCGTGACCTGACGGCATCCAATGGCCGTGATCTGCCGGCTGCCTCGTCACACAAATGCCACGAGCCTGCCATACGGGAGCGGAATTCCCGTCCCTGGCAAGCTCGTTGCTCTGTACATGACTGTAGGAGTAGTGCTCAGCTCGACCAGCGTCTCCCACTCGATCGACACCACCGTGCAGCTCGCCCGAGAGGCGCGTGAGGCCGGACTGCACTCGGCGTGGTTCGCCCAGACCTTCGGTTACGACGCCGCCTCGCTCGCCGCGATCGTGGGCCGCGAGGTGCCGGGCCTACAGGTCGGAACCTCCGCGATCCCCGTCTTCGGCCGCCACCCGCTGCTGGTCTCCAGCCAGGCGCAGACGGCCCAGGCGGCCACCGGCGGGCGTTTCCACCTCGGTCTCGCGCTCGGCACCAAGCATCTGACCGAGACCGGCTTCGGCATCCCGTACGAGCGCCCGATCACCCTGCTCCGCGAGTTCCTCACCGCTTTGCGTCAGCTGGTGGACACGGGCAGCGCCGACTTCCACGGCGACCTGCTGACCGCCACCACCCCGCTGCCGGCGGCGGTGCCCGGCGCCGAACCGCCGCCACCGCTCCTCGTCGCGGCGATGGGGCCGCAGGCGCTGCGCGTCACAGGTGAACTCGCGGACGGCACCCTCCCGTTGCTGGCCGGACCCCGCGCTCTCGCCGACCACATCGTCCCGGCGATCACCGCGGCGGCCGCGGCGGCGGGACGTCCGGCGCCCCGCATCGTCGCTTTCGTGCCCGGCGTCGTCACCGCCGACACGGAGGCCGTACGGGAGCGTGCGACCGAGTCCTTCGAGTTCTACGAACAGATCCCGTCCTACCGCCGGGTCATCGAACTCTCCGGCGCCGAGCGCGCCGCCGACCTGGCCGTGATCGGCGACGAGGAGACCGTGGCAGCCGAGGTGCGGCGCTATCGCGAGGCCGGCGCGACGGAGGTGGTGTTCACGGCGACCGGGCTCGGGGGTGAGGCCGATCGGCAGCGCACGTGGAGGCTGCTGGGGGAGCTGGCGGTGAAGGGGTAGGGGCGCAGGGGCAGGGGCAAGGGCGCAGGGGCAGGGGTAGCGGCTGGCCCGGCAGCCAGTCCGGTCCTGCGCCCTCTGGATCAGTCGCTGTCCTCCTGCTCCAGGCGCGACAGCCATACGGTGAGCAGGGTCTCCAGGGCGGCGGCCTCCTCCGGGGCGAGGCCGTCGAGCAGCGCGCGCTCGTTCCTCATGTGGTCGGTGAAGGCCCGGTCGATCAGTCTGCGCCCGGCCGGCGTCAGGGCGACCACACGCCCCCGCCCGTCGTCCGCCGAACGGCGCCTGGTGACCAGCCCGTTGCGCTCCAGACGGTCGATGCGCTTGGTCATCGCCCCGGTGGTCACCATCGTGTGCGCGGCCAGCTCCCCCGGCGCCCGCTCGTACGGCCTGCCCGCACGACGAAGGGCCGCGAGTACGTCGAACTCGCCCTCGCTCAGCCCGTACTTGTCGTAGACGAGACACAACTGCCGCGCCAACAGGGCTCCGAGGCGATGCAACCGGCCGATGACCGCCTGCGGGGACACATCCACATCGGGCCGCTCGCGGGCCCACTCGGCCTGGATGCGGGCGACGTGGTCCGGGGGGTGGGCGCGCTCTTCTGTCACGCGACCCACAGTAGCTTCCTTGGAAGCTACTATACCTTCCATGGAAGGTATAACGCGTTGGCGGGGGCCGGGATCGGGGTCGGGGTCGGGATCGGGGTCGGGGTCGGGATCGGGGTCGGGGTCGGGATCGGGGTCGGGATCGGGATCAGGGGCGCTGATCACGGCGTTCGCGCCGGTCGCCTGGGGCGCGACCTACTACGTCACCGGTACGTTCCTGCCGCCCGACCGGCCCCTCTACGGTGCGGCCATCAGGGCTCTGCCCGCCGGGCTCCTGCTCCTCGCGTTCCGCAGGACCCTGCCGAGCGGCGCCTGGTGGTGGAAGTCCCTGGTCCTCGGCGTACTCAACATGGGCGGGTTCTTCGCACTCGTCTACCTCGCCGCACAGCGCCTGCCGACTAGCGTGGCAGCCACCGTGATGGCCCTGGCTCCGCTGGTCATGATGGCCCTCGCATGGCCACTGGTCGGCGAACGGCCGAGCGCGCGCCATCTCGCGGCGGCGGTGACGGGCGTTGCCGGCGTATGCCTGATGCTGCTGACCGCGACCACGTCACTCGACCCGCTCGGCATCCTCGCTTCGGCGTGCGCGATGCTCATGTCCTCGTGCGGCTACCTCCTCACCAAGCGCTGGGGCGAGCAGCTCGACACCCTGACGTCAACGGCCTGGCAACTCACGGCAGGCGGCCTCGTCCTGCTCCCGGCGGCCGTGCTCATCGAGGGAAGCCCGCCACCCCTGGACGCCCCCACCGCCGCCGCCTTCGGCTACGTCACCCTCATCGCGACAGCCCTGGCCTTCACCGCCTGGTTCACGGGCCTACGCCGCCTCCCGGCAGCCACCGTGGGCCTGATCGGCCTCCTCAACCCGGTCACCGGGGTGCTGCTGGGCGTCGCGCTCGCCCACGAGCCCCTGAACGTCCGCCAGTTGACCGGCCTCGCGCTCACTTTGGCGAGCGTGGGACTTGCCCGGCCCGCCCGTCACAACCGAAGGACTTCGACCATCGCTACGCGGACCGCGCCGACGACCGGCATCGAGAACCCACTGGCGCCGGGGCCGGGGCCGGTCACCGGGCGGGGGTGCGGAACGTCGTCGCCATAATTGCCGCCATAATTGCCGCCATAAGTGTCGCCATAAGTGTCGCCATAAGTGGGACAGGCGACCTTCTCGGCCTTCGGCAAGTACTGCTTCGTTCGCATCACTTGCCTCTCCAATTTGTAGGTGAGCGCCGCGGGCGGCTGGTCCGGCTTCATCGGCACCTGGACCAGCGCATGCAGACCTTCCGACAGGATGGCATCTCCCCAGCCCTCATCCGGGTTCGCCACTTCTACGCTGACGGTCCGATCCCCGGTCGCGGGCTTGATCCATTCCCGTACGTCCATCACGACCTGCGCCCGATTGTTCGTGCCCGGGACAGGCTTGACCTGCCGCACGTCCACGACCGCAATCATCTGCGCACAGGCGATCACCTGGTACCTGTTCAGACCACCTCGACTGGCATCGCCTGCAGCACCCTCGCCCGGCTGGACAACCACGAGCCAGAACGCCGCAGCAACCGCAGCAACCAGGCCACTGACCAACCCGAGTATCCGCTTGCCCCTGGATTCACGAGTGGGGAATCCAGCGACAGGAAGACGCTGCACGCATTCCCGCTCGATCCCGCCACCCATCACTTCGATCCCGCCGCGCATCCCCCGGAACGCCGACCGACGCCCCCCCCCTCGCCGTTGCTCACTCAGCAGCTCCATACCAGTTCTCCCCCGGGCCAGTTGAACGCACAAGGATCCACCTGAACACGCGAAGACGCCAGGCTCAGCGGGAGTACGCCTGAGGACCACGACCGTGCTGGAACTGCGGCGATGCCTCAGTGGCAGCCGCCGCCTTCGTCGCGGCCGGCTGGTCATCGACCGCGCCTCGCCTTGGAGCTCTACGACGACGCCGGCACCTTGGTACGGGAAGTACAAGCCTGAGATCGCAAGGCTGTAAGCCCATGCCCGCACTCGCAAGGAGACCCAGCCTCAGGTCTTCCGACTTCAGCTGTTCGGGTAGCCGATCTCCGCAACGTCATCCGCGAGTTCGGCCAGGGTGATCTCCGGGTTGAGGTTGTTGACCACTGCATCCGTCAGGGGACGGCAAGCGAGAACATGACGAACGGCCTCCAGGTCGACCGAAACCTCGTAGTAGTCCTGGGCCCACCGCTGGAAGGCTTCCGGCGAACGGTCCATGAGTAGCTGGAACAGGTACTGGGCACCGTCCGGGTCCTCCGCCGGCTCTTCCGGAAACTCGATCGTTCCCGTCTTCCAACCGGCGGCGTCCGACTCACGCCACGTGCACGCCGTGACAACGGGCATCCCGTCCTCACCGGAGAAGGCAGCCTCCTCGACACATGGCCGGAAGGCATCTGGCACATCGTCCAGCACGCCGGGCCACGGCCCGTCTTCCTGGTAGGGGCTCATGGGTGACTCATGGGCGAACCCACGGACGTAAGCACCGGCAGGTGAGAAGACGATCGAGTACTCGTCTCCCGAGCCGTTGCGCATCGAGGCCATGGCCTCGGTCTCGGACCATCGATGATCGAAGGAGTAATAGCGCCCCTCCCACTCCGGACTCAGGACTGCTTCCAACATGGCGAGGGACCGGCAGTGCTCACGGAGCACAGCTATCTCGGGCAGCCGCCGAGCGACGTCTTCGATGGTCATCCACTCATCCAAGCGCACGCCACTGACACCCTGGGGCCGCATACGGCCGCGCGGGCCGCCGGCCCGATACGTAGGAACGCGCAGATCACCTGCGGAAACGCATCAAGATCCCGTCCACAGGTCGTCCACAGCGCCCGGCACATCGCCGCTTTCAGCGACCTAGAGCTGCACATGGCTGCAAACGCAAGAAGACCCCATCCTCAGCGTTTCCGCTGGTGACGGGGTCTTTAGGCACCTTCTGCAAGGTGCCCCCGGCAGGATTCGAACCTGCGCACACGGCTCCGGAGGCCGTTGCTCTATCCCCTGAGCTACGGGGGCGTGTCGCGCGCTGTGATGGGCGGTGACGGGTAGAACCCTACCAGCTCACCGGGGGTGTCCAGGAACCCCATTATCTGCAGGCCCGGGGGTGGGGGTGGGTGGCGGCGGGGGTGGAAGTGGGGAAAAGCCGGACGCGGTGGCCGGGGCGGACCTACCCTCGATTTGTGCCAGGGGCGTCCGGCCGGGTGCTTGTTGTGGACGACAACAAGGTGATCCGGCAGTTGATCAGGGTCAACCTCGAGCTGGAGGGCTTCGAGGTCGTGACCGCGGCCGATGGTGCCGAGGCGCTGGACATCGTGGAGCAGGTCAGGCCCGATGCGGTCACCCTGGATGTGGTGATGCCGCGGCTTGATGGCCTGCGGACCGCGGCGCGGTTGCGGAACGAGCCGCGGACCAGTGGGCTGCCGCTCGTCATCGTGAGTGCCTGCACTCAGTACGAGGTGGAGAGTGGGCTCGAGGTCGGGGTGGATGCCTTCCTGGCCAAGCCGTTCGAGCCGGCCGAGCTCGTTGCCCTCGTGAGGCAGCTCGTCGAGCAGGGTCGAGAGGGCCCCGAGGGCCGGCAAGCGGAGAGTCAGCGGCGAGAGCAGGCTGCGGAGGGTTCGACCAAAGCCAAGGTCAAGGGCCAGGGTCAGGGTCAGGGTGTGAGTAAGACTCAGGCCAAGGAGCGGGCGCAGCGGTAGGCCGCGGGGCTCGGCCCCGGTGTCGGCTCGCCAGGCGGCGGTCCGAGTGCAGCGGTCCGAGTGCAGCGGTCCGAGTGCCGCTACCCAGACCCGGACGAGTACCCGTACGGATATCCGGCCACGAAGCCGCGCGCCACCGTAGCCGTATGACTTCACACGTGACGCGTCCCGGTCCGCTAGGCCGGGTCAAGTGGGCTGTGATGCGTGGCCTGTTGGGCAGTGTCGGGCGGCTGAGCCGGGGGTGCGGATCGGCTATCGGTACGGGTTCGACAGCGGGACCATGCTTGATTACGTCTACGTCGACAAGGCTCATGGGTGGGCGGGGATCGGGTTCGTCATCGACCGCGTCTTCCTGAACGCGGTCGGGTGGCGGGCGATTCGGGCGCGCAGGGCGCTGCTGCTCGCCACGCTGGATGAGGAGATCGTCAGGCGGCGGGGGCAGGTCTTCGTGCTCGATGTCGCCGGCGGGCCCGGGCGGTATCTGCAGCAGTTGATCGCCGGGCAGCCCGAGGGGCGGGTGCGGGTGGAGTGCCGGGATCTGGCGGAGGCCGGGCTGCGGCAGGGGGAACTGCTGGCGCGGGCACGGGGGTTGGGGCCGGAGTCCATTGCGTACGAGGTCGGGGATGCGCTGGATCCGAAGGCGCCGACGAGTGGGGCGCCTGATGTGATCGTGGTGTCCGGCCTGTACGAGCTGCTGCTGGACGGTGCGGAGATCGAGAAGTCCGTCGAGCGGTTGCGGGGGCTGCTCGCGCCTGGCGGCACCTTGGTGTTCACCACGCAGACTCGGCATCCGCAGCTCGACTTCATCGCCCACGTGCTGCCCAACAGGGAAGGGCAGTTGTGGGAGATGCGGTGCCGGAGCGTGGAAGAGGCGGAGGGGTGGGCTCGGGCGGCCGGGTTCGAGGAGGTGGAGAGCTCGATGGAGGTGGTCGGGTTGTTCGCGGTGAGTGTGGCGCGGGGGTGAGGCGGGGGGGGCGGCCTGATTGGGTGCGGGCTGCTTGGCAGTGCGGGTGGGTGGGCGGTGCGGGTGGGTAGGCGCCTGAGGAGCGCCGCAGTCGCCACAGCTACGCCGACGCCCTCTTCCTCGGCGTAGCCTTCTTCGCCGTCGCCGTCGCCGTGGTCTTGGTCGCCGTGGTCTTGGTCGCCGTGGTCTTGGTCGCCGCGCTCTTGGACGTAGCCGCCGTCGCCGTCGCCTTCCTGGTGGCCGTCTTCTTGGCCGCCCCCGCCGTCGACTTCTTTCCGCCGACCGCCTTCGGGGCCGCTGCCGCCGTCTTGCGGGCCGGCGTCTTGCGGGCAGCTGTCTTGCGGGGCTTGAGCGGAGTCACCTCGGCGACTTCGCCGGAGGCATCGGCCGGTGTCTCGCCGCGCGCCGCCTGCGCCGCCCGCACGCTGCTCTCCAGTGCCGCCATCAGGTCGATCACCTTGCCGCCTGCAGCCGGCTCCGCGGGAGCGGGGGCCATGACCCCGCCGCCCGTCTTCGTGGCGATCATCTCCTCCACGGCGATCCGGTAGTCGTCGTGCAAGGTCTCGATGTCGACCTCGCCGAGGGTGTCCATCAACGCGTCCGCGAGGTCCAACTCCGCGTCGCGGATGGTCACATGGGTGTCGGGGGCGACATCGCCCGCGGCGCGGATCTCGTCCGGCCAGAGCAGGCCGTGCATGGCGATGGCGTTGTCGACGACACGGAGCATGCCCAGGCGTTCGCGGCCTCGTAGGGCGAATTTGGCGATCGCCGCTTTCTGGCTGCGCTTCAGCGCTTCGCGGAGGAGGGTGTACGGCTTGGCTGCCGGGACTCCGTTCGCCGCCAGGTAGTAGGCCGTATCCATCTGGAGCGGGTCGATGCGTTCCGCCGGGACGAAGGCGACGATCTCGATCGTCTTGGCGGTCGGGATCGGGAGCGATGCCAGGTCCTCGTCGGTGATCGGGATGATCGAGCCGTCCGCGTCCTCGTACCCCTTGCCGATCTCCGCCGAGGTCACTTCCTTCTCCTCCAGCTCGCACACCTTGCGGTAGCGGATGCGGCCGCCGTCGGAGGTGTGGATCTGGCGGAAGGAGACGTTGTGGTTCTCGGTGGCGTTGACGAGCTTGATCGGGATGCTGACCAGGCCGAAGGAGATGGCGCCGTTCCATATGGATCGCACGTTTCGCCCCTTATGGGAGGTAGCTGGCGGCTTGCGTGGGATTCTTATCGTATGACGCCGATCACAGAGGTGGAGGGGCGGCGCCTTGCGCTCTCGAATCTGGAGAAGGTGCTCTATCCGGCGCACGGCTTCACCAAGGGCGAGGTTCTGCACTATTACGCGGTGGTGGCGGGGTCACTGCTCGCTCATCTCTACAACCGGCCGGTTTCCTTTCTGCGGTTTCCGGACGGGCCCGATGGCCAGCGGTTCTTCGCGAAGAACGTGCCGCCGGGGACTCCGGCGTGGGTCCGGACCGCCGAGGTACCAAGGAGGAGTGAAGGGCGTACGGCCAAACAGGTCGTCGTGCAGGACATGGCCACCCTGATGTGGGCGGCGAATCTGGTCACCGAATTCCATACGCCGCAGTGGCAGGCCGATGCGCCGGGCCAAGCGGACAGGATGGTGTTCGATCTTGATCCCGGGGAGCCCGCGAGCATCGTCGAGTGCTGTGAGGTGGCGCTCTGGCTGCGGGAGCGGCTGGAGGCCGACGGCCTGCACGTGTACGCGAAGACTTCGGGGTCCAAAGGGCTGCATGTGCTGGTGCCGCTGGTGCCGACGGCTTCCGAGAAGGTCTCCGCGTATGCCAAGGAGCTCGCGGTGGAGGCGGAGCGGGAGCTGCCGGGGCTCGCGCTGCACCGGATGACGAAGGCGCTGCGGCCGGGGAAGGTGTTCGTCGACTACAGCCAGAACGCCGCGGCGAAGACGACCGCGGCGCCCTATACGTTGCGGGCCCGGGCCCTTCCGACGGTGTCCGCGCCGGTGACATGGGAGGAGGTCGAGGCGTGTGAACACCCCGATGAGCTGCAGTTTCTGGCCAATGACATTCCGCCGCGGCTGCGGGAGCACGGGGATCTGCTCGGCCCCCTGATCAACCTCAACAGGGCCGGCAAGCTGCCGCGCGCGTTCCGGTGAAGCCGCCCCTCAAAGTCGCCCTCGCCGAGTCCGTGGCCGCGTTGCCCGAGGGGGCGAGCGGGTGGGCGTACGAGCCCAAGTTCGACGGGCATCGGATGCTCGTCTTCCACGTCGGCGGGCAGGTGCAGCTGCAGGCGCGGTCCGGGCGGATCGTGACGCGTTCCTTCCCGGATATCGCGGCGGCCGCGCGAGCGCTGCCCGAGGGGACGGTCGTGGACGGTGAGGTCGTGGTGTGGACGGACGGGCGGGTGGACTTCGCCGCCGTACAGGCGCGGGCCATGTCCACGCCCGCGCGGGCGGCGGAGCTGGCGCGGGCGCTGCCGGCCTCGTATGCGGCCTTCGATCTTCTTGCGGTACGAGGGGAGGATCTGCGTCCGGTTCCGTACACGCGGCGGCGTGACGAGTTGGTCGCGCTGCTCGCGCCGCTCGGGCCTCCGTTGCAGGCCGTGCCGATGACGACGGACCGGGAACTGGCGATGAGCTGGTACGAGGGGCTGCGGGACACCGGGATCGAGGGACTGGTGATCAAGCGGCTCGATCAGGGGTACCGGGCGGGGCGGCGCTCCTGGCTGAAGCTGCGGCACAGCGATACGCGGGATGCGGTGGTGGTGGGGTTCACGGGGGCGGCGGCGCGGCCGCAGGCGCTGGCGGTCGTGCTGCCGGACGACGACGAGCCCGTGCTGTCGAGTCCGCTGACGCCCGGGGTGCGGGCGCAGGCCGCCGAGCTGCTGCCGGCGGCTGAGGGCACGGGTGAGTTGAATGCGGTCGGGCTCGGGGACGTCACGTACCAACGGGTCGAGGGCGGGCCGGTGGTCGAGGTGCGGCAGCAGGTCACCCGGCATCAGACGGTGGCCGTGGTGCGGTTCCGGTAGGCCGCTCGCCCACCGGTCACGTACGCAGCCAAGTCCTCCGATCCCGCGCATGCGCGAACAGCGCCTCCACATCCGTCGGCTTGTACACCCCGCCCAGCGTCGCGAACGTGCTGATACCCGTGTCCTCGACCACCCTCGCCTCCCGTAACGCACCCCGGACATCGATCGCCGTCGACGCGACCACCGCGAGGACCGGGCGGACCTCCGTGGTCAGGGCCAGGCAGGCGCGGTCGGACTGGTGGCGGAGGCGGCCGAGGAGGGGTTCCGGTGGGGTGCGGCCCACCGTGACCTCGGGGTCAGCGACGCGGACGCGGTGCTTGGCCGCGTGCAGGGCGTGGAAGGCGAAGACGCCGCCCGGGCCGATCAGCAGGTGGTGCAGCCGGGTGCCGCCCAAAAACGGGAGCGAGTGCAGCACGCGCCAGCCCGCCGGCTCCAGGCGGTCGAGGGCCTCGCCCACCGCCTGTTCCGCGAGGAGTTCGCGGCGGCGTTGGTCCGCGCGCAGGCGGCGCACCGGGGTCGGGTCGCGGTCGAGGGCGATCAGGAGCGCCTCGCCGGGGCGGTTGGGTGCCAGGTCGTCGTCGGGATGCAGGGCGAGGCGGGCCAGCTCGGCGCTGGTCGGCACCGGTGGTGCGCCCACCGTGACCGGGCCCGTGAGGTAGGGCGCGAGCGCCCTGAGCACCTCTTGTCTGCGTTCGTCCCTGAGGAGATTGACCCGGCCGGCCTCGCGGTCGTACCAGGCGATGTTCCTGCCGTCCGGGAGAAGTACGTAGTAGCGCTCGTGGCCGTGCCGCCACGTGGGTACGACCCGCAGTTCGGTCATGCCGCATCACCCCAGGACCATGGGAACAGCTCACAACGGACTGGGCAATAACCCGGTCGGGCCCGGAGTCGACGATAAGTACCTACCCTGGACGGGACTTGAGGGGGTTTGCCGATGCGGGTCCGGCGTTCGTTCTCCGAAGTGCCTTCGCCGCGTAACCGCTGGGACGAGATCGTGCCCGGGCTGTCGATGGGCGGGCACGAGATGCGCGGCAGGGGCGGGCCGGCCGAACCCGTCGTCGTGCGGGCCGAGTTCGAGGTCGTCTGCAGTCTGCATACGAGTCCGGGGCACGGCCCCTCCCCCGGCGTCGAGCACCACGTCCTGGAGATCCCGGACGCCCCGCTCAGCGAGGAGCAGCTGGCCGAGGTGCGGCGGATGGTGTGGCTCGCGCACACCTCGCTCGCGGTCGGGCGGTCCGTTCTGGTGCGGTGCCACAGCGGGTACAACCGGTCCGGTCTCGTGGTGGCGGGCGTGCTGATGCTCGGCGGATACGGGGCCGAGGAGGCTGTCGCCCTTATACGGGAGCAGCGATCGCCGTATGCGCTGCACAACTCGACCTTTGTGAAGTACCTGGTCAGAGGGCTGCTGCGGGAGTGAGGGTCCGAGCGGGCGGTTGAAGGGTGAATAAGTAACGGCTCTGTCTGCACAGCTATGGGTCGCTGTTACATGGCTGCCGAATCGCCGCAATAGCGGGCACATAGCTTCGAATACGTCAGCAGTCGAGCAGCAGCCGAGCCCCAAGGACCCGTCATGAGCCCTTCTCGCCGCCCCCTCCTCCGTACCCTCGCCGTCTCCGTCGTCGCCGGTGGCGCCCTGCTGCTGCCGGCCGCCTCCGCGCTCGCGGACTCGCCCGGCGATGAGCCGGCCGCCGCGACGACGGCCGAGTCCCCGGCGCTGCTCGTCGCGGGCGGCGCGGTGGCCGCGACCGGTGCCGCGGGCCTCGGCTTCGCGATGCTGCGCCGCGGGCGTACGGACGCCTGAGCCCCCTCCTCGTAACAAGAAGCCCCGAACCCCCCTCGTAACAAGAAGCCCTGAGCCCTCTCGCAACAAAGGCCCCCCGCACTCCCTGCCCTCCCCCCACAGGAGCCCCCGTGACCACCCC
>JOGW01000009.1 GCA_000721375.1 Streptomyces sp. NRRL B-3428 | reverse complement strand
GCGTCGCGGCGGCCGCGAACAGCAACGCGCGGAGCCATCCGCGTCGCCCTGCCGTGCTGCCTGCCATGTCGCCGAGCGTAGGCGGGGGCGGGGTGCGGGGGCGCAGCCCCTGCGAGCACGCCGGTCGGCAAACCCTGAAACATCCCGGCCCCCCGACGGATCCAGGCGGGGGTGCGGGGGCGGCAGCCCCCGTGGGTGCAGGCCACTGGGTGCAGGCCCGTGGGTGCAGGCCACTGGGTGCAGGCCACTGCGGCTGGGATGGAGGGGACCACCGACCTGCCCTCCGGAGGGCTTCCGGCAGATCCGGGGCGGGGGCCGGGTGCGTAGCGTCGAACGTATGGTTCCTGCTCCTGCCCTCGTAGACCTGTCCCCCCTCGCCGCTACCTCGCACGCGCACGTACCGGCGCTCGTGCTGGCCGTGCACGGCAGTGCCGTGCCCGAGGCGGGGGCGACCATCAGGCGGTTGTGCGATGCCGTCGAGGCGCACGGGGGCATACGGCCTGTCGTGGGGCACATGGACCACCAGGAGCCGTCGCTCGCGCAAGCGCTCGACAATCTGGCGGAGACCGGGCGGCGCAGGGCCGTGGTCGTGCCGTTGCTGCTCGGCGACGGCTTCCACCGGACCGTCGACATTCCGGAGGTGCTTGCCGCGCCTCGCGACCTCGAGACCGTGCTCACCGAGGGGCTCAGCGGCGAGAGCGATGTCGCGCTTGCGCTGTACGGACGGTTGCGGGAGGCGGAGGGGCTGGCCGGGGGGCGGGCCGATGCCGTGGTCGTCGCTGCGGCCGGGTCGTCGCGTGCGGGGGGCAATGACGGGGCGCGTACCGCCGTGAGTCAGTTGAACGTGCTGCTCGATGCCGAGCGGGGGCCTGTGCCGGTGCTGCCCGCGTACTGCTCGTCCTGCGAGCCGACGGTTGCGGACGCGGTCGCCATGCTGCGGGCTGCCGGGCATCGGAACATCGCTGTCGCCACGCATCTGCTGGCGCCCGGGCGGTTCACTCGCGCCCTGGAGCAGGCGGGCGCGTGGGCTGTCGCCGAGCCGCTCGCGGATCATCCGCGGATCGCGCGGCTCGTGCTGCGGCGCTACGAGGCTGCGGTGCGGCCTGCGCGGCGGATGCGGGTTTCCGTTCCGGCCTGAGCGTGGGCGGGTTCGTGTGGGGCGGGTTCGGTGGGGCGCGTTCGGTAGGGCCGGTTCGGTAGGGCCGGTTCGGTAGGGCCGGTTCGGTAGGGCCGGTTCGGTAGGGCCGGTTCGGTAGGGCCGGTTCGGTGGGGCGGGATCGGTGGGGGCGATGGCCGATGCGGGTGGGCGCCTGCGGCTCGCTGGAGTTGCCGGTGCGGCCGGAGCAACTCCCCTGTCGTACACGCGTGGTACCCATGAGCCATGACCGACACCAGGGACTCGATCAGTGACGTGCGCGGTGTGAGCGTGGGGCATGCCACCCGTGACGAGGACGGCTGGCTGACCGGGACCACCGTCGTGCTCGTGCCCGAGGGCGGGGCCGTCGCCGCTGTCGACGTGCGCGGTGGTGGACCCGGCACCCGCGAGACCGACGCCCTCGACCCCCGCAACCTCGTACAGCGGGTCGACGCGATCGTGCTGACCGGCGGGAGCGCGTACGGGCTCGACTCCGCTTCCGGAGTGATGGCCTGGCTCGAGGAGCAGGGGCGGGGCTTTCCGGTGGGCGGTCCGGGAATGGTCGTTCCCGTGGTGCCCGCCGCGTGCGTCTTCGACCTTGGCAGGGGCGGGAGTTGGCGGGCGCGGCCCGACGCTTCGTTCGGGCGTGAGGCGGCCGAGGCCGCATCCGAGGAGGTCGCGCAGGGCTGCGTCGGCGCGGGGACCGGCGCGGTGGCCGGCGGGCTCAAGGGCGGGGTCGGCACCGCGAGCGTGCGGCTGGCCTCCGGGCACACCCTCGGCGCCCTCGTCGTGGTCAATGCGGTGGGAGCGATCGCGGACCCACGCTCCGGCGTCCTGTACGGGAAGTACTTCTCGGACGACGGCTTCGACACCCCCTCCCCCGCAGTGCACCAGCGCGCCCAGGAGCGCCTGGCGAAGGCACGGGCCCGTACCGCGGAGCTCCAGGCGACCGTCGGCACGGGCGCGCCGCTCAACACCACGCTCGCCGTCGTGGCCACCGACGCCGGGCTCACCCGCGCCCAGGCGCAGAAGCTCGCGGGAACGGCCCATGACGGGCTTGCCCGCGCCGTCCGTCCCGTACATCTGCTGCATGACGGAGATACGGTCTTCGCCCTCGCGACCGGCGAGAAGCCGCTGCCACAGGGGCAATTGGAGGAGCTGCTCGCCGTGAACGAACTGCTCGCCGCCGCCGCCGACACCGTGACCCGCGCGATCGTGAAGGCCGTCGAGACGGCGCGGGGAGTGAGGGGGCCGGGCGGGGAGTTCCCCTCGTACGGGGAGTTGTACGCGGGGAGTTGAACCGAAGGGGCGTGAAGGGGTGCGGGGCGGCTCGCGCCCGGCGCATCAACTTCCTTACGGGGCGCGCCACCTGGGAACCCCCGAGAAGTCTCGTACGTTTTCCCGAACGACGGACATGATGTCCGAGCAAGGCACTACGGTGAGCGGCCACGAGGTCACAAGCAGCGACCGCGGTCAGTGAACGGACGGCGGTCGTGGCCTGGGCCCCAGTGACGGATGAGTCAGCGCCCCAAGCCAGTGCCGCGGCAACGCAGCCGCGGCAATGCCGGGAGAAACCTTGAGCGTTCCGAACGAGACCCTCCAGGAGCAGGTAGGCCGGCTCCTCGGACACGCCCTCAACTCCTTCGAGCTGCCCGACGAGACGATCGCGCGCCTGGAGACGGCGCTCGCCCATGACGCCGCGCTGCACTCGGCGCAACACAGCGCGGGACTGCACCGCGAGACCTACCGCCACACCTGGCTGCTCGCCGACGGCAGCGCAGAGGTCCTGTGGGAGCTGGTGCACAACGCGACGGCGGGCGGCGAGCAGCAGCACGAGCTGTACGTGGAGGCCGAGGAGGCACAGACGGCGGCGAGCCGACTGCCCTTCCCGGCCGACCCGGCGCCGCGGCGCACGGGGGCGGACGCCGACGCCGACGACCACGGTCTCGACGAGCTGAGCGTGGCGAGCGAGCCGCTGCTCCTGGAGACGGTGCTGCTGATCGCGCCGGTGCAGCGCAGGGCGTATGCCCACTTCGCCCAGGAGGACTCGGCCGACCACGGCCGGCGGCTGCTGCGCCGCGCGGAGAACGCGAACAAGCCCGGCGAGGAGACCGCGCGACTGCTGCGTACGGCGGTGGCCCATCAGATCACGCAGGCCTTCGGACGGCCTGGGCGCACGGACTTGGGGTGCACGCTGTACGAGCACGCGTTCCTGCTCGCGGACGGGTGCGAGCTGAGCCTGTGGGAGGTCGAGCACACCGATTCGCCGGACGGCCGGCATGTGTGCGAGGTGTATCGCGAGGAGGGTCAGGCCCGCGGGGCCATGGAGGGCCTGGGCGCGTCCCTCTGAGCCGCCGCGCGCCTCAGAGCCGTCACGCGCCCTGAGCCTCCGCGTACACCTGAAAGCTGCTAGCGCTTCTCGGTGAGCCGGCTCACCAGACCCGCGAAGGCCGCGCGCTCCTCGTCCGTCAGGTCGACGCGCTCGATCGGATGCGGCACCGACTGGTGCGGAATGCCGTCGAGATGAGCGGGCATCGTGCCGGCGCGCTGCGCCTCGCGCCACAGCGCGATCTCGAACCGGTCGCGGCGCAGGAGGCGCGCGAGGCCGACGACCCATGCCACGGTCGCGACGAGGAGGACCGTCAGGCCGATCTGCTGGACTATCGAGATCTGATCGAACATGCGGGCCAGTGAACATGACGGACGGGTCTTACGACAGTGCCCGAAAGGGACTTTGGTCCCGAAGTGACGTATCTCGCAGGCAATCACGGAACGGCGGCAAAGCGGGCGTAAAGCCGTATGGACCGACATACAAGAGGTCCCCGGATTCCCTCGTACGGAAATCCGGGGACCTGTGCGGGAGTTCAACCACTCCCCTGCTCACGGCCTCAGACCGAGACCGTCTCCTTGCCGGCCGCCGGCGTGACCTCGGCAGCGGACTCCTGCCGCTGGGCGGGAACAGCCGCCGGGCTCTCCTTGCGCATCCCCTTCAGGAGGATCACCAGACCGGCCGACACACACGTACCGGCGACGACCGCCACCAGGTAGAGCAGCGGCTGCCCGATCAGCGGGACCACGAAGATGCCGCCGTGCGGGGCCTGCAGCGTCGCGCCGAAGGCCATCGACAGACCGCCGGTCACCGCGCCGCCCGCCATCGAGGCGGGGATGACGCGCAGCGGGTCGGCGGCCGCGAACGGGATCGCGCCCTCGGTGATGAAGGAGGCGCCGAGCACCCACGCCGCCTTGCCGTTCTCGCGCTCGGTCTTCGTGAAGAGCTTGCCGCGCACCGTCGTGGCCAGGGCCATCGCGAGCGGCGGGACCATGCCCGCGGCCATGACGGCGGCCATCACCTTGAGGTTGCCGTCGGTGGCGCCCGCGCCGAGGCCGCCGACCGCGAAGGCGTACGCGACCTTGTTGAGCGGACCGCCGAGGTCGAAGCACATCATCAGGCCGAGGATGACGCCGAGGATGATCGCGTTGGAGCCGTCGAGGGACTCCAGCCAGTTGGTCAGACCGCTCTGCAGCGAGGCGATCGGCTCGCCGACCACCAGGAACATCAGGAAGCCGACCACCGCCGAGGAGATCAGCGGGATCACGACCACCGGCATGATGCCGCGCAGCACGGCTGGGATCTTGACCTTCTGGATCGCCATCACCGTGGCGCCCGCGATCAGACCGGCCGCGAGACCGCCGAGGAAGCCGGCGTTGATCGTGACGGCGACCGCGCCGCCGACGAATCCGGGCACCAGACCGGGCCGGTCCGCCATGCCGTACGCGATGTAACCGGCGAGCACCGGCACGAGGAAGCCGAAGGCGAGTCCGCCGACCTGGAAGAACAGCGCGGCCCAGCTGGCGGCCTCGGTCCAGACGAAGTGGTCGACGACCGACTTGGCGGTGTTGATCTCGTAGCCGCCGATGGCGAAGCCGAGGGCGATGAGCAGACCGCCGGCGGCGACGAACGGGACCATGTAACTGACGCCCGACATCAGCCACTTGCGCAGCTTGGTGCCGTAGCCGTCGCCCTCGTCGCCCGCCGCTTCCACCGGGGTGGGGGCTCCGGAGGACACGTCCCCGCGTGCGGCCTTCGCGCGGACCTCGGCGATCAGTTCGGCGGGGCGGTTGATGCCCGCCTTCACACCGACGTCGACCGTGGGCTTTCCGGCGAAACGGTCCTTGTCCCGTACGGGCACGTCATGGGCGAAGATCACCGCGTCCGCGGCCGCGATCACGGCCGGGTCGAGCCGGGTGAAGCCGGCGGAGCCCTGGGTCTCGACGACCAGCTCGACGCCTGCCTCGCGGCCGGCGTTCTCCAGGGACTCGGCGGCCATGTAGGTGTGGGCGATGCCGGTGGGGCAGGAGGTGACCGCGACGATCTTGAAGACCTCCGCGGCACCGGGAGCGGCGAGCTCGGAAGCAGTCGGCTCGGAAGCAGCCGGCTCCGAAGCGACGGGCCCCGAAGCAACGGGCTCCGAAGCAGCCGGCTCTTCATCCGATACGGGAGCCTCGCCACGTATCAGCGCAGCAGCCCGACCCGCGTCCGCGACGGCCCGCAGCGCCGCCGTGAACTCGGCGTCCATCAGCTGGCGGGCCAGCGAGGACAGGATCGTGAGGTGGTCCTCGTCGGCGCCCGCGGGGGCCGCGATCAGGAAGATCAGGTCGGCGGGACCGTCCGGCGCCCCGAAGTCGACGCCCCGGGCCGAGCGCCCGAAGGCCAGCGTGGGTTCGGTGACATGGACGCTGCGGCAGTGCGGGATACCGATGCCGCCGTCGAGGCCGGTGGGCATCTGGGCCTCGCGCGCGGCGACATCGGCGAGGAACCCGTCGATGTCGGTGACGCGGCCCAGGGCCACCATCCGCTCGGCGAGCGACCGCGCGGCCGCTTCCTTGGTCTCGGCGGACAGGTCGAGGTCGACCAGTTCCGCGGTGATCATCTCGCTCATCGCGGGCTCCTTTGCTCGCAAACGGGGGACATGCAGGGGGACGTACGGGGGGACGTACGGGGGGAGTTGAAGAAGGTGGTCATGGTCATGAAGCGGGCTCCGTAAGCACCCGGTCCAGCGGCACGTCCTCGCCGACCTGCACCGCACCCATGTCCAGATCGCCGGGCGCCGGCATCACGCTGCCCGGCAGCTGCACGGCCGCCGCGCCGTGTGCGACCGCGGAGGCCAGGGCCTCGGGGCCCGAGCCGCCCGCGATCAGGAAGCCGGCGAGGGAGGCGTCACCGGCACCGACGTTGCTGCGGACGGTCTCGACGCGGGCGCTCGCGAAGTACGTACCGCTGTCGTCGACGAGCAGCTGTCCGTCGGCGCCGAGCGAGGCGAGCACCGCGCGGGCGCCCATGGAGCGCAGTTCCTCGGCGGCCTTCACCGCGTCGCCGACGGTGTGCAGCGGGCGGCCGACGGCTTCGGCGAGTTCTTCGGCGTTCGGCTTGACGACGTCGGGACGCTCACGCAGTGCGGCGGTCAGCGCGGGACCGGAGGTGTCGAGGGCGATCCGGGCGCCGGCCGCGTGGGCGCGGGCCACCAACTCGGCGTACCAGGAAGGCGCCAGGCCCCGCGGCAGGCTGCCGCAGCAGGCGATCCACGAGACGCCGGCGGACTCGGCGCGGACGGTCGCGAGCAGGGACTCGGCCTCGGCGGCGGAGAGTTCGGGACCGGCCGCGTTGATCTTCGTGAGGGTGCCGTCGGGTTCGGCGAGGGAGATATTGGAGCGGGTCGCGCCCTCGACGTTCACCCGGGCCACCTCGATGCCCTGCTCGCCGAGGAGTTGGGCGACCAGGGCGCCGGGCATCCCGCCGAGCGGCAGTACGGCGACGGTGCGGCGCCCTGCGGCGGCGACGGCGCGGGAGACGTTGACGCCCTTGCCGCCCGGGTCCATCCGGTCGCCGGCGGCCCGGTTGACCTCGCCGCGCTCCAGGGCGGGGACCTCGTAGGTGCGGTCGAGGGAGGGGTTGGGGGTGACGGTGAGGATCATGCGTACCGCTTCCAGATCATTCATGGCGTACGTGGGGGGAGATTGCGGAATCGGGGCGCGGGTCAGACGCGCTGGACCTCGACGCCGGCCTTCTCGACGGCGGCCGCGTCGGCGTCGCTCAGGCCGCTGTCGGTGATCAGCAGGTCGACGTCGCTCAGCTCGCCGAAGCGGGCGAAGTGCTCCTGGCCCCACTTGGCGGAGTCGGCGAGCAGGACGACCCGGCGGGCGGCGGCGATCGCGGCGCGCTTGACGGCGGCTTCGGCGAGGTCGGGGGTGGTGAGGCCGTGGGCGGCGGAGAGGCCGTTGGCGGCGAGGAAGAGGACGTCGGCGCGGACCTCGCCGTAGGCGCGCAGGGCCCAGGCGTCGACGGCGGCGCGCGTACGGTGGCGCACCCGGCCGCCGATGAGGTGCAGTTGGATGCCGGGGTGGTCGGCGAGGCGGGCCGCGGTGGGCAGTGAGTGCGTGACGACCGTGAGCGGGGAGTCGAGCGGCAGATCCGCGGCGAGGCGGGCCACGGTGGAGCCGGCGTCGAGGATGACGCTGCCGTCGGTGGGGAGTTCGGCGAGGGCCGCGCGGGCGATGCGGTCCTTCTCGTCGGCGGCGGTGGACTCGCGCTCGGCGAGATCCGGTTCGAAGTCGAGGCGCCCGGCCGGTATGGCGCCGCCGTGCACGCGGCGGACGAGGCCGGCGCGGTCGAGGGCCTTGAGGTCGCGCCGTACGGTCTCGGCGGTGACCTGGAACTCCTCGGCGAGGCTCAGTACGTCGACGCGTCCGCTCTCGCGGGCGATCCGCAGGATCTCCTGCTGGCGCTCCGGTGCGTACATGTGGCTTCAGCTCCGCTTCATGCCCGGTTCTGTGGGTTCTCCGTCAGAGTACGGCCGCACTGCGGGCCAAGTAAACAGAGTCGGGCATTGTTCGGGCAGAAACGGGCTTTGGTCCCGATGAGCGGGGCGCCTGCTGGGCCGTAGGGCCCGAAACGCACGGCGCCCCCGCACCACGAAGGTGCGGGGGCGCCGTCAACGCGTGACCCGAGGTCAGTGCACGAGCACCGGCTCCTCGTCGCCGTCCGCCACCTTGCCCGCAGCCGCGCCCGAGGCCGAAGCCTCATCCGCAGCGGGAGCAGAACCCTCGTCCGCCCCACCCTCGAGGTGCTGCGCCGGCCGCTTCGGCAGGGCGAACATCACCAGGAAGATCGCGCCGAGGATCGCGGCCACGTACTTCAGTGCGTGCTGGAACGCCTCCACGAGCGCCGGGCCGAACTGCTCCGGCAGCAGGTTGTCGCCGATCTGGCCGAAGAAGACCACGGACACAAGACCCAGGCCGAGCGCGTTGCCCATCTGCATCGTCGTGTTGATCAGGCCCGAGGCCGAACCCGCATGCTCACGCGGCACCTCGGACAGGACGGCGTCGGTGAGCGGGGCCACGATCAGGCCCATGCCCAGACCCATCACGATCAGCGGGAGCGCCATCTGCCACTGGGTGATGGCCATGCCGTAGCGGTCGGCCTCCCAGATGTAGATCAGCACGCCGGCCGCCATGGTGAGCGCGCCCGTCTGGAGCACCTTGCGACCGAACCTCGGCACAAGCAGCTGCACGGACATACCGGCGGCGACGGAGACCGCGATCGAGAACGGGATGCCGGTCAGACCGGCCTTCAGGACGCTCCAGCCCAGGCCCTGCTGCATGTACAGCGTCCACACCAGGAAGAAGATGCCCATGACGAGACCGAAGGTCAGCTGCACCGCGATACCCGCCGCGAAGCTCTTCACCTTGAACAGCGGCAGCTCGATCAGCGGCGAGCCGTCCTTCTTCGCCTTCCACTTCTCGTACGCCACGAGGATCGCGAACACCGGAAGCGCGCCCGCCATCATGAAGTGGCCCCACAGCGGCCAGTCCAGCTCGTGGCCGCGGGTCAGCGGGTAGAGCAGCATGACCAGGGCGATCACGACGAGGACGACACCGACGAGGTCGAGCTTGAGCGCCTTGGGTGCCTTGGACTCGCTGATGACCTTGGAGCCGAGGATCAGGGCGAGGATGCCGACCGGCAGGTTGATCAGGAAGATCGGGCGCCATTCCAGGCCGAACAGGTTCCACTCGGTGAGCAGGGCGCCGAGCAACGGACCGGTGACCGCGCCGAGTCCGACGATGGCGCCGAACATGCCGAAGACCTTGCCGCGCTCATGCGCGGGGAACGTCGCGTGGATGATCGAGAGCACCTGCGGCACCATCAGCGCGGCTGTGGCTCCCTGCAGGATGCGGGAGGCGACCAGCATGTCCGGGTTGGCCGCGAAACCGCAGAGCGCGGAAGCGATCGTGAAGCCGGCGACGCCGACCAGGAAGAGCCGCTTGCGGCCGTAGATGTCGCCGAGCCGGCCGCCGGTGATCAGTCCGGCCGCGAAGGCGAGCGCGTAACCGGCGGTGATCCACTGGATGTGGCTGACGCTGGCGCCCTCGTCGCGGGTGATCGTGGGGATCGCGACGTTCACGATCGTCACGTCCACGAGGTCCATGAAGGATGCGGTCATCACGACCGCGAGCGCGAACCACCGTCGCCGGTCCGCCGCGTCCGCGCCCTGTCCTGCGGGCCCTGCTATGCCCTGCGCGCTGCTGTCTGTCTTCGTCATAAGGAGTACGTTAGTGGGGATGTAGGACAGGACATGACCTAGTTGGCAGGCATCCTCGAAAACATGACGACCGATACTCCGGCACGACTGCTGCAGCTTCTGTCGCTTCTGCAGACGCCACGAGAGTGGCCCGGCAGTGAGCTCGCCGAACGCCTCCAGGTCTCGGGGCGGACCGTCCGCCGCGATGTGGACCGGCTGCGCGACCTCGGCTATCCGGTACAGGCGACCATGGGCGCCGAGGGAGGCTATCGCCTGGTCGCGGGCAAGGCGCTGCCGCCCCTCGTTCTCGACGACGAGGAGGCCGTGGCGATCGCCGTGGGGCTGCGCGCGGGCGCGGGCCATGCGGTCGAGGGCATCGAGGAGGCCTCCGTACGCGCCCTCACCAAGCTCGAACAGGTACTGCCCTCGCGGCTGCGCCACCGCGTCAAGACCCTTCAGTCCGCGACGAGTGCGCTGGTCTGGGGCGGCGGCGGGGACGGCGCGAGCATCGCCACCGAGACCCTGACCGTCCTCGCGTCGGCCGTCTCCGGGCACGAGCGGCTGCGTTTCTCGTACGAGGCGGCCGGCGGCGCACGTACGCGGCGGCTGACCGAGCCGTACCGGCTGATCTCGGCGGGCCGGCGCTGGTACCTCGTCGCGTACGACCTGGACCGCGACGACTGGCGGACGTTCCGGGTGGACCGGGTCGGCGATCCGTTCGCGACGGGGGCGCGCTTCGCGCCGCGTGAGGTGCCGACCGGGGACGCGGCGGAGTTCATGCGGGCGACGGTGTGGCGTGCGGCGCCCTCGTACGAGATCGACGTGACCTTCGAGGCGCCCGTGGCCGAGGTCGCGCGCCGGCTCCCCGAGCCGCTCGGCAGACCCGAGGCTGACGGTCCCGAGCGCTGCCGGCTGCGCGCCACCGTCAAGGACTCCCTGGAGTGGGTGGCGGTACGGCTCGCGCTGGTGGATGTGGACTTCACCGTGCACGGGCCCGATGAACTGGCCACCCATCTGCGGCGGATGGGGAGCAGGCTGACGAAGTCGGCTCAGGGAGCTGGTGGTTGAGAGAGCCGGTGATTGAGCCGACACCGACGGGGTGAACAACGAGCCCCCGGCGCCAGGGGGGGTGGGCGCCGGGGGCTCGGTCCATGGGGCGGCGGGTGCCGCCGCGGTTCACGCCGCCGCGTCGAAGCCGGTGTCGCGGGCCAGCCGCTTCAGCTCAAGCAGGGCGTGCTTCTCGATCTGACGGATCCGCTCGCGGGTCAGCCCGTGCTCCTTGCCGACCTCGGTCAGGGTGCGCTCGCGGCCGTCCACGATGCCGTACCGCATCTTGATGATGGACGCGGTGCGCTGGTCGAGCCGTCCGATCAGCCCGTCCAGCTCCTCGCTGCGCAGCAGCGTGAGGACGGACTGCTCGGGCGAGATCGCCGAGCTGTCCTCCAGGAGGTCGCCGAACTGGGTGTCGCCGTCGTCGTCCACCGACATGTTCAGCGAGACCGGGTCGCGGGCCCAGTCGAGCACGTCGCTGACGCGCTCGGGCTTGGTGTCCAGCTCGGCCGCGATCTCGGCGTGCTCCGGGTCGCGCCCGTGCTCACGGTTGAACTCGCGCTGCACGCGGCGGATCCGGCCGAGCTCCTCGACGAGGTGCACGGGAAGCCGGATCGTGCGCGACTGGTCGGCGATCGAGCGCGTGATGGCCTGACGGATCCACCAGGTCGCATACGTGGAGAACTTGAAGCCCTTGCGGTAGTCGAACTTCTCGACGGCGCGCACCAGGCCCGCATTGCCCTCCTGGATCAGGTCGAGCAGCGGCAGACCGGCCCGCGGGTAGCGGCGGGCGACCGCGACGACCAGACGGAGGTTGGAGCGGATGAAGATGTCCTTGGCGCGCTCGCTGTCGGCGATCAGGGCCTCGAGCTCTTCGCGGCTCGCGTCCTTGCCCGTCTCGGTGGCCTCTTCGAGCGTGCCGTCGAGGATCTGCTGTGCGTACACACCCGCTTCGATGATCTGCGACAGCTCGACCTCCTTGGCGGCGTCGAGCAGCGGGGTGCGGGCTATCTCGTCCAGGTACATGCCGACCAGGTCGCGGTCGGCGATTTCACCGGTTCCGACGCGAACACTGCTTGCCGCGTCGCTGTCGCCGCTGGCGGACTTACGACGGGCGACGGCACGGGTTGCCATGCGTGCTCCCTTGCGATGAGTGGGGCCTGCTGGGGTCTTTCGGACTCCAGGGGCGGCGGCCGGGCTGTGAGCCCTTGCATAACGCTTGGCTACCGCTTCCGATGGAAACAACGACTGGAATCCGGACAGAATTCCCGAGCTGCCCAACATTTTTCGTGATCTTGCAGTACCCTGTGCCGCCACAACGCCGGCATACGCCCCTCCGGCACCATGGAGGTGCAGGTCAGGCCGGGTGTGAAGGCTGGTCCCGTGCTCCTCGGGCGTCACCCTCGACACCGGGAAAATGAGACGGCCGTCACACGTTTTCCCTGCTCCACCACCTGCGGCGGCCTGCCTTCCCGCACTGTGGAAGACGGCGCGAACCGCAGCCTGGTTGCCTGCGGACTCTTCGGGTTCCCCCGATCCGGGATACGCAACCGAGTCACCGGCGGTTCAATCCGGCAACGGCCCGAACGCGCCAACAGTTCCCACCGGCCGCTCCCGGTCCACCCGCCCCGGGACCTAGGTCCCGGGTGTCGGCCCACCTAGGTCTCCCGCCCGTTACGGCCGCCGGGCAGGCGCCCATAGCGTCGCCTCATCCGCACCGAACAGCGCAGGAGGGGCCATGGCCGATACGACGGGGATCCTTGACGAGGCACTGGAGCGGCTGCACACGAGCGGCCCCGAACGCGACGGCTGGCTGACCAACCACGGCCCGATGGCGGTCGAATCCCTCGTGCACGGCGGCCAGTCGGCGACCGTGCACCGCTGGCTCGACCACTACCGGGCCAAGCTGGAGGACATGCCGTCCCCCAACACCCGTATCACCGCGGCGAATTGGCGCGAGGCGCTGGGCGACCCGGCCCGGATCGCCGACTGGGCACGGTACTTCGAGCACGAGGTCGTGGAGCGGCCCTGGCGTTCGCTGCTCGCCGAGTGGTGGCCGAGGCTGCTGCCCGGGATCGCGGACGGCGCCACGCACCCGGTGATCCGCGTGGGCCACGCGGTCCGCACGCTTCTGGAGACGGAGGCCACCGCGCCGCGTCTCGCCGAGTTCGCCCACGCCCTCGGCTACTGGGCCGCCCGCAGTGCGCCATTGCCCGAGCTCGCCCGGCTGGCTCCCGCAGCCACGGCCGCCGCGGCGCTCGACGCGGTGCCGCGCGTGCCCGCGCAGGAGGGCGGCATCCGCGCCCGTCTCGACCAGCTCACCGCGTTCCCGGTCTGGCCGGCCGCGGCGACCGCCGACCCCGACGAGGCCCGCAAGGCCCTGACGGAACTGGTGACGGCTGCGGTCCACCGCTACGCGACGCACGGCCACGGTTCACCGATCATGATGGTCCACACCGCCACGGCCCCCAACGCGGTCCTGCGCACCCTGCCCGCACTCCCCCGCGAACTCTGGCCCGCGTCCCTGGCGGCAGCCTGGTCGGCGAGCGCCGCGGTCACCGCGGCGTACTCCCCGGCCACCCCGGCCTCGCACGGACTCAGGAACACCCTGTCCCCGGAAGAGGTCTTCGACCTGGCGGCCCGCCACGGCGACGACCACACCATCAAGTTCACGGACACGGCCCTGGACGTGGGCGACGCGCGGGCCCTGACCTCGGCGGCGCGGTCGATCGAGCTCAACGAACCGGTTCTGTAAGGGGATCGAGGCGAACCGGTTCCGCAAGGGGATCGAGGCGAACCGGTCGGTTCAGCCGAACTGCACCGACCTCTTCGCCAGCCCCATCCAGAACCCGTCGATCACCGACCGCTGCGCGTCCAGCTCCCCGGCCGCGTCCGCCGCCCCCATCGTGACGAACAGCGGCGCGAAGTGCTCCGTGCGCGGGTGGGCCAGGGCGCCCGCCGGGGACTTCGCGGTGAAGTCGAGAAGCGCGTCCACGTCGCCCGCGTCCAGCGCCTCGTGGCCCCACGCGTCGAACTCCGTCGACCAGGACGGAATCCCGCCCTGCCGCAGCGCCGCCAGGTTGTGGGTGAAGAAGCCGCTGCCCACGATGAGCACGCCCTCGTCGCGCAGCGGGGCCAGCTTGCGGCCGATGTCCATGAGGCGGCGGGGGTCCAGGGTCGGCATGGAGATCTGCAGGACCGGGATGTCGGCCTCCGGGAACATCTCCACGAGCGGGACGTACGCGCCGTGGTCCAGGCCCCGGTCCGGGATGTCCTGCACGGGGGTGCCGGGAGCGTGCAGCAACTTCCTTACGGAGGCGGCGAGTTCGGGAGCGCCCGGAGCCTCGTACCGCACCTGGTAGTAGTGCTCGGGGAAGCCCCAGAAGTCGTAGACGAGGGGGACGGTCGTGGTCGCACCGAGCGCGAGCGGGGCCTCCTCCCAGTGCGCCGAGACCATCAGGATCGCCTTCGGGCGGGGCAGGTCGGCGGACCAGGCGGCCAGCTGGCCGGGCCACAGCGCGTCATCCGCGAGCGGCGGGGCGCCGTGCGAGAGATAGAGCGCGGGCATGCGCTCGGCGGTGACTGCGTCCATGACGGCTCCCTCGACAAGATGCTTGATACTTCAAGTACTCACTCGAAGATACTCCCGCCCGCCACTTCCTTCAACATTCAAGCAAGTCGTACGTACAGTGGAGTCATGGCGACCGAGCAAGAGCAAGAACCCCTCCCCCAAGCTCTCCGAGCAGGGGGTACCCGCTGGCTGAGCGACGAGGAACAGCGGATCTGGCGCGCGTACCTGCACGCCACCATGCTTCTCGACGACCATCTGGACCGCCAGCTGCAGCGCGACGCCAAGCTGCCGCACCTCTACTACGGGCTGCTCGTCCAGCTCGGCGAGGCCCCGCGCCGGCGGCTGCGGATGACCGAGCTGGCCAAGCAGGCGAAGATCACCCGCTCCCGGCTCTCGCACGCGATCGCCCGCCTGGAGAAGAACGGCTGGGTGCGCCGCGAGGACTGCCCCTCCGACAAGCGCGGCCAGAACGCGATCCTCACCGAGCAGGGACTCGAAGTCCTGCGGCAGGCCGCGCCCGGCCATGTCGCCGCCGTACGCCAGGCGCTCTTCGACCGGCTCACCCCCGAACAGCAGAAATCCCTCGGCGAGATCATGAAGATCGTCGCCGAGGGACTTCAGCCGTGCGAGGCGGGTGCGGATCTGCCCTGGTTGCGCTGAGCAGGTCCTATTGCGTTGTTACGCGGATCAGTGCGCCATGACCGGGACGTCGAGCTTGTTCTCGGCGTCCTTGCCGCCACCGGACGCGACGGGCGTGGAAGCCCCCGGCGCACCGGTGTTGATGAAGGTCAGCGCGATACCCGCCGCGACCACCAGGATGCCGACCGCCCACCAGGTGGCGCTGGAGTAGCCCTGCACCATGGCCTGCGACTGGAGCAGCTGCTGGTTGGTGGCGCCGGCCGCGTGGTCCGCGATGTACGCCGTCGTGGCCGAGGCCGCGATGGTGTTCAGAAGAGCGGTACCGATGGCGCCGCCGACCTGCTGCGAGGTGTTGACCATCGCGGAGGCGACACCGGCGTCACGCGCCTCGACACCGTGCGTGGCAAGGGACATGGCGGGCATGAACGCCGTACCCATGCCGAGACCGAGCAGCAGCAGCGCGGGCAGGACCAGCGCCGTGTACGAGGAGCCGATCTCCATCTGGGTCAGGATCAGCATGCCGACCGAGGCGACCAGGAAGCCCGGGCCCATCAGGAGACGCGGGGCGACCCGGGTCATGAGGCGGGCGCCGATCTGCGTGGAGCCCACGATCATGCCCGCGATCATCGGCAGGAAGGCGAAGCCGGTCTTGACCGGCGAGTAGCCCTGCACGACCTGCAGGTAGTACGTGAGGAACAGGAACGTGCCGAACATCGCGATGACCGCGAGACCGAGCGAGAGGTACACCCCGCCACGGTTGCGCTCGGTCAGGACGCGCAGCGGCAGCAGCGGCGCCTTGACCTTGGCCTCGACGATCAGGAACGCGGCGAGCAGCACCGCGGAGGCGATGAACATGCCGATGGTCAGGCCGTCCGACCAGCCGGCCGACTCGGCGCGGGTGAAGCCGTACACCAGGGCGACGAGACCGGTGGTGGACAGGAGCACGCCCGGGATGTCGAGCGAGGAGCGGTTACGGCCCTCGGCCGGCTCACGGATCACGAACCACGCACCCGCGGCCGCGACGATCGCGAACGGAACGTTGACGAAGAAGGTCCAGCGCCAGTTCATGTACTCGGTGAGCAGACCGCCGAGGATGAAGCCCACGGCGCCACCACCACCGGCGATCGCACCGTAGATACCGAAGGCCTTGGCGCGCTCCTTGCCGTCGGTGAACATCACCGCGAGCAGCGACAGCGCGGCCGGCGCGAGCAGTGCGCCGAAGACACCCTGCAGGGCGCGGGCGCCCAGCATCATGGCCTCACCGTTGGCGGCGCCGCCGAGCACGGAGGCGGCGGCGAAACCGACGAGACCGACGAGGAAGGCGTTCTTACGTCCCCAGAGGTCGGCGATGCGGCCACCGAAGAGCAGCAGACCACCAAAGGCGAGCGCGTACGCGGTGATGACCCACTGGCGGTTGCCGTCGGAGATGCCCAGGTCCACCTGGGCGGAGGGCAGCGCGATGTTCACGATCGTCGCGTCGAGCACGACCATGAGCTGCGCCAGAGCGATGAAGACCAGGGCCTTCCAGCGCTTGGGATCGAGCCCGGTGTCGGGCTTGAGGGCTGTTTCGGACATGGGGGTACCCACCTCGGTATTTCTTGAAATTTCGCGCGCGCACGACAGCGCACGATGAAGGGAAAGGAGCTGATGAAGAGAGGAGTTACTTCGTGAAAGGAGTTACTGCCAAGTCTTTGAGGGTCGGACGGGCCTCAGGCCTTCTGGCGAAGATCCTCCAAGGTGGCCGCCGTGCCCGGGAGTTCGGATCGGGCCGGGGCCTGCAGACCGTCGAGGAACAGCTGCAGGTGGCGGTGGACGAACTGGTCGAAGTTCACGCACCCTGACCCCGGCAGAGGTCGGGTGAGCTGGGACAGTGCGACCATCAGGTCACCGACAGCGACATCGGTGCGCAGTTGACCTGCGGCGCGCGCCTGCGCCATCAGTCGCTCGACAAGGCCGTCGATACGGACCCGGGACTCGTCGAGGTCCGGGTGCTCCTTGTCGAAGTCGCCGGAGAGCATCGGGCACAGGGCTCCGATCCGCTCGTCGGCGGCCGCGTGCACGAAGCGGGTCAGGGCCTGGAAAGCGTCGCCCTCCTCGGCGAGGGCCAGCTCGGCCTGCTCCGACGTGCGGTCCATCACGAAGCAGACGACCTCACGGACGAGCTCCGCGCGGTCGGCGAAGTTGCGGTACAGGGTGGCGTTGCCGACGCCGGCCCTGCGGGCGATCTCGTCGAACGGGACCTCGGGTCCGAACTCGACGAACATCTCCCGGGCCGCCGCCACGATCCGCTCACGATTGCGCAGTGCGTCCGCCCGCGGGCGGGGCATCCGACGCGACCGGTCAGCGGTGGTTGCGGTGGCCATCACACATCCTGCCCTCCGAAGTGGACATCTGTCCACTTCTATTTTTCTCCCGGCGCCTCCGCTCGTTGCGCGACGCCTTCGCCTCGATACGGGGAGTCAGTCCCCGCTTCCTGCGAACACAGGTCTAAACGGGGAGACCGTCCCCGCTTATTTCCCGCTGCCGATGTGACCCGCGTCACACCTCTCTGACCTGGAAAACCCACGATCGGCGCACCCAGCGCGCGCGTGTCGCGGACCCGGCAGAAGGTGATCGTCAAGGACGCGGCCTCCTGTCGCGCCCCTCGGGGTGACGACTCGGCGCGGTGGTGCTTCACGGCACGGCTGCCGCGCCGCCGGACCGGAAGGCCCTCGCATGCAGCTGTCCCGCCGCTGGATAACCAGGCCGCGCCGCAGCAGCTGGCTGGCCGCGGCGCTGGCGGTGGCCCTCTCGGCCACGGCGACGGCCAGCACAGGACAGCTTCTCGCGAGGTCCGGCAGCGCGGCCGGACCGGCCTCCAGTGCCCGTTCCAGTGCGCTCGGACCCTGCATGATCACCGGCACGATGGGCGTCCAGATGTCCGAGGGCGTGCCCACGCAACCCGGCTACTCCCGTTCCACGGGCACGGTCCGCGCGCTCAACCTGATGGTCGACTTCCCCGACGCCCCCGGTGAGGGCGAGGCGCTCGAGCGCTACCGCGAGTTCTTCCCGCAGACCCAGAAGTGGTTCACGACCAGCTCCTACGGCCGGCTCGACTACCGGGCGCACGCCCCCGTCAAGGACTGGCTGCGGATGCCGCGGAAGTTCTCCTCGTACGGAATAGAGCGAGGCGCCCCGTTCGATCCCGGCTACCGTGCGCTGGTCGAGGACATCGTGCGGACCGCCGACCCGGACGTGGACTTCAAGGCGTACGACCTCGTGAACATCCTCGTCACCCCGAACGCGGGTCCCTCCGCGCTGGACACCGTTCTTTCGGTGACCTTCGCGGGCAACCACGAAGCGCCCGTCGCGGACGGCGTCCCGATCTCCAACGCGTCCTTCGTCTACAGCCGGCAGGACGACGGCTCCGGCTCGTACGACGAGACTGGCTACCGGGTGCTCCCCCACGAGAACGGCCATGTCTTCGGCCTGCCCGACCTCTACACCGCCGACGGCGGCGGGTCGGTGGGGCACTGGGACATCATGAGCGAGGACTGGGGGGCCAACAACGATCTGCTCGGCTGGCACAAGTGGAAGCTGGGCTGGCTCGACGACAACCAGGTGCGCTGCGCGGCGACTTCCGGGGTGTCGGAGCATCTGCTGAGCCCGCTGTCCTCGAAGGGCGACGGTTCGAAGCTGACGTTCGTGCCGCTCAACGAGCAGACCGGATACGCGGTCGAGGTCCGTACCCGCGGCGGCAACGACGAAGCGATCTGCAAGCCGGGTGTGCTGATCTACCGCGTCGACGCCGATGTGGACACGGGCCAGGGCCCGGTCACGGTCGCCGACTCCGCCCGCGACTCGGGCGGCTGCACCCGCCGCCCCAACGTCCACGCGGAGCTGTCCGATGCGCCTTACGGCCCGGGCGAGACGTTCGTGGACCGCGATCACGGGGTGCGGATCGCGGTGCTGGGGCAGGAGGAGGACGGGCGGTTCAGGGTGCGGGTTCGGCGGGGGTGAGCGTGTGGGGCAACCTGGCCGGGTGACCGATCACCAGCTCCACGCGCTCGCCGACCACACCACCCTCACCCTCGCGTACGTCGATGACGCCGGCCTCCCCCAGGCCTGTGCGGTGTTCTACGCCGTCACCGACAGCGGCTCACTGCTCTTCCTCACGTCCCCGTCCACGGATCACGGAGCCGCGCTGAGCGCTCAACGGCCAGGCGCCCGGGTCGCGTTCACCGCTCAGGCCGATCAGCAGACGTGGACCACGATCACCGGAGTGCAGGGACGCGGGACCTGCCGACGGGTGCCCGAGGCGGACCTCGACGGCGCGCGGGACGCGTACTTCCGGGCCTTCCCTTACGTCGCCGAGGATCCGCGGCTCGCCAAGGCCGTCGGATCCGCGGCCATGTGGGAGATCAGGCCCACATGGCTGCGGGTGATCGACAACTCCAAGGGGTTCGGGCACAAGGAAGAGTGGACCGCGCCCTAGGTCAGCTCTTCGGGCCGACTCTTCGGGTCAGCTCTTCGTGGCCAGCACCTGGATGGCGGCGATCGCGCAGCAGCTCGTGGCCGCGTCACGTCCACCGTGCAGGAACCCCACGACGGCCGCGTCCACCGCGTGCCGGAACAGGGCGACCGGGACCTCCTCGCGCACGAGCACGCCGAGTACCGACGCGACGGTCAGGATCCCGCTCGCGGACTCGGCGGCGGAGGACTTGCCGTGCGTCACGTACTCCTCGAACCCCGTGCTCTCCCCGTCGCTCAGCAGTCCGGAGACCGTCAGGAACCGCAGGGCGTGCGCCACTTCGGACGTATCGGCATCAGAGGCGGGAACGCCGGACTTGGTCGCACTCGACTTGGTGGCGCCCGGCACCGGGACACCCGACTTCGTGGCGCCCGGCACAGGGAAACCTGACTTCGTCGCATCCGACTTCGTGGCATCCGACTTCGTCGCCGCCGGCCCCGGATGTCCGAGACGTGCGGCCACCGCCGTCCCGAGCAGCGCCGCCGCCGTGAAGGAGTCGGTCGTGGAGGGCGTTGCGGGTGTGGCGGAGGATGCGGTTGCGGTCATCGTCTGTGCCCCCTTTTCGGGAATCTCGCGCTTTCGCCGCCGGAGTGGGGAATTCCCCCCGATCCGGTCCGGTCGTTGCGTCATCCTCAAGTCTCAAGGCCCCGTAGGCAGGTTGACGAAACCTGACACAACTGGCCGGGGAGGGCGCATGGGGGTGCTGCCGAGGCCGGAAGGGCTCGAAGGTCCGTCACGGGAGCTCTTCGACGCGCTGCACGATCTGCACCACCGGGCGGGCCGCCCGAGTCTGCGGCAGATGGCCAAGGAGGTCGGCTGCAGTCATACGACGGTGTCGGTGGCGTTCTCCGGTCCCGCCCTGCCCCGGTGGGGCCTTGTGGAGCTGCTGGTGGAGACGCTGGGCGGTGACACCGGGCGCTTCCACGCCCTGTGGCTCGCGGCCGGTACCGACCCCGACCGCACACCCGTCCCCGTACCGGAAGGGCAGCGGCCCCTGCCGCGCCAACTCCCGGGCGACGTCCCCGTATTCACCGGACGAGCGCTGCAGATGGCCGAGCTGGACCGCGCGCTCGCCACCTCCGCCGCCGACGCCGCGGTGGCGGTCCTGGCCCTCTCCGGCACCGCGGGCGTCGGCAAGACCGCGCTCGCCGTGCACTGGGCGCACCGCGCGGCCCCCGCCTTCCCCGACGGTCAGCTCTATCTCAACCTGCGCGGTTACGACCCCGAGCGCCCGGTGTCCGCGGCGGAGGCACTGGAGGTGTTCCTGCGGGCCCTCGGCGTCGACGGCCCTGCCGTGCCGCACGGGCTCGACGAACGCGCCGCGCTCTACCGCACCCTGCTCGCGGGCCGTCGCGTCCTGATCGTCCTGGACAACGTGCGCGGGATCGACCAGGTCCGCGATCTGCTGCCCGGCACCCCGAGCTGCCAGGTCCTCGTGACGAGCCGCGACTCCCTGCCGTCGCTCGTGGCCCGCTACGGCGCCGTACGCCTGACGCTCGACGTGCTGCCGCAAGAGGAGGCGTCCGCCCTGCTCACCCGTCTGATCGGGGCGCGGGCCGAGGCCGCACCGCAGCACACCGCAGCGCTCGCCGAGCGCTGCGCCCATCTGCCGCTGGCCCTGCGCATCGCCGCCGAACTCGCCGCCGCCCGCCCGAAGGTCACGCTCGCCCGGCTGGTCGCGGACCTGGGTGACGAGTCGCGCCGGCTCGATCTGCTCAACGCGGGCGAGGACGAGCACACCGCCGTACGCGCCGTCTTCTCGTGGTCCTGCCGCGCCCTGCCCGAACCCGCCCTCGACGCCTTCCAGTTGCTCGGCCTGCACCCCGGACAGGACCTGTCCCCCGCGGCCGCCGCCGCGCTGCTCGGCAGTGAACAGGCCGGTGCCCAGCGGCAGTTGGACCTGCTCGCCCGCGCCCATCTGATCGACGAGACGGACGCGGGCCGGTTCACGATGCACGATCTCCTACGGGCGTACGCGGCCGAACAGGCGGCCTCACGTCCCGACCGGCACCCCGCGCTGCTGCGGCTGCTGGACCACTACGCCGAGGCCGCGCGCCGGGCCACCGACCCGCACGACCCGTGGCTCGCGGACGAACGCCGCAACCTCCTGGCCGTGGCCACCACCGCCGTCGCCGTCTCGCCCCGCCACACCCTCGCCCTGTCGGCCGGTCTCGACCGGCTCCTCGACACCGCCGCGCACTACCGCGACGCCCTGACCCTGCACGGCCTCGCGCTGGACGCGGCCCGCGCGTCGGGCGACCGCGCCGCCGAAGCCGCCGCACTCAACCGTCTTGGCCAGGCCCATCTGCGCACGGGCTCGTACACCGCAGCCGTGAGCCACCACCAGCAGGCGCTCGGGGCCCACCGCGAAAGCGGCGACCGGCTCGGGGAGGCCGATGCGCTGCAGGGGCTCGGCACCCTGTCCTGGCGGCTGGGGCGCTACGAGGAATCCCGTACGCATCTGGAAGCGGCCCTCGCCCTGCGGCGCGAGCTCGCCGACAGCGGCGGCGAGGGCGCCGCCCTGTACGGCCTCGGCACCGTCCACCGCCAGCTCGGCGACTACCCCAAGGCGCTCGATCACCAGGAGCGGGCGCTCGTCCTGTTCCGCGAGCACGGTGACCGGATCGGGCAGGCGCGCGCGCTCAACAACCTGGGGACGACGCTGGAGCGGACCGGCCGCTATCTGGAGGCGTACGACCATTACGCCCGCGCGCTGAGCATCAACCGGGAGATCGGCAATCGCGTCGGCGAGGCGGTCGCCCTCACCAATCTGGGCTGGGCGAGTCTGCGGCTCGGGCATCTCGACGAGGCCTCGGGCCATCACGCGGCCGCGCTGCCGATCTACGTGGAGACCGACTACCGCAGCGGTCAGGCCGAGGCGTTACGGGGATTCGGCACCGTGCATCTGGCGGCAGGACGGCACACGGAGGCCTTCGAGCAGCTGAGCCGGTCCGTGGCGCTGGCGCACGAGGTCGGCGAGGCCGAGGTGGAGACCGGAGCGCTGATCGACCTGGGCGAGACCCAGCTGGCCCTCGGACGCAGCGCCGACGCCGCGGGCTCGCACCAGGCCGCGCTCGAACTGGCCGAACGCAGCGGTGACCGCTACGAGCAGGGCCGCGCGCTCGCGGGTCTCGCGCAGTTGTCCGACGGGGCCGCCGCCCGCCGTCATCGTCTCGCCGCGGCCGCCCTGTTCGACGCGCTCGGGGTGCCGGAGGCGGCGGAGATCCACCGGCTCCTGGAGGAGCCCTGAGCTGCCGACTCGGCTGAAGGAACGGCCAGTTCCGTCCAGCTCTGTCAGCTTTCGTAAACCACCCTCCACCCCGCCCCAGACTCGACGGCAACGCACCTGCACCCACCTCCCGGAAGGGGCGAGCGATGTCGTCCACCCTCCTTGTGCAGCTCACCACCGACGCCGAGGACAGCGCCGTGCGCGCGACCGGCGCCGAGATCCTCGCCCGCTACCCGAACGCGCTCCTGGTCCGCGCGGACAGCGAACAGGCCTCGCGGATCGGCGAGTTGGCTTCGGTCACCGAACTGGAGCAGCCCGCCGTCGTCACCGCCGGCAACACCTTCACCTTCTCGGACGCCGTCGAGGCCCAGAGCACCGAGACCCTGGAGCCGCCGCCGGGCCGCACCGCGTACTACCTGCTGAACCTCGCGGGCCCGCCCGCGCCCGAGTGGCTGGCCGAACTCGCCGCGCGCGGCGTGCGCATGCACGACACGCTGGCCGGGTTCACCCTGGTCATCGGCGTACTGCCGGAACGCGTCGGCGCCCTGCGCGAGCTCGCCTGGGTCGCCGGGATCACCCCCTACCGGCCCGCGATGAAGGTCTCCCCGAAGGTGTATCCCCAGGCCGAGCGCACCACCGTACTCACCCACCCCGCGCCGGCACAGAAGCAGCTTGTCGAGGTGTCCGTCTTCCCCGGCGAGTCCATCGAGGATGTGGCGGCCGTGCTGCGCAGCGAGGGCGCCGCGGTCCTGTCCGGCTCCGACCGCACCCTGGTGGCGAGCGCGGATCCCGCCCGTGCGGCCGAACTCCCGGGTGTGCAGGCCGTGTTGCCGTACGCCATGGCCGAGTACCACAACGACCGCGCCCGCCGCGTCTTCCGTATCGAGGAGGACAACACCGCGGGCGGCGTGGAGCTGAGCGGCGCGGGACAGATCGTGGCCGTGGCCGACTCCGGTCTGGACACGGGCGATGTCACGACGCTGCACGAGGATGTACGCGGCCGGGTCGCCGGTCTCGTCAGCTGGCCCGTACGCTCCGTGCTCGCCGCGTACGTGGCCGATCCGCCCGGCAGCGACGACGGCCCCTCCGACGCGGACAACGGCCACGGCACCCATGTCACCGGTTCCGTGCTCGGGGACGGTACGACCGCGCGCGCCGCACACACCACTCCCGTCCCGGCCGGTACGGCTCCGGAGGCCGAGGTCTTCTTCCAGGCCATCGGCCAGCGCGTGCACTGGAAGACCGAGGCCGAAGTGGCCCAGCTGCCCCGGATCAGCGAGAGCTGGCCGCCGCCCGCATCCGGTCTGTACGGGCTGCCCGACGATCTGCGCCCGCTCTTCGAGCAGGCCTACCGCGCGGGCGCCAGGATCCACACCAACTCCTGGGGCGCGCCCACCGCCGGGCTCTACACCGCCAAGTCCCGTGCGGTGGACGAGTTCGTGTGGAACCACCCGGACATGCTGATCCTGTTCTCGGCGGGCAACGAGGGCGAGGACCGCGACGGCAACGGCGTGGTCGACGCGGACTCCATCAGCTCACCGGCCACGGCCAAGAACTGCCTGACCGTCGGCGCCGGCGAGAACGACCGACCCGCCGGCTCCTCCCCGCCGCCCGGCGTCGACATCACCTGGGACCGGTTCGGCCGCGCCGGGGTGCCGCGCTTCCCGAAGCTGGCGGCCGCGGGCCATGTCTCCGACGACGTGGACGGCCTGGCCGCCTTCTCCTCCCGCGGCCCCACGGACGACGGCCGTATCAAACCCGACCTGGTCGCCCCCGGCACCAACGTCCTGTCCCTGCTCTCGCGCGCACTCCCGCCGAACGCGGTCCCGCTGTGGGGCAAGCTGCCGGTCGGCCACCCGCTGAGGAGCGCGTACTGCTGGAGCGGTGGCACGAGCATGGCCACACCGCTGGCGGCGGGTGCGGCGGCGCTCGCGCGCGAATATCTCGTACGCGAAAGGCGACACCAGCCGTCCGCCGCGCTGCTCAAGGCGTTCCTGGTGAACGGGGCGGCCGCGATACCCGGCCAGTTCGCCGGGGAGGTCCCGCCGGGGCCCAACAACGCGAGCGGTTTCGGACGGGTGGACGTCACGGGGTCGGTCGGCGGCGACGCCCGCCACCGCGCGCTGTTCGCCGACGACTGGCAGGACGCCGTCGAGACGGGTGAGCGGGTCACGTACCGCCTCGAACACCTCGACCCGGGACGGCCGTTGAAGATCACGCTGGCCTGGACCGACGCACCGTCGGAGTCGAGCGGCGCGCTGGTCAACAAGCTCTATCTGCAGGTCCGTTCGGCGGACGGCGGCTCCGTCCGCGACGGGGATGTGCGGCCCTTCCCGCAGGCCGTCAACAACATCCAGCAGGTCCTGATCGAGGAGCCGGGCACCGACCCGTATCTGATCGATGTCTGGGGCGTCGTGGTCACGCACCGCTCGCTGCGCTCGGTCCTGTCCGTGACACCGCACCAGGACTTCGCGGTGGTGGTCTCCAACGGCCTGACACTGCAGCGGGTCTGACTCCCGAGGGGGCACGGGGGGGACGGGGGCGCAGGGGGCACAGGGGGAAGCCGGCGGGGCCACGGGGCCCGCCGGCTTGTGCCTGCCTGTTCGCTTACGCGGGAAGCCGGTCCAGCAGCGCCGTGAAGTCCACCCCAGGGGTAAGCGTGCCGAAGGCGAGGCCCTGGTCCCCGGCCAGCCGCGAACCGCAGAACGCGTCCGCGACCGCGCTCGGCGCATGGCGTACGAGGAGGGAGCCCTGCAGGACGAGGGCCGCACGCTCGACGAGACGCCGGGCCCGCAACGGGGCGTCCTCGGTGCGGGTGAGCTCGGACTGCAGCTCACGCCAGGCCGTGTCGAGCCGGTCGTCCGCACCGGCCGCTGCGGCGATCTCCGCACGGAAGGCTTCCAGGGACTCGGGTTCACGCGCCAACGCCCGCAGCAGATCAAGGGCGTTGACGTTCCCCGAACCCTCCCAGATCCCGTTGAGCGGGGCCTCCCGGTACAGGCGCGGCATGCCCGACGCCTCGTCGTAGCCATTGCCGCCGAGGCACTCCAGGGCCTCGGCCACGAAGGCGGGCTGGCGCTTGCAGACCCAGTACTTGCCGACAGCGGTGGCCAGGCGCAGGAAGGCGCGCTCTTCCGTGTCACCCCGCTGAGCTCGGTCGGTGGCGCCCGCGAGCCGCAGACCGAGGGTCGTGGCCGCCTCGGATTCGAGCGCGAGATCGGCCAGCACGTTGCGCATCAGCGGCTGGTCGATGAGCTTGGCGCCGAACACCGAACGGTGGCGGGTGTGATGGGCCGCCTGCGCGAGAGCCTCGCGGATATGGCCCGCCGAGCCGAGCACACAGTCCAGCCGGGTCATGGTGACCATGTCGATGATGGTCCGCACCCCCCGGCCCTCATCCCCCACCAGCCAGGCCACGGTGTCGTCGAACTCGGGCTCGCTGGAGGCGTTGGAGCGGTTGCCGAGCTTGTCCTTGAGGCGCTGGATACGGAAGGTGTTGCGGGTCCCGTCGGGCAGCACGCGCGGCACCAGGAAGCAGGAGAGTCCGCCGGGCGCCTGGGCGAGGACCAGGAAGAGGTCGTTCATCGGGGCGCTGGTGAACCACTTGTGGCCGCGCAGCAGCCAGGTCCCGTCGGGCTGAGGCGTCGCGGCCGTGGTGTTGGCGCGTACGTCGGTGCCGCCCTGCTTCTCCGTCATCCCCATCCCCGCGAGCAGCCCCTGCTTCTGCGCGGGGATGCGCAGACCCGGGTCGTACGTCCGGCTGGTGAGCAACGGCTCGTAGACCTTGGCGAGTTCGGGCGCGCGACGCAGCGCCGGGATGACGGCGTACGTCATGGAGACCGGGCACATGTGGCCCTGCTCCAGCATCGTGGCGACCATGAAGGTGCCGGCGCGGGCGACATGGGCGCCCGGCCGCTCGTCGGCCCAGGCGGAACCGGCCGCGCCCGCACCGACGGTCGTCGTCATCAGCGAGTGGTACGCGGGGTGGAAGTCCACCTCGTCGATGCGGTGGCCGTAACGGTCGTGGGTGCGCAGTTCGGGCTCGTGACGGTTGGCCTGCTCGGCCCACGTGCGGGCCTGCTCGCTGCCGACGACCTTGCCGAAGCGCAGCAGTTCGTCGACGTGCCACTCGGCGCCTTCCCTGCGTATGCCCTCCAGGAGTACGGCGTCGTCGGCCGGGTTGTGGCCGGTCAACGGCGGGGGCTGGTTGGTCACTTCGTGTGTCGCGCCGTTGGGCGTGCTGGGCATAAGGGCCTCCTTAGGCAGTGGGCGCGCCCGCGCAGCGCAGCGCCGTGGCGGTGAGATCGGCGACGAGCTGCTCCGTGGCGAGCTCTTCAGGGGCGCCGAGCGGATGGACGAGCACCTCGCCGATCGCGCCGGTGAGTGCGGCGGCGGTGATCTCGGGGTTCTGCCGCGGGAGAAGACCCGCCGCCATCCCTTCGCGTACGACCTCGGCGAACAGCGCGCGGTAGCGCAGCCGGAACGCGAGGCGCTCGGCGCCGACCGCCGGTTCGGCGGGGGCCGCGAGCAGCGCGTACGCGAGGCCACGGTTCTCCAGGGCGCGGCGGGTGAAGACCTCGACGCCGTGGGCGAGGCGCTCGACCGCGTCGCCGGCGCCCCCGAGCACCTTGCCGAGCATCTCCACCTCCCGGCCGGCCGCACGCCGGAACACCTCGACGGCGAGCGCCGCCTTGGACGGGAAGTGCTGGTACACCGAGCCGGCCGCAATACCGGCCGCGTCCGCGACGGCCGTCACGGACGCCTGCGCCCAGCCCACTTCCGCGACCACCTCGGTCGCACAGCCGATCAGCCGCTCACGGGCGGCTTCGAGACGACTGATTTCGGCTGGGGTCTTGCGGTAGGCCACGGGAAGGAGTGAACCATCATTCAGAGCTTGGCACCATGGTGCGCGCAGAGGTTGCCCTCCGGCCCGCTCTGTTCAGGAGCCGGACCTCAACCGCCCAGCACGCGGGCCTTCTCGGCCGCGAACTCCTCGTCGGTCAGGAGCCCTTGGGCCTTCAGGTCGGCGAGCGCGGTGAGCTGGGCGACTCGGTCGACGGGCGCGGGTGCGGCCGGAGCGGGTGCGGCCGGAGCGGGCGCAGGCGGCTGGCTCCACTGCTGAGGCTGAGCCTGCTGTTGGGCCTGCTGCTGGACCTGGACCTGCGTTGCGGCCTGCTGGGCCTGGGCCTCCTGCTCCGCCTGCTTGCGCATATCGCGCTCGCTCATTCCGCGGTTGACGCGGTTGGAGACGGCTGAGGCGGTGCCGGAGATGACGGCGGTACGGACGACGGTCCCGAGCAGACCGGGCCGTCCCATTCTCATACGAGGAGGCACAACGATCTCCCTACTCAGTCGAGGGCGGCGATGGCCGCGGTGACGGTGTCGCGGTCGATCCGCTCAAGCAGCCGGATCTCCCCCTGGGAGCCCCGGATCGCCGCGCCGAGCCGCGCGGCCCAGGTGTTCTCCCAGGCCACGACGAGCGCCGAGGACCGAGCGGGCATCCCGTCCGCGATCGCCTGCAGGTCCTCGTCGCTGAACAGGTCGAACTGGGCCTCGGTCAGACTCTGGAACGCCTCGGTCACCTCCGGGTCACCGAGCTCGACGATGTCCACCGACCCGTCCGCCGCCTTGCGCACAAAACTCAGATCGAGAACCCGCACGGTGCCCGACTGGTGCAGCTCACGCAGGGCGGGGGCGACGTCCCCGTTGAACTGGTTCCCCTCGAATGCGATCACCGCGACATCGACAGGACCGACGGTGTCGGCATTCAGGCCACTGGGCACGGGCGCGCCGCCTTCGCTGAGGGTGCATTCCAGACTATTCGGATCATAGGGCGGCATTCACCGGGTCCGCGAGCACAGCACGGCCTACCAGCCCTACCCCCGACGGCCACCCCATCGCCCTCACCCCATCAGCTAGTCTGTGCTCGTCTGCTCAGCAGCACGCGCCTCCGTAGCTCAGGGGATAGAGCACAGCTCTCCTAAAGCTGGTGTCGCAGGTTCGAATCCTGCCGGGGGCACATGGGCGAAGGCCCCGGACCGATCTTGGTCCGGGGCCTTCGGCGTTCAGGGGGCGGCCCGAAAGAAGCCCTTCGTCACGTCAGTGGGCGCAGCGTGCGTGCCAAGCCCTCCGGCTTGTCGGTGCGGTTGAGGATCCAGGTGAGGGCCTCGCGTGCCGCGTCGGAGGCGGGTTGGCCCAGGGCTGTGGTGAGTTGTTGCTCGAAGCGGGACTGGAAGGCGTGGCCGCTGGCCATCAGTGCGCGGGAGCGGTCCGTGAGCGTGAGGCGTTTGGCTCGGGCGTCGGTGGGGTCCGGGGCGCGGTCGACGTAGCCGGACTGCACCATCTCGTCCGCCAGCTTGGCCGCGCCCTGGTGTGTGATCTCCAGCTTGGTGGCGAGTTCGCGGATCGTGAGGGACTCGGCGGCGGCGATGAGTTTGAAGGCGTAGCCGAAGGCCGGCTTGAGGGTGCCGAAGCCCTCCCCCGCCAGGTGCTCGTGCAGCTCGGTCACCACTTGCTCGTACGCGAGGCCGAGGAGGAGGCCGAGTGGGAGGTCACGATCGAGGGCGGGGGCGGGGTCGGAGTCGGGGGCAGGGGCGCGGTCGCGGTCCATGGCGGTTCTTTCCGGTCTTCGACTGCTTCGGTGGCTCAGGAGGCTCGGCGGCTCGGCGGCTCAGGAGGCTTAGGCGGCCAGGCGGCTTAGGGGTTGACGGTGCTCAACCGTAGTTGTACAACTTAACTTGTACAACTACTGATGAGGAGATTCGTATGCCGGTCATCCAAGCATCTTCCGCGCCGACTTTCGAGCTGCCCAACGCCACGTTCACCGGCCTCGCCTCCCCGAGCCGCGGCTCCAAGGAGACCTGCGTGTGGAAGACGCGGGTGCATCCGGGCGCCGAGCCCGGGCTGCATTCGTTCGATCACGAGGAGGTGCTCGTCGCCGTCAGCGGCAAGGCCGTCGCGCTGCTCGACGGAGTCGAGTACCCGGTGGCGGCGGGCGACGCGATCATCGTGCCCGCCGGGACCGAGTTCGGTCTGGGCAATCCGTACGAGGAGCCCTTCGAGGCCGTCGTCGCGCTGCCGGTCGGCGCGATGGCGTTCATGAACGGGCAGAGTCTCGTTCCCCCGCCCGCCCAGTAGATCCCGGGCAACAACAACGAGGGAGATTCCCATGCCAGTTGTGCACGGAGCCACCGCCCCCGTCTTCGAAGGCCCCGACGTCACCGCCGTCGGCCTCGCCGCCCCCGGTCGGGGCGCCGTCGAGACCTGCGCCTGGCGGGCGACGATCCGGGCCCGTGCGGCCGGGCATGAGCACATGGTCGACCGGGAGGAGGTGTTCGTCGTGCTGGCCGGGAAGGGCGTGGTCACGCTCGGCGGGGAGAGCGGGGATCTCGGCGCGGGGGATGCCCTCGTCGTACCGCCGCTCACCCCCTTCAAGCTCGCCAACCCGCACGACGAACCCCTCGAACTCGTCTGCGTGCTCCCCGTCGGCGGGCAGGCCGTCGTCGGGGGCGGGGAGCCCTTCACCCCTCCCTGGGCCCGGTGAAGGGTTACAGCGCCGTCGAAAGGGAGACCTTTCGCCAGGTGTCGAGCTCGTCCCGTACGAGGGCGAGCTTGGCCTCGATGCGGTCGACCGCGTCCGCGCCTAGCGCGAGGCGCAGTGGCGGTTCGGCGGTCTCGGTGAGGTCGACGACGGCCTTGGCCGCCTTCGCCGGATCGCCGGGCTGGCGGCCGTCGTGCGCGGCCAGGGCCTCGCGTACCGGGCCCGCGGCGGCGGTGTAGTCAGGGATCGTGGCGGGTTCGGTGTGCATGCTGGAGGCGTTCAGGAAGTCGGTGCGGAAGCCGCCCGGTTCGACGATCGTGACGTGTACGCCGAGCGGTGCCAGCTCGGCGTGCAGCGCCTCGGTGATGCCTTCGAGTGCGAACTTCGACGCCCCGTACAGACCCACGCCGGGGGCGGTGGCGAAGCCGCCCACCGAGCCGATGTTCAGAACGTGGCCGGAGCGCTGGGCGCGCAACGTCGGCAGCGTCGCGCGCAGGGTGTTCAGCACACCGAAGACGTTGACGTCGAAGAGCGCGCGTACCGCGTCGTCCGAGGCCTCCTCGACCGCGCCCACCAGGCCGTATCCGGCGTTGTTGACCACGACGTCGATACGGCCGAACTCGGCGAGCCCCGCCTCGACCGCAGCCGCCAGCTGCTGCGGCTCGGTCACGTCCGCGCTCGCTGCGAACAATCCGGCCGGCGGCTCCGGGTACGCGCGCAGCACGGCTGACGCGTCCCGCGCCGTGGCGATCACGCTGTGCCCCCGGTCGAGTGCCTCGCGAGTGATCTGTGCGCCGAGACCGCGCGATGCACCCGTGACAAACCAAACGCCCATGTTCTCCCTCGATCCGCTCGCCCGGCCACCGGCCGCCGGCAGCCACTCGCCCGGCCACCGGCCGCCGGCAGCCAACGGCTAGACGCTAAAAGCTAGAGTCGGGTCTAGATCAAGGGCCGGGGGCGGCAGGAGCGGGGCGGGCATGGATCTGAGCATCGGTGAGGTGTCCGCGCGCAGCGGTCTGAGCGTGCACGCGCTGCGGTTCTACGAGCGCGAGGGGCTGTTCGCGAACCCCGTGCGGCGGCTCGCGAACGGGCGCCGGGTCTATCACGAGGAGGACCTGGAATGGCTCGCGATCTGTACGAAGCTGCGCTCCTCCGGGATGTCGCTGGCCACGATCCGCGAGTACATCGACCTGGCCCGGCAGGGTCCCGGTACCGAGCGCGGGCGGCTCGAGCTGCTGCAGCGGCATGCGGATCAAGTAGAGGCGCAGGTACGGGAGTTGAACGAGGCTCTGGACGTGATGCGGTACAAGGTGCGGATCTACGAGGAGCACCTGGCGCGCGGCGAGGCCGATCAACTCTGGAACCCCGGGCACGCGGCCGCCGCCGAGACCGGCACCTGAGGTCACACCAGCGCCTGGCGTCCCACCGGCATCCGGCCTCACCGCCGCATCCGGCCTCACCGCCCCATCCGCGGATCCTCCGTCGGATCCGCGTACATCGCCGGGCAGCCCTGCGTGACCGCCTGGGGGCGCAGTTCGTAGTGCCAGGGTTCGTTGCGGTAGATCTGGCACAGCCCGTACGCCGCACCGTTGCGCGACAGCCAGGTGGTGGCGGACGAGGGGCCGAGGTCGATCGCGGCGCCCGAGACATGCGGGGAGGTCTGTGCCGTGGCCACCCAGCGGGCGGCCTCCTCCTGTGAGCCGTACGTCGCTATCGCCTTGTGGAGCAGGTTCTCCTGGTACGCCGGTGAGCGCCAGCCGCTGTTCACACGGAACGTGACGCCGGTGTCCGCGGCGGCCTGCGCGGCCTGACGCAGTGCCGTGAGCAGGTCGGAATCGAGGTTGGCCACGGCCGGTATGTCGTCGAGGACGGTCGTGCCGGAGGGGACCGCGCCGTCCGCCTGGCCCAGTGGGCGCCGCTGCGGGGGCGGGGCGGACGGAGTCCGGCCGGGAGTCTCCGACGGCGACGCACTCTCAGAGGGCGACACCGAGGACGACTCGGACGGCGTCACTGAGGTCGACTCGGACGGCGACACCGAGGAGAAGGACGAGGTGGGCGCCGACTGACAGCCGGCGAGGGCCGCACCCGTGAGCGTCAGGGCCACAACAGAGACAAGAGGAAAAGCACCAAGAGCGGTCTTCATGCTCCGCAGTCAACGAAATACGGTGTTGCGGGTACGTATGCCGTTTTCGATATGCCCACGATATGCGGCGGCTCGTAGCCTCGGACCATGCGAGTGCTGATCGTCGAGGACGAGCCCTATCTGGCGGAGGCCATCCGTGACGGTCTGCGTCTCGAGGCGATCGCCGCGGACATCGCCGGGGACGGCGACACCGCCCTCGAGCTCCTGAGCGTCAACGCGTACGACATCGCCGTACTCGACCGGGACATCCCCGGTCCGAGTGGTGACGAGGTCGCCAAGACGATCGTCGCCTCAGGGAGCGGGATGCCGATCCTGATGCTCACCGCGGCCGACCGGCTCGACGACAAGGCGAGCGGGTTCGGGCTCGGCGCCGACGACTATCTGACCAAGCCCTTCGACCTGCAGGAGCTGGTGCTCAGGCTCAGGGCGCTGGACCGTCGCCGGGCGCACAACAGACCGCCCGTACGGGAGATCGCGGGGCTTCGCCTTGATCCGTTCCGGCGCGAGGTCTACCGCGACGGGCTGCACATCGCGCTGACCAGGAAGCAGTTCGCGGTCCTCGAAGTGCTCGTCGCCGCCGAGGGCGGGGTGGTCAGCGCCGAGGAGCTCCTCGAGCGGGCCTGGGACGAGAACGCGGACCCGTTCACCAATGCCGTACGCATCACGGTGTCGGCGCTGCGCAAGCGGCTCGGCGAGCCGTGGGTGATCGCCACGGTGCCCGGCGCCGGGTATCGCATCGACGAGCAGGGCGAAGGGGGCGGCGAGCGTGGATAGGCAGCAGACCAGGCAGCCCGGATTCAGCGCCAGGTTCAAGCTCACCCTCAGCTACGCGGGGTTCCTGATGCTGGCGGGTTCGCTGCTGCTCGCGGCGGTCTGGATGTTCCTGCTCGCGTACGTCCCCGATCGCGCCATGCTCAGGAACGCCGATCCCGACTCCCTCAACGGGGTCTTTCCCGTGCGCTCCGTCCTCCTGGGCGAGTTCGCCCCCCGGGCGGCCGCGGTCATGGTGTTCCTGCTGATCTTCGGGCTCGTCGGCGGCTGGCTGCTCGCGGGCCGGATGCTCGCACCCCTGATCCGTATCACCGAAGCCACCCGCACCGCCGGGCACGGATCACTGTCGCACCGGATCAGGCTGCCGGGACGCAAGGACGAGTTCCGTGAACTCGCCGACGCCTTCGACACGATGCTCGCCCAGCTCGAAGCGCATGTCGCCGAGCAGCAGCGGTTCGCGGCCAACGCCTCGCACGAACTGCGCACCCCGCTCGCCACCACGCAGGCCCTGCTCGACGTGGCCCGCAAGGACCCGGACCATGTCGACGGCGAACTGATCCAGCGGCTGCACGACGTCAACAGCCGCGCGATCGATCTCACCGAGGCGCTCCTCGTGCTGAGCCGGGCCGGCCGGCGGTCCTTCACCCGCGAGCCCGTCGATCTGTCGCTCCTTGTCGAAGAGGCCACCGAGACGCTGCTGCCGTTCGCCGAGAAACGCGGTGTCGCCATCGAGACCTCGGGGGGCATCGCCCTGGCCCACGGGTCGCAGGCGCTGCTGCTGCAGGTGACGACGAACCTGGTGCAGAACGCGATCGTGCACAACCTGCCCGACAAGGGCACGGTGTGGGTCGGCACCGGGGTCGGGCCGGGTGCGGTGGTGCTCACGGTCGAGAACAGCGGCGAGAAGCTCTCCCCTGAGATGGTCGCCACGCTCACCGAGCCCTTCCAGCGCGGCACCGAGCGGATCCGCGGCGATCACGGGGGCGTCGGCCTCGGGCTCGCCATCGTCAAACGCATCACAGAGGTGCACGACGGCACCCTCACCCTCACTCCGCGCGACAGCGGCGGCCTGCGGATCACCGTCGAACTGCCCGCGGCACCAGCACAGTCGAGCAACAGGACGTCGGATCAGTGAGTCACGCAGTACGGGAAGCCCCCGACACGGAGCAGCACAGCGGTACGGGGTCCGACCGCAGCGGTCCGCGCATCCGCAAGGCCCTGCGCGCCCTCTCCGGTCCCGGCCCATGGAAGCGCGGCCGGGTACTGGCCACCCTCGTCGTGCTCCTCGGCCTGCTCATGGCACTGCACTCGAAGATCACGGACTTCGGCGGCCTCGGCGCACTCGTGGAGACCTTCCTGCCGTGGTGCGGCGTCTTCGTACCGGCGCTGCTCGCGCTCGCGCTGTGGCGCCGGTCCGCCACGGCCGTGGTCGCGCTGCTGCTTGTGGCGGTGGTGTGGGTGAGCCTGTTCGGCGGGCTGCTCACCGACAAGTCCGTGCCGGGCGCGGACCTCACCGTCGTCAGCCACAACGTCGGCGCGGACAACCCCGATCCGGCCGGCACCGCGCGCACGCTCGCCGCCTCCGGAGCGGAACTGCTCGCCCTTGAGGAGCTGACGGACCAGGACCGCGGCACGTACGAGAAGGAGCTCGCGCGGACGTATCCGCACCATGTGGTCGAGGGCACGGTCGGGCTCTGGAGCAAGCTGCCGCTGTCGGACACCCGGGCGGTCGACGTGCTGCGGGGCAACGTCGGACCGCTGGCTGAGCAGCGGCAGCGGGAGCGGCCCGAGACCGTGCCCGTCGAACCGCCCCGTGCGCTGCGGGCCACCGTGGCCACGGACCAGGGGCCGCTCGCGGTGTACGTGGTGCATCTGGGCTCGGTGCGGGTCATGCCGAGGGGCGGCTTCTGGACGGACTCGCGGGACGCCGGCGTGGAGAAGCTCACGAAGGCCGTCGCCGCCGAGAAGGCCGAACGCCTGGTGGTGCTCGGCGACATGAACGGCACCACCGACGACCGCACGTTCGCCGGCCTCACCTCCGAACTGCGCTCGGCTCAGGAGGAGGCCGGTGCCGGGTTCGGCTTCAGCTGGCCTGCCTCCTTCCCGATGGCGCGGATCGACCAGATCCTCGTCAGGGGTGTGGAGCCGAGGAGTTCGTGGGTGCTGCCGGAGACGGGCAGCGATCATCTGCCGGTGGCCGCGGGGATCAGCTGGTGATCGCCGGGATCAGCTGGTGATCGCCGGGATCAGCTGGTGACCTTCGAAGGACCCCTGGTTACCCTGCACGCGTGACCATAGAGCTGACGCTGCTGTCCCAAGTCGCCTACCGCGGGCGGGAGATCACGGCGCCGCGCCTGCGCGGACTCCTCGCGCTGCTCGCACAGGAGCTGCGGACCGGGTGCAGCACGGGCCGCCTTGTGGAAGGTCTGTGGCCCGACGAGGCGCCCGAGCGGCCGGCGCGTGCGCTCCAGGTCCTCGTGTCGCGGGTGAGGGCGCAGCTCGGCCCCGAGGTCGTGGAGAGCACCGCCACCGGGTACCGCCTGGGCCTTGGCGCGGAGCAGATCGACAGCTCGGCGCTGCTCATGTACGCCGCCGCGGGCGCCGGGCACGAACGGGCCGGTGAGCACGAGGCGGCGCTCCAACAGGCCGAGGCCGGGCTCGCGTTGTGGGACGGCGGGGCCGACGGCGAGAGCGAACTGCACGATCCGGTGGCCGCGCTGCGCTGGGAGCGGGCGGCGGTCCACCGGTCCCTGATACGGATGCGGGGGCTCGCGCTGGCCCGCGTGGGGCGCGCCGATGACGCGGTCAAAGTGCTCGGTGACGTCGTACGGGAATCTCCTCAGGACGAGGAAGTGCTGGCCGAGTTGCTGCGCAGCGAGGGGGCGGCGGTCGGGCGGGCCGCCGCGCTGAAGCGGTACGACAACTACCGGCGCACGCTGCGCGACGAGCTGGGCGCCGATCCGGGGCGGGCGCTCAAGGCCGTGTACCAGGAGCTTTTGAACGCGGATGCACCGGCGGTACGGCACGGGGTGCCGCACGAGCCGAACCCGCTGCTCGGACGCGAGGCCGATCTCACCTCCGTCCTGCGGATGTTGGGCACCGCCCGGGTGGTGACCGTGGTCGGTCCCGGCGGCCTGGGCAAGACACGGCTTTCGTACGCGGTGAGCCGGGCCGCCGAGCAGCGGGTGGTGCACTTCGTGTCGCTCGCCGGTCTGCCGCCCGGCGGAGACGTCGAGGGCGAGGTGGCCGCCGCGGTCGGGGCCGGGGACGGGCGGCAGTCCGGCGGCGACGCACGCCGGTCCGGCGGGACCGCGGTCGCGGGGATCGTCGCCAAGCTCGGGCCCGGTCCCGCGCTCCTGGTGCTCGACAACTGCGAGCAGGTCGTCCAGGAGGCCGCCGTACTCGTCCAGGACCTCGTGTCCCGGTCGAAGGAGCTGCGGGTGCTCGCCACCAGCCGCTCGCCGCTGGGGATCGGCGCCGAATCCGTCTACGCCCTGCCCGAACTCTCCCAGGCGACCTCGGTGGCGCTCTTCGAGCAGCGGGCGCGGGCCGCGCGGCCCGGTGTCGAGCTGCCCGCGGATCAGGTCACCGAGATCTGCCGCCACCTGGACGGACTGCCGCTGGCCGTCGAACTGGCGGCCGCGCGGGTGCGGGTGCTGTCGGTGGCGGATATCGCGCACCGCCTCCAGAACCGTTTCGCGCTGCTGAGAGGCGGGGCGCGGGATGCGCCGGAGCGGCACCGGACGCTGCGGGCCGTGGTCGAGTGGAGCTGGAATCTCCTGGACCCGGAGGGGAAGGCGGCGCTGCGGGCGCTGTCGGTGTTCCCCGGCGGGTTCACGGAGGAGGCAGCCGAGTATCTGCTCGACGCGGACGGGGACGCGCTCTTCCTCCTTGAACAGCTGGCCGAGCAGTCGCTGATCAAGGTGGAGGACACCCCGGCCGGGGTGCGCTTCCGCATGCTGGAGACACTGCGGGCGTTCGGGGCGGCGAAGCTGGCGGAGGCCGGCGACGAGGAGATCGTGACCGGCCGGTTCCTGCGCTGGGGGCGGGAGTTCGGGCGGCGCCACCACGACCTACTCCTCGGCGCGGACCCGCAGCCGCCCTGGCAGCAGGTACGGGCCGAGCAGGACAACCTCGTATGTGCGCTGCGGCTGGCCCTCGACCGCGAGGATCTGCCGGCCCTGGCGGCCGTCACCGCCGTACTCACCTCGCTGTGGGCCACCGGCTCCAGCTACGAGCGGCTCGTCACGCTCGCCGCCGAGACCGGCGGCCCGCTGTCGCACTTCCGGCCCGGTCCCGAAGACCTCGAAGTGGCCCGCGCCGCCGCCGTGTTGGGCGTGACCACGCTGTTCATGGGCCGGGGGCCGCACGCCGTACGCCAGCTCGTCACCCTGCGGCGGCTGCCGGCCGCCCCGCCGGACACCCTGATGCGGGCGCTCGCGGCCGTGCTGTGCGCCGTACCGGAGATGCGCGGACCCGACTACCCGAGGCTGACGGAACTCTGCGAAGCCGATGAGCCATTGCTCTCCGCGGTCGCGGGAGCGGTGGCCAGTGTGGTGTGGGAGGCGCGGCAGCGGCCGGAGCGTGCGCTCGACTACGCCCGGGGGCTGACCACCGCCCTGAAGGCGCCGGGCCATCCGACGATGCGGGCCCTCGCACACGGGCGGGTCGGGGATCTGAGTTTGCGTCTGGAGCGGTCCGACGAGGCGTACGGGCATCTGCGCACCGCACTCGACGGATTCGACGCGCTGGGCGGCTGGGCGGATGTGGTGGCGGCCTACCGCTGGCGGATGGTGCTCGTCTGCCTGCAGCGCGCGGAGATCGACGAGGCCGAGTTCTGGCTGCAGCTCGCGGCCGGTGACGAGGTACTCGACGAGACCCTGGAAGACGCCCTGCCCGCCCGGGCGGAGATCGCGCTGGCCCGCGGTCTGACGGAGGTCGGGCTCAGGCTGTGGCGCGAGTCCGTGGAGCGGCTCGGCCGGGAGCAGCGGCGCCACCCCGGCGACCCGTTCCTGCGGCGCAGGCTCCTTGAGCTGCGGTCCACGGCGCTGACCGCGCACGCGCTGCGGGGGCGCCTGGCCCCCGTGGCCGAACTCGCCTCCGGCCTGCGGGAGGAGTTGACCGCGCTGCTCTCGGGGGCGGCGCTCGTCGAACTTCCCATGTACGGAACGGTGGCGCACGCCCTGGGCTGCGCGGGCGTGGCCTCGGGCAACCCCGCGTCCGTACGCCTGATCGCGCTCGCCGAACGGCTGCGGGTGCTGCGCCAGTACCCCACGATGTCCTCGGCACCCGCCTGGGAGCTGGCCGAGAACGCCGACAGGGCGGCGTTCACCGACGCGGTGTCGGAGTACGCCGCCCTGGAGCGGGAGGAGCTGTTGGCTGTGGCGCGGCGGGAACTGGCCGCCGGGGCGCGGGATTTCACTGCCGGCGCCCGGGATCTCACTGCTGGGGCTCGCGGTTGAAGCTCGCCTTCGACCAGTAGTAGCCGAGGACGGTCAGGCCCACGCTCCACGCGACGGTCAGGACCGCGTTGACGGTACCGATCTCGCTGCCCAGGAGCAGACCGCGCAGGGTCTCGATCGCGGGGCTGAAGGGCTGGTACTCGGCGACCGGCTGGAACCAGCCCGGCATGGTGTCGACCGGGATGAACGCGCTGGACAGCAGCGGCAGCAGGATGAGCGGCATCGCGTTGTTGCTGGCGGCCTCGGCGTTGGGGCTGACGAGTCCCATGCCGACCGCGACCCAGGTGAGCGCCACGGTGAAGAGCACGATCAGGCCGAAGGCGAGCAGCCACTCCGCCACGGAGGCGTCCGTGGACCGGAAGCCGATGGCCACGGCCACCGCGCCGACGAGCACGACGCTCGCGACGGACTGCAGCACGCTGCCGATGACATGCCCGATCAGGACCGCGCCGCGGTGGATGGCCAGGGTGCGGAAGCGGGCCATGATGCCCTCGGTCATGTCGTTCGAGACGGAGACCGCGGTACCGATGACCGTGGAGCCGATGGTCATCAACAGCAGCCCGGGCACGATGTACGCGATGTACTCGGAGCGGTCCGGACCGCCGCCCGTGATGCCCGCGCTCATCACGTCACCGAAGACGTAGACGAAGAGCAGTAGCAGCATGATCGGGGTGAGCAGCAGATTGAGGGTGAGCGAGGGGTAGCGGCGGGCGTGCAGCAGGTTGCGCCGCAGCATGGTCATGTTGTCGCGGAAGGCGTGCGACTTCTTGGCGGGGGCGAGGGTGCTCATCGGACGGTCTCCTTCTGGGTGGCGGTGCTGCTCGCGGTCAGGGCGAAGAACACGTCGTCGAGGTCGGGGGTGTGCACGGTGAACTCGTCGGCCTGTACGCCGGCGGAGTCCAACCAGTCGAGGATCGAGCGCAGTTCGCGCTGGCTGCCGTCGCTGGGGATCTGCAGCGCGAGCGCCTCGTCGTCCCGGTTCGCCTCGCGCAGGGCGACGGCGGCGGCCTGGTAGTCGACCGGGTTCGTGAAGCGGAGCCGTACGTGCCCGCCGGGGATCAGCCGCTTGAGCTCGTCGGCCGTTCCCTCCGCGACGATCTTCCCGCCGTTCAGTACGGCGATCCGGTCGGCGAGCTCGTCGGCCTCCTCCAGGTACTGGGTGGTGAGGAAGACGGTGACTCCCCCGCCGACCAGCTCCCGGATGATCTGCCACATGTTGTGCCGCGAGCGCGGGTCGAGCCCGGTGGTGGGCTCGTCGAGGAAGATGATCCGCGGATCGCCGACCAGCGTCATGGCGATGTCGAGCCGCCGCTTCATCCCGCCCGAGTAGGTGGACGCGGGCTTGTGCGCCGCCTCCGTCAGATCGAACCGCTCCAGCAGCTCGGCGGTCACCCGCCGCCCTTCGGCCTTGCTCAGATGCTGCAGGTCGGCCATGAGCAGCATGTTCTCCGCACCGGTGATCAGCCCGTCCACGGCGGAGAACTGTCCGGTGACACCGATCGAGCCGCGTACGGCCTGCGGGTCGGCGGCGAGGTCGTACCCACCGACGTGGACATCGCCCTCGTCGGCCCTGATGAGGGTGGAGAGGATCTTCACGGCGGTGGTCTTGCCGGCCCCGTTCGGCCCGAGCAGCGAGAACACGGTGCCCTGCGGCACATGGAGGTCGACGCCGTCGAGGACCTGCTTGTCCCCGTAGGCCTTGCGCAGTCCGCGGGCTGCGATGGCGTGGTGCCGGGTGCTTGGACCCTGGGTGGTTGTCGTCATGCCGCAGAGCTTGGGGGGCGGCGGATTCAGGGGGGCTTCAGAGGTGTTTCAGCGGGGGCGGTGACAGTGCCCGGCGCTGAAACGGGCAGGTCAGACGTCTCGACGCAGTTCCCTGCGCAGCTCGTACGACGCGCCCTCCAGCCACAGCCGGCCCGCCAAGTCCGCGTAGCAGCCGCCCCGTTCCGGTTGGCCGCGCAGCAGTGCGACTGCCGGGGAGGTGAGGCGGAGGGTGCGGCCGGAGGTGTGCGTGATGCCGGGGAGTGCGGACAGGCGCGCGGACCAGGAGCGGGGGACCTTCACCGTGTACGTCACGTCCGTGCCCGTGGACTCCTCCAAGGCGTACAGGACATCTCCATACCTGGCATGCGCGAGGACCGAGCGCAGGGCCGACTCCAGGGACCACAGGCCCGCGTCCACCTGGTCGCAGGAGAAGATGCGGCCCGGTCGCGAGCGCGCGTACGCGAACCACGTTCCCGTACGGGAAGGCAGGGCGTAGCCGATGGGGTAGCCGCCGGGGAGCCCGTCCCGTACGCAGATGTAGACGGTGGCCGAGGCGTCGCCGTCGTCCTGCGTGAGGAAGAGACCGCGCTCGGCCAGGAGGTTCGTCAAGGGTGTGTCGTCGGTGAGTGTCAACTGCCTGCCGCCTTCCATGAGTCGGGCATCGACGCGCGACGGCCGTTTCCCCCGGAGCGGCCGCCGCGCTTGCATACCGTGGCGGAAGGCGTTGCAATGCCGATGAAATTTCGATGATGCGTACGGGGAGGGGGCTGCACATGGGACCAGGGCGGAGTCTTCGGCTGGCCGTGCTCGGCCCCGTGCGCTGCGACCGCGCCGGTACGCCGGTGCATCTCGGCCCGGCCCGCCGGCAGGCCGTCCTCGTGGCGCTCGCGCTGCGGGCGGGCCGGGTGGTGAGCCGTGAGCAGTTGCTCGACGGGGTGTGGGGCGAGCGGCCGCCGCCGACCGGTGTGAAGGTGCTGCCCAGTTATGTGTACGGGCTGCGCAAGCGGCTCGATCCGCCCGGGACTCAGCCGGAGGACTCCCTCATCCGCGCCGAGAGCGGTGGATACCGGCTGCTCGGAGAGCAACTGAGGCTGGACAGCGAGGAGTTGGAGGCGTACGCGGCCGAGTCCCGCTCCATGGGCGAGCTCGCCCCGCTCGACCGCGCCCTCGCCCTCGTACGCGGCGAACCCCTCGCCGGCCTGCCGGGCCCGTTCGCCGAGGCGGAGCGGGAGAGGCTGCGGCAGCGGCTGCGTGCGGTGCGCGCCCGGCGTTGGGAGTGGCTGCTGGCTTGGGGACGGTTCGCCGAGGTCGCCGACGAACTCACCACACTCCCCGACCCGGGCGACGAGCAGCTCGCCGCACTGCGCATCCGCGCCCTGTACGGCAGCGGCCGACAGGTGGAAGCGCTGCAGGCGTACGAGGAGATACGGGGACTGCTGCGCAGGGAGCTCGGCGTGGACCCGGGCCCCGAGCTGCGACAGGCGCACCAGGCGGTGCTGCGCCAGGAGTCCGAGGGCGCCCCGCTGCCACAGAGGAGCAACCTCACCCCGCTCCCCCACGAGACCGACCCCGCCCCGAGGACCCCCCACCCCAACACCCTCCCCGGCGACTCCGGCCGGCTCATCGGCCGCGGCGCCGAACTCGCCGCCCTCACCGCCCCGTCCACCCCCGGCGCCGTCTGTCTCCTGACCGTCCACGGCCCGGCGGGCGTCGGCAAGAGCGCACTGGTCGTACGGGCCGCGCGGGAGCTGAGCCCCCGCTACCCGGACGGCTGTCTCTTCGTCGACCTGCGCGGACACAGCGCGAAGCGACGGCAGACCCCTGAGCAGGCCCTGCAGGGTCTGCTCAGATCACTGGGCGCCGCGAAGGGCGAACTGCCCGGCGATCTGGACGAGTTGACTTCAGCATGGCGTGCCGCGACCAGTACCCGCACCCTCCTCCTCGTCCTCGACGACGCACTCGACTCCGCACAGATACGCCCCCTGCTCCCGGCCGGTGCGGGCAGCCGCGTCCTCGTGGCCGCCCGCAGCCGTCTCGCCGACCTGGACGCGGAGCGCCGGGTGGGCCTCGATCCGCTGGACACCGCCCAGGCCCTCTCCCTGCTCACCCATCTGATCGGCGAGGAACGCGCCGCCAAGGAGCCCGAAGCGGCCGCCGACCTCGCCCGCCTGTGCGACGGACTGCCGCTCGCGCTGCGGATCGCCGGATCGCGGCTGCAGAACCGCACCGCCTGGAGCGTGGAGTACCTGGTCGGGCGGATGGCCGGGGACGAGCGGCTGCTCGGGGAGCTGAGCGTCGGGGACCGCAGCGTGGAGGCCGCGTTCCGGCTCTCCTACGACCAGCTCGGGGCCGAACAGCAGCGTGGGTTCCGGGCGTTGGGGCTCGCCCCGACCGTGGAGTTCGACGTACGCACCGTGGCGGTGATGCTCGGCACCCCGTGGGACACCGCGGAAAACGTCCTGGAGAGCCTGGTCGACGCCAGTCTGCTGCAGCAGCCGCGCCCCGGCCGCTACCGGCTGCACGATCTCGTACGGGTGCACGCGCGCCGCATGGCCGACTCGCTGCCGGACGAGGCCGCCGCCGTACGGACGAAGGCGCTGCGGCTGCATCTCGCGGCCGCGCGGCTCGCGAGCGACTGGGGAGCGGCCGGATTCCCCACCGGGCCCGAGCCGAGCCCCGCACACGTCACCAACGGGCACTTCAACGACCGGCACGTCACCGACGGGCCATTCACCGACTGGCGCGAGGCCGAGCGCTGGCTCGACTCCTTCGGCGGCGAACTCCCCGATGTCGTGGGGCACGCCGTCGCACTGGGCGAGTACGGCCTGGCGTGCTGGCTCGCGGAGGCGTACACCGACTACTTCGTACGGCAGGGGCGCTACCAGGAGAGCCAGACCGCCCTGGAGCTCGCACTCCCCCACGCACAGGACGCCGGCGACCCACGGATACCGCTCGCCCTGCGCAGCTGCCTCGGCTACACCGCCATCTACCAGCGCCGCTACACCCAAGCCCGCACCCTGTGCACCGAGGCCCTCGCGCTGGCGAGAAGTGCGGGCGAGACGGGCGAGGAGGCCCGCGCGCTCACCGGCCTCGGCGCGATCGCCCTCAGCGTCGGCGAGGGAGCACAGGCCATCGCGTACGTCACGGAGGCGGCCGGAATCTGCCGTACGCGACAGGACGGCTGGCTCTGCTCGATGGCGCTGCTCGTCCAAGGGCTCTCCCACCAGTTCGGTGGAGACGGCACTGCGGCGCTCGCGAGCTTCGCCGAGGCACGGAGGTACGCCGAGGCCGACGGCCGCCCGCACATGCTCGGGCGGATCCTGAGCTCCAGCGCGGACATCCATCTGCGGACCGGCCGGTACGCGCAGGCGGCACAGCTCCTGACGCAGGCAGTGCGGCTCGTGGAGCAGGGCGGGGACGTCTTCCTCGGCGCCCAGAACCTGACGCGGCTCGGCACGGCGGTGCACGGACAGGGCGATGCCGAGGCGGCGGTCCTGCTGCATCAACAGGCTCTGCTGCAGCTGCAATTGCTGTCACCGCTGACCGAACCGAGTTACGCCTGGCTGGAAATGGATATCCGTAGCCGACTCGGCGGTGCGTTCATGGCGACGGGACGCATCGCCGAGGCACGCGTGCAGTACGACCGGGTGGCCGCTACTGGCCTAGGGGTTGCTTGTGCGCAGCGGTCGACGCAGGGGCCGTGAAGTGCGCCGGTACGACGGACTCGCGCCGCAGCGCCCGCATCACCCGGCCCGCCTGGAGCGGATCCGCGGGCAGCACATGCGAGGCGAACCATCGGGCGGCGGCCGGGGACGGGGACGGGTCGGAGAACTCGATGCCCGCGTAGTCGTCGAGCGGGGCGTCGTAGATGTAGCCGGAGATGATGCCGTGGCTGACCAGACGGTCGACCAGGGCGTTGCGGTCCTCGACCAGGAGCGGGGCGCGGAAGAGCGGTAACGGGCCCTCGTGGGTGAGCCGGTCGCGCAGCGCCGGCGAGGCCCACGCAGTGCCGGACAGCTGGGCGACCCCCGCCCGCCGGCGCACCAGATCGCCGTCGAGTGCGGCGAGCCGCAGCGCCAACTGGCCGCGTACCAGCGGCCCGTGGCGGTCGTGGAAGTTGTGCAGATCGACCCGGAGCCACGGCTCGTACGCGGGAAGGTTCGGCGCCCGGGTGCCGGACACGGCCAGGCGGTGGGCTTCGAGCGGCATCCGGAAGCCGTCCCGTTCCAGCAGGCCGAGCCGTTGCGCCGTACGCCAGACGGGCCGCACCAGATGCAGACCGCGCACGGCGGAGCGGGCCAGCGGCATCAGTGTCGTGGCGAGGTCCTGGCGCAGGCGCGCCGGGGTGAGCAGGTCGTCGCGCAGCTGCTCCAGTTCACGGCGGGTGCGGGCGTCCTCGACGGCCAGGAAGCCGCCCGCCTTGCCCTGCACGTGCTTGCTGAGGCTGAAGGCGCCCGCCGCGCCGAAGGTCCCGATGAGCTGCCCGTCGACATGGGTGCCGATGGCGTGCGCCGCGTCCTCGAGCAGCGGGATGCCCAAGTCCTCGCAGCGACTGCGCAGTTCACGGACTCGATCCGGCATCCCGTAGAGGTTCGTGGTCAGTACGGCGTCGATCCCGCGCCACATGGACTCGGGCACCGCGTCCGGATCGATGTTGCCGTCGGCCGCCGAGACCGGCGCCTGCACGGGCCGCAGACCGGCCGCGAGCACGACGAACAGAATCACGTCGTCGTTGACCGGCGACATCAGCACCCGCCCGCCCGGCCGGCACCAGCGGCGCAACGCCAGATAGAGCGCGAGCCGGGCCGAGGGGGTGTAGAGGCACTCCCGCCCGAGCCGCCGGGTCATCGCAGCGGCGAGCCGCTCCCCGTACGCCATGGGTCATCTTTCCTTCCGCGACGGCCCCTTCGGGCGCTTGCGCAGCGGCCCCTCGAGGGCGCCGGATGGATGTGCCGTTCAGCGTCCGGTGCGTGCCGCGGCCTCGCCCGCCCGCCCGGAACCCCCCGCGCGGCCCGACGCACTCGCACGCCCGGTCGTACGCAGCGAACCGGCGGTCTTCAGGAGCCGGTCGGCCGGTGCCCGCAGACTGGGGTGGGCGTTGACGGTGTTGCGCAGCCCGCGCACCGGCCTGCGCCACATCCGCAGCGCGGCCGCGACGGGGTGCGGCCGGGTGGCGAAGCCCTCGGCGACGCGCAGCTCACGGGTCTTGAGCCAGTCCTTGTACGTCTTGTCGCCGCGCCCGAAGTCCATCACCGCAAGACCCTGGCGGCCCGCGGCCTCGGCCATCCGCAGATGCATCATCAGGCCGGGCGAGTAGTAGTGCAGATCGGGGTCGTACGTCGTGAACCAGGCGGCGAACACCGTGCGCGAGGCAGGACCGAAGTGCACCGCGACCGGCCGGTCCCCGGCGTAGAGCACGGACATGACACCCGTGAAGTGCTCCTCGCGGACCTGGAAGAGGTCCTGCACCAGGGCCACTATCCACGGCTTGGCGAAACGGTCCATCCGGCCCGTCCTGCGGTACTGCGCCGACTTCCAGTCCATCAGCTGCCGCAGCATGGCCGGGTCGCGCTCGTCGTACACGAACCGCAGCTCACCCACGTCGCGCGCGAGCCTGCGCTCCTTCTTCAGGGTCGTCTTGGCGAGCCCGGGATAGGTGGCGCGCAGCCATTCGGCATAGGTGCCCTCGCTGGGCCCGAGGTCGACGACGGGCGAGGCGAAGGTACCGGTGACGAAGCGGCCGAACGGCTCTTGCTCCGCCACGAGATGGTCGAACTCGAAGACCGCGAGCCCGCACGCGCGCAGCAACTGCCTTGGCTCCCAGCTGAGTCCGGGCCGGTGCACGAGTGCCTGGCAGTCGGACAGGCCGAGCGCTATGGCCTTGCCGACCCCCAACGGCCCTCGTTCGTACGGCAGGAAGCCGACGGCCTCGCCGCCCTCGCGCAGCACCGCCACCCGCGCCGACGGCCGGTGCAGGGCGACGCCCACGGTGAACTCCGGCGCCAGAAAGGGGTTCGCGTACAGCGGCGACTCGTCCATCGCTTCGTGCCAGGCCTTGCGGAGCGCACCGTCGAGCTCCTGCGGTCTGTGGATCGTGATGTCCACGCGGTCCGCCCTTCTGGCTCAGACCGGGGGCAGACCCGTAGTGAACGCGCCGAGCAGAGGCGGCCGCCCCCAGCTCCCCCGGCCCCTACCGGGCTCTAACGTCGCGAAACAGCATGCACGCCGTCAAGGGTGCGCTTCGTAATGGATTGGCTACAAAGAGGTGAGGCGGGGCGAAAGGGGCGGGTGGGGCTGAAGGGGCGGCGAGTTGCGGACTCGGCGCCCCCTGTGACGCACACCACCAACGAGACGAGACGGACCGTCTTGCGTAATGGCTTGCCCTCCCGTACCTTCGTCGTCATGGGTTCCCTGTGATTTCCGCCGACACCGCCGCGTAGAGCCGAGCTCCGCGGCCGGTGTGCCGTGCCGTCATCTCTCCCGCCACTGCCGAAGGGGCCCCTTTCATGCGTGCGCATTCAGCCGCCCAGCTCTCCGTCCATGAAGTCACCCACCGCTACGAGTCCGGCACCCGGCCCGTCCTCGACCACGTCACCCTCACCGTCAGGCCCGGCGAGAAGGTCGGCGTCATCGGCGACAACGGCTCGGGCAAGTCCACGCTCCTGAAGCTGCTCGCCGGTGAACTCACGCCCACGACCGGCGAGGTGACCGTCCACGCACCCGGCGGGGTCGGCCACCTCGCCCAGAGCTTGGACCTGCCGCCGTCGGCGACCGTCCAGGACGCCGTCGACCTGGCGCTCGCCGACATCCGTTCCATGGAACGGGAGTTGAGGACCGCCGAGGAGTCCCTGGCGCGTCTCGACGGTGCCGACCTGGACGCCGCCCTCCACTCGTACGCGGACATCCTCGCCCGCTTCGAGGCGCGCGACGGCTATCAGGCGGACGCCCGGATGGACATCGCGCTGCACGGGCTCGGTCTGCCGGACCTGGCACGCTCGCGCCTGCTCGGCACCCTGTCCGGCGGCGAACGCTCCCGGCTCGCACTCGCCGCGACCCTGGCCGCCGAACCCGAACTGCTCCTGCTGGACGAGCCCACCAACGATCTGGACGACCGGGCCCTCACCTGGCTCGAGGACCATCTGCGCCGCCGGCGCGGCACGGTGGTCGCGGTCACCCACGACCGGGTGTTCCTGGAGAACCTGACCAGTACGGTCCTGGAGGTCGACGAGGCACGGGTGCGCCGATACGGGGACGGCTACCGCGGCTACGTCACGGCGAAGGCCGCCGAACGCCGCCGCCGTGTCCAGGAGTACGAGCGGTGGCGCGACGAACTGGCCCGTGCCCGCGAGCTCGCCGAGTCCAACGTGGCGCGCCTTGAGGCGATCCCGCGCAAGGTGCCGCTCGCGGTGTTCGGGCACGGCGGGTTCCGGGCGCGGGGGCGCGGACACGGTGCGATGGTGCGGATCCGCAACGCGAAGGAGCGGGTGGCGCGGCTGAGCGCCGAACCGGCGCAACTCCCGCCGGATCCGCTCCGGTTCAGCGGCGAGATCCTGCACGAGCCGACGGCCGCCCCCGGGGCGGAGCTCGCCGCCGAACTCACCGACGTCCACGTCCCCGGCCGCCTCGACCTGCCCGCTCTGCGCCTCGCAGCGTCCGAGCGGCTCCTGGTCACCGGGCCGAACGGGGCGGGCAAGAGCACCCTGCTCGGGGTGATCGCCGGGGAGCTCCCGCCCGGTGGCGGCACGGTGCGGGTACCGGGCCGGGTCGGCCTCCTGCGCCAGCAGGAGACACCCTGGCCGGCGTCCTGGCCACTGCTCCGCGCCTTCGCGCACGATCGGACGGGCACGGTGGCGGAGCACCGAGAACTGCTGCTGTCCCTGGGCCTGTTCACCCCGGCCGACCTGCGGTTGCGCGTGGGCGAGCTCTCCTACGGCCAGCGCCGCCGCATCGAACTGGCCCGCCTGGTCACGTCCCCGGTGGACCTCCTCCTCCTGGACGAGCCGACCAACCACCTGTCCCCCGCACTGGTGGAGGAACTGGAGGAGGCGCTCTCCTCCTACGAGGGCGCCCTGATCGTGGTCACCCACGACCGCCGAATGCGGGAGCGGTTCGAGGGGCGGCGGCTCGAACTGGAGGCAGGGACGGCCTTGGGGGTGTCCGTCAGCCGCTGAACCGCCGCACGTACCGCTTCTGCCAAGGGGTCTCCACCGCTCGGTGGTCGTACTCCCGGCGCACGAAGGCCACCGCCTCGTACGCCGGGACGCCGTCCAGGACCGCGAGGCAGGCGAGGGCCGTGCCGGTGCGGCCACGCCCGCCGCCGCAGGCGAGTTCGACGCGGTCGGACGCCGCACGGTCCCATGCCGTACGCAGGGCGGTAGCGGCGTCCGGTCCCGGCAGCCAGAAGTCCGGCCACTTCAACCAGGCATACGGCCAGGGGACTTGGGGCGGCGGCTTGCCCAGCAGATAGAGCCCGTACGTGGGCTCAGGACCGGAAGGCAGGGGACGGCGCAGTCCCCGCCCCCGCACAAGCCGCCCGGAAGGCAGCCGCAGCACGCCCGGCGCACCGGGCTCCCATGACTCCATACGCCCACGCTAACCCGTCGCTTGACCTTGCCCCTGGGGCAAAGCCCAAGGTCGAGGGCGTCGGGAGGAAAGCCTCCCGGTCACGGAGGATGGGGCCATGACGGACCGCGAAGGTGACGAGGAGTGGCTGACCATCGGGGCGTTCGCGCTGCGCGCACGCCTCTCGGCGAAGGCCCTGCGCCTTTACGACCGCGTCGGCCTGCTCTCGCCCGCCCGCGTCGACCCGGTGAGCGGCTACCGCTACTACCGGTCCGCACAGGTGGAGCGGGCACGGCTCGTGGCACTGCTGCGACAGCTGGACATGCCCCTGGCCACGGTCAAGGAGATCGTCGCGCTCGACGACCCGGACGCCGCACAGGCCGTGGAGGCGTACTGGACGGATGTCGAGGAGCGTTTCGCCACCCAGCGGACGCTGGTCCACTTCCTCCGTGGACGGCTGTCAGGCAGGAGTTCACAGATGTACGAGAAGTTCGAGGTCCGCACGGTCGACGTGCCCGAGCAGACGGTGCTCGGCGAGAGCAGGCACGTGCTGGCGCCGGAACTGCCCGCTTTCATCGGGGAGTCGCTCGGGCGGCTCGAGAAGGCCGCGCGGGAGTGCGGAGGCAGCACGGCCGCGCCCTTCGTGGCGTACCAGGCGGAGGTCACCCAGGAGAGCGACGGCCCGGCGGAGAGCTGCGTGCCGGTGGCCGACGCCGCGGCCGCACGCACCTGGGCCGAGCGGCAGGGACCGGCGGTCACCGCCCGCATCGAACCGGCACGGCGACTCGCGTACACCCGTATCTCCAAGGCGCAGGTCGTGTACCCGCAGATCATCGCGGCGTACGAGGCGGTGGAGCACTGGATCCGGGAGCAGGGCCTGACGATCGACGGGCCCTGCCGGGAGGTGTACTTCGCGGACTGGGACGGTCTCGGGCCGGACGACGACGCGTGCGACATCGCATACCCGGTCCGCTAGACAGGAGGGGCCGTCGGCTTGCCGCCGACGGCCCCTCACCTGTCTGCTCCGCGTCTCTCAGAAGAGCCGCGTCAGCTTGTCCCCGAAGCCCGGCTCCTCCAGGTCGGACTGGAGCGCGACCGGGACGGTCACCGCCTCGCCCTTGCCGTCACCGACGGTCAGCACGCCCACCTGCGTACCGGCCTTCGCCTTGTTCGGCAGCTTCTCGCCCTTCGTGGGCACGAGGTCGAGCCTGACCGTGAGGCCAGGCCAGCCGACCGCCTTGACGTCCTTGGTCGCCACGACCGGCACCGTGTTGCCGAACCCGTCGTCCACCTGGCCGACGACATCGCCCTTCTTGACGACCGTCTTCGAGGTGAGCGCCGCCTCGGCAGCCTCCATCAGCTTGCGGCTGTTGGCGGTCACCTCGTCGATGTTCGCCTGGGTGTGCTTCGCGAACTGCGCGAGCGCCGCGCCGATCACGATCTGCTCCTTGCCGTCGATCGTCTTCTTCGAGGCGAAGAGCAGATTGCCGCCGGCGGCGGTCGAGGTGCCGGTCTTGATGCCCACGGCGACGGTCGGGACGAGGTTGTTGAAGTTGTACCAGAGCGTTCCGTCGCCCCGGCTCGGGTCGCCGCGGCCGTTGGTCGGCTTGTACGAGCCCTGCCCGGAAATCTGCTTGAAGACCGGGATCTCCATCGCGGCGCGGCCCAGCTTCACCAGGTCCTCGGCGGTGGACACGGTTGTCTTGTCGAGGCCGGAGGCGTCGGTGAACGTGGTGTTCTTCATGCCGAGCTTCTTGGCGGCGTCGTTCATCTTCTGCACGAACGCCTTCTCGTCGCCATTCGAGTCCCAGCGCGCGAGCAGCTTTGCGACGTTGTTCGCGGACGGCAACATGATCGCCTGGATCGCCTCGTACTCGGAGAGCTTCTCGTCCGCCTTGACGTCGACGACGGACTCGTTCTCGGCCTTGCCGGAGACATAGTGCTCCTCGGCCTGCTTGTCGACCGTGATCTGCGGGCCCTTGTCGTCGCCCTTGAGCGGGTGCTCCTGGAGGATCACGTACGCCGTCATGACCTTGGCGATCGACGCGATCGGCACCGGCTTCTGCTCGCCCGAGGTGCCGAAGGTGCCGATGCCCTCGACGTCGAGGGCGGCCTGGCCCTGGTCCGGCCACGGGATCTGCGGCTTGTCACCCTCGAACGACACCGTCTGCGCGGCGGTGAGGCTGAGCTTCGGGGTCGGCAGCGGGCGTACGGCCTGTACGACTGCAAAGACGACGGCGAGCAGAAGGACCAGCGGCGTCCAGATCTTGATCCGGCGGCCGACCGTGCGCAGCGGGGTCTCCGCCGGCGGCGGACGGTTGGTCAGCTCGGCGAGCAGGTCGATCGGCGCCTTGGGCGGCAGCGGCTGCTGCGCGGTCCGCTCGGGTCCCGTGTGCACGGGGGCGGCGGCCGCGGCGGCGCTCTCGGCCTTGGGCCAGGGGGTGGGCTCGGCCTTCGGCTCCGGCTTGGCCCCCGGCGTGGACTCCGCCTTCGGCTCGACCTTCGACTCGTCCGTGGGCCGGGCCGGCTGCGCGGGCTTGCGGGCGGGCTCGTCCAGCGGCTTGAGCGCGATGAACTGGCTGGTGCGCTCGGCGGGGGTCTCGGGCTTTTTGTCCGCCGTGGGCGCGGCATCCGACTTGGCATCCGACTTGGCGTCGGCGGGCTCGGGCTCGGCGTCGGCCGGTGCGTCGCTCTTGGCGTCGGCGTCGGGATCCGCGTCCGCGTCGGCGTCCAGCTTCGCGTCCGGCCGTACGGTCCGGAACATGGCCGTCGGCTGGTCGACCGGCCGCGGCAGGGTCTTGAACACGGCGGTGGCCTGGTCGACGGGCGGCTCGGCGTCCGCAGCAGACTCTTCGGGCTCGGGCTCGGGCTCGGGCTCGGGCTTGGGCTTGGACTCCGGCTCGGGCTCGGACTCGGATACGTCTTCAGCCTCGGGCGCGGCCTGGTCGTCAGCTTCCGCCTCGGGCTCAGACGTGGCTTCGGTTTCGGATTCGGCGTCGGCGTCCGTGGCCTCGGCCTCCGGCTCGTCAGCGGATTCGCTCTCCGCCTCCGCCTCCGGCTCCTCGGCCTCCGCGTCCCCGGTGCCGGCCACCCAGGCCGCCACAGCGGCCCGCAGCCGCGCGTCCTCCGGGACACCACCGGACTCGCCGCTCTCGCCGTCCTCGGCCTCAGCGTCGGACTCGGTCTCAGCCACCTCGGACTCCGGCTCTGCCGCCGACTCCGCCGCCTCCGTCTCCGCCTCCGTCTCCGGCTCCGGCTCCGGCTCCTCCGAAGCCTCCCCACCCACCCGCAAAGCCGCGGTGGAGAACACCGCCGTCACCTGATCCACCCGCGGCTCACGCTCCCGGGACACGGCCAGGCGCGGATCGGCGGCACGTTCCCCGGACGCGGCCGAGCCGTTCGAGACGGCCGCGCCGTTCACATCCGAAGAGTCCGTCGAATCCCGCTGCTGCGTCCTGTCCGGGGTCTCGCCCGCCACCGATGCCTCCCTAGCTCCGACCTGAACGGCCCGTCCAGCCTGAACGAACCGTACGAATTACCGCTTCCATGCCCGTCATGGTGCCCCTCAGGGCTCCCCCGCGACCCGGACGCCGGTGTCCGAACCATGTACCAGTGTCCTGTCTGCGGGGTTGGCCCCCCGGCTAGACGAGAACGACATACCTACTGGTTCCCTCTCAAAGCACCCACGCACTCTCGACAGATGAATGTGAGAGGGGTCACCCTGTCATTCATCCACGCGGGGAGGCATGGATGGGCAGGAGCCGCAGAACTATTCCGGAGGAGCTTTTGCTGCTCGCTCTGGACCCGGCCACGGGTACCACAGCGCAGCCGCAGTCGCTCGACCTAGGTCTCGCCGGTGCACAGCTTGTAGAGCTGGCGCTGGCCGGACGGATAGCCCCAGACGGGGATCGTATCGCCGTGGTGTCCCCACGGCCGACCGGAGATCCGACACTGGACTGCGCACTGGAGTTGCTGCGAAGGCGTGGCGCTCCGGTCCGTGCGGTCCACTGGATCGGCGGGCCCCGACTGGGGCTGCGCCAGACGTATCTCTCGCATCTCGAACGATGCGGCATGGTGCATGCCGTGGAGGGACAGATGTGCGGGGTGCTGCCGACGACTCGCTACCAGGCGACGCAGTCGGCGATCAGCAGGGAGATCAGGGCCCGCCTTGATTCGGCGATCCGCACCGGCGTACCGCCGGACCCGCGGACCGCGGCGCTCGCCGCGCTGGCCCACGCGGTCGGTCTCGGCAAGCACCTGTATCCGGGGAACGAGGGGCGTTCATCACGCTCCCGGCTCCGCGATCTGATCAGGCACGACCCGATGGGCGGCCTCGTGGCGCACGCCGTGATGGACGTCCAGAACGGGGTGGCGGCGCAACCTCGCCGCTCTCCGGCACCAGCGGGTCGTCAGCAGCAGGTCAGGGCCACCACGGACGGAGGCCGGATGCCTTCGCAGCCGCGCCGTGGATCCATGGCTCGCGTCGTGGCGCACTAGCACCGCCCGCAGCGCACGCTTCATCAGCACCACCCGCATCACTCGCATCACCGCCGCACCGAAGTCCCCAAGACCCGGTTCGGGAGCCGCATATCGATCGCGCGGGGTGGTGGCCGACCAATGTCGGCCACCACCCCGCGCGGTTGCGTTTGGCCTGGTTGCGGCGGCCCTCGGTGGCCTGGAGATGCCCTGTTTCCCAGCGCGAACACACCGGTTGGTGGCAATCTGCTGAACTAGTAGATACGGAGCGGATATACGCACGATCAGAGCGGGTATCCGTTCGAACAGACCGCTTGCCGGAGGTGGCACATCCCGTGGCGTCCAACGTCAATCCCACAGTCAGGCGACGCCGCTTGGGCCAGGAGCTGCGCCGGCTGCGCGAGCTCAAGGGCATGACGGCCGAGGAGGTCGCCGAGCGCCTGCTCGTCTCGCAGTCGAAGATCTCGCGTCTGGAGAACGGGCGCCGCTCGATCTCCCAGCGCGACGTACGCGACCTCTGCGGGGTCTACGAGGTGGAGGACCACCGGATCGTCGACTCCCTGATGCAGATGGCCAAGGACAGCCGCCAGCAAGGGTGGTGGCACGCCTTCGGCGACATTCCGTACTCCGTGTACATCGGCCTGGAGACGGATGCCGCCTCGCTCAGGGTCTACGACCCGCAGGTCGTACCCGGCCTCCTTCAGACCCGCGGTTACGCGGAGGCGCTGATCACCGGGGCGCTGCCCGAGACCCCGCAGGCCGACATCGACAAGCGTGTGCTGGTGCGCGTACGCCGCCAGGAGCGCATCCATTCCGTGGAGAGCCCTCTGCGCCTGTGGACCGTTCTCGACGAGGCGGCACTGCGCCGGGCCGTCGGCAACAAGCAGGTCATGATCGAGCAGTTGGAACATTTGGTGGAGATGTCCCAACTACCCCATGTGACCGTCCAGGTGATCCCTTTCTCCATGGGTGCACACCCCGGCGTGAACGGGCAGTACGCAATTCTGGAATTTCCGGACACCGCCGATTCCAGTGTTGTCTACATCGAGGGCGTCACCAGTGATCTTTATCTGGAGAAGGCCAATGACGTCCACAAATACAGCGTCATGTACGAGCACTTGCGTGCGCAGGCGCTGAATGTGGAACAGACCCGGCAATTCATCACGGAGATCGCGAAGGAGTACGCGCGCTGAGGCCTGCGCGAAGCACATGAAATCGGCCCGGGCGGGAAGACGACGGCAAGGTACACCCTCGCCGCGTCGCGCGGGAAGACCCGCATGGTATATGCCATCCGGTTGAGTGAATGGCCGCGTCATATACCGATGTTGGCGAGTAGCGTCGATCACGTCGATCGCATCCAGAGTCATCAGAAGCCCCAGAAAGCCTCTGCGGACTCGCAGTCGGAAGATCGACAGAACCGTCATCGGCCCCAGGGGCCAGGGACGGTGACACTGGTACTCATCAACAGTAAAGCGGAGCGAACATGGCAATCCAGCAAGGCGCCACGAATGCGTGGACCAAGTCTTCGTATTCCACCGGAAACGGCGCATGCGTCGAGGTCAGGTCCCCCGTTCTGCGCGAAGTCGCAGTACGTGACTCCAAAGTTCACGAGGGACCTGCCATCGCGTTCGGACCCGACACCTGGACCGCGTTCGTGGGTCAGGTCAGCCGAGGGGTCTTCGACCTCTGAACACTGCGCGTGAGCAACACAACTGCACAAGCACCACCGAAGAGCCCTCTCGACTGGTCCGCCGTCCCGGCCGAGGGGGCTCGGCCTTTGCCCGAACAGCCCTGCTCACTCCCTCAGTTGATCGACATACGTGTCCGTACCCGGCACCGTCGGGATGAACGGAGCCACCAACTCGACCTGCCCGAGCCCTGATTCGGCCACTTCCTCGACCCTGTTCGCGAAGTGGCCCTCCCACCGCTCCCGCGGATCCGTGCCCAGGAACCACAGCAGGGTCAGCCGTGTGTCGACTCCCTCGACCTGCTTCACATAGGTCATCTTGTCGCCGGGCAGCGGGGTCGGCCGGAAGATGACCACCATCGCCGCGGGCGAGTCGGTGAGCTTGCGCGGCAGGTGCTTGGAGCGCAGCCATTCGAGCAACTCGGCGCGCTGCTGCGGCCCTTCCGCGTCGATCACCTCGACGACAAGGCCCTGGTAGGGGTAGTCGAGCGCATGGTAGTCACGCGGTCCGGCCGCCCCGTCGCGGTAGACGGTCGCCTCGTGGTCCTGGAACGAGGTGAACACGTGCGTACGGTCCTGGTAGACGCGGCCGTCGCGGTTGAGGCGCTTGTTGATGCCGACGGTCCACTTCATGTGGTCGTCGTAGCGGCCCTCGGTCACCCAGTACGTGGAGATGTAGCAGCCGGCCGTCACGGGCTGGGCTATCGCGGACTTCTCCGGATAGCGGAGCTCCTGCAGATCCCGGGTCGCCACCCAGCGCCTGCCCGCGTACATCCACGGCATGGCCATCGCGCCGGCGTAGTAGTGGTCGTCCTCGTACCAGCGGTTGTACGCGAACTCATGGCCCGGATGCGGCTCCACCATGGTGATCAGGGCATGCCCGGGACGCACTCCGTACGGGCCGACCGAGGCCAGCTCCGCGTACACCTCACTGCGGGTCTCTTCACCCATGACGCTCCCCTTCCTTCCTCCGCTGGACGGCCCTACTCTGACGGCCCGTCAGGAAATCCACCAGAGTCGCGTCGGAGGTTGGCTGTGCTGCTCCAGGACAAGACCGTGATCGTCTCCGGGGTCGGCGCCGGCCTCGGTCAGCAGGTGGCCGCGGCCGTGCTGCGCGACGGCGGGAACGCCGTGCTCGGGGCGCGTACGGAAGCGAACCTCGCCAAGTCGGCGGCCGAGATCGACCCGGACGGCAAGCACACCGCGTACAAGGCGACGGACATCACCGACGAGCGGCAGTGCGAGGCGCTCGCCGCGCTCGCGGTGGAGAAGTTCGGACGGCTCGACGCGGTGATCCATGTGGCCGCCTGGGACAGCTACTTCGGCGGGCTCGCGGACGCGGATTTCGAGACGTGGAAGGGCGTCATCGACACCAACCTGCTCGGCACGCTGCGGATGACGCGGGCCTGTCTGCCGGCGCTCAAGGAGCGCGGCGGCGCGGTGGTCATCGTCGGCACGCAGTCGGCGATCGCCTCTCCGTCCCAGGTCAAGCAGGCGGCGTACGCGGCCTCGAAGGGCGCTCTGACCTCGGCCATGTACTCGCTCGCGCGTGAGCTCGGCGAGGACCGGATCCGGGTCAACACCGTGCTCCCGGGCTGGATGTGGGGACCTCCGGTCGAGGCCTGGGTGCAGTTCACCGCGCACACCGAGGGCGCGCCGGAGGAAGAGGTGAAGGCGCGGCTCACCTCGCGGATGGCGCTGCCCGATCTGGCCACGGACGGCGATGTCGCGGACGCCTGCACGTTCCTGGCCTCGGACCGGGCCCGTGCGATCACCGGGCAGCAACTCCTGGTGAACGCGGGCGAGATCATGCGCTAGCCGACACCTTCTTCGCAGCTCAGAGGCGGTACGGGAATCGACTCCCGTACCGCCTTTGCGTTGTTCTGGACCCCTCCAGAAATTCAAGTACATGAACAGAAGTCCTCAACAGGAACGATTTTACTGTCCCTTGACCCTCCGTGCGGTTGTCGCCGTCCTCCGTGCGAACCCACCATGAGCGGGCCCGCGGTAGCGCACGACAGTCCCCCTGGAGGTGCACATGAACAGTCTCGACTGGGCGGTACTGATCGCCTACTTCGGCGTGATGATCGTCATCGGTGTCTGGTCGCACAAACGCGTCGACGACGTCAGCGACTTCTTCACCGCCGGCGGCAAGATGCCGTGGTGGCTCTCCGGCATCTCGCACCACATGTCCGGCTACAGCGCGGTGATGTTCACCGGGTACGCGGGCATCGCGTACACCTACGGCGTGACGTCCTTCGTCACCTGGTCCTTCCCCATCGCGCTTGGTATCGCGATCGGCGCGCAGCTCTTCGCGCCCCGGATCAACCGCCTGCGTTCGCGGCTGCATGTGGCCTCGCCGCTGGAGTACCTGAAGAACCGCTACAACCTCAAGACCCAGCAGGCGCTCGCCTGGTCGGGCATGCTGCTCAAGATCGTGGACGTGGGCGCCAAGTGGGCCGCGATCGCCACCCTGCTCTCGGTGTTCACCGGGATCTCACTCAACCAGGGCATCCTGATCACCGGCGTCATCACCGGTATCTACTGCACCATCGGCGGTCTGTGGGCCGACGCCCTCACCGAGCTGGGCCAGTTCATCATCCAACTGCTCGCCGGTATCGCGATGTTCATCGCGGTCGTCTCCAAGCTCGGCGAGTTCGGCGGCTTCTGGGGTGTGTGGGACGAGCCGGAGCTCCAGGGTCACACGGAGCCGCTGGTCGGCCCGTACGGAACGGTCTTCCTCCTCGCGTTCCTCTTCATCAAGCTCTTCGAGTACAACGGCGGCATGCTCAACCAGGCCCAGCGCTACATGGCCACCCGCAACGCACGCGAGGCCACCCGCTCGGCCCGGCTCTCGGCGATCCTGTGGCTGGTCTGGCCGCTGGTCCTGTTCTTCCCGATGTGGATGTCGCCGCTCCTGGTCGACGCACAGAAGCCCGACGGCTCCGACTCCTACGCCCTGATGACCGAGCAGCTGCTGCCGCACGGTCTGCTCGGCCTGGTCATCGTCGGCTTCTTCTCGCACACGATGGCGATGTGCTCCTCGGACGCCAACGCGATCGCGGCGGTCTTCACCCGTGACGTGGCCCCGGTCCTGTCGGCCAAGGCCCGCCAGTGGGACACCCGTTCCGGACTCCTCGCCGCGCGGCTGACCACGGTGGTCTTCCTCGGCCTGTCGATGGCGGTGGCGACCCAGGTCAACTCGCCCGCGTTCAAGGACATCATCACCGTCGTGATCAAGTGGGTGGCCGGTCTCATGGGCCCGATCGCGATCCCGATGATGCTGGGTCTGCTGCGCTGGTTCCGCAAGTCGGGACCGACGGCCGCGCTCACCAGCTGGTCGATGGGTCTGCTGGCCTTCTGGCTGGTGAACTACCCGATCCACTGGTCGGTCGAGGGCGGCGTACCGCTGCAGTTCCAGGTCTCGATCCCGCTCGCGGTCTCGCTGGTCCTGTACATCGCAGTCGGTCTGATCAAGCCGGAGGACACTCCGGAGCGCGACGCGCTGATCGAGAAGCTCAACACGGACGGCGACGACGACTCGGCGGGTGCGGCCGCGATTCCGCCGCAGGCGGACGGGTCCTCGGCGGTGGCCGGAAAGGCCTGACGCTCTTCAGGAAACTGATGGGGCGGGGAGCTTCGGCTCTCCGCCCCGTCCTCGTTCACGGGGACGAGCGCGTCCTCGTTCACGGGGACGAGCACGTCCTCGTTCACGGGGACGAGCACACAGATCGTTCAGGCGCGCGGATACCGGGCCAGCCACCCCGGCGAAGCGGCACTCGGGCCGTGCAGGGCGGCGCCCTGGGTCATCTCCATCGCGAAGTCGTCGGCGAGTTCGAGGAGGGTGGGGCGGCCCTCGAGATCGGCCACCCAGGAAGGCGGCAGCGCGGTCTCGCCGTGCTGCGCCCCGAGCAGCGAACCGGCAAGCGCGCCGACGGCCACGGAGTCACCGCCGTGGTTCACGGCCAGCCGCAGTCCGTGCCGTATGTCCTCGCAGACCAGCGCGCAGTAGACGGCCGCGCCGAGCGCTGCCTCGGCCGTACGCCCGGCGGCCAGCGCGTCCACCCGCCCTGCCGTCGGGATGCCTTGGCGTACGGCGCCGAGCGCCTGCTGCAGGGCATCGGTGACCGGCTGATGCCCGGGTCGGGCAGCGAGCAGCGCGAGCGCCCGCTGCACCGCCGCGTCCAGGGATTCGCCGCGGGCGAGCGCATGCACGAGTACGGCGAAGGCGCCGGCGCTCAGATACGCGCCGGGGTGGCCGTGCGACTGGGTCGCGCACTCGACGGCGAGCTGGAGGACGAGCTGCGGCTCCCAGCCGACGAGCAGCCCGAAGGGCGCGGACCGGGTGGCGGCCGAAGAGCCGCGCTCCGCAGGGTTCTTGGGCTCCTGGAGCGTACCGAGCAGCTCGTCCCCGAACCCGGACAGGAGCGCGCGGTCGGGATCGCGCCGCGCGTAGAGCCACTCCTCCCGCGCCAGCCACCCGTCGTCCTTACGGCGTTCGTCCGGCCCCCACTCGGTCTGGGTGACAGCCCAGCGCAGATGGGCCCGGTGCACATCGGTGGGCGGATGCCAGGCGCCGGTGTCACGGCGTACCTGCGCTCGTATCAGACCGTCGACCGTGAACAACGTGAGCTGAGAGGCGGCAGTGACGGCGCCCCGCCGCCCGTACGCGGGCACGAGATCGCCGAGCCCGTCGGCGCCGTGCGCCGTGCGCAGTTCGTCGAGGGCGAGCGAAGCGACCGGCGCACCCAGGGCGTCACCGAGCGCACCGCCGAGCAGCGTCCCGCGCACGCGGCTGCGGAAGTCCTGCTGTTCGGCCCGTCCCCACACGGGTGCCTGGGCACTCACCGCTGTCTCCCCTCGTGCCTCCCCCACCGACGGCAGCACTGTAATCGAACGCGCCTGCTGTGATCAGCCCTGCTGCCATGCGCGCACCTTCACACTTCAACCCGCCTACGACCTGCTCACGTCCGCCGTTCACCGACCGTTGGCCGGCGGCCCGGAGCATCCGCGGCATGAAGATCTCCCTCTCCCACGCCCTGTCCGCCGCCGTCGCGCTCTCGCTCACCGCTCTTGCCGCCGCGCCCTCGGCCGTCGCCCACGAGCAGCAGGGGCCCGCGCAGGGAGCGCACCGCGCGTCCATACCGTTCACGGCGGCCACCGTGACGGCGGCCGCCGACGGCTCGTACGTCATCGAGTGGAAGGCGCCGGGCGTCCGCAAGGTCGCGATCGAGGCGAACGGCAAGGTGGTCGCGCGCGGCGGCTCGTCCGGCAAGGTCACGGTCTCGGGTCTCCCCGCGGCCGACCGCCAGTGGTTCACCTTCGACGCCGACCGCGGCCACTCCCTCCGTCTGGCGGACCGCCTGATCAAGCTCGACGGCACGGTCAACTTCCGTGACGCGGGCGGCTACCGGACCGCCCACGGCCACTGGGTCAAGATGGGCGAGATCTACCGTTCGGACGCCCTCGACAAGCTGACGGCCGCCGACCTGGCGAAGCTGCGGCGCCTGGGCATCCGCGTCGACTACGACCTGCGCATGTCGTCGGAGCGCGCGGCGGCCCCCGACCGCGTCCCGGCCGGCACCTCGTACGTGGTCGCGGATGTCCTCGCCGGCTCGGACACCTTCGTCACGATGCCGAAGACCGAGGCGGAGGCGGTCGCGATGATGGTGGACGGCGAGAAGTTCATGGTCAGCGGGGAGTCGGCGAAGGCGGCGTACGGGACGGTCTTCGAGGACCTCGTCCAGGGCGACGGCGTCCTCTTCCACTGCACGGCCGGCAAGGACCGCACGGGCTGGGCCAACGCGGCGCTTCTGACCGCGCTGGGCGTCCCGCGCGAGACCGTGATGTCGGACTACCTGGCCTCGAACGACTACCGCGCGGCGGCGAATGCGGCGGCTCTCGCCCATATGACGCCGGAGCAGGCGAAGGTGTACAAGCCGTTGCTCGATGTGCGGGCGGAGTACTTGAACTCGGGGTTCGCGGAGGTCTCTTCGGAGTACGGGTCGTTCCGGGCGTACGAGAAGGAGGGGCTCGGGTTGTCGAGGGGGGAACTTGCGGAGCTGAAGAGGGAGTTGCTGGTCGGCTGAGCCTGGGCGCTCACACGCGGACCGTCTGCCCTCAACCGTTCCGGGCAGACGGTCCGCATTGTCAGTCGACGGTCACTGGTCGATTCCCCAGCGCAGGCTGCCTATCCAACCCTCTTCGACGGCACCGGAGTAGACGCGCACCTCGTCGACGGCGCCGTACAGGTACTCACCCCAGCCGTCGGCCGTCTTCGCCCGGCCGATCTGCAGGCCTCCAGTGCTCTTCCAGAGCTTCGGGAGCTCCGCCCGGGCAAGCGCGTCGCGCATCCCGTCGAGGTAGAGCGTGATCTGGTCGGAGGCATCGTCGTAGACGACGGTGACCGCGCGCCCCTGTCCACTACCGCCATCAGGCCGCGCGTACTGGACGGCCAGCGTCTCCTCCACACCCGCGCGCGTCATGACGAGCTGCCACTGCTCGACCGCCGGGTCGTAACGCACCTTGAAGGCATCACCGTTCTCACCGCTCTGGGAGAGCAGCGTCATCGGACGGTCCGGTGCCGCGTCGGCCAGGCGGACCACGGTGCTGATCGTGAAGCTGTCGTCCGTGTCCACGGCCGGGGTTTGCGTCGCGGCGAAGCCGCTCTTGCCGTCGAGTTCGAGATGACCGTCGCCCTCAAGAGGATCGGCGGGCGGAACACACTCCGGGTCCAACCAAATGTCACACCCAACGGGCGGAAGCCGGTAGATCGAGGCGCCCTCGCCCAAGGCAAGCGGCTGACCGCCGTGCAGGTCCGGACTGCTGCCGTCAGCCGAGGTCTCCAGTGCCCAGTGCCCGCGCTCAATGGCCTTGCGAGCGGCTAGCTGCGTCAGCTCAGCAGGAACGACCACACGGTCATGCACCCGTACGTTCCCGATCTCGCCCTGCCAGCGGTCACGGTAGCCGTCCTTGCCGCGGGCACGCCCGATCTGGAAGTTCCCGGTCGCCGCGGAGGCTTCGGCCTTCTGCCCCTCGCCCACCGCCTTGCCGTTCACATAGAGCTGAGCAAGCCCCGTCTCGGAGTCATACAGGCCGAGCACATGTGCCCACTCATCGGTCTCCGGCGCACCGCCTATCACCTGGGCGCCACCAAAGCCGAAGGACCACACAGGTGCCTCGGACGTCGTTCTCATTCCCAGCGTGAAGGCCCGGCCATCGCCGGCATCTTGGGAGGCGATGGTCATGGCGCGGTCGGTACGGCCCGGTCGCACCCATGCGCTCACGGCGAAGGTCTTCGAGGTGTCGACAACCTGGGCATCGGGCGTGATGAACCCGTGCCCGCCGCCGTCGAACGTCGCGGTGGACTTGAGGTCCGTACCTTCCAGACCGGACGCTCCGAAGGACACCCCGCTGCCCACGCGCGCTTCGGGACCGCTGACCGCAGCAGCCGTACGCGAACCGGTTGCGTCGGCCAGGTTCCACCGGGCGATCGGGGAACGGCCCTCCTGCACCCTGAAGTCGTACGTGGCGGGCATGGACCGGCGTCCCGAGCGGTCCACGGAAGACACCTCGACGGTCTTCGGACCGGCGCTCAGTGGCAGATACCTGAACGAGGCAGGTCCACCCAACTCCTCAGCGCTCACGGTCCGATAGGGGCCGCCCACGAAGTCGTACAGGTACGCCACAACGTCATCTGACGGTGAGTCCGCGCTGAACGTTCCGTAGACACCGACGCCGTCCGTCCACTCCCCGACCCCTTCCGGGTACTCGACGGAGCTCACCACCGGCCGCTGGGGACTCACATCGTCGTAGACGAACTCGCAGGCACTGCCCGCACCTTCATCACTCCAAGGCGAGACGGACTCGCCGTCGCTCGCCCGGACATGCCAGGTGACCAACGTGTTTGCCGGGATGTCCTCGGGCAGCCGCCAGCTATGCGTAAGGCCGGAAGGGATGGAGCTCGTGGTCGAAGTCCGCCGCTGTTCAACACCGTCGGCGTCTTTCCACCAGGCCTCGAACTCAGCCGAGAGCCACTCCGCCTCATCCGCGTCGTACACCTTCGCAGTGACACGCGGGATCTGCCCGACGTACGTGCGCGCCTCCCCCGAGACGCACGCCTTGGTCTCGGTGGCCAGATCCGCGATGGCCGGCTGCGTCGGCGGCGCGTTCTCCGCCGCCACCGCCAACCCGGGCACCCCCACCACCGCGGCCAGCGCCAGACACCCGACCACCAAGCCGGATCTGGACAAACTCGTCCCCTTCACCAACACCCCTCCCCTTGCCCACACCCGCCGATCAAGCGAGTCGCTGGAGATTAACAGCGGCCACTGACAGCCCGGTCGGCAATTTCTCCTGGGTGTGAGCAGCGCGGAGATCTGTTGCGATCCGCCCGGATTCCGTCAGGAAACCGTCTGTTCAGCCGCCTCCGCGAAGGCCCGTACCCGCGCGGACTCCGCCCCCGTGCGCCACACCAGGCCCCACCTCACCGGCTCCGCTCGCTCGACCGCGACATACGCGACGTCCGGGCGCTGGAAGTAGCGGCGGGTGTGGGCGCCGACCAAGGCCGTGCCGGATCCCGCGCCGACCAGGGTGAGGAGCTCGTTCAACGTGGCGGCCGAGGAGTCGATTTCAAGGACAGGGACCCGGGAGAGTTCCGCCACCGGGATCGATGGCCGGCGCGTGAACGGGTGGCCGGCCGGGACGGCCAGCATCTGGGCTTCCGTCACCAGGACGGGCCCCGTCACGACCCCCTGGACATCCACGGAGTGCCGGGTGAGGGCCAGATCCGCCTCGCCCTCCCACAACCACGGGACGACGTCCGCGAACTGGGCCTCCCGGATCCGGACTTCGCACTCCGGGTGCCGTTCGCGGAAGGTCTGCACGACGCCCATCACGAGCTGCCCCGCCGCCGGCCCCGTGAAGGCGACCGTGAGGGTGCCGGTCAGGCCGCGGCCCGCCGCCACGGCGCGCGTCACGGCTTCGGTGATCGTGGTCCATGCCGGACGGACCGATGCGGCCAACTCGGCACCCACCGGCGTGAGTTGGACCCGGCGGCTCGTACGGTCGAAGAGGCGAACCCCGACACGGCGCTCCAGCTTGGCGATCGTCTGGCTGATGCGGGCCGTGGAGACATGGAGCCGCTCGGCCGTGCGGCCGAAGTGCAGTTCCTCGGCGAGGGTCAGGAAGGCTTCCAGTTCGTGCCTCTCCAGCATGTCCGCCCCCGGATCCCAGGCCCCATCGTTGCGCCTCGCTTAACGATCGTTGCACAGGCGCGCGTTGATGGGGCGGGCGGCCCCCAGCAGGATCAGTGGTGCCGCAAGTGATCAACGGGCAACCAACCAACCACCAACCAGCCGGCCGGCCAGCCGACCTCCCGACCTGCCGACCAGCCGACCAGCCGACCAGCCGACCAGCCGAGGAGCCCACCATGTTCGTCACCGAGACCCACGCGGTCACCGCCCCCGCCGACAACCCCACCGCACTCCTCGCCGAGCTGCGCGACCGCACCGAGATAGTCGACGCCCTGTACCGGTTCGCGCTCGGACAGGACCTCAAGGACAAGGAGCTGTTCGCGTCGTCGTTCGCCGAGGACGCCGAGCTCGACTTCCGGCCCGCGGCCGCGAAGTGGGGCGCCGCGCCGCCGGTGATGGCCGGGCGGGAGACCATCGTGACGACCGTCCTCGGACTGTTCACCGGTCGCGTGGACACCACGCACCAGGTCACCAACCCGCGGATCGCGATCGACGGCGACACGGCACGGCTGTCCGCGCTGGTCGAGGCCCAGCATCTGCTGTCCGCCGACCACTCCACGTATGCCCTGCTCAAGAACCCGTACGAGGTCGACCTCGTACGGGACGGCGCCCGCTGGTTGATGCGGCGCGTGGTCATCCACAACACCTGGTTCACGGGTGAGCCGACGGCCATCTTCGGGTGAGGCCCGTGAGTTCCTGGCCGCGACTGTCGAGTGGGGTCAGGGCTGGCCCACGCGACTGTCGAGTGGGGTCAGGGTTGACCCACGCGACTGTCGAGTGGGGTCAGGACCGACCTCGGTGCCGATGCGGCCTTGACTGTTGCCCGACCGGCTGAGGGAATCGCATCAACCGGTGGCCGAGCCCGGTACGCGCGTTGCCGGGCCGGCCGTGAGGACCCGCGACAGCGAAGGGGTGCCGCATGCTGGTAGCGGCGGAGGAAGGCGACATCACCACGATCATCGGCGGGATCGCCCCCGACTGGGGCCCGTTCGGCTCCCTCGGGGCGGAGGCCCGCACGATGATTCAGATCGTGATGGCGACGGCCATCCTGATCTGCCTGGGCATCGCGATCTGGGGCGCGGCCAAGCAACGGATCGGCGCCACCGCGCTGCGCGACACATTCAGCGCGGAACAGGGCAAGGGCCTGATCGTGGCCGGCCTGACGGGCGTGTTCATCATCGGCTCGCTCGGCACCGTGTTCACGATCGTCTACGGCATGGCCGTCTGAGCCCGACGAGCAGAGGACCCGTGGCCGGGGTACACCCGCGTCTGGAGCACTGCCGCGGGGGTGCCGCAGTCGGCACCCCCGCCCAGCTCACCCCTCCAACACCGGCAGCAGCTCCGGCAGATGCCCGTCCGAGGCCTCCGCCGCCCGCACCCGCTCGTCCGGCACCTCGCCGTACAGCGTGGTGCGCGGGCGGGCCGGGCGGCCCGCCGCGTCCGCGATCGCGATCAGGTCCTTGACCGAGCGGTACGAGCCGTAGGAGGAGCCCGCCATCCGCGAGATGGTCTCCTCCATCAGCGTGCCACCGAGGTCGTTGGCGCCCGAGCGCAGCATCTCCGCCGCGCCCTCCGTGCCCAACTTCACCCAGCTGGTCTGGATGTTGGGGATGTGCGGGTGGAGCAGCAGCCGGGCCATCGCCGTCACGGCGCGGTTGTCGCGGTCCGTCGGGCCCGGACGTGCGATGCCCGCCAGGTACACGGGGGCGTTGGTGTGGATGAACGGGAGCGTCACGAACTCCGTGAAGCCGCCCGTCTCCTGCTGGATCGAGGCCAGCGTGCGCAGATGCCCGAGCCAGTGGCGCGGCTGGTCCACATGTCCGTACATCATCGTGGACGAGGAGCGGATGCCCAGATCATGGGCGGTCTTGACGACCTCGATCCAGGTGGCCGTGGGCAGCTTGCCCTTGGTGAGCACCCAGCGGACCTCGTCGTCGAGGATCTCGGCCGCCGTGCCCGGGATCGAGTCGAGGCCGGCCTCCTTCGCCGCCGTCAGCCACTCCCGTATCGAAAGGCCGGTACGGGTGGCCCCGTTGACGACCTCCATCGGTGAGAAGGCGTGCACGTGCATGCCGGGGACGCGCTTCTTCACGGCGCGTGCGATGTCGAAGTACGCCGTTCCCGGCAGGTCCGGGTGGATGCCGCCCTGCATGCACACCTCGACCGCGCCCACGTCCCAGGCCTGTGCGGCGCGGTCCGCGACCTGGTCGAGCGAGAGCGTGTACGCGTCGGCGTCCGTGCGGCGCTGGGCGAAGGCGCAGAAGCGGCAGCCGGTGTAGCAGACGTTGGTGAAGTTGATGTTGCGCGTGACGATGTACGTCACGTCGTCCCCGGACACGGACTTGCGCACGTCGTCGGCGATCCGGGTCAGCGCGTCGAGCGCCGGGCCGTCCGCGTGCAGCAGCGCGAGGGCTTCGGAGTCGGTGAGCTTCGTCGGGTCGTCGGCGGCCGTCTTCAAGGCCGCCCGTACGTCACCGTCGATACGGGAGGGGACCATGCCGGGTGCCGCGGCTTCCCGCAGAGCCTCCCAGTCCCCGTACACGACGTCGAAGTCCTCGCGCCGGTCCCCGGTGCGCCCCTCGGTGTCGATCGTGGTGTGCAGATCGGTGCGGCCCGCGGAGGTGAACCCCTCGTCGGGCTCCTGCCACGGCCGGCCCACCACCGCGGCGTCCGGGATCGCGAGCCCGGTGGCCGGATCGGACAGCGCCTGTACGTGGGGCAGTACGCGCGGGTCGAGCCACGGCTCGCCGCGGGTCACGAACTCCGGGTAGACGCAGAGCCGTTCGCGCAGCTCGAAGCCCACCGAAGCGGACTTCTCCGCCAGCTCCTCCAGCTTCGGCCAGGGCTTCTCCGGGTTCACATGGTCGATCGTGACCGGCGAGACCCCGCCCCAGTCGTCGATCCCCGCACCGATCAGCCGCTCGTACTCCCCCGCGATCAGATTCGGCGGCGCCTGCAGATTCCCCGACGGGCCCATGATGTGCCGGGCGACCGCGACCGTGGCGACCAGTTCGTCCAGTTCGGCGTCCGGCATACCGCGCATCGCCGTGTCCGGCTTCGCGCGGAAGTTCTGGATGATCAGCTCCTGGACGCCGTGGTACGAGCGGGCCACCCGCCGCAGCGCGAACAGCGAGTCCGCGCGCTCCTCGTACGTCTCGCCGATCCCGATGAGCAGTCCGCTGGTGAAGGGGACCGAAGAGCGTCCCGCGTCCTCGAGGACCCGCAGCCGTACGGCGGGCTCCTTGTCGGGCGAGCCGTAGTGCGGCATCCCCGGCTCGGACCACAGCCGGGTCGCGGTCGTCTCCAGCATCATGCCCATCGAGGGCGCCACGGGCTTGAGGCGCTGGAAGTCGGTCCAGCTCAGCACCCCGGGGTTGAGGTGCGGCAGCAGACCCGTCTCCTCCAGGATCCGGATCGAGATGGCCCGTACGTACGCGATGGTGTCGTCATAGCCGTGCGCGTCCAGCCATTCGCGCGCCTCGGGCCAGCGGTCCTCCGGCTTGTCGCCGAGGGTGATCAGGGCTTCCTTGCAGCCCATTTCGGCCCCGCGGCGGGCGACGTCGAGGACCTCGTCCGGGGACATGAACATCCCGTGCCCGTCGCGGCGCAGCTTGCCGGGCACGGTCACAAAGGTGCAGTAGTGGCATTTGTCCCGGCATAGGCGGGTCAGGGGTATGAAGACGCTCTTCGAGTACGTGATGACACCCGGCCGCCCGGCGGCTTCAAGTCCCGCATCACGCACGCGGGCCGCCGAAGCGGTCAGATCGTCGAGATCGGCGCCGCGCGCCTGCAGCAGCACCGCCGCCTCGGTGACGTCCAGCGCCACACCGTCCCGCGCGCGCTTCAGGGCGCGTCGCATCGCATTGGCCGTGGGAGGCGGCGCGTCTGCCGTCGGGGGCTGCTGATCTGTCATGGACCGAGCATACGAGCGTGCGCCGACAACCGGACGAGAGCTGTTGATCACAGGTACCGCCCGAAATCGTCCAACACCTTCAGCACTTCGGCCTCCCCACGCGGCGGCAACTGGACAATCACCTCGTCCACTCCAACCGCCGCGTAGTGCTCAAGCTTCCCGGCCTCGGGTACGACCGCGGTGACCGCCACATACAGCTCGCCTGCCGCCCGTCCCGCGTCCGCCCACACACCCCTGAGCTCCTCGAACCGCGCGCTCAGACCGCTGCCCCCGACCGGCATCCACCCGTCGGCGAACTCGGCGATCTCCCCGTACAACCGCGGTCCTGGCGCACCACCGATCAGCGTCCGCGGTCCGACGAGCGCCGCGCCCGGCCGGGCGACAGGCTTCGGGTGCACATGACTGGCGGCCACACTCGCGAACTCACCCTGGTACGCGGTGGGTTCCGCGCTCCACAGCGCCCGCATCAGCGCCATACGGTCCCGCACGAGAGCCCGCCGCGCCGGCCAGTGCACCCCGTGGTCCGCGGCCTCCTCGCGGTTCCAGCCGTAGCCGATACCGAGCGTGAGGCGGCCCCCGCTGAGGTGGTCGAGAGTCGCGATCTGTTTGGCCAGGTCCACGGGGTCGTGCTGGCCGATGAGCGCGATGTTGGTGCCGAGTCCGAGCCGCTCGGTGACGGCCGCGGCCTGGGCGAGGGCCACGAAGGGGCTGAGCATCCGTGCGCACTCCGGCGGCATCTCCCCACCCGGATAAGGAGATTCCCGCGATACGGGGATATGCGTGTGCTCGGGCAGATAGAGCCCCGCAAACCCGCGCAGCTCCAGCTCCCGCGCGAGCCGCACCGGGGAGATGGTCTCGTCGGTCATGTACAGGGTGGCCGAGATCTTCATGAGGCTTCCTAACCGGAGAGGGCGCACATGTCCATGCACAGGGCGCCCGGCCCGGTGTGAGCCACGCCAACTGTTCACCGCGCGCACAACTGCCCCCTCTTGCCTCACCGTTCCCCCCTGACTACGAAGGAGGGGCCAGGTGCACGACCACCGACTCCCGGGGAGACGTCGCATGTGCGAGTCGCACGACAGAGGCAACTGCACGGAACACACCGACGGGCACGGCGGTGAACACCTTGTGGGCAGACGCGCGTTGCTCGTGACGGGTACCGCGACCGCGCTTACGTTGGGCACCGTGACCTTCGCGAGCGCCGACGAAAGCCAGCCGACCGGGGACGAGACCAAGGTGGTGCGCGGCACGCTGCCCACCGGGTCCCCCGACTTCGTCTATCTGCCCGTCGAGGTGCCGGACGGGGTCCGCGAGATCCACGTCTCGTACACGTACGAGAAGCTGCCCGTCCCCGCCGGCACCGCGGGCAACGCCCTCGACATCGGCATCTTCGACGAACGCGGCACCGAGCTCGGCGGCCGTGGCTTCCGCGGCTGGTCGGGCGGCGCCCGCACCGAGTTCTTCCTCCGCTCCGACGACGCGACGCCCGGCTACATCCCGGGCCGTATCCGCCGCGGCACCTGGAACATCGCGCTCGGCCCCTACACGGTCGCGCCCCAGGGCCTGCCGTACGTCGTGACGATCACCCTCAAGTACGGCGAGCAGGCGCCCGCCCCGAAGCCCACGTACCCGCCCGAGCGTGCCAAGGGCCGCGGACGCGCCTGGTACCGGGGCGACTGCCACATCCACTCCTGGTACTCGGACGGCAAGCGCACCCTCGCCGAGATCGCCGCGGCCGCCCGCGCCGCGGGCCTCGACTTCATCAACTCCTCGGAGCACAACACCCACTCCGCGCACGCCCATTGGGCCCCGGAGGCCGGCGACGACCTGCTCATCATGCTCGGCGAGGAGATCACCACCCGCAACGGCCACATCGTGGCCCTCGGCATGGACGGCGGCAGCTGGGTCGACTGGCGCTACCGCGCCCGCGACAACCGCTTCGGCCACTACGCCCGCGAGGTCCGCCGCGCCGGCGGCCTCGTCGTACCCGCGCATCCGCACGCCACCTGTATCGGCTGCAACTGGAAGTTCGGCTTCGGCGACGCGGACGCGGTGGAGGTGTGGAACGGCCCGTTCACCCCGGACGACGAGGTCTCCCTGCAGTCCTGGGACAACACGCTGCAGACCAACCCGCGCAGCTGGACCCCGGCGATGGGCAACAGCGACGCGCACTCCCCGGCCGACCGCATCGGCACCCCGCAGACGGTGGTCCTGGCGGACGACCTGACGCGCGAGGCGATCCAGGAGGGCATTCGCGCCGGGCGCTCCTACGTGGCCGAATCCGCCGCCGTCTCCCTGGACTTCTCCGTCGCGGGCGGCCGCGGCAAGCACGCCGGAATCGGCGGACGTCTGGACGTGGACCGCGACGACCCGGTGACGGTCCGCCTGGCGGCCAAGGGCGTCCCGGGCTGCACGCTCCGCTTCGTCACGGACCAGGGCACGCTCTTCACGAGCGCGGTGGTCCCGGAGTCGGGCACGCTGACGGCCGAGTGGCGCACGACGGCTTCGTACGCCTCGTACGTACGGGCAGAAGTCCGCCACCCCGCACAGCTCCCGCCCCTGCCGGGACCGCTGGCGGCGTTCACGAATCCGATCTTCCTGGGGCGGTAGCGCCTGCCGGTCCGGTGCCGGTCGCAGCCGTCCCGTCGTGCTCTGCGATCGGCACCATCCGGAAGGTAGTCCCTTACTCCGGGACCACCAGCGAAGGCGTCTCCTTGGTGAGCACCTCGCCCCGGAAGAACGCCGGGCTGCGGCGCTCGGTCACGAACATGATGACCAGGCCGAGCGCGAGCAGGCCCACCCCGATCACGAAGACCGAGCCGACGCCGAGGACGGAGGAGCCGCTGCCGTAGGCCGGGTCCCACATGTCGTAGAGGGTCTGGCCGAAGACAGCCGTCAGCATCAGGCCGCCGAGGCCCGGCATGACGCCCTTGACCATCAGCTCGCGCGTCGAGCGGCGCAGGTCGCCGCGGAAGTACCAGACGCAGGCGAAGGCCGTGATCGCGTAGTAGAAGCAGATCATGAGGCCGAGCGCGTAGATCGTGTCCTCGAGGACGTTGTCACTGACGACCGTCATCACGCTGTAGAAGACACCGGTGGCCACGCCCGCGGCGATCGTGGCGCGGCCCGGGGTCTGGAAGCGCGGGTGGACCTTCGCGAAGCCGGCGGGCAGCGCCTCGTACGTCGACATGGCGAGCACGGTGCGGGCCACCGGGATGAACGTGGTCTGCAGGCTCGCGGCTGCCGAGGCGAGGACCGCGACGAAGAGCAGGATGCCCAGGCCCGAGCCCATGATCGGCTCGGCGAGGGTGGCGAAGACGTTGTCCGCGGTGTCCGGATTGCCGAGGCCGGTGCCCTTCTCGCCGACGCCCGCGTACATCTGCGTGGCGATGGCGACGAGCAGGTACGAGGCGACGATCACGACCATCGCGAGCATGGCCGCGCGGCCCGGGGTGCGGGCGCTGCCGGTGGACTCCTCGTTGATCGAGAGGCAGGCGTCCCATCCCCAGTAGATGAAGATCGACAGGGAGAGCCCGGCCGTGAAGGCGCCGAAGGAGTCGACGGCGAACGGGTTCATCCAGGACCAGGAGAAGTCCAGGGAGCCCGCGATCTCGCCCGACTTGGAGACGGCCATGACGGCGAAGAGCACGATGACGGCGAGCTGCAGTCCGACGAGGGCGTACTGGACCCACTTGGTGGCGGTGATCCCGCGGTAGCTGATGGCCGTGGCGAGGGCGACGAGGACCAGGGTGGTGAGGATGTGGACGGCTTTGTCGTCGTCCAGGGCGGCCACGCTCTCGCTGCCTGTCACCTCACCGGCCAGGAGCCAGAAGAAGGAGGTGGCGACGCCCGCGAGGTTCGAGAGGACCACGACCGTGGCGATGAGCAGGCCCCAGCCGCACATCCAGCCGACGCGCGGCCCGAAAGCCTTCACCGACCAGGTGAAGGAGGTGCCGCAGTCCGGTACCGCCCGGTTCAGCTCCCGGTACGCGAACGCGACGAGGAGCATCGGCAGGAACCCCGCGAGGAAGATCGCGGGCATCTGCACACCCACTTCGCCCACCGTCGGGCCGAGGGTGGCTGTCAGGCAGTAGACGGGGGCGACCGTCGAGACACCGATGACGGCGCCGCCGACCAGACCGACCGAATTGCCGCCGAGGCCTTTGCCTCGTACGCCGCCGTCGGGGGCGGCGGCCGCCTTCTTTCCGGCCTGGGGCCGGACTTCCACCTGGGTCATAGGTCAGGACGTTAAGCCCTGCGGTTTCCACATGTGGAAGCTGAGACTCCGATGTTTCACCCTTCAATTGGCCGACAGGAAACGGGCATCGACCATTGGATGAATGGTGAAGGACACCCCCTGCCTCACGTAGAGAGGCACAACCCACTCTGTCCGATATACGGAAACCGCGCAGGTGTCCCTTTCATCCCGATTCAAAATTTTCCCGTACGCCCTGCGCATAGTTCAGGCGCGGCCCTATCTTCACGTTCCATGCCGCTGCCGCCGCCCTTGCCGACGCTCCCCGAGCTCCCGCAGAACACCACCGTTCTCGCCTTCCTCCGGGCGCAGGCCACCCCTCCCTGCCGGGAAGGAGAGTCCGGCATCGACGCCTGGGAAATGCGCACGCACCCCGACCTCATGGAACGACTCTCGACGCTGGCTCCATACGGGCAGCTCCACGCCGCGTACGGCGTTCCCGTTCTCGCGTACGAAGGTGTCGCCGCGGCCGTCGCGCTGAGCATGCGGACGCTGCTGCTCCGGCTTCGTGCCCACCCGCCGAAGCTAGCCGAGGCCGCCCCCCGTCCCCCGTTGACCGGCCAGGGCTGGCAGGCCGTCGACGCCTGGCAGAGCGGCCTGGTCTCCGCCGAGGCAGAGCGCAGGCTCTCCGGGGCGCTGCGGGGTGCGCTGGAGGAGGCCCGGGTGCTGCTCCAGTAGCCTCTCCGGATCGCCGCGGGTGGGCGGCTGAAGGCGTTGCCCACCCGCGGCGCGTCGCTCAGGTCGTCCACACCACCGACTGCAGCTCGCTGTAGGCCGCCAGTGCGTACGAGCCGCAGTCGCGGCCCACGCCCGACTGCTTGAAGCCGCCGAAGGGGGCCTCCATGTTGCGGCCGATGGTGTTGATGCCCACGCCGCCCGAGCGGAGCCGGCGGCCGACGCGGAACGCACGGGCCACATCGCCGGACCACACGTACGACAGAAGTCCGTAGTCGCTGTCGTTGGCGAGGCGGACGGCTTCCTCCTCGTCGTCGAAGGGAACGACCACGACCACGGGTCCGAAGATCTCCTCACGGACGATCCGCATGTCGTTGGTGCAGTCGGCGAAGAGGGTCGGGGCCACGTAGAAGCCCTTGTCCATCGCGGGGCGCTCGCCGCCCGCCACGACCCGGGCACCTTCCTTCCTGCCCAGCTCGATGAAGGACTCGACGCGGTCGCGGTGTGCGGCCGAGATGACCGGTCCGACCACCGTGCCCTGGACGGTCGGGTCGCCGACCTTCATGAAGCCGATGTACTGGGTGAGCTTTTCGAGGAGCTGCTCGTAGATCGAGCGGTGGGCGAGCACGCGCGTGGGCGCCGTGCAGATCTGGCCGCTGTAGAAGGCGTACGTCGTGCCGATGCCCATCATCGCGGAGTCGAGGTCCGCGTCCTCGAAGACGATCGCCGCGCCCTTGCCGCCGAGCTCCATGAGCTGGCGCTTCATCGTGCGGCCGCAGACCTCGCCGATCGCCTGGCCGACCCCGGTGGAGCCCGTGAAGCTGACCATGTCCACGTCCGGGGAGTCGACGGCCGCCTGGCCGACCTCGACCGACGTACCGGAGACGACGTTCACGACGCCCGCCGGCGCACCCGCCGCCTCAAGCGCCTCCGCCATCTTGAAGACCGACAGCGGGTCCTGCGGCGCCGGCTTCACGACGACCGTGTTGCCCATCGCGAGCGCCGGGGCCACCTTGCCCGCCGGGTTCGCCCACGGGTTGTTGTACGAGGTGATGCAGGTGACGACGCCGACCGGCTGGCGGACCTCGAGGGCTCCGAAGGCGCCCGCCTTGCCCATCGGCCCCGCCTCGTTGATCTGCGGCGGGATCGCGTGCTCGACCGGTTCGAGCGCGCCCTTCGCGTACCGCTTGAAGCGGGCCGTACCGACGGCGACCTGCATCCCGCGGGCCGTTCCGGTGGTGGCTCCGGTCTCGGCCTGGGCGAGGGTGGTGAACTCGCCCACCTGAGCCTGGATGTAGTCCGCGGCCTTCGCCAGTACGGAAGCACGCTCCTCCGGTGACGTACGCGACCACTTCTCGAAGGCCTCGCGGGCCTTCGCGGCCGCCTCGTACACCTGCGCCTTGGACGCCTCCGGTGCGAGGCCGACGACCTCCTCGGTCGCCGGGTTGATCACTTCGTAGTGGCCGCCCTCGGGCTCGACCCACTCACCGCCTATGAACAGGCGCTGTCCGTCCGTCACTGTGTCTCCCGGTTCGCTTCTCCGCCCACGCGGCGCAGAGGTGCGGGCATCGTCGTCGTCTGCGGCCCGGCGGCCGCGTGTGCTCCCCCAGCTACCGCTGGGAGGTGCCCCCAGCTCACGAAGTGCTCACCGTCCTGGTGTCCTGTCCGGAACGAAGGACCTTGCCGGGTACGGCACCGGTCACCACGTCCTCGCGGATGGCCTCGACGCCGTTGACCCAGACGGCGTTGATGCCGATGGCCTTGGAGTCGAGGCGGGGGCTGTCGCCGGGCAGGTCGTGCACGAGCGTGGCCTTGCCGGCGTCGATCTTCTCGGGGTCGAACAGGACCAGGTCGGCGAAGTAGCCCTCCTGGATCCGGCCGCGGTCGATGAGACCGAAGAGCTGGGCCGGGTCGTCGGTCAGCATCTTGACCGCCTGCTCCAGCGATGTGAGCTTGCGGCCGCGCAGACAGTCACCGATGAAACGGGTGGTGTACGGGGCTCCGCACATACGGTCCAGGTGGGCGCCGGCGTCCGAGCCGCCGAGCATGATGTCCTCGTGCTCCCAGGACTGCTGCCGCAGCTCCCAGGACGCCTGGTCGTTATCGGTGGGCATGGGCCAAAGGACCGTGCGCATCTCGTCGTTGGCGCAGATCTCCACCAGGCACTGGAAGGCGTCCTGGCCGCGCTCGGCGGCGATGTCGTTGACGATACGGCCGGTGAGACCCTCGTTCTCCTTGGAGTACGTGTCACCGATGACGTAGCGCCCGAAGTTGGCGAGCCGGCGGAAGACGCCCGCCTCCTTCGACGCGGCGCGCTTCAGCATCTCCTCGCGCACGGACGGGTCGCGCAGCTTCGCGATGCGCTCCGGGATCGGCAGGGCGAGGATCTCGCCCCAGCCGGGGATCAGGTTCAGGGCGCAGAAGGTGCCGAGCGACATGTTCATGGGCGCGAGGATCGGCATGGTCAGCGCCACGATCCGGCCACCCGCCTTGCGGGCGCGCTCGGAGGGGATGAGCTGGCGCGGGACGCGCTCGGGGACGGCGGCGTCGATGGTCAGGACGTTCCAGTTCAGGGGACGTCCGGCCGCCGCGCTCATCTCCACGAAGAGGTCGATCTCCTCGTCGCTGAACTGGTCGAGACAGCCCGCGACGATGGCTTCGAGCTGGGTGCCCTCGTGCTCACCGACGGCCTTCGACATGGCGAGCAGCTCGGCCGGCTTGGCGTGCCGGGAGGCCACCGGCTTTCCGTTGCCGTCGGAGTGCGTGGAGGACTGGGTGGTGGACAGGCCCCAGGCGCCCTCGTTCATGGCGGTGTGGAGAAGGTCCAGCATCTGCTGCATCTGCTCGTCGGTGGGCTGTCCGCCGACCGCGTCCTCGCCCATCACGTAACGGCGTATCGCACAATGCCCCACCATGAAACCGGCATTGACGGCGATACGGCCGTCCAGGGCGTTCAAGTAGTCGCCGAAACTCGACCAGTTCCAGGGCGCGCCCTCTTCGAGCGCCACGAGCGACATGCCCTCGACCTTGGACATCATCCGGCGCGTGTAGTCCGCGTCCTCGGGCCGCGCGGGGTTGAGCGGCGCGAGCGTGAAACCGCAGTTGCCGCCCGCGACGGTGGTGACGCCGTGGTTGAGGGACGGGGTCGCGTACGGGTCCCAGAAGAGCTGCGCGTCGTAGTGCGTGTGCGGGTCGACGAAGCCCGGGACAAGGACCCTGCCGGTGGCGTCCTCGCTGGTGCGCGCCTCCTCCGTGATCGTCCCGGGCTCGGCGATCACGGCGATCCGGCCGTCCCGGATCCCCACGTCCGCCGCGCGTGCGGGGGCGCCGGTGCCGTCGACTACGGTCGCGCCCTTGATCAGGTGGTCGAGCATGACGGTTCCCTTCGGGTGCGGTGCTTTTCTGCCTGTACGTACGTGGGGTCGGGCTTGTGGTGCAGGTGGCCGCGTTCCGGCGCCTTGGGTGGCTGCGTCCCGGGGTCTTAGGTGGCTGCGTCCCGGGGCCCTACGTGGCTGTGCCCCGGCCGGGTCCCGCCCGGTGTGGCCGCCACCGTGCGGGATCCGGCCGGGTTCGTACGAGGAGGTGCGGTCCGGGAAGACACACCACCCCGCTCCCGGGCGACGAGCTCAGGGCCTAGCCCTGGGCCGCCTGCCGGAACCTTGTGGTCCGGTGCACCGGATCCGTGTCGATCTTCGGGATGACGTGTTCGCCGACGAGTTTCAGCGTGGTGAGCACGTCCTCCTTGGGCACCCCGACCGGGATGCCGAAGGAGAGCTGGTCGGCGCCGGCCTGCTCCCAGCGCTTGCACTGGCTCAGGACCTCGTCCGGGTCGCCGCAGACCAACAGCTCTTCCTGGATGAGGAGTTCGACGATCTCCTCGTTGAACTCGGGCAGCATCTCCGGCCATACGGGCAGGCCTTCGGGCTTGGGGAAGGTGTCGTGGTAGTAGAAAACCAGGGACTGGAGGCGGTTGAGCCCGCCGTTGATGGCGATCTGGACGGCCTTGTCGTGGGTCTCCGCGCAGATGGCGGTGGTCGTCACCATCACGTTGTCGTTGACGAAGCCACCGACGGGCTCGGCCTCCTGGATCGCGCCCTTGTACTGCTCCAGGACCCACTCCATGTCCTGCACGCGCTGCACACTGAAGCCGAGTACCCCGAGCCCCTTCTTCGCGGCCATCGCGTACGAGCTCGGGGAGCCGGCCGCGTACCACATCGCCGGATGCGACTTCCCGTACGGCTTGGGGAAGACCTTGCGCGGCGGCAGCGACCAGTGCTTGCCCTGGAACCCCTCGTACTCCTCCTGGAGGAACATCTTGGGGAACTCCGCGATGGTCTCCTCCCACATCTCCTTCGTGGCGTTCATGTCGTCGATGCCCGGCAGGAACCCGAGGATCTCGTGACTGCCCGCCCCCCGCCCCGTACCGAACTCGAAGCGCCCCTTGGAGAGGTGGTCGAGCATGGCCACCTTCTCGGCGACCTTCACCGGGTGGTTGACGGCGGCGAGGGGATTGAAGATGCCGGAGCCGAGGTGGATGCGCTCGGTGGCGTGGGCGAGATAGCCGAGGAAGACCTCGTTGGCGGAGAGGTGCGAGTACTGCTCCAGGAAGTGGTGCTCCGAGGCCCACGCGTACTTGAAGCCGGACTTGTCCGCCTGGATGACGTACTCGGTCTCGTCCATCAGGGCGTGGTGCTCGGCCTCGGGGTCTACGGCACGCCGGGTGTCGGGCACGTAGCCCTGCACGAATATCCCGAATTCCACGGAGGTTCACCGTCCTCGTGTTGGTCGTCCCTCATCGCCTTGGTCGCCCCTCACCATTTTCTGACGCATCGTCAGATGAGGCGCTTCGAACTGTTCCACCACCCGACTGGACCGTCAATACTGACGACCCGTCAGGAACTGTCGGTTCAGAGCACACTGACCCCGGCGAGCCAGCCGCCGTCGATCACGAAGGGCTGTCCGGTGATGTACGCGGAGTCGGGCCCCGACAGGAACAGCGCCAGGTCGGCCACCTCCTTGGCCTTGCCGATCCGGCCGAGCGGGACGAGCTTGCCGTAGAGCTCGTCGAGCGCGGCGGCCATCTCCTCCTGGTCGATGTCGGGGTCGAGCTGGGCGGGGTTGGCCATCGGGGTGTCGATCGAGCCCGGACAGACGGCGTTCACGCGGATCTTCATGCCGGCCAGCTCGATCGCGGCGACTCGGGTGAGACCGACGATGGCGTGCTTCGTCGCGGCGTACGTGCCCACCGCACCCATGCCGGTCAGACCCGTGTAGGAGGCGGTGTTCACGATCGTGCCGCCCCCCGCCTCGCCGATCACCGGCGCGACGGTCTTGATCCCGAGGAACGCGCCGACCTGGTTGACCTGGACGACCGTCATGAACTCTTCGAGCGGGGTGTCGACCAGGGCGTTGAAGCGGAGGATTCCCGCGTTGTTGATCAGCCCGTCGATCTTGCCGAAGGCGCTCTTGGCGGCGGCGACCGCGGCCTGCCACTGGTCCTCCTGGCTCACGTCGAGGTGGACGTAGAGCGCGTTGTCACCTATCTCCTTGGCGACCGCCTGCCCCTGGTCGTCGAGCACGTCGGCGAGCACGACCTGCGCACCCTCCGCAGCGAAGAGCCGGGCCTCCTGCTCACCCTGACCGCGGGCGGCACCGGTGATGAGAACTACGCGTCCGTCGAGCTTGCCCATGTGGGGTCTCCTTGATCGGGGGGAGCGCCGGAAGTGTCTTGTCAGTGGGGCCCGATAGCCTGAGAAGGGCTTCGGCCCCCGGGTGGGCGGGGTCTGTCCGTGCACATGGGGCAGCGACCGCCCCACCCCGACCTCAGTCGTTCAACAGCGGAGCGACCTCTGCGCCGAACGCCACCATCTGGTCGGTCAGTTCGCTGCGGGAGCGGCTGCGGAAGCGGACCTGGAGCTGGTGCACGCCCATCGCCCTGAACTCGCGGAGGGACTCGGCGAGCGCCTCCGCCTTGCCGGTGATCGTCCACTTGCCGGTGTCCCAGTCGGGCTCGCCCACGTACATCGGCTCGACGATCGTGCCGATCGTGATCGGATCCTCGATCCCCGCCGCTTCCCTGAGCTGCTTCAACTTGGCTATCTGCGCGGGGAGTTTGGTGCGCGGATCCCCCTGCGGCAGCCAGCCGTCACCGCGCGTCGCGGCCCTGCGCACCGCCGCCGGGGAGGAACCCCCGACCCAGATCGGCACCCGCTCCTGGGTCGGCCGCGGCCGCTGGCCGAGACCGCTGAACCGGTAGCGCTCACCGTGGTGTTCGGGGTACTCCTCCGGCCCCAGTGCGGCCCGCAGCGCGTCGACCGTCTCGTCGAGGACGCGGCCGCGCCCCGCGAAGTCGGCCCCGAGCGCGTCGAACTCCTCCTCCACATGCCCGGCCCCGACCCCGAGAATCAGCCGGCCGCCGCTGAGGTGGTCGAGGGTCGCGTACTGCTTGGCGGAGATCAGCGGGTGGCGCAGTCCGACGATCGCGACATGCGTCATCAGGCGCACCCGCTCGGTCACGCCGGCGAGGAAGGAGAGCGTGGAGACCGGGTCGTACCAGATCGTGCCCATCGCGTCCGCGAGCCGGCGCGGGATGGCCACGTGGTCGCAGCCGGCGATGTACGCGAAGCCGGAGCGGTCCGCGGTGCGCGCGATCTCGGCGAGATCCTCCGGGCCGGCTTCGGCCTCCCACGCCTCGGCGAAGATCGTGCTCTGCGACTGGACCGGGAGCTGCATCCCGTAGGCCAGCCGACCCTCCTTGAAGACCTCTGCCGCCTGTGCCGCCTGCGCCGTCATGCCCGGTCCCCTTATCTGACGGTCCGTCAATTACCGCTGCGGGCCATCGTGGTACCTGACAGTTCATCAGGCAAGGGCTGGGGCAGCGGCAAGGGGCAGGGGGCGGACAGTTCTGCTCTGTCGTACGCCGCCACTCAGCCGAGCAACGCGTACACCGTGCTGGCCCGAGCGGCCGCCTCGTCCGCCCCCACCGCCGTCATCGCGATCTCCGCGAACGCCATCCGGCGCCCCAGCTTGGTGATCCGGGCCTCCACCAGCACATCCGCATCGAGCACGGCCCGCTGAAAGCTGGTGGACTGCTGCACGGTCGTCATCGGCACGAACCCGCCCCGCGCAGCCGCCACCGCGATCACCGTCGCGGTGTCCGCCGCGGCCATCAGGGCCTGCCCGGACATCCCACCGCCTTCGCGAGCGAGCCGCGTGGACCACGGCAGACGCAGTACGGCGTGCAGTTCGCCGGTCTCGGCGACAGTGAGGCCCAGGTCGAGCACCCAGGGGGCGAAGTTGGCGGCGAGGATCTTCTCGGCGTCCGCGGGCGTGAGAGTCATGCGAAGGTTCTCCCCCACCCCCACCGCGGAGAACCTCGCGCACCTGCCGACCGAGGGCGAGGCCCCTGCCACAGCCGATGGCCGACGCGGCGTTGCCCGGCGCCCCCACCAGTCGGCAAAGGGACCCAGCGTCCCACTTCATGCCCGATTTGCACCCCTAGGCCGGACGCCTGGTCCCCCTGCCGGAAAAGCGGGGCGGGGCCGAACCCAGGGCGAGCGCCCGGCGGGGGCGAGCGGGACACGGGGGGTGGGTCGAATGCGCGCTACACGCCAAGCAGTTCGTGCGCGACGCGGACCGCGGCGGCCCGGCGTGACACTCCAGCTGTGTACCGGAACGCGTGACGCGGTGTGGCGCAGGCACGGCGGCCCGCGCTCGCCGCGGGCGCCGCTCGCCGCGGGCGCCGCTCGCCGCGGGCGCCGCCCGCCGCGGGCGCCGCCCGCCGCGGGCGGGTGCCGCGTCTCGCGCCGCACCCGCCCGCGGGAGGGCCGCCGGGGTCGGCAGCCGGTTCAGGCCCTCGGCGCCGACGGCCCCCACAGCCCGTCCTCCGTCAGCCCGAGCAGCTTGATCGCGTTCCCTCGCACCAGCGCATCCACGACATCCGGCGCCAAGTGCCCCATCTGCGCCTCCCCGACCTCCTTGGACTTCGGCCAGGTCGAGTCCGAGTGCGGGTAGTCCGTCTCGTAGAGGACGTTGTCCACGCCGATCGCATCCAGGTTCTTCAGACCGAACGCGTCGTCGAAGAAGCAGCCGAAGACATGCTCGGCGAAGAGCTCGGACGGCGGCCGGTGCACCTTGTCCGCCACACCGCCCCAGGCCCGGTTCTCCTCCCAGACCACGTCCGCGCGCTCCAGGATGTACGGGATCCAGCCGATCTGGCCCTCCGCGTACATGATCTTGAGGTTGGGGAAGCGCTCGAACTTGCCGCTCATCAGCCAGTCGACCATCGAGAAGCAGCAGTTGGCGAAGGTGATGGTGGAGCCGACGGCCGGCGGGGCGTCCGCGGAGGTCGAGGGCATCTTCGACGAGGAGCCGATGTGCATCGCGATGACCGTCCCGGTCTCGTTGCACGCCTCCAGGAACGGGTCCCACTCGTCGGTGTGGATCGAGGGCAGGCCCAGGTGCGGGGGTATCTCGGAGAAGGCCACCGCACGTACGCCCCGCGCGGCATTGCGCCGCACCTCCTCGGCCGCAAGTCGCGCGTCCCACAGCGGAATCAGGGTCAGCGGGATGAGCCGCCCCTGCGCGTCAGGACCGCACCACTCCTCCACCATCCAGTCGTTGTACGCGCGTACGCCGAGCAGACCGAGCTCGCGGTCCTTGGCCTCGGTGAAGGTCTGACCGCAAAAGCGCGGGAAGGTCGGGAAGCAGACCGCGGACTGGACGTGGTTGATGTCCATGTCGGCGAGGCGCTCGGGCACGCTGAAGCTGCCCGGCCGCATCTGCTCGTACGTGATGACCTCGAGCTTGATCTCGTCGCGGGAGTAGCCCACGGCGGTGTCGAGGCGGGTGAGCGGCCGGTGCAGGTCCTCGTAGACCCACCAGTCGCCTATCGGCCCGTCGTCTCCGGGTGCGCCCATCACCGGTGCGAACTTGCCGCCGAGGAAGGTCATTTCCTTCAAGGGCGCTCGTACGATCCGGGGGCCGATGTCCTGGTACTTGGACGGGAGCCGGTCCCGCCAGACGTTGGGGGGCTCAACCGTGTGGTCGTCCACCGAGATGATCTTCGGGAAGGTCTCCATGCCCCCCACGGTAGCCCCTATCTGACGGATCGTCAGCTCCCTGTACATGGTGGGCTTGGGCGACCCGTCGCCGCGAGCCGCACCCCCACGGGCCGCAGGCTGTACGCCGTGCACCCCCATCCCGTCCCCGACCCCGCACCGGACCGTGGGCGCGTGCAGAACGGCGACAGCAGGCGTATACCGTCGAGGCACCGCCTACCGGGGCGCACGCGGAGCTGACGGCACCGCCCTCCGGAGGGCAAACTGGGGCGGGTGATTCCCGTACACCCGACGGGGGTTACCCACATCAGGGCAAACAGGGGCCAGGGGGACAACGATGGACGGCGTAGCGCGCGTGCCGGCCCAACGACGCCCAGGATCGGCGACGGCGGCGCTCCAGTTCAGTGTGCTCGGACCCGTACGGGCCTGGCGCGGCGGCGACCCGCTGCCGACCGGCTCCCCGCAGCAGCGCGCCCTGCTCGTGGCGCTCCTGCTCCGACAGGGCCGCACCGCCACGGCCGCCGAACTGATCGACGGCATCTGGGGCGAGGAACCCCCGTCCCAGGCCCTGGCCGCCCTGCGCACGTACGCCTCACGACTGCGCAAGATCCTCGACCCTGACTCCCTGGTCAGCGAGTCCGGCGGCTATGCGATGCGGTACGCGGCCGACGCCCTCGACCTCGCGCTCGCCGAGGAGCTCTGGGCGCAGGCGGAACGGGCCCGCGCGGCAGGCGACCTCTGCGAGGCCCGCGCCCTGATCAACAAGCTGCTCGCCCTGTGGGACGGCGAACCCCTCGCCAATGTCCCCGGCCCGTACGCCGACACCCAGCGCACCCGTCTCGTCGAGTGGGGCCTGCAACTCCTCGAATCCCGCCTCGACATGGACCTGGAACAGGGCTGCCACGCCGAGGCCGTGTCCGAACTGACCGCCCTCACCGCCGCCCACCCCCTGCGCGAGCGCCTGCGCGAACTCCTGATGCTCGCGCTCTACCGCAGCGGCCGGCAGGCCGAGGCCCTCGCGGTGTACGACGACACCCGCCGTCTCCTCACCGAGGAACTGGGCGTGGATCCGCGGCTCGGCCTGTCCGAGCTGCACCAGCGGATCCTGCAGGCCGACCCGGCGCTCGCGGAGCCCGAGGCGCCGCTGTCGGAGCCGGCCGCCGCCCGTGTCAGGCCCGCCCAACTCCCCGCCAGCGTCGCCGACTTCACCGGCCGCGGCGCCTTCGTCTCCGAACTCGGCGAGGTACTCGCCTCCGCCGAGGGCCAGGTCATGGCGGTCTCCGCGGTCGCCGGTATCGGCGGGGTCGGCAAGACCACGCTGGCCGTGCACGTGGCCCATGCGGCGCGCGTGCACTTCCCCGACGGGCAGCTGTACTTCGACCTCCAGGGCACGGCGAGCACGGGACCCCGGGTCGCCGAGCCGCAGGCGGTGCTCGGTGCCTTCCTGCGGGCGCTCGGCACCGCGGACGCGGACATACCCAAGACGCTCGAGGAGCGTGCGGCCCTGTTCCGCTCGGTGCTCGACGGCCGCCGCGTCCTCGTCCTGCTCGACAACGCGCGCGACGCCGCCCAGGTCAGGCCGCTCCTGCCGGGCACCGCGGGCTGCGCCGCCCTGGTCACCTCGCGCCACCGCATGGTGGATCTGCCGGGCGCACATCTGGTCGACCTCGACGTGATGTCCCCCGACGAGGCGCTGCAGCTCTTCACCCGGATCGTCGGCGAGGAGCGGGTGGCGTCCGAGCGCGAGGCGGCCCTGGACGTCGTGGCGGCCTGCGGCTTCCTGCCGCTCGCCATCCGCGTGGCCGCGTCCCGCCTCGCGTCACGCCGTACGTGGACGGTCTCCGTCCTCGCCGCCAAGCTCGCCGACGAGCGCCGCCGCCTCGACGAGCTGCAGGCGGGCGATCTCGCGGTGAAGGCCACCTTCGAGCTGGGTTACGGCCAGTTGGAGCCCGCCCAGGCCCGCGCCTTCCGGCTGCTCGGCCTCGCCGACGGCCCGGACATCTCGCTGGCCGCGGCCGCCGCGATCCTCGATATGCCCGCGGAGAAGGCCGAGGACCTCCTCGAATCCCTCGTCGACGCGTCGCTGCTCGAATCCGCCGCTCCGGGCCGGTACCGCTACCACGACCTCGTACGCCTCTACGCGCGTTCCTGCGCGGAACGCGACGAGCAGCCGCCCAGCGAGCGGGGTGCCGCACTCTCCCGCCTCCTCGACTTCTACCTGGCGACGGCGGCGCAGGTGTACGCGATCGAGCGGCCCGGGGACCGCACCACCGCACATCTGGCGGCGACCGGCTATGCGGGACTGCGGTTCGCCGAGGGTGCGCCGGCCCTGGACTGGCTGCACGCGGAGGCGGACTGCATCCTCGCCTGCGTACAGCAGAATCTGCACGGCGAAAGCGGCGAGAACCTGGACCGCGCCGTGGACCTGCTGCTCGCGGCCAAGGACCTCGCCGAGTCCGGTGCCTCCTCGCGGCGTTACGAGTCCGCCGCGCAGGCCGCCTGCGAGGCTGCCGCCGGGTCCCCGGTCGCGGAGGGGCGGGCCCGTACGACGCTCAGCCAGGTGCACAGCAGGCTGGGCAGGTTCGCGCAGGCCGCCGAGGAGGCGGAGCGGGCCACGGAGCTGGGTGTGGCCTGCGGAGACCCGTGGACGGCTGCCAACGCGCCGAACGAGCGGGGCATCCTGGCGCTCTACCGTCAGGAGTACGCCGACGGGGAGCGGTATCTGCAACAGGCGATCGACGCGTTCCGCGCCGACGACAACGGCCCGGGTGCGGCGAGCGCGCTGTGCAACCTGTCCCGGATCCTGGTGGCCATGGACCGCACGTCCGAGGCCGTGTCGCTGGCCGAACAGGGCATCACGATCTACGACGAGCTGGGGCTCACGCTGCGCCTCGCCAACGCGAGGCTCGCGCTCGGCATCGCCCTGACCCACGGGGGCCGCGGCGACGAGGCGCTCGTCCAACTGACGGACGCCCTCGGCGTGTTCGGTGAGATGCGGCAGCGCCTGTGGGAGGGGTCCGCGCATCTGCGCATCGCCCAGGCCCACTTGACCATGCGCGCCTGGGCCCGCGCCGCCCAGCATGCGGAGCAGGCGCTCGCGCTCGGCTGCATCGGCGGTGACTGGGCGCGCGCCAACGTGCTCACCGCGCTGGGGAAGGCGCTCGATGCGCTGGGCCAGTCCGACCGGGCCCGCGCCTGCTGGCGCGAGGCGCTGGTGCTGCATGAGCAGGCGGGCGCCTCGGAGGCGTCCGAGGTACGGGCACTGCTCACGCCACTCTCGGTCTGAGCTCCCTTTTCTGCGCTCACGCCAGGCTCGTTCATCAATCGTTTATGCCGCCCCGCCACTCTGTTTCTCAGCGGCCCGTCGCGTCGGGGGGCAGACGGCTCGCGGGGATGTTCACCCTCTAGGGTGAACGGTCCAGCACGCCCGCTCGGCGGTCCTCGGGGGAGTCGCCGAGCGGGCGTCTCCACCAGAAGTCCCAGAGAAAACAGGGGAAATCATGAGCGACGCCGACAAGAAGCCTGCGGTGGACGAAGAGATCACCACGCAGGACAGCCACGCGGGCAGCGAGCCCGCCAAGCCCTTGGACAGCCACGCGGGCAGCGAGCCGGCCACCACCGACGACAGCCACGCAGGGTCCGAGGAAGCCTAGACCTCACCTGAGACGGGGGATCGGCCGCGGCAGCGCGGAGGGGGAGCCCGCTGCCGCGGCCGACGCATGTGCCCGCGCCCAACCCTCACCGCCCGCGCCCAACCCTCACCGCCCGCGCTCAGCCCTCGCCGCCCGCATTGCGGATCAGCCGCTGCAGCACCTTGACCGTGGTCGCGTAGTCGGCGTCGTCGATCCCCTCGTGCAGGGCGGCACGCATCTCGGGTGCACCGGCCTTCAGCCGCAGCAGAGCCTCATCACCCTCCTCGGTGATCCACACCCGCCTGTCCTCGTCCCACCGCAGCCACCCACGCCCCACCAGCACCTCGGCCTCCGCGGCCAGGTCGTCCTCGGCCCGCAGATACGAGCGCATCGCCTCGTCCAGTGCGGCCAGGGTCATGCCCCGGCCGTCCGGTGAGAGATCCCGGGGCGAGAGATGGCGCAGGAGCCAGTACTGCGGCTGCGTATAGCCGCGCTCCGCCTGCCGGGCACGGATGAACCCGATGACCGCCTCGTAGGCGACCCCGGTCCAGTACCCGGCGGGCTGGGCGGCGAGCTGTGCGTCGGTGAGCGGCTGCGCTGTCATCGGGACCCCTTGGACGGTCGGCGTTGTCCGTACGTCCGCAACCCTCAGGCCTCAAGCGCGCTTGAGGTCAAGCCCGCCGGCCGCCGCAACAACTCCGTTGCCCCCGCGGACCCCATCCGCGAGGATCCTCTGATGACCTCACGCATCCGCCACATCACCTTCGACTCCCACAACGCCTACGCCCAAGCCCAGTTCTGGGCCGAGCTCACCGGCGGAAGGCTCTCCGACGAGGACGCGCCCGGGGATCCCGAGGCGCTGGTCGAGTACGAGGGTGGGACGCCGGTTCTGTTCGTGACCGTGCCCGAGGGCAAGACGATCAAGAACCGGGTCCACCTCGACGTACAGCCGCAGGACCGCACCCGCGACGAGGAGGTCGAGCGGCTCATCGCGCTCGGTGCCACGCTCGTGAACGACATGCGGCGCCCCGACGGCCGCGGCTGGCAGACGCTCGCCGATCCCGAGGGCAACGAGTTCTGTGTGGAGCGCAGCCAGAAGGAGATCGACAACGGTCCGACGGGCTAACTCCGGCCCCTCAGCTCCCCCTTCACCACCTTGCCGGAGGCGTTCCGCGGCAGTTCGCTCACGAACTCGACCTGCCGCGGGACCTTGTAGTTCGCCATCTCCCGGCGCGACCACGCGATCAGATCGTCCGAGGTCAGCGTCGAGCCGGGCCGCCGTACCGCATACGCCTTGCCTACCTCGCCGAGCCGCGCGTCCGGGACGCCGATCACCGCGACGTCCGCGATGTCCGGGTGCAGACCGATGAGTTGCTCGATCTCCGCCGGATACGCGTTGAAGCCGCCGACGATGAACATGTCCTTGATCCGGTCGGTGATCCGCAGATTGCCCTCGGAGTCCAGGACGCCCACGTCCCCCGTCCGCAGCCAGCCGTCCGCCGTGATGGTCTTCTTCGTCTCCTGGGGGTCCTCGAAGTACCCCTGCATCACGTTGTGGCCCCTGACCAGGACCTCCCCGGGCTTGCCGGCCGGCAGTGGCTCCCCTGCCGGGTTCACGATCCGCAGCTCGGTGTCCGGTATCGCCCGTCCGGACGTGGCCGAGATGGTCTCCGCCTCGTCCCCGCGCCGGCACATCGTGACGATCCCGCTCGCCTCCGAAAGGCCGTACGCCGTCAGGACGGTGGCGATCCCGAGCTCCGTGCGCAGGCGCTCGACCAGTTGCAGCGGCACCACCGCCGCCCCCGTGACCACGAGCCGCAGCGCGGACAGATCGTGCTTCGAGCGGGCCGGGTGGTCGAGCAGGGACTGGTGGAGCGTGGGCGGGCCGGGGAGTACGGAGATCCGCTCCGAGGCGATGTTGGCGAGCACCGTGTCCACGTTGAAGACCGGCTGCGGGATCATCGTCGCCCCGCGCGTGAGGCAGGCGATGATGCCCGCCTTGTAGCCGAAGGTGTGGAAGAAGGGGTTGACGATCAGGTAGCGGTCGCCCTCGCGCAGGCCTGCGAGTTCGCTCCAGACGTCGTAGCAGCGCAGGGACTGGGCATGGGTGATGACCGCGCCCTTCGGACGGCCCGTCGTGCCCGAGGTGAAGATGATGTCCGAGGGGGATGACGGGTCGATCGCCGAAGAGCGCGCCGCGACCTCGTCGGCGGACACCCCCTCCCCGTCCGCCAGGAAGTCCTTCCAGGTACGGAAGTTCTCCGGCGCGTCGTCGGAGAGGACCACCACCTGCTCGAGGTGCGCAAGCGCCGGGAGCGGCCCCTCTCCCGAGCCCTCCGTGGTCGCGCGCCGCAGCGAAGCCACGTACGAGGTGCCGAGGAAGGTGCCCGTGATGAAGAGGAGTTTGGCGCGCGAGCGGCCGAGGACGTACGCGGCTTCGCTGCCCTTGAAGCGGGTGTTGAGCGGGACGAGCACCGCACCGGCCGTGACCGCGCCGAGCGCCGAGACGATCCAGTCGAGGGAGTTGGGCGCCCACACCGCCACACGGTCACCGGGCTCCACCCCGCTCGCGATACACGCGGCCGCCGCGCGCTCGACGCGCTCCCCGAGCTCCGCGTACGTGATCCGGGTACGCCCGTCGACCACCGCCTCCAGCGAGGCGTAGCGCTCGGCCGCATCCCGTACCAGACCCGGAATGCTGCCCCAGACCAGGTCGCCGCGCATCAGTTGCTCGTCCCCGCGCATTCGCAAGTCCTCCCGAGAGCGGTGCCACCGCAGTAGCTGACTATCCGTCAGATTAGCTGTAGCCTTCCCCGCTGTCAGCAGGGATGCAGGCTGGGATACGGACAGTTGATCTCGGAGGTGGCCATGGCCGCGGCGACATTGAAGGACGCTACAGCGATAGTCGGGATAGGCCAGACCCCCTTCGCGAAACAACTACCGGAATCCGAGAAGACGTTGGCGTGCCGCGCCATTCTCGCGGCGCTCGACGACGCGGGCATCGACCCGTCCGAGGTCGACGGCTTCGCTTCGTACACGATGGAGGAGACCGACGAGGTCGAGATAGCCAAGGCGATCGGCGCGGGCGACGTCACCTTCTTCTCCAAGGTGGGATACGGCGGCGGCGGCTCCTGCGGCACACTGGCCCATCTCGCCTCCGCGGTCGCGACCGGTCAGGCGAGCGTCGGTGTCGCCTGGCGCTCACGCAAGCGCGGCTCGGGGCCGAGGCCCTGGAAGAACACGGCCGTTCAGCTGCCGACGCCCGGCCAGTGGACCCGTCCGTACGGTCTGCTCCGTCCCGCCGACGAGATCGGCATGCTGACGCGGCGCCATATGCACGAGTACGGGACGACCCGCGACCACCTCTTCAACGTGGCTCTCGCCTGCCGCAACCGCGCCAACCAGAACCCGGCGGCGCAGATGTACGAGCGCCCGCTGACCCGCGAGATGTACATGACGGCCCGCTGGATCAGCGAACCGCTCTGCCTCTTCGACAACTGCCTGGAGACGGACGGCGCGCTTGCCGCGGTCGTCGTCTCCGCCGAGCGTGCCCGCGACTGCCGCCAAAAGCCCGTCTACCTGCACTCGGTCGCCCAGGGCCTGCCCGCCCAGCACCACGGCATGGTCAACTACTGGAACGACGACCCGCTGTCGGGACCGGCCTGGACGGCGGCCCGACAGCTGTGGAAGCAGGCCGACTTCGGGCCGGACGACGTCGATGTGGCGCAGATCTACGACGCGTTCACCCCTCTCATCCCGCTCTCCCTGGAGGGCTACGGCTTCTGCGGGCGCGGCGAGGGCGGGGCGTTCACCGAGGGCGGGGCCCTGGAGATCGGCGGCCGGCTGCCCATCAACACCAGCGGCGGCGGCCTCTCGGAGGCGTACGTGCACGGCTTCAACCTGATCACCGAGGGTGTCAAGCAGCTGCGTGGCACCTCCACCGCCCAGGTCCCCGACGCGGCCACCTGCCTGGTGACCGCGGGCGAGGGCGTCCCCACGTCGGCCGTACTCCTGAGGAGCTGATCCCATGTCCGACCTGCTCACACCGGTAGTGGACGAGGACGGCGCCCCGTTCTGGGAGTACACCGCCCAGGGCGAACTGCGCGTCCAGGCCTGCGCCAACACCGAGTGCGGCGAGCTGCGCTTCCCGCCGCGCCCCTGCTGCCCGCACTGCCAGTCCTTCGACAGCGAGTGGCGGCAGATGAGCGGCAAGGGCCGTATCTGGTCGTACGTCCTGCCGCATCCGCCGCTGCTTCCGGCCTACGCGGAGATGGCCCCGTACAACGCGATCGTCGTGGAACTCGCGGACGCCCCGCGCATCCGCCTCGTCGGCAACCTCGTCTCCGAGGCGGGCGCACCGCTCAACTCCGTGGATCCGTCCCGGCTGAAGATCGGGGCGCGGGTGCAGGTGGTGTTCGCCCGGATCGGTGAGTTCACCATGCCGCAATGGGTGTTGGACCGCTGATGTCCCTGCTGATCGAGTGCGACAAGGAGTCCGGGGTCGCGGTCGTGACCCTGGACCGGCCACAGAAGCACAATGCGATCGATCTGGAGACGGCCGCCGAACTGACCGCGGTCTGGCGGCAGTTCAGGTTCGACGACTCGGTGCGGGCGGTCGTGATCACCGGGGCGGGCGAGAAGGCCTTCTGCACCGGGATCGACCGCGGCGTGGAGGTGCCGCAGCCGCCGTCCCCGTACACGATCGACGATCCGCTCGTCGCGATCGGGCCGAAGGCCTGTGATCTGTGGAAACCGGTGATCGCGGCGGTCAACGGGATGGCCTGCGGAGGGGCCTTCTACCTGCTCGGCGAGAGCGAGTTCATCGTCGCGGACGAACGGGCGACGTTCTTCGATCCGCATACGACCTACGGGATGGTCAGCGCGTACGAGGCGATCTACATGGCGCAGCGCATGCCGTTCGGCGAGGTGGCGCGGATGTCGCTGATGGGGACGGCGGAGCGGCTCTCGGCGCGACGGGCGTACGAGATCGGACTCGTCTCCGAACTCGCCGCTCCCGGCGGTGCGTTGGCGGCCGCGCTCGTCTCGGCGGAGGTGATCGCCTCCTACCCTCCGGCGGCCGTGGAGGGCACGGTACGGGCGGTGTGGGCGGCGTCGGCGCCGGCCCGCGCCCAGGCGGTGGCGCAGGCGCCGCAGCTGATCGGGCTCGGGAATCTGCCGGCGGACCAGCAGGCGGGGCTGTTCGGCAAGCGGCAGCCGGGGTTCCGGCTGCGCTGAGCGTTCTCAGACCGCGGTGCGCTCGACCTCGGTGAGCTTGCAGCTGATCTCGCCGAGGCGGGCGTTGTCCGGCACGTCGTACGGGATACCAGCCTGCTTCGCCGCGGACCGGCCCGGCAGCACCGCCGGGATGGAGGGGTGGGACGAGTCGAGCGTCTTGCCGTCGAAGCCACTGAAGGTGAGCTTGTACGTATAGGTGTACGTGGTGCTAGCGCTGCGATTGGTGGCGCGGACGCGGGCGGCGAGCTCGCTGCCGTTCCACTCGCAGGACTCGATCCGCAGGTCCTCGGCCGCGCCCTTGTCGGCGGATCCCGAGCTCGCCCCCGCGCCCGCGCTCGATCCGCCGGTGGTGGTTCCGCCGCCGGAGCCGCCGCTGTTGTCGTCACAGCCGCCGCCGGACTGCCGTGCACCGGTCAGTGCGACTGCTGCCACGGCCGCTACGGCCACGGCACGGACGTGACGGATCTTCATCGCTTCGCCCCCGGGTATGCAGCGCTCCGTGCCCGCCGCACGGCTGTGCGTCACGTTAACAGCCGGGCGCGCCCTCACCCACCAGCGCCCACGGGGCCACGGCGCCCGGTGGTGGGACCCCGAGGTGCGGCGTAGCGTCGGGAGCGAGAGTGCCCCTTTTGTGGCGTTTCGGGAGGTAACCGATGAAGCGTCTCCGCAACGTTCTCGGCTCACTCCTCGCTCTCGCCGGAGCGGCGGCCGTCGTCTGGAGCCCCTTCCGTGCCTGGTACGACGGCCGCCTCGGCCGGGACTACCGGATCGACGAGCTGTTCTCGTCGGACGGAGTCACCGACGCCAAGGCCCAGCTCTTCGGCTCGCTCTTCCTGCCGTTCCTCTTCGTCGCGCTGGTGACGCTGGTGGGCGTGGCCCTGCGCTCACGCCTGCTGCTCGCGTTCGCGGGCGTCGTGGCGATGGGCTTCGCGGTCCTGTGGATGGTGCGGGTGGGCCAGGCGGAGGGCTCGCTCACCGTGGACGGCGACGGCAACGGTCTGGACGTGGGCGCGGCGAACGCGTTCGTGGGCGGCGCGATGATCCTGCTCGCGGCACTGATCATGTCCGGGCGGTCCCGTCGGGCGCCGACTCCGGAGCCCGCGCCCCCCACGGTTCCGACCCTGGACGGTGCGCCCCCGTACGACGGGTCCAACGGTGCGTCCCCGTACGACGGTCCCGCCAGTGCGTCCCCGTACGACGGGTTCGACACCCGCCCGTCCTCGACACCTCCCGCCGAGGGCCCACCCCCCTGGCAGTCCGAGGCCCCACCCCAGGACGACCCCGAGCCCCCACCGGCCTGGCACAAGCCCCAGCAGTAGCAGCCGTCCTCGCCGGGACGGAACCTCACCGGGACGAAGCCGTCCCCGTCCCCTTCACCGCGTCCAGCGCGTACACGCAGCGGTCCTTGCTGCACGCGTACACCACGCCCGCCTGCGCGACCGGCGCTCCCGTGATCTCCCCGCCCGTGGCCAGCTTCCAGCGGAGCTGGCCGCCCGCCGCGTCCAGGGTGTACAGGCAGTGGTCGGCGGAGCCGAAGTGCAGCCGGCCCTCCGCGGCCACCGGGGAGCCGATGACCTCGCCACCCGCCTGGAAGCGCCACTTCGGCGTACCGGTGACCGCGTCCAGGGTGTAGAGCCCGTTGCCCGCGCCCACGTGGACATGGCCGGCCGACACCAGGACGGGGTCGATCGACGAGCGGGACTCCGTGGCGATCCGCCAGCGGTCCCGGCCGTCCTTCGCGTCGAGCGCGTAGACCGTGCCCAGGTAGTCCGCCAGATAGACCCCGCCCCCCGTGACCCCCGCCCCCGGCGCGTACGCGGGCGGCGAGAGGAACACCGCGGGTGCCTCGAAGTGCCAGCGCACCTGGCCCGACGCGATGTCGATCGCCAGGACCCGGGTACCGGCGGCCACGTACACGACGCCGTCCGAGGCCGGGGTCAGGCGGACGGGGACGCCGCCGCAGGAGGAGGCGTCGCCGATCGGGTACGACCAGCGCTCGACCCCGGTACGGGCCTCCACCGCCCGCAGCCGCGCGTCCTTCCAGACGAACACGGTCCCCTCGTGGATGACGGGCCCGGCCTCCGGGGTCTCGAAGTCGGTCTGCGTCCCGCCGATCTCCCAGAGCTTCTCGCCGTTGGCCGCCTCGTAGCCGTGCACGAGACCGCCGCGCAGGCCCGCGACGACCGTGCCGCGTTCGGCCTTCAGGGAGTACACCCAGGCGTCCGTCGGGAAGCGCCACAGGTCGGTCCCGTCGGCGGCGTCGAGCGCGAAGAGCGTCGGTCCGTCGGACGCGTGGATACGGCCGTCGGTGATCGCCATCGACCAGGCCACGTCACGGGTCTTGAACTGCCGCCGCCCGGTGGCCACATCGAGCGCGTGCACCTCGAACGAGGTGACGTACACCCTGTCGCCCACGACGTGCGGGGTGCCCCAGACGTCGTTGGACATACGGAAGCGCCACGGCCGCCAGGTCGTGGGGGCGGAGGGAGAAGGGGCGGAGGGAGAAGGGGCGGGAACCGCGGGCTCCGCACCGTTCACGCCGGCCGAGCGCGACCAGGACGCCGCGAGCGCCGCCTCGGGCGCACCCACCCGCTTGTCCGCCTCACGCCGCGCGTCGGCCACCCGGGGTCCGGGCCCGATCGGCACCGCCGCCCCCGGCAGTCGTACGGGCGCGGGGTCCGGCACATCGGGCGTACGGCGCCACGCCTCGTCCCAGTCCTCACCCCGGGCGGGGGCGTGCACGGGAGCGCGCGGCGGCTGTGAGGGCTGCGGCGGTACGCCACGGCCCGCGCTGCGCCCGGAACCGGAGGGCCGCACCGGCGGCCGCCCGCCCCTGCGCGCCTCGATCAGCGCGACGGACCGCTCGGGCAGCCAGGCCGAGGCCGTACCGGAGTCGTCGGAGCCGGCCGCGAAGAGGTGCGGGGAGAGCTGGGCCTGGAGGTCGGCGGGGCTGGGCCGCATCGCCGCTTCCATGTGCATGCAGTCGAGGATCAGCGGCCGCAGTTCGTTCGGGAGTCCTTCGAGGTCGGGGCCTTCGCGCAGCAGCATGAAGACCGTCTCGACGGGGTTCGCGCCGTGGAAGGGCGCATGGCCCGTCGCGGCGAAGACGAGCGTGGACCCGAGCGAGAACACATCGCTCGCGCCGGTGACCGACCGCGAGTCCTTCGCCTGCTCCGGAGACATGTACGCGGGCGTGCCCACCGCGACGTTCGTCATCGTCAGACGTGTGTTGGAGACGCCGGACGCGATACCGAAGTCGATGACGCGCGGCCCGTCCTCGACGACCAGCACATTGGACGGCTTGAGGTCGCGGTGCACGAGGCCCGCTCCGTGGATGGACTGCAGCGCCTCGGCGATACCGGCGGCCAGCCACCGTACGGCCTGGGCAGGCAGCGGCCCGCACTCGTTCACTATTTCCTCGAGCGAGGGCGCCGGCACGTAGGCCGTGGCGAGCCACGGCACGGCAGCGCGCGGATCGGCGTCGACGACGGCCGCGGTGTAGAAGCCGGAGACGGCACGGGCCGCCTCCACTTCGCGGGTGAAGCGGACACGGAAGAGCTGGTCCTCGGCGAGCTCGGTCCTGACCGTCTTGATCGCCACCCGGCGGCCGGAGGCCGAGCGTGCGAGATAGACCAGACCCATGCCGCCGGCACCGAGCCGGGCGAGCACCTCGAACGGCCCGATCCGGCGCGGATCGTGCTGCGTCAGCTGCTCCACCACTTGCCTGCCACCTCCCCGTAACTGACCGTGGGACACCACCGGAAGCACGGTCCCGCGCTCCTCGCCAGCGTCTCACCACCGAGCCGCCCTGGCGGCACGCACCCTGATTCTTCCTGGCGCGAGCGGCGGTGGCGAACCCGGGGCCCGATCGGGATGTCTCACCTCATACGGGATGAGGGGTGACAAAGCGGAAAGGTTCAGTCCGCAGGTTCTTGCAGCACCGCGAAGAGCGCACCCTGATTGTCCGTGAGCGTCGCGATACGTCCGTACGGAAAGTCGACGGGTGGGCTCTGCACCCGTCCGCCGAGCGCCCGCGCGGTCCGAACGGCCTCGTCGCAGTCGTCGACGGTGAAGTAGACGAGGAAGTGCGCGGGCAGCACGGCCGGCACCTCCTCGCCCATCAGGCCACGGCCGGCCACACCCGTGTCGGGACCGGGCTCGCTGCCCGCCGGGGACCAGATGCGATAGCCGGTGTCGTCGTCACTGTCGCTGTCGCCGCCACTGCCACTGTCGCTGCCGGTGTCGAGATCGACGCCCGTGAACCCGAAGACCCCCTCGTAGAAGGCATCGGCGCGCGCCGCGTCGCGCACCTTCACCTCGGTCCAGCAGAAGGAGCCCGGCTCGGCGGCCTTCTCGAAGCCCTCGTGCGTACCGCCCTGCCAGAGCCCGAAGACCGCGCCCTCCGGATCGGTCGCGAGCGCCATGGTCCCGAAAGGCCCGACGGGCATCGGCTCCATCACGAGCCCGCCGCCCGCCTCCTTGATCCTGCGCGCGGTCGCGCGGGCGTCGGGGGTCGCGAAGTACACGTTCCACACCGTCGGCATCCGCCCGTCCTGCTTGGGTGCGAGCGCGGCGACGGCCCGGCCTTCCTTGTACGCCTGCACATAGTGCCCGTACGCGGGTCCGGCGCCCTCGTCGAAGGTCCAGCCGAAGAGCTCTCCGTAGAACCTCTTGCCGGCCTCGACGTCGGGCAGCAGCGCGTCCGTCCAGCAGGGCACACCTTCTGCGTACGCGGGCATGGCTCGCACCTCTCCGACCAGGGCCCCTGTGGCGCCCGTCACAGCCAAACTAGCCGCGTACCCGGCGTACTGCAGGAAAACGAATCGAACACCTGGTCAATTTCCCCGCCCCGCCCCTCTCGCGTCATCGCGCACACCTCACCCGTATCCACCCGAGTCCCCCTAACTCCCCCGTATCTCACCAGTCCTCTCACGTCCCCATTTGCAGTCGGCCGAATCGCGCCCCGATCACCCCTCGGTAAGCTGACGGCATGACAGGACAAGTGCGTACCGTCGACGGCCGTGTGGCCGGACGGCGCGGGCAGGCGACGCGTCAGAAGCTGCTCGACTGCCTCAGCGAGATGCTCAGTTCCTCGCCCTACCGTGACGTCAAGGTCATCGATGTGGCGCGGAAAGCGGGCACTTCGCCCGCGACCTTTTACCAGTACTTCCCCGATGTCGAAGGCGCCGTCCTGGAGATCGCGGACCAAATGGCCACGGAGGGCGCCGGGTTGACCGATGTGCTCGCCGAGCGCTCGTGGGTGGGCAAGGCCGGCTGGCAGACCTCGCAGGAACTCGTCGACGGCTTCCTGGAGTTCTGGCGCAGGAACGACGCGATCCTGCGCGTCGTGGACCTCGGCTCGGCCGAGGGCGACAAACGCTTCTACAAGATCCGTATGAAGATCCTGAACTCCGTGACCAACTCCCTTACGGACACGGTCAAGGACCTCCAGGACAAGGGCAAGGTCGACAAGGACGTCAACGCGGCGGCGATGGCGGGCTCCCTCGTCGCGATGCTCGCGGCGGTCGCCTCGCACCAGAAGGGCTTCTCCACCTGGGGCGTCAAGCAGACCGAACTGAAGCCGAACCTGGCCCTGTTGGTGCATCTGGGCATCACCGGCAAGAAGCCGCTGAAGTAACCTTCCGCACCCCTCCTGTCATACGGGCGGCGGGCACCCTCTCAGGAGAGGGTGCCCGCCGCCTGTTCGTTGGACGGGGCCGCCGCTACGCTCCGGCCTCGATCAGCTTCCTCAGCTCCGGCAGGGTCTTGTCCGAGTTCTCCTCGATGTAGATCGTGCCGCCGGCCGGATGCTCCAGGGTCACGGCACGGGCGGGATCCACACCCTCGATCGCGTACACGGCCACCGGACTCGAAGTCTCTGCGCCGTCCCTGTTGTTCGGGGTGTCGTCGCACGCGGGCACGATCCCCGTGCCGAGCCGCCGGCCCGCCACGACGCCGACGTCCCCTTCGTCGTCGGGATGGAGCCCGGACCCCGTGTACGTGTGCCCCTGGTACGTGATCATCGCCACGCAGACGCTCTCCGCCCCGCCTTGCGTTCCGTCCGCCCCCGAACAGGCCACGGACAGGCCGATCAGCACGGCCGCCAGCGCCGCCCCCGCTGTCATCCGTCCGCCCATCACGCACCGACCTCCCCCGGCGGCCGGCACCTCCGGCACACCGACCCTTGGACGTCGCGGGCCCGCGAAACGTTCGCTCCCTACCCCTGCGGTTCGCGCCGCTCAAGACGGAACAGCCGGATCTCCCGGTCGATCCGTGCCTGATAAGTCGCATACGGCGGCCAGAACTTGAGGCACCTCGCCCAGGTCTCGGCCCGCTCCTCGCCTTCGAGCAGCCGGGCCGTGACCGCGATGTCCGTGCCCTTCCAGCTGATGTCCGCGTCCGGGTTCTTGAGCAGGTTCACCGTCCACACGGGATGGCCGGGGCGGCCGAAGTTGGAGCCGATCAGCACCCAGGTGCCGGCCTCCTCCTCGGGCATGCAGGCCAGCGGGGTGCGGCGCGGGATGCCGCTCTTCGCGCCCTTCACGGTCAGGATCACGCCCGGCAGCATCTGCGCGCTGAGCAGCACCTTGCCGCGCGTGAGCTTGTGCACGACGCGGTCCATCGCGGGGACGAAGTGCGGGCCGACCTTCATGAAGAGCTTGGTCGACGACACCTTCTGCATGAGCTTCACTCCGGGCGGCATCAGACCGCCACCTCCTCGGCCACGAACAGTCCGGCATGGTCGGCCGCGTGGGCGCGCAGGCGGTGCACGGGGCCGAAGAGCAGTTCATCACTCGCGGCCCGTTTGAAGTAGAGGTGCGCCTCGTGCTCCCAGGTGAAGCCGATCCCGCCGTGCAGCTGGATCGCCTCGCCGGAGGCGGTGCGCAGGGCGTCGAGGGCCTGGGCCAGAGCGAGTCCGCCGACCCGCTCGCCGTCGTCGCGGGCTGCCGCCCACGCCGCGTAGTAGGCGGCCGAACGCGCGGCCTGCACCGCCACGTACACATCCGCGAGCCGGTGCTTCACGGCCTGGAACGATCCGATCGCGCGCCCGAACTGCTCGCGCTGCTTGGCGTATTCGACCGTCCGCTCAAGAGCGCGGTCGGCGGCACCGACCGCCTCCGCCGCGAGCACCGCGGCGGCCGCGTTGCCGGTCGCGGCGAGCGCCGCGGCCACCACCTCGGCGTCGTCGGGGCCCAGCAACTCGGCCTGGGCGTGCCGGAGTTCGATGCGGGCCTGCGGGCGCGTCTCGTCGAGCGTCGTCTGCCGTACGCGTACGACGCCGGCGCTCTCGGCCCGTACGAGGAAGAGCAGCGTCCGCGAACGGGCGAAGCCCCCCGTGTGCGCGGCGACCAGGAGCAGATCCGCGCAGTGGCCGTCCAGGACCTGTTCGGCCTGCCCGTAGAGCCGCCAGCCCTCCTCGTCGCAGCGTGCCTGCACCCCGCCCGCACGTCCGCCGCCGGCCCAGTCGCCCTGGTTGACCCCGGCGAGTCCGAGCGCGGTCGCGAGGGCGGCGCCGGGGATGGCGAGTGCGGCGGTCAGTGCGCCCTCGGCGATCCGCGGGAGCAGTTCGCTCTTCTGCTCGTCGCTGCCGAGGCGGCAGATCAGCGGTACCGCGAGCGCGGCCGTCGCGAGCAGCGGCGAGGGCAGCAGTACGCGGCCCGTCTCCTCGCAGGCGAGGGCCAGTTCCGTGGTGGTGCATCCCACACCGCCGTGCTCCTCGTCCAACGCGAGCCCTGGCAGGCCAAGTTGGGCGGCGAGGGTGCGCCACAGTTCGGCGTCGTGACCGGCGGGGGTGCGCACCGCGGCCTTGACCTCGTCGGGTCCGGCACGCTTGGCCATGAGTTCGCGCAGCGTACGGCGGATCTCGTCCTGCTCGGCAGTGAACGCGGCGTCCATGGGCGGGCTCCTCCCCCGGGCACCCTTCAAGGGCCCCGGATCTGACGGCGCGTCATGTTAGGACTTGCGCGGCGAGATGCACAGGGGTGGAGGGTGCTTTGTCGACACCGGTCCGCGGGAGCCGTCTCAGCAGCTGGGCCCCGCCTCCTTCGCGGTGGCCCTGAGCAGGTCTCTGACCAGCTCGTAGTCCACCTTGGCGGCGCTGCGGAAACGCAGGCAGCCCTTGCCCATGTTCTGGCCGGCGAGGCGCTCCTCGTAGGCTTCGCGCACGTCGGTGCGCATCAGATAGAAGGAGATGTACTGCTTCTGGTCGGCGAGGGCGATCTCCTGGCCGCCGCCTCGGCGTACGTAGCCGGGCATGCCGTAGGCCATGACCTCGTCGAAGCCTTTGAGCTCCGCGCGGCAGAGTTCCGTGAGGCGCGACAAGGCCTCGTGGCGGGTCTCGTCCTCGATCTCCGCGAGGTAGGCGTCTACGTTCGGGGCGCTGCTACGGGCCATGTCGCGAGTATCTCCCGAGGTGCGGCCGGGCGCCCTTCCTGAGCCCGCACCCTGCCCGGCCCCCCGAATCTGATGTACCGTCAGATTCATGTCCACCGTCATAACCAGCGCCCCCAGGCGCAAAGTTGCCGTGGCCGGAATCGCCCTCTCCGACTGCGGCAAGGTCGACGACGCCACCCCGTACGCCCTGCACGCCCAGGCCGCCCGCAGGGCCCTCGCGGACTCAGGGCTCGACAAGGGCGTGATCGACGGGTTCGCCTCGGCCGGGCTCGGGATTCTCGCCCCGGTCGAGGTCTCCGAGTACCTCGGGATCAAGCCCACCTGGGTCGACTCCACCTCGGTGGGCGGTTCCACCTGGGAGGTCATGGCCGCGCACGCCGCCGACGCCATCGCCGCAGGGCACGCCAACGCCGTGCTCCTCGTCTACGGGTCGACGGCCCGCGCCGACATCAAGGCGAGGCGCCGCACCTCGAACCTCTCCTTCGGCGCCCGCGGCCCGCTCCAGTTCGAGGTCCCGTACGGGCACACGCTGATCTCGAAGTACGCGATGGCCGCCCGGCGCCATATGCACGAGTACGGCACGACGCTGGAGCAGCTGGCCGAGGTCGCCGTACAGGCAAGGGCGAACGCCGCCCACAACCCGGACGCGATGTTCCGCGACCCGATCACCGTCGAGGACGTCCTGGACGGGCCGATGATCGCGGACCCGTTCACGAAGCTGCACTGCTGCATCCGCTCCGACGGCGGCGCGGCCGTGCTGCTCGTGGCCGAGGAGTACGTGGCCGACTGCGCCAAGGCCCCGGTCTGGGTGCTCGGCGCGGGCGAGCACATCTCGCACACCACGATGTCCGAGTGGGAGGACTTCACCGTCTCCCCGGCGGCCGTCAGCGGGAAGCTGGCCTTCGAGCGGGCGGGGGTCGCACCGGCCGACATCGACATCGCCGAGATCTACGACGCCTTCACGTACATGACCCTGGTGACCCTGGAGGACCTCGGGTTCTGCGCGAAGGGCGAGGGCGGGGCGTTCGTCGAGAAGGGGCGGCTGACGCTCACCGGCGATCTGCCCACGAACACCGACGGCGGCGGACTCAGCGCACAGCACCCGGGGATGCGCGGTCTGTTCCTGATGGTCGAGGCGGTACGGCAGCTGCGCGGCGAGGCGGGTGAGGGCCAGGTGCGCAAGGCGGGCGGGCGGCTGCCCGAGCTGGCGGTGGCCTCGGGCACGGGCGGCTGGTTCTGCTCCTCGGGCACAGTGATCCTGGGGCGCTGAGCCGTTGGAGGTACACATGCGGGTGGGGGCCGACGGCGTCGTTGCCGTCGGCCCCCACCCGTCACCGCGGAACCGGATCAGCCGAAGAACGGCAGCTTGAACTCCGGCAGCTTCATGTCGGTCGGCAGCTTGATGCTGGACGGGTCCAGCGGCTTCGAGACCAGCTTGATCGAGGCGTCGAGGCTGAGCGCCTGCACGATGTTGGAGACGGCCGCGTTCACCAGACCGATCGAGGCGAGGACCTTGTCCGTGTCCTTCTTGTCGATGGCGTCGACCAGAGCCTTGGCCTGGACGGCGAGGCCCTCCATCGCGGCGTCGAGCTGCGGGACGTCCGCCGGCGCCGGCGCCATCGCGAGCGCGCGGTCGAACGCCTGGCGGTAGGCGACGGTGTCGACCGGGCCCTGCTCGGCGGCGCCGACCAGCTCGTCCGCGGTCGTGAGCACCGCGCGCAGCATGTCCTCGTACTCGGCCGTGTGGTCGGCGGCGACGACGGCACGCACCGGCGCCTGGGCGACGGCGGCGTAGGAGGCGCCCGCAGTACCGAGGACGACGGCACCGGCGAGCACCGCACCGACGAAGGCACGGGCGGTGGTGTTCTTCTGCATGTGGGGGGTCCCTTCCGGGGGATTTCGGTTGAGCGTGTCGAGGGAACGGGCCGGCCCTGACCACAGCGTGTGACTCCCCATGACGCTCCGCAACCGCACTGGTCCGCCGGGGGTGCCTTGCAGGAGCCCCGAAACCCCGGCCTGCGGCCCCCGCAAGGAATAGCCGCACCCCCCTGCGCCTTCTGCTGGACGGAGCACCCGACGACGCAACCCCACCGCATCCGAAGGAGCAGTCCCCATGGCACTCACCCACGAAGAGCGCGAGCAGTTCCTCGCCGAGCCGCATATCGCCGCACTGGCCGTCGACGCGGGCGAGGGGCGAGCGCCGCTCACGGTGCCGATCTGGTACCAGTACGCGCCCGGCGGCGATATCTGGATCATGACCGGCAAGGACTCGCGCAAGTACCAACTCATCGAGAAGGCGGGCCGGTTCACGCTCATGGTGGAGCGCGTCGAGCCGACCATCCGCTACGTGTCCGTCGAAGGCCCCGTCGTCGAGACGGCCCCCGCGACCCGTGAGCAGCTCGTCGAGATCTCGGCCCGCTATCTGCCGGCCGACAAGGTCGCCGGCTATGTCGACTTCGCCTGGGAGAACCACGGCGAACAGCTCGTCATCACACTGCGCCCCGAGCGCTGGATCTCCTCGGATCTCGGCAACGTGTGAGGTCGGCGGGAGGGGCAGCGGGAGAGGCCGGCAGGAGGGGCGGCCGTCCGGGCCACTCGGGGACGTACGAGAATTTCCGTATGACGTCGTACGAGGGCACCACAGCGCAAGAGTTCCTGGAGCTGCTCAAGGCCCAGCGGGTCTGGGACGTGGAGCTGCCCGGGTTCGATCCCGCCTCGGCCCCCGACGCCCCGCTGCCTCTCTTCCGCCGCTGGTTCGCCGAGGCCGTGGCGGCCGGGCAGGCCGAGCCGCACACGATGCAGCTGGCGACGGCGGACGCGTCAGGCGCCCCCGACGTCCGCACCCTGATGCTGCACGGCGCCGATGAGGACGGCTGGCACTTCGCCTCGCACGCCACCAGCAACAAGGGCCGCCAGCTCGCCGCCCGCCCCGAGGCGGCCCTGCACTTCTACTGGCCGGCCCAGGCCCGCCAGATCCGGCTGCGCGGCACGGTGACGGCGGCGTCGTCCACCGAGAGCCGGGCCGATCTGCACGCCCGCTCCACCGGCGCACTGGCCGCCGCGCTGGTCGGGCGGCAGAGCGAAATCCTCGTATCGCAGGAGGAGTTGGCGCGCGCCTCGCAGGAGGCGTGGCACCGGGCGCAGGCGGAGCCGTCCGCACCCGTCGCCACCTGGACGCTGTACGCGCTCGACCCCGTCGAGGTGGAGTTCTTCCAGGGCGATGCCCGCCGCCGCCATGTCCGGCTGCGCTACCGGCGCGAGGGCGGCGGCTGGGTCCGCGAACTCCTGTGGCCCTAGGGCCGGTTGATCACCGGGCCGGGCGGAACACTGCCACCTGGAACCCCTCCGCCTCCCGGAAGGTGACCTCGAGGTCCATCCCGATCGCGAGGTCCTCCTGCGCACACTCCACCACCTCGGTCATCATCCGCGGCCCCTCGGCCAGGTCGACGACGGCGGCGGTGTAGGGGGTACGGGTGCCGAAGGGCGGCAGATCGTTGCGGTGGATCACGGACCAGGTGTAGAGCGTCGCCCGCCCGCTCGCCTCGACCCACTCCACGCTCTCGCTCCAGCACGCGGGGCAGAACTCGCGCGGGTAGTGGTGCGTACGGCCGCAGTCGCCGCAGTGGCGAAGGAGCAGCCGGCCTTCGCCCGCGGCCTGCCAGTACGGCTCGGTGAAGGCGTCGGGCTCGGGCAGATCGAATCGGGCGGTCGCCGTGGCCATCAGAAGAGTCCGATCGCGTTGTCGAGGGACCAGGTCTGCCAGGACATCCCGAAGAGGGCCACGAAGGAGATCAGGCCCATCATCGCGTTCTGCCCCTGCTCGGCCCAGTCGTGGATCATCAGGACGAGGTAGAGGAGGTTCAGGAGCAGCCCGCCGATCAGCGCGATCGGGGTCAGGAAGCCGAGGATCAGGCCGAGACCGAGGGCGAGTTCGGCGTAGACGACGATGTACGCCATCGCCTTGGGCCGGGGCTCGACGACCTTGGTGAACCCGGTCTTCACGAAGCCCCACTTGTGCTTCCCGGCCACGTCGGCGGCCCACGCGATACCCGTACCGCGCTCGAACCAGCCCTTCTTGTCCTTGTGCCGCCAGCTCTCCAGCCACCACAGACCGAGTCCGATCCGCAGCACGGCTACCCACTCGGCTCCGCTGAGCCAGACCGTGTCCATGTCTGTTACACCACCTCACGCGCGAGCCGTATCTGACGGTACGTCAGTTCAGCGGATGGGGGTGCCTGTGCGCAAGAGCGGCGACGGATCTCACGCGGCCCCCGCCCGCCCCTCGGGCCTCCGTGATCAATTCGCAACCGGTTTGCCGTTTGACCGCGCCCCATCAAGCGGAGGGGTCATTACGCTCCCGCTCATGGCCGACACGTCGCACACCCCGCCCTCCGGGACAGACCGCACCGAGGACCGCCCCGTCTATGTCGTGGGCGGCGGTCCCGGCGGCCTCGCGACGGCCGCCGCACTGCGCGCCAAGGGCGTACGGGCCGTGGTCCTGGAGAAGTCCGCCGAGGTCGGCGCCTCCTGGCGGGGCCACTACGACCGGCTCCATCTGCACACCACGCGCAAGCTGTCCGGCCTGCCGGGGCTGCCCATGCCGCGCCGCTTCGGGCGCTGGGTCTCTCGGGACAACGTGGTCAAGTACCTGGAGAAGTACGCCGAGTTCCACGAGCTGGAGATCATCTCCGGCGTGGAGATCTCCCGGATCGACCCGGCCCCCGACGGCCGCGGCTGGCTTCTGCACGGCAGCGGCGGGCGCGAGCTGACCGGCTCGGCGGTCGTGGTCGCCACCGGCTACAACCACACCCCCAGGCTGCCGGAGTGGCCCGGACTCGCCTCTTACGAGGGCGAGTTGGTGCACGCGAGCGAGTACCGCAACGCGGGGCCGTACGCCGGCCGCGACGTCCTCGTCGTGGGTGTCGGCAACACGGGCGCCGAGATCGCCGTGGACCTCGTCGAGGGCGGCGCCTCACGCGTCCGCCTCGCGGTGCGCACCGCGCCGCACATCGTCCGCCGCTCGACGGCGGGCTGGCCGGCCCAGCGCACCGGCATCCTGGTGCGGCGCCTGCCGGTCGGCCTGGTCGACCGTCTCGCGGCCCCCATGGCCAAGCTCTCGGTCCCCGACCTGTCCGCGCACGGTCTGCCGCGCCCGGACTCGGGCCTTTACTCGCGCGTCAAGGAGGGCTCGATCCCGGTCCAGGACGTGGGCCTGATCAACGCCGTGCGCAAGGGAACGGTCGAACCGGTCGCGGCGGTCGCCTCCTTCGAGGACGGCAAGGTGGTCCTCGCGGACGGCACCTCCATCGCCCCCGACGCGGTGATCGCGGCGACGGGCTACTCGCGTGCCCTGGAGCCCCTGGTCGGCCACCTCGGCGTCCTGGACGACCACGGCCGTCCGACGGTCCACGGCGGCCGGACGTCCCCGTCGGCGCCGGGCCTCTATTTCAACGGCTTCGTCAACCCCATCAGCGGGATGTTCCGGGAGATGGCACTGGACGCGGAGCGGATCGCCAAGGCGTTGGCACGCTAGTTCTGACACAGTGGCGGGGCTGAAGTTGCCCTAGTTGCAAGCGAGTTGCACGTGAGTTCACCCAAGACCACGGAGGACGCACATGGCACGTGAAAGATCCCGCCTCACCCGCCGTTCACTGCTCGGCGCAGGAGCAGTGACCGGTGTGGCCACCCTTGCCGGGGTCACCGCGACCCCCGCAGCCGCCGCCGAGACCCGGGATGCCGACGTCGTCGTCATCGGCGGCGGTCTCGCCGGGCTCACCGCCGCCCGCGACCTCAAGAAGGCCGGCAAGAGCGTCGTCGTCCTGGAAGCCCGGGACCGCGTAGGCGGCCGGGTGCTCAACCTCAAACTCCCCAACGGGGATGCCACCGAGGGCGGCGGTGAGTTCATCGGGCCCACGCAGGACCGGATGAAGGCGCTGGCCGACGAGCTCGGGGTCGGCACCTTCCCCACGTACAACACGGGAAAGAACCTCCTGCGCAAGGACGGCAGGAACACCCCGTACGCCACGGACGGCCTGCTCGGCGCCGTGCCGCCGATCGACGTGGCCGGTCTCGCGAACGCCGCGGCCGTGCAGGCGCTGCTCAACGACATGGCCAAGAAGGTCCCGGTGAACGCGCCCTGGACCGCCGAGAAGGCGGCCGAGTGGGACCAGCAGACCTTCGAGACCTGGCTGCGGCACAACGCGATCGTGCCCTCGGCCAAGTTCCTCTTCGACGTCGCGTGCACATCGGTCTTCAGCGCGGAGCCCCGCGAACTCTCGCTGCTCTTCGTGCTGTTCTACATAGCCGCGGCGGGCAACGAGACCACCCCCGGCACCTTCGAGCGGCTCACCGAGACCGCGAACGGCGCCCAGGCGATCCGCTTCAAGGGCGGCTCGCAGCTGGTCCCGATCAAGCTGGCCGAGCGGCTCGGCGACAGCGTGGTGCTGGGCGCGCCCGTACGGTCCGTGAAGCAGTCCGCGGGCATCTACACCGTGACCGCCGACAGCATCACCGTCCGCGCCCGCAAGGTGATCGTCGCCCTCGCCCCGCCGCTCACGGCCCGTATCGACTTCGACCCGCTCCTGCCGGCCGCCCGCGACCAGCTCGCGCAGCGGCTGCCCATGGGCTCGGTCGGCAAGGCGATCGCCGTCTACGACCGCCCCTTCTGGCGCGACGCCGGTCTCAACGGCCAGGTCGTCAGCGACCAGGGCATGGTCCGCTCGACCTTCGACAACTCCCCCGAGAACGCCTCGTACGGCGCGCTGATGGGCTTCATCGAGTCGGACCAGATGCGCGCCCTGAACGGCGCGAGCGAGGCCGAGGTGAAGGCCGCGGTCCTCAAGGATTACGCCACGTACTTCGGCGAGAAGGCGAAGACCCCCACGGCCTTCCTGCTGCAGCGCTGGGACAACGAGCGCTTCTCGCGCGGCGGCCCGGTGGCGTACGCCCCGCCGGGCGTCCTGACCGCGTACGGCCCGGAGCTGCGCCGCCCGGTCGGCGGGATCCACTGGGCGGGCACCGAGACCTCGGCCTACTGGATGGGGTACATGGACGGGGCCGTACGCTCGGGCGAGCGTGCTGCCAAGGAGGTTCTGGCGGCGCTCTGAGGGCGCTGCCCGTCGTGTGCGCGCTCGGCCCGGACTCCGGGCCGAGCGCGCACACCGTTGACGAACACAGGAGGATTCCATGGCCAAGGGCTACTGGGTCAGCATCTACCGCAGCATTTCCGACCCCGAGAAGCTGGCCGCCTACGGCGAGCTGGCCGGTCCGGCCGTCAAGGCCGGGGGCGGGCGGATGTTGGCCGTCGGCAGCCGGGTCGTCGCCTACGAGGCCGGAATCGCCGAACGCACCATCCTGATCGAGTTCGACTCCTTCGAACAGGCGGTCGCGACGCGCGAGAGCGCGGCCTACCAGGAGGCGCTGGCCGTCCTTTCCGACGCCGTGGAGCGCGACTTCCGCATCATCGAAGGCCTCGAAGACCTCGACTGAGCCACCGGGCGCGGCAGCAGCGGCGAACTCGCACCACACCACCTTGCCGGGGTCCCGCTCCCCCACCCCCCACTTGTCGGCCAGCGCGTCCACGATGCCCAGGCCGCGCCCGCCCTCGTCAGCGGCGTCGGGAATCCTCGGATCCCCGGCGCCGCTGTCGTGTACTTCGATACGGAGTACGGGGGTGTCGTGCCTGAGGCGCAACAGGAACCCTCGTCCTGGGGGCACGCCGTGCAGCAGGGCGTTGGTGGCGAGCTCGCTCACACAGAGCAAGGGGTCGTCGGGGTCCCGCCATCCCCAGTCGGTGAGGGCTTCGCGTGCGAAGCGCCTGGCTGCGGGGATGGATTGGCGTTCGCGGCGGAGGAACTTGTCGCGTGCGAGGGGGAGTTGGGGTTCTTTGTTCATGGGACGAGGGTTACGGAGCGTGGCTACCCTGGAACAGTGCGTCGACCCCTACGCTTTGCCTGTAGGGGTTGCGCCGGGAAACATGCCACCGCTCCGTAGGAGTTGACCGATGGGCCGCACCCCTCGCACCTACCAGAAGAACGCCTCTGCAATGCGGATGCTCGGGCAGATACTCGCCACCCTGCGCCAAGCCGCCGGGTACACCCAGGAGTCACTCAGTGAGCGCGTCCGCGCCGAATACGCGACAATCGCGGCGATCGAACAGGGGCGCCGCCCCCTGAAAGCCTCCCTGGCTGCCGAGCTGGACGTCGTGCTCGACACCAACGGGGTGCTCTCCGTCGGCGTGGAACACATGCCGGAGATCGATCTGATCCCGCGATGGGTCGAGGAGTACCTGGATCTGGAGCAAGTCGCCATCGACCTCCGGTACTTCGGCAACGCGGTCCTCCCCGGTCTTCTGCAGACCCCGAAGTACGCCCTCACTGTGTTCGGCAGCCGCATCCCGGCGTACAGCCAAGAGAAGATCGAGGAGTTGACAGCCAAACGCTTGGCCCGCCGAGACCTCCTGCATCGTGAGACACCGACGAACATCACCTTCGTCATCTGGGAAGCGGTCCTCATGGACAGGATCGGCGGACCGGCGGTCTACGCCGAGCAACTCGAGCAACTACGGGCGGACGCCGACGTGCCCGGGGTATCACTGCAGATCCTGCCGCTGGGGCGGGCTGTGCACGCTGGGCTCGCAGGGCCCTTCACCCTGATGGAAACCGAGGACCACCAGCACCTCGCGTACACCGAAACCCAGCGCGGAAGCCAGCTTGTCGGCAACCCGGATGAAGTGTCGGCCCTCGCACAGAAGTATGCGATGCTGCGGGCGCAGGCCCTCAACCCCGAAGAAACCAAGGCCCTGTTGGACCGCAAGCTGGGAGCGCCATGACCGAGCAACTGCACTGGTTCAAGTCCAGCTACAGCAGCGAAGAGGGCGGCGAGTGCCTCGAAGTCGCCTACGCCTGGCGGAAGTCGACGTACAGCGGCGACGAAGGCGGCGACTGCGTAGAGGTAGCCACCCACCCGCTGGCCATCCACATCCGCGACTCCAAGCGCCCCGACGGCGACGTGCTCACCGTGTCCCCCGACACCTGGACCGCCTTCACCGCGTACGCCGTCGCCTGACCACTCAGGCCACGGTGCACTCCGCGCCCCGAAGTCCGCGACCTCGGTCCGGTCGATCTCACCGTGCTCGATCGACGAGACACGTGGGGGTGAGACCCCCATGACGGCTGCGACCTCGCGCTGGGTGAGCGTCTGCTCCCGCCGCACTTCGGCCAACTGTGGTAACGCGTCTCCGCCAACGGAGCGTTCTCGTTGTACCAACCCTGCCAGTTCCCGGCCTGGTCGCCGGTGACCAGAAGCACAGCCCGTCGCAACGGGGCCTCGCACCGCTAACGAGTGACAGCCCCGCCCGGCCGCAGCAGGTCGAAGTGCACGTCCCGCCACAGGCCCCGGGGCATATCGCCCCCGTCCGACCTGACGTCGTCGTCGGGGACGCTCCACCGCCGTACCGGCGCGGCGCCCTCCCCCACCGCCGGCCAGCCCGGATCGCCCGTCGCGGCAAAAGCCGCCCAGGCCCGGAGCATCCGGGCGGACAGCGCCCTGTCGAGGGCATCCGGCGCGCCCCCGATCAGAAACTCCGCACCCGACACGTCCAAGTTGCCGAAGGCGAAGGGGACATCGGCCGTGTGCCACGGGCGGGCCGCAGCACGGCGGCGGGTGAAGCGGGAGAGGTGGGCGCGGCCGCCGGCAGCCGCATGATGCTCGGCGAGACGGGTGGTGTACTCGGAGAACCGCGCGTCGCCGAAGAGGGCGAGGTAGCGGTCGAGGACCGGGCCGTCCCGGTAGCCCTCCATGATGGCGGCCGGGAGGCCCAACGCAGCGGCGAAGTCGACCAGTTCGGACTCCGAGGCCACCTCCCGTATCGCGCCCACCATATGAAGGAACCAGTACTCCTCCGACGCGTGGCACACCAGCAGGTCCACCTCGCGGGCCGCACCCGAGGCGAGTGCGGCAAGCGGGTCCGTGCGGAGCAGGTCACCGTCGACGACGGGCTGGAAGATCACGGGGTCGTATGCCTGCGAAGGTGTCACCGGACGCGTCCGGCAGTCCGCGGACACCTTGTCGCAAGCGGCCACCAACTCGGCGGGCGACAGGGACAGGAGACCCTCGGCAGTCGATGCCACCCCCGCCTCGGCCGCGACCCGCCCCGCGATCGCGGCGGCGAGTTCAGGGGCGTAGAACGCGGCCGGGACGCTGTGCGCGATGACCCGCCGCAGCAGCCCCCGCGCGGGCTCCATCGCCATCAGGCAGACCGCCGAGCCCGCACCGGCCGAGTGTCCGGCGACGGTGACGTTCCCGGGGTCGCCGCCGAACGCGGCGATGTTGTCGCGTACCCACTCCAGTGCGGCGATCTGGTCGAGGAGGCCTCGGTTGTCCGGGCAGCCGGGGACATGACCGAACCCCTCGAAGCCCACCCGGTAGTTGCAGCTCACGACGACCAAGCCGCCCGCGCGGCACAGCGCCGACCCGTCGAAGCCGGGCTCCGCGGACGACCCGAAGGTGTAGGCACCGCCGTGGATCCAGAACAGCACCGGCAGCGAGCTGTCACCGCCCCAAGTTCCGTCCGGCGTCCATACGTTGACGCTGAGGACCTCCTCGTCCCCGTCCTGCCACACCGGCGCCCCGGGCAGCTCGGCCGACTGCGGGGAGATGGAGCCGAAGGCCGTGCAGTCGCGCACGCCCGCCCAGTCCGCCGCAGGGCGCGGCTCCCGGAAGCGTCCGTCCCCGAACGGTGCGGCCGCATAAGGGATCCCCAGTACCGCGGCGATCCCGTCGACAGGCTCGCGGCCCCGCACCCGCCCGCTCGTCGTACGAAAGATCACTTCAGGCTCCCCAGGAACTCACGGACCACGGCATACAGCGCCTGCGGCCGCTCCAGATGCAGATCGTGCCCCGTACCCGGGACGCTCGCCGCCCACGTCCCCGGCCGTCGCGCGAGCATCTCGTCGACATCCGCCGCCGGGACGAAGGACGACTGCCCGAATACGGCGAGGGTCGGGCACCTGACCTGCAGCCACTCCCCCCGGAACCCGCGCTCGCCGGTCTCCGCCAGCGAAGCGACCATCACGTCGGCGTCGAAACGCGGACGCAGCCCGTCCCCCACCTCCTCCAGACCCGCCGCCCACCCCTGCCCCGCGGGCCCGCCGCCGAAGAACTCGGCCGCGGCCGCGCGCGAAGGGAACGGCACCGGCCACGAGTCCAGCCACGCCCCGATGTCCTTCGGTGTCTGCGGACTCGCGTCGCCGGGTGCGGCCTCGACGAGCACGAGCGCACGGATGAGGTCGGGGTGTGCGGCGGCCGTCAGCATGGCGGTGTGACCGCCCAGGGACTGACCGATCAGGGCGGGCCGGTCGAGGCCCAACTCCCGTACCACGGCGACGACATCGGCGACATGGGCGGCCCGGGACAGATCATCCGGCCGTCGCGTACTCCCCCCGTGCCCGCGCTGGTCCACGGCGACCACCCGGTGCCCGGCGCTCAGCTCCCCGGCCAGGACGTCCCACTCCCCCGCATACCCGGCAAGGCCGTGCAACAGCACGACGGGCGTCCCGGTCCCGGCCCAGTCCCGGCACACGAGCCGCACCCCGTCCCGTACGACCGCACGCTCCGTCCACGCCATCGCCGCGCCCTCCCAAGATCGCCGAACGGGGCGATCATCGCGCACGAGGAGCGCTCCCGGACCGGCGGGCCCGCGCAGCACGCGCTCGGCCGGCAAGCACCGCGACGTGGGCCAGGCGTCGGCCACCGCGGCGTGGGACGGCCGACGGCCACCGCGGCGTGGGCTCAGACCTTGACCACCGCGACCCGCGGCCGGCCCGCGACCAGTGTCCGGATGTCCTCCACGTCCGAGGTCAGGACGGTGACCCCGCCGGGCTGGGCGAGCGCCGTGGCGCAGACGATCGCGTCGATGGCGTACTTGTGTCCGTGCAGCCGGGCGGCGGCCAGAAGCTTCGTCGCATGGCGGGCGATGTGCTCGGAGACCGGTTCGATCTTGAGTCGGGAGACGACCCGGTCGAAGCGCGCCTGGGCCGTGGCCGGGTTACGGGCCTCGACGAGCGTCACCGAACTGATGAGGACGCGGGCGTCGTGCTTGGCGGCCGCGGCCAGCCGGGCCGCCATCGTGCGATCGTCCCGTACGAGCAGGGACAGCCCTTCGCTGTCCAGCACGAGAGTGTGGGTCATACGGCGTTTCCCGAGGCGTCGGTGCCCGCCCCGGCACCGAAGAGCTCGGCCTCGGCGGCCGCCAGTTCCGTCTCGCTGAAGTCGCCGTGGCGGGCGATGTGATCGTCGACGAGTTCGTCGAGGTTGTCGCGCTCGATCTGACGCTGGACAGCGGCCTCGATGTATGCGGAGACACCGCGCTTGCCGACTCGTGAGCGCACGGCGCCGATCGTGCCCGCATGGAAGGAGACGGAGACGTTGGTGGTCGGTCCCGCACCAGGGATCAGGTCATCACTCTCGGAACTCTCGGAACTCTCGGAACTCTCGGAACTCTCGGACATAGCCCGACTCTAATAGAGTTTCTATTAGAGGCTAAGCGTACGGGGCGCCGGGGGACCAAGCGTTGCGGGCCACCCCGAGCTCGGGGATCAGGCTTCAGCCGTAGATCCGCTCGAGCACCACCGCGACCCCGTCCTCGAGATTCGACGAAGTCACCTCGTCCGCAAGCGCCTTGAGGTCGGGGTGCGCGTTCTCCATGGCCACGCCGTACGCGGCCCACTCGAACATCGGGATGTCGTTGGGCATGTCACCGAACGCGATCGTGTCCGCGGCGGACAGGCCGAAGCCGGCCGCCGCCTGCTGCAGGCCGACCGCCTTGGACATGCCGAGCGGCAGCAGTTCGACCAGGCTCGGGCCGGCCACCGTGAAGTCCACCAGATCGCCGGCCGCGTCCTCGGCGGCCTTGGCCAGGACGTCGTCGGAGAGGCCGGGGCACTGGATGCTGACCTTGTTGAGGGGCTCGGCCCACAGCTCGCGTTCGGTGCCGCGCTGCACGCCGGGGATGGCGAGCGGCGGGAAGGTGAAGGCCTCGTCGAGGAGCATGTCGCCGTCGACGCCGCCGCGGTTGACGCAGAGGGCGAGGGGGCCGATGCGGTCGGCTATCCGGGCGAGGGCCTCGCGGGCGACGGCCCGCTCCAGGCCGGTCTCGGAGACCATCACGCCCTTGCCCGCGTGGTAGAGCTGCGAGCCCTGGCCGCAGATCGCGAGCCCCTCGTAACCCATGTCGCGCAGCACGTCGCGCACGAGCGGCACCGGCCGGCCCGTGACCACGATGTGGCGGGCGCCCGCGGCCGCCGCGAGGGCGAGGGCGGCGCGGTTGCGCGGAGAGACCGCACGGTGGCTGGCATCGAGCAGCGTGCCGTCCATGTCGGTGGCTACCAGCCCGTACGTCATCTGCGCTCCCGCTCCGGTGATCAAGACACTCTCCCTGGCTACTCTCCCGCCCCATTCCATGGTCGCATCAGGGACCGGAGGCCCCTAAAGGTGGTCTAAAGGGCCTTCTGCCCCCAGGAGGGCGGGGTCGGCTTTCCGAGGAGGACGGGGTCAGCTTTCCGAGGAGGGCGAGATCATCGACTCCGGGCCGCCGGCCCCAGAAAGCCGAATCCAACATCATCCGAGAGGTCTGAGCAGTCTCTGCAGCGGGTACGGGAGTCACCACCCGCTGCGACATTTGCGGCCCCGTCGCACCCACCTCGTCTCGTTCCGGTGCAGATTCCGGCGCAGAACTGTTCCTGACGGAGCGTCAGTTCAGTAATCTGACTACGCGTCAGTTCTGTTGACCGTAGTCAGGACGTAACTCAGGAGGCGGGCGTCAGCGATGCTTGGATCGACTCACGGCACCCTCACCACCGACTCCCGCCCGGCCCGCGTGGTGGCCTGCGGCGAGCGCCCCACCCCGGCGGTGCACAGTGTCGCGGGCCCGCCCGGGGCCAGTGACCTCGATGTCAGCGGGCGTCCGCTGCACGCGGACGTGCCCGACCTGGACAAGTTCTTCCGGCCCGAGTCGGTGGCCGTCATCGGCGCGTCCGACGCCGAGGGCAGGCCCAACACGGGCATCACCAAGCAGCTGATCGCCTGGGCCGAGCGGGTCGGCGCGCGACTGCACCCGGTGCACCCGACGCGGGAGTCCGTCTTCGGCATACCCTGCGCGGCCTCGGTCGACGACCTGCCTGAACAGGTCGACCTCGCCGTGCTCCTCGTCGGCAATCCGCTCCCCGTCATAGAGGAACTCGCCGAGTCCAAGGTGAAGTTCGCCGTCGCCTTCGCCTCCGGCTTCGCCGAGACCGGCGAGGAGGGCGCGATCGCCCAGACCCGGCTGACCGCGGCCGTGGAGCGCTCGGGCATCCGCCTGCTCGGCCCGAACACCAACCTCAACGCCTTCGAGAAGTTCCGTGACGACCTCGACGGCCCCGCGATCGCCCTGATCACCCAGTCAGGACACCAGGGCCGTCCGGTCTTCGCGATGCAGGAGATCGGCGTACGGCTCAGCCACTGGGCCCCGACGGGCAACGAGGCCGACCTCGAGACCTCGGACTTCCTCTCGTACTTCGCCGAGCAGCCCGAAGTCGGCGCGATCGCCTGCTACATCGAGGGGCTGAAGGACGGCCGTTCCTTCCTCCTCGCCGCCGACCGGGCCGCCCAGCGCGGCGTTCCGGTGGTCGCGGTGAAGGTGGGCCGCACGGAGGCCGGCGCGAAGATGGCGGCCTCGCACACCGGCAAGCTCACGGGTGCGGACGACGTGGTCGATGCCGCGATGCGGCAGTTCGGTGTCATACGGGTCGACGGACTCGACGAACTCCAGGACGTATCCGCCCTGTTGGCGCGCGCCCGCAAGCCCCAGGCCGACGGTGTGGTCGTCTACTCGATCTCCGGCGGCACGGGCGCCCACTTCTCGGACCTCGCGACCGAGGCGGGCCTGAACCTCCCCGCCCTCTCGCAGGCCAAGCAGGACGAACTGCACGAGTGGATCCCCCCGTACCTCAATGTCGCGAACCCCGTGGACAACGGGGGCCACCCGGTGGGCGACTGGCGCGGCCGCAAGATCATCGACGCGATCCTGGCCGACCCGTCCGTCGGCGTCCTGATCTGCCCGATCACCGGCCCCTTCCCGCCCATGAGCGACAAGCTCGCGCAGGACCTGGTGGACGCGGCCGAACAGACGGACAAGCTCATCTGCGTCGTGTGGGGCTCCCCGGTCGGTACGGAGGACGCGTACCGCACGACGCTGCTCGGCTCCTCGCGCGTGGCGACCTTCCGTACCTTCTCGAACTGCATCACGGCGGTGCGCGCCTACCTCGACCACCACAAGTTCACCGAGGACTACCGCTCCCCCTTCGAGGAGGCCCCGCGCACCCCGTCCCCGTCCTTCCGCAAGGCGCAGGCGCTGATGCGCCCGGGCCAGCAGCTGAGCGAGCACGCGGCGAAGCAGCTCCTGCGGGCGTACGGGATCCGCGTACCGCGCGAGCAGCTGGTGACCTCGGCCGCGGCCGCCGTACGGGCCGCGGGCCTGGTCGGCTACCCGGTCGTCATGAAGGCCTCCGGCGCCCAGCTCGCCCACAAGACCGAACTCGGCCTGGTCAAAGTCGGGTTGACCTCGGCCAGCCAGGTCCGTGACGCGTATCGCGAGCTCACCGACATCGCCCGATACGAGGGCATCAAACTGGACGGGATCCTGGTCTGCCAGATGGTGGAGAAGGGCGTCGAGATGGTCGTCGGCGTCACCCACGACTCGCTCTTCGGTCCGACGGTGACGGTCGGACTCGGCGGCGTACTGGTGGAGGTACTGCGCGACGCCGCTGTCGCCGTACCCCCCTTCACCGAGGACCACGCCCGCGCGATGCTCTCCCAGCTGCGCGGTGCGGCGCTGCTCGACGGTGTACGCGGTGGGCCGCCCGTCGATGTGGACGCGCTGGTCGAAGTGGTGCTGCGGGTGCAGCGGATGGCGCTCGAACTCGGCGACGAGCTCGCCGAGTTGGACATCAACCCCCTGATGGTGCTGCCTCGGGGGCAGGGGGCGGTGGCGCTGGACGCCCTCGCTGTCTGCCGCTGATCTCTTCGCCCACGTACTGGAAGGAACTCCGTGCCCGAGGACAACTCGCAGACCGACGTGCTCCACACCCTGGAGAACGGCGTCTCGTGGATCACGCTCAACCGCCCCGAGGCGATGAACGCGGTCACCTGGGACCAGCGCGAACGCATCATGACGCTACTGTCCTCGGCCTCCGCGGACCCTTCGGTCCGGGCGGTGGTGATCACCGCCACCGGCAAGGGCTTCTGCGCGGGCGCCGACCTGCGAGGCTCGCCCGACACCGGTGGCACGGAGCGGGTGGCGGGTGACGTGGCGCGCATGATCCGCCAGGGCGCCCAGCGCTTCATCGCCTCGATCATGGACTGCGAAAAGCCGGTGATCGCCGCGGTCAACGGGACGGCAGCCGGCATCGGCGCACATCTGGCCCTCGCCTGCGATCTGGTCCTGGCGGCCGACTCGGCGAAGTTCATCGAGGTCTTCGTCCGCCGGGGCCTCGTCCCTGACGGCGGCGGCGCGTATCTCCTCCCCCGCCTGATCGGACCGCAGCGCGCCAAGGAGCTGATGTTCTTCGGCGACTCGGTGCCGGCGGCCGAGGCGGAACGGCTCGGGCTCGTCAACAGGGTCGTCCCGGCCGAGGACTTGGAGAAGACGGCCCGCGAGTGGGCCGAGCGCCTGGCCCAGGGTCCGACGCGGGCGATCGCGATGACGAAGCAGCTGGTGAACACGTCCCTGGACGTGGACCGGGCGACCGCGTTCGCGGCGGAGGCGACGGCGCAGGAGCTCAATATGACGACGCGGGACGCGAACGAGGGGGTGGCGAGCTTCGTGGAGCGCCGCTCGCCTTCGTACGAGGGGCGGTAGCCCGGCCCCTTGTGCGCGGCCCCGCTCAGGAACGGGCCGACTGCCCCGGCTCGGCCGCGGGCCACGTGTACTCGAACTCGGGCAGTTCGAAGCCCTGGTCGAAGTGGCAGACACGGGCCGCGGTGCGGCGCCCTCCATGGCGTTCGTAGAACGCGACGGCACGGGTGTTGCCCTGGAGGACCTCCAGGTAGACGTCCTTGCCGGGGTGCGCTTCGGCGGACCAGGCAAGGGCATGCCCGAGCAGCAGGCCGCCGAGGCCACGTCCGGTCGCACCGGGGCGGGCGTGCAGGTTGTCGAGCAGGACCCGGCCGCCCGGACGCGGCTCCAGGTAGACGAAGCCGAGCAGCTCGCCGGCCTCCACGGCCAGGAACAGCGCCGCGCCCGGGACGGGATCGGCAAGGCGCGACCGCCACACCTGCCGGCGCTCGGCGAGCAGCGGACCGTTCAGGTAGTGCACGGGGAACAGGGTCGCGTAGGCGGTCCGCCAGCTGGACGTGTGCAGTTCGGCGACGGCGTCGGCATCGGCCGGCCCGGCGGCTGTGATCTCCATGGCCACATTCTGGGCCCTCGAAAGAGTCCGCGAACAGCCGCCCACCCCTTCCAATCTGACGAACCGTCAGCTTCAATTGGTGGCGTGATGGGACACGCAGGGATGGCGGCCACCACCATCCGATACCTCAGGTCAACCGGCGCGCTTCCACCCGCCGAACCCGTCGAGGCGCTGCCTCGCCCGGATCTACGGGCGGTCGGCGACGACGAACGGCTGCCGCTCGATCCGGCCGAATTCCGGCGCGTGCTCGGGCACTTCGCCTCCGGCGTCACGGTCGTCACGGCGACCTGCGCGGACGGCACACCGGCGGGCTTCGCCTGCCAGTCCTTCGCCTCGCTGTCCCTGGACCCGCCGCTCATCGCCTTCATGGTCGCGCGTACGTCCACGACCTGGCCGAAGATCGCCGAAGCGGGCTCCTTCTGCGTGAACATCCTCGGCGCCCACCAGGGCGAGCTGTGCCGCGGCTTCGCGGTCAGCGGCGCGGACAAGTTCGCGGGCGTCGCGTACGAACCCGCTCCCGTGTCGGGCGCCCCGCTTCTCGCCGGCGCCCCGGCCTGGCTCGACTGCAAGATCCACGCGGTGCACACGGGCGGCGACCACCTGATCGTGGTGGGCCGCGTGAACGCACTGGACGCTTCACAGGACGGGGATCCGCTGCTGTTCCATCAGGGGAAGTTCGGGCAGTTCGTGCGGTAGGGCAGGGCTGGTCCTTCGGCACTGCGTGCGGCAGGGCAAGGCGGGTCCCGGCACGGCGTGCGGTAGGGCAGGGCGGGTCCCGGCACTGCGTGCGGTAGCGCAGGGCTGGTCCCGGCACGGCGTGCGGTAGGGCAGGGCAGGGCAGGTCCCGGCACTGCGGCGACCCGCTGCGCGGCGACGGCGGATCCCCTGCGGCCGGGCACCCCGAAACCCGATCGCCCCATCTCCACCCCACCGCCTACCTTGGGCCCCATGCCCAAGAGCTCCTACCGCGCGATCCTCACCCGCCCCGTCCTGACCTGGGCGGTGGTGGCCGTCGCGGTCCGCTTGCCGGTGGCGATGGCGCCGCTCGCGCTCGTCTTTCTCGTGCGGGAGCGGCCCGGTGGGTACGCGCTGGGTGCGCTGCTCGCCGCCGTGTACGTGATCGGGGAGATCGTCGGGGCCGCCACGCTCGGCACCCGGCTGCGCCCCGAGCGGGCGCGACGGCAGATGGCGCTCGGGCTCGCGGGCGGCGGCGTGGGGTTCGCGCTGCTCGCCGCCGCACCCGGCGCACATGCCGTGGTGCTCGGCGCCGGCGCCTTCCTCGCGGGAGCCGCACCCGCCCCCGCGCAGGGCGGACTGCGGGCCCTGGTGCAGTCGATGGTCCCGGAGCGGGCCGTCGCCCAGGTGATGAGCTTCGAGACCATCCTCAACTCCCTGATCTGGTCCATCGCCCCGGTCGCCGCCGCCTGGCTGGCGCTCTCCGTCACCCCGTACGCGCCGATGCTGCTCGCCACCGCCCTCGTACTGGCCGGCGCGGCGGGCCTGTGGCTGCTCCCCGAGGGCTGGTCGGCCGAGGACGGGGAGGGGGAGAGCAGGGGCGGGGGCGGGTCGAAGGCCCGTGTCCTCGCCCGCGCCTGGCCCGCGTACGTGATGGGCGCGGCCACCATGTGTCTGCTCGCGCTCGCCGAGATCGCCCTGCCCGCCCTGCTCGAACAGCGGGACTTCGCGGTCGGTCTGACCGGTCCGCTGCTCGCGGCGTTCGCGGTCGCCTCCGGCGTCGGCGCGTTCCTGTACGGGCTGCGGGCGGGCTGGCCCGGACGCCTCGCGACCCAGAGCGCGGCGCTGCTCGTCGGGGTCTCGGCCTGCGTGGTCGTCGTGGCGGTCACACCCTCGGTCGCCGTCATCGCGGCCGGCCTCACGTTCGCCGGACTGCTCCAGGCCGGCGCGCTGCTCACCCGTAACCTCGCCCTGCGCGCCACCCTCCCGACGAGCGCCCTCGCGGCCGGGTACTCGGTGATGTACGCGGCCGTCGGCGCGGGCTACGCGCTCTCCGGCAGCCTCGCCGGATTCCTCATGAACCACACCACCGCCTCGAACGCGATCCTCGCGGGCGTGGCCCTCACCCTCGTCCTCTCGGCCGTCGGCGTGCTCGGCGACCGTATGACCTCGAAGGCGGGCTCAGGCCACGGGCCGCAGCCGAGCGCCGTCCGCGCGGAAGGTGCGCCGGTAGGCGGACGGCGTGACACCGAGTGCACCCATTAGGTGCTGCCGCAGCGACTGCGCCGTACCGAATCCGGCATCCCGCGCCACGTGGTCGATGGAGAGCGCGCTGGATTCAAGGAGCTGGCAGGCGCGCTCGATGCGCTGCCGGGTCAGCCACTGGCCCGGGCTGACCCCGACCTCGTCACGGAAGCGGCGCGTGAACGTCCGTACGGACATCGCCTCCTGCTCCGCCATGTCCCGCAGCTGGATGGGCTCGTGCAGCCGGGCCAGCGCCCAGGCGCGGGCCGCCGCGGTCGTCGAGGCCTCCGGTTCGGGCACCGGCCGCTGGATGAACTGCGCCTGCCCGCCGTCGCGATGCGGCGGTACGACGGTACGGCGGGCCACCTCGTTGGCGATCACCATGCCGTGGTCGCGGCGCACGATGTGCAGACAGAGGTCGATACCGGCCGCGACCCCGGCCGAGGTGAGCACGTCACCGTCGTCGACGAACAGGACGTCGGCGTCGACGGAGATCTGCGGGAACAGCTCCTGGAAGTGCTCGGAGTGCCACCAGTGCGTGGTCGCGGGCCGGCCGTCCAAGTACCCGGCGGCGGCGAGCACATAGCCGCCGGTGCAGATCGCCACAAGTCGGGTGCCGGGGCGGATATGGGCGAGCGCGGCGGCGAGTTCGGGGGTGAGCTCGCCCTCCTCGTACACCGGACCGAGTTCGTAGGAGGCCGGGATGACGACGGTGTCCGCGGTGGCCAGGAGCTCCGGCCCGTGCTCGACGTGGATCGCGAAGTCGGCGTCGGTCTGCACGGGGCCCGGCGGACGGATCGAGCAGGTGAGGACCTCGTACAGGGGCTGCCGGTCGGGGCCGACGGGACGGCCGAAGATGCGGTGGGGGATGCCCAGCTCGAAGGGGAGGAGGCCGTCGAGGGCCAGGACGACTACGCGATGCCGGGGTGCGCCGGACATACCCCTCCCTCCCGGGGGACGAGCCTCGTCAAGGCTATCCCCGCCCACTGACAACGCCTGTCCCCCACCCACTGACAACGCCCGTTGCCCGCCCACCGACAACGCCCGTTCCACAGCGGCGGACTCGGACGGTCCCATGGCCGCCGAATCGGAGGATCCCATGGCCCGATCCTATCGAATGCTGTCCCTCCGGCCACTCGATCCGGACACCTCCCGGCCGCCAGGATGATCCCGTGACGCAGACATCCGACGCCGTGACGCAACCCGCGGACGCCAGGCCCAAGGGCCCCGCCCGCCCCAACCCCCGTATCCACCGCGCCTGGTGGGTGGCCGCCGTCACCTTCGTGACGATCATCGGCGCGGCCGCCTTCCGCTCCCTGCCCGGCCTGCTGATCGATCCGCTGCACAACGAGTTCGACTGGTCGCGCGGCACCATCGGCCTCGCAGTCTCGGTGAACCTCGCGCTGTACGGCCTGACGGCGCCCTTCGCGGCCGCGCTGATGGACCGTTTCGGCATACGCAAGGTCGTGGCCGTCGCCCTCACGATCATCGCGGTCGGCTCGGCTCTCACCGTCACGATGTCCGCCGCCTGGCAGCTGATCCTCTACTGGGGCTTCCTGGTCGGCCTCGGCGCGGGATCGATGGCGCTCGCCTTCGCCGCGACCGTCACCAACCGCTGGTTCACCAAGCGCCGCGGTCTCGTCACGGGCATCCTCACGGCGGCCAGCGCCTCCGGCCAGCTGATCTTTCTGCCGCTCCTGTCCTGGATGGTCGAGGAGCACTCCTGGCGCCCGGCCTCGATCACTGTCGCGCTGACCGCTCTCGCGGTCGTCCCCTTCGTATGGCTGCTGCTTCGCGACCACCCGGCGGACGTGGGCGTCGCGCCGTACGGCTCGGACGAGTTCGTGCCCAAGCCGCCGCCCGCGCAGGGCGCCGCGAAGCGCGCCGTCACCGTCCTGCTCTCGGCGGCCCGCACCGGCCCGTTCTGGCTGCTCGCCGGCACCTTCGCGATCTGCGGCGCCTCGACGAACGGTCTGATCCAGACCCACTTCATCCCCGCCGCCCACGACCACCACATGCCGGTACAGGCCGCAGCCGGGCTGCTCGCGGTGATCGGCGTCTTCGACATCCTGGGCACGGTCTTCTCCGGCTGGCTCACCGACCGCTTCGACTCCCGCCGCCTCCTCGCCGCGTACTACGCCCTGCGCGGCATCTCGCTCCTCTTCCTGCCCATGCTGCTCGGTCCGTCGATCCACCCGCCGATGCTGTTCTTCATCGTCTTCTACGGCCTCGACTGGGTGGCCACCGTCCCGCCCACGATCGCCCTGTGCCGCGAGCACTACGGCGAGGACTCCGCGATCGTCTTCGGCTGGGTCCTGGCCTCGCACCAGGTGGGCGCGGCGGTCGTCGCCTTCCTCGGCGGCGTGGCACGCGACGTCTTCGGCTCGTACGACGTGGTCTGGTACGCCTCGGGCACGCTCTGCGCGGCGGCGGCGCTGATGGCTGTGGTGATCCGCAAGGGAGGGGCGGAAGCGAAGACGGTGGACTAGGGTCAACGGCTGAGCCTCGAACGGGTGTTGTCAGTGGGCGCCGATAGGGTTGAAGAGGCTCGGCCCCCGGGAGGGAGGGGTCTGTCCAGCACACGGGGAGCGCACATGCCACAGCAGCAGCCGACTTTCGTACTCGTCCACGGAGCCTTCGCGAACTCGTTCACCTTCGCGCCGCTCCAGGCGGAACTGGGCCTGCTCGGCCACCGTTCGGTCGCCGTCGATCTGCCGGGGCACGGGTTCAAGGCCGCGTACCACCGCGCCTACCAGGCCCCGCAGGACCCGGCCGGCCTCGCCACCGCACCCAGCTCGATCACCGGCGTGACCCTGGCCGACAACACCGAGTACCTGATCGGGATTCTCGAGCGCGCCAAGGCGAACGGTCCCGTCGTCCTCGTCTCGCACAGCCGCGGCGGCGTCACCGCCACGGCGGCCGCCAACGCACGCCCCGAGCTGATCGACCGCATCGTCTACGTCTCGGCCTGGGCCCCGGTCGACCTCGACGTCAACGACTACTACGCCGAGCCCGAGATGGCGACGGTCGACCCCGGCGCCTTCGGCCCCGCCGTGGCCGCGAACCCGGCCGAACTCGGCGCGCTGCGCGTCAACTTCCGCACCGCGGACCAGGGCACGCTCGACGCGATGAAGGCGGCGTTCTACGCCGACGGCAGCGACGAGGAGTTTCTTAACTTCATGAACACCTTCCAGCCGGACGAGAACCTCGACGTGGGCACCTCCGCCGATCGCGCCCAGGCCAAGACCTGGGGCACGATCCCGAGGACGTACGTCCGCCTCAAGGATGACGCCTCGATCCCCCTCGCCGCCCAGGACCGCCTGATCCGCGAGGGCGACGCACTGACCCCGGACAACCCGTACGACGTGCACACCATCTCGGGCAGCCACCTGAAGTGGCTCGTCCACCCGTCCGAGGCGGCCAAGGTGCTGGCCGGTCTCGCGGAGTAGAGCGGACTAGAGCGGACTAGACACGGCCGGGGGACCATCCGTCCCGCCCCAACCCGGCAAACCGGGCATCGGGCGGGACGAATGGTCCCCCGGCACCCGGCCTAAAACGTCAGCACACCCCGAGCGACCCGCCCGCCGTGCAGATCGTCCGCCGCCTTGGCGAAGTCCTCGATCGCATATGTGGCCGTCACCAGCTCGTCGAGCAGCAGCTTGCCCTGCTGGTACAGCGAGGCGTACAGCGGAATGTCCCGCTGCGGCCGCGAGGACCCGTAGCGGCAGCCGAGGATCGACTTGTCGAGGAACATCGCGGCCGGCAGGAAGGACGCCTCCACCTTCGCACCGGTCATGCCGAGGAGTACGGCCTGACCGTGCCGGTCGAGGAGTTCGACCGCCTGCCGGATCAGCTTCGGGTTGCCCACGCACTCGAAGACGTGGTCGGCGCCGGTCGCCAGCACCTCCCGTACGGCCTCGCTGGTGTTCTCCACCGCCGACGCGTCGATGAAGTGCGTGGCCCCGAACTGCCGTGCCACGTCCGCCTTCGCGGGATTCGCGTCGACGGCGACGATCGTCGTCGCCCCCGCGATCCGCGCCCCCTGCAGCACATTGAGCCCGATCCCGCCCGCGCCGATCACGACCACCGTGTCACCCCGGTCGACGCGCGCCCGGTTGAGCACCGCGCCCACCCCGGTCAGCACACCGCACCCGATGAGCGCCGCCGAGGTCAGCGGAATCTCCTTGGGGATCTTCACGGCCTGGACGGCTTTGACCACGGTCCGCTCGGCGAACGAAGAGTTCGAAGCGAACTGGAAGAGCGGCTCCCCTGCCCTTGAGAACGGCTGCTTCGGCATCCCGATCGCCTTGCGGCACATCGTCGGCCGGCCGCGGTCGCAGTCCGGGCAGGCACCGCAGTTGGCGAGTGTGGACAGGGACACATGGTCACCGGCGGCGACATGCGTGACGCCCGCGCCCACCGCCTCGACGACGCCCGCGCCCTCGTGCCCGAGCACCACCGGTACGGGGAAGGGGATCGTCCCGTCGACCACGGACATGTCGCTGTGGCACAGACCCGCGGCCGCGATCGCGACCAGAACCTCCCCCGGCCCCGGGTCCCGTATCTCCAGGTCGTCGACCACCTGGGTCTGCTTGCCGTCGAATATGACGCCCCTCATCGGTCCCCTCCTTGGGATCCTGGTGAACCCTGTGCACCCTGTGCCGAAGATCTGGGTTCCTTGGGCAGCCCGAGCACGCGCTCGGCGATGATGCCCCGCTGAATCTCGTCCGAGCCGCCGTAGATCGTGTCGGCTCGGGTGAACAGGAACAGCCGCTGCAGCGCGTCCAGTTCGTACGGGGCGCTCCGGCTCCAGTCGCAGGGGCCGATGGTCGCGAGCGTCCCGCGCACCTGCATCGCGAGCTCGCCCAGGCGCTGGTGCCAGCGGCCCCAGAGCAGCTTGGCCACACTGGGGGCGCCGGGATCCGAAGTGCCCCCCAAGGTCCGCAGCGCGTTCCAGCGCATGGTGCGCAGCTCGGCCCACTGGCGTACGAGCCGCTCCCGTACGACGGGGTCGGTGACGGCACCGCTCGCGGCGGCTTCCTTCAGGACCCGCCCCAACTCGTCGGCGAAGCCGATCTGTTGGACGAGGGTCGAGACCCCGCGCTCGAAGGCGAGCAGCCCCATGGCCACCTGCCAGCCGTTGCCCTCGCCGCCGACCACATGCCCGGCGCGGGCGAGCGCCCCGTCGAAGAACACCTCGTTGAACTCGCTCGTGCCCGTCAGCTGCGTGATCGGTCTGACGTCGATACGGCCCGGCTGATCCATCGGTACGAGCAGAAAGCTGATCCCTTTGTGGCGCAGGGACCCCGCCTCGGTCCTGGCCAGCACGAAGCACCAGTCGGCGTCGTGGGCGAGGGAGGTCCAGATCTTCTGGCCGGTGATCCGGTACGAGTCGCCCTCGCGCACGGCCGTCGTCCTGAGCCCCGCCAGATCGGAGCCGGCGCCCGGTTCGCTGTAGCCCTGGCACCACATCTGCTCACCGGAGGCGATGGCGGGCAGGAACTCGTCCTTCTGCTCCTGGCTCCCGTACGCGAGGAGGGTGGGCGCGAGGAGGTTCTCGCCGATGTGGCCGTAGCGGGCGGGTGCCTGGGCGCGGGCGTACTCCTCGGCCCAGATCACCTGCTGGGTGAGCGTGGCGGTGCGATTCCCGTACGGGCCTTTCGTTTTGTACGAGTTGGGGGCGCCGCTCCCGTCCGAGGGCCACCCGATGCCGATCCAGCCGCCGCGGCCGAGCTCACGCTCCCAGGCCTGCCGGATCTCTCCGCCCTCGTGCTCGCTGCCCGGTCCGCCGCTGCCCCGCGCTTGCGCGTACTCGCCGACGAGGTGCTCCGCCAGCCAGGCCCGAGCCTCGCTGCGGAACGCCTCATCCTCGACCCCGAACTCGAAGTCCACGTACGCCCTCCTCGTCTCACCGTCGCACCTGCCGCAGGCGAACCCGCACCCCCACCCGACCTACGCGTTGGGCCGGTCCTTCGCCGCCGCGGCCGCGGCCATCGCCTCCAGCTGCGCCAGCATCGGCATCGGGTCCACCCCGACCGTCCCCGGCAGGAAGTCCGCGATCCGCTCAGGGGTCCAAGCCCCGTCCGCATACCCCGCCCGCAGCTCACGCGGCTGCGCCCACACCGCGATCTTCGGACCCGCGATCGTGTACACCTGACCGGTGATCTTCTCCTCGCGGGCGCGGTCCGACAGGAGATAGGTGACCAGCGCGGCCACGTCCTCGGCCGACCCGATCTCCTTCAGCTCCATCGGCACGTTCGCCGACATCCGCGTCCGCGCCACGGGCGCGACAGCGTTCGCCGTCACCCCGTACTTGTGGAGACCGAGCGCCGCCGACCGTACGAGCGAGATGATCCCGCCCTTGGCCGCCGAGTAGTTGGCCTGCGCCACCGAGCCCTGGTGGTTGCCGGAGGTGAAGCCGATCAGCGTGCCGGTGCCCTGCTTGCGCATCACCGCCGACGCCGCGCGGAAGACCGTGAAGGTGCCCTTCAGGTGGGTGGCGACCACCGGGTCCCACTCCTCCTCGGACATGTTGAACAGCATCCGCTCGCGCAGGATCCCGGCCACGCAGACGACCCCGTCGATGCGCCCGTACTCCGCGAGCGCCGTATCGACGATGCGCTGACCGCCGGCCATCGTCGAGATGTCGTCGGCGACCGCCACGGCCGAACCGCCCGCCGCCTCGATCTCCTTGACCACCTGCTCGGCGACCTCCGACGAGGGCTCGCCGCCCTCGATCGAGACCCCGTAGTCGTTGACCACGACCTTGGCGCCCTCGGCGGCCGCCGCGAGCGCGACCGCACGGCCGATCCCGCGGCCTGCGCCGGTCACTGCCACGACCTTGCCTGCCAAGAAGTTCCCCACGTCGTGCCCCTTCCCGCGGTTTCTGACGGACCGTTAGATTCTAGGGGTCACGGGATGCGAGAGCACAAGCCCCAGCAGGCAATGGAGTTGAGGAGAACGCAATGGGTCTGCCCCCCGAGTTCCACGACATAGCCAAGCGCGTCAACAACTGGGGGCGCTGGGGCGCCGACGACGAGAAGGGCACCCTGAACCTGATCACCGACGAGGTGGTGAAGGCCGCGGCCGCCGAGATCCGCACCGGCCGGCGCGTCTCGCTCGCACTCGACCTCAAGGACAACGGCGTGCAGACGGGCATGATCCCGGGCCGGGTGAACCCGATGCACACGATGGTGATGCTCAACTTCGAGATGTTCGGGCCCGGCACGGTCGCCACCACCGACGACGCCGTGACGATGGGCCTGCAGTGCGCCACGCACTGGGACGCCCTCACCCACGTCTCGCACTCCGGCAAGATCTACAACGGCCGCCCGGCGGACACGATCACGGCGCACGGCGGTGCGGAGTTCTGCGGAATCGAGAAGACCGGTCACATCGTCTCGCGCGGCGTACTGCTCGACGTCGCCGCCGCGAAGGGCCTTGACCGCCTCCCCGGAGATCACGCCGTGACGCCCGAAGACCTCGAAGAGGCCGAGGAGTTCGGGGGCGTGAAGGTCCGCGCCGGCGATGTCGTCCTCGTACGCACCGGGCAGATGCAGCTCTACCTGCAGAGCGACAAGCACGGCTACGCGACCCCGTCACCGGGCCTGTCCATCCGTACGCCCGAGTGGTTCCACGCCCGCGATGTCGCGGCGGTGGCCAACGACACCATGGTCTTCGAGATCTTCCCGCCCGAGATCGAGAACCTGTGGCTCGGGGTGCACGGGCTCCACCTGGTCGAGATGGGCATGATGCAGGGCCAGAACTGGAATCTCGAAGAACTGTCCACAGCCTGTGCACAAGAACAGCGCTACGCGTTCCTGCTCTCCGCGATGCCGGAACCTTTCGTCGGCGGTACGGGAACTCCGGTGGCCCCGGTGGCCATTCTCTGAGCCACGGCATTTCGCCGACATCCGCACGACATTTCCCGTGAAGCGGTGCAAACCATTCCACTGGGTGTTGACGTGGCGTGTCCGTTTGATCACGCTTATGGTTGGCGATTCGCCGCGAGGGGACGTCGAGGGCGTATGTGACGGACTGTTGGCCTCGGCGAGTGCGGATCGCGCGTTCGGCGTCAGCCCTTCAGGGCCGATAGGGCAGTTGAGTACGCCGAGCCGGTCGGTGGGGCGCTCCCCGCGCTCGGGGCGGGGAGGAGCGCCTCGCCGACCGGCAGTCCGGAGACACCTCGGTCGACCTCGCACCAGATCCGCTTGCCCCCCGTGGACTCCTCCTGCCAGCCCCAGCGGTCGGCCAGGCCGTCGACGAGCGCAAGACCCCGGCCGTTCGTGTCGCCCCCGTCGGCGTCACGTGGCTGAGGCGCTCTGGAGGAGGAGTCGGCGACCTCGACGCGGACCGTCCCCGAGGGGGCGGGCACATCGGGCAGAAGCATGCGCAGTACGGCCGGACAGCCCGTGTGCACCACGGCGTTGGTGACCAGTTCGGAGATGAGCAGCACGAGCGTCTCGGCGAGCGGCTCGTCCGCTCCTATGCCGCAGACGGCGAGCCGGGACCTGGCCCACCTGCGGGCACGCCCCACCTCTGCAGGGTCGGCCCTGACCTCCATCTGAACTTGAAGCACCTGCACCGCTCACACCATCCGAATCCGGCGGGACCGCTGGGGCTCAGCCTCGTGCCACGTCGGGGTCACGGAACGTGATCCCCGTACGGAACAGCATGGTTGACGTACAGTCACCCCAACAAGCGCTTCGGGCATATTCCAGCGCGAAGGAGTACGCGTACGGCATACTGTGCGACGCGCTTTGCGGGGGCTCGAACACCCGGGCGCACCAAGGCTCCAGGCGCTGCGAGCGGTGCGCAGTACGGCCTCCGGCGCCGCCACTCGGGCGACTCCGGTATGGCTCGGCAACAGAACCACTCGCACCCCACGGAGCGTACCGGAGCAAGGGCCCGACTCCGTGACGTGACGAGTCAGGTGCGTGACTCAACCCGTTCGTGGCCCCGCTCCGTCACTCAGCGCTGTCGTTCAGGGGAAAGCTGGCGGGATCCGCGGGGCGTTATCCCACTTCGACGAGCAGCTCCGCCAGAAGCTCCGTCAACAGCGCGTCCGGGAACCAGCGCTCCTTGCGCACCCAGGCCCGCTTGAGATGCAGATGGACATCGGCCTCCCAGGTGAATCCCATCCCGCCGTACACCTGCAGACAGTCCCGCGCGCAGCGCACCGCGGCCTCGTCGGCCAGGAGTTTGGCGGTGGCGATGTCCGCGAGGTCCTCGGTCACGGCGGCCGCGTAGACGGCGGCGCGGGCCAGTTCCGTACGCGCCAGCATCTGCGCGCACAGGTGCTTCACGGCCTGGAACGAACCGATCGCGACCCCGAACTGCTCGCGCTCGCGCGCGTATTGGACCGCCATCTCGGTCGTACGGGCCGCGCTCCCCACCTGTTCGGCGGCGCTGAACAGGCCCACGAGCGGGTCGACCTTGGGTCCCTCGCTCAGGCTGTGCAGCGGCGTGAGCGGGTCGACGGAACGGAGGGACTCCTCCAGCGGGAGCGCCGAGACCTCGTCCCCGTACAGGGTGACGTCGGCGGCCTCGTACCACTCGACGTGCGGGCCGTCGGCCTGCGCGACCACGACGCTGCCGTCCGCCGCGCCCTCGACCAGACCCGCCGCGAGGTGGGTGGCGATCAGCGGTCCGGGGAGCAGGGCGCGGCCCGCCTCCTCGAAGAGCAGGACGGCTTCCGGCACGCCGAGTCCGACCCCGCCCTCGTCCTCCGGCAGCCGCAGCGCGAAGAACCCCGCCTCGCCCAGCTCGCGCCACAGTGAGCGGTCGAGTACGCCGGGTGCGTCCACGGCCGCGCGCAGGGCGTCACGGCCGAAGCGCCCGGCCAGCAGCTCACGCATCCCCTGCTGCAACGCCCGCTGGTCCTCGGTCAGTTGGAAGTGCACGGCTCACCGGCCCTTCGGGAGGCCGAGGATGCGCTCGGCGATGATGTTCTGCTGGATCTGCGAGGTGCCGGCGGCGATCGTGTACGAGAGGGAGGAGAGCCGGTCGAGCACCCACTCGTGATCGAGGTCGAGGGCGCCCGCACCGAGCACCTCGGCGGCCGTGTCGTACAGCTCCTGGCGGGCGTGCGAGTAGCGCAGCTTGAAGACCGAGCCGCCGATGCCGGGGACTCCCCCGGTGGCCTGGGACTCGCTGACGTTCCACTGGGTGAGCCGCCAAAGGGCCGTGAACTCGGCGCTGAGCAGGGCGAGTTTGCGGCGTATGGCGGTGTCGTCCCAGCTGCCGTTCTTACGGGCCTCGGCGGCCAGCGCGTTGAGGGTGCGGCGGCAGGCGACGACCTCACCGACGAAGGCGGTGCCGCGTTCGAAGGAGAGCGTGACCATGGTGACGCGCCAGCCGTCGTTCTCCTCGCCGACCCGGTTGGCGACCGGCACCCGCACCTCGTCGAGGAACATCTCGGCGAACTCGGTCGAGCCCGCGAGGGTCCGCAGCGGCCTGATCGTGACACCCGGGGCGTCCATCGGCATCGCCAGCCAGGAGATGCCGCGGTGCTTGGGTGCGGACGGATCCGTACGCACCAACAGCTCGCACCAGTCCGCGACTTCGGCGTGCGAGGTCCAGATCTTGGAGCCGGTGATCACGTACTCGTCGCCGTCGCGTACCGCCTTGGTGCGCAGCGCCGCGAGGTCCGAACCCGCGTCGGGCTCGCTGAAGCCCTGGCACCACACCTCGTCGCCGCTGAGGATCGGCGGCAGCCACCGCTGCTTCTGCGCCGCACTCCCCTCGGCGGCGATGGTCGGGCCCGCATGCAGGAGTCCCACGAAGTTCGCGCCGACGTAGGGCGCTCCGGCCCGCTCGGTCTCCTCGAGGAAGATCAGGTGCTCGGTCGGCGAGGCGCCCTTGCCGCCCGCGTCCACGGGCCAGTGCAGTCCCGCGTACCCCGCCTCGTACAACTTGCGCTGCCAGCCCATGTCGTACGTGCGCCGGCCGGGCCAGTCGTTCGGATCGGGCTTGGGCGGCAGCCCGGGCAGCACCTGCCCGAGCCACTCCCTGAGCCTCGCACGGAAGGCCTCTTCCTCTTCCGTATACGTGAGGTCCATGGGCTACTTCGCGGCCGTGATCGACCAGGGGAAGGTGAGTCCCTTGTCGAAGTCCAGATCCAGCATGCGGATCGCGTTGCCGCGCATCAGCTTGTAGATCGTCTCGTCGTCGAGGCCCTTCACGTGGTCGAGCGCGACCTCCTTGGTGTTCGGGAAGGTCGAGTCCACGTGGGGGTAGTCGGTCTCGAAGGTGGCGTTGTCACGGCCGACGACGTCCAGGGAGGCCACTCCGTGCTTGTCGCGGAAGAAGCAGCAGAAGATCTGCCGGTAGTAGTACGTGGACGGCGGCTCGGGGATGAGGTCCCTGACCCCGCCCCACGCGCGGTGCTCCTCCCACACGTCGTCGGCGCGCTCAAGGGCGTACGGGATCCAGCCCATCTGGCCCTCGCTGTAGGCCAGTTTGAGGGTCGGGAACTTCACCAGGACGCCCGAGAAGAGGAAGTCCATCATCGACGCCATGGCGTTGTTGAAGCTCAGGGAGGCCTGGACGGCGGGCGGGGCGTCGGGCGATGCGGCGGGCATCTGGGAGCTGGAGCCGATGTGCATGTTCACGACGGTGCCGGTCTCCTGGCAGGCCCGGAAGAACGGGTCCCAGTAGCCGGAGTGGATGGACGGCAGACCGAGGTGGGTGGGAATCTCGGAGAAGGTCACGGCCTTCACTCCGCGCGCGGCGTTGCGGTGGATCTCGGCGACCGCGAGGTCGATGTCCCAGAGCGGGATGATGCAGAGCGGGATCAGGCGGCCGCCCGAGTCACCGCACCACTCCTCCACCATCCAGTCGTTGTAGGCGCGCACGCAGGCGAGCGCGACCTCCTTGTCGTGCGCCTCGGCGAAGGTCTGGCCGCAAAAGCGCGGGAAGGTCGGGAAGCAGAGCGAGGCCTCGACGTGATTGAGGTCCATGTCCGCCAGGCGCGCCTTGGGATCCCAGCAGCCGCGCCGCATCTCGGCGCGCGTGATGCCCTCCAGGGTCATCTCGTCGCGGTCGAAGCCGACGGCGGCGATGTTGCGCTTGTACGGGAACTTCAGATCCTCGTAGATCCACCAGTCGGTGGGCGGTCCGTCCGGGTCCATCGTGATCTGGTACTTGCCGGCCACGTAGGCGAGTTCGCCGATTCCGGCGGTGAGCGGCTTGGGGCCGCGGTCGTGGTACTTCTTCGGCAGCCAGGTCTCGAAGAGGTGGGCGGGCTCGATCACATGGTCGTCGACGCTGATGATCCGAGGCAGTTCCATGGGGTCCCCTCACCCGACGCGCACGGGGCGTCGACTGTTTCTGATGGATCGTCAGATAGAGGCTAGCCGCCCCACCTCTGGACCGACAAGGCGCGGAGCCATACGCTCTCGGCAATCTGACTGGTCGTCAGGTTCGGGAATTGCTCTGTAACGGAGGTCTCCGCGATGAACGACGCAGCAGCCGCGCCAGGATCCGGCCGGGAGCGCGCCCGGCAGGGGGCGGACCTCGATTCCGCGCCCACCTTCTGGGAACTCGTCTGCCGTCGCGCGGCCCGTACGCCGAACCGCCGAGTCCTGATCGAGGCGGCGGCCGACCCGGCCGACGACCGCACGCTCACCTTCGCCCAGCTGCGCGACCGCAGTGAGCGGGTGGCGGCCGGGCTGTGGGGCATGGGGGTGCGTCCGGGCACGGTGGTCGCCTGGCAGCTGCCCACCCGTATCGAGACCGTGCTGCTCTCGACCGCACTGGCCCGTATCGGCGCGGTGCAGACCCCGCTCATCCCCTTCTACCGGGACAAGGAAGTGGGCTTCGCGCTGCGGGAGTCGAAGGCGGAGTTCTTCGCCTCGCCCGGTGTGTGGCGGGACTTCGACCATACGGCGATGGCGGGCCGGCTCGGAGCGCGCGGCATCTTCGAGGCGTACGACTCCCTGCCCGACGGCGATCCGCGGATTCTCCCGCCGCCGCCTTCGGAAGGCACCTCGGTGCGCTGGATCTACTGGACCTCGGGCACGACCTCCGACCCCAAGGGCGTACTGCACACGGACCGTTCACTGATCGCGGGCGGCTCCTGCCTGGCACACGCGCTGCATCTGTCGCCGGACGACGTGGGCTCGATGGCCTTCCCGTTCGCGCACATAGCGGGCCCGGACTACACGGTGATGCTGCTTCTGTACGGCTTCCCGGCGGTGATGTTCGAGAAGTTCGCGATGCCGGACGCGCTCGACGGCTACCGGCGGCACGGGGTGACGGTGGCGGGCGGTTCGACCGCGTTCTACACGATGTTCCTGAACGAGCAGCGCAAGGACCCCGATCAGAAGCTCATCCCGTCGTTGCGTCTGCTCGCGGGCGGTGGGGCGCCCAAGCCGCCGGAGATCTACCACGCCGTCGTACGGGAGATGGGGTGCCAGCTCACGCACGGATACGGCATGACGGAGGTGCCCATGATCACGATGGGCGCGCCCGACGACACGGCCGAGAACCTCGCCACCACCGAGGGCAAGCCGCCCGCCGCGATGTCCATCCGCATCACGGACGCGGAGGGCAAGGAGCTGCCGGCGCACACGGACGGTGAGGTGCGGCTGAAGGGCGAGGCGGTGTGCCAGGGGTATCTGGACGCGGCGCAGACCTCCGAAGTCTTCGACGCGGACGGCTACTTGATCACGGGGGATCTCGGTCATGTGACCTCGTCCGGCCATCTGGTCCTGACGGGCCGGGCCAAGGACGTGATCATCCGCAAGGGCGAGAACATCTCGGCCAAGGAGATCGAGGATCTTCTGCATCAGCACGCGTCGGTCGGGGACGCGGCGGTGATCGGGCTTCCGGACGAGATCCGGGGCGAGCGGGTGTGTGCGGTCATCGAACAGCGCGCGGGGTCACCGGAGTTGACGCTTGCCGAGCTGACGGCCTACCTGCGCGGCGAGGGCCTGTCCGTGCACAAGCTGCCCGAGCAGCTGGAGGTGGTGGACGCACTGCCGCGCAACGAGACCCTGCGCAAGGTGCTCAAGTACAAGCTGCGGGAGCAGTTCTCGTAGGCGGGCGGTCCGCTCTGTACAGCGGGGGCGGTCCGCTCTGTACAGCGGGGGCGGTCGGGTGCAGCATGTGGCGCCATGAGCGACGTGGACGGGAACGCGCGGGCGGGTGCGCCCGTGGACAACGAGATCGCCACACTCCTGGCCTATCTGCGCAGTCAGCGCCGGCATGTGCTCGGCATCCTGGAAGGGCTGGACGAGGCGGCGCTGCGGCGGCCGGTGCTGCCGTCCGGCTGGTCGTGCCTGGGGATGGTCCAGCATCTGACGGTGAGCGTCGAGCACTTGTGGTTCCGGGCGGTCGTGGCCGGCGAGAAGGACGTCATCGCCGGCCTGGACCCCCTCGACGAGGCCTGGGAGGTGGCGGAGGCCACCTCGGCCACCGAGATCCTCGACCGCTACCGCACCGAGACGGCCCTCGCCGACGCCGTCATCGCCGCGTCGGCGGGAGATGACGCCCTGGCGTGGTGGCCGCACGAGACGTACGGAGAGCCGTTTCTGGACAACGTCCGGGACGTCGTCCTGCACGTGATCGTCGAGACGGCCTGCCATGCGGGGCACCTGGACGCGGCACGTGAACTGATCGATGGGCGGCAGTGGTTCGTGAACACGTAGGGGTCGAGCGGACGGGCCCGGTCCGGTCGGGTCCTGTCGGATCCGGCCCCGATCGCGGTATGCGGCGGCTGTTCGCGGAGCGGCATCGTGTCCGGTGCGGTGCGGTGCAGTGCAGTGCAGTGCGGTGCGGTGCGGCCGGGTGGGCCGGCCTCCGACGTCCGCGCGGGACCTAGGCCCCTGGCGCCTCGCCTCGCCGCGCGGCCGGAACGGGACCGCACAGCCGACGGCACGGAGTCCGGGATCCATCACGACCCGGGACGCCGCCCGCTCTGCAAACCCTTACGCGTCCGGCGCCGGAGTGGTGAAGTACGCCGCGAACGCGGCGAGGAGCTGCTCCTCGGACGGGATGCGGCCCGAGCCCGACGGGTCGAGCGCGGCGGCCGCGACCGGGATCACCTCCGGTGCGACGCCGAGGACCCGCAGCACCCGCGCGGCGTCGGTGGCGGTCACGCCCTGGCCGTCGGTGTCCGCCACCGCGACCACGGCCCGCAGGAACGGCCGGGCGATCTCGGCGAACCGCTGCGGACTGTCCCGCAGCCGCTTCACGGCCCCGGTCACAAACTCCTCGCGCGTCACCCGCTGATCCCCGTCGACATCCGCGATCCCGGCCATGCCCTGCCAGAAGGCCTCGGCGCCGATGTAGAGCGCCTGTCCCTTGTCGCAGCGCGCGGTCACGTCGAACTCGGCAAGCAGGGCCTTGGCCGCGCAGGAGAAGTCCTCGCGGTCGATGTAGCCGTTGCCGTCCTGGTCGAAACTGGCAAAGCGGGCGGCAATCCTGCGCTCGTACTCTGCGCTGTCCATCTCGGCTGCCTCACTCATGGGTGCGGGTTGCAGTGACTCCACGGAGCGTACGTCGCCGTTCGGGGCCTGGACCCGAAAAGTTCATCTCCGTATCAGGACTGGTGAGAATCTGCGACAAGCCGTTGCGGCCTGTGTCCGCGTGATCGACTGGGCGTATGGAGGCTGTTGCGAGTGTCATAGCCGTGGCCGGAACTCTGCTGGGTGTCGGTGTGAGCCAGCTCTTCCAGCAACGGGCGCTGGCACGTGCGGAACGGTTCGCCCGCTCCGAGGCCCTGCGGCAGGAGCGGCTCCAGGTCTACAGCGCGTATGCCGGAGCGCTGTTCAACTACCTGCGCGCGCAGATGGACCGGTGGCTGGCCGAGCACGAGAACCGGGAGTTCGACTCGACCCAGGCGGGTCTGAAGGCCCGGGTCTTCGATCAGCGCCAGGGGGTGAACGAGGTGCTGTACCGCGTGCGGCTCGTCACCGACCGGCCGGACCTCGCCGAGCGTGCGCGTACGGCGCTCGACAAGGTGGCGCGTGTCCCCAAGGCGGTGGGCCGGGAGGAGTACACGGCGTACTACCGCGCGGCGGAGGAGGCCATCGACGAGTTCGTCGAGTTCGCCAAGGACCGGCTGTGAACGGCGGACGGTTACGCCGACAGCGGCTGCGCCGACTCGTCGGAAGCCGACAGCGCGTCCGGGTAGACCTCGAAGAGCCGGCGGACGCCCAGCGCCGCGAGCACCCGGTTGACGTGCGAGCCGTCCTCCGCGCCCTTGGCCGGCAGGATCAGGCGCAGCCGGCCGGAGCAGGAGCGGAGCAGTCGGCGCGACGCGATCAGGACACCGACGCCCGAGGAGTCGCAGAAGAGGACCTCGGACAGATCGAGCACGACATTGCGACGGCCGTCCGCGACCGCGTCATGGACACGCTGGCGCAGCGCGGGTGAGGTCACCATGTCCATCTCGCCGCAGACCTGGATGACGGCCCAGCCGCCTCGCTCCTCTTCGGTCACCTTGAGCGCCACGCGATGCCTCTCGCTCGTCGGTCCTGATCCGGGCCTCAGCCCTCGAAGATCTGGAAGCCCGTCCTTCGCTTCCTTGATTTCGCGGCTGCCCCGCAGCTTCTTGCCGAAACACCCTGTCCAGGCGCCTTACCCAAAAGCCCTATCACAATTCGCCTGATTCGATCTAACTAGATCGACTTCGCTCAGGTTCGCTCAGTTGCTCCGGGCTACCGAAGGTGACGCATTCGTTACCATCCCCGGCCCTGGCGCGAGCGCACATTGCCGCAAAGGGGCGTACGCGGACGGCGCCTCGCATTACATTCGAGGCAAGAGGGCTTGTACGGGGAGCGCACACCGCAGTCGAGGGTCGGAGGGGGCCTGATGGCGAAGGACGCACCACCCCGCTGGGACCGCAGGATGCAGCAGCGGCTCGCGCGGGGGGAGGCTGCCGCGCTCGGTGAGCTCTACGACCGGTTCGCCTCGCTCGTCCACAGCCTGGCCCACCGCGTACTCGACGACGAGGCGGCCGCCGACCGGGTCACCCGCGAGGTGTTCACGTACGTCTGGGAGAACCCGGAGTCGTACGAGCCGAAGCAGGGCTCGATGCGTTCGTGGATCGCCGCGCTCGCCCACCGCCAGGCCGTCCAGCGGCTGCGGCAGCAGGGCACGGCGGCGCTCGCCGAGGGCGGCGAGGGCAGCGCCGAGGATCTGGAGCGCAAGGTGCGCGAGGCCTCGGCGGCCGCGCGCGCCGACTACATCGTCACGTCGATGCCCGCCCCGCTGCGGGCCGCCCTCGAACTCGCGTACTTCCAGCGCCGCGACTACCGCCAGACAGCGGCCGATCTCGGCGTCACCGAGGACGAGGCGCGCCGTCGGCTGCGGCTCGGTCTGCAGCTGCTCTCCTCGGCCAACGACCAGAAGAACAACGGCAGTCCCTGGAAGCACGGATACGGGAGAGCCACATGAATCCCGATCCGTTCGGTCCGGGCGAGGGCGGTCCGGGGGACGACGAGCGCCCCGGGGCCTCGTCGCCGCCGCGCATACCCGCACCCCGTGAATCCGTCGAGGACGGCGGGCTGCCCCTGCCGGACCCGCAGGCCCCGCCGCCGGAACTCGACCACGACGTACTGAAGTCGCTGCTCGGCGCCTGGGCCCTCGCGGCCTGTCAGCCCGAGGAGGCCGCGGCCGTCGAACTGCACCTGGGCGGTTGCGGCCCGTGCGCGGACGAGGCGCTGCGCCTTCGGGACGCGGTCGGTCTGCTGCAGCCGGAGGAGAGCCTCGACCTCGACCCGGGCCTTCGGTCACGGGTCCTCGCCGGGTGCCTCGACCGGCGCCCGCCGCGGATTCCCGTACCGGACTGGGCCGTTGCGTACGACGCGGAGACGGCGCGGCTCGACGCGCTGCTCCAGGACATCGGCGACGGCGAGTGGCACGCTCCCGTACGGCTGAAGTGGTACGACGGCGGTGCCGACCGCCCGGTGAACCGTCGCACCACCGTCGCCGGGGTGATCGCGCATCTGCTGACCGTCGACGGTCTGGTGGCGGTGGCGCTGGGCCTCGAGGACCCCCTCGGTGAGCTGGCGCCCGAAGAGGACACGCCGTACGCCCGCACCGAGACGTACTGGAAGGCCTCGCACTTCCCGCCCACCCGCACGGTGCGGATGCCGTGGCGTGAGCAGTCGCACGCGCTGGTGCGGACGGTGTCGTTCGCGGGTGGCGGCTCCGGCGAACTCACGGTCCCGTACGGGGTGTTCAGCCTCCCCCTGCGCGACTCGCTGGTGGACCGCGCCTTCGAGTGCTGGGTGCACGCCGGGGACATCGCGGACGCGGTCGACTACCCGTACGAGCCGCCGGCGCCCCGCCACCTCAACCGGATGATCGACCTCGCGGCGCGGATGCTGCCGTCCACGCTCGCGCAGAGACGGCGCGAGGGGCTCGCGTCACCCGCGAAGAGCCTGGTGCGGGCCGGTTCGCCCGGGCGGAGCCTGCGCCTTGAGGTGGAGGGCAGAGGCGGCGGCGAGTGGCTGATCGCCCTGGATTCACCGGGCGCGGTGGGCTCGGCCGAGCACGAGGTGGCCCATGTCGCCCTGGACGGCGTGGAGTTCTGCAAGCTCGCGGCCGGGCACGTACTGCCCGAAGAGGCCGCGGCGGGCCAGGACGGGGACCGTGAGGCGATCCGGGACGTGCTGTCGGCGGCGGCTTCTTTGAGCCGCATGTAGGGGCGGCCCGGGTTGGGCCGGGGCTCGCCCCTCAAGCGCCGGCAGGTCTGGATCCCACCACTACCTGAGCCTCCGCCTCCTCGTCCTCCACCACATGGACGCGCAGCCCGGTCGACTCGAACGCCGCCACAGCCGGCGGGACTTGAGCCTCCGTGGCCTCGATCAGGACGTGGCCGCCCGGGGCGAGCCACTCCGCCGCCTCCCCGGCCACCCTGCGGGCGACCGTGAGGCCGTCGTCGCCGCCGTCCAGGGCCGAGAGGGGCTCGTGCTCACGGGCCTCCGCCGGCAGGAACGGGATGTCCGAGGTGCGGACGTAGGGAACGTTCGCGGCCAGGAGCGAGATGCGGCCGCGGACGGAGGGCGGGAGCGGGGCGAAGAGGTCACCCTCGTACACCCGCGACGGCGGCAGGTTGCGGCGGGCACAGGCCACCGCCGCCGGGTCGATGTCGGCCGCGTACAGGTCGCAGCCGGGCAGGGCGGCCGCGAGGGCCGCGCCGACCGCGCCCGAGCCGCAGCACAGGTCGACGACCACCGGCGCCCCGGCCGCCGCGCCGCCCGGGGCCGCGTCTCGCGGCAGCCCCAGCGCCACCGACACGAGGAACTCGGTACGGCGGCGCGGCACGAACACCCCCGGGTCGAGCAGGATCCGCAGGCCCGCGAACTCGGCCCAGCCGACGACCTGTTCCAGGGGTTCGCCCGCGACCCGGCGCGTCACCATCGCCTCCAGGGCGACGGCGGAGGGCGCCGCGTCGAGCAGCAGCCGCGCCTCGTCCTCCGCGAAGACACAGCCCGCCGCGCGCAGGCGGGGGACCAGCGCGGCATACAGGGGGGCGGAAGGGGAGGCCGACGGAGGGTCGGTGAGCGTCATGCCGGGTCGCCTTTCGTCGTCACTCAGGCGAACACGACCGTCCGTCGCCCGTTGAGCAGGATCCGGTGCTCCGCATGCCATTTGACGGCCCGCGCGAGCGCCTGGCACTCCACGTCGCGGCCCACCGCGACCAGCTGCTCGGGCGTGACCTCGTGGCCGACGCGCTCGACCTCCTGCTCGATGATCGGGCCCTCGTCGAGGTCGGCGGTCACATAGTGCGCGGTGGCGCCGATCAGCTTCACACCGCGGGTGTGCGCCTGGTGGTACGGCTTCGCGCCCTTGAAGCTCGGCAGGAAGGAGTGGTGGATGTTGATGATCCGGCCGCTGAGCTGCTTGCAGAGGTCGTCGGAGAGGACCTGCATGTAGCGGGCGAGTACGACGAGCTCGACGTCCTCCTCGCGTACGAGATCGAGGAGCTCGGCCTCGGCCGCGGCCTTCGTGTCCTTCGTGACCGGGATGTGGCGGAAGGGCAGATCGTACGAGGCCACCAGCTCGGCGAACTCGGTGTGATTGGAGACAACTGCCGCGATCTCCACCGGAAGTGCACCGATCCGGGCACGGAAGAGAAGATCGTTCAGACAGTGGCCGAACTTCGACACCATCAGGACGACGCGCATCTTCTCCTCGGCCCGGTGCAGCCGCCAGTCCATCTGGAAGGAGTCGCCGACCGCCGCGAACGAGGCCCGCAGCTTGTCGACGGTGACCGGCGCCTCGGCGGAGAAGTGCACGCGCATGAAGAACAGACCGGTGTCACGGTCACCGAACTGCTGGCTGTCCTCGATGTTGCAGCCCGTCATGAAGAGATACGACGAGACGGCGTGCACGATGCCCTGCTTGTCGGGGCAGGACAGAGTCAGGACGTACTGGTCGGACACCTGTTGGCCGGACACGGGCGCGGGCTGATCGGTCATCCAGGCAGGATCGCATACGCGAGCCCGTGACCGGGTCCGCGTACCGCAGCGTGGACGCCGCGCGCCTCAGGCCGTACGCGTCATGATCCGCAGCACCTCGAGGGTGCGCGGCTGGGTGTCCGGGTCGTCCCCGTCGCTCTGCGCGAGACGTACGTGCGCTTCGCGCGCCGCCCGTACCGCCTCGGGCCAGCCGTGGTGGTCGAGATAGGCCTGGACCGGGGCGTCGGGACCGACCTGGTGCATGATCCGCAGGACCCGGAGGACCGCGGTGTCGACCAGGGCGGCCTCCTGCGGGTCACGGAAGATCGTGCCCACGTACTTCTCGGCCGACCAGTTGTCGAGCCAGGTGTCCTCGACCAGGCGGTAGACCGCGTCGGTGACGTCTCCGTACCCCTCGCGCCCCGCCAGCCAGCACTCGTGCTGGAAGGCCGGGTCGGAGAGCATGTGCAGCGCGGAGCGCACGTTGCTGCGCCAGCGCCACCACGGCATGTCGTTCAGTGGCATGCCGCCCATGGTGGACGAGCGGCTGCCGCGACGGGAAGACTTCTCCGAGCTTTGCACGGTTGCCGATCGTACGTTCTTCGCATCGGTGACGCTCCGGGCCCCCCATGTTCACCTTCAAGTCACTTTCCGTTGCCCTGACTTCACTCAAAGATTCGGAACGTGACGCAAAAGTGCGTGTCCATGACCGATCGGCCACGTGCCCTGCCCCTTCGCCGTCGCATCCTCCCCACGCGCCGCCTGCCCGCTCCTGCCCTCCGTCTCGCCGCCGCTCTCGCGGTCACCGTCTCGCTGACCGCGGGCTGTGGTGCGATACCCGGGTTCTCCTCCGACGACAAGAGCCCGGTCACCGTCATGACCTGGGCGCCCGAGAACACCAAGGGCACCAATGCGCCCGGCGTCCCGGCGATGGCCAGGGCGTACGCGCGCTGGGTCAACGCCAACGGCGGACTCAACGGCCGTGACCTCGAGGTCATCACCTGCAACGAGCGCAACGACACGGCCGGCGCCGCGGCCTGCGCCCGGCAGGCGGTCGACGCCGAGGTGACGGCGGTGGTCGGCTCGTTCAGCCAGTACGGACGCTCGTTCCTGTCCACTCTGGAGGCGGGGGGCATCCCGTTCATCGGAGGGTTCGGGCTGACCGAGGACGAGTTCAAGAGCCCCCTCTCGTATCCGGTCAACGGCGGCCAGGTCGCGCTGATGGCGGGCAACGGACGCCAGCTCGCCCAGAGCTGCACCAAGGTTTCCCTCGTCCGTCCCGACACCATCGCCGGTGACGATCTGCCCGATCTGCTCGACTACTCGCTCAAGCAGGCCGGCCGCCCGGCGGCCACGGACATCCGCGCGGCCGAGGAGGCCAACGACTTCACCCAGCAGGCGCAGGAGGCCCTCGAAGCGGCGGGCGCGTCCGCCGCGCTCACCGGTACGCGGGGCGCGAGCAGGGGCTGTGTGACGGCCGCGCTCGGCGACCAGACGACGACGTTCTTCGACTCGTTCCGCCGCGTGCGCGACGACTACACGGATGTACGCGTCAGCTCCATCATCGGCTCCATCGACCAGACCGCGGTGAACAGGGGTGGCGGCAGGACCGGTGTCTACGAAGGCGCGTATCTCACCGGCTGGTACCCGGCGGCCGGCGACCGGCGCTGGGAGCCGATGCGCCGGGCCATCCGCGAACAGGCCTTCGACGACAACCGCGTCGATCCGTCGGACGCCGGCGTCCAGAACACCTGGGTCGCGTACACGGTCCTCAAGCACGTCGTCGAGTCGCTCGGCGAAGGCCCCGTGGACGCCATGACCGTCAGCCGCGCCCTGAACGACGGTCTGCGCGTGCAGACGGGCGGTCTGACGCCCACGCTGAGCTGGCGCTTCGAGGACACCATCGCGGTCCGCGACTACCCGCGCATGGTCAACGCCCATGTCTGGTACCAGCAGGTGCGCGGCGGGCGGCTGACGGCGCTGGGCAAGTCGTCGGTGGACATGACGGACACCCTGGAGGGGACGATCTGACAGCCGGCCTGAGGACCGGCTTGAAGACCGGCCTGAGGACCGGCTTGAAGACCCGCCTGAGGGCCGGGCGCTCCTTCACGGGGCGCCCGACGGTTCAGAGCTGCTGAGGCGACCGCTCGGTCAGACCCCACTGCTTGGCGATCGTGTTCCACAGCGGCGCGGCTTCCCGCTTCGCGGTGGTCGCGTCACCGCTGGACCTGTTGCCCTCCTGGAACTGGCTCGTCGTACGGGGCCGGCCCTTGGGGCAGCCCTTCTTGGCGGCGACCTGGTCGGCCCAGGACGCGTAGTGCGAGTCGGCCGAGGCGGAGGCCTTCCAGGCCTTGTCGAGCGCCGAGCGCAGCTGCTGGTGCTGCGGCAGCTTGTCCATCTCCAGCTGGTCGAGCCGGGTGACCAGCGAGTTGCGCTGACCGGCGGCATCGCGCAGGTCCTGGGCGGCCTGCCCCAGGTTCTTGCAGCTCTTGATCGCCTCGACGGAACGGATCACCGCGTCGCGGCTGTTGTTGGAGTCGGCGAGCAGCTTGTCGAGCGCGACGGCCTGGGCCTTGGCGGGATCGGCCGCGGGCGCGGACGACTCCTTCTCGGCCGGTCCGGTGGCGCCGGCCGGCGCCGGGTCCTCGGCGCCGTCGTCGTCGCCTCCGCCGATGAGGCCCATCAGCGCGCCGGCGGCGATACCGACCACGGCGATCCCCACGCCCACGACCGCGAGCACGCGGCCACGGGTCGGGCCGCCGCCCTCGTCACGACGTGCGGCGGCGCGTCCGCCCTGACCGCCGCGTCCGCCGTGGCCGCCATGGCCGTCCCGGCCACCGTGACCGCCGTAGCCGTCCTGGCCGTGGTGCGCGCGCGGGGCGGGCGCGGGCTCCGTGAAGCGGGGCATCTGCTGGGTGGAGTCGGCCGAGCCCTCGGCGGGCTCGCTGCGGAAGAGGCTGTCGAACTCGGCCGGCGGCTGGCGGTCACCGGGCGCCCCGGGCCGGATCCCGTACGGGGCTCCGCTCGGCGCGGGAGGCACGGCGTCCTGCGTGGGGGGCACAGGCGGCAGGTACTGCGTGGCCTGGGCGTCGGGGCCGTCGACGGCCTGCTGGCGCCCGAGGAGATACGTGGACTCGGCGGGCTGCTCAGGGGGCAGGGCGCCGGGCCGGTGCTGCGGGGGCAACTGCTGCCCACCAGGGCCCATTTCGGGCAAGTTGCCCATAACGGGCGGAATCATCTGGGTCGCCGCTTCGTCGCCGTAGGGGGCGTGGGGCGGGACGGGTGCCTGGTGGGGCGGGGTGGGCGCCTGGTGGGCCGAGGGCGCCTGGGGTACCTGCGGCTGCACCGGCGGGAGCGGCTGGCCCGGTATCGACTGCCCCGGTATCGACTGCCCCGGCACCGGCGGGATGTACTGCGTGGCGTCGGCGTCCGCGCCCGCCGGCGGGAACGCGGGCTGCTGCTGCGCCGCGGGCGGCAAGGGCTGTGCACCCTGCGGCGTCCCCCACGCCTGTCCGCCCACGGGGCCCGACTCGGGCGCCTGCGCGGGCGGGGACTGCGGCCCCCACGGCTGACCCCACGGCTGTCCGCCCGCGGGCACCGCGGGACTGGCGGGCTCGGCGTATGCGCCGGGCAGCACTGGACCGCCGCCGTCGGCGGGCAGCACGACGCCTTCGTGGGCGGGCCGCGCCGCGGGAAGCTGCGGCTCCTCGCCCTGTCCGCTCTGCGTCACCGGGACTCCTACCAATGGGGGAACTCTGGAATCGCTGGTTACGCTACCGGCTCCCCCGGTCAGGGTGGTACGCAGCTCCGCACCGATGCCCCGGCTGTCACAAGTGGGCTCGTATCAGCCCTGTTGAGTCCCTACGTACCGCTGTGGGTGAGCTTTCTCTCCCCTGCTGAGACCGCTTCCGAGGCCCGGCTTCCTGGACCCCGCTTCCGGACCCCGCTTCCGGGACCCGGCCGCCAAGACCCTGCCGCCCAGACCCCGTCGGCCCTTCACGCCGCCTGGACCTCCAGCCGAGCCCCGAACTCCCGGACCACCGCCTCCTCCCTGAACGGTTCGAGCCGCAGCTGCAGATCGTCCAGGTACTCCGCCCCCCGGTTCGACCGCAGCGTCCCGAGCAGTTCCACCGCCCGCATCCCCGTGTGGCAGGCCTGCTCCACCTCACGCCGCTGCACCTGCGCCGAGGCGAGCAGCACGAGCCCGATCGCCCGCCGCCGCGCCCGCGACTCCGGGAGCCCGTCGAGCGCCTCGCGGGCCGCCCGCTCCGCCGCCTCCGCCTGCCCCAAGTCCCGGTAGCAGTGCGCCAGTTCGTCCGAGAGATACGCCCGCCCGAAGTGCTTGATCCACGCCGGATCGTCACCGGAGTCCTGGCCCGCCTCGGCCCGCTCCATCGCGGACTCGGCCCGCGAGGCCACGATCTGCGTGGTGCGCGCGTCCCCGAGCAGGGCGTGCCCGCGCGCCTCCGCCGCGTAGAACATCGCCTCGGCCCGCGGCGTGACCCGCCCGCGCGCGCCCTCCTGCGCGGCCCGCGCCAGCTGCGCGATCTCCCGCGGATTGCCGAGCTGCGCCGCCAAGTGGCTCATGGAAGCGGCCAGTACGTATCCGCCGTAACCGCGGTCCCCGGCTGCCTGCGCGAGCCGCAGCGCCTGGATGTAGTACCGCTGCGCGAGCCCCGGCTGCCCGGTGTCGATCGCCATGTAGCCCGCGAGTTCCGTCAACCGGGCCACGGCGGCGAAGAGTTCACGCCCCACCGCCTCCCGGTACGAACCGGCGAGCAGCCCGGACACCACGGAGTTGAGGTAGTGCACGACGACCGGCCGCACATGTCCGCTGCCGAACCGGTGGTCCAGCTGCGTCAGCGCCTCGGTCATCGCCCGTACGGCCTCGACGTCCGAAGTCCCCACGCGCGCACCGGCCGACCGCGCCACCTGCTGGTCCATGGCCGTGATCAGCCAGTCCCTGCTGGGCTCGACAAGCGCGGAGGCGGCGACCGACGAGCCGGACAGGAAGTCACGGCGCCCCACGTCGCTGCGCCACAGCTCGCAGACCTGCTCGATCGCCCCGAGCACGGTGGGCGAGAACTGCAGCCCGACCCCCGACGCCAGGTTCTTTCCGTTGGCCATCCCGATCTCGTCGATCGTGACCGTGCGGCCGAGTTTGCGCCCGAGCGCCTCGGCGATGATCGCGGGCGCCCTGCCGCGGGGTTGCTGCCCGCGCAGCCAACGGGCCACGGAGGTCTTGTCGTAGCGCAGATCGAGTCCGTGCTCGGCGCCGCACATGTTCACACGGCGCGCGAGGCCCGCGTTGGAACATCCGGCTTCCTGGATCAGCGCCTGCAGCCGTTCGTTCGGCTGCCGCGCCACGAGAGGCCTTGCGGCCATGACGTACCCCCTGTGTGCGCCGCGTTCTCTGATGGAAATGATCACTAGTGATGATCAATGCCCAGGTGCGGAAGGGAAGATGCGGGCACCTCGGACGAATACGGACGCGAACGCACCCGGACGCCCGCCACAGCCCGTGCCCGTTCCCTCACAGCTGGCTACCCATCCCCCGCTGCCGATCCGCATGCGCGCCCCCGGCCGTGCATCCATGCGCCCCGTATGCAGGATCGATGCACCTCCCCGGCGCGCGGCCTGCCCGTAACCCGCGGTGACAGGCAGAGTTGAACACTCCGTGGAAGAGACCATCACCCCCGCGACAGCCGACCGGATCCCCCAGCAGCGCGGTGAGACGCTGCTCGACACCGCCGTGCGGTATGCGGAGGAGCGGCACTGGGACGTGTTCCCCGGCACCTGGCTCGAGATCCGTGAAGACTCCTCGGGCACCGAGTGCTGCTCGTGCGGCAGTCCCGCCTGCAAGCTGCCCGGCGCGCACCCGGCCCGTGAGGACTGGGCCACGCAGGCCACCGGCAGTGCCACGGTCGCGCGGCGGCTGTGGTCGAAGCAGCCCAAGTCCTCGATCCTGCTGCCGACCGGGCGCACCTTCGACGCCCTGGACGTGCCGGAGACCGCGGGCTTCCTGGCGCTCGCCCGCCTTGAACGGATGGAGCTCACACTCGGTCCGGTGACGCTGACGCCCAACCGTCGGATGCAGTTCTTCGTGCTGCCCGGGGCCGGGGTCAAGATGCCTGATCTCGTACGGAAGTTGGGATGGGCGCCCTCGGCGCTCGATCTGCGCGCGCTCGGCGAGGGCGACTGGGTGGCCGCGCCGCCGACCCGCTTCGGCGCCCAGGGCGCGGTCCAGTGGGCCCGCCGCCCCACCCCCGCCAACCGCTGGCTACCGGACGCGGAGGAACTGATCAGCGCGCTGGCGTACGCATGCGGCCGCGAGGCTCGGCGGTAGGAGTAGGGGACCCTCCGCACTACCGAGTGCCCGATTTGAGGCTTTCTGGTGGTGCGCAGGGTCCCTTTCTCAGCCTGTGAGTACGCCGTCCAGGAACGGCTCGACCACCGTGCGCCAGCCCTCCGGCTGGTCGTAGTGCACTAGGTGGCCTGCGTCGGGGACTTCCGCGTACTCGCCGCGGGGTAGGACGCGCACCATCTCCGAGGCTTCCGCCCGGCCCAGCTCGCCGTCGATCCCGCGGACCACGAGGGTGGGGCACTGGACCTGGGCGAGCTCCTCCCAGTGGGCGTCGTGCACCCAGGTCTCGCGGGTGTGCAGCATCTGCTCGCGGTCGAAGACGGGGCGCCAGCCATCGTCGGACTCGGTCATGACCTCGGCGTAGAAGGTGCCGCGCGCGGGGTTGGGGCGCTCGACCCAGGGGTCGTCCTCGCCGAACCACTTGCGGACGTCGGCCAGCGTGGCGAAGGGGACGGGCCAGGCCTCGAACCAGTCGGACCACTCGCGCTGGGATGCGGCGCCGAGCGCCGAGGCGCGCATGTCGCAGATGACGAGTCCGCTGACGAGATCGGGGCGGCGGGCCGCCAGTTGCCACGCGGTGAGGGCGCCCATGGAGTGGCCGATGAGCACGGCGGGGGCGAGATCGAGCTGGACGAGGGCGGCTTCGGCGTCCTCGACGTACGCCTCGCGGGTGAAGGGGCCGCCGGCCGGCTTCTCGCTCTGACCGTGGCCGCGCTGGTCGAGGGCGACCGCGCGATGCCGCTCGGCGAGCCAGCGCGCCGTACCCGCCCAGTGCGAGGCGCGGCCCATTAAGCCGTGCAGTAACAGCACCCCGGGCTCATGACCGAGCTCCGCACGCTTCTGGTCGTCCTTCGGGGGGTCGGCGAACTCCCAGGCGGCAAGGCGCACTCCGCCTGCTCCGGTCACGTCGATGCGCCGCACCATACGTCCTGGCACCCCCCTCGCTCGGGCCTGTTGCGGTGTTGCTTCCTGAACCTTGCCGTACGTCCCAACGTACGGCCACGTTATCGAACTCCCATTCGAAACAGCCTGATCGCCCGGCAACACCCCTCGTTCGAGTGACCGCACTCAAGGATTGACCGGCGCTGCCGAGGGGAGATCTTCTGCGGGAGGCGGACCGCTCGGGGAAAGAGGTCCGACGGGGTTGACCTTGAGAGCTCGGGGCTCCAGGTCAGCACAGGGGAGGACAGGCCCCGGCACCGCGAGGTGCCGGGGCCCTCTGCGTTCCGGGGCCCCGCGGGAGCGGCTGCGGCAGGGCATGCGTGCGTCACCACTGCACGGAAGGTTGTACGGCACATCCTCCCGCCCCTCCCTCGCCGGTGCCCACGCGGTCAAGAGCCCTCAGGTCATATGCCTCACGGCCAGCCTCGCACGCAAATGAGCCCTGCGGGGCGGTTTGGGGGGTGAATCTTGTTTTCGTGGGGAGCAACTCCCGTGCTCTACGGGGTTGTTGGGCCTGCGGGTGCCCGGGGGCTGCTTGCGTGACCGCCCTGTTGCATTGCGGCCGCAAGCGGCACACGTGACTCCGCCGCTCCCCGGCGGTGGGCTCCTGTGGGGGCCGACGCCCCCACACCCCCGCGGGACTGCGCCGCCCCGCGGCACCTACCGCTTCGCGACGAACACGTGCGAAGCGACCTCCGCGTCCAGCTCCGCCGCCTCGCCGCTGCTGCCCACCAGGACGCCGCCCGCGGCCTGGGTCACGCTGACCACCGCGCCGGGCTGCACGCCCGCGCGACGCAGCGTGTACATCAGCTGGGCGTCGGTCTGGATGGGCTCGCCGATACGGCGGACCACCACCGTCTTGCCCTCGGTGCCCGGCTCCAGGTCGGCGAGGCTCACCATGCCCTCGTCGAGGAACGGGTCGGCCTCGGCCTTCTCGCCCAGCTCCTCCAGACCCGGGATCGGGTTGCCGTACGGCGACTCGGTCGGATGGCGCAGGAGCTCGAGGACGCGGCGCTCCACGGCCTCGCTCATCACGTGCTCCCAGCGGCAGGCCTCGGCGTGCACCTGCTCCCACTCCAGGCCGATCACGTCGACGAGCAGGCACTCCGCGAGGCGGTGCTTGCGCATCACGCGCGTGGCGAGCCTGCGGCCCTCGTCGGTCAGCTCCAGATGGCGGTCCGCGGCGACGGAGACAAGACCGTCGCGCTCCATGCGCGCCACGGTCTGGCTGACCGTCGGGCCGCTCTGGTCGAGCCGCTCGGCGATCCGGGCGCGCATGGGGACCACACCTTCCTCCTCGAGCTCGAGGATGGTGCGGAGATACATCTCCGTAGTGTCGATCAGTCCGGACATACGTGCCCCTCGGATGAGATTCGTCTGAGCTTCGTCGCGAGCCCTGCCCCCGGCCCTCCCGTCGTCGCCCGCAGGGCGGCCCGACGGACGTCTGGTGCGTGCGATCGCAAGGCGCCGGAAGATCCTCGTAGCGGAGCTACTAGGGCCTTTCGGCAACGCGGCGAGCGCGCGTGCCAGGCATCGCCGGGCAGATGGGAGGGCCGGGGGCAGGACCCAGCCCTGCCTTCAATACTGACGCATTGGACTGACAACCGTGCCGCGCGGGAGATTCCCGGCCCGGGAACAAGGGCGCACCTGGGCCTCGCCGGTACTTCGAGGACGGTTTTCGGCGCCGTACGCCGCTCCGAGCCCGTATTGACAGAGGCTTGGTCCAGACCGCAACGTGATCCGCGGCACGTTGGCACCCACCCCCGGAAAGGGGCACCAGGCGATGAGCCCTACGCGCGAGAACAAGCTGGCCGGCCAGTACTTCGACGCGGCCATCGGGCTGCTTGAACGGGTGCGCGACGAGGAGGCCGCGAACATCGCCGCGGCGGGCGGTCTGATCGCCGACACGGTCGCGGCGGGCGGCCGGCTCTTCGCCTTCGGAGCGGGCCACTCCTCGCTCGCCGCGCAGGACATCGTCTACCGCGCGGGCGGCCTGGCCCTGATGAACCTGCTCGCCGTCCCGGGCGTCGTCGGCATCGACGTGATGCCCGCGACGCTGGGCTCGGCCCTCGAACGGGTCGACGGGCTCGCGGGTGCGGTGCTCGACTCCTCGCCCGCACGGCCCGGCGACACGCTCGTGATCATCTCCCTGTCGGGCCGTAACGCCCTGCCCGTCGAAATGGCCATGAACGCCCAGGCGCTCGGTCTTCGCGTGATCGGCGTGACCTCGGTCGCGTACGCCACGGAGACGCGGTCGCGCCATGTCTCGGGGACGTTCCTGAAGGACCACTGCGACGTGGTGCTCGACAGCAAGATCGCGATCGGTGACGCGGAGCTGACGGCCGAGGGGGTCGAGGCACCCTTCGCCCCGGCGTCCACCGTCGTCACGAGCGCACTCCTGCAGGCGACCCTGGCGACGGCCGTCGGCGAGCTGGCCACGCGCGGCGTCGAGCCGCCCATGCTGCGCTCCGGGAACGTGGACGGCGGCCATGAGTGGAACGGCCGGATCTTCACGGAGTACGCGGACCGGATCTTCTACCGGCACTGACCTGCCCTGGTCCCGCGACCGGGACTGCGCCCCGGCCCCGGCATCCGAACGTCGTCCGGATCGCCTCAATCGCCGGCGGAGCCGAGAGCCGCCAGATCCACCGCCGCCGCGACCCGCACCGCCACACTCTCCGCGTACATCGCATCCGACCGCTCGAAGGCCGCCCTGCTGTCGCTGCGCAGAAACGTGATCACGCCCAGCGTGCGGCCCCGGCTGCGCAGCACCGCGCACAGGGCGTGCACCGTCGACTCCGGCCACTGGCGCGCCTTCGCCCAGCCACGGGCCGCCTCCGCGGTCGCCGCCCCAGCCGAGGCACGCACCGAGCCCGCCCGCTGCACGCACTGGAGCGCCGGGTGGCCCTCCGGGTAGCGCACGGGCAGGCCCGCGAGCGCGACCGGCAGGACAGGGCCGGGTGAGCCGACGGGGCTGGCCGCCGCGCGCACCAGACGCGGGGGTTCGAGCGAATGCGTCAGATCGATCAGGGCATGGTCCGCGAATCCCGCAAGCGCGAAGTCCAGCTGGACCGTCGCCGCCTCCATCGGGTCCTCGCACTCCCCCGCCGCACGCCCCGCCCGGTGCAACTGATTGCTGCGGAAGCGGAGTTGAGCCGCTTCCTGCTCGACCAGTTTCGCCTCCGTCACGTCCTGGAACATCCAGCCCACGCCCAACGGCACGGGCTCCTCGGCCAGCGGCGAGCCCAGACGCAGAAACCCGCTCCGCCAGCAGCGCCGCTCCCCCGCACCGGACGACTCCGCGCGTACGGACACCCACAACTCGGCCGGCGCCGGCGGTGCGCCCTCCGCCAGGACATGGGTGAGCGCGGCCTCCAACTCCTCGACACCCTGCGACAGAAGCTCCCCGAGCGGCCGCCCGAGCACGGCCGTACGACCGACTCCCATCGCCCGCGCCGCATGCGCGTTGACCACCGCCGGACGCAGATCCGCGTCCACCAGGACCACACCCCACGAGGCGTCGTCGAAGAGCGCCTCGCTCAGCGCGATCGAGCGCTCCAGATCGATCTGGGCGTGCACCTCGCTGAACGCGCAGTACAGCCCCGCCGGTTTGCCGTCCGGCCCGGGAACAGCCGCCGACTGCGTCCGTACGAGAACGCGCCCGCCGTCCTTCGTCACCAGCGCGAACTCATGCACCTGCCGCCCCGGCGCATGCATCGCCGCGAGCAGCCGTCCCTCGATCTCGTCCGCGTCCGCCGTCCGTACGGCCCAGCCCGCGAACCCCCGCCTGCCGACGGCGTCTTCGGGCGTCCAGCCCAGAATGCGGGCCGCCTCGCGGTTCCAGTGCGTCACCACACCATCGGCGTCGAACGCGCACAGCGCCGCGTCCATGCCGTCGAGCAGCGCGGCGAGCAGATCCGCCGATCCCGGCCCACCGTGCGAAGGGCCGGTCTCACCCGGACCGCCGCCGCCCGGCGTTCCGGAGTCCGCTCCGCCCGAGCCGTCGCCTGAGTTCTCGGGGTCCACGGGCTGCGCAGTTCCGCTGCGCCGGGAAGCACTCACCTGGCCACCCCCTGCAGGACGAGTCCGTCTGTCGGCCTGTCGGCCCGTCGGCTTGCCCAGACCGTCAAACACAGATCATTGAACTCGAACGTGACGCAGCCCACACCGGGTTCGCCGAAATCGTTGCGCCCCGGCAACGTCCCGGCCACACGACGAGCACCTGGTCCCCCGCGCCGTGCGAGGCTGACGCCATGACCATCGCCGTCCGCCCGGCCTCGGTTTTCGAGGACGTACGAGCCGTCATCGGCCCCAAGTCACCTACCGCGAACGTCTGTTTCTGCCTGAGCTACCGCATCCCGTCGAAGCTCAACAACTCACTCGGCCCACCGGAACGCGCCGCCTACGTCGCCGACCTCTGCCAGGCCGACCCGCCTCCGGGCGTCCTCGCCTATGACGACTCCGAACCGGTCGGCTGGGCGGCAGTGGCCCCCCGCGCGTCCACCACCTTCGCCCGCAACCGCAAGATCCCCCACGTCGACGACCTCCCGGTCTGGTCCCTGTGGTGCATCCGCGTCCGCCCCGGCCACCGCAAGCAGGGCATCTCCCATGCCCTGATCGAGGGCGCGGTGGCCTTCGCCCGCGCACACGGAGCACCGGCGGTGGAGGCCTACCCACTGGACAACGGCGACGCGAGAGTCGACCTGACCATGGCCTACGCGGGCCTCCGCAAGAACTTCGAGAGGGCGGGCTTCACGTACGCGGCGGGGACGACGTCGGTACTGGCGGGGCATCCGAGGGTGCTGATGCGGCTTGATCTGCGGTGATCCAGCTCCCCGAGGGGTCCTGGTGGGACTGGGACGTGGTGGAGTGGAACGCGGGCCGACTGCGCCTGGGCGCCGGTCAGGACCTTTCGTACGCGCATCACTTGGAACTGGTCTTCGCCGACCCGGTCTTGGTCAGGTGCCCGTCCAGCTTCCACGATCCGGTCTTCCGCGCACCGACTCCGGCCGAGATACGGCTGGTCGTCGCTCAGGTCGGCGAGACGCCACCCGTCGTTCTCGCCTTCGAGGCCGACGCGGGTGGCGCGGAGCCGGCTTCCGGACTCATTGCGGCAGGAGGGCTCGCCATCGACCAAGGGACCGTCTTCCGGTACTGGCGCGAGCCGGCCGCCGGGGAGCGTCTCGCCCCCTGGGTGCGGCCGCCCGCGGCAGGGGACGCCACGGCTTCCGGGCCCGGGATGCAAACAGGTCGGAAAACCGGTTGAACGTGTCCGGAGGGCTTCCTAGTGTGTGGGGCACACGAGAAGGGAGGTGGTTCGGCAGATGATCAAGAACCGGACGCGTGAGGTGACTGCGGGCTAGCGGCCCGCCGCCACACTCGAGTGCGGTGCCGGACCAGTGCGGGAGCGAACCGCACAGCCGGCCCAATCCCAGCAGTCACCCGACCCACGGTCTCGCCGGTACGTCCGGCCGGCTCCCCCAGGGGAACCCGAGACCGTGGGTCGTCTGCGTTCCCGGCCCCCCAAAGCCAGGATCAGCCCTTGCTCACCGCCGCCAGGATCTCCGGCAGGCGTTCCGCCGCGCGTGGGGCCGCGAAGCGGAGGCCGAGGTGGGTGAGGGACCAGCCGTAGAGGATGCCGAGCGGCAGCAGTAGCCAGGTCGCGTTGTCCGCGCCCGAGGCGTGGAGCCAGATCGCCAGGGCGATGACCGGGGCGCAGAGCAGGGCCGCCGAGAGCATGCCGCCGAAGATGGAGATCCAGGCGAGGCCCGCCTGGCCGGGGGCGACGTTCTTGTAGCCCTCCTGCGGGATCGAGTACGGGAAGCGGGCCGAGCACCAGGCGCCGGTGGCGAGCATCGCGCCGAGCAGGGCGTAGGAGATGCCGAGGGCTTCGGGGAGCGTGCGCCAGTCGCCGAGGATGGCCGTGGTCACGACGGTGACCAGGAGCGCGTACGGGATGGTGATGACCGCCAACGCGAGCGCGCGGGCGCGCAGTTCGCCGTATGCGTCGCGGGTCGAGGCGATCGTCTGGGCGACCATCCAGAACGCCGAGCTGTCCTGGCCGAACTGGTTGTACATCTGGATGCCGAGCATCCCGGCGGCGAAGCAGGCGAAGTAGACGGAGCCGGTGCCCTGGAGGGCGTTGAAGACCGGGACGATCAGGCCGATGGCGAGGGAAGTGATCCAGGCGGCTTTGGTTTTGGGGTCGCGCCAGACGTAGCGCAGTGTGCGTTCCATGACGGTGCCGGTGCGGCCCTGGGGCAGGAAGCGGGTGAGGCCGTGGGCGCGGGCGCGGTCGCGGGTGGGTTCGGCGGCCTGGAGTGTGGAGCCGTCGGGGGTGGTCATGAGGCGGGTGAGGCTGCGTTGCCAGTAGGTGAGGAGCACGAACAACAGGGCCGCGCAGAGCGCCAGTTGGGCGAGCGCCTCGGCGTACGAGCCGCGTGAGACCGAGTCGACGGCGCCGAGCGCGGAGGCGGGTGGGAGCCAGCGGACGATGTCGGCGGCCGGGTCGAGTTCGGAGAGACCGCCGGCGCGGCCGAGGCTCTGGGCGGCGAAGTTGACCAGCTGGATGCCGACGGCGATCACGAGGCCGCTGAGTACGGCGAGGTCGCGGCCCTTGCGGCTGGAGAGCAGCCGGAGGTTGGCGGAGGCGACGGTGCGGGCGAGGGCCACGCAGACGAGCAGGGTGAGCACGATCGCGAGGAGGCCGGTGAGTGCGGCGGCGGTGCCGTGCGCGACGGCGACGACCGAACCGGCCACGAGGCAGAGGGTGAAGAGCGGGCCGATGCCGACGAGGGACGACGCGAGCAGCGCCCGTACGAGAGGGCGCGGGCGCAGGGGCAGCATCACCAGGCGCGTGGCGTCCAGGGTTTCGTCGCCGCTGGGGAAGAACAGCGGCATGAAGGCCCAGCCGAGCGCGAGGACGCCGGACAGCAGGACCACCAGGGTGGGTGCGTGTTCGCTGCCGCGCAGGGCGATCAGGCCGAGGAGTTGGAGGGCGGCGAAGAGGAGCGTGACGGTGACCGAGGCGATGTAGGCGGCCCGGCGGCCCGCGGACTGGCGCAGGCCGTTGCGCAGGAGGGCGAGTTTGAGGCTGACGAAGGTCGAGGTCAGGCTGGAGGTGTCGGCCATCAGGCGGCGCCGCCGCCGTGTGAGGTGCCGCCGCCGTGTGAGGTGCCGCCGCCGTGTGAGGTGCCGTTGGAGCCGAGCCAGTCGAGGGTGTCGCCGTTCGCGCGGTCACCGGCGCCCACGAGTTCGAGGAAGGCCTCCTGGAGGCTGGCCGCGTCGCCCCGTACCTCCGCGAGGGGGCCCTGTGCGCGGATGCGGCCGGCGGCCATGACGGCGACCCAGTCGCAGAGGGATTCCACGAGTTCCATGACGTGGCTGGAGAAGACGACGGTGGCGCCGGAGGTGGTGTAGCGCTCCAGGACGCCGCGGATGGTCTGGGCGGAGACGGGGTCCACGCCCTCGAACGGCTCGTCCAGGAAGAGGACTTCGGGGTTGTGGAGCAGTGCGGCGGCGAGGCCGATCTTCTTGCGCATGCCGGTCGAGTAGTCGACGACGAGCTTGTGCTGGGAGCCGGTGAGGTCGAGGACGTCGAGGAGTTGGGTGGTGCGTTTCTCGATGTCCTGCGTGGGCAGGCCGCGCAGTCGTCCGGTGTACGTGAGGAGTTCACGGCCCGAGAGGCGCTCGAAGAGCCGTAGCCCTTCGGGGAGTACGCCGATTCGCGCCTTGACCTCGGCGGGGTCCTGCCAGACGTCGTGGCCGGCGACGTGGACGGTGCCCATGTCGGGGCGGAGCAGGCCGGTGATCATGGAGAGGGTGGTGGTCTTGCCCGCGCCGTTGGGGCCTACGAGTCCGATGAACTTGCCTGCGGGGAGGGTGAGGTCGATGCCGGCCACGGCGATCTGTTCGCCGAATCGTTTCCACAGTTGCTGTACGCGTACGGCTTCTGGCACGGGGGGCCCTTCGGGTGCGGGTGGGTGGGGGCGGGTGGGCCATCTTCCCCTACCCGCCCCTGCCCGGCTGCGACATGTGCGGCACCGCCGCGTGGGGCTACTCGGCCGCGAACCCCTCGATGGACTCCGGCCCGCGCGACGGCGGTCCGATGTAGCGGGCGGAGGGCCGCACCAGACGTCCCGTGCGCTTCTGCTCAAGGATGTGGGCCGACCAGCCCGCCGTACGGGCGCAGGTGAACATCGAGGTGAACATCTGCGCCGGGACCTCCGCGAAGTCCAGGACGATCGCGGCCCAGAACTCGACGTTCGTGGCCAGGACGCGGTCGGGGCGGCGGGCGTGGAGTTCGGCGAGGGCCGCCTTCTCCAGGGCCTCGGCGACCTCGAAGCGCGGTGCGCCCAGTTCGCGGGCGGTGCGGCGCAGGACGCGGGCGCGGGGGTCCTCGGCGCGGTAGACGCGGTGGCCGAAGCCCATGAGGCGCTCGCCGCGGTCGAGGGCCTTGCGGACGTAGGCGTCCGCGTCGCCCGTGCGCTCGATCTCCTCGATCATGCCGAGGACGCGGGAGGGCGCGCCGCCGTGCAGCGGTCCCGACATCGCGCCGACCGCGCCCGAAAGCGCCGCCGAGACGTCCGCGCCCGTCGAGGCGATGACACGGGCCGTGAACGTCGAGGCGTTCATGCCGTGTTCGGCCGCGGAGGTCCAGTACGCGTCGACGGCCGCGACGTGCTTCGGGTCCGGCTCTCCGCGCCAGCGGATCATGAAGCGCTCGACGACGGAGGCCGCCTTGTCGATCTCGCGCTGCGGGACCATCGGCTGGCCCTGTCCGCGCGCCGACTGGGCCACGTAGGAGAGAGCCATGACCGCGGCGCGCGCGAGGTCGTCACGGGCCTGTTCGGCATCGATGTCGAGGAGGGGTTTGAGGCCCCAGACCGGCGCGAGCATCGCGAGCGCGGACTGGACGTCCACGCGGATGTCGCCGGAGTGGACCGGGATCGGGAAGGGTTCTGCGGGCGGCAGGCCCGGGTTGAAGGCCCCGTCGACCAGGAGCCCCCAGACGTTGCCGAAGGAGACCTTGCCGACCAGGTCCTCGATATCGACTCCTCGATAACGGAGTGCGCCTCCTTCCTTGTCCGGTTCGGCGATCTCCGTTTCGAACGCGATGATCCCTTCGAGCCCAGGGACGAAGTCGGACATCAGGCGGCTCCTCATGATGTGTACGACGAGACGAGTCGATGAGTTGGGACGGCTTCCCGAGGTGACGGGTGACCGTTGGTGACGGTATGGGGCAGGTGATCACGGTGGGGCAGGTGATGACCAGACGTCAGAAGCAGGCGCCCACAAGCCGGTTACGCGGTCACTCGCGACTCGCGTTCCGTTCATGGCCACCCCGGTGATGCCCCGTGCGGCAGGACGATATCCCTCGGTGCCACCGAAGGGGAGAGTTCACGGCACTGAGTGCCGCGAACCACACTCGTGCGGGGCGCTCCGGTGCGACAGGATGACGCCGTGAACCACCGACACCTTGATCCGGCAGACGGGATCGACGGGCCCGACCCGTCCGCCATGCGCGAGCAGTACCGCACTGCTCCGCTGCTCGAAGCCGACCTCGCGGACGACCCCATGAACCAGTTCGACCGCTGGTTCACCCAGGCGGTACGCACCGATCTGCACGAGCCGAACGCCATGATCGTCTCGACCGCCGACGCGGACGGCCGCCCGAGCTCACGGACCGTGCTCCTCAAGGCGTACGGAGTCCGCGGCTTCACCTTCTACACGAACTACACCTCGCGCAAGGGGCAGGAGATCGGGGCGAACCCCGCGGTCTCGCTGCTCTTCCCCTGGCACCCGCTCTTCCGCCAGGTGATCGTCACGGGCCGCGCCGAGCGCGTGGGCCGGGACGAGACGGCCGCGTACTTCCGCTCGCGCCCGCACGGCTCGCAGCTCGGGGCGTGGGCGAGCGCCCAGTCCTCGGTGATCGGTTCGCGCGAGGAACTGGAGCGTGCGTACGAGGAGTTGGCGGCCCGCTATCCGGAGGGCAAGCAGGTGCCGGTGCCCCCGCACTGGGGCGGGTTCCTCGTCGTACCGGAGACGGTGGAGTTCTGGCAGGGGCGCGAGAACCGGCTGCACGACCGGCTGCGGTACGTGGACAAGGGCGGGGAGTGGACCATCGAGCGCCTCTCCCCGTGACCGAGGGCTATCTCCCCGTGACCGAGGACTAACCGAGCGCCTCGTCGAGCAGCCGCCCCCACTGCCGTACGACCCGCTCCCGCCGCCCCGTGTCGTCGGTGAGCACGTTGGCGAGACCGAGCCCGCGCGCCATGTCGAGCAGGCCCTGCACCGTCTCGCGTACGCCCGGCCTCGACTCGTCGGCGTCGAGGAGCCGGACCGCGATCCGGTGGGTCTCGCGGCCGACGCGTGCCTCCAGTTCGGCGACGCGGGCGTGCAGCGCCTCCTCGTGCGAGGCGGCGACCCACAGATGGAGCGCGGCGCGGAACAGCGGTCCGGTGTAGAGGTCGACCAGCGCCGCGACGACCTCGGCCCGGGTCTTCGCGGACACCGAGCGCAGGGCGTGCGAGCGCTCTTCGGCCACGTACTCGACGGCGGCCGTGAACAGGTCCTCGCGGGTCGGGAAGTGGTGCTGGGTGGCGCCGCGCGAGACACCGGCGCGCTCGGCGACGACGGAGACGGTGGAGCGCGCCCAGCCGAGTTCGGCGAGGGCGCCGACGGCGGCTTCGAGCAGGCGCTGGCGGGTGGCGCGGCTGCGGTCCTGCTTGGGCGCTCGCTCGGCACGGTCGGGGCGCCCGGGTCGTTCCGTGCGATCGGCCGGGGTCACAACACCCATGGGGGATCCCGTCGTTCGAAGAAGGCGGTCATGCCCTCGCGTGCCGCGGTGGAGGCGAACAGGGACGCCGAACGCTGGACCAGGTCCTCCGCATCCCGCTCGAAGGCTTCCAGGACTCTAGCCGTGACCAGCCGTTTCGCCTCTGCCAGGCCCTGGGGAGCAGCCTTGCGGAACGCGTCGCACACCCCTTCCGTAGCGGCGTCCAGGTCGTCCACGGCCTCGGTGATCAGACCGATACGGGCGGCCTCGGCCGCGTCGAAACGCTCGCCGGTGAGGTAGAGACGGGACGCGGCCCGCGGTTCAAGCCGGGGCAGCAGCGTCAGCGAGATGATCGCGGGCGCCACTCCGATCCGTACCTCCGTGAAGGCGAAGCTGGATCCGGCGGACGCGAGCACCACGTCGCAGGCACCGAGCAGGCCGAGCCCGCCGGCCCGCGCGGAACCGTCCACGCGGGCGACGACGGGCTTGGGCAGTTCGACGAGCGCGCGAAGGAGCTCGACGAAGGCGTACGGGTTGGCGGGCGACTTGAGGTCGGCGCCCGCGCTGAACGTGGGCCCTGTGTGACTCAGCACCACGGCCCGTACGTCCTGGTCGACGGCGCACCGGCGCAGGGCGCCCGCCAGGTCCGCGACCAGATCCGCCGACAGCGCGTTGCGGTTGTCGGGCGAGTCCAAGGTGAGGGTCGTGATGCCGCGCTCGTTCGCCTGCCGGACGTACTTCATGCACCTGACTCCTGGTTGCGTTGCCGAAGTTCCCGCCTCAGGATCTTCCCTGTGGCCGCCCGCGGGACGGCTTCGAGGAACTCCACCGCCCGGACCTTCTTGTGCGGGGCCACATGCTCGGCCACGTACGTCTTGACGTCCTCCGCCGTGAGGTCCGCGCCCGGGGCCCGTACGACGTACGCCTTCGGGAACTCGTTGCCGTCCGCGTCGTACACCCCGATCACCGCGGCGTCGGCGATCCGCGGGTCGGCGATCAGGACCGCCTCCAGCTCGGCGGGGGCGACCTGGAAGCCCTTGTACTTGATGAGCTCCTTGACCCGGTCGACGATGAACAGCCACCCGTCCTCGTCCACCCGCCCCACGTCACCGGTGTGCAGCCAGCCGTCCTCGTCGATCATCGCGGTGGTCGCCTCGGGGCGGCCGAGATAGCCCTTCATCACCTGCGGCCCGCGGAAGACCACTTCGCCCTCCTCGCCCGGACCGAGATCGACGGCGGGGTCGTCGAGCGAGACGATCCGCATCTCGGTACCCGCGAGCAGCTTGCCGACGCTGCCGTTGGGGATCGGCGGTCCGTCGACGGGCGTGACGTGGGTGGCCGGTGAGAGCTCGGTCATGCCGTAGCCCTGGCCGACGGGGATGCCGCCGAGGCGGGCCGAGCAGGCGGCGGCGAGTTCGCCGTCCAAGGGGGCCGCCGCGCTGATGACGTAGCGGACCGATGACACGTCGAAACGGTCGACGACCGGGTGCTTGGCGAGGGCGAGTGCGATCGGCGGGACCACGTACAGGCCGGTGATGCGATGTTTCTCGATGGCGGTCAGGAAGCCTTCGAGTTCGAACTTCGGCAGGACGACGACCGTCGCGCCATGGCTGAGCGGGGCGTTGAGCAGCGCGGTCAGCCCGTATGCGTGGAAGAAGGGCAGGACCGCGAGGATGCGGTCGCCCGGGCCCATCGGCATGGTCGGGTGGAGCTGGGCCAGATTGGTGGCGACCGAGCAGTGGGTGAGCATGACGCCCTTGGGGACGCCGGTGGTGCCCGAGGAGTACGGCAGGACGGCGAGGTCTTCGACGGGATCGATCTCGACGTCGGGATCCGGCAGCTCGGCGCCGACCATGCCGAGCAGGGAGCGATGTCCCTCGGCCTGGTCGCAGACGATGATCTCCCGTATACCGCCCGCTAGTTCGGCGGCCGCCCGCGCGACGGGCAGGAGGAGCGAGACCGTGATGATCCAGCTCGCTCCCGCGTCCCGCAGCTGCTGCGCGAACTCCTCGGGCGTGTACAGCGGATGCACCGTCGTGACGGTGGCGCCGGCCCGCGTCGCCCCGTAGAAGGCGATGGGCCACAGGATGGTGTTCGGGCTGTGCAGGGCGATCACATCGCCCTTCCCGACTCCCGCGTCCGCGAGCCCGGCCGCCACCTTGCGGTGGAAGGAGTCGAGCTGCGCATACGAGAGCGACCTGCCCTCGACGCCGTCGATCAGGGCGGGCGTATCGCCGAACTCGGCGCTCGCCCGCCCCAGCACGGCCTCATGGATCGGCAGTTCTACGGGCGGCACTGCTGCGTACTCACTCTGGAACACCATGACGGGCCTCCGGGTGACGGGTGGCGGGTGGCGTGTGGCGTGGCGCCGGCCTAGTACGACTTGGGCAGACCCAGGGTCTGGTGGGACACGAAGTTGAGGATCATTTCCCGGCTCACCGGGGCGATACGTGTGACCCGGGCCGCGGTGACCAGTGAACCGAGACCGTACTCCCGTGTCAGCCCATTGCCCCCCAGCGTGTGCACGGCTTGGTCCACCGCCTTCACACAGGCCTCGCCCGCCGCGTACTTGGCGATGTTCGCGGCCTCACCAGCCCCGAAGTCGTCGCCCTGGTCGTAGAGATGGGCGGCCTTCTGCATCATCAGCCGGGCGAGTTCCAGTTCGATGTGCGCCTGCGCGAGGGGGTGTGCGATGGCCTGGTGCGCGCCGATCGGTTCCTTCCACACGCTGCGGTCCTTGGCGTACGCGATGGCGCGGGCCAGTGCGTAACGCCCCATGCCGATCGCGAAGGCGGCCGTCATGACGCGCTCCGGGTTGAGCCCGGCGAACAGCTGCAGCAGACCGGCGTCCTCGTCCCCGACGAGGGCATCGGACGGGAGCCGTACGTCGTCGAGTACGAGCTCGAACTGCTTCTCGGCGGCCTGGATCTCCATGTCGATCTGGTTGCGCTGGAAGCCCTCGGCGTCGCGCGGGACGATGAACAGGCAGGGCTTCAGCTTTCCGGTCCGTGCGTCCTCCGTCCGTCCCACGATGAGGGTGGCGTCAGCGATGTCGGCGCCTGAGATGAAGACCTTGCGGCCCGTGAGGATCCACTCCTCGCCCTCGCGCCGGGCGGTGGTGGTGATCCGGTGGGAGTTCGACCCGGCGTCCGGCTCCGTGATGCCGAAAGCCATGGTCCTGGTCCCGTCCGCGAGGCCGGGCAGCCACGCGCGCTTCTGCTCCTCGGTACCGAAGCGGGCGATGACGGTGCCGCAGATGGCGGGTGAGACGACCATCATGAGGAGCGGACAGCCGGCGGCGCCCAACTCCTCCAGGACTATGGAGAGTTCCTGTATGCCGCCGCCTCCGCCGCCGTACTCCTCGGGAAGGTTCACCCCGAGGTAGCCCAGCTTGGCGGCCTCGGACCACAGCTCCTCGGGGTGGCCGCCTCCCCGTACGACCTTGGTGAGGTACTCGCGTCCGTAGCGGTTGCCGAGTGCGGCGACGGCCGCGCGCAGGGCCTGGTGCTCTTCGGTCTCGATGACGGCGCTCATGAGGTCTCCTTGTCCGGTGCGGGCACGGGTTCGGCGGCTGGTTCGGCCGCGGATTCGGCTGCGGCTGCGGCTTCGGCTGCGGCTTCGGCTTCGGGCTGTACGACAGCGAGCAAGGTGCCGGGTTCGACCTGGCGGCCGGGGACGGCGTTGAGGGTGGTGAGTGTGCCCGCGGTGGGGGCGGTGATCCGGTGCTCCATCTTCATGGCCTCCAGCCACAGGAGCGGCTGCCCGGCCTGGACTTGGACGCCCTGCGCCAGCCCCTCCGCGATCCGGACGACCGTGCCGGGCATGGGGGCGAGGAGGCTGCCGGGGGTGAGGGTGGTCTCGGGCTCCGGGAAGCGGGGGCTCGGCGTGAGGGTCCAGCTGTGGGTGCCGGAGTCGACGTGAAACTTCCCGTCTCCGTACGCACGGACCTCGAACTCCCTTCGGATACCGGCGATTTCGAGGACCACCCGGGCTCCGTCGGCCTCCAGGACCTGGACCTCGGGGTGGTCGACGAGGTCCCATCCGGTACGGGTGCGGTGGTAGCGGATCTCGTGCTTGCCACGGCCTGTGCAGGTCTTCTGCTGAGGCTGGGAGGGGAGGTTGCGGTACGCGCCGAACCTCAGCCCCGAAGAGGCGGCGGGGTCGGGAAAGGAACTCGCCACCGCGACCGCCGCAGCCGCGTACACCTCCGGCACCACCCCACCCGGTGCGGCCAACGCCGACAGGTGACGGTCGAAGAACCCGGTGTCCATACGCGCCGACACGAACTCCTCGTGCCGAAGCGCACCGACGAGCAGCTCACGGTTGGTGACGAGCCCATGCACCCGTGCCCGCTCCAGCGCCCCCGCGAGCCGCCGGATCGCCCCCGCCCGCGTGGGCGCCACCGCGACGACCTTCGCGAGCATCGGGTCGTAATGCACACCGACCGAGTCCCCCGACGCGAAGCCCGAGTCGACCCGTACCCCTGAAGGGACGTCCAGGAGGTGCAGCCGCCCGGCCTGAGGAGCCCAGGCCGCGGAGGGATCCTCCGCGTACAGCCGCGCCTCCACCGCATGCCCCCGCGGCTCGGGCGGCTCCAGACCCAGCGCCTCCCCCTCCGCGACCCGGAGCTGCAGCTCGACGAGGTCCACCCCGAACACCGCCTCGGTGACCGGGTGTTCCACCTGCAGCCGCGTGTTCATCTCCAGGAAGTGCGCCCGCCCGTCGACGACGAGGAACTCGACCGTCCCGGCCCCGACGTACGACACGGCACGGGCCGCCCGTACGGCCAGCTCACGCAGCGAAGCCGAGACAGCAGCCGACAGCCCAGGCGCCGGCGCCTCCTCGATCACCTTCTGATGCCGCCGCTGCAGCGAGCAGTCCCGCGTCCCCAGCGCCCACACCGTCCCGTGCGTGTCGGCGAGGATCTGCACCTCGACATGCCGCCCGTTCTCGACGTACGGCTCGACGAAGACCTCTCCGTCCCCGAAGGCGCTGAGCGCCTCGCTGCGGGCGGCCGCCAACTCAGCGTCGAGAGCGGCCAGTTCGCGTACGACACGCATGCCGCGCCCGCCCCCGCCCGCCGCGGCCTTGACCAGGACGGGCAGATCCGACGCGGTGACGGTCGTCAGCGGCTCGATCCCCATCAGGGCCTTCGCGTGCGTCTTCGAAGCCATCGCCTCGATCGCGGCCGGCGGCGGCCCGATCCACACCAGACCGGCCGCTTCGACGGCGCGCGCGAAGTCGGCGTTCTCGGACAGGAACCCGTACCCGGGATGGATCGCGTCCGCCCCGGCCGCGAGCGCGGCCTTCACGATCAACTCACCGCGCAGGTATGTGTCGGCGGGTGCAGCGCCCGGGAGCCGTACCGCCGCGTCCGCTTCTCGTACGTGGAGTGCGGACGCATCCGCGTCCGAGTACACCGCGACCGTGGCGATGCCGAGCTCGCGGCAGGTGCGGAAGATCCGGCAGGCGATCTCGCCCCGGTTGGCCACAAGGACAGAAGTGATCATGCGGACCTCACATCCGGAAGACGCCGAAGCCACCGCGCGCCCCTTCGTAGGGCGCGTTGTGGATCACGGACAGGCACAGGCCGAGGACGGTGCGCGTATCGCGCGGGTCGATGACTCCGTCGTCGTAGAGCCGCCCGGACAGGAACATCGGCAGGGACTCCGACTCGATCTGCTGCTCGACCATCGCGCGCAGCGCGGCGTCCGCGTCCTCGTCGTACGGCTGCCCCTTGGCCAGCGCGGACTGGCGGGCGACGATCGACAGGACGCCCGCGAGCTGCTGCGGTCCCATGACGGCGGACTTGGCGCTGGGCCAGGCGAAGAGGAAGCGGGGGTCGTAGGCGCGGCCGCACATGCCGTAGTGCCCGGCGCCGTAGCTCGCGCCCATGAGGACGGACAGGTGGGGGACGCGGGAGTTGGACACCGCGTTGATCATCATCGCGCCATGCTTGATGATCCCGCCCTGCTCGTACTCCTTGCCGACCATGTAGCCGGTGGTGTTGTGCAGGAAGAGGAGGGGGATGTCGCGCTGGTTGGCGAGCTGGATGAACTGGGCGGCCTTCTGGGACTCCGCACTGAACAACACCCCCTGGGCGTTGGCGAGGATGCCGACCGGATAGCCGTGCAGCTCCGCCCAGCCGGTGACCAGGGAGGGCCCGTACAGCGGCTTGAACTCGTCGAAGTCCGAGGCGTCGACGATACGGGCGACGACCTCGCGCGGGTCGAAGGGGATCTTCAGGTCGCCGGGGACGATGCCGAGGAGTTCGTCCTCGTCGTACTTCGGCGGCTCGGCGGGTCCCGGGTCGGCGTACGCCTTGCGCCAGTTGAGGCGGGCGACGACGCGGCGGGCCCGGCGGAGCGCGTCGTGCTCGTCGGCCGCGAGGTAGTCGGCGAGCCCTGAGGTACGGGCGTGCATCTCGGCTCCGCCGAGCGACTCGTCGTCGCTCTCCTCGCCGGTGGCCATCTTGACCAGGGGCGGGCCGCCGAGGAAGACCTTGGCGCGCTCCTTGACCATGATCACGTGGTCGCACATACCGGGGACGTACGCGCCGCCGGCGGTGGAGTTGCCGAAGACGACGGCGACGGTGGGGATGCCGGCGGCGGAGGACTGGGTGAGGTGTTTGAACAGGGCGCCGCCCGGGATGAAGATCTCTTTCTGACTCGGCAGATCGGCGCCGCCCGACTCCACGAGGTGGATCGAGGGGAGGCGGTTGGCGTGGCCGATCTCGTGCGCGCGGAAGGCCTTCTTGAGGGTCCAGGGGTTGGAGGCGCCGCCGCGTACGGTCGGGTCGTTGGCCGTGATCAGACACTCGACACCCTCGACGACACCGATCCCGGTGACCATGGAGGCCCCCACGGGGTAGTCGCTGCCCCAGGCGGCGAGCGGCGAGAGCTCCAGGAACGGGGTGTCGGGGTCGAGCAGCAGCTCGATCCGCTCCCGGGCCAGCAACTTGCCGCGTTTACGGTGCCGTTCGGTGTACTTCGCGCCACCACCGGCGAGGGCCTTGGCGTGCTCGGCGGCGAGCTCGTCGAGCTTGGTGAGCATGGTGGCGCGGTGGGTCTGGTAGTCGGGGGCTGCGGTGTCAAGGGCTGTGGACAGGGTGGGCATCAGGGGTTCTCCACAGGGGTCGGCGGGGTGGGCTTGGGGTGGATAGCCTGGAAAGGGCTTCGGCCCCCGGGCGGGAGGGGACTGTCCGGGCCCAGGGTGGGAGGGGACTGTCCGGGCCCAGGGTGGGAGGGGACTGTCCAGCCCCCGGCAGAAGGACACTGCCCAGACCCGGCAAGAGCCCCTGACCAGGCGTCTCACCGAATCCTCAGAGCAACAACTCCGGCACCTCCACATACCGGGCCCTCAACCACTCCCCCACCCCCTTCCCCTGCGGATCGAACCGGCGCTGCGCCGCCACGCCCTCTCCGAGCAGCCCCTCCACCACGAAGTTCATCGCCCGCAGCTCGGGCAGCAGATGCCGTGTCACCATCAATCCCCGCGCCTCCGGCAGGAGTTGGACCAGACGCTCGGGCGTCAGCTCATGGGCCAGCCACCGCCACGCCGCGTCCGACCGCACCCACACCCCCACGTTCACGTCCCCGCCCTTGTCCCCGCTCCGCGCCCCGGCGACCCGGCCGAGCGGCACGGGCCGCAGGCCGACCCGCGCCAACGGCGGTGGCAGAGCGGGTGGTTGTACGGGTTCGAGCGGGCGCGTCCGTACCGGCGGCGGGATCACCTCGCGCCGCCCGTCCGGCAGCACCGCCACGTGCTCCACCTCGCCCTGCGGTACGTACGCGGCCTCGAACACCCCGTACGGCGCGCCCTTCCCGGGCGGCGCGGTGAGCGTGAACCCGGGGTAGCCGGACAGGCCGAGCTCCACCGCCGCCCCGCTCAGCCGCCGCCCGACGACCTCCGGATCCGCGTCCCGTACGACGAGGCGCAGCAGCGCGCTCGCCGTCTCCTGGGTCTCCGCGTCCGGCCGGTCGGTGCGCACCAGCTCCCAGTGCACCTCCTGCGGGCGCTGCTTGCCGCGCGTGAGGGCATCCTCCAACTGGGCTTGTACGTAGGCGGCCTTGGCCTCGATGTCGAGGCCGGTCAGGACGAACTCGACCTGCCCCCGATGCCCGCCGATCCGGTTGAGCCCCACCTTGAGGGTGGGCGGCGGCGCCTCTCCCCGTACGCCCTCGATCCGCACCCGGTCCGCGCCGTCCTGTTCAAGGCGTATGGAGTCCAGGCGGGCGGTGACGTCGGGACCGGCGTAGCGCGCGGGTCCTGTCTCGTACAGCAGCTGGGCCGTGACCGTGCCGAGGTCGACGACGCCGCCCGTGCCCGGGTGCTTGGTGATGACGGCGCTGCCGTCCGCGTGCAGTTCGGCGAGCGGGAAGCCGGGGTGGAGCATCTTGCGCAGGTCGTGTTCGGCGAAGAAGGCGTAGTTCCCGCCGGTCGCCTGGGCTCCGCATTCGAGCACGTGCCCGGCGACCACGGCGCCGGCGAGCGCGTCGTACTCCTCCGCGTCCCAGCCGAACCACCAGGCCGCGGCCCCGGTGACCAGTGCGGCGTCGGTGACCCGGCCGGTCACGACCACGTCCGCGTCGGCGCGCAGACAGGCGGTGATACCGCCGCCGCCGAGGTAGGCGTTGGCGGTCAGCACTCCCTCGCCCCAGCCGGGCCGGGCCCGCAGGTCGTCGCCCTCGACATGCGCCACACGGGTCTCGACACCGAGCCGCGAGGCCAACTCTCTGATCCGGGCGGCCAGTCCGGCCGGATTGAGCCCGCCCGCGTTGACCACGATCTTCGTGCCCTGCTCCCGGGCGGTCCCGAGGCACTCCTCCAGCTGCCGCAGAAAGGACTTGGCGTAGCCGCCGGCCGGGTCCTTCATCAGGTCGCGGCCGAGGATCAGCATGGTCAGCTCGGCAAGGTAGTCCCCGGTGACGACGTCGACCGGGCCGCCGGTGAGCATCTCGCGCAGCGCGTCGTGGCGGTCGCCGTAGAAGCCGGAGGCGTTGGCTATACGCAGGGGGCGCAGCGCCCGCACGGAGGGGTCCGTCACCGCTCGCCCTCTTCCGTGGACGCCCGGCCCTGTTCCGTCGCCGCCCGGCTCTCGCCCGTCGACGCCTGGCCCTCGCCCGTCGCCGCCCGGCCCTCGCCCGTCGCCGCCCGCCCCTTCCCCGGCGGCCCCGCGAACGCCTGCGCGATGTCCAGCCAGCGGTCGGCGTCCGGGCCCTCGGCCCGCAGGTCGAGGTCCGAGCGGTGGGCGCGCTGGGTCACGAGAAGACAGAAGGCGTACGCGTCACCGGTGACCCGCTGGGCGGAGTCCTGCGGTCCGTACGTCCACAATTCGCCCTCGGGCGAGCGGAGTTCCACCCGGAACTCCGTCGTGGGCGGCTCGATCCCCCGGACCAGGAAGGAGAAGTTCCGCGCCCGCACCCCGATCCGTACGACATGTCGCAGCCGCCCCGTGGGCACCCGGAGCACGCCCAGCGCATCGGCCACGTCCTGGCCGTGCGCCCAGGTCTCCATCAGCCGGCCCGTCGCCATGGACGCGGCCCCCATCGGCGGCCCGAACCACGGGAACTTGGCATCCGCCGGCGCCGCCCGCAGCGCGTCCTGCAGGGCCTGTCGCCCCGCGCGCCAGCCGGCGAGCAGCTCGGCGGGGGCGGTCCGCGCACCCTCTTCCGCGGCCATGTCGACAAAGGAGTCGGGCGCGGCGAGGGCCTTCTCCAGCTCGGCGCCGAAGGCATCGGGGTCGGTCGCGGCAAGCAGCGCCGCCCGGTCCGTCCACGCGAGGTGGGCGATCTGATGCGCCACGGTCCAGCCTTCGGCGGGTGTGCCGGCCGCCCAGTCCGATTCCGCCAACTCGGCCACCAGGGCGTCGAGTTCGCGGCTTTCCTCGGCCAGATCATCGAGCACTGCCCGTACCACTTCGGACACGGCACGCACTCCCCTCGGCGGGACATCGGTGTGTGCGGCGAGCATGGCAGCGGGCACTCAGAGAAACAAGCACGCGTGCTTGAAAATCTTCTTGATGATCACCGATGACTTTCGGGAAGGCCCTCGGTCAGAGAGGGTGTAACCAACGAACACGAGTTTTGGAGACCGGAACATGCGCACTCTCATCAGCACCGCCTTCGTCTCGCTCGACGGTGTCGTGGAGGCCCCCGGCGGCGAGCCCGGGCACCGCAGCTCCGGCTGGACCTTCAAGGACCTGGAGTTCCTGCCCGAGGCGTACGAGATCAAGGGCCGCGAGCAGGAGGAGGCCGAGGCGATGCTCTTCGGCCGGGCCAGCTACGAGGCGTTCAGCCCCGTGTGGCCGGACATGGAGGACTTCGCCAGGTACAAGACGCTGCCCAAGTACGTCGTCTCGACGACGCTCAAGCAGGACGACCTGGTCGACAACTGGGGCGAGACCACGATCCTGCGCTCGCTCGACGAGGTCGCCGCCCTGAAGGAGACCGAGGGCGGCCCGATCATCCTGCAGGGCAGCGCCGAGCTGAACCGGAACCTCTCGGACGCGGGCCTCATCGACCGCTACCACCTGCTCGTCTTCCCGCTGCTTCTCGGCGCGGGCAAGCGCCTGTTCAGCGGCACGGACAAGGACAAGCAGATGCTGAAGCTGGTGGAGTCGGAGGCGTACCCGAACGGCATCCAGAAGATGGTCTTCGACGTCGTGCGGTGATTCCGCACGGTCGGAGCGCCTGAAGTGGGGCGGGCCTCGGCCCGCCCCTCAGCCGTTACCGCGGCCGCCCGCCGGCGACCATCCCGGCGAAGACCTCAGGGCAGTCGAACATGACGTTGTGCCCTGCCCCCGGCACGGTCACCACCTCCACCCCGGCGGCCTCAAGACCGTCCACACCCGCCAGGGGCCCGCTCAACTCGCCCTGCAGATAGACACGTTCGACGCCTTCGACACCCTCGAACATCTCCCGCATCACCGGCTCACTGCCCCGCACGAGGTTCACGGCCGTACGGTGCAGAGCCAGCGGATCCGCGAGGCGCATCGTGGCCGCCCAGAGCGGTCCCACATGGTCGAGTACGCGCGCGTAGCCGCCTCCCCGGACGAACTCCTCCTCCTCGTAGGAGGCGATCCCGCTGCTCCCGGCCGTCGGGGCGGGGAACCGGTCGAGGTTCCCCTCGGCGATCACGAGGCGCGCCACCAGATCGGGCCTGCGATACGCGAGCACGATGGCCACCGCGCCGCCCATGCTGTGCCCGGCGATCACCGCATCGCGCACACCGGCCCCGTCGAGTGCGGCCGCAAGGGCATCCGCGTGATCCTCCAGCGTGTACGCGAAATCGGCGGGCCGGTCGCTGATGCCATGGCCGGGCAGGTCCACGAACAGGAGCCTGCGGCCCGCGAGTTCGGGCCTTGCCGCGATGTGCGCGTGATAGACGGCCGAAACCGCACCGAGCCCGTGCACGAACACCACGGCCGGACCCTCCCCCTGCGTCTCCGTCCAGCGAATCATGCTGCCGCTCCGATCGAACCGGGCCTGCCGCATCGCCACTCCCCCTCGCTTCCCGTCCACACCCGCATGCGCATCCACCTTCGAGCCGAACCATACATCGGTGACGTAGTACAACGTCAACGAGGTACACCGCCAGTGAGGCATAATGAGCCGCATGCTGGAACTCTCGATCCTCGGATTCCTCTACGAAGCCCCGCTGCACGGCTACGAGCTCCGCAAGCGCATCACCGCGCTGACCGGGCACGTACGGCCCGTGGGCGAGTCCACGCTCTATCCGGCGATCAAGCGCATGGAGAAGGCCGGCCTCCTTGCGCGCGAGACCCAGGCGGGCCCGGCGGCCGCCCCTCGGCACGTCCTGACGCTCACCGCCGCGGGCCGCGAGGATCTGCGCCGGCGCCTCGCCGAGCCCGACGCACTCGACGTGAGCGACGAGAACCGCTGGTTCACCCTGCTCGCGTTCCTGCGCCACCTCGACGACCCGGCCGCCCAGGCCGCCGTACTGCGGCGCAGGCTGGCCTTCCTGGAGGAGCCGGCCAGCTTCTTCTACGACGGGGAACGGGCCCTGCGCGCCGAGGAGTTGACCGACCCGTTCCGCCGGGGCGTGCTGACCGTGGCGCGGGCGACGTCGAAGGCGGAGCTGGCGTGGCTGCGCAACACCCTCGCCGATCTGGACGACTGACCACGACTGGACCACACCTCGTGCCGCACCCTGGACCTCATGGGCATGGGCATGAACATGGACATGGACATCCAGGAGCTGAAGCAGGCGCTCGGTCGGGCCGTGCGCGGGGACGTGGAGTTCGGGGCCGGGCAGCGGGCGCTGTTCACCATGGACGCGTCCAACTACCGGCGGGTGCCGATCGGGATCGTCGCACCGTGGGACGCCGAGGACGTGGCGGCCGTGCTCGCGGTGTGCCGGGAGCGGCAGGTGCCGGTCGTGGCGCGCGGCGCAGGGACCTCGATCGCCGGGCAGGCCACCGGAGTCGGGGTGGTGCTCGACTTCACCCGGCACATGGACCGGATCGTCTCCCTCACCCCCGAGTCCCGCGAGGCCGTCGTCCAGCCGGGAGTGATCCTCGACCGGCTGCGGGACACGGCGGGCAGGCACGGACTGACCTTCGGGCCCGATCCCTCCACCCACAGCCGCTGCACGCTCGGCGGGATGATCGGCAACAACTCCTGCGGATCCCACTCGGTGGCCTGGGGCACGACCGCGGACAACGTACGGGGGCTCACCGTCCTCTCGTACGGCGGTGAGAGCTTCCGGCTCGGACAGGGCTGGGAGGGGGCGCCTCAGGGCCTGCGGCCGCTCGTCGACGCCAGACTTGCCTTGTTGCGTACGGGTTTTCCGGACCTTCCCCGCCGTATCTCCGGATACGCGCTCGACGCGCTGCTCCCCGAGAACGGCGTCGACCACGCCCGTGCCTTCTGCGGCAGCGAGGGCACGCTGGGCGTCCTCACCGAGGCCACGGTCAAGCTGGTCGAGGCTCCCCGGGCGCGCGCCCTCACCGTCCTCGGCTACCGCGACGAGAGCGCCGCCGCCCAGGCCGCGAGCGGGCTGCTTCCCTACGGCCCGCTGACCGTCGAGGGCATGGCCGCCGACCTCGTGCGCAGCCCGCAGCAACTGCCCAAGGGCGGCGCCTGGTTGTTCGTCGAGACCGGCGGCAACGGACCGGCCGAGGCCCGTGCGCACGGCGAGCGGATCGCCCGCGCCGCCGACGCGCTCGACCATCTGGTCGTCGAGGACCCGGCGCGCCGGCGCGCCCTGTGGCGGATCCGCGAGGACGCCTCGGGGACCGCGACCCGGATGCCGGACGGCGCGGAGGCCTGGCCCGGCTGGGAGGACTGCGCGGTGCCGCCCGCCCGACTCGGCCCGTATCTGCGGGACTTCCGCGCGCTGCTCACCGAACACGGGCTGCGCGGCACGCCCTACGGGCACTTCGGGGACGGCTGTATCCACGTACGGATCGACTTCGATCTGCTGAGCCGGGAGGGGATCGCCGGCTTCCGCCGTTTCTCCGAGGAGCTCGCCGAACTCGTCGTCGCGCACGGCGGTTCGCTGTCGGGTGAGCACGGCGACGGGCAGGCGCGGGCCGAGCTGCTGCCGAAGATGTACGGCGACGCGCTGGTACGGGTCTTCGAGCAGGTCAAGGGGGTGTGGGACCCGGACGACGGACTCAACCCGGGCATGCTGGTCCGCCCGGATCCCCTCGACTCCAACCTGCGCTTCGCCCCGCTCCCCCGCGAGCCCGTCCCGGTCGCCTTCGGCTATCCGCAGGACGGCGGGGATTTCTCCGCGGCCGTGCGCAGGTGCGTGGGCGTGGCCAAATGCCGTGATACGACGGCGGGTTCGGGAACCGTGATGTGTCCGTCCTTCCGCGCCACCGGCGCCGAGGAGCACTCCACGCGCGGGCGCGCCCGGCTCCTGCACGAGATGCTCGCGGGCGAGGTGATCACGGACGGGTGGCGGTCGGAAGAGGTACGGGACGCGCTCGATCTGTGTCTGTCCTGCAAGGGGTGCAGGTCCGACTGCCCGGTCGGGGTGGACATGGCCACGTACAAGAGCGAGTTCCTGTACCAGCACTACTCGGGCAAGGGGGCCAGGCGCAGGCCCCGCGCCCACTACACGCTCGGCCGGCTGCCGCGGTGGCTGCGGCTCGCGGCGCCCTTCGCGCGGCTGATGAACGCCGCCCTCTCGGTGCGACCGCTGGCCGCGCTCGCCAAACGCATCGCCGGGATCGCTCCGGAGCGCGACATCCCGCGCCTGGCACCCACCACCTTCCGCCGCTGGTTCGACCGGCGGCCCGAGGCCGGGAACCCCGCCGTCACCCTGTGGCCCGACACCTTCACCGACCACCTCTCGCCCTCCGTCGGCCGCGCTGCCGTCCGCGTGCTCGAAGACGCGGGACTCCAGGTCGCGCTCCCGCCGAAGGGGGTGTGCTGCGGGCTCACGTACGTCTCCACCGGCCAGCTCGACCAGGCCCGCAAGGTGCTGCGCCGCACCCTCGACCGCGTACCGCTCGACCGCCCCCTGGTCGTCCTCGAACCGAGCTGCGCCGCCGCCCTCAGGTCCGATCTGCCCGAGCTGCTCGGCGACGATCCCCGCGCACACCGGCTCGCCGCGTCCGTACGGACCTTCGCCGAGGCGCTCGCGGAGCTGGCGCCCGACTGGACGCCGCCGCGCCTTGACCGCCCCGCCGTCGGCCAGACGCACTGCCATCAGCACGCGGTGCTCGGCGACACGGCCGACAAGGCGCTGCGGCAGCGGGCCGGACTAGACGGCGAGCTGAGCGGGGGCTGCTGCGGGCTCGCGGGGAACTTCGGGTTCGAGCCGGGGCACCACGAGGTGTCGGTGGCCTGCGCCGAGGACCAGCTGCTTCCCGCCGTACGGGAATCGGCCGATGACGCCGTACTGCTCGCGGACGGCTACTCCTGCCGCACCCAGCTGGAACAGCTCGCGGGGCGGCGGGGTTTGCATCTTGCGGAGGCGCTCGCCGAAGGACTGCCGGAGGAATGACGGGACGGGCCGGTTTGAGATTCCGATCACGTCATCTGCAAACTGGGGTTACAGACCTGACCGAGTCCAGTAGATTGGACGCGGCAGTTTAGGATTATGCACTAGGGAGCCGCACCGTGACCGCACATCCGGGGACCGAGGGTCAGGTCGCCGACAGGGCTGTCGCCGCCGGTGCCGCCGTCACCGAACCGGAGGCCGTCGGCGCGCTCGGCCGGCTGCGCAAGCAGGGCGGCCAGAGCTCCTTCGGCGCGATCGGCCTGGTGCTCGCGGCCGGGTTCTCCGTGCAGTTCGGTGCCGCGATCGCGGTGTCGCTGATGCCGCGCGCCGGAGCGATCGGCGTGGTCACCCTGCGGCTCGTGGCCTCCGCGCTCGTGCTCCTGATCGTCTGCCGGCCCAAGCTGCGCGGGCACTCGCGCGCCGACTGGGGCACGGTGCTCGCGTTCGGTATCGCGATGGGCGCGATGAACGGGCTGTTCTACCAGGCCGCGGACCGTATCCCGCTGGGTATCGCGGTCACCCTCGAAGTGCTCGGCCCGCTGGCCCTCTCCGTGATCGCCTCGCGCCGTGCCGTCAACGCGCTGTGGGCGGGGCTCGCACTCGTCGGTGTGTTCCTGCTCGGCGGGGCCGGCGGTCTCGGCTCCCTCGATCTCGTCGGCGCCGGGTTCGCGCTCGCGGCGGGTGCGATGTGGGCGGCGTACATCGTCTTCAGCGCGAAGACCGGGCGGCGCTTCCCGTCGGCGGACGGGCTCGCGCTCGCGATGGCCGTCGCGGCGCTCTTCAGCCTTCCACTGGGTATCGCGGAGGCGGGCTCGAAGCTGATCGTGCCGTCGACGATGCTGCTCGGTCTGGGTGTGGCGGTGCTGTCCTCCGTACTGCCGTACACGCTCGAACTCTTCGCGCTGCGGCGCCTGCCCGCGTCCACCTTCGCGATCATGATGAGCCTGGAGCCGGCAATCGCCACGGCGGCGGGGTTCTTCGTCCTGCACCAGGGCCTGTCGGTCACGGACGCGATCGCGATCGCCCTGGTCATCGCGGCGAGCATGGGGGCGGTGCGGACACAGGCCCGGCAGGCCGCAGGCCTGTAGGGGCGCCCGACGCCGTCTCGCCGTAAGCCCGTCTTGTAGCAACCCCCGAACGCATCTCGCGGGCTGGACCAGCACAACCCCCAAGAAACGGAGCCGCTAGGCTCCGCCCGTGGCTGAGATCCAGATCCTGAATGACATCAAGCCCGCAGACGGCCGATTCGGCGCGGGCCCCTCCAAGGTGCGTACGGAAGCGCTCGACGCTCTGGCCGCCACCGGTACCTCCCTGCTCGGCACCTCCCACCGCCAAGCCCCGGTCAAGAACCTGGTCGGGCGTGTGCGCGAGGGCGTGAGCAGCCTGTTCTCCCTGCCCGAGGGTTACGAGGTGATCCTGGGCAACGGCGGCTCCACCGCCTTCTGGGACGTCGCGACCCACGGTCTGATCGAGAACAAGTCGCAGCACCTCAACTTCGGTGAGTTCTCCTCCAAGTTCGCCAAGGCCGCGAAGCTCGCGCCCTGGCTTGCCGAGCCCACCGTGATCGCGAGCGACCCGGGTACGCACCCGGAGCCGCAGGCCGAGGCGGGCGTGGACGTCTACGCGTACACGCACAACGAGACCTCGACCGGTGTGGCCGCCCCGATCAAGCGCGTGGCAGGCGCCGACGAGGGTTCGCTCGTTCTGGTGGACGCGACCTCCGGCGCCGGCGGTCTCCCCGTCGACATCACCGAGACGGACGTCTACTACTTCGCCCCGCAGAAGTCCTTCGCCTCCGACGGCGGTCTGTGGATCGGTGTCTTCTCGCCCGCCGCGATCGAGCGCGCCGAGCGGATCCACGCGAGCGGCCGGCACATCCCGGAGTTCTTCTCGCTGCCGACGGCGATCGACAACTCCCGTAAGAACCAGACGTACAACACCCCCGCGCTCACCACGCTCTTCCTGCTCGCCGAGCAGCTGGACTGGATCAACGGGCAGGGCGGCCTCGCCTGGTCGACGGCGCGTACGAAGGACAGCTCGGACCGGCTCTACGGCTGGGCCGACGAGTCCAAGTTCGCCACCCCGTTCGTCACGGACGCGGCCAAGCGCTCGCAGGTCATCGGCACGATCGACTTCGACGACGAGGTGGACGCGGCCGCGATCGCCAAGGTCCTTCGCGCCAACGGCATCGTGGACACCGAGCCGTACCGCAAGCTGGGCCGCAACCAGCTGCGCGTCGCGATGTTCCCGGCGATCGACCCGGCGGACGTCCAGGCCCTGACGGCCTGCATCGACTACGTGATCGAGAAGCTGTAGCAATACGCATTTCCACAAAGGGCCGGCACCTCAGGTGCCGGCCCTTTGTTGCGGTCGTGTTGCATTCATTAAGGCCCCACAAAGGCGCTTATGCGGCACACATGACAACGCCGGGACTTTGGTCCCTAATACCCAGGCAAAGCGCGCGCCAAGAGTTCGGGAATGCCCCCAGCTGGGCCACGGAACCGGCCCCGGGACCTTCGGCGGAGCCCCCGCTCACCGGGGGTGCGGCCAGGAACCCGAATACACAGGATGAACCTCATGAACAGTGCACCGGGGAACAAATCCTCGGTCCTGCAAGGAGGTTCACTCATGCGTAAGGCACTCACCGTCTCGGCGATCGCCGTAGTCGCCTCGATGGCCCTCGCCGCTCCGGCGACTGCTTTCGCCGCGGACGCTTCGCCGTCGGCTTCCGCTTCCGCTTCCGCCACGGCCACGCCGAAGGACGACACCAAGAAGGACGACGCCACGAAGAGCGACGCGTCCGACAAGGCCAAGGCCGATGTCGCCATCGTCTCCACGCCGAAGGACCCGACCGGGTACAAGGCCGGCGAGCAGGTCCGCTTCCAGGTCGAGACCTCCGGCGACGCGAAGGTCACCGGCTCGTCCGACGCGCTCAGCGGCATCTCGTTCAAGAAGATCGGCAACGGCACGTACGAGGGCACCGGCACGGTCAAGGCCGGCTACGGCATCGGCACAGCCCACCTGACCGTCACCGCGAACTACGGCGACACGGGCGCGCAGGGCTCCGCCACCTTCCTGGTCAACACCGAGGGCTCCAAGCCCACCCCGGCCCCCTCCAAGGCCTCCATGTCCCTGTCCACCGACGGCGGCAAGGTCGGCGACAAGGTCGGCATCACCATCAAGTCCGGTGACCTGAAGGGCGACGCGTACGTCCAGTCCGACGCGTTCGGCGGCAAGGTCCAGCTGGTCCAGGACAAGTCCGCCGAGGGCACCTGGCACGGCACCGCGACCGTCGCGAGCAACGTCAAGGACGGCTACTACCCCGTCAAGGGCTACGTCGGCGACACGCTGATCGACACCGCCAAGTTCGGTACGCAGGGTCAGGAGAACCCGACCCCGAAGCCGGGCCAGTCCTCCGTCGCCGTGAACCCGGGCTCCGGCAAGGCCGGCGACAAGGTCGCGCTCACCGTGGACGCCCCGTCCATCAACCCGAAGAGCGATGTCTCGGTCTCCTCGAACGCCTTCACCGGCAAGGTCTCGCTGACCCTCGGCAAGGACGGCAAGTGGCACGGCACCGCCACGGTCGCCAACGTGAAGCTCGGCCGCTACGACGTCAACTCCACCACCGGCGCCAAGACCGGCTTCACCGTCACCAAGAACGGCGCCGTCAAGCCGGTCAAGCCCTCGGACCACAAGACCCCGCACGGCTCCGTGAACACCGGTATGGCCCCGGCCTGGGTCGATGTCCGCAATGGCTGAGATCCGCACCCGCCGCACGTCGGCGGTCGCGCTCGCGGTGACGGCGGCCCTGGCCGTCGCCGTCACCGCGGGGTGTTCCGCGGGGTCCGGCGACTCAGCGAAGTCCACGGACAACGCCGCGCACGTGACCCCCGTGTCCGTGCTGAAGGCCTCGGTTCCCGACCACATCTCGATCCCCTCGATCAAGGTGGACGCGAACCTCGACACCGTCGGTCTGGACAGCAGCGGCGCCATGCAGACGCCGCCGTTCGACAAGCCGATGGAGGCCAGCTGGTACAAGGACGGTCCGACCCCGGGTGAGAAGGGCGCGGCGGCCATCGCCGGCCACATGGACACCCCGCAGGTCGAGAAGGCCGTCTTCTACAACCTCAAGCAGCTGAAGAAGGACCAGGAGATAGACATCCGCCGCGAGGACGGCACGACCGCCGTCTTCAAGGTCGACTCGGTCTCCACGTACAAGAAGGCCGACTTCCCGACCGACAAGGTCTACGGGAAGACGGACAAGGCGGAGCTCCGCCTGATCACCTGCGGCGGCGACCTCACCAAGGACCGCCACTGGGACTCGAACGTCGTGGTCTTCGCGCATCTGACGGGCGATATCAGCCCCTCCGGCGCTTGAGGAGATCCGAACGCAGTTCGGATGCGGACAGGATTGGGGCGCTCTTCAAGAGAAGAGCGCCCCATCCGCGTACCCGTGAGGAAGCCCTCAGCGGCTCAGACCCTGGAAGCGGCGGACCGCGAGGGGCAGGAACACCGCGGTGAGCACCAGCGGCCAGACGACCGCCATCACAACGGCGTGGTCCTGGATCCAACTGCCGTCCCCGGCAACGGGATAGCCGAACAGTTCGCGGGCCGCGGCGCCCGTCGAGGAGATCGGGTTCCAGGCGGCGAGCGTGCCCAGCCAGCCCGGCATCGACGAGGTGGCCACGAAGATGCTGGAGATCATGGTGAACGGGAAGACGAGGGCGTAGAGCCCGCCGGCCGCCTCCGGGCTCGGCACCAGGAGGCCGAGCCACACGCCCGCCCAGATCAGGCAGAAGCGCAGCAGCAGGATCAGGCCGAAGGCGCCGGCCATCGCGAGCGGCTCGCCGTCCGGGCGCCAACCCATCGCGAGCGCGGTGAGCGCGAGGATCACCAACTCGGCGCAGGCCACGAGGAGATCGGTGACCGCACGCCCGGCGACCACCGCGGACGGGGCCATCGGCATGGAGCGGAAGCGGTCGATGACGCCCTTGGTGGCGTCGTGCACCACGCTGGTGGCGGTGTTCATCAGGCCGAAGGCCATCGTCATCACGAACATGCCGGGCATCAGGAAGTCCCGGTAGGTGGCCCCGTCCTCGCTGCCGGGCACCTCCATCGCGCCGCCGAACACATAGGCGTAGAGCAGCACCGAGACGATCGGGAAGCCCAACTGCCAGACGATCAGGACGGGTTGGCGCTGGTAGTGGGTGAGGGTGCGGCGCACCACGTTCCAGGAGTCGGCGAGCGCCCAGTACAGGCGCCGCCGGTCAGCGCTCTCCACGCTCAGATCGACGCCCGCGGCCCTCGGATCGACGCCCGCGGCTTTCAGATCGACACTCATGCCGCCACCGTCTCCTTCTGTGCTGCCGTCCCGGCGGCATCCGTGCGGTGCCCGGTCAGGCGCAGGAACACGTCGTCGAGGCTCGGCCTGCGCAGTCCGATGTCCTCCACCGAAACCCCCTCGTCCTGCAGCGTGCGGGCCACTTCGGTGAGCGCCGGCACCCGGTCCCGTACGGGCGCGTGCACGCTGCGCGCGGTCGGGTCGGTGGCGGGTTCGCCGCGGCTGACGCGGGCGACCACTTCGGCGATACGGGGGAGGTCGGCCGGTTCGGCGGCGATCACCTCGATACGGTCGCCGCCGACGCGGTCCTTCAGACCGTCGGGGGTGTCGTCGGCGATGGCCCTGCCCTGGTCGATGACCGTGATCCGGGAGGCCAGTTTGTCGGCCTCCTCCAGGTACTGCGTGGTGAGCAGGACCGTGGTGCCGCCCGCCACCAACGCCCGTACGCTCTGCCAGACCTCGCCCCGGCCGCGCGGGTCGAGGCCCGTGGTCGGCTCGTCGAGGAAGAGCACCTCGGGGGCGAGGATCATGGAGGCGGCGAGGTCGAGACGGCGGCGCATGCCTCCGCTGTAGTCGCCGGCGTTCTTGCCCGCGGCCTCCACCAGGTCGAACCGCTCCAGGAGTTCGGCCGCGCGCAGCTTCGCCCGGCGGCCGCCGAGGTGGAAGAGCCGGCCGAACATCTCCAGGTTCTGCCGCCCGCTGAGCGACTCGTCCACGGCCGCGTACTGGCCCGCGAGCCCGATACGGCGGCGTACGGCACGGGGGTCCTTCGCCACGTCCACCCCTGCGACCAGGGCCTGCCCGCCGTCGAACTTCAGCAGGGTGGCCAGGGCGCGCACCGCCGTCGTCTTGCCCGCACCGTTGGGACCGAGCAGTCCGTGCACGGTGCCGCGGTGGACGGTCAGGTCGAACCCGTCCAGGGCGCACTTCTCGCCGTACCTCTTCTGCAGGCCCTCGGCCCGCACGGCATGGGTGTCCACCAGATCCTCCCGATCTCCCGCCAGCTAACTGAGTACACCGTACCCGATAACGAGTACACCGTACCCAGTTTCCCTGCGGGCGACTAGGCTGGCCCCTATGAGCAGCGCGAAGGGCACGGAAACCAGCGGCAGCGGCGACATCGGGCGCAGCCTGGAACTTCTGTGGGGCACCGGCCCCCGCCCCAGCCGGGGCCCCAAGCCGGCCCTCACCCTGGAACGGATCGTGTCGAGGGCCGTCGAGCTCGCCGACGCGGAAGGCCTCGACGCCGTCTCGATGCGCCGGCTCTCCACCGAGCTCGGCACCGGCACGATGTCGCTCTACCGGTACGTGCCGGGCAAGGCCGAGCTGCTCGATCTGATGCTGGACCGGGTGCAGGGCGAGGCGGTCCCCGAGGGCACGGACATCCCCGGGACCTGGCGCGCGTGCGTCGAGGGCATGGCGCGCGGCCAGCTCGCCCTGTTCCGCAGCCACCCCTGGCTGCTCAAGGTCAACCAGGCCCGCACCGTGCTCGGCCCGAGCGCGATCCGCAGCATGGAGGTCGTGATCACCCCGCTGCGCACGATGGGCCTGACCGACCCCGAGCTGCTCTCGGTGATCATCGCCGTGACGAACTGGGTGAACGGCCACGCACGGACCGAGGCCGACACCGTCGAGGCGGTCAAGGAGACCGGCCTGAGCGACGAGCAGTTCTGGGGCGCCCAGCAGCCCTTCCTCGAACGGGCCATGCTCAGCGGCGAGTTCCCGCAGATGGCCTCGCTGTCCGAGGACACCTTCAGCTACGAGTTCGACCACTTCGAGTTCGGCCTCCAGCGGCTGATCGACGGCTTCGCGCACCTCGTCGAGGAACGGGGTTCGTCCGACAAGGCCGGAAAGTCCGCCAACGACGGGTGACAGAACGCCCGTTCAGTGCATGCATGGAAGGCATGACTTCATCCAGTGAGCCCGCCGGAACGCCCGGCGAAGGCACCCCGAGCCCCGGACTCGCCCCGTTCGTGAAGCAGCGCAACATCCTGCTCACCACGTACAAGCGCGACGGCACCGCGGTCGGCACGCCGGTCAACATCGCCGTGGACGGCGACCACGCCTACATCCGTACGTACGACGCCGCCTGGAAGGCCAAGCGGATGCGGAACAACCCCGAGGTGGAGATCTCCCCGTCGACCGCGCGCGGGGTCCCCACCGGACCGCCGTTCAAGGCGCGGGTACGGCTGCTAGACCTCGGCAGCGAGGAGGCGCAGCGCGCGGCCACGCTCCTCAAGCGCAAACACCGGCTGCTGCAGGGGATGTTCGTGCCCGCGTTCCACAAGGTGCGCAAGTACAAGACGCTGCACTACGAAGTGCGGCTGCTCGGCGAGTGACCGGATCCGCCCGAAAGGCGTCCGGTCACTGAGGCTTCTTCTTCAGCAGACCCTTCAGACCCAGCAGAGCCAGTACGGCGGCGGCGAGCGCGATGGCCCCGTTCTTGAACCCGGAGCCCGAGCCGTCGCCGTCGTCGTCCGCCGCCTGGTCACCCGACCCCGAACCACCGCCGCCGTCAGGGGACTTGGGGGCATCCGGCGCCTCGACGGGCTCGACGTCACTGCCGACGCCCTCACTGCCGTACATCAGCGTCGTACCGTCCGGCGAGTACGCCAGCGACTCGCCCTGACGCTGGATGGGCACCCGGACGCTGTCCCCGTCGCCCTGGATCCGGCCGTCCTTCCAGTCGTAGGCCTGCGCACCGAAGTAGCTGCGCAGCACGAGCTTGTCGCCGCTCGGCGAGAAGGCGCCGTCCGTGGTCCACAGATCGATGTCGGCGATCTTCTTGAAGACGTTGTTGCGCCCGGCCTTCAGTTCGGCGGGCCCCTCGTACAGACTCCCGCCCACATCCCGCTTCTTGTCGGCGATGTACACGCGGCCGGTCTTCGGATGCACCATGATCGCCTCGGCGTCGCGGGCGCCGTCGGCGTACGTGACGTCGTACTGCGTGGCCTTGACCGTCTGATCCCGCAGCTCGGACGGCTCGGGAAGCCGGTAGATCCACACGTGGTCCCAGGTGCCGCCGAGGTTGTCGCCGATGTCGCCCACGTAGAGATCGCCGTCGGGGCCGATCGAGATGCCCTCGACGTCCCGCGCCTGGCCGACGCCCTGCATGGTGACGCGCGCCAGCGTCTTCCCGGATCTGCTGTCCACGGCGTAGAGATACGAGCCGTCGTCGCTGTCGTTGTGGGTCCAGTAGACGCCCGGGTGCTTCTTGCTGGCGACGAGGCCGCTGGACTCGGTGATCCGGGGGTCCTCGATCGTGAAGCCGTCGTTCGCGGCGAAGGCCGCGGGGGCGGATCCGAGGACGCAGAAGGACGCGACGGCCGTGACCGCCGCACCGAGAAGCAGACGCATGGCCCCACCGTACGTCCACGGCGCCGCCCCGAGGTGGGCAGCCTCACAGCGCGACGGGCCCCGTGATCCGCGATGATGAGCGGATGCTCAGGCTCCTATTCGTCGGCGACTCGATGACCATCGGCAGCGCCGGCGAGCACACCTGGCGCTACCGGATGTGGCAGCACCTGCGCACCGCATACGGCGCCCCGTTCCAGATCGTCGGCCCGCGCACCGCCCTGTTCGACAAGGCGGCCGGCGAACCCGTGTCCCATGAGTACGCGGACCCGGACTTCCCGCAGCAGCACCTGGCGGGCTGGGGCGAGGGCTGGCAGCACATGGCACCGCTGATCGGCGAGACCGTACGGTCCACCCGCGCCGATCTGCTGCTGATCTCGCTCGGCCTGATCGACCTCGGCTTCTACACCGACGCCGAGAAGACGGCCGCCAACGCCCGTACCTTCATCGCCGAGGCCCGCGCCGCCAACCCGAACATCGCCGCCGTACTGCTGCCGGTGATCCCCAACACCCGCGCCGAGGACGACCCGGACTTCGCCCTCGAGGTGGCCCGTTTCAACGAGCTCCTCGCGAAGGCCGTCGCCGACCTCGACACGGACCGCTCCCCGCTGCTGCTCGCCTCGCCGCCGGCCGGGTACGAGATCCATCACGACACCTACGACGGAACGCACCCGAACGCGAGCGGCGAGCACAAACTGGCGGCGGCCTTCGCGGACGCCATGGACCAGGCGTGGGAGCTGGGCGGGCCGTACACCTACTGAGCGACGAGGCGGCCGCGCTTCAGCTCGAGCACCTCGTCGCTGGCGCGGGCCACCTCGCGCGAGTGGGTCACGACGATCACGCACTTGCCCTCGTCGTGCGCCAGCTTCTGGAACACGGCGATGATCCCGGCGGCCGTCTCGTGGTCGAGGCTGCCCGTCGGCTCGTCCGCGAAGAGGATGTCCACCTCGCAGGCGAGAGCGCGGGCGATGGCCACGCGCTGCTGCTGACCGCCGGAGAGCTGCAGGGTGCGGCGGTTCTGGTCGGCGCGGTCCACGCCGAGCAGGTCGAGGAGTTCGACGGCGCGCTCCTTACGGCGGCGCCCGCGTACCCCGGTGATCTCCATGGCGGAGGTGATGTTCTGCACCGCCGTCATGTACGTGAGCAGGTTCAGCGACTGGAACACCGTGGCCACATGACGGTTGCGGTAGCGGCCGAGCCCTATCGAGGCGACGTCCTCGCCCCGGAAGCGGACGGTGCCCGAGGTCGGGGAGTCGAGTCCGCTGGCGAGCGAGAGCAGGGTGGTCTTGCCGCTGCCCGAGGGGCCGATGATCGCGTACATCCGGCCCGGTTCGAAGGCGTAGTCGACGCTCTTGAGCACGGTGCGCTTGCGGTTGCCGCTCTGGAACGTGCGGCTGAGGCCGGTGAGTTCGAGAACGGGGGTGGTCGGGCCGGAGGCGGTCGGGCCTGGGGTGGTGGGGACGGGAGTGGTCACGTCAGTCGCCCTTCATGAGGATGTCGCGCGGGTTGAGGCGCAGCACGCGTGCACCGGGGACGAGGGTGGCGAGCGCCGCGATACCGAGACCGGTGGCGCCGACCTTGGCGATGTCGGAGGGGCCGAGCTTGATGTCCATGGAGTCGATGGGCTCGACCTTCGGCTCGTCGCTCCTGTTCGCACCGCCCGTCGGATCCGTGGGATCGGGCTTGCCGGCGTCGTTGGCTGCCTGCTCGTTGGCCGAGGAGACCTCGCCGGCGAGCAGCCGGTCGCCGATGGCCTGGGACAGGAACTGGCTGCCGGCCGCGGCGAATCCGATGGCGAGGACCGCGCAGGCGACCACCTCGACCAGATGCTGGCCGAGCAGCTTGGGCTTCTTCTCGCCGAGCGAGAGCAGGATGCCGAGCTCCTTGCGCCGCTCGCGCAGCGAGGAGGCGATGATCAGCGCGAGGATCACGGTGCCCGCGACCGCCACCAGCCAGACCGTGACGGTGGCGAAGTCCGCGGTCTTGGTGATCGGGCCGACGAGGGTCTTGAACTGCTTGTCGTTGACGCTCAGCGGGAAGATCCGCAGATCGGCACCGGCCGCCTCGGCGTCCTTCTTCAACTGGCCCAGGTCACCGGGGTCGCGCAGGGTGAAGGTGGCCGACTTGACCACACCGCCGTCCTGGCCGACCTCCTTGCCGTCCAGGCGGGTGGCCCCGTCCGGGGTGACGTAGATCTGGTTCGAGGGCGCCATCATCGGCGGGACGTACGTACCGGTGTCGGCCGTGCTGCTGCGGTAGATGCCGCCGACGACGAAGTCCATCTCCTTGGTGCTGAGGCGGCCGTCCGGGTTCTGGATATTGGCGTTGAGCTTGACCTTGTCGCCGACCTTCAGACCGTTGTCCTTCGCCACCCGCTCCTCGATGACGACCATGTCGCTCTTGCTGTCCGGCTTGATGGGCGAGCCTGCGATCATCTTCGAGTCGCCGTTGCGGAAGTCCCCGACCTCTTCCAGATCGCGGATGCCGTCCGCCTTGAAGAAGTCCACACCACCGCTGTCCTGGCCGGACGGGGCCGGCACCGGCTGGTGCAGCTTCACCTGGTCGGTCGGGGCGGCCACACCGTCCTTCATGTAGTTGCACGAGGCCACCACCGACGACTTGCAGATCTTGTCCACCAGGGAGCGGTGCAGATCGCCCTCGGCGCCGATCATGCCCGGCTGCCCTGGCCCGCCACCCTGCTGCATCTTCCCGGAATTGATCAGGGCGTTCAGATCCAACTGCATCGTGGCAACGGCGCCCACGCTGTTCTTCGCCGATTCCGCGGCGCGTGCTGCGGCCGACTGAATGAGAAAGCCGGAAAGGACCAGGGTGCAGATGACGAAGAAGAGGCCCGTCATCATCACGGTTTTGCCCAGCTGGCCCCACAGCCGCCACCAGGCTCGCTTGAACAGATTCATACGGCCAAGTTAGGAACGCCGGGTTTTGAGCGGTGTTCGTCCGCAGGACCGTCGCCCACGCCTCTCATACACGACTCAAATACCGCGTCTGATAAGACGGATGCGGTACGTGTGGGACGTACCGGAAATTCCCGGAACAGTTTCAGCGGATTCTCAGAAAAGGCAGCGCGTGCGGGTACTTGTGGTGGAGGACGAGCAGTACATGGCGCGCGTCCTGGAAATCGGACTGCGCCGCGAGTCCATCGCCGTCGACGTGGTCCACGACGGGGCGAGCGCCCTGGAGCGGGTGAGCGTCTACGACTACGACGCGGTGGTCCTGGACCGCGATCTGCCGGGTGTGCACGGCGACGAGGTCTGCCGCCGGATCGTGCACATGGACCTGGGCTGCCGCATCCTGATGCTGACGGCCGCGGGCCGGCTCGGCGACAAGGTGGAGGGCCTCGGGCTCGGCGCGGACGACTATCTCGCCAAGCCCTTCGACTTCCCCGAACTCGTCGCGCGGCTGCGGGCGTTGTACCGCCGCAGTCCCATGGCCCACTCCCCCGTCCTGGCCTTCGCGGACGTGGAGTTCGACACCCACCGCCGCCGGGTGACGCGTGCGGGTACGGAGGTGAAGCTGACGCCGAAGGAGCTCTCCGTCCTTGAACTGCTCATGCGCGCGGACGGAGGGGTGCTCAGCGCGGAGTACCTGCTCGACAAGGCGTGGGACGCACACACCGACCCCTTCACCAACGCCGTACGCCTCGTCGTCCACACCCTGAGGAAAAAGCTGGGCGAACCGCAGCTGGTGCAGACGGCGATCAGTGCGGGCTACTACCTGGGGGCGGAGTCGGCGCCGAAGTCAGGGCCGGAGTCGGTGCCGGAGTCAGGACCCGGGTCCGTATGAAGCGCTCCCTGAGCATCCACGCCCGCCTCTTCCTCGGCTTCGCGAGCGCCCTCGCCGTCTGCGCGGCGCTGATGGTCGCGATCATCTACGTGGGGATGCGCTTCCTTCCGACGTACGGCTTCTCGGACACCGTGGTCGTCGACCCGTCGGATGTCACGGACGTGGTCCCCGGCATGCGCCTTCCGGCCAGCGGTGAGCACGCGGACATCTCCTCCGCGCAGGACGTCTGGAGCACCGTCCTCGCCGTCTCCGTCGGCGGCGTCCTGATCGTGGGCGCGCTGGGCCTGGGCGCCGGCTGGTTCATCTCCAAGCGACTGCTCGCCCCGCTGCACACCATCAACGAGGCCGCCCGCAAGGCCGCGGACGGCAACCTCGGCGACCGCCTCGACGCGACAGGTCCCAAGGACGAGCTGAAGGACCTCTCCGACACCTTCGACGAGATGCTCGACCGCCTCGAAGCGTCCTTCGCCTCCCACCAGCGCTTCGCGGCCAACGCCTCCCACGAACTCCTCACCCCGCTGGCCACCACCCGCGCCGCCCTCCAGGTCGCGGGCGACGAACCGTCCCGCGAGGAGCTGGCCGAACTCCTGCCGATGCTCCGCGAGACCAACGAGCGCGGTATCCGCATCGTGCACGCCCTGCTCGACCTGGCGAGCGCGGAGAACGCGGCCTTCGACCCGGAGCCGGTGGATCTCTCGGCGCTGGTACGGACAGTGGTGGCGGAACGGACGGCCGAGGCCTCCTCGTACGCCATCAAGATCTCAACCGATATCGCGCCGAACTGCACGACGGCCGGAAACGCCGTCCTGCTGCGGCAGTTGCTCGGCAATCTCCTGGACAACGCGCTGACCCACAACGGGCCCGAGGGCTCGGTGGACGTCCGGCTGCGGCGCGTGGACGCGGCGGTGGTCCTCGAAGTCGCCAACACGGGCCCACAAGTGGACGAGGCCCAGCTCTCCCGCCTCTTCGAGCCGTTCTACCGCGCGAAGTCCCGTGTCGCGGGCGACCGTACGGGCCACGGTCTGGGCCTGGCGATCGTCCGGGCGGTCACCACGGCCCACCACGGAACGCTGGACGCGAAGGCGAATCCGGCGGGCGGCCTCGGCATCCGCGTCGAACTCCCGCACTGAGCGCCCACGTCGAACTCCCGCACCGACCAGCCCGTTTCAGCCCGCCGCCAGGACCTCCACACCCAGCTTGCCGAGCTCCCCGACCATCGCGTCCCCCGGCCCGGCATCGGTGATCACCCCGCTCACCTTCGCCCAGGGCAGGACCCGGAACTGCGAGGCCGTGCCCAGCTTCTCGGAGGAGGCGAGGACGTACGTCTCGGCGGCCCGCGCCGCAAGGGCCCGCTTCATCGCGGCCTCGTCCGCGTCCCCGGTGGTCAGCCCGGCTTCCGGGTGTACGCCGGTGACGCCGAGCAGACAGAGATCGGCGGAGACGTTCTGCGCGGCCTCCACGGCGGCCGCCCCGCACGCCACGGCCGAGTGCTTGAAGATCCGCCCGCCGAGCAGGAAGAGCTCCGCGCGCGGGTGGTCGAGCAGGGCCGCGACGATGGTCGGGCTGTGCGTGATCACCGTGCAGTCCAGATCCTTCGGGAGCGCCTGCGCGACGGCGAGCGCCGTCGTACCGCCGTCGAGGATCACCGAGCCGCCCTTCGGGACCAGAGCGGCGGCCGCGACGGCGACCTTGCGCTTGCCGTCCGGGGCGACGTTCTTGCGGGCGGTGTAGTCGACCACGGCCGGCGACACCGGCAGCGCACCCCCGTACACCCGCTGGCACAGCCCTTCGGCCGCGAGATCGCGCAGGTCACGCCGGACACTGTCCTCGGAGAGCCCCAGGTCGGCGGCGACCTCCTTGGCCACGATCTTGCCCTCGCGCGCCAGCAGCCCGAGCAGATGATCACGCCGTTCAGCGGCCAACATTCGCGTACTCCTTCACGTTCTTGCACGTTTCTACGTGTACGGTAGCGCACCATGAGCGAGAAGCTGCTGCCGGGCACAGCAACCCCCGACCACCGCGGCCGCACAGGCCTCGACCAGGCGGGGCGTGAGCTGTCCCGCAATCCGGACGTGGTCGTACGGGACGTGGAGCTCACTTCGTGCGGCTGGCACGTCCTGCGCCGTACGACCTTCGACTACCGCCGCCGCGACGGCCGTTGGGAGAGCCAGACACGCGAGACCTACGACCGCGGCAACGGTGCGGTCGTCCTGCCGTACGACAGCGAGCGCGGCTGCGTCCTGCTCACGCGGCAGTTCCGCTACCCGGTCTACGTCAACGACCACCCGGACGGGATGCTCGTCGAAGCAGCCGCGGGCCTGCTCGACGCGGACGATCCGCTGACGGCGGTCCGGCGCGAGAGCGCCGAGGAGCTGGGCGTCGAACTCGGCCCGCTCACCCCGGTCTTCGACGCGTACATGAGCCCGGGCTCGGTCACCGAGCGCCTGCACTTCTACGCGGCGCCGTACACCCCGGCCGACCGGATCTCGGACGGTGGCGGGGTCGAGGAAGAGGGCGAGGACATCGAAGTCCTCGAACTCCCCTTCCCCACCGCTCTCGCGATGATCCGCGACGGCCGGATCGCCGACGGCAAGACGATCATGCTGCTCCAATGGGCGGCCCTGGACGGTCCGTTCGCGGTGCGCCCGCACAGCGAACGGCCCCCTTGCCTGGAGTGAACTCCAAGGCGTTGGCTGGCTTCCCATGAAGTACACGCAGCTCGGACGCACAGGACTCGAAGTCAGCCGCCTCGTCCTCGGCACCATGAACTTCGGTCCGCAGACGGATGAATCCGACAGCCACGCGATCATGGATGCCGCGCTCGCCGCGGGGATCAACTACTTCGACACCGCCAACGTGTACGGCTGGGGCGAGAACAAGGGCCGTACCGAAGAGATCATCGGTACCTGGTTCGCCGAGGGCGGCGGGCGGCGCGACAAGACCGTCCTGGCCACGAAGGTCTACGGGAACATGGCGCTCGACAGCGAGACCTGGCCCAACCACCACAAGCTCTCGGCGGTCAACATCCGCCGCGCGGTGGACGCTTCGCTCAAGCGCCTGCAGACGGACTACATCGACATCTACCAGTTCCACCACGTCGACCGCTCGACGCCCGTCGACGAGATCTGGCAGGCGATCGAGGTCCTCATCCAGCAGGGCAAGATCCTCTACGCCGGGTCCTCGAACTTCCCCGGCTGGAAGATCGCCCAGGCCAACGAGGCGGCAGCCCGGCGCGGCATGGTGGGCCTGGTCAGCGAGCAGTGCCTGTACAACCTGGCCGAGCGGCGCGCGGAGATGGAGGTCATCCCGGCGGCCGAGGCCTACGGCCTCGGGGTGATCCCCTGGTCCCCGCTGCACGGCGGCCTGCTCGGCGGCGTACTCAAGAAGGAGGCGACCGCCGGCCGCCGCGCTTCGGGCCGCTCGGCGGAGGCGCTGGCCGACTCCACGATCCGCGCGCAGATCCAGTCGTACGAGGACCTCCTGGACAAGCACGGCCTGGCACCGGGCGAGGTGGCCCTCGCGTGGCTGCTCACGCGGCCGGGCGTGACGGGCCCGATCGTCGGCCCGCGCACGGCGGACCAGCTGGATTCGGCGCTTCGGGCCCTGGACCTCGACCTGTCGGCCGAACTCCTCACCGAACTGGACGCGATCTTCCCGGGCCCGGGTCCTTCGCCGGAGGCGTTTGCCTGGTAGTTCGGCAGACGGCATCGGCGGGGACCCTCGCATGGAGGGTCCCCGCCGACATCGGCGATCAGCCGCCGACCGCCGCCGCCACGGCGATCACGGCGAACATCAGTACGAGCACACCGGCCATGATCCGGTTTCTGGTCTTGGGGTCCACGCTTCGAGGTTAACCGCTGCCTTCGAGTGGCCAGCGGGCGACCTCCTCATAGCGGGGCTTTTCGCCCGGCACCCCGCTCACGGGAAGATTGCTGCGGACCAGGCTGAGCCGGCCGACGGTCCACGCCGTACCGGCGAAGGCGTCGAGCTCGGCGGCGTACGGCAGCAGATCCACCTCGGGCGGATGCGTCTGCCGGTGCCCGCCGGCACTGCGGGCGAGGGTGAGGTGGGGCACGAAGCGGTGGGTGTCCTCCATCGCGAGCCCCGCCTTGCTCCCGGCCGCATACGCCCGCTCGGCCAGCCTGCGCAGCGTCGCGATCTCCCCCTGCGCCCCGGCCCACAGCGCCCGCTGCCCGAACCGCCCACTGCGATAGAGCTGAAGCTCGAAGGGCCGGGTGCGGTGGGCGGCCCGCCTCAGCCGCTCCTCGAGCCCGGGCCTGACGGCATCCGGCACCTCGTCGAGGAAGGCGAGCGTGAAGTGCCAGCCGGCGGGTTCGGTCCAGCGCAGCTTGTCGGCGCCGGGGAGGGCTTTCAACTCACGGGTCACCTCGGCGAGTTCCTCGATCGCCGCAGCGGGCGGCAACACCGCCACGAACAGTCTTGCCATACAGGCCCTCCCATTCCCACCCACCCGTAGAACGCTATGCAGCCGTAGCCATCTGTTCCCGCGGAACGAACCGCACATGCGGGTGACCGCGATGCCAGCCGAGCCGCAGCCTCAGATCACCGACCCGGGCCAGCATCAGCCCGACACCCGTGGCCGCAAGAAGCGCGACAAGACCGCCCGTGGCCATACCGACCCGTACGCCGTACGTGTCCGTGACCCAGCCGACCAACGGCGCTCCCACCGGCGTACCCCCGGTGAAGACCATCATGAACAGCGCCATGACCCGCCCCCGCATCAGCGGGTCCGTGGCCATCTGCACGGACGAGTTGGCGGTGACGTTCACCGTCAGACCGGCCATGCCCAGTGGCACGAGCAGCAGGGCGAAGGCCCAGAACGAGGGCGCCACGGAGGCGACGACCTCAAGCAGCCCGAAGGCCATCGCGGCCGCGACGAGGATCCGCAGCCGAGCGGTCCCCCGACGGGCCGCGAGCAGCGCACCCGCCAGCGAACCCGCCGCGATCAGTGAATTGAGCAGGCCGTACGTGCCGGCCCCGGCGTGGAAGACCTCGTCCGCGAAGGCCGAGAGCCAGATCGGGAAGTTGAATCCGAACGTGCCGATGAACCCGACGAGCACGATCGGCCAGATCAGCTCGGGCCGCCCGGCGACGTACCGCAGGCCCTCCTTGAGCTGACCCTTGGCGCGCGGCGCGATCTCGACCTTGTGCAGTTCGGCCGTACGCATCAGCGCGAGCGAGGCGAGCGGCGCGATGAAGGACAGGCCGTTGAAGAGGAAGGCGTAGCCGCTGCCGACGGCCGCGATCGCGACACCGGCCACGGCAGGGCCGATCAGGCGCGCGGACTGGAAGTTGGCGGAGTTGAGGCTCACCGCGTTCGCGAGCTGGTCCTTGCCGACCATCTCGGAGACGAAGGTCTGCCGCGCGGGGTTGTCGACGACCGTGACAAGACCCATCAGGAAGGCCGTCAGATAGACGTGCCACACCTGGACGTGCCCGGTGAGGGTCAGCGTCGCGAGGGCGAGGCCGGTGAGGCCCATCGCGGACTGCGTGAAGAAGAGCAGCTGCCGCTTCGGCAGCCGGTCCACGAGGACCCCGCCGTACAGGCCGAAGAGCAGCATGGGCAGGAACTGCAGGGCCGTGGTGATACCGACGGCCATGGCGGATCCGGTGAGGCTGAGCACCAGCCAGTCCTGGGCGATGCGCTGCATCCAGGTGCCGGTGTTCGAGACGACCTGTCCGGTGAAGAAGAGCCGGTAGTTACGGATCTTCAGGGACGAGAAGGTCGAAGGCCTGGGGGGCTGTGCGGTGGAGTCGTGGGTGGTCGGTCCGGGGGCGGAGTCTGCTCCGGATCCCGTACTCAAAAGGGCTCGCCTCCTCGGCGGTCGGTGACAGGTGCTGCGGCGCGGGTCTACAGATGCGCGAGCTTCTCCAGTACGGGGGCGGCCGCGCGCAGCTTCGCCCACTCGTCCTCGTCGAGCTCGTCGGCGAGCGAGGCCAGCCAGGCGTTCCGCTTGCGGCGGCTCTGTTCGAGCATGGCCTCGGCCTGCTCGGTCTGGCTGACCACCTTCTGCCGGCGGTCCTCGGGGTGCGGCTCCAGCTTGACCAGTCCCTTGGCCTCGAGCAGCGCCACGATGCGGGTCATCGACGGCGGCTGGACATGCTCCTTGCGGGCAAGCTCGCCAGGGGTCGCCGAGCCGCAGCGGGCGAGGGTGCCGAGCACCGACATCTCGGTCGGGCTGAGCGACTCGTCCACACGCTGGTGCTTGAGCCGGCGCCCCAGCCGCATCACGGCGGAGCGCAGAGAGTTCACGGCGGCTGCGTCGTCGCCATGGGAAAGGTCAGGCATAAAAGTTAGAGTAACTCATTACTCTGGCTAAGGAAACCGCTTGGGGTCCCACGCACCCCAAGACTCCCCCAAGATTCCTAAGCCCCCCATAAGGGAAGATCACCCATATGGGTGAGTCGGTCGCGGAAAGTGACCCGGAACCGGAGGCCTCCCATGGACGCTGGAGCGCATGGGGACCAGCGTGCTCAGCCTGCGCATAGACGGAGAGCTGCTCGACCGACTCCGCCACCATGCCGGCATAAGGGGAATGAACGTCCAGGACTATGTGATCCGCGCGCTTGTGCGGAACGACTTCGACGAACGCTTCAAGGCGGCCGTCGAGGAGACACAGCGGTTCTACGGGGACGGGGAATCAGGGACGTACGAGGAGACCTACGGGCAGCCGGAAACGGCAGGGCCAGGGCTCCCTTCCAGGAGCCCTGGCCGTCATGCCGCGCCCGGCCGTCACGCCGCGGGCGCGCCTTCTCAGGTAAGTCCGAGCGCCGGCATCAGGTAGTAGAAGAGGAACACGCCCGACACCACGTACATCGCGGCCGGCACCTCGCGGCCGCGACCCGCGGCCAGGCGGAGCACGGTGAAGGTGATGAAGCCGATGCCGATGCCGTTCGTGATCGAGTAGGTGAACGGCATCATCAGCATGGTCAGGAACGCCGGGATGGCGATCGTGTAGTCCTTCCAGTCGATCGCGGTGATCGAGCCGGACAGGATCAGGAAGCCCACGGCGAGCAGGGCGGGCGTCGCGGCCTGCGAGGGAACCATCAGGGCCAGCGGCGTCAGGAACAGCGAGGCCGTGAACAGACCGCCGGTGACGATGTTCGCCAGACCCGTACGCGCACCTTCGCCGACACCCGCCGTGGACTCCACGAAACAGGTGGTGGCGGAGGAGGAGCTGGCGCCGCCCGCGGCGACGGCGAGACCGTCGACGAGCAGCACCCTGTTGATGCCGGGCATCTGGCCCTCGGCGTCCACCAGCTCGGCCTCGTCGGCCACGCCCATGATCGTGCCCATCGCGTCGAAGAAGCACGAGAGCAGCACGGTGAAGACGAAGAGGACACCGGTGAGGATGCCGACCTTGGAGAAGCCGCCGAACAGGCTGACCTGACCGATCAGCCCGAAGTCGGGGGACGAGACCGGGTTTCCGGGCCACTCGGGCGTGGTGAGACCCCAGCTCGGGATGTCGGCGATCGCGTTGATGACCATCGCGACGACCGTCATCACGACGATCGAGATCAGGATCGCGCCGGGCACCTTGCGCACGATCAGGGACAGCGTGAGCAGCACGCCGAGCACGAAGACCAGGACGGGCCAGCCGTTGAGGTGGCCGTCGGCGCCGAGCTGCAGCGGGACCGTGGTGTGGGCGGCGTCCGGGATACGGGAGACGAAGCCGGCGTCGACCAGGCCGATCAGCATGATGAACAGGCCGATACCGATCGCGATGCCCTTGCGGAGCCCCAGCGGCACCGCGTTCATCACGCGTTCCCGAAGCCCGGTCGCGACGAGCAGCATCACGATGAAACCGGCCAGCACGACCATGCCCATGGCGTCGGGCCAGCTCATCCGGGGCGCGAGCTGCAGCGCGACGACGGTGTTCACACCGAGGCCGGCGGCGAGCGCGATCGGGACGTTGCCGATGACGCCCATGAGCAGCGTGGTGAACGCGGCGGTGAGCGCGGTCGCGGTGACCAGCTGGGCGTTGTCCAGCTGGTTGCCGTACATGTCCTTCGCGCTGCCGAGAATGATCGGGTTCAGCACGATGATGTACGCCATCGCGAAGAAGGTCGCGAAGCCGCCGCGGACCTCGCGGGCGATGCTCGAGCCACGCTCGGAGATCTTGAAGAAACGGTCGAGTCCGCTGTTCGGGGACTGCGGGGGCTGCGGAGTGTCGACCGGTGCGGGGGCCGAGGAGGACATGCGTGACCTTCGACGAGGAGGGGGCTACGGGAGGGGCCTGCGGTGTCGCTCGCCGGTCAATTTGTGTAATCGAACGAAAGAAACCGGCCATACTAGAGCTGTTTCAGTATGAATAAACAGGCCGTAAAAAGCCATCTACGCGCGTAACCGCAGGTGTGGGGCGGGCGCGAAGGCCGGAAGATCGAGCGCTTAAGCTGGCCTCATGGCGAAGTGGGAAGCGAAGCACGAGGCGCCGGAGCCCCTTGAGGGTCCGATCGTCGCCACCATCACCGGCGGCACGATCCTGTGGTTCGTCCTCTTCCTCGTGCAGGTCCCCTTCTACGGCTGGTTCGACGACCGCGATCTGACCTGGTGGGTGTGGACGTGCCTGGCCGGTGCCGGGCTCGGGCTCATCGGTATCTGGTACGTGCGGGGGCGCGACGCCGCGCTCAAGCGGCATGCCGCGGAACAGGCCGCACAGGCCACCGCGGACGACCAGACCTCGGCCGAGGGCCCACCGCGTAGTACTCAGGTCTGATCTTCCGGGCCCGCAGCCCTGATTCCCGTGCCCTCGACGCGAAAGAGGCACCTGCGCCCCGTACCGTCTGACTCATGACGCAGCGGGCACAGCTAGACACGGACGGACCCGAGCCTGGAGGCCGGCCACCGACCATCGACGCCGGGGCCGAACTGGACCCGGTGCACCCGGTCCCGCCTCCCGAATCCGAGGGCAGGGCCCGCGGTCTGAGCACCGCCGAGGTCGCCGAACGGGTCGCGCGCGGCGAGATCAACGACGTGCCGGTGCGCAGCAGCCGCTCGATGGCGGACATCGTCCGCTCCAACGTCTTCACGCGCTTCAACGCGATCATCGGCGTGCTCTGGTTCATCATGCTGTTCGTCGCGCCGATCCAGGACAGCCTCTTCGGCTTCGTGATCATCGCGAACACGGGCATCGGCATCATCCAGGAGTGGCGCGCCAAGAAAACCCTGGACAGCCTGGCCGTCATCGGCGAGGCCAAGCCGACCGTACGGCGTGACGGGGTCGCCGCCGAGGTCTCCACCTCCGAGATCGTGCTCGGCGATCTGATCGAGATCGGGCCCGGCGACAAGATCGTGGTCGACGGCGAGGTGGTCGAGGCCGACGGTCTGGAGATCGACGAGTCGCTGCTCACCGGCGAGGCCGACCCGGTCCTGAAGAAGCCCGGCGACCAGGTGATGTCGGGGTCGTTCGTGGTCGCGGGCGGCGGTGCGCACACCGCGACGAAGGTCGGACGCGAGGCGTACGCGGCCCAGCTCGCCGAGGAGGCCAGCCGCTTCACGCTCGTCCACTCCGAGCTGCGCTCCGGCATCTCCACGATCCTCAAGTACGTGACGTGGCTGATGATCCCGACCTCGATCGGTCTGGTGATCTCGCAACTGGTCGTCAAGGACGACGACTTGAAGCAGTCCATCGCGTACACGGTGGGCGGCATCGTCCCGATGATCCCGGAGGGCCTGGTCCTGCTGACCTCGGTGGCCTTCGCCATCGGCGTCATCCGCCTCGGCCGCAAGCAGTGCCTGGTGCAGGAGCTGCCCGCCATCGAGGGCCTCGCCCGCGTGGACACGGTCTGTCTGGACAAGACCGGCACGCTGACCGAGGGCGGCATGGACGTCACGGAGCTGCGCACGCTGAACGGCGCGGACGAGACGTACGTACGCAAGGTTCTCGGCGCACTCGGCGAATCCGACCCGCGCCCGAACGCCTCCCTCAAGGCCATCATCGACGCCTACCCGGACAGCGAGGACTGGCGCTGCACCGAGTCGCTGCCCTTCTCCTCGGCCCGCAAGTACAGCGGCGCGAGCTTCAGCGAGGGCGATGGCGAGAACTCGACGTGGCTGCTCGGCGCACCCGACGTCCTGCTGCCCGCCGACGACCCGGCGCTCGGCGAGATCGACCAGCTCAACCAGCAGGGCCTGCGCGTGCTCCTGCTCGCCCGCAGCGAGGCCGGCGAACTCGACGACCCGTCGGTCGCCGAGGGCGCCAAGGCGACCGCGCTCGTCGTCCTGGAGCAGCGGCTGCGTCCCGACGCCGCCGACACCCTGCGCTACTTCGAGGAGCAGGACGTCGCCGCGAAGGTGATCTCCGGTGACAACGCGGTCTCCGTCGGCGCGGTGGCCGGCAAGCTCTCGCTGCCCGGCGCCGAGAACACCGTCGACGCCCGTACGCTGCCGCAGGACCAGGCCGAGATGGCCAAGGTGCTCGACGAGAACGCGGTGTTCGGCCGGGTCACCCCGCAGCAGAAGCGGGACATGGTCGGTGCGCTGCAGTCCAACGGGCACACGGTCGCGATGACCGGCGACGGCGTCAACGACGTCCTCGCGCTCAAGGACGCGGACATCGGCGTCTCGATGGGTTCGGGCTCCGAGGCCACCCGCGCGGTCGCCCAGATCGTGCTCCTCAACAACAGCTTCGCGACGCTGCCCTCGGTGGTCGCCGAGGGCCGCCGCGTCATCGGCAACATCACCCGCGTCGCGACGCTCTTCCTCGTGAAGACCGTCTACTCGGTCCTGATCGCGCTTCTCGTGGTCTGCACCCAGGTCGAATACCTCTTCCTGCCGCGCCACCTGACGCTGCTGTCCACGCTGACGATCGGTGTCCCGGCCTTCTTCCTCGCGCTCGCGCCCAACAAGGAGCGCGCCAAGCCGCACTTCGTGAAACGCGTCATGCGGTACGCGATCCCGGGCGGCGTGATCGCGGGCACGGCCACGTTCGTCACGTACATCCTGGCCCGCCACCACTACTCGGGCGCGGGCGCCCGCGAGGCGGAGACCAGCGCCGCGACGCTCTGCCTGTTCCTGGTCGCGATGTGGGTCCTGGCGATCATCGCCCGCCCCTACACCTGGTGGCGCCTGCTCCTGATCGGCACGATGGGCTTCGGCTTCATGCTGGTCATGGTCGTCCCCTGGCTCCAGGACTTCTTCCAGCTCAAGCTCGCGGGCACGACGATGCCGTGGGCCGCGGTGGCCATCGCGGCGGTGGCCGCGGCGGGGATCGAGTTCGCGTTCCGCTGGGTGGACAAGAAGTTCCCGGCGTAGTCCGCACGCACGAGAAAGAGCCCGGCCCCCACACCGAGACGGTGTGGGGGCCGGGCTCTTGTGCTCTACGCGGTCAGATGGTCCTGGCCGGGTCAGCGCACGTCGAGGTAGTCACCGGCGCTCTTGACCGGCGCGGTGGTCGACGTACCCGCGAAGCTCCAGCGCCAGTAGCCGTCCGTGGAAGCGGTGACGGTGGTGCTCAGCTTGCGGGACGTGGCGGAGGACTTGACCGTCTTCACCGTGGTGTACGTGCTGCTGCCCTTCTTGCGGAACTGCAGCTGCACGGGCTGGCTGGTGTACCCCGCGTACGTGTTCGTCTCCCAGTTGGCCCGGGTCAGCTCACCGGTGACGGTGATCTTCTTGCCCTTGGCCACCGGCTCCGGGGAGGCGTTGGCGGTGAGACGGGCGCTGCGCAGCACCTTGAACGTGCCGGCGACGTCCCGGTGGATGTAGTCGTAGTCCTTGGCCGAGGCGAGCGTGCGCACGTTCCAGGTGCCCGCGGCCGAGTTGTCCACGAAGCCGACCGTGGCCTTCGGGTCGAACTTCAGCGTGGCGGAGCAGGTCTTGGTGGTGGCGGAGACCGTGACGCAGGTGATGTCGCCGTCCTCGTACCAGGCCGACGCGTAGTTGGAGCCCGGCCCTTCGGGCGAGATGTAGGAGACCGTGTTGATCCCGGAGTCGTCCGAGACGGTCACCGAGACCTTGAAGGACACGGGGCTGGTGGAGCCGACCACGACGGGCTTGCCGCCGTTGACGACCACCTTGTCGATGGTGATGTTCCCCGAGCCGCCGTCCTCGGCCTCGGCACCGCTGACGCCGAAGGCCGCGGCAGCCAGGGCGGCGGCGCCGGTGACGGCGATACGAGTGGTCTTGCGCATACGGGAGTCCCCCACGGTCTGTATGTGAGCAGCCCGGTCCCTCAGCGGGAGGGACCGGGCTCTGTGGTGCGTGATCCTTGCGGGTCAGCGCACGTCGACGTAGTCACCCGCGGTCGTGAACGGGTCCGTGGTCGAGGTACCGGCGAAGCTCAGGCGCCAGTAGCCGTCCGTGGACGCCGTGACCGTGGTGCTGATCTTGCGGGACGTGCTGGACGAGTAGGCCGTCTTCACCGTCGTGTAGGTGGAGGTGCCCTTCTTGCGGAACTGCACCTTCACGGGCTGGCTGGTGTAGCCCGTGTACGTGCCCGTGTCCCAGTTGGCCCGGGTCAGGTCACCGGTGACGGTGAGCTTCTTGCCCTTGGCCACCGGCTCGGGGCCGGCGTTGACCGTGAGGCGGGAGTTGCGCTGGAGCTTGGTGGCGGTGCCCAGGTCCTGCTCCTTGAAGTCGACCTGGGTCCAGTCGACGTTCTCGAAGTCCGTGGGGTCCTGACCGTTGAAGTCGTACGCGAGACCGACGGCCTTCCAGCTCGTGGCGTCGACGTTGGTCAGCTCGCCCTGCGGGTAGACGTCGATCTGGCCCTTGCAGGTGGCGACGGTCGTGGACTGCGCGGTGCAGTTCGGGTAGGTGTCGCCGAAGAGGACGTTGCTCGGGTCGCTGAACGAACCCCGGTAGATCATGACCTCATTGACGAAGTCGTCGGCGAAGATGTCGACGGCCGCATCGTGGTTCACCGTGTAGGTGACCGGGACGGTGACCTTGTTGGTGGTGCCGACCACGATCGGCTTGCCGCTGTTGACCTTCACTGCGGAGAAGGTGAGCGGCAGCTCGACGGCGGCGGCCCGCAGGCTGCTGGACGCGGCGTGCGCGCTCCGCACCGCGTCGAGACGGCTCTGCCGGCTGTCATCCGCCTGAGCGGCCGCCGGTACGAGGAAAGCGGAGAGGGCCAGGGCGCCGGTGACGGCGGCCGCGGTGGCTCGAATGCGCAAAGTGATGCCCCCCATGGGCAGAGTGGGCCCGCTGTTGCGGAACAGGGGCCGTGTGGTCCATGAGTCTGCTGACTCGAAGGACCAGACCTCTGACCGGCGCAAATGGTTGTACTAGTCGAACCACCGATCCCGAGCCAACTCCTCCGTCCGCGACTGGTCCTCAAGGAGCGCCGCCACCTCGAAGCGGCGCGGCCACTGCCCCGCGGCCCAGGCGAGACCCGCCGCGACTCCCTCGAGGGTGGCCGCGTGCACCGTGCCGTCGGCGGCGCGATGCCAGTCGACCTCCAGGCCGTCGACCAGGAGTTCCTCGTATTCGCGGTACGAGGCGGGGGTCGACGGGCCGAGCAGCGTGCGGACGGAAGGCGGGACCTCGTGGGTCGCCCCCTCGCCCGAGACGGTGCCGGTGACGGCCGAACTCAGACGGCGTACCTGGAAGAGCTCCGCGAGCTCCGCGGCCCGCGCGGGCGCGACGGGCAGCAGCGGGCGGCCCTCCGCGAAAGGCAGCAGATCGGGGGCGTCCGCCACCAGCGCGTCCGCCGCGTCGACCACGACGACCTCGCCGTCCCTGACCGCACGGAGTTCGTCCGGGAGCGTGACCTGCTCGGGGTCCAGATCCGCCAGCGCCCCGTAAAGGGCGTGGAGTTGAGCCGAATCGACGGGCAGCGACGGGTCCGCGAGGCGGTCCAGGAGCTCCGCCGCGCCGCCCGGCTCGTCGAGGAGCGAGGCCACGGTCGTGCGGACGCCGAGGGCGCGCAGCACCTGTTCGTCCTCGAACCCGCTCGCGTCCGCCTCCTCGTAGAGACCGGCCAGGAGCGGGTCGCCGCCCGCCGCGAGCAGGCCAGCCGGACGGCGGCCGTCGAGCACGGGATGACCGCGCAGCCACCAGGCCGTGTAAGGCCGGACGGTCTCCGTCGTCCCGTCCGGCAGCAGGATGCGTACGCGCTGGGTGAGGGCGTCGCGCAGCGGCGGCTGGGCGAGCAGGGCGAGCGCCTGGGGCCAGCGCTCGTCGTCGACGAGATCGAGGTCGCGTACGGCGACGAGCTCCGTGGCGACGGGCGGCACCGGGGTGTCCGGGAGCGTGTCGAGGAGGTCCTCGCACCACACGTCCACGGCGTCGAGCAGACCCGCGTCGTCGGGCTCGGCGAAGTCGCCCTCGCGCGGCTCGAGTTCGTCCGGGTCGAGGACCACGTCGGTCGCCCGTACGAGGGCGAAGTTCGCGAGCACGCCGACCGCGGCCAGCGGCTGCTCGCCCCAGCGTTCGGCGAGCTCGGCGTCGACCTCGCCCAGCTCGTCGGGGCGGATCACGGAGGCGAACGGGCTGCCGGGCAGGACGAGTTCACCGGCGGGGGCCAGTTCGCCCTCGTCGTCGGGCAGCGCCAGGGCGCCGAGCCAGGGCTCGTCGCCCGGCGCGAGCGCGGCGTCGCGGGCGAGTCCGAGCACGACGTCCGCCAGCTCTTCGGCACCCAGGGCGTCCTCGTCCCATACGTCACCGAGTCCGCCGTCGAGGGACGCGGCGACCGCGGCCCTGACCTGGGGCGTCCGCAGGACCGCACGCGGCGTCGCGGGGAGCGCGCCGAGCTTCTCCAGGAGCGCGTGGGCGGCGTCCGGGTGGGTGACCTTGAGGCCGAGGCGGGCCAACTGGGCCGCGTCGGAAGGGGTTTCGGCGGTCGGCAGGAGGACCTGGCGGGGCCCGATGGTCGTACGTCCGTCGGCCAGCGGCACCGGAAGTCCGGTCAGACGGTCGGGGTCCACACCGGCGAGCGACTCGTAGAGGCGCCACCACCAGCCCGCCTCGCGCTCCAGACCCGCGAGCCGGTCGATGGCGTCCTGCAGCGGCAGCCGGGCCACGCCCAGGGTGCGCAGCTCGGTGCGGCGCTCAAGGCCCGCGGGCAGCAGCGTCGGCAGCACCTCGGCAAGCACGCGTACGGTCTCGGCGCCCGCCCCCTCGACCACCTCGGCCTCGAACGGGCGCAGAGCGACGGGGAGTTCGTCGTCCTCGTCCGCCGCTGTGAGTGCGGGCGGAAGGAAGGCGGTGCGCGGCAGCAGCTCCAGGACGGCCGCCCGCAGGGCGCCGTCCAGCTCGCCCTTGCCGAGCGGTCCCGGCACGAGGTCGATCAGACCCGTGGACACCGGGCGCCATGCGGCGAGGAGTTCGGCGTACGCGGCGGCCGCGCGGCCCACGAGGAAGTCGGTGAGCGGTCCGGGCGCGACATGACGGCGGGTCGCGTCCAGCGGGAAGGATGCGATGAGCAGGGCCGGTACGCCGAGCGGCTCGTCGCTCGGGGTCGGCGCGTGCACGACGGGGGCGGTGCGCGGGCGCTCGGGAGCGTCCTCGGCGTCCACGGGAACGGCCCAGGTCACCGACCAGTGCGGGCGCAGCCGCTCCTCGACGGGCCGGTCCTTGAGCAAGTCGGCGTCGGTACGGCCGTCGTGGGCCACGATCCGCCAGCGGGTGACGCCGTCGCGGCTGTCCTCGATCCGGACGAGTCCGTCGTCCTCGGTGTGCCGGCTGATCGTCCGTACGCCCGCGTCCGTCTCGACCACGACTTCGGCCAGGCCGGGCAGCGTCAGCAGCAGGGAGGCGTCCACGGCGGCGAGCAGCTGCTCGGCGAGCGCGGTCGCGGCGGCGTCACGCAGCGGCAGCACCACGACGGTGTCGTACGGCTCGGGGGCGGTGCCCTCGGCGGGGAACGGGAGCCGGAGCAGCGGGACATGGCCCTCGCGGCGGCGCAACTCGTCCGCAAGCCCGGGGTGCCCGGCCGCGGTCGCCTCGGCGAGGGTGCGCGCCTCGGCGAGCGACCAGCGCACACCGCCCATCCGTCCGATGACGGCGGGTTCGTCGGATACGGCGAGTACGGCGGCGAAGCCGACACCGAAGCGGCCCACAGCGCCCTGGACGTCCTCGCGCTTGGCGCTCGCGCGCAGCGTGCTCAGCGACTCGACGCCGGCCGCGTCGAGGGTGGCGCCGGTGTTGGCGGCGGCGAGCACGCCGTCCTTGAGCGTGAGGCGCAGACGGCCCTGCTCGTGCCTGCGTGCGGCGGCGTCGGCGGCGTTCTGCGCCAATTCGACGACGAGACGGTCGCGGTAGCCGCCGAGGGCGAGGTCCTCCTCGGCGTTGGCGTCCTCACGAAACCGTGCGGGCGAGGCGGCCCACGCGTCGAGCACGCCGCGTCGAAGCCGTGCGCTGCCGAAGGGGTCGGTCACGGTGGGTCAACTCTTTCCGGCGGGGGCACTGGGGGTCGGGCAGGGGTGACGGTACCGGTTCGGGCGAACCAGCCCCTGCCCCAGGCACCACCCACCCGCACTCTGCAACCAGGCCGCAGCCCTACGAGTGCCCCAAGTCCTCCGACACGGAACCCGCTCCCACCGTCACAGACCCCGAGTCCGCATCCGGCCGCAACGGCATCGGATCCACATGGAACTCGTCGATCACCGGCTGCGAAGGCGTCGGCGGCTTCGGCATCACCGCCGCCTCCGAGTGCCCACCGCACCCGTACGACAGCGAGACGACCCGCCCGTCCGCGGGCCCGAACTCGTTCGCGCAGACACCGAACGCCTGCCGCAGGGACCCGCCCAGCGGGACCAGGAAGCCGCAGGACATGCAGGAGGAGGGAGCCGCCTGAGCCATCGGGGTCTTCGCGCCGAAGGACTCCTCCCAGCGGTCGGCCGCGACATGCAGCCCGTAGCGGGAAAGCACACGCGCGCGGCGCATGCCGAGTTCCTCGGCGACGGAAGCGATCGAACCGCGGGTCGGAGGCACCACGTAGGGAGCCGGCGGACCGTCGGTGACCTCGGCGTCCTCCGCCTCGACCAGCTCGGCGAGATCCTCGGAGACGGCGGAGTTCGGCGGGGGCGTGTCCTCGCCGGAGTAACCCGGCTCCAGACGCAGATCGTCGGCCTCGGTGGGCAGCAGGTCGCCGGGACCCATGTCGCCGGGGCGAAGCCGCTCGCTCCACGGCACCCACTCGGGGGCGAGCAGGGAGTCCGGGCCGGGCAGCAGCACCGTTTCGTCGAGGGTGACGAACTTCGCACGGGATGCCCGCGCCACCGTCACCGCCCAGCGCCAGCCCCGGTAGCCCGGTTCCTTGCACTCGAAGAAGTGGGTGACCACCCGGTCGCCTTCGGAGACGGCGGAGACATGCTCTCCGACGACGCCGGGGAAGGCGGCCTCCTCGGCGGCCTCCCTCGCGAGGTCAACCGCCTCGGCGCACAGGCGGTCGGGGGTGCGGCTTCGCGTTGTCGCTGCGCTCACAGGTATCGCTTCTCTCCTACGCCGTGTCCTCGGGTGCGCCACAGCCCGGCGACGGGGCGGACGGAGCGGACCGAAGGGCCGCGTCGACGTCCGCGCCCGGTCACTCTCGGGCGCACCTACACAATCCATTCTGCGGGATCGCGAAGAGGCGCGCGGCCAAGACCAACCGCCGCAGGCGCGCTACGCACGCTACCCCCTCCGGAGGCCGAGGCCCACATGGCATCGGTTGTCGCGTGCCCAAGAGGGTTCCCTCCACACCCGCAGGGCAGGTGTTCCGCGGGGGTCCAAGAGCCTGTCTTCATTCGCTCTTCGTCCGCCGGGCGCCTCATACGGGCGCGTTGGGGCACTATGTCGGGGTGACCATCTCGGGTTCACGTGTGTCGGGCGATGCGGTGCGCAAGGCGGGCCGGGCCGCGGGCCGCGTCCTGACCACGCCCTTCGCGAAAACGGGACGAGGTATCCGCAAGGTCACAAACGCGCACGGTGCGGGAGAGTCCGGACTCGGCAAGCTGATCGAGCTGCACGCCGTGAACAGCGCCGGCGACATGCTGGTCACCGTCGCCCTCGCCTCGACCGTCTTCTTCTCCGTACCGACGGACGAGGCCCGTGGCCGTGTCGCCCTCTATCTGGCCATAACGATGGCGCCCTTCACCCTGCTCGCCCCGGTGATCGGCCCGCTCCTGGACCGCCTCCCGCACGGCCGGCGCGCCGCGATGGCCGCCGCGATGCTCGCCAGAGCCCTGCTCGCGCTGATGCTCGCGGGCGCGGTCGCCTCGGGAAGCCTGGAGCTCTATCCGGCGGCGCTCGGCGTCCTGGTCGCTTCCAAGGCGTACGGCGTGGTCAGAAGCGCTGTCGTGCCGAGGCTGCTGCCACCGACGTTCTCGCTGGTGAAGGCGAACTCGCGGGTGACGCTCGGCGGGCTGCTCGCCACCGGTCTCGCCGCACCGCTCGGCGCGGGTCTGCATCAGCTCGACGAGCGCTGGCCGCTGTACGCGGCGTTCTCCCTCTTCGTCATCGGGACCTTTCTCTCCTTCACGCTGCCGCACAAGGTCGACTCCGCGAAGGGTGAGGACAAGGCGCTGCTCGCCTCCGACGAGGAGCATCTGCACCGCGAGCACGGCAGGAAGCCGGGCCTGCGGACCGTCGGACCGGGGGTCACGCACGGCCTCGCGGCCAATGCGGGACTGCGCTGTCTGTCCGGGTTCCTGATCTTCTTCCTCGCGTTCCTGCTGCGCGAGGACCCCTTCCCCGGGCAGAGCGCCGCCGTCTCGCTCGGGATGGTCGCCGTCGCGGCCGGGATCGGGAACGCCCTGGGCACGGCGGTCGGCGCGGCCCTGCGCGGCCGGGCGCCCGAGCTCATCATCGTGACCGTCGCGGCCGCGACGACCGGGGTGGCGATCACCGCGGCGGCGTTCTTCGGCGCTCCGCTCGTCGCCACGCTCGGCGCGGTCGTGGGCGCGGCCCAGGCGCTCGCCAAGCTCGCCCTCGACGCGATGATCCAGCGCGATGTGCCCGAGCAGGTACGCAACTCCGCCTTCGCCCGTTCCGAGACCCTGCTCCAGATGGCCTGGGTGGTGGGCGGCGCGATCGGGATAGTGCTGCCGCTCAACGGCGTACTGGGCTTCGCGGTGGCCGGGGCGATCGTCGGCGCCGCGTGGCTCGCGACGCTGCGCGGACTCCTCGGCGCGGCCCGCCACGGCTCCGCCCGCCCACGCGTCGCCTAGGGCGCACACGGCTCTGCAGCCCGGGTGGCCCGAGGACCGCCACGCCGTACCCACCTGGCCGTACGCACCGACCCGCCCGATAGCCTTCCGCCATGACCTCCCTGCGCTTCTCTGCCAAGAGCCGCCGCGTCGCGGCCACCCTTGGCGCTGTTTCGGCCGGCCTGCTCGTGCTCTCCGCGTGCGAGAAGCCGAGCCCCGTCGCGACCGTCACCTTCGGCAGCGACTCGGTGTCGACCGACGCGACCTGCTACGAGCACGACAAGAACCTCGGCGCCAAGGAAGCAGCCCTCTGCGCCATGAAGAAGTCCTCGAAGACCATCAAGGTCAAGGGCGGCGAGACGCTGCGCATCGGCGTCGACCCCAAGGTCGCCGAGACCGGCTGGGCGCTGTGGATCAACGGCCAGCAGGCCACGAACCCGTACAAGAAGACGTACTACGCCTTCGAGGGCATCGACCTCTTCGCCCCGCAGCAGGGCCAGGCCGCCCCGAAGACCCTGTACATCAGCGTCGTCGAGCAGGACAAGACCGGCGAGAAGTACAAGGGCGTCTGGAACTTCAAGCTCGAGAACGCCGACGCGTAAGAGCCGGTGATGGCGATGCGCGTCCTGGTCGTGACCGCGGTGCCGGCGGAGGCGGAAGCCGTCCGCGCCGGCGCTCCCGCCCTCGACGTGATCGCGGCCGGCGTCGGCCCTGCCGCCGCCGCGGCCGCCACGGCCCGTGAGCTGACCGCCGCCGCACTCGGCGGCCGGCCCTACGGGCTCGTCGTCTCCGCCGGTATCGGCGGCGGGTTCGCGCCCGCCGCCCCGGTGGGCTCGCTGGCCCTGTCCACCGCGATCGTCGCGGCCGACCTCGGCGCGCAGACCCCCGAGGGCTTCGTGCCGGTCACGGACCTCGGTTTCGGCACCGTGCGCCACGAGCCGCCCGCTTCCCTCGTACGGGACCTGGCGGCCGCCACCGGCGCCCGCACCGGCACGGTGCTCACCGTCTCCACGGTCACCGGGTCCGCGGCCCGCGCCGAGGAGCTCGCGGCCCACCACCCAGGAGCCCTGATCGAGGCGATGGAGGGCTTCGGGGTCGCCGAGGCGGCCGCGGCGCAGGGCGTCGCCGTCGTCGAGATCCGCGCCGTCTCCAACCCCGTCGGCCCCCGCGACCGCTCCGCCTGGCGGATCGGGGACGCGCTGAAGGCACTCACCGACGGTTTCGGGAAGTCGGCGCCCGTACTGGAGAGTTGGACCGGTCATGACCTCTGAGCAGAATCTGCGTATCGCCTACTCGCCCTGCCCCAACGACACCTTCGTCTTCCACGCCTGGGCCCACGGTCTGGTCCCCGGGGCGCCCGGGCTCGACGTCACGTTCGCGGACATCGACATCACCAACGGGATGGCGGAGCGCGGCGAGTTCGACATCCTCAAGGTCTCGTACGCGGTCCTGCCGTACGTCCTCGACGAGTACGCCCTGCTCCCCTGCGGCGGCGCGCTCGGCCGCGGCTGCGGACCGCTGGTGCTCACCCGCGAGGCGGATGTCGACTTGACGGGCAAGACCGTCGCCGTACCGAGCGAGAAGTCCACCGCGTATCTGCTCTTCCGCCTCTGGGCCGCGGACACGCTGCCGGGCGACGTCGGCGAGATCGTGGTCATGCCGTTCCACGAGATCATGCCCGCCGTACGCGACGGCCGTGTGGACGCGGGACTGGTCATCCACGAGGCGCGCTTCACGTACCAGAACTACGGCCTGCACTGCCTGGCCGACATGGGCGTGCACTGGGAGCAGACCACCGGTCTGCCCATCCCGCTCGGCGCGATCATCGCCAAGCGCTCACTGGGCGAGGGGACCCTCAAGTCCCTTGCCGACGCGGCCCGCTCCTCGGTCCGTATGGCCTGGGATGACCCGGAGGCCTCGCGCGCGTACGTACTTGAGCACGCGCAGGAGATGGACCCCGCCGTCGCCGACCAGCACATCGGGCTCTACGTCAACGAGTTCACCGCCGACCTCGGCGAGGACGGCCATGCGGCGATCCGCGGGCTCCTCACACGCGCCGCGGCCGAGGGGCTCGTCCCGCCCCTCGGCCGCGATGCGCTCAATCTCGTCTAGTCGCCGCTAGACATCCAGCTGATCGGCGACGGCCCGCAGCATCCCGGCGATCTTCGCGCCGTGCGCCTTGTCGGGATAGCGGCCGCGCTCCAGCTGCTGCGTGACGTTCTCCAGGAGCGTCGTCAGATCCTGCACGATCGACGCCAGCTCATCGGGCTTGCGGCGGGTGGCCGCGGCGACCGAGGGCGTCGGGTCGAGCAGGGTCACGGACAGCGCCTGGTCACCGCGCTGCCCGGCGACCACGCCGAACTCCACTCGCTGACCGGGCTTCAGTGCGTCGACGCCGGCGGGCAGCACGGAGGAGTGAACGAAGACGTCGCCGCCGTCATCGCGGGAGAGGAAGCCGAAGCCCTTCTCACTGTTGAACCACTTGACCTTGCCCGTCGGCATCTGCCCGATCCTCGTCTATCGCTCGTCAAAAACGGCTCTGGATAGCAGAGCAGCGGGTCCCGAATGAACCCGCCGACACCAAGACTATTGGCAACCGCGCGCCTGACAAGCCTGCTTTACGCAGTGCTCGAAGGCCCCTGTCCGCAGGGAACTACCCTGGTGGAGTGAGCGACACACCTTCCGGGCCCGGTGACCGGCTCGTACGTATCGGGGCCATCGTCTTTCTCGTCGGGACGGTGGCCACTTTGGCCACCGTCGCCCCTTTGTTCCTGGGGACCGAGCCGTTTCCGCCCATCGCTTATGCGGTCTGCATGCTGATGGGTGTGGGCTTCGCGATCGCGGGGGCCGGAGTCCTGAAGTCGATTGCGGTGCAGCGGCGTCAGGCGCGCTCGGCGCAGTAGGACCGCAGCCACTGCGGGAACTCGGTGAGGTCGGCGAGGACGACGTCGGCGCCTTCGGCGCGCAGTTCTTCCGCCGAGCAGGGGCCGGTGGGGACGGCCAGCGAGAGGGCGCCGGCAGTCCGGGCGCCTCGGACATCGCCCAGGTGATCGCCCACGTACACCGAAGCGCCGTACTCCTTGAGCGCCTCCCCTTTGGCCTCCGCCCAGAGCCAGCCGATGACGGCGTCCGGTTCGATGCCGAGGTGGTCGAGGTGGAGCTTGGCGCTGGGCTCGTGCTTGGCGGTGACGACGATCGCCCGGCCGCCGGCGGCGCGGACCGCGGCGACGGCCTCGCGGGCGCCGGGCATCGCGGGGGACGGACCGATCGCGTACGCGGGGTACATCTCGCGGTAGCGCTCGGCGAGCGCGGGGATCTCGTCGGCGGGGAACCAGTGCGCCAGTTCCTGTTCGAGGGGCGGGCCGAGCCGGCTGACCACGAGGTCGGCGTCGATGTCTGCGCCCGTCTCGGCGGCGAGGGCCTCCCAGCAGACTTTGATCCCGGGGCGGGAGTCGATCAGCGTCATGTCGAGGTCGAAGCCGACGGTGAGCGGGGTGGTCCCCGGGGTTTCCGGGCGCACGTTCGATGTCATGCGCCCATTGTCACCGGGTGGCCCGGCGGACCGCCGGGCAGTCCGAGTCCTAGACTTAGGGCACCCTGAGCAAGAACGATCACGCGGCTTGACGCCCGTACCGCAGAGCAGAAATGGGTCCGATGCCGACCGCCGCCCCCGTCTCCAAGGCGCACCGCCCGCTCGCGGCCAGACGTCTCGCCCTGACGGGCGTGGCCGTCCTCGCTCTGCTGCTCGCCGTCCTGCTCTCGCTCGCGGTCGGTGCGCGGCCCATCGCGCCCTCGGCCGTGCTCGACGCACTCCTGAACGGGGGGCACAGCGATGCCGCCGACGTCGTACGGGAGTTGCGGGTGCCGCGGACGATGATCGGGCTGATGGTGGGGGCCGCGCTGGCGCTCGCCGGGACCGCGCTGCAGGGGATCACCCGCAATCCGATCGCCGATCCCGGGATCCTCGGGATCAGCCAGGGTGCGTCGGTGGCGGTGGTGGTCGCCATCGCGTTCGTGGGGATCCATTCGCTGAGCGGGTACGTGTGGTTCGCCTTCGCCGGGGCCGGGATCGCCTCGGTAGCCGTGTACGCGATCGCCTCCAGTGGGCGCGGGGGTGCGACTCCGGTGAAGCTCGCGCTGGGCGGTGCGGCGATCAATGCGCTGCTCGTGTCGGTGACGATGGCGGTCCTGACGACGAAGGCCTCGGCGCTCGACGAGTTCCGGTTCTGGCAGGTCGGGTCGATCGCGGGGCGCGGCTCGGATGTGGTCGGGCAGGTGTGGCCGTTCCTGCTGGTCGGTGTGGTGCTGGTGTTCTCGGTGGCGCGGGGGCTCGATGCTCTGGCGCTCGGTGAGGACGTCGCCAAGGGGCTCGGACAACGGGTCGCGACCGTACGGATCGTGGGCGGGGTCGGGGCGACCGTGCTGACCGGGGTCGGGGTGGCGGCAGCCGGACCGATCGCGTTCATCGGGCTCGCGGTGCCGCATATCGCGCGGGCTGTCGTGGGGTCCGACCATCGCTGGGTGCTGCCGATGGCGGCGCTGATCGGGCCCGTGATGCTGCTCGTCTCGGATGTGATCGGGCGGGTGGTCTTCCCGCCTTCGGAGGTGCCCGCGGGTGTGATGACCGCGCTGATCGGAGTGCCGTTCCTGGTGACGCTGGTGCGGCGCAAGGCGGTGGCGGCGTGAGTGCTTCTGTTTCCGACCGGAAACCCGCCGTGGCCGTACGGCCCGCGGGTTACGGCGTACTCAAGGCGGGTCCCGCCCGCTTCCTCGTGCACCGGCGTGCAGTGGTCGTCGCTTCGTCCCTGCTTGTGCTCCTCGCCGCGGTCTGCGTCGCGTACCTGTGCGTCGGTGAGTCCTTCGTGGCTCCCGGTGAGGTCGTGAAGGTGCTGCTCGGGCAGCCCTCGCCCGATGAACTGGTCGTCGCGGACCTGCGGTTGCCGCGCATGGTCGTCGGGCTGCTCGTCGGTCTCGCCTTCGGTGTCGCGGGTGCGCTGATCCAGACCGTGGCGCGCAACCCGCTCGCGAGCCCGGACGTCATCGGCATCAGCCAGGGCGCGAGCGCGCTCACGGTCGGGGCGATGACGATGGGCGTCACCTCGTACAGCGTGCTGCCGTATCTCTCGGTGACGGGCGGCATCGTGGCCGCGGCGCTCGTCTATCTCTTCGCGTGGCGCGGCGGACTGCATGCCACGCGCTTCGTCCTGATCGGGATCGGGTTCGCGATCGCCCTGCGCTCGATCACCACGCTCTTCATGACGAAGGGCGACTATCTGGTCGCGCAGCAGGCGCAGATCTGGATGACGGGTTCCCTCAACGGGCGCGGCTGGCCCGAGGCCGAGGTGCTCGCGCCGATTCTGCTGGTCCTGATCCCGGCAATCGCGTGGGCGGCGCGCGCTCAGCGCACGGTGTCCCTCGACGACGACACGGCGACCGCGCTGGGGGTACGCCTGGATCGCGTACGCCTCGGTCTGGTCGCCCTCGGTGTGGTGCTCGCCTCCGTGGCGACGGGGGCGGCGGGTCCGGTGGACTTCGTGGCGCTCCTCGCGCCCCAGATCGCCCGGCGGATGACGCGTACCGCGCAGATCCCGCTGGTGAGCAGCGCTTTGACGGGCGCGGTGATCGTGGTCCTCGCGGATCTGCTCGCACGCCGGCTCTTCTCCCCCACCGAACTGCCCGTGGGAGTGCTCACCGCAGCCGTGGGCGCCCCGTATCTGATCTGGCTGATCGTTCGCAGCCGTACCGTCGGAGGAAGCTCTTGAGCCGGCTCAGCACCCAGGCGCTCACGCTCGCGTACGAGGACCGCACGGTCGTCGAGGCGCTGGACCTCGCGGTCCCGGACGGCCGGGTCACGGTGATCGTCGGCCCGAACGCCTGCGGGAAGTCGACGACCCTGCGCGCCCTCGGCCGCCTCCTCAAGCCGAAGTCGGGGGCCGTGCTGCTCGACGGTACGGAGCTTTCGAAACTGCCCACGAAGCGCATCGCACAGCAGATCGGTCTGCTGCCGCAGACCCCGGTCGCACCCGAGGCGATCACGGTGGCCGATCTGGTCGCGCGCGGCCGCCAGCCGCATCAGTCCTGGTGGCAGCAGTGGTCCGAGGCCGACGAGCGGGCGGTGAGCGAGGCGATGGAGCGCACGGATGTCTCGGACCTGGCCGAGCGGTCCGTGGACGAGCTGTCCGGTGGCCAGCGTCAGCGCGTGTGGATCGCGATGGCCCTCGCGCAGGAGACGGAGCTGCTGCTCCTGGACGAGCCGACGACCTATCTGGACATCTCCCACCAGGTGGAAGTCCTCGACCTGGTCCGCCAGTTGAACCATGACAAGGGCCGCACGGTCGTGGTCGTCCTGCACGACCTCAACCAGGCCGCGCGCTACGCGGACCACTTGGTGGCGATGAAGTCGGGACGCGTGGTGGCGGCGGGCCCTCCGTCCGAGGTCGTGACGGAGGAGCTCGTACGCGAGGTCTTCGGGCTCGAGTGCGTGGTCGTGCCGGATCCGGTGACGGGGTCGCCGTTGGTGGTGCCGGGGGTGCCCTGGACGGCGGGCTAGCCACCCTCGCCTCACAGGACTCCCTGGTCGCGGGGTTTACTTGGGCCGTCATCTGACGTTCGACAGGGTGGGGATTCTGCGATGACTTCGAGAAGGCTGTTTCTGGGTGCGTTCACGGCGGGGGCCGTGACGGTGGCGGCGGGAGCGGGGGAGGCGGCTGCGGCCGAGGGGGACGGTGTCGTCGAGGGGGATACGACGTTCACGGGTGCCGTGACGGCGAGAACGTTCCACACGTCGTCCGACGCGCTGTCGTCCTTCACGTCCACCGCCACGGTGAGGGAGAGACACGCGCTGACGTTGAAACAGGCGGGAACCGTCGAAGGCAGCGTGGCCCTGAACGTCACCTCCGAGAACCCGAACGAGTCCGCGGTGTGGATCGCCGGCCGCGAGAAGGCTCGCGGCACGCTCAAGGTCACGCACAAGGGTCAGGCGGACGGCTCGGACAACTACGCGGCGGCCCTCTCCCTCGACCTGCAGACCGAAGGCGTCAAGGACGGGTCCGGCGGTACGCGGGCGCAGGGCATCGTCCTGCTGGCGACGACCGGCCCCACCACGGGAAACCTCATGCTGCTGCGCAACAACGGTGTGGACGACTTCGTCGTCAAAGGCTCGGGTGCGGTCGGTATCGGCGTCCCCATAGGCAAGAAGCCCGACGCACAGGTGCACATCGATCAGCGCGACGAGCCCATCGGCCTTCTCATGGTGGGCAAGGCCGGCTCCGCCACCAGGATCGCCGAGTTCCGCGACAGTGCCGGCGTCGTGCAGACTCGCGTCCTCAACAGCGGGACGATCGCCGCACGCAAGGTGCAGCTCGGCGCCGATGCCCAGCAGGACTTCGGCGACGGCGGTGTGCTGTACGCCGAAGCGGGAGAGCTCAAGTGGCGCGGCTCCAACGGCACCGTCACCACCATCGCCAAGGCCTGAGGACCACCATGGAACTGACCCCCGACCAACTCGTAGCCGAGTTCCAGGACGCCGTCATGGAGCTCTACTTCGCCCGTAAGCGCATCGCCCTTCTCGAAGCCGAGAATCAGGCCCTGCGGGCTCAACTCGCGGACGCCACCGAGAAGGTGGGCGCCGAGGCCTGAAAGCGAGGCAGGCCCGCCCTCACTCCTCCGCCAACTCCGCCACCCCCGTGACCCGGTGCAGCGGATACGTGCGTACCTCGTCCGCCGTGTGGTCGTAGCCCGTCACGAAGCCGCCCTCCACGCGGATCGGGGCGATGACGCGCTGGCTGGCGGAGCCCTCCGCGTTGACGTAGCCGATCCACAGGGCGTCGCCGGTCATCACCGCGGCCTGCATCGTGGCGAGGGTCTCCGCCGGGGTCGTACGCGGGAGTTGGCCGTCCGTCTGGGCCGCCGGGGTCTCCTTGCGCGGGGTCGTGGAGGCCAGGTCGCCGGCGCGGATGGCGCGGACGGCCGCGTCGAGCAGGGTGGTGTCGGGGGTCGGCGGGCCGTCCGGTACCGGTTCGGGGGCCGTGCGCGGCGGGGTGCGGTGGGAGTGGGCGCGGGTGATCAGGACGTCGCCCTCGGCGGACTCGGCGGCGGGTGCGAAGCCCATCGCGCGCAGGCCTTCGAGCAGGGTGCCGGGGTCGGCCTGTGCGGCGAGGACCGTCGGGGCCAGGCGGCGCAGGCGCAGGCTCTGGGAGCGTTTGTCGGCGAGGATCTCGCCGAGTACCGCCTCGTCGTCGCAGCGCACGTACGCGGAGGCCGAGCCGATCCTCAAGTGGCCGTGCCGACGCGCCACATCGTCGATCAGGTACGAGAGCGGCTGCGGGACCGGCGTACGACTGTGGGCCGTCAGGAACGCCTGCAGGTCGGAGGCGGACTTGCCGGCGTCCAGCGCGCGGCGGATCGAGCCGGCGGTGAAGCGGTAGACCGTGGCGCCGCCCTTGGACTCGACGTCCGCGAGGACGCCGAGCATGTCCGCGAGGGGGCGCTCAAGAGGGCCGGGGGCAACGGCCGTCAGGTCGGCCTGGAGCAGGACGTGGTCGAGGGGGTCGGGCAGGAGCGGGGCGAGACCCGCCTGAACCAGTGAGGCGTCGGCGGCCAGCAGCGCGCGGCCGTGCGAGGAGAGCGCCCCGCGTCCGGTGACGCCCAGCAACTCGGCCTCGGTGAGCGCCCACTGGGCCAGCCGCGAGCGCAGATCGTCCTGGCCCGCCACGCCGCGCAGGGGCCGCTGCCAGCGCAGCCGTTCCAGGATGGCCGCCGCCGTGGGCGCCCCGCCCTCCGGCAGCGTGGCGAGCAGGTTGAGGACCTGGCGGCGCACCTCGGGGGCGGCCGAGCGGTCCAGATGCGGGCCTAGAACGGAAAGCACCCGGTCCTTGGAGTCACGCGAGCCGACCACGCCCGCGGTGCGGGTCGCCGTCAGCCATGCCGTGCCGAGCAGGCTCCAGCGCTCGGCGGCGGGCAGTTCGAGCCATTCGTCGTACGCGGGGGTCGCCGCGTACCGCTCGTCGGCCTCCCCGTCGGAGGCCACCAGACCGGCCGCGTAGGCCAGTTCGATCCAGAAGGCCGCGATCGGCTCGGAAGTGTCGAGGGCGACGGCGGTGCGCTTGAGATCGCGCACGCTCAGACCGCCGGCCCGCAGGACGGTGGGACCGCCCTCGTCCCAGTCCTTGAGCAGTTCCTCGACGGTGGCGAGCGCGGTGTACGCCTGGCCGGCCGCGGTCGCGTCGACCACCCGTCCGCTGTGCGTCGCCCCCGCCTCGACCGCCGGCGGCAGCGGCCGGGGCTCGCGGTGGGCGCGGCCGCCGCGCAGATGCAGCGCGACCTCACGGGGCAGCACGACGGTGCCGGGCGCGGTGGGCAGCAGCAGCCCGCGGTCGAGCAGCCAGCGCAGATGGGCGGCGGGCTGGGCGGTGACCTGCCCGTACGGCGGCCCCCAGGTCAGCCGGCCGAGTACGTCGAGCGCCTCCATGGGGGCTTCGTCGAGCAGCGCGCTCATCCTCGTACGGTCGCGGAAGAGGTCCGTCAGCGCGGTGACGGCCGACACCGGATCGTGGGTGGACACAAGCCCGGCGGCCGCAATGAGCTGCTGCACGCGCCCCGGCGACATGCCCGCCGTGGTCTCGGCGACGGACGGGCCGAGACCGGTCGGCGAGGGGTGGCCGGGTGAGGGCGCTAGCAGTTCGCGGGCGGTGCGCACGAGCCGCAGACGGTCGTCGGCGCCCCAGACGACGGCCTGTTCGCGCAGGGTGGCCAGGGCGGTGGGCAGGGCGTGCTCGATATCGGGGGCGTGCTCGCCGTCTCCCGTGAGCAGGTCCTTGAGCTGCTGATACGTCGCCGGATCCGGCGCGACGGCGAGTGCTTCGGCGGTCTGCAGCGCGAAGGTGTCGAGGCGCTCCAGAGCGCGCACCACCGAGGCGCGCGTGCCGGCCCGGGTGGCGAGCTGGGTCAGGTCGCCCGGCACCGGATTGAGCAGGTCGACGCGCACCCGCAGCAGGGCGGCGAGCGACGCGTCGTCGCGCTGCCTCAGCTCTTCGGCCAGGGTCCGCGGGGTGGCTCCGGCCGTGCTCTCGGTCCTCATCCGTCCCACGGTAGTGGGTAGGGGCCTGTCTTCAGGCTCCCGTCGTCGCCCGAAGGGCGGCCGCGCGGCGCCTGGTGCGTGCGATCGCAAGGCGCCGGGACGCCCTCGAATGGGGTCTCCCCTGCTCGAGCGAAGCCGAGAGCTTGGGGAAGGAGCTACGTGGGTGTTTCGGCAACGCGGCGAGCGTGCGTGCCAGACGCCGCGCGGCAGGCGGGAGCCTGAAGACAGGCCCCTAAGACCGACAGGGTGGTGATGTGCGCGGTACCGTCGGAGCGCCGGGTTGTCGTAAGAGGGCGGATCCGGAAGGGACTTGGCGGCGTGGCGCGCTTCCGGTTCCGCGAGTGGCGGCGCGGCAGCAGGGGGTCCGGTGGCGATCGAGAGCGATCAGCTCGTTTTCGACTATCTGAGCCGGGTCGGCGACCTGGCCCAGCAGCGACAGCTGTCCTCCAACATCCGGATGCGCCTGGTCACGGAGTTGCGTGCGGAGATCGAGAAGCGGCGCGGCCGGGCGGTCGGCGGGGAGAGCCCCGCATCGGTTCGGCGCCTCCTCGCGCGCCTCGGCGAGCCCGAGGACCTGGTGGAGAAGGCGGCGCACGGCGGGGCGCTCGAGCTGCCGCCCGAGGCCGAGGTGCCGGTTCAGCGGGGTGGGGTGCGGCGGTTCGGAGGGCGCACCGGGGGCCGCGGGTCCGCTTCCGTGCGCGGCTCCGGTGGCGCTTCCCCGGCCGGCGGGGCATCCGACGATTCCGGTACGGGACGACGTGCCGGCCTGCGCCGCACACTCCCCCGCCCGCGCAGATCCTCCGACGAGGCCGCCCCGCCGCCGCGTTCGACCGCGGCCTCCCCTCCTCACCTCGCCGGCGAGGACGAACTCGGACCGAGCGGGTCGGAGCCGGACTGGTGGCGGCTCGATGCCTCGCCGTTCGGACCCGGGGAGGGCGTGCCCGGGTTCGTGGGCGGGATCGAGATCCCGGAAATACTGAAGCCGCCGCCGGCGAGGGAGCCGGCGAAGCCGCCCGTCGAGGCCGCCGAGGAGGAGGCCGAGGAAGCCGACGAGGAGCTCCCCCGTCGCCGCTTCCCACGGCTGCACCGCACGCCTGTCGAACGCTCGGTGAGCTTCAGCAATCCGCTGCTCCTGATCGCCGCCGCGCTGCTCGTGGCGGGTGCGGTGCTGGGCAGTGTGTTCCCGCTGGTGGCCGGCTGGGGCATCGCCTACCTCTCACGCCGCCTCACCCCCAACGAGGCCAAGCTCGCGGTCATCTGGGTCCCGGGTCTCGCCGTGGCCTCCGGAATGGTGTGGCTGTGGGGACGGGTCGAGGGACGGTGGGGTCAGCCGATAGCGGATGAGGCGATGGGCCAGGCGGTACGCGAGACAGGGCCCTGGGTGGTGCGCGGCGCGGCGGTCGCCTCCGCGTTGTTCCTGGTGTGGCGATCGCAGCGGGAGCGGGAGTAACTCAGCCCCGCAGGCGACCGCCCACGCCCAGGACGCGACTCAGACCCCGACGGGCGAAGCCAGCTCCGGCGGCAACGGCGCCCCGTGCACCACGATCAACCCCGACACCGCACGGGTGAGCGCCACATACAGCCGTCGCAGCCCCGTCCGCTGGTCGGGCTCCCCGTCCACCACCGCCGACGGCTCGTCGAGCACCACGTAGTCGTACTCCAGACCCTTCGCCAGCGAAGCGGGCACCAGCGTCAGGCGGGTGTCGGGCGTGGTCTCCTCGCCGGGGTCGAGGTATCCGAGCCCTGCCTCCTCAAGTGCCGCCGCCAGCGCGGGAATCCGCGCGTCGGCGGCGATCAGACCGATCGACCCCTCGTGCTCCAGCGACTGAGCACACGCCGCCACCACATCGGCATCGAGCGAGGCCGGGGCCGACGACCGTACGGCCAAGGAGCCGGGCGACTCCCGTACCGACGAGACCTCCGCGAGCCCGGGCGCGATCGAGGGCAGCAGGCGTGACGCATACGCGATGACCTCGCGCGGCACACGGAAACCGGCCGTCAGCTCCTCGATCACCGCCTCCTGCTTGCCCAGATGCTCCAGCGCCTCGTCCCAACTCCGCGTGGCCCACGGCGTGGTGCCCTGCGCCAGGTCACCGAGCACGGTGGCCGAGCCGGTGGTGCAGCGCCGGCCCACCGCGCGGTACTGCATCGGGGACAGGTCCTGGGCCTCGTCGAGGACGACATGGCCGAGTGAGTGCGTGCGCGTCACCAGGTCCGTGGTCTCGTCGATCAACACCGCATCCGCCGCCGACCACTTGGCGCTCTTCACCGAGCGCGCGGGCTTGACCCAAAGGATCGCCTTCCGCTCCTCCTCGCTCAGCAGCCCCTCGGAATGCCGGGCAAGGAAGTCCGCATCCGACAGCAGCCGCAGGACCAGCTTCGCGGGGTCGACGGGCGGCCAGATCTCCTTGACGGCGGACTTCACCGCCGTATTGCGCGCGACCGCGTCCTGCACCCGGTCGTCCGGTGCCTCACCGGCCTGCTCCATCCGTACGAGCACGGCGTGCGCGATCCGCTGCGGGAGCGCCTCGCGCGCCGCGCCGTAGCGGATGTCGCGGTCGAGCAACTCCTGGACGATCTCCTCCAGTTCGTACGAGGGCACGCGCCAGCGCCGCGAGCCCCGCACCACCACGAGCCCCTCGGTGGGTGGCGTGACGTGGGAGCGGACCGCGCGCCGCAGCACCTCCGCCATCCTCGCGTCACCCTTGACGATGGCCGCCCCGGCCTCATCCGTGCCGCGCACCTCCACATGCGCGACCAGATCGTCGACGGTCGCCTGCTGCACCTCCAACTCACCGAGCGCGGGCAGCACTTGCTCGATGTAGTGCAGGAAGGACTTGTTCGGCCCGATGACCAGCGTGCCGGTGCGGGCGAGCCGCTCGCGGTGGGCGTAGAGCAGATACGCGACACGGTGCAGACCGACGGCCGTCTTGCCCGTACCCGGGCCTCCCTGCACACAGACGGTCCCGCCGAGCCCGCTGCGTACGATCTCGTCCTGCTCGGGCTGGATCGTCGCCACGATGTCGCGCATCGGGCCGACGCGCGGACGCTCGATCTCCTGCTGCAGCAGCTTGCTGGTCTGCGTCGCCTCGTCGGGGTCGGAGAGGCGTTCGTCCTCGTACGCGGTGATCTCGCCGCCCGTGTAACCGAACCGCCTGCGCAGCGCGACATCCATCGGCTTCTGCTTGGAGGCCTGGTAGAAGGGCTGCGAGACGGGGGCGCGCCAGTCGATGACCATCGGGTCGCCGTCGCCGTCGTGGACGTGCCGGCGGCCGATGTAGAACTGGTCGCCCGCCGCACCCTCCGCCTCCTCGGCGCCGACCGTGTGCAGATAGGTGAGGCGGCCGAAGAAGAGCGGGGTGTGGGCGAGGTCGGCGAGCGCCTTGATGCGTTCGTCGATCTGGTGCTGCAGGACGGCCGCGTTCACCCAGTTCGCGGTGACATCACGGATGTCGAGTCCCTCGGCGTCCTCGCGCATCGCACGCAGGGCGGCGCGGGACGAGGTGAGGTGGGCTCGCTCGCGGGCAAGGGGATCGTTGTCCTCGCGGGCGTGCGAGTCGTCGTGCACGGGCACAGCAGAGCCTCCAACCAGATCGTTCCAGGGCGGCCCCCGGTTTCGGCCGGGCGGCGGCACTCCGCAGTTGCGTCGGAGGCGGGAAGCGGGACCCTCGGCAAGGTGCTCGTCGGGGTCCGGGCAGACGGAGAAGCTTAGATCACGGGCCCGCACGGAGGCCAACTCATTTCCCCGCCGCTCGCCCGCCGCCCTCCCTCCGCTTTCCCTCTGCCAAAAGGAGGAGGCGGTCCCCTATGGGGATGAGGGTCGGATTCAGCCCCTGGGTCGATGTCCGATATAAGGGCCCTCGTCCATCCTTGAGTACATGACCACAGCAACCTTCACCCCAGGCCCTGTCCGCCCCGGACCGCCCGGCGGAGCCACCGCCACCGGCGTCCGGCACAGCCACCGCGTCGGCAACGCCCTGCGTGCCGTCAAGGTCTTCGCCGCAGCGGCGATAGATGTCGTCGTACTCGGGGAGTACGCGGAGGAGGCGGGCGTCGTCCGCCGCCGCAAGTAGCCTTCACCGCACCCCGCTTCACCGGTAACTCTCCGCATGCGTACGGTGACCGTACGCTAAGGTCACGCGCGTGATCCGCCGGCCTCTGACCTTCCGCTCGCCGACCTTCCGCTCGCCGACATTCCGCTCGCCGAATCTCCGCTCGCCGACATTCCGCTCGTCGACCGTGACCGGCCCGGGCGTCCTGCTCACGGTCTCCGCCCTTGCGCTCGCCGTGCTCTGTCTGGCGCAGCGCATCCCGATGGCCGACACACTCGTGTACCGGGCCGAGGGCTCCGCGGTGCGGCACGGCACCGATCTGTACGGCTTCACCGTCACCGAGTGGGCGCTGCCCGCGACGTACCCGCCGTTCGCGGCGATCCTCTTCGTGCCGACGACCTGGCTGCCGCTGCCGGCCCTCAAGTTCGCCTTCGTGACGGGCAACGCCCTGCTGCTCGCCCTCCTGATCCACCACTCGGCGCGCTTCGCCCGCCTCCCGCTCCCCCGCCCCCTGCTGTTCGTGGCGGTCGCGGTGGGCCTCTGGCTCGAACCGGTCTTCCAGACCCTCCTGTTCGGCCAGATCAACCTGGTCCTGATCTGTCTGGTCCTGTGGGATCTCAACCGCCCGCCGACCGCGCTCGGCAAGGGGTTCGCCCTCGGGGTCGCGGCGGGCGTGAAGCTGACCCCCGCGGTCTTCATCCTCCACCTCCTCCTCACCCGCCAACTGCGCGCCGCCGCCACGGCCATGGCCTCCTTCGCGGGTACGGTCCTGCTCGGCGCACTCGTGCTCCCCTCCGCGAGCATCGACTTCTGGACCCGGTATCTCTTCGAGACGGGCCGGGTGGGCAAGGCCTGGATCGTCGACAACCAGTCGCTGCAGGGTCTGATCGCCCGCGTTCTGCACGACCCCACGCCCGGTGTGCTCTGGCTCGCGCCCGCGGCGCTCGTCGCGACGGGCGGGCTGCTGCTCGCCGCCCGACTCCACCCGCTCAGCCCGGCCTGGGCGTTGCTCGTCACCGCGTACACCGCGCTGCTCGTCTCCCCCATCAGCTGGTCGCACCACTGGGTGTGGTGCGTACCGCTGCTCGCGCTGCTGCTCGCGGAGGGCCGTACGCGGATGGCCCTCGCGGTGGCGGTGTCGTTCACCGCGCGCAGCTTCTGGGTGCTCCCCCACCAGGGCGACCGCGACCTGCAACTCCCTTGGTGGCAGCAGCCACTGGCGTCTCCGTACGCGCTGCTGGGCCTGTGCCTCCTGGCCTGGGCCGCCCTTCACTTCCGACGACTTGAGTACCCGTACTCACCACTCATTGAGCAGCGCACCGGATCCCCGAAGGCCCCGGCGCCGCTTGGATAGAAGCATGACGAGCAACGGAGCGACCCCGGCGAGCAGCACGGTCACCACGACGGACACCACCGGTGTCAGCCCCAAGGCGCTGCGGGTGTGGGCGGGTATCGGTGTGGTGCTCCTCGCGCCCGTCTGGATCCTGTGCATGCTGCTCACGCTGGTGGACGCCCACGACGGCAAGGGTGTCGCGGGCCCGCTGGTCGACGCGGGGTTCACGGCCCTGTGGCCGTCCTTCTTCCTCGGCGTCATCGCGATGGCCGTACCCCGCGACGCCATGAAGCCCCAGGTACGGGTCCTGTTCACCGGAGCGCAGTACATCCTGATGCTGCTTGCTCCGCTGCTGATCGCCCTCGACGGCAACGCGTGACCGGCGCTTAAGCCGCCCCCTTGGACGCTCGGACATCTTTTCAAGGCTTGGAGATATTCAGACGCTCGTTGGATCTTCCTAGAGTTACGGACATCGAAGGCGCCGCGCACGAAGAGGCGGACGCCGATCCGTAGCTGATTCAAGGGAGTTCATCATGCGTGCAGTGCTGCAGCAGTCCATCGGCGGTCCCGAGGTCCTCGAGGTCACCGACACCGAGCGGCCCGCACCGCGCGGCGGCGAGGTCCTGGTCCGGGTGCACGCCGCCGGTGTGAACCCGGTCGATCTGGCCGTACGGGCCGGCGCCCTCCCGCTGCTCGGCGAGCCGCCGTTCGGGGTCGGCTGGGACATCTCCGGCGTGGTCGAGGAGGCCGGACCCGGCGCCCGGTTCAAGCCGGGGGACGAGGTGTTCGGGATGCCGTTCTTCCCGCGGGCCGCGACCGCCTACGCCGAGTACGTCGCCGTGCCGTCCCGCCAAGTCGCCCGTAAGCCCGCCTCCTTGACCCACACCGAGGCCGCCGCCGTACCGCTCGCCGCGCTCACCGCCTGGCACGGTCTGGTCGACGCCGCCGCCGTCCGCGAGGGACAGCGGGTGCTGGTCCACCGCGCGGCCGGCGGTGTCGGCCACTTCGCGGTGCAGATCGCCAAGGCGCGCGGCGCCCATGTGACGGCGCTGACCAGTGCGGCGAACCACGATTTCGTACGGGAGTTGGGCGCCGACGAGGTCATCGACTACCGCACGACCGACTACACCGAGGCCGTACGCGACCTCGACGTCGTCTTCGACTCCAGCTCGGAGGGTGAGCGCGCCCTGGAGGTGCTCAAGCCCGGGGGGACGCTCGTGAGCATCATGGAGCACTGGAACAGGGAGCTCGCCGCCCGGATCGAGACCGCGGGACGGCGCTTCGCCGGGGTGTCCGTCGAGCCCGACTACGCCTCGCTCGAAGCGATCGCGGCGCTGATCGACGAGGGCCGGATCCGTCCGTACGTCTCGCAGACGCTGCCGCTCGAAGAGGCCGCGAAGGCCCATGAGCTGCTGGCTTCGGGGCGTACCCGCGGCAAGGTGGTCCTTCAGGTCACCGCCTAAGGTGAGTGATCCATGGGGAGTGGCTCACGGGGAGCGGAAGGGGCGGGAGATGGACATCCTCACCGAGGCGCTGGCCTCCATGCGCACGGGCCAGCCGGTCGCCGTCCGCACCACCGGGTTCGCGCCCTGGGCGATGAGCCTGCCGCCGATCCCCGGCTCCGGATTCCATGTGGTCCTCTCGGGCGCGGCCTGGCTGATTCCTGTCGAGGAGTCGGGGGAGCAGCCCGTGTACCTGCGGGAAGGCGACGTGGTGTTCCTGCGGGACGGCTGCCGCACCGTGCTCGCCGACCACCCGGACACGCCTCCGCAGGAGCCACGGTCCGTCGAGTCCCCGCCGGGGGCGCCCCTCGGCGCGGTGACCTTGGGCGCGGACGGCGAGCGCGCCGATCTGCTCTGCGGCTACTACCACCTCGACCAGGCCCGTCAACACCCGCTGGTGGGCCGGCTCCCGCGGATCATCCATCTGCCGGCGGCCGGCACCCGCTCCCCCGAACTGGCCGCGGCGGTGGGCCTGTTGCGCACCGAGCTGGACCGGCCGCGGATGGGGTCGGCCGGGATCGTACCGGTACTGATCGACTCGCTGCTCCTGTACATCCTGCGCGCCTGGCACGAGGAGCAGCCGCCGGAGACGGCGCGGGGCTGGGCCGCGGCCCTCGCGGACCAGGCGGTCGCCCCGGCGCTCACGGCGCTGCACGGCGATCCGGCGCGCGCGTGGACCGTCCAGGAACTGGCCGTGCGAGCGGGCCTGTCCCGCGCGGCCTTCGCGAAACGCTTCGCCGAGCTGGTGGGCGAGCCGCCCATGGCGTATCTGACCCGCTGGCGGATGACCACGGCGGCGCGCCTCCTGCGGGAGTCGGAGGCACCGCTCGCGGCCGTGGCGGCGCGTACCGGATACGGCTCGGAGTACGCGTTCGCCAAGGCCTTCAAGCGCGAGTACGGGCAGGCGCCGGGCGGCTACCGGCGTGAACTGCGGACGGCGGCCTGAGAGTTACTTCTCCTGGGCGTCCTTGAGCAGATCGTCCGCGTCCACGATCCGGTACGCGTAGCCCTGTTCCGCCAGGAAGCGCTGGCGGTGGGCGGCGAAGTCCTGGTCGATGGTGTCGCGGGCGACGACCGAGTAGAAGTGCGCCTGGTGGCCGTCCGACTTGGGCCGCAGCACACGCCCGAGGCGCTGGGCCTCCTCCTGGCGCGAGCCGAACGTACCCGACACCTGGATGGCGACGGTCGCCTCGGGCAGGTCGATCGAGAAGTTCGCGACCTTCGATACGACGAGTACGGAGATCTCGCCCTCACGGAAGGCGTTGAAGAGCTTCTCGCGCTGGGCGTTGCTGGTCTCGCCCTTGATGACGGGTGCGTCCAAGTGCTCGCCCAGCTCGTCGAGTTGGTCGATGTACTGGCCGATGACGAGGATCTGCTGCCCGGCGAACTTCTTGACGATCGCCTCCGTCACCTTCCGCTTGGTGGCGGTGGTGGCGCAGAACCGGTACTTCTCCTCGGCTTCGGCGGTCGCGTACGCGAGGCGCTCGCTGTCCGTGAGATTGACCCGCACCTCGACGCAGTCCGCGGGCGCGATGTAGCCCTGCGCCTCGATCTCCTTCCAGGGAGCGTCGAAGCGCTTGGGCCCGATCAGGCTGAAGACATCGGACTCGCGTCCGTCCTCGCGTACGAGCGTGGCGGTCAGACCGAGGCGGCGCCGGGCCTGCAGATCGGCGGTGAACTTGAAGACGGGCGCGGGCAGCAGATGCACCTCGTCGTAGAGGATCAGGCCCCAGTCTCGGGAGTCGAAGAGCTCCAGGTGCGGATAGATCCCCTTCCGCTTCGTCGTCAGGACCTGGTACGTGGCGATGGTGACCGGCCGGATCTCCTTCTTCGTCCCGCTGTACTCACCGATCTCGTCCTCCGTCAGGGAGGTCCGCTTGACCAGCTCGTGCTTCCACTGGCGGGCCGAGACCGTGTTCGTCACGAGGATCAGCGTGGTCGCCTTGGCCTCGGCCATCGCCCCGGCTCCGACGAGCGTCTTGCCCGCGCCGCAGGGCAGGACGACGACGCCGCTCCCGCCGTGCCAGAAGTTCTCGACGGCCTGCTTCTGATACGGCCGAAGCGCCCAGCCGCTCTCGTCGAGCTCGATCGCATGCGCCTCACCGTCCACGTACCCGGCGAGGTCCTCGGCGGGCCACCCCAGCTTCAGCAGGGTCTGCTTGATCTGACCGCGCTCGGAGGGGTGCACGGCGACGGTGTCGGGGTCGATCCGGGCGCCGACGAGCGGCTGGATGCGCTTGGAGCGCAGGATCTCCTCGAGGACGGGGCGGTCGGTGGTCGTCAGGACAAGACCGTGGGTGGGGTGCTTGGAGAGCGTGAGCCGGCCGTAGCGGTCCATCGTCTCGGCGATGTCGACGAGCAGGGCGTGCGGCACCGGATAGCGGCTGTACTGCACGAGCGCGTCCACGACCTGCTCGGCGTCGTGCCCGGCGGCCCGCGCGTTCCACAGCCCGAGCGGAGTGACGCGATACGTGTGGATGTGCTCGGGCGCCCGCTCCAGCTCGGCGAACGGAGCGATGACGCGACGGCATGCGTCGGCCTGCTCGTGGTCGACTTCGAGAAGCAGCGTCTTGTCCGACTGGACGATCAGGGGACCTGAGTTCACGCTTCACCCTTTCCGGTGGGGCAAACCTCCAGTGTGCCGTACGGCGGGCGCTGGTCATCGCGGCTTCGCCTGCGAGGCCACCCCTACCAGGCCGGATACACCGCCCAGACATCTCCGGCCCGGCGTCCCGCCGGATCGTCGGGATCGTGATCGGTGTCGCAGAAGGGGTCGGGGTCCTCGACCACGAAGATCCGGGCACCAGACTCGGGGACGCGATAGCGGTGGACGTCACCCGAGAGGTCTTCGGGCTCGACCTCGCAGCCCAGTGAGCGGATCACTGAGCACAGCTCGTCGAAACGGGCGCGGGGTGCGAACTCCCCGTATACGCGCACCAGTGCTTCCGGCGCTTCAAGACCGTGGATCAGCCGGTGGACCTGCACGGCGATCCCGAAGCAGGACATGATCCCGTCCGTGCGCGCGAAGGAGAGCTCCACCAGGCCGTAATCCCTGCGCAGCAGCCCTTTGCCGAGATCGTCGATGTAGCCGGGCCCAAGCGCGGCCTGCCACGCCTCGGGCCCGGATCGCACGCCGACCCCGAGGACGTCGCCATGGACGGCGGCCTGGGCGTAGAAGTCCAGATCGGACACTTACTCCCCCGTGCTACGCGTCGACCGCCGCCCGCCACCGAGCAACCGCCTCCGCCGACACCGGAAGGTCCCAGCCGCCGGGGCGGGAGGCCGAGCCGATATGGAAGGCGTCGATGCCGGCCGCGCGCAGCTGCGGTACGTGGTGGAGGGCGAGGCCGCCGCCGACCAGGATCTGGGGTTCGTAGCCGGGTTCGCCGGAGCGGCCGGCCTCCGTGACCAGGGTCGACAGGCCGTCGTCGACGCCCGCCGCCGAGCCCGCCGTCAGGTAGGTGTCCAGGCCGGGGAGGTCCGCGAGCTGCTTGCGCAGCGCGTCGCGGTCGGCCGCGCGGTCGATCGCGCGGTGGAAGGTCCAGCGGGCGCCGTCCAGGGCGGTGACCAGGGCCTCGACCGCACGCATGTCCGGCGCGCCGGTCTCGTCCAGGAAGCCGAGGACGAACTCCGTCGCACCGGCTTCACGGAGCTCGTGCGCCGAGCGGACCAGAGCGTCCACGTCCCCCGCCGCGAACCCGTCGCTCGCCCGCAGCATCACGCGCAGCGCGATGTCCACGGACGAGCGGATGGACCGGAAAGTGGAGAGGGAGGGGGTGAGCCCGTCGGCGGCCATGTCCGAGACCATTTCGAGCCGGTCCGCGCCGCCTTCCTGTGCGGCGACCGCATCCTCGGGCCCGAGGGCGATCACCTCAAGGACTGCACGCTTCGTCATGGGCCCACTCCTCATCGGATCACCGTTGATCGAGACTGATCTGAAGGCTTCGGAGAGGGGTTCACGAAGACTTCTCTGGTCTAGTCCAATCCAGAGTACGCGGTGATCCGCCCCCTGGGGAGTCGATCAGTGCCCGTGCCCGCCTTCTTCACCCGATCCATGGCCGGATTCAGCACTCGGCGCAGCGGCCGTTCCGTCCGCGTACACCGTGAAGGCCGCCGTGCGGACCTTGCCCTCGTGCTGGAAGTCGAGGAAGAGCCGGTACGCGCCCTTGCCGGTGGTCTCCGCCGTGAAGGAGATGTCCGGACCGGACGGCCCCTCGTTCGGGTGGACGTGGAGGTATTCGAGGTCACCGGCGCGCAGCGCGACCAAGTGACCGTACGAGCCGAGATAGGGCTGCAGGTTCTTGACCGGCCGGCCGTTCTTGCTGACGTTCAGGACCAGGTCGCTCGCCTTGCCCGGTGTCAGCTTGCCGTCGAGCCGGACCTCGTACCCGTCCACCTTCGCCACGGCCGAAGCCTTCGGCAGTTCCTTCGGCTGATAAGGACCGGCCACCGCGACCTCGGCCGCCTGCACGGTCCCCGCCGTCGCCCCCTTCGCCTTGAAGTCGGCGAAGATCCGGTAGCTGCCGGCCTCCGGCAGATCCACGGGGGTTGACCACGTACCGGTCGCGTCCCGTGTCGGGTGCAGATGCCGGTACACGGTCAGATCGCGTGAGGCGACGATCAGGTGCAGTTCCTTGCCGTGTTCGCGGGAGTAGGAGGTGAGCGGCCGGCCCTTGTCGTCCTCGATGACGAAGCTGAGTTCACCGCGCCGGTCGGCGGTGAGCCGCGGGGTCTTGAGGTCGAGACGGTACGCGGCTCCGGGGACCGCGGAGCCCTTGTCGCCACTGCCTGCGCCCTTGTCACCGTTGCCGTCGCGCCCCCCGTGACCCGCCTCGCCGGCGTGCGCGGAGCTCCCGCCCGCGTTCTTGTCGATCACCGGGTCGAGCCCGTTGCCGACCGCGTACGCGGTACCGAACGTCGCGGCGAGTGCGGCGCCGAAGGCGGTGATCCGGAGTGCTGTGTTCATGGCGTGCTCCTTCTAGATCCATACGAGAGCGACCCCGGCTGGGGCTCGATGACTCCAGAAGATACCCCCCAGGGGTATAAAGTCAAGCGGACGGAACCGCTTGCATTCGATAGGGGTGGGGGGTATATCTGATGGCGCACCACGAAGTACCCCCCAGGGGTATACGATGGATGGACGACGACGCGAGGAGACCGCAGCCATGACCACCGAGATCGACACCGGCCCCGTACAGGCACAGGCTCAGGTCGAGCTGGCCATCGGTGGCATGACCTGCGCCTCCTGCGCCGCCCGTATCGAGAAGAAGCTCAACCGCATGGACGGGGTCGAGGCCACGGTCAATTACGCGACCGAGAAGGCCAAGGTCTCCTTCCGCGACGACGTGTCCGTGCGGGATCTGATCGCCACCGTCGAGGCCACCGGCTACACGGCACAGGAGCCCGAGCCCCCGGCGGCCGCAGCAGCAGCCGGCAAGGAGTCCCCCACCGAGGGCCCCGATGAACTCGCCCCCCTGCGCCAGCGCCTGACCACCGCGGTCCTGCTCTCCGTACCGGTGATCGCGATGGCGATGATCCCGGCGCTGCAGTTCGAGTACTGGCAGTGGCTGTCCCTGACGCTCGCGGCGCCCGTGGTCACATATGCCGCCTGGCCCTTCCACAAGGCGGCCTGGACCAACGCCCGCCACGGCGCGGCGACGATGGACACGCTGATCTCGGTCGGTACGTCGGCGGCGTTCCTGTGGTCGCTGTGGGCGCTGTTCTTCGGGACGGCCGGTGAGCCGGGCATGACCCACCCCTTCGAGCTGACCATCGCGCGCAGCGACGGCGCCGGGAACATCTATCTGGAGGCGGCCGCGGGCGTCACCGCCTTCATCCTGGCCGGGCGCTACTTCGAGGCCCGCTCCAAGCGCAAGGCGGGCGCCGCTCTGAAGGCGCTGCTCGAACTGGGTGCGAAGGATGTCACGGTGCTGCGTGACGGGGGCGCCACCGAAGTCCGTATCCCTGTCGCGGAGTTGAAGGTAGGCGACCGCTTCCTGGTCAGGCCCGGCGAGAAGATCGCCACGGACGGCACCGTCGCCGAGGGCTCGTCCGCCGTGGACGCCTCGATGCTGACCGGTGAGTCCGTGCCGGTCGAGGTCGGCGCGGGCGACGCGGTCACCGGCGCGACCCTGAACGCGGGCGGCCGCCTCGTCGTCGAGGCCACCCGGGTCGGCTCGGACACCCAACTCGCCCGGATGGCACGCCTGGTGGAGGACGCGCAGAACGGCAAGGCCGCGGCGCAGCGCCTGGCCGACAAGATCTCCGCGGTCTTCGTACCGGTCGTGATCGGCCTCGCCCTCGCGACCCTCGCCTTCTGGCTGGGCAACGGCGCCGGCTGGGCCGCCGCCTTCACCGCGGCGGTCGCGGTCCTGATCATCGCCTGCCCCTGCGCCCTGGGGCTCGCGACCCCGACCGCGCTGATGGTGGGTACGGGCCGTGGCGCCCAGCTCGGCATCCTGATCAAGGGCCCTGAGGTCCTGGAGTCCACCCGTCGCGTGGACACGATCGTGCTCGACAAGACCGGCACGGTCACCACGGGCAGGATGACGCTGCTCGCCACGCACACCGCGGAAGGTGTCACGGAGACCGAACTGCTGCGGCTGGCCGGTGCGTTGGAGAACTCCTCCGAGCACCCCATCGCGCAGGCCGTCGCGGCGGGCGCGCTCAAGGAGACCGGTCCGCTGCCCGCCCCCGAGGACTTCGCGAACGTCCTCGGGCTCGGTGTCCAGGGCATCGTCGAGGGCCACGCCGTACTCGTCGGCCGCACCCAGCTGCTCAAGGAGTGGGAGATCCACCTCCCCGTCGAGCTGGAGCGGGCACTCGCCGCCGCCGAGGCCGCGGGCCGTACGGCGATCGCGGTCGCCTGGGACGGCGAGGCGCGCGGTGTCCTCGAAGTCGCGGACGCGGTCAAGGAGACGAGTGCCGAGGCGATCGCCAGGCTGCGCGGCCTGGGTCTCACGCCCATCCTCCTGACCGGCGACAACAAGGCGGTCGCCCGGTCCGTGGCGGCGGAGGTGGGCATCGCGCCCGAGGACGTCATCGCCGAGGTCCTGCCCCAGGACAAGGTCGATGTGGTCAAGAAGCTGCAGGCCGAGGGCCGTTCGGTCGCGATGGTCGGCGACGGTGTCAACGACGCGGCCGCGCTCGCCCAGGCCGACCTCGGCCTCGCGATGGGCACGGGCACGGACGCGGCGATCGAGGCGGGCGACCTCACGCTCGTACGCGGTGACCTGCGCGCCGCGGCCGACGCGATCCGGCTGTCACGCCGCACGCTGGGCACGATCCGCACGAACCTGTTCTGGGCCTTCGCCTACAACGTGGGGGCGCTGCCGCTGGCGGCGGCGGGGCTGCTCAACCCGATGATCGCGGGGGCGGCGATGGCGTTCTCGTCGGTGTTCGTGGTGGGCAACTCGCTGCGGCTGCGGAGGTTCAAGGCGGCCTGATGACAGGGCAGTTCATACGGGGGTGGGGCGCCGGACCTTGACGGGTCCGGCGCCCCACCCCCGTACGGGCGCCTCCTCCTCGTATACGGGAATCAGTTGCCGACTCGCATACGGCAATCAGTTGCCGAACAGATTCAGCTCCGACTCCTTCGCCCCCGCCAGCTCATACCGCGCCCCGATCACCGGACGGCCCGCGATCAGGCGCAGGAACACCGGGGCCGAACCGATGAAACGGGCCGGCGGGCCGGAGCCCTCGACGCCGAGCAGGACGGGCTCGTCGAGTTCGTCGAGGTCGGCGTGGACGGGCACGGCGGAGGTCTGACGGGAGTAGAGGGCCGCGATGGCCAGGGCGGCCGGGACGCCCTCGCCGCCGTACGCGCCCGGCGCACCCACCGCCTCCTTGATGTCCCCAGAGTGGATCCACTCGCCGAGGGCAACCGCGTCGAAGAGCCCGCCCGACTTGGCGATCACCCCTCCGGCCTCCGTCATCGCGCGCTCCAGCTCGTCGACCACCTGCTCGTGCGACCAGTCGGCGCGCTCGGCGATATCACGCTCATTGCACTCGGGCGAGAACACATCCGGGTCGAAGCGGCTCTCGACGATCCGCATCAGCGCGGCACCGCAGTGCGCGGCCGCATGGCGGACGGTCCAGCCCGGACAACACGTGTGCCGCCGGAAGTCCTCATCCTTCAACCCCCTCAACAGCGGGATCAGGACATCGCGTTCGGTACACAGCAACTGCCCCGGCAGTTCGGGGTCGTGGGTCTCGGTCATGGTCCGGAGAGTAGGGCGGAGGGCCCGCACTCACTAGGCTCGCGCTCATGCCCGTATACGACGCAGAGTCCGACGCCCGCCTCGACGCACTGCGAACCCGCTGGTCGGACACCCTGCGCCGGTCACGGGGCGGGGCGGAGGGGCCCGACCCACTTCCGTACGCGGACCGTCTCCTCGCCCGCTGGGCCGAGCCCCAGCGCCGCTACCACACGCTCGCCCACCTCACCGCGGTCCTCGACCACATCGACACCCTGGCCGGGCAGGCGGACGATCCCGAACTGGTGCGTCTGGGCGCCTGGTTCCACGACGCCGTGTATCTGCCGGACCGCTCGGAGAACGAGGAGCGGTCGGCGCGGCTTGCCGAACGGGCGCTCACCGAGGCGGGGTTGGGGACCGCTCAAGTCGCCGAGGTGGCCCGGCTCGTCAGGCTGACCGTCACGCATGCGCCCGCGGACGACGACCGCAACGGGCAGGTCCTGTGCGACGCGGATCTCGCCGTCCTGGCGTCCGGACCGGCGGCGTACACGGCTTATACGGAGGCGGTACGCGAGGAGTACGGCTTCGTGCCGGACGACGCCTTCCGTACGGGACGAGCGGACGTGCTCCGCCATCTCCTCGGACTTCCCCGTCTGTTCCGCACTCCGTACGGCACCGAGCACTGGGAGTCCGCGGCCCGCGCCAACCTGGAAAAAGAGCTGACAGAACTGACCCGGGGCCCCGCATAATCACGCGGTGACAGAAGCAACGGAATCTGCGGCTCAGGCAGCTCAGGGCGCACCCTTCGCCCTCCCCGCCCCCGACCTGACCCTGGTCGCGATCGCCCCCGCCGCGGCGCACGACCTCGCCTCGGGCGGCACGGGCGGCTTCACCTGGATCGAGGGCGGGCCCGAGGCGGGCACCCGGGTCGGGGCGAGCATGATGGCCAAGTCGGCGGACGAGGGCACGTACGTCCCGGGCTGGGCCATGTACGTCCTGGTCAGGGACGCGGACGGGCTCGCGGTCGGCGCGATGGGCTTCCACAGCGCTCCGGCGGACGGCCGGGTCGAGGTGGGCTACGACGTGGTCGCCGCGGCGCGCGGCAACGGCTACGCCACCCAGGCCCTGCGCGCCCTGACCAGCTGGGCCCTGGCCTCGGTCCCGGTGGTCTTCGCCCGCACGGACCCGGGCAACGAGCCCTCCCAACGGGTCCTGGCCAAGGCCGGTTTCACCGCCGTGCCCTCCACACCGGAGGAGCCGACCTTCGAGATTCGGGCCTCCGCGAACCAGGCCTCCGCGAACCAGGCCTCCGCGAACCAGGCCTCCGGGATTCAGGCCACGGACATCAGCTGAGACGGCCGACTTCCGGTCATGTTCCCCCGCTGTTCGCCCCACACATGACCGTCGCATGACAAGCTCTGCTGCGCACTCCACGCACGCCCCGCACGTCTCCGTACTCCCTTATGACGCAGGAGAGTTCAGTGATGGCAAGCAGAGCTGTCGTACGGACATCCCTGGCCGTGGGCGGCGCCCTGGCCCTGGTGGTCGGCTTCGCCGGCAGCGCCCTGGCGGCCCCGCCTCCGCCGCTGCCCGCCAACGCCGACGGCCTCGAGCAGACTTACCAGCCGGCGTACGACTACGACGGCGACGGCTGCTACTCGACGGCGGCCATCGGCCCGGACGGCACCGTCAACCCCGGCCTGAACCCTTCGGGCACGGTCAGCGGGCAGTGCCACGACGCGAGCGATCTCGTGAACACCAACGGCTACTCGCGCGCCAAGTGCAACAACGGCTGGTGCGTGATCCTCTACGCGCTCTACTTCGAGAAGGACCAGGCCGTCTGGGGCAGCTCTCTCGGCGGGCACCGGCACGACTGGGAGCATGTCGCGGTCTGGGTGAAGGACGGCCGCGCCGAGTACGTGGCCACGTCCGCGCACGGGAAGTTCAACATCTACAACCGGGACCAGATCCGCTGGGACGGCACCCATCCGAAGATCGTCTACCACAAGGACGGGATCGGCACCCACTGCTTCCGGCCCGCCACCTCGGGCGACGAGCCGCCCGAGAACCACCAGGGCAGCTGGCAGTTCCCGGCGCTGGTCGGGTGGAACGGCTACCCCGCGGGGCTGCGCGAGAAGCTGACCTCGTACAACTTCGGAAGTGCGAACTTCGGTCTGAAGGACGCCAGTTACGCGAGCCATCTGAGTGGGGCGCTGCCGCCCGGAGTGCCCTTCGACGTCAACGGCTGAGCACCGCCGAACGACCTGATCAGGCGGCCACCTGGCCCCTGTTGACGCCGAGCCCCTCGAAGTCGAGGTAGTAGGCGGTGCCGTCCAGAACGTCCGACGCGGCCACGGTCCACTGCCCGGCCGGCGCGCTGCGGTAGCCGTTGCACGTGGAGGTCTTCTTGAAACAGACCCGGACACGGCGACTTGTGCTCGGCTTGACGTTGATGTCCCCGCAGTTGCTGGTGGTGTAGGTGTAGGCGGGTCCCACCGGCCAGAAGCCGAACTCGTCGCTCGTGTAGCTCTTCGCGCTCCCGTAGCAGCTCAACGCCGCGGTGGGCGTGACGGCCGCGGAGGCGGTGGTCGTCAGGCCGATGCCACTGCCAAGTACGACGGTGGTCACGGCCAACGCGGCGACTCGTGAACGTATACGCACAGGTGGTTCCCCTCTTCGCAAGCCAACTGGTCAGCAGGGAACCTAGTTGCCCGCACGGGGCGGGACGTTAGCGATCGGCGACCGGCTGTTGGGAATGCACGCCACCGTGCGCGCGCAGCCGAGGGAAGTCCTGCGCTCCTGCGTCCGCTCAGGCCGGCCGCCCTTTGGGGCGCCGCAGCCCGGACTCGCTCAGGAGCCGTACGACCTCCCGCGAGGACACCTCCACCGCCCCGGCCCCCACCGCATCCGCGTAACGGACCTCGGGCAGGTCGTAGTGGTCGCGCTCGAAGGCGCGGGGCGGGCAGCCGATCCCGGCGGCGAAGGCGTGCAGTTCCTCGTACGAGGTGTCGCTGATCAGGTGCGACCACAGGCGGCCGTGCCCGGGCCAGGTCGGCGGATCTATGTAGACCGTCACCGGGGCACCGTCCCGTCCATGCGGCCCGTCATCGGGGCACCGTCCCGAGCTCGCCGACCCTGGCCACGATCACCGCGGCCTTGGCGCACACCCAGTGCGGGTCGGCGCCCAGCTCGGGCTCGACCTCCAGCGCGTGCGGATCTCCCGAGCCGCATACGGGACACAGGGGCCAGCGCCCGTACTTCTCGAGGAGCGCGTCCTGGACGTCCTGGGCCACGAGCCCGGTCAGGTACTCCGTGCCGTCCGGCCACTGCTCGACCCACCACCGGCGGTGCGCGATCGAGTCCTCGACGAGCGAGACCACATCGGCCTCGGCGACCTGACCGGCCACGAGGTCGGCGAGCACGAGGGCGCGTGCCGTGTGGAGGGCCTGTTCCAGGCGGGGCTTGTGTTCCGCGTCCATACGGCCATTGTGCGCCCGGTCGGGTGAAGCGTGCCGCCGGCCCGGGGAGCTCGGCGCCGGAGCTCCGCGCCCGAGCTCGGCGCTAAGAGCGGGCCTGCTCGACCGCCACGTCCGCGGAACTCTCCACCAGATGCCCCGTCACCTTGCGCGATGCCCCGCTCCGCGCCCGCTGCACCCGCAGCGCCGCGTACGCCGTGCCCAGCGCGGTCACCGTCATCGCCGCGCCCGCCCAGGCCGGCGAGCGGAAGCCGAAGCCCGCGTCGATCACCGTGCCGCCGAGCCAGGGCCCACCGGTGTTGCCGAGGTTGAACGCGGCGGTCGTGGTCGCACCCGCGAGGGTCGGGGCGGCGCCCGCCACGTTGAACATCCGGGCGTTGAGCGCGGGAGCCGTGTAGAAGGCCGAGAAGCCGAGCAGGAACGAGAGCGCGACCGCCGCCACCGCACTGTCCGCGAACAGCGCGAACGCACCGAGGAACACGGTCGAGGCGGCGATACCGCTGAACATCACGCCGAACAGATGGGCGTCCGCGATCCGCCCGCCGACCGCGGTACCGATCAGGGCCCCCACACCGAAGAGCCCGAGCACCCACGGCACCCAGCCCGAGCCGAGCCCGGCCACGTCGGTGAGCAGCGGTGCGAGATAGCTGAAGGCGCAGAAGACTCCGCCGGCCGCGAGCGCGATCAGCGCGATCTGCAGCCAGACGGCGCGGTCCTTGTAGATCGCCAGCTCGCGGCGCAGCTGCGGCTTCTGCTCCGGCAGGGGGATGCGCGGGATCAGCGTGATCACACCGACGAGCGCGATCGCGGAGGAGACACCGACGGCCCAGAACGCCGAGCGCCAGCCGAGGTGCTCGCCGAGGAAGGCGCCGGCGGGGACACCGAGCACGTTGGCCACGGAGAGTCCACCGATCATCACGGCCATCGCCCGGGCCCGCTGCCCGAGATCCACCATCGCGATGGCCACGGCCGCACCCACCGCCCAGAAGCCCGCACAGGCGAGGGCGCTGATGACACGCGAGGCGAAGAGGATCTCGTACGACGGAGCCAGGGCGCCCGCGACCTGCCCCAGGCCGAAGACGGAGATCAGCGCGATGAGGGTGGTGCGGCGCGGCAGCCGCAGGGTCGCCACGGCGAGGAGCGGGGCGCCCACCACCATGCCGATCGCGAATGCGGAGATGAGGAGTCCGGCCTGCGGGATGGAGACATCCATGTCGCGGGCGATCTCCGGAAGCAGTCCGGAGAGCATGAACTCGCTTGTTCCCAGGGCGAATACGGCCGCGCCGAGCGTGTAGACGGCTATGGGCATACGGGTGGGCGTGGCGGGTGCGGGCATGTCAGGTGCGAACAACGCGGAGACCCCTTTCATTCCCGATGGCCCCCGTAAAGCCCCTACGTCACCTGTAAAGCGCCCGTAATGAACCCGGGACAAAGGGCCCCTTGACGCTGCCGGATGGCAGAAAATATCTTTCAAGGGTGAGCACTGACTTGAAGGAAACTTTCATGGGCGGCACCCAGGCGCCCGCACCCGCCGCACTGGCGGCGAAGGTGCGCACGCTCGCCCCGTCCATGACGCGCTCCATGCAGCGCGTCGCCGAGGCCGTGGCCGGCGATCCCGCCGGCTGCGCGGCCCTCACCGTCACCGGTCTCGCCGAGCGTACGGGCACCAGCGAGGCCACCGTGGTCCGCACGGCCCGCCTCCTCGGCTACCCCGGCTACCGCGACCTGCGCCTGGCGCTCGCGGGCCTCGCCGCCCAGCAGCAGTCGGGCCGCGCCCCGGCCGTGACCGCCGACATCGCCGTCGACGATCCGCTGGCCGACGTGGTCGCCAAGCTCGCCTACGACGAGCAGCAGACCCTCGCCGACACCGCCGCAGGCCTGGACATGGCCCAGCTCGGCGCCGCGGTCGCGGCCCTCGCGGTCGCCCGCCGCGTGGAGATCTACGGGGTGGCCGCCTCGGGTCTGGTCGCGCAGGACCTCGCGCAGAAGCTCCTCCGTATCGGGCATATCGCTCACGCCCACTCCGACCCGCACCTGGCCGTCACCAACGCGGTGACCCTGCGCTCCGGCGACGTGGCCATCGCGATCACGCACTCGGGATCGACCGGCGACATCATCGAGCCGCTGCGCGTGGCCTTCGAGCACGGTGCCACGACGATCGCTGTCACCGGCCGCCCGGACAGCCCGGTCACGCAGTACGCGGATCACATACTGACCACCTCGACCGCGCGCGAGAGCGAACTGCGCCCCGCCGCCATGTCCTCCCGCACCTCCCAACTGCTCGTCGTGGACTGCCTGTTCGTCGGCGTCGCGCAGCGGACGTACGAGACCGCGGCGCCCGCACTCGCCGCGTCCTACGAGGCACTCGCCCACCGGCACAGCCCGCGGAACACCCGCTAGGGCTCCCCTCGAACCCCCCGCAATTCCTGCCGCCCCTCCCTCACCCGCACATGGAAGAGCACTCCGTCATGACCTCCACCACGCCCGAGACCACCGCCGACGCCGCCGGTGACGACAGCACTTACGGCGAGCTCCGCGCTGAACTGGCCACGCTGACGACCGAGGCGTTCCGGCCCGAGCTCGCCGAGATCGACCGGCTCTCCACCCTGGAGATCGCCGCCACGATGAACGGCGAGGACGCCTCCGTACCGGCCGCCGTCGCCGATCGGCTGCCGCAGATCGCCGCCGCGATCGACGGCACCGCCGAGCGGATGGCGCGCGGCGGCCGGCTGATCTACGCGGGTGCGGGCACCGCGGGCCGGCTCGGTGTGCTCGACGCCTCCGAGTGCCCGCCGACCTTCAACACGGATCCGTCCGAGGTCGTCGGTCTGATCGCGGGCGGCCCGTCCGCCATGGTCACGGCCGTCGAGGGCGCGGAGGACTCCAAGGAGCTGGCCCGCGAGGACCTGGACAATCTGCAGCTCACGGCCGATGACATCGTTGTTGGCATCTCGGCGTCGGGCCGCACCCCGTACGCGATCGGCGCCGTCGAACACGCCCGTGCGAAGGGCGCGTTGACGGTCGGTCTGTCCTGCAACGCCGACTCGGCCCTGGCGGCCGCGGCCGAGCACGGCATCGAGGTCGTGGTCGGACCCGAACTCCTCACCGGCTCCACCCGGTTGAAGGCGGGCACGGCACAGAAGCTCGTGCTCAACATGCTCTCCACCATCACGATGATCCGGCTCGGCAAGACGTACGGGAATCTGATGGTCGACGTCCGCGCCTCCAACGAGAAGCTGCGGGCCCGCTCCCGACGCATCGTCGCGCTCGCCACCGACGCCTCCGACGAGGCCATCGAGGCCGCGCTGACCGGAGCGGACGGGGAGGTGAAGACCGCCATCCTCATGATCCTCGCGGATATCGACGCCGCCACCGCGAACCGGCTCCTGACGGGCTCGCACGGCCACCTCCGCGCGGCGCTCGCCTCAGCCGCCAACTGATCCCCTCCGCACTCCCCTTCCTCCCAGAGCAAGGCACCACCGCACATGAGCACCGAAGACAAGAACCGCGCCACTGCCGCCGCGATCCTGCCCCTCGTCGGCGGCGCGGCCAACATCACCTCCATCGCCCACTGCATGACCCGCCTCCGGCTGGGTCTGCGGGACCGCTCCCTCGTCCAGGACGAGGCGCTCAAGGCCGTCCCCGCCGTGATGGGCGTGGTCGAGGACGACACGTACCAGATCGTGCTCGGCCCGGGCACCGTCGCCCGTGTGACCCCCGAGTTCGAGAAGCTCGTCGAGCAGGAGCGGGCCTCGGCCCCCGCCGCCTCCGACGCGCACACGCTCTCGGCCGATGAACTCGCCGCGCAGGGCGCCGCGATGAAGGCCGCGCAGAAGGCGAAGAACCAGACCCCCTTCAAGCTCTTCCTGCGCCGTATCGCCAACATCTTCGTCCCGCTGATCCCGGCCCTCATCGGCTGCGGCATCATCGCGGGTCTCAACGGCCTCCTGATCAACCTTGGTTGGCTGCCGTCGGTCACCCCGGCCCTGGCCGCCATCGCCTCCGGCTTCATGGCGCTCATCGCCGTCTTCGTCGGCTTCAACACGGCCAAGGAGTTCGGCGGTACGCCGATCCTGGGCGGTGCGGTCGCGGCGATCATCGTCTTCCCGGGCGTCGCCAACATCACGGCCTTCGGCCAGCAGCTCTCCCCCGGCCAGGGCGGTGTGCTCGGCGCACTCGGCGCGGCGGTCCTCGCCACGTACATCGAGAAGTGGTGCCGCAAGTGGGTCCCGGAGTCGCTGGACGTCCTGGTCACGCCGACCCTCACGGTCCTCATCTCCGGCCTGGTCACCATCTTCGGCCTGATGTTCCTGGCCGGTGAGATCTCCACGGGTATCGGCACCGCGGCCAACTGGCTCCTGGACAACACGGGCGCCTTCGCGGGCCTGGTCCTCGGCGGTCTCTTCCTCCCCCTCGTGATGCTCGGCCTGCACCAGGCCCTGATCCCCATCCACACCACGCTCATCGAGCAGCAGGGCTTCACGGTCCTGCTGCCGATCCTGGCGATGGCGGGGGCGGGCCAGGTCGGCTGTGCGATCGCGGTCTACAGGCGCCTGCGCCACAACACCTCGATCCGTACGACGATCAAGTCGGCGCTCCCGGCCGGTTTCCTGGGCGTCGGCGAGCCCCTCATCTACGGTGTCTCGCTCCCCCTCGGCCGACCGTTCATCACGGCCTGCATCGGTGGCGCGGCGGGCGGCGCGTTCGTCGGCACGTTCTCGATGCTCGGCGACAAGGTCGGCTCCACGGCCATCGGCCCCTCGGGCTGGGCCCTGTTCCCCCTGCTCGACGGCAACAAGGGCCTCGGCGAGACGATCGCGATCTACGCGGGCGGTCTGCTCGTCGGCTACTTGGTCGGCTTCTTCGCCACGTACTTCTTCGGCTTCTCGAAGCAGATGCTGGTGGATCTGAACGCGGTGGAGGAGACGGTGGTGGCGTCGTCGGCCTCCGCGTCGACCGCCCCGGCCGCGGAGCCGGCGCGACTGTGACCTGCCGGTCCTGACACAAGAGGGCGGCATCCCCTGACGCCGGGGGTGCCGCCCTTGGCATTTCGCCGGGCCTGCTTCAGAGCGGGAAGCGGCCGCTGTCGATATAGCTCGCCTTTGAGCTCCCCCGAGTCTCACCTGGGACGAAAGCCCACCGACAGGGACTTAGGTCCCTTCACGACGGCCCGAACCGGCCGACTTTCCGAGCGGGGTGACCGGGCTGACGCGATGTGATCCGTACCGCCCCGTCCCGCCCGGGACACGGCGCCGCCGTACGGCTACGATCACCCGGTCCGCCGTCAGGACGCGCTCAACCACCCACGGGGAGACGAGAGTTGACGACCGCACTCGGTCCGGACGACCCGGAGAGAATCGGCGGCTACTGGCTCGCCTCCCGGCTGGGCGCCGGCGGCCAGGGCGTGGTGTACGAGGCGTACGACGCCCATGGCGCCCGCGTCGCCCTGAAGGTGCTGCACCGGGGCGCGGAGGAGTTCGTACGGGAGCGCTTCGGGCGGGAGGCGGCAGCGGCCCGGAAGGTGGCGTCGTTCTGCACGGCCCGCATCCTGGACGTGTCGACCGGCAGCGCGCCCGCGCGCGACGGGGGCGGACCCGAGGACGCGGCCCCCGTCCCGTACATAGTCAGCGAATACGTCTCGGGCCCGACCCTCGCCGCCCGCGTACGCGAGCGCGGTCCACTCGACGAGGACGCCGTACTGCGGCTCGCCACCGGCGCCGCGACCGCGCTCACCGCCATCCACCACGCCGACGTGATCCACCGCGACCTCAAACCGGGCAACATCCTGCTCGGCCCCGACGGCCCCCGGATCATCGACTTCGGCATCGCCCGGGCCCCCGACATGTCCGTCACCGCGACGGGCGCGCTGCTCGGCACCCTCGGCTACATGGCCCCGGAGGTCCTGTCCGGCAAGCGCGCCACCACCGCCTCGGACATCTTCGCGTGGGGCGCGGTCGTGCTGTACGCGGCGAGTGCGAAGGAGCCGTTCCGCGGCGCGAACATCGCCGAGGTCGCGCATCGTACGGCCTCCGTGGACCCGGATCTGTCGGTGATACCGCCGCGTATACGGCCCCTGATAGCCGCGGCCCTCGCGAAGGAGCCGGAAGTACGGCCCACCGCACAGGAGTTGGTGCTCGGCCTCGTCGGCAAGCTGCCCGAGACCGCGGACCCGCGCCGCGCCCTCCTGGAGGCGGGCACCCGCCGGGCGGCGGCCGCGAACGGCACGGCGGCGGTCCCGTCCCTGGGAGAGCGCGCCGAGTCGGCCTTCACCGCGCTGGAGCCGAGCGCCCAACTCGCCGGCCAGCAGCTGCTGTTGCGCCTGGTTGCACCCGGCGAGGCGGCGGACGGATCACAGGACTCCGTGCGTACGGCGGACCAGGCCGAGTTGTACGAGGGCCGCCCGGACTCCGAGCGCCGGCCGCTGCGGGAGGCGGTGGACCGCCTGGCCGAGGCCGGCATCCTGACCGTCTCCGACGACGGCTCGGTACGCCCGTCAGGTGCGGCCCTGCTGCCCGCCTGGCGGCGCCTGCACGACTGGATCGCCGCCGACCGTACGGGGCTCACCCTGCAGCGCTCGCTCGGCCGCTCCGCCCGCACCTGGCAGGCCCACGGCGAACGCACCGACGACCTGCTGCACGGCACGGCGCTGCGCACCTGCCTGGACTGGCTGCCGACGGCACCCTTCCAGCTCCGCCCGAATCCGCTGGAGGTGCGCTTCCTTGCGGCGGCCCAGGCGGAGGCGGCTCGAGCGGCCCGGCGCCGGCGCCAACTCCTGTCCGGTCTGGCCGTGTTGACCGTCCTCGCGCTCCTGGGCGGCGTCTTCGGCGTCTTCCAGGCCCGCGAGTCGAGCCGCCAGCGCGAGGCTGCGGAGCTGCGGCGGGCCCAGGCGACGGCGCGCTCGGTGGCACAGGCGGCGGAGAGCCTGCGCAACACGGAGCCGGACACGGCGCTGCTGCTGAGTCTGGCGGCTTGGCGGGTGGCGGAAGTGCCGGAGGCTCGGGCGGCGTTGGGGGCGGGGGCTACGCAGAGGACTCTGGGATCGATCTCCCTGCCCCGAATGGAGTCCGGTGACGCAGCCGGCCAGATACTGCTCGGCACCGCGGACGCCCTGCTGGCCTATCGGCCCGGCTCGGCCGAGATCTGGGAACTGTCCAAGGGCAGAGCCGGGGCCCGCAAGCCGCGGGTCACGTTCCCCGACGGGGTGACCAAGGACAGGAGCAGCTACCGGCCGACTGTCAGTCCCGACGGCAGGCTGCTGCTGGTGCCGGGCGAGAGCGGCACCTACAGGGCGGTCTCCACGCACGACGGGAAGGCGACGGGCGCTGTCTACCCGGCACCCGACGGAGTTCTGCCCGCGACGATGAGCGACAAGGGCCACGTCCTGTTCACCGATTACGGGGACACCGACGACATGGGCAGCGTCCTGCTGGGCCCCGACGGGAAGAAGATCGCCGGCTGGACGTCACCGGGGGATCCCGTCCTGTCCTCCGACGGCACCCATCTGGCGACCTGCGGCGACGAGGCCGACGCGCCCCTCGAAGTCTGGAAGATCACTGCCGGTGGACTGCAAGAGCTCTTCACTGCCGTCGATCCGGACAACTCCACGCTGATCAGGTGCACTTCCGACGTCACCTTCAGCTCCGACAGCAGTCGGCTGGCCATGCAGAAGGACTCCTCGGGCATCGCCGTCTGGGACACCGCCTCCGGAACCCTCATCCACACGGTGGCTACTCCGACCGGCATGGATTCCGTCCGGCTGAGCGGCGACGGAAGGTCCCTCTTCGGTTTCTCCCATGACGGCGACATCGCGCTCGTGGACGTCGCCGGCGACTCCGTGCTCCTGCGTATCGCCGGCACAAAGCGCAAGGAGGAGGAGGAGCGCGGATGGGTCGTCGACCAGGCCGTTCTCGACGACCGGACCAAGACGGTGGCCTACCTCAACTCCCGCGGCAACGAAATCGCGCGCATCGATGTGTCGGCGGTGCTGTCGGCAACCGCGCAGGGGGAGAACGCCGAGGGTGTCGCGGTCTCCCCCGACGGCAAGGTCGGCCTGCTGCGCATCGGCGCGCCGGTGCCGCACAGTCAGCAACTGATCGATCTGGCAACGGGGAAGAAGCGCGGCGGGCCGATCCGGCAGCGGGTCCCGCTGGCCCAGATCCCGCCGGTCGACCAGACCCACGCGCTGTCCGACGACGGACGTTTCGTCGCCTTCATCGAGTTCGACGAGGAGACGAACCAGACGGTCACCGTCTGGGACACCGCGGAGAACCGCAAAGTGTGGGGTGCACCCGTCCCGAAGGACCGCTCCGTCTTCACCCTGTCCCTGTCCCCCGACGGACGCCATCTGTCCGTACTGCATGACCTGGCGGGCTCGCCCTCGGGCAAGGGCGCGGACATGGACGTCTGGGACGTACCCGAGAAGAAGCGGGTCCACCGTTTCGAGGGGATCAACGCGATGGGGCTGTTCAGCCCGGACAGCGGGACCCTGCTGACCAGCCGCGGCGACGTACTCGACCTGGCCTCCGGAAAGCTCCGCCGGGTCACGGAATTCGACCTCGAACCCACCGGGTACCTGACCTACTCCCCCGATGGCGAGACCCTCGCCGTGCTCAAGGAATCGGGCTGGCTGGAGCTGTGGGACGGCCAGGTGCGCAAGCGCCTCGCCCGCATGCCGAGCAGCACCGTGCGAGGCGGTACGCACTACGGCCAGGACATCCGTGAGCCCGTCTTCTCACAGGACCGCAGATTCCTCGCGGCGGCGGTCGGCGACACCGGCGGCGCCGTCCAACTCTGGGACCTGGAAACCCGCTCCATGCTCGGCAAGCCCATAGACCCCACCGGCAACACCATCGATGCCATCGGTTTCCACGACGACAAGCTCCTGACGATCAGCGGATCCCGCACCCACACCCTCGACCTGGACCCCGACCGCCTCGCGGAGACCATCTGCAAGAAGGCCGGACGCGACATCACCCGCGAGGAGTGGCAGCTCTACGTGCCCGACGCCCCGTACCGCGCCCTGTGCTGAGCAGCATTCCGTCCGTGGAGGCGGGCTGCCCGGGAAGGGCCGCCCGCCTCCGTGGACCAGACGTCAGCTGAGCGACCCCAGCGAAGCCGCGTCGTACGCCTTCAGTTCCGAGCCCCGCCCCGAGAGCACCTTCGCCGCCCACTCCGGGTCCTGCAGCAGCGCGCGGCCCACGGCCACCATGTCGAACTCTTCGCGCTCCAGGCGGTCGAGGAGGTCCTCGATGCCGCGCAGCTCCGAACCCTCGCCCATGAAGGCCTTGATGAAGTCGCCGTTCAGGCCGACCGAGCCGACCGTGATGGTGGGCTTGCCGGTGAGCTTCTTGGTCCAGCCGGCGAGGTTCAGGTCCGAGCCGTCGAACTCGGGCAGCCAGTAGCGGCGCGTGGAGGCGTGGAACGCGTCGACGCCGGCCGCGGCGAGCGGGGCCAGGATCGACTCAAGCTCCTCGGGGGTCTCGGCGAGACGGGCCGTGTAGTCCTGCTGCTTCCACTGCGAGTAGCGGAAGAGGACGGGGAAGGAGGGGGAGACGGCGGCGCGGACGGCGGCCACGATCTCGGCGGCGAACTTCGTACGGGCCACGGCGGAGCCGCCGTACGCGTCCGTGCGGACGTTGGTGCCCGCCCACAGGAACTGGTCGAGCAAGTAGCCGTGCGCACCGTGCAGTTCGACGCCGTCGAACCCTATGCGCTCGGCGGCGGCCGCGGCCTCGGCGAAAGCCGCGATGACGTCGTCGAGGTCGCTCTGCGTCATCGCCTTGCCGGTGACCTCGCCGCCCTCCTTGTGCAGTCCGGACGGGCCCATCGCCGGGGCGTCGGCGAACGGCGGCTGGCCGTCCCTGCGGACCATCCCGATGTGCCACAGCTGCGGCACGATCTTCCCGCCCGCCGCGTGCACCGCGTCGGCCACCTTCGCCCAGCCCGCCAGCTGCTCCTCGCCGTGGAAGCGCGGGATGTCGTCGGTCTGCCCGGCCGAGTCGTGGCCGACGTACGTGCCCTCGGTGACGATCAGACCGACACCCGCGGCGGCGCGGCGCGCGTAGTAGCCGGCCACGTTCTCGCCCGGGATGCCACCCGGCGAGAACTGCCGGGTCATGGGCGCCATCGCGATGCGGTTCGGGACGGTCAGACCGTTGAGGGTGACGGGCCGGGACAGGATCTCGGCCGTACGGGAGGCGGCGGCGCTCAGCGACACAGGAGGGCTCCTTGGGGCATGGAGGGCAGGATCTACCACCTCAACCGATGCGCGGAGCGAGCCATTCCGTCCGGTCGGTCTCCTGCGCTGTGATCCCGGATACGTTCGTACGCCCAGGTCAGACCCCCAACCCCCACAACCCCACCCACAACGCCACCGTCGCCCCGAGCAGCGCGGCCGGTGTGGTGAGCAGACCGAGGACCGTGAATTCGCGGAGCCGCACGTCATGGCCGTGGTGATGCGCGATCCGCCGCCACAGGAGCGTGGCCAGGGAGCCCGTGTACGTCAGGTTCGGCCCGATGTTCACGCCGAGGAGCACGGCCAGGACCGCGCCCGGACCCGACGGGGCCGCGAGCGGGATCAGGGCGAGGACCGCGGGCAGGTTGTTGATCAGGTTCGCAAGGAGCGCGGCGATCGCGGCCGTGCCGAGCAGCGCCGGCAGCGAGCTCCCGTCGGGCAGGACGCGGGCGAGCGCGTCCCCGAGTCCGTTGTCGACGACGGCCCGCACGATGATGCCGAGGCAGAGCACGAAGAGCAGGAACGGCCAGTGGGTGGCACGGACGAGACCGGCCGGTGTGGTGTGCCGCCTGCTCAGGGCCCGTACGGCCATCACCGTCGCACCCGCGGCCGCCGCCCACGCGGGATCGATGCCGAGCGTGGACGCGACGGCGAAGCCGACGAGGGTCGCGCACACCGTGACCAGGGCGAACAGCGGCAGCTCGGGCGGCTCGTCCGCGTCCGTCGACGAGGCGGGCGCGTCGAGGTCGGCGGCGAACCAGCGCCGGAACACCACGTACTCGACGGCGATGGCCACCAGCCACGGCAGGAGCATGAGCAGCGCGAAGCGCGTGAAGCTGAGGCCGGTGGCGGCGAACGCGAGCAGGTTCGTCAGATTCGATACGGGCAGCAGCAGCGAGGCCGTGTTGGAGAGGTGGCCGCTCGCGTACACATGGGGCGCGGGCCGGGCGCCCATCCTGGCGGCCGTGGCGAAGACCACGGGGGTCAGGAGCACGACCGTGGCGTCCAGGCTGAGCGCGGCCGTGATCAGCGAGGCGAGCGCGAACACCGAGCCGAGCAGCCGCCGAGGCCGGTGCCGTGCCCAGCGCGCCATCCACGTACCGCAGGCGTGGAAGAGGCCTTCGTCGTCGCAGAGTTGGGCGAGGACGAGGACCGCGGCGAGGAAGCCGATCACGGGTCCGAGCCGGGCCGCCTCGTCGCTCACCTCCTCCAGCGGAAGCGCCCCGCTCAGGATCACGACAGCGGCCGCCGGTACGGCGAACACGGCCTCGGGACGCCCGAAGGGCCGTACCACCGCACAGAAGAGGACCACGACCAGAGCGGTCACGGCCAGGGACTCGATCAGCACGTGACTGATCATCGCTCCTCGGCGGCCCCGGCCCCGCCACGGGGCGGCCGCCGGCGCACCACCGCGAGCGGCGGCCGGACAGCGCCTAGTCGCCCGGCAGCTGCGTCACACTCGACACCTCGAGGTCCACGGGCAGCGCCCCACTGGAGAGCTGAGCCGCCAGTTCCCGCGCGCTGTTCTCGGTGAAGCTCCCGGAGATCTGCGCCTCGCCTCCGGTGATCGCCTGGTTGACCGCCGGCGCCGAGATGACCTCACCGTCGAGGACGATCGCGAACTGGTTGGCGGGGGACGTCTGCTGCGACAACTTGGCCGTCACGTCGGCGAAGTGGGCGGCGCCCTTCGACGTGAACTCCAGGTTCACGATCCAGGCGGACATGGTCGTGTCGTGCACCGCTTCCGCGCGGGCGATCTCGGTGCCCGGCAGGGCGACCCGTTCGAGGACGTACTGCGTGGGCGTACCGACGGTGTCCTTGCCGCAGGTGGTGAGCGGCTCCGAGGCAGTGCCCTCGCGCACCTGGCACGCGTCCTTGTCCACCGCCTGCAGGCCCGTCACCGGCCGGAAGCCCAACTCGGCGGTACGGCCGAGGGACTGCAGCGCCTCGTCGTCACCGCCCTCCCCCGTGACGGTGATCTGTCCGCCGTCGACCGCGACCTCGACGCCCCTCAGCCCCGCCGACTCGGCCCGCTTCCTCATCAGCTCGGCGGTCCGATCGAGCACCGCCGCGGGTGGCACCTGCTCACCGGCCTCGGCCGTGAACGTGACGGAGACGCCTCCCCCCGAGCCCGCCGAGGACGCCGGCGAGGAGGACGAGGCCCGGGCCGACGGTGCGGGAGACCCCGACCCCGTGGAACGCCCCAGCCAGTCCCCGTCCGACGAGGACCCACCGCAGGCCGCGAGCGCCAATGCCGCCCCTGCGGCCACAAGAACCTGCTTCGCACCTCGAAGGCGCCACATCCCCGTGTCCACCCGGCCATGGTGACAGCGAACTGTCCCCGACGTCCCGAAAACGCCCGAGGGCGGCACCCCCCGTGAAGGGAGTGCCGCCCTCGGCGTACAGCAGGTATGGAAGTCCGATCCGTGAGGATCAGAAGTCCATGTCGCCACCCGGCATGCCGCCGCCCGCGGGGGCACCGGGCTTCTCGGGCTTGTCGGCGATGACGGCCTCGGTGGTGAGGAACAGCGCGGCGATGGACGCGGCGTTCTGCAGGGCAGAGCGCGTGACCTTCGCCGGGTCGATGATGCCCGTGGCGATCATGTCGACGTACTCACCGGTCGCGGCGTTGAGGCCGTGGCCGACGGGAAGGTTGCGCACCTTCTCGACGATGACGCCACCCTCGAGACCACCGTTGACGGCGATCTGCTTCAGCGGGGCCTCAAGGGCAAGACGCACGGCGTTGGCGCCGGTCGCCTCGTCACCCTCGAGCTCCAGCTTCTCGAAGACCGAGGAGGCCTGGAGCAGGGCCACGCCACCACCGGCGACGATGCCCTCTTCGACGGCCGCCTTCGCGTTGCGAACGGCGTCCTCGATGCGGTGCTTGCGCTCCTTGAGCTCGACCTCGGTCGCGGCACCGGCCTTGATGACCGCCACGCCGCCGGCGAGCTTCGCGAGGCGCTCCTGGAGCTTCTCGCGGTCGTAGTCGGAGTCCGACTGCTCGATCTCGGCGCGGATCTGGTTCACGCGGCCGTTGACGGCCTCGCTGTCACCGGCGCCGTCGACGATCGTGGTCTCGTCCTTGGTGATGACGACCTTGCGGGCGCGGCCGAGCAGGTCCACGGTCGCGTTCTCGAGCTTGAGGCCGACCTCCTCGGAGATGACCTCGCCGCCCGTGAGGATCGCGATGTCGTTCAGCATCGCCTTGCGGCGGTCGCCGAAGCCCGGGGCCTTGACGGCCACGGAGCGGAAGGTGCCCTTGATCTTGTTGACGACCAGGGTGGAGAGCGCCTCGCCCTCGACGTCCTCGGCGATGATCAGCAGCGGCTTGCCGGACTGCATGACCTTCTCGAGGAGGGGCAGCAGGTCCTTGACCGAGCCGACCTTCGAGTTGGCGATGAGGATGTAGGGGTCCTCGAGGACGGCCTCCATGCGCTCCATGTCGGTCGCGAAGTACGCCGAGATGTAGCCCTTGTCGAAGCGCATGCCCTCGGTGAGCTCCAGCTCCAGACCGAAGGTCTGGGCCTCCTCGACCGTGATGACGCCTTCCTTGCCGACCTTGTCCATCGCCTCGGCGATGAGCTCGCCGATCTGGGTGTCGGCGGCGGAGATGGAGGCCGTCGAAGCGATCTGCTCCTTGGTCTCGACCTCCTTGGCCTGGTCGAGCAGCGCACCGGAGACGGCCTCGACGGCCTTCTCGATGCCGCGCTTGAGGGCCATCGGGTTGGCACCCGCGGCCACGTTGCGCAGACCCTCGCGGACGAGAGCCTGGGCGAGAACGGTGGCGGTGGTCGTACCGTCGCCGGCGACGTCGTCCGTCTTCTTGGCGACTTCCTTGACCAGCTCGGCGCCGATCTTCTCGTACGGGTCCTCGAGCTCGATCTCCTTGGCGATGGAAACACCATCGTTGGTGATCGTGGGGGCGCCCCACTTCTTCTCGAGGACGACGTTGCGGCCCTTGGGGCCGAGGGTGACCTTGACGGCGTCGGCGAGCTGGTTCATCCCGCGCTCGAGACCGCGCCGTGCCTCCTCGTCGAACGCGATGATCTTGGCCATGTGAAGTGGTCCTCCCGGACAGGGGTGGATTGCTCCGGATCGAGCGCGACGCCCGCGACGGACGGCCCGCGCACCATGTGGTTCCTTGCCCCACCGGCCCGCGGACCTCATCGGTCCGATCCAAGTTTCTGTCACTCTCACTAGGAGAGTGCTAACGCCAATGATTAGCACTCGCCCCTGCCGAGTGCAAGCGGCTCCCATGGATCGGGCACCACGCCCGCGGGCGCACAAAGGGGCGCACAAACAGAAGGGCCCGCACCCCGTCTCCGGGATGCGGACCCTTCATCACGTCGTTGCAGACTGCTCCGGCGCGATCAGCCAGCCACACGGACCATGTCCGCCTGCGGCCCCTTCTGACCCTGCGAGATCTCGAACTCGACCCGCTGGCCCTCTTCAAGGGTGCGGTAACCGTCCATCTGAATGGCGCTGTAGTGGACGAATACATCCGCACCACCGTCGACCGCGATGAAGCCGTAGCCCTTCTCCGCGTTGAACCACTTGACGGTGCCCTGAGCCATGCCTAACTCCCCTATTACTGGCCCTTGCACAGATCCGCACTTCGCGGAATCCGGGTCAGACTCACCCCCCGACAGGTGGAGGTGGTGCGCCGGAACGCGTCGACCGCCGCTGAATGTATCTGTCCAACTGCCGTCTGCAACAGGTCAATCGGACGAGAATTCTGGGCACGCCCGATCGGTAATTTCCGGAGAATTCACCGGAGTTCAGGGCAAGTCGGGCCAGACGAAGGGGATAAATCGCGCGAACCGAGCGCGCAGTCATGCGAGTTCTTGTCGGTGTACGCGGGAAGTTCTCATATGCTCCCGGCACACTCTCATCGCGCCCGCTGAAAAGGGCGAAACAGCATTCCCAACTGTACCTCCCTCAACCATGCAGAATTGCCCCCTCCGCTTCCAGCACGGAGAGGGCAACTCGGGGAGAACAGAAAGCGGTCAGCCGCCGGCGACGGCCGGAATGATCGAGACGCCGGCCCCGTCCGGGGTGGCCGTCTGAAGACCCTGCTCGAAGCGCACGTCGTCGTCGTTCACGTAGACGTTCACGAAGCGGCGCAGCTTGCCCTGATCGTCCAGGACGCGGGCGGCGATCCCGGTGTGGTTCTTCTCGAGGTCGGCGATGACATCGGCGAGGGTCGCACCCTCGGCCGCGACCTCGGCCTGGCCGCCGGTGTAGGTGCGCAGGATGGTGGGGATCCGGACGTTCACGCTCATGGGACTTCAGCCTTTCCGAAAACGTATGTGGGGGTCAGCCCGCGAGACCGGCGGCGCGGAACGCGTCCAGGTTCGGGCGGATGGTCGCGGTGGCGCCCGTACCGGCGACCGCGTCGAGGGTCTTGAGGCCGTCACCGGTGTTGAGCACCACGGTGGTCTTCGACGGGTCGAGGAGGCCGTCCTTGAGCAGCTTGTGCGTCACGCCGACAGTCACACCGCCCGCGGTCTCCGCGAAGATGCCCTCGGTCTGCGCGAGCAGCCTGATCGCTTCCACGACCTGCTCGTCGTTCACATCCTCCACGGCGCCGCCGGTGCGGCGCGCGATGTCAAGGACGTACGGGCCGTCGGCCGGATTGCCGATCGCGAGCGACTTCGCGATGGTGTTCGGCTTCTGCGGGCGTACGACGTCGTGGCCGCCCTTGTACGCCACGGAGACCGGGGAGCAGCCCTCGGCCTGGGCACCGAAGAGCTTGTACGGCTTGTCCTCGACGAGACCGAGCTTGATCAGCTCCTGCAGACCCTTGTCGATCTTCGTGAACTGCGACCCGGACGCGATCGGGATGACCAGCTGGTCGGGCAGCTGCCAGCCGAGCTGCTCGCAGATCTCGTACGCGAGCGTCTTGGAGCCCTCGCCGTAGTACGGGCGCAGGTTCACGTTCACAAAGCCCCAGCCCTCGCCCAGCGGGTCGCCGATGAGCTCGGAGCAGAAGCGGTTGACGTCGTCGTAGTTGCCCTCGATGGCCACCAGCTCGCCGCCGTAGACGGCAGCCATGACGACCTTGCCCTGCTCCAGGTCGTGCGGGATGAACACACAGGAGCGGAAGCCGGCGCGGGCCGCGGCGGCGCCGACGGCGCCCGCGAGGTTGCCCGTGGAGGAGCAGGAGAGCGTGGTGAAACCGAAGGCGCGGGCGGCCTCGATGGCCTGGGCGACGACGCGGTCCTTGAAGGAGTGCGTCGGATTGCCCGAGTCGTCCTTGACGAACAACTTGCCCTGCTCGAAGCCGATTTCACGGGCCAGGTTGTCGGCCTTGACGAGCTTGGTCCAGCCCGGGTTCAGGTTCGGCTTCTCGGCCACATCGGCCGGGACGGGAAGGAGCGGTGCGTAACGCCAGACGTTCGCGGGACCGGCCTCGATACGGGCGCGGAGCTCTTCGGTCTCGTACGCGGAGAAGTCGTAGGCGATCTCGAGCGGCCCGAAACACTCTTCGCAGGCGAAGACGGGGCCGAGGGGGACCTGGTGTCCGCACTCGCGGCAGCTCAGGGCCGTGGCGGGGCCGAGGTCTACGGAAGTGGTGGTGGCTTCAACAGTCTGTACAGACATGAGAGGGGAGGCCCTTTCTCCTCATCTTCCTCATGGCGCACCTCGCCATGAGACGGATTTGGCACCTTCCCGAGTCAGGGACCTCGCTTCGCGCCTGCGAGAACTGACTGGAGGGTTGCCGGGGCTTCAACGGGCCGTTTCCCTCTGCCCCTCTGGATGAGCGGTATGACCTGGTGTCCGCCAGGTGTTTGTGACGTCGTGACCCCCGACATGCGGTGGTCTCGCGCCTTGTTCAAGACTGTAACCGAAGGCCCTGACTGTTGAGATAGTCGTCCGAACCGCGAGATGGATCACATCACCATCGCAACCGAGGAGTAGGCAGACGTGCTCGAAGAGGTGGAGCGCTGGCTTCAGGAGCGCTCCTGGTCGGCGAAGGACCGTCCGCTCGACCTGTTGCTCGCCGAGAAGGCGCGGCAAGGGGCGACGGTCAGCGTCGTGCTGCCCGCCCTCGACGAGGAGGCCACGGTCGGGCGGATCGTGACCGTGATCCGGCGCGAGCTGATGAGTCCCGAGGCTCCGCTGGTCGACGAGCTCGTGGTGATCGACTCGGGTTCGACGGACCGTACGGCCGAGGTGGCCGCGGCGGCGGGCGCCCGTGTGGTGCACCGCGACGCGATACTCCCGCGGATCCCGGCCGTACCCGGCAAGGGCGAGGTCCTGTGGCGCTCGCTGTTCGTCACGACCGGCGAGATCGTGTGCTTCGTGGACGCGGATCTGCGCGAGTTCTCGCCGGATTTCGTCAGCGGGATCGTCGGTCCGCTCCTGACCGACCCCGAGGTGCAGTTCGTGAAGGCGATGTACGACCGGCCGCTGGGCGATGAGGCCGGCCAGGGCGGACGCGTCACCGAGCTGGTCGCGCGCCCCCTGCTCAACCTCCACTGGCCCCAACTGGCCGGATTCGTCCAGCCGTTGGGCGGCGAATACGCGGCCAGGCGCTCGCTCCTTGAGCAGCTGCCCTTCCCGGTCGGCTACGGCGTGGAGCTCGGTCTGCTCGTCGACGCCCTGCACACCGTGGGTCTGGACGCCCTCGCGCAGGTCGACGTCGGTGTGCGCAAGCACCGGCACCAGGACGGGCGGGCGCTCGGGCGGATGGCGGCGGCGATCTACCGCACCGCGCAGCTGCGGCTCGCGCGCGGTCATCTCGTACGGCCGAGGCTGACCCAGTTCGAGCGGGGCGAGGACGGTTTCGAGCCGCGGACGCACGAAGTGGACACCGAGGAGCGGCCGCCGATGGCGGGGATCGCGGAGTACCGGGCGCGCGGCCGGGTGGCTTGAGGGCTTAGACGCGTGGCGGAGCCCGGAACGATCAACGGTATTCCCTAAATTTCCCATTTATGTGGGTTAGACAAGCAATCGGCAAGATCAGCCGCCGCACGCTCGGCGTGCTGGTGGCCGCCGCAACCGCGGCCACCTCTCTGACCGCTCTCGCGCCCGCCGCCGCGGTGGTGGTCGAACCGTTCGCCAAGCGCTACGACGAGGCCCTCTACGGGGACTTCATCACCCTGGGCAACGCCGTGCTCGACTGCCCGAGCACACCGGTCGATCTCGCGACGCGCTGCCGCGCCGCGCAGGCCGGCACCAGTACCGAGAACAACAACCAGTTCCCGATGCAGTACGTGAACACGGCCGGTCTGAGCACCGTCGTCCTGAACTCCAGCACCGGCAAGGTGACCATCCCGCCGGGCGCCGAGGTCGCGTACGCGCGGCTGTTCTGGGGCGGCAACGACGGCACGTACAGGCTCGGCCGCAACCAGGTGCAGTACTGCGACACCGCGGGCCGCGCGTATCTGCCGGACGGCGATCCGCTGACCACGCAGCCCGTCTTCAAGGTGGGCGACGGCGCCGAGACCAAGGTGACCGTGCAGAACGCGGTGAAGACCCCGCCGGAGACCGGTGGCCCGCACTACTACACGGCCGAGGCCGATGTGACCTCGCAGTTCGCGGGGGTGACCACCGGCAGCGAGGTGGACATCGCCGTGGGCTCCGTCTGGGCCCCGACCGGCCACGGCTGCGTCGGCGGCTGGTCGCTGACGGTGGTCTACAAGTACGACGCCCCCAACGCCCAGTACGCGCCGGACCGCCACAACGTGTACATCTACGGCGGTCACGTGGTGCAGCGCTCCAGCGACCCGGACACCACGATCACGGTCAGCGGCTTCAACCGCAGCGGCAGCGACCCGCTGCGGGCCAGCGTCACCGCGTACGAGGGCGATGCGAACGTGGCCGGCGACCAGTTCCTGGTGAACGGCACCCGCATCGCCAACGAGAACGGCGTCACGAACAACTTCTTCAACAGCCACGCCCAGGGCTGCGACCAGCCCTGCGACCCCAACAACTTCAGCATCGACGCGAAGACCATCCAGATCCCCGCGCAGACCATCCCGCAGGGCGCGACCTCCGCGACTCTGACCTTCCGCACCAGGGGCGACACCTACGTGCCGTCCGCGCTGGCCTTCGCCGTGCCGGTGCCCGACCTTGAGATCACCAAGACGGCCAGTCCGGCGCGGGTGGCTCCGGGCGACACCCTCACGTACACGGTCAAGGCGAAGAACATCAGCCGGCTGCCCTACCCGAACGCCAAGTTCACCGACGACCTCACCGACAACCTCGACGACGCGACGTACAACAACGACGCGACGGCGACCATCGGCGACGTCTCGTACAGCGCGCCGAGGATCAGCTACCTCGGTGACATCCCGGCCGGGCAGACCGCGACCGTGACGTACTCGGTGAGGGTCAACGACCCGCGCACCGGGGACGGCAGGATGCGCAACAACATCGACGTCGAGTCGCCGCGCTCCAACTGCGAGGAGGGCTCCACCGACCCGGCCTGCACCAGCACTCCGGTGATCGAGGATCCCGATCCGGAGCCGCCCGTGCCGCCGATCGAGATCGTCACCGAGCCCGACCCGCCGGTCGTGCCGCCGTGCGCTCTCACCACCAACACGATCTCGCTCACGAACGCCACGAAGTACGTGCGCCGGGCCGCGAAGATCCACTGGCCGGTGACGGCGGGCAACGGCACGCCCAAGGCGAGCAGCGGAAAGATCACCAAGAGCGGCTCGAACTGGGTGTGGACGGGCGATGTCCCGGCCAAGGGCAAGGTCACCATCAAGCAGACGGTCAAGGCCTCCTGCACCCCGGGCGGCGTCGTGGTGATCCCGGTGACGGGCGATGTACCGAAGACGACCTGCACGCCGACGAAGACCCGCGCGGGCGGTACGGACCCGTGTGTCTCCGTGATCGTCAGCAAGCGTCAGCAGGCGCGTCCGGTCCCTCCGGCGCTGGCCGAGACCGGCGGCGGCTCCGGCACGATGCTGTACACAGGGCTCGCGATCGTCATGTGCGGTCTGGGCGCGCTGGCCCTGGCGGTGTCCAGGTCGCGCCGTGACTGACAGCTGAGCACCTGCTCCGTCCCGGATGGCCGGGCCCCTGCGACAGGGGCCCGGCCATCCGTACGTTTGAGCGTTTCCTGGACGGGCTAGGTTCGCGTCATGGTCTCCGAGCACGGTGCGCAGGTACTCGTCGCGTCCAATCGCGGCCCCGTTTCGTATGCCGTACGGGAGGACGGGACCCTCGACGCACGGCGCGGGGGCGGTGGCCTGGTGTCCGGGCTCTCGGCGATCGGGTCCGACGCCGACTCGCTGTGGGTGTGCTCGGCGCTGGGCGACGGGGACCGCGAGGCGGTGCGGCGCGGGGTCGCCGAGCCCGGCGTGCGGATGCTCGACATCGACGCCGAGGTGCACGCCGACGCGTACAACGGCGTGGCCAACTCGGTGCTGTGGTTCGTCCATCACCTGCTGTACCAGACGCCGTTGGAGCCCACGTTCGGGCCGGAGTTCCGCCGGCAGTGGGAGTCCTACCGCTCGTACAACCGGGCCTTCGCCGCCGCGCTCGCCGAGGAGGCGGCGCAGGGTGCGGTCGTCGTGGTGCAGGACTACCACCTGGCGCTCGTGCCCGGGATGCTGCGGGCGCTCCGCCCCGACCTGCGGATCGGGCACTTCTCGCACACGCCCTGGGCGCCGCCCGAGTACTTCCGGATGCTCCCCGACGACATCGCCGAGGAGCTGCTGCTCGGGATGCTGGGCGCGGACCGGCTCGGCTTTCTGACCTCGCGCTGGCTGCAGGCGTTCCAGGGGTGCTGCGGCGCCGTGCTCGGGTCGTACGAGGTCATGACGTACTGGCCCGTGGACGCGACGCCCAGCGTCGGCTTCCGCACACCGGACGGCCGCTTCCACCGCACGCTGCTCGGGGTGCACGGCCTCGGCGCCGACGGTGACTTCCTGCGGACGCGCGCGCAGGAGGCGGATGTGGAGGAGCGGCTCGCCGGGCTGCGGGAGCAGATCGGCGGCGACGGTTCGCGCAAGGTGATCGTGCGGGTGGACCGCACCGAGCTGTCGAAGAACATCGTGCGGGGGCTGCACTCGTACCGGCTGCTCCTGGAGCAGCACCCCTCGTGGCGCGAACGCGTCGTGCACCTCGCGTTCGCCTACCCCTCACGTCAGGACCTCGCGGTCTACCGCGACTACACGGCCGAGGTCTCCCGTCTCGCCGCCGAGATCAACTCGGCGTACGGGACGACGGACTGGACCCCGGTCATCCTGCACGTCAAGGACGACTTCGCGCGCTCGCTCGCGGCGTACCGCCTGGCGGACGTGGCCTTGGTGAACCCGGTCCGCGACGGCATGAACCTCGTCGCGAAGGAGGTGCCGGTCGTGTCCGACGAGGGGTGCGTGCTGGTGCTGTCGCGGGAGGCGGGAGCGTATGCGGAGCTGGGTGACGATGCGCTGGTGGTCAACCCGTATGACGTGGTGGCCACTTCGGACGCGCTGCATGCAGCCCTGGTGATGCCCGCGGACGAACGGGCGGAGCGCACGAAGCGGCTGGCGGCGGCGGGCACGGCGTTGCCGCCTGCGCAGTGGTTCCTTGAGCAGGTGGAGGCGCTCCGGGGCTAGGGCCGCCTGTCCGGCGGATCCCCTAGTCGTCCAGCGCGGCCACGAGCGACCGCAGCAACGCGACCACTCCCGCCGGACCGTCCACCACCACATCCGCCCGCTCCGCCAGCTCAGCCACCTCCGAGCTCCCGCTGCACACCAGCAGCCCCTGCACCCCCTCCGAGCGGAGCTTCTCCACCGCCGCGAACGCAGGCAGATCACCCAGGTCGTCCCCCGCGTACAGCACGCAGGACGCCCCGACCGAGCGGACGTACGAGGCGAGCGCAACGCCCTTGTCCATGCCCGGAGGCCGTAGTTCCAGGACGAGGCGCCCGGGCTCCACGATCAGCCCGTGCCGCGCGGCAAGTTCGGCAAGTGGACCCCGCAGCGCCGAGAACGCCGCCTCCGGGTCCGCCGCGCGGCGCGTGTGGACCGCCACCGCCCGCCCCTTCTCCTCGATCCACGTGCCGTGCCACACCCCCAACGCGTCGAGGAATCCGGGCAGTTCGGCCCGGACCGCCGCGACCCCGGGGTGCGGCTCGGGTGCGTGCACCGTGCCGGAGACCGCGTCCCAGCGCTCGGCGCCGTAGTGCCCGAGCACCACCAGATGCTCCAGGCCGGGCACCCCCGCGAACCCGCCGTAGCGGACCGCGACACCCGCGGGGCGGCCGGTGACCACCGCGACGGAGGCCACCCGCGGGGCCAGCGCGGCGAGCGCGGGAACGGCGTCGTGGTGGGCGCGGGCCTGCTCGGGATCGGGCACGATCTCCGCGAGCGTGCCGTCGAAGTCCAGGGCGATCACGGCCCGTTCAGGAGCGGCGAGGAGCGCCGCGAGTCCGTCTCGTCCCTCAGGGGTGGACGGCGTCGGCAGGTCAGGCGTGCGGTACGGAAGGCTGCCCATACGGCGACCCTATCCACGCGGGGCGCGGCTGACCCATGGGGTATCGCGTCATCCGTCGGTCACGTCATGCGGACGCGTGCCGGGCGCACGAGCCCTCGGTCCTCGGCGCGGGAACCACGGCAGGCACCGGCGGTTCATCCGCGGGGCGCAGATCCCACGCCAGGCGGATCGCGTCGATCAGGGTGCGCGCGCTGTAGGGCGACACCGCCAGTTCGCGGCGCGCCTCGGCCAGCAGCTCGGTCTCGCCGTCGGGGCCGCGCTGCTTCGCGCGCCGCTTGCGCTCGTTGAAGTTCTCGCGGCCGAAGATGCCGAGCAGCGTGAAGGAGAAGTAGGCGTACGCGGCCGCCTCGTCGATCAGCGGCCCTGCTCCGTCCGGCAGGGCGGGAACATCGGGTTGGGCCGTGTCCCGTGCCGAGTGCAGGGCGAAGTGTTCCAGCGCCTGCTGGAGCTCCCGTTCGCAGGCGGGGCAGCGGCGGTCGACGGTGCGCAGCAGGCCGGTGAGGGTGCGGAAGGAGCCGAGGATCATGCTGTTCTGCGGCGACCACTGCTGTTTGGCGAGGAGCGTACGGAAGCCGGCCAGGGTCTCGGAGAGCTCCTCCAGGATCATGTCCTGGGAGATGTCGACGAGTTCGACCTGCTCGGTGGTCTCCTGGATCTCGATGAGCCTTCGCCCGTACCGGATCAGATCCCGGGGCAGACCGCCGGCGAGCGTGTGGGCGAGCAGCGCGTACGGGCCGGTGAGTTCCGGCGCCCGCTTGTCCAGGATGGCGACCGACTCCGCGAGCACTCCGGCCTGTACATGGACCACGTCGTCGAAGGAGCTGTCCGTCACGTCCCGGTGCGGCAGACCCCGTCGTACGAAAGCGGCGCCGACGTCCTCCGCCACGGAGATCAGGTAGTGCACACGCGGCACACCGAGGATCGCCTTGATCTCGCGCAGGAACGCCAGCGCCTCGGTGTCGGTGCCGAGGCGGTCCACCTCGTCGATCGCGATGATGAAACGCCGCCCGCGTACGGGCATGTCCTGGGCCATACGGGTCACCAACTCACGGAAGTCCGCGACCAGTTCGGGGTAGCTCGGCGGCAGGGTGGACAGCGAGCTGGAGTGCGTGGTGCCCAGGGTGAACAGCTGGACCGCGCCTCCGGTGGTCAGACCTGAGGACGAGCCCTGCACGGTCTGCAGCCGGTAGAGCCGGTTACGGCATTCGGTCACGAGCCTGGGCTCCGCATTGGGCAGCCAGGAGCGGTTGCCCAGTTTGAGCAGCACGATGCCCAGGAGCCAGACGCACAGCCGCAGTGTGTTCTCCGAGTCCGAGAGGATGGCCCAGCCGGCGTCGTCCGCCGACAGGAGGGCGAGTGCGGCGAGGGCGAACAGCGTCCTCACCGGACCGGCCAGGCGCCGGCGCTGGATCTCCCAGGGACCGAACTCCTCCAGGTCGAACCGCACGGGCCCGATCTTGATCGGCGGTTTCAGCCAGGGGTCGAGCCAGTTCCGCCACAGCAGCCACAGGATCAGCAGTGCGACCGCCGGCACCAGGAAGGACACGGAGAGCAGCCGGAGCGCGTTGCGGGTGACCTCCGGGTCGAAGCCCAGCGAGACGAAGGGCCCGACGAGCAGCGCACAGGCCACCACCACGACCGCGGCGCGCCAGACGAACCGCACCACACGGGCGGCCGTGGCCGAGGAGCGCTGGGTCCACAGGAAGATGCCGAGCAGCGTGACCGCGAACGCCGCCTTCGCCGCGTCCCCGTGCCACAGCTCCAGCGCGCCGTCGCGCACCGAGCCGGCCGCCCCGGACGCCAGATCGGCCACCTCGGCGCCGTGCTCCGCCTGCAGGGACCGCACCGTGGCGACCAGACCCAGGCAGATCAGGGCCGCCGCGGGGAGCACGTAGGCGAACCAGCGCAGGAAACGCTTGAGGGCGAACATCGTGCGCCGCAGCAGCACATTCCGCCCGGGCGAGCGCACCATCTGGGGCGCGTCGTACCCATTGGTCTCCAGGTACTCCTCGCAGACCCGCACGAACAGCGAGATCAGGAACTCGTGCGGGGCATACGTGGCGGGGGCCTGCACGAAGACCGAGAAGTCCGCGCCGCGTACGCAGCCTTCGAGGAGGGTCGTCTTGCCGACACCGCGCGGCCCGCTGACCGCGATCGTGCCGCCGTCGATCCGGTCGATCTTCTGTTTGAGCTGTGCGGCGGTGGCGCTGGTGACCACGTACTCGGCGCCGTGCACCGAGCGCAGCCCTTCATACCCCTCGGGCAGCAGAAGAGCGTCGGGGTCGTCGCCGAGCAGCTGGTCGACCACGGCCTCGAGGACCGGTCCCGTGCCGTCCCTGGTCAGTCCCCGCAGCCACCAACGGCCCAGGAGGGCGACGGCGGGGGCCAGCAGCCCACGCAGCCCGAGGTGCAGCGCCAGTACGGCCCAACAGCCAAGCTGGGCACGGGAGTCGGGGTCGCGCAGCGCGGCGTACAGGGAGGGCAGGAATCCCGCGGCGAGGACTGCCGCCACGGCCAGAAGCGGGGCTCCGGCGATCCAGCAGCCGAGGAGGAGAAGGAGAGTTCCGTAGAAGACGGCGGTCCTGGTGTTCCAGTCGGCCCGCGCCTGCACGGCGCCGAACCGGACCCGGCTCCACTCACGCGCGTCCACCACCGCCTCGAACCAGGCCTGCCTGGAACCGCGATACGGCTCCAGCGCCTCACAGGCGTTGTCCTCGCGCTCCATGCCCATGAACACGGAGGTGCGTGCGACCTGCCGTGCCTCGAGGCGGGCCTTGACCCGGGGCAGATCGAGACAGCGCCGCACCGACTCGAGATAGATCTCGCGCTCGGATGCCGTGCCCCACACCATCGGTTGCGCATCGGGCCACTGCCAGTGCGCGGCAGTCCGCCGTGCAGCCGGCCCGCCTCTCCGTATGCTCATCAGCGCATCCCCCGATCCCGCGCCACTGCTCATCCAGCCCCTGGGGGGCGTCAGCCAACCTAACGGGCACACGGAGACTTCGGGGCGCCGACAGTGTCGGTGCCGGCGGTTACGGTGGCCGGATGACGGACGGAATGACGGACGGAGACGAGCGGGCAGGCCTGAGCGAGCGGGATCGCGCCGTGCTCGCCCTCGAGCAGCGCAACTGGTCTTCGCCGGGTGCGAAGGAGCGCGCGGTGCGCGAGGAGCTGGGCATCTCCCCCACGCGCTACCACCAGGTGCTCAACGCGCTCCTGGACGACGCCCGCGCACTGGCCCACGACCCCGTGACGGTGAACCGGCTCCGGCGGATACGCGAAGAGCGCCGCGCCCGGAGGTGAGCCGGTGCGGCGCTCTTGTGAGCCCTTGCGGGCCCTGTGCGCGAGGAGCTGTGTCAGGCGCTGCGCGAGAGGACTTACTCGGCGTCCTGCGCGGCCTGCGCCTTGTTCTGGATGTCCGTGAGGACCGCCTGCGGGCTGCCGCCCGGTGTGACCGCCTTGCCGATCTGCGCCTTGATCTCCGCGCTGACCTGCGCCCAGGACGTGTTGCCGACGGGCGGGAGCTGGGAGGAGGGCAGTGCTTCGAGGAACTTCTTGAGCTGGGCGAACTTGGCGTCCTCGGCCATCTCGTCGACCGCCGAGTTGGTCACCGGCAGGATGTTGTACGTCTCGGAGAACTTCAGCACGTTCTCCTTGTTGTACACGAAGTCGAGGAAGGTGCCGATCTCGTCGCGGTGGTCGTTCTGCTTGAAGGCCATCATCCAGTCGGCCACGCCCATCGCGGACTTCGACGCCCCGCTGCGGCCCGGCAGCGCCGCCATCCCGAACTCCACGCCCTTCTTCTGCGCCTGCCCGATCAGCGTCGGATGCCCGTTGAGCATGCCGACCTCACCGTTGGAGAAGGCGTTGAAGGCGTCCTGGCGGTTGAGCTGACCCGGGGCGACGGGGCCCACCAGGTCCTTGTCGACCAGGTTCTTCTTGATCCAGTCGAAGGTCTGGATGTTGATGTCGGAGTCGACGGTGTACGAGCCGACCTGGTCGGTGTAGCCGTCGCCGCCGGCGAGCAGCCACATCATGGCCTCGGCCTGCGCCTCCTCCTTGCCGAGCGGCAGCGCGAAGGGGTACTTGACACCGCTGTCCTTCAACTTCTCGGCGTCTGCGGCCAGTTGGGCCCAGGTCTTGGGGGCCGCGGTGATACCGGCGTCGCGGAAGAGCTTCTTGTTGTAGAACATCAGACGCGTCGACGAGGCGAACGGCATGCCGTACTGGACGCGGTTGACCTCACCGGCATCGGTGAGCGACGACAAGAAGTCGCCCTGGACCGGGATGGAGAGCAGGTCGTCCGCGGGGTAGAGCAGATCCTTCGCCGCGAAGTCCGAGTACGCACCGATCTGCGCCATGTCGGGCGCATCGCCCGCCTTGACCATCTTGGCCACTTCGGCGTCGACGTCGTTCCAGGACAGGACGGTCACGTCGACCTTGATGTCCGGGTTCTTGGCCTCGAACTTCTCGACCACATCGGCCCAGTACTTCTTCGAGCTGTTCGCCTGGGTATCGCCGTAGTCGGCGGCCACCAACTTGAGGGTCACCTCACCGGATCCCGTGCCGCCTCCGCAGCCCGCCAGCGTGATCGTGAGCCCCAGCGCGGCACCTGCCGCGATCAGTATGTTCGTGCGCCGCTGCACAGCTGTTCCCACCCTCGTTGTGATCCAGTCGGTCCCCCGTGACGTCCTGTGTCCCAGAAGCCGCGCGCGGCTTCTACACCAGGTCTACACCACTCAGATATCACTTCTGCAACGGAGGGTCACCGTTGTCGCATCCGTTGGCCAACGATGTCGACGAGTCCCCACAGATGTCCATGGGCCCGGGGCCAGGAATCCATTGCCTCGCATTCTCCCCGACTGCTAAGCACGACAAGGCAGATGATGCTGCGAACCTTTCGCATTGCCGTCGTATCGAGCAGTATCGAGCAAGAACCGAGCAAGCACCGAGCATCCCGCGTACATCCCGGTCGAGGAGCCGCCCCATATGTCACGTACCGCCGCAGAAATAGCCACCCAGCCGAGCTGCTGGCGCCGGGCCGCCGAGGCCGCCGCCGACTTCGACGGACTTCCGAAGCCCGGGGAGCGGGTCGCCGTCACCGGCTGTGGCACATCGTGGTTCATGGCCCTCGCCTACGCCGCGCTGCGTGAGGCGGCCGGGCAGGGCGAGACGGACGCGTTCGCGTCCTCGGAGTTCCCGGTCGGCCGCCCGTACGACCGGATCGTGGCGATCACCCGCTCCGGCACGACGACCGAGGTGCTCGAACTCCTCGCGCGGGTACGGGGATCGGTGCCCACCACGGCGATCACCGGCGACCCGAAGACGCCGGTCATGGAGGCCGCCGACGCCGTGGCCGTACTCGACTTCGCCGACGAGGAGTCGGTGGTGCAGACCCGGTTCGCGACCACCGCGCTGGCCTTCCTGCGGGCGGGCCTCGGCGAGGTGGCGGGGGTCAAGTCCGTGGCCGAGGCGGCCGTCGACGCCGAACTCGCCATCACCGAGCCGCTGCCCGACGAGGTGCTCTCCGCCGAGCAGTGGACCTTCCTCGGACGCGGCTGGACGTACGGGCTCGCCCTCGAGGCCGGGCTCAAGATGCGTGAGGCGGCCGGCGCGTGGACCGAGGCGTACCCCGCGATGGAGTACCGCCACGGACCGATCTCGATCACCGGCCCCGGCCGCGTGGCGTGGATGTTCGGCGCGCTGCCGGAGGGGCTCGCCGGGGACGTGGCCCGCGTCGGCGGTCACCTGGTCGCACGCCAGGAGGCGGACCCGATGGCCGACTTGATCCGTGCGCAGCGGCTCGCGGTGGCGATCGCCGAGTCCAAGGGGTACGACCCGGACCGGCCGCGCAACCTCACGCGGAGCGTGATCCTCGCGTAGGGCTCCGCTCGCCGGGGTGGGGGGCGCGCTTGTGCGAAATCGACATGACGTCGCCCCCTGCCCGCCCCCAGAATGAGGGCATGCCTGGTCCCTACGTCATCCGCGGCTCCGTCTCCCTGCCCGAGGCCGAGCTCATGTGGCGTTTCTCGCGGTCGTCCGGGCCCGGCGGGCAGCATGTGAACACCTCGGACTCCCAGGCCGAGCTCCGCTTCGACCTGGCGAACACCAAGGCCCTTCCCGAGGTCTGGAAGGAGCGGGCCCTTGAGCGGCTCGCGCCCCGGCTCGTCGACGGAGTGATCGCCGTACGGGCTTCGGAACACCGCTCCCAGTGGCGCAACAGGGAGATGGCCGCGACCCGGTTGGCCGCTCTCCTCGCGGAGGCCACGGCACCGCCGCCGCGTCCGCGCCGCGCCACGAAGATCCCGCGCGGGATCAACGAGCGGCGGCTGCGCCAGAAGAAGGCGCGGTCGGACACCAAGCGGGGGCGGTCGGGCAAGGACTGGGGCTGAGGCCCGTCCGGAGCTGCGGTCGGCCCGACTTCCCTGCTCAGCCCAACTGCCCTGCTCACCCCAGCTGCCCTGCTCACCCCAGCTGCCCCGCTCACCCCAGCTGCCCCGCTCTCACCCCAACTGCCGGTACCGGCCCCGGAAGTACATCAGCGGCCCGCCCTCCGCGCTCGGCACAGAAGCCGCGAGAACCCGGCCCACCACCAGCGTGTGATCGCCCGCCCGGACCCGCGACTCGGTCTCGCACTCCAGGGTCGACAGGGCCCCGCCCACCAGCGGCGCCCCGGACAACTCCCCCCGTACGTAAGGGATGTCCTCGAAGAGCAGCCGGTCGCTGATACGGCCCTTCATCGCGAAACGGCCCGCGATGTGGCGCTGCGACTCCGAGAGCACCGAGACCCCCCAGCGCGGCTGCTCCGCGAGCAGGTCGTCCATCCGGGAGCCCTCGCGCAGCGAGACGAGCACCAGGGGCGGGTCCAGCGATACGGACATGAAGGCCGTGGCCGTCATGCCCACGTCCTCCGCGGCCGGGCCGCCCTCGCCCAGGGGCTCCTCCTGGGCGGTCACCAGGACCACCCCGGCGGCAAGCCGCGACATCGCGGCACGGAACTCGTCGTCGCTCACCCCCACAGGATGCATGGCCTGCGGGGGTACGGCGGCAGGGGGCTTGGAGGCGGGGGACTTCAAGGCTTGCGACACGTCATGAACGTAGACCTGGCGCGGAGGGCACCACATCGGGCGTTGGGACCAGGACCCGGACCAGGAGGGGACTAGGTCCCCAGTCCGACATTTGCGTTCAGGAAACGGATGCACCGGCCCCCGATCCGACCCCCAACCCTTCATCAACTGCTGTGACTTGAGTCACAGGGTCCATATTTTGTTGACCCTGTGTACCGAGTGGGCAGCTCGCTGTGATTCAGTGGCTGAGGCGGTTGGCCATGGTGTGATCACCGGCCACACCGGAAGCCATAGTGAAGCCGCAGAGAAGCTGGGGAAGCTGCTAATCCTGGAGTTGCTGTCGAGGTCTCGGGGAGAGCGAGCATGGAGACCGAGTCGGAGCCCTACGTCCGTCTTGCGACCCTGCGGCAGCTGCATCAGGTGGTCGCCGAGCTGAACACGGCGCGCAGCCTCGCCGACACCCTGCAGGCCGTTGCCGACGGCATCGTGACCGGGCTCGGCTACGAACTGGGCTGTGTGAATCTCGTACGCCCCGACGGTGACCTGGTGGTCGCCTCCCTCGCGGGCAATCCCGCCGCCGAGGCCCTCATCACCGGACGCGTCGGTTCCCGCGCCTCCTGGGACCGCCGGCTCACCATGGGCGAGGCCTGGGGCTCGCTGCGCTTCATCCCGCACACCGAGGGCTGGGTCCTCGTCCAGGACGACGTACCGCAGTGGCACACGGACGGCCCTGAGCCCCGTTTCGAGGACGAGTGGCACCCGAGCGACCGGCTCTACGCCCCGATGTACGCCACCGGCTCCTCCAGCGGCGAGCTGATCGGAGTCATCTCGGTCGACCGCCCGCGCAACGGACGCAAGCCGGGCGCATGGGGCCGCGAAGCGCTCCAGATGTATGCATTCCAGGCCGCCATTGCAATCAGCAATGCTCGGCTTCGAGCAAACATGCAACGGGCACTGGTCAGGCTCGAACGGGAGCAGCAGGCGCTGCGGGCCAGCGAGGAGTCCTTCCGCCAGGCCTTCGAGTACGCGCCGAGCGGTATGGCCATCGCCGAGATGGGCGGTGACCAGCACGGCCGGATACTGCGCACCAACGACGCCCTGTGCCGGCTGCTCGGCCGCCCCGCCTCCGCGATGCGCCGCTACTCCTTCTCCGATCTGGTCCACCCCGAGGACATCGGCACCCTTCTTCGTACGTCCGCCGAGGGCGGGCGGGCCGAGCTCAGGCTGGGGCGGCGCGACGGCACGTATCTCTGGGTCTCGCTGCGCAACTCCGTGGTGGCCGACGCCACCGACGGACCCCGGTTCCTGCTCACGCACGTGGAGGACATCGAGGAGCGGAAACGACGTGAGCTGCATCTCGCGCACCGCGCCTCGCACGACGCCCTGACCGGCCTGCCCAACAGCGCGGAGCTGCGCTCGCGGCTCGCATCGAGGCTCTGCGGACGTCCGCAGTCCGTGCCGCAGAGCCCGGTGGAATCCCTGGACGCGGCCTACGGAGCGGCGGCGGCCGCGTACGACGGCTCACTCGCCTACGACGGCTCACTGGCCTACGACGCGAACGCCTCCCCGTACGACTCCCACGCCTCTCCGCCGTCGTACGACTCCAACGGCCATGGCTTCGACTTCGGGCGTGCGGTCGCCGACTCCGCACTGACCGGCAGTGGCAATGGCTATGGCGTCTACGACCACCACGTCCATGTGGTCGCGCCGGAGAGCGAGCACGACGACGGGACCAAGGGGCTCGCGGTGCTCTTCTGCGACCTCGACGGTTTCAAGTCGATCAACGACCGGTTCGGGCATCACACCGGTGACGCCGTGCTGATCGAGGTGGCACGACGGCTCACCAGCGGGGTGCGCGACGGCGATACGGTCGCGCGGCTCGGCGGTGACGAGTTCGTGGTGCTCGCGGACGGTCTCGGGCGTGCCGACGCCGCCGATCTGGCGGTACGGCTGCGCAACGCGATCATTCCGCCGATCCGCGTCGACGGCCGTGCGGTCCGGGTGGGGGCGAGCTTCGGCATCGGCTGGGCGCACTGCGGCATGTCCGCCGACGAAGTGCTCCAGTCCGCGGACCAGCGGATGTACATCGAGAAAAGGTCGCGTGCCAAACAGCACAGACGAGCCGGATAACCCCAGGTCAGTTCCACTTCCTGGTCAACGCCACCCATTCGGGTCACTCGGAACGGGTACGCTCGGCCGGATACGCATCGCTGTGTTCCTGCCTGTACGCATCGCTGCGTCGGACCGAACGATCGACCTGCCTGAGGAGTGACCTGGGGATGACCACGCCCGGCGACAACGGCGCGCGCACGCCCGAGGAAGAGGACCCGTTCGGCTATCTGTACGCCGACGGGCAGGCCGCGGGTGCCACTCCGCCGCCCGGCGGCGGTGGCTACGGCTATCCCGGCCGCACCTCGTACAACCAGGTCCGCACGGTCGGCGAGCGGCAGTACGGACAGCAGCCGCAGGCCCCGCAGGGGTACGGACAGCAGCCCCAGCAGGGTTACGACCAGTCGCACTACTCGGCGCCGGAGAACTACTCGGGCGACGCCACCCGCCAGATCCCGCCGCAGCAGCCTCCGTACGGCGGAGGCCACGGCTCCCACGGCGGGCACGGTGGCGGACGGGGCCGGGGGCCCAACACCAAGGGGCTGCTCATCGGTGCGGTCGCGGTGGTCGCGGCCGTGGTGGTCGGCATCAGCATCGCGATGCTCGGCGGGGACGACAAGGACCCCAACGCCAAGGGCGGCTCCGACGGCGGGACGAGCACGCAGCCGAGCTCCGAGCCCTCCAAGGCGGCCGAGGACAAGAAGGACGAGCCGGTCGAGCTGCCGAAGACGGATGCGAAGGTGCTGCAGCTCGCCGGCACCGCGGCCACGGCCTCCGACATCAAGGGCTCGAAGTCCGGTACGTACGTGGCGGGCTTCAACCAGGTCGGTGCCTCGCTGACGTGGCAGATCGACGGGTTCGAGAAAGCTGGTTCGTACAAGTTCTATGTGTCTTACGGGGTGCCCGGTGAGGACACCACCGGGACACTGGCCGTCAACGGTGACAAGCAGACCCGTCCTCTGAACATGAAGAACTTCGCCAACGCCAAGGCCGGCGAGTGGGAAAAGGGCTGGACCCAGACATGGGCGGTGGTCCAGCTCAAGGAAGGCACCAACACCGTCACTCTCTCGTGCGAGCAGAGCGACAAGTGCAACGCGAACATCGACCAGATGTGGGTGGCCGAGAACAAGTAGTTCTAGCCCTCCAGCTGACGCAGGAAGTGTGCCACCGTCCCGGCCATCGCCTCGCGGGCCGGGACGAGGTATTTCCGGGGGTCGACGGCCGAGGGGTGGGCCTCCAGGAAGGCGCGTACGGCGCCGGTGAAGGCCGTGTTGAGGGCCGTGCCCACGTTGATCTTGCGCATGCCGGAGCGTACGGCTTCGCGGATCTCCGTGTCCGGTACGCCACTTGAGCCGTGCAGCACGAGCGGTACGGGGACAGCCGCCGCGAGCTGAGCGATCAACTCGTGGTCCAGCGCCGCGGTCCGCTCGGTCATCGCGTGCGAGGAGCCGACGGCGACGGCGAGCGCGTCCACACCAGTGGCCTCGACGTAGGCACTCGCCTCGGCCGGGTCCGTGCGCACCCCGGGGGCGTGGGCGTCGAGCGGCGGTTCGCCCTCCTTGCCGCCCACCTTGCCGAGTTCGGCCTCGACCCAGATACCGCGCTCGTGGCCCCAGCGGACGGCCTCCGCCGTCGCCTTGACGTTGTCGGCGTACGTCATCTTCGACGCGTCGAACATCACCGAGCTGAAGCCCTCGGCGTGGGCCCTGCGGAACAGGTCCTCGCTGACGACATGGTCGAGGTGGAGGGAGAGACGGGCGCTGCTCGTCCCGGCGACCGCCTTCGCGGCGGCGGCGATCGCGGTGAGGCTGCCGCCGTGGAACTTCACGGCGTTCTCGGAGATCTGCAGGATGGCGTCGGCGCCGGCCTGTTCGGCACCGGTGGCTATGGCTTCGGCGTGCTCCAGCGTGATGACGTTGAAGGCGGCGACGGCTCGGCTGTTCTGCCTCGCGTCGGCTATGAGTTCACCGGTGGTGGCGAGCGGCATGGGTTCCCCCTGTGGGTCGGTGCGGGTGCGGTGGGTTCGGCCTCATTGCCGAGTGCAGGTGTGTGGGCCGCAGGCCGGGCTCTCAAGCCGCATCGGCGCGCTCTACCACAGCCACCGTGTCCACGAAGGTCTCGTACGCCGAGGCGTCGAACTCCCCCGCCACCGGGGCCAGTACGGTCGCCGCCGACAGTGCGACGGCCGACGCGAGGCGGCGCGGCCACGGGTCACCGGTGACCAGGCCGGACAGCAGGGCCGCAACGGCAGAGTCCCCCGCACCCGTCGGGTTGCCCGCGACGCGGGAGGGCGGGGTCGCCTGCCATGTGCCCTCCGGGGTCGCGGCAAGGAGGCCTTCGGGGCCGAGCGAGGCGACCACCGCGTGCGCGCCACGGCGGCGGGCCGCACGCGCGGCGGGCAACGGCTCCCAGGAGCCGGTGAGTTCGGCCAGTTCGTCGGCGTTCGGCTTGACGATGTCGGGGCGGGCGGCGATACCGCGGCGCAGCGGTTCTCCGCTGGTGTCGAGGAGGGCGGGGACGCCCGCGGCGCGCGCTCCCCGTATCAAATGCGCATACGCGCCCACCGGCACCCCGGGCGGCAGGCTCCCGCAGAGCGCCACCGCGGAGGCCGACTTCAGCAGCGCCTCGTACGAGGCGAGGAACGCCGACCACTCCGCGGGCGAGATCAGCGGCCCGGGCTCGTTCAGCTGGGTGGTGTCGCCCGAGGCGGAGTCCACCACCGCGACCGTGCGGCGGGTCGAGCCCAGGACGGGGAAGAGCGCGTCACGGACACCGGTGAGGCCCTCGCGGACGGCCGAGCCCGTCGCGCCGCCCACGAACCCGGTGACGGCGACCTCGTGACCGAGGGCCGTCAGGACCCGCGCGACGTTGAGGCCCTTGCCGCCGGGGCGTTCGGTGACGGTGGTGACCCGGTGCGAGGAGTGCGGGACGAGACGGTCCACGCGATACGTCAGATCCAGGGCCGTGTTCAGCGTGACCGTGAGGATCACGGGTGCCACCCCCGGAGTGCGTGATCGTGCGCGTTCGAGGTCTGCTTGCGACAGCTTCTGTCACTCGCCGCTCAGGATTGAGCAACCGACCTGGGCCCGATCATGCCAAAAAGGAGGCGGCCAGCCCAGGGGTCAGGGCCAACCGCCTCCTCGGAGAGCGGGAATCAATCGGGGGTCAAATCACCCCAGTTGGGGATCCACCACCCATTCGCCTCGGCGCATCACGCCGACGACGGAGTACCCGCCGTCGAGCACGACCAGGTCCGCGTACTTGCCGGGCTCCAGCGAACCGACCTCGTCGTACTTGCCGATCAGCTTGGCCGGGTTGGCCGAGATGGCGCGTACGACGTCCTCGATGGGGAGGCGGTCGATGGTGACCGCGCGCTTGAAGGCGCGGTCGAGGGTGAGCGTCGAGCCGGCGATCGAGCCCTCGGAGCCGTCCTCGGTGACCAGGCGCGCGACCGAGTCCTTCACCTCCACGGCGAGCGTGCCGAGCATGTACTCGCCGTCGCCGAAGCCCGCCGCGTCCATCGCGTCGGTGATGAAGGCGACGCGGGAGGCACCCGCGCGGTGGAAGGCCAGCTCCAGGGACGCCGGGTGCAGATGCGTGCCGTCGTTGATGAGCTCGACGGTGACCCGCTCGTCCTCCAGGAGCGCCACGATCGGTCCGGGCAGGCGGTGGCCGATCGCGGGCATCGCGTTGTAGAGGTGCGTGGCCACGGTGGCGCCCGCGTCGATGGCCTCGACGGTCTGCTCGTACGTGGCGTCGGTGTGGCCGATCGCCGCGATGACTCCGTGCTCGGCGAGCAGCCGGACCGAGTCGATACCGCCGGGCAGTTCGGTGGCCAGCGTGAACATCCGGGCCTGGCCGCGCGCGGCGTCCATCAGCTTGCGAACGTCCGCCGGGTCGGGGTCGCGAAGCAGCGTCTCGTCGTGGGCGCCCTTGCGGCAGGGCGAGATGAACGGGCCCTCGAAGTGGATGCCCGCGATGTCGCCCTGCTCGGCCAGCTCGGAGAGCAGGCCCGCGCGCTGGGCGAGGAAGTCCATGTCGCCGGTGACCATGGAGGCCACCAGGGTCGTGGTGCCGTGCTCGCGGTGGGTCCGCACACCCTTGTGCACCTCGTCCACGGTGCCGGACGTGAAGGACGCACCGCCGCCGCCGTGGTTGTGGATGTCCACGAAACCGGGCACGACCCAGTGGCCGGACAGATCGACGACGGAGGCGTCCGGCTCGGCAGCGCCGCCGATACGGCCCGACTCGTCGACGATGACCCGGCCGTCGGTGACGGTTCCGGTGGGCAGCACCACCCGGGCGCCGGTGAGTACCTTGCGTGCGGCCATCAGGCGGTTACCTCCGTGGTGGTGGAGTCATGGGGAGCGGACTGGGCGGGCACATGCGCTTCGAGCAGGTCCCAGGCGAGGAGCCCCGCGCCCAGGCAGCCCGCGGTGTCCCCGAGGGCCGCGGGGACGATCGTGGGCAGCGACTGGAACGTGATCCGCTCCTCGACGGCCGCCCGCAGCGGTGTGAACAAGGTTTCCCCGGCTTCGGCCAGACCGCCACCGATGATCAGCATGCGGGGGTCGAGCAGGGTGATCGCCATGACGAGGCCGTCGGCGAGTGCGGCGATCGCGTGCTGCCAGACCGCGATCGCCCGCGGGTCACCGGACTCGACGGCCTTGGCGCAGTCGGCGGCGTCCGCGTCGGGGTCGCCGCTGGCCTCGGCCCAGGCCAGGGTCACCGCGGAGGCGCTGGCGTAGCGCTCCAGGCAGCCGCGCTGGCCGCAGCCGCAGGAGATGCCTCCGGGGCGTACGACGACATGACCGATCTCGCCGGCGCCGAAGTGGGCGCCCGCTTCGATCTTCCCGTCGAGCCCGATGGCGCCCGCGATGCCGGTGCCGAGCGGCAGGAACAGGAATCGGTCCGCACCGTTCCCGGCCCCGATCCGCCCCTCGGCGAGCCCGCCCGTGCGGACGTCGTGGCCGAGTGCGACGGGGATGCCGAGCCGCTCCTGGAGCAGGTCCCGCAGGGGGACGTCCTTCCACCCCAGGTTGGCGGCGAACAGGGCGATACCGCGGTCGGAGTCGATGATCCCGGGGATCGCGACGCCGGCCGCCTCGGCCCGCTGCCCGTACTGCTCTTCGCCGTACGCCCGCAGATCCGCGGCGAACCCGAGGATCGACTCGATCACCGCTTCGGCGCCGCGTTCGCGTCCGGTCGGGCGACGAGCCTCGTGCAGCAGTGCGCCATCCGCCCCGACCAGGGCGGCTTTCATTCCGGTGCCGCCCACGTCCAGGGCGATGACATGTCTCACGGGGACAGTGTGGCGCGTTTCCCCGGAAAAGGTCTAGTCCACTTGCCCACCTGGTTGCGGCCGCATTCTTTCGGCAAAGAAAGTAAAGGGCAGGTGGAACCTGGAGGGGGCCGCCTGCGTTAACCCCTGTGACGGTAGCTTCGACGACATGCGGAGCATCCGCATCACACCTAGGGGAAAGGGACCTCCATGGCTGTAAGCCTGTCCAAGGGCGGCAATGTCTCGCTCACCAAGGAGGCGCCGGGTCTGACCGCCGTCACCGTGGGCCTCGGCTGGGACGTCCGCACCACCACCGGCACCGACTTCGACCTCGACGCCTCGGCGATCGCGGTGAAGGCCGACGGCAAGGTCTTCTCGGACGCGCACTTCGTCTTCTTCAACAACAAGGCGACGCCGGACCAGTCCATCGTGCACACCGGCGACAACCGCTCCGGCGAGGGCGCGGGCGACGACGAGGCGATCAACGTCAACCTGGCGGCCCTGCCGGCCGAGGTCGACAAGATCGTCTTCCCGGTCTCGATCTACGACGCGGAGACCCGCTCGCAGAACTTCGGCCAGGTGCGGAACGCCTACATCCGCATCGTCAACCAGGCCGGCGGCACCGAGATCGCCCGCTACGACCTCTCCGAGGACGCGGCCACCGAGACCGCGATGGTCTTCGGCGAGCTGTACCGCAACGGCGCCGAGTGGAAGTTCCGCGCCGTCGGCCAGGGCTACGCCTCGGGCCTCGCGGGCATCGCGCAGGACTTCGGCGTCAACCTCTGAGGTCTGACTGCTCGTCGACGTTTGCTGGGCCCTCGGTTTCGTACCGGGGGCCCAGTCCCGTTTATGTCCGGATACGTCTCAGAACGCCAGGTCGTCCCAGGTGATGTTGATCGAGAAGGGCTCGGGGAACGCGATATCGAGACCGTCCGGCTCCCACTCGCCGACTGGTGCGTACAGAACGGGGCGGAGCGGCTTGACGGCGATATCGGACTGGTCGATGGTGACCAGCTCATACGCCCGTACCGACGTGATGTCCCAGCTCCCGCCTGAATCGAGCTCGACCTCCCAGTACCAAGGGATACCGGCCTCCGCGTACCGGTCCATCCTCCACCGCCTGCGCTTGGCGGTGTCCGAGCCGGAGAGGACCTCGCCCACCAGGACAGTGTCCTCGGCGAAGAGGTCTACACCGCGGGCCAGACAACGACGGACCAAGAAGTCGGGTGTGACGAAGCTGGACTTGTCGGGCGTGAAGAAGACATTGGTCTCCACGTCCACCTCCCAGCAGCCCCTCGGCTCATCGTCAGCACCCCCGCGCATGGCGCGGCGAGCGTCGGATTCGAGCGCGTTGCGCATCCGTACGGAAAAGCGCTGGTGCTCGCTTGGGCCACGTCGGTTCCACACCACCGCGCCCTGCCATAGCTCGATGCTTTCGGCGAGCTCGTCGGTAAGCTGCTCGTACTCCTCCCAGGTCATGGTCTCAGGCAAGTTGTTGCCGGTGGGCCCCAGGTCGTTACCAAAGGCCTCGCCCTCGCTCGATGACATAACGCCTCCACCGTTCAAGCTGCGCCAAACCCAAGGTAGCCGAGCGGCCGACGCCCCATCGGAGCATCGCGCGCCCCGTCACTCCGTACGCTGGCGGGCATGATCCTCGACTCGCTGCGCCCCGTGGACGGCGCTCTGCCCGGCGCCCTGCTCACCGAGATCACCGGCCTGTACGCCGCCAACCGTGCCTTCTTCGCGCTCAGCGGTGACTTCCCCGACCCGGACGACATCGGGATCGGCGAGGTCGCCACCGAGCTCGCACGGGAGTTGCAGCACCCTGACACCGAAGTGCTGCTCGCCCGCAGCGAGGGCCTGCTCGTCGGGATCGCGATCACCCTTGCGCACCACCCGGACCCGGCCGACCCCGATCCATGGATCGGGCTGCTCATGGTCGCGCCTCAACGGCAGGGTTACGGCAAGCAGTTGGCCGGACTCGTCGAGGACCGTTTCCGGGGCGCGGGGCGCGGGGGCGTGAAGCTGGCCGTGCTGCAGAACAATCCGCGGGCGATGGCGTTCTGGTCGGCGCTCGGCTATCTCGTCATCGGGCATCGTGAGGACCGGGAACGCAACCGGCCCTGCAGCGTCCTTCGCAAGGAGCTCTGAGGGCGCCCCTCACTGCCGCGGTACGTCGATCCCGGCCGCCCGCAGCTTCGCCTCGATCAGCGACTTCAACCGGGCCACGGCAGGCATCCCGTCCTCTCCATGGTGGTTGACGAGGCCGTACCGGGCAACGGCATCGGGCTGGTCGAGGAACGCGGCGGGCAGCGTCAGGAGCGAGCGGTCGGACAACAGGTTCTCGGCCATCTCGGCGGCCAGCGGCTCGATCCGCGGATCACCCGGATCCCAGCTCCTCGCTTCCCAGGTGCGGTGGGTCAGCTCCACGAACTCGGGGTCCCCGAGGCGGTGTTCGAAGTGGGTCAGAAAGGCGTCGAAGACATCCGGGGCCAAAGTCCTTGACAGGACAAGGGCCTCCCGCTGGGAGGCCACATAGTCGGGGCAGAAGCCGAGAGCGGTGAGCCGGTCCAGGAGGGCGCAGGCCCGGTGAGGCAGCAACATCCGGTCGCCCTGCGTGAGTTGATGGAGGGTGTCACGCCGGGCGAGCAGCTCGTCGATCCGGTCGGTGAGCCGCCGACGGACGTCGACAAGGGCGACGGCGAACTCCTCGGGATCGGCGTCGAGCAGTTCGCCGATCTCGGCCAGCGGCACCCCTGCCGCGGCCAGCGTCCGGACCTGCACGAGCCGGAGCAGGTCCGCGGACCCGTATCGGCGGTATCCGGAGTGGTCGCGCTCCGGTTCCGCCACGAGTCCGAGCCGGTGATAGTGGCGCACCGTCTTCACCGTGACACCTACGAATGCCGCTGCCTGACCGATCGTGCGCCCCGCTGCCATCGGTTCAGCGTACGTAGACCCGTCCACATTCACCTGCACTTTCCGGGAGAGACCCGTGAGCCCTGTGATGCTCAACACAAGGTCATCCTGAGGGGGTTGAGGTTGACCTTGGGTCAGGGTGCAGTCTCGGCGGGGCACGGAGATCCATCATCGGGGACAGGGGAATCATCATGGCAACGGGCAACAGCGGCTTCTCCGCAGCGGGGTTGAGCCGGCTGCGCGAGACGCTGGCAGGGCACGTCGAGTCGAAGCGGATCCCCGGCCTCGTCGCCCTGGTGAGCCGGGGTGACGGCGAGGCCCATGTCGAGGCGCTCGGGACGATGCGCCACGAGGGCGGCGCCGCGATGGCACGGGACACCATCTTCCGTATGGCCTCGGTGTCCAAGCCGGTCACCATGGCAGCGGCGATGGTGCTGCTCGACGAGTGCCGGATGCGCCTGGACGACCCGGTCGACGAGTGGCTGCCCGAACTCGCCGACCGCAAGGTGCTCAAGCGGCCGGACGGTCCGCTCGACGAGACGGTGCCCGCCCGACGGCCCATCACCGTAAGGGACTTGCTGACCTGCACGTTCGGGCTCGGCGTGGACTTCGAGCTGATGGTGTCCCCCATCCGCACCGCGACCTTCGAGGCCACCGACTACAGCATCGCCTCCGGTCTCGCGCCCCACCAGGACGAGTGGATGCGCAAGCTCGGCGAGCTGCCGCTGCAGTACCAGCCCGGCGAGCGGTGGCAGTACGACCTGGCCAGCGAGGTGACCGGGGTGCTCGTCTCACGGATCGCGGACCGGCCTCTTGAGGAGTTCCTGCGCGAGCGTGTGCTCGACCCGCTGGGCATGCAGGACACCGGCTTCCATGTGCCGGCCGCGAAGATCGACCGGCTGCCGCCGCAGTACGGGCCCGACCCGGTGACCGGGGAGTTCCACGTGTGGGACGAGGCCGAGGGCGGGCGGCTCAGCAGCCCGCCGGAGTTCCAGGGCGCGGGCGGCGGGCTCGCCTCCACCGTGGACGACTACCACGCCTACTTCCGGATGCTGCTCAACGGCGGTGTGCACAACGGCCGGCGGATCCTGTCCCGGGCCGCCGTGGAGCTGATGACCACCAACCGCCTGAGCCCGGAGCTGCTGGCCGCGCGGACCGCGATGTACCGCAGCGTCGCCCACTACTCCCCCGGCATGGGCCAGCACGGCGGCTGGGGCTTCGGGATGGCCGTGCGCACGTTCCGCGGCGACTACGCGCCCGTCGGCCAGTTCGGCTGGGACGGCGGCACCGGCACCACCGCGTACGCCGACCCCGCAAGCGGCATCACGGGCATCCTGTTCACCCAGGTGGGGCTCTCGAACCAGAACTCACCGCGGCTCATCCATGACTTCTGGGCCACGCTCTACCAGGCCGCCGACGAGTGAGGAGCAGGCAATGACCCCGCGGAACAAGAGGTTGCTGCAGGTCGACGGGGTCGAGCTGTGCGTCGAGACCTTCGGGGAGCAGACCGATCCCGCCGTCCTGCTCATCATGGGCGGCGGGGCCTCGATGGACTGGTGGGAGGACGGCTTGTGCGAACTCCTCGCCGCCGGGCCCCGGTTCGTCATCCGCTACGACCATCGCGACACGGGCGAGTCCGTCACGTACGAGCCCGGCGCACCCGGGTACACGGGCGACGACCTCGTCTCGGACGCGGTGGGCGTGCTCGACGCCCTGGGCCTGGCGAGCGCGCATGTCGTCGGTCTGTCGATGGGCGGCGGGATCGCCCAGGCGCTGGTGGTCGGCCACCCCGAGCGGGTCACCACGCTCACCCTGATGTCGACGACGGCGGGCGGGGACGAACTCCCGCCGATGTCCAAGGAGTTGGCGGCCGCCTTCTCGGCGCCGCCGCCGGAGCCCGACTGGTCCGACCGCGAGGCCGTGCTCGACTACCTGGTCGAGGACGCCCGGCTGTACGCGGCCCCTTCGCGCACCTTCGAGGCGGAGGCCGTGCGCGCGCTCATCGGCCGGGCGTACGACCGCACGAGCAGCATGGCCTCGGCGATGAACCACTTCCTGGTCGAGGGCGCCGGCGCCTCGCATGAGCAGCTCGCCGCGGTGAGCACACCGACACTCGTGCTCCATGGCACGGAGGATCCGCTCTTCCCGTACGAGCACGGTGCGGCACTTGCGGCGGCGATCCCGGGCGCACGGCTCGTGGCGCTGGAGCGGACCGGGCATGAGATTCCGGAGGCGGCCTGGGAAGTGGCGGCAGCCGCGATCCTGCTGCACACCGCCCCGTAGCAGGGCGCTCAGGGCGACTTGGGCTTGCCGTCCCCGTACAGCCAGGGTCCCCAGACCGAGTCCAGGTCCTTGCCGCTCTCCTGCTCCGCGTACGCCGTGAAGTCCGCCGTGTCCGCGTTGCCATGGTGGTACTCGGTGGCCCAGTCCTCGATGAGCGCGAAGAAGGTGTCGTCACCGACGGCCTCGCGCACCTTGTGGAGCACCATCGCGCCGCGCTGGTAGACCGGGGGGTCCGAGATGACCGAGGCGTCCGTAGGCTTCGCCGGCGGAAAGGCCCAGATGTCGTCGTCGGCGTCGCTCGCGTACAGCGCGTCGAAGGTCTCCTGCGCCGTATCGCCCCCGTGGTCCTCGCCCCAGAGCCATTCCGCGTACGTGGCGAAGCCCTCGTTGAGCCACATGTCCTGCCAGGACTTCGGCGTCACGGAGTTGCCGTACCACTGGTGGGCGAGTTCGTGGACGAGGGTCTCGGTGTCGGGGGCGCCGGGGAAGACGGGCTTGGTCTGGGTCTCCAGGGCGTAGCCCGCGGCGCCGGCGGGGGCGACGATCGCGCCGGTGGAGGAGAACGGGTACGGGCCGAAGTACTCCTCGGACCACTTCATGATCTCGGGGATCCGCGCGAGGACTTCGGCGCTCGCCCCGCTCTCGGCGGGGTCCACCGCCGTGAACACGGGCAGGCCCTCGTCCGTCTTCGAGCTCTTCGTCTCGTACGGGCCGATCGCGACGGTGGCGACATAGCTGGCCATGGGTTCGGCGCTGTGCCAGACGAAGACCGTACGGCCGGCTCCCGCGGGCTTCTCGGACGTCAACTCGCCGTTGGAGACGGCCTTCAGGCCATCGGGGACGGTGACGGAGATGTCGTACGCGGCCTTGTCGCTCGGGTGGTGGTTGCCGGGGAACCAGGCCTTCGAGCCGGTCGGTTCGCCGAGCGCGAGCGTGCCGTCGCCGTCGGGGAGCCAGCCCTCTTCGGAGCCGTCGGCATCGGTGATCGTCTTCGGTTCGCCGGAGTAGCGGACACGGGTGACGAAGGTGGAGCCCTCGGGGAGTTCGTCGTCGGGGCGGATCGTGAGCTCGTCGGCGGCGCGGTTGAAGCGTGCGGCCTTGTTCTGGACCGAGACGGAGTCGACGTCGAGGCCGTGGAGGTCGAGATTGAAGGAGCTCAGGCTCTTCTTCGCCTTGGCGGTGATGACGGTCTCGCCGGTCAGCTTCTCTTCCGACGGGTCGTAATCGAGCGCGATCCCGTAGTGGGTGACGTCGTAGCCGCCGTTGCCGAGCAGCCGGAAGTACGGGTCGCGCAGCCCGGGTGCGCCCGGGGTGCCCTGCACCCCGGAGCCGGCGCAGGCCGCGAGCAGCAGGCCGGAAACGACGACGCCCACGGTCAGGGGGGTCCCCCCTGCTCGAGCGAAGCCGAGAGCTCGGGGGAGGACCGTGGGTGCGAAGGAGACTGCCGAGTGGTGGGGCACCCGGCGATCATATGGGGGGTATGGGTGGTTTGGGTGAGGGATGCCGCGTTGCAGAGCGGCACCCCTCAACACCCCAACCGGTACTGCTTACTTGTTCAGCGCGGCGACGCCGGCCTGGGCGATCTTCTCGTCGATGTCGCCGGACGGGGCGCCGGCCACACCGATGCCCGCGATCGGGGCGCCCT